>NC_008577.1 GCF_000203935.1 Shewanella sp. ANA-3 | reverse complement strand
AGGCAATAAACCAGAATTTACATACAGGGTGACATTGTGGGTAAAGTAATTGCCGTGGCCAACCAGAAAGGTGGCGTAGGGAAAACAACAACTTGTGTCAACTTAGCCGCCTCTTTAGCCGCGACTAAGCGTAAAGTGCTGCTGATCGATCTCGATCCTCAGGGCAATGCCACTATGGGCAGCGGTGTCGATAAATACGAAGTCGAAAACACGGCTTACGAATTGCTGGTTGAAGAAAAGCCCTTCGATGAGATCGTGGTCAAAGACACCACGGGAAAATACGATCTGATCGCCAGTAACGGCGATGTGACCGCGGCAGAAATCAAACTCATGGAGTTTTTTGCCCGCGAAGTGCGGTTACGTAATGCGCTCGCACCGATAAAAGATCAATACGATTATATTTTTATCGATTGCCCGCCTTCGCTCAACATGTTGACGGTGAATGCCATGTCGGCGGCGGATTCCGTGCTGGTGCCAATGCAGTGTGAGTACTTTGCACTGGAAGGCTTAACCGCCTTGATTGATACCATCACCAAATTAGCGGCGGTGGTGAATCCTGGTTTGGGTATTGAAGGGATTTTGCGGACCATGTATGACCCGCGTAATCGCCTGTCGAATGATGTGTCCGATCAGCTAAAACAGCATTTTGGTGATAAGGTTTATCGCACTGTGATCCCACGTAATGTGCGTTTGGCCGAGGCGCCGAGCTTTGGTGCACCTGCCATGTACTACGATAAATCGAGTGCGGGGGCTAAGGCATATTTAGCGTTAGCGGGCGAGATGATCCGCCGTTCCGAACAGAAAACTCAGGCTAAGCGAGCGTAAAGGATAACCATGACGTTAAAGAAAAGAGGGTTAGGCAAAGGCTTAGATGCTTTACTGAGTAACAGCCACGCCGCGAGTAAAAAACACACGGAAGAAGTGGTTGTTGTCGATAAAAAAGAAGAACTTATTCATCTGGATCTCGACCTGCTACAACCGGGTAAATACCAACCTCGTAAGGACATGTCTCCCGAGGCGTTAGAAGAACTCGCCCATTCCATCCGCAATCAAGGCATTATTCAGCCGATTGTGGTGCGTCCTGTCAGCGATAGCCAATATGAAATCATCGCCGGTGAGCGCCGTTGGCGCGCTTCCCAATTGGCGGGTGTCGAAAAAATCCCTTGTATCGTTAAACCGGTTCCCGATGAAGCGGCGGTTGCCATTGCGTTGATTGAAAACATTCAACGTGAAGACTTAAATGCCATGGAAGAAGCCATTGCATTACAACGTTTGATGCAAGAATTTGAGCTGACTCACCAACAGGTTGCCGATGTTGTGGGAAAATCTCGCGCGAGTGTATCTAACTTGTTACGGTTAAACGGTTTAAATGAACCGGTTAAGCGTTTACTCGAGTATGGCGACATTGATATGGGCCATGCACGCGCTTTGCTCGCAATTGAGGGTGAAGAACAAACAAATCTGGCGAGATTAGTGGCTGCCAAGGAATTAACCGTTCGGGAAACTGAACGATTGATTAATCAAACCTTAAATCCGCCCAAACCCGTCGAAACTACGACTAAAGATCAAGATGTTTGTCGTTTAGAGCAGCAGTTAATTGAAAGATTAGGTGCCAAGGTTTCGATCGCTCATAGCAGTAAGGGTAAGGGTAAAATTGTAATTAACTATCAGAATCTGGCTGAATTAGACGGAATTCTTAGCAAAATTCGTTAATGTCTGTAGATTAACAGTTTTTAATGTAAATTTGTGACATATGTTAATTTTGGATTTTGACTGTTTTGGCGCTATATCACGTTAAAAGTGCTGTTTTTCCTTATCTCAAAGTTGCAATGAAGGCGTGAAAAGGTATACTTTCGCAAGCTTTTTGTGCATCGACAAAAATACGGATATTTGTCATCCGGTCATCGAAACAAAAAGTATGAATGCGGAGAGGATGAGTTGAGTAAGGTTTTAGCGCGTCGTGGCCGGTGGTCAGCCTATAAATTGGTGATGATGCAGGCGGCGGTGGCTGGGGGTGCTTCAATTCTCTTTTTCGTCGTGTGGGGAGTTCAGTTTGGCTATTCTGCGTTAGCAGGTGGTTCAATTGCTGTGCTCCCTAATTTTGTATTCGCGACCCTCGCTTTCTCTCATACGGGAGCAAGTTCAGCAGCAAAAGTGATTAAAACTTTTTACTGGGGGGAAGCGGTAAAGTTGCTGTTAACCATCGCAATGTTTTCATTGGTGTTTAGCAAGCTTGAGGTGGCATTTTTGCCGCTTTTTGTTTGTTATGTGCTGACGTTAATAGTGCATTGGACAGCTCCTTTATACTTCAAGCAAAGTTAAGTGGGATGAATCATGGCTGCACCTGGTGAAGCGTTAACACCGCAGGGCTATATCCAGCATCACCTTACCAACTTACACGTTGGTGAAGGTTTCTGGACATGGCACATTGATTCGTTGTTCTTTTCGGTTGGTCTTGGTGTTCTGTTCCTGTGGATTTTCCGTAGTGTTGGTAAAAAAGCGACTTCAGGGGTTCCCGGTAAGCTGCAATGCTTTATCGAGATGATCGTTGAGTTCGTTGATAACAGCGTGAAAGAAAGTTTTCATGGCCGCAATGCCCTGATCGCGCCTTTAGCTCTGACCATTTTTGTATGGGTATTCATGATGAACTTCATGGATATGCTTCCTGTTGACTGGCTGCCTTGGCTAGCAAGTTTAGCGGGCGTTCCATACTTGAAAGTGGTTCCGACAACTGACGTAAACATCACCTTCAGCTTAGCTATTGGTGTGTTTGTGCTGATTATTTACTACAGCATTAAGGTCAAAGGCGTGTCTGGTTTTGTTAAAGAACTGACGCTACAGCCCTTTAACCATAAGGCAATGATACCCGTCAACCTCCTATTAGAGACTGTTACTTTAGTTGCTAAGCCAATCT
Source organism: Shewanella sp. ANA-3 (assembly GCF_000203935.1). Classification (GTDB taxonomy): domain Bacteria; phylum Pseudomonadota; class Gammaproteobacteria; order Enterobacterales; family Shewanellaceae; genus Shewanella. Next base: position 4,969,290 of record NC_008577.1, on the reverse strand, counting down.
CATTGGCATTGCGTCTATTCGGTAACTTGTACGCAGGTGAGTTGATCTTCATCCTTATTGCGCTGATGTATGGTACCAACTTGTTATTATCTTCCCTGGGTGTGACTCTGCAACTAGGTTGGTTAATTTTCCACATTTTGGTTATCACGCTGCAGGCGTTTATCTTCATGATGTTGACCATTGTTTACTTAAGCATGGCGCATGAAGATCATTAAGGATTGCTGAAGAAATTTTAAACTAAATCATCAACTAATTAGATTTAGATTTTAGATACTGGAGATACAGATGGAAACGATTTTAGGCATGACAGCTATCGCTGTTGCTCTGCTGATTGGTATGGGTGCTCTTGGTACTGCAATCGGTTTCGGCTTATTAGGTGGCAAGTTCCTGGAAGGCGCTGCGCGTCAACCAGAAATGGCTCCTATGCTGCAAGTTAAAATGTTCATCGTAGCGGGTCTGTTAGACGCCGTAACAATGATCGGTGTTGGTATCGCATTATTCATGCTGTTCACCAACCCACTGGGTGCAATGCTGTAAGAAAACGCTTCTGTCTTAACTCTAAATAGGAGGCTGTTGTGAATTTCAACGCTACCCTAATCGGTCAGACGGTCGCCTTTATCATCTTCGTGTGGTTCTGCATGAAGTTTGTATGGCCCCCTTTGATGAATGCCATCGAAGCGCGCCAAAAAAGGATTGCTGACGGTCTAGCTGATGCTGATCGTGCGGTAAAAGACCTAGAGTTGGCTCAAGCGAAAGCGACTGACCAACTAAAAGAAGCCAAGGCGACTGCTAACGAAATTATTGAGCAAGCTAACAAGCGTAAAGCTCAAATAGTTGAAGAAGCTAAAGCCGAAGCAGACGCTGAGCGTGCAAAAATCATCGCTCAGGGTAAAGCAGAAATTGAAGCTGAACGTAATCGCGTGAAAGAGGATCTGCGTAAGCAGGTTGCTACTCTTGCCATCATGGGTGCTGAGAAGATCCTTGAGCGTTCTATTGATCCAGCCGCCCACAGTGACATAGTTAATAAACTAGTCGCTGAAATTTGATAAGGGAGTTTGAGTTATGGCTGAATTAACCACCATCGCTCGCCCTTACGCAAAGGCAGCTTTTGACGTTGCTGTTGAACACAATGCAGTGGATACCTGGGCAGAAATGCTCACGTTCGCCGCACTGGTTAGTGAAAACGAAACCATGCAGCCACTGCTAACTGGTTCTTTAGCCAGTACTAAACTTGCTGCACTCTTTATTAGTGTGTGTGGTGAGCAAATCAATGAGCAAGGTCAGAACTTGATAAAGGTAATGGCTGAAAACGGTCGCTTAAAGGTACTACCTGCTGTATCTGAGCTTTTTGCTCAATACCGTAATGAGTGGGCAAAAGAAGTGGAAGCCGATGTGGTTTCTGCAGCTGAGCTCAGCTCTGAACAACAGCAGCAGATCAGTAATTCTTTAGAGAAACGTCTCGCACGCAAAGTTAAGCTGAATTGCAGCACTGACGCCGCGCTCATCGCCGGTGTAATTATTAAGGCAGGTGACTTAGTCATTGATGGCTCTGTCCGCGGTAAGTTATCGCGTCTGTCTGAAAAGCTGCAGTCGTAATTGGGAGTTTGAGCATGCAACTGAATTCCACTGAAATCAGCGATCTGATTAAGCAGCGGATCGAGCAGTTCGAAGTCGTTAGCGAATCTCGTAACGAAGGTACTATCGTTGCGGTAAGTGACGGCATTATCCGCATCCACGGCCTGGCCGATGTGATGCAAGGTGAAATGATCGAACTGCCTGGTAGCCGTTTTGCAATCGCGTTGAACCTTGAACGTGATTCTGTCGGTGCCGTAGTAATGGGTCCTTATGCTGATTTAGCAGAGGGCGTAAAAGTTAAAACTACTGGCCGTATTCTGGAAGTTCCAGTCGGTCGCGGCCTGTTAGGCCGTGTAGTTAACACTCTGGGTGAGCCAATTGACGGAAAAGGCGCTATCGATAACGATGGTTTCTCTCCTGTTGAAGTGATCGCACCAGGTGTTATCGAGCGTAAGTCAGTAGATCAACCAGTTCAAACTGGTTATAAAGCCGTTGACGCTATGATCCCAATCGGTCGTGGCCAACGTGAATTGATCATTGGCGACCGTCAAACTGGTAAAACAGCGATGGCGATCGACGCAATCATCAACCAGCGCGATTCTGGCATCAAATGTGTGTACGTAGCAGTAGGCCAAAAGGCTTCTACTATCGCTAACGTAGTACGCAAGCTAGAAGAGCACGGTGCATTAGCTAACACTATCGTTGTAGTAGCAACAGCTTCTGAAGCTGCAGCACTGCAATACTTAGCACCATACTCTGGTTGTGCTATGGGTGAATACTTCCGCGACCGCGGTGAAGATGCTCTGATCGTATACGATGACCTGTCTAAGCAAGCTGTTGCTTACCGTCAGATCTCGTTACTGCTGAAGCGTCCACCAGGCCGTGAAGCTTATCCTGGTGACGTATTCTATCTACACTCTCGTTTATTAGAGCGTGCTTCACGCGTAAACGAAGAATATGTAGAGAAGTTCACTAAGGGTGCTGTAACAGGTCAAACCGGTTCTTTAACCGCGCTGCCTATTATTGAAACTCAGGCGGGTGACGTATCTGCATTCGTACCGACCAACGTAATTTCTATTACTGACGGTCAGATCTTCCTTGAGACCGATCTGTTTAACTCTGGCTTACGTCCAGCGGTTAACCCAGGTATTTCTGTTTCTCGTGTTGGTGGTGCGGCTCAGACTAAGATCATCAAGAAACTGTCTGGTGGTATCCGTACCGCTCTAGCACAGTATCGTGAACTTGCTGCGTTCTCACAGTTTGCATCCGACTTAGACGATGCAACTCGTGCTCAACTTGAGCATGGTGTGCGTGTTACCGAACTGATGAAGCAAAAACAATATGCTCCTATGAGCGTAGCCGCTCAAGCTGTGTCAATTTTCGCAGCTGAAAAAGGTTACCTGAAGGGCGTTGAGCTGAAAAAAGTTGGTGATTTCGAAGCCGCTCTGCTCTCGTACATGAACAGCGAGCATGCTGCTTTAATCAAGCTTATCAACGAGACTGGCGATTATAACGCCGATATCGAAGCTGAATTAAAAGCTGGCCTCGACAAGTTCGTAGCAACCCAAACCTGGTAACAATGATAGAGGTGTCTTAAGGCACCTCAGGTCCAGATTGGAGAGTAGAGATGGCCGGCGCTAAAGAGATTAAAACCAAGATCGCGAGTGTGAAAAACACTCAGAAGATCACGTCCGCCATGGAAATGGTGGCAGCCAGCAAAATGCGCAGAGCGCAGGAACGCATGGCTGCAAGCCGTCCATACGCGGAAAGCATGCGTAAGGTGATCGGTCACGTAGCGCAAGGTTCTCTCGAGTATAAACACCCCTACTTAGAGGTGAGAGAGGCCAAGCGGGTTGGTTACATTGTTGTAGCAACCGACCGTGGCCTTTGTGGTGGTCTGAACGTCAACCTCTTTAAAAAGGTTGTTTCAGACGTGAAAAGCTGGAAAGAGCAAGGTGCAGAATTTGAATTTTGCCCAATTGGTGCTCGTAGTGTTCAGTTTTTCAAAAGCTTTGGCGGTCAAGTATCTGCCCATGCTTCAGGTTTAGGCGATGCGCCAAAGCTCGCTGACCTGATCGGGACAGTACGTGTAATGCTAGATGCTTACAACGAAGGCAAACTGGATCGTCTGTACGTAGTGTTCAACAAGTTTGTAAACACTATGACGCAGACTCCTGTGATCGAGCAGCTGCTACCTTTGCCTAAATCGGAAGATGATGAGGTTGCTCATCGTTGGGATTATATCTACGAGCCAGATCCAAAAGCCCTTTTGGATACCTTATTGGTTCGTTATGTAGAATCTCAGGTTTACCAAGGTGTTGTTGAAAACATTGCTTCTGAACAGGCTGCCCGTATGGTGGCGATGAAGGCGGCAACAGACAACGCGGGTACACTGATTGACGATTTGCAATTGGTCTATAACAAGGCTCGTCAGGCTGCGATTACGCAGGAACTGTCGGAAATTGTTTCTGGTGCCTCTGCGGTTTAGGTTAGGTAACGAATACAAGTTTTAGAGGATTAATCATGAGCACAGGTACTGTTGTCCAAGTGATTGGCGCGGTTGTGGACGTAGAGTTTCCACAAGATGCCGTACCTCAGGTATATGACGCTCTGAAGATCACAGGTGAAGGCTCCTGTAATGGTTTGGTGCTGGAAGTTCAGCAACAACTAGGTGGTGGTGTAGTTCGTACCATCGCTATGGGTACTTCTGATGGTCTGCGTCGTGGTCTTGAGGTAGTAAACTCAGGTTCACCTATTTCTGTTCCTGTTGGTACTGCCACTCTTGGCCGTATCATGAACGTATTAGGCGACCCTATTGATGAAGCTGGCGCAATTGGCGAAGAAGAACGTTATGTGATTCACCGCAGCGCTCCTTCATACGAAGAGCAATCAAACACGACTGAACTGTTAGAGACTGGTATCAAGGTTATCGACCTTGTATGTCCATTCGCTAAGGGTGGTAAAGTAGGTCTGTTCGGTGGTGCGGGTGTTGGTAAGACAGTTAACATGATGGAACTGATTAACAACATCGCTAAAGCTCACTCAGGTCTTTCTGTATTCGCCGGTGTAGGTGAGCGTACTCGTGAGGGTAACGACTTCTACTACGAGATGAAGGATTCTGGCGTTCTCGACAAAGTAGCCATGGTTTATGGTCAAATGAACGAGCCACCAGGAAACCGTCTGCGTGTAGCACTGACCGGTCTGACTATGGCTGAAAAATTCCGTGACGAAGGTCGTGACGTTCTGTTGTTCGTTGACAACATCTACCGTTACACCCTAGCCGGTACTGAAGTATCAGCACTGTTAGGTCGTATGCCTTCTGCAGTAGGTTACCAACCCACTCTGGCTGAAGAAATGGGCGTTCTGCAAGAGCGTATTACTTCAACTAAGACTGGTTCTATTACCTCTGTACAAGCGGTATACGTACCTGCGGACGACTTGACTGACCCGTCACCAGCAACAACCTTCGCTCACTTAGATGCGACTGTTGTATTGTCACGTCAAATCGCTTCTCTGGGTATTTACCCAGCGGTTGACCCACTGGATTCGACTTCTCGTCAATTAGATCCATTAGTGGTTGGTCAAGAGCACTATGACGTAGCTAACGGTGTACAAACTGTTCTGCAACGCTACAAAGAGCTGAAAGACATCATTGCGATTCTCGGTATGGACGAACTGTCAGACGAAGATAAGATGACCGTTTCCCGTGCTCGTAAGATTGAGCGTTTCTTGTCTCAGCCTTTCCACGTAGCAGAAGTCTTTACTGGTTCTCCTGGTAAGTACGTATCTCTGAAAGACACTATCCGTGGCTTCAAGGGAATTCTGAGTGGCGAGTTCGACCACATTCCAGAACAAGCGTTCTACATGGTTGGTTCTATCGACGAAGCTGTCGAGAAAGCTAACAAAAAGAAATAACTAAGTAGTCATACTTAGTTTTTTAAGGAGAACGGGATGGCAGCCATGACAGTACAGCTTGATATAGTAAGCGCAGAGAGCAGCATCTTCTCAGGTCGCGTAGCTAGCCTACAAGTGACCGGTTCTGAAGGTGAGTTGGGCATCATGCATGGCCACGCTCCACTGTTAAGCTATATCAAACCTGGCATGGCGCGCATCGTCAAACAAGACGGCAGCGAAGAAGTGTTTTATCTTTCTGGTGGTTTACTGGAAGTACAACCTTCTTCTGTTTCTGTGTTGGCTGATGTGGTTATGCGTGCCAAAGATATTGATGAGCAGGCAGCATTAGAAGCCAAGCGTCGTGCAGAAGCCCATATGGCGACTGCGGGTGCGGACTTCAATTATGACGCCGCTATGGTTGAGTTAGCGAAAGCAATGGCTCAATTACGTGTTGTTGAAACCATCAAGAAAAACATTGCCAGATAAAGGTTATTGTTTGTGATAAAAGGCGGTTATCGAAAGATACCCGCCTTTTTTGTTGGTTTTTCGCTGCGTTTTGATATCAGCCTTTCGCTTTGCTATGCCTTTCCGTTAAAATTGCGCCATTAAATCGAGCTCAGTTTATCCCTTTGGGATGTTAATCAAGGATATGGCAATGGCATTAAATGTAGTGATCTTAGCGGCAGGAAAAGGAACTCGCATGCGCTCGGATCTTCCCAAGGTATTACATCCTATCGCCCACAAGAGCATGGTGCAGCATGTTATCGATACCGCCCACAGTATCGGCAGCAATGCCATTCAATTGGTGTACGGCTATGGCGCCGACAAATTAAAATCGGCTTTGGGCGAGCAGCAACTCAATTGGATGTTGCAAGCTGAGCAGTTAGGCACTGGCCATGCGGTCGCTCAGGCGATTCCCAATATTGATGATAATGACACTGTGCTGATCCTTTATGGTGATGTGCCGTTAATCCAAGCCTCTACGCTTGAAGCTTTGCTTGCTGCGCGTCCCGATAATGGCGTGGCAATTTTAACCGTTAATCTCAGTAATCCAACAGGCTATGGCCGTATTGTGCGCGAGCAAGGCAAGGTTGTCGGTATCGTCGAGCAAAAGGATGCCAATGCTGAGCAGTTAGCCATCAATGAAATCAACACAGGCATTATGGCGGTGCCGGGTAAGGCGTTAAAAACCTGGCTTGGTCGCCTATCGAATAACAATGCTCAGGGTGAATACTACCTGACCGATATTATCGCCATGGCCCACGCTGACGGGGTTGAGATTAATACCGCTCAACCACAGTCTGCCATTGAGGTGGAAGGTGCTAATAACCGCGTGCAACTCGCCCAATTAGAGCGTGCTTATCAGGCCCGCGAAGCTGAGAAGCTGATGATTGCTGGCGCAAATCTGCGTGACCCAAGCCGTATCGATATCCGTGGTGAAGTGACGGTCGGTATGGATGTAATGGTCGACGTGAACGTGATTTTCGAAGGCAAAGTCGTGATTGGTAATAACGTTAGCATCGGCGCTGGCGCGATTCTTATCGACTGTGAAATTGCCGATAATGCCGAGATCAAACCTTACTCTATTATCGAAGGCGCTAAGCTGGGCGTTGCCGCCAGTGCCGGGCCTTTTGCCCGTTTACGCCCAGGTGCCGAGTTAATGCAGGATGCCCATATCGGCAACTTCGTTGAGATGAAAAAGGCCGTTTTAGGTGTGGGTTCTAAGGCGGGTCATTTAGCCTATCTAGGTGATGCACAAATCGGTGCGGGCGTGAATATTGGTGCGGGCACTATTACCTGTAATTACGATGGTGCCAATAAACACTTAACCGTAATCGAAGACAATGTGTTTGTGGGAAGTGATACTCAGCTGGTGGCGCCGGTGACCATTGGTAAAGGTGCTACGCTCGGTGCAGGGTCAACAATTACCCGTGACGTGGGTGAGGATGAGCTGGTTATCACCCGTGTTAAGCAAAAACATCTGACTGGCTGGCAACGTCCGGTAAAGATTAAGAAATAACGGTTCTGTTCTCAGTAAAAATAAAGCGGCTTATTGCCGCTTTATGTTTTTTGTCAAAGCTAAAAATCCTCATTAAATAAAAATTAGCTAAATTAATGTTGAATTAAGGCTGAAGTGCTATGGCTAATTCATTGTTTTTATTGAAAGTTGATCCAAGTCACGCTGAATTGTAAATTCGTGTAAAGATGATTAAATAAAAACAATTCTTATTTATATTGCCTGCAATTCTAAGACGAAAGGTCTACTTGAGGTGTTGGCAATGGTATTTAAATATTCAGTGGTTGGTTTGGCCGTAGGGTCTGCATTAATGGCGATGCCTGTTATGGCCGAAGCGCCAAATGATGAAAATATTGAGCGCATTAATGTGACTGGCCGTACGTTTAACGACTATAAAGTCGGCAGTGCATCAGGTGCTATGCGTGGTGATATCGATTTAATGGATACACCACAATCTGTGAATGTCATCCCCGACTTTGTTACCGATGAGCAATTAGCGACTAACCTTGCGGAAGTCTTAGTAAACGATTCAAGTGTGACAGCGGGAACTACCCGTTGGAACCGCCAAGTCTTCAGTATTCGTGGTTTTGAATTAGATTCGGGCAACGGTTATCTGATCAACGGCCATCAGCAATGGTCCCACTATGTTCAACCTATCGAAACCCTGCAACAAGTCGAAGTGCTGAAAGGCCCTTCGAGCATGTTGTATGGCCAATCTGGACCTGGCGGTTTGGTGAATATGGTCACCAAGAAGCCCACCTATGATTCTATGCTCAACTTAGGGTTTGATACTGACGGTTACGGCTCTACCCGTGCGCAGTTAGATGCGGGTGGCAGTTTAAATGAGGCTCAAAGCGTTCGTTACCGTGGTGTGTTAGTCAAACAAGACACTAAATACTGGCGTGAATATTCAACGACCGATGAAAACCAAGAGCGTGATCGTTGGTTAGGTTATTTGAACCTAGAATTCGATATCAGTGATGATCTGTTATTGTCGCTGAAATACGACCATACCCAAGATAAAACCGGAATTGATGCCGGCGGTTGGTTAGATAAGCAAGGCAATGTTGTTGGTCAACGTAAAACCATCTGGGATGCGCCCTGGGCCTTTACCGATAACACGGTTTCTAACTTAGGTGCCGATTTAACTTGGCATATGAATGACGATTGGAAAGTTAAACTGGGTTATAACGATCAACAGTTTAACCGCCAGCGTTTCGATTCTGCGCCGCAATATAATGAAGACCCATTCACCTCGGGATACAGCATTAGACCATTCGATCGTTACGATGATTGGCAGCATAAAACCGCCTATGTCGATTTTACAGGCGAGTTTGCATTAGCGGGTATGGAGCATCAGTTGCTGATTGGCGCTAACTATCTCGATTACTTCTACCAGCAACAAATCGCCCGTGGCGCAGCGCAAACCGTTATTCCTGGTCAGCCAGTGATTCAACCGGATCTTGATTACCATACAGGTAAGAAAGGCACTCCAAATGAATATAAATACTACGGTTTCTATCTGCAAGATTTAATGACCATCAACGAACAATGGAAATTGCTCGCTGGGGTACGTTATGACGAGCAGAAAAAAGATGGATTTGGTGAAAATAGCTATGCCGTATCACCTAAATTTGGGGTGATCTATTCACCAATGACCAATGGCAGCATATACGTTAACTACTCTAAGAGCTTTACACCGCAAGGTGGTATTACCGACCCTCTAAATGTTAATCATGACACTAACCTCAAACCTGAATATGGCATTCAATATGAAGTGGGGACTAAGTGGGAACTGTTTGACGATAGCTTGTTATTAACGGCTGCGGTATTTGATGTCACGCTTGAGAATATCTCTATCAATGAGGTGCTGACAGCAAGTGACCCACGAAGTGAAGATGGAAAATACACTTCAATCACCACCCAAGGCGGTGAGCAAAAACATCGCGGCTTTGAAGTCGGTGCCCAAGGTAAGCTAGGCGATAGCTGGTTTGTGACTTCATCTATGATGTACCTCGATGCTGAGTATCAAACGGGTGATGAGCGCGAAGGTAAAACGCCTATCGATGCCCCTGAATGGTCGGCCAATATCTGGACTCGTTATGAAGTAACCGATAACTTTGCAATGAACTTCGGTGCTATCTACGTCGGAGAGCGTTTTGCCGATGTGAATAACACTATCAGTAAAGACGGTTATGTTCGCTTCGATATCGGTGCTGCCTACACTATGGATATTATGGGTAAAGATGTAAGCATCCGCGCGAACGTGAGAAACCTGTTTGATACCGATTATATCGATGGCGGCCAATACAATATGGTGACCCTAGGCCAAGATCGTAACTTCAGTGTGGCACTTGAAGCTAAGTTCTAACTTCACTTTCTACGCTTAAGTTTTAGCTCGCTCAAAGCAGTTCATCGATAGGTGAACTGCTTTTTTATTGCTTTTCATTAGGTTAATTTTAAAAACTCACCAACTACATCATTTTCACGCTAAAAACACCTTTCGAATACTAGCAAAAATGTTTCGTTTCTCTATAATATAACTTTCGAATCGAAAGTTAACTGAAAGGTTTTATGAATAAACGAAACACACAGCAACGACGCCACAGTATTATCAGCATTCTGAATGAACAGGGTGAAGTGAGTGTCGATGAGTTGTCATTACGTTTCGAAACCTCAGAAGTAACTATTCGCAAAGACTTGGCAGAACTTGAAAAAACGGGACTGTTACTACGCCGCTATGGTGGTGCCGTGGCTATCCCCGATGAAGTGACACAACAGTTTTCTGCCAAGATTGCCCCTAATAAGTTATCCATCGCTAAAGCCGCGGCGCAGCTGATTAAAGATCACAATCGCATCATCATCGACAGTGGCACCACTACTTCAGGCATTATTGCCGAGCTGAACCACAAGCGTGGGCTGGTGGTCATGACCAATGCCCTGCATTTGGCTAATGCGATTCACGAACTGGAAAATGAGCCCACCCTATTGATGACCGGTGGAACCTGGGATCCCCATTCTGAGTCGTTCCAGGGGCAAGTGGCCGAGCAAGTATTACGCTCCTATAACTTCGATCAACTCTTTATCGGTGCCGATGGTATCGATTTAGCGCGCGGCACTACCACCTTTAATGAGCTGACAGGTTTAAGCAAGGTGATGGCTGAGGTTTCGCGCGAAGTGATCGTTATGGTGGATTCGGACAAAATTGGTAAGCGGATCCCTAACTTAGAGTTACCTTGGTCGCAAATCAGTGTACTAGTCACCGATGCTCGCATCGAAGAGAGCGCCCTTAACCAAATTACCGAGCAAGGCGTGAAAGTCATCTTAGCGCCCTACTCGCCTTAGGCATTTGCCCGTGATAAGCCAAAGCAAATGACTCAAACAACTTCATTTTTATTTTTCATTTTATAGGTAAAAACTATGTGCGGAATCGTTGGCGCCGTGGCGCAAAGGGATGTGGCCGAAATTCTGGTCGAAGGTTTACGTCGTTTAGAATATCGTGGATATGACTCCGCAGGTGTTGCCGTGATCCACAATGGCGAACTCAATCGCACTCGCCGCGTGGGTAAAGTACAGGAGCTTTCTGCCGCACTCGAAACCGACCCGTTAGCGGGCGGCACTGGTATTGCTCATACTCGTTGGGCGACCCATGGTGAGCCAAGCGAGCGCAATGCTCATCCACATTTATCTGAAGGCGATATTGCCGTGGTGCACAATGGCATTATCGAAAACCATCATAAACTGCGCGAAATGCTTAAAGAACACGGCTACCACTTTAGCTCTGATACCGACACCGAAGTGATCTGTCATTTAGTTCACCATGAATTGAAATCTAACGACACTTTACTGGCAGCGGTGCAAGCCACGGTAAAACAACTCGAAGGCGCTTATGGCACTGTGGTGATTGACCGCCGTGATAGCGAGCGTATGGTTGTGGCGCGTTCAGGTAGCCCTCTGGTGATTGGTTTTGGTTTAGGTGAAAACTTTGTCGCCTCTGATCAATTGGCGCTATTGCCTGTGACCCGTTCTTTCGCGTTTTTAGAAGAAGGTGACGTGGCTGAAGTGACTCGTCGCACAGTGAGCATTTTCGATGTGCATGGCAATAAAGTTGAGCGCGAAGTTAAAGAATCTGAAATCACCCACGATGCCGGTGACAAAGGTGAATATCGCCACTATATGCTTAAAGAGATTTATGAGCAGCCATTGGCACTGACACGCACTATCGAAGGTCGCATCGCTAACAAGCAAGTGCTCGACACGGCTTTTGGTGATAATGCTGCTGAGTTCTTAAAAGATATCAAACACGTACAAATCATTGCCTGTGGTACTAGTTACCATGCGGGTATGGCGGCGCGTTATTGGTTAGAGGATTGGGCCGGCGTTTCATGTAATGTCGAAATCGCCTCCGAATTCCGCTACCGCAAGTCGCATTTGTTTCCTAACAGCCTGTTGGTGACTATTTCTCAATCTGGCGAGACAGCCGATACGCTGGCGGCGATGCGCCTAGCTAAAGAAATGGGTTATAAGGCGACGCTAACAATCTGTAACGCTCCAGGCTCTTCCTTAGTTCGTGAGTCTGACATGGCGTATATGATGAAAGCGGGCGCTGAGATTGGCGTTGCTTCGACCAAGGCCTTTACTGTGCAGCTGGCAGGTTTGTTAATGCTGACGGCGGTGATCGGTCGTCATAATGGTATGTCTGAGCAAATGCAGGCTGAGATCACTCAAAGCTTACAGTCTATGCCTGCCAAAGTGGAACAAGCCCTAGGTTTAGATGATGCGATTGCTGAATTGGCGGAAGACTTTGCCGACAAACACCATGCCTTATTCCTTGGCCGTGGCGATCAGTACCCGATTGCGATGGAAGGTGCGCTCAAACTAAAAGAGATCTCCTACATCCACGCCGAAGCCTATGCTTCTGGCGAATTAAAGCACGGTCCATTGGCACTGATTGATGCCGATATGCCAGTGATCGTGGTTGCGCCGAACAACGAGCTGTTAGAAAAACTCAAATCTAACGTCGAAGAAGTGCGTGCCCGTGGCGGCTTAATGTATGTATTTGCTGACGTGGATGCCGAGTTTGAATCTGACGAAACCATGAAGGTTATCCCGGTTCCACACTGCGATATCTTTATGGCGCCGCTGATTTACACTATCCCATTACAGTTGCTGTCGTATCACGTTGCCTTAATTAAGGGCACCGATGTGGATCAACCACGAAACCTCGCTAAATCGGTGACGGTGGAATAAATCGGAAGCAATAAAAAACCGCCTAAATGGCGGTTTTTTATTGGGGCTTTATTAGAGTATATGCTGGTGGCTGAGTGTATTAAGCCGTTATTGCATCAAGTGCGTTCTGCTTTTTTGCCTCGAAACGTTTCCATACTTTATCGTGGAAATAAAACACTACGGTGTTTATCGCTGGCTCAACTAAGGCGACGGCACCACCGACCAAAACACTACCAGTTAATAAATAGGTAACGGTGAAGGCAACGCTGAAATGTAATACGGCAAAAGTTAATGTCTTGGTCATGATCTTATCCTCTAATGTTAGCCCCAATTTGGAATGATTAGATGATAACAATTCTCATTAAAATTTAAACCCGTATTTTGAGATTAGTTTAAACGGTTTTTTCTATCTATAAGCGCTAAAAAATATAAAGCCCTCAAATGAGGGCTTTATATAGCAATTAGCTTCGACTAGTAATGCCAAGGAAACGCTGAAAAGTCCTGGTCACGTTTTTCGAGGAAAGCATCGCGCCCTTCTTGAGCTTCTGCGCTGGCATAGGCTAAGCGCGTCGCTTCACCCGCAAACAGTTGCTGGCCAACCATGCCGTCGTCGGTCATGTTAAAGCCGTACTTCAGCATACGCATCGCCGTCGGCGATTTGGAGTTAATCTCTTTGGCCCATCTTAATGCTTCAACTTCGAGTTCGGCATGGGGAACCGATTTATTCACCATGCCCATGGCAAAGGCTTCATCGGCACTGTAGTTAAAGCCGCAGAAGAAAATTTCTCGCGCGCGCTTTTGGCCAATCATCTTGGCAAGATAAGCACTGCCATAGCCTGAGTCGAAACTCGCGACATCGGGATCGGTTTGTTTGAAGACTGCGTGTTCCTTCGAGGCTAAGGTTAAGTCGCAGACAACGTGCAAACTATGGCCGCCACCCACCGCCCAACCCGGCACGACGGCGATCACCACTTTAGGCATAAAGCGGATCAATCGTTGGACTTCGAGGATATGTAACCGCCCCATTCTGGCTAAATCGGCTTTGCCTTCTTCGGCACCTTCATATTTATAACCATCTTTACCGCGAATGCGTTGATCACCACCGGAGGAAAACGAATATTGTCCTTTGGCCGAGGGGCCATTGCCCGTGAGTAACACGCAACCTACATCGGACCATTGGCGAGCGTGATCGAGGGCGATATACAATTCGTCGACCGTTTTGGGGCGGAAGGCGTTGAGGCAATCTGGACGGTTGATGGCGATACGCACTGTGCCGTGGGCTTTGGCTCTATGGTAAGTAATATCGTCGAAGTTAAATCCGCTGACTTCATCCCACAGTGCGGGATCAAAAATATCTGATACTGGTTTAGTCATGATGCAAGGCCTATGTAATTGAAGTTCAAAGGCTAGGCGGAATCATGTCTTTGGTCAATCGCCTAAGCACCATGCTTAGTGATGGGTTGCAAAATTCCGTTTGCCCGTAAGTGGGATTAGAGGTTATCGCAGATATAAAACAGGTTATCTCGGCTAAAGATTGGATGCTCAGGCGCTTTAGTGCCGCAGTAGGTCTCTTTAAAATCGGCAATGCCGTCTTCGGTGAGTGGGATTTTATTAAATTCTTCGACTTCAGGAGCCGATAGTCGCTCCAAAATGGCTGTTCGAGCCTTAGTGCGTTTCTGATCGATCTTAATAATTTGGGTGCCCGTCATCGAACCCATTTTGTTTTCTATCTTCTGAACCATTTCCTCTGTTTTAGCTATAGGTGCATCTAGTTTGTCTGTTTCGGTGTATAAGTAATATAATGCACCACACAGGAGCGCTAATATGATCCAACCTTTCATCTTTTAGTCCAACATAAGTGAATAACCATTAATAATATGGGTATAATAAGCCAGTTTTCGTCCAATATTAAAGCAGTAAAAGGCTGTCACGATGAACGCAGAATCTAATAACAAGGACTATTCGAAAACCAATCGAATTAAGATTCACCAGCCAGATGCAGATAAGGCTGATCGCTTTAACCCCCGCAACCGGATTTATGTCCGGGCCATCGATGGATTATGGAGTAGCGTACGCCGCCGTATGGGCTGGGTCGCAATGCTCTTCTTCCTTATCTTACCTTGGATCCCTTGGGGAGACCGTCAAGCCGTTTGGTTCAATCTGGCAGAGCAGAAGTTCCATGTCTTTGGTTTAACGATTTGGCCACAGGATCTGACCTTACTTGCCGCTCTCTTTATGATAGCCGCCTTTGCGTTATTTTTCGTGACAACCTATCTCGGCCGAGTCTGGTGTGGTTACACCTGTCCGCAAACCGTATGGACGTTTATGTTCATCTGGTTCGAAGAAAAACTCGAAGGTGCCCGTAATAAGCGCATTAAGTTAGATCAAATGCCATGGGGTTTCGACAAAATCTGGCGCAAAACGGCAAAACATACCGCATGGATTGTGCTTTCGCTCATCACGGCTATGACCTTTGTGTCCTATTTTGTGCCGAGCCGTGAAGTCTATGTCGACGTATTTACCCTTAATGCATCGGGTGCGATCTACTTCTGGGTTATCTTTTTTACCTTAGCGACCTACGGTAATGCGGGTTGGATGCGTGAAATCATGTGTATCCATATGTGCCCGTACGCGCGTTTCCAATCGGCGATGTTTGATAAAAACACCTATATCGTTGGTTACGATGCCAAACGCGGCGAGACCCGCGGCCCGCGCTCACGCAAAGCCGACCCCAAAGAAATGGGCTTAGGCGACTGTATCGACTGCGACCTCTGTGTCCAAGTTTGCCCAACGGGCATCGATATTCGTAACGGCTTGCAATACGAATGTATTAACTGCGGCGCCTGTATTGACGCTTGTGATCAAACCATGGAGCGCATGGGATACCCTCTGGGGCTGATTAGCTATACCACCGAAAATAAACTCGAAGGTATTAAAGAGAAAGTATTACGTCCTAAGCTGGTGGGCTATGGTGTGGTGTTAGCCGCGATGATCCTGATCTTTATCTATGCGAGCGCGACGATTGCCCCCGTGCGCATGGATATCATCCGTGACCGTAACCAACTCTATAGAGAAAACAATCAAGGGCTGATTGAAAACACCTTCACCCTGAAAATTCTCAACAAGACAGAACAAGCCCATGAATACACTATGAGTGTTGAAGGTCTCAACAACTATAAGTGGTATGGACCAACCTCAGTGACGATTGCGGGTGGAGAAGTATTAACTCTACCTATCAGTGTTGGGGTCGATCCGGTCGAACTTTCGCGTTCAGTGACTAACATTGAGATAAAAGTGAAAACCCATATCGATGGCGAAGAAGTCGAAGTCGAGCAAGAATCGCGATTCTTCAGTCCATAGTTACTGTTTCGTTAACCAAATGAATAAAAAAGGGGCTGTTTAGCCCCCTTTTTATTCATGTTGCTGGATATCTAGGCGTCTAGATGATTAAACGTAATTTTCTGACAAAAAGCCCTTGCACAAAAGTTTTCGGTGCCTATAATGCGCATCCACTGACACGGCAGACAGCGAAAGCGAATGCAGTTGCAGTGCGAATCGAATGCAAAATGTGCACTTGGTTCGAAAGCCTCAAGAAGTTTGCAAAAACGCCTTGACGCGATAGGGGAAATGCGTAGAATACGCAGCCCTGACCCGCTGAGCGGTAACGCGAAGTGAGTGGTCAAAATGCTCTTTAACAATCTAAACAAGAAATCTGTGTGGACACTCACAGGTGTTGAGTTAATCGAAATTACTCTGCCGTTTGGCGAGTAATCAAAATTTAAATCAATGAATGAGTGTTCATAGCAATATGTACAACGACTTATTAAGTTAAGTCGATTCAGAATTCATTGAGCCGAACCTTCGGGTTCACAAAACTTTTAATTGAAGAGTTTGATCATGGCTCAGATTGAACGCTGGCGGCAGGCCTAACACATGCAAGTCGAGCGGCAGCACAAGTGAGTTTACTCATGAGGTGGCGAGCGGCGGACGGGTGAGTAATGCCTAGGGATCTGCCCAGTCGTGGGGGATAACAGTTGGAAACGACTGCTAATACCGCATACGCCCTACGGGGGAAAGGAGGGGACCTTCGGGCCTTCCGCGATTGGATGAACCTAGGTGGGATTAGCTAGTTGGTGAGGTAATGGCTCACCAAGGCGACGATCCCTAGCTGTTCTGAGAGGATGATCAGCCACACTGGGACTGAGACACGGCCCAGACTCCTACGGGAGGCAGCAGTGGGGAATATTGCACAATGGGGGAAACCCTGATGCAGCCATGCCGCGTGTGTGAAGAAGGCCTTCGGGTTGTAAAGCACTTTCAGTAGGGAGGAAAGGTTAGTAGTTAATACCTGCTAGCTGTGACGTTACCTACAGAAGAAGGACCGGCTAACTCCGTGCCAGCAGCCGCGGTAATACGGAGGGTCCAAGCGTTAATCGGAATTACTGGGCGTAAAGCGTGCGCAGGCGGTTTGTTAAGCGAGATGTGAAAGCCCCGGGCTCAACCTGGGAATTGCATTTCGAACTGGCAAACTAGAGTCTTGTAGAGGGGGGTAGAATTCCAGGTGTAGCGGTGAAATGCGTAGAGATCTGGAGGAATACCGGTGGCGAAGGCGGCCCCCTGGACAAAGACTGACGCTCAGGCACGAAAGCGTGGGGAGCAAACAGGATTAGATACCCTGGTAGTCCACGCCGTAAACGATGTCTACTCGGAGTTTGGTGTCTTGAACACTGGGCTCTCAAGCTAACGCATTAAGTAGACCGCCTGGGGAGTACGGCCGCAAGGTTAAAACTCAAATGAATTGACGGGGGCCCGCACAAGCGGTGGAGCATGTGGTTTAATTCGATGCAACGCGAAGAACCTTACCTACTCTTGACATCCAGAGAATTCGCTAGAGATAGCTTAGTGCCTTCGGGAACTCTGAGACAGGTGCTGCATGGCTGTCGTCAGCTCGTGTTGTGAAATGTTGGGTTAAGTCCCGCAACGAGCGCAACCCCTATCCTTATTTGCCAGCACGTAATGGTGGGAACTCTAGGGAGACTGCCGGTGATAAACCGGAGGAAGGTGGGGACGACGTCAAGTCATCATGGCCCTTACGAGTAGGGCTACACACGTGCTACAATGGCGAGTACAGAGGGTTGCAAAGCCGCGAGGTGGAGCTAATCTCACAAAGCTCGTCGTAGTCCGGATTGGAGTCTGCAACTCGACTCCATGAAGTCGGAATCGCTAGTAATCGTGGATCAGAATGCCACGGTGAATACGTTCCCGGGCCTTGTACACACCGCCCGTCACACCATGGGAGTGGGCTGCAAAAGAAGTGGGTAGCTTAACCTTCGGGAGGGCGCTCACCACTTTGTGGTTCATGACTGGGGTGAAGTCGTAACAAGGTAGCCCTAGGGGAACCTGGGGCTGGATCACCTCCTTACCTATACGACTAACTCGATGTTTGTTGAGTGTTCACACAGATGGCTTGTTGAACTTCTCGAAAGAGAAGGGAGAGCGAAATGCACCGCTTGCCGGTAAGCATTGTTCTTTAACAATTTGGAAAGCTGATAGTAATTAATACAATGATGTCTGTCGTTGTGTTAATACGAAAAAAATTGAGTTCTTAAAACACTTTTTAAGTGTCTTGAATATTCAAGTCTAAGGCGAGTCCATCTTCTTGGTCGAAGATGAGACAAGTAAAACCAGCTGGTCGCAACGACGCAAGTGATGTGAAACTCATTTGGGTTGTATGGTTAAGCGACTAAGCGTATACGGTGGATGCCTTGGCAGTCAGAGGCGATGAAGGACGTAGTAACTTGCGAAAAGCGTTGGCGAGCTAGTAACAAGCATTTGAGCTAACGATGTCCGAATGGGGGAACCCGGCAGCATAAGCTGTCATCGTAACGTGAATACATAGCGTTACGAGGCAAACGAGGGGAACTGAAACATCTAAGTACCCTTAGGAAAAGAAATCAACCGAGATTCCCCTAGTAGCGGCGAGCGAACGGGGATTAGCCCTTAAGTCAGAGGGGTGTTAGTGGAATGGTCTGGAAAGTCCAGCGGCACAGGGTGATAGCCCCGTACACGAAAACTAACCTTTGATGAAAACGAGTAAGGCGGGACACGTGATATCCTGTTTGAATATGGGGGGACCATCCTCCAAGGCTAAATACTCCTGACTGACCGATAGTGAACCAGTACCGTGAGGGAAAGGCGAAAAGAACCCCTGTGAGGGGAGTGAAATAGAACCTGAAACCGTATACGTACAAGCAGTGGGAGCGGTTCTTGAGACCGTGACTGCGTACCTTTTGTATAATGGGTCAGCGACTTACGTTTTGTAGCGAGGTTAAGCGAATAGCGGAGCCGTAGGGAAACCGAGTGTTAACTGCGCGTTTAGTTGCAAGGCGTAGACCCGAAACCCGGTGATCTAGCCATGGGCAGGTTGAAGGTTGAGTAACATCAACTGGAGGACCGAACCGACTAATGTTGAAAAATTAGCGGATGACTTGTGGCTGGGGGTGAAAGGCCAATCAAACCGGGAGATATCTGGTTCTCCTCGAAAGCTATTTAGGTAGCGCCTCGGACGAACACCTTTGGGGGTAGAGCACTGTTAAGGCTAGGGGGTCATCCCGACTTACCAACCCTTTGCAAACTCCGAATACCAAAGAGTGCTATCCGGGAGACAGACGGCGGGTGCTAACGTCCGTCGTCAAAAGGGAAACAACCCAGACCGTCAGCTAAGGTCCCAAAGTGTATGTTAAGTGGGAAACGATGTGGGAAGGCTTAGACAGCTAGGATGTTGGCTTAGAAGCAGCCATCATTTAAAGAAAGCGTAATAGCTCACTAGTCGAGTCGGCCTGCGCGGAAGATGTAACGGGGCTAAACATACCACCGAAGCTACGGGTGCAATCCATTAGGGTTGCGCGGTAGAGGAGCGTTCTGTAAGCCGTTGAAGGTGAAGGGGTAACCCACACTGGAGGTATCAGAAGTGCGAATGCTGACATGAGTAACGATAAAGGGGGTGAAAAACCCCCTCGCCGAAAGACCAAGGGTTCCTGTCCAACGTTAATCGGGGCAGGGTGAGTCGACCCCTAAGGCGAGGCCGAAAGGCGTAGTCGATGGGAAACAAGATTAATATTTCTGTACTTCCGCTAACTGCGATGGAGAGACGGAGAAGGCTAGGCTAGCGCGGCGTTGGTAGTCCGCGTTTAAGGTGGTAGGTGGGTGACTTAGGCAAATCCGGGTCACTATACACTGAGAGCTGATGACGAGTCCCCAAGGGGATGAAGTAGTTGATGCCATGCTTCCAGGAAAATCTTCTAAGCTTCAGGTTAGCGGGAATCGTACCCCAAACCGACACAGGTGGTCGGGTAGAGAATACCAAGGCGCTTGAGAGAACTCGGCTGAAGGAACTAGGCAAAATGGTACCGTAACTTCGGGAGAAGGTACGCTGCTGTTGGTGATGGGACTTGCTCCCTAAGCTGACGGCAGTCGCAGATACCAGGTGGCTGCAACTGTTTATCAAAAACACAGCACTGTGCAAAATCGCAAGATGACGTATACGGTGTGACGCCTGCCCGGTGCCGGAAGGTTAATTGATTGGGTTATCGCAAGAGAAGCTCATGATCGAAGCCCCGGTAAACGGCGGCCGTAACTATAACGGTCCTAAGGTAGCGAAATTCCTTGTCGGGTAAGTTCCGACCTGCACGAATGGCGTAATGATGGCCACGCTGTCTCCAGCCGAGACTCAGTGAAGTTGAAATTGCGGTGAAGATGCCGTATACCCGCGGCTAGACGGAAAGACCCCGTGAACCTTTACTATAGCTTGGCACTGAACATTGACCCTACATGTGTAGGATAGGTGGGAGACTTTGAAGCGGGAACGCTAGTTCTCGTGGAGTCGTCCTTGAAATACCACCCTTGTAGTGTTGATGTTCTAACTTGGGCCCCTAATCGGGGTTAAGGACAGTGCCTGGTGGGTAGTTTGACTGGGGCGGTCTCCTCCCAAAGAGTAACGGAGGAGCACGAAGGTTGGCTAAGTACGGTCGGACATCGTACGGTTAGTGCAATGGCATAAGCCAGCTTAACTGCGAGACAGACACGTCGAGCAGGTACGAAAGTAGGTCATAGTGATCCGGTGGTTCTGAATGGAAGGGCCATCGCTCAACGGATAAAAGGTACTCCGGGGATAACAGGCTGATACCGCCCAAGAGTTCATATCGACGGCGGTGTTTGGCACCTCGATGTCGGCTCATCACATCCTGGGGCTGAAGTCGGTCCCAAGGGTATGGCTGTTCGCCATTTAAAGTGGTACGCGAGCTGGGTTCAGAACGTCGTGAGACAGTTCGGTCCCTATCTGCCGTGGGCGTTGGATGATTGAGGGGAGTTGCTCCTAGTACGAGAGGACCGGAGTGAACGAACCGCTGGTGTTCGGGTTGTCATGCCAATGGCATTGCCCGGTAGCTATGTTCGGAATCGATAACCGCTGAAAGCATCTAAGCGGGAAGCGAGCCCCAAGATGAGTCATCCCTTGGACTTTAAGTCCACTAAAGAGCCGTTCGAGACTAGGACGTTGATAGGTCAGGTGTGTAAGCGTTGTGAGGCGTTGAGCTAACTGATACTAATGACTCGAGAGGCTTAACCATACAACCCAGATGGGTTTTACTGAAAATGTTCCAGACATTTTCCAGTACTTCCTCCTTCCCTGGAGGTCGTACAGTTCTTAGCTTGAATACAAACACTTAAGAAGTGTAACTCAACCAGCTTTCCGAATTCATTTACTGCCTGCGACAATAAGACGGGTAGTGAATAACAAATTTGCTTGGTGACAATAGCATTGTGGTCCCACCTGATCCCATCCCGAACTCAGAAGTGAAACGCAATCGCGCCGATGGTAGTGTGGGGTCTCCCCATGTGAGAGTAGGTCATCGCCAAGCGCCTAATTTGATTTCACTTTTAAAAGTGAAGACAAACAGTCTCGAAAGAGAGCAGAAAGCCAGCTGAATAAGCTGGCTTTTTTGTTTTCTATTTTATTAACTTATTTTTTATTCTTCACTTTATCGCCTCGTTTGCTAGCGGTTCTTTCAATCGATTAGCGTATTTAGTCTAAAATAACTCCACTTATGTTAAGTCTTTTTGCTTAGTAACGGGTTTCCCGTTAGCATACTGGGCGTCCATCTTTTTATTAAAGACATTTGGCTACCCATGCTTCGCAAACTCTCGCTCGCAGTATTGATACCTGTCTGCATGCTGGCACTTTATTTAGTGTTGGTTACGGCTGAGTATTTCTATGAGAGCGAGCTGGTACGTAATGAACTGGCTGATCGCCAAGTGAGCCAGATAAAGCAGCAACTTTTACGTATGCAAACGATAGTGCAGTCGGCGCAAGCGTTACAAGATGTTGAACGTATCGAGCAGGAAGTCTCTCTGGCTACCTTAGATATGAATGTCATGGTTTATATCTTGCTGGATGCAAATAGTCGCATTCGCTTTGCGAATCATACTGTTTGGCGTGATAGCAATGCCATTGAAGTGATTGATGGTTACGATGTGGTCCGGCATCATGCCGTGGTGCAATCTGGACAGGCGAGTGTTTCAATAAATCCAGACCGATTATCGATTCAAGCCTATTATCCCGTCGATGCTCAATATCCTGGAGCGACAGAGCTTATCTATCTTGAGTCTGATCTCGCGCCGTTAGTGGCTAAAGCTTCAACCGAATTACAACAACGATTTATGCGTGTATGGGGGCTCGGAGCGCTGCTGTTAATCGGTTTCACCTTTGTTTTATATTACCTCTTGATCCGTCCATTCAAGATGTTAAGCGAATCGGCAAAGCATGTAGGCACTCCCGAGTTTTCGACCCAAGTGCCTTGGAGTGCCTCCGAGGTCTTGTCTCTACAAACGACACTGCAGCAGGTGCATGAACATCTAGGGCGTGCAGTTAAGCAGCTTAACGATAGTGAGCAACGTTGGTTGTTTGCGGTTGAAGGTTCACGCAATGGGATCTGGGATTGGAATATTCGTTCTGGCGAAGTGTTTCTTTCTGATCGTTGGAAGGAAATGATTGGTTATCAACCCGATGAGCTAGAGGAAGTGTTCCAGACCTGGGAAACGCGTTTGCATCCTGATGATAAGCAAGCCGTGTTGGACTGCCTGCAAGAGTATGTCAGCGGCAAGACTAAAGAATTTGAGAGTGTCCATCGCTTACAACATAGAGATGGGCATTATGTTTGGGTATTTGACCGTGGCATGTTAGTCGACTGGGATCACCTTGGTCGACCGACTCGGATGATCGGTATTCATGTCGATGTCTCTGAGAGTGAGCGAAACCATGCTGCGATTGCCGAATTAGTGAAGCAATCTGTGGCAGGGCCTAAGATGCTCCCCGAAACCTTTATGGCGCAGTTATCCCAATACCTTAATCAGCGAACCAGTGCGGGGTATTGGGGGGCTTTGTTATTACTCAATGTCGAAACCCTTGGAGCGAATGGCACTCTTACATCCCATGAGCTTGAGCGATTGTTGTCGCAATTAAGTGCAAGGCTTTCAAGTTATTTTGCTGAAAATATTGTCGTTGCTCATCTCGAATTGGGCCGGTTCGCCTTGTTAGCTAAGGAGTTGGCTGCCGATGCTAATATGGCCGGACGTCGAGCCTTGGCGTTGGCTACTGAGCTTAAACAAATCGCCACTCGTCCCTTCCATTATGGTGAACATGATTTTCGTTTAAATGCGAATATTGGGATTTGCTTATTAGATTCTGTGGATACGTTGGCGTCAGAACTCGCCGTGCGACGTGCCGAACTGGCGATGCAGCATGCTCAGTCTAGTGAACACGCAGGTTGCGCTTTCTATCACCCAGATTTAGAACGCTCGCAGG
This sequence comes from Shewanella sp. ANA-3, assembly GCF_000203935.1. Classification (GTDB taxonomy): domain Bacteria; phylum Pseudomonadota; class Gammaproteobacteria; order Enterobacterales; family Shewanellaceae; genus Shewanella. The sequence continues at coordinate 4,945,714 of NC_008577.1, read as the reverse complement.
ATCCTGAGTCGTCTTTATTGAACAGATTAGAGCGTGCGATAGCTGAAAATCAGTTGTCGTTAATGTTCCAGCCAGTGGTGGATATGCAAGGCAAGATAGTGTCGGCCGAGGTTCTGTCTCGCTGGCATTTAGCGGATGGGGAAATTGTCCCGGTCGCTAAATTTATTGATTTAGCCGAGCGCCATGGCTTGATTGCATCGCTCGATTTAAATGTGGCTACGCGCGTTTGCCAGTTGATTAAGCAATTTAAACAGCAGGGTATTAACCTGCCACGTTTAACTTTGAATATTAGTACCTTATCTTTCTGCCAGGCTGAATTTGTCGAGCAATTGGTTGCATTAACCCGTCGCTACGAGCTGGATGACAATCAGCTGGGAATTGAGTTAACCGAGAGTGCATTACTAACATCAGCCTCCTTTATTCTGCCGAGGATCAGTCTGCTCGCTGAGGCTGGGGTTGCGCTAACATTAGATAACTTTGGTGCGGGACAGGGCGCCTTGAGTTGCTTGCGTCACTATCCCTTGCGTGAGGTGAAGCTCGATTTACATTGTGCCGCCAATTTAACGAATGATGCGAGCTGGAGCCAAGCGCTGATTCAGTCGGTACACCCCTTTAACTTGCCTATCGTGGCCAAAGGTGTCGAATCACCGCAGCAACAACAGCTATTTAGCCGCTTAGGTTGTACCCACTTCCAAGGCTACAATATTGCTCGCGCCTTAAGTGTTAATGACTTTAAACAGCTTGTTTGTCCACGTCCCTTGTTGCGTAGCGTTTAAAAAAGTCGAGTGCGTAATTAAGCGCTTGATTACGGTAGCTATCTTTCTCCATAAAAATCTCATGGGCTGCCCCTGCAATCACTTTTAATTGGCAATTTGAGCTTACCGCCAGATTTTGGGCGGCATTGTCGACAATCTTATCCTCACTGGCTTGCAGGATCAGAATGGGCGTGCGGATATGTGCCGTGGCCAAAACACAGGCATCGGCCGCATCTAAGGATTCAGTCAACCAGCGGTTAGTCGGTGAGCCTAATTGCAGCTTCGGCGCCGCATCGTACAACTCTCGGTAGGCTTGATAACGGCTCTGGCAGTGGGTGAGATCATTTCCCTTAAAAGGAGCGGCCTTATAGTTTTGCCCGCTGAGGACATAGTTAGGCTCTCCGCCGTTGAGACTGGCATCGAGCTTACTCGCAAGCCAACGGACAAACCCTTTCGGCATAGGTAACTTAATGCCATACATGGGAGCTGAAAATGCCGCCGCCGTAAACACATCCGGATGTTGTTTGAGATACAAGGTACCGATGGCGCCGCCCATAGAATGCCCGAGCAAGAACAGTGGCGAAGTGGCATGTTTGAGCACAACGGTTTGCATAAACAGGGCAAAGTCGTCGATATAGTCGTTGAACCGCCGCACATGGCCTTGATGGGGATTGGCCGTCATGCGGCTCGATAATCCCTGGCCGCGGTGATCGATGGCAAATACCGAATAGCCTTGCTGGTACAAATCAAATACCAATTCTTGATACTTTAAGTAGGATTCAACCCGACCGCTGCTGATGACTATGCTGGCATGGGCCTTGGGATGCTTGACCATCATGTAGGCCAAGGTTAATCCATCGGGCGTTTTGAGAGTGTCTTGGACAACGGTTTGCCAGAAGGCTTGCTGTTCAGAAGTATTTAAATCGTGTTCCGTTGAAAAAGCTACCTTGGAAAACTCTTCCCTTGGAAAGTTTAGGGGCGTTTGGCTCATACTCTGTCGCACATCTCGGGCAAAAAGGTTTGCTAGAGTGTATCAGAGAACTGGGGGGGCAGGAAAGGGAGCAGGAAAATACCCGCTCCCTTGGGATGAGCTTAAATCGCGGCTTTTTGCGCTTCGATAAAGTCGTTTATTTGCTGCTCTAGCACCGACATAGGCACAGAACCATTTTCTAATACCGCGTCGTGGAAGGCGCGAATATCAAATTTATCGCCTAAGGCTTGCTCGGCTTTCGCGCGCAGGCGTTTAATGGTGAGCTCACCAATCTTGTAGGAGAGCGCTTGTCCTGGCCAGGTAATATAACGGTCAATCTCAGTCGTCACATTGTGGAGCGATAACGCCGTGTTGCTCGCCATAAACTCGATGGCTTGTTCTCGGCTCCAACCTTGGGCGTGCATCCCCGTATCGACAACGAGACGAGCGGCGCGCCACATCTCATAGGTTAGACGGCCAAAGTTACTGTATGGGTCTTGATAGAATCCCGCTTCTAAGCCTAAGTATTCGCTATACAATCCCCAACCTTCACCAAAGGCGGAAATATAGCTGTAGCGACGAAAATCAGGCAATGAGCTCAGTTCGGAGTTGAGTGAAATCTGCAGATGATGCCCAGGCACCGCTTCGTGCAGCGTTAGTGCTTCGAGTTCATAGAGAGGGCGCTTATCTAAGGCGTAGGTATTAACCCAGTAGTAACCCGGCTCGTCATCACGATTAGATCCTGAATAACGGCCTGAGGTGTATTTAGGAGCGATTTCAGCCGGCACTGGCGCGATACCATAGGGTTTGCGTGGTAATTTACCAAAATATTTGGGCAGCATGGCATCGGCTTTTTTGGCAATAAAGGCCGCTTCCTTCAGGAGCTGATCCGCACTAGTAGTATAAAACTGGGGATCGGTTCTTAAGAAATGTAAAAAGTCGGCAAAGCTGCCTTTAAAGCCAACAGACTTAATGACTTGCTCCATTTCCTGGCGGATACGTTTCACTTCTTTTAAACCAAGTTCGTGCACTTCGGCCGAGGTCATATTTAAGGTCGTGTAGTAACGAACGCGGTTCTCATAGAAGGCATCACCATCGGGTAAGCTGTTGGCGGCAATATTTTCCCGAGTGTTGGGCATATACTCCTGAGTCATAAAATCATAAAAAGCCTTATAGGTCGGGAGCACATTCTGCTCGACCGATGCTCGGCCTTCTTGGGTCAGTTGCGCTTTTTGCGCCTCAGTAAAGTGGCTTGGGTATTGAGTAAAAGGCTTGAAATAACTGCTTTTCTCTACCGGTAAGATGTAAGCACTAATGCTGTTTTCAAATCCCTTGAGCGTGGCTTTAGGCGGTGTAATGCCTTCCTTTAAGCCTTGTTTTAACCAATGGGTTTGCTGGGCAAAATAGGTCGGTAGTGCCTTGAGCTTACCTAGGTAGTTTTGGTAATCCTCTAGGGTATTGAACCGCCCTTGCGCAATGGAAGATATATAGGCGTGGAAGCCACTCTCTGCGGTGATCGGCAGGTAGTAATCCTTGTATTTATACAGGTCGACCTCATTTTGGATCTGATCTTCGAGGATTTGGGCGTTGATTTTATCCTCTTTACTCAGCTTGCTGCGATCCAGTGCTTTCAATTGGGCGAGAATGGCAATTTGTCCCTGATTGAGCTTAGCTAAGGCTTCGGGAGACAGATCTTGCAGTTTACCCGCAGCACTCTTATCCCCCATTCCATAGGCCATTTCAGGGCTGGCACTGAGTTGGAGTTGCCAACTTTGATCCACAATTGCTTGCAGTGCTGGGGCCATAGTCTTGGCCGTGGACTGCGCAACGGCTACCGTTGTTTGTTTGGTGGATTCGATTGGGGGCTGAACCGCGCTACAGGCACTAAGTGCGCAAATCAGTAAGCTTGGGGTAAAGAGTTTATGCATGATTTATCTCGGATATTTTCGTTGTTATTGAACTCATTATGCCTGAGGTTTACCCCAGATTGTTGTACGCATATTAAGCAGAATTGTGACTGAATGTGAATTTAAATCCCGCCCTTAGCTAAGTGCCACCAAAGAATGCGTGTTAAACTTAGGATCCGCCCTAGACCAAATAACAAAAGCATTGGCTGGGTAGTTCACATAGGGGTTAATTATGATCAATACATCCATTCCATTGGTGGATTTGCATCGTCACTTAGATGGTAACGTGCGAGTGAACACCATTTGGGAACTCGGACACCAACACGGCATTGCTTTACCTGCCGATTCTTTAGAGACTCTCGCGCCATTTGTACAAATTCAGGGGAAAGAAACCAGCTTAGTCGCCTTCTTGAAGAAGCTTGACTGGATGGTGGCAGTGCTAGCTGATTTAGATGCGGTAAAACGTGTCGCCTATGAAAACGTGGCCGATGCGGCGTTATCTGGCCTTGATTATGCGGAGCTGCGTTTTAGTCCATATTACATGGCGATGAACCATAAACTACCGATTGAAGGTGTGGTTGAAGCGGTTATCGACGGGGTGAAAGCGGGCCTGAAAGATTACCAAGTTAAAATCAATCTTATCGGAATTATGTCGCGCTCATTCGGCCAAGCTGCTTGTACTCAGGAGCTCGAAGGCCTGCTCGCCCATAAACAACATTTAGTCGCGATGGATTTAGCCGGCGATGAGCTAGGCTTCCCTGGCGAATTGTTTAACGAGCACTTTAAGCGAGTGCGAGATGCGGGCTTGGCCATTACCGCCCATGCGGGGGAAGCGGCGGGTTCACAAAGTATGTGGCAAGCGATTCAGGAGCTGGGCGCGACACGTATCGGCCATGGGGTGAATGCGATACACGATCCTAAGCTGATGGAATATCTCGCTAAACACCGTATCGGTATCGAATCTTGCCCAACCAGCAACCTGCACACGTCGACCGTGTCTTCCTATGCAGAACATCCCTTCAGAACCTTTATGGATGCCGGTGTGTTGATAAGCCTTAACACCGATGATCCAGGCGTGAGTGCGATTGATATCAAGCACGAATACCGCATTGCCAAGTCTGAACTGGGACTAAGCGATGCTGAGCTGGCTCAGGTGCAACGCAACGGGGTGGAAATGGCGTTTTTATCCGAGAGCGAGCGCAAGGCGCTATATGCGGCTAAAGCTTAAGTAAGCGGCTCTTTTGCCCAATAAAAAAATCCGACATTAGAGTCGGATTTTTTATTGGAGATGCGTCAGTGTTAGATCACACGGGAGAACTGTTGTTGACGCGCTTTTTGACGGTAGTAAAGGTCGAAGCACATACAGATATTGCGGATCAACAGACGGCCAGTGGGGCTGATAGTGATCTTTCTGTCGGTTACGTCGACTAACTTATCGTCGATAAAGGTTTGCAGCAGTTTTAAGTCTTCGGCGAAGTATTCCTCAAACTTAATACCTAGTTTTTCGTCCATTTTTGCCATATCTAAATCGAAGTGGCAGATCAGTTGTTTGATCACGACACGGCGAATTTCGTCGTCACGATTCAGGCTACAGCCTTTCCACAGTGCATGTCCGTCTTTGTCGATGGCTTCGTAGTAAGGACGAATGTCCTTCTGGTTTTGCGCATAACAATCGCCGATTTGGCTGATAGAAGACACGCCAAGACCAAGCAGGTCGCATTCTTCTTGGGTGGTATAACCCTGGAAGTTGCGGTGCAGTTTGCCTTCGCGTTGTAACTTAGCCAACTCATCATCGGGCTTAGCGAAGTGGTCCATGCCGATGTACTGATAACCCGCGCCAGTTAAAGTCTCGATTGTTTGATGCAACATCTCGAGTTTTTGTTTTGGCGAAGGTAAATGTTCATCTTTAATCTTACGCTGCGCGGCAAAACGCGCGGGTAAGTGGGCATAGTTGAACACAGATAGACGATCGGGCGACAGGTCTAACACGCGTTGCATGGTGGCGGCGAATGTTTCGGGTGTCTGATGTGGCAGACCGTAAATTAAGTCGATATTGGTTGAGACAAATCCCATGGCCTTGGCTTTGGCCATTAAATCGAAAATAAATTGCTCGTCCTGCTCACGGTTTACCGCGACTTGTACTTCTTTATTGAAGTCCTGTACGCCGATAGAAATGCGGTTAAAGCCCGCTTCTTTTAAGGTATCGAGCATTGAAAGCTCAATCTCACGCGGGTCAACTTCGATAGAGAACTCACCTTCAGCGGCAAAGTTAAAGTTAGCCTTAATTAAGTCGGTTAACTTCAGAATTTGCTCAGGATTTAAGAAGGTTGGAGTGCCGCCGCCCCAGTGCATTTGGGTGACTGTGTAGTGCTTAAACAGCGGAGCGCGCTTAATAATTTCGTGGCTTAAATACTCGATATATTGATCGGCCTTGTGGGCGTGGCGAGTGATAACTTTATTACAGCCACAGTAGTAGCAAAGTTTGGCGCAGAAGGGGATGTGAATATACAGCGACAGTTTGTCACTCTTACTGTTTTCAATCGCCGTTAACAGGTTTTGTTCAGTGAATGAATCATCGAACTCCAGCGCCGTTGGGTAAGAGGTGTAACGGGGACCGCTGTAGTTATATTTTTCGATCATCGACTGATCCCAGCTTATCTGAGTGGGCTGCTTCAAGGCGTGTCCTCCGAGGGTAAATTAGCAACAAGCGAAGTATGCAAGGTTCTTAGCCAAATAACCTTGATCTAGGTTGTAAAAATGATGTCTGTCCTTTTAGAAGTTACGCAATATCTATGAAAAAGGAGCTAATGTCTGTTGTTTTTTGGAGGTTTTGTGCACAGGCTCACGTGAAGCCGTACTCTGTGTGGGAAAAGAAATGCGGGAGCGATTGGGCCTCAAAGCCAAGGTTTTGGCCTTGAGGTTAATGTTGTCAGCTTAATGTGGGGCTTTTAATTGATAATTTGAGAGCTTTTTGGCATCGGCGGTAATACCTTCGGCCAGTTCAGCTTCAGATTTCATGCGGACAAAATCGAGCTTCATCCGTTCTTGCTTTGGCAGGGCTTGGCGAGCTTCCATAATCGGGTGATCTTTAATCAGCTCAAAGTGTTGGAAGAATGCCGGGAACTCAGGTGCCACGCGCTCGCTTAAGGATAAAATTTCAAATAAACGGCCAATCCTCACCACACCTTCAGAGATTTCGCAGCGGTCGTCAATCATGGCGGTGGCGATATAACGAATATCTTCTAGTACTTGGGCGCGCTTCGCGTTAGCCGCCGCTTCACGTTCGGCAGTGAGCGCCTGTTGGCGTTGTTTCTGTTGCTTGAGCTTGAGGAGTAAGAAAGTGGCGTAACTACTGAGGGCAACAATGATGATAAAACCAAGCAGGATAAGAGTGGTTGACACGTAAACTCCTTGTTTAGACTGCATAAAAACAAAGGCTGAGCGCTTTGTTTTTATGCATATTCTAAGATTTAAAACTTATCTTGATAATCTTTTAGTAGGTCGGCACCGGATTCAAAGCGATCGAACAGGTCATCATCTGAATCGACTTTAGATTTTTTCGCTGGCGCTTCATCTTCTAACTCATCGCTGATACCCAGTTTAATCATCAGGGCTTCAATCTTGTTCAGCTGCTGATCTAACCATTGTTGGTCGTCATTGCTTAAGTTACGGCCTTCTTCCAGCATATCGAGTAACTGGTTCAGTCTTGGATCTTCTTCTAACTTCAACAGTTTTTGCTCGTCGGTTAACTTGGGTTGCTTAACCTTTGGTGTGGCAGGTTTTTCTGTTGCAGTTGGTAAAGCCAATGCCACAGGCTTTTTGCTGCCATGGCGAGGATCTTTCTTCTGTGCAGCCTTTTTCTGTGGTGCTTGAGCCTGGATCAGCGCCTCATTATGACGACTGCCAGACTTGTTGCCCTTTTCGGCGCGCTTGCCAGTGACTTCTGCACGGTCCTGCTTTTTCACTCTTGGCTGTAATTTAGGGCTATTCTCGCCGCCCTTGCGTGTTTTCTTGCTACGAGACATGATTTTCTCAATTGTTTACAACGTGTGGCCTAGCCGATACGGGATCGACTCGGTACTAAATTCGGTCGGCTGTTATACCAGATTATGATGTTTTTTGCATCAAAACGAGGTCTTTCGCGGCAAATAATAGTTCAAAATCGCTATTACTCGCTAGGTATTCAAAGGTTTGTCTTTGGTAAAAACTCACGTGAGTGAGATTGTTTTTATAATGCCACTTAGCAAACCCTTCTAAATCAATTAATAAGGGTGTGCTAATCGCTAACCAGCCGCCCGATTTGAGTAAACGGGTCAGTAAACTCCATTCTCTACTGGGGTGCTGAAAATGCTCAAAGACTCGGTAGCAACAAATAAAATCATATTCTTGCTTAAGCGTTTCGTGGTCTGGTGCGAAGAAAGGATCATACTGCTTGAAAGTGTGTCCCGCCGATTCAATGGTCGCCAGACTGGTTTGATCTAACACGCGTCCAAAATTTAAGCCCGTGAGGCTCCCTTTCTGCTGCAATTGTATTTGTGTCAGTAGCGGTAGAATAAATTGCGAGAGTTGGCGCTGTTTGGCGGCAATTCGCGAACGACCATAACGCTGTTTTTCTGCCGCGGGAGGAAGATGACTGTTTGCGTCAGCAAAGGTGAGCCCGCATGTCTGGCAAACATAAAAACACCGTTTCTTGTCCTGAAGGAGCAACAGTGTTTGCGTGCTATGACAAAGGGAACATCTGCGCATTGAGTCAACTAGAAAAGTATTAAGGTCTTGATTGTAACAATTATATTGCGGAAGTGCACTTTCGGTGCTGGATGTATGCTGGTGGAGAATCACAAAGAAAAAAGGCGGCAGTTAAACTGCCGCCTTACAAACGGTGCATTTTGCACCCTATTCTGATTCCAAGTATCCTTACTTGCTATGCGACTTTCCCGGTCGGTATCCTTCTTTTTTTTACTGCTTTCCCTGCATCATTTTAGTTATCGGTCTTCCAGACACTTAATTAGTTTCTGTTGCCATCCAGACCACAGTTTCCGTAGATGGTCTCAAGACACATCTTTATTACAGCGTCATCAATGACGTTAAGTTAACCATCCATGTTGCTTGAAGTACCTTCCAGTGATAACAAGCTTCCAGCCAGTGCATCCAAAGCTATTAGCTTCCTTTGCTACAGTTTGAATCATTCAAACTGTGTCCTGATGGGGCAAGTTACCCTGAGTGTAAGGCGATTTGCTTATCGCAAATTGGCGTTATCGGCCATCCCTTACAAAAATGTACTGACCGGGATTTCAAGGCGAAATCACTGCTCTTATTATTATTAGAGAGTGGTCTTAGTTATATTATTGTTATTGAGAGTCTTTATTCTTATATCTTGAATGTTAATTATACCGAAATCTGCAAGTTATTATTAATTTATTTGTACAAACAGATGGGTTTATCTCGGTACGGGGCTTATTAAACCCAAATCTGTGATCTATGTCAAGCATGAATCTTTATCAGTTTACGTTAACGTAAACTTTGCGGCGATAAAAAAGGGTGACAGTGCACCCTTTTTTATCGCTAAAACCTATTTCAGGCTAGCAATGTACTTAGATAATGCTTCGATATCACTGTCGCTTAACTTTTTCGCGACATCTTGCATCATGCCGTTGAGGTCGTTGTGGCGACCTGCATCACGGAACTTAGTCAGTTGGATCTTGATGTAGTTAGCGTGTTGACCGGCTAATGCAGGGAAACCTGCTGATTCAGCACCTTTAGCATCTGGACCATGACATGCCATACAAGCTGTGATGCCGCGTGATACATCGCCACCTTTGTAAAGTTTTGCACCTAGCTCAGGAACATCTTTCGCTTCAGCAACTTGGATTGCTTGGCTAGAGAAATAAGCGCTGATATCAAGAATATCTTGATCGCTTAGAGGCATTGCCATACCACTCATGATAGGATCCATACGACCATCTTTACCGCCAGATTGCGCCGCACTACGGAAATCATGTAGTTGCTTTTGGAGGTATGTGGCGTGTTGGCCCGCAAGCTTAGGGTACATATCGATCATACTGTTACCGTCCATGCCGTGACATGCAGAACAAACGATAATTTTAGTTTTTCCCGCTTCAGCATTACCTTCAGCAATCGCAGGTGAAGATATGGCGGCAACTACAACAGACAGCGCAAGAGCTAACTTTTTCATGGCGTTCCAACTTCTGGTTAAGATTATTATCCTGAGCTTACTAGGGTGACCCGCAAGCGTGGTAAAATATGTTTAATGTGATCGGGGTAATATTTTACACGAAAACGTGGAAAAGTAAGCAATTCTTCATAAATTATGGTATTGCGCAGTAAATATATTGGAGTAAATAGTGACTGAATCTCATATAGATTTTCGCAGGGCGAAGTTTTTAATCAGTGCACCTGACATTGCACATTTGGATCAATATCTGCCCGGCGACGTTGGTGTTGAGATTGCTTTTGCTGGTCGCTCCAATGCCGGAAAATCGAGTGCGCTCAATGCATTAACTGAGCAGAAAAACTTAGCGCGTACCAGTAAAACCCCGGGGCGAACTCAGCTAATTAACGTATTTGAACTCGATGCGCAGCGCCGATTAGTCGATTTACCGGGTTACGGCTTTGCCCAAGTGCCTTTAGCCATGAAATTAAAGTGGCAACAATCCCTCGGCGAATATTTGCAGAAGCGTGCGTGCTTAAGTGGCGTTGTGGTATTGATGGATATTCGTCATCCGTTGAAAGATTTGGATATGCAGATGATCGAATGGGCGGTTGCGAGTGAAATTCCAGTACTCGCATTACTGACTAAGTCCGATAAATTGGCGCAAAGCGCGAAGATGAAAACCGTGAACGAAGTGCGTAAAGCGCTGGTTGAATTTGGTGATTGGGTACAGGTTGAGCCTTTTTCTGCGCTCAAAGGCACGGGCAAACCTAAAGTGCTGAGTATTCTAAATGAATGGTGTCATCCGCAATGGTTGGCCGATGAGTTAGAAAACCAAGACGACGCCGAGTAAGTCTTTTGCTTTATGGTCGGATGCCTTGAGTGCATTCGGCCATTTCTTTCTGCAATATCCCCTTATAAAACATCTATTTCACCCCGTAAATTTGGGGCAAAAAAATAGCCGATAACATTAGTCACCGGCCAAAATTTTAGCTCTTTTGGGGAGAAGCTAAATTCAACAAGACTCAAGCACCATCAAATTACCTTCAATGGTTCTCAATGAAGACAGCATACATCGAATTTACCTTTTATTAAAGTAAATACTCTAAAATTTACTCGCCTTTGTTGAAATCATCCCAACGCCGAAAAAAGAGCAAAAAAAAGCCCCAGCAAACAAGTTGCTGGGGCGCCAGAATTTGGCTCGTCACTATAAGTGAAATAAAGGTCTGAAAGATAGAACATCTTAACCTCTGTACCCTACGCAGAGAATAATACGCTATTTATCTCTAAATGGAAAACAGTTTTTTTGAAAAAGTGATAATTGTGTGCGGTAGATCTCAAGTTTTAGGTGAAAAAACCAGCGGTGTTTGATCTGATATTTTCACAAAAGACATTTAAACCACTGATTTCGCTAAATTGACCGTATTTTTAGTACAGAACTGATCAATTCTTCAGATTTAATGTTTTTACTCTATTTTGGTGATTGTTCTTGGTTGTATCCATCAGCGAACGATTGTTTAGGCTTGTATGGAGTGTCACGCGGATAGCAGGTTGTGCTTATGCCGGCGTTGAAGCTGCGAGAATTGAGGGGGGATTGTATTTAGTGACTGAGAACATTGTGCGGTGAGTCAAATGCTGCTTCCCATTCTTGAGGCGGTTTAGCCATCAGGGGATTCGCTTTAGTAAACAACCTCTCCTCATCTTGTTCTCTGCGGCGTCGAGTTTGCGGTACCGAAAACTCGCACCAAATATAAAGGCCCATCCTGTAAAGAATGAGCCTTAGTAAGTGTTAGCAACGAGTGTTAGAAGCTCAAGTCTAGAGCTTGAATGCTAGTGGGCTTGATCCCAGTTATCGCCAATACCAGCTTCTGCCAGAAGTTCCACGTCCAGATTGGCTGCTTTTGCCATGAGTTCACACACCTTGAGCTTGAGTGTTTCGGCTTTATCGGCATCGACTTCGAATACTAATTCGTCGTGGACTTGCATGATCATGGCGATTTCACCTTGGGTATCGGTTTTTATCCAATCGGCAATGCTGATCATGGCTTTTTTAATAATATCCGCGGCGGTGCCTTGCATTGGGGCGTTAATCGCGGCTCTTTCTGCTGCTTGGCGGCGCATTGCATTACGATCGCGAATTTCAGGTAAATAGAGACGGCGCCCAAATAGCGTAGAGACATAGCCAAGTTCTGCTGCACTGGCTCGTGTTTCTTCCATATACCTTAATACGCCTGGATAGCGGGCGAAGTAAGTGTCGATGTAAGTTTGTGCCTCGTTGCGGGGAATATCGAGCTGACGCGCCAATCCAAAGGCGGACATGCCATAGATAAGGCCAAAGTTAACGGCTTTGGCGCGGCGACGCTGCTCCGAGGTGACACTGTCAAAGTCGGTGCCAAATACTTCGGCGGCGGTGGCTCTGTGAATGTCTTTACCTTCGGCGAAGGCTTTAAGTAAGCCCGCATCTTGGGATAAATGCGCCATGATGCGTAATTCAATCTGCGAATAGTCGGCGGCCAAAATCTTACGTCCCTGCGGCGCAATAAAGGCTTGGCGAATACGACGACCTTCCTCGGTGCGGATAGGAATATTCTGTAGGTTTGGTTCGCTCGAGGACAAACGCCCCGTTGCGGCGTTGGCCTGATGGTAGCTTGTGTGTACCCGACCCGTTTTCGCGTTCACCATTAGAGGGAGCTTGTCGGTGTAAGTACTCTTTAGCTTGGTTAGGCTTCTATGTTCAAGGATCACTTTAGGCAGAGGGAAATCCAATGCCAACTCAACCAGTACTTCTTCCGCGGTAGAGGGGGCGCCCTTAGGGGTTTTTTTGATGACCGGATAACCCAGCTTTTCAAAAAACAGCACTTGTAGTTGCTTTGGTGAGCTTAAATTGAATTTTTCACCTGCAATATCATAAGCTTTTGTTTCTAACTCATCGATTTTGCGGGCAAGTTCATCACTCTGTTGGCCGAGCAACATACTATCGATAAACACACCTTGGCGTTCAATATCGGACAGTATTTGGATCAGCGGCAGTTCAATATCGGTAAAGACCGAGGCTAATTCGGTCTCTTTTTCGAGTCTTGGCCACAAATGTTGATGTAGACGTAGGGTAATATCGGCATCTTCCGCCGCATAGGGCGCAGCTGTTTCCAACGGAATTTGGTTGAAGGTCAGCTGTTTAGCACCTTTACCTGCGATATCTTCAAAGGCGATATTTTTATGGCCCAGATATTTTAGCGCCAACCCATCCATATCATGGCGTGAGGCGATCGAGTTAAACACATAGGATTCGAGCATAGTGTCGAATACCACGCCTTGGAGTTTTATGCCTGCATTGGCTAATACGCTGATGTCATATTTCAGATTTTGACCGACTTTTTTAATCTTGGCATCTTCGAGTAAGGGGCGCAGTTTTTCGAGTGCAGTCTGCTTATCTAATTGTTGAGGTGCGCCAACATAATCGTGGGCTAAGGGCAGATAGGCGGCTTTACCCGCTTCAACAGCAAAGGACAGGCCAACCAATTCCGCAACCATATAGTCGAGGCTGGTGGTCTCGGTATCTACGGCCATTAATGGCGCTTGTTTGAGTTTGGCAATCCACTCATCAAGCTGAGCTTCGGTCAGAATTGTATCGTATTGGGTTTCAATCGTGACGCTGGGCGCTGACTCTTCTTGGGTCTCTGTTGTTTCGGCTTTTGCTGCGACCGTCGCTGGCGCCTTATTATCTAAGACTTCGGCAAGCCAGCGTTTAAACTCCATCTCGCCGTAGCATTTGATCAGTTCGTCCCTGTCAGCGGGTTTGGCGGTGAGCTCATGCCAATCTTGTTCGAGTTCAACATCGGTTTTAATGGTGGCAAGCTCATAGGACAGCTTTAGCATGTCGGCATTGTCGATGATTTTCGCCGCCATGGTTTTTGCGCCCCTAAAGCCTAATTCGGTTACTTTTTCGGGCTCTGCAAGCAAATTGGCGACACTACCCGCCCCCGTGAGCATAGCTAATGCGGTTTTTTCGCCAACACCAGGTAAACCGGGAATGTTATCCGCCTTATCGCCCATCAGCGCTAAGAAATCGATAATTCTGTCTGGACCTACACCATATTTAGCCGCAACTTCTTCAGGGCCCATAATGGTATCTGTCATGGTGTTGATCAGCGTGATATTTTCATCAACCAGCTGCGCCATGTCTTTATCACCAGTGCTGATGAGTACAGCGCGGTTTTCGCGGCTCGCTTGGCGAGCGATTGTGCCGATAACATCGTCCGCCTCAACACCAGGAATAGAGATTAAGGGCAGGCCTAAGGCACGGATAATACGGTGTAGTGGCTCAATTTGTGAGCGCAGGTCATCCGGCATAGGCGGGCGATGTGCCTTGTATTCTTCATATAAGTCATTGCGGAAGGTTTTGCCTTTAGCATCGAACACCACAGCGATATGGCTAGGTTGATAACGGCTTAATAAGCTGCGGAGCATATTCACTACGCCATAAACAGCACCAGTAGCTTCGCCCTTTGAGTTTGTCAGGTGAGGAGGCGCATAATAGGCGCGATATAAATAAGAAGATCCATCCACAAGGACAAGTGGGTTATTGGCTATGGTAGGCATAAGTAATTTTCGTTTATCGATGACTTAGATGGCGGTAAGCATGCCACAGATACGGTATTTCAGCCACGGCAAATTGACTCTCAGCCTGTGGATAACTCTGTGAGTGAAAAAGTCAACTGTGAATAATGGCGATGTTTACGGCTTGGTGCGATATTTTTAAGTTGTTGATTTTTATGTTTTTAAAATATTTGTGTGAGTTCAATACTGTTTCTTGAAAAATCTTCCTGATTTGTGGATTTTTTCTTGACTCCGTAAAATACCTAAAGGCTGCGTTAATTTTCACCGACCCTTAGATTCGACGAACTAAGTTAGCATGATTTTTAAGCAGATCAACCATTTTGTTTACAGTTTGTTAAAACCAAATGACATAAGAAGGATATTTATAATGAAAAAAATCGCAGTATTGCTCAGTGGGTGCGGTGTTTTCGATGGAACAGAGATCCATGAATCGGTTTTAACGTTATTATCTCTGTCGAAAGCGGGGGCTCAATATCAATGTTTTGCTCCCGATATCAATCAGATGCATGTTGTTAATCACTTCACGGGCGAAGTAGACAAGACGGCGACACGAAATGTGCTGGTTGAATCGGCACGTATCGCCCGTGGCGAAGTAAAAGCAACCACCGAACTTGATATTACCGATTTCGATGCACTGGTTATCCCTGGCGGATTTGGGGCGGCGAAAAATCTGTGTAACTTCGCCACCAATGGTAGTGAGTGTGAAGTGAATCCACTCGTTACTGATTTTATTAATGAATTTATTCTAGCGAAAAAGCCTGTCGGCTTTATTTGTATCGCGCCTATGATGATCCCGCGTTTATATGGACACGGCGCTAAGGGCACTATTGGTAATGATGTGGATACGGTAGCAGCCTTTAATCTGATGGGCGGCCATCATCAGGCGGCGACTGTGCATGATATTGTGGTGGATGAGGCGAATAAGATTGTCAGCACGCCCGCTTATATGCTGGCGGGGAACATTGCCGAGGCGCACTCTGGCATCGAGAAGTTGGTCGCCAAAGTATTAGAGTTGGCCAAGTAACGGCACCTAAATGCAGCAGGGTAAGCCTTAAGGCTTACCCTGCTTTTTAATCGAGCATGGAAGCAATCGCGGTAAGTTAGCGAGTGGCTTTACTGCGACTATCGAACCAGCCTTGGGCGAGACCTATCAGTAATCCGCCAATATGGGCGCCATTCGCAACTGACACGCCTAAGAAATCCGTAAAGCCTAACATCAGCCAAATCAACATAAATCCCATGTAGGAGGGCGGTAAACCTATTCCTGCTGCGGGTTTACGGATCCCCATGACCCAAGTGTAACCGGCGACGGCATACACTACGCCCGACAGTCCGCCAAAGTTGGGGCCGCTAACATAGTATTGGACGACATTGGGTAAAGTACCGGCGACCAGTAGCAGGATTAACAGCGGGGCTGTACCTATGCGAGTCTCGATTTTTCCACCCAAATACCACCACCAGAGTAAGTTGAAGATGATATGCATGGCCGAAAAGTGCATCAGGCTTGGGGTAAACACGCGCCAGAATTGACTAATACTGGTGTCCGGCACCGCACCGAAATAGGAGAGTGTTTCATAAACCGGGCCGCCGAAGCCTAAATTCATCGCGGCATAAATCAGTACACAGAGGCCAAAGATGATAAGAGTAACTGGGCCTGCACCTGTGATAAATTGCGCAAAAAGCTGTAAAGAAGGGGCGCCATAGTCGAGCTTAGTATGAGTATCACCATGCTCCCACGAGGCTTGTAAGTATTTGTTATCGTAAGGATGAGCGATAAAATGGGCGAACTCTTTACGGGCTTGCTCGGCATCTTGATCGCGGATAACCAGAATAGCGACTCCCTGTGGCAATGGCTGAATCTGGCAGTCTATCTGTTCACCTTTAAGGTAATCGACAAAGGCCTGTGCGGCTCTGCTGTTGGGGAGTCTGCCAATCTCTATCATGCATTGGCCTCATGCCAAGCGCTAAAGCCACCATCTAGGCTATAGACATCATCAAAGCCTTGTTCACACAGATATTGCGCGGCATTTTGGCTGCTGATGCCATGGTAGCAAACCACCACTAAAGGACTATCCATATCCGCTTGGCCAATAAAGTGCGCCAGATTCTCGTTATTCAAATTAAATGCGCCATCAATGTGGCCGTTGTTAAAGCTGTGACCATCGCGAATATCGACGATTTGCACTGGCTTTGACTCGGTCATTTGCACTAATTGATTAACGCTAAGGTGTTTAAAGGAAGACATAATAAAACCTGAAATAACTGAAAAGGGATAAGCGATGGGATAAGTGTGCAACATGGGGCTGCATGTGTACAGCCCCGTGATTGGCATAGCTGAGAGAATTAATCCCAGCTGAGGATGACTTTACCTGATTGGCCCGAGCCCATAGCGTCGAAGCCTTTTTGGAAATCATCAATCTTGTAGTGGTGCGTGATGATAGGCGAAATATCTAAGCCAGATTGGATCAAGCTTGCCATCTTGTACCAGGTTTCGAACATTTCACGGCCGTAAATGCCTTTGATGACCAGACCCTTGAAGATCACTTTGCTCCAATCAATCGCCATTTCGCCACCTGGAATGCCGAGCATCGCGATTTTGCCACCGTGGTTCATGGTATCTAACATGGCGTGGAAGGCCGAAGGTACGCCTGACATTTCCAGACCCACGTCGAAGCCTTCGGTCATGCCGAGTTCTTTCATCACGTCTTTCAGACTTTCCTGAGCCACGTTAACGGCGCGGGTGGCGCCCATCTTGCGTGCCAGCTCTAAACGATATTCGTTAACGTCGGTAATGACCACATGGCGAGCACCAACGTGGCGACACACGGCCGCAGCCATAATACCGATAGGACCCGCGCCAGTGATTAACACGTCTTCGCCCACTAAGTCGAATGACAGCGCTGTGTGCACTGCGTTACCGAATGGATCGAAGATAGAGGCTAAATCGTCGCTGATATCATCGGGAATTTTGAAGGCGTTAAAGGCTGGGATCACTAAGTATTCGGCAAATGAACCTTCGCGGTTTACACCCACACCTGAGGTGTTGCGGCATAAATGGGTGCGACCAGCGCGGCAGTTACGGCAGTGGCCGCAGGTGATATGGCCTTCGCCAGAAACGCGGTCACCAATTTTAAAGCCACGAACTTCTTGACCGATATCAACCACTTCACCCACATACTCGTGACCTACCACCATAGGCACAGGAATGGTTTTTTGTGACCATTCGTCCCAGTTGTAGATATGCATGTCGGTGCCACAAATGGCGGTCTTTTTAATCTTGATCAGCAGATCGTTGTGGCCCATTTCAGGCTTAGGCGCATCGACTAACCAAATGCCTTTTTCGGCTTTTAACTTGCTTAGTGCTTTCATTTTGTAGGGTCCTAAATAATCGCCATTTCTTTAGCGATACGGGTAAAGGCTTCAATCGCTTTGTCGAGTTGCTCACGGGTGTGGGCCGCCGACATTTGAGTACGAATACGGGCTTGTCCCTTTGGCACGACAGGGAATGAGAAACCGATAACGTAAATATGTTCTGCTAATAAACGGTTAGCGAAATCGCTCGCCAGTTTGGCATCGCCAATCATCACAGGGATAATCGCGTGGTCGGCGCCGCCTAAGGTAAAGCCTGCCGCTGACATTTTTTCGCGGAAATAACGGCTGTTTTCCCATACGGCTTCACGCAGTGCTTGGCCCGATTTGAGCATCTCTAATACATGGATAGAGGCCGTTACAATCGAAGGCGCCAATGAGTTAGAGAATAGGTAAGGGCGAGAGCGTTGGCGTAACCAGTCGATGACTTCTTTTTTACCTGAAGTGAAACCGCCCGATGCGCCGCCTAAGGCTTTGCCTAAGGTGCCGGTGATAATATCGACACGGCCCATCACGCCACAGTGTTCGTGCGAACCACGGCCGTTGAGGCCAACAAAGCCCACGGCATGTGAGTCATCAACCATGACCAATGCGCCGTATTTATCGGCTAAATCACACACGCCTTGCAGGTTGGCGATGACGCCGTCCATTGAGAATACGCCGTCAGTGGCGATCAGAATATTGCGCGCGCCAGCGGCTTTTGCGGCGATCAATTGCGTCTCTAAATCCGCCATATCGTTGTTGGCGTAACGGAAACGTTTGGCCTTACATAAACGCACACCATCGATAATAGAGGCATGGTTTAGGGCGTCGGAGATAATCGCATCTTCGGCATCTAACAGGGTTTCGAACAGACCTGCGTTGGCGTCGAAGCAAGAAGAATACAGAATCGTGTCTTCCATGCCGAGGAATTCACTCAGGCTGGCTTCGAGTTGTTTGTGGATATCTTGGGTTCCACAAATAAAACGGACTGAAGCCATACCAAAGCCGTGGCTGTCTAAGCCTTGCTGTGCGGCTTTGATCAGTTCTGGGTGGTTAGCTAGGCCTAAGTAGTTGTTGGCGCAAAAGTTAACAACTTCTTGGTGATTAACTTGAATGGCAGTCTGTTGCGGTGAGGCAATAACACGCTCGCTTTTATATAAACCTTCGGCTTTAACATCGGCAAGCTGTTGATTAATCTGTGCGTAGAATGAGGTAGAGGCCACCTGATATCTCCTTAGTTAACTTTATTCTGATTCTGGGAGTTGCGGCATTCTAACGCTAAACCCTATCGGCCTACAGCCTTTTTTTCATGCAGGTTAGCTAGATAAATTAGTTTAGGGCTAAAGGGGTTGTTACATTATAAAAACTAATGTGCAACATGGTCGGCCTGTCGGTAGCATCACCGCCGAGGGCATAAATTGAGTCCGCATTTAGCACCTTTAACCTGTTGAGTTTAGTGCTAAATGCGACGGCGCGGGACGATTAGAGCGAATCTTGGGTCGCTAGCTCGTGATAATGTTGCTCTAAACGGCTAAAAGTTGCTTGAGACGTTGGGGTGGCGTAGGCCTTAAAAATCATCAATACCCGCAGTACACCTTCGTACAAAATGCCTTTCGTGATGGTGGAAGTGCTGGACTGGGTGAGTTGATAACCAATCCAAAAACTCACAATCATCTTAATGGTGTCGGCAAGTTGGGTGATTTTGTCATTGTCGATATTTAAAAAACCATCTTGCTTGAGTTTATCCAGCACATGGCTCGAGCGCGTTAATACTTGCTGCTGCGCCTGCAGATAACGGCTTTTTAATTCTTCATCGCGGGCGAGAATATCGGCCAGATTGGCGTACATAAAACGGAATTGCCACAGGGTATAAAACATCGCATCGAAATAGCCGATCAATTGTTCCACATTGACCTGCTCACCTTCATAGGGCTGGAATCCCGATTCGAGGTGCGCCTCGTAGAGACTGAAGATCGAGCGAATAATGTCTTCCTTATTACGGAAGTGGTAATAAAGATTCCCGGGACTCATATTCAGGTGAGCGGCAATATGATTGGTGGTGATATTTCGTTCGCCGTGCTCATTGAATAGATCAAGGCTGGCATAGATGATTTTGTCGCGGGTTTTCATATATTTTCCAAGTGGCTAGTGAACGCTACAAATTGATTAAAGAAGGCTAACCAACGACCGCTACACTGCTGGTAAATTATCCCTAATTTAAAATCGTATGGATTTATCCCAATGAACAACAATTCAATACGATTGATATGCCCAAACAATCTCAAGAGGCTGAAACTCTTATCTTGAGGTCGCTTGGGGATATTATGCTAACATTGCCGCTATTCATCAGGCAAAAACTCATAAGCACGATTTTTATGAATCGATTTTTTTACAGTGTGCTGCTTTATCTATTATCTCCTCTGCTCATTGTCTATTTGGCGTTCCGTGCCATTAAAAGCCCTGATTACCGTGGCCGCTGGGACGAACGTTTCGGATTAACGCGACTTAAATCGACGGATTTGCTGATCCACTCGGTTTCCATGGGTGAGACGCTGGCGGCGATTCCGTTAATCCGCCAGATCCAACAGGCGCATCCACAGCTTAAGATTACGGTTACAACCTCAAGCCCGACGGGTTCTGCTGAGGTGCGTAAAGCCTTTGGTGATCAAGTACAGCATTGCTATTTGCCCTTCGATTTGCCCTGGTGCGTGAACCGCTTTCTGCGTCAGTTATCCCCTAAATGGTGCATCATTATGGAGACTGAGCTGTGGCCGAATCTCGTGGCGCTGGCTGCTAAGCGCGGCGTGCGCTTGATGCTCGCTAATGCCAGGTTATCGGCCAAATCGGCGGCGCAATATGCCAAGCGTCCACACTTGAGTCGCCCCATGTTGCAACGCTTAGATGTGGTTGCGGTGCAGACCCAAGCCGAAGCGCAGCGGTTTATCGACCTTGGCGTGCCTGCTGATAGAGTCACTGTCTGCGGCAGTTTGAAGTTTGATTTGAGTATCACCCCTGAACGATTAACCCTAGCGCGAGAGTTAAGGCTGACTTGGGGGAAAGAGGCTGCGCCCGTGTGGGTGGCGGGGAGTGTTCACCCCGGTGAGTTTGATGCCATGCTGAGCGCCCATAAGCAGCTGCTCGCTAAATGGCCAGAGGCGTTATTGGTGATTGCCCCGCGTCATCCCGAGCAGTTTGCGGCGGTGGCCGATGTTGTTGCCAGCCAAGGTTTTGAATTTGTGCGCCGCAGTGATGCTCAAGCTATCACCGCCACGACGCAGGTGCTGGTGGGCGATACCATGGGGGAATTGTTAACCTTCTATGGCGCAGCCGATCAAGCCTTTGTGGGCGGGACGTTAATTGAAAATGGTGGCCATAATCCCTTAGAGCCCGTGGCCATGGGCGTACCTGTGATGGTGGGGCCGAATCATTGGGACTTTGCCCAAATTACCCAAATGTTGGCTGACGCGGGCGGCCTGCGAATTGTGAGTTCAGGCCAAGAGTTGGGTGAGAATTTAATTCAGTATTTTGAGCAACCTGCGTTACGCCAACAAGCCGCTGAAGCAGGCCTTGCTGTGGTAGAGGCTAATCGTGGTGCATTGCAGCGTCAGTTTGCTCTCGCCGAATCCTTACTCTCGCGCCAAACAACCTAACGCCGTTTAGTTGATTAGGCTTTGGGGGGCACTGAGTGATAGCCCGCTAGCAGACCTGTCCAGTCGGCGGGCGTAAAGGCGAGCGTAGGCTGTTTTCCTTGTTCTTTATTGAAGGAGCGTAGCAACCTATCAAGGTTCGCTTTCTGCCATTGGGCATGGGGGGTTTTGATTTCACCCCGGTCAAAATCAATCAGATAGAAACGCTCTTGTACGCCATCCGCTTGCTGTGGTTGCCACAAAATATTTTTCGCGTTTAAGTCGGCATGGTAAACGCCGCGGCGATGAAATTGGGCAATGGTGGCGCCGAGTGTTTGCCACTGCTCTGGAGTCATAGCGCCTTTGGTTAACTTAGCGACCAAGTCTTCGGCGCCATCGACTCGCTCGATAATAATGTCTGCACGGTAGAACAAGCCATCACGCACAATATTGGCGGCAATAGGTTTAGGCACCGCAAATTGCTCGCGGTAGAGCAGCTCGAGCAGCCTTAATTCGCCCATGGCGCGGGTATTTTCAAGCCCGGTATAGAAGTAGGCATCCTTACTGAATTTCTCCATCAGGCCACCACGCCAGTAATGTCGCAACACCCAATGACGCTCGCTAAAGGCCACAAACCAAGTGGTGTAACGTCCCTTGGATGATCCCACTACCGCGGCTTTTTCACGCCAGAAATCCACCGAAAACCAAGCCGGAGTAATGTCTTCAGGCGTATCTTGGCAAAGTGCCATATAGCCATCTGCGGTATTTATGATTTTGATTTGTGCGTTCATGGGAGATTTGTTGACTTAAGCGTGGCACCTGCGGCCATTCTACATTAAGATCCTTAGCTTGCGCCAAATAACCTTAAGAGCTATTCGCTTGAGTTTAAATCCCAACACCATGAATTCTCTCTGCCTGCTTAGGCTATCGGCTATCGGTGACGTCTGTCATGCCGTGGCTATGGTGCAGGCGATTCAACGCCAATATCCCCAGCTCAAAATCACTTGGGTGATAGGCAAGCTCGAATACCAACTATTAAAGCACTTGCCCGGTATTGAGTTTGTGATTTTCGATAAATCCCAGGGCTGGCGCAGTTACTTTAATCTGCATAAGGCATTGAAAGGCCGCCGTTTTGATGTGCTGCTGCATATGCAAGTGGCGCTGCGTGCGACCTTGGCCTCCCTCGCGATTTCGGCAAAGATTCGGGTCGGATTCGACCGTGCCCGCGCCAAAGAAGGTCAATGGCTGGTCACCAATCATAGAGTCGAACCTTTAGCTGAGCCCCATGTGCTGGACGGCTTTATGGGATTCGCCAAGGCGATTGGCGTTAGCGATATCACCCCGAGTTGGAATATTCCAGTCCCTCAGGCGGATACTGAATTTGCCCAGCGCCAGATTGCCGATGGCGAGAAGGTATTGGTTATTTGCGCGGCCGCCAGTAAAGCCGAGCGTAATTGGCTGCCCGAGCGTTATGCCGCAGTGGCACAACATGCGGTGAATAAGGGTTATCGAGTCATTCTCTGCGGTGGTCCAACAGCACTTGAAAATACATTGGCCAACGATATTGCCAATGCATGCTCTGCCAAACTCGATAACTTAGTCGGCAAAACCAGTTTGACTCAATTGCTGGCTCTGCTGAAACGCGCCAGCCTAGTGCTAGCGCCCGATACTGGCCCTGCACACATGGCGGTCACGCAAGGGACGCCAGTCATAGGTTTATATGCTCATTCTAATCCAGGTCGCACCGGGCCTTATTTATCGCAGCAGTATGTGGTGAGCGCCTACCAAGAGGCCATCGCCTTACAGCAAAGTGGTGAGGTGAAATGGGGTACCCGTGCTAAGGGTGAGCACCTTATGGCGCTAATTAGTGTCGAAGCCGTGATAGAGAAATTTGATCAGGTTATTCAGCAGACACACAGTTAACCACTGTTAGCCTGTCACCCTGAGTTTTAGATTATCGTTTAGGAGAAAAATCATGCGGATAGCCATAGCCATCGACAGTTTAGCGGGTGGTGGAGCCGAGAAGGTCATGATTACCTTGGCAAAGCAGTTTATTAGCCTAGGGCATGAGCCGCATTTTTTGGTCATGGAAGATAATCGTTATTACGAAACCCCAGACAATTTACCTGTTCATCAATGCTTTGCCGACAAAGATAAAGATTATGATCACTTCGGGCGCCTAGGGGCGTCGGTCGATAAGTTACGGGCCAAGATTGCCGAGATTGAGTCCCGAGTCGGTAAGTTCGATCTGTTTTTATCCAATCTTGATAAAACTAATTTGATGATGACCAAAACTGGGGTGACACCACTCTATGTGATTGTGCATTCGTCGGTTGAAGAAGAATTAAGTCGTCAGTTTAAGTTAGGCCCCTTCGCCTACTATAAGAAACTGCGGGCGAAAAAAGCGCTCAATGGCCAGCATTTGATCACTGTGTCCAACGGCATCGCCAAAGAGATTCAAGCTAAGGGACGCTTGCAGCCAGCATCCATGCGAACTATCTACAATCCATTTGAATTTAATGAGATTGTTGCTCAGTCACAGCAAGATAATCCGCAAATCCCTCAGGGTGACTATCTGATCCACGTGGGGCGTTTTGCTAAGCAGAAGCGCCACGATGTGTTATTTGAGGCCCTTAAACAGACCCAAAATCAGTTACCCGTGGTGCTGTTATGCCATAACCACAAGAAGGCGATTAAAGCGGCGAAGAAATACGGCATCGAGAAGCGTTTAATCATTCCTGGGTTCCAGAGTAATCCTTTTCCTTGGATCAAACGTGCGAAAGCACTGGTGCTGAGTTCCGATTTCGAAGGATTGCCGACGGTATTAATCGAATCCTTAGCCTGCGGCACGCCAGTGGTCAGTAGCGATTGCCCACATGGGCCGAATGAGATTTTGACTGGAAATTTGGCTCCCTATCTTGTTCCCCGTCGTAATCCTGCGGCCTTGGCCAAGATGATTGACGCCGTGGTCGCCCAGCCGCCATCCCTCGACAATGTGGAGATTTTAGCTAAGGTGGATGCGACTGCGATTGCCGAACAATATCTCGCGCTAGCGAAATAATTTACCCAAGGAGAAAGCGGTGGAAGCGCGTAAATCAAATAAAAGACGTTATTTGTTCTACATAGCACAGAACTATTCCTATGCGATGCTAAGGCCGCTGCAGCAAGTGATTCTGGCGCGAGGCGATGAGGCGTGTTGGTTCCTCGAAGGCCGTGAGGTCGACCCCAAATTCCTTAAAGCGGATGAAAAACGCTTACCCGATATCGATGCCGTTAAGGCATGGAAACCCGATGCCGTGTTCGTGCCGGGTAACGTAGTGCCAAGCTTTATCCCTGGAGTAAAAGTGGGGGTGTTCCACGGTTTTAATGCGGGCAAAATGAATCATAAGGGGCGAGAAGATCACTTCGAAATCCGCGATTGCTTTGACTTGTATTGCACTCAAGGGCCGGCGACGACGTTGCCTTTCCTTGAGCTAGAGAAAAAAATCGGCACTTTTACCGTGGCTGAAACGGGCTGGCCAGCGCTCGATCCTTTATTTATTGAAAATAAAGACAATCCTTACATTAAGCCCGATGATCCACGGCCCGTAGTGCTGTTTTGCTCGACATTCTCCCCCAGTCTGACCTGTGCGCCTGAGGTATTCGAGCAGATTAAAGCCCTGTCGCAAAAGAGCCAGTGGCGCTGGCTGGTACAATTCCACCCTAAGATGAAGCCAAGTATTGTTGAGCAATATAAGACTCTCGAAAATGACAATCTGCAGTTTGTGGAAACCGACAACGTGATCCCGCTTCTGCAGGCGGGTGATGTGATGCTCTGCGATACCTCCTCGATTTTATTGATGTTTTTAATGCAGCGTAAGCCTGTGGTGACCTTTAAAAATCAGTCTCCGAAGGCGCATTTAATCGATATTAACCGAGTCGAAGAGATTGAACCTGCACTCACTAGAGCGCTTAGCCGCCCCGATGATTTGATGGCGCATATCCATGATTATTGCAATCAAATCCACCCCACGGGAGATGGTCAGTCTAGCCAGCGTGTACTCGCGGCAACCGATGCCTTGATCGATAAGGGAACCGCTTGGCTGAAACCTAAGCCATTGAACCTACTGCGACACTTTAAAATGCGCCGCAAGTTAGGCTATTGGAGGTTTTGATAAAATATTGATTTATGATTAGTTTAAATTTATTTTGAGATAAAAATGAAAGAACTGACTTTTGTTGTGCAAGGACCTTACTTTCAGCATACAGATAGAAATCATATTTCTTCTGATGAATGCTTTAGAACTTTACGAAAATATTTTCCTGATTCCAAAATAATATATTCAAGGTCAGATAACGTCGTGATCCCTCTTGAAGTATTATCTTTGATAGATCTTATAGTTTGTCCTGATGACGTAGGTCCTAATCAGGCCGGATGTATCAACTCAATTCCAAAATTTGAGAATGTGAATAGACAAATACATGGTGTTGTAGCCGGATTGGAGTTAGTCGAATCTATTTATTGTTGCAAAGTTAGATCTGATTTTAAATTTATCAATAATAACTTGATAGATATTCTCCCTTCTTTATTGGTTAAAGCCAGTAGATTTAAAGGACGTTTGACCATATTGGATATATACAGTCGCACAGAGTACTTTAAATTTGGTGGAAGGAGTTATGTTGATTATCACTTAAGTGACTTTATATTTATAGGATATTCTGAAGATGTTATAAAGTATTGGAAAGGTGAGCTTTTTGGCGATACAGACAAAAATTATCTTCATTATGATGACTATAGGACTGTCGAACAAATGTTGGGGCGACGTTTTTATAAGAACTATTTTTCAAATATTGAAATAAATTCTGAGCGAAATGTTAGTCTTGAGGAGTGTTTGTTGGCAAAGTCAAGAATTCAAGAGGATTTTAATTTTTTGTCATTTAAAAAGCTAGGCTTAGATATTCCTCGTAGATTTAAACGACCTTATAGAGATCAGGCATACTTTATCAATGGAAATATATTTGGAAGATTAGTATATAATCTACATTTTATAAATAAATTTATTTTGAAAAAGTCTGGACTAAGAGATTTTTGGAATAAGTTAAAAAAATAAATTAAACCTACAATGCATGTTTTATGCATTGTAGGCTAAGATTTTTAATCATTTTTTGATAGAAAGTCTTTATATTCCGAAGGGACTCCGCAAAATATGACATCCTCTCTAGATATTAAATTATAATGTATTTTTTTATTTTTTCTTATGAGATAGTTATACAGCGGTGCTACATATAGCTCTCCCTTTTCCCATTCTTCTATAGGGAGACGTATGTAATTATCATATGCATCTATGTAATCTTTACTGCTTTTAAAATAATACAATCCAGTGCAGCATAATTTTGATATAGGTTTTTTCTCAGTAGTTAAGTCAATCAACGTTGTTTCATTGGAAATTGCTCTCACAAATGACCAGTTATCTCCTTCGCCCTGAAATACTTCTAAGTAGCCATCTCCGAGCGCTTCCAATTCCGGGTATATAAATCCTGGTCTAAATGTGTCTATATTAAAAATAGTGATTGGTTCTTCTGTTTTGTTAATCTCTTTTAAGCCGAGAAAAACTGTCTCAGCCTGTCCCTTTGTATTTTCATGAAGAACTATTATTTTGAAGTTTTTTATGCCTAGGATCTCTGATTTTTTTCTTACAAAATTAGGAGTTTCATAGCTATCTCGAACTATAAAAATAAACTCTTCGCTTTTGAAATATTTTTCAAAGCTTTTTACTGAGTGCTCAAACAGCGATAATCCATGGGCTAGTAGCATATATTTTGGTTGCTCATATCCTTCTTTAAAAAATCGACTACTTAGTCCTGCCATTGGTATTACAATCATTTTATAAGCTCCTTCATAATACTGTAAATTCTGAAAGCATTAGCAAATAGCCCTGATTGCCTATATTTATCATCAGAGTGTAATGTTAGCATGGATATGAAAAGTTGAATTTGCATGGCATATATATTTAACGGTGTTAGATTGTAATGTTTGCAAACCTTATTTAAAAATGACGATTTTATTTTATCGATTTTGTTATCGTTTGGTAAGGTTATTGATAATTCTCTTTTAGCGTGGTCTACACTTGTTTGATGGTAACCAGCAATAATCCAATCATACATTCCTAATACGGAGTGACTTAGCTTAGCTATATCATATAAAATATCACCATAAATGCTGATTTGTCCTTGATGTGTAATTCCTCTTGGGTCTATGACTTTTATCTTGTCAGCTCTGAAATCATACAAAATATTGCTAAAGCAAAAATCTCCATGCATTAATGTTGCGTGCTTACTTTCTGCTGGAAGATATTGTTTGCTTAGATCTAAAATATCTAAAATGCTACACTTGATGTTTTTGTTAAATGTCCACTTTTCGTCAATTTTTATTTTTTCACTCAAGAGATAATCATTTAATCTATCTTTTGTTTTTACGGTTAGTAATTCATTGAAAAATTTTTCATTTTTAACATTTTTTACTTCTTTACAATAGTCAATGAATTTTATGCAATGAGTGAAAATGTTATCCCAAATGCTAGTTGGAATCTCAGTGAAAACAAATAATTCATTCAAGGAAATGTTGTGAAGATATTCTAAAGAGTAGCAATAATTTCCTAGTTTATCTTCGGTGCAACCCAAATATTGTGGGGTATAAACTCTGAGCATTGGTGGTATTGATTCAAACCAGTTTGCTTCGGCAAGAATTTTATTATTATTTTTGCTAGATTTTGTAATCTGTGTTTGGTTTATTTTCAGATCATTGAAAGCTCTTTGTGTCGTAAATGCGGTTTTTGAGTGGTAATATGTGTTTATATGACCAAAATCATACCACTTTTTAACTTTAAAATTTGATAATCCATTTTCATTATTGTAACGATTTACTCCATTAATAAAGTCCCAGCGTTCAATTGTGATACATTTTATTAGTTTTTTTGGATGGGTGAAGTTAAAATAACCACATATAATTTGTTTGTTTTCTTTCCAGCTAATTTCGTTTTTTGTTGAGAAAGTGGACCATGTATAGTTATCTAGTGTATTAGCTGTTGCTATAATATCGCATTCTGTTGGATAACTCTCCAGTAATGTATCTCCAAAGAGAATGCTAAGTGAATTTGAAGACATTTCTTCTGCAATGTTTAAACTGGTGACAATAGCTTCGCCGATAGAAAGGTTTACTGGTGTACGAATAATGTTAATGTTATGGGCGGCTAGCCACGTATTGTCCACTTCAGGAATTTTATAAGAGTCTGGTAAGGAAAGATAAATACTCTTTCCCTTAGGAATTTTTTGTATTTGATGCTGAAATAGCCGTTTGTTACCTAAAGGTAGAAAGGCTGGTGGTATTGTTCCGAATTCAGCTTTAAGATCTTCGGTAACATATGCACCAGACATAATTAAAAACATATATTTTCCTTGTTTAGTAGACTTTTTATTTCACTTAAATCCATGCTTAAAAACTCAGATGGGCGAATAGCTTTATCATCAATATAAAATCCATCATTACCACACCAGGGTTTTCCTACTATAATTTCATCATAAGGAACTTCATGTTTATCTAGCCACTTTATTATTTTTGGTAAAGTATGTATGTTGATTTTTCCAATGTTTCCATCGTATGTTCGCATATTCCTTGCTGTTGCAATTACAATGCTAAATCCAGAGGTTTTATATTCTTTAAGTTTCTCAATTAACGCTATGTTAGGTAAAACTTTTTCATAGTCAGTAGTATTGGCTAGTGTAATAGTTCCGTCCAAATCGACAATTAATTTTTTCATATTAACTCCAAGTACTCTCATTGAGAATAATTTAAATTGTTAAATTAATATATTGAGCGGCAATATATTGGCTGTCTACGGCCTTTAATATTTCTAGATTGTCTAAAGCGGGTGGTGAGGCCAAACACTCCAGTGCCTTTTGTGCCAACAGCGCGGGTTGGCGAACGGGGACGAGATATTGTGCTAAATGCCCTGTGAGAATTTCATTGGGCCCATGTGGGCAGTCAGTACTGACGACAGGCGTACCACAGGCTAAAGACTCAATTACCACGGTCGGTAAGCCTTCAAAATCTGAGCTGAGTAACATCAACTCGGCCTTGGCAATCCAAGCGTAGGGATTGTGTTGAAACCCTGGTGTGATGATTCTGTGTTCGACACCGTATTTCTTAGCGAGTTTGCGTGCCTTCTTGGGGCGATTACACAGCAGGACAAGCTTAGGGGCTGTTGGCATATCCCTGAGTGCCTTAAACAAAATATCGTGGCGCTTTTGCCGTGTCACGCGGCCGACATGGATCATATAAGGCTCACTTGGGATCTCGGCAATTTCTTCCTGAGTCTTCTTGCGGATTTCCTCCAATCTAAAGGGATTATAGATTGTCTGAACGCTTTGTGGTTTGAGCCAGGAAGTGGCTCTGAGCTCATCGGCGATGCCATTGGAAACTGTAATGATCTTTTTGCCAATCAGTGCCTTAGCCTTTTTCCAGCGACGCCAGAAATGCACTGGACCACGCTTTAATTCCATCAAGAGTTCTTGCTTAAGGGCGCAGTGGCAAAAGTAATAGCAGGGATCGAAATCGCAGCCGGAAACAACGACATCGCAATCGGTCGAGTTACTTAAAAATAGCGAGAACTTACCCGATTGTTCCGCTTCGGCCACCTTGGCCTGCAGGCGTTGTCTTTGCTCCTGTAGGCTTGGCTTTTGGCCAGCTTCATAAAGATAATGAATCGTCACATTTTCTGGCGGCATAAAATCCCCCTCTTTATGGAACACAAAGAGGTGAACATCTTGCCCGGCTTCCTGCAGCACTTCGGCCTGGGATAAGGCGATTTTGACTGTGCCGTTCGAGAAAAAGTTATGGCAAAAAATGGCGATTTTTTTCATATAAGTGCTCTGATTACGTGGACTTAATCGGTTGTGGTGTGGTTTCAATCCATCGAGGTTGGACGAAAAGCCGTTGCCTACTTAATCCAATATATAGCGAGTCGGCATTATATCAGTTCATGCCTTTACATGGGCTTAATCCGAGGAATTCTTGCCAGTATTTCAATTTTTAACGGGATTTTCAGCGGTTTTTATCGGGATGATTCACTCAAGTGGCTAAAACGAGTAGACTGGCGGCAATGATTTTTGGGTATCTATCTGAGTCGAGTCAGCAAAGTGCATACAAGAGCGATTTATCCTGGGACATTCGATCCCATTACCAATGGTCATGCCGATTTGATTGAGCGTGCGGCTAAGTTGTTTAAGCATGTGATTATTGGCATTGCTGCCAATCCATCTAAGCAGCCAAGGTTTACCCTTGAGGAGCGCGTTGAGCTGGTAAACCGCGTCACAGCCCATTTGGATAATGTGGAAGTGGTTGGTTTTTCGGGCCTGCTGGTCGATTTTGCCAAGGAACAGCGTGCGAGCGTGCTGGTGCGTGGTTTGCGTGCGGTTTCCGACTT
Organism: Shewanella sp. ANA-3; assembly: GCF_000203935.1. Lineage (GTDB taxonomy): Bacteria > Pseudomonadota > Gammaproteobacteria > Enterobacterales > Shewanellaceae > Shewanella. The sequence goes on along the minus strand of NC_008577.1, from coordinate 4,914,858 downwards.
TGAGTATGAATTCCAATTGGCCAACATGAATCGCAGATTAAGCCCTGATCTTGAGAGCGTGTTTTTAACACCGGCTGAAGAAAACTCTTTTATTTCTTCCACCTTAGTGAAGGAAGTCGCGCTGCATGGCGGCGATGTGAGTCAATTTGTACACCCTGAGGTGGCAAGCGCGTTGACCGCCAAGCTTAACCTCGCAAAAGCCTGATAAGGCTGAGTATTTCCATAAAACCTTTGAGGCATCAGGCCTCGCGATGATAATGAAAAGGATGTTATGAAGGCTTTTTTGACCCCCACTATCCTCGCTGCTAGCGTTGCATCTGGTTTACTGTTTTCTGCTTCCGTTGCTGCCGCCCCTTGGGTGGATGCCTCGGATATTTATTTAAGAGCCGATATTCAAGCACTGGCCGATGCGGGCGTGATCCGTGTGCCAGTGAATACCTTTCCCTTGATGTGGTCTGGTATTGGTGGCGACTTAGCGAAAGTCGAACCCGAGCTATTGTCTCCCCGATTAGTGCAAGCCTTTGCCCGAGTTAACTTTTACTATCAAAATGCTGTCGATAACCGCGGCAATGCTAGGGTTAAACTCTCGGGGGCGACCGATCCCGCTCGCTTCCAGCATTATGGCTCCGACTACCGTGAAAAGGGTGAGGCTAAAGCCTCATACGAATACTTAGGCTCACGTGTGGCCTATAAAACCACAGTTGCTGAGACGTACGATCCGCAAGATAACAAAAACTTCCGTCTCGATGAGTCTTATTTTGCGGTAATCATGGGTAACTGGATTGCGACCTTAGGTACGGTTGAGCAGTGGTGGGGGCCGGGATTTGATTCGGCATTGCATCGCTCTAACAATGCGCGTCCAATGCAGTCACTGTCGCTCAGCCGTAATAATGCCGCCGCCTTCGAAACGCCATGGTTATCTTGGATTGGGCCTTGGACCTTCAAGACAGGTTTTAGCATGGCTGAAAAAGAGCGTGCTGTGCCTAAAATGGCTGAATGGGATATGCGTTTCAGCGCCAAACCCCTTCAGCAGCTAGAAATAGGCCTGTCTTGGTCGACGCTATTTTGTGGCGAAGGGCAGAATTGCGACTTCGACTCCTGGTGGGACTCGGTGGCAAGCAATGCGGTGTGCATCGACGGTTCGGATTCTTGCTTGGCCGATCAACGCCGTGATGCGGGCCATAGAACTCAGAGCATCGATTTACGTTATGCCGACACTTGGCAGGATATCCCCGTTGGTTTGTACCTTGAGCATAGCTGTGAAAACGGCAGCGATTGCGGCTCACTTTGGGGGATAGATACCCATTTCGGTACATCGGGTAAGCAATTCAAGCTATTCATGGAATACTCGGATACCTTTGTCGAGTGTGATGGCAAACCTAACTGCTTCTATGAAGATCCTGTTTACCTCAGTGGAGCGCGTTACTACGGCAGAGCTTTAGGTTCGACCTATGATAGCGATGCCCAAGTCTTTGTGTTTGGTTTGGTTGGTCAGTTCCATAACAGCCGTGGTTTTACTTCGCTACTGCGTTATGCCAAGTTGAATAAAGACGGCACCAATGTGGCGACCACATGGGCGCCACAGCCACCGAAGGAAGACTTGTTGATGCTGGAACTTTCTTACCGTATGCCGGTGTGGAAGGGCATGTGGAGTCTGGGCGGTACAGTATCGAGATCGGAATTTGATGTACAAGAAAACGATACTAATGCGACTTTCTTCAGCAGTTTTGAATACCGTTTTTAAGCGCTAATCCAATAAAGAGGCCTGCAAATCAGCAGGCCTTTTGGTTTTCTCAGAGAGCTTACTTCGCATAAAACGCGCGGTACCACTCGACAAATCTACCCACCCCAGTATTGATATCCACTTGGGGTTTATAACCCACCGCCTTAAACAGGTCTTCGGTATCTGCCCAGGTGGAATGCACATCACCGGGCTGCATGGGTAAGAATTGTTTATTAGCTTCAATGCCGAGTGCACTTTCGAGTGCGGTAATAAAATCCAGCAATTGCACTGGGCTGCCATTGCCGATATTGAATACGCGATAGGGTGCGCTGCTATTAGCCGGTGTACCGGTTTCTACACGCCAGTCCGGTGTTGGGCGAGGTGGTTTGTCTTGCACCCTGATGATGCCCTCAACGATATCGTCGATATAGGTGAAATCACGGCTGAGATCGCCATGGTTATACACATCAATAATATCGCCCGCGAGAATGGCTTTTGTGAATTTAAACAAGGCCATATCCGGTCGTCCCCAGGGGCCATACACGGTAAAAAAGCGCAAGCCTGTGGTGGGTAACTGATAAAGATGTGAGTAAGTGTGCGACATTAACTCGTTGGCTTTCTTGGTCGCTGCGTACAGGGATATCGGATGATCGACGCTGTCCTCGGTCGAAAATGGCATCTTTTGATTCAAGCCATACACAGAGGATGAAGAGGCATAGACTAGATGCTCAATCTTATGGTGGCGACAGCCCTCTAAAATGGTGAGATGCCCAACTAAATTGCTATCGGCATAGGCGAGGGGATTATCGAGGGAGTAGCGCACTCCAGCCTGCGCGGCGAGATGGATAACCCGTCGAAAACCTTGTTCTGCAAACAATGTCGCAATGCCGTCTCTGTCGGCTAAGTCTAGTTTGATAAAACGGAAATTGCTTAAGGCCTCGAGCGGTGCCAGTCGGGCTAGCTTTAGCCCAACATCATAATAGTCATTGAGGTTATCGATACCGACAACTTCATGGCCCTGTGCGCAGAGGCGCTCACTGACTTTAGCGCCGATAAATCCGGCGGCGCCTGTGACTAAGTATTTCATAGTAAACCTTTATATTTTGGACGCTTAGTCGTGATGAAACAGATCCCGGGTGTACACCTTAGCGGCGACATCTTCGAGTTCATTGGCCATACGGTTAGAAATAATTACATCGCACATGGCTTTAAATTCATGTAAATCGCGGATCACTTTCGAGTTAAAAAACTCCCCTTCCTTGAGTACGGGCTCATAGACCACGACTTCGATGCCCTTGGCCTTTATGCGTTTCATCACTCCTTGTACCGCCGAGGCGCGGAAGTTGTCTGAGTCGGATTTCATGATTAAGCGATAGATCCCCACTCGCTTCGGTTGCTTACTGATAATCGCGTTGGCGATAAAATCTTTGCGGGTCGTGTTGGAATCGACAATGGCGCTGATGAGATTGTTAGGCACATCGTTATAGTTGGCCAGCAATTGCTTAGTGTCCTTGGGCAGGCAGTAACCGCCATAACCGAAGGAAGGATTGTTATAGTAATCGCCGATGCGCGGATCTAAACATACGCCTTCGATAATCTGGCGGGTGTTGAGCCCTCGACTCTCCGCATAGGTGTCCAACTCATTAAAGTAGGCGACGCGCATGGCTAAAAAGGTGTTGGCAAACAACTTAATCGCCTCTGCCTCAGTGCTGTCTGTGAGTAAAATCGGAATATCTTGTTTAATGGCGGCGCGAGCAAGCAGATCGGCAAAGGCTTGGGCGCGCTCGGAACGTTCACCCACTATGATCCGCGAGGGGTGCAGGTTATCGTAAAGCGCCTTACCTTCGCGCAAAAACTCAGGCGAAAATAAGATATTGTCACTGTTGAGTTTACTTCTCAGCCCTTCGGTAAAACCCACTGGCACAGTCGATTTGATGACAATGGTGGTGTCAGGATTCAGGGCGAGCACTTCCTTCGCCACCCGTTCGACCGACTGAGTATTAAAGTAGTTGGTTTGTGGGTCGTAATCCGTAGGAGTGGCTATGATGACAAAATCGGCTTCTTTAACGACGTTTTTGTCGCTCGTGGCACTGAGATTTAAGGCTTTATGCTGCAGGTATTCTTCAATCAGACTGTCGGCGACCGTTGGTTTACGCGCATTAACTAACGCGATGCGCTCGGGCATCAAATCAATCGCTACTACATGGTTTTGCTGGGCGAGTAAAACCGCGTTCGATAGGCCAACATAGCCCATTCCAACTACCACTATGTTCATAGGTTTTATACAGTTTGGCATTTTGTTTCTCAAACTAGCATTTTCTGCGGCATTAGAATATGTCATTTCGATGAAATTCACAGTTCCAAATTAAGTGCTCTTTTCTCGATTTTCACCCGTATACAATGCTGGGCTCGCGTTCCGTTTAATTCATAACATCCTATCAATGCAGATTTTTGTTTGCCACAATCCTATGTTACCGTACTCATGGTTATTAAGCTTGGAGCCTTAACGTGATTTCAGTCGTGATCCCCGCCAAAGATGAAGTGGGCAATATTGGCCCATTAATGAAAGAGATATGCCAAGCCCTGCAAGGGGTGACTGAGTTTGAAATTCTTGTTGTCGACGACGGTAGTCAGGATGACACTTTTGGTGAAGTTATGCACACCGCAGAGGTGATGCAATGCGATGCTAAAGCCATTCGTCACGAGCGCAGTACGGGCCAGAGTACCGCTATTTCCACTGGCGTTTTACATGCCCGCGGTAAATACATTGTCACCTTAGATGCTGACGGGCAAAACGACCCTGCGGATATTCCCGCCATGTTGGCCCAATTGCCGCAAATTCATGCCGAACACTTTTGTATTGCCGGTTATCGCAAAAACCGTAAAGACACGGCGTGGAAGCGATTCCAGTCCCGCTTTGCGAATAAAGTGCGTGATGCACTGTTACACGATGGCGTGCCTGATACCGGATGTGGCTTAAAACTCTTCCCCCGCGAAACCTTCCTGCGCATGCCTTACTTCGACCATATGCACAGATATATCCCGGCACTCGTGCGCCGCATGGGGGGCGAAGTGTTTATTTCTGTGGTTAATCATAGGGATCGCCAAGTCGGCGTGTCTAAATATACCGCTTGGAATCGGGTCTGGGTCGGAATTGTCGACATCATGGGCGTCATGTGGCTCGGTCGTAGGGCGAAAATCGCTAAGGTCGCCCGTAGCGAAACCAGCTGGCACGATTAAGATGAAGCGACTCTATAAGGCGATTTTTATCGTCTTTATTTTGCTGGTGTTAATGTTTGCGGCCCAGCAAGGGTTATTCGAGCATGTGACCGATAGCAATTGGGTAGCACACTTTATTGCCGCTCAAGGGGCTTATGCGCTGGCGGTATTGCTGATGGTTGGCGCCTTGTTTACTGCTGTAGGTGGGCCGAGGCAGGTGATCGCCTTTGTATTCGGCTTTGCCCTCGGTGGCATCTATGGTGGCTTATTTTCCACCTTAGCGGCATTGCTGGGTTGTGTGCTGGCGTTTTATACCGCGAGATTAACCATTCGAAACAGTCTGCAACGACGTTTTGGCAATCGTTTACAAAAGTTTGAGGCGCTGATCATTCAGCGGACTTGGTTAAAAGTCTTAATGATCCGTCTGTTGCCCGTGGGTAGTAATCTGCTGACGAATCTGTTTGCGGGTGCTACACACATCCCCGCTGGTGGATTTATGTTTGGCAGCGTGTTGGGTTATTTGCCGCAGATGCTGATATTCAGTTTTGCGGGCGCGGGCATTGGCTTATCTGATCATAACCAACTGGGGATCAGTATCGGGCTGTTTATTATCTCGAGTCTTATCGGCGCTTACCTTTACCGTTCTAGCCTGCGTAAGCAGGTGGATGAATTGGAAAACTAAATAGGGATTAGGAATGGATGCATTGAATCGTCGTTTCAATAGCGAAGATTATTACCAAGTACTCTGGCCGTTGTTGCTGATGAGTTTGCTGATCTTGTTGGTTGGCATAGGTTTTCGTTCCCCTTGGCCCGCCGACGAGCCGCGGTTTGTTGAGGTCGCGCGGGAAATGGTGGCCTCGGGTCAATGGTTATTCCCTACCCGGGGCGGGGAATATTATCCTGATAAGCCGCCAGTGTTTATGTGGGCGATTGCCCTGTTTTATCAACTCACTGGGTCGTTAAAACTCTCCTTCTTACTCCCCAATGCCTTTTGTGGCTTGCTGACGGTATTTCTTGTCTATGATCTGGGTGCCAGATTGTGGAATGTGCGGGTTGGCCGCAACGCTGCACTATTGCTTCTTATCGTGCCGCAGTTTTTGATGCAGGCGAAAAATGCCCAGATAGATGCCATGGTGATGTGCTGGATAACCGTGGGATGTTACGGATTAATCAGACATTTTATGCTTGGGCCTAAGTGGCATTGGTATTTTATTGGCTGGGCATTTATGGGGCTTGGGGTGATCACTAAGGGGGTTGGTTTCTTGCCCCTGTTGTTGCTCATTCCAATTGGGATTTACGCCTTCAAAGATAAGACCCGTTTCGAGGGCCGCTTAACTTGGCTTTGTCTGGCAGGGCCTTTGGCCATGCTGGCCGTGATTGCCTGTTGGCTAGTGCCAATGGTGATGACGGTTCAAGCCCATGGCACGCCCGAGATGGTGGCCTATCAAAATAACATTTTGTTTAAGCAAACGGGCGAGCGTTACGTCAATGCTTGGCACCATATCAAGCCTTGGTATTTCTTCGTGCTGAGTGTGATCCCTTGGATGTGGTTCCCGATTTCGTTGCTGGTGGTCGCCTATTGGAAACAGTGGCTGCAAAAGGTGAAAGCCGATCCCACCATTGCGATTCTGCTGATTTGGGTCGGACTCGTGGTGCTGTTTTTCAGTATCAGCCCGGGCAAGCGCAACGTGTATATTCTGCCAGCATTACCTATGTTGGCCTTGGCGGCATCGGCGGTATTAACGGGTGTTTCACCCAAAGCTTGGTTTGAAAAACTAGTCACTGGTGTGCTGTGGTTCTTGGGCGCGCTCGTGTTAGTGGCCGGCGTGCTGGCATTTATTCATCACCCTGCACTTGTCAAAGCGCTGGCGGATTATACCGATGATCTCACTGGCATTGGTTACTTATTTATTTTGCTCGGGGTGCTTTGGTGTGCCTTGCTGTGGCTGGCGCGTCGTCAGTTTGCACTGGTGAAAGTGGGGTTAGTTTCAGCCTTGGGCTGGGTGCTAGTGAGCACTTGGGGTTACGCTATGCTCGATGAAATGCGCACTCCCAGAAGCCTGATGCTACACACTGCCGAGGTGATAGGTGAGGATGCCGAACTTGGTTTGGTGAACTTTAAAGAACAATTTATTTTGTTCTCGCCCATGAGTGTGACGCACTTTAGTTATCTCGCGCCGGTAGAAGAACAGGAGCGTAACGCGTGGCAATGGATGCAGGAGAACAAACAGCGTTATGTGTTAGTGCCTAGCGGTGCTGAGCTGAGTTGTTTCGATATCAAAGGCGGTAAGAGCATGGGGATTGCCCACCGTGACGAATGGATTTTGTTATCCGCGTCAGAGCTTAAGCCTCAGTGCCAAGCGCCAGAGCGTGTGTACCGCTACTTTACCGACCATCCAGGTCGTTGGTTAAAAGAGTAATCAACAGCCATATCGAAGAAGCTAAAAATGCCTGCAATTGCAGGCATTTTTATCGGCGAGATTAACGCGTCTGGCAGATGCCGCAAAATACTGTGGTGCGTTGACCCAGGCGGATTTCGCTGAGTAGATTGCCGCACTGAGTGCAGGTTTCGCCGCCGCGGCCGTAAACATGCAGCTTTTGCGCGAAATAGCCGGGTTTACCCTCGGCATTGGTGAAGTCTTTAAGCGTAGTGCCGCCCTGCTTGATGGCGTGGGCGAGGATTTGTTTGACCTCGGCAACCAGTACCGTTAAGCGTTCAATATCTATCTTGCCTGCCTCCGCCTCAGGGTGTATTCCTGCGGCAAAGAGTGCTTCGTTGGCGTAAATATTTCCCACACCCACCACAATATGGTTGTCCATCAGGCAGAGTTTGATGGCCTTCTTCTTGCCCGCCAGTGCGGCAGCTAACTGATTGACGTTAAAGGCGTCGGTCAAAGGTTCTGGCCCGAGTTTTTCCAGTAGCGGATGGGCTTCCTCAGGCAATTGGCACCATAACCAAGCGCCAAAACGTCTAGGATCGTTAAATCGCAGAATTCGGCCATTGGCGAGGACAAGATCGATATGGTCGTGCTTCTCCACTGGCGTGTCATGGGGCAGGATCCGCAAGCTGCCCGACATCCCCAAATGCACTATGCTGGTGCCAGCATCGGTATCGATTAACAGATATTTAGCGCGGCGACGCACTTGGCGTATGGTTTGGCCGATGATCTGTTTGGCAAGTTCGGGAACGGGCCAACGCAGTGAGGCGTTACGGATTACGAGGTCAACTACAGTTTGTTCGACAAGATGTGGGGCTATGCCCTGACGGGTGACTTCGACTTCTGGTAATTCCGGCATGATTGAGTTCTTTTAGGTAATAGATTAGCTGGTGGATTTTGCATCGAGGATTGGTTGTAAATCGGCCCTTAGGCTGGGGGGCACTAAATACCAGTTGCCAGCGGGTGACTTGAGTACACCATCCTCGGGGAAATAAATCCAACGTTGCGATTGGCGAATCTCGGCAATTTGGATCACCAGTTCCTGCGGCTTGCCAGTGGGTTGTGGTGCCTCGCTGAGGGGCGAGACTCTTAGGCCTTGCCAAGCCTTGGCCCATTGGGGGCAGTTGAGCACAAGCGGATCGCATTCCCAACCTGAGGCCTGTTTATGCAGCCACACACCATCTAGCTGCAATTGCGCCAGCGGCGCATTGTCATCAAATAACAGTTGGGCATCACTCGGCACATTATGGGTTTTCTTATCCATAAACGTCAGCACCGCAATGATAAAAATGCAGGCAAGAATAATGATGTTATTCCACTGTTTACGAGTAAGCGCCATAGGAAGAGTGACACAAAAAATGGGACTGATGCCATGAGTGTATCACGGCAAAATAGAGATGCTAGCCCTAGGACGAAGGGGTTAACCGCCAGTGCTATTCATAAAGCGCAGGATTTGCACGCCACTATTATCGAAAACATGCTGCTTAGGCTTGAGCTTGATACCTTGGAGAATCGCGGTTTTAAGGCGCTCAATATCCCCGGGGTATTCTCGCACAATGCTTTTTAAATCAATGGAGTGTTCATTACCTAGGCAGAGCAATAATTGCCCCTCTACAGTTACGCGCACTCTATTACATTCGTGGCAAAAGTTGTGGCTATGGGGTGAGATAAACCCGATATGAATCGGACTATCCGCCATGGTGTAGTAACGCGCGGGGCCGCCAGTACGTTTATTGGAAAGTTGCAGGGGATAATGCTCGTTAATCATGGCCTTAACTTCATCACTGCTGCAATGACGCGCGTCTTTGCGCTCGTCCATTTCACCCAGCGGCATTTCTTCAATGAAGGCGATATCTAGGTTTCGGTCACGGCAAAAATTAACCAGATCAATCACTTCATGGTCATTTTGCTGCTTAAGGATCACGGCATTGATTTTAATGCGCTCAAAACCTGCGGCGATGGCCGCATCAATCCCTTCGATAACGCGTGCTAATTTGCCGTTACGTGTCAGTTGGGTAAAGAGCTCGGGGTTAAGGGTATCTAGGCTGATGTTTAAGCGCTTAAGACCTGCATCAAACATAGGTTTGGCAAACTTACTGAGCCTAGAACCATTAGTGGTCATCGATAAATCTTTGAGCCCTGGGAGCTTGCCCAGTAAGTGCACCAGTTGATCGCAATCGCTACGCACCAAGGGCTCGCCGCCGGTGAGGCGAATTTTAGTCACCCCCAGTTCAGTAAAGGCTTGGGCAATCCAAGCCAACTCTTCGAGGTGCAGAACATGATCTTTGGGCAAGAAGCAGGGGTCTTCCGTCATACAGTAGACACAACGGAAGTCGCAGCGATCCGTCACTGAGAGTCGTAAATATTCGACCTGACGGCCAAAGGCATCCACGAGTTGGCTCATAGGGACTCAGTGGCTCTTATAGAAGATCGGCAAAAGGTTGAATAAACACGGTTTCACCCGCATTCACCGCCTCAGCATCATCTCCAATGATAATAAGGCAATTGCCTTTGACCATAGAGCTGAGCATGCCCGAACCTTGGTTACCTGTGCTGGTTACGTGCAGCCTGCCATCATTACCGAGGCGATAAATTCCGCGGATAAACTCAGTGCGGCCCGTGCGGCTACGCAGGGTTTCATCGGTAATCGCCGGGAATAACGGCGCCTGCCAGTTTGTTTCACCGCCGAGTTTACGCAGCGCAGGTTGCACAAATTGCAGGAACGACACCATCACAGCCACCGGATTGCCGGGTAAGCCGAAGAATAGGCTATCGCCGACCTTACCAAAGGCGAGTGGGCGACCGGGGCGCATATTGATCCGCCAGAAGTCGATATTGCCAAGGCGTGCCAGCACGGCCTTGATGTAGTCGGCATCGCCAACGGAAACACCGCCTGAGCTGATCACCACATCGGCCTGCGCCGCGGCTTTGGTTAAGGTCGCTTCGAGTGCGCTTTCGGAATCTTCGATAATACCTAAGTCAATGACTTCACAACCTAAACGTTTTGCCATCGCCTTGATGGTGTAACGGTTCGAGTCATAGATACAGTTTGGATTCAAAGCCTCGCCGGGTTGGCTGACTTCATCCCCGGTTGAGAACACGGCCACGGTCGGGCGACGATAAACCGTCACTCGGTCAAGGCCGAGGGAGGCTAATAAGCCCTGTTCGGCTGCGCTTAGGCGTGTGGCTTGGGTGAGGGCAACTTGGCCTTGGCCTATGTCTTCACCCGCAAGGCGAACGTGTTGGCCCTGTTGAATACGGCCATCGAAACTGACCTTGGCATTGGCCTCGTTAGCCAGCTCTCGAGGTTGAACTGTATCTGCGCCTGCGGGTACGGGCGCGCCCGTCATAATGCGCACGGTTTCACCCACTTTAAGTGTACCCGAATATTGATGACCGGCGAGGACTTCACCGACTAAGTTGAAGCTCGCTGGCAGCGGATCTTGATAGACAAAGGCATAGCCATCCATCGCCGAGTTGGTTTGCTGCGGCACATCCACGGGCGAAATGCTGTCGCGGGCGAGCACGCGGTTATCTAATGCATCTAAACCAACCTCTTCCACCTCAGAGACTGGGGCGACATGGGATAAAATCTGCGCCAAGCCTTGGCTCACGCTGAGGTTTTTATCGCTGCCCAAGGTGCAGGCATCGACAGTCGCTATTGGTAATGCGGGGTTGGGTGCTTGCCAGCTATTGGCATATTCCATCACAAAGTCAGCAATTTGCGCGACATTGTTAAGGTCGAGTCTTCTTAGCTCGCTCGGCAGCTCTGTGTCATCACAGCAAGCGATGGCGAGAATATTGTCGTCTTGGGTATAGATAAACGGCTTACCGTGGGCAGCTCGGTGCAGCTCAATTTTCGGTAGCGAGAGTTTTTTAAAGCCTTCGACTAAGACGATATCGACTTTATCGGCTTCAATTTGCTTGAGTAGGTGGACTAACTCTGGGTCGCCATCGCGGGCATCTTCGGTCATTAGCGCCCAACGCACATGGGAGGCGACTAGCATTTGCCGCGCGCCGGCTTTGCGCATCTCGTAACTGTCTTTACCGGGAATATCGACATCGAAATTGTGGTGAGCATGTTTGATCACCGCCAGACGCAGGCCGCGCTGATTTAATTCGGGGATCAATTGCTTGAGTAGGGTGGTTTTCCCCGTGCCGCTATAGGCACAAAATCCGAGAACGGGAATAGATAGCGGATTGACGAAGGGAGTACTCATTTGCACCTCTAATCTAGGAAATTTGAAGCCTTAGCTTTGGTTTATCTCTGCTGCCAGTCGTTGTTTTTGTTCTGGCGTGTTCACATTGACGAAGGCATTGGGTTGATCGGCAAAGGCCGCCACGGCAAAGCGATGTTTGGCATACCAAAAATCAATTTTACGCTCACCCGCTTCGAGAAAGGCGGTCATCGACTCGCGCAGACTTGGCTTTAGTAACATCACCACCGGCTGCTCACGCTCACCATCGCTGGCAACGGCAAGTTCAGCATCGTTTGCCTCAATGGCGGCCAATAAACGGGCGACTAAATCCCGCGGCAGCAGCGGACAATCGCAGGGCACCACGAGCAGATAGTCTGCTTGAGTGTGACCCATAGCAGTGATCGTGCCCGCCAAGGGGCCGAGAAACCCAGTATGCTCATCGCTCAACACCGTAAAACCGAACTCAGCATAACGTGTTTGGTTACGATTTGCGTTGATCAGGATCTCCTTAACCTGAGGTTTTATCCGCTCGATAGTGTGTTCAATCATGGCCTTGCCGTTTAGCTCGACGAGGCCTTTATCGTCCCCGCCCATACGGCGCGCCATACCACCGGCAAGAATTACGGCATCAATTTGCAACGACATATAAAGATCCCTGTGTGGAGTTTGTGGGCGTTTGCTGACGGGAGGTTATCACCTGTTGGTCTTCAATGTGCCACTGCTGCTCGCAAATGGCGGTGAGCGCACAGTTTTGGTGGCTGCTTAAGAGCATTCCCGTCCCTTGCTGTTTGAGCTGCTGGATCATTTGCAGCACTAAGGCTTGGGAGTCTTTATCCATGTTGGAGGTCGGCTCATCGAGCATCAGTAACTTTGGCTGCAATATCCAAGCGCGGGCGATGGCGAGGCGTTGCCTTTCGCCGCCGGATAAATTGCTGGCTCTGGCTTGCAATAGCGAGCCTAGTTGCGCCATCTCAATTGCTTGACCAATTCTACGTTTGGCTTCGGTTTTTGAGGCCGCAAAGGGTAAACCGTAGGTCAGGTTGTAATTGACTGTACCATCGAATAGATAGGGATGCTGGTGGAGGTAAACGGCTTTGCCCAGCAAAGGATTGCGTGTCCACCATGCATCCTTTTTAAAGCCGCTGACTTCAATCTTGCCCTTAGATGGCGGCTGTAAACCCGCGAGGATCTTCATCAGGGTCGACTTGCCCGAGCCGTTGTCACCCTGCAAATAAATGACGTTCCCTTGGCACAACTCTAGGCTATGGGCTTTGAATAATAAGCGCGGGCCAAAGGACATTTCCAAGTCACGGGCGATCAGTTTGGCTTGGGTCATAAGTTAATGGCTCCTTGGCGTTTCTTTGCCGCGTAAACTACCTAAGGCAAAGTTGAGGATCAAGGCCAAGATTAGCAGCACTAATCCGAGGGCGATAGCTTGGGCGAAATCACCTTTACTGGTTTCCAGTGCGATAGCCGTCGGGATATTACGTGTTACGTTTAAAATGTTGCCGCCGACCATCATAGAACAGCCGACTTCGGTGAGAATACGGCTAAAGGCTGCGACAATTGCCAGTAATAACGGCATACGCAGTTCGCGGCACACGGTCCAGACCGCGCTAAACCAAGAGGCGCCTAGGGTGCGTGAGGTTTCCCATGCACGGCGATCGACACTAGTGAAGGCCGCTTGACTCATGGCTATCATCACGGGGGCGCAAATCATCATTTGGCCGAGGATCATCCCCTCTTGAGTGAACAACCACCTTAAATCCCCAAGCGGGCCGTTGCGGGTCAAGATGAGATACACCAACAGGCCGATGACGACCGTGGGGATCGATTGCAGCGTTTGTACTAAGTTAGTGACAAACCACTTTCCGGGGAAATGGGCAAACGCCAACACAAAACCGAGCACCATAGAGGGGACTAAGGTGATGAGCAGCGCCGCGAAGGATACCGAAAACGAGACAGAGATGATGGACCAAACGTCGGGGTCCAATGAAAACAGCAGGCTTAACGCCTGCTGTAACAGTGCTAACCAGCCTTCGCTCATTCGCTATAGGTTGCCTTGAACAGTTGCTCGCCTTCAACTTTGAAGTTGTTGATCATGGCTTGACCTTCTTTGCTGATCAGCCAGTCACTGAAGGCTTTAGCGCCTTTGTGGTTCAGATCTGGGTATTTAGCTGGGTTGATCAGAATCACTTGGTATGGGTTCGCCAGCGTTTTACCGCCATCGAAATCCACACCTAAGTCCAGCTTGGTTTTGTACGCCACGAAAGTACCACGGTCAGACAGAGTGTAACCTTGTAATTCGTTTGCCATCAGCAGGGTTTTACCCATGCCTTGACCTACTGAAGTGTAACCTTTGAAGTCAGGAGTCACGCCTGCGGCTTTCCATACTTCTAACTCTTTGATGTGGGTGCCAGAGTTGTCACCACGAGAGACGAAAGGTAAGCCAGATTTGGCGATTTTCGCGAAGGCTTCTTCGGCAGTTTTGCTTTCACGTAGTTTTGCTGGGTCGTTTTTAGGACCTAACACCACGAAATCGTTTTCCATAATGCCACGTGGCTCAACACCAAAACCGTCGGCAACAAATTTTGCTTCAGCACTTGGGGCGTGGGTCATCACTAAATCCACATCGCCTTGCTCGCCCAGTTTCAGCGCTTTACCCGTACCCGTTGCGATAACTTGTACTTTGTAGCCTGATTCACTTTCAAACTTAGGCAGTAATTCTTTCAACAGACCTGAGTTTTCAGTACTGGTGGTGGTGGCTAACTTGATCACTTCAGCCGATTGAGCGGGTAACACTGTGAGCATGCTGGCTGCAACAACCAGGCCCAGTAATGACTTCATATGGGATTTCACGTTTAGCATGGATACTCCTTGGCGAAAAATAGGGTTCCGACTCAATTGCCTACTGAGTGGGAGGTTCCGTAAATTGTAATGCGTTCGATTGAAAGCAAATAGGATGCCAAACCAACAATGACGCATTTACGTTCACAGCTTGATCTAAATTGTGACCCTGATCTCAGGCTCAACAAATAGTTTGCAGACAAATTGTCTCAGCGCATGCTTCTTATGGTTCATAGTGACCTATTTGTCTAGTTTCAATGCTAGAATTGGTCGCAATTGAGTCAAAATGTCCAGAAGTGAGCACTATGAGCCAGATAGATAATAACCTCAAGCCCCTTCCTTCCGCTGTGTCTGTCCTGATCGTCGATGACGAGCCCGGGATGCGTAGCTTTTTGAATAAGGCGCTCTCGAAAAAATTCGCCTTAGTCGAAACGGCGGGCAGTATTGAAGATGCTGAGCAGTTACGTAGTCGCTGCCACTTCGACCTATTGATTGTCGATATCCGTTTACCGGGTCGCTCGGGCATCGAGTGGCACGAAGCCTTAGATGAACAAGGCCGCCGATCTGATGTGATTTTTATGACTGGCTATGCGGATTTAGAAGTCGCGATTAAGGCGCTGCGGGCTGGTGCCTCAGACTTTATTATGAAGCCCTTCCACCTCGAGCAGATGATGTCGGCGGTTGACCGTTGTATTGAACGCCGTTTGCTGCGCCGCGAAAACTTAATGCTGCGCCGTGAAGTCTCCATTGGCTATTCCTCCACCATTATAGGTAGCAGCGAGGCCATGAAGTCGGTCAAGCAAGTGATTGAGCGCGTGGCACCAACCAATGCCGTGGTGTTAATTCAAGGCGAATCGGGCACGGGTAAAGAGCTGGTCGCGCGCCAATTACACTTACTCAGCGGCCGCCAAGGGCCATTTGTACCCGTTAACTGCGGCTCTATCGCCCCCGAACTACTGGAGAGTGAACTCTTTGGCCATACGGCAGGGGCATTTACTGGCGCTAAGGGAAATCGCGAAGGCTTATTCAGTTTTGCCTCCGGCGGCACTATTTTCCTCGATGAAATTGGTGAGATGCCCCTCAAGATGCAGACGGCATTGCTCAGGGTATTAGAGCAAAAGGCGATTCGCCCCGTCGGCAGTGAGAAGGAAGTCAATATCGATGTCCGGGTGATTGCGGCCACTAACCGTACGCTGGTGGATGAAGTCGAGGCGGGTAACTTCCGTCGTGATCTTTATTATCGCTTGAATGTGCTGGATATTTTAATTCCTCCCCTGCGTGAGCGTCCGGAAGATGTGGTCGAATTGACCCATCACTTTACTCGCCAATTGGCAGCCGAATTGGGTGTGCGCGAAGTCGTGTGGAGCCATGAGGATATGGTGAAGCTGCAACAGCACGAGTGGCCAGGCAATATCCGTGAACTGCGCAATATGATTGAACGCTGCATTCTGCTTGGCAAGCCGCCAGCGGAATACTGGAAGCAGCAGGTCAAGACAGAGTCTTCGGCCTCCCAAGGTTATCCCTTAGATTGGCCGTTGAAAGAAGTGGAAAAACACCATGTGACCAGCGTGGTGGATCTGCACTCTGGCAATAAATCAGCAGCGGCGAGGGACTTAGGCGTTTCCCGTAAGACCTTAGATCGCAAGTATAAAGAGTGGTTTGACGTTAGCGACGAGCAGGAGTTCTAAGTGTCGTTTTTTACTCACTTTTTTGGTGTCAGTTGGCAGCAAATGCAGGCCAAAGTGCGTTATCGCATTCTGATCCTCACCTTGCTGCCGATTTTGCTCACCTTGGTGAGTTTAGTGTTTATCACTATTTACTGGAATATCAGTTACACAGGCAAGCAACTGTTTATGAAAGTAAAAGCCGATCTGGCTGTGGCTGAAAATACCCTGCAACAGGTGCAAGTTCGTCAGGAGAAACAGCTCGAGAGAGTCATGACCTCATGGACTTTTCAAAATGATTTTCGGCCCATTCTCACTGGCGAGTTGGCACACAGGGCGAGTATAGATGCCTTTCTAAATGAGCAAAAAAAGCAACTCGATCTGGATTTTCTAAGGCTTGTCAGTGTGGCCGAGGCCGCGTCAGACCCGGATTTGCGACAAATTTTACCGAAAATGGGTGGTCTCTTGCCCTATTCGGGGCTGATGGTGTTATCGCCTGAACGTTTGGCGCGGGTTGATCCGGATTTAGCTCAAAGGGCGGCGATTCCCTTACTAGCGACACTGCGGGCGCAAAGCCCGAATAAACAAGTGGAAGACCGTGGTCTACTGAGCCGCAGTTTGCTGCCGATCCCCGATTTTGAGGGCAAAGTGGCTTGGTATCTCGATGGCGGCGTGCTGTTTAATCGGGATACGCGCATCGTCGACCATATCCGCGACCTCGTCTACGACAAGGGCACGCTGCCGGAGCGTTCTATCGGCACTGTGACCATCTTCCTCGATAATATTCGTGTCTCAACCAACGTGCCTTTGCATTTTTTCCCGCAGTCGAATGAATCCCAAGGGCGGGCGCTCGGCAGTTTAGTGTCGGAGGAAGTGCGCGAAAAAGTGCTGAATCACGGTGAGTTATGGGTCGATCGCGCCTTTGTGTTTAACGATTGGTTTATTTCCGCCTATGCGCCTTTAGAAGATATCCGTGGGCAACGTGTTGGCATGATCTATACCGGATTCTCTGAGTCGCCCTTTATTCATAACTACCTGCTTAATATCATTGAGTTAGGCACGATTCTGATGCTGGTGCTGCTAATCTCCGGCTTATTGGTTTATCGCGGTGCTTACAGCTTGTTGCAACCGATTGAGCGTATTCACCATGTGGTGCAAGCGGTGCAGTCTGGTCGCAATGTGCGTATTGGCGCCTTGGGGCTGGACAGGGATAACGAATTGTCGAATCTTGCCGAGCAGTTCGATCGTATGCTCGATTTATTGCAGCGGCGCAACGCGCAAATCCAAGCCGCCGCCGAACAACTCGAGATGAAGGTCGAGGAGCGGACTCGTAGCCTGCAGGATAAGACCTTAGAGTTGCAGCGCAACGTGGCGCTACTCAATGAAACTCGCCAGCAGTTAGTGACCAATGAAAAGTTAACCGCGCTGGGTGAGCTTACTGCTGGGATTGCCCATGAGATCAATAATCCAACGGCGGTGATCCTCGGTAATATGGAGCTGCTGCGTTATGAGCTTGGAGATAATGCCGAGTCGGTAAAAGAAGAAATCGACCTTGTTATCCAACAGGTTGGCCGTATTAGCACTATTATCCGCAGCCTGCTGCAATACAGTCGCCCTGGTGAGTTTAACGCTCCCTTAGAGATGCATCCTATTACGCCTATCATCGAGGAAATGCTGGTATTAGTGCGGCACTCGATTCAGAAACAAGAAGTGGTGCTGATAACTGAACTGAACGCCAGCTGCCCTGTGCAGGTTAATCGCCCGCAGTTGCTGCAAGTGCTGATTAACCTTGTGGTTAACGCCGCCCATGCGATGGACGGTAAGGGCAGGATTTGGGTGCGAACCTATGATTGGCTACAGCAAGATATGCCGATTGGGGTGAAAATTGAGGTTGAGGACGAAGGTTCGGGGATTGCGCCTGAGCAACTAGGGCGGATTTTTGATCCCTTCTACACCACGCGTAAAGACGGCACAGGCCTTGGATTATCCTTAAGTTACGGCATTATCAAGCGTATCGGTGGCACCATAGAGGTGAGTTCTGTACTGGGTAAGGGGTCTATCTTCACTATTGGTTTGTACCATGAGGCGAAGGAAGATCAGCAAAACAACCCCTACGATGGCTTACATTTTTCCGGCCAAAGCACCGAAATGTCATCTTAAAAGCGACTCTGCACTAAATGCTATGAGATTGATTCACTGAATAAAAAGCAAAAAAAAGCCGGATGATGAATCCGGCCACAAAAGAGTGTGTGTGAGCAATGTCGTGCTTGCAAACTCAGGAGCACTTTAACAACGTCAGATTACCAGTCATCCGTGTTAAAGATGAGTTTTGGAACGCAAGTTAACGATAATCATTCTCAATTAGGTTTGCAAGCTATTTCTCGCAAAAAATGCACATTTTTATGTAAATCGCTTTTAAGCAGTCGCAATCGACTTGCTTAAATGCAGTTTATGGTCGATCAGGCTTTGCGGATCAGCCTTCAGTTCAGTAATCAAATACTGGTTTCTAATCAAAAGATTGAGCATGGCTGGGAAGCGATTCATGGTTTTTACTTGGATCAGCTTGTAGCCTTGGCGGCTCGCCCAGGTTTCTTGGTATTCCAATAGGCTTTGTGCCAGACCTAAACGTCTAAAGTCGGTCGCAACACCGCCTAACCAACTGTAAAACACGGCATCAGCCTGCTCGTATCCCAGTTTAAAGCCTGCCAATTCACCTTCCACATAGGCTAAGAGAATCAAGCAAGTCTTATCCGAGAGACGTTCTGCCAGTGTTTCGCTGGTCAGCGGACGGTCGAGTTCAGGGATTTGCTTGCTCAGTTCGATAAGCTGTGTGGTCAACTCAGGTGTCAGAGCTGTCAGTGCTTTGATTTCAATTGAATACATAATTTTCTCTCACAGAAAATCAGCCCCAAATGCGCATAAACACAGTGGGGCTGAACTAAAAACTGCTCAAATTATAACAGGTCTGGCCAGTTGAGTTAATCAGGAAAATGATTTTTGTGGACTGGTTTGCAAGATCTTGTCTTGTAAGACCTTCAGCAGGACGCCGTAGGCGGGCAGGAATAACCCTAAGCTCACGAGTAATTTGAAGCTGTAATCCACGGCCGCGATTTCGGGCCAGTTGGCCGCCATAAAGCTGTCTGTTGAGGCATAAAAAGCGACACTGAAGAACACTAAGGTGTCGACTAAGTTACCGACAATGGTCGATGCCGCAGGCGCGACCCACCAAGAACGGCTCTGGCGTAGGCGAGCAAAGACTGTGATATCCATCAGTTGACCAATCAAATACGCCGCGAAGCTGGCGAAGGCGATGCGAAACACAAAAGTGTTCCATTGGCTTAAGGAATCAATCCCTTGGAAGCTGCCTTGATGGAATACCACACCCATGACATAGGAAATCATCAACGCGGGCACCATGGCTTTGAGAATGATGCTACGGGCAGGTGTTTGTCCAAAGATGCGCACGGTGAGATCGGTCGCCAGATAGACAAAGGGAAAACTAAACGCGCCCCAAGTGGTGTGAAAACCAAACAATTGAAACGGTAGTTGTACCAAGTAGTTGCTGACGCAAATAATCAGTATGTGAAATCCCACTAATAGCAGGAGTGCGCGGCGAAGCTGCGCAGGGGTTAACATTAACATATGTGGCCTTTTTAGTTGTGTAGGGCGGGGTGAGGGAACCCGCTAAATGATCTGTTGTTATTTTACCCAATATCAGCGTGCTGAAATCGGGGTCGCCATTATAGTGACCAGGTTCGAAGATGCAAGCTTACTGTTTATATTCCAAGCAATTTAGCCCTGAGTTTCGAAGAGGAGTGGTCGATAAGGTCACAGCACAGGCAGGGAAATTATCCTACACTGTTAAGAAATGGGAGGAGAACGCGATGCGATCATTTCTTGCGGCCTTGTGTTTTAGTTTATTGAGTGTGTGTTCCTACGCGACACCGGCTAAACCCGTGGTAATTCATCTGGTCACCGCTTCGTGGCTAGGTTTCTCCAATCCCGACGAAACGGGTTATTACTTCGATATTCTCCGCAAGGCGTTTCCTGCTCCCGATTGGCAACTCGATGTGCAGTTTATGCCCTTTGCCCGCACGCTTTATATGGTTGAAACTAGCAGAGTGGATATGATCCTCAGTGTTTACAAGGGGGATGTGAAAAACAGCCTACTGAGTGAAAACCCCGTTGAACTTGATTCTATCGATGCCGCAGTTACCCCACAAATTGCGGCGACTTGGTCGGGGATGGAGAGCTTATCTCACAAGAAAGTGCAGGCCATGCTGGCCTATCGCTATAACATGCTGACGACGATCCCGATGTTTTATGAGGAAGGCAGCGACATCTTAAGCATGCTAAATAGTGTGAATGCGGGACGAACCGATGCCGTGCTGGATTACAGGAAGAATATGGAGACTCTCGTCCCTCAATTGAAGGCGCCGCAGCAGTTTGTGATTATTCCTGGAGTGCTCACCGCCGAAACCTATTTCGCCTTTGCCAATACGGAAAAAGGGCGGATGCTAAAGCAACATTTTGATATTGAGCATAAAAAGCTGATTGATTCCGGTGAGCAAGAACGACTTTATGCAGAGACAAAAGCAAAAGGATTTTAGGGTTTATCAGTAGCTTATAGCTCAATCAGAATAGACATAATCGTTGCTAGTTTATTTTCCAGCTCTTGCCATTCTGCCTCAGGGTCAGAGCCAGCAATAATCCCCGCGCCAGCAAACAGATTGATCTTGCCGGGTTCAATCAAGGCGCTGCGAATCGCCACCGAAAATTCACTCTCAAACTTATTAAAATAGCCACAGGCTCCAGCGTACCAGCCGCGCATATAGCCTTCGCGTTCGCGAATAAAGCGCATCGCCGACTCGCGGGGAAGGCCGCCAACTGCTGGGGTTGGGTGCAGTGCCTGTAGCAACTGGAAGTCATTCACGCCCTGCTTTAACTCGGCGCGAATGGCGCGGTGCAAGTGTTGAATATGATTCAACTTAAAAATTGTAGCTGCTTCTTCTGCGCCCACATGTTGGCTCAAGGGGGAGAGCATACTGACGATATGACGGCGAACCAGCTGGTTCTCTACGCTATTTTTATTGTCCTCGAGCAGTGCGTTGGCTAGCGCCGTGTCTTCCTCTTGGTTTAAGCCACGTACTGTGGTGCCGGCAAGTGCCTCGGTAAACAGTTCCTGCTGGCGACGGCGAAATAACCGCTCTGGCGAGCAGGAGATATAAGTGCGATCTGGGCTAAATTGGAAGCCAAACTGAAAACTATTGGGATTACGCCCCTGCCAGCAGGCCAATACCATCCAAGGGTCAACCTGCGCATTAACCTCAAGCTCAGTGTGGCGCGATAGCACCACCTTGGGCGTCTCTTGATTAAACTTCGGCTCAACCACTTGTTCGACTAAGGTTTTCCAGCGTGGAAAGTCGGGAGTATCGTTGCGACTCAACAGGGTGAGTTTATTCGGTGGTGCTAAAGGCCTCGCAGGCATCACGGCTTCAATCGCGGCAATGGCGAGATCGATTTCCTCTTCGGGATGCCTATCGGCAAAGTTCAGATTCACCCGTAAACTGAACTGATTGTCGCTGCGCCTAAATTCGATACGCGGTAACACAAAACGACTGTTACCAAACTCGGGCCAAGATTCGATGCTGCGGTCAAACGCCACGCCGCCGTAGTAGCGGATCTCAGGATTGCTGGATAAGGTGCGCTGCTGTTCGTAGACGTTCGCTAATGTTTTATCATCGACACCGGTTTCAAACTTAAAGTCTTTACAGGCGCCAATCGCCGCGACTTCTTCAACCTTGTCACGTCCATGCCAGTAAATGCGTGGATATTGGTTTTGGGATGCCAACCACGAAATCAAAGGGATAGAGACAGTTGTTAAGGATAACTGCACTATCGGCTCCGTCGGTGGAACCTGCTTCAATTGAATGAGTTTGTCGATGAGAGACTTAAGGTCTTCAGACAGGGCGTGAGCGGGCAAATAAAACTCCAAAGGTAACGAGATGAAGGTGGTGGCTGAAGTTCCGGCAGTCAGCGGTAAGTTAATCCATTCTTTTTAAAGTCATTTACACTAAGTGGCCGAGAACGTGTAAATAAGAATCTTTCGCTCAAATTAAAGGCCGAGGCCGCGAGTGTCAAGATGCAACCCACGAGTGTGTGACTTTTGCCATAGTCTCATTTTGAGGTGCAAAAAAATGTGACCTATATGGGTCTTTTTGTCGATACCGTAGTCTGTGTTGGACATTTTGTCTATTTGTGACAGAAGGCGTTTTCCATTTGTTGCAATTTATCGATCTGAGTTGGTTTTTGATTGTTTTTCAGTTGAGGCAAAAGTTACTCAGACCACAATAGGATACACATCCTAAACCTTCTGTATGACAACAATAAAATGATTACCAGAAATACCTATTTTAGAGTGTTGTCTTCTGCGCTTGGGCCGAATTTTAAACCAAGCGCCGATGAAATCGCCCGCTATCCCCTGCTAAATATGCCGCAACTACTTGTTGTCCGTGGCGACCAATTGGCTTGCAGGGATTGGCGCGGACACAACGCTAAAATTAGTATTTCAGCTTGGTGGTCATTTCTTTGTGCAAACTGGCATATTTAAGATGAAATTACTCGAGCTCGAAGGCGTCAGTTTTAATTATGGTAGCCAATTTACCCCCGTATTGCAGGAGATCGGGCTAAGCATTCGCACAGGCCAATGTCACTGTGTTAGCGGGCCGACGGGTTCGGGTAAATCGAGTCTATTAAACCTGCTTGCGGGCGTACAGAATCGCCCGCATGAGGGAGATATTTGGCGTCATCCCGAGTTGATCACTGGCTTAGTGATGCAGGATCCTCAAACTCAGTTACTGAGGCAAACCGTGGGCGGTGAAGTCGCCTTCGCTTTAGAGGAACGTGGAATTTCCGCCGAGAATATGTTGCCTAAAGTGCAGTTAGCGCTGCGACACGTCGGGTTGTTTCTGCGGCTCGATACCCCAGTCAGTACTCTTTCCCTTGGCCAAAAATACCGTTTGATGATCGCCGCTCAGTTGGTGTGCGAGCCGCACTTATTGCTGCTCGATGAGCCATGGGCGCAGCTCGATGATCAGGGTGTGGCTGAGCTATTGGTGGTGCTGCGCAATCTTATTGCCGAAGGCATGGCATTGGTGCTGGTGGAGCATAATGCGGCGGCGTTTGCCGAGATTATCCAGCATTATTGGCAATTGGAGGCTGGCCGTTTATCCACAGGTATCTACACAGTTAGCGATACTCAACCGATTGATACGCCAGTTAAACCTTGGGGTTCTGCTCATGTTGGTAAAGTGCTGGTCAGTGCCGAGGCGTTTGATTTCTGTTTCGACGGTAGTCAGCCATTATTTAGCTGTCCGCAGGGATTTCAGTTACATGCGGGTGAGATAGTGACTCTGGTCGGGGATAATGGCTCCGGTAAAACTAGCCTACTAAAATCCTTAGCCGGGATGCTCAACCTAAAGCTGCGTTTGCCGCTTAAAGTCTTAGGTCGTAAACCTAAATTGGGCATCTATGGTGCCGAGTTAGGATTATTAATCCAAAGACCGAGTCGACAACTGTTTGAAACCAGCGTGCTAGCCGAGATGCAGTTTAGCTTGAATCGTTTTGGACTCCCTAAAGAGCGTGCCGAGCAAATGCTCGTTGAACTTGAATTAATGGAGCTTGCCAATCAATCTCCCCATAAATTGTCCTACGGGCAGCAGCATTTGGTTGCTTTGGCATCCTTGGCCTGCTTGCAGCCTAAGGTACTGCTACTTGATGACCCGCTAGCAGGCATGGATAAGCACTATTACCGAAAAGTGTGGTTCTTGCTCAAGCGTCTTAGGGCGCAGGGCTGTGCGATTCTAATGAGCAGTCACAGAGTGGTGGAGCATAGTGCCGTATCTAGGCAACTGAGTTTACACAATGGCTTGCTGACGGAAGACACCGTGGGGATGGAGGAGCGCTATGTGAGTTAGGTGCCATTGTTAGGGGGCAATGGCTTAGAAACCAAGTAAGGCGTGGTATTACTTTTGTTAGTCTTTTTGTCTTATATCGAAATGTGCACTTACACTCGCAACAGGTAATTCTTTTTCCACAAGTACAGGTTTGATAGAACAAACCACATTCGGCCTCAACACACCCTAGAAATATTAACCTCCCAATTTGGTTGGTTTTTTGATCAACTCAGTCTTTGTCACCATATAAGTGTATGGCGAATTTGCGCTTCACGGCTTAGAATGCCAAATGTATATTGTCTATACTACCTAAAGTAAGTTATCGCACAGTGAGCTACATCCGCTGATATGTCGTATGGTGGTAAGGCGTCTATTAAGTCATCCTTGGGGTTGCAGATATGAGTGAGTCGGCAGAATCGGTTGACCTAATCAAATTGCCTGTGTCGAAATTGACACTGGGAATGTTTGTCACGGCAATTGACAAAAAAGATCAAGGTCGGCTTGCTATCGCAAATGCTGGACAAATCAAGCACAAGGATGCGATTTCTAAGTTAACTAATAGTGGGATCAAATTCGTTTGGGTGGATACCGAGCGTTCAGCGGATCATTGTGGTTTTAAACGCAAAGCCAATAATGATGGTTTATCTGATCCCAAGAAAACCTCTGTGACACGTGAGAAACAGCAAGAGCAAGCTCAGATTATTTTGACTGAAGCTAAGGATCTTATCCGTAAAGTTCTCTCCGAAACCTTCGAAGGTAAAGCGATAGAAGTGGCTCCCTTTGAAGCTTTAGCCGATAGCATGATCGAATCAGTGCTCTTGGATGAAGACGCCCTCAAGTGTATGTCAGCACTGCGCACAAAAGATGCTTATTTGTTAGAGCACTCAGTGAATGTCGCCTTCCTGCTGGTGACTTTTGGTAAATACCTTAAACTCGACCGCAATATGCTGAGGGAAATGGCTGTCGGTGGCATTTTGCATGATATCGGCAAGATTAAAGTTGATAACAAAGTCCTGCACAAACCTGGCAAACTCACCCCTGAAGAGTTCGAGCATATGAAGTTGCATCAAGTGTATGCGCTTGAAATTATGAGTGAAACTAAAGGGTTGTCTCAAATAAGTCGTGATGTATGTTTGATGCATCATGAAAAATTAGACGGTCGGGGTTATCCTAGGGGATTAAAGGGAGATGAAATCCCGCTCCATGGACGCATGAGCTGTATTGTCGATATCTTCGATGCCTTAACTGCGACTCGCTGCTATAAAGAGGCAATGAGTCCTGCCGCCGCCTTTAAGATTTTACTGAGCTTGACCCCGTTTCATTTAGACCAGCAGTTAGTCTACGAATTTATCCGTTGTATCGGTGTTTATCCTGTTGGATCTTTAGTAGAGCTGTCTGATGGACGTGTAGGGATCGTTTGGGTTTCAAAGGATAGAGATGCATTAAACCCGATAGTTAAATGTTTTTATTCTTTAAAAGCAAAACGTTATACAGAAGTCGTTATGGTAGATCTGCTCAAATCAGATTTATATATTGAGCGTGGTGTGTCGCCAAGCTCACTCGATATCGATCCGACTCCTTTCTATTGATCGCTTACTGCACTTGATATCCACCGAGATGTCAGGTGCCATTCATTTCCTTCACTGCGTTAAAAGCCGTACACTGGGACAAACTTCCTCTGGGCCTAGTTATGAACAGTGTACGCAATTCTCTTCTTCCCATTCTCGTTATTCTACTGTCTTTGGCGCTGTTAATTCCCGGCGTGACTCAACCCATTTTGAGCCTCAATGGCAGCATAGATAAGGCCAAACTCACCGAACAAGGGATTGAGCAGGTCGCACAAAGTTTCGATGAGGATTCGGGGCGCGACAGTGCCCGCGGCATGTTGAATATGGTCAGTGGCCTGTTGGGGCTGAATAATCTCAAGGGCGAGGTGGAGGTATTACAGCAAACCCGCAGTATTTGGAGCACAGTCACCGAACTATATAATACCGGCAATGGCTTAGTGGCTGGGCTGGTAATGCTGTTTAGCATCGTTATCCCTGCAGTGAAACTCAGTCTGATGTTGGTACAACAAAGCGTGAGTTCGGTTGCGCTGCAGTGGCGCATTCATCATCTAGTGTCTGCGTTGGCGAAATGGTCGATGGCCGATGTGTTTGTGGTGGCCCTGATCATTACCTTTTTGGCGGGCAATGCCTCGGGTGGCATGGGCGAAATGCTCAAGACCAAGGCGCAGTTTGAGAGCGGATTCTACTTCTTTACCGCCTACTGCATTCTCTCAATCGCCAGTGGTTACTTAGTGCGTCGCCCAACACCGATTCTATAGTTAATCAAAGGGCATACAGCAGGTTCCGTATGCCCTTTATCGTTAGGAAAGCGTGCCGTTTTGATAGATGGGCATAATCCAATAACGGCAAGGGTTGTGTTTACAGACCTTTGCTAGTGCTTCAAGCAGGGCGCTTTGCTGGCTTGCAGGGTGCATAATCTCAAACTTACAAAACTCCCGATAACCTTCCACTTGTTCCTTGATATTGAAATGGCTGTGCTCTCGGCTAAATCCGCAAATATTGCCCAGGCTAAAGCCGGATAAAAACTCCAACTCAATCAGAGTATCGACTATATCGTCCTTAATATCGTTTTGGGCGATCAGGACTAGCAGTTGTTCCGTGCTCATCGGCGTTTCTCCAGCCAAAAATACAACATGGGCAGTAAATACAGGGTCGTAATGGTCGATGTGAGCAATCCGCCGATCACCACAATGGCCAAGGGTTTTTGGATTTCAGCACCGGGGCCCGAGGCGAACACTAAGGGGATCAAACCAAACATGGCGGTGGTGGCTGTCATCAGAATGGGTCTGAGTCGCCGGGCGGCACCCTGTTCGACCCGTTCCCTAAGGCTACCGAATAAGTATTTGGTTTGTTCGTAATAACTGACCATCACTACGCCGTTAAGCACGGCGACACCTAGCAGGGCGATAAAACCTACCGAGGCGGGCACCGAGAGGTATTCCCCCGAGAGATACAAGCTGACGATACCGCCCATCATGGCAAACGGGACGTTAGCGAGGATTAATCCCGATTTTGCTAGAGAGCCGAAGGTGGTGAATAAAATCAAAGTGATCAGTGCGATAGCTATGGGGATCACCAGTAACAAATTGCTGGTGGCGCGTTGCTGGTTTTCAAACTCGCCACCGAAGCTGACGCTATAGCCGCTGGGCAGTTTGATTTCATTGGCGATTTTGCTATTAAGCTCCTCCACAAAGCCCACAATATCCCGCCCTTGCACGTTGGTAGTGATCACCGAAAAGCGATTTCCCTGTTCCCGCTCGATCAGGATTGGGCCCTGTTTATAGCTCAATACCGCCACGTCACTTAGGCGTTTTAGGGAATGATCCGGCATCACCAATAGCTGATTTTGCAGTTCGTTGATATTGCTGATCTGCGCCTGATTATTGGCGATAAGCACGGGCGTGCGTTTCTTCCCTTGCAGCACTTCGGTAACAACCACGCCTTCGAGTTGGCTCTTGAGGTAGCGGGCAAACTCCATAGTGCTCATCCCAAACCCTCGGGCCAGCTCATTATCTAAGGTGAGATTAATAAAGGGGCTGCCTTCAATCATCGCCATCTTAACGTCGACGCTGCCCTGAGTGGCGGTGACCAGTTGTTCTATCTCTCCGGTGAGCTTGCCTAAGGTCTCGATATCATTACCGAATACTTTAATCGCGACATCGCCAATACTGCCGGTGAGCATTTCGGAGACGCGCATCTGTATCGGTTGCGTAAAGTTAAAGTTCACGCCGGGATATTTAAGCAGCACAGTGCGGATGGCATCGATAAGCTGCTCTTTGGTTGCAAAACGCCATTCGCTGCGGGGCGCCAGCTCTAAAAACACATCGGTTTCGTTCAGTCCCATGGGATCTAAACCTATCTCATCGGCGCCGGTGCGCGCCACCATCTGCTTGATTTCGGGGATTTGGATTAGCAGGGTTTGTTGGATCTGTTTATCGATAGCGATGGAGGCATCGAGGGAAATCGAAGGGGATTTCTCTAACTGGAGAATGATGTCGCCCTCATCTAAGGTCGGCATAAAGGTTTTCCCCACCAGACTAAACAGGCCGAGACTGATGATCAGCAAGCTAAAGGCGATGAGCATAAAAGGTTTTTGCCAACCAAAGCAGGCCTTTAGGCTGCCAAGATAAAGATGCTTGAGCTTTTCGACGGCCTTAGGTTCTTTCGCGGCCTTCTCATTGACTAGGTACGAGGCAATCACGGGGATCACTGTCAGCGATAGCACCAGCGCCGACAACATGGCAAACACTATGGTGATGGCGACTGGGGTAAAGAGTTTGCCCTCTAAACCACTGAGGGTAAGCAGTGGTGAGAACACTATGATCACGATAACCGTGCCCGAGACCACAGGAATGGCGACGTCTTTGGTGGCGCGAAAGATCAAGTGCAAACGCGGCAAACGCTGTTTAGTGGCGATTAAATTCACCATGTTTTCAACCACGACCACGGAGGAGTCCACCAACATGCCGATGGCGATAACGAGGCCACCGAGGCTCATCAAGTTAGCGGAGAGATTGAAGTGATCCATCATCAAAAAGGTGAACAGTGCGGCCAGCGGCAGCGATAGTGAGACCACTAGCGCGGCGCGCACATTTCCTAAAAACAGCGCCAGCAATACGATGACCAACACAACGGCCTCGAATAGCGCATTGGAAATGGTCTCGATAGCGGTGTTGATCAGGTTGGCGCGGTCGTAAAAGGTATTTATCTGGCTGCCTTCGGGGAGAGTTAGGCTGATTTGCGCCAGCTTTTCCTTAATGTTGTTAACCACTTGTGCCGTATTGGCGTCCTTGAGGGCGATGATTAAGGCTTCGGCGGTTTCGTTGCCATCCTTAGTGACGGCGCCGTAGCGCGCAAGGTGGCCTATCTGGACATCGGCAAGATCCTGCAAGCGGTAGACCTTGGCATTATCGGCTTTGATCACTAGCTGTTTAAGCTCGTCGATATCATCGATGCGTCCCTCGGAGCGCACTATGATGGTGTCTGTACCTATGGTGAGCTTACCTGCACCTTCGTTGTGATTATTCTCCACAATCGCCTGTTGCAGCGTGGCAAAGCTCACGCCCGCAGCCGACATTGCCGCAGGATTGGGGCTGATACTAAAACTCTTGGCATAACCGCCGAGGATATTCACATCGGCAACACCGGGCACTGTGCGCAGCAGCGGCCGAATTTCCCACTCGAGTAATTGACGTCGCTCCAGCAGGGAAAGATTGGGGTTTTCGAGTGAAAACATAAAGATTTCACTGAGCGGCGTGCTCATGGGCGCCACACCGCCACTTACGCCTTCGGGAAAACTGTCCCAGACCGCTGAGAGGCGCTCGCTCACCTGTTGGCGCGCCCAATAGATATCCGTGCCTTCTTCAAAATCGAGGGTGATATCGCTAATGGCGTACTTAGTGGTCGAGCGCAGAATCGATTGCCGCGGAATACCTAAAAGCTCGGTTTCAATCGGGACAGTAATCTGGGCTTCGATTTCCTCCGGCGTCATGCCCGGAGCCTTGAGGATAATCTTCACTTGGGTTGGGGAAATATCCGGAAAGGCATCCAAGGGAATGGCAAACCAAGCCCGTGCACCAGCCAACATGAGGATCAGCGCTACTATCAGCACAAACAGTCGCTGAGTGAGCGAAAAACGGATCACAGAGGTGAGCATCTTATTCGCCTCCTAAACCGAGCATGATGCCTTTCACGGCGGCAACCGACTGGGATAGGACTTGTAGCTGACTCAAGTCTTGATCGCTGGCGACAATATATTGCTCCGGGGTTGAGCCTAAGATATCGACCGTTAGCGCATTGAGCTGGCTATCGGACTTGGTGAACACTTGGCTGTCCTGCTCCCAACTAAACACACTGTTTTTGGGCAGTAAATACACGGCCTTTTGATACTCGGGAACCACAGTCATTTGCTGACCTAACAATAGGTTACATTCCTGCGGCACCGCCGATGACCAAGCCGTAACAAAGGCGCCTTCGGCAATCGCCGACAATGACTCAATCGCGATATGGCATTGATTAATGTTGATGGCCGACAGGGAGTGTGACTGGCCCGTCGGCACATTCACTTTGACGCGGATGCTGTTATTGGGCACCAGAGAAAACAGCTGATCCCCGGCCATATAAGGGCCGCTGATGGCATTGAGTTTAACGATACCGTCAACGGGCGCGGCGACAACTAAGGAGTCGGTAGCCGCATCCGTGCTGTGGACGCGTTCCATAAAGTGCTGCATATGCTCGTATTCGAGGTGGGTCGTGAAATAGTCCTGACTGATCTCACGCCATTTTTCGGCGCTTATACTGCCATTGGCGAGCAAAGGTTTGTTGCGCTCATAACGACTCTTAGCGAGTTGATACAGGCTCGCCGCGGCCTCGACTTGGGCGAGGTAGTGGAATACTTCTGGCCCTGTGAGTTTGACTATCGCTTGGCCTTTACTGACGCGCTGACCTTGGCCGACGAGAAAGTGCACCTGCTGGATATTCTCGGGCGTGCTGATCCAGTAATCATTGCCGGGGAGGATTTCAACCTGCGCCGGCAGTGGGCTGCCCTCATAACTGGCGACCCTTTGTGGTTGGGTGTAACTGAGGTCGAGATTGCCTAAGGCGCTAATGGCTAAGCTTTCGGCCTGCGCCGAACCTACAACACTCGCGGATAAACAGAGAAGGCATGCGCCGTACTTGGCCATCATAATGAAATTCCTAAGGCTTGGAGTTGTTGAGAATGCAGTTGTTGCAAGCTGACGCGGTTGAGCGCCAAGCGGGATTCGGTGTCGAGCGCCTCCATATAGCGGCGCAGCCAGACTTCATAACTCACCTGATCTTGATCTTTTACCTTGGCGAGTTCCTCGGTAATGGTGCGACTGAGGGCGAGTGCTTGGGTGAGTAAGCGCTGTTGCTCGACGAGGTTTGTTTGTTGGCGGACTAATTGATCCCACTGGTTTTTAAGCTCGAGTGCGCTGCGGTCAAGATTGAGACTTTGCTCGGTATTCGCTTGTTGCCATTGGGATAAATCGCTCTGGGACAGCGCCGAGCCCAAGGTTAAGGGCACTGACACGGCTATGCCTAACTGCTGATCATCCACGCCCGTATCCGCGGTATTTTTTGCTGTGAGTGAGACGGTCCAAGGATCGCGCTCACCCGCTTGCTGAGTTTGGATCAGCAGCAGGTGTTGCTGTTGTTGCAGCTTTAGCAATTGCCATAGGGGATGTTGGGCTAAGGTCTCGGCGCCCTTGCCAAGCGGGCGGTCAGTTTCTTCTATAGCGCTCGGCATTTGGTCTTGACCCGTCAGCTGTTGATACAGGGCTAAAGATTGGGCTTGTTGCTGCAGAATGTCGGCGCGGCTTAAGGCGATATCGACACTTTCCCGCTCCAGTAGCAGAGTGTTGGCCAGTGGCAGTTCCCCCGCATCGGTCAGTTGTTTTTGCTGGTGATGGAGTTTATCGAGCAACTGCTGTTTACGCTCAAGCTGCGACAGTTTGACTTCGCTCTGGCGGTAATCCCACAGGCTCTGCCTTAATAATCCCGAGAGATACAAGCCTTGCAGCGCCGTTTGTTGTTGATGAATTTGCTCGGCGAGTTGTTTTATTTGCTTATCGCTGCTGTGTAGCGCGGGCGATTTAAATGGCAAATTGACTGAGAGTTCCTGCTCGTAGCTGTTACTATTATCCAAACTCCCGAGGTGACTTAAGCTAATGCTCGGCAGGCCAGTGAGCCAGGTCGAGCTGGATAAATTTGCCGCTTGGGTATTCGACGAAGTGAGATGAGCCAACCTAGCTTGGCTGCTCGACAGCGCTTGGGAAAGTTCGGCTTCCGCCGCAAGACATAGGAAACTAGTGCCGACTAAGCTGGTCAACAGACATAACTTGATACAAGACGAACTGACAGACATGAGATGATTCTGTGGTATTAAACAATGCTGTCAGTGTAGGGATTGACGGGTGAAAGTCGTCGGGGACCTGTATCATAAATCCGCCTATGGTACATATGTCCCATAAAATAATTGATTGATTTTGCTTTTATTTAGGAGTTTTAAATGAAGGATATTGTCATTATTGGTCTGCTGGCACTGATCATGTGCTTTAAGCTTTTTGACATTAGTTCCGACATTCAATTAGGCATTCCGCAATGGCATTTAGTGCAGGAAGCCATACTCTTAGTGCTCACCGCAGTCGGGGCCATCTACCTCAGTTACGATTTAATTCGCCGCTCACGCGAGGTTAAAGCCTTAGCAAAACGCCTCGAGTACGCCGATAAAAAAATCGACAATATGTCGACCCAAATGCGTTCCGCCAGACAGGAATACAGCCAAGCCGTTGCAAACCAGTTTGATACTTGGGGTTTTACCAAGAGCGAGCAGCAAGTCGCATTTTTATTGCTTAAAGGGCTGAGTTTTAAAGAAATTGCCGAAGTGAGACAGACAAAAGAGAAAACGGTGCGCCAACAGGCGTCGACCATTTATGGCAAGGCCGCCGTTGATGGCCGCCACACCTTTTGTGCTTGGTTTATGGAGGATTTTATTCAAGAACATAACCAAGAACTGGCGGCAAACGAGTCCGATAGCGCTCATAAAGCCGCTTAACCTAAACTCTCTGGCTTAGTTGTTATAGCTATTTGTTATTGAAAATCGATATTGGCTGGCTTTTTGGTTCTAAACAATAATGAGCATCCCCTAATTTTGTCGGAGGATGCAATTGAAAAACTCGTTGCTAATTGTGTTTTGCTTTATTGCCTTGGTTGCATCCACGCAAACCACTGGATTACTCCGCTCGCTGATTGAGTTTTCCGCCTTTTTAGGCGTACTGGGGTTGGCTTGGCGGATTAAACCCAACGCTGAATAGAGCTTCCCGCGTTAGTGCGTCAATCAGAGTCGTTAGACTCAAATCCAATCTATTGAAAATACAGAATATAACCTAAAGACGTTACCCCAATCGCCGCCCACAGGATCACGCCCAGCAGCAAAGGCTTAGGGCCGCTTGCCCGCATTTTTTGCACCGTAATCCCCGCGCCAATCAAGAACAGACACAGAACTAAGGTACGTTTCGATACCATAAAAAGCGTGTCGTAGAGCGGCTGAAACTGCGGCAACCAATGGGCGATTGCAATGGCTAAACAGTAAAATCCGATAAAATACGGTAGGTTAAGCTTACGTTTATTGCCGCCAAAGATCAGCGCACTGACAAGGGCGATAGGGATAATCCATAGTGCGCGCGCCAGTTTAATGGTGGTGGCGGTTTTAAGTGCTTCATCACCATAGGCCGAGGCCGCGCCGACGACTGAGGAGGTGTCGTGAATCGCGATGGCACTCCACACGCCAAAATCGTATTGGCTCATATTGAGCAAATGCCCGAGGGCGGGGAATAAAAACAAAGCCACCGAGTTGAGTACAAATACACAGGCTAATGCGGTAGCGGTTTGGTCTGGTTTGGCATTAATGGCGGGCGATACGGCAGCAATGGCGCTGCCGCCACAGATGGCGGTGCCAGAGGCGATTAAGTGCCCTGTGATCGGGTCAAACTTTAAAGCGCGAGTCACCAAAAAGCCCAAGATCAGCGTAAAAATAATCGAGCCGACAATTAATCCGAGGTTATGGCTGCTGGCCTCAATCGCGGCGTTGAAGTTAATCCCAAAGCCTAAACCAATAATCGAATAGGACAGTAATTTTTTGGTGAGGGCGGCGATATTCCAGTCGTTTGGCACCCAACCTAGGCTGGCCAAGGTAAAACCGAGCACAAGCGCCATAGGGGATGAGATAACAGGCGCGAGACACAGTAGCGCAGCGCAGACAAACACAAGGCGATGGGGTTGCTTAAGTTGCGAGACTATCGATGAAAAATTCATAACGCCTTAGGTTTGCGACTGAGTGTTATCGTTCCAATCTTGGATTGTCGTATTCATCCACATAGGCATGGATACTCGAATAAGCCAATCGAATAAGCATTGGGACGCTGACAAAGACGGGCATTATAACGATTGGGTTTATCTTCAATAAAATCAATTTAATTTATTTTGTAAGTCAATTTTATTGAGTCTTAATGGGCAGGTAGGTTTGAAGCTAAAAAAAGGAGAGCTGCCGACGGCGACTCTCCGGTGAAAATACGCGGAATTTAGAGATTTACGATACGTTGCAGACTGTAGTCGCCACCATCTTTAGCGGTAAACAGCTTGTCTTGAATATCGTTAGCGCTTGGCATTCCCGCATGTAACAGGCTTAACCAGTGGCGCGAGGTGGTGTTGCGTGTCTCAGTGGGTTCGGCGGCTAACTCAACGGGCGCTTCGATTTGCACATCTTCCAAATTCGCTAAATCCCGCGCACCTATCATGCCAGTGCGGTCAAAACACAACTCCACATGGCAGCCTTGGTCCTGTAACACTATGGCGCTTGGCGCATCTTTAGTGCCGTTGAAGGCAACAAACTGCTTGGTTTGGCGTAATCCGCTGTGGCTGCCGTCGGCAAAAAATGCCAGCAGGTGTTGGTAGTAAACTACATAGCTGATCACATCCTGATGCGAACCCGTATCCAGTGGGAAATGACGGTCGAGGAACTGCTTCGCCTGGGCTAGTTTTTCATGCTCGGCCACGTTCACTTGGGCGACGGCAAGCACTTCTTCTGCGATGAAGCTGTTTAGATTCGGTTGGATCTGGTGGCTATTGATAATTGACATATTCATCGCTGTATCCTCTACACATTCAAATTAAAAATTAGGGCCTTGATTTCACTTCTAATGGTTCAACGTTTGTCTTCAATTTGGTTTGTCCGACAGAGTTAATGGTTAAGCAGTGTCAGGTGGATAACCTGCCTCGATTGCTTAATTTGTAGTCTAGTCTTTTTTTGACTACAATTTCACAATAAAAATTTTACAATGTGAATTTTACAAAATGCGCAATGACCAGAGCTTGATGAGAAAGTCACATTTCCTAGGAACAAAAATACGTAACCTACGGAAACGTAACAATTTAACCATGGAAGATTTATCGGCACGTTGCATCCGCGTCGATGCGGGCAGTGCGCCCTCTGTGTCATATTTGTCGATGATCGAGCGTGGAAAACGCGTACCCAGTGCTGAAATGTTGGCCGTGATTGCCACGGTTTTTCAAAAGGACGTTGACTGGTTTTTAGATGACGTGCCCGAGGAAAGTGCCATCACGCCGGACAAAGGCCGTCGTGGTGGGATTAGCGGCATGGCGCTCGAACCCAGCTTTTTGTTTTCAAATGATATTTTGCAAATAGCCATCCCTGAAATGCTATCCCAGACGGGGATTTCGGGTCGACAATTCGCCCACTTATTAATCCGCGCCCATCAGGAACATCATCAAAACCATTTCCCCGATCTTGAACGTGCCGCCGAAGAGGTTGGGTTAAAACGTATACCCTTATCCCTCGAGGAGATGCTGGATATTGCCAAGGGCGTAGGCTTAAAAATCAAATGGATAGATAGTACGCCCCAGGAAGTGATCGACGAGCGCGGCGTAAGCTCGCATCAGTTAGTGACTTCTTTCTTCGAGCCGCCCAGCACCATTTACATCAATAAAGTCCTTAAACATCGCCCCAGTCGACTGAAGTACGATCTCGCCGCCCATATCGGCCATTGTGTGTTGCACAACAAGGATGGGCTTAAGAGTGTGATGATTTCTGGCCGAAAACTTGAGATGGACGAAGAAGTGACGATGCAGTCTAATACCCTGAACGCGCAGGATATTTTGCATGCGTGGCGCGACTTTGAGTCCAGCTTTTTTGCCGGAGCCCTGTTATGTCCTAAGGTGCCGTATCGACAATTGCTCGACCGCCACGGTTACGAAATTGAGGTGCATAAACAGCTACAAGTGTCGGCCTCGGTCGCCATGCGGCGGATGACGGTCGTATCGCCTTATCCCCATTGGCATTATTTTGATGCCTATGCGCCGGGCAAACTCAAGGCCGTATACCGTGGCAATGGCATTCCCCTGCCTTGGGGCAATATGCGGCTGGTGGAAGACCCTTGTCAGCACTGGGCGGTGTTTAGAATGATCAGCGAGCCCAAGGTCGGCACCTCGGCGCAAATTTCGATTTTAAATGTGGGCAATGAACCACGGATTTACTGCTGCGAGTCGATTAAAGTCGAAGACTCGGCGGGCAACCCCCATGTGCTCTGTGCCGGTATCGATTTGAATCCGGCCATCGAAGCCCAAGGCAAAGATGCACTCTCTATCGCCCATGATTTAAAAGCCGCCTGTGTCTCTGGCGGCGGCTCAGTCGCGATTCCCAAGCATATTAAAAGTGATCTAGTAAGCGTGGCTAAGATATTGAATATCAACTGGATTGAACGCGGTATTAAAAATGATGCCCGGCTTATCTGCTCTCGCGGCGCCGTCTGCCCACGGCAACCCAGCTGTTATCAAGCGGGTAAATCCCAGTGTGGTGGGGTGGAGTAAACTATGCCGCGAAGTTTTGCATAGGGTTTAGTAAATGGCTGCGATTAAGCACTCTCACTTCAGTGACACGCCATGAACTCATCCCTGAGGGCTCGACGGCGGCATCCATGCCGCCAACGGTCACTGCCGCGAGAGTGCTTAACTCTGCGAACTCAGTTGTCTGTATTGCTCATTGAGTTGATAGTGCACACATTATGACTTTATTCTGAAGTATGAGTAACTGATTAATAAAAAGGGATTTTATGTCTGATGATATTGTAGATTTTAACTGGAAAGAGCCCGTGTTATGTGCAGAAGGAACTGAATTATTTCCAAGAGATACATTAGATCGCGCTAGATACGCTTCTTTTTTACACAATTATTTGGCGATTAATGCTATCGATGGTGGCTATGTTTTAAACCTAAATGCGAAGTGGGGCTCGGGTAAAACCTACTTTATTAATCGCTGGATTGAGAGCATTAAAGATACGCACCCTGTTGTTTACATTGATGCATGGAAGCAGGATTACTCTGATGATCCTATGCTTACCGTTATTTCATCTTTGATAAATGCTTTAAGTGAGCAACTGCCTCCTGAAAATAAAGCTGTAGTAAATATTGCCAAGAAATCTGCGCGTTTTATCAAGGCCGCAGCACCTGCTTTGCTCAAAGGATTGGTGAAGAAGGCAACTGGTTTGAATCTTGATGATGTTTCAATCGAAGACGAAGATAAAATATCGTCTGAAAATAAAAGTGACGGCAAAGGTTCATCGGATATTTTCGGCGAGTCAGGTGCGGCAATTGCACAATGCTTAGTGAAGGACCACAACGATAAATTGCAGTCAGTCGAATATTTGCGAAACGAAATTAAAGAATTAATTACTGCAGTTATTGCACATAAGCAAGGTGCTTTAAAAGTGCCAGCTTTTATCTTTATTGATGAGCTTGACCGCTGTCGACCTAGCTATGCCGTAGAAATGTTGGAAATTGTTAAACACTTTTTTGAATTAGATAACATTGCCTTTATCGTGGCGACAGATACTGAACAATTACAGCATGCGGTGAAAGCTGTTTATGGTGAAGGCTTTGATGCCCAAACCTATTTAGGTCGCTTCTTTAGGCGACGTTACTCGTTAACTGAGCTTTCACGCTATGAGTTTGTCAGCCATATTGTAGAAAGCAAAGTTACTTACAATCCTAAGTGGAGGGAATTCGTTCCTAGCTTAGCCGAGTTAGATGACTTCACTAATGTGGTTTCTATTGTGGCGGATAGATTTAGGCTTTCTCTAAGAGAAACTGAACAGTTAACGGAAAAATTTATAGCTGTTTTAAGTAATACAACAAAAACATTAAATCCTTATTTGCTGCTTGTTTTGTTTGTAATTAGGGATAAGCACTTCTCTCTTTATAACGAGTGGGTTGAAGCAACTAATAAAGACCATGATTTTTCTCATTCTATATCAAGTATTGGATATTTTATAGACGTTTTTCCTATTTACTATCAGGATGAGGCAGGATTTGTACCTAAGGTAGTAACATTAACGCAAGTCCTTAATTTTGATTTAAGATTAAATGAATTACTAGCTGAAATGAATAAGATGTGTTCTAGTTGGAAGGCAAGAGATAGGATTAGGTTAGAAAATCAATTAGATGATAAATATAGTAACAGTGCATCATATCCTGTGAGAGTAGATTGTAATCGTCAAGAGAAATTGTTAAACCTCTCAGCAAGTAAATCGGATTATAAAAACTGGGTAGAGTTAGCAGTGTCTTTTGATAAATAGAAAGATGCGCTTATCTACACCCATAAATCATCTTAGAGCCAACAATTTATTAAGGTTTGGTGTTAATGTAAAAATTGTAAGCTACAAAAATACACCGAAATTAACGGGATTAAGCACTGGCATGTAAGTGACCGTTGGCGGCATGGATGCCGCCGTCGAGCCTATAGGGATATATTCACGGCGAGTCACTGGAATGCCAGTGCTTAATCATTTATCGGTCTACTATCAGTCTGGTTCTGTGAATAATCGCTAAGCTCTAATTTGCCCTGTGCCTGAAACCAGATATTTTTCAGTGGTTAGGGCTTCGAGTCCCATGGGGCCGTAGGCATGTAGCTTAGTGGTGGCTATGCCGATTTCGGCGCCGAGGCCGAGTTCACTACCATCGGAAAAGCGTGATGAGGCATTCACCATAACGACCGAGGCATCCACTGCGCGTTGAAAGCGGGCGGCGGTGAGTTCATTGTCGGTGCAAATCACCTCGGTATGGTGGCTGCCAAACTTTGCGATATGTTGGGTGGCGACCTCAAAACTGTCGACTTGGCGAATGGCGATTTCTAAGTCCAAGTATTCTTGGCCAAAATCCTCTTCTGCCATATAAGTGCAGGCGTCGAAATACGCGGCGGCCGGAGGACATGCATTGATTTTAACTTGATGCTCGGCTAGTGCTTTGGCGACGCGGGGCAAGAATCGCGGCGCGATATCCTTATGCACTAACAAGCCTTCGAGGGCGTTGCATACGCCTGTGCGTTGGGTTTTACCATTAAGCAGCAAATCCAAGGCGATATCTTGATTGGCGTCTTTATCCACATATAAATGGCACACGCCCTTAAAGTGCTGAATAACCGGAATGCTACTGTTTTCAGTGACGTAATTAATCAGTCCTTCGCCACCGCGGGGGATGATCACATCGATAAATTCCCGCTGCTGCATCAGTTCGAGCATTAGGGCGCGGTCAGGATCGGGGATCACGCTGATAAGTGCTTTAGGCAAGCCATAGGCGGTCAGTACCGCCTGTAAAATGCTGGCGATCACTTGGCTGGTGTGTAGTGCTTCCTTACCGCCACGCAGGATCACCGCATTGCCGGATTTAAAGCACAATGCGCCGGCATCGGCGGTGACATTCGGGCGCGCCTCATAAATCATGCAGACCACGCCGAGTGGCACGCGCATCTTACTGATAGATAAGCCATTGGGGCGCTTACCGATAAAACGCTCACGCCCAACGGGATCGGGCAGGGCGGCGATGGTTTCGATTCCTTGCGCCATTGCCTCAATACGATGCTGGTTCAGCGTGAGGCGATCGACCATAGCTGGGCTTAAGTTATCCTGAGTCGCTCGGTGCACGTCAATTAGGTTCGCGCTTTGGATTTCATAACTTTTTTCCCTTAATGAGCGCGCCATATCCAGTAATACGGTGTTTTTTAACGACTCATCGAGTTGGGCGAGTGTGCGGGCCGCATGGGCGGCATCGGCGGATATTTGTTTAATTAGGTTCATAGTTTCTCCACTCAAATGGATTTAAGAATGGCGATATTCTTATCGGAAATGATGGGGCCAGTTTTTTGTTGGAACTCACTGGCAAACGCCTGATCATCCTGCTCGGTAATAAAACTCAGTAGGCAACTGCTGTAGTTAGATTTGGCTTTCGCCAACTTAGTGCCATCGCCTTTACGCACCAGAATGGTGTCGCCCACTGAGAAATCCCCTTTGACTTCAACCACATCATCGCTAGTTAATTGCTCGCTGTGCTGATCGAGTGCTAGGTCAAAATCATCCTCGACGATCACTTCGCCCTGCGCTTGCGAGGTGTGGGTCATCCAATGCAAATGTTCCTGCATCGGTTTTTCGTAGGGGGTAAAGAGGGTGCCCGGATTTTGCCCCTTTAGCAGTTGGCTAAAGGAATCGGCATTAAAGCCATTGATAATAAAGGTCTCAATGCCGTGGGAGATGGCTTTCTCGGCGGCTTGGATCTTAGTGCGCATGCCTCCGGTGCCAACATCGCTGCTGACGCCTCCCGCCATGGCATAGATATCGGCATTGATTTCAGTGACTTGCTTTATCAACTTGGCATTGGGATGCTCGTGGGGATTTTGATCGTAGAGTCCATCCACATCCGAGCAAATCACTAAGGTGTCGGCATCGGCCGCAGCCGCCACCATGGCCGAGAGATTATCGTTATCGCCAACCTTGAGTTTGTCGGCGGTCACGGCGTCATTCTCATTGATAATCGGCATTAAACCGTGTTCGAGCAGGCTAAAAATAGTGTCTCGAATACTGATATAACGCTCGCGATTACGTAAGTCGCCATGGGTCAGCAGCAGTTGGGCGGTAGGAAAATCAAATAGCTTATTCCACGTCGCCATCATATCCGCCTGACCCGCGGCCGCCATGGCCTTTTTGACCGTGACACTCGGCTGAGCTTGGCCCTCAAAATGATGCCACCCAGCGGCAACCGAGCCGGATGAAACCAATACCACTTGAATACCTTGGACACGGCAATAAGTAATAAACTGCGCGATCCCCAAGAGATAATGACTACTGCAACCTTGCTTGTGGGGCGCGATTAAGGCGCTCCCCACTTTGACGACGATACGTTTACGGGGAGAGTCTGTCATAGCGCCTCCTTAGCTTTCCTCGGCCAATACACGACCGGCCTGATGGAATTGCTTAGTGGTTTTAGCGCACGGGTCGTTATCGAATTTGCTCACCAGATAAATCACTGTGCTGCTGACAACAAAGCCGGGGATCATCTCATACACTAAGCTACTCAATGCCTTACCATCGGAAAGCACGGGGGCGTAAATCCAAAAGAGTACCGTGAGCGCGCCCGAAATAATCCCCGCAATCGCCGCTTTATGGGTGAGGTTAGCTTTATACAAACTAAACAGCACCAGCGGACCGAAGGCGGCACCAAAGCCTGCCCATGCATTACTCACAAGGGAGAGGATGCTGTTAGAGCGATCAAGCGCCAATAGCGTCGCGACAATGGCAACACCTGCGACCCCGTAACGCCCCATTTTAACCATCTCTTGCTCGCTCGCTTGTTTCTTCGACAGCGTGCGATAAATATCTTCGGTCAGCGAACTCGAGGAGACTAATAGCTGCGATGAAATCGTGCTCATAATGGCCGCGAGAATCGCAGCGAGCAGGAAGCCGCTGATTAAGGGGTGGAACAGTAACTCTGAAAACACGATAAAGATGGTTTCAGGATCCGAAAGCTTCATGCCAAATTTATTGGCGTAGGCGATACCGACCAAGCCCGTCGCTAAGGCGCCGATAATGGTTACTGTCATCCAACTGATGCCGATACGGCGTGCGGTTTTAATGTCGGCGACTGAGCGGATCGCCATAAAACGCACAATAATATGCGGCTGGCCGAAATACCCGAGTCCCCATGAGAGGCTGGAGATTAAGCCTAGCAGCG
Organism: Shewanella sp. ANA-3; assembly: GCF_000203935.1. Taxonomy (GTDB): domain Bacteria; phylum Pseudomonadota; class Gammaproteobacteria; order Enterobacterales; family Shewanellaceae; genus Shewanella. Next base: position 4,873,153 of record NC_008577.1, on the reverse strand, counting down.
TCACATTTTGCATCGCGTCAGTAAAATGCGGGATCGACTGATAGGCAAAGTTCATCATACGATCTGCGCTGGTAAATTCTTGATATGCCACGAAAGGCACTAAGACCAAGGCGACAAACATAATGCAGCCTTGCACAAAGTCGGTGAGGCTAACGGCTAAAAATCCCCCCAGCAGAGTGTACGACACCACGACGGCTAAGGTGACGACTAGGCCAATATCGTAGTTCAGCCCAAAGGCGGATTCGAACAACTTGCCGCCCGCGACTAATCCCGCCGAGGTATAGAGGGTGAAAAAGATCACTATGATGGCGGCGGCAATAATACGAATGCTGTTATCGGCCTGACCAAAGCGTTTAGCGAAGAACTCAGGAATAGTCAGCGCGTTATCGGCGACCTCGGTGTATACCCGCAATTTAGGGGCGACTACCAGATAATTGATTAGAGCACCAATTAATAATCCGAGGGCGATATACAGGGTTTCAAACCCCACTAGGAACATGGCGCCGGGCAGGCCCATCAGCATCCAGCCACTCATATCCGAGGCGCCAGCCGAGAGTGCCGTGACGTGCGGGCTCACTTGGCGGCCACCCAAAATGTAGCCAGAGACATCATCGGTCGACTTACGATAGGCGAACAAACCAATAGCGAGCATGGCAATAAAGTAAATTGCCAATGAAACGTAAGAGAGGGAATTCATCGATTATTTTCCTCCTAACGCTTTGTTATTTTGAATGAAGCTCGGTTTCAAAATGACAAAGAGATAGGTACTTAGAATGGCGAACAGGCAGAAATATTGTAGTGTTCCATGAAGGCGTTCCCGGGTGGAACGGATGATCTGTGAGATGGGGTTTTCATCTGTAGCATGCTGAGCTGACATAATGCCTCCTTGATTTATTTAAGATGAATAATAGTTAGTGCTATAACTATAATAAGATCTTTATTAGTAAGATATCAAGCTGAAATGCCCAGTTTGCATACTTTCGGTTGGCGTAAAGCAAGGGAAATTGATTTGAATACTGATAAATTTACCTGTGCTTTTAACCGAAAATTGGGGCGAAAGAGTGGGATGTTAAGAGCGGATAAATAGACGGAATGACCTAGCGTAGAACATAAAAAAGCGGCGCTGAGAATATCAGAACCGCTTCGATAAAATGTAACACTCACAGGCTATTGAGCCTGATTTAAGGCTTGAGTCATGCGCTTAGCGCATAGTCACAAATTCTTCAGCCCCTGTGGGGTGGATGGCGACAACGGCATCGAAATCGGCTTTGGTGGCGCCCATTTTCATGGCGACACCAAACCCTTGGAGAATTTCGTCCATACCAAAACCAATGCCATGAATACCCACGACTTTCTCTTCTTTGCCGGCGCAGACCAGCTTCATCTTACACGCCTGACGGTGGCTAGTGACGGCGGTATACATTGAGGTAAAGCCAGAGGTGTAAACCTTCACATTATCATCACCATATTGCGCGCGGGCTTCTGGCTCGGTTAAGCCCATAGTGCCAATCGGAGGATGGCTGAAGACCACGGTTGGGATTTGGCTGTAATCCATTTTGGCATCGCTCATGCCGTTGAATAGGCGCTCAGAGAGTAAACGACCCGCTTTAACCGCAACGGGAGTCAGCTCCACACCGCCCGCCATAATATCGCCCACGCAATAAATGCCTTTGTGGGTGGTATTTTGCTGTGCGTCGGTAATCACATAGCCTTTGCTATCCAGTTGCACATCGGTGTTTTCTAAGCCGATATTACCCGTCGCGGGTGAGCGGCCAATGGCCCAAATCAGGCAATCAACGGTCACGCTTTCGCCATTCTCGAGATTTAGAGTCAGGCTGTCGTCAGCATTTTTAACCACAGATTGTGGGACGCTGTTGGTGTGCAGGGTTGGGCCTTCGGTCTTCATGGCATCGACTAGGGCGTCGATTAGCATAGGATCGAAGTTACGCAGCGGCGCATGTTTACGCACAAACAGGTGAGTCTCACTGCCCAGTGCGTGTAAAACGCCCGCGACTTCGACGGCGATATAGCCGGCACCGACGACTGCGACACGTTTAGGTTGTTCGCGTAGGGCGAAGAAACCATCTGAATCAATACCGTATTCTGCACCAGGAATGTTTGGAATGGTGGGTGCGCCGCCAGTGGCGATCAGGATATGGTCAGCCGTGTAGTGCTCGCCATTTACTTCAATGGTGTTGCCATTAACGAAGCGGCCATAGCCATTCAGCAGGGTGACCTTGTTATTGGTAAAGCCTCGACCGTAGGCCTCGTGAATACGGCCTATATAAGCTTCGCGGCTGTTCACTAAGGTGTTCCAGTCGAATTTGTTGACTGAAACATCAAATCCATAATCTTTGGCGTAGAGGTTCATGGCTTCGGCGATATGCGCACCATACCACATGACTTTTTTGGGTACGCAGCCCACGTTTACGCAGGTGCCGCCGACGTGTTTTGCTTCGATGAGTAGAACTTTAGCGCCACGCATGGCAGCTCGGTTAGCTGAGGCGATACCGCCGCTGCCTGCGCCTAGGCAGATATAGTCAAAATGTTGAGCCATGAGTTTCTCCGTCTAACTCTAAGAATGAGGTGCTTATTAGCAGAAGGTCATTGTAGGTTGGAATGGATTTGCAGACCAGCCCATTAGGTTGCTTTGGTATAGACCTTGTTTTGCCGCCAAAAATCTCAGCAAAGCACCTACTTTATCTTTGGGCGGTTAGCTCAAACTTAACGGCGATATTGGCAGCGATAGTGATCGTCTTGGTTTGGCCCTTCGGCGCCGCATTTGAGACATTGCCACTCCTGCTGACGGGCACTGAGCTCATCGGTCTGATAGCTCGCGGCTTTGTCGGGGCGGTTGCCAATCTGAGTTTCGAGTTGTGACATGCGGGCATTGAGCCAGCGGCAACTAGGGTCGTTAGCGACTTTATCTCGACTGATGAGTTGTTGTTTGCGGCTCTGTTTTTTCTTTTTCGATGACGTCGACTTTGCTTTATTGGTATTTGTTTTCGCAGGCATATTGTCGGTGTCTATCACGGGAGATTGGTAATCTAAGGCGCTTTGCTGAGTCGGGAGCGGAAGCGGTTTCCCTTCACTGTCGAGTAAGGTTCCTAAAGGTAGGGGCTCAGTTGTGGTCGGTTTGGATAATGCTCCTAATTCAGGCTCGGCAGCAAATGATAATAAGCCGTAAAATATCAATAAGATAAATGCGTTAGGCAGCCATTTTATATGATGAGTTAACATTCCCTGTTCCTCGCCCATGCTGAGTCGTTCCATCGACTTCTTGAGTGTAGTTAGGGCGGGAGAGTTTGCAAACGGAGAAGCGTACTTAAAAACTTAGAAACTCATATTAAAGTGGACACCCGCATAGGTTTGATCTTGCGAGCTAAAGTCGCCGTTGGTGGCCGCTTCTTGCTCAATATCGTTCTGGGCAATGCTGTGGCTAATATGGCCACTGAGACTCATATTATCGGCCAGATCATAATTGGCTTCTAAACCAAATTGGAGGTGATTGCGGCCATTGTGGTCTTCTGTTCGATATTTAAAATCAAGTCCTTGGGTAATATAAGGCGCGAGAGTAAAGCCTTCACTCAGTTGCCAATAACTGTGTAGACTCAGCTCGACAAAATAGCCGGCAGCCTCGGTGGAATACACATAACTCACCGAAGGCACTAACCAAGGGGCGGCGGTGTAGGCTAATTCTGCGAACAGTTCGTTATCCTGACAGCGACTGCTGCTATAACCTTCAATCCGCTGATAGCCCAGATTCGCCTCTAAGTGTTCGCTGAGGTTTAACGCGTATTCGAGACCAATGTTCCACTCGGTATAGGCTTGGCTATCGCCGCGTCCGACCAGGGCGTAGGTGGTGAGATTGCCGTATTGGACGCTAGCATTTAGCCAATAAATTCCGCCCTCGGCCAGATTGTTACGTCCTTGGGACACATATTTGCTATCCCAACCTAAGTCTAGATTCGCGGCCCAAGGTGCTGTGGTTGCTGCGGGTAATACGCTGCTTGAGACACCTTCGGTTTGCACTAAGCTCTCGTTCGCCAAGCACGGGTGACTCAAGTAAATGACGCTAATCACGCCGACGGCACTAAGGATGGGATGAAGTGAAGCTGCCATATTTAAGCCAATCTGATAAAAGATGCGGAATATGTGCAGATATTAACTCAGGCGAATATGATCGTTAATGAGAATGGATTCGATTTGCGATCAGCTCGTCAAGATTGAATAAGTAAATTTGGTGTAAATCTTAATTGTGAACTGGTTCGCTTTTTTCTTTGTTGAATACGGCTAGGTGTATCTGCGAAGGGGGCAATCGGTTTTCTCGCCTTGATAAATAGTAGATAAGCCCTTATTTATTAGCTACACAGATTGTAGAGGAACCATTATGAGCAACCCTTTGCTTAACGGCGCAAAATTACCGCTTTTTTCCCAGATTAAACCTGAACACATTCAAGTTGCCGTTGAGCAGGCCATTGCTCAGTGTCGTGCCAAGATTGATGAAGTGCTGCAAACCCCAGGGCCTTTTACCTGGGATAACTTAGTCGCTCCGCTCGAGCAAGTGGATGATGAGTTAAGTCAGATTTGGTCGCCTGTCTCCCATATGAACTCAGTGGTGAGCACAGATGAATGGCGCGCCGCCCATGATGCTTGTTTGCCGCTGTTATCCGAGTACGGCACCTATGTGGGTCAACATCAAGGACTGTATCAGGCCTATAAATCCCTGCGTGCATCGGCAGATTTTGACCAATTAAGCCAAGCACAACAGATGGTGATTGAGCACAGCTTACGGGACTTCGAGCTTTCGGGTATTGGCTTAGATGATGGGCAAAAAGTGCGTTATGGCGAAATCGTTAAACGCCTATCCGAGCTGACGAGCGGCTTTTCAAATCAATTACTCGATGCGACCCAAGCTTGGACTAAGTTAATTACCGACGAGGCAGAATTAGCTGGTTTACCCGATTCAGCCAAGGCGGCCGCCAAAGCGATGGCCGAGGCCCGTGAATTAGAAGGTTGGTTATTTACCTTAGATTTCCCTTCCTATTTACCCGTGATGACCTACAGCGAAAACCGTAGCCTGCGTGAAGAGTGTTATCGCGCCTTCGTGACGCGCGCTTCGGATCAAGGTCCAAATGCGGGCGAATTCGATAATGGTCCCTTGATGGACGAAATCCTTGCGCTGCGCCACGAGTTGGCACAGTTGTTAGGCTTTGATAGTTTTGCCGAAAAATCCCTCGCGACGAAAATGGCCGAAACGCCAGCGCAGGTGATGGCATTCTTAAATGAATTAGCGCTGCGCTCAAAGGATCAAGCCAAGGCCGAATTAGCCGATTTAAAAGCCTTTGCACTGGAGCAGTACGGCGTGAGCGAAATGGCTTCTTGGGATTTGAGTTTCTACGCCGAGAAGTTACAGCAACATAAGTATGAGATTTCTCAAGAGTTGCTGCGCCCTTACTTCCCCGAAGATAAAGTGCTCTCTGGCTTGTTTTACACTGTCTCGCGCCTATTTGGCTTAAAGATTGTCGAGCAAACTGAGTTCGACCGTTGGCATAAAGACGTGCGCTTCTTCGATATTTTCGACGAAACGGGCGAACACAGAGGCAGCTTCTATTTAGACCTATACGCCCGCACGGGTAAACGTGGCGGCGCTTGGATGGATGATTGCCGAGTGCGTCGTCACACGCCTACGGGTCTACAAAAGCCCGTGGCTTATCTCACCTGCAACTTTAATGGCCCAGTAGATGGCAAACCGGCACTCTTCACCCACGATGAAGTGACGACGCTGTTCCACGAATTTGGTCATGGCATTCACCATATGCTAACCAAAATCGACGTGGCCGGCGTGTCAGGAATCAACGGCGTGCCTTGGGATGCGGTCGAATTGCCTAGCCAGTTTATGGAAAACTGGTGCTGGCAAGAAGAAGCCTTAGCGGAGATCTCCGGTCACTACGAAACCGGTGAGCCTTTACCAAAAGCCATGTTAGACAAGATGTTAGCGGCGAAAAACTTCCAATCAGGCATGATGATGTTGCGCCAGCTGGAGTTTTCACTGTTCGATTTTAGATTGCACCACGAATATGACCCCGCCAAAGGGGCGCGTATTCAAGAGACCTTGGACGAAGTCCGTCGTCAGGTAGCCGTGTTAATTCCGCCAGCATTTAACCGTTTCCAACATGGTTTTGCGCATATTTTTGCGGGCGGTTATGCCGCGGGTTACTACAGCTACAAGTGGGCCGAAGTGCTGTCGGCGGATGCGTTTTCTCGCTTCGAAGAGGAGGGCATCTTCAATCCTGACACGGGGCGTAGCTTCCTGCACAACATCCTCGAAATGGGTGGTTCAGCCGAGCCTATGGACTTGTTCAAACAGTTTATGGGTCGCGAGCCGAGTATCGATGCGCTGCTGCGCCACTCTGGGATTGCTGCTTAAGCCAGACTCAATAGGAATGCTTGAGCATAAAAAGGCGCCATTTGGCGCCTTTTTTGTGAGCCAGATCTCGCTTGCCCTCTGGTATGACCTCTGTTAGCCTGTGGCTCTTATTTTTAGGGCGACTGTATATGAATCTGTATTTCCGTTTGTTTTGGTTGTTGTTTTGGCGCACGCGTCACTGCCGTAAGATTGATTTTTTGGGCACGAGCCGTATTACTTACCGGGCATTGCCTAGCGATTGCGATATCAACTTCCACCTGACCAACTCCCGCTATCCGGCGTTTATGGATCTGGCGCGCACTTATATGTTGGCCGAAATGGGGTTGTTGAAGCGTTTCCTCAAATTGAAGTGGATGCCGATTGTTAACGCCGCCGAATTTACCTATATCCGCGATATCAAGCCCCTGAAAAAGTTTGAGATTGAAACCAAGGTCGTGGGCTGGGATGAGAAATATTTTTATATTGAACAACGCTTTGTGAGCGAACGCGGCTTGCACTGCATAGTGCATGTGCGTGGTGTGTTTGTCTGTAAAGGTAAGCAAGTCCCGCTAGATGTGTTAGTCAAAGAGGCGGGTTATACCGATCCTGCTCCTGAGTTGCCGCCAGAAGTCATTAAATGGAAAGCGTTTTTACAGTTGAAGAAAGAACGCAATCGCTAGGGCGTGTTGACGTTTCGAGATTAGATTTTGTTCGTTCTGGCAAGCTCGTGCTCGCGAAACGAGGAATGACGTGTAGTTATTCTACTCAAATGACGAGTGACAAAGAGAACGAGCTTGCTAGACGAACCCTTCGGGCAGCGTTTGGCTGACGTTTCTGCTGCGTTATCGTCCGTTTATGTAGAATAACTACACTGCACGGACTTCGCCTTGCATAAACGCCAGCCAAATTGCTGCAAAAATAACCCTGAAACGTCAACACGCCCTAATGTGTTGGCACTAGGGAATACTCCTAATGCCAGTGTCTTCCTCCATTTCGGCGAGTAGCACTTCTTCAAGCACCAGCATCCAGGCGCCGCGCAGCTGCGCCTGTTGCCAGTAGCGTACTAACTCATCTAAATCCAGCAGGTTTAAATGGGCAAAACTGTAGCTTAAACAGGGAATAAGTGCGCAGTCGGCCAAGGTAAAACTGTCGCCGCATACCCAGTGATTCTGGCTTAAATGGGCATCAAGGCGCTGAAACTGGATAAACATCTGCTTTTCTATCTGCTTGATCTCAAATTCATGCCCTTCGGGTGCATGCTTTAATTTTTCCAATTGAAATAACGGGTTATTGATATCGTTATCAATAATGCGATCGAATAAGCGCACAGCTAAATTGCGCTCGGGTTCGGCGGGCAGTAACTCGGTACCGTTTCGAAAATGCCTGTCTAAGTATTCGATGATGATGCTGGACTCTGGGAGCAGTTGGCCTTCGTGGGTTTTGAGTAACGGCAGTTTCCCGGGAGGATAAAATTGCTGGAATGTTTGGCGAGCAAATGGGTCGCGCAAATCGGTGATCCGCGGGTAAAAGTTCGCTTGTTTTTCATAGAGAGCAATCAACACCTTCTGTGAATAACGTGATAACGGATGATAGAACAGCTCCATAGGTGTCGACCCCACAACCCCTGCATTTGTTGACTCTACGACTTAACTTTAGTCGCTATCAAGGCGCTTGCTGTAGGATTTCCCTTAAAAGTAGTGGAAGTGGCGTAAAAGGGGTTTGCCATGCGGAATGAGCCGCTCGCGCTAAAATTCGGTACTATTAGCTTTAACATCGCAGTGAAATAGAGATAACCAAAGGTAACAGTATGAGCCAGTTAGAAAGTTTCTCATCCATCTATGCCAGAGCGAGTGAGCGCAAGGGCGGTAAAAAGGGGCTCGAAGCATTGTTGCCAAGCTGCCTGACCAGTGCCGAAATTCGCCAGTATGATGATGCCACGCTGCTCTCCGCCATGAGTCGGCAGGTATTTCAGAGTGGCTTTGTCTGGCGTGTGGTCGATAATAAGTGGCCCGCCTATGAGAAGTCTTTCTTTCATTTCGTGCCTGAAAAGGTATTGATGTTGTCGCCCGAGCAGATCCAAACCCGCGCCGCGGATGCGACCTTAATTCGCCATTTAAAGAAGACCCAAGCGATTTATGATAATGCCTTGATGATCCATGATATCGCCCGCGAACATGGCAGCTTGGCTAAGCTGATTGCCGACTGGCCGACCGAAGATATCGTCGGGCTTTGGGCACTCTTAAAGAAACGCGGCGCTCGCCTCGGCGGCAATACTGGACCGTATTTCCTGCGCGGCATTGGTAAGGATACCTTCTTGTTAACCGATGATGTGCAAGGTTATTTTAAGGCGCATAAGTTGGTGGATGCCGGTTTTAGCTCGCAAACGGCGCTAAAGCAGGTGCAGGCCGCTTTCAATCAATGGCAGCAAGAATCGGGTCGGTGTCTTGCGGATATTAGCCGGGTCTTAGCCTGTAGCTTGGGTGATAATCGTATTTAGATAAAAAAGGACCAGCCAAATTGGCTGGTCAAGGCTCGATATTTCAAGCAATTGGAGTACTGCAGGGAAGCAGCGGGATGAACGTATAAGCAAAAAACAGGATTAGAAACTTTTACTGATCCCAATGACGACTCTGTCATCGAAGATTTCAGTCTGTGTGCCATAGACTTTATGGTCACTGTCGACAGTACTGCCGTGGTAGCGCAGGTCGAAGTTGAGGCCGTAATAAGCTTTGCTCAAACCGATGTTCCAGTGGCCCCAACCTTCGGCGCCATCACCGCTGAGGTCTTGATAACCCACAGAGGCTGAGATTTTTACGCCATTGTCAAAGCTATAGCTTGGGTGCAAGGCATAGTTAACCCCGTGCCAGCCATCGACACCAAACCAATCATCAACCGTTGGGGTGACTTCGAGTTGCAGATTTGCGCGGCCAAATTGTTTACCCACTTTTAACCATAACTCGGTGTAGTTGGAGTAGGACGCACCTGGGTAGAGGTATGAAAACAACATCACATCATAGGTAAAACCTGAGTCGCCAAATTCCCCCGCTTTACCAATAAAAGGTGCAGTAACGATTTCTAAGTTAGGGTCGGCAAATTTGATGTTGGAGCTAAATACCCCCGCATACCAACCTTGGTTGTGATTCCAGCTCAGGGTGCCTTGTACGACGGGAATATCGCCGTCTAAGGTTTCTGATTCACCACGAAACACATAGTCGGATGCAAAGTTAAGGTTGCCGTTAATGGTGCCGCCAAAGAGTTGATTATCTTCGGCGCCGTGGGAGCTTGCCGCCAAAGAAAGCAACGCCCCTGTCAGCAAAAATTTAGTACGAGTCTTCATAATCATCATCTCAAAGTATTGGGAATTGTTAGCGCACCTTTATCGTAAAAATAAGTTGTGAATAGCGCTGCAGCTTGGGATGAACCAATGACGAAAAGATATGAATGAATGTGAACAAGCGGCGAAATAACCGAGTTTGCCGGAGATGTGTTTGTGATCTAATTAATAAAAATACGTTTTTTGGGAAGCAGAGTTTCATTAAATGGGGTGTAAAAAGCCATTTCAGATTTGCCCTCAATTAAGCTTGGTCATAAAATGTCGCGTTCAAAGAGTTGAGTGTCACTCATTTCTGCTGATATGTAGATTCAAGCGAATTTACATAAACCATACATCATTACCGTTACATCAATAGAATTAAGCATTCGAGTTTTGTAGCGTCTTGTTTGCATCACCATGAGTGAGAGAGCCATATTGGGCTCGGGCAAACAAGCCAAGCTAAACGACTGATGGTATATGCAAAAATGCTTATTTATTGGCGTAATGTAGTCGGATAAGTGTCATTTATATCGAATAGACTGTTATCAGGGTTTGCTTGATAGCAGCCTGTGGTGTCGAACAGGTTTGCAACATTTTCGATATAGAGTAGGCTGAATAAGTGTTTTGTATCGTACAACGCTAACAAGCTTATCCACTATTAACATATTTCTTAAATAGGATAACAATTCAATCAATAAGGTATTCGCGAAGGTGTGAATATTTTCATTAGTTTACACTTTAGTTTGTTTATCTTTCTTGTTCATCCTTATAGGGTATGCGATAAGTAACAGATTTGATTTTAGTTATAATTACGGCCGTCAGTTCACCTTTGAAAGCGTGAAAAAACGGTAGCGTTAATATTTAAAGGAGTTCTCATGCGGCAGACAATTAAACTTGCCTCAGTAATCAGCGTGGCGTTGTGGATGGCAGCTTGTAGCCCTCAAGAGGATAAGGCAGCTCAAGCAGGCGCTGGGCCGCAGAGTATGGAAGTTGGTGTAATCAACGTGGCGGCCAAGCCTCAGGTTATCCAAGTCGAATTACCCGGCCGCAGCAAGGCGTTCCTCGAAGCCGAAGTGCGTCCTCAAGTCAGCGGTATTGTTACCAAGCGTAGCTTTGTCGAAGGCGGTCATGTGAAGCAGGGCGAGTCCCTCTATCAAATCGATTCCGCGCCTTACAAGGCAGCACTGGTGAGCGCTAACGCCGATTTAGCCAGAGCGAATGCAAGTCTTGCTTCTGCTAAGGCCAAAGCGGCGCGTTATCAACAATTGGTAAAGACTAACGCTATCAGTAAGCAAGATTTCGATGAAGCCGAAGCGGCTTACAAAGAAGCGCTAGCAAGCGTGACAGTCGCTGAAGCGGCAATCAACACCGCCAAAATCAACCTCGAATACACCGAAGTGTTAGCGCCAATTTCTGGCCGTATCGGTAAATCGAGTGTGACTGCGGGTGCGCTGGTCACGGCAAACCAAAGCCAAACGCTGGCAACCATTCAACAGCTTGATCCTATCAATGTGGATATCGCCCAATCGAGTGCCCAATTGCTGCGCCTAAAAGCGAAATTACAGCAAGGCAAGCTGCAAGCGGCTGATAACGCTGACGTGCAGTTAGTGCTTGAAGACGGCACTGTTTATGGCCACAGCGGTAAGCTGCAATTTGCTGAGGTGAGTGTGGATGAAAACACGGGCTCAGTGATCCTGCGTGCTGAATTCCCTAACCCAGATGGCCTCTTACTGCCTGGCATGTATGTTCGCGCCGTGTTGAATACTGGTACCGATCCTCAAGCTATCTTAGTGCCACAAAAAGCCATTAGCCGTAACGCTAAGGGGCAAGCCGTGGCCATGGTGGTGAACGATCAAGGCGTAGTGGAAGCAAAAATTGTTACTACTGCTGAAGTTATCGACAATCAATGGCGTATTACTGCCGGTTTGGAAGCGGGCGATAAGTTGATTGTGGAAGGATTACAAAAAATCCGTCCAGGTGCACCAGTCACTCCCAAAGTTATTTCTGAAACCCAAGCACAATAGGGCATAGCTATGGCACGTTTTTTTATTGATCGCCCCATCTTTGCGTGGGTGATCGCCTTAATCATTATGTTGGCGGGGGTTCTATCGATCCGATCCCTGCCAGTCTCGCAGTACCCCAGTATTGCGCCACCGACAGTGGTGATCAGTGCGAACTACCCAGGTGCATCTGCCAAAATCGTTGAAGACTCAGTGACTCAGGTGATTGAGCAACGTATGAAGGGTATCGACCACCTACGTTATATCGCATCGACCAGTGATAGCTTTGGTAACGCGTCTATTACCTTAACCTTTAACGCGGAAGCCGATCCGGATATCGCGCAGGTTCAGGTACAGAACAAGTTACAGGGCGCTATGACTCTGTTACCACAAGAGGTGCAATCTCAAGGGGTTAACGTTAACAAGTCAAGCTCAGGCTTCCTGATGGTACTGGGCTTCGTCTCGACCGACGGTTCTTTAGATAAGGGTGACATCGCCGACTATGTGGGCGCTAACATCCAAGATCCTATGAGCCGTGTACCTGGCGTGGGCGAAATTCAGATTTTCGGTGCTCAATACGCGATGCGTATATGGTTAGATCCATTGAAGCTGACCCAATACAATCTCACCAGCTTAGATGTGGTGAGCGCTATCCGTGCGCAAAACGCGCAGGTATCAGCGGGTCAACTCGGTGGTACGCCATCACTGCCAGGGCAAGAGTTAAACGCGACTGTATCGGCACAGAGCCGTCTGCAAACGCCAGAACAATTCCGCAAGATCATCATCAAATCCGATACTTCGGGTGCGAACGTGTTCTTGGGTGATGTGGCGCGTGTTGAACTAGGTTCTGAAAGCTATGCGGTAGAGTCTCTATATAACGGCAAACCCGCTTCTGGTATTGCGATTAAGTTGGCTACTGGTGCTAACGCCTTAGACACGGCAGAAGCCGTTCGCGCTAAAGTTGAAGAGTTACGTCCCTTCTTCCCTGCTGGGTTAGATGTGGTTTACCCCTACGATACAACGCCATTCGTTGAGAAATCGATTGAAGGCGTAGTACACACTCTGCTTGAAGCTATCGTACTGGTGTTCGTCATCATGTACCTCTTCCTGCAAAACTTCCGCGCGACGCTGATTCCAACCATCGCAGTACCTGTCGTATTGCTGGGAACCTTTGCGATTCTGTCGGCAACGGGCTTCTCCATCAACACCCTCACCATGTTCGCTATGGTGCTGGCAATTGGTCTGCTCGTGGACGACGCGATTGTGGTGGTGGAAAACGTTGAGCGGGTAATGGCTGAAGAGGGCTTAAGCCCACTCGAGGCGACCCGTAAGTCGATGGATCAAATTACTGGCGCGTTAGTCGGTATCGGTCTGACCTTGTCAGCGGTATTCGTACCTATGGCGTTTATGTCGGGTTCAACCGGGGTAATTTACCGTCAGTTCTCGATCACTATCGTGTCTGCGATGGCGCTGTCTGTGCTGGTAGCCTTGATTTTAACGCCTGCACTCTGTGCGACCATGTTAAAACCTTTGAAGAAGGGCCATGGCCATATCGAAACCGGTTTCTTCGGCTGGTTTAACCGTGGCTTCGATCGCTTAACGAACCGTTATGAATCGAGCGTGGCTGGTATTATAAAACGTAGCTTCAGAGTCATGATGATTTACGCTGCATTAGTTGTGGCAGTGGGCTGGATCTTCATGCGCATGCCAACGGCATTCTTACCCGACGAAGACCAAGGTATCTTGTTCACGCAGGCGATTTTGCCAACTAACTCAACCCAAGAAAGTACGCTTAAAGTGTTGGAGAAAGTCTCTGATCACTATCTGGCAGAAGAGGGCGTGAGATCGGTGTTCAGCGTGGCGGGCTTCAGTTTCGCGGGTCAAGGCCAGAACATGGGTATTGCCTTCGTTGGCTTGAAGGATTGGTCAGAGCGTGAAGCGCCAGGTATGGATGTGCAATCTATTGCGGGCCGCGCGATGGGCGTATTCAGTCAAATGAAAGAAGCCTTCGTATTCGCCTTCGTACCGCCTGCGGTAATCGAGCTGGGTACGGCTAACGGTTTCGACATGTACCTGCAAGATAAGAATGGCCAAGGGCACGACAAGTTAGTCGCAGCGCGTAACCAATTGTTGGGTATGGCGGCACAGAATCCAAACCTCGTGGGCGTTCGTCCAAACGGTCAGGAAGATGCGCCAATCTATCAGTTGCATATCGACCATGCCAAACTGAGTGCCTTAGGCATTGAGATTGCGAACGTGAACAGTGTACTCGCAACCGCATGGGGTGGCTCTTATGTAAACGACTTTATCGACCGTGGTCGTGTGAAGAAGGTTTACGTACAGGGTGATGCACAATACCGTATGCAACCTGAAGACTTAGACACTTGGTACGTGCGTAACAACAAGGGCGACATGGTGCCATTCTCGGCCTTCGCAACGGGCGCATGGGAATATGGTTCACCTCGTCTAGAACGCTTCAACGGTTTACCTGCCATGAACATTCAAGGCGCAACGGCTCCTGGTTTCAGTACCGGTGCGGCGATGAATATCATGGAAGACATGGTGAAGCAGTTACCACCTGGCTTTGGTATCGAGTGGAACGGCTTATCCTATGAGGAACGTTTATCCGGTAACCAAGCGCCAGCGCTGTATGCTCTGTCGATTCTGGTGGTATTCCTCGTACTGGCAGCACTTTATGAGAGCTGGTCTGTACCGTTCGCAGTAATCCTAGTGGTTCCGCTCGGTATTATCGGTGCCCTGCTGGCGATGAATGGTCGTGGCTTGCCAAACGACGTGTTCTTCCAGGTGGGTCTGTTGACGACGGTCGGTTTGGCGACGAAGAACGCCATCTTGATTGTGGAATTCGCCAAAGAGTTCTATGAAAAAGGTGCGGGTCTTATTGAGGCGACCTTACATGCGGTCCGCGTGCGTTTGCGTCCAATTCTGATGACGTCACTCGCCTTCGGTCTGGGTGTTGTACCGTTAGCGATTAGTACGGGTGTAGGTTCTGGTAGCCAGAACGCCATCGGTACTGGGGTACTCGGCGGTATGATGAGTTCGACCTTCCTAGGTATCTTCTTCGTGCCGTTGTTCTTCGTGATTGTGGAACGTATCTTTAGTAAGCGCGAGAAGAAAGGTAAAGAAGAAAAGCCGACCTCGGCGGAGTAATCTAACCTAACACTCTTAAAGCCCTGCACATGCAGGGCTTTTTGTTGGTGTATCGTTACTACGATGGATAGCCAGCATTAGCCAATTCAGGCATATTGGTGGAATCATAATGGATGGAGAGCTTGGTATGTCGGCACAGGAACTTGCGGCACTGGATAAAGCCATAGCCAAGGGAAAGTGGTTTTTTATCCTAGTGGTTGGCGTGTTGTTTTGGGGTTGTATGACTTCAGTCGTGGTCGCCACTATCCATTATTTGACCTCAGATACATCCTTTTGGGGTGAATTAGCTCGGGCACTCTATCTTTATCCTGCGGCAGGTATTTTATTTGGTTGGTTTGCTTGGGTGCGGCTACAACGTAAAAGAGATAGACTGCGCGCCGAATATTATCAGCTGCATAATGAGTAACAGTGCGTTGGCTTTAGGAGCAAAGTGTGTCATCGGTGAGAGGTTTTATGACTAAGCAGCTTATCATGGCCGTCGTTTGCCATTGCATCGCCGTGGGCATGGTCGCCTATGGCGCCTATGAGTTTTATCTTGAGCAGCTGGCCGTTCCTGAGCTGACTCGCCTCTTTGCCGTCGCAGTATTTTTTATTGGCATGGGGCTCGACCCTAATATGTTTTATACTCCTCTCAACCAAGTGATGAGTCAGGCGGAGGATAAATCGCCTAAGGCAAAATTACAGACCGTGGTGTTTAATCTGGGGGTTTTCTTGCTGATCTGTAGTTTTTTAATGGAATGGTTATACGACTGAGGCCGTTAATCCACCCAAGAATTCAAACATCAAAAAGGGCGTCGAGCTTAGCTTCGACGCCCTTTGGGTTAGGGATGGAGGTAAACCTCGGCTTAAGGCGTGTAGTAAGTGGCTGCACCTGGCCCCACTGGCAGACCAAAGCCAAACACCCACAGGAAGAAGAACGCCGTCCAGCCAACGAAAAACACTAAGGTGTACGGCAGCATAGTGGCGATAAGCGTGCCTATGCCAAGGTTTTTTTGGTAACGGCAAGCCACGGCCAAAATCAGCCCGAAATAACTCATCATAGGCGTGACTAAGTTAGTCACTGAGTCGCCAATACGGTAGGCCGCTTGAATGGTTTCGGGCGCATAGCCGACTAACATCAGCATGGGCACAAAAATCGGTGCGGTAATGGCCCACTGGGCCGAGGCGCTGCCCAGCATCAAGTTGATAAAGCCACAGAGCATAATAAAAAACAGGAACAGGATTGGCCCGGTTAAGCCAATGGATTGCAGGGCATCGGCACCCAGCACGGCTAACACGGCGCCCAGATTACTCCAGTTAAAGAAGGCCACAAATTGCGCCGCAAAGAACACCAGTACGATATACAGTCCCATAGTGCTCATACTGTGCGACATGGCATTGATAACGTCTTTATCGTTTTTAATGCTGCCAACGACCTTACCGTAGACAAAACCTGGGATAGCAAAACAGATAAAGATAAAGGCGACTATGCCTTTGAGGAAGGGCGAACCCGAGACCAGACCGGTTTTAGGATCGCGCAGTGGCGCACCCTCTGGCACGACGGACAGCGCAAGGAATACCGCTAGCACCAGCATAGATAATCCCGCCCACTTGAGGCCGCGTTTTTCCAGCTCGGTGACATTGTCCATGGATTGGAGCACGGTTTCATCGGCATCATCGCCTTGATATTTGCCCAGTTTCGGCTCGACAATTTTCTCGGTCACAAAGGCGCCGAGGAAAGTGATCACAAAGGTCGAGACAAACATAAAGTACCAGTTAACCTCGGGGCCGACGTTGTAGTCGGGATCGATCATTCGCGCCGCCGCTTCAGTGATACCCGATAACAACGGATCGACAGTACCGAGCAATAGGTTGGCGCTGTATCCCCCTGATACCCCGGCAAATGCCGCGGCCAAGCCCGCCAGTGGATGACGACCTAAGGAGTGGAAGATCATCGCCGCCATGGGAATTAATACTACATATCCAAGCTCTGCGGCGGTGTTCGACATAATGCCGGCAAATACGATAGTTAACGTCACCAATCGCTTAGATGCACCCATAACGAGTGCCCGCATCGCCGCGGATAACAATCCAGAACGCTCGGCGATGCCCACACCCAGCAGGGCGACCAGTACAGTGCCTAGGGGCGTAAAGCCGGTGAAGTTAGTGACTAAGTTGGACACTATCATCCGCAAGCCTTCGGCATTCATCAGGCTGACGACGTGGATAAGTCCATCGGCGCCACGTCCGTGGGCGCCTTCGGGGCGCGGATCGGTGACCGTTAATCCAAAGTAGCCCGCAATGCCAGATACTAAGATCACGGCGACACAGAACAGGGCGAACAAGGTAATAGGATGGGGGAGTAGGTTCCCTAAGCGTTCGACAATATTAAGAAAACGGACAAACCAGCCGCGAGAACTCATGTCGTCGGCCTGTGGTGAATTGACGGGAATATCGTTGGATTTCGAACTCATTCTCTTGCCTCTGTCGACCTTTGCTAGCGCATTCTTTACCCGGGAGCAGAATCGATGCGGCGTACTTGGCAGAGCTATGTCTGGCCCAAGTGGTTGGATTAACGCTAAGGTGAAAGTTAAAAAATTGGCCGAAAAGTATGATGGTTAAGCTTTAATTGAAACTTAAATGTTGCAACTGCGGCTGTGCGGCGGATTATGGGGGAAATGCGGGGTAAAAAAATGGACTCACTAGGAGTCCAGTATTCACGAGCAAAAAGGTTGCTCTTAACGTTGTGCATATACACTATAGCCTAGTTTTTCTGTATCCAAGCTGAATAATCTCGCTGGTCATTTTGTTGCTTAATGCTCTGACCAGAGTAGCTAAAGCTAATATTTCATTGCGTTAGCTATCGCTTTAGATGAAATTCTTGGCCATTTATGTTTAGCTGTACCCGTTGAGACTAAGAACAAACCCTAAGGATGGAAGATGGACAAACTGTTATTAGGATTAGCGCTGATTTTTATCGTCACCTACCTTTGGTACGTCAGCCTAGTCAAAAAGCGCAATACCGCCCTCGAAGCCCTGTCGGGAATCGATGTGCAGTTAGCCAAGCGCGCCGATCTTGTGCCCAATATCCTCAAAATCGCCAAGCGATTTATGGATCATGAAAAGTCATTACTCACTGAAATCACTGAGCTACGCACGCAATTAACCCGCAATTACAACAAGACAGATCCGAATGCGGTGAAAGAGCATATTGCGCAAGCCGAGAAGCTGAACGATAAAATGGGTGCCTTGATGGTGAGTGTTGAAAGCTATCCCGAGCTGAAGTCGGACAATACTATGCTCGAGGCGATGCAAACCTATAACGAGGTCGAAGCCCATATCTCTGCTGCCCGTCGTTTCTATAATTCGGCGGTGTCTGAGTTAAATACTGCCGTTGAGATTTTCCCCGGGTCGATTATTGCGTCGATGGCAAACATTAAGGTGATGCCATTCTACGAGGTGAATGAAGCCTCTAAAGCGCCGATAGACGCGGCGGATTATCTGTAATCCTTCGATATTTGCGGGGCCAAGATAGGCTCCGCAAACATATTAACTGAATGAATATACTCACCTTTATCTTAGGCAGTCCTATCAAGGCTCAGCGGCAGGCGGCAAGATTGTCGGCCGACGCTTCGGATAGGGAGTCGCTACAGGAGTACTACGATACCCAACTGGCGCCGCTGGCCGCCCGCTATGAAACCAAGCGCGTCAACAGCCTTAAGGCTACGCGTAAACGCTTATATCTTAGTTTGGCGATTGTCGCAGGTCTTGTGCTGTTAGCGCTATTGGGGCATAGCCGTGGACTCATGCTGTTTCCGCTGCCGTTAGTCGCGCTATTGGGATTAGGTTTTTGGAGTTTTACACCGACTCGGCAGTTTAAGCGGCAAGTGCAGCAAGATATTTATCCCATCATGTTTAAGTACTTTGGTGAGGATTTTATCTACAACCGCGAGATGCGCCTCGACATGAATCGCCTCACTGCGGCTAAGGTGCTACCCAATTACGATAAGGCGAGCTTTGGTGATTATATTCAAGGTCAATACAAGGGCATTGAGTTAGTCGTCAATGAGTTAACCCTGACCAAAGACGTGCGAGTGGAGGAGTGGGACGGCAATAAACGCCGAACCGTGACTCGCACCGAGACTCGCTTTCGCGGCACTGTGGTTGAGCTGAGTAGCCATAAGCAATTTATTGGTCATACCGTGGTATTAAAGGATCGCGGCGGACTGGCAAATTTCTTATCCGACAACCACTCAGGGCTGCAAAGGGTGAAGCTTGAAGATCCCCTGTTCGAAAAAGAGTTCGATGTGTTTTCAACGGATCAAATCGAGTCGCGCTATTTGCTCAATACCGCCTTTATGGAGCGCTTGCAGCAATTGGCAAAGTCCTTCGATGGGGAGATTCAATGCGCCTTCTTTCGCAACCGTTTGATCTTGTTTTTGCCTAATCGCCGCAGTCGTTTCCAGATGCGCTCTATCTTCGACAGTGCTCATTTTTCGGCGGAATTTAGCCAGTTAAACCGTGAGATGAAGCAACTCTTTGCTATTATTGAAGTACTTAAACTCAACGAACATACGGGACTTTGATGCCAGCAACGCATTCTTCGCCACTTTGCCTTAAGTCGATAGCCATAGCTAGCCTTGGTTTGTGCTTGGCTTGGGGAAGTGTTGCGGCCGCGTTTGCCGAAGAAGCCAAGCCTAAGCCCCGTATTGTGGCCCGTTATTCTGAAAGCGGTATTGTGAGTAACACTGGGCAAGAAAAAGTCAAAGTTTATCAATATCTACAGGCCAATGGTGTCACTGCTTTTACCGATAAAGCGCCGACCACCAATGAGTATCAAATCCTGCTCTATGACTGTTTTGCCTGTCGCCCAGATTCCAAAATTGACTGGAATGGCATTCGGTTGTTTACCCGCAATTACGATAGTTTGATCAGCCGTGCGGCTCATAAACATCAATTAGACCCTGCACTTATCCGCGCCGTGATCCACGCCGAGTCGGCCTTTAATGCCAGAGCCTTGTCGCGCACTGGCGCAATGGGTTTGATGCAATTGATGCCCGAAACCGCCAAAGAGATGGGCGTGACCAATGCCTTTTTACCGGAGGAGAATATTCTCGGCGGCAGTAAGTATTTGGCGCAAATGCTAAAACAGTTTAATGGTGATATTGCATTGGCCTGCGCGGCCTACAATGCTGGGCCAACCACAGTGACCCAATACAACGGTATTCCTCCCTATCCAGAAACCCAAGCCTATGTGGAACGGGTGCAAATTCTGCTAAAACGTTACCGCAGTGCCAAAGTCTAGCGGCACTGCCACTCTCTATTTAACCTGAACTCGGGTTAACGAGTGTCGAAAAGATGCCTATTCAGTAGGTTATTTAATGCTTAAAAAACAAAAGCAGCGTACCTAGGAGGTGACGCTGCTCTGCTACATGCGATTATGACGCAATAGGATTTGCTTATTCGCCGACTTCCCATTTGACGATGACATTGCCATCCGCTTGGCCTAAGTTTTTGCCAAGATAGTCGAGCATTTCAGTCGCGATTTCATCCAGTTGCCAAGGTGGGTTAATCACCCATAGGCCTGCGGCGGTCATGCCAAATTCATTGGAGTCGGGTTTGATTGCCTGCTCGATACGCAGCTGGCGCTTAATACCGCTGCCAGCTAAGCGGGCAAGCATTTCTTCCGTCTGCGCGCGGTTAACTACGGGATACCAAAGCATAAATACGCCCGTAGCAAAGCGTTTATGTGCCTTGATTAAGGTCTCGGCGACCGTTTGATAGTCGGTCTTAATCTCATAGCTGGGGTCGACAAGTACCAGTGCTCGGCGCTCTAGTGGCGGTACCGCAGCAATCAATCCTTTAAGGCCATCGCCCTTGATGACTTTTACCTGCTTATCCTGCTCGAAATACTCATCCAGCAGCAGATGATCGGTACCGTGCAGCTCGTGCAACAGCATACGATCCTTCGGCCCCAGCTCCATATCGATAATGGCGGGAGAACCTGGGTAAAAGTTGAGTTCTTCTGGATTGTCTTCATTAAAGTGACGCACCGCATCCACATAATCCTGCAGGGATTTTGGCAGATCGGTTTTATCCCAAAGCTTGGCCACGCCTTCGAGGTATTCACCTGTCTTCTGAGCAAACTCATCCGTTAACGCATAACCACCCGCACCCGCATGGGTATCGATGTAGACTAAGGGTTTGTCTTTCTTATGCATTAACTGCAAGGTTTGCAGCAAAATAGCGTGTTTCAACACATCGGCATAATTGCCGGCGTGATAACCGTGGCGGTAACTTAACATCGGATCTTCCAAGGTGAGCAGTACAGGTGAAATACCCGCATTCAATGGGGCAATTATAGGGATAATACTCCTTGGGGTAAATTAGCCACACTATGCACTACCCTGAATTCGCCATGAAGAGAGTATTCAGCTCTGCTCGCTTTTGGCATAATGGCGGCAATTTCTACCTGTCAAACAGTGATCCCTTTGCCTATACCAGTCTTTTTTAATCAGCAATTTCCAACTCTTGTGGATATCTGTGCTCGTTGGCAACTGGTGTTTGATGCCGATGCGCCATTCGAATTGCGTTTTGAATCAGACACCTTGACGCTACATAAGCGTGATGAACCTAAGCTCGATGGCATAGTAGTGGATTTTGTGACTGGTGCGGTTGCCCATAGACGCAAGTTTGGTGGCGGTCGTGGGCAGTCGATTGCTAAGGCTGTTGGGTTAAAGCAGGGCGTTACCCCAAAAGTGGTCGATGGTACTGCGGGCTTGGGTCGCGATGCTTTTGTGCTGGCAAGCTTAGGTTGCACTGTGATTATGGTAGAGCGCCATCCTGTGGTGGCTGCATTATTAGAAGACGGTCTGCGCCGCGCCTATCAAGATGCCGAAATCGGCGATTGGATGCGTGAACGTATGCAGCTTTTCCATGGCTCCAGCCTCGAAGCACTCGCCAAATTGGAGCAAGAGGTTGATGTCGTCTACCTCGACCCTATGTACCCCCACCGCGACAAATCGGCCTTGGTTAAAAAGGAAATGCGGGTCTTCCAAACCTTAGTCGGTGCAGACCTCGACGCCGATGGTTTGCTCGCCCCCGCCATGGCCCTAGCCAGTAAGCGTGTGGTGGTGAAGCGCCCCGATTATGCCGAAGACCTCGCCGGTGTTAAGCCCAGCATGGTTATTGAGACTAAGAAAAACCGCTTCGATGTTTATGTTAAATCGGCAATGAAGTAACTCTTTAACAAATCAAAGTTTTCACAATGGCGTATAAAAGAAATGTCGATAGAAGCGCAAGTCTTCTATCGACATTTTACCGCCAAGTTTAATGTGCGTGATGCAATAAGCCTGTCGCTATCATGGCTGTCGTTGCTATTGATTGGCATTTGGCGGACTCTACGCAGCTTCCGGTATTAGCATTGACTTGATCATCACGTTTATAGACAGTTTGGCCTTCTTTAATCGTTTCTAATATCTGAATATCGGCAAGAGCTTCGGGGGCAACTTGCAGTGGGTTATCGGATAAAATCACTAAGTCTGCCAGTTTACCCACTTCCAGCGAGCCCTTGTTTTTTTCCTCTTTATATTGAGTTGCTGCCCACAGGGTTTGAGATTTCAATCCCTCCAATGGAGAGGCCTTTTGTGCCGGGCCGAGTACGCGCCCAGTGCGGCTGATACGATTAACTGTAGCGGAGTAAACTCGCATTGAGTTGGGTAATGCGACTGGCGAGTCATGGTGTGAGGTATAAATCATCCCCAGTTCTCGCGCCCAGCCCGTTGGCGAGATATTTTGAGCGCGCTCACCGCCTAGCACTGAGTCCATATGCCAATCACCCCAGTAAAAGGTGTGCATTGGGAAGAAAGATGGAAAAACCCCAAGGCGTTTAAAGCTCTCCACCTGATCCTTGCGTGCCGTTTGTGCATGGATGGCGACAAAGCCCCTATCTGGCTTGCCGTGTTTTTTCTCACTGGCTTCAATGCCTTTAAGGAGCTGATCGATGGCGGCATCGCCATTCACATGGGTCAACAATTGCCAACCTTTGCTCTGGGCGAGTTCAATATATTCCGCCGCCTTCTCATCGGTCATGCTCGGGTAACCCTTGTATCCCGGCTCTTGTCCAACGGGGGGAACCAAATAGGGCTGAGTTAACCAAGCGGTTTTACCCTGTGGTGAACCATCAAGGTTGAGTTTAGCGCCTGCTACACGGAAGCCATTGTTGTAATTAGTAGAATAGTAGGGTGGAACAATCACATCCTGTGCGCTTTGAATATCAGGGTAGGCAGCCACATCGATAGGTAACTTTTGTTGCTGCGCAACGTTATACATGGTTTTTACCGCAGCGCTAGAGGCGCGGCCTTCCTGCGCTGTGGTGTAGCCAAAGCTGGAATAGAGCTTCATGCCAGCAGCAAAGATGGTTTCGTTTTCCTTTTCATTGAGCTTGGCAAACAGCGGGAGCAGCATGCCAAAGAAGGCGGTTTCTTCGAGTACGCCATTGGGGGTTTTGCCATCGGCCTCGCGGCGCAGTTTTCCGCCTTCAGGATCCTGAGTTTCGGCGGTAAAACCTACGAGCTCCAGCGCTTTAGTATTCAGTGTGGCTAAGTGGCCAGATTGATGGATGATAAGTACTGGAATGTCCTTAGCAACGGCGTCTAATTCCTGGCGGGTTGGGTGGCGCTGTTCCGCCAGCTGTGAGTCGTCGTAACCAAAGCCGAGAATGATGCCGAGCTTGCTGTTTTCAGCTTTGCCTGCCCATGCCTTTAACGCTTTCTGTAGATCGGCAATATTACCGACATGTCCATCAGGAGCCGCGAGCAGATTTGCCGATAGCGCTTGGATCCCTGTATTGAATACGTGACCATGACCATCGATAAAACCTGGGATTAGTGTCTTACCATTGAGATTGATTACTTGAGTGTCATTCCCTTTGAGTTTTAGCAGTTCCGATGCTTTGCCAACGGCAAGAATGCGGCCATTTTTTATCGCTAATGCCTCTGCTGTGGGGGCAGAGTCATTCACTGTTATTATGTTGCCACCCATATAAATTGCTTCGGCATTGGGTTTTGGTGGACTCGATGCTTGTACGAATGAACTCAAACTGAAACAGACTATGGCTGATGATATCAATTTCATCGAATACTCCCTGTAATAATGCACATAAACGTTTATAGGCGTTTGATATTGTAGTCCAATAAATTTCGATGGCTGAGATTGTCGTCGTTAAACGGTACTAAAGTATTGGGGTGACGCTAGTCATACGGCAATAAAAAGCGCTAACCTAGGTTAGCGCTTTTGTTTTTGAATAAAGGTTATATTTATCGCACTAAGGTAAACAGTGGGGTTTGACTGACCGCTTGAAAATCCAGCGCCATGGTTACACTGAGTGCTGTGATGGTAATAATTGAAAAACCAAACACTTGTCTGGCCCAACGTGGCATATCCACATCTTGACGATAACCTTTGAGGGCCATAGTTAGCCACCAGAGGCTGGTGGCACAGGTCACGGCCATAAAGGCGGTGCCTGTGTAACCTGCGAGTGGCAGCATGGTGCTGACCAAGGCGAACACTGCGATATAGAGCACTATATGGTGCTTCGCCTTGGCCATCCCTTCGGCGACGGGCAGCACGGGGATCTTCGCGGCTGCATAGTCATTAAAGCGGAAAATCGCGATTGCGTAGGAGTGTGGCATCTGCCAGAGACTGAACATCAGCAATAAAATCACTGCGCCCATATCCATTTGCCCCGTCACGCTGCAATAGCCCACCACGGGCGGTACTGCGCCCGAAAAGCTGCCGACTAAGGTGCCGTAAACCGAGTTTCGCTTCATATAGAGGCTATAAATCCCGACATAAACGACATAGCCAATGGCGGCAAACAGCAGGGCTAAGGCATTGGTGAACAGGGCTAAGATGCCAAATCCAAGCACGCCTAAGGCGATGCCAAACAGCAAGACATGGCTTAGGGGGATTTCGCCCGTGACGGTGACGCGTTTGCAGGTGCGCTGCATTTTTGCGTCAATATCACGGTCAATACAGTTATTAATCGCACAGCCTGAGGCGACGACTAAGGATAATCCCACTAAGCTTGCCAGCATCAAGACCAGATCCACATCGCCCTTCGCGGCCAATAGGAAACCGCCAGCAACGGAAATCAGATTCCCGAAAATGATGCCAGGCTTAGTTACCTGTACATACCCTTTGAAGCGTGCTTTCCATTGCGTCGATGTCAATCTAGCTTGTGTGTTCATTTGCTGTGTCTCGTTACATCATCAAAGCGTTAGCTTCGAGAATGATCCATACCGACAAGCCAACCACCATCACGATGATCAGCGCGGTAAATAGGAAGGAGAAGGTGTTGATCTTGCCTTCCTTAGAGAAGTCCAAGTGCAGGAAGTACTTAAGGTGTACCAAAATCTGCACCAGTGCCGTGACAATAACGATGGCAAGCGTCGTCGATTGTTCGAAGTGATGGGTCATTACCGCCCAGAATGGGATGGCAGTTAACACCACTGACAGCACAAAACCGACTAAGTAGGACTTGATGCTGGCGGCCAGATCGTCTGCGCCATGGCTATGGTCATGTGATTGAGTATGTGCGCCCATTACAGTGCTCCCAATAAGTACACAACGGTGAATACACAAATCCACACGATGTCGAGGAAATGCCAGAACAAGCTTAAGCAGCTCAGGCGAGTGATGCTGCGGTTACCTAAGCCCGTTTTGGCGACTTCAATCATCATGATTGCCATCCAAATTAACCCAGCGGTCACGTGCAAGCCGTGCATGCCCACTAAGGTGAAGAAAGATGACAGGAAGGCGCTGCGTTGTGGACCGTTGCCATGTTCGATCAGGTGATGGAACTCATAGACTTCCATGCCGATAAACACACAGCCCAGTGCAAAGGTAATGGCTAACCAAGTGAGGGTTGCCGCCTTGTTGTGGCGCTTAGCGAAAATCAACGCGAAGCCATAGGTAATACTACTGAGCAGCAGGGCTGCGGTTTCGATCAGCACAAAGTCCAGTTCGAAAATGTCTTTACCCGAGACACCGCCGTCTGTGTTCATATAGAGCACGGCGTAGGTGGCGAATACCGATGCAAACAGGATGCAGTCGGTCATCAGGTAGAGCCAAAAACCAAACAGGGTGTTGCCACCCGTGTCATGGTGCTCGTGGTGCTCCTCGGCGTGAGCAACTTCTAAATCAGCTGGGATTGCAACACTCATATCAGCCCCTTACTACATTGTTTAAGTGAGCATTTTCAATGCGTGCCACTTCATCGGGTTGAACGTAATAGTCGACATCGTTGTTATAAGCACGGAATAAGAACACGATAAACGCGCCCACCATGCCCACAATCGCGAGCCACAGAATGTGCCAAATCGCAGCAAAACCAGCGGCAGTAATACCCAGTGCCATTAAGATACCGCTCGGAGTATTTTTCGGCATATGGATTGGCTGATAGTGTTTGAGGCGTTGATACGCAGTGCCTTTCTCTTTGGCATCGGTAAAGGCATCGATATCAGACACTTGTGGCAACTTAGCAAAGTTGTAGAACTGTGGTGGTGAGGCGGTTGACCATTCCAGTGTGTGGCCATTCCATGGGTCGCCCGTGGTGTCACGGTTTTGGTCGCGGTCACGGATACTCACGTACAGTTGTACGAATTGCAGAATGATACCGACCATGATGATGCAAGCACCCACGGCAGCGATATAGATCCACATGTTCCATGCTGGGTTATCAATGTGGTTGATACGGCGAGTCATACCCATAAAACCGAGTACATACAGCGGCATAAAGGCCACATAGAAACCAATCTGCCAGCACCAGAATGAGGCTTTACCTAAACGCTCATTTAAGTGGAAACCCGTCGCTTTCGGGAACCAGTAAGCAAAACCGGCTAAGTAACCGAACACGGCACCACCGATAATGGTGTTATGGAAGTGAGCGATCAGGAACAAGCTGTTGTGCAGTACGTAGTCGGCTCCAGGTACGGCCAATAACACGCCCGTCATACCACCAATGGTGAAAGTCACCATAAAGCCTAAGGTCCACAGCACTGGCACAGTTAAGCGCAGGCGGCCGCGGTAAATAGTGAACAACCAGTTAAACAGTTTTACCCCTGTCGGGACCGCAATCACCATGGTCATCACGCCGAAGAAGGCGTTGACGTTGGCGCTCGAGCCCATGGTAAAGAAGTGGTGTAACCACACGATGAAGCCGAGGATCGAAATCGCGCCGCTGGCCCATACCATGGAGGAATAGCCGAACAGACGCTTAGAGGTAAAGGTTGAAATTACGTCTGAGAAGATACCGAACGCAGGTAAAATCAGGATGTACACTTCAGGGTGACCCCAAGCCCAGAACAGGTTGATATACATCATGGCGTTACCACCACCATCATTGGTGAAGAAGTGGAAATCCATGTAACGATCGAGTGTTAACAGTGCTAAAACCGCGGTCAGGATCGGGAACGAAGCCACGATCAGGATGTTGGCCCAAGTACAAGTCCAAGTGAAGATTGGCATTTGCATCAACTTCATGCCTGGAGCGCGCATCTTAAGCACAGTCGCGATAAAGTTGACCCCGGTTAAGGTTGTCCCTATCCCCGAAATCTGTAGTGCCCAGATATAGTAATCGACCCCAACGCCCGGACTGTAAGCCAGCTCAGATAAAGGCGGGTAAGCCACCCAACCGGTACGGGCGAATTCACCTAAACCTAATGAAATATTGATCAGCACGGCACCAGACGCGGTTAACCAGAAGCTGAGGTTGTTCAAGAAGGGGAAGGCAACGTCGCGGGCACCGATTTGTAGTGGCAGCACTAAGTTCATTAGACCGATCATAAATGGCATCGCCATAAAGATAATCATGATCACGCCGTGGGCAGTGAAGATTTGGTCGTAATGTTCAGGCGGCAGATAACCTGCGGCGCCATTGGTGGCCAGTGCCTGTTGGGTACGCATCATGATGGCGTCGGAGAAACCGCGGATCAACATGATGAAGGCAAGCACTATGTACATGATACCGAGGCGTTTATGGTCAACCGAGGTTAACCAGTCGTGCCAAAGCACGCCCCATTTTTTGTGTTTAGTGATCAAGGCTGCGACGTACAGGCCTATCACGGCAACAACCGCAAGGGTCACCATGATGATAGGCTCATGATACGGGATCGCATCTAAGCTTAATTTACCGAGAAAAGACATGATTACTCCGCCTCCACTTGGTGAGTGGATGAGTGTTCTGTAGATGAAGTGTCAGAATGGGTTGAGCCTTCCATGTCGGCCATCTTCTGGTCGCTCGCCATATGCGCCATATCGTGGTGCATGCCAGCCATATTGTGGTCGGCACTCATGTGTTCCATGCCTTCATGGCCTGCCATGTTCTCGTTTGAGTCCATGTGCATGTATTGCATCACGATTTGATCGAACATGCCGTGACTCACTGAGCCAAAGTATTCAACAGGATTGTTTTCACTCTTCTGTGCTAAGGCTTGATAAGTCGCAGAGTCTAAGGTCTTAGTCGCCTGTTGTTTGGCCTTGGCTACCCAAGCATCGAAGTCGGCTGCCGTTGGCGTGGCAATGGCTTTAAACTTCATGCCCGCAAAACCTGCGCCGCTATAGTTAGCGGAAATACCGTCATAGGTACCGGGTTCGTTGGCAATCAGGTGCAACTTAGTCGTCATCCCAGCCATTGAGTAGATTTGGCTACCTAACTGCGGGATAAAGAAAGAGTTCATGGCGGTATCAGAGGTGATCTTAAAGTTCACAGGTACATTCGCTGGGAAAGCCAGTTCATTTACCGATGCAACACCTTGTTCTGGATAGATAAACAACCATTTCCAGTCCATAGAAACCACTTCAACCGTAATCGGCTTGGCGTCGTGTTCGAGTGGTTTGTAAGGGTCGAGATCATGGGTTGAACCCCAAGTGATCACACCTAAAATCACGACGATCACAATCGGCACAATCCAAACCACGGTTTCAATCGCACTTGAGTGGGACCATTTAGGGGCAAAAACCTCATGATCTCGGCCATCGCGGTATTTCCATGCGAAGAACAAAGTCATGAAGATCACGGGGATAACCACAATCAGCATGAGTAGGGTAGCGATGATGATCAGGTGCTTTTCATCGACACCGATCTGGCCCTTGGGATCCAATACGCCGCCATCACAGCCTGCGAGCATCAGGGCAAGCGCCGCGAATGCTACTTTACTTAAATTTCGAATTAACAAAGGAAGATTCCTCTAACCCTAAGGTTTACAACTCTGCCCAGAGAGATAGGCAGTAGCATTGAGCGGCGTTATCCGAAGGCAAATCCGAAAGTGGCTCGAGCGCGGCACAAAAAATGCCTGCCACCCCAATACGAGATTGAGGATCGACTTTCAGCGCTTAATGCTAAATTTGAATTTTAAAACAGAGAGTTACAATGGTGGGGCGCGACAACCGTGCGCAAGGTGCTCGAGGGATTTTAGCCTTGGGGGTGCTAAAAACTGGCCAGCATTAGTGAGGTCTAAGCTGTTGAAAAACTTAAAGCCATTGTCGAACAGATTCCACAATTGCTTAATTATCTGGGGGTTGAGCAGCAATACGCTCAGTAACGTGGCGCCGAAGAACTCAATTAAAAAGCCATCGCTTAGGGTGATTAACTCGCCAATATCGATACAGCCACCAACCATCACCGACACTAGGTCAGCTGCGGGCAGCACAAACAGTAACCCAAAGAGTAGGGTTAGGTTTGTCATACTGAAGTGGGAGAACCTCGCAACGAGATTCAATCCTTCAGCGATAAATTGGCTGAGTGCGAATTTCAATTAACAGGTCCGGCTGAACGGGAGGAAATCGTTGGCTGAATAAAAATTCAAGCTGCAACTTTTTTGTGCGGGCGGGAGGATAACAAGAAGCGGGGATTGATTGAAAGTGGATCACTGGCTCAAAACGGCTTTTGCATTAAAAAAACCTTAATTAAAACTAAATTTAAACATTTTATTAACTAATTTAACTGAATTTATATCGATTACACTCGCAAAAAATAGGGTTAATGTGAGCTGAATCAGAAAACGCCTTGGGTTAAATGTGAACAGTTTTAGGCAAGTTTTGATGGCTTATCCAGCGGATTTTGTCGTCTGTCTTGGCTAAAATTAGCGACAGCTTATTTAGATTGAATATGAAATGTTGAGCCGTCATCAAGGCTGTAGAAGGTCGATGGCTTTTGTGCCTAGTCGGCGAAATTGGCGCGAGTTTACCAGATAGATGCCTGCAAAAAGAACCTCCACAAGCCGATTTTTAGGGGACTTTTCAATACTGAGTCTGTTATCAGCTTGAGATTGATTTGCGGATTAAGGCATTATGGTGCCTGTCAGAGTTCCGGCTTAGTAATAAAAAGGGATTGTATATCAAAGCATTTGCTCATTATCTTAAGGTCAATATCCTCGTTGCCTTGGCTTATTTTGTCGTTGGCAAAATAGGCTTGTTGATTGCCCTACCGCCAGGTTACTCGGCCGCCATCTGGCCCGCGGCGGGGATTGCCATCGCCTCCTGCATTATGTGGCGCCAATATGCCCCTTGGTTTGGGGTGCTGCTTGGGTCTTGGCTGATTAATATCAATATCGGCGGAGCGCTTCACTTAGGTTGGCTGCCCATAGCCATTGCCTCTGCTTCGAGCTTACAAGCCTATGTTTCGGCCAAGGTGATCCGTCGTATCGACCCTGTTTTTACCTTAGATAAACCCAACACAGTGATTAAATCCTGCCTCAGCCTCGCGCTGACCTGCATGATTGCCACGCTGTTTGCGAATGCAGCCTTGGTAGTTCACGGCACCATTCCGCTCAAGGATGCCTTGGGTAGTACGGTTAATTGGTGGATTGGTGATTTACTCGGGGCGGTGATCTTTATTCCGCTCACTATGTTGATCTTCGATCAGCGCTCAATTTGGCGCTCGAGGCGTGTTCAGACAGGACTGCCGCTGTTGGTTGGTTTTTTATTCTGCGTCGGGATTTATTACTACTCGGATATGAACCAGCGGCAACAACTGCAAGATAAGTTTCAAATCCAATCCAATGCCATTATCAGCAGTGTGGAGAGTTTCCAAGAGTCTAACTTACAGCAAGTGATTGCCTTGGCCAGCCTGTTCGATAATAGCGAACAAGTGTCCGAGGACGAGTTTATTCAGTTTGGGAAGCGTAACCAACTGCAACTCGATGGTTTTCGGGCCTGGGCTTGGTCGCCACTGATTGCCGCGAGCGATAAAGACAGTTTCGAGACCGAGACCAGTACCGAGCTCGGTGAGCCCTATAAGATTAGATATTTAGAAGGCGGTGCACCGAATGCCGACGGTTGGCTGGTGCCCGTTAAGTTTGTACAACCTATGAATACTAGCCGCGCCGCACTCGGGCTAGACATCAATGGCGAGCCCTCAAGGGCGGCGGCGATAGCAAAAGTGCGCGCGACCCTATCACCTGTGATGACGGGTAAAATCCAGCTGGCGGAAGATCCTAATGGCCCAGGTGGTACTCTGTTCCTCGCGCCCGTATTCGACCGCTTAGGCAATATAGTCGGCTTTTGTTCGGCGGTGATCGATCTCCAGTCGATTATCAATGAGGTCGAGCAGGTCAAAGGCTTGCATTGGCGCCTGACGGACATGAGCGCCAAGGGCGCCTTGCTTTACGCCAATAGCCAGAAGACGTTTCCTGATTTTGAAGGCAATATCCATAGCGACAAGATGGGCCAGTACTTTCAGGCGAACCTTATGCTGGCCGACAGGCACTGGCATATAGTGATCTATGAATCCTATTCCTCCTTGATGGGGGATACTTTTAGCCTGTCGCTGCTGATGTTACTGCTCGCCTTTATTACCTGCGCCGTAGTTGGCGGTATGACCTTGGTTTCATCGGGAGAGCGACACCGCATCGCCGAAAAGGTCGCGGAAAAAACCATGGCCCTCTCGAAGGAAATTGCCCGCAGCCAGACCTTCCAAGCCACCTTGATGGAGAGTGAGCAAAGGTATCGCACCTTATTCGATAAGGCGCCCGTGGGGCACGCCTTAAAACGGCTAGAGGACGGGCAGTTTGTCGCCATCAATCAAGCCTTTATGGAGATAACCGGCTACACCCTCGAAGAGTTGCAAGCCATTGACCCATGGGAACTCACCCCCATTCGTTATCAATCGAGTGAGACCGAGCAGCTCGAACGTCTCAAGCAAACCCGTCGCTATGGCCCCTATCAGAAGCATTATCGCCATAAAGATGGTCAGCTAGTGGCCGTGAGGTTGAATGGCTCCCTGGTCACCGCTGCCAATGGTGAACAGCTGATCCTGTTTATTGTCGAAGACATTACCGAGCAGGAACGCACAGTTGCTCGGGTTAACCTACTGGCTCAGGTGTTCCAGCAAAGTGGTGAAGGCATCACCATCATGGACGCCAATGACATCATAGTGGATGTGAACAGCGCCTTTACTCAGATCACTGGCTACTCAAGGGACGAGATTATCGGTAAAAATTGCCGTTTCCTCGAGGCCGAGCGCACCGACCGTAGTATCGATGCACAGGTGCGCGCCGCCCTCGAACAGACCGGATTCTGGCAGGGGGAAGTGTGGGACAGACACAAAGAGGGTTTTGATTTCCCGAAATGGTTAATGATGTCGATAGTGCGGGATGAGACGGGCGCGATCAGCCATTACATCGGCAGTTTTACCGATATCAGCGAGCGTAAGGTGAATGAGGAGCGTATCCACTTTTTAGCTCACCACGATTCGCTAACCTTGCTGCCGAATCGTTTGAGCCTGCAATCGCGTCTGGAGAAGGTCTTTCAAGAGGCGTTTATCTCCCAAACTCAGATTGCCGTGATGTTTATCGATATGGATCATTTCAAAAATATCAACGACACCTTGGGCCACCATGTCGGTGATATGTTGTTGCTCGAAGTGGCGCGGCGCTTAAAAAACATTATGGGTAATGACGATATCGTCGCGCGTCTCGGCGGCGATGAGTTTGTGGTGGTGTTGTCCGATACGGATCACGATAGGGTCGCTAAGGTGGCAGAAGCGCTACGTAGTGGTTTGAATCAAACCTATCTCATTGATAATAAGCCGTTACACTCATCGCCGAGTATTGGTATCAGCCTGTTCCCAACCGATGGTGACAGTGTTGAAGCGCTTATGAAAAATGCCGATATGGCCATGTATCGTGCTAAGGCGGCGGGACGTAACAACTACCAGTTTTTCACCGCTGCGATGAACACCTTAGTGACTGAGCGCCAGCAAATCGAAACAGGGTTAAGGCAGGCGATCGCCTGTAATGAGTTGCTCCTATATTACCAACCGCAGGTGGATATTAGTTCCGGGCAAGTGGTTGGGGTCGAGGCGTTGATCCGCTGGCAACATCCGGAATTAGGGTTAGTCGCGCCCGATCGTTTTATCCCGATCGCCGAAGAAATTGACATGATTATCCCTATCGGCCAATGGGTATTAGAAAACGCGTTAGCACAGCTGGCCGAATGGCGTGACAAGGGCGCTAAAGGATTGCGGATGGCGGTTAATCTCTCGGCGCATCAATTACGTAAAGACACTATAGTTGCGGATATTATCAACGTGCTGACCAAGCATAAGTTGGGTAAGGGGGCGCTCGAGCTTGAAATTACCGAGAGTGTCGCCATGCAGTATCCCGAGCAAAATGCCAAGTTACTGGCCGAGTTGCGCCAGCATGGCATCGAATTGGCCATCGATGACTTTGGGACGGGTTATTCATCACTCTCTTACTTGAAGTTATTGCCATTAGACAGGCTCAAGTTAGACCGATCCTTTGTGAAGGATATTGAGAGCGATCCGAACGATGCCGCCATCAGCGCGGCGACGATTTCAATGGCACATGAGTTGGGGCTGACCGTAGTGGCCGAAGGGGTCGAGAATGAGGCGCAACTGGTGCTGTTATCGGGCATGGGCTGCGATTTAGTACAGGGATATTATTTTAGTAAACCACTGGCTGCCGATGACTGTTTCCGCTTTATCGAGCGCAATTTTTAAGCCGTTTTTTTATCCATTTAGAACTATACTTGGCTAAATCCGGCGATGGAAAGATGGATAAACTAAGGACGGCGTCATGCAAGTTATCTTCACCAAAGGTTCGAAGCGTTACGGGCAATTGCGTTGTGTGCGCATGGATGGCAGTGCGACCCAGACTCAAATGCCCGAGCAGGGGATAGCACCCCACGATATGATCCACTATGTTGTTGAAAAACGTCTGCATATTCAGGGGGCATTTTTTGCCCAAGTGCGAGCGGGGGCCGATATTAGCTTCTCCCTCGAACATAACGAAGCCTCCTTAGCCGTCGCAGATAAGACCTTAATTTGGCAGACCGAGTCGATTGTCGAATCCCTGCAATCTTTGCTGTGGTCCGCCGATACACCGACCTATGCTGGGTTTTTATACCTGTTAGAGCAGAGTTGCAGTAATCGTAAACTCGCGTTGCCCGAGGTCTCTCAAACGGACTTTGAACATATTATCAATGAGATAATGGATCTAACCCTCGAGTGGCAGGGCATGGGAGAAGGCCAGTCCTTGACCTTAAAGTTTTAAGCTGTTGAACATAAAAAAGAGCGCGAATATTCGCGCTCTTTTTATTGGTAAAGATTATTCCCTGTGGCGGCGTTCTTGGCTCTGCGCCGATCTGCCTTGGTTATGCTCAGGGCTGCGGGCCATTTGCATATTTTGGCGTGGCTCGCCCTGCCTAACTCTCGTTTCTTCCCGCTGTCTTGGCTGCACTTGGCGGGGTTGTTCAATGCGCTGCGGTTCGGCGCGTCTCACCTCGGGGCGAGCTTCCTGTCTCTGCGGCTGAGTACGGGTCTCAACGCTGCGCGGCTGCTGCTCTCGAGTCTGATACTGGCGTTGTGGACTCTCTTTAGCTTGCTCCCTCGTCGCTTTTGCCTGCATTTGCCTTACCTGATTATCATTGCGGGCATTGTCGTTACGCTCTCTTTTGTAACCTTCCTTGTTCGCTTGTGTCGAGTTTGTCGGTGCCACGCGGCGCTCTTTTAACTCGGCCTGAGTGTTTTGGTAACTGGGCGTACGCTCGCGGCTGTAGTGATTATCGCGGCTTGCGTTGTTGCCTCTGTCCTTATCTTGGCGCTTGTCATAGTTCTTGTTGTCGCGGTTATAACGTGCGTCTTGATGTTCCCGCGATTTCGAGTATTGGCTGGTAAAGTGTTGACCACTGCCAGTGGAGTGAGAATCGCGGCCACGGAACTTGTTGTCACCGTAGTAGCGTTCTTTCACCACGGGATTGTGGTACACCACGCCGCGTCTATGCTCGGGCTTATGCTTCCAAGGTTGAGCGCCGTAGCTGACTGAGTATCGCTCCCTTGGGCGATAATGGTGGGAGTGACGGTGATCGACAACGACGACTCTGTGGCTGTGCCAATGGAACGAGCTAAAGAAGTAGTTGAAGGAAATATGGATCCCGGGTGACCAGTAAAAGTAACTATGACTTGGGCGGTAAGGGTAGCCCACATAACCACCGAATTCCCAATACACGGGGGGATAGGCCACGCCCCAGCGCCAAGTGCCGTAAACCACGCGGGGATCATAGTAGGGCACATACACCACTTCGCGGCGTGCGGGCTCTATGATGATTTGGTTGTTGGCACGGGTTACCGCCATATTGCCCATATTGGCTAAGCTGTTGGCTTTATCCGCTTGTTGTCTGAGCGATTGAATGCCGTCCATTACTTGGCCTTCATCGGCCAAGAAGGCTTCGCCGAGCTTCTGGGTCCAATCTAAGTCTTCGCTCATTTTCTCTAAGACGTTAGGGAAAGCCATCAGGGCTTTAACGCTTGGATCCCAGTCTTTATCTTCGGTGCGAGACATCACCTCGTCGGTCGATAACTTAGGGTTATCCTCTAACCAACGCTGCGCCTGTACCACCTCGAGTGGATAGGTTGAGGCGATCAAAATATGGCTCAATAAACTATCGGGATAGAGTGCAATGGGCGCAAGCATCTGCTCGAGTTCGGCTTGGCTCAGTGAAGCACTTGAACCTTGGCTGACTGATACGCCTTCGGCTTGAGTTGGCGAGGTGAAAGGCAAGGTCATTAATGCCGCCGATAACACCAGCCATTTCCATCGATGTAATCTGTTCATGGTTCGCTCCAATAATCCTATTTGAGGATGTTATTGGCATCATAGGCGCGTGAATATGAACATAAGCTGAAAGTATTTTGTAGGGTAAAAAGAGTATTGCAGCGCCATTCTCAGCTTAAAAATTAACTATCTTTATGAAAAATTAAAGATTAAGCCGAGTGAGTGAAGTTAACGGTAAACTTGGCGCCGCCTAAGTTTTCTGAACGGGATACGGAAATGCGGCCGTTATAGCTATCCACTAAATCGCGGACAATCGCTAGACCAATGCCGTTGCCTTGGCGGTAAGAATCGGCGCGGATCCCACGCTCAAATATTTGAGTTTGCAGGGCTTCGCTGATCCCAGGACCATCGTCCTCAATACAGAGCTGTAGCTGATAGGCGTCGCCTGTGACGGTTAATTTGACCTGTGACTTGGCAGCCTTACAGGCATTATCGAGCAAGTTGCCTAAAATTTCGGTGAGATCGGCCTCATCGCCCTTAAATACGGCCTGTGGGGCCATTTCACCACTGAGATCTATCTGCGGTTCTCGATAAATCTTGGCTAAGGTGCGCAGCAATTTGACACCAACCTCATCCACCTTAATCCCTAAGTGCCATGATGCCGATGCTGCCGTTTGGGCGCGTTTAAGCTGATGGCTGATGATGCGACTGATATTCGACACTTGCTCGCTCGACGCCTCGCTTAAATCCGCTTGGCTCTTAATCACAGCGAGTGGTGTTTTGAGGCTATGGGCCAAATCGGCTAGGGCATTACGATAGCGTTTACGCTGGGTTTGCTCGGTATTGAGCAGGATATTCAGTTGCCGCGCGACTTCCTGCAACTCGCTCGGGTACAGGCTACTGAGCTGGGTCGATTTACCCTGTTCGACATCATGCAGCTCTTGGGTAAAGCGCGCTAGCGGCCTAATGGTCCAAATCAACCAACTCAACTGAAACACCAGCATGACTAAGATTAAGATCAACAACCAAGTCCAAAGCTGTTGATTAAACTGGGCAATTTGCTGTTGAAATTCCAACTCATCCTTAATGATATGGATAGTCACAGGCACGTTTTCGTTCAGGCTGGCAAAGCTGACGCTAAAGCTGTAGATAAGATGCGGCGCACCATCGAGGTCGATTTGCTCAAATGCACTCTTGCCCGTGGGAGGAATCGTAAAATGCTCTGGCGGCGTGATGCCCATAAAGGATTGCGAATGCCAGACTATGTTCTGCTGATGCTCGGCATTCTCTGTGGTGGCAATGGCATAGAGGCCCGATTGGATCAGGTTAAAGCGGTTTTCGAGCACTAATTCGGGGATAAAAATCCGTTTGTTTTCGACCTCTGTCACCGCTAATACCGAATACACATAGGCGCTCAGCTCGTTTTTGGCGGCGCTTTTTACTTGTTCGGTAAAGGCATCATTGAGGGCGACCCCAATCAGTGGCAGTAATACCAAAATAAACAGCAGCGCGCTGAGGACGAGCCGAGTTTTGAGGGAGTTTAATAACTGCCAGGCAAGCGCACGTTTACTCATCTGGGGAGATGACTCTTAAGCGATAACCTTGGCCGCGCAGGGTTTCGATCAGATTGTATTGGTTATCTGGGTCGAGCTTTTTGCATAAACGGCGGATAAAGACTTCGATAACGTTGGAGTCGAGGTCAAAATCCTGATCGTAGATATGTTCGGTGAGCGCGGTTTTTGACTTCACCTCGCCCTGATGCAGCATAAAGATTTCGAATAGCTTGTATTCAGAGCCGCTTAGGGTGACGAGTTCATCCCCTTTACGCACCTCTAAGCTACTGGTATTTAAACTAAAGGGACCGTTAGTGATCACTGGACTCGCCTTACCGGCCGAGCGGCGGATCAAAGCTTTGAGTCGAGCCACTAATTCTTCGGGATGAAAGGGCTTAGTAAGATAGTCATCGGCACCCGCATCGAGTCCCTCGACTTTATCCTGCCAGCTGTCGCGCGCGGTTAAGATCAAGATGGGGAACGCGCGTTCCTTTTGGCGCACGCGGCGAATCAGGCTAATGCCGTCGAGTTTAGGTAAACCGACATCGATAATCGCGGCATCATAATTATATTCAATGGCTTGGAATAAGCCTTCTTCACCGTCGCTGGCGACATCTATGCTGTAGTGAGCATCGAGCAAGTGCTGTTTTAAGTTGGCTTGAAGTGCTAAATCGTCTTCAACGAGTAAGAGTCGCATATTAATTCCTCGACACGCGCCCAGTGGCGGCATCCACCGAAACAGAAAAGACTTGGCCATCGTTATTGAGGATTTTGACTCGGTAGCCCGAACCACTCGACTGCACGCTGAGCACTTTTCCTCGATATTGACGCTGCGCCATGGCCACGGCTTGATCTGGGCTATTCACCACTAGGCGGCGCTGTTCATTCTTCACGCCTTGGCCGCGCGATTGATTACGATCATCGTGTTTATCATTGCCCGCCATGCTGCCAAAGGAGGTGCATAAGCAAGCGACTAGGGTCAGTGTCAAACCAAGTTTCATATCTGTTACCCGCGTGTTCGGCGATCTTAAGTGAATAGCTAGATGGATAGCTTATCGAGTCGACTAAGAATACCTCATCACCATAACAAACACATAGAGATCAGCCAATTGGTAAACACAATTCCTTTAAAATTCACTGTGATTCAGGTGAAATCGATTTGTAAATTACCGCCTGAACCTATTTAGCGCCCACGAGTCATATCCAGTGTTCGTGTGACATATTAGCAGTGTTAACCAAAACAGATGAATTGAGGCTGAACGGCATTTTTGCTCGCAAAAACGGCAGATTTTAATGTTCAGCTTATGTTCACCTTGAGTGCCCTCTAATGTCACCAATTTGAACGGATTATCCAATGGGGTATTCAAGATGAACGCACTCAATCAATCAGGTATCGTAGGCACAACTCACACAGCCTTTATCAAGGCAATGGTATTGGCAGGCGCATTACTGGCGCCAGCCATGGTGAGCGCAGAGTCCTTGGACGAGTCAAACTTGGCCCCCTTTAGCGCGGCCAGTATTGGGATGGCGAAAAAAGCCAATGCCGAGCAGGCCACAGAGCAAGAGCAACAGGCTCTAAGACTATTGCAGCAGTCGGCGCCCGCTCAAAGTGTGGGTGAAGCCGCTGCGGCCGCAGTTAAATCTTTAGCACCGTCGTTGTCGGCTAAGAGTCCGAGTGCTCATCGCGTGCAATTGATGGGCGCAACCCCCATGACCCGCGAACAAGTGATTGCTAAGCATACGAGTCAGCCTATCCCAAGCTCGAGTGCGACCAGTGAAGATCCCTATCGCGCCCCCGTGTATCACAGCTTTGCGATTTTTGATGCCAGCAGCCGTTTGTTTGAAGACTTTGATTACGATGGGTTTTATCAAACCTTCAGCGTGACCTTCGATGTAGATGTGTTTGGCGCATACCTCAATGAGCGCGCTGACCTGTTTGCCGAGTTGTACCTCAGCCGTAACGGCGGCCCTTGGGTGCATTACTACACCACGGACGTGTTTACTATCTACGGTGACTCAACGCAGGACGATTATGAAGTGCTGACCACCCTCTACACTGGTTATCCAACGGAGCACTACGATGTATTAATCGATGTTTATGAAGTAGGTTATAGCGATATTGTCGCCACCATTAGCGCCGATGACACCGATGGCTTATATGCCTTGCCGCTGGAAAGTAGCGACCGTGACCGTGTTGACGAAGTGATTGTGGTGGAAGAAAGCGGCGGCGCATTGTCTATCTTTGCTTTGCTTGGTCTGGGGCTTTTTGCGGCACTACGTAAACGTGAGAAGTGGGTTAATACCCTGAAATAAAATTTTATGTAAATTATCACAATTAATACTTGAGTAATACCGACTAAATTAAAAAGCAGTGTATCTATCGATGCGCTGCTTTTTTACGTCGAAATGTTTATAACAAAACCAGCAGAAATCATATGCTTGCTTTCTACCCAGCTTGATTCTTGCTATTGTTTAAATGAATTTATAAAACAGTTGGCTGTGAATGATTTTGCCAAGCGTATGTGTATGCACACGATATAAATATTAGGGCTTACGAGGCAAGCTGATGGAGTTTTCTTGTTTAACTCAGATTGTTAACACTGAACAAGATTTAGACTTACTTCCAACTAGTTCTGAATGGGCAGTTGTAGATTCAAATATTTCTGTCGATCATGGTTGGATTACTGAGGATGAGTTTAATCAGTGTCTTGGACAATTTATTGGACAACAGGTTTTTGCCTTTGAAACATTTGCACGGATTTACAAATCAACAAATATTCAAAAGCGTTTAGAGGATTCATTCGTTTTAAGTTGGTCGAATTTTAAAAAATTCCAAGAAACTACAGACATCTTGTTTGTTTACGTGGTTTCTAAACAACTAAACTGGGTATTTTATGCAAATAGGGACAAGTGGTATTTTGCTGTACATCCCTAATAACTCGAGTCGGAGCTTAGGACTCTTGCGACACGCACAAGTTTCGCGCATGTGCGGGGTGTTATATGTCAAGGACATCAAATGAAAAGTCAGCTATCGCCCGAGGCTAGTGCCCACCTTGAGGTCTTGCTTCAAGCAATATTGCTTGCGAGAACTATAAGTTGGGATAACTTAAATGGTGAAAAATCAGAGTGTGTGGCAGATTTAATGGATGCTGTACATAACATTCCGTCACACATTGAATCACCATTGAATTCAGATCAAGATTTTATCCAAATGTATTATGTTGCTTTTGATAGGAAGCACCCTATGAGCATATCCTTGGTAAATATCTATAGAGGATGTTTGTAGTTGTTAATTGTATATAATCAAGCCTGCATAGCTTCCGTTGGTCTCTGATCTCGTTCCATTCGGCCGCTGCTGGCGGCGTTGTGTGGCAATAATTGAGTAGCAAGTATGGGTGAGCACTCCAAGTTAGAAAAATACATCATTGCTAGTGATGTTGGCGGTAGTAGGGATGGTATCGGAATAGAAGTTTATTCTGGTAGCGAAATACTTATGGAAGTCTTCCGGGATGATACTCAAAAGACCCGAGAGGTCACCCTATACAAAAAGGATCTCGATCTTGAGCTTGTTGAGCAGGCAATTGATCTATTCAAAAAGGAAATCCCGTGGGAATTTCAATAATGACATCGGCACGCAAGTCATCACGTAACAAGATCCTGCTGCTAGCTGCCGCTGGGCACCGCTGTGGACGTCGTTATAACCCTCTTAAGGATAGTGTGTGAATTCACTGGATGAATACAAATCGATAATTGATGAACTCGTTAAACGAAGTCGTTCAGTTAAATCAGAGTGGGTGAAGAAAGGTCAATTTCCAGCAACATCGGAAAACGAGGAAATAAATAATCTCTTAGTTAGTTTATCCACAGAGCAAAAGAACCTTATAGTCAGTTTAATAAATGAAGCTAAATCGAGTAGAATCCATGATACTTTGGCTTACTTTAGCGAACTTCAAAACTTAAGCAATCTCACAATCTCTATCAACGGCAAAGAGTTACCTAGTGAGCCTTTTGGGACAGAGTTAAATTTTGATTATTGCGTAAGGCAATCAGGAGATGATTGGCCGGAGTGATAATCTGCCGTTCAATATGAGTTGGCTTATGCTGATTTTTGCCAACAATTTTCCGCCTTTGGCGATGCAAGACTAAGCAACTCTCGTTATTTATCGGCACTTTGCCCCCTCTACTACAAATCCCTTTTTTCTCTCTGTGTTTATCATTTCGGATTCGGGCTAGTATGGGCAAGTTACGTTAACTAAAGGAAGAGAGACATGATTGCTCAAGGTCAAACATTACCAGCGGCGACGCTAAGCCAACTGACTAAAGATGGCATGGTAAATCATCAAGTTACCGAGCTGTTCGCGGGTAAAAAAGTCGTGTTATTTGCAGTGCCTGGTGCTTTCACGCCAACCTGTTCTGAAGCGCATTTGCCAGGTTATGTCGTACTGGCCGATCAATTTAAAGCTAAAGGCGTGGATTTAATTGCCTGTGTATCGGTAAACGATGCCTTTGTAATGAAAGCCTGGGGCGAAGCGCAAAATGCATCTGAGTTACTGATGCTTGCCGATGGCGATGCGAGCTTTACTAAGGCGCTGGGACTCGAGATGGATACCGCTGGCTTTGGCGGTGTGCGTTCACAACGTTATGCGATGATCATCGATAACGGTGTGGTGACTTTACTGAATGTAGAAGCACCTAAGTCATTTGAGGTGAGCAAAGCCGAAGTGGTATTAGCGGCACTTTAATGCCTGATTAGAAAAAAATGGGAGCCTAGGCTCCCATTTTTATTGGTATCAAGTTTAAGCCGCTCGGGCTGCTACAGTGTTGGTGTCGGCTATGCCCAGGCTGGTCTCAATATCTTCCACGCTTTGTTGTACTTCTTGGGCAATCACTTCACTCTGCTGCGAACTGGTTTGCGCTTGGTCTTTTAGGTTATCCATGCTGCGAACAAACTCATCGAGGTAATCGACTTGTTCTTTGGCGTTAAGCGAACCCTGCTTGGCGGTATTGGCCATTTCACTCGCTTGATTTTGCACGGTTTGCGCCACATGCCATAGGCTCTGTGCCCGTTGTTTTTGGCTGTCGGTTGCTTGGGCGATGCCATCAACACTCTCGCCGAGAGCGAGGTTAGATTGGGTGAGCTGATGCAGGATTTTCACGATTTCATTTAACGACACCTGAGTGCGTTGACTCAGGCTTCGCACTTCGTCGGCGACCACGGCAAAGCCGCGGCCTTGCTCGCCCGCACGGGCGGCTTCGATAGCAGCATTCAGTGCCAATAGATTGGTTTGCTCGGCAATATTGCCAATCACATCAATAATTTTGGCCACATCTGCTACCGAGTTATTCAGACTTTCGAGCGAGGCGTGGCAAAGGCCGACTGCCGTTTGGGTTTGTTCTGTGGCACTCAGTACCGCTTCGGCCTCGGTCTGGCTCGACTGCATTTGGCGCATGGTTTCAGCCGCGCTTTGTTCAACAAGAGCCGAGGTGTGGCTGACCTCATTGGCGAGGCTGCGGATATGCTCGGTTTGCGACTGAGTGTCGGCGACAATGGTCTGAGTGTGTTCGGTGTGCTGCGACAGTTGAGTAATGCGCGCGACCAACTGACTTAAGGATTGAGAAACCTTAGTCATTTGTTGGCGTTGGAGTTCGTCTTCCTGCTCGAATCTGTGTAGCAATTGGTTGAAATGGCCTGCAATTTGTCCGGTTTCGCAGCGGCGATTAATGTCCAAGCGTTCGCGACTGTTGGACTCGCTTAATTGCATAAAGGCTTGATTGAGGCGTTTAAGGGGTTTAACCACGCGGTTTTGTTGCAGGATTAAATAGCCGATAGCAAATAGCGCCATAATCGAAACCATCGCATAAAGAATGATTTGCAACTCATATTTGAGCTGTTGGTTTTTGGCGGCCTGCGCCTCACCGAGGGCGATAAGTTGCTGTTCAACCCTGCTAATGGCTTGAATTAACTGCTCTTGCATCTCCTGATTGGCTTGCAGCAGTTGGTGGGTGTTGGCGACTTCTTTATTGTATCGATTGGCTAGGCTTAACAGCTCGCTGCGATCATTTTCACCCACTTCAATCTGCTCAGGCTCACTTGCGCCAAGGGCAAATTCATCGGCTTCCTGCTGCTCGTACACGCCGATTAACGGCAGGGCGTTCAGTTGGTCACGCCACTGGTTTAGTTCTTTGCTGGTGCTGTCGAGAATATTTTTAAGCTGCTGATTTTTATCGATGAGATAGCCATCGGTCAGCTGCGATAACTGATAAACAATGCTGGGTAAGTCGCGGCTTAATTGTAGGTATTGTTCGGCCACAGTGGCATTAACGGCTAAACCTTTGTCGGCGTAACTGCCGAGTCTGCGGTTATAGTCGAGCATTTCGGATTCGGCGTGGGCCAGTAGCTGTCTTGGATTGCCCGCGAGTTTGCCTGCGGCGCGGTATTTGGTATCTAAGTCTTGAATAAATTGACTCAGGCCAGTTTGCAATTCCTCATCGGCACTGCCCGCTGCGGCGAGGTTGAGTTCGCTGAGCTCTGTTTTAATCTTGCTCAGTTTGGCTTTGGCTTCTTCGAGTTGGGTCGCGTTACCGCTGGCTAAATAGCCATCGAGATCGCGGCGTACGCCCACGAGAAAATCCTGTTGTAGACCTTGGAGCACTTGGGTTTGTTGCTCAATCTGTTGTCTTTGATCGCTGCTCCACAGCACCACGGCTGCTAATAGTCCAGCAAGCAATAACAACAGCGCCGAAGCTGAGAGTGACAGCGTTGAAATCTTCATGATGCAATCTTCATTGGAAACTTTAGGAAGTTAACTGCCTAGAGTTTATGAATTTCGCGTGACATAAATATGACAACACGAGTTGAATGTCAGCGTTGTCATTCTGAATTTAGGATTTATTCCAGGGGGAGCCAGACTTGGGCTTTTAAGCCGCCCTCAGTGCGGTTAGATAAGGTCACTTGGCCTTGGTGACGGTCGATAATCCGTTTGATGATGGCGAGGCCTAGGCCAGAGCCGACACTGCCGCGTGCAATATCGCCTTGGGTAAATGGCTGAAACAGTTTGGGAATTTGTGATTCATCAATCCCGGGGCCATTATCCTCAACGCTAAAACCGATCCGCTTGCCATCAAATTGCGAGCTGATTCGCACCCAGCCCGAACCATAA
Organism: Shewanella sp. ANA-3; assembly: GCF_000203935.1. Lineage (GTDB taxonomy): Bacteria > Pseudomonadota > Gammaproteobacteria > Enterobacterales > Shewanellaceae > Shewanella. Next base: position 4,828,497 of record NC_008577.1, on the reverse strand, counting down.
CGGAAGGCATTTTCGACCAGATTGCTGAGCACCCGCTTAATCGCCAGCCCTTGAAATAGGGCCTCGGGGCAGTCGCTCAGTACGACTTCAATTTGACCGTCGCGGTTGGCTTCGGCCTGCGCGATATCTTGAATGAGTTTATTAATTTGCCCGGGCTCGCGGCTCGCCTCCTGATCTTGGCGAATATAGGCAATAAACTGGCTGATAATGGCGTCCATATCTTCGATATCGTTGACGATACCGTCTTTAAGATATTGATCTTCTTCGACCATCATCTCGGAGGCGAGGCGAATGCGCGTCAGTGGCGTGCGTAAATCGTGGGAAATTCCCGCCATCAACAGGGCTCTGTCCTGTTCGAGCTGTTTCATGCTGTGGGACATCTGGTTGAAGGCATTGGTTACCTCGACCAGTTCGCTGGAGCCTTTAAGCGGCAAAGGTTCGGGAAACTCACCGCGGGAGACTGCTATTGCGGCTTTTTGTAAGCGTCTGAGTGGCCTATTTTGCTGGCGGGCAAACCACCATCCACCGGCGACACTGAGCGCACCTATCACCATTAAGTACAAGGTAAGTGGTGACAGGTCGGAAACGTTTTGCCCGATGAGTGGCACTTTAATCCACACCGAAGGCGCCTGCGGCGGGCGGATCCAAATTTGTAATACCGTGCCGTGGGTGACGCGAACTTCAGCATCGCCACCAAGGTATTCCGACATCTGTGATGACCAAAAACCGTAGTAGGTGGCCTGTTCGATTCCCGCCTCGCGGGCCTGTTGTTGGTTGTAAACCTTCATGCCATCGTCACGGACTTTGGCATTGAGCGCATCGACTATGGTTAAGTGTTCGCGGCCGATATCGATACCATCGACAAATAACAAATTGATTTGGCGGGCAATTAACTGATTGATTTGCTGATAACTGGGCTTTAACACATACACAGCCACAGTGACATAGGAGACCAGCTGATTGATCAACAGTAGACAACCAATCAGCATAACGGTTTGGCTAAAGGCGCTGCGGGGAAGAAAGCGCCACCAAAACTTAGGTTTCATCTTGATGCCAACGCACTGGCGACTTCAGGCAAGAATGGCTCATCGACGGGCTGCGCCGTCGGGTACAAACACATAGCCAAGACCCCACACGGTTTGAATGTAGCGCGGATTAGCGGGATCCTTCTCAATCAATCGGCGCAGGCGCGAAACCTGTACGTCAATTGAGCGCTCTAGCGCCGAATAATCGCGGCCGCGGGCGAGGTTCATCAATTTATCCCGCGATAAAGGCTCGCGTGGATGAGTCACTAACACTTTTAATACCGCAAACTCACCACTGGTGAGGGCGATGGCCTCATTGCCGTGGTACATCTCACGGGTGGCTAAGTCGAGGGAGAACTCGCCAAAGCTAATTTCGGCTTCCTGCTGCGCGGGTGCGCCGGGTACATCTTGGATTTGGCGACGCATTACCGCTTTGATCCGTGCCAATAATTCCCTTGGGTTAAAGGGTTTCGGCAGGTAATCATCGGCGCCGAGTTCTAGGCCGATAATGCGGTCGACCTCATCGCCCTTGGCGGTGAGCATCACAATTGGAATCGTGCTGCCCTGTTGGCGCAGGCGACGACAGATGGATAAGCCATCTTCTCCGGGCAACATCAGATCGAGCACTATCAGGTGGAAGTTTTCCCGCTCCAATAAACGGTCCATCTGCTCAGCATTGGCCGCACTGCGCACCTGATAGCCTTGCTCCATCAGGTAACGCTCGAGTAGTGCTCGTAGGCGCATATCATCATCGACGACGAGGATTTTCGAGGTTTCTTGTCCCATGGGATGTCCTTAAATTGCTCGGATTATTGCTTTTATTCTTTATGCCGTCATACAACAAAGATTAACTGGCTGAAATTGAAAACGAATCTGCCAAGAATGTGCTTAATATAGCTGGATTCAATCTGAGCGACTAGCTCATGATGTAAGCCAATCGTGGCTGAATTCGGCTAATTGCTAACTCATGTTAATACTAAGCAAATGAAATTGCATGGGAATCATGACATTTATCTAGTATGTAACTGAAATTGTAACTAAATTGGCACTAGCGACTTTTGACGCATTTATTGGCTTAAACGCTAAGCTTTATGGCAAAAGTATTTTGATTAGTCCAGAATCATAACTCTATGATTATTAATTATTAGGTGCATATGACCCTGTCGATGAGTTACAAGCAAGCCTCCAAGTGGGGGTTATTCGTCTTGCTCGTGGGACTGTTTTTCAGTGCCGTGCTCGCTTGGCAGGTGAGTCGTATCAATGCACAAACCATTTCGCAGGCGCTAGAAGAGCGCGCGCAGCAGATCAGTGAAAATGTGACAAACCGGATTACCCTGTACCAATATGGCCTACGGGGCGCCCGAGGCATGATATTGACGGCGGGCGAAGACCATATTAGTCGTTCCATGTTTCAAAACTACAGCCTGACGCGGGATGTGGATGAGGAGTTCCCTGGTGCTCGGGGTTTTGGTTTTATCAGGCGTGTCCCTAAAGAGAACGAAGCGCAGTTTTTAGCGCGGGTTAAATCGATGGATTGGCCTGACTTTCATATTCGTCAGCTCAATCCAAACGAGGGCGAAAAATATCTTATTGAATATATTGAGCCGCTCGACCGCAATAAGGCGGCAGTCGGCTTAGACATCGCCTCCGAAAGCCATCGAAAAGAAGCTGCAGACCGTGCCTTGTTGTCGGGGGCGGTGCAAATCTCTGCACCTATTACCTTAGTGCAAGCCACGGGTAAACCGCTGCAATCGTTCCTTATTTTATTACCCGTTTATCGTAGCGGTACCGTCCCTAAAACACCGGAAGAACGTCTGGCTCAGGGCTTTGGCTGGAGTTACGCGCCGTTGGTCACGACCGAAATCTTAACGGGCTTATCCCTTCATCAGAAAATGACCAAACTGATGCTGAGCGATGTGACGGATGAGCAGCAGCCGATCAATTTCTTCGAAACCCACGCCAATGACTTAAGCGAGTTATCGGATTACAGCTACAAGTCTACTAAGACGATTTTTGGGCGGCATTGGCAGTTTGAAGTGATTGCTTATCCGGCATTTATCAAATCATTACATTTAAATAAGCCGAGTCTAGTGTTGTTCAGTGGCTGCCTGTTTAGCCTGCTGCTGGCGGCCTTGATTGCTATGTGGTCTTTGAGCTTACAGCGTAAACAGCAAGTGTTAGCCGAGCAGGCACGGCGCGCCAGCATGTTGGAACACTCCCTCGATGGCATTATTAGCTATGACCTCGCCGGCAATATCACCAGTTGGAACCAAGGCGCAGAGCGACTCTTTGGCTTTACGGAGCCAGAAACTCTGGGATTGCCGAGCAGTGAGTTGATTGTGCCCCCCAGCATAGTGCTGGAGGAGCAGGCGCTATTTGCCGAAGTGTTAGCCGGAAAAACTGTGCTTAACCGAGTATCGCGCCATCAACGCGCCGATGGCAGTAACCTGTCGACCTCGACCACGGCGTTGCCCATTTACGATGAACACGGTGACATTGTTGGCTTGAGCCAAACCATACGGGATATCACGGCGCAGCAGGATGCCGAGCGGCATATTCTTAACCTCAACGCCAGTCTTGAGCGCCAAGTCGCGAAGCGCACCCATGCGTTGCAGCAGGCTCTACTCGAGAATCAGGCGTTGCTCGATACCATCAACCAACAGTTGCATTACTCAGTCACCGATTTAGACGGGGTGATCTTAGATGTGAATGAACACTTCTGTTTGATCAGTGGCTATGCGCGGGAAGAATTAGTCGGTAAGACCCACGCGGTGCTTAAGTCGGGTGAGCACGATGCTGCGTTTTGGAAGGCAATGTGGGAACAAATTAAGGCGGGTAAATCCTGGCATGGAGAAATCTGTAACCGAGGGAAAGATCAACAGCTGAAGTGGTTCGATACTGTGATTGGTTCAGTATTCGATGAGCATGGTCAAGTCGAGCGATTCGTGGCGCTGCAAACCGATATTACCGAACGTAAATTGGCACAGATTGAAAAAAATCGGATTGCGACACTCCTGACCAATGTGCTGGATGCCGCCTCCGAAATGACCATAATTGCCGCCGATCCACAGGGCATTATCACTATCTTCAACCGCGGTGCCGAGCGCATGTTGTGGTATTCCGCCGAAGAGATCATAGGCAAAACCACCCCTGCACCTTTCCATATTGCCGATGAAATTGCCGCTCGCGCCGCCGAGCTTTCTGTTGAATACGGTCAAAAAATTCAAGGTTTTGACACGTTTGTCCACAAGGCGCGGGAAGAGGGCTCCGAGACTCGTACTTGGACCTATGTGCGTAAGGATGGTAGCCAGTTACCAATCTCACTGTCAGTAACCGCGATGCGTGGTAATGACGGTGAAATCCTAGGTTACCTTGGGATTGGCGTGGATATTTCGCAAATTGTCGCCCAGCAAGAGGCCTTACTCACGGCGAGTAATCACCTCAGTAAGGCGGCGGAAGTGGCTAAACTGGGGATTTGGACCTGGAACCTGCTCGATAATTCATTGCAGTGGAACGATCGCATGTTTGCGATGTATGACCAGCCAGAAAGCCTAAAGCAGCAAGGGCTTAGCTATGAACATTGGCGGATGCGAGTGCACCCTGATGATGTAATCGAGGCCGAAGAAACGCTTAAACGCGCGGTCGAGCATGATGAACCCTATGAGCCGATTTTTAGGATCCTCACAACGGACGGCGAGGTTAGATATGTGCAGGCCGCCGCTAAAATCGAACGGGATAGGCAGGGCCATGTGATTCGGGTCATCGGCATCAATATCGACATCACCGCCCAGCGGCAGTTAGAAAAAACACTCAGAAATGCCAAGCAGGAGGCGGATACCGCCAATGCCGCTAAGTCGGCGTTCCTTGCCAATATGAGCCATGAAATCCGCACCCCCATGAATGCCGTGTTGGGGATGTTGCAGCTAATGCAATATACCGCCCTTTCGGTGCAGCAGCAGGGCTATGTGACTAAGGCGCAAACGGCCGCTAAGTCATTGCTTGGGCTGTTAAATGATATTTTAGACTTCTCAAAAATTGATGCGGGTAAGTTGAAGCTCGATCTTCATCCTTGCTCGATTGAATTGCTGATGCGGGATCTCGCCGTGGTACTGTCGGCCAATCATGGCAATAGCGATGTCGAAGTGATGTTTGATCTCGATTCGGCGCTGCCCGCGTGGCTGCTCGCCGATCAGTTAAGGTTGCAGCAGATTTTGATCAACCTTGCTGGTAATGCCCTCAAATTTACCCCACACGGACAAGTGATCGTCGGGCTGGAATGTCTACGCCACGAGGCGGAGAGCGTTACTGTACAGTTTTCGATTGTCGACAGCGGTATTGGCATCAGCGAGGAGCAAATCGAGCGGATTTTCACTGGCTTTGAGCAGGCTGAGTCTTCCACTTCTCGTCGTTTCGGCGGTACTGGGCTTGGGCTTGCGATTAGTAAACGTCTCGTCGAATTGATGGGTGGCCAACTGCAAGTGACCAGTAAGGTCGGTGTGGGCAGCCGCTTCTGGTTTGATTTAACCTTCCCCGTGATGGAAGTGGAGGCTAACCCACGCGCCGATTTGAGCGGCTATCGCATTTTGGTTGTCGATGACAATCAGATCACGACTGAGATCCTATCGAAAATCCTCAGCGATTACGGCTGTGTGGTTGAAACCGCCTCGGGTGGTTATCAAGCCATTGAAAAAGTGAAACAAGCCACTGCCAATGCTCAGCAATTTGATGTGGTATTGATGGATTGGCGCATGCCGGATATCGATGGTTTACAAACCGCCGAGATGCTGAAAAATGCTGGAACCGGCAGTTATACCCCGCTGGTGGTGATGTTAACGGCATACGGCCATGAAGTGATAGCCGAGAGTCAGCATATCAACAACGTGCCTTTTGTGAACTTTTTAACTAAACCTGTGACTTCACAAATTCTGGCCGAAGCCGTGCTTAATGCCATCGAAGGCAAGACCATGGACGCCAATCCTAAACCGCGCTCACAGCGACTCTTGGCGGGGCTCACGCTGTTAGTGGTTGAGGATAATCAATTAAACCGCGAGGTGATTGACGAGCTGCTCACCTACGAGGGCGCAACCGTTGTGCTGGCCGAAGGCGGCATTGAAGGGGTTACCCAAGTATTAGACAGCGGCGACATGTTTGATGCCGTGATTATGGATATGCAAATGCCTGATATTGATGGCCTAGAAGCCACGCGGCGGATCCGCGCCGATGGCCGCTTTGACCAGTTGCCTATCCTGGCGATGACGGCCAATGCCTCGCAGGCGGATAAACAGGAATGCCTCGAGGCGGGCATGAATGCCCACGTGAGCAAACCCATAGATATGCAGCAGTTATTGCCAAATATTCTGCGGCTGGTGGGGCGTGATGCGGCACAGTTCGCAGAGCCTGAGTCAATGCATCTTGACGCTCAGCATAATCTCGAAGGCGAGACCCTGCTCGACGATATTCGCTTGATCCTGCGCCGCTTTGGCGGCAACCAAGTATTTTTCGAGAAAATGGCGAGCAGTTTTGCCCCTGAAATGATCAAACAGCTAAGCTTGTTCAAGCAATCGACAAAAACCTTTGATTACGCCACCACAGCGGCGATTAGCCATGCGATTAAAGGCATTGCCAGCAACTTTGGTGCGAGGCGTTTAGCCGTGCATGCAGCATTTTTAGAAAAACAATTTAAACAAGAAGGCCTAGAGCTGCTGGAAATAAAACGCTGGACGGATACACTGGAGTCCTTAATTAATCAAAGTATTGAGCAGCTTTCTGGCTTTTTACCCAAGACACAGTTAAAACAGTCGCAATCGAGCGAGTCTGCAAACGGTGTTGTGGATATACAAAGTGTTCGAGCCGAGTTGGATAACTTGGCCTCCCTCTTACAGGAAAATAATTTAGAAGCCGTGACTCTTGTAGATAAACTCGCAAAACCGCTCTCACAGCACCCACAATGGACTGAGCTAAATGGACAAGTGCAATCCCTCGCCTTTATGCAAGCCTTAGAGACATTGCGTGCGATGATGTTGGAGAATGCCTAGTGCAGTATTTAAGTGAATTAATGGCGACGCAACAGGCCACCAAAGGCAAGATTCTGATCGTGGATGATCAGCCACTGAATATCAAAATCTTGCATCAATTGTTCCATGAAGAATATGAGATGTTCATGGCGACGAGTGGTGAGCAGGCGCTGCAGGTATGCCAAAAAATGCAGCCCGATCTGGTGTTATTAGACATCGAAATGCCTGAGATGACGGGCTATGAAGTCTGCCAGCGACTAAAAGCCGACCCCGCCACCGCCAATATTGGGGTGATCTTTATTACTGCCCATTTTGATGAGATGGAAGAAGTGAAGGGCTTTCAACTCGGCGCGGTGGATTTTATTCACAAACCGATCAACCCCATCATCACCAGTGCGCGGGTAAAGAACCAGTATCTACTTAAGCGCCAATCCGATGTATTGCATTCCATCGCCTTGCTCGACAGTTTGACTGGTGTGGCTAACCGTCGCCAATTCGAGCAACGCTTACCCGAAATCTGGCGCCATTGCAGCCGTAATCAGGCGTATTTGTCCGTTATCATGCTGGATGTGGACTTTTTTAAACGCTATAACGATCGCTATGGTCATCAGGAAGGTGATCAATGTTTGCGACTGGTCGCCGATGCCGTTAAAGGTATGTTAAAACGTCCTAACGATCTTATCGCCCGTTACGGTGGCGAGGAGTTTATCTGTATCCTGCCAGAGGCTAAGCTGTCTGGCGCCATGCGTCTCGCACAGGCGATGGTAGATGCGGTGCATGCCCTGCATTTAGAGCATCTAGACTCAGAGTTTGGTGAGGTCACAGTGAGCGCCGGTATTGCCACAATTCAGCCACTCGCCGAGCAAAGTTGGGAGTCTTTGGTTGAAGTTGCGGATCAGCAGCTATATATCGCTAAACATAATGGCCGTAATCAAGTCGTTGGTATCGATATCGAACCGGCGCAATAATCTTGTTTGAGTGTCGAGTAAAGTGACTCGACATGGTTAAACCTGTGGATAGTGAGTTATGAAAGCGCATTTGATCACCCGCCAAGGCTGGATGACCTTAGATAAAGAATTAAAGTACCTGTGGAAGGAATATCGTCCGCAGATCACCCTTAAAGTGCAAGAGGCAGCCGCCCAGGGCGATAGAAGTGAAAACGCGGATTACACTTACAATAAAAGACTTCTACGTCAAATAGATAGTCGGGTTAGATATCTGGTCAAACGCCTCGAAGAACTTAAAATCGTCGACTATTCTCCCCAGCAGGAAGGCAAAATTTACTTTGGCGCTTGGTTCGAGCTCGAAAACGAAGCGGGCGAGTGCGTGCGTTATCGTATCGTCGGTAAGGATGAGCTCGACACTAAACTCGGCTATATCACCATAGATTCTCCCATGGCGCGGGCACTGATCGGCAAACAGGTCGATGATGAAGTGGTCGTGCAAACCCCTTCGGGTCCGAAGGAATGGTATATCAATGACATCCGCTATACCCCATTCGAGACGCCGCTCGAGGGCGAGCCAGAATAACCTTTAGTAGATCAAACTCTCGTCGATTTTCATGCTGAAATCGACAGCATCATATGAAATAACGACTGCGCCTGTGGTATCTTGGGCGCAATTAGGATCAATCAAACCCTTAGGCACGATACTTTATTTATGCAGACTATTGCCCAAATTATTGCTCAGGAACTGAATGTTCAGGAGCATCAAGTCACTGCCACCATAGATTTGCTCGACAATGGTGCCACAGTTCCCTTCGTCGCCCGTTACCGTAAAGAAGCGACCGGTGGTTTAGATGACACCCAATTACGTACACTGCACACCCGTTTAGGCTATTTACGTGAGCTGAATGACAGACGTCAGGTCATTTTATCCAGCATTCAAACTCAGGGTAAGTTAACGCCTGAATTACAAAGGGAAATCGAAGGTGCCGACAGTAAGACTCGCCTCGAGGATCTGTATCTTCCCTTCAAGCCTAAGCGCCGCACTAAGGGCCAAATTGCGATTGAAGCGGGTTTAGAACCGCTTGTTGAAGCTGTGCTTGCCGATCGCAAGGCGGATATTGAAGCATTGGCCGCGGGTTATCTAAATCTCGAAGCGGGTTTTGCCGATACCAAAGCCGTGCTGGAAGGCGCCCGTTATATTCTGATGGAGCGTTACGCCGAAGATGCGGAATTACTGCGTAAAGTTCGTGACCACCTAAGTCAAAACAGTGTGTTAGAAAGCCGCGTTATCGCAGGCAAAGAGAAGGAAGGCGCGAAGTTTCGCGACTATTTCGAGCACAATGAACCTCTGGCGAAAGTGCCGTCACACCGCGCCTTGGCGATGTTGCGTGGCCGCAATGAGGGCTTCCTCTCCTTATCAATGAATGCCGATCCTGCAGCCGAAGCGGGTCAGGGCAGTTACTGCGAAGTCATTATTAGCGAACACTTAGGCCTGAAACTTGGCGAGAGCAGTGTTGACCAATGGCTTAAGACCGTCGTGACCGCCACATGGCGGATTAAAATTGCTCTGCAGATGGAAACCGAGTTTATCTCGCAAATGCGTGAGCGCGCCGAAGCGGAAGCCATTAAGGTGTTTGCCCGTAACTTAGGCGACTTGTTAATGGCCGCACCAGCGGGTGCCAAAGCCACCATGGGGCTAGACCCTGGTCTACGCACGGGCGTTAAAGTGGCTATAGTGGATAACACGGGTAAGTTAGTGGCACACACGACTATCTTCCCACATGCGCCGCAGAATTTGTGGGACAAGTCGATTCGCACCCTCGCCAACCTAGCGCAAATGCATAAGGTAGAATTAATCGCGATTGGTAACGGCACTGCATCACGCGAAACTGACAAGTTAGCGGGTGAGTTGATTGCCAGCCTTAAGGACAGCCAACCGCAACTGACCAAGGTGATGGTGAGTGAAGCGGGTGCGTCCGTGTATTCCGCCTCTGAACTCGCCGCACTGGAGTTCCCTGAGTTGGACGTGTCTATCCGTGGCGCCGTTTCGATTGCTCGCCGTTTACAGGATCCCTTAGCGGAACTGGTGAAGATTGAGCCAAAATCCATCGGTGTGGGTCAATACCAGCACGATGTGAGTCAAAGCCAGCTGTCTAGCTCGCTCGAAGCCGTGGTCGAAGACTGCGTAAACGGTGTGGGCGTGGATTTAAACATGGCATCGGTGCCTTTGCTGTCGCAAGTTGCAGGGTTAAACAAGACCTTAGCGAAAAACGTGGTCGACTACCGCGATGCCAATGGCGCCTTCAAAAACCGTAAAGAACTGCTGAAAGTGCCACGCTTAGGCCCTAAAGCCTTTGAACAAGCCGCGGGCTTTTTGCGGATCCGTGATGGCGACAATCCCTTAGATATGTCGGCGGTTCACCCCGAAGCCTATGCACTGGTCGAAACTATCGCTAAGACCAAGCAAGTGGAGCTGGCGAGTCTTATCGGTAATTCTGAGCTGCTACGTAATATCAAGCCGCAGGAGTTTACGACCCCTGAGTTTGGTTTACCGACAGTGACCGACATCCTAAGCGAGCTGGATAAACCGGGCCGTGACCCCCGTGGTGAGTTTAAAACCGCCAAATTTAAGGATGGGGTTGAGGAGCTTAAGGATCTGAAACCTGAGATGATCCTCGAAGGTGTTGTCACTAACGTGACTAACTTTGGTGCCTTTGTGGATATCGGCGTGCATCAAGATGGTTTAGTGCATATCTCGTCATTAACCGACAAGTTTATTACCGATCCCCATACCGTGGTGAAAGCGGGTGATGTCGTGAAAGTGAAGGTGATGGAGGTCGATGTCGAGCGTCGTCGTATTGGCTTGAGTATGCGTCTGGACGAGGCTATCGATCAGAGCAAGAGTCAATCACGCGGTCCATCTCAAGGTAAGCCACAGGCTCATAAGGGCAATGCACAGCATAAATCTGCACGTCCCGCGCCAAAAGCTGCACCTGTCAACGCGGCTATGGGCAATGCCTTTGCCGACGCCTTCGCTAAGCTGAAAAAGTAATCTGACTAGGTCGGCTCGAATATACACTTGTGTGCGAGCCGACATTTTTTTACTTGTTAGCCACAAAATTGTTGCATATATGCTGTCCTAGGTAATATAAAGTCGGCATTTAATGCAACGTTAAGCAAAATCGGTTGTCATAACACAACTTTTTCACCGATTTTTCTCAAATTGACACTCCAAAGCTGAGTGGAAGTTTACTGTTTTGGGGTTATACATGCAGTCAGGTTTATCCGCTCGTGGACGTCAGCCCGCCCATGGGCCGTTTCGCGTCATTCTTATTTTCAGTCTGTTAGTACTCGCTATTGCTACGGCTAGCCGCATTGGCTTAGGCCTGTGGCAGGGCGAACGCGTGGCCGCCGTTGACGGTTGGTCGCATCTGTTACTGCAAGGTATTCGTGTCGATATCGCAACCCTGTGTTGGTTATGGGGCGTCGCTGCCTTAGGTACGGCGTTGTTTTCAGGCGATCATCTGCTAGGCCGCATTTGGCAAGGGGTGCTGCGCCTATGGTTAACCTTAGGTCTGTGGGCCATTGTATTCCTTGAGGTTTCAACGCCAGCCTTTATTGAAGAATACGGCATTCGCCCGAACCGCTTGTATGTGGAGTATTTGATTTACCCCAAAGAAGTGCTGTCGATGCTGTGGGCGGGACGCAAGCTGGAGCTGATTTTCTCTGTGCTGCTCACCCTCGCGACGCTGTGGGGCGGTTGGACACTCAGTGGTAAGTTGACTAAGAATCTGCGTTTCCCACGTTGGTATTGGCGTCCTGTGCTCGCTGTCATGGTGATAGTGGTCACTCTATTAGGCGCGCGTTCAACCTTAGGCCATCGTCCAATCAACCCCGCGATGGTGGCATTTGCCGACGATCCATTAGTGAACTCCCTCGTGATTAACTCCGCTTATTCGTTAGTGTTTGCGATTAAGCAAATGGGCAGCGAAGAAGACGCCTCTAAGGTGTATGGCTCATTGGATAGAGATGAGATCATCAACACAATCAGGCAAGAGAGTGGCCGCCCTGAGAGTGCCTTTACTTCGAGCGATATCCCCTCATTAAGCTTTAACCAAGCCAGTTACAACGGTAAACCGAAAAATCTTGTGATCCTGTTGCAGGAAAGCTTAGGCGCCCGTTTTGTGGGGAGTTTAGGCGGTATGCCTTTAACGCCGAATATCGATGCGCTCTCACAGGAAGGTTGGTATTTCGATAATCTTTACGCCACTGGCACACGTTCAGTGCGCGGAATCGAAGCGGTGACGACAGGTTTTACCCCAACGCCGGCCCGCGCCGTGGTTAAACTCGGTAAGAGTCAGACGGGCTTTTTCACCCTCGCCGAATTGCTGAAAAACCACGGCTATACCACCCCATTTATCTACGGCGGTGAGAGTCATTTCGACAATATGCGCAGCTTCTTTCTCGGTAATGGATTTAGCGACATTATCGACCAGAAGGATTATCAGTCCCCGGCCTTTGTTGGCTCCTGGGGCGCATCCGACGAAGATTTAATGCGTAAGGCGAACAGTGAGTTTGAGCGTCTTCACAGTGAAGGTAAGTCATTCTTTAGCTTAGTCTTTAGCTCGAGTAACCACGATCCATTCGAATTCCCCGATGGCCGTATTGAGCTGTATGAACAACCTAAGCAGACCCGCAATAACGCGGCTAAATATGCCGATTATGCAATTGGTGAGTTCTTCAAACTGGCGAAAAATGCTGACTACTGGAAGGACACTGTCTTCATCGTAGTCGCCGACCACGACAGCCGCGTTGGTGGGGCCGATCTGGTGCCTGTATCGCGCTTCCGTATTCCGGGGCTAATTATTGGGGATAATGTTGCGCCAAAACGCGATCACCGTGTCGTGAGTCAAATCGACTTGCCGCCAACTCTGTTATCTTTGATTGGCATTTCAGACTCTTACCCTATGCTAGGCCGTGACTTAACTCAGGTTAGCGATGATTGGCCGGGGCGTGCGCTGATGCAATACGATAAAAACTTTGCCCTGATGGAAGGTAAAGATGTGGTTATCCTGCAGCCAGAAAAAGCGGCGCAGGGCTTCCAGTATGATGAAAAGACTGAGCACTTAACGCCTTATGCCCCAGCGGCGCAGGCGCTGGAGAAAAAGGCCTTAGGTTGGGCCCTGTGGGGCAGCCTAGCCTACCAGCAAGAGCTGTATCGCTCGGGTAAATAACCGAATTAAAAATGCCGCTGATTAGCGGCATTTTTATTTTGAAACTTGTCTTTAAACCAGCAGATCTTAAATCCAAGCCGACATAGCAGGTTCGGCTTCGGGCTGAGTCTGCTGCGCATAATATTGCCCAATACGCTGGCCAACCTGTTGATAAAACTGAGGAGACTCCCCTTGCATCGGCTGACGCGTCGTCGCTGTCGTGGTGTTCGCTGTGGTATTGGCGGGGCGAGGAGTGTTTTGACCGACCTTTAGTCGAATATCTTTACGCTGCAGCGCCGCTGGGCCGCGCACTGGCACTTTAAGAGTTTTGGGGAGCGCCCGATCGGCAGCAACTATCGGAGCTTGCTTCTCTTGCTGTTGCTGGCTCTGTTGCTGTGAAGACTGCTGCTGTTGCTGTTTGTCTTGAACTTGTTGCTGATTTTGCTCGAGCAAACGTGCCTGTTGCTGAGTTTGATCTGCGGTACGTTCATTTTGCGGATTAAAGGCGCGCTCTTCATGGCCCTTAGTCGCGGCCTGCGGCGGGATAACCACGGGTTTGAGCTGATTGTCGACCCGAGCCGAGTCCGTCGCGACATTGGTCGTCGCTATCGGAACTTGGGGGTAGTTACTGACAAGCAGCATGGAAAATTCCTTGTGGCCTTAATGGTTAAATACTAGCCACTTATTGCACAAAGATAAAGCGTTAGTCCTTGAATTGCGCCAGCCAAGGTGTAATTGCCTGCACGAATTCTTCCCTGTGGGACACAAACGGTGCGTGGGATGCCTTGGCGAGCATCACATCTGTGATGTGGCTTGCTGTGGGCATCTTAGGTTGAACGCGTTTGGGCACGAGTCCATCGAGTCGACCCCAGATCCGCAGCCAAGGTTGCTGTATCGCCGATAATTGCGGCCTAAGATCGATTTGATTCAACATATCAAGACCTTGCGTTAAGGCGGCTGCATCAGGTAGCGGGCGCGCTAGCACTAAATCCCGCAGCTGCTTGATATCGTCTTTAGCGGTTTCGCTGCCCATGGCCTGAATCGCTAAAAAGCGCTCAATCGTCTTTGGTAAATTTTGTCCAAGCTGCTCGCCAAACATGCTAAGCACCTGCGGTGGAATGCCTGGCCATGCTTCTTCCTCCCTCGCCATAAAACAGGGCGAGGAGGCGATAGTGATTAATCCTCTGACATGGGATGGATAGCTTATGGCGGCTTGGGTGGCCACTAAGCCACCCAGTGACCAGCCGGCCCAAATCGCATTGGCGGGTAAGGCATGGATTAGCGCATCCACCCAAGTCGATAAATTGCCTGCGATTGGCTGACTTAAGCCAAAGCCCGGCAGATCGACATAGTGGACTCTATACTCAGAAAGCTGCTCATGGAGCGGCGTAAAGACGGCGCTATTAACCCCCCAACCGTGGAGCATTACCAGATCCGGCCCTTGGCCTCGGGTGTCGATATGCAGTTGGGGATAATGGGTTGGCGTCGCAGAGTTCACTAAAATACCTCTAATAGGAAGTTGTATGTCGGGCGATAGCAAATGGACTTGGTCGCAACAGGGGGCGAAGCTGTTACGCATAGTTTCGCATTTGGGGCAGCGTTACTTGGCGGGCAGTTTACCTAACCGCTGCTTACTGTGCCACCAATCCCTCAATGCAAAGGAAGCGGGATTTTGTCAGGTATGTCTACAAACGGGTTTGTATCAAAGCCCAATTTGCTTAGGTTGTGGCAAATCCATGTCACTTGAACTCGAATATTGCGGAGAGTGCCAACGGCATCAACCGCGAAAAGTCATCGCACCTTGCAGTTATCATCAAGGTTTTGGCCCTTGGATAGCGGCCATTAAATATCAGGGGCAACTCGCCGCCTTACCCATTCTGTGCCAAGCCTTAGTGGCGCGCATTGGTCAGCTTGAACAGCAAGGATTCATCACGCTACCGCAGGCCATAGTGCCAGTCCCTTTACACCCGAATCGGCTGCGCCAACGTGGATTTAATCAGGCTTGGCTCATCGCCCATGAATTATCGAAGCAGCTCTCGCTGCCACTGGCCTGTGACGGATTAATTCGGCGGCAGGATACCCGCCCACAAGCCGGACTCAATGGCACACAGCGACGACGAAATCTACAGGATGCTTTTGAGTTAAATGCAGATTTTGCTTATCAACGGATTGCGCTGGTGGACGATGTGGTGACGACTGGCACAACAGTGGCAGAAATTGCCCGTTTGTTCGAGGCGCGATATATACAGGTGCAAATATGGTGTCTCGCCAGAGCGGAAGCACCGGGGTTGTTGGAAGCGTTCGAGGAGTAGGCAAGCGGCAATGCATTTTACCTTTGCTTACGTCAAAACAATGTCAAAAAAAACGGGAAATAAAAAATAAGTTTTATTTTTGGGATCAGATGTAAGTATATGTATCAATAGATTTTGTTTGTTTTTTGTATTGAGGTAATTTACTTATTATTTGGTTTGGGGGTATTTATGGATGCTAAACATGCGCTATCAAATGCCAGTACAGTATCGACGTTAAAAGATGTTATTCAGGGGATTAGTACTTCATTGAAACTGCACGGTTTTAGTGGTTTCTGGTTTCAAGGGATCCCACACTGCGCCTATGAAAACTATCATTTTCCGGAAGATACTAGTCTCTTTTCCCCAATAGCACTGCGTAAACCGATCGCTAGCGTAGCTTCTTCACCCATCGTTGCTCAATTGCAGCGTTTTTATTTAAATCAGGTGGCAGCTAATGACACTAATTTTGGGCTTTCACTCGATACATCAAAACCCTATGTATATAGACTGACAAATGAAAAAGATACTAAGGCCTGTGCGTTGTTTCAGAAACACAATATTCAAACAGTCTTGAGTTGGCCGATTGTGTGTCACGACCAATGTCGTTGGACTGGCCGCTTTATGCTGTTGAGTCAACAAAGTTACTCAGAAATTGTGTTAGACGGATTGGCCGATGTGTTGAAGGAGGCTCAGTACAAACTGTTTGAATGCAACAAGCCAATGTTTAACCCATTTCTACAAAGTTCCCTGCTAAAAGAAAATGCCAGAGATATTTTGCAAATGGTCGCCAATGGTCTGCAAAACGATGAAATTTCTACTCAGCTCCCGATAAGTGTTAGGGGAGTTGAATATCATATGGAATCCATGCGAAAAAAATTTGGTGCAGCTAATCGAGCAAACTTGATTCATTTGGCACATCAATATGAGTTGATTTAAATATGTTGGTCTTACTGGTTGAGGATAATCGACTTTTATCAAATAACATCATTCAATACCTTGAGTTAAGTGGCATCGAATGTGATTACGCATTTAACTTGGCGCAAGCTGATATGCTTATTAGTCAGCAACAATTCGACGTAGTTATTCTTGACCTGAATTTACCGGATGGTGATGGAATAAAAGCCTGTGAGCGATGGAAAGCGCAGTGCATTACTTCACCAATTATTATGTTAACTGCACGCAGTAGCTTGAGGGAACGTTTGGATGGATTCGCTGTTGGTGCTGACGATTATTTAGTTAAACCCTTCGCGATGGAAGAGTTAGTCGCACGATTGAAAGTCGTTGCCCAACGTCGACCTGCACCTCAACGTTTAGTTATCGGCGATCTAGAAATAGATTTTGGAAATCATTTAGTTTATCGACAAGATCAACTGCTTACCTTATCTAAAACGAGTTGGCAGATCTTAGCTTTATTAGCGCGACGCAGCCCTGAAACCGTAAGTCGAGAAGAAATCGAGCGAGTCATTTGGCCCGATACTATTCCTGATAGTGATAGCCTACGTAGTCATATTCATCTTCTACGAAGGGTGATCGATAGACCCTTCAAAAGCCAATTATTGCATACGATTCGTGGGGTCGGATTAAGTCTTAGGGACGATTTTGATGCAAATGCCTAAGCTCAGTCTCAAACGAAGTTATCAAGTTTGGGGTGTTATTTTTCTATTAATAACATTAGCAGTTAATAGTTTTATCCCTCTATGCATGATGTGCGCTGGGATGATTTCTATGCATGAAGTCACTATCCATAATGTTGGGCAAGCAGCTGAAGTGCTATTGAAAACGAGTCCGCATATTCAATCACAGCAAGCGATTAATCCACCAATTCTAAAAACTGATCACTTAACCGTATATCTTCATTGGTTAGATATTCCTGCTCAAATTAGAGAGTTAAGTAATAATGAGGTCTTAACAGATGCGAACAAAATTTTGTATGAGCATGCCGAAGGTCCTTTTGTTGATGCATTAAGTGTGTACTACACGCAAGCAGGTCAACCCCTCTATATTTGGCTGAACTACAGTGTTACACATGATTTGCAATTTGCGCCAAAAAACATGACGGCCATCTTGTTACTTGTACTGATAACCTTTTGTGCAAGTGCAAGCCTTGCATTTTATATGCAGAGCAAAGTGATTAAACCAGTTCATCAAATTAGTCATGCGATTAAACAGCATGATTGGGAGGTGGGGGGCAGACTTCGTTTGCCAAAACAAGAATATGCTGAATTACAGGCAATTGTTGATGCATTAGATCATTCTATATTACAACTCCAAGAAGCCCAGCAGCGAGAGCTGAATTTCTTACGTTTTGCTAGTCACGAATTGCGTACGCCAGTTGCAATATGTCAGTCTTCATTTGAAATCCTCGAGTTGCAGCAAGGTGAACTGACTGGTGCGACTTTACATGCTTCGCAAGCAACGAGACAAATGAAGTCACTCATTGAAACATTACTCTGGCTAACAAATAAGGAGTGCTCTGTCATGGAAAAGGAGATGGTGGCCATTTCTCCTTTACTTGTTGGTATTGTAGAGGAGCAAAAGTGGGTGCATGGATTGGACCGCAATATACAGTTAGTGACAGATAATACTCGACTCTTAGTTCAGCTCCATCCGTTGCGGATTATTATCAGTAATTTGTTAAGAAATAGTATTGAGCATGGCAGTGTAGATATATTTATCATTCAAGAGGGTTGCACAATAGAGATTGTTAACTCGTATAGCGATCAAGATCATAGTGGTTTTGGCTTAGGTTTATTATTAGTCAGACGGTTAGCGCAGCAATTAGGATGGATTTTTTATACATCATCAAAAAACAATCTATTTATAGCAAGATTAGAAATAATGTAAGCCGATTAAATTATGCATTTACTGCATAAAACCACACACATTCAAAACCCAAAAAAAATTTAAATCATAGATCACATAGCCATTTTAACTATTGTTGTAAAAATATCCATAAATGGTTTCTATATCGATAAATCTATTGTCGGTAAGGGAACTACCTTCTAGTAATATATAAGGGTATGGAGGATTTATGTTGAATAAAAGCATAGTGGCTGCTTTGTTAAGTACAGTGTTTATTAGTACTTCAATCTATGCCGATGTGGCTAAAACTAGTGTCGATCTTGGTTATAAGTTTTATACCAATAGTACAGAAGATGATAACCCAGGAGTATTTAATCAACCATTTGTTAAGTTAAATCATTTGGGAATTGCGGATTGGGGTACCTATTTTGCGAATGTAAAATTAGAAAACCCTGCTGAACTGGCGGAGAATCAGAAGAATCAAGATGGAAAAACAACACTTAAGTCATTAATGATACTGGAAAATAAAATTGGTGAATCAAATTTCAATTTTTGGACGCAAAACTTTGTATCAGCAAGTGAAACCTTAGTTGAAGATAATCTTTATTTCGGCTTTACACATAATGCAAAAATTAAGGCGCTATCACTAAATTACGGCGTTGGCTTCAATTATACCTTTGGTAACTTTTCTCCTACATCAGAGAAATTCAACGATTTATCCGGCTACGCAGTTGTATTGAATGCAAAATATCCGTTTGAGCTATTAGGGCTTAAACATAGCTTTAGTCTAAATTACGAGGCTCAAATTGATCGGGATAAAGCGCATCAGGAACTTTTTTCTTATGATAGTTATGGTCATCAAATCATAACCACTTTGCAAACATTATTAACCGACTCAATATACACCAAACTACATCTTACCCATTATGATAGTTGGGGGTCACAATATAATGATGGTATTGAATATGGTGTGTCTATTGGTTACCAGTTTTAAATGATTGTATAACTTGCTAAATATTTTAAATAAGCCTTTTACTTCTAATTCATATTAATTTTTAAAATTTTTAATACAGAGGGACTGTAATGCATTATAAACAATCCATCATAGGTCTTGCTATTACTGCACTCATTGTGGCTGCGGGCTGTCAAGTGACACATCAAATAGTCAAAAGCCAAGGTACGGCTCAGGGTAAACATGGCGAGGTGCAGGTTGAAACGACATTTGAAGACGGGCATATCGTTGCGATTGATGTACTCAAGCAAAAGGAAAATAAAGTTCTTGCGGGAGCAGTATTTCGTGATGTGAAGCAAGCGATTATTGATAACAACTCTGTTGATGTTGACGGTATTACTGGGGCGACAGTGACTTCAAATGCACTTAAAGAAGCCGTCAGTAAAAGTATTGAAGCCGCTGGCGTCACATTGGCTGCCGTTGCTGCCGCGAAAAAAACGGAAGCTGTAACACCGACTGAATATACCTACGACGTAGTTGTGATTGGTTCGGGTGGGGCTGGCTTTAGTGCAGGTTTAGAGGCTATGGCGGCTGGTCGAACGGCTGTTATTATTGAAAAAATGCCGATCGTTGGTGGTAACTCATTGATTTCAGGCGCTGAGATGAATGTGGCCGGGAGCTGGGTACAAAAAAACATGGGTATAACTGATAGCAAAGAGCTATTTATCAGCGATACCTTAAAAGGTGGGGATTTTAAGGGTGACCCTGAAATGGTTAAGACCATGGCGGACAATGCTGTCGAGGCCGCAGAGTGGTTAAGGGATTATGTAAAAGTTGAGTTTTATCCCGATCAATTATTCCAGTTTGGTGGGCATAGCGTTAAGCGGGCTTTAATCCCTAAAGGCCACACCGGCGCTGAAGTGATCAGCAAGTTTTCTATCAAGGCTGAAGAAGTCGGTTTGCCTATTCACACCAACACCAAAGCGGAGCGATTACTTCAAGATCAAACGGGGCGGGTTGTTGGCGTCGAGGCGACTCACAATGGTAAAACCATCACTTATCATGCTAAACGCGGTGTGATTGTTGCCACTGGTGGCTTCTCATCAAATATGGAAATGCGTAAGAAATACAACCCTGAGTTAGATGAGCGTTACGGCAGTACGGGACATTCAGGTGGTACTGGTGATGGGATTGTTATGGCGGAGCAGATTCACGCCGCGGCTAAAAATATGGGCTATATCCAGTCATATCCTATCTGTAGCCCAACCTCAGGTGCGATTGCTTTAATTGCTGATGCGCGTTTTTTCGGAGCTGTGCTAATTAACCAGAAGGGTGAGCGTTTTGTGGAAGAATTAGAGCGTCGTGACGTGATTTCACAAGCTATTCTGGGCCAACCTGGTCGTTATACCTATGTGTTGTGGAATCAGGCTATTGAGGACGTTGCCCATACGGTTGAAATGCACCAAGGCGAACTTAAAGAATTTACCAAAGATGGGCTAATGCACAAGGTTGACACCCTAGAAGAAGCGGCCAAAGTCTTTAATATTCCTGAAGAGAAGCTATTAGCAACGATTAAAGACGTTAATCACTATGCCGCAACTGGCAAGGATGAAGCCTTTAATCATCGCTCTGGTTTAGTCGATTTAAGCAAAGGACCATATTGGATTTTAAAAGCGACCCCTTCAGTACATCACACTATGGGTGGCTTAGTGGTTGATACTCAGACTCGAGTGCTAGATGAAAAAGGAAATATTATTCCTGGCTTATTTGCCGCAGGTGAAGTGACAGGCTTAACCCACGGTACAAACCGACTGGGTGGAAATGCGTACACAGATATTATTGTGTTTGGTCGAATTGCAGGCCAAGAAGCCGCTAAGTAGAGTATTGTTTGTCCCAAGTAAAAGCGGCCTTTCGGTCGCTTTTTTGCTTTTAAAGAAGGGTATTTTACTCATTTATTTGAGCCCTTTACCTGATCATGAAAGCGTGATGGATTTTGCAAAATTCCAGAACTTGCTACCCTAGGGACTACAAAGCGCGTGTGAGTAGGAGTATCATACGCCTAATTCTTACTAAAACACTCAGGTATCCCCTGACGGAGCTGGTTTCCATGATTACTATTTCCGATGCGGCTCAGGCCCATTTTGTAAAGTTGTTAGCCGATCAACCTGAAGGCACTCATATTCGCGTATTTGTGATCAGTCCTGGTACCGCACAAGCCGAGTGTGGCGTGTCTTACTGCCCGCCTGACGCTGTTGAAAGCGATGATATTGAATTAGAATTCAATGGCTTTAGCGCTATGGTTGACGAGAAGAGTGCGCCTTTCTTAGAAGAAGCCTCAATCGACTTCGTGACCGACCAATTAGGTTCGCAATTAACCCTTAAAGCCCCTAACGCTAAAATGCGTAAAGTGGCTTCCGATGCGCCTTTAGCCGAGCGTGTTGAATATGTGATCCAATCTGAAATCAACCCACAACTGGCAAGCCATGGTGGTAACATCATGTTGGTTGAAATCACCCAAGAAGGCGTAGCAGTACTGCAGTTTGGTGGCGGTTGTAACGGTTGTTCACAGGTCGATATCACTTTAAAAGATGGTATCGAGAAGCAACTATTAGATATGTTCCCAGGTGAACTCTCTGGTGTGAGCGATGTGACCGATCACCAACACGGCGCGCATTCTTACGCTTAAGCTGGTGTTGAACTTAATAAAAAACGCGACCAATGAGTCGCGTTTTTTTATGGTACTTTGTTGTCACAGTTGGGTTTTCAGGTTGTCGGCTAAAAACTTATCGAGCGCCTTAAAGGTGGTTAACCTATGGTCATTATTGCTTAAATAATGGTCACCATTTTCGAGCTCAATATATTCGACGTTTTTCTTACGTGATTTCAGTTCGTCAAACATTTCGCGACTATGTTGCACCTTAACCACTCGGTCCTTATCGCCATGCAGTAGTAATACCGGGATGGTGATCTTATCGGCTTTACTAACGGGTGAGCGTTCATAGAGGGCGCTAAAATCATCGCCAATTTGTTCTTTAACGACTTCATAATTGGTAAAACGGCGACTGGATTTCACTAGGTAAGCCACATCTGTTACGCCAGCCACACTGACCGCGCAGCGGTACAGATCAGGTGTCATCGCCGCGCCCATTAAGGCGGCATAACCACCATAACTCGCGCCGACGATACAGATACGCTGTGGATCGCTAATCCCTTGATTGATTAGGTAACGTGTTCCATCTTCCACATCGTTTTGCATTTCGAGCCCCCAGCTTTTGAGGCCGGCCTTCATAAACTCATAGCCGTAGCCCGCCGAGCCCCTAAAGTTCATTCGAAATACCGCGTAGCCACGGTTGGCGAAAAACTGCGCCCAATAATCGAAGTCGTTACTGTCGTAACTTATGGGGCCGCCGTGGGGGAAGATAATGGTGGGTAGTTGCTTGGCCTCCAAACCCTTTGGCACTGTCAGGTAAGCATCGATTTTGAGTTTATCCCGCGCTTCGTAGCTCAGATAGTGAGTGTCGGCGAGTTGCTCGCTACTTAGCTGACTATATCTGTCGGCAATCGGAAACAGTGCCTTTTCATCCCTATCGCCGAAGTAATAGGTACCAGGTTGCGTCGAACTGGTGGAGTAGACGATATAGCGGCGTTCATCCGCGCTAAATTGGGTAATGTAGTTATGGGCATTGGGCAATACCGCTTTCAGTCCATTTTGCAGACCCGCATATTCAGGATCCCAGAAGGTATATTCCTCGCCGTCACCTTCACTGATCCCAATGACTTTTTTCTTAAGTTCCGAATAGATGAGATTGCCTTCAACATCGGTATCTTCGTTGGCGTACACTAGCTCCTTAGTGAGCTTAGGATCGGTTAAATTCACCTTGAAGATAGCTTCAAAGCCTTGGTGATAGGCGCGTACGAACAAGATGTTGGGATCCGCATCGAAGCCCAGTGGCCAGACACTCTCATCGGAGAAGGCTTTAAAGGTCCAGAGCAGGCGTGGCTCCGTTTTTTGTTCCGGCTGTTCGTAGATCCTATATTCAGTGTCATCGTTATAGATGGAGATACGCACCTTGTGCTGCCTGTCGGTAATCCAGCCGATGATTTTACGTTTAGAGTTTTGAATAAACGCAGATTTACCCTGAGAGAGATTGACTCTCATTACGCTGTCTTCACCCACTTCTTCGCCCATACCATCGAGGGAGAGCAAGATATTATCAGGGTCATCCGGCATCATATCGATAATCTGTCCCTGATGTTGGGGGATCCAACTGAGTCGGTCGATGACGCTACGGGCGAGCACGCTCGTGGTTTTTCGCGTGGTTAAATCGTACTTCACCAAGCGAGTTTAGGTCGTCGGTGTGCCATAGCGATTTGCCGGAAACTTAGCGCTGATCAGCAAAGTGTTGTCATTTGCCCACTGTAATGACAGCAGGACAAACTTCTGGTTATCGGTATGAATCGCGTAGTCTTTGTTGCCCGTTTCTAAATCGAGAATACTGACCACTGTGCCCTTAAGTTTGGGCTGGTCTACCCGAACGATAGAGGCAATTTTTTTTCCATCGGGCGACAGTTGGACAGAGCTGACATCGGGAATACTGGCAAAGGCCTCGACCGGAAGCTGTGGTACGGTTTGGGCAAGCAGTGGCAGGCTTAGCCACAGGAGTAACAAAGGTAAAATCCTTTTCATAGCGCATCACAATTTTATTACAATAATGACGCGTATCTTAATGGGATAACCTTAAGTAAGCCACTGTCTTTACAGAACTAATTAAGAATAAATGCCTTGCTAAAGCGGTAATGTGTCGCTAGGGTGAGGCTGCGCGTTAGCATAAAGGCCGTCATGGCCGCCCATAGTGCATGGTTAGCCTGCTCGGAAGGTAACAGCGACTGCAGCAAATACCATGCCGGGAAGAAGGCGCCAAATGTAGCGATAATCATACTGTTACGCATCACTTTACCCTTAGCGGCGCCAATATAAACCCCATCAAACAGATAGGAACTAAAAGACCAAAGCGGCAGTAATATCAGCCAAGGCAGATAAATTTGCGCTGTGGTTCTCACCTCATCAATATTGGTTAGCAGCCCGATGATACGGTCGCCGAAAAGATAAAATATCAGACTGAAACCCAATGCAGAGATGGCGGACCAACACCAAGCCAGGAGTACTGCTTCGCGCAGTGGTTGTGTGCGTTTTTGTCCGTAGGCTTTGCCCACTTCCGCCTCGGCATAATAGGCAATGCCATCGAGGGCGTAGGCGATTAATAACAGTAAATTCAATAACACCGCATTGGCTGCGACCGTATTATCCCCAAGGCCCGCACCGTGAAAGGTCATAAAGGCGAAGGCGGCTTGCAGGCACAGGCTGCGGATAAAAATATCTGTATTGAGCCTAAGCAGCTGGCCGTAACCGACAAACGTTAGATGGATACGCAAGTGGCCAAATGTAAACTGAGACGACAGTTTAAGTTGTTGTAATACCATGTAGAGCGCAACGCTAAAGGCGGTGATATCCGCACATACTGAGGCGAGTGCCGCTCCTTTAACGTCCCAGCCAAATCCGATTACAAACAGTACATCGAGGATAATATTGGCTACGTTGGCGAAGATAAGCTGCCACATGGCCGCCTTAGGTTGTTGTCTGCCAAGGAGCCAGCCGAGCATCACTAAGTTGAGCAGGGCGAATGGCGTCGACCAAACGCGGACTTGAAAATATTCTCGGCAATAACGCTCCACTTCGACACTCGCCTCGGAGAGGCTAAGCGATAAATTCAGTATCGGGATCTGCAATAGGATCACCGCGATACCCAGCCCTGTCGCCAACATGGCGCCTTGGACTAGCAATTTTAATTGGGCGTTAAGATCATTTGCGCCATAGGCCTGTGCGACCAATCCCGTGGTCGCCATCCGTAAAAAGCCTAATAACCAAATGATTAATGTGATAATCGTTGACCCGAGTGCAACGCCCCCTAAATAATAGGCGTCACTTAAATGCCCGATGACAGCCGTATCGACTAATCCCAACAGCGGAACCGTGATATTGGAGAGGATCATCGGCAGGGCAAGCGCGAGCAGCTGGCGATTCTTGGTGCCATTCAACAGGAGCGCGAGTGCGGTGGATTTTGCGGTAGTCATTGATTTCAGAGGTATTCACATTATGGTTAAACGTGCGTTATTAGCACTCTTAGGGCTGATGACTTTCTCGGCCCATGCTGTGGTCATTTTACAGTATCACCATGTGTCAGAAACCACGCCGGCGGCGACTAGCGTCACGCCTGCACAATTTCGTGAGCAAATGCAGTTTCTGGCGGACGATGGTTTTAAGGTAATCCCCTTGTCGCAGGTGGTTGAGGCGATCAAAAACAAGCAAGATTTACCCGCCAAAACGGTGGCGATCACCTTCGATGATGGTTATCGCAGCATCGCGACCACAGCGCACCCTATCCTAAAGGAATTTGGTTTTCCCTACACCCTATTTGTGGCAATTGAGCCGATTAAACAAAAGTTTACCGAGATGATGGCTTGGGAAGATCTGATTAAGCTCTCCAAGGAAGGGGCCGACATCGCTAACCACAGCTGGGCCCATGAGCATCTGATCCGCAAACTCGACAATGAATCCCAAAGCCAATGGCTAGCGCGAATTAAAGCCAATATTCTAGACACCGAAAACGCGATTCGTGAGGCGACTGGACAGAACTTTAAAATGCTGGCCTATCCCTATGGCGAATACAATCAGGCGATTCAGGATATGTTAACCGACAATGGCTTCGTTGCCTTTGGTCAGCAGTCAGGTGCGGCTGGTCCCTATTCACCACTCACGGCGCTGCCGCGTTTCCCGGTGGCGGGGCAATATGCAGATCTAAAAAGCCTAAAAGCCAAGTTATACAGCCTCAATATGCCAGTGCTTGAGCAAACGCCTAGCGATCCTGAGCTTAAGGGCGGGCATTGGCGCCCCGAACTTAAGGTTAAGCTGGATATGAGCGATATTTCGGCCAAGCAAGTCATGTGTTATATCCAAGGGCAAGGCGCTAAAACACCAACTTGGAACAGTGATAATGAATTTAGCATTCAAGCCGATTTAGCCTTACCCGCTGGTCGCTCACGCTACAATTGCACGGCGCCAAGCAAGACGCGCAACGGCTATTACTGGTTTTCGCAGGCATGGGTGAGACCCAAAGACGACGGCACTTGGGTTAAAGAGTAACACGTCGGCGGCTATTTAGGTTTGTAGCTTTTAACGATTTTATCGAAGTCGCCGATCAAGGCGTCGTTGAGTACTTGAGGGGCTTTACCTAAGGCTGCGGTGGGTTTAAACACCGCGACCCGCGTGCCTTGGGGAGAAACCAGTACATAGCCAGCACTATGATCGACTTGATAATTATCCCCTTCGCCGACCATGGCATAGGTGAGGCCTAGGCTGCGGGTGAGGGGGAAGATTTGGGTTTGCTCACCCGTCACTGCCTTAAACTCAGGATTAAAGAAATTCACATAGGTGAGGAGTTTCTCTGGGGTGTCCCGCTTCGGATCCACGGATAAAAACACGATTTGAATGGGCGCAATTTTTTTCAGCTCAGGATAGGCGGCGGCGAGCTTGTTTAAGGTGGTCGGGCAGACATCGGGGCAATAGGTAAAGCCGATAAAGAATAGGCTCCATTGGTCATTCAAATTCGCATTGGTAAAGGGTTTCTGCTGTTGATCGACAAGCTCAAAGGGCGCTAGCTCGAACGCCTCGGGAAACAAAAAACCACTCTCTAACTCAACGGGCTTAGGTGGATTGAACTTCACTGCAAATAGTCCGCCCAACCCTATTAATAGAATCGCTATCACTAAAATCTTGTTGGAGATTCTTGTTTGCATATTTTGTCCTTTGACCATGCTCGCCCCATCGCTCGTTGCACATTAAGCCCAAAGATAGTGGTCGAGCAGTAATGCCATGAATAACAACATTAAATGATAAATCGAAAAACGAAACACCTGCATCGCCAGCCCTTCGCTGTCCTGATACTTTAACTGCCACGCTTTATAAATAAATCCTGTGCTGAGCAAGCTTGAGCACACAAAGTAGAGCGGTCCACTCATCCCGACTAGTACGGGCAATAGACAAGCCATCGCCAGCAAAATCGTATAGAGCAAGATACAGGTCTTAGTAAATTCTACCCCATGGGTCACGGGCAGCATGGGAATATCCACTTTGGCATATTCTGCGCGTCTGTGAATCGCCAGAGCCCAAAAATGCGGCGGCGTCCACAGGAATATGATGATGACGAGCAATAGCGCATGACCATGGAATTGATTTGTCACCGCCGTCCAACCCAAGAGCGGCGGCATCGCACCCGCTAAACCGCCAATGACAATGTTTTGTGGCGTGGCCCGTTTTAAATAGGCGGTATAAATCAAGGCGTAACCAATCAAGCTGGCAAAGGTCAGCCAAGCGGTGAGCGGATTAGTAAAAACATAGAGGATCACAAAACCTAGGCAGCCTAAGAGTGCCGCGAACAACAACGCCCTCGTCGCCGAGACTCGGCCTTTGGGCAGTGGTCGGTTATAGGTGCGTGCCATCATGCCGTCGATTCGCCTATCAATCAGATGGTTTAAGGCGGCGGCCGAACCTGCCATCATGGCGATGCCGAGTAGGCCTGCTACTAAGGGTTTAACTGGCAGTATGGTGGGCATGGCTAAACACATACCGACTAAGACGGTGAGCAGCATTAAGGCCACTACCTTAGGTTTGGTCATCTCGAAATAGGCACGCCAAGCCAAATGCACACTGGGGTGACTGCTGATAGAGAGTGGTTTTGCCATGATACATCCCCCGATAATTAAGGTGCCCTGCGCCAAAGGAAATAGTTAATCGCGACTAAGGTGAGTAGTAACAGTGCCGCGCCGCCATTGTGGGAAACGGCAATCCCTAGTGGTAAATGCATTACCACGTTTGAAATCCCTAAACTGACTTGCAGTATCACTAAGGCGACCAACAATAGGCTTAGGGCCTTGAGCTGAGTGCTGAAAAATAACCGATAGGCGAGCAACAACAATAGACTGGCGGTAATGATGGCGCCAACACGGTGGGCGATATGAATGGTCATGCGGGCATGGTAATCCAATACGCCAAATTCAAAGCTTGGGTGTTGCCCTTGAAAAGGGGAAAACGCATCGGCAATGGCGAGATTATCCATCCAATTGCCTTCACAAATCGGCAGAGCCGTGCAGGCGAGGGCGGCATAGTTGGAGGAGGTCCAAGCGCCGAGCATGATTTGACCTATCAACACCACCAGACTCAGCAACGCCAGTTTCGGTAAGTGTTTACTCTGGCCGAGAAATTTAAGGCTCGTGCCTATCCGCGAACCATGGGAGCCATTAAATCCTGCGCCCGCAACACGCTGATTGTGAATATCCGCGGTTTCGAAAATTCGCCTCGGACGTGTTCGCAGATACAGCAAGAGCAGGAGCGAGAGCAAGCTAAAGCCGCCAATTAAATGGGACATCACAACTATCGGCATTAATTTCATTGTCACAGTCCACATCCCCAAGGCCGCCTGAAAGATGATGAGTAACACTATGGCTAAGGGCAGCTTTTTTGGGGCTTGGGATGTTTTCAAGCAAAGGATCAAAATCAGTAACACTAGTATGCCCAAGGCGCCCGCGATATACCTGTGGATCATCTCGAGCCAGGCTTTTTCGGGATGGATATCGTGGTCTGGAAACAGGGTTTGGGCATGGGAGATTTCATGGTCGTGGGTGGGCACTTTGATATGGCCGTAGCAACCGGGCCAATCTGGGCAGCCAAGTCCCGCGTCCGAGAGCCGAGTGTAAGCCCCCATTAAAATCACTAACAGAGTAAAGACTATGGTGATGCGTAGGAGCCAAGTCAGTTGCATTAGTCTACCCTCGATAGTTTTAATAACTTACGGAGATCCGCGACCAAGGCCTTACCCTGAGCTAAATGTGCCGCCTTGCCTTGTACTTGGGGATAACGCAGCACGAGTGCGCCGAGTGGATCGACAATAATCAGCTGCTGTTGGTCAAGCCAATGGCTGAGGCTTTGGCTGGCGGGCTGAGTGTTGAAGTTAAAGCTGCTTAATGCGCTTAAGTCACTGTCTGGGTTTACAAGAATAAGCGGTTCGACACGAGCCTGATCTGGCCCTAAGGCGGTATGGCTCTGACGCAGGATATACAAGCGCTCGCGGCAAGCCTCATCGCACTTTGCGGGCAATAAATACAGCAGTTGCCATTCCTTAGGCTGAGGATTGTTAAGGCCAAGACTGGTATAACTGGTTTCTGGGCTAATGAGCTCACCGTGGTTGGTGGAACCGCCTTGATACCAATGCATGCTCAGCACTAACTTAGCGATGACCACAGGCGCGATAAAGGCCAGTAGTAATAACCCCAATGCGCGGTATTTGGCTGTTTGTTGGGAGTCCATATTTGCTCCTCTTATTGTCCCTAATGCTTTGTTTTATTGTTTTTTATTAAAATCTTGCTTGTATCTGTTACTCGGTCTTAGTCGCTTCCTTATCGGCTCGATGTAGTTGTCGTGATTTTTTGAGGTATTTTGCTCCTTGCCAACCCATCAGCCCAGCAAACACAGTTGCCATGGCAAACCATTGCAATGCATAACCCCAATGTTTTTGGGCCGAGAGCGGGAAAGGTTGCCAAGGGTGGGGCAAGGCCTGCGCAGGTTGTAATTGGGGTAAGGCATCGGGTTGTAACACCGCAGGTAGAATGGGATGCCCTAACATTTGTGCCATCTCGGGTAGATTGAGATTTTGAAACCGAATCCGTTCACCTTGTTCCGTGGTGAAGGGTTCTGCCAATAAGTGATGGCTCAAGGGATTAATCTGTTTTTGATAGAGGCGGCCCGTAAGAACCTGTTCACCGACTATGGGGCTGACTTCGGGCAAGGCATCTCGGTGGGATTTAGCGGCGATAAAACCGAGTTCGAGTAACAGCCAAGGTTGTTCAGCATCGTTTGCCTGATTTTCAGGAGATATTTGCAGCAATTGAAAGGCGAGATAGCCCACTTGCCCTTGATAGACCTGATTGTCGAGTAACCAGATTTGCGGATTAACGGGGCTGGCTTGAACCTCAAGGCGATAGCCAGTAACGCCGCCTTTAGCCAATTCAGCTATGAGCTGTTCAGGATTGAGTGCGGCAGCGGATTGTCTGGCCTCCATTTGTGCGAGCAGTTCGGTTTTTTCCGCGGCCCTATCCATTTGCCACAAACCCAGCTTGACCAAAATCACGAATACCACCACAGTCAATATCAGCAGTAACAACATTCCCCTATGCAGCCAAATATATCTTGGCAACCCAATTAATTTGGTCAGCAAAACATAAGGATAGCGTATGAACATCCCGTTCATTTTTAAGTGTGTTTTAGTACTGCTGTTACTGTTTATCATTTTTAACCTAGGCAGAGCCTTAATCATTATGGTTAAAGGTGACGATCAAACCGCTGATCACCCTGTGCCTATGAGCCGCTATTTGGGCCGTAGGGTGATGTTTTCTGTACTAGTTATCCTGCTTTTGCTGGTGGCTTTAGGGACTGGACTGCTTGGTCTCAACCCCACGCCTTAAGCTTTCAACTTATTGTTTCAATGAATCTTTAAAGCACATAAACAAAGATAAACAGGCAGAGCCAAACTACGTCGACAAAGTGCCAGTACCAACTGCCCGCTTGGAAGACAAAATGCTTATCCGCACTAAAGTGGTCCTTTAACACTCTGAAAAACAAGACTAATAGAAAGATGGTGCCCAAGGTGACATGCATGCCGTGGAAACCCGTTAACAGGAAAAAGGTGTTGCCATACACGCCCGAGGTGAGCGTTAGCCCCATCTCATGGTAGGCATGGCTATATTCCTCGGCCTGCAAAGCAAGGAAGCTAATTCCGAGCAAAATCGTGAGTCCCAGCCAGAGGGTGATGGCCGAACGTTTACCCTTTTCTAAGCTGGTATGGGCAAAATGCAGCGTGACAGAGGAGGTTAGCAGCACAATGGTGTTGACTAGCGGTAGTCCATTCCATGGCATGGCTTCGGTTTTGGTGCCATCTGGCGTGGTGAGGAGTGGCCAAACGGCCTCGAAGTGTGGCCACAGGACTTCATGGGTCATGGCATTATTGGACGCGCCGCCGAGCCAAGGTACTGCGACCATGCGGGCGTAAAATAAGGCGCCGAAGAAGGCGGCGAAGAACATCACCTCGGAGAAGATAAACCAGCTCATGCCTTGGCGAAACGATCTATCCATTTGATGGGAATAGAGGCCCGTCATCGATTCTTGGATCACGGTTCTAAACCAGCCTACCAGCATAAACAGGATGACGAC
This sequence comes from Shewanella sp. ANA-3, assembly GCF_000203935.1. GTDB lineage: Bacteria > Pseudomonadota > Gammaproteobacteria > Enterobacterales > Shewanellaceae > Shewanella. Next base: position 4,796,934 of record NC_008577.1, on the reverse strand, counting down.
TATGCCTGCAAGTAGAATATAGCCGCCACCCGAAGCGCCAGATTTGAGTTGATGAACAAAATGTCCTGCCCCAAAGGCAATTAAAAACAAGCCGATAGCACCAACAATCGGCCAAGCACTCTGGGCGGGGACGTAGTAAGTCTCATGTTTAGTGGTCATTTTGCAGCTCCTTGCTCTATGGCAGACGCTAACTGCTTGTCGGTAATGTCGTAGAGGGTGTAAGAGAGGGTTAAAGTGTGGATAGACTCGGGTAATTGAGGATCCACGAAGAAGATCAACGGAAGTTCGGCGCGACTCGCCGCGGCTAAGTGTTGTTGGTTAAAACAAAAACATTCGGTTTTATTGAAATAAGCCGCACCTTGTCCAGGCGAAATAGAGGGAATCGCCTGGCCCACAGTCGCTCTATTCGAGATGTTTTGCGCCAGAAATGCCGTGTGAATGAGTTCGCCCGGATGCACTTCGAGCCGTTTCGTTTGTGGCTCAAATTTCCACGGCATGCCCGTCTGTACCTGCGAGATAAACTCCACTGTTACCACTCGGTTCTTATCCACAGTGATCGCCTGATAACTGCTGGCAGTATTGGAGGTTTTGCCATTAATGCCCAGTTTTTCGCACAGTACATCGTAGAGCGGCACTAAGGCGAACCCAAAGCCAAACATCGCAAGGCAGCCCAACACCAGTAGGCTGATAAGCTTACGATTTGACTTGATGATGGGCTGATGGGGTTGGCCTTGCATGTTATTTCACCTCGGGTGGCGTGGTGAAAGAGTGGTAGGGCGCGGGACTTGGTAGAGTCCATTCTAAGCCTTCGCTGCCTTCCCAAGGTTTGGCGGGCGCCTTTTCACCGCCCCGAATGCACTTAATCACCAGCACAAGGAAGATCAGCTGAGAAAGACCAAAGGCAAAACCCCCAATCGACACGATTTGGTTTACATCGGCAAATTGAATCGAGTAATCGGGAATACGCCTTGGCATACCCGCAAGACCTAAGAAATGCATCGGGAAAAACAACACGTTGACCGAAATCACCGAGCACCAAAAATGCCACTGGCCGAGCTTTTCGCTGTACATATGGCCGGTCCATTTTGGTAGCCAGTAATAGGCCGCCGCCATGATGGAGAAAATCGCACCAGTGACTAACACATAGTGGAAGTGAGCCACCACAAAGTAAGTATCGTGGTATTGGAAGTCGGCCGGCGTGATGGCGAGCATCAAACCAGAGAAGCCGCCAATAGTGAACAGGATAATAAAGGCCACCGCGAACAACATAGGGGTTTCAAAACTCAGTGAGCCGCGCCACATGGTCGCTACCCAGTTAAACACTTTTACCCCAGTCGGCACGGCAATCAGCATAGTGCAGTACATAAAAAACAACTCGGCAAACACAGGCATACCGGTTGTGAACATATGGTGCGCCCACACGAGGAAGGACAGAATCGCAATACTCGCCGTGGCATACACCATGGATGAATAGCCGAACAATTTCTTGCGACTAAAGGCCGGAACTATGGCGGAGATAATGCCGAAGGATGGCAGAATCATGATGTAGACTTCGGGGTGACCGAAGAACCAGAAGATATGCTGGAACATCACAGGGTCGCCGCCGCCTGCCGCCTCGAAGAAGCTAGTACCGAAAAACTTATCGGTTAACACCATAGTGACGGCGCCTGCGAGCACTGGCATGACGGCGATCAGCAAGAAGGCGGTAATCAGCCAGGTCCAGACAAACAGCGGTAACTTCATCCACGTCATACCGGGAGCGCGTAGGTTGACTATGGTTACGATCACGTTGATGGCGCCCATGATCGAACTTATCCCCATGATATGAATCGAGAAGACAAATAATGCTGTGCTGTCAGGGCTGTAAGTGGTCGAGAGTGGTGCGTAGAAGGTCCAACCGAAGTTAGGGCCGCCACCTTCCATAAACAATGAGCTCAACAATATGGTAAAGGCGAAGGGAAGGATCCAAAAACTCCAGTTGTTCATCCGTGGAAGCGCCATATCGGGCGCGCCAATCATCATGGGGATCAACCAGTTAGCCAGCCCTGTAAAGGCTGGCATCACGGCGCCGAATACCATGATTAGCCCATGTACTGTGGTCATCTGGTTGAAGAAGTTAGGTTCAACGAGTTGTAATCCGGGCTGAAAGAGTTCGGCGCGGATCACCATGGCCATAGCACCACCAGTTAAAAACATTATGAAACTAAACCATAGGTACAGGGTGCCAATGTCCTTGTGGTTGGTGGTGAGTAACCAGCGCATGATGCCTTTAGGTGCGCCGTGATGGTGTTCATCATGGGCGGCAATTTGGTCTTGAGTCAGTGTGCTCATCTTAATCCCCTACTGTCCATGGCGAGCAATATCAGCGGGTTGCACTGTATCGCCAGTATTGTTGCCCCATGCATTGCGCTCATAGGTAATGATGGCGGCAAGCTGTTGTGGCGTAAGTTGTGTGCCAAATGCCTGCATCGCCGTGCCCGGTTTACCGTGCATCACTATGTCGATGTGATTGGCGATCGGACCCGTTGCGATAGCGCTACCAGCAAGGGCGGGGAAGGCGGGAGGCATACCTGCACCCGTTAGCTGGTGGCAGGCGGCGCAAATCGTGGCATAGGTCTTTTCCCCTTCGGCCATCAGTTCATCATGGCTAAGCGTGGGGAGACTCGCGGGATCGACGCTGGCGGTAGGTTCTGTCGCCGTTTTGGGTGCATCGGTGGTTGCTGGGGGCGGAGTCGTTGCTACTGGCTCGCTACTCGTGCCACCGGATTTATGGGCATCAACGTCTTTGGCTTGTACCGCATCACCCGTGTTATTGCCCCATGCATTACGCTCATAGGTAATCACGGCGGCAATTTCTTGGGTCGTTAATTGTTTGCCAAAGGCTTGCATGGCCGTACCCGCTTTACCATTGAGCACGATTTCAAGATGGCCGCTCAGTGGTCCGGTAGCTATGGGGCTGCCTTTGAGGTGTGGGAATACCCCCTGTAAACCTTCACCGTTAGGTTGGTGACAGGCTGCGCAGTGACCGAGGTAAACTTGCTCACCCTGAGTCATCAGCTCTTCTTTAGTTAATGTTTGCGATAACGCGGCCTGTGCGGCTTGCGCGGCGGCATTGGCGGCTTGTTTTTGTTCTTCAACCCATGCATCGAACTCGGCTTCGGGCAATGCCTGCACTACTATCGGCATAAAACCATGGTCTTTACCGCAAAGCTCGGCACATTGGCCACGGTAAATACCGGGTTTGTCGATACGGGTCCACGCCTCGTTGATAAAACCTGGGTTAGCGTCTTTTTTAACGGCAAAGGCGGGCATCCACCATGAGTGGATGACATCCTCTGAGGTCATCAAGAAACGGATTTTACGATTGACCGGTAATACTAGGGGTTTGTCGACCTCGAGTAAGTAGTGCTCACCCTTGGCTTCACTACCTTCGATTTGAGGTCTTGGGGTTGCGAGAATGCTGTAAAAATCAATGTCTTGATCGAAGTAGCTATAATGCCATTTCCATTGAGAGCCTGTGACTTTTACCGTGAGATCGGCATTGCTGGGATCTTCCATGGCAATCAGAGTTTTCGTGGCGGGAATCGCCATTAAGATCAGAATGACAAAAGGAATGACCGTCCATGCGATTTCGACTTTTGTACTCTCATGGAAGTGAGACGCGACCGCGCCCTTGGATTTTCTGTGGTTGATCATGGCATAAATCATCACGCCAAAAACCACTAAGCCTATCGCGCAGCAAATATACAGAATCGTCATGTGTAAGTGATAAACCTTGCCACTGATTTCTGTCACGCCGGGGGTCATGTTGAACCGCATGTCCGCTGCGGCCAACGGTGGGGCGAATAGCACCACGAGTAAACAATACAACCATTGCTTCACAAGACTTCTCCTCTGCCAATTGCGAATAGCAACTACAAAGAAGAGCAACACAGTAAGTCTCAACTCTATGCAAACTCTTCAGTTCCCAAAAAAGCTTCTCTGACTTCAACGTGCGTTGGCGGCTTACTTTTGATTAAGTATTGTTACTGCTGGTATTAGCCACACTGGCACATACTGCTGAATAAACCCATTATTCTCGATTTTTGTGGGCAAGAGATATTCGATAAATCGTCGATATTTTTTGCCTAAACGGGCGATATATTATGCTCGCCTGAATCAAACATACTTGCTGTTTAAAAATTGATCAAGATCACTTCTTTTTCTAATTGTCTGAAAAATTGCCAAAAAAAAGCCCCACATTCACAGGTGAGGCGGCTTTCAAGGCTAAATACGCAGTGCAAAAATTTTAATGAACAGAGCTAAAAAAACTACCTTGGGCAAAGTGAGCGGGTTGCTTGAGTGTCGCGTCCGTAGTCGAGTGATTTACAACACCTTCGAGCACTATTCCCATGGCGCGGGCACTCTTGGCCACAATTTGCAAACGACGATTGTCACGGGCATCGAGTGAGTGGATCCAAGTAATTACTGCGCTTGAAGTGCCACTGGTTAATGCTTTTTCCATGGCCCACAGGGTTTCGACTTCATCTTTCGCATGGACTAAAAGTACGCGGTCCATACGCACGCCAGCGCTGGCCAGTAACTGCTTGTAGCCAATACTAGGTGGGTTGATGAGCACGACCCAGCGGCCTTGTTGGCTCAGTTGTGCTAACTGCTTGCTAAGTTGCATTAGCTCTTGGCGCCCTTGGCTCTCGGTAGGCATAGTGATGATAGGCGTATGCTGCCAGTCTGTATCGGTTTCGCGTACCGCATCGAGCCATAAACCGGGGTGACGCGGGGCATTACCTAGTAGTTTGTTCATAGCCAATCTCCATTGCGGATCACCCCTACGGCGAGCCCTTCTATTGTTAGACTTTGGAAACTTAAATCGACTTTAATTGGGGAGTAATCTTCATTCTCTGCATGTAGATAAACTAGATTCCCTTTCTTTTCAAAGCGTTTAACTGTTACATCATCGTCAACGCGAGCTACAACAACTTGGCCATTGCGCGCTTGCTGTACTTTATGAACGGCGAGAAGATCCCCCTCGAGGATACCGATGTTCTTCATACTGTCGCCTCTGACGCGTAGTAAGAAATTGGCGGCAGGGTGGAACATGCTAGGGTCGACTTGGTAATACTGTTCGACATGCTCTTGGGCGAGTATAGGTTCGCCCGCAGCCACTTGGCCAATCAGTGGCAAGCCTGATTCGCTGTTATCTTCTTCCTCAACTGGGAGGCGGATCCCGCGGGAAGTGCCAGGCATGATCTCGATGCAGCCTTTTTTCGCCAATGCCTTAAGGTGTTCCTCGGCGGCATTTGCACTTTTAAAACCCAAACGGGTGGCGATTTCGGCCCGGGTGGGTGGCATGCCAGTCTCGGCAATATTACGTTTAATCAGCTCTAAAATTTCGGCTTGGCGTGGCGTCAACGGTCTCATGTTCTTTCCTGTTTTTCTATACAGTTACTGTTAGTATATACAGTATTATTCGTAGTGCAAGTATTAACCACTTTTTAACGCGATTGGAGAGTATTAGCGAATGTTCCCTAGAATCTGGTATTCTATGGGGCTAATGAACGTACTTACATTGCATAAGAATAATGCCTAAACAAGACTCTCTTTGGTTGAAATCATTACGCTGGATCCAAAAACACTTAGTGCACACTATTGTTGTGCCGCAGGATCCCTTTGCCGATCTGAATCTGGACGCCTCCAGACCGCTTGCTTATGTAATGAAAACAGAATCCCTGAGTGATATTGCTGCGTTAAGCGAGATCACCACTAAGCTGGGGTTGCCAAGCCCTTATGAGCCGCTCGTGGTCAATGGCGTTGTCGCGCCCCGCGTAGTTTGTCTCGAAGGGCGTAAGCCTTTGTTTGGCGAACGTGCCAGCAATGAGCCATTCCTCGAATGTTTTATGCGTTTGTTGGCTGTCCATAAGGAAAAGCCTGAGTTAGATATTCAGCTGGTGCCTGTGAGCCTGTATTGGGGTCGTACTCCGGGTAAAGAAGATGACACCATGAAGGCGGCTGTGCTTGAGCGCGAGAATCCAACTTGGTTACGTAAGTGTTTGATGATCCTATTTTTAGGCCGCCACAACTTTGTTCAGTTTTCTAATGCAGTATCGCTGCGTTACATGGCCGACGAGCACGGCACCGATATGGGGATTGCCCATAAATTGGCGCGGGTGGCTAGGGTGCATTTCCGCCGTCAACGCAAAGTGATGACGGGGCCAGTGCTGCCTAATCGTCAGGCCATGTTCCACTCCCTGTTGAAATCCGAATCCTTACGCAAGGCGATTCAGGAAGAAGCGGCGAGTAAGAAGATTTCCGAAACCCAAGCCCGTGAAACAGCAATTGAATATCTTGATGAAATTGCAGCGAATTATTCCGATAGCTTAGTGCGTATTGCCGAGCGTTTCTTAACTTGGTTATGGAACAAGCTCTACAGCGGTATCAATATCAAAGGTGCCGAGCAAATCCGCCAGCTTCACCATGATGGTCACGAGATTGTGTATGTACCTTGCCATCGCAGCCATATGGATTACCTGCTGTTATCCTACATCCTGTATTACCAAGGTATGGTGCCACCGCATATTGCTGCGGGGATTAACCTAAACTTCTGGCCAGCGGGGCCGCTGTTCCGCCGTGGCGGGGCTTTCTTTATTCGCCGTAGTTTTAACGGCAATAAACTCTATACGGCCGTGTTCCGTGAATACCTCGATCAGCTTTTTGCTAAGGGATATTCGGTGGAGTATTTCTCTGAGGGTGGCCGCTCTCGCACCGGTCGTCTATTGGCGCCGAAAACGGGCATGATTGCCATGACGATCAACAGTGTGCTGCGTGGCATCGAACGTCCTGTCACCTTAGTGCCTGTGTATCTAGGTTACGATCACGTGATGGAAGTGGCGACTTATCACAAAGAGCTGAGTGGTAAGAAAAAACAGAAAGAATCTGTATGGCAAGTCTTTGGTGCTATTCGTAAATTAGGTAATTTTGGCCAAGGTTATGTCAACTTTGGCGAGCCGATTACACTGCAAAACTTCTTGAATGAAACGGCGCCAAACTGGCGCACTGAAGTGGCCGACGATCCCGAACAAAAACCGACTTGGTTAACCCCTGCGGTGAACGTGTTAGCGAATCGTGTGATGACCCGCATTAACGATGCTGCCGCCGCCAGTTCTATCACCTTGACCAGCTTAGTGCTGCTGGCATCGGAGCAAAATGCCCTAGAACGTTGCTTGCTCGAGCGTCAGTTAGATTTGTACCTAACTCTGCTTAAGCGTGTGCCTTACACTTCGTTTACGTCGGTTGCCGAAGGTGATGGCAAGCACTTAGTGCAGCAAGGATTAGAGCTGAATAAGTTCTCCATCCACGCTGATCCTCTGGGTGAGATAGTCTCTATTGATGCGAATCAAGCGATTTCAATGACTTACTATCGTAATAATATCATCCACCTGTTTATCATTCCGTCGTTAATTGCTAGCTGTTTAACCAACAATAAGCAGATTTCAAGAGCCCATATCCTAGGGATTGTGAGTGACTTTTATCCGCTACTGAAGGCGGAGTTATTCATGGGTATCAAGGATCTGCCAAGCTATGTGAATCAAGTGCTGGATCTGCTTATTGAGCAGGGTCTGGTGCAGGAAAGCGATACGCTGTCGGTGGTGACTGAGCACACTAGCCAAATGTTGTTGCTGGCCGGAAGCGTTAGCGAGACTTTGCAACGCTATGCGATTATCTTCAATCTGCTGGCCCACAGACCTAAGATGGAGCGTTCGGAGCTGGAGTCTGAAAGTCATCTGCTTGCCCAACGTTTAGGGGCGCTGCATGGAATTACTGCACCAGAATTCTACGACAAGAAACTCTATAACACTTTGAGTGTTAAGCTTAAAGAGTTGGGTTACTTCTCCGAGAAGGAAGATAAATCCGACGTTGAGCGCATTCGCGATCAAGCTAATAGCTTACTTCGAGCCTCAGTGAGACAAACCATAGTAGCGAGCGTGACTGCGGAGCATATCGTTTAATGGCTAACCATATGAATGCGGTGAAGAATAAGCCGGTGGGCAAGTCTTTGCTCGGTGGTGCCATGATTATTGCCGGCACCACAGTCGGGGCGGGGATGTTTTCTTTGCCTGTGGTGGGAGCAGGCATGTGGTTTGGCTACTCGGTACTGATGTTACTCGGTATTTGGTTCTGCATGTTGATGTCGGGGCTGTTACTGCTCGAAACCAACCTGCATTTCGAGCCGGGAGCGAGTTTCGATACCCTGACCAAGGAAACCCTAGGCCAGTTCTGGCGGATCGTGAATGGGGTATCGATTGCCTTCGTGCTCTACATCTTAACCTATGCCTACATCAGTGGCGGCGGCTCGATTGTTAACCATAGCCTGCAGGGTATGGGGATTGAGTTACCCCAAAGTGTTGCCGGATTAGTGTTTGCGGTCGTGCTGGCTTGTATCGTGTTGATCAGCACCAAGGCGGTGGACCGTATTACGACCATAATGCTCGGCGGGATGATCATCACTTTCTTCCTTGCGATTGGTAACTTATTGATCGAGATCGATGTGACTAAATTACTCGAGCCGGATGGTAATCAAAGCTTTATGCCTTATCTATGGGCTGCCTTGCCCTTTGGTCTGGCAAGTTTTGGCTACCATGGCAACGTGCCGAGTTTGGTGAAGTACTACGGCAAAGATTCATCGACCATCATCAAAGCGATTTTCGTCGGCACTTTCATCGCGCTGATCATTTATGCCTGCTGGTTAGTGGCCACTATGGGCAACATTCCTCGCAGCCAGTTTAGTGAGATTATTGCCCAGGGTGGCAATATGGGTGTGTTAGTCGGCGCCTTGTCGAAAGTGATGGAAAGTAGCTGGTTAAACAGCATGTTAACCCTGTTTGCTAACTTAGCTGTGGCATCTTCTTTCCTCGGTGTGACCTTAGGTTTATTCGATTATTTGGCCGATTTATTCGGGTTCGACGATACGCGCTCGGGGCGGATGAAAACGGCAATTGTCACCTTTGTGCCGCCGACCATTTTAGGTTTGTTATTCCCCGATGGCTTTTTGATTGCCATAGGTTTTGCTGCCTTAGCGGCAACCGTGTGGGCCGTCATCGTGCCTGCACTGATGGCCTATAAATCGAGACAGCAGTTCCCTAATCATCAAGGTTTTAGAGTCTTTGGTGGCACGCCCTTAATTATCCTTGTGGTGTTATACGGTGTGGTGACTGGGGCTTGTCATCTACTCGCGATGGCGAATTTATTGCCGCAGTTCTCCTAAGTATTTCGTCTCCGAATCAAGCCCTCAAATTGAGGGCTTTTTCTTTATATTCATCTTTTTATTGCCAAAACTGGACAGTTGCCTAAACTCCAGCTTAACTCGAACACATTATCTGTTTGATTGGAGTCTGCAATGAGGATTACTCAGTACGCGCAGGGACAGGCCTGTTGGGTGGAACTGGCGAGCCATGACTGGCAGGGGGCACAGGCGTTTTACCACGCGCTGTTTGGTTGGAATGCGGTGGAAATGGCGATTCCTAATGGTCATTTTTCGCTGTTCAACCTCGACGGTGAGGACTTAGGTGCCATGTATCAAATCTCAGAGTCGGAACCACAGATCCCTAGCCACTGGCGGATTTATTTTGCGGTTAAGGATATCGAAGCCACAGTTGCCGCCATCCTTGCAGCAGGCGGGCAATTGCATATGGGACCGCATGTGGTGGGTGATGCGGGCGTGATGGCGCAGGTGAGTGATCCCGAAGGCGCACGTTTTGCCCTGTGGCAGGCGAAAAATCACCCTGGCTCACGTCGTCAAGGGGAGGAAAATACCCTGTGTTGGGTTGAGCTGGCCTGTCGTGAACCTGGCGCCGAAGCCAGTTTTTACACTCAAGTGTTTCCTTGGACCACGCTCCCCAGTCATGTACCTGGCATCGATTACACCGAATGGCAAATCGACGGTCAGTCTATGGGGGGCATGATGAAAATGATGCCGGAATGGGGTGAGATCCCCGCCCATTGGATGCCTTATTTTGTGGTGGCGAATTGTGACGCCTTTGCCGCTAAGGCGCAGGGGCTGGGCGCGCAGCTATGCGTACCGCCCAGTGATATCCCAGATGTGGGACGTTTTGCTGTGATTGCCGACGCGCAAGGGGCAACCTTCGCGGTCATCAAGTTAAATGAGCTATCTTAAGCTGGCGAGATGACACTTCGGCATAAGCGATCATAAAACCTAGGTTTATTGAGGTTATACCTAGGTTTTATATGGTCTTATGTCGATACGCTTATTTCTTTTTCTGCTACTGGCTACACCTTAAACTCACTCACTAAACCATCCAGCTGTTGACCTATCCCCAGCAAGCCATTGGCAGAGCTTGCCGCCTGTTTAACCCCCGTCAGAGTACGGTTGGCACTGTCATTAACGCTGTTGATCGACATATTAATTTCTTCCACCACGGTCGACTGCTGTTCGGCAGCGTGGGCCATTTGTGAGACCGAGTGAGTGATCGACATGACCATTTCGGTGATAGTCGAGAGGGCCGATTCCACTTGAGTCACTTGCTCGACCGTGCTGTTGGTGGCTTCTCGGCTTTGTCCCATCATGGTCGCCGCTGAGCCCGATCTATCCTGCAGTGTTTGGATGATTTGTTGGATTTGCTTGGTCGATTCTTGCGTGCGGCTGGCAAGTGAGCGTACTTCATCGGCTACTACGGCAAAGCCACGTCCTTGCTCGCCCGCCCGAGCCGCTTCAATGGCCGCGTTGAGCGCCAATAGATTGGTTTGCTCGGCAATGGCGCGGATCACATCCAGTACGGCACCAATCTTATCGCTGTCGTTACGTAGCTGTTCTATGGTCGTGGCCGAGGCTTCGACTTTGCTCGCCAGTTCCCGCATCGAATGGGTGGCGCGGGTGACTGTCTCGCGGCCGAGGAGAGCTTGCGCTTTGGCATCTTCCGAGAGCTTATTGGCGGTATCGGCACTGGCAGCGACTTCGACGGCACTGGCGGCCATTTCGGTAATGGCCGAGGCGACGAGTTGGGTTTCATTCTGTTGTGAACTCATGTCTTGGGTCGCGCTGTGAGTCACACTGTTTAGCTGGGTTGATGCGCTAACCATTTGAACTGTCGTGTCTTTGACTTCGGCCACTAATTGCTGGATCCGCAATACAAAGCGGTTAAAGTTTTTGGCTAGTTGAGTCAGTTCGTCATGGCCATTTACGGGTAGGCGCTGGGTGAGATCGGCCTCGCCATCGGCGATTTCATTCAGCAGCGCCACCACTTCGCGTATGGTGCGCAGCAGGCTTTGGGTCACTATCACTGTGATGAAGGCGGAAAGCAGAATGGCGATCAACAGGATAATGTTGATAAAGGTGATTTTTTGGCTGACCTCCTTAGCGGCTTTGTCGCCCGCTTCAGACAGCGATTTCATCGTATTATCTTGCAAATCAGAGGTCATCTGCGCCATTTCGATGCCAATATTATCCAGCTGCACTATGGCTTGATTGCGGTTATTGATTGCCGTGACGACGCTGTTTGCCGCTTGCTCATATTCAGTTAACAGCCCTGCAGCTTGTTTTACCTGAGACTGATAGGTCAGATTATCGAGCGCCGCGGCAAGCTCATCCATAGTGGTGTGAGTATTGACGATTTCATCCCGAAAACGCTGCGCCTGATCGGCTTGGTTATCGAGGAGAAACTTGCTGACATAGAGGCGAGCCAAGAGCAGTTCACGCAGATTTTTACCGGCGTAGAAGGCGCCTTGCACATCGCCATCGGTAAAGGAGTACTGCATGATCTGGGATATTATTTTCTCTATTTCAGGCCCTTTTACATCGAGTGTGCCAGTGACTAGCTTGGCTCTTTGTTGTTGATTGGGGACGACTTGCTGATTAAAGATATCCACATAGTCTTTTTCATGCTCAATGATCCGTTGGAGCATTTGGCTGCGCTCCTGATTATCTATATGAGCCTTAGCTTTAGCTAATATGTCGCGGGTTTTACTGTCTTGGGCGCTAAATTCGGCTGCCGTTTCGCTGGAACCCGTTTTGACATAGGTTTTTACCGTGAGGCGCAAGCGATAAATTTCCTGAAGCAGGCTACTGGTGAGATCGCTTTCTGGAGCTAGATCTTCAGTCACGGTGCGCATCCGATTATCAATGTCGGTCAGGGCGAAGTAGCTTAATACCCCTAAAGTGATCAGCATGGCAACGAGAAAGACAGGAACGATAGCAAGCTTTTTAGTGAGCGTTAACTGATTGATAGAAAACATAGTTACCTCAGAGTGAACTTGTCTTCCATGGCTTGGGTTAAAGCGCTAGCTCCTGTACTAGGCACGGCTTGTTTGAGTATAGGAGACTTATTTCGAGGTAAGAGAAAGCTTAAATGAAGTTTCGTTAATATTGGGGCTCATTTGCGAGGGATAACTACATTTAGCTCCTTGGTTTGTAAGAGCAGGCCAGTGGCGATATACCTCGCCACTGGCCGTATGCGGTTAGTTTGGATTGTCGATTAACAGTGTGGCTGGGCAATTAGTCTTTTTCGCCTTCGGGGCCTTCGCGAGCAGACTCGGCAAAGAGTCGGAGCTGTTGATGACCTGAGGTAGGCTGATGCGGATTTCACTCAAGAGTCCTTTGGCACAGTCTAGGGTGACCTTAGTGTGTGCACCTTGGCCAAAGCTGGCATCAAAGCTTTGATTTAGCTCCTGTTGAGTCACTTTTTTACCGATTCTGTCATGGATAAATTGTTGTACCCATGCCGAGGCATTCACTTCCTGCGTCAGCTGAGTCGCCAGTAAAAAGTAGTCATTAGGGTCTTGGTTGCGACAGGTCCCATGTTTCCACCATTCATGGCGCTCTAAACAGCTGCCGTAGCGGGCACTTGGCATCACTTCCTCGAGATTTTTTTGGACAGAGGCATTGAGCGGCACCTCGGGATAATCACAAAAATCACTCGGTTGTTGTTTCACGCTGCTGCAAAAGCCGTAACGGGTGCCACATTGCTGGCGATTCGGCCACAGGCCATGCAGGCTAAAGTGTTGCCACTGAGGCGCATCACTCGTTTGGCTTAAGGCGCGGCATTCGGCTTTACGACTGCCATAGAGTTCGCAAAAGGTGCTCTGCCAACTCAGGGCGAGCACATTGGAGTCGTAGTTATCCTCGATTTGGCACACATTGCCTTGGCGCTTCTCTGGCGTGCCACGTTCTTGCGAGTTTTCACTCTTAACCGCTGTGCTCTTGCTAGTGAGGCTTGTTTGCGTGGGCTCGACATTAGCGGCTGGTTGAGCGGTCGCAATGGATTCGGCGGGCGCTGTAGCTGCGGCATTGTATTGTCCGCAATCACCTTTTATCCAACGCAGTGGCGAGCTGGCAGCATTGGTGCGCACCCTGAGCCAATCTGGATTACTGCTATTACCTAAAATTTCGGCAACGGGATAACGCTCGCCAATATTGCTCTGCCAATTATCGGGATTGGTTTGTTTATTTTTAGACTGAAACAGTTCGCAGCGCTTGTTGGCGACAAACTCTCCCGAGGCGGGTGCCGCCTGAAGGGCGATGGGCGTTAAAGCTATCAACACCCCCCCCAGCAAGCCAAAGTTATGGCGACAAATACCTGCGCGGTTGTGGATGGGGAGAGAAAATAAAGCTGTCATTCGCTGGCGTCCTTTCTGCTATGGCGGTGGCACAAACACGTGGCGTTGCAAGCTGCTATTGTGCAGGGAAATTGCCGAATACGCGAATAGGATATTGACTGAAAAGCTAATTCAAATTCAAAAAGCATAACCCCTAGCGTTAATCACGCTAGGGGTTATGCTGAATTAAAGCAAAGGATTATTCTGCTTTATTGATTTGGCGAGCGTAGATCAACAGATACAGTGCTGGCAGGACAAACAGCGACAATATCGGTGCTGTGACCATACCGCCGACCATAGGTGCGGCGATTTTTTGCATCACATCGTTACCCGAACCTGCGCCCCACATGATGGGCAAGAGGCCGAAGAAGATGGTTGCGACTGTCATTGCTTTAGGGCGAATACGCATGACCGCACCTTCAATCAAGGCTTCTTTTAAGTCCTCGACTGTGTGGTAAGTGTTTTTCTCCTGCCGATGTTTAATGGCGTTATTGAGGTACACCAACATCACCACCCCGAATTCGGCTGCGACCCCAGCAAGGGCGATCATCCCCACTGCGACGGCGACCGAGATGTTGTAGTCGAGCAGATACAATAACCAAGTGCTACCCACGAGGGCGAAGGGGAGGCTGAGCATAATAATGCTGGCCTGCATGGTCGAGCCAAAGGTCATCATCAGTAGAATAAAGATCACCCCGAGTGCCATAGGGATCACTTGCTTAAGCTTGGCATCGACTCGCTGCATATACTCGTATTGACCCGCAAAGCTATAGCTGTAACGGGGCGGCACAACGAGTTCTTCATCTAAAGCAGTTTTTGCCGCAGCGATATATTCACCAATCGAAGTGCCTTCGATATCGATAAATACCCACGAAATTAACCGGCCGTTCTCACTCTTAAGCATTGGCGCGCCATCGTTAATTTCGATATCGGCCAAGTTACGCAGCGGCAAATAATGCCCTGATTTAGTGATCACCGGCAGCTCGCGCAGTTTCTCGATATTGTCACGCAGTTCACGTGGGTAGCGCAGGTTGATGGGGTAACGCTCCGCGCCTTGAACCGACTCACCAATATCCATACCGCCAATCGCGTAACGTACTACATCTTGGATATCCTGTAGCGTCATGCCATAGCGGGCGGCCACATCGAGTTTAGGGCTGATATCAATATAGCGACCGCCACCACTGCGTTCGGCGTAGGCCGATTTAGTGTGTGGCACTTTACTCAAGATGGCCTCAATCTTAGCGCCTAGGGTTTGTAGCTCATTGACATCGGCACCAGTGATCTTAATACCCACGGGGGTTTTAATCCCCGTCGACAGCATATCGATACGAGTTTTAATCGGTTGCACCCAAGCGTTGGTTAGGCCGGGCACTTTTACCGTTTGTTGCAGCTGATTGATGATGCCGTCTAAGGTCATGCCCTCACGCCACTCTTCGTGGGGTTTAAGCATAATCGTGGTTTCGAGCATAGTCAGTGGCGCAGGATCGGTCGCGGTTTCGGCGCGGCCGACCTTACCAAATACGCGGGCTACCTCAGGGACGGTTTTAATCAAACGGTCGGTCTGTTGCAGCACTTCGGCGGCTTTACTGGCGCTGATCCCTGGCAGTGCCGTTGGCATATAGAGTAAATCCCCCTCTTCTAGGGCGGGCATAAACTCACTGCCCATACGCGTCATAGGATACCAAGCGCTCGCCAATGCCACTAAGGCAAGCAGAATGGTGATTTTAGGGAACTTAAGCACCAGCTTTAATGCCGGTTGATACAGGGCAATCAACACGCGGCTGATAGGGTTACTGCGCTCGCTTGGGATTTTCCCACGGATAAAGTAACCCATGAGAATCGGCACTAAGGTGATAGATAAAAATGCGGCCGCCGCCATGGCAAAGGTTTTGGTGTAGGCGAGCGGTGCGAATAAGCGTCCTTCCTGCGCCTCTAGCGCGAAGACGGGCACAAAGCTTAAGGTGATGATAATCAGCGAGAAAAATAGCGCGGGGCCGACTTCAATCGAGGCTTCAGTCACAATGCGCCAATGCTCTTTTACCGAAGGCTCACGGTCGTGCTCGGCTTTAAAATGCTCCAAATGTTTGTGCAGGTTTTCGATCATTACGATGGCGCCATCGACGACCGCACCGATAGCAATGGCGATCCCGCCAAGGCTCATGATGTTGGCATTCACGCCCATTTTATTCATCACGATAAAGGCGATAAGAATCGACAGCGGCAAGGTGATAACGGCCACTAAGGTTGAGCGGGCATGCAGCAAAAACAGCAGACATACTAAGCCCACGACCAGCATTTCTTCGACCACTTTGCTGAACAGGTTATCGACGGACTTTTGGATCAGTTGCGAACGGTCATAGGTTGGAATGATTTCCACGCCGTCTGGCAGACCAGTTTTTAACTCTTCGAGTTTGGCTTTGACCGCATCAATCGTCGCGAGGGCGTTTTCACCGTAACGCATGACCACAATGCCGCCCACGACTTCGCCTTCGCCATCTAGCTCGGCAATACCACGGCGAGAAGCAGGGCCTTTACGGACGGTGGCAACATCCTTAAGCAACAAACCTGTGCCTGATGGGCTAGTGATCCCTAACGGAATTTCGCGAAAATCCTCTAAGGTTTGGCGATAACCCTTAGCGCGCACCATGTACTCGGCTTCGGCCATTTCGACTACAGAACCACCGGCCTCGCTATTGGCTTTATCTATCGCTTGCTTAACGGCGGCGATATCGAGCTTGTAAATCGCCATTTTGTCCGGCTCAAGCACGATTTGATAGGTTTGCTCCATGCCGCCGACGGTCGCAACTTCGGAGACACCAGCAACACTTTGTAGCTCAAGTTTGAGATACCAATCCTGTAAGCTTTTCAGTTGCGACAGGTCTAAGTTGCCGGAGCGATCGACCAGTGCGTACTCAAACACCCAACCCACACCTGAGGCATCGGGGCCGAGTGAGGGTTGCACTCCTTGAGGCAAGCGACTGCTGATCTGGCTTAAATACTCCAACACCCGCGAACGCGCCCAATAGATGTCGGTGCCATCTTCGAAGATCACATAGACATAGGAGTCGCCAAACATCGAATAACCCCGCACGGTTTTCGCACCGGGTACGGCT
The DNA here is from genome assembly GCF_000203935.1 of Shewanella sp. ANA-3. Taxonomy (GTDB): domain Bacteria; phylum Pseudomonadota; class Gammaproteobacteria; order Enterobacterales; family Shewanellaceae; genus Shewanella. The sequence goes on along the minus strand of NC_008577.1, from coordinate 4,780,216 downwards.
AACATGGCGGTTGAGAGTGGGTAAGTCACTTGTTCTTCAACCAATTTGGGCGCTTGACCCGGATAAGGAGTCTTAATAATCACCTGCACGTCGGATAAATCCGGCAGAGCATCGAGCGGCGTTTTACGCAGCTCCTGTATCCCCCAGACAGTGATCATCATGGCGATAATCAACACCATGAGCCTTTGTCTGATCGAGGACTCGATAATATATTTCAACATAATCCGCTCCTAGTGCTGATGGCCGCTGCTTAAACGCATTAAGCTGCCCTTGAGGCTGGCCTCGGAGTCGAGTAGGAATTGTCCCGATGTCACCACGCGTTCACCTTCACTCAGGCCCGAGACTATCTCTGCCTTACCTTGGCTCATCATGCCGACCGTCACGGCCTTAGCGGTGAAGCTGTCATCGGCCTGTTTTACTATCACGCGGTTTTCTTTACCCGTTTGGATTAGGGCTTCCTGCGGGATCACTAACACATCTTTATTCGGGCCGCCGAAGAGCGAGACCTTGGCGAGCGTCTTAGGTCTTAGGGAAATATCGGTATTATTCAGCACCACGCGTACTCTTAAGCTGCGGGTGACGGGGTCCAGCTCGGGATAGATATAGTCAATCGTGCCTTCGATACCGCTGATATTCATCGCGGGGACTGAAACTTCGGCCTTTTGACCCACGGCAATCCAGCTTTGCTCATTTTCAAACACGTCGGCAATTACCCAGACTTTGGAGAGATCGACAACCGACATCACCTCGGTTGACGGTTGGATATACATGCCATCACGCACAGCTAACTCTTTAACAATACCATCTTGCAGGGCATAGAAAGGCACGCGGTATTGGGTTTTGCGTGAGTCTGCAAGTTGTTGGATTTGTTTTTCATTCATGCCAAGCAGCGATAAACGCAGCCCGGCTTTGCGGACTAAATCCTGATAACGGCCACTGTTACCCGCAGATTTGGCGGTATCGAGTGCTAACAGATAATCATCCTGGGCGTTAATCAGATCGGGTGAATAGATCTCGTATAGTAACTGGCCTTTTTTAACTGAGTCGCCCACCGATTTGATCATCAGCTTCTCAATCCAGCCAGTTACACGGGCGTGCACATGGTTGATTTGGCTCTCGTCGTAGTCAATTTGGCCGACGGTTTCGACAAATTTCCACAGGGTATCGCGTTTTGCCTCTGCGACTTTCAGCGCAAGCGCCTGTTGCATGCTGCCAGAGACATTAATGTTGATTTCCTGAGTATTGCCGCCAGTTTCAACCTTTTCTAAATTCATCCCGCAGATAGGGCAAGTGCCTGGCACATCACTAATAATGTGGGCGTGCATAGGGCAGACATATTTAATGGTCGCACCCGAGCTTTGGCTTTTAACTAAGCTATTCGCTTTGGGTGTTGGTGTATCAAAGACTTGCGCCGCATTTTGGTTTGCCGCTTGATGCTCTGCGTGTTGGGCGGCCGTACTGGCTTCTTCCTCTTCTTCTTTTTCAACGAGGAACATATTGCACTTAGGGCAACGACCGGGTTCGTGGCTTTCGACTTCGGGGTGCATAGGGCAAGTATAGGTTTTGACTTGATTTGCACTGTGACTATCGTGCGCATGCTCGTGGCCTGCCTCTGCTTGAGTGGCAGGATTCGCGAGCTGGGCCTGGGTTAACCAAGGCGTACCCATCAGTAAACTGCTGAGTATCAATACTGCCTTAGGGCCCGGCTTTTTTACTTTGTGAAATTGGTTCATATGCCTCATCTCCAGCCTAGCTTAGTGGTGCGCGTGATCTTTGTGCATTGCACCGTCAGCCATTTTTTCTTCCGTCGCTTTTGGCTCTAAGTTCATGCCACATTTAGGGCAAGTATCGCCTTTGTTACCTGTCACTTCGGGGTGCATAGGGCAAATATAGGTTTGAGCTTGTTCCTGTGGCGCAGCATTGTTGTGATGATGCTCATGGGGTGTAGCCGTAGCAAACACACTGGTGCTGGTCATTAAAAATGCAACTAAGGCAAGATTAGTTAAGGTTTTCATATTGTTCACTCCATCGGGTTTTACAGCCGAATATGAGTGCATAAAACGTGACTGCGAGATTCTGGCGTTTTGAGGCGCGAGAAAGGGTCGACACAGTGGCCTGTGTGCTCAGTACAACGCTTTTGCTTTACTCAGGGTGCTTAGATGTTGGCGCACCACAATAAACGGCGAAATAAATTGTTTTGTTAGCTTGGTTTGCCCTGAAAAAAGGGCGCAATGAGGCTAGGCTATTGGCGGTTTGAAGGCCGAAGACAAAGAGATAGAGTGGAAATGAGGCATAGGAGTGGCCACTGGGGTATCGCTCAGACTCACACTCGGCCAGAGGTGTGGGCTGAAAAGAGTGCCAGCAACTGAAATCATTAAACAATGTCCACAGTCGTTGAGACAGGATGTGGTGCCATCACAGCAGTGCTGCTTCGCGCCGGGAAGCATTTGATCGTTACAGCAATCTGTATTGGCCATTGTACTTGAGTCAGAGCGGTTCTCTGTGTTCATTTGCATCATGGCTGCATGGTCCATTCCTTGGCTGGAAGGATTATGAACCATAGCGCCCATCTCCATAGAGCGCATCACCATCGCGTGACCATTAGACGCAACACTTTGCCCGACGAGTGCGAGTAAAGTGAAAATGACTAATAGTGAACGACCCAGTGTGTGATGCATATGTATTCCAAATAATGAACGACCCGATTTTAGCATAGAGGCATCATCCTGCAATGCGTTAACTCACATTTCAGTTAATGCCCCTGCTTGTAAACTCCTAAGGTTTATTATTTAGAAGGGTGACTTTCCAGCATATCCGCCATTAATTGGCTGTGGTTTTGCAATGGTAGTTGCTGCGGAGCGGCGCCATCCACGCTTAACTGAATACTAGGGTTTTTAATAAAACGTTTAGCATCGGATTCGCTGACTAATTTAGTTGGGGTGTTGATTTGGTAATTAGATTCCGGCGCGACATTTAGGGTAAAGAATAAAGGCTCTGATTTGACCCACGTGCCGCTATCATCGGCGCGATAGCTAAACAGATCTTGATATTTAACTTCGACCAGCACTTTACCTTCAGGCAATTGCACAGGTTTAAAGGCTTTAGTGGCTTGGCCATTAATACTGACCACATTGAGGGTATCAGTGCCTTTTAAGGTTGCCGCAGTTGCAGTCACGCTAATCGCCAGAGTGCTCATGATTAAAGTAGCGCCAACGAATGCTTTATTTAATAAAGTGGTTTTCATAATAAACTCCAAAAATTTGCTGTATCGCGAGGGTGCGCAATCGTGGTGGCACCGTCGCAGAATATTGAATCGATTTAATCGTTAAAAAAGATCGGTTACAGCAAATCGGAGTTTGGAGGTGGCGTGGTTAACCCGAGGTCGGCCGTTTGAATCGCCCAACCTTGGACCGCAATACGCTTACTTGCATGATTCATCAAGGCAAGTTGAGGCTGTGAGGCGGTAAGATAAAGTTGTGCGAGACAATGGGTTTTACAATGGTTGGTGAGGGAGTCTTGGCAATGCAGCATGCATTCGTCTGGAGGACAATCTGGCATGGCACAATTCATTTTGCCATCGGCCATTTGCATGCTAGTCATTTGTACATTGTGAGCATCATACAAGTCATTCATCGCTGGCGTTGGCATAGCATTCACCATCGCCGACTGGGCGATAAGTGAAAATAACAGTGCTATGGTGATCCAAAACTTAGCCATAAAAACTCGATTAATGTGTACCTGTTCCTAAAGACCAATAAAAGTCCGGAAAAGTTTCATCCAAAATTCATTTTTTTCTTTTTTATCGGAAAAAACACCTTAAAAGAAAGCTATAAACGGGGTAAATGTCGCGTGGATCACATTTTTGTATTCTAAAAATGATTTCATTGTCTTAGCTTCTTAAGGTAGTACTTAATCATTGATCGCTTAGCATAATGATTAATGTATTAGTGAGAGTTGAAGTACCACATGGCTCTGCTAAGCTGGTTTGAGCGAGTTGTCGTATTAAGAGTTAGACCTAAGTCTCATTTTGCACTTTTAAGTTTAAATTAATGGGCATTTTTAGGCTTAGAATCAAATTTCTAATAAATGAAAAAATATAAAATAGTCTTATAAAAACTAATTTTGACAATATTTTTTGGAGATAGAGTGATGAACTGGCGTGCACTATTTAAACCAAGCGCAAAATATTCCATCCTGGCGCTGATCGTCGTCGGTATTGTTATCGGTGTTGTCGGCTATTTTGCAACCCAACAAACCTTACATGCGACAAGCGAAGACGCATTCTGTATGAGCTGCCATAGCAACCACTCATTGAAAGATGAAGTGTTAGCTTCTGCCCACGGCGGTGGTCGTGCGGGTGTGACAGTACAGTGTCAAGACTGCCACTTACCACACGGTCCAGTGGATTACTTGATTAAGAAAATCATCGTATCTAAAGACTTATACGGTTTCTTAACGATCGATGGCTTTAACACTCAAGCTTGGTTAGACGAAAACCGCAAAGAGCAAGCAGACAAAGCATTGGCTTACTTCCGTGGTAATGACTCTGCAAACTGCCAACACTGCCATACTCGTATTTACGAGAACCAGCCAGACACTATGAAGCCAATGGCTGTGAGAATGCACAGCAACAACTTCAAGAAAGATCCTGAAGCGAGAAAGACCTGTGTGGATTGTCACAAAGGTGTCGCTCACCCCTATCCAAAAGGATAAGGTTTAGCGCTTCAATAGCGTGATATTCAAATAAAAAGCCCTCGAAAGAGGGCTTTTTGCTATCTGGCCTTATAAGTCTTGGCTATTGATTAATGCCACTCTGCGGGACAAGGCGCTTAGCGAAATGTGATGCACCATTTGCGTGGGAGCAGTGCAGGCATCGGCAATCACTTGTACTGAGTATGCTTGTGCCGCGGGCGATAGCGCCGTATGGGTCACGCAGTTTTGCGTCATGATGCCACATAACAGTAAATGCTTGACCTGCATATCTTGGAGTAGATTGGCCAGTTCTGTGCCATCAAAACTGTCGGCAAATTGCTTTATCACAATTGGGGCATTGGGGAGCTCTGCTAAAAGCCCAGGATGGATTTCAACCCCTTGGGTGTTTGGGTTAAAAAAGGGCACCTCACCCTGAGTCGTATCGGCGATATGCTGCACGAGAATAATAGGTATCGCCTGTTGTTTGGCACGCTGCACTGAGTGCAACGTGCGCGCTAATGCCTCATCGACTTGCCATTGTGGGTAAGCCCCATGGGCAAAGTAGTCATTCTGCACATCAATAATCACTAAGGCGCTGTTCGCTGGGATTTTGCTTAAGCTCGACATAATTTCTCCTATTCGTTTTCTCTTGCAAAAGATGTCTTCGAAGGAGAGTTTGCGGTAGATTCATGCCCATTAAGAGTGGCAGAAATGACATCTATGGTGCTTAAATTGACAAATTTTGCCGAACCATCTCCATTAAAAGTGGCGATATTAGCCATACCCGGTTGCTTAACTTCGGCCGTATTTGGTTTAGAAGAGATGTTGCTGGTGGCTAACAAGCTGATGTTAGCTGACGAAAATAATTCCCTAAGCTCAAGCAGTTTTGCAGTGACTCGGTTATCCCTAGAGGAGATGAGTCTCGAAGAGTGTTATCAGTTAGTGATTATCCCGCCGAGCATAGAAACTGAGTCTTACTTCAACGCGGCACCTTCATTGCACTTATGGTTACAGCAGCAACATGCCCAAGGCGCTATCCTCTGCTCCGCCTGTGCAGGAGCATTTGTGCTGGCCGCCGCGGGTTTACTCGATGGTCGCAGGGCGACAACCCATTGGGGATTGGTGGAAACATTTGAGACTCAATATCCGCAGGTAAAACTCGATATCGAGAAAATCATGGTCAACGAGGGAGATATCATCACAGCTGCTGGCATGATGTCTTGGCTCGACTTGGGGCTAGAGTTAGTGGCGCAGTTTTGCCATGTGAAAGTCATGCGCCAGCTGGGTAAGTACCTTGTTATCGACACTGGCGGGCGTGAACAGCGTTATTACCAACAGTTTTTACCTAAGCGAGACCATGGGGATACAGTTATTTTAAATCTGCAACATCGCCTACAAACCGACTATGGTCAGCCGACGAGTGTTGCGGCTTTGGCGCAGCTGTGCTGTATGGGCGAGCGAACTTTTTTGCGACGTTTTGTGAAAGCGACAGGGCATAAGCCTAATGAATACCTGCAAAAACTCAGGATCCAAAAGGCCTGTGACTTACTCGAAAATAGTCCACTGAATTTCGAGACCATAGCGCACCAAGTTGGCTATGAGGATGTGAGCGCCTGTCGCAAAGCATTTACCCGTATTACCGGTTTAACACCGAGTGCGTTTCGGCAGCGGTTTAGTGCGCTTACGCCTGCGCCAACACCTGTCGACGATAGCTCAATAAACTAAATACGCCGAAGATAAACACTTGCAGATAATCTTGCTTGCGTAGTGTCAGCAAGTTTTTAAATAGCATATGGAAGATGGCAACTTGGAAGCAATGCATCAAGCAAGTAATACCAAGTAAGATATTGAGAATAATGCCGATATTGCCTGCAAAAGGCATAACAAGGTTATAAGCCATCATCAACCACGCGATTAAAGTGATGGCTTTGCCCATATTGATCAGAAACGACATGCTATTCCTCGGTGTTAGCCGGAGAGTCTTCGGCTTGGTATTGGTATAAACGATAGCTAACTTGCCCTGCGGTCTTGTCTTTGAGCGGTTGCCAAGTCGCAGGGACTGCCATTTGGGTTAATTCCGACTCAATCTCCACATAAATTAGCGCACCATCATTAAGCCAACCTTTGCTATCCAATAGCTGAATGGTTTTTTCTGCCAAGCCTTTACGGAAAGGTGGATCGATAAACACCACATCAAACCCTTGCTCGCAGCCATTTTGCAGCACGACTAAGGTATCTGCGTTGAGTACCTCGGCATTGTCGCACTTGAGGGTATTGAGATTCGCTTTAAGTTGCATGGCGGCAGGACGTTGCAACTCGATAATCTTGGCGTAACTGGCGTAGCGCGAGAGAGACTCAAGTGCCAAGGCGCCGCTGCCACCGAAGCAATCGAGCACCCTTGCGTGGGCAATATCATTGGCAAGCCAGTTAAATAGGGTTTCGCGGACTCTATCTGTGGTCGGCCGCAGGCCGTCTAAATCATGGATGGGGAGTTTGCGCGAACGCCATTGGCCGGCAATGATCCGCACTTGGCCGCTACCGGCTTTCTTATTGGCCGTTTGACTCTTGGTCACTTGCTTGTTGTTTGCACGATTATTAGCCAAAGTGCCCCCGTGATTTTGCCTGAAGAAAGAAAGTGGTAGACTATGCCACCTTTATAAAGGCCACTATTTTATATCAAACTCCTCGTAAAAGGTGAGAAGGCTGATAGAGCAGAACTAATTGCCGACTTTTTGGGCGTAATTGCCGCGGTAATCTGGTATAACGGCAGGGTCTTATTTTAAATTCAACACTGAAGTAGAGCGCTGGAATTACACATGGCAAAGAAAGGTTTTTTCTCCTGGTTTCGTAAAGATAAATCACAAGATGAGGTTGTCGAGCAAACCCCAGTCTCTACTCCATCGCAAACCGAGCAAGCCGAAGCATTAGCAAAGCAGCAAGCTGAAGAAGCCCGTCTCGCGGCTGAAAAAGCGGCAGCCGAGCAGGCGCTAGCCGACAAATTAGCGGCCGAAAAAGCCGAAGCGGAAAGAATTGCTGCGGAACAAGCAGCAAAAGCTCAAGCAGAAGCGCAGCGTGTTGCTGAAGAGCAAGCTGCAAGTTTAGCCGAACAACAGGCAGCAGAAGCCGCGCGTTTAGCGGCGGAGCAAGCGGAAGCGCAGCGTATTGCTGAAGAGCAAGCTGCACGTTTAGCCGAACAACAGGCGGTCGAAGCCGCACGTTTAGCGGCGGAGCAAGCGCAGGCAGAACAGTTAGCTGCAGAAAAAGCCGAAGCAGAAAGAATTGCCGCAGAACAAGCCGCAAAAGCTCAAGCAGAAGCGCAGCGTGTTGCTGAAGAGCAAGCTGTACGTTTAGCCGAACAACAGGCGGTCGAAGCCGCACGTTTAGCGGCGGAGCAAGCGCAGGCAGAACAGTTAGCTGCTGAAAAAGCCGAAGCAGAAAGAATTGCCGCAGAACAGGCCGCAGCAGCCCAAGCAGAAGCCGAAGCCCAAGCAGAAGCTGAGCGAATTGCCGCAGCGCAGATCCAAGCTGAACAACCCCTTGAGCAACAACCCGAACCTCAGGCAAAACCCGCCAAAGAAAGCTTCTTCGCGCGCCTAAAACGCGGCCTGATGCGCACTAGCGAAAATATTGGTAGCGGTTTCATCGGGTTATTCCGTGGTAAAAAAATCGATGATGATCTGTTTGAAGAGTTGGAAGAGCAGCTATTAATCGCCGACGTGGGTGTTGAAACCACTTCACGCTTGATTAAAAGCCTGACCGAACATGCGTCCCGCAAGCAATTAAAGGATGCCGAAGCACTCTACGAACTGCTGCGTGATGAAATGCAAAAGACGCTCGATCCTGTTGCTATCCCTTTAGTGCCTGAAAATGCTAACGGCCCCTATGTGATTTTAATGGTTGGCGTTAACGGCGTGGGTAAAACCACCACAATCGGCAAACTGGCGAAGCAATATCAGCGTCAGGGTAAGACTGTGATGTTAGCGGCTGGCGATACCTTCCGTGCAGCAGCCGTCGAGCAATTACAGGTTTGGGGTCAACGCAATAACATTCCCGTGGTGGCTCAGCATACGGGCGCCGACAGTGCCTCGGTACTCTTCGATGCGCTGCAAGCGGCTAAGGCCCGTAAGATTGATATCTTGATTGCCGACACCGCGGGTCGTCTGCAAAACAAATCGCACCTAATGGAAGAACTTAAGAAAGTGGTGCGGGTAATGAAGAAGCTCGACCCAGAGGCGCCACACGAAGTCATGCTGACCTTAGATGCGAGCACGGGCCAAAATGCCATTAGCCAAGCGCAGCTATTCCAAGAGGCTGTGGGCGTCACCGGCATGACCATCAGCAAGCTCGACGGTACTGCTAAAGGCGGCGTGGTGTTTGCGATTGCCGACAAATTTAAAATCCCGCTACGCTATATTGGCGTGGGTGAGCAAATTGATGATTTGCGTACCTTTAATTCTAAAGAATTTATTGATGCCTTGTTCACTCAAGAAAAAGCGGATAGCTAATTTATGATTGATTTTCAGCAGGTCAGTAAGATTTATCCTGGTGGCCAAATGGCACTGGAAGAGGTGAATTTTCATCTACAAAAAGGTGAAATGGCATTCTTAACCGGCCATTCGGGCGCGGGTAAGAGTACCCTGTTGAAATTAATCACAGTGATCGAGCGCGCAACCACTGGCCGGGTAGCGATTAATGGTCACGATATTGCCAAAATTAGCCCTAAACACGTGCCCTATTTGCGTCGTAATATTGGGATGATTTTTCAAAACCATCATCTATTGATGGACAGAAGCGTATTCGACAACGTTGCCTTGCCATTAGTGATTGAAGGTTTCTCCCACGGTGAGATCCGCAAACGTGTCGCTGGTGCGCTGGATATGGTGGGTTTATATGGCAAAGAGCGGCATAACCCCATTATGTTATCCGGTGGTGAGCAGCAACGTGTCGGTATCGCCCGCGCCATTGTGAATAAGCCGCCACTATTGTTGGCCGACGAGCCAACGGGCAACTTAGACCCTAAGTTGTCGATGGATATTTTGCGCTTATTCGAAACCTTTAACGATGCAGGCACGAGCGTGCTTATCGCTACCCACGATTTAGGACTGATCGCGCGGATGAAGTATCGCACTTTTACCCTGAAACAGGGTCGCATGCTCGGCGCACAGGAATTACACCATGGACACGCGACCGCTCGAGGTGATGGGCTATGAGTGATAACGCCAAACTAACGCGCAGCAAGTTGCCCATCTCGGGGCGTATCGTGATGTTTTTTATTCGTCATGTGCAGCAAGCCATGGCGAGTATGGGGGAGCTGTGGCGCAGCCCGGTTTCTTCGCTGATGACCATGGCGGTTCTCGGGGTGAGTTTAAGCTTACCTGCGGCGCTGCAAGTATTAGTTAAAAATGCCGAGACCATTACTAGCTCTTGGAACAGCGCGGCGGAGATTTCACTGTTTATCGATGAAAATCGCAGCGAGCAGACGATCCAAAGCTTGCTGACCCGCATCCGAGCCTATGCCGAAGTGGAAAAGGTGCAGTATATCGACCGCAATCAAGCACTCGAAGAGTTTCAGCGCCTGTCGGGGTTTGGTGAGGCGTTAGCCTATCTCGATAAAAACCCGCTGCCAGCGGTCATTACCGTAACGCCGACCCAGCGTTATTCCACGCCAGTGGGAGCCCGCGAATTATTGACTAAGCTTGAGCGCGAGCCTGAAATCAGTTTTGGTCGCTTAGATATTGAATGGTTAGAGCGGCTACAGGCTGTGGTGCGTTTACTCGAACGCACGGTAATGGCGATTGCGGCGTTACTCGTCTTGGCGGTGGTATTAGTGATAGGTAACACCATTCGCTTGGCGATTATGAACCGTCGCACCGAAATTGAAGTGATGAAACTTGTCGGCGCTACAGAGTCCTTTATTCAGCGCCCCTTCCTTTATACCGGCATTTGGTACGGAGTGATTGGCGGCATATTGGCTTGGCTTATCATTAACATATTGGTTTGGTATTTGGATTCTGCCCTAGCCGAATTGCTCGGTTTGTATGGTAGTCAGCTAGAGATGAAGTCTTTGACCTTTACCGAACTGCTACAATTAGTGGGCTTAGCCTCCTTCTTAGGTTGGCTGGGCTCTTACCTTTCGGTACGACAACATTTAAGAGCGATTGAACCCTCTTAATGATCAATCGCTTATCGTTTAAAAATGCGGCTAGATAAGGCAAGCGATGAACTTTTGTTCACTTGCAATGTCTATTCAACGGGGTTAAAAGTAACATCCCAGACGAGCGAAGGTTGACATACTCTGTCAATTAGCCGATAGTTCGTCAGCTCATCCTTAAGGTGTTTTGAGTTAAGCCACAGGATGAAATCGACTTATATTTGATAAGTAGCAAGAAAGTAGGAGCGCGAATGACCTTTCAAACGCAATCAATGGCACTAACAGTCCCTCAGGGCAGCAGTAGTTTAGAAGCTTATATCCATTCAGTGACTAGCATGACAATGTTAGACGCTGAGACTGAGTATGAGTTAGCCAAGCGTTTGCAGGAAACGGGTGATCTGCAAGCGGCTAAGCAACTGATTATGTCGCACTTACGCTTTGTGGTGCATGTTGCCAAGGGCTATTCAGGTTACGGTCTGCCACAGGCGGATTTGATCCAAGAAGGCAACATCGGTCTGATGAAAGCGGTTAAGCGCTTCGATCCCGATGTGGGCGTCCGTCTAGTGTCTTTTGCTGTGCACTGGATTAAAGCCGAAATTCATGAATATGTGCTAAAAAACTGGCGCATTGTAAAAGTTGCAACCACCAAAGCACAACGTAAGTTGTTCTTTAATATCCGTAAAGCGAAAACTCGCCTCGGTTGGTTTAGCGATGATGAAGTCGCAATGGTGGCAGAAAACTTAGGTGTATCTAAGGCCGATGTGACTGAGATGGAATCACGTATGGCAGCGCAGGATCCTGCGTTTGACCTGAGCAGTGATAACGATGATGAGCAGGATTTTGCCCCTGTGCATTATCTTGAGGACCATTCATCGGATTTAGCCGAAAATATCGAAAACGATAACTGGGAATCCAATGCTCAAGGTCGTTTATTATCGGCCATCAAAACCTTAGACGAGCGTAGTCAGCACATTCTGCGTGCCCGTTGGTTAGATGATGATAAAACCACACTGCAGGAATTGGCAGAAACCTATCAAGTCTCGGCTGAGCGTATTCGCCAGTTAGAGAAAAACGCCATGAACAAGCTTAAGGCTTGTATGGAAGCCTAATTCGGCTCGGCGTGAGAACATAAAAAAACCTGCTACGGCAGGTTTTTTTGTGGCTGAAATCAACAGGATTCAGATTGAATAGCGGCAATAAGTTGTTTGCGATTCACTTTTAAACCCGTTTGTTCGGCATTCTCTGGCCAAGGGTAATAGCGGCGCGGCCTTTTAAATCGAGCGATTTTGTCGGCGAGAAAGACTTCAAGCTCAGCCTCTATTGCACTTATCTCTTGGCTTGTGCTGCCGAGAATAATGTCGCCACGAATAATGGCGGCGGGGAGTTGACCGAAGGTGACATCAGGTTGAGGGAAGACGATCGCCTCATCAATTAGCGGATGCAGTTTGAGCGCCGCTTCAATTTCCTCTGGCTGAATGTTCTCGCCGCCACTAATAAACATATTATCGACGCGGCCTAGTATCTTTAGATTACCGTTAGCATCCCATTCGCCCCTGTCTTTGGTATAAAACCAACCCTCGGCATCGAGTGGTTTTTCGATCCCCTTATCCGTGAGATAACCCATAAATAAGCAATCTCCCCGCACCCAAATCACCCCATCGACAATTTTGAGCTCACGCCCTGGGAGTAATTTGCCGCTGGTGCCATCGCTTAGCGCTGGGCCTGTGGTAATTTGCGAGCCCATTTCCGTCATACCGTAGCTGGTAAAGCTGGCAATATGCCGCTGTTCGAGCTGTTTCAGCAAATCGACAGAAATTGCGCCGCCGCCGAGTAGCAGGGCTTTAATACTCTTGAGTGAAGCCTGTTTGTCGGCGAGTAGATTGAGTAACTGTGTCGGCACGAGGGAAGCATGGGTTAAGCCGTCGCGCTCGATTTGCGCCTGCAGCGGGAGAGTCGGATCCGGCAGTACCACTGTCGCCGCCACTAAGGCGCAGCGGTTGAGAATGGCGAGGCCGCCAATATGAAATAGTGGTAAGGATAGTAACCAAGCATCACCTGTGGCCAGTGGGATCAGACTGCGGGCGCCCTCGGCATTGGCAATATGGTTCGCAAGATTGTGCACGGCCGCCTTAGGAAAACCGCTGGAGCCAGAGGTTAAAATCACATTACTTGGACGATAAATATCAAAAGCTGTCGCGGCGAGGTTGGCGCTAGGTGCTGCATCGAGACTAAAATCCAGCGTGAGTTGATGACTGCCTAATAAGGCCGGCGCCGCTTCGCTCCAATAGAAAGGAATGTGGTGGCTATCGATAAGCTCTTGAACTTGCGCCAGCGGAAAACGTGGCGAGATAGGAAAGAAGATTGCGCCAATATCCACGCAGGCCCAATACAGGCAAATCATCTCTAGATTATTGCGGCTGATACATGCCAGTGGTTGCCCTTGGCCTACGCCAATACGGGTGAGCTGTTCACCCAAGGCCTGCACCATATGGCTTAAGCGGGCGTAGCTGATGTCTTGCCCATTACACTTAACTGCCGTTTGTGTGGGTGAGGTGAGCGCCGCGCGATGTAATGGCGAGATACCTTGTTGTGCAATGGATTGGGATGGTGCCAATGTTTGAGATTCGGACATTGGCGATTAATCCTGCTGCGTACTGGCGACAAGTTTAAGTTGATGAAGCTTTAAGCATTGGGGCTTACCGCTTGGTACGCTTAAGTCTTGGCTGAAGGCGCTCAAAGTATCGAGCCCTGGGATTTCATCGGGCGTCAGTATGGCGGCTAAATGGGCCAAGTCATTGATGCCTAAGCTGGTCTCAAGGCTTGAGCTTATGATACAGCGCACGCCATGGCTGTGGGCCTCGTCGATAAGGCGCTGAAGTTTTTCAATACTGCCAAGTAGCATGGGTTTGATGATGAGTGCCGTGAGTCCCTCGTGCATCACAAATTGATAATCCGGCTCATTGAGGGATTCATCTAAGGCGTAGGGCAGAGGAATAGCGCGATACAGGGTTTGATTATCCTGCGGATGCTGGCAAGGTTCCTCAATATATTCAATGCTCTCTAGCGGTAAACAGGCAGCAAAATCGAGAGCCTGTTCTAAGCTAAAGCCGCGATTAGCATCTAAGCGCAGCTTGAGATCGGGCCTCTGGCCTAAGATGCCATAAATCAAGCTTAATTCATCTTCCACTGAGGTTTGCGCAACCTTCACTTTGACTGAGCGGGCGCCGCTATCAAGACTCGCAATGTTAGCAATCAATTCAGTTTTAGGCGCATCCACTGGCTGATAAATCAACGGCACAGTGGCGGTAACTGGGCGCACCGACTCGAGTTTTCCGCTGAGTTTGGCGTGCAATAGGCTTAAGCCAAAGGCCATGGACGGATAGGGGCTCGCTTCGGCCTGCTCGAGCAAGTAATCGATAGGCTGATTTTGCAGCTCGGGCAATAGCGCCACTAAGGCCTGTTGTACTTCGTCTAGGCTCTCGCGGCTAAAACCGGACAATGGCTGCTGGTCGATATCAACCCCTGAGAGCGGCGCGATTTCAACCTGTTGCTCGCTTTCTTCGCCCTCTGCTTGTGCCTTTGCCTGCAACACTAAGCCCGTTCTGTGGTCGATGCGTTGTTTCCCCACGGGTAAAAAGCGGTCTAAGGGTAGGCGATATAAGTACAAGCTGAGCGAAGTTAAGATCATATTTTCCCTAAATTTATCTGTTTCAAGTCATCGATTTTTTAAGCTTTAGTGCGCTTAAGCAGGCGACTAATGCCGTGGGATTGGCCTGATGTATGTTATGCCCAGCCTGTTCAATCTGATGCAAGATGATGGGTTGTTGTGCTTGCCAATCCTTTGCTATGGCAGTGAATTTAGCATCTTGGCTGCCAGCAAAAAAATGGCATTCATAGCCAAGGCTTTCAGGTACATCCCAGAGAGAGGCTTGGCGAGCCAGCGATGTGGCCAAAAAGATCTGTTTTAGTGTCTGCTTGGGATGTTGGTCGAGCAGCGACGCACGTTTTGCTACCAAGGCATGCCGTGCCTTGTCGGACATATCGGCAAACACCGCTTGCTGGTACCAAAGCTGTAAAAAATCCCGACTGCTTAAGCTGAGTAAGCGTTTGGCCCACAAGTTGTCGTTTTTACTGCGTGCGGCTTGCTCTGCGGTATCGGTTAGCCCGGGATGACAGGACTCTAGCCATAAGCTCAAAACGCGCTGCGGATACGCCTTTGCAAGGTGCAGAGCGATGCGGCCGCCGAGGGAATAACCGTAGAGATAAAAGGATTCAATACCAAGGCGATCGAGGCGGCTGATAATGTCTTGAACACAATGCTCAAAACCATTGGCGAGCGTCGATGGCAGCTCATGCTGATTATCGCCGTGTCCGGGTAAATCGAGGCAGATACAGTGAAAATGCTGGCTCAGTGCGGGGATAAGCGGCAGCCAATCGGCCTTAGTCCCTAAAAAGCCGTGAAGCAGGACTAAGTTTGGCATTGATACTTCCCCGTAACGGGCCACGGTTGGCATTAGCTTTGTTTCACCCATAAATTCAGCGCGGCGATCTGCTCGCTGGCTTGGTGTTGGCTTACACTGACTTCGATCACTGAGGCGCCCTGATAATCCAGCGCTTCGTGATAACAGCTTTGGAAGTCGGCTAAATTATCCACTTGATTATATGGCAGATTAAACATAGCAGCGGCATAACCAAACTCTAGGCCATGGCTTAAGCGGTAGTAATCACTGCGCAGCTCCTCATTGGGAACGGGCAAGAGATTAAAGATATTGCCGCCGTCGTTGTTGAGAATAATGATCACCAACGGGCTGGTTAAGCTGCGGGCAATGGCAAACGAGTTGAGATCATGCAGCTGGGATAAGTCCCCGATAATCAAGCTCGTAGGTTTACCTTGATGCGCGGCAATGCCGCAGGCGGTGGCCAATAAGCCGTCGATCCCCGATGCGCCTCGGTTGGTATAAGTGGTGGCCGTGCAACAACTCACTGGGGCGTACATATCGTATAAGCGCACGGGCAGACTATTGCCGATAAACAATTGCTGCTCTAACGGCCGCGTATTGGCAATGGCGCGGATAACCTGCGCCTCACCAAACTCACCTTGATCGATATTACGTACAAATAAACTATGTAATTCATCGTTGTAGGTGACTAAGGTGTTGGCCCAATTGGCCGAAGAGGAACGATACCAATTAAGTTGAGCAAATTGCGCGGCGTTGGCGTGCCAAATGTGTTTGGCATTATGGCTTGGGTCGAGCCTGTCCTGCTGTGGCAGCACTTGCCAGTAACTGTGCCAGTTTTGCTCGGCAAGGTAAGCAATCAAACGCTTGGACAATAAGCGCCCACCAAATACCAGCACGCGGTCCGCCTCTTGCAACAGATTGCGCGCCTTAGGATGTTGCAGTAGTTGGTCAATATTGCCTATCGCCGCGGGATGTTGCCGCAGTTGTGACTGTGCATCGGTCAGCAATGGCCAACCAATCTTTTGTGAGAGGGCGATGAGTTGCTGTGGATCTTGCTCCGGCGTGAGTGTACCCGCGATGATTACGCCCTTACCGTGGACGAAACGCATAATGGCATCATCGCTCGGGCTGCTGAGCTGTTCACTCTTACCGTATTGAGTGTAGGGTTTGGCGTGTTGCAGCCAGGTTTGTAGTGGCCTCAGATAAGGCGATTCGCTATCGAGAATGGTGCCACTCATCTCACTCGGATATAGAGGTTCGCGGTACATGCAGTTGATATGCACTGGGCGTGTTTGGTTTGCCACCGCCTCATCGAGGGTTGTGAGTAACATCTGCGGTGCAATGTGCGCATCTGGCGTGGGCAGGTTTACCTGCTGGGCATAATTGGCAAAAATCGCCGGTTGCACTATGGCTTGGTTGGCGCCGCAACCGAGTAACTCTGGCGGCCTGTCACCGCTTAGGACAATCAAGGGTACATGGGTCAACCAAGCTTCGACTATCGCAGGATAAAGGTTGGCGACGGCCGTGCCTGAGGTGGTGATAATCGCCACGGGGGCGCAGCTGGCTTTGGCTAATCCGAGGGCCATAAAACCTAAGCCACGCTCATCGAAATGCAAGTGACGTTTAAGTTTGGTTTGCTGAGCCGCCGCTAAGGTTAGCGGTGTCGAGCGTGAGCCCGGTGCCATGCAGACATGCTGCACACCAAGACGTGCTAATTCTTCCAGAATAAGTGCGCCCCACATCAGGTTCAGTGTGGCTGTGTTTTCGGTTCGCATAGCAAGATCTATCAGGATAAAGATGGGCTTAGTGTAACGTGTTTGGCGGGCAAGATGTATGCCTGGCTTAACAAAACTTGGGTCGACATTGTGGGGGATGAGGTGGAGCCTAAGCTAAGGCAGAGTATGCCTATCACCTCGTATTACAAGATGAAAATTCAGGTTCAGGAGCCGCTAAATAATATGGTCGACAATTTTCTTTATCTGTCCGCTTAGCCAGAGCAAGTCCTCATTCACCTTATTCGGTTGGTTTTTTTGCACGAGGAAAATCGTTGGCGCTTCGGTGTGGGCGTACAAACGTTCGGCCTCCAGTTGCGACAGCTGACAAGTGTGTAACTCGGGAATATCGCTCACCATCTCGTAGACCACTCGATAGGGCAGTAATGAAATTGTCTGGCTCTCGCCGAGATATTCAAACAGGCTAGAAATACTGGTAATGGTAATTTCAGTATTGAGTTTTATGCCATTTTTAATACAGAACTCCTGATATGGGCTGAGGCGAGTGCTGGGGTTGCCAAGATCTGTATTGACGTAGGGATACTCGGCGATGCTCTCAAGCGTGATTTCGCGTTTAAAAATCGGATGGTTACGGCTGGCGATGAGGTAAACCTTGTCCATGCGTTGCAGCGTCGTGGTTTGCAACTTATCACCAAAGGCCGCCACATCGGCGGTGCTCTTATTACAGCAAATGCCTAAGGCCACATCGCCATTGATGATGTCCTGTGTCGTGTGCAGCGACCAAGGGGTGATATTAATCTGCATCGGCTTTTGTTCTTCCTTAATGGCCTGCATTAAGGCTTTAGGAAACGCATAGGCAATGAGGCCCGGCGCTGCAATTTCAACATGGGTTTTGACTTGGCTTGCATTTGCCGCGCGCACCTTTTGAAATTTATCCGAGCATTCTATGGTTTGTTTCGCAATAGGATATAAATGAGTTACAAACTCATTTGGAAATAAACCGTATTTTTTACGAATGAAAAGTTCATCGCCAAATGTTTCCCGCAGATTTTTTAGGCTGCGACTTATTTTGGGGGCTGGGATATCTAACGCCTTTGATACATAGGTTGCAGATTTGTTCTCATATAATGAAACCAATATTTTCAAACTCAAAATATCGAGGTTGTCCATGTTATTAATATGCATTTTTTATATTCCTTAATATTGGGCAAGCACTAGATAAGCAAGGAATTATTATGGTGTTGGTAATTAAAATTAATGTGAAACCAGTCTCAAGTCTAGCACCTTTTTTCTATCTATGTGTAACAGGAAATTTAGATTTGAATTTTTTATTTTTCAAAAAACATCTTTAATTTAATTTGAAATTTTAGTTTGTGATATTTGACTATTTGAATTTCAATTTATTAATTAACCATTATCAATATGTGCATTTTAGATTTATGTTAAACAGTAATGTGCTCTGTATCTTAACTTGTTGTTTATGTGTAATTTTGTATTTTTAAATGTGATCTATGTCAAAAAAATAAATGGGATTAACAATAATACTGAAGCTGCTTTAAAGGAGAAAACAAAAATATAATTGTGTTATTGGAGGCGTATATGAACACTTCAGTCATTCTCAGCTATGCGTTTATGTACTTTGTACTATTCGTCGCAGTTCCATTCGTGTTTGTAATGTTTGTCATGACTTGCATTAAGTTTTTTAGAGCAGATCCTGATGACGCTCATCATGAAATGAAACTCAAACCAGTGTTATTTGATGAAGAAAGCTTCAGCTTTTTTAAATCACTCAAAACTGTCGTAGAAGGTAAATATGATGTCTGCTGCAATGTGCCGTTAGACACTGTATTTGATATGGACCAGCATGATGCTGATTTAAATCACGAATGCCGTCTCGACTATGTGTTGATTGACCATGACTCTTCTGAAGTCAAAATGGTGATCAGCGACGCTGGTAAGCAAATTAACTCACCCATGAAAAAGCTGTTCAGTAAATTCAATATTGGCTTTATTGAAATGAACCAGCATAAACAGTGGGATACCCAAAGCCTTAAGCAAGCTTTAGCCGTCTGACCACGACTGTCGGGTTCGGAGCCTTCCGAACCCTGACTTCCTCTGTATTTCCCCATCTATCAATATGAGGACTCGCTATGTCTACACGACAATGGCTGTGGTCATTACGCTTGGGTGTCGTTGCTGTATTGCTCAGTTTTTCTGCTTCGAGTGCTGAGCCTGCTAGGCAAATTAACAGTGATGCTTGCATGAAGTGTCATAAGCGTAATGGTCAAATGTTAGGGCATCACGGCCAGGATGCCATGAAAATGATCTGTTCAAGTTGTCATGGTGAAAAGGGTGATCACCCTAAAAAACCAAATGATTTAGTGGTTTTTGGATTAAATGAGGCATCCGAAACCACGGTGCAATTACAGGCATGCCAAAAATGCCACAGGCCCGCCAAACTCAGTTCCCAAGAGTGGACGCATAATGTGCATGCGCAAAAAGTGGCGTGCGCCGCTTGCCATAAATTACATAGCCCAACTGAACCTATGGCCGACATGACGCCTAAGGTTCGCAGTGAGCTGTGCCGTAACTGTCATACAGGCCAGCAGGAGTAAGGTTATGGAAAATTCAAAAAGAAGATTTCTCAAAGGGACATGCGCCCTGTTGGCCGGCGCTTCGGGAGCGACTCTGCTCGCGACTGTTAGTGCTTCGAATGAGGCGAAGGCCGAACCCAGCGTGAAGTATGCGCTGATCCACGATGAGACTAAGTGCATAGGTTGCAAAGCCTGTGAGGTTGCATGCCGTGAAACCAACCATGTGCCCGAGGGCGTGGCGCGGCTGAAGATAGAGCAAACCGGACCTTACGGAGAGTATCCAAACCAGTTTTATCACTTTAGCCGTAAGTCTTGCCAGCACTGTGAAGATGCCCCCTGTGTCAATGTCTGCCCGACCGGTGCCGCTTTTATCGATAAAGAGACGGGAATCGTGTCGGTGGATGCGTGGAAGTGTGTGGGCTGTCAGTATTGTATTGCGGCTTGTCCCTACAAAATTCGCTTTATCAATCCCGTTACCCATGCCGCGGACAAGTGTGATTTTTGCCGTGAGACTAATCTGGCCCAAGGTAAACAGCCCGCCTGCGTCGCGGCTTGTCCAACTAAGGCCTTAGTGTTTGGCAACTTAAAGGATCCGAGTTCACAGGTGGTACAAGTGCTGAAGGCTAACCCGACCCAAAGGGCTAAGGTTGACCTAGGAACGCGGCCAAAACTGTTCCGCATTGTGGCCAAATCAGGGGAGGTAGCAATATGAGCGCCCTACATTTTGATACGCTAGTGTGGCATTGGCCGATCGCGATTTACCTGTTTTTAGCTGGCGCATCGGCCGGCGCCATGTTCTTTGCGGTGTTACTCAAACATTTTGTGTTAAAGCATAACGCCTACCAGTCTGGCTTTGTACAAGCGGCCTGTATTGTGGCGCCCGTGGCTGTGATGGCGGGTTTGGGCATCTTAGTCTTGGACTTAACTAAGCCCTTCGATTTTTGGAAGATCTTAGTCTTCTATAATCCCAAGTCAGTGATGTCGATGGGGGTGCTGATCCTACTGATTTACCAAGTCTTTATGTTTATGTGGATTGGCTTGTTATTCCGTAAACCTATCGATGCTTGGTGTGAGAGTCGCTTCCCCATAGTGCTTAAGTTCACCGCTTGGTTGAGCCGTTTCGAGGCAACGATTACTGGCTTGTTGGTGATCTTCTCCCTTGCGCTTGGAGCCTATACCGGCTTTTTGCTGTCGGCCTTACCCGGCTATCCGATGTTGAAAAACCCCGTGTTGCCACTGCTGTTTTTGGCTTCGGGATTGTCATCGGGCGCCGCATCTTCTCTGCTGGGTGGTGTGCTGCTTAATGCGAATCCCAATGCCAAGGAAGTGCACTTTATCCACAAGGTTGAGATCCCACTGATTTTGGTAGAGATAGTGCTGATTTTCACCTTCTTTATGGGGCTCGTCTTGTCTGGAGGTCAGAGTAAGTTTGCCGCCTTCAATGCGATAGGTTATGGCTTCTGGGGATGGATCTTCTGGATTGGCATTGTCGGGCTGGGATTGTCTGGCCCATTGGCGATGAACCTGTTTATGACGGCCACTTCAAAACGTAAGTGGGCCTATGTGGCAGGCACAGCATGCTTAAGCCTCATTGGTGTGCTACTGCTGCGTAACTTTATTCTCTACACGGGGCAAATGACGGTCGTTTAATTGGGCACGGTTCGCCCAAGGTTATAGATAATAAGGAATTACGGTGAATGGCGAAGCGGTGTCTAAGGAATACACCGTGAGCCAACCCCTTTAATGACGCTGGCTGAGTGGTTAAAGGTGTGTTGTCTTGTCGCGATTTGCTGTCACAGGGAGGTTATTGGGAAGGGAAGCCATATTTTTACATTTAGGTATTGTTTGCCCTGCCTCCACAAGGGCCTCGCCACCTTTATTCCTTAGGGGTGGCGTTTCTTGTTTGGGGGCAAAGCATGTTTATTCACCCGCGTTATTTATCCACTCGCTCATCACCACATGGGTTTTAATTTTAATGATGTCCGTGTGGGTATCGATATATTCACGAATTTCATGCAAGCGGCGCATCGACGGGGCGTGCACATACACCAGTAAATCCATATCGCCAGAGATACCGCGACAAGTGATCACCTCGGGGATAGCATGGAACACATGCACCACATCGGCGCAGCGCGGGCATTTATGCTGGATTTCGAAATAAGCCGATACTCCTTCCTTTTGCGATTCGCTCAGCAAAACCTGATAGCCGCGGATCACCCCAGTTTGCTCGAGTTTTTTAATCCGCTCGGCAACCGCACTACGGGAAAGGTTAACCTGCTCAGCGATACTGGAGACACTCTGGCGTGCATCTTGTCGCAGGCTGTGGATGATGGCGGTATCAAACTTATCCAACTTGAGCTCCGATAAAAACGGGTTGTAAAAAAGCGCGAGGCACATCGCCAAGGCAGGCTAATATCAGTTAAACACCCTGCGCTGGGGCTGCGCCGTCATTTTGCCGGAAATATGCATTTTTGCCGTCATTTTGCCGGTGTTTGCCATGAAGAACACTGAGATTGACGGCAGATTGCGGCGTAAAATCTCACTATACTGACGGCTTCAAAACCACTGAATTTTAACAGATGAACTCACATAGCGGAACTATAGGACGTTGGCAAGGCGCAGGCTTGATGGCCACCACTTTGCTGGGCACAGGGGTGTTTATTCTCCCGCAAATGACAATCGACAAAGCCCAAGCTGGCGCGCTTATCGCGTGGTCACTCCTGACCTTGGCCATTATTCCGGTGGCGCTGATTTTTGGCCGACTGGCGAGCGTCTTTCCCCATGCAGCGGGTCCTGCATATTTTGTCGAAAAGGCCTTTGGTCGCACTGCTGGCCGTACTATTGGGCTGATTTTTTTGCTGGTGGTGCCCATGGGCGCGCCGGCCGCGATTTTGATGACCTTCCAATTTGTGAATGCACTCATTCCCCTCGATGGCTGGCCTAAGGTTGGCGCCGAGGTATTAGTGATTTTCGGCTTATTTCTACTCAATCTGCGTGGCATTCAAGTCTCGGCCAAACTGCAATTTGGCTTAACCCTTTGTATTGTAGCGATTGTGGTGCTGTTATTCGGGGCGAGCAGTGTGCAACCCGGGCACTTAACCTCATTAGCTAGCTATGGCACGCCAGAAATCCCCACCATTATGATTGCCGCAGGTATCGCCTTTTGGAGTTTCTTGGGGATTGAGGCCATGACTCACCTCGCCGATGATTTCCGCCGTCCACAGCAGGATATGATCCCTGCGATGATGATGGGCACTGTGCTGGTGGGCATTATTTATGTGGCCTGTACCTTGATTTTACTGTTAGTGCCGACCGATAAAAGCGTGGCCATGATCGGCGTGTTCGATGCGCTCTTGGGCGGCTATGGCGCACAAGTGATTGGTGTGCTGGGGATTGCCAGCGGTCTTGCCACAGTTAACGTGTATGCCGCCAGTGCCGCGCGTCTTATCTGGAGCTTTAGTAACGAAGGTATTTTGCCGCGCTGCTTTGCGGTAAAAAATCGTCACGGTGTGCCAATCCGTGCCTTGGCGGCGTTACTCAGCGTGATGGCGTGTGTGATAGTGCTGACCCACACCACGGGCCAAGAGCTCGAACATTTGATTGCCTGGAGTAATGGAGTGTTCGTGGTGATCTACTTAATGGCGATGTTAGCTGCGGCTAAGTTATTGCCCCGCAGCAACTTACCCTTAGTGGTATTAGGCTGTGGCTTCTGCCTAGCGTTAGGTATCGCGCTTGGGGCAAGCATGGCCTATGTGCTGGTATTGATTTTGTTTGTGGCGCCATTCCTGTGGTGGCAGAAGACGCATATCAGTCGCAAACAGAGCTTAGCGATAAATAAAGCGTCCTAGTGGCCGAAGTGCTGAACTATCACTGAATGACAGACCAGAACGCCAACCATAGCGCGTTCTGGTCTCTTGCCTTAAATCTTCTGATCCAGTTTAAAGTCGAGCTGCACCTGTTGATTCATCTGTGGCACGGCCTTGCCCGAGTCAAACTTAGGCTTGTATTTCCAGTTTTGCACCGCCGACAACGCCGCCTTATCAAACACCCGCTTCGGGTTGGCATCGAGCACGCGCACATTGCTAACAGTACCATCCGCCGTAATATCAAATCCCACGACTACATAACCTTCCTTACCATTTTGTGCCGCATCAATAGGATAGCGAGGGGACACTTGCACCACAGGTAAGGCTTCTGCAGTCATTGCCGATTGAGTAAAGAGTGTGGTTTGGGTTGGCATTTCAGGGGGAAAAGTCTGAGTATTGAAATCGACGAGCTGATTGCTCTCACCCTGAGCGGTAACGCGCTCCCTTGCCGGAATGGGTTTAGGTGGCTCAGGTTTACGGCTTTCCTTCGGCGGAATTGGCGTTCGCTCCGTCATCAAAATAGTGATCTGCGGCGCATCGCTCGCTTGTCCGCTCAAGGGCTGCGGATTATGGATAAGTTGCGCCATAAACACGAACAAACCTAAGGTGATCAGTGCGCTAACAAGGATAATACCTGTGCGATTAACGAGTGCATTTTGGCCCATAGTGCTTCCTTACAATGGATGAACAAGATTTAATCTATATCACTCATTACTAAAATGTAGAAACATTTATTTACAAATAAGCATAATTGTTGAACGATTTTTCAGGGACTGGAATGGCATAAAGTACGAGCCCATCGTGTTATCGAACGGATTTGTGGGGGATTGCTGTCTGTTTTAAAAGCCGTTTGAAGGCAGACGAAAGTTGCAGACGCCATTGATATACGGCGATATCTTTGCAAGCGAGGCGAAGTTCTGTGTTCTATATTTTGATCATTCACGTCGAAGGAGAATAAATATGGATTCTGCTGCGCTACTGAGTCGAGTCGATGACTTACCCCGTTTACCTAAAGCCATCAGTGAACTGCTTGAAGTGGTTAACGATGATAATGCCACGGTCAAAAATATTGCGACTAAGGTGTCCCACGATCCCTTGATCAGCGCTAAGGTGCTGAGACTGGCCAATTGCGCCCACTATGGCCACAGCCGTGAGGTGGGCAGTATTGACGAAGCCGTGGTACGCCTTGGCATGCAGACGCTGCGGACGTTAGTCCTAGCGTCGGCGGTGATGGGGTCAGTACCTAAATGCCAAGGGGTCGACCTCGCGCAGTTTTGGGGACAAACCTTTGAAATTGCACTCTATTGCCAAGAGATGGCCAAACGTTGTGGAGTGCAGCCCGATGAGGCCTTTACCTGCGGTATCCTTCACCGGATTGGTGACTTACTGATCGCGGCGATTTCCCCCGAAGATGCCGAGAAGATTACTGAAGCCGTCGCTCAGGGCAAAGATAAACATGCGTTTGAACGTGAACTGCTCGGCTATGACTCGCCCGATATAGGCGCCCTGTTGGCCAAAAACTGGAAATTCACCCCCGCGCTGGTGCAGGGCATCCTTTATCAGGATCATCCCAAGGATTCGAACCCTTTCTCTAAATTGGCCGCCTTGCTGTGCCTCGCCTATAAAGTGCTGGAGGAGTGGGACAGCATCGACGATGACGATAAAACCAGTTGGTTATCGCAATTAGCGACCAAGAAGGGCTTAAAGATGGAAATGGGGGGATTGCGAGCCAAATTAACTGAGCTCAGAGGCGCAGGATTCGAAATCGGTAAGGCGCTCGCCTAAGCCTGCTGGAACAGTAAGCGGCAATCTACAGCCTTGATTCAAAAGCATGAATGGCAACACTGCGATTCATGCTTTTTTATGGAGTGCTTTTAGCGTGCCGCTTGGGTCGCTTCGATAGCCTGATTACGCATCTGGATCAGTTCGCTGTGCTTGAGGTACAGCAAATCGGCGGTGCGGCGAATGATTTGATCTTCGTACTGGGAGAGTTGTCCATCGGCATAGGCTAATTGCCACATAGCTAACAGCAATTGTTGCTTTTGCTCTAAGCTAAATTCTGCATTGATGGTATTGGTAAACTCAAATAACGAGGTAGCATTACCTTGGGCTTTCTTCGCTTCTTCAATCAGTTCATTGGCTTCCTGCGCTGGCATCGACAATGTCTCTGTCAGCAAGGTCGGCAGTAACGCCATTTCTTCCGCCGCGAGGGTCTCATCGGCAAATACCACTTCGAGCAACATACTCGCCGCCGCCAACTTGAGCTGGTGGGCTTTCTCCTCGGGTGAGATGGCCTGAGTGTGGGATTGAAGGAATCGTTTCAGCTTAGCAATCATAAAAGGGCACTGCTCTGGCAAGAAGGGATAACTAAATAGAGTGGTTTACGGTGCTAAAGTTCACCCTAAGCCATGGGCTTAGGGTGAAAGCGAGGATTACAGCAGGGAATTTAGGCCCTTCATCAGGAGATCTGAGCTGCCTTCGGCGCCATTTGTCTCAAGGTAAGATTTGGCGATATTGATCATCGGCATGGCTAAATCTTTAGAAATACCTAATTTTTCAAAGGCATCTAACACCATTGCGCTGCCTTGAAGGGAAGAGCCAATATTGCCCGCCTTAGACAATAAGCCTGAAACGCCCGAGTTAGCGTCAAGCTTTGGCGCTGCAGCTAATAGGCTGTCGGCATTCGGAATGCTGGCGGCTAATTTGGTGTAATCATTCGAACCTAGGCTAGACTGGGCTAGACCTAACAGGCTGCCTAAACCGCCTTCGGCTTGGTTTTGGCTTAAACCGAGTTGCGACATCACGCTACCGACTAACTCGTTAGCTTGAGTCGCTGTGCCTGTGGCCACTTTTTCCGTTTTTGCTTGTGTTCCTGCGAGGTTATCTAACCAGCCTGCACTGGCGGGAGCCGCTAAAAGCGTGGCGCTGATCAGGATTGAGAGAGTGAGAGTGTGTTTCATGAGTGGCATCCTTTGAGGGTTTGCGCGCAATAAAGGCCCACAGTGTAACGGCTTTGCGACTTTTGTTGCAGTCCTTTTCTGTGATTTACGGTTCACTCAAGTGATTTGTGTTGTGCATTGGAGCGGGATTTTGGGTATCCTTAGCGGCAATTCACGGTGTTAATTTACTTCAATTATTTTGGAAAGGCGCATGTCACTATCCGCAATTTTGACCGAAGCTTATAACTTTTTCCGTAATCATCTCACTCAGCTTGCCATGCTGACAGTGCCATTGCTGTTAGTGCAGGTGGGGATCCAGCTGTGGCTAGGTACAGAGATGAGCAAAGTCGATCTGGAAAACCCGCAGTTTGGCGCGCCACATATGATCGCCATGATGCTACTGTTATTGATTTTTTCGGTACTGATCGCCGCATTAACGCTATTTTTAGAGCTGAGATCCCAAGGGCATAATCCCTCGACTGGTATGGTATTGAAGGCCAGCTTACCCTTTGTACCGCCCCTGCTGCTGGCGGGTGTGTTTTCGGGACTGGCGATTTTAGCGCCTGTAATGTTATTTGCTGCGTTTGGCCCACTGTGGTTAGTCGGCCTTGTCATCAGTTTCTATCTATTTGCGCGACTCGCCTATGTGAACTTTATGGTAGTGGTTGAGCGTCTAACGCCTTTGGAAGCTATTAAGGCAAGCTTTAGCTTTAGTGGTCCTATCGTACTGAAAACCATCGCCTTATTGATGCTTTACCTGCCGCTTTCTGTCGTAGGTGCTCAGCTCTCTGGCGCAGCTTCTTTGGGTGGTTTGCCTGTGCAAATGCTAGCGGATACCTTGATGGCATTTATTGGTCTATTCGTGAACTTAGCGCTGTTCCGCCTGTATATGGTGACTAAACAGCCCACCGCGGAATAACATCAACCGAGTACATTCGAGCTGAGGTAAGAATTTATGGGAACAGGGGCTGAGTTACTGGATAGCGAATTTATCCAAGGTTTTTCGGCCTCTCTTCTCGATGATTATCTCAATGCCAAAAACTATGTGCAGGATGTGCCCACCCAGTCACTGCTGCATATCCGCAGTTTTACCCACAGGCTGACCGAACTGCTCGGTCAAGATAAAGCCGTTTCCTTCACCAGTCCTAATCTCTATGACCGTATCGAGCTGTTAAACCAAAAGCGGCTGATCGATGTGAAGACGACACGAGCCTTACATCGTCTGCGTGGCGATGGCAACCGTGGCGCTCACCCTGAAAAATACCATTTAACTCAAGAGCAGTTGCTCGCCTTGGCCCAAAAGGCCATCAAGGATGTGTTGGCCTTAATTGAGCACTTGTATCCTAAGGTGCTCGGGCGCGCTGCTCCCGCTTATCGTTACCAAGCCAGTGACGCCGTTACCATCAAAGATCTCTGTTACCGCGCTGTGATGGAAGACGACCCTAACGCGCAATATCTTGTGGGGATCTCTTTTAAAACCAAAGCATTAATGCTTAAAGAGCAAGAGCTTGCTTTAGTCGATCAATCTTATGGTAATGAAGATGAAAATGGCCCAGCGGTAAAGGAAGTGGCGCAAAAAGCCAGTGATACCTTTGCTAAAGCCGCCTATTGGTTTGCCCTTGCGGCGCCAAATCATTCCGATGCCCTCTATGAACATGGGGTTGGGCTTATCCATGGCTATCAAGGACAGGCCGATGCCATTCAGGGGGAAGCTGCAATTGCCAAGGCTGCTCAGGCGGGTGTCGTCAATGCGATGGCGTTACTCGGATATTTTTATCTGGTAGGCAGCGAATCATTTAAGCCGGATTTAGTGCAGGCGAAGCACTATTTACAACTGGCGGCCGAGGGTGAGCAGACCGAAGCCATGGCGAATTTAGGTGTGCTTTATTATCAGACCAAAGATCTGACTCAAGCCTATCATTTTATTAGTAAAGCGGCGCAAGCGGGTTATCCCCATGCCCAGTATCATTTAGCCTTAATGCTCGCCAATGGTGATGGTTGTAAGCGTGATCCTATCGTGAGTGAGTATTGGATGGCCGAAGCGGCCGAGCAAGGTCAGCTGGATGCCATGCTTACCCGCGCGCAGCACATGCTAAACGACGAAAGTGGTTTGGGTGGCGATGTGAGTCAGGCGGAGCGTTATCTACGTGAAGTAATTAAATACGGTCACAGCGTGCCAGCCATGATTGAATTGAGCATGGCACTCGCGGACGGTATTTTAGGGCGTATCGATGTGGTGGGCTCTGCGGCGCTGCTCAACCTCGCGCGCCGTCATGCTAATGCCAAAGAGACCGAGATCATCGAGCCCCTATGGCAATCACTCGCATTGCAAGTTGATACTGTGCTGGAGATGACCCAAGATCCCGGCGAGATTCAAACCCTTAAGCGCGCAAAAACCTTACTAAACGCTTAGTATTATTTCTCATCCTGTTGGTGTTCAAAGGTACGGCCGCGATATTGCTCTGCATGGATTTCACGCACCACATTGGTGGAACGATAAAACTCAGTCTCTTGGCTCGCTGCTTCCTGCGCTTGTGCCTGGGCACGATTAAACTTACTCACTTGGCGCGCCACGTAAATGCGGCTAAATAACACTAAGCAGCCGAGCGCAATGGCGCCAAATAAAAGCACAAAAGGCAATAAAAACAGTGATAAACAGATTAGGCTGACACTCACGGCCATGGCTAACCAAGCCCGTGCTCCTGAAATGCGTGGCTGAAATGGGCTCTGTTGAAATTGTTGATAGATCATAAGAACTCCTAATCAAAATGGGGCGAGGCGTAAGGTAAATCATCTAAGGATTTGCCAACTTGGCGTTATCGAGAGGCCTCTTTCCCAATGCTATGGAGAGTCAGTGTGCAATAAATAAACGGATTGGGTCACGTTAATTTGGGTTAATTTACGTTGTTTTACGTCTAGGAGCTCAAATTGTTGTTTAATCTGAGGTGTCTGTCATCTTTTGGTTATCATTAGGTTTTTAATGATTTGGTTAAAGTTATCTTTATGTTTTTGCTTAATTATTTATTAATTTGATGATAAGTGATTCTTTGTTTGTTGTGCAAGATGTGCGAAAATTTAACCGATATTTTGATTGGTTATGGCTAAATCTGTAAATTTATTACATTGAGTGATGACCATTCGTCCAATACCTTCCTTCAGTGCTGTGTAAATCGTAGATACCAAAATGAACTCATATTCACTTAAACAAAAGATCCTGATTTCGGTCGTGATCGCCTTGTCCCTCGTGATCAGCTTGCTGTCTTGGCAAAGCTACTCCAGTCAAAAATCATTGTTATTGCAAAATAGCCTAGAGCAGGTGCAGCGCTTGGGTGAACAACAAGCCGAGCGCATTCAAGAATGGCTGGCTGGACGCCAAGATATCGTAGGCGCATTGGCATCTAAGGTGGAGGATAACAGTTTAAGTGCATTGCAACAGGCGCAGGCCTCAGGGCGATTTCAGCTGACTTATTATGGTACCGAGACAGGACAAATGTTGGACTCAGATCCAAGTATCGACCGTACGGGTTACGATCCGAGAACGCGTCCTTGGTATAAACAGGCGATGAATGAGCGCGGTTTAATCCTGACTAAACCCTATGTCGACGTGGCCTATAACGTGTTAGTGGTCACTATGGCGCAGGCCACTTCTCAAGGTGTGGTAGGTGGTGATCTCTCGATTGCGAGCCTAGTCGAGAGCGTGAATCGTATGACGCTCCCCGCCAATGGCTATGCGATCATGATGCACAAAGACGGCACCGTGATTGCTTACAAAGATGCCTCTAAGGCGATGAAGCCTGTCGGCCAAATCGACAACGATCTGAATCATGACTTGCCACAGCAGAGCCGCCAAGCGGGAACCTTGCTGCCCATGTATTTTGAGAATGAGGGCCGCGATAAGTTAGTCTGGGGCGTCGATATTCCCAACACCGATTGGGAGCTGGTGATTGTGCTGGATAAGGAGACCCTAGAGGCACCTCTGACCGATCTTTTGCTGACGCAATTTGGACTTTCTGCCGTAGTGTTATTGCTGAGCGTATTGGCGATTTCCTGGTTGGTGAATCTATTGCTAGGTCCGCTAGGACGCGTGTCTCAGGCGCTGGCACGCATTGCCGATGGCAATGGTGATTTAACTCAACGTATCGAGGTCGACACTCAGGATGAAGTGGGCGTGCTGGCCGATAGCTTTAACCGTTTTGTCGGCAGCCAGCATCAACTGATCAGCCATATTCGTCAGTTAGCCAGCGAGCTAGATGCGGATGCAGAGCGCAGCCTTAAAACCAACCATATTGCGGTGGCGGAGCTGCAACGTCAGCAGCAGGAAGTGGCCATGGTGGCAACGGCGGTGACCGAAATGGCGAGCGCGACCAATGAAATTGCTGCCAATGCGGAAAATACTGCGACAGCGGCGCAGCAGTCGGCCGCGAGTAGTTTCCAAGGAAAAGAGCTGGTCAATAAAACCCGCAGTTCGATCAATTCCCTAGCCGATGAAGTCGCTCAGGCTACAGACGTGATTGAAGATTTAAGCCGCCATGCTCAGTCGATTTCTAGCATTTTAGCTACAATTCAAGGGATTGCGGAGCAGACCAACCTGTTAGCGCTCAATGCGGCGATTGAAGCCGCCCGTGCGGGTGAGCAGGGCCGTGGTTTTGCGGTGGTCGCCGATGAGGTGCGGGTATTGTCGCGTCGGACGCAAGATTCGACCCAAGAAGTACATGCGACCATTGAAACCCTGCAACGCACCACAGCAAAAGCCGTGAGTTTGATGGAAAGCAGTCAAATGCTTGCGGGCAATAGCGTGGAAGATGCGAACGCTGCCGCGAAGGCGCTGGAGGAAATCACCCAAGCCGTGAATGTGATTTCGGATATGGCGGGGCAAATTGCCACTGCTGCTGAGGAACAAACCCAAGTTACGGGGGAGATCACCCAAAATACCGTGGCGATCAAGGATGTGACCGACGAAATCACCGAGGCCGCGAAATCGGATCTGACTCAAGCCCAAGCATTAAAGGCGCGTGCGAACGATCTTAATGCCCAGGTCGCGACCTTTATTCTGTAAGCTTGTTGAGTTGAATCGGCCCAGGGTACGTTTGTACTCTGGGCTTTTTTATGGCTTTTATCTTAGGGTTGCATAAGCTTTTCAACACTTTGGCAGATGGTATCGCGCATCCATTTATGGCCTTGGTCTTCATCGTTGCGCTGATGCCAAAGCAGCACATAGGCCATAGGGATAAATTCAAAGGGCAGAGGCAACAGCCTCAGTGGATACAGCTTGCATGCGTGCAGTGCAAAGCTCGATGGTAAGGTAAAAATCAAATCACTGTGGGCACAGATGCTGGCCGCGCCATAAAAATCGGGCACAGTCGTGCTGATTTTGCGCCTGTGGCCAAGGTCGGCTAGAAAGTAATCCAGCGCCCACCAATCACTCCCTTCACAGCGCACCTGCACATGCGCCATATCCAAATATAAATTTAAATCCCACTGGGGCGAGATGAGTGCGGTCATCAAAGGATGATCTTGGCGCACCAAACACACTTGCCTGTCGGTAAACAGGGTTTGGCAGCTAATGCCATCTGGGAGTCTGTCCGTTTGCGAGTCTGACAGCGGGTGTAGATCCCGTCCCGAGATCCCAAAGTCAATTTGCCCCTGCTGCAAATCGTGCATCGATTTCTCGGTCCACACATAGGAGTCGAGCTTCAGATTCGGCGCAGTGCTTAACAATGGGCCGATAAAATAGGGAATTAAGGTTTCGTAGGCGCTTTCAACCATGGCAAAGGAAAACTGCCTGTTACTGCTGGCCGGTGTAAACGTTGGCGGCTGAGTGAGTTGATATAAGTCTTGCAAAATATTTGGCAACTTGAGCCCAATATTGAGCGCGTGCGCCGTGGGTTTAAGGCCATGGGCAGTGCGTTGGAACAGGGGATCATCTAAGGTTTCTCGCAGGCGATTCAAGCTCTTGCTCAATGCTGACTGGCTAATATGTAATCGACTCGCTGCGCGGGTGACACTCTGTTCTTCGAGCAAAACCTTCAATATCACCAGTAGGTTGAGATCGATTCTGGCTAAGTTGTCGAGATTCATAGATATTCCTCAGAGGAAATTCACTTTGGAAATTATACCATTTCTGTTCATACCTTGAGTTATTTAAAATAGCGCCCACTGAAATACCTTTTACTGTTTAACCGAGATAAGTTTTATGCGGCGCAATCTGTTACCTATTTTGATGTCTTTGGTGCTACTCAGCCCATTGGCGATTGATATTTATCTACCTTCTATGCCAACCATGGCGGCAGAGTTCGCCGTGTCTGCCAGTGAAGTGCAATCCACCTTAGTGCTGTTTTTATTTGCTATGGGTGTGGGCCAAATTTTGATTGGCCCCTTAGCCGACCGTTACGGACGTCGACCCGTGGCACTCTTTGGTGTGTTGCTCTACGGCGCGAGCAGTTTACTTGCCGCCGCTGCGATTGAATTCCATTGGTTACAACTTGCCCGTGTGCTGCAAGGATTAGCGGCGTGTTCAACCTCGATTGTGGTCTTTAGCGCGGTGCGTGACTGTTATTCGCCCAAGGAAGGTGCCCGTATCTACAGTTACTTAAATGGGGCTATCTGCGTGATCCCCGCACTGGCGCCCACCCTTGGCGGACTATTAGCCATGCAATTTGGCTGGCGTTCGACCTTTGTGTTTATGACCTTATACGCGATTTTGATGATGCTATTGGTGGGCTATCGTTTACCCGAAACCCGTCCAGCCAATACCGTGAGCAGTGGTCCCTTGTACCGCTGGAGTCGTTATAAACCTGTGCTGAGCAATACCCATTTCTTGTTCTATGCCTTTGCCTGTATGTCGGCAATGGCGGCGATTTTAAGTTATGTGTCTTACTCTCCCGTGTGGCTTATCGGCCATTTAGGCGTGTCAGAGTTAGCTTTTAGTGGTTTATTTGGCTTGAATGCTTTGGTCAATATTGTGGCCTGTTTTGCCGCGCCAGTGGTGATCCGCAAGTTAGGCAACCGTCCAACCGCCATCCTTGCCTTAGTGTTACTGGTGCTCTCGGCGGTATTGATTATCGCAGCCCAAGCCTTTGGCCCAAGTGTGGGTATGGCTGCCGCCTTTGCCTTTATGTTGCCTATGATGCTGTTGTGTATTGGTTTTGCTTTCTTATTAGGCCCAGCGACCAGTATGGCACTGTCTGCCTTTGGCGAGCGCGCAGGCACTGCAACGGCGATGTTAGGTTTTATTCAGATGAGTGGCGCGTCAGTCATTGCTGGCCTAGTACAGCAAACTAGCCTGACTGCCCCCTATGCGGTGGCGTTAGTGATGGGCGTATTTTCTGTCGGATTACTCTCGATGATGGCATTAAGCCGCTTCGATCACTGGCATCAAGAGCAGTTAGCCGCCGAGCATTAATACGCCCTAAACGGCTAATCAAAGAAACACCCTTTGCCCGTAGCTTATTTGACCATAGCTACGGGCATTTTTTATCCATAATTCAAGCTGCTATACTGCAGGATAAACGTTTTATAGAGATTTTGTTTTGAGCCGCCACTATTGCCCTCATTGTCGTTATCCCCTTACAGTTTGCCTCTGTGCCCATGTACAACCCATACAGCCGCAAACGCAGCTAGTGATATTGCAACACCCCTCCGAAGTCGAGCATAAAAAGAATAGCGTCAAGGTGTTAAGTCTCGTTATCCCTAACACCCAAGTGTATGTGGGCGAGACGGAAGCGGATTTTGCCTTATTGCGTGAACAATTGATGGATTGTGGGTGCCCTGTCTATCTTGTGTATCCCTCTGGGCAGAGTGTGAGTGTCGAACAACAGAGGCTTAACACCGATTGTGTACTGTTGTTGCTCGATGGCACCTGGCGAAAAGCCTTTAAAATCTTGCAACTCAATCCATGGTTGGCTCAATTGCCAGCGGTGCACTTGGCCGAAGGTTATGCCTCGAGATACAAGATCCGCAAATCGAGCCGCAGTGATAGTTTGTCAACCTTAGAAGCGAGTGCTTATATGCTAAAAGCCCTCGAACCGGATTTAGATGTGTCGCCTTTACTGAATGCCTTCGATGCTATGGTGGCGATGCGCATTCGTTCCATGCCACTTGAGGTTAGGCTGCGTTATCAGAACGGAGAGTAAGTGTTTTTAAATTCTTACGTTTTTGAGACCCCGTACGAATTAAAATAGTTAAAATCTTATTCAGATCACGCTAACGTAACGTAAAACAAGGTTTAATAATGAGGATTCATTTGCGCTGCAAATGATGAGATAGCTTTGCCAGCCAATTGCTTTGCAGGGGAGTGATTCCATACTTTATGGTGTGCTGGCAGGGCTATCGAGCCAATGATTCACCTTGAAACATCCACTCGATAAATCAATCAATTCTTACCGTGTTGCAGCTCAGCCTTAAGCGATACACCTCTCGGCTAAAAAGGCTTGGGTAAACTGCTCAACTGAACTGGGATAGCCAAACAAAAAGCCTTGCGCAAAACCTTGCCCCATATGGGTCATGATGTCTTTTTGCTGCTGTGTTTCAATGCCTTCTGCCACAAAGTGAATGTCGAGAGCCTGTGCTAATTGCACTATGGCATGGCAAAGTTTTTGCCCCGAGACATCATTAAGGCGCAGTGCAAATTCAGCATCAATTTTCACACTATCGATTGGTAAAGTGCCTAAACGACTCAGTGATGAGAGGCCAGTGCCAAAGTCATCAATCGCGATACCGACACCTAAGGCTTTAATGCGCTCAAGGGTCTGGCGAGCCAACTCGGGTTGACGTAACAGTGCTGACTCGGTGATTTCTAAAATCAGTGCTTCAGCGGGCAGGGCGACCATTTCTAGGGCGCTAATCACTTGGCCGACAAAATCCACATGCTCCAGCTGTAAGGGAGACACATTAACTGACACTTTAAAATCAGGCTGATAACTTGCGCGCCATATGGCGGCCTGTTTACAGGCTTGCTCAAGTGCCCATTGCCCAATGGTAATAATCAGCCCTGTTTCCTCGAGTAAAGGGACGAACTCGGCCGCTTCATAATGCTCGTTGGGGGATTTTTGCCAACGCAGTAACGCCTCGGCACCTATGGGCTTATTGGTATGTAAATCCACAATCGCCTGATAGGCAAGATTGAACTGCTTTAGGCTATGAGCATGCCTTAGGTTGTTGATAAGCTTTAATTTAAGCTCGGCAGCTTGGCTCATCGCCTTGTCATAAAAGACTAAGTGCGGCTGATTTTTCTTCGCGCTATACATGGCGGTATCGGCCAAGCTAATCAGCTGTCCCGCTTGATCGCTGTGGGTTGGGAACAGCGCGATACCAATACTGGTGCCGAGGAAGAACTTTTGTCCTTCGATTTCAAATGGACTGTCGAATAGGCTCAGTATTTGCTCGGCAAATAATTGAATTTCTTCCTTACAGCTGCATTCCTGTAGCACTAAGGTAAACTCATCGCCCCCCATACGGGCGATATCGGCCTTCTCAATGCAGCCCGCTTCTAAACGCGCGGCTACCAGTTGCAATACCCTGTCACCCATGGAATGACCAAAGCTGTCATTGATGTTCTTAAAACCATTGAGGTCTAAAAACATCAGTGCGCCAAGGGCGGAAGGATCATCCTTCAGTTTGTCGAGGGCGCTATTGAGTATTTGCTTGAGATGATAACGGTTCGGCAGCCCCGTGAGTGTGTCGTACATGGCGCGGGTAGTGAGCTGCGTTTCGAGCAGCTTTTTGGTGCTGATATCGCTAAAAATATTCACATGATACAGGGCATTATCATCGGTCTCGATTCGGCGACTGCTCTGCCATGCGGGAAAGTGACTTCCGTCAGAACGCTGTTTAAGTGTCTCACCGTGCCAAAATCCGCGAAGTTTCATGGCGGCTTGGCAATCGGTTTCTTGCCCTGACGGCAGGATTTTGGCCTCTAAAAACTCAGGGGTTTTACCGATTAATTGTTCGGCACTGTAACCACAGATACGGCACATTGCCTTGTTCACAGCCAAGATGCGATTGTCAGCATCTGTGATGTAAACGGCCTCGGCACTCTCTTCGAGCGTGGTCGCCATAATTTCCCGAGGGATATGGGCAAAGCCATCGGAGATCGACGGCCGAACTTGAGTGCGACGGTTGAGTGCTTGTAGCTCAACGAGCACCACGGCTTGTTGCTGTAAATAACAAGGGTAGAGTCTTACCTTGGTGGGGAGTTCTTTACCCTGTTGGCTCAGGTGGAGCCAACTAAATTCAACATGGTTCCCCGATGCCGCCTCAATAATCATTTCCCGTGCAAATTCAACGCTATTGCGTCCAGAGGATTGGATCCTAGGTGAAAAGTCATAGGGCGTGGTATTCACTAAGGCATCGTATTCAGTACCAAAGTAATCGAGGGTGGCGCTATTTGCGCTAATAAAACTAAAGCCTTGGATCAGGGCGAGGGGAGTCTGGTGCGGATCGGCTTGCCAGCATGACAGCTTATCTTGCAATACAGGGTCATCTGTACTGAGTTTATTGAGCAAGTGTTGCCATCTGATCATTTAGGATACTCCCTTGTGACGCAAATTAAGGTCACATCCTATAGCCTAGGTACTTCGTTTATAACGAAATTAATTCAAATAGTACATCATTCCAGCGAGGTTAAAAATAAACCTAATCGAGGTTTTGTTTAAATCACAACTAAAAACTGACAGTTTAAGATAGCTGATTTTCAGTGTTATACACGAAAATCCTCCTAACTCATCACTGCAAAATACGGTTTTATGCTATGTTTTGCCCTGAATGTTCAGTTTGCCGTGCCAATCAGCCGAGGAAGGACTCTAAGGAACATAGGATGCAAAAACTTATCCCTACCATCGTATTAAGTGTCGTTGTCGGCATGGTATTGCCTACCGCGCAAGCGGCTGAACAGCCAAAGCCACGGCTGACCTTAGAACAAAGGGCCGATAAGGCGCGTATCGATTCTGAAAGAATCGAGCAAGCGCAGCTTGAAAAGGCCCGCCGAGCCGCTCAAGAGACCTCGGCACGGGAAGAGAAAATCAGGCAACAGTCCAACCCGCAAGATTGGGAAACCCAGCAAAAGCTCAAGGCTCAAAAGCAGTTCGATGAACGGGAAAACCGCGAGCAAAAATATCTGCAAGAAGCCAAGGAAGCGGCCGCCAAAGAGCGTAAAATCCCCAAACCTTAATCTTTTTAGTTAAAGGCAATATCCGTCGTTTGCCTTACGATGTCTCTAGGAACCGTCGTTGAACATCTGTCCCCTTTGCCATAGTGCCGATTTAGTGACCTACCACCAAGATAAACGCCGTCGTTACCAACAGTGCCAGCAGTGCGCCCTGGTGAGTGTACCTACCGAATTTTATCTAAGCCCAGAAGCCGAAAAGGCCGAATACGATAAGCACGAAAATCACCCGCAGGATCTCGGTTATCAGCAGTTTCTAGACAGAACCCTCGCTCCTTTGTTGGCTCGCGTTTCCCCTTCGGCTGCTGGGCTCGATTTTGGTTGTGGCGAGGGCAAAGCATTGAGTCTGATGGCGCAAACGCGGGGTTATCGGGTCGAAAACTACGATCTCTATTACGCCAATCACCCCGAATTA
The DNA here is from genome assembly GCF_000203935.1 of Shewanella sp. ANA-3. Classification (GTDB taxonomy): domain Bacteria; phylum Pseudomonadota; class Gammaproteobacteria; order Enterobacterales; family Shewanellaceae; genus Shewanella. Next base: position 4,742,205 of record NC_008577.1, on the reverse strand, counting down.
CTCACGCGGCAATACGATTTCATTACCCTGACAGAGGTCATTGAGCATGTGAGTGATGCCGATGCGTTACTAACCTTATTAAACACCTTGCTCAAGCCCAAAGGCATTTTAGCCGTGATGACCAAGCGAGTGCTCAACCCCACGGCCTTTAGCACTTGGCATTATAAAAATGATCCCACCCATATTAACTTTTACTCCGAAGCTACCTTTCAATGGCTCGCCGAGCATTACGGCTGGCAGCTGGAAATCATCGACAAAGACGTCGTGTTTTTGCATAAAGCTAATTAACCTGAACTTAGGTTAACTAATGCGCTTGAGGCTTTTGCTGCCGCAGATAAGTTGGGATCTGTAAGTTTTCTAAATCGAACTTTGATGGTGCGGGGTCGGCGATTGATATCGCCTGACGCTTAATAAAATTATGCACATTGATATAGTTGTCATTAACTGCCTGGATAGGAGCTTGAATTTCCGGCTGCGCAAATCCAATCCCTGTTGCTATCACCATGATTTCGAGCTCCGATTCGAGGTCAGGGTCGATAGTGAGCCCAATAATCACTAGGGCATCCCGCGGTAATTGCTCGTGTACAGTTGCGCCGATTTGGTTGTATTGACTGAGCTCTATCGTGTCTTTTGCGACAACGCTGACAATTGCCGCTTGCGCTTGATTGAGTTCGATATTATCGAGCAAGGGATGTTGCATGGCGCGTTTAACCGCCGAGATAAGATCCTCATCGCCCTGAATGCAACTTACGCCCATTGCGGCGCGACCTTGGCGGCTGATAACGGAAATAAAGTCATTTAAATCAATATTGATAAGCCCAGCTTGGCTGATGGTATTGGCAAGCCCCAATAACACATCCTGTAAAATTTTATTGCTTTCTTTGAAGGCATTGAGCAGGGTCACTTTTGCCCCAAGCACCTCGGCAAGCTTATCGTTGGGGAGAACGATAACGGCATTGGCGCTCTCCAATAATTCCTGTAGTCCGGCTTCTGCATTGGCTTTTCTGTGCTGGCCCTCAAAGCTAAAAGGCATGGTCACAACGGCGATAACGGGTTTGGTTAACTCTCGAGCGAGCTTTGCCACCTGTGGTAGCGCGCCCGTACCTGTGCCGCCGCCTAATCCCGCGGTGAGAAACACTATATCGCTATGCTGCATTTGTTCAGTTAATGCCTGCGCCGACTCAATCGCTGCTGCGCAGCCGACATCGGGCTTGGCGCCTGCGCCTAAGCCTTTCGTCGTTTGTGGACCAATTTGAATGCGGTAATGGCTGCTGGTGGCTGCCATGGCTTGGGCATCGGTATTGACGGAAATTAATTCTACGCTGGATGGCAGATTGACTTGGCTGAGTTGATTAATGGTATTACAACCACAACCTCCGACGCCGAATACCGTTAATTTGGGCATGGCGCCAGTTGCGGTTTCATGAATTAGTTCAAACATAGCGACTCTCATAGTTAGCAATGGTAAAGCAAGACTAACCTTGAGTTGCGACTCAGCTTGTCGCATCAATGCGATAAACGGTTTAACGGTATTTCGCCGCCATTTTTTGGCTGAGGGTGGCAAAGTGCTCCCGCAGTTTTACCGGTGCCAGCACCTCCACGGTATCAGCCATTTCCCACAATGCTGCGCGCAGCTTTGGGGTATCAGTGACCTCTGCTACCACATAAAAGCGGCCATCTTCACGTAATTGCATGGTCTGGTTATCGCTAAACTTTGCTTCGCGCATGATAAAACTCGCCTTATCGGAGAGCAGCAGTTCGAGACGCATCTTCTCGCCACGCGAGCCCTGTGCGGTTTTATTGATATCAAAATCGGCACTCTTAACCGCCGCGCTGGGCAATAGCTGCGCGTTACGCAGTAAGCCTATTGGTTTGTGGTGGCGGCGCTTATCAAAGCTGCCAATGGTAAAAGCGAGTAGCGCCACCCCATCGCGAATTAAAATTCCTTGTGGATTGATAGGGTTGTAATGCAGCCAATGCATTTTACCATTGATCCATTTTTTGATATCGCAGCGAATTTGTTTCTTATCCAAAATAGCTTGCTGTATGACTTCTAAAGATTGAGGTTGGTGCTGGGGTAGGATAAAGGGGTAAGGCTCGGGAAGCTGTGCGACTCTGCACGCCCAATAGAGCCAAGGGTTTTCGGGATCGCTAGCCAGCACCTGATCGGCCCTGTCGAAGTAGGGCTGTAGTTGCTGCAAGCTTTGTGGTGGCATCAACTGACTCGCACTGCGCTTTAAGGTGGTTAAAGCCAGCGCCATATGTTGGTCCATTAGCTCTAGGTTCAACCCGCGCCAGCAGGACTCAATCGACCAACCATAGGGCTTGTTTCTGTCATCGAGGCGTAAGCCAAAGGTGCCCATTTCATACATGGCCTTTAAATCCCTTTGTACCGAACGTTTACTGATATCCTGCGTGCGGTTTGCCAGCCGCTCGACTAATTCGTTTACCGAGATTTTACGTGGCGCCCGCGGGATTAAGCTCAGTAGTGTCACTTGGCGTTGAAAGTTAGGCTGCATGGTGAATTTTTCGATGTTTAGCGGAATAACAGTATATTAATCAAAGGCTGCGACAAAAGCTGTCGCAGGTTTTGTATGGTGTGTGAAAATCTCTCAAAATCCCGACCGACTCACCTTATACGAGTAATCGCTTTGCCTCGTCTTTTGATTTCAGAAGGCCATCAACAATGGATTGTCGGCATGTTGTGCAAGCCGCGTGATTTACACTGAGTACACTAAACATCCTTGCGCAATGTCTCCTTACTATTAAATCTATTAACAATTCTGTGATGTGCGTGTAGTTTAGATAGCTTATAAAAACAACAATAGGTTATCGCTATGACTGTATCCTCGGTATCGCGCGCTTTATCAACATCCTCTGTAGCCACATCCTTTGTACCTTATGTGAGTTCACTCGGTGTGAGTCCATCAAGATTCACCAAGAGCTTAATCGCCTCTGCTCTAACTTTGAGTTTGCTGGGGGCAGGGTTAAGTTCTGCCAATGCGGCGCAGCCCGATGCGGCTAAGTTGGCGGCGGGTGTGGAGCAAAAGGTGATCGACTGGCGCCGTGATTTGCACCAACATCCTGAGTTATCTAATCGCGAGTTTCGCACCAGCAAGATTATTGAAAAGCATCTGAAATCCCTCGGATTAGAAGTGCAAACGGGCATCGCCCATACCGGCGTTGTTGCTATCTTGAAAGGCGGAAAGTTAAAGGGCGGTAAACCCGGTCCCTTGATTGCGATCCGCGCCGATATGGATGCTTTGCCCGTGACCGAAGTGGTCGATGTGCCCTTTGCCTCTAAAGCGACGGATACCTATCGCGGTAAAACCGTTGGGGTGATGCATGCCTGCGGTCACGATACCCATGTGGCTATGTTAATGGGCGTGGCCGAGAACTTAGTGAAAGTGAAAGATAGCCTTGCCGGCGATGTGATGTTTATCTTCCAACCCGCCGAAGAAGGTGCGCCCGATGGCGAAGAGGGCGGTGCGGAATTAATGCTAAAACAAGGGCTGTTTGCCAAGCGTAAACCCGACCAAGTGTTTGGCATGCATGTGACCTCGAGTATGCCAAGCGGCATGATTGGGGTGCGTAGCGGCCCAGCCATGGCGAGTGGAGATTCCTTTACGATCAAAGTCAAAGGCCGCCAAACCCATGGTTCGCGCCCCTGGAATGGCGTCGACCCTATTGTCGCCGCGGCGCAAATTATTACCAATGTGCAAACCATTGTCAGTCGTCAGGTGGATATTACCAAAGCGCCCGCTGTAGTGAGTTTTGGCGCGGTGAATGGCGGTATTCGCTCGAATATTATTCCCGATGAAGTGGAACTGATTGGCACCATCCGCACCTTCGATCAACCTATGCGTGCCGATATTAAGGTGCGCTTGGCCGAAATCGCCGAGTTATCGGCAAAAACCTTAGGCGCAACAGCGACAACCGAAATCCATCAAGGTTACCCCGTGGTGGTGAATAATCCCGAATTGGTCGCCAGTATGCGCCCCGTGCTTGCCAGTGTGGTCGGCGATAAGATGCTGATAGAGCCAGGATTAATCACTGGTGCCGAGGACTTTTCCTTCTATGCCTTAGAGTCTCCTGGGATGTTTTTCTTCCTCGGGGTGACGCCAAAGGGCACAGATCCTGAAACGGCGGCCAGTAACCATTCTCCCGCCTTCTATGTGGATGAAAGTGCGTTAAAAGTTGGCGTTGAAGCCATGACCAAGGTTGCCCTTACGGCACTTAAGGCGCAATAAACCGCTTAAGCCTTATTCCGTCAGCTTTTCGGTATAACTTGAGCTTACAAAAAATCGGCGTGGGAAGGCCTTCCCGCGCTTGATTTGCTAGGCAATTTGCCTTCATATGTGGATTTTTACAGCAAGGAGCGAACAAGATGAAGCGCACGCTATCGGCGCTGGTGTTGGCGATGGGACTCTTTAATCCCTTGAGCCAAGCACAGGCCACAACGGCAGAAGACATCAAGAGTTTTACGCTAGCCAATGGCATGAAAATCATGGTGCTAGAGGACTCTTCTATTCCTAATGCCAACATGTATCTGTTTTGGAAAGTCGGTTCCCGCAACGAAGTCCCTGGGATTACCGGTATCTCACACTTTTTCGAACATATGATGTTTAACGGCTCGAAAAAGTACGGCCCTAAGATGTTCGACCGTACCATGGAAGCCGCGGGCGGGGCTAACAATGCCTACACCACTGAAGATATGACGGTCTACACCGACTGGTTCCCAGCTAATGCGCTAGAGACCATGTTCGACCTTGAGGCCGACCGTATCGCCAACTTAGATATCAATCCCGATATGGTGGAAAGCGAGCGTGGCGTGGTGCAGTCGGAGCGTTCGACTGGGCTTGAAAACTCCAACTGGAATACCCTTGAAGGCGAAGTTAAAGGCGTGGCCTTTTTAGCGCATCCCTATTCTTGGTCCGTGATTGGCCATGAGTCGGATATTGCCGCTTGGACCTTAGAAGATTTAGTGCAATACCATAAAACCTACTATGCGCCGAACAATGCGGTCGTAGTGATTGCCGGTGATGTAAAGCTAGCCCAAGTTAAGGCATTGGCGGATAAGTATTTTGCGCCAATCCCTGCGCAAACACCGCCTAAGGCTGTGCGTACTGTCGAGCCTTTGCAAAAGGGTGAGCGCCGAACCTTCGTTCAAAAAGCCTCGGTCAGTACACCTAACGTGATGTTGGCGTACCATGTGCCAGCGGCGACCCATGCCGATTATTATGCATTGGATCTGCTTAGTTCTATCCTAAGCCAAGGTAATAGCTCGCGTTTATATCAAGCGCTGGTGGATAAACAAGTCGCGCTCGAAGCCGAGACCTACATGCCGATGTCGGTCGATCCTAACCTGTTCTATGTGATGGGCGTCGCCACGCCTGAAGTGAATGCTAACACCTTAGAGCGCGCGCTGATCGAACAAATCAATAGCATAGTGACCAACGGCGTGACCCAGCAAGAGCTAGATAAAGTCAAAAATATCAAATTGATGGACTTTTATCGTGCGATGGAAACCATCAATGGTAAGGCTAACACCATAGGCACCTATGAAATGTATTTTGGCAGCTACGACAAGTTATTTTATGCGCCAGAGGCCTATAACAAGGTAACGCCTGCGGATATCCAACGTGTTGCCCAAACCTATTTACGCAAATCGAATCGCACTGTTGCGGTGCTGGCGGCAAACGAGGAGTCGGATCAATGAAACTCTCCTTTGTAAAATCATCCTTTATAACATCATCTCTGCAGCCGACTAAGTTAATGGTCGCATTAGCCCTAGGCACTAGCTTAGCCTTATCCGGCTGCGCCTCCACCACGGCACCTAAACGCGTCGATACTGGCAGCTTTGCCATGCCAAGTTACGACAAGTTAGTGCTGGATAATGGCCTGACGGTGTATTTAATGCCGCAGCGCGAAGTGCCGTTGATCACCTTAAACGCGGTAGTGCGTGCCGGGGCGGTTAACGACACCACAGCGGGTATCGCCCAAATGACCGCCGAAGGTTTACTCCTTGGCGCGGCAGGTAAATCCAAGGCCGAGATTGAGCAGCAAGTGGATTTTCTTGGTGCTAGCTTAGGGGCCGAAGCCGACAAAGAAGGCAGTTATCTGGCCGCCGATTTTATGGCGAAAGATACCGATGTGATGCTCGGCTTATTCAGCGCCGCGTTATTAAGCCCCGACTTTGATACGGCCGAGTTCGACAAACTTAAGCAGCGCGCTATTGCGGGTTTGCAGCAGGATAAAGAAAGCCCGCGTGCCGTGATTGGTCGCTACTTCGATAAACTGGTGTTCGGTGCTCATCCCTACGGTAATGCCTCATCGGGTAATCGTGAGTCACTTGAGCAAGTCACAGTGTCGCAGCTACGCGCCTTCCATAAGAGCTACTATCAACCCGCCAATACCGCATTAACTGTAGTGGGGGATTTTGATGTGGCGGCGATGAAAGCCAAGCTAACCCAGACTTTTGGTCAGTGGAAAGGCAGCGAAAAACTCGTTCAGCCCGACTTAAACCAAGGTTTACCTAAGTTAACCCAGGCCAAAGTGCTGCTGGTGGATAAGCCAGATGCAATGGAAACCACCTTTGTTATCGGTGGTTTAGGCATTAGCCGTGATAACCCTGACTATGTTGGGCTAACGGTAGTGAACACTATTTTAGGTGGTCGCTTTACCTCTTGGCTGAACGATGAGCTGCGGGTGAATGCAGGCTTAACCTATGGCGCGCGCTCTGGTTTTAGTCCTTATACCGATGCAGGTGTGTTTACCATTAGCACCTTCACTAAGACGGAAACCACTCAAGAAGCGATTGATTTAGCGCTGAAAACCTATGCTCGTTTATGGGAGAAAGGCGTCGACCAAGCGACTCTTGATTCGGCTAAGGCCTATGTTAAAGGTCAGTTCCCGCCTAAGTTTGAGACCTCGGGCCAATTGGCTGGACTCTTATCAGGCATGTATCTCTACGGCTTCGATGATAAGTTTATCAACGAGTTCCAAGCCAAAGTGGATGGCTTAACCTTAGAAGAAACCCAAAGGTTAGTGAAAACTTACTTCCCGCAAAAGGACTTACAGTTTGTGCTGATTGGCAACGCCAGCAAGATTGCGCCTATCGCGGCCAAGTATGGCCAAGTGCAAGCCGTCGATATTAATGCGGTGGGTTTTGGTCAATAACCACTGGCGTTAGTGTATTTCGCCCAATAAAAAGGTCTGCATAGTGCAGACCTTTTGTTTTTATCTGTGAGTCGCTAAGCCTTATTGGGCACCGGGCTTAGCGTAGTGGGTCATCCAATCCTTCACTTGGTTATACCAGTAGATGGAGTTGTTGGGCTTCATAATCCAATGGTTTTCATCGGGGAAATAGATCATCCGCGATTCGACATTACGGGTTTGCAGAGTACGGAACAGCTCAAAACCTTGGCCGACGGGTACACGATAATCGAGTTGCCCATGGCTGACTAAGGTTGGGGTGTTAAAGTTGGCGGCAAAGTAATGGGGCGAAATGGCTTTATACAGCTCAGGATTATCCCAGTAGTTACCAAAGCGGGTGCTGTGAACGGCAAAGTCCGCCGACATTTGTGAGTACATGTCGTACACCGCCGCGTGGATCAGCAGTGCCTTGAAGGGATGCGGCTGGCCTAAAATAATCGAGGTTAAGTAGCCGCCATAGCTGGCGCCGCCGGCGACCATACGCTCGCTATCGATCCAACTTTGTTGTTTAAACCAGTCTGCGGCTTTGAGCGCGTCTTCGAGGGATTTGTTTTTCCAATCTGGGTTAATGGCATCGGCAAACTCTTGTCCAAAGCCGCTAGAACCGTGGAAGTTTGGCCACGCGGTGACATAACCCCAAGAGGCAAAGGTTTGCGCATTCCAGCGGAAGTGGAAACCATCGCTAATGGCGTTGTGTGGGCCGCCGTGGATCAACATAAACAGCGGGTACTTTTTGCTGCGATCGAACCCAGGTGGATAGTGCACCCACATTTGAATGTCTTGGCCCTGATAACCCTTGTAGGTGACCGACTCATAGGTGCCTAAATCGACATCCTTTAAAATCTCGTCGTTAAACTGCTCTAAACGCTCGGTTTTACCATTGCGAGGGTTGATGCTGACTAAACGCGCGGGATACAAAAAGCTTTGATTAGTCGCAATCAACTGACCATCTTTAGCGATAGCAGGTTGGCTATAGTCGGTGGCTTGTGTGATGGCCTTGGCCTTACCGCTCTTGGCATCGATATGATAAATACGGTTTGTCGCTGCATCATCAATGCTGGCATAGAAGCCCTTGCTGTCGGGTGTCCACTCGAATTGAGACACTGAGCGATCCCAATCCGCGGTGAGCGTGGTGAGTTTGCGACTGCTCACATCCAGCAGCATCAACCTTGCGGTATCGGCATAAAATCCGGGGATTTTTTGCCGAGTAAAGGCGAGGGTTTTGCCGTTAGGGCTAAATGTTGGGTTCAGATCCGGCGCTGGGTTATCTGGAGTGATGTTTTCAGCCTTGCTACCGCCAATGGTGGCGAGAAACAAGTCTAACTTAGGGTCGACGCGATTATCCGAACCATAGGCGCTGAAGGCAATTAAGCGTTCATCGGGGGAAATATCATAACTTGAACTGCTTTGGCTTGAGCGTGGCAGTTCATGGCCTAAAGGCTGAGTCACGGCTTCAACCGCGCCGCCTGTGGCTGGGATCCTAAATACATGGGCCTGACGGCGTTCATCTAACCAATGATCGAACTGCGAATAGGGCAGCGCATTCCACTGGCGGGCGGAGACTTTATTATCTTTATCAGTCTTAAGCTGGGCCTTCATTTGCTCCCAATTCTGCTCAGGGAAGATATTGCTGATAAAATACAAATGCTTGCCAACCCACTTGATGCCATTGACGCCAGTGGGTATATCCGTGAGTTTGCTGGCTTCACCCGGGCCATCCATAGGTAACAGGTAAATTTGGCCCGCGTCGTCATCGTTACGTTCGCTGATAAAGGCTAAGGTTTTGCCGTCTGGCGAAAACACTGGCTCGCTGACTTTTAAGCCTTTGGCGGTAATCGCACGGTTATTTTTACCTTCACCGTCGAAGCGCCACAGTTGGGTTGAACCCTTGTCTTCTTTAAGGTCGTATTCAGTCACAGGCGCAATAATGTGCTCGCCCGTGGAGGACACCACTGGGCTACCTATGCGCTTGAGTTGCCAAAGTAATTCGACTGAGAGTGGTTTGCTGGCTTCTGCAAATGCCGTACTGAGGGGCATTAGCAGACTCAGCAGTATAATTCCTGCCTTCTTCACTAGATGTCTCCTTATCATTCAGAGTGTTATCGTTATTTTTCCCATTAAACCCCAAAGTATAAAAACCGAGCATGAAATCAAGCTGAGTCTGTGAAGGTTGAGACGGACTTTTATGTAAGTAACTGTAACCACAGGCCGCATTTTGATGACTAGGTATGACTGGCATGGCGCAAACTGTCGTAGCGTATTTGTGGCTGAGGGGTTTTAACGCTAATGTATTGGAAGATTAAAATAGGACTCGAATATGGCGTTAATCATCCCGCAAAAACTGGGCAAGCTATTGATTAAAAATGTATTGATACTCGCCTTGGGCAGCTTAGCTCTCTTTCCTGCGCAAGCCGCTAAGGTCAGCTTTAAAGCTTTTTGCCCGCAAATGGTGGGGCAGTGGCAGGGCAATGCCGCGAAGGTGGGGGAAATCCCGAAGCAAGTCATAGTCAACGGCTTTTGCTCCCATGATCAGCGCCAGTTGATCCTCTCCGTAAGTGTCGGAACGCGCGCTCCCTACAGCGAGACTTGGTGGTTTCGGGAGCAAGGCGAGCAAGTACTGTTAACCTACTACGACGGTGTCTCGCAGGAAAAACAGCAAGTCTTTAGTTTATATCAACAAAATGGCGATTATTCCCTGCTGGGCGAGGGAGTGGTGAATGCGCGCGCCGCCTTAATCCAACTGTTATTCGAAGCTAAATCGCCCCAAGGCGCATGGCAGTGGACGCAAAATATCCAATATTTAGACGATGATATCGACCGCTATCAGCTCTTTCGTGGGATAGAAATGACGCCTGTCGCACCATCTCATTAAGCCGAATTATTCATACTCGACAATACGCAACTCACTTTGGGGACAAAAGCTTGATAGATCTTTTGCCCTAACTCGCCAGTTTCGGATTAAAAATTTTTAAGGGTTTAACGCCTTACACATGGATGCAAAATAGTTGGCTAAAATTAGCGCCGAAGGAGCGCAAGCCAACTGTTTTACGTCCTTATGCGTAACTTAATCACACTTATCAAGGTTTTTCCCGCTTACCCAATCCTGAACTAAAACAGTAGTTTTAGACCAATTACTGGACATCCCGTAAGCTTCAACAAAAACTGGACAGTTATGATCAGAGCTGACGTCTACTATTGTTTGATAAAACCTATTCCAGTTTACATGAGCAACTGAAGCTAATGTCACTAATTCACTATCAGCACCATTTTTTTCGATAAACGTATCACTTGTACCACCGTAAACCTCTTGCTTACCATGAGCGAAGCATTTGCTCAATTGGTGCTCGATTAATTTGACAGTTTCATTAAAAGGTTTATTAGAGCAAAAACTACTTTTAGCTTTACCTGCGGTTCTAAGTTCATCTACTGACTTAGGAACGGATGCACATCCTGAAAGAATAATTAGTGGCAATAAGACTAAACTAGATTTCATTTATAATCCTTGAATTACACATAACGCCGCATTCAGCGGCTTGTCCGCTGCAATGCTTTGTTAATCGCTTTTCGATACCAATACTTTGAAAGGCGCCAATAAAAACTATCGATTTTTTTCGGCCTGAAGATACTAATAACAAGGCTCACGAAACTTGCTAGACCAAAAATTATAGAGAGCGCCGAATCTGACGGAGAGTATAAAGACAGCATCGCATAAATAAGTGCAAGGGGGATAATGGCGTAAGTTAGAATCCTGAGCCAAGCATATTGGCGCCTTGCAATAGCCTTAAAAGGCGCTCGCTTCTGAAGCTCTGATTGATACCTCAATGTTGCCAGTTCAGCGATGGCTTGTTGACCATCTGAAGCCTGCTTTTCAAGCAGATGTTTTTCATTTATAACTCTTTCAATGTATGACTCATTCAAGAAGTCATGCGCCATTGCAATCGAGGCTATTGAAACGTCTTCGGGTCTAGAGGGGGCTTTGTATATTTCATGATGAATCCTTGCTAATACATCTTTATCAACTTCTCCTCTAGCATACTTATCAGAAAGATCTCGATATATGCTTGATACGGACTTACTGACTTGATTGGAGATGGTCATCTTGGCTCTGATAATCGGATCAAAAGAAATAGGCTTCTTTGACTTGCCTCCAAATCCCTTATTTAACTTGAACCACAACTTTTCAGTTATAAACTCAATATTAGTTGCGAATGGAATAGCACCATTACCATCGTGTACATGGCTTGAAAAAGCCATCCTTTGTGGCAACCAGCTCTCCGTAAGAAATATTGACGCAATCCGATCAATGCCAACGTTGTTCTCTCCCTTTCTTAAGACATTAATCTTTGTAAATATCTTGAGAATGGAAGAAATATCATCATTTTTAGCGTTGGATTCGGCTAGCTCAGCGATTAACCCTTCAAGGACATCTGATCCTTCTACGTTAAAATCAGAATTAGAGTAATACTCCGCACGCACCTCTTGACTTATGTTAAGTCTGGCCAGCTTGGCTATAAACTCAGCCTTCTTGGTTAAAACATCACTTCTATATTTGCAGCCATTACAAATATTTATCATTGCTGTTTTAGACGGATCAATAGTGCCTTTTCTTTCAATAATCTTTTCTGCAGCATAGAAAAATGATTCAATGTCAGAAGATGTTTCTTCTAAATATTTTAACTCTATTCTACCGCCCTTCTTATTTCGATTAACTTCATTTACTAGTTCGTTAAAATCATCAAATAGCGTTTTATACAAGACCCCATTCAAACCAGTCGCATTAAATAGATGTTCCGAATCCAAAAATATTATTAAGTTCCCTCTCCAACTACCTAAAGTAGACAAGTCGGGGGAGTATCGAATTCCAGTATAAAGAATCAATCCCTCCTCGATTCTATCTAATTTATCTTTAAACCCAGGTTCATTCTCAAATTTAATGATATAATTCGCGATATCTTTGGCAAACTTATCGTTTTTATCTGGTCGAGTTAGATAGGTTTCTAAACTTTCCTCAATCTCCTCTTTTCGTATGTTAAGCAACCCATTATCGCTACAGAAGTCATGTAGTCGTTGGACAATCTCATCATACTCATTACGAGACTCTTGAAAATCAGAATTAAATGTAGAACTTGAAGAAAAATTATTTGAAACGCTGTATATGCCATTATTTAGAGTGAGGGCTTCTGTTTGAACGAGGCGTTTCCTCAAGCAACTCTTAATAATCGCCTCGGGAAGTAAAAAGCCAAAGTCCTCATCAAGGTATCTGACACACTCTACGGAGCTAAAGGCAGAAAGAGATCTTCCGCTTATTGTTTGCCGAATGAATTCAACCAAAACGTCATATATGTCCTTCTTTTCATCATATAAGACTCGTAAAACTGAGGCTGAGGCAAGTAATTTTACTTCTTCCAATGCTCGTATTCCTTCATTCGATTAACATTTGATTAGTGCGCATGCGCGTTTACCTTGTTAGACCAGTGAAAACGCGCACGGTTAACTATCTGTATGCAAAGAAGTTATCAGCTTTCTGCCAAATACACCATCTGGAAAAACGCGCATGCGCGTTTTTCCAAACCTATTAACTAAAATTCAGTTACTATATTCACCTGATTTTATAGAGTTTTATTTATTTCGGATGGAATTAGTGCGCACTGATTTTGTCTAAAAATCATACCCAAACACCTAAATTTAAATATGACTGTATACCCATACATTGTTAGTCGCTTTACGTTAGGCCCAAACATTAGGTAAATGGATAAGATTTTGTATGGCAACAAGAGTAGGAGTTTTCTATTGAGCCAACGAAACGAAACAAGGATTGGGGCGATTAGCTTTTTAGCCAAATGAACCGTTCAATGGTCGTTAAGATTGCCATTGTTGCAACAGTGACCGTTGGCGACATGGATGTCGCCGTCGAGCCTATAGGGACATATTCACGGCGTGTCACTGGGGAAACAATGACAATTAACCCTACACACCTGACGACAAACTTATCTCGCTTTGGGGCAAAAGCTTTTAGCCAGATGAACAGTTCAATGGTCATTAAAATTGCCATTGTTGCACCAGTGACCGTTGGCGGCATGGCCGCTCTTTCACATCTGACCCATAGGGATATGGGAAATGCCACAATGATGTTGGGAACATCATTGGCCATGTGAACGCGGCATTTACACTTCCATGTGTTGCAGATGCCGTCGTCGAGCCTAGCGGGACAACTCTGTTAAATAAAACCGCGTTATGTCAGTGGGAAACAATGACAATTCATCCAACATACCTGACGGCAAAATTACTGGCTTTCAGGCCGAATTGAGTTAAAGCGATCTTTCGGCGTGGATGGCTGAATGATTTGGCTGAGTGATTGGAAAATTGGCTGGTGAAGTCCAGCCTAATCCAAATCAGTATTCCTACCTATTAAATTGCGCCTTCAAACCCGAGCTGACGCCAGGCTTCGTAGCTGATAATCGCCACGGCATTGGAGAGGTTGAGGCTGCGACTGGTGGCTGCCATCGGAATGCGTAATCGCTGCTCGGTTGGAATCGACTCGATAATTGGCATAGGTAGACCGCGGGTTTCAGGGCCAAATAATAGCACGTCATCCTTGGCAAAACTGAGTTCAGTGTGAGGGCGGCTGCCCTTAGTGGTACAGGCCATAATGCGTTTGCCTGCCATGGCCTCGAGGAAGGCATCGAAGTTTTTATGGCGAGTCACATTGGTTAAATCGGCATAATCTAGGCCCGCGCGGCGCAGTTTTTTCTCTTCAAAATCAAACCCTAGCGGCTCAATTAGATGCAGTTGGCTGCCGTTGTTTGCGCAAAGGCGAATGATATTACCCGTGTTGGGTGCGATTTCTGGCTCATAGAGTGCGATATGGAACATGCTTGCCCGCCTATAAAAAATGACGCCCGATTATACGGCAAACAAGGCTTAAGCGCAGCTCTGCGTGCGCATATCTAAAGCAGTATAAACGCGTGTCCATTTTTCTTTTCTCCCTATTAACCTTATCTCAGCACTTGCCTGTTTTATTCTCTCAAAGTAATATATCTCAACATCAAGATACTTTTTAAGAAGTCATTATGCCGTTTGTGATTGCGTTACTCGCCCCAGTCTTTTGGGGGACTACCTATGCACTGGTGAGTCTTTACTTACAGGATATGTCGCCCTACTGGGTGGCGGTTTGGCGTGCGCTGCCTGCGGGCATATTGCTGCTGATGCTGCGCCCACGTTTGCCGACGCTGGCATGGTCTAAATTAAGCTTGCTGGCGTTTTGTAATATTGGCGCCTTCTTTGCGCTGCTGTTTATTGGCGCCTATCGGCTACCCGGCGCCGTTGCGGGCACGCTGGGGGCGACATTGCCATTAATCTTTTTGATCCTCGCTTGGCTGATTGATAAAAAACGCCCGGGGATGAAGTGGCTATTGCTTGGCTTAATGGGCCTCGGTGGCGTGATTTTATTGCTTAATCCTTCGGCGGATCTCGACCCGATTGGTGTCCTGTGTATGCTGAGCGCGACAACGTTGATTGCCTTTTCTTCCCGCTGGATGCAGCGCTGGGATGTGGGCGACTTTTTAGTGCTGACAGCTTGGCAATTACTCTTGGGGGGATTGATGTTGATCCCACTGGCGTGGTTTATGGTGGGGCCGCCACAGATCCCGAGTATGGATGTGGTTCCCTCATTAATCTGGTTGGTTACCGCCAATACCGCGGTGGCCTATTGGGCTTGGCTCTGGTCAATGCGAAATTTAGGGCCAGAAATCATGGGGATGGTGGCTTTAGTCAATCCCGTGGTTGCCGTATCATTAGGCGTATTGATTGTGGGTGAAGCCTTAGATATGCGCCAGTGGGTAGGGATTTTAGTGATTTTACTGTCGCTACTGCTGATGAAGTTGCCGCAAAACTTGAGGTGGAATCCCTTAAAAGCGAGGGGTTAGATGCTAAAACACTTAGACTTAAACTTACTGCCCGTACTGGAAATTCTCCTCGAGGAGCAGAGTGTCACGGCCGCAGCGGCGCGGCTGCATTTGAGTCAGTCGGCGGTGAGCAAGCAATTGACTCGCCTGCGTGAAGTGTTTGATGACCCCTTATTCGAGCGCACCGCCTACGGCCTCAAGCCGACGCCCAAGGCGCTGTCGCTGGCGCCCGACTTGCGCCAATGCTTACAGCAATTAGCGCAATTTACTCGGCCAGACAGTTTTGAGCCCGCCCTAAGTCAGCGCCAGTTTCGAATGCATCTGGTCGAAACGACCTACTCGCTGACCTTCCCACACTTTATGCCTTCGCTTTTAGCGCAGGCGCCCGGTGTGAGCATTAATTGCCAAACCTGGCGGCTGGATACCATGGATAGACTCCAACGCTGCGATATCGATCTCGCCATAGGTTGCCGCGAATGGGATGAGCGTTCGCCCATGCATGTAAACCATATTCCGGATGACATCCATTATGTTGAATTGGTTCAGGATTACACAGTTTGCCTGATGCGCAGTGACCATCCTGCACTTTCGCAAGAATGGGATCTCGATACCTTTTTAAGTTATCGCCAATTACAGGTCGCCTTTGGTGGCTTGGAATATTGGTTGTTAGACGATGTGCTGCAAATCCAAGGGCGTAAACGGGATATTGCGGTGAATATGACGGACTTTCAGAGTGCGCTGGCCCTGTGTGAGCAGAGTGATTTGATTCTCTGCGCTCCTTCCCGTTATGCCTTAGCGATGATGAAGTCGTTTGATCTTAAGTATTTACCATCGCCAATTAAACTGATCCCCGGTGCCTACCTGCTGATGTGGCATAAGCATTTCGAACACGATCTCAGCCATAAATGGCTGCGGGAGCTGATTATTAACAAAGTCAGCGCCTCGCTTCCTAACTGATACCTGCCCCAGTGTTTAGCCAAGCCTGCAGCTTGGGCAAAATCGCCTGCCCATCGGCCAGCCCTTGGCGATATACGGCGGTCACTTTATCGATATTGCGGTCAAGTCGCGAGAGATTAAGTGGCGCAGCAGGGCGGATCACAAAGGTATCGCCGCTGGCAACACTCTGGGCGAGTTCCTCGAGGGATTGGTTATAACGTTGGTGGCGTATTTTGAGCGCGGCGGCCACTGCCGGATAAGCTTGATAACGCTTGCGCGCTAACCAGTTGAACTTCATCGGCGATTTTCGATAGTTTGCGTCCTGAGTCAGGATCACCACCTGCCGCTTATAGCCCTCTTGCTGCGCCTTCGCTACCGGAATGGGCGCGGCGATGCCACCGTCGAGGTAGGTTTGGTGGTTTATCCGATAGGGATTGGCCATAAAAGGCAGGCTAGAGGAGGCGATAAGCACGTCGAGCAATTTGTCGTGCTCTTGAAAATCGGCCATGCCAAAGTAATCGGTTTGTCCTGTCTGGCAGTTAAATGCCCCGACCTTAAATTCGGTTCCGCTACCTAAAAAGGTTTTAAAATCAAAAGGCAGTAACTCATAGGCCATGCGCTTATAGGTAAAGTCTGTGTTGACATAATTACCCGTGGCCAACCAGTGGCGCAGCCCCATGTAGCGTTTATCTCGCAGATATTGCTGCTGAATTTGTAAATTGCGGCCAAATTGGCGTGAAACATAAGAAGCGGGATAAATCGCCCCCGCCGATACACCAATCACATAGGGGAAGTGCAATTGTTGCTGCAAAAAGGCATCTAACACGCCGGCGGTATAAATTGCCCTCAGGCCGCCACCCTCTAATACTAAGGCCACATCTTGCATTGAGTTACTACTGTTTAATCGAATGGATAGAACAGCATACTCTAACTCCACTGAGAAATGAAACGCGTGCCTACAATGGTTAGGCGGGGATGGCAAATCTTGGCGTGAGCTCGCAGGCGTTGTGCTGAACCAGTGACGCTGGGCGCGGGCTAAAATCCATCTGGCTAAAATATTGGCTGAGTGCCGCTATGGCTTCTTTCACCTTGGCGGGCTGTTTGTCCCGCGCCGAGGTCACGCTGTAAACGCTGTAGGTGCGTAGCGACCACTCGGGTAAAAGGGTTACCAATTGGCCAGATGCAAGATATTGATGCACCTCGGGCTCAGGCAACACGGCAAAGCCTAATCCATCGAGGGTGAGCTGGATTAGCGTCTGCATATTATTGACGTTGATGCGCTGGGCAGGGAGTTCTATTCGCTCTTGAGTCTGTAAATGGGTTAAGAACTCGGGCTTAGCATAGCTGTGGCTAATACGGTTGAACCCTTGTAAGTCGGCAGGGTGTTGCAGGCTCTGATGCAGGGGAATATAGCTCGGAGCGGCACACAGCAACATACGCCAATCCGCTAAGGGGCGAGCGATAAGGTTCGAATCCGATAGGGGACCGATGCAAATCGCCAGATCGATTCCTTCGTTAACTATATCGATTGGGCCGTCCTGCAATTGCAGATTGAGGCTGATCTGCGGATGAGCCGCCAACAGGTGCGCTAATGGCTGGCTGAGTAAACCACCGCCAAAGCCGACTGGCGCGGCGATTTTAAGCTTCCCCGAGGGGGTTCCCTTTAATGCATGCAGCTGTTGTTCGGCGCTTTCAACTATTTTTATGATTTTAATGCAGTTTTCATAAAATAATGCCCCCGCTTCTGTGAGTGTAAGATGGCGGGTATTACGGTGAAACAGACTAATTCCCATATCCATTTCAAGCTTTGCGACTTGTTGGCTCACCGCCGATGAACTCAGATTAAGCTGTGTTGCCGCAGCGCTCATCGAGCCTTTTTCCGCGATGGCGGCAAACACGATCATGCCCTTGACCATATTTCTATTCATTCTTAAGCAACTCTTACAAGTGATTACTCAAAGTCTAACTTGAGCCGATTGTAACATAGGGATACATTGCCGTATTGAAAATTATTATCATTTACAAAGGATCGAGGGAGATTCGTTGGTTATGTTGTTACGTCGTAAAAAGATCCTCGCACAGCTAGTTTCTGCCGCATTATTGCTACCCGCCACTCAGGTTTTGGCGGATGCCGCACCCGATCAAGACAAGATGATGGAAAGAATCGTTGTTACCGCATCGGGTTTCGAGCAGCAAGTGCGTGACGCGCCCGCTTCTATCAGCGTGCTCACCCGGGAGGATCTCGATACACGTTTTTACCGTGACTTAACCGACGCCATGTTAGAAGTGCCCGGCGTGGTGGTGACTGGCGGTGCTGACCGTCGGGACATTAGTTTGCGGGGCATGGGCAGCCAATACACGCTGATCCTCGTCGATGGTAAACGTCAGTCTTCCCGCGAGACCCGCACCAACAGCGACGGTCCTGGTGTTGAAGGCGCTTGGACGCCGCCGCTCGCCGCAATCGATAGGATTGAAATTGTCCGCGGCCCCATGTCATCCCTTTATGGCTCCGATGCTATCGGTGGGGTGATCAACATTATCACCCGTAAAGTGCCCAATGAGTGGCAGGGGGAATTGCGCCTCGACACTACGCTGCAGGAAAAGTCGGACTCAGGTAATGTGTATCAGGGCAACTTTTTTGTGAACGGTGGCTTGATTAAAGATCTGCTCGGCGTGCAGTTATACGGCCAATACACTCAACGTGAAGAAGATAGTATCTACGGCGGTTACCGAGGTCGCGATGCGGATAATCTCACCGCCAGATTTGCCCTCACGCCTAACCAAGACCATGACATTATGTTAGAAGTCGGCATCGCCAACCAAGAGTTGGATAGCACCTTAGGGAAAACCGTTGCACCATTGGCACCGGGCGCCAGTTGTGGCCGCAGTGGTTGCCCAGCTTCGTCGACAACCGAGTATGAAAACAGCACCATTTCCCTATCGCACACCGGGCGTTGGGACTTTGGTACCTCGGATACTTATATCAAGCACGAAGTATTTGATAACAAGTCCCGCAAGATGAAGATCAAGAATACCGATGCTCAAACTAGCCTGATCGCCACCTTGGGGGAAAGCCATACCACAACCTTTGGCGCGGCCTTCAATAAGCAAGATCTTACCGATGAAACGGGCAATCAGGTCAGTGACTTAACCGATATTAGTCGCCGCCAATGGTCGGTGTTCTCAGAGGATGAATGGCGTATCGTCGATAATTTTGCCTTAACCTTAGGCCTGCGTTTAGACGATGATGAAAACTTTGGCGACCACCTCAGCCCACGGATTTACGGCGTATGGGGGCTGACCGAGCACACCACCTTAAAAGGCGGTGTGTCGACGGGCTTTAGGGCGCCGAGCCTGAGGCAAACTGTGCCCGATTGGGGGCAGGTAAGCCGAGGCGGCAATATGTACGGTAACCCGGATTTACAACCCGAAACCTCAGTGAACTATGAGCTAGGCATTTACACCGATCTCACTGACTCCATCACCACCAGTGCAGGCGTGTTCTATAACGAGTTTGAGGACAAGATCACCCGTGTCGCTTGCCCTGCGACTCAATGTACCGATGGGCCTAATCAGTTTGGCTCTGACCCGACCACCTATGTGAATATTGATGAGGCGGTCACCCAGGGGGTTGAGTTCAGTATCGACTATAAAATCTTGAGCAACTTGGCATTAACGGGCAACTACACTTATACCGACTCGGAGCAGAAGACGGGCGCATATAAAGGTAGTCCATTGAATCAATTGCCTAAACATCTGGTGCAATTGTCGGTTAACTATGAGCCGATAGATAAGTTAAGCACTTGGCTGCGGGTTAACTATCGTGGTGAAGAGAGTCAGCCGACAACGGGTCCTTCTTCAAGCAGCTTGATTGCGCCTTCCTATACGCTGTTAGATTTAGGGGCCAACTATCGCGTTAATGACAGCATTAAGTTCAGCGCGGGTATTTATAACGCCTTCGATAAGGACATCACGGAAGAAGAGTACGGTTATATCGAAGACGGCCGTCGTTACTGGTTAGGCATGACCTATAGCTTTTAATCGCGTTTAAAAATAGTCGCTTAATACAGAAAGCCAGCATTTAGCTGGCTTTTTTGATTATTCAAAATCCGGTTTACGGATAAATAGGATGCTAAGATCCTGCGTTGGCGTGAACTGCTTTTGCTGGAACTCAAAGGTGAGTGGATCGGTTTTTTTAAGCTCGCCATCAAAACACAGGCTAATGAGATCAGTGGGCTGGGATTTTTTCAGCGTCAGTTTGAAGTCCTTAATCGCCCCTTGCCAGTTATTGGCCGTGACTAAAATATAGCTAAGGTGGCTCCATTCGACGCCAATCTCCTGATCTTCACCTTCTTGTTTAACGATAAGGTTTCGCTTACGAATCCCTTGCTTGGCGCTTTCATCTAAACAGGCAAGTCCAGTGTAAGTATCGATAATACTATTGGCAGTATCGGGGATGCCCGTTGAGAGGCTCGGTGTATAACTGTGGCTGATAGAGACAGATTGGCCCGCGGGAAAGGTTTGCTGCCACACAAAGTAATCGCTTAGGGTAAAGGCGATTTGTTGCTCCTCATCTAACCATTGGCTGGGGAGCGCGGGTTTGCCCTTGGGGACTTCGCCATATTCGGCAAAGTAAGCGACTTCATCTATCCCCCAACCAAGCTGTTTCAGCTCAGCAGAAATATCTGTTTTATCGGCAAGTTGGGCGACGAGCCTGTGCTGAGTTGGCTGGGTTTTGCCATTCACTTTGAGGGTGAAGTTATCGATACTGCTGTGATCAGCGGAGCCAAAAAACATCGGCGGCATAGGGAAGGCGATGGGGACGGTAAGCTCCTGCGAGCTGGTGTTGGTAAACAGATAATCGACCCTGACTTCGGCCTCGCTGATAAAGAGCGACTCCTTGTCCATACTGATATGCGGCTGATATTTAAGGGTGATAGAGCCATTAGCATCACCAAAACTGCTGTCATTGGCGAAGGCTGCCGTGCTCATCAGCGCGAGTAAACCGCCCATTAGGGCGCGAATATGGATTGACATAAACATCTCGGAAAAATCGCAATAAAGATTAGGCGCGGCGGGCAAGCTCAATGGCAGCGGCAATAGCATTGCGAGCCTGTGGGCTGTTTTTCCAGCAAGTGGTGCGTAACATGCTGGCGACTAGGTTGGCGATATCTTCGACCTCATGCTCGGCTAACTGCGCGAGTGAGCTAATGCCGATTTCTTCAAAACGTTTAATGACAGTCGGGCCAACGCCTTTAACGGCGAGTAGTGCTTGTTTTTCTTGCTCATTAAAACCCATAACGAATACTCCTTTATTACTGGGTGACAGACTCATGCGTGAGTGATGGCAAGCGTAGCCTGAAATGGCGCTAACAAAAAGGCCCATCATGGGCCTTTTGTGGTTCAACCGATATTTACATATCGCAGGGCTTGAGTGGCTTACGCAATTGGGCGCGCACGTTATCCATGCCGGCGTAAAACTCTTTCATCATTAACAGGCCCATCATCTTACCGTTATCTGTGATGATCAGATTATCTGGATCGGTTGGGTCGTTCTTGATGGCGCCAATCAGTTTCATCGAGGTCATTTCCTTAAACAGGGCTGTGTCTAAGTTAACGCCGAAGGTTTCGCGGAAGTATTTGCGCGATAGGCGACCAGAGAACATCCCCAGCAGGAAGCGATACTGCATCACGTCCTTTTTGCTGTAGTTTTTCTGTTGCTCGACGCCCATCTTGCCGGCGGCGATCCGCTCTTGGTATTTACGCAGCGAGAAAGTGTTGACGTATAAAGTGTCGTTCAGGAAGCTAAATGAGCCTGAACCCACCCCTAAATACTCATCGTAGTCGATAACATATTCGTCGAAGCCTTCGTCATTCGCCTTACCAAAGGCCCATGCAGACAACTGATTATATTGACCATTTAAACGGTTTAAGATCTGGCGATATTGGTTGGCCATATCCGCCTGTGGCGCTGCCAGTTTACCTTTAACACTCTTACGCGTTTGGTGCGTGATCATCAGCGGATAGGTGGTGATCTGTCTTGGGTCGAGGCGCGATGCCATGTCTAAGTCGTGCTGGATCACTTCATCGGTTTGACCGCGAAAGCCAAAAATCAGGTCGACGTTGATAATAGGGAACAGCTCTTTGGCCGCCATGATCTTGTCGAAGGTTTGCTGACCTGTGCCGAATTTTTCGAGGCGATCGGTCATTTTTAAAATGTCGTCGTTAAAGCTTTGGACGCCGATGGACATGCGATCCACTAAGCCCTTGAGTTGCTTAAAGCCTGGGCTGTCTAAATGCTGTGGATCCGACTCGCAAGACACTTCTTTAATGCTTGGGAATAGGGTCTTGGCATGCTCAATAGTACGGGCGAGTTCGTCTTCTAATACTGTGGTGGTGCCGCCGCCAATGTACATAGATTCAAAGTCATAGCCTAAGGCTTTGACCATCTCCATCTCTTTACGCAGAGAGATAAAGTAAGCGCGCGCCTTGTCTTCCTTAAACATAAAACGGTGGAAGGTACAGTAAGAACACAAGGTATGGCAGAAGGGCACATGGGCATAAAGCATGTACTTTTTACCTTCGACCGGGGCGGGCATGATGTCGGCGGAGAGCGTATCGAGGCGAAGATTCTTATCGACATAATACTGCATGACTCGTTCCATCGAGCTGAGCATCCAGTTAGGGACGGTAATATTCGCTTGATAAGGCGTTGCGATCGCGCGATTGAGCGTTTGAATAACTGAAGACATAACGATTCCTATCTGAGAGTGCTAACCGTAAACACCGAAATTGCTTTAGGTAATTCACGACCACCTAGCGCAATTAGACTACCTCGTATGGAGTAAGCAAAACGTGAACTGGTTATAAGTTACGGTTTCCTAACAAGGAAATCACTGGCTTTTTGTTAAGCAGATCATGTTTTAGTAAACATAGATGCATATTTACTGAGGTTTTTGGCTGTTTGTTATTGAATTTGAGCGATTAACTTTAGTGCTCAATCGAAAGACTGAAATGATAAAAAGTTGAGCTTCTTACTTGTGGGCATTTTGACTTGTACTGAGGGTATCTGGCTGTCATTATCCCTGCGGACATGGCTTAATCTCCCCAAACCGCCTGAAATCTTGGAGGATCCCCATTGGTTAATATCAACCGCTTTTTTCCGCTATTTGCCTTACTCGGGGCGGGTACGGCGTATTTGATGCCCGCATGGTTTAGCGGATTGAAAACCAGCATAGTGCCGTTGCTGGTGGTGATTATGTTATCTATGGGACTGACCTTAGATGTGCGGGATTTTGCCTATGCATTCAAACAGAAACGTGCCGTTATCACTGGCTTAATCTTGCAATTTACCCTGATGCCCTTAAGCGCCTTAGCCATTAGTTTACTATTAGGGTTCAATCGGGAATTGACCATAGGCATGGTGTTGGTGGGGAGTGTGGCGGGTGGCACTGCATCGAACGTGATTTGCTATTTGGCCAAGGGCGATGTCGCCTTATCTATCACTATGACTGCGCTATCCACCTTAGCGGGTGTGGTGCTCACTCCCTTGATTATTGAGCTATTAATCGGTGAGATGGTCGCCATTCCTTTAATGGATATGCTAGTCAGTCTCGTTAAAATCGTGCTTATCCCTGTGACTGTGGGTGTGGTGTTGAATCACTTCTTTAAACCGCAAGTGGCTAAACTTGCCCCCGCATTGCCCATCATTTCTATCGTGGCGATTGTACTGGCCATCAGCATTATTGTGGCCCTAAATGCAGGGCAATTTTCGCAGGTGGGGCCTGTGATTTTACTCGCGGTGTTTCTACATAATGGTTTGGGACTCGCCTTGGGTTATACCTGCTGCCGCTTGCTCGGCTTTAACCATACAGTATGTAAAACCATTTCGATTGAGGTGGGGTTGCAAAACTCAGGCCTTGCGACCGCATTATGCATCAAGTTTTTTAGCCCGCTCTCCGCCGTCCCCAGCGCGATTTTCTCGATTTGGCATAACCTTTCAGGTGCGATGTTGGCAGGATATTGGGCGAGCTTAGAGCAGAAGAAACAGAGCGATGGATTGGAATAAACCATTAGATGTTTATTTAAGGCTTTATGCATTGCTCTAAAAAAGTTCGGCCTAACATCTTGCGATATTAGGCCATTGTAACGACTTAGCTGACTCGAATTAGAGTCTAAAATGCGAGACTACGCCTGTTAGCTGTTCTTTCGTGGCGGCCAAGGAGGTCGCGCTATTGAGGGTCGCTTTACCACTTTGATTTAATTCTTCAACCATTTCGCGAATGGTATTCAAGTTACGATTAATCTCTTCACTGACGGCGCTTTGTTCTTCGGCGGCGGTGGCGATTTGATTGCTCAATCCATTAATATCAAATACATAAGTGGTCAAGGTTTCCAAGCTTTCAGTCACCAACGTGGTGGTGTCCGCTGCATCTTGGCAACTCTGTTTAGTCTCATCCATCGCATTAACGGCGCTGTTAGCACCCGTGCGCAGGCGTTCTAGCATTTGATTGATCTCGGCCGTGCTCGCTTGGGTGCGAGCGGCAAGGGCGCGTACTTCGTCGGCGACGACGGCAAAGCCTCGACCTTGTTCACCGGCGCGGGCGGCTTCGATGGCGGCGTTAAGGGCGAGTAAGTTGGTTTGGTCGGCGATATCTCCAATCACATCTAAGATGGTGGCGATATGGCGGGTGTTTTCATTCATTTCCGCGATGGTGTGAGCGGCGGTATCGACCTTACCAACTAAGGCGACGACAGTATTTGCCGCCTGTTCGACAGCCTTTTTCGACTTATCAGCCTGTTCATTTGCCTGCTGGGTAAAGCGTGCGGCAGAGGCGGCATCACCGGCAACGTTATGGGCAGTTGCACTCATTTCGGTCATGGCCGTCACCACTTGGTCGGTTTCTACCGCGTGGGTTTGCAATGCATGGGTATTGGCATTGGACTGCACATTCAACTGACCAATTTGATCCGACATATGTTCAGAGGCCTGGGCAATATCGGAAATCATATGGCGCAAGTGGTCAATCACTCGATCAAGATCGGCGCCGAGCGCACAGAGTTCGTTTTGCCCACTGATTTGAGTCTTCTGGGTGAGATCGCCATCGGCAAGGTGTTCTACAACCCGCTTGATTTGATGAACGATATTGACTAAACGTCTGCTCATAAACAGGGCGCTTAGCAGGGACGCGACAATGGCAACTAGGATTAGGCCAAGGAGCAGCGCTTCGGTGGCATTGACTTTGTCTTCTGCCTGTTTGCCTAGTTCATGGTTGCGTTGGGTGATCAATTTGACTAATTGATTGATCTCATTACTGACTTTTGGCCCAAGAGCGCCGCGTTCTGACGTGAGTTCAGGTTCGGTGCCCGTTTGTTTGGCGAAGGCTAACTCCTGCTGATAGAGACGCACATATTGCTCGATTTGCGGCAATAGTGTGCGGATCGTTCTGGCATCTTGCCCCATAAAATCGGTGTTAAATTCTGCGAGTTGCTCGACAAGTTGCCGAACATTGCGTTGCTGCAAGCTGATGGCGTCGCTGTTATGGACTAGTGTGGCTAAGCGCAACTCGAAGAACGCTTCACGCACATTGGTGAAGGTTTCGGCGAGTTTGGTATTGTTGACGAGTCGACTGCTGGTGTTATTGAGTTCGGCAAAACCCCGATAGGAGGAAATGCCGATAATGATCAATAAAATACTCGCAAACACTGAGGGCAGCGCCGTCAATGTGCTGGTTTTTGCATTGTTAAACATGGTGGCCTACTGGGGTATCAATCAAGAAGGGGTGTAATTAAATTACACATTGAGGCCATTTTAACGCTTGGATTTCACTCGTCGCAAGGCGATATTTTGAACGTAATATCTATAACGCTATGTTTTTAAATACGTTGTTTTTAGTGTGTTAACCGTGGATGGCGTACTGGTTGCTAGGTGTTATGTAAGTTAAATTCATTGCATTTGCAGGCGATTGATTTTATTGTGAAAATTGTTTTGCGAGCGAGTGCTCTTCTACAGTGCATTAACAGGCAAAAAAGCGATTGTGAGGCAGATCGCAAAACTTACAAATGTTTATAAGTGTATCCATGGTGCTATCGCACGTTGGGGCTGAACAACCAAACGCCACGTGCTTTCGCTCGAATCAAAGCCCGCCAAATCTCTGCAAAAAACTGAGGCGTCAATGCGTCCTCGTCTGTCAAAGCGAGTGACAATTGTTCCTTGCTCAATTGTTTATCTCTCATTCCTACGAATTTGCGTTCGGTCACAAAGTCATAAGTAGAATGTAAATGATATTGGTTATCATCTGGATTTAAGGTTGTTTTAATGTAGATTGTCGGCATTTCAAGCTAACACCGTTTATCAATGAGTGCCGTCGAGGTTTTTATGGAATGCAGGGCGTTTAAGAAAAGTGCAATTGCAGTAATGGTTTCGAGTTTAGTGATGTCCTCAGCTTACGCTGCTGTGGACGCAGAATCTTCTGAACCGATTGAAAAGATAACTGTTTATGGTGAGAAAATCGAGCGTAGCCTTAAGGATACGACTTCCTCTATTTCGGTTATCGATAAAGACGCGCTCGACAGCGGTCAATATCAATCTACCTCGAGTGCCTTATCTGAAGTGCCTAACGTGGTGGTGCTTACGGGATCTGTGCCGGATATCCGTGGGGTTTCTGGTAATGGTTCTGCCTCTGGATTTAACTCTTTTACCGGCGGTGCTCGGGCGCGGGTATCCACCTTAGTCGATGGAGTTGCCGAACCTTTTGTGGCCGATCTTACTGGTGATACTGGTCTGTGGGATATCCAACAAATTGAGGTGTACCGCGGTCCGCAATCGACAATTAACGGTCGTAACAGCATTGGCGGCACAGTGTTTATTAAAACGGAAGACCCCACCTTCGATTGGCAAGGTGCGGCTCGTGTCGGTTATCGCAATCAAGATAACTTTATCGATAGCGCCGTTATGCTCTCAGGCCCGATTCTCGATGATGAGTTGGCGTTTAGGGTGAGCGGACAAAATGTGACAGGGAATACCTTCAATAAAGGCTTGGAATATGAGACAAATCCAGCCCCATTCGACCTCAATGAACTGATCACCAATCGCTGGCGCGGTAAATTCCTGTGGCAGCCGAGTGCGATTGAAGATCTCAAAGTGCTCTATAGCTTTTCATACAATGATGAGAAAGGTGACTCTGGGCGCAACTATTTTACCGGCGATGATCCTTGGGCGTTTAAGCCTATTTTCCAACGTTATATCGAGACTAAATCCACGACTCACTCAGTGAAAGTCGATTATGACCTCGGTGAAGGCCGCGCCTTCGATCTCATCGTCGCTTATATGGATTATGACTGGGGCTTTGAATCCTATGAGGCTCTCGCCACGGCGCAGCAATATGTTGATATGAATGACCAGAGTTACACCGTCGATGGTAAGTACAGCTTTGGTCTAAAAGATAAAGATTTCAACGGCTTTGTGGGTTTAGCCTATTTTAAACGCGATCAAGATTTTGGTAGTACTGGCAGCTCTGTTTACAGTGGGGATGACAGCACTGAATCCACCTCCATTTATGGTGAGATGACCTATGGCCTTGCCGAATCTCTCTGGGTCACATTCGGTGGCCGCGTGATGCGTGAGGAGCAATTGCGTAACTTCAATATGCTCTATCAAGGCAGCCAATTGCGGGAAAAACTCGATAATGCCAATACCGTTACCCTGCCGAAGTTAGTGCTGCAATATGCGCTGAATGACAGCACAACTTTAGCGGCCAGCGTGCGTCGCGGTTATAACTCGGGTGGCGGTGCGTTGTCGTTAGCCGAAAGTGAGTATTACTACTACGACGAAGAGTACGTTAATACCTATGAAATCAGCAGTCGCAGCGCGTTTATGGATGGCGATGTTAACTTTAGTGCCAACCTGTTCTACAACGATTTCGACGGTTACCAAGCCTCTAACAGCGCCCGCAAAATTACCAATATCGATAAAGCGGTCAGCTACGGTATTGAGGCTGAATTCAGCGCTATGCTCACCGAAAACCTGCAGTTTATTTCGGGCGTAGGTTTACTCGATAGTGAGACCAAGCAAGCGGATCCTAGTTATGGCGACATTATCGGCAATCAGCTGAACTCGGCGCCGCATGTGACCGCCAATGCGGGCTTAAAATATTGGTTGGGCGATGCGTTTTCTTTCGGTTTTTCAGGTAACTACGTAGGTGAGTATTATGCGGATATCAATAATACTGAATCACGGGTGGCTGGCGATTATGTTGTTGCCCGCTTAAGCCTCGATTATCAAACCGATAGCTGGAGAATCAGCGGCTTTGTAAACAACCTGTTTGATGAGCAAGC
The DNA here is from genome assembly GCF_000203935.1 of Shewanella sp. ANA-3. Classification (GTDB taxonomy): domain Bacteria; phylum Pseudomonadota; class Gammaproteobacteria; order Enterobacterales; family Shewanellaceae; genus Shewanella. The sequence continues at coordinate 4,713,814 of NC_008577.1, read as the reverse complement.
GTTGACGGTAAATGAACCCGCTAGCCGCAGTTATCCCGATGGTTATGCGGCGATTATCGACCCTAGAAATCTCGGTGTATCTGTGATGTACCGCTTCTAAGCGCTCGATTTGACGCACTTATTTTACCGATAAAAAAACCTCCACAGCATGCTGTGGAGGTTTTTTGTTTTCAGCGACTTTTACTCTTTATATTTCAAAGTGCCGTTGGCTTTGATTTCGTCGTACCACAGGTTGTGGTGTTGGGTTGCCCAGTTTTCATCACAATAGCCAGACACCATACACTCCATACCGCCTTCTGACATTACCGTTGCCATAAAGATGTGCACGATAGAGAAGGCGCAGATCACGATGGCGCTCACTGAGTGCAATACCAGCGCGATTAAGCTTAAGGTACGGCTTGGTTCGAAAAGATTTGGGAACAGTAACAACATGCCTGAGGCAGAAATCACTAATCCAAACAGGGCGAAGGCCCAGAACCACATTTTTTCACCGGCGTTAGCAAAACCAGCATCAGGGTGCTTACCTTTGAAGGGACCAAAGTTGATGTAACCACCAACAACGAGGAACCATTTCACGTCGTACATTTTTGGCAGCTGGTTCTTCGCCCATAACACTGTCATCAATGCCCAGCCGATCATGAACGGAATCGCCATCACATCGTGGATTTGCTTCGCGCCATAGACTATGGCTTCCCAGATGCCTTCGCCCAACCAAGGTTGGAAGAAGAAACGACCCGCTAACAAAGTTAAGCCCGTTAGAATCAACATTAAGCACGGGATCGCACCGAGCCAGTGGATTGAAACGTCGAACTTTGACCAGCGATGCACTAGCTTGCCCGAAAAACCATGGTGTAGCTTGGAGATGCCGTTCACCTTGATAAATAAGACAAAGATAATGATCATGCCGAATAACGCCGCCATTAAGGCCGGCGCTAACCAGTCGCTACGCAGCTCCAGTACACGCAGATCATAGGTATTGATCGGTTGTGCGTGGAACTCGCTTTGGGAGGTAGTGTATCCCGTGGCGCCGTCCTTCAGCTGTGCCCAAATTTGGGCATCAGAGGCTTGAGGTTGGAGCGCTTGTTCATCACCACCATTGGCTAGACACACGGCACTAAACAGCAGTGCTATGGCTAAACCTATGTGTTTGAACCATTTGTTCATCATACATCCTCTCTCGCTTAGTGGCGCCTGCTAGCAGGCGCCAAGCTAAGTCTGTGGACAGATCCTGTGACCTGAATTAATTCCAAGCCGCGTTTTTAGCGCCACGGTAAGCCACACGCTCACGGAAGATGCTAGAAACCACTTCTGCATCACCCGCTAACAGGGCCTTAGTCGCACATAGTTCTGCGCACATTGGCAGTTTACCTTCGGCAATACGGTTTGAGCCGTACTTCTGGCGCTCTGCCTCTGAGTGGTTTTCTTCTGGGCCGCCGGCACAGAAGGTACATTTATCCATCTTACCGCGGCTACCAAAGGCACCTTTTTTCGGGAACTGTGGTGCGCCAAATGGACAGGCGTACAAGCAGTAACCGCAACCAATACAGGCATCTTTGTTGTGTAGCACAATGCCGTCTTCGGTTCTGTAGAAGCAGTTTGCTGGGCAAACCGCCATACATGGCGCGTCTGAGCAATGCATACAGGCGACAGAGATTGAAGCTTCACCGGGTTGACCATCGTTGATAGTCACGACGCGGCGGCGTTGGATACCCCACTCGAGAGCGGAATCGTTTTCGTTTTTACATGCGGTGACACAGCCGTTACATTCGATGCAGCGCTTGGTGTCACACAAAAATTTCATTGTAGCCATAGTGGCAATTCTCCTAGCTTAAGCTGCACTTACGCTTTAACGATCTGACAGAGCGACGCTTTGGTTTCCTGCATTTGAGTCACAGGGTCATAACCATAGGTCAGTGCCGTGTTAGCGGATTCACCGATAACGTAAGGCACAGTGCCCTCAGGGTAGTTAGGCGCTAAGCTTTCACCGTGCATCACACCCGCAAAGTGGTATGGCATAAAGGTCACACCTGGTTTAACGCGTGGCGTTACCAGAGCTTGTACTTTAATGCGGCCACCTTCGGCGCCCTCTAACCACACAAACTCACCGTTGCGGATACCGCGGTCGGCTGCGTCGCCTGGGTTGATTTCAACAAACATTTCCTGTTGAAGCTCAGCCAGCCATGGGTTAGAACGAGATTCTTCACCACCACCTTCGTATTCCACTAAACGACCAGAGGTCAGTACCAGTGGGTACTTGCCACTGAAGTCTTTCTCTTGGATTGACTTGTACAGTGTTGGCAGACGATGAACTTGCATATCGTCGTAGGTTGGGTATTTAGCCACTAAGTCACGGCGTGCTGTGTATAACGGCTCGCGGTGAACTGGCACTTGGTCTGGGAAAGTCCAAACAATACAACGGGCTTTAGCGTTACCAAATGGAATACAACCATGCTTGATTGCCACGCGCACGATACCGCCTGATAAGTCGGTCTTCCAGTTACGACCTTCGGCTTCGGCTTTTTCTTCCGCAGTCAGGTCATCCCACCAACCGAGTTGCTTCAGCAGCTTATCGGTAAATTCTGGGTAACCGTCTTGGATCTCGGCACCTTTAGAGAAAGAGCCTTCAGCCAGCAGGTTTTTACCATTGTATTCAACGCCGTAACGAGCACGGAAGTTACCGCCGCCGTCTTTAACGTGTTTAGATTGGTTATACAGAATTTGGGTACCAGGGTGTTTAGCTTCTGGTGTGCCCCAACATGGCCAAGGTAAACCGTAGGTTTCGCCTTTAGCTGGGCCGCCGGCGGCTTCGAGCGTCTTGTTGCTGAAAGTGCCCCAGTTTTGGGTGTGCAGCTTGATACGCTCAGGGCTTTGACCTGTCATACCGATGGTCCACATGCCGCGGTTGATTTCGCGGGTGATTTCTTCGATAACCGGTAAGCCGTTTTCTTTGGCGATGCGTTTAGTGTATTGCTCGGCGATACCGAGTTTTTGCGCTAAACGGTACATGATTTCGATGTCGGTTTTTGACTCGAATAAAGGTTGGATAACCTGCTCACGCCATTGGATAGAACGGCCTGAGTTAGACACTGAACCTTGAGTTTCAAACTGAGTCGCAGCAGGTAACAGATACACGCCATTCTTACGACGGTGCATAACACCCGCCATGGTTGGGAATGGGTCGACAACCACGACTGTGTCCATCTTGTCTAAGGCATCACGCACTTCACGTTGACGGGTTTCAGTGTTGACCGATTGACCCCAGAAGAAGGCCATACGGATATTGTCTTTCTGTGCCAGCTTGCTCTTATCTTCTAACACGCCATCGTGCCAGCGAGAACAAGGAATACCTGGGGTGGTCATTGGATCTTTGCCTAAGTAGGCGTTTTGATCGAAGCGGCTCTTCACCCACTCCATATCCAGATCCCACACATGGGTCCAGTGAGTCCAAGCGGCTGAGGTTAAACCGTAGTAGCCAGGCAGGTTGTCGAACAGCAGACCTAAGTCAGTCGCGCCCTGTACGTTGTCGTGGCCACGGAAAATGTTAGTGCCGCCGCCAGAAACGCCCATGTTGCCTAAGGCTAATTGCAGAATACAGTAAGCACGAGTGTTAGCGTTACCGACGTGGTGCTGAGTACCACCCATACACCAAATCACAGTACCCGGACGGTTTTCTGCCATCAGTTTTGCGGCTTGATAAACCACTTCTTCGCTCACGCCAGTGATATCCGCCACTTCTTTAGGTGGGAACTTTTTCACTTCTTCGCGGATGGTTTCCATCTCGAATACGCGTTGTTGGATAAAGGTTTTATCTTCCCAACCGTTTTCGAAAATGTGCCATAACATACCGTAGATAAACGGAATATCAGTACCAGGACGAATTGCACAGTGCAGATCTGAGTGCGCCGCTGTGCGAGAGAAACGTGGGTCAACAACGATGATTTTCGCGTTGTTTTTCTCTTTGGCGATCAGAATGTGTTGCATTGAAACCGGATGCGCTTCTGCTGGGTTTGCCCCGATCAGGAAGATGGCATTGGCATTCTGAATGTCGTTGAAAGAGTTAGTTTGCGCACCGTAACCCCAAGTGTTAGCAACACCGGCTACCGTGGTAGAGTGACAAATACGAGCAGAGTGGTCGACGTTGTTTGTGCCCCACATGGCCGCCAGTTTGCGGTACATATAGCAGCCTTCGTTAGAGAACTTAGCGCTACCCATGAAGTACACAGAGTCTGGGCCAGATTCTTTACGAATGTTGAGCATTTGGTCGCCCACTTCGTTAATCGCATCTTCCCAAGAGATTTTTTTCCACTTGCCATCAACCAATTTCATTGGGTATTTCAGGCGTTTTTCACCGTGGCCATGCTCACGCAGTGCAGCACCTTTCGCGCAGTGACCGCCGGCATTGAATGGGTGATCGAACGCGGGTTCTTGACCTGTCCACACGCCATTTTGCACTTCGGCATACAGACCACAACCCACAGCACAGGCACTACAAATCGTACGTTTAACTTCGATCGGCGCGTCGTGTGGCACATCTTTGGCTTCTGCGCGGCGCATCATGCCTGTACCCATCAGAGAAGCGGCTGCGATACCACCAGTAGTAATACCTGCTTGCTTCATAAATTGACGACGGCTAATGCCTAACGTCGGTTTGTCGGCCACTTGGGCGACATCGGACTTGCGAGTTAACTTCATCGCTGACTTCTCCTAGATTAGCTACGCAGGCTATCGTAATAGCTGATAATGTGCGCAGTTTCGTGGTAACCCTTAGGCTCTTTAGTTGTTACCTTGCTGCTCTCGCTGGCTTGGGCTGCGCTCATGCCGGTAGCGGCAATTGCGGCGCCGGCAACGCTGCCAACGGTGAGTGCTTTAAGCAAAGAACGGCGAGATAAATCGCTAGGTTGTTGCTTCATGCTGACTCCTGAATGAGGGGTTATGGTTCTTGGATGGCGCGACTTTTCGAGGGATTAAACTTGTTATCAAAAAGTGAAGATTAGAGGTGGAAAAGATAATGAAATCATCTTGCTTGCCGTTAATCATCGCGCGTGAGGGCAATATAGTAGGAAAAGATTGAGTAGGATTTGATCTAGAACAGTTTGCAGCCGGACAGGCAGGCGTGCTGATGCAAAAGCGTTAACTCGCTCATGGTTTCAGCACTTGTGTGAACACGCAAAAATGGGTCGGTTTTCGGATAAAAATGAAACGCTTGTTAATGAGTTGTTGTTTGGAGTCTAGGTAAAAAAACACCCCGCACTGCGAGGTGTTTTTATTGGGGTAAAGCTTCAGGCTTTAGTTAGTCTTTATAACGCAGACTGCCGTTAGCTTTGATTTCGTCATACCATAAATTGTGGTGCTGGATAGCCCAGTTCTCATCACAATAGCCTGACTTCATGCACTCCATACCGCCTTCACTGAGTACGGTCGCCATCCAGATATGCACTATGGTAAAGGCAATCAGGATAACGGCACTGATCGAGTGGATCAGCAGCGCGCCCATCGAGGCTTCACGGGGTAGATCTAAGCCGGGTAATACCAACATGATGCCAGACACACTGATAAACAGTCCGAAGAGGGTCAGTGTCCAGAACCACATTTTTTCACCGGCGTTAGCAAAACCACTGTCAGGGTGTTTGCCTTTGAATGGGCCAAAGTTGATATAGCCACCGACCACTAAGAACCATTTAAGATCGTACATCTTAAAGGTTTGTAGCGGCATCCATTTCACCACGCAGACAATCCACGCCATGATAAAGATGGGACCAGCCCAGTCGTGCACGGTTTTACTGCCGTAGATCAGCGGTGCCCAGATGTCTGGCCCTAGCAGCTCTTGCACAACATGCTTACCGAGCATAATGGTTAAGCCGGTAAACATCAGCGTGAGACAGCTAATTGCCATGATCCAGTGGATCCACAGATCCGCCTTAGACCAACGAGCCACCATCTTGCCTGAAAAGCCGTGGCTGAGTCTTGAAGGACCATTCACCAAGTAAAACAGTAAGAAAGCACCAAACACACCCGTTACAGCCAAGGCCATAATCGGGGTGATGTATTGGTTTCTCAGTTCTTTACCTTGGTTACCGGCAACGTTAATCAACACCCCAGTTTCGACCCCTTTGGCTGTGGTATAGCCAGTTTCACCCGACTTTACCGCGCGCCACAGATCGGCTTCGCTGGTTTGCGCTTTCGCCTGTTGTTGACTCGATTGCTGATCACTTGCTTGTACTGGGCTTGCGCTCATTACTGAACCTAGGCCCAATCCCATCACGAGTACCATCAGAGCAAACAGACTGCGCAGTGATTTGTTTAACTGTTTGTTTAACATTTTCACTCCTTGCCAGAGGTTAGGGATGACTCCCTAACCTTCACTCTGCTTAGTTAATCTCACCGGTCTTTGGGTTGTAGCCCCAAATCACGTTAGGATTGCCTCGAGAGGCCATACGTTGACGGTAGATGTTTGATACTACTTCCGCATCACCCGCAAGCAGCGCTTTGGTTGAACAAAGCTCAGCACACATAGGTAGCTTGCCTTCAGCAATACGGTTTGCACCGTATTTCTTGTGCTCGGCTTCGGAGAAGGTTTCTTCTGGGCCACCGGCACAGAAAGTACACTTGTCCATTTTACCGCGGCTACCGAAGGCGGTTTTCTTCGGAAATTGTGGTGCACCAAACGGACAGGCATAGAAGCAGTAGCCACAACCGATACAGGTATCTTTGTTGTGTAGCACAATGCCATCGTCAGTACGGTAGAAACAATCTGCCGGACATACGGCCATGCAAGGAGCGTCGGTACAGTGCATACATGCTACTGAAATCGATGCTTCACCCGGTTGACCATCGTTAATCGTCACCACGCGGCGACGTTGAATACCCCACTCAAGTGCGGAGTCGTTTTCGTTTTTACATGCTGTGACGCAGCCGTTACACTCGATGCAGCGTTTGGTGTCACACAAAAATTTCATGACTGCCATAATGGCTTATCTCCTCATCAAGTAGGTTAGGCTTTGCTAACTTGGCAAAGGCTGGACTTAGTTTCTTGCATCTGAGTCACAACGTCATAGCCGTAAGTTAAAATGGTGTTTGCCGATTCACCTTGTACATAAGGTACTGTACCTTCTGGGTAATTCTTCGCGAGGTTTTCACCTTCGAAGATACCGGCGAAGTGGTATGGCATAAAACATTCACCCGGAACAACCCGTGGTGTCACCATTGCCTTCACTGTGATCTTGGCGCCTTCAGGACTATGAACAAAGACATTGTCACCGTCACGGATACCACGGTCAGCAGCGTCTGCCGGGTTCATTTCGATAAACATTTCTTGTTGTAGCTCGGCCAACCAAGGGTTAGAACGAGATTCTTCACCACCACCTTCGTATTCCACTAAACGACCAGAGGTCAGTGTCAGTGGGAAGCCTTGGGTAAAGTCCTTATCCTGAATTGACTTATACAGAGTCGGTAGACGCGCAACCATACGGTCTTCGTAGGTTGGGTATTTAGCGACTAAGTCACGACGAGGAGTGTAGAGTGGCTCGCGGTGCAGTGGGATATCATCTGGGAAAGTCCACACGATACAACGTGCTTTCGCGTTACCGAAAGGAATACAGCCGTGCTTGATAGCAACACGTTGGATACCGCCAGACAGGTCTGTCTTCCAGTTTTTGCCTTCGGCCAGTTTCTTCTCGTCTTCGGTTAAGTCATCCCACCAACCCAATTGCTTGAGCATGTCGGCGGTAAACTCAGGATAACCATCTTGAATTTCACTGCCTTTAGAGAATGAACCGTCGGCAAGAATGCTAACGCCATTGTGTTCAACACCGTAACGGGCACGGAAAGTACCGCCGCCGTCTTTCACTTCTTTAGATTGATCGTAAAGAATTTGGGTACCAGGGTGTTTCATTTCTGGCGTACCCCAACATGGCCAAGGTAAGCCGTAAACTTCACCTTTAGCTGGGCCGCCCGGTGCGGTCAGGCTGTTTACATCGAAGGTGCCCCAGTTTTCTTGGTGCATTTTCAAACGTTCTGGGCTTTGACCTGTGTAACCGACGGTCCACATACCTTTGTTGAACTCGCGAGTCACATCTTCAATCAATGGCTCTTCGCCATTCACTTGGATGTGCTTACAGAATTCTTTTTCGATACCCAGCTTTTTCGCCAGTTTGTACATGATCACGTGGTCAGGCAGAGACTCAAACAGTGGCTCGATGACTTTAGAGCGCCATTGAATCGAACGGTTAGTGGCAGACACTGAGCCGTAGGTTTCAAATTGGGTCGCCGCTGGGAGCAGATATACCCCATCTTTACGCTGGTGCATCACACCTGCCATGGTTGGGATTGGGTCGACAACGACCACAGTATCTAACTTGTTCAGCGCTTCACGCACTTCACGGCCACGGGTTTCGGTGTTAACTGATTGACCCCAGAAGAACGCCAGACGGATATTGTCCTTCTGCGCGATCTTGGTTTTATCTTCTAACACACCGTCGTGCCAGCGAGAGCAGGGGATACCCGTTGAGGTTTGTGGCGTTTGACCTAAGTATTCACCTTGGTCGAAACGGCCTGCAACCCATTTTGGATCTAAGTCCCAAACGCCAGACCAGTGAGCCCAAGCGCCTGATGTTAAGCCGTAGTAACCGGGTAAGTTGTCGAATAACAGACCAAAGTCTGTTGCACCTTGCACGTTATCGTGACCACGGAAAATGTTGGTACCGCCGCCAGATACGCCCATGTTGCCCAGCGCTAACTGTAAAATACAGTATGAACGGGTGTTGGCATTACCGACGTGGTGCTGAGTACCGCCCATACACCATACGATAGTGCCTGGTTTGGTCTCGGCTAACATTTTAGCGATACGGTACATTTGCGCCTTAGGCACGCCTGCAACGTTTTCGACTTCTTCGGGGGTATATTTTTTCACTTCATCGCGAATACGTTCCATGCCGTAAACACGTTGATTGATGAACTCTTTATCTTCCCAGCCGTTTTCAAAAATGTGCCATAACAGACCATAGATGAAGGGGATATCGGTACCTGGGCGGATATGCACGTACTCGTCAGACTTAGCTGCAGTACGGGTGAAACGTGGGTCAACAACGATAATCTTAGCGCCGCGCTCTTTTGCCACCAGAATGTGTTGCATGGCGACAGGGTGTGCTTCACTTGGGTTTGAACCCACGAACATGATGCACTTAGAGTTGCGGATATCGTTTAACGAGTTGGTTTGCGCACCGTAGCCCCAAGTGTTAGCAACACCGGCTACCGTGGTAGAGTGACAAATACGGGCTGAGTGGTCGACGTTGTTTGTGCCCCACAGTGCCGCGAGTTTGCGATATAAATAAGCCTGTTCGTTAGAGAACTTAGCACTACCCATAAAGTAGATAGAGTCTGGACCCGATTCTTGACGAATCGCCGTCATTTTATCGCCTACTTCATTGATCGCTTGTTCCCAAGAGATCTTCTTCCACTTACCGCCTTCTAACTTCATTGGGTATTTCAGGCGTTTTTCACCGTGGCCGTGTTCACGCAGTGCAGCCCCTTTCGCGCAGTGGCCGCCTTGGTTAAATGGATGATCGAACGCGGGTTCTTGACCTGTCCACACACCGTTTTGCACTTCAGCATAGATACCACAACCCACTGCGCAGTGAGAGCAAATGGTACGTTTGACTTCAGTTGGTGCATTATGGGGGATATGTTCCTGCGCTTGTGCTTTACGCATCATACCTGTGCCAAGCATAGACGCGGCGGCGATACCACCAGTGGCAAGACCTGCAGATTTTAAGAATTGGCGACGATTAAGACCGAGGGCGGGCACTTTTGGCTCGACGACTTGGTCTGTTTTGCGGGTTAATCGCATCACACACACTCCTCTGGTTAGTTGTTCAACGACGCATAGTAGTTACGGATATGGTCGGTTTCGCGATAGTTGTCACTCTTAGGTTCGCTTGGGGCAACTGTTGGGGTGGCAGCCAGAGCTTGGCTACTGACAGTCGCAACCGCGCCAGCCGCACTGCCGAGTGCCAATGCTTTGAGCAATTGACGACGGCCCATGTCGGAAGCTTGCTTCTTCATAGTGTCTCCTTGTGTTACTGGATGAGGTGATGCATACCACGACCACCTCGGTTACTGTGGAAGCCTAAGCTTCCTTTTTGTGGCAAAGGTGAACCTTAAGTCCACCTTTGCCTATCAAACTAAAACGCGATAAGCACTGAATCTGCGTATCGCCAACCGTTTTAAGTTTAGTTCATTAATTCCACTTGTTTTTCTAAATCGCTGGCGGCGGGTTGTAGCTCCGCACTGCCGGGGCAATTGACGGGAATGTCTAAACTCAGTTGCTCAAATTCGGTGGCTTCCATCTCGAAAAATGCCTTAGCAAGATGGGCGACCGTGGCATAAAACGCCGCGCTCGGGGCTTTGCTGACGGCGTCGCAGAAGCGCTGAATCCAACTGCCAATGTGGCGTTGATAGAATGCCAATTGACGGTAGCCTGGCGCTTCAAGGATCAAGATGCCCATGACTTCGCACAGCGCGGCCACATGATCCTCGGGTTCTTTGACGTTTTCTTCACGTTCAAAACCGAGTTGCATTAAGTCTTGGCGCAGCAGAGCTAAAGGCTTATCCATCAGTGAGCCCGTCATAAACCAGCTGCCATAGGGCAGGATTTCGCCACAACCCACGCCGAGGAACAGGGCAAAATACTCATCTTCTAATTGTTCACTGCTGAACTGCTGGGCGGCCAATTGCAGGGATAACCAAGCCTTGGTCATCTCATTGTCTTCATTGGCATCGATTTCAAGATTGGCCAAAAATTGCAGCAGTTCAGGGCTTGGATGGCGACGCAACAGGGCGGCCAACAGTTGATAGATATCGGCTCTCAACTGATCGTTTTCTGATACTTGTCTTACTGATTCGGTCATAGCGGATCTCTTATCGCAGTTGCTTTTCAGGATCTTGAAGAATGTCTTCAAACATGTCTTTTACCCGGCAATCGCCACACATTTTCAGTCGTTCAATATTGGCTGAGAATGCGCTGTGCGCGCCGACCATATCCAGCATCCGATGCACCATAGATTGGGTCGCAAAAGGAGAGCCGCAGCGAATACATTCGAATGGGGCTTCTTCTTTCAGGGTTTGTAATTGCTGACGAGCAGCTTTATCAAAGTTAATTTGTGGCGTCAGGCTGATGACCTTTTCAGGGCACGCCGCCTCACATAAGCCACATTGAACACAGTTTTGCTCAATAAAGTGTAGTGCAGGTTTGTCGCCACCATCTTGCAATGCCATGGTGGGGCAAATCGCCACGCAGGACATACACAGAGTACATTTCTCGACATTGACGCTGACTTTGCCGTAGGGAACGTTGTTGATACTTAAACTACTGTTGATTTCACCTGCTTGGCTGTTCAGATGGTCAATCGCGTCAAACAAGGTGTTACGTTTGGTGGTGGGTGCAAAAGCGCCCGGCACAATCACCGGCCAATCGAGGCTGATATCGAGCAGCGGCTCCAAATTCGTTAGCATGCTTGGGTCGATAAGGCTCAGGCGCTGCGGTTGGCCGATTTCATCTAACATGCTGTTGGCTAAAGCGAGTTCACCTTTCAACATTTGCGTGAGTGTGGGAGCTGTCGCCTCGGTATTGAGGATTAACACTTGGCGTGCGCCCCAAGCCAGAGCTGCTAACCAATGGTCAATGCTGGCAACGGTGATTTCTTCTAGGGCAACGGGGAGCACATCCCCGGCTAAGTCGTCACCTATCAAGCTTGCGCCAACCGCATTGTCGTGGAACAGGATCACGGGCGCGGTTTGGGCTTGCTCACGGTAACGGTTGATAATCTTATTCAGGTAAGAATGCAGTGCCTGTGGCGTCGGTAAGTCGTAACCAATGGCACCCGTCGGGCAGGCACTCGCACAACTGCCCGCGCCGTGGCAGAGGTAAGGGTCGACCTCAATTTTCTTGGCGACACTGCTAATCGCATCGGCGGGGCAGAAGTTGAGGCAACGGTTACAGCCATTGATGCCATTACGGTCATGGGCGCATAAGTCGGCATTGATTTTTACGTAACGGGGTTTATCAAACTGCCCCACCAGTTCGGGGAGTTGCTCCAGCGCATCGGCCAGTTTGGCATCGTCTTGACCGACATAGAAATAGCCCGGCGGCAGCATTTCTAAATTCAAGCAAGGTGTGCTGCTTAAATCGAGGATCAAATCGAAATGAGCTTTACGAATGGCAACCACACTCAATTCTGCCGCGCCATTTTGATGCTCGACACTGACTTGGAATTGACCTAAAAATCCTTTAATGCCAATGAGTTTGTTATAGTAGCTTTCGACATCCGTCGCCGCAGCCATCACCTGTTCAAGGTGGGTTTCATCTTGGCTGGTAATCGCTTCGTTAGCCAAAATCACACGGCTCGCCATAGTGGACAATTTGTCCGCCGCGAGGCGTGCCAGATCCTCTGGGCCAATAATTAGCACTGTGCCTTCAGTGGTGTAGCTCACTGTTGGCGGGATCAGATTCTGTAAAATCTGCGTTTGGGCTAACACATTTTGCCGCGCTTGTTTTAGCGCAAGCTGGGTTTGATTGGTCATCAAATGAGTGCTCACATTGCGTTCCTGAACAGTACTTTGGCTGCTCTTTTATAGCTGTTTGGCTGCAGATTTAGGCGGTAATTTGAGACTAAGTCCTTGCCTTTTCTGCTTTTATCTAAGTTTTTATCCCTTAGTACAGCAATTCACATACCAAAGTTATGGACATAAAAATTAGCTAAACTGACATTAAACAACAGGCTTTTGCATCTGAGCGACTGGCTCTGGTGCATTTTGGGGTAGGTCATCAGTCTCCCCATCCAAATTGTCCGTGATCTGAGTGTTTGCTAATTCGGTTTCGACATCACTGTTTTTTGATTCCATTGCATTTTCTGTATTCACCACCGCATCGCTGGGGATTGAGGTCGGATCTTCGTCTGACTCTTCATTCTCTTTGGTGATAAAACGGAATACTTTTTGGGCTAACTCAGCAGAGACCTCTGGCGTAAGCTTTGGCTGATTGCTGTAGTCGAGCGCATATTCCAAGAGACCATCTATCTCGTTGAAATGAGGCTGTTTCCACAATGCGCGTAGCGCTGCCGTTTTGGCCGCTGGGTCAACATTGGCTCCCATAAACTTAGCAAAGCTGCCGCCAATCTCAATTTCTTCGGGATTGGGCAACTCTTCCGCGGTGAGGAGGCGGTTGGGATCCTCATCGGTTTGTGGGAGGACATCCTGAGGTTCAGAAGTCGGCGCTGCAGACTCAACCAAAGTGGGCTCAGTTGTGGTATTTAAGTTTGCTTCAGCGGTTTTTTCGGCCGTTTGAGCTGCAAGTGCGGCTTCTTCGGCGGCGACCTGCTCACGGCGCTGGCTCCAACGGCTAAAAAAGCCGTTAGCCTTTGGGGTTGAGTCAGCCATTAGTCCCTCCGCAATGGGTCGCGGCTAGGGCCTTGGTTTTTACGGTGGTCGACATGCTTGCGACGATAAGCGGCGATTTCAACTTCGCCGTATTGGGTGATAAAGGCTTCAATCCAGCAGGCGATCGCCTCTGGCATCAGCATGTTGATAACGGGGGTGTTGCCTTCAAGGCAGCCTGCCGCCACGTTTTGATCCGCCGAGAGTAGCGCGGGTACCCAAGTGCCATCTGCCATTTCATCGCAGACCAAGTACAGCATGGCATTATCCATGTCGAGGTTGATGCGATAACTGGCGCGCTCGTCTTTGTGCAGTTCGAGCAGTACTAAGGTTGCGCCTTCGGGAGCTTCGTGGGTGGCGGGCAGTAGATGATCAATTTCCCATTGTACTGAGGTCCAACGGCCCATTTGTTTCTCTACTTTTTTGAGCGAAACGTACATTGGCCAAACACTAGTGGTATGTTGCATTGTCTCTCCGTTTCAGCCGAGAGGGGCGAACCTGAGCGAACGGTTCTCTTTCCCCTACTGATTGCGATAAAAGGTCACTGCAATATTAATGCCATTAAACAGGGGGTATTTGTTTGAGGTGGATCATCAAAATAAGGGTAAATTTAGGACATTTTGTCTAATGTGTCATTTTGTCTGGGACATTTACGCCCACTGGAATATTCATAATTGCGACGGATCACGCATTTAGCCCAGAGTTTCATACCTAGGTATAAATATTGCTATGCTGATGCCATCACACGTAAAGCGGTAACATTATGATTTCTGATAATAGTTCTAATATTGCTCAGCAAGCACAGCCCAATGACCACCCATCGCCAGCGAAACCAGCCTTCACTTTTGTGAAAACCCAGGCTGAAGTGCCGTTAACGATTGCCGTCAAAGCCGTAGACGAATCGGGTGAAGTGATCGATAAGCATGTTGCCTGTGAGCGACCTTTAACGGTTTACCTGAACTGGCGTCCGATTGTGACCCTGATGACCTTAGGAGCTAAACCCGAGTCGCTTGCGTTAGGCTATCTTAAAAATCAAGGCTTTATTTCCGATGTTAGCCAGTTGGACTCAGTGATTGTCGATTGGGATGTGAACTCCGCCGCCGTGTTAACCCGCGAGCAAACTGCCGATATCGAGCAAAAATTATCAGAAAAAACCGTGACTTCAGGCTGTGGCCAAGGAACAGTTTATGGCAGTTTTATGCAGGATTTAGATGATATCCAGCTGCCCACACCAAGCCTGAAGCAAAGTACGCTCTACAGTTTGCTTAAAAATATCAATGAATATAATGACACTTATAAGAATGCCGGCGCCGTTCATGGCTGTGGTGTCTGCGAGAACGACCAAATTCTTGCCTTCGTAGAAGATGTCGGGCGCCACAATGCTGTGGACACCTTAGCGGGCGATATGTGGTTGGCTCAGGATCGGGGCGATAACAAGATTTTCTATACCACGGGGCGACTCACCTCGGAGATGGTGATCAAGGTTGCCAAGATGGGGATCCCCGTATTGCTATCGCGCAGTGGCGTGACGCAAATGGGGCTAGAGCTTGCGCAGCAGCTGGGCATCACCATTATTGCCCGAGCGAAAGGGCGCCACTTTTTGATCTATCACGGTAGTGAAAACATCGAATTTGATGCGAATACCACTGTAGGCAAATAAGCTGCTAATGATGGTATCGGTTGAATTTAGAAGAGATAGGACGACAAGGATATAAGATGACATCCGCCAGTGAATTGATTTACATGAGCGCGAAGCAGGTTGCTGAGTATTTAGATCTGAACGAGAAGAAAGTCTACGCTATGGCGAATGACCGAATTCTGCCTGCAACGAAAATCACCGGTAAATGGTTATTCCCTAAGGTTCTAATTGACCGCTGGGTGATGGACTCCTGCCACAGCGGTATGTTAACCGACCGGCTCTTGATCACTGGCAGCGATGATCCTCTGCTTTCTATGTTAGTGGCGCGCTTGATGGCACAGGTAGGGAGCCGTGAACTGATCAGTTACAGCGCAACGGGCTCGCGCCTCGGGTTAGAGCTATTAGCAAAGGGCTATGCCGACGTTTGTACCCTGCACTGGGGTAGCATGGAGGATAGGAATATCCGTCATCCAGCCTTACTTAAAGGTTATCAAAACCACCAACAATGGATCATGGTGCATGGTTATTCCCGCCAGCAAGGCTTGATCATGCGTACCGATATGCACCACAGATGCCAAGAAGAGGATAAGGTACTCACCTTACCCTGGCGTTGGGTCAGTCGCCAAGGTGGCGCTGGTAGTCAGCAACATCTAGAACAATGGCTATTAAAGCAAGGGGCACGTTTAGACCAACTCAATGTGGTGCTAACGGCCTATAGCGAACGTGAGCTTGCAGGATATATTGCACGGGGTGATGCCGACATTGGTTTCGGTTGCCAATCCGTTGCCCTAGAGAGCGGCTTAAGCTTCGTGCCTCTCGTCAAAGAGTCCTTCGACTTTGTGATGCCGCAAAGCATTTACTTCCGCAGACAACTGCAACAGCTCTTTACTATGCTAAGTAGCGGACACACGCGCCAAATGGCCTCGTTATTAGGTGGATACGATCTTACCGATTGCGGCCAGTTACTGTGGAGTGCAAACTAACACCACAAGTGAGCGCGCGTTGCACGACCTTATACTTTTATATAGCTATATAAGTATAAGGTCGCGGCTTCCTCTATTTACCTTTTCTATATCCTCATTGCCGAATTTCATCTTTATTCCTCCTTTAATATTGCAACCACGCGTCTGTATTGAGTGATAAATTGTTTCACTTAGCGATGTTGAGCGGCGCTCAGCGGTGATAAATACAGCGACTGTGGATAACTCTGGGTGTAACTCGTGGATAGCTTGTGCCTAGATTGGGTGTAAAAAACGATTTGAAAAATAATGCAAAAAACTTCAAAAAAGCGCTTGCACAAAAAGTTTCGCTGCCTATAATGCGCATCCACTGACACGGCAGACAGCGAAAGCGAATGCGGTTACAGTGCGAATCGAATGCAAAGTGTGCACTTGATTCGAAAGCCTCAAGAAGTTTGCAAAAACGCCTTGACGCCAAATGGGAAATGCGTAGAATACGCAGCCCTGACCCGCTGAGCGGTAACGCGAAGCTTGAGGTCTAAATGCTCTTTAACAATCTAAACAAGAAATCTGTGTGGACACTCACTGGTGTTGAGTTAATCGAAATTACTCTGCCGTTTGGCGAGTAATCAAAATTTAAATCAATGAATGAGTGTTCATAGCAATATGTACAACGACTTATTAAGTTAAGTCGATTCAGAATTCATTGAGCCGAACCTTAGGGTTCACAAAACTTTTAATTGAAGAGTTTGATCATGGCTCAGATTGAACGCTGGCGGCAGGCCTAACACATGCAAGTCGAGCGGCAGCACAAGTGAGTTTACTCATGAGGTGGCGAGCGGCGGACGGGTGAGTAATGCCTAGGGATCTGCCCAGTCGTGGGGGATAACAGTTGGAAACGACTGCTAATACCGCATACGCCCTACGGGGGAAAGGAGGGGACCTTCGGGCCTTCCGCGATTGGATGAACCTAGGTGGGATTAGCTAGTTGGTGAGGTAATGGCTCACCAAGGCGACGATCCCTAGCTGTTCTGAGAGGATGATCAGCCACACTGGGACTGAGACACGGCCCAGACTCCTACGGGAGGCAGCAGTGGGGAATATTGCACAATGGGGGAAACCCTGATGCAGCCATGCCGCGTGTGTGAAGAAGGCCTTCGGGTTGTAAAGCACTTTCAGTAGGGAGGAAAGGTTGTAAGTTAATACCTTGCAGCTGTGACGTTACCTACAGAAGAAGGACCGGCTAACTCCGTGCCAGCAGCCGCGGTAATACGGAGGGTCCAAGCGTTAATCGGAATTACTGGGCGTAAAGCGTGCGCAGGCGGTTTGTTAAGCGAGATGTGAAAGCCCCGGGCTCAACCTGGGAATTGCATTTCGAACTGGCAAACTAGAGTCTTGTAGA
This sequence comes from Shewanella sp. ANA-3, assembly GCF_000203935.1. Lineage (GTDB taxonomy): Bacteria > Pseudomonadota > Gammaproteobacteria > Enterobacterales > Shewanellaceae > Shewanella. The sequence continues at coordinate 4,696,386 of NC_008577.1, read as the reverse complement.
GGGGGGTAGAATTCCAGGTGTAGCGGTGAAATGCGTAGAGATCTGGAGGAATACCGGTGGCGAAGGCGGCCCCCTGGACAAAGACTGACGCTCAGGCACGAAAGCGTGGGGAGCAAACAGGATTAGATACCCTGGTAGTCCACGCCGTAAACGATGTCTACTCGGAGTTTGGTGTCTTGAACACTGGGCTCTCAAGCTAACGCATTAAGTAGACCGCCTGGGGAGTACGGCCGCAAGGTTAAAACTCAAATGAATTGACGGGGGCCCGCACAAGCGGTGGAGCATGTGGTTTAATTCGATGCAACGCGAAGAACCTTACCTACTCTTGACATCCAGAGAATTCGCTAGAGATAGCTTAGTGCCTTCGGGAACTCTGAGACAGGTGCTGCATGGCTGTCGTCAGCTCGTGTTGTGAAATGTTGGGTTAAGTCCCGCAACGAGCGCAACCCCTATCCTTATTTGCCAGCACGTAATGGTGGGAACTCTAGGGAGACTGCCGGTGATAAACCGGAGGAAGGTGGGGACGACGTCAAGTCATCATGGCCCTTACGAGTAGGGCTACACACGTGCTACAATGGCGAGTACAGAGGGTTGCAAAGCCGCGAGGTGGAGCTAATCTCACAAAGCTCGTCGTAGTCCGGATTGGAGTCTGCAACTCGACTCCATGAAGTCGGAATCGCTAGTAATCGTGGATCAGAATGCCACGGTGAATACGTTCCCGGGCCTTGTACACACCGCCCGTCACACCATGGGAGTGGGCTGCAAAAGAAGTGGGTAGCTTAACCTTCGGGAGGGCGCTCACCACTTTGTGGTTCATGACTGGGGTGAAGTCGTAACAAGGTAGCCCTAGGGGAACCTGGGGCTGGATCACCTCCTTACCTATACGACTAACTCGATGTTTGTTGAGTGTTCACACAGATGGCTTGTTGAACTTCTCGAAAGAGAAGGGAGAGCGAAATGCACCGCTTGCCGGTAAGCATTGTTCTTTAACAATTTGGAAAGCTGATAGTAATTAATACAATGATGTCTGTCGTTGTGTTAATACGAAAAAAATTGAGTTCTTAAAACACTTTTTAAGTGTCTTGAATATTCAAGTCTAAGGCGAGTCCATCTTCTTGGTCGAAGATGAGACAAGTAAAACCAGCTGGTCGCAACGACGCAAGTGATGTGAAACTCATTTGGGTTGTATGGTTAAGCGACTAAGCGTATACGGTGGATGCCTTGGCAGTCAGAGGCGATGAAGGACGTAGTAACTTGCGAAAAGCGTTGGCGAGCTAGTAACAAGCATTTGAGCTAACGATGTCCGAATGGGGGAACCCGGCAGCATAAGCTGTCATCGTAACGTGAATACATAGCGTTACGAGGCAAACGAGGGGAACTGAAACATCTAAGTACCCTTAGGAAAAGAAATCAACCGAGATTCCCCTAGTAGCGGCGAGCGAACGGGGATTAGCCCTTAAGTCAGAGGGGTGTTAGTGGAATGGTCTGGAAAGTCCAGCGGCACAGGGTGATAGCCCCGTACACGAAAACTAACCTTTGATGAAAACGAGTAAGGCGGGACACGTGATATCCTGTTTGAATATGGGGGGACCATCCTCCAAGGCTAAATACTCCTGACTGACCGATAGTGAACCAGTACCGTGAGGGAAAGGCGAAAAGAACCCCTGTGAGGGGAGTGAAATAGAACCTGAAACCGTATACGTACAAGCAGTGGGAGCGGTTCTTGAGACCGTGACTGCGTACCTTTTGTATAATGGGTCAGCGACTTACGTTTTGTAGCGAGGTTAAGCGAATAGCGGAGCCGTAGGGAAACCGAGTGTTAACTGCGCGTTTAGTTGCAAGGCGTAGACCCGAAACCCGGTGATCTAGCCATGGGCAGGTTGAAGGTTGAGTAACATCAACTGGAGGACCGAACCGACTAATGTTGAAAAATTAGCGGATGACTTGTGGCTGGGGGTGAAAGGCCAATCAAACCGGGAGATATCTGGTTCTCCTCGAAAGCTATTTAGGTAGCGCCTCGGACGAACACCTTTGGGGGTAGAGCACTGTTAAGGCTAGGGGGTCATCCCGACTTACCAACCCTTTGCAAACTCCGAATACCAAAGAGTGCTATCCGGGAGACAGACGGCGGGTGCTAACGTCCGTCGTCAAAAGGGAAACAACCCAGACCGTCAGCTAAGGTCCCAAAGTGTATGTTAAGTGGGAAACGATGTGGGAAGGCTTAGACAGCTAGGATGTTGGCTTAGAAGCAGCCATCATTTAAAGAAAGCGTAATAGCTCACTAGTCGAGTCGGCCTGCGCGGAAGATGTAACGGGGCTAAACATACCACCGAAGCTACGGGTGCAATCCATTAGGGTTGCGCGGTAGAGGAGCGTTCTGTAAGCCGTTGAAGGTGAAGGGGTAACCCACACTGGAGGTATCAGAAGTGCGAATGCTGACATGAGTAACGATAAAGGGGGTGAAAAACCCCCTCGCCGAAAGACCAAGGGTTCCTGTCCAACGTTAATCGGGGCAGGGTGAGTCGACCCCTAAGGCGAGGCCGAAAGGCGTAGTCGATGGGAAACAGATTAATATTTCTGTACTTCCGCTAACTGCGATGGAGAGACGGAGAAGGCTAGGCTAGCGCGGCGTTGGTAGTCCGCGTTTAAGGTGGTAGGTGGGTGACTTAGGCAAATCCGGGTCACTATACACTGAGAGCTGATGACGAGTCCCCAAGGGGATGAAGTAGTTGATGCCATGCTTCCAGGAAAATCTTCTAAGCTTCAGGTTAGCGGGAATCGTACCCCAAACCGACACAGGTGGTCGGGTAGAGAATACCAAGGCGCTTGAGAGAACTCGGCTGAAGGAACTAGGCAAAATGGTACCGTAACTTCGGGAGAAGGTACGCTGCTGTTGGTGATGGGACTTGCTCCCTAAGCTGACGGCAGTCGCAGATACCAGGTGGCTGCAACTGTTTATCAAAAACACAGCACTGTGCAAAATCGCAAGATGACGTATACGGTGTGACGCCTGCCCGGTGCCGGAAGGTTAATTGATTGGGTTATCGCAAGAGAAGCTCATGATCGAAGCCCCGGTAAACGGCGGCCGTAACTATAACGGTCCTAAGGTAGCGAAATTCCTTGTCGGGTAAGTTCCGACCTGCACGAATGGCGTAATGATGGCCACGCTGTCTCCAGCCGAGACTCAGTGAAGTTGAAATTGCGGTGAAGATGCCGTATACCCGCGGCTAGACGGAAAGACCCCGTGAACCTTTACTATAGCTTGGCACTGAACATTGACCCTACATGTGTAGGATAGGTGGGAGACTTTGAAGCGGGAACGCTAGTTCTCGTGGAGTCGTCCTTGAAATACCACCCTTGTAGTGTTGATGTTCTAACTTGGGCCCCTAATCGGGGTTAAGGACAGTGCCTGGTGGGTAGTTTGACTGGGGCGGTCTCCTCCCAAAGAGTAACGGAGGAGCACGAAGGTTGGCTAAGTACGGTCGGACATCGTACGGTTAGTGCAATGGCATAAGCCAGCTTAACTGCGAGACAGACACGTCGAGCAGGTACGAAAGTAGGTCATAGTGATCCGGTGGTTCTGAATGGAAGGGCCATCGCTCAACGGATAAAAGGTACTCCGGGGATAACAGGCTGATACCGCCCAAGAGTTCATATCGACGGCGGTGTTTGGCACCTCGATGTCGGCTCATCACATCCTGGGGCTGAAGTCGGTCCCAAGGGTATGGCTGTTCGCCATTTAAAGTGGTACGCGAGCTGGGTTCAGAACGTCGTGAGACAGTTCGGTCCCTATCTGCCGTGGGCGTTGGATGATTGAGGGGAGTTGCTCCTAGTACGAGAGGACCGGAGTGAACGAACCGCTGGTGTTCGGGTTGTCATGCCAATGGCATTGCCCGGTAGCTATGTTCGGAATCGATAACCGCTGAAAGCATCTAAGCGGGAAGCGAGCCCCAAGATGAGTCATCCCTTGGACTTTAAGTCCACTAAAGAGCCGTTCGAGACTAGGACGTTGATAGGTCAGGTGTGTAAGCGTTGTGAGGCGTTGAGCTAACTGATACTAATGACTCGAGAGGCTTAACCATACAACCCAGATGGGTTTTACAAGTACTTAGCTTGAATACAAACACTTAAGAAGTGCAACTCAAACCAGCTTTCCGAATTTAATTTACTGCCTGCATCAAGATAAGACGGGTAGTGAATAACAAATTTGCTTGGTGACAATAGCATTGTGGTCCCACCTGATCCCATCCCGAACTCAGAAGTGAAACGCAATCGCGCCGATGGTAGTGTGGGGTCTCCCCATGTGAGAGTAGGTCATCGCCAAGCGCCTAATTAAACAATGAAGCCAGCTGCATAAGCTGGCTTTTTTGCATTTGGCGTTTGCCATTTTTAGATTGTTATTTTGAAATCATTCATTCCAATTTTCAGCCTCTTTCACTCGCACACCCCTGATACGCGCTAAATAGCGACTTGTTGCCTTATTTTCTTCACATTACTGAGCCATACCTGCCGATGGCAACTCTTGCTATTACTTCAGAGGTTACTTACCTTATGCAGTAATTTATTGGGGTAGCTAAGGATCTATGATGAAGTTAGAGATGATTTGCACTGGGGAAGAGGTGCTGTCGGGTCAGATTGTTGATACTAACGCGGCCTGGTTTGCTAGCACTATGATGGAGCATGGCATTGAGATCCAACGACGAGTGACTGTGGGGGATCGCCTCGAGGACTTAATTGCGGTTTTCCAAGAGCGTAGCTTGCATGCCGATGTCATCTTAGTAAATGGCGGCTTGGGGCCGACCAGTGATGATATGTCTGCAGAGGCAATGGCTAAGGCCAAGGGAGAGTCTCTGGTTGAGAATCGCGAGTGGCGTCAGCATTTAGAAGATTGGTTTACACGTAATAATCGTGAGATGCCCGTCAGTAATTTGAAACAGGCGATGCTGCCTGAGTCTGCGGTGATGGTAGACAACCCTGTCGGTACGGCATGTGGATTTAGAGTGAAGTTGAATCGAGCCTGGTTGTTCTTCACTCCTGGTGTGCCATTTGAACTCAAGCATATGGTGAAGGAACAATTTATTCCTTTTATCCGTGAAGAGTTTGACCTCGACGCTAAGGTGGCATTGAAGAAGTTGCTGACCATAGGTCATGGCGAGTCTTCCCTTGCCGACAAAATTGAGCCATTGGAGTTACCTGAGGGAATTACCATTGGTTATCGCTCCTCAATGCCGCATATTGAAATCAAGATCTTTGCCCGCGGTGAGAAGGCGATAGCTTTGTTGCCTCGGGTGACTGGGCACATCAAAATGGTGCTGGGTACTGCGGTTGTCGCCGAAGATAAAGCAACGCTTGCCGAGGAAATCCATACTAAGTTACTGAATTCCGGATTGACCTTGAGTGTTGCCGAGTCTTGCACGGGTGGGATGATTACCAGCCAATTAGTCGACTTCCCAGGCAGCTCTTCCTATTTGCAACACGGTTTGGTGACTTACAGTAATGAATCTAAGGTGCGAGTGTTAGGGGTTAATCCTGCGACGTTAGATGATCACGGTGCAGTGTCTATTCCCACGGTGGAAGAAATGGCAAAGGGCGCGCGTGCTATTTTAGATAGTGATTTTGCCTTAGCGACCAGTGGGATAGCGGGACCTGATGGCGGAACCGAAGAGAAGCCCGTCGGTACTGTCGCAATTGCCTTGGCAACTCGCAGCGGCGTCTACAGCCAAATGATAAAACTGCCGCGACGTTCGCGGGATTTAGTGCGTAGCTTAAGTGCGGCGGTAGCCTACGATATGTTAAGACGTGAATTACTCACCGAAGCTGTGATTGTGGATTACCAGTCGATAGGGCGTTTCAGCAAGTAACTCTTTGGATACTGACGGGTTTAGTCAGTCTAGCTGGATTAACAAAAATGCTCCCGAGGGAGCATTTTTTATGGTGAATGGTTTGCAACACAAGCCGTTATTTAGTGAATTTAAGGACTAATTTGCCAGGAACCACTTGAATGCTCTCGGTCATCTTGGCCATCAGCGCTTGATTACTGTCCTTCGTATCGAGCACATAAACAGGCTGATTCTCGAGGAAATGCCTTAAGTAGCCCATAACCTGTGGCGTCGCGCTACTGATGGCTTTCTCGATATCCTTAGGCGTTGATTCGACTTTCACCAATTCAAGCTGGCGTAGGTAGACGCTGTGGGTGGCACTGTCATACCAAGGCTTAGCCTCAAAGGTGGTTGAAAGTTGCGCTTTCAACGGGAAAATTGGATTAGTGATGGACACTTGAGTGGCCGCACTTACGCTCATAGTGTCAGGCTTTTCGCCGAGTCTGACACTGATGTCGTTAATGCGCACTTGCGCGCCCACCAGTTGATTACCTTGTTTCACCTCAAAATGGATCTCTTTGCTGAGATACTGCTCCATTTCATGCTCGCTGATACTGTACTGCGTGACGCAGCCGCCAAGCAGTACAGATAATCCCATGCAAAGGCTAAGCGTGAGTTTTTTCATTAACCTGTGTTTCTCATGCCCGCCGCGACACCGGCAATCGTCAGCATTAAGGCGAGTTGCACGTGTTCGGAAGCGGGAGCTTCGGTTGTTTCCTTGCGAGTACGAGCTAATAACTCGGTCTGCAGGAAGTTTAATGGATCGATATAGGGATTGCGCAGTTTGACTGATTCGCGATTCCACGGTGTATGCGCCATTAAGGTATCCGATTTAGTCAGCTCCAGCACCACTTTAATGCCGAGATCTAAACGCTGGCGTAAAGTTTCGCCTAAGTGATGTAGATTGGTCGGTACTAAGCAGGTTTCATAGTAACGCGCCAAATTAGGTTCCGCCTTGGCGTACACCATCTCCAGCATGGAAATCCGTGTGCTAAAGAAGGGCCATTCGCGCTCCATATCCTGTAGTAAGCCCATTTCGCCACGTTGGCAGGCAGCCTGTAATGCTTCACCGGCGCCGAGCCATGCTGGCAACATTAAGCGGTTTTGTGACCAAGCAAAAATCCAAGGAATGGCACGTAAGCTCTCGATACCGCCATCGACACGGCGTTTTGCTGGACGACTGCCTAATGGTAGTTTGCCCAGTTCAACTTCCGGAGTGGCTGCACGGAAATAAGGCACAAAATCAGGCTCTTCACGGACAATACCGCGGTAAGCACTCACTGACTCCTCAGCAATTCGCTCCATACAATTGCGCCATTCCTGCTTAGGCTCGGGCGGCGGAAGCAAGGTCGCTTCTAACACCGCTGAGGTGTACAGGGCTAAGCTTTGCACCGCCAATTTAGGCAGGCCGAACTTAAAGCGGATCATCTCTCCTTGCTCGGTGACGCGAATACGACCATCAACTGAGCCGGGTGGTTGTGACAGAATCGCTTTGTGAGCTGGGCCGCCGCCGCGACCAATACTGCCACCACGACCATGGAACAGCGTCAGCTTAACGCCAGCCTGTTTACAGACGGCGACTAACTGTTCCTGTGCACGGTATTGTGCCCAAGCGGCGGCCATCACACCCGCGTCTTTGGCCGAGTCAGAATAACCGATCATCACCTCTTGCATACCTTTGGTGTAACCACGATACCAGTCGATATCGAGCAGTGCGGTAATACACTCGGCGGCATTATTTAAGTCGCTTAAGGTTTCAAATAGCGGCACAACGCGCATTGGATGAGTGCAGCCGGTTTCTTTGAGCAGCAATAATACGGTTAATACATCTGAAGGTTTGCTCGCCATGGAGATCACATAGGAACCCAAGGCCTTAGCAGGATGTTTAGCAATTAAGCGGCAAGTGTTAAGCACTTCGGCTACGTCGGCGGAAGGTTGCCAGTTGCTCGGGATCAGCGGACGACGGTTACTGAGTTCACGCAGTAAGAAGGCTTGTTTTTCGGTTTCATCCCAATGATTAAAGTCTCCCATACCTAGATAGCGGGTTAACTCTGCAAGGACATCGCAGTGACGGCCTGCGTCTTGGCGGATGTCGAGCCTTAACATATGGATGCCAAAACAAGCGAGTCGGCGCAGGATATCGAGCAGTAAACCGTTAGCAATCAAACGCATGCCGCAGTCACATAAACTCTTATACAGCATTTCTAGTGGCGCTTTCAGATCGCTTTCTTGCCAAATCAGCGTCGATTTATCCACTTCAGGATTGTGGCCCTCGATGCGGGCGTTTAAGTAGTCGATGGTGTCGCGCAGTTTTTGCCTTAATGAGCGCAGCACAAAACGATAGGGTTCGCAGCTATTGTTGGTATACGCCATCAGCTCGCTGTTGGCTTCTTCCATCGATAACTCGCCAACCAGCAACACTATATCCTTGAGGAATAAACGGGCGGCGGCATGGCGATTACGATCTAGCACTTCTTGGGTGACTTTAGCGGTCACAAAGGGGTTGCCGTCGCGATCGCCACCCATCCAGCTTGAGAAGCGTACTGGCGCGATATCGATAGGCAATTGCTGGCCAGTGCGATCTTGTACTTGATCGTTGAGCTGCCTTAAAAAGTCGGGAACAGCATGCCAGAGAGATTCTTCAATGGTGGACAATCCCCAGCGGGCTTCATCCACTGGTGTTGGGCGTTCACGGCGAATTTCATTGGTGTGCCAGATTTGGGCGATTAATTGGCGTAGACGCAGGTTAATTTGGCGGCGCTCTCTGTCGGACAGTTGATTGTTTTCTTGCTCGGCGAGGCAATCCACAATCGCAGCATATTTTTGGATCAGTGTGCGGCGAGAGATTTCCGTTGGATGCGCGGTGAGGACTAAGTCGATATCCAGCGTCTTTAAGCAATCCAACATCTTGGTTTGATCGATACGGCTATTTAGCATGCGGCCAAGCAACTGTTCGACCGGATCCGGTACGCAAACCAGTTCATCGCAGTTACGGCTAATAGTATGAAATTGTTCGGATAAGTTTGCTAAGTTGAGGAATTGGTTGAAGGCTTTGGCAAACGGCACTAACTCTTCATCGGGGAGTGCGGTGAGCAGTTCTAGCATTTGCTCCCGTGCCGCTTCATCGCCACGGCGGGAATCTTTCGCGAGTTTACGAATTTGCTCAACCTTCTCGAGGAAAGAATCACCGAGGTGGGTGCGCATTGTATCGCCCAGGATCTGCCCTAACATACTCACGTTCGATCTTAACGACGCATACATGTCGGTCACATTGTCTGCCACATTACCTGCCATAGTTACTCCGAATAGAAAAACATAAAAATCCGCAATATACCCAAACAACCTGTAGGTGATGAGAATCCTATCTTCAGGTCGCTTGGGTATATAGCCCGCTAGCACAATACCCACCACTGAGGGCAATGGTCAACAGCAGAACTTATAACTTATACGACTGGCTTATCTTATATGCAACTAATCGCGATAATTGTTGAGGAATATTCAATATAAATGCGAGCTAACGCAATATTTTATTATGTTTAGCGGAAGTGAATATGAACTGCATCATTTTCGGTTTTGCGGGTATGTGTATTCGGTGTTAATAAAAAGGACTGATTTTTCAGTCTTTCATCCATAGATAACTGAGTTATTAAGCAGTTAGTGAAGTATGGTGTTATTTGCTCAGCGTGCTTGAATGCAGATAAAAGGCAAAATTTAATAAAAATATATATTCACATATATTGCATAAATAGATCTTTGTGGTAGTCTAGCCAGCAGTTGAGATGAGTCACCCCTTGTGACCTGTAGAGTAAATATCATGATGTATAGCGTTAAGCCGTCAGTGAATAAAATAACGACCCATTACGATTTCCTACGACGATAGTCTTGTCATCATAGATATACGCTGGTGCGTGTACGCTATTCATCTATTCTTTAAGTCTCTTTGATTCGGTTTATAAAAATACATATGAAAAACATCGCCATTATCGGTGCCAGTGGTTACACAGGCGCACAACTAACAGCTTTAGTCCATGCGGAGTCTGAATTATCGATTCAAGGTCTGTATGTCTCTGAAAATAGTTTAGATAAAGGTAGAGCTTTAGCAGATTTGTACCCTGTCTACAGCCACATTGACTTAGCGCTGTCGCCACTGACTGAAGAAGCGAAGGCGAAGATCGTCGCCGAGGCGGATGCCGTAGTGTTAGCGACCGAGCATTCGGTGAGTTTGCATTTAGCGGCTTGGTTCTACAACCAAGGTTTAGCCGTGTTTGACTTAAGCGGTGCCTATCGTTTCAGCGATGTGGCGCAGTACCCTAAGTGGTACGGTTTTGAACATGAGTATCCCGAAGTGTTGGCCAAGGCAGTCTATGGTCTGGCCGAGTGGAATGCCAAAGAAGTCGCCGCCACTAAGATGATTGCTGTGCCAGGTTGTTACCCAACAGCATCATTAACTGCATTGAAACCATTAAAGAATTTACTGACCTCAGCCTATCCAGTGATCAATGCGGTCAGCGGTGTGACAGGTGCGGGTCGTAAGGCGCAACTGCATACCAGTTTTTGCGAAGTGAGCCTCACACCCTACGGTGTATTAGGCCACAGACATCAACCCGAAATTGCCACTCAACTGGGGCAAGAGGTGATCTTCACGCCGCACCTTGGCAACTTCAAGCGCGGCATTTTAGCGACCATTACGGTACAGCTAAAACCGGGCACTACCACTGCCGATGTGGCTGCGGCATACAGTGTGTATGACCAAGCTCCGCTGGTGACGGTGAAACAGAACCAGTTCCCGAAAGTGGATGATGTGGTGCTGACGCCGAATTGCCACTTAGGTTGGAAGTTTGATGAGAACAGTGGCTACTTAGTGGTTGCCAGTGCCATCGACAATTTGATGAAAGGCGCGGCGAGCCAAGCCCTGCAATGCATAAAGATTCACTTTAACCTTTAACCGTTCATCCTTATTTAAGAGAGTCGTCAAGATGTCTACCAACAACTCAGTATTAGTTCTTAAAGTCGGCGGCGCCCTGCTGCAGTGTGAAATGGGGATGGCGCGTTTAATGGATACCGCAGCAGCAATGATCGCCAATGGTCAGCAAGTGCTGATGGTGCATGGCGGCGGCTGTTTGGTCGACGAGCAATTAGCCGCAAACGGCATGGAAACCGTCAAGCTAGAAGGCTTGCGGGTCACTCCGCCGGAGCAAATGCCGATTATTGCCGGTGCACTGGCTGGAACATCAAATAAGATCCTCCAAGGCGCAGCGACTAAAGCCGGGATTGTGAGCATTGGCATGAGCTTAGCCGATGGCAACACAGTATCGGCCAAGATCAAAGATGAGCGTTTAGGGTTAGTGGGCGAGGTTTCTCCTAAAGACGCCACCTACCTCAAGTTTATTCTGTCCCAAGGTTGGATGCCGATTTGTAGCTCGATTGCCATGATGGACGATGGCCAAATGCTGAACGTGAACGCCGACCAAGCGGCGACGGTATTAGCTAAGTTAGTCGGTGGCAAGTTGGTGCTGCTATCGGATGTATCTGGCGTGCTCGATGGTAAAGGTCAATTAATCCCTTCGCTGAATGGTAAGCAGATTGCGGATTTGGTGAAGCAAGGCGTGATCGAAAAGGGAATGAAGGTAAAAGTAGAAGCTGCGCTCGAAGTGGCGCAGTGGATGGGGCAGGCGGTTCAAGTTGCCTCATGGCGTGATGCAAGCCAATTAGTCGCATTAGCAAAAGGTGAGGCCGTGGGCACACAAATCCAACCATAAGCGGAGTAGGTTATGAAGCATTTACTATCGATAAAAGAGTTAACCCAGCAACAGTTGCTGGATCTGATTACCTTAGCCAAGACGATTAAAGCGAATCCCGCTGAGTATCGTCATGCGCTGGACGGTAAGAGTGTGGTGATGTTATTTGAAAAGCCATCCCTGCGTACTCGTGTTAGCTTCGATATCGGTATTAACAAGCTCGGCGGCCACTGTTTATACCTAGACCAACAAAATGGTGCCTTAGGTAAGCGGGAATCGGTCGCTGACTTTGCTTCTAACCTGTCCTGTTGGGCCGATGCCATTGTGGCGAGAACTTTCTCCCACAAGACCATCGAACAATTGGCCGAGTTTGGCACTGTGCCTGTGATAAATGCGCTTTCGGATTTATATCATCCCTGCCAAGCGCTGGCCGATTTCTTAACCTTGGCCGAGCATTTTGAAAATATCAGTGATGTTAAGTTAGCGTACGTAGGTGACGGTAATAACGTGACGAATTCATTGATGTATTGCGCGGCCATTCTCGGTGCCACCATGACAGTGATCTGCCCTGCGGGTCACTTTCCTGATGGCTACGTCGTGGCCGAAGTGCAAGAACTGGCCAGTCGATATGGCGGCAAGGTTGTACTGACTTCAGATATTGGTGCTATCGAAGGTCACGATGCTATCTATACTGATACTTGGATTTCCATGGGCGATCCAACACCGTTAGCGGAAATTAAGGATAAGTTTGCACCTTATCAGGTCAATAAGGGCTTGATGGCGAAAGCGGGTGCTCACTTCTTTATGCACTGCTTACCCGCTCACCGCGGTGTTGAAGTGACCGATGAAGTGATGGATGGCGAAGGCTCCTTGATCCTGCAACAAGCAGAGAATCGGATGCACGCCCAAAACGCAGTACTGATAACCCTATTTAGTTAATTTAACCCTGTTTAGCAGCCTACTTTCTCCAAGGTGAGAAACGAGTTATAGGAATTTAAGATGTCTATCGAGAACAAAAACACTGGCGTGAAAAAAGTCGTTTTAGCCTATTCGGGTGGTCTAGATACTTCGGCCATTATTCCTTGGTTAAAAGAAACCTACGACAACTGTGAAATCATCGCCTTTTGCGCTGACGTAGGTCAGGGTGAAGAAGAGTTAGTGGGTCTAACTGAAAAGGCATTAGCTTCTGGCGCATCTGAATGCCATATCGTCGATCTGAAAGAAGAATTCGTTAAAGACTATATCTACCCAACCATGGCAACGGGTGCGATCTACGAAGGGACTTACCTGTTAGGTACTTCAATGGCGCGTCCAATCATTGCTAAGGCGCAGGTTGAAGTGGCACGTAAAGTGGGTGCCGATGCCCTGTGTCACGGTTGTACCGGTAAGGGTAACGACCAAGTGCGTTTCGAAGGTTGCTTTGCGGCATTAGCACCTGATTTAAAAGTGATTGCACCATGGCGTGAATGGACCATGCAGAGCCGTGAAGATCTGCTGGCTTACTTAGCCGAGCGTAATATCAAGACGTCGGCTTCTGCCACTAAGATCTACAGCCGTGATGCCAACGCATTCCACATTTCCCACGAAGGTGGCGAGCTGGAAGATCCATGGAACGAGCCAAGCAAAGGTGTATGGACACTGACTGCCGATCCAGAAGATGCGCCAAACCAAGCAGAATATGTGTCGCTCGAAGTTGAACATGGCCGTGTGACTAAAGTAAACGGTGAGGCATTAACACCTTACGCTGCACTGATGAAGCTGAACGCGATCGCTGCACCACATGGCGTGGGTCGTATCGATATCACCGAAAACCGTTTAGTGGGCATGAAGTCTCGTGGTTGCTACGAAACTCCAGGCGGCACTGTGATGTTTGCTGCGCTGCGCGCGATTGAAGAGTTAGTGCTGGATAAAACCAGCCGTACTTGGCGCGAGCAAGTGGGCGCCCAAATGGCACACTTAGTCTACGATGGTCGTTGGTTTACACCTCTGTGTAAGTCGCTGTTGGCGGCATCTGAGTCATTAGCCGAGTCTGTTAACGGTGAAGTTGTGGTTAAACTCTACAAAGGTCACGCGATTGCCGTTAAGAAGCGTTCGCCAAACAGCTTGTACTCTGAAGCCTTTGCCACCTTCGGTGAAGACCAAGTGTACGACCAAAAACACGCTGAAGGCTTTATCCGTCTGTACTCGTTAGCAAGCCGCATCCGCGCGCTCAACGCTAAGTAATAGGCAGACTCAAAGGGCGCCTAGCGCCCTTTTTTATATCTTAAATTTTAATGGCTTTAACGTATTCAAAGCAGTGACCGAGGGGATTGAGCATGGCTTTATGGGGTGGAAGATTTCAGGGCGAAACCAGCGCGCTATTTAAATTATTCAACGATTCACTGCCGGTGGATTACCGTTTGTTTGAACAGGATGTGGTTGGCTCTATCGCGTGGGCCGATGCGATTGCCAGTGTCGGCATTATCACTGCCACTGAATGCAGCGACTTGAAGAAAGCACTGAACGAGCTGCTGGTGGAAGTGAAGGGCGATCCTGCGATTATTCTTGCATCGGGCGCGGAAGATATTCACAGCTTCGTGGAGTCTGCGTTGATCGCTAAAGTCGGCGATCTGGGTAAAAAACTCCATACGGGCCGAAGCCGTAATGACCAAGTCGCGACCGATTTAAAACTCTGGTGTCAATCCGAAGGTGCGGCATTAGTGGCTCGCCTGCAAACCTTACGCAGCGAACTTATTGCGCTTGCTGAGCGTGAGTTCGACGCTGTGATGCCTGGTTATACTCATTTGCAACGTGCTCAGCCTGTGACCTTCGGCCATTGGTGTTTGGCCTATGTGGAGATGATTGAGCGTGATCTTAGCCGCTTAACCGATGCCTTAAAGCGCGCCAATACCTGCCCGCTCGGTTCGGGCGCTTTGGCGGGTACAGCCTATCAAATGGATAGACATGCGCTGGCTGCGGCACTGAACTTTGCATCGCCAACCTTAAACAGTTTGGACAGTGTGTCGGATCGCGACCATGTGGTTGAGCTATGTTCTACGGCCTCAATCAGCATGATTCACCTAAGCCGCATGGCCGAAGATTTGATTTTCTTTAACTCGGGTGAAGCGGGCTTTATCTCATTAAGTGATGAAGTGACCTCGGGGTCATCTTTGATGCCACAAAAGAAAAACCCCGATGCGCTGGAACTTATTCGCGGTAAAACGGGCCGTGTGTACGGTAGCTTAGTGGGCATTCTCACCACCATGAAAGCGCTACCTCTGGCCTACAATAAAGACATGCAGGAAGACAAAGAAGGCTTGTTCGATGTAGTCGACAGCTGGGCAATCTGCTTAGATATGGCGGCATTAGTGTTATCTGGTTTAGTCGTCAACCGCCCGAATGCGCTGTTAGCCGCGCAGCAAGGTTATGCCAACGCGACTGAATTGGCGGATTATCTGGTGTCTAAAGGCATGCCATTCCGCGAAGCGCACCATGTGGTCGGCGTGGCAGTGGTTGCGGCAATTGCCAAGAAGATCCCGTTAGAAGGTTTTACGCTGGCCGAGTTTAAAACCTTTGCCGATATCATCGAAGATGACGTCTATCCCAACCTCACCATCGAAGCCTGTTTGGCAAAACGTGATGTCCTTGGCGGCACGGCGCTGACTCAGGTGAAGCAAGCCATCTCGGCGAAGAAAATTGTTTAATGCTTTAATCAAGTAATAAAAAACGCGACTCTAGGGTCGCGTTTTTTGTTTCTGTCACAGAGGCTTATTGGAATAAATCGTCTGTCGGCGCATCGATGAATAGGTTGTTTTCATCTTGGCTTTCACTGATGTATTCTTTAGGTTCAGTGCCCGAGATAAAGTACTCAAATGCGCTGGTGTAATCTGTCTTACGAGTTAGCTTGCCGGTCGCCAAATCGATCCGCACCGAGACAATCCCTTCTGGCGGAATTGCTGTGGTTTCAGGTACGCCTTTCAGCACGTTATTCATAAACTCGTTCCAGCCAGGGCCTGCGGTCTTCGCGCCAGCCTCGGTACCCGTGATCTGATCCTTCTCGCCGTTGGAGTTCCATGCGGTTCTGCCTAACTGGCGACCATGGTCGTCAAAGCCTACCCAGAATGTGCTGGTCAGTGTCGGGCCAAAACCACTGAACCAAGTATCGCGTGATTCGTTGGTTGTACCCGTTTTACCTGCAATATCATGACGTTTGATTAACTGAGCCGCACGCCAAGCAGTACCTTGCCAGCCAGTGCCTTTGCTCCAATCGCCACCACCCCAGATCACACTCTTCAGCGCTTCGGTGATCAGGAATGCCGTTTGTTCAGAGATAATTTGCGGAGCATAACGGCCTGTTTGCTCGAAGCAATGAGCGACAGGTTCATCGGTTTGAGTCGTTGGCTCACCAAAACTCATTGGATCGCTGCTAGGCTGCACAAAGCTGTTGTTCGGCTTACAGGCTAAGGTCGGATTGGCCTTCTCAATCACATTACCGAAGGAGTCTTCTACTCGTTCGATATAGTAAGGTTCCACCAAGAAGCCGCCGTTTGCGAACACGTTGAAAGCGGTTGCCACTTGCAGCGGGGTGACCGAAGGAGAACCTAAGGCTAACGACTCGTTACGAGGTAAGTCGTTAGGATCGAAGCCAAACTTAGTCAGCTCGGCGATGGCCGCATCTAAACCAATATGGCGCATGGCGCGAACCGACATTACGTTGATCGATTGCGCTAAGCCCACACGCAGGCGTGTTGGACCGCCATAGATATCGGGCGAGTTTTTCGGGCGCCACGCAGTACCTTGGCTAATATCGGGTTTGTTAATCGGCGCGTTGTTAATCAGGGTCGCGAGGGTAAAGCCTTTCTCTAATGCTGCGGCATAGATGAAAGGTTTAATATTCGAACCTAATTGACGTTTCGCTTGGGTCACGCGGTTATATTGGCTTTGGCTGAAGCTGTAGCCGCCCACTAAGGTGCGGATAGCACCATTTGTAGGATCGAGTGCAACAGTGGCGCTGGCCACTTCAGGCACTTGCGATAATTGTAGGTACTGACCGTTATCGCGGATCCAAATACGCTCACCGACTTTTAGCATATCCGAGGCCGATTTTGGCACCGAGCCTTGGCGTTTATCGGTGATAAATTTGCGTGCCCATTTTAGGCCATCCCACTTAATGATTTTGGTCTCGCCCTTGGCGGTTAACACGCTGGCTTGCTGACCATCGATGTTTAATACCGCAGCAGGTTGCAACTCTTGCACAGGCGTAATTTTTGCGAGCTCGGCTTTGATTTGTGCATCATCCGGCTTGGCATCGGTCCAGAGAACCGCCGCAGGACCACGGTAACCGTGGCGCTCATCATAGGCATAGACGTTATTGCGTAATGCTTGCTGTGCTAGCAGTTGTTGCTCTGATGAAATAGTGGTGTAGACGTTATAGCCATTGGTGTAGGCTTCTTCTTCACCGTATTTCTGCACCATATAATCCCGAGCCATTTCAGAGATATAAGGAGCGTAGAGATCGATTTCAGCACCATGGTATTTGGCGATGAGTGGCTCTTGCACAGCTGCTTGGTATTCAGCCTTGCTGATGTAACCCACTTCGTTCATCCGCATCAATACCACGTTGCGGCGAGCGAGTGCACGTGAAGGGGAGGTGATAGGGTTTAGCGTCGACGGTGCTTTAGGCAGGCCCGCGATCATACTCATTTCGGAAAGCGTCAGATCTTGAACGTTTTTACCGAAATACACTTGAGCGGCTGCGCCGACACCATAGGCTCTCTGACCTAAATAAATACGGTTAACGTAGAGCTCTAAAATCTCATCTTTAGTTAACAATTGCTCGATGTGGTAGGAAATAAAAATTTCCTTCACTTTACGAATAATGGTCTTGTCGCGGGTCAGGAAGAAGTTACGCGCCACCTGCATGGTGATCGTACTCGCACCTTGCTTCTTCTCACCCGTGGTGAGCATGACGATTGCGGCACGCATCACCCCAACAGGATCTATGCCGCCGTGCTCATAAAAGCGTGCATCTTCGGTGGCGAGGAAGGCTTGCAGCAGTGGTTTAGGCACTTCTTCGAGTTTCAGCGGAATACGGCGCTTCTCTCCAAATTGAGAGATGAGTTTGCCGTCACTACTGTAAATGCGCAAAGGTGTTTGTAATTGCACATTTTTTAGTGTCGATACATCCGGCAGATCCGGCAAAACATAAAAGTATGCTGCAACAATGGCGCCCACGCCCAAAAGGGCTAGACTGAATAGAGCTATAACAATACGTTTTAACCACTTCACCTAAATTGATCCTAATGTTCAGTTAAGTGCGACAGTATATAAGGCGCGCACGTTTGGGTGAAGCAAAAACGTGACGGCCCTAAAATAGCGTTTGTAAAATCTTGAAACATTCTATACAAATACGTATAACGGGTTGATTTTGTGCTAATCTCTTTTACTACTGAATACAAATAATAAAGTGACAACGGACTATGCTTTCAAATTTATGGAAGCGTCAGGCTCCGCAAATGGTCGGGATTGATATTGGTTCCCATGAAGTAAAGGCTATTCTGCTGAGTAAGACTGCTGATGGATATAAAATACTAAGTCATGCAGCGGTTCCCGTAAAAAAGGGGGCTATTAACGATCATGATATTCGTGATGCCGATGCCGTTGTTGAATGTCTCAAACAGATTAAGCGTATTTTACCTAAATCGGTTAAATATGCAGCTGTTGCGGTCTCAGGTTCTGCGGTGATGACTAAGGTTATCTACATGGATGCCTCGCTAAGCGAGGAGGAAATGGAAGCGCAAATTGAGATTGAAGCCGATAACCTTATCCCATACTCCCTCGATGAAGTTAGCATTGATTTTGAAACTCTAAATGTTAATAGCACCGATCCTTCTAAGGTTGATGTGCTACTGAGCGCGTGCCGCACTGACAATATTGATGCTAGAGTCGATGCGCTCGATGAAGTAGAACTCGAAACCAAAGTCGTTGATGTGGAAGGTTATGCTCTGGGCCGAGCCGTTGAGTTGGTGCTAGGGCAGTTACCCGAAGGCGCTCGTCAGAAGGCGGTGGCCATGGTCGATATTGGCGCCAACATGACGACCTTCTGCGTGGTGGAGTCGGGTGAAACGACCTTTATTCGTGAGCAGGCCTTTGGTGGCGAGTTATTTACGCAGTCGATTCTGTCGTTTTATGGCATGTCCTACGAACAAGCAGAGAAAGCCAAAATTGAAGGCGATTTGCCACGTAATTATATGTTCGAAGTGCTATCTCCCTTCCAAACGCAATTACTGCAACAAATTAAGCGAACGCTGCAAATTTATTGTACGTCGAGCGGCAAAGATAAAGTCGATTATCTCGTATTATGCGGTGGAACATCTAAACTGGAAGGCATGGCTAACTTATTAACGAATGAGTTAGGCGTCCACACCATTATTGCCGATCCTTTCCAAGGGTGTCTGCACGCAGATGAATCCGTTAAAAATATACTGCAACCTAGCATTAGCAAATATATGGTTGCTTGTGGTTTAGCGCTGAGGAGCTACGGTCAATGGCGAACATAAACCTGCTTCCTTGGCGTGAAGAAGCGAGAGAAAAGCAGAAGCGCGATTATATTGGCATATTGGCCGCGGTATTTTTAGGCTCAGCGATTTTAGTCTATGTGGCTCTATCTTTACTCGACATGATGACCGATGAACAGCGCGGACGTAATGCTTACTTGCAGTCTGAAATTCAGCAACTCGATGCACAAATCGCCGAGATTAAAAAGATCACCGAGCGTAAGAAAGATATTGAGCGTCGCACCGAGATTATTTTGAACCTTCAGCAATCCCGTAATTTGCCGACACACGTATTAGATGAGCTGGTGCGTATCGTGCCGCCCGGAATATATCTATCTAGCTTAGAGAAAAAAGGCAGTTTATTACTGATTGAAGGCCGCAGTGAATCGAACAACAACGTGGCGAACATGATGCGTAAGGTGAAGGCGTCCGAGTGGTTAACCGATCCCAATATGCAATCTATCGTGTCTCAAGATGATGAGCTAAGACAATTACAACGCTTTAGCTTAAGAGTGAGCATTAAAGGTGCCATGGCTGATGAGCCTATTAAAACGGCAAAAGGAGCGAGTAAATGAAACTCGATCTAAGTCAGTTTAATGATATCGATTTTGAGAACATCGGCGGTTGGCCGAATCAAGTCAAAGTGTTTTTCGCTGTGCTATTGGCACTCTGCGTATTTGCCGCGGGGTATTTCCTCGTGGTTTCGGATGCTATCGATGTGTATAACGCGGAGCAACGAAAAGAAGAACAGCTCAGAGAAGATTTTAAAACTAAATATCAGCTTGCCGCTAACCTTAAATTGTACCGTGAACAGTTAGCTGTGATGGAGGAGCAATTTGCCGAGTTACTCAAAATGCTGCCCTCTGAAAATGAAATGCCAGGGCTGCTCGATGACTTAACCTTTGTGGCCACTGACGCCGGATTACGGATTAATAGCTTAAATTGGGAACCTGAGATTCAACGGGATTTCTATATTGAGTTCCCGATTAAAATGTCGGTCACAGGCGATTATCACCAAATAGGCAATATGGTTAGCGGCGTGGCTAAACTGCCTCGTATCGTCAGCTTGCACGATTTTACGATTAAGCGCGACGAGAGCGGTAATCTGGCCATGGATATTCTGGCGAAAACCTATCGCTTTAAAGAGGGCGCTGAATTACCTCCCGAAAATGCAGCCAATAACAAGGGGAAGAAATAATGAAACTCTTACCTCTGTTAGCATTAAGTCTTTTTTTAATGGGTTGTGTTGGCGATCGTAGTGATTTAGAGCTATTTGTTACTACTACCAAGGCACAGCATGTGGCGCATATTCCACCCTTAAAAGAGCCACCTAAGTTTGAGCATTTTGCGTATCAAGCCGAATTAATGCGTAGCCCCTTTGTCCCTCCTTCTCGAGAGTTAACGGAAGAAGTGGTTGATACTAGCAAAAACTGCTTACAGCCGGATTTGAAACGCCGTAAAGGCCGTTTAGAAACCTATGCATTAGACAATCTAAAAATGCGCGGTACTTTAAGTGAAGGTAATTCGATTTGGGCGCTTATTGAAACCAATGATGGCAGTGTATATCGGATGGGCGTAGGTGAGTATCTTGGATTGTTTAATGGCCATATAGCGAAAGTGACTTCTCAGAATGTGGAAGTTGTAGAATTAATTCCCGATGGTTCTGGTTGTTGGTCTGAACGCACAAACAACATTGAACTTTCTGGAAAATAACAAGCGAAGGATGAGGGAATAATGAAATCTTCTGCCGCGATAAAAATCCCGTTATCGTTTTTATCTTCAGGCTTAGCCAAGTCTGTTATTGGGATCGCATTAGTATTTGGATTTTTGCCATCGAGTTTTGCGGCAAATAGGTTGATGGATGTCAAATACCATGCTCTTGTCGATCATCAATTAGAAGTCGAGTTAGTTTTTGAGGAGGCGATTAGCGCGCCCACAATTGACTCTAATGCTTCTCCTGCTCAGTTGGTATTAACCTTCGATGACAGTATTTCGGGTCTTTCTAAGGACCGCCTGCCGATTAACCAAGTCGGTGTGAAGGACATAGTGACAACGCAGCAAGATGCCCACCTAATGGTGACGTTGGGCTTATCTAAGGTTAAACCGTATCAAGGTAGTGTCGTTGGTAATTCTTACCGTTTAACCATTAACGATGAAGTTGCAGGCTCACAAGCGGGTAATAATCCGTTCGTTAATAGCGTTAAAAATATCGATTTCCGTCGCAACGCGAATGGCGGTGGTGATTTATTAGTCTATTTAAATAATCGCTCAGTTGCGGCTAACGTTGAACAAATAGGTGCCAAACTTGAGGTTCAGCTTTACAACACAGATATTAACAGTGACTTGTTATATGTGATGGATGTGCAGGATTTCTCCACACCCGTAAAGCATTTTGAAACCTTTAAGGACGATTTAACGACCCGGATTTTAGTCGATGTCTCAGGCAATTATGAGTTCAATTACAAACAGGAAGACAATCTCTTTAGGCTCTCAATCAACAAAGTAGAGCGCGCTGCTGCGACCAAAGAGGTGAAGAAATATAACGGTAAAACCCTTTCGTTAAATTTCCAGAATATTTCGGTCCGTACTGTGTTGCAGATTATTGCCGACTACAACAACTTCAACTTAGTTACCAGTGATACGGTTGAAGGCGATATTACTTTAAGGCTCGATGACGTGCCTTGGGACCAAGCATTGGACTTGATCCTGCAAACCAAAGGACTCGATAAGCGTATCGAAGGTAATATTCTGATGGTGGCGCCAAGTGAAGAGTTGGCGATTCGCGAAAGCCAAAACCTCAAGAATAAGCAGGAAGTAAAAGAGCTGGCGCCACTCTATTCTGAGTATTTGCAAATCAACTATGCCAAGGCGACGGATATTGCCGAGTTACTCAAAGGGGCGGATTCTAGCTTATTGTCACCACGTGGATCTGTGGCTGTCGATGAGCGTACCAATACCGTGTTAGTGAAAGATACCGCTGAAATCATCGAGAATATTCATCGTTTGGTCGAAGTGCTCGATATTCCTATCCGCCAAGTGTTGATTGAATCTCGCATGGTGACGGTAAAAGACGACGTGTCTGAAGATTTAGGTATCCGTTGGGGGGTAACTGACCAACAGGGAAGTAAAGGGACGTCAGGAACGCTTGAAGGGGCTGGAAGCATTGCTAATGGTGTGGTTCCATCTCTAGATAATCGTTTGAACGTGAATTTACCTGCGGCGGTAACTAACCCAACCAGCATTGCTTTCCATGTGGCCAAGCTTGCCGATGGCACTATTTTAGATTTAGAGCTGAGTGCGCTTGAGCAGGAAAACAAAGGTGAGATTATCGCGAGCCCTCGTATCACCACCTCTAACCAAAAGGCGGCGTATATCGAGCAGGGTGTGGAAATCCCTTATGTGCAATCCACTTCCAGCGGCGCCACGTCGGTGACCTTTAAGAAGGCTGTATTGTCATTAAGAGTGACACCACAAATTACGCCTGATAACCGTGTAATTCTGGATCTTGAAATCACTCAAGACTCTCAGGGTAAAACGGTGGATACTCCCACTGGTCCGGCAGTCGCTATCGATACTCAACGTATTGGTACGCAAGTGTTAGTGGATAATGGGGAAACCATTGTGCTTGGTGGTATCTATCAACAGAACTTGATCAGCCGCGTGAGCAAGGTGCCTATCCTGGGTGACATACCTTTAGTTGGCTTCTTATTCCGTAACACTACCGACAAGAATGAGCGACAAGAGCTGTTGATTTTCGTGACGCCTAAGATTGTGAACGAGAAACTCTAATCGTTTGTTACGAGTCGAATAAAGCCAGCATTCCTTGCTGGCTTTATTGTGTCTGAAATACAATTCTTATCATAAATAGCGTGCATCACTTGCCAGACTAGACATGAAACTGAGATAATCCTCGGTCAAGTCTCATTAGAGCAAGGTAACATACAGTAGGTCGGCTTGTTCATGAGTCGACATAGGCATACTTTTCATTAAGATTCAGACGTACAAGAAATGGCTGAAAAACGTAATATTTTTCTGGTAGGCCCAATGGGCGCAGGTAAAAGCACAATTGGTCGCCATCTGGCGCAAATGCTGCATTTAGAATTCCACGATTCAGATCAAGAGATTGAGCAACGTACAGGCGCAGATATTGCTTGGGTGTTTGACGTTGAAGGCGAAGAAGGTTTCCGCCGTCGCGAAGCTCAGGTTATTGCTGATCTGTCTGAAAAACAAGGTATTGTCCTTGCCACTGGTGGTGGTTCAGTTCAGAGCAAAGATATCCGTAATCATTTATCTGCTCGCGGTATCGTGGTGTATCTCGAAACCACTATCGACAAACAGGTTGCGCGTACTCAAAGAGACAAGCGTCGCCCATTACTGCAAGTAGATGATCCGCGAGAAGTATTAGAAAACCTCGCAGAAATCCGTAACCCTCTGTACGAAGAAATTGCAGATGTGATCGTTAAGACCGACGATCAAAGTGCAAAGGTTGTTGCGAATCAAATCATTGAGCAATTAGGTTTCTAGGCAGAATGACAAAACAAATTCAGGTTGATTTAGGTGAACGTAGTTATCCCATTTATATTGGCCAGAGTTTGATGAGTGATGGCGAGACCCTGTCTCGCTACCTGCTGAAAAAACGTATCCTTATCGTCACCAATGAAACTGTCGCGCCCTTGTATCTTAAGCAGATCCAAGACACGATGGCTTCGTTTGGTGAGGTAACCAGCGTCATCCTTCCCGATGGCGAGCAATTCAAAGATTTAACGCATTTAGATTCCATTTTTACGGCTTTACTGCAACGCAATTATGGCCGTGATTCAGTGCTGGTGGCCCTCGGTGGCGGGGTGATTGGTGACATGACGGGTTTTGCCGCTGCCTGTTACCAACGTGGCGTCGATTTTATTCAAATTCCGACCACACTACTATCACAAGTAGACTCTTCCGTTGGCGGAAAAACCGCCGTTAATCATCCGCTTGGCAAAAATATGATCGGGGCTTTTTACCAGCCACAGATCGTCATTATCGATACTGAATGCTTGCAGACCTTGCCCGCGCGTGAATTTGCCGCTGGGATGGCAGAAGTCATTAAGTATGGCATCATGTGGGATGCTGAATTTTTTCAATGGCTTGAGAACAATGTTCAAGCATTGAAAAGCCTAGATACTCAAGCTTTGGTCTATGCGATTTCTCGCTGCTGTGAGATTAAAGCCGATGTCGTGAGTCAGGATGAGACCGAGCAGGGCGTCCGCGCGCTATTAAACCTTGGGCATACCTTTGGTCATGCGATCGAGGCCGAGATGGGTTATGGCAATTGGTTGCATGGTGAAGCGGTTGCTGCTGGCACAGTCCTTGCTGCACAAACGGCTAAATCCATGGGATTGATTGATGAGTCAATTGTTCGTCGTATTGTGCAATTGTTCCATGCTTTCGATCTGCCAGTAACAGCGCCGGAATCTATGGATTTCGATAGTTTTATTAAACACATGCGTCGCGATAAGAAAGTGTTAGGTGGTCAGATCCGACTGGTACTCCCGACGGCCATTGGTCGAGCTGATGTCTTTAGCCAAGTTCCGGAATCTACCCTAGAACAGGTTATCTGCTGCGCATAAACCTTGTGTGGTGGATGAGTGACGTTTCAGGGGCAAGTCTTGCTTCCTTCACAGGAAGCCCTCGTAGAAAGATTGCATCATGTGGCCAGTTATAGCGACCAGCTACTGGTGCTTGTGGGTGCCCACGGCTCGGGTAAGACGACACTGCTGACTGCGTTAGCCACAGATTTTGATGAGTCGAATGCCGCGTTAGTCATCTGTCCTATGCACGCCGACAATGCTGAAATTCGTCGCAAGATTTTAGTGCAATTGGTGTCATCCCCGATTTTTGATGACGAAATCTCCCTCGCTGAAACCATACTGCGTGTCGCGCCAAAACAAAGTAAGCCGCTGCACATCATTATCGATGACGCTCATTTACTCTCTAAAGAATTGTGGGCCGAGTGCATCATACTCAATCAAGTGCAATGTGCGGGTCAGCGTATTGCCGTGACCTTAGCGGTACCGCCTGCATTTTTAGCCGACTTACTCCCCCAATTGCCTGAGTCGTTAAGACGACAAATCCTGCCGGTCAGCATTGATCCCTTAAGCCTGCCTGAACGTGAGGCGCTGTATCAAACCTTGCTGCGATATAGTGACCAAAATCCATTTACGCCAAGGGACATAGTGCGTGCTCAGCTTGAGAAGCAAACAGGCACTCCTCAGGAGGTGGTTGCCTTACTGGAGCTGGCTCTACATGGTCAGGGTGAGAAGAAATCAGTATGGACACAATACAAAGTCGCGCTCATTGGGTTTGCTAGTGTGCTGATTGCTGTAGTTATTTGGCTTGGTCTGGCTAAACCCTTTTCCGGTGAGCCAATTCCCGAGGTGGTGACTTATCCTGCTGTGGATTCCGCAGAGTTTCTTGCCCATGGCAAACAGATACTAGCGCCGTATTTTAAGCAGCGAGCCGAGTCGTTAACGCAGGCATTATTAGCGGAAGCGGTGGAGCAAGCGGACCCATTGGCGAAGTTCCATGGGGAGGAGCCTCAAGCGGAAGGAGAGACAGGCATAGCACCACCTGTCGATGAAGCGACAAGTAAGGGCGACAGTAGCGCCACTGAGATTGATGAGGCAGAGCCTGCGCCAGCTCCTACAGAGCAAGCGAAAGATGACACGGCTACTCAGGTGGTGCATGTAACTCCTGCGCCTGTATCAGCCGTATCGGTGCGGCCAAAAACGGGTTATGCCATCCAAATTGCCACAGTCTCTCAGCGTGAAACTGTGCAGTCACTTCTTAAGAAATTGCATAATGTGCCAGAGGTGCGAGTTGCCAAGTACAAACAGTTTTGGGTGGTGTTGGTAGGGCAGTTTAACGACAGTCAATCGGCACAGCAGGCGGCCGCAGAATTGGTCAAAGAGTATCATCTTAGCCAACCCCTGATAAAAAAATGGGCAGAACTCGGCGGTTATCAACTACAAGAAACGCGCTCAAGCGGTGAAATTTCAGAATAAACAGAGTACAATCATGGCCTTTATTTTTGTCGGCATTCATCAAGTTAAATGATCAAAAAACATAGAGCCTTCCTGAAATGGGCCGGCGGAAAATTTAAATTGGTGGATGAGCTCGCGAACTACTTACCAACAGGTGAGCGTTTAGTTGAGCCCTTTGTCGGCGCAGGTTCAGTCTTTTTAAATACTGACTATCCCAGCTATTTACTCTGCGACATCAATCAAGATCTGATCAATCTCTACAACATAGTGAAAGAAAGGCCTGCCGAGTACATTGCGGCGGCCAAGAAGCTATTCGTCGATGAGATGAATCAAAAGGATGCCTACTACCGTGTGCGTACAGACTTTAATAAATCTCGCGATCCTTTTTTGCGCTCGGTTTATTTTCTGTACTTGAATCGCCATGGTTTTAATGGTCTGTGCCGTTATAACCGCAAAGGGGGCTTTAATGTGCCTTTTGGCTCCTACAAAAAGCCTTATTTCCCAGAGAAGGAAATCTTAGCATTTTCAAAGAAAGCGCAGCGCGCCGAGTTTAAGTGCATCGGCTATGAAAAAGCCTTCGAGCAAATCCGCACTGGCGATGTGATCTATTGCGATCCGCCCTATGCGCCGCTATCGACCACCGCGAGTTTCACCACTTATGTTGGTGCGGGTTTTAGTTTGGATGATCAGGCGCTGCTGGCGCGTTACTCGCGGCATATGGCCTTAGAGCAGCGCATTCCTGTTGTGATCAGTAACCATGATATTCCGCTGACACGTGAGTTGTATCGCGGTGCCCACCTTGCCAAGATCCAAGTGCAACGCAACATTAGTCAAAATGGCAGTGGTCGCAATAAAGTCGACGAGCTGATTGCGTTGTACGACGAGAATTATGACCCGCAGGATGATTGATACTAAGTTGTAGTATCGAGTGACTTAGCCAACGACTTGGCTAACAAGCAGAATCAGGCTGGCGACTAAGGCTATCGCTAGCACTATCCCCATAAAAATGTACGGTAATGGCGAGTTGGTCTGGAAGTCTTTTTGACGATTTCTATCTGACTGCACCCCAAAGAAGGCGGCTATCGTACTGTGAAAGACTTGCCAGATCCGGCTTAGCATCAATAGGACTGTTGTGAATTAGCAGGCTTCAGGTCATCGATAGGTTTGTCTTGATGACCATGGAGTAATTCAAGCAAGTCGACAAAATGGAACTGGCTAGAGCGATTTTTGCCAGTGAGCCAAGTCTTCCAGCTTAAGGTTTGTGCCTGTTCGGCACAGCGGTTATTTGGATGGCTGCTAGGTAAACTGTTGTTGTAGCGAGTATCGCTGCTGCAAGCGCAGGCTGAGGTATCGTTACTTGCGGTGAGTTTTTCCACGCCAAAGGCTAAGGAGGCGACTACCACTGCGGTAAATGCCAACATTATCGATGACTTAAATGTCACCGAGCCCAAAATGTGTGAAAACTGTGTTAACCGCCCCTTCATGATACTTCCTTTGAAACCACTAAATGATCCACGTTAGCGACCCGAGTATAACAAACTCGCTTAGTTTATGAACAATAATTTATCAATCTTCACTAAAAACTTTCTAACGCTTCAGCATCTCCTTGAGTTTACCGTACGTTATGAGTACTCCAATTGTGTTTCTATTGGGTTTCAATCGCGATAAATGTGGCATTTGCTATAGAGGCATGGCCTAGCTAAGGGTAAAATAAGGCACTTTTTGTTCAATAGCAGCGAGTGTCCTATGCGCCCATTTTTAATTGCTCCATCGATTTTATCCGCCGATTTCGCCCGTTTAGGGGATGACGTTAAAGCCGTGTTAGATGCAGGGGCTGACGTAGTACATTTTGATGTGATGGATAACCACTATGTGCCCAACTTAACCATTGGCCCTATGGTGTGCAAAGCGTTACGCGACTATGGCATCACGGCCGATATCGATGTGCATTTAATGGTTAAGCCTGTTGACCGTATCGTGCCTGATTTTGCCAAGGCGGGTGCGTCTATTATTACTTTCCACCCAGAGGCCTCTGAGCATATCGACCGCACTCTGCAACTGATTAAAGAATCGGGTTGTAAAGCGGGTTTAGTGTTTAACCCAGCAACGCCGCTGCACTATCTTGACCATGTAATGGATAAGTTAGATGTGATTCTGCTGATGTCAGTCAACCCAGGTTTTGGCGGCCAATCCTTTATTCCTTCGACTTTAGATAAATTACGCCAAGTGCGTGAGCGTATCGATGCCAGCGGGTTCGATATTCGTTTAGAAGTCGATGGTGGCGTTAAAGTGGATAACATTGCTGAAATCGCCGCCGCAGGCGCCGATATGTTTGTCGCCGGCTCTGCCATTTTCGGTAAACCAGACTATAAAGCCGTCGTCGACGAGATGCACGCCGAGTTAGCGAAAGTAGAGGCCAAATAATGCGGGAACAGATTAAAGCGATTGCCTTTGATCTCGACGGCACATTGATTGACAGTGTGCCCGATCTCGCGGTCGCGACCCAGGCGGCACTCGCCGAATTAGGTTTGGCAAGGTGTACCGAGGCACAGGTGAGAACTTGGGTGGGCAATGGCGCTGAAATGCTGATGCGCCGCGCCATGAGCCACGCTTTAGGCACAGATGTTGAGCAAGCGGCATTGGATGCGGCTATGCCCATCTTTATGCATCACTATCAAGAAAACCTTGAGAAGCACAGTGCACTCTATGCCGATGTGCACCAAGTGCTGCAAATCCTGTTTGATGCAGGATTTAAGCTGGCGGTGGTGACCAATAAGCCTTATCGCTTTACCTTGCCTTTGCTTGAAGCCTTTAAGATTAATGACTTCTTTAGCCTAGTGCTTGGCGGTGATTCGCTGGCGAAGATGAAGCCAGACCCATTACCGCTCGAGCATCTATTAGCCGAATGGCAACTCGATAAAAGTGAGTTGTTGATGGTGGGCGATTCTAAAAATGACATTTTAGCAGCGAAAGCGGCGGGTGTTGCATCAATCGGCTTGACCTATGGCTACAACTACGGTGAAGATATTGGGCTCACTGGCCCTGACGCTGTATGCGAGCAGTTTGCCGAGATCCTGCGCTGGCTAAATCTCGCTCAGCCAGTTTAATCGAATCTTTTTATCTTTATTTGGAGCAATGACGTAATGACCAAACCCATAGTACTCAGCGGTGCACAGCCGTCCGGCGAATTAACCATAGGTAACTACATGGGTGCATTGCGTCAATGGGTTGCCATGCAAGATAGCCACGACTGCCTATATTGCGTGGTGGATTTGCATGCCATTACAGTGCGCCAAGACCCTCAAGCATTGCGTGAAGCCTGTTTAGATACGCTTGCACTGTATTTAGCCTGTGGTGTCGATCCAAAGAAAAGCACAGTGTTTATCCAATCTCAAGTGCCACAGCACACCCAGCTGGGTTGGGCGTTAAATTGCTACACCCAAATGGGTGAATTGAGCCGTATGACGCAGTTTAAGGATAAGTCACAAAAGCACGCCAACAATATTAACGTCGGTTTGTTTGGTTATCCTGTATTGATGGCGGCGGATATTCTGCTGTATCAAGCGAATGAAATCCCGGTTGGCCAAGATCAGAAACAACATCTTGAATTAACTCGTGATATCGCGACTCGCTTTAACAACGCTTACGGCGAGACGTTTACCATTCCTGAGCCTTTTATCCCTGAGCATGGCGCTAAGGTGATGTCGCTACAGGATCCGCTGAAGAAAATGTCTAAGTCGGACGATAACCGTAACAACGTGATTGGCCTGCTTGAAGATCCAAAAGCGGTTATGAAAAAGCTGAAAAAAGCCATGACCGACAGTGATGAGCCGCCAGTCGTGCGTTTCGATATGGAAAACAAGCCAGGTGTATCTAACCTGTTGAGCTTAATGTCGGGTATCACAGGTCAAAGCATTGCCAGCCTCGAAGCCGAGTTTGAAGGCAAAATGTATGGTCACTTAAAAGGTGCCGCAGGTGAAGCGGTAGTGGGCATGTTAGAGCCGCTGCAAGAGCGTTACCGTGCGCTGCGTGCCGACCGTGCTTACCTCGACCAAGTGATGAGAGCGGGCGCCGAAAATGCTCAAGCTCGCGCCGAAGTGACCCTGAAAAAGGTGTACGAGAAGATTGGTTTGTTAGTGTAATTTGCTCTAAAAAGCGCATTACATAACACTCGATGAAGCCGACCCATTCTTAGGTCGGCTTTTTTATGTCTGTTATTCATCGGGCTGTTTGATACAGAGCCAATACCAATCGTATTAAATATCTGTTCATTCAGCTGGAGTTAAACGGGCTTTAGACAAGGCGAAGGCTTGAAGGCATAGTGGCGCTCTGTCGAAAGCCTTAAACGCAGTATAAAGCCCGTTCAACCACGCCCTTCGGGAGCCTCACAGGCATCTCACTCCCGTGTTACATTGACTTAAAAGGGAATAACCATTTCTTCGTCAATGCTCCTTGGATTGAGATGCCTGTGAGGCTCTGAACTGATTAGATATTTAATGTGATTGGTATAAGCGTTTAGGCTTGGGATTTCAGCCAGGAGGAAAAGGCGGCGATGGCAGGCTCTGTGAGACGGCGCTGCTTACAGATAAAGCTAAACTCAAAGCCCGTATGGACATCGGGCAGATTAACCGCAACCAGTCTGCCGGTGCTGATATCACCTGCCACCATAAAATCGGGGGCGAGGGCGAGGCCTTGGCCTGCAATCGCGGCCTCAATTGCCATTACGATATGGCTAAAAATATGTTGCTGCTCGTTATTCAGCGGGATCTGATGGGCCGATGACCATTTGTGCCAATCGAGTCCCAGCGGCCCCTCATCCACAATCAGTAATGCCTGTTGCTGGAAATTGCTCAAGTTAATATCACGCCACTTGGGGTAAAAACTCGGGCTGCATACAGGGATGAGCCGCTCCTTATGCAATAACTGTTGCCAATAGCCCCGTTGGTTAAGTTTGCCCGCGATAAAGATATCGGCCGTGCTGGTGCTGAGATCGGGGTCTTGAGTGATCATCTCGAGGCGAATTTTAACGCTGGGATACTGGCGTCTAAAATCCGCTAATCTCGGGATCAACCATTTCACCGCAAAAGAGCTGTACACCGCCAAACAGAGTTGTTGGTTTGGGGTGTCGCGGATCTTGAGATTAAGATCGCTTAACTCATTAAAAATCCTTTCTAACTCAATAAATAAGCTTTGGCCTTTCGGCGTGAGTTGCAATTTTCGTCCCTGACGGTCGAAAAGCTGCTCGCCAAAATATTCCTCTAATACACGCACTTGGTGTGAAACCGCGCTTTGGGTAATGCAAAGTTCGGCGGCAGCCTTGGAAAAATGCTGTTGTCTGGCGGCGGTCTCAAAGACTTGTAGTGCGCGTAATGGAGGGAGCTTTCTCATGATTTTCAACGCCTAAAAGATTTAGTATGAATTTAATTCATCTAGCATGAGAAAGCATCATTTCAGCTTAAGTTTTGTGGGGATTATCATGCCAGCATTGAGATTTGTGGATGGTAAAAAATGCAGCGCCCTGTAGTTATCGGTTTGATTTTATTGATAGTGGGTAATCTATTTAGTGCTTTTTACGATGTATCGATCAAATGGTTGCCAGAAGATGCGAATGCGGCCACTTTTCTACTCGTGAGACAAATCACTTCAGTATTGATGTTACTCCCCATTTGGTTGTACTCGCAGCGACCCAAGACGGAACATATTTCGGTCCACCTTTGGCGTGCCAACATAGGCTCGGTTGGCGCGCTTTTTTTAATTATTGGCCTAATGGCTTTGCCTTTAGCGACGGTTAGCTCCCTGTTTTACTCGGCGCCGCTGATGATTATTCTGATGGGCTATTGGTTTTTAAAGGAGCGGATCACCACTGGGCAAGTGGCATGCACATTACTCGGGTTCGTCGGGATCTTAATTATCCTGAGGCCAAGTGAAATGAACTGGTTTGGATTGGCTGTGTTATTTTCGGCATTTACCTTTGCCGTCAATCAGTTGACCCTGAAAAAAGTCCCTAACACTGAGCATCCAGTATTAACCTTAATGTTGTATAACCTGCTGGGTATTCCTGCAACCTTAATCATTGCGGCATTTCAGGGGCTTGAGGGCCTGAGTTGGGGATTGTTAGCCGTAGCGCTACTCAGTAATGCCTTCTTGCTGATTTATCACTGGTTCTGCGTGCTGGCCTATCGCCGCGCACAGGCGAGCGATATTGCGATTGCTGAATATACAGGCCTGTTATTTGTTGTCTTCTTAGGCTGGCTGTTATTCGATGAATGGTTAGATAGCTTAAGTTGGCTGGGCGCCGCATTGATTGTGTTGCCGTCACTGTTTTTACCTTGGATTGGCATGTGGATGGCCAAGTCACCCAAGGTGATGGATAACATCCAAGTAAAAGCATTAGGACTGGAAGCGGTAGAAGGCGAGCCTAAACCCTAAGGGCTTAGGCTCAATCGGTTATTCGATGTATTCGAATACTTTAACGACTTTACGCACACCAGCGGTGTTACGCGCGATATCGACGGCCATGTCGGCCTGAGAGCGGTGAATGAGTCCGAGTAGGAAGACTTCGCCGTTTTCCGTGATGACCTTAATGCGGGTGACATCCAGCTCTTTCTCGTTGAGCATGCGACCCTTCACTTTCGTTGTCACCCAAGTGTCATTGCTACGGGTGGTGAAAGAGGTCGGGTTACCGATGCGGATCTGATTGTGGATCTTGCCGCCAAGCTTAAGATCTTGTACGACCTTAATTGCCTTATCCCTCAACATTGAGTTGGGGGCTTGACCAATCATCAGCACATTACCGTTAACCGAAACACCCGTGATATTCGTTTGTTTCTTCAGATCTTCATGCTCCAGCAGGGCGCTGGTGATCTTAAAATCGGTATTGGTATCGTCGAGCTGAGTCTTCACCGAACGCTCATCGTTGGCCATCATGGCGCCACTGACTGCGCCCACCATAACGGCACCGGCGCAACCTTGCAGCAGCATGCAAACCATTAACAGTGGGGCAGCATATCTCATTGCTGTTCGTCCTGCGGGAAGAGCGTGCGGTCGATATTGTCACAGAGGCAGTGGATAACCAGTAAGTGCACTTCTTGAATGCGTGCCGTCACGTTAGAAGGTACGCGGATTTCCACGTCGCCCACGCTCAGTAATCCCGCCATCGCGCCACCGTCTTTACCGGTTAAGGCAACGATAGTCATATCGCGGCTCAGGGCGGCTTCCATGGCTTTAATCACGTTGCCTGAGTTACCGCTGGTGGAAATCGCCAGCAGAATGTCACCAGGTTGACCTAAGGCTAAGATTTGTTTTGAGAAAATCTCATCATAGCTGTAGTCGTTGGCAATCGCCGTGATAGTTGAAGTGTCGGTTGACAGCGCAATCGCGGGCAATGGTGGACGTTCAATTTCGTAGCGGTTTAATAGCTCGGCCGAGAAGTGCTGGGCATCACCGGCACTGCCACCGTTACCGCAGGCAAGAATTTTATTGCCGCCCAAAAGACATTGCACCATCATCTCGGCCGCTTTGGCGATGGATTCTGGCAGTGCTTCGGCTGCATCGATTTTGGTCTGGATAGATTCAGTAAAGCTGTCTTTAATGCGTTCTAACATGGATACATCCTTTCAGGATAAAGTGTGGCTATGATGCCATATTTCCACGGTGGAGTTGAGGCATAAGCGTTAAAAATTATTCGATTAGCTGAGTCGAAGGCCTCGTTTAAAAGGCATCGACTAGCCAGTGGATTTGCGCGTCCTCGATGGCGACAACGTCGAATCGGCACGGCACATCCAGTTTATGCGTCTGTAAATAATGGCTGGCCGCCATGCGGATCCTGCCGATTTGTGCTTTGCTAAGTGCTTGTATTGCACCGCCAAATTGATTTGCTGAGCGATATTTTACTTCAACAAATACCCAGTGGTGTTTATGGCGCATGACGAGGTCTATTTCACCAAAGGGATAGCGGACATTGCGCGCGACAAAGGTTAACCCTTGCTGTTCGAGGTAACCTTGAGCGAGCGACTCTGCCTGCTGTCCGAGTGTCATAGTTGACGGAAACTGCCTCTTTGATAGCGTCCCCAGCTTAATTGGCGGTTAATCACGCCGTCAGGATTGACGGATAACACGCCGCTGCGTCCATTGAACTGGTAACCCGTGAATGAGCGCATCTGCGCCAGTTTGCTGATCAAATCCATGGCATCATAACCCATCACGAACAGGCGTTTTTGGCCGTTATTCCAGCCCGACCATAGTGTGTTAACCATCAGGTTTTCTTCACTGTTTTGCATTAGCCAAGGTGCATCGCTCATGGTCAGGTTATTTAAATCCTGCGCCGTTTGGCTCGATTCGTTGTCGATGCGGCTGCGGCTTGAGGTGTACAGCGGCACTGGCTGAGTAAAGACGCTGAAGTTCACATCGATAAAGGCCTTGAGCAAGGTTAAATCCTGCGGCGTCGAGATCATATAAATCGCATCGATATCTTGGCGCGAACGAAAATCGGCTTGTACCGAATTACCGAGCAGCTCCTTTATCCGCGCGATACGCGCTTGGCTATCACGGACACCGAGTGCATCCTGCACTGTGGTTTTCATCTTGTCGCCACCATCGTAGTAATAGACTTCGATAGGGGTATCGCTTTTCTTTTTCCAAGCTTGGATAAAGCTTTCTGCCATGCGTTTACCAATGGCGTCGTTGCTGGCGAGCAGTAGTGGCATGGTCACGCCATCTTGATACATGCGCGTTGCGGCATCGGCTGCTTCTTGGGCTGGTGACAGCGCAAAATAGAACTTATTGATATCGGACACAAACTTATCGGTTTGATTTAAAAACAGCTGCGGGATGGGTGCGATTGGAGCCGTAGGCGCGGCAGGAGCTGTACCCGTTGGCGTGCTGGTCGCAGGGGCTGTGTTGTTTAGTGCCAGTAATTGATCGATTTCATTTGGCAGCAAGGGGCCAATAATAAACTCGGCGCCCGCGTTCACTGCTTGCTGATAGGCGGCGACGGCATCATTGGCGGTATCGTAAAAATTCACCGCAACCTGCTCATTGGGTTTGGCTAAATAGCTGGCCAAAATCCCTTGGCGAATCGCGTTGGCTGCACTGGCGCGTTGACCTGTGAGCGGTAACAGGACGGCGATATTCTTCGGCATAAAAGGCTTGGCATTGAGCGCCCGATCCAAATCGGTCGGCAATTTGGCCGCCGCAGGATGATAAGGATTCTGCTTTTGCCAGTCGCCTAAGTAACGCACCAGTTGATTAGGGTCGACCGCATAATGTTTGGCGATATAGGCGAGCTGCAACCAACCAGCAAATACTGGGTTGTTGGCATCGCGGATAAAGGTTTGCAAGGTTTGCTCATGCATTGGCTGCAACACCTGCCATATTTGGTTATTGACTTCACTCGCCTCGGCGGGCGGTAAATAGGTGGTCAATGAACTCAGCTCGCGCACTTGCTCGATAGGTTGCTTATTCAACTGGAATAAATGCGCTCTAAATTGATGATACGCGGCCATTTGCCAGCCGGGTAACACCCAAGTGCTTGGATAGCTCAGGGTCTTGAGCGCCTCGACATAGGTCGATGTGTGCTCTAATACCCGCGCCGTCAGATATTTATGCTCGGCCACCAGAGTCGGGGTTTGGGTCAGGCTTGGCTGCATCGACTTCAGCAGTTTCTGCGCCGCCGCATAGTCATTGGCATTGATATAGGCATGCGCCGCCAGCAGCAGGTTAGTGTCGCGCTGCTGCGGATCTTTGCTATTCGCGGCCTGTGCTAAATACACATTGGGCGCCAATGGAGCAGAGGCTAAAGAGGTGGCCACTGTGGGGGCTGTACCGGTTGAGCTGGGCGCTTGGCTGCCGCAACCCGCCAACACTGCGGATAAAATGGCCACGGAAACGAACTTAGTTGTATTCAGGCTTTTTAACACTGGGCTTCACTCTGGTAAGATGCTGCCTCTAGTTTAACCTTCTCTTGCGCTTGACGAAAGTCTTGGCACTGTCATTACCGAGGTATATATGGACCAAAGCGTCGCACTCTACATTGTTCCCACTCCCATTGGTAACCTGGGGGACATGAGCCCACGTGCTATCGAAGTGCTCACTCAGGTCGCATTGATTGCCTGTGAAGATACGCGCCATAGTGGCAAGTTATTGAGTCATTTCGGTATTTCTACCCAAACGATCGCACTGCATGACCATAATGAGCGCGCCCGCGCCCAATGGATTGTGGAGCAGTTAGCCGCAGGGCAATCGATTGCGCTGATTTCCGATGCAGGTACACCGCTGATTTCTGACCCCGGCTATCACTTAGTCTCCCATGTGCGCCAGTCGGGTTTTAGCGTGATCCCATTGCCCGGCCCTTGCGCGGCGATTACCGCATTAAGCGCGTCGGGTTTACCATCGGATCGTTTCTCCTTCGAGGGCTTCTTACCTTCTAAAGAGAAGGCGCGTGCCGATAAGCTGCTCGAGCTTAAGGAAGACTCTCGCACGCTGATTTTTTATGAATCACCGCACCGCATCGAACACAGTTTAACGACCATGGTCGAAGTGTTAGGCGGCGAGCGGCAAGTGGTGATGGCGCGGGAAGTCACTAAAACCTTCGAGACCTTCCTCTCAGGCCCTGTGGCCGAGGTGCTGGCTACGGTCAGCAGCGATCCTTACCAGCAAAAAGGCGAGATAGTGCTGATGGTACATGGTCATCGCGCTGCGGAGGATGATGACGCCATTCCGACTGTCGCCATCAACACCTTGAAATTACTCTGTGAAGAATTGCCCCTCAAAAAGGCCGCCGCCATTGCCGCGCAAATTCACGGCCTTAAAAAGAATGCCCTGTATAAGTTCGGTTTAGAGTCGGATTTATAAGCGGATCTTTGAGATAGGCGCACATGGGCGGGATTAACAGTGGTACGCGCAGATTGCTTAGGCTATAATCCGCGCCGAGTTGGCCAGACAGTCGCTGCGCTCGCAAGAGCGGGGAGGAAAGTCCGGGCTTCAAAGAGCGGGGTGCCAGGTAACGCCTGGGCGGTGCGAACCGACGACAAGTGCAACAGAGAGGAGACCGCCATCATAGCCTCGGCTAAGGTGGTAAGGGTGAAAGGGTGCGGTAAGAGCGCACCGTGCGGCTAGCAATAGTCCGTAGCAAGGTAAACTCCACCCGAAGCAAGACCAAATAGGGTTCCGTATGGCGTGGCTCGCGTTGGAACCGGGTAGGTCGCTTGAGCCTGCGAGCGATTGCAGGCCTAGATGAATGACTGTCCAAGACAGGACCCGGCTTATCGGCCAACTCATTAAATTCAATAAAAAGCCCGTTTACCTTTTAGGTAAACGGGCTTTTTATTTGCTGAGTGATTAGCGGGCTGGATAGCAATAAAAGAAGAGTCTTCCCTATCTATCTGTCGCTATGGGCTTAATTATTCGGTGTTTGTTCTACTGCTGCCGATAAGTGTTTTTGTTCACTCGCAAGCACTTGCGCAATATTGATAAGATTCTGAGCGAGTTCTTTCGCTTTATCCTCGGGGAATTTGGTCGCCAGTGAGGCTTGCAGTTTTTCCTGCAGGTTTGCTAATACGGCTTGCTTATCGATATCTGTGACTGTCTGTTTGAGGTTAGTGATTCCACTGGAGAGTGCCTGTAGTTCTGGGAACAATTGCGCGTTCTTTAACGGGGCTAAGAGTGCTAAGTCCTTTAAATTTGCGTCGTCGACTTTATTGTCTAAGGTGAGAAGCAGATTATCGACTCTGTCGAAGGTCTGTTCGCTGCGACTAATTAAAGGCGCGATGGCAGCGTCTTCTATGAGTCCGGTGAATTTATCGACGGTGGCGTATAACAATCCCGCGACGATAATCAGCGGCAGCATGATCCCCGTGAATAATCCCACCCAAAAGTTGTTAAGCCCAGCGGCGAAATTTTTCATCTTAGTCCCTTATTCCCGTTAAACGCTTAAGTTACGCTATGCGCTTTGTCGATGGCTGAC
This sequence comes from Shewanella sp. ANA-3, assembly GCF_000203935.1. Taxonomy (GTDB): domain Bacteria; phylum Pseudomonadota; class Gammaproteobacteria; order Enterobacterales; family Shewanellaceae; genus Shewanella. The sequence goes on along the minus strand of NC_008577.1, from coordinate 4,658,250 downwards.
AAGTGTTTACTGCTGAAACTGCGTGATCAGCGATAAAACGAGGCGCATATCCGATGCGCGATAAATCACGGATTAGAAACTGCGCTTCACTAAGAATCGCCATTCCCAACTGTTGACCGAATCGCCGCCAGTGTAGGGCACTGATAGGTCAATATGGGCGACGTTGCCGTAACTGGAGCGAGAGGAATAAATCCGCGCGCCAATACCTATACTGGCAAGCGGGCCGCTGACCTCGTTATTGGCCGCTAACGGACCGCCCGAGGCTTGGCCGACATCGGCAAATACCGCCCAGCCGAGTTCGGCCAATTGGTATAGGTTGATATTGGGATAATTACGGATTTCGGCGGTGAGTAACCATTGGTTGTCGCCCTGTTGATATTCGTTGGGATAACCGCGTACCCCAGTTTCATCGCCGAGCCCTTCAGTGAGATCGAGGTAAGTGTTATTCGACACACTCGCCCATGCTTTGCCATAGGCTATCCATTTAGGATTGATTTGATAGAAGTATTCGGCCTGAACATTGGCTTGGTAGGTATCTTTTTGAGTGGTGCCTAAGGTGCTGGTGGCGCCCATTTCGAGTAACCATAAATGCTCATCAAACTTATAACCGCGGGTGGTTTGCCATTTGAAGTGGTAGCCCACTGGGTTATTGTCGCCTATATCATTGGTCTCGATACCCAATTGAATATAGTGGTGCCAACCTAAGTTAAAGTCTTCGTTATTACGAATAAGGTGCACATTAGTGAGTACCTGAAAGTTATCCTGAATAAACTCATAGGCGACCCAGGGATACATAAAGTCCCTGTCCTGGGGTAACGCGGAAGTGGGGTACACCTCTGAATTGGCAAACTCGTGCTTATCTTGGGTAAAACCAGTGATAAAGCGCGATAAGTGTTCGTTATTCTTATTGATTAACCAGCCATATTGCAGATTGAGATAGTCGACAGTGTGTTCAAACTCGTTCACCTCTTGGCCGTTTTGCCGCAAGATATCGGTGCGGCTATCATCCAAAAACTCGGCTGAGTACATGGTCTCAGTATTCAATGAATAGAAGGGCTTACTCACATACACATGCTTAGCTTGGCCGTCGCTATTATCGTAAAACTCGGCGGCAACAATACCGTGGTCGATGATGCTAATGGGCGCCTCGAAGGCAAACTTATAGCCAGTACGGGATTCATCGGATTGATATTTTAAGCGGGTGCGTATGCCTGTACCGAAGAGGTTATCTTCTTTCACGCCAAAGGAGTAACGGGTGTCACCGCCCGAGCTACTAAAGCTGGCCGTGGGGAGCAGTGACCAGTTATCCCAGGTTTCGATAACAATCGACTCATCATCGGGGTGGGCATCTGCCTCAGGGTCTTTCTCGCTGACATAGACTTTTGCATCGCGAATATAAGGTTCGGCACGCAGCAAACGTTGGGATTCGTCGAGGTCTTTTTGGGTAACAGTATCGTTTTCACCAAAGGTCAGCCTATCCTTAACCACATATTCCTTAGTGTTGATATGCAGATAGTTTGCCCAGCGGTGGATGAAAAATGCATCGGGATCGGATTCATCGAAGATCGGGTTACTGACAACCACAATCTTACTCACCTTTTTCGGGGCTTCAGCGGTTGCAGTTTTGGGCACGGCCTCATCCGCTCTGGCTAGGCTGACTAGGCCACAGAGGCAACAAGGTAGAATCGATGCATACAGGGTAAACTTCAGCATAAAACCACTCCCGTAAACTGGATGGCGACAGCTTAAGATTCTGCTGTGCTTCACAATTTAATAACACACGGGAAGTGGCGATTAGTCAAGGAAACATTTTAATAAGATTATGATTTTACTTAAGGTTGCTTTAAGAATCGGGCTGGAGTTGGCACCAGCCCTGAGAGGGGATGTTACAGCGTACGTCTTGGCGGTACCACGACGTTGGCAAAAATCAGTCCAGCGATAAGCGACATAAAGATCAAAAAGATCTGCGATCCAATATGGGATTGGTTAAGCATAGTTTCGCCGGAGATCAGCGCGTTCAGCCCTATGTAGGTTTTACTGCCGGGCACTAAAATAACAATACCTTGCAGCAGTGCAATCGAGGCGGGCGCCTTCATCCAACGGGCGAAGAGATTGGAATACACCCCAACCGCCAAGGCGCCGAAGAAGATCCCCACAGAATCCCCAAAAAAGTGCCCGCCTAACATGGCGGAGAAGAATGCCACTATCCCCGCCAGTACGCCCCAGGGCGAATCTTGCATCCGTGCCTTAAAGATAAACACCAGCGCCATCGAGAGAATCGGCACCGCCGACCAAATTGCCCAGCGCGGTAATCCCTCAGGCTCGATATGAATGGCTTCACCGAAGAAGGCTTTACCTATCGCCATCCCCAGCACTGCGCCAAAGTACAACTTAAACAACAACATACTGGCGTCCATGATCCGTGCTGTGCCCGAGATCAGGTCGCGTGCCGCCAGTTCCGCCAGCCCTAAGGTTAGGGCTAAGCCGGGAATAAAGATGATGATGGAGGAGAGGATCACCACGGGAATATTAATATTAGGGTCGATACGGGCAATGGCGCAGGCGGCAATGGCGCAAACAATCGTCGCAAAGGGCTCTAAGACTTCTGCCATGCGCGTCGAGCGCTCGGCGCGGTACACAAAGCCATAGACCAGCAAGCCTAACAAGCCTGACCAAAAGACATCGTTCCAACCCGTGCCCATCAACATGGCAAAGGCGGCCGCCGAGGTGCCAAAGGAGAAACAGGTTAATGCTGGGCCGTAGGGGTTGGGTTTATTGGCGATTTCCTCTAGCCTGTCTAAGGCTTCAGTGAGCGTGCGTTTACCCGAGGTGAGCTCATCTACCAGTTCATCGGTGCGAGCGAGGGAGCCTAAATCCAATTCGCCGGGTTTAACCCGCGCAACATGGTTATATTCTTGATCGGTATCGTGTTGTAATACGAAGGTCATGGAGGTCGGCGAGATTAAAAAATAACCTTCGATTCCGAGCGTCCGTGAGACGGTTTGCAAATGGGTTTCAAGACGGTAAGCGGGTGTGCCAAACTTATGTAAAGCCTTGCCTAGCTTAATGATAAATTTACGCTTTTCGAGAAACTGTTCGTTATCCAATCGGGCTATTCACTGTATAAAAAGTTGTAAGAGATCACGCGCGCATATTAACCTATCTTGTCGCTAAAAGGTTAATGGCTTTTAAGCTTAATACAAATAAATTGCTGAATTTTTGCGGTCTATACCGCGGTGATGTTAATCAAAAGGGAATCGCTATGCCGTTGATGGTAACAGGGTTTTACGCCAGCTTGACTGGGTTGTTGATAATAGCGCTGGCTTATCGAGTGGTGAAATTAAGACGAAGCCAAAAAATCGGTATCGGCGATGGCGGCAACAATACCTTGGCGCTGGCGGGCAGGGTGCATGCGAATTTGATTGAGAATGCGCCCATAGTATTGATTTTAATGCTGGTGGCCGAGGCGGGTGGCTTAGCGCATTCCTATTTGCATTGTTTTGGTACCGTGTGGATTGTGGCTCGCTTGCTCCATGCGATAGGGTTAACTCAGGGGAAAGGCGGTTATCATTTCGGCCGTTTTTGGGGCGTGTTGCTCACTTGGTTGGTGACTATCAGTCTAGCCTTAGTCAACTTAGTGCATTTTGCCCAAAGTCTGTAATGGCTGAGATAGGTTTATGGCCGTCTGAGCCATATCCCTAGCCACTTTAGGGGTATTGAACACATTGGTGCAAATACCCCGAAAAACACCTCGGCTGCTGTTTTTTTAATCGCACTTATCCCTGTTTGCCTGCTATACTCCGCGTCCCTAAATCGGTGCGGCCTGTTTTTGCCTGCACCTTTGTTTGACATTACGCTTTTGGGTCAAAATCGATGCAAGTTGAATCCACACTGTTTAGCCATCCCAAGTATTGGGCCGAGTCCTTCGGCACAGCGCCTTTCTTACCTATGTCTCGTAAGGAGATGGAGAAATTAGGCTGGGACAGCTGTGACATTATTATTGTCACTGGTGACGCCTATGTGGACCATCCCAGCTTTGGTATGGCGGTCATTGGCCGGATGTTAGAAGCCCAAGGCTACCGCGTCGGGATTATTTCTCAGCCCGATTGGTCAAGCAAAGATGCCTTTATGCAGCTTGGTCGCCCGAATCTGTTTTTTGGTGTCACCGCCGGCAACATGGATTCGATGATCAACCGTTACACCGCCGACCGTCGTATCCGCAGCGATGATGCTTATACTCCTGGCGATGTGGGTGGTAAGCGCCCTGACCGTGCTGTGACCGTTTATACCCAACGTTGTAAAGAAGCCTTTAAAGATGTGCCAGTAATTATTGGCGGCATCGAGGCGAGCCTGCGCCGTATTGCGCACTACGATTATTGGTCGGATAAAGTCCGTCGCAGCGTGATTTTCGATGCCAAGGCCGACATCTTGATGTACGGCAACGCCGAGCGTCCGCTGGCCGAAGTGGCGCGTCGTTTAGCGGCGGGTGAAGCCATTGGGGATATTCAGGATGTGCGCGGCACTGCCGTTATCCGTAAAGAGCCTATGCCCGAGTGGCGTGGGATGGATTCTCGCAAGATAGATCAACTGCATAAGATCGATCCGATCCCGAACCCCTATGGCGCCGACGATGTGGGCTGTGCCAATTTATCAGGCCCATCGGATGTTAAAATTTTCGATAACGATGCGCCAAAACCCATCAGTGTGCAGCCACCACGCCCTAAGCCTTGGGATAAAACCTATGTGCTGCTGCCAGCCTTTGAAAAGGTCTCTGAGGACAAATACTTATACGCCCATGCTTCGCGGATTTTGCACCAAGAGCAAAACCCGGGTTGTGCGCGAGCGTTGTTCCAGCCCCATGGTGACCGTGGTGTGTGGGTGAACCCTCCGGCTTGGCCACTCAATACCGACGAGATGGATGCCGTGTTCGATTTACCCTATAAAAGGGTGCCGCATCCTGCCTACGGTAAGGACAAAATCCCCGCCTATGACATGATCAAAACCTCGATCAACATCATGCGCGGTTGCTTTGGTGGCTGTTCATTCTGCTCGATTACCGAGCATGAAGGCCGGATTATCCAGAGCCGTTCGCAAGAATCAATTATCAAAGAAATCAAAGATATTCAGGATAAGGTTCCCGGTTTTACTGGGGTGATTTCCGACTTAGGCGGCCCCACCGCCAACATGTATCGCCTCGGCTGTACCAGCGAAAAAGCGGAGAAAACCTGTCGCCGTTTATCTTGTGTGTATCCATCAATTTGCGGCCATTTAGGCACAGATCATAAACATACTATCGACTTGTACCGCGCCGCTCGCGCCGTGCCCGGCATTAAGAAAATCTTGATTGCTTCGGGCGTGCGTTATGACTTAGCGATTGAAGATCCGGCCTATGTCAAAGAGTTGGTCCAGCACCATGTGGGCGGCTATTTGAAAATCGCCCCTGAGCATACCGAAGAAGGGCCGCTCAGCAAGATGATGAAACCCGGCATGGGCGCCTACGATAAGTTTAAAGAGCTGTTCGACAAGTATTCTAAGGAAGCGGGCAAAGAACAGTTCCTGATCCCTTATTTTATTTCGGCGCATCCGGGCACGACCGATGAGGATATGCTTAACCTCGCGCTCTGGTTGAAGGAGCGTAAGTTTAAGCTCGACCAAGTGCAAAACTTCTATCCATCGCCAATGGCAAACGCGACGACCATTTATCACACTGAGTTGAACTCGTTGAAAAACGTCAAGCACACCAGCGAAGTGGTGCCTGTGCCGAAGAAGGGCCGCCAACGCCGCCTGCATAAGGCGCTGCTGCGTTACCATGATCCAGCGGGTTGGCCTATCATCCGCGAAGGTTTGATTGCCATGGGACGTGAAGATTTGATTGGCAACAGTCCGAATCACCTCGTTCCACCAGAAGGGCGCAACGAACGTGGTCAGAAATGGATGAAGGATGCTAACCAAGGGCAAAAAGCCCTGACGCGTTTCTCGGGCAATCAGTTCGATGAGCGTAAGGGTAAAGGCGATGCCAAGGGCAAACCGAGCGCAAGCAAGCCTAAGGGACCCAAGTCTGGGGCGAATGCAACGCAAAGTCAGCAGCCTAAGAGCAGCCGTCCGGGCGCTAAGGCGCCTTTTGGTCAGTCGGGCTTTAAGGGAAAATCTGAGCAGGGTAAAGCTGGTCACCAAGGCCGCGGAAACAAAGCCTCTTCAGGCCGTCAGCACGCCAAGTAACGGCGAAAAAAAGCCACTCCAGTAAACCTATTTGGAGTGGCGTAGAGATGATGGTAAACCAGCGGTACCATCCAATGAGTGTGTGGCGAGCGTTTGTAGACGGAACGTGCGCCGCACCTCAGTCTCAAATGGGCCCACGGATATGAGGAACGTGAGCCACTATCCCTCAATGTACGGGAGAGCCTGATGAAGACTTTCCATTCCTAAAAGAAGTAGTTAATCCCTACCGCAAAGCCATTATCTTCCTGCGCTTCGAGTGCTGGGTCATCCATGTCGCTGAAATCTAACTTCATTTCGGCAAACATCACAGTGTCGTTACTGTAACGGTAGTGCAGGCCAAGCATGGCGAATTGGCGGGTCCATTTGCCTTGGATGGGCGTGCTGGCATCTGTGTCTAAGTCCAAATAGCTGAGGACAATCATAGGCACAAAACCGTTATCGAATTGATAGGCCGTCATCAGCTCGGCGCCGGTGGCATCGTAGAGTTCGCCGCCGACCAACTCATTGTTCTTACTCTGATGGGCGTTAAAGCCGACGTAGAGACCGCTGGCTTCGCGGTTATCGGCGTAGTGATAGTAATCACCATACATGGCGCCGATACCGACGATTTCGTTAGTTTCATCGACTTGAGTGTTGCCTAGATGGCCTTCAAAGTCGCCACGGTTAAAGCCGGCGAGCAGTTTAAATTTATCGGTGAGTGAGTAGGTCAGGCTGGCACCGTAACTGCTGTCGAAATTAAGCTCAGAGTTGGTCATTTCGCTGCCGTCATCGTTTTTTAAGGTGACATCACCATTGGTTTTGGCGGCGTATTGCAGGGCAATTTGCACTGGGCCAAAGCTATTTCGATAGATAAACGCGGAGTCGGCACGGCCTGTTCCGGTTAAGCCGCCATCGCTAAAGGCGTAGGCGCCGACACTATATCCGGCGAAGACGTTCGGTAAATCTGTCGTGCCTGCAACATCGTAGTAAGCGCCCCATTGCTTACCAAAACTGAGGCTACCCCATTCATCGTGCGACATACCGACATAACCTAAACGGTTATAGAGGAAGTCTTCGGTTTTTTCGGCGGCCAGTTTGCCACCTTGCATCACTAAACTGTCATCGCTGGACACCATGTTGATGCCCCATTCCGTGGTGGCAAAGGCGGTCCAGCCATTTCTCTCGCTGCGTTCAAAGCTAAATCGTACTCGGGAGGAGTCATCAATTACTGAGGTATCGTGGCTGTCGTTGAGTGCCGCGAAGCCTAACCAACCACTTAAATCTAATGAGTTTTTTTGATCGTTATAGAGTTCAACCGCTTGGCTGCTGGTGGCGGCCAACAGCATGGGTAGCATTAACGCGATGCATGTTTTTTTCATAGTTCCACCGAAAATAGGCAAGTTTTGTCTGGGGACCTTAAGCACTGTGGCTTAAGGTCCCTGAAGACGGATTGGTTTTATGTTTCTTATCTAGTAATGGGTGAGAATCGCAGGGGAGACGTGCTCACGCTGCTTTGATCTCAGCTGTTGGTGTTTTATTGGAAATCACCCCGTAGATGGTCCAACCGAAGAAGGTCGCGATAGCACCTAACATCACTGCGGTTTCACCAGAGCTATAGAGGGCGTAGAAGCTATACAGGGCGCCGATAACCGCAATCACGTTGGCAACACGGGCCTTGTTCGCTGGTACTTTGAGTTGTTTTTGCATCACACCTAGGGCTGCCATCGACAGGATGTAAGGCACAATGTTAGTCACCACGGCGAGGTTAACCAGGGCTTCAAACTGTTTGCTCAGTGATGGGCTAATAGTCATCAGAGACAGCAGGGTTTGAATCGAAACGATGATGGTCATACCCCAAATTGGTGCATCGGCTTTACTGACCTTAGAGAACACTTTAGGGAAGAAACCTTCATCGGCAGAGGCTTTAAACACTTGCGCGATAGTGAACTGCCAACCCAGCAGTGAGCCAGTACAAGAGATAATGGCGCAGGCCATCACGATTTTACCGACCACAGGGTTAAACATTTGTGCGAAGGCTAGACCGAAAGGTGCGTTTGAGTTGGCAAGGTCGGCGTTAGGCACAATACCGGCAATCACGTTGGTTGAAACGATATAGATAAGCGCTGCACCTAAGGTACCGCCCATTACGGCGATAGGAACGTTTTTCTCTGGGTTATCAACTGTCTCCGAGTTAGCACAAGCTGATTCTAAGCCAAGGAATGCCCATAAAGTCATCGCGATTGAACCGCCTAAGGCTTTAAAGAAAGGCATATCGTGTGGGTTCCAAGCACCTTTGTAGAGGTCGATGTCGAACCAGAACCAACCGATTAACGACACACCAATCACGGGCAGAATAATCCCCCACACGGTGACGCTACTCACGCGACCCGTAATGCGGGCGCCACCAAAGTTAGCCACTGTTGCTAACCAAAGCACACCAATGGTGGCAAGACAGATAGCCATTGGGCTTAAGTTCACTTCGAGTAACACCGCGGCATAACCCACGGCAGAGATAGCGATGGCGACGTTAGCGATTAAAAGCGATACCGCATAGGTGTAGTTCGCCATAAAGTTACCGCTGCGACCGAAGGCATATTCGGCGTAACCGCCCATACCACCCGATTTTTTACTGAACATACCGCATTTGGCAAAGGCATAGGCAAGCGCCGTAGAACCCGCCGCCGTGACTAACCAAGAAAGGATAGAAATAGTACCGACTTGGGCTAATTGGGTTGGCAACATGATAATACCTGAACCCATCATGTTGACTATGGTGATAATAGTTAATTGGACGACACCAATTTTATTTGCTGATTTACTCATAATAATGACCTAATAATGTTATTCATTATAGAAGTTTGAAATTGACTGCAGAGCGGGGTTAATTAACTCTGCAGTCGGGTTTCAATTATTTATTTAATACATAACCTAGGGCTTGGATTTTTCCGTCTGGGGGGGTTTCGAGGTAAACACCTTGTAATTCAGGGGAGAATCCGGGTAATAAGTTGATGCCTTCTTCAAGGGCTAAGAAATAACGTTGTACCGCGCCGCCCCATATTTCACCTGGGACCACACATAACACTCCAGGTGGATAAGGCAATGCACCTTCTGCAGCAATGCGTCCCTCAATTTGTGACAGTGGCACTAACTCCACTTTGCCACGGATAAACTCGAGGTTGGCTTCCTGTGGATCCATCACTTTTGTTGGGAAATGCGCCTGGCGGAACATTTCTTTTTGCAGTTGTTTTACGTCATGGCTGACATAAAGGTTGTGCATTTCTTGGCAGAGTTGACGAATGGTATAGTCTTTATAACGGGCTTTATTAGCGTTATAGACGTTAGGTAATACTTCAGATAATGGCGCATCTTCATCGACTAATTTCTCGAAGCGAGATATTTGCGACACTAAGTGTTGCATCTTCGCCATATCTTCCGCAGGTGTCATCAGGAATAAAATCGAATTTAAGTCGCACTTCTCGGGAATAATATTATTTTCACGTAAGAAGTTAGCCAGAATAGTTGCAGGAATACCGAACTCAGTATATTTACCGGTTTCGGCATCGATACCAGGCGTGGTTAATAGGAACTTACAAGGGTCTACGAAATATTGGCCTTTTTCGTAACCGTCGAAGGAGTGCCATTTTTGTCCGGGTTCAAACTCGAAGAAACGTAAATCATCGGCCATTTGTTCGGTTGGATAATCCTGCCATGGGCGTCCCTCGATCATGCTTGGGATAAATGGCTTGATATATTTACATTTTTTGAGCAGTAACTTGCGAGCTTCAATACCAGCTTTAACCGCCTCACGCCATAGATAACGGCCGCTGGCGCCTTCGTGCATTTTAGCGTTCACATCCAATGCGGCAAACAGCGGATAGAAGGGGCTGGTAGAGGCATGCATCATAAAGGCGTTGTTGAAGCGTTTATGGTTGCAGTATCTGGCTTGGCCTTTGATATGTGAGTCTTTTTTGTGAATTTGCGAGGTTTGTGAGAAGCCTGCCTGCTGTTTGTGCACTGACTGAGTCACGATAATACCGGGATCTTCAGGCGTCAGTTCGAGCAGCAGAGGCGAGCAGTCATTCATCATAGGAATAAATTGCTCGTAGCCAACCCAAGCTGAGTCAAACAGGATGTAATCACATAGATGTCCAATACGATCAACGACTTGGCGAGCATTGTAGATAGTACCGTCGTAGGTGCCTAGTTGGATAATGGCTAAGCGGAATGGACGTTGTTCATCGGCACGCTCAGGTGCAACGGCGCGGATTTGTTCCCTTAAATAAGACTCTTGGAAGCAGTGGGCGTCGATACCACCAATAAAGCCGAAGGGGTTACGGGCGGTTTCTAAATAAATCGGTGTTGCACCGGCTTGAATTAACGCGCCATGGTGGTTGGATTTATGGTTGTTACGGTCGAATAATACCAGGTCGCCCTTCGCCAGCAGTGCGTTGGTCGCCACTTTGTTTGAAGAAGAAGTGCCGTTGAGCACAAAGTAGGTTTTATCGGCGTTAAAGACCTTAGCCGCGTATTTTTGTGCATCCAGCGGCGCGCCTTCGTGGATTAATAGATCGCCGAGTTTAACGTCGGCATTACACATATCTGAGCGGAAAATGGTTTCGCCAAAGAAATCGAAAAATTGGCGACCCACAGGATGTTTACGGAAGAATTGACCACCCTGATGGCCTGGACAGGCGAAGGTGGAGTTGCCCATTTCCACGTATTTTTTCAGTGTGCCAAAGAAAGGCGGTAATAGGGCTTGTTCATATTTTTGGACGGCGGTTTCGACCTGTTTACCATAGAAATCGGTATTGCTACCGCAGAGCTCAAATACCCCGGTAATAGAAGAGCAAATATCATCTGGGAAGGTTTCTTCACAACAAACTGATACGAAAATAGGCAGTTTTAATCCGGTATTTTTAATTTTTTCAACAATACCATTTTTAACATCATCAACAGAGACTACAGCCGCGCCCACATCGCAAAAATCTGTGGTTAATACATTGACAACTTCTCTGTCTATTTCAAAACATGATCTAACAGATAAGCTGGCGGCAACTTTTAATGATTTCATCGTTAATTTCCCTTTTACTTTAAAAAGTTTTGGATACAACTTGGCCTATACCTAATTAAAAAATATTAATGGCATTAAATTAGATATGGCTATTCCGTGTGCAGATATGATGAGGCTATAAGTCGTCCAAGAATAAAATAGATATATTTATTCCGAGAGAATTATTTGGCCGCAGCTTGGCTGCACTGACTAAAGAATGCTTTGATTTAGATGCGAGATAATAAACCTGCAAAAACAGTACGATAAGTGTATGCGCTTACAAGGGCAATACCACTTTAGACCTGTTAATTGGCCTACTACCTACGCGAAGATTAGCGAAGGAAGATGTATGAATGGTCGAAATAGTCGCGTTGGCTAGGCATCATGATATGTCTAGTGCGCCGGATATGTGCCATGATTTTTGATTTCCTCTTCATATACAACTCCATTATGAGATTAGAGAAAATGATTGATACGTTTTATTACGGTATGGAGTTTATCTATGTGTTATCAATAAAAATATGATCTGTGTCTTATTTTTAATTAACTGTAATTATTTATTTCACTATTTTCTATCTATTTAAATACAGTCAATCATCCTTAAGTATCATTATCTAAATAACGAAAGTAAATATTGTCAAATTAATTTAAAAATCAAAAACTGCATAAATTAATAAAGGATAAATATCTAATTTCGCTCTAATCACTGTATTAATTCATTTGGTGTTTTATAAGGTACGGCATATTTGAATAAAAATGCAGATAAAGTCTTTACAAAATCACTCGAGTGCTTAAAGATGACAAAAAGTCGACACTTTTTCTCAATTTTGAGCATTTAGGGAAGAAACTTGGCGTTTTGAGGCAGGTTTGTCACTTAAGACTGACGTAAATTAATCCTGTTACCTAAAGGAGATAAAGATGATGCATTTACATAAGTGGATAGTCGGAGTTGGCTTATTAACGGCGGCATTCGGCTCGGCGCAGGCCATGACCTTATCGAGTAAAGATATTGGTGAAGGTCAGCAATTATCGAATCAATTTGTTTTTAATGGGTTTGGCTGTAATGGTGAGAATCTTTCTCCCGAACTCACTTGGAGCGGCGCACCAAAGGGCACAAAAGCCTATGCGGTGACAGCCTATGATCCCGATGCGCCTACGGGCAGTGGTTGGTGGCACTGGGCCGTTTACAATATTAACGGCGATCAACAACAGCTAGCCCAAGGTGCGGGCTCTAAAGCCAATGCCTTACCTAAGGGAGCGATTGCGCTAAAGAATGACTTTGGCACCACCGATTTTGGTGGCGCTTGCCCGCCGCAGGGGCATGGTATGCACAGATATATATTTACTGTGTGGGCGCTAGCCTCGCCATTAGCGTTACCTAAAGAGGCATCTCCTGCGCTATTAGGCTTTATGCTCAATGCGCAGGCCTTAGGCAGCGCTAAGCTGACCGCTGTGTATCAGCGTTAATAGTGCAGGGCTGATGCATGATCCGCATGTTTGAATACGACTCTAAACTGGCGCAGTCACTTTCGCGGGTGCCAGTGCATCAGCCTTCGATTATCCGCGTGATCCAAGGCGAGAAGTCGCTGCTCTGGCAAGATGATGCCCTCGCCGTGAATGCTGAGCAGCTATTATTGCTACCCGCCGGAAGCCATATTAGCTTCGTCAATCGGCCGATGAGTGGACGCTACCGAGCGGTGCAACTCCTCTTGCCCTATGAGTTGCCCTCGGGCGTTATGCTGGCGGCGACCGACAGGCAGATACCTAAACCCACGCAAACGATTTCACGCTCGGTCGATTTTGCCTGGAATGCGTTATTGCACAGCCTGACCTTAGCCCTACCCACATCGGTGCAGATGCATTATTTAGCCGCCTTGCTGCTCAGTCTGCCGCAGCAAGCGAGCGTCAATTGGCTCTACAGTCATAAACCTGCGAATGTGAGTCAAGCTGTGCTGGGCTTATTGGGGCAACATCCTTCAGCCCCATGGCAGCAAGAGGACATCGCCGATAAGTTGCATATGAGCAGTGCCAGTTTAAGACGTAAACTGGCGCAGGAAGACACTAGTTTTAGGCAATTGCTCGCCGAAGTGCGTTTGTGTCAGGGCTTAACCCTGTTGCAAAACTCTACGGATTCCGTGCTGCAAATCGCATTGGCCTGCGGCTATTTATCGGCAGAAAAATTCTCGGCACGCTTTAAACAGGCCTTTGGCCTGACACCCGCCGCGTATCGCCGTACACTGTGAGCTACGTTAACCGTCATTACAAGGAGTCGACATGGCAGAAGAACAATTCACTGAGACTGGTTTTTGGAACAAAATCAAACTGTTTGGTCGCCAAGCTGGGCGTGAAGTGGTTGAGCGTGCCCTGTGGCTTTACTATGCGGCGCAAAAGCCCAATACGCCTAAGTGGGCCAAGTCGGTGATTTTTGGGGCCTTGGCTTACTTTATCTCGCCCTTGGATGCGATCCCGGATTTGACACCTTTAGTGGGCTTTACCGATGACTTGGGCGCCTTAGCGGCGGCGCTCACTATGGTTATGCTCTATATTGATGATGAGGTGAAATCCCAAGCGGCGGATAAGTTGGCGCTGTGGTTTGGCGATGAGCCCGCGGAGCCTAAGCCTTAGTCGCGAAAATGGTGGCATCTTTTAGGCTAAAAATATGATTTTATTAATGGTTAATGAATAGGTTTTACCCACGTTTTTTAAGGGTAAAAATATTTTTTGTGAAACGTTTCACTATTGGTTAATTGCGCTATATGCTAGCGCTGTTTTGTGAACCCATTGTGTGTGTTTAGGCAATTAAATGAAAAATATTATGGCGGTGATCCTGTGGTTTTTAGGAGTCTCTGCCGCCACCCCCGTGTTCGCCGATAAGGCCTCGCCAGAACAACTCGCCCGCCTGTACCTCGATTTTATGGCTCAGACCAGTCGCCAGAGTGAAGCCCTGTGGCCAGGATTTCGTCTCGACGATAAAGTGCATCTCTTCAGCTATGCAGGCAACGTTTGGTTGCGCCAACCCGGCGGTGAAATTATCCAAGACAACAGCGTGTTAGAGTCGGTTAACTTGCACTCTGGGCTGTCAATTAACTTTGGTTTTCCCCAATATCAAGGGCAAGCGGGTGTGCTTATCCAGCTCGAGTCGCCGACGATTCAATTCGATAGTACGACTAAAACCGCCGATTTACCTTTTGTGATTTGGGCTGGCAACAGTGTGCACGAGGCGTTTCATTTTTATGCCCAATCCGAGTGGCGGGTGTTAGAGGATGCGCGTCGATATGAAGGCGAAGTTTATCCACTTAACCTCGATGCTCGCTATTACCGTTTACAACTGTTTAATGCCTTGATGGCGGCCTTAAAACAACCCGAGCAGCAGGCGCAGTATTTAGGCTATGCCGCTTACTGGCTACAAGTGTGGCGGCAAACGGCGCCTAACGAAGATAAAGTCAGTTATGTGAATGACTTAGTCGAAGGAAGCGCGAGATATGTCGAGTTAATCGCGGGTGCGCGCTTCTTAAGTCAAAACCAGTCTTACCTCGGCTATCAGCAAATCTTGTTGCAGTACGTGCAGGATTATTATCAACAGCAGCAAATGCTCGGTGGCTGGACCGCCGAGGCCGAGAATATCGGCGCGCTGGCTGGCATATTGCTCGATAGCACTCAAGATGCCTATGTGTGGAAAGAGTCAGTGATGTCTGGCATGTTGCCCGTGGATTTACTGCTGAGTCGAATCAAGCCGATTGCTCCGCCTGTTGCTCAGAATATGGCGCAGAAGAAAAGGCTGCAGGACATGCTGGCCTACTATCCGGCCACGGAGCAAAAACTGACCCAGTTACTTAAGGATGTGCAGGACCCGAAAGTACCTTTATTGGTCATGCCGAGTGTGAGTGATAGCAGCAGTTTTATCGATGTGGGTGAGGTGCGCTCTGGGTTTTATGTGGTGCCCTATCAAGAAGAAATGACCCAAGCCTATTTAGGTATGAGTTCACAATTCAGTAACTTAAATGTGAGTGGCAGTCCGTTGCTGGATGTGCCCTTACAGAATTATTGTGAGGGCATTGAAGCCGCAACTCTGTTACCTTTGGGGTTCACCTTTCAGCGCGAAGGTCAGTATTTGGTGTTCAATGAGCCGGAAATCCATGGCACCATCCGGGTTTCTGCAAGTGTTGTTGAGGGAAGAACCCTCTACTGTGCGATGAATTAATATGAGAAAAAATCAGCTCGAATTTACCTACATGCGCGGCATCGCGATTATTTTTATCGTGCTGGGCCACAGTATTTATAACTCTGGGGAAGGGTTTCCGTTACTGCTAGAAAATTTACTCAGGGGTGGCACGGCGTTGTTCGTGTTTATCTCTGGTTATTTTTTCCATCGGATTTTTTATAAGGACTTCGATTACGGCAAGTTTATGAAGAATAAGGTACAAAACGTACTTTATCCCTTTTTATTCGTTTCTGTTATTGGCTTGTTCTGCTTAAGTTTACGTTGGGTTTTCCTAGAGCATCAACCGCTTGAACAGGTGTTACTCAGTATTTTTTATACCGTGCGTAATGGCTACATCCTGTATCCGCACTGGTATATCCCGTTTATCATGGCGGTGTTTTTATTCTCGCCAGTGTTTTTGTGGTTTATCCGCTGCTCGCAGCAGATGCGTTGGACCCTATTCGTGCTGAGTTGTGTGGTGGCGATTCTGCTCCACAGACCCATAGGTAACGTCAACTTTATCCACTCAGTGGTGTATTTTATGCCTTTCTATTTGATTGGTATTTTATATTCCCAAGATGAACATATTGTGACGCGCTACGGCTCAATTTTCAGTGCGTTAGCGGTGATCTTCCTGATTGTGAGTCTGGTTGAGCAAAGTTACATAGTGCAGCACATTGGTAACTACCATAAGGCGCCGTTTGAATATAACGGTATCGATTGGCAGTTTATCCAAAAGCTGAGTCTGTGTGTGCTAGTGCTTAACTTCTGTGATTGGTTGTCGAAACGCAGCCGCATCCCTTGGTTAGTCGAAACCGCCGAGATGAGCTTTGCGATTTTCTTCATCCACCCGTTATTCGACATGTTGTTTAATACGGTCGCCACTGTGTTGCGTTATCGCTTACCGCCAGGGTCTTGGGTCACCAGCATCCTGTTCTCGGCGGCGATTTTTACCTTCCTGATGGTGGGCAGTATTATCACTGCTCGCTTTATCAAAAAACGTTTAGGCAACCGTTCACGTCTGTATATCGGTTGGTAACGCCTTTAAGCTAAACAGGGGAATTAAGTTTAAATTTATTCCCCTGTGTTAGCGTGTTTTTCATCGAATTTTCCATGGAAAACATAATGAAAACTATCACCCTAACACGCCTTGGAATCGTCGGCCTTATGATGGCTACGCCGGTATTTGCTCATGCGTCGACCGAACCTGCACTTGCCATGGCGCAAGAGACTTTCTTCAATCAATTAGCATCCCATTGCGGTAAAGCCTTTGCGGGTAAAGTAGTGTCAACGGACAGTGCAGATGCGGCTTTTCGTGATAAAGCACTGGTGATGCATGTGCGCGAATGCAGTGATACTGAGCTGAAAATCCCCTTCCATGTGGGTGATGATCACTCCCGTACTTGGGTGATCACGAAAACGGCTCAGGGCTTAAGGTTAAAGCATGATCACCGCCATCAAGACGGAACGGAAGATAAAGTGACTATGTATGGCGGCGATACGGCGAGTGTCGGCAGCAGCCAAAAACAGTCATTCCCTATCGATCAGGCATCGATTGATAACTTTATGCAAAATGGCCTGACTCAGTCTGTCACCAATGTGTGGCATATGGAGGTTACGCCAAGTACCTTCAGCTACCTGTTGACCCGCGAGAATCGTCATTTTCAAGTAGATTTTGACTTGAGCCAACCGCAGCCGTTGCCGCCGACCCCTTGGGGATATGAGTTGTCGCTGAACCCATACATTGACATAATGTACCCATAGTCTGACAAATTTAACTCATTCAATGACATAAAAATGGCTTTTGTAATCATGTTACAAAAGCTATTTTCTTTAATATTAGTATGTTGAACAATTAATAACCCATAGATTGACAAAAAACTGCATGCCAGTACACTAAATGTACACTATTCGTTCGAATTATACTCATGTATATAAGAAGCTTACGCAAACCATCACCGAACAAAAACGTATTTAAATTCGCTAGCGCAAAAGTAAGCGAAACGATAATGTGTGAAAGTTCATTGGAATTTGATGCGTGCTTTCATCATGAATACAATGATTGTATAGAGATGTTTGGTAGCCAGCCTGAAGGGTTTTATTACTATTTTGAGGGCAAAAGATTGCCCTATACACCTGATACGATAGTTCACTTTATCGATGGGACGGTAAAGTTCCACGAATACAAACCTTATAGTAAAACATTCGATCCAATCTTTAGGGCTAAATTTCTAGCAAAGAAGGCGGCTGCTCAGTCTTTAGGTGCAGATCTTATATTGGTTACTGAACGTCAAATCCGTGTAAACCCGATTCTAAATAATCTTAAAATTTTGCATCGATATTCGGGAGTTTACGGCTTGAGCGACATTCAAGTTGAACTGCTCAATCTTATAAAAAAAACAGGGAAAATTAGTGTTAACGATGTGGCAACAAAGCAATCATTAACACTAGGGGAAACCCGCTCACATCTGTATTCTCTTATACATAAAGGATTGATTAAGGTTAACTTAAAACAAGATGATCTCGATTGTAACCCCGCGGTATGGTGCATTGAATGATGGACTTCGAGGATGAGTTCAGTGAGTCTGAATTAGTCAAGCAGCCCGATACCCCTATTCAATATGTGAAGTTAGAGGATACAGCACTAGTCAAAAGAGACTTAGATACCTTTCCTGACTTTTTAAAAAGCAAAGCGCTCGATAAATACCAGCTCATTGCCTTCATCGAAAAAACAATCACTGGTGGATGGACTCAAAAAAATCTAGACCCAATTCTTGATGTTCTTTTTACTACCACCACGGACAGGCGGCCGAATTGGCGAACGTTAGTACGTTGGCGTAAAAGCTACATTGACAGTAACGGCGATCTTGCGTCATTAGTCGCTAAGCGGCATAAAATGGGCAATAGAACGAGTAGAGTTAAGGGAGATGAAGTATTTTTTGAGCAAGCCCTAACTCGTTTTTTAGATGCTAAAAGGCCTAAAGTATCTACAGCATATCAGTACTATAAAGATGCCATCACAATCGAAAATGAGAGCATTGTTGATGGACAAATTCCTATCATTTCTTATAAAAGTTTTAACCAAAGAATAAAGTCATTACCTCCTTATCCTGTTGCAGTGGCGCGGCATGGTAAATTTAAAGCAGATCAATGGTTTGCTTATTGCTCTTCCCATATTCCCCCAACGCGAATATTAGAACGGGTAGAAATCGATCATACCCCACTAGATCTAATCCTGATTGACGATGAATTATCTATCCCACTTGGCAGGCCATATTTAACCTTAATCATCGATGTTTTTAGTGGTTGTGTTTTGGGGTTTCACTTAAGTTATCGCTCGCCTTCATATGTTTCAGCTGCCAAGGCAATCGTGCATGCCATAAAACCAAAATCATTTGAAGGTCTTGATATCGAGCTTCAAAATGAGTGGCCTTGCTTTGGTAAATTTGAAAATCTAGTTGTGGATAATGGAGCTGAGTTTTGGTCGAAGAGTTTAGAGCATGCCTGCAAAGAGGCAGGAATAAACATTCAATATAACCCAGTTCGTAAACCTTGGTTAAAGCCTTTTGTAGAACGTTTTTTTGGGATGATTAACGAATACTTTTTAACCGAAATACCAGGTAAAACCTTCTCGAATATCCTAGCAAAAGAAGACTTTAAACCGGAAAAAGACGCCATCATGCGCTTCTCTACTTTTGTTGAAGAATTTCATCGCTGGATTGTTGATATTTATCATCAAGATTCAAACTCACGCGAAACACGAATTCCTATAAAACAGTGGCAGCGTGGCTTTGATATTTACCCACCACTAAAGATGAGCGCAGAGGATGAACAACGGTTTACTGTGCTGATGGGTATTTCAGATGAGCGAACATTAACCAGAAACGGTTTTAAATTTGAAGAGTTAATGTATGACTCTACTGCTTTGGCCGATTACAGAAAGCATTACCCACAAACCAAAGAAACCATCAAAAAAATCATTAAAGTCGACCCTGATGATCTATCGAGTATCCATGTTTACCTCGAGGAATTAGGCGGTTATCTTAAAGTCCCCTGTACTGATAATAGTGATTATACCCACGGTTTGAGCCTTCATGAGCATAAAGTGATTAAGAAAATTAATCGTGAGATTATTCGGGAAGGGAAGGATGATTTGGGATTAGCTAAAGCGCGTATGGCAATTCATGCTCGAGTAAAGCAAGAGCAAGAAGCGTTTCAAATATCTAATACAAAAGCGAAAATTTCAGGGGTTAAGAAGCAAGCTCAACTTGCAGATGTGAGTAATACCGGTCAGGGGACAATACGCCTCGAAAGCGAAGAATTGCTCCCTTCTTTACCTAAAAAATCAGAATCTAATATTAGTAATCTTCTCGAGCACTGGGATGATGATGTAGAGGCTTTTGAGTGAAAATGTTATCGCCCCATCAAATTGAACAGTTACAAAGATTCAGTGATTGTTTTGTTATGCATCCTCTAGTCAAAGACATTTTTAATGACTTTGATGAATTAAGACTAAATAGGCTTTTTCAATCAGATCAGCAGTGCATGCTACTGACTGGAGATACTGGTGTTGGTAAAAGTCATCTAGTTAACCACTATAAAAAAAGTGTTCTGGCCAGCCAAAATTACGGACGAGAATCTATGCCTGTTCTTGTGAGCAGGATATCTAGTGGTAAGGGTTTAGATGCCACCTTAACTCAAATGCTTGCAGATTTAGACCATTTTGGTAGCTACCAGCGAAGGAAACGTGGTTATGCGACAGATTTAAGGAAAAAGTTAGTTGAAAATTTAACTAAGGCTCAAGTTGAGCTGCTAATCATCAATGAGTTTCAGGAGTTAATTGAGTTCAAAACAGGATTGGAACGGCAAGATATAGCTAACGGTTTAAAGTACATCAGCGAAGAAGCTAAGATACCTATTGTACTTGTTGGAATGCCTTGGGCCGAACAAATCGCTGATGAGCCACAATGGTCATCTCGTTTAGTTCGAAGAAGGAAGCTTGAGTATTTTAGTCTGCAAAAAGATATCAAGTTTTTCCGACAATACTTAATGAGCTTGGCCAAATTTATGCCTTTTGATAATCCGCCAAAGCTAGAAGACAAGAATTTTGCAATTCCGCTGTTTGCAGCATGCAAGGGTGAAAACAGGCTGCTAAAGCATTTACTGATAGAGTCGTTAAAAATAGCATTGAGGAAAGACGTAAAAAACCTCGATATAGAGCATGTTAGTGATGCCTATGATTTGATTTTTCAGAATGAAAATAGGCCCTCAAGTAATCCGTTTAGACTGTCTTTAGATAACATATTGATTTCAGAGGTCGTGAAGCCCTCTAGGTATAATCCTAATGCCATAAGTTCTGAAGACATGCTAGTCGCGCGTGAATTCTCGACGCCCAAAACACTAGCTCAGCTATTGACTAAATGAGCCATTTTTATGTTAACAATCTACAGGCGTTCCCTGTTAGTCTGAAGATGTACTCTATGAGATTCTAAATCTAATCCTCAGTGAACTGCCAACGTTACCCCTTTCGATTTCACTATGAAAGCCCTTTAAGGTCAGTTAAATAGGCTTCAATGGCTTTGATTTTTCCCGCAAGTGTAGAGCCCCGATTTCGAGCATCTAAGTAACGAGGGAAAAGATTAATCTTAGAGGAGGGAAGTGCTTCGTAGAGACGTTTAAGCTCTTCTGCCTCACCAATACAACCGTGAAAACCTTCTTGATATTGATGGAGTGTAGCTTGGAGTTGCTCTATTTCAGGGAGTTTAGTTGGTGATACTTCTATTTTCGTAAGACGTGGTTTACTCGGCATTAGGCGAGTTATATCAAATAAAGAGGTTTTTTCGAAAACAGTCCGTTTCCCAGAAGTTATTTTCTCTAAAAAACCAATGTTTGAGAGCTTTGAAAGAGTACGGCGCACGATTTGTTCTGACTCTCTTGGCAAAATCGAAGGATTTACTCTGACCATCTGACTTTTTATTTGTGTAACAGTGAGTTGCTGCTTCTCATCAACAATAAGAATGGTGAGTATTGTTGCATTTATGCGGATCATTTTCGGCATCAGAATATTTACCAATAGTCTTTATTTTCAATATGTAACGTGCCACTCCATGACGTTATTCCAATATTTCACTTTGATTTCGTTCTGCGAATATCCCGGCATTGCGTAATTGGCATGGTGCTTGACAACTAACGATAAAAAGCTAAGGATTCCTTAGTATACCTTAAGTCAAAAAACTAAGACAATCTGAGTTATCAAAGGACAAATTATGTTGAAGCTGTGGCCGATAAAATTATCAATCCATTACCTCTCAGGCTCAAACAAGCTCGCACTGCTAAGGGGATTAGTCAAAAACAGCTGGGCATCCAGCTAGGTATGGAAGTGGGCACTGCGAGTGCGCGTATGAATCAGTACGAAAAAGGCAAGCATACACCTGACTACCAGACTTTAAAGGCTATCGCTGATGAATTAGGCGTGCCAGTTGCTTACTTTTTTTGTGAGTCGGAAAGCACGGCTAAATTGCTATGTTTACTTGAAAAAATGACAGAAGAAGAAAAGTCTAATTTGATAGAGCAAATCACAAAATCATAAAATATTCGTGGTGATTTTTAGCTAGATTTGGATCGGCCCGTCTCAGAAGATAGCTCATCGTACTTCCATTATCCGTCTAAGGCTGCCGCACTAATCGTGTTTCTATGCTGTTAAGCTAAGTCTGTTAAAGCAGTAAATAGGCAAAGGAAAATACCATATCCCAGTCGAAAGTTCTTAGTTGAGTTGATTTAGTCTTAACTTTTCCCAAATAGATAGTAAGTACAGTCAAGGTGGTGAATTGTGAAAAATAAAGTTAAAGGTATTTCATTTGCAGCGGTTAAAGCCGCGGCATTCAAGGACCCCGTTGTTCTCGAAGCCTACTTGCTTGAACGAGCCTCAGAATCAAATCGGATTGATATTGAATTGTTCATGGCTAAGCTCAAGGTGGTTTTAAGTGCTCTTCCACAGAAGGATATTGGGGTGTGTGATTTGGCCAATGAGTTAGGCATTGTTTTGGCCTCAGTATTGGGTAATGAAAAAAACATCGAAAAAGAGTGTCTTGAGGGGATTAGTCATGGCTTTTCATTGACTAGAACGACATAATTTTCAGTCTACATATGTGCTCATCAATATCAGCTCATCACTGTTGCATGTTTAGAGCTATAGTGGTCAACCAAACTTGCCCAAGCGATCTCGTTCGAACATGTTGACCAAATTTTAGTAATGCTACAGAGTGACTAGTGTAATGGTGGCGATTCACTATGCGGAAGGAAATAGGAAGAGTATTTACAATTTCGAGGAATAAAAAAAGGAATTACTTCGGTGTTACGGGCGTTGGATCCTGTCCAATTTAAGAAGTCCAGTTGACCAAATTTTAGTAATGGTACAGAGTACCTAGTACTAATGGATGGAACATCATCCTTGATTTCAAAGCGGCCAAGTCCAACATCGATTGTGCCCTGCAAACAGCACAACGCTGCAATACTAAGACGTTAGGTACTCAGGATGAGCTTGTTTTATTCCCTCAAGATAGCTGAAACGAATTAAGTCATGAGAGAAGAACTAAAACTTGCTGTCACTGATTATCTAAGGAGACAAGGTTTTAAAGGAAGCATTCCATTTTTTCGTAAAGAAACAAAAGGCTGGTATCAAACGCTAGACTTTCAGTTTAATAAGTACGGCGGCTCTTTCGCCGTAAACTTAAGTTTGTGGGAACCTAATAACCAGTTTTTAAAACTTCCCCTGCCGAAACAGAAAATACTAGCTTCTCGTAGTTCGGGATCTTTATCTAGTCACTTAAAGAACAAACAAAATCAAGATTATTGGTTCAGGTTTGTTAAGGGGATCATTTTTCCGATTTACAACTATAAAAAAGCTTCTCAAGAGTTCATTGTAATATACAGTTACAAAGCGGAAAACGTTTGAATACATGCAGGGTGAAATGAGTACCTAAAAAACAAATAATGCGGGACTGTTAAAGCTTGGCTAGGGTCCGCTTCACTACAGAATTTTAGCTAAGCTTTAACAGCCTCCATATTCGGGCATTAGCAAGTAGAAATACATCAAACAGGAATAGTCTTTTTGAAGCAGATTGATATTGAAAACCAGTTACGAGAAGTTGTCAGCAGACTGATAACTGAAGTTGATCTCGCAACAAAGCAGGGAAGGCTTGATGTTAACCTGATTTCTGAAGATGCCTGGATACCTATCCTGAAGGAGGTTTACCAGTGCCCGAATCTTGTAAATCTGAATAGAAAACACAAGAACTTTCCCGGCATTGATTTAGGAGATGAGCAGGACAGGGTTGCCTTCCAAGTAACCTCGTCCACAGACATTGAGAAGGTCAAATCGACCTTGGAGCAGTTTAAAAAACGCAATTACAAGAATGCTTTTGACGAACTCTATATTTTCATGCTGCGCTCTAAGCAGAAAAGCTATTCTCAGGATGCGATTGATAAAGTCAATGGCCATGAAATTCGCTTTGATGCAAAAGAACATATCATTGATCCCGGCGATATATTGTCTCAAGTAACTGGGTTGCGATTGCCAGCACAAGAGAGGATGTTGCAGGAATTTCGCGAAATACTCGGAGATGTAGAAGCGTCGGTCAAAAAGTTAAACGCGCCTGAGAATACTCCATATCTCTTAGTTTCAAACCTCATTGAAGTTACGCCTCCAAATGAATTGTATGTGGCCGAATTGTTCATCGACGAAGAAAGCACAATTGCAGCGGCCAAGCGCGATTTAAACTACAACGGGAGCCCCCCCAACAAGCATCTATTGGTGAGACTGGCTTTACAACTTGCCGGGCTAGATTGTCATGGCTGGGCAATATTTGAGAATCGCATTTTTACGTTCTATGACATGGAGCGTGAGTCGGCTTTCAGGTCCATAGTAGACGTTGGAAGTATAGAAGATCTTACGACTGAAGATATTTCACAACATGAGCTCGTTGAATATCAAAATTTATTCAAGTGTCTGATGAAAGATACTCTTAGAGATCAACTTCAATCCCTCAATGTGAATTGGAACAAGCAACAAAACCAATTTTACTTTTTGCCTGATGAAAAAGACTCTGAGCAGAGAAGGGAAGAATGGGTTGGTAAAAAACTCTCACGAAGAAGAGTTTTTGAGAAGAAATATCAGACGAAAGATCCAACAAAAGTAGCCTTTTTCAAGCACTTGGCATTTGACATCTCATTTATCGATATTGACTCACGGTGGTATGCTACTGTTACCCCTAGCTGGTATTACACATGGAATCTGTATAAACGCAATCGATTCCATGACGATCTTCTCTCAAAGCAGAAGCGTCTTGAGCATAACAATTCCGTTAGAGATCAAGTTAGATTCATCGGGTATTTCCTTGCTAATAGCCGTAACGATAACGATTTGATCTCATTTGGCGAATTGGTCGAATTCCAATGTTTGTCCAACATTTCACTCGAAGAAAACGACGAGCTGGAAGAAGTGTTGGAAGAGGAGGATGTCAGTGCAAATTAAGATCCTTGAAGAGCCGAAGCTGGAGTTTGCCAATGGAACACACATCTGTCCAAAAGCAGGCATTGAAACCCTTGGCGTATATGACAAAAACGATGAGTTTCGGCAAAGCGAGTTAAGACTGGGAATCGTTGGGCGCGGAGAAGGTGTAGATCTGTTAGATCTCTGGATAGCAAAATGCCAAGAAGGAATAGAGGGGAAGGAGTCAAAATATTCCAATCTGTTCAGAGGGTTTGGGGGATTCACACTGCATCACGGTTTCTATGCAAAATTCCTGTACGGACCGACTCTAACCAGAACAATCCAGAAGTCAGAGCTAAACAAAACGCTGAAAATTCAATCCAGGGAAGAGCGAGTCAAGGTATGTGTTGACCTTTACTTCGATCAAATCCGGTTTCTTGCCGAGCATCGGCCTGTGGATGTCATTATTTGCGTTATCCCAAATGATATGTTCGATGCGCTGACCAAGGAGAAGGGAAAGGATGAAGATCCAGAAAACTATGATGGCGACTCGAACGATGACAAATCCAAGAACTCATTAGAGCATAACTTCCGCCGACTACTGAAAGCGAAGACTATGCATTTGGGTAAGCCGCTACAGCTTGTTTTAGAGAAGTCATTGTCCATTGATACCGGTAATAAGGGGCAACAGGATGATGCGACGAGAGCGTGGAATTTTTGTACAGCCCTTTACTACAAGGGGAATAAGACAATCCCGTGGCGATTGGTGGAGGAAACACATAAGCCTAAGACTTGCTATGTCGGAATTGGATTTTATAAAAGTCGTGACAATGAGACCGTATCAACCAGTTTGGCGCAGGTCTTTGATGAGTTTGGACATGGCGTAATTCTCAGGGGGGCACCTGTTCAATTGGATAAAAGAGACCGTCGACCGTACATGAATGAAGAGCAAGCGTTCGAGTTGTTAATGAACGCTTTAAATGAGTATGACCACGCTTTGATGCAAATGCCTGCACGAATTGTGATTCACAAGTCCAGCAACTTCAGGGAAGAAGAGATACGGGGTTTTACGAGGGCAATAGAAAGCAAGGGCATACGAATGAAAGACTTCGTAACCGTTATGGAGTCCAAAGTCCGTCTCTACAGCTACGAACAGTATCCCCCTGTGAGGGGAACATTGCTATCACTGTCGGAAAGCAAGGCCATTCTCTATACAAAAGGTGCGGTCAATTTTTACAAGACCTATCCGGGGATGTATGTTCCGTCTCCACTGGAAATCAGAGCTTTTGAACACGACTCTTCGTTGGAGAATTTATGTGAAGAAGTACTCGGGCTGACCAAGATGAACTGGAACAACACGCAATTTGACGGACGGTATCCGATCACACTGGAATGCTCGCGGAAAGTTGGGGAGATCATGAAGTATGTTGAGGTGAATCAGAAACCTCAGGTCAGCTATAGCTTTTATATGTAGCATTTCCTTACATAACAAAGCATTGCAGCGGACAAGCCGCTGAATACGGCGTTAATCTATAGAAATTTTTATCCGAAACTGACGCGTTAGAGTTAAGGCTTTAACTCGGAAATGTCTCAACTAAGCTTAGCTTAGAGTATGCTGTATTGCTGCCGGCGCCATGGTAACTAAAAAGGTTCATTACTCACCATTTGCTATTTTTATGTGACTGCTCTATGTTGTTTTGCTAAGGATTTCTTAGTTTTTTGGTGGGTGATGGCATTTTTATTTTCCCCTAGAGCAAGAGCATTCATTGATGAGTCGCTTGAAAGTTATTTGCTTCGAATCGTTTCAGAGAACTTTTTTGATTCTTATCAGCAGCTCAGCTTGGCGATCAGAGAAGAGCTACATGAGCTCGACTTTGAAGCACATGGGGCTTTCCCTATCGAGCTAAAACGCCTCAATATTTATCATGCTAAGCACAATAGTCATTTTAGGATGAGGGCGTTGGGCTTACTTGAATCCCTTCTTGGTTTACCTCCCCATGAACTGGAGAAAATAGCCCTATTTAGATCGAACAGAGTTTTTATTGGGTCTAGCGTTGCGGTGCATCGTAATGATATCGATATTCCTTTAAGTTTTATCCGTTATGCAAATGAGGATGATGTTGAGAGTGTGCCCGTTTGCCCTGAGTGCTTAAAGGATGAGCCTTATATTCGGCAAGTTTGGCATTTAAAACCATATGCTGCCTGTGCCAAGCATGAGTGCGAATTGATTCATCATTGCCCCGAATGCAAAGCGTCGCTCAACTATATTGAGAATGAATCAATTGGCTATTGTTCCTGTGGATTTGAGCTTTCAAAAGCAGCAGTTATTAGCGCTAAACAGCCAGATCTCATGTTAGCGAGGAGCATTATTGGTGGTGATGTTACCTCTACAAATCCGCTTCTTCATGAAGTATGTGCAACTCATCGGCTTGCGGCTCTACTTTGGTATCAAAAGCGCTATTGCAAAAGTAAAGAAGCTTCTTTTAGCGATGCGGTGGAGTATTTTGATAACTGGCCTGAAAACTTTTATCAAGAACTGGATCAGCTGACGCAAGGCGCTGAATTAAGACTGATAAAGCTATTTAACCACACTGCATTTCGATTTATTTATGGTGAGTTAATTCTGCATTCCCGCTGTTTGTATCCAGAGGATAAAGATCCACATTTTATCTATGCTGCTTTAATGCGTTATTTGCAAAGATTAGTTGAGCTACATCCTAAATCGAAAAAGCCTAACGTGGCTGATACGCTAGTGACAGTTGCAGAAACGACGGTTTTACTGTCAACAACCCAAGAGCAAGTTTATCGGCTTCATCAAGATGGGATATTAACGTCGGCGTTTAGGCAAAAAATAAAGCAGAGGATTGACCCACATGTTGGTGTTTTTTATTTAAGGCAAGTGATCGAGTACAAAAGCAGCTTCGGTAGTGATAGACAGGGGATGTACTTATCGGCATGGTAAAGAATTTACATTTGCGAGAACTGCTAGATATTGAAGATGTTCAAGCACGTTCGACAGCGTTGAGGCGTGCATTTGCTGCTTATACAGAACCGTTAGATGTGACTGGCGAGGAAAGCTCTGCCCTAATTATTTTGCTTAATCTTACCTATCCGAAAAAGTTGGTGGATGACTTACTCGATAAAAGGTTAGCTAGAACAACTGTTAACAACCAAACCCATATTGATGTTTGCATTGACGAAGTACAATGGCTGCATACCCATAATCTCAAGTACCCAGATATTCGGGTCAGTAAACAAAGGCTCGTTGCCTCCAGTCCTCAATTACATCCCAATATGTTGAGTAGTGCTAATTGCCAACGTACTTTAGGGTGGTCTCATGACAGTGCGAAAGTCAATTTTGCCAAGCTGTTTGGCTGCCAGTTTATTTGGCAAGATAAAGTAACTTGCCTTGCAACATTAATGTGTGAAGCACCAAAACACTGGAAAGAGGCTTTTCAAGAACTTGGCATGCCTGTTAAACAGTTTATGAATATTTGCGGCAGGGTGAAGCATGTTTTACCTGCGCAGTTAAGCCCAGATAAAGTCGATAAATACTCCGTACAGGTTCGAATGCCATTCCGTGATGGATATATAGCGATTACCCCCGTTGTAAGCCATGCACTTCAGTCTGAACTCCAGCAAGCAGCAATCAAAAAACAGGGCCGATATACCAGTCTTGAGTTTATTCGTCCTGCGGCAGTCAGTGAGCTAGTCGCATCTCTTGGCGGTAATGCTAAAGCCCTGAATTATCCGCCCCGTATTAATAAAAAAACTCACGGATTAGGCAACAATTTACTGGCTAGGGTTTTATCTGGTCACGATGTATTGAATCAAAATGTATTGTCACAGCCTCGATTTATGAGGGTATTGGATGAACTGTTATCGAGTGAGTCAGCATTGGCGTTAAAGCAACGCAGGCAGCAAAAAGTCGCCAATCTTAGACAGATAAGAACGATGTTATCTGAGTGGCTTGCGCCAATGTTGGAATGGCGATTAGAGGTTAAAGAGGGGCCGATTCTTCTTAGTGAGCTTGAGCCTATTAATGGCTCATTAGAGTATCAGTTTTTAACCTTTGAGAATGAGCTATTACCTGAATTGCTGCTGCCTCTGTTCGACAGATTGAATTCGGTGATGTCGCATTCAGCAATGATAAGTCAGTATGCCTTTCATCAGAGACTGATGCCCCTTCTTCGAAATAGCTTGAAATGGTTGTTAACTCATTTGGCTTATAAAGAACCTTTGCTACAAAATGATGCTGCAGATGAGCATTTCCAGCGATATTTACATTTGAAAGGTATTCGAGTGTTTGATGCCCAAGCTTTATCTAATCCGTATTGTGTTGGCATTCCTTCTCTCACAGCTGTTTGGGGAATGATGCATAACTACCAGCGGCGATTAAACGAAGGCTTGGGTACTCAGCTTAGATTCACCTCATTTTCGTGGTTTATTCGTCAGTACTCATCTGTCTCGGGCAAAAAACTGCCTGAGTACGGCATGCAAGGATCGAAAGAGAATCAATTTAGACGAGCTGGAATAATTGATAATCGACATTGTGATTTAGTGTTTGATCTTGTCATTCATATCGATGGCTATGAAGACGCTTTAGCGATCTTAGATAATCGAACTGAAATGTTGAAAGCAAGTTTTCCGGCGAACTTTGCCGGTGGAGTAATGCATCCTCCCGAGTTAGATGCTGTTGGTGCGTGGTGCCAGCTTTATCAATGTGAAGCTGAACTTTTCTCAACATTGAAAAGACTGCCTATGTCAGGAAAATGGATTATGCCGACTAGATATTCAATGGGTAATGTTAATGATCTTCTGTTTTTGCTGGATAAAAATTCTTCGCTATGCCCCACTATGTTTGGCTATTTACCATTGACTGAACCCGTTAGCCGAGTCGGTAGCCTAGAGCCTTTACATTGCTATGCTGAACCAGCGCTTGGCGTAGTTGAGTGTGCATCGGCGATTGAGATAAGGTTACAGGGGCAAATAAACTATTTTAAGAGAGCGTTTTGGATGTTAGAGGCAAAAGAGCATTCAATGCTGATGAAACGGATTTAAGGAAGGTTTATGGAGCTATGCAATGTTTTAAAGTATGACCGATCCCTCTACCCAAGTAAGGCGGTATTTTTCTATAAAACAGCCGATTCTGATTTTGTTCCTCTTGAAGCTGAAATCACTCGTATACGTGGTCAAAAAGCTGGATTCACTGAAGCATTTACTCCTCAATTTAAATCGAAAAACTTAGCCCCCCAGGACCTTACACACTGTAATCCTCTAACGATTGAAGAGTGTTATGTTCCGCCAAATGTAGATCACATCTATTGCCGCTTCTCGCTAAGAGTACAAGCTAACTCGCTCAAACCCTCTGGCTGCAGCGATTCTGAGGTTTCTAGTTTGCTTGAAAAGTTGTCCGCAGCATTTAAGGAGTGCGACGGTTACCAAGAGCTGGCGACCCGTTTTTGTAAAAATCTACTGTTAGGAACTTGGCTCTGGCGTAATCAAAACTCTGGTAACACTCAAATAGATATTAAAACCAGTACGGGAAAGTGTTATCAAATCAGTAATACGAGGCAGTTAGCTTGGAATATTTGGTCTGATGAAGCCCGGACTGTTCTTGGTGAATTAAGTAAAGAGATGCACTTAGCTTTGACTGATCCGAATGTATTTTGGAACGCCGATATTACAGCAAAAATTGAGACTGTCTTTTGCCAAGAGATCTACCCAAGCCAAACCTTTGGTGAAAAGTCTGCAGAAGGTGAAACTTCGAAACAGTTTACTAAGGTTAAATGTACTGATGGTCGTTATGCGGTGAGTTTTAATTCGGTCAAGATTGGTGCAGCTATTCAATCAATTGATAATTGGTGGGATCAGGACGATGTTAAACGATTACGAGTACATGAGTACGGTGCAGATAAAGAGCTGGGTATCGCACGACGCTCACCTGAATCTGCACTGAGTTTTTATACCTTATTTGTAAATACAGAGCTGTATTTAGCTGAACTCAATCAACAGGCAGCAGAGCCAGGGCATTCAATTCATCCTAATATTTACTATCTTTTTGCTGTCCTGATAAAGGGTGGCATGTTCCAGAAGAAAGCCGAAACGAAGAAGGCATAATATGCAGCGCTACTATTTTATGGTGCGTTTCTTACCACAAGAAGCAAACTTGGCCCTGCTAATGGGGCGTTGTATCTCAGTTATGCATGGATATATCTGCAAACATGAAATTAAAGGTCTTGGGTTGACGTTTCCTGCTTGGTCAGACGCGTCTATCGGGAATGTCATTGCTTTTGTTCATTCTGATGAAATTGTATTGAGTGAGCTGAAGCAACAATCCTATTTTCAATATATGAAAGAATGTGGCTTTTTTAGCCTTGGTAATGTTGAAATGGTGCCTGATGATTGTGCTGAAGTGATGTTCAAACGTAATCAGGCAATTGCAAAGATTTTTGTTGGTGAGGCCCGCAGACGCTTAAAACGTTTGGAAAAACGAGCGTTAGTTCGAGGTGAGACATTTAATCCTATAAAAAATATCCAGCCAAGAGAGTTTTACACTTTTCATCGTATAGCAATCAGCAGCGGTAGTAATAAGCAAGATTACCTTCTTCATATACAGAAAATGGTAGCAAAGGAGCAAACTGAACCATTGTTTAGTAGCTATGGGGTTGCTAGCAATTTACAACTAAATGGAACAGTACCGGAGCTATCTCATCTTGTAGATAAAATCTGACCTTTTGGTTTGGTGGTTACTGTAACGTTTTAATTTTAAAGCCAATTATCTGTTTAAAATATTATATGGTTATTTTCTGAATTTTGGCTCTAGTAATTGATTTTATATAGGTTTATTTTATAAGTGTATAGTGACCTGCCGAATAGGCAGCTGAAAATGTTTAGGAAAATGGCAAACTCAGCCCCAAACTGTGACCTGCCGAATAGGCAGCTGAAAATGTTTGATTTTAAAGAAGGTCTTGATAAATAGTGTGACCTGCCGAATAGGCAGCTGAAAATAGCGTGGGGTAATCGAGGTGGTCTGCTTCATCGTGACCTGCCGAATAGGCAGCTGAAAATATTTAGGAAAATGGCAAACTCAGCCCCAAACTGTGACCTGCCGAATAGGCAGCTGAAAATCGTGAAAATCGTCATTTACAAGTTGACTTTGAGATACCCGCCGAAAAGGCAGCAAAACCTCTTTCCATTATTATGGGGAGAGGTTTTTTATTTTCAATAAACAAAGTGCCTAGCTCAGTTTTGTCCTAAAGTGAGCTTGTGAATCTGTTCCTCACATACAGATTCACATATAAAGCTCAGCTATCTCGTGTTCGTTGTGTACTGAGATGTTTCTGCTCCCCTAAGTGAAAAGTCAGATGTGAGTCAAAATCTGAATTTTTATGCTGTTTCATGTGCATACGTGAAGACTATCGACATAATCTAACAATTCGCTTCAAAAACAGCTCAAAACTGCTCGATTTCTGCACGTAAATAGATGTTATAATGCAGAAGTGATTGCATGCCTTACAGGTTGAAGTTACGTCAAGTAATACATGTCATATGTGTTATTCAGGAGTTGACAGTCGTTTAGCGAATTGTTGGTAATTCAATGAGATCTTTTATTCACTGTCATATAAAACAGTTCTATTACGTCCGCCTTTTTTAGCCTCGTAAAGAGCTGTATCTGCATGCTGAATTAATTGCTCAGCAATAAACTCATTATTATTTTTAGTAATTTTGTGTTCTTGTAAGGCGGAGATCCCCAAGCTAATTGTCCATATTACTTTCTCTCCTGTTTCACTTATTAAAGATTGGTTCTCAACATGTAACCTGATTCGTTCTCCTAGATTCTTTGCACTACTAATGTTTGTATCGGGGAGAATTATTGCAAATTCTTCTCCACCTAGTCGAGCCACCAGATCTGTTTCCCGGGAGAGGGTTACGCAGAAATTCGCAAGGGAACAAATAACACTATCTCCAGTTGGGTGTCCGTATGTATCATTAATGCGCTTAAAAAAATCTATATCTAGTATAATGAGAGCACAAGCGCTTCCAAATCTAGAGTTTCGATTCACCTCGGATTTAAGCAAACTATCAAAATGTCTTCGATTAGCTACACCTGTTAATGGATCAGTTCTTGACCCCTTTTCTAGAGCCAGTTCAAGGCAATAACGATTGTAATAACTCCAAGAGAAAATTAGCATTACTAACAATGCGGCAAGACTATAAAGAAATGCTATTTGGAAATAAATGTTTTGCAGATCCATATTCGTAGCTGCATCTAACTTGTAATGTATAACAAACAAAAAAGCAGAAAATAGGGCAGTAATTTGGATGTATATTGAAAGTCCAATTAAAATGAAGAATATAAGGAAAGGGTAAATAGCCACGGTAGTAACTGTATAAATAGCCTCTTCACCTAAAATCTCAGCCATTTTTATTGAAAGAAAAGATATGAAGATCACAGTCACAATAATAGTTGCTGTTGCGATTTTAACACTCTTTGCCTTAAATGTTAAAATCGCAGGGATAATCAAAAAAAACATATATAATCTAAGTTCTAGTAGCTCACCATTCAATTCAGGTGTGGTTATATGGTCAAATAAGCCTTCTGCAAATCCTAAGGGTATTAGTAATAACAGTATCGCTGTAGTACAAATACGATAATCAAAATATTTTTTTATCAAATATTTTTCACTTGCCTCAAATTTTATGATTTCAATAAATGTTAATAAAGTTGAATTGTCACTATTTATCATCATAATCCCCTGTTTCTAACCGGTTTATTAACATCATTTAATTTAGCATAGCCAGCTTTAATTTGTGTCTATTTTGATTAAATGACTTTTAATACATTTTAACGTATTGATTTTATTTGATTAATGGCTTGGTTGCCAAACTATTGGGGATTGCACCAGTTTATTAATCCAGCCGGGTGGAACAAACATTTGATGACACCAGAAAAGTTATATCCTACTGTTTTTAAAGTGAAAAAATATAGTAATCTGAAGTTGAAAGCGACTATTAATCATTATCTCATACTCATACATTTATGTTTGTTGCCCTGGTTTAGTAAGGGTCTTATACCCAGTGTTGGTTCGAATTACTTCAAGCTATACCATTATTAGATAACGAACATCTAATCGGTTAACTCTGTTCTTTCGACATACTGGTCTCTGTGCTTAGTGATGAAAAATGCAATTAGTAGGCGTTTTCTGCACTTACTCATAACTATAGCCTGTTAATGATAAATTCATTAAGTAATATTATAATAAAACTGTGAAGACTCATGTCTTAAAATCAAGGTTGATGCTTAAAATAGCGGTACAGAATAAAATATAGGGTTCATAGTTCTGCAATGCAGCATCAATCTGGCTCCCAATTTTAGAGGGGGTAGACAATTTTTAGAAAAAATACGTTTCAGCGAAGAACAACAATGCTATTTTATGCATACAAAATTCTGTTTTAGGGAAGTATAGCCTATTGATGCTTGCTCTTATAAGTTGTTTTATAACAGTTGGTTATGTGTGGTTTTTGCGGTTAATGTTAGTGCGAAACATGCTGAAATTCAGCTTGCTTTTTTGAGTGTGCTGTAGCTTAACGTAAAAGAGTGTCGTTGAGAAATGTAACTCGCGAAATTAATATTGTAATAAAAACTCTATTTTGATGGATAAGTATGAATACAAAAAAAATAACTAAATCTTCGCGTGGACGTCCAGTTGGTGATCATGATGAAAAAAGAAATGAGTTGCTTTGTACAGCGATTAATTTGCTTGTCACTGATGGTTATGCAGGATTGTCGATGCGTAACCTTGCAAGTAAAGCGCAGGTAACTACAGGTGCTATTACTTACTATTTTTCTAATAAAAGTGAGTTAATGAAAGGAGTTTCGGATGAATTATTTAATAGGTTTTCGCTTTTATTAGCTAAAAATACTGAAATTGATATAAAACAGGCTGTAGAGGAGTGGATTAACTGGACTTATAGTGATGGTGGTGAAATATGGAAAGCTTTTTTACAAGTGCAATTCTATGCTGCCGAAGATAAAACTTTTATTGATTATGCCCAAAAAAGGTATGACATTTTCATTTCCCAACTAAAACATTTTATAGAGAGTGGACAAAAGTCCAAACAAATTAGAAATGACATCCCTGCAGAAATACTAGCCGAACAGTTAAGTGCTATGGGAGATGGCATGATGATAATGCAATCTATTTATCCAGAAAGGTTGTCGATAGAAAAAATTGCTCAATTTAAAAAAGGTATACTTAGCCTCATTAGTCCACAACTTGCCGTGTGACTAATGTCACACGGCAAGTGTTGTGCTAAGGATTTTCAGCTTTAAATATTAGTGCATATACTATTGGTAATACGATCATTGTTAGAGCGGTAGCAAACATTAAACCAGAAATTATGGTAACTGCCATTGAAACAAAAAATGCATCAAAAATAAGCGGAATCATACCTAATGCAGTAGTAAGAGCCGCCATCGCAACTGGACGTAGCCTGCTTACTCCGGAATCTAATATGGAGTTTATAAGTGATTTACCTTGACTTTGTTCTAGATTAATTTCATCAACAAGAACAATAGCATTCTTTATAAGCATGCCAATGAG
The DNA here is from genome assembly GCF_000203935.1 of Shewanella sp. ANA-3. Lineage (GTDB taxonomy): Bacteria > Pseudomonadota > Gammaproteobacteria > Enterobacterales > Shewanellaceae > Shewanella. The sequence goes on along the minus strand of NC_008577.1, from coordinate 4,622,704 downwards.
GCTTAAAAATCCTAGTAATGCCATAAATCCAAATGGTTGATTAGTTGCTAGCATACCTGCTGTTACACCGATTAAAGCCAGAGGTACACATAACCAAATAACTAATGTTTGTTTTAACGAGTTAAAGATTACTATAGTTATTAATATCATCGATAAGATGAATATCGGGATACTCGAGGCTAGTCCCTTCTCCGCTTTACTTGAGTCTTCATATTCTCCCCCCCATTCCAAAGTGTATCCTGGTGGTATTTTAATAGCTTCTACTTGTGGTTTTAATGTCGCCAACAATTCTGAAGCTGTGCCGGTAACCGGATCAGCAAAAATTGTGATAGTTCGTTCCCTATTTCTTCTAAGAATTAAACCATCTTCAAACTTTGTTTCAAAACTTTGAACAACTTGTCTTAGGGGGATCATTTTTTGTGCATTGGGACTCCAAATTTGCACATTCTCTATATTTGTAATATCTGAACGTTCATTTTCATTAGCTCGTATAATAATTGGCAGTAGTAAATCATTTTCTCTATATACTCCGGTAGTTACTCCTTCAAATGATTCCTTAATGGCTTCTGCAACCATTCCTCTATTAATTCCATTTATATTTGCTTGTTCTTCAGCAAGAACAGCCTCTATGTAAAGCTGTTTGTTTCGCCAGTCAGTTCTGACTCCTTTGGTATTGCTTTCTTTAGAGAATACTTCAAGAACTTTATCAGATGTTTCTCTTAGAACATCCGTATCAGGTCCACTGATCCTTGCTTGGATTTTACCAGCTGTACCAGTCCCTAACTCAAAAGGTGAGGCATAAACAAGAGCATCAGGATATTTTTGTAAAAGCTCGACTTCAATTTTAGGTATTAGTGTTTTGATTACCGTGTAATCGTCTACATCTACTAAAAATTGCGCATAGCTGCTATTGGATTGCTGAGGCTGGTAGGTAAGTAGAAATCGCAATGCACCTTCACCAATGGTTGTAGTAACGTGCTCAACATTTGCTAGATTTCCTAAGTAATTTTCAACTGATTCAGCATGTTTCTGGGTTTCTTCTATGTGTGTTCCTTGTGGCAACCAGAAATCAACCATAAATTGTGCCCTAGTTGAGCTGGGGAAAAAGTTCTGCTGAACAAACGAGAACCCCCATAATGACAGAGCAAAAATGCCAATAATTGATGCTGAACTTAAGTATCTATGTCGGATACTAGATGCTAATAAGCCTCTGTATTTTGTATAAAATGTTCCTTGATATGGTGAGGTCTTATCAGTACTTTTAGGCGCTTTTAAGTACATTACACATAGAAGTGGGGTAATAGTTACTGCTGTTACCCAGCTCAATAACAGAGATACCATTACAACCTGGAATAATGAGCGACAATACTCACCAGTAGCATCATTTGAGGTGCCAATAGCTGCAAAAGCTAGGATTGCAATTAATGTCGCTCCTAGTAAAGGCCAAGCTGATTGATTTACAACTCTAGGTGCCGCACTTTCTGCACTTTCGCCTTTTTGCATTCTTATCAAAATGCCATCGACCACAACAATCGCATTATCAACTAACATACCCAGTGCAATAATTAATGCGCCAAGAGAAATGCGTTCTAATGCTACTCCCATGGGGGCAAGGAATATGAACGATCCTGCGATGGTTAAAATTAATACAAATCCTATAAGAAGGCCACTTCTCAAACCCATAAAGAAAAGTAAAACCACTATAACAATAATAACAGCTTCAGCTAAGCTTGATGTAAAACCGGAAATGGCCTCTTTAACACCTTCAGATTGTAATGAAACATAGCCAAACTCTATTCCTGCAGGTCGTTGGCTTTCTAATTCAGATAGTTTTGCTAAAACAGCTTCACCCATATCAACAGTATTTCCACCTGATACTGTTGATATTCCCAAGCCGATTCCGGCCTTACCATCAAAGTTAATTAACTGTGTACTTGGGGAAACGTAGCCTCTGCTAACTTTAGCTATGTCGCTTAGGTAAAACTGTTTTGTATCGTGAGTAATAAGTAACTTTTCGAAATCGCTAACTTTTGTGAAACCACCTGTTGTGGAAACGGCGATGCTAGAACTTCCGACATGTGCTCTGCCAGCATCAACTACCAACCCCTTACCGTTCAATTGAGCGGCTACTATTTCTGGTGATATACCTAACTGAGCCATGCGAGAGCGATTAAACTCAATATAGATTGCTTCGCTCTTTTCGCCGAAAGTTGTTATTTTCCCTACGCCATTTACTAAAAGTAATTGTTGCTGCAGATCGTTTACGTATGTTTTTAATTCCTTAAAACTGTATCCATCGCCGCTAACTACCATAAAAATGCTATAGACATCACCATAATCATCGATCACTAAAGATGGACCAGCACCTGGTGGTAAATAGTATTTTACATCATCTATTTTTTGCCTTAGCTTATTCCATACTTGTGGCAAAGTTTCCTTATTATATTGTTCTTTTATTGTTACTGTAATAGTTGATAAGCCTCGTTCGGATTTTGATGTTACCTTATCTAGCTCACCCAATTGTTGAACAGTTTTTTCGAGCAACTCAGTTACTTCTTGCTCAACTTCTAATGCTGAAGCTCCATTGTAGGGAGTAATTATTAATGCATCTTTTATCGTGAATTCGGGATCTTCTAATCGGCTCATCCCATTAAAAATGTATAAGCCAGCAATAAGCATAACTACAGTCAAAACAAGCGTAACTACCCTATTATTGATAGCAACTGATGCAATACTCATAATTTAATCCTTCATTGGATAAACAGGATAGCCGTCATAAAGGCTATGAACACCGGATACAGCAATCACATCACCAACTTTTAAACCTGAAAGAACGTTGACAGTTTGCTCAGTGATATTTCCGATGGTTATACTTTTTTTGGTAACTTGTCCATTTATGGGGTCATATAGCCATACAAAGGCCGAATTATCACTATTTCCCACAATTGCATCTAATGGGATTGAAAGAATGTTTGTTGACTCATTAGATGACAAATAAATAGCATGCCCTGTCATGCCTGAGCTGATAGGCGTTTTGTCTGGTACTGAAAAAGCTACTTTTACTTTATAAGTTCTGGTTGCGGCGTCTGCTTGGCCGGAGAATTCAGTTATTTTGCCCTCGAACCTTTTATCGGGAAATGCTGTTAGGGTAACAAATAACTGATTATCAAGCTTTATGTCAGCCGCGGAGTTGACTCTTTCTCCTTGCGCCCAATCCGATTCTGGAACGCTTACAACCATTTCATACGCAGATTCGCTATGCAACTGCATAATAGGTTGCTTAGCATGTACTGTTGCAAAGAGGTCTATTTCTCTTGTAACTACGCGCCCTGCAAATGGAGCTATTAGTTTGGTTTCTGTTAAAGCTTTATCTGCTTGATTAAAGGCAGCTTGTGCAACTTCAAGATTTCTTTTCGCTTGCTGGAATGCTTGAGGAGTAACAGCATCTGCTTTTAACGCCTTTTCATACCTTTGAAAATCAGACTTAGCAACAATTAAATCAGACTTTGCACTGTCAAGTTGTGCTTGATAATCACGATCATCAATTTCAGCTAATACTGTGTCTTGTTTGACAAAATCACCTTCTTTTACATGCAATTTAATTACTTTACCAGGTACTTCGAAAGCCAAAACGGCTTCTTTAACCGATGACACGCTACCTGGATATCGATACGTTGATGTACTAGGGGTCTGCTCCACTTGCAAGAGTTTAACAGGCCTTGAAACTGTCTCTTTGGTATCTATTTGGGATTGCTCACACCCAACTAGAAGTAAAACTGCTCCGAAAATGAGAAAAGTAACCTTATGATTTTTTTCAAAAATGCTCATTGAGTCCTCCGATTGAAGTGCAGAAGTAACGAAGCCTACCTGTCTAAACTTATAGGCATAGCTCGTCATTTGAGCAATTCTAATACAAAAAAACATTTAACAAAACACCTGTTATGAAAAATGTGAATATCTAAGAGGGAACCAATTTTTTATGCTTAAGATTTTCAGTGAAGATGAAGAATCTAGAAGAGATCATCTATCTGCCGCTTTTGAATGCACGAGGGATGTGCTCTGAGCAATTGCAGTTTTTAAGTGTGTCAGAGTGGTGGTTAATTGAGTTGCTAGCCAGGCAGTAACGATTCAAGTGATAGTGACATAATAAGTCTTGCTATCAAGTAAGAAGTGCATAACTTTACTTATAATAATTCTGATTCTACAAGCTCAAAGTAGTTAAGTGACTAATAATTCGAAGGTGCGTTATAACTATATCTTAACTATTTAAATTAATTTATACTTGTAAATAATGGAAGATATATAATTTTATACTCAATATATAACATAGGCAGATTTTAGAATTATTGCTTCAAGATAATGTTTAAAAATCTCGAATACAGCACTTTGATACAAAAAATGTGTATCATATAGTAGAATTTTTAATTATCAAAGTTCTATTTATTGATTAAGTTTGTAAACTGCCTTTATACATTACTATTTTATTGGGAATTTATATTTTAATTATTCTGCGTTAGATTCTTAATTAACTCTCGGACTATTTGTTTTTGTTCTGGCTCTAGCAAACTGTAATCATTTAAAATACTAGTATCTTTAATATAGTTCTCAAAGGCACTGTCGTAGGTTATACTTAACTCTTTAATAATGACATTAAGTATTTGTATATCCAAATTTTCAACACTTCTATTTTCAATTTCCCAAAGTAATGCTTTACTTAAACCTATTTTTTCTGCAAGGTTATCCAATGATAATCCTTTGCTTAATCTAGCAATTCTCAATTTATTGCCGATGTCAACATTTGTATTAATTTTCATAATAGCTCAGAATTCAGATAATCACTGCTGCACTCTAATTGAGTGTGTAGATACAGGCATCTTCTCAAAAGTGGTACACGTGAATCTTGCTTAAGTAAACTGGAAGTAAAAATAGCTCCAAAAACGAGAAAAGTAACCTTATGAAATTTTCTAAAATGCTCATTGAGTCCCCCGATCAATGTATAGAAGTTGCGAAGTCTGCCTGTCGAAATCTTTAGACAGTGGTCGCCATTTGCACAATTCTAATACAAAAAAAATTTTTACAAAACACTTGTTATGTGAATTTTTAAACTATAAGGCTGAATTTTACGGTTGTCCTTAAAGTTTTCAGTGAAGAAAAAGGAACTGGGTGTAGTGAATGAGTGAAACTGGTCATCAGTTTGTAGGCAATTTATGTGATTTGGAGTAGATGAGGTTATCCGAGATGTCAGAGTAACTAGAACTTCGTAGCACGCTTCTATCCCATTGTAAGTTTGCAAAGGTTTATATGGATATTCGTAGTAAAATTACACTTATCACTTGAGTTATTTTTGGATTTCTTATTTGTCAGACTATGGGTTTATTTTATGTCAATGTATGGGTATATGATTTAGCTAAGTCATTGTTCTTAGATACTCTGCTGTGTCATGGTTTGGTTTCAGCGACATGAGTAATCGCTATCGGGGATAAAAGAAAACCTCCTAATCCTGTGGAATAGGAGGTTTTTTAATGGGGACGACATGGACTAAAACTTAGTTGCCTCTGGGCTCGAAGGAGAAGGATTGTCCCGCCAGCGCTGCTTCAAACATTAATCCACCTTTGGCAACGGTAAATACCGCCATACCATTGATATAGGCGGCAGTTGCCGATTGATTACCACCCGCTTGGCCTGCGCCTGCCGAGTTGCCTGTGGTGCCCGCTTTCGCATTTGCGCCCATGTTAATCGCAACGGCCGAGGCCTGTGCATCGAACTCGAAACTGCCACTAGTGAACTCGTTGTAGGATTTGGCATCCTTAAAGAAGATGATTTCGCTATAGGCTTGTCCGCCTAGCTGAAAACCAATGGAGAGCTGAGTCAGGCTAGAGTCTCCCATATATTGACCTGCTTGAAAGACGCGACCTTTACCGTAGGCGGCGCCAATACCAATTCCGCCTTTACCGACAGTGGGGAAAAGGGCATAACCATAGGCGGTATCAAAAAATTTGCGCGTTTCCTTTGCTTGGTGAAAATTATTTAAAGCCTCGGTGTAGCTATCGTCGGCCTGAGCTGCGGGTGCCATAAAGCTGGCAATCAGACAGGTTGATGCGACGATAAGGGATAAAAATGATTTCATGGCGTTCCTCCTTAATGCTTAGGTTCCATCAGACTACCCTTTGTTTTAACAAATGACAGCCTAAAGCTGAGTTCATGTCAGCTGGGGTTCAGTTTTTACAGGGTGACAGTGTGCCAGTTTTGAGTGCTTTAGGGTGAATTAGTTCTTCGAGCGAGAGGGCGTATTGGTGATTTTTTCAGAGCCTTCATTCGATTCCTGCTGTAGTTGTTGAATAAATTCAAATTCTTCAGGAGTGAGTATTTCTCCCGCCTGAGGCTCCGCCTTTGGCTGAGGGGCTGACATATGTCCCTTGAGATAGGCGGTGCGGGTGATTTGCTTCAGGCCGTATGCCGCCAGTAGGTAAAAGCTTAGCAGCAGGCTTAAGCGTGGCAGCGCATGGGATAGGGTCGAGAGCGAATCTCCAAGATAAAAGGGAAGCACCACCACAAATACCCTTAACAGCCAGTTAAATAGCATGGCCAAGGTCAGGCCGAACAACCAGCGAAAACGGATCAGCTTTAAGGTTTGCTGCGGTGCCTCGTTACGCTGTTGTTGGCGCAGCTTATGTCGTTGGAATAGTCGCCAGAGTGCAAAAAAATAGGTCGCCGTTTGGATAAACAGCAACAGAGGCAAGGCCAGACTCCAGTGGCTGAGGTCGATATCTTGGCGATGTTTAAAAAATTCTGCCTGAAACCAAAGGGCATTTTTGTGCAAGTTTAGCCGTACAACCATATCCAGCATGGCGAGAAACAGTGTGATCAATGCTGGCCAATAATGCCGTGAGAATCCCACAGGCTCAGTGCTTTGCTCTAGGCTGCGTTTGCAGTAGAGGTAGAGCAGCGGCATGAGTAAAAAATAAATCGGGGTGATCAGGTTAAATAACACATGGATTGGGATGGGGGTGTTATCGCGGTTGAGCATGCCTGTCAGAAAATACAGGCCAACAAGGCTTAAGAAACCCGCGAGCAGTCTTTGATTATTGTTGGAGTGGTAGAAATAGCGAATATAAATAGCTAACGCGAGGCAATGTAAGCCACCAAATAGGGATAACCACCAATAGGCTTGAGCAAAAAACGTATTAAACTCGTTCATTTTTAACACCTCGACGCCCTGTTATAACAGGGAATTTCGAGGCGCAAAAGTGTTACTAAAGGTTTTTCTGTGAAATTGCGATGCGTTGATGGCGATTAGAGGCCGCCTCTGGCACAGATGCGGGAACCGGCTGACGCTCTGCCAGTAAGTGTTTGATTGCGCGAATTGGATGCGGTAACAGCATTCGTGGGCCGGCGAAAATCATGATCTCTTTGACCTGCGCCTTTTGTGCGGGTTTATAGCAGTGCACAGGGCACTTATTGCAGGTGGGTTTATCTTGTCCGTAGGGGCAGCGATCGAGTCGAACGGCGGCATATTCTAGCAGCGCTAAACATTCTTCACACAGGCCGGATGCCGTTTGGCCTTGGTGCTTAGCTTTACAATAGATTTTCGCCATCGCGCTAATGGTTTCATGCTCGTAGCGCAGTTTACCTGTAAGTAGTGCCGCTGAGTCCATGGGAATACCTTAGTCTGTCACTCGGATAATCCCATCATAAGCAGCGGCGCGGGCTTGTTCAAAACTGAAGTGTCAATTTATGAAGATGCGCACAAAATGAGACTTTAAATATGCATCACCTTATCGGCGGCCAGCGTCCAGCGGGTGAGATCCTGCAGAGTGCCTATTTGTGCGCCTTCGAGCAGCATTTCGGGGTTAACGCCCCGCGCTTGGGCGCAGGTTTTACAGAGTAAAATAGGGACTTGCTGAGCGCTTAGGATTTCAAACATCTGTTGTAGGTTGTAACTGAGGTCTGGAGTCGTTTGATGCTTAAGGGCGCCAAACACCGCATCTGACATTAAAAAGATTTTTAAATCAACTTGTTGCTCTGTTTGATCCTTCAGCGCCAAAGCGATACGTAGGCTATTGAAGAGTTTTTCAGTGCCATAGGGGCTGGCGTGGGCAACGATCAGAATGTTTTGCATTAGGCTTTCCTTAATTTTGCAAATGGTCATAAACCCTAACAGTCTAGCCGAATTGCGCCTATCGATTTGCGTGCAAGATCGGATAAAACGGCATAAATACTTGATTTACACAGACACTATGGACTTTAATAGCGGTTAATCTCTGCTCAACTTTTGGACAGAATCCCTTGCCAGCTTCAGGTCATCCAGTCGCCCTGGCAAGCCAACTGCAATTGCTTCTGATGGGAAGCAGCCATTAAAGGTGAAGAAGAATGAAGGTCGTTGTCGTTTTTATACTGATCGCTATCGGAGTGTTTTTATTTCGTCGTGCCCAGCGCTTGGCGAAGGAAGAGCAAGAGGCAATGATGGCGAAGAAATCAACCGAAAAGACAAGGGATACAAGCGCTTCGCCCGATGAGGCTGAACCTACGCCTGACCTTGCTCCTTCTGCGACGAACGAGTCAGAAGCCGCTGCGGCCAAAGCGCCCGAGGTTGAATTAATGCCAAGGGACGTTGAGCCAGCGAGTCGTGTTGAGCTGAGTGAAGATATTATCGACGTTGAGATCCCCGCTACAACCCATGACGAGAATGTGATTATCCTTGCCGATACTCATGCTGCGGATGCCGATAAAGACTCTGCAATCCCTGAGGATGACGTTTTGGTCATTAAGGCGAGTGAGGTTAAAGAAGATCCGGTAGTCGACGTGCCCGTTAAAGCTAAAGAAAGCGTCGAGAGTTCACCAGAGGTGGCAAGCACTCCTTTGGCGAAAGACGAGTCGCTTGCAGCACTTGGTTCATGGGCGAATGTGACTCTAGAGCGCGCGGTAGAAGAATACCAAAGTGCAGATACTGCCTTGGCTCGCTATAACGCCTTACAAAACGTGATTGCAGAGTGCTACAAGCAGCGTAAATCGACCGAATATTTAGCCTATGGCGCAGCGCTACATGGGCTATATCTTGCGTTATTCCACAGTGCGAATACCGAAAAGCCTAAGGAGCTTGAACTTAAAACACCAGGTTTTATGCAGCTCGCGACCCTGTTAAACGATACCCAAGACTTTGATAAAGCGATTGCACTCTGCCAAGAGGCGATCAAACTCGGTTTAACCGATGGCACAGTGACGGGATTTGAAGGACGAATTAGCCGTATCGAGAAGGCGCAGGCGAAAGCGACGACGGCCTAAGGTTGCTCTGACCGCGAGAATAGAACTCAGGCTTTGGTGCTCAAACGCTATTAACTATGCACTTGAGATACCCTTAGCCGAAAAGCGGTTATTTAACCGGGTAAAGCCGTGTAGAATCCTGATACTTACCGCGCAAAAGGCGAACTAAGGTTCGCTTTTTTTATGGGCTATTTTTATGAAGTATGTTGCGAGCTGTTTTAACCGAATCGGCAAAATGAAATTATCCTTGGCCATCTTATTTGTCAGCCTCAGCCTTGGGTTGAGTGGCTGCACTAAAACCCCCGAATGGACGCTATTTTATTATCCTGCGGCGACCTCACTGCCAACGACGCCATTACAAACCGATGATATCAATGGTTATTACGACACTCTCGAGCAGTGCCAGCGCAAAGCCCAAGGATTACAACGCTTAACCGGATCGGGTGTGAGTGGCTTCGAGGCTAGCGGCGCCGGCGTATATCAATGCGGTCAACAGTGTGAGCTTAACGACAAGTCCGTGCTCGTGTGTAAGCAGCTCGTTCAATAGGGAAGGCATTGATGAAGTTTAAACAGGATTTTTTTACCCAGTTACCTGAGTTTTACGCTCAAGTTTATCCACAGGGGATAAGCAATCCTCATTGGCTGGCGTGGAGTGAAGATGCCGCCAAGTTAATCGACTTACAGCAGCCTACAGATGTCCTATTGAAAGGATTATCGGGTAACGCGGCCGTTGAGGGCGCAAGTTATTATGCGCAGGTGTACAGTGGCCATCAGTTTGGTGGCTATACGCCCAGATTAGGCGATGGTCGCTCGATTATTTTGGGTGAGGCATTAGGCCCCCAAGGTGCATGGGATGTGGCACTCAAAGGCGGCGGGCCGACGCCCTATTCTCGCCATGGCGATGGCAGAGCCGTAATGCGCTCAGCGGTGCGGGAGTTTCTTGTCTCCGAAGCGCTGCATCATTTAGGCGTGCCGACGACCCGAGCCTTGGCGGTGATCGGCTCTGATATGCCCGTCTGGCGTGAGAGCCAAGAAACCGCAGCCATTACCGTACGTTTGGCACGTAGCCATATCCGTTTCGGTCATTTCGAATTTTTCTGCCATAGCGAGCGTGGTCAAGCCGATAAGCTCACGCAGTTACTCAACTTTACCTTGAAGCAGCATTATCCGCATTTGAGCTGCGATCTGGCGGGCTATAAAGCCTGGTTTTTGCAGGTAGTACAAGATACCGCTAAGCTCATCGCCCATTGGCAGGCTATCGGCTTTGCCCACGGGGTGATGAATACCGACAATATGTCGATTCTGGGGGATAGTTTCGATTTTGGCCCGTTTGCCTTCCTCGATACCTTCCAAGAATACTTTATTTGCAATCATTCCGACCCAGAAGGGCGTTACGCCTTTGGTCAGCAGCCCGGTATTGGCCTGTGGAACCTGCAACGTTTAGCGCAGGCGTTGACACCTGTGATCCCGTCCGATGATTTAATTGCCGCCTTGAATCAATATCAACATGCGCTAGTACAGCATTACTTGATGCTGATGCGCGCTAAGTTAGGGCTGGCTGAGCGAGCGGATTCGACAGCAGAGCAGGATCAGCAGGACTTAGAACTGATTGGCCGCTTTACCGTGCTGATGGAGAAAAATCAGCTGGATTACAGCAACACCTGGCGCCGCTTCGGTCAGCTTGACCCGAGTAGTGCGCACTCTTCGCTACGGGATGATTTTATCGACCTTAATGAGTTTGATGTTTGGTATCAGGCATATCAGGTGCGGTTGGGTAAAGTTACCGATGTTGAGGCCTGGCAGCAGGCGCGTAATAGCGTTAATCCCAAATACATCCTACGCAATTATTTGGCTCAGGAGGCCATTATTGCCGTGGAGGAGGGCAATCTTGCGCCGCTAGAGCGTCTGCACCAAGTGTTGCGCCAGCCGTTTGCCGAGCAAGTTGAGCACGAAGATCTGGCCAAGCGTCCACCCGATTGGGGACAAGGGCTGATTATGTCGTGCAGCAGTTGATGGAAGTAAAAATGAAATTAGAAGCCATTCAGTTAGATAGAGCCGCCTTAAGCTTAAGTGTGAGCGGCGATATCGATTTTGATCATTTCGAGGCCTTTGCCGAACCATTAGCCCATGCCTTAGATTGTCGAGTGCGCGAGCGCCAATGGGGCGCGGATCGCCATCAATGGCTATTGGAGTTTGAGGGCACCTCACTTTGGCTCAATTATGAGTTTTACGGCAATATCTGTTGGCTGAGTGTGGAACGTGAGGCCGATTTTGAGGTATTGGAATACCTTGCCACACTGTTAAAGTCCTATGTATGAGAGAGTCGCAATGAGCCAAGATAAATTAGTTCCATCTCAGGGTGTCGTCGATGATATGCATTCGGGCGCAGCCTTTGACTTTCAGGCTTTAACGCCGGATTTGATTTTAGATGCGATCGAGAGTCTCGGGATATACCCAGAGACGGGTCTACTCGCGCTCAATAGTTACGAAAACCGCGTGTATCAATTTCGCAGCGATGAAGGGCAACGCTATGTGGTGAAGTTTTATCGCCCCGATCGTTGGACCGATGCGCAGATCCAAGAAGAACACGACTATGCCATCGCGCTTGCCGAGCAGGAAATCCCGATGGCGGTGCCCACATCCGTGCAAGGGCAGACTTTGCATCATTTCCACGGCTTTCGGTTTGCACTGTTTCCCTCCATCGGCGGTCGCCCCTTCGAAGTGGATAACTTAGAGCAGTTGGAATTTGTTGGGCGTTTTATCGGTCGTATACACCAGTACGGTGCCCAGTCGACATTTAAAGCCCGTGAGCCGCTGAATCCCCAGATTTTAGGCGATGAACCTTTAGCTTGGTTAAAGCAGTCAGATCTTGTACCCAACACACTACGCCCCGCGTTTTTTACCGTGGTGGAGCAAGTGTTGGCGAAGGTGAATCAGCGTTGGGCGCAGCAAGCTTTTACGCCCATTCGTCTGCACGGGGATTTACATCCGGGGAATATTCTTTGGACGCCCGATGGGCCGGGATTTGTGGATTTAGACGATGCCCGTATGGGGCCGGCTATTCAAGATTTATGGATGATGCTGACGGGCGATAGAGCGCAGCAGCAACTGCAACTCGAGGTATTACTCGAGGCTTATGAAGAGTTTTGTGAGTTCGATACTCGGCAGTTGGCGCTGATTGAACCCCTACGCGCATTACGGATGGTGCACTATAACGCTTGGATTGGCAGGCGTTGGCAAGATCCTGCTTTCCCTATGCATTTCCCCTGGTTTGGGGATGAAAAGTATTGGGAGCAGCAGATCTTAGCCTTTAAGGAGCAACTCGCGGCACTCGATGAACCGCCGCTGAGCCTGATCCCCTACTAAATGTGTGAACAGGATGGAATTACGCACCTCTTAGCCCAAACCGATTGAACTCTCGGCTTGAGTTACACTCAAAAAATGAAATATGTTAGGCTCCAGCTAGTTTTGAAAATTGATTTAAGGAAAATTCATGAAAAAAGCATTACTTATGGTGGCAGCGCTGTTATTGGCTCCATTAACTGTATCGGCAGTTGAATACAAAGAAGGCGTACATTACACAGTGATTAACGACGGCCCAGCGACAGCTAAGCCAGAAATCACCGAATTTTTCTCTTTCTATTGCCCACATTGCTACAACTTCTCTAAAACTGTGGTGCCTAAAATTTTGGCTGAGAAGCCAGAAGGTGTGGCATTCAATCAAGCCCACGTAGACTTTATTGGTAAGGAAATGGGCGTAGAAATGTCTCGCGCCTTTGCGGTAGCGCACCAACTGAATGTGGACGATAAAATGGATGCGGCTCTTTTTTCTGCTATCCATGAGAAGAAACAACACTTCACTAACCGTGATGACGTGCGCGCCCTGTTCGTGGCTAACGGTGTTGACGGTAAGGCCTTCGATTCGGCCGCTGACTCCTTTATGGTGAAAGCGCAAATGGCGAAGATGAAGCGTGATACTGAAAACGCGAAGATTTCAGGTGTGCCTGCATTAGTGGTGAATGGCAAGTACCGCGTCGAAACAGGTGCGATCAAGTCTTACGATGAACTGTTAGATATCGCTTACTATTTAGCTAAGAAACAGTAATGATCACCAGATTGCCGCTGTTTTATCATCATTTTGTAATCTAACTGATTGATACTGCGAGCATAAAATTTAAGGAGCCTAGCGCTCCTTTTTTATTGGCTGAAGCTTGAGCCCTTGGTAGTGACAGTTAAACTCGCCGCTTGCGGACTTAGGTGTTTGGCAAAAAAGAGTAAAAAAAAACCGTACTTCCGATAATCGGAAAGTACGGACTTGAGCCAGAGGGCTCATTTTTACCCTGAGTAACCTGGCTAATTTAACGATGCGTCAAAATAATGTCAATAGTCAATTTTTTGACGTTTGTTTATTGTAAAATAAACTGAACTGATTATTTAATTAAATCATTTGGTTAAGCTGTTTGAATTGTAAATCTTGAAAAAAATCTATCAGAGATGAAACTCAATAGGTAATGCTTCTGTCAAACAACTGTAATCAATAACAACAAGAATGCATGTAGGGGGTTGTATGAGAGTTTTCCCTGTATACGCACCGAAGCTTATTGCAAAGCATGCGCGTATTTTTCTCACTGGCGTGATATGGGTTAAAGACTTAGGTCGATTAGAATTTGAAAAGGGGCGTTTTTTATTGCCAAGAAAAAGCCTGCCAAAAGTGAAGCAGGCTATCTTAGAGCTGAACGAACTGATTGAATCGCAGAATCATCAAACTAAAACAGCTTAGATTTCACTGTTGAGCAGGCCAACAAGTCCAGTGACTTTGTCGTTCCAAGAAGCGAGTTCTTGTTGCAATTGTTGGTTTTGCTCAGATAATTGTTGATTTTGCTCATTCAAGGCCGACGTCTTTTGCTTCTCTTCCTCTAGCTCCATTTTTAGAAGCTCGATAGTTTCGAGTGTAGCCTGGATCTTGGTTTCCAGTTTGGACAGTAATTCAAGGCTCATCTGGAGAGTCCTATAGTTTCTGGATGGGACTGTGATTCTAGCAGTGCCAAGAGCATAAGGAATAGCAGTCTTTTTCGTTTGGTCAAAAAATACCCGATAACCGCGTGCGAATTTAAGTTTTTTTGCATTTGTTATTAACTCGTTAGTATTCTTGGGTTTATTTATTATCGGAAAGGCCCATGTCGCCGAATCTGCTTGCGATACTTCCCCTGTTATTAACCCTAGTGTTAGCCCTTTGGCTGCGGCGTACCTTAGTGGCGCTGGGTGTCGGTATCCTCTCGGGCGCGTTAATCATTGCCCAGTTCGATATCCTGCAAAGCTTGGGCTATCTCTTGGAAATAGGCGCTAAGCAGTTTTACAGCCAAGACGCTTGGCAGTGGTGGCATTTAAACGTGCTGATGGCCATGTTACTGCTGGGCAGCATGACGCAGCTCCTTGCCAGAAGCGGTGCGGTCGAGCAATTTGGTGATTGGCTATATCGACGTATTCGCACGGGGCGACAGGCGCGTATTGGTGTGGTGCTGTTGGGTTGGTTGGTCTTTATCGACGGTATTTTTAGTTGCCTCGCTGTGGGGCATGTGTGCCAACCTTTGAGCCAGCGTTATGGTATCCGGCAGACGCAGCTGGCCTATTTAGTCGACTCTAATGCGTCGCCGCTCTGTTCACTCTTGCCTTTTTCTAGCTGGGGTCCCTATGTGATGGCGCTGCTGGCGGGACTCAGCTTTTTACCCGTTTCCGCCCTTGAGGCCTTTATCGACGTCGCCTTATCCAATTTTTATGCGATAACTACATTAGGCTTGTCACTGATTGTGGCTTGGTTTGGGATGGGGTTTAGTTCCATCGAGAAGGCGCTATTGGCGGCTGAGCCCGTTGAGCCAAGTTTATCGTCTTCAAAGGGCAATCCTTGGCTGCTTGCGATCCCTATGCTGACCTTGCTGGGCGCCTCAGTCGGTTTAACTCTTTGGTCTGGCGCGCAGCAGGTGCCGTCATGGGATATTTCGGCTTGGTTAGCCAAGGCCGATATTGGCGCTGCGATGCGCGATGCTTGTCTGTTATCGACCTTAGTGACGCTAGTGTTGTTGATGTTGTCGGGCCGAAGCATAGGGAAACTGCTGGGCGACTTGGCGCATGGCGTGCGGATGATCGCCTTTGCCATCGCGATTTTACTCTGTACTTGGATGATAGGCGCGGTGATCCAAGATCTGGGCGTGGCGAGCTTGTTAGCGAGCTGGGCTAAATTGTATTTATCCCCGAGTTTGCTGGTGGCGGGGATGTTCCTGCTCTGCGCTATCATGGCCTTTGCTACTGGCTCAAGCTGGGGCACCTTCGCGATTATGCTCCCCATCGGCGGGGAAATTGCCCATAACATGGATGCTAGCTTGCTGTTGCCGGTATTGAGTGCTGTGATGGCGGGCTCGGTATTTGGCGATCATTGCTCGCCGATTTCAGATACTAGCGTGCTGAGCGCGACGAGCTCTGGCTGCTTACCCCATGACCATGTGGTGACTCAACTGCCCTTTGCATTAATCGGCGCGGGTGCGGCATTAGTGGGATTTCAGTTAGTCAACTTATCCGTTGCAACCCTATTCGTGTGGTGTGGGGTCATAGGTACGGCACTAGGGTTATTGGCCTTATTGACACGCTTTTATCCACCTTGGCTGAGCGCTCGTTCGCAGACAAACTGAGTCTTTCGGGGTAGAATGTCCGCAGAATTAACCATTTGATTTAAGAGATTATCCCTATGAGCATTACCCGTTTAGATGTTGGTACACGTATGAGCAGCATAGTGATCCACCAAGGCACAGTGTACTTATGTGGCCAAGTGGCAAAGGATAAGTATCAAAACATCACCGAACAAACGATGACTATGCTAGAGGAAGTCGACACCCTGTTAGCGCAGGCGGGCAGTTCTCGGGAGCACTTGTTGTCAGCCACTATCTATTTAAAAGATATGAATGACTACGATGCTATGAATGCCGTTTGGGATGCTTGGGTGCCACAGGGACATGCGCCAGCCCGTGCCTGTGTGCAGGCAGCGATTGCCGAGCCTGAATATCTGGTTGAAGTTTCTGTGATTGCAGCGGTCGCTAAGGCGTAATTCGCTTCTTATCTCAGTAAGTAGTAAAGCTAAGTTGAACTTGGCTTTACACGCCCTCAACCATAGCAGCCTAAATGCTGCGGCAAATCTACCGTAACAAGGTTACGCAACGCGACCTTCCATTAGAGCGCGATCTTTAACTAGCACAAGCTCTTCAGTTAGAAATAGTGGGCTAAGTTTGCCGGAATATGTGGGCTGTTTGATGCATACTGCGCCAGCAAGGCTTGGGAGATGGCCTCAATATCCAGCGTTGGTAAACCTTGCGCTATGATGCTCACGGCCCAAGGTGCGTGAAGTTTGAGTTGATGATAATCCTCGGTTTCGACAAACCGTGCCAACGAATAACGGCTACCGCCTAATCCGTGTCCCCAACCTTCGCTGACGTCAAAGGGGGAATCGAGTCGCTCGCTATCAAACTCCACCAAGTAGGGGGATTGGCCGTGGTGACCACCAGTCCAATCGCCTAATTCCAGTAACAGTATCATCCTTGTCATTTATTTATGCTCCTTTACTACCAGCTCGCAATCATAACACGGCCAAAACTGGCATGGGGATCCGTGGGCGTGATGGCGATAATGCTATCTAGCCGCAGTGTTTGCTGGCCAGCTTGATGTTCGACGACCAGCCATTCGGTCTTATCGGCGTGGGTCTGGGTCGTAATTGCCCGTGCTTGGCATAGGCTGCCGTCCTGCAGCTCAATGTCGAGGCGATAGCCGTGCATACAAGCTAGCTCAAGGTAGTCGTAGTGGGCACAGGGGATCATTTTGTAGTCAGACATCATCTTTCCTCTGGTGTGAATGATTTGGATGCGATTCAAGGTCTTCTTCTCTATTGAGGGAGGAGAAATTATGAAACGCATCCTATTAGCGAGTATTTTTTTCTGGCAGCTGTTGCAACCCGTGCTTGCTCAAACCTTGGCACCTTTTGAAGCGCAGAGTACCGTGGCTCGCCCCTATATTATCGAACTTTATACGTCACAGGGCTGCAGTAGTTGCCCGCCCGCTGAAGCTTGGTTAGCTGAGCAATTTAATAAGACCGACCTATGGCAGAAATATTTTCCGTTAGCCTTTCATGTGACCTATTGGGATTACCTCGGGTGGAAGGATATTTTTGGCCAAAGGGCTTTCAGTGAGCGCCAATATCAGCATTTAAACCAAAAGCATACGCGGCAAGTGTATACGCCACAGTTTGTGATTAATGCTAAGGAGTGTCGTGGTTGGTTCTCGGGTGAGTTAAACGGGATATTTGCTATGCCTCAGCCTGAGGTCGGTGTGCTTAAGGTGCGCATCGCCAATCAGCAACTTGAGGCGAGTTTTGCACCGCAGCCCAGTTGGGCGCAGGATAAAGACTTACATCGAGCGCGTTTGCACTTGGCCTTGGTCGGTTCGGGGTTTACGACTGAGATAAAGCGCGGCGAGAATCGCCATAAACAATTACCCCATGATTTTGTGGTGCTGAGTTTGCAATCTTTGCCCGCGACGGCTTTGTTTGCGGGCGCCAAAGACCCTACGCTGCAGTTTACCCAATCCCTAGATGCCATTCCCGCATCAGCGTTTAACGCGCCTCGTTTGGCGTGGGTGGCCTGGTTAACGCTAAATGAAGAACCTATACAAGCCGTGGGCGGCTGGCTTGAGGCGCCGCATGACGAAATTCAAAGTCAATAAGGGGAGGCAAATGAAGCGATTTGCCCTAACGGCAAGTTGTTAAGACATCTTTTTAACCGCTTATTTTATCGGCTAAGACTTTTAGATGAATCTCACCTATTGACTTTATTCCTGCCGCTACCTAGTCTGCTTGTTCAGTAATCAAGGTGGTATGCGATGGAAATAAAATACGATTTAAAACCTGCGTCCGAACGCCGTACTGAGCAATTCAAGCCCGAAGGAAATGTGGGCTTCGGTAGCCTCAGAACCGATCATATGTTTTTAATGGATTATCGCGATGGTGAATGGCGCGATCCACGTATTGTGCCCTACGGTCCGTTTGAAATGGCGCCGGGTGCGATGGCCCTGCATTATGGTCAGTCAATCTTCGAAGGCGCTAAGGCCTTTATGCATGAAGATGGCGAAATTTACACTTTCCGTATCAACAAAAACGCCGAGCGTATGAATCGTTCTGCGGATATTGTCTGTATTCCTAATATCGATGAGCAGATGCAAATCGATGCGATCAACGCCTTGATCGACGTAGACCGTCTCTGGTTCCCGATGCAAGAAGGTGCCTGTTTATACATTCGCCCCTTTATTTTTGCGACCGAAGACCGTCTGTCTGTGAGTCCAAGTACGCGCTACACATTCTGCGTGGTGTTAAGCCCAAGTGGTGCTTACTACGCGGCGGGTGTGAATAAAGGTATTCGTCTGCTGATCAGCAAGACTTACCATCGCGCCGTATCGGGTGGTACTGGCGCCTCTAAAGCGGCGGGTAACTATGCTGCCTCATTGCGTGCCGGTAAAGCTGCCGCGCAGTTTGGTGCATCAC
The DNA here is from genome assembly GCF_000203935.1 of Shewanella sp. ANA-3. Classification (GTDB taxonomy): domain Bacteria; phylum Pseudomonadota; class Gammaproteobacteria; order Enterobacterales; family Shewanellaceae; genus Shewanella. The sequence continues at coordinate 4,603,869 of NC_008577.1, read as the reverse complement.
AGGTGCTGTATTTAGATGCGAACAACCAACAGATTGAAGAAGCGGGCGCCATGAACCACTTCCACATTCTGAAAGACGGCACAGTGATCATCCCAACCTTCACAGATACCATCTTAAAATCCATTACCTCGCAATCCATTATGGAGCTGGGTGAGTTACTCGGCTGCGAAGTGCGCCAAGAGACTGTTATGCTGGATAAGTTTATCGCCGATATAGAATCCGGTGAGATTATCGAAGCGGGTGGTTTTGGTACAGCTGCCGTGGTATCTGCTGTCGGTTCCTATATTTTTGAAGATGGCCGAGTGGTGACCGTGGGCAACGGTGAAGTGGGTGAGCATATTCAGCGTATCTACAAGTTGTACACCGATATCCAGAAAGGCCATATCCAAGGCCCGGATGGCTGGGTGAAACGTGTTGAGCGTGTCGCACCTTAATCGTGAAATGATTCAATGAAATAAGGCTCCTTTAGGGAGCCTTATTTTTTATCTGGTTTTATTTTATCCGTTGTTGCAACAGTGCTAAGCAATCTTGGGCGCTGAGTGGTTTACTCAACAGGAAGCCCTGTACTTGATCGCAACCTTGTAGCGCCAAGAAGTTCAGCTGCTCTTGGGTTTCGACCCCTTCCGCCACCACATTTAACTCTAGGCTGTGGGCGAGGGCGATAATCGCGCTGGTAATGGCTGCATCGTCGGGGTCGTTGGTAATGTCGCGCACAAACTCACGGTCGATTTTTAAGGTGTCGATAGGGAAACGTTTAAGATAACTCAGGCTCGAGTAGCCAGTACCGAAATCATCCACCGCGATGGTTAAACCTAGTGCCTTGAGTTTCGAGAGGATATTAACCGACTCCTGCGGATTACCCATGATCATCGACTCGGTTAACTCCAGCTCGAGCGCCTTGGCGGGTAAACCTGATACCGAGAGAGCCACTTCGATGGTCGAAATAATATCGGCCTTCAACTGCCTGGCCGAAAGGTTCACCGCCATGCTGATATCGCCAAAACCTAGCTCATTCCACTCAGCGAGTTGCTGGCAAGCGTGGTTGATCACCCAATGGCCAATTTGGTTAATGATGCCGGTTTCCTCCGCCAGCGGAATAAACTCGGCGGGCGAGATTGGACCTAGTTCGGAATGATGCCAGCGCAGCAGCGCCTCGAGTCCGGTCAGAGAACCTTTGCGCAGACAGAATTTTGGCTGATATACCAAGCTTAACTCGTTGCGAGAAATAGCCTGCTTAAGCCCCGCCTCGAGTTGCACATGGCGTGTTGCCATCTCATTGAGTTTATTAGTGTAAAACTGGAAGTTATTCCGCCCGAGCGCCTTAGCGTGGTACATGGCAGTGTCGGCAAACTTAATCAGCGAATCCACATCTTCCGCATCGTTGGGATACAGGCTGATACCAATTGAGGTTGAAATGGTTAGGGACTTATCATCGAGTAAGAAGGGAGCTTGGAAGGCTTTAAGCACTTTCTCGGAGATCAGCGTCGCCGCTTTGGTTTTCGCCACGCCTTCCAAAATAATGGTAAATTCATCGCCACCTAAGCGGGCCACAGTGTCCCCTTCGCGAACGGCATTTTGCAGTCTGTGGGCCACGGCTTTGAGTAACAGATCGCCAATATGGTGCCCCATAGAGTCATTAATATGTTTAAAGCGGTCGAGATCTAAAAATAGCAGTGCGACGATATTATTTGACCTATGGGCTTGGGATATGGCGTGATTGAGCCTGTCTTGGAATAAGGTGCGATTCGGCAGTCCAGTCAAGGTGTCGAAACTGGCAAGGAAGCGGAGATCCTCTTCGGCCTTTTTACGCTCTGTGATATCGGTAAACACCGCCACAAAGTGGCTAGTTTCGCCTTTTACATCGATCACTTGGTTGATCTCAAGCCACACCAGAATCGCCTTACGCGCCCTGTTGCGGATCCAAATTTCACCCGCCCAATGTTTATGGCGTAGCAGTTGCTGCTCAATACTGTTGAACAGATCTCGCTGCTGCCGGCTGTAGGCTAAGTGAATTAAATATTTATCACTGATTTGCCGCTCCGAATATCCGGTAATCGCGCTAAAGGCGGGGTTTACCGAGCGGATACGATAGTCTAAACCTGCTACCACAACGGCTTCGTTCATGCTGTTAAGCACTTGGGAGGAGAGCACCAGCTCATTCTCGATCAGCTTGCGGGAGGTGATATTACGGGTGGTGCCCGTCATCCGCATGGGCTGTTCCTGGTTATTGGTCTCAACCACTTTGCCGCGCTCGAGGATCCACAGCCAGTTGCCCGGTGAGTGCTCGATGCGATATTCCATTTCAAAAAACGGTGTGTGCCCTTGTAAATGGTCGGTCAAGACTTGTTTAAAGCGCTCTCTATCCTCTGGGTGGGCATTGTCGTGCAGCAGCGTATGGCTGCTCCACTGGGAAACCGGAATATCCGTATGAGTACGATAGACCTGCTGTTCTTGGATATTCCAGTCCCACATGCCATCGCCCGAGGCCCACAGTGCCAGTTTGAGTCGTTCTTCAGAGGCACGGATGCTGGTTTCAAACTCTTGTTGCTGTTCGCGCTTCTGTTTACGCCACAACACTATCCAGCCCATTAGACCAAGTGCTAGCAGGACATAGAGTGCATAGGCAATTTGCGAGCGATAGAAGGGCGCTTTGACCGTTAAATCGACCAGCAGCGCATAGCTGCCCTCGCTGTTGTACTCTAAAGAATGGCGAACATGGAGCACATAGTGGCCGGGGTTGATATTGGTAAAGGTGATTTCATTCCCCGAGGGCAGATCATGCCATTGGTTATCAAACCCTTCGAGATAATAGCTAAAGCGATTTTTCCCCGTGTAACTGAAATCGAGGGAAGTGACCTCAAAGCTGACGAGCTGGTCGTCATAGTTCATCAGGATTTTAGGCGGATGGCTAAGATCGAGGATAGTGTGTCGCTTACCCGCAATTTTATAGGCCGTTAGGGCGACTTTGGCTTCGCTTCTTTGGTCGGGTATCGCCTTAGGATTAAAGCGGTTGATGCCGTTAATGCCACCAAACCAGAGGTCGCCATCGCTGTCTTTGAGTTTGACGCCGCCGTTAAACTCTAACGCCTGCAAACCTTCTTGCTCGTTGAAGTTGATGATTTTGCCATTGCTCGGATTCAACTTGCCGATGCCCGCATTGCTGCTGAACCAAATATGGTGCTCATCGTCTTCGAGCAGGGCGTAAATAGTGTCGCTCGGCAGGCCTTGTTCGCGGGTGTAATCCCTAAAAACCATATCCTCGGCTTGAGCCGATAGCCTGCTAATACCGCCGTGGGTCGCGAACCAGACGTCACCATTACTTGCGACTAAAATGTCTCGAATCCGATTGTTAATAATGGTGTTTTTATTTTCTGGGTCATGGTAAAAGGCTTGGCCTTGACCCGTTTGCATATCGAGTTTAACTAAACCATTGAGTGAACCAATCCACAGAGTATTGCCGTCGGCTCTGAGTATCAGCAGTAGGTTTTGTGTGGGATGAAAATTCTCAATATCTGTGAGTGGGACAGAGGTAAACTCATCCTTTTCAAGCGCCTTTCGATACAAGGCGTGGGAGGTTGCTACCCAGAGTTGGCCCTGAGCATCCAGCTCTAAGCTACGAATATAGTTCGCTTCTGAGGCCGGATCTTGGCTTTGAGTAAGCTTAAGCAGAGTAAATTCACCGCTCGGAGTTAAGCGCCCTAAGCCATAATTGCTGGCAAACCAGAGCACTCCTTGCCTGTCTTGGGTGATCGCACGCAGGACAAGATTTAAATGGCGCGTTTCTTTACCGAGTGCCTTAGCAAAAGCCGAAGTGTAATGTTCATATTGTTTAGCATTGAAGGCTAAGCGCTTGAGGCCCGCGCCCTCGGTACCTATCCACAGTGCTTTATCCTGACTACGAAAAATGGTGCGGATATTATTGCTCTGCTGAGGTAATTCGGTTGTATATTCAAATAGATGTTGGAAGTACTGCCGACGGGTGTTGATCTTATTCAAGCCAGAATAACTTCCCCCGAGCCAGAGATTACCGAAGGTGTCTTGCAATAAACAGAGGATATTATTGTCGCTGATACTGTTGGGACGCTGCATATCGTATTTATGGTAAGCCGCAACGAAACGCCCCGCCTCACGCTCTAGCTGGATAAGACCCGCTTCGGGACCGACCACCCAAAACTGTCCTTGGGGTGTTTGAATAAAATCCTTGAGGTAAGGAATATCGTCCTCTGCCTGCCAGAGAATACTTCCTTGGTGTGAAACCAAATCGTAATGCCATAGCTGATTGCCCAACGCTAAGGTGATGGCGCGAGTCGAATTCGCTTTAATCTGGTAGGCAGTCAGATCCTGCGGCACATTCAGCCTAGTGATGGCATTTGAACTCAGCGCAAAGGTGCCACTGGCCCTTGTTCCAGCTAGTAGATAGGTGTTTTCAACATTGGCGAGGCTAGTGATATGTGGCTCGACGCTGTTGCCGAGGGAGACTTGCGTGATCCGCTGAGTTTTAATCGACAGTGAAAACAACCCGCCTTGGGTACCAATCCACAGCGTATTGCCGACAATATTGAGCTTGGTCACTCTAGGATCGGTTAGGCCCTGTTCAAGGCCAAAGCGCTCAAAGGTCCCCGTATTGAGATCGAGCCGATTAACCCCTTGGCTAAAGGTGCCAATCCACAGATAACCTTCCGCATCTTGAATAATGTCGGAAATAAAGCTTTCTGAAATGCTGCTGGGATTATTTGGCGAATGAATAAAGAGATTGAAATTATAGCCATTGTAACTATGTAGGCCGTCCTGAGTTCCAATCCAAAGCATACCCGCACTGTCCATAAACAGGCTGGTAATTGTATTCTGATTTAAGCCTTCTTCGCTGCGGATATGTTCAAATTTCAGCTGTGTGTTAGCCGCATTTAAAGGTAATGCTGAGCCTGTGAGCGGCGCCCCGCACAAGCTTAGTAAGCAGAGCGCGCCGAAGAAAAGTTTAAGGACTGGATGGCTCAAAATTACCCCTATCAAAACCCATTAACCCATTACTGGGAGGTATTATGCATTTACCTTGGGGATGCCGCGTGTAGTGCAACGAAAGACGCAGCTCAGTTAAATTTCAAAATTAATAATCAGTATATTCACGGATTTATAGGACGCAAAATGCTTGTTGTTATTATTTGCTGTCGGGGGGATTTTAGCAGTTTTTACCGTATGTCGACACAAGCTGATAACACTGTGAGACAAATAAAAAAAGACCTTGCCGGAAGGGGGAGAAGCAAGGTCTTTGGTTGAACTCTTTTCTTGGCTTAAGCCGTTGGTACGCGCACAAAGCCTTCCATTAGCACGCGGGCGCTACGGCTCATAATGGCTTTGATGACTGTCCATTCGCCATTTTCCAATGTGGCCTGCGCACCCACTCGTAAGGTGCCCGATGGGTGACCAAAGCGCACAGCTTCCTTCTCGCCACCGCCGGCGGCGAGGTTGACTAGAGTGCCGGGAATCGCCGCAGCCGTGCCAATCGCTACGGCTGCTGTGCCCATCATCGCATGGTGTAATTTCCCCATGGAAAGGGCGCGAACCAGCAGGTCGATTTCCTCTGCTGCGACAGCCTTACCACTCGATGACACATAGCTGGTGGGTTTCGCCACAAAGGCCACTTTGGGCGTATGTTGGCGTGATGCGGCCTCATCAATATGCTTGATAAGTCCCATACGCACCGCGCCGTGGGCACGAATGGTTTCAAATTTGGCAAGGGCGGCGTTATCGCTGTTGATATCGTCTTGCAGCTCAGTGCCCGTGTAGCCTAAGTCTTCGGCATTGATAAAGATGGTCGGGATGCCTGCATTAATCATGGTCGCATTAAAGCTGCCAATGCCCGGCACTTCTAACACATCCACTAAGTTGCCCGTGGGGAACATGCTGCCACTGTCTCCGTCTTCATCGGCGGCGGGATTCATAAATTCGATTTGCACTTCAGCGGCGGGGAAGGTCACGCCATCGAGCTCAAAATCACCGGTTTCCTGCACTTCACCATTTGTAATCGGCACGTGGGCAATAATGGTTTTAGCGATATTGGCCTGCCAAATACGCACAGTGCAGATACCGTTTTGTGGGATGCGCTCGGCATCAATCAGGCCATTACTAATGGCAAAGGCACCAACGGCGGCGGTTAAGTTGCCACAATTTCCGCTCCAATCCACAAAGGGTTTGTCGATAGACACTTGGCCGAATAGATAGTCAACATCGTGGTCGGCTTGGGTACTTTTAGACAGGATCACGGTTTTGCTGGTGCTTGAGGTAGCGCCGCCCATACCGTCAATCTGCTTACCATAGGGGTCTGGGCTGCCAATTACGCGCAGCAGCAGCGCATCTCGCGCAGGGCCTGGTACTTGGGCTGCTTCGGGCAAATCTTGCAGACGGAAAAACACCCCTTTACTGGTGCCGCCGCGCATATAAGTTGCGGCTACTTTAATCTGGGGCGGAAACGGATTCTTGCTCATGCTATTAACTCCAAGGGGAATAGCTATTTGTTAAACGCTGCGTTAGTCGCAAAGCGCGGCGCCTCAGTGTCGAGCCGCCGCCCCTTGTGCGATGTTACTTGTTTTGCGAGTTTTACAGGTTTGCGTTAGTTACTTCAGGTTTGACTCTAAAAAGTCCTGCGCAAAACGCTGCAGCACGCCGCCAGCCGAGTAGATAGACACTTCTTCTGCGGTATCTAAACGACAGGTCACGGGCACTTCGACGCGTTCACCGTTTTTACGGGTGATGATAACGGTCAGATCTGCACGTGGTGCTATGTCACCATAAACGTCAAACACTTCGGTACCATCGATGCCGTAGGTCGCGCGATTCTCGCCCGCTTTGAATTCCAGCGGTAATACACCCATACCCACTAAGTTAGTGCGGTGAATACGCTCGAAGCCTTCGGCAACAATGGCCTCAACACCGGCTAAACGCACACCTTTTGCCGCCCAGTCGCGGGATGAACCCTGACCGTAGTCGGCACCAGCGATAATGATCAGCGGCTGTTTGCGATCCATATAGGTTTCAATGGCTTCCCACATGCGGGTCACTTGGCCTTCAGGCTCGATACGCGCCAGTGAGCCTTGCTTCACCTTGCCATCGACAACCGCCATCTCGTTTTTGAGTTTGGGGTTGGCGAAGGTGGCACGCTGGGCCGTTAGATGGTCGCCCCTGTGGGTTGCGTAGGAGTTAAAGTCTTCCTCTGGCAGACCCATCTTGTGCAGGTATTCGCCTGCCGCGCTGTCCATCATAATCGCGTTCGAGGGTGATAAATGGTCTGTGGTGATGTTGTCACCCAGCACTGCTAGTGGGCGCATGCCCTTGAGGGTGCGTTCACCCGCTAATGCGCCTTCCCAGTAAGGAGGACGGCGGATATAGGTCGATTGTGGACGCCAGTCGTAGAGTGGCGTGACCTTATCGCCATAGTCGACGCTTAAATCAAACATTGGCTCGTAGACTCTACGGAACTGCTCAGGCTTAACGCTTTTCGCTATCACGGCATCGATTTCGGCATCGCTTGGCCAAATGTCGATAAGGCGAACTGGGTTGCCGTCTTTATCGTGGCCTAACACATCCTTCTCGATATCGAAGCGGATGGTACCTGCGATCGCATAGGCCACTACTAATGGCGGTGATGCGAGGAAGGCTTGCTTAGCGTAAGGGTGAATACGGCCGTCGAAGTTACGGTTACCGGATAATACGGCGGTGGCGTACAGATCGCGGTCGATCACTTCCTGTTGGATAACAGGGTCGAGTGCGCCGCTCATACCGTTACAGGTAGTACAGGCGAAACCGACGATACCGAAGCCTAATGATTCCAGCTCTGGCAGCAAGTTGGCTTCTTCTAAATACAGTTGCACTGCCTTAGAGCCGGGGGCGAGTGAGGTTTTCACCCAAGGTTTACGGCTTAAGCCCTTGGCATTAGCGTTACGTGCCAGCAGGCCTGCCGCAATCACGTTGCGTGGGTTACTGGTGTTGGTGCAGCTGGTGATGGCGGCGATAATGACGGCGCCATCTGGCATTAGGCCGGGCTCGTTTTCAACCACGCCGCTGATGCCGCGCGCGGCAAGCTCAGTGGTTGGCACGCGAGCATGTGGGTTAGACGGACCTGCGATAGTGCGCACAACCGATGACAGGTCAAAATGCAGAGTACGTGGATACTCGGCATGTTTAAGATCGTCGCTCCACAAACCTGTGGTCTTAGCATAGGTCTCAACCAGCTTAACTTGCTCGTCGCTACGGCCCGTGAGGGTTAAGTAGTCCAGCGTCTGTTGGTCGATATAGAACATGGCGGCGGTGGCGCCAAATTCTGGGGTCATGTTAGAGATGGTTGCGCGATCACCAAGAGTTAAGGCCTCTGCGCCTTCGCCGAAGAACTCTAAGTAGGATGAAACCACTTTTTCCTTACGCAGGAATTCGGTCAGGGCCAATACGATATCGGTAGCGGTAATGCCAGGCTGCGGTTTGCCCGTTAACTCAACGCCGATAATGTCTGGCAGACGCATATAAGAGGCGCGGCCTAACATCACGCTCTCGGCCTCAAGGCCACCTACACCGATGGCGATAACGCCGAGTGCATCCACGTGTGGCGTGTGACTGTCGGTGCCCACTAAGGTATCAGGGAAGGCAACACCGTCGCGCGCATGCACCACAGGTGACATTCGCTCGAGGTTAATCTGGTGCATGATGCCGTTACCCTGAGGGATCACATCGATGTTTTTAAAGGCTTTTTGCGTCCAGTTGATAAAGTGGAATCTGTCTTCGTTGCGTCTGTCTTCGATGGCGCGGTTTTTCGCAAAGGCGTCTTTATCGAAGCCGCCGTATTCCACCGCCAGCGAGTGGTCAACAATCAGCTGGGTTGGAACCACAGGGTTAACCTGCGCTGGATCGCCACCCTTAGCGGCAATCGCATCACGCAGACCCGCAAGATCAACCAGCGCGGTTTGACCCAAAATATCGTGGCACACGACGCGGGCTGGAAACCAAGGGAAATCCAGTTCTTGCTTTGATTCAATAATTTGTTTTAGTGAGGCGGTGAGTGCCTCTGGCTCGCAGCGACGGACTAGGTTTTCAGCCAGTACACGAGAGGTGTAGGGCAGTTTCGCGTAGGCGCCGGGGCTGATGGCTTCAACGGCTTCGCGGGTATCGAAATAGTCGAGCGCGGTGCCTGGTAAGGGCTTGCGATATAAGGTATTCATGGCTGTGGTCATAACCTAACCTATTCTCATTACATCAGTGCATAAACATTTGAGTTTGCACATTATTCACACTGGGTTCTGTTGGCGAAACTGACGCCTAAGCGCCAGTTTCAGTTGTGTCGATTAACGATCCGAAATTGGCACGACTTTACGTAACGCCACACCCACATAGTCGGCACTTGGGCGAATAATGCGGTTGTTTGAGCGTTGTTCCATCACATGCGCCGTCCAGCCTGTTACCCGTGAACATACGAAGATTGGGGTAAATAGCTTGGTTGGAATGCCCATGAAGTGGTAAGCACTGGCGTGGAAGAAGTCGGCGTTACAGAAGAGTTTCTTCTGTTCCCACATCAGGGCTTCACAGGCTACTGACACGCGGTAGAGACGATCATCGCCGTAATCGGCGGCCAGTTTTTCAGACCATTCTTTGATGATGGCGTTACGTGGGTCTGACTCACGGTAGATGGCGTGACCAAAGCCCATGATCTTCTCTTTACGCTCGAGTTTACCCATGAGCACATCGCGGGCATCGGCTTCGTCTTTCATGTCTTGAATAAGTTCCATTGCCGCTTCGTTAGCGCCGCCGTGTAGCGGACCACGTAGTGAGCCGATAGCGCCTGTGACGCAGGAATGCATATCCGATAGGGTCGATGCACACACGCGGGCGGTAAAGGTTGAAGCGTTAAACTCATGCTCTGCATACAGAATTAAGGATACGTCCATTACCTTAGCGTGCAGCGCCGATGGCGCTTTGCCGTGCAGCAGGTGCAGGAAGTGGGCACCGATTTGCTCATCGTTGGTTTCGGTATCGATGCGCACGCCATCGTGGCTAAAGCGATACCAGTAGCAGATGATCGATGGGAAGGCCGCCAGTAAACGGTCGGCAATTTGGCTTTGCTCGCTAAAGCTGTGCTCGGCTTCGAGGTTACCCAGCATAGAACAACCGGTACGCATCACATCCATTGGGTGGGCGTCGGCAGGGATGCGCTCTAACACTTCTTTTAATGCCTGTGGCAGGCCGCGCATGCCTTTTAATTTGGTTTTATAGGCTTCGAGTTGTGCTGTGGTTGGCAACTCACCGTAGAGGATGAGGTGGGCGACTTCTTCAAAAGTCGCGTTTTCGGCCAGATCTTTCACATCGTAACCGCGGTAGGTCAGGCCGCTGCCCGATACACCTACGGTACTTAATGCGGTTTCACCCGCGCTCTGGCCACGTAATCCTGCACCACTTAATTTTTTTGCGTCTGACATAATCCTTCCCTTCCGTTAACGCTATGGTTATTGCAGACAGGCCCAATATTGGCCGTCTACCTTTTTGGTTAAAGCTGCATAATGTTGGCGAAATACTCGTTTCGGCCTTATGTAGGGTTGCAGCGTGTCGGTGATGCATGAGCCGTTATTTGAGGTCGCGGCTCGCACATCTGGGTATCAGTAACAACGCGAAGCCTAAGCTTCTACTGACGTCCATGGTCTGTACTTATCTTTTACTTATCTTGGCTAAACAATTGATCTAACTTGTCTTCAAAGGCGTGGTAGCCCAAGTACTTATATAGATCCGCACGGGTCTGCATAGTGTCTAAGACATTGCGTTGATGACCATCATTCATCAGCGCTTGCATCACTTTCAGTGCGGCTTGGTTAGCGGCGCGGAAAGTACCGAGTGGGTAAAGCACCATGTCGGCGCCCGCTTCGGCAAGTTCTTCTTTGTTGAACAATTGGGTTTGGCCAAATTCGGTCATGTTCGCCAGAATCGGCGCGTTAACCTGCGCCTTGAAGTGGCGATATTGGTCGAGCTCAGTTAAGGCTTCGGCGAAAATCATATCGGCACCGGCGGCGATATAGGCTTTTGCACGTTCGATACCCGCTTCTAAACCTTCAACGGCAACCGCATCGGTACGTGCCATGATCACAAAGTTAGGATCGGTGCGGGCATCGACGGCGGCCTTGATACGGTCAACCATTTCCTCTGTGCTCACCACCGCTTTGTTGGGTCTGTGGCCACAACGTTTTTGCGATACTTGGTCTTCCATATGCACGGCGGCAACACCTGCTTTTTCAAATTCTTTAATGGTGCGGGCGATGTTAAAGGCGCCGCCCCAACCTGTGTCGATATCGACCAGCAGTGGCAGTTGGGTTGCTGAAGTGATACGACCGGCATCGATCAGCACGTCGTTCATCGAGGTCATGCCTAAATCCGGTAAACCGTAGGAGGCGTTCGCTACACCCGCACCCGACAGATACAGGGCTTGGAAACCCGTTTGCTCCGCCATCAGGGCGAAATAGGCATTAGTGGTGCCGACGATTTGCAGCGGTTTTGAGTTAGCAAGAGCTTGGCGAAAACGTAATCCTGCGCTTTGGGTCATGGTCTTGTCCTTATCCTATTTAGGGTACTGAGTGTTCAGCATTGGATGCTTATGGGCCGCAACGCCTTAGTTAATATTGGCTAAGGTTTCTTTCGCGGCGGCGTTAGCTTGTAATTCAATCAAGCGTAATTCGGTATTTTTACGGCCTTGCTCAATATGGCGACGCATCAACAGACTGGCGAGTTCTCCATCACGCTGGGCGATGGCCTCGACGATACGTCTATGTTCGGCAATGGCTTTTACTGGGCGATTCTTGTTGGTGCACTGATAGCGGTACATCCGCAGCAGGTGGTAGAGCCCGCCAATTAAGGTTTCTTGCAGATGCTTATTGCCGCTGGCTTGGATGATTTGGTAGTGGAAGTCGACATCGCCTTCCTCTTGGAAATAGGTATCGCCATTGGCCAGCGCGGTTTCTTGCACGGCGAGCAGGTCTTCTAACTTGGCTAGCTGTTCTGGGGTAATTCGGCTGGCGGCAAGTTCGCAGGCCATGCCTTCGAGCACGCTACGTAATTGATATAAATCGTTTAACTCGCTCACGGTGAGCTGGGCGACTCGGGCTCCTACATGAGGGGCGCGGACAACGAGGCGTTGTCTTTCTAAGGTTTGCAGCGCCTCACGGGTTGGGCCGCGGCTGATACCATATTTTTCGGCGAGGGTTTGCTCGTTGATCTTACTGCCCGGAGGCAGTTCGCCCTTGATGATGCTGGTTTGTATTTGCACCAAAATTTGATCGGCTAAGGTGGTCGACGATTTTTCGCTGGCGAGGGATTTCACCTTATTCGTTGTGCTCGTCGCAGCATGAGCCACTGAGCTTTGTGTGTCATCTGTGGGGAATATGGTCTCTTGCTTCAACATACTTCGCATCACTCGTTGATTGCTGGATTGTCGACAATGGGTAAAAAATAGTCCCGATAAAGATTATTGTCAACAATCTGTTTACTTAGACGTAAGTCTATATTTTTGTCTTTTAAATATTAATTATTGTATTTGTTTGTTATTTTGTATTTTTGTTGATTTTAATAATTTTATCTTCTCTATTTTATAATTAATAATTGTCGACAATTTTGAGTTTGGCGTGTGAGCCGATAGTGCTATAAAACGCAGCTTTTACCCCATTGCGACTTATTGAGTACAATGCTGAGAAGGTATTGGTTGGCACTCATAGGGTTAAGGCTCTCGGGGTTAAGGCATTAGGGGGACAATATGGAGAAAATCCTCATTAGCAGTTGTTTGCTCGGGCTGGCGGTACGTTATGACGGTGGTCATAATCTGCTGCAAGACGAGTGGATGCAGCGATGGCAGCGAGAAGGCCGCATAGTGGCGTTTTGTCCTGAATGTGCGGGCGGATTACCCACACCAAGGCCTGCGGCCGAACGTGTCGGCGAGCTAGTGCTAACGGCGCAGGGTGAAGATGTAACAGCGGCCTTTAGGCTGGGAGCACAAAAGGCACTTGTTCTAGTTCAGGAGCAGGGCATTCAGGTGGCGATTTTAAAGGCGCGTAGTCCTTCCTGTGGCAATCAACATATTTATGATGGCACCTTCAGTAAACGTTTAATCGCAGGACAGGGAATAACGGCGGAATTACTGCAGGCAGCGGGTGTGAGCGTGTTTAATGAAACGGAATTAGCGCAAGCGGCAACGAGGCTGGCACAGCTTGAGGCGGACTCAGCGGGCTAGGTAAGCCTAACCCGCTATCGACTCACTTTACGTCAGTGAAGCTGTATTCGTAAATCTGTATTAGTGAAGCTGTGTATGGGTGCTGGTGGCGCTATCCGTGAGTTGTCGATGTTGCAGTAATAGCGCATCGATTTGCTCGTCCTTCTCGACCCAAATTTGGTTTAACCAACGCTGAAACTCGACGCGATACTCGGATTCGGCAAAGTAACGAGTCGCATCGACTTGCGGTACTGGTAAGGCGCGAACTCGCACCACAATCTTACGCACTTTGCCGTTCATCACGCCGAATAACACATCATCCGGTGCATCGGGATACACTAAGGTTACATCCAACAAATTGGTAAATTGCTCACCCATGGCTGACAGGGTAAAGGCAATACCGCCCGCCTTAGGACGCAGTAAATGGCGGTAAGGTGAATCCTGACGCTGGCGCTTATCTTGGGTAAAGCGGCTGCCCTCAACATAGTTAATGATCGAGGTGGGCATATTTTTAAACTTCTCACAGGCGCGGCGAGTGGTGGCTAAATCCTTACCCTTAAGCTTTGGATTTTTCTTAAGTTTTGCCGGGCTGGTTCTGTCCATAAAGGGCATGTCGAGCGCCCAGCAACCTAGGCCCATAATAGGCACATAGATCAGCTCTTTCTTGAGGAAGAACTTCAGCATAGGAATATGGTTACGCAGCAAATAGGTCTGCGCGGCAATATCAAAGCCACTGAGGTGGTTACTGATTAACAAGTACCAGCCGTTTTTATCCAATCCTTCGAGGCCTTGGACATCCCACTCGATTTTGGCAATCAAATATAAAATGCCACCATTGCAGCTCGCCCATGCCCACATAAAACGGTTCATCAGTGCTGTTACGGCGTTGCGTGCACTTGGCACTGGCATCAGCATTTTCACTAAACCACCGAGGCAAACCAAGGTTCCCCAAAGGGCGGTGTTAATGATCAGCAGGCTCAGACTGAGAATAAACAGTACTGGGCCGGGAAGGAAATTCAACATAGAGGTTTTACCTTACTTCTTGGTCCGCCAGTTGGCTGAGCACTTGGTCTTTAGCGAGCCAAATGTCGTTCAATTGTTCTTGGAAGCCAATTTTGAAATCACGGTCATTCATGTAGTCGCCACGCATGTCCGGCGCGATATCACTCACTTTGATGTGTACTTTAACCTTTGGCAGCTTGCCTGTCAGGTAGTCCCAAAAGCTAGGGACTGGGCCTGGGTAGTAAATCGCAACATCCACTAACTTGTGGATCTGTTCTCCCATCGCCGATAGCGCGAAGGCCATGCCACCCGCTTTGGGTTTTAACAGATGTTGGAACTGTGAGTTTTGCTTTTTATGTTTAGCCTTAGTAAAGCGCGTGCCCTCGACAAAGTTCATCACACTGACGGGTTTTGTCTTAAATTTCGCGCAGGCTTTACGTGTAATTTCAATATCTTTTCCCTTAAGCTTTGGATTTTTCTTCAGCTGTGCCGTGCTATAGCGGCGCATAAAGGGAAAGTCTAATGCCCACCATGCCAGTCCTAATACTGGCACATAAAGCAGTTCCTGTTTGAGGAAGAACTTCAGGAAGGGAATGCGGCGGTTAAACACCCGTTGCAGGATTAAAATATCTACCCAGGACTGATGGTTAGCAATCACCATATACCATTCTTTGGTCGAGAATTGGGTGTCACCCGTGAGTTCGACGTCGACTGGGTGCAGCACTCGTTCAATCACGCCATTGACGCTGATCCAGGCACTCGCGCAAAAGTCGAGAAAGTAGCTGATGGCCGTTCTCAGTGGCGGCAGAGGGATAAGCTTTATCAGGCTGCCGAGCACTATAGGTATCACCCAAAACAAGGTATTCACGACATAGCCTAAGAAGGCAATGCAGCCTTTTAATTGTGAAAACAGCGTCCCCATTAGTGCCTCCTGATAAAAATTGGAGGCCTATGTTACTCGGTGTCGGCGTTTGGCTCAATCTTACGGCAGCTGGTCGGGGCATTTGTTAACATTTTGAGCCTCAATACTGCTGGGATAAGCGGGCTAATAGTTTGTCCATGGCGCGATAACCTAAGGCTTGGGCGAGGTGGCGCCGTTCGATATTGGGTGCTTGCTCCAGATCGGCAATGGTGCGGGCAACACGTTGAATGCGATGGAAGCTGCGAACGGATAACCCGAGCTTGACGACACTCTGTTCTAAAAAGCCTAAGTCGGCGTCGCTAAGGCCGCCGAATTGTTTTAGCTGTTTTCCCGAGAGTTCACTGTTGAGCACGCCTGCTCGCGCCAGTTGGCTATCGCGGGCGCGTTTGACTCGCTTAGCGATTTCATCACTGGTTTCGCTGGTCGTTGTTGGTTGTGTGAGTGTGCCCGCGGGGAGTTTTGGGACTTCGATGGTGAGGTCGAACCTATCTAAAAAGGGCCCCGAGAGTCTAGCGAGATAACGCTGAACCTGATCGGGTGTGGCGCGGTTCGCCCCTTCAATATCGCCGCTTGGGCTGGGATTCATGGCGGCGATCAACTGAAAGCGGCTCAAAAAGGTTAACTTAGCGGCAGCGCGGGAGATCACTACTTCACCCGTTTCCATGGGTTCACGCAGGCAATCGAGCACCTTACGGGGGAACTCGGCGACTTCATCCAAAAACAACACGCCGCGATGGGCGAGGGAGATTTCCCCCGGTTTGGGAATGCTGCCTCCGCCGACCAAGGAGATGGACGAACTGGTATGGTGCGGCGCGCGAAATGGCCGCTTTAGAAAATCCTGCGGTTTGATATTAATGCCCGCCACCGAATGGATGGCGGCTACCTCTAATGCCTCTTCGTAATTGAGTATGGGCAGTAGCGCCATAATTCGGCTGGCTAACATGGTTTTACCCGTGCCCGGCGGACCTAGCATCAACAGGTTATGGTTTCCGGCCGCGGCGATTTCGAGGGCTTGTTTAGCTTGATACTGGCCTATGACATCGCTCAGGCAAGGCTGGGTGGTTGGCGCCTCATCGCTAATCCATTCGAGCTGTTGTTCGAGCATAGGCAATGGCGCTTGTCCGTGGAGAAATGCGGCTAGGCTTTGCAAATGGGAAGCAAAATAGACCCCGTGATAGCCCACAAGCTCGGCATCGTGGCGATTCTCTAAGGGAAGAATTAACTGATTATTATGGCGTTTAGCCGCAATGATGGCGGGCAGTAATCCTTGGCAATGGCGTATCTGCCCCGAGAGTGCGAGCTCGCCGACAAATTCGGTATTTTTAAGGCTGCTGGCGGGGATTTGCTCCGAAGCCGCCAGAATGCCTATGGCGATGGGCAAATCGTAACGACCCCCTTGTTTAGGTAAGTCCGCCGGCGCGAGATTAACCGTTATCCGCCGCATGGGGAATTCAAATCCCGCATTAATCAAGGCGCTGCGTACACGCTCGCGCGCTTCTTTGACCGAGGCTTCGGGTAAGCCCACCAGATTAAAGGCGGGTAGACCATTACTGAGATGCACTTCCACTATGACTTCTGGAGCCTCAACACCGCAACTGGCTCGGGTATGCACGCAGGCTATCGCCATAAACAAATCCTTTTGTTGATCTTTTTGCGCAGAATTTGAGTGTAGCAGTAATTCGCCTAAGGGTTTTCAATTCACTGGATCGCTGTCCGCCAGAGCCGCAAGCGGCTGACTCAGGCGTTAGTGTTAGCGTGACAGCGTTGGCAGTTTGAACGGTTAAGCGATAGCAAATATTTGATAAAAATGATAAAAAGCCAATATTGGAGCAGTGAGGTAAATATGGATATGTTGTTAGCAGAAAATTCCCCCATTCGTCAGCAGCTACTCGAGCAAAAGCTGGCACAGTTTAAAGACCCCAAGCTTGCCAACGTTCTTTCGGCGTTTATTCGCAGTAGTGTCGACCTCTATCCCTGTGCAGACGAAGACTATGCCCAGTTAGGTAACAGCCGACTAGGTGGATTGCCAGATTTACCTGTCGGCATGGATTATCCGGTGACTCTGGTTGGGCGATTGGAGATGCTGGATGCTTACGCTGAGGAATTCGACCACACTCGCGAGTATATCGAGGAGCATTATTGCTGGTCGCAGGATTGGGACTGGGACGAGGCGGCGCAGGCCTTCCGTGTGCCGATGCAATTTATTGCACAGCTCAACTGTAGCGACCTGAAGGCGTTTCAATCTTATTTGCCCCGAGAAGGGCGATTGTTGTTCTTTTTGGAGCGCTGGCGATTCTCGGAAATGCTTCGCGGCCATGTCTATTATGTCGCTGAAGATCTGCTACTGAAGTCTGGCAAAGCGATTGCCGAACCTAAGTTCGACGATGCTGTATGTGCAAACTATGAGTATGAAGCGGCTTATCAACTTCAGGGAATAGCCAGCATTAAGATGATAGCCACAGACATGATTAATAGTGACAACCCGCATTTATTAAAGTTAGCCAAGGCCCGTTTACAAGCGCTACCTGAACCGCAACAAGCTATGGTGCTAGAGGCCCTAGCGGTTGTGGATGATGAATTGGTACCTGAGTGGCAAGATCAGCTCAAGGGCTATGAGCTGATACAATTGAATGAGCACGGGTTTATCCCTGGTCAGATTCTCACTCAATCGCAATGGGCTAATACCGACTGGCAGTCATCCAACTTTCGGGCATTGCTGGTCCCCGAGCAGCCGCTGCCGTATTACAATGGTATCGCCAGCATTAATGGCCATGGTGATAGCCGCTATAAAGCCCCCGAACTCCACGCTGCGGCTGAATTAGGCGGCAATGCCGAAGATTATCTGGTGCTGTTCAAAGCCGTCTATAGTGAGCACTCGATGCAGTTGAATTTTATTATCCACCGGGATGATTTAGCCTTAGGAAAATTCGACCGCATTTACTGCATTTATGACAACTAGCAGAGCTATAACCAACCTTTTTGCTTGGCGATGCGGGCGGCATCGATTCGGTTGCTCGCATTGAGTTTGGCAATGGCTTCGGATAAATAGTTGCGTACCGTGCCTTCGGCAATAAACAGCATCTCGGCTATCTCGGCGGTGGATTTGCCTTCACTGGCAAAACGTAGGGCGCGGCGCTCTTTATCATTGAGGGGGTCGACATCGCCAATCGCCATGATTGCCAGTTCAGGATCGATAATCCGCTTACCCGCAATCACTTGTTGAATGGCATGGACTAAGGTTTCCGAGGGCGCATCTTTCAGTAAAAAGCCACCCACGCCTGCTTCAATGGCGCGTTTTATATAACCTGCGCGGCCAAAGGTGGTAATAACGACAACTTTGGTATGGCTATGCTGTTCTTTAAGCCAAGTTGCCAACTCCAAACCTGTTCTTCCTGGCATTTCGATATCTGTTAGCAGTAGATCGAAATGTTGTTGTTTCAGCAGGTTTAAGGCTTCATCGCCATTGCTGGCTTGGGTAATGGTAAAACCGCCCGCTAGGGTTAACAGTGCTGCGAGCGCGCCGCGCACCATGGCCTGATCTTCCGCGAGAAGAATGTGCATTAATCTGTTGCTCCCTGCAAAGGTAAACTGACGCTAAAGGCGTATCCCTGTTCAAGATCATAGCTTAAATGTCCCCCAAGGCTAGTGAGGCGCTCGCGGATCCCTGTGAGGCCGTTACCCTCGATAATCGGGCTTGTTGGGGCGTTATCTTGCACGTCGACGATAAGGCTATCGGCCTGCTCGCGAAACTGAATGCGGCATTGGCTGGCGCTGCTGTGGCGCAGAATATTATTCACCAGCTCAGTTAACACTAAACCGAGTTGACTCTCTGCTCTGGCGGACAATTTGGGTAACTCGCCTAGCAGCTCCACCGCGATGCCCTTGTCCCTCAGGGAGTGACATAATTGAGTGACGCAGCTGGCCAGCCCTTTATGTTTATAATCTGAAACTGTATGCCTTATTTGGCTCAAGCTCTCCCGAGCGATTTGTCCTAGCTCCTGCAGCTGAGTGGTCGCTAATTGATATTCTTGTTTGGCGAGCAGTTTTTCCGCCAGTTCAGCTTTTAGGGCAATCGATGACAGACTGTGTCCCATGATATCGTGCAAGTCTCTGGCGATACGCTCCCGTTCAACCATGGTCGCTAAGGTGCTAATCTCCTGCGCGCTTTGTCGCTCCTTTAATCTATGTTGATAACGTTTTTGCTCGGCAATCCCCAACATGCCAACGCCGAAAACTAACGCCGAGCCATACAGCGGAAAATACAGATTGTTGAACTGACTAAAGTGGTTGAGTAAGAACAATAAAGCCAAAATTCCAAACCAACTTAGCAGGCTGACTCTGAGTGGATAGAAGAAGCCAATAAAGAAGCTGGCAAAGGTAAAGAGAGAAATAGAGCCAGGATTGATGGGTGTTATGGCAATCGCCAGTAATAGCATGACGCTGATGGGTCGATAAGCCACACGAGTATGGCAGCGATAGGCCCAAAAGTAGCTGTAAATAAAGGGAATAAGTACGGCTAAAATGAGTCCAATTTGCCAGCTCGGATAGGGCGTGACAAACAACGGGATCAGGTAAAACGCCAGGTTTATCAGGTAAACCCATGCGATTTTTTGTTCTATTTGCACTGAGTGTTGAGTCATAACGCTTCGCCTAAGGCCAATAGTTGGCTACTGATGGCAGAATTGGCCGCAAACGTCAGCCAATCCTTTTGCCTGTTCTGGGATTATTTTGCACTTATTTGCTGATTTTGCTGAAGTAAAAACTTAGCCCAACCATAATCTTTTTCCACTTGCAGCGCCTGTTGCCAATCTTCAATCGCCCCTTGGGCGTCGCCTAATTCCTGTTTTGCGAGTCCGCGCCAAGTGTAAGCTTCGGCCTCACCCCAGCATATGTCCTCGCAAGGTTGATTAAACCGTTCAATGGCGCTGCTGGCGAGTGACTTGGCAACTTGCATGCTGCCACCAAACATGGCGGGCGTATTATAGGCGGCAATCGCTTTTACTAATGCGACCCGCGGATTAAGCGGTGCCAGCTGTTCGGCTTGAGCGATGGCATTGGCGGATTTGCTCACAAGCTCGGCACCTTTGCTGTTATCCAAGGCGATTTGCATGCCGTAAACGGACGATAATAGTGCGAGGGACTCGGCATCGGCTTGGGTATTGTTGATGGCTTCTAAGCTGGTTTGCGCCGAAGTTAAGGCCTGTTCCGCCAAGGTTTTTTGCCCCATAACATTGGCGCTGATGGCTAAACGATAGTTGGCATAGGCTGCTTCGTAATCCTGTGTTGTCGTGCTGAGCTGTTGTAATTTTTCGATATTCAAGGTGCTTGCCGCTTTGTCGACTTCTGCGATATTGATACTCGAGTTGGAAGCCGCGAATACGGGCGCGCAGGCGAGGGCAAGGCTTGATAACAGTAAGAATGTTTTCATGGTATTTCCTTATTGAAGTGATAACCCATTGCTTGGGGACGGCTTCATTATCAGAAATACCTTGGGCTGAGTGCAGGCACAAAGGTCATCAATTGGGCATGACAAATGTCATGTCTTAGGCCTAAAAGTAAAACACCGGAGAAGCTCCGGTGTTTTGTAAGGCAAGGCGCAGCGCGTTAAACGACGGCTTGGGTGCTGGCTTGGTTGACGAGGTAAATCATGTAGCCTAAGTAAGCGACAAGCAGTGTGGCACCTTCACGGCGACCGATGCGTAGTCCCGACCACGCGAAGGGTAAAATCACTACGGCTAGGGCGAGCATCACGATAAAGTCGAAGGATTGGAAACCTAAGGCTGATACTGGGTGCACAATCGCAGTCACACCTAAAATACCCAGAATGTTGAATAGGTTAGAGCCAACCACGTTACCGATAGCAATATCGCTCTCACCTTTGAGCGCCGCTAAAACTGAGGTCACTAGCTCAGGCATGCTGGTGCCGATAGCGACAATGGTTAAGCCGATAATGACTTCACTCACGCCAAAAACTTTAGCTAAATCGACCGCACCGTTCACAAATAAAATCCCGCCACCGACTAACATGCCGATACCCACGACAATAAAGGCCACTGAGAGTAATGGGTTTTTAGGGCCTTCTTCGATGATTTCGCCATCGGCATCTGTGGTATTTTTCGAGCTGAAATAGCTGAATACGAGGTAGCCAACAAGCAGTGATAATAAAATCACGCCGTCAATCAGGCTGAGTTCGCCATCAAATAACAATCCCCAAAACAGCATAGAGGCGAGGATCATCAAGGGGATATCCCGTCTTACCATCTGAGACTGTACTTGAATCGGGCGAATAAGAGCGGTAATCGCCAAAATCAAACCAATGTTGGCGATGTTAGAGCCAATCACGTTACCCAGCGCAATGCCGCTATTGCCTGCCAGTGCTGACTTGACACTCACCGCAAGTTCGGGCGCGCTGGTACCAAAGGCCACAATGGTTAAGCCGATGATGAGTGGCGTAATGCCAAGACGTAGGGCGATGGAGCTCGCGCCACGGACTAAGGCTTCTGCGCCTAAGGTTAAAATGATAAAGCCGCCGATAATTGAAAGTGCAATGAGCATTTTAGACTCTGTTAAACCTAATTAAGTGAATTGATTTAAGGTGTATCACCTTACGCTGACAGGCGCACATGATACGTGTTTTTCAAACGCTTTGACAGAATATGTCATAAAAAAGCACACCGAAAAGGTGTGCTTTAGAGGTGAGTGTCATTACGTCAGGATTCGATGGGTTATTTTGCAGATAACTCATCTTCCCAGCGTACTTGCGCACCGCGAATACCGTCGACACGCTCGCTAAATGCCTTCTCGAGCACATGACGTTTGATCTTCAGTGTCGGAGTTAGCACATCGTTTTCGATGGTCCAAGGCTCGTTCACGACCACAATCGCATCCACATGCTCATGGGACTCTAAATGTGGGTTCACGCTATCGAGGGTCGCTTTTAAAGATGTGCGAACTTCCTCGCGGGCTTGTAAGGTCGCGCCCTCGGAAAGTTGCACTAATGCGACGGGATGCGGCAGACCAGAACCAATAACGCAAATCAGCTCCACATGGGGATCCTGCGCGAGCTTACGTTCAATTGGCACTGGAGCGACGTATTTACCCTTAGCGGTTTTAAAGTTGTCCTTCACGCGGCCAGTGATAGTCACACAACCATCGGCATCGATAGCGCAGAGGTCGCCAGTATGGAAAAAACCATCGGGATCGAAGGCCGCTGCTGTTGCTTCGGGTTGCAGATAATAGGCCGTCATCAGGCCGGGACTCTTCAGTAGCAGTTCGCCGTCCTCACCCTGGCGGATTTGGCAATCCTGCACGGGTTTACCCACAGTGCCGATTTTGCGCACATCGAAGGGATAGTTGATGATGGAGTAAGCACAGTTTTCCGTCATACCCCAGGCTTCGCAGATATCCAAGCCAATGCTGTGGTACCAGTGAATAAGAGAGGGCGGAATAGGCGCCGAGCCAGAGCCGAGTAAGCGGCAATGGTTGAGTCCTAATCCTTTGTGGATCTTGTGTTTTACTAGGCTGCTAATTAGTGGGATTTTTAGCAATAGATTGAGTTTGCCAACACCAATCTTGTCGATAATGTTCTTCTGGAACAGGCTCCACAGTCGCGGAACCGAGAAAAACACCGTAGGTTTAGCCCGCTGCACATCGGCAACGAAGGAGTCTAAGCTTTCGACGAAGGCGACTGTGCTGCCAGAATAAAAAGATGAGCCTTCGATCGCCACACGCTCGGTAATATGCGCTAACGGTAAGTAGGACAATAATCTGTCGTTGCCATTGGTACGCAGATCGCGCACCACCGCTTGGCAAGTCCAGCCATAGCTGGCAAACGTCTGAATCGCGCCCTTAGGTTGGCCCGTTGAGCCCGAGGTGTAAATCAGCGTCATGGTCTGATCGAGCTCAGGTAATGGCGCTTCAATCAGAGGGTTGCCCATCTTCAGCAGTTGCTCCCACTGATATTGAGCCGGCATGGTCTCATAGGGCATGGCAAGGCGGAGTAATTCACCGCCGACGCCGGCTTCTTGATCGGCCCAGTGGTCGAGCTTGCCGAGGAAAATCGCTTTGGCACCACTATGTTGCAACACATAGCGGATAGTATCTGTATTGGCGGTGGGGTAGATGGGAACGCTGATATAGCCGCCGTGCATCAAGGCGAGGTCGGTAATAAACCATTCGGCGCAGTTTTTAGAGAGCACGGCAATCTTATCGCCCGGCTCTAAGCCTAAATGGCGCAGTGCACCCGCGAGTTGCTGCACTTTTTCTTGCACTTCATTCCACGTGAAATCAAGGTATTGACCCTTGATGGGCTGGCGCAAATAGATCTCATCCCCACGTGTATTCGCCCAGTGCGCCAACATTTCAACTGGCGTCTTAATCGCATTATCCATAGGCAATTCCCTGTTCTTTATTGTTATTTTAACCCCAACATAGGTGCCCAGTATGGCGAGTTTTGTGAGGCCACGCAAATAGTTTGCAAGATTGTAAAATCTTAAAATTGGCGGACTAGCCTATCGTTTGAGTATGAAATGAAAATGAACTTAATCACAGGTCAGAGCAGGAGCCGCGGGTGCATTAGGCAATAAAAAAGGCGCCTAAGCGCCTCGTAAAATTGGTGGAAGCTTACAGCTCCATCACGCCATCCATTTCGACTTGCGCATCCTTAGGCAGCTGCTTCACACCGATAGCGGCGCGAGCAGGGTAAGGTTGGCTGAAGTAACGGCTCATGATTTCATTCACTTTTGCGAAGTGGCTTAAGTCCGTTAGGAAGATATTGAGCTTAACGATATCGTTGATCGTGCCGCCAGCTGCGGTACAAACGGCCGTTAAGTTTTCAAACACTTGCACAACTTGCGCCTCAAAATCATCGCTCACGATCTGCATTGTGCTTGGCACTAGTGGGATTTGGCCGGATAAATATACTGTGCTGCCGACTTTAACCGCTTGAGAATAAGTGCCAATTGCCGCTGGGGCGTTTTCGGTCGCGATAATGATTTTTTCTGCCATGACGCTCTCTCTAAAGTAATGATCAACGATTACGGGATGTACGTAACACCTCGGGCAGTACCCGGATACGGCGCATCACGTTAGCTAAATGGATCCTGTCCTTCACCGAAATCCGCAGGTTAATCAAGTAAACGCGGCCATCGCGCTCTTCGGTGCTAAGGTTGTGAATGTTCGAACCTTCGGCGGCGATAATCGAGGTGATCTTCGCCAGCGCGCCTTGGTGGTTAACAATTTCCACCCGCAGATTGGCTTGATATTCGACGCCTTCGACATTGTCCCACTGTACGGGAATATATTTATCTGGCTCGCCTTGGTAACCGCGAATGTTAGCGCAGTTTTCCATGTGGACGACTAAGCCTTTGCCTTGGCTCACGTGGGCTATCACCGCATCACCTGGGATCGGGCGGCAACAGTTGGCGAAGGTCACTAACATACCTTCGGCGCCACGGATTGGCATCAGGTGAGAATCGCGGCTCTCTTGATTCTCTAAATTATCGCCAATCAAACGTTGGGCGATGACTATGCTCATGGCATTGCCAAGACCGATGTCGGCGAGTAAGGAATTTAAATTGGCGTGCTTGGTATCGCGCACGACTTTATCAATTTGCTCGGCAGGAATACTATCGAGCTTGGTTTTACCCAGCGCATGGTTTAGCAAACGGCGGCCAAGGGCGATAGCATCGTCTGCTTTTAGGCTCTTAAGCACTTGGCGGATTTTGGCGCGGGCTTTACCCGTCACCACAAAGTTAAGCCAAGCGGCATTCGGACGCGCGCCTTTGGCGGTAATGATCTCAACGGTTTGGCCGGAGATTAATGGCTGGCTTAACGGATAAGCTTGGCGGTTAACGCGGGCGCCGACACAGGTATTGCCCACATCGGTGTGGACTTCATAGGCAAAGTCGACGGCGGTGGCGTTAACCGGTAATTCTAAAATGCGACCTTCGGGGGTAAAGACGTAAATCTCTTCGGGGAAGAGTTCGGTTTTAACGTTTTCCACGAATTCGAAGGAGGTGCTGGCGCTCTGTTGCAGTTCCAGCAAGCTTTGCATCCACTTGCGGGCACGCACTTGCGTGGTAGTGCCTTGACCATCGGCACCGCCTTTGTAAGCCCAGTGGGCCGCAACCCCTTTGTCGGCCATTTGATCCATATCTTCGGTACGAATTTGGATCTCGACGGGCACGCCGTGTGGGCCGAATAACGAGGTATGTAGCGACTGATAACCGTTGGCTTTTGGGATGGCGATATAATCTTTAAAGCGACCCGGACGCGGTTTATACAGGCCGTGCATAGCACCGAGGACGCGGTAGCAAGTATCGATGGAGTCGACGATGACGCGAAAGGCGTAGATATCCATCACCTCTTGGAACTGGAGTTCCTTGCTCTGCATCTTGTTATAGATGGAGTAGAGGTTTTTCTCGCGACCTTTCACTTTGCCTTTAATGCCCGCATCGTTTAGGCGAGTTAATACCGCAGCTTCAATACCTTGAATGAGTTCTTTACGGTTACCACGGGCAGCTTTGACCACTTCCTTTAACACCCGATAGCGCATCGGATAATAGGCTTGGAAGCCTAAATCCTCTAACTCCGTCTTGATATTGTGAATACCGAGTCGGTTGGCAATCGGCGCGTAAATCTCTAAGGTTTCGCGGGCAATGCGGCGGCGTTTATCGGGGCGCAGTGCACCTAAGGTACGCATGTTGTGGGTACGGTCGGCAAGCTTGATGAGAATAACGCGGATATCCTGCGTCATTGCCATCATCATTTTGCGAAAGTTTTCCGCTTGGGCTTCTTTTTTATCGCGAAATTTCAGCTTGTCGAGCTTAGACACCCCTTCAACCAACTCTGCCACGGCTTCGCCAAATTGTTCGGCCAAGTCCTCTTTGGTGACATGGGTATCTTCGATGGTGTCGTGCAGCAAAGCAGCCATCAGCGTCTCGTGATCGAGACGCATCTCGGCGAGGATGCGGGCAACCGCAACCGGATGGGTAATATAAGGTTCGCCGCTGGTGCGCATTTGCCCTTCATGGGCATCACGCGCAACTTGGTACGCCTGCTTGAGCAATTCTACCTGTTCAGGTTCTAAGTAACCGGAAGCAGACTCCTTTAGACCTTCAAACAGATACAAGTGGCAGCTCTCCTTTACCCAAACAGGTGTGACTCAATTAGACTTATAGTGAACGGCCTTCAGCGATGGCTGCAACAGCTGCGATTTCAGCTGCTTCACGCTCACGCACTGATTGACGCTCGTCAGCATCTAAAGTGTGAGCATTCACTAAACCTAGTTCGATTTCACGCAGGGCGATAACCGTTGGCTTGTCGTTCATCTCTTCAACCATAGGGTCTTTACCCTGCACGGCGATTTGGCGAGCACGACGCGCCGCAACCAGGATCATATCAAAACGGTTGCCGATTTGTTCTACGGCGTCTTCTACAGTTACGCGAGCCATGTGTTGAAACTCCAGTTTATCTAGGGAAAAAATGACGCAAAATTGTACACTAAGGCAGTTAGCCTGCCAACAGATCGTTAAGCATATCATTTTGCGCGTGGATCTGACTAGCACCCGTTAAGCGTTGGCTGCGAATGATCGCCCGCAGATCGGCCAGTGCTGTGTCAAAATCGTCATTGACGATAATAAAATCATATTCTTTATAGTGCGACATTTCAGAAACCGCCTGTGCCATACGGCTGGCGATAACTTCCTGACTGTCTTGGCCACGGCCAGTGAGGCGACGTTCTAGCTCATCCCGTGAGGGCGGTAGAATAAATACACCAATGGCCTCTGGCATCACGGCTTTGACTTGCTGGGCGCCTTGCCAGTCGATATCGAGGAAAACATCGATACCTTGAGTCAAAGTGTGCTCAATGACGTGGCGTGAAGTGCCATAGTAGTTACCGAACACTTCGGCCCACTCGAAAAAGGCATTTTGCGCGATCAGTGCTTTAAATTCTTCAACATTAACAAAATGGTAGTGCTGACCATTCACTTCGCCAGGGCGAGGCGCACGGGTAGTGTGCGACACTGAAACCTGCATGTCGACGGGTTTGTCTTTCAGCAGCGCCGAAATCAGCGAGGATTTACCAGCACCACTCGGGGCTGAAACAATAAATAAATTTCCGCGTGCGGTCATGAGCAAAATATCCAGTTGGTTAACGCAAGAAGGGCCCAGAAAGCCGAGCATTATACAGATTTTGACCTTAAAAACGCTAGGGCTTGTTAGCCAGCAATTGTTGTCTATTTATGTTTTGCGACAGTTAACGCTGCCGTTGGTGCATTTTTACGGTTTAATGATCTCTCAAAGATCAGATACTGAAAATCTCTGCGTCCCTAAGCCTTGCAGAGCCTGAGAATTAAGCCTGATTTAGCTTTAGATGGATATAATCAGCATTTTTGCTTATCTAGCGTCTTATTGCACTGACAATTGCGGCTAAATTCGTTACGCTCGTGCCTATGCGACATTGAGAGTCGTGTGCGCTAGGATTATTTCACTATAAAGGAAGGGTCGTGCTGTTAAAATCTCTTTTCTGCCTTCATGGGCGTGATTCCCGTCCCCGCTTTGTGGCCATCAGTGTTGGTGTGTATTTGGGCATTTCACTGGCTGTCGCCGCGTTTGGGGCGAACTTTTTAATGTATCTTTTAGCGTTGGTGGGCTTACCTTTGCTCGCCCTTACTGCGCTGCGCCGTTTAAATGATGCGGCTAAGCCTAAGGCCTTGGTTGCAGTCTTTATTCTGCCGCTACTGATTTTACTGGCGCTGTATATAGTGGCTGCGCCGCCCGTAGTCGCCATTCTTGGGCTGGTCTTGGGCGCTGGTGCGACCTTTTGGGGCACGCGTTTAACTTCTCCCACCTTAGTTGAGTATCGTTTGGGCTATTATGGTCCAGCTCTAGATATCCCAACCTCGCAGGCCGTTCCCCGTCGCCGAGTCGAGCCCGTATTAACACCAAAGGCCGCAGCGGCACAGAATGCCAGTGTCTCCCATGCTGCGCCGGATATTCCGGTATCGACAGAGGCCGAAACCTATTCCCATACTGAACCAACGAGTGCTTCCCCCGTTGTGGATGCCGAGTTGGATGCCTTGCGCCAAGATGAACTGCGTTTCGATGCGTTAACAAAAATGACGCAAAATCCTGCTGATTTTGTCGTGCAAGATGCGTTACTCGAGGGCCACGCCGATTTTCGTCCAGCCAATCAGAGCCGAGTCGAGCAAACCCGTATCGACATCGCCGATGTGGATTTAGCCCAAGTCGATTTACAGGGCGCGGAGTTTAAACGGGCACCGCTCGACCCTGCCGAGCACAGTGATGAGCCAGTATGGCGTTTCGATCCCGATGAAGATACCGCAGCCTTTAACGATACAGAGCATGCTGAAGAAGTGCGCCGTCGCCGCGCCGATGCGAAAGAGTCGGGCTCGATGACAGAGCTGTTTAGAGGTGTGGCTGAGTTTTTTGCCCCCTATAGACGTTTTATTAAGTTACCTTCTTTACCCAAGCTTGAGCGCCGTTATTGGTTGCCAGTCGGCGGCGGTGTGGGGGCGGTATTGTTAGTGCTGTTAGTGTGGGGATTATGGCCCAATAGTGATGAGTCACAGGCTGAGGAGGCTGTTCCTGTCGTGCCCTCGGCGCCTATTGCTGCAAGCGATCGTGTGACCTTAGATATGCCCGATGGTTTTTCGGTGGCGTTAGAGCAAGATGTGTTAATTATTCGCTGGTTAGGTGAACGTGGTAAGCCGCAAAACCTGTGGTCTATTGCCACGGCCAAAGGCGATAAGAGTTGTAGTGCGTTGGTGTTTAATAATGGCACTGAGTATCGCACTATCAGCGTAGACTTGCTGGACGATTCGGCAACGGAGGCGCGTTTCACGCCGCTGGATACCGCCAGTATCATCACTGATCTGGCCCGTCGTGGCAGCATTGGTTTGTGTGGTTACAAGTTCAGCCTCAAGGGCAGCCAAGCGGTTTTAGAGCCTAATCGCAATTTTGGTAATTATTTAGCCCGTTAAATCGATAAAATTCTAGTCAGGACTAGAGGGGTAGATTACACTTTTGCTCCTCTTTTTCTCCAATCTTGTTTTAAATGTGCTCGCAAAGCCGATTGCGGCGAGGTTCGGGAAAATATCTTTAATACGAACTGAACATTAATCCCACATGAATACAGATTTGACCTTAGTCATTATGGCGGCAGGGCTAGGTAGTCGTTTTGGCGGCGATAAGCAATTGGCCTCCCTCGGCCCTGCGGGCGAACCCATGTTGGTGTTATCGATACAGTCGGCGATTCGCAGCGGATTTAAGCGTGCCGTGATGGTGATCCGCCCCGAATTGGAAGCGGAACTCTGCGAGCTGTTGACACGGTTTTTACCGGCGGACTTTGAGTATCACTTTTGTTATCAGTCGCTCACTGATTTACCCGACGAAGCGCAGCTTACGGATGTGAGCTATCGTTTAAAGCCCTGGGGAACGGCACATGCCCTGTGGTGCGCCCGTGATAGTGTCAATGGGCCTATGGCGGTGATCAATGCCGATGATTTTTACGGCGACAGCGCTTTTGCTTCTTTAGCGAAGGGATTAACCGCAAGACCTAACGATTGGATGATGGTGGCTTATCCGATTGAGCTGACCTTGTCCGAGCACGGTGGCGTGAATCGTGGCTTATGCCAAGTGGAGCTGGGGCAACTGCGTTCAGTCGCCGAATGGTTGAATATTCAAGCTCAAGATCATGGTTTTATCGGCGAAGGCCCCGAGGGATTAGCACCGCTTCCTTCACAGTCGCTGGTCTCAATGACCTGTTGGGGCTTCTCGCTAAGCATATTTGATGTTATTAAACGTGAATTAACGGTATTTATCGAACAACAAGGCCAATTGCCTAAATCTGAATGCTATTTGCCCGCCGTGGTTCAGGCGGGAATTGAGCAAGGTGTGCCCGTGTTTGTTGATGTGGCCAGCGAACCTTGGCTCGGTGTGACCTATCCGCAGGATACTGTCTGGGTAAAGCAAAAATTAATGGAGTTATTGAGTGATTAAACTCATCAGGCAGTCAGTGTTGCCTCATTTTGGAATTGAAGCCGACGAAGCAAAAATCTCAGCGTTAGGGAATGGTCATATTAACGATACCTTGTTAGTGCGTTGGCCTACGGGTGAGTTAGTACTGCAACGTATTAATACCCAAGTGTTTAAGACGCCGCAGGCATTGGTGAGTAATGCCGATAAAATTAGCCATCATTTGTGTGCTAAGGCATTACAACAGCAATATGGCTTGCAGGTTGTGAGCCCTTGTCTCACTCAAGACGGCGAGCTGGCGATCGACTTAGGTGATCAGGGATTTTGGCGCGCCATCAGTTATTTGCCTCACAGTCTAAGTATCGAAGTGGTCAAGTCTGAAGCCGAAGCCGAAATGGCGGCTAAGGCCTTTGGTCATTTTGCCTGTGCTTTGAGTGATTTTGACGCCACTCAGCTTGAGGATGTTATCCCGCAGTTCCATCATTTGCCGGGACGGATGGAAATGCTGCGCCAAGCGGTGCAACAGGATAAGGCTAAGCGGTTGGATTTATGCCGTAACTGGGTCGATTACGCCCTATCACAGCAGAGTTTATTAGATGAGCTCGCCGAGATTTCGCCACAGCTCCCGCTGCGTATTTGCCACAACGACACTAAAATCAACAACATGCTGTTTGATAAGCGCGACATGTCGAGCATGGCAATTATCGATCTCGATACCTGCATGAAAGGGCATTTAATGTATGACTTCGGCGATATGGTGCGTACCTTCTGCTCGCCTGAAGCCGAAGATTCGACCGCCCTTGAGAATGTTAAAGTGCGTCAATCCATCTTTGCCGCCATTTGCCGTGGTTATTTAAGTGAGCTGGGTGAAGTGTTAACTGAGGTCGAAAAACGTAGCCTCTGGCTCGGGGCGCGAGTGATTTGCTTGATGATTGGCGTGCGTTTTTTAACGGATTATCTCAATGGTGACGTGTATTTCCATGTGCACCGTGAGGGCCATAATTTGGATAGGGCCGCGAATCAATTTACCTTGTATCAAAGCCTGTTAGATCAAGAAGCCGAGTTACAGGCTTACTTCTAACCCTGAAACGTCAACACGCCCTAATCAAACGCCCCATTTGGGGCGTTTTGTTTTTTGCTTATATACGACATAATTGCAACATCAAAACCCCTCAGTCTCATATGGATTTGGCTTGGAATGGGCACCCTCGAAGCTCCCACTGCATTAACGTGTTCGCGCCGTAGTGCTAGAAATCTCTGGTTAAGATGCACTCTGCGCCGCTCGCAGCAGGAAGCCGTGGCATCGTCGATGATGACGGCGACGAGCGATAACTTTTTCAATGCTTACGCAATTTTTCTCGGTGCCAGTCTTGCACAAATGGGCTTTGTTACCGGTTTGCCGCAGCTCTTCGGGGCGATGTCACAGCTGGTTTCTGTATGGTTAGCGAGTCACTTTTCCCGTCGTAGTTTTATCGTTTACTGCGCGGCTTTGCAGGCGTTGGTGGTATTGGGCATGGGCGCGTTAGCGGCCTTTCGCCCCGATCATGCTGTGTGGATATTTATCGGGCTCGCCGTGGGATACCATGGGTTTATCAATCTTATTCAACCCCATTGGCGCGCCTGGATGGGGTCTATCGTGCCCGAGCGTCGCCGTGGCGCCTTTTTTGCGGCGCGCACCCGCTTAACCATGGGCGCATCCTTAAGCGTATTCTTTATTGGCGGTGGGATTCTTACCTTTACCGATTCGCTGCAAATGGCCTGGTTAGGCTTTACTTTACTGTTTTCGATAGCGGCCATGGGGCGTTTTGTCTCGGCTTGGTTGTTATTGCAAATGCACGACCCGGATCCGCGCGAAGCCAAGCAGCGGGGCGTATTTATCCAAACCATCCGCAATTTTCGCGGCGCATGGAAGGATACAACTTTCCGCCAATACAGCCTATTTGTGGCCAGTATGCAGGCGATGGTGGCCATATCGGCGCCGTTTTTCGCCGTGTATATGTTGGAAGACTTGAAGTTTAGCTATATCGAATTTGTACTCGCGAGCGTGGCATCGATAGCCACTCAGTTTGTGACGCTAAGGTTTTGGGGGCGATTTAGCGATCAATTTGGTAATCGTTTGGTGATGATTATCACCAGCTGCATGATCCCAAGCTTGCCGCTGCTGTGGTTGTTCTCGGATAACTATCTGTATATTCTACTCATTCAGGCATTTTCGGGCCTCGCATGGAGCGGCTTTACCCTAAGCACCGCCAATTACCTTTATGATATTCGTCCCTTTCGCAGTGATTTTGCCACCTATGCGGCGCTGCAGGCGTCACTCAGCGCGGGATTGGTGTTTGTGGGAGCCATGGTCGGTGGCACGATAGCCTCCCATGCGGCGGACTTTTTAGTCTGGTCAGGTTGGAATACTTGGCTCAGTAGCCCGATTTTTGTGGTGTTTCTCGTTTCGACCATATTGCGCGCATTTGTGACACTGTGGTTTATTCCGCGTTCGGTCGAACCCAAAGTCAGGCCTCGGCCGCAGTTACTACAACTTATCTTCCGTATCCGCGGGTTTAATGCGATTTCTGGCGTGAGTCTCGACTGGTTAACTGTGGTAAAGCGCCGAAATACCCCTGATTAGCTTTACTATCCGTTAGGGTGTTAAAGCTTATAATCGAAGAACTTACGTTTTTCAGGCCCCGAGGCATTAGCGCTTATCTTATTCGGGTGTTTATATTCATCCCAACTGGCGACATTGCGGCCGACATTGAGTTTAGGAAAGTTCTGTTGGTTTGCGGCGCTGGCTAATCCCATAAATGCTAATAACTGGCCGAGGGCGCCTTGGCGGCTGACATCGATACTGAGGAAGTCGTGTCTACCCGTAAAGTAGTCCAATACCTCTGTTTTATGGCGCTGATAGCAATCGATAAGATGTTGTTCATCTTGCGGGTTTTCAATCAAACCAACACCAAAGCTATGGCGAAAACTGCGCTTCATGATTGGGTGGAATCGGCCGGTTTTGGCGTCCAAATGTGGCAGCATTCGGCTGAGTAACATCTGCATCGACGGCACCCAAGAGTCTAACTCGCGGTCAATATAGACAAACTTGGCTTCTGGGAAAAGTTTATCTAACTGCTTGAAATCACTAAAACAAGGTGCATCTGAAATCGCATCAGCTTGCATAAAGGCTTCTTTGGTAAACGCCATATGCGCCACTTTTAAGCCTTGCTCCAATAGCGCCACACTCACGCTCGTCGTCCCTGTTCGGGGCAAGCCGATAAAAATAACCTTCTGTTTTTGCTCGGCAACCACCGATTCTTGCTTAATTGCATTTGGCTCGATTGCGCTTGGCTTAATTGCATTTGGCCTAATTTCATTTGGTTTAGTCGAATCGCACTGTGGCTGATTGCTCTGCACATCTTCACTATGGTTATGCCCTTGAGAATCGGGAAGGGTGGCAATAGTTGGGTTAACAGGCATGGATTGGGCTCAGCATTCTTGTCAGCGTGGTCGTGATGGTGTGTTAATTGGGTTTAGCATTAGTGTTTTATCAACGTTGGCAGTATATCGCAGTGAGTCGGTTTTGGCAGCGCAAAGCTGGCGTTGCGTCGGTATTGCTTTGTAGAGGCAATCAACAGCATAAATCCCTTAATCCCTTTATGCTAGAAGCATTTTGGCAAGGTGAGGCGATTGTTGATATTATTTGCCTCGTCTTGTGAGGCAAATAGGTTTGTTAATTGACTCATTGTGTGAGTAGAATAGGCTTGTTATTTGACTCATGGGGTAAGATATGTGGATTTGGCAGCAAGTCGATTGGCCTAAATTTCATTGGAATATCAGCAGAGTTGATGCCCTGATACGTCAGGTATATTTCAATCAGGGCCAACTGCTCGGCAAGCAAATGCTAAGTCACGACGACAGCCAGTTAACCTCAGCGGCGGCACTCAACACCTTACTCGCTAACATTATCCACTCCAGTGCCATTGAAGGTGAAAAGCTCAATGCGGCTTCGGTGCGCTCATCCTTGGCTAAAAAACTCGGTGTGTCCGAAGACAAACCGTATCCGACCACTGCGCAAACCGATGGTTTGGCTGACATTATGCTCGATGCCTTAAAAAATTTAGATACAGAGTTAACCCTTGAGCGGATATTAGGTTGGCATAAACAGTTATTTCCCCAGGGTTATACGCTCTTTAACCCCGTTATTGGTGGAGTGCTACGTGGCGATACGCCTATGCAAGTTGTCTCAGGCCGGATTGATAAACCAACGGTACATTTTGAGGCACCCTCTCGAGCGACGTTGGACGCTGAACTCTCGCAGTTTATTGAATGGTTTAATGCATCAAGGCAAGATCTGGGTTTAGATCCGCTTATCCGCGCGGCGATAACTCACCTTTGGTTTGTGACTCTACACCCCCTTGATGATGGAAATGGGCGCATCACGCGTTTATTGACCGATTTAGCTTTGGCGCAAGCGGAAAAACGCTCAATTCGCTTTTACGCTATGTCGGTCAGTATTCTGGCCCGTCGCCAAGCCTACTATGACATTTTAGAGTCCACCCAAAGGGGTAATGTCGATATTACTCCTTGGTTAGTATGGTTTTTTGAAACCCTTAATGATTGCTTACTCAATGCGATGGGAGAGGTGAACAAGACTCTTCGGAAAACGCAGTATTGGCAAAATCTCGATCAATCCTTATTGAGTCAAGAGCAAGCCAAAGTGCTCAATCGGATGTTAGATGGCGATTTTGAATTAGGAATGAATAGTAGCCAGTATCAAAAGGTCGCTAAGGTGAGCCGAGCCACAGCCACCCGTCACCTTGCGCAAATGGTCGAGCAAGGCTTTTTAGTAAAAGCCGACGCCGGCGGCCGAAGTACGAGGTACTTATTGCCGAGTGGGAAGTAGATGGATTCAGCGCCAATAATCATTTTGCATTTTGTGAGTGATTACCCTGTGTGATCTTATGCCAAAATCATTATGTGCTAGATATTGAATGTGACTTATAGTCCGTAGACGTATTGTCTACAAGTAAAGATCATCATGAAAACTCTTAGCAGGATTATTCATGGAAGATCATTTGCTTACCTCATTTGGTACTCATCTAAAAAGTTTGCGACTTGAGAGATCGTTTTCGCAGGAGCAGCTCGCATTAAAAGCTGACATGGACAGAACATATGTCAGCGGCATTGAACGTGGTCAGCGTAATGTGAGTTTGATTAATATATTCAAGCTCGCTAAAGCCTTAGATATTCCCGCGAAACAACTTCTAGATTTTACCGTTGAGGGATCATTATGACTCAACGAGCATTTTATTCGGCGAGTTTTAAAGATTTTCTATCAGCAGAGCCCTATGCGATTACCGGACAGATATCACGTTTCCATACTCAGCATTTATTGTATTCACAAACTCGCGCTTGGTTGACTGAAATTGAAGTTCTCAAACGCTCCTTGACCGAGAGTGTTGAGCAAGAAGGGCATATTTTCATTGAGTTTATGATCCCACGAATGGGACGACGTGCTGATGTCGTGATGATATTTAAAGGGATTGTTTTTGTAGTAGAGTTTAAAGTTGGCGCAACAGTATTTACCGCTGCCGATATGAGGCAGGCTCATGGATATGCCTTAGATTTAAAGAACTTTCATCTAGGTAGCCATGATAAATATCTAGTCCCTCTGCTGGTCGCCACCAAAGCGACCAGCCAATCGAAAGATCCAATATTCGCAGGCGATAATGTTGCTTCGACCTTGTGCATTTCTCCCGATGAATTATTTTCAAGAATGCGCCTAATTGCTGAACAGTTGAATCAACCTACTTTTGATCCCAATTTGTGGGCTGATTCTGGTTATTTACCGACGCCAACCATTATCGAAGCGGCACAAGCTCTGTATGCGTCGCACAATGTTGAAGATATTGCTCGTAGTGAAGCGGATACTCAAAATCTTGGGCAAACGAGCCTGCAATTACTTCAGTTGATTCACAATGCTCGGATCAATAAGCGAAAAATAATTTGTTTCGTTACCGGCGTTCCGGGGGCGGGTAAAACCCTTGTGGGGCTTAATATTGCGAGTATTCACGCAAACAGGGAAGAGAATGAGTATTCTGTTTTCCTCAGTGGTAATGGCCCCTTGGTGGCGGTATTACAGGAAGCCTTAGCTAGGGATAGATCGTCCAGAACTGGTGATTCTATCAGTGCAACCAGAAAGGAGACTGAATCATTTATTCAAAATATCCATCGCTTTAGGGATGAATACCTGCATGGTGGCGTGCCGCCTGAAAAAGTGGCCATATTTGATGAGGCTCAACGGGCGTGGGATAAAGAGCAGGCAAGCGATTTTATGCGCCGTAAGCGAGGTATTGTCGACTTTGATAAATCAGAGCCTGAATTTCTCATCGAAGTAATGGACCGTCGTCAAGACTGGGCGTTTATTATTGCGCTAGTAGGTGGTGGACAGGAGATTAATAAAGGTGAGGCAGGACTAGCAGGTTGGTTGGATGCGCTTAAGGCCAAGTTCTTAGATTGGGATGTCTATTTTTCCACAGCTTTATTGTCAGGTGAGTATGTTTCGCTAGGCGTAGATCTGAATGCGGTTTCAAGGGCGAATGTCTTACCTAACTTACATCTTGCCACATCAATGCGATCTTTCCGTGCTGAAAAGTTGTCCAGTTTTATTCATTACTTGGTTGCTGGGCAATGCGGGCTTGCTGTTAGCATTTATAAAGATCTAGAGCATGTCTACCCTATCAAAGTCACTCGGGATATAGCTAAAGCCAAAGCTTGGGTTAATCTTCACAAACGAGCCAATGAGTCTATGGGGCTGCTTGCTTCTTCTAACGGCATTAGGCTTAAAGCTGAGGGTATTTTCGTTAAGAACGAGATAGACCCCGCTAAGTGGTTTTTAAGTGGTGCTGAAGATATTCGTTCTGCCGAATTTTTAGAGGATGTTGCTACTGAATTTGATGTACAAGGGCTAGAGCTAGACTGGTGTGTTGTGGCTTGGGATGCAGATTACCGTTTCAATGCTCACGCATTTGAGCATTGGCAGTTTGTAGGAACCAAATGGCAAAAACGAAGCCAATTAGTTCGGCAAAAATACCTTGAAAATGCTTATCGCGTATTGTTGACTCGGGCTCGTCAGGGCATGGTGATATTCGTTCCTAAAGGCGATAAATCAGATGAGACTCGAGATCCCAATTTTTATGATCATACTTATAAGTATTTGATAGATTGTGGGATTGGTGAAGTTTAGTAAAAGAAAGGGTCGGAATTGTTCGACCCTTTTGGTTATTTTGAAACGAAAAAACTAATAAATTCATCAAGGTCACTAAAGACCTTGATTTGTTTGTCTTGAGTATTTCTTGCAGCAGTTTTTATCCAGTCAAAAGCTTTTTGTTTATAGCCTTTCCCACCTAGTAAAATGACTAAATTGTGTTCTGGCGCGAGGCGAAGAGACTCTAGGAAAAAAGGAAATTTTTGATCGACAGAACCGCTTTGCTCTTGCTTGTGAGCTTCAATTCGGACTGCTCCAAGTGTTTGATGCTGTACTAAGAATGCAGCCTTTCGAATCCCACCATACATATCTGTATAAGGCGCACTTTTAAGGAACTCGTTTTGAGATGGAACACCTTGTACTTCACGGAAGCCTAGCGCCACAAGGGATTGTTCTACTTGATCACAAAATTTCTGATTGGATAACATGCTTGCTTCATATTTACCTGAGTCTACTTCAGGTAAATCTTCAAAAAGTGATTCTTGGTTCATTCTCCATCCTTGGTTATTAAATCGCCCTTTAATGTAGCATTGAGAGTGGCTGATTTTCAATCAGTTAGACCAACTACTCAAAATTGTCTATCACTTTGAAATTTATACAAACTTGCCACTCGCCAATTTCTCCATCAAAAAACCAATCAATACCGTCACTTTGGTTGGGAGGTATTTTCGCTGTGGATACACAGCATAAATACCATGTTCGGGGAGTGGAAAGTCAGTCAGTATCGTTTGTAAACGCCCAGCCTGTAGGTCGGACTCTACGATAAAGCGTGGCAGATTGGCGATACCAAGGCCATCAAGACAGGCTTGGTGGATAGCATCGCTATTATTCACCTGATAATTGCCTTTGGGTTGAACACGTTGCACGCCATAGGGACTGTGGAAACTCCATTCCACACCATCTTGAAAGTAACTGTAAAACAAACAGTTGTGCTGAGTTAACCCGCTAGGAGTCATGGGTGAACCGTGCTGCGCTAGATATGCGGGGGATGCGCAAATCACGCTCAAACAAGGGGCAATTTTGCGGGCGATAAGGCTGGAGTCGGGCAGTTCGCCGATGCGAATGGCTAAATCGAAGCCGCCTGCGATTAAATCCGTGGTCTTATCATCCATTTGCATTTGCAGCTGAATATCGGGGTAACGTTTTAAAAACTCAGCGATTAAAGGTGCAATATACAAGCGGCCAAACACCATAGGCACGGAAATTCGCAGATTGCCTTTAGGTGTTTGCTGCAATTCGGAGATGGCATCTAATCCTTCTTGGGTGAGCTGCACAGCGGGGCGAATATATTCGAAATAGCGCGCGCCAGCATCCGTTAGGCTCAAACTGCGAGTGGTGCGTTGTAACAGTTGAATCCCTAAGTGTTGCTCCAACTGTGTGATTCGTTTGCTGATGGCTGATTTACTCAGCCCGAGTTTTTGTCCCGCAGCGGAAAAGCTACCGCATTCCACCACAGTGACGAAAATGGGCAGGGCGGAGAAATGTTCCATGCAGGGCTTCCTTTATCAAACGATGATGTAACAGCCGAGACTTGGCTGTAGGTCTTGTTTATATCACGTTAAGTTGAGTATGAGGGGATTTAGAGCCTCACTTGCTTCTCACTTCTCACTTCTCGCTTAAAGCGGAAATTATCAACATTGATTGTCAGCTAAAGCTCAACAATAAGTTTCTATTATGGTGGATTATAAGGCCTAAACTATCACTGTAGACTATTTTGCAACAAAAATGGATGGACTGTTTTGATGCAAACGTCAAACAAACTGACCTTATTTATGTCCTTTGTGGCGCTCTGCTCCGGCGTTTTACTGGCATTAATGATTAAGCTCAATAGCCAGCTTGCTATGTATAGCTCACCGCTTTTGGCATCTTGGATGGCTCATGGTATTGGGGCAATAACAGTATTGTTGATGCTGTTTTTACTGAGAAAAAGGCTGGTGGGTAAGGAAGCCAAGTCGACTTTGAATGCCGATGCGAGTCGATCATGGTTACCTTGGTGGGCGTATTTAGGTGGTGTTCCTGGTGCTGCGACGGTTGTGTTGGCCGCTGTCACAG
Organism: Shewanella sp. ANA-3; assembly: GCF_000203935.1. Lineage (GTDB taxonomy): Bacteria > Pseudomonadota > Gammaproteobacteria > Enterobacterales > Shewanellaceae > Shewanella. The sequence goes on along the minus strand of NC_008577.1, from coordinate 4,564,419 downwards.
TCAACAGTGAATTAGCCTTAGCTGGTACCTTAGCCTTGATGCTTGTGGGGCAGTTAATCTTGAGCTGTATATTCGACTGTTGTGGTTATTTCGGTGTCGTTAAGCGGCGCATTCGATTCACAGAAGTCATTGCTATGGTAATGATTTTGTTGGGAGCCATGTTAGTGATTTATTCACATTAGCTGGCGTAGCAGGGGAAATTGAATGGAATTGATGGTACTTATCGCACTGCTTAATGGCGGTTTAATTGCCTTAAGCCGAACCTTTAATGGTGCCTTGGCAAAACATAGCCATGCGTTAATCGCATCTTGCTGTAATCATATTGTGGGCTTTGTAGTCTTGAGTGCATGGATAATCTGCCTAGAGAGTGGCGCAAATCAGCTACAAGGTCAGCCGCCAGTGTATTTGTACCTTGGTGGAGTCATTGGCGCTTTATTTGTCGTGCTAAATAGTTGGGCATTGCCATCGTTAGGGGTGATGCGTTGTACATTGCTCGTAATATGTGGGCAGATGCTGACAGGCGTTGTGCTGGATATAATATCTAGCGCCAGCGGTATGCATTGGGCGTCGCTCGTTGGAGTATGTTTGATGTTAGCGGGTGTCGTGTTCCTTAATCGGGTGAAACAACCTACGCCGCAGGTAAAGCACGCGAATTGCTCATTGTGATATGGTGTTAATTGCCGTTCAACCTCATCATATTGTAGCGAACGGGTTGTTTTGTCATTCTCGGCTATGTGAAAAACATCCCAAGTTGTGACTGGCTGTTGTGTTGATTATTTTTAGGGTTGTCGCATAGTTTTTTCATGCTTAGCATTTGATTTTTGTTTGTTATTAGGAGTGTTATGTCGTTCTCAAGCCAGATTAATTCTTCGGCCGCACCTTACTCTTGGGTGCTTTTCGATGCCGATGAAACCCTATTTTATTTTGATGCTTTCGAAGGGTTGAAGCGGATGTTTTCAGGCTTTGGCATCGATTTTACTCGGGCCGATTTCGATGAATATCAAAGTGTAAATAAGCCGCTGTGGGTTGAGTATCAGGATGGCAAGATCAGCGCCGCCGAACTGCAAACCATACGCTTCGAGCCTTGGGCGGCAAAGCTTGCTGTGACCCCTCAAACCCTAAACAGTGCATTTTTAACGGCTATGGCAGAGATTTGTGCGCCCTTGCCCGGTGCCCGTGAATTACTGGCCGCGCTGCAGGGAAAAGCCAAAATGGGGATCATCACCAATGGCTTTACCGAGTTGCAGACAGTGCGTTTAGAGCGTACTGGTTTACAGCATCATTTTGATATTTTAGTGATTTCAGAAAAAGTGGGCATCGCAAAACCCGATGTCGGTATCTTTGAATACGCCCTTGAGTTGATGGGCCAGCCTGCGCGCGAACAAGTGTTAATGGTGGGTGATAACCCACATTCAGACATTCAAGGCGGCATCAATGCGGGATTCCACACCTGTTGGTATAACGTCCATGGACACGCTGCCCCCGCAGGTATTCGCCCGCACTTTCAAGTCGCCTCCCACCATGAGCTACAGCAGAAGCTAATCTCATTACTCGGCTAGCTTTCAAAAAACCAAAAGCCCTAAAAAAGGGCTTTTGGTTTTAGATAACACAAATAACACTATTCGACGTTTTGGATCTGCTTATTGGTTATATGGGTAAATGTTATTAAAATCAATTTATTGATAAATTATTTTAATGTTTTTTATTTGTTTAGTAACCATTTTAGTAACCGTTTGGCATTCAGTTAGTGCCCATAGACATATTGCTATGGACACTGGGTGTAACAGTTTTGTATTAGTACACATCGAAATATTGGAAGCCATTTTGTTTAGCTACCAATGGTGTGTTATCCACATCTAACAATTTCTTTTGGAGTAGTGGACTGTTGTGATTGGGCATTCCAATAAATTCTGCCTTGGTCTTTTTTTCGGGCTCGTCAGTATTTCGTACTTTGGACGAACGACTAGAGTAAGTTGTCCCAGCAGGGAACCATTGGACAATATCAAATACACCAACAACAATACTATCAACTACTGCTAAAGCGATAGGATAAACTAAGCTGCCATCTTCATATTTACTATTTGCACGTTCTAGACTTACTCCCCAGTATTGACGGGTTGCGTCATAAAGGGCCTGCTCACTCAGTGATGGGTGATAGGTTCCATTCAAGTAGAACACAATCACGTTGGTTTCGAGTTCTGTAACAGAAATTGCCTCAGCACCATACCTCCTAATAAGCGTATCACTAGTCTGCCTACCTCTTATGATATTATGTCCAAGCACTTCGTTAGTGAGATTTTCTAGTCCTAAGGCATCAATCACCGCAGCTTCGACTTCAAATGCCGTTTGCTCGTCTATAAGACCATGGCGGATGATATCTACCCTAGGCTCTAATTCGAAACTCCTTATTTCTGCAATGAGATGATTTTTACTGCCTTTACCGCCAGTTTCATCTTTGGATGATTTAAGATGGTTAAACGCGCGATTGTTAGCTGACGCCTTACCAACATAAAAAATTGTCTCATCTCTAGGGTCGACTAACGCATAGACGTAGTGCCCTAACTGCTTTTGTACATCCTTGCTAAAGCTCATACTTTCTCCACTATTCATTGCCACAAGGGATCTTTCTAATTTTTATCTGCTAACTTTGTTAGCTCATCGATACTTAATGGCTCTTTTCCGCGATGGAGCATAGAGTGACAATTCGAGCAAACAGGAATTAGGTCGTTAATTGGATCGACTTGATAGCTTTTACTTATTGTACTGAGCGGTGTTATATGATGTACCTCAATAAAACCTTCACCGTGCAAGCCATATGTTTCTGAAAAGTTGAACCCGCAAACTTTACACTGACACCCATGGTGCGCAATACAAGCTTTTCTTGCCTTAGCGTCTCTTTCGTATTTATTTACAAGTACTCGCTTAACTGAACCTTCTGTATACACTTCGCCATCATCTACTTCTTGTGGAGATTTGAATTCCTCGTTATCTACTTGCCCAAAATATAGTTTGTCGATTTGGTTTTGTGCGCTGACGTCGGTTTTCTTTCCTGTGCCACTTGAGGTAACTTCTCTCACAATTAAGTAGTAACCGCTTTCCTCGCTACCACCGTTAGGGTTCAAAGACTCCATTTCAACTTTGAGTTTGGCGTATGTAATGAAGCGGTCCCCAATAGAGAAGTCTCTAACAAAAATTTCCCCATCATTATCACGAGTTACCCGCAGTGTTGAATCACTAATTTCTTCAAATGTGTAGAGCGGTTTTTGACCTTTAACGGCTTTAGTCCTTTTCCATTGCAACATAGGTTTATCCTTAAGTAGGTTTTAACGTGATGAACAGCTGAAGTCATAATGACATAAAAGTAACAGACTGAAATCGATACATTTCACACATCCAATTTGGTTCGCAGGTGTTAAGATACGCCCAGAATCATTTTAAGGTTGCATTGTTCAATGACCCAAAAACTTACTCTCCAACAGCTTGAATCTTTCCTGTGGGAAGCCGCTGACATTCTGCGCGGCAATATGGACGCCTCAGAGTACAAAGACTACATCTTCGGCATGATGTTCTTAAAACGTCTGTCTGACGCCTTTGAAGAGGCGCAAGAAGGCGTGGTGCAGTATTACCTCGGTAAAGGCAAAACCAAAGAGCAAGCCGAGGCGCTGGCGCAAGATGAAGACGAATACGATAAAACCTTCTTCGTGCCTAAAAGCGCCCGCTGGTCAGCGTTGAAAGACCTTAAACACGATATCGGTGCAACGCTCAACAAAGCCACCGAAGCGATTGAAGAATACAATAGCAGCCTCGAAGGCGTGTTGGTCACTATCGACTTCAACATTAAAAACAAGCTGTCTGATAAAAAGCTGCGCGACTTGCTGTCGCATTTCAGCAAATACCGCCTGCGTAATGAAGATTTTGAGCGGCCAGACTTGCTCGGCACCGCCTATGAATACCTCATCAAAATGTTTGCCGACAGCGCGGGTAAAAAGGGCGGTGAGTTCTACACCCCAAGTGAAGTGGTATCGCTGCTGGTGGCTTTACTCAAGCCTAAAGCGGGCATGCGTATCTACGACCCAACCTCCGGCTCCGGCGGTATGTTGGTGCAAACCCGTAACTACCTAGCAGCCCATGGCGAGAACCCCGGCAATCTGTCGCTGTTCGGCCAAGAGATGAACCTAAACACATGGGCCATCTGTAAGATGAACATGTTCCTGCATGGCGTGCTCAGTGCCGATATTCGTAAGGGCGATACCCTGCGCGAGCCTAAGCATACCGAAGGCGGCGAGCTGATGACCTTTGACCGCGTGATTGCCAACCCGCCATTCTCACTTGCGAAATGGGGCAAGGATGAATGCGATAACGACGGCTTTGGCCGTTTCCCCTATGGCACTCCGCCAAAAGATGCCGGTGACTTAGCCTTTGTGCAGCACATGATTGCCAGCACCAATGCGGAAGGTATGGTTGGCGTGGTGATGCCGCACGGCGTGCTGTTCCGTGGCTCCAGTGAAAAGGCGATCCGTCAGGGCATTCTAGAAGATGACTTACTCGAAGCGGTGATTGGTCTGCCATCTGGCTTGTTCTATGGCACCGGCATTCCTGCTTGCCTACTAATCATCAATAAACGCAAAGCGGCTGAGCGCAAAGGCAAGGTGCTGTTTATCAATGGCGAGCTGGAGTACGAAGAAGGCAAAAACCAAAACAAACTGCGCCCGCAGGATATTGAGAAAATCGTCACCACCTTTAACAACTACCAAAACATTAAGCGTTACGCCCAAGTGGTTGAGCTGAGCGAGATTAGCGACAACGACTACAATCTCAATATTCGCCGTTACGCCGATACCGCGCCACCAGCAGAGATCTTTGATGTCCGCGCCATCCTCCATGGCGGCGTGCCCGTGCGCGAGGTCGAGAGCGAATACATTCAAGAAGAGATCCTGCAAGGCTTCGATGTCAGTAGCGTGTTTACGCTGAAGTCCGAAGGCTACTATCAGTTCCGCACCGATATCAGCGCCAAAGAGCGGATCCGCGAGTTTGCCACGGATGCCACATCCGCCATCATCAGCCAATTAGAGCGCTGGTGGGATAAGTACCACGTATCACTGAAACAACTCGATGATGAGGTTGCTACTGCCGAGAGTGTGATGCAAGGCTATCTCAAGGAGCTGGGTTATGAGTAATACGGTTCCAGATAATTGGAATGTGTTGCCTCTAGGCAGTGTTATAAAGCAAGTTATTGATTTTAGAGGTCGTACTCCCAAAAAGCTTGGGATGGAGTGGGGTGGCGGTAACATCCGAGCATTATCCGCGAATAATGTTCAGATGGGACGAGTTGATTTTAATAAAGAATGTTATTTAGCGTCGGATGAGCTTTATGACAAATGGATGACGAAGGGGACGACTGAAGTAGGCGACATTCTTTTTACGATGGAAGCTCCATTAGGAAATATTGCACTAGTACCGAATGACGACCGATATATCTTAAGTCAGAGGGTTATACTGCTTAAGAATGATAAGTCTAAAGCATCATCGGATTTTTTGTTTCAACAACTTAGGAGCGACAGCTTTCAGGATACTCTTAGAGAGAATGCGACAGGAACTACTGCTCAGGGGATTCAGCAAAAGCGGTTGGTCACCTTAGATGTTGTTTTACCCCCTCTCCCCGAACAACAAAAAATCGCCAAGATCCTGACCTCGGTGGATGAGGTGATAGAGAAAACACAGGCGCAAATCGACAAGCTCAAAGACCTGAAAACCGGCATGATGCAGGAGCTGTTAACCCAAGGTGTCGGCATCGATGGCAAGCCGCACACCGAGTTTAAGGATTCCCCTGTCGGCCGGATTCCGAAAGCTTGGAATTGCGTAACACTAAAGAATTTGTCGAAGCGAATCACTGACGGTACTCATCAGACAGTGAAGACCTCGCCAGATGGAACTATTCCTTTTCTTTACGTATCTTGTGTAAGAGATGGGAACATTGATTGGGAAAAGGCTTCGTTCCTTACTGAGGAAATGTACGAACTGGCTTCAAAAGGAAGAAAGCCGGAGAATGGGGATATTTTGTACACTGCGGTTGGTTCGTATGGCCATGCGGCTATTGTCTCAGGAGATAATAGGTTTAGTTTTCAGCGTCACATTGCTTTTATTCAACCTAATCATGAAAAAATCGACTCCGAATTTTTAGTATCGTTTTTGAATAGTCCGTTGGGTAAAAAACAAGCTGATTTGTATGCGATAGGAAACGCTCAGTTGACTGTGACTCTCGGAGATCTCGGTAAATTTAAAGTAGCTCTTCCTGACATTGCAGAGCAGCAAAGAATTGCCAAAATTTTCAATGGAATTGATAACAGGATTATCGTTGTTCAGCGAAAATTGACGAGTTTAGGGAATACTAAAAAAGCCCTCATGCAGGATCTACTAACGGGCAAGGTGCGGGTAGCCATCGACTAGCAAGGACGAGCAATGTTACAGGCAATTCTCCATGGAAAGGCGGGACGTATAGACGGCGACAAAGGGCAGTCGCTAAGCTGGCGCGAGGTATTTAAGGGCCGCGAAGACCTGATGACGGCGGCGGTATTTGGTCGCTTTGCCTATCTGTCCGCGCCTGTACAAGCGACCTTAATGCAACGCTGGCTTGGAGTGACTGAGCCAGCGTTTGATGACTTTGAGCAGATTGATTTCTGGCCGAGCTTTTCACTGGAAAATAGCGATGATCGCAATCGCGTCGAGCCTGATGCGGTACTCAATTTTGCCAGTGCAACGGTGATCCTTGAAATCAAACCGCCGCAAGGTGGTGACCAATATATTGACCAATGGCAGCGAGAGATTGCGTCTTACCTGCAAGCGGAAGAGCGTAGCCAGTTACCGCTGTACTTTCTCGCCATTGGCCGTATTCCAAGTCGTGCGGTGGTTAATGATTGGATTAAAAAGCTCAATACTGAGTTTGAGAGCCAGCTGGCAGGTATTAACGCTTTGGCATGGCAGCCCGTTGTTAATGACATATTGGAACTCGACAAGGGCGCGCTCGCCTGCGAGCGTAATCAACAAGACAAGCGCATTATTGCCGACATTCTGCACGCGGCGCGTTTATATCAACTCAAAATACAGGCCTACAGCTGGAAGACATTACTCGACCACCCGCTACCGCGCCTGAGCTTGCAGCCGCCGCTATTGCAAGATAAGCCACTGGCTAAAGTCGGTGCGCAACCTGCTCGCGCGGGCACGGCAAAGCCTCAACGCCTGTGGCACGATCTATTGGCGTTTACTGCCGCGCACCCTCTATCACTCAAGGATATCAATACATGGAACAAGTGAATGATCTGCTATTACAGGTTCGTACCGCCCACCGTTTGATTGCAGCGTATTATCAGCGCGTAGTACCGACCATTGCCGAGATGGCGAGCAAGCTTGAACTGACCTTTTGCTACTGGGGCAATGCTGATTTTGCGCTTACCCCTGCCACCCATCGCAATATCACCGAGTATTGGCAATGGGATCTGTTGCCGGGGATGAACTCGCATTATCTCTACAGCCAGTTTCAACTAGCCAATAACAAGGTGCGTATTGGCGATTATTTGGTTGAGTTTATTGTAGTGTCGGATACTGGGGTGGATAGCCATGGTAATGGGCATAAAAGCGAACCAGATGCCCTTAATTTGCCGCTAGCGGTTGATAAGGCGCAAAGCGTACTGCGTGTGGTGGTATGCGCGCCCTATCAAACGTTTGAAGAGAGTTGGTATAGCAATATTTGGTCTGGGGTTCACTACCCTGACTTCAGCAGTAACCCAACGCCCGCCAAAGATAAAAATGATGAGCCTTGTTTCTTATCAGGTTACGAATGCTCGTTAGCTGAGCTGATGTCTGAGGCTGGCGTTGAGCAAATTATCGAACGGGTTAAGCAACATATCACCGATACTGTTGCCGCTGCGAAAGCTGAGTATGAACGTGTTGCTGGTGGGCAGGGCGTTGCCTCATGAGCAATAACGAATTCGACAAAGTAGAGCAACCCGCCATCGCTCAGCTGCACCAGCTAGGTTGGCATTATATTCCCGGTAAAGCGCTGGCGCCGGAGCACAGTAATCAAGAACGTGATTACTTGCGTGATGTGGTATTGGTGAAGCGCTTAACGCAGGCGATTGAGCGGATTAATCCATGGATTAGTGAGGAGAACCTACGCAAAGTGGTGCGCATGGTGACGCACCCGCAATGCGCTGGTTTGATGGAGTATAACCACGGTTTTTATCAAACCATGGTGGGCTATCTCTCGGTCGAACAAGACCTTGGCAAGGGCAAGAAAGGCCAAACGGTTAAGCTGATTGATTTTGATGATGTTAGCAATAACGAATTTATCTGCACCAATCAGTTTAAGGTGGAAGGCACTAAGCAAACCATCATTCCTGACATTGTCTGTTTTGTGAATGGCCTGCCGCTGGCGGTGATTGAGTGTAAATCGCCGTTTATCTCTACGCCGGTTGTGTGTGGCATTGACCAACTGCGGCGCTACGCTAATCAGCGCCATCCTGAAGATTTTGAAGGCGCAGAAAAGCTGTTTTGGTATAACCAACTGATGGTATCTACTAGCCGCGATATCGCCCGCGTGGGCACCATTAGCTCGCCTGCACAGTATTACGCCGATTGGAAAGATGCTTATCCGCTGACTGATGCGCAGATTGCCCAAGTCGATAGCGATAACGTGGTGCCATTAGCTAAAAAGTTAACGGTAGAGCAGCCTGTCGCCAGCGTTGACGCTGCGGGTAGTGAGCTGCCACAAGTGGCTGAGCCACCAGCAGATTACCAAGTAGCAAAGGTAACCGCGCAGCAACGGCTACTGGCGGGGATGTTCAGCCGTGAGAACTTTCTAGATATCGTGCGTAACTTCATTCTGTTTGAACCTGATGATGGCCGCTTAATTAAGAAAGTGGCGCGTTATCAGCAGTTCCGCGCGGTGAATAAAGTGATTCATCAATTAAAGACCGGCAAAACCCGCAAGGATAAGTCTGGCGTAGTATGGCATACCCAAGGCAGTGGTAAGTCGCTGACGATGGTGATGCTGGCGGTAAAAATGCGCCATGACCTCGAGCTTAAGCAATACAAGCTGGTCTTTGTGACTGACAGAACTCAGTTAGATGAGCAGTTGTCTGCCACCTTTCAAGGGGCCCAAGGCGAAACCGTGTATAACGCGGATTCGGTTGCCGCGCTGCGTGACCTGCTGAAAAAAGATAGCTCAGACTTGGTGACTGCCATGGTGCAGAAGTTCCAAGACGCAGAGAAAGAGGCGCAGCAACAGGGCGACAAGAGCTTTGTTAACATCAATACCTCCGACAAGATTATTGTGCTGGCGGACGAGGCGCACCGTACTCAGTTTGGTGGCTTAGCGACGACCATTAACGCCGCTTTGCCGAACGCGCCCAAAATCGGTTTTACCGGCACACCATTGTTGAAAACCCAAAAGATGGATACCGCCTTTGGTGGCTACATTGATAAATATAAAATCAATGAGGCCGTTGAGGACGGCGCAACGGTAAGGCTGTTGTATGAAGGTCGTGAGGTAAAAACCGCTGTGGCGGGCGAATCGCTTGATGCCTTGTTTGAAGAGTATTTTGGCGATTACACCAAAGAAGAACAGCAAGAGATTAAACGTAAATACGGCGTTGAAAAGGCGGTACGAGAAGCGCCAGCGCGCATTCGTTGGGTCTGTATCGACCTGTTAAAACATTACCGTGAGCGCATTCGGCCTGATGGATTTAAGGCGATGATCGTCGTTGGCAGTCGCCACGCGGCAACCCTCTTCAAAAAGACCTTAGACGAGTTAAAGGCGCCGCCATCAGAGGTGATTATCTCCGGTGATCATAATGACCCGCAGTACATTGCCCAATACACCGATAAGGTTCACCAGAAGAAGGTTATCGCTAACTTTAAGAAGCCGTTTGGTATAGATTCACCGGGCACAGATGAGAAACAGCGCAAGTTTGATAATACCGCCTTTTTGATCGTGAAAGACATGCTGCTCACCGGCTTTGATGCGCCGATTGCGCAGGTGATGTATATCGACCGTAAGCTACAAGACCATACTTTGATGCAGGCCATTGCGCGGGTAAACCGAAACTACAAAGGCAAAGAGTGCGGTTATGTGGTGGACTACTACGGTTTAACCAGTTATCTCACCGATGCATTAGAGCTGTTTAGTAGCGATGATGTCGAAGGCACCTACCAAAGCCTTAAAGATGAGTTGCCTAAACTGCAAGCTGCGCATACGCGGCTTAAGGCGTTTTTCAAAGGCGTGACCAGTGATGACGTTGATGATTATGTTGTCGTCCTGAAAGACGATGCTTTCCGGGCGCAGTTTGAAGTGGCTTACAAGCGTTTTGCTAAGCAATTGAACGTGATTCTGCCTGATGCTTCAGCTAAGCCTTATATCCCGGATATGACCTTCTTTGGCAAGGTGCATCATGCGGCGCGCAATCGTTATCGTGACGATGGTATGGATTTGCTGGATGTGGGCGAGAAGGTGCGCCAGCTGGTGGACGAGCACATTTTGAGTACCGGCGTAGACCCGAAAATTCCACCGGTAGATTTACTGGCCGCTAACTTTAAAGAGCATGTGCAAAAGATTAAATCGCCTGAGTCAAAGGCCTCAGAAATTGAGAGTGCGCTTAAGCATCACATCAATATCAATTTAGAGGATGACCCCGAGTATTACCGTTCGTTGAGCTTGCGCTTACGCGATATTATTGAGAAGACGGCGGGTAACTGGGAGCGCCAGCTAGAGCTGTTGCTGGAAATGACCAATGACTTGAGCACTGCACATAAGCAAGCGGCGCAAAATGTTGGCCTGAGTGAAACCGAGTTCGCCTTTTACAATATTCTGTTGGCTGAAGTCACTCGTATCCATGACGGCGATATGATTGATGAAGCATTGCATGAGCAAATTAAGTCAACGACACAGGCGTTAGTACAAGTATTGGATGAAGCGACGCGGATCGTCGATTTCTTCAATAAAGAAGACGAAATCAAACGGATGAAGAAAAAGATTAAGCGAGTGATATTAGATCAGCCTTTTGGAGATAAAGCGTTGGTAGCAACTCTGCAAGACCGCTTTGTTGAACTGGCTAAGCACAAGTTTGGCAACAAGTGACAGTCACCGCGATGCAAGAGATTGAAGTAATCAAACAAGCGGGCTACGAGGTGCGGGTTGAACGTACCTCGCGCCGTAAATCCGCCACCATTAAAGTGGAGGAGGGCGTGGTTGCTGTGGTTGTGCCCAAAGCGCTGTCATCGGAGAAAGTCCACCAGCTGGTGGCCGCTAAACATCAATGGATTCTCGAAAAGTTGGCGATTCATGCGGAGGCGCGGCCATTGCGTGGCAAGGAGTATGTCTCTGGCGAAGCATTCCCTTATTTAGGTCGTAACTATCGCTTGAAAGTCGTTAGCGGCAAAGTGAGCCCGACCAAATTGGTTGATGGGAAAATTACCGTTACTGTGCCTGAATATGCCAAGCAAGCGCATTTTGTGCGCCGAGCGTTAGTCCACTGGTATAAGCGCAACGCTGATAAGAAAATCCGCGAGAAGGTAGACCGTTATCAATCGGTAGTGGGCGTAGACACGGCGATTGTGCGTATCAAAGACTTTAAAAGTCGGTGGGGCAGTTGTACCCCTTACGGCGACTTAGAATTTAACTGGTTGATTGTGTTAGCACCTAACCGTATCGTTGATTATGTTGTCGTACATGAGCTTTGCCATCTGCTGCATCATGACCACTCGCCACAATTCTGGAAAGAGGTTGAGCGGGTGATGCCCGATTACCGTGAGTGTAAAGAGTGGTTGCGAGATAACGCTCAATTGCTGGTGGTGTAGAATTTACTCCACCAGCAATTAGACGGTCTAACGAACTACATATCGTTGTTTGGATAGGCGGTTAAGAACTTGAGCAAAGCTTATTCGGTGACATTGGCAAAGGTCTGATAGATCATTGCCATCAATAATTATCACTGATAACTCTTGGGCAATTTCTCTCGTTGACTTAGCTAACTGCGTAGCATTGGTTATGAATATTTGTTTACCTATAGGCCGTCCGAGATGTTTACCATACATCGCTTTAGCGTTAGAGATCTCTTGAACGGCATTATGCCCTTTGTAAGAACCCTGCTTATGTTTTGCTTGTAATAAAATGGCTTCTTGGCCACTAATCAGCAAGCCATCTGCACCAAAATCTGGTCCTTCTTTCGTAAGCCAAGCACTGTCAGCGTTGAATTCCTTGGAAAGAAGTTCCACACAAAAAGCTTCAAACTGTTTCCAGCTCAAACGCGGTATATCTTCTGAATTGATAATACTATCGGCTGTAAGTTGATGTTTGTCTGCACCAGCAGGGTTGGGCATAACTTCGCCCTGAGTTACAACGGCATCTTTCAACATGGATTTTTGGGATAGTAATCGGTGTAAATTCACATCAAAGGATTCGATAGTTGGGTGATGGAGAATAGGCACATAGACATTCACATCTTTCGTCTGACCGATTCTATAAACACGATCGGTTGCTTGAGCTTCTTTTGCTGGATTCCAGTGGCGCTCAAAGTGAACTACGTTATTGGCTCCAACTACTGTTAAGCCAACGCCAGCTGCTACCGGTGAGAAAATGATGAGGTTGAATCCTTCTTTCGCTTCAAACTCAGCAATCATTGATTTACGGTTCGCTGTATTCTTATTTTTTACTACGGCCTTGGTGTCACCGTTAATTACATGCAAAGGACCTAGTCCAAAGTAATTGCCCAAGGCGATACTCAGAAAACGCTGTAGTCTTTTATTTATCGCAAAAATAATACACTTTTCACGTCTTGATTGAATATCTGTTAACACCTCGATCATTTTTTTAAGTTTGGCTGATTCTGCAAATATCTGTTTTAAATCATTTTTTGAACTTGGTGCATCTAAGCGTCCACCATCAGCCAAACGTGGGTGGAGAGAAGTATCTCTCATACGCATTAGTGTTGTAAGAACATGACTTTCTTCATTTTCTAGTTGGGATTCAATAGAACCTTCATAAACCTTTTGCTGATAGGAATCCATAATCGAATGCAGTTTAGGCTCGTACTGCCATTCGGTAGGTTCCAGCCCTACAAACATATTCTTTTTGGGAAGCCTTTCTAAGTTGTCTTCTTTAACGCGACGAAGCATTAAGGCGCCTACTTTTTCACGTAACTTCCTGCCCAAACTTGCTCTGACCGACTCTATTTCATCGCCAGCCGCTTGAAGGATTGGAGATATATAGGTGTGTCTGAAAGATTGATAGGAGTCGAGAAAGCCGGGACAGGCTGTATCCATTAGACACCAAAAGTCAGCTAGACTATTTTCAACAGGTGTACCTGTTGCTAATAACTTGAACCGAGCTTTTAAACCTTTAGCTGCTCGAGTTTGCAATGCGTTAGGGTTTTTGATGTTTTGAGCCTCATCAAACACGACGATCCCCCAATCTATTTGAGACAGCGAGAATTGATAGTCCCTAAGTGTTTGATAGGTAGTTATGACTAGACGGCAGGGCAAATCTAAACGAGCAGCCCCATGCTGCTCACCGAATTTAAGAGAGTATCTAGGCTTAAATGACTCATCATCAATATTCGACGCTTTGGTCTCTATCCCGCCATCTCGAAAGCTATTGAGCTCTCCGTCCGATTGTAAGATGACAATGTCTTTGAAAGGGGACTTGTGAAATGTTTCTGCGACTTCATCCTTCCAGTTTTCTAGCAAACTGAGTGGTGCAACGATCAGCGTAGGACGGCATACATCACCGTTCTCTTCACATATACAGTAATATTGTTCAATGGCTGCTAGAGACATAAAGGTTTTGCCTAACCCCATATCGTCGGCTAGTAGGGCGCCATTAACCAGTTCTTTGCTTCGTGCGATTTCCTCTAAGCCGAGTATCCACTTAACTCCGATTATTTGATGAGGAAATGGTTCTCTTCTATAGTTATCCCAGCTAATTCCTTGGCTATAAAGTACGTTATTAAGCTCTTCTTCAACTAACTTAGACGGGCTATCTAACTCCTCATCATTAAGGGCAATGTCGATGACTATAGGGCTGTCATCGCTCTCTTGAGGTCCGGGAGCCTCAGTATTGTCTCTTCCCTCATCGGTTTCCGTATTTTCTTGCTGTATAAGTTTTTGTTCTATTTTTTTTAGTACTTCATATACTTCGCTGTCGCTTCCAATGTCGTAGTTTTTCCCTTCAAATTTAACCTCAGTGGCCCCAGTTGCTTTAGCATCATTAAGAATTTTAGTAAGTTGTAATCGGTCATCGTCAGTTTTTATCTCCTTGATGACTGAGCTTATAGGCAAGATCTGAGAGGAAGCTTGACTCTGTCCAAACCAATCAATCCCTGACTCGTCTGTTTCCCCAAAATATGCGTGTTTGAAACGAGTAGCACCTTTCACTCGTAAGGAAAAACCAACATCTAAGTCGATTAAAGATGCGTCAAGGTATGCACCGGGAGCCTCTAAAAAGTTCTTAACCTGAGATTTTGGAATTGTTCTATTACTGATAATCTCTTTTGCGGCTTTAGCCGTTTTTTCATTGAAGAGAATTATTTCATTGCCCACTTTGAGAGTTCGCCCTCTCTCTGACTGAATTTGGCCTAAAACACGTTGTAGCGAGTCGTGATCTGCTTTTTGCCCCATTTGGGGCGTAAGGATTAAATTACCAACACTATCAAGTTCTGCTTCAACTGTGATTTTATCGGGGACGTGAATATCTAACTTGTTGAAGTGGTTTAACGATAACTTCGCCCCAGCGCGCTGAGCTTGCTGAAACGTGTGCAACAACAGAAGGTTCTCTGACTCATTTTTCGATGACTCTTTATGAAATTTTAATGCGGAGAACACATCAAACATCACTTTTTTTAAGGTGAATTGAGCGTTACCGAAAGAAATAATACTCCCATCTACTTGGTAAGCTGAGGTCATTCGTCCTGATGGTGCATCAACGTGTATTGTTACGTCGAAGGAACCTTCGAATGTCGTACCTCTGATATCGACATTCGCTTGTCCGTTCCATATTTCGGGTAAGTTCAATAGCTGATGGACATCTTCATCTAGTGCTGCAATGACTTGATGTTTAACTATGAAGCCGTTTGGAATACTTTCAGCGCTTCCCTCTTCAGCCAACATTTGCAAAGCAATGTATTGTGCTGTTAGAAAATCATCAGCATCGCCTTTCTTTATGTCTTGAAACTGCTTTTCTGGGCAATAGAAATCAATGCTGTTTTTAGTGATGTCATAAGAAAATTTGAACTTAGTATTGCGGCTGCTAAATAAGGATGAAATCCAGTTTTTCATTAACTTACTCCGTAGAGCCTTTTATATTGGTTATAGTCAGTTCCACTTAATACATCAGACGCTCTGATCTTTAATCCCATTTTGTTTAAGGCTTCTAAGGCGCGTCGTTGCCAGCTGAAATTAGCTGGCGAGTGAGAGAAGTGGTCGGATGCTTCACAGCCATATCGATACATTTGCTCGTTAAGACCAAGAGTCAATGAGCGGTAGGTCTTTTTCTGCTTATCAAATTGTAAGACAGGAGCAGACTCATGTAGCTTTTTATAGAACCAAATTTGACAGTTATGGCTTCCCTCGACCATGTGACCGTTTGAAAGCTCTGCATAGATAACGGAAATATCACCATCTTCAACAATAGAATATTCTGGTATATGTTCAGCTTTATAGTGTCGTTTTACGTAGAATAATGCTTTTTTTGATAAATATAATTTTGTATGAACAATAGCACCAGATTCATGCAGTCCTTCTAAAAAGTGTTTGCGAGATGGAAACATACGCATCATGGCATCATCTCGAGAACTTATCGAATAGTCCTCGAGAGCTTCTAAAAAGAGCTTAAGATCCAGTTTGGATAACCATCCTTGGACTTTTTTTATCTGCTGAGAGGTAAGCTGGCTCCACCACTTTATATAGCGTGCATGTGATCTTGGTACTCTGGGATCTCCTGCTATGGCAATAACAGCATCCCTCCAACTGTCATGTACATTTTTGCTAGGGGCTCTATCTATCAAAATTCTTAGCGCGACATGTCCTACAAGATCATCTGCATCGTAACGACCTTCAGCAATGACTTGCTTGCTGACCTCTTCCAATAATTTATGAGGTTCATTCACAGGGATTTTTTGTAATTGTTCAACAAAATAAATTGATTTTGCCTGCTTTATAAAATCACCTGATGCGTATGCGTCCAGCCCCCAACTATGTACCTGCGCTTCAAAGTTTATGTTTCTCTTAATCGCTTGCTGTGCGAAAAAGGTGGGGCCATCACTACAAAAAATCTTAACTTCTAGACCTTTATTTAACCCTTTTCTCTGACGCTCCTGAGATAGCCAAGCTCCAACAGCATTTGGGTCTTTTATTAAGTTAAAGTCGCTAAGGAAAAACTGGAGGAGAGATTCTATGAATAGGTTGCTGCCATGAGGAATTATCTTTGAAACTTTGATGAGCAGAGCACTACTTATATCTATTCCATGGCGTAGTTTCATATCTCCAGTTAGTGCAACGGAGAGAGCTCTAATATCGAATCTATCTTCAATATTGAAGTCTTTAAAACGATTTTGTTGCAGAAGTGTATGTAGCTTTTTCCACGCAGCTTCAAAGAGAGGATTACCTGTACCTGCTTTTCTAGCTATAGATTTTTGCTCAAGCGTCAGGCTATCCATAATTTTTATATTTTTTTTATAAGCTTCATCGCTTAGGAAAAATTTCATAGTAAGCTCCACGCACATGCTTAAACATTCTTCGCTTTTTCGTAATCTTCAATCTTAGGTTTTTTGACGGTGAATCTTATATCTATTCGCCTGTTTCTTGCTCTTTGTTCTTCTGTTGTCTCTTGTAAATCAACTCGTCGAGTATCTGCATATCCACTTACAGAAAATAAAAGCTGACCATTATAGTTTGTTAGAACACTTAATTTGGGAGCTACATTAATCTCTGTTTGCCACAACTTCCAAATTGACACAGCTCTATCCGTTGAAAGACCCCAATTCCCTTTGCCTCGGTACCATATGCCATTGCTATCGGTATGTCCTTCAACGAATACCGTATCGAGATATTTCCATCTTTCATTTGTTGTTATTGCTTTATGTAGTGCGATGCCAATCAATCGAACTTCATTTTTTACAGTCGTATTTTCAGGCAAGGTATCTTTGCCGGATTCAAAAGACAATGTACTTTCCGGTATACGAAGTACTGTATCGTTTTCAACGATTTCAACATGAATATTCTGTTTGGCTAATTCCTCTTTGATATCAATTAAGATATTTCTTCTTGCTTCCTCTGCCTTTTTCAACTCTTCGATACTGGCATCAATCTGTTCAGACTTCTGAGTTAATTCAATAATTAAGGCTACGGCTGCTAATATAAAAATCACTAATAGCCCAGACATCAAGTCAGAGAAGGACATCCAATATGGGTTTTCTTCATCAACTTTTGTGCTTCCTCGCGT
The DNA here is from genome assembly GCF_000203935.1 of Shewanella sp. ANA-3. Lineage (GTDB taxonomy): Bacteria > Pseudomonadota > Gammaproteobacteria > Enterobacterales > Shewanellaceae > Shewanella. The sequence goes on along the minus strand of NC_008577.1, from coordinate 4,546,931 downwards.
AAATAATCTATCCATGGGCTACCCCAGTTTCACTTGCATTTCGTCCACGACACTAGACAATGCCTTAACTGCACTGTTCATTTGTGTTGAATAATCTGTCACTGATTGGGACCAGATTTTTAAGTGTTCTGCTGTTTGTCCATTTGCTTGTTGAGAATACTCCTCTAGCATATCTGTCATTTTTCGACTTAGGCTCTCAACTTCCTCTTTTAAGTTGCCGATAAAGTCTCTTTGTGTTGATTTTAATTCAGTGAATGTACTGCTTGCACTTGTAATCAATGCTTTAATTTGGTCTGAAAGTTCACTAAAACGTGAAACATCTTTCATAAGTGATTCACGGGCATTCTCTATCCGTTGTGCTGAAATTTGATTTTGATTCGCCAAGTCAGCTGTGCTGTCTACAGCTGACTTGATGGCTCCAGATAGCTTATTGCCAGCGTCATTTACGTGGGAACTCAGAACTCTCATATGATCAGCTGATACTCTAAGTTCAATTGATGATTCTTTCATTGCTTGAGTTGCTTGAGCAGCGGCTTCAACGGAGGCATTAACACTGTTTTGAAGGGTTTCTCCTTGCGATACGAGATGTTTTACTGCAGCAAGTTGCTCTGAAACGGATTTCTCTACAGTGCTTATTAATTCATTAGATATTTTTACAATCGCTTCGGTTTGCTTCTCAATTTTATTGTTACGCGTAGTTTCGAGTTCAGTTGACCGCTTATCTCGTTCGTCAAATGACTTAGTTAGGTTGTTAAGTTGAGTTTCGACAAAACTGGTAAGCAGTTCACCCTGCCTTCTGGAGTTATTAACTAGCTCATTGACCTGTTGTCCAATCACGTTGACTAATTCTGAGTCACGTTTTGCCGAAGCCTCTTCTCTGATTTGCATTTGAGAAGATATCTTGCCTATTTGATTTTCAACATAGGATGTTAGTTTCTGATGGATGTCTTCTGATTGGGAAGACAACTTACTAACTTGATGTGAAATATCGGCAATGAGAGCCTTCTCTCTATCACCCGATTCCGCTTGTGATTTTTGTAATTGTTCTACAAAGTTGCTCATTGTTAGCTGCATTGCTTCTACAGATTGATTGACTTTGTTTGAGACATCATCAAGCGCACTTCTCTGTAGGTTACCAGCTTGACCAAAGCGGTCCATAAAACTTTCTAGAAGTCCTTCTAGTGCTTTTTGATTACCTTGAGATGTCTCATCAACCAGCTTATTAATCGCAGGGGCCATTATCTTGCTCAAACTACTTTCGAGACTTGATTGGATTCCTTGGGTAGCCGTAACCATGGCTTCCTGCATCTTTTCACCAATTTTTTCGGCCAGTCCTTGAAGGACATTACGTGATTCAGAGCTATTTTCAGAGATTATTTGAAGTTGTTCTTCTGGGCGGACTCTAGGAAAGAGGAAATCGACTTTATCCTCTAATTCTCGAATTTTTGAGCGGATGAATTGTTCACATAATTTCTCAAAGAAGTTAAAAAATACACTTAATGCAACCCCCCAAACTGATGTCAAAAATGCGATTTTAGCCCCATTTACAACACCAGCAACGCCATCTTGCATTGTGGTTACATCAACACCTGCACCGAGTTTAAGATCTGCCAAGCCTAGTTGTAGGCCCATAAACGTGCCTATGACCCCTAGTGCTGTAAGAAAACCGGGCACTGCTGCGATTAGACGATTTTCTGTTACGCTATTAGCTAGAGTGTAAGTATTGAAAAAATGTCCTGCATCTAAAGTATTGCGAATTTCAATTTGATCGCCCTTTCGAACTTCGACAAGAGTTTCATCAAATTCCATCCATAAAAAGCCAATTCCTTTACTTTTCCCTTTACTCTTTGACTTTGCTAACTGATAGAGCACCTCCTTCTTTTGAGCAACATCCTTTCTCTCTAAAGGCTCTAACGCTTTCTGCAACCAATTGATTTTTAATACAACATCAATGCTTTTGTAGAGCAGGTAAGCTATGAAAAGTAATGTTACGGTCAAGGTTATTGCGACAAATAAACTGCTTAAAGCCGTTCCAGTTTGAGGATGAAAACTTAGATGAGAAAAATCTGGTAAAAGCCAAGAAAGTTCAATTTGTCTTTCTGTTGCCATTGTAAGGTCCTTGTATGTCGTTAGATTTAGTATTGAGTCCTGGTATATGGATTCTCACTCTATTGTCATATATTCATCTTTTTCGGTGACAACAAAGGGAGGGCATTTCGACCAAAGTATTTCATATACGCCTACTCTCAATAAAGAATTGCTTATATTTTATGTTGATTAAATCACTATCCTACAAATTAAATATGAGAGAGCTGAATGACTGGGAACGTGATATCTTATCTACTAATCATTTCAAAAACTGGCAATAAATGGATTTTTTTGAGTTTTGGAACATCTGTCTAGCAATGGGACTAGCTAAGCACCCAGACGATTTAGATGTGCTTGGCGAGTTATATCATCATTTACAGAAACCCATTGATAGCGAGTTTGAATTTGGTTTGCCGCCGGGACCATTCTTTGGGGCATTAAAAACCGCAAAAATTGTGCTTTGTTATGCTAACCCTAGTCGTGATGCAAAAACCGCTGAGGTTGTTGCGTCGCAGGAATTGAAGGATAAGTTGTTTGCTCAACTTGATGGTTTACAGTCTTATCCTTATCAGATACCGGGTTGGGATAAATGGTTTAAGCCAGTTGCCAATAGTTTGTTTGATGGGAATTGTGAACTGGCATCAAAGCATATCTGTGTGTTTAATTTAGTCCCTTATGCCTCTACCAATATGGACCAAGTACAAAGTTTTGCCACCAGCTTGCCAAGTGTTTGGGCGGCACAAGAATACCTTAGGCGGACATTAATCCCGCAAGCTTTGAGAGAAGAAATTCTATTGGTGATGTGCCGTTCTTCTCAATTGTGGGGATTACAGACTCCACATGGTTCAGCAAATATTGTGATTAACAAAACGCGAGTTGGGTTCACTGATGAAACCAAGAAGCGTATTAAAGCGTGGCGAAATTCCATGAACCTAAACTAAGCCCATTACATGCAGTGACTTCAATCGCGGATGTCACGTTAAGGTATGAGGATTAATTAGCTTTTATTGGATGTTTTGAGCTTCTTTAAGTATTTGTTGAGCACTTTTTGGACTGGGTCCATTGGCATTCGGGCTGTGTAACCAAAACCCTTTTTCCGTTCAGTTTTAGAAAATATCCTCATTTCATGTGCTAACTCCGCATGAGAGCCGCTTAATCTATTGAAATAAGGAGTTGGGAAGACTGCCGAGTAGATATGGAATTTGAGGTGTTCAGCAGCGGTGTCTTTATAGTAATGATCCAGTGCGGACTGGATCAAAAGCAGTGCCTCTGGTCCATCATATTCAGCAATATAGTATTTAACGGTTTCTAGCTCAAATCGATATTGACGAACAATTTCGATAACTTCATCTAAGTTGCGAGTTTGCATTTCACTAAGCTCTATCAACCGCCAATAAGCATTGAGAGCGTTTTCTATATCTATCTGTTTTATTTTTAGGTCAAGGCGTTTATAGAAATGCCACATAAAAGCATTAACAAGTGCATTCGCTCTTACGACTAATTTTCCCTCTTTTGTTTTGGCTCCGGTAGATCGGCCGCCATGGAGCTTACAGCGGCCATTGGCTTTATTGCCATAACGCTGGCAAGGTTTACCACTGCGAGTCTTTGCTCCGCAACGTGGTAGTGTTTCTAAATCAAATCGGCTCATGGTTATTCCTTCTTTTGATCAACAAGCGTGGATCTGTAATGGTTGGATCTGCTTCGGTTCATGGGCTTTGTTTTGCATTTTGAGGAACGTTTTTAGTTAGCGCCATCAACATCGCAGATAAACGCCTCAAGCCCTTCGTTTTTCTGTGTTTGAGTGTGTTTCAACCCCCTTTGCAGGTGGATCAATTGCCATTAATGGATCTTGAGTTTTTATCGGTTCAAGGGGTTCTTAGGTGTGATCCACTACAAAGTGGATCTACAAGGTGTTGTAAACTGGATGTCCGAGTCAGAATAGATTCTTTCAGTTGCTGGGCATGGCTTCTTTCGGTAAACCAAGCAAAGGCAGGCTTGATGGATTTAACGGCCTCTCTTATCGTGCTCTCAGCATGCTGGGCTTTTACTCTGCGCTGATTGATTTGAGCCGTAATAAAAGGGTCAACCAAGAGCGTATCTTTACTATCGTCAAATGATACTGCTGGTTGGATTTTATTGCTCAGAAACGAACGTGCTTTGATACCGATCTCCTTTGTCACTGTTTTGGCAAAGTAACTGAGACGGTAAATAGCATGCTTGAGTGAGGGCTTATTCCCACGACACATTATGTTGAAAGGATTATCGACTAATGACGCTGTTCCACCAGTTCGCTCCCATTGTGATTTAAGCTGACTTAACAGTTTGTGTGGATAGTTAATTTTATGTCCACTGAGCATAAGGGCGACATGATAGTGTTGTATTTCAGAGTGATGTCGCTCTCTAGCACATAGGTATTGCACCTTACATTTGTATTGCTGAGATAGCGCATTGGCCTGTTGCTTAAGGAACTGATTAATTAGATTGTTATCAGCAGAATACTGCTGTGGGTGTAAATCGATTCTAATCACCATGACTTTACTGTAGTGACTTAACATGACTTCACAGCTGGAAATGATTTTCTCCACAAGTTGTGGCTTTAGTCCCTGTGCTAGAGGTTTGTAGACATGGTAAGCATGATCCTTATACATCATTAATATTGAATTATGCTTGTTGATACAGAACATCGTTTAACCTTCTATTTTTGACATACTGAAAACAGACGGCCATATATTATTTAATATCCGCCGATTTATCGGGCTTGATCGATAGTGTTCGATTGAGCTCTCAGGGGGTTTAAGGCTTTTCAGTCGGTTTTGATTTATAGGTGTAGTGCGTCAAACTGCGTCACTACACTCGTTAAAAAAAGCAGGCGAAGCCTGCTTTACACCAGAAAGTAGCGTGCTCATTCACTTTAATAGCCACTCACGCACATCTTTGAATAGCCAGCATGATCGTCCATTCTCAATTGAGGCTGGTTTGGGAAATGTCCCTGCTTTAATTCTTCGCCCCAAGGTTGAGCGGCTAATGCCAAGCAACCGCTGGATTTCTGGCTTTCTAACGACACGATATTCATCAATAAAATGAGCTAAGTGATCGGTATTGGATGTTTGCATTAGTACTTCCCATCTTCGACTGTCTGGCGAGAAGCAACCCATTCTGTTAGTTCAGATAACAGCCAGCCGACTGAAGTACTCTGTGGATAGAGCTGCCTGCGTTTGGGGAAAAGACCTCTGCGCTCAAGTGACCATGCAGTGGTACGTGAAATTGAGGTGATTGATTTACGTTCCGCTTCACGAACGATACGGTCTGTAGATGGTTTATTTAATGAGTTCATGCTCACTCCCGTTCAATGTTGTTCGGGAGTGATTATGGCTAATGATGTATTCTTAAAAAGTGCTTCTACATAGTTGAGGGGGGTATTTCTTTTTGTAAGATATTGATATTCATCAAATATATTTTTTTATTGTTGATGTGGTAAACTTAGTTTGGATTAACTCTTTTAATCTTTCTGTACTAACTTTACTCATGCCCTTTGATTTGGAAAAATCATAACCTTTAAGGTACTTATTGATAAATTTGGATGAAGGGAAGCGCTCTGGAAATACTATTAGTGCAGGAAGGTCTAGATTATTACCTTTTTTTGAAAAATCTTTGATTGTATTGAAAATACTATCAACAAGTGCGGACTTGGTGACCTTTCCGTCAATATCACCCATCATTACAAAGTCTGCCATAGCGGTAATCAAATTTTGAACTGGAATGGTTCTGGTTGCAGTTTTCTTACCACCGGCTTGAGGGATTAACACTTTTTGAATAAATCCTGAATTTGCGTGCCGTTCAGTGGGGGTTTTCATGTCATGAGCACCAGCAAAATACCCAGTCAATATTGCCGTTTCTATGATGTTATAGAATAGATTCCATTTGAAATCCTTCCCTTCATTGGGATTGAGGGATAACTGCAATTCCTTTAGTTGTCTTCCTATGGTATTCAAATGGTCTTTCAGGATAGAAATCTCAGTCTGATAAGAAACATCATTTATAACAACAGATTCTGGGCTTCCATTTCTAAGGCATTTTGGTATTCGACCTTCTAAAACCTTCAATAATTCAAGCCCTTTATAATTAGCAACATGTAATCGGTAAAGTGCATTATTTTCGCCAACAGGCATTGGTATACCTAACGCATGCAATTTATAAGGGAGCATTTCTGGTAGTAGCATTCTTTTTATGTCATCAATTTGTGACAATATCTCGCTTTTAGGAAGATTCATATTTATTGAAACCTGAATTGTTGATTTTGCTCTTATAGGAAGTACTAGACTAAATATGCGTTTATTATTTCTAACAGTTAACTATCGGGGCTATGAGATTTGCTACTGAGTTGAGAGCATCTAGACGTTCATCAAAGTAATCGTAACGGTCATAAATGCCTTCAACGCCCTTGATTTTGTGGTTAAGGCAACGCTCGGCAATATGAGATGGGACTCCTTGCTTAGCGAGTAGACTTCTGCAAGTACGTCGGAAATCATGAATAGTGAAGTAAGGTATTTCTCCCATACGATTAATGGGTTGTCTGGTTTTGCTTGAGTCATGTCCAAAGAGTGAGGCTACAGCCCGATTCAGGGTATCACCTGAGACATGTGGCTTTTTGCTTGCTTTGCGATTTGGAAATACATAGTCCGAACCACAAGCTCTGATCTGTAACTCTTCAAACCATTCAACGACAGAATCAGGAAGTGGGATTGATATTGCTTTGGAGCTTTTTGTCCTTGGTTGTGGTAGTTTCCATAACTTCAAATTCAGATCTATTTCTTGCCAAGTTAATTTCAAGAGTTCGCCTTTTCTCACCCCTAAGCAAACTAACAAAGCTGAGGCTAGGTAGTTGTCCCGACCAAAACTGCTTATGTTGTCTTTTGCGACACTAAAAAACTGTTTCAGTTCTTCAACTGACAATGCTCTTTCTCTGCTTTTCTCCACGCCACCAGCATCTGCTGGTTTAAAGTGGCTCGCGGGGTTACCATCTTTTAAGCCAAGCTTGCAAGCATGAGTAAATAGCTTTTTGCAATGAAGCAGCGTGTCATTAGCTGTAGTGGGGCGATTACTATGGGCGACCTTTTGGATGATGTTTCTAATATCAAGGGGTGTTACATCCTTAATTTGCAAGCGGCCAATATAAGGTTGGACTTCTTTTGTATAGATTCTTAGTGGGATTTCACTGTGCTTAAGTCGTTTTTTTGCATCGACAAACCAATCATTGAAGAGGTCATCTACGGTTTGAATTTTCTCTTGGCCAATTTTCGCTCTTTCAGCTAGAGGATCACCTCCCTTACTAATTGATTGCTTTAATATGGCAGCAGCAGCTCTAGCATCTGCTAGAGACATGTGTGGATACTGACCACCTTCTAGGGTCATGAATCGACGCTTGCCGTTTGAGGTATACCTTAACTCCCAGCTCGCTTTGCCTTCTGTCTGCACCCGAATATAAAGCCCATCGTCTACTAATTTACGAGTAGCTGTCTTGCTGCGGATAAATGCTTTGATCTGCTTATCATTCATGCTGTTGGACTCAAGTGGTTACTAAACCTATATAAAGTGGTTACTTGAATGATTTAGTAACCATTTTAGTAACCACTTCATAGCTTACAATAGCAAACAAACTCGAACCTGTAAAAACATTAAACCCAGCAAGTGCTGGGTTTAATTGGTTATTTTAAACAATGGCAATCAGGCTAAAACATCATTCCACATTCTGGATCTGCTCGCGCATTTGTTCGATGAGTACTTTGAGCTCGACGGCGGCGGCGGTGATTTCTGTGCTGATGGATTTTGAGGCGAGGGTGTTAGATTCGCGGTTAAATTCCTGCATCATAAAATCTAAGCGACGGCCTTCGCTGCCGCCTTTTTTGAGGATGCGGCGCGCTTCGGTGACATGGGCTTCGAGTCTATCCATCTCTTCGGCCACATCTTGTTTTTGTGCTAACAGGATCATCTCCTGCTCGATGCGGGCGGGGTCGAGTTCGCCTTTGATTTCAGCGAGGCGATTGGTGAGTTTATCGCGTTGATATTCCATCACTTTAGGCATGTGTTCGCGCACGATAGCGATTTGTTCTTCGACGCCTTCTAAACGGCTTAACAACATTTCTTTAATCGCTGCACCTTCACGGCCACGGGCTTCGATAAACTGGTCTATTGCTAAATCGAAAGCCGTTAATAGCTCGGCGCCAATGGCATCCATATCTTGCTCTGAGCTTGAGAGCACGCCTGGCCAGCGCAAAATGTCAGTCAGGCTCACTTCGCCTTGGCCGGCTTCTTGTTTTAACCAGCTGGCGGCGTCGAGCAACTGCTTGGCTAACCCTTGGTTTAATTTGAGTTCGTTATTGCTGTTGTCGGCTAACTCATAGCGTAAATTGACCTCGACTTTACCGCGGCTTAAACGTTTACGCAGACGGTCGCGCAGTACGGGTTCGAAGCTGCGGAACTGTTCTGGCAGACGTAGGTAAGTTTCGAGGTAACGCTGGTTGACTGAGCGAATTTCCCAAGAGGCGGTGCCCCATTGTGCTTTGTGCTCGATGCGAGCGTAGGCTGTCATGCTTTGGATCATGGGATTGTCCTAATGGTTGAATCGTCATATTGATAGGCGATTATAGAGTCAATGGCTTTAGGATTAAAGGCATACAATATACTGCTAGGGGTTAAGCTAGCATTTAAAGATGGGGAGTTTGTCAGAGAATGGCCCTAGGCATGGCATCCTCAGGCACAAATCCCTATAATATGCAGCCAAAATCGGTCAATGACTCAGAATACAGGAATCTCGCATGCGTCCAAGTAACAGAACGCCAGCACAAACACGTCCCATCACTATCACTCGCCAGTTTACGGCCCACGCCGAAGGTTCTGTGTTAGTGGAGTTTGGCGAAACCAAAGTACTTTGTACCGCCAGTTTTACTGAGGGTGTGCCACGTTTCCTAAAAGGTCAGGGACAAGGCTGGGTGACGGCAGAATACGGTATGTTGCCACGTTCAACCCACAGCCGTATGGACCGTGAAGCGGCTCGCGGCAAGCAATCAGGCCGTACGCAAGAGATCCAGCGTCTGATTGGCCGTGCACTGCGTGCTTGCGTCGATATGAAAGCCCTTGGCGAAAACACGATCGTTATCGATTGTGATGTGATCCAAGCCGATGGCGGTACTCGCACTGCGTCTATCACAGGTGCCTGTGTGGCTTTAGTGGATGCGCTGAACTGGGCGCGTGGTAAGGGCATTATCAAGTCTAACCCACTGAAGTTTTTGATTGCTGCGGTCAGCGTTGGTATCTATAACGGTGAAGCGATCAGCGATCTCGAATATGTGGAAGACAGCGCGGCTGAAACCGATATGAACGTAGTCATGACGGAAACCGGTAAGATCATTGAAATTCAAGGTACGGCCGAAGGTGAGCCGTTTAGCCATGAAGAATTGATTGAACTACTCGGGTTGGCGAAGAACAGTATTCGTGAAATCGTCGATGTGCAGAAAGCCGCATTAAATTAATTGTTGTTGATAAGAAGCCCCATTATGGGGCTTTTTATTAAATCAATATTGCTATAACCCAATAAAAATAGAACGTTAAAGTCGTAAGGAGAGATTGTGAAAGCCTATCAACGTGAGTTTATTGAATTTGCCCTAGAGCGTCAGGTACTGCGATTCGGTGAGTTTACCCTTAAATCGGGCCGTATCAGTCCTTATTTCTTTAATGCGGGTTTATTCAATACTGGACGGGACCTTGCGCGTTTAGGACGTTTTTACGCGGCGGCGTTAGTGGATTCAGGCATAGAATACGATCTGTTGTTTGGCCCGGCTTACAAAGGTATTCCGATTGCGACCACGACTGCGGTGGCTTTGTGCGAACACCACGATATCGATATTCCCTATTGCTTTAACCGTAAAGAGAAAAAAGATCACGGTGAAGGTGGCAGCTTAGTCGGTAGCGAGCTTAAAGGTCGTGTAATGCTGGTGGACGATGTGATCACCGCGGGTACGGCAATTCGTGAGTCGATGGAAATCATCGAGGCTCATCAGGCGCAGTTGGCTGGCGTATTAATCGCGCTGGATAGACAAGAGAAGGGCAAGGGCGAACTGTCGGCCATCCAAGAGGTTGAGCGTGATTTTGGCTGCGGTATTGTGGCGATCATCAAGCTTGCGGATCTGATCAGCTACCTGTCAGAAAAACCGGGTATGGAAGCGCAACTGGCGGCAGTAAGCCAGTACCGTGAGCAGTATGGCATCGAGGCCTAATAAGGCTTAAGCGGGTTATAAACCGCTAAAACAAAAACGCTGCGATTCATCAAGAATGGCAGCGTTTTTTTATGCCCTGATTAAATCCAAACCTTATTTGGATTGATTTAAAAACTCGGCACGGGTGGCGGGGTTAGATTTAAAAATGCCCCCTAAGGCGGTGGTCGTGGTGGAGCTGGTGGAGTCCATCACGCCGCGGGATTTGACGCAGTAATGCACCGCATCCATTTTCACGGCTACGTCTTTGGTTTCGAGCAAGGTTTGCAAGGCAACTAACACTTGTTGGGTTAAGCGCTCTTGCACCTGTGGACGCTGGGAGAAGAAACGCACTATGCGGTTAATCTTTGATAAACCGATAATTTTCTTACGAGGAATATAAGCGATCGTCGCTGTGCCATCGATAGTGACTAAGTGATGCTCACAGGTACTGGTCAGGCTGATATCCTGCACGCGCACCATCTCATCGAAGCCCATTTTGTTATCAATGACAGTGATCTTCGGGAAGTTCTCATAGTCTAAGCCTGAGAAAATTTCGTCGACATACATTTTGGCGATGCGGCGTGGAGTATCGGCAAGACTGTCGTCGGAAAGATCCAGTGACATTAGCGTCAGGATTTCCTTCATATGGAATTCAATCTTGTCCTTACGCTCTTCAGGCGTAAACACATTGGGTAGCATGGGGGTTTCAAGTCCGCGTTCTTGTAGGGCGGCTTGTACTTTTACTGCTGCTTCACTTAATGCCATCTTATCCTCCACTACTGCAGTAGCGGCTATCACTGAAAACCTAGCACCCTAAACTGAGTTTGTACAATGGGTGAACTCAGGTACAAATCGACTCGTTCTTATCTGGGTAAGAACAAGGTGGGGGAGAATAGCGCGAATTGCAGATAATTCATACCAAAAAAGGCTCACGCTGAAGATGAAAAAGCCGATAGTCCTTATCGATTATCGGCTCCTCGGGGCGCTAAAACATCATTATCTTGATGAAGATAGTAATTATTTTAGTGAGTGCTAAAGTTTTAAGTTGGTTTTTAAGAAGCTCAGCATCTGATCGTAATACTTGGCTCTATGCTCATCGTTATAAAAACCATGGCCTTCGTTATCCATCACCAGTTTTTGGTAGGGATAATTATGGGCTTTGAGGGCTTTTTCGAGTGATTCGAGCTGTTCAATCGGCGCTCGCTCATCGTCACCACCGTGCACCAGTAAGAGGTTCGCTTTTAATTTAGCAACGTTCTCAGAGGGAGACATGGCTTTTAGGGTGGCTTTGTCTTGGCCGAGTACGTCCTTAAGATAGCTTGTGCCTGAACGTGTTCTGGCGACGTCTCCTTCATCAAACATCAACTCCAGATCATACACACCGGCAAACCCAACCGCGCATTTAAACATATCGGGCGCTAATACGGCGCTTTGTAGTGCGCTATAGCCGCCAAAGCTACCGCCTGCGATACACACCCGTTCCTTATCGGCAAAGCCTTGATCAATCACATATTGAGTTGCATCGATAATATCGTGCTGAATATCCGAACCCCACTTTTGATAGCCTGCTTGCTCGAAACGCTCGCCATAACCACCTGAGCCGCGGAAGTTAACCTGCAATACCGCCATACCATTTTGAGCGAGTAGTTGGTTTTGTGGGTCAAAGCCCCACCAGTCACGAATGCCATGGGGACCACCATGGGGATTGACGACCAAGGGTAAATTCTTGGCTTCTTTGCCGAAGGGTAAGGTTAAATAGCCATGGATTATTTGGCCATCGCGGTTGGTGAAACTAATAGGTTTAACCTCCGCCATTTTTTCGGGGTCGAGCCATTTGCGGGCGGCGGCTAGATACTCTAGCTTGAGCTTTTTCGTATCAAACACATAGTAATCACCAGGATTGCGATCGTTAAATGCAATCACCACCAGTTGCTCGCCATTACGGGTTTCGCTGACAATTCGTACTTGATGGCCAGGTAGAGCAGCAATTAAATCCTTAAGCAGTTTGGCGTGATTGTCGTTGTTATCGACAAAGGCATAACTGGGATAGCCATTTTCAAACTCTACGGCATACAGCTGCTTATTGGTGCCGTTGATCCAGAAGTTGCTGGGATCAACGACCTCATCTTGAATGATCTCGGCCTTCTCACCCGTTTCGAGATTGATGCGATAGACGCCTAAGGTTTCAGTGCCCACTCGACCCGCTGCATAGATGGTATTTTTATTATCAGCGAAAGAGATAGGCGTAAAATCACTTAAGCCAAGGTTAAGTTTGTCGGTGTTTATCCATTCGCCATCTTTGCGGTAAAAGACTTTAGTGATGTTTTTGCCATCTTCCCCTGCCACAAAGCGGACTTCACCATCATGGTCAGTCATAAAGCGTGCTCGGCCAATGGGGGAGCCAGTTATGCGTTTACGAACCCCGCTAAAAAGGTCAACGCGGTAGACATCCTGAGGAGTTTCACTCAAGTCTGGGGCTCCAGTCCACGGGAGCGCATTGACCAGCATATAGCGTTCATCATCCGGTAGAGGATCCAGAATGAATGCTGTGGCACTTATGGCTGTGTTTTTCTTGATATTTGAACCTGTTTGTTGCTCGCCGCTGTTATATCCAAATAGATATTTAGGGCGAGAACCATCGGCGTTGACCGCCATTAATTCGCCGTAGTATTGGGGTACATCGGTCCAACCCTTAAGGTATTCTTTTGCCAGTACAATGCGCTCGCTATTGGCCCATTCATAGGTGCCTACCTGTGCGTTACTTGGGAAGCGAATCGCATTCAGCAGTTTTTTGGTTTGAGCATCCAATACTATAAGTACATTTTTACCCTCAACACTGGTAATTGCACTTAAGTATTTGCCGGTAGGCGAGATCTTGACGTTAGAGTACTCGTTACCGCGACTGAATAATTGGGATTGTGATAGGGCATTTGTCGCCGAGGTTTCGGCCGCGAATGTGCTGAAAGGCATAATAGGCAAGCAAATTACGGCCAATGCAGCAAATGGCAAAGATTTCATCTGACATCCTTGTAATATTATTGTGGTTTTTGTTTTGAAAATGTTTACTCGAGATTAAAACAAAAGAAATACCGATACAAGGCGTGGGGGATAAAAGAAAGGACGGTGATTACCGTCCTTTGTATTGAAAAATCATTAGCTTTGTAACAGCTGATGCTGAATAAAGCGCCACTGTTCATCGAAGTGCTGCGTTGGTTTGAGTTTAAACTCGCTGCGTACAAATTGGGCGATTCGCCCTTCGGCGAAGGCTAACAGCAAATTAGCTAAAATAGCCTCATCTAAATTAAAGCCTTTCCCTTCACGTAGGGTTTTTTCCCGCAGAATTTGCTTGAGTTGGGTTTCAATTTTGGCAAATAGGGTGCTGATACGACTGCGTAGACGCTCGTTTTCACCTAAGAGCGCATCGCCATTGAGCACCCGAGAGATCCCAGGGTTGCGCTCGGCGAAAATCAACAGCAGTTGTAGCACTAATTGGCAACGTCTCATGGTGTCTTTTTCATCGTTCATGATGATGTTGATGCGGGAGAGTAATGACTCTTCAATAAACTCAATTAACCCTTCAAACATCCGCGCCTTACTCGGAAAGTGGCGATAGAGTGCCGCTTCCGATACACCGACCTCAGAGGCGAGTTTAGCGGTGGTAATACGTTGTCCTGGGCTGGTTTCTAGCATTTGCGCTAGGCATTGCAGTATGTGTTCACGACGATTAATTTTTGGGCTTACAGCCATTGCAGTATCCTTGCTCAATATCGATGCCGGTTATTTAGTGCCAGAATGGCCAAATCCACCTTCACCACGATCTGAGCTGTCGAACTCATCAACGAGTTTGAATTGTGCTTGTACTACAGGAACAAACACGAGTTGTGCGAGACGATCACCAATTTCTAAAGTAAATGGGGTATCGCTGCGGTTCCAGCAAGAGACCATCAAGGGACCTTGATAATCTGAATCGATAAGCCCAACCAGATTGCCGAGTACGATACCGTGCTTATGGCCAAGGCCTGAACGGGGCAGGATCACGGCGGCAAGGCCTGGGTCTGCCACGTGGATGGCGATGCCCGTCGGGATTAACTGAGTCTCACCTGGGGCTATCGTCATTGTGGTATCTATCATGGCGCGAAGATCCATTCCCGCGCTGCCAGGCGTGGCATAGGCGGGCAGGGGAAATTCAGAGCCAATACGGGAATCGAGGATCTTTAATTCAATCGGTGTTTTCATTTATTTTGTTTTTTCTTTCACTATCAACGAAAGTAATTGCCGAGCCAACGTGAGCTTATCGGTAGCAGGCAAATCTTGACTACCCTGCGGCCAGAATACACGCAGGGCATTGGCATCGGCATTAAAGCCAAGACCAGCAACGGATACATCGTTTGCGGCGATCATATTCAAATTTTTGCGTTTGAGTTTATCGCGGGCGTAGGCTTCTACATCATGGGTTTCGGCGGCAAATCCCACCACAAAAGGACGGTTTGCCAAGCTTGCGACCGTCGCTAAGATATCAGGATTCCTCACCAGCGCAAGTTGCATTTCCTCACTGGACTTTTTGATCTTACAGTCCGCAATATCACTGACGCGATAGTCGGCAACCGCCGCGCAGCCAATGAAAATATCTTTTTTATCAACATTATCCATCACCGCGTCGAGCATATTTTGTGCCGATTCGACATCGATTCGCGTCACCCCCTCTGGGGTGGCTAAATTTACTGGACCTGAGACCAAGGTCACAGCGGCGCCCATGTCGGCGGCGGCTTTCGCTAAGGCGAATCCCATCTTGCCTGAGCTGTGATTAGAGATATAACGCACCGGATCGATGGCTTCGCGGGTTGGTCCTGCGGTAATGAGCACCGACTGGCCCGCTAGCGGCTGAGTTTCCTGTTCAGCATAGACATCTTTTGTTGCAAAAAAGCGACTGGCTAATTCTGCGATTTCTAACGGTTCGAGCATACGACCAGGGCCTACTTCGCCACAGGCTTGGCTGCCGCTGGCGGGGCCCCACAGGGTATAACCTCGGCCTTGTAAACTCGCTAAATTGGCTTGGGTTGCGACATTGCGATACATCTGCTGATTCATCGCGGGACACAGGGCTATCGGTGCTTCGGTCGCAAGACAAGTGGTGGTGATAAGCTCATCCGCCATGCCCGCATTGATACGGGCCAGCAAATTCGCGGTGGCGGGGGCGATAATAACTAAATCCGCCCAGCGCGCGAGTTCGATATGACCCATTGCCGCTTCGGCCGCCGGATCGAGTAAGCTTGATGCCACGGGATGGCCTGATAAGGCTTGCAGAGTGAGAGGGGTAATAAATTCCATGGCACTCTGGCTCATCACCACTCGCACATCAAAGCCGCGTTCTTTTAAGCGGCGCACTAAATCCGCACTTTTGTAGGCCGCTATGCCGCCACCAATACCCAGTAGGACGTTTTTCGTTATCAGGCTCACAGACATCATCCGAGATTGAAATAATGTCGCCAACCATACCACAAAGCGACTAATTGGCGTGACTGTCCCAGTTCAAAAAAACTCGTCCATACTTGTCTAAAGTGAAAATTCGCGCTGACAAGGAGGTCGTATGGCGATTAAGGATTGGCCCGAGGGCGAAGGTCCGCGGGATAAATTATTAGTAAAAGGCGCCGCCCATCTCTCTGATGCAGAATTACTGGCCGTTTTACTGCGAAATGGGCTGAGCGGTTTGAATGCGGTCGACCTTGCGCGCTCACTGATCCATGAATTTGGTGGATTAAGAAGCTTACTTTGCGCACCAAAGCATCAGGTGTGTCGACTTCCGGGCGTGGGACCTGTAAAATACGCCCAGCTTCAAGCCGCGGCTGAATTAGCGAGGCGTGTGGCACAAGAAAACCTGCAGAGAGGTCAGGTTTTGACAAATCCCGATTTAACTCGGGATTATTTAATGAGACAATTAGCTGACCGCTCCTATGAAGTGTTCGCAATTTTGCTGCTGGATAGCCAGCATAGAGTGATTCAATTCGTCGAATTATTCCGCGGAACAATAGATTCAGCTTCGGTGTATCCACGTGAAGTGGTGAGCCTAGTGCTGGAGAAAAAGGCTGCTGCCGTCATAGTGTGTCACAATCATCCGTCTGGTATTGCCGAGCCCAGTCAGGCTGACAGACGAATAACTGAGCGATTAAAAAATGCGTTAGCAACCATAGACGTATCCTTACTGGACCATATGGTTGTTGGTGATCGAGAGATAGTTTCCTTCGCGGAACGAGGCTGGATTAATTAATCTAACGCTTGATCTTACCTCTATGATCGTGTATAAAATGCGCCCTCTTTGTGCCTCGGGCGACGGCCATACGAGGTACATTAATGCTCGAGCGTTAAAATTGTTTTTTGGAGAAGACTGACATGTCAAGAGTATGCCAAGTTACTGGCAAGAAGCCGATGGTTGGTAACAACCGTTCGCACGCAAAAAACGCGACCCGTCGTCGTTTTTTACCTAACCTGCAAAACCACCGTTTCTGGTTAGAAGAAGAAAAACGTTTCGTACAGTTACGTGTATCTACTAAAGGTATCCGTCTGATCGATAAGAAAGGTATTGAAGTTGTTGTTGCTGAACTTCGTGCCCGTGGCGAGAAGGTGTAATAGATCATGGCTAAAGCTAAAGGTAATCGTGAGAAGATCAAATTAGTTTCTACAGCTAAAACTGGTCACTTCTACACAACTGAAAAAAACAAGCGTAACATGCCAGAAAAAATGGAAATCAAAAAATTTGATCCAGTTATTCGTCAGCACGTTATCTACAAAGAAGCAAAAATCAAGTAATCCTTGTTTAGTGTTTCGAGAAAAGCCCCTTATCTAAGGGGCTTTTTTTTGGTCTTTTTTTGGCTTCTCGTCATCAAGTTGAGATAAATCTGTCCCATACTTGGTCAGTGCTGCTAAACCACATTGAGTTAAAAAAATGTGATCATTTATCAAAAATGCAATTTTTTGAAAATATAAGCACTTTATTGTATTAAAACTGCATTTTAATGAGAATAAATTCTTTATTGGTGAATTAAAATGCAATACTATACGCGTGTTTTAGTCATTCAATCCTGGTGTGTCATGTTGGCATTGCCAGCTCAAATATGAGGTGTAAACAACGCGTGCGTACCACTGAACTGGTTGATGGATTTCGTCATTCTGCCCCTTACGTCAATGCCCATAGAGGGAAAACCTTTGTGGTGATGTTGGGTGGCGAGGCTTTAGCACAAAATCAATTTCGCGGCATTTTGAATGACGTGGCCCTGTTGCACAGTTTAGGCATTAAAGTGGTGTTGGTGTATGGCGCGAGGCCGCAAATCGATGCGGCGTTGGCAGCCAATGGGATTGAACCCGCCTACCACGAAGGTGTACGTATCACCGATGAAGACTCGCTTAAAGTGATCAAGCAGGTCGCGGGCGCATTGCAGTTTGATATCACCGCGCGTTTATCGATGAGCCTCAGTAATACGCCGATGCAAGGCGCGCAAATCAACTTAGTCAGCGGTAACTTTGTGATCGCCCAGCCTCTGGGGGTCGATAATGGCGTGGATTTTTGTTTAAGCGGCAAAGTGCGCCGTATCGATACTCAAGGGCTTAAGCGTCAGCTCGATAATCACTGTATCGTGTTGATGGGGCCGATTGCCGCATCGGTCACTGGCGAAAGCTTTAACCTCACCGCTGAAGAGATTGCCACTCAAGTCGCGATCAAGCTGAAGGCCGACAAGATGATTGGCTTTAGTTCGCAAAACGGCATCCTCGATCGCAATGGCGATGTGATTGCTGAATTAATGCCAAATGACGCGCAAAACATTCTGACTAAGCTCGCTGAGCAAGGTTCTGCCTGTGTGGGCACTATGGCTTTCCTCAAGGCGAGCATTGATGCGTGCCGCAATGGTGTGCCACGTTGCCATTTGGTCAGTTACCTCGATGACGGCGCCTTGCTGCAGGAGTTGTTCTCCCGTGAGGGCATAGGTACGCAAATCGTGACAGAAAGCGCTGAGCGTCTGCGCCGCGCGTCGATTAGCGATATTGGTGGCGTACTAAACTTAATTCGTCCCTTGGAAGAGCAAGGCATTTTGGTGCGCCGCAGTCGTGAGCAGCTTGAGATTGAGATCGAGCAATTTATGTTGATTGAGCGTGATGGCTTAGTCATTGGCTGTGCGGCCCTGTATCCTTTCGAGGAGGATAACGCCGGGGAGTTTGCCTGTTTGGTAGTGCACCCAGATTATCGCGATGCGGATAGGGGCAGTTTGCTGCTGAAAAACATCATAGGTCAGGCGCGTAGCCGCGGTTATTCCCGTTTGTTTGCCTTGACTACCCGCAGCATTCACTGGTTCTTAGAGCATGGCTTTGTGATTGAAGATGTGGAAGCCTTACCGCAGAAGAAAAAGCAGCTGTATAACTATCAGCGCCGCTCTAAAATTCTCGCCCTCGATCTGTAAGCGTTACACGCTTGATAAGATGCCAGCCTAGCGCTGGCATTTTTGTTGACATAATATGTCTTTGTTGGCAGATTAAGCTTTTCTACCTTAAGGACTGCCCACCATGGTGACTCAGTTTTTCTCCCTCGCGCCTCTGACTCAAACCTCCATTTTAAGCTTTATTATCTTGCTGCTAGGTTTGGCTGGTGTGCTGTGGATGTTGTGGGTTAAACCTATGCCGAAAGTGGCTAAATCGGCGAGCTTAGGTATTTTGTTAGTGATGATTGGCGGATTTTCTTGGGTGTTTTATCAATCCCATAATGCTGAAATCGCGCTAACCGACACCGAGCTAAAACTTGATATTCCCTTCTATAAAGTGCAGTTAGCACGCTCCGAGCTGCTGGTCGAGCAGGCGCGCATTATCGACTTGAAGCTGGAGGCGGATTTAGCGCCCAGCTTTAAGACCAATGGTATCGGTATGCCAGGGTTTCAACTCGGCTGGTTTAATCTAAAAGGGAAGGGTAAGGCATTTGTGGCTGTGACGGATAAATCCGAGCTAGTGCTAGTGCCAACGACGCGAGGCTACAATCTGCTTTTGTCTGTGCCCGAGGGCGAAAGGTTGATCACCCAGCTACAAAAATAGCAGGCTAAGTACACGCTCACTTAACCACTATTTTTGCAACTGTCGGCTGCGGCGTGATGTTATCGCGCCGTTTTGCGTTTATAGGCCATATCGAAGGTGAACACCAACAGGGCGCTCCAGATAAAACCAAAGGTGATGCTCTTCTCGGCATCGAAGGGTTCATTGAATAAGGTTACCGCGAGGATAAACATAATACTCGGGCCGATATATTGGAAAAAGCCGAGCATAGACAATGGAATACGTACCGCTGCACCGGCAAAACACAATAGTGGAATCGTGGTAACAATCCCCGCCGCCATCAACAACAAGTTAAGATGCCAATCGTTGGTGAGCATATTCGCCGTGGCGCTATCTAAGGTTGCGACCAGATAAACCAATGCGACCGGTAGCAGGATAGCGGTTTCGACTAGCAGACCCGATTTTGCATCCACGTTGACCTTTTTACGCAGCAGCGCATACACCCCGAAGGTGCCCGCCAAGGCGAGGGAAACAATGGGGATTGAACCGAATGAAATCAACTGAATAAGCACGCCAGCACTCGCCAGCGCGACGGCAAACCATTGCAACTTACGTAATCTTTCACCTAAAAACAGCATGCCGAGCAGCACATTCAGTAGGGGGTTAATAAAGTAACCCAAGCTGGCATCGAGCATATGATCGTTATTCACGGCCCAGATAAAAATCAACCAGTTGGCGGCAATCAGCAGGGAGGTGATGGTGAGCACGAGTAACTGCTTTGGCTGTTTAAACAGTTGGCGCAGCTTTCCAAAGCCACCGATAAACAGCATGATGATCACCATAAACACAAATGACCAGATCACCCGATGCAGTAAAATTTCGGTCGCCGAAACATGGTGGAGTAGTTTGAAATATAAGGGCGCAAATCCCCACATACAGTAAGCACTGACGGCGAGTAGGATCCCTTTGCGGTATTCAGTATCAGGCATGAGACATCTTCGAAGGACAACAGGACGGCGATTGTAGGAGGCTATGGGAATTGACTCAAGGTGTGTGCGGTCGCCTTTTTCGTTACAGGATGTCTCTAATAACCAGTGCTCAGCAAAAATTAGAGAGAAACACCTGAGTAATCAAGGTGTTTCCCTTTAGGTTATCGATGTTGAATACGGTAAACAATTTCTAAAAAACGATGTGTGACAACGGACTAGCCAACCATATAAGTGCCAGTGCCGAAGGCGATATGGGTTCCTTGCTCGTTGTGAAGCTCCATGCGACACACTGAGACGCGATTGCCGGCACGGATCACGCTGCCCGTGCCTGTGAAAATCTGTCCACGCCCGGGGCGCAGATAATCGACGCGCATATCGATAGTGCCTAAGGTCTGCAACCGTTGTTGTAACTCCTCCACAGTCCAATCATCACGACTCGCAACCAGTCCTGCAAAGGCGGTGAGCCCTCCGACCACATCGAGCACTGTGGCGGTGACGCCACCGTGGAGAATTTGTTGGTGAATATTGCCAATGAGCTCAGGCTTCATATTAATCACCACTTCGACGCCATCTATGTCGTAGCGTTTGATATCCAGACCCAATAAATTATGAAACGGCACGTGCTGATCAAACACTTCGGCAACACGTTTGAGTACTTCGGCTTGAATTGGGTTTGTCATGCTGTTCGTCCTTGTAGGCTGTAGGGCTTCTTAGAATAGGGTCGAAACACGCACAATGGCGTTCGACTTAGAGCAATTAATCTACAGCCAAGCCTATGCCTAATGCAACTTAAGCCTTTGTGCGGGCAAATCGTTCTAGGCGTTATGATGAGTCATGGAGCAGGAAGCCTATCCTCAGGTTGTTCGCGCGGAGGCGGTTTGGGCAAGATGGCGCAAGACAGGAGCGATTCTGTCCTTTAGAATAGGCGCCCTTACTTTTTAGCTAGAAGATCCATGGAAACTCAGTTACTCGACATACATGATGATCCGCTGTCGCAACGCCTAGCGCAGGTGTTTGGCTACCGTGATTTTAGGGACGGTCAGCGCGAGGTTATCGAACGTGTATGCAGTGGTGAGGACTGCCTTGTGATCATGCCCACTGGTGGCGGTAAGAGTCTGTGTTACCAGTTGCCCGCACTGTTGATGCCTGGCATCACCATCGTGGTATCACCGCTGATTTCATTGATGAAAGATCAGGTCGACAGCCTGTTGCAGACGGGGGTCAATGCCGCCTATTTAAACTCATCGCAGCCGCGGGAGCAGAGTGTAGAGGTGCTGAGGCAGTTGCATCGAGGCGAGCTAAAACTGCTTTATGTGTCTCCTGAACGGTTACTTACTGGCGATTTTATCGAGCGCATGCGCTCCCTGCCGTTATCGATGTTTGCCATTGATGAGGCGCACTGCATCAGTCAATGGGGACACGATTTTCGTCCCGAATATGCCGCCCTTGGCCAGTTAAAGCAGCTCTTCCCCCATGTGCCCATGATGGCGCTCACCGCCACAGCGGATCAGGCGACGCGGCAAAATATTTGCGAACGCCTAGGGATTAATCCCTTTAGGTTACTATCGAGTTTCGATCGGCCTAATATTCGCTATACGGTTGCCGAAAAACTCAATGCCGCGAATCAATTACGACAGTTTTTACTGCAACAAAATGGCAGTAGCGGCATAGTCTATTGCAGCAGTCGTCGCCGTGTGGATGAGGTGGCTGAACGGCTCATCCTACAAGGGTTTCATGCAAAGGCATACCATGCGGGTATGACGCCACAAGAGCGCGGTGAAGTGCAGGATAGCTTCCTTAAAGATCAAATTGATATCGTGGTTGCCACCGTAGCCTTTGGTATGGGGATTAACAAATCTAACGTGCGCTTTGTGGTGCATTACGATATCCCTAAGAGCATCGAAGCCTATTATCAAGAAACCGGTCGAGCGGGGCGCGATGGACTCGAGGCCGAAGCCTTTATGCTGTTCGATCCTGCCGATATTGGGCGAGTGCGCCATCTTATCGAGCAGTCGGAGCCTGGGCCGCAGCAGCAGGTGGATTTCCATAAGCTCAATACCATGGCTGCATTTGCAGAGGCACAAACCTGTCGTCGCCAAGTGTTGCTGCATTACTTCGATGAGAGCGCGTTAGAGCCCTGCGGCAACTGCGATATTTGTCTCGACCCGCCTAAACGTTATAACGGCACCGAGGATGCGCAGAAGGTACTGTCTTGCATCTATCGTCTTGGGCAGCGCTTTGGTATCAATCACTTGATTGAAGTTTTGCGTGGCTCCAAGGGCGCTGCGATTGTGGATAGAGGGCACGATAAACTCAGCACTTGGGGCATAGGCAAAGACAAAAGCCATGAATATTGGTTGAGCGTTATCCGTCAGCTGATTCACTTAGGGCTTGCGAGCCAAGATATTACGCGGGGCTCGTCCATCACCTTAAACCCTTCGGCAAGGCCGATCCTTAAGGGTGAGGTGGCGCTAATGTTGGCGGAACCACGGATTCAACTGACCAACATTAAGCGCAAAGTCACTCAATCGCGGGCACCGCTGAATTACGATCGCAAACTGTTTGCGAGGCTAAAAGCCCTACGGCGTACGATTGCCGAGGAGCAGGATGTACCGCCCTATCTGGTGTTTAACGATGCGACCCTAGCGGAAATGGCGGCCATGATGCCTACCAGTCCAGGTGAAATGCTGGCGGTTAACGGCGTTGGTGAGCGCAAACTCAGCCGATTTGGCGACGATTTCCTCGATGAAATTGCCGCCTATTTAGCGGGAGAATAATCGCTTTGTGGGTCGCTCCCCTTGAGTTTACCTAATTGATTGATGCTCGCGCGCTTAACCAAAGAATCCAAAGTATCAAACTGTTGCATCACAGCAACGCCAATATTCACCTTACTTGTTCCTTGTAAGGTTTGGATGGTGGGGGTGATTTGACCGACGACTTTCTGCGCGCCCACGGCAGAGGTATAGGGTAGCACTATGACTATCTCATCTATCGAATAGCGTAATAGTTTGTCCTGCTCACGTAGCTTGTCTTGTAACTTATCCATTAGCGCAGGCAGATCGACTTGGCGAATTTGGCTGGCATTGAGCAGCAACAGCGACAATGGATAATCGCCTTGCTTAGCGCTGTGAAGTGTCAACTCGAGTAGTTGTTGTGGTGGCAGATTTTGGCTGTCTGATTCAGCTGATGGTGCACGATTATTTTGTTTATCAATGAAATACCAAATGGCACCACCTAAAAAAGCCATGGCGACTAAAAATAGCGTGCTATAGGCCCAATCGATATTGAGCTCTTTCAGTACCGAGTTGTGAGTTGGCTGATTCTCCTTGCTCGCCAGTTGTAGTCCTTGCTGATTTAATCTGGCCTTAAATTGCAGGATACGGGTGTTATTCATCGACTCGTTAGCAAGTTCTGTGGCATCGAAACGTTTTTGCAAATACTCGTAGGCAAGTTTGTAGTTGTCGTGGGTTTGATAATAATCGCTCAAAATGCCATAAAACCATTTTAGATCAGAGTATTGCTTTAATGACTCTCCCTGCTCTATGGCGGAGTTCATAAGGGCTAACGCCGCTTCATCTCGATGTTGAGCAAACCGGATCTGTGCCAATAAACGGGTCGAGCGCATCATCGCTGCCCGTTGGTTTTGCAGCTTAAAAGTGTTCATGGCAATGGAGATGTATTCTTCGGCAGTGTCCATTCGTCCCTTATCGAGGGCGATTGAAGCCAAAACGGCATAACTATAAGCCAGTTCTAAGGGAGAGCCGATTTCAGGTAACAAGGCTTTTGCCTGTTTCTCAAGTTGGTCACTGTATTCTCTATCTTGATTATCTAACGCGAGACGCGATGCGTTTAGTAATAATACATGCCGTGCCTTCCCCTTAGCGTCGGGACTGTTGAGTGCCAAATTGGTGTAATACATGGCTTGGGGTAAGTCATGGGTTGCGTAGAGCAAACTGCCCATAGCGGCATAGACATAGGCCTGCGGCGGCCACACCCAATTTTGTGTCTGGGTATGAATATCGGGATAGATGTCGATAGCGATGCGTAAATCTTCGATGGCGGAGGAAAAGTTATCCGTGTTGGTATCCAGTTGCCCCCTTAACCGCAGTGCATCGATTAAGGCTTGAGGTTGCTGATAACGTCTCGCGAGGGTAATCGCTGAATCGAGCAAGGGTAAGGCATCTTGGACATTATCATAATTGAGATAGGCATCGGCCTGACAATTCAAAAAGTAGGGACGTGCCTGATCGAGTTTTAGCTGTTTGGCACTGGCCTCGCCCATCTGGGCAAGGTTGATTGCTGCTTCATTTTCCCCTAATTGCAACAAGTTCTGGCACTTGAGCATACTGAGGCGAAGCCTATCAATATCACTAGAGTTATCAGCGGTTTGTTGTTTCTCTAGTGTGCTAATTTGCGTCAAAGCCTTGGTCGGATACTGATAAATCAGTTCTGCAAGTGCATCGAGTTGGTCGTTAGCACTGACCCCAAAAGGGAATAGCCATAACCACAGGCTAAGCGCTAAGACGCGAAAATCCATTTTTTGCTCCATACCATGCATTAATTCTAATATCCGTAACCGCGGGCGAGGATTATAACGTGTCTCAAGGCTTTTTTGCATAAAAAATGATTTTTTTGTTCAAATTTTGACTTGAGCCATTTTGTGGATTTTTCTCTACTGACAAGGGATTAACGAGAGTCTTGTCGAGTGAATATGGGTAAATTTTGCTATTTTGCAGCAAATAACTCGAAGAACATGAAAAAAATTGGGGTTGACACACTTAAGCAAGCGAGTTAAATATTAACCGTCCTTATTTTGAGTTAATAGAATAAATATTTAATTTAAATGAATAGAATTAGCAGCAAACTCGACCTCCTCCTTCTCTCTCTCGCGCCACAAACGCGGAGGTCTTAGTGTTGCTCGCTCGATAGATAGGCAAAACACTCATAAACCCCGCACCAATGTTGCGGGGTTTTTTGTATCTGAATACGGCAAAAGTTAAATAATGAACGGTGACGTTCCATGGAGAAGCGAGATGTCTAACAGAGTAATTATATTTGATACCACCTTACGTGATGGCGAGCAGGCGTTAGCGGCAAGCCTGTCGGTCAAAGAAAAGTTACAGATCGCCATGGCGTTAGAACGTCTCGGTGTAGATGTAATGGAAGTCGGGTTTCCCGTGTCTTCCCCCGGTGACTTTGAGTCGGTGCAGACTATTGCCCGTACCATCAAAAATAGCCGTGTGTGCGCCTTATCCCGCGCCTTGGAAAAAGATATCGATGCCGCCGCCCAAGCATTATCGGTTGCCGAACAGTTCCGTATTCATACCTTTATCTCCACCTCGACTATCCATGTGGAGAGCAAGTTAAAGCGCTCATTCGAGCAAGTGTTGGAGATGGCGGTGGGCGCGGTGAAATATGCCCGCAGGTTTACCGATGATGTAGAGTTTTCCTGCGAAGATGCGGGACGCACACCAATCGACAACCTGTGCCGTATGGTAGAAGCGGCGATTCACGCAGGGGCTCGTACCATCAATATCCCTGATACCGTGGGTTACACAGTGCCAAGCGAGTTTGGGGGTATTATTCAAACCTTGTTTAATCGCGTACCGAATATCGACCAAGCCATTATCTCGGTTCACTGCCATGATGACTTAGGCATGTCGGTGGCCAATTCGATTACCGCCGTGCAGCATGGTGCCCGCCAAATCGAATGTACCATGAACGGCATTGGTGAGCGTGCGGGTAACTGCTCCCTAGAAGAAATCGCCATGATCTTAGCGACGCGTAAGAATCTGTTGGGAGTTGAAACTGGGATCAATGCCAAGGAGATCCACCGTACGTCGAATCTGGTCAGCCAGTTGTGCAATATGCCGATTCAGTCGAATAAGGCGATTGTGGGCGCGAATGCCTTTACCCACTCTTCGGGGATTCACCAAGATGGCATGTTAAAAGCGCAAAACACCTATGAAATCATGACGCCAGAGAGCATCGGCCTAAACCGTAACAACCTGAATATGACCTCGCGCTCAGGTCGCCATGTGATTAAGCATCGCATGGAGGAAATGGGCTACAGCGAGCAGGATTTCAATCTGGATGCCCTGTACGAACAGTTTTTACATTTGGCCGATAAAAAGGGTCAAGTCTTCGATTACGACTTAGAAGCCTTAGCCTTTATGGAAGCGCAAGCGGCGGAAGATAACTTCTATCAATTACAGCAGTTAGTGGTGCAATCCGACTCCACCGAAGGCGTGGCCACGGCTACTGTACGCATCGATGTCGGCGGAGAAATTAAAACCGAAGCTGCGACCGGTAATGGTCCCGTCGATGCCGCCTATAACGCCATTGCCCGTGCGACGGACCGTCGTATCGATATCATCAGTTACAAATTGGGCGCTAAGGGTGAGGGGCAAAATGCCCTGGGCCAAGTCGACATTACCGCGGTTTACCATGAACAAAATTTTCACGGTGTTGGGTTAGCTACCGATGTGGTTGAGGCATCAGCCCGTGCGTTAGTGCATGTGATGAACCTGACGTGCCGTGCCGATAAGGTCGCAGATTACAAACAGAATATGCATAAAAACAGAGAGCTGGGTGGCGTATAAACCAAGCAATATCGAGCATAAAGTTTTCACATTGAAGGAGTGAGCGGGCGTATGAGTTATCAAATTGCAGTATTAGCCGGGGATGGTATTGGGCCAGAAGTGATGGCCGAGGCGCGTAAGGTGTTAAAGGCGGTTGAGGCACGTTTTGGTCTTAACATTGAATACTCTGAATATGATGTCGGCGGTATCGCCATCGACAATCACGGTTGTCCATTGCCTGAAGCAACACTGAAAGGTTGTGAGGCGGCCGATGCCATTCTATTCGGTTCAGTCGGTGGCCCTAAATGGGAAAAACTACCGCCCAATGAACAGCCAGAGCGTGGTGCATTATTGCCATTACGTGGTCACTTCGAACTGTTTTGTAACCTGCGCCCGGCGAAATTGCATGATGGTTTAGAGCATATGTCACCGCTGCGCAGCGATATTTCTGCTAGAGGTTTCGATGTTCTTTGCGTGCGTGAGTTAACGGGTGGGATCTATTTTGGTAAGCCTAAGGGGCGCCAAGGTGAAGGTGAGAGCGAAGAAGCCTTTGATACCATGCGTTACAGCCGCCGCGAGATTGCCCGTATTGCGCGTATTGCTTTTGAAGCCGCCCGCGGTCGCCGTAAAAAAGTCACTTCGGTCGACAAGGCAAACGTCTTAGCTTGCTCGGTACTGTGGCGCCAAGTAGTAGAAGAAGTGGCGGTGGATTTCCCCGATGTTGAGTTGGAACACATCTATATCGACAACGCGACTATGCAGTTGCTGCGCCGTCCCGATGAGTTTGACGTTATGCTGTGCTCTAACTTGTTTGGCGATATTTTATCGGACGAAATCGCCATGCTGACCGGCTCCATGGGTTTGTTGTCTTCGGCGAGTATGAATAGCACTGGCTTTGGTTTGTTTGAACCCGCTGGTGGCAGTGCGCCGGATATCGCGGGGAAAGGTATTGCTAACCCGATTGCACAAATTCTGTCGGCTGCACTGATGCTGCGTCACAGCTTAAAGCAAGAAGAAGCGGCGAGTGCCATTGAGCGCGCCGTGAGCAAGGCGCTGAATTCTGGCTATTTAACCGGTGAGCTATTAAGTAGCGACCAACGCCATAAGGCCAAATCGACAGTCGAAATGGGCAACTTTATCGCCGATGCAGTTAAGGCAGGTGTGTAATGACGACTCCTTCAACATCAAACGCTCCGAAAACCCTGTATCAAAAGGTGTGGGATGCCCACGTTGTGGCAACCCCAGAGGGCGAAGCGCCGATCATTTATGTCGACAGACATTTGGTTCACGAAGTGACATCACCCCAAGCCTTTAGTGGCTTAAAAGTGGCGGGGCGTAAGTTACGTGCTCCAGAGAAAACCTTCGCGACCATGGATCACAACACTTCGACGCGCAGTGCTAGCTTAGATGCTTTAAGCCCTATGGCGCGCACTCAGGTCGAGACCTTGGCGCAAAACTGCAAAGACTTCGGTGTGCGCTTATATGACATTCACCATCCTAATCAAGGGATTGTGCATGTGATGGGGCCTGAGCTTGGGATTACCTTACCCGGCACTGTCATTGTGTGTGGTGATTCCCATACGGCGACTCATGGTGCATTTGGCGCCTTGGCTTTCGGTATTGGCACTTCCGAGGTTGAGCATGTGCTGGCGACGCAAACCCTGCGACAATTAAAAGCTAAGACCATGAAAATCGAAGTCCGTGGTCAGGTCACCGATGGCGTCACTGCTAAAGATATCGTATTGGCGATTATCGGTAAGATTGGTATGGATGGCGGCACTGGCTATGTGGTTGAGTTTTGTGGTGAGGCCATTGAAGCGCTGTCGATGGAAGGGCGCATGACTGTCTGCAATATGGCGATTGAAATGGGCGCTAAGGCGGGCATGGTCGCGCCGGATCAAACCACTTTCGATTACCTAGAAGGCCGTGAGTTTGCACCAAAGGGCGAAGATTGGGCAGAGGCCGTCGCCGCCTGGAAGGCGCTGAAAACCGATGTCGGCGCTGAGTTTGATGCCACCGTCGTGTTGGATGCGGCCAATATCGCGCCGCAATTGACTTGGGGCACCAACCCCGGACAAGTGGTTGCCATCGATGCGCCCGTGCCGAATCCTGCCGATGAGGCGAATCCGACGATTCGCGCTAGCATGGAAAAAGCGCTGGACTATATCGGCTTAACCGCTGGCACGCCGATGACAGACGTCGCGATTAACAAAGTCTTTATTGGTTCTTGCACTAACTCGCGGATTGAAGATTTACGCAGCGCGGCGAAACAGGCCAAAGGGCGTAAAGTGGCTTCGGGCGTTACGGCAATCGTAGTACCGGGCTCTGGCCAAGTGAAGGCACAGGCCGAGGCCGAAGGGCTAGATAAAATTTTTATCGAGGCTGGATTCGAATGGCGTTTACCGGGCTGTTCTATGTGTTTGGCGATGAACGACGACAGATTAGAAGCGGGCGATCGCTGCGCCTCGACCAGTAACCGTAACTTCGAGGGGCGCCAAGGTCGTGGTAGCCGTACCCATTTGGTGAGTCCAGCGATGGCGGCAGCGGCGGCGATCGCGGGGCATTTTGTCGATATCCGTAAACCTTACTAACCGTAATCCCAAGAGGAGAAGTTAATGCAACCTTTTACTAGCCATACCGGGCTTGCGGTCATGATCGACAGCGCCAATATCGATACCGATCAAATTATCCCGAAGCAATTTTTATCTAAGGTGACACGGGATGGATTCGGTGTGCATTTATTCCACGACTGGCGTTATCTCGATGATGCCGGGGAAGTGCCTAATCCTGATTTTACTCTAAACAAACCTCGCTATAGCGGTGCGTCGATTCTGCTGGCACAGGAAAACTTTGGCTGTGGCTCCAGCCGTGAACACGCCCCATGGGCACTGGCGGATTTTGGCCTGCGCGCCATTATCGCTCCGAGCTTTGCCGATATTTTTTATGGAAACTCCATCAATAACGGTTTGTTGCCAGTGAAGCTGAGCGCGAATGAAGTGCGTCAGTTAATGGATGAGGTGGCGAGCGAAGAAGGCGCACAAATCACCGTGGACTTAACGACTTGTAAGGTGACATCGCCTTTGGGAGCTGAGTTTAGCTTTACGTTGGCCGAGTCGGCGCGGCATAAATTGCTGAATGGTTTAGATGCCATTGGCTTGACCTTGTCCCACGGAATTCAGATAGGCGAGTACGAATCACAAATCCCAAGCTGGCGATGCTAAGCATTCGGCGAACACTTGTACCTTAATGGATGTTAATCTTAAACGCCTAGTTCGAAAACTAGGCGTTTTTATTATCTACACTTAATCGCTTAAGTCTAATTTATTGTATTTATTGATTTAAAGTGAAGGCATTCTTTCCTGTATCGCAATCAAAATGAGCGCTAGTGATTTATGCTGAATTTTAATGGGTAAAATGGCTTACAAGTGTTTATAGGTTTTTCTTCTGTTAATGCATTGTTTATAAATCAATTTAATCATCGATGTAGTAACGTTGAAAAATGTTTTCAGCAAATGATGCTTCGCGTTTTCACTTATTATTCTTGTTTTAAAAGTGATTTATCTCACTAAAAATATTGAATGTCTTTTAATGGCTAGTTTTTTTGTCTGTTTTATTCCCGCTTGTTGCAAACATCTTCTGCATCGGTAAACTGCCTCGCATTCAATCTGGAGTGTTTGCTCTATTTTGTGTGAACGCCATTGTGACCAGGTTACTGGCACAGATAACAATAATATTTTCTGAGAATAACAATGCAAAAACGTCTTCTGACTTTGGCTGTGACTGCGGCCTTATTAAGCACAACGACTCAAGTCCAAGCAGCGGGTTTCCAACTGGCTGAATACTCAGCGACTGGCTTAGGCCGCGCCTTCGCCGGTGAAGCCGCGATTGCCGATAACGCTTCAGTACAAGGCCGCAACCCAGCGATGCTGACCTATTTAGAAGGTCGTCAGCTGTCTGCTGGTGGTATCTATGTGATGCCTAACGTGGATGTTAAAGGTGATGTGAGCTTAAGCTCTCCATTACTGGGCCCAAATCCCGTTGAAATGAAAGGCGGCGATGCCTTAGATGTGGCCGATGATGCATTAGTGCCTAACTTCTATTATTCCAACCAGTTAAACGACCAATGGACTTGGGGTCTGGCGGTTAACTCAAACTATGGTCTGTCAACCGAGTTACCTAAAACCCACGCCGCGGCGATTTTCGGTAATAAAACTGCGGTGACCACTGTTGAGTTTAACCCTAACATCGCTTACCGCGTAAATGATGCTGTCAGCGTCGGTGGTGGTGTACGTATCGTTTACGGTGAAGGTGAAATCGGTGCCTCGTTACCGGGTTGGGTCGATCGCATTAAGCCCGCATTACCAGCACAAGTGTCTGCCATGCTACCGCCGGGTGGTACTGAGCTGAAAAGCATGAAAGGCGACGACATTGGCTACGGCTGGCAATTAGGCACGAGCTGGCAGATTAATCCTGCACACCGTGTCGGTCTGGCCTATCACAGCGGCGTAAAGCTTGATTTAGAAGGTCATGCATCAGGTGTGATTTACGATGGCGGCCAGAATCTGTCAATTGAAGGTTACATTCCGCTCGAACTGCCTGCATTTGCCGAGCTGTCCTCCTATCACCAATTAACGGATAACTGGGCAATGCACGCCAGCGTTAACTGGACCGATTGGAGCGTATTCGATCAGTTAGTGGCTTACTTCCCTGGTGAAGTTAAGCCAAAGGGTGACTTAGAGTCTGACTTAGTCAAAGAAGAGCACTTTGAAGATAACTGGCGCTTTGCCTTAGGTACCACCTATCAAGTCAGCAATGAATGGTTAGTACGCGCGGGTGTGGCCTTAGATAAAACGGCGGCCACTAATGAATGGCGTACTACGACTATCCCTGACTCTGACCGTCTGTGGTTCTCTGTTGGTGCGGGCTATCAGGCAACTAAAAACCTGAATGTTGATTTTGCACTGACCTATATCCGTGCCACAGGTGATGCGCCAATCAACGAACAGCAAAATCTGCTTAACCTTGCTACAGTGAGTTTCAACGGTGAAGCGAGTGGTGATGTTTGGTTAGCCGGTATCCAAATGAGCTACAAGATGTAATCATCTAGCTGATGAAAAAGCCCTGAATCTTCAGGGCTTTTTTGTGCCTAAAATAACGTGGCTTGATGTGCATTTGCCAGATGTTGGCTAGTCATGGCCGCCAATTGCGAATATATTCAGAGCATAATCAATGAGTCATTAAGAATCTGCCGATTTGAATATGGCAGAGGACAAATAGGATAGTCGTGTGCAGAAAAAATACGTAGTGGCGTTAGACCAAGGCACAACCAGCTCAAGGGCGATTGTGTTTGACCACGATGCCAATATTGTCAGCGTCTCGCAGCGGGAGTTTACTCAGCTTTACCCAAACCCCGGCTGGGTGGAGCATGATCCCATGGAGATCTGGGCGAGCCAAAGTTCGGTGTTGATCGAATCCCTTGCCAGAGCGGGCATTCACAGCGATGAAGTGGCAGCCATTGGTATCACCAATCAGCGCGAAACCACCATTATCTGGGAAAAGGACACAGGCAAGCCCGTTTATAACGCCATTGTGTGGCAGTGTCGTCGCAGCTCAGAGATCTGCGAGCAACTCAAGGCCCAAGGCTTAGAAGATTATGTGCGAGAGAATACGGGACTGCTGCTCGACCCTTATTTTTCAGGCACTAAGATCAAATGGATCCTCGATAATGTGCCGGATGCGCGTGCGAAGGCCAAACGAGGCGAACTCTTATTCGGCACGGTCGATACTTGGTTGCTGTGGAAACTCACCGAAGGCAAAGTACATGTGACCGACCCCACCAATGCTGCCCGTACGCTGCTGTTTAATATCCATAGCCTGAGCTGGGATACTAAACTGCTCGAAGCACTCGATATTCCTGCGGCCATGCTGCCTGAGGTGAAACCCTCCTGCAGTGTCTATGGCACAACCCGTATTGCCGGTGAGGGCAGCGAAATTCCACTCGCGGGGATCGCGGGTGACCAACAGGCGGCACTCTTTGGTCAGCTTTGTGTCGAGCCGGGAATGGCTAAAAACACTTATGGCACTGGCTGCTTTTTATTAATGAATACAGGCAATAAAGCCGTACGTTCATCCCATGGGTTATTAACCACAGTGGCGGTAGGCGCTCAAGGTGAAGTGAATTATGCCCTTGAAGGCTCAGTGTTTATGGGCGGCGCGACCATACAATGGTTGCGGGATGAGCTGGGGCTTATTCGCGATGCCAGCGATACCGAATATTTTGCCTCTAAAGTCGCGGATACCAATGGGGTGTATTTAGTGCCAGCTTTTGTTGGGCTTGGCGCTCCCTATTGGGATCCTAATGCCCGTGGCGCACTGTTTGGGTTAACGCGCGGCGCTAACCGTAATCATATTATCCGTGCGGCATTAGAGTCGATTGCCTACCAGAGTAAGGATTTACTCGATGCCATGATTAAGGACAGTGGTGAGCGGCTTAAATCCCTTAAGGTGGATGGTGGTGCGGTTGCTAATGACTTCCTCATGCAATTTCAAGCGGATATCACCGACGTTGAAGTTTTAAGACCGAGTGTGTGTGAGACTACCGCGCTTGGCGCAGCCTTTTTAGCGGGACTGGCGGTTGGCTTTTGGACCTCAGTGACCGAACTTAAGTATAAGGCCTGTATCGATAAACACTTCAAACCGAATATTGATGCGAGTCAAAGGGAGCGGTTATATGCGGGCTGGCAAGATGCGGTGGCGAGAACCCGTTCTTAGTTTCTTTTAGGTTTGAAACACATAAGGCGCACCCTTAGGTTGCGCCTTATTCATTTAATCGCAGTAAGTTAAACTTCGATATCGATGATGTGTTTGCTGGGCGATTGTGCTGTTTCAGCTAAATCGTCAGTGACTTCGAGCACCACTCCCTCTTTTAAGTCTTGTTGTTTGTCCGATGCG
The DNA here is from genome assembly GCF_000203935.1 of Shewanella sp. ANA-3. GTDB lineage: Bacteria > Pseudomonadota > Gammaproteobacteria > Enterobacterales > Shewanellaceae > Shewanella. The sequence continues at coordinate 4,513,043 of NC_008577.1, read as the reverse complement.
CGGCGTTTTTTATTGCGACTGGCGTTGTTATTTTTGCGTCTTTCCCTGACTTTCACATCTAAGGTGGGCGGTAATTGCGACTGCGGGGTTTCATGGCTATCGGGCGCATTGGCGGTCGCACCGCTAACCTGATCGACGACCCGTTTGGGGGTAAATACGGGTTTTGCTGGCTGTGCCAGCATAGCGTAAAGACTGTCCAATCCACTCATAGCGCCTCCTTAATTGATGACCTCTTAGCTGCTTATCGGCCGGAGTTGCTCAATATTTAGACTATACGCCGATTTAAGCCTGTGCGCGATACTCTCTAGCGCTCGGACTGTGGCCAATATCTGTGCTGGGCTTTAGTGACTAATTCTAGTTTGCCAGGATGTGCTTCGTGTTGGCAGCTTAGGCGAATGCCTTGTGCTAGCTCAGTGGCGGTGAGTTTATCCAGATCATAATCATTGGGGCTGGGCGGTTGCTCGACAAACCTGAGTTTACACAGACCGCAGCGTCCGCCACCGCCGCATTGGGTTCTTAATCTTTCACGCCCTCGATTAATGCTTTCTAAATAAGTGCCATTGAGATCGGTAAACTCCGCCAGTGGTTGAGCGTCTTGAGTAAAAAGTTCCAGTTTTCCTATGGCGGTTGTGCGCCTCAAGAATGGCAGCGATAACTGACCTTGATGGAATTTATGCCCAAGGATGTAAATCCCCGAAAGACCTAAAAACAGCGCAGCAATGCTGACAACTTGTACCAATAAGTGATTAAAACCAATGCCATTATCGGGAGCATAGTCCATAAAATGCAGCATAAAGAGTAGATCCTTGAGATCCGATTGACGATTTTGGTGGGCAAGAACCGCACCCGAGGCGGTATCGATATAAATTCGCGTTCCGACTTCATCTGCGGCTGTTAGCATGGCAACTGGGCCACTGGCATCGAATGGTGTTTCGCGGGTGAGGATTTGCGGTGCGCTGAGTTCACCTGAGCCCGAGTAGCTCTGTTTGGCAATCGCGACTATCTCAGCATCGTTCAAGGATAGCGGCTTTAGTGAGTCCGCCCAAAACCAGCGAGTTTGCTGAGTTGTAGCGAGGGCATACACGGCGCGTTCGAGCACTGAGGTTAGCTTAAGTTCGATAATGCCTTCTGCTTGATATTGTTGCAGTAGGTTTTCCGTGGGGGCGAGTGCAGTAGCGGGACTCGCCGTTTTATGAGTAGTGCGATATGGGTTAGCGTCCAAAAACCTCTCGTCAATTAGGTTAAAGGCAAGTCCTGTCACGACCCAAATCAATAATTGCAGGCCAACGATAAGTCCGAGCCATTTATGTAAGGTTTGTAGCAGCAAGCTAATAGGAAGCTTGCTGCCAGCGGTGCTGGTATGGCTCAGAGTCGAGAAGCTCATACTGGCTCCTCACGATTTTTGTTTTGAAAACTGATATAGGTTAAGGCGATACCAAAGAGTGCGGTCAACAGGGCGAGGCTAGTCATTAGCGTAAGTAACGGATTATGCACATTCTCTCGCGTCTTGTAGTCCATTATGTGCAGCATCCACATCAGATCGAAGAGTCGCCAATAATCATGGCGCGCGCTGACCACTTGTCCTGTGACTGCCGAGATATAGAGTGTCGAGTGCATGGCATCGTCTAACGTCAGCTGCCAAACGGGGAGCACGCGGGCAGGGATTTCACTCGGAGCGTTCTGCTCAATGAATGTCGAGCCGATAAATTTAGCCTGACCCGTATAGACTCGCTGCGCAGCCTCGAGCGCCTGCTGTTTATCTAGCAGTGGTAATACTTCGCCCGTCTCACTGCTAAAGCGTTGTAATTTTCCCGCGATATTGGCGCGATAGTAGAGTGTGCCTTGATTCGCATACAGGCTGATATCCGTCGCATCGGGATGTGCATTAGTAAAGTCTGTAAAGCTATAGGCGGGCGCATCCACTTGGAATATCGCCGTACTTGCCTTATCTACCAATGGTTTGCCGCGAATAAACTCTATATCCATCAGCACCATGTAGGCACCCGTTCCTAGCCAGATCAGCAATTGAATGGCGGTTATCAATGCAAACCACTTGTGGCAGGTACGGATCTTAGTCGCTGTCATAACGTTATTCTTTGAGTTTATCCTGCGGGAGTTTTGATCTTCCTCGCAATCGTGAAATAAAAGCCTTCCTAAATTGCAGAATAAATCCGCAATCAAAAATAATATTTCAGCGATTTATGCTAGAAGTTGATGCTCTATAAGCTTATGCGAATGTAAAAATTGAGTCTATTTTGTTGTGCTTTGTGAGTCTAGTGTGATTTGTCTAACGGGAAAATCCCACATTTAGCGAAACGTTATGGCAAATATTGCATTGCAACTGCCTGAAAGCAAAAGGCTGCTGCTTTTTTGTTCGCATTTTATTCCTGCGCTTTCCATCGTTTAGCTGATTTTTCGCTGATCTTTTTGTCAAAACTTTGTCGCTAAGTTATGGGCTCAACATGCTGCTAACCCGCTTGCCGACTGGCTTTATAAAAGGATCCCATCCCTTGACAATGCTTGTCTACTATCCCTAAACTTAGCATTTGTGGGAAATAGTGGATATTTGTGGATCAAAAATCAAAGGATAGGATGAATTAGCGTGTTTCGTGGAGCCAGTGCTATCAACTTAGATACAAAGGGACGGATCGCTATTCCAGTGCGATACCGCGAACCTTTGCAGCTAGAGCACCAAGGCCGCATCGTCATCACAGTCGATATTCAATCTGCGTGTTTACTCCTTTATCCCATCCACGAGTGGGAATTGATCGAAGCTAAGCTACTCAAGCTTTCAGATACCGACAAAACCCAACGATCCCTTAAGCGCATGTTGCTGGGTTATGCCCATGAGGTCGAACTCGATGGCAACGGGCGCATATTACTGCCACCACCGCTAAGGCAATACGCCAATTTAGACAAGCGCATCATGCTGGTGGGACAGTTAAACAAGTTTGAGCTGTGGGATGAGCAAGCTTGGCTGCAGCAAATTGATGAGTGTCAGGAAACGATTCGAAGCGAGGAGCTCGCGAATAACGAGCGTCTGGCGGATTTTTCACTCTAACGAGTCGCATAACTAAATAAGAAGAGAGTAATGAGTCAAGAATTTGCCCATTTATCCGTTCTGCTCGAAGAAACGGTCGGCGGTTTGAACATCAAAGACGATGGCATCTATATCGATGGCACGTTCGGCCGCGGTGGTCATTCAAGACAAGTACTGCAAAGACTGGGTGAAAACGGACGTCTGATTGCGATCGATCGTGACCCTCAGGCCATTGAAGCTGCAAAACAATTTGCCGATGATCCCCGTTTTCAAATCGTACATGGTGGTTTTGGCCAGTTAGCAGATTACGTCGAAGAGCTTGGTCTGGTTGGCAAAATTGATGGCGTGTTACTCGACTTAGGCGTGTCTTCACCGCAGCTCGATGATGCAGAACGTGGATTTAGTTTCCTGCGCGACGGTCCGCTCGATATGCGCATGGACAATAGCCAAGGCGAAACTGCGGCCCAGTGGTTAGCGCGCGCCGAAATTGAAGACATGGCCTGGGTATTTAAAACCTATGGCGAAGAGAAAAATGCTCGCCATATTGCCCGCTGTATTGCGGCTGACCGCGATAAAACCCCGTTTTTACGTACCAAAGATTTAGCCGATTTGATTGCGCGGATCACCAAAAATAAAGAGCGTAATAAACACCCTGCAACTCGGGTGTTTCAGGCGATCCGTATCTATATCAACAGTGAATTAGATCAAATTGATCAAGCGCTTGAAGGTGCATTAACCATACTGGCGCCGCAGGGACGTTTATCGATAATCAGCTTCCACTCACTGGAAGATCGCATCGTAAAACGTTTTATTCGTCGCCATAGCCAAGGTGAGAGCGTGCCCCACGGCCTGCCAATCACCGAAGATCAAATTAACAAGTCGCGTAAACTGCGCGCCATAGGTAAGGCGATTATGCCTTCCGATGAGGAAATTGAACGCAATGCCAGAGCGCGCAGCTCAGTGTTACGCATTGCCGAGCGATTAGATTACTAGAGGGCAAACAAAGTGAGTAAGCCCTCATTAAATCTGCCACGGATTGTGTTAAACGACCTGTGGCAACACAAATGGATCTTGTTACTCGCACTGCTCGTGCTCAGTAATTCTGTGGCTGTGGTGTATACCAGCCATGTGAGCCGTAAGCTCACCACCCAATGGGATCAGTTACTGCAGGAGCGTGACAGATTAGATATCGAGTGGCGCAATTTATTATTGGAAGAGCAATCCCAGACCGAGCACAGCCGGATCACACGGATTGCATCAAAGGATCTCAACATGAGTCGACCCTTACCCAGCGAAGAAGTTGTGGTAAAGGTGCCGTGAACATAGGGAAGATATGACTAGGCAAGCAAAAACCAAACAGGCCAGCAAAAAGCAAAAGCCACAACTGATCCACTGGCGTTTATACGTCGTGGTTGGCTTTGTATTTGCGATGTTTTCGAGCCTTGTGGGTCGTGCTGCTTATATTCAAATTATCGAGCCCGATAAATTGCGTCACGAGAGCGACATGCGCACCCTGCGTACTACCAGTCGTGAGGTGCAGCGTGGCTTAATCACTGACCGTAACGGCGATATGCTGGCGGTGAGTGTGCCGGTGCGTGCCGTGTGGGCCGACCCTAAACAAGTTAATGATAACAATGGTTTTACCGATATGCGCCGCTGGCAAGCGTTGGCGGACGTATTGCACGAACCCGTGGAAGATGTGCTCGAAAAGGTGCGCAGCAATCCAACAAAACGTTTTACCTACCTTAAACGCCAGGTCACGCCTGCGGTGGCAGACTACATTACTCAGCTTAAATTGCCTGGGGTATTTTTAAAGTCCGAGTCCCGCCGCTACTATCCCGGTGGTGAGATCACCGCCCAGCTTATCGGCATTACCAATATCGACGATGTCGGTATTGAAGGGGTCGAAAACGCCTACAACAGTTGGCTTACTGGTACACCATCTAAACAAAAAGTGCGTAAATCCCGCGATGGTCATGTGGTTGAGCGCCTCGATATCGTTCAGGAAGGCGAGAGTCCAAATGATTTAGTGTTGAGTATCGATCAACGTATTCAACAACTTGCCTACCGTGAGTTAAAGCGCACTACCGAGATGAACCAAGCGACCTCTGGCTCGATTGTGGTGCTCGATATCCACACTGGCGAAGTCTTGGCTATGGTGAATACGCCATCCTACAACCCCAACTCGCGAGACAATCTGCAAACCTTCAGAATGCGTAACCGCGCCATGACGGATACCTTTGAACCTGGCTCGACCATTAAACCTTTTGTGGTTGCTGCGGCGTTAGAAGCGGGCACGGTTAAATCGACCGATGTGATCCCAACGTCACCTGGCTGGATGCGTTTAGGTGGCCGCCAAGTTCGTGATGCAACTAACTATGGCGATATGACGTTGGCACGTATTCTGGCGAAATCCAGTAACGTGGGGATCAGTAAACTCGCTCTGTCGATTCCAGTGCAGCAGTTATTAGGCACCTATCAATCCATGGGCTTAGGCAGCTTCTCGGGGATTAACCTCACGGGCGAAAGCGCTGGTTTGATCCAAGACCGCCACCGTTGGTCTGATTTCGAGCGCGCGACCTTATCTTTCGGCTACGGCCTAACGGCCACCACGCTGCAACTCGCGCGGATGTACGCCACCTTAGGTAATGGCGGCACGTTATATCCAGTATCGATTTTAAAACTGAAAAAGCCGCCCGAAGGTGAGCGAGTGATCTCACAAGAGGTCGCTCACGATGTGCTGCAAATGATGGTGGGCGTAACCGAAAAAGGTGGCACAGGTACGCTGGCGCATATCGATGGTTATCCCGTTGCGGGTAAGTCGGGCACCAGCCGTAAGGCGGTAGCCGGCGGTTATGGTGATGATTATGTTGCGTTATTTGCTGGCGTCGCGCCCGTGAATAATCCCAAACTCGCGATTGTTGTGGTGGTGAACGAGCCGAAAGGCGATCTCTATTATGGTGGTTCAGTGGCAGGGCCGGCATTCGCGAAGGTGATGTCAGGCGCACTGCAAATGTTAAATGTCGAACCCATTTCCGATAAAGAGCAGGTGCAATTGGCGGGACTCGCCGGGAGAACTGAATGATGTTGTTAAGGGATCTATTAGCGCCTTGGTTCCCCTACGCGGGTGAACAAACCTTCTTAGAGTTGACTTTAGATAGCCGCGCAATACGTCGCGGCGATGTGTTTTTAGCGCTGCCAGGCCATAAGGTCGATGGTCGTCAATTTATCGATAAGGCCTTAGCCCAAGGTGCGACCGCGGTATTAGTGCATACGGATAAGATTGATGAGCAGGGCAAGGTGATTGCGACTGAGCAAGGCGTACAGATTTATTTCTATCAGTTAGCTAGGCAAGTGTCTGCGGTCGCCGCAGTGCGTTATCCCGTTGTCCAAGGCCAGTCTATGGGCATTGTGGGAATTACCGGCACCAACGGCAAAACCTCGACCAGTCAGCTCTGCGCACAATTAGTGACGCTACTTGAGGGTAAAGCGGCGGTGATGGGCACGCTCGGCAATGGCCTCTGGGGCGAGTTAGTCGATAGCGGTAATACCACCGCCGATGCCATTACCCTGATGCGCCAACTACATGAGTTTGCAGACAAAGGCGTGAATACCTGCGCGATGGAAGTCTCAAGTCATGGTTTAGTGCAAGGCCGAGTCGATGCCGTGCCCTTCGATGTGGCGGTATTCACTAACTTGACACGTGATCATTTGGACTATCATGGCGATATGGAAAACTATGCCGAGGCCAAGCAAATGCTGTTTCGCTTCGATTCCCTGCTTCATGGCTTAGTGAATCTCGACGATCCCGTGGGTGCCGCTTGGTTATCCGAGCTGGCAAATGTTCCCGCGAAAATGTGGGGCTTTAGCATTGAAGCGCATACAGAGGTGGCGTTTTACACTAAGAATGCCCAATTTAACGACCAAGGCGTGCAGGCGACACTTGTCTGGCCCGAGGGCGAAGTTGACATTCGCTCTCCTTTATTAGGCGCCTTTAACCTCTCGAATTTACTCGCTGCTTTATCTGCCTTGTATTTACAGGGTATGGATATGCGTGCACTGGCATCCAAGGTGCCTTATTTAGTGCCCGTGGCTGGCCGCATGGAACGTTTTACCACTGCGGACAACATTACCTTAGTCGTCGATTATGCCCATACCCCGGATGCGATTGAGCAGGCGCTTAATGCCCTGCGTCGTCACTGCGCGGGCGAGTTGTGGTGCGTGTTTGGTTGTGGCGGCGACCGTGATAAGGGTAAACGCCCGCTGATGGGACAAGCGGCGGAGCAATGCGCCGATCGCATTATGGTGACCAGCGATAATGCCCGCAGCGAAGATCCTAACCAAATTATTACCGATATTATCCAAGGGCTGACTCACCCAGAGCGTGCGCTGACCGAGGTTGACCGTGTAGCTGCGATTAAGCATGTCGTCGCGCAGGCTAAACCTGGGGATGTGATTTTGCTTGCGGGCAAAGGCCATGAAACTTACCAAGAGGCGGCAGGTGTGCGTCATGACTATGATGAGCGCGCCCTGGCACGTCAGTTATCGGAGCAAAGCCAATGATCCCAATTTCCCTCGAGGCGCTGAGCCAACACTTAAGTGCGCATCGAGTCGGTGACGATGTCACCATCCAAGCATTAAGCAGCGATAGCCGTAAAATCGGCCCTGCGACCCTGTTTGTCGCCTTAAAGGGCGAGCGTTTCGACGGCCACGATTTTGCGGCCACGGCAATTGAGAATGGTGCCGTTGCACTGCTGGTTGAACGTCAATTGGCCTTCGATGTACCACAGCTTATTGTTGCCGATTGCCAAAAGGCCATGGGCGCGATTGGCGCCTATGTACGTGACCAAGTAGATCCCATTTGTGTGGCCCTAACCGGCTCCAATGGCAAAACCAGCGTTAAAGAAATGATCGCCACGATTTTATCGGCGAAGCATCAAGTGCTTTACACCGCAGGTAATTTTAATAATGAAATCGGTGTGCCACTTACCTTGCTGCGCTTAACGTCTGAGGATAAGTACGGGGTGTTTGAGCTTGGCGCTAACCATAAAGGTGAGATTGATTACACCTCGAGTTTGGTGCGTCCTCACGTCGCCTTAGTCAATAACGTTGGCAGCGCCCATTTAGAAGGCTTTGGTTCACAGGCGGGTGTCGCCCAGGCCAAATCGGAAATCTACAACCATCTGCAACCCGGTGGCACGGCGATTATCAATGCCGATGATGCCTTTGCCGATGTGATGCGGGTGAAAGCGAAACAATATAAGCAATTAAGTTTCTCCCAACAGGAAGGCGCGGCTAAACGTCAAATCGATGTGATTGCGACTGGCCACAAAGCCAATAGCGAAGGTTGCTATCGCTTTATCCTTAATTATGCGGGAGAGTCCTGCGAAGTGACTTTGCCTCTCGCGGGTCGTCACCAGGTTAGCAACGCGTTGGCTGCGGCAAGTGTTTGTATTGCTTTAGGATTGAGCCTGAAGGAAATCGCCGAAGGCTTGAGCCAGTTGACCCCTGTTAAGGGACGTATGCAACCAACTCAATTAGGACGCGTTCGCTTAATCGATGATAGCTATAACGCCAATCCCGTGTCAGTGGGTGCGGCTATCGCTTGGTTAAAGGAAATTTCTGAAAATCGCTGTTTGGTACTGGGAGATTTGGGCGAATTAGGCGACAATGCGCCCCTTTTACACGCTGAATTGGGACAACTGGCTAAGCAACAGGGAATCGATGCTCTGTTCTGTACCGGCACCTTAACTCAGCACACTAGTCAAGCTTTCGGGGCGGAGCACCATGACAGCGTGGCGACGTTAGTAGAAAAACTCATAAAACACATCAACCAGTTGCCGGGACAGGTGACGGTTTTAGTTAAAGGTTCACGTAGTGCCGCAATGGAGCGGGTCGTGGATGGCCTAACAGTAGCCTTCGGGCGTGGGGAGTTAGTGTAGATGCTGGTGTATCTGGCCGAGTATTTAACCCGTTTTCATACTGGGTTTAACGTATTTTCCTATGTGACATTTCGAGCCATTTTAGGCTTGTTAACCGCATTAATGTTTAGTTTATGGTGGGGTCCTAAACTGATTGAGCGTTTGCAATTAATGCAGATTGGCCAAGTCGTGCGTAACGATGGGCCAGAGTCGCATTTCAGTAAGCGTGGTACGCCGACTATGGGCGGCCTGATGATTTTAGGCGCCATCTTTATCAGTGTGCTGTTGTGGGGCGATCTCGGTAGCCGTTATGTGTGGGTGATGCTGTTTGTATTGGGCAGCTTCGGCATGATCGGTTTTATTGATGATTACCGTAAAGTCGTGCGTAAAGATACTAAGGGACTGATCGCGCGTTGGAAGTATATTCTGCAATCCTTAGCGGCGTTGATCATTGCTTTCTTCCTCTACACCACAGCGTCTAACCCGGGGGAAACCCAGTTAGTCGTGCCTTTCTTTAAGGACGTGATGCCACAGCTTGGCGCTGTGTTTATCGTATTGGCGTATTTCACCATTGTTGGCTCGAGCAACGCGGTGAACTTAACCGATGGTCTCGACGGTTTGGCGATTATGCCAACGGTAATGGTGGCCGCGGCATTCGCCTTGATTGCTTATCTGTCTGGCCATGCTCAGTTTGCTAATTACCTGCACATTCCGCATTTACCCGGTTCGGGTGAGCTAGTGATCGTCTGTACTGCGATTGTGGGCGCAGGCTTAGGCTTTTTATGGTTTAACACTTATCCAGCACAGGTCTTCATGGGCGATGTGGGCTCGCTGTCTTTAGGCGCAGCCTTAGGCGCGATTGCGGTACTGGTTCGCCAAGAAATCCTATTAGTGATTATGGGCGGTGTGTTTGTGATGGAAACCGTGTCTGTGATCCTGCAGGTCGGTTCTTACAAGTTACGTGGCCAGCGTATTTTCCGCATGGCGCCTATCCATCACCACTATGAGTTAAAAGGTTGGCCTGAACCACGCGTGATTGTCCGCTTTTGGATTATCTCGATTTTCTTAGTGTTACTCGGCTTAGCCACGTTGAAGTTAAGGTAATCGCTCATGCAAAGTCAGTATTCACACATAGTGTTAGGTTTGGGTGCTACCGGGCTCTCGGTAGTGCGCTATTTGTGTGGAAAAGGCATTACGCCCTTGGTGATGGATAGTCGTCGCCAACCTCCAGGTGCGGACACCCTTGCCAGCGCATTCCCTGAGGTGCAGCTGATTGCCGGCGGATTCGATTGCCGTTACTTAGTGCAAGCGACGCAAATCATTATCAGCCCAGGTATTGCGATTGATACGCCCGAGGTGCGCGCGGCTCTGGATATGGGGATTGAAGTCATTGGCGATGTGGAGCTATTTGCCCGTGAGATTGCCGACCGTAAACCTTGTGTGATTGGGATTACTGGCTCAAACGGCAAGTCGACCGTCACCACCTTAGTGGGTGAAATGCTGCGTGAAGCCGGCATGGCGGTGGCCGTGGGGGGCAACATTGGCATTCCGGCGCTCGATCTGCTGACGGAAAATGCCGATATTTTTGTGCTTGAGCTGTCGAGCTTCCAACTCGAAACCACTCATAGCTTGAATTGCGTGGCGTCGACCTGTTTGAACGTGACCGAAGATCATATGGACAGATACAGCGATATGGATGCCTATCGCAAGGCCAAGCTGCGTCTGTACCATCAAAGCCGCTCCATCATCTTTAACCGTGATGATGCGCTGACTATCCCTACTGAGCCGATGAACCAAAACAGCTTTGGTTTAGCGCCGCCAGAGGGTGATGAGTGGGGCATTTGTGATAGCAAGATTTACCACGGTCACAGTGAAATTATGCCGATCACCGAAGTATCGCTGATTGGTAGTCATAACCATGCCAACTTACTCGCTGCTATGGCGCTGGTGTATGCCGTGGGCGTAGAGAAGCAAGTCATGGCTAAAGTGGCTCGTACCTTTACTGGCCTTTCTCATCGCTGTGAAGTGGTCGGTGTGAAAGCGGGCGTGACCTATGTGAACGACTCTAAGGCGACCAATGTTGGCGCCACCGTCGCGGCGCTCGATGGGTTAAGCGATCACTTAGGTGACATTATTTTGATTGCCGGTGGTGATGGTAAGGGCGCGGATTTCAGCCCGCTAGTCGAGCCGTTAACGAAAGTGACACACCTCATCACCTTAGGTCGCGATGGTAATAAGATAGCTGCATTGAAGGAAGGGGCCATCAAGGTGGACTCTATGGCTGCTGCAGTGGCTAAGGCCGCCGAGTTAGCCACCTCGGGCGATATCGTACTCCTATCGCCAGCCTGTGCGAGCCTAGATATGTACAGCAATTTTATGGCTCGTGGGGATGATTTTAGAAGCCAAGTGGAGCAACTCGATGGCGAGTGATGCAAGACAGCTCAGCCTGTTTGGGCGAGTGCTGAACGCACTGCCTAACTGGCAACGTGATAACGAGGTGCCGGGCGTGCAATTGTACGACCGGGCTTTGCTCACGGCCGTGCTGTCTTTGATTGGCTTTGGTTTTGTCATGGTTATGTCGGCCTCTATGCCTGAGGCGCAAACGCTGACGGGCAATCCCTTCCACTTTATGACTCGCCATGTGGGTTATCTGTTGGGATGCTTAGTGATTGCCGCTTTTGTGCTGAGGGTCGAGATGCAAACTTGGCAGCGGATGAGCCCCATCATGTTGCTAGGCGTATTTTTGATGTTGCTGGCGGTGCTGGTTGTCGGTACCACAGTCAACGGTGCGACCCGTTGGTTATCCATAGGTCCCATTCGTATTCAGGTGGCCGAGGTCGCTAAGTTTGCGTTCTCTGTGTATATGGCGGGTTATCTGGTTCGTCGGCATCAGGAAGTGCGTGAAAATGCGAAGGGCTTCTATAAGCCGATTGCGGTATTTGCGATCTACGCGATTTTGATTTTGATGCAGCCCGACTTAGGTACCGTGGTGGTGTTATTCGTCGGTACTGTGGGGCTGTTGTTCCTCGCGGGGGCGCGTCTGCTGGACTTCTTCGCGCTGATTTTTGCCGGGGTGTTGGCTTTCGTGGCGCTGGTTCTGCTCGAGCCATACCGTATGCGCCGGGTGACCTCGTTTTTAGATCCTTGGCAAGATCCGTTCGGTAGTGGCTATCAGTTAACGCAATCGCTGATGGCCTATGGTCGGGGCGATTGGTTTGGTCAGGGCCTAGGTAACAGTATTCAGAAGTTGGAGTACCTCCCCGAGGCGCATACCGACTTTATCTTTGCCGTGATCGGTGAAGAGTTAGGTTTTATCGGCATTATCGCAGTGTTATCTGTGCTGCTGTTTGTGGCATTGAGGGCCATTCGCCTCGGCAATTTATGTTTGGCGATGGACAAAGCCTTCGAAGGTTATCTGGCCTATGCCATCGGGATTTGGATCTGTTTCCAGACCGTCGTTAATGTGGGCGCAAGCATTGGTATGTTACCTACTAAAGGGTTAACACTGCCCTTTGTGAGTTACGGCGGTAGTAGTCTATGGGTCATGACGGCGGCGGCAATGACATTGCTGCGCATCGATTATGAGCGGCGTATGAGTTTAGTTCAGGCCGTGCAAGGGAGATTGAAGTAATGACCGACGCGGGTAAACGTATTTTAGTCATGGCTGGCGGCACGGGCGGACATGTGTTCCCGGCGCTCGCGGTGGCAAAATATTTAGCGCAACAAGGTTGGCAAGTGCGTTGGTTAGGCACAGCCGACCGTATGGAGGCGCGTTTAGTGCCTCAGTATGGCTTCGATATCGATTTTATCGACATCAAGGGCGTGCGTGGCAATGGTTTAGTGCGTAAATTGGCGGCGCCTTTTAAAGTGGTGCGCTCGATTTTGCAAGCCAAGGCCGTGATTGCCGAGTTCAAGCCCGATGTGGTGTTGGGCATGGGCGGATTTGCCAGCGGCCCGGGCGGTGTGGCGGCGAAATTAGCGGGCGTGCCCTTAGTGCTGCATGAGCAAAACGCCATTCCGGGAATGACCAACAAGTTACTCTCGCGAATTGCCAATCAAGTACTGTGCGCCTTTAAAAATACTTTCACTCAGGTGAAGGCCAAGGTGGTGGGTAACCCCATTCGTCGCGAGCTTATCGCCTTAGGTGCCGAGCCTAAGCAAGCCGCGGATGATGCTTTAAAAGTCTTAGTGGTGGGCGGCAGTTTAGGCGCCAAAGTCTTTAACGACTTAATGCCAGAAGTGGTAGCCGCGCTGAGTAAGCAGCAGTCGATTACGGTTTGGCATCAAGTGGGTAAGGATAATCTGACGGGCGTTAAGTCGGCTTATCAACAGCAAGGACAAGAGGGCGGCGTTAACGTTGCCGAATTTATTGATGACATGGAAGCCGCCTATCGCTGGGCGGATGTGGTATTGTGCCGTGCCGGCGCGCTGACGGTATCCGAGTTAGCGGCGGTGGGACTACCGAGTATTCTGGTACCTTATCCCCATGCCGTGGATGATCATCAGACCCGTAACGCTCAAGTATTGGTTGAGGCTGGCGCCGCTTTCCTATTGCCGCAGGCCATCTTGGACGTGAATAAGCTGGTGAGTAAATTACAGTTACTCGCCAATGACAGAGCAGAATTAGCCCAAATGGGCCAAAGAGCGAGAGATGTTGCCGTGTTGGATGCGACCGAGCAGGTGGCCCAAGTGTGTATCGCTCTCGCCGAGAAAGGATAGGTATGACTAAGACAGAAAGATACTTACAGCTAAGAAGTATGATCCCAGAAATGCGCCGGATTAAGCGTATTCATTTCGTCGGCATTGGCGGCGCGGGCATGGGCGGGATCGCTGAAGTATTAGTAAACGAAGGTTATGTCGTCAGTGGTTCAGACATCGCGCAAAACGCCGTGACTGACAGACTCTGCCTGCTGGGCGCGAAAATTCATATCGGCCATGGCGCCGATAACGTGCAGCAAGCCGATGTGGTGGTAGTCTCAACCGCGATTAATCCTGAGAACCCAGAGATTATTGCGGCGAAGGAATTGCGTATTCCTATCGTGCGCCGCGCCGAGATGTTGGCCGAGTTGATGCGTTATCGCCATGGTGTGGCGATTGCAGGGACTCACGGTAAAACCACGACCACCAGTTTGATTGCCAGTTTGTATGGTCAAGCGGGGCGCGATCCCACCTTCGTGATTGGTGGCCTGCTGAACAGTGCTGGTACTAATGCCCGCTTAGGCACGAGTCGTTATCTTATCGCCGAAGCCGACGAGAGTGATGCCAGCTTCCTGCACCTGCAACCTATGGTCAGCGTGGTGACGAATATTGAAGCCGACCACATGGACACCTACGGTGGGGATTTTGAAAAGCTCAAATCGACCTTCGTGGACTTTTTACATAACCTGCCATTCTATGGCGTGGCTGTAGTGTGTATCGACGATGCAGTGGTGCGTGAGATTATGCCGCGCATTGGTCGCCATATGATCACCTATGGCTTCAGTGACGATGCCGACGTGCAGGCACTGAACTTCCATCAGCAGGGTCACCAATGCCGCTTTACCGTCAGACGTAAAGGCAAGGAAGATTTAGATCTGCTGCTTAACCTACCGGGTCAGCACAATGTATTAAATGCGCTCGCGGCGATTGCGGTGGCGACAGAAGATGAAATCGATGATAGCGCCATCATTCAAGCCTTGGCTGAATTCCAGGGTATTGGCCGTCGTTTCCAACACTTAGGTAAGTTCGCGACGCCAAAGGGCGAAGTGATGTTAGTGGACGACTATGGTCATCACCCCAGCGAAGTGGCGGCGACCATTAAAGCGGCGCGCGCAGGCTGGCCAGACAAACGCTTAGTCATGGCCTATCAGCCACACAGATACACTCGTACCCGTGATTTGTACGAAGACTTTATTGAAGTGTTATCTCAAGTGGATTGCTTGTTGTTACTCGAGGTGTATAGCGCGGGTGAAGCGCCGATCCCCGGTGCCGATGGCCGTGCACTGTGCCGCTCGATTCGTTTGCGTGGCCAGTTAGATCCCATCTTTATCGCCAGCCCAGATCAGTTAGCCGAAGTGCTACCCGATGTGTTGCAGGAGGGGGATTTATTGTTGACCCAAGGTGCGGGTAATATAGGCGCCCTGTCGCGCCAGCTAGCCGCCTCTGAATTGGGCTTTAGCATTGCCGCGACAACCGAGGTAAAACCTTGATGTATTGCGGAACAACTCGGGTTTAAAGGAAATTTTGACCCGAGGCTTTAGCTCTATATAATGGCCGATTTTCTGTGGTTTTTAGTAGTGTCGTTGAAAGGTGGAAACAAACGTGTCTTGGAGTGATAAGAGGCGACACTGGTGGGCGAGGATGTCACGGGTTAATTGGTACCTGTGGAGCGGAATTGGTTTTTTATGGTTAGTCATTGGGAGTTTTGTCTTTGGTGGCTACCAACTGCATAAGTTTTTAAATGATGCCAGCACGCTGCCCATTGAGGCTGTGGCCATCAAAGGTGAACGGACTTACACCACAGATAGAGATATACAAATTGCACTACAGGATTTAATGCAGCGGAGTTTTTTCAGCGCAGACATCACCTTAGTGCAACAGGCCTTAGAAGCCTTACCTTGGGTGTATCGCGCGTCAGTGAGGCGTGAATGGCCAGCGAAACTCAGGGTGTATTTACAGGAGCAACAACCGGTCGCCCATTGGAATGGCACCGCTTGGCTCAATGTGCATGGTGAAGTGTTTGAAGCGCCATCGCATCCTGAGCTAGAGCATCTGCCTTATTTATCTGGGCCAGATGATATGGGGACCGAAGTGTTAACCGCCTACGCGCAGGTTAACTCGTTACTGAAGATTAATGGCTTTACCTTGGCCAATTTGAGTTTAACGCCACGTCATGCGTGGCACGCGACACTGGGTAACGGTATTGTTTTAGACCTAGGTCGAGAAGATAAAATGGCAAGGATACAAAGGTTTATCACTGTTTATCCGTTACTGGCGAAACAAGATAAACCGATTGCCAGAGTGGATTTGCGCTACGACACAGGGTTGGCCGTAGGCTGGGGCGATGCACAAACAAGAGAGCCGATAATTAATGACCAAAAACCAAGATAGAAATCTGATCGTCGGATTGGACATAGGAACCTCTAAAGTCGCAGTGATCATAGGCGAAGTTCTGCCCGATGGCGAAATCAGCATAGTCGGCCTTGGTAACCACCCTTCAAGGGGCATGGATAAGGGTGGCGTTAACGATTTAGACTCCATCGTGCGCAGTGTGCAACGCGCGCTCGATCAAGCGGAATTAATGGCAGACTGCCAAGTATCATCGGTTTACCTGAGCATTTCCGGTAAACATATCGCCTGCCAAAACGAAAATGGCATGGTGTCGATTAACGATGAAGAAGTGACACAGGAAGACGTCGACAACGTGATCCACACCGCGCGCTCGGTGAAGATCCCAACGGAACGCCGCATCCTGCATGTGTTACCACAGGAATACGCGATTGACGTACAAGACGGCATTCGCAGCCCTATCGGCATGTCAGGCATGCGGATGGAAGCCAAGGTACACATAGTGACCTGCGCCAATGATATGGCGAAGAACATCACTAAGAGTGTTGAACGCTGTGGCTTGAAGGTAGATGACTTAGTGTTCTCCGGCATAGCGTCGGCGGATGCGGTATTAACCTTCGATGAAAAAGACTTAGGTGTGTGTATCGTCGATATCGGCGGTGGCACGACAGATATCGCAGTGTATACCAATGGTGCGTTGCGTCATTGCGCGGTTGTGCCAGTTGCGGGCAACCAAGTGACCAACGATATCGCGAAGATTTTCCGCACACCTTCGTCACATGCTGAACAAATTAAAGTGCAGTTCGCCTGTGCGCGCAGCTCCATGGTGAGCCGCGAAGACAGTATCGAAGTGCCATCGGTCGGTGGTCGTCCATCGCGTAGCATGTCGCGCCATACTTTGGCCGAAGTGGTAGAGCCGAGATATCAAGAGCTGTTTGAGTTAGTGCTCAAGGAGCTGAAAGACAGTGGTTTAGAAGATCAAATCGCCGCAGGTATCGTGCTCACAGGCGGTACGGCGTCGATCCAAGGTGTGGTGGACATCGCGGAGGCAACCTTTGGTATGCCAGTTCGCGTCGCCTCACCATTGCCGATTAAAGGGTTATACGAATACGTGGATCAGTCTATTTACTCCACTGGGGTTGGATTGCTTCATTACGGTGCAAGACGGGTGCTTGAGCGTCAATTCGAGCGTCCTGAGCGTCAAGGGGTTACCAGTGCTTGGAATCGGGTCCAAAGCTGGTTTAAGGGTGAATTTTAATAACGCAGGCAACACGGAGATCAGACAATGTTTGAGATCATGGACACTCACTCAGACGACGCGGTGATTAAAGTCATCGGCGTTGGCGGCGGCGGCGGTAATGCTGTCGAACATATGGTCAAACACAACATTGAAGGTGTTGAGTTTGTCGTTACCAACACAGACGCACAGGCGCTACGTAAATCAGGCGCTGGCTCAACGATTCAATTAGGTCGCGATGTCACTAAAGGTCTTGGCGCTGGCGCCAACCCAGAAGTGGGTCGTGCCGCAGCGGAAGAAGACCGCGAAAACATTCGTGCAGCGATCAAAGGCTCAGACATGATCTTTATCGCCGCCGGTATGGGCGGTGGTACGGGTACAGGTGCTGCACCAGTTGTGGCTCAAATCGCTCGCGAGGAAGGCATCTTAACAGTTGCCGTCGTGACTAAGCCTTTCCCTTTCGAAGGCAAGAAGCGTATGGCTTATGCCGAGCAAGGTATTAGCGAGCTGGCCAAGCACGTAGATTCGTTAATCACTATCCCTAACGAAAAATTATTAAAAGTATTGGGCCGTGGTACGTCATTACTCGATGCGTTTGCCGCAGCGAATAACGTGTTACTCGGTGCAGTACAAGGTATTGCCGAGCTGATCACTCGCCCAGGTCTGATTAACGTCGACTTTGCGGACGTGAAAACCGTTATGTCCGAAATGGGTAATGCCATGATGGGTACCGGTGTTGCGCGTGGTGAAGACCGTGCGGAAGAAGCGGCCGAAGCGGCAGTTGCCAGCCCATTGTTAGAAGACATCGACTTAGCCGGTGCCCGTGGTGTGTTAGTTAACATTACCGCAGGTATGGACATGAGCATCGAAGAATTCGAAACCGTAGGTAACCATGTTAAAGCTTACGCTTCTGACAACGCGACTGTGGTCGTCGGTGCGGTGATCGACCCTGAAATGAGCGACGAGCTGCGTGTAACTGTGGTTGCAACGGGTATCGGTGCTGAAAAGCGTCCTGATATTCAACTGGTTTCTAAACCAGCACCACGTCCAGAGCCAGTGGTTGTGGAACCAAAAGTAGAAGCCTATGTCGAAGAAGCAACTCATGTGAGCTATGCGGCGCCAAAGGGTAACGTGTTACCTGCTACGCCCGCACCGGCTCCAGCGCCAGCACCTTCAACAAAGCATGAATTGGATTACTTAGATATCCCAGCGTTTTTGCGTAAGCAAGCTGACTAAAACAGGTATTTGAGTCCAGCGTGTCGGGTGGTGCCTTGCTCTGTGAGGCTGTACCACCCAATGACTACATTTGTATGACATGGTCAACTTATGTTACCATGTAGCACCTATGTGGTCGTTTTGCCGCCGCTGTGTGTGCAAATATTAGGCTTAATTATAGAAATCTAAACGGGTAACTGAATGATATTTCAAAGAACTGTTCAAAAAATGGTGAAGGCTACTGGAGTCGGTTTGCACTCTGGGAATAAGGTCACCTTGAGCATTATGCCCGCACCAGTCAATACAGGGATCGTACTCGTGCGTACCGACATGAATCCTGCCGTTGCTATTCCAGCAAAGGCGGAGCAAGTTCGCGAAACCACTATGTGCACGGCACTTGTCAATGACGAAGGTATTCGTATTTCGACTATTGAGCATTTATTTGCAGCCTTAGCGGGTTTAGGCATTGATAACGCCGTAATCGAAGTGGACGCGCCTGAAATCCCAATTATGGATGGCAGTGCGAGCCCATTTGTCTTCTTACTTCAGTCTGCGGGTATCAAAGAGCAGGCTGCGCCTAAGAAGTACTTAAAGATTAAACGCCCTGTGCGTGTTGAAGACGGTGATAAGTGGGCCGAGCTGAAGCCATTCAAAGGTTTTAGAGTCAACTTCAAAATTGACTTTGCTCACCCTGAAATTGCCCGTAGTCAACAGCATGTGGTGATGGACTTCTCTACTTCTGCTTTTGTTAAAGACATTAGCCGTGCCCGTACTTTTGGTTTTATGCGTGATATTGAGTATCTGCGTGCGAACAACCTAGCATTAGGTGGCAGCATGGAAAACGCGGTTGTACTTGATGAATATCGCGTCCTCAACCCCGACGGCCTGCGTTATGAGGATGAGTTCGTTAAGCACAAAATTTTAGATGCGTTTGGTGATCTCTACGTGGCAGGACACGCCATTCTTGGTGAGTTTACTGCCTATAAAACGGGTCATGCACTGAATAACCAATTAGTGCGAGCCTTATTGGCGCAGCAGGATGCGTGGGAGCTGGTGAGCTTTGAGAAAGAAGCCGATGTTCCCGTCAGCTTTACTGTGCCAGGTGGCGCGGTTTACGCTTAATAGCGCTTGATGTTTACTTATTACGGCTGGCCAATGTGGCCAGCCGTTTTAGTTTTTCGCCTAGTGTTCCGCTCACATTTTCTGCAAGCGCAGCAATATGTTCTGCCGCGGCTGGACTGAGTTGCTTGTGCGCCTGTTTCGGCTTTGCGTCATACAATGCTAATCTCGGGTTGACTTTAACTTCAATTGCGGTAAGGATTGGGAGCGTTTCTGCTTGAAGCTGCGCTAGTAGTTTCGGCTTTTGGAAATTAATTCGTGCGGCCCATGCTGCCGAAGTGGTTTCAACCACAAGAACACCCTGGCGGAAATTGGCGACTTTCAGCTGCTCCGCAACAGGACCTGCGACAATCTGCTTCACGTGCTGATCCAGATATAAAAGTAGTTCCGCTTTCTCAGCTATATCGGGCAATGTGCCTGACTGGTGTAGTAATTGGCTGAGATCCTGAGGGGGCTTTTTCATATGATAATAAGATGGCTGAATTAGGCTATGAGTGTAACAGTATTTATTCAAGGTCGGAATGGCGTCACGCGCTGGCAACCCAGTAAACGCTGGTTGCTCCTTCCCATGCTATTGTTGGCGACTGGTGCCGGTATTTATCAACACAACTCTGCTAAATTTGAAAACCAGCAAGCCAGTGTCGATAACGATCGTATCCAACGCGAACAACAAAAGAAGCAAGTCTTAGAATTAAAGAGTGCCACAGAGTCACAGCTAGCCATGCTGGCGACCCATGTTGCGCGTATGCAAGCTAAAATCACCCGTCTCGAGGCCTTGGGTCAACAAGTCGCTAAACAAAACAAATTGGATGAAGACTTTGATTTTTCCTCTGAAGTGGGTGTCGGTGGCTTGAGCGAATTAGGCTCGAATATCGAACTTGGTCAGCTTATCGATGATATGGATAAACTGGCGTCACGAATTGACAACAATAATGTTCAACTATCACTACTTGAAACAGTGTCATCTAACCACCATATAGATGCTGAACGTTATGTATCAGGGCTCCCACTCGATAAAGGTTGGTTATCGTCGCCCTACGGATTACGTAATGACCCTTTCAACGGTCGTCGAACCATGCATAAAGGGATCGATTTTACCGGTCGAGAAGGGGCTAAAGTTGTCGCGACTGCTGCAGGCGTGGTGACTTGGGCTGGGAATATGTTTGGCTATGGCGAATTGGTCGAAATCGACCATGGTAACGGTTTACGTACTCGCTATGGTCATAATAAAGCTTTGTCAGTAGCTGTAGGTGATGTGGTCGCTAAAGGCGAAACCATCGCCAGTATGGGAAGCACTGGGCGCTCAACAGGGGCTCATGTGCATTATGAAGTGTTGCGTGGCGGACAGCAGATAGATCCACAGAAGTTTGTCTACCGCAAGGCAGGTTAATTGAAACATTGGCTTCTAGTTTCCATCATGGACTTGGCCTACAGAAAATAAGTGATTCAGATGTTTGGTAAATTACTGACAAAAGTATTTGGTAGTCGCAACGACCGTACCCTCAAAGGGTTACAAAAAGTAGTTAATAAGATTAATGCGCTTGAAGCCGATTATGAAAAATTAACCGATGAACAGCTTAAGGCGAAAACCGCCGAGTTCCGCGAGCGTTTAGCGGCCGGAGCTTCATTAGAGAGCATTATGGCGGAAGCCTTCGCGACCGTGCGTGAAGCATCGAAGCGCGTTTTCGAGATGCGCCACTTCGACGTGCAGTTACTCGGTGGTATGGTGCTCGACAGTAACCGCATTGCTGAAATGCGTACCGGTGAAGGTAAAACCTTAACCGCGACCCTCCCTGCCTATCTAAATGCCTTAACCGGTAAAGGCGTTCACGTTATTACCGTCAACGATTACTTAGCTCGTCGTGACGCGGAAAACAACCGCCCACTGTTCGAATTCTTAGGCTTAACGGTCGGCATTAACGTCGCAGGTCTAGGCCAGCAGGCGAAAAAAGACGCCTACAATGCCGACATTACTTACGGTACCAACAACGAATTTGGTTTCGACTATCTGCGTGATAACATGGCGTTCTCGCCACAAGAGCGTGTTCAACGTCCATTGCACTATGCCCTGATCGACGAAGTCGACTCAATTCTTATCGACGAAGCCCGTACGCCACTGATTATCTCTGGTGCTGCGGAAGACAGCTCTGAGCTATACATCAAGATCAACACGCTTATCCCAAGTCTTATCCGTCAAGATAAAGAAGACTCTGAAGAGTATGTAGGTGAGGGTGACTACAGCATCGATGAAAAAGCCAAACAAGTGCACTTCACCGAGCGTGGGCAAGAGAAGGTTGAGAACCTGTTGATTGAGCGCGGCATGTTAGCCGAAGGCGACTCACTCTATTCAGCGGCCAACATTTCTCTGCTGCACCATGTGAATGCGGCGCTGCGTGCGCATACCCTGTTTGAGCGCGATGTTGACTATATCGTTCAAGATGGCGAAGTGATCATCGTTGACGAACACACTGGCCGTACTATGCCAGGTCGTCGCTGGTCAGAAGGCTTACATCAAGCCGTTGAAGCCAAAGAAGGCGTTCGTATTCAAAACGAAAACCAAACTCTGGCATCGATTACCTTCCAAAACTACTTCCGTTTATATGAGAAGTTAGCGGGTATGACAGGTACGGCTGATACCGAAGCGTTTGAGTTCCAGCACATCTATGGTCTAGATACTGTGGTTGTGCCGACCAACCGTCCTATGGTGCGTAAGGATATGGCGGATTTGGTTTACCTCACCGCCAATGAAAAATATCAAGCGATCATTAAAGACATCAAAGATTGCCGTGAACGTGGCCAACCTGTATTGGTGGGTACAGTGTCTATTGAACAGTCTGAACTGTTAGCGCGCTTAATGGTGAAGGAGAAGATCCCGCACCAAGTGCTTAACGCTAAGTTCCACGAAAAAGAAGCCGAAATTGTTGCCCAAGCGGGTCGTACTGGCGCTGTGACTATTGCTACTAACATGGCGGGTCGTGGTACCGACATCGTGTTAGGCGGCAACTGGAATATGGAAATCGAAGCCCTCGAGAATCCAACTGCTGAGCAAAAAGCCAAAATCAAGGCCGACTGGCAAGAGCGCCACGATGCCGTGGTCGCCGCCGGTGGTTTACACATTTTAGGTACTGAGCGCCACGAATCTCGCCGTATCGACAACCAGCTACGTGGTCGTGCGGGTCGTCAAGGTGACGCGGGTTCTTCACGTTTCTACCTGTCGATGGAAGATAGCTTAATGCGCATCTTCGCCTCGGATCGTGTCTCAGGCATGATGAAGAAACTGGGGATGGAAGAAGGTGAAGCGATTGAACATCCATGGGTTTCCCGTGCGATTGAAAACGCACAACGTAAAGTAGAAGCGCGTAACTTCGATATTCGTAAGCAACTGCTCGAATTTGACGATGTCGCAAACGACCAGCGTCAAGTGGTTTACGCACAGCGTAACGAGTTGATGGATGCCGAAAGTATCGAAGACACCATCAAAAACATCCAAGACGATGTGATCAGTGCGGTGATCGATCAATACATTCCGCCACAATCAGTGGAAGAGTTATGGGATGTGCCTGGTTTAGAGCAACGTTTACAGCAAGAATTTATGCTGAAACTGCCAATCCAAGAATGGCTAGATAAAGAAGACGACTTACACGAAGAAACATTGCGTGAGCGTATCATCACTTCTTGGTCTGATGCGTATAAAGCAAAAGAAGAAATGGTCGGTGCGCCAGTACTACGCCAGTTCGAAAAAGCTGTGATGCTGCAAACCCTCGATGGTCTGTGGAAAGAACACTTAGCGGCGATGGATCACTTACGCCAAGGTATCCACTTACGTGGTTACGCGCAGAAGAATCCAAAGCAAGAATATAAGCGCGAGTCGTTCGAACTATTCCAACAATTACTGTCGACCTTAAAGCATGATGTCATTAGCGTGCTATCTAAGGTACAAGTACAAGCACAGTCAGACGTAGAAGAGATGGAAGCGCGTCGTCGTGAAGAAGATGCTAAGATCCAACGCGACTATCAGCATGCAGCAGCCGAAGCCTTAGTCGGTGGGGATGATGGTAGCGACGAGATGATGGCCCACACGCCAATGATCCGCGACGGCGATAAAGTGGGCCGTAACGATCCTTGTCCTTGTGGCTCAGGCCGTAAGTATAAGCAGTGCCACGGCAAGCTAAGCTAATAAACACGTAAGCTCAATTTAAAAGGCGACTGAAATAGTCGCCTTTTTCATGCCTGCTTCTTTATAGGTGCTTTAACTCTCTACCGACTATAAAACCCTTCGTCTATAAATCGTAATCAGTATTGCTGCACTAAAATTAACCGCTTTTATCTGTTTTGTGGATAAGTTTGAGGGTAAATAGTGGGTATTTTGTGACTAACTGAAACTATTGAAAAAAGATCAAAAAAACCGAAAAAAGCCCTTGCACAAAAAGTTCTGCTGCCTATAATGCGCATCCACTGACACGGCAGACAGCGATACGCAGTTTCAAGTGCCAGTTCATCGAGTGATTCACTCCTCGATGAGCGAAAAGAAAGTTGCAAAAACTACTTGACGCAAAAACGGGAATGCGTAGAATACGCAGCCCTGACCCGCTGAAATCACTTGCGATAAGGCGATGGTCAACGCTCTTTAACAATTTATCAAGCAAATCTGTGTGGACACTCACAGGTGTTGAGTTAATCGAAATTACTCTGCCGTATGGCGAGTAATCAAAATTTACATCAATGAATGAGTGTTCATAGCAATATGTACAGTTTGTTTTGACTTTCGAGTTGAAACGACAAATCAGAATTCATTGAGCCGAACCTTCGGGTTCACAAAACTTTTAATTGAAGAGTTTGATCATGGCTCAGATTGAACGCTGGCGGCAGGCCTAACACATGCAAGTCGAGCGGCAGCACAAGGGAGTTTACTCCTGAGGTGGCGAGCGGCGGACGGGTGAGTAATGCCTAGGGATCTGCCCAGTCGTGGGGGATAACAGTTGGAAACGACTGCTAATACCGCATACGCCCTACGGGGGAAAGGAGGGGACCTTCGGGCCTTCCGCGATTGGATGAACCTAGGTGGGATTAGCTAGTTGGTGAGGTAATGGCTCACCAAGGCGACGATCCCTAGCTGTTCTGAGAGGATGATCAGCCACACTGGGACTGAGACACGGCCCAGACTCCTACGGGAGGCAGCAGTGGGGAATATTGCACAATGGGGGAAACCCTGATGCAGCCATGCCGCGTGTGTGAAGAAGGCCTTCGGGTTGTAAAGCACTTTCAGTAGGGAGGAAAGGTTAGTAGCTAATATCTGCTAGCTGTGACGTTACCTACAGAAGAAGGACCGGCTAACTCCGTGCCAGCAGCCGCGGTAATACGGAGGGTCCAAGCGTTAATCGGAATTACTGGGCGTAAAGCGTGCGCAGGCGGTTTGTTAAGCGAGATGTGAAAGCCCCGGGCTCAACCTGGGAATTGCATTTCGAACTGGCAAACTAGAGTCTTGTAGAGGGGGGTAGAATTCCAGGTGTAGCGGTGAAATGCGTAGAGATCTGGAGGAATACCGGTGGCGAAGGCGGCCCCCTGGACAAAGACTGACGCTCAGGCACGAAAGCGTGGGGAGCAAACAGGATTAGATACCCTGGTAGTCCACGCCGTAAACGATGTCTACTCGGAGTTTGGTGTCTTGAACACTGGGCTCTCAAGCTAACGCATTAAGTAGACCGCCTGGGGAGTACGGCCGCAAGGTTAAAACTCAAATGAATTGACGGGGGCCCGCACAAGCGGTGGAGCATGTGGTTTAATTCGATGCAACGCGAAGAACCTTACCTACTCTTGACATCCAGAGAATTCGCTAGAGATAGCTTAGTGCCTTCGGGAACTCTGAGACAGGTGCTGCATGGCTGTCGTCAGCTCGTGTTGTGAAATGTTGGGTTAAGTCCCGCAACGAGCGCAACCCCTATCCTTATTTGCCAGCACGTAATGGTGGGAACTCTAGGGAGACTGCCGGTGATAAACCGGAGGAAGGTGGGGACGACGTCAAGTCATCATGGCCCTTACGAGTAGGGCTACACACGTGCTACAATGGCGAGTACAGAGGGTTGCAAAGCCGCGAGGTGGAGCTAATCTCAAAAAGCTCGTCGTAGTCCGGATTGGAGTCTGCAACTCGACTCCATGAAGTCGGAATCGCTAGTAATCGTGGATCAGAATGCCACGGTGAATACGTTCCCGGGCCTTGTACACACCGCCCGTCACACCATGGGAGTGGGCTGCAAAAGAAGTGGGTAGCTTAACCTTCGGGAGGGCGCTCACCACTTTGTGGTTCATGACTGGGGTGAAGTCGTAACAAGGTAGCCCTAGGGGAACCTGGGGCTGGATCACCTCCTTACCTATACGACTAACTTGATGTTTGTTGAGTGTTCACACAGATTTGCTTGATAGAAGATAGAGTAAACGATGGGTCTGTAGCTCAGCTGGTTAGAGCGCACCCCTGATAAGGGTGAGGTCGGTGGTTCAAGTCCACTCTGACCCACCAATCCTTTGAGGGTTGGGACATCTGATACTCGCACTGCATGTAAATGGGGCTATAGCTCAGCTGGGAGAGCGCCTGCCTTGCACGCAGGAGGTCTGCGGTTCGATCCCGCATAGCTCCACCATTTACTGCAATCTGGTTAGAGATGCCAAAGATAAACTGAAAAATTATCTTTGGCTTTTTTAAGCCCGCTCTTTAACAATTTGGAAAGCTGATAGTAATTAATACAATGATGTCTGTCGTTGTGTTAATACGAAAAAAATTGAGTTCTTAAAACACTTTTTAAGTGTCTTGAATATTCAAGTCTAAGGCGAGTCCATCTTCTTGGTCGAAGATGAGACAAGTAAAACCAGCTGGTCGCAACGACGCAAGTGATGTGAAACTCATTTGGGTTGTATGGTTAAGCGACTAAGCGTATACGGTGGATGCCTTGGCAGTCAGAGGCGATGAAGGACGTAGTAACTTGCGAAAAGCGTTGGCGAGCTAGTAACAAGCATTTGAGCTAACGATGTCCGAATGGGGGAACCCAGCAGCATAAGCTGTTATCGTAACGTGAATACATAGCGTTGCGAGGCAAACGAGGGGAACTGAAACATCTAAGTACCCTTAGGAAAAGAAATCAACCGAGATTCCCCTAGTAGCGGCGAGCGAACGGGGATTAGCCCTTAAGTCAGAGGGGTGTTAGTGGAATGGTCTGGAAAGTCCAGCGGCACAGGGTGATAGCCCCGTACACGAAAACTAACCTTTGATGAAAACGAGTAAGGCGGGACACGTGATATCCTGTTTGAATATGGGGGGACCATCCTCCAAGGCTAAATACTCCTGACTGACCGATAGTGAACCAGTACCGTGAGGGAAAGGCGAAAAGAACCCCTGTGAGGGGAGTGAAATAGAACCTGAAACCGTATACGTACAAGCAGTGGGAGCGGTTCTTGAGACCGTGACTGCGTACCTTTTGTATAATGGGTCAGCGACTTACGTTTTGTAGCGAGGTTAAGCGAATAGCGGAGCCGTAGGGAAACCGAGTGTTAACTGCGCGTTTAGTTGCAAGGCGTAGACCCGAAACCCGGTGATCTAGCCATGGGCAGGTTGAAGGTTGAGTAACATCAACTGGAGGACCGAACCGACTAATGTTGAAAAATTAGCGGATGACTTGTGGCTGGGGGTGAAAGGCCAATCAAACCGGGAGATATCTGGTTCTCCTCGAAAGCTATTTAGGTAGCGCCTCGGACGAACACCTTTGGGGGTAGAGCACTGTTAAGGCTAGGGGGTCATCCCGACTTACCAACCCTTTGCAAACTCCGAATACCAAAGAGTGCTATCCGGGAGACAGACGGCGGGTGCTAACGTCCGTCGTCAAAAGGGAAACAACCCAGACCGTCAGCTAAGGTCCCAAAGTGTATGTTAAGTGGGAAACGATGTGGGAAGGCTTAGACAGCTAGGATGTTGGCTTAGAAGCAGCCATCATTTAAAGAAAGCGTAATAGCTCACTAGTCGAGTCGGCCTGCGCGGAAGATGTAACGGGGCTAAACATACCACCGAAGCTACGGGTGCAATCCATTAGGGTTGCGCGGTAGAGGAGCGTTCTGTAAGCCGTTGAAGGTGAAGGGGTAACCCACACTGGAGGTATCAGAAGTGCGAATGCTGACATGAGTAACGATAAAGGGGGTGAAAAACCCCCTCGCCGAAAGACCAAGGGTTCCTGTCCAACGTTAATCGGGGCAGGGTGAGTCGACCCCTAAGGCGAGGCCGAAAGGCGTAGTCGATGGGAAACAGATTAATATTTCTGTACTTCCGCTAACTGCGATGGAGAGACGGAGAAGGCTAGGCTAGCGCGGCGTTGGTAGTCCGCGTTTAAGGTGGTAGGTGGGTAACTTAGGCAAATCCGGGTCACTATACACTGAGAGCTGATGACGAGTCCCCAAGGGGATGAAGTAGTTGATGCCATGCTTCCAGGAAAATCTTCTAAGCTTCAGGTTAGCGGGAATCGTACCCCAAACCGACACAGGTGGTCGGGTAGAGAATACCAAGGCGCTTGAGAGAACTCGGCTGAAGGAACTAGGCAAAATGGTACCGTAACTTCGGGAGAAGGTACGCTGCTGTTGGTGATGGGACTTGCTCCCTAAGCTGACGGCAGTCGCAGATACCAGGTGGCTGCAACTGTTTATCAAAAACACAGCACTGTGCAAAATCGCAAGATGACGTATACGGTGTGACGCCTGCCCGGTGCCGGAAGGTTAATTGATTGGGTTATCGCAAGAGAAGCTCATGATCGAAGCCCCGGTAAACGGCGGCCGTAACTATAACGGTCCTAAGGTAGCGAAATTCCTTGTCGGGTAAGTTCCGACCTGCACGAATGGCGTAATGATGGTCACGCTGTCTCCAGCCGAGACTCAGTGAAGTTGAAATTGCGGTGAAGATGCCGTATACCCGCGGCTAGACGGAAAGACCCCGTGAACCTTTACTATAGCTTGGCACTGAACATTGACCCTACATGTGTAGGATAGGTGGGAGACTTTGAAGCGGGAACGCTAGTTCTCGTGGAGTCGTCCTTGAAATACCACCCTTGTAGTGTTGATGTTCTAACTTGGGCCCCTAATCGGGGTTAAGGACAGTGCCTGGTGGGTAGTTTGACTGGGGCGGTCTCCTCCCAAAGAGTAACGGAGGAGCACGAAGGTTGGCTAAGTACGGTCGGACATCGTACGGTTAGTGCAATGGCATAAGCCAGCTTAACTGCGAGACAGACACGTCGAGCAGGTACGAAAGTAGGTCATAGTGATCCGGTGGTTCTGAATGGAAGGGCCATCGCTCAACGGATAAAAGGTACTCCGGGGATAACAGGCTGATACCGCCCAAGAGTTCATATCGACGGCGGTGTTTGGCACCTCGATGTCGGCTCATCACATCCTGGGGCTGAAGTCGGTCCCAAGGGTATGGCTGTTCGCCATTTAAAGTGGTACGCGAGCTGGGTTCAGAACGTCGTGAGACAGTTCGGTCCCTATCTGCCGTGGGCGTTGGATGATTGAGGGGAGTTGCTCCTAGTACGAGAGGACCGGAGTGAACGAACCGCTGGTGTTCGGGTTGTCATGCCAATGGCATTGCCCGGTAGCTATGTTCGGAATCGATAACCGCTGAAAGCATCTAAGCGGGAAGCGAGCCCCAAGATGAGTCATCCCTTGGACTATAAGTCCACTAAAGAGCCGTTCGAGACTAGGACGTTGATAGGTCAGGTGTGTAAGCGTTGTGAGGCGTTGAGCTAACTGATACTAATGACTCGAGAGGCTTAACCATAC
Organism: Shewanella sp. ANA-3; assembly: GCF_000203935.1. Taxonomy (GTDB): domain Bacteria; phylum Pseudomonadota; class Gammaproteobacteria; order Enterobacterales; family Shewanellaceae; genus Shewanella. The sequence continues at coordinate 4,483,660 of NC_008577.1, read as the reverse complement.
AACCCAGATGGGTTTTACAAGTACTTAGATAGAATACAAACACTTAAGAAGTGTAACTCAAAGCAGCTTTCCGAATTAATTTACTGCCTGCATCAAGATAAGACGGGTAGTAAATAACAAATTTGCTTGGTGACAATAGCATTGTGGTCCCACCTGATCCCATCCCGAACTCAGAAGTGAAACGCAATCGCGCCGATGGTAGTGTGGGGTCTCCCCATGTGAGAGTAGGTCATCGCCAAGCGCCTAATTAAATCATCAATGATGATTAAGAATTGCTGATATGGCTCAGTCGGTAGAGCGCATCCTTGGTAAGGATGAGGTCCCCAGTTCGATTCTGGGTATCAGCACCATACAATCTAGTGTGTTGTCCTAGAGCAAAATTTGTTTGGTGACAATAGCATTGTGGTCCCACCTGATCCCATCCCGAACTCAGAAGTGAAACGCAATCGCGCCGATGGTAGTGTGGGGTCTCCCCATGTGAGAGTAGGTCATCGCCAAACGCTAAATTAAGAGAGGCCACCTAATAAGGTGGCCTTTTTGCTTTCCGAGAGTTTATTTCCATAGTTTGCTCATCTCCTCCAGCTAGATATGCCATGCAATAAGCCCTGGTTAGCTAAAGCAATCAATATAGCTCTATTTCTACGATTCTTTCCTATTCACTGTTACTTCCTCAGATATGCGTTATTAGCGCCTAGATGTGCATTAAGCCGTTTATCAATAATTATTGAGTGAACATCCTAATTTTGTTTTCAATCCTCTACCTTTTCTAATTCATTCGTTATCCCGCATCTCGACTACAACAAATTAAATGAGGTCGCTTATCTTTCATAGGGTTTGAAATAACTAATGTCTTTAAATCATCGCGTCGAATAAATCGCTGATACAAGGTGCTACGACTAAAACTATTCGTAGAATACCGTAACCAACGAACTTTAACGCACTAAACCGCGGGTGATTAAAAGGGGACTATGATTAGGAAATCTGGCGCAATGTGGATAACTATGGGAATAACTCGTGGGTAGCTTGTGCCTAGCTTGGGTGTAAAAAGGCATTTGAAAAATAATGCAAAAAACTTCAAAAAAGCCCTTGCACAAAAAGTTTCGGTGCCTATAATGCGCATCCACTGACACGGCAGACAGCGAAAGCGAACGCAGTAAGCAGTAAGCAGTAATCAGTGTGAATCGAATGCAAAATGTGCACTTGATTCGAAAGCGGCAAGAAGTTTGCAAAAACGCCTTGACGCAACTCGGGAAATGCGTAGAATACGCAGCCCTGACCCGCTGAACGGTAACGCGAAGTGAGTGGTCAAAATGCTCTTTAACAATCTAAACAAGAAATCTGTGTGGACACTCACAGGTGTTGAGTTAATCGAAATTACTCTGCCGTTTGGCGAGTAATCAAAATTTACATCAATGAATGAGTGTTCATAGCAATATGTACAACGACTTATTAAGTTAAGTCGATTCAGAATTCATTGAGCCGAACCTTAGGGTTCACAAAACTTTTAATTGAAGAGTTTGATCATGGCTCAGATTGAACGCTGGCGGCAGGCCTAACACATGCAAGTCGAGCGGCAGCACAAGGGAGTTTACTCCTGAGGTGGCGAGCGGCGGACGGGTGAGTAATGCCTAGGGATCTGCCCAGTCGTGGGGGATAACAGTTGGAAACGACTGCTAATACCGCATACGCCCTACGGGGGAAAGGAGGGGACCTTCGGGCCTTCCGCGATTGGATGAACCTAGGTGGGATTAGCTAGTTGGTGAGGTAATGGCTCACCAAGGCGACGATCCCTAGCTGTTCTGAGAGGATGATCAGCCACACTGGGACTGAGACACGGCCCAGACTCCTACGGGAGGCAGCAGTGGGGAATATTGCACAATGGGGGAAACCCTGATGCAGCCATGCCGCGTGTGTGAAGAAGGCCTTCGGGTTGTAAAGCACTTTCAGTAGGGAGGAAAGGTTAGTAGTTAATACCTGCTAGCTGTGACGTTACCTACAGAAGAAGGACCGGCTAACTCCGTGCCAGCAGCCGCGGTAATACGGAGGGTCCAAGCGTTAATCGGAATTACTGGGCGTAAAGCGTGCGCAGGCGGTTTGTTAAGCGAGATGTGAAAGCCCCGGGCTCAACCTGGGAATTGCATTTCGAACTGGCAAACTAGAGTCTTGTAGAGGGGGGTAGAATTCCAGGTGTAGCGGTGAAATGCGTAGAGATCTGGAGGAATACCGGTGGCGAAGGCGGCCCCCTGGACAAAGACTGACGCTCAGGCACGAAAGCGTGGGGAGCAAACAGGATTAGATACCCTGGTAGTCCACGCCGTAAACGATGTCTACTCGGAGTTTGGTGTCTTGAACACTGGGCTCTCAAGCTAACGCATTAAGTAGACCGCCTGGGGAGTACGGCCGCAAGGTTAAAACTCAAATGAATTGACGGGGGCCCGCACAAGCGGTGGAGCATGTGGTTTAATTCGATGCAACGCGAAGAACCTTACCTACTCTTGACATCCAGAGAATTCGCTAGAGATAGCTTAGTGCCTTCGGGAACTCTGAGACAGGTGCTGCATGGCTGTCGTCAGCTCGTGTTGTGAAATGTTGGGTTAAGTCCCGCAACGAGCGCAACCCCTATCCTTATTTGCCAGCGCGTAATGGCGGGAACTCTAGGGAGACTGCCGGTGATAAACCGGAGGAAGGTGGGGACGACGTCAAGTCATCATGGCCCTTACGAGTAGGGCTACACACGTGCTACAATGGCGAGTACAGAGGGTTGCAAAGCCGCGAGGTGGAGCTAATCTCACAAAGCTCGTCGTAGTCCGGATTGGAGTCTGCAACTCGACTCCATGAAGTCGGAATCGCTAGTAATCGTGGATCAGAATGCCACGGTGAATACGTTCCCGGGCCTTGTACACACCGCCCGTCACACCATGGGAGTGGGCTGCAAAAGAAGTGGGTAGCTTAACCTTCGGGAGGGCGCTCACCACTTTGTGGTTCATGACTGGGGTGAAGTCGTAACAAGGTAGCCCTAGGGGAACCTGGGGCTGGATCACCTCCTTACCTATACGACTAACTCGATGTTTGTTGAGTGTTCACACAGATGGCTTGTTGAACTTCTCGAAAGGGAAGGGAGAGCGAAATGCACCGCGAGCCGGTAAGCATTGTTCTTTAACAATTTGGAAAGCTGATAGTAATTAATACAATGTTGTCTGTCGTTGTGTTAATACGAAAAAAATTGAGTTCTTAAAACACTTTTTAAGTGTCTTGAATATTCAAGTCTAAGGCGAGTCCATCTTCTTGGTCGAAGATGAGACAAGTAAAACCAGCTGGTCGCAACAGCGCAAGTGATGTGAAACTCATTTGGGTTGTATGGTTAAGCGACTAAGCGTATACGGTGGATGCCTTGGCAGTCAGAGGCGATGAAGGACGTAGTAACTTGCGAAAAGCGTTGGCGAGCTAGTAACAAGCATTTGAGCTAACGATGTCCGAATGGGGGAACCCAGCAGCATAAGCTGTTATCACTACATGAATACATAGTGTAGTGAGGCAAACGAGGGGAACTGAAACATCTAAGTACCCTTAGGAAAAGAAATCAACCGAGATTCCCCTAGTAGCGGCGAGCGAACGGGGATTAGCCCTTAAGTCAGAGGGGTGTTAGTGGAATGGTCTGGAAAGTCCAGCGGCACAGGGTGATAGCCCCGTACACGAAAACTAACCTTTGATGAAAACGAGTAAGGCGGGACACGTGATATCCTGTTTGAATATGGGGGGACCATCCTCCAAGGCTAAATACTCCTGACTGACCGATAGTGAACCAGTACCGTGAGGGAAAGGCGAAAAGAACCCCTGTGAGGGGAGTGAAATAGAACCTGAAACCGTATACGTACAAGCAGTGGGAGCGGTTCTTGAGACCGTGACTGCGTACCTTTTGTATAATGGGTCAGCGACTTACGTTTTGTAGCGAGGTTAAGCGAATAGCGGAGCCGTAGGGAAACCGAGTGTTAACTGCGCGTTTAGTTGCAAGGCGTAGACCCGAAACCCGGTGATCTAGCCATGGGCAGGTTGAAGGTTGAGTAACATCAACTGGAGGACCGAACCGACTAATGTTGAAAAATTAGCGGATGACTTGTGGCTGGGGGTGAAAGGCCAATCAAACCGGGAGATATCTGGTTCTCCTCGAAAGCTATTTAGGTAGCGCCTCGGACGAACACCTTTGGGGGTAGAGCACTGTTAAGGCTAGGGGGTCATCCCGACTTACCAACCCTTTGCAAACTCCGAATACCAAAGAGTGCTATCCGGGAGACAGACGGCGGGTGCTAACGTCCGTCGTCAAAAGGGAAACAACCCAGACCGTCAGCTAAGGTCCCAAAGTGTATGTTAAGTGGGAAACGATGTGGGAAGGCTTAGACAGCTAGGATGTTGGCTTAGAAGCAGCCATCATTTAAAGAAAGCGTAATAGCTCACTAGTCGAGTCGGCCTGCGCGGAAGATGTAACGGGGCTAAACATACCACCGAAGCTACGGGTGCAATCCATTAGGGTTGCGCGGTAGAGGAGCGTTCTGTAAGCCGTTGAAGGTGAAGGGGTAACCCACACTGGAGGTATCAGAAGTGCGAATGCTGACATGAGTAACGATAAAGGGGGTGAAAAACCCCCTCGCCGAAAGACCAAGGGTTCCTGTCCAACGTTAATCGGGGCAGGGTGAGTCGACCCCTAAGGCGAGGCCGAAAGGCGTAGTCGATGGGAAACAGATTAATATTTCTGTACTTCCGCTAACTGCGATGGAGAGACGGAGAAGGCTAGGCTAGCGCGGCGTTGGTAGTCCGCGTTTAAGGTGGTAGGTGGGTAACTTAGGCAAATCCGGGTCACTATACACTGAGAGCTGATGACGAGTCCCCAAGGGGATGAAGTAGTTGATGCCATGCTTCCAGGAAAATCTTCTAAGCTTCAGGTTAGCGGGAATCGTACCCCAAACCGACACAGGTGGTCGGGTAGAGAATACCAAGGCGCTTGAGAGAACTCGGCTGAAGGAACTAGGCAAAATGGTACCGTAACTTCGGGAGAAGGTACGCTGCTGTTGGTGATGGGACTTGCTCCCTAAGCTGACGGCAGTCGCAGATACCAGGTGGCTGCAACTGTTTATCAAAAACACAGCACTGTGCAAAATCGCAAGATGACGTATACGGTGTGACGCCTGCCCGGTGCCGGAAGGTTAATTGATTGGGTTATCGCAAGAGAAGCTCATGATCGAAGCCCCGGTAAACGGCGGCCGTAACTATAACGGTCCTAAGGTAGCGAAATTCCTTGTCGGGTAAGTTCCGACCTGCACGAATGGCGTAATGATGGCCACGCTGTCTCCAGCCGAGACTCAGTGAAGTTGAAATTGCGGTGAAGATGCCGTATACCCGCGGCTAGACGGAAAGACCCCGTGAACCTTTACTATAGCTTGGCACTGAACATTGACCCTACATGTGTAGGATAGGTGGGAGACTTTGAAGCGGGAACGCTAGTTCTCGTGGAGTCGTCCTTGAAATACCACCCTTGTAGTGTTGATGTTCTAACTTGGGCCCCTAATCGGGGTTAAGGACAGTGCCTGGTGGGTAGTTTGACTGGGGCGGTCTCCTCCCAAAGAGTAACGGAGGAGCACGAAGGTTGGCTAAGTACGGTCGGACATCGTACGGTTAGTGCAATGGCATAAGCCAGCTTAACTGCGAGACAGACACGTCGAGCAGGTACGAAAGTAGGTCATAGTGATCCGGTGGTTCTGAATGGAAGGGCCATCGCTCAACGGATAAAAGGTACTCCGGGGATAACAGGCTGATACCGCCCAAGAGTTCATATCGACGGCGGTGTTTGGCACCTCGATGTCGGCTCATCACATCCTGGGGCTGAAGTCGGTCCCAAGGGTATGGCTGTTCGCCATTTAAAGTGGTACGCGAGCTGGGTTCAGAACGTCGTGAGACAGTTCGGTCCCTATCTGCCGTGGGCGTTGGATGATTGAGGGGAGTTGCTCCTAGTACGAGAGGACCGGAGTGAACGAACCGCTGGTGTTCGGGTTGTCATGCCAATGGCATTGCCCGGTAGCTATGTTCGGAATCGATAACCGCTGAAAGCATCTAAGCGGGAAGCGAGCCCCAAGATGAGTCATCCCTTGGACTATAAGTCCACTAAAGAGCCGTTCGAGACTAGGACGTTGATAGGTCAGGTGTGTAAGCGTTGTGAGGCGTTGAGCTAACTGATACTAATGACTCGAGAGGCTTAACCATACAACCCAGATGGGTTTTACAAGTACTTAGATAGAATACAAACACTTAAGAAGTGTAACTCAAAGCAGCTTTCCGAATTAATTTACTGCCTGCATCAAGATAAGACGGGTAGTAAATAACAAATTTGCTTGGTGACAATAGCATTGTGGTCCCACCTGATCCCATCCCGAACTCAGAAGTGAAACGCAATCGCGCCGATGGTAGTGTGGGGTCTCCCCATGTGAGAGTAGGTCATCGCCAAGCGCCTAACATTCTCGTGAAGAGAGCAGAAAGCCAGCTGAATAAGCTGGCTTTTTTGTTTTTGTTGTTTCAATTTTACCCTCTCAATTCCTTCCTTTTATTCGCCTCTGCGATGGCCATACTCATTGCCTGCTTATCGATTTGAACGATAAAGAGTCGTTCCAAGAGCTTTGTTCGGGCCAATAAAAAGGGCAGCGTATGGCTGCCCTATGCTTAGAATTGTTTTCTAAACCCGATTATTTAGCTTCTTTTAGCCACTGTGCTGCACGTTTGGCAAAGTAGGTTAGGATGCCATCTGCGCCAGCGCGTTTGAAGCATAGCAGCGATTCCATGACGATGGCCTTTTCCGCTAACCAACCATTTTGAATGGCTGCCATATGCATGGCATATTCGCCACTCACTTGGTAAGCGAAGGTAGGCACAGCTAATTCGGTTTTTACGCGGTGAACGATATCTAGGTAAGGCATACCAGGCTTCACCATCACCATGTCTGCGCCTTCTTGGATGTCTAGCGCAACTTCATGTAGCGCTTCATCGCTATTGGCCGGATCCATTTGATAGCTATGTTTATTGCCCCCTTTTAAGTTGCCTGCTGAGCCGACGGCATCACGGAAGGGACCATAGTAGCTTGAGGAGTATTTGGCTGAATAAGCCATGATTTGGGTGTTTACATGCCCTGCGGCTTCGAGCGCTTGGCGAATCGCACCAATACGACCATCCATCATGTCTGATGGCGCAACAATGTCTGCACCCGCTTCGGCATGGGATAATGCTTGTTTCACTAAGATCTCAGTAGTGATGTCATTCAGGATGTAGCCTGTTTCATCGATAATGCCGTCTTGACCGTGGGTGGTGAAAGGATCTAAGGCCACGTCAGTCATAATACCCAGTTGTGGGAAGGCCTTTTTCAGTTCACGTACGGCCCGCTGCACTAAAGCATCGGCATTGTAGGCTTCTTCTGCCATCAGTGATTTCTTCTCTGCTGGCGTAACAGGGAACAGGGCAATTAACGGAATACCGAGTTCGACTAGCTCTTCGGCTTCTTTTAACAGTAAATCGATAGAGTAGCGCTCAACCCCTGGCATAGAGGCGACTTTTTCGCTGCGATTGGTGCCTTCAAGCACAAACATGGGGTAGATCAAGTCATTGACTGTTAGATGGTTTTCAGCCATCAGGCGACGGCTAAAGTCATGTTTACGCATGCGGCGCATTCTGCGCTGAGGGAAGGCACTGGTAATGATGTTCACATTAGACTCCTAAGTAGGTTCTGTTTGTGCTGGCGCATACAATTTGACTTGATTGCGTCCGCTATTTTTTGCCTGATAGAGCGCTTTGTCGGCTTGCTCTAATAATTCGGTACTGTGTTGGTCGTTACTGATCACGTCGGCACTGACACCGATACTCACGGTCAAGGGAATGGGCTTTCCTTCCCATGCTAGGCCGATGCTAGTCACTGCATCTCTTATGCTTTCAGCGACTTGAATGGCGCCTTCCGCAGTCGTATTGGGGAGAATAATAGCAAACTCTTCACCACCAAAACGTGATACTAGATCGGTTGGTCGTTTTAAATGTTGCTGCAAGGTTGTCGCTATCACTTTTAAGGCCTGATCCCCTGCTAGGTGGCCGAATTGATCGTTAATCGATTTAAATCGGTCGATATCCAGCATCAGTAAGGCGATGGGGGTTTCTTGGCGACGGCTGATCCGGCTCTCGGCGAGTAGTCGTTTATCAAAGGCGCTGCGGTTTTTCACGCCGGTTAAGCTATCGATAGTGCTCTGTTCGGTAAGTTTTTGATTAACTTCATGCAATTCGCGCAGAGTGATCTCAAGCTCTAATGTGCGCTCCTGCACCATCTGTTCGAGTCTTTCATTGGTTTCAGCTTCCACTTTCAAGGCTTCCTCACGGGCACTACGGATCTTTTGTGCTTGCTTGAGGGCTTCCTGTTGAATGCGGAGCTTAGATTTGCGCTCATCGTTATAGCGGATAGCGAGGACCAGCGACATAAAGATGATTTCGAAGGTGAGCCCAAGCATCACCGGCGTTTGCGGCTTGATATTGAACTCGATAACACTCAAATAGAGTAGGCTGCTGATGCAGGCGCCAGTAAGCATACTCACCCAGCCGATGGTATAGAGCTTTGCCAGCTTTTGACCGTTAATGGCTTGTATGATGGCAAGTATCATCATGATGATGCTGAGTATCGCTACCGAGATTATCTCGATATACAGCACGGTTCCGTAGCGCAAAAAGGGGACTAAAAGCCCAACAAGAATAATGTAGACCGCGCTGTAGCGGCACATTAATAACATCCGGCGGTTATAGTATTTTAGTTGCAGGATTTTCTCGGTGAACATTAAGGCAAAGGCCATCACTAGAGGTAACAGCACGGGCACCATCAGTTGCTGTAACGCTGGCCAATTGGGCCAGAGAAAACGGAATGCATAACCATTGATCGTGGCCACTAATAGCGTCATGCATAGGACATAACCTGAGTAATAGCTATAGCTGAATGAACCAGAGGCCAAGGCGATAAACAGACTGAAAATCCCTATCGCGGCGAGCACGCCGAGCTGAAAGCCATGCTCAACGGCAGTTGATTCGGCAATTTGAGCTAAATCATTGGCTGACCAAAGGCTGAGAGGTATTGCCGCACTGCCTTCGGTAACGATGTGTAGATAGAAGGTATGTTGCTCATTGCTGCTTAGTTTAAAAGGATACAGAAAGATATTGCTCGGCAGTGGGCGGTTCTTATAGAGCAGTGTATCCCCCATCTCAGTGGTGTTGATGAGCTGATTATTCACCAAATGGAAGATGGTCACTCTATCCAATAACGGATTATCGAGGGCGAGAATGCGTGCAAGACTCTCATCACCACTCGTAAGGTTTACGCGAAGCCAAAAATCATGTTGGCTAAGGCGTTGAATATCATCACTGGTAAACTTGTGCCATTGAGACTTGGGCAACGCCTGAATATCGTCTAGCTGAGGGTTAGCATTGGAGTGCGTCACCATCAACCACGGAGTTAGGTTTAGTGGTGTAGACGTGTGCTCATCTATGCTCATCGTATTGGCAAAGCCGCCAAATGATATAAGCATACCGAGTAACAAAACCAATAAACTGCCGAACTTAGCCATTCGCTTGACTCAAATTAAAAAAGGCTAGGCTATTTTGATAGCACTGTTTGGCAAATTCAGCCGCATTTTCACCCCTCAGATTGGCAATATATTGCGCGATATAGGGTAAGTACTCGGGTTTATTTTTACTGGACTTAGGTTTGGGTCGCATACTGCGTGGCAGCAGGTAAGGGCTGTCTGTTTCAATCAATAAACGCTCTTTCGGAATAAACGGGACGAGCTCGGCAAGTTCCTGGCCGCGTCTTTCATCACATACCCATCCTGTAATACCTAGATGTAGATCGAGCTCAATATAGGCTTCCATTTGGGGATGTGTGCCAGTAAAGCAGTGCAGTAATGCGCCGCTGAGATGAGGGCGGTATTCTTTAACAATACTTAAAAAATCAGCGTGGGCATCTCGTTCATGCATGAGTACCGGTTTTTTGAGTTCAACCGCGAGTTCGAGCTGGTCGATAAACGCTTGGCGCTGGGCCGGGCGAGGGGAGAAGTCGCGGTTGTAGTCTAGTCCGCATTCACCGACGGCAACGACTTGTGGCGCTTGGCTGAGTGTGGTTTGTAACTGTTTGGAGTCTGCCTGCCATTCGCTAGCATGGTGGGGATGTACGCCTGCGGTGCAGTAAAGCTGGTTGGGATACTGTTGGCATAATTGAATGGCGGCGGCGCTTTCAGTTAAATCGCTGCCAATAACAATTAACGGCGAAACCCCTTGGTCCGCCGCTGCTTGTACGATTTGCGCTATGTCTGGTTCGAGTGCGCTGCCAAGCAAGTTGACAGCGATATCTATATAAGATGACATTATTTTAGGCGCTTTACCCTCACCTTAGCATTACGACTTTCAGTGCCCATTAAGAAAGAGCCAAGCGCGGCTTTTTCGATATATACCTTGTCACCGACTTTTAAGCTGAATTTACGGCTTTCGGTTTGTTTCCAAACTTGACCATTGGTAAAGGTAATCTTTAAAGCGCCGTAGGCATCTTCTGCAATTGACTCCACATCGAGATAAATCTTGTCGGTCGTATTTTCTTGGACGCGTTTAACTTCCATACCGAAATTATCTTCGACATTGGTCGTGGCAGCTGCAACAGGTGCTGCAGTCGCCACAGCTGCAGGGGCTGCTGCGGGTGTGACAACAGGGGCGACAGCTATCGGTGCCGTGGTGTTATTGGTCACTGTGGTGACTTGAATGCTCGCTGCGAGGTTGTCATAACATACCAAGCGCTCGAGCTTGTCCGTTATCCCTGCACACTGAGTTAATTGCTGCTCAATCGCGGCATTAGCCTGTGAAGATACCAGTAACACTGCACCAGTCAGTAAAGTAAAACGCATCCCAGTTTCCTTATTATTATTTTCCTCTAATGCCGATTAAGGCATTAGTCGTTCGTTGATTCTTCTTCGTCGGACTCGTCATCAGCTTTACTGTAAAAACGAGCCGCAAATAATCCGCCTTCGAACAATAACAGCATTGGTACGGCAAGCATAGTCTGGGAGATAACATCCGGTGGCGTTAACAGCATGCCCACCACGAATGCACCGACAATGATATAAGGGCGTTTTTGTTTGAGATCTTCAGGCGTGGTGACACCCGCCCAGCAAAGCAGGACTACGGCAACCGGGATTTCAAAGGATAGGCCAAAGGCAAAAAACAATTTTAGCACAAAGTCGAGATAGCTGCTGATGTCGGTTGCCACTTGCACACCCTCGGGGGCCGTGTTGGCGAAGAAGCCAAATACCACAGGGAATACAACGAAATACGCAAAGGCGATCCCTAAATAAAACAGCACTGTGCTACTGAAGAGTAGCGGCATGACTAAGCGTTTTTCATGCTTATACAAACCGGGCGCCACGAAGGACCAAATTTGATAGAGCACATAGGGTACTGCCACAAAAAAAGACAGGACTAACGTCAGTTTGAAAGGGGCGAAGAAAGGTGCGGCGACATCGGTCGCAATCATGCTGCCACCTAAGGGCAAAGACTGCATTAAAGGGATTGCCATGTAGTGGTAAATATCATTTGCCCAATACACGCTACAAATGAACACGATTAACACACTGGCAATGGATTTAAGCAGCTTGGACCTGAGTTCAAGCAAATGGCTGATAAGTGGCTGCTGTTGCGACATGAATTATCCGTTAGCTTTCGGGTTGGAACGGGTATCCTCGCCCTGATTGGATTCGCTAGTGGGGGCGGAGGAAGCCGAAGGACTCGCCTCTGTAGAAACACTCTGGCTCGCAGGGTTGTGGATCTGGTTTTCCGGTGCGGGAACATCTTGCACTTGGTAAGGACGATTCACAGACTGTGCTGCTTGCTTTAACTGGTCGATCGACTCTTGCAGTTCGGGTGAGAGGTTAGATAGACCTTTACTCTCTGCTTTTTTGAGGTCGGCGTGCAACTGCTCGATCTTTAGCTCTTGCTCAAGTTCTTCTTTGACTGAGTTGGCCATGCGTTTCATCGCGCGGATCCAACTTGTTACTGAACGTACTGCAACCGGTAGACGTTCGGGGCCAAGTACCACAAGCCCCAGAACACCGATCAGCAGCAGCTCCATAAAGCCGATACCGTCAAACATAAAGAGTTACGCCTGTTCTTTGTTAGACTCAGGTTTCTTTTCAGTCGCCTGTTGGGTTGGTTGTGCAGTTTGTGCTGTTTGCACTGATTTTGCTGCTTCAGCATCTTCTAACGCTTTTTTATCTTCGTCTGAAGACATAGCGTTTTTAAAGCCCTTAACAGCACCACCTAAATCACCACCCAAAGAGCGTAATTTCTTTGTTCCAAACAATAAGACAACGATTAACGCGATGATAAGAAGTTGCCAAATACTAATGCCACCCATGAAGGTATCCTCTTAATTGATATCGGTTCTATTATGAACCTCTGATTAATTAGTGCTAGCTAAAATTTACGATTCTTTGGCCTAGATCGCCATCCGATAATCCACAACACCGCGCCTGAAATTAGACACACGTAAGGGCTCCACAGTGTAGCGTCTTGGTTGAACAATAACGTGCCGCAGATCAATAAAATTGCAGAAGTGATGAGCAAGTAATTACTCTTGTGTGCTTGCTGCTGATATTTCAGATACTTATCTAGCATTTGTTGCTGAGAACTCAGCAATTTCCTGCCTAATTTAAGGTTATCGTAAATTAGCTCAGGGAATTCCGGAAGCTTATCAGACCAATATGGCAGTTTTGTGGATACCTTTTTAAACATTGCCTTAGGGCCCACTTGCTCGGCCATCCACTGTTCTAAAAAGGGCTTCGCCGTTTGCCAGAGATCCAGCTGCGGATAGAGCTGACGTCCTAAGCCTTCGATATAGAGTAATGTCTTCTCCAGCAGCACGAGCTGAGGTTGCACGACGATATCGAAGTGGCGTGCGGTGCGGAACAGTTCTAATAACACATGGCCGAAGGATATTTCATCTAAGGGCTTGTTAAACATAGGTTCACAAACCACCTTGATGGCTTGTTCGAAGGCTTGCAGATCGGTTTTTTCCGATACCCAACCCGACTCGATATACAGCTGTGCGATACGGTGGTAATCACGGTTGAAAAACGCGAGGAAGTTTTCCGCTAAATAGCGCTTATCGACTTCGCTGAGTGTGCCCATAATGCCGCAATCTAGGCCGATATAATAAGGATTCTCAGGATGCTCGCGGGAGATAAAAATATTCCCTGGATGCATATCGGCATGGAAAAAGTTATCGCGGAACACTTGGGTGAAAAACAGCTCTACGCCACGCTCGGCCAAGAGTTTAAAGTTAGTGCCCTGTGCCTTCAGTGCGGCGATATCCGATACCGGAATACCGTAAATGCGCTCCATCACCATTAAACGTGGATAGCAAAACTCTTCGTAGACATACGGAATATAGAGCGCGTCTGAGTCGAGGAAGTTATTGCGCAGCTTAATGGCATTGAGTGCCTCAAGCTTAAGATTGAGCTCACCTAGAATGGTCACGCGGTAATCTTCAATCACCTCAGAGGGGCGCAGACGATTCCCTTCACCGAGGAGATAATCGATGACCTTAGCCGTTTGCGACATCAACAATAAGTCGGCTTGGATTTTAGTTTCTACATTCGGACGCAGCACTTTTAAGACCACGGCCTTGCCGTTGGATTTGAGCGTGGCGGTATGCACTTGCGAAATCGAGGCTGAGGCTAAGGGTGTTTCGTCAAAGTCGTCGAAGTAGCTCTCGATGGGGGCTTTAAGTTCGGCTTCAATCGCCTGGCGCGCCAAGGCGCCATCGAAGGGCGGGACTTTATCCTGCAACATGGCAAGTTCATTGGCCCATTCGTCGCTGAGTAAGTCACGGCGGGTTGACAGCATTTGCCCGAGCTTAATATACACAGGACCAAGCTCTTGCATCGCCAGCTTTAAACGCTCGCCACCGGATTTACCTTTGTGCTTGTTGCGGATCCAAAACAGGCTGTTGCGGGCGAGTTTAAAGTACCAAGGGGTCATCTTTGGCGGTAATACGTCATCTAACCCATATTGCAGTAGGGTTTTAATGACATGATAACCGCGGCGGATACTGGCAAGGGTCATGGCTTAATTTGGTCTCTTAATTTGGCAATCCGTTGTTCGAGCGCATGAGTGTCGTCAACTAAGTCATCCATTTGATCGCGAAAATGAATGAGTTCAATCCGGTGTGGCGCAAGGCGATATTCTTCGATAGCGAGTTGCCCCAAATGCGAGCGGGTCTTACGCAGCACTTCAAGTGCTAAGGTTTTAGCCTGTAGTCCCGTGCTCAGCAGTTTATGGGTTGGCCCATCGCCTAAGTAACGCGACAGTGGCTCGGCAAAATCAAACTCTATGCTACGCAGATAATGGCTGAAGCTTTGTAACAGATTGAGGTCACCTTCGAGGCTGAGCTTATCCTGCTTGATGAGTTCGGTGAGGTTAGCACCTTCTGTCACGCGGTAGAGCGTCGTAGCATCGGCATGCAGACTGACATCCACATCGCCTTCATAGCGACTCAGCACTTGGATTTCTTTGGCGAAGACTAAGTAAATTGGCCAACTGAGTTGTGATAATTGAATGCGAAAGACTTTGCCATGTAACTGACGCTGGCGAGCATAGGCGTCGCCGGCTTGGGTCTGAAGTTGCTTCAGACCCGTCTCAATGGCGGCGCAGGCAAGTAACACCACTTCTTGCGGCATCATTAGAATTTATAACCGCGGTGCAGGGCAACAATGCCGTCGGTCATGTTGGTGTAATCTACCTGTTCAAAGCCCGCATCAACCATCATTTGCTTGAGGGTTTCTTGGTCTGGGTGCATGCGAATCGACTCGGCTAAATACTCATAGCTGTCGGCGTCTTTAGTAATGATTTCACCCATTTTCGGCAGCACTTTAAAGCTGTATAAGTCATAGACTTTGCGCATCAGCTCGTGCTGTGGCTTAGAAAACTCTAACACTAACAACTTGCCGCCTGGCTTAAGCACGCGGTTCATTGAACGCAGCGCCGCGTCTTTATCGGTCACGTTACGCAGACCAAAGGCGATAGTGATGATATCGAAGTGGTTATCGGGGAAAGGCAGCGCTTCGGCGTTGGCTTGCACATAGCTCACATTGCCAACGATGCCGCGGTCACGCAGTTTAGTGCGGCCCACTTTCAGCATAGAATCGTTGATATCCGCTAATACCACTTCACCTTTTTCGCCCACTAAATGGGAGAACTTAGCGGTTAAATCGCCAGTACCACCTGCAAGGTCGAGTACTTTCATGCCAGGGCGCGCACCAGAAACTTCAATGGTGTAACGCTTCCAAAAACGGTGAATACCGAAGGACATAACGTCATTCATGATATCGTACTTGGCGGCAACCGAATGAAACACGCCGGCAACGAGATCGGCCTTTTTGTCCGCCTCTACGGTTTTATAACCAAAGTGGGTATTTTTAGATTCGCCCTCAGACATCAATGTATTCCTATTGTTTTGCAAAGTATTAGTGGCGAGTGTAAGCCATCGCCTGCATTTGCTGAATCTTTGATCTATCACTCTGTGATCGAGTTAGTAAACTCTCCTCAAGGCGTTGGCTTGAGGCGTTTGGCATTGGCCAATGTTGAGTGCGCCGACCCGATAAAATGGATTGGCATTAGACCACAATATCAGGATTTGGTGAATAGCTTAGCGCCCACAAGGGCGCAAGCTTAACATGCTATTGGGCTAAAAAATGACGCCTTGCCTGCACATAGGCATAGATTAACTCGCTGATACTCTGGCCGACATCCCTAAATCCGGCTTCAGTACCCGCCTCATGGCAGCTCGGCGCGGCTTCGGCCAAGTGCAAATAAGCACAGGGACAATGGCTGGCGATGTAACTGATATAGTGCGCGGCATCGAGCAACGGAATGCCCGCCGCCGTTGAGGCGCTGCTGGGCATTTTTGCAATGGCATCGACATCGAGCTCTAAGCCAACGGGCAGGGCGGTGTGATTGAGTTTGCCAGCAATCTCCTGCAGCGCCTCTGTGAGGCTCACCTCACGGCGAATCCAGATCTGTTGAAGGCTATGCCAAGTGCCACCAAAGTCAGACAGCTGTTGTAAATTAGCCTCACTGTTTTTGAGCTCGTGTAAGCCGAGCACATGGTAATAACCCAGCGCGCCGCGATTGGCGGCATAACTAAAGCCGTTACCACTGTGGCGCCCTTCGAGTAGACGAAAATCACTGTGGGGATCTAAATTCACCGCGGCAACTTGGCGTTGATAATGGGCCGAAGTCGCCATTAACAGACCGTAGGCATTGTTGTGGCCGCCGCCAATCACTATGGGTTCAAGCCCTGCGGCTTGTATGGCGCTAACGATACTAATCACCCGTTCATCGAGTTGCTCAACCGCCTGGCGTAGATGGGGTAGGCTTGCGCCTTCGCCATCCTGCGCCTGTAATTGCAGATCCGCCGTATGAACTTGCCCTAAAATCAAGCATTCGGCGCCCGAAAGAAAACGATTCGACTGTAAATTCAACCATTGGCGCATGCTGGTGGTAAAGGCATCGGTGGCGCCGCCTCGACCTAGGTTAGCTCGTGGGCCGATATCTTCCCCAACGCCTAGAATGGCAAATTGAGCGCCGTGGGCTTTGGCGGTGGCGAGTATCGCCTCGAGCGGATGTTCGTGATTGGCCAAATGTACACATTGACCAATTTTGGTTTCACCCGCTCTTGGGCTCACTAAGCTGGCGACATCGGCTTGAGTAAATGGAATAAATTCAGACATGGATTCGTATTCTTATCGGTAGGGACTGAGATATTGTGGCGTACCCAAGGACGAATATTCAATGGGACTTAGCGAAAAACAGCCAATAAAAAAGCCAGCTTAGCTGGCTTTCTTGATAGGTAATTTGTCATTACTCAATGTCGAGTGGTTCTGGCGACAGGATAATGCCGGTGTTATCGGCATAGATATGATCGCCTGGGAGGAAGGTTACGCCGCCAAAGTTGACCGGAATTTCCACTTCGCCCACTGAATTGCCATCGGCACCCACTGGAATTGAGGCAAGGGCTTGAATGCCGATGTCTAACTCTTCCAGTGCATCCACATCGCGTACTGAACCGTAAACGATAATGCCTTCCCAGTTGTTGTTGACTGCGATTTCAGCGATAGAAGCATCGATCAGGGCGCGGCGTAATGAGCCACCACCGTCAACCAGTAAGACTTTACCTTGGCCATCTTCTTGTAAGACCTCGGTGATTAGGCCGTTGTCTTCAAAGCACTTAATTGTGCTGATAGAACCGCCAAAAGAGCTACAACCACCGTAGTTACTGAACATGGGCTCGACTACATCTACGACATCTAAGTACATGTCACATAGTTCTGAGGTGTTGTATTCCATATTTACACTCCTATTGATCCGCGTTGCGTACAGTTTAGCGAGTTTACGCCAGTATAAAAGGGATTACTGAAAAGAAAAGTGTTATCAATCACGGTATTGTTGCACTTGGGGGTTAACACTTCTGTTGTAAACTTTCGTCACTTAACAGGGGTTTGTCCTCAAAACTTGATATCGGTCATTAAATAACGGTTTTTTATTACAACTCTGTTGCGTGTTTTGGTATTATATCCCAAGTTTAAATTAACTTACTTAACTTAATTTGCTTTAGGGGCAAGGACCCCCCGTTACGCTTATGGACGGTAGAGGGCCTTCGAGAGGTGCCTATGGAAGCTGTAAACACAATTGAAATTATTGGTTATTTTGCCTCAGTGATGGTGGCAATTTCACTTATGATGAAGAACATCATCTGGTTAAGATGGTTAAACTTTGTCGGCTGTACCCTGTTTGTAATCTACGGCGTATTTATTTCAGCCTGGCCAGTTGCAGGTATGAACGCTTTCGTAGCCTGTATTAATATCTATCATCTGACGAAAATTTACCGCGCCAAAGCGTTGGAACAAGCCGTCGCTTGAAGGTTTTCTGACAGTGTTGCCCGAGCTTAGCATCAGGGCAGCACTGTATCTCCCCCGCACGTTTTCCTATTTTTGCAGTCATTACTTCATCCCTTGCGATTCATTTCCTCTGCGCGAATGTCATAAAACTTTAGGCCTGATGTCACTTTGCCGTCATCGGCAGTTCTTAGTCTCACCTTAACACTGAGTACTTAAGCAATATCTGTTTAAGTCGCCATAGGGTTTAGCGTGGGGTTCTATCGTGAAATAGTCGTCTGACAGGGCGTTAAAACATGCAGACGCTAACGGTTGTCGAGAGAATGCACTCATTAACATCGCCATGATACTCGCTGGCATGCCAGCAAGGAGCCTGTTTTATGTTGAGTTACATTACAGACTTAGATAAGCGCATGTTTTATCGCATTGTAGGTTTGAGCCAACGTCACGGTGTTTATGACTGGGCGAAGCGGATATCAGCAACTGGAGATGGGCATGTGTATTTGTACCTTGCCGTCGGGTTGATGCTGACACACTCCCAAGGACAGAGCCTGTTCAATCTGCTGTTGGCGAGTTTTTTGGTTGAATTACCACTGTACTTATTACTCAAAAATAGCATTCGCCGCACTCGGCCCTGTCACGCCTTGATTGGGTTTGAGAAGGGATTCGAACCTTCAGACAGATTCAGCCTACCTTCGGGGCACACGGCGGCCGCCTTTGTGATGGCCACGAGTGTGGCGCAGGTGTATCCCGTGGCTGCGCCTCTTGCTTACCTGTGGGCACTTTGTATTGGTGCCTCACGCATTGTACTTGGGGTGCATTACCCTTCAGATATTGTTGCCGGCGCTCTGTTAGGTACGGGTGCTGTGCTGCTGGTACATCCCGTGATTTAACCCAAGTCAGGCGCTTATTCGTTGGATATCTCCTTGATTCACCAATATTTCATTCACAGTTAAAGGATAAGCAATGCGAATACTCTACGGAGTTCAAGGCACAGGGAATGGCCACCTAAGCCGTGCTCGAGTGATGGCAAAAGCCTTAATTGAGCACAATATTCAAGTCGACTTTTTGTTTTCGGGGCGTAAGCCTGAACATTTTTTCGATATGGAGTGTTTTGGGGAGTATCGCGTACAGGCGGGAATGACCTTTGCAACCCACTCTGGGCGGGTGAATGTGCCGCAAACGGTAAGACAAAATTGCTCTTTGTCATTGCTTAAGGATATCCAAGCATTAGATTTGAGTTGCTATGACTTAGTGCTGAATGATTTTGAACCCGTATCCGCATGGGCGGCGAGGCGTCAAGGCGTCCCTTCCATTGGCATAAGTCATCAAGCGGCCTTGACGCATCCAGTGCCTAAGTTGGGAAGCACTTGGTTTAATGAGTTACTACTCAACTATTTTGCGCCAGTAGATGTGGCACTGGGGTGCCATTGGCATCATTTTGGTTTTCCGATCCTACCTCCCTTTGTTGAAGTCGATGCCAGTCCTATTGAACATACCCATCAAATTTTGGTGTATTTACCCTTCGAAGAGGCGGATGCGATCGCCGCATTTTTTAAGCCATTTACGGATTATCAGTTCTTGGTGTATCACGCTAAGCAGCCGACAACACCGCTTGCCGACCATATTCAATGGCATGGTTTTAATCGTGACGGATTTAAACAGCACTTAGCGAGCTGCGGTGGGGTGATTGGTAATGCCGGATTTGAGCTGGCGAGCGAGGCGCTGACCTTAGGGAAAAAGTTGTTGGTCAAGCCGCTGATTGGTCAATTTGAACAGTTGTCGAATGTGGCTGCGCTCCAATTATTGGGCGCAGGTGACAGTATGATGAGTCTGGATACGGGCGTGGTCAAACGTTGGCTCAAGGCGGCATCGCCAAATCCCATCACCTATCCACAGGTGGGCGATGCCTTAGTGAAATGGATTTGCAGCGGTCAGTGGCAACATACCGCGTCATTGTGCGATGACCTTTGGAGTCAAGTGAAGCTGCCCGACACTTGGCGCTAACTCGAGTAAGCATGATGATAAAAGGCGTCGTCGGCTCTAGCTGGAAATTTGGGGTTAGCGTATAATTTGGCCAATTTTGCTGTTAGTCCCAGCAGCGTGTCTATATTGGCCTAGTCTGGCCATAATTTAGTTGTCATAAATGAGCCTTAAGAAGTTTACGCAGTACAAGTTACTGTTTTTAATGTTGTTGTCCCTCGGTATTTTACTTCCTTTTATTCCTGACCAAGCCTATCACATCCCCGGCCCTGATATTGCTACGCAAAATCTGCATGTGATTGAATTTAATGATCAAGGTCAGCCACACAACGATGGGCAATGGCAAGGGCTCAAGGCGCGGATTTTACAACCCAATAATGGCACGGCTCCCGAACTGCTGATTTTTGTCCACGGCTGGCACCATAGTGCCAATCCGACGGACGAAAACTTTGTCGCGTTCGAGCAGTTTTATCAGCAGATGGCGGCATCCGACTCCCAGCGTAATCTATTGGGTTTATATATAGGCTGGCGAGGCGACAAGCTGGATCCCTTCTGGCTCGATGGCTCAGAAGATGCCACCAGTTGGATTGAACCGCTGGATTTTCCGACCATTTTACAGCGTAAAGCCGTGGCCAAACGCATTGGGCAAACCGGGCTATCGCAATTGCTGGATAAGCTGGATGGGTTAGTGGCTGAACATCAATTACTGCGTTATACCGTGATTGGTCACAGCCTTGGCGGCTTAGTGGTGCTGCACGCCAGTAAAGATAGAATCAAGGCGGCCATCGATAATGAGCAGGATAACCCGAATCTTTTCTTACTGTTAAACCCTGCCGCGCCAGCGCAGGATTTTAAGCCACTCGATACTCTGATGAGCCTAGATAGGCAAAAACCGAGTATGGTGGTGCTGCAATCTAAGGGCGATTTTGCGGTAAAAGAGGCCTTTAATTACATCAAGGACGGCGAGCGGGCGCTGGGTAACTCTTGGGCTATTACCCACGATATCGATAAATGTTCTGGCGGTAATTGTTCGACCCCGATGAAGATGCCTTCGGCATTAATGGCTCACGATCAAATCCCAGGCTGTATGATGACCTTGCCGCATTCGGGTTGGAAAATCCGTGCTCGCCTGCAAGCGCGGCGCAGCGTGCAAACCTGTCCAGACGCCAATATGCAGGCAGTATGGGTGCTGGCCGTGTCCGATGAAATTGTCTCTGGGCATAATGGGATCTTAACGCCAGACCACGCCAAGGCGCTGTCCGAGGTGATGGGGATGATTGATTTATATCGAAATCAATTGCCTAAACATGCGGTAGAAAGCCCAGCGAATGAAGATTTAGCCACGTTGGCGCCCGACTCTGAGGCAACAAATACCAGCGATACACAAACCAGTACCCCAGCAGAACCCGTGGTGTTAGTCGAGCCGCTACCTGAAGGTGAGCAACCCCAGCCACAAGAGGCTCAAGCACCGAGTGAGGTGAGTCCCCCAGTTACGCCGCCACAAGCTGATGAACAAACACAGCCGCAAGCGACAGATGGTAAACCGAGTGAAGTTGATGATAAGACCAAACAAGAGGTAACTGAGTCCAGGGACAAGCAATCAATAATCAATGATGAACCTCAACCTCAGAAAAATACTTCTAACGAGATTCCGTCGAATGAACCAACTCAGCCTCAACCTAAGGTAGAGACTGAGTAAAGGATCGTACTCGCCTTACTGATTTTTAACCTGAAATTTACGCCAACTAAAATGAAGTAAAAGGATTAAAAGCAGGCTAACGATTGCCCATGTCGGGTATTTATGTTGATGATAAAACGCGAGTATTGGGGCGATTTCATCGCGGATGAATACTGGACCTAAGCCAAAAAGCGTTACCCAAATGCTGGTGGCGAGTAGGTTGCCCATCACGAATTGCTTAAAGGGCATTTTGGCTAGGCCGCAGCCAATAAACATAAACTGCTTAAGCCCTTCGACAAAGCGGCTGAGCACTAAGGCTGCAATGCCATACTGGCCAATCACACTGTGGATCTTGTCCTCAAGCTGCGGCTTTATCCAACCTTTTTGCAGCAATACCTCACCGAAGCGGCGACCGATAAAGTAGCCTAAACTGTTGCCACTCAGGGCGGCGGCGCAGGCAACGATGAGGACTAATGGCAGCGACATTTGCCCCGTCGAGGCCAATAAACTGGCAACAATCAGTAAGGATTGGCCCGGTGCAGGAATCCCAAATCCCTCGACGGCAATGGCCACGAATAGCAGCAGATAACCGTATTGCTGCAACCAAGGTGTCATTTCGGTGATTAGGTGTTGTAGGGCTTCTGGCATGATGAAAACAGAGTGCGAGAATGAATCATCCCATATTACTCGGCGTAGCCAAATTTAGGATAGCTTTATGAGCAAAGTTTCATGCCGATTTTATGGTGGTGACTAAATCGAAAGCACAAAAAAGCCGAACTGAGTTCGGCTTTTTATGTATTACAACTAAATGGTTGCTTAAGCGAAAGCGGCCTGCAGTTGTGGCACAACTTGCTTCTTACGGCTTAATACGCCGTCTAACCATACTTTACCATCGATTGGGGTTTTGCCGTAGGCACGGTTAACCAGATCGGCATCGTCAGAAACCACTAACAGCTCTGATCCTTCTTTCATAATGTCAGTCAGCAGTAACAGTACGCTGTGACGGTTGCCTTCAATCTTCAGGGCTTTGATATCGGCTTCCAGCTCGGCTTTGATTGAATCAAATACTGACAGATCAATTACTTCTAACTGGCCGATACCCACTAAGTTACCGTTCATGTTGAAGTCTTTAAAGTCGCGCATCACGAGATCGCGTGCTGGCGTGCCTTCAACTGCCGATTTTACCTTGAACATTTCCATGCCAAGCGCTTTAAAGTCTTCAACGCCAGCGATTTCGGCTAAGGCCTCAACGCAACGAATGTCGGCTGTGGTGCAGGTAGGTGATTTGAAAATCACTGTGTCGCTCAGGATGGCGCACATCATGATGCCAGCGATATTTTTAGGGATGGCAACTTGGTGGAAGTCATACATCATCTTGATTACTGTGTTGCTGCAACCTACTGGGCGGATCCAGCACTCTAAAGGCGTATCAGTGGTCAGATCGCCTAATTTGTGGTGATCCACAATACCTACGATAGTCGCTTGAGCGATATCGTCCGGTGCTTGAGTCTGTTCAGAGTGGTCAACGATATAGACCTGCTCACCAGCATAGCTGGTTTTGTATTCTGGCGCTTCAAAGCCAAAACGCTCCAGAATGAAAGCGGTTTCGGGTGATAATTCACCTAAACGTGCGGCAACGGCTTCTTCACCGATTTGGTTTTTTAAATAAGCTAACGCGATAGCACCGCAGATTGAATCAGAATCGGGGATTTTGTGACCGACAACGTACATAGGCATTTCAGGGACTCTCCTTTAAATTTGTGGCAATTTTAACAATATTTCGCCCGATTCGGAAATAGCCAAAGCGCATATCACTGCGCCCTTAAGTCGCTATTCCACTAAAAACCGACCGCTGGCTGTGGTCATCATTCACACAGCTGTTAGATCTTCACTTTTATCACGACTTTACGCACCGCTGTCGGTGTATCACTCGTGCCGGGCATATGCATATCGCCGGGGAAAAAGAGTGCGAACATCCCCGCCTTTAGTTGTATGTAGGAGGCGTTGGCTTTATTCGACTCGTAATCGAACTCGGCGTAATCGTGCTTTTCGAAATAAGGTTTTGATGGGGTTTGGCCTGCCAATGGTAGATAGCCAAACTCTTCTTCGCCACTGACCACATACTGCACATCGATGTATTTTTGATGTACTTCAAAGGGTTCGGTCGATTGTGGCTTGGTGTGGTAATCGTTGACTATTACGAAAATATCCTCGCCATCGAGGGGATAATTGCCAACGGGCAATTGGCTAAAGTCAGTGCTGGCGAGATGCGCTAATGCCGTGGCAATGCGTGGGCTGAGTGATTGATAAATATGGCGATTAGCTAAGGTATCGACAATCATGGGGTACTCGATATGGCGTAAGTAAATGAGTGAATTGTAAAGATTATAATCAGTTCACCGCCGTTAGAACATAAGCGATAGACATAAAAAAACAGGCCATAAATGGCCTGTTTTCATTGTTTGCGGCTTAATAAGTATACTTGGCTTCGAGGAAGTAGTATCCCCCATTAAATCCAAACGGTGTATTGGTTAACGGATAGACGAAAATACCATTGAAGTTATTGTCATCAGGGCGTTTTTCAGGATACACATCAAACAGGTTTTGCACACCAGCGGTGAAGCTTAAGGCATCGGTTGCGGCGTAGCGCACGGATAAATCCATCACCCATTGGTCACTGTAATTCACGTCACCCGTCGAGTAACCCACAGTGTAATCGCCGAAGTAGCTGAGGCGAATATTAGTCTTAAAGTCACCTAATTCATGGGTCAGACCTAGGTTACCTGTATTGTGCGGCGTGGCCGAGGTCATGCGGGTTTGTTCGATATTATCGAAGAGTTTAGGGCCGAGTCCGTCCAAAATTTCAGGGAAATGAATATCTTGGATTTCAGTTTTGTTATAGGCGTATGCCAGGTTGGCGCGTAAATCGCCCCAGTTGCCGAGATCAAAATCTTGGCTCACCACTAAATCAACACCGCGAGTACGAGTATCGACGGCGTTAATAAAGAAGCGCGCCGATTCTGCATTGGTATTGGCTAGCGCCGCCGCAACAGCCGGTGAGTCGTTTGGCGTCACTGAGCTTGAGAGGATAATCCTGTCATCGATTGAAATCTGATAGGCATCCAAGGTTAGGGCTAGGCCCGTATCATTGGTGTACACCAAGCCTAAGCTGAAGGATTGCGACAGCTCTGGGTCGAGCTCGTTAATGCCTAGCGCCTCAGTCACTGGCGATAAGGTGTTGAAAGTGCCTGATTCTGTTGGCACTAACTGGCCCGTAGTCGGATCAGGATTGAACAGGGTCGAGATATTGCTGAAGTACAGTTGTTGTACGCTCGGCGCTCTAAAGCCTGTGTTCACTGTGCCGCGCAGGGCTAAATGGTCGGTGAAGTCGTAACGGCCTGCGAGCTTCCAGCTGGTGTTGCCACCAAAGTCAGAATAGTTTTCGTAACGCAGCGCCGCTGCCCAATAAAACTCTGTGGTTAATTGGTTTTCAAGCTCAACATAAACACCGGTATTGTCGCGAGTTTCATCGACTTCTGATTCAGGCGTAAAGCCAGTGAAGCCTTGGCTGCCCGCTGCACGGTTATCATAACCGCCATTGATATAAGAACCCGGTTCGCCCGCCTCAATCTGATAACCGTTTTGGCGCCAAGAGACACCCGTCGCCACTAAGATCTCTGAGTCATTGGCAAAGTTATAGTAGCGCGAGGCATCGATATTCAGGTTTGCTTCGCTGGTGGACAGTGTGCCCGCATCGAATTCCGTCGGGCTATCTGGGCCGAGTGATGCGTTTAGGGTGTTTACAATGTTGTATTCGAACAAGTTACCGCCATAGCCCGCTGAGGTATCGATATTCCATTCACCGAGGGTGAACTCATAGCCTAGGACTAATGATGAGTCGATGATCTTAGGATTGATCTGCGGTAAAAAGCCGTCGGGATACAGCTCGGTCAAGTTACGGGCATCGAGCGCGCGGCGATAAAAAGCACCGGATTTGGTTTCACGCTGGCTAATGCCACCAAAGGCATAGAGTTTACTGTCGTTTGAGAAAGGCTGCGCCGCGTTGATAAATAAGCCTAAGTTATCGTATTCGGCGTCGCCGACTTGGTGGCTCTTGCGGTTGAATGTTGCTTCGCGCGGATCATCTGAACCGTCTGGCAGCTTAGGATATTGTTGACGAGGGTCTAAGCCTGCGCGGTTGGTGCTGTCTTTATGGTGAGCTTCGACGCCAATATTCACAAAACCGTCGTTGTTTAAGCTGATCCCGTGGTTCACTCCTACGCGCCATTGTTCACCGTCACCCAAATAGGTCTGTCCCGCTTGAGCCGAGACGCTACCGCCTTGGTCGTTATCTTTTAAGACTACGTTGATAACACCGGCAATCGCATCTGAGCCGTATTGTGCCGAGGCGCCATCACGCAGGATTTCAATGCGTTTAATTGATGTCATCGGGATCGCGTTCAAATCGACGTTAGATGAGCCCTTGCCGACAGTGCCGCTTAAATGTACCAGCGCCGAACCATGGCGGCGTTTACCGTTTACCAGTACTAGTGTGTGGTCTGGCGACAGGCCGCGTAAGCTAGCAGGGCGCACCGCATCTGAGCCATCGGTGACCGATGAGAAGGGGAAACTGTAACTTGGCGCGGCAAATTGCAGCGCCTTAGCCGTTTCGGTCATACCGGTTGATTCGAGTTGCTCCGCGGTAATGATATCGACGGGGGCAACGCTGTCGGTTGCGGTGCGCAGGGCGATCCGCGAGCCGACGACTTCAATTTTCTCAAAGCTGCTGGCCTGTTCTTCTGCGTGTACGACAGGAAAAACCAAAGTTGAAGATACTGCTAATGCGATAACGGCTGGACGCATAAAACCTCTCAATGTGGAGTAACCTTTAGGCTGGAACGAAAACATTGAACCAACGAAAGTAACAATTCGATAGGGTGAAGGTTATCACTGTAACAATTGTTACATCTAGACAGAAAAGTACTAACTCAGAGCTTACTGTTCTAGATAATTCTTTAAAGCCAGTCGAATATGTCGCCACTTGGATGTGATGGGCTAAGTGAATAAAATCATCTAGATCCATTAGGTGTGTTGAAGGTTTATCGCGCTTGGCGACTGTGTTTTAATGGCGTTAAACCTCAGGTTTGAGGCTCTTTAAGGAGTTAAGTTTTGCCCGCATTACGCTTTCTCGCAGGTCCTACGGCCTTTAACATTATCAGGAAACAAGGTCTGCATTCCGATGCTTTTACACAACTATTGGCTGCATCCGGTGGACCCAAATGGTTAGGGATTGCGGGTCTTGATAAGTATCTCTTCACGGAATTCTTTAAGCAGCGCAAGACACCGCTTTATACCTTGGGGGCGTCGTCGGGGGCGTGGCGTTTAGCCTGTTTGGCGCAGCAGGATCCACTACAAGCCTACGGACGTTTAGAGGATTACTATATTGGCCAGCGGTATGAAACCATACCGACACCGCAGGAAGTGAGCGAGCAGGTGAAGGGCATAGTCCAAGGCATTCTCGGCGAGACGGGCGGGCGCGAGATAGTGAATCATCCCTTTATTCACAGTCACTTAATTGCATGCCGGGCTAAGCATATCAATCGTCTTAGCCATAAATTGCCCTTGGCAGCAGGGCTTGCGATGACGGCCGCGACCAACCTCATTAGCCGCAAAACCTTGGGTTGGCATTTCGAGCGAGTGGTCTTTAGCCAGCAAGTGGCATCATCGCCCTTTAAGCAACTTGCGGATTTACCCAGCCAGCAGGCGCAGCTCACCGAAACCAATATGAATTCAGTGATGTTAGCGACGGGATCGATTCCCCTAGTGCTTGCCCCCGTATCTCAGATTGAGGGGGTTGCCTCAGGGCAATACTATGATGGTGGCATCACCGACTACCACTTCGATTTGCCCTTATCCCATGCTACGGGGCTGACCTTGTATCCGCATTTTTATCCCCATATGAGCCCCGGATGGTTCGATAAATCCTTAACCTGGCGCCGTGCACGCTCTAATTACCATAACGCCTTGGTACTGGCGCCTTCGGCGGAATTTGTGGCTTCGCTCCCCTTTGGTAAGGTTCCCGACCGTGAAGACTTTAAGCAATTGGATACGGCGCAGCGGATGCAGTATTGGCGCCGCTCTGTTGCCTTGAGCGAGCGCTTAGCCGATGAATTTGCCGAGGTGTGTGCAAAAGGAAATATCACCGCACACTTAGCGCCACTGTAAGGCGAGAGTGGCAAGCAAGCCTAAATTCTTTTTTGCTGTCAGCGACTTTAGGAAGGAAATTATTTCTCCTGCTACACTCTAAACTAATAAGGGATGCGGCTAGTTTTTGAGCGTTTCCTTCTATGAGTGGGCAGGAGGTTGCTATGCAAACACGAGAAATGGCGTTAATTATGCGCGATGCCTTGTTGCTGCCACAGGGAAGGATTGAGGTTCGCGTGGTAGAGCCGGGTCAATTACGCATGGTCGCGGATGTGTTAAAAGGCAAATACGATTTGGCCTTTGCGGCGATGAAACCCAGTGGGACTCCGCCCTGTTATCCCACTGCCACTCAGTGTGACATCATCGATTTTAACCAGCTG
The DNA here is from genome assembly GCF_000203935.1 of Shewanella sp. ANA-3. Classification (GTDB taxonomy): domain Bacteria; phylum Pseudomonadota; class Gammaproteobacteria; order Enterobacterales; family Shewanellaceae; genus Shewanella. The sequence continues at coordinate 4,455,419 of NC_008577.1, read as the reverse complement.
GAAGATGACTCCCTCAGCATAGTGTTAGAGGGGCGTCAAAGAGTCAGTATTCTCTCGGCGGCACAGACGAAAGATAAGCTGTGGATGTCCCGCACTTTGCCCTGCCAAAATTGGCAGGAAGAGCCGATAGAAGGGGAGTTCGAGCTGATCAGTGCCGCCTTAGAGCAATTCTACGAGGTCAATCCTGACTTGCTGGAGCTCTATTCCCAAGTGCATTTAGAGGATGCGGCTTGGGTGAGCCAACGTTGGTTAGAAGTGTTGCCCATGTATAACCGCGATAAGCTAGTGCTGGTGAATCAACCCGACTGCCACAAAACCATGGATTTTGTCCTGCAACTCATCAAGTCCCATGTGGACTGAAAAACCACACAGAGGCTAAAATAGCGGCTCATTATCGCCGCTAGTTGTTTTTATGACTCAAACCGCCCGTGCCGCCCAACCTTCTTTTGTGGTTCTTCCCTTAGATGTGGTTGATAAACCAACCGTATTTTCTTTTTTGATCGAGCATTATGCCCATATTGGCGAAGCGGTTTGGCGCCAGCGGATCCTCGATGGCAAAGTGCATTGGCAAGACGGCAGCTTAATTGGATTAGATACAGCCTATCGGCCGACGGCGAGGGCTTATTACTACCGTGAAGTCCCCGTCGAAACACAAGTCCCCTTCGAGTCGCCGATTTTGTTTCAAGATGACAATCTTATCTTGGCCTACAAACCGCATTTTTTACCCGTTACCCCCAGCGGCGATTATGTGAATGAATGCCTAGTACACAGGTTACGCTTAAGCACTGGGATAGACACTATCGCTCCAGCCCATAGATTAGACCGGGAAACCGCAGGCGTGATCCTGATGACGACTCGCCCAGAGACGCGGCATATTTATCATCAGCTATTTATCGATGATGCGATCCGTAAAGATTATCAAGCGATAGCCAAACTCACCCCAGAGATTATGGCGCAATATGCCAGTGGCGAATTAACCTTGCCATTGCATTGGACGGTGAAAAATCGCATGCAACGCAGCGAGCCGAGTTTCACCATGAAGATAGTCGAAGGTGAGGCAAATACGCACTCTGAAATCAGCTTAGTGGCGATTCATGGGGAGTTGGGTTTATTCGAGTTAAGCCCTATTACGGGTAAGACGCACCAGCTGCGGGTCCATATGCAAAGCCTTGGTATGCCATTGTTAAATGACCGCTTTTATCCGACCTTATACCCTAAAGGACCGGATGATTTTAGCAAGCCGTTACAGCTCTTGGCGCAGCGATTACGTTTTATCGATCCTATCAGTGGTCGTTCGCACGATATTGAATGTGATGGATTAACGTTTTAGTCAGCGGAAAGCATTATTGCCACAGTGTAAAAAGTGGGGTACTGCAAGATGATTGTGTGAGTTCCTCCGCAATGGTAAGAATACAGACTCTGTTATGCTCATGAGCTGTAAGGAGTCTGACACTGATTGTTTGAGGAACTCAATAGAATGACCAAATCTGCAATCGTTTCAATTTTACTCTGTGCCGCGGTGCTGCTGGGAGCCATGTATTTTGGCGGCTGGACTAAGCATCCCTATGTGCAAGAGCTGACGACGGAAATCCGTAAAGCCAGCGCGGTGATCGAGCCGAAGAAACCGAGTGCTGAGGCGATGCAGGATACTGACAATCAAACCGATGTGTCGTTACAGCCCAAGGGCGTTTGGGACCAGATGCGTGATGATGCAACGCCGCAAAAGCGCCTCGAGTCCCAGCTATTTAAACAGAGCTTGCCAAATCAAGAAGCCACCGCTAAGCCTGTGGATTCAGGTGCGGGTGCAACTAGCGCAGAAGCGGCAAAACACAACCCTGTTTAAGCTATTCCTGCCTCGGTGGTTCGAACCGAGTCTCGGTCATATCCCCATGTAAAACAGCAATTTTTGTCGGTTCACCATTTTCAGCTAACGCCAAAATTCCGATCCCACTGCGGTTGACTAAACGCTTGCTGCGCTCGCCATTAGGGCGTCGACCGCGCAATGACATTCGCTTACGTTTAGTGAAGAGGTTTAACGGCGAGAAGTGGCCGTACAGCCAGCCATTGAGCTTATCGAAAAACGGCAGTAACTTCTCTGGGAACTGGTTTTTAATCCCGCTACAGGTAATTTGATAAATATTCGGGCTGCTACGGCGAAAGCGAATACTGATGTCATAGGCGAAGGAGTAGTGCACATCTCCCGAGAGGATCACAAATTGCTCCGGGGTCTTGCGGTGCATAAAGATGCTTAGCAGGGCATTGGCGGCGCCCGGATGTGCCATCCAGTTTTCGGCATCGACCAGCAGCGAGGCGCCCATTAGTGTCGCCATGCGTTGCACGGCTTCAATCACCTTGACCCCAAACATGGGTGCAGGGGAGACGATAATCACCTTAGATTGGCCGAGTAGCGCCTGTTGTAAATCCATCAAGGCCTCCCAATCCATTAAACCTGAAGGCTTTGCGAGATTAGATTCACTGCGCCAGCGGCGGGTGCGGGTATCTAACACGACCAGCTTAGGCGAAGTGTCTAAGGTGTAATGCCATTGCTCGAATTTGAGTAACAGATCGATTAATTCATCTTGAGTCTCTGGCGCTGGGCGGGCGAAAAATCCATCTAACAATGGCCGCACCTCGGCATCAAACTGGCTCGGTGCGTTGCCTAAACCTTGGAATAAGGTATAGGCAATCAAAGCATTACCAATGATGCGTTTTGAAAAGTCGTGGCCGTAGGCCGCCTGTTCCCACTTGGCGGTGAGGTTCCAATCATCGGTGATGTCATGGTCATCGAACATCATATACACGGGAATATGCGCCATCAGGCGCCTAACCTGTTTGAGCCCCGCCTTAAAGGCTAATAGATTTTGCCATTCGCGCTGCCAACGTAACTGATTCGCCGCCGAGAGTCCCTCAACCTCATTGGGTAAGTCGATAAGCTCCCATAATTCGGGTGACCAAGTCAGTAAATACAGGGCTATCATCTCATTGAGACTGACTAAATGGTTTTCGGCAATCGATGAGGTAAAAATCGGATGATTGATATACCAGCGCCAGAGCGCGGTTTTGGCGGGATATTCGGTGCGTGGCAGCAGATTCTTATGGCGTAAATATAAATGCTCGGGTTGGTAACTTATGGCCTCGCTTCCCGCAATATTGGCGCCGTGGAAGGCTTCATGGTGCAAACCTAGTTTTTCAATCACTTGACCTATGGCGCATAGCATGGGGCCTGCCACATCATCCACATAGACCTGATCGCCGCTGAGCATCAATAACGCTGGGCGCTCATTCGCGCCTTTATCGATAAGCTGCGCGAGTTTAGTATCGGCGGCGACTAAGGCATCATCACTGTGATGATGGGGATTGCGGCATGAGCCATGCCATACCTGTGTCAGTGTTTGGCTAAAGTAAAGATGGGGCGAGTTAGCATCGCCATAACCTAACGCTTCGACATGATTAAATAGGTCATCAATGCCCTTGGCTGACACGCGATATTGGATAACCGTTTGAGGCGCAAGCAGTTCAGGACGCGATAGGCGAAGTAAATACTGAAAGGCATGCTGACCGAGCGGCACACAGTGCACTTCTTCCTCTGTTAACGGGTAACTTTGCTCCCCTAAGGTAAGCTGTAATTCGCTTAACGGCTCGCGGCTTACAAACCAGAGGGTAAAGTGTGAGGCGTCGCAGTGGCGCAGCGTGGGGCCTGCAAGAATGAGGGGAAGTGCTTGAGTCAAATTCAGCCTTTTGGTCATTAATCGGGTTAAGTGATACAAACTCGATGAGGTTGAGCACAGGCAAATAAGAGTAAACAAGTGCGTTGAATATGAAAAGCTTTTAGAATTATGAGCCAAATGAATGGCTAAGGATCGCGGGGCAATATGGCAAATATCATGGTAACGGGCGCAACCGGATTACTCGGCAGGGCGGTCGTCAAACAGTTAACCGCCGCGGGTCATAGGGTGATTGCCACAGGTTTTAGCCGCGCCGAGGCGGGGATTCATCTGCTCGATTTAACCCAAGCCGCCGAGGTCGAAGCTTTTATTGCCCGTGAACAGCCCGAGGTGATAGTGCACTGCGCCGCCGAGCGTCGCCCCGATGTGTCCGAGCGCTCGCCTGAGCATGCCTTAGCACTGAATCTCAGCGCCAGCCAAACCTTAGCCGAGGTTGCCAAAACCCATCAAGCTTGGCTGCTCTATATTTCCACCGACTATGTGTTCGATGGCACAACGCCGCCCTATGCCGAAGATGCCGTGCCCAATCCGGTCAATTTTTATGGTGAGTCTAAATTGCAGGGCGAAACTTGTGTACTGAACACCGACAGCGGTTTTGCGGTATTACGTTTACCTATCCTCTACGGCGAAGTGACTCAACTGAGCGAGTCTGCGGTATTGGTGTTAATCAAGCTATTGCTGGATAGCAGACCGCAGCGGGTCGACCATTGGGCCATTCGTGCGCCAACATCGACGGCGGATATTGCCAATGCCATTGCTAAGCTCATTCAGCGGCAGTTACATGCTGCCGATGTGTCAGGGATTTACCATTTTAGTGCCACGCAAACCATGACTAAGTATCAGATGCTGATCAGCTTAGGTGAACTGTTAGGGATAGATACTGCGCATTTACTTCCTGAGCAAACACCCATGGATAGCGCCAAAAGGCCGCAAGATTGCACCTTAAGTTGTGGGCGTTTAGCCGCATTGGGGATTCACTCTGAGCTTGATTTTAAGGCTGGGCTTAGTCGGGCGCTTAGCCAATCCAGTGCGGCACTGGCGGCGGTAGGTTGTAGCTTAAGGAATCACTATGGTTAAGATTTTAGGCACCAATTTACAAGCCGCCGACCAAGTGGCGCTGCTTAGAACCTTAGGCTTATTGCTGCAAATTGGTTTGACGTTATTTGCCGCCGACACCTTTGGTTTGAGTTTGCAAATGGAGCCGCTAGTGCATGTGTTTGTGCTGGAGGTGTTGTATTTGTCGCTCACCTTGGCATTGCGTAAGCCCTTGTTTGCGAAAGAGCGTGGCCTGTTTATTGCCCTGAGTCTCGATACCTTGTTTTGGATCTCTTGGCTGTATTTTTCGGGCGGGGCGACCAATGCGTTTATCTCCTTACTGCTATTACCCATAGCGCTCGCCGCCGTGACTCTGCCGATTTGGGCGCCTTGGAGCCTAACGGCGATCTCTACGCTTGCCTATAGCCTGATGATTTTTACCATGCCAGAATCGCAAATGCATCACCACGGTATGGATATGAGCTCCCACTATCTCGGCATGTGGTTTAACTTTGTGATTTCGGCACTGGTATTGACCACTAGTGTGGCGTTAATTGCCAAACGTATGCGCCGTCAAGATGCGCAGCTTGCCTATATGCGCGAAGGACAACTGCGGCAGGAGCAGTTATTGGCGCTCGGCACCGTCTCGGCGCAAATGGCTCACCAATTGGCGACGCCGCTATCGACACTACGATTATTGCTCGACGAATTAAGGGACGAACAACCCGAACCTTCGGTCACGGTTGTTGAGATGGAGACTGCATTAGGTCGCTGTGAACATACCTTAACCGAGCTGCGGCTGGCGACTGAGTCGATTCGCGACCGTCGTCAGCGGCCACAAAAGATCACTGAGCTGGTGGCCGGATTAAAGCAGAAAACCCAATTATTGATGCCGCAAACTGAGCTCAATTGGTTGATCACCTGCGCACCTCAGCAGTTGGAAGAACAGCAGATCTTAACCGATATGAGCTTAACCCCAGCCATTATGGCCTTGATTGAAAATGCCGCCCGCGCCAGCGCCGAAACCTTAGGCGTCGCCCAAGTGGATATCAGCCTAGATAGCGCGCCGAGAGAAGGGCAGATCTATTTGCAGATCCGTGATTATGGCGCGGGTATCGCTCCCTCATTATTGCCACAATTGGGGACCTTATTAATCGAGAGCCCCAAAGGTTTAGGCGTGGCCTTGCTGCTGAGCCATGCCAGCCTCGAGCGTTTGGGGGCAGAGTTGATCCTCGCCAATCATCCTCAAGGGGGCACTGTGGCGCAAATTCGTTTTACCCTCTTGCAGCCTAATGTATCGGCCACGACGACGGAGGCGCTATGAAACGGCTATTGATTATTGAAGACGATCAGGCTCTTGCAGGCGTGCTTGCGCGGCGCTTGACTCGCCATGGTTTCGAATGTCGCTTAAGTCACGATGCCAGTAATGCGCTGCTGGTGGCGCGGGAATTTTGCCCTAGCCATATTTTGCTGGATATGAAACTGGCAGAGGCCAATGGCCTGAGCTTAATCGTGCCCCTGCGTAATCTGTTGCCTAAGGTGATTATGGTGTTGCTAACGGGCTACGCCAGCATTGCTACGGCGGTAGAGGCGATTCGCCTCGGCGCGGATAACTATCTTGCCAAACCCGTCGATACCCAAACCTTGTTGGCGGCCTTCGAGGTCAATAGTCAGGCGAGCGCGCTGCCAGAAGATGAAATCGACGACTCGCCACTCAGCCCTAAACGGCTGGAATGGGAGCATATTCAGCAAGTGCTCAATGCCAATCAAGGCAATGTGTCGGCTACCGCTCGCCAACTGGGTATGCACCGCCGTACCTTGCAGCGTAAGTTATTAAAGAAACCCGTGAGTGAAACCGGGCCGCTCAAGTAAACGAGAATTTGCTCAAGGAAGGAGTTGTAGTATGCGTGAGTATGATGGGATTGAGGTGCGTTATCGCAGGCCTGATGCCGATTTAGCCAAAAGCTTGCAAATGATTGAAAATCTGTTGGGCTTTGCCCCCGATCCGCAGCAGCTAGACTTCGATTTATCCTTTTGGGCTGGCGGTGCTGGGGTGCTTGATAAGCTGGCAATCTCCTGCAATGTTTCCCCCGCGCAGTGGTTAACACTCAAGCAAAAGCTGGACTTATATTCACCCGAAGAGATGATAGTTAGGGAAGATTGTCGCGAAGACTTTATCTGGTTAGTTGCCGACGATGAGGAATGCGGTGATATTTTGGCGGCTTCGGCACAATTTATTAATGACAACAAGGCACCGTTTCAAGGGACATGCGATATATCGCAGTCAATCCACTTTGGTTATATGAGCGATGTGAATACTTGGACGGCGGTATGGGGACAAGGCAACCGAATAAACTATGCCTATTTTTGTCAGGGTTAAGAACTGGGATAAAAATTGTCAGGGCTAAACGCTTGTATCGCTACCAAGGCAGCTCAGCACCATCGTAGGCCAAAAAGCTGCCCGTTTGTGCTGGTGTGGCATTGGCGATAATACTCACCAAACATTGGGCGACGTACTCTGGTGTAAACAGCTTTTGTTTGGGCACGTTCTGCTGAAAAGGTTTGGATAATCGCGTATCCGTAGTGCCGGGATGCAGTGATAGCACCACGCAGTGTTTCATCGTTCTTTGCCATTCAATCGATAGCGTTTTAAGGAACATATTCAGCGCCGCTTTCGAGGCGCGATAGCTGTACCAACCGCCTAATCTGTTATCACTAATGCTGCCAACTTTGGCCGACACTACGGCAAACCTTGCCGACGCACTGCGTTTTAACGCCGATTCAAAGTGCTTTGCCAACACCATACTGGGAAGCGTGTTTAGCTTGATATTGTGCAGGAAAAAATCCCCATCGACAGCCTGCACGCTTTTTTCTGGCCCCTTATCCTCTGTGTGCAGCATCCCAATACAGTTGATTAGCCAATCTAATTGGGGAATGTTTTGACTCAGTTGCTTAACCCCCTCCTCAAGGGTGATATCCAGCTGATGCCAGATAACGCCATCGTCTCGCCCTGTATCTGGCTGATGATGTCTATAGGTCGCATGAATTATGGCCTCAGGATAGGTTTCGCGCAGCTTATTCACCATGGCGTGACCTATGCCACCGCTGCCACCTAATACCAAAATATTCATCGCGTTTCTCCCATGCGAATAAGCCTTTAAAGGCGTTCAAGTTGCGCCAGATGTTGTTCGGCAGTAGCCAGAATGGCTTGCCTTGCCGCCTCATCGGTTTTATCCCAAGTGCGGTACAGCATGGCAATGCGCGGATTGTGGATGAGCTGCGCGCGGTGTTTATCCATAAAGCGCCAATATAGGCTGTTTAACGGGCAGGCGAGGGTGCCGCTACGTTCTTTTATCTTGTAATGACAACTGCCGCAGTAATCACTCATTTTATTGATATAACTGCCGCTCGCGGCATAGGGTTTAGTACCGACGATACCTCCATCGGCGAATAGCGCCATGCCGCGAGTGTTGGGCATTTCGACCCATTCAATTGCATCCACATACACGCCTAAGTACCACTTATCCACCTCATCGGGGGCGATTTCGGTCAATAGGCAAAAGTTACCAATCACCATTAAGCGTTGAATATGATGGGCATAGGCATAATCGAGTGACGGAGATAAAGCACGGTGCAGGCAATTCATTCGAGTCTTGCCATGCCAAAAGTAGTCGGGCAGCTTACGCGTGGCCTCGAGGGCATTAATGCTGGCGTACTGCGGCATATTTGCCCAATAGATACCGCGCACATATTCACGCCAGCCGAGAATTTGCCGAACAAAGCCTTCGACCTGAGCTATCTCAATAAAAGGGTTGGCATGATAGTGCTCAATCACCGCATTGATTACTTCTAATGGACTGATTAATTTGGCGTTTAGGCTAAAGGACAGCCGACTATGGTACAGGCTCCACTGCGCCGGATGTTGCTGAGTCATCGCATCTTGAAAGCGGCCAAAGGCGGGCAGGCAATATTCACAAAAATACTGAAGTAATTCGAGGCTTTGCGCGCGGTTTGTCGGCCAGAGTAAATGCGTATCCACCTTGCCCATAGTGTTAATCCCATGGCGCGTAAGGCGCTCGAGAATGTCTTGCACATTGTGGCCAAACATCAAGGGGGTAGGTAAAGATTTGATATCTTGGGATTTAAGCTTTTGCCTATTGCTCGCATCAAAATTCCACTGTCCACCAACGGGTTTGCCATCCGTCATTAAGATATTGAACCTTTTACGCATTCGTCGATAAAAATGCTCCATCAGCCTGTGTTGCCCTTGGGGAAATTCCCTATCAATTTCATCAAAGGGGAATAGAAAGTGCTCGGTATCGACGCAATTCACAACGGCATTGGCCAACTTCAACTGGCTTAATTGCGCGAGGAGTCGATATTCGTCAGGCCGTTGATATTCAAACTTAATCGCCCCCGTTTCGGCAACATAGTGTTGGAGCAATGCATTGAGATCGGCAAAGTCTTGGGTATCGTCGAGGGTGAGGTAACGCACTCGATGTCCCGCCGCTCCTAGCTCGCTGGCAAATTGCGCCATGGCACTGAAAAACGCGCAAATCTTTTGCACATGGTGTGTCACATAGGTGTTTTCTTGATGCAATTCTGCAATTAAATACAGCACCTTAGGATCGACTTGCTGATACCAAGTATGCTGGGCATTAAGCTGATCGCCTAAAATCAGCCTAACCGTGTGGAAGTGCTGTAATTGCTGCTGTGATTGCTGCCGTAATTGCATTAGCTGGACTCTGGTGGATGGTATTTGCAATTGAGGATTACGATGATATGGATGGTTGGGATCAATCTGAAGATTGCTTTACGAGGGTAGTTTTATCGCTGTGATTTGGGATTGGTTAACTGATTTGAATATCGAATCGGATGAAGTGATGTAAAAGCAAAGTCAAAGTCGTGGGGCTTCACCCCACACCCGACCAAGGAGGACTGCTCGTCCTATCCTCCTTGGATTCTCCAAGACGCCCCTAGCGAAGTTACATGCATTAGTTAGTGGCTTCGTGCTTATTCGAAAATCGCTAACGCTTTCGATGGGGCGTCCCTTCCCCCGAAAGCTACGCAGACGTCCTGTCTGCGTCACACGATTTTCTTCAACGCCCTTCAGCAACTTCGCAGGGGAGGTGAACTTCTGAAGTTTCAGTATTGTTTACTCGTATTTTAAAAGAGTACTGAGATTCTATCTTCCTAAAATTGAACAATTGGAACTCAATAAATTTTTGCGGCAGTACAAAGCAACAGAGTGTAGGACGTTATGCTTGATAGCCTAGCTAAGCGTTGTTATTCCAGCACCCTGGACTTTCGGAATTAAAGAAGACAACCTTACATTTCGCACCAAATTCATCTTTCACAATTTGATTAACTCTGTTGCAGTAGACCTGATCGTTTCTAAAAACAGAAATTGCCACTTTGGTTATGCCTGATTTGGCTATTCTTTGCATTATGTGCATGTCATGTTCCCCAATGCCCCAGCCATATATAACCAAATTATCTGACAAGCTGGTCAGAACCTCCCGAAAAACTGTATTCAGGTAGTAACTACTTTGTATTGATTTAATCTTTTGTTCTTTTGTACCTTCGCTCACAAAAAGAGGCACATAACTACCTTTTTCCCACTTCGTCAGGATGCCATCTAAAAGGCTTAAACCGTCTGACGATATTTTCCTCTCGTTTTCAACTTTATCCCTAGCCAGAATCAAGCTTCCATGTGGATAAAAAACAAGGGAACATGAGCGCTGACGACCGATTGGATCCCTGAATCTTTGCCAATCGTCATCAAATTTAGAACCAACAAAACAGTCTTTAAATGCATGTTCATCATCAATATCCAATCCATACATCATCGCCCAATAGACGATGAGATCATAATTTAGAGGAATGACAGTATTGAAGCGCTTAAGAAAACTGTAAATTCTTGGTAGTTGATCAGATATGTCATCATACTCGGAATGTATATCTCGTACGGCACTTATTAAGCAGTCTCTAACATGCCTATAAGCTGTTTCTGTTCTAGCGTCCTCGATTTCTAGCGAATTATTTACATTCGTTGCTTGCCATACGATTCTCAAAATTAATTCGAAATCATCCGTATGGAAAAAATCAAAGATATTTTCAACATCCTCTGTCAGTAGTCCATTATCGATGGAATGCTGCTTTAATGAACCATAATGAAAGCTTTCATCTACTGATATACTTGCCCCATTACCAAGTAAAACAGTACCGTCGTATTCATCTTTAATATCTTCCCAATCTACAATTTCGTAGGGCATGTCTGGCTCTCCTTTACGCTCACACTGTTTGTGTAATGTGTATATGCATAATCTCATCACTTACCACTTGGTAAGATAACTCACAACACACTGTTAGAATTTTGTTTACACAATAGCAAAAACATTCTGGTTATAAAGTGTGCGCACGCATGATTTCTGCTTGTTTTGTATCAGAAAGATCGACATGCAAAATTCTTTTAGGATTAACAGCCAACACAGAAGTTACAGAAGTACACCATCCCCTCGGAGTTGCCGCAGGGCATTTGCGTTCGTTGCGTGAGCGAGGCATGGATGCCGAGATAGCGTCAGTCGAATCAGGGACGAGCGTCTGACGCAATAGCATAAGGACGCTAAATGTCCAAGGGGCTTTCAACTCCGTTGGGGCGTCTTGGAGCATCCAAGGAGGATAGGACGAGCAGTCCTCCTTGGTCGGGGGTGGGGTGAAGCCCCACGACGTTAAGTGTTATTGCGATAAATAAAATATTTATCGGCTCGATACTACCAACCCAGTCTGTATCGCATAGCTCTCTAGCTTGATATCAAGATTATCCAAATCTTTATAAAACTCATCATCGAGTTGATTGAGTCGGGCTTCGGCGACTGGATTATCGGTTGCGGCAAGCCGTTGGTCTCTGTCGATAGGGACGGGATGGTCGCCAAATACCGCCTGTTTAGCCTGTTGTAATAGGGCTAACGAGTGCAAAGCGCCAATTTGCTCAAGACCGCGCTCGGCAACAGCATAATGCTCACCCGATGAGTTATCGAAATACTGGATAAAGCCACCGTTGTAGACTTCGCCTGAGAGGCAATTGACTGCGTAATAGTGCTGCGCCGCTTCGCTTAGGGTGTGAAAGCCCAGTTTATCGTCGTGCACCCGCACCACAATATCTCTCCACAGCGCTCTAAAAGGGCAGGTTTTATCTAATTCCCGCTCTTTTTGGTAATAGGCTTTTGCCTGTTCGATATTTTCACGATTGCCATTTTTGCAGGGCATACATAAGCCCGCATTGCGTTCGGCTGTGCTGGGCATGATTAAGGTTTGGCAGGCTGTGCAGGGGACTTTTTCCGACATTATCTTTCCTTAGATATTTAGGTCAGCAAGAGAAGTAACAGATTCACAAACTACCCATGGAATGAATCGAGACACCCATTGTTAAATTTTGCAATACCGATGACTCTCTTGAGGTTAACGGCCAACACCGAAGTTACAGAATACACTTTCCCCTCGGAGTTGCCGCAGGGCAAATAGACAAATTGCGTGAGTCTCGCCATGGATGGCGAGCTAGCTTTCGCAGGTGCAGGGACGCATCCTTCGGAAGCGATAGCAAATTTGGCAATGAGCCCAAGGGGCTTTCAACTCCGTTGGGGCATCTTGGAGCATCCAAGGAGGATAGGACGAGCAGTCCTCCTTGGTCGGGTGTGGGGTGAAGCCCCACGACTTTAATTCGATTAGTTGTACTTTATATTCATTGCGATCAGCGGTTCGCGTGAAGCCTTTTCAGCTCGTAGGCGTGCTAAGTACTTTTCCCATAATTCCACTTGGTGAGTGGCGAGATCGTAAAGTACCTGCCAGGAGAATAGGCCGGTATCGTGGCCATCGTCGAAGACGATTTTAACTGCGTAGTTACCTACGGGTTCGATGCTGGTGATATTCACATTTTTCTTGTGGGTGACCAGCTTAGGGTTACCGTGACCGTGCACTTCGGCGGAGGGGGAATAGACGCGTAACATCTCACAGCTGAGTTGATACTGCTCGCCGTTATCGAAGCTGATTTCTAAAATGCGCGATTTACGCTTGAGCTTAAGATCGGTGACATTGGGTGTGCTAGTGGTCATAGGTAGTGCCAAGAAAATACGGGGAATGGACAAGCTGTAACATAACAATTTGTGGCTAAGGTTACAAAGTGTAAGCCTTAGCCACAGTCACAATTTTGCACGAATGTTCGGTATCGTAGGATAGCGAACATTGCAGGCTTGGATAACAGCCCTAGTTACAGGATAAAGCGGCTTAAGTCTTCGTCTTGAACCAGATTATCTAAGTGAGCACTCACATAATCGGCATCAATTACAAATGAGCTGCCAGACTTGTCGGACGCCTCATAGGAGATATCTTCCATCAGCTTTTCCATTACAGTATGCAGACGACGGGCACCAATGTTTTCGGTGCGCTCGTTCACTTGCCATGCCGCCTTGGCAATGCTCTCGATGCCTGATTCGGCAAACTCAATGGTCACGCCTTCGGTGGCCATCAGCGCGATATATTGCTCGGTCAATGAGGCGTGTGGCTCAGTTAAAATGCGTTTAAAATCATCGGCTGATAACGCATCTAGCTCAACGCGGATCGGTAAACGGCCCTGTAACTCTGGGATTAAATCCGAAGGTTTTGCCATTTGGAACGCGCCCGAAGCGATAAACAGGATATGGTCGGTTTTCACCATGCCGTGTTTAGTGGTGACTGTGCAGCCTTCAACTAAAGGCAACAGGTCGCGCTGTACCCCTTCGCGGGATACGTCTGGACCTGAGGTTTCGCCACGCTTACAGATTTTGTCGATTTCGTCGAGGAACACGATACCGTGCTGCTCAACCAATTCAATGGCTTGCTCTTTTAAATCTTCCTGATTAACCAGCTTGGCCGCTTCTTCTTCGATCAACAGCTTAAAGGCTTCTTTGATCTTCATCTTGCGACGTTTGGCCGGGGCTTGGCCCATGTTTTTAAATAGGCTTTGCAGTTGGTTAGTCATTTCTTCCATGCCCGGTGGCGACATGATTTCGATACCCACCTGTGGCTGGGCCACATCGATATCGATTTCTTTGTCATCTAACTGGCCTTCGCGCAGCTTTTTGCGGAAGATCTGACGGGTATTGGAGCTGGTATCGCTGTCGGTGTTGTCCCAGTCGTTTTTTGGCTTGGGCAGCAGGGCATCGAGAATACGCTCTTCGGCGTGTTCTTCGGCGCGTTGACGGCATTTGCCCATTTGCTGCTCGCGGGTCAGCTTGATGGCGATGTCAGTTAAATCACGGATGATTTGCTCGACTTCTTTACCCACGTAACCCACTTCGGTGAATTTAGTGGCTTCAACCTTGATGAACGGAGCGTTGGCGAGCTTTGCCAAACGACGGGCGATTTCGGTTTTACCTACGCCAGTTGGGCCAATCATCAGAATGTTTTTTGGGGTGACTTCTTGACGGAAATCGGCATCCAATTGCATACGGCGCCAGCGGTTACGCAGGGCGACGGCGACAGAACGTTTGGCCTTTTTCTGGCCGATAATATGGGCATCCAGTTCGTGGACAATCTCACGGGGGGTCATTTCAGACATAATATTCCTCACGCCCTGTTAGTAGTTAAGTTCTTCAATTGTTTTGAATTGATTGGTGAATACGCAGATATCGCCTGCAATAGTCAACGACTTTTCTGCAATTTCCAGCGCCGATAATTCGGTATTTTGTAACAGGGCTAATGCCGCCGCTTGGGCATAGTTACCGCCCGAGCCAATGGCGACTAAATCATGTTCTGGCTGCACTACGTCACCATTACCAGTGATGATCAGTGACGCTTCGGCATCGGCGACCACAAGCATGGCCTCGAGCTTGCGCAGCATGCGGTCGGTACGCCAATCTTTGGCCAGTTCAACGGCCGATCGTAATAGATGGCCTTGGTGCATCTCGAGTTTGGACTCGAAACGCTCAAATAGGGTAAAAGCGTCGGCGGTGCCGCCAGCAAAACCTGCCAACACTTTGTTGTGATATAAGCGACGCACTTTCTTGGCGTTACCTTTCATGACGGTATTGCCTAGGGAGACTTGGCCATCGCCGGCGATGACTACTTGGTTATTACGGCGTACTGATACGATAGTGGTCACTTTTGAATCCTCTTCTCTTGCCCGCAATGAAAATCCTGCGGTGGATGATGGAATAGATATGGGGATGGATGGGCAGATTTCAAGTGAAAGCGTAAAAAGCCACAGGGCGTTGGGGATTTTATGCCCTGTGGCTGATAACGGATATTACTGAGATAAGGTAGAGCGGCCGACAACCGTGCGGCCATCGAGGGGATAGTATTTTAGCTCCCAATTCTCGCTGCCAAGGCGGCGATCATCCGACACATAGTTAAAGTAACAATAAGTGTTAGAGTCGGTTATCGCGCCGCCGCTGTACCAATAGACGATATCGACATCGGGGGTTGTTTGCCAATCGAAGTGAGTGGCGAGGACTGTGTCCGGATTATCGAGTAAGGATTGCCACAGCTCACCGCAAAAAGCGCCTTGTAATTGCGTGCCTTGGTTACCGCTTTGGGCTGTGTCTTTTCCGAGGGGAAAGCCGGTAGTGGTGGAGTCAACTGTGCCATCACCATAGCAGGCAAGATTTTGGGTATAACCCGAGTGTCCGCCCGCAAGCCAACAACTGTGATACAGCTTCACACCAGAGGTAAAAGCGGCGAAGGCGGCTTTGGCTCGCGCATCGTGGGCGTCTTGGCTGAGATTCATAAAACGAGGGGCCGCGACCACGGCAAGAATCCCTAAGATGATGATAACGACCACCAGTTCGATTAGGGTAAATCCCTTAGATGTGTGTAGACGGCTCATACTGCTCACCTGTTGCTAAGATGGCGATATTCTAACTTAACTTTTAACGATGATCATTAAGCTATTGATAGTATTTAAATTAGCAACATAAGGTTTACATTAGCCTCAGGCTAAATCTTTCGTCGTATTCTTTGATTGAGCAATGATTTAACGGGAATATGAACAGAATGGGGAAATAAAAAAGCCCCGAGAACACTGGCCGTTCTCGGGGGAAGGTTCTAAAGCAGTGGATCTTTAATGCCTACGGGACATAAAGGAGAGAACCTGAGCCGAGTGTGGCAGTTTATTGCTTAAGCGACAAAGCCAAAGTGACAAACTGCGACAGCTTGTCGCAGGGGGCTGTTTTGTGTCTCTTTAGCTAAGGAAAAGATGATTTATCGAGTGCTACAGTCGGTAAGTCAGGCTTGCGAGGTTCGTTGTGGCTAGGGCAATAGGGCATTGAGGTGAGCTAAATGCTGTACCAGTTCAGCCATATTGCTAACTTCGAGCTTTTTCATAATCTTAGCGCGATGGACTTCGATGGTTCTTAAAGATAAGTACATGGCTTCGGAGATCTGCTTGTTGGTCATGCCTTGAACCACATGGGCTAATACTTGTTGTTCGCGCTCGGTCAGTTGGGCAAATTTTTGCTGCAGATGTTGTTGTTCAAAACTGGCTTGGCTTTCTTTATGCGCTTTTTCAATCGCTTGAACCAAAGCTTTGCCGGATACGGGTTTTTGAAAAAAGTCGCAGGCGCCCTTGCGAAAGGCGCTTAATGCCATGGGCAAATCCCCATGACCCGTTAGAAAGATCACCCCTAGCGGACTTTGGGTCTCGAGCAACTTTTGCTGGACTTCTTGGCCGGTGATCTCCGGCATTCGACTATCTAAGATCACGCAGCCCGCCTGGGTTAATGGGCATTGAGCTAAAAAATCCCGACCACTGCTAAAGGTTTGTACTTGATAGCCAAATTGTCCGAGCATAAAGCCTAAGGAATCGAGAATCGCCTCATCGTCATCGACTAAATACAGTGGCAGCTTGGTGGACATGGTTTCCCTTGCGGTGGTTTGTTACTCCATTAGCTTAAGTCTGCCGGAGTGCTGGCTCAATTTTAAGCCGAGGTCTTGGGAGGTATATCACTAAATTAGCCGAATCCCATGGGCTGGATCCGAGAGTTTGGCGTTATTCACAGCTTAATTTTTGCCTAGCTTATAGAGTGTCCCGAAGACAAAGGCATATAAGACAAGGCAATAGCAATGGTAACTTGGTGTAGGGCGCTAGTAGTGAGTTGCATCTTGAGCCTAATGGGGCTCAATTTGTCCTATGCCGATGAGGACATTACCCTGAATGAATTTAAAGTGGGGGTATTGGCCAATCATGGCGTGTTACAGGCGAAACAACGCTGGCAGCCAATGATGGATTATCTCAGCGAAAAAGTCCCCAATAGCCGTTTCGAAGTGGTGCCAGTGGATTTTAATGGCATGCGCAGCCAACTACTTAGCCACGATTTGCAATTTATTGTCACCAACCCCGGCCAGTATCTGCACTTGAGTAATAACTTTCCGCTCTCGTGGTTGGCGACCATGAAGAGTCGTAAGCATCAGGGCAGCACTTTTACCATAGGCGCGACCATTATTGTGCGTGCCGATAGTCCAATCCGCAGTTTGCAGGATTTACGGGGTAAGAATGTGGTTGCCAGCGATCCGCAGGCACTCGGTGGCTATCAGGCGGCGATGGGACTGCTGCATAAAATGGGTTATCTGCCGGAGCAGTTTTTCGGTGACGTGCGATTCTTAGGTTTTCCCCTCGAGCCGTTAATCTACCAAGTGCGCGATGGCAATGCCGACGCTGCCATTGCGCCTTTTTGTACCTTAGAGGAGATGATTGAAACCGGGCTTATCAATCAGGTCGACTATCGGGTTATTCATCCAACCAATCCGCCTGGCTATGATTGCGAGGTGAGCACTCAGCTCTATCCCAACTGGTCATTTGCGGCGGCGGATACAGTATCGCCGCGGATTACCATGCAAATCACCCGTGCTTTGTTTGACTTGCCCGCCGATCATGCGGCGGCGATTACCGCCGATACCTTAGGTTGGACGGCACCAGTGAGCCAGCTCAAGGTGATTGAGTTATTTAAAGAATTACAGCTTCAAGGCGCGTCGCCGCCCCTGTATCAAACCGTCTATAAATGGATGGAGAAAAACAAAGAGTGGGGCGGGGTATTGCTGCTGATCTTTATCGTATCGACCATTTATCACCTGTGGCTCGAGTATAAATTTCGCCAAAAGAGCGAGTTTTTGGTCAGCACTGAACGGCAGTTAAAGGATAAAGCCTTGCAGCTAGAGCGGTTGCAGAGTGCGGCGATTCTCGGGGAGATTGGCGCGGGCTTAGCCCATGAGTTAAATCAACCCATAGCCGCCATTACTCAATACAGTGAAGGCGCCATGATACAGCTAGAAAGACTGGGACAGGATAATCCTGAACTCTATGATATTTTAGGTAAAATCAACGCGCAATCGATACGGGCGGGGGCAGTTGTGCACCGTATTCGCGGTTTGCTTAAGCGCCGTCAGGCCAAGGCTGAATCGCTGAATGTCACCTTAGTGGTCAAAGAGGCCCTCGCCCTACTGCGACGTGAGTTAGACCGCGCCGAGGTACAAGTGACGCTACAAGTCGAAGGTCATCCCTTTGAATTGATGGGCGACAGCGTTGGCCTCAGCCAAATGTGGGTCAACCTAGTGAAAAACAGTCTCGATGCGCTGGAGGCCTGCAAGGATAACCGCGCACGGCAGCTAAGGATTGAGATCTATTATCACTCTAGTGAAATCAAAGTATTAGTCATAGATAATGGCGAAGGTTTACAGCGCCAAGCCAGCGAGTTAATGGCCTCGTTTGCCTCCACCAAGGATGCGGGGCTCGGTTTGGGCTTAGCAATTTGTAAAGATGTCGTCAGCCGCCACCATGGCAGTATTCAAATTGAAAATTGTCAGCAATCGACACATGCCAGATTGCCTTGGCAACAGGGCTGCGTGGTAACTGTGGTGCTACCTAAAGGTTAGAGTTTCCCTTTAATAACCTGAAGATGCGCGCTTCGTGATGGAGTCACTGTGGTTTAAATCAGCCAAGTTGCCTCTAAGCTAAGCTCTAAGGCGCTGGATATTCCAAGCTAAATTGCTGCAGCTTATGCGCTAAAAACTCAATGGTGCGGCGTATTTTATGGCTCGGGTAGTCGGTTTGCAGGTAGACCAATTGCAGTGGCACCGCAGGCGCGAGTTTGTCGGCTAAAATAAGCTTTAGCCTGCCTTCGGTGACATCTTGTGCCACATCGAGCCAGCTCTTATAGGCGATACCTCGACCCGCCAGAGCCCAATCGCGTACTACGGCACCGTCGTTACAGAAGCGTTTTCCTCTCACTTCAATCTCTACGGCTTCACCATTGTGGCTAAATTTCCACTTCTGCCACGGCTCACCGCCACGATTTAAAATCAACACTTGGTGCTGACTCAGTTCGTTCAGTGTTTGCGGCTCACCATGTTGAGCAAGATAAGCGGGGGAGGCGACGAGCACTCTTGGCGTCATCGACAGTTGGCGCCGTTTTAGATTGGAATCTTCAAGCTGGCCATAGCGTAGGGCCAAATGGATATTTTGATCGATAAGATCCGCCATATGGTCGCCAAAATAAAGTTGGATCGACAGGTCTGGCGCGCTATCCATCAGTTCATCTAACCAATTGCGGATCCGGCTGCGGCCTATATCAGAGGGCAGGGCAATGCGTACTTCACCTTTCAGCTCGCCCCTATGTTCGGCCAAATTGGCGGAAGCGGTTTCGAGTAAGGCGAGGGCAGGCTTGGCGGTATCGAGAAATATTCGCCCTTCTTCCGTGAGCTGCAATCGCCGTGTCGAGCGAGCAAACAGCTGACAACCTAGCTTTTTTTCAAGCCGTTGTAGGGCGGCGCTAGCGGCTGCGGGTGTCATTCCGACCTCTTTACTGGCGGCGGACAGGCTTTCGAGCGCCGCGATACGCAGGGCGAGTTGCAGATCGTTTATATGGTACATATCAAATTATTTTTGAAAATGATTTAAATATTTGGCTGATTATCAATATAGATTAATTAATGCACTATTGCACTCAGATATTCAAACTTCATTTATGGTTCGGAGTGCATATGAGTTTATTTACAGCCTATGAGTCAGCGGCACTGACATTACAAAATCGTATCGTGATGGCGCCGATGACACGTGCGCGTACCACACAGCCTGGGAATATGGGAATATTCCCAACGACTTAATGGCGCAATATTACGCCCAGCGTGCGTCGGCGGGTCTGATCATCACCGAAGCGACCCAAATTTCGGACGACAGCCAAGGTTACTCTTTTACCCCCGGCGTTTATACCGAGGCACAAATTGACGGCTGGCAAAAAGTCACTGCGGCGGTTCATCAAGCGGGTGGCAAAATATTTAATCAAATCTGGCATGTGGGCCGGGTGTCCCATCCCATTTTTCAGCAGGGGGCAGCGCCCATTGCACCTTCGGCGATAACCCCTGTAGGCACTAAGGTGTGGATTGTTGATGAGCAGCATCCCGAGGGGCAAATGGTAGACTGTCCCGAGCCGAGGGAAATGACCCAAGCGGATATCGACCGCGTGGTCGCCGACTTTGCTAACGCAGGGGCAAATGCCGTTGCCGCAGGTTTCGATGGTATCGAAATCCACGGTGGCAATGGTTATCTCATCGACCAATTCCTACGAACTAATTCTAACCACAGAACCGATGCCTATGGCGGCACGCCTGAAAAACGTATTCGCTTTTTATTGGAAGTGGTTGAAGCTGTCAGTGCCCAGATTGGCGCCGATAAAGTAGGCGTTCGCCTCGCACCCTATGTGACTTTTAAGGATATGGCTTGCCCTGAGATAGTCGATACTATCCTGTTAGCCGCTAAGCATTTATCGGCGTTGGGCGTAGCGTATTTGCACTTGTCGGAAGCCGATTGGGACGATGCGCCGCAAGTGCCAGAGTCCTTCAGAATCGAGCTACGCAAAGTGTTTAAAGGCAGCATTATTGTGGCGGGGCGTTACGATGTCGAGCGTGGCAATGAGGTTATCGAAAAAGGTTATGCCGACTTAGTGGCCTTTGGTCGCGCCTTTATCGCTAACCCGGATCTGCCCTATCGATTAGCCAATCAATTACCTTTATCCCCCTTCGATAAGGGGCCATTATTTGGTGGCAGTGCGGCTGGATATACGGATTATCCAAGTTATCAAGCGGCGATGCGAGCTGTGTTCCGCTCTAGCGATGATGAGGTTGCATAATGCAGCATCGTACTTATTGCGCAGTTGCGCCTTGGATAAAAGTCGGTTTATGGAGCTCAGGATTACTCGGTTTAGCTATTTTTGGCTTTGCGCTTGCAAGTCTTAGCTTGGCGGCGTTTGCCGCTCAAGGAGGTTCTACCCAAGCCAGTGTTGATGTCAACACCGCTCTTACTCCTAAGGTGACGGCAATGGAGCGGATCAGCGATGGTTCGCCACAGGCTGAATCTATTGCCCACGCCGCTTTGTTATACGCTAGTTTTTGGGATACCGGCGACCCAACATTTGCCCGCTGGGCATTAGCGACTGGTTTCATTGACCGCACCTTGCCAGAAGGTCGTGCACAGGGGATTACTGGTCCGCTCGACGCTTCTAAAACCTTTAGGGCGGCGGTGCCAGATCTCTCTGTAACCGTTGAGCATCTGCTGGTGGTCGGTGACCGTGCGGTTGTGCGTCTCCGCTTTAATGGCCATTTTACTGGTGTCTTTAGTGAACAGCGTGGACAAGGGCAAAAAATTGATTTTCGCGCCGTAGATATGTACCGAGTTCGTGAGGGTTTTATTACAGATAACTGGCACCTTGAGGATTATCAAACGCTATTTAGCCAGCTTGCCGCTAAAGCTGTGACCACAGGAGCCAAGTCATGAACCCACGTCGACAATTTTTAAAGACCAGTTTACAGGCGGGTGGTGCCTTGATTGCAGGTGTAGGGCTAAGTCAGTCAGCCTTTTCCATGGGGTTACCAGGTTTAGTGGCACTCGATGATCAAACACAAACTTCAATAGGAGGCAGTATGAATAATCGTTTTTGGCCTAATGGCGAACAACTGGTGATTTCTATCTCCATGCAGTTTGAGGCTGGCGCGCAGGATAAAAACGCCGAAGGTCCGTTTCCACCAATGGAGCAGGGTTATCCAGATACTATTACCCCCAGTTGGTACGACTACGGGATGAATGAGGGGATACCGCGTTTGCTACGTTTATGGCGTAAGCACAATATTCAGGTGACCTCCCACATGGTGGGCCGCGCCGCCGAATTACATCCATTGCTGGCAAAACAAGTGGCGGATGAAGGCCATGAGATTTCTGGCCATGGGCAGACGTGGACGCCGCAATACAGCATGTCGCCAGCGCAGGAGCGTGATTCTTATATCCAGAGTATTAATACTTTAGAAAAGATCACCGGCCAGCGTCCCATAGGCTTTAATGCGTTTTGGATGCGCCATAGCACCCAAACCTTAAATATCCTGCAGGATCTAGGTTTTATCTATCATATTGATGATTTATCAAGGGATGAGCCTTCAATTATCCTTGTGCAGGGTAAACCGTTTGCCGTGGTGCCTTATACCTTACGTAACAATGATATAGGTCGCTTTGGTGGCAATACTGCGATGACGGCTGCCGCCTTCTTACAAGAGCTTAAAGATGAATTCGATATGCTCTATCAGGAAGGCGCATCCCAGCGGCGGATGATGTCGATTAGTTTGCACGACCGTATCGGGGGGACGCCTGGTCTTGCCAATGCCTTAGACAAGTTTATTCAATATGCGAAAGCACACTCAACAGTGGGTTTTATGCGTAAGGATGCGATAGCGAAATGGGCGCTGGCACAAAAGGATACGCCAACCAATCCGGCAAGAACATTTTAAGGGATAAAACCACAGCACTGAGATGTGCTGTGGTTTTTACTTTCTTGGAGATATCGGTGCTTAACGCATGGCGAGCATGGCCCAAGTGCGGCGCCCCTGCTCGAGAAGAATGCCAACAGCCAGCCCTGCGGCGGCGTTGACTGCCAAGCAAGTGACTGCGGTTGCGAGGATCACAAAGATACAGAAGGGCTTGCCATCGATAAGGCGCTTTGACCACGCCAGTTGCAAACCGCCGATGGACAGCAAACTGCCGAGAATTGCCACAGGGATAAGCCCTAGCAACCATGCAATTTGGCTATCCCAAAACAGGGCAATAACCACACAAGTACCGCCGAAGATTAATGGCGCAAGGTGAGTGCGCGCGCCAAAGTGGTATTGCACCGCAAGGCCTCCCGCGCCATGGCACATGGCTGCCGCACCAAAAGGCGCGAGTAACAAATTGGCAAGCCCAGAGCTAATGGCCAAATTCTTGGGCGTGAGTTTGGCGGCGTCTTCAGGGAATTTTTCCTGCGCCATGGCTGAAGTTGCAATAACCGCATTGGTTAAGGTGAGGGCGAGCTGTGGCAGCACCAGTAAAATCGCTGCTGAACTCCACTCGTTAAGGCTAGGCCAAGCTAAATGTAAGGATGTACTCAAAGCGGGAATGTTCAGGCTGGTGGCAATGTCGGTTTGACTATTGGCTTGCCATAACATGCCTGCAGCGATAACGAGTGGCATGGCAAGGTAGCGTAAGGGTAAGAACTTACTCACAAATAGCAAGGCAAACGCGCCGAGTCCGAGCAGCCAAAAGTCGCTCATCATCTTAGTGCCCATCCACATCAACTGCAGACCAATAGCTAGTTGAATACCGACACTCACGGCTTGGGATAATTGTTTTGCAAGCCAAGTAATGGCGCCGCTAAAGGCCAAGATTAACAGTATGATACCCATCAGCATGGCACTGGCTTGGAGCATCCCTGGTGTTAAGCCTTGGGCGATTACGAGGGCGGCGATCACCTTCATGGGTTGGACGGGAATAGGGCGGCGATAAAATAAGGCGCTTAAGATTGCGAATAGGCCAAAGCCCAAAAATATCCCTTGGGGCGAAAATTGGTTTAGGGCGATTAAGCCCAAGACTAAGGGTAAAAAAGTGCCTAGGTCGGCGAAGGCGCCGCTGGTTTCACCGAGTAAACGGTTAAGCGGTTGAGTCGAGTGCTGTGTTGGGGTTTTGCCCGCGGTCATAGAGGTTGCCACAATTGAACATTGCCTGATTAGGCAAAATAAATGCCATAAAAATCAGTTAATTTGACTTATAAACAGAGCCAAACTCCTTTTCACGCCTGTAGGTTGAGACAAACTGGGACAGTAATATTTTTTAACTGCGGCGATTTGTCTTTGTTGGCAGGTATAGCACGATAAAAAAGAGAGCTTAGCCAGCGGGTGCTAAGCTCTCAAAGGTTTGCAGGGGAGCGATACTCGCTATGCCTTAAGTTCGGTTAGGCGATAGCGAGTGGAACAGCTTATGGTTGTTTGTGCTTAGGGCCTTGCTTGTTTTTCATTGGATCGCCTTGATAGCCTAAGGCTTGCCAATCGAGGCGAGTGCCTTTGTTGTGGCAGTCATTACAGTTAAGGGCTTGTTCCTTCGGCGATACCATGTGGTTGATACGCCACCACATTTCAGTGGCGGCAAAGTCATATTCACCACTGTATTTGATGCCTTTTTCCAACATGGTTGGATTGGCTTCCATACCTAGTTTCGCCGCTAAATTCCAATCAAACTCGCTCCAGTATCCGCCCTTGCCATAGGTTTTGGGGGTGATAAAGATGTTGAGTTTCTTGTCGTAAATCTGCTTACCTGTGTGCACCTTAAAGGGATAAATCTTGGCTTTAGCATCGTTAATGTCGCCCATAGGGTAGGTCAGCTTAGTGACGACATTCGGGTCCATCTTGTCCCCCGCCATATAAGCGTTAGCCGTGCCGTTGTACCAAGCGTACTGGGGCTTGACCATTTTCTCCCACACAAAGTCACCCTTTTTCTTCTGATAGGTGTGTTTGCCATATTGATCAACGGTCTCAGGTTTATCATCACCCGCAGTTGACCAATCCCAGTGCATCTTGGTGGGTTCATTCTTAGCGAAGAAGGGAATATGGCAGGTTTGGCAGGCCACGGTTGCGGTATGGGTATTGAGCTTTTTGTTGCTGTGCGGCGCACTGTCGTGGCAGTTTTCACAACCTATATGGTCGATACCGCCTGGGGAGACCCCCATAGCATTACCCGAAATTTGATGTTTTTCAGTGGTATGACAGTTTTGGCATTGGAAGTTATTGCCGTCGCTGTCCATGTGCACATCGGTGGCTTTATCAGGGTAGGCCATGGAGGAGTCGAGATCCCCATGTTTGACCGCATCACCACCGCCACCATAGAAATGACAGCTACCGCAGTTATCCCGCACGGGTTCACCGACGTTTTGGGCGATCTTCGCCAGATCGAGTTTCGCCATGGGTTCGCCTGCGCCGGCGGGGTCTTTCACATAGGTGCCTGTGGTGTCGTGGCAGACAAGGCAGTCCACTTTGGTTTTGTCTTTAAAATCAAAGTTACTGTCCTTCCAGCCATAACCTGCGTGGCAGCTTGTGCAGCGAGGCTCGTTGCTGGAAATCGACACACAGAAGTTATTAATACTGTTTTTCTTACCGCGTAATACGGTTCTATCGGGGAGCTTTTGTTCTAATTCCCATGTCCAGTGGGAGGTTTTCATCATGTCTGTGGCTTGTTCTTCGTGGCAGGTTAAGCACTGAGTAGTGACTTCAGAACCTGTGGCGAAGGGGCCTTTGAGAACGTCTTTATGGGGATTGGCAGCCTGCGCTTGCAACGCCATACCCGCTAAGGCAATAACAATGAGTTTTTTCATTCTGTACTCCTGCCCTCGGCAGTACCGAGGGCTGAATGGCATTTAGGTTAGAAGTTAATGGTCAGCGAGGCGTTCACATCGAAGGCCTTATCGACTACCGGCAGCATTGAATAGGCTGAGCCCGCTAACACCTCATCGATTTTTTGTGGTGCGCCAACAGGCGTACCGCTACCTGTGTATTCGTAGTCGTAGTAGAGTCCTGCCAGTTTGATAAACATTTTTGGATTGATATCAAAGATGTAATAGGCTTCGCCGACGTGGCCACGGGTGGCTAACTTGCTACCGATTGGGTCATCTTGGGCTTGGGTGAAGGGCGTCCAGTATTTAGAACCGTAGTTATATTCCAAGCCGAATTTGCCGTAGGGCGCTGGGATTTGAATACCCACATAGATGCCATAACCATCTTTGGTATCGGTATCATCGCTGGTTTTCGGCACCATAATGATTTCGGTGCCAGTGCTATTGAGCTCAGCTTCAAACACTGCATCGGATAACATGCCGCCGAACATTCCGGCATTACCATTTGGCTCGGCGCGTGTCCAACCCAGTGAAGCAAACCATTTGATATCGTTAGCTTCTTCCCGCGCAAAACCAATGCCGCCGAGGTACATATCACCAATGACGCCGCTGGGTTGTACTCGGGTGACAAAGTTAAAGTTGTCGAACTTTTGCATATCCTGATACATGGTCGGGGCAAAAATACCCGCCAGTTGGGTCGGGAAGGCCATAGTGCCTTTAAAGCCGTCGTTGATGTCTTTGGCACCAAACAGGGTAAATTGCAGGAAGTTAGTGCCGTCATTGATGGCATCGATATTAAAGCCGCCGAGGTGGGTATCCTTGGTGACGATATCGCCAAACATTTCGCCATTACCCCATTGGGATTCAAAGCCTTGGCCATAACAGAAGCGAACCACTTGCCCTTCAACCCCAGTGATTTCCCCTAGGTTGTAGCCCAAGGTGGCGCCATCAAAGTTAAAGTTGACTAAATGGCCTGAAGGCGTGCCGCCACGCAGTTCATTTTCACGGTAGTGGCTTGGTGGGCCATAGGTGGATGGGCGGCGGCCAATTGAGAGGTAAAACTCAGAGCCATTAATTTTTTTCCAGTCGAAATAGGCGCGCTCTACCCTTAACCAGTCACCACTGGTGTTGCCGCTGTTGGTGCCATCCATAGTAAATGAGCGCCAGGAGTCGAACACTTGTACACCTGTGGAGTCGCCCCAGTTTTTATACATGCTCAGACGACCGGCAAAGCTAACGTTATCCCATACCTTGGCCTTAAGATTTAACCGCAGGCGAGTGGTGTAAAAGATATCGTTATCAATATCTTGGATATGTTGCTGCGCCAGTACGTAGGGCATCACGCCCTGTAGCATGCCATTTTGAAAGGCGGCGGCCAGATCGGGATTGGCTTGCATCATTTGCCCGAGTGGCGAGTTAGGATCGTTTGGCATCCCAAAGACGCCGGCCATGGCCTTGGCGCCAAAGTCATTAAAGTTGACCTTAATGGCGGGGTTCCAAACGACATCGCGGTAATGCAATGAGTGGGCCTTAGTTCTAAAGTCGCCAGTGATTTCAAGGCGGTCTAACGAGGTGTGGCGCTCGGTTTTATCGACACGGCTATTGAGTTCATCGAGCTGTTCGGTGATATCGGCCAGTTGTTGTTTCAGCTCGGCCATTTTTTGGGTGTCCGCTGGCGTTTCATTGGCGGCGGCAAAGGTTTGGCCGGACATAAACAGCGCATTCGCAACCAATATCGAAATGAGTGTAGGTGTACGCATAGGGTTTCTCCCTGAGTGTTCCGCTGGCACTGGCTCAAGGCCATGTGCCAAATTTACCCAACAGGAGGCCCTGAGGTGTGCTCCCCATTTTTCTCTTATTGGGCTTGGATTTTATTTCAATGGGTTAACTTACAGTTGCAGGCCTGCGGTTATCCCTTTGATTTAGGCTTCGCAGCGATTAACCGCAGGTTTGCGGTTGCTCCGAGTCGGCGGCATGGTCATACAGGAATTGCTGTATATCTTTGAGATCTTGTTCGGTGAGGCCGTTGAATACCTCAGGTTTGAGTTTGTGTTTATCTTTGTCGAAGAAGCGATCCCATTGGCTCATGGTTTTGCTCATTGGAGTCAGCTCGCCACCTTCACCACCTTGGCTATGGCAGGCTTTACATTCTTTTTTATAGAGGTGTTTCCCCTTTTTGGGATTGCCTCCCTCGGCGGCGTAGGCTTGAAGTCCCAAACTGCTGATTAGCGCGACGGCGATTGCGATCTTAGTTGAAGTTTTCATCATCTCATCCTTTCTTAATTGTCATTCACATGACTTTGTTGGTGGAATGTGGCTATTGCTTCCACCTTGTGAATAAATTTATCAAAGGTGATGGGATGTTTATTTGAGGTGTATCACTTTCATTAAAAAAATCTAATTGATAAAAATTTCATTGATAAAAATCTAATTGATTGGTGGTGGATTGATTTGGGTGGGAATTTACATTTTCAAAAACAATGATTTGTTTTTATTGCTAAATTAGCTTGTTGTGTCGCAGCTAGGGTTTTAGGTCTGAGAGGGCGAAAAATGAGAGTGATCGAGTTAACACTTTGTAAAATTTGCGATCGCTAAAGTAGTCATTCGGAATGATCTAGCTCCATTTTCGCTGTGTTTAGGGGGCAGTTTTGTACTACTCGGTGTTGAGGACGCTCGGTCGATTTCTTAACGCAGCGGCACTCGCACACTGCGTTTTTCCCATGATTCCGGTGAGGTCGCGCCAAGCAAGTCGCTTAAGGTTGCTGGCGTGTCGGCGCTAACACTATCTCACGCACACAGACATTTTGCGGTTGTTGCCAAGCAAATAATGCTGCAGCGGCAACGTTTTCGGGGGCAATCACGCCGCCCATTTGTACTTTCCAATCTTGGTAGCCAGCTTTGATAGCATCATCCGTGGTGTGGCTTAAGAGTTCTGTCTCGACCGCTCCCGGCGCTATGGTGATCAGGCGTACATCGTCCATTGCGACTTCTTCGCGGATGTTTTCGGTTAAGGCATGCACGGCAAATTTTGTCGCGCAATAAGCCGCATGGTTGGGGAAGGTCTTACGTCCCGCCACTGAGCTGATATTGATAATGGTGCCCGTTTTGCGCGCCTTCATTCCGGCTAAAACCGCATGGATACCATTGAGTACGCCCATCACATTGATATTGAGCATGCGGCTCCATTCGTTGGGATCTTGGGTATCGATTTGCCCAAGCAACATGACGCCGGCGTTGTTGATAAGGCAACCGACTGGGCCAAACTGTGCTTCCGCTTGGTTAATGGCGGCCTTGATGGCGTCTGTGTCTGTCACATCGACGCCTATCGCTAGGCTATTGGGTAACTCAAGGGCTTGCATTGGCTCTACACGGCGTGCCAGTAGTAATAGCGGGTGTCCTGCGGCGCTAAATTGTTTAGCGATGGCGGCACCTATGCCCGATGAGGCGCCAGTGATCACAACGAGGGGCTGAGTGGGTTTTGTCATTTGTCATTCCTATCTTTAGACGCGGTAAATAAGGTGGATTGATAGATCTCTAACTTGGGAGTCAGTATAAGTAGCGGTTTATAGACTGAAAAATACTTATTTCCACTGAATATGATAGGCTTTGCCTATGACAGAATGTTGGGTTGATAGGGTGACGTTAGATGGTGGATTTACGCTTATTGCGCTTTTTTATCGCGATTTATGAAGAAAACAATATTACGGCGGCGGCAACGCGCTGTTATGTCAGCCAGCCCTCGCTCTCGGCTGGGCTTAAACAGTTAGAGGAAGAGCTTGGCGGCGCCTTATTCGAGCGCAGTAAAAAAGGCGTAAAAGCCTTGGACAGTGCCCACTATCTGTATCCGCTGGCGGTTAAATTGGTGGAGGAGGCCAGTAAATTACCCGCTCTATTTATGGCAAAAGCGAGTCGACAAAAGTTGCGTTTAGCCGTGATGCCCGATCTGAGTCAGCGTCGCCTTGCTGGGCTATTAACTCAAATCAATCAGGCGATTAGCCATTTAGATTTAGAGCTGGTGGATTATCAAAGCCCTGCGGATTGTCGATTAACCTTAGACAGTTTACGCCATGAGGATGAAGTGTTTTTTCCGCTGTGGGAGGAGGACTATGTGTTGTGTGTGCCAAGGGAGCATTCACTGGCCCAAGTTAGCAGTATTCGCCCCGAAGAGTTAAGTCAGTACGACTTTATTGAGTGCCCACCCTGCGAGGCGCACCAGCAAACCATAGGCTTACTCGCCTGCAGCAATTTGTCGCTCAATTTGGTGGCGAAGGCAGAATCTAAGTCTTTGGTTATGTCGTTGGTACTGGCGGGATTTGGGGTGAGTTTTCTCCCCGATGGATTAATCGAAGACGAGCCTCGACTTAAACAGATTAAATTCGATGGGCCTCGGATGTTCCGCCGTATCGGTTTGTGTTATCCATCCCATCAAACCGTTGCGCCTACGTTGGCAACATTGCTACGGCATTTGAGCAAAACCACGGCTTAAGCCGTGGTTTTAAGTGTAGGGGTCAAGCGGCCAAACCCTAGCAATCAGCAGCTTATCCCTTATTCGTTGCTCTGTAAGTAAGGCGCTAGCTGAGTTTCAATCCTCTCGATTTCATCTTGGGCATACAACAGCTCGGACTCCGTTAAGCGGGAAAGGGCCTGTTGTTGATACAAGAGTTGATCGCTATTCATCCCGTATTGACCAAAGTTGCGCAGTAATATGCTAGACCAAATGTATGTCTGAACCGGTTTATCAATCGACTCATGGCGGTTGATGTCAACGAGGGCTTGCATGCCATCTTGGCTGCCCAAGTCGGCGGCTTTGCGGTACCAAGTCTCTGCGGTTTGCAGCGCTTCGCGGCTCGGATGCTCACCCTTGCGGTAGATTTCTGCTTGGTTAAGGTAGTAATAAGTTTGCTGCTCATCGGGAATAGGGTGTTGATGCAGAAAGTTATTACACAGACTCTGGGCTTCGCGGATCTCTAAGGTGCCCAAGCGCTTACTGAGCTTCTCGTATGCGTCTTGATAGTCACTGATATGGCTCATGGCCGCCAGTTGGTAATACATTAAGGCTTTAATCGGTTGGCGCGAGACGCCTAAGCCTTCCTCGTAGATTTTACCTAGACCGAATAGGGCTTCCTCTTGCCACTGGGACGCCAGCGTCTCGAATTCTGTTCTTGCCTGCTGGTAGTCATCATCCGTTTGTGGGTCGAGTAGCTTAAGGTGTGCCAGCGCTAACTTGGCAAAGACATTGTCAGTGGCGCAGGATTTTTCTAACCAGTGGCGGGCTTTGCCGTAGTCGACGGCAAAATCTTCACCATAGAGGAAACGTTTGCCTAGGTAATACTGGCGAAAATCATTTTCTGCAGCATATTCGCTGAGTAAGGCTTCGGCGCGGACGAGATCCTTAGGGCCGCCTTGGCCTGAGGCCAGCATATGGCCTAAGTTATCTTTTGCGTGTTCATCACCGGCGGCGACGGCTTTCTCAAAGTATTCCCGCGCTTTGCTATAGTCTGGCGTGACACGTTCATCGTGCCAATACAGCGTACCTAAGTGGTAATAGGCATCTTGGTTGCCTTGGGCGGCCGCCTTTTCGAACCAGTAAATGGCTTGGCTTGCATCGGGATCGAGAAAGGCTTGTCTGAGATACAAATAGGCGAGCTCATATTGAAACTCGACTTGCCCCACTTCAGCACTGGCTTTGAGTTGTTCTACCTGCTCGCGTAACTGCTCTGGTGTTTGCGCCTCTGAGGCGACCAAGCTAGTCAGGGTGAGCATGGGTAAATATTGCGGATCGATTTCGGCGGCTTTTCGATACCAATATTCAGATGCCTTAGGATCGGCGGGGACTTGTGGGAATCGACCCGAATACAGCTCGGCCATGGCAATGGCGGCTACGGCGAAGCCTTTATCAACGGCCTGCTGAATATAGTCTAGGCCCGAGTTGACTTCGCCCTGATTGATTAATGTGAGTCCGTGATTGAGTAGCGCCGAGGGTTCCCCCGTGGCAAGCGCTTCGGCTTGTATCTTCTTTTTTTGGTATTTGGCAAAAAGAATAAACAGAACGACAAAGGCTATAATGATAAGTATCAACGACATAGTATTCCATCACTATCGATATTTGGGCTGCACAGTAAACGCGCATCCCGCAAAAAATGCAAGTTAACTGTGCCAGATGAGGCGAATGCTTGAAGCCATTCGCCTCGATGGAGGTGCTTACTTTTCTTGCAGATGAATTTCTCGCACTGGGCAAGCCATTTCGATTCCAGCCTGTTTGAGGGCGTTGTAAATCGCTAGATTTATCTTGTATTTATGCTGGAAGTAACTTTGGGTCGGTACCCAGTAACGCACACCAATCTCGATGCCGATGGCATTAAAACCATTGATACCAATATTTGGCGTAGTGTCCTGACTGACATTGGGGTTTTGGCTCAGCAGCTCAGTGATGAGGCTTATTGCCGCCTCTGGGTCGTTGTTATAACTCAGGTTAAATTGGGTTTCGACCAGCTTATTGCTGAAGGAGTTATGTAAGATCTCGCCGACGATGTGCTTGTTAGGAATGCTAATTTGCTCGCCTTCCTCATTGGTTAAAATCGTCATCCCCAAATTAATCCGCGTGACGACACCGCTTTCACCTTTGATTTCGATGGTATTTCCGACCACAAAAGGGCGAGTCACAATAATAGTGACCCCAGCGGCATAGTTCGACAGCATGCCCTGTAGGGCTAAACCGGCGCCGAGAGAAGCCGCACCAATCGCTGCTACCATGGGGGTGACGCTAATGCCTATCTTGCCGAGGGCTATAATCGCCACCATGACAATGATCAGGATACGGACCAGATTGCTGACAAAGTTACTGAGGGTGATGTCGATTTGGTGTTTTTCACACTGTTTGGCCACTAAGCGCGAGACTTTGCTGGCGACCCACAGACCCAACAAAAAGACCAGAGCGGCACCGAGTAATTGGAAACTATAATTGACTAAAAACTCGGTGATCAGCTGGTAAACGCCCTGCAGTTGTTGCAATTCTTGATCGAGTCCTGGTGTTATCATTATGATATCCTTGCAATAAATTTAACCGCCCTAGTATAACGCACAATTGCTTTGAAAGGCGTATTCGTCATGCATTGTGAAGCGTATCATGTAATGGTTCGGATTAAATGAGCCGATTGCGAGACTCGGGTATGCTATTGCCCGTATCAAAAATGGAGTTAAGTGTTTATGAGAAAGCTGTTGTTGTGCCTGTCCTTCCTTTTCACTCCCATGATGGCCTTGGCGGCAAGTTATGTTGCTGGGGATGCGATCAATCCTATTTCATTACAGGATCAAAACGAGCAAGCGGTCAGTGTGACCGACGACACCAAAGTGGTGCTCTTTAGCCGCAGTATGAAAGGCGGCGATATTATTAAAGAAACCCTGACGCCATTGGCGGGAGATAAGTTTCCGCAGCACTTAGTCTATGTGGCGGATATCAGTGGTATGCCATCACTGATCGCCAAATTTGTCGCTGTGCCGCAAATGCAGGAGTTGCCTTTTGCCATTGGGTTAGACATAGAGGGCGAGATCAGCCGCCTGTTACCCGATACTAAAGATATGGCGACGATGATTTTACTGGATCACCGTAATATTCAGGACATCGCCTACTTCGATTCGAGTGAAGCCTTAAGCCAAGCTCTAGCGAAATTAAACGAGTCGCAATAGTTCGTTCTTCGTGGTCAATGTTGAGGGGGGCTATGTTGAAGGGCCCACCCCTCAACTCATTCCATCTCGTTTAGAGTGGTGATTTTGGGCTCGTGTGGGTTGAGCTTGAATCGCTCATCGGCCGACCAGTGTTACTCAGTATTTTTCCTCAGATAATCCTTAGCTGCATAAGCTTGGATTGTCGTCGTAAAAAATTCATTTTTCCTACCTCAAAAACGTCAAAATTCTCTGTTGTGCTCTTGTGCATAATTATCTGTTTTGATGGCAGTTTTTTTACGTTTGTCACTGCTTAAAATTTCACGGAATAAAAAGTTAGTTATTAAGCATAAAAATTCGTTGCGTTAAATAAAAAAATAGCGTTTACTGCGCACGTTTTTAAGACAGATAACCCAATTTTTTACCATTTGACCCAAAGGAGACTCTGGCCCAATGAGCCAATTTCAATCTATTGATGTTGCTGACTATTATGATGCTCAAACCTTCAAACGTATCGAAGAGTTTGCTAAAGATAAAGCGACCCCGTTCGTGGTGATTGATACCAGTATCATTGCGAAACAATACGATGACATGGTTAATAGTTTTCCTTATGCCGATGTTTATTATGCAGTTAAGGCAAACCCTGCGGCTGAGATCCTGACGTTATTAAAAAACAAAGGGTCAAACTTCGATATTGCGTCGATTTATGAATTAGATATGGTCACTAACGTGGGCGTAACGCCTGACCGTGTGAGCTATGGCAATACCATCAAAAAGCGTCAAGATGTGCGTGCGTTTTATGAGCGTGGTGTGCGTATGTATGCATCGGATTCTGAAGCCGACTTACGCATGATCGCCGAAGAAGCACCGGGTTCACGCATCTATGTGCGCATCCTGACCGAAGGCACAGACACCGCTGACTGGCCACTGTCTCGTAAGTTTGGTTGCCAAAATGAGATGGCTTATGAGCTGTTAGTTCTGGCGAATGAATTAGGCTTAGAGCCCTTTGGTATTTCATTCCACGTGGGTTCACAGCAACGTGATATCGGTGCTTGGGATTCGGCGATTGGTAAAGTGAAGAGCATTTTCGATCGTCTGCGCGATGAGCACAATATCGTCCTGAAGATGATCAATATGGGTGGCGGTTTCCCTGCTAACTATATCGACAAAACCAATCAACTCGGTGTGTATGCTGAACAAATCACCCACTTCCTGAAGGAAGATTTTGGTGACGATTTGCCACAGATCATTCTGGAGCCGGGTCGCTCGCTGATCTCTAACGCTGGGGTATTGGTGTCTGAGGTGGTGCTGATCAGTAAGAAATCCTACACCGCATTAGAGCGTTGGGTATTTACCGATGTGGGTAAGTTCTCTGGTTTAATCGAAACCATGGATGAAGCAATCAAATTCCCAATCTTCACCCATAAACAAGGTGAGTTGGATAAATGTGTTATCGCCGGCCCGACCTGCGATAGCGCCGACATCATGTACGAACACTACAGCTATGGTCTGCCGAATGACCTAGCGATTGGAGACCGTATGTACTGGTTAACCGCCGGTGCTTACACCACGACTTATTCAGCGGTGTGCTTTAACGGTTTCCCACCTCTGAAGGATTACTACCTGTAATCTTGACCGCAAGGCAACAAAAAGGGCGCTTAGGCGCCCTTCGTTTTTGGCGTCACCACTTAATTGTGGGATTTGAGAATTTGATAGATCTCTTCTTTTAAATGCAGTTTTTTGCTTTTGAGTTCTTTCACTGTGGGATTGAAATCACTGCCAACGCGTTTTTCCAGTTGTTTGATTTCTTCATCTAATTGATTGTGCTCGTTGAATTTACGTTGAAAATGAGCATCTTGAGTCTTTAAGGTGGTAATGAGATCTCGATATTCTGGAAACATTGGCGTTCTCCTTGTCGTCTTTTATCGTGCTTTAGTCTCGTCTTAACCCTAACCTTAGGCACGATGATGAAACGTGATATGGATCAATATTTGTCCTCCTACAGATTAATACTAAAGGGTGATTTCAGCAAACTAGCTATAAATCAATAACCTATATCTTTTATATTGCTCGGTGTGGCGAGTGAGTCAGATCTGGCTCACACTTACTTTCACCTGATTGACGAGTGCCTACAGAAACATCACAGATTTGCTATCTTTGTGATCAAGCTGTAATAGGTTTGGTAATTACATTACGAATGAACAATTCTTCTTGCCGATAATTCTGTGATCAAGTTAACCTTCACCGCTTCGATACTAGGTTAAAGTCGATTCAATAAGAATTTTATTATCAAAAATGAAAGGGGTTTTCACGATGGCTGATGTATTTCACTTAGGTTTGACCAAAGCGATGCTCGATGGTGCCACTTTGGCGATTGTGCCGGGCGATCCAGAGCGTGTAAAACGTATTGCCGAGTTAATGGATAATGCCACATTCCTCGCAAGCCACCGCGAGTACACCAGCTACTTAGCGTATGCTGACGGTAAGCCAGTGGTGATTTGCTCTACCGGTATCGGTGGTCCATCGACTTCTATCGCAGTAGAAGAGTTAGCGCAATTAGGCGTGAATACCTTCCTGCGTGTGGGCACCACAGGTGCGATTCAACCCCATGTAAATGTGGGTGATGTAATTGTGACTCAAGCGTCAGTGCGTTTAGATGGCGCGAGCTTGCATTTTGCACCTATGGAGTTCCCAGCGGTTGCTAACTTCGAATGTACCACAGCTATGGTTGCTGCGTGCCGCGATGCGGGCGTAGAGCCTCATATCGGTGTTACTGCATCTTCTGATACCTTCTACCCAGGTCAAGAGCGCTATGACACTGTGACTGGCCGTGTGACCCGTCGTTTTGCTGGCTCAATGAAAGAGTGGCAGGATATGGGCGTGCTGAACTATGAAATGGAATCAGCGACCCTATTCACTATGTGTGCGACTCAAGGTTGGCGTGCGGCGTGTGTGGCTGGCGTTATCGTAAACCGCACTCAACAGGAAATCCCGAACGAAGCGACAATGAAGCAAACTGAAGTCAGTGCTGTTTCTATCGTTGTAGCTGCGGCTAAGAAGCTTCTGGCTTAATTCGCCGACGCGCTCCCCTGCAAAGCGAGTGTTGCGTGCGTAATAAAAAAGGTGCCCTAGGCACCTTTTTTATTCGCTGTATCCGCCAAGGCGGGCTGTATCACTTAGATTAGAAGTGGTACTGAGCAATCACAGAATAAGTGTCTTGGTCGACACCTTTCACGCCGTATTTGTTGGTCCACAGATCGTACTCGATACCGACAAGCAATTTATTTGCCTTATGGTCACCAAATAGGCTCTTACCCAAATCGTATTTCAGCTGCGGGTTGAAGTGGAAGTTTTCTTCGTAGCCACTGTTATCCGTGGCAAATACCCAATCGATAAAGCCATCGAGCACGATATTGGCCGAACCTACAGGGATATCAATTCTGAAGACTGGGGTGAACTGCCAGCCATCACTGATATTGCCTGAGCTCATTGCATCGCGACGATAAGTGTTGAAGTTAAGGTAGGTAAAGTAAGGTACGGCAACATCGACCCCTAAGCCATAGAGCAAGCTATGCACAGGGCCTTCACCTTCTTCGTAGGTAAGGGCTAATGAAAGATCGGTAATAGGGCCGAACGCAATTTTTTCGCCGAGGATTTTGCTCGCGCTAAAGCGAGGTGAAATCTCTCCGTAGGTGGTGCTATCCATGCCCGTGTGGTCGCCTTTGAAGTAGATAAAATCTTGGAAGGCAAACCAATCACCGTATTTCCATGCACCAGCGGTTTCGAGTGTGACTGTCGTTTGCTTGTCCGAAGGAGCCAAGTCGTAGTCTTCGCCATAAAGGGCGGTTGCACTGAAATCCCACCACTGTACTAAGTCACCAGCAAATGCTTGAGGTGAAAGCATTAATGCTAGACATAGGCATGTCTTTTTCATTGTTATTTCCTGTTGTAGGGGTAGACGCTAAATAAAGTTGTACTCAGTTCCTGCTCCGAGGGCAGAACCTACAAACGGCTAGGGTGGTGCGGCTTGTATGGGTACTGGCTGAGGGCAAGGTAAAAAGTGCGGGCAATATATGCAAAAATTTACAATTATTCAAAGTTTTTTATCGAATGTTGTTGTGAAAATCACATAATCAAATTGTGGGTTTTAAGGTGTTTAATTTATTGATTTTTAGCGGTTATTTTATTTCTCGATACATTTTTGATGATATTGTGAGCTAACTTTTTGAATTGATTGTGCTTAATTTTAGAACAACTCGGGTCGATATTTTGCCGCGAGTCAATTCATCCCCTCATTTTCCCAAGTTAATTGTCTTGCCGTGCTTTTTAAATCGGCGTATAAATTTATGACATATTATGTCGCATATCTGCCACTCTGCTGCTATAGTGCTGCACAGGATGCTCTCATTTCAGGGGGGAATATGGAGTTTTCGAATCTGATTTTAGTTTGGTCTATTATCGGGATTATCTTGATGTTAGCCGAGCTGGTGATACCTGGAGGTATTGTCGTGCTACTCGGCGCCGCCTGCTTAGTGGTGGCTGGCGCCTTATGGATTGGCCTAGTGGAAGGTGTGGTTCAAAGCCTGACACTGTGGTTTATTTCCGCCATCGTCTTATTACTCGCCTTTCGGCAAGTCACTCAAAAATTGGTTGGTGGAGATTCCCATGTGGATAACACCGATGAAGAACTTGATATCTACAATCAAATCGCCCGTGTTAAACAAACCATAGGTCCAGGACAAACGACAGGAAGAGTCGAGTTCCAAGGGAGCGAATGGCCCGCATTGGGGGATGGTAGTATCATTGCTGCGGGCACTGAGGTCAGGATTATCTGCCGTGAAAACATTGCCCTAGTGGTTGAGCCTGTTGATCAGGCAACGTCTCAAAACTAAAGGATGAGTCTATGTTTGTGTTTACCTTAGTCATTTTATTTGTCTTGTTTATTCTCTATAAGCTGATGCTGATAGTGCCGATGCGTGAGGTGCATGTCATTGAGCGTTTGGGGAAATTCCGTACCGTACTGCAACCGGGATTCCACTTCTTAATCCCTTTCTTCGATCGCGTCGCATATAAACACGATACCCGTGAGCAAGTGCTCGACGTGCCGCCACAAAGCTGTATCTCAAAGGATAACACCCAGCTTGAAGTGGACGGCTTAGTGTATCTCAAGGTTATGGACGGCAAATTAGCGAGCTACGGTATTGAAAATTATCGTAAAGCTGCCGTGAATCTGGCGCAGACCACTATGCGTTCTGAAATCGGTAAGCTCACCCTCAGTGAGACCTTTTCCGAGCGTGATCGCTTAAACGAATCCATAGTGCGCGAGATTGATAAGGCGTCTGAGCCTTGGGGGATCAAAGTGTTACGCTATGAGATCCGTAATATCACGCCATCGCGCCATGTGATCCATACCCTCGAAAAACAAATGGAAGCCGAGCGTCGTAAGCGCGCCGAAATCACTTTGGCCAATGCCGAAAAGGCCGCGATGATCAATATGTCAGAGGGTGAGCGCCAAGAGGCGATTAACATTTCTGAAGGCCAAAAACAGAAGCGTATCAACGAAGCTAAAGGTACCGGGCAAGAAATTGCCATTATCGCTAAGGCAAAGTCCGAAGGCATGGCGATGATTTCCCAAGCGTTAGAGGTGAATGGCGGTAACGATGCGATGAATATGCTGTTAAAAGAGCAGTTTATTGCTCAGGTCGGTAAGATCCTCAACGATTCGCAAGTGTCGGTTGTCCCCGCGGAAATGGCAAAACTCGAAGGATTCTTCGAAGGAATGGAACAAGTCACCCAAACCGTGGGTGGCCATAATGCAACGAGCAAAGGAGCACGCTAATGCAAATCCCATTGAATACTGATGTCGCGGTAATGGCCATTTGGGGACTGATTTTCGCCATATTTGTGATTAAGCTGTTCCAATCCATCCGCTTAGTTCCGACTAAATCGGCTTATATAGTTGAGCGTTTAGGTAAGTACCACTCGACGTTAGATGCGGGCTTCCACACCTTAATTCCTTTTGTCGATAAAGTGGCTTATATCCATGACTTAAAAGAGGAAACTATCGACGTACCACCACAGGAGTGTTTCTCCAGTGACGAAGTAAATGTGGAAGTTGACGGGGTGATTTATATCTCTGTTACCGATCCTGTGAAGGCCAGTTATGGCATCACTGACTATCGTTATGCGGCAATTCAATTAGCGCAGACCACCACGCGCTCAGTGATCGGCACCTTAGATCTCGACCGCACCTTCGAAGAGAGGGATGTGATTTCCGCCAAGGTAGTGGAAGTGCTCGACCAGGCGGGCGCCATGTGGGGGATTCGCGTACACCGCTATGAGATTAAGAACATCACGCCGCCCGAGACAGTGAAAAACGCCATGGAAATGCAAGTGAATGCCGAGCGCGAGCGCCGTGCATTACTGGCAAAGAGTGAGGGTGATAAGCAGAGTAAGATCAATCGCTCCGAAGGGATTAAAGCGGAAACCGTTAACCGTTCTGAAGGTGAAATGCAGCGCCGTATCAACGAGGCCGAAGGTAAAGCGGAGGAGATTTTAACCTTGTCGCGAGCCACTGCGGAATCGATTGAGCGTTTAGCGACTGTGATTGCGGCGCCCGGCGGCCATAACGCACTGCGTATGCAGCTTGGTGAGCAGTACTTTAAGCAGCTCGATGGCTTAAGCCAAAAGTCCAGCCGTGTGGTGCTACCCGGTAATATGGTCGATTTCGATTACTGGATGAATAGCATAGGCTTAAAAGAGAAAGCTTAATGCGCATAAACCATGCTGCGGCTTAAATATTTATCAGTTTAAGCCCAATAAACCTAAGGCCAAATAGTGATATTTGGCCTTATTTTTTGCGGTTTAGCATGGGATTTATGATAAGAAAGCGGGTTAAAAATATCAGTTAACTGGCGCGGCGAATGGGGAACTCAATGCCGCCGTCCATTGGCGTATCGCGTCATCTTCAGCCGTGATTAATAGGCCAGACGCTCGGAAATTTCAGAGTGGGAATGGGTTTCGATAAGACGCGCTATGGTGTCTTGTTCGAGTACCGCTAAGGCCGAAATCTCGTTGTAAATCTTATCCTGCACATCTAGAGGCATGTGCACATGCTCCATATACATCCGGATGCTTAAGGCGTCACCGCTTTTGAACAGTTGGCTGAATTCAGAGGCTTCAATCTCGATTAATGCATTCATAATACTTCACCCTGAGGTTGGATTTTTGATGAGTAGACAACAGGTTTTGCTGTTACCTAAGAGATACGCCTAAGTTTGATCTAGGTCAATTAAACGCCATATTAATCTTTCTTAATAAACAAATTTACTGTTTAAAAATAGATGGTTATAAATTTCACAAAATGAAATTGTGACTTAGCTCAATGTTTGAAATGGGGCGAAAGAAGGGCGTTGTGAGCGGACTTCAGTTGGCCAGAAGATAAAAAAATCGCGGCGCGTGATGGGTCACGCGCCGCGATGTTCAGACTGATTTTGCGAGCGGAATTACTTTGGAACGGCTAACAGCTGGCAGCCATTGATCCCCGCATTTTGCAAGGTGTGGCGTTTACGCTCGGCATCACGTCTACGTTCGTAGGGGCCGAGGATAACCTTGTACCACGTGCCTGAGGTGCCTTCAATTTGCCTGACCTGCGCTTCTAACCCTTGGAACGCAATAACGGCCTTCATCTGGTTCGCCTGAGACTCCTGACGGAATGAGGCGCACTGCAGTTGATATTGCTGTGGTGTGCGCGTCGACACGACATCAGGAATATCCACTTCGACGTTTTTATTCTCAAGCTCGTCCAGATAGGTCCATTCTTCCTTAGGCTTAGGTGGCAAGGCGTTCGGATCTTTCTTCGGCGCTTCAACGACGGGCTTTTCTTCCACCGGCGCAGTCACGACCACGGCTTGGCGCTCGGCCTCTTTCACCTTAGGCGTCAGAATCGTTGCCGGTTCTTTTGCCTTAGTCGGCTTCTCGGTTTTCACCTCGACAGGCGCTTCCTGCTTGGCGGTATCTTTAATGCTAAACAGAAAATAGCCAAAACTGCCGACGGCAATAAAGGCGAACAGGATCAAAGGGATCGGGAGCTTACGGCGAGGCGCAGCCTTTTTAGCCGCAGGCCTCGCTCGTGTTGCGCGCATGGGGCGCTGTTTCGCGCCCGCTTGCGGTTTTCTGTTGGCGTAGTCACGATTGCTCATGGCTTACATCCGTTCTAGGGTTTCGATACCTAGTAGATTTAGGCCTTTTTGCAGCGTGTTGGCCGTCAATTGTGACAGCAGTAAACGGCTATGCTTTTGCTCGTCGTTATCGGCGGCAAGCACTGGGCAGGCCTCGTAGAAGCTAGAGAAAGCCCCCGCTAATTCATAGAGGTAACCGCAAAGTACATGTGGTTGGCCCTTGTCGACCACGCGGCTGAGGATTTCACCAAACTGTGCCAGTTTGTTACCTAAGTCTTTCTCTTTTTCGTGCTCGAGTACGATCTTGGCTTGGCTTAAATCGATATCGGTCGCACGTTTGAAGATACCAGCAACGCGGGTGTAGGCGTATAGCAGGTAAGGCGCGGTATTGCCTTCAAAGCTCAGCATTTGCTCGAAGCTGAAGATGTAATCGCTGGTACGGTTTTTCGACAGGTCAGCGTATTTGACTGCGCTGATCCCAACAACGCGGGCAATTTCAGCTAAGGTCGCTTCATCCATATCTGGGTTTTTGCTGCGAACCAGCTCAAGTGCGCGAGTATTGGCTTCATCCAGTAGATCAACCAGTTTCACTACGCCACCGGTACGGGTCTTGAACGGACGACCATCTTCGCCATTCATGGTGCCGAAGCCTAAGTGCTCCAGTGACATATCGTTACGGACAAACTTGGCCAGCTTGGCAAGGCTAAACACTTGTTGGAAGTGCAGCGCTTGGCGTAAATCGACAAAGTAGAGTACGCGGTCGGCTTTTAGCACGCTTGAACGGTAACGCATTGCGGCTAAGTCGGTGGTGGCATAGAGGTAACCACCATCAGCTTTTTGAATGATAACAGGCAGCGCCTCGCCTTCTTTATTACGGAATTCTTCTTGGAAGACCACTTTGGCGCCGTTGCTTTGGGTCAGTAAACCCTGAGCGTCTAAATCTTTGACTACTTGCTCTAAGTCAGCGTTATAGGCGCTTTCACCGTGCACGTCGGCGCGGGTTAAGCTCACCCCTAAACGCTCGTACACTTCGTGGCAGTGACTTAAGGAAATGTCGTTAAATTCACGCCACAGTTTGTTGCAGTATTCGTCACCTGATTGCAGTTCAACCACGAGCTGACGGGCACGGGTCGCGAACTCTGCCGATTCATCAAAACGCAGTTTGGCGGCACGGTAGAAGGTTTCGAGATCCGATAATTCTAATTGGGCTTGTTCGCCATTTTGCGCACGCAATTCTTCCATGTAAGCCAGCAGCATACCAAATTGGGTGCCCCAGTCGCCTACGTGGTTTTGGCGGATCACTTTATGGCCTAAAAACTCGAGGGTACGCACTACGCTGTCACCAATGATGGTCGAACGCAGGTGGCCGACGTGCATCTCTTTGGCGAGGTTAGGTGAAGAGTAGTCCACGACGATAGTTTGTGGCGTTGGTAGCTTAATCCCTAAATGCTCATCGCTAATGGCTGCCTGTAATTGGTTCGCTAAGGCGCTGTCATCAATGAAGAAGTTGATAAAACCAGGGCCTGCGATTTCGACTTTCGCCACATAGTTAGATGCCGGTAGATTGTCGATGATCAGCTGCGCCAATTCGCGGGGATTTTTACCCGCCGCTTTGGTTAGCATCATGGCTAAGTTGGTTGCTAGATCGCCATGGCTCTTATCCTTGGTTCGATCTACTTGAATTCGCGCCTCAAAATCCGCAGGCAAAATACCTTGTTGTTTAAAGGATTCGATAGTTTGTTCAAGTAATGATTGGATATGTGATTTCATGGATTAATTAGCTACTAACTTTAAGAATGAATACAGGGAATAACCGCGTATTTTAGCCGTTTGTGGTGACTAATTGCTATCTTCCCGATGATTTTTTATCAAATTATTGAATCACAACAGATCCTGCGGATCCCTATCTAGGCTCCAGCGACAACGTTTGGCCTCTGGCAGCTGTTCTACGAGGGGATAAATTCGCTCAAACTCCTGCTGTAATCTATGTCTGTGCTTGGCTTGAAACATCAATTGGCGGCGAAACTTACCGGCTTTTCTGTCGAGTGGTGCTGGCATTGGGCCGATGATTTCAAACTCTTTATCTTGGGGCAGCAGCGCTGCAAACGCATTAAGAAAGTTATCGGCATCCACAGCGGAGTGGGCTTCTGCGCGCACCAGCACCATGTGCCAAGCGGGAGGCAGCAGCGCCATTTGCCGCTCCTTTAATTGGCTGCGGGCAAACTCGCCATAACCTCGGTGGAGCAAATCCCTCAGTATCGGGTTATCACTCTGGTGAGTTTGCAGCAATACAGTACCGGGTTTGTTGGCGCGACCAGCACGGCCAGCGACCTGTGTATAGAGCTGGCCGAAGCGCTCTGGCGCCCTAAAGTCGGCGCTAAAGAGCGCGCCATCGACATCCAGTAATCCCACTAAGGTCACATCTGGAAAGTGGTGTCCCTTGGCAAGCATTTGAGTGCCGACCAAGATTTTGTATTCGCCCTTATGAATAGCGCTTAAGTGGCTCTCGAGCGAGCCTTTTAGGCGGGTGGTATCGCGATCGATTCGTACCACGGGATATTTAGGGAACTCCTGCTGGAGTGCTTCGGCGAGTTGTTCTGTGCCGATACCTTGGCCCATCAACATGGTGCTGCCGCAATTGTGGCACTGCCTTGGAATGGCATATTGGTTGCCACAGTGGTGGCAGCGGATTTCTCCAAGGGATTGATGTACCGTAAAAAAGGCATCGCAGCGATCACACTCGTGTAAGTGCCCACACTCGTGGCACAGCAGTGCTGGTGCAAAGCCACGGCGGTTCAAAAACAGTAATACCTGATTCCCAGCCTCTAAATGGCTGCGGATTTCGTTGATGAGTGGCGCCGACATTCCCGCCTTGAGGGGCAGGTTTTTGATATCGATAATCCCTTGGCGCACTTTTTTTGCATTACCCGCTCGTTCCCCGAGTTGCAGGTGATGATATCGACCGCTGAGGGCATTTTGCAGGGTTTCTAACGAGGGTGTCGCCGAACCTAAAATCACCGGGATCGATTCTAAATGTCCACGCATCACGGCGAGATCGCGGGCGTGGTAGCCAACGCCTTCTTGCTGTTTAAAGCTGCTGTCGTGTTCTTCGTCGAGGATGATGACGCCGGGAAAAGCCATGGGCGTAAACAGGGCAGAGCGGGTGCCAATGATGATGGCGGCTTGGCCGCAGCGAGCTTGTCGCCAGGCTTCGAGGCGCTGGTTATCGGTCAGCCCTGAATGCAGCACGGCCACATTGACCTTAAAGCGGCGCTTAAAAC
Source organism: Shewanella sp. ANA-3 (assembly GCF_000203935.1). Lineage (GTDB taxonomy): Bacteria > Pseudomonadota > Gammaproteobacteria > Enterobacterales > Shewanellaceae > Shewanella. The sequence goes on along the minus strand of NC_008577.1, from coordinate 4,410,831 downwards.
GATTAATGGTTTGCGGTGTTAGGCCAATCTCAGGTACGAGGATCAGCGCTTGCTTACCTTGCTTAAGGATATGTTCGAGTACGGCTAAATAGACCTCGGTTTTACCCGAACCGGTAATGCCCTCGAGCAGAGTGCAGTGGTATCCTTGCTGCTGGGTAAGCAGGGTGACGGCAACTGCTTGTTCCTTATTGAGTCTATGGGGGGCTTCATCGAGTTCCAGTTGGCTGCGCCAATCGAGATTGAGCTCGGCGAGTTTCTCGTGTCTGGCAATCCAGCCCTTATCCTCTAAGGTTTTGAGCGCGGCTTTATTCAGTTCTAAACTGATGACGTCTTCCTGCGTCAGGCAGGCTTGCTGCAAGCGTTCGAGTAAGCGTTTTTGCGCCGGAGCGCGTTTTAATGTCTCAGGCGCAATATTGTTGCCCAGCTCTGTGATTTGCCAGTACTGAATTTTTTGCGGCGCGGCATCGAGCCCTTTACGCAGCGCCACGGGGAGCGCCTGCGTCAGCATTTGCCCTTGGCTGCAAAAGTAATATCTTGCTGCCCAGAGGGTTAATTTATAAAGCGATTCTGGCAATAAGGGCGCGTCATCAATAAACTCTATGACAGATTTGAGTTGCGTAGGTGCTAGATCGCAGCTGTCGGTGATGGCGGTAACAAGGCCAATCAGTTGCTGGCGTCCAAAGGGGACTTTTACTCTTATACCAATCTGAGGCTGTTGAGCGCTTTCCTCACCTTGCTCAGCGGTATCGACTCGATAGGTAAAGTTTTGCCGCATAGGCACAGGTAACGCAACTTCAACAAACAGTGACATATGCAGGTCGAGTCTTAAGGGAAATGAGGTTTAGTGTACTCAGCACGGCTAGCGAGGGCTAGTCCTAATGACAGTTTATCCAAGGATAGTTGAGAGTAAGTAAATGACTAAAATAGCGAAATCATTAGGACTATTCGCCTTAGTGTGTAGCGCATGTGTGCAGGCGCAAGTTTCCCATGTGAGTATCAATAGCCGCATGTTTGAATTGGGCGCTTACCCCAAAATGCGCGTCAATGTGATCACCGATAATCAGGATATGACGCGGCTTGAATTTGCGGTGCTGCAGTCCGGTGGTGAAGAGAAACTTATGGCCGAGCAGCTTAACCGTTTCTTGGTTTTGCTAACGGGTGTGGAGGATGTGACTGACCCTAAGGCACGGCTGTTGGTACGTGAATATCGTGTCGACCGTTGGTATGAAGTGAAAAATCTGCCGCTGTTTGATAATGCTTCCTCTGCGGTATCACCCGTAACGCAAGCAAAAACGGCGGTTGTGAAATCAAGCAAAGCGGCCGCAGCCGAGACCAGTCAGCTGGCGGCAAGCTCTGCTAAAAGTGACAAAACCACAGTTAAATCAACTAAGGTTGTGCAAGAGGTGAATTTAGTCACCGCTGAAGCTGATGTTGTGCCCGTTGCGCCCGTTGTTGTGGCGGCGGTGACGGCAGAAGTCGCCGTGACGCCTCGCAGCTCTGGATTTACCTTCCCTGAGGATAAGCTTGATGTAAAAGCATCCTCCACCTCGAGTTCGTCCGTAGTGGCATCTGATGAAGCTAAACCTAAGGCTGTTAAATCGGAAGTGACTAATTCTGATCCATCTAAATCTGAGCCATCTAAAGCTGATATGCCTACACCTGAGCAGTCAACAACAGAAGTCGTGAGCGTGCAGGCCGTTGCACAAACGCCTACTGATGTACCAAAAGTCGATAAGAGTACGACTACCATTGATGCGCCCGAAGTTAAGGCTGCCGAAGCAACTAACGCAGAGGCTAAGATCGTGAGCTCGATAAATGCCAATGCAACAAACTCGGGTGAGTGTATGTTGGATTATCACAACGAGACGTTATGGCGTATTGCCAATCGCTATGCCCCTGAATGGAAAGTGAATGTTTATGGCGCCATGTTGGCGATTCACGATGCCAACCCTAAGGCATTTTCGAAGAATCGGATTAACGCGTTGAAGAAAGATGCCACGCTCTATTGCCCATCGGCCGAGATACTTTCGCGTTATCCCGATGCGCAGGCGGCAAGGACGAGTTTCGAAGATCGGGAAGCGGGAAGATAAGCGTCAGTGGACGAGTAGATTATCGTGAAAATGCTCAGATAATCTACTTGTGTCTGCGTGGGTGATACTGTAGTATTCTGCGCCCTAACATATCGTTATTAACTGCATGTGGTGTCCGACTTCGGGTTGGAAGAGCGACATGGCCTTACATTTGAGGTAATCCCAATGAAACCAGGTATCCACCCAGAATATGCAGTAATCACTGCAAACTGTACTTGTGGCAACGTAATCAAAGTAAACTCTACTGCTGGTAAAGACCTGCACTTAGACGTTTGTGGTGCATGTCACCCATTCTACACAGGTACACAAAAAGTTGTTGATACAGGCGGTCGTATCGACAAGTTCAACAAGCGTTTCGGTATGCTTGGCAAGAAATAATTGCATTCGCAATGTTTCTAAAAGAGGCGCCTATGGCGCCTTTTTGCTTTCTGGTCTTCTGGCACAAAATCGCTACTTATCTGCCTTTCTGGTACGACTTCACTTAAAAAAGCATCAAAGTCACTTTATAGGGGCTTAAAGTCGCCTAAATCGACTTATTTATAGCAATTAACTATAAGATAACTGAGTTACTCATCTCTATTGTAATTTAATCAACATTTCTCGCTTTATTAGGCGTTTTTTCATTGCTTTAGCGGGTTATGTTCGTTTGTTTCCTACAAATTTAAACAGATAATCATCCTTTATTGGCAGAGATAAGTTTATAAAACTTGGCTTAGAGAGATAAATCTGTCGCAAAGGCGAAATTTCTCAATATCTTATTTAAAAATTAACCCAATTGGCGTATCTTACCCCGACCTGCCACACTGTTTAAATCGCCCGTAAATGAGGTGATCTTGGGTTGGTCGGCCTTACTTCCATACTTATAAATGTCGCATTTCAGGATGTTAAAATGTCAGATATTCGTCAACAAGCACTCGATTATCATGAATTCCCCGTTCCCGGTAAAACCGCAGTCTGCCTCACTAAACCTGCTGAAACCAGCCATGACCTCGCACTAGCCTATAGCCCTGGTGTTGCTGAACCGGTACGTGAAATTGCTGCTAATCCTGACAATGCATATCGTTACACCAACAAAGGTAACACAGTCGCTGTTATCACCAACGGCACAGCGATTCTGGGTTTAGGTAACTTAGGCCCATTGGCATCAAAACCGGTGATGGAAGGTAAGGCTCTGTTGTTTAAACACTTTGCAAATATCGACTCGACCGATATCGAAGTGACCCACAACACCCCTGAAGAATTTATTAACACAGTTGCGGCGATCGCTGGCACCTTTGGTGGGATTAACCTCGAAGACATCAAGGCGCCAGAGTGCTTTGTTATCGAGCGCGAATTAATTGAGCGTTGTAATGTGCCTGTGTTCCATGATGACCAGCACGGCACTGCGATTGTGACGGCTGCGGGTATGATCAACGCCTTAGAAATCCAAGGCAAACTGATCAGCGATGCGACCTTTGTGTGTATGGGTGCTGGCGCTGCTGCGATCGCCTGTATGACCATGCTGGTAAAATGTGGTGCAAACCGCGCCAACATCTACATGTTAGATACCAAAGGCGTTATCCATACGGGTCGTACCGATCTGAATGAATACAAAGCTCTGTTTGCAAACGATACCGACAAGCGCACTTTGCAAGATGTGATTAAAGGTGCCGACGTATTCTTAGGTTTATCTGGCCCGAACGTGATTGGCGCTGAAGAAGTGGCCATGATGGCGGATAAACCAGTGATTTTTGCCTGCTCAAACCCAGATCCTGAAATCAAACCTGAGCTTGCTCACGCGACGCGCAGCGATTTAATCATGGGTACTGGTCGCAGTGATTATCCAAACCAAGTGAACAACGTTCTGTGTTTCCCATTCATTTTCCGGGGTGCCTTGGATGTGCGTGCATCGTGCATTAACGATGAAATGAAAGTGGCTGCAGTACATGCGATTGCTGGCCTAGCCAAAGAAGAAGTCCCAGCGAGCGTGCTTAAGGCTTATCCAAAGGTGAGTTCATTAAGTTTTGGCCCTGAATATGTGCTACCAAAACCTATGGACCCACGTTTATTACCTCGCGTTGCCCGCGCTGTCGCGCAGGCTGCGATTGATTCGGGTGTTGCGGCAATCACTGCGCTGCCACACTACGCCGATTAAGCGCGAGTTCGACTAACCTAAAAGAGGCTAATTAGCCTCTTTTTTGTTTTTACTCGGGATAAAAATTCTGCCATGTGAATGCTTTGAGCTGCGTTGAAAACCAATCCTTGGTTGCCTTTTGGCTTATGCTACTGAATAATCTTGAGTAGCATTTGTTTAACTCGTGTTAAGAGTGCACCGATAATTATAATAATCCTGCAGGATAGCGGCTCGATGAAATTCACTCGAATGTTAACTACAAAATTAACCAGTTTTTGGTTAATGTCCTTGGCCGCTATCGCCTTTGTCTTTTTACTCAGCGCCATGATGAGCTTTGTGCAGTTGACCTATAAGTTTCAACAGCAAAAAGTGACTGAGCTGGAATCCCTTTTGATTGAACATTACCAAACTCAGCCCGATTGGGAGTTAGAGTCTTGGTTGCCACCTATGCTGCTGGCGTACAACGCCGTCGAATTCCGTTTGACCATGAAGAGCGAAGTGCTCTTCGCCTATCAGGGCAACGTGCAGACGCAAAATGCCATGGTCTATACCCATTTGCTCGATCCCCAGTCGGGATTGAATATGACCCTCACGCTGCCACAGCCCTTCGAGCATTACAGCGTCAGTTGGTATGAACTGCTTATTTTAGGTGTAGGCTTGCTGGCGGTGATTGCATTGGTGCGTTTTGGCCATGTGTGGTTTTCGCAGCAGTTAGATGGGATTGAAGAGCTTGCCCAGCGTAGCCGATTGATTTTGCAAGGCAAACACGAGCAAGCCCTCGCAACGCCGGGCAATGGTAAACCTAGGCTCATCAACCGAGCCTTAACTAAGCTGCTCGAAGAGTTGCAGGACGCCCATAAAGAGCGCGGCCGTTTCGATAAGTTTATTCGCTCCAACACTTTTTTAGATGCGCAAACCCGTATCGGTAATCGGTTGTTTTTAAACAACCGCCTCGACGCCTTGAGTCATGACCAAGGCATGGTGGCCCACGGGGTGATTTATCTGTTGGAGATGGACGACCTCGATTTATTGCAACAGGCCAAAGGTGAGAGTGCGGTGAAGGAGTTGCTCCATGCGACAGTTAACAGCATTAATTCTATTTTACAGACCTTACCCAACAGTATCTTTGCACGCCGCTCCCATAATCAATTTGCGATTGTCGTGCCCCATGTGTCTTTGATTGAGGCCGATCAGCTTGCCAGTAAATTACTCAAAGTCTGTTTGAGCCAACCTTTGCCCGATGATGTAGAGAATCAAGACAACTTTTATCATTTGGGCTGCGCTTACTTTACCGCCGGGGATAATGTTAATCAGTTGCTCGATGAGGCCGATATGGCATTACGCGCCGCGCAATTACAAGGTAACAGTAATTGGTTTATGTACGACAAGGGCGCGATTGATGAGGAGTTTGCTAAAGGCTCGGTGCGTTGGCGTAGCTTCCTAGAGAATGCCTTGGTTCAGCGGCGTTTTTATCCCTTTAGTCAGCCAGTGATGGATTCCGACGGCGTTGAGCATCACAAGGAAATCTTTACCCGGGCGCGGGATAATCAGGGCGCGTTAGTGCGGGCGACGCTCTTTATTCCTATGGCAAACAAATGCGGGCTGATGCCCCAGATTGAGCGGCAGATGATTGAGCGAGTATTAGGTTTGTTGTCGCAAGAAAAACATAAAAATCAAGTCTATAGTGTGAACCTGAGCCTAGATACCTTAATGAGCCGCGCCTTTACCCAGTGGCTTAAAACCACTCTGCTCGAATATCGCCACCTGACGCCACAACTGATTTTTGAGGTGTCCGAGGATATCGTTATCCTACACCAGGATAAGCTTAAGCCTAAGCTGGATATGATCCGTAAGATGGGCGCGCGACTGTGTGTCGACCATGTGGGTCAGCAGGTGGTGGGTACTTACTATATTCGCGAGTGCCATTTCGACATGATTAAACTGCATAGGTCGATTGTGCGCCACATTCATTTGCGCCCAGAAAATCAATTGTTTATCCGTAGTCTTATCGGTGGCTTATATCGCACCGAAGTGCAAGTCTGTGCCGAGGGAATTGAAGTGTTTGAAGAATGGCAAACCCTACAAATCCTCGGTGTGGGTATGGCGCAGGGCATGTATTTTAGTGAGCCGATTGAGGTGCAATAGCGGGGAATTTTTTCCTCTGCGTATGTGATCACTGTGGAAGAATAGGGCCGAAATGTCGGATTTCTCTATATAATTCACTGATTAGCGGCTAAACTAGCCTGTGCCAAAATTATGACGCTGGATATGATGGGTTTCACATTTTATAGGTGATGCGCTTTATCCTTATTTCAGTTTTGGACGTTTGTTATTCGCGCTCTTATGACTCAAGCTTTAACTTTATCGGAAGACAGGCATTTTTATGGATAAAGGACTTTTTGCTCGGTTAGCCTTTTGGCGAGCCAAACAGGCTGGCTCGGCGCTCGGTGTTTATGTCTGTGCCGATAAGCTGTGGGTCTATGCTCCCGCGACTGAAAGTCTTGCAGAACAATGGGTTTCCTATGAGCTGCAACAGGATCTGTGGCAACAGGCCTTCGCCGAACTTGCCAACGCCTTTCCCCACGCCTCTTTGCAAATAGTCCTCGGTAGTGGCCGCTATCAGTTGCTCGTGGCCGATAAACCGAATGTCGATAGTGACGAATTATCCCAAGCTTTACTCTGGTCGATCAAAGACATGGTTAATATCCCTGTGCCGCAAATTCACTTGGATTACTTTGAGTCGCCCCTGCCGAGCAATAAGCTCAGTGTGGTTGTGGTCGATAAAGAAAAGTTGCGCGCTATGGTGCAGGCCATCAGCGATCAAGGTTTAAGCGTGCTAGGAATTAGCATCGAAGAATTAGCCATGACTAACCTGTTTGATGAGGATAATCAGGCGAGATTAGTCGTGAGCCATCATACAGGACAAGAGTTGTTGTTGACTGTGGTCAAGCAAGGTCAGCTCTATATGCAGCGCCGAGTGCGGGGTTTTACCGAGCTGGATAAGGCCGAAGTGGATGAGCTTAACTACGGACTAGCGGATAATTTAAGTCTAGAAATTCAGCGTTCTATGGATTACTTTGAAAGCCAATTGCGTCAGCCTCCGGTCGCCTCAATTGAATTATTTGCCGACGGTGCAGTGGATGCCTTGGCTAAGTTGGTATCGGCTAACTTTAACCAAGCCGTTAATGTCGTTAATAAGCGTGCCGTGGGCGCGAGCATGGCGGGATTAGCCTTTAGTGAACTTTCACGAGGTGCCGAGTGATAAAATCGAGAGTGAATCTATATTCTGCGGCATTATTACCCCCAAAGCAGAGCCTAACCTTTTCGAAATTAATGAGTTATACCCTAGGCTTGGTACTGGTCTGCGCCATACTTGCGGCCTTTAGCTATTGGCAATTGGCCGAGTCTCAGCGGGCACTGAGTCAAGCCTCGGCGCAAAAACAGCAATTCGATCAGCAAAAAGCGGAACTGGAAGCGCAAATCGCCGCCCGCAAACCCGATGCTGAGTTAGTCGCGCGCGTTGAGCTAGAGTCGCAACAGCTCGAGTTAAAACAATTATTGATGAATGAGCTGGCACTGCGCTCATCCCTCACCAGCCGAGGTTTTTCGCCCGTGCTGAAGGATTTAGCTATGGTGGCCGATGCGAGTGTTTGGCTTAACCATATTGTGATTAACGAGCAGCATTTTATGTTTGAAGGCTTTGCCGATCACCCGCAGAGCATCCCGCAATGGGTGGGCAAGTTAAAGACAACGAACACTTTAAAAGGTCAGGCTTTTTCGTCTATGACCATGGATCGCGGCGAGGATAAACCGCTGGCTTTCACGCTGACGAGTGAGACCCTAGAGGAGCAAGCGCGATGAAAGCCCGATTTGAACAGTTAGCGCAAAAGTTTGATGTTCTCAGCCAGCGTGAGCGCGGGCTTATCGCTCTCGCCGTATTAGTGCTGGTCGCCATGTCGGCCTATATGCCTATCGAGTCGCTGTGGAAACAACAGCATTCGACGGCGCAGCAAGTGAAGGCGTTAGAGCAAGAAAACAAGATTTCGATGCAACAGATTGATTTATATCAGCAGCGATTAGCTATGGATCCTAATCAGGACTATCGCCAGCGTTTAAACTTGTTGCAGCAACAGAATCAAGAGATTGATGCTCAGCTCAATGAGCAGATGGTGGACATGGTGCCCGCCGATTATATGCCTGAGCTATTAGGTAACCTGCTTGGGCAAGTTCAAGGCATTAAATTACTTAAGTTTACCTCGGTTACGCCCGTGCCACTCCTTGCCGTGGGTGAAGAGAAAAAGCTGAATCTCTACAGCCATGGAATACGCATGAGCTTGGAGGGGGATTATTTTTCTGTGCTGCGCTTTGTTGAAGCGGTAGAGGCTATGCCCGACAAACTTTACTGGAAACGACTCGACTATAAAGTTGCCGAATACCCTAAGGGGAAAATCGATATTGAGCTTTATACCTTGAGTATCAATAAGGACTTTATCAGTGTCGCTAAATAAGCCTTATATTTTCATTGCATTATTGGGGTTGTCGGCCCACGTATCGGCCGAAACCTTAAGGGATCCGACCTTGCCCGGTAAAGGCTACTCGGCCGCCGGCGCCGTGACTCAGAACCAAAACAAAGCCCTAGTGCTTAACAGCATTGTCAGCTCGGGCAACACGGCCTATGCCGTGATCAACAATAAGATTGTGTCCGTGGGAGACAGCATTCAAGGGGTCAAAGTGGTGCGTATCACTCCCTCGTCGGTCTCCTTGTCTGACGGACGGAAATTAGCATTATTTCAAGCAATAATAGAGAGATAGGGAATAACACTCAGATGACAGCCATTAAATATATTACGCCTCTACTCTCACTTTGCCTTATGGCCTGCCAAACCACGGATAGACCGCAGCCCGTTGCCTCAAAAGAAGCGCTGGCCACCTCAATGCAAACCGCGAGTCAGCCAACGCCTCCACCACCGGCCACTATGCCCGATGCGGTGCAGCGTGAGCTGAACGCCAATGCCATGATGGGTGGGTTAACTCCGCCAATGGAAACGGAGCGTCGTATCGATGTGTCTGCCCATGATGTGGATGCGAGGGTGTTTTTCCCAAGTCTTGTGCAAGGCACTCCCTTTAGCGTGGCTGTGCACCCCGATGTGCAGGGCACGATTTCATTGTCACTTAAAGGTGTGACACTGAGTGAAGCCATTCAAGTGGTGGAAGATATTTATGGTTATGAGGTGAGCCGTGAAGGGCGCATCCTGCGCGTGTTCCCTGCGGGCATGCGAACTGAGACTTTCCCTTTAAATTACTTATACATGGAGCGTGATGGTCTATCGCTGACCTCTGTGAGTTCTGGCCGGATTTCCGACAATAACAACTCGAATAACAATAACTCCAATAACAACAATTCGAACAACGGCAATTTTGGCAATAACAGCAACAATAACAATTCCAACAACGGTAATTACGGCAACAATAACAACAGCGATAGCACTAACGGCACCTTTATTCGCTCGCGCACTAAGACCGATTTTTGGGGCGAATTGAAAGAAACCTTGAGCGCCATTATTGGTGACACTGGCGGTGGTCGTCAGGTGGTGGTGACGCCACAGGCGGGATTAGTGACGATTCGTGCCTATCCTAATGAGTTACGTCAGGTGCGTGCCTTTTTAAATTCCGCCGAGAGCCATCTGCAACGCCAAGTGATCCTCGAAGCGAAGATCCTCGAAGTCACTTTGTCTGACGGTTATCAGCAAGGTATTCAGTGGGATAACGTATTGGGCCATGTAGGTAATACCAATATTAATTTTGGTACCTCTGCGGGCGCAGGCTTGAGCGATAAAATCACCGCTTCCCTCGGTGGCGTGACGTCCTTAAGTATTAAAGGCTCAGATTTCAATACCATGATTAGCCTGCTCGACACCCAAGGCGATGTGGACGTGTTGTCCAGCCCAAGGGTGACGGCATCGAACAACCAAAAGGCGGTGATTAAGGTCGGTACCGACGAGTACTTTGTGACTGACGTGTCATCGACCACAGTGGCGGGCACCACGCCAGTGACCACGCCTCAGGTAGAGTTAACGCCGTTTTTCTCGGGCATCGCATTGGATGTGACGCCACAAATCGACAAAGACGGCAATGTGCTGCTCCATGTGCATCCTTCCGTTATCGATGTTAAAGAACAAACTAAGGACATTAAGGTCAGCAGTGAATCCTTAGAGCTGCCGCTGGCGCAGAGCGAGATCCGCGAATCCGATACCGTTATCCGCGCGGCTTCTGGCGATGTGGTGGTGATCGGTGGTTTGATGAAGAGCGAAAATACTGAAGTGGTTTCTCAAGTGCCACTGCTCGGTGATATTCCGCTCGTGGGCGAATTATTTAAAAACCGCAGCAAGCAGAAGAAGAAAACCGAGCTGATTATTATGTTAAAACCGACCGTTGTGGGCGGGGATACTTGGAGAAACGAGTTAGAGCGTTCTAAGACCTTACTCGACCGTTGGTATCCAGAAAATAAGTAAGCTTCCATGTATTTGAAGCACTTTGGACTCAGCCAAACGCCATTTTCGTTAACACCTAATACCGGATTTTTTTTCGGGTTATCCCCGTACGTAGAGGCGCTGCAAGTATTGCAGACCGCCCTACAAACCGGGGAGGGTTTTATCAAAGTCACTGGCGAAGTGGGCACGGGCAAAACCTTAATCTGCCGTAAGTTGATTAATGAGCTGCCGCAGGGCTTCCATTGTGCATATCTTCCTAATCCTTATCTGACCCCCGCCGAGCTGCGCTGGGCGGTGGCCAATGAACTTGGATTAAAATACACCAGCGAAATCGATCAGCAGCAACTCACCGGGCTTATCCAGCAGCAATTACTTGCTCTGAGTGCCCATGGTCACGCCATCGTATTAGTGTTGGACGAAGCGCAGGCCTTGCCCGATGAGAGCCTCGAAGCGCTGCGACTGTTTACCAATCTTGAAACCGAAAGCCGTAAGCTGCTGCAAGTGGTGCTCTTTGGTCAGCCCGAGTTGGATGAGCGATTAAAGCGCCAAGCCTTTAGACAATTGCGGCAGCGCATCACCTTTAGCTACAGTCTGCGGCCGTTAACTTGGGATGAAACCGATGCCTACATCCGTTACCGCTTAGCAGTGGCAGGCTATGCGGGACAAGCCTTATTTGGCCCTAAACTCACCCGTAAGATTGCCGAGGCATCACGTGGCATTCCAAGATTGATCAATATTTTAGCCCATAAAGCCCTGATGCTCAGTTTTGGCGAAGGCGCGACTCAGGTGCGCATGGCCCACATTAAGGGCGCGATACAGGATACCGAAGATGCAAGTCGCGGCTCACAAAGGTGGCCTGCGTATATGGCAATCGCACTCATAGCATGTGCCGCGGCAATTGGGGCATTACTGTTCTCTGGCGTTAACCTGCAACAGTTGTGGGGAGGCGTAGCATGAGTGTGATCAACAAGATGCTGCAGGATCTCGATAAGCGCCAGCAGGGGCATTCCCTTAGCAATGTCGCTGTGCATCAGGCGCAGTATTTAGGGCGCCCCAATCCATCACGCAAATGGTTAGTAATCAGCTTAGTGTCGCTGCTAGTGGGCGGCTTATCGGTCTATGCTTTTCAGGCGAGTTACGGCGTAAAGAGCGTCGCGGATAACAGTGTAAATCCTGTAGCGAGTTCGCAAACTCAGCCGGATAACGCCAGCCCACAGATAGATACGAGTCCTCTGGAAACAGAAACGACTAAATCAACATATACGACGATACCAACCGAGCCAACTGCCGAGATGGTACAAGTGAGTCCGTCATCGACAGAGGTTCCTGCAAAGGATATGTCAGCGTCAGCAGAATCTGCGCCAAGTGTGGCTCAATCTGCCCGTTTAAACGCGGCGCAAGTAGAACCAACGAGTGAACCGAGAGCCGAACCCGTTGCGACAAACACCTCAACTGATACGTCTAACAATGCGGCATTAACCCAAGAGTCGGCGCAAACACAGGCTGAGTCACAACAGGTTGCGGTTAAAGCAAATCAAGCAGACGTTAACGCAAATCAGAGCGAAGTAAAAATAATTCAAACAGACCCTAAGGCGAGTGAGCCCGTCGTGCCTGCTGCGACTCAAGCTTCGCGCCAAACTTCGCCTCAAGCTTCGAGCCCAGCTTCGGCTCAGGCTCAGTCAACGGGGCAAATGGCGATTCGAGAAGTGAAGTTATCACCAAGCCAACTCGCGCAAAAACAGTTAGTGTTGGCGGCGGATGCCGAAAAGCAGGGGCAGCTGGTTAAGGCGATGGATTACTACGCTAAAGCACTCAGGCTCGACCCAAGCTTGCACGAATCACGCAAACAACTGGCGGCGCTGCATTATGGTCAAGGCGAGCTGGCGCAAGCGGCCGAAGTGTTGGCGCAGGGACGATTGCTTTATCCGCAAGAGTTTGAATTTGCTTTGCTATTGGCAAGGGTGCAACATGTTATGGGCGAGACAGATTCGGCTCTTGCTAGCCTTGCTCAAATTCCCGATAGCCATAGCTTGGCGAGGCAAAAGTGGTTAGCGCAAACGGATTTGGCCCAAAAACAAGGGCAATATCCGTTAGTCGAGCAGGCTTACCGCAAGTTATTGCAGCAGGAGCCACAGCAGGGGAAATGGTGGATGGGATTAGCCTATGCCCTCGATTCACAGCAGCAATTCGGCCCCGCCAGTCAGGCCTATCGCACTGCCTTAAGTTATTCAGGCCTGTCGACCCAAGCCACGGCTTTTATTGAACAACGTTTACAACAACTAGGAGATAGCCAATGAAACCCAGATTAAAGATGCGTTTGGGCGATCTGTTAGTTCAAGAATCGATTATTACCGAAGAGCAGCTACAACAAGCTTTGGGAGAGCAGCGCAAGACTGGGCATAAGCTCGGCCGCACCCTGATTGAGCTGCGCTCTATTACCGAAACCCAACTACTGCAATTTTTGTCGCAGCAGCTAAATCTGCCACTGCTTGATATCAGCAAACGCCCAATCCCCGCTGAAGTGGTAAGCCTTATCCCCGAGGTGCAAGCACGGCGTTTTCGTGCCCTTGCGGTGGAAGATCGGGGCGATACGGTATTAGTGGCTATGAGCGACCCTGCAGATTTGCAGGCGCTCGACCATTTAGAAAACTTAATTACGCCTAAAAAGCTCAGTGTTGCGGTCGCGCCCGAGCAGCAGTTACTGCAAGCCTTTGATAACCTGTATCGTCGTACTGACCAAATCGCGCAAATTGCCGGTAAGCTCGAAGAGGAATATGCCGCAGATCAAATGTTTGATCTGGCGAGCCTGACCTCAAGCGATAGCGATAATGAAACCACAGTCGTTAAGCTGCTGCAGTCGATTTTTGAAGATGCGGTGCAAATGCGCGCCTCGGATATTCATATTGAGCCCGGCGAAAAAGCCCTGCGGATCCGCCAACGTATCGATGGTCAGTTACACGAGACCATTCTAAACGAAGTCAATATCGCGGCGGCCTTAGTCTTGCGTCTTAAGCTTATGGCTGGGCTAGATATTTCTGAAAAACGTCTGCCGCAGGACGGGCGTTTCCATATGGAAATTAAGGGCCACAAGATTGACGTGCGTATGTCGACTATGCCGATTTACCACGGCGAATCTGTGGTAATGCGTCTACTCGACCAATCCGCAGGCTTGCTGACCTTAAATGAGACAGGGATGCCGCCGCATATTTTGGCGCGTATCCGTAAGCAAATTAAACGTCCCCACGGCATGTTGCTGGTGACTGGACCAACGGGTAGCGGTAAAACCACCACCTTGTATGGCATCTTAAGTGAGCTCAATACTGCGGATCGCAAAATCATCACGGTAGAAGATCCGGTCGAATATCAATTGCCAAGGATCAACCAAGTTCAAGTTAACCATAAGATTGGGCTCGATTTTTCGAACGTGCTGCGCACTACTTTGCGTCAAGACCCGGACATTATCATGGTCGGTGAGATGCGTGACCAAGAAACGGTGGAGATTGGTCTTAGGGGCGCACTAACGGGTCACTTTGTGTTATCCACATTGCACACTAACGATGCGGTAACCAGCGCGCTGCGTTTACTCGATATGGGCGCCGCCAGTTACTTAGTGGCTAGTGCGCTAAGGGTGATTATCGCCCAGCGTTTAGTGCGCCGCGTGTGCCATAACTGCGGGGTGGAATACCAGCCTACGGCGCAGGAAAAAGCCTGGCTGAATAGCGTGAGTCGTCAGGACTTTTCATCGGCTAAGTTCCGCATTGGCACTGGCTGCCAAAGCTGTAACGGCAGTGGTTATCGCGGCCGTATCGGTATTTTTGAGATCCTCGAGTTGGATGAAAAGATGATCGATGCGATGCGTACCGGTAATCCACAGGATTTTGCCCGTGCAGCCCTGCAAAGCCCGAATTTTACTCCGCTTGCCGAGTCAGCACTGCAATATTTGAGCGAGGGCATGACGACGATTGAAGAGGTGGCTAAGCTAGTTGAGGATGTGAGTGAATCGCAGGTGCCACTCTCACGGGATATTATCAGTCAGCAAGGCGTTGAGGCGTAATTATGCCGGTTTATCAATACCGTGGACGCAGTGGACAAGGTCAGGCCGTAACGGGTCAGCTCGATGCGGCCTCCGAGGGGGCGGCGGCCGATATGTTGTTAGCCCGTGGCATTATCCCGTTAGAAGTCAAAGTCGCCAAAGAAACTAAGTCCTTTACCTTGGCGCAGTTGTTTAAGCGCAAAGTCGGCTTGGATGAACTGCAAATTTTTACCCGGCAAATGTACTCGTTAACGCGCTCGGGGATCCCCATCCTGCGCGCCATTGCAGGCTTATCCGAAACCGCCCACTCCCAACGAATGAAAGATGCGCTGAATGATATTTCAGAGCAGTTAACGGCGGGTCGCCCGTTGTCATCGGCCATGAACCAACATCCGGATGTGTTTGATTCTCTTTTTGTTTCTATGGTGCATGTGGGTGAAAACACGGGTAAGTTAGAGGACGCTTTTATTCAGCTCTCGGGTTATATCGAGCGTGAGCAGGAAACCCGTCGCCGGATTAAGGCTGCGATGCGTTATCCCATATTTGTATTGATTGCCATCGCGCTAGCCATGGTGATTTTAAACATCATGGTGATCCCCAAATTTGCCGAGATGTTTGCTCGCTTTGGTGCCGACCTGCCTTGGGCGACTAAGGTGTTGATCGGCACATCAAACTTGTTTGTCAACTATTGGCCCCTGATGCTGGTAATACTGCTCGGGACCATTATTGGCATCCGCTACTGGCACCATACGGAAAAAGGCGAGAAACAATGGGACAAATGGAAGTTACACATTCCCGCCGTGGGCTCGATTATTGAGCGCTCGACCCTCTCACGTTATTGCCGCAGTTTTTCGATGATGTTGAGCGCGGGGGTGCCGATGACGCAGGCGCTCAGTCTAGTGGCCGATGCGGTGGATAATGCGTATATGCACGACAAAATTGTCGGGATGCGCCGTGGTATTGAGTCTGGCGAGTCTATGCTGAGGGTATCGAACCAGAGTAAATTGTTTACGCCACTGGTGTTGCAAATGGTCGCGGTAGGCGAAGAAACCGGACAGATTGACCAACTATTAAATGATGCCGCCGATTTTTACGAAGGTGAGGTCGATTACGATCTTAAAAATCTCACCGCTAAGTTAGAACCGATTCTGATCGGAATTGTGGCTGCGATTGTATTGGTGCTGGCGCTGGGTATTTACCTGCCGATGTGGGATATGCTCAACGTAGTCAAAGGCGGCAAATAATGCCGAATCGAGAGTTTAACGTCATTAGGATCAAATAGATGCAAAGCCAACAGAAGGCCGAAAGCGATCTATTACGTGTGTATGGGCGGCTCGTTAGCCTGACCTTGATCTTGATTATTCTCGCGGTGATTGGATTTAAATATTTTGCGACTATGCCACAACTGGCCGCCCGCAATGTGGAGTTAGAGCATACGCGCTTCTTAAACGTGTTGGCTATGGTGCGTTCTCAATGGTTGTCCCTTGGCAAACCGCCGCAAATGCGACTAGATTGGGAAGTGTTTAATGAGCAAAACACTCATAATGAGCAGCAAACGCTGGTGATCATGAGCGCGCAGGGATGGCCGCAACCGACCGAACTTAGTGACCAAGGTTGCCAAGCCTTATGGTGGCAACTAATGGGGCAGGAGGCGGCAGATAACTCCCTCATTGGTAGCTATTTTCGCAAGGATAATAGCTGCCGTTATCGCTCACAAAATGGGGATAGTATTGGCTATCAACTAAACTCTGGCAGGGTCATTTTTTTGACGAACTCCTAAAATATTGTTAAGTAACGGGCTTTTATAAACTGATTTAGCTGTTAGAATGGACTTTCATCAAGTAGGGGGAAACTAATGAAGACTAAACAAAATGGTTTTTCATTGATTGAACTGGTCATTGTGATCGTAATTTTGGGTCTGTTGGCCGCAACCGCGATCCCTCGTTTTTTAAATGTCACCGATGATGCTGAAGATGCCAGTGTGGACGGTGTGGCGGGTGGTTTATCCACCGCAGTGAGTTTTGTGCGTTCACAATGGGAAGTCGATGGTCGCCAAAATAGCAGTGTGATCTTAGACGGTACCTCAGTGTCCCTCGACCCGCGTTTTGGTTATCCAACGGGCACCTCTGGTACCGATGCAACGGCGATGACCGATGCAAGCTGTCAGCAGGTATTTAATACTGTGTTGCAAAGTGCACCGCGTAACGTGCTTTATTCGCAAGATGCGCGCAATCAACGTTATACAGTGCGCGTTATCGATGGTGCGGGCGGAAGCTCAAATGCGATTAATGGCACGTCCGTAAGCGGTTTAGATTTATGTGTGTATCACCAAGTGGCTTCACTGGTGCTAAACCAAACCACTGGTGTACCGACTCCTGCGCCAGATTTATCGACTACGGGCGCTAAAGGGGTGGTGTATAACCCAGGTACGGGTAAAGTATTAAGTTTCACTCAAACACCATTTACGCCTTAATTGCATTGGCGTGAAGTTCCAGTATTTAGAATTGTTATTACATAGGTAGTTAATGATGAAAAGACAACAAGGTTTTACCTTAATTGAGTTAGTCGTAGTTATTATTATTTTAGGTATTCTTGCAGTCACAGCGGCGCCTAAGTTTATTAATCTTCAATCTGATGCATACGCATCTACTTTGAATGGTGTCAAAGCGTCTTTGCAAGGCGCTAATTCGCTTGTTTATTCTAAGGCGGCGATTCAGGGGGTAGAGAGTAAGGCAACATCTAGCATTATCATCGATGATAAGGGTAATTCTGATGCGACTGACGATGTTAAAGTTAACGGTGTTTATGGGTATCTGAAGCAAGCAGCAGCTGATATGGTGTTAGTCCTTGATTTAGATACTACTAACGAGTGGACTATTGATGATGCGCCGGCGGTCACAACGACACTTACATCGCCTGTAATTATTCATCCTAAAAAGTTGACACCTTCAGATACGGCAAAATGTTGGGTTGAATACAAACAGGCAGATTCTAGTAATCCTCCTAAATATCATGTTGAGTCATCTGGTTGTTAAGTAAGGGTTTTAAATGAAAAAACAAAGTGGTTTTACCTTAATCGAATTAGTGGTCGTAATTATTATTTTAGGTATTTTAGCTGTTACTGCAGCGCCTAAATTTATCAATCTACAATCGGATGCTCGTGCTTCAACAGTGAAAGGATTAGAGTCGGCGATTAAAGGTGCAGATACTTTAATTAACTCAAAATCGTTAATTGCGGGCAATAATACAGTGGCTTCTACGGCTACAACACCTCCGACAATAACTGTTGAAACCGTCATTCCGCACCTAATTTTCGATTTAAAAAACTTGACGGCGATCGGTCATTCTGATCTATTACTCTCTTTTGCAGGTAATTCATCATGGCCGCTCCCGCTATCTCTATCCGTAACCTCGACCACCTTGGTTTGGTCGCTGCACTTTGCCAAGAACTCGGCATTGCTCGCATGATTGATGCGGTGCTACCCAAAACGCCGCCCTACAAAGTCTCACATGGTGAAGCGTTGGTGGCGATGATACTGAACGGTCTTGGCTTTCATAGTTCGACCTTGCACATGTTCCCGCAATTCTTTGCCAACAAGCCTGTAGAACGCCTGATTGGCCCGGGGATCTGTGCCGATGACCTCAATGATGATGTGCTCGGCCGCTGCCTTGATGCCCTCTTTGAGGCCGATGTCAGCACGCTTTATCAGGTGATGGCGGAGCAGGTCGTTGAACGATTGGGGCTCAAAAGTACTGCAGTACACCTCGATATCACCAGCTTCCACGTCGATGGCGCCTATGACCAAGCCGATGGCGAGCAGCTCGGTAAGTTGCAATTGGTACGGGGCTATAGCCGCGACCATCGGCCAGAGCTAAACCAGGTTATCCTGGAGCTTATCTGTGAAAATCAGGCCGGCCTGCCCATCTACATGCAAGCCTTGAGTGGTAATATTAATGATACCAAGGCCTTTGCCCAGACGGTACGGCGCCACTTGAGCAGTCTCAAGGCCGCGCAGGAGAGTCGTTATCTGGTCGGCGATGCGGCGCTGTATTGCGCCGACACCTTGCAACTACTGGCACAACAGCAACAGTTGTTCGTGACTCGTGTGCCTGTCACCCTCAATGAAGCCAAGCGAGCCGTGGCAACCATTGGCACCCAGTCGCTGGTTGCGCTGGGCAATGGCTATCATGGCTGTTGGCAAAGCGCCAATTATGCCGACGTCGCGCAGCGTTGGTTGCTGGTGCGCAGCGAACAGGCCAGCCACCGTGAGCAGCAAACATTAGCCAAAAACCTACTGAAAGACAGCACGCGTGAACTGAAAGCCTTCAACAAATTATGTGCCCAGCGTTTTGCCTGCGAGACCGATGCGCAGGCTGAATTAGCCCGTTTTGCTGTCAGCTTAAATCTGCTGCAACTAGAAGCAGAAGTCGTGAGTGAACCTATCTATGCAGGGCGCGGAAGGCCCCAAAAGGGTGAAATGCCGGTGAACTACCAATTTCACATCAAGGGGTTAGCCGCAAGTAGCTTGGCGCGGGTGGCTGAGGCGCGCAACCAGACAGGGGTGTTCATCCTCGCGACCAATGATCACAGTGAAACGCTCACCATGGCTGAGCTGTTGGCTACCTATAAAGCCCAGCAGAATGTCGAGCGTGGTTTTAGGTTTCTGAAAAGTCCCGAATTTTTAACCTCCTCGTTATATCTTAAAAAACCGGAACGTATCGAAGCGTTGCTGATGGTGATGACCTGTAGCCTGATGATTTATGCGGCGCTGGAGCACCGGATCCGGCAGGGCTTAGTAGAGCAGAACCGGAGTGTGGCGGACATGAAAAAGAAACCCACGCAAAAACCGACTGCGCGGTGGATTTTTTTACGCTTTGGCGGGGTGCACGAGTACCAGTTGGGAGAGGCGCCACCTCAAGTCACAGGACTCACAGTGGACCAGCAGATCATTCTCGACGTGTTAGGCGAACGGTATCGGCAAATTTATTCCTAAATCAGGTGCGGAAAGTCGGTTGAAACCGGTAAAACAGTTTTGATTAACTACGGCCATGCAACGCCAGTATGGACAGACTCTCTTGAGAACGCATTAGATATTAATGCTGCTGATAGTGGTACAACAACTGAGTGGTTATATGTGTTAGCTACTGACAGCATTTATTTCTATCCTCAGGGACAAGTTAGCCCTAAAGCTGCCAACAATCCTGGAACTTGTTATGTTCAATATGTGAATGGTCTAAATGCATACGGTCCTATCACTGTTAATACTGTTGTATCTGGCTGTTAGAAAATTTTCCATTAAAAGGCCTGCCTAGCAGGCCTTTTTTTTAGGTCAGCAATCAATCGGAGTGTTGGCTGTAATAAAATGAATTTGCTAATTATTTCTTTTATTTAGGCGAAATATTTGCCTTACGAATCAAGTTGGCAGAAACTGAACCTAGAACCTAGAACCTAGAACCTAGAACCTAGAACCTAGAACCTAGCATCACGGCAAAGCGGACAATGCGTAGATTTTCCAGCGGCAGACAGTTTGGGTTTACCTTAGTCGAACTCGTGACCACTATTATCCTGATTGGGATTCTATCGGTGACGGTATTGCCGCGCTTATTTAACCAGTCATCCTACAGCGCCTTTAGCCTGCGCAATGAATTTATGGCCGAGCTGCGCCAGGTTCAGCAAAAAGCCTTGAATAATACCGATAGATGCTACCGGGTTGTCGTGTCGGCGACGGGTTATCAAGTGAGTCAGTTTGCCAGTCGAAATACCACTGGTTGTACGGGCTCGCCATTGTCTCCTAACCCTTTATCCAGCCAAGCTTTTCAAGGTGGCGCGCAGCTAGTGCTTATCAGTAACAATGCCAAGAGCTTTTATCTTGATTTTGATATCAATGGTCGAGCATCGCTTGCGTGTAATGGGCCATGTATCAATGTGATTGCCAATGATACTGTGGCGATTAATATCTCCAGCGAGGGCTATATTTATGCGAATTAATCCTCGGCTGTTTTCGATAAGCACATCAGTAAAAGCATCCTCAAAAGCTAAACAACAGGGGTTTACCTTAATCGAATTAGTGGTTGGCATGTTAGTCATTGCCATCGCTATTGTGATGCTCAGTAGCATGTTATTTCCGCAGGCGGATCGCGCTGCCAAGACCTTGCATCGAGTCAAGAGTGCCGAACTTGCCCACTCGGTGATGAATGAGATTTGGGGCAAGCGTTATGATCAAAATACCAATGCCAATGGCGGTGTGCCTGCTTGCGGGAGTCCATTAGGGGCACCTTGCTCACGTGTGACCAATTTAGGGCCATCGGAGTGGAAATGGCCGGATGAGGGCGAAGGGCGTAACGATTTTAACGATGTGGATGATTATCACGGCTTAACTCAAAACGCCACTATGCTCAATTCCAGCCAAACTTATGTAGAGGCGTACCCTAACTATCAATTAAGTGTCTCTGTGGCCTATGGTTCTGCACCCAATACCAAGTTAGTGACCATTAATGTGACTACCCCAGATAACGAAGTGATCACTTACAATCTGGTGAGGAGCAATTACTAATGGGCGCTTTATCCGCAAAGCGCATAGCGCGCTCCTCACGGGGATTTACCTTGGTCGAAATGGTCACTGTGATCCTTATCTTAGGCATTCTGGTGGTGGGTGTAAGTAGCTTTATTTTTTTCGGCACGCGGATTTTTGTGGAGTCAAGCTCGGTTGATCAAGTGCTAAGCCAGAGTCGTTTCGCCATCGAGCGTATGACCCGTGAGCTGCGCAGCGCCGTGCCTAACAGTGTGCGGCTCAATGGTAATGGCTTGACCTATCAGTGCGTTGAATTTGTCCCTATTGAGGCGAGTACCACCTATTTAGCTATGCCGATTGTGCCGAGTGCCGCAGCCCTAACGGGAACAGTAATTCTCAATGCGACCGATAACATTAAGGACAACCAATATATTTGGATTTATCCTTTGACTGATAACGATGTCTATAACAGCGCCAGACAAAAACGGGCACAGATTAAGACCTTTACCCCCCTAGGTGAGCCGCCTAATCCGGCTAATCAAGTCACTCTTACCTTTATGGCATCAACACGCTTTGCCGAAGCATCACCGCGGCAGCGGATCTATTTTGGTTCGAGCCCTGTGAGTTACTGTTTTGAAAAATCGTCATCCAGCAATGAGTTAATCCTAAAGCGTTATACTGGTTATGGGCTGAATGTTAGCCAACCCACGCCTAGCAGCATGAGCGCTGGGGTGTTAATGGCGCAGAATGTGGCCAATGCATTGAACGACAGTGCCGATTTACCGCTGATATTAACGCCATCGAGTTTAGTCAATAATGCTATGGTGCATTTACAACCGCGATTTAATGTCAACGGCGAGACATTTCAATATCGACATCAAGTGCAGGTGATTAATGTCCCCTAACTTATTTAGCCTATCGCGCTCAGCATATCGTCAGTGTTCGGCTCACCGCGAAGGTGGCAGCGCCTTAATCATAGGTATTTTTGTCATTACCGTGATGTTTTTATTGGCCGCCGCCTTAATCAATATAGTGGAAGATGCCGATACCGGATTAACTCAAGAAGTGTGGGGAACTCGCGCCTTAGCGGCGGCGAACAGCGGTGCTGATGCGGCACTGGCGCAATTATTTCCATTAAATGCCCCCGCCAATGCGACGGCGACATGTACTAGTGTTGCAAGCTCTTGGACGCCGCCCAATGTGGTGGGGTTTCATGCCTGTAGCGTGACTTTGCAATGTACGCGGTATTTTGTGGGGGCTGTCTTCCAGTACCACATTAAGAGCCAAGCGGTATGTGAGAGTGGTGATACTCGTGTGAGCCGTCAAGTCGAGGTAGAAGCCCGTGGGAACTAAGCTATCAAAAGTGGTGTTGAGCTACGTAATGGTTAAATTTCGATTAATCCTTTCACTCTTAATCATCGTATGCTCATCCCCTTTGGCAAAAGCTGATTGGAGTAAAACCTTTATTGAAGGTGTTAATAATTACGATAGAAATGGTTCAATTACCTTTAATAGCTCTTATTTATATAATGCACCCAATAATGCACTTATCTGGTATAGCTATTTGCCAACTTATAATTTTATTCAAAAGGGGAATAGCTTAGCAACACTATGTGTTACGTCTAATAATTCATATCGTTGGTGTCAAGATGGAGATTATATTGCCAGTTTACCTTCTAATCGTATTGATTTTTCTCAGTGTACTTCTTCAGGCACAGTCAACATTGGTCCCCCCACGTGGGATAATAAGCAAATTAATGTAATTGAAGGTGAATACAATAATATTGTTCTTGATGGAGGTTCAGATAAGACAATCCGGTTTGTTAGCAATAATGGCGTGTATAAGATGAAATCGCTTAAGGCTACCTCAGGCCGTATTGAGCTTGCTGCAGGGCAATATTGGATTGAAACTTTATCTATTAATGACGGTGTAACTCTGGTCTTTCCATCAACTGGTACTGTGTCATTTTTTATTAAGAATAACTATAGACATTACAACTTAAACACCATTGGCCAGGCTGAAAAATTTCTCATTTATAGCTATTCAAATTTCACTCTCAATGGAGAGGCATCTCTTAAATCTTATGTTGTAGCAGAAGGGAATGCGGTGCTAGACGGTAGTTCTTATTTGGAAGGAGCTATTACTGCAAGAAATATAAGTTTAGGTGGCAACAGTAGTATTAAATTTGATGATAATGCTGCAAAGATTGATGTTGTTCCAAATTGTAATCCTGCGCCCGTTTTACAGTGCTTTAACGATAACTTCTCCCTGAGTGCCTTAAGTAACGACTGGGTAGTCTCTCGTAGTAGCGGTACTTTTACTCCTGCCATTGTCAGTGGTCGTATGCGCTTAACCGAGGCAAAATCCAATCAATCCACGGCCTCGACCTATCAAAGATTATTCCCCGCAGCGAATAACTTAGTCGAGATCCAATTCGATCACTATGCCTATGGTGGCAATGGTGCTGACGGTATCGCGCTTGTGTTATCAGATGCTGCCATCACGCCACAGCCCGGCGCCTTTGGTGGGCCTTTAGGCTATGGCTATAAACCCGGTATTAGCGGTTTTGCTGGCGGTTGGTTAGGTATCGGGATCGATGAATTTGGTAACTTCTCCGGGGAAGGTGGAAGGGTTAATCTTTCAGGGCAACGTCGTCAGTCGGTTGTTGTACGTGGCTCAGGGGCAGGCACATCAGGGTATAATTATTTGCGGGGCACCTGTAATGACGGCAAAAGTAATACCAGTGGCAACTGTTTATCACCCACGGTCGATGGCAATAATGTCTCGCCTGCGCACCGCTATAAAATCACTATCGACTCGCAGGTATCCGGTAAGTCGATAGTGAAGGTTGAGCGTAATACGGGTTCTGGATTTGTCACCTTAATCCCTGCCTTTGATGCCATCGATGAACAAGGGCAAGCGGCGATACCCACTGACTTCTTGTTGTCGCTTACAGGCTCAACCGGTGGCTCGAATAACAATCATGAAATTGATAATGTTCAAATTTGTGCCTTAAAGTCGAATCCGATTGGCGCGCAAATCGATCATTTTGAGTTTGACCATACGGGGCAGGGATTGACCTGTAACCCCGAAACTGTGACGATTCGAGCCTGCGCCAACGCCAGTTGTAGTCAGCTTTTTACCGATCCTTTAGCGGCGACCTTGTTACCCGAATCCGCCTCCGAAGGCATATGGATTGGCGGCAAGCAGGTGAGCTTTAGCAATGGCAGCACTCAGTTGCAGCTAAGACGTAACACCCCTGGCGTTGTGACCTTGGGTGTGAAGGGTTCGAGCCCGACAACCAAACCTTTAAGTAAAACCCTATGCCGTATCGGGAATGGGGGCATGAGTGAGAATAACTGTTCACTTACTTTCGCCGACAGTGGTTTTGTCTTCGATGTGCCTGATAAATTGGCTAATAAGCCCGTTGAGGTGCTAGTCAAAGCGGTGAAAAAATCCGATGTGACAAAGCAGTGTGTTCCAAGCTTTCAGGACCAGACCAAGATATTGAATTTCTGGAGTCAGTATGTGGAGCCAAGTGCGCCAATCACACCTAAGGCTGTCACTGTTAATAACACAGCAATCAGTACTGCTAGCGCCACACCTACTGTATTGAGCCTAGGCTTTGATGTTAATGGGCAGGCAAAAGTGTCGGTCAATTACCCCGATGCAGGCAAATTACAACTTGACGCCCAATATATCGGCAGTGGCAACGAGCAAGGACTGGTGATGACAGGCTCGGACCAATTTGTCAGTGTGCCTGCGGGTTTGTGCGTCAAACCCGTGGACGCCAGCGCCAGTTGCTCGAGTGCGGATATGAGCTGTAATGCCTACCGTAAAGCGGGGCAGAATTTCGGTATGACGGTCCAAGCTATGGCCTGGGAAAAGGACGGCGATACGGACTTTTGTTCGGGTAACGTATCTACGCCTAACTTTAGCGACCAAGCCATGACACTAACCAGTAAGGTCGTGGCGCCAAACATGGCTAGCGGCGGCCATGATGGCGCATTAGGTGTGGCATCCTATAGTCATACTATCCAAGCCAATAACCTTAATAGCATCACGAATCAGACGATTAGCGAAGTGGGGGTATTTCAAATCGCGGCGCAGGCGAGCCCTAATTATCTCGGGGCGGCCAGCAGCTTAAATATTCCGATTGGCTATTCAGCCAATATTGGCCGTTTTGTACCCGATAGATTCTTAGTGGGCGATATTTCCGTCTTACCCGCCTGCGGCAGTTTCAGCTATATGGATCAACCCTTTCCGATGTCGATGAGCCTCACAGCCTTAAATATCGGCGGCGCGGTGACGCAAAACTATTTCCCACCATTCTCCCTCGCGACCGCGAAATTGGTGGGCGAAAACAATAACAATGGTATCGACTTGCAGAGTCGCTTAAGTGCCTTGCCCGTCAACGCGGCGAGTTGGGTTCAAGGTGTGGCGACGGTCGATGGCGCTTACCGCGCTAACTTGAGCCGAGTAACCCCGAATGTGGCGACGAATCTGTATCAAGACGGTCCCTTCGAGCTGCTCGATATTGGTGTGCAGTTGATGGATAACGATCCTCGTCCAAATGGACTTTTTAGCTATGTGGCATCGCCTGATATGGATGCGGCAACCACGGGTAATTGCACTAATTGCAATGCCAAGAAAATCACCACGCAGATCCTACGCCATGGTCGGGTGGTGATGGACAACACCTATGGTCCAGAGACTGAAATCCTCAGGATGCCGACCCGAGCCGAATATTCGAATGGGGCTAATTGGGTATTAAATGGCGATGATAGCTGTACGATTGCTACCTACGGCCTTGCGTCGCAGGTGGATAATGCAGCCTTAGGCTATAACTTTGACCCGGATTTGACCACAGGGCAGAGCATTAATCGCTCGGGCGCTTCATCGGCTTTTCAAGCGGGACAATTTGATTTGCTGTGGCGAGCGCTCACCTCGAGTGGCAATTTATATCGCGGCCAAGTGACCGCGCCTTTAGATGTACCGACCTGGTTAGAATGGTATTGGAACTGGAATGGGGTCTCCCCAACCAGCTTATCCGATCCCCGTGCGAGTGCATTTTTTGGTCGTTACCGTGGCCATGACAGAATCATCTACTGGCGAGAAGTCAATTAAGGCAGTTTTCAGTTTGATTTTGCTGAATTGGAATGAGTCAGTGGTGATTTATCGCTGCTGACTTATTTTACTCACTCGGTTGTGACGCAGCACTCGAGGGCAAAAATGCAAGTAACAGGTTTTACTAATGTTGCAAACTTGTATTGAGAGTGGTTTTTAACTGTTGGATTTTTCACCGATAAAGCGCTTTTTTCGATTAAATAGTGTTTTTGAGCGGCACATTTGAAAAAAAATCACTCCATTAGCGATTGTTAACCTCAACGGTCTTGTGGAATCAGGGTGGCATTGATAAAGTTAGCTGATTTTTCTTTTCTTCTGACTCCACAGAATACAGGCTAGTTACATGTTCAAGAAGCTGCGTGGCATTTTTTCTAATGATCTATCGATCGATTTGGGTACAGCTAACACCTTAATTTATGTTCGTGATGAAGGCATAGTCCTCAATGAGCCTTCTGTTGTTGCTATACGTGGTGAGCGTAGTAGTTCTGGTCAGAAGTCTGTTGCCGCTGTCGGTACAGAAGCCAAACAAATGTTAGGCCGTACCCCAGGCAATATCCAAGCAATCCGTCCGATGAAAGATGGTGTGATTGCCGACTTTTATGTGACGGAGAAAATGTTGCAGCACTTTATTAAACAAGTGCATAACAACAGCTTCTTTCGTCCAAGCCCACGCGTTTTAGTCTGTGTTCCTGTTGGCGCAACCCAAGTTGAACGCCGCGCGATTCGCGAGTCAGCCATGGGCGCAGGTGCCCGTGAAGTTTATTTGATTGAAGAGCCAATGGCCGCAGCAATTGGTGCGGGTTTACCTGTATCTGAAGCCACAGGTTCTATGGTTGTGGACATCGGTGGTGGTACCACTGAAGTGGCAATTATCTCCTTGAACGGTGTGGTGTATTCCTCTTCTGTACGTATCGGTGGTGACAAGTTTGATGATGCCATCATCAACTATGTGCGTCGTAACTACGGCAGCTTGATTGGTGAAGCAACGGCTGAGCGCATCAAGCACACTATCGGTACTGCTTACCCAGGTGATGAAGTATTAGAGATTGAGGTCCGTGGTCGTAACTTGGCCGAAGGTGTACCTCGCAGCTTCACGCTGAACAGCAACGAAATTTTAGAAGCACTGCAAGAGCCATTGTCTGGCATTGTGAGTGCCGTCATGGTGGCATTAGAGCAATCGCCACCAGAATTAGCGTCTGATATCTCTGAGCGCGGCATGGTATTAACCGGTGGTGGTGCCTTACTGCGTGATTTAGACCGTTTATTGATGCAAGAAACTGGAATTCCAGTCATGGTGGCGGATGATCCTCTGACCTGCGTAGCGCGTGGTGGTGGTAAAGCCCTTGAAATGATTGATATGCACGGCGGCGATCTGTTCTCCGAAGAAACCTAATCTAACTTCGGTATGGGGCGGTTAATCACCGCCTTAGCTTTCCTATGAAGCCTATTTTTGTTCGTGGTATTTCGAACCAGTTCCGTTTAACACTGGCAATTATCCTGTCGGTGATTTTGCTCGCCGCAAATCACCGTCTCGATCCTGCCCGTGAATCCCTTTCATCCGCCTTAAGCCCCATCCAATACCTTGCGAGTGTGCCCAGTGCGATCCTCGATTGGTCATCGGAGAGTTTTGCTACCCGCAATATGCTGGCGTTGCAAAATAAAGAGCTGTTAAGGCAACAATTATTAATGAGTGAGCGTCTGCAGCGCTTCGAGCATCTGCGTCAGGAAAACGAGCGTTTACGCGCTCTGTTGGGGTCGCCTGCCTATCAGGATTCCCGCAAGATGGTGGCTGAAGTGATGGAGGTGGCTAGCGATCCTTCCCACCATTATGTAGTGCTTAACCACGGCTCGCGCAGTGGGGTATTTGTTGGTCAACCCGTAGTGGATGCCCAGGGCGTTGTCGGCCAGGTTGTGCAGGTCAGCGAGATGACCAGCCGCGTGCTCTTGCTCTCCGATGTGTCCCACGGTTTACCCGTGCGAATTACCCGTAACGATGTGCGTTTAGTGGCTAATGGTACTGGTGAGCTCGATGAGATTGAACTGCGACATGTGGCCAAGAGTACCGATATTCGCGTGGGCGATTTATTGGTAACCTCAGGCCTTGGTAATCGCTTCCCAGAAGGTTATCCGGTGGCGCGGGTCATGGAAGTCTTAACCGAAGACGGTCAGAGCTATGCGCGTGTCACGGCTCAGCCATTAGCGGCGCTCGATAGGATTCGTTATCTGCTGTTGATTTGGCCATCCCCAGATTCTGGCGTGACTTTGCCGAATCAAATTCCTGTGCCAGCTGCGGATCATCCTGCGGAAGAAGCTAAACCAGATGCCGGCAATGGCAATGCGAATCCTCAAGGCGCTGCTGCTAATGCGACCGTGCCTAGTAACGCAGTACCTAATAGCACTGTACCTAATACGACAGCGCCGAACGCCGCTGCGGCGCCAAGCAATGCCAATGGTGCATCGAACGCTGCCACCACTCAACCGCCAGCCGAGGTGCACTAATGAGTTTACAAGCTGCAAATGGCAGACTCGTAGTATGGCTGACCCTATTTGTCGGGCTGTTAAGTCAGATTATGCCGCTGCCTTCGATTGTCGAAGCTTGGCGCCCTGACTGGTTATTGATGATCCTGATCTACTGGTCGATTGCGTTGCCCCACAGATATAACATTCTCACGGCTTGGCTGATGGGATTGGCCCTCGATATTCTGCTTGGCGCCACCTTAGGTGTGCGCTCGCTCGCCATGTCATTAGTGATTTATATGGCGATTTTGCACTGCCAACGTTTGCGTAACTTCCCTAAGTGGCAACAGGCGCTGGTGGTGATGGTGCTGATCGTTATCTATCACCTGATTATCTATTGGGTCGAGTTTGTGATGGATGGCGCTAAGTTCCATACGGATCTGTTTTTACCCGCGTTATCGGGCCTAGTGTTTTGGCCGTGGATTTTTTGGATTTTGCGTCGAATTCGACGTCATTATAAGGTGCGTTAGTCGTGAATTTAGTCTTAGCCTCAACCTCGCCGCGCCGTAAAGAGTTATTGACTCATATTGGTTTGGGCCGCGCTGAGTTTCGTTTTACTCAAGTGGCGCCGGATATCGACGAAACCCCGAGGGCAGCTGAGTTACCACGCGACTATGTACAGCGCCTCGCGGCCGAAAAAGCACAGGCAGGGCTTGCATTATGCTCAGGCATGTCACAGCCTGCTGTATTAGGTTCTGATACTATCGTGGTGCTTGAAAACGAAATATTAGGTAAGCCTGTTGATGAGGCCGATGCCAAGCGGGTGCTACGCGCACTTTCGGGTAAGGCGCACACTGTGATGACAGCAGTCGCCTTAGCCAAGGCTGACCATACCTCAGTGCGTTTGGTCGAAACCTTAGTGCGTTTTTGCGTGCTGTCGGACGCGGATATTGATGCCTACGTTGCCTCAAAGGAGCCGATGGATAAGGCGGGCAGTTATGGGATCCAAGGTTTGGGCGGTTGTTTTGTCAAATCTATTGAAGGGAGTTACTCCTGCGTCGTGGGCTTGCCCTTAGTGGAGACCCGTGAGCTGTTATCCGAGGCGGGAATACGCTAATCGGAGGATTGAGCGGCTCGCTAACGGGAGCAATACTAGGCCTTAGTTGAGTATCCGCAAGACAAACATCTGTGATATTGGTTTTCAGGCTTAAAACATACTGAGATTAATTTAATTTCCCTAATGGGGTGAGTCGTGAATACCGGTCGCTTAAATCCGAATAAAGTTCAGCGCAAGATGGGTTCAGAATTACTGATTAACGTAACCCCATCTGAGGCACGTGTGGCTCTGGTTGAGCATGGCGTGCTGCAAGAAGTCCATATCGAGAGGCGCATGAAGCGCGGTCTGGTGGGCAATATTTACAAGGGCAAAATCAGCCGTGTGTTGCCCGGCATGCAAGCCGCTTTTGTGGATATTGGCTTAGATAAAGCCGCGTTTTTACATGCCTCCGACATAGTGCCGCACACCGAATGCGTGGCCGATGTGGAAAAAGGCCATTTTGTGGTCCGTGATATCGCCGAGTTGGTTCGCCAAGGGCAAGATATTATGGTGCAGGTGGTAAAAGATCCGCTCGGCACTAAAGGTGCGCGCCTAACCACAGATATCACTCTGCCTTCCCGTTATCTGGTGTTTATGCCAGGCTCAAGCCATGTTGGGGTATCTCAGCGGATTGAGCAGGAAGAAGAGCGCAGTCGCCTTAAGAAAATCACTCTGCCTTTCGTCGATGAAGACGGCGGCTTTATTATTCGCACCGCCGCCGAAGGCGTGGGTGAAGATGAGCTTGCTCAGGATGCGGCCTTCCTGCGTCGGGTGTGGTCTAAGGTCTCCGAGCGGCGTCAGCGCCGTGGCGTGGCACTCTTGTATCAAGACCTCGCCCTGCCAGTGCGCATTGTGCGCGACTTTGTCGGAACCGAATTAGATAGAATTCAAGTCGATTCGCGCCGCACCTTTGCCGAGCTGCAAGCCTTCGCCCAAGAGTTTATGCCGGAAATCGCCGACAAGATTGAGCACTATTCCGGTCCTGCACCGATTTTCGATCTCTACGATGTGGAGAATGAAATCCAGCGCGCCCTGGGTCGCAAGGTCGAACTCAAATCGGGTGGCTATCTGATTATCGATCAGACCGAGGCTATGACCACGGTCGATATCAACACCGGTGCTTTTGTTGGCCACCGTAATCTTGAAGAAACCATCTTCAACACTAACCTCGAAGCTACCCAAGCGATTGCGCGGCAATTGCGGCTACGTAATCTCGGCGGCATCATCATTATCGACTTTATCGATATGCTGAGCGACGAGCATAAAACGCGGGTGCTCAATAGCTTAAATAGCGCGCTCGCCAAGGACAGAGTCAAGACGAATGTCAGTGGCTTCTCAGGTCTTGGCTTGGTTGAAATGACCCGTAAGCGCACCCGCGAAAGCTTGGAGCACGTGCTGTGCGGCGAATGCCCTGCCTGTCAGAGTACGGGCAGCATGAAGACGGTTGAAACGGTTTCCTACGAAATCTTCCGTGAAATCATTCGCTTGAATCGAGCCTATGATGCCGATGAGTTTTTGCTTTACTGCTCGCCCGCTGTGTATAACAGTCTAAGTGGCGATGAAAGTCATCTGGTCGCCGAGCTTGAGGTCTACATAGGTAAACGCATTCGCCTGCAAAATGAGCCCATGTATTCCCAGCACAAATACGACGTGGTGATGATGTAGTGGCAACGCTTTTTACTGCGAAAAAACTCAGCCGTTTTTGCTGGCAATTACTGGCGCTGATCTTAGTCTTGTTTGCCCTGACGGTAAGCTTGATCCGCGGCTTATTGCCTCAAGTCGACGGTGTGCGTCAGCAGTTAGTTGAGTATGTAAAAAGCGAATATCAAATTGATGTGCAGGTCGGTGAGTTATCCGCCCAGTGGCAGGCCTTTGGCCCAGCCGTGACGGTCGATAATCTGGTGATCCCACTGCAGGAAAAACTCCCCGTTACCGTGCTGGTCAAGAACGTCCAAATTAAATTGGATTTTTGGCAATCGCTGCTAACGACCAGCCCGCGCATCGAAGATGTGAATTTCGATGGCGTTCATATTGCCCTCGATATCGATAAATTATCGGGTAATATGGCGCCGGGCGCGGCCAATCAAACGGCGCAAACCGATTGGCTGTATAAGCTACTGTTAAAGCAGCTCGAACGTTTCTCGCTGACGGATGCCTCGGTGCAACTGTTGAGCTTGCAGCATGAATATCGACCCATCCATATTCGCCACCTTAACTGGCGTAATAGTGGCGAGCGCCACCGTGGTGCAGGGGAAATTTACCTCGATAACAATGCTTCGGTAAATGAGTCCCTCAGTTTGCAGCTCGATATTCAGGGCGACGCGACTGCGCCAGATACCCTGAAAGGTCAAATCTATCTGGCCGCTCAGTCCTTAGATTTAGGGGAATGGGCATCACGCCAACCTAATCCCTATGATCCTAGCCAAAAGTTACCCTTAGAAGGGGTAGTCAATCTTAAGGCGTGGTTTGATTTTGCCCACCGCAGTTTAAGCGCTGGACAGGTGCAGTTTGAACCCAGTTGGTTGCAGTGGTCGATGGAAGATGCACCGCAAAAGTTTGAAATCCAGTCCGGCAGTATTAGTTGGGTTCCCAAGGACACGGGCTGGGAAATCAGCAGCACCGATCTTAACTTTGTTACTAACGGTGAACATTGGCCCGATCTTAAGCTCGCGGCCAAGCAGCAAGATGATGCCTTTTATGCCTATGTGAGCCGCTTGGATTTACCAACCTTATTTCCACTCTTGCCATTATTTCCGGGTGTCGATTTAGCCGTACTTGAGCAATGGTTCTATCTCGCGCCCGAAGGCAGTGTCGGGCCGATCCGTTTCTATCAAAGCGCTAAGCAGCCCTTGCTCGCCAGTACGCATATCAAGCAATTACATTGGCAGAAAGTTGAAGGCATACCTAACACCAATCCTTTAGATTTAGCATTGCAGTGGCAGAATGACAGCTTAGTATTTTCGCTGCCAGAGCAGACCTATACCCTCGATTTTGGCGATCAGTTTTCAGCGCCTTTAGTGCTGCATGGCGCTGAGTTAACCGGCGCCTTTGATACTCACAGGGCGACCTTATCTGTGCCTGAGGTTCAGCTCGAAAACGACGATATTGGCGTGTCTGCCGCCCTAAAACTGGATTTTAGCGCCGAAGCCAGCATGTCACTTGCCGCCAATGTGGCCGTTAAAAATGCCGCTAATGCGGATAGATACTTCCCAGTCAAAGCCATGGGCGAGGCGCTGGTGGAGTATTTGGATGGCGCTATCAAGGCGGGTCAGAGCCAAAATGCACAGGTGTTATGGCAGGGCGCCCTAGGGCATTTTCCCTTTGAGGATAATAGCGGAGTCTTCCAAGCGGCCTTTACCTTAGATAACGCCGAGTACCAATTCCAACCGGATTGGCCCGCGGTGACTGAGCTTTCCCTCGATGCCTTATTTGAAAATGCCCGCATGGATATCTGGGTTAACCAAGGCAAATTGATGAATGTGGTGGCCGATGGCGCCCATGTATTTATCCCCGAATTAGGCGAGCATTCGCTGTTAAAAATTCAGGCCGATCTCGCCACCAATGGTAGCGACGCCACCAAGGTGCTGCAGGCATCACCGCTCGCCGATACAGTGGGCAAGACCTTAAGCGTTGTGCAAGTGCAGGGCGCGGTGACCGGAAATTTAGATATCAGTATCCCCTTATACGAGGGTGAGGCCGAGGATATTCGTGGTCAAATTGCCTTTGATAACACCCCCGTCTTTATTGCCCAACCTGGTTTACAGCTCAAGGCCGTGACGGGCACAGTGCAGTTTGCAAATGAGATTGTTGAAGGCAAAGGCATTAAATCCCGCTTATTTGAGCAGCCCTTCGAGTTTAGTTTTGCCACTAAACCCGAGGGCAAAGATTTTGCGCTCAATGTGGATATGAAGAGCCGCTGGGATCTCAGCCGTTTACCACAAGAGTTGCAAAATCCCTTGAGTGATTTTTACCAAGGTAAATTCGCTTGGGGTGGTAACTTGAATATGGTGTTCGACGATAAAGGCTATCAAATTCAAGCCAATGTGGGTTCAGATCTGGTTGGCGCCACCTTGAAATTACCGGGCGCCTTTGCCAAACCCGAAGATGAACCTAGACCCTTAATTGCGGAGTTTTCTGGCGATCAGCAAACGGCAACCCTAAGGGTAAAACTGGATAAACAGGCCGAGTTTATTGGTGGCTTCGAGGCCGAAAAGGGCACTCAATTCAGCTATTTTGACTTGTTACTGGGTCGACTCTTCGATGCGGCCGAGGTGCCTAATACTGAGCTTGGGCATATCAAGATTGATGTGACCAGCGGCAAGCTCGCCAATTGGCTGCCTGTAATTAATGCCTTTGTCGGCACAGACAACAAGCCCACCCGTACCGGTATTTTAGTCGAAGAGACGAGCCACTCGGCCTTGTTCCCCTCGGTGGTTGGGATCGATGCCAATATCGGCAAGTTTGATTTATTAGGCCAAGGACTGACTGAGCTTAGATTGAGCGCTAAGCCTAACGAACATGGCTGGCGCTTCGATGCCAAGGCCAGCGAGTTTGAAGGCTGGGTCGATTTTTATCCCAATTGGATGACCCAAGGATTAAAAGTTAACGCCAGTAAGTTTTATTTCTCCCCCGAAGTGAAACCCGAAGGGGAAGCGGATTTCGCCGCGGATCAGGTGCTCACTAATTTACCGCCGGTTGCCGTGAATGTGGAAGATTTTCGCTTTTTCGACAAAGCCTTCGGCAAGTTGGTCTTACAGGCGAGCCCGCAACCTTTAGGCTATCGCATTCAGACCCTATTGTTAACGACGCCAGAGGTGTCCTTACAGGGCAATGGCATTTGGCAACAGCAGAATGCTCAAAACCAAACAGAATTAACGGTGAGTTTAAACGCCAGTCAGTTCAATTATTTGAGTCAGCAATTAGGCATAGACCCTGGTGTGAATGAGGCGCCTTTGAAGATGAATGCCGAGCTTAAGTGGCAAGGTGCACCCTATGCTTTCTCCCTCAATACCTTAAACGGCAAAGTGAAGTTTGAGCTGGGTAAGGGGCATTTATCCCAAGTGAGCGATAAGGGGGCGCGGATATTCTCCCTGTTCAGCCTCGACTCCTTAGTACGTAAGTTATCATTAGATTTCAGTGACGTGTTCGGCCAAGGCATGTACTTCAATTCTTTTAGCGGCACTCTGCAAATCGATAATGGCGTGGTTAAAACCACGGATACCGAAATGGATGCGATTGCAGGCAATATGAAGGTGCGCGGCTATACGGACCTTACCAGCGAAAGCTTAAATTACGATATCCGTTTTGTGCCGCAGCTGGCATCGAGTGTGCCGACCGTGGTGCTGCTCAGTACCAGTGCGTGGACGCTGGGGCTTGGCGCGTTTGCGCTGACCAAAGTGCTCGAACCTGTGATTGAGGTGATTTCGGAAATCCGCTTCCGAGTGACTGGCACTATGTCCGATCCTGTGGTGGAAGAGCTCGAGCGTAAGAGCAAAGAGATTGAGATCCCCGAGTCGATTCTGCCTATGGTGGGGGGCGAATTGCCTGCGCCAACCGAGGGCGCTGAGCCTAAGGCCGATGCAGTGCCCGTCAAGAATGGCGCCCCGACTAAGATAGAGGCTACGCCGACCGTCGAGCCTGAAAAAAACAATGAGCAGCCTGCGCCAGATGCTGATAAACCTAAAGTGGAACCAGTAAAAGCAGTCGAGGAAGAGGCATCGCCCCAAGCGCCAACGCTCCCCAAGGTAGAGCCTGCTGAGCCGCCCCAAGTCGAACCTGAACAGCCTAAGCCTTTGAGCACCAAGGTGGTATTGTCGATAAACACAATTCAAGGAGATAGTCATGCGCATCAGCCTGTTGCAATGTCAGAGCAGTCGCGACGTCAGCGCGAATCTGTTGTTTATCGAATCGCAGCTTGAAGAATTAACCCGTGAGCGCCTGCAATGGGATAAAGATGCCCCGCATTTAGTGGTGCTGCCAGAATGCAGTCTGCTGTTTGGTGGCCATGAGAGTCAACAACTCGCCTATGCGGGCGACAGTCATCTTAGCCCGTTAAAATCCGCCTTAAGTGCCTTAGCCGCCCGTTACTGCGTGTATATGGTGGCGGGAACCATCCCCGCGCTGGCGGAGGATGGACGTGTCTACAGCCGTTGTTATCTGTTTGATGATAAAGGTGATACCTTAGGGCAATACGATAAACTGCATCTGTTTGACGTGGATGTCGCCGACGGCACTAAGCAATACCGCGAGAGTGAAACCTTTTGCCCCGGCAATCATATAAGCGTCATCGACACCCCTTTTGGCAAAATTGGCTTGACCATCTGTTATGATTTACGCTTTCCGGATTTATTCAGGGCGCTACGCCTCGCGGGAGCCGAGGTTATTACCGTGCCTTCGGCCTTTACTAAGGTCACCGGAGAAGCCCATTGGCAGGTGTTATTACAGGCCAGAGCCATTGAAACCCAATGCTTTATTTTGGCCGCCGCCCAATGGGGCGCCCATAACGAAGGCAGTCGCGAGACCTGGGGACAGAGCATGGTGATAAGCCCTTGGGGCGAGGTGATTGCCGAGCAGAAAACCGGTATAGGTTGGGTGCATGCCGATATCGATGTGGCCGAGGTGCACAGCATCCGCAGTAAAATGCCCGTGGCGCAACATAATCGCTTTACTGCACCGAACCTTAAGCCTTGAACAGATCAAGCCTTGAACAGATTAAGCCTTCAACAGATTAAGATGAAATAGACTCACAGCGAATTTAAGTTGTTTAAAAATGAGTGAGTTGCCAATTTTAGCCAAGCTTTCAGAGAGAACCGCGATGCCTTTTTTAGCACAAGTAGAGCAAAGTTTATTAAAGGGTGGCTTAGCCCTAGATGGGTTACAGAGTTATTTAAACACCATACATCAACATAAAGTCGATTTTTCCGATCTCTATTTCCAAGGCAGTCGCCACGAATCTTGGGTGCTCGAAGATGGCATCATTAAAGATGGTAGCTTCCATATCGAACGCGGCGTCGGTGTGCGTGCCATCAGCGGCGAGAAAACCGGTTTTGCCTATGCCGATGATATTACGCCTGCGGCCTTAAGCGCTGCTGCCGAGGCGGCGCGCGGTATTGCGGGGGCAGGTGAGCAGGCCAAGGTGCAGGCTTTCAAACGTCAACAAGCCTTGGTGCTGTACGATAGTCTCGACCCTATCGCCGCCATGGAAGAAGTGAAAAAAATCAACCTGCTGAAAGAGGCCGATGCCTATATCCGCAGCCTCGACAGCCGCATTATCCAAGTGGTGATTAGCCTCGCGGGCGTGCATGAAGAAATTCTGGTTGCCGCCAGTGACGGCACCTTGGCCGCCGATATTCGCCCGTTAGTGCGCTTTAATTGCAGCGTTATTTTAGAAGAAAATGGCAAGCGTGAGCGTGGCAGCGCCGGTGGCGGTGGTCGTCACGATTACAGCGTGTTTATGGTGACGGATGAAACAGGTTTACCTATGTGCTTTGCCTTCGCTCGTGAAGCGGTGCGTCAGGCGCAAGTCAACCTCAATGCCATCGATGCGCCAGCCGGAGAGATGCCTGTGGTGCTCGGTAATGGTTGGCCGGGCGTATTGCTGCACGAGGCCGTGGGTCATGGTCTAGAAGGTGACTTTAACCGCAAGGGCAGCAGCGCCTTTAGTGGCATGGTCGGCGAGCAAGTGGCTTCGAAGCTCGTGACTGTGGTGGACGATGGTACGCTTGCGAATCGCCGTGGCTCACTGAGCATCGACGATGAAGGCGTACAAACCCAGAGAACCGTGTTAATCGAAGACGGTATTCTTAAAGGCTATATGCAGGATAAATTAAATGCGCGCCTGATGGGCGTGGCACCGACGGGTAATGGTCGCCGTGAATCCTATGCGCATCTGCCTATGCCTCGCATGACCAACACTTATATGACGGCGGGCGAGTCTGATCCGAGCGAGATCATCAAGTCAGTGAAGAAGGGCATTTATGCGCCTAACTTTGGCGGCGGTCAGGTGGATATCACCTCGGGCAAGTTCGTGTTCTCCGCTTCTGAAGCCTATCTGATTGAAAATGGTGAAGTGACTCAAGCGATTAAGGGCGCTACCCTGATTGGTAATGGCCCAGAAGCCATGAGCCAGATTTCTATGGTGGGCAACGACATGGCGCTAGATAAGGGCG
The DNA here is from genome assembly GCF_000203935.1 of Shewanella sp. ANA-3. Taxonomy (GTDB): domain Bacteria; phylum Pseudomonadota; class Gammaproteobacteria; order Enterobacterales; family Shewanellaceae; genus Shewanella. Next base: position 4,372,743 of record NC_008577.1, on the reverse strand, counting down.
TTGGTGTGTGTGGTAAAGATGGTCAAAGCGTGCCTGTGGGTGTCGGTCAACCGACCCTCAAACTTGACCGTTTAACCGTTGGGGGTACGGCATAACCCGCTTGTTTACTGTCTAGGCAGCACTTAAGGCGGTGGGTTCTAGCCGCCTTCCATGATGGATGTTATCATTTGCAAAGGAAATTAGAGTAACTACTCTAGAGGTGTTAATGAAACTATCACGTTTGGCATGGCTGTGTTTATTGCCTTTGCCCTCGCTATTGCCGTTAGCGGCTAGTGCCCAGCCCAGTAGCTTTACTGAGGCTTGGCAGCAAGTGCTTAAGGTGAGCGATAAACTCCAGGCCCAATCCCAAGAGGTGAATCGCGCCAAGGGCGAGCAAGAGGCTGGCGAAAGTTTAAATCTGCCGTCCCTCAGCCTGAATGGCAGCTATACCCACCTCGAAAAACCAATCGAATTAGATTTAAGGGATCTCAACCCCTTAGCCTCGCTTGACCCTGCGACCTTGCCACCCGCACTCGGCGGTGCTTTGGCGAGTATTCCGGGTTCATTATTTGTCACGCCCTTTACCGAGCAAGATATTTTTCGCGCCAGCTTACAGGCGATGTGGCCGATTTATACCGGCGGCCAGATCACTGCGGCTCAAGGCATTCACGCCGCCATGGTGGCCGAGAAGCAACAGGAATTACAGTTAGCGACCCGCGACTTATTCACTCAGTTGGTCGATAGGTACTATGCCGTCGATGTGACTCAATCCCTCGTCAGCACCCAAACCGAGCTGGTGGCCTCCTTAACTAAGCACGTTGATCACGCGTTAGCGTTGGAGCGCGAAGGGCAAATCGCTAAGGTCGAGCGCCTTAATGCTCAAGTTGCCTTAGATAACGCTAAGGTCAATTTAGGCAGCGCCCGCCGCCAACATGAAATGGCTGTGATCGCCCTGTCGCGCATGTTGCAGCAGAGCGATGTCAGTACTAACTCGCCACTGTTTGTGTTACCACAGGCGCCTTCATTGGGGGATTTGACCCAAGTGACCCTGAGTCAGCATCCCGCACTTAAACTGCTCGAGGCTAAAGAGGCGCAGGCGAATGGCTTGGTTTCCTTAGAGAAAGGCAAATACCACCCGACTGTTTTCCTCTTTGGTAATTACACCTTATACGAAGATGACAGCTTGTTTTCTAAAGTGGAGCCGGACTGGATGGTCGGTGTCGGCGTAAAAGTGCCCTTGCTGAGCCGCGATGGCCGCAGCGGTAAAGTGGAAGCGGCTAAGAGTGCCTTGCTGCAAGCCCGTTACACTAAGGCGCAGACCCGCCAAGACTTAAGTTTGCTGCTTGACCAAAGCTATCGCCAGTTATTGCAGGCCGAGGAAGAGGTCAAGGCACTGAATACCTCACTCGAACTGGCCAGCGAAAACCTGCGTTTAAGGGAAATCGCCTTCAATCAAGGGCTTTCGACTTCTATCGACAGGGTCGATGCCGAATTAAAACTGAGCGCCGTTAAAACCCAGCAGCTCGGTGCCAGTTATCGCTATGTGCAAGCCTATGCCAGATTAATGGCCATCAGTGGTCAATTAGATGAATTTATCGGTCGCAGTGCCACAGGCGCTCAATCGCAGGAGACTATCAATGCGCGCTAACAGAATCCTTGCCCTAACGGCGTTGGTCGCATTAGGCCTTATCTTAGCCTATGGGCTCAAACTGGCTTATAGCCCGCAGCCGAGCTTGTTGCAGGGGCAAATTGAAGCCCGTGAATATAACGTATCCTCCAAAGTACCTGGGCGGGTAGAGCAAGTGCTTGTGCGCCGTGGCGATAGCGTCAGCGAAGGTGATTTATTATTTGCCATTCATAGTCCTGAATTGGATGCCAAGTTGATGCAGGCCGAAGGCGGCCGAGATGCGGCTAAGGCGTTGCAACAGGAGGCGAATAACGGCGCCCGCACCCAAGAGGTGAGGGCGGCTAAGGAACAATGGCTCAAGGCGCAAGCGGCGGCAACGCTGGCGAAAACCACTTATACCCGAGTGGAAAATCTCTTCAACGAAGGAGTCGCGGCAAGACAAAAACGCGATGAAGCCTTTACCCAGTGGCAAGCGGCCAAGTACACAGAACAAGCCGCATTAGCCATGTATCAAATGGCCGAAGAAGGCGCGCGGGTCGAAACCAAAGCCGCTGCGGCGGGTAATGCTCGCATGGCCGAAGGGGCGGTGAAAGAAGTCAGCGCCATTATGGCCGACAGCCAAATGCGCGCACCTAAGTCTGGGGAAATCAGCGAAGTATTGTTGCAAGCGGGGGAGCTAGCCCCGAGCGGCTTCCCAGTGGTAAGCCTTATCGACATGCAGGATGCTTGGGCAGTATTCCAAGTGCGTGAAGATCAGCTAAAACGCTTTAAAAAGGGCGACAAACTGCCATTAACCATTCCCGCGCTAGATAAAACCGTGGAGTTCACTGTCTCTCATATCAGTGTGATGGGCGACTTTGCGACTTGGCGTTCAACCGAAAGTGGCCATGATTTTGATATGCGCACCTTCGAGGTGGAGCTGCGCCCAACTGCGCCGATCCCCGATTTGCGTGTTGGTATGTCTGTGCTGCTCAGTGCCGAGTAACCATTGTGGCCAAGTTACCGAGCGAGCAAACGCATTTGAACGAGCCTAAGCCGTTGAATGGGGCTCAGAATGCGGCGCAGCCTGCATCTTCAGGCATCATTGCATTAGTGCGGCGCGAGCTTAGGGCGCTATGGCGCGATCCTTGGCAACTGGCCCTTATCAGTTACATCCCGCTGCTGGGCATCTTGTGTCTCTGGTGGTTATTTAGTGCTGGGCTACCACGGCAATTACCCGTGGCGATTGTCGACCAAGACCATAGCCAATTGAGCCGAATGTTGACCCGTCAACTCAAAGCTAACCCTGTTACCGAGCCGCGCAGTTTTACCGATCTCCCTTCGGCCGTCGCGGCCATGCAGCAGGCGCAGGTCTATGCTGTGGTGGTCTTTCCCCATGATATGAAAAAGGATTTACTCACCGGCCATAAACCTACAATCGATGTGCGTTACAACAGCCAGTTTTTGCTGGTGGGTAAGCTGCTGTCGAGCCAAATTCAGTTGAGTCTAGGCGATGGATTGTTGCAGGTCGCAGGTCTTAAGCAATTGATGACGGGCACGCCAAAATCCCAAGTGGCGGTGAATTTAAGTCCAGTAAAGAGCCAAACGACCGCGTTGTTTAACCGTAATAACAACTACATAGGTTTTTTAGTGCCGCCGGTATTGGTCGCACTCTGGCAGTTATTATCTATGTTGGTGATGGCCAACAGCTTAAATCGCGAGTTACACCTTAATGCCGCGCAGTCAGAGGAGGGGATCTCCAATCGATTGACCGAGCATTTTTGGCCTAAAGTGTTGGCTAAAATCCTGTTGTTTACCCCGATATTGATGCTGCAAGGCGGGTTTATCCTCGCTTGGTTGTATCTGTATCTGGCTCTGCCTTTTGCGGGCAGTTTAGCGCTGCTGCTAGTTGCCCAGTTGATTATGCTACTGGCGGTGTGGAGCCTAGTGCTGTTTATCTTTGTGCTGATGCGCGATAGCGCGCGGGTCATCAGTTTTTGTACTGCGCTGTTTGCGCCAGCCTTCGCCTTTATGGGGATCACTTTCCCCACCCATGAAATGCCGCAACTCGCTCAGTGGTGGCGACTCATTATGCCATCGAGCCATTATATTGAGTCCCATGTGAGCGTGGTGAGTTATGGCGCGACTTGGTCGACCTTGGCGCAGCAACTCAGTAGTTATTGGGGTTTTATCGGTTTATTACCGCTGATTTATCTTTTGGCGATTAAATTACTGCCGATGACGGTAAAAGCTCAGGCTGAAGCGGCGGAATACGACGCGGCGCCTCTGCCTGCGAAGGGGCAATAACATGAATTTATGGCAGTTAGTGCTGACAGAATTAAAGGCGATTGTGAGCGACAAGGCGATTGCCGTGACCCTATTCGGCGGAGTGCTGTTTTATTCGGTGCTCTATCCTTTGCCTTACTTGCACCAAGTCCCAACAGAACAACAGCTTATCGTGGTGGATTTAGATCATTCCTCCCTGAGCCGTCAACTTATTCGCCATGCGGATGCCAGCGCTAAAATCCAAGTGATAGGCCAAGTGGGCTCCATTACCGAGGCGAAGCGTTTTATCGAAACCGGCAAAGCCCATGGTTTATTGGTGATCCCTGAAGGATTTCGCCGCGACTTGCTGCTGGGCAAGGGCGTGACCTTAAGCTACGGCGGTGATGCCAGTTACTTCTTGATTTATTCGGCGGTGGCCGAGGGGCTTGTCAGTGCGGGAATGGATGCGGGTAAGCAAGTGCAATTAATTGGAATGCTCGCGCAGGGGAAAAATCCGAAAGAAGCCGAGCAGAACCTAAACTCGCTGCATTTAAACAGTGTGCCTGCCTTTAACCCTAGCCTAGGTTATACCCCCTACGTGGTGCCTGGACTGTTCTTACTTATCCTGCATCAAACTTTGTTGATTGGAACCGGGATCCTCGGTGCGGGGCAGTGGCGCAGCCGCAGCTATTGGCAGCAGGTGTCGCCGCTGCAATTGGTCTGCGGTCGTATTCTCGCCTTTATGTTGATTTATATGGTGTTTACCAGCTTTTATGTGGGGTATTGCTACCACTGGTATAAGGTGAGTATTCAGGCGAGTCTTGGTTTAGTGGCGCTATGGTTGCTGCCGTTTTTATTGGCGACGGCCGCGGCCGGAGTCGCAATGAGCACGCTGTTTAGCCGCCGTGACCTACCGACTCAAGTATTGCTGCTGATTTCTATGCCGATTCTGTTTGTCTCCGGCTTTGTCTGGCCGATTGCATTAATTCCCGAGCCTTTGGTGCTGGGCTCGCAGATAATCCCTGCGGTGCCCGCCATTATGGGGATGTTGGAGCTGAACCAAATGGGCGCAAGCTGGGCGAGTGTGCTGCCAAAATGGTTACAGCTTTGGGGCTTGTTTGTGCTGTTTTTGGGTCTTGCGATTTTGGGGATCAAACGTCGGGCGCGGGTATTGGCAGAACTCAGTACATCCTAGGCGGCGCTGTTATTCGTACCGACAGAATACTGATTTTTATGTTTGTATTAAATTTGTTATTGGATATTAGGCAGATATAGATATAATCGTCCGGCAAAAAATTAAACAGGGGCCGTTTAATTTCGAAGCAGTTGCTTCATTTTTTTATCGCATCAAAAGGAAGATGAAATGCGTAAAATTACTTTAGTCTCTTTGGCCATGGGTACTTGTTTGTTGGCCGCCTGCGCCGCTAAACCTCCCATCGTTGCACAAGAAAAAACCGTTGAAGTCGATGGTATCAACCTCGTTTTTGGCGGTAGCTACGATACTGAACGCAAAAATATTTCACTGTCGGTGAATGGCGACTCAGTGATGAAAGGCACTTTCCCACCTTACACGCCAACCCAAAACCTCAGCGGTAAATACAAGGGTTACACCATCTCTAGCCAATGTTATTTTGGCTCAGTGCTGAGCAGCCAAGGTGGCGCATTTGGTGCGATTGCTGGGGTGATCCAATCGACGAAATCCAGCTCTGGCGATAAATGCGACATGCTGGTTAACGGTAAAATCGTCGAAAGCCTTTACTTCTAAGCATCCCACATATCGCTACATGGCCCCTGTATCTTGTGTGTTCCCTTGTGGATAGTTGTATCGAACTCGGTAGGCTGTTTAAAAAAAAAAGGGAGTACCCAAATAAACTAGGTACTCCAAGAAAATAATGAGGGAGAAAATAGTGTTAGAACTTGTAGTCTAAGGTGAGGTAAACCTGTTGACTGTTGTTAATTTCATTGCCGTTTTCTTCATAGTCTTGGGCTAAATAACGGTAGCCGAGATCCGATGAGAAATGCTCGCTCCATTTGTATTGCACGCCCACTTGACCGCCATATACAAAATCGGTTGCCGATTTGCCTGAGACTTTGTTGTCGTTGGCACCAATGCTAACCCCGGCAAACAAATTAACGTCTTTATGTACTGGTAACAGGTAGTCATAGGAGACTAACCAGCTGTACTGTTCCTGCTTGTACTTATCATTGGCAAAATTGAATTTGTCTTCCATATAACCAAAAGTACCTGTAATACGATGGTTCTGTTCAATCAGCATACCAATGCGGGCTTGATAGCTCAGATCTTCGGTGTCTTTGTTGATAACACCTTCAATCTCATCTGCTTGATAACCTAAACCCATACCTGCAAAGTAATCGATCTCGACGGCGTGAACACTGCTAGTCAGTAACGCTGCACCTGCTGCCATCATCATAATTTTATTCAGTTTCATCATGGACTCCTAAGACTGCTAAGTCGTTTTATCAAAATAATATCGGGTTGATGGAGCCTACTTTACGGCAACCCTTTAACGAGGATAAGCCTGTAACCGCGTGTCTCTTTGTCTCAAAAAACGCGACAATCAGATCAAACTCACATAGATAAGTACAAAATTTGTACTCTTTTTAAGCGAAGGAGCCATTTCTGAGAGCTTGCAAAATAGTAAGATTTTTTTATCTGCCTAAAGCACAGATAGGCAACTTAATGCCCTTATTGGGTTGTCTTCGACTCTGTTTTGGGGGAGAATGCGCGCCGCAAAAATAACCGGGGTATTCAGTATCCCGGTTATTTTCTTTTTGTGTGTATAGGTTTTAAACCAATTGAGGCCGGTAAACATCCGGAAATGATATGAGGTTCGTTTGAACCTACTTTACTGAGGACAATTCAATGGGGCTGTTGTTTACCGGATGTTCGGTAGTTGCCGTAAATCAAGCTGTTGCGTTTGCAATTCCACCTGCTGCAAAGGGAGGTTGGATATGAGCCAACAAAATCCAGGCTTAAAGCAAAGCCTGAGTCTGTGGCAAGTGGTTGTGATGGGATTAGCCTATCTCACGCCTATGGCTGTGTTTGACACCTTTGGCATTGTCTCCGAGATCACCTCAGGCCATGTGGCCACCTCTTACCTGCTCGCGTTAGCAGGGATCCTGTTTACCGCCTTTAGCTACGGTCATTTAGTGCGTAAATATCCCTATGCGGGCTCGGCCTATACCTATGCGCAAAAAACCTTTAGCCCGAATGTCGGCTTTATGGTGGGCTGGTCATCGCTGCTCGATTATATGTTTATGCCGATGATCAATATGCTGCTGGCAAAGATTTACCTTACGGCCATGTTCCCTAACGTCGAGCCGTGGATTTTTATCTTTGGTTTAGTCGCTGTGATGACGGTATTAAACCTCAGGGGCATAGATTTAGTGGCGAATTTTAATGGCGTTATCGTATTCGCTCAGATAGCCATTATCTTAGTTTTCATTGGCTTAATGGCCCACAGTCTGTCCCTTGGCGAAGGTGAAGGTGTGATTGCCAGTGTGCGTCCATTCTATTCTGAAGAGATAAGCCTTGCGCCGCTGTTTACTGGCGCGACCATTCTGTGTTTCTCTTTCTTAGGCTTCGATGGCTTAAGTTCGTTGAGTGAAGAAACCAAGGACGCTAAGCGGGTGATCCCCCGCGCTATCGTGTTAACTGCTTTGATTGGCGGCGTGATTTTTGTCAGCGTGTCTTATTTCTTGCAGCTGTTTTTCCCAGATATTTCTCGCTTCCAGCAGTTAGATGCTGTGCTGCCTGAGATTGCCCTGTATGTGGGCGGCAATTTATTCCAGTCTGTGGTACTGGTGGCAACCACCATTGCGGTGTTGGCCTCAGGCATGGCCGCCCATGCGGGGGTGGCACGTATTCTCTACGTGATGGGGCGTGACAATATGCTGCCCAATAAAGGCTTTGGCTATATTCACCCCAAATGGCGCACGCCAGCATTTAACGTGATTCTGGTGGGATTACTGGCGCTTTCGGCGGTGTCCTTCGACCTCGAAATGGCACTGGCGCTCGTCAACTTCGGGGCGCTGGTGGCCTTTACCTTTGTGAACCTGTCGGTAATAGTGCAGTTTTATATCAAAGAGAAACGTAACCAATCCTTGAAAGACCACTTTCAGTACTTCGTCTTACCCTTGTGCGGCGCGGCGACTATTGGCGTGCTGTGGATTAACCTTGAGCCTCAGTCCCTAGAGCTTGGTTTGATTTGGGCGGCTGTTGGGATCTTGTACTTGGCGCTGCGAAGCCTGCGTTTACGCAAGGCCGTAGAGTTACAGAATTAACCAATAGATTGAGCTAGAAAGTAAAAGACCCGCAGTTGCGGGTCTTTTGGTTTTTACAGTGTAGGCACGGTAAAGCTGAGGGAGGTCTTAATTTGCTTGGGCGTAGTGGTCACAACGCTGATTTGACTCCCCGCAGAGGCGGTGAAACTGAGCGGTGTGCCTAAGCCATTCTTCGCGGTGAGAGTATTGGCTACCTCAATGATATCTGGCGTACCGTTACAATCGACGCAGAGCTCGATTTGAGTCTTAGCAGGCATAATTTGCTTGGCACTGTCATGCACAAACACCACAAACTTAGACTCGCTACCTGCGGCAACGGGTTTAATATCATTAACGCTCGCGAGTAACACACCGTCTTGCTGCACACTGATATAAGCTTGCGAACCAGACATGCTTAACACCAAAGCCTTACGCACATAGGTTTTGTTGGCTTGACCAGTGCCACAGAGGCTGCCTTCACATTGAGGGCCGTTAAACTTGCCATCGGCGACGGGATAGGTCTCGCGGGCGAGGTTATCGAAATAAGGTTCACCGCTGTCGCGGCTAAAGTTTTCATTATCATCACGAAACGCCGTTGGTAAGTCGCTAAAACCGCTACTGTGGAAGGTTTCAACATCCATACCATTGCCGCTACAGTTAGTTGCTACACCATTGAATAAGCAGGCGTTCGCGATAGCGCCACCATCGGCACTATCAAACTGATTGTTGCCGTTAGTGTCGAAGAAGGTTTCGTGACCCAAGGCGTAGGCCAAGATGGTAATACGGTGATCTTGAGGGCGATAATCGCTTGAAGTCCAAGTCACGCTACAGGCGCCATTTTGCGTCAGGCAGCTTGGGGCAATTTGGCCGCCTTCGGTGGTAAAGTTCACCGTAGTATCATCGGGCGCGGGGTTACCAAAACTGTCCGACAGTCTGGCGGTAATAGTCGCGGTTTCACCGTTATAATCGCCCGCTTCGGGGTTAAATATCGTCGTCGAAAGACCAAAGCCAAGCTGTTGTGGCAGACCTGTATTAACGGTTAATTGTTCAGATTGGCTAGTGATCACTTCCTTGGTATCGGCATCCACTGCGCTGGCAACCACGCGAACTGGGGTCGGCACAGTACCTGAGAGCACACGTACACTAGCAATGCCTTGGGAGTTGGTCAGGCTCTCGGCGCTGGCGCTGCCATTGGCAAAACTTAAGCCGCCAACCACAGTATCTAAACTAAAACTAACCTTTTGCTGCGCTGCTGGCTGACCATTGGCGCTGGTGACTTTAAAGCTCACCAGTGATGATTCACTCGACCCAGTTCCGCCCGCGCCTTTAATGCGAATTTGGTTAGGCTCGGCCGCTTCAAAACTCAGACTGGCTAAGGTTTGACGTTGTAGCGTAAAGGGGAAGTTCGCCGTTAGTGTTTGATTACCCACGACAGTGGTCGCGACGATTTGATCGTTACGCTCGCTATTCCCGCTGCAACTGGTGTCTTGGAAAGTCGAGCTGGCATTACCCGATAGGGTCGTGACTGGCGTGTCTAAGTTCGCATTATTGCTGGCGGTACAGTCAGAGCTGAAACTGATGGATGATGGCGTCTGTACGCGAGTGATAGTGCCATCGCTGGCCTCTAACACTAAGCTTGCGGTCACGCCAAAGCTGCCGCCCGCACTGATTTTATAACTGCCATCGGCTTGCGCCGTTAACGTACTGGCCAGTTTTCCTTCGGTAAAACTGCCGCCAGTAAAGGAGCCTAACTTTAAGGTACCGGCTTCGTTAACGGCATCTTTGCTGAGCACTTCATATAAGCTGCTGCTTTGTAGCGATTGCCCTTGATAATCCACTGTTACCGTTAAGGCATTGGCGCCTAACTCGGTGGCACTAGGGGTATAACTGACTTGGGCAATACCTTGGCTATTGGTTAGCGCACTAGCTGGGGTTAAGGTAGCCGAACCCGCGCTAAAGGTGACCTTAGCATCGGCAATGCCGTTACTCTCGGCATCGAGGAAAATGGCTTGCAGTTGTACGGCTTCGTCTACTTTAAAACGAGTCACTACATTCGCGCCGCTTTGAATACTGGCGCTCAGTTTGGGGGCTATGGATGCGCCAGTGCCGTCGATAGTGCCTGTAAATTCAAAGTTGCGAGTCGCCGATAGCGCTGTGCTGGAATCATTCGGAGTGGTGGTCGCTGTAATAGTGCCAGCATTGATAAGCAAATCAGGATTACTCACAATCACAACGGCTTCACCATTGTTATCCGTGAGTTTGCTTTCCGGTGTTAACGTCCCAAGGTCGCTCGTAAAGTTAACTCTCTGATTGCTGACCTTAGCCGAACCTTTGTTTAACTTGGCGACAGCACAAAAACCTGCGTCTTTAGGGAAACTTTGAAGTGAGGTAAAACTGCCACATTGACTACCCGATAGGGTTTTAAAGTCGATAGACAGTTTGTAAGTACCGTCGCTGGCATCTGTGCCACCGTTATCTTCGTCAGAAGGGCCGTTACAGCCCCAAAGTCCAAATAAGCCAATAGAAAGCAAAGTAAGATTGCAAAACGTGTTGCTAAATCGCATAAGCAAACATCCTTGTTGGGCTGAGTTGTTAGTCTTGGATTTCGCTGCGTAGGTATTTAAACAGCTCTTTAGATGATTTGGACTCAGGGCCTTTTGCCAACTCTTTTGTGGCTTGGCGCACTAAGGTACGCAGCTTCTGTCTGTCCAACTGTGGGTAATGTTCCACTAAGGTTTGAATTTCGCTGTCGCCTTGGCTCAGTAAACGCTCGCGCATTTTCTCGAACATTTGCAGCTTAGCGGTCTCGTTGTTGTTTTTGTTCAGTACGATAGCGAGAGCGGCTTTAATCGGCTCCACATCGACGTTACGCATCAACTTACCGATATATTGCATATGGCGGCGATAGGCTTCGGTCTTCGGCTTAATCTTATGAGCTTGCTGGATGCTGTCGTATAAGTGCTCGTCCAGCTCGATTTTATCTAGCTGGGTCTTGCTGAGCGACACCAATTCCATACCGACTTTTTGAGCAGCTTCGCAGTCACGCTTGTCCTCGGTTTTGCTGACATACTCTTCGTCACTGTCATAGGGTTGTTTAAAATGCTCTGAATCACCAACAATCTTCATATAGATAAAACCTCAGTTAAATAACGGCCTAATAATAACATCTCCCGCCAAAAATCGCCTAACGAAAGCGCGTGCGCCATGGCTGAGATTGACGAAATAAGCGCGCAATAAATAATGAGAATGGCATGGGTGTTTGTTATGCTAACGCCATTGCCGACAACGAAAGAGTAGCTTTGTGTCTTTGAACAGAATCGATAGTGAATTGGCCGCGCTGAAAGATGCGGTTGCCGTGGCCCTCGAATATGCCAATAAATTAGGGACAAATGCCGCCGAAGTGGCGATCAGTAAACAACAGGGATTATCGGTTTCAACCCGCTTAAAAGAAGTGGAAACAGTTGAATTTAATAAAGATGGCGCCCTAGGGATTACGGTTTATCGCGATGGTTGCAAGGGCAGTTCATCAACTTCCGATCTCAGTCCCGAAGCCATTGCTCTGGCGGTGAAAGCGGCGGACGATATCGCCCGTTATACCTCGGCCGACCCCTTTAGTGGTTTAGCCGACAAAGCCCTAATGGCGACCGAGATCCGCGATCTTAAGCTCTATTATCCTGAAGATATTTCCCCCGACGAATTAGCCCAATTGGCGATTCGCGCCGAAACCGCGGCGCTCGATGCCGACTCGCGCATCAATAACTCCGATGGTGCCAGCGCAAACGCCCACACTTCGGTCAAGGTTTACGGTAATAGCCACGGCTTCTTAAATGGTTATTGCAGCTCGCGCTACAGCTTAAGTTGCAGCGTGATCGGTGAAGACAGCGATGGCAGCATGCAGCGGGATTACGATTACACTATCGCCCGTAAATTCAGTGAGATGGTATCTCCCGAATCCGTTGGTTTGAAAACCGCACAAAAGACAGTGAGCCGTTTAGGCGCGCGTAAGATTGCGACTTCGCGTTTACCTATTCTGCTTTCGCCTGAAATCGCCACAGGGCTTATCGGCCATTTAGTCGGCGCGATCAGCGGTGGCAGCCTGTATCGTAAATCCAGCTTCCTGTTGGATGCGATTCACACCCAAATCTTCCCCGATTGGTTCAATATTGAAGAACAGCCGCACCTGCTGGGCGCGCTTGCCAGTGCCAACTACGATAGCGAAGGTGTGGCGACGCAAGATAGACGCATCATCGACCGGGGTATGTTAGAAAGCTATCTGCTGACCAGCTATTCGGCGCGCAAACTAGGCTTAACCAACACAGGCCATGCGGGCGGTATCTACAACTGGACGCTGGCGCACACTGGCCAAAGTTTCGATGAGCTAGTCAAAGGCATGGGCACTGGCTTGATTGTCACAGAAGTGATGGGCCAAGGCGTGAATATGGTAACGGGGGATTATTCCCGCGGCGCCGCCGGTTTTTATGTGGAAAATGGCGAAGTGCAGTTCCCCGTCGAAGAGATCACTATCGCGGGCAATCTAAAGGATATGTTCCGTGGTATTCAGGCGGTCAGTAGAGACTTTGATTTACGTTCGTCTATCCGCACCGGCGGGATTTTATTATCCGAGATGAAGGTCGCGGGTAACTGATTGAGTTAACTTAGTCGGGTTCATTTAATGACTCAGTTCTCACCAAGTGAGCTTTAAACAAAAGGGCAAATGCTAATGCATTTGCCCTTTTTGCTTTAATTGCGCCGTGCTAAATAGCGCTGCCACATTTTAGCGGCGGTGCTCATTAGAATTTGTAGCTAGCGCCTAATTCAAATGAGCGACCCGAGCCTGCGACTTGGCTAAAGCCACCCGTGCTATCGGCCTTAAATTCGGCAAGGTTGACGCCACCCAATGGCAGTTCGTAGTAAGTATCAAACAGGTTGTTGATCGCAAAGGTTAAACTCAGCTCTTGCCATTTAATACTGCTGCTTAAATTTAATAGCGAATAGCTGTCGGTCTCATTCTCTAAGCGGCGCTCATCAACCTTATCCTTAGTCGCTACCCATTGCCATGACAGACGGTTTTCCCAATCACCCAGTTGATGGCTAAGGGCTAACTCGGTTTGTAGCGGTTTGATTTGATAAAGCGGCTCGTTACCCTCATCGCGCTCGCCACGGGTGATATCGAGTTTCCCCTGCATCTGCCATTTACCGCTGTCGGTATCGGCTAATAGGTAGTTCGCACTCAACTTAGCGCCATATAAATTGGCATCTTCGTTGGTGAATTTAAGGATATTGCGTTTACCGTTGGCAAGGCCAGTACGGTTAAAACTGCCAATCACCTCGGCATCAATATAGTCGGTCACTGCGCTATACCAAGCCGTGGTCGAGAATTGCCATTCATCGCCCGCGAACTTGTAGGCCGCGCTCAGAGTGTGCGCCGTTTCAGGCTTAAGATTGGGATTGCCCACATAACCGTTACCGTCGCCATACCAGCCGATCATTGTGGTTGCCATCACGCCACGGCCCCAGCTGTAACGCTCATACAGGTTTGGCGCGCGGTTTTTACGGGCTAAGCCAAATTCCAATTGTTGTTTGGCCGACAATTGATAACGCGCCAACAGAGTGGCGTCGATAAGATTATCGTCTCGGCTTCTATCCATAGCATTAAAGGCTTTTGTTGCCTCGGCATCCACATTCGGCATGCCCATCATGGGCATATTGCTGTAAGCCTGCACTTCGCCCGTATCTGTGGTGACATATTCATAACGCACCCCGGCAGACAACCACCAGAGTGGCGTGAGGTTTTGCTGCCATTCGCCATAAACTGCGGCGCGGCGGCGTTCACCGTCGTTGATATTGATATAGTCATTGGGCGCCATCATAGTGCCGGGCACCGCTGGCCAAGTATCATCGAGTTGATAGTTATAATATTCCTGACCGACGAGTAGCGTGCTGTCATCACCCATAGGTAAGCGCCAATGCAGTTGGTAGCTGTAATCGCGACCCTCTGTATTCATTGGCATCTTGCCGATTTTTTCTGGGGTGAAGAAGCCCATTTCATGCTTCACGCTGTGCCAGTTTAACTGGGCGCTAAATTCACCGTCGTTGTCTAAATCTCGCAGATAGCGGACTAGGGCGCCGTAACTCTTGTTATCCGTCATATCCATGTATTGGTTAGGAAAACCTTGGAATGGGATAGCCTGGTGCGTTAGCTTAATCGCCAGTTGTTGAGTGTCATCGCGCCATGCCGCCGTTAAGGCGTGGTTTTGGGCGCGATAGAGGGTATCGAGCACTTTATCGCCGTGACCATCCTGGTAGCTATTGGCATCTTCATAGGCGCCTTGATAGCTGAAACTTAAGTGCTTACTGGCAATCCCAGTTTTAGCCCCGAGTAAGAAGGCATCGCTGGTGCTGCGGTATCCAGATGAAATCTCGCCGCTTTCAAAGTTGAGGTTGTCACTGTCGCTAAATTTAGGATTAAGGCTATTAACCTTTATCACCCCGGCGATATTGTCGCCGCCCACACTGACAGGGGGCACGCCCGCGACCACTTCTACCGAGCTGATTTGGTTAGCTGAAACGTAGGAAAGTTGTGGGTTCATTTGGTTGGCACAGGAAGCGGTGATATCCGCGCCATCGACGAGTACTTTAATGCGATCGCCCATCATGCCATTCAGCACGGGCAAGGCGGAAACGCCGCCCGCTTCGGAGAAATCGACGCCTTGGTCTTTCAGCAAGGCATCGGCCGAGCCTAAGGCATTACGGCCAAGACTCTGCTCGCCATGAACTTGAATACGTTCAATTTGAGTCTGATTTGTCTCGTCGGCCATGGCCTGTGAGGTAACCGAAGCGCCTAATGCTAAGGTCAGCGCGCTGGCGATTGCGGAGCATTTAAAGCCGTGGGGGATAGTTGAAGGGTGTGCAGCCATCGTTTTGTCTTCCATTCACTCGGATAAATTGCGCTGCATTATAAAGATCATCACAGTGTGACAGGTGCGGCATATTGTCGCAGAGCTTATAAAGACAAAGCTGAAATAGCGGCCGCAGTGCTAGCTAGCACCAAGATGAAGATAAGCTAGCAGCAATGTGAGGATAAAAAGCGGCGCGGTTTAACACGCTTTTGGATTAACCGAAGTGATTGAAGTAGATACGCTGGGTTTCCCCTTCGGCATCCATGGCGGCGAGTGCCTTAGCAAACTCATAGGCCTTCGAATCTTCGGCGAGTCTGTTGGGGCTGTTATCTGGGCTGACGGGTAAGTCTGCTCGGTAATTGGGGTTATGCTGCCCGCGAAAATGGCGGCTTTTTTTCGAAAACCCCAGATACATGGCCTGAGGCTGCTGGCAGCAATTAGGGTGCAGCTTAAATTGGCTCATGTCCCGCTGTTTAAGGTAGTAGCTGATGGTGGCCTGATCGTAGATAAAAAAATCCCCTTGGCTGGCAAGCAGGTAATCTAAGGCCTTAGGCACATCGAGTTCGGGCGGTTTACGTACCGACATGGTCTCTGGTAAGCCGTTAAAGTCGTAACTGCCGGGGGCGATTAATAGTGTCATCCCACTCTGGGACAACTGCTCTAACGAACTGATATTAGCGGCTCCCGCACGGCTAATGCCGATGGCGCGCTCCGACAGGCCATTAGGGATAAAATAGGCAAATTGGGCGCGCTCTTCACTAAAACTCAGGCCTGGGTAAAAGTCGATATTACCGAGTTTTAAATCCCGTAAAATCCGCATCTTAGGCGCCCGCGTGATCCTGAGTTTGCAACCAATCCGTTCGGCGGCGGCTTGATATATGTCGTGGTAGAAGCCTTGGTTATTTGGGTCGTGCTCGATAAAGGGAAGGCGCTCACTGGTGCGATACCCCATGGTAATGATGCACTCAGAGCTTGAAAAAGCCTGCGCGAGACTGGGGAAGAAGCTGAGTAACAAGAAAACGAGGCTAAGCAAAGGCCGATAAATAACTGCAAACTGCAAAATGATCTCCTTATCCCGTGATTACAAAGGGTAATCTTGCCGCCAATGGGCGAGCTAAAAGTACAACTAAGGCGAAGGCTTGTTAGCCTAATGTATTATTTTTATTGAATTAATCTATCATACTTTTTGATAATAAAAAGAGAGATTCTTTGCACTACTGCACAAACTCTGTACATCCTGTCATATTGCGCTATAGTGTCGCCGCAGGTCGGGTGAGGTGCATTTGGCCTGTAAATATTAACTGAGGAGTTCCTATGGCAAAGCTTAAAGAGACTAGCGTGCTCGAGCATGAAAATGGTCGCGGCACTATTACCGACAACGCACTCAAGGCAGTGGTGACAAGTTCACTGTTTAGAATGCGAACCGAAAAGCCGAAAAAGGGCAAAGGGTCTTACAACCGTAAAGCAGCAAACCGAAAGGGGTATCAGCACAGGGGCGATACCCCTTTCGACTTTATGGGGCTTGCCTCGCTGGTGCCTAGTGTTAAAGCTTTAAGTTTGCTCGCCTTGTAACTTGTTTTTCCCTTATCTCTGCTCGATTTCTCTTTGATTTTTATCCAGTAAGCCTCTTAACGCACCATTCCTGAGCCTATTCCTCAACTTATCTGCTCTGCCATTGGCAGCCTATTTCCTTCAATGCCTATCACTAGGCTGGTAACGATTGCCCATAAAAAAGCGAGCCCTTGACTATTAGTATTAATATCAAGGGCTCGCTATTTATGTTTTTAATCCGGCTAATCGACTGCTTAGGGCAAGCGCTTTAGTAGCACGCTTAAGTCGAGTGCTTAAGCCTCGATATCATCTTCTGCATCGGCGTCGACTAACTCAGCCCACAGATCGTGCTCGTCCGAGTGAGTGATCACAGCGCGGACTAACATGCCGGGTTCGAGTTCGGTTTCACCGTTGATAAAGACCATGCCGTCGATTTCTGGGGCATCGGCGAAGCTGCGGCCAATGGCGCCTTCTTCGTCTACGTCATCGATCAGAATATCCATAGTGCGGCCAACGAAACGGGCTAAACGCTCGGCGCTGATCTCGGCTTGGACTTCCATAAATCTGTGGTATCTGTCTTCCTTCACGTCTTCGCTGATAAGTTCAGCGATGGTGTTGGCGACTGCGCCTTCCACTTCTGAGTACTTGAAGCAGCCTACGCGGTCGAGGCGCGCTTCACGCAGGAAGTCGAGCAACATTTCGAAGTCTTCTTCGGTTTCGCCAGGGAAGCCCACGATAAAGGTTGAGCGGATCACCAAGTCTGGGCAGATTTCGCGCCAGCGTTGAATCGCTTCTAACTGACGGTCAACACGGCCTGGACGCTTCATCATTTTCAGGATGCGAGGGCTGGCGTGCTGCATTGGAATGTCTAAGTAAGGCAGGATTAAGCCTTCGGCCATTAATGGGATCAGATCGTCAACCCATGGGTATGGGTAGATGTAGTGTAAACGTACCCAAGCGCCCATCTTGCCCAGTTGGCGGGCAAGGCTAGTGATGTCTTGCTTCACCGGCATACCGTTCCAGAAATCGGTGCGGCCGCCCTTGTCTTTGCCGTAGGCAGAGGTGTCTTGGCTTACGACTAAAATTTCTTGCACGCCTGATTCAACCAAACGCTTGGCTTCATCTAATACGCTACCGGCTGGACGGCTATCTAAATCGCCACGCAGTGCTGGGATGATGCAGAAGGTACAACGGTTATCACAACCTTCTGAAATCTTTAAGTAAGCGTAATGCTTAGGCGTTAACTTAACCCCAGTTTGTGGGATTAACGAGGTAAATGGGTTGTGCTCTGGTTTTGGCACGTACTTGTGTACATGCTTTAACACGGCTTCGTAGCTGTGTGGGCCGGTGATTTCGAGCACGTCTGGGTGCACTTCACGAATTTGGTTTTCCTTGGCGCCTAAACAGCCAGTCACGATCACTTTGCCGTTTTCTTCTAGGGCTTCGCGCACCGCATCTAAGGATTCTTCAACCGCCGCATCGATAAAGCCACAGGTGTTGACGATAACCAGATCGGCATTATCGTAGCTGTTGGTGACTTCATAGCCGTCGATGCGTAATTGGGTCAGAATGCGCTCTGAGTCCACTAGGTTTTTTGGGCAACCCAAAGACACGAAACCGATGCGATTCCCGGTAGCACTTTCGGCATTAGCTAAGTCAGCACTCGCTGCTTCTAATGTCTTGGCTGGGGTCTCAAGCGTGGTTGTTTGCTTAGGATTAAAAGTTTCAACTGTCATGGTGTCTCGCTGATGCTGATAAAAGAGCGCCGTAAAAAGAGCGCGGATTATACCTGAAGTGATTAAAAGGTACAGTGTCTTTGGGTGAAAAGTGTACAGCCAAGAGGGCGTTTCTACCAGTTGTGGCGCGGCAGAGTCCGCTGCTCTGTTATCCCGCCGCATTTCATCTTGGGCGAATGGCTTTAAGGTTTGAATGGCGCAGTGCACTGCCGCTCGCCGCCGATTTAAAAAATTTTCAAAAAAATTAACCCTTTTTATTTTTGCCCGCGTTTATAGGGGTAGTTTGCATGATGCGCGGCTATCACAACGGACGACAAATCGTGCTGTTACATATTGGTACAGTGAGTCGTACTTTTAGCCGATAGCCGCCGCGTCAGAACCACGGCAGTCTCGCCTTAAATGATTTAGTTGGAGTTAATAATGAAGCATTCTCTTTTAGCTGTATTAGTGGCTGGTGGTCTTTTTTCTGGTGTATTTACCGCTAAGGCGATGGCCGCCGACGTGGATTTCCCCCATATCGAAACCATGGGAGTGAGCCAAATTCAGGTTGAGCCCGATATGGCCGAGCTTAATGTCGAAGTGGCCGTTACCGAGAAAGAGGCTAAGGCCGCCAAGGATAATTCGGATGCCGCAGTGGCGAAATTTATCGCCCGTTTAACCGCCGCGGGTATTACCAAGGAGCAAATCCAAAGCGCTAACTTAAATCTGCAACCGCAATATGTGTATGCCCAAGATAAGGCGCCCGAGCTGAGTGGTTATACCGCGAGTCGTCAAATCACAGTCACTATTAGTGATTTAGCCCGCTTAAATACCATTCTGGACTCCGCCTTAGAGGAGGGGATTAACAGGGTTAACAATATCGCCCTTAAGTCGAGCAAAGAGGCCGAGTATGTGGCCAAGGCGCGCCAAGCGGCCATTGTCGATGCTAAACAAAAAGCCGAAAGCTTAGCCAAGGGATTTGGGGAGAACTTAGGTAAGGTGTGGCAAATTCGTTATTACGATCAACGACCTGTGCAGCCCGTGATGTTACGTATGAATGCTAAGGCCGATGCCATGGGAGCCGCCGAAAGCTATCAATATGGTCAAGTCACTATCGAAGACAGAGTCGAAGTGGTTTATAAACTCAAATAAAACCGCAATGTGGGTATGGCTCTCTATCGCAATGGGCCGCTCAACTGAGCAGCCCATTTTTATATGCTTGGCCGTGAAGGCATATCCCACTCAGCGAACCGAATTGAAGAAAACACCTGCCCCATCTTTATCCTAGTGGACTGTTTATTGAATAAAATGGATTCTCGCGTTTTGTACTCGACTCTAGGGCGGAATTGCGTGTATCGGTTCTTAGCCAACTGATATATCATGCGCCACCCTTAATTGCCTATGGCTCCTGTTTGCCGCTATGTCTTCTAACGCGCTTTATACCGATCTTTCCGGTTATTACGATCTCATGTGCTCCGATATCAACTATCAACAACAGAGTGCGAGTATCCATCGATTGCATCAGTTCTTAGGCAATAATGGCAAGCAACACCTCGATCTAGCCTGCGGCACAGGCCCGCATGTGCGGCACTTTATCGACCTTGGCTATCAATGTCGTGGTCTGGATATTAATCAACCCATGCTCGATATGGCCATGCGCCGCTGCCCTGAGGCGCAGTTTAATCTACAGGATATGACCGCCTTTTATCTCGAGCAGCCAGTCGATTTAATTACCTGTTTTTTATATTCCATTCATTACAGTGCGGGCATCGAGCGCCTTAAGAGTTGTATTGCCAGCGTGCACCGCGCCCTAAATGACGGTGGGATATTTTGTTTTAACTCGGTTGATAAGCACCGCATCGATAACCGCTTATCGATTAAGCATTTTGCCGAGTTTGAGGGGCACCATTTTGCCTTTGAATCTGGCTGGCATTACAGTGGTCAAGGCGAAAACTAGTCATTAAACCTGAGTATTGCAAAGAGTCACCAGCCTTTTACTCAACAGGCTGATGTAGACGCCGATGCCGATACATCTGCGCATCAGACTGAGTTATGGCAAGACCAACATACTATGGTCGCGACCAGTTTTGCGGAGCTGCAAGCGTTACTCGCGCCATATTTTGAAGTGCATATCTTTGAACACGATTATGAAAAAATCGTCCCATGGGATTTAAGCTCAGGTAATGCGCTGTTTGTCTGTGTGAAGATTTAACCTTGGGTTGAAGATGGCAACTTTCTTACTTTCATCAGTCTTCTTTAGCTTATTTAGACTGTTGATGGTTCCTTTAGAAAATCAAAACCAAAGTCAAAGTCGTGGGACTTCATCTCACACTTGTTTATGTTGATGTATAGTCATTGCGGCCTAACGGCCGAGGTGAATCAAAGTCGTGGGGCTTCACCCCACACCCGACCAAAAGGGGAAAAACGCCTGTTCCCCTTTTGGAAATCCCCCGGCGTCCCTAGCGAAGTTAGATGCATTGGTTAGTGGCTTCGTGCTTATTCGAAAATCGCTAACGCTTCCGATGGTACATCCTGTACCCCGAAAGCTAACTCGGCATCCATGCCTCGCTCACGCGATTTTCTTCAGCGCCCTTCAGCAACTTCGCAGGGGAAGGTGAACTCCTGCTATTTAAGTGTTCGCTATTGATTTCCGAAAGAGTTGTGGTTTTCATATCTTCAAATCGGCGTACTTTAGGATATAGGATCACAGAAGATCTAAGATTTGATTTGAATAGAGCACAAGTGTAGGGACAAAATGGTACTCAGTTAATGTAACTATAAATTCTACGATAAACAGTAAAATTTTCCGATAAGTAAGGTTTTAGGATTCTAGAAATATTGTTCTAAGATAGTGATGTTCTATATCACTAAGATTTTTTTGTTATGTTAGGAAATGATCTGACATATTGCTCTAATATCCCAGCATGGTCTAATGCTCTCATCGGATTTCGGTATGCTGCATTTTGCTGATGATATTCTGTAATACAACACCATGAGCACATTTCCTTATCTGCAATAATTGGTTCCCTGCAGTTTTTACATGCATGAGACGCGGGGCGAATTTTATCGCTATCGAAGATGAAACTTTTGGAGTCTTTGGTAAGTAAATATGGTGTTGATGAGCTTTTCCCTATAGTCGTTTGAAAGTAAGGGATATTAAGTGAATCAGATAAATCTCTACACTTTTCAAGGTATTCCTGTTCTGCTTTAGAGCCAGCAATGATGGCTGATACGCAGTCGATAGGAATATTTAGGATCATGAGACCACCAATATTTTCAATATCCTCATTTTTTACAACAAGTCTTCTCTCTAACTCGTAGCTCCAACATGAGTTTTTTGTAAAATACGCTGAACTTAGGACACCTCTCCATAGAAACATGGTGTACCTTGGTTTTCCAATAAAACAAGCACGATGTAAAAGATTGGATAATTCTTCGCTAGGCTTATCTTTATAATCGACATCGTCTATTCGAGCATTTTCTATTGCTTTTAAAATTTTATTTTCATCAAATTCGATTACAAAACCTTGAGAGTTTTGTCCATAATGGGCCCACATTGGAGTTACAATAGGAGAGTTAGAAAAACAAGATGTAGGATACTGTGGTATCTCTTCAATTACTTCATTATAAAAAGCCAGCACTTCAGGTTCATCATTAAAATCTACAGTCAGAAATAGTTCATATGGATCATTATAATCTTTTGGATAAGAGCACTTCACACGACAGAAACCTTGTCTATAAAAGGCCTGCTCTAAAATTTTAGGACCAATATATTTATATATTTTTTTGCTCATTTCATTACTTAGATTGATGAGAAACGTATTTTATTAAGAGAATAAAAAATATTTTTAAAATAAATGGAAATTATCATTGTTGTAGGTTGTTATCAACCATTCCGCACAATGATACCTGTCATGAAGATCTGGCAAGCTCAAATCTTTGAGGATTAAAAGTTCACACTTTTGTAAGAGAAGTTCACCTCCCCTCGGAGTTGCCGCAGGGGATTGGTGTCCGTTGCGTGGTCGAGGCATGGATGCCGAGATAGCGTCAGTCGAATCAGGGACGAGCGTCTGACGCGATAGCATAAGGACGCTAAATGCCCAAGGGGCTTTCAACTCCGTTGGGGCGTCTTGGAGCATCCAAGGAGGATAGGACGAGCAGTCCTCCTTGGTCGGGTGTGGGGTGAAGCCCCACGACTTTGATCTTGTCTTAGATTTTCTCTGAATGAATTCATACACATAAATCCAAACCCAGTTTGAAAAACAAAAAAGGCGCCTAAGCGCCTTTTTCAATTTAGGTTGAGGGTAACACCCTAACCACAGCAGAGCTGATTAAACAATCAGATCATACTCTTCCCGTAGGATCTTGATGATATCTGCCTTTGGATTCGCTGGCAGCGGGATTGCCGCGCCAGTCACCTTCTCGGCGATGCCGGTGTAAGTGCGTGACACATTCATCATGGCCTCTAATGGCAGGGCGTTATCGCGGGCGAGGGCTTCGCGCTCTGGCATTCTGTCTTTGTTGAGCAGAATATCTGGATCGGGGAAGTGGTTCAGCAGGAACTGACGGAAGCCTTCCTTAGAGTTTTCAAGGATTTTACCATCGCGGTAGGCGGCGCCGTCCCAAATGCGGGATGAGTCTGGGGTGCCCACTTCATCCATATAGATCAGTTTTGAGTTGCCGTTTTTATCGGTCACATAACCAAACTCGAACTTGGTATCCACAAACACTTGGTCAAGGTCGGCTAGGGCCTTTGAAATCACCTTAAAACCATCTTTTAACAGCTTCTCGTACAGGTCTATATCTTCTACCTTTTCAAAACCAAAGGCTTGATAGTTGGCTTCGATATCGGCTCGGCTGATGTTCACATCGTCCTGCGCGGGCACACCGGGAATACCGGTTAAGATGCCTTTGGTCGAAGGGGTGATCAGCAAATCTGGCAGCTTTTGATCTTTCTCTAAGCCTTCTGGCAGTGTGATGCCGCAGAATACGCGCTCGCCCTTAGAGTAGGCGCGCCACATTGAGCCGGTAATGTATTGGCGGCAAATGGCTTCGACTTTAATTGGGCGGGCTTTTTGGACTATCCAAACGAAGGGATGCGGAATATCTAAAATGTGGCTGTCGGCTAAACCGTTTTCGGCAAATAACTTAAACCAATGATTAGAAATGGCATTTAATGCCGCGCCTTTACCTGGAATGCCTTTTAATCCGCCTTCACCGTGGAAGATGCAGTCGAAGGCTGAGATACGGTCGCTAATCACCATAATGGCAAGCGGCGTATCTTCGGGCACATTGTAGCCCTTGGTTTGAATTAAACGGCGGCTGTCGGCGTCGGTTAGCCAGTAAACGCTACGTACCTTGCCGCTATGGACTGGGCTGTTGGTGCGGATGGGTAAATCGTTGTTTACGGCTAATACGGAATCAGCAAGACTCATGACGAGTATTCCTTTGGATAGAGAGTGTAGGGACAAGTTTTTTATTCGTTGCGGTGTGCATAAGCCGTAAATGCTTTGCCACCTTTTTATTATTGACCAATAGCTTATCGCTCAGTGCGCACAAGAGATTGGTGAGGTTAAAACGTAAAGCGAATAGGATATTTTCGGGCGATAGGCAGGAGAGAGAAGGTCGGGATAAGGGGTAAAAATAGCACGCAGAGCAAGGTTGGCGCCAGAGAGAATCTGGTCTGTTCAAGCGGGGAAACCCCGTGCCATTTTGCTCGAAAAGGCTAACCATTAATCCGAGAGAACCTTGTTAGACAGCCGCGAAAAGTGGCGCCATTTTACCTTTATTCGCAAAATTTTCCACGGCTATTTATGCACATCTGTGCGGCGTGTCGGTGTAAATTTGGTCAGGGATCAATGTGGCAGCAGAAAATACTTCCCATAAAACCCGAGCCGAGGAATCGCGAAGCTTGAGTTTAAAGTGTGACTCGCTAAGCCTCAGAATGGTATTAATCCCAATATAGGCATGCAGTTAGCTCAGTAAATCGGGGTAATATAGGTGGTCTGAATAAAGCGAGTGGCTAAGCAGCTATACCGCGTGGCCTTTTGCGTTAACGCCCATTTTTTGTGAATTGAAAAACACAGTTTGCCCATCAGCCCTTAGCCTAGGTAGGGATGACACAGATAGAGGTAGTCAATGACAGATGTAAAAACGCCGATGATGGCGCGCGCCGCCTCCGAGGGGCGATATTTTTTCTCAAAGCAATTTATCGCCTTAGCCGAGAGCCAAACCCTGTGGCAGGATCTGGAGTTTGAAGAGTGTGAATTCCACGATTGTCAGTTTAGCGACAGCACATTCCGTAACTGCAAGTTTATCGATTGCCGTTTTGTGGGGTGTAATTTGAGCCTGCTCAAGGTGCCCTTAAGCCAATTTAACGGCGTGCGTTTTGAAGAATGTAAGTTGGTGGGCATAGATTGGACTCGTGCCGCTTGGCCGAGATTATCCTTTGCGGCGCCTTTTAGCTTTAGAACCTGCATCTTAAACGACAGCTCTTTTATGGGGCTTAAGCTCGATGAAATGGTGCTCGAGGGCTGTAAGGCGCAGGATGTGGATTTCCGGGAGGGCAAGTTTAATCGCGCCAACTTTAGTTACAGCGATTTTCGCCACAGTTTATTTGGCCGCACCGAGTTGATGGAGGCGGATTTCTCCGAGGCGACCGATTACGATATCGATATTTTTAACAATAAAATCAAGGGCGCTAAGTTTAGCCGTGACGAAGCCATTCGTTTACTCAATGGCTTAGAGATCACCCTAGTCGATTAAGCTGCTATTTTACCGAGCTTGTTTTGGTCAGTTTTAAGATTTTTTTAGCCCGTTTTTTATCTCAAAATGTTGGCGAGTGGTTCCCCAAATGGCTCGCCAATTCTATTGATCCTATTCACGAATTTTTAGACCATTTTTAACTTTTAGTTGCCGCAGATCACACTCAACTTGCCTATGTGGTTTACCACAATATCCGCTTACCCCTTTAGGGATAACAATCACTCTGGAACAGCAAAATGCCAGCGTGCCCAAGGTCATTGGTGCAAGTGCATTGGCGTAAATAACTAAAAACCTGTGAGCGAATTTAGCCTTTAACCGCAGCGGTGACAAAAGCCTAAGTTTGCGTGTGCCAACTGGCGCATTAGGGTGGATGAGTGTGATGGAGGTAACCATGATTGAGCTTAATAGGCGAACCTTTTTAAAGGGCGCTGGGGCCAGCGGTGCAACGTGCGCCTTGGCTAGCCTGCTGCCAGGCAGCTTAGCGGCATTAGAGAGCAAGCAGCTAAAGGGTATGGGCAAAGACATTGCCAGTATCTGTGAGATGTGTTCGACTCGCTGCCCGATTTCGGCGCGGGTGATTGAGGGTAAAAACGTTTTTATCAGCGGCAATAAGGCGGCCAAATCCTTTGGTGGTAAAGTCTGTGCCCGGGGCGGCGCTGGCCATAGTTTACTTTACGACCCACAGCGGATTGTGAAGCCACTCAAGCGGGTTGGCGAGCGCGGCGAGGGTAAGTGGGCGGAGATCTCTTGGGATGAAGCCTATCAACTGATTGCCGATAATCTCAATAAAATCAAGCAAGCTTATGGCCCTGAGGCGGTAGCATTTTCCTCTAAATCCGGTTCGCAAGAAAAACACTTATTCCATCTCGCCACCGCCTTTGGCAGCCCGAATACTTTTACCCATGCCTCAACTTGCCCCGGTGGTTACGAGATTGCCGCTAAGGCCATGTTTGGCACTAAGGTGAAGCGCGATTTAAGCAACTCCAAATACATCATTAACTTCGGCCATAACCTGTACGAAGGCATCAACATGTCCGAAACCCGCGGCATGATGGCGGCGCAAATGGATAAAGGTGCCAAGCTGGTGGTATTTGAGCCAAGATTCTCCATCGTCGCCGATAAGGCCGATGAATGGTATGCGATCCGCCCCGGCACCGATGTGGCGGTGGCTTTAGCGCTTTGCCATGTATTGATTGAAGATAATCTCTACGACAAGGCCTTTATCGAGCGCTATGTGGAAGGGTTTGATGCCTTCGCCGCCGAAGTGAAAGCCTATACCCCTGAGTGGGCCGAAACCGTTTCCGATGTGCCCGCCAAAGATATTCGCCGTATCGCCCACGAATATGCGGCCAAGGCGCCCCATGCTGTGGTGGATTTTGGTCACAGAGCCACCTTTACCACCGAAGAGTTTGAAATGCGCCGCGCCTTGTACGCTGCCAATATCTTGATTGGCAATATCGAGCGTAAGGGCGGTATCTACCTAGGTCAAAAGCCTGGCGATTATAACAAGCTGGCGGGAGAAAGCGTGGCGCCCGTATTGGGTAAACCCGGCGTAAAAGATATGCCTAAGTCTGCGGCGAAACGTATCGACCAAGTGGAAGAGCAGTACGCCATGATGTGGTCATCGGGCGGGGTTTACCAAACCATCCTCGATGCGACCTTAAGTGCCGTGCCCTACCAATTACACGGTTGGGTGATGTCCCGTACTAACCCCATGCAAACCATGACCGACAGGGCGCGTGTGGTCGAAGCCTTGAAAAAGCTCGACTTTGTTGCCGTGTGCGATGTGTATATCAGCGAAACCGCCGCCTATGCCGACGTGATTTTACCCGAGTCGACTTACCTTGAGCGCGATGAGGAAATCGCCGACAAGTCGGGTAAAAATCCAGCCTACTATGTGCGCCAACGCGTGGTGGAAACCCTAGGCGACACTAAGCCCTCATGGCAAATCTTTAAGGATATTGGCCATAAGCTAGGGCTAAGTGAATTCTACCCTTGGGACAATATGGAAACCCTGCAACTGCTGCAGGTGAATCGCGATACCGCACTGCTGCGCCGCATTAAGGACGAAGGTTTTGTTAGCTTTGGTAAGCCCATCATGCTGCGCGAACCTAAGATGGTGGCCGAGTTTACTAAGGCTTACGCCAATGCCAAACCCGTCGATGAAGATGGCACCTACGGCAGTTTACTCAGCTTTAAAACCCCAAGCGGCAAGATTGAATTGACCTCTGCTAAGGTCGAAGCCATGGCGCCAGGACGCGGGGTGATTAAGTTCCGTGAAGTGCATTTGAAGAAAGCCGATGAGCTGTACTTTATCCAAGGCAAGGTCGCCGTGCATACCAATGGCGCGACTCACAATATCCCCATGCTGGCTAACCTGATGTCGGATAACGCCATTTGGGTGCATCCCGTCACGGCGGGCAAGTTAGGGATCAGCAATGGTGATCCGATTCGGTTAACCAGCAGCGTGGGTAGCGAAGAGGGCCACGCCTTAGTCACTCCGGGCATTCGCCCCGATACCGTGTTTGCCTATATGGGCTTTGGCTCTAAAAACAAAGAGTTGGTTAGAGCGACAGGTAAAGGTATCCACTGCGGAAACTTACTGCCCCATCAAACAGCCCCTGTGTGTGGCATGAATATTCATACGACAGGCGTCACGCTGGCAAAACGCTAATTGGAGGCTCAAATGACGAAAAGATATGTGATGGTGCACGATGAGAACAAGTGCATCGGCTGCCAAGCCTGTAACGTGGCCTGCCGCAGTGAAAACGGCGTTCCAGAAGGGGTGACCCGTTTGCAGGTGAGAGTCGAAGGACCCTATGGCGAAATGCCACACCTGCACTTTAAGTACCACAGGGTGTCGTGTCAGCAGTGTGAAGATGCACCTTGTGTGAAGGTGTGCCCAACGGGCGCGGCCTATGTGGGCGAGGATGGCATTGTCTCCATCCATGGCGATAAGTGTGTGGGTTGTATGTACTGCGTGGCGGCGTGTCCCTACAAGGTACGTTTTATGAACCCAGAAACCAAAGTGGCTGATAAGTGTAACTTCTGTAAGGACACGCGTTTGGCCCGGGGTGAAGAGCCCGCCTGTGTGACTGTATGTCCGACCGATGCCTTAGTCTTTGGCGATGCCAACGATCCACAGAGTGAGGTCGCTATGCTACTAAACACTAAGATCACTTACCAAGATAAGACCCATTTAGGCACCAAGCCTAGGGTATATCGCGTTCCTACCAAAAGAGGGGGGATTTGATTATGAACAATACTTGGGGCGATATGGCGCAATATGATCCCGTCACTTGGCATTGGATCATCGCCGTGTATCTGTTTATGGCGGGCTTATCCGCCGGAAGTTTGCTGATTGGTATCGGTTTGCGTTGGTTTAATAAGGAGCAAGCGCAGGGGGAGACCAGTATTCTCAAGGCCGCCGCCATTATTGGCCCTGTGGCCATTTGCCTAGGCTTGGCATGTTTAGTGTTTGATTTAACGAAGCCTTTCCACTTCTGGCTGATTTTAATCAACTATAACTTCCAGTCCGTTATGGCGATTGGGGTATTAGCGCTACTGGCTTACTCACCCTTGGCATTTGCCTACGCGATTCTTGTGCTGCGTGACGAACTGCCAAAGTGGGGCTTAGGTTTTTTAGTGCCTATCGCTAAGCTGCTGATGCCCTTTAGAAAGCTGATTGAAGTGCTGCTGTTTATCCTCGCGATTGGTGTAGGCGCTTACACAGGCTTCTTAATTTCGGCCATGAATGCCTATCCAATGCTGAACACTGCGGTATTGCCGGCGCTGTTCTTAGTCTCTGGTTTATCGGCTGGCGCTGCCGCCAATGCGGTGCTGGCGCTGGTGATGTTCAAGACCGATAGCCACGACAAGACCTTAGCCAAAATGCATGGCTTAGAGCTGCCAGTGATGGCCATCGAAATCATGTTCCTGTTTATGTTGTTCTGCGCCTTGTACTTTAAGGGCGGCGCGGCGGCTGCGGCGCTGGCATCACTCACCTCTGGCGTGTGGGCAAGCGTATTCTGGATTGGCGTGGTCGGGATTGGTTTTGGTATTCCTTTGCTGTTTATGCTGTTGCCTGCCGCGACTCGCCATAGCAAGGGCGCGATGATCATGGTGGCCTGCGCCAGCTTAACCGGCGTGTTAGCACTGAGACACTTTATTGTGTATGCGGGGCAAAGCTATCTAAGTTAGTGCTCTGGTGAACTGCAATCTCGATGGGATAAGTCACACATCCCCTGCAAGCAAAAAGCACCGGTAACGGTGCTTTTTTATGGCGGCAATTGGCAGCGATTGGAAGGGGATTATTGCGGTAATTATTGCGGCAATAGCTCAATCACAGATTTCACCGTAAGCACTAAGGCGCTGATAGCGCAGAGGGCTAAGGTTGCCATCTTGGTCTTATGCTTATCCACATTCCCCACCAGTTTACCCGCCACTAAATAGCCTAAAAAGACCGAGGGCAGTAGCATCAGGGATAACCATAAATGCTTGATTTCGAGCAGGCCCGTCACCCCAAGGATGACCATCGCTATGGTCGAGCTGAAGATAAAGAAGGCTGAGAGTGCGGCGCGAAATTTGGAGGCATCCTTACCCGCTAACAAAATCGCCATCGGCGGACCACCAATGGCGGCAATATTACCGAAGATCCCCGATACCACGCCCGCGCCAAATAGCGTCGCTTTATTCACTGGCAGGCTGAATTTATACAGGCTCAGCACCACGGCGACTGCCACAATGCCTGCAATCGCTAAACCAAGAATCGGCTGTGGCGCAAACAGCAACAGGCTGGCACCGATAAAACCTCCGGGCACGCGGCCAATCAGTGCATATTGCAAGCCGTTGAATTCTAAATGGCCGCGTTCACGCAGTAGGGTGAGTAGGGCGATGGAAAAGCCCATCACAATCACCGGGGCGGGCACTAATTCGGGGTCGACAATATACAGCAGCGGACTCGCCACTACGGCAAGACCAAAGCCAATCAGACTCTGGGTGAGGGCACCTAAAAACACAATCACAGACGCAATGGCGAGCGTTTGTGGATCTATCAAGGAGAACATAGGATTCCATCAAAACAAAATAGGGATCGTTACTCTAACCCATCAGGCAAGATGAGTATTAACGATCCCTAATAATTAGTTACGGCAGGATTATGGACGCTTGAGCGTTATTCCATATCTTCCCACTCGATCCCCATTTCGTCCATCAACCGTTTCGCTTCGGCGGGAATGCTGTCTGGGCTATCTTTCGACAGATCGGCATCATTAGGCAGAGGCTGGCCGGTGTAGGCATGCAAAAATGCTTCACACAAGAGTTCGCTATTGGTGGCGTGGCGCAGGTTGTTCACCTGACGACGGGTACGTTCATCCGTGAGGACTTTTAGCACTTTGAGCGGAATAGACACAGTAATTTTCTTTACTTGTTCATTCTTCTTGCCATGTTCAGCATAGGGGCTGATGTATTCCCCATTCCATTCAGTCATTGACTCACCTGTTATAACGCTAAATTCGGGGCAGATTTTAAACCCTTACAGATAACAGTCAAATTATTGCTACTATTTCTTAGTGATTGCAAACAGATTTCTTTATGTTTAGACGTCTAAACGTCTTAACGCCTATTGACGATGCCACTGGGCTTAGGTACATTTAGACGTCCAGACATCTCTTTGCGAACTTAGGAGTTCCCGATGACCGCAGGCAAATTAGTGACCGAACGTCAATTAGCCACATTAGCAGTGCGTCAGGGTATCGAAAGCGATACTCAGTATGGCGCTGTGGTGCCGCCAATTTACCTGTCGACGAATTACGCCTTCGATGGTCATAAAAATCCTCGCGAATTTGATTACAGCCGTTCCGGCAATCCTACCCGCAGCATCCTAGGTGATGCCCTAGCTAAGCTGGAAAAGGGCGCAACTGGTGTGGTGACTTGCACTGGTATGGCGGCCATTACCTTAGTGACTACGTTGCTTGGCCCTGATGACTTGCTGGTGGTGCCCCACGATTGCTACGGCGGTTCGTACCGTTTATTCACTAACTTGGCTAAAAAGGGCCAATTTAAACTGCTGGTGGTCGATCAAACCGACGCCCAAGCGCTTGAGCAAGCCATCGCCCAGCAACCTAAGATGGTGTGGATTGAAACCCCCTCTAACCCTCTGCTGCGAGTCGTCGATATCGAAGCTATCGCCAAGGCGAGCCACGCAGTGGGCGCTTTAGTGGTGGTGGATAACACTTTCCTTTCGCCCATTTTGCAGCAACCGCTGTTACTCGGTGCCGATATCGTTATCCACTCCACCACTAAGTACATCAATGGTCACAGCGATGTGGTGGGCGGCGCGGTGATCGCCAAAGATCCTCAACTCGGTGAGACCTTACATTGGTGGTCGAACACCTTAGGTTTAACTGGGTCTGCCTTCGACAGTTATCAAACCCTGCGCGGTCTGCGTACCTTGGCCGTGCGCATTCGCGAGCACCAAAGCAATGCCCAGCGTATTGTTGACGTTCTGACGAGCAGCCCTGTGGTGAGCAAAGTGTATTACCCAGGCCTTGCGGATCACCCCGGCCATGCCATTGCCGCCAAGCAGCAAAAAGGCTTTGGCGCTATGCTGAGTTTTGAGCTTAAGGGCGGCGAGGCCGAAGTGGTCGCCTTTTTAGATGCCTTAAGTTTATTCAGCGTGGCCGAGAGCTTAGGTGGCGTTGAGAGTCTTGTGGCCGTGCCCGCGACTATGACCCACAGGGCGATGGAGCCCCAAGCGCGTTTTGAAGCTGGTATTAAAGACACCCTATTACGTTTGTCGGTTGGTATTGAAGATGCCGACGACTTAGTTGCAGATATTCAAGCAGGATTGGCCGCCGTCGCGGCTTGTCAGTAGAGGAATTCGAGATGGCACGTTGTCACTTACATAAATTTGGTGGTTCCAGCTTAGCCGATGCCGATTGTTATCGCCGAGTCGCCCATATTCTGTTAACCCATGGTCATAGTGATGATCTGGTGGTGGTGTCTGCCGCGGGTAAAACCACGAACTTTTTATATAAATTATTGTCCCTGCGCGATAGCAACCAATTATGGCAGGAAGAGTTGCAAGTCCTTATCAGCTATCAGCAAGGCTTGATTGAGCAGCTGTTATCCAATGAGCAAGCGCGGGATCTGCGTGAGCGTTTAACTACGGATAAAGCCCAGTTAATCAGTCTATTATCTTTAGATTCCCGTAACGATTACCAAATTAGCCATGTAGTGAGCTTTGGTGAGCGTTGGTCGGCTCGCCTGATGGCAGCGCTGCTGCGTGAATCGGGTGTGGCCGCAAGTCATGTGGATGCCTGTTCGATTCTCGTGGCCGACGAGGCCGCCGTGCCGCAAATTCGTGTGCAAGAATCCCGTACCAAAGTGCAAACCTTACTGGCCGCGCATCCTAACGAGCGTTTAGTGATCACCGGTTTTATCTGCGCCAACGAGCGTGGCGATACCTTGCTATTGGGTCGCAATGGCTCTGACTTTAGCGCCAGCTTAATAGCTAGCCTTGCCGACATTGAACGCGTGACCATTTGGACCGACGTTGAAGGGGTATTTAACGCCGATCCGAATAAGATCAACGATGCGAAATTACTCAAGAGCATGTCCCTCGCCGAAGCCGACCGCTTGGCGCGTTTAGGCTCGCCCGTGTTGCATTCACGCACCTTGCAGCCGCTATTTAACACAGAGGTGAGCCTAGCCGTGCGTTCAAGCTACGCCTCCCATACCGACTTTACCCTGATAGCGCCGCACAGCTCCTCGGCGAGTGCGCCCGTGGTGACCAACCTGAATGCCGTGGTGTTATTTGGCTTTAAGATCGCGGGCGATGTGGCCAGCCTGCTCGAGCAATTAGTCGAGGCAGGGTTAACGCCGCTGGCCCATTGGTTATCGGCGCATCAACGACTCGAACTTGCCTACACCGCTGAAAACCAAAAACAAGTACAAAAGTTATTGGATGCACAGGCCGAAGCCCTCGGCATTAAAGATCTGCAAATTAATACCGAGCTTGGTTTAGTTGCGCTTGTGAGTGCCGATGCCGAGCATTATCGCCGCAGCTTTGCCCGTTTACTGAGCCGCGACGCTAAGCCTTTGTTCAGTGGTGACTTAAGTCTGGTGACCTTAGTGCCACA
Organism: Shewanella sp. ANA-3; assembly: GCF_000203935.1. Lineage (GTDB taxonomy): Bacteria > Pseudomonadota > Gammaproteobacteria > Enterobacterales > Shewanellaceae > Shewanella. The sequence continues at coordinate 4,339,538 of NC_008577.1, read as the reverse complement.
GTCGCAGGTTAATCTGCTGACGCAAAAAGTGCATCGCCGCTGCGCTGGTCCACGTAAACGCATTGGCGTATTGCTGCTGGGCGTTGGCAATATTGGTGAGGCGTGGGTGAAGCTGTTTAAGTCAGTTTCTCCCTCGCTGAATCAAGAACTTGAAGCACGTGTCGAACTCGTCGGTTTAGTGAGTTCCAGCAAAGCCCTGATCAAGTCTACGGCTGTGGATCTGGAAAACTGGCAGCAGGAATTCGATGCCGAGGCAACACCTTGGCAATATGAGCACTTATTCGAACAATTAGAACAACTTAACTGTGACGAACTGATTGCATTAGATATCAGTGCCAGCGCCAGTTTAACCCTGCAATACCCAGAGTTTTTCGAGCGCGGCATCCATATGGTCAGCGCGAACAAGCTTGCGGGTTCAGGCCCGCTGCCGTTCTACCGCGAGCTGAAGGAACAACTCGGTTATCGCCGTCTATTCTGGCGTTATAACGCTAGCTGTGGCGCGGGCTTACCTATTCAGCACGCCTTAAACGATTTGCGTAACAGTGGCGATAGCGTTGAAGCTGTCGGCGGGATTTTCTCTGGCACCCTGTGTTGGTTATTCGAGAAATACGATACCAGCAAACCTTTCTCGGAATTAGTGATTGAAGCGCGTGGTCTAGGGATTACCGAACCCGATCCCCGCGACGATCTTTCTGGCCGCGATATGCAACGTAAGCTGCTGATTTTAGCCCGTGAAATCGGTTTGGAAATCGAGCTTGAGGATATTGAGCTGCGCTCCTTAGTGCCAGCCCATTTAGCGGATATTCCACTGGAGCAATTCCTTGCCCGTATCGGTGAGTTGGATGATGAATTGCAGCAACAATACGGCGCGGCGGCGGAGCAAAACAAGGTACTGAGATATGTCGCCTCCTTGGACAATAGTGGCGCGACACTGAAAGCCGAGGTGGGATTACAGTGGATTGATGCGAATCATCCCTACGCCAACCTCACGCCCGGGGACAATGTGTTTGTGATCCGCTCTGCTTTCTACCAAGGTAATCCGCTGATTATCCGTGGGCCGGGTGCGGGTCGTGAGGTAACAGCCGCGGCGGTGCAATCGGATCTGACGCAGATCTGTCGCGATCTTCTGCAAGAATAGTGATAAATCCAGACACTTGAAGAACTTAAACCCCGTATCTTCAAGTTGATTTGGCCTATATTCATAGACTTAAAGGGCTCATTCGAGTCCTTTTTTGTTGGCTAAAATTAGGTCTAGGATCTAAGTGGCAAACAAGGGATAAGAAAATGCCGAAAAGGGGGATTTTTTGGCTTGACTTAACCGCCAGTTTCTCTAGTATATGGACATATAGACGTCCAAACGTCCATATGGATTAAATTACTGCATTTATAAGTCGTACCAGCGCGATGGAGCGTCGCACTCGGGCGGTTGAGGAAATACACATGGCTTTTCATCACGCACAACATTCACATTCGCTAAACCAAAGTTTGTCTGAACTTAATGGCGATATTAATGTTTCTTTTGAGTTTTTCCCGCCATCAACCCCCGAAATGGAACAGATCCTGTGGAACTCTATCCGCCGTTTAGAGCCGCTGAATCCTAAGTTTGTTTCAGTGACCTATGGTGCAAACTCGGGCGTGCGTGACCGCACCCACGGCGTGATTGAACGTATTCAAAAAGAAACCAATCTGGTTGCCGCGCCGCATTTAACCTTAGTGGATGCCAGCGATGAAGAGCTGTTAGATCTGGCGAAGCATTACTGGAAATCGGGGATCCGCGACATAGTGGCACTGCGTGGCGATTTGCCTGCGGGCAGCCCAAAACCGACTCGCTTTGCGGCGGATTTAGTGCGCCTGCTGCGCTCAGTGGCCGACTTTGATATTTCGGTCGCCGCTTACCCAGAAGTGCACCCAGATGCGGCTAACGCTCAAGCCGATTTGATTAACCTTAAGCGTAAAATCGATGCCGGTGCGAGCCGTGCTATTACCCAGTTTTTCTTCGATGTTGAGTCTTACTTACGCTTTCGCGACCGCTGCGTTGCGGCGGGAATTGATGTCGAAATCGTCCCCGGTATTTTACCCGTGACTAACTTCACTCAGCTAAAACGTTTCGCGGGCATGACCAATGTGAGCTTGCCGAGCTGGTTGCATAAGCAGTTCGATGGCTTAGAGAATGATGCGGGAACCCGTCAGCTGGTGGGCGCTAACGTGGCGATCGATATGGTCAAAGTGCTATCCCGTGAAGGTGTTAAAGATTTCCACTTCTACACCCTCAACCGCGCCGAACTGACCTATGCGATTTGCCATACCTTAGGGGTTCGCCCAAAGGCGGTATAACGCAGTCAACATCCATAAAAACGCCGCTACTGAGCGGCGTTTTGTTTTTGGCTAATTCCTAATTCCTAAATCCTAAATCCTAAATCTTAAATTGGGAGAGCAGAGTCGTTAAGCGCATTGAAAGCTGCGCCAGTTCATCTCCCGCCCGCGCGGTTTGCATAGCACTCTCGGTCGCGTTGGTCGCAATATCATTAATATTATTGACGTTTTTATTAATTTCCGCCGAAACGGCGCACTGCTCATTGGCGGCACTGGCGATTTGAATGTTCATTTGGCTGATGGTAGATACCGCTTGGGTAATGGCCTCGAGGGCAGAACCCGCCTCATGCACCAGTGATACACAGCTCTGTGTGGTGGCCGTGCTGGTATTCATGCTACTGACCGTGGCCTTGGCACTTTGTTGCAACGTTTCTATCATCTGCTGAATTTCTGTGGTGGAAGCCTGAGTACGGCTGGCGAGTGTGCGTACCTCATCTGCTACTACGGCAAAGCCACGGCCTTGTTCTCCGGCGCGGGCGGCCTCAATTGCGGCATTGAGGGCGAGTAAGTTGGTTTGATCGGCAATATTGCGGATAACGACTAATACCGAATCAATTTGCGTGGTATTGCGCTCTAGCTCGTTAATGGCATTGGCCGCCTGGGCAATCTCATCGGCAAGCAAGCTAATGGTCGATATGACTTTTTCGACTAATAGTTTGCCCTGCTCGGTAGACTCGCTGGCATGGGTTGCAGCATCGGCGGCGTCGGTGGCATTGTGGGCTACCTCTTGCACTGTTGCCGCCATTTCGTTCATCGCGGTGGCAACCTGTTCGGTTTCGAGGTGTTGCCGATTCGCCATTTGCTGGGTTTCATGGGTGATGGCGGACATTTCTTCGGCCGATGTCGCGAGCAAGCTGGTCGAGTCTGATACTTGGGCCACAGTGGCGTGGATTTTCTCTGCGAACCGGTTAAAGGCCTGGGCAAGTTGGGCCATTTCATCCTTGCTCTTCACTTCGATACGACGGGTTAAATCGCCTTCACCTTCAGCAATATCATTGAGTGCGTCAGTGGTTTCGGCAATTGGACGGGTAATACTCTTAGCGATAAACCACGCGATTGCGGTACCGATTAAGAGGGCTATGACCCCTATCATGATGAGTTTCAAACGAATATCGGACATTGCTTGCTCAGAATGGCTTCTGTCCAGCGCAATATCTAATACCCCGAAGGTTTTGCCCGAATAGTCCTTTATTCCATGGCGGTAGAGCGCAAAGCTCTTGCCATTTAAATCTATGGTGCGGATAACTTCGTCGCCTTGCATAACACTTTCAAGTTCACTGGCGGCGCTGGTGTCTGTGGTAAACGTGCCACCGAAGGGGACAAAGCCGCCATCTTTTGGAAGCAGGAGACTAATCTCGGCCTGATAAGCATTTTTAAAGTGGTCGAAGAAGGTTTGACCAAAGGACATGCCAAATTCCACCGAGCCAGTGTGCTGCCCTTGGTAATTCATCGGCACTAGCCCGCGGATCCCTAAGCCTTCCACTCCATATTCTAAGCCGCTAAGCGGTTGTTTTTGCGTGTTAGTTTCGACAATGGTTTTACGGATCGCTGTGAGGTCGTCGCCAAATTTCTCAGGGCGGTGTAGGCGTAAAAACGACGTGGCAGGCGGGGTGTGGAACTGGAACTGCTGCACGGCAAAATCTTGTTTCAGGCGGGTAAATAGCGGCAATGTGCGTTGCAGTAATTCATCATGGTCGCGTGCGGCAAAGCTGCTTTGGATCTCGGGGGTTAAGGAGATTAATGTCGCCATCGCCTGCGCCCTTTGTCCCGATGAGGCGATATTGGCGACTGCGGTTTCGTACAGTTTGTGCAGTTCTCGCTGCTCGGACTCGCGAATTTGGCGACTGAATTCCGATAGCACCAGCGGCATGATAAAGCTCATCACCGCAAATAGTAGTAGGCTGATCCCTAACACTATCCTAGTGCTAATGTTTAAATTCTTCACAGTTAACCTCCAAATATCCGTATGCCTGCCTAATTATCTTTTTGAATATTATAGAGATACTGCTTTTTAGATTTGGGAGCGGCTTAGCCTTTTTCAGTTGTTTTCCGTTTTTTTGTAGATTTCGTGGCAGCGTGCACAGATCTTTTTTTCGTGACGAATATTTACTTAGCCTGCTAACTAAGTATAATGCTTAGCAGGCTAAGTAAATGAGTAAGCATGATGCAGAAAGAATTAGAGCGATTAAAGGAGTTATCCCTGGCGGAACATTTGGGCCGTTTGCACCGACTATGGCGCACCGTGGCGGATGTGGAATTAGCGCCACTCGGGTTAACTCATCCTCGCTGGACAGCATTGTGGAAGTTATTGCGTCTGGGCGACAAGGTGAGCCAGAAGGTGTTGGCGGATGCGCTAGAAATTGAGTTGGCTTCTTTGATGCGCACCTTAGGGCAGCTTGAGGAGCAAGGTTTAGTCGAGCGTCACTGCTGCACTAAAGATAAGCGCGCCAGAATCGTGTCGTTAACGCCCGCGGGAAAGGATGTATTAAAGCAAGTAGAAGCACGGATTATTCAAGTGCGCGCTGAGTTGTTGGCAGGGATCAGCGCCAGCGAGCTTGGTGAGTTTGAACGCATCATTAGCCTAATCAGTGATAACGCCTTAGCCAAGTTGGCTAAGAGCACAGAAATTCTTGAGTGAGAAATAAGATGACACCGGATCAACAATTTGCCCGCCTCGTAAAAATCGCCATGTTCGGTTTTGTGGCTGTGTTTGGCTATTTTATGTTTGCCGACGCTATGATGCCCTTGACCCCACAGGCCATGGCAACCCGTGTGGTGACTAAGGTGACTCCGCAGATCAGCGGTAAGATTCAAACCATTAATGTGAAGAATAACCAAGTGGTCGCCAAGGGCGATTTACTGTTTCAAGTCGACCCCGCCCCCTTTGAGTTAGCCGTGTCTCAGGCCAAGTTGGCCCTAGAGCAAGTGCGTCAGGACAATGCCGAGTTAGATGCTTCGTTGCTAGCCGCCAAGGCGGAAGTGAATGCCAGTACCACTACGGCTCAACTTAAGCGCCGTGAAGCTAAACGTTTAGATGCGCTGTATGCCACCCATGGTGTGTCGCAGCAGCAACGGGATCAGGCCGATAGCGATGCGGATGCTGCCGAGGCGAATCTGTTAGCCGCTAATGCTCGCCTCGATAAACTCAAAGTGAGCCGTGGCCTCTATGGCGAAGAAAACCTCAGAGTGCGCCAAGCGAAAAATGCCTTAGAGCAAGCCGAGCTGAACCTGTCTTACACCCAGATTCGTGCCGACCAAGATGGGGTGGTGACCAACCTGCAACTCGAAGTGGGTAGTTTTGCCGCTGTGGGCCAGCCGCTACTCGCCTTAGTCTCTGATAAATTAGATATTATTGCCGACTTTCGTGAAAAGACTTTACGTGGCGTTAACGCATCTTACCCTGCATTAATCGCCTTCGATGGTGAGCCTGGCCGTTTATATCGCGCCCAAGTGAGCAGTGTGGATGCCGGTGTGAGTGCGGGGCAGTTTGATGCTAATGGCCGTTTAGCAGCGCCGCAGGAGTCGGATCGTTGGGTGCGTGATGCGCAGCGCTTAAGACTGCATTTAGTATTAGACGACAATGCGATGAATAACCTGCCAGCAGGTGCGCGTGCCACAGTGCAATTGCTGCCTGACAATACGCTGTTTAGCCTGCTAGCCAAGGTGCAGATTAAGGTCATTAGCCTGCTCCATTACATCTATTAATCTCAAGGCCATTCGCATGTTGTTACGCCACAACCCTTTAACCACCAATGACTTACGCCAGTGTTTGCGCATTGCCACTGGCGGCACCATTGGCTTTACCCTGTGTAAGCTCTTTGGGTGGAGTAATGGGGTGTTTTTTACGGTAACCCCAATGTTATTGCTGGGACTCGTCCCTGTGATGAGTGGCCATGCGATGCGGCAGTTACTGGCCTCATCGGCCATGGCGGGACTTGAAGTCGGTCTGCTCGGAGGTTTCTTCGGTAGCCACCCCGGATTGATGACGCCGATTGTCTTTTTACTGTTTTTATATCGTTTTGCGGCTATGTCCCGCGGTAGTCTGTTTCTGTTTGGTGCCAATGGTGTGCTGAGTTTGAGCATTATGCTGCACTTTGCCAGCTATCCGGGCACAGATCTCAATGACTTAATCTTCAGTAATTTCTGGGCGACGGGATTGTCCGTGGTTATCGCCTATCTGATGACGGCACTCTGGCCGGATGTCGAGCCTCGTCCTGCCTACAAACCCGGTCCTAAGGCGCCGCACCGTATGCGCCACGAGGCTTTACTCGGTGCCAGTATTGCCACGCTCTCTTTCTTAGTGTTTCAGATTTTCGATTTGCGTGACTCTATGTCGGCACAGGCGACCACGCTGTTACTCCTGTTCCCTATGCATTGGAACGGGGCGCTGGATTATGCCCGCAAACGCGCGCTGGGCACTCTGCTTGGGGTGTCGTTTGGGGTAATGGTGCAACTCTTCCTCTACGACTGGTCAGGATTGCTGATCCTGATTGTGCCGCTGCTGTGGATTGGGCTTATGTTGTTTGCCCAGGCCCATGTGAAAGAGGCGAGTGGCTCAGGCGTGGGGTTTGGTGCCATGACCACCCTAGGGATTTTGTTTGGCCAATACTTAACCCCTGGCAACGACCTGATTTTTAGTGCGCTGTACCGGGTGAGCAGTATTTTTGTGGCGATTGTGGCGACGTTATTCCTCTGTTACTTGCTTCATAAGTTATTGAATAGCTTTGAAGCGACTCGATTTGGTTATTAACAACTTAATATTAGATTTTTTTAATGCTTGTTCAGTGGAGATTCGAGGAGTAAGGTACAAACTCGTTTAGTGTGGGCTAAACGTGTGAACGCAAAACTCAAATTATCTCTTTTTAACGACCTAGGTTTAGGACTTGGCTATGCACTTGAGCCGTTTAAGTTCTACTCAAGGTATGTTCAAGGATAGAAAATGAATATTAAAATTAGAACATTAGCCAAAGGCATCGCGCTGATCTACGGCTGTGCCTTGACCTCTGTAGCCATAGCGAATCCAACTCCAGTCCCGCCAGCAGGACAAATCTGTGTGACCTGCCACGGCGCCGAAGGCGAGGGCATAGAACCCCTAGGTCCCCGTCTCGCTGGACTTTCGAAAGAATATATCAGCACCCAATTACAACATTTTCAGGCGGGTGTACGCCAAAACGCGACCATGATGCCGATGGCGATGACATTGCAAGGTGATGGCATCGACCAAGTGGCCAGTTACTTCTCCGCCAAATCACCTAAGACTGAGGTCAAGCCGGTGATCCGTGGTGAGCAGGTGACCTTTAGTGACGATACCGCGCGCTTAGCCTATCAAGGCGATTGGTCTCGCGGTTTACCGGCCTGCGTGACTTGCCATGGACCCTCGGGTTTAGGTGGCGGCCTGTTCCCTCGTTTAGCGGGTCAACAGGCTAGCTATATCAAGACGCAACTCTTGGCGTGGCAAGCTGGCACTCGTAAGGGAGATGTGGACGGCATGATGGCCAATGTGGCTAACAAGCTGACCGCCGCCGAGGTGGATGCCTTAGCAAACTACTTTGCGAATTTGAAATAAGGAGCCGGCCATGAAATCTTCTGCCATCTTACTATTGGCCGCAATGGGCGTGCTAACAGCTCAAGTGCAGGCTGCGAATGAGTTACCCGACAAACAAGCGCCATTGCCCTCAGTCCCTAAAAACCCTGATCAAACCTATCTTACGCCTAGACCCTTAAGTGCGATTCCCGAAGGGGCCTTCGGCGATAAAGTACGCTTGGGTTTTCAGTTATTTGTGAATACCCAGCAGTTAAGAGATAAGTATGTGGGTAACGAGCTTAACTGTGCCAACTGCCATATGGATGCGGGCCGTAAGGCGAATGCGTCACCGCTTTGGGGCGCCTATTTTGCGTATCCCGCGTATCGTAAAAAAGACGATAAAGTAAATACCTTTCAAGAAAGGGTACAAGGCTGTTTTAACTATTCGATGAATGGTAAAGCCCCCGCAGCGGGCAGCCCCGAACTGGTCGCGCTATCTGCCTATGCCTACTGGTTAGGGATGAGTGGCCTAATGGATGCGGCTAACCTTGATGGTACAGTGCCAGAACTTAGCGATGCCGAATTGGTAAAAGGCGCCAAACGTGAGGATTTCCCACTGCCAGACACACTAGCCAAAGCCATGACTGTGGAGCAACGCGCAAATCTGCCTGGCCGTGGTTATCCTGAGATCCCAAAACCTGAGCTCGCGTTCTCACCCGAGCGCGGCAAAGCCGTGTATATCGCCCACTGCCAAGCGTGCCATGGCGCCGATGGTCAAGGCCAATCGATTGCCGGTGTTTACTCTCTGCCACCACTGTGGGGGCCAATGAGCTACAACTGGGGCGCTGGTATGCACAGGGTCAATACAGCCGCATTCTTCATTTATGAAAACATGCCTTTCGCTAAGAGTATTCAGCTGACTCACCAACAGGCTTGGGACGTTGCGGCTTACATTAACTCCCATGAACGGCCACAGGACCCCCGCAATAAGGGCGATGTGAAACAAGCGCAGGAGAAATACCATAATGACAATGACTACTACGGTGTCGAAGTCGATGGCAAAGTGCTTGGCACCGCTTCTTATCCGGTGTTTCCGAAAAGTCATAGTTGAGTCACTTTGATTGACTGTTCGCACGGTGAAATAAAGCGAGTGAATTAGTTAGACAGAAAGCCAGCAAGCATTTAGCTTTGCTGGCTTTTTTATTGGGTAAAATGTGTTGGGGGATTTTACTTAAAGCTATTTAATATCAGAGCATTAGCCCCTATTGATTTAGCTTGTGAGCATCGGGTTAGTCTCAGCAGGCATGTCTCAGCATATAGGCTTGTTATGGCATTCGCTCACCGACTCGCAGCCAGTCCATCCGTGGATGCTCGACCGCCCCGTCCTTGGGGCGGACGGTCGTCTCGCTAATCACCATAACTCGCCTTTCGGGCATCAGTGTGGTCTGTTGATTTCAAAACCGATCATGAATACATGAAACGTATCGAGGGAGTCGAACCCTCTCTACGTTTTCTAAGAAGCTGATTTGCGCTGGTTTTTGGTCAAAGGAAACAAACTCTTGTTACACCTTACTGTATTTTTTTAGTCAGGGGAAATCTCGAGCGTTCTAACCTCAAGCACTGTTAGACATACAGGTATCATGGGTAATTCAGATACGCCTTCAAAGCGAGCCTATAAAGGTATCGGTTTTTGCTTGGGTTTTTATGCAATCAAATGAATTTATTGCTCTTTCATTTTGCCTAATACTATTTACCATGTGAAAACGCTACTCGGTAAATAAGCTCTCGATTTTTCTGGATGAAAAATGTTGATAGCCCACTGGTACTAATGCTAACTTATTGTCATTATTAAATTATTTTTTCATTTATCCCCATGTCCAACTCTATTCGGGTTGGGTTTTATTAGAAGAGCAGGTAATACACTGTATTAACTCAAGGACAGTTCGGTGAAATATAAGAACTTCAAGCCACTGGTTCACAATTTTACCCACTCGTTTGTGGGAGGCTGTAACTATCTTGATGGAAAATTTATATTTGAAGACCTTTTCGAGTTAGCTGAACAACGAAGAGGTCGAAAGGTGGTTGTGCAATGGCTACCTTTCTCAGAACAGCAAGATCCTGAACTCTCAGAACGAGTTAAAAGTTCGATAGGTTTTTACTTAGCTTGGTTACCTAAAATGGCATCAAGTTTGGGTGTAGAATTGGAAAAACTCACAGATTACCGAACTGAAGTGTATGTGACACTTCTCCGAGACATTTGTGTTAAAGCTATTGCGCACGATGATCGTGGGAAAGAATATTCATACATCGTCAGCAATTGAGTTATAAGTTGCTTAAGCTGGACAAATTTAAGCGCGGCTTCGCCGGAAATTTGCCCCTTAACAAAGCGTTGGTATGCCTAGTTGACCATGGAAGATTTAAGAATAATAAACGAGTTTGCTAATAGAGAAAGAAAGGTGACCATAGCTGTGTTGGTTGCCTTTGTTATCTTCGGTGGGGTTATCGCAATCAATTACTTTGCTGATATTTATATTAATCCAGCGATTCCATTTTTCGTTGGATTGGCTATTTGCATTACGGGATTCTACAAATGGTATAGGTGTCCTAAGTGCAATTCCGTACCAAGAGCATTAGGGCGAGCAGGAGTCCAAATATCGCCACATTATTGTGGGGAATGTGGAGCTAAATTACGGTGAAAGCATTCCGCTAAATAAATACTTCATCTATTCAAGCTTCGGATTAACAACAAATTGCATCCAGCATGTATGAATCTGTGAATCCATTTTTCATAATGCAGGAATGCTGCTTACTAAGCTAAATGAATACACCAAATATGATTTTAGTTAGACACCACTTGATGAATACAGCTAATTAAGGCAAATAAATACCTAGGTGTTTATTTGCACGCTGAATCGATATGTGTGCCTTGATGATGGAATGATTATTCCAACGTTAATGAAAAAAACATTATTATTTCTGAGTTATAACTCTCCTTGTGAAAGCTCGGACTGACACAACTCTTTTCTGATATACAGCCAACACAGAAGTTACAGGAGTTCACCATCCCCTCGGAGTTGCCGCAGGGCGAATAGACAAATTGCGTGAGTCTCGCCATGGATGGCGAGCTAGCTTTCGCAGGTGCAAGGACGCATCCTTCGGAAGCGATAGCAAATTTGACTATGAGCACAAGGGGTTTTCAACTCCGTTGGGGCGTCTTGGAGCATCCAAGGAGGATAGGACGAGCAGTCCTCCATGGTCGGGTGTGGGGTGAAGAGCCACGACTTTGACTTATCTCGGCCGTAAGGCCGCAATGATTCATATACTTACAGCGATAACTTTGCCAATTCAAACGCTAAATAAACCAGCATTATTATCGGGTGTGGGGTGAAGACCCACGACTTTTCAACTAAAGCATTCAAACGTAGTTTGGAAAGCTTTAAAGTCTAACCTTGGTGTAAATCAACTCAGCCTGAGTTGCAAAAAACCATTATTATCTCTGCGTTATCACTCCGATGCCATAAGGATTACCGTGCCCAAGCTCTTACCCGAACCTCAGTTCGATGCCGCGCAGCTTTGCCCTTTATGCCAAGGGGCGAATCAGTGTGCTATGACTCTTGGTGCAGATATCAGTGGCTGTTGGTGCACTAAGCAGACGTTTCCGAAGTTGACTCAATTACTATCTGACGATTTGGCAGCGAGTTTATCGATAGGCGAGGAAGCGGGGCTGAGTGCCGATAAGTTAGCGCAACTATTAACGCAACCTGCGACGGCTTGTATTTGTGAGACTTGTTTAAGCCGGATAAAGCGAGTGCTAACTGCTTCAGTTACTTCAGAAGATAAAAACAGCCCATCGGGATTAGGCGATGGGCTGGGATATGAGGTCGAGTAACCTATTATAGGTGACCGAAACCGATTAAGACTTATCGGTGAAATAGTCTATACGCACAGTCGTTTGTGCTGGCACGGGCTTGCCATGTTCAAACTTAGGGGCATAGCGCCATTCTTCGATCATTTTCAGTGTGGATTTTTCAAATAGCACACCGCCTTTGGATTCGAGCACTTCAGGATTTTTTACAAATCCCATCTCATCAACAGTGAAGTTAAGGGTCACATAGCCGCTTTTACGTTGCATGAGGTAGGACTTAGGGTATTTGGGTGTCGTACGAAACAGCGGTTGTTGCTCCTGAGTGTCGGCCCATGGGCGCATCTTGCCGATGGCGATACAGTGGGCGGTGGACTCTTCGCGTTTTCCTTGGCGTTCATAAAGTTCGACTAAATAAGCGTGGGCACTTAAGGCGTAGGGATGGCTAAACTTAAGGGCTTCAAACTGCTTAACCACTTCTAACAGTAATGGAATCGCCTTGTCATCATGCTTTTCAGCATATTCAACTGCACCCACTACATAGGTAGCTTTGACTCTGTCTAGGGCATTTTCGGGAAGGATCTCTTTGTAAGTTTCATAGGCCTCGAAGGCATAGTCCCTTACCTGAGCCGTGTACAATCCTGTATTGGTGAGGCGATCAAAGGTTGCTATCTTTACATCGGCCAACAGCTTTTTATTTGCTGTTTTTTCAGCAATTTCAATAGCATTTTCAAAAAGCTCTTTCGCCACAGTCAGTTTAGGTGAGGTTTCCGCTGCGCCGAGTAGCGGGTCGATAAGCTCAGCTGCATGCTCGCCGTAATGCTTTTTATAATTGCTTAATGCGAGTTGATATAACTCATAGGCCTTGGCCGTTTTCGCCGCATTATCTCCCTCAAAGAGATTCGGCATAGCCACCTTTTTTAGCGCGCCAGCCCAGTTCATGGCGAGGTTCGCTAAATCGACACTATCCTTGGCATATTGAGCCTCACCTAGTTCGAAGGCTCTTTTGGCGCTGGCTTCTATTTGGGCGTTATCACCTTGTTTGAGTGCGGTTTGGTAGTCACTGTAGGCTTGGGAAAAAGTGTTTTCCGAGGCATTTAAGGGTAACGAAGTACTTAAGGCTAAGGCAAATAGACTTGCTAAAGGCAATATTTTTCCGTCTAACATCTTGTATATCCTTATATTTAGTTCCATCGGATAGTACAAATGTTTCACTCTTGATACAAGCTTGTTTTCGCTCTGTTGGTCACTCTGGGGATTTTAGAAGGTAAGCCTTTGCCTACCTTCTTACTTTGCTGGCTAGCTTGGCACTCTTTAGGCTGTACTTATTTAGCCACGAACTGCAAAGCAAACTGGCCTAAGTCGCCGTAGTGGAGTTGGCAGTGCTGATTGAGTGGCAAATCTAATACCCCCGCATAGGAGCCTGTGATCACATATTGTCCTCGGGTTAAGCCAATCCCTTGGGTAGATAAGAAGTTGACCAACCAATAAAGCCCAGCTTTAGGGAAACCATTTGGATGAACAGCGGCTTTTTGTAGAGTTTCACTTGCTTGCTGTCCGCTTGCGGCGATTTCAACGCTTAGGGCGAAATGACCTGTTTCTATCTCGGCTGGTGTAAGCAGTTCAGGCCCTAACCATAGGCCTTGATTGACTAAGCCATCGGCGAGGGCGTCGAAGTGATTGGCTTCGCTTGGGTTTTGATAACGACTTTTGATTAGTTCCAAGGCGAGGCGCGTTTTACCGAGGGCGGCGTCAATTTCGGCTCCTGAATAAGGCGTGGATCGTGGTGGTAAATCGCTGCCAATTTCAAAGGCGAGCTCGGGTTCGACACGGGCAAGCCCTTTGCTCGAAGGATAAAGCGGACACTCGGCGGTTTCGATATACACATCATGTTGATAGATAGGTGCTACCACGGTTTTTTCTGCGGTTGGCAGTAAGCACTTCCACCCTGCAATTGGGTTGCCTTGGGCGCTAAACAGCTGCGCAATGGCCTGCTGGATGGCAAAGGCGTGGGGGAAATCTTTCGGTCTTAGCGCTTCTTGTAACAGGGCGTCCGCTTCACCCTTGGCGCGTCGCTGGGCGAGTTCTTGTGCTGCTGCGTTAATGGACTCAAGCTGTGTTTTAGCGTCTGTCTGTGACATGTTTAATCCTAACTAACGTATTTAAAAGGCTTATACAGAGTGGTTGATGCCGCAAAAACTGAGCGCATAAGGCATAACTCGACTCTGCAAATCCAATCTGAGCTAAAAGAGAAATTGCGCTCAATATACCTTTTTGTGCTGCTAAAGGCTTGATAAAACTTATCTTGAAATGCTCTACATTTATCGCTGGGCAAGATTGATTTAGTGTCAGCTTAACTATCCAATCCGGCGGATAAGTTAATCGCTTTTTAGGCTAGATCTTAGCGCGCTGCGGTGCCAGAATGGCGTTCCTTTCTGCGGTACTACTGGGACTTTTCCGTGAATCAAAGCCACTCTGGATCCTTGGCAACTAACCATGCTCAATTGGGATTGTTGTTTATTTCTGTCGCCGTGCTGTTTTGGGGCATGTTACCCATAGCGCTTAAGCTGTCGGGGAGTTTTATCGATCCTGTGACTTTGACTTGGTTCCGTTTTTTAGTGGCGCTCCTCGTCAGTATTTTGGTGCAGTGGAGTGCGGGGAGTTTGAAACAGTTTGCAGCGCTCGATGCCAAGGTTTGGCTCAGGCTTATCCTCGCCGGACTGTTTTTAATGCTCAACTATGTTTCATTCGTGTATTCCCTCGACTATCTAGCCCCCGGGGCCGCGCAGCTTAATTTTCAAACCTCGCCATTCTTTCTCGCCTTTGGCGGCGTATTGTTTTTTAAAGAACGCCTGAACGCGGTGCAGCTCAGTTGTTTTGCCAGCTTAGCTTTAGGGATGTTGATGTTTTTCCATCCCTATTTAGATTTTTCCGCCACCGATAACCATGAGATCTGGCTTGGGGTGATGATAGTGCAGTTTTCGGCATTATCATGGACCACCTATGCATTACTTCAAAAGTCACTGTTGAACCGTTTATCCCCCGCTAACGTACTCTTAGTCATCTACGCCTTAGGGATCTTTGCGATGGCGCCCTTTAGCGACTTTAGCCAATTTGCACAAATGGATAGCTTTGACTGGCAAGTGGCGCTGTTTTGCGCCGCCAATACCTTGATTGCCTACGGCTGCTTCGGACAATCGATGAAGTACTGGCCGACGGCGCAGGTGAGCGCCATGCTGGCGTTAACGCCAGTATTTAGCTTTAGCGCCACGGCGTTAGTGGTGAGTATCGGTTGGTGGCCAGATGTATTTAAGGCCGATAAATTAGATGCGCTATCGCTATTCGGCATAGGTGTGATTATTGTGTCAGTGATGGTAGTGCAGTTACTGCCCATGTATCGCCAGCGCCGCGCACGACGTTTGCAACCCGCTTCACAGACCACTGAATAGGTACCCGAGTGATCACACGCCTGACTGATATTGAATTAGAACAGATCCGCGGGGTTATCTTTGACCTCGACGGTACGCTTGCCCATTCAAACCCCGATTTTAAAGGCTTAAGGGCGGCATTAGGTATTGGATCGGGTACCGATATTCTCGAGCATATACATAGTCTTGAGACCACAATTGCCAAGATGCAGGCGCTGGAGATTGTCCATGACTATGAGCTTGAAAGTTCGCGTCAGGCGAGCTGGATTGAAGGGGCGCAGGCGCTGATTGCGTTTTTAAAGATGCGGCAACTGCCGCTGGCGATTTTGACCCGCAATATGCCCGAGGCGGCCAAAATCACCATCGAAAAACTCGGTATCGATATCCCTTTAGTGTTGACCCGTTACGATGCCGAGCCAAAACCTCACCCGCAGGGTATCCACTTGATTTGCGAGCAATGGCAGTTGAATCCAGCGGATATCTTGTATGTGGGGGATTATCTATTTGATCTGCAAACCGCACAAAACGCGGGGAGCCGCTGCGCCCTCTATTGCCCAGAAGAGGTGCCGGACTATGCCCAAGCGGCGGATTTGCTTATCGCCAATTATCAGAGCTTTATCGACGCTTGGGCATTAGAAGCTAAAGGCTAACTCAAGCGCGCTCGAGCTAATCCCAATGTGGGGCAAAGTCAGGATTGGCAACTCTATGATTGCGATCCAGTTGATTGATTTGCTCGATTTCTGCTGGCGTTAAGTTAATGCTTGCAGCCGCTAAGTTGCTGCGAACATTGTCTCTTTTGGTTGAGGAGGGAATGGTGGCAAAACCTAATTGTCGCAACCAAGCCAACACAATTTGTGCGGGAGTGGCTTGATGCACTGATGCTAAGTTGACTATGGTTTCATCCTGCAAGACTGCGCCATAGGCAAATGGCATATACCCAGTTACTAATACATTGTGTTGTCTGCAAAAATCCGTCACTTTGCGATTGATGAGATAGGGATGCACTTCTACTTGATTGGTATAAATAACGCCTTCGCCTAAGATGGCAATCGCTTGCGCGAGTTGTGCATTGGTAAAGTTTGATACGCCAATGCGACGAGTCAGGCCTTTATCTAATACTGCTTTTAGCTCTGAGAGATACTCGACCATACTCGGCTCATCGCTGTTCAACGGCCAATGAATGAGTAACAAATCAAGATACTTGGTTTGTAGCGCCGTTAGGCTGTCGATAACGCTAGTCTCAAAGCGTTCCTTGGTCAGGTTTTCAGTCCACACTTTGGTTGTGATAAACAGTTCTTCACGTGGGATCCCTGAGGTGTTAATCGCATCCCCGACCGCTTGTTCATTGCCATAAATCTGCGCCGTATCGATATGGCGTGAACCTTCTTCGAGTGCCATCAACACGGCATCGAAAGCGGCGTTATCTTTAAGTCTGAAGGTTCCTGTGCCTAGCATCGGCATCGCTGTCAGAGGCGCTTGGTTAGATGTTGTCGCATTGGTTTGAGTCATATTCTTCCCCTTATTCTGTGGATGGGGCAACTGTCGCCGATCGTGCTTTGTCGATAAAGAGGCTAAAGCACAAATGATTTTTGCTATTATTGCAACAATCTATGGCACTTAACGCCCTAATCACTTGCAAATTTATAGGGTTAGCCGAGGTTGAATAAAATCGATAAAGGCGGAGATCCGCCGAGCTACGGTTGAGGCCTTGTAATAAACGGCATTGACTTGCTCCCGCTCTATGTTTGCGACTCGCTCGTTTTCCAGCAAAGGCAATAAACGCCCGCTAGCAATATCATCGCTGACCATAAATCCAGATAGGCAGGCTATACCGTTACCCGCGAGGGCTAATTGACGTACGGTTTCGCCATTGCTTGCCCGCATTGTGGGAACAATGGTTTCCAGTCCTTTGAGTGGCCATTGATTCAAGACCTTAGCGCCCGTAAAACCGATAAGGCTATGGTGGTTTAGCTCACTGACGCTTTTAGGTAAACCGCGTTTGGCGAGGTATTCCTTAGAGGCGACAATATGCAGTTTACTCTTA
This sequence comes from Shewanella sp. ANA-3, assembly GCF_000203935.1. Classification (GTDB taxonomy): domain Bacteria; phylum Pseudomonadota; class Gammaproteobacteria; order Enterobacterales; family Shewanellaceae; genus Shewanella. The sequence continues at coordinate 4,322,307 of NC_008577.1, read as the reverse complement.
CCTAAGGGTCTAGCGTGCAGGGTTGAATCGGTGAGTTTTCCGATACGAATCGCCACATCGGTGCGCTTCTCAATCAAGTCGACAAAGCCTTCGTTCGAGGTGAGTTCTAGCTCTATCTCGGGGTAAAGCTGTTTAAACTCATGCACTAGGGGGACAATCTGATGAAGAACAAAAGGGCTGGCTGCATCGACTCTAAGCTTACCCTTAGGTTGCTCCCCGCGGCTCATAAGTTCTTCTTCCGCTAACTGTATGGTTTGCAGCCCAAGCCTAACTGCATCGACAAACAGGCGTCCCTCATTGGTTAATTCGACTCGTCGAGTGGTGCGGTTGAGCAGGGTAACTTGTAGTTGACTCTCAAGTTTAGTCACGGCTCTTGAAACCCTCGCGACTTGAATATCGAGCGCTTCGGCCGCCGCGGAAAATCCGCCACTATCGACCACTGTGAGCAGTATCTGTAAGTCATCTGAGCGAGTCAGCATGTCAGTCTCCAACAAGGTAATTAATTACGTTTATAGCAAAAATCATTTGCAAAAATTACTCTTTTTGACAATAAACTTTATCGTCAAGATAGCGCCATCTGAAGTTAAGCGAGCTGCTTTAACTTCAGCTCTATTAGCCCTTATCGAGCTTGTCGCTCGTTTAATACAGGATGGACGCCATCATGCCTTTAGCTTTACTCGCATTGACGCTAAGCGCCTTTGCTATTGGAACAACAGAGTTTGTCATCGTGGGATTAATTCCCACTATGGCGCAGGATTTACAGGTTTCTCTCCCCTCGGCGGGATTATTAGTAAGCCTCTATGCCCTTGGGGTAGCCGTCGGCGCCCCAGTCTTAACTGCCTTAACGGGGCATTGGAATCGTAAGCATGTGTTGTTAGCGGTAATGACACTATTCGTTTCGGGGAATGTGCTCGCATGGCAAGCCCCGAGCTATGAAACTTTGATTGCGGCGAGAGTGATTACAGGCTTAGCCCATGGGGTGTTTTTTTCGATTGGCTCAACCATTGCCACAGGACTGGTACCAAAGGAAAAAGCGGCCAGCGCCATTGCGATTATGTTTACAGGACTGACCGTCGCACTGGTAACTGGTGTGCCCCTAGGGACTTATATCGGCCAGAGTTTTGGTTGGCAATCAACCTTTTTAGCCGTTGCTTTGCTCGGCCTTATCGCACTGATAGGCAGTGCATTCTTAGTGCCGAACAACCTTAAGCAGACCCGTGCAGCCAGTTTACTGACCCAAGCGAAAGTGCTGACCGAGCCAAGGCTGCTGTTGGTATTTGCCATTACAGCAATTGGGTATGGCGGTACTTTTGTTGCCTTTACTTTTCTCGCACCGATTTTACAGCAGATCAGTGGTTTCGATGCGAGTGCGATAGGGGCGATCATGTTGGTGTATGGTGTCTCGGTCGCTATAGGCAACATCTGGGGCGGTAAGATGGCCGATAATATGGGGCCAATCAAAGCGCTAACTTATATTTTTACTGGGTTAGCCGCTGTGCTGTTTATCTTCCACTTTACGGCGTTAAACCCTATTACCGCAGTGTTAACCATACTCGTTTGGGGCGCTTTTGCCTTTGGCAATGTCCCTGGATTACAGGTCTATGTTGTCAAACTGGCTGAAACCTATGCACCAACCGCAGTAGATGTGGCCTCGGGACTTAATATAGCCGCCTTCAACATAGGGATTGCCTTAGGTGCCTGGGGAGGTGGACTCATTGTCGAGCAGATGGGATTAATGCAAACCCCATTGATTGGTTCGCTAGTGGTGATTGCGGCGCTGCTATTAACTCGCCTGAGTGGTTATTTGGATACTCGGACTGAGCCTGTTGATACGTCAGTCGATGGTGTTAAGCAATAGTTTATCGTTGCAATATGGGCTTGCTGGCCACAGTGCTTGCAAGCCCATTACAGTATCTAGTGAATCTAATGCCCAGCTGTATTCGTAGTTAAGGCATCTTGTTTATCTTGTTTAAGTCCAAGGCGAATACTGTCGAGCAATGCCACTAACCAGCAGAGCAAAAAGCCATAGAGCAGTTCATTGGCATTGGCCATGGTGGTTTGGGTTTGTTGAGTGATTTCGGCGGATATCACGCCGACATCTAGGGGTAAGGTGCCATTTTGGAGCTCTAAGGCGATCACTTGTGCTACTTGATAGATTTGCATAAGCAACAGCATAAGGCTGATGACAGCTAAGCCGAAAAACACCAGCGCCGAACGTTTATGTTTAAGGTAAAAGTGGCCGCTGCCGGGGGCGACAAAGGCGGATAACAGGCCAGCGGTAAGGGCTTTTTTCATCGAAATACACTAATTGCGTTGCTAAAGACTAAGCCGACACTAATAGACCTATTGGCTTAAGTGCAAGTTAATTTGCCATGGCGACTAACATTCCAATAAAGCCGGCAAACAGAGTACAACCGACCAGCACCATGATTAATAAGGTTTTATCTTGGCGGCATGACTTAGCCAGTGCTGGAAGTGTGGGGTTAAATAGGTCGGCTATCAGTACTAAAAAATCCATTTAGTGTCCTTAAGTTAGGCATCCATCGATTGACTATACCTGCTCGAAATATCAACTGGCCAGTGAAGTTTGAGTGATTTTAAGACAACAAAAAAGGAGCCTAGGCTCCTTTTTTAATGCGTTTGTTTAAATCTGCTTAACCTAACGGCTTAGGTTTGGCGATTACTCTTCGCGTGGTTTACGTGGTCTACGCTCGCCTGCAGGCTTGTCTGAACGTGGTTTGCGGTCTGCAAACGGCTTGTCACCAGAGGCTGAACGTGGTTTACGCTCGCCCATCGGACGATCACCACGTGGACGACGGTCGCTACGTGCGCCACGGCCAGAGTCTACAAATACTTGATCGCCAGCTTCACGGATGTTCAGTGGCTTGCCACATACGCGCACTTTCTTCAGGTGCTGCAGTACTTCTTTTGGCATGCCGTCTGGCAGGTCAACGGTAGTCACTGCGTCGTATAACTGGATAGCACCAATGTAACGGCTGTCGATGTTAGCTTCGTTTGCAATAGCGCCAACGATGTTGCCCACACCCACGCCATTGTCACGACCCACGTCGATAACATAACGGCACATCTTCAGATCTGGATTGTCTTTTAACGCTTCAGCGCTACCAAGGCTTGCTGGCATTGGGCGTGATTCACGGCTACGGCGTTCACCGCGCTCGCCACGTTCAGCACCACGTTCGCTGCGCTCATCGCGAGTACGTTCTTGAATCGCTGGCAACTGCAGTGGACGCTCTTGCTGAACTTGGTGTAGCAGGGCTGCGGCCAGCAGATCGGTATCCACTTCCAGTTGTTGACATAACTGGGCAACCGCTTCGCGCATAAAGTCCAGATCTTGAGTCATGGTTTGCGCTAACTGCTCACCTAAGCGAGACAGACGACGTTCTGCAACCGTCTCTGGGCTTGGCACTTTCATTGGCGAAATACGGCTATTAGTTGCGCGCTCGATGGTGCGCAGCATACGCATTTCTCGGCTGGTCACGAACAGAATCGCCATACCAGTACGGCCAGCCCGGCCAGTACGACCGATACGGTGTACGTAAGCTTCAGTATCGTAAGGGATATCGTAGTTCACTACGTGGCCGATACGCTCAACGTCCAGACCACGGGCCGCAACGTCGGTCGCGATCAGAATGTCTAACTTACCGCTTTTCAGCTGCTCAACCGCACGCTCACGGGCTTGCTGGTTCATATCACCGTGCAGTGGTGATGAGGCATAGCCACGGGCTTCGAGTTTTTCTGCTAATTCAACGCATGAGTTACGGGTACGAACGAAGATGATGATACCTTCAGTATTTTCAACTTCTAATACGCGAACTAAAGCTTCTAACTTGTTGTGCTGAGACACTTGCACGAAACGTTGCTCGATAGAGTCAACTGTGGTGTGGCTCGCAGCGATGCTGATGTTAGTCGCATCTTTTAAGTGCTTGTTAGCAACACGCTTGATTTGTTCTGGCATAGTGGCCGAGAACAGTGCCAGTTGGCGCTGCTCTGGTGTGTGTTCCAGAATCCATTCGATATCGTCGATAAAGCCCATTTTTAACATTTCGTCGGCTTCGTCGAGTACCAGCGCTTGCAGGGTTTCCAGCTTTAAAGTGCCACGGCGCATATGGTCCATAACACGGCCCGGTGTACCCACGATAACCTGTGGGCCACGCTTCAGGGCGTTTAATTGCTGATGCATGCTCTGACCGCCATAGATTGGCAGTACATGGAAACCTTTCATAAATTTCGCGTAGCTGCTGAAAGCTTCTGCGACTTGCACCGCTAATTCGCGGGTTGGCGCTAATACTAAAATTTGTGGGACAGCTTGGCTGGTCACTTTGTTGAGCAGGGGCAGGGCGAAGGCGCCAGTTTTACCTGTACCTGTTTGTGCCTGACCTAAAATATCTTTGCCAGCCATTAATGGGTCGATACTGGCTGATTGGATTGGCGTTGGGTTTTCGTAACCTAGCTCGTCAAGAGCACGCAACAAATTCTCGGACAAGCCGAGTTCACGGAAAGTTCTTTCACTGGATGACATTGGGTTGTAGCCTTGTGGATGCGCCCGGATTGGCGCTTAAGTTTCACAGACAGAAAATCAACCCCGTGTCGATTTCCCGCACCGAAAACGCCAGATTATAGCAGCATTTTAGCCGCTTTACCAAGTGACTCTCGGATAAATACAGGGTTTTGCGTGGATTTTTTTGCCAAAACTGAGCAAGAAACGCGCCACTTCGATTAATTTTTCAAAAAGTCGCCATTGAGTCGTAGGATTTCGAAGGCGGATTCCGTCACCGCCGCGAGAAACACATAATCCAAAGTGTCTGGGGTATCTTCCGGGGTATGGTATTGCGGATGAGTGGGAACGCCAAAATAGAGCCAAGGGATCTTAGCTTTATGGAAAGGATAATGATCCGAGGCTCTGAGCCAATCTGTGCTCTGGATGCTTCGTCCCACGGGTTTGGGATGACTTAACTTAATGCAGAGGCGATTATTCGCGTTTAGCATCGGCCTAAATTGCGGAAATTGATAGAAGTTGCGGCTACCCTCGAGGTAAATGGCGTAGGGGCGGCTCGGGTGGCCAATCATATCGAGATTGAGCATCAGTTCAAATTGCGCCTCGGGCATTCGCTGCTTGAGTTGCTCGACGAGGGCCGTACTGCCATACAGCCCAGGCTCTTCGGCATCGGTCGCGACAAACATTAAGTTAATGTTGGGCAGAGAATCGTGGGCGGCGTTTAGCTGCGCTTGCCAGTGGGCGGCGAGAGCCAACAGGGCGGCAACCCCTGAGGCGTTATCATCGGCGCCGTGGTAAATCTTGCTGCCACTCATGCCGAGATGATCGTAGTGAGCCACCACAATACGCCATCGATGAGTGGGTTGGCGTGCGGGGACTAACGCCACCATATTGCTTCCTGTCTCTTGGCTAAAAAGCGTGGCATATTCGAAGGGTACCTCGAAAGTCTCTCCCCAAGGAGTAAGCCCAAGTTGTTGAAACTGGCTGTGCAGATAGTCGCGTGCCTTGGCGGCACCTTCGGTTTGGGTTTTACGCCCCATTAATTCTGCGGCGCTGAGTGTTGCTACTGTTTGCTTAAGAGCTTCTGGTTCGGCCCAATTCAATCGAATTGCCTCAAGTGAGCAAGTGTATTCGGCGGGTTGATTGGCGCAGGCGGCAAGGCTTAAACATAAGCTAAGGATAAACAAGCGCAATAAGCTCAAGCCTATGCGGTGAGGCTGGGAGCGAGTGATTACTGTGAATGGGTGCGCCAAATTGCCCATGGCTATCCTTAAGGTTGGCAATAGGATGATCAATCCTAAGCCTAACAGGGATTTAGCTTGGCTGCATGGGCCGTAATGCTGAATCAGTCTAAGACGCGGATCTCGGGGGAGAGTGTCGCCTCCTGATGACGGCTTAAATGAAAGTGCTCCAAGCCAGAGACCAAATGGGTTCGTGAGCAAATAGTGACTTGGGCGTTTTTGGTGAGACCGCCTTGATCTAAGGTGGTGATCCGGCCATCGGGCAAGGCGAGCAGGCTGCTATTGGCTGAGCTGTCTAACACTGTCACTTGTAAACGTGTGGGTTGACCGATAAGCGGATCGACAGCGGCGACAACCAATGCCACAAGCGTTAACCCGAGGCAGGCGATGAGTAATAGATTGGCGCGACTTAAGCTCGTCAAACTCGGGCGATGCGTTGGCAACATGTTCTCCTCGATTGATAACGGCGAATGGCTTGCCTGAGAGGGTTTTATACCTCGATAGGGTGTAATTACAGCGCCTTGGAGATACCAAGGCACTACTGACACTTTATATTATGACTGCTTGGCTAGCTTAGCATCCCGCTCCAGCAGCGGCTTTAAGAAGCGCGCGGTATGGGATGTAGGATGCTGCGCCACATCTTCTGGCGTACCGGTTGCTAGGATAGTACCGCCGCCGCCTCCGCCTTCTGGGCCTAAGTCGATAATCCAGTCTGCGGTTTTAATCACATCCAGATTATGCTCAATCACCACGATAGTATTGCCGTGGGATTTGAGGCGATGCAGTACATCGAGCAGTAATTGGATATCGGCAAAGTGCAAGCCCGTTGTCGGTTCATCCAGAATATACAAGGTCTTACCCGTATCGCGCTTAGAGAGCTCCTTCGCAAGTTTCACCCGCTGGGCTTCACCGCCCGACAGCGTGGTCGCGCTCTGGCCTAAACGTACGTAGGACAAACCTACATCCATTAGGGTTTGCAGTTTGCGAGCAATGGCTGGCACTGCATCGAAAAACTCCCGCGCATCTTCCACTGTCATTTGCAGCACTTCGTGGATGTTCTTGCCTTTGTAGCGCACCTCTAAGGTTTCGCGGTTATAGCGTTTACCTTTACAGGCATCGCAGGGCACATACACATCGGGCAGGAAGTGCATTTCGACCTTAATTAAGCCATCGCCTTGGCAGGCCTCACAGCGACCGCCTTTCACGTTAAAGGAGAAGCGGCCCACCTGATAACCACGGGTACGGGATTCCTGCGTCGCGGCAAAAATCTCCCGAATAGGCGTAAAGATGCCAGTATAAGTGGCGGGGTTAGAGCGCGGAGTACGACCAATCGGGCTTTGGTCGATATCGACCACTTTATCGCATTGCTCCATGCCGACGATGCGATCGTAAGGTGCGGGCTCATCGACTGTGGCACCGTTGAGTTGCTTATGGGCAATTCTAAAAAAGGTGTCGTTAATCAGCGTCGATTTACCTGAACCCGATACTCCGGTCACGCAGGTGAACAGGCCTACGGGAACCGTTAAGTCGACGTTGCGTAGGTTATTGCCACGGGCGCCGTAAAGCTCAATCACTTGTTTGGGGTCGTAAGGCGTACGTGGGGTGCTGATATGGATATTGCGTTTGCCAGAAATATATTGACCTGTGACGGACTCGTCGCAGGCGACAATTTTCTCAATCGGACCGTCGCAAATCACTTCGCCGCCGTGTACACCAGCGCCGGGGCCGATATCGATAATATGATCCGCGATACGAATCGCATCTTCATCATGCTCCACCACGATCACTGTGTTACCTAAATCCCGCAAGTGGATTAAGGTCTGCAATAACCGCTCGTTATCCCGTTGGTGCAAGCCGATAGATGGCTCGTCGAGCACGTACATCACACCAACGAGTCCTGCGCCGATTTGGCTGGCGAGACGAATACGCTGCGCTTCACCGCCTGATAGAGTTTCGGCCGAACGCGACAGACTTAAATAGTTGAGGCCGACGTTAACGAGGAAGCCTAAGCGATCGCGTACTTCCTTCAGTACCTTCTCGGCGATCTGTGCCTTTTGGCCGCTGAACTCGAGTTTGTCGAAGTATTCGAGGGCTTCACCTATCGACCAAACGGTGAGTTTGGGCAGGTTAAGATCGCCAATAAACACGTTACGGGCTTCTTCACGCAGGCGCGAGCCGCCACAGCTTTGGCAGGCTTGAGTGTTGATAAACTTGGCTAATTCTTCGCGTACCGCGTTGCTTTCGGTCTCGCGGTAGCGCCGGTCCATATTATTTAAGATGCCTTCGAAGGGGTGATTACGCACCACCACATCGCCACGGTCGTTGATGTATTTGAAGGCGATACTGTCTTTGCCTGAGCCGTAGAGGACGATTTTTCTCACCTTATCCGACAGCTGTTCGAAGGGCACTTCGACATCGAACTTATAGTGGTCGGCGAGTGAACTCAGCATCTGGAAGTAATAAAAGTTACGTCTATCCCAGCCACGAATCGCGCCGCCCGCAAGGGATAACTCAGGGTTAGTGATCACTCTGTCTGGGTCGAAAAATTGTTGTACCCCTAAACCATCACAGGTTGGGCAAGCGCCCGCCGGATTGTTAAAGGAGAAAATCCGTGGCTCAAGCTCTGCCATCGAATAACCGCAGTGCGGACAGGCAAAATTTGCTGAGAAGATTAATTCTTCTGTGGTGCCTTCATCCATGCTGGCGACCACGGCAATCCCGCCAGAGAGTTCGAGCGCGGTTTCAAAGGATTCGGCGAGACGCTGCTGGATATCGCTGCGGACTTTAAAGCGGTCGACCACCACTTCGATAGTGTGCTTAACGTGTAAATCGAGTGCTGGTGGATCGGTTAAGTCGCAGACTTCACCGTCGATTCGGGCGCGGATATAGCCCTGCGCCGATAAGCCTTCGAGTAATTTTACGTGCTCACCCTTACGACCATTGACTACGGGCGCCAGCAGCATCAAGCGGCTGTCTTCGGGCATTTCTAACACTTTATCGACCATCTGACTCACGGTTTGCGCCGCAAGTGGTTGGCCGTGAGTTGGGCAGCGTGGTTCTCCCACGCGGGCAAACAACAGACGCAGATAGTCGTAAATTTCGGTAATAGTCCCGACGGTAGAGCGCGGGTTATGGGATGTCGATTTTTGTTCGATGGAAATCGCCGGGCTCAAGCCTTCGATATGGTCGACATCGGGCTTTTCCATCAAGCTTAAGAATTGGCGGGCATAGGCAGAAAGAGACTCAACATAACGTCGTTGGCCTTCGGCATATAAGGTATCAAATGCTAGGGAAGATTTGCCTGAACCCGATAACCCTGTGATAACGATTAACTTATCCCTTGGGATAGTCAGGTTGATATTTTTGAGATTGTGGGTCCGTGCGCCGCGTATTTCAATCTTATCCATCTATCGCTCAAGTCTTATGCTTAAAAAAAATGAGCCTAAGTATCGCACAGTTCGGCGGCCGAGTTTAGTCGATTCTGTGATCTTGCTGACACGCCCAATGGGCGCGGTTGTGGGGCCGGTATTGCTGATAAAGGTGATGCAGTTAGCGGATTAACGAAGATTAATCCGTCTATTGGCTGTGAACTTAGCCAAGTTCTGTAAGCATCGAGTTAACTATTTGTAGCCAATGGGCTTTTAGATAAGCCTTAAAAATAAAGGCCTAAGCGTACGCTAACGTGCGAGCATCAGCATTGGTGCGGGGCAAAACCTGCTGTTTTACACTCTCGGCGTGGGCGGTTTTTCCTTTTGAGCAAACGCTTTTGGGTGTGTTAACATGCGCCCCCTAAAAGACTTCAATCCAGGGCAAAATCATGGGTAACAACGGACTTTCAGGAACCGAGAAAAAAGTCGCGTTTTCTTTAGCCAGCGTATTTGGTTTACGTATGATGGGCTTGTTTATGATCATGCCCGTCTTTGCACTCTATGGTCAGCATTTAGAAGGTTTTTCTCCCCTTTGGGTGGGGATTGCCATTGGTGCCTATGGCTTGACTCAGGCCGTTTTGCAGATCCCTATGGGGATTTTATCCGACAAGTATGGTCGTAAACCTGTCATCCTCGCTGGCCTAGTATTGTTCGCCATCGGCAGCTTAATTGCCGCCAATGCCGATACGATTTACGGGGTGGTATTTGGCCGTGCCGTGCAAGGTATGGGGGCTATTGCCGCCGCCGTGTTGGCCTTAGCGGCGGACTTAACCCGAGATGAGCAGCGCACTAAGGTGATGGCCATTATCGGCATGTGTATCGGCGGCTCTTTTGCCCTGTCGTTACTCGTGGGCCCAATTGTGGCGCAGCATTTAGGCTTATCGGGTTTATTCCTGCTAACCGCAGGCCTTGCGGTACTTGGCATGTTGATTGTGCAGTTATTAGTGCCGAATCCGATTTCCCATGCACCTAAGGGCGATACCTTAGCGGCGCCCGCCAAGCTCAAGCGTATGTTGACCGATCCGCAGCTGTTTAGGCTCGATGCGGGTATTTTTATTCTGCACTTAGTGTTAACTGCGGTGTTTGTCGCCTTGCCACTCGATTTAGTCGATGCGGGTCTGGTGAAGGAAAAACATTGGATGCTGTATTTCCCCGCGTTTGTGGGCGCATTCTTCTTGATGGTGCCGTTAATCATCATCGGGGTGAAGCGTAAGAATACTAAGGCAATGTTCCAGATTGCTTTAGTGATCATGATGTTTGCCCTTGCGGCGATGGCGATTTTTTCGAACAACCTCTGGGTATTGAGCGTAGCGGTATTGCTGTTTTTTACCGGCTTTAACTACCTTGAAGCGTCGCTGCCGAGTTTGATTGCGAAATTCTGCCCCGTAGGCGAAAAAGGCTCGGCCATGGGGGTTTATTCGACTAGCCAATTCTTAGGCGCATTCTGTGGCGGTATGCTCGGTGGCGGTGCGTTCCAATTAGTCGGCGCCGTGGGCGTGTTTATCGTTGCGCTGGTATTGATGGGTGTTTGGTTATTATTGACCCTAGGGATGAAAAATCCTGTGCTGCTTAAGAGTTACACCTTAGAAGCAGCCGTAAAAGATAAGGCCCAAGCGCGGGATATGGCATCGCAGCTGTCACAATTGATGGGTGTGGTCGAAGCGATTGTGGTGCTAGATGAGAAAGTTGCTTACCTCAAAGTTGATGAGCATTTCGATTTAAGAGAAGCCCGAGCTGTGTTAGGCTCTGCTCAATAATATGTGTTATTGCCGCTAGTTTTAGGGAAGCGGATTTTCCCTTGCGGCAACAATTATAAACAACATACTGAATTAATAGATTATTTAAAGAATCGCAGGAGATTTCAATGGCCAGTCGTGGTGTTAACAAGGTAATTTTGGTTGGCAATTTGGGACAAGATCCAGAAGTACGTTACATGCCAAACGGTAACGCAGTCGCTAACATCACAGTAGCGACCAGCGAATCGTGGAAAGACCAACAAGGTCAACAGCAAGAGCGTACTGAATGGCACCGTGTGGTTCTGTTTGGCAAGTTGGCTGAAATTACGGGTGAGTACCTGCGTAAAGGTTCACAGGTTTACCTCGAAGGTAAACTGCAGACGCGTAAGTGGAAAGACCAAAGCGGTCAAGATCGTTACAGCACTGAAGTGGTTATCGACCAAAGCGGTAGCATGCAAATGTTAGGTGGTCGCAATCAAGGCCAAAGTCAAGGTCAAGGCCAAGGTGCACCTATGGGTGGCATGCAACAAAACGCGGGTTACCAAGCGGCTCCGGCTCAAACTGCGCCAGCGCAAAACCAATACGCGCCAGCACAGCAAAGTTACCAAGCACCTGCACAGCAGCCACAATCTGGCTACAATCAGCAGCCTGCTCAGCAAAGCTATGGCCAGCAACAGCAATCCCATGCTCAGCCACAGCAAAGTGGTTATGCGCCTAAGCCTGCTGCACCAGCCTATCAAGCACCAGCGGCACCTGCACAACGTCCAGCACCACAGCCACAACAAAACTTTACCCCAGATTTGGATGACGGTTGGGACGACGATATCCCGTTCTAATTTTCCTAGTTTTACAGTGTAAATAATCGTTTTTTAAAAGCCCTGCCATATTGTGCAGGGCTTTTTGTTTATATATGGCTTGTCTGTCCTTGAATAATTTTCTTTGCGTAGTTGTTAACAGTTGTTATGATTTAGGGTGGGTTGTTTGGGTTCACTAAAGGACTCTAACTTTTGGAAATAAATTAACGTTATGACAATTACTACTAAAAGAAAGGAATTCTTCCATGGAAGATGTAATAAGTCAGGAAAGTAATCCATTAAAAAGTGATGAAAAACAAATAACAGTAGATAGCAATATTCAGAGAATTCCACTGTTTCACGTTTCTCTTGCTAAATTGACAATTATGTTTGTTGCCACCTTTGGTCTATATCAAATTTATTGGTTTTATAAGCAATGGCAGGCATTAAAAGAGTATTATGATTTAGATGCATGGCCTATTGCTCGATGCATTTTTACGGTATTTTTTACGCACTCTTTGTTCGTTTATGTTAGTGAATATATTAAAGAAGATAATAGAAGCTATCGTTGGAATCATTCAGCTTTAGCGACAGCTTACGTTTTACTTATCGTAGTCTCTAGTATTCTTAATAAAATTGAAGTTTTACCAACATTTTTTATTTTAATTTCTATTTTTATACCTTTAGCAGTTTTGTATCCATTGTATGAAGCTCAAAAAGCAATTAACTTTGCGCTTGAACCTTTAGAATATGAGGATAATTCAAGTTTAACTTGGTTGAATTGGATCTGGATTGCTCTTTTTGGTTTCTATTGGGCTATGGTTATCTATGCATTAACTGTGTTAGTCAGACTTGCTTAATTTAGAATAAAACAGGCTTTAATTAAGCCTGTTCTGAATTGCCAATGTGCGGCAGTGTGACAGAGGAATATTTTTATAAAGTTAACAACGAGTTTTCCCTCATAAACTTTCAAGCTCTAATATTATTTTTTCTTATTGATTCATGGTTTTGATATTTTTGGTACGGTGTAAGGTATTGATTTTGTGACTTAAAGCTTTTTAGCGGCTATAGTAAAAAGTCAATTTATCAGTACTGAGGTAAGCATTTTCTCCGGTTAATGAACCCAATTGGGGGGAGAAAATGAATTTTTATGAATAATTTCAAGCGAATCCAGTTTAAACACCTGTGGCTATGGCTGCTATTTATCAGCGTGGCCTTCCCCTTAAGGGCGGTTGAAGCGCCTCTGTGGCCTGAGTCGGCCGATTTACCCTTAAGTCCGCGAGTACACACAGGCACCCTGGCTAATGGGTTGCACTATCTGTTGGTAAACAATAAAACCCCTGAACAGGCGGTTATCGTCCGTATGCGGGTGGATGTGGGATCTGTGATGGAAACGGATGCCGAGCAAGGTCTAGTGCATTTCTTAGAGCATATGGCCTTTAATGGCTCTACCGGACTCGCGGCGGAGGAGATGATCCCGACCTTACAACGCTTAGGTTTAAGTTTTGGAGCCGATACCAATGCGGTGACTGAATTCCAGCAGACGGTTTATCAGTTTAATTTACCGAGCAATAGCCAAGATAAAGTCGATACCGCTTTGTTTTTAATGCGCGAAATCGCCAGTAACCTGTTGCTGGATCCCACCCTTATCGAGCGTGAAAAGGCGGTGGTCTTGTCTGAACTGCGTGAGCGCAGTAGCGCCGATTTAGAAAACTATCGCCACCAGTTAACCTTTTTAATGCCGCAAACCTTGCTATCGCAGCGCTTTCCCGTGGGAGAGGCGACGAGCATTCAAAATGCGAATCGTGACAAGTTATTGTCCCTCTATCAGCGTTTTTATACGCCATCCCGCACCAGCTTAATTGTGGTGGGGGATATTGATGTCGGTCGTATCGAGCACAAGATCAAACAGCAATTTACCGACTGGCAAGCCGCGCCGCAGGCTGCTGGGGTGAAGGCCCAATCCATAGGCACGGTACAGGCTAAAACCGCTGTTGAGGCGGCGGCATTTTTTGACCCAAGCCTGCAAACCTCGGTTTCCCTCGGGCTGTTAAAACCGCAAACCCCTAAACCAGATACGATTGCGCTGCGTGAGCAGGAGATTTTATTAGAGCTTGCCCATGGTATTTTGTATCGCCGCCTAGAATCACAGTTGCTGCACAGCCAAGGCTTATACGGCGTAAGCTTACAAATCGGCCCACAATACGATATTGCCTACGGCACGCAAATGACCTTGGGGACGCAGGAAAACAACTGGCAGCAAGGACTTGCACTATTAGAGCAAACCTTGCGTCAGGCGCTGGAATTTGGTTTTAGCCAACAGGAAATTGACCAGCAACTTAAGCGGATGCACAAGGGCTATCAGCTTAGTGCCGCTGGCAGTAACACCATTCACAGCGTTAATATTGCCGAAAGTCTAGTGAATACAGTGGCGAGCCGACGTATGCCAGTGGAGCCCGCATGGCAATTGGCGCTGTTTGAAAAGCTGATGCCGAGTATCACGCCGCAAAAACTGCAGCAGTCGTTTAAACAGGCTTGGGAAGGGACGCCTTATCTGTATCTCACCAATAGCAAACCCATTGAAAATGTTGAAAAACAACTCTTAGCCGCCTACGGCGCGAGCCGAAAGCAAGCCGTAAAAGCACCCGAAACCAAGAGCATTGCCGAGTTTGCCTATAGTCAATTTGGTGAGCCGGGGCAGATTGTTGCCGATCAGCGCGATGCCACAACTGGGATCCGTAAGCTAGAGTTTGCTAACGGTGTGCGCCTCAATGTAAAACCCACCCCCTTTAATCAGGGGATGACGCTGGTAAGTCTCAATATCGGTTTTGGCGAGGTGCCATTCCCCGAGCTAGATGGTTTGTCTTACCTGTTTAATAGCGCCTTTGTGCAGGGCGGTTTAGGGCTGCACGATTGGGACAGTTTGCAGGATATTTTTGCTGGCCAAGATATCTCGGTGGGCTTGAGTTTGCGTGAACAGAGTTTTGGCGGCGAGATCAGCACCAATGCTGCCGAACTTCGCACTCAATTAGGCGTGCTAACGGCTTATCTTGTTGACCCGGGGATGGATCAACAGGCCGAGCAGTTATTCCGTGAGCAAGTGATAGCCGAGCAGCAGAGCATTCATAGCAATCCGCAACTGGAGTTTTCGAATCAGTTTGCCCGTATTGCTCACAATGGCGACAAACGTTATGGCTACGGTAATCCTGATGAAATCCTCAAACGTCAGTTTGCTGAACTCGCGCCTAGCTTCCATTCTGCCGTTCAGCAGGGGGTGATTGAACTGGCGATTGTTGGGGATTTTGATGAAAACAAAGCGATTGCTGAGGTTGCACAAACCCTAGGAGCCATTGCGCGACAGCCGATCCCTAAGGGGCAGACGATTGTGCCTGTATTTCCCAAAGTGCCGGCACAAATGAACCTGACCCATTATGGTCAAGTCGATATGGCGGCACTCGCGCAGGTATGGCCGACGACGGATATGAGCAATCCCCGTGAGCTGGTGGGTTTAGGTTTACTCGAGCAGGTACTCAATATCCTACTCACTGAAAATGTACGCGAAAAAGCCGGTGCGAGTTATTCACCCTCGGCATTTTCATACAGTGACTTAAATCCAACGGGTTATGGTTATCTTGGCTTATTTAGTGTGACAACTAAGCCTATGTTGCCGGAGGTGGCTAAGTATTACGCCGCCGCAGTTAAGCAGGTTAAAGCGCCTTCGGGTATCAGTGAGGATTTACTCAATCGCGCCCGCCAACCTGTGTTGGAGTGGATGCATATGGCGCCGCAAAGTAATAACTTTTGGTTAGATTTGGCCTCAACCGCCCAAAGCCAACCGGAGCGTTTTGCGGGCTTTAACCAACGATTGGCACTGGTACAGCAAATAACCCCCGCCGAGTTAAGCCAATTGGCGCAGAAATACCTCAAAGATGATAAGCGCTTAACCATCGAAACCTTACCTGCACCCATCACGGCTCAGTGAGCGATTAAACCATAATCCCTTTGAAGATCTCCCTCCTGTGATACTCGTTTCACAGGAGGTTTGGTTTTATTGATCATTGCAATATCTCTCGGTCGTAATTGGAAATCGCTGTTGTCGAAAATGCCACTCACGTTTAAGCCGCGCTCACATTAGGCTAAACGCAACTTTTTGCAGGGTGTTCATGTCATGTTTCGATATCTTTTATGTTGCTTTGGTTTGGTCCTAATGTACCCGACAGGGATAGATATGTACTTGGTGGGATTGCCACAAATCGCCAATCAACTTGGGGCGACTGAGGCGCAGCTGCACATTGCGTTTTCTGTATATCTTGCGGGCATGGCGACGACTATGCTGTTTGCGGGCAGTTTAGCCGATAGGATTGGGCGTAAACCTATCACGCTCTTTAGTGCCTTACTGTTTGCGTTAGCCTCCTACTTTGCAGCGCGCTCGCAAAGCAGTGATCTGTTTTTAGTCGCTCGCTTTGTGCAAGGAGTCGGGGCGGGTTGTTGTTATGTCGTCGCGTTTGCGATTTTGCGTGATGCCTTAGACGATAAGCGTCGCGCTAAAGTGCTCTCAATGGTGAATGGCGTGACCTGTATTATCCCGGTGATTGCGCCTGTAATTGGGCATTTGATCATGCTTAGGTTTCCATGGCCGAGTTTGTTTTACACTATGGCGGTAATGGGATTGCTGGTGTTTGGACTATGTCTGTTCGTCTTGCGTGAGACTTATTCTAAAGCGTCATTTCACAGTCAAACTTTGCCTAGAGTACAAACTGAATCCTTTAAACAAGGCTTTTTTATCAGCCGCGTGGTTATAACGACCTTAGGCGTAACCACGATTTTAAGCTATGTGAATGTGTCTCCCATGCTGATTATGGGGCAGATGGGGTTTGACCGAGGCCAATATTCCAACACTATGGCGATGACTGCATTGGTAAGTATGCTGGCCTCATTTTCGACGCCCTTTTTGCTTAACCAGTTTAAAGAAAAATCGCTAATTTTGTTCTCTCAGACATTATTTGCCGCAGCAGCGCTGGTGTTCATCTTGACCCAATTGGGCTGGTTGGGTCAGTTATTCAATCTGCTCGGTTTTGGTTTGGTATGTTCAGGGTTTGCGATTGGATTTGGGGTGACCATGAGTCAGGCGCTCAGTCCATTTGTGGCGCGGGCAGGGGTGGCTAGCTCATTACTGGGGATAGCCCAAGTCTGTACTTCGGCCTTGTATATTTGGGTGATGGGGCTGCTCGAAGTGAGTGCGATTAATATATTATTAGCTATCCTCGCCGTTGGAGCGCTGATAAGTATCACGCTAATGTTAGCTGTGCCTAAATTGTCGGAAATGGTAGCGAATGAGCAAATCCCTGAGTCGGCTTGACCTCAATCTGTTGTTTACTTTTCAGTTGTTATCGCAGGAGCGGAGCGTATCTAAGGCCGCCAAAAAGCTCAATGTGACGCCATCGACCGTGAGTAAATCGTTGGCGAAGTTGCGCGATTGGTTTGATGATCCGTTATTCATTAAAACGCCTCAAGGATTGCAGCTCACACCATTAGCCCAAAGCATGGAGCAAGACTTAGCCGATTGGTTGCAAATGGGCAAACAGCTCATGGGTAAGCGTGGGGATGATATGGCGAAAGGGCTCAGCTTCGAGCTGATGCTTGAGTCTCCTTTGTCGCTCATTATGCTTAATCAATTAACGCAAGCCATTTACCAGCACTACCCAGATGCAAAAGTGAAGGTGCGTAATTGGGATTATGATTCACTCGAGGCCATTGTTCGCGGTGAGGCCGACATGGGGTTTACTGGCCGAGAGAGTCATCCACGCTCCAAGGAATCCCTTGATTTACTGCCTTATTTTATCGATTTTGAGGTTTTATTTACCGATCTCCCTCGGGTGTACTTACGCCGCGATCATCCCGCCTTGCAAGAAGAGTGGAACATAGACACTTTTCTTAAATATCCGCATATCAATATCTTGTGGGAAAAGAGCGAAACCTGGGCCTTGGATGATGTACTTATCGAACTTGGGTTAACTCGCAATATAGTGCTGACCTTAGCCAGTTTTGAGCAGTCACTGTTTGTCGCGGCAGAGCCTCACCACAGCATGATGGCGGTAGCGCCGCAATATTGTGAGCAATATGCTCGTCAATTACACCCTGATTTAGTGAGTCGTTCCATCCCGATAAGTGGCGAATATCTTGATAAACTCGCCATTCCTTTTACCTTAATTTGGCATAAGAGAAACAGCCATAACCCCAAAATCACTTGGCTGCGAAACAGGATAAAAGCCATTTTTCAGCCACAGACGCAGGATTAAAGCTGATATTTACCGTGTTTACTTTATAGTGCAATGTCTAATTGCTGGCACAAAGGTTGTTTGGAGAGCATTCATTGTTGGTGTCGCAGACGGGGATAAATTCTATCTCGGTATGCAGCAGGCGTTTATAGATATCAATATCAAAAGTTCGCCCACAGCCCTGATTTGTCGATTAAATATTGTTCAATAGTGGCTAGCATCACAGCATATTCAATTCACATGCTGAACATAGGCACATCAGACGATACCGCCTTTGTCTTCAATCTTATTTGTATCAATTCAGCGCTTAAAAAATGTGATTTGTATCAACTTTGACGTTGTTATTGAAATGTTTGTTAAGTTGTTGAGTTTGTGAAATATTTGTTTTTGTTTTGAGTGGAAATTGCCATTGTTGTCATTGTATAACTGCGTAGACTGAACTGAATTTTTTGTCTGCTAATGAGGGATACGATGCTTAACAATAAACTAAAAGGATTCGCGGTTTTGACTTTCGCCTGTTTGGGCGTGACCGCTTGTGGTGGCTCCGATAATAAAAAGGATGAGGACACCTCGAAGACCGATACCTATGTGCAATTTTACAATGCTTCGGCTGGAAGTACGGCTACCGCACTGAAGATTGGTGATAAAACCTATGAGAGCGTGAGCTACGCCGATGCGATGCCAAGGTTCACTTCAACGCCAGGCGTCAGTGCCGTCGAGGTGATGGGTAAAGATGCATCGAACAAAGATATCTCACTCTATAAAGAGGATATCGATTTAAAAACCGCGACAGACCATTTCTTTGTCTTGCATGGGGATTTTGCCTCGCCATCGCTGCTGAATATCAATTACTCCCGTACTGAACTCGATAAACAAAACGCCGAAGCGGACAAGAGTAAAATGCAATTATTGATCGCCCATACGGCGATGAATGCGCCCGCCTACGATGCCTATATTGCTAAAGCCGACCAAGGCTTTGCCGATGCGGTGATGCTTGGCAGTGTCTCCTACGGTGAGGTCTCAACACCGCAGATTTTGGACACTGGGGATTACAAGGTTTACCTCGCTCCCGCGGGAACCACTAATGTGAGCTACACCACGGCAAGCATTAACTTTAAGACTAAGGTGCCCTATAAGTTGATTTTACGGGAAAGCTTTGGCGCTTCGGATGCCAAAATCAGCTTAGATAGCGTCGATTCGACCACCAATGTGCGTAATCATGTCGCCCTCGAAAGCAGCGTCGATTTTAGGGTATTCAATGGTTTGGCAACGCACAATGTCGATGTCAAAGTCGTGAGTAATAAACAAGAAGCTCTATTTAGCAATGTGGCTCCCTTTGGCGTGACTGCCTATCAAGGCGCTGAGTTTAATGACTTTGGCGTGAGCGTATTTGATCATACTAGCCAAGCCAAATTGCTCGACAATGTGTTGATTACCCTTAATCAGGACGATATCAAAACCATCTTCATCTACGAGCAAACTACCGAAGAAGGTAGCCAAGTGAAGGCGATGGAGATGAAGCAAACGCAAACGCCGAGTCCCTACAGCTTTAAGTTTGATATCGTCAGTTTTGCCGACAAGAGTAACCTGACGTTGTACTTCTTAAAGGCGAACGACACCATTGAAACTGCAGCCTATAAGATCAGTGCGGTTAATCCAACGGCGCCGCAGTCGTTAGTGGTGCCAAAAGGTGAGTATTCCATCAAGGTGATCGCGGTGGAAAATGGCACTAAGACCGTGGTTTATGCATCAGAGATGATGGATTTTAATAACGAAGATAATGTCACTATGGTGCTGAATAAGGACGCTTCAACCAGCTTTGGCTATAACCTCGTTAAGCTTTAATCGCTAAATAGATTAGGGCAATAAAAAAGCACTACCTTGGTAGTGCTTTTTCGTCTTAGCCGTCTTTATTCCGACAGTTTTAGCTCTTGGCCAGACTTAATAATGCTCTTGGCATTCAGCTGGTTCCATTTCATTAAATCCGCGAGTTTCACTTTGTTTTTACGCGCGATTTTATCTAACGAGTCACCGGACTTCACCTTGTAAGTACTGGCTTTCGCGGTGGGCTTGTCAGCGGTTTTACTGCTGGTTTTAGCCTTTGCCGCTTGAGACGTTGTTTGAGCTTTGCTCTGCTTTGGCGTCTCGGTCGAGGTGTTATCTTCGCTGCTCATCGGCGTTAACAGGGTCAACTCTTGGCCGATTTTGATTCTATCGGAGTTGAGGTTATTTGCCTGCTTTAACTCTTTGACTGAGATATCAAATTTCGCGGCAATTGTGCCTAGGCTATCGCCGGATTTCACAATATAGCTCTGGCTGTCGTAACGTGTTTGCGCGGACAACTGGTGCTGATTTTCTTGATATTGGCCGATGTTTTCAATCGGCAGGGCGATTTGGTATTTGCCCTTACTTGGGATCACGCTTTGGCGATAACCAGGGTTATAGGTTTTAAACTCCGCCTTAGTGAGTCCCGCAGCATTGGCGATTTGGCTGAGTTCAACCCCGTTAGGTGCAGGTAAACGCTCCAAAAATGGGCGGTTGGCAATCGGCATCACCTTGAGATTGTAATGGCTAGGTGCGCGGATAATTTGAATAAAGGCCAGCCATTTAGGCACGGTTTGCACTTGGCGAGCCGGAATATTCAGCGACCAGAAATCCGTGGGTTTGCCTTTAGCTTTGTTTCTATCGATAGCGGCTTTGATCACTAGCTCGCCACTGTTATAACCCGCAACGGCGTTGATCCAGTCGTTACCTAAGGTGTCATGCAAGTGTTGTAAATAGTCGAGCACGGCATCGGTCGAGGCCAGTGCATCTTTACGGCCATCGTAGGCCGAGTTGATGGTCAGGCCAAAATTACGTCCCGTCGCAGGGATCATTTGCCAGAGCCCTGCGGGGCCATTTGCCTGAGCTAGCGGGTTATAACCACTCTCAACAATCGGCAGGAGTGCCAGTTCGAGCGGCATGTTGCGGGCTTCGAGTTGGCTGACAATATAGTATAAAAATGGCTCGGCGCGCTGGGTCACCTGAGTCATAAACTTTTGCTTATCATCGAAAAAGTTACGCTGTTTGCGGACTTCGGCATCGTCATGCACATCAATGGTGCGGGCGTGTTGAATTTTTTCCCACACATCGGCGTAACGCTCGTCGATAACTTCCGTTTCAAAATGCTGAGGTTGTGCTGTCTCTTCACTATTGCCCTGGGCGTCAGGCAAGGTTGCAGCGTATTCCGTAGGCGACGTTTGCGCCGACGTGGTTGCGCAGCCGCTTAGCTGGCCCATCAAGATGGCGACCACGAGCGCAGCTAAGGCATGGGGTTGGCGAAAGGTTTTCCGCATGATTGTCCTGTAATCTGTGATGACTTGGTATTCCATGATTTGGCACATGCTAATCTGTTTTCGCATTTGTGAATAGCTTTGCTTAAAATTTGACCGCGTTAGTTACGTTTAGCTTTGGCGCTAAATACGCTAAGATAGCGGCGGTTTTTTATTGCAGTGGATGAGAGAGTGCAGACGTTAGCGCAGTTAAAAGCGGGACAATTACAAGGGGTTACCCGTTTACAGTTGGTTGAGAATTTAACCGAGTTTCCGCGGGAGATCTTCGATTTAGCCGATACCCTTGAGATCCTCGACTTATCCAATAACCAGCTCTGTTCACTGCCTGAAGATTTGCATCGCTTAACCCAGTTGAAGATCTTGTTTGCTTCCAATAACCGCTTTGAAGTGTTGCCAGAAGTGTTAGGTCAGTGCCCCAAACTGGAGATGATTGGCTTTAAGGCGAATCAAATTCGTTCGGTTCCTGAGGCGTCATTGCCCTTGCATACCCGCTGGTTGATCTTAACGGATAACCAAATAACCGCCTTGCCCGCACGTATGGGGCAGTTGTATCGCCTGCAAAAATTAGCCTTAGCGGGCAATCGCTTAACCTCGCTACCAGCATCCATGGCCCAATGCCATAACCTAGAGCTAGTGCGTTTATCGGCAAATGCTTTAGCCGCGCTGCCGAATTGGTTGCTTAAGCTGCCTAAACTCACTTGGCTGGCGTTTGCGGGCAATCCCTTTAGCCATACGCTAGTCGACCCCCATGCCGATGTGGCCAGTGTACCCAATGTGTCATTAGCGGATATTGCCCTCGGTGACAAATTGGGTGAGGGCGCCTCGGGTATTATTTATCAGGGGCGTTGGTTAAATCCTGCGATGGTTGCCGCCACGGGGACTGAGCAGATCGCGGTGAAGTTATTTAAGGGGGAGGTGACCAGTGACGGTTATCCAGCAGATGAGCTGGATTGTTGTTTAACCACGGGTGAGCACCCAAATCTTATCAAGGTCTTAGCGCATATCAGCCAGAAGGATCAGCTCGGGCTAGTGATGGCGTTAATTCCCCAAGGATTTTATAACTTAGGCTTACCGCCTTCCTTTGAAACCTGCACCCGCGACACCTTTAAGGCGGGGACCGAATTCAGCCTTAAGGGCATAGTTAAGATAGCCTTGCAGTTGTCTGAGACTCTCGCGCATATGCACGCCCAGCATATCAGCCATGGTGATGTGTATGCGCACAATATGATGATTAATCAGCAAATGTCACTGCTGTTCGGTGACTTCGGCGCCGCCTCAAACTTAGCAAAATTATCTACATCGGAGCGTAGTGCCATGCAGGCCATTGAGGTGCGGGCCCTAGGCTGCTTGATTGATGATTTATTGCCCTTTGCTGGCGCCGATAGAGCCGGCGCGCTGCGAGTTCAACTGCGACAGTTAACAGAGCTATGTATGCAACCTGAGTTATCTTGCCGTCCAGCTTTTAGCGATATCGCGAAGTTATTAGCCAGATTGTGGCAAGCTCAAGCATGCGAAGTGTAGGAAAACTCAAGGGGTGGTTCCATTGGTGAAAACCGATGCAGGGACATTACAGCAAGAGCGACTTAATCTCATCAGCAATGGAGAGCTGGCATTATGAGTTCGATTTCCAAACTGTTTTGGCTAAGCCTCTGCTTAAGCGCGTTGCTCTCTGTATCCGTTTGGGTGGGATTTGGGGATAAGTTATGGCAGCGGGAACTGCCCGCCGACCAAACTACACCGCCCAAAACAGCGCAGCGTTTCGAGTTTACAGGGACTTTACCCGCCCACACTCAGCTCGAATTAGTCGGCTATTACACTTCCTCCGTGTGTACCCGCAAAGAAATCCGTTTTCCGAGTGGTGATATTGCCAACCCCTATCGCGCTACGCTGAATAAGAGTTCGCTTCTGCGGCAATCCCTCGATACGACCGATAATACCAAGCCTTTCAGCCTGACTTTAGCCCTGCAAGGCGGTGGAGATTGCGATTGGCAGTTGGAGGATTTAGTCCTCGACCTTACCCTGCAGCCAAGTCATCCCATCTGGAAAAAGGTTAAGTCATTAAAAGACAAATATTTACAGACGTCACCGCTATTAACATCGAGCGAATCCGCGACTAAAGCCTCACCCCATGATGGGTTTTATTTGAGTCAGGAACTGACTATCGAGCCAGTGCTTGCTGGCAGCGAAGAAGATACCAATCTGGTTGCGGCGTTGCCGCTTAGCCTCAATCCCGTGTATTACCCTGTGGTGATTTACAGCCCTAAGACCGACAGCCCCTTTGAGGTAAAGCTTAAGAGTAATCTGCAGTCGACTAGCCGTTTATGGTCGAGCACTGTGACGCAAATGGTGCGTTTCGATAAAGAGGCCGTGCTGCGGGTGCAGTTTAATCCTGAAATTCTATCTGATTATCAAGTGAATGTGTGGCGACAGCCCGAGCATATCTCGGTTCATTATCCCGATGGCACTGAGTATCGTTATCCACGTAGGGATGTGCACCTCTATGCCTATGGTAAGCCTGAATCTATGCTCAATACCTTAAGCACAAGCACCAAGGCCGAAGATAAGCGATTGTTAGCACAAATTTATTGGGCAGGTAATGCGCTGGCAAAGGATGAAGAAAAAGCGCGCAAATTCTACCGAGAGGCGGCCGAGGGCGATGACTTGATTGCTATTCAGTGGATGCAATCACAGGCAGCCTATGCGGGCGAGGTTGAGCAAAGCCGTTATTGGCTACAACGCGCGGCAAGGCTTGGGGATGTCGAGGCCAAACTGGAGCTTATTCGTCAACCACTTGAGGATATCCTGCGTGGTAAATTGAATACTGCCGAAGCAAAAAGCGCGGAAGTTAAGGCTTGGGAACAATTAAATGTCTTAGTTAATCAAGGTGTGCCCGAGGCCATAAGTATGATGGCGCTGTACCAAGCATTGCCTTGGTCGCCCTACCATGATGCAACAGCGGCATTAGCCAATTACCGTTTGAGTGTGCAAGCAGACCACGCTTTGGCCCATAGCGCCGCCAGTGATTACTATTATTGGCTCGAGGATTTTGCGCAAAGTCAGGAGTTTTGGCAGATTGCCGCCGAGCGCGATCTCTATGTCGCCGCTGAGTATGCGGATATTCTGTTAAAACCCGATACGCGCGATGCGCACAAAGCGCGTACCTGGCTCGAAAAAGTGGTTTCGCAGGGTGATAAACAAGGCATGCAGCGGGACGTGTTGGGTCGTGCCTATTTTCAGCTTGCGAGCCTACTCGATGCGGGCGAAGGTGGCAGCGTTGAGCCAGAGCGTGCCCTTGTGTTCTATCAGCACAGCATTGAACTGGCTAAATCCTTTACGAATGATTACGAAGCTAAGGCCAAGGCTAGAGCACAAGCGTTGGAAAAGCTTTGAGAGTCATGTCTGTTTTAGTGTTTGAACTTGGGATAGTCTAGCCCGATCAAAGCTTTGATTATCGTTTATCCCCATATCCAGCTATGCATGAAATGGCCGCTAACCCGTGCAATGTAGACTGCTTTGTTAGCGGCAGTATTCTGTTCTATCGATAGGACCCGACTAGGAGCCCGTTATGTCCGAATTACCCCATGATTACACGCATATTTATCTTGAGCAGCCCGGTGAGCCTGAGGTGATGCAGCTGACACGCTCGCCATTGCCCGTACCGAGTGCAGGCCAAGTCTTAATTCGTAACCGCGCCGCCGGGGTGAATGGACCCGATATCAAACAAAGGATGGGAGTGTATCCGCCACCACCTGGGGCATCGCCGATTATTGGACTAGAAGTCGCGGGGGAGATCTGCGCCTTAGGCGAGGGTGTAACCCAATGGCAGCTGGGGGATAAGGTTTGCGCCTTAGTGCCCGGCGGCGGCTATGGCGAGTACAGCTTAACCTATGCCGAGCATTGTTTACCTATCCCAAAGGGCTTTTCTGAGGTGCAAGCGGCTGCGTTGCCCGAAACCTTTTTCACTGTGTGGGGCAACCTCTTTATGCGCGCGGGACTCAAGGCGGGTGAAACCGTGTTGGTCCACGGTGGTTCGGGTGGCATCGGCAGCACGGCGATTTCCCTTGCTAAGCACCTTGGCGCGACAGTGATTGCGACCACGGGACAAGATGCCAAGCGCGACTATTGCGCCGGATTAGGCGCCCATCTGGTAGTGAATTACAACACCCAGAACTTCGTTGAAGAAGTCATGGCCTTTACCCAAGGTAAGGGCGTCAACGTGGTGTTTGATATTGCTGGTGGCGACTTTATCAACTTGAATCTTCAAGCATTAGCGCTAGATGGTCGCATGGTGTCTGTATCGACCCAACGTAGCGGCAAGGCAGAGGTGAGCATTCTGCAGTTGATGGCCAAGCGTATTGTGTGGACAGGGTCGACCTTAAGGCCGCAGAGCGTTGCAGCAAAAGCCGAAATTGCCAAGCAATTACGTGAGCGTGTTTGGCCTTTGCTCGATAGCCAGCAAATCGTGCCGCATATCTGTGCCACCTTTCCACTGGCCGAGGCGGCCAAGGCCCATGCGTTGATGCAGTCGGGAGAACATAGAGGCAAAGTCGTATTAACCTTGTGATCCCGCCTAGCTACATCTGTGTAAACGCACTCGCCTCAATCCTTTGATGGAGGCGGGCAACCGAATTAAAACTTGTTGTGATGTTTTTTTAGACTAAAGTCGTTAATGACAAAATTTTTTAGAGACTTTGGCCGAAATTAATGCGTAATAAGTGAAAATTTCATGGTATGAGGCATTGATTATCGGAAATATTCTGTAAAAATACCCAGTTGAAAACGTCAGAGACTTTCCGGCGCGATTCGTGGATCAAAGCAAGCGACGCTTCGCTTATTCAGACTAAAAAACTCATAGTGTATGTGTTGATTTAAGGGTATTGGCATATATGTATAACACAGCAAAGAAACAGGTTTGGTATGGTGAGCTGAGAACATCGAAGGGCACCGCGATTGTCGTCCATGACAACCAGCTGCCAGAGGCTTCCCCTGGACGAATCTACCTCTACAATACCGAACGTGATGCTATTGTTGAGTATGTAGAAGACATCGTAAAAGTGAACCTACATGACTTAGATGATGCAGCGGTAAAAGCGGCTGAAGCTAAGTTTAGCGGCGCATGGAAAGCAGCTCGAGCTCAATTTATGGGTAAGCATCAAGCTCGTATCGACCTGAACAATGTGAAAGATTCAGGCCCTGTTCGTAAGGCTAAAGCCGAAGTTGAGCCTGAAATTGAAACCGATGCCATTGGCGCCGATTTTGATGAAGATTGGGGCGATGATTTCGACGATTAACACTGAGTTTGCCTAGTGCAAATTGGGTTAGGGTAAGGAATAAACCACTTTATTCCTTACCAGCTTTTCCTTCCTTTATTCGACAAACTTATCCCAAAACGCACTCATTTTAGCCTTCAATATCAAATTGATAGCGGCTGATATGATGGTAGATTTTCCCCGGTACTAACCAAGCGTCATCACCCAATTGGGGTTGATTCGGCGAGTCAGGCAATTTTTGCGGCTCAATACACACGCCTTGATACTGAGCCAAACTTTGCTGGTTTCGCCCTAAGGTTCCCGCTAAAAAGTTAGCGCAGTAGAGCTGCACGCCGGGCTGATTAGTAAAGACAGTCATGGCGCGGCCACTGACAGGGCTCGATAGGCAGCCAAAGCGGCGCAGCGCGCCATCGGGATTATCCAGCAGATAACAATGATCATAACCTTGGGTGCGGACCAGCGCCGGATCTTGGAGTTTGTCCCCAAAAGTAACGCCCTGAGTTAAATCGAAAATACTGTTTTTGACCTCAGCAATCCCCGTAGGCACGCCCACCTCATTCATGGTGAGGTAGCGCGTAGCATCGATTTGCATCCGATGCTGATGATTATTTGGTAAGCCATCGAGGTTGAAGTAGGAATGCTGCGTCAGACTGACGGGGCAGGGTTTATCCACCGAGGCGAGGATTTCCACATAGAGATTATTGGCGGCGAGGCGATAGTCTAACTGGACAGTGCAATTGCCGGGGAAACCCATGTCCCCATCTGGGCTGACTAACGATAAACGCACACCGTCGGGAAGTTGGCCTAAGTGCCAGTTCTTTCGATTAAAACCTTCGCGGCCACCGTGCAAGCAGTTGCTGGCCTGATTGATATCCAGTTGATACTCTTGCTCTTGATATTGCAGCTTGCCCATCGCAATACGGTTGGCAAAGCGCCCTGCGATAGCGCCAAGGTGGGCGTTTTGGGTTAGATAATCTTCGGCACTGTCGCAGCCAAGCACGATATTGGCGCGTTGCCCCTGTTTATCGGGCGTCCAAAGTGAGCGAATGATGCCACCTAAACTGAGCACTTCTAAGGCGATGATGCCATTGTCTATCCGCACACGTTCGATTTCACCGCCGCGGGGATCGGTCCAAGGATCTAGTACACTGAAACGCACCATTTAGCTTCCCTCTAATGTGATTTAACCGCTTGATTTTGCCTCTTAAAAACAACAAATACCATAGGATTCAAGGTTGAATTCGTATGGTATTTGTCTGGAAGAATGGATAGAGCGTGATTGACGGACTAGCTGTCGATGCGCCCCGCGCCAGCACTCGCCGAGCAGAGATACACAGTGGCATCGATTCCGGTCTGCTCATAAAATGCATGCTCGACCGCCGAGACCACGGCATCGGTGAGTTCGTGATCCACTAAGGCGACAACACAACCGTCGGTCATGCGAATGCCGCCACGCTCTCCAATCACTTGGCTGACTATGTCTACCAAGGTATCAAATTCGGGCAACGTCACCTCAAAATCATCCCGTAGAGATTGATGGGACTGTGCCATTAACAAACTGAATTTAGATAGATTATTTTGCTCTAGCGCTCGAGCGGCACTCTGGGTGCGCTTGTTTTCGGTGACAACGTGTTTGGCACGGCGATACAGGGTGTCATCCAATTGATCTTTAGCACTTTCGAGCTGACGCTGGTCGAGGTGACGCAGGGCATCGAGGCCAAAAAAGTCGGCGGCCTGTGCGCATTCTTCGCGGCGTTGTTGATTTATCGCCGCTAAGCGTTGTTTCTCGATATGGGCATCGATAATGATCAGGCTAAGGTTTTCAGGGATCGCAATAGGTTCGCTATCCAGATCCAGACAATCGATGAGCAAGGCATGATCCGGTTCGCCCATGGCGCAGACCATATGGTCCATAATGCTGCAAGCCGATGAGACATAGCGATATTCACCACGCTGAGCGAGTTGTGCCACCGCCATAGGAGACAGATGCAGTTGGCTGCTGTCGCTGATAGCAGTGCCAAAAGCGACGACTAAGGCGCCGGAGGAAGACAGACCCGCAGCTAATGGCACATCGCCGACGACCGCTAAGTCTAACCCTTTGGCGATAAGGCCAGTATTGGCCATGGCTACCGTCAGGCCCTTGAGATAATTGACCCAACCATCTTCGGGATTGATTTCAGTGTCTTTACCGAAGCTCCATTCCTTGATTTGCCCCGGAAAGGCGTCGGCAACGGCGCGAAACTTATTGTCCTCTCGGCGTTTTACTGCAATAACCGTATGAAAATTAATGGCGGCGGGCAGCACGAAGCCGTCGTTGTAATCCGTATATTCACCGATCAAATTCACCCGACCTGGGGCTTGGTATAAATCATCGGCTTTAGTGCCAAAGGTTTGGACAAATAACTTAGTGGCGCGCTGCGCAGGGTTCGACATGCTGGGAAGACTTCCAAAAAAGCTGGGCTAAATTGCGTTCTTGTCTTCGATTTATATCACGACTAACTCAGTGTTGTAACTGAGATTTTGTAGGGCATAGACGATAGTCTTGTCAGGGAAAATCGATACAGAACAAGCAACCAATTATCTACTTCTATCGCATACTTGCAATTGTTTGATTTTGATTGTTTTTAACATTTTGAGGTGAGAAATAAGTTGGCTCAGGAGGTTTGCTTTCCTGAGCCAACATTAGCTTAAATAAGATGAGTTTTATTCATCACTAAAATGAGTGACTGCTGAACTAAAGCCTATTCAGCAACGCCATTTTTAGGCGAGGGCAGAGCCTTGTTTTTGAGTCTCTTCCTGAGCTTCGGCATCGGCCTTAGTTTCAGAGTCTGGCAATAGCTCATGAACCACATGGTCGACGAAACCCGCACCCGCCGCTTCGTACAAGTTATACACACTGTGCACGCCTGAGCTTCTCAGTGACGCGGCATCATCGCCGTATTGCACTATGGCGCTGAGTTTGCCTTGATAATTCAGCTTCTTGAGCTGCTCAACGGCGAACAGATTCCCCGCATGGTGTGGCATCGCTAGCAGCACTAACTCAAGGTTTGGTGCTCTATCTAGCTTCTCCCAAAAGTCGGTGTCCGAAGCATCCCCTTGCACCACGTTGCGGCCATTGGCGCGGTGTAAATCGACCAATTCCTGCTTGTGTTCAATCCCGAGGATTTCACCGTCGAAACGAGCGCGCAGTTCATCGTAGGCACCGCTACCAATACGACCCATACCTAAGATTAAAAAGCGCGGATTGCCAATGGCAATCGGTCTGTCTTCTGGGTGCAGTGGTGGCTTCTCGAGTCGTACCAGACGTTGTTGGAATCGTTGGTAAATATTCCCCACTGCCGTATTGAGTGGCGCGGCAAATAGGAAGCTGAAACTTAAGGCAACGGCGATAATCACCAGCCATTGTGGTGGTAGCCAACCTTTGCTGGTGGCGACCGCTGCGACGATAAGGCCGAACTCAGAGAAGTTACCTAAGTTAAATGAGGCCAGCATAGAGGTGCGCGAACGCAGTTTAAATCGCGTCAGAAGGTAGACGAATAACAGGATTTTTAACGGCACTAACAGCACTAATAAGGCCGCGAGCACCACATCGGATACCGTAGGTAAACCATTGAGGCCAATGGTTAGGAAGAAGGCAACAAGGAAGAGTTCTTTAAAGTAGAACAAGGATTTAGCCAGCTCGGAGGCCTTTTTATGCCCAGCGAGTAAAATGCCTATGATAAGCGCGCCAAGATCCGGTTTGAGGCCGACGGACTCAAACAACCAAGCGCCGACAACCAGCGCCATCACTAATCCGAATAACACTAAGAGCTCGCCGTGACCAACACGGTCGAAGGCTTTGTAAATCAGTGGTTTTGCTAGAGGTAACAGCAATAACGCCAGTGCCCAAACCGATGGAACAGCGCCCTTAGAAATGGTTAAGAAGATGACGGCAAAAATATCCTGCATAATCAGGATACCAATGGCGACACGGCCATAGAGGGACTGCACGTCGCCTTTATCTTCCAATACCTTAATCGCGAATACCGTACTGGAGAAGCTGAGCGCAAAGGCGATTAAAGACAGTTGTGCAATGCCCAAACCATCGAGTTGGCTAAGGCCAATAAAGCCGAAGATTTTGAGGATAGGAATAAACAGCACCATAGAGAGCACTAAATGTATGCTCGACCCGGCCCAGACTTCGGCCTTAAAGAGGCTGCGAATATCCAGTTTAAGACCAATGGCAAAGAGTAATAAGGTGACCCCAAGGTTAGCGAGTTCTTGCAGCAGGGGCAGGCTTTCTTTCTCAATACCAAAAACAAAGAGTACAAAGCCTGCCACTAAGTAGCCGATCAGGGGAGGCAGCCCTATGCGGCTAACCAGCATGCCGCAGATAAGTGTAATGATAAGAATAGCCGGTTCCATAATGCTCCAATCTAAAAAGTCCACGTTAAACAGGGATTGTATAAGAAATCGATGACAGCGTGATAAAAAAGCGGACTTTTAATGAAAAAAGTCCGCTTTTTATTGGTTTTACGCTAAAACGGCGCAGAGATAAATTGGCGTTTTAGCTGAGATTATTTCACTAAGTGATCTAAATGGGCGGCAAATTCCTTCGGTCCCATAAAGCCAGTCACTCTTAAATCTTCCCTCTGCTCACCTTGCTCGTTAAACATCAGCAGCGTCGGTAGGCCCAGCACATTGTATTTCTCTAGCAGTGCCACATCCACGGCATCGCTCTTAGTCACGTCGGCCTGTAATAACACTATCTTGTTCATCCGCACTAGCACTTCGGCGTCCTTAAAGGTGATGGCCTCAAACTCTTTACAGGCCACACACCAATCGGCGTAGAGATCCAGCATCACAGGCTTACCCGCAGCGGTTGCGGCGGCGATTTCACGGTCTAAATCTTCAATAGATTTAATCCGTTTAAAGCCGTGCTCCTGCTCGGTTGTCGCCACAGTGCCCATTGGCGCATGGGTAAAGCCAAAGTGGCCCATGACCGCTTGGAAACCGTAGGAGAAACTGGCCAACAGCGTGAGTGTCAGCAGCACTGAGCGCACGGTTTGTTTCCAGTTGAAGGCGCTGAGTTTGTTTTGGTGCATCAGGTAACCGGTGAAGCTAATGCCCCAGAGTGACCAGAGCACATCGGAAACCACACCCGTCCAAATACGGCCAAGCATCACAATCGATACGGCAATCAGGAGGAAACCGAACACGGTTTTAATGATGTTCATCCAAGCGCCAGCGCGTGGCAGTAACTTACCACCCGAGGTACCAATGATAAGTAGCGGCACACCCATACCCATGCTCAGCACGTAGAGCGCGAGGAAACCTTGCAATAAATCACCGGTTTGCGCCACATAGACTAAGGCGCCTGAAAGTGGGGCCGTTGTACAAGGTGAGGCCACTAATCCCGATATCACCCCCATCAAAAACACGCCAACTAAATTGCCGCCCTTTTGATTGTTTGAAATCGAGTTCATCTTCTCCTGCCAGCTTGAAGGCAGTTTGAGATCGTACAAGCCAAACATGGATAAACTGAGTACAAAGAACAGGATAGCTAAAAAGATCAGCACGGCGGGATGTTGCAGCGCCGCTTGATATTTCATCCCCGCAGAGGCAACCACTAGACCTAAAATCGAGTAGGTGATCGCCATACCCTGCACATAGGCCATCGACAGGGTAAAGGCCTTAGCGGTCGAGAGTTTTTGCCCTTGGCCAACAATAATGCCCGATAGGATCGGGTACATAGGGAAGACGCAAGGCGTGAGCGCCAGACCAATCCCTAGGCCGAAGAAGATCACTAAGGTCCAGAGTAAACTGTCGTTAGACAGCATCTGGCTTAGGCTATCCTGCTGGGTAATAGGTTGGCTTGGGACGCTGCTAGTTTGCTTAGCGTCAGCAGTGGCGGCAGACTCAGAATTTTCGCTGCTGTCTGTACCAGTCGCGATTTGGCCATCATTGGCCGCGACAGCTTTTAGGGTGACATCGCGCTTGGTCGGTGGATAACAGAGTTTACCCTCGGCGCAGCCCATAAAGGTCACGGTTAAGGTGCCGTTATCATCGGCTTGTTTCAGGCCAACGGGAATATCGATATAGGTGTAGTACACCTCTTGCTCACCGAAATATTCGTCGTTGTGGGGTTTGCCCTTTGGCAGATCTATGGTGCCAAGTTCGGCGCCATTGACACTAAACTTAAGCTTATCCCGATACATATAGTAGCCGTCGGCAATGACCCAATTGAGGGTGACCTTATTGCCTTCCTGCTTAAAATCGAAGGCAAAGGCTTGATCGACAGGCATTAACTCTGGCTCACTTTTTAGAAAACCGAAGCTATTGGCGAAGGCATTGCTACTTTGAGTTAAGGGCGCAAGCAGCAGTAATGCGGTGAAGATAAAGCTAAGTAGTTTTTTCATGGCTGAGTGTTATCTTTTATCCAATCTAAATAGGCTGGTAGCCCGTGAGTGACGGGTACGGCAATAATTTCAGGCACTTGATAAGGGTGGAGTTGAAGCACAAGCTGTTCTAACTCGGCATAGCGGCTTTGTAAACATTTAATGTGTAAGCTAATTTCTTGCTCCTCACAGATTTTTCCTTCCCATGCATACACTGAGCGGATCGGCGCCGAGATATGCACGCAAGCGGCAATACGCGCTTCCACTAAGGCGTGGGCGATGCGCTTTGCCTGAACTTCATCTGGGCAACTGGTGCTGACCACTAAATACTGAGCTTGCATGGTGTGAGGTATCGTCCCTTAACAATCTTAAACTTCGCTTAAGCCTATTAGGCTAAGCTACTTTACGTGCTTTTATGGTCTCATACATTAACTGGGTAACAAAAGAGTGAACTAAATATCAGAAGTTTCACTCCTTTACAGACTGCTCCTGCCGAATGACTTGAATTAAGACCGGATAGCCCCCATTTAGTTTTCAAGTAAGCGAGATAAATCTGAGGTCGGTATGTTTTTAATCCTGTTTTTATTATTTGTGCTGATCCCAGTTGTCGAACTGTCAGTGTTAATCCGCGTGGGCGAAGTGCTCGGCACTTGGACCACCATTGGTCTGGTATTATTCACCGCCGTATTGGGTGTGTCCCTCGTGCGTAGCCAAGGGCTGAGCACGCTGATGCAAGTACAGCAAAAACTCACGCGAGGTGAGGCGCCTGGGCAGGAAATTGTCGAAGGCATGATGTTAGCCATGGCGGGGGTATTGCTGGTTATTCCAGGCTTTGTGACTGATTTTATTGGCCTATTATTACTCACACCCTTAACGCGCCGCCCGATTGCCGCCTTAGTGTTTAAGCGTATGCAGCTGCGGGTGGTATCCGGTTTACAGGGTGGTATGCACGGCGGTTTTGGTGCAGGCCCATTTGGTCCGCATTCTGGCTCGCAATCGAATCCATTTGGGCAGAATCCCTTCGAGCAACATACGCACTCCGACGGCAATGTGTACGAAGGGGACTTTGAGCATAAGGCTGATCCGAGCGATAAACGCCCCGAGAGTCATCAATTAACGGAGAAAGACTGTGACGCGAAAGTGCATGAGCCTAACGACACTCAGCCCAAAGATCCAAAATCTTAATCATTTATCCTGACAGATTAAGCCGTTACTCACGCAATATTCTACAAGCTCCCACTGGTGCAAACCTCTGGGAGCTTGTTTTTATGCGCGTTGTCGCATGGGTAGCTTAAGTCGGTTTGCTTCAACTTAACGACGTACTATAGTAAAGCTCGAACATATTATTCATGGAGGTTGAATATGAATCTGACTAAGTTAAAGCTGATTTCGGGATTGTTGTCTGTCGTAACTTGCTCGCTGATTACCTATAGCGCAGTCGCAGGGCCCTTAGATCCTAATTGCGACCCTGAAAAAGTCGCCAAGAATGCGGCGGTCAAGGCGACTACGGGCGTGAGTGGCCGCTGTACACCAGAAAAAGCCGCCGAACGTACGGCGAAAGATGCTAAAGATGCCGTTGGCGATGCTAAGGATAAAGTCACTGATTCGGTCAGTGATAAGGTCGATGATATCAAACCCGACGATAAGTTATCCGACAAAGCTGCCGATGCGCTTAAGCAAGACAAGCACGATAAAAAAGAGGGTGTCGATGCCAAGAAAGTGGTGAAAAAGGTCGTCAACTAATACCTAGCACTATGGTCATCCGCCCTTACTGCGCCTAGATTTTGTCGATAACCAAGATGAAATCTAGGCGTTTTTGTTTTTGAGGTTAAGTGGTTAATTGAAGGGAAGAAAGGGCCAATCGATGAGTCATACCACATCGATCGGCCACGCCGGGAAGCGTTTAGGGGGAGTGGCGGGCTAGTGCTGCTCGCTCGCCACCGCATTCGGTTTGATATTAAAGGCGAGGCTGTACATCACTGGCAGCACAATAAGGGTCAGCAGCGACGCAAAACCTAAACCAAAGATGATAGTGATCGCCATCGAGCCGAAAAAGGCGTCGGGGATCAGCGGGATCATCCCGAGCATGGTCGTGATCGCTGCCATCATCACGGGGCGTACACGGCTGACACTCGAATCGACTAAGGCGATATAGGCCGGCTTGCCTTCGTCAAGTTCTAGGTTGATTTGATCGACTAACACAATGCCGTTTTTAATCACCATGCCCGATAGACTCAGCAGCCCCAGCAGTGCCATAAAGCTAAAGGGCGCGTCGAAAATCAGTAATCCCGCCGAGACCCCAATCAAGGCCAGTGGTACGGTAAACCAAATCACTAAGGGTTGGCGTACCGAGTTAAACAGGAACACTGTGATTAAAAACATCGCCAAGTAGCCTAATGGAATCGAGCTAAATACCGCAGTTTGGGCTTCGCCAGCGGTCTCATACTCGCCGCCCCATTCGAGGTGATAACCCGCGGGGATACTGATGGCTTCAACCTTATCCTTCACTTTACGGAGCACAGAATCGGCGGTTTCATCGCTGCCAAGCTTTGGATCGGCCAGAACCGCTAACATCCGCATCCGGTCACGACGTTTCACTAAGGGGTTTTCCCACTGGGTTTCAAACTGGCTTACCACTTGGGTAGCTGGCACAAAGGTGCTGTGCTCGCTACTCCAGATTTGCAGTTTCCACAGGCTGTCCGCCTGCAAACGCTCTTCGGCGGGGGCACGGGCAACGATGGGCAGTAAATGGCTGGTTTCGCGGTAAAGGCCAATCTGTTTGCCGCTAAAGTTGATAAGCAGCGCATTATCCAGATCCTGCTTACTGATCCCGGTTTCCCTCGCCTGCGCATTTTGCAGCTGTGGACGAATTAAAGGCACTTGGTTGCGCCAATCATGGCGAACGCCATCCATACTCGGCTCAGCATGGAAAATCGCTTCGGCTTGAGCGCCCAGAGCACGCAGCACTTCAGGATCATCACCGTAGAAACGCGCCTCAATCTTCGCGGCCGGAGACGGGCCGTTTTCCATATTCTTGAATCGATATTGTGCCTGCGGGAACCGTTGATTTAGCTGTCTTTCTAACTCAGACATATAGACTTTGAGCGACGCTAGATCCTCCATCTCGATGATCAACTGGGCAAAGGCGGGGTAACCTTTTTCCGGTTGATAGGGCAGGACGAAACGCTGTGCACCTTGGCCAATCACTGTGGTTAAGTGTTTAAGGCCACTGTGTTGCTCCTCGGCTTGCTTGAGTAGCAGCTGCTCAATATCGGCGGTGAAACGTTCTGTACCTTTGATATCCGTGCCTTCAGGCATCCAAATATCGACAAAGAAGATGGGCGTGTTTGACGCTGGGAAGAACACATTTTTGATATGGCCAAAGCCAATTACCGCGGTAACAAGCATAGCGCCGACCAATAAAATGCTGGCTATTCTAAAACGTAGGGCAAAGGTTAAACTCGCGCGGTATAAGCTGAAGAACCAACCTTTGTAAGGATCCTGCTCTTCATCGTCTGCTGGGGCGTCTTTAAACAGCAAGTGACAGAAGAAAGGTGTCAGGGTGATCGCGGTAATCCAACTGATAAATAAAGAGATCATCAACACTTGGAACAGCGAGCGACAAAACTCACCCGCGGCATTTTGCGATAAACCAATCGGCGCGAAGGCGATAATCGCGATCACTGTGGCGCCAAGCAGCGGCCACTGGGTTTGCGTCACAATTTGTTTAGCGGCTTCGAGGCGAGTCTTACCCCGGCGCAGGCCAATCAAAATACCTTCCGTCACCACAATGGCGTTATCGACCAACATACCAAGTGCAATAATCAGGGCGCCGAGGGAGATCAGTTGCAGCTCAATACCCAGTACTTTCATCACGATAAAAGTGCCGAGAATCGTCAGCAGCAGGATTAAGCCCATCAGTAAGCCTGAGCGCAGGCCCATAAACAGCAGCAGTACGGCAATAACGATGGCGATTGATTCTAATAGGTTGATCAAAAAGCCATTTACAGTGTCATCCACCGCCAGGCTTTGGTTATAGACCGTATCTAAGTTCATCCCAATTGGGCGTTGTGACTCCAACTCGGCAAGGCGCTCACTAACGCTTTTACCTACTTCGACTACGTTGACGCCACTCGAAAACGAAATCCCCAAGGAGAGGGCGGCTTCGCCACGGTTGTGATAGAGCACATCTGGGGTTTCATCGTAATCTTTTTCTATATGGGCAATGTCGCCAAGATAGATAAGCTCGGTGCTGCCGGGCGGACTGACGATCAGACGCGCAAGATCCTGCACACTGCTAAATTCGCCCGTGGGATGAATGCGAATACGATTATCGCCAACCACTAAACTGCCCGCATTAGAAACCACGTTCTGATTGTTAATCAGGCCGTAGATATAGCTTTGATCTAACCCCAATGCAGAGAGTTTTTGTTGTGATATTTCAATCACTACCTGTTCGGTTACGCTGCCCGCGACAGAGACTTTTTTGACCCCAGGCACCAGTACCAGTTCGCGGCGCAAATAGTCGGCATAGTTGCTTAATTCGCGGTTGCTATAGTCAGGCCCTGAGAGATTAAACAAAATGCCGTACACGTCGCCAAAGTCGTCATAAACCTTGGGCGTACTAGTGCCGGGAGGCAGTTGTCCTGCGGTGTCGTTCACCTTACGACGCACCTCATCCCACACCTGTGGCAGGCTGGTTTTATCGTAGGTTTCTTTGATCTCTATTTGGATCTGCGACAGGCCCGCACTATTGATTGAGGTCACGTGCTTAACCGCATCGAGTTGCTGCAGTGCATCTTCGAGGGGAAGGGTGACTTCTTCTTCCACTTGCTCGGGTGAGGCCCCCGGATAGGCGGTGATCACTAGGGCTTCTTTAATGGTAAATTCTGGAAATTCTAATTGCCCAAGACCGGTAAAACTCACACCACCGCCCACGAGCAGCAGTAGCACAAACATCCAGCTAATCACTTTGTGGCGGATGGAATACTCAGCAATGTTCATGAATTACACTCCGCGTTGCCAGCGTAGTGGCTTCACTTTCATTCCGTCGGATAATTGGGATACCCCCGCGCTGACAATCAAGTCACCTTTGTTGATGCCGCCTAAGACTTCAATGCCTTCGGTGGTGACTCGGCCTAAGGTCACTGCCGTGGGTTTAACTTCGCCCGATTGCGCTTGATAGACCCAGACTTGAACTTGGCCATCCTGATCGCGTTTATCGATGGCGGTGACTGGCACTATGGCCGATGCGGTTTGATCTGGGGTTTTCACTAAGGCGAGGGTTAACTCGGCGCTCATGCCCGGAAGTAATTGAATATCTTTAGGTTGAGGTAAGGAAAACACCACTTCATAGGCCTGAGTACCCGGGGTCACTTGGGTCGAGTATTCTTTGAATTTCGCATCAAACTCCATCCCTGCTAATGCGCTAAAACGCACCTTAGCGGTAAAGTTTTGCTGCTGAATATAGTTGTTTAAGCTTGCCGCCATCGCCTCGGGAACTTGAATGCTAACATCGAGCAAGCTGTTGTTTTGCAGCGTTAAAATCCCTTGGTTGGCCTGTACGATTTGGTGGTTATCCACTAAACGTTTGGCCACAGTGCCACTAAAGGGAGCAATAAGCTTGGTATAACTTAACTGATCACGGGCGGCGGCCAAGGCCGCTTTGGCCGATTTAAGCTGCGCTTGGGCGCTATCAAACTCGGCTTGGGAGATTAACTTGCGCTTGAGGAGTTCGGTTTTACGCTGAAAATCCGCCGCCAAGAGTTCATGCTCGGCTTCGCGGGTCATTAAATTGTTATAGGCATCCCTGTCGTCGAGCTTAGCCAAGAGGCTGCCTTGGCGGATCTGTTGCCCTT
Source organism: Shewanella sp. ANA-3 (assembly GCF_000203935.1). GTDB lineage: Bacteria > Pseudomonadota > Gammaproteobacteria > Enterobacterales > Shewanellaceae > Shewanella. Next base: position 4,283,477 of record NC_008577.1, on the reverse strand, counting down.
CCACTAATGCGAGATCTGTCAGCTCGCCTGAAATCCTAAAGGATAACTCGGCGCGGCTATTGGCACTGACGCGGGCCGGAAATGTCCTAAAATCTCCCCCTTCGAGTTGCATCACCTCAAAGAGTTTTACCGGACGAATAGCACTCGCCTGTACTGAGCTTTCCGCGGGTGTACAGGCCGTCAGTAGGGCAGGCAACAAAGCCGCCAAGGGGAGCAGTCGATATGATTTCATGGTAGGGGAGTCCTCGATAACAATTTATCAGCATTTCAGGGGCGCGAAGATAACAGCTAAATTTGTTGCAATAAACGGGATACTTTTGGATTATGAATCCCACATAATGAGATTGAAATTAAGTTAAAGATGAAGACAGAGGACTTAGCGTTATTTCACCGCATAGCCGAAACCGGCAGTTTGATTGAAGCTGCTGATTTGCTTAACTTACCTAAATCGACCGTGAGTCGCCGCTTGCAGGCGTTGGAAGATGAACTGAATATCAAGCTATTCCACCGTCAGAGTCGTTCGATGACGCTCACCTCCGCGGGGAGCCATTTTTATCAACGCTCGTTAAATATCTTGGCGCAGCTCGATGAAACCCTGTTCGAGATGACCAATGATGATGCCGAGATCAGCGGTCATCTGCGGATCCAAATGTTCCCTATCCACAGTATGAATGTGTTGATGCGGGCGATTTTCCGCTTTATGGATTTACACCCAAGATTGACGGTGGAAGTGATCAACAGCGCCGAATCCGTGGATATGGTGAAGAACAACCTCGATGTGGCCTTTGTGGTGGAACCCGCGCTAGATACCTTAGATCTAGTAGTGCGGCCTATCTTCACCACGGATCTGCGCTTCTATGCCAGCCCTGAATACCTCGCCGAGCACGGCACGCCGAGAACTCCGCAGGAGATTGAGTCCCACAATGTGTCCTTGTTTAGACTCTCAAATGGCAAAATCTTCAATGAGTTATGGATTGGTGCCGAGCAGGAAGTGAGAGTGAGAGGCAATTTTTGCTCTAACAGCGTCGAAGTCGCGGTGGAGTTTGCCCTGCAAGGGCGCGGAATTGTCTATGCCCCGACCGAAGTGGTGGCCGAGTATGTGGCAGCAGGGCAGCTAGTTACCCTGCTACCCGAGATTGACCCACATCCTGGTGAATTTTATTTAGCTTATCCATCAAGACGTTATGTTAGTCTTGCCAGCCGTCGATTTATTGATTTTATCTTGCAAGAACTCGCGCCTGGCGGCGTGCCCACCAATATGAGTCAAGAGGGGATCGCCACTCGCCGAGTTTGTAAGGCCTCCGAAGAACCCTTCCTGCAAAATGATTTACGCTTTCGCCAAAAAAGCACTTCTTAAATAGCGTCGGCGGTCGTCACCTTAGCGGGTTCGCAAATGCGCTGCGCCAGATAATAACAAGCAATCCCCATCAAGAGGTTGGTGATGGGGAGCGCGAGCAACAAGCCTTTCACCCCATCGATATAAGACCCCAGCGCCGCCAACGGCAGCATCAGCAGCACTAAGCGGCACAGGTTAATCACTAACGAGCTCATGGGTCTGTGGTACGCATTCAGTGCCGTGGCAAAGATGATCACTATGCCGAGCGGGCCGTAGGCGCAGGGCAAGACCAGAATATAAAAACTTAACCACTCTAGCACCTGCGGATCGGTACTGAATAAATGGGCAAGTGGCTGGGCGAAAAATGCCAGCGGAATATAGAGTAAGGTTTGGAATACAAAGATAAATTTAAGCGATAACAGCAACGCCTGTTTCGCCCTTTGAGTTTGGCCTGCCCCGAGGTTTTGCGCGATAAACGGCATCAGGCTCGACGAGAGCGCCATCACCACAATCAAGAGCACAGATTCTAAACGGGTGCCCGCACCAAAGGCCGCGACGGCACTGTGGTCGATATGCGCCAGCATCGCCATAATCACCGCATTGGCGAGTGGGTTGATTAAATTCATCAGAGCTGCGGGCTGGGCGATATGGGCGAGTTTACTCCAGTTGGCGCGCATTCTATCGATATCAAATGCCGCCCATTCCAACATATTGCGCTTAATAATCAACAAATAACCCGAGAGCGACAGGGCTATCAGCCAAGAGAACAGGGTTGCAATCGCCGCGCCTTGGATCTCCAAGCGTGGGAAGGGCCCAATGCCGAAGATTAATAAGGGATCGAGTATTAAGTTAATGATCGCCGCCAGCGCCATAATCATCGCAGGGGAGCGAGTATCCCCAGTCGAGCGCAGGCCTTGATTACCCACCATCAATAGCACCAACAGCGGCGCGCCCACATACCAATACATCATATAGTCGTGGATCAGCGGCAAGCTGGTGTCATTGGCGCCAAGCAAACTAAAGAGCGGCTTAATAAAAATGCTACCTAGGGCGGATAAGCTGGCGATAAGGATAAAGGTTAGCAGCAGCGCATCGTGCAGAAACACCTTGGCGCGTGGGGCATTGCCCGAGCCTATCAGCCTGCCAAGGTTAGTGGAAACGCCGGCACCAATCCCAATGGCGATGCTGGAAATAATCAAAGTCACCGGAAAGGTAAAACTGATCGCCGCTAAGGCTTCGGTCCCTAACTGACTGATAAAAAAAGTGTCAGCGAGGCTAAAACCTAGAATGGTCATAATGCCAATCAAGTTGGGGAGGCTCATGTTGAGCAGTACACGACCAATTGGCGCGCTAAGCAGCCCGTGTCTGTCTTTCATGGGGAAAATGGTGCCTTGTTTGCGAGCGGAGGCCGAATTCTAGCAGGATTGTGCCCGCTTGAAAAAACTGACATCAAAAATTTGAATTTTTTTTTGTAAAGGCACTTGGATCTGGCAGGGGCTAACCCCATATCACAGACATCAAAGGGGACGCCGAAAACGCTTCCTCTTTTTCATCACAAAATCGCCTCGATTGTTGGGCATTAAATCATTAGGAGAGTTCATAGATGAATATTCGTCCATTACATGACCGCGTAATCGTTAAGCGTTTAGAAGTTGAATCAACTTCAGCGGGTGGCATTGTATTAACCGGTAGCGCCGCTGAAAAATCGACTCGCGGAGAAGTACTGGCAGTAGGCAACGGCCGTATTCTCGAAAATGGCACTGTAAGACCACTGGATGTGAAAGTAGGTGATGTAGTGATCTTCAATGAAGGTTACGGTGTGAAGAAAGAAAAAATCGACGGTCAAGAAGTCTTGATCCTGTCAGAAGCTGACCTGATGGCCATCGTAGGTTAATCCACGACATCAATTCGACATTCCAATTAATCATCAAAAATTTAAAGGATACTCAATATGGCAGCTAAAGAAGTTGTATTCGGTAATGACGCACGCGTAAAAATGCTGGCTGGTGTAAACATTCTGGCTAACGCAGTAAAAGTGACCCTAGGCCCTAAAGGCCGTAACGTGGTATTAGACAAGAGCTTTGGCTCACCACTGATCACTAAAGACGGTGTGTCTGTTGCAAAAGAAATCGAATTAGAAGACAAGTTCGAAAACATGGGCGCGCAAATGGTGAAAGAAGTTGCTTCTAAAGCCAACGACGCCGCCGGTGACGGTACCACTACTGCAACCGTTCTGGCACAAGCCATTGTGACTGAAGGTTTAAAAGCCGTTGCAGCGGGTATGAACCCAATGGATTTAAAGCGCGGTATCGATAAAGCTGTTGCTGCAGCCGTTATCGAGCTGAAAAACCTTTCTCAAGATTGCGCCGACTCAAAAGCTATCGCTCAAGTAGGTACTATCTCTGCTAACTCTGACGAGTCAATCGGCCAAATCATTGCTACTGCAATGGAAAAAGTCGGTAAAGAAGGCGTGATCACCGTTGAAGAAGGTCAAGCACTGGAAAACGAACTGGACGTAGTAGAAGGTATGCAGTTCGACCGTGGTTACCTGTCTCCATACTTCATCAACAAGCCAGAAACTGGCAGCGTTGAATTAGATCACCCATTCGTACTGTTAGTAGACAAGAAAATCTCTAACATTCGCGAACTGTTACCAATCCTTGAAGGTCTGGCAAAAACTGGTAAGCCATTACTGATCGTTGCCGAAGATGTTGAAGGCGAAGCCTTAGCAACCTTAGTTGTGAACAACATGCGCGGTATCGTGAAAGTGGCCGCGGTTAAAGCGCCAGGCTTTGGTGACCGTCGTAAGGCAATGCTGCAAGACGTGGCGATTTTAACTGGCGGTACTGTAATCGCTGAAGAAATCGGCTTAGAGCTTGAAAAAGCAACCTTAGAAGACTTAGGTACTGCTAAACGTGTTGTGATCACTAAAGACAACACCACCATCATCGATGGTAACGGTGAGCAAGCGCAAATCGAAGCGCGTGTTAGCCAAATCAAGCAACAAATCGAAGAATCAACTTCAGACTACGACAAAGAAAAACTGCAAGAGCGTATGGCTAAACTCGCTGGCGGTGTTGCGGTCATCAAAGTCGGTGCAGCGACCGAAGTTGAAATGAAAGAGAAAAAAGCTCGCGTAGAAGACGCGCTGCACGCAACTCGTGCTGCGGTTGAAGAAGGCGTGGTACCAGGCGGCGGTGTAGCGCTGGTACGTGTAGCTTCTAAGATTGCTGACGTTGAAGTGGCTAACGAAGACCAAAAACACGGTGTGGTTATTGCCCTACGTGCAATGGAAGCGCCACTGCGTCAAATCGCAACCAACGCAGGCGAAGAAGCCTCTGTTGTGGCTAACACTGTGAAGAACGGCAGCGGTAACTACGGTTACAACGCGGGTAACGACACCTACGGTGATATGTTAGAAATGGGTATCCTTGACCCAACTAAAGTAACCCGTAGCGCACTGCAATTCGCAGCGTCTATCGCAGGCCTGATGATCACCACCGAAGCTATGGTAGCTGAACTGCCAAAAGCTGATGCGCCAGATATGGGCGGAATGGGTGGAATGGGCGGAATGGGCGGTATGATGTAATTTTTGCTGGTTTAAATCGGTGATTACGGCGTTGCTGCTCGCTCACATACAAACAACGTATGCTACGCTCACAGCGCCTTGTACTAACACGATTTATCCTGCGCAAAAACATCTGCGGTCTTTAGCTTAATCGCTTAAAACCCAAATTCTTATAAATAAAAACCCCGATACTGGCAACAGTATCGGGGTTTTGTTTTTGGCGCTGATTGCGCCAGAGTGCCTGATAGTTTCTTTTTGTATTTGTGTTGCTAATAACGTGCAGCATCGCTGCTAAGGTCTGTGTCCCCTAATTGCTTGCCGCAGGCTCTCGCACTGTTACACCAGTGACACGCCGTAGATACGTCCGTGTAGGCTCTACTAAAACATCCATGTTTTAGAAGGTCACTGGTGCAACAATGCTAGTTTTGGTGTAACCATTGAATGAAGAGTTATACCTGCACATCTTTCATTGACCACGACATCTTTTAGAAGGGTTGCTTGTTAAATTTCTTTGAGTGAAATTTATCTCTTTTGATTATCATCGAGTAAATCTTTTTCGTCATTCAAAGAGTCTATAGCTTCATTAACTTTACTATCTTGTTCTTTTAGCTGATGTGTATTTTTTTCAACTAATTTTTGAGCTACCTTTCGTACTCCTGGTATTTTTGATAATTTTTCTATTGAAGTAGCTAACTGAGAGCTTCTATCTAAAACCTCCATCAAAGGATGGTCACTTTTGTCATAGTTTGATATTAGTTTTCCTGGGTTTTCTGCGTTTACATCTAATAAATTAAATAATAGTTTGTTTTTTAATTGAGAGTGAGATATTTCTTCTTTTATATTGTTTATTTGGGTTGATAAGCCTTCATATGTTTTACTTAACACTTCTTTATGGGTGTATTCTTCTATTAATCTTTTTGATAGATTTATTTTCTTGTTATTTGAAATAGCAAGCCACATAATAGGTAGGTAAGCTGGCAGTAAACCTAAAATGACCTGCGGTGTATCTTTTAATGCTTCAGTTAATTCCTTGCCATTTATTACCATGAAAATATTAATTCCTATAGGGATTAATGATATTGCCATTAGGCCTAAAATACATTTTACGAATGTTTTGCTTAAATTTAGGTAATTTTCCTCTTCCGCCTCTTTTTTAGCTTGATATGCAGAGCTTAGACCAGTTGTTAATGCTCTTGGCAGTAAAGAGTTTATCTTCCCCTCGATTGATTTTATTAACTCTTCTTTTTCTGTTATAAATTTATCAATTTTATTAATGCTTGTGCTTATAATCGAGTTTAGCTCTTCAGTGTTAGTCTTTTTATATTTTGATAACTCTGTGTCTAATGTTGAAATTTTTTCATTTAGTTCTTCATATACATTTTCGAGTAGTGCTAGTTTACCCTCATTAACCGAAATGTTTCCATCTTCATCTTCTTCCTCGAAACCATATATTTCAGTGTAAGCTTCATCAATCTTGTTTTTTAATTCCATAGAAGATGTAACAATGGATTTTACCTTGTTACTATTTGTTTGTATTAGATTAGCAGATGAGACTGTATTCTCTAAAATATTTTCAAGGTCTGTGTATTTTTCTAATATTTCTGATATTGATGAATACTTATCTTGACTGCATTCAATCCATTCATCCAATTCTTTTATTTTAATTTCTGCGCTGGAGTGAAGTTTTTCTGCGTCTGAGGCTAAAGAACTTGCGTTTGTTACCGTGTCTTGGAAAATTATAAACTCATTTGTTACTTTGTTTTTTATAATTAGAATTTCTTCGCTTGTTTTAATTGCTTCATTTTTTGATTCCAAAGCTCTATTTTTGTATTCAGTTACTTTTCTTGAGGAGTAATTTGCGTCTCTTTGGGCCTCTGAAGCTGATTTTAAAATTTCACTTTCTAGTGTTGAGAATTTTTCATCTATAAGTCTTTCAATGTCAGCAAATTTATTCCATATGTGCTTTTTTTCGTTGTCAAACTTATCCATTTAATTGCCTTTTTAAGGTGGTTTTGTTGTTTTGTAAGATTGGTTAATTTGCATTTAACCGACTTTCCGCACCTGATTTAGGAATAAATTTGCCGATACCGTTCGCCTAACACGTCGAGAATGATCTGCTGGTCCACTGTGAGTCCTGTGACTTGAGGTGGCGCCTCTCCCAACTGGTACTCGTGCACCCCGCCAAAGCGTAAAAAAATCCACCGCGCAGTCGGTTTTTGCGTGGGTTTCTTTTTCATGTCCGCCACACTCCGGTTCTGCTCTACTAAGCCCTGCCGGATCCGGTGCTCCAGCGCCGCATAAATCATCAGGCTACAGGTCATCACCATCAGCAACGCTTCGATACGTTCCGGTTTTTTAAGATATAACGAGGAGGTTAAAAATTCGGGACTTTTCAGAAACCTAAAACCACGCTCGACATTCTGCTGGGCTTTATAGGTAGCCAACAGCTCAGCCATGGTGAGCGTTTCACTGTGATCATTGGTCGCGAGGATGAACACCCCTGTCTGGTTGCGCGCCTCAGCCACCCGCGCCAAGCTACTTGCGGCTAACCCCTTGATGTGAAATTGGTAGTTCACCGGCATTTCACCCTTTTGGGGCCTTCCGCGCCCTGCATAGATAGGTTCACTCACGACTTCTGCTTCTAGTTGCAGCAGATTTAAGCTGACAGCAAAACGGGCTAATTCAGCCTGCGCATCGGTCTCGCAGGCAAAACGCTGGGCACATAATTTGTTGAAGGCTTTCAGTTCACGCGTGCTGTCTTTCAGTAGGTTTTTGGCTAATGTTTGCTGCTCACGGTGGCTGGCCTGTTCGCTGCGCACCAGCAACCAACGCTGCGCGACGTCGGCATAATTGGCGCTTTGCCAACAGCCATGATAGCCATTGCCCAGCGCAACCAGCGACTGGGTGCCAATGGTTGCCACGGCTCGCTTGGCTTCATTGAGGGTGACAGGCACACGAGTCACGAACAACTGTTGCTGTTGTGCCAGTAGTTGCAAGGTGTCGGCGCAATACAGCGCCGCATCGCCGACCAGATAACGACTCTCCTGCGCGGCCTTGAGACTGCTCAAGTGGCGCCGTACCGTCTGGGCAAAGGCCTTGGTATCATTAATATTACCACTCAAGGCTTGCATGTAGATGGGCAGGCCGGCCTGATTTTCACAGATAAGCTCCAGGATAACCTGGTTTAGCTCTGGCCGATGGTCGCGGCTATAGCCCCGTACCAATTGCAACTTACCGAGCTGCTCGCCATCGGCTTGGTCATAGGCGCCATCGACGTGGAAGCTGGTGATATCGAGGTGTACTGCAGTACTTTTGAGCCCCAATCGTTCAACGACCTGCTCCGCCATCACCTGATAAAGCGTGCTGACATCGGCCTCAAAGAGGGCATCAAGGCAGCGGCCGAGCACATCATCATTGAGGTCATCGGCACAGATCCCCGGGCCAATCAGGCGTTCTACAGGCTTGTTGGCAAAGAATTGCGGGAACATGTGCAAGGTCGAACTATGAAAGCCAAGACCGTTCAGTATCATCGCCACCAACGCTTCACCATGTGAGACTTTGTAGGGCGGCGTTTTGGGTAGCACCGCATCAATCATGCGAGCAATGCCGAGTTCTTGGCAAAGTGCAGCGACCAAACCAAGGTGGTCGAGGTTACGGATAGAGATAGCGGGAGCGGCCATGATGAATTACCTGCAAAAGAGAGTAATAGATCAGAATGACCGATCGCCGTCAAGTTTTTTAAATCGAAAATTAGGTGCGGAATGACGGATTTAATTTAATGGCAGGTTTCATCTTCCATTCTTCTTTGCGCGTTTGATATCTCTTACCCATAGCACTGAGCCGTGGGTTTTACGCATTTCGAAGAGATCGATTGCGGCAAAGAGATCGCTGAGTTTTTTAAATCCGTAGTTTCGCTGATCGAACGAGCTGTGATTGGAGATATGTGAACCAATTGGGCCGAGTTGTGCCCAGCCATCTTCCTCTTCGGTTGCTTCTATGGCCTGTCGCAACATATTGAGCAGTTTGGTGTCACTTTTTAAATTACATTTTTGTGGTGTGGCGATTTTGGGCTGAGCTTGCTCGGTTTTACTGATTGAGTCAGGTGCCGTTGGTGGAGGCTGAGTGGCTTCTGATATCACTTCAATTTCTTCTGCGACGACTACAGGTTCAGCGTCGAGGTAGAGGAAGCGAGAGCAGCTATTTACGAAAGCGGCTGGCGCTTTACGTTCTCCGAAACCAAAAACGGTTTTACCGTCGGCTAAGGCTCTGGTTACAAGGGGAGTAAAGTCGCAATCCGAAGAAATTAAGCAAATAATGTCTATATCCTTTGTGTAAAGAATATCCATAACATCAATAACTAAAGCGATATCACTGGCATTTTTACCTTTGGTTAAATCGAATTGTTGGATGGGCTGAATGGCATATTCATGGAGAATTTCTTCCCATGGCTTTAGGTTCGGGCTTTTCCAGTTGCCATAGGCCTTTCGAATACTGATGAGACCGTGTTTTGCAAGCTCAGCGAGTACCACGTCAAACTTTCTGGCTGGCGCATTATCGGCATCAATAAACACCGCAATTTTTTCTTTATTCTGCATGTGGGTTCCAACGAATGTAGTTGTTTTACTCGTTCATAAGCAGGGAGGTCGGTTTTAGCTTTGAGTTAATGACGGTGCTTTTATCCAAGTATGTAAGCACGCTACCGCCCATGGCACTTGCTACCAGACAGCAAATACAGACAATAAATTTTAAGAAAAACAATAGTAAAGCTATCAGTTAATCGTCGAATGAACTTTAGCCAGAATCACAATTGTTTGAGAGGGGAGCATTGTTAAGGTGGGGATTGAAAACTTATCCTTGCATAGCTCACTTTTGATGAGCTGCTCTTCCCTGACTCATTTCATCGCTATTTTGATTAGCGAAATTTAGCGTTAACACTAAATCGGTATTGATTAAGCAACATCTTAACTACTGTTTATTAATCAAAATTTAACCTAGCGTACAGCATGTGGTGAATAGCGGCAAGAGAGATTCAAGAGGGACTGTAATCACTTCTCTTATGCAAGTTTCAGGTGTAGGTGTTCGCATTTGGAGTGGATATAAGTTTAGGCTTATATCCACTGATAAATAAAACCGAATGATTTAAGTTCACCTGCCCTAGAGGATTACTAACACTCGCTTCTATAGCTCATAGTGATTCATTGGTACTTGGCTTAGGTTGTCCAGTCGCCATGCGCCTTGCTCATAGATAAAGTTTAGGCTCTGTAGATCATCTTTAAAGTCATAGCGCTCGTTGGAAGGACTGAGTCTGTCCTTAAACTCAATTTGGATATTTTTATAACCATCGGCCAATTTCTGCTGACCTAAGTGATTAGGGAGCGTGATAAGGCGAGAGAGGGCGCTATCCAGCTCCTTATCTTGTATTGGCAACCGTTCTTGTTTAAAGCGCTCACTAAAAAGGGCGGAGAACTTTTGTTTATCTTTGCTATGACTGTAGGCGGCTAGCGTCCAGTTGGCGAGCACGAGTTCAAACGTGCTGTCGGCTTGGTTGAGTGCTGCAAAGGGCGTTTTATCCTTGTTCGACAAATAATCTTGGAAGATAGGGGATGCATTTTGGTAGCTGTCTTTAAGGATTTTGATGATTTCGTCGAGTTTCGGCTGATTATAGGTTTTAAACTGTGCGGCCAGCGCGTCGATAGCCTCACCTTTTTGCTCCCAGCTTAAGCGGCCTTCTGCAATTACTCTTAAATCTTTCTTGTGGGGTGTGACTAGTGGTTTGAGATCGGGGTTTTGATTCATGATGTTGCGGATGTTGTCACCAATCCCTTCCATAAATGCTGTGGATTGTAAGTTGGCTTTACTCTCAAACAATAATCCCGCGCCGCTATAAGGGTCGACCCAGAGATCTGGATTGTTGATTTCGGTCATGCGGTTTGCATCGAGTGCTTTTATATCAGCCACCTTAGTATACAGCTGGCTGAGTGCAGCTTGATGTTTAAGGGTGAAAGCGGAGCGTTCGGCTTTGGCTGTTGCATCAATTTGGCTGTATTGCTGAGCGAGTGATATTAGTTCTGCATCATCTTGGATCCGTTGGTGCGAGTAGTAACCGCAGCGGCTATCGCAGGCGTAGTTAGCCAGTGTTGAAATGCTGTCTAACTCTATATGCTTGGTTTGCACAAACACTAGGCTGCTATAAAGGTAAAGTGGTGTATCCATGCTCTTATCGACCAGATAAACCTTATTATTGGGGTTATGTTGGCCTGTGACATTGAGATCTTTCTTGGTGGCACAGACACTAAATTGATGTGCACTTACGGGAATATCCCGCTGATAGACTGAGACAAACAGTTTATCTAGGCTGATGTTAGCCGGAACTTCGCCTTTGATCTCGACATCGCATGTCTGTGCGAGGGCCAAGTGAGAAGAGCTGCCAAGGAGTATGGCTGAGAGAATCAGTCCTTTGTTCATAGAAAGCATCCTTATTTCTACCAATTTACTGTGTATAAGCGAGTGTAATATTGCGTTGTTAAAAATGGTTTGTATCTTGTTAATCGCATCCCAATCAGACTGGGACTAGGTGGAAACTGAGCTTATTGTGCGGGGGCGTTATCAGCAGAATCCATTCATAACTTGATAATAAACAAACCCATAGTACCTAAGTAACGGCAAAAAGTTAAACTTGAGATTGAATTTATGTAAAGGGTAGCGTTATAGACTCACCCGTGACTGTGATACTGCGACTGTGATACTGCGACTGTATTTCTGGGAAGTGTTTTACGGGTGCAATGGTTACATTGACACCCATTGTTGAAGCTCGAATTAGCAATTATTGCCTATGTAAAGCCTTTATCTTGGCTTTTATTTCTTCTCTGATTTTTTTATGCAGGGGATTTTTAATTTGTCGTTTGTGATACACCAAATGATAGGGAATTAAATCGGTATTAATGGGGCAAGTTAATATTTGCAGATTTAATTTTGCTGCCCATTGCTCGGCAAAGGAGCGAGCGATAACGGCAATTGAATCACTCTGAGAAATATTCAAGGCAATGCTGGCAATCGAATGACAGATTAATGCCATTTTGCGTTCTTCAATGGGTTCGTTGGCAAAGAGTTCGAAGCCACGGATCTTTTCCCACGTGCCGCTATAAAACACATGATCTTCACGATAAAAGGCGTCTTTGGTGATGCTTTGCTGAATTCGTGGATGGTCTTTTCGGCAAATCACCACTAAGGGCTCTAAGAGAATTTCCTCCACCATAAATGCACTGTCTCGAGTCAACATACTATCGACAATAATGTCGGTTTTCTCTTGGCGCAGGTGTTCAAACAGCTGGTTTTTCTCCGGCGGAGATTCTTGCAAGTTAATGTTATCAATGGGGAATAAGGTATTTATCAGCGACTCATTACAGTAAACATTAAACTGCTTTCGCATATTCATCGCATTTTCGATAATGCTGACAGCTTGACGAAAGGAGGGGATAAGTTGCTGCCCTTTGCTGGAGAGTTCTATGCCTCGCCCTTGCTTGATAAACAGATTTTCACCGTAGAGTTTTTCTAATCGCTTAATGGCGGCGCTAATCGCGGGCTGGGTCAATTGCATACGTTCGGCGGCCTTGGTATAGGACTGGCACTCTGCCACCACTAAAAATGTACGTACTAAATTTAAATCCATAATCTTCAATTCATAAATTTGATTTATGTATCGTAAAACATTTTGTTGATTGTTTCTTGTGCGTTTTGCGCCTAATCTGGATGGGATGTTTATATTTTGTGCGAGATGAGATAACCACCCACCGTAAAAAATGGAGTCTTTATGAGTACAGGAAAAAAACCGCGCTCAAATAAGTTTGTGCTAAATGCTTGCACATTGGCTTTGAGCGCCGCGTCAGTGACAGCCTATGCTGCAGATAAACCAAATATTCTGGTTATTTTTGGTGATGATGTGGGTTACTGGAACTTAAGTACCTACAACAATGGAATGTTGGCATATAGCACGCCCAATATTGACAGTATTGCCGCAGAAGGAACTAAGTTTACTAACTTCTATGCTCTGCAGAGTTCTACCGCGGGTCGTAGTGCTTTTATTACAGGCCAAATGCCTAAGCGTACAGGTCTCTCTAAAGTCGGTATGCCAGGCGCGCCTGAAGGGATTAGCGAAAAAGATCCCACAATTGCCACTATGCTAAAAAATTTAGGTTATGCCACGGGCCAATTTGGTAAAACCACTTAGGCGATCGCGACGAGCATTTGCCGACTAACCATGGTTTCGACGAGTTCTTTGGTAACTTGTACCACCTCAATGCCGAAGAAGAGCCCGAAAACGTTGATTATCCTAAAGATCCTGCCTTCCGTAAGAAGTTTGGCCCTCGCGGCGTTATCCATTCCTATGCCGATGGCAAAATCGAAGATACAGGCCCACTAACCCGTAAGCGTATGGAAACCGTCGATGGCGAGTTCCTCGATGCGGCTGGAGCCTTTATCGAGAAGCAAGTTAAGGCCGATAAACCCTTCTTCACTTGGTTTAACACTACGCGCATGCACAACTATACCCACGTGCCTGATTCCTATGCCGGTAAAACCGGTGCCGGATTCTATGCCGATGGTATGAAGCAGCACGACGATGAGGTGGGTAAATTACTGAAGAAGATTAAAGATCTGGGTATTGATGATAACACTATCATCATCTACACCTCGGATAACGGTCCAATGGTCGACATGTGGCCTGATGCGGGTGTGACGCCCTTCCGCAGTGAGAAAAACACCGGTTGGGAAGGTGCATTCCGTGTGCCCGGCATGATCAAATGGCCTGGACACATCAAGCCGGGAACCACTAAAAACGGTATTGTCTCCTTGGAAGACTTTTTCCCAACCTTAGTCGCCGCAGCGGGCGGTGAAGGGGTTGAGAAAGAATTACTCAAGGGTAAAAAGGTCGGTAAACAAACCTACAAAGTGCACCTCGATGGTTACAACCAACTGCCTTATTTCACCGATAAGACCCAAGAATCGGCTCGTAAAGAGTTCGTTTACTGGAGTGATGACGGTGACTTATTGGCATTGCGTTACAACCAATACAAGTTCCACTTCATGATCCAAGAACATGAAACGGGCTTTGCGGTTTGGCAATATCCATTCACTAAGTTGCGTGTACCTTTGATTTTCGACCTCAGTGTCGATCCATTTGAGAAGGGTGACAAAGGTATGGGTTACAACACTTGGATGTACGAACGTGCATTCTTGATGGGCCCCGCCATGGCTAAGGTCGGTGAAGTCATGGAAAGCTTTAAAGAGTTCCCACCGAGGATGGAAGCTGGTACGTTTGTTCCAAGATAAACAAGCTGTTTTTAAATAGAAATTGGCTGACGTTTATCTGAACGTCAGCCAATACAAGGAAGTCTGCATGACAAAAACTTCAATGCGAGCATCAACGATACTCGATGTCGTACCGTTAAAATCAGCTGCAAAGGCGCTTGGAGAGCATCCCGATTACCAACGTCGTTTCCACGTGATGGCCAAACCCGGTGGGGCGAAATGTAACATCGATTGCCAATATTGTTTTTATCTGCACAAAGAAGGCTTATTGCATCAACCTAAGCAACCTGAGATGGATGATGCGACCCTCGAGGCCTATGTTAAAGGTTATATCGAAAGCCAAGATGGCGACGAAATCGTATTCTCATGGCAGGGTGGCGAGCCGACCCTGTTGGGCGTGGACTATTTTCGCAAAGTAGTTCAGCTACAGAAAAAATATCGGCCCCTAGGCGTTAACATTGAAAACGATCTGCAAACCAACGGCATTCTATTAAACGATGAATGGTGCCAGTTTCTTGCCGAGCATAATTTCCTTGTGGGGTTATCCATCGACGGTCCCGAAGAACTCCATAACAAATATCGTGTGACCCGCAGCGGCAAGCCTACCTTTCATTTAGTGATGGCCGCGGTCGAAAAACTCAAACAATACAAGGTGCGTTTTAATGCCTTAGTGACGGTTAACCGCCACAATGTGAAGTACCCGCTCGAAGTTTACCGCTTTGTCACCAAAGAGTTGGGTGCGACCTATATCCAGTTCAATCCTGTGGTCGAACCTAGCGATTTTAAAACCACGGCGCCGCAGTTTTGGAACAGCAGCATGATACCCACGGTCGGCAGCGAGCTGGCGAAACCTGGGCATCCTATGTCTGTGGTGACGGATTGGTCAGTCGATGCCGATGACTGGGGCAAGTTCCTCATCGTCACCTTTGAAGAGTGGATCAACAACGACCTTGGCCGAGTGCTGGTTAACCTGTTTGAGACGGCGGTCGCCCAAGTGATGGGCAAACCGGCGCAGCTTTGTATTACCGCTGAGTTTTGCGGTAAGGGCTTAGCCATTGAACATAATGGCGATGTCTTTAGTTGTGACCATTACGTTTACCCCGAATATAAGATTGCCAATGTGCACGAGCGCCCACTCAATGAAATGGCGTTCTCGACCCGGCAATTAACCTTCGGCTTAGCCAAGCGTGATTCGTTACCCCAATACTGTAAAGACTGCCCTTATCTCAAACTCTGTTGGGGCGAATGCCCTAAAAATCGCCTGCTGAAAACCCCAGATGGGGAAGAAGGGCTCAATTATCTGTGTCCAGGGATTAAAGCATTTTTCGATTATTCGTTGCCGATTCTCACGGGATTGGCCGTATTGCTAGGACAACCACATGGAACCAATGGCTAACACACAAACGCGTGCGCACGGGGATATTCTCGCCTTAATTGAACAGGTTGAATCTCAAGTCGTTGGGCAACGCACAGTGATCCGCAGTCTGATTTTGGGCTTACTTTGCAGCGGTCATGTGCTGCTCGAAGGTTTGCCCGGAACGGCCAAAACCCGCTCGGTTAAAGCCTTGGCCAATGCCTTGGCGATTTCCTTTGGCAGGATCCAGTTTACGCCGGATCTCTTGCCCTCCGATGTCACGGGCACTGAGGTGCTCCACGAGGCTGAGGGTAAATCGACACTCAGGTTTCAGCCGGGGCCAGTATTTAACCAAATTGTGCTGGCCGATGAAATTAACCGTGCCCCCGCAAAGGTGCAGGCGGCGCTGTTAGAGGCTATGGCCGAAGGCACTATTACCGTGGCGGGGCAAACCCATGTGCTGCCCGAACTCTTTATGGTGCTGGCAACACAAAACCCCATCGAGCAGGAGGGTACCTATCCGCTGCCCGAAGCGCAGATGGACCGTTTCCTGATCAAAGCGTCGGTGGAATACCCCACAAAAGAAGCAGAGCGTGACATCGTACGCCTCGTTCGCAGTGAGGAAAACGGCGTTTTTAGCGCCGACAAACCACAAACCATCACCATAGATCCCGCCAGTATTCTCAAGGCGCGGCAGCAAATTGCGGCCGTGACGCTATCGGATATGGTGGAGAACTATATTATCGATTTAGTGATGGCGACGCGCCAGCCGGAGCAATATCCCCTGTCTAAGTTAGCCAGTTGGCTGATGATTGGCGCCAGCCCACGGGCATCGATTGCGTTGGACAAATGTGCCCGCGCCTTGGCTTGGCTCAATGGCCGTGACCATGTGCTGGTGGACGATGTGCGTGAGGTGGCGATTTTAGTGTTGAGCCATAGGTTGAGCCTCTCCTACGAGGCATTAGCGGACGGGGTCAATCAGCGCGATCTGGTGCATGAACTGCTCGATGTGGTCAGTATTGGATAACGGCTATGGCGCTCGCATCTCTGGCCGCATCCTCTCGATCTCAGTCGTCCCTATCTTCAGCTAAGCAAGAGGATCCCCGTATCTATGCCAGTTTGCCGCAACTGGTGCGATTGCAGGGACAGACGACGCAAATCAAACTGCTTAGCCTGCGTTACTCTCGGGCGCACCTTTCTGGCCGTTATCAATCGCACCAACGGGGACGCGGGCTGAACTTTGAGGAGCTGCGCCACTACCAACTGGGTGATGATATTCGCCAAATGGATTGGAAGGTCACCCAGCGCACGGGTAAGCCTCATGTGCGCAGTTACACCGAAGAGAAAGATCGCCAAGTGATCCTCTGTGTTGACCAACGTAGCTCCATGTATTTTGGCTCGGTGAGCCATATGAAATCCGTCGTGGCCGCCGAAATTGCGGCCTTAATGGGTTGGCTCGCGCTGGCCAATAACGACAGGGTTGGGCTGTTGATATCCGCGACTCAGCAGCTGCATTGGTGCTCGGCAAAGCGTGGTACGGCGCATTTTTTAATGGGATTAGATAGGCTTATCCAAGCAAATCATTCCCTGAGCGCGGCGAGCCGAGATAGCAAACGGGTAAGCTTCGCCCAGTGGATGCAGATCTTAAGTCAGCGCCGCCTCAAGGCCGCAACGCTAATGATTGTCAGCGACTTTGCCGATGCCGATAACCAATCCCTCAAACAGTTAAAGTACCTGCAGCAGCATAATGATGTGCTGTGTATTTTTATCTCTGATCCGATGGAAACCCATGTGCCAGAGGACAGTGTCAGCAGCACTTGGGTGGTGGGTGATGGCCAATATCAGTTGGCATTACAGAAGGGGCAACAAACGGCCGAGGTGAATAAGGCGCTGCAAAAACAATATCTTGAAAAACAAACCCAACTCAAAAATCTGATGGCGATGCAGCGTATGCCTTTTATTGAAATCGGCACACAAGGCGATCATCTGCTGCAACTGGCTCGTACCCTGAGTGATATCCAATGACAGCAATCTTACTGCTTGGCGCAACTCAGTCTCCTCCTAGCAGCTACATGCTGAGGGAGTTAAAAGACGTGGCTCAGCCCGATCCTGTGAGCTGGTGGCCACAGACTCTAGGTTGGCAGATATTACTGCTGATGTTGCTGCTGTATCTGGGTTATCGACTGTATCTCAAGGGGATTTTCTGGTGGCGTAACCGTTACCGCCAAGAGGCGATAACGGCCTTGCAGAGTCTGTCGGCGGAGGATCCGCATTGGCCGACGCAGATGATGAAGATTATTAAAATCGTGATGGTCTACTTAGAGCCGAAAAACGCCTCCCTATACGGTGCTCCCTTGCTCGAGCAGATGGGGCGCTACCATACGAAGGCTCAGCTAGCGAACGATGAATCGTTTCAGCAGTGGCTAAAATGCCTTGAAGATCCTAATGCCGCTCGCCCCGACTTTAGCGTTGTGCGCCAAGGGCTAAGCCTGTGGTTAAGCGGGCATCACTTGCCGGAGGCAGGCCATGGATCAGCTTGAGTTTGCCTATCCTTGGGCGTTTATCCTGTTGCCGCTGCCCGTGCTGGTGTACTGGTTTGTGCCCGCGTACCGTAGCCGCGAAGACGCGATCAAAGTGCCGTTCTTTACCGAAATCCTACGGGCATTGAATGAGACTCCAAAAGTCGCCGCTGGCCTGCTTAGCCCAAAACATTGGCAGCGGGGCATGCTGATCCTCTCTTGGATGTTGATTGTCAGCGCATTGGCTAAACCCAGTATCCTCGGTGAAGTGCAAACCCGCGAAGACTTCGGGCGGGACGTCCTCATGTTGGTGGACTTGTCTGGCTCCATGGATGAGGCGGATTTTACCACCGCCGATGGCAGCACCTTAACCCGCTTAAATGCGGCGAAAAACGTCTTAAAAACATTTATCGCCAAACGCAGTGGCGATAGGTTTGGACTGATTTTGTTTGGGGATGCCGCCTTTATCCAAACGCCATTTACCGCCGATCAGCAGGTGTGGTTAAGCTTGCTAGAGGAGGCGCAAACGGGGATGGCTGGGCAGAGCACTCATCTTGGCGATGCGATTGGTCTTGGCATTAAAGTGTTCGAGCAAAATCCACAGCCATCGGAGCAGCAGGTGATGATAGTGCTGACCGATGGTAACGATACCGGCAGTTTTGTCGAACCCGTGGATGCCGCCAAGATTGCCGCCGCAAGGGGCATCAAGATTTACACTATCGCCATGGGCGATCCAACCCATGTGGGCGAGCAGCCAATGGATATGGAGGTGGTCCAAAGGGTGTCTCAGCTCACTCAGGCGCGCGCCTTTATCGCCATCGACCAAGCGGAATTGGATAAGGCGTATCAGCTGATCGATAAGCTGGAGCCGCAGCAATACAGCAGCGCCAGTTTCCGCCCGAAAATTACCCTGCATTACTACCTGATTGCCATCGTACTCGCCCTGCACTTGTTGATTTTCAGTTGGATGACGCTGCGGCAAATGTTTAGTCGCGCCGAGGTGGCCAATGAGTGATTGGCATTTAGAACTGCAAATGTTGGCGCAGTTTCATTTTATTCGGCCACTCTGGTTATTAACCCTCATTCCACTCGCCATTGTGCTGATGCTGCGCTGGCGCCGGGATGATGTGCAGCAGCGGCTGGTGTTTTTCCCCAATCATTTACGCAGTGCGCTCACGCTGAATCAAGGCGGTTGGCGCAGTCAATTACCGTTGAAAATCTTAATGTTATTGCTGTTATTGGCGGTGATTATCTGTGCGGGACCGACCTGGGAGCGCGAAGCGTCGCCCTTCGGCGAGGATGATGCCGCGCTTATGGTGTTACTCGACAGCAGTGAGAGCATGAAACAGCAGGACGTGGCACCGGATAGACTCAGTCGCGCTAAACATAAGATCTTGGATTTAATCGCAGCGCGAAGCGGCGGTAAGACGGGGTTGATGGTGTTTGCGGGCAGCGCCCATGTGGCTATGCCCGTCACCAGCGATGCTAAGGTGTTGCAGCCTTACCTTGAGGCGATCAGCCCTGAGGTGATGCCGTTATCGGGCAAGGCGGCGCAAACAGCATTGAGTCAGCTCGCTGAGCAATTACCCGCGAATGCAGGCAACAGTGTTTTACTGCTCACAGACGGCGTTGATCAACTCACTATCGATGCGTTTGAGCGGTATTTTACCGAGCAGTTTGAACAGCCTCCCTATCAACTGTTGATCTTGGCGATCGGCGATCCCGATGTTCAATCGCAGGTGCCGGTGGACTTTGACTCCCTTGCCAACTTGGCCGATAGCACGGGCGGTAGTCTGTATCGCATGACAATAGATGATGCGGATATTCAGGCACTTGAGCGCAAAATTGAGCGCTTTAGCATGCTCAATAATGACTCCAGCATGCCTTGGTTAGATGAAGGCTATTGGTTGCTTTGGCCCTTAGCTTTGCTCAGTTTGTTGTGGTTTCGTCGGGGCTGGTTGGTGAAGTGGAGCCTAGTGTTAGCCTTAACGCTACCAAGTATTGTGCCGCAACAGGCCTATGCCGAAATCACCGTTTCTAAGGCGGCCACCGAGATCCAAGTGACACAAGTCAGCTTTGCCGAGCGGAGTTGGCAATGGTGGTTGGATCTGTGGCTAACGCCGGATCAACAAGGCGCATTCTGGTTTAATCAGGGCGAATTTGCTAAGGCGGCAGCGGCTTACCATTCGGTGCTCAACAAGGGCATCGCCTACTACTATGGCGGTGAGTATAAGCTCGCCCATTCGGCCTTTATGCAGGTCCAAACCGATCTTGGCGCCTATTACGCCGCCAGCGCATTAGCGCGGCAGCGGGAATATATTGCGGCGCGTAAGCTCTTGAGGACGCTGGCGAAAAAGCAGGATATTGCTCCCGAGCTAAAAGCCGATATCGAACATAATCTTAAGGTTATTGAGGGGCTTATAGATGAAATCAATCAAGCGAGTGCCTCCCAAGCCAACAGTATGGACGATCAGGAAACCTCCATCGAGTTGCCGGACGATCAGCCGCAGACCGCCGAAGGCGCCGATGAACAAACCTCACAGGATAAAATGCAGTCGCAAAACCTGACGGCGGAGCAGATGTTGGGCGATCCTAAATTGGCTGAAGTTTGGCTTAAGCGAGTCGAGGCCAATCCCGAACAATTTTTGCGGGCGAAGTTTCAGCTGCAAAATCTGCAACCTAAGGGCGAACAAGGTACCGATAACGCCAAGGGAGGATTGCAGCCATGAGTTATGCAATCAGTGCACTGAGCCGCGACAAAACGCTATCTGGCAGCAGAGTGCGAGTGCCGATAAGGCCTGTCATCGACGGTGTGAGATTGATGGCCAGAAGAGTCATCGCTTTGATGTTCATCAGCTTAGTATTGAATGGTTTGCTGCTCGCAACCCATGCCCATGCGCAGATGGACGATGCCCTACCAACCGAGCCGGCCACAGCGGTCAAAGTGAAGGCCTGGTTGGGTGAAAAACCGGATGGAACTGAAAAGCTATGGGCGCCCACGGAGCAGATCTTGTTGCAGATTGAGGTGTCGACCAATCGTTGGTTTACCTCGGGCACTCAGATAAAGGGCATTGAAATCCCCAATGTGTTAGTGAAGCAACGCAATACCTTTGCCGTTAACTATACCGAGCAGGAAAACGGCCAAACTTGGTCACGGCAGCGCTGGGAAATCGCCCTCTATCCACAAACCAGCGGTGACTTTTCCGTGCCAGAAGCCACAGTGATTACTCAGGTGGCTGGCGTCAATGGCGACAAACAAGCCGTCACGCTCACAACGCCTGCAATGGGATTTCGGGTGGCTCT
This sequence comes from Shewanella sp. ANA-3, assembly GCF_000203935.1. Taxonomy (GTDB): domain Bacteria; phylum Pseudomonadota; class Gammaproteobacteria; order Enterobacterales; family Shewanellaceae; genus Shewanella. The sequence goes on along the minus strand of NC_008577.1, from coordinate 4,262,091 downwards.
GCCCAGTGCTGAGCTTGGGAGTCACAAAGCCTGGTTTGCGGCATCGAATGTCAAAGTGCTGCAGGAGTGGAGCCCAAATGAGGCTGAGGTGCTCAAAGTAGGGGATAGCCTAGTGCGCACCATTAACATTGAGGCCAATGATTCACTATCTGTGTTGCTGCCCAATCTTATGCCAGCGCAAGCTTCTCCCGATTGGAAGCTGTATCCCAGTACTCCCGAGTTGGTGGATAAACAAAGCCGTGAAGGTTATGTGTCGAGCCGAATCGATAGCCAAACCTACGTGTTGCAACATGGTGGCGATGTGAGCTGGCCCGAGTATCGACTCTGGTGGTGGAACACTCAAAGCGGCCAGTTGGAGCAGATAGTGTTGGAAGGGAAGACGATTAAGGTCAAGCATACCCTGAGTTCTTGGTTGAAGCACCACGCATGGACACTGTTCACCCTGCTGTTAAGCGCGGCGATATTGGGGTTATTGATGCGCAGGGGGAGAGTGTATTACCAAACCCATCCCATTCCCGTGTGGTTAGTGTTTTACCGCGCTCTGCGCCGAGGTGAGTGGCAAACCTGTCGGGCACTCTTGTACCGACGCTTACGTCGACGCAAACACTTACTGGCGATGACATCGGTGTCGACAGAGCCAGATTGGCAAGCTGCGGCTTTGAGGCTACAAACCAATGCGACTCGTCGGGCGGATTTTATCTACCTGTGGAAGCGTATTAAGCGAGCCAGAATGGGGTTAGCCTTACCTAAGGCGCTCGTCGCATTAGAGAAACAACCCTTCCTAACCGAAAAAGTACCAGCTGGAAAAGCGTTATCTGAACCCAAAGCCTCTGAGTTATAGAGGGATATTACAGATCGTAATAAGGAGATACCCTGTGAGAATCATACGACTATACCGCAATTGGATGTTGTTACTCGTTAGTATGTTGCTGGTGGGGCAAGCTTATGCGGCCCAAAGCGACCCTTTGGCGTCGTGGAACGATGGCAAGGCCAAGGCGGCCATTACGGAGTTTGTGCAGCAAGTGACGGATAAAAACTCCCCACATTTTGTGCCAGAGGCCGAGCGGATCGCGACCTTCGACAACGACGGTACTCTATGGTCTGAACAGCCCATGTATTTTCAGGTGTTGTTTGCCCTCGACCGTCTCAAAACGCTGGCTCCAAGCCATCCCGAATGGAAAACCGAGGAGCCCTACGCCAGTGTGCTTAAGGGTGATGTGAGCAAGCTGCATACCGAAGATCTGATCAAGATCCTCTATGCGACTCATACGGGTATGACTACGGATGAGTTCGATGCCATTGTGAAAGACTGGATTGCCACGGCCAAGCACCCGACAACAGGGAAAAAGTACACCGAAATGGTGTTCCAACCTATGTTAGAGCTGCTGGATTACCTACGCGCTAACGGCTTTAAGACCTTTATTGTCTCCGGCGGCGGTACTGGTTTTATGCGGGCTTGGGTGGAGGGCGTTTACCACATTCCCCCCGAGCAAGTGGTGGGTAGCACCTTTGAGACAGAGTTCAGCTTGGTTGACGGTAAGCCAACATTAAAACGCATGCCAAATTTCTTGGTTAACGACGATAAAGAAATGAAAGTGCAGGAAATATATGAGCGTATAGGCCGCAGACCCATAGCCGCCTTTGGTAACTCGGATGGCGACCTAGCCATGTTGCAATGGACCGCCGCTGGTGACGGCCTACGCTTACCTATGTACATCCACCATACCGATGACAAGCGTGAGTGGAAATATGACCGTGACTCCCATATTGGTCAGTTAAACAAAGGCTTAGATGAGGCAACGGTCAAAGGCTGGCCCATGGTCGATATGAAAGCCGATTGGAAGCGTATTTATCCCTAACGCCTCAGATTGGCAGATGGGTTCTTAAACTCATCGCTTGAAAAAGTTCGCATTGAATGGGTTTATCCAATCGGGATAAACCCATTTTTTGCGCCAGTGATTTCGAGCATCCACCTAAGGAGTATGGCGCGAGCGCGTTATCTTCCCTAGAGTAGGCTAACTGAGATTGGATAACACAGGGATTGAATAGATGAATGATGAACAATACGAGAAAGGGTTAGAGGTGCGCCGCGCTGTGATGGGCGATAGCTTTGTCGATAAGGCCTTGAGCAGCGCGACGGATTTTACGCGTCCATTACAGGAGTTAGTGACGGCGAACTGTTGGGGCGAGGTTTGGGTGCGTGAGGGGCTTTCTCGGCAAACTCGCAGTCTAGTGACCATAGCGACCCTCGCCGCATTAAAGGCGTCTACCGAATTGAGAGGCCATGTGCGCGGCGCATTGCGTAACGGTTGCACTGTGGAAGAAATCCAAGAAGTACTTTTACATTCAACCCTGTATTGCGGTATGCCATCGGGCATTGAGGCCTTTCGGGCGGCAAAAGAAGTGATTGAAGAGTGGCAGGCTGAGCAGGCCAAGGTGTCGGGTCAGTCTTAGTGTTTAACCCGTTTGGCATGTATCTTTTGAGCAATCTGGTGTGAATCCATCGCCTTATCAGTGCGTACTTAGGATACCCAGCCTGAACGAGGGGATGCTATTTGTTGGATGTTGGATGTTCAATCAGTTTGGCCTGAGTTTTTGGGTGTCGATTGTGACTCACGCTCAGGCCAACGCTTGTTAGAGTCGTGGATCCGCCGATTGACTCTCCACTTGGCCGATAACTGTGATGTCACTCAAACTCGACAGTGTACCCCACTGCTGAATGGTCATCATGCCTGTGATTTCCTGTGCGGTGAAACTGAGGCGTAGTCCGTCTTTGCGGTAATCCTGCGGCAGATTTTTCGGCAAGATTTTTTGACCGTTGTCGGCGATGATGCCCCAGAATCCACCTTCTAAATTCATATATCTCACAGTGCCTTGCAGCATTACGCCTTCTCCTTGTGGTGAAATACTTGGCTTGATAAAACCTTTGTCGGCAGAACTATGAAGCTGCGGACTATCGCGCTTATCCACAGTGACCGTTTTTTCTTCGGAGGTCACTTTTTGGGGCGTGTCAGTTTGAGCTGCGCTTGTTTGTGCTGTGTCTGTTTTGGCAGAGCTTTGCGCGGCGGATTCCACACTCGGCGGATTTTGCGCCTGAGTCTGCTCTTGGCAACCGAGCAACAATACGGGCAATAGTAGTGCTAATAGGGGAGTATGTGGGCGCATCTTGCTTCCTCGTTGTCACTTTAGCCACTATGGCATGTCACAACACTCTAGCAAAGATTGTCCGCGAGGGACGATAAGGTTTTTATATCTTTATGTAACAGGGTGGAACAGGAGATAAAGGTAAAGCGAACATCGCTTTACCTTTTTAAGCCAGTGGGCTGGGCGATATTACTTTTGTAGCTGCGTCTTAGCGGCTTCAACCTTAGCGAAATCGAGACCTAGCTCGAGTACGGCTTCTTTGATTAACGCAGGATTTTGCATTACCAACGCCATCAGTTGCTGCAGTTTTTCGGGCGGGATCCCAAGCTGACCAATAATGCCCATCGCCATGAGAGGATTATCGGTTAACGCTTGAAAAAGCTCGTTAATTTTTGCATCAGTGACATTGTGTTCTTTTAAGATGGCAATAATGGGATTCATTGCAATACCTTGTCGAAGTTAACAGAAAACGGCGGCCATTTTATCACAGTTACGCCTAAGTGGTGGTACGGCCGTGAAGTAACGGCTTAATCGCTGTTTACCCCGATACCGTATGGATTGCCGTAAGTCGGGATTTTGATAATCCTTTCATAAATTAACAATCGTTAATCTATTTTGCCGATTCCAATCATCGATTTTAATCATTTCATATAGTTAGCACGCATCACTACACTTTCTGACATCGATTGTGGTGACGGTTTCATGCATTACCCGAGATTTACACAACGAGACATGGGGTTGATGTTTGCCCTAATGCAGCAAACAAACGACACACATCTGTGCAGGCAGATATGTCCTTAACGAGAAGAAATAGGTAATTATCATGAAGAAAAGCACTATTCCAAGCATGTCAGCGCTGACTTTGGCGATGTCGTTGGCATTTGGTGGCGCCGCTATCGCACAAGAGCAAGTCACGGGTAATCAATTTTGGTGGCCTGAACAGCTAAACTTAAGCCCGCTACGTCAAAATGCAGTTGAATCAAATCCTTATGGTAGTGATTACCACTACGCCGAAGCCTTTAAATCCTTAGATCTCGACGCCGTTAAAAAAGACATCAAAGCCCTGATGACTGAATCTCAGGATTGGTGGCCATCAGACTATGGTCATTATGGTCCTTTCTTTATTCGTATGGCGTGGCACAGCGCGGGTGTTTATCGGATTTTTGATGGCCGCGGTGGTGCAGCCGGTGGTCAGCAACGTTTTGAGCCATTAAATAGCTGGCCAGATAACGTGAACTTAGATAAGGCGCGTCGCCTGCTGTGGCCGATCAAACAAAAATACGGCAGCAAGATTTCGTGGGGCGACTTAATGGTGCTTACGGGTAACGTGGCGCTGGAGTCTATGGGCTTTAAAACCTTTGGTTTTGCCGGTGGTCGTGTCGACGACTGGGAAGCGGAACAGGTGAACTGGGGTTCAGAGAAAGCGTGGCTCGATAGCAAACGCCGCAATGAAAAGGGCGAACTGGCTAAGCCAATGGGCGCGACCCAAATGGGCTTAATTTATGTTAACCCTGAAGGACCTAATGGTGTGCCAGATCCATTAGCCTCGGCGAAGGAAATCCGTGACACCTTTGGCCGTATGGCGATGAATGATGAAGAAACCGTGGCGCTGATCGCGGGTGGTCACACCTTCGGTAAGGCACACGGGGCGCATGATCCCTCTAAATGTGTCGGTGCCGATCCCGCCGCTTCCGGTGTTGAGGCACAAGGTTTAGGTTGGAAAAACAAATGCGGCAAAGGTCACTCGGAAGACACAGTTACCAGCGGTTTAGAAGGCGCTTGGTCTGTTAATCCAACGGCGTGGACCATGCAGTATTTAGAAAACCTCTATGGTTTTGATTGGGTACAAACGAAGAGCCCAGCAGGCCATATTCAGTGGATCCCTAAAGATGGCAAAGGGGCTAACTTAGTACCGGATGCCCATGATAAATCCAAGCGCCATGCGCCAATTATGTTCACTAGCGATATCGCACTGAAGGAAGATCCAAGCTATCGCGAGATCACCACTCGTTTCCTTAAAAATCCAAAAGAGTTTGAGCTGGCCTTCGCTAAGGCGTGGTTTAAGTTAACTCACCGCGATATGGGACCTAAGGCAAGATACTTAGGTGCCGATGTACCAGCGGAAATGTTGATTTGGCAGGATCCGATCCCAGCCCTTGATCACCCTGTAATCGATAACGCCGATATCAAAGCCTTAGGTAACAAAATCTTGGCTTCTGGCTTAACGGTCCCCGAATTGGTGAGAACCGCATGGGCGTCGGCCAGTAGCTTCCGTGGTACCGATATGCGTGGTGGCGCAAACGGCGCGCGCATTCGTTTAGAGCCTATGATGAACTGGCAGGCGAACAATCCTAAAGAGTTAGCTAAGGTGCTGGCTAAATTGGAAAAAGTCCAAAAGGATGTCAACAGTTCACTGAAAGGTGGCAAGAAGGTTTCGCTGGCCGATGTGATTGTTCTCGGTGGTAGCGTGGCGGTCGAAAAGGCTGCGAAAGAGGCGGGTGTGACTGTCTCTGTGCCATTTACTCCAGGACGTATGGATGCGACTCAGGCGCAAACCGATGTGTCATCCTTCGCGGTTCTTGAGCCAACCGCCGATGGTTTCCGTAACTATTATTCGAAGGACAGCAGCCATTCTCCCGCCGAGATGCTGATTGAACGTGCGAACATGCTCAATCTGACCGTGCCGGAAATGACAGTGCTGGTGGGTGGTTTGCGTGCCTTAGATGCCAACAGCGCAGGCGTGAAACACGGGGTGTTTACCGACAAACCTGGCACCTTAAGCAATGACTTCTTCGTTAACTTGCTCGATATGTCGACCAAGTGGAGCAAGTCAGAGAAGCAAGAAGGCATCTACGAAGGGCAAGATCGTAAGAGCGGTAAACTGAAATGGACCGCGACCCCCGTCGATTTAGTCTTTGGTTCGCACTCAGAGCTGCGCGCCGTGTCTGAAGTGTACGGCGCCCAAGATGGACAAGACAGATTCGTGCAAGACTTTATCAAAGCCTGGAATAAGGTGATGAACGCCGATCGCTTCGATATCTAAGCGGCATTGACTCTGGGTTTTATCGCCCGTGAGTTCAGCTCTTATAAGTCCATCCGTGCCCTGTGCATGGGTGGACTTTTATCATTCTATCCTCACTTAACTTGAAATGAGTTTTCGCTGAAGCCCTCGCTTGTTGGCCTTAGGCGTTTCCTTATGCCGCTTAGCCAAGTAGTATCGGGGGAAATCTCTTTACAGTGAAACGAATATGCTCTCAACATCTCGCCCCCATTTGGCAAGGCCACAGCGCCGCTCACGTAAGCCCGTTAGTTTGGGGCTGCGGCAACAGGGTTTTACCGGTGTTCAAGTCTTGTTGATGATACTGGTGACCATAGTGCTCACCGTGGGGATTACCTTTTTTGTGGTTCGCAGTTATATCTTCCCTAAACCGTTGACGCCTGTGAGTTTATCAAACAAAGAAGAGGCCAAGCTTGAGGATAAACTGAGTCAATTAGGTTGGCAGCCAGAGCGTAAGGCCTCGACTCATACCAAGGATTCGGCTAAGTCGTCCTCGAGTGACGATTTACAACCTGAGCCCTACCGCGAGCGCGCTGAAGATCGGCAAGTGAGTTTTAGCGAGCGTGAAGTCAATGCCATCATTGGCCGCAACCCAGACTTTGCCCAGCGTATTGCCATTGATTTTTCAGATAATTTAGCCAGTGCCAAAATCCTCGTGCCGATCCCAAGGGACTTTCCTGTGATGGCGGGGGAGATTTTACGGGTCAATGCTGGGCTCGATATCCATCTCGATGCCAATCGCCGCCCGAGTGTGTCTTTGGTGGGCGTAAGCTTGATGGGCGTGCCTATTCCTAATGCTTGGTTAGGCAATATGAAGAATGTCAATCTTGTCAGTGAGTTCGGCGACAGAGGCTTTTGGAATGCCTTTGCCGACGGCGTCGAAGATATTCAAATTCGCGAGGGCGAGTTGTATATCAAATTACGCCCCTAAACCGTTTTATATCTGTCCCTTTGCATAAAGTCGAAGGGACAATAACGATAACAGCTTGTTAGACTTGGATAAAAATCATCCCAAAGGACGTACCCCATGCAGCATCACACCACAGACTCTCAGGCGATAGCCGTTAAGGGATTACGCTACGGCCGCGGCAATGAATTGTTAGTGGTTGAAGATTGGCAGTTAATGCCTGCGCAGCATTGGGCGATTTTTGCGACCGACAGCTATAGCGGCTCACTGCTTGGGCGAATATTGGCGGGGGATATTCAGCCCGATGCGGGGCAAATTACTGGCTTGCCCGCGCGAATTGGCTGGGTGTCACTCGGTTTGCAACAGGCGTTGCTCGAGCGGGAATTAGAAAAGGATGAACTCGATTACGGTTCGACGGTCGAGTCACTGGTGCAGGAATGCTGCCTTCACGATGAACACTTGACGCCCATTTTACAGAAAGTCGAATTAACGTATTTAAAGCATCGCGGGTTTCGGCAGTTATCGACAGGTGAAACCCGGCGGGTGATGTTAGCGCGGGCGCTGGCAACTGAGCCCAACTTGCTGATTTTAGATGACCCTTACGCAGGGCTGGATATCGCCCATCAACTTAGCTTGTCGAAGCTGCTGGTGGAGGTTGCCGAACATACACAGCTGCTTATCATCACCTCACGCCAAGAAGAATTGCCACCCTGTATTAGCCATGTGGCGCTGTTTAATAGCGATATGCTCAAATCGGGTCAGCATGTGCATCAACTGAGCGCGCCCATGTCGATTGAGCAGTGGCATACACATCCTGTGATGGCGCAGCTTAATGCGCTTTCGGCCAGCCGCAGCGCCGAACTTTTGGCATTGATGGAGCGTCAACGCCACAATGCCGAGGCCTTTGATCCCATAGTCGACATTAAAAACGGCAAGGTCGAATATGTCAGCGGCTTGATTTTTAAAGGGGTGAATTGGCGGATTCGTGCGGGCCAGCATTGGCAAGTGCGAGGACCCAATGGCTGTGGCAAGAGCACTCTGCTCGGGCTGATTTTGGGCGACCATCCCCAGTGCTACAGCAACGATATTACCCTATTTGGCCGACCCCGTGGCAGCGGCGAGAGTATTTGGCAGATTAAACAACGGATTGGCATAGTGTCGTCGGCATTGCATTTACAGTACCGTGTCAGTTGCTCGGCGCTCGATGTCTTGTTATCGGGTTTTTACGATTCCATCGGCCTGTATCACAAGCCCACTAAGCCCCAATTGGATCTGGCCAAAGAATGGCTGGCGATTTTGCATATGAGCGAGTTTGCCAGCACGGGCTTTAAAAAACTGGATTACGGCCAACAGCGGCTATTACTCATAGGCCGAGCCTTGATTAAACAGCCGTTATTGTTGATTTTGGACGAGCCATACCAAGGGCTCGACTTTATCAATCGCACCTTAGTGATGCGGGCTTTGGACATGATTGCCGAGCACCATCTTAGCCAATTACTCTATGTCTCTCACCATAGGGAAGATGCCTTGCCCGCCATCAAAAACTTTGTCGATTTTATCAAACAGGATGAAGGATATTCGGTGGAGGTGAGCTATGGAGCTGATTCATAAGCGATCATTTAGCGAAAGGTGGATGCTGTGGTTGCAGCTGTAAGGCAAACCCATTCAGAACAGTGGCTTTAGACAGTTACAAAAATAGCGCTAACCTAAGGCTGGTTCTCATCGATTAATCCATAGGGGCGGGCAATCGCCCCTTTGAGCTCGCCGAGGGAAAACACCTTCGAAAAACGTCCAAAGCTTTTGCCGTAAAATACCGTTTCTACCACTGGCAAACTAAAGACATGGTAGCCGGCGGCAATCTCACCTTGGGCTTCACAATCGATATACGCCAGCACCATTTGGGGAAACTCCCTCGCCAACAAATCCGCAATCTGAGGCTTAAGGACCTGACACACGCCACAGCTTGGCGCCCCAAATAACAAAAGTACGGCGTTGTAGTTATTCAGAATTGAGTCGAGCATGGATCTAGATTCAATATGGTACATGGTTGGATGGTTCATCTACTTACTCGCCTACAGTGTTTATTACTATATTTTTAACATTTTCCTGTGTTTGGCATTATAAATACCCAATATTTCACTAAGTTAAATATCATGGCGAAGCTGCTGTATTTTATTTAATGCATTGTTTTATAAGTAGCATTTTGTAGCAAATGCCGTTATCAAATTGACGCTTTACTCCCTAGGAGTGATCATTCGCGATGTTTTAAATTTGTTGCCATTTGGTGGCAAAAAATGATTTTTATCGTGAAATTATAAGGGCAAGTCATGCTTACAATGAATAAAGTCGCCGTTATGGTGGCTACTGCTTTGTACGTTGGTAGCGGTGTCGCTTCGACTACAACAGTTGCGCCATCTAATGAGCTAAACGCCGTCTGGGCAACGCAACCTGCGGATTATGCTCCAAAGCCACTAGCGGAAGAAACCTTTACTTGGGAAAACCAAGTAAACAAAACCATTAAAAAACAGCGCGAAATCTTCATTGCTGAAGATGATGTTCATGGCGTACAGAAATATATTGTACAGCTCAATGATGCGCCAATTGCTACCTACGAGGGTGGTATTGCCCAACTCGCGGCAACCCAACCTACTGTTGCTAAAGTTCGTGGTACAAGTTCGCCTCTGAATCTGAATCAACCTCAGCTAAAAGCTTATAACAACTATCTTGCTGAGAAGCGTGCTAACTTTGTGGCACAGGCGCAGGCATTACAAGGGGTGGATGTTAAAGTAAGCCGTGCATTTTCGGTCGCACTTAACGGTTTCGTGACTGAAATGACCCAAGAACAGGCACAACGTCTGGCAAAAGTGCCTGGTGTTAAGCGTATTACCCGTGAAAAAATCTATGATTTAAAAACCTTCAGTACGCCAGCACAAACTGGTGCAACTAGCGTTTGGAATACAAGTGCGTTAAATACCTTGTCTAATAAAGGTGAGGGTATGGTGGTCGGTATCATTGATACTGGTATTAACTATGATCATCCTTCATTTGCTGCCGTGGGTGGTGATGGTTATAAACACATTAATCCTCTGGCAGGTAAATACTTAGGGGATTGTGCTGATTCACCAGAGTACTGTAACGATAAGCTGATTGGTATCTATTCATACCCAGAGATCACACAGGCTTACACAGATCCTGTGTTTAGTGAAACCCGCCCTGCAGTGGGGGTAGACTATAACAACCATGGTTCGCATGTCGCGGGTACCGTTGCAGGTAACATCTTGAATAATGTTGCGCATACGACTACTGACTTCATCGCTCAGAGTAAAGGGACTGAAACAGGCCTTAAGTTTGACCAAGTGTCAGGTATGGCGCCACACGCGAATATCATTGCATACCAAGTATGTTGGCCTGGTGGTTCGGGTGACCCTTATGCTGGTTGTCCGAGCTCAGCCATTATTGCCGCGATTGAGCAATCGGCAATCGATAATGTTGATGTTATCAACGCTTCGTTAGGTTCGCTTGAGGAGGACCCATGGTTAGATCCAATGGAGCAAGCCTTTTTAAACGCGGCAGCCTCGGGCGTATTTGTTGCGGTTGCTGCGGGTAATTCTGGGCCTGACTTGATGACGGCTGACCATTCATCACCTTGGGTAACCACAGTTGCAGCTCACACAGCAGACCAAGTTGTTGGTTTCAAAAAGAATACTGTTGAGAATATGTCTGGTGGCGCGACTGCTGCACCAGCGGATATTGTCGGTGCAACTCGTAACTTCAATTCAGTGACGGGTTTAATGGTTGATGCGAGTAAATTCAAAAACGCCAATGAACCTGTTGCATCCTACGTTAAGAACTGTGATAAGCCGTTCCCTGAAGGCACGTTCGATCTGGCTGATAACCCAGATACAGAGGTTGATGAAAGCGCGCAGGACGTCATAGTGCTTTGTTCTCGCAGTTCATTCCCATTGATGACTAAAGCGGCAAACGTACAGGCGGGCGGTGCGGAAGGTATTGTTATTTCTAATCTTTCATCAGTTCAAGATTCTAGCGCGCCAGAAATCCCTTATGCGGTCCCCGGTTCATTGATCAAGTATGCCGATGGTGCGAAGCTTCGTACTTGGTTAGCATCTGGCTCAGGCCATATGGCGACGATCACAGCTGGTGCTGCTGAAATTAAAGAAGTTGATAAAGAGCGTGTCGCTAACTTCTCTGGCCGTGGTCCATCTTATTTTGGTATCGATACCCTATTTGTGGATATCGCAGCTCCTGGTGTGGATATTTTTGCTGCCGCCTCTGATGATCAACCATTTACCAAAAATCCTTCAACGGGCGATTGGGCGACCCTATCTGGTACCTCAATGGCTAGTCCTCATGTTGCTGGTGCGGCGGCGTTATTACGTCAGTCACACCCCGACTGGTCACCGATGCAAGTTCAATCGGCGCTATTGATGACGGCATCTAACGATCTGACAAGTGCAGGATTTTTAGACAACTACTCAGATTATGGTGATATGTCAGCCCTGCAAGATGTGGGTGCGGGTCGTATGCACGTTGAGTTAGCCGATAAAGTCGGTTTAGTACTCGATGAGTCAATGGACAATATGGCTGCAGCTAACCCAAATGCGGGTGGTCGTCCTAAGAACCTGAACACAGCTTATATGGTCGATAATGAATGCCCTACGGAATGTTCATTTGTGCGAACCTTTACTGCTACTGAAGATGCGACTTGGACCGTCAGCACTGAAACGTGGATTGGCAACTTTGATGTTAGTGTTTCGCCACAAAGCTTTACGATTAAGGCGGGCGAAACCCAGTCTATCGTAGTCACCGCTAAGACGAAAAAGAACGTAGCTGGGACCACTGTAATCGATTTAACCGGTAACCAAGGTCAGGTGGTTCTTACTTCAGATGTACCAAACTCGCCAGTGCTTGAACTGCCAGTATGGACTTATGAAGGCGAGACTGGGTTACCTGAGTACTTGAAAATTAACGCTCACCGTAAATCATCAACCCTAAACGTAGGCCCATTCAATACCGCTGAAATCACCGATTTCACTGCGCGTAGTTTTGGCTTAGTAAAAGGTGAAGATAAGACGGTTCACTTGTATACCGACAAAACGGGTGGTGATCCATTTGACACTGTTGAGGTGGATGGTAAACAAGTCGTTAATGCGAACCACGTAGAATGGACTGATGTGCCTGAGGGTGCCAAGTTACTTGCGGCTAGCGTAGGTGGAAGTGAATACGCCAGAGTGCTGGTATTTATGGGGCAAGACACCGATGGTGACGGTTTACCATCAATGGATGAAACCCTATGTATGTCTACCACTTATACTATTGCTAACTTCTGTACCATCACAAATCCACAGGCGGGTCGTTACTTTACCGTCTATATGAACTTGGCGACCATCTCAACGGGTCAAACAGATATGGGGCGTGATGTTACTTTCTCAACTGCGGTTGTGACGGGAGATAACGGTAACTTAACCGTTAAAGCACCTTCGCAAATCCCAGGTTACGAAGAGTACAACGTAGAACTGGCTTACCATCTTCCAGAGATGGAGGTTGGTAACACTTACTTTGGTGGCTTCGACATAGGCACTAATGCCAATGATGCGGGCAACGTAGGTTTTGTACCTGTGATTGTTAACCAAGTCGATAAAGATGTGACCTTCACCGCTAACCGTGAAACGGCGCATGCTGGCGAAGTGGTTGAGTTCCAAGTAAATGTCATCGCTAACAATGAAGCGGCTGCTAGAGATTTTGCAATCAAGACTCAATTCCCTGATAGCATTCAAATTATCCCTGATAGCATTGTTGCATCTAATGCCACACCTGGTTCAGCGGTATTCGAAAACAACAACTTCAGTGTATCAGGTGTACAGGAAACCACTAAGGATGTTGTCCGTAACTATAAGATCACTAATAACCAGAATGATCCTATGTGTTCCCTTAAAGCGGCGAACTCTCCTTACCCAGGTTATCTGGAGCTGAAGGAAGGTTTAGGTTGGAGAACCTTAGAGGGCGTGCAAGGTACCTATAGAAACCAGTTCACGTACTCGCTTAAGGATCTGATGAATACCAGTCAGGATATTAGTTTTCCATTGTTTAACAAATACTTTGTTGACACTATCACCTTGAGTCCTGCGGGTATTATATCCTTCAACTCTGCACGTAGATTGCCGTTCATGCATGTTGAGTTTCCTAAGGATGTCGCTGGGTTACCAATGCCGGAATATGCTATCGCACCTTACTGGGTGGGTGATAACACCATTCCAGCTCGTTACGACGGCGGTTATGGTCAGTATCATCTGAACGCAGGTATTACCCCAACTTATACTTCTTCACGTGAGTGGTTAGTACTGGAGTGGGATAACGTGGAGCGTACAGGCACTCCGGGTCAACTTGTTGACTTCGAAATGTTCCTACGCATGAATGTGAACTTCGAACCTGGCAAATATGAAATGTTATTTGCCTATGACAATCTACAAATGGTGGATGGCCAAGGTGCTATTGGTTTTAAAGCGGCCGATGGTCGTATCTTAGTTGATGGTGATATGCCTGTGGATATAAACCTTGGTGCTTCAGTTGCCTACAACAACTTAGATAAAGTTCTCAGCGATGAATATGTGGTTTGTATGGATTATACCGGTCCAGAAGAGTCACAGTTTAACGTGAAGTTCACTGCCTATGTATCTGAAAAGGCAGCGGGTACAACTCAAACACTCAAAGTTGAAAACCACTTAGTGGGTGCCGACAGTGAAGTGCTTGAGCTGCAACTTGAGGTGGCGGGCAACATTCAACTGGCAGCCATTACCAATAAGACGGTTAAAGAAAATGAATCCATTAGTTTCGACGTGCTCTACTCGGATGAAAACCAAGTGAGTAATGTGATTGAAGTGATGGGGGATAACTTTACGGTAACCGTGAATGGTAACAATGTGACATTAACTCCAACGGCAAACTTCCATGGTGAAACCTTAGTCACTGTTAGAGTAAAAGACCGCGTGAATCCAGAAGATGCGGCATCGACTAGTTTCAGCTTAATGGTTAAGTCCGACGGTATTGAGTATGGTTGTACTAACAGCAGCGCCACTAACTATGACGCTTCGGCCAATACCGATGATGGCAGTTGTAAGTTGCCGGTTGTCACCATCGAACCTGAAGCGAAAAGCTCGGGTGGTGCCTTAGGTTGGTTAGCCTTAGGCTTGCTTCCTTTAGCTTACAGACGAACTCGCAAAATACATTAAGACGTTTTAGGATGAAGCGCGCAGCTGACGGTATTAACTGTACCTGATGCTGTCACTTCATCCGAGGTAAAAGCCCCTGTTAACCAACAGGGGCTTTTATTTCGTTAATAGCCATTACACCATTGTCGCTCACAGGGGATCCCATCGCCATCACCGTCCATTTGGGTATTCGGACAGTTATTGATGTAAAACGTGGCTTCGGCGCAGGAGCGCATATGGCTGCAATGGGTTTTACCTGCCTCGCAGCGAAACTGAGCCTGAGGTGCTGACTGAAATTGAGTTTGAGGCTCATACAGGGGCGTTGTTTCTATCTCTGTGTTATTAGGGGCCTGAGCTATCTCATATTCGGTATATTTTTTAAAACCAAATATTCCGATGCCAAAGATTAATAACAGTGGCAGCAGGGTATTTGATAGGGAGCGACTCGGGGGATTCGCATTGCGGCGTGGGCTTTTACTGGTGTTAGCTAAGACGGCGACCCCTTCGATAGAGGCCTTGATGGCTTTCACTTTGCCATCATTTTGTATTTCGGTGCGATACAGAATGCTATCGCCAACCTGAGGTTTTCTCGCCATGTGCTTAAGCACGGTAATATGGATAAAGACGTCTTTACCCTGTTGTTCCGGTTGAATAAACCCGAATCCTTTTTCATCGTTCCAACGAACTAAAATGCCTCTTTCCATGAGCTTGCTCTAAGTGCTTAATTTACGTTCTTTATATGTGGGATTGACCTTAAGGTCAATGGTGATATTTGGGATGTGACAGAGATTATTGCACCAGCTTGTTGGCTTTTTTAACCACATACATGGCTTGATCCGCATAGTTGATCAGGCTCTTGGCATCGATGCCGTGGCAGGGATAAATGGCCGAGCCTATGCTCACTCCGATGTGCAGCTTATGTTTATGGATAATGTAAGGTGCCGTGAGTGCTTGGGTAATTTTGCGGATCAAAATGGGCACACTTTCCTCATTGGGTAAGTGCTCCAACAGAATCACAAATTCATCGCCGCCGAGACGAGTGATGGTATCGATTTGCCGAATGCTACTGGTAAGCCGTTTCGCCACTTCCTGCAATAACTTATCGCCGACATCGTGGCCAAACTCATCGTTGACTGGTTTGAAGTTATCTAAGTCGAGAAACAGAATGGCAAAGATCCCATCGGATCGCTGCGCATGCACTATCGCCTGCTCCAATTTAGTATGGAATAACACCCGATTGGGAAGATTGGTGAGGGCATCGTGGTGGGCAATGTGGCGTAAATGTTCTTCTTCGGCTTTGCGCTCCGAAATATCGGTTATTACAATCACGAAGTGAGTCAGTCGGTTGTGCTCATTCCTTACCGTGTTTATCCGCACACTTAAGGGCAGATAACCCGATGCGGTTTCCTTGATAAGTTCACCCTGCCATTGCTCCCCCTGTTGTAGCAGATTGCACATGGCCTGATAGGCATCTTCGTTCGGATGCCCCGTATTAATAAAGCGTGAGGCATCTTGATGTAAACTCTGCTCAGTCAATCCGGTTATATCGGTAAATGCCTGATTGATAGAGATAATACTCATCAGCGGGTCTGTGATTATGATGCCGTCCGTGCTGGCATTAAACACGGTTGCGGCCAGTCTCAGTTTATCTTCGGCCTGCTTACTGCTGGTCAAATCCATAAAATAGGCGACACCTTCCTGGGTGCTGCTATTTAAAAAGCTTGCACCAAGCATGACGGGCACATGGGCACCCGTTTTGCTAATAAGCTGTTTTTCATACTGATGACAGTGGCCAATTTCGATAAGCTCGGCGATTGCGATGTTATCCCTCGCCTCAAACTCTGGTGGCGTGAGTGAGCGCCAGTTGATCAGACCCGCGGCTAAGTCTTCACGGTCAAAACCTAACATATGGAGAAAATGATCATTGGCATCGTGGATGGTGCCATCGAGCTGCCATGAAATAATGCCTATGGTGTCGGAATTTTTAAGGCTGCTAAATCGTGACTCGCTGATTAATAGTTGTTTTTCAGATTTTGCAATGTTGCGGATGATCTGCCTGCTGACCAAAATACCTATGCTGATAAAGAGTAAGACGACTCCTAAGCTGATTAACCAGGTAATGCGTTTTACCCAGCGAGCGCCTTCGCTAAGCACTAAGGAGAATTCAATTTCTAAACTGAGCAGTTCTTCATTTAACTGGATAAGCTGCTGCCGATATTGGCTAAGGTCTGGTGGACTGCCTCCAAATTGGGAAACCTCATCGTGCATCGAGTCTGCCAATAACATCATAGTGTTAAATCTTTCGTCGGCGAGGGTCCAAATCTCAACTGCCCGTTGCATATAGTGAGTGCGGTTAAAATGCCGAAAAAACCAAATTAAAGATTCAGTATCCCTTTCATCATTCAAACCTTGGATAAAGCCATCTTTGGCCTTTAACTCATCGATTGGCGAGGCGAGTAGGGCCTCGCGAGCTTGCCTGTCGCCTAGCATCACAGCCGTTGCCGCGAGATAACGTTGATAGTCGACTTCGTTTTTGTTGTAGGAATAGTGGATAAGGTAAAACGTGGCATCTTTTTGCGCTTTGGCCCAGAGTCCTTCGCCCCTGACATAGGTGCGCACACCATCGAAAATATTGCCCTGAATATAGACGAGGAAGACGAGGGTGATGCAGATCCCGATAAACATGCCAATAATCAACAGTACCTTAGCGACGGTAGAGCGCGACTGTTGCTGCAATGTACCTATGAGTTGCCTTAACTTGCCACTCATCCAGAACTCCTAGCGCCACGGCTAGGTTGGCGAGGAAAAGATAGGCGCATGTTAAGTTGAAGATGGTTATTAACCTGTTGGTTTTTCATCTGTTCCTTGGATAGTCTTTATCGCAGTACGCGATAGTGGTCCCCATAATTAACTAATTTTGTCTCCCTATTTCGTAGAATTAAGTATGACTGTAGCAAAGGCTAAAGCACTTTCAAGTTAACCAAATGAAATACTGTAATTTATAAGCGAGTTATCTATTGTTCGTGGGCAATGCTTTGGTCGATTTCAGTATGGGCCTGCTGTTTGTTGCGTTCGAACAGACCTTCCTGCTTCATTTGTTTGAGGGTCGCGCTGAGTTTCACTGCCAGTGCTTTATGGCGTTTATGCAGGTAACCGAAGCTGATGAGTTCCTCCAACTCACCCACGGGGTGAATTTTACTGTGTTGGAATTCAGCATGTTGCAATACGTTTTCCCCAATCGCTTCGGTATCTATGTAGATATCGATTCTGTCTCGCTGCATCCGGCGAAAGGAATTGATGGGGGAAGAGGAAGTGGTTAGTCGATCCGCTGGCACCAGTCCCTCAAGTTTCTGCTCGATATAGAAAATTCCTCGATAATATTCAATTCGGTAGGGATGATTGAGCAGTGACCCCCAGTCCGTTAGTTGGATATTGGGGTTGATGGCATAGGCGGTGAGTTTACTTTCGAGTATGGGTTCTTCTACACGAATTAAATTCTTATATTTCAACCCGTAGGCAAATACTCTGGCGGGTTCCCCATCGACTTTCCCTGTATCGGCCATCATGCTGGCGCGTATGGGCGGAACCACTTGATAACGAAATTGATAACCTAGGCGAGCAAAGGCCTCGGTATAAATTAATTCGCACCAGCGAAAATACAGGTTATCGGAGGGATCTTCATAAAACGCCATGGTGATAGTGGGCAGATTGCCTGTGGTGAGTGTCTCGGTGTTGGTGTTGTCGTTCGCCTTAATTGGCAAGCACAAGGCTAGACTCAATGATATCCCCAGCAGCATCTTTAACAGATAAGCCATGTTTCCCTCGGCGTGACTAGGTGTCTCCATACGGCATCCTTAACCTTTTTAATTGCTTAAAGTATAGCTAGTCCTACTTTTTCGGTTCAGGGATTTTTACCTCTTGTCGATTGCCTCCATGGCCGAAGCAATGGCGCGAGTGGCGCGAAGCAGGTAATAACCGTGATCTCGATACGGACATTTTGTCCTTTTGCTCATAATAACGTGCGATGTGGCACATAAATTTGAAACATAACTGCTGGTGGTGATTTTTTATTCAGCAGAGTTTGAGCTCGATCCGCTTTTTATCTGTGAAGACAGCGTTAAATCCGCGTCATCAATTCGTTGACTCGGGAAGGAAAAATGAAGTCGCTCCAGACAGTAGCAGGAAAGCGAGCCAAGGTTTATTTATCAGGTATTTGGTTATTACCCCTCTGTGGTTTATCAAACCTAGCCATGGCCGACAGCGCGGATAATATTGAGCGTTTAGAAGTGCGTGGCAGGCAAATTAATACCTTAGGCCATAGTACTTCGGCGTCGGAAGGGATAGTGGGTGCGGCGGAAATCGAGAGTCGCCCGCTACTGCGCACGGGGGAGATCCTCGAGTTTGTCCCAGGGATGATAGTTACTCAGCACAGTGGTTCGGGTAAGGCGAATCAGTATTTTCTGCGCGGCTTTAACTTAGACCATGGCACAGATTTTAATACCCGTGTCGAAGGTATGCCGGTCAATATGCGGACTCACGGCCATGGTCAAGGTTATACGGATCTTAACTTTTTAATCCCTGAGCTATTAGGGGAAATCCGTTATGCCAAAGGGGCTTATTATCCTGAAGTGGCGGACTTTTCCGGCGCGGGTGCGGCGCAAATTCAGCTCGCCGATGAACTCGCTTATCGCCAAGTTGGGGTGACCTTAGGGGAATACGGTTATCAACGGCTGGTGGCCACTCAGGATATGAAGACCGAGGTCGGCCGATTTATTTTAGGAACAGAGTTGCAGACTTACGATGGCCCTTGGAGTGATATTAAGGAGGATATCAGCAAGATCAATGTGGTAGGTCGCTATCTTACCAAGCTCAATGGCGGGGACTTTAGCCTCACCATGATGGCCTACGACAATAACTGGAATTCGGCGGATCAAATTCCGGCGCGGGCGGTTGAGTCTGGGCTGATTGATTTTTACGGTTCACTCGACACCGATGTGGGCGGTGAGGCCAGTCGTTACAGCATTTCGGCGAATTATGACGCCGGCAACTGGCAGGCCAATGCCTATGCCATACGCTCGACCATGGATCTGTTTTCAAACTTTACCTACTTCTTAAACGCTCCCATCAATGGCGATGAATTTGAGCAGGTCGATGAGCGCACCATTTGGGGCGGCGATATTAAACGCGACTGGCAGATGAGTCTGGCGGGGACACAAATCAATTACAGCCTAGGTGCCGATGTGCGCTACGACGATATTGGTGCCGTGGGTTTATATAACACTAAAGCTCGGGAACGCCTCAGCACTGTGAGGCTCGATGAAGTGCAGGAGCTCTCCACTGGATTATTTGGCAAGCTGGAATGGTTACCAGCTGACCAATGGCGTTTAAATGTAGGCTTGAGATATGACTATTTCGATGTGCAGGTCGATAGTGATAATCCCCTCAACAGCGGTGATGCTTCCGATGGCATGTTGAGCTTAAAGGCGGGCGCTTCCTACCTAGTGAGCGATAATCTGGAACTCTACATGAATGCGGGACAGGGATTGCATTCTAACGATGCCCGCGGTGCAACCATTAAGGTTGACCCTGTTACGGGCGATCCGGTTGAAAAGGTCGATTTGTTAGTGCGCTCCAATGGCGGCGAGTTTGGGGTCAAATACTATGATCGCGACTTTATTAACTTCTCGGCGGCGCTTTGGTATTTGGAACTCGACTCTGAACTACTCTTCGTCGGCGATGCGGGCAATACCGAACCCAGCCGCGCCTCTGAGCGTTACGGCGTTGAAGTTACAGCCTATTATTGGCTTAACGATGATTTGAGTTTAGATATGGAACTGGCCTGGACCCGTGCCCGTTTTACCGAGAATGAACTCGATGAAGGCAAATATGTCGATGGTGCAGTGCCCTTTGTTGGCAGCGCGGGTATTACCTATCGTCCCGATGGCGATGGTTGGTATACCAGTGTCAGGCTGAGATATTTAGGTGAGCGAATTCTCGATAGTTTTGATGAGCATAAAGCCGATGACACAACCTTAGTGAACCTTGCCCTGGGTTATCAGTTATCGGGCTTCGATACTAAGCTCGAGCTATTGAATATATTTGATAGCAAAGACCACGATATCGATTATTTCTACGAATCTCGCCTAGCGGGTGAGCCAGCTGAAGGCGTGGAAGATTTGCATTATCATCCTGTTGAGCCGCGCATGGTGCGGGTGAGTGTTAGTTATCGTTTCTAACTTGAGTGACCATTCTTGAGTGACCATTGCTAGCACCAGCCGATACGCTAAGTTTATTCCGCAACGAGAATAAACTTAGCGTTTTCTATTCTGTTTACTGCAATCATTTCGACATCTTGCTGCAATAAAAACGCCATTAAAATCACGCCAGTTCGTCATATAAAGTATTGAAAATGTGGGCGCCTCTTAAGGGAATACCCTCATACACTCAATAATAAAATCGGTGATGAACGTGATGAATATTAAACGGATCGCTGCAGCTATCTCCTGCAGTTTAATGACGGTTGTAGCCCACGCTGCAGTCTTACC
The DNA here is from genome assembly GCF_000203935.1 of Shewanella sp. ANA-3. Classification (GTDB taxonomy): domain Bacteria; phylum Pseudomonadota; class Gammaproteobacteria; order Enterobacterales; family Shewanellaceae; genus Shewanella. The sequence goes on along the minus strand of NC_008577.1, from coordinate 4,241,211 downwards.
CGCAACTCAAACTGACAGTCAGTGGTTTAAAGACAGTGCAGCCAATGTTGCGGCTAAAGCGCAGGTTGAAACCAAGAAAATAGCTAAAAACGTGATTCTTTTTGTCGGCGACGGCATGAGTATTTCAACCTTAACTGCCGCCCGTATTCTGCAAGGACAGCAGCAAACGGGTAATCAAGGCGGTGAAGAAAACTTCTTAAGTTTCGAGCAGTTTCCTCACACGGCGTTAGTGAAAACCTACAACACTAACCAACAAACGCCTGACTCCGCAGGTACCATGACCGCCATGGCGACTGGGGTAAAAACCAAAGCCGGTATTATCTCGATTTCTGACACCAGTTTACGTGGTAACTGTTTGTCTTCTAAAGGTAATGAACTCGTTTCTCTGGTTGACCTTGCCAATGCTAAAGGCTTATCGACTGGGATTGTCACGACCGCCCGTTTAACTCACGCGACTCCAGCCGCGACTTACGCTAAATCGCCAGAACGCGATTGGGAAGGCGATTTTAACCTGCCTGCCGAAGCCGTTGCGAATGGCTGTACCGATATCGCCAGCCAATTGGTGATGCGCGATGAGGCTAACTCACTTAGCGTTGCTCTGGGTGGCGGTCGCAGCTACTTCTTGCCAAAAGAAGTCACTGACGGTGAGAACAAAGCCGGTAAACGTAAAGACGGCAAAGACCTGACTAAAGCGTGGGTCGAAAACTTCAGCAAAGCGGCTTACGTGTGGGACAAAAAAGGCTTCGATGCTATCGATGCCGCCAATACCGATCACTTACTTGGTCTCTTTAACCCATCCCATATGGAATACGAAGCAGACCGCGCCGATGACGTTGGTGGTGAGCCATCACTTTCAGAAATGACCGCGAAATCCCTCGAGATTTTAAAGAAAAACGATAAGGGCTTCCTGCTGATCGTGGAATCGGGTCGTATCGACCATGGACACCATGCGGGCAACGCTAGCCGCGCCTTGACCGATGCGGTTGAGTTATCTAACGCCGTGAAAGCCGCAGTGGATGCAACCAGCAGCGATGATACCCTCATCATGGTAACCGCTGACCACAGCCATGTATTTACCATTGCAGGCTACCCAAAACGCGGTAACCCGATTTTAGGTTTAGTCCACGATGTGGATGGTTCGTTAGCCCTCGCTAACGACGGCAAGCCTTACACTACGCTGGCCTACACTAACGGCCCAGGCGCTGTGGTTGGCGTGCGTGACGACTTAACCTCAGTCGATACTCAAGATAAAGACTTCATGCAACAAGCACTTATCCCAATGGAAAGTGAGACACACGCCGGTGAAGACATCAGCTTACACGCAATGGGCCCAGGTTCGAATCTGGTACAGGGCGTGATTGAGCAGAACGTGATCTTCCACATTATCAACCAAGCCCAGCAGCTTGGCGGCACAAAGTACTAATAGGTCGGTTGCGACCTACAGTTCTCACTTTTGGAGTTAAAAATGAATAAGAAATTACTGGTACTCGCAATCTCTGCCATGCTGGGTTTAGCCGCATGCGGTAGCGATGGTGACAACGGCGCGGCAGGTACGCCGGGTTCGAATGGTTCTAACGGTTCCAATGGCAGCGACGGTAAAGACTGGACCGCAGTCAACCAATGGTATGTCGATGCACAGGCTCGTGTGACTAAGGCCGATGGCCTGAGCGTTAACAACGAAGTGGGCGCGGCGAAAAACGTGATCCTGTTTGTCGGCGACGGCATGGGGGTTTCGACTATCACTGCGGCGCGTATTTTAGAAGGTCAATTAAAGGGCAAGACGGGTGAAGAAAACTCTTTATCCTTCGAAACTCTGCCTTACGTCGGTTTATCTAAGACCTATAACGTCGATGGTCAAACACCAGATTCTGCGGGCACTATGTCGGCGATGATGACTGGGGTGAAAACCGATGTGGGCGTGATTTCACAGGCAGAAGGCGTAGTGCGTGCTAACTGCGCATCGACTAAAGACCAAAACTTAGTGACATCACTGGAACTGGCCGCCATGGCGGGTATGTCGACTGGTGTGGTGACTACGGCGCGTTTAACCCACGCAACGCCTGCGGCAACCTATGCCCACGTGCCAGAGCGTGACTGGGAAGCTGACTCAAACCTGCCTGCCGAAGCCGTGACCAATGGTTGTAAAGATATCGCCGCGCAGATGCTCGACTTTAACTATGGCAATGGTTTAAACGTGATGATGGGCGGTGGTCGCCGCAGCTTTATCCCCAAAACGTTGATTGATCCAGAAGGTAAAGCGGGCAAGCGTAACGATGGTCGCGATCTGACTGCCGAATGGTTAGCTAAGTACACTAATGCGGCTTACGTTCAAGATAGAGACGGCTTCCTCAATGTGGATGTGAAGAGCACTGACCATTTACTGGGTCTGTTCAACTCATCCCATATGGAATACGACTACGACCGCACCGAAGCGGGCGTAACGGGTGAGCCATCGCTCGCAGAAATGACCGCCAAGTCGATTGATATTCTGAAGAAAAACATCAAAGGTTATGTGCTGATCGTCGAAGCGGGTCGTATCGACCATGCGCACCACGCGGGTAACGCCGCTCGTGCCCTGTACGACACAGTTGCGCTATCTGAAGCTGTCCGTGTTGCGATGGAAAAAACCTCGGCAAACGACACTCTGTTAATGGTGACGGCTGACCACAGCCATGTGTTCACCATCGCAGGTTATCCAACCCGTGGTAACCCTATCCTAGGTCTGGTGAAGAGTAACGATGCGAACGGTATTGCCGAGGTGACTAACTCAACCGATGCTAACGGTTTACCTTACACGACAGTAGGTTATGCCAACGGTATGGGTTATGCGTCATTAGCGACCGGTGGCGATGAGCGTTATAACTTCCCTGTGGATGCAGGCCGTAAGGACTTGAACTTTGTGGATACACAAAGTGCTGGATTCCATCAAGAAGCGTTAGTGCCATTAAGCGATGAAACCCATGCGGGTGAAGACGTGGCGATTTTTGCTCGCGGCCCAAGCTCGGATCTGGTCCAAGGTACGGTTGAACAAAACCATATCTTCCACGTGATGAACCGTGCGGCAGACTTAGTCGCGAAAGCGGAAGCTGCAATGGCGGCGAAGTAAACCAAATGCCGATGGCGGGCTGTCCTGCCATCGGCATTTATCTAACTGTCTGTAAAGACATTAGTCAGTAATGCGAGTTATAAAATTAGCGTGTAAGTGAGAAATAACATGAATAAACTCCTCTTAGTCACTCTGGTATCGACGTTAGCCTCCCCTGTGATGGCCTTAGCCACTCCCGTTAGCGCAGCTTCTGCCAATCAGGCCAATGCACAATGCGCAACACTTGAGGCCAGCCATTTAAAAGCCCAGTACCAAGTCACCAATGCTAAGGGGCAAAGCTGGCAGATGACCCTGCTAAGAGACGGACAAGATTTTATTATTCAACGGGATAACACCACATTTGAACAATGGGCACCCAATGGCGAATATGTGCGTTATTTCCCCGTTGAAAAACGCTCAGTCACCTATCGCAAGGGCGACTTAAGGGCGCTAAACATTCAGCACGACCGCGATCAGTTGTACCATGTAGTGTCTCCTGCATTGCCTGCTAACTTGGCAAAAACTGAGCTGAAACAATTGCCTTGTTTTGCGGCTCAAGGCTTTGCGGGTAAGGTGAATGGCATGGACAGCCAGCTCGACTGGATTGCCAGCATTGAGCTGCCACAGCAATTTAATTTAGGTGAAGTTTTAAGTTATCAGTTGCTCAAGGTTGAGCCTTACAGCCACGAGGCATTCGCTGCTTTAACCCAGAATTATCAAGACATTGATTTTGCCGATGTGGGCGACAGTGAGTCCGATCCCTTTATCGCTAAGATGATCAACCAAGGCTTTATCGAACACGGTAGCAGTGGTTTTTATAACAGCGAAGGTCATGCCATTGAGGCGCAAGGCGGCCACGGCAGTCATTCGCACTAATCCTGCATGTTGGATCTGACAAAACGCCCGCATTCGGGCGTTTTGCATTTTTGGGGAGGACGCTGCAATAATTTACTATTCCGACCAAGATCTCGGCGGCTAGAATGAGTAATATCTAAAGTTGTGTTTGCCCTGTGAGATTAAGCTTGTCCTATGAGCCGTGTGACTCCCGTTGAAAATATCAATTACTGGCGCCATCCCAGCCTCTCGGGCATAGAACTGAGTCAGGCGGAATTTACGCATTTCAGTTTTGATAAACACGTGCATCTGGATTACCACTTAGGCGTCGTGACCCAAGGGGCGCAGCAATTTATCAATAAGGGCAGTCGTTATCAGCTCGGGCAACATGGGCTGTCGACCCTCAATCCCGATGAAACCCATGATGGACAAAGCCGCGACGCCGAAGGTTATCGGGTTAAGGTGATGTCGATCCCCGTGGAGTATATGAACAGCATTAGCCAAGAGATGGGGCTCAAGGCCCATTTCTTTAATGCGCCTATGGTGGATGATCCCGCGTTATATCAATACTTTATCCAGTTACATGATGTGCTTATCCAAGGCCAATGCTCTGAGCTTGCGGCCGAGTCGCATCTGCTGAACTTTATGCAGCTGTTATTGACGCGCCACCCCACGGGAATGTTGAATTTACGGCAGGATAGGGGGTTATCATGGCAACAGCTAAATCGCATCAAACAGAAAATTCACGATGAGCCGTGGCAAAACACTCAGCTTGAGGCGCTCGCCGATGAGGTTAACCTGAGTAAGTTTCAGTTTTTACGCCAATTTAAACTGGCGACTGGGATGACACCCCACGCCTACCTGAAGCGCGTGCGATTAGAGTTAGCGAAAAAGTCCTTAACCCATGGCGCCTTAGTGGCAGATGTGGCGCAGCAGTTAGGCTTTTTCGACCAGAGTCATTTAAATAAGGCGTTTAAACAGGCCTTTTTACTCTCTCCCGTCCAATTCCAGCGGCGCATGCTTTAATACGATTGGTATAATTTGTCTCGGTAAATTAGCCGCGCGCAATTTCTTACAATGCAGGTGCTGCCAGCTTGGGCATACTAACGTTCTTATCTGTTTTGCGGAGCCCTATTGATGGATGTATCCCTGTTAGTCACTTTAGCCGTTATTCATTGCGTAGCCTTAGTTAGCCCTGGGCCGGATTTTGCCATTATGGTGAAGATTGCTACGTCGCAGCCGCGAAACACCGCAGTCGCCACGGCGGCGGGAATATCGGTGGCGATTTTAGCCCATACCATTTTGAGTTTAACTGGCGTCAGCTTAGTGATTAAAAGCTCCCATACCTTGTATCTGTTAGTGCAATTGCTGGGCGCTTCGTATTTGGCGTGGATGGGATTTGGTGCGCTTAAGGCCGCGGTGGCTTTTTTCAGTAAACCCAAAACCGTATTGAACGGCGAGGGCGCTGATCCCTCTGGATTCACAACGACTGCTGATGCTGGCGCTGATACACCCATGGCGGGTGCGGTAAACACTTTATCACCCAAACAGGGTTTTATGAGGGGACTTTATACCAATTTATTGAATCCTAAAGCCTTAGTGTTTTTCTTAACCTTGTTCTCCGCCCTGATCACCCCGAGCGTGACACCCGTGACTAAATTTGCCGCCGCGTTAATGTTATTTGCGTTGTCACTGCTCTGGTTTGGCTTTCTGGCGCTGATGCTCTCAAAAGCCAAGGTGCAGCAAAAGCTGCAACGACTCACGCCTATTATCGATGGGGTGATTGGGGTGATCTTTATGTCGGTGGCGGTAGCGATAGTCTCGAGTTTGCTGTTAGCTTAAGGTGCTGCGAGCGAGGCTGTGATTCGGCTTACATCACATCAGCTTGGGTGGGATTGTTTATGTTTATCCCTCCTTAGCTATGGTATCCTTGCCAAGTCTTAATTTGGATGTTTTTGACTTTAAAGGAATAAATCATGTCTCGTCACCCATTTTATCAAGGTTTTTCAGCGGTTAATCGACTCTCGCGTTTAGGGCTTTATATAGGCTTGCTGCTAGGGAGTCTTAGCTTAATGCCACAGGCTCTGGCTGCCTTAGAGGCGGAATATGTGCCGCAGGTGCAAGCCTTGATTGATGCGGCTAAGGCGGGTGATCGTCAGGCGATTGCCGAGCAAATCTCTTATCCCCTCCAGCGGGAATACCCGCTCCCCGATGTGCAAAATCCACAGCAATTGCTGACGAGGTTTCAGCAAGTCTTTGATAGCAAGTTGCTGAGTCAAATCGCCAATTCGACCACAGAGAGTAACTGGGAGACTATGGGCTGGCGCGGCATCATGCTCGATCACGGCAGTGTCTGGTTGGATTTCGATGGCAAAATCTCGGGCATTAACTACCAAAGCCCAGAGGAAGCCAAGTTAAGGGATGAGCTGATCGCGCAGCAAAAAGCGATGCTACACGAGAGTGTGCGCGAGTTTGCTAGCCCAGAGCTGGCGTGGGAAACCGCGCGATTCATCATTCGTGTCGATGCTCTCGACCGTCAGCAATACCGTTATGCCGCCTGGGCAAAGGGCAAATCCATGAGCGAGAAACCTGATTTAGTCCTCAAAAAGGGGAAGTTAGTTCTCGATGGTAACGGCGGTAATCATTCTTTCCAGTTTAAAAGCGGCCCCTATCTCTATGTCTGCGATGTGATAGTGCTGAGCGCCGAAGAAAGACCCATAGGTGAGCTGTTGGTTTACAAGAACGACCAACTGTTGGTGCAGGAAGCCGTGGTTAAAGCGCTATAGCCTAATGGAGCCAATCACTTAAGGCTGATCTGGGAGGGAATTCTGGATTAGCTGTACTGTCTTTTTATCAACACTGGATTAAGGTTTGTTGTCATGATTAATCCCACTAAAATCGCCATGTTTAGCAGTGCCATAGTGCTGTTGTTTTTACTGACAGAATGTCGCCAAAAAGAACACATTCCCCTGTGTGGCCACGTCGAAGGTACGCCAATCGATACTAGCTTTGATGGCGGCCTCGATAATAACGACCGTACTCTGGCATCAACCAACTGCTTAAAAATCAAAGTGCTTTACGATAAAAGCGATCGTCAGACGAAATGGTTTAGCAGTTCGCCTTCCATCGCCGTGATGAACGCCTTGGGTTATCTTAAGCAAGATGATGCCAACAACAGTGGCGATAGCTATGCGATGACGTTTAACGTGCTGGAGGAGTTTGTATTTGGCCCGAGCCGAGGGGAATATGCCCTGTTCCGTCAGGATGGTAAAGGCGTCATCTTACCCGGCACCGAAGCGGCAAAGGGTCATGAGGCCAAGGTTGGCGTCGAGGGTCAGTTTGACCGCTGGTGCCAAAAACTGGCTTCACTCGAGTTTGCCGGTAAAGATAATTGGCGCAGGCCAACGGAGCAGGAGTTAAATACCCTCTACGGCTATGGCGAGAGTCGCGCAGCCTATCAACGTGCGCAGTGGAGCTCGACGATTGACTCTTGGTCTAGTACTGTGAATGAGACCGAATTCTTGGCTGGCATTATCTCTGTCGCCCCCAGCGGCTATAGTTCTCGCAGCTATGCTAATAGTGCCAACTATGCCGTTTGTGTTGCCGCGTTTTGATTACGAAAGAGAGCTTGAACAAACTCTCTTCTCACCTTATTTAATCAATTTAATCAGTGCCTTAAATATATCGCCCTGAGCTTCATGTTGCAGTTCAAACAACAGTGACTCCACATTGGTAAGAGTGGCTCCCTTGGCTGTCATCATCTGGATGCCCAGCTGTTTATTGTCAACGCTGCGGGAAGAAACGGCATCGGCGACAAGGTGCACCGAGTAGTGCTGGTCGAGTAGATCGCGGCAGGTTTGGTACACGCAAACATGGGTTTCTATCCCCGCCAGCAGCACCTGTTTGCGTCGAGTTTGGGTTAATGCATTGGCAAATTCATCACAATACCAACCGCTAAAATGTTGCTTGGCAATGGGCGAGCCAGTTCTTTCGAGCAAGGTTTTTAGCTCTTCTGTGGTCGAGCCAAGCTTGGCGGGTAATTGCTCAAGCCAGAGGATGGGGATTTCAAACAGTTGTGCGCCTTGGATAAGCGTACTCAACTGCTGATGAAGCTTGGCTGAGTTATCCATGATCTGAGCGAGCTTTCCCTGCACATCGACGATAACGAGTACACATTCTTCAGGTTTTAACATCGGGCGTTCCTTCTGCGCGGGTGGAATAAAGGCATCGTTTAGCGATTGCTCTGCTTGTTTTCTGCACTGTCAGTAAACCCTAATTGGGCAGCCTCACCAATAGGGCAAAGGTCGAATATGGCGTGCACTTAAATTGCTCACTAAAAGAGTGCGTCGCCCTCATGCTTGCACAAGTCTGGTGCATTTTTAATCGGTTAATTCAGGTGTATTCTTTATTATTTATTTAAAATCAATGGATTAGAATTCTGGCCTAATGATTGAATTATCTTGGCTACAAGTTAATAACAATCGCGTTTTTTGGAGGTCAGGATGAAACTAGTCAGCGCTATCATCAAGCCATTTAAATTGGATGATGTCCGTGAAGCTATCGCCGGTATTGGTATTGAGGGGATGACGGTGACCGAGGTTAAAGGTTTTGGCCGTCAAAAGGGGCACACAGAGTTGTATCGTGGCGCCGAGTATCAGGTGGATTTTTTGCCAAAAGTAAAACTAGAAATTGCCACTAAAGCAGAAAATCTCGACATGCTGATTGAGGCGATTACCAGTGCGGCTCATACGGGAAAAATTGGTGACGGAAAGATTTTCGTTATCGACTTAGAACATGCCATCCGTATTCGTACGGGTGAACTCGACACTGAAGCGCTATAGGGGGCGGAAGATGGAAGAACTAACAAAATTAGGCGTGACAGTCTCTGAACTGCGCTTTGCACTCGACACCTTTTATTTTTTGATTTCAGGCGCTTTGGTTATGTGGATGGCGGCGGGTTTTGCCATGCTCGAAGCTGGCCTAGTGCGTTCTAAAAATACCACCGAAATTTTAACCAAAAACGTGGTGTTATACGCGATTGCCTGTGTGATGTACCTATTGATTGGCTACAACATTATGTACGTCGACAATGCCGAAGGCGGTTGGTTGCCTTCACTCGGTACGCTGATTGGCTCACAAGCCGACGATGCAAACCATGCTTTGGAATCTGACTTCTTCTTCCAAGTAGTGTTTGTGGCAACGGCGATGTCGATTGTCTCTGGCGCCGTGGCGGAGCGAATGAAGTTATGGGCTTTCCTGTTCTTCTCCGTGGTGATGACAGGCATTATCTACCCAGTTGAAGGCTACTGGACTTGGGGTAAAGGCTTTATCTCTAGCTTAGGCTTTGTGGACTTTGCAGGTAGCGGTATTGTGCACATGACAGGTGCTGCTGCGGCTATCGCTGGGGTGTTACTGCTCGGTGCTCGTAAGGGTAAATATGGCCCTAACGGCCAAGTCAACCCAATCCCTGGCTCTAACCTGCCAATGGCGACCTTAGGGATGTTTATCCTGTGGATGGGCTGGTTTGGTTTCAACGGTGGCTCACAATTAATGGTTTCAGACGCGGCCAACGCTAGCTCTGTCGCTAAGGTTTTCGTAAACACCAACACCGCAGCCGCTTTTGGTGCTATCTCTGCCCTAGTTGTGTGCAAAATGATTTGGGGTAAAGCCGACTTAACCATGATCTTAAACGGCATTCTGGCGGGCTTAGTGGCGATTACTGCCGATCCGCTGTCGCCTTCGCTGCTGATGGCAGGGGTAATTGGTGTGGTTGCTGGTGGTTTAGTGGTGTTCTCTATCGTGGGTCTGGACAGAATCAAGATCGACGACCCAGTGGGCGCGATTTCTGTGCACGGTGTTGCGGGTTTCCTCGGTTTGATGTGTGTACCTTTATCAAATGCCGACGCCACTATCACAGCGCAATTAACTGGCGCAGCGATTATCTTCGCATGGGTATTTAGCGCGTCGTTTGCGGTGTGGTTTGTACTCAAGATGACCATGGGCATTCGTGTTACAGAGGAAGAAGAATATAACGGTATGGATGCGTCTGACTGTGGTATCGACGCTTACCCAGAGTTTGTGACTGTCAAAAGTGCAGGCTAACTGGTGTTGATATGACTTGATGCCTCTCAGGGATAAGAGGATAGTAAAGCAGAGCCAAGTGCTCTGCTTTTTTTATGGGTCTTCGACTGCCACGCTGATACCACAAGGAGCGAATGATGCGCTTAATCTCTGATCTCTCTGCACCACTCAGACGTACCTGCTTGCTTGGGGGGATTCTGAGTGCACTCTTAGCCTTGCCCGCTTTTGCGGGGCAAGTCGTAGTGACTCGCTCGGATGAGCCTTTCGATGCCTTTGCCGTGCGCGACCAAGTGCTAAAAGATTATGAATGGCAGGAATCCTTGAGAAGACAGGAGCAAATTCAAATATTGCAGGCTCTGCCACTCGGTTGTATCGCCCAGGTAAAGCCTTACCCCTACTTTACCTGTGGTCAGGATAACTACCGGCCTTATCGTTATCAGCAGCAGGATGTGTATATCAAGGTTGACCCTCCGGCGCAGCGTTAACCATCAAGCAGCTGCTATCCTCTGCGGTAGGCATTTATTTTTTGTAACCATTTTATGACGTCTTTTTGGCCAAGTGTAATAAGCTCAAATAGGAGCCTTATGGTCTGGGGGACATCTCATGATACAACTGCGCACCATCTCTAGCGGCATAATCTGCTCATTATTACTTTTACTCTTATGGGGTTGCAGCTCGACAGCCCCAAAACCTAGTGATGATGAAATCGATGCCTTATTTGCAGATTCGTTGTTTAAATCTGTCAGTAATATTCCTAGCGTCGAGGATATTTTCAGCCTTCCACCTTCTGTGGCAGCCGATGTTAGGCGAGCCTACGACCGTTACAGCTTATCGACGAAAAACCCTATCGCGGTGCATGAATGGTTAGCCAGTTATATCAATGCTAACCAAGATGGCGGCCACAGCGATTTTCACTATCAAGATAATTTGACTCAAACCGCCAGCGAAACCTATGCCCAGCGCGCCGGAAATTGTATGTCGCTGGTGGTAATGACATCGGCGCTAGCGGATGTGTTTAAAATTGGCACTGAGTTTCAGGATATTGCGATTGAACCCGTGTGGGACAAACAGGGCGAGTTTTATCTGATCAACGGCCATGTCAATCTACGCTTGTTACCCGCCGAGAGCGTGCACACTGTGTATCTGTCGGCCCATGCGATTCTGGTCGACTTTATGCCCGAGCGAGCTCTGCGGGGCTACAATAAAGTGCAAATCAATCGCCAGACCTTAACCAGCATGTTTTATAACAATATGGCCGCCGAATCCTTGGTTGAAGGGGATTTAGACCGCGCCTATGCGCTGATTAAAGCCGGCTTAAAATCTGGACACTTTATCCCTGCGCTCAACACCTTAGCCGTGATTTATCGCCACAAGGGCGATGAAAAGCGGGCAGAGCAAGTCTATCGCTATGCACTCAAATACGATGCCGATGATATGACGACCCTCTATAACTTGGCGGTGATTTTAGGTGATCAGGGCCGTTTAGAAGAGTGGGCGCAGGTCAATAAAGTGTTGGAGTTAGCGCGTATTCGTAACCCTTATTACTACTATGATATGGGTGAGCAGGCGTATGGCGAGCACCAATACAGCGAGGCGCTCGCTTGGTATCAAAGGGCCGTGGATAAAGCCGATTATCGTCATGAGTTTTTCTTTGGCCTGTCACGCACCTATTGGGCGCTGGGCGATGAAAAACGTGCCAAACTCAATATGGAAAAAGCGATGGCACTGAGCCGCGAAGCCACAGATAAACATCGCTATCAGGCAAAACTGCAGGCCATGCAGCAACATTAATCCTTTACTCAACCTCCTTTGTTTGCGTTTGACTACTGGCAAAGGAGGTTTTTTATTTTTGGCTTTCGCTAGCACTTTGGTTTTTCGTCAAACACGGCATCGACTTCAATGCGAGTATCATATTGAAATATTTGAATTTGTATTTTTTAAAAATATGTTAAAACAAGACGTTATAGCTGATTTTTTGAAATGGAGACAACTTGGTTGCATTAACGGCGCAGACTGGATAAATTGAACTCAGTATTGCAGTTGAGATCCCCTATTGCAGCGATAAAAATAGCCTAAACACGAGAGTTGGAGCAGTAAATTATGTATTACCAAAATGATGACGTTCGCATTAATGAAGTCAAAGAGTTACTTCCACCGATTGCGATTCTAGAACGATTTCCTGCTTCCGAAAACGCTGCTGCAACTGTGTTTAACGCCCGTCAAAGTATCCATAACATTCTCGCTCGCCAAGATGATCGTTTGTTAGTCGTCATTGGTCCTTGCTCAATCCATGATCCTAAGGCCGCATTGGAATACGGCCAGCGACTGGTTGCGCTAAGAGAACGTTATCGAGATCAGCTCGAAGTGGTGATGCGTGTTTATTTTGAAAAGCCGCGTACCACAGTGGGTTGGAAGGGACTCATCAACGATCCTTATATGGATAACAGCTTCAAACTGAACGATGGTTTGCGTACCGCGCGTAAACTCTTGGTCGATTTGAATGACTCAGGCATGCCTACCGCGGGTGAATTCCTCGATATGATCACCCCGCAATATGTGGCGGATATGATGTGCTGGGGCGCCATCGGCGCGCGCACCACAGAATCGCAGGTACACCGCGAGCTGGCCTCGGGGCTGTCTTGCCCTGTAGGCTTTAAAAATGGTACCGATGGCACGATTAAGGTGGCAATCGATGCCATTGGCGCCGCGAATGCGCCGCACCACTTCTTATCGGTAACCAAATTTGGCCATTCGGCGATTGTGTCGACTAAAGGTAATCCTGATTGCCATATCATTCTGCGCGGCGGCCGTGAGCCAAATTACAGTGCCAGCCATGTGGCGCAGATCAGCGAACAACTGAAAAAGGCCAAGCTGGTCGATAACATAATGATCGATTTCAGCCATGCCAACAGCAGCAAACAATATCAACGCCAAATGGAAGTCGCGAACGATGTGGCCGAACAAATGGCTGCGGGTAATAAGGCGATTTTCGGTGTGATGGTCGAAAGCCACTTAGTGGAAGGGCGTCAGGATCTGATTGAAGGTCAAGCGTTATGCTACGGTCAGAGCATCACAGATGCCTGTATTGGTTGGGACGATACCGAGCGTTTACTCGCAGTGTTAAATCAGAGTGTTATCGAACGTCGTCAGCGGGTTTAATCGGGTTTAAGATCAAAAATAAAGGCGCTATCCCGGCGCCTTTATTTTTATTATTTCTTGCTCATTTCGGCTAAGTATTCGTTAGCTTTGGCCAAGCTACCAAAAGCAGCAATCAGGTTATTTCTGCCTTTGTCCTGAATTTCTGGATTGCCTGATTCGATCATCATCCACACCCAAGTTTGGATCAGTGGTAATGGCGGGTATTGAACTTTAGCTGAATCCAACATAAAGCATCCTTTGATCTTGATTTATTTGAGTTATCTTTAATGTTATCGCAGAACGAGTGCGGAACTTGTTTGTACGCACGGATCTGCGGCCAGATGTTTGCAAATCCTGCTGCTTGAAATCTTTAGTCCGAGGGACATTTTGGGTAAAACCGACAAAATAATCAACAGTCGAACCCTTGATGTTCTGGCCTATTTTAACGGTTACTGTTCTGATAAAGCCAAGCTTGTTTCAGAATTTTTTCACCTTAATATTCGCTTTGCGAACTCTCTGAGCGTAAGTCGTTAGCATGACACTTTTATTTCGGTAAGCCAGAGATATTTTGCCAAGCGGGCCGCTTTTTGTCTGTCAGAAAAATCTGATTGATTTTATTCAAACTTTCCCTGTTTGGTTGCACCTTAACGTGCGCCATGCTGCTACAATTGAGCGACTTTGGCAAAGGTTTAGACATATGCGCCCAACATTGTATTTTGAAGGTCCCATCGATAAGCTCAATTGGCACGTAGTTAAGTTGCTCTGGCCTTATTTGCTCGAATACAAGGGCCGGGTGGCTCTAGCCATGTCTTGCCTTATCGTCGCTAAGCTTGCCAGCGTGGGCTTGCCCTTTATTCTGAAAGACTTAGTCGATACTTTGGATGCCAATAAAACCGCGCAGGCCTTGAGTGTGCCTATCGGATTAGTTTTAGCCTACGGCGCAGTGCGGCTGTTAACAGTCATCACGGGTGAAATCCGTGACACCTTATTTGGCCGTGTCACAGAGCGTGCAATTCGCCGATTGGGCCTCGCGGTGTTCGACCACCTGCATCGACTCGATTTGGATTTTCACCTTGAGCGGCGTACGGGCGGCTTATCGCGAGATATTGAACGCGGTACCAGTGGTGTGAGCTTCTTGATGCGCTTTATGGTGTTTAACATAGTGCCGACCCTGCTAGAAATCGCCATGGTTATTGGTATTTTCTTTTTTAATTATGGCATTGCCTTTGCCGCTATCACTTTTACCTCTGTGATGGCCTACATTTGGTTTTCTGTGGTGGCGACTGAGTGGCGCACCGAATACGTCCGGGATGCGGCCAAGGCCGACTCCCTCTCCAACACCCGCGCCATCGACAGCCTGCTCAACTATGAAACCGTGAAGTATTTTAATAATGAGAAATATGAATCGGACCGTTATGACCAAGCCTTAGACCAATGGGAAGTGGCTAAACGTAAGAATCGTTTATCACTATTTGCTCTCAACGGTGGCCAGGCGCTGATTATCGCGTTGGCTATGACGGCGATGATGGCGTTAGCCGCCTATAAGGTGACTAATAATGAGATGACCTTAGGTGACTTTGTACTGATCAATGCCTTTATGATGCAGCTCTTTATGCCGCTCAACTTTTTAGGATTTGTCTACCGTGAAATCCGCGGAGCCCTAGCCAATATTGAACGGATGTTCAGTTTGCTCGATAAACACCCTCGCATAGTAGATAAACCCGATGCCTTTGACTTTGAGCCTAAGCGCGGCGAGCTCAGTTTTGAGCATGTGAGTTTTAGCTACGATGACAGGCCCATATTGCGTAACGTTAGCTTTAAGGTGACGGCGGGGAAAAAAGTTGCCGTCGTTGGAGATAGCGGCGCCGGAAAATCAACACTCATCAAGTTGCTGTTCCGTTTTTACGATGTGGAGCAAGGGCGCATTTTGATTGATGGACAAGATATTCGCCAATTAACCCAAGATGCATTGCGCCGCGCCATTGCCATAGTGCCGCAGGATACAGTGTTATTTAATGATTCCTTAGTGGAGAACATTCGTTATGGTCGTCCCGATGCGACGGATGAAGAAGTGCGCCATGCCATCAAACTCGCGCATTTAGAGCATTTTATCGCGTCGCTCTCCCAAGGTTGGGATACCAAAGTGGGTGAGCGGGGCTTAAAGCTCTCGGGAGGGGAGAAACAGCGCGTGGCCATTGCGCGGGCGATTTTAAAAGGCTCTCCGGTGTTAGTGTTTGATGAGGCTACATCCTCCCTCGATAGTCGCTCGGAACAGGCGATTCTGTCGGCACTGCGCGAGGTCGCCAAAGGGCATACCAGTTTAGTGGTGGCGCATCGGTTATCGACCATAGTCGACGCCGACCAAATCGTGGTCTTAAGCCAAGGGGAAATTGTCGAGCAGGGGAATCATCAGTCCTTACTGGCTCAGAATGGTCTCTACGCTAAGTTGTGGCGCATACAAAATGAGCAACAACAGCTTTCGGTAGAAGTGTAACAGCGTTGGGACAATTCAGTTTTTATTCAGGTTCGGCTCTCTATACTCGAATCCAAGCAAATAACGATAAGAGGTGCTTGGCATGGAAAATATGGCATTAAGAGTCAATATTGAAGGCAGAGAAGAGAAAGTAAGCACAGATTGGTTTGCGATTATGGCAACCCTTAAAAAACGCGGTGTGGATTATGATTCGCTACAACGCATTCACGCAGAGTTAAACGCAGGCCTTAAAGTGACCACAAGACGTTTAACGCTGGCAAAAATGAATCAAGAACTTGAGTTAGCAGGGATTATTCGTAGAGCTAATGAATATAATGCGGATGTTCGTGGTCTGAATTAAGCGATGAGATAAACGAAATAGGGAATATAAGAAATTATATTCCCTTTGGTTTTCCAGCCTTCCAACCTTCACATAACAGATTGAATTTGGTGGTCGATTCGTCAATTTTAGTGAGTCGAATCACTTGGCCTTCACGAAAACACACTAATTCGCCTTCGATCTCAGTCAAGCGATTACAGCTCTTACAGCTTGTGCTGGCAGTTTTACTGTCTGGCATATGGCTTACAAAGCTTGCTTTCACAGTGTTTCCTTAACTTAATATGCAGTTGTTTAATCTCAAGCGTGTATCACGGATCTTACCCCTTTTGTGATACGCGTTCAAATTACCTTTTGCTAAATTAACTTTAGACGAAAGTCGTACAAAATGCATACAGTGTCAAGTTAACTATTGATTGATATGGGAATAGTACTTATCCAGCGAAACCGACAAGCCACTCTCGAGCATAATCCTCACATGGGACGGCTTGAGCTGCCTTGGCTCTGTCACGCCACAGGAGTGGGCGATCAGGGCTAAATCGTGGTGTAGGTTATGATTATAACTAGCGACGCGAGTCGATTTATCTCTAGGATCAAGACCTTGCTGCAACTTCTTATTATGGGTCGTGATACCCGTCGGACAGGTATCCTTGTTGCATTGCAGCGCTTGAATACATCCGAGGGCAAACATATTGCCACGGGCCGAGGCGATAAAATCCGCACCTAAGGCCAACGCCCAAGCGACCCTCGATGGTACTATGAGTTTGCCTGAGGCAATCACTTTAATGCGTTTACGCAGCCCACGCTGAATTAAGATATTGACTAATATGGGTAAACTCTCTTTAAGGGGCAAGCCCACATAATCCATTAAGGGTTGAGGGGCGGCGCCCGTGCCGCCGTCAGCACTGTCTAAGGTAAAAAAGTCGGGGGCAGAGGCTTCGCCACGGCGCTCAATTTCATCGCAAAAATCTTCGAGCCACTGCACGTCCCCAAGTACGGCTTTAATGCCTGTGGGTTTACCCGTGACCTCACGTACTCTGGCAATCATATCCAGAATATCGCCCACATTTTTAAACTCGATATGACCATTGGGGCTAATTGAATCATGGCCCTGCGGGATACCGCGAATTTTGGCGATCTCCTCGGTGACTTTTATCCCCGGCAAGATACCGCCCTTGCCTGGTTTGGCTCCTTGGCTCATTTTGATTTCAAACATTTTAACTTCGGGGTGTGCGGCGATTTCTTTAAGCTTGTCATCGTCTAAATGGCCGTGCTCATTACGTACACCGTATTTAGCGGTACCAATTTGAAAGACTAAGTCGCAGCCGCCTTTTAAATGGTAAGGGCTTAAGCCACCTTCTCCGGTATTTAACCAACATCCCGCCTGTGCTGCGCCGTGGGATAAGGCGGTGACGGCAGGGCGTGATAGGGCGCCGAAACTCATGGCGGAGATATGGCAAATGGCCTTAGTTGTGTAGGGCTCACGGCAATGGGGGCCAATGGTTTGAGGCAGAATTGGCGTAATATCTTCATCTTGAGTCGGAAAGGCGGTATTCATAAACATGATGGCACCCGTGCTGTCTAGCGGGCGTGTCGAGCCAAAGGCGATGGTTCTGTCGACGTTTTTCGCGGCTCGATATACCCAGCTCCGCTCGGCGCGGTTAAAGGGTAATTCTTCCCTGTCCTGTGCGAAAAAGTACTGCCTAAAAAACTCGCCTTGTTTCTCAAATAAATACCGAAAGCGACCAATCACAGGGTAGTTGTGGCGCACGGCCTGTTTGGTTTGTAGCTTGTCGGCGATATACATATAGACAATCGCCAGAACGACAAAGCCCACTAGGATTAAAAATAGCCCTGAGAAGAGATCCAGTCCCCACATAAACCAATTCAATTCTTGCATCTTGTTATCCTCTATTCGTGTCCATAACGGGTGGAGATAAGGCTTGCTGGCTGTCCATCATGGATGGAGAGTAAAAACAGCTGACTGTAATCATCTTCAGCTATGGTGGGGATTTCTGGGCCGCCAAGAGCCTTGATGATCAGTGGGACGGTATTGGAATGCCCCGCGATTAAGCTGTTACCTTTCACGGCATGTACTTGTTCAACGATTTGTTGGATATGAGCTGCGAGTGGTTTTTCGGCTGCGACTACAGTAATAGGTAAATGCCGCTCTGTAGACATAGGCAACAAGGTTTGCTGGGTTCTTTGATATTGGGTTGCGATCAGTTGCGAGATCTGCGTCCTTTGCAATGCGCTAACCAGCGCGAGGGCACGTGCATGGCCATCATCGGAAAGGGACGGATCGCCTGCTGGTGCGTCGGCTTTTTCGGCATGCCTTACCAAAATAATCAATCGATTATCGGCAAAAGCTTGATTGATGGGGCAGAGTCCAATGCTGGTAAAGAGTAACAGGCCTAACAGTAGAGTGTGTGATAGCCGAAGCTTATTTAAGCGGATGGTTCGCAAGGAGTGAGTAACCACTGCTAGCCATTGGGGAGTTGCCATGCCGTATATCCTTATCTGATGAGCGCATGCAAGTGCGACGCTGAGGCGAATAGATTCATTATGGGTATCATTGCCTTAGATTGTGATGGTACTGCAATTGAGAAAAATACTAAAGTTGCTCAAATTTTGGTCGATAATAGAGTCACCCCAAATTGAATGGATTTTGTATCATGGAAATCAATAACCCTGCGCAGGTACAGAACGCTTCTTCGTCCCACCGCAAGTATGCCGAAAACGTGCCTGCCAATGCCGAAAAGACGAAAAATGTGGAAGCGCCCGGCAAACAAACCGCGTACCAAACCAGTAAGCAGTTAATGAATCAGGCGATTCTGTCGGCGCAGGAGGAAGTGAGTTTAAAGTCCGGTGATCAATCCATGGCGTTACTTTATCGCGCGGCAATTGAAGCGATAGATAAAGAATTAGCGCCTTCGATGGGACCAAATTCGACTCAAGCTAACTATGACAATCAGGTCGATTATTCCCCTGAGGCGACGGCTGGTCGGATTGTGAGTTTTGCAACCCAGTTTTTTAGCATTCACCAACAGCAAAATTCGAATATGAGTTTGGACGAGCAGCTCGACAGTTTTATGAGCATTATCGGCGGCGCTATCGACAATGGTTTTAAGGAGGCGCGGGATATTTTATCTGGCCTTAAAGTGCTGCAAGGAGATATCGCCGATGGCGTCGATAAAACCTATGGTTTAGTGCAAGAAGGATTGCAGGCCTTTAGGGATAGCTTTAATAAAAAACCAGATGAGACATAAACGGCTAGCGCATAATGTCCCGCGCTTAGTACTCTATCTTGTTGCCATTTCCCTTGTTTTAAGCCCCTTGCAATAAGGGGTTTTTGTTGCGCAGATAACAGTCTATGCTAGGGATCTATTTAACGTTTTGCTTGAGGGCGAGTTATGTGGACTAGGGGACGTGTTATCGAACGTATTGATTGGAGTGATAAATTATTTTCGCTGCGGATAGCGGCCGAACTGGCGCCCTTTATCCCTGGCCAATTTATTAAACTCAGCCAAGTACAAGATGATAAGCGTGTCGCTAGAGCCTATTCCCTCGTGAATTCCCCCGATAAACCCTATGCCGAAATCTTGGCTGTCGCCGTAGAAGAAGGGCAATTATCACCACAATTACAAAATCTTGCCATAGGGGATGAAATTGAGATCACCCCAACTGCCACAGGCTTTATGACCTTGGATGAGATCCCTAAGGGAGCAGGGCAAGGCAGGCACTTATGGCTGTTAGCCACGGGGACGGCCGTGGGGCCATTCTTATCTATGCTCGATACGCCAGAGCCTTGGCAGCGTTTCGAAAAAGTCGTGCTTGTCTATGGTGTCCGCGAAGCTAAAGACTTAGCCTACCCCGATAAATTAAAGGCTTATGCTGCGCAATATCCTGATCAGTTTAACCTGTGTTTAACCGTCACCCGTGAAAAGGTCGACGATGCACTGCAATGCCGTATTCCCGATGGTTTAGTCTCGGGCGAAATTGAGCGTAAAGTGGGGTTAACTATCAATGATGCGGATTCGCAGGTGATGATTTGTGGTAATCCGGGGATGATCAGCGGCGCGCAGGCAGCGTTGCTCGACAAAGGATTAGCTAAAAACCTACGCCGCGCTCCGGGACAAATTACCGTCGAGAAGTATTGGTAATTTGTTGATTGTTAATGACAAATAATTAGTCTTAATCGTTTTAATGTCAGTCATATAGAAGGATTTGTTTGATGAAGTTGCTCTGCTCCCTCGCTTCACCCTATGCTCGCTGTGTTCGCACATTAATCCGTTATTTAGGGATTAAGGATATCGAAGAAGTCTTAGTCAATCCGATGGAAAACACCGCCGAGCTGCTCGATGTTAACCCGCTTGGACAGATCCCTTGCCTCATCACCAATGATGGCGTGCCTATCTTCGATAGCGAAGTGATTATGCGCTATTTAGACGCCGAATTAGGTGAGCAGCAGATGTTTGGCGGCCAAGTAAATAACTGGGTATTGCAATGCCAGTATTCGATGATCAAAGGCCTGATAGACAGTGCGGTAAAATTGCGCCAAGAACAAATGCGTGAAGAGGAAGGAGTGAGGTCGGCCTTTTGGACATCGCGTTTTGAGCAAGCGCTGCTGCGCGGTTTGATGCAAATGGAACATCAGAGTGTGATTACTCAGGCAACGATTCAGGCACCTCAATTGGCCTTAATCTGCTTATTAGATTATGTGGATTTCAGACATCCAGAACTCGATTGGCGTAAAGTGGCTCCCGCGACCTCGCTCTGGTTTAGTGAGATGCGCGATCTCCCCGCGTTTGTGGAAACTCGTCCAGCGTAAAAGGCATTAGTGGTCTGTTGAGCGGCGGCCTCTATGGGTCTCACGGCGATTATGTTCACCAAACGCGCCGTAGAGATCCTTTGTTATGCCGTAATCAACTCTGCGGTCGTTACCCGTTTGGCGTCTATCATCATAGTGTTGATAGCGGCACTGACAATTGGCCATAGTGCATTCTTCCATCGGGAGTTCAGGGGCTTCCTTTGACAGAAAACGTTTCCCTTTTAACTCATCTACCTGATCACAACAACTACCGTCATTTTCGATGCTGACGCAATGGAAGCGCCTTTCTTGCCCAGCAAGCCGTTGATTTTTCTTTTTCGCGTTATCCATGAGTTTGACAAAATGCTTGCGCTTTTTAGGCCCCCGTTTGAGCACCATAAACGCGAGTAGCGCTATCACGACGACAAGCAGCAGTAACGCGCCTAACATAACGCCTCCTCATGTATTTTAAGCGAATTAAGGTTCAGTTTAGTTTGGTTTGAGATAATCTCCAGTTTTAAGTTTAATTTCATTAAAAACAAAAAGTTAATCAATCTATTGCCCTCGTTCATTTGATCTATTACTCTTGCGCAACTGATAACTATTATCATTAATAGTCTTAAGAATTGACTCACGCTTGCTGTCATCATTTTGAGGAGAAATCGCGAATGAAATGGGTAACTTGTGCCGCTTTACTTGGGTTAATGTCGGTTGCGCAGTCTGCACATGCGGATGAAAAATTAACGGTTTATTCCTATCGCCAAGCGTTTTTGGTTGAGCCTATTCTGAAGCGTTTCACCGATGAAACTGGCATTGCTGTGAATGTGGTATTTGCGAAAGACGGTATTGCCGAGCGGATCGCCCGTGAAGGACGCTTATCCCCTGCGGATTTAGTGTTAACTTCAGATTTCTCTCGCTTGGTTGAATTAGTCGACAAAGACCTGACTTCTCCCGTGAAAAGTGATCAGCTCAATAGCAATATCCCCGCGCAATACCGCGATCCCGATGGACAATGGTATGCCTTAACGATGCGTGTGCGTAATCTCTATACGGCAAAAGATCGTCTCGGCCCACAAGCCATCAGCTACGAAGAACTGGCTGATCCTAAGTACAAAGGCAAGATCTGTACGCGCAGTGGTAAGCATCCTTACAACATCGCCTTAGTTGCGTCGATGATCGCCCACCACGGTGAGGCCGACACTAAGACTTGGTTGCAAGGCGTGAAAACCAACTTAGCACGCAAGCCTCAAGGTAACGATAGGGCGCAGGTGAAGGCGGTTAAAGAAGGCTTGTGTGATATCGCCATCGGCAATAGCTACTACTACGGCAATATGCTGCAAGATCCAGAGCAAAAGAGCTGGGCAGAGGCTGTGGCGATTAACTTCCCGAATCAAGCCGATCGCGGTGCCCATGTGAACGTTTCTGGTATGGTGCTGACTCGCCATGCGCCGAATAAAGACAATGCCATCAAGTTGATGGAGTTCTTGTCTGCGGATGTGGCACAAAAAGCCTATGCCGAAGTAAACATGGAGTATCCGGTGAAAGCCGATGTCGCGCCTTCAACCTTGGTCGCCTCTTGGGGTGAGTTTAAATCCGACCAATTACCGATTTTCAAGCTGGCGGAATACCACCAAGCGGCGGTGAAATTGTTAGATGAAGTTCAGTTCGATCTCTAGTTGAGCGCTTATAACGACTAGAAATAGTAAAAGTGAAAAGTGCGCCTTAATTGGCGCACTTAGGTTAAAGGATCCACATGATTTTAGGATTAGCCAGAAGCTGGTCGCTTACTGGTTATGCCATAGCCGCGCTACTGGTGTTACCCCTCTTTGCGTTAATTCTTCAGGCGGCGCAGCCCGATGAGGCCGTATTTGGTCATCTGCTCTCCACCGTACTACCCACCTATATCTCCAACAGCCTATGGTTGATCCTGTGGGTGAGTATTGGCTCACTCTTGTTGGCACTGCCCTGCGCTTGGTTGATGGCGCGTTGTGAGTTTGTCGCTAGGCGTTATCTGCAATGGGCCTTATTGCTGCCCTTGGCCATGCCAGCCTACATAGTCGCCTATGTGTATACCGATTTACTCGATTACGCAGGCCCAGTGCAAACCTGGCTTCGCTCAGTGTTTGGTTGGAGTTCGCCGCAGGATTACTTTTTCCCCGATATCCGAACCTTAGGCGGCGCGGCGTGTGTGTTGTCGCTGGTGCTCTTTCCCTATATTTATCTGTTGGCGCGCACCGCGTTTATGGAGCAATCCCTAAGCTTGGCCCACGCTTCGAGGATTATGGGCTGCTCGCCGTGGCAGAGTTTTTGGCGTTTATCCTTACCTATGGCAAGGCCCGCTTTGGCCGTGGGCGTGGCCTTAGTGGCGATGGAGACCGCGGCTGATTTTGCCACGGTTAACTACTTTGCCGTGCCTACCCTGACCACTGCCGTGTACGACACTTGGCTGGGTTATGGCAATTTGACGGCGGCGGCCAAGCTTTCGGCCATTATCCTCTTGGTAGTGTTTAGCTTGATTGGGGTAGAGCGTTTTGCCCGCCGTAAACAGCAGTTATTCCAAAAGCAGTCCCGCATTCAAGCGAGCGATTTATATCGGCTTTCACCGCTACAAACCCTGCTTGCCCTCGGCTATTGCATCACCTTGTTACTGCTGGCCTTTATACTACCAAGCGGCATTTTGCTCTCCTATGCCATCGATTATTTTGAGCAGAGCTGGGATCCGATTTTCTGGCAATTGAGCATGAATAGCTTGAGCCTTGCGCTTATTACTAGCCTAGTGTGCTGCGCGATTGCATTGATATTGATGTTTATCCGCCGCGTGAGCCCAAGGTCGAGCGATGCGCTGCCATCACGCTTGGCCTCGACTGGCTATGCCTTGCCTGGCACAGTACTGGCGATTGGCGTGCTAGTGCCGTTAACCCTGCTCGATTTTGCGATCAATGATGTAGCCGACTGGTTGGGAATGACAGGCCCTGGGCTCCTGCTTACGGGCAGTACGGTCGCACTGGTTTTTGCCTTTTGTGTGCGCTTTGTGGCTATCGCCATCGGCAGTGTAGAGACCAGCTATAAACGCATTTCACCGTCACTGGACATGGTAAGTCTGACCTTAGGGCAGAGCCCAAGACGACTATTGCAAAGAGTGCATCTGCCGCTGCTCACTAAGGGCTTATTTGCCGGGGCGCTACTGGTGTTTATCGAAAGCATGAAAGAATTACCAGCGGCATTAATGCTGCGGCCCATAGGGTTTGAGAATCTCGCCACCTATGTTTTCCAGTTTGTCTCAGACGAAAAGCTTGAACATGGCGCCTTGCCCGCCATTGTGATTGTGATCGTGGGCTTAGTCCCGCTGATTTATTTAAACCGTTCCTTGGAGCAAGATAGCCGATGACCAGTACCCTCAATCTTCATCAAGTTCATAGCGATTATCAGGGCCAACAGGTACTCAAAGGCTTAGATTTAACCCTAGCTCAAGGGGAAATCCTTGCGCTGTTAGGCCCAAGTGGCTGCGGCAAAACCACTTTGCTCAGGGCTGTGGCAGGATTGCAGGCCATCAGCCAAGGTGAAATCCAAATCAATGGCAAGACGGTTAGCGGCGCAGGGCAATTTGTGCCGAGTGAGCAACGGGGTATAGGGATGATTTTCCAAGACTATGCCTTGTTCCCCCATTTGACCGTCGCCGAGAATATTCTCTTTGGTGTGGCAAAATTAACACCAGCGCAGCGCAAGGCGCGCTTGGATGACATGCTCGCCCTAGTGAAACTCGAAGGGTTAGCCAAACGCTATCCCCATGAACTATCCGGTGGACAGCAGCAGCGTGTGTCGATTGCTCGTGCACTAGCCTATGAGCCGCAATTACTATTACTCGATGAGCCTTTTTCGAATATCGATGCTCAAGTGCGCCACAGCATGATGGCGGAGATCCGCAGTATTCTCAAACAGCGTAATGTCAGCGCGGTATTTGTGACCCACAGTAAGGATGAGGCCTTCGTCTTTGCCGATACCTTGGCTATTTTCAACCAAGGTGTGATAGTGCAGCATGGCCGAGCCGAAAACTTATATGCCGCGCCCAATAGCCGTTATGTGGCGGATTTTCTGGGCAGTGGTAACTATCTACCCGCCGAAGTGATCGATGGCCATAGTGTGGTCACCCCGATTGGTGAGCTGCGCAGCCTGACGCCCTTGTCGCAATCCCATGCTTTCAATGGCCAAGTGTTTTTGCGGCCACAGCAATTGGCGCTCAGCGCCGATGATGCGGGGGTGGGCACTATTACCGAGCGGCGCTTCCTCGGAGCATTTTGCCATTACTGGGTGAAAGTCGAGGCGGCGTCCCACGCCCATTATGTCGAAGTGCGTAGCCAAATCATGCAGTTGAATGTCGGCCAGCGGGTGGTGTTAAGCACTGAGCCACATGCCCTAGTGCTATTTGAATCTTAAGCAGACCGCCGAGGATATGTCACTGTATCAGCATAAAGTATGACATTTTTGCTTACGTTTAACTTGGGCAAAAAAACGCTAGATTGCTGATATTTTCAGCCTTCCTTGTTACCTTAATTCCTCCAGAGTGGGAGGAATTATGATAAAAACAATAAAATCAATTTGTACCTTAGTCACAGTGGCGACAGCAATGTCGTCATCGGGAGTGTTGGCCATGGATAGGATCACGGGTAAAGCCTTTGCGACGCGCTCAGAAGTGTATGCCACCCATGGGATGGCGGCGACCAGCCAACCGCTAGCGACTCAGGTGGCGATTGATGTATTAAAACAGGGCGGCAGTGCCGTAGATGCGGCAATTGCCGCCAATGCCATGCTGGGCTTAGTCGAGCCTACGGGGGCCGGGGTTGGTGGCGATTTATTTGCCATCGTCTGGAGCGCTAAAGATAAAAAGCTCTATGGCCTCAATGCCTCGGGTCGTAGCCCTAAATCCTTAACCCTAGAGAAGCTTAAATCCCTCGGCTTAGATTATTTACCGCCTTTTGGGCCGCTGCCCGTGTCGGTTCCCGGCGCGGTAGATGGATGGTACGAATTGCACGATAAGTTCGGCAAACTGCCGATGGCCGATAATTTAGCCCCAGCGATTCGTTATGCCCGCGAAGGTTTTCCCGTTTCTGAGTTGATTGCCTATTACCTTAATGGCAGTGGTAAAAAACTCGGTCAATTCCCCGGTTTTAAAGAAACCTATATGCCCAATGGCAAAATGCCTGCCGTAGGGGAAATATTTAAAAATCCCGCATTAGCAAACACCTACGAGAAAATTGCTAAGGGCGGTCGCGACGCATTCTATAAGGGCGATATTGCCAAGAGCATAGATAAATACATGAAGGCTCAAGGCGGTTACCTCAGTTATGAAGACCTAGCCAGCCATACTAGCGACTGGGTTGAACCCGTATCGGTCAACTACCGTGGCTACGATGTGTGGGAACTGCCGCCCAACGGGCAGGGGATTGCTGCGTTACAGATCTTAAAAACCATGGAGCCCTTCGATGTCGCGGCTATGGGCTTTAACAGCCCCGAATATGTGCATCTATTCGTAGAGGCCAAAAAACTCGCCTTTGCCGACCGCGCGAAATTCTATGCCGATATGGCTTTTAACAAAGTGCCAGTGAAGGAATTGATTTCGCAGCAATACAATTACGATCGCGCCAAACTTATTGACTTAAACAAGGCGGCTAAGAGTGTCGATGCGGGGAATCCTGCGCTGCAACATGGGGATACTGTATATCTGACGACGGCGGATAAAGACGGCAATATGGTGTCGCTAATCCAGAGTAACTACCGCGGCATGGGCTCGGGTATGACGCCGCCGGATCTCGGCTTTGTATTGCAGGATCGCGGGCAGATGTTCGATCTCACCGAAGGTCGTTTCAACACTTATGCGCCGGGTAAGCGTCCCTTCCATACCATTATTCCCGCC
The DNA here is from genome assembly GCF_000203935.1 of Shewanella sp. ANA-3. Classification (GTDB taxonomy): domain Bacteria; phylum Pseudomonadota; class Gammaproteobacteria; order Enterobacterales; family Shewanellaceae; genus Shewanella. Next base: position 4,214,542 of record NC_008577.1, on the reverse strand, counting down.
TTTGTGACCAAAGACGGTAAACCTTGGCTGAGTTTTGGCGTGATGGGCGGTGCAACACAGCCGCAAATGCACGCGCAGATTATTGTTAATCTGATTGATTTTAAAATGAACTTGCAAGAAGCGGGCGATGCCCCCAGAATTTTGCACACAGGTTCGACTGAGCCTACGGGCGAGGTGATGAATGACGGTGGCTATGTCAGTCTAGAATCAGGTTTCCCCGTAGAAACCCGCCGTGAGCTGATTAAGAAAGGCCATGTGCTACGCGATGGGCTCGGCGATTTTGGTGGATATCAAGCCATTGGTTTTAATGCCGAAACGGGCGTTTACCGCGGCGCCTCCGAGAGCCGTAAAGATGGTTATGCCGCAGGTTACTAAGGCATAATTCGCCTTTGGCCTAATGAGCGCCGAAGCTTGCGTAAGACGAATTGACGAGGCGTAATGGCCTCGTCAATTTTTATATTCCAGTCTACAAACGTGTTTACATTACAAAGACGGACAAACTGTGCGTTACTTAATGTCATTTTCAGGTAAAGTTGCGGATAATATTGCCGAAAATGAATCGACAAAAGGGTGATAACCAGATGGATATTCAAAATATGCCGCGTGAACAGTTGGGTGTGTGTGCAGAGGGAAACTTACATAGCGTCTATTTGATGTTTAATGCGAGCGACAACGATAACGTTGAATCGCAATTGCGTCCCTGTATTGCCAACGTTGCGCAGTATATTTATGAGTTGACGGATCAATACTCCGACAGCGCATTCAATGGTTTTGTGGGCATTGGTGCCAACTATTGGGACAGCCTCTATCCCGATGCTCGCCCCGAAATGCTCAAGCCATTCCCTGCAATGCAAGCGGGCAACCGTGAAGCGCCTGCGATCGAATACGATCTGTTTGTGCATATTCGCTGCGACCGCTACGACATTTTGCATTTAGTCGCCAACGAAATCAGCCAAATGTTCGAAGACTTAGTCGAGTTAGTCGAAGAGGAACGCGGCTTTAGATTTATGGATAGCCGCGACTTAACAGGCTTTGTCGATGGCACCGAAAATCCGAAAGGGCGTCATCGTCAAGAGGTTGCCTTGGTCGGGGATGAAGATCCTGAATTTAAGGGCGGCAGCTATATTCACGTGCAAAAGTACGCCCATAACTTGAGTAAGTGGCATAGATTACCGCTTAAAAAGCAAGAAGATATTATCGGTCGTACCAAGCAAGACAACATCGAATACGAGTCGGAAGATAAGCCATTAACCAGCCATATTAAGCGGGTAAACCTCAAGGATGACAACGGCAAGTCGATTGAGATTTTGCGCCAGAGCATGCCTTACGGTTCGCTCAAGGAGCAAGGGTTGATGTTTATTTCAACCTGTCGCACCCCAGAGCACTTCGAGAAGATGCTCCACAGCATGGTATTTGGCGATGGTGCGGGTAACCATGATCACTTGATGCACTTTACCAGTGCCTTGACGGGTTCTTCTTTCTTCGCCCCAAGTATAGATTTTTTGATGCAGTTCGATAATTAAGCCTTCGCAAACCGCGACTCAACGCACTGAGCCTTAAAGCCTCAGTGCGTTTTTGTTTGTGGGCTTAACTCGCCGTCGTCCACTTGCTGAGATCCTGCTGCCATTGCTGGGCGGTAAAATCGATAAAGGCGCGCACCAGCGCTTGTTGATAACTGCGGGAGAGATACACAGCCCAGAGGGTTTGCCCTGGCGCCGTGTATTCGGGGAGCACTTCTTGCAGTTGGCCGCTGGCCAGATAGGGATTGGCTAAGTCGCAGGGCAAGTAGGCAATGCCATGCCCGCGCAATGCGGCGCTGACCAGCACTCCCATTTCATTCGCCATCAGATTCCCCATAGGTTTAATCAGCTCACTCTGTTGCTCCTTGAGGAGCTGCCAATGTTGCTGCGAGCTATGGATAAGGCAATTATGGCTGAGCAGATCGTTAGGGACGGTTAGCGGCTCGGCTTGAGCCAAGTAACTGGGCGCGGCGCACAGCACGGCATCTATGCTCATCAGTTTGCGGGCAATCAAATTCTCATCGGGCTGCTCGGTATAGCGCAGTGCCACGTCCACCCGCTCATCCACCAACTGGGCAAAACTGTCCGACATTAACAGCTGAATATTGACCTTAGGGTGCAATTTTATAAAGCGATCGACCACATCAAACAGACTGTGCTGCCCAAGCCCGACGGGCGTAGCGATGCGAATACTGCCAACTAATTCGGTGTTATGACTATGGGCGCGGCTTTCCATTGCGGCGACTTCGCTCAGCACCCGCTGACAATATTGCAGGGCTTCTTCCCCCTGCAGAGTGAGGCTGACGCTGCGGGTCGTGCGGTGCAATAAACGTAAACTCAGCCACTGTTCAATTTCTTGAATATGACGTGATACCTGTAGGCGACTGAGATCGAGGTGTTCTGCGGCCTTAGTAAAGCTGCCACAGTTGGCCACTTCGATAAAGCTGCGCATGGCGGCGATTTTATCCATTAGTATCTCAATCTGAAACAATCATGCTCATTTATCGATATTTATCACGTGAAGTGTCGCAAGTAAACTGGTCTCAATTTAAATCAGTAGCGAGACTTATCAAATGAAAATTGCAGTATTAGGTGCATCAGGTTGGATTGGCGGAACCATTTTTAACGAGGCGCTGAGCCGTGGTCATGAAGTGGTTGCCTTAGTGCGTGACCCAAGCAAGCTTGGCGAAACAGCAGCAGAAGTGCGTAGTGTTGACCTGACTCAGCCATTGGAAGCCGACACATTTGCGGGTGTCGATTTAGTGATTGCCGCAGTGGGTGCGCGCGCCGAGCAGAATCACGGCTTAGTGGCAAAAACGGTCAATAATCTATTAGCCGTGTTGCCACAGGCAAAAGTGCCACGTCTACTTTGGGTCGGTGGTGCGGGGAGTTTAGAAGTAGCACCGGGAGTGACCTTGGTTTCAAGTCCAGACTTCCCGCCTGCCTATAAGGATGAAGCCTTGGCTCAAGGTGAGGCATTGAAGGCATTTCGCGCCGCCAATACTATGGTTAACTGGACTTTTGTCAGTCCAGCGGCAGAAATTTACCCAGGCGCCAGCGAAGGTCCTTACCGTTTAGGCGGCGATAGCTTCTTTACCGATACGAATGGTCAGAGCAAGATTTCAGTGGCCGACTACGCCAAAGCCATGCTCGATGAAGCGGAAAACGCGGCGCATCCTAATCAAAGGATCAGTGTGGCTTACTAAGGTTATAGATGCTGGTCGACGACTAATGTCGATGAGTTAAGGTCAATAAGCTAAGGTTTGTGAGTTTGGTGTGACGAGTCTTTGTTCCAAGCAAGCGTCATTCAAGCCAACAGATAGGTCTTATGCTGTAACGTAATCGGGACACTAGCCCTGAAATGAGGGCAATGTTGGACTGAAAAGCGTACAGATAAAAGAGAACAGGTCAGCAAGCTGACCTGTTTTTTTATTCTGCGTAGTTGAATAAAGATTTGATGGTTTCCAAGGTATCGGCGATATCTTGGATGCTGGATGGACAAATAAAGATAGTGTCGTCTCCCGCAATGGTCCCCAAAATCCCTTCTGGCTTACCGATGGAATCCAATAAACGGGCAATTAATTGCGCTGCGCCAGGGCTGGTGCGGACGACAATCATCGCTTGGTTATGGTCAACATCGAGCACTAAGTTTTTTAATGGGCTGCCTGCGGTAGGCACGCCTAGTTCGGCGGGTAAGCAATAAACCATCTCCTGCTTAGCGTTGCGGGTGCGTACGGCACCGAACTTGCTGAGCATCCGAGACACTTTCGATTGGTTAATATTGCTAAAGCCTTCTGCTTGTAAAGCGGCGACAATTTCACTCTGGGAGCCAAAGCGCTCCTCTTTTAAAATCGCCTTAAAAATTCTAACAAGGTCATCCTGATTCTTGGTCGTTTGCATAGTCTTATTCTTTATTCAAAAAAACAGGCGTATTTTGAATAGTTTTGGTCAAAGTGTCAACAAATAACCATTATGACTGAATAAAAATGCAATTCACGGATGGCTAGATAGCCGTGTTGTCGGTATTGATATTGAACTAGAGTAAATATTCAACATTGGAATGCTCAGTTTCGCTAAAACTTTGTCTCCACGACTAAGGGATAATTGAAATTAACGTGACATTCCAGTAATGTGACGCCAACGGAAATTAGATCCATGTCACACATATCCGAGAAATAACGGAGATAACTATGAAAGTTGCTGTACTTGGTGCTGCTGGTGGTATCGGCCAGGCTCTCGCCCTACTGTTAAAAACTCAATTACCTGCGGGTTCTAAACTGTCTCTATACGATATCGCACCGGTTACTCCGGGTGTTGCGGTTGACTTGAGCCACATCCCTACTGCGGTTGAAATCAAAGGTTTTGCTGGTGAAGATCCAACGCCTGCACTGGAAGGTGCTGACGTTGTTCTAATTTCTGCTGGTGTTGCGCGTAAGCCTGGTATGGATCGTTCAGATCTGTTCAACATCAACGCAGGTATCGTTCGTAACCTGATCGAAAAAGTGGCAGTGACTTGCCCTAAAGCCTTAGTGGGTATCATCACTAACCCAGTAAACACTACTGTTGCTATCGCAGCAGAAGTGTTGAAGAAAGCCGGTGTTTACGACAAGAACCGTCTGTTCGGTGTGACGACTCTGGACGTTATCCGTTCTGAAACTTTCATCGCTGAATTAAAAGGCTTAAACGTTGCTGACGTTAAAGTGAACGTCATCGGCGGCCACAGCGGCGTGACCATTCTGCCATTACTATCTCAAGTTGAAGGCGTGACTTTCTCTGATGAAGAAGTCGCTTCTCTGACCAAACGTATCCAAAACGCGGGTACAGAAGTGGTTGAAGCTAAAGCTGGTGGCGGAAGCGCGACTCTGTCTATGGGTCAAGCGGCTTGCCGTTTCGGTATGTCTCTGGTTCGTGGTCTGCAAGGCGAAGCTAACATTGTTGAATGTGCTTACGTTGATGGCGGCAGCGAGCACGCTGAATTCTTCGCTCAACCAGTGCTGTTAGGCAAAAACGGTATCGAAAAAGTACTGCCTTACGGTGAAGTGAGCGCATTCGAAGCTAACGCCCGTGATTCTATGTTAGATACGCTGAAAGGCGATATCAAACTAGGCGTTGATTTCGTTAAGTAATCCTTATGGATTATGAGAGAACGGAGCCTAATGGCTCCGTTTTTTTATGCGCTAAAATTGAGTCGCTACTTGGAGCAAAGTTACTTAGGCAGTTGGCATTGATTGTCACAGCGCGACTTGCCCGTCAGTAAGTAAGAGATGCGGTATCTGTGCTTGGCGAATCTCAGGTAGCACCAATCCGCGATAGGTTTGATAAGCGGTAAGCGTAGCACTTGTACCCAAGGGCGAGTGCCCGTTAATCCCCAGGCTTTGCAGGTGACATCGAGCCCAAGCAAAATCTCTCCTGTCGCCGTTTCACCATGAAGAATGGTGTTGGCATACTCTTTATCGATATAGCCGAATCGAGAGCTAAAATGCTCGGCATTAAGATCCACAAGTTCGATGCGATCATCGGGATCGCGCGCTTTAAGCTGGCGCATTTCGGCGCGACATAAAGGGCAATTGCCGTCGTAAAAAATTCGCAGTTCCATAGGGCTTCCTCGATTAAGCTGGCCTCGAGTATACGCGGGCGCCATCATTTTAGATCTAAATCGTGAAGCCTTTCATACCTTAATAATTAGGCGCAGGACGATAAAGACAGTAACATTCTGCGTATTACACTGTTTTATTGATGATTTAGCTAACTAGTTTTGCCCTGCATTGAATGCTTAAATCCGTACTCGGCAAATAACAGGATGAATATGACAGCTCCCATAATTATCACTGGCGTGGGTAAACGCATTGGCTACGCCCTCGCGAAACACTTGCTTGCCCAAGGGCACAAGGTGATTGGCACCTATCGCAGCCATTATCCCAGTATTGATGAGTTACAGTCTTTGGGCGCGACCTTAATCCAATGCGATTTTTACGATAATGCGCAGCTACAAACCCTGATTGAGCAATTGAGCCAATATCCCAAAATACGCGCTATTATCCATAACGCCTCTGACTGGCTGCCAGACAACAGCCCAAGCCTTGCCGCCCATGAAGTCATGCAGCGGATGATGCAGGTGCATGTGAGCGTACCCTATCAAATGAACTTGGCCTTAGCCTCACAGCTGCGTGCTGGGGGCGAGGGCGAGATTGGCGCCAGCGATATTATCCATTTCACCGATTATGTGGCCGAAAAGGGCAGTGCCAAGCACATGGCCTACGCGGCCAGCAAGGCGGCGCTGGATAACTTAACCTTATCCTTTGCGGCACAATTAGCGCCCGAGGTCAAAGTCAATGCGATTGCTCCGGCGATGATCCTCTTTAATCCAAGCGATGATGAAGCCTATCGGCAAAAGACCTTGGCTAAGGCAATCTTGCCAAAAGAAGCAGGAAATCAGGAGATTATCGCCTTAGTGGATTATCTCTTGGCGAGCCGCTACGTCACTGGTCGCTGCCACAATGTCGATGGCGGTCGGCATTTAAAGTAAAACCGCGTGATAGCAGTTAACTTAATCAGGTACTGGACTTAAATGAGTAGCAGGGCTTAAACGAGTGCAGGATTTAAACGAGTACTGGGTTTAAACGAGAAGCAAGGTTTAAACCTGTAACTTGGCTAAGTCGAATGACTCGGCTGATTCGACTAAATGGCCTAGTCGAACCGCCATTCGCGGCTTGGAGTGATGATAGTAGGTAAGGGCACATCCCAATGCTCGCAGGGCAGGCTCGGTACTTGCTGGCAATCATGGGCGTAACCCATAGGCAGAGGTTTACCTTTGCTATGCCAATTGGCTAATGTTCTGTCGTAATAGCCGCCGCCCATTCCCATACGATTGCCTTTGATATCAAAGGCAACCAGCGGGGTGATCACCACATCCAGTCGCTCAATTGGCATCACGGCGCGCACATCCAACTTAGGCTCTAAAATGCCAAATTGATTCGGCTGCATTGGCGAGTCGGCGTGGTAATGCAAAAACAATAATTGCCCAGCATTAAAGGGGTGGAGCCGTGGCAGATAGGTGTGAATGCCCTGCTGCCAAAGTGCTTCGATAAGCGTAGCGGTTGCGAGTTCACCATCGTGGGTGAGGTAAAGTGCGACATGCTGGGCATTCAGTGCGCTCAGTTTTTCGAGCATTCGCTGGCTGGCGGCAAGGCTAGCCTCAGTTTGCACCTCTGTCGAAAGCGAGCGGCGAGCCAAGCGGATCTGTTTGCGTAATTCGGCGCGGCTTAGATTTGGGTTGAGAGTGGTGGTATCGATTTCAGACTGAGTGCCGTGTGGCCCCTTGATTGTTGGGGCCGAAGTGTTCGAGACAGGTGAAGTGATAGACATAAATAAGATGCTCCCCAGAATGCCGCTACCGGTGTAGCCCTTGAACCGTAGGTTCAAGGCGGGTAAATGATTACCTCCTAAGGCTTCTCGGTACGAGCCGAGCATGCTCAATGTCAGTAAAGCATTCACCCTGAGATCAAAATTATCGGCACAGGGACATTACCAGTTGGCCTGCACCCCAGGGAGCAAAAACGGTATTGAATCGCTAAAATCTTGGCTTAAAAAGTATAGGCCAGTTTAGCCATTCACTGTGCAACTCTTATCAGATAGATGGTGCTTGGCACCGAGTGGCACAGTCTAAATCTATTTGGTTGAACGCTCAACTAAGGCGTTTTCCAAGGTTGACTGCAACAGGCTGATGCGGTCATCCATTTGTTTCATATAGTGCTTATTCTTTTGCTTTTCTTGGTACAACTCATGTCCAATATTCAGCGCCGCCATAATGGCAATTTCTTCGCGGCTTAAGCTATTAGTACGATTTTTTAAGGTGGTGAGCTGCTGCTCAACCCCTTGCGCCACAACACGTAGGGCATCTTCCTGACCTTTCGGGCAGGCGATAGAGTAGGTGCGCCCTAGCAGGGTGATTTCAACTGCACTATTACTCATTCGAAGATGATCCTTTCGTTGGCATCGATAGGGCGGACTATATAGGGCTGATATTAAAAGTGCAAGGTGAGCCGCCGATGGATTGCACATTCGCCGTTTTGTTTGCTGCTTGTGTGAGCAGTTGCCGGAATTTTTATCTTCGCCCCCAAGAATGCCGGATCAGAGTTGGTTCAAGTCTTTATCTCTGCTAGCATTGCTGCTGGAAAATTCTGATTGGAATCTGATATGGCGACCCCTCCTTCGTTACGCATCGACAGCTTAAAAATCGCCCTCGATGCGGCTGAAATTGGTCAGCATCCCGTGGAAGTACACGGTGCCCTTGTGGGTTTAATCTGCGGTGGCGTAGAGCAAACTGGTGATCTGTGGATTAAACCTTTATTTGACCTGATGAATGATGGTCAACCTTTACCGGCACCTCTGCATCAATTGGTGTGTGAGCTATTCCAAGACTCGGTTGCCCGTTTAGGTGATTTTGAGTTTGGCTTTATGCCGCTGCTTCCTGAAGAGGAAGAGCCGTTAAGTCAACGCGTTGAAGCCTTATCCCTGTGGACGCAAAGCTTTTTAACGGGTATCGCAATTATCCAGCCCAAGCTGAATAAAGCCTCGGCCGAAGTGCGTGAAGTGATTAAAGATCTGGCCGAGATCGCTCAGGTCGAATTCGATGTGGCTGACGATGAAGAATCGGAAACGGCTTATATCGAGTTACTGGAGTTTGTGCGTATTGCCGCCATTATGTGTTACTCCGAGTTTGGCCCCGAGCCGAGCCACGGTGAAGGCGACGATCCTGCGGTGATCCATTAATCACTAACGAGAGAGGCGGAATCATTCCGCCTTTGATAAGTTTCAAATCTAACATCCTGATGGCGAAACGCTTTTAGCCATGCCATAGCTTGAATGAGAACCCCATGACGGTAGCAGAGCACATGGATAATTCAGTTCAAAATGTCGATATTGCCATTGTTGGTGGCGCCATGGCGGGGGCGACCCTTGCGCTGGCCTTAGCGCGTTTGTCTGGTACTGAAAAACCTTTATCTATTGCCTTAATCGAGGCGCACCTTCCCGATAACAGCCACCCCGGCTTTGACGCCCGCTCCATCGCCATCGCCCATGGTTCCATCTTCGAGTTATCCCGTTTAGGTTTATGGCCGAAACTGGCGCATTTAGGCACGGCGATTAAGGATATCCACGTATCCGATCGCGGCCATTTTGGCATGACGGAACTCAACGCCAGTCAGTTTCACTTAGATGCGCTGGGCCAAGTCGTCGAGCTTGAAAGGGTCGGCCAAGTGCTGTTTAGCGAGCTTCACAAGACTCAGGTTAAGCTCTACTGCCCTGCAAAACTGTCAGAGTTGATCCCTGCTAACGAGAATCACACCCTAGTGCTCGATTCCGGCGAGCGGATTTGCGCTAAGTTGGTGGTCGCGGCCGATGGCTTGCAGTCTAAGGTGCGCAGCAGTTTTAATCTGCCCATCACCCAAGTGGCGTTTGAGCAAACCGCGATTATCGCTAATCTGCAAACCGATAAGCCGCATCAGCACTGGGCCTACGAACGATTTACCGAGACAGGCCCCTTAGCGCTATTGCCGATGGCAGATAGCCAAGGCCAACCGCGTTTATCCCTCGTCTGGGCACTCGACGATAGCCGCGCCCAAGCGATGCTTACAGCACCCAAGGTCGAGTTTTTAGCTGCATTGCAGCAAGCCTTTGGCTATCGCGCAGGGCAGTTTATCGACGTCAGCGAGCGCCATGCCTATCCGTTAAACCTGTCCTACATGCCAAGGCCAATTCACCATAGATGCGTGTTTATCGGCAATGCCTCCCAGACTCTGCACCCGATAGCGGGGCAGGGGTTTAACTTGGGTCTTCGGGATGTCGTCAGCCTGCTTGATGTGCTGCAACGCGCGCTGGCACAGGGTGAGGATATTGGCGGTGTCGCCGTCACCCATGGCTATTTGCAGGCCCGTGAGGCGGATAGAAACAGCACTATTCGCAATATTGAATTTTTAGTCCGTGGCTTCTCTAACCAATACTGGCCCTTGGCCCTTGGGCGTAATCTGGGATTGCGTCTGTTATCTTGGTTCCCGCCACTGAAAACCCCCGTCGCGCAGAAGGCGATGGGCTGGAAATAATCATTACTGGTATCGCAACGCGAAAAGGATGTACCCATGTTAAGTTCACAAGCCTATGACATTGCCATTGTGGGTGGCGGCATGGTGGGACTCGCCACCGCGATAGGATTGGCGCAGGCCAACTTGAATGTCGTCGTGATTGATGCCCAAAGCACCCAAGCCGTGAGCGGTGAGCCAAGGCTTAGGGTCAGCGCCATCAATAAGGCGAGTCAACGTTTGCTCGAGCACCTCGGCGCTTGGCACTATTTAGATGCCAGCCGCGCGACACCCTATCAAAAAATGGCGGTATGGGATAAAGACGGCTTTGGCAAAATTGCCTTCGATGCCAGCAGCATCAGTGAGCCTAGCCTTGGCGCCATTATCGAAAATGATGCCATCAGCTACGCCCTCGCTAAGCGTGCCAGTGAATTTGACAATATCACCCATATCGAAAACCAACGTATAGAGCGTATCGCCTTTGGTGAGCGTGAAGCTTGGTTGACCTTAGCCAATGGCGCCGATGCCGAAATCGAAAGTGTGAGTGCCGCACTCGTAATTGCCGCCGATGGTGCCAATTCTTGGGTGCGCGAACAATGTAAGATCCCGTTAACCTTCTGGGATTATGGCCACCATGCGATCGTGGCGACCATTCGCAGCGAAATGCCGCACCTTGCCACTGCCCGCCAAGTCTTTTTGCAAGACGGCCCACTGGCCTTCTTGCCGTTATATGAAGACAACCTCTGCTCCATCGTTTGGTCAGTGCCGCCAGAGCGCGCCACCGAGTTACTCGAGATGACGCTAGATCAGTTCGAGCGCAATCTCACCGCCGCCTTCGATGGCCGCCTTGGCATTTGCAAGCTTGAAAGTGAACGTCACGCCTTCCCGCTGCGGATGCGCTACGCCCGTCATTTTGCTCGCCACCGTTTAGTGCTCGCGGGGGATGCGGCCCACACCATTCATCCATTAGCTGGCCAAGGGGTAAACCTAGGCTTCCTCGATGCCGCCAGCATTATCGAAGTCATCGGCGAGCTACACGATACGGGTAAAGATATCGGTGATTATGCCCAGCTGCGCGCTCTTGAGCGTTGGCGCAAGGCCGATGCGATGGAGATGATTGCGGCGATGGAAGGCTTTAAGCGTCTGTTCGAGGGGAGCAATCCCCTTAAAAAAGCCATTCGCGATCTGGGACTCAACCTAGTTGATAATGTCGCTGGGCTGAAAACAGTGTTCATGCAACAGGCCATGGGCAATAAGTCCTCACTCCCCAAGTTATGTCGCTAGCCTCGGTTGCGCTAATGTAATCATAATTGCTGATAATATCAGCGATTTGGCTGCAGGCTGCGCAAATCTCGCTTTCGTATGTAAAAAAATTACATGTTGAAGATGAGAAAATCTAATGACACTGGCTTCGGATTAGAAAAATCTCCTGTATACAAATTTGTGACGCAAGGTATAATTTCGCCGCATTTTAGACCCTAGTACTTATACCAATCACGATAAATATCTGATCAATTCAGAGCGAATCAGGCGTTGCAGTGACAGACGCATTGAGACCGAAAGAACCCCTTTCAAATTGATGCATCGTGGAAGTGAAATGCCGATTAGCCAGATATTTAGCCGGATTTGTATCACCCTACGCTAGGCAGAGACCTGAAAAAGGCCGCAAAAAAGGGATAACAATGGCTAATAAAACTGTTCTGTTTAACAAGCACTTAGAATCAAACGCTAAGATGGTCGACTTCCACGGTTGGGATATGCCCCTCAACTATGGTTCACAAATCGAAGAACACCACGCCGTGCGTCAAGACGCAGGTATGTTCGACGTGTCCCACATGACTGTGGTTGATGTGACCGGAACCGACGCTTGTGCATTCCTCCGTAAGTTGCTGGCAAACGATGTGGCCAAACTTAAAGTTCCTGGTAAAGCCTTATACGGCGGCATGTTAGATGACAATGCCGGCATCATCGACGACCTGATCACTTACTACCTGACCGACACTTTCTACCGTGTTGTCGTCAACAGCGCGACCCGCGAAAAAGACTTAGCGTGGATCGCCAAACAATCCCAAGGTTTTGATGTCACGGTGACTGAGCGTCCTGAGCTGGCGATGATCGCCGTTCAAGGTCCTAACGCTAAGGCCAAAGCCGCCGCCGTATTCAGTGCCGATCAAAATGCCGCCATCGAAGGCATGAAACCTTTCTTCGGTAAGCAAGCAGGTTCTCTGTTTATTGCTACCACTGGTTATACAGGTGAAGTGGGTTACGAGATTATCGTGCCAGAAACTGAAGCCGAAGCCCTGTGGCAAGCACTGTTAGATCAAGGCGTTAAACCATGTGGTTTAGGCGCTCGCGATACATTACGTCTCGAAGCCGGTATGAACCTCTACGGCTTAGATATGGACGAAACCATCAACCCGCTGGCCGCCAACATGGGCTGGACCATCGCATGGGAGCCAACTGACCGTGACTTTATCGGTCGTCAGGCACTTGAAGCCCTGCGCGATGCGGGTACCGACAAATTAGTCGGTCTGGTGATGGAAGAAAAAGGCGTGTTACGCCATGATATGCCAGTATTTTTCACCGATGCAGCGGGTGTTGAGCAGCAAGGCGTGATCACTAGCGGTACTTTCTCGCCAACATTGGGCTATTCTATTGCGATGGCGCGTGTTCCTAACTCGATTGGGGATACGGCGGAAGTCGAAATGCGTAAAAAGCGCGTGGCTGTTAGAGTAGTAGCGCCAAACTTTGTGCGCAACGGTAAACAAGCATTTTAAAAAAACGGAACAAGGAACAAGAACAATGAGCAATATTCCGACAGAACTGAAATACGCCTCTTCACACGAATGGATCCGCAAGGAAGAAGACGGTAGCTACACTGTGGGTATCACTGAGCATGCTCAAGAGCTGTTAGGTGACATGGTTTTCGTTGAGCTGCCAGAAGTAGGCGACACTGTGACTGCGGGCGACGACTGTGCAGTGGCAGAATCAGTGAAAGCGGCTTCTGACATCTACGCGCCAATCTCTGGTGAAGTGATTGCCGTGAACGAAGCGCTGGAAGATTCTCCAGAGCTCGTAAACAGCGACGCTTACGGCGAAGGCTGGTTCTTCCGCGTTATGCCTTCTGATGAATCAGAAGTTGACGCTCTGCTCGATGCAGAAGGTTACCAAGCTGTTATCGACGAGGAATAATCGTCGACGCTAACGAAGCCCCAAGGGGCTTCGTTTGTTTTAGCGCAAGTTTGACATAACAATAGCCCGTTTATCAGTACCCTACAGTTCTGAGCTACGGCAAATCTGGAACAAGGTTTATCATGACCAAGCAAACCCTCACTCAGTTAGAACAGCACGATTTATTCTTACGTCGCCATATCGGCCCGGATAGCAGCCAACAACAAGAAATGTTGAACTACGTTGGTGCTGAGTCTCTGGACGATCTGACGGCGCAAATCGTGCCTGAGTCGATCCGTTTAAGCCAAGAGTTGAGCATTGGTGATTCCTGCGGCGAAGCCGAAGGCATTGCTTACATTCGTGGTTTAGCCAAACAAAACCAAGTCTTCAAAAGCTACATTGGTATGGGTTACTACGGTACCCAAGTGCCTAATGTGATTTTACGTAACGTCTTCGAAAATCCAGGTTGGTACACGGCGTACACGCCTTATCAGCCAGAGATCGCCCAAGGCCGTTTAGAAGCCATTCTAAACTTCCAACAAGTGTCGATGGATTTAACCGGTTTAGATTTAGCGTCAGCGTCACTGCTGGACGAAGCGACTGCCGCTGCCGAAGCAATGGCGCTGGCTAAGCGTGTGTCTAAAGCCAAAAAAGCCAACATCTTCTTCGTAGCCGATGACGTATTCCCACAAACCTTAGACGTAGTGAAGACTCGCGCTGAGTGTTTTGGTTTTGAAGTAGTGGTAGGTCCTGCCCATGAAGCCGTAAACCACGAACTGTTTGGTGCCCTGTTCCAGTATTCAAACCGTTTCGGTCAAATCACTGACTTCACTGACTTATTCGCCGAATTACGCGCGAAAAACGTCATTGTGACTGTCGCTGCCGACATCATGGCATTAGTGTTACTCAAGTCACCTGGTGCCATGGGCGCCGACGTGGTCTTCGGTAGCGCACAACGTTTCGGTGTGCCGATGGGCTTTGGTGGTCCACACGCGGCCTTCTTCGTGGCCCGTGACGAGCACAAACGTTCTATGCCAGGCCGTATCATCGGTGTGTCAAAGGACACCCGTGGTAACCGCGCACTGCGTATGGCGATGCAAACTCGCGAGCAACATATCCGCCGCGAAAAAGCCAACTCAAACATTTGTACCGCACAAATTCTGTTAGCGAACATGGCGTCTTTCTACGCCGTATTCCACGGCCCACAAGGCCTGAAAACCATCGCATCACGTATCAACCGCTTCACCGATATCTTAGCCGCTGGCTTACAAGCTAAAGGCGTGAGCTTAGTGAACAACACTTGGTTCGATACCATCAGTATCAAAGGCTTAGACGTTGCAGCAGTGAATGCGCGCGCGCTGGCCGCTGAAATGAACCTGCGTTTCGATGCTGACGGCATCGTTGGCGTGAGCTTAGATGAAACCACTATCCGCACCGATATCGAAGCCCTGTTCGATGTGATTTTAGGGGCTGGCCATGGCTTAGACGTTGCTGCGTTAGACGCGCAAATCGTGGCTCAAGGTAGCCAATCGATTCCAGCTTCTTTAGTGCGTCAAGATGCCATCCTGAGCCACCCAACCTTCAATCGCTACCAAAGCGAAACCGAGATGATGCGTTATATCAAGCGTCTCGAAAGCAAAGACTTAGCACTGAACTACTCAATGATTTCATTGGGTTCATGCACCATGAAGTTAAACGCTGCGGTTGAAATGATCCCAGTAAGCTGGCCAGAATTTGCTAACATGCACCCATTCTGCCCACTGGATCAAGCCAAGGGTTACACTCAACTGATTGAAGAACTGTCTTCATGGTTAGTGAATGTCACAGGTTACGATGCCGTATGTATCCAACCTAACTCTGGTGCACAGGGTGAATACGCGGGTCTGCTGGCGATTCGTAAATACCACGAGTCTCGCGGCGAAGCCCACAGAAACATCTGCTTAATCCCACAATCTGCCCACGGCACTAACCCTGCATCGGCGCAATTAGCCGGTATGCAAGTGGTTGTGACTGCCTGTGACAAGCAAGGTAACGTGGATTTAGAAGATCTGAAGGCCAAAGCGGCCGAAGTGGCAGAAAACCTGTCATGTATCATGATCACTTACCCATCGACCCACGGTGTGTACGAAGAATCTATCCGCGAAATCTGCAACATTGTGCACCAGCACGGTGGTCAAGTTTACTTGGACGGCGCCAACATGAACGCCCAAGTTGGCTTAACCTCACCAGGCTTTATCGGTGCCGACGTATCGCACCTTAACCTGCACAAAACCTTCGCGATTCCACACGGCGGCGGTGGTCCAGGTATGGGCCCAATCGGCGTGAAAGCGCACTTAGCGCCGTTCGTAGCGGGTCACGTTGTGGTGAAACCAGGCCGCGAAAGCGATAACAACGGTGCAGTATCGGCAGCGCCATACGGCAGTGCGGGCATTCTGCCAATCAGCTGGATGTACATTAAGCTGCTCGGTTCAAACGGCCTGAAAAAGTCGACTCAAACCGCGCTGTTAAACGCTAACTACGTGATGAAGAAGCTGTCTGAACACTACCCAGTACTGTTCCGTGGCCGTAACGATCGCGTCGCGCACGAATGTATTATCGACCTGCGTCCAATTAAAGAAGCCTCTGGCGTGACCGAAATGGATATCGCTAAGCGTCTGAACGACTACGGTTTCCACGCGCCAACCATGAGCTTCCCTGTTGCGGGCACGCTGATGATTGAGCCAACTGAATCTGAGTCTAAGGTTGAACTGGACCGCTTTATCGACGCTATGGTGTCAATCCGCGCCGAAATCGCTAAGGTTGAAGCAGGCGAGTGGCCAGCGGATAACAACCCGCTGCACAACGCGCCACACACTATGGCCGATATTATGGACCCAGCGTTCGATTCTCGCCCATACAGCCGTGAAGTGGCCGTGTTCCCAAGTGCTGCAGTGCGTACTAACAAGTTCTGGCCAACCGTGAACCGTATTGATGACGTTTACGGTGATCGCAACTTGTTCTGTGCTTGTGTGCCGTTATCAGACTACGAATAAGGATAATTGCTGCTGAAGATAAAGAATTAAGTTGGTTAATAATTTAATGAAGATGGTTATTTAAATTAAGTGGGTTAACTAGCGATTATTACCTCCAGAAAAAGGCGAACCTTTCGGTTCGCTTTTTTGTTACTTGTTTTTCCCAAAAGTGAGCTGAGGCTCCAATTCTTATTCCAGATAAGTTACCAGTTTTGAGATACCAAAAGTAATCATTAGCAAGAACCAAGACCTGCTCCCTTTGCTTCTCTCACTTAAATGAACTGAATGACTATCAGTTGGTTATGTTCACTCGATTTCATTGCAAGATATCGGGTACATTTGTATGAAAATCAAACCTACTTGTGTTTCTATAGAAGTAACGAATATGTGTGTTCTTGTTTGCGGATGGGATGCCACATTTTTGAGCAAATCAACACCAATCCAAGCTAACCAGCTGTGGCTCGGGCTTAATTCATTAAGGAGAAAAAGATCTAGAGAAAACAACTAATATCTTTTGCCACACACTCTAACAACGTGGGATCCCATTGTACGTCTGGTTAACTCGCGTTTGGACAAACCATCTTGGAAATGCCAGCACCTGATTACGCTTAATAGAAACACAGTTATCACTCCACATTCTCCTGCATATGGTTCGCAAGAGAATGTGGATCAGATGTGGATGCTAATTAGGGGGTAAAGTGGAGCAGTTGGGGGCAAATTAACACAGTCTTATTTTGAGGCGTTATAGTGTCAATGAAATGTGATCTATTCCAATTATCTATTGATCTTTATCAATTAATTATATTGTTTTTTCTCAAGAAATTGCAGAGAATAAATGTTAAGTGAAACATTCAGTTTGTAAAAAACGTTTTTTACGAGGTAAGATTTGGCATTCGAACATGGAAGTGATGGCTTAGGTATTAAAAATCCATTAGTCGTTGAAGGTACGTTAGGAACCGCATCTGGCATAATTATAACTCTTAGTGGGATTTATCCTCTTTTACAAGTATCGATGGCAATTAAGCAGGATGTCATTAGAGCATGGCTGTATGCGCTTGTTGGGTTGTATTTGTTATATGTTGGATTGCGTCTGGTCGCTGATGGAGCAATTAGGTTGTTTCGATTTTATGTCGGCCGCAGCAGTCCTTCATCCTTATCAAAGAAAAAAAACAAGGCGGGTAGCTCGGGTGGTGATTACAACCAAGGACCTTTTGCTTATTCTCCTGAACAACTTGAGTCGATGCTCAATGGGCGAAAGAATCTGACATTCAAGGAACCTTCTGCTTGGCTAGAACAACTCCTTCATACCATCTACCCCTCATTATTGTTTGCGCCATATCGAATGCGCAATTTAGCACAAGAATTGTTTTCGACGGTAGTAACGACAATGGCAGCATTAGTCGCATATTCCATCTCCTATTTTGTTTGTTCCAATGGACTGGCAGGCAAGGCTGGCACCATCATAATACCGATTATGTCGGTAGGATTGCTGGTTTATCTCACCTTTGTTTGGCTGCGTGCCGCTAACCTAACGAAAACATTCAGTGACCATCAATTGTCTGTTAAATCAGCATTTGGCTTAAGCAGACTGATTGGTTTTTCAATTCTAGTACCTGTACTACTTGGCTACGGTTACAACCAATTGCCACAAGATATTGCTAAAGAGGTACTATCTGTTGCTCAAATGATCAGTTTCAATGCTTGGTTTAACCTGCTGCTATTGTTTGGATTGGTATTACTAGTCCTTAGTAGCCAAGGATTCTTACTCCATCAGCGCCTGAAAGTGGTCAATGCCACTACAGAGGTAAGTGAGTACAGAGAGAACCTCCAAGAGTCAGTGCATCCACGTGAACTATTTATCCATCTAGAAAACTCTATTCTGGCAAACTTACGTTACAAAGAAATGCCAAACCGAGTCTATCAGGATCTAGAACCATCACTGGATGAGCAAGGTAAGGGAAAAGGAAACTTTCATGGACAATTATTGCTTGAAACTCAACCCGTGCACGAAGCTATCGGCTTTTCAGATGTGTTTAAAATAGTCCGATTTGGTAGCTCTTTTATTGCTCAAATATTGACGGTGCTGGGTGTCGGATTGACTGTTTGGGCTGTCTTTGATGGATACGATGGATACCAGTTGATCACTCATGAAGTACAACATTTGCAAGGAATGCGTGTTAATGAGGCAGATCTTTACGCGCTCATAGAAAAAATTGCGAATTTTGCAGTGAGTTTCTTAACTCTTCTGTTCGCTATGACGGCGGTGAAATCGGCGGCGAAAATTCTTAAACATAGTACGCATCACTTTTGGGCAGAAATCCAGTTTAATTCGTTATTAATCTGGATGAAGATGGACGGTACATTCAACGAATCGAAGATTTCGACAGGTATGTCGATTCATGATAGTACACGTTCTGAAAACGTCTTGGTACGTAGTTCCATTTCACCTTGGTTTATTTGTTCTCGTATAACAAGTTCGGTTTTTGTTCGTAGCGGCAAACAAAATCTGGAAGTACCTCGCTTGATCATGAGCATGATGAAAACTGATAGTGAGATGAAGTTGATTACTGCAGAACTGAAAAAATTCCTACAAAATCGCGAAAGTATCGCTGCAATCCGCAATGAACAAGATCTAGGTCACACCAATACCATTTTTCAAGTTAACGAAGCCACGCGCGCCCACATAAATCTACCCCAAGATACAGCATTAATGGGAATAGTAGGCGCACAACGACACATTGAAGAATCGACTACTAATGATAATGAATTTGAAACCGCATTGTCATTGGAACCAACTAACAGCAATTAAATTAACTAATTTTAGAATATTTCAAAGGAGTGACGATTTTGGACCTCAGAAAATATGCCGAACAACAAAAGGCGTTTTCCAATGAGCTTGTTGCTGCTGAGGAGGCGGTAAGTCAGCTTGAGAAAGAAAAAGCTCAATATGTAGAAAAGCTAACTAAATTCAAATCAGAAGTTCAAGACATTGTAAATTTGAGCGCTGCTCAATGTGTAAAAAGGTTAGCAAGGGCTAGCGTGATTGAAACTCTACGGTTGAAGCTACCGCTCAGCAAAGCGTCTGGGCTTAAAATAACTAACGAGACTGAGTTAGTACATCAGCAAGAATTCAATCGTGCGCTTGAGGCAAATATTGAGGTCGCTGGCGCATTCGATGAATGTACGAATTTACTTGAACAATATGATCAAGCGATACAAGACGAAAAAACTGTCTTCCTGGAGAAAAAAGCAGCCCAAAAGCGGAAACTAACAAAAGTTATAAAGATTTTGCTCATCCTGTTAGTTATCGCGGGAATAGTTGGTATCAAATTAATTATGAATAAAAATCCGGGGGTGCAGGGCTAATGGCGAAGCTAGATAAAAGTGATCGACACGCACGTAACGTAGTCGGCAAAAAATTTGATGAACTGGTGTCTGGTTTAGTTGCTTCAATTCAGCCATTTTTGGAAAAATACACCTTTGTGACCAAACCTCCTTATGGCAGCCAGGATCCGCAAGATAGCCTCCGCGATAAGATATTAGTCGAAAATGCGACAGTAGCTCAGGTTGTTGAAAAATCTGCGAAAACGCTTCGAGATTTATTGATAAAGCGGGTTGAAATTTATGAAGAAATGCATCCCGAAAATCAAAGCAAAATGGATCAACTGATCCAAAGTGCCAAGAATCAACAACAGTCTGTTAAAGATCAATTTGATGCTTTCACTAAAGCTCTACACCCGGCGTTGTCATTTGACCTAGGGAAGCCGGATTGGGCTAAGCACGACTTCGCACAAAATATTCTAGCGAATGAAATATTCGTTTTCTTCACAAAGGATGAACTCACAGGTATTCAAGCTCCTATTGTCGTTCCATTTCTAGATAGCGAATCGGCCCTGCACTTCACATTCAACACACCTAAGGGCAAAGAGAATGCACATGGGGCGATGCACTCTCTAGTCATGCGTATTTGTGCGATGATGCCGTATAGTTCAAAGTTTTGTTTGCTTGACCCGTCAGGTATGGGGGGAGAGTTCCCATACCAGGGACAGTTGCAATCAATACGCTTTGGCCACAGCGATACTGCAAGGCTACTTGAAGATGTGGTAGACGATATCCGCCGTATTTCTGGTTCAGTCCTGAGTACTGATGCAAAGCGTTTGATTGAGGTCGACGCAGAATTACGTAGTGGTGAGAAATTCGAATTTATCGTTGCTGCTAATTTTCCTCATGGCTATGACCGTCGGTCGATAGAGTTGTTAGCTCAAATAGCTAACAACGGAGCTCGTGCAGGTAAACACGTTATCTTATTGCAAGACACCAACGCCGAATTACCAAATGGTGCAAGCATGGAAGCGTTTAAAACATTGAAGCCTCCCATGGGCGATTTTGCCTCCAAAGAAAAAGCTTACTATACCTCAGTTAGTGACAGTGTTATCAGTGAACTATTAGGATACTTGGTTAAAGGTAAACCCAAGGAAGCTAATCTGGAGTTCAAACACCTTGTCGATTTGGATGCTCCAGATACTTGGTGGAAAGGTGATGCATCACAACGGATCCAAACTTCAATTGGCGGTGCGGGAGGGCGTAAAAATGATCTCACATTGTGGTTTGGCCATAGCCAAGATGGTCGCACGTGCTCACATGGTATGCTTGGTGCTACTACAGGGGCTGGTAAATCTAACCTATATCATGTGTTCATTATGACCCTTGCCTGCCAGTATTCTCCTGATGAGCTGCAGTTTTATTTGATTGATGGTAAGCAAGGTGTTGAATTCCAAAACTACCCACAACTGCCCCATGCTCGAGTCGTTTCTTTAAAAACAGCACCTGAACTGGCACGCAGTGTATTGGCGGAATTGGTTGAAGAGATGGAACGTCGCAATGAATTGTTTAAATCGTTGAAGGTTGAAGACATCTTTGGTTACCGTGCAGCCGGGTCTCCAAATGGTAAGCTCCCTCGATTGCTGCTAATTGTTGACGAGTTCCAAACCCTGTTTGAGGATGACCGAGATGGTGTCGGCTCTGAGCTGATGTACAAACTATCCGGGCAAGGTCGAAGTGCCGGCATCCATATGTTTGTTGGGTCACAGCGTTTTGGTGCGCCAGATATGACTAAGCAGACTGCCATTTTTGGTAACATGCATTTGCGTGTTGGTATGAACATGAGTGAAGCTGACGTAACTGCTTTACAAGAATTTGGCCCAGAGGGCAAAAAGCAACTTAGAGCTTGTAAAGAAAAAGGTCAGGTGGTGGTTAATGATGGGCTAGGTGATGACCGCAATAACAAAGCCGGTCGCGTAGCTTTCCTTGAACGCGATCTACAAAAGAAACTTCTGTCACAACTGCGGGCTAAATGGGAGGCAGAGTACCCAGAGCAATCAGACCGTCGCGCAATTCTATTAGATGGTTCAGGTCAGCCATCGATTGTTGACAACCCTCAATTACGTCGCTTGCAAAAAGATAATTTTACTCGTCCAGACAACGAAAATTGGCAAAAATTTGCGAATGCCCAACCGCATGAAGGTGGTTTGGGCGAACCAGAGTGGTACTCAGTTGAGCATCCGACAGTTATCTGGCTAGGCCAAGAGATGAATATTCATGGTCATGCGCGTTTGATCATGCGCCGTCGTGCCCACGAACACATAATATTAGTGGGTGATGGTAATGAAGCTCGCTTAGGACTGTTGGGTTATACCTTAGCGCAGATACCTTTGAATCATGACAGTCATGACTATAAGTTGCTGGTGTTGGATCGTAGTATTAAAGGCTCACCTTGGAATGGAGCCATTAAGTTAGTTACAGAACAGGCATCTACAACTGACAGCAGTTTTCACGAAATTTTTTCTAGTTTCTGGGTACAATTACAAGCAGTCAAAACTGAGTTAGAACGTAGGCGCGAGATAGATGAAGAGCAGATGCTTCAAGAACCATCAATTTACGTAGTCTTAAATGATGCACAACGTCTGAATGACATTCAAAAACCTGAAGTGGGTTTAGGTTCAAAATCACGTTCTGATGCAAATAAAGTACTTACTGACTTGTTAGAAAGCGGTGGTGAATTAGGTATTCACCTCATCATGACATTCGACACGATGCGTTCTGTTGGTAAAGTGTTTGAGCGTCGAGAAATTGAGGGGTTCCGCCACAAAATAGCCTTACAAATGTCAGAAGAAGACTCATTCAGTTTAATGAAAACTCGACGGGCTTCGCGATTACAAATTGGTGGAAAAATACCCATTTATGCCCTTTATCTAGACCAGATGCAAAACCGTCCTTTGGTGTTTAAACCATATTGCTATGTAAGTAGCGAAGAGCAAACAGCTGAAGAGCTGTTCGCCAACACAGTCAGTAACTTGTTAGACAATATCGCAAACTGGAATAGCGATGTGCAACAAGAGGATATTCTGGAGGCTGCAGTTGTCGCTTAATGAGGTTGAAAGTCAACTCCATATTCTGATTGGCGGGCTCGAGCAAGCGAGGGAAACATTGCTTAGTAATCACCTGCGATTACGGGAAATCATCGAGCAAGCATTAGCAACAATAGAAGCTGACGGTCAAGTAGTTGAAGAGCTCAAGTCCTTCGCTGAGGACTTGGACGATGTAGCTAATGACGGCTTACAGAGGCGAGTCCCTGATCTTGTAGCGAGCTTAGAGCGTCGTCAGGCGATATTGCGGAGCTATCTATATGACTATTAAACATGAAATCCCGGCGCTTAAGCAGGTGCAACAGATGTTGAAGGCTAATCAAGCCAGTATTAATGGCGAGCTTGAGGAGCTGAACCGTCAATGGTACGCGTTACGCGACAACTATGAGGGTGAAGGCGCTGAAAACACAGAAGGGATGGTAATGGATCTGGGCTCTTGGCTGGAAGAGTACACAAACAAGTTGTTTGAATTTGAAACACGACTTCAGCAACGCATACAACATCTTGAGAATCTGAAACCGGAGGACTGAGTATGCAACCTCGATGGCTTATTGCTGAGTTTGACGAGCGTAATCATGAGCAAGGCTACCTGCTTGAATTACTGAGGGAATATTATGAGTTACAACGGCAACTCAAAATTCTGTCGGACGAATATTTGGTGCGTGCGCAAATCTGCTATTCCAACGAATTACGGGATTCAGAAGACAGAAATTCAGAGCATATAGAGCGACGCCAACAAGCGGGCTATTTGGAACACTCCACACAAGATATGCACCATGCAACACAGGCAAATATAGATAGTTGTGAAAGGCTGACAGAACGTACCTCCGCCTTAGTTCATACTTGGGAAAAGCAAGTGCATTTGGCTTCTGGCTGGGTTAATCGGGCCACGCGAGAGCGTGAATCGGCTGAGGCGGAACTAACCTATTCTCAAAGCAATTTAAGTAGCGCTGAGAGCTTGTTGTCAAATGCTGAGGCCGCATTAGCTTATAAAAGAACTCAGTATACCGTTCGTCATTATAAAGATAGCAATGGGAAGTGGCGTGAAGAAAGAATCCCTGCAGATACCACGGCTGAACGAGCTGCAGTAGCAAGAGCTGCCGCAGCAGTAGCAAGGTGCAAAAGTGCTGTTGCGGCTGCAGAATCCCGCCTTGCACAAGCCCGAGAAGACCTTCGCGCAGCTCGAGTTCAGTTGCAAGATGCCCAATTTGCTAGAGATGACGCTCACACCGCAGATACTACAGCCAGAAATGCCCTTGATTATGCAGGGCAAGCCTGTAAATCATCTGTGCATTCGCTGAACCAGTGTGATGATATCGACCATCTAATGCAAATTATGGATTCAACCCTTAGTGATCTGGGTGAAGAAGTAGATTATCAAGGTGCTACGTTGGCACAGATGAATGAGCTCAACACTTCAGTGCGCATACAGTTACAACGTATCGATCATGATATATCCGAAATTATTCAACAAACCTTCCAGTTGAAGAATGTATTGACAGATAAAGCAGATCTGCTTTACGCATTTGATAGCCCGGAGTAATACGATGTCTGGCTTTGATCCTGATCATTTTCGAAATCAGCAGCATGAAATTGCAGAAAAATTTTTTGCCGTAAAATATAACAGTGAAAACGTAGTTTCAGTGTGGGAGGGCTTTTGTTCCCATTGGGCAGACCACAGTGCTCAGCGAGTTAACTTACTGTTTGCTCGTCCACTTCACGAGGCAACATCAGCGGTTTTGGATGCCAACAGGCAATGTAATGAACTGCAGCAAAAAATTGCCATGCTATTTTTTCAAATGCAAATGGCAATAGGAAAAGCATCTCATATCAGATCTATCCAAGAACAGGAAGTGGACCAATCGTTGGTACAGTTCAGCACCTTAGAAGAAGAACTCAAACGTGGTAAGAGGCTAATATTTGAGAGTGAAGGATTGGCAAAAAAAGCTGATTCAATTGCCCAAAAAACAGGTAATGGAGTTAAATTGTTGAAATCGTGATTTGTATAAGATTTATAAACCAAATGCCTGAATTATGTCATTACGGCTAAACATGGGTGGTAATGTATATTTTGACATTGAAGATGGTGTTGTCACTGATTTTTCAATAAGTATGCATTTAATGGACTTTGTGGATAAAGCAAAACTAGCCGTCCGATGGAATTTCATCACCAGCTTCATCCGAGCTAAGAACGAGTTTTCCTAAATTTTGGTAATCCTAAATGTCGGGATTAGAGCAAAAATCCTAACATGAAATGTCCCAAGATGTGCTTTTGAGGTGTTGCCTGAATGCAACTCTTTATTATTCTTGGGGGATTGCAAGTTACCTATTTATTTTAAATGGATTATGTTTAGTTTCCATTTTGTATTGTTTCGGAATCCACTTCCTGTTTAAGCTAAGTTTAGAAAGTTTCCAATTATGTTTGCACAAACTATTTTTGGGTTCATATGTCAATCAATGAGTTGGAAATGCCTATGGTTTCCATCTCGAATAGTCATGATCAGGAGGCAATTATGAGTGAGGCGGCATGGTACAGATTGGCTGCTTTGTCCTTAAATAGCGTGCTCGATAGTGGCGTTCGAGTGTGGCTCTGCATTTCCCTTAGTGGTCACACTTTAACCCGCGCTATGCGGTTTAATCAATGCGTTTTATCACAAAAGCTTATTTTAAATAATGACTTGTGAATATCTGGGGAGAGGTATTGGGAGGAAGCTTTGGTGTTACGTAGGGCAAATAAAAACGGCCAATCGAATTGGCCGTTTTTATTATCCATTAAGCTGCTATCCATTAAGCTGCGGGTGCTTAACGGTAAAATGCTTCTACTGTGCCTTTGATGGTTAACAGCAGAGGTTGACCGCGACGGTCTAAGGATTTGCTTGGTACTTTAACCCAGCCTTCGCTGATGCAGTATTCTTCGACATCGAAACGTTCTTTACCGTTCACGCGGATACCCACATCGTATTGGAAGACTTCAGCTACATGGTGGCGGCTGCGTGGGTTAACCGAAAGACGATCCGGTAATGCGGGTTGTGAAGTTGTGTCAGTCATGGTCGTTATCTGTAGTGAACAAAAAGTGCGTTATTGTAGGCAATCCCGCCGCCTTGCTCAAGGACTGTTGTTGTCAGTCTGTGATGCCTAAGCCGCTATCTTGGGCGAGTGGCACTTAGCGTGAGTTGTTGCATAAGCCTGTATCGTCTTTTGTTCGCACCCGCCGCGGGGTAAACTCTGGCGGCGTTGGCTTAAGGCTTGCGCTTAACGTTTACGACTTATAGCCGTGCCCCGTTATTCACCATATTCGACCCAAGGCCCGATAGTTAACTTGCCATGCACGATGATATTAGTATTCCCTTGCCATCCCTTATCCATCGCATCGGCCGCGAGGCGGTCAAGCGGGCGCAGGCGATTGCCGTGCAAAATGGCTGCGAGCTTAAGCGGGTGCGCCGCTCCCGAAATTGGAGCATCACAGGGCAGGCTATCGCGATTCAAAGCTGTTGTGCCGAGTTAACAGCCCAGAGTGATACTGCCGAATTCGCCTTTATGATCAAAAAGATCGACAGCGGCTTATTACAACACGCCGATAAGCTTGAACCACTCGGCGCAAAATTGATTCGCCTAATTAACCAAAACCCCGCCATTACCTTGGGCGAACTGATGCAGCAAACTCAGTGCACGATGAGCGAGGCACGCTTTGCCCGCTTCGAGGCCGAACTCTAATGCCGAGCTTTGATGCCGAATTCTGGGCTTAGGCGGGGTCATTAGCAGGCAGCACCCAAGAAAAAGGCCTCAATTGCTTGAGGCCTTAGGTGGTTAAAGATAGTGATTTATACAGAATCGACTAACACTGAATCGATTAACATTTGATCGACTTACGCCAATATCACGCCTTAGGCATTAAATCTTAAATTGGCCCACGAGTTTGCCGAGGTTAAGTCCTTCCTGCGACACGGTTTGGCTCACGCTCGCCGCCTCTTCGCTTGAGTGCAGCAGCTCATTCACAATCTCTTGAATGGCAAACACATTGCGGTTGATTTCTTCGGTCACTGAGCTTTGCTCGGTCGCCGCCGTGGCAATTTGGGTACTCATATCGTTGATGGCGGTTACTGCCGAGGTCACTGAGCCTAAGCTTTCGGAGATGGCGCGGGACGAATCCACCGAGCGTATACAGCTCTGCTGACTCTCTTCCATGGTTTTAACCGCTAAGCTAACCAGCTTGTGCAGCTCAGATAGCATCTCGTTGATTTCTAATGTGCTTGATTGAGTGCGGCTGGCTAAGTTACGCACCTCATCGGCCACCACGGCAAAGCCGCGACCCTGCTCGCCAGCGCGGGCGGCTTCAATCGCGGCATTTAATGCCAGCAGGTTGGTTTGCTCGGCAATGCCGCCGATCACCGAGAGCACGCTATTAATTTTTTGCGACTGTTCACTCAAGGATTGAATATTGCTGGCGGCATTATTGATTTGCGCCATCAGCGCCGAAATCTCCTCTAACGAGGCATCGACACAGCGCTGGGCATTGGCCACATCGCCCGTGGCGGCGTGGGTCGCTTCGGCCACTTGGGTGGTATTTTGCGCCACTTCACTCGCGGTGGCAGACATCTCAGTAATGGCGGTCACCACTTGATCTGTCTCATTGTTATGGCTGATAAGCTGGCGCGACATCACTTTAGTTTGGTCATGAATCGCATTGGCTGCGGTTTTAACCTTAGCGGTGGCATGGGCCACATCGCCGATAATGGTTTGCAGTTTATCGACAAACAGGTTGAAGGAGCGGCCAAGTTGAGCTATTTCATCGTCGCCCTTCACCGCGAGGCGCTTGGTTAAATCGCCTTCGCCTTTGGCGATATCGTTTAAGTTATCGGCCATGTTTTTAATCGGTGTGACCATGCGCTGGGCGGTCACTAAGATCACGGGGGCGGTAATGGCTGCTAATAACAGTGCAATCAATAAAATCGCGTAGGACTTATCGATCATCTGCTCGGTGACTGTGGTGCGGTAATCCTCAACCACGGCATCGATATCGTCGATATAGGCGCCAGTGCCGAGCATCCAATCTGTGCCTGGGATCATCATGGAGTAGCCGATTTTTTCGATTTGCTCGTTGGTATTGGGTTTTTGGAAATAGAACGAGAAATTACCGTCACCGTTTTTCGCGGCATTCAGCAGGCCGACAATGATCTTGGTGCCGCGGGGATCGGTCATATCGATTTTATTCTGCCCCTCGAGGTTGGGCATGACCGCATGGAACAGGTTTTTACCTTGAGAATCATAAAGAAAGAAGTAGCCCGAACTGCCAAAGCGAATATCACGTAGGGCTTGGTTAACATTGCCCTGTTCTTTTAACGATAGTTGGTATTGCACTATGCCTGCGGCGATTTGGGTGGCTTCTTTGATTTGGGTTTTACGCTCACCGATTAACTTTTCTCTAAATGTGGTGACCTCATCGGCAAGCGCCGATTGCTCGACATGGTAGGAAACTGTCATCAGTACAATGAAGGTCAGAATTAACGGGAACAATGCGAGTAGGAGCAATTTGTTACGTAAACTGAAATTAGACATGTTCAACAACTCCGGGATAAGCCGCTTTATTATTGCAGGGCAGTATAACGAATCCCCAATACTCTTAAGTGCTTAAGTTAACAAAAATCTAATGTAACCGACAAAATTGCAAAGTGGTATTTGACTTAAGGATGAGGGCGACAGGCTGAATCAACTTCGTTGATCTTAATCAAAGCCTAAATAAGCCAATGCGCTCATTATATTAGTTAATCTTTATACATAGGCGGTGCTTGTTTGTTTGAGCTTAATCAAGACGCGCAACTAAAGGCAGGACTGTGACTAATCAAAGGCTGATAACGCTGTTAAAAATCTGCATTGGCCTTGGGCTGTGCCTGATTATGCTTGGGATTTATCTGCATAACTTTAATGAGTCCGTCGAAGCCATGGGCGTTAAGGGAATTATTATCAGCGCCGTTTGCGTTGCCGTTGGCATGGCGTTATCCCTGCCGACAAAGATGTATCTCACCTTTTTACTGGTTAAGCGCGAGGCAGATAAGCAAGGCAGTTCAGAGCATTAACCCTTGGCTAAACCACAGTGAATGCCGCAATAAATCCTACTCTGCTGCTTGCAGCCCATGGCGTAAAAATCCCGCTGGTGTTTTTTTAACATAATTAACCCAAGACTAATGGGCGAAAAACACCGATAATTCCCCCCAAGACGATAGCGCCCAAGGGCAATGCTGTGCGGTAACGAATGCGATTACTGCGTTTGAGCATATTGAGTGGAAAAATTCTAATGGAAATCAAAGTTAATTTTCTCGACAACCTGAGACTCGAAGCCAAGTTCGACGATTTTACGGTAACGGCCGATCAGCCCATCCGTTATAAGGGCGACGGCTCGGCGCCGAGTCCCTTCGACTACTTCTTAGCTTCTTCGGCATTGTGCGCCGCCTACTTTGTGAAGGTATATTGTAAATCCCGCGATATTCCGACGGACAATATCCGCCTGTCGCAAAACAATATTGTCGACCCAGAAGATCGCTACAACCAGATTTTCCAGATCAATGTCGAATTGCCCGATGATATTTCGGATAAAGATCGCGAAGGTATTTTGCGCTCTATCGACCGCTGCACAGTGAAAAAAGTCGTGCAGACTGGCCCAGAATTTAGAATCGAAACCGTTGAAAACCTCGATGCCGACGCCAATGCCATGCTGATGGGCCACCCAGGCGACGACAGCAGCACCTATATTTTGGGTAAAGACTTACCGCTAGAGCAGACCATTGCCAATATGACCAGCATTTTGGCTGAGCTGGGGATGAAGATCGAGATCTCCTCATGGCGCAATATCGTGCCCAATGTGTGGTCACTGCATATCCGTGACGCCGCATCGCCCATGTGTTTTACCAATGGCAAAGGCGCAACCAAAGAGAGCGCATTGTGCTCGGCCCTCGGTGAGTTTATCGAGCGTTTAAACAATAACTTCTTCTATAACGATCAATTCTTTGGGGTTGAGATCGCTAACAGCGAGTTTGTGCATTACCCCAATGAAAAATGGTTTGCCCTCGAGGAAGACGACGTCCTGCCTGCGGGCCTGTTAGACGACTACTGCCTCGAGATTTATAACCCCGATGAGGAGCTGTGTGGCTCGCATCTTATCGACACTAACTCGGGCAATAGCGACCGTGGCATTTGTGCGATTCCTTACAAGCGTAAATCCGATGGCGAGACAGTGTATTTTCCATCGAACCTGATTGAAAACCTGTTCTTAAGCAATGGCATGAGCGCGGGTAACAATATCAAAGAAGCCGAAGTCCAGTGTCTCTCTGAAATCTTCGAGCGCGCGGTGAAACGCCAAATCATCGAGCAGGAAATCGTCCTGCCAGACGTGCCAATGTCTGTGTTAGAAAAATACCCAAGCATTCTTGCGGGCATTAAGGGCTTAGAAGAGCAGGGCTTCCCTGTGGTAGTGAAAGACGCCTCCTTAGGCGGTCAGTTCCCGGTCATGTGCGTGACGCTGATGAACCCGAAAACCGGCGGCGTATTCGCCTCCTTTGGTGCCCACCCAAGCTTTGAAGTGGCATTGGAGCGCAGCCTGACCGAATTGCTCCAAGGTCGCAGCTTCGAAGGTCTAAATGATGTGCCAAAACCGACCTTTAACAGCATGGCGGTGAGCGAGCCTGAAAACTTTGTCGAGCACTTTATCGACTCAACGGGTGTGATCTCCTGGCGCTTCTTTAGCAGCAAGCATGACTATGAGTTCTGCGAATGGGATTTTTCCGGCACTAACCAAGAAGAAGCGGACCGCTTATTCGGCATTCTAGAAGAGCTGGGTAAAGAGGTGTATGTTGCCGAATTTACCGAATTAGGCGCATCGGCTTGCCGTATTTTAGTCCCTGATTACTCAGAAGTTTATCCAGTTGAAGACCTGATTTGGGATAACACCAACAAGGCGCTGGATTACCGTGAAGATATTCTGAATCTGCATTCCTTAAGCACTAAGCAATTGGTCAATCTAGTCAATCGCTTAGAGGAAAGTCAGCTGGATAACTACACCGATATTCGCACTTTGATTGGTATTGTGTTTGATGAAAACACCGTTTGGGGTAAGTTGACGATTATCGAACTTAAGATCCTGATTTATTTGGCACTGGGTGCGCATGAAGAGGCGCTGGAATTAGTCGGTGAGTTCCTGCAATTTAACGACAATACCGTGAAGCGCAATCTGTTCTTCCAAGCAATGAGCGCGGTATTGGAAGTGACGCTGGATGAAGATCTTGAACTCGAAGACTTTAGCCATAACTTTACCCGCATGTTTGGCGCGGAAGTGATGGAACAAGTGGTCGGCAGCGTTACTGGCAAAATCCGTTTCAGTGGTTTAACTAAGACCAGCATGCAGCTCGAAGGAATTGAGCCACATTTACGCTTAATCGAAAGCTATAAGAAACTGCACGCCGCCCGCAAGGCCAAAGCGGCGCAATAATCGCAACGCGAAGCGTGTGATGTATATAAAAAAAGCGAACCTAGGTTCGCTTTTTTATTGGTGATTTGTCGGGGCGATGCGGCATCAAGCACTATTGGCGATAACGCGGTTTTTGCCATCCCGCTTGGCTTGATAGAGCGCTGCATCGGCGCGTTTTAGGGTGTCTTCATAGGATTTATCGCCCGCTTCTATGCTGGCGACACCTATGCTGACGGTGGCAAATAATCCCTTTACAGAGAGTTGCTGCAATGCCTTAAAGCAGCAGTCACAGAGGTATTCGGCAAACACTATGGCTTGGTCATGGTCAACTCCGGGCAGGGCAATCACAAACTCATCGCCACCAAAACGGTAGGCGCTGTCGGTTTTGCGAAATTGTTGTTGGCAGGTGTCGGCGACTGCCATGATAACGCGATCGCCCGCTTGGTGGCCCAGTTGATCGTTGATCCGCTTTAGGTGGTCCAGATCTAAGACTAAGATCGAGGCCGGAATACGGTGGCGGCTAAAGGTGTCGAAGAGTAGTTGTAAATCACGGTCTAAGCGGCGGCGGTTATAGAGCCCTGTCAATTGGTCGGTATCGCTTAACTGTCGCAGTTGTAATTCCAGTTTATGGCGCTTGGAAATATTACTGGCGACCCAGAGGACGACGGGTTCGTTATTCACCAGAAAATCTAACGCCTGAATGCGCCCCTCAAACCAGATGGGTTGCGATGGTCCTTCATCGGGTAAGCCTTTGACATCCTTATTACTGAGCTCATATTCCTCAATCAATAATTTACGGCTATCTAAGGCTTGCTGAATAATACCGAGGTAGTAAGTGGTTTTTTCGTCGTTGAGTACATCGCTCAGGTAAAGGCCGACTAATCCACTGCCGTCGTGGTAATAACGCGCATCTTTACCGCCAAACACCGCAACATAGCGGCCGCTTTGGGACAGGATAAACGCCGGATCGGGTAGCGCGTCCAGCACTAAAGCCATTTGCTCAATACTGACCATCAAACAAGCTCCCCACAAAGGTTATCTGACTTATTCAAGGCTTTGACACTTGCTAAGAATGTCATCATTCGCCATTCAGTCTATGGTAAGAATTTAGCTTTTTTTATGGCGAAAACAAACCTTAACCACATGGTATTCGTGTTTATGTTCGACTGGCAGGTGAGAAGCAAGCAGGGCACAGAGGATTAATTAAATTGGACTTAGGGTGTAGACTCTAGCCCGTATCAATTTAATGAGGGATGAGTATGCGCACGGCTGATGATTTTATTCAGTATTTAGAACTTGAGCAGCATGTTGAGGGCGGTTATTACCGTTCATCCTATCGCTCAGAATCGGCCTTCGATCCGAGTCGTCAGCTATGGAGCAGTATTTATTTCTTACTGCGAACCGGCGAAGTGTCGCATTTTCATCGACTCACGGCCGATGAAATGTGGTATTTCCATGCGGGTCAATCGCTGACGATTTATATGATTTCCCCTGAGGGCGAGCTGACCACGGCGCAGTTGGGGCTGGATTTAGCCGCGGGCGAAAGACCGCAGTTTTTAGTGCCTAAGGGCTGTATTTTTGGCTCGGCCATGAATCAAGATGGATTCTCGCTGGTGGGCTGTATGGTATCCCCGGGCTTTACCTTCGATGACTTTGAGCTATTTAGCCAAGAAACTTTACTGGCCATGTATCCGCAGCATCAAGACGTGATCCACAAATTGAGTCGGCCAGAGTCGAAATAGCGCAGTAGAGCATTGCGTTATCATGCAATAGGTTATTCGTTGAATGGATTCAATCGCCGCATGCCCCGCATTAAGGCATGCGGCTTACTGAGGTTAAACGCGAATAATGTGGGTTATCTGCACCATGGCATCCCGCGCCGATTGGCTGACGCCAGCGAGTTGGAAGAAGCCGTGGATCACCCCTAAATAGCGGCGGCAATGGGCATTGACGCCCGCATCTAATAGGTTACGGAACAGCTGTTCGCCCTCATCTAACAGCGGATCGAACTCGGCGGTAATAATGTGGGTTTCGGGTAAACCGGCTAGGTCGTGGCTGCGCAGTGGGCTGGCTTCAACGTCGGTTCTGGGGTGCCAGTCGAGGTACATATCAAAGCCCGTGAGCAGCGTATCGCGGGTGATAATGTACTTGTCGCCATTGTCGATATAGCTCTGACTCTTGGCGGTCGCATCCAACATCGGATAGATAAGCACTTGTTTTTTAGGTAACCATTGCCCTTGTGCCTTTAACCGCAGGCAAGTGACTAAGGCTAAATGGCCGCCAGCACTGTCGCCCATCAGGGTGATATTGGTGTCATCACCGCCCCATTGCTGGCAATGTTGTTGCACGAGATTGGCGGCATTGAAGGCATCGTCATGGGCTGCTGGGTACACATGCTCTGGGGCGAGACGATAGCTGACCGCTACCACTAACGCGCCGGAATCATTGGCGATTTTACGCAGTTGTTGATTGTGGGTGGCGATGCCGCCACTGACAAAGCAGCCGCCGTGATAGTAAATGACCACGGGTAAGTTGTTGTCCACCGAGGGTTTAAATAGCGTTAATTCGATGCCCTCAAGGGATAGGGTTTTAACTTCAAACACAGCTTCCGGCTCACCTGCCAATACTGTGCTGGCGATATACCCTTGGCGTCGCTCCTCAAGGCTCTGTTCGCGCACCGAAGGGCAACCTGCGGCGATAAACTCGCTCGCTAATTGTTTAATACCGTCTTCTAAATAGAGTTGGCTCATGTGCAGTTTCCCTGAATATATTCGGTGAGCGCTTATCGCCCCTTGTGGTCGGCAAAGTGTATCGGCTCGATGCTGAAAAGGGTAGTGCGTATTGGACGATATGGTATTAATCCTAGCTATTTCAGTCGATTAAAGATTGTTAATTGAGGCATTGCTGATGTTTTTCGACTTCAATGAATTGAGCTCCACCCAATGAATACGGTTGCAAGGGCAGGCTTTAGTGGTGACGAAGGATTGAGCACAATCTAAAAATGTAAGAAAATTACCGCTCGCCAGCCTTGGCGTGTTATTGCTATTTCACTTGTCTTCCAGCGGTAAGGATTGGACGTGGCTAAATCAGCTAAAACCCTGCAACAACGCATGGGCATTGTCGCCCTCACTTGGCCGATTTTTATCGAAACCTTGCTGCAATCCTTACTCGGGATCAGCGATATTTTTATGCTGAGCCATTATTCCGATAATGCCGTCGCCGCAGTGGGGCTCACCACCCAATTGATGTTTTTTATGATGGTGATGTCCATGATGGTCAGCACGGGCGCCAGTATTCTGATTAGCCAAAATAATGGTGCAGGGCAGACGCAGCAAGCGACCGATATTGGCGTGGCCAGCGTGGCCTTAAGCTTAGGCTTAGCCGTGGTGATGGGCGCATCGATGTTTTTCGGTGCCCACGGCATTATTAGTTTATTTGCACTAGAGCCTGAGGTCGCGGGCTATGGTAATGACTATCTGCTGATCTGCGGCAGTTTAAGCATAGGGCTGGTGATGAACATCGCCTTTGCCGCCATCTTACGTAGCTACGGTTTTACCCGCTCGGCCATGTTAGTTACCTCCAGCACGGGATTGATGAATGTGCTCGGTAACTATATTGCCCTCTATTCTCCCTTTGGTTTGCCAGTTTATGGGGTGACTGGGGTGGCGATTTCGACTGTCACCAGCCAGATTATTGGTGCCTTGATTATGTTGGCGGTGATCCGCCATAAAGGTATCCCACTGCCGATGCTGCGACTTAAGTTATTGCCGCGCAGCACCTATTGGAGCGTGATGCGCATTGGTTTGCTTAATGCGGGCGAAATGCTGTCCTACAACGTGGCACAGATGACCATCATCTATTTTATTAGTCAGATGGGCACACTCTCGCTGACCGCCTATACCTATGGTTTGAATATTAGCCGCTTTATTTACTGTTTTGCGGTGGCGCTCGGGCAGGCGGCGCAAATTCAAACCGGTTACTACGTCGGTAAACAATGGTTCGATGAGATTACTGGACGGGTGCAAAAGTATTGCTTGGTGGGCTTTATTACCTCCCTCGCCATAGTGTTAGTCTTTTATTGGCAGCGCTTTACCATTGTGGGCTGGTTGAGTGAAAACCCAGAGGTCATTCAACTTACCGCGCTTTTGCTATTGGGCTCCATCGCGCTCGAAACTGGCCGAGTCTTTAATCTGGTGATTATTTCGGCATTAAAAGGCGCGGGGGATGTGGCGTTTCCGGTGCGCGTGGGCCTGTTTAGCATGTGGGGAATTGGCGTGTTATTGGCTTGGTTCTTTGGGCTGCACTTAGGTTATGGCGTACTTGCCGCTTGGCTTGCGGTTGCGGCCGATGAATGGGTACGAGGCTTGATTATGGTGCACCGTTGGCGCTCGGGTCGCTGGCAGCGTTTTACCCGTATTCCGCCAGCAACGCCTATTTAATCACGTTAATAGCTTGGCTTTAAGCGTTCTACTTAAAGACAGCTTAGGGCTTATTGGTTACCCCATTTTCCCGATTTCAGCTGCTCATTTTTAAATTGTAGATACCTTGGATGCCCTGCATCAGTTTCGATTTCCATGGTGCTGTAGGGGGCAAAAATGGCCCCTGGAATTTGGCATCCATTGGTGAGGACGTCCTCTAATGAGGGCATAAAACATTCTTTAAACGGATCAAAATGGATTCTATAACTTGCATAGCCCCGCGCAACAAAGCGTTCGGTGATGGTTTTGAATAGCTGTCCAAAAGGCGTGTCGAGCCTCTGTGGCGTGGAGTAATAAAAGCCTTGTCCGTACCAGTAGAGCAATAAAGCGGTACCCGCATCGCAGAGTGGGTGTTCGATAATTGCTCTCACCATATCGGGATCATGGTCATCCCAATTCAAGTTGCCCGCGACAAAATGCAATTCCTCCATACTTTGTAAGTCACTGATACAGGTGATTTGTGTCGCCGCTTTGCCAAAGTAGGCGCTGTATTCATGTAAAGCGTCATAATCGGGATCGGCGAGCAATTGGGCGAGGCGGTCATGGTTGGCGATACAGCCTAATTCGGCGCATTCATAGGCGCGGATAAATTGTTCTTGGGTTAATAACTTAGCCACGGGCGTCCTTGGGATTGTTAAATAATGACACTCGCCAGCCCTGATAACTGCGGGCCAGCGAGAAAGAGTGAGGATGTTAGGTGCTAAGCTTGCTGTTGCAGCAGGGTACGACAGAGCTTAATAAAGTCGGATGAGGTGACAATCCCTAATACTTTCTTATCGTTATCCACTACGGGTAAGCAGCCGAGTTTGTTGTCGATAAAGTATTCTACCACCACGCTTAAGGGCTCATCGGCGGTTAAGTGCTGGCAGTCTTTGTCCATCACTGTCGCTATGGGAGTGTAGCGTTCCTTGCGATCCAATGCGCCTTGGCCGTATTTGTTCAGCATAGACAATACGCTGGCGATCATCTTCTTATGGGTGAGTACACCGACTAAGGTGCCGTCGGTTTCAGATATTACAGGTAAATGGCGCACGCCGCGGGTTTGCATTAAATGGTGGGCATCTTTCAGGCTTGCACCATCGCTGATGCAGATGACCTCAGTGCTCATAATGTCGCTGACTTTCATCCTATAAATTCCTTTTTTAACAATGCGCTAAGAAGTAGTGATCTTAGGCGCTATTTGCATCTGAGTCGATGTTAGCAGCTTAGTGATGCTCTGTGCCAGCACTGTACAAATAAAGAACGCTATTCAGTATAAGTTGATGAATTAAAAGAAATCATAAAAGGCTGACAAAGATGTCACAAATGTGTAACAGTGATGTCTCACAATCGGGGCCTCATTAGACCTCATACCAGTGAAACCTCATTTTT
Source organism: Shewanella sp. ANA-3 (assembly GCF_000203935.1). Taxonomy (GTDB): domain Bacteria; phylum Pseudomonadota; class Gammaproteobacteria; order Enterobacterales; family Shewanellaceae; genus Shewanella. The sequence continues at coordinate 4,177,532 of NC_008577.1, read as the reverse complement.
AAAGGGAATAATAATAATGAAACGAACCGTGACTCGTCGTGATTTTCTAGCAATGTCAGCCAAAGGTATTGGTGCCGCAGTGATCTCCTACGGCCTAATGGGGTGTAGTGACAGTGATGATGATAACTCTGTGCCCGCACAGTTTTTACATGGGGTTGCCAGCGGTGACCCTGCGCAGGATGCGGTGATCCTTTGGACCCGTGTGACGCCAGATTCTGCTGGGGATGTTAAAGTGAGCTGGCAAGTCGCCAGTGATGCGGCATTCTCACAATTAGTGACCACTGGGGAGATGGTCACTAATGCTAACCGTGATTACACGGTCAAAATCGATGCCCGTGGTTTACGTGCGGGACAAACCTATTTCTACCGCTTTATGACGGGCGGAAAAACCTCCGAGGTGGGCAAGACCCGCACTTTACCCGAGGGCGAAGTGAGTTCGGTAAAACTCGCCGTTATGTCCTGCGCTAACTTTCCTGCCGGTTATTTTAACGTGTATGAATTGGCTGCGACGCAGGATGACCTCGATGCCGTGGTGCATCTGGGTGATTATATCTATGAATATGCCCGTGGCGGCTATGCCAGCGAACATGCGGCAGAGCTTGGTCGTGAAGTATTACCCGCCAACGAACTGCTGACGCTTAGCGATTATCGTACCCGTTACGCCCAATATCATACCGATGCCAGCCTGCAAAAACTGCACGCGAAAGTGCCATTTATTACGGTATGGGACGACCACGAAGTGGCAAACGATACCTGGCGTGATGGCGCCGAGAACCACAACGAAGGCGAAGGGGATTTTGCGGTTCGTAAAGAAGCCGCACTACAGGCTTACTTCGAGTGGCTGCCAATTCGTCCATGGCGCGAGGGTAACCATGAGGAGATCTACCGCAGCTTCAGTTACGGTAACTTAGTCGACTTACATATGCTGGACACGCGCGTCTTGGCCCGCGATAAGCAGCTCGATTATGCCGATTATATGGATGCCAGCACGGGGGCCTTCGATGGGGAGCGTTTCCTCGCCGATGTGACTTCAACCACGCGCACCATGCTAGGGCTGACCCAGTTACTCTGGTTACAGGGCACTTTACTGCAAGCCACGGGTACTTGGCAGGTGTTAGGACAACAGATCCTGATGGGCAAGATGTCTCTACCTGCGGCAATCGCTACTCAGCAAATGAGCATTCCACAATATGCCATGCTTGGGGCGCTGGCGAAGTTAGCCGCCCGTGCGGCGGCAAACGATCCAACCCTAACGGCGGCGGAATTACAGTACTTACAGGCCAATCAAGCCTTGTTAACGCCCGAGGTGATTGCCCTGCTGCAACTGCCATCTATTCCCTATAACTTGGATGCTTGGGATGGTTATGCCTATGAAAGGGAAGTAATTTTAGGCACCGCTAAATCGAAAAATCACAACCTAGTGGTGATTGCCGGTGACACCCATAATGCCTGGGCGAATGAGCTTAAAGATGTCAACGGCGATACCGTTGGGGTCGAGTTTGCCACAAGCTCTGTATCATCACCTGGTTTGGAATATTACTTAAATCTACCGGCGGAGCAGATCCCCGCGACCGAAGCGGCGATCGTCGAGTTGGTGCCAGATCTTAAATATACCAACCTTAAAGATCGCGGCTTTATGACCTTAACCTTTACTAAGGAAGCGGTGCGTAGCGACTGGCATTATGTCAGCACGATTCTGGCGAAGGAGTTTGAAGAGTCGACCAGCCGCAGCTATAGCGCCATGACTAAGGTCGGTGAACACGTTATCAACCCTGTGAGCTAACTTAAGCGCCAAACTTAAGCTCCATTCTTTGCTTTGAGCCTGTGCTCGTTCCTTGTTGGCCACCTTTGGGTGGCCTTTTTTGTACGCTTTTTGTTAGTTCCATCCTAAAAATGCAAAATAAACGGCCGTTCACCTGCAACTTATGACTATAACTGCAGCACGGCGGTTTTTTTTGGTATAAAATTCGCTCCCAAAATTCGGCGGCTGCCTACACTTGCTAGGACTCTTATGAAGAGAATGCTGTTCTCGTGTTTTGGACGCCGAACAGACCTTACTAGGTAAAAGCGCTCGCGTTAACACCTAAAATCAATAATTAAGATGGGGATCGGTGTCATGTCAGAAAAATATTTCGTTACCGCACAGCAACTGCTCGAAGATTCATTTCTATTAGCTTCACAGGTTTATGAGAGTGGATTCCGTCCGCAGTTTATCGTGGGTATTTGGCGTGGCGGTGCTCCAATTGGGATCGCGGTACAAGAGTTTTTCGACTTTAAGAAGGTTGAAACCGACCATATCGCCGTGCGTACCTCGTCTTACTACGGTATTGGTACCGACAAGCAAAGCAAAGAAATCAAAGTACATGGTCTGCATTACATTGTTGAAAATGCGAATGCTAGCGATAGCTTACTGATTGTGGACGATGTATTTGACTCTGGCCGCAGCATCCACGCGCTGAAGGAAAAGTTAAGCCAACTGATGCGCTTAAACATGCCGCAGGACATTCGTATCGCTTGCCCTTATTACAAGCCAAAGAATACCGCTGTGCCTTTAAAGCCTGATTACTATATCCATGCCTCTGAAGACTGGTTAGTGTTCCCACACGAAGTGACGGGCTTAACGCCGGAAGAAATTGCCGAAGGTAAGGGCGATTTAAAAAATATTCAGCATCTTTTTAAGTAAAAAGAATCTGTTAATAAAAAGCGTTAGCAGTATTTGCTAACGCTTTTTTGTTTCTCGGTTTTGAATTTAGCCTATTTATTCGGTCTATAAATCCATGCAGTTGGCATAGTAAGTCACGGTCGCTGGCCAGTCAGAGAAGACGCCAATCACACCCACATCTTTGGCGAGCACATCGAGCAGCTCGTAGGTATCGCCTTCATTATCAATGGCATCGGTAATGCTTTGATAATACCAACCGCCGCCATCTTTCAATAATCCTGAGCGCTCTAAGCTCCAAGTGATGATCTTAAGTCCCGCTGCTTTCGCGGCTTTGGCATATTCCGATGGAATGATTTTTTTATCCGCATCTAAGGTCACCAGCACCCAGAGTGGTGGCGCGACAATCTCTACGCCTTGGGCTTTAAGTTCTGCCATTGATGGCAACCAGCTGGAGGAGTCCTGTGGGTCAAAACCCGCGTGAATATCGTATCTATCATCAAGATATACTGCTTGCTTGCCAAACTCGGGAGCGTTAGCAATCCAGTATTTTACATCTTCTAAATTAAAGGATTGAGGGAATACCTGCGAGGCATCGACGCCCGCAGCGGTATATTCATCGAGCATCTTCTGGGCGTACTCCTGCTGAGTAAAGCCATCGAAGGGCATAGCCACACTAGCGGCCTTTAGCTCGGGCGTCATTTTTACGCCAGCCTTTTTAAACATCTCAATACTCTCGGCGTGGGTCATTAGGGTGCCATTACCCGCATAGAGATCGGTGCGCCACTTAGGCGTGGCATTTATAAATTCCTCGACATTGGTCGCCTTTGGATTTTCGCCCTCCATCTTGCCCTTTAACATTTTAAATTCGGCGAGGGTGATATCGCTGGTGCAACAAGTTGCTGTGGCGGCAACGCCATTGGCCGCATCGGCGGGCGTAAAGGGGGCTGAACATTTATTGGCAAGTTCGGGAATAGCCAAAATATTGGTTGTGCTGGCGAGATCGCACTGGGAATGGCGACAGACTAAGGCTTTATCGGCGGTAAAAGTCACATCGCACTCGACGATACCCGCGCCAGAGTCGATGGCCGCTTGGTAGGATTCTTTGGTGTGTTCGGGGAATTGCATCGCCGCGCCGCGATGACCAATGGCAAAATCGCTACGGTAAAAATGGTCGGTTTCGCACTGGGCTAAACGGGTTTTTAAGCTGCTGTCCTGCATTTGACGCACCAAAAACAGTGGTCGCTCACCGACTTGGGCGGGCACCAGTTTGGCGGGCGGTGTGGTGTCGCTATCTTTGTTATCACTGTTGCAGCCTGTGAGCAGGGCCGTACTGGCGAGCAGCATGCAGAGTGTTACTGAGGAGGTATTCATCATCTTTCCTAAATTATTGATTACTTATTAATGGGGTCCCTCATACTCTAAAATTGCTATATGACTAAATAAGCTCAGTTTTATGACTAAAACAAGAAAAGATACCGTCCGCCAGCCGCTTTTGCGCTAGCTTGATACTGAGCTTAGGACTAAGATTAGGGCGAAAAATTATCTCGCATGCCGCGTTACTTTTGGGATTCTTACGGCTGTGTGAAAGTGCTAAGTATGAAAATTTTCTCGCAAGCGATCTTTCTGTGCCGAAATCAAGTAAACTGCGCTCCTTTTGTTTTATGATGGCGTTTGTATCGCTTGATAAGACAAACGTGGCAAGCATCATTTAGGAAATAGAGCAGAATGAGCAAGGGTAAAAAATACGATTTTCGCGTCACTCAAGCTGAAAATGGTTGGAAGACGGAAATCACCCGTCGTATGACGTCGACTAAAACAGTAGTGTCGAAGAGCCATGACGGTTTTGCGACCGAGGCCGAGGCACAAGCTTGGGGTCAAGCCGAGCTGCAAGTGTTTTTAGGCACGCTGGCTGAGCGCAACAAGCGTCGCTCAGAGAAACAGGCTAAGGCCAAATTAGCGGCGGCTTTAGCGGCAGAAGCTGCAACCGATGCCGATGATTTTGATGATGAAGACGAGTTCGGCGAAGAATAACTCGCCCGAAGAATACATCTCGAAACAAAAACCTCGAGGGCAAGCTGGCTTATAAGCCAATATGCACTCAACAAAAAAGCGGACCAGAGGTCCGCTTTTTTGTCGTCTCACTTAAGGTATTCCCTTAACTGAGCATTAGGCAATGGGATTAGCCTTGAATTTTAAAGCTACCTTGCATAATCGCCCAGTGGCCTGGGAAGCTGCAGAAGAACTGGTAAGCTTCAGTCGCGCTCATGCCTGCGGTGCTAAAGGTCACAGAAGTTGATTCACCGCCACCCACTAAACCAGTGTGTGCGATAACACGTGTATCACCGGCTTTAACGTAAGCAGCATCGGCGCCAGCGCCCATACCATCGGTCGCAACGGCAGACATATCGGCGGCTTTAGTTAATACCCAGTTGTGGCCCATAGCTGCTTTTGGCAGAGTGCCAGTGTGCGTTAGTGTGAGGGTCACTTCCTTACACGTTGCAGGAACAGACAGCTCTTTAGTGTCAAATTGCATAGCGTCAGTCGCAGCAATCTTGAGTTCACATTCGTTAGCACTCGCTTGGCTGGCGACGAATAATCCTAGGCCGAGTAAGCTAGCGCTAGTCATATTACGTAAAGTGGTGCTTTTCGCTTTCATCTGGTACTTCCTCATTCTGAACAAGGTGGGTCGAGCCGTTTTGGCTCGAACATGCGCTTGCCAGCATAGGCTGAATTCATTAAATGGGAATGAATTCGGTATGTAAATTATGTATATAGTACTTTTGAATGAAAGAGGTCGAGTGCGACAACTTGCCGCACTCATGGGTTAACGTTGGACTTCGTGGCGATAGGGAATCGCGCGCTGGGCGCCTTCTCGGGTAACGGTAATGGCAGAGGCGGCATTGGCAAACCCGACGGCCGCTGCAATTGACATCCCTTCACTTAAACCCACCACTAAGGCGCCATTAAAGGTATCGCCCGCGGCAACCGTATCTATGGCTTGCACTGTCAGCGCCGGAATTAACCCGGTAAAACCGGCACTGCTGATAAACGCGCCTTTACTGCCTAAGGTTATGACGACAGTTGCAACGCCCTGCTGATGTAGCCATTGGGCGGCAAGCTCGGCATCTTCTTCGTTATTGACCTCAATGCCTGTAAGTGCTTCGGCCTCGGTCTCATTGGGAGTAATGATGTCGACCCATTTGAGGTAATCCAACTCCTGACTGGTTGCAGGCGCAGGATTCAGCACTGTGGTAATACCGAGGCGCTTGGCGGTTTGCAATGCGTGGTGAACCGTCTCCATCGGCGTTTCGAGCTGGATCAGTAAGAATTGGGCATTGGCAAACAGGGCGTAATGCTTCTCTAACTCGCTTGGGGTGAGATCGGCATTGGCGCCCGCGGCGATCCCGATGGAGTTCTCCCCATTATCGCCGACAAAAATCAGCGCCGTGCCCGTACTCATATTGGCGACTTGGGTAATACCTTCGGCCTTAATGCCATCCTTGAGCCAGCTTGTACGCATGTCATTGCCGACACTGTCTTGGCCGAGATGGCAGATAAATGCCACTTCCGCATCCCCTTGGCATAAACGGGCACAGGCTACCGCCTGATTGGCTCCTTTGCCACCGTGTTCCAAGCGATAGGCTCGGCTCATTAAGGTTTGGCCGGGAACGGGCAAATACTCAAAATTCATAACATGATCGGCGTTGGCACTGCCTATAACGAGTATGTGGCTCATGGAAGCGTTACCTTAAGTTCATCTGCGATTGAGATAGGTTGGTGTGTAGACCGCTAAACTGTCAACTAACAAGTCAACAAAGCCCTGTCTATCAATGCCGAAGAGCACTGTCGCATTCGCGGGTTTGCCCGTTAGTTGATAGCGGTCGACCACCGTCATCCCCAGTGTTAACTCGCTTTGGGTTTCAATGCCGACCCAGCAGTCTTGGGCATCAAACAGCGCGGGATTGAGTAACCAAGCGATAGTGCAAGGGTCATGCAGCGGCGCGCCGACAAAGCCCCATTTAGGATCTCTATGGTAAATCATAAAGAAATCCAACAACTCGGCGACACACTTAGCCACGGGATTAGCAATAGCGCGAATACGTTCGATATCTTCATCCATGATCTGTGCCTGATGGGTAACATCGAGGCCGCACATGGTGATGGGAATACCGGATTTAAAGACAATGTCGGCCGCCTCTGGGTCGACAAAAATATTAAACTCGGCGGCGGGTGTCCAGTTACCAACCCCGGCGGCACCACCCATCAACACAATGCGCTCAATTTTGGCGTGTAACTCGGCATGGCTGGCGAGTAGCAGCGCGATATTGGTGAGCGGCCCAGTAGGCACTAATGTTACTGGTTTATCGCTTTGGCGGATTTTCTCGGCCATTAGCTCGACCGCATTCACGGCCTGTGGTTGAAAACTCGGTGCAGGCAATGCCGGGCCATCGAGCCCTGTTTCACCGTGAACGTTATCGGCAATCATCAACTCACGGCTTAAGGGTTTAACCGCGCCGCCCGCGACCGGAATATCGCTGCGATTGAGCAGGGTTAAGATCCGCAGGGCGTTATTGAGGGTTTTATCTGGGGTTTGGTTGCCGGCGCTGGTGGTTACGGCCAGTGGGGTTAGCTCTGGATGGGCGAGGGCTAAAATGAGCGCGATAGCATCGTCATGGCCGGGATCGCAATCCAAAATAATCGGACGACTCATACTGTTACTCCTTTAAACAGCGGGAATGGAAACGTAGAATAGCATGCTCAAGTTTGCAGGCTAGGATGTGGCCGAGTCTTTAGGGCAAACTGTGAGCTTTTTCTGATTTCTATCAATAAGCTGCTACAATAGCGCCCCGCTTTAGGCAGAATCAAGTTCTCTAATGCCTTAGCGATCATGGAATGATAAGGAAGTTCTGGCGTGTTGATGAATCGCAGTCAATTAACCTCGAGTGCACCCACGCGTTTTTGGGGCTGGTTAGCAATACTCTTGACCTGTATCCCTCTCCTTTTGATGAGTGTTGCCGCGCTATTCCTTTGGGAAGGGGCGCAAAAGTGGTTTCTGGTCAATCAGTTGCTGGAGCGTGGCGATGTGGCCATAGGTCGAGTGATTGAAACCGCCTATCGCAGTGAGCGCAGTTCGACGGGCGTGTATAACCAAAGATTGATTTGCTTGGCTGAGTATCGCACCGCCAAGGGCAAGCTCGTCCGTCAATGGGAACTCGATGGCGTGAATTGCCAAGCGACCTATCAATTACGGCCGCCGCAGGGCGACACCCCAGGCGCATTAGTGCCCAACTACGGACAAAGTGTTGTGCATTATCTTCCCGAGGCGCCAACACAGGCGAGCGCCGATCTCGAATTAACCCGCGATCGCGCCAAGCTAGATTTGGGCTTTGGCATCGCAGGTATATTAGGCAGTTTGCTTATCGGTTATTTCTGTTTGACGCTATTAAGGATCCGCTGGGCCGAGTCCCGTTATGTGCCAATAATTAGGCGTTTAGGGCAGCAACAGGATTACACCGGGATTATCCGTTTGCTCGAAACCTATCGCCAGCATCCTGCCGCGAATATATTGGTCTGGGAAGCGGCTGAGCATATAGGTCATTGCCCTGAGCTCTATCCGCGTTTGGTCGATTTATTCGAGCAAATGCACACTTCACCGAGCAAAAAAAAGCTGGAATCGGTAGATGAATCTATTGCGATGATAAGCTTTTATCGCTTGAGTTCATTAGGATTTCACTACTTAGCGCTGGCGATGCTCGCCCGTAGTAAACAGACGCTGTCGGCTAAAACCTTAGCCAGCTTTGTGCTGATGACGCGCACTAAGCAGTTGCCCTTTGCATTGGAATTAACCGTAGAAAAGTTAGCGGCATTGAAGGCGCTGTGTGAGGCCAAAGCGCTCAAATTCGGCTTGGCGGATGAAAAGCAATGCCACGTCGATTTTACTGTGCACCTCGATTATTTACTCTACTTAGTAACATTAGTGCTCGACAATACTGCGTTGAACCGCCAAGTGGGGCGCACAATCGGCCCAGTTCAACGGTTGATCTTAACAGCCTTAACACTGGCGCAGGCGTTCGATACTCTCAGTCAAGACAGTGCACAGGCGCTAGATAAACAAATTCAAGTTCTCTTAACCCGTATCGATTCGCGTCAGGGTTTTGGGTACGAACTCAAGCCGCTACTCGAGTCGATATCAGGCAAATTAGCACAACCCATTCAGCAAGCCGCGTTTTCAGTAACCAAAATTTCAGCAACCAAAGTTTCAGCAAATACAGGGAAATAAGTAATGCAGTCTTATCCTATATCACGTCCCTTGGCATTGGTGGCCGCCTTAGTGGCGTTACAATTAACCGCCTGTAGCCAGCCTAAACCCGTAGCCGTAGTCGAAAATGAAAAGGAATCCTTGCTGCAATTTGATAACGGCAAGCTTATCCAGTTTAAGGAAGAGGCAAATCCGAATTATCGCCATATTCCCTGCGATTTACCCGCAGTCGATACTGTGGTGACCAACAGCACGGCCTTCGCCGCATTAACTAAGTCAGGAGAGGTCATCACTTGGGGTGATAGTTTTGCCGGTGGCGATAGTCGCGAAGTGACGCCAGAGCTCAAGCAGGTGAAGCAAATTGTCCCTGTTAAAGATGGGTTTGCTGCGCTGCGCCAAGATGGCACTGTGGTCTATTGGGGTAATGCGGGCAAGTTGAGTCTGGACAAGGCATTGCAAGCGCGTATGACTAATATCACTAAGCTATTCGCTAACCGGGAGGCCGTAGCCGCCCTCGACGCCAATGGTAAGGTGCATACTTGGGGCTACGGACCTTACGGCGGCAATAGTTTGCAGGTGCAAAATGAGTTAGTCGATGTAGTCGATATCTTTGCTAAAGGGCGCAGTTTTATTGCCCTGAAAAAAGACGCCAGCGCCGTAGTTTGGGGGGAGGTTGAAAGTTCGACCAATATGAAGAAGTTGCAGTCGCAGCTGACGGATATTAAACATATCGAATATTTTCAAAATACCTATGCCGCCTTAAAAAAAGATGGCTCAGTGGTGAGTTGGGGCTGGCGCAGTGATGCTTATCCTATCCGCAGCGCTCTTAAGGATGTGGCGAGTCTCACGGCAAACAGTTGTGCGTTTGCGGTGTTAAGTCCAACGGGTGACGCGCATTTCTGGGGCGATGGGACTAACTGTGGCGTCGATTGGATTAAGAAAACCGATATCACAGGCGTGAAAGAGATTATCAGCGTCGGCCCGGGATTCTTGCTACTGCGTGACAACGCCGCGCCGCAAATTCTCGCGGACGATACGGATTACGCCTATCTGTTTGGCTTTCATCATGCTCAAGAGATCCTCGACAAGTATTGGCAGCAGGGCAGCAAAATTACCCTAGGTAAGTCCTCCTTTGCCTTTACGCGCCCCGACGGCAAAGTGGTCCCCGTCGGTTATCGGGCAAACCTTAAAAATGTCGAGCAACTGATTGAACGCATTCCGCGCCTCACTTGGTTAGCGCAGGCAAATGATGGTTTTGTGGGGGTCAGTGAAAAGGGAGAATGGGTCTCTTGGTCGATGAATCTGGGGATGTTTGATAAATCGCCGGTACAACCCGCCGACTCTTTGGTGGTTAAGCCGCTGGAATTTAATCCCGCAGCCCAATGTGAGACTCCAGAGCAACGGCAGGCGATTTTGAGTCAGGCAAGGCCGCAGCGTAAAATCAATTGGTCATTTGACTAACTCATTGTTGGGCATGTAAGGCATTTCTCAGCTGGTGAAGACCCATTCACCAGCTTGTTAATCCATCACCGACCCTATCTTTGGCTGCTATTTACTATTTTACAGTTGTTGTGACTGTATAAGTGTCATTTTGTTTCGCTTTTTAACTGTTATCTTATTTACATCTTCGCTAGAATGCTGGATGTTTTCTATGCAATTTCATATGTCGTATTAACCCATAACAATGCGATACAAGGATGATAATAATGAAATGTATACCCCATATGCAGATGAGGTTATGGCAGGGCGCGAGCGTATTGATGCTGTGCAGCCTAATCGGTTCTGAATCCGTCGAGGCGAAATTGGATATGCCTCGCCATGAGAGCAGTGCTTCCCATTCCCATGTGCTCCCCGTTTTTAGCCAGCAATTAGGATTTAACCTGCCAGAGGGGTGGCGCAAAGCCTACCATGAAGAACGCGCGGGCATGTTTATGGCGGAATTTGTGCCGGAGCAGGAGGCGCTCAATCAATGGAGTGCGCTGTTTTGTGTGCAAGGCTTTAAGGATATGGCCGAAAGCGTCAGCCCCGAGCAGTTTTTAGATGCGATGGCCGAGACTTACCAAGCTTCCTGTGACGGTGAGGTGGTTTACCAAAAGCTAGGGGATACCCAAGTGGATGGTCACGACGGATTTCAAGCCATTCTTGGTTGTACCACTATGCCGAATGTCCATGGCGCGACTCAATTTAATCCAACGGCCTTTACCTCTCATCCCCAGGGCGAAATTGGTTATTACACTGTAGTGAGTGGCGACAAGGATTTGTATTTGCTGCATAAATCGATGCGTGGTGAGGTGTTTTCTGCCGATAAACCTCCTCTACAAGCGGCCAACAGTGCCGACTTTATCTCAGCCTTGGCGCCCTTTTCCTTAAAGTAGTTGTCAGTCGATAGACGGATGATCATGGACTTTCATCCGTATAGACGTCTATAATGCGCGCGCTCAGGCTTGATATGCCACGAGCCTTGTTGGGCGTTAACTGGTTTTTTCGCCCTATGAACCTCATTTTTAGTCAACCTTCTGTGGTGCTTGCGACGCATTCGTCGCGAGATAATCGGGAAGCCAGTGAAATTCTGGCACTGCCCCCGCAACGGTAAAAGGTGAGAGACGACCGCATTCGCTTGGTAGCTCAAGATGAGCCAGAGAATCGAGTGTGCAAAGGTCAGTTTCGCGTTTATCTCTCGTTGAGATAGACATAGCCTAAGTCCGGAGACCGGCCCTAAAGGTGTTTTTGAGATTTCGGTGGGCAGATCTCAAAATGCGATAGTGACTGTCAGTATTTGTACTGAATCAACGGTATCGTGGCGCCAATGCCCCGTTTTCCTTGCAGGAGTTAAAGGTAAAATGGGAACACATCCAACTAAAATCGCGCTGCTGATTGGCAGCCTTTGCAGCTTTTCTGTTATCGCCCCCGCCGTGGCGGCCGATGATGCCAGCGTTGCCAAAGTCGATGAGCATATCGTCGTCATTGGCCGTTCAGACAAGACCCCCTTGAATATTGCCGCCAATGTGAATGTGATTGATGCAGCTGCGATTGAGCAGAGTGGCGCAACCAGCTTGACCGAAGTCTTACGTGGTCAAAGCGGTATTCAGCTGTCCGACAATAACATTGGTACTAGTTTCGCGATGCGTGGCTTTAGCGCTAGCTCTGCGGTTAACAACACCTTGATTTTGCTCGATGGTCGTCGCTTAAATAATATCGATATCGCCGCGCCTAGCCTGAATGCGATTCCGCTCAATTTAATTGAGCGTGTTGAAATTCTATCGGGCAGTGCCGGCGTGCTCTATGGCGACCAAGCGGTAGGCGGGGTGATTAACATTGTGACCAAGTCGCCTGAGAATACGGGCGGCAGCGTGCAATTATCCGGCGGCAGCTTTAATACCTACGAAGGTCGCGGCGATGTGTCGGGCGCCATCAATAAAGATTGGCACTATTTCCTGACCGGTAGCTACAACCAAGGCGATAACTATCGTAAGCATAATGCCAATGAAACTGGCTCTATCTTAGGCCGTATTCAATATAAAACCGCCACAGATTCTTTCTTCGTTGAAACCAGCTATTACGATGATGACCGCGAGAATCCTGGGGCGTTGACCCCTAAGCAGTTCAAAGAAAATCCACGTCAGTCTTCTAATAGCAGCGAATATGTTCATGAGATGACCACTGCGGCGCGCAGCGGTTATCAGCATCAGCTTAACCAAAACTGGGCCTTGGCGGCGGATCTGGATTACAGCGATACCTTAGTGAGCTCATTAAACTGGGGAGCGGGCAGCCATAATACTCGCTCGCTGCTGATGTTTAGTCCTAAAGCGCTTGCTAATTACAGCACCCGTCAAGGTGAGCTAAATCTAGTCACAGGTTTGGATATCAGCCGCGGTAAGGCAGAGTTTGACTCTATGGCGCGCAGCAACGTGCAGGAAATGCAGAGTGCTTACCTGCAAGCCACAGTGCCATTAAGCCACACCTTAAGCTATGTGGTGGGCGGACGTTATGCGCGGGTGACCGACGATCTGGTCGATGGCAATGTGTATCCAAACGGTATCGATTTAGATGAAGATGCGACCGCATTCGAGTTCGGTTTAAATTACCGTCCGAGCGCCGAGCACAGATTCTATCTGCGTGGTGATGAAAACTTCCGTTTCGCTAAGGTCGATGAGCAAGCTTACACCCCGAAAGATGTGTATGGCTTAAAGCCGCAGACGGGCCGCTCCTACGAGGCTGGTTGGGATTGGACTGTTGCTAGCCAAAGCCTACGCGTCAGCCTATATCGTCTCGATTTAGAAGATGAAATCGTCTTCGACCCGAGTGCTGAAAAACCTGTTGGTGGCAGCTTCCAAGGCGCCAACGTCAATGCCGATGCTTCACGTCGCTATGGCGCGAGTGCCGATTGGGATTGGCAGGTCACTCAAGCCCTTACCTTAGGTTTGGAATATAACTATATCGATGCCGAATTTACCGATGGGGTGAATGATGGCAAGCAATTGTCTTGGGTGGCTGAGCATACGGGACGCGGTTACGTTAGCATGGATTTTGCCGAGCATTTCCAAGTGTTTGCCGAGGCGATTTACACGGGCGATCGTTTTATCGAAGGCGATAACGCTAACCAAGGCGATAAATTATCTAGCTATGTTTTAGGTAATCTGGCCCTGAACTATACCCGTGACGCTTGGTTAGCGAGCCTGCGTATCGATAACCTGTTTGATAAAGAGTATGTCAGTTCTGGCTATTATGCTGGTGGAGAATATGACGGCTATTACACGGGCCGAGGTCGTGATATTCGCTTGACTGTGGGTTACCGCTTCTAAGCTTGAGACTAATCGTTAATCTATATAAGGCCAGACTTAGTCTGGCCTTATTATTTCCGTTGTTTGGCTATACGCAGAGAAAAATCCATTTTCTCGGTGTATTCTTTATAAGTTCGCCCTATATTCAGATAGCCTAAGTCGTTGCTTGTGCTGTAGATCACTGCATCTAAAGCATAGTCACAATTATTCTACGACTTAGGGCTGAAATTCTTTGTAGTTTGGGTATGATGTGAGCGGTATTCGAATCATCTTATAGCAAATTAACAGGTGTAAAGTGTCTTATGACAGATCTTGAGCAACAGGTTTTTACTCAAGTGAGAGCCATCATAGCGAATGAAGAGCAAGTGATCGGTCGCCGTGGGATCTTAATTCCACTCAAAAAAGCGATCCTTGCCGAAGGCGACATTCGTAATGTGATCGATATTATTTCGAGCGATCCCGCATTAGCTGCCCATATGTTGATGCGCAGTAATTCGGCGCAGGCTTCAGGCGTCGTAAATCCTAAATCTCGTTCCTTAAAAGACGCCCTGATCCGTTTAGGCCAGGTCAATATTTATCGTTATGCCTTCACCTTCTATTTGAAAGAGCGCCTCGATGAATTACCCCAACCCTATAAGAAATTAGTGCAAGGTTATTGGAAACTCACGGAAAATATTGCTACCGATGCGGTCGACAGCTTAGTCGATATGCCGGATGTTGAAGTTGATCCCGATGAAGTACAAACCTTGGCGCTGTTTAGCGTATTCGGGCAAATCATTGCCTTAACGGCCTTTGCATACTTAAATGCCAGCTCTGAGCAATCTTTCCCGTTAAGCGTGATTAAGTCATTGATTGATAATCAGCAGCAGACCTTAACCATCGAAGCCTTTGAGGCTTTAGATCTCGATCAGGATCTGCGCCAAGAGTTTATGATCGCCCATAATCTGCGTCAGACCCGTAATCAAAATTCTCCCGGGTTGATTCTACGTCGCGTGCTCTCGATGCGTGGCATGTTGCTCAACCCGCTCTAGGAATGTGCCTTTAATAAAAAAGCCTGCGATTGCAGGCTTTTTTATGCTGTTTTTACGGCGCTAATTGGATTTTTGCTGACGCGCTAAGCCTTCGCTGGCCACCAGTTGCAACCAGTTTTGCACTAAGGCCGAGTTCGCGCTGTGGCGGCGGTAGGCACCAAATAGCGGGCGTTTTAAGCCTTCTTGACCCAGTTTAACGGCGGCGAGGCTCAATCCATGTCCCTCATTGATTGACCAGTTGGGCAGGGCGGCGATGCCGTCCTTACAGGCGATGCGTTGCAATAACATCATGGTCAAATCGCAGGTCTTTTGTTCGCCAGCCTCAACACCTGCGGGTTCTAAAAAGTGGCGGTAAATATCTAAACGCGCCAGTGGCACTGGGTAGCTGATTATGGGTAAACGCGTCAATTGCTTAGGCGTAACATAGGCTTCTTTCGCTAAGGGATGATCCTTGGCAACCACTAACTTCACTTCAAAATCAAACAAATGCTGATAGGCGAGCGAGTGCCCCGGCACGGGATCTGAGGTCAGCACTATATCGAGTTCGCCCATTTCTAAGGCATTGAGCGAATCGAACAGGTGACGGCTCGACAGATCTAACTCGGCCTGCGGATGATCTTGCCTAAATTGCTCCATCACTGGCATTAACCAGCGAAAACAGCTGTGGCATTCAATCCCCACTCTGAGCTGATTGGTCTCTGTCTCTAGGCCATTTTTCAGATCCGTTTCCGTTTCTAACACCTTCGGCAGGATCTCTTCGGCGAGGTGCAACAGGCGTGCGCCTTCTTGAGTAAAGGAGAGGGGTTTGCTTTTACGCACAAAAATGGGCGAGTTAATTCGTTGCTCTAACTCCTTAATTTGATGGGAGAGAGCCGATTGAGTGACAAAACGTTTTTTGGCTGCGCCCGCCAAGCTGCCACTTTCCTTCAGTGCCATTAAGGTTCGCAGATGTCTTAGTTCGATCATGATCACTCCAAGTGAATTTCGCTCATGTTGTGCTTGAAATCAATTCGGTTGCTGGCATAGAGACTATCACAATAAACTTCTAGACGTCCAGACGCCCATTGTGATTTATCTAGGCTTAAATGCGAAAAGTTGCCAAGAAAACACCATCAGCTGGGTGCTAGTGCCGAATATGGCTTATCTCAAATAAAGGAAGATATGGTATGCAATTAAACAGTCTTGGTTTTCCCCGTATCGGGCGTCGTCGTGAACTGAAATTTGCCCTCGAAAAATACTGGCGTGGTGAGAGCACTCAAGCTGAACTGCATGAGGTGGCCAAGGAGTTACGTCGTACCCATTGGCAATGGCAAGTGGCCGCAGGGATCGAGCAAGTACCAGTGGGTGATTTTGCCTTTTACGATCAAGTGTTAACCCTAAGCGCGACCCTAAACGCCATTCCTGATCGCCACCGCGGCGAGGGCGCTATCGATCTTGATACCTTATTCCGCGTTGCCCGTGGTCGTGCACCAACTGGCACCGATGCGCCAGCCTCGGAAATGACGAAGTATTTCAACACTAACTATCACTACTTAGTGCCAGAGCTTAAGCAAGACCAAGTGTTCTCTATCGCCTATGAGCAGTTTTTTGATGAAGTGGCCGAGGCACAGGCGCTGGGTTATCAAGCCAAGCCCGTATTGTTAGGCCCTGTGAGTTACTTGTATCTGGCCAAAACCGTGGGTCAGGATTTCGATAAACTCAGCCTATTGCCCAATCTGTTAAAGGCCTATGCCGACATTCTTGCGCGTTTTGCCGCGCAGGGCGTGACTTGGGTACAGCTTGAAGAACCTATTCTGGCGCTTGAATTAACTCACGATTGGCAAGCGGCGATTAGCGAAGCTTATCAAGCGCTTAAAACGGCTCAAGTGAAGATTTTACTCACCAGTTACTATGGGAGCATTAGTCATCATCAGGCGCTGGTTTCCGCGTTGCCGGTGGCGGGTCTGCACCTCGATTTAGTGACTGCCCCTGAACAATTGGCCTTGTTTGCCAATGCCTTAAGATCAGATCAAATTCTCTCTGCGGGTGTAGTTAATGGCCGTAACGTGTGGGCGGCAGAGGTTGACCTGATTGTCGAGCGTATCGGCAGTGTTGCCAGAGACTTAGGTGCGCGCCTATGGATTGGCACTTCCTGTTCACTGCTGCACAGCCCTGTGGATTTAGAGGTAGAGACAACCCTCACGCCAGCGTTACGTCAGCAGCTCGCATTTGCTAAGCAAAAGCTGTTGGAACTGGCCAATGTGCGCCAATTGTTGCAGGCCCCTGAGTCTATCGCCGCTAAAGAGATCGTTAACACCTGTTTGGCACGCCGTGAGGCTAAGGCACAGGCGGCGGATGCTAAAGTGATCGCCCGAGTCGCAGCGCTGACCCAAGCTGACTATGAACGTGTGAGCGAATTTACTGAGCGCCAAGCGGTACAGCAGCGCAAGTATCGTTTGCCATTGCTGCCCACGACCACGATAGGTTCGTTCCCACAAACGCCTGCCATCCGTGGTTTACGTAGCCGCTGGCGCAAAGGGGAGTTAAGCGATGCCCAATATACCGAGCAGTTGCAGCAAGTGACCCGCGATACCATCGACCGCCAACTTAAACTCGGTATCGATGTGCTAGTACACGGTGAGGCCGAGCGTAACGACATGGTGGAATACTTCGGCGAGCAGCTCGAAGGCGTGGGATTTACCAAAAATGGTTGGGTGCAGAGTTATGGTTCTCGCTGCGTTAAGCCGCCATTGATTTATGGCGATGTGAGCCGCCCGAAAGCGATGACGGTTGATTGGGCCGAATTCGCCCAAAGCCTGACGGACAAACCCGTCAAAGGCATGCTAACGGGCCCGGTGACGATTCTACATTGGTCGTTTGCCCGTGAAGATATCAGCCGCGATACCATTGCCACCCAATTGGCGCTGGCAATCAGAGATGAAGTGGTGGATTTACAAAATGCGGGCATTGGCATTATCCAAATTGATGAACCAGCCTTCCGCGAAGGTTTGCCATTAAAGCAAAGCGAGTGGCAAGCTTACTTAGATTGGGCGGTGAATGCCTTTAAACTGAGTGCAGCGGGTGTTGTGGATGAAACTCAAATCCACACCCATATGTGCTACAGCGAGTTTAACGACACGATCGCCGCCATTGCCGCCATGGATGCAGATGTGATCACCATCGAGACCTCGCGTTCACGCATGGAGCTGCTCAACGCCTTTGAAGATTTTGAATATCCAAATGAAATTGGCCCAGGCGTTTACGATATCCATTCGCCAAATACGCCAAGTGTTGAGGCCATGGTGCACCTTATCGAAAAAGCGGCGCAAAAAGTGCCTGTGCGTCAACTCTGGGTTAACCCTGATTGCGGCCTGAAGACCCGCACTTGGGATGAGGTTGAGCCCGCGCTGAAGAACATGGTCGATGCGACCCGCGAATTGCGTCGCCGCCTTGGCTAAGCGCGTGTAATATCCGCAATTAATGCCTCTTTGGCATAGCGTAAAAAACAGGGATACCTAAGATATCCCTGCTTTTTTATTGGCGATTTGAAAAGGCATATTTGAATGCGCACTTGAACCTACTATTTAATGGCGCTTATTCGTTAAACATCATCTCGGGGACATGCTCAGGTACCACCAATTCGCCTGCGGTGAGCTTGATAATCTCCTCGACACTCACGCCGGGCGCACGTTCGAGTAGATGAAACTTGCCTTCTTTGATTTCGATAAAGGCCAAGTCTGTCAGCACTTTTTTGATACAGCCCTTACCCGTTAGCGGCAGGGTGCACTCGGTTAATAGCTTGGATTCACCGTGCTTTGAGGCGTGGGTCATGGTCACAATAATATTGTCGGCGCCGGCGACAAGATCCATGGCGCCGCCCATGCCCTTAATCAGTTTCCCAGGGATCATATAGGAGGCAATATTGCCCTGAGTGTCGACCTCAAAGGCGCCTAATACGGTGAGATCCACATGGCCGCCGCGGATCATCGCAAAGGACTCGGCCGAGTCGAAGAGGGCGGCGCCCCTTGCCATAGTCACGGTTTGTTTTCCTGCATTGATTAAGTCGGCATCGACCTCTTCCATGGTCGGAAAAGGCCCCATCCCTAACAGGCCATTTTCGGATTGCAGCATCACTTCAATGCCTTCGGGAATATAGTTGGCCACCAGTGTGGGGATACCAATGCCGAGATTCACGTAATAGCCATCTTTGAGTTCTTGGGCGACGCGCTGGGCGAGTTGTTCTCTTGAAAGTGCCATAACCAAATCCTATTTGCTGGAGGGGCGGGTGGTTAGTTGTTCAATACGTTTCTCAAAGCTGCCTTGGATAAGCCGATCGACATAGATGCCGGGCGTATGGATTTCATCGGGATCTAATTGACCCGGCTCGACAATTTCCTCCACCTCCACCACGGTTATTTTGCCCGCGGTGGCGGCAAGCGGATTGAAGTTACGAGCGGTTCTGCGAAAGACTAAATTGCCGAAGGTGTCGGCCTTCCAGGCTTTGACTATGGCAAAGTCGCCTGTAATGGACTCTTCAAGAATATAATGGCGACCATTGAATTCCTTGACTTCTTTACCTATTGCCACGTCAGTGCCATAGCCAGTTGCGGTATAAAACGCTGGAATGCCCGCGCCCGCCGCACGCATTTTTTCCGCCAGCGTGCCCTGCGGCGTGAGTTCAACCTCTAGTTCGCCAGACATCATCTGCGCCTCGAAGTTAGCATTCTCGCCTACATAGGAGGCGATCATTTTTTTGATTTGTTTATCGAGCAGTAAGATCCCAAGCCCGTATTCCGTGGTACCGCAGTTATTGGAGACGACGGTCAGGTTTTTGGTGCCCTTGTGCTTGATTTCTTTGATGAGATTTTCAGGAATACCGCAAAGGCCAAAGCCGCCCGCAATCACCGTCATCCCATCTTCGAGTCCCGCTAACGCATCGGCGTAGCTGCTAACCACCTTATTCAATCCAGACATGGAGTGCTCTCTTACGCTTGCTGAAAGTGTGGCGCTTACTATTACCCAATTTTTCGGGCGCTCCTATGGTACTAAGGTGCCAAATAAAACCGCGGCCAATTGCCATATTCTAGTGACATTGAGTCTGGGGGCATTGAGGATGTGCGCCCCGCTATGCTGTGTTCAAGGCATGGGTAAAGACTGTGACTGGATTTTAAAGCATCGGGAGACAAGCAATATGGCGGTTGAACACTCAAGCTTAAAGGGCAAGGTAGGGCTAATCACCGGCTCCACCAGTGGAATTGGTTTAGCAACGGCGCATGTGCTGGCGGAGCAAGGTTGTCATCTGATCCTGCACGGGTTAATGCCAGAGGCCGAGGGGCGGCGCCTCGCTGCGGAGTTTGCCGAGCAATATCATATTCACACTTATTTCAGTAACGCCGATCTGCGGGATCCAGAGAGCATCCATGCCTTTATGGACGCAGGCGTTAAGGCGTTGGGCAGTATTGATATTTTGGTGAATAATGCCGGTATTCAACACACTGAAAATGTTGCTCATTTCCCGATTGATAAATGGAACGACATTATCGCCATTAACCTGTCCTCGGCCTTTCATACCATTCAACAAGCCGTGCCTGCGATGGCCGAAAAGCGTTGGGGCCGCATTATCAATATCGCCTCGGTGCATGGTTTAGTGGCCTCGGTCAACAAGGCGGCCTATTGTGCGGCTAAACACGGGATTGTCGGCTTAACCAAAGTCGTGGCTATTGAGTGCGCCGAGCAGGGGATTACCGTCAATGCGATTTGCCCAGGCTGGGTGGATACGCCGCTGATCAACAAACAGATTGAGGCTATCGCCAGCAATAAGGGTTTAAGTTACGACGAGGCTAAGTACCAGCTCGTCACGGCAAAACAACCCCTGCCAGAGATGCTAGACCCACGTCAGATTGGCGAGTTTGTGCTGTTTTTATGTAGCAGTGCGGCGCGGGGAATTACGGGCGCATCGCTGGCAATGGACGGCGCTTGGACCGCGCAATAGGTTTGGTATTGACTGCAACAGTCCAACATTTATTTTCACTTGCTTGTTAAGACGTTAATAACAAAGGCGAACCTTATGGTTCGCCTTTTCGCATTGGCTTTAGGGGATGGCGGGGGAGACTACTGACAGCAAAAAGCGCATTATCCTGTAAATTCTCACCAATGCCCTGCATAGCACTATTCAGCGAAAGCCGTCTTAAATGATAAGATAGGCGCCAGAATTTTTATGAGGTGAAAACTCACCTAGTGAAGACGTGGCAATTTTGACCTAACGCGCCGCGTGATGAATGCGGTTATTCGATTTATTTATTTGATTATGTTAGGTGTATTTCTATTCTGTCGTCCTAAATGGGGCGTACACCCTTATAGATTTGAGCATTACTGGAGACAAAACTCATGACAAACGCGAATGTGGATGCCACGCAGTTAACGACTAAGCCATCAGAAGATGGTTTTTATATGCCCGCCGAATGGGCGGCGCAGCAAGCCGTATGGATGATTTGGCCATATCGTCCTGATAACTGGCGCTCTGCAGGTGCTTATGCTCAAGCGACCTTTGCTAAGGTGGCCGATGCCATTGGTGGGGCAACTCCCGTTTATATGGGTGTACCTCAGGCCTTTTTAGCAGAAGCTCAAACAGTGATGCCTTCCCACGTGACTCTAGTCGAAATTGACAGTAACGACTGCTGGGCTCGCGACACTGGACCTACTGTGGTGGTGAATGCCGAGGGCGAATGCCGTGGTGTGGATTGGGGCTTCAATGCTTGGGGTGGTCACAATGGCGGTCTGTATTTCCCATGGGATAAGGACGAACAGGTTGCCGCACAAATGCTCAAGCAACATGGTTTTGCTCGTTATAGTGCACCGCTGATCCTCGAAGGTGGTTCTATCCATGTCGATGGTGAAGGCACCTGTATGACCACGGCCGAATGTTTACTGAATGCCAACCGTAACCCAGACCTGACGAAAGAACAGATCGAAGCCTTACTGCGTGACTATTTGAATGTTAAACAGTTTATCTGGTTGGAAGAGGGCGTTTATATGGACGAAACCGACGGCCATATCGACAACATGTGCTGTTTCGCGCGCCCAGGTGAAGTGATCCTGCACTGGACCGACGATGAAACCGATCCACAATACCCACGCTCAAAAGCCGCGCTGGACGTGTTGCAAAACACGGTTGACGCCCAAGGGCGCAAGTTAAAAATCCACCTGTTGCCACAACCGGGGCCGCTGTATTGCACCGAAGAAGAATCAAAAGGCGTGACAGAAGGCACTGGCGTACCGCGCACTGCGGGCGAGCGTTTGGCTGGCTCTTATGTGAACTTTTTAATCACTAACGACCGTATCGTCTTCCCACTGCTTGACCCTGCCACCGACGATATCGCTGCGCAAAAACTGCAGGAAATTTTCCCTGAGCACAAGATTGTGGGTGTGCCCGCGCGGGAGATTTTATTAGGTGGCGGCAATATCCACTGTATTACCCAGCAGATCCCTTCTGGAAAGTAAATACACCAAGGAGAACAGTATGACGCTTGATGTCACTGTTATTGCACCACAATTGGCTTTCTGCGGGAGGGCGTAAGATGTTTGAAGTGACTGAAGTTTCCATTGCCGAGCTGCGTGAAGCGCTCGAATCCGGCCGCAGGACTGCGGTTGAGTTGGTGAAATCCTATTTGGCTCGAGTGGCGGCTTACGATGGCCCAGCCACTGAGACTAAGCTGAATGCGTTAGTGGTGCACAATCCCGATGCGCTGAAAGAAGCCGAGGCTTCCGATGCGCGCCGTGCCCGTGGCGAAACCTTAAGCCCGCTCGATGGTATTCCTTACACCGCTAAGGACAGCTATTTAGTGAAGGGATTGACGGCGGCGTCTGGCAGCCCAGCATTTAAAGATTTAGTGGCCCAGTACGATGCCTTTGCCGTCGAGCGCCTACGCGCCGCGGGTGCTATTTGCTTAGGCAAAACCAATATGCCACCGATGGCGAATGGCGGCATGCAGCGTGGTCACTATGGCCGCGCCGAAAGCCCTTACAATGCGAACTATCTGACGGCGCCCTTTGCTTCGGGTTCATCCAACGGAGCGGGCACAGGTACCGCGGCAAGCTACTCGGCGTTCGGTCTTGCCGAAGAGACTTGGTCGAGTGGTCGTGGCCCTGCGTCTAACAACGGTTTGTGTGCCTATACGCCGTCTCGCGGCGTGATTTCGGTGCGTGGCAACTGGCCATTAACCCCAACCATGGATGTGGTCGTGCCTTATACCCGCACTATGGCGGATATGCTCGAAGTGCTGGATGTGATTGTGGCCGATGACCCTATCACCCGTGGCGACCTCTGGCGCCTGCAACCTTGGGTTCAAATCCCTAAAGCGTCTAGCGTTCGCCCCGAATCCTATCTGGCACTCGCCGCCAGCGCTGACACCCTTAAGGGGAAGCGTTTTGGCGTACCGCGCATGTACATCAACAAAGATGAACTAGCTGGTACCAGCGAAAACCCAGGTATCGGTGGGCCAACGGGACAACGCATCCATACTCGCCAATCGGTTATCGATTTGTGGGAAGCGGCGCGTAAAGCCCTAGAAGCTGCTGGTGCGGAAGTGATTGAAGTCGATTTTCCGCTGGTGTCTAACTGCGAAGGCGACCGCCCCGGCGCGCCGACCGTGTTTAACCGTGGCATAGTGACGCCCCAATTCCTCCATGATGAATTATGGGAGCTTTCGGGTTGGGCGTTTGATGAATTCCTGCGGGCGAACAACGACCCTAAACTCAACAAGCTTGAAGATGTGGTGGGACATTTGATATTCCCCCATGACCTCGGCACCTTGCCAAACCGTGAGGGTGATTTAGCCGCGGGCATGGAAGAGTATGTCAACATGGCCAAACGCGGCCTGAAATCCTATGACCAGATAGACAGTATTCCCGATGGTCTGCGTGGTTTAGAAAAGACCCGTAAACTGGATCTCGAAGACTGGATGGACGGACTTAAACTGGATGCCGTGCTGTTCCCGACCGTGGCCGATGTCGGCCCCGCTGATGCCCATGTGAATCCGGCCTCAGCCGATATCGCTTGGAGTAACGGGGTTTGGGTGGCCAACGGCAACCTTGCGATTCGCCATTTAGGCGTGCCGACTGTGACTGTGCCTATGGGCGTGATGGCCGATATTGGCATGCCAGTAGGATTAACCTTCGCGGGCCGTGCTTACGATGATAACAATCTGCTGAAGTTTGCCGGCGCGTTCGAGTCGACGGGCAATAAGCGTATGGTTCCGCCGCGTACACCGCCGCTGAGTCAATAAGCTTTAAGCCGTAAGACTGAGAAATACAAAACGGGATGGGTAAAAATACCCATCCCGTTTTTTTCGCGTTAATCTCTCATACGTTATTTATCAAACCTATTCCAGCGTTAGGATTCTACTTTTACCATGTACCGCACTATCGAACTCATGCCTCTTGGTGTACTCAGAGCTAAAGGAAGGTCCAAAGTTTGGCAAACCTCATTGTCGATTCCCTACCTCGGGGGAGACTTTCAACTGGTTATTCATGGTGATGTTAATGGGCCTTCGGCCAGTCAACGCATGGCCCTCACATTACTTACCTCGCCAAGCGAGACGTTGCGCGATGAAATAGCAACTAAAGTGGTCGAGTTTATTCATGCTTGTAATATCGTGCCTGTTGAGTTCAAGGTTGAGGTTGCCACTGTATGGTCATTGCTCACACCTGAGCTGATTGAGGTTCACACTAGTCACGAGTACGCCTATGGTGAGGGTGAATTGGGAACTAATGCTATATCAATTGGTTACCTTACACCTTGGACGAATGAACAATTAATCCAAGTGCCATTCTTAAATGGAAAAATTGGCGTGATTTATAGCGAGTAATTTGGGGGGCAGTAGTATTTTTTAATGATGTCCTCCCGCTAATTGCTACTTAAAAAATAAGCACCTACAAACATATCTTGGGTGTAGGTGCTTTGAGGGAGAGTTTGAATGGGCCAGCTAGCGAGAGGTCGCGGTTATGGGCTCAGCTAAAAACGCGGCAATCATGCGGTAGGTCGCAAGGCATTCTTCTGTAACCAAATCCTGCAGCAGCATATAGGCGTGGATCATGTCTTCAAATTGATGGTGTTGCACCTGCACGCCAGCTGCTGTTAAGGCGTTGGCATAGGCAATGCCTTCATCTCGCAGTGGGTCACAGCCCGCGGTAAATATCAAGGTGCTGGGCAGTTTGGCGTTGAACTCGCCATGTAAGGGGGAAGCTTGTTTGACTCGCTCGGCATCCTTAGCCACTTCCTGAAAATATTGCTCGAAGTACCATTGCACCCTCGGGGTTTCGAGCAAGAAACCCGCACCATTACTCTGATAGGAAGCGCTCGCCATAGTGTAATCCACGCTGGGATACACCAAGATCTGTTTGGCGATGTTAAGTGTGCTGTCGCTGAGGCTGCGTTGGCTAAGGCTAGTGCATAGCGCGCCACCGGCACTGTCACCCATAATGCTGACACCTTGTTGGTATTGCACCTCAGTCAGCACGCTTTGATAGTGGCGCAGGGCGTATTCGCAGTCTTCAAGTCCCGCCGGATAGGGATGTTCGGGCGCGAGGCGATACTCAACACTGATCACCACACATTGAGCGATACTGGCAAGGTGACGACAGATAGGGTCGTATAGCTCCACACTGCCGCACATATGGCCGCCGCCGTGAAAATGTAATACCACGGGCAGCGCTTTGTTGGGCGCAGGGCTATAAACTCGGCAACCAATTTCCCTGTCGCCATGCTGCGCATCCTTAACTTGCCATGCCTTATCGGCGATATAACTCACCTCAGGCTTAGCACTCATCAGGGCAGCGAGTTTGTTCAAGTTTTCCCGCAGCAGCTGTGGGCTGTATTGAATATTTTGCTGTTTCGCGAGGGCGATATTCTGGTTCGCTAACTCAAGAAAATCCGTCAGCTTTGCTGAAGCGGTACCGCGTGGGGAAACTTGCATGCTTACTCCTTAGCTTGTCCGGTTTCGGGGAGAAAATAGCTGCCGACAAACACTGTGGCGCTTAATAGGGTGATCAGCACAAACGAGGCGAAGTAACTGCCTTGGTTGATATCCACGAGCTTGCCAAACAGCCATAGCACTAAGGTCGAAATCAGATAGCTGATTGACCAAAACAGGCTAAAAATCACTGTGATTTTTTGACTGGTCATCTTAGGTAGCTCGTGGGGAATCGAGACTAAAGCGGTGACAGGTAAAAAGATGCAAAAGCCTAAGACGATAGCGCACAGGGTTTGCAGCCAAGGCGCCGTGCCAAAGGAGAGCCCTAACACGGTCAAGAAAATAAGCAGGCCGCTGAGGCGAATAATCGGCAGGCGCAGGGGCTGTTTACGGCTGTAGAGTATCCCCGCTATGGTGCCGACAATCCCAAAACCAATCACCCACTTACTCTGGCTGATGCCCGCCTGCGGATAAAAGGTGAATAGGCAAATATAAAAGGATAATAATCCCGAGTAGGTGAGGGCATAGGCCCAGTTAAAGCCGTCTTTTAAGCCATCGAGATAGGAGTATGAGTGGGTGTTATCTTGTTGTGCATTGGCTTGATGGCTAGGGGCTTGTTCAAACTTCACCAATAACCACAGTAGCGCCAGTACCAGACTGGCCAGGGAAAACACCAACAGGCTTTGTTGCCAACCGCCGCTGATGGCGTTGATGCTCGGCATACCCCAAAGCACGATAGCCGTGCCCACATTAAAGGCCACCGCGTTTAATCCATTGATCACTGGGCGTTCTTCGGGGGCGAACCAGTGCATCACAATCGGGTTGAAATAGACAATCATAAAGGCGCCGCCCAGCCCCATTAAAAAGCGGCTCACCAGCAGTAACTCATAGTTTGGAGCGAAGGGTGTCATGATGCCTGTGACTATCAATAACGCCGCGACTAAAAACGCATACTTCACCCCAAATTTGAGGGTGAGATAGGCCGCAGCAAAGGTGCCGACAATTTTGGCTAAGGTGACAGCGCCGCTCAATAAACTGGCGGAGGCATAACTCTCGATATGCATCGAGGCCATGATGTTATTCATACTCGCGGTGCCGCCAACCCATGCCATTGCAAATAAGACGTAACTGGTAAAAACCAAGCCTTCTACGAGATATTTATGGGTAATTTTTATCGGCATAGTTGTTTAAAACCTCGAGTCAATATTGGCCGTAGGTTAGCCGATGGGGGGGGATAAATAAGTACTACCTTAGTGCACCGTGCTGTTATCAAGTGTTTAACAATTTGTTTGTCTAGTGTAGTTTGGCTGGGTGTATACAGGTTGATTGGGGAATATCTTGCTGGCGTGGTTGTCTGTTGATACTTGGTGGATCAGCGTTATATCGATTGCCTATTTGGCTGTGCTGTTTATTGTCGCCCAATGGGGGCAAAATCAGGCGATAGATCAATGGCGTAAACGGCCTTGGGTGTACAGTTTATCCTTGGGGGTGTGTTGTACTTCTTGGGCGTTTTACGGCACGGTTGGGCAAGCGGCGACCACGGGCGCTTGGTTAGCGCCCATCTACATAGGTTCGATAATCTGCCTAGTGCTGGCGTGGCCTATGTTGATGCGCACATTGCAGATCATCAAAAGCCAAAACCTGACCTCGATTGCTGACTTTATCGCCTGCCGCTTCGACCGCTCGCCTAAAATTGCCGCCAGCGTTGCCATGGTGTCCCTCTTTGGCACTATTCCCTATATCGCGCTGCAACTGAGGGCGATAAGCACCAGCTTCGACCTCTTAACTGGTACTTTTCAATCTGGGATCAGCACGGCGTTTATCGTTACTATCGTGTTGATTATCTTTAGTATCTTATTCGGTACTCGGCAGCTTTCGGCCAGTAAACAAAACCAAGGCTTGGTATTAGCGATTGCCTTTAGCTCAATTGTAAAGCTGTTTGCGCTCACCACGGTTGGGTTGTTCGCGACTTTCTATGTGTTTGATGGTTTTAGTGATTTGCTCGCTCGAGGTCAACATTTACCGCCGAGTTCTGAGGGGAATTCACTCTATTTTGTGCTGTCACAAATTCTGCTTGGCGCCATTACCATCTATGCGCTGCCACAGGAATTCCACATGATGATGATTGAAAATCATCATGCCAAAGAGTTAAAAGCCGCCCGTTGGATGGTGCCACTCTATCTGCTGCTGATTAATGCCTTTGTGTTACCTATCGCACTTGCGGGGCAGATTAGCTTCCCCGGCGGCAGTGTCGATGCCGACACCTACGTGCTAACCTTACCACTCTTCTATCAGCAAGCTTGGCTTGGGATCTTGGTGTATATTGGCGGCCTTGCGGCGGCAACGGCCATGGTCATTGTGGCGGCGATTGTACTGAGCACCATGATTTCGACCGAGATTTTAACTCCATTGCTGCTGAGATTACCGAAATTTAGCTCGCAGCAGACGCCGCAGCTTGCGGGGATATTGCTCAATTTACGGCGGATATCGATAGCGGCGATTCTGCTATCGGCCTTTGCCTTCGAGCGTTATATCGATCAGCAGAATCACTTGGCCAGTATTGGCTTATTATCCTTTGTGCTGTTGTCGCAGTTTTTTCCCGCCGCCGTGGGCGCGCTCTATTGGCGCCGCGCTACCACCCAAGGTGCCTTTTGGGGCATGTTGATGGGCAGTTTAGTCTGGCTCTATACCTTGCTGCTGCCCGCGACCTTTCCCGATGCACTCTGGGTCACCCAAGGCTTGTTGAATATTCCATGGTTAACTCCAACCGCGCTATTTGGCCTGACGGGGCTGGATAATATCAGCCACGGCCTACTGTATAGTTTGCTCGCGAACGTCGGTTGTTTTGTGCTGATTTCGTTGCTGAAAGAGCAGAGTGTGGGGGAAGTGCTTCAAGCCGATGTGTTTGTTAACCGCAAACAGGTGGCGCTGGAAAGGCACCTCTCGGTTGAGGATCTGGCGAGCCTACTACACCGCTTTATCAATAAGGAAGAAGCCGATGCCCTGCAGGCTAGGGCGAAAGTACTTGGTTCGGAATTGCAATTAGCCACACGGCGCGAGGAGCTGGTGGATTACACCCGCCTTAAGCTGTCGGGAGTGCTAGGGTCTGCCTCGACGCGGATGGTGATGAATGCCGCCTCACGCTCCCAGCAAGTGCCGCTGGAGGATGTGGTCAGCATAGTCGATGAGGCCAACCAGATCTTCGAGTTTAACCGCGAGCTGCTGCAATCAGGGGTCGAAAACATCGAGCAGGGGATCAGCGTAGTCGATGCCGATATGCGCCTAGTTGCATGGAACAAACGCTATATTGAATTGCTTGATTATCCTAAAGATTACGTCAAAGCAGGCATACCGATAGAGACGCTGCTGAGGTTTAATATCGAGCGCGGCATTATTGTGGGCGATGAGGCCCATGAGCTGGTTGAAAAACGCCTCGCCCATATGCGTAGCGGCAGCCCACACCATTTCCAGCGCACTATGCTCGATGGCAAGGTACTGGAGATCCGTGGTCAAGCCATGCCGGGTGGCGGCTTTGTCAGTACCTTTACCGACATTACCGCCCATATTCAGGCCGAAAAAGCCCTGCAACTGGCTAACGAAACCCTCGAAAAGCGGGTCGAAAGCCGCACAAGGGAACTCGCGAAAGCCAAGGCCGAAGCCGAGGCGGCCAATAGCAGTAAGACACGTTTTTTAGCGGCGGCGAGCCACGATTTAATGCAGCCCTTTAACGCGCTCACCCTGTTTACCGAGATGCTCAAACAGCGGGTGACGTCGACCGAACTCAAGGATCTTGCCACCCATATTGAAGCCTCCTTAAATGTGGTGGAGAGCCTGTTATCCGATCTGGTGGAAATCTCCCGCCTCGATAGCAGCAGCCTTAAAACCGAGCAGAGCCAGTTTGCGCTCAATGATTTACTCTCAACCTTAGTGAATGAGTTTAAAGTGCTTTCTGCCGAGCAGGGCATCGATTTTTCCTATCAGCTTTCCTCCTGTCTAGTGCAAAGCGACCAACGTTTGCTGCGACGGATTATTCAAAACTTCCTCTCCAATGCGTTCCATTATTCCCCGGCTGGCGCGGTGAATCGGCAAACGCCGCTGTCGCTCAATGCCAGCGCGGCTCTGCCTAAGCTATCACAAGCCGATTTTGTGCCTAAGGTGTTGCTGGGTGTGAGGCGACTCGAACACAGCCTGCTCATTCAAGTGTGGGACAATGGCCCGGGCATTCCTCAAGATAAACAGCAGGCGATTTTCGGCGAGTTTGAGCGCCTCGAACAAACGCGGGAGATCCCAGGGCTTGGGCTGGGACTGGCGATTTGCGATCGCATCGCTAAGTTACTCGGGCTTAAGATTGCGTTGCACTCAGAGGTGGGTAAGGGCACCTGTTTTAGCGTTGAAGTGCCGCGCGTATTCGCCCAGGCTAAACCCAGTAATCCCAGTAATGTGGTTAAGCTACGCAGCGAAGAGGAAGGCGCAAACGATAGCTTTAATATCAGCGTGTTAGTCATAGATAACGATGAGTTAATGCTAAAGGCCATCTCCTCATTACTGTTAGGCTGGGGCTGCCATGTACTCACTGCACGGGATAAAGCCAGTGCCGAGCAGCAACTGACGCAGCAGGTGTTGCCGAAGCTTATCATTGCCGATTACCACTTGGATGATGACCAAAACGGTGTCGATCTGGTGCAAAGCTTGCTCACCCATCCTGTGTTTAGCAGTCAGCGTCCGACCTGCATTATCTGCTCGGCAGATCCGTCTGAATCCGTGCGACAACATACCAGCAGTGCACAGTTCAGTTTTGTGCGTAAACCCGTTAAAGCCACCGCCTTAAAACGATTGATTAAGCAATTGTCTTAACTCGGCACTCTCGTGCTTTCGGATTGGTAAATGCTGATAAAAAAAACAGTGGCTTAGTTCCACTGTTTTTCTTTAGGTTTGAATTCTGGAGCCTAGGTTAGTTAGGCGCTGATCGGCGGTTTATCGTTGCTGGTTATCATCAATTGTTGAAAGACTAAGCCCGCTTGAGTGCGGTTGTAGACTTCGAGTTTAACCAGTATCGCCGATACGTGTTTTTTTACCGTGGTCTCTTTAATATCAAGATCATAGGCGATCTGCTTGTTTAAGCGTCCATTGGCAATGCTGGCCAGCACTGTGTACTGCTGCGGGGTTAATTGTGCCAGTTGCTTCGCTAAACGTTGATGCTCGGCAGCGGTTTGCTGATCGACATTGATATCCGTGTGTTCCGGTAGCCAGACTTCCCCTTCGAGCACTGTGGCAATCGCGGTGGAGATCTGGGTTAAGCTGGCGGATTTGGGGATAAACGCACTGGCGCCAAAGTTAATGGCCTTACGGATAATCTCGGGCTGATCATCGGAGGACACCATGATCACCGCGATATCGGGAAAATGATTCTGTAGTAGGGTTAAGCCGGTAAAGCCCTCATTGCCGGGCATATGTAAATCGAGAAAGATAAGTTCAATATCAGGATTATTCTCAACGAGCGTAATTAATTCTTGAAAGTTTTCCGCTTCCAATACTTCCGCCGTATTCACATTCTTGAGAACAGCTTGTGTTAAGGCTGTACGAAATAATGGATGATCATCAGCAATGGCGACTTTTATCTGAGACATAATCCGTTCCCTTTATTT
This sequence comes from Shewanella sp. ANA-3, assembly GCF_000203935.1. Taxonomy (GTDB): domain Bacteria; phylum Pseudomonadota; class Gammaproteobacteria; order Enterobacterales; family Shewanellaceae; genus Shewanella. The sequence continues at coordinate 4,146,205 of NC_008577.1, read as the reverse complement.
TTTAACCCAGTTTAATCCTATTGGAAATTAATGCTAGATAATATTTAAAGCCGTTAAATTAATAACCGACTCATGGGAGTCGGTTATTATTATTTGTCAATAACATTATATTCTAGAAATTATAGCCAACGGTGAGAGAGATAGTCTCTGGATCGCCATAATAACCAATTAATGTATTGTCACCGCCTAAACCTGGAATATATCCGCCATTACCATCTGGGGTGACGAAGGCGTAGTTACCGACCAGATATTCTTCGTTAGTGACGTTTTTCCAATGCAGACCCGCTTGCCAGTGACCGTCGTTGCTATACCAGTTCAAGCCGAGGTTTAGCAGGCCATAACCGTCTTGGCTCAGCAGGTTATTTACTACGGCTAAGTCGTAGTCGCTGCGATAGTAGTAGTTACCGTTGGCCACAAAGCTGCCGATATCCGTGTCGATATTGTAGCTAAATCCAACGTTTGCCGTGGTATCTGGGGTGTTGGTGATAGTGTAAGTGTCGCTGATATCGATGCGGTTTCCATCGCTATCGTAGGAGATTACTTCCTCGAAGCTGGCATCGATTAAGCCCAGAGTCGCGAACAGATTTAATGACTCAGTCGCGGCGTATTCCACTTCGAGTTCTAGACCCGTGGCGGTCGATTTACCAATGTTGCCTAGACGTTGGTTAAGATCGGACGCGTTTTCACCGGGTAATACGGTCACGAACTGTCTGTCTTTATGGTCTAAGTAGAAGGCGGTTGCGTTAACTCGCAGCCTGTCAAACCATTCACTCTTCATACCCAGCTCATAGGAATCAACGACTTCTGGGTCTACTGCGGGTTCTGGACCCGTTGCCCTTGGGTTAAAGGTGCCCGACTTGAAGCCCTGTGAATAGCTGGTAAAGAGCATCATATCGTCGCTGAGTTGGTACTCTAAACCTAAGCGTGGATTGAGTTTCGACCAGGTTTCTTCATCATCTAACACCTTAGGAATACTGGCGTTGATGGCATCTTCATCGCGAACATATCCTGGGATCCAGCCAGTTTCGGGATAAAGCGTCGTAAACATGATGCCGTTATAGACAGTGGCATCCTTCGTTTCGCGGGTATAACGCAAACCTGCGGTCATCGACAATTTATCAGTGATGTCGTAAGAGCCCTGAGCGTAGGCGGCATAGCTTTCACTGTTGTTGCAACCACGAACTTCACGAGTGAGACCACCGTAGGCTTTGTAATATTCATACAGGATGGAATCGAACATCCCGCAGGAATCGCCTTTAAAGTAATAAAGGCCTGAGACGAGTTTCAAGTTATCGCCGTCGTAGTTAGCTTGGAATTCCTGACTAAATTGTTCGTCATCGTAGATGGCTGGAACGTCCAAAATACGCAGGCTGGTGTTGTCAAAGTCGATGTTGGTGGGCGAATAGCTCTCGCGGGATGAGGTCACGGATTTCAGTGTCCAATCATCGTTCAAGCCGTATTCAATGGTCAGCCCCCAACCTTCGGTTTCCACTTTGTTCCAGGTTGGCATACTGGTGTAAGAGTCGTATTTGCTGTCTGGTACAGGGGCATCGGTCAGGACACTGGGGAGCATGCGGTAGCCCCCCTTTGAATTCGACTCATCTGTGGTTTTGTCGTAGTTGAGGCGCATAAACAGATCGTCGGTTGGCGTGTATTCTAAGCTCACACGCCCTGCCATAACATCTTTGTTATAGTTTTCAGTGTCTTGGTCTGGTAATGCTGAGGTGATGAAATCACCATAACCATCGCGATTTAAGCTTGCGAAGGCGCCACCAATATACAGCTTGTTATCAATTAAAGGTAATTGACCTGCTATCTTGTAGTCTTGCTGGTTGTAGCTGCCGATGGTGGCATTGAGGTTTAACTCAGCGTCACCGCTCATCTTCTTGGTCACGTATTTGACCGCGCCGCCGATGGTATTTTTACCATAGAGGGTGCCCTGTGGGCCACGCAGTACTTCGATACGTTGCACATCGAGGATATCGAGCACCGCGCCCTGTGGGCGGGCGATATACACATCGTCGATATAGATACCGACGCCGGGCTCATAGCCCCAGAGCGGATCTTCCTGGCCGACACCGCGAATAAAGGCCGTGAGGGTAGAGTTAGTGCCGCGACTGGATTGCAGCGTAGTGTTGGGTGAAAATTGCTGGATTTCAGTCATCACACTGATGCCATTTTCCGCCAAATCGTCAGCACTGACCGAGGTCACTGCAACTGGTACGTTTTGCAGGCTCTCAATGGACTTACGAGCGGTGACTTCAATGCGTTCTAAGGTAGCTTGCTTCTCCCCGGTGCTATTTTCATCCTCGGCAACAGCATATTGTGCTGCCAATGCAGATGAGATAGCTAAAGCAATGCAACTCATTTTGATAGTATTCTGTTTCATACAGATTTCCCGTTGTAGTATTTATTTTTTAAAGGTTGGTACTTACTACTATTTTTCTGATTCACATTGACTCTATAGTAATTATTTAAAATTTAAATCGGTACTATAGTAGTATGTGTTTTTAACTCATTGTTTTTATTTTTATACCGATACGTTGAATATCGATACTCAAGGTTTATTTATTATTAAACCCTATATTCCCCAAAGATTGATTATTTCTGACATGCTGCTGATAGGTGCTTTTAGTAAAAAGTCTCCCGTGTTCCCGCCATTTTTAATATCTGGATTAACGGCAATGCCATGGCCCATATTATTTATTTCGACTAACGAAATAAGGTTATTGCCACTCGTATCGGACCAAGTGCTAACACTATAGTCGGCATATTGTTCGACTCTTGGTGTTTTATTCGCTTGGGTCAGTGCGACCCACTGGGCTGAGAGTTGTTTGGCATTTTCAGGATTCACCACCACATCATTTTGCCCTGTCCACACGGTTAAGGCGGGCCAGTGTTGTTGGTTCGGATGCACCTGTTTGGCAAAACTCACTAATTCTTCAACAGACTCTGCTGGGCCCTTTTTCATGCAGGAAATGGCTTTGGTCAGGTTGTCAGCGCAGGGGTAAGGCAGGCCTGCGATCACCGCGCCTGAGGTGAATAAATCGGGATAGTTAACCAGTGCGGCGCTGGCCATAGCGCCACCGGCGGATAGGCCAATCACATACACGCGTTTTGCGCCGGATTGGGATTGGGCTTTGGCTATCATGTTTTTCAGCGATAGCATCTCGCCGCTATCCACCTGAGTATCCTGCGCTGAAAACCAGTTATAACAACGCTTTACATTGTTATCAAAACTCTGCTGTGGCACCAGTAAGCTAAACTTTTTCTCTTGGGCGAGGGCGGTTAAACCGCTATTGTTGGCCAGTTCCACGCCATCCTGCACACAGCCGTGCAGTAGCACTACTAGCGCATCTTGGCCTGGACCTTCGGGCGATAAATAGGAGGCGGTTAACTCACCGGGATTGGCGCCAAATTCGCTAAATGCCTGATACTCACTCTGGGCATAGGCGGGGGTGAATAACAGTGCGCTGAGGCAAGTGGCAATGAGTGTCAATTTGCGCATAGGAGTGCTTCCAAGTTCATGATAGTGAGAACTTGCTGAATTTTGCGGCGCCTGACAATGGCACTTTAGTTCCAGAGCTTGATGCTGCCCTGCGTTCATTAGCCTGTTATGGCGGATACCAATAAGGTTGAGGCAATAACCCATCGCAAACGAATCAGGACTCGTTTGTGGGAATTGTTACGGCCGTGATCTCTGTTTCAAACTTCTACACAGATATTTGCAAATCTTTACCTGATATCGACATTTCCTTCGTCTACTGCGCTGAGCTAACTCTATATACTGACTGCACTATTTTTCCTCCCGCAAGATGTACGCTTGCGCCCACTGGCATTGATGGACACCCAGATTCAGATGAAAAAATCCTCAAAGCGTAAACTGATATTGATCTTAAGCGGCTTAGTCCTCCTCGGGGGCGGCGCTTATTTTCTGCTGCATAAACCCGAGGCGGCCCCAAGCTATGTGACTGAACCCGTTAAGCGTGGCGACATTGAAAACTCGGTACTCGCCAATGGCATGTTGCAGGCCTCCAAGTTGGTGAGTGTGGGCGCGCAAGTTTCGGGGCAAATTCAGAGCCTGCCTGTGGATCTTGGTCAAGAGGTGAAAAAAGGCGACCTTATCGCGCAAATCGACAGCCTTGCGCAGCAAAATAACCTGCAAAATGCGCTGGCCTCCCTTAAAAGTATCAATGCCCAGTACCGCGCTAAACAGGCACAAATTCGTCAGGCAAAACTCGAATACACCCGTCAGCAGGAAATGCTCGCCGATAAGGCCAGCTCCCGCGCCGACTTTGAAACCGCCGAAGCCACGCTGACGGTTTATCAAGCCGAGCTTGAGCAGTTACAGGCGCAAAAACAACAAGCTGAGATTAATGTCGACAGTGCCAGAATCGATTTAGGTTATACCAAGATCACCGCGCCTATGGATGGCACCGTCGTTTACTCTGCCGTTGAAGTGGGCCAAACCGTTAACGCCAATCAAACCACGCCAACCATAGTCGAGATGGCACAGCTCGATACCATGACGGTCAAGGCACAGATCTCCGAGGCGGATATAGTCAATGTGCATCCGGGGCAGGCGGTGTACTTTACGATTCTTGGTCGTCCCAACCATCCTTATCGCGGCACCCTAAGGGCGATTGAACCCGGCCCCACCTCCATGGATGGTGACGATAGCAATATGAGTTCCAGCGATTCGGACGCCATCTACTACCACGGCTTATTCGATGTCGAAAACCCCGACCGTACCCTACGCATTGGCATGACGGCGCAGATCTCGATTGTGCTCGCCAAAGCCGATGATGCGCTGTTAGTGCCATCACAGGTGCTGCGAGCTAAACCGCGGGATAAAGCGGCATCGGCAAGCGATCGCCAATCCCGCGGGCCGCAGTATCAAGTGCCTGTGCTGGTGAATAACCAAGTGCAATATGTGGATGTGACTGTCGGTATTAATAACAAAATCAATGCCGAAATCCTGTCTGGCCTGAACGAAGGCGACCAAGTGGTGCTCGGAATGCCCGCAGACGGTTCGACCATGAAGTTCCGTGGCCCACCAATGAGGTTTTAAGCGTGAGTAAGCCATTACTGGAAGTGTCAGCTTGCTACCGCAGTTTTCAGGCGGGTGAGCAACAACTGACTGTACTCAAAGATATTAATCTTTCCATCGCCCGTGGTGAGATGGTGGCGATTGTCGGCGCCTCGGGTTCGGGTAAGTCGACCCTGATGAATATCTTGGGCTGTTTAGATAAACCCTCAAAGGGCTCGTACTTTATCGATGGCCAAGATACCTCGCAGATGGATGTGGATGAATTGGCAAAGCTGAGGCGCGAGCATTTTGGCTTTATTTTCCAGCGATATCATTTGCTTGGCGATCTCAATGCCGTGGGTAACGTCGAAGTGCCCGCCGTGTATGCGGGGAAAGATCGTCTCGAGCGTCGGGAGCGGGCGGAAAGCTTGTTATCGCGTTTGGGTTTAGGTGAGCGCCTAGACCATAAGCCGAATCAGCTCAGTGGCGGCCAGCAGCAAAGGGTGAGTGTGGCGCGGGCGCTGATGAATGGCGGCGATGTGATCCTCGCCGACGAACCGACGGGCGCCTTAGATAGTCACAGCGGCGAAGAAATGATGCGGCTGTTGCAGGAGCTGCACCGCGAGGGCCAGACCATCATTATCGTGACCCACGATATGCATGTGGCCCAGCATGCCGACCGCATTATCGAGATTAAGGACGGGGTGATTATCAGCGATGAGCCTAATCCCGCCTCCAATATTGCTGCTGCGCCTAAGACCGAAGTGATCCCCGCCAAGACTAAGGCACGCGCCCGCGTGGCGGCATGGGACAGATATGCCGAAGCCCTGAAAATGGCGCTGCTGGCGATGTCGACCCATAGATTGCGCACCTTTTTAACTATGCTCGGGATTATTATCGGTATCGCCTCCGTGGTGTCTGTGGTGGCGCTGGGTGAAGGCTCGCAGCGGGAAATCTTAAAGAGCATTAGTTCGATGGGCACCAATACCATAGACATTCGCCCCGGCTCAGGCTTTGGTGATAGGCGCTCGGCAAGGGTGCGAACTTTGACCGCAAGCGATGCTAATGCACTGAAAAACTTGCCCTATGTCGATAGTGTCACCCCGAGCATTGGCTCGAGTGCGACTGTGCGTTATGGCAATAAGGCGGTCACGGCGACGGTGAATGGCGTAGGGCCTGAGTTCTTCCGCGTTCGAGGCTATGAGCTTGCCCAAGGACAGTTTTGGGACGATGACAGTGTTAATGCGTTAGCCCAAGATGCGGTGATCGACGAGAACACCCGTAAACAGCTGTTCCCTAACAGTAGTGGCGCTATGAATTCTGCCATCGGGGAAGTGATCTTCCTCGGGGATTTGCCGGTGCGGATTATTGGCGTCACTCAGCCTAAGGAAAGCGCCTTTGGTAATAGTGATGCCCTCAATGTGTGGGTGCCTTACACGACGGTTTCTGGCCGTATGGTAGGTAAAAAATACTTAGATGGCATTACCGTGCGACTCGATGAGTCGGTGCCGAGCAATGCGGCGGAGCAGGGCATTATTAGCCTGCTGAAGATGCGCCACGGCACCCAGGATTTCTTCACCATTAACACGGATACCATTCGCCAGAATATCGAGAAAACTACCGCGACCATGACGCTATTAATCTCGGCGATTGCGGTGATTTCACTCGTAGTGGGTGGCATTGGGGTGATGAATATCATGCTAGTGTCGGTGACCGAGCGCACCCGCGAGATTGGGGTTCGCATGGCGGTCGGGGCGCGCCAGAGCGATATTCTGCGGCAGTTTTTAATTGAGGCCGTGTTGGTTTGTCTGTGCGGCGGCGCGCTTGGGGTGGCCTTGGCCTATCTGATTGGCGTGGTGTTTGCCCAAGCGGGAGGCAGTTTCCAGATGATTTATTCGACGACTTCTATTGTTGCCGCCTTCGCCTGCTCTACCTTAATCGGGGTGTTGTTTGGCTTCCTGCCCGCTCGTAATGCGGCGCGTTTAGACCCTGTTGATGCCCTAGCGAGAGAGTAACTGAATGAATAATCGAGTTTTAACGCATCAAAATGAAGTAAGCCGCCGTGTCGGTTCAACGCTTAAGGTCAGCGTGATCGCCATTAGCATAGCGCTGCTCTCGGGTTGTGGCGCGCTGATGCGCTCCGACTTTGAGCCACCTGCTTTACAGGTGCCAGAGCAGTGGCAGCACACCCAAGTAAATGGTCAAGTCAGCCTAGACCCTTGGTGGCAGAAGTTTAATCAACCCGAATTGAATCAGCTGATTAGCCAAGTGCTCAGCAGCAATAATGATCTGACGCTCGCCACCTTAACCTTGCAAAAGGCGCGTTTACAGGCGGGGTTAGCGCGGGATGATCTGTATCCACAGCTCAGCTCCAATAATACGGCGTCTGTGAATAAACCACTGGATGGCGGCAGTTCGAGCAGGGCATTTCAGGCGAACCTGTCGGTAAGCTATGAGGTGGATCTCTGGGGTAAAGTGTCGGCCAATATCGACCAAGCCCAGTGGACGGCGCTGGCAAGTCTCGAAGATAGGGAGAGCACGGCGCAGAGTCTCGTTGCGACGACGGCGTCGCTCTATTGGCAGATTGGCTATTTGCATGAGCGGATTGAACTGAGCAATAAGAGTATTGAACACAGTCGGCAAACGTTGGCGTTAACCCAGCGCCAATATGCCTCGGGCGCCGTGACAGAGCTGAATGTGCTCGAATCCCAACGCAGTTTAGCGGGGCAAGAGGCCTCCCACAGCCAACTGCTGCAACAGTTGGTTGAAGCCGAAAATGCTCTGGCGATCTTACTCAATCGCGCACCGGAGCAAGTGGCGGTTGAGATCAAGCAATTGCCGGACAGTGCGGTGCCTGAGGTTGGTGTCGGTATTCCCGCCGACTTGGTTGGCCGTCGCCCCGATGTGAAGGCGGCCCTGTATCAATTGCGCTCGGCGCTGGCCAGTAAGGATGCGACCTATGCAAGTTACTTCCCAAGCTTGAGTTTGACTGGCAGCGTAGGGGAGTCGACCTCAGAGCTAAAGGAGCTATTGCGTAATCCCGTGGGGAGTTTAGGCGCGGGCTTAGTGCTGCCTTTTTTGCAATGGAATCAAATGCAAATCAACAATGATATTGCCGATATCGACTATCAATCGGCCATAGTGAGCTATCGTAAAACCCTCTACAGCGCCTTCGAGGATGTGGATAATGCCATCTCGGCCAAGCAGCAATATGCCTACCAAGGTGAGAAGCTTGAACTGCAATTTAGCGCCGCCGCCCAGGCCGAAGCCATTTATGAGAGCCAATATCGCCATGGTGCTATCGGCATTCAAAATTGGATCGATGCGCAGGAGAATCGCCGCAGCGCCGAAGCCGCATTGCTGGAGAATCGCTATAACCAATTAACGGCTCAAGCGACACTCTACCAAGCCTTAGGTGGGAGCGATATAGCGCCGCCATTAGCGGATAACTAATTGAATAGTTAATAAATAAAAACCGCGATGCCTAAGGCTATCGCGGTTTTTTATTATCTCGCTTTTATCTTAATGCGAGTCGTAATTAGCTGCGCAGAATATGCAGTGGCAGGCTTAACATATCATCGCCCGTGCCCGCTAAGTGCCAGATAATACCGACTAGGGCGGCAACGGTGACCAGATACCAAATGGTCGAGAAAATCTGCCCATATCTATCTAGCGGCAATAGGTGGCTTTGATGGCGGGTACGCCACTCGAACACTATCTCTAAGCTACCGATAAGCAATAGGAAACCGAGCAGGGCAAGGCCCAAGGTATAGCTGATATACACCCCAAAGGCGGCGCCAATCACACAGGCGATTAAGCCCATGATGCTGTTCATCGAGAAGCTAATGCTCTTTAAAATATGGCCGCCATCGAGGGGTAAAATCGGCAATAAATTAAACAGGTTAAGTAGCGCGTTAAAGGCCGCAAGCCCCGCAAAGAAGACATTGTCCGTCATGTGGTAAGCGATAAGCGAGCCTATCGACATCAACAGGCCGAAGGTTGGCCCCATAATCGAGATGACCACATCCTGCCAGCGGGTGTTAATCTTTTCATCGCTCAGCGCGAGTCCGCCCATAAAGGGGATGAGATATATCCCTTTGGTTTTCATCCCAAAATATTTCATCGCGCGGATATGGCCGTATTCGTGGAAGACCAAACAGGCGATAAGCGCCAAGGCAAATTGGAAGGAAAATAGCCAAGAATAGGCCGCTACACTCGCACCTGCGAGCACCACTTTAATCACTTTGGCACTCTTGAGCAGCTTAAAGCCGAGGGAGGCTAAGCCGACAAAACTGATTTTTTGTGGATTAGTCACGGGGACTTCTGGGGTTTGACGCTCGATATCTTTCTCGGTGCGAGTGCCTTGGGCAATCACTTCCTCATCGACTAACAGGCGGTAATCGAATCGAAACGGCTGCCAAACCACGTCGGTCTCGAGGCGTACTTGGATTTTGTGTTCTAAAACCTGTGTTTCGCCGGTATCGCTGGCCAATTGGCTCTGGTGCTGGGTGAGTTCAAATTCATGGACTTTGAGGCCGCCATTTTCGACCGATGCGGCTTTTTGTGAGACTAAGGTGTTGTCCCAAAAGAGTTGTTGCCAACCTGCGAGTGAGCCTTCCAAACGCAGCGATTTGCCTAAGCAGTCAATCTTAAGTAGTTCCAATTTAGGGTCCGTTTGTATGTGTATCCGAATGATGCCCAGCGATAATTTGGCATATAAATATCAATCGCTTTGGGCAAAACGGCCTGAGCCGTGTATGACAAATTATGCCTGTGAAATGTGACTGAGGATATTAGCTTTTAGGATCATCTTAATTTTTATTGTGATCGCTCGCGATTTCTTTGAGTTGGGTTAGTCATCTAAGCTGCGAACGATTTCCATCCCTTGGGCCAAGGTGGTGAAGGCTAACTTGGCGACGCAGCACTGGCCTATGGCATTGGCGTGCTTTTGTACCCATTTGATAAAGTCGGTAAGCGGCAATTTTTGCTCTTGTTTGAGTAGCTTAGGTAGCTCGCCTATGGGATCTTCATGAATGGTGCTTGGGGTGGCGCGGATCAGATATTGGTTACCGAGACTGTCGAGTAATAAATCCGTGTCGACAAATTGATGCTGATACAGGCAGGCAAGTTCTAACCAATCCCGTTGATGGGCGAGGTAGAGTAGTTCGTCATTTTGAGTGAGTTTGACTACCGCAGGCCATTCAATGTCTGCCATTTTCACTTGAGTCATGCGCAATCCCGTAGGCTTTTTATGTGCTTAGCCTTTTAGCCGACAGAGTCTGTGCTAAAGGGCTGTATTGAGATCAGTATGCCACCGACCTAGGCGAAGATGAAAGGCGTTGGGGGATTTTCTCTGGCAAGTCTGCGTAAATGGGGGCTCACGATGAGTGGCAAAGCATTCACGCTAAGAGTTCACTCAATGGAATGAACCCTTAGCGGGTGTTGATGATTGCCCCGTTAATGGCTTGCCGCTTGCGCCTTAGGTTTGGCGTTGTAATCGAAGTTAATCTCTTGATTCAGATTGGTGATTGAGCAAGTACCGTGTTCGCGGGTGGTTCTGTGATTGGCTTGACCAATATGGAACTCGGCATTGAGGAACACATGCTTAATCACATCGATACGGTACTTGTCGTAATAGGTTTCGACTTCTTGCTTGAGGCTATCGAACTCTAATTCTTCGCGAGAACGTTCAGCTAAGATGCGATTCTTTTCATCGAGCATCATCTTGATCTGTTCGATCATGATAGGGTCGCTCTGCCATTCGGATTTCGGCGGCAGTTTCTTCAGGCGAGCCTCGATATCCAGCGTCGCCACCACCATTGCATGCACGCTCTCCTCAAGCTGCTTGAGATTTTGTTTGAGTTCGCCCTGTTCCATGGCGCAGTACACTTCGGTTTTGGTGCCCGCAGTTGCGCCTATCACGACGGCGGTGAGGCCCTTTTCGGCATGCACGACACCACCCACTAAGTCACCACGGCGGCCACTCTGATCGCTAACTGTGAGCGTGCCTGCGGTTTTGGTATTACTGTGGAGTAATTGCTTAGTGATCAGAATATTACCCTTGGCTGTTAACTGGGAATATTGCACGAACTGGGCGCTGATCTGCCCCTGAGCGGTGATATTGGTGGAGAACTCATTCACTCTGACTTGGCGACCAATCACGCCCTTGCTCACCGTAATATCGCCATCGGCTTCAAGGGTTGCCGAATCGACAAAGCCCATCACGGTAATATCGCCTGAACTTTTAACCATCATGCCTTCGTGTACATCGCCCGTGATTAAAATACTGCCTTTAAAGTTGATATGGCCGGTACTGATATCCACATCTTTAAGCTGCAACACATCGTCGACATTCATGCCTGTACGGGTTTCAACGGGTTGGCCTGCCACTGTGGCGATGAGTTTATTGGGATCTTTCGGGTGGAAGTCGGTACCAGTACCGGGTTGTAATACCAGATCTTTCCCCGGTTTTTGCTTAAGGACTTCGCCTTTAATGTTGTAGCCGGGAGACCCTTCGGTCGCGGGATGCTTAATCATTAGCAGATCGTTGGGCTTAACCATGATCATCGCCCCGAGATTACGCATATCCACAGTGCCGTCTTCCCGCTCCTGCGGCTGCAATAGGCGTTCACGGGCGATGGAGACTTTACGCTCCAGCACCGCATTTTGACCATTGATCGCGGCCTTACCTTGAGCGATTTCACTCTGGCAGCTTTCACCCGGTTTTAACTTGGTCATTTTTTGCAGCAAGGTTTGGATCTTAAGCTTACTTAAGCCCATGCAAACATTGTCTTTTTTAAGCTGCGTGAGGATTTCGGGTAAATCGACGGCTTTACCTCCCCAAGGGGCGGTTAAGATCATGGTAGCTTGCATTTTATCTTGGCTGAGCTCGATTTTTACGCTGCCATCGCGGCGCTCTGCCAATACGGCAAATAGCTCGTATTTACCATCTTCTTGATGGCATAGGGAATTGGTTTGCGCGATAACTTTATCTATCGCAGGCTCGAGGGGGAATAGGGTGGCGAACTCTGGCACGGACAATAAACGCATAACATCATCACGGGTAATGGGACCGTGCTCATTCGGAATTAAGCGTAATTCCGCCTTGGTTTTATCGCTGCTTAGCTCAAGAAGTTCAGGGGCCAACATAGAGCACTTCCTATCCATTTGTTTTATTTTTGTTTTAGTAGCTAACCTGAGTATAACAGTAGAAACTTTGCTCAAAGAAGCCTTTTCGGCATGAAAAGGTGTAAATGTTGGCGTTTTGTTGCTTTTAGTCTATGTGTTGATTTTTAAATAGATTTTTATCTGAGTTATAGGCGGTAACTTAGTGTTATCTTTGGTTTTTTGCCTGTGCTCCAGCATGAGCCTAAAGCTGCGCAATTTTTGTGTTTAACAAAAAATTAAACTTTACAACGCTGCCCCGTATGTTAGGGACAACACCACAGGGGTAAAACCTTCGATAATTTAGCGCTTACTGCATTTGATAGCGTTCACAAAACCATAAAAATCTTATCTAGAGAGCCGCTAGTGCTCGGCTTGGGAGTACAACTTTATTGTGGTGTTCTTAAGGGGATAAGGTTTCTATCCAGATGGGGGCGGCGCGTTAAAATCTTCGAGTAATCTAACTTAGAGGTAAAGTGGGCTAGGTACTTTGCTTCCATTCGTGGGGTTAGCATTAAATCGCAGGGTCAGGATTCAAAATTCTATGGTTTAACATTTGATTACCTCTTTTCTATTCTTGTGTTACACCCCCATGAGTCAGTTCAAATAGGGGGGCTTTATTGCTTGGCCATGTCGGTTTTTCTATGGGGGACTCAAAAGTTGTCAGCCAAACTTCAAGCTCACCGGAGCCTGCCAAACACCCCATGTAGGAGAAACACATGCCGCTATCTATCATGTTATTGGCAAATTTAATTGCCTCTTCAAGAGAGCCTTCTTCCTTGTTATGGCTGAAGGTTTCATCGTCCCACACCCAGTTAATAGGTGCTCCATCTTCATCACAAGCAAGGTATCTTACGTTCTTATAACCGTCGCTTGCTGCTGTTAATGAATCCAGAAAGGTTTCTCTGATTTCTGAGAATCTATTTTTGAATTCTTCAATGCCGATATTTTTACTAATAATGTGCTTCATAGCCGCCTTAGATGTTAACGCCTAATTAAAGTGTGAGGCACGCAATAACAATACTACTGCATACCACCTTAATCACTGAAACCAACGCATAGTAAAAATTCCACGTGTTGCGAATCAATCTTAAACAGTTTGTTATGTGCCTTTTCCCGCATACTGTTCATTTACGATGTCCTTGGCGGACTCTACTGCTTCGGCAACATTATCAAATGATTGTTTATAGAAGTAGAAAAAAGCAACACCAAATTTGGCTAACTCGATGAAAATATAGTTATTTGTCGAGTGAAAGAAATGAAAATCTTTGTTTTTGGTATGGATTACACAGAGAGAGTTAAGCCTATCCGCCTTAGATTTTACGCTTAAAACGTTTAAAGCAGAACGAAGGTTTGAGAAAACCTTTGCAGGACTAGTTCCCATTGGTCCTTGGAACATAGCAATTGGCATTTTACCTATATAAGGAATGTAATCAGCACCTTTTGCTTTGTTTAAATTTCGCCGAAGATCAAGAACCTGAAACTTATACTCTAGAGTCTCTAACCACAATATGACTAGATCTAAAGTTTCTTGGGGAAACTCTTGATGACGAACATCTATTCTTTCAAATTCATGTTTTAAATGCCGTTCCAATAAGCCAAGGAGATTTGAATTACAATCTTTGCATGCTGGCAGCGTGGTTTTATTGTAAGTTTGCGAAATACCGTTAGTAGTTGTTTCAAAAGTACGCTTTGTACAGCGATTATAAACCCACTGGGGTATAACGTGCTCTTTGGTCAATTGCTCGTGAGAACCACAAATAATGCAAATTTCTGCCGAATGATTTGCAATGATTGCATCAGTGACTTTCTTCTTATTTGCTCTAATTTTCTTTCGAAGATGAACTAACTTCAACTGAATGCTCATTTTAAAAAACTCCTGACTGCCCCTAGCACATAACGCCCAATTAAGGTGTGAAGCACGCGACCACGACACTAAATTTGACCACCGTAGACACTAAACTTAACCCAAACCAAAAATGCCAAGCGTGCTGAATCACTCTTAAATTGTTTGTTAGGCAAATTGCTCCGTAATTTTCGAATCAACCTTGCGAGTTTGTTCAGCAACATGAGCATACAACTCATTGATTAAACTAAATAGCTCCTCGAAACTATGCGACCATGGCGCTGAGTACTTGCTAGTTGGCACAAACACTTCTGAGATGTTTTCGTGTTTGACAAAATAGACCTCGGCCTGCTCACAAGCTGAATTATCTGCATGAGCGATATAAGTATTTCTCATTTTGTACACATGGTCATGAAGCTTTAGCAGATCAGGAGCAGATTTGTATACTCGCTTTGAATCTAAAGATAACCCTCGTACAGCGCCACTAGCAAAACATTTACTGTAAGTAATCACAAAGGCTTTATATAAATGACTAGACAAGTCTTCATGATTTCTCATTGAGTTAAGTATTTCGTGACATTCTCTTATATCAGCAAGTATTAGTTGAAGTGATGCTCTTCGTTTCGCAATATGACCTGAAACTTCAGATAAATCACAAGCTTTCCCATCAAAATATGCTCTGTAATCTATCTCTGTTGAACCCTCTAGAGCAATAATTTCGTACTTAAATTCTGACATAGTTCATCCATTTGCCTAACATTTTATTCATGCGCATGCGCGTTTTTCAAACCTATTAACTAAAAGTCTGCTACTATAGTCAATTGATTTTATAGCGTTTTATTTGTTACAAATCGAGTTAATGCGCACTGATATTCTCTTCAAATCATTCAAAAAATACCTCAATTTAAATATGACTGTATACCCATACATTGTTAGTCGATTTATAGCAGGGCCAAACATAGGCAAATAGATAAGAATTGTATGGCAGCAGAGTGGGAATTTTCGATTGAGCTAACGAGCCGAAGCATGGAATGGAGCATTAGCTTTTAAGTCAGATGAACAGTTCAATGGTAATAACTGCTATTTAAGAGATGGCTGCGTTAACTTGTTTGTGGGGGTATTTTTGATTTCAAAATGGGCGTATTTGATAGGGACGGCGTTATCTTCGTCATTCTTAACGAGCCTTTATTCCTTAGTGCATCCTAGAGTCAAATTAAGGATGCCCCACTCACAATTGAGTGGGGCGAAAGATTAGGCCTGTTGGAAGGAATAGAGTTTGTACTTGTTGTTCTCTGCTGGCACGGTTAATTGGCCGAACTCGGCGGCGATGGTGTCCGAATAGGGTAGGTGGCGGTTAGTGACGATTTGCCAAATCCCTTTAGATTGTAATTGCTTGGCGCTATCGGCGACAAATCTTTGGGCAATGCTGGTCGTGCTGGCAAGGCCATCGTGGAACGGGGGATTGGAGATAATACCGTCGAATTTTCCACTGGTTTGCGCCAGTCCATCGGAGGGATAGACCTTGGCCGTCATGCCGTTTGCCGCCAGCGTAAGTTCGCAGGAGGCCAGCGCCATGGCATTGATATCAATACATTCTAGCGACAGTGTCGGTTGTGCCTTTAACAGCGCAGCGGCAATCACACCGGCGCCGCAGCCAAAATCCAGTACTCGCCCAGAGAGCGTTGGTAGATGCGACAGTAATAACTCTGTGCCTTGGTCTAAATGCTTCTCGCTGAACACGCCGACTAAGTTGCAGATGGTGATATTGCCCTGCGGAGTGGAGAGTTGATACTGGCTAGTCCAATCGCTGAGTTTAATCTCGGGTGCAGTATCGATTAGGCTGCTGCCGAAGAGTAGGCAATGGCGCGCGTTATCGAGTTTGACGCCGGTGGCAAAGTATTTCGGCAACAGTTTGACTAAGGATTTAACCCCGCCTTTGTTCTCACCCACGACTAAGAGTTGACCATCTGCTACTAAATGCTGAGCGGCCAGATTAAACAAGTAAGGGGCTAACGGCTTAGCCTTAGGAAAGTACACAATTACAGTGTCGTACTTATCCTGGTGGGGCAGTTGATGGCCAAAATAGCAGCGCAGTTTGGCATTAGCCTGCGGCGCTAAATGCAGGTAATGGTGATAATCCAAGGCGAGGGCATCGACGGACTGGGCGACATCGAGCAGTGCTTTGGGCAATGAGTCTGCCTCATGGTTTAGCACTAAGACTCTATGTTGGCTCAGGGTTTCCTGATTGCGGATAATGACTTGCGATGGATTCGTTAACACTGCATGGCTACCGTAAAAAATAAGTGCGGGCATTATACCCCTTATTCGGCTGCGAGCCAGCCTGCATGCCGCCGACTGAAGGGATGTAGCAAAACAGCGCTCACTAGAATGGTGTGGAATGAAAGCCAATAAAAAAAGGCAACAGTGTTAACACGGTTGCCTTTCATCTATTAGCTAATCGCAGCAAATTAGCTCTGAGACTGCACTGGTGCTAGTTCTGGTGCTGGAGCGGGAGTCGATACCTGTGCGGTGGCTTTTGGCTTTTTAGGCTTAGGTAACAGGCTAAAAATCTTATTGGCGATATCTGTGTTGTCTTGATGACCGTTAAACAACTCAGAGGCTGGGCCTGCGGCAAAAACTTGCACATCAGTCCCCGTGTGGCCGCCGGTTGTCCAACCCGTATCTGTACGTTTATCAATCACATGGCGAATCGCAACGGCCATGGTTTCTAAGCCCTGCATTCTGGCAACATTTAACTTAGTCACTTCTTCTTCGGTCAATTCAAAGCCTAGCCCGCGGGATAGGTCTGCTTGCCAAGTATCACCGCCAAGAGCGGCTTGAGCTAAGGTATCTGAGCTTGCCGAGATATTACGTAGGATCTCTGGATTCCAGTTGTAGTTGCCATCGGCACCAATCGATAACCCGCCAGTATTATGGTCGGCGGTGATCACCATTAAGGTATCAGGGTTTTGGCGTACGAATTGCTCGACGACTTCAATTGCATTGGCAAATTCATCCATTTCGCCCATGGCGGCGGCGATATCATTGTTGTGTCCCGCCCAGTCGATAAGGCTACCTTCGACCAGCAGCACAAAGCCTTGCTCATTTTGCGACAGTAAACTGAGGGCTTTTTGAGTCAAGGTGCTGAGTTTTTTAGCATCTTTTTCATCAATAGCCCAAGGCAGTTGCACCTCGGCAAACAAACCCAAGACCTTTGGCTGGGTAATGCTGGCCAGATCGTCAAAGCGGGTAATGTGTTGATAACCCTTGGCGGTGAACTGGGCTAACAGCTCTGGAGGAAAGTACTTTTGCCCGCCACCTAAAAACACATCGGCGTTGGTTTCAAGATAACTTAATGCCAGTGCGTCGTAGTTTTTACGGCTCTCGTTATGGGATAAAAAGGCCGCTGGCGTGGCATGGTTGATTTGCGACGTGACCGCCACACCCGTGCTCAAGCCTAAGGTTTTGGCCTTTTCAAAAATGGTAGGTAGTGGCTGTTTTTGGGTATCGACCGAGATGGCGCCGTTATAGGATTTGACTCCTGTCGCGAGGGCAGTCGCGGCGGCGGCCGAGTCGGTGACATAACCACTGACGCTGGCGGGATAAGTGCTCGCCATGCCAACCAATAAGCGGTCGAAGACGGTTTGTTCGACTTCTTCGGTATCTGGATTGTCCTTGTAATAACGATAGGCGCTGGTATAGGAAGGCCCCATGCCGTCGCCAATCATGATCACAATATTTTTCGGGCGTGAGGGGGCTTTTACTGGGCCAGTCTCATTCGCTCCCGCTTCGACTGCCAATGCAGAGTTGGAGAGCCATAAACTCATACCAAGCAATAACAGTGGCGCTTTGGTGAAACTCATATCAGATCCCTAGAAGTCGTAGGCGCTCTGTGGGCGCCTTCAATGAATAATATTATCTTGTAGGTGTACAAGCTTACTGGGCAAGACGGGCTTCGATGGCATCGAACAGCATGCCAGTAATGTCCACATCGAATGCCGCTTGGATTTCACGGATACAGGTTGGGCTAGTGACGTTAATCTCGGTCAGCTTGTCACCAATCACATCCAGACCCACAAAAATTAGGCCGCGTTTTTTCAGCTCTGGGCCAATGGCGCGGGCGATTTTCCAATCTGATTCCGATAACGGCTGAGCAACACCGCTGCCGCCTGCGGCCAAGTTACCGCGGGTTTCGCCTTTTTTCGGAATACGCGCTAAAGCGTAGGGCACGGGCTCACCGTCCACCACCAGAATACGCTTGTCGCCCTTAGTGATTTCAGGAATAAAAGCCTGCGCCATGGCGTATTGGTTGCCGTATTGGGTCAAGGTTTCGATGATCACCCCAAGGTTAGGATCGTCCTGCTTCACGCGGAAAATCGAGGTGCCGCCCATGCCGTCTAATGGCTTGAGGATAATGTCGCCCTTGGCTTGGTGGAACGCGCGGATGCGATTAGCATCGCGGGTCACTATGGTCTCTGGCGTAAATTCGCTAAACCATGCGGTGAATAGCTTCTCGTTGGCATCGCGCAAGCTTTGCGGTTTATTCACAATCAGCACGCCTTGCTCTTCGGCGCGCTCTAGCATGTAAGTGGCGTAGATAAATTCGGTATCGAACGGTGGGTCTTTACGCATTAACACCACGTTCAGCTCGCTCAGCGGCGTGTCTTGGGCGTCGCCCAGTTCGAACCATTTATTGGCATCGTTGATGACCTTTAATGGACGCATATTGCCCATGGCAACACCGTTGACCATGGCGAGGTCGGCCATTTCCATATAAAACAGTTGGTAACCCCTTTCCTGCGCCGCCATTAGCATGGCAAAACTGGAGTCTTTCTTAATGTTGATCTCACTGATGGGGTCCATCACTATGCCGAGTTTTATCATTAATCTGTTCCTTATTGATTGCCGTCGCAGGCAAAAAGCATTTATGGATTAGCCAGTAATCGATTCGCCAGCCAGTGTTACCCGCTGACGTTTAACCATTTTAGATTTAACCTAAGTCACCGAACCTAAGTTGCAGCGCGGTAATCGCCGTGAGTGAGGCGGTTTCGGTGCGCAGCACTCGGGGGCCGAGTAACACATCGGTAAACTGGTAGGTTTCCGTCATAGCGATTTCTTCCGCCGATAATCCCCCTTCGGGGCCGATCAGCAGGCGTACACGGGTATGGGATAAGTCTAAGCCATTGATACCGTGCGCCGCCCTTGGGTGCAAGTTGAGTTTGAGAGCACTGGTCGGTTCGCTGCACCATTGCTGTAATTCCATGGCGGGGCGAACGATGGGCACTTGGCTACGGCCGGATTGCTCACAGGCGCTGATCACAATCTTTTGCCATTGCTGGATTTTCTTTTCGAGACGCTCACCAGTGAGCTTGACACCGCAGCGGTCAGAAAACAGTGGCGTAATGGTATTCACCCCTAGCTCAACGGATTTTTGAATGGTGAACTCCATCCGATCGCCACGGGAAATCACTTGGCCTAAATGCAGGTTGAGGGGCGATTCCGATGGATTGGCCTCACAGGAGAGCACTTTTACCGTGACCGATTTTTTACCCGCATCGACAATTTCGGCAAGATAATCATTACCATCGCCATTAAACAGGCTAATGTGTTCGCCACTGCCCATACGCAACACTTTGCCAATATGGGCTGCGCCATCCTCATCTAAATTCAGCTGTTGATTTACGGCTAATGGTTGAGGTTGATAAATTCTTGGAACTCTCATTGTCGACCTTATTCGGCTAATTGTTGGCGCAGTGGCGGCGCATTGCAGGCATTCTGCACAAAGGGATTATGATTACCTTGGATCTGCGCTATGGCGTTATCGCGTTTGCATTCAATAGTATCAACTGGATAGCTTTTATCCCATGCTTTGAACAATTTTAATTGCTGCGAGGCTATTTTAAGGCCGTAGGTTTGCTGCATATACAGGTAAGTACGGGCAATCTTGCCACGCGCATTGACGGGCGGCTGTGCTTGGCGATTCTTAAAGTCGATGACCATAGTGCATTGACCATATTGGTCGGCCTTACCGTTCCATTGGCTAAAACGGAAGTTGCTGCGATCGCCGTTCACTTCACCAATCGCGGGCACCAGATTGTGCATGTCCGCTTCCATTTTATTGAATTCTTGACTGTTATCGGCGCAGTTTTTACGGCCGCCCTTTTGCCAGCATTGTAATTGATGGCCAAATTCCCATGCTGGAACTATATGTTCCCATTCGATACGGTTGGCGCGGGTCTCTTGTTTACGCACTTGATAGCCGCAGCTGTTGAGATCTGGCTTCCAGGATTTGCCCTTTATTTGGATATCACAGCCACAATAAAAACTGACCGCGGGCAGGGTGCCTTGGCGACTGCCTTGATATAAGGATTGGGACAAGACCTTGGCTTGGCTAAAACTATTGGGGTGTGAAGGAGAGGCGTGGACTGATGCCGAAACCGCCAGCCAACTGAATAGGCACAGCAAGGCTTGCCGAGACCTTAAGGCTATCTTGACGTTGTTCAATATTTATCCCAAAAAGTAATCTGTACTACGCGAGCCTGTGGCTCGTCTCTTATGCCTGAATGGTAAGGGAAATAGCGCGCCTTATGCAAATCGCTCGTACTTTTGGCCAAGGATTTGGTGTATGGCGGATTATTCGGCGGCTTCGATAAAGGTGAGGTGGGTATGGCAGCGTTTGCATAGATAACGGGTTTCACCACGTAACACTTTATTATGGCGACGGATGCTCAGCTTAACCGGACCGCAGGCACAGCGGTACTCAAAGTCTTTCCCTTTAACCGATTGAGTATCGAAACTGTGGGTGGTATTGGGGCTCACCTTAAACAGCTTGAGCATGATGGATTGCCACTCGCGGCCATGGGGCTTGGTTTTGCCAAACAGTTGGAAACAGAGCAAATGGCTGATTTCGTGGGGCACTACTTCGGCTAAAAAGGCTTCGCTATTTTCCCTGAGCAATACGGGATTAAATCGCAGGCGATTCTGTTGTAAATGGGCCGTGCCCGCACTCCGTCCCCGCAGAGTAAATTGGGTCAGCGGCCGCGCAAATGGACGCTTAAAGTAGATTTCCGCCTGCTGGTAACAGTCTTCGATGCGTACCAGAATTTGTTGCTGCAGGGGTGTCAGCGGCTTTGGCTGGCGTTGTGGCGTGGCCGAGTTAGCCGCCGTTGCTGAGGTGATACTCGTGGATGAGATGGCTTTACGGCGCAGGCTATTAAGTAGGGATCTCTGGTTAAACATAGACTTAGGCGTTAACTCTTATTTTGCAAAGCATCAATTAAACAACTCATCTAGCTATCGCACGACATCTATTACGATTTGCTGAGTTCAAAGCTCTTATGCTCAGAGCCCTCATTCAAGGCGACTTGCAAGCGTTCGCATCATAACGAACGCTTGCTGACAATGCCAGTATTGCGACTGTTACAGGCTCGCTGTGGCCTGCATCACCATAGTACGCACTTGCTCGACAATCGCTTGTTCGGTGGCGTTGTCGTAGCCCTTCACCCTTGGGGTGTGGATATGGCCGACCTTGGCTGGGCTGTTGAACTTTTGCTGTAACACAATGGCGCGATAAGAAATCTCGTTTGAGAGATAGCCACCACCAGAACCTTCGACCGAGGTTTCATTTTGCAGCTCGCTTAGGGAGCTGGCATTAAATTCACCGCGCGCTAGTGTGGTCACTGTATGGTTGTCGTTGACTTTCCATTGGCCGTCTTTGACCTGCATGGCGGCAACGGGCAGTGAAAACTCAACAAACTCTGGGCCGATAAAGTCTTTACCATTGAGTTTGGGGGCGACAGGCGCGGTTTTGCTTCCGCCTGTGTACAGATTTTGGTTATCCGGCGCGGCGGCGCTACGGTTACGGCCGGGGAAGCGTTCAATATCAAAGTCACTGCGGCCCATGCTGACGGTAAAGACAAACTGGGTTTTAGGATCGCGGTAAATCGGGCTAAGTAGCGACTCGATAATGCCTTGATCAAAATCCTCGAAGCGCACTGGGATCATCGCGGTTTCGATTTGGGCTTTTTTGCCGTTGATATCAAATCTAAAACCATCGAGGGCAAGGGCGACCAAGCCCGAGGGATTGCTCTGGCTGATGTCTTTATCGAGGAAGAAAGGGTCGAATCCCGTCAGGAAGATTTTTATCTGCACATCGTCGCCGTATTGGATATCGCTAAAACCGCGAGATGCCTTTTCGACTGCGCTGGCTAAAATATTCTGTTGCCAATCGGCCATTTTGAAATTGGCGCGATTGCTCTTGATGCTATTTAACATTGAGAGCCGAGCCCAGTAGAGGGATCTGTCGTCAAAGTGCCCTGACTGCACATCACGCACCGCCTGTTGCCACAGTCTATGCCCCTGACGAGCGGCAAGTTGGGTTGCATCGCGTTCATTCTTCTGTGCGGAAAGCTGAGTCGCCAAGCCTTCGTCCAAGGCTTGATAGCGGTAGACCACTTCTGCCATGGTTTTTTCTGCAGTGGGAATGCGGGAAACTTCCACATCTCCTAGGAGTTGTACTGCACCTGCGGTTTGCGCCACTGTGCTGGCGAGGATAAAAACGAGGCTTGGCTTTAACATTGGCGTTTCCTTTTTATTTTAATCACTTATTTTGCTGGAAAAGGGCGATGTTCCTAAGGCGTTTGGGTTTGCTTCATCCTAGAGAGGATGTAACTTATGCCAAAAAGTCACAATGATTGTTTTGAGTATAAGAGTTTACCTAGAGTGATTCGAGGATCTTATTCCTGTTTTGCATATTGAGGTCGGTGCGCGGGCGTTAATCAGCGTTGAGTGGCGAGAAACGCGGGCATAAGTGCCTGCCTTATTTTTGCCACAATTGGTCAGCAGTTTGCTAGGGAAAGCCCGCCAAGACGGTGCTACTCTTAGCGCCTCATTTTTATGGATTTATTGCATTAGGTAAGGGGATATTATGCGTGCGTTAGCCTTATCGGCTGTGTTGCTGGTGACAACGATGATTGGCATGCCTGCGGTGGCAAAGGAGTGGCAAGAGAACAAGAGCTGGAATGCTCACTTTAGCGAACATAAAACCCAAGGCGTGGTTGTGCTGTGGAACGAGAATACACAGCAGGGTTTTACTAACGATCTTAAACGGGCAAACCAAGCATTTTTACCTGCATCGACCTTTAAGATCCCAAACAGTTTAATTGCCTTGGACTTAGGTGTGGTTAAGGATGAGCATCAAGTCTTTAAATGGGATGGACAGACGCGAGATATCGCCGCATGGAATCGCGACCATGATTTAATCACCGCGATGAAGTATTCGGTTGTGCCTGTTTATCAAGAATTTGCCCGCCAAATTGGCGAGGCTCGTATGAGTAAAATGCTGCACGCCTTCGATTATGGCAATGAGGATATCTCGGGCAATTTAGACAGCTTTTGGCTCGATGGTGGTATTCGAATTTCGGCTACCCAGCAAATCGCTTTTTTACGCAAGCTGTACCACAACAAGCTGCACGTTTCTGAGCGTAGTCAGCGCATCGTCAAGCAAGCCATGCTGACCGAGGCAAATGCCGATTATATTATCCGAGCGAAAACTGGTTACTCGACGCGAATTGAGCCGAAAATTGGTTGGTGGGTTGGCTGGGTCGAACTCGATGACAATGTGTGGTTCTTCGCGACCAATATGGATATGCCTTCCGCTGAGGGCCTAGGGTTACGTCAAAGCATTACGAAAACAGTGCTGAAACAGGAAAAAATTATTCCTTAGAAATGGTTAGCGGCACATTTGAGTAAAATAGCAGTCATATAAACTGTAAAGATATATGGACAAAATGCTTATAATCGATGCGCTTATACCCAATGGCTCATATTTAATTAGGTCAGGCCCAATCTACTGATGCTTAGCGTTAACAGTTAGTCTGAACATTAGCACCTCATTCCTAAACGCAAAAAGCCTAGTCAATTCGCTAGGCTTTTTTGTTATCTCAATGGCATGGTCACTTAACATAGGGATGTGAATCAAGGAGTGGCGATATAGATAAAAAAGAATGTCGCTGCGATAAAGTGCTTAGCCCATCAAGGATTGCAGGCTTTCTTGGCTACTAAAGCGTTTGACGAAAAAGTCCAAGAAGGCACTAATATTAGTGGCTAATTGGCGACGGCTGGAATATACCCCATAGACTTTAAAGGGTTCGATTGGCCATTCTTGTAGTATGGGAACCAGTTGACCATTCGCTAATTCCGTCTTGCAGGCGGAGTTGGACAGCATGGCAATGCCAAAGTCATCGAGGGCTAACTGCTTGACCATAATAGGGCTATTAACCCTAACCTTACGTTGAAAATTCACCATGGTCTTACGCGCGCCTTTACCCAGTGGCCAAATGGGCGCAGAGCGTGATGTCCCGAGTAAGATACCACTGTGTTCACTTAATTCCTTGGGTGTAGCAGGCGTGCCTCGGGCTTTTAAATAAGCCGGGCTTGCCACGAGAATGGGTTGGCGCTCGAACAGTAATCTTGCAACAAGATCAGAGGATTGCAGTGGCCCATATTTGATAGCTATGTCATATCCTTCACCCACTAAACCGATATCGTTGTCGGTAAACTGGACATCTAATTCCACATTGGGATATAAACGCATGAATCCGCTACAGAGGTTAGCGATTAATTCTTGGCTAAAAGAGACTGGAATAGCTATCCGTAATGATCCTGACACATCATCATGGGTACTCTCGATAACAGCCTTGGCCGCTTCCACCTCATTGCGAATGGAATCACAGTGTTGATAAAAGAGGGCCCCGACTTGAGTAAGGCTTAAGTTGCGGGTGTCGCGTTGTAATAATCGCACGCCAAGTTCTTCTTCGAGCTGCGCGATTTTGCGACTTATGGTGGATTTTGGGTGGCCGGTTTCACGTGCAGCTTGGGAGAATCCCTTCGCTCTAACTACGGCTGCAAATAGCATCATACCGTTTAAATCTGGCATGTTTTTCCCACTGTCTCATATTTGGAACATAGCGTCTTATGCAGTTTAATGGCATTTGGCGGGATAACAAAGTTATATTTATTGGCTAAAAATTTTCAGAGGCTAAAGCAGAGGATCTTTTGATGACCAGCAATAATCAGCCCACACACATGACTCAAGCCCAAACGCCCGATCCGCTTTTTTTACAAGCCGAGCATTTGGCAAAAGATTTTTCTCTGTTTCCTAAACACAGTAAACAGAGCTTATCAGATGAAATTAAAGGTCTTTTAAACGATGACGCCATTCAGGCAAATTTAAAAGACTTGGCATCGTTAGATGTCGATGGTTACGTCGCAAAAGTGATCCAGCCGACCCAAGATAAAGGTCGTCCTGGTGCAAAACGTATCATTGCTGACCTAAAGGGTCGCTTGATTACCGAAACTCACTTGGGTTCTTTCTACAGCGCTGAGGTCGAGCTGAATTTCGGTTCACGCACTCGTCGTATCGGTTTTATTGCCCAAGAGCGTACTACGGCTAACGGCGCGTGGATGCCTGAGCATCACTATGCGGCCTGTAAAGCAATTCGTCATTTCGCCGAATTGTCTATGCCTATCGTTTACCTCATCGACACCCCAGGGGCCGATGCGGGCGAAGTGGCTAACAGCCAAAACCAAGCCCATTCTATTTCTAAGGCGATTGCTGAGAGTGCCAACGTTGACGTGCCAACTGTCGGTATCGTTATCGGTGCGGGTTACTCGGGCGGCGCGATTCCATTAGCGGCGGCCAACATCCTGTTATCGCTGCGCGATGGTATTTTCAACACGATTCAGCCACAAGGTCTGCAGAGTATTGCGCGTAAGTACAACCTGTCATGGCAGGAATGTGCTAAGTCTGTGGGCGTGTCTCCAGAAGAGCTTTACACCGCGGGTTGTATCGATGGCATCATCGATTTCTCTCCTGGTGACCGTGACGAGCGTCAGCACAACTTACGCCGCGCTATTATCAGCAGTATCGAAGCTGTTGAACGTGCAGCCATCAACTTTGTGCGTGAATCTAAAGATTTACGTGAGCACTATGACCGCAGTTTAGCGCGCTTCCTCAGCCCATCTAAAAACCTGATGGCGTTAGAGTTAAACGCAGAATTGGCCGTGGCAACTAGCCCAACCAACCACCACAACCTGTTTGGTAGTGCTTACCGTTACCTGCGTTATTTAACGCTGCGTAGCCGCATTCATTCAATCTCTCAGGAGCAATACGGACGTCTGTCACGTGTTAGCGTGCCTGAAGGTGACTTGTTAGCACGTATCCAGCAAGAGCAAGACCGTGTATTCCAAGCTTGGTTATCAAGCCCTGATAAGCTGGTTTACGATGAAGATCTAAACAAGCTGTGGGCGAACTTTATTGCTAAGCGTGATGAAGTGTCTACCGAGCGTAACATGCTGACGCGTTTGATTTTGGGTGAACCAAAAGAAAACTACAAAAAAGCACGTAAGGCGCTGTTATTTAACATCGGTTGGTCTTTATATCACCGTTGGAAGAGCAACGCGGCAAACAACTTCAAGGGCTTAATCCAGCACCTTGAAAATCTGCCAAAGTCAGTCACTCAAGCCAAGTGGCCTGAACTGAATCAACTGACTGTGCTCGATGTGGTTGTGAACGACGAACTGCGTGAAGACTTCATTTGGCAATGTCATAACATCCTGATCTTTAACTCACTGTACGACAACGTTGTGGGCAGCTTAGCGTCTATCGCGAAAGAAGCCATGATGGCGAAGAGCCTGTCTCGTAACTCAGTGAACAACCTGCTGCACAAGTCAATTGACCATGCGCTGTCGACTCAGGATACCGCTAACGACAAGGCGAAATTCTACAAGTGGCTTAAGTACTTTATGGGCCAGTCTAACCGTGCTGACTTATTGGTGCGTGTTGAGCAGTGGAAGAGTGTGGGCTTCCCACAACTTAACGACAGTTTATTCGTTATCCTGACTTACTTCTTCGAGCGTTTACTGCCTGAATACTTCGACAGTGAAAGCGATAACAGCAAGTACACTGGCGCGATTAACCCTGTGCGTATTGGTCGTCGTAAGGACTTCTGGAACCGCTTGACCATGGGTTATCAGGACTTACTGATCCAAAAAGTATTACGTGACGAAAAACGTACCGGCAAGATGACCTGGGAAAATGTGATTAAGCAATTCTTCACTCATTTTGAAGAGATCAATGGCGACAAGATGTCAGCCAACTTGCTTAACTTCCCTGGTTTCCGTCTCTCAATCGAAGATGCGTTAGACAAAGGCATTCGTCCTTGCGGTCTGATCACTGGTATTGCTGACTTTAAAGAAAAAGGTCAAAAAGTCCGTGTGGGTGTGGCTGTGTCTAACACCGCATTCCAAGCGGGTGCCTTCGATATGGCGAGTGCTGAGAAATTCTCTGCGCTGCTGATCGAGTGTGCTAAGCGTAAGCTACCTGTTGTTTGCTTTATCAGCTCAGGCGGTATGCAAACTAAAGAAGGTGCTGCAGCACTGTTCTCAATGGCTGTTGTGAATGACCGGATCACTCGTTTTATCCGTGATAACGAATTGCCAGTACTGATGTTTGGTTTTGGTGACTGTACCGGTGGTGCGCAGGCGAGTTTCGTGACTCACCCATTAGTGCAAACCTATTACCTGTCTGGTACTAACATGCCATTCGCGGGTCAAATGGTGGTTCCAGCTTACTTGCCTTCGACTTCGACACTGTCTAACTACTTGTCGAAAGTACCTGGTGCAATGGCGGGCTTAGTCCACAACCCATTCAGCGAAACCTTAGATAACCAATTGGCGAGTATCGATCCTCTGATGCCAATGCCAACGGCGAAGATCAGTGATGTGATCATCAACGCCCTATCAACACTGGTTGTTGAAGCGCCTGTTGAAGAAGAAGTGATTGTTCAAAACGATCCACGTAAGTTAATGAAACCAATTAACAAAGTATTGGTTCATGCCCGTGGTTGTACCGCTGTTAAGTTGATCCGTAAGGCTCACGATAACGATATCAACGTGGTATTAGTGGCGTCAGATCCTGACATGACCGCCGTACCTGCGGATATGCTGAAAGACTCAGACAAGTTAGTCTGCTTAGGTGGTAACACCTCTGACGAAAGTTACCTGAACGCTTACTCAGTGCTCAAAGTTGCCGAATATGAGCAAGTTGATGCACTGCACCCAGGTATCGGCTTCCTGTCTGAAAGTCCACAATTTGCGGCATTGTGTGTGAACAATGGGGTTAACTTCGTTGGTCCTAGCGTGCATTCAATGACGACTATGGGTAACAAGTCGAACGCGATTAAGACGTCACAAAGCCAAAACGTGCCAGTAGTACCAGGTTCGCACGGTATTCTGACGAACGCTGAGCAAGCGGTGAACGTGGCCAACGAAATTGGTTACCCAGTACTGCTCAAAGCGGTACAAGGTGGTGGCGGTAAAGGTATCCAGGTCGTTAAACGTCCTGAGGATATGATTGGTTTATTCCAAAAGACCTCTACCGAAGCGGCTGCGGCTTTTGGTAACGGCGACTTGTACTTAGAGAAATATGTAACCTCACTACGTCATATCGAAGTGCAGTTACTGCGTGACAAGTTTGGTAACGCTAAGGTTCTGGGTTTACGTGACTGTTCTGTACAACGTAACAACCAGAAAGTGGTCGAAGAGTCTGGCTCAACCATGCTGCCAGAAGAACTGAAGAAACAAGTGCTGGATTACACCCGTGCTTTAGGTGATGCGACCGATTACATGGGCGCAGGTACAGTTGAGTTCATCTATAACTTAGATGCAAACGAAGTGTACTTCATGGAAATGAACACCCGTCTGCAGGTAGAACATCCAGTTACTGAAGCGACTTCAGGTATCGATATCGTGAGCGCGCAGTTTGATATCGCTGCGGGTCGTTCAATCGAGAACCTGGAGCCAAAAGAAATCGGTTATGCAATGGAAGTGCGTGTGACTGCAGAAAAAGCAGCACTGGACAGCCATGGTGTACTGCAACTGATCCCAAATCCTGGCAAGATCACCGAATGTGTATTCCCAGATCATCCAGATGTGGAAATCATCTCGATTGCCGCCGCGGGTAAAGAAGTATCACCATACTACGACAGCTTAATCGCTCAGGTAATTATGCGCGGTGAAAACCGTGAAGACGTTATCGCGAAACTGCACGCTTACTTAGACAGCGTAGTGCTCAAAGGTATCGCGACTAACATTCCATTGCTGAAACTGATCCTAAGCGATGGCACCTTCAAAGAAGGCGTATACGACACTAACTACCTGCCACGTTTCATGGCTGAGCTCGACATTCCAGCACTGATCGCTGAAATGGAAGCCGCTGCCGAAACCGTCGGTGTAGACACTGAGTCACTGCGTGTGGGTGAAAGTAACGAACTGAAAGTGTTAGCCCAAGGCGCAGGTATCTTCTATACCTCTCCAGCCCCAGGCGAACCTGACTTTGTGAAAGAAGGCGATATTGTAACTGCAGATCAAACGCTTGCGTTAACTGAAGCGATGAAGATGTTTTCTCAGGTCAACTTAGCTGGCTTCAACCGTCAAGGCGCAGTGTTGTATCCAGAAGATAAGAAGTACCGCATCGAGCGTATTCTGAACAGCAATGGTCAGCAAGTATCGCAAGGTGACTTGCTCTTCGTTGTGTCGCCAGTTGAAGATTAATCTTGCTTAAGCGATGACAGAATCGAAATACCCGCCAATCGGCGGGTATTTTTTTATCTGAATAATACCAATCACATTAAATATCTAATCAGTTCAGAGTCTCACCGGCATCTCAATTCAAGCCGCATTGATGCAGATAATGATTATTCTCTTTTAAGTCAATGTAACGAGGGGATCGGATACCTGTGCTGCTCCCAAAGGGCGGGTTTCAACGCGCTTTATACTGCGTTTAAGGCTTTCGACAGAGCACCACTATGCCTTCAAGCCTTCGCCTTGTCTAAAGCGCGTTGAACTCCCGCTGAATGAACAGATATTTAATACAATTGGCATAACAGTCGCTGGATACATCCCAGCGTGTATTTCCATAATCAATCTAGGGTTTATTGGTATTATCTTAATATCGCGTATACACTTTTTTTACCTTGTAAGACGAATTGCTGAGTGTATTAGAGAAGCGACATGGGTTGCAGATTCTGGGTTTTACTCCTTTGTTTATGCTCACCTTTATGTGTCAATGCCGAGCGCTTGGCCTCATATCTTAATGCTGCAGACGATGAATTTGCCAATGCCACCCAGTTGGTGCGTTACTGCGTCGACCCCGATTGGTTACCCTATGAAGCGATTCGTGACGGTCAACATGTGGGGATTTCGTCGGATTATATTCGTTATATCGAAGCCCATTCGTCATTAAAGTTTAGTCTTGTGCCTACCACTTCTTGGACACAAACCTTAGATTTCCTACAAACGGGGCGCTGTGATTTAACTCCACTACTCAATAAAACGGTGACTCGGGAGCAGTTTTTACATTTCAGCCATGTGTATTTTCGCTCCCCCAATGTATTAGTGTCTCTCAAGGACGAACCCTTTTTGCAAGGGTTTGAAAATATCGGTGCGCGCACCTTGGCGGTGCCTGATGGCTATCGTCTCGCCGAATATATTCAGCATTATTATCCCAAGGTTCGCACGATTAAAGTGGCGAGTGAGCCAGCAGGGCTTGAAGCCGTGCTCGAGAAAAAGGTCGACCTCTTTGTGGGGTCGATGTTTTCCGTTAATGCCTATATTCAGCAGACAGGATTCAATCACCTTAAAATTGCCGGTTGGGGTGGCCCGGAGGATGAACTGCGGGTGGGGGTGAGCGCTGGGCATGAGGCGCTGCTGCCATTAATCAATCAAGTGCTAGACAATGTAGATGAGCTGGAGCGGATCAGGATTTACCAGAAATGGAACAACATCACTATCATCGATGAAACCAACTACTTACTTATCTATCAAGTGATTGCGGCGACACTGTTAGTCGTGTGCCTACTGGTAACGCGCACTTATATGATCAGTCGTTACAATCGCCGACTAACCGATAAAAACCAGCAGCTTGAGGAATTGCGTTTGCAGTTAGAGCAAAGTAATACCGAACTTGAGTTTTTATCCACCCACGATCCGCTCACTAAACTCTACAATCGGCATTACTTTAATCGACAATTTGTCCATGAACACCGCGCCGCCGCTTCAACGCAAGGGGCCATTTGCTTGGTGATGTTAGATATCGATTTCTTTAAAGAGATCAATGACACCTTAGGCCATTCCGTTGGGGATACTATTTTGATGGAGTTGTCCTCGGTATTGCAGCACTGTGTGCGTGAAAGTGATGTGGTTGCACGCTGGGGCGGGGAAGAGTTTGTGATCCTTTGCCATAACACCTCACTCGAGGCAGTGAAGTCGCTGTGTCAGCGGATCACAACCGCCATCAGTGAGTACCATTTTAGTGGCGATGTTCAGCTCACTTGTAGTTTCGGGATTGCCAAACTCGCGGCCAATGAGCCGATGCAATCGTGTTTTGAGCGGGCAGATAAGGCGCTATATCAGGCAAAAGCGCTGGGGCGGGACCAGATTTGTGTCGATGACACTCATCTGTAGCTGCCTTGCTTGGTAAGATTTAAGTCCATTCCTAAGCTCGTAGCGGTTTTTATTCAGAAATCCGCTATTTATCCTATAAAACCTTCCCAGTTCGCACGATTTTAACTGAGTTGCGCACTCAGTGAATCAACTCAAGGTTGTTGATTGACTGGCTCAAGGCTATTTGTTGACAGGCTTAGAGCGGGTTTATGGCTGTTTGTTAACAGCTAAAGCATGGAAAAACATCAGTCTCGATGAAAATCGGCTTATTTTTAGGGTTTTTACTAATTGATTGAATATTGAGCTAAGTTTTTTTATTTAATTGTTTTCACATATTTTTCTTATTTTTTTTTAATTTTTTCCGCGACTTTATCGTGAAAAATTGCAAGAGCCATTTGCGCATAGCGGGGTTCCAATTTACAATATGCGCCTAAAATAATCTGATGTGCGGTGTGTCGGTGGTTTGTCGCATACTCCGTCTACTTCTTAAACTAATCATTAAAGTTGAATCATGACCGAATTATCCAAATACAGAAACATTGGTATCTTCGCTCACGTTGACGCGGGTAAAACCACGACCACCGAGCGTATTCTTAAGCTAACCGGTAAAATCCATAAGTTAGGTGAAGTTCACGACGGTGAATCAACAACAGACTTCATGGTTCAGGAAGCTGAGCGCGGTATTACCATTCAATCAGCTGCTGTAAGCTGTTTCTGGAAAGACCACCGTTTCAACGTTATTGACACCCCTGGACACGTTGACTTCACAGTTGAAGTTTACCGTTCTCTGAAGGTTCTTGACGGCGGTATCGCTGTATTCTGTGGTTCTGGTGGTGTTGAGCCTCAATCAGAAACTAACTGGCGTTATGCTAACGAATCTGAAGTTGCTCGTATCATCTTCGTAAACAAGTTAGACCGTATGGGTGCTGACTTCTTACGTGTTGTTAAGCAAACTAAAGACGTTTTAGCTGCTAACCCACTGGTTATGGTTCTGCCAATCGGTATCGAAGATGAGTTCACTGGTGTTGTTGACCTGTTAACTCGTAAAGCTTACGTGTGGGATGATTCTGGTATTCCAGAAAACTTCACTGTAACTGACGTTCCAGCAGACATGGTTGACCAAGTTGAAGAATACCGTGAAATGCTGATCGAATCTGCTGTTGAGCAAGATGACGACCTGTTAGAAGCTTACATGGAAGGCGAAGAGCCATCTATTGAAGACCTGAAGCGTTGTATCCGTAAGGGTACTCGTACTATGGCATTCTTCCCAACATTCTGTGGTTCTGCGTTCAAGAACAAAGGTATGCAACTGGTTCTAGACGCTGTTGTTGACTACCTGCCAGCACCAGACGAAGTTGATCCACAACCTTTAACTGACGAAGAAGGTAACGAAACTGGCGAATACGCTATCGTTTCTGCTGACGAGTCATTAAAAGCATTAGCGTTCAAGATCATGGACGACCGTTTCGGCGCCCTGACTTTCGTACGTATCTATGCTGGCCGCCTGAAGAAAGGTGACACCATTCTTAACAGTGCAACTGGTAAGACTGAGCGTATCGGCCGTATGTGCGAAATGTATGCAAACGATCGTATCGAAATTGAATCAGCAGAAGCTGGTGACATTATCGCTATCGTGGGTATGAAGAACGTACAAACTGGTCACACTCTGTGTGATGTTAAGCACCCATGTACTCTGGAAGCGATGGTGTTCCCTGAGCCAGTTATCTCTATCGCAGTAGCGCCAAAAGACAAAGGCGGCAGCGAGAAGATGGCTATCGCTATCGGTAAGATGATCGCAGAAGATCCATCATTCCGCGTAGAAACTGACGAAGATTCAGGTGAAACCATCCTTAAAGGTATGGGTGAACTGCACTTAGACATTAAAGTAGACATCCTGAAGCGTACTTATGGTGTTGAGCTGATCGTGGGTGAACCACAAGTAGCATACCGTGAAACCATTACTCAAATGGTTGAAGACCAATACACCCACAAGAAACAATCTGGTGGTTCTGGTCAATTCGGTAAGATCGAATACATCATCCGCCCAGGTGAGCCAAACTCTGGCTTCGTGTTCAAGTCTTCAGTTGTTGGTGGTAACGTTCCTAAGGAATACTGGCCAGC
The DNA here is from genome assembly GCF_000203935.1 of Shewanella sp. ANA-3. Taxonomy (GTDB): domain Bacteria; phylum Pseudomonadota; class Gammaproteobacteria; order Enterobacterales; family Shewanellaceae; genus Shewanella. Next base: position 4,112,543 of record NC_008577.1, on the reverse strand, counting down.
AGTTGAGAAAGGCTTCGCGAGCATGATGAACACTGGTACTATCGCTGGCTTCCCAGTGTTAGACGTTGAGTTCGAACTGACTGACGGTGCTTACCACGCAGTTGACTCTTCAGCAATCGCGTTCGAAATCGCTGCTAAAGCGGCATTCCGTCAGTCTATTGCTAAAGCTAAACCACAACTGCTTGAGCCAATCATGAAAGTTGACGTGTTCAGCCCAGAAGACAACGTAGGTGACGTAATCGGTGACTTAAACCGTCGTCGCGGTATGATCAAAGACCAAGTTGCTGGTGTAACTGGTGTTCGCGTTAAGGCTGACGTTCCGTTATCAGAAATGTTCGGTTACATCGGTTCTCTACGTACAATGACTTCAGGCCGTGGTCAGTTCTCTATGGAGTTCTCACACTACAGCCCATGTCCAAACAGCGTTTCGGACAAAGTTGTTGAGCAAGTTAAAGAGCGTAAAGCTGCTGAAGCTAAGAAGTAATTCTTAACTTCCTCTAAATAGAAACCGCTGCTAAGCCAAGGCTTGCAGCGGTTTTTTTATGGGTGAAATTTAAGGATACACATAGCTTGAGTGTTGCAGCCTAAGGCTTAGTTCAAGCCCAGTCTAAGGCTTAGTCTAAGCCCAAGCCTTGAAGGAGCGGTTTAACGCAGTGCTTTCTGTTTACTCAGTTCCAGTAACGCATTGGCCGCAGGGGTTAAAGGTAGATTTTGCCGCCAAATGAGGGCTAAATCCCAGGTCATCGCCGGTTGCATAGGTCTAAACACTAACTTGCTGGTGCTGAGTTTTTGGCAAATCGGTTCGGGTAAAATCGCTAGGCCCATATCGGCCTCGACCATAGCGGCGAGAAAGTCCCATTGGCCGCTTCGAAACGCGATATTGAGTTGCACTCCCGCCTTACGACTCAGGCGATTTATTAGCTTCGCCAAGGAAAAATCTTCGTTATAGAGAATAAAGGGATAGGGCTCAAAATCCTGCCAGCTGAGGTGAGATTGACTGGCGAGCGGATGCCCATCGGGCAAACAAGCGAGCAGGGGATACTTGGTGAGCGGTTGATTCACCAGCTCGGTCTCATGGGTGGTTGGCAGTGCGGTAAAGGCGATGTCTAAGCTGTTATTCAGCAGCGCCTGTTCACAACCAAATCCGCCGTATTCATACATTTGCAGCTCAACGCCGGGATAACGTTTTCGGTAACTGGTCAGTAGCCCGATAATTAGACTGCTCATCATAGGGCAGACGCCTAATCTTAACCGTCCTGTTTTAAGTCCGCTTAAGTTGCTCATGTCCTCCTGCAATCTATGCCATTGCCCGAGGATTTCCCGCGCGCTGTGTTCAAACAGCTGCCCTGCTTGGGTCAGCTCGACTTTCTGATTGTTACGGATAAGCAGCGTCTCGCCTAAACTCTCTTCGAGCCTTTGGATGATCTTGCTCAGCGTGGGCTGGGTGATAAAGCATTTTTCCGCGGCACGGGTGAAGTTTTCCGTTTCGACTAAGGTCAGAAAACATTGCAAGGTCTTGATTGGGATATTCATGCTTAAATGGAATCCATGGTATGGCGTTAATTCATTTTACTGATGATGGCCTAAGTATTACTTTGAGCTCGTTAACAGAATAGGGGAATAACCAATGAAATCCACATCAAGTTTATGGGTCGGTGCTTTATGGCAGGCAGCTATGCCTGAAGCAAAGAATGTGCAAACAGCTAAAGCGGTGCAAACCAGATTAACGGCTCCAGCGGGTGATTTGCATAAAGCAAAACAACAAGTAAACCCAGCCTAGGCTGGGTTTTTACTTTTTAATCGTTTCGTGTTCTCTTCCCACCCGTTTTCTTTCCCTGATCTCCTATCTCATTGCATGCTTGTTTAACGCTCTGTATTTCATTCTCTGCGTTTTAATCTTCAGTCTTAGCTGCGCTCCTAACACAGTACTTTGAACACTATGCGGGCAAAGCTTAGCGCTGAGATTTTATTGCGGAAAATAAAAAGCCACTGGGTTAGCAGTGGCTTTTGTGGGCAGGGAAGTGCTGTGTTATTGATTTGAGAACTTGTTCTCGACTAAAGGCGCCTTGTTTTCTGCCTGTGCAACGTGGCACTGGGTGCAGAAATAGTTATGGCCATTGAGCGTGCCTTTATCGTCGATTACGTGGGACTTCGCCACTGGCGTGGCTTTCATCCGTGGGGCTTTATCCCAGCTGTGACAAGTTAAACAGCCATTCTTATCCAAGGTGATTTTGTAATCATCCTTATGGGGAATGAGTGGTGGTTGGTCGGTAAAGCTGCGCTCTAGCGCCTTGCCACGGCTTGGGTAGACGGGCATGGCATCGGCTGGGCGAATATCCGTTACCGCGCTATCGCCGGCGAGGGATTTGATGTTTACGGGTGTGGTTTGAGAGTCTGCTTGTTGGCCTGAGCAGCCGCCGATGGCTAATACAATCGCAGCTAAGGTGAGTATTTTTTTCATTGGTCATTCTCCGCCTTGGGGGCAATGTGTTGACGAATTGGTGAAGTGGTTGATAGCGACTGACAATCGGTCGAATCGCCTTTGCTAAGTTGAGCCTGAGTGGCCGTAAAGCGTGTTTGATAGCGAAATACGCGTTGTGCGCAGACGTCGATACAGCGGCCGCATTGGGTGCAGTCTGGGCTAGTGATCACCGGGTTTTGCCCTTTTAACGCCGGCTTTAATACTTGGCGTTCAGGGCAAACGGCAAAGCAGTCCATGCAGTTATCACAGGCACTGGCTTTGCTGGCAACGATTTTGATGGGGCTCCATTTACCGATTAAGCCAAACAGGGCGCCTGTTGGGCACAGGTGACCACACCAAGCGCGCTCGGCGATAAACAGATCCAGCAGAAATATCGCCGCTAAGATCCATAAACCACTGAGACTGCCAAATAGCACGGCGCGATAGACTAAAGGTACTGGGTTAATCCATTCCCAAATCAAGTTGCCCGTGAGCAATGGCAATAACAGCGCGAGTGCCAGCAGGTAATAACGTAAATTGCGTGGTAACTCGCTGCTGCGAGGAAGGTTCAATTTACGTCTGAGCCAGCTTGCGGTGTCAGTTACCAGATTGACCGGACACACCCAACTGCAAAACACCCGTCCACCGGCGAGGGCATAAAACAGTATGACCAAGGCGGCGCCTATCAGTAGGCTAAGCTCGGGAATATGCCCGCTAATGAGCATTTGTAAGCTCACCAGTGGATCGGCAAAGGGAATGGTATCGAGCAGTAAACTGGCCGATAAATTACCCTTAAATAGCCAAATTCCCAGTAATGGCCCAAGTGCAAATAAGCCTAATAAGCCGAATTGCACCGCGCGGCGTAGTAGCAAATATTTGTGTGCGCCAAACCAACCGAGTTCTGCAATGGCTGCGGCATGCTCGCCTTGCATGCGGGCTTTTGAGTTCATGGTCTGGTTATTCATAGACTTGTTACTCATAGCGTTAGCCCCTTATTCAACATCTCTAAGGTGGTTTCCTCGGTGTTGATATAAGTGTCATGCGCAGCCGCTTTACCGAGCGCCAGAGTGGTCGGTAACACCTTAATCGCGGCCGTGTCGAGCACGCAGGCATGCTCGCATTTACCGCAACCCGTGCAGGTATCGCTGTTGACTGTGGGTAAAAACATGGCGTGGTGATCGCTATGTTGATTGCGTTGGCGTTCTAAGGTGATGGCATTGTCGATTAACGGACAAACCCGATAACAGACGTCACAACGTAATCCCTTAAAGTTTAGGCAGTTTTTCTCATCTATCAGTACCGCAACACCCATCTTAGCATCGCTAATTTGCTCAAGTTGAGGATCAAGCGCGCCCGAAGGGCAGGCTTTGATGCAGGGAATATCCTCACACATTTCGCAGGGAATGCGTCTTGCGGTAAAGAATGGCGTGCCAGTGGCGGCGCCATCAAACCAGCGTGCCAGCGATAGGGTATCGTAGGGACAAGCCTCGACACACAAACCGCAACGCACACAGGCGGAGAGAAAATCGCTTTCTTCAAGGGCGCCCGGCGGTCTGCAAGCTTGGGGGGCGAGCTGGCCTTGGCTTTTTGCCGTGGCCGTCAAGCCTAATCCCACGAGCCCCATCACGCAGCCAGCCTTAGCCGTCGTTGCCAAAAACTGGCGACGGTTGACTTGCTTGACTGTGAATGGACTCTTCACTTGCTGACTCACCTTAGCACTCCTTAATCGCTTTCAAATACGCTTATTGCTATCAAATGAGGCTTAGGCCTTCATCACTTTTACGGGACACTTCTTAAAGTCAGTTTCTTTTGACAGTGGATCGGTCGCATCCAAAATCAACTTGTTAACTAACTGACGCGCATCGAAGAAGGGCATAAACACCACGCCGCGTGGCGGTTTGTTACGGCCTTTGGTTTCGACACGGGTTTTGACCTCACCACGGGGGGATGCGACTAGCACTTCATCACCACGTTGCAGACCACGGGCTTTAGCGTCTTCAGGATGCATAAAGATTTGTGCATCGGGGTAAGCGCGGTACAGCTCAGGTACACGGGCGGTCATCGAACCTGTATGCCAGTGTTCGAGTACACGGCCGGTAGACATCCACAGATCGTATTCTTCATTTGGCTCTTCTGCTGCAGGTTCGTAGGGCAGGGCGAAAATCACCGCTTTGCCATCGGGTTTACCGTAGAACTTGTAGCCTTCTCCTGCCTTCACATAAGGATCGCTACCTTCAACGAAGCGGCGCAGGGTTTCTTTGCCCTCAACCACAGGCCAGCGTAGGCCACGGGTTTCGTGGTAACGGTCAAAGTCGGCTAAGTCATGGCCATGGCCGCGACCAAAGGCGGCATATTCTTCGAAAATGCCTTTTTGCAGATAGAAGCCAAAGTGCGCACTTTCATCGTTTAAGTCGCCCTTACAATCTGTGGTTGGGAACTTGTTGATGACGCCGTTGGCAAACAGCACTTCATAAAGCGTTTTGTCAGCATATTCTGGCTGTTTAGCGATAAGCTCAGCCGGCCACACTTCAGACACTTTAAAGCGTTTTGAGAACTCGACTAATTGCCACAGATCCGACTTGGCCCCTTCTGGCGCTTTGACCTGTTGATGCCACATATGGGTGCGGCGCTCGGCGTTACCGTAGGCACCTTCTTTCTCAACCCACATGGCGGTGGGCAGAATTAAGTCAGCGGCCATGGCGGTGACGGTTGGGTATGGATCGGATACCACGATAAAGTTTTCTGGGTTACGGAAACCGGGGTAGATTTCATCGTTGATATTCGGACCCGCCTGCATATTGTTGGTACACATGGTCCAATAGCAGTTGAGCTTACCGTCTTTGAGCATGCGGCTTTGCAGCACGGCATGGAAGCCGGGTTTTGGCGGAATGGTGCCTTCTGGTAGCTGCCACACTTTTTCTGTGATGGCGCGGTGTTTATCGTTGGCCACTTCCATATCCGCAGGTAAGCGGTGGGCGAAGGTGCCGACTTCACGGGCAGTACCACAGGCCGAAGGTTGACCCGTTAATGAGAATGGGCTGTTACCTGGGGTAGCGATTTTACCTGTGAGTAAGTGGATGTTGTAGAGCATGTTGTTTGCCCACACACCACGTACGTGCTGGTTGATCCCCATGGTCCACAGACTCATGACTTTGACCTTAGGATCGGCGTAGGCCTTAGCTAAGGTTTCTAATTTTTCAGGCTCTACACCACTCATTTTCGCCGCATATTCCAGCGTATAAGTGCTGACGAACTTAGCGTATTCTTCGAAGCTGATAGGGCTAGACTTACCATTGCCTGGGTTTTTGGCTTTCTTCTCTAACGGATGATCTGGACGTAGACCATAACCGATATCATCCACACCGAGAGCAAACTTAGTATGTTTAGTCACAAAGTCGGTATTCACGGCTTTGTGTTGGATGATGTAGTTAGCGATAAAGTTGAGGATCACTAAGTCTGACTGTGGACGGAACACCATAGGATTGTCCGCTAAGTCGAAACTGCGGTTCTCGAAGGTGGATAGCACATGTACGCGGCAGTCTTTGTGGCTTAAACGACGGTCGGATAAGCGTGCCCACAGGATCGGGTGCATCTCTGCCATGTTAGCGCCCCAGAGCACAAATTGGTCGGCGGCTTCTAAGTCATCGTAACACCCCATAGGCTCGTCGATACCGAAGGTACGCATAAAGCCACCTACGGCCGATGCCATGCAGTGGCGGGCGTTAGGGTCGATATTGTTGGTTAAGAATCCGGCCTTATGTAATTTAGAGGCGGCATAACCTTCCCAAATGGTCCACTGGCCCGAGCCGAACATACCGACTGAGGTAGGGCCCTTAGTGGCGATGCTGTTTTTCCACTTAGCGGCCATAGTATCGAAGGCAACATCCCAGCTTACTGGGGTAAACTCGCCTTCTTTGTGGTATTTGCCGTCTTTCATCCGCAGCAGCGGCGTGGTTAATCTGTCCTTGCCGTACATGATTTTCGACAGGAAGTAACCCTTAATACAGTTCAAACCACGGTTAACTGGGCTTTCGGGATCGCCCTTAGTCGCGACGACTTTACCGGCTTTGGTACCGACTAATACGCTACAACCCACACCGCAAAAACGGCAGGGGGCTTTATCCCACTTAATGTTATCTGACTCGGCGGCTTCGACCATTTTCACGGGAAGCGTGACGCCAACGGCCGTGGCAGCGGCAACCGCTGCGTTAGCCTTGAGAAACTCGCGGCGGCTAATGCTCATAGTGTTTCCTCACTCTCTTGTTCTAAGGGTTCTACTTGGTGGTAAATCAAACTGGCGGATAACACGCCGGACAGGGCATTGATGGCTTCAACATTGTCGAGAATGGCTTTTTGGCTATTGCCTTCGAGGGTAATAACGAACTTGCCCTCGGGGGAAATGGCGTGGATATCGCAGCCCTTTAATGCAGCAATATCGGCCTCAACCTGTTGTAAGGCATAAGGGGCGGCATGTACCACAAGACTGGTGACATGGTATTCCTGACTCATAGCGGTACCTTTATCTTGAGATTCATTCAGTTGTTTTCGATAAACATCGCGACAACTCAATGTGGATAACTGTGAGTCTAGACCTGATAAAAAATGTGGGTATACCTCGCAAGAGGTATTGGCGGGGATAGTCGATCGGGATCAAAGTTTTGCGCGTGATCTAACTCTCAGTTTGAAATTTACACAATCCCTATCCCTTTGGAGAGGGAGCCAGCGAGTGAGTTAAACGTGGGCATTAGCTCTACAAATATTGCCATTGCTTGAGCAGGATGACCGCGGGATTAGCATTACCTTCGCCTAAGTCGGCAGCGCCTAAGGCATTGTCATAATGGATTTTTCCATTTCCGGTGGCTGTGATGGATTTGCCCCTCACCGAGCCGAAAATCTCTGGGCCGCCGGGAAGATTAACCTTAGATTTGGGGGCGTAGAGCGCGGCATAAATCGGCACATTACCGCTGACGGTGACATCCTTATCCGAGCCAGAAAAAATAGACAGTGGCGGCTTGTTGCTGTCGGTTAGGGTTTGTCCCTTAATGTTGTTACCGTTGTTTGTTCCCGCCGTAAAGGCGACTTCACCGCCCACAAACAGCGTAAGGCTCGAGCCCGGGGCAATATTTAGCTGATTCGAGCCACTCATCTTAAAGTCACCATTGACTATCAGGGTGACATCGCCGCCACTGATATTGAGCACGCCATCGGCGCTCATGACTAAGCTGTCGAGGTTAAATACTGGGGTGTCACTACCGAAGATGTTTTCTGACGTGGGGGTAAGGCTCGGGAAATAATCACCTTTCCAGCCGAGTTCGGTCTTACTCGACCCCGATGGCGTGATAGTGACATTGGCGTTTGAATCAATCCTGCGCGCGCCGTTATTTGGCATCTTAAAGCCGCCCATCACAGCGCCAATATCTAATGGGTCACAGGATTTTGTCGGCACGGGCGGCACATTAGGGCGTGCGTTGACTAAGTTGCCAATCTGGCTGTCCTGATGAAAGTTACCGTCGCCGCCATATTGCAGTGTGCCATTCACTTGGGCTTTGGGCGCCGTGGCGGCATTATTATTGGCTTTGACCGAACCTGCCACCGTGCCGCTATTGGCCAAGTTAAAGTTATTGCCCGCCGCGACATTCCCGCCTATGGTCCCTGTGCCTAGGGTGACATCATTATTGGCTTGAATGCTGCCGTGGATATCCGACGAGCCGGTGAGGGTGACGCTGCCCGTGGCGCTAACATCGCCGTAAATTGGTGCGTTGCCCGTGAGCGTAATATTGGCATTGGGCTCAATGGTCGTGACATTGCCTTTGCCATGTTGATTAAGCTCACTGCCACCTTGGCCATTACTGATGCTATCGCCATAGGCGCCTTTACGGGAATCGTAGCCATCGATGCTACTGCTGCCAGTTAAATTCAAGCTTTCGCAGGACACAATCGCATCATTGAAAATCGTATTTCCGTGACTGCCCTGCAGTGTGAACTGGGCGTTGAGTTTGGCCTCACCCTCTAAATGATTGCCACGACTGTCGAGGCTAAGATCGGCCCCGGCGATTTGGCCGTTTTCGAGGGCATAGCTGCTGCCTTCGAGGCTGCCATCGGCTTCGGCGGGGAGTTGCTCATAAAGGGTTTGCAGGCCTTGATTGGGCGCGCGCTGCAGCTGAGTCTTGAGTTGGTTGTAACTCTCATGCATCCCCTGTTCGGCGAGTAGCTGCGCATTGACTTGCTTTTGAAAGTTACCGCTCAGTCGCTCTTGCACTAGGTTATCCCTGAGGGACGTGACCACCAGCAAACTCGCTAATAGACTGAAGACTAAGACGATAAGCAGTACCGCGCCGTGTTCCTTATTGCTTAGAGCTGGTCTTAGATTGTCCATTATGGCTTCCTTGCTTTATGGGTTCTGTTGGCTGTTGAGGGCTTGTTGCCATAGGGGCTTACGCAGGGCGATATCGAGCTGGATCCCTTGGCCATATTGCGCGGGGAGTTTTTCGGGCTTGAGTACTACAGTCACCAGTTCGCCATTCAGTGCAAAACGGGTCGATTCTAGCCCTGTGAGTAACACCTGAGCGCCATCGCCGTCGTCGCAGCTCAGATTGGGGGCGTCAAAACGGTAGGTTTCGTTGTAATCGCTGGTTTTGCTGGTTCCTAGGCAAGTTAAACTCGGTTGGGCTGGGGATGCTGCAACTGCGAGCACTAACTCATTCGCGCTGAGGGATACGATATTTGATGCACGTTTGACGCTCTTGCTGAGGCTGAGGGTGGCGTATCTCAGCGCATCGGCAGCGTTTTCGAGGCGTTTACTTTCTTCAACAGTGGCCTTGAGCGGGGCGAAAAAGTTGACCACGGCCAGCATAATAATCAGCCCAAGCACCATAGCGATCATCAGCTCTGATAAGCTAAATCCCGCTTGCTGTTTTTTCGCGCTTAAGGACATAGCTACACCTGACATAAGTGCGGAAAGCTGGCGTTGAGGCTCACACTGTTATTGTCCTCAATGCGGCCGTCCTGCCAAGTCACAGTGATGGGCATAGTGTCTTGATAAGTGTTCGGTAACACTAAGGTGTAACCGCTGGGCATATCTTGGCTGAGGCTGGCCCTAAAATTGACATCCTCAAAGCGTGCGGGTTGGCGCTGAATATCGCAGATCCTCGGCCAGATCCTTTCAATGGCATTCTGCGCTTGAATGGTGGCGACCGTATACTGGAAGCTATTGGTCGCATGCTGCAATGAAGATAGCTGAGCTTTGCCGAGCGCCAGTAGCGAAGTGACCGAAACCACTAACGAAATCAGCACTTCGGTCATGGTAAAGCCTTGTTGTTTCTCACCCAGCACCATTATGCGCATGCCGCCTCCTGTAAATAACTTTGCCCGCTTGGCAATATGCACAGATTGAGCGTTTCGCCTTGGGTGTTTTCGAGGCTCATCTGGGTTTTAGTGGTGTTGCCTGTCGCATTGATATTGAGGGTGTTAAAGCCATCGATGCTGACGCCGCGGTTAGATGGGCTAAAGACCTTGAGTTGTTCCTGATTGCTGATGACCAGCCAGCGCCCATCTTCTGTCGCTTCCAGTGTCACCGCCTGATTGCGCTTGATGGCTTCGCCACGGGCGAATTTATAACTGGAGATCAGTTCATTCGCCGTGCTGGTGAGGCTTTCTCTGGCGATCAAATCCCGATAGGAAGGCAGGGCGATGCTCGCCAAGATACCTATGATGGCGATAGCGACCAGTAATTCGACTAAGGTGAACCCCGCTTTAGTGCGCTTTGCCATCTTAGTGGGTCCAGCAATGGGTTGCAGGGGCGCGTACACCTTTATGGTCGAGGCTTAAGGTGCCGCAGGAATCCGACTGACGACTGGTGGGGACGGCCTTGAGGCTAAAACCTAATTTATCCGTGGTGGGGGTGTAGCTAAAACTGTAGTAGGCATTGTTGGTTAAACTCTGCGAAGCGGGATACAGGCCGTTGCGGGAATAATGGCGCTCTAGCGCTTGGGCGCTACTGACGAGATATTGCTGCGCATCGAAGCGTCGACCCTGTTTTAAGTACTCATTAAACGAAGGAATCGCAATGGCGGCAAGAATGCCAATAATGGCGACGGCGATCATCAGTTCAATCAGGGTAAACCCTTTACGTAAAGCGCTCATTCACCCCTCCCTGTGTTATTGAACTGAATAGAATCGTCCGTGATTACGATGGCTATCTTGTTGTTTTGATTGTTTTGACAACGTTGTCATAATAATTTATTGGGATTTTCATCGAAATGCAATCACTGATTGAAAATCCAACAGTATTTGCAATCGATAGTATGAGAGTAATGCGTGTTAAGTCGCTGTTTTTGATATGGAGATCACATTAGAGCTAAGTCAGACGTATGGAGATTAATAGCCCGTCAGCTCCATATAACCTGTGCCGCTATGGCTGCCTTTAAGCTCAATCGGGCCTTCCCAATAGGAGGTGGATAACGCCATGGCGCTATTGGGATTTAAGGGGGAAATGCGGATGTCGATTTGCTCACTTGGGATTTGCACTTGCCAGCGGATCGGGTATTTACCCGTGCTGGTGGTTTGCCACTCGAGTGGGGTCATTTTAATCTCATCGGGGTTATCGCGGGAATTAATGTTGCGTCCGGTACCATCTGCAAACATTCGTCTGGCGCTGTAAAAGGCCGATTGTGCTTTATCGGAGGATTGTTCCCTGAGCTGAAATAGCATCAACGCCGAACCATCATCTAACCTAAGGGCAAACCAATCCCAGCCCTGCTGGCTCTTATTTAAAAACTGCGAGCTCCATTCTCTATCTAACCAGCCTTGGCCTGTGACTTTCTCGACGCGGTTTTCCACTTGGCCATCGATCTTGATATGGCGGGTGATTTCACCGTGAATCGTGATAAAGGGTTGGCTGTAGTAGTAAGAGGCGACTTTGCCGTCGCGACTCTTAATGCTGTAACCCTTATCCCCTTGATATTGCAGTGGCGCTTGGCTGTTAAGCTCGAGTTGATAACTAAAGTCATCGGTTGCAACGCTCAAGGTTGCAGGGAATAACTCATTTGACTGACTGCGCCATTGCCAGTTATCGAGGCGAATTTGGTAGGGATCTGCGCTTACCCCTGCAAGTGATGGATGCGCCCGCGACCATTTTTCATGGGCGAGGTGAGAAGTGCTGGAGGTGAGTGCGCTATGGGCAAAATAAAGCTGCTCCGTCGCCCAAGTTGTCTTAGGCGTCGCTCCCTCGTTTTGCGGTTCTGTGTGCTTAGGTTTGAGCGCTACCCTAAATTGCGTCCATTGGGCACCAAGTTGCTCACCATTCTCAGTGGTTAAATTAGCGGTGAGATACCACCATTCCTGACGAAAATCCTGATGGGCGAGGTGATCTTGAGGAAATTGAAAGTGGTTTCCTGGCGTGACCTTGGCAAAGCTTTGGCTATCTGCGCTTGCTTGCCCCAGTATAGTCCCCATGGATTGAGGCTCGGTCGTTGAAGGCGCGTTATCGCAGCCGCTTATTGTCGCAAGCAGTAAGCCTCCTATGGCACTCTTCAAAATAAAGCCTGCGCTTGTGCCGATCTTAAATCGCGTTGCACACGCTAATGGATTAAGGTGCCAAGCCTTGGTTTGAGGTACGCGTGCGCTCATAGGGTTTCCTGCTGCAAACTGGCGATTAAGGGCCTGCGGGTTTGCCAGTAAAGCGGTAAGAGTACGGCTAAGGTGCAGGTCACTAAGGCAATGAGGATGGCTTTTCCATAAGCAAACCAATCCCATATCATCTTGATTGTCCAGCCGAAAGCCTGCAGGGTGATTTTATCAATCAATAAATAGCCGAGCAGTGCACCTGTGGGCATGGCCATCAGGCAAGTGATGACCACGACTAGCAGCATTTGGCTGAACACCATAGTCCGCAATTTGTTACGACTCACCCCGAGGGAATACAGCCTCGCCAATGGCGCTTGCCTGGATTGAGTTAACATCAAGCAGGCGCTAAATAGCCCAATGGCCGCCACCAATAAAGTTAAGCTATTGAGCACTAAGGTGATTGAGAAGGTGCGCTTAAACATGGCAATGGCCTGAGCCTTGATCTTGGCTTGGCTGTAAATTTGTGCCTGTGCTAAGCCCAATGTAACGGCCAATTGCCCTTGTAGTTCATCTAGCTCAGCCTCACTGAGTTTGCGCTGAGTCGCAGTGGTTTGCTCTTCTGGCTCGACAGAGTGGAAACTGGCCGCAAGGCTAATGGGTAACACGGGTAGCTGCGCCCGTTGCCATAGCTCATGGCTGATGATGAGCTCATTACGGGTATTACCATGGTCGTAATAAATCCCGGCGATCACCACGGGATTATTGGCGGTTTTGTCTAGCACATTTAACGCCAAACTATCGCCGAGTTGCAGCTGATACTTAATGGCCATGGGTTCGCTGACTAACACGTAACGCCCTTCAAAGTAAGTTTGCCAGAGATCCGGCAAGCTTTGTTTGAGTGTGCTGGTGTGTTGAATCGATGCATCATCGCGGCTAATTAGGTTGACGGGAATCGTTTGCGCCGCCCCTTGGGGTGATACTTCGGCCTCCACTTGCCATTGCTGATACAGGCCACTCAGGCGAGGATCTTGGCTCAATTTATCGCGCACTTCGGCCATATGGTTGGCGCTGGGGCGCAGGTATAAATCGGCATGCAAGCGGGTTTCTAACCAGCTTCTTAAGGTTTGCTCGAAGCTACCGACCAAGGTATTCATCGACACATTGGCGCTCAGTGCCAGCAGTATCGCCATCATGGCGAGGGACAATGGCGCGATAAGCTCGCGGGTTTCGGCGAGGAGATAGTGCTTAAGTCCGGGGCGAGTCAATGGCAGCAGCAAGCTAACGCCCCAATGCAATACTTGTGGTAATAACAATGGAATCGCAACGGCAACCATGCCCAACAATACCAAACTGGTGTTATAGCTTTGGCTGAAGGGCATGAGTATTGCGGCGAGCGTGAGCAGGCAGCAGGCTAAGATAAACTGCCTGCCATGGGTTTTGTTGTGGGCCTGCGTTTGTTGATAACGATTAGCGCCTTGGGCGAGGGATTGGCGGGTTAAGTCAAAATACAAGGGTAAACAGGCGGCTAGGGCGGCGACTAAGGTGAGGGTTATCGCTTCGGCCAACCAACGCCATTGCCAAATCCCCGGCAACAAGTGGGCGCCGTAGAGCTGCTCTAAGGTCATAGCGACCATAGGTTGCAACCAGTGACTCAGCTGTAATCCTAGGATAAATCCCATTAGCGAGCCCAACACCACCAACAGCAGCAACTCGCCAAGCAGGGCTAGCATGACTTCACGCCGTGCTAAGCCCTGTTGCAGCAATTGGATTAATAGACGTTGGCGTTTCATCAGGCTGTAACGCACACCGTTATAGGCAATAAACAGTCCGACCACAAAGGCTAACATGCTCATCGCATTGAGGTTTAAATGAAAGCTGCGGGTAAGCGCCATCAAGGCTTGGCCTTGATCTTGTTGACTGTAACTGGCGCGAAGCGGCGTAATACCTAAGGTTTCGAGCCGCTGCTTTAAGGTGGGGAGCTTATCCCTGTCACTGAATAGGGCGATATAGCTGAGTTTGCCTTGCATCCCGAGCAACGTTTGGGCGAGGGAAATATCGGTCAGAATCGCACTGCCCAGCCCCCAGCTATCATCGATACTGATGACCTTAAGCTTGTCTGGTGCAAAAGACGCGGGCGCGAGGTCGAGTTGGCCATTGGGTGCGATTTTATTGGCAAGGCTCTGACTGATAACCACTATCGGCTCACCACTCATTAACTCGGCGAGCGGCAGCGCTCCCATCGACATTTTAGGATTGGCTGCTTGCTTTGTGCTGGCGTTGTGCTTTTGTTCCTCTTTTGAGCTTAGGCTCGCCGTCAGTGCTGCGACGATATCGCTGCCTTCAATTTGCCAGAACTGGCCGTTCAGGCCCGCCACTCTACCGCTGACAACCGCAAGGCTTTGGCTTATGCCCGCTTGGCGCAGGCTGAAATACACTGATTCGTCGAGGGTTTCTTGGCCAATGGGCGCGCTTAAGAACACATCGGCTCGCTGGCTCAAGAGTTCTGTGGCCTCACTGTAGCTGCGAATAGCATTATCATTGGTGGCTTTAACCCCGATAAGCAAAGTCACGGCGAGGGCAAGGCCAAGCAAAATCGCGCCCGCTTGCAGCGGCGCGTGGCGATAGTGGGCGAGAAAGACCTTTAATACCCAGTAGATCCGCAGCCATGGGCGGTTTCTGGTTTGGCTGTGATTGGCCTTAGGGGTTAATGCAGGACTCATCATCTAGTTAACCGGAGATAGACACAGCGGCGTGGGAAAGATGCCAGCGCTTGTGCATAAAAGCGGCGCATTCTTCACTGTGGGTGACCATGAGTATGCTGGTTTGGCTTTCTTTGGCCAGTTCGCATAGCAGCGACATCACCTGTTTTCCCGATTCATCATCGAGGTTGCCCGTGGGTTCGTCGGCCAGCAGTAAACTCGGGTTGTGGGCTAAGGCTCTGGCGATAGCGACCCTTTGCTGTTGCCCGCCTGAAAGCGCTTCGACCTGCCGATTGAGCAGCGAAGCCAGCCCCAATTTGTCGACGAGATAATCGCACCAAGGATTCCAACTGGCGCCGTTGAGATTGAGTGAAAAACCTATGTTGTTTCTCACATTGAGCGGAGTCAGCAGATTAAATTGTTGAAACACCACGCCCAAATGGTTGTGCCTGAACTCGCTCCAGTGTTTGTCTTGCCAATCTTGGGTGGATTGATTATTCAACACTATCTGGCCGCTGTCTGGCGTTTCAAAGCCTGCGATCAAATTTAGCAGTGTGCTTTTACCGCTGCCGCTGGGGCCCGTGAGTGCGATGGTTTCGCCGCGATGCAAGGTTAAATCGACGGCTTGCAGTACTGTATGGCGCTGCTCGCCGTCGCGAAAACTTTTACTCACTTGGATAAGTTTGGCTACTTCTGACATTTATCCTTCCACTCTGGCAACATTTAGCCCGACTAAAGATAAAACATTTTATCTTCTGATAGATACTGCTATTTGGTCCTTAAGGTTCACTTTGTTTGGATTCAGACTTAGGTTTTATGCTGTTTAAATTATCATCAATTGTGGTTTTGGAACCCCATTCTGTGAGCAAATGGGCTTGAGCTATTTTTGTGTTTGTTGCATGCTGTGCGCCCTGTTAAATCGATAGCGGACTATCGATTTAACAATCCGTTCGGATGAAGGTAGCAGGAGAGTGGGGAATTAACCCCACACCGACGAGGCAACTTTGTTTGGGATCTTTCCCGAACCAAAGCACTCTTTCAGGTGCCGCAAGGCGTGGACTGTTACTGGACGAGCCTCTGGAGAGACTACCGATTGCGTTGAGTCGCGATAATAGGTGGCGCCGAAGGCGAAAGTAGGTGCGTCGATGGATGCATTCTGCGAAACGCTCAGGCAAAAGGACAGAGGAGAGGATGACTGCACGGTCCCTGTCGTTTGTCTTTTGGACTCTTTCCTTGCCTTTATTGGCTGGGTGATAGTCTTTCTTTAGGCTGGCAGCGGTGTGTCACAGCCATTTCTTTTCCTCCTCCTTTATTAATTAAGTTGTTTAATAATTGAGGAATATCATGAGTTTTCAAGCTTTACTCAGCAGCCTGAACGGTATCGTTTGGGGACCCGTTACCCTGTGTTTACTCGTAGGTACGGGCATCTATCTCACCTTGCGTTTGCGGCTTATCCAAGTATTTCGTCTGCCAATGGCCCTCGGTTTATTGTTTAAACCCGCCAAAGGGCATGGGGATCTTTCTTCCTTCGCCGCCCTGTGCACGGCACTCTCCGCCACCATTGGTACGGGCAATATTGTCGGGGTGGCAACCGCGATTAAGATGGGCGGCCCAGGGGCATTATTTTGGATGTGGCTGGCGGCCTTCTTCGGCATGGCGACCAAGTATGCCGAATGTATGTTGGCGGTAAAATATCGCACCACCGATGCGCGCGGGCAAATTGCAGGCGGCCCCATGTACTACATCGAGCGGGGGCTGGGCCTACATTGGATGGCGAAGTTGTTTGCCCTGTTTGGCGTGGGGGTGGCGTTCTTCGGGATTGGTACTTTTGCCCAAGTGAATGCGATTAGCGATGCCCTGACCATTGCCTTTGAGGTGCCCACTTGGGCGACGGCACTGGTGCTCACCCTGTTAGTCGCGGCGGTAACCTTAGGTGGGGTGAAGCGGATTTCCAACGTGGCGCAAAAGTTAGTACCAGCGATGTCGATTGGTTATGTACTGGCTTGTGTATGGATTTTAGTGAGTTTTGCCGAATCGATTTTACCCGCATTGCAGTTAGTGGTGGAGTCGGCCTTTACGCCTGTTTCGGCGGCGGGCGGATTCTTAGGCGCGACCGTGGCGCAGGCGATTCAAATGGGGATTGCCCGCGGGGTGTTTTCGAACGAGTCTGGCCTCGGTAGCGCCCCAATTGCCGCCGCGGCGGCGAAAACCAATGAGCCGGTCGAGCAGGGTTTAGTCAGTATGACGGGCACCTTTTTCGATACCATTATCATCTGTACTATCACGGGACTGGTACTGATTATTACGGGTGTCTGGAGCGGCGATACCGCCGGCGCAGCCATGACCAGCGCGGCCTTTAGCTTAGGCGGTTCGGCGGCTATCGGTCAGTATTTAGTGACCATCGCCTTAGTCTGTTTTGCATTCACCACCATTTTAGGTTGGCACTACTATGGCGAGCGCTGCTGGTATTACTTAGTGGGCGAACGTGGGCTGCGTGCCTATCAAATGCTGTTTTTAGGCCTGATTGCGGTCGGCGCCTTTATCAAGCTGGATGTGATCTGGTTATTGGCCGATACGGTAAATGGTTTAATGGCGATCCCTAACTTGATTGCCATTATTGGATTAAGGCACGTCATTATTGCCGAAACCCAAAGCTATTTTGTTCGGACACTCTCAAACCGTACATTAGACCCAATTTATTAATGTTGTGAAAACAATATATTAGTTCACATTATTTTAACTTTAAGATTGTCGCCACAAGGTTCTTCGTTTACTTTATAAGGGGTTCTTCGTTTACTTTATAAGGGTTACCCAAAAATGGGTGGATTAAAAACGGGGGCTTTGAGGCGACGCCATGGATAAAAGTAAACTTCGTACCTTCCGCAGCAAAATTCTATCCCATATTGCGCTGCCTTTAATTCTTATCATGACGGCCGTTTACGGCATTAATGCTTGGTTTAATTATCTTTCTGCCGAGCGAAAGCTATACGATTCCTTAGCCCAGGAGTCGAATCATTCCGCCTATCGCCTACAGTTGCTAATCGAACATGCGCAGGCCAATACGCAAGGTGTTGCCGATTTTATTGGGTTTATCTCCAATAAGGAGGGCATTAATGATAGTGAGAAAATCAAACGGGTACTCACTAATCGCATCGAACGCAATCCCGATTTTTATGGCTCAGCCGTTGCGTTTAAACCTTATACCTTCCCCGATAAAAAACTCTTTTCCCCCTATGTTTACCGCGATGGCAACAACTTCCATTATCTAGATATTGGCGCCGAGGGTTATGACTATACCGATGGCTCCTGGGATTGGTGGTCAAAGGCCATTAATCAACCCGGAGGCTATTGGTCTAAGGCTTATTTTGATGAGGGCGCGGGAAACACTTTGATGGTGACTTATTCGGTGCCTTTTGGCCCTGAAAATGATTACTTTGGGGTGGCGACCGTCGATTTGGCGCTCGATAAATTGCCTGAACAACTTGGTGTGCAGCCAAGCCAATTAGTGGTACTCGATGATCAAGGGCGGCTGATCTTCCACAGCGATAAAGAGAAAGTGCTCGCCGTGACCTCCGCCGAATGGCTCGATAGAAATACCCGTCGAAACAGTGACTTTTGGACATTATTAGATAAGGGGTTAAACGGACAGGCGCGCTTTATCGATGATAAGAGCACTGTGTATCTCGCCAGTGTTGCCTCAGTCGCTAAGCTCAAATGGCGCGTCATTGTCATGGTGCCCGAACATCAGCTGTTTGCAACGCTGCTGGATGATGTGGCGTCCGTGGTGCTTAACCTTAGTTTATTAACTCTATTGTTATTACTCACTTGCTACATCGCCGCTAAACGTTTGACTCGGCCGCTTGAGGCGCTGGAGTCGGGCATTTTGGCCTTCGGTCAGGGTAAAGCCCAGCAATTAGCGATCCCCAAAGGTGCGGTGAGTGAGATAGTCACCTTAAGCAGCACCTTTAACCAGATGGCGGAACTCCTCGGCGAGCGTGAACAGGCGATTTTAGACTCCCGCGGTAACCGTTTCGCGCGGCTGATCGATGGCATGAGTGATAAGTCCTTCTATTGCTCGCTCGACCCTTCAGGGCAGCTGGCGCAGGTGAGTGAGGGCGTCACTAAGGTCTTGGGCATGTCACCTGAGCTACTCAAACGTAAGTATCAAAGACTGTTTACCGCCAATCCATTAAATGAAAAAAACTGGGAATACACGGATTTAGCCCTGAAGGGGGAGAACGTTCCTTCCCATCAAGTCGAGCTGCTCGACGCGAGTGGCCACCCACGTATGCTCGACCTCTTTATGCTGCCCTTGGTTTCGGATACGGGCGAGCTGATGTCGGTGGAGATGTTATTCACCGATGTGACCGAACAGTTCTCCGCTGCCACTTGGTCTAATGCCGTACTCGAAGCGGCGCCAGAGGCGATGCTGATCGTCGAGCAGATGGGCTCAATTGTATTCACTAATACCCGCTGCCAAATTCTCTTTGGTTACGATGCCAACAGCATGTTAGGGCTACAGGTGGAGTCACTCTTGCCTGAAGCCATGCGCAGCAACCATGCCCGCGACCGCCTGCAATTTTTGCGTGAAGGCCGCGATCGCCCCATGGCCAATGCGCGCCATGTGCGGGCGCTTAAAGCCGATGGCGGGGAGTTTGTCGCCGAAATCGCCTTGAGTATTTTACCTGCCGATCATGAAGGTCGCAGACAAGTGGCGGCATCGATTCGGGATATGACCCAGAAATTAGCCGTAGAGCAAAAAATCCGTGACAGTGAACTAAGGTTCCGCGGCCTAGTGACCAATATTCCTGGCGCCGTCTATCGTACGCGCATCGGCGATGTCTGGGTGATGGAATATGTCAGTGACAACATTGCCGATATTACGGGGTTTGCGGCGAGCCAGTTTATTGAAAACCGTCAACGCACCTTTGCCTCGCTGATCTTGGAAGAAGATCGTGAGCTATGCCATCAACATATCGATAGGGCGCTGGCGCAGCAGGAAACCTTTGAGGTGGAATACCGTATTCGCCACCGTGACGGCAGCATTCGCTGGGTGCATGAAAAGGGCAAGGCGAGTTATACCGAAGAAGGATTCCCACTGTGGTTTGACGGCAGTATTGACGATATCACCGAGAGCAAACTGGCCATGGTTGAGCTTGAGGCGTCGCGCCTGCAACTCACCAATATTACCGAATCTATCCCTTGTACTGTGTATCAGTTGCGCTGGGTTTCTCCTGCGGATCATACCTTTACTTTCCTCTCCGGCGCGGCATTCCATATGCTGGGCTTACACCGCGAAGATTTACTGAAAGACTTTAATATCATTGCCGAGCGGATTTTTGATGAGGAACGCCCCGAGGTGGTGCGTGCCTTAGCGGGTAAGAGTGAGGACAAGTTGCAATGGGTGCGTGAGTTCCGTTATCGCCATCCTAACGGCAGTATTCGCTGGATGGAGGCGGGAGCGAGCGGTCACTACAACGATGATGGCGCCATTATTTGGAATGGCTACGTGATGGATATTACCGAGCGTAAAGCCATTGAAGAAGAGTTGGCAGTTAGCGAGGCGCACTTTAAGGCGCTATTTGATGGCTCGACCATTGGCATTGTGAACGTCGATGCCAAAGGCGTGATCCTCGACTGTAACGACCAATATTGCGAAGACATGGGCCAGACCCGTGAGTCACTCTGCGGTGTGCCAATTTTCGATGTCTTGAGCCTGCAGGATAAAGAAACCGCTAAGGCTCAGTTTAGAGAATTGGCCGAAGGTAAAGTCGACCACTATCGCGGTGAACGTAGCTTTATTCGCCCCAATGGTGAGCCACTGTGGATGACGGTCAATGTGTCGGCACTGTTTGATAGCCAGAAGCAGTTCGAATCGGCCGTGGTCAGTATGGTCGATATGACAGAGCTGAAACTCTTATCTGACGAACTGTTAGTGGCGAAAGAGGAGGCGGATGCGGCGAGTAAGGCTAAGGGCGATTTCCTCGCGAATATGTCCCATGAAATCCGCACGCCGATGAATGCCATTATCGGTATGTCGCAACTTTGTTTGCAGACAGCGCTGGATAAGAAGCAGAAGAACTATGTGGAGAAAATTGAGCGCGCCTCAAAATCCTTACTCTCCATCATTAACGACATCCTCGACTTCTCTAAAATTGAAGCCGGCAAGTTAGATATCGAATCTGTGCCCTTCCAGCTCGATACTATGCTCGAAGATCTCAGCGATATGTTCTCCGAGAAGGCGGCCCATAAACAGCTTGAACTGCTGTTTGCGGTGGCGCCCAATGTGCCTAGGCACTTATTTGGTGACTCGCTGCGTTTAGGGCAAGTGCTGATCAACTTGATGAACAACGCGATTAAGTTTACCGAGCGCGGTGAAGTCTTGTTATCGCTCAACTTGGTTGAGCAGCAAAATGACGATGTGGTGCTGCGCTTTAGTGTGCGCGACAGCGGTATTGGTTTAACCGCAGATCAGCAGGCCAAACTGTTTAAATCCTTCAGTCAGGCCGATACCTCTACAACACGCAAGTACGGCGGTACGGGCTTAGGGTTGGCGATTTGTAAACAGCTCGTCGAACTGATGGGCGGCACCATTGGGGTTGAAAGTCAGTTCGGCCACGGCAGTACCTTCTATTTTACCGTTAAGTTGCAGATTTCCAGCGGTCAAAAGCTAACGGTCGCCCAAGAGCTTGAAGGCATGCCGATTCTGGTTGCCGATGACAATGCCACCGCCCGCGACATTATGCGCACCACCTTAGAAAGCATGGGCTTTAGGGTGGATACTGTGCGCTCCGGCGAAGAGGCTGTGACCCGCTGTATTCAGCAGGAATATGCCGTTGCCTTAATCGACTGGAAGATGCCGAACCTCGATGGCATAGAAACGGCTAAACAAATCAAGCAACAGGCGAAGAAGGCACCGCGGATCTTGATGGTGTCGGCCCATGCAAACCAAGACTTCTTAAGCCAAATTGAAGAACTTGGCTTGGCCGGATATATCAGTAAACCCATTAGTGCATCTAGGTTGCTCGACGGCATTATAAATTCCCTCGGTCGGGCGGGAGTTCTCCCCGTGAGACGCCAGAGCGAGAGCATCGATCCTAAACTGTTATTGCCGCTTAAGGGTAAGCGCATCCTCTTGGTTGAAGACAATGAGATGAACCTTGAGGTGGCCACCGAGTTTTTAGAGCAGGTGGGGATTATCTTATCCATTGCCACTAACGGCCAGATAGCGCTCGATAAGCTGGAGCAGCAGAGCTTCGATCTGGTGTTGATGGACTGCCAAATGCCAGTGATGGACGGTTATCAGGCCACGCAGGCTCTTAGAAAGCGGCCCGAACTCACCGAGCTGCCCGTGGTCGCGATGACAGCAAATGCGATGGCTGGCGATAAGGAAATGTGTTTAAGAGCGGGGATGAACGACCATATCGCTAAGCCGATTGAGGTCAACCTACTGTATCAAACCCTGTTGAAATACTTAGGTGGCAGCGCGTCGCTGGTCGATAACACAGAACCGAGTCAACTGGTTGATATTCCAGTTAAACCGATCAACTTAGATTCTGAATCTGTGGTGAAATGGCCCGAGCATCCTGAGCTGGATATCGATAGGGGCTTACAATTAGTTCAAAACTCTACCCGTTTGTATCAAAGGAGCTTCGATCGTTTCGTTACCAGTCAGCGTAATGTGGTGGATCTCATCAATAAAGCGCTCGCCAATGACAAACGTGACGATGCCGTGCGGATGGCGCATACCTTGAAGGGGCTCGCGGGTAACTTAAGCTCTAGCAAGCTGGTGGAATTAGCCCGCCAACTAGAGTTGCACTTAAGTGAGAAGAGCGAATACCAAACTGAGTTAGACCAAATCCAAGCGCTAGTGGCGTCGATTTGTGATGCCATTGAGCGGGTCAAGCCGCAGTTTGAGGAGTCGACTACATCGACGAGCGAACAACTCTCGCCAGAGGCGCTAGTCACCGCCTTAAAACAGCTGCGACAAAGCCTAGAGGATGCTGACTCAGATGCGGTGGCGCAAATCGATGCGTTAAAACCTCAGGTGAGTAGCAAGTTATGGCTGCAGCTCAGCCCAGCCCTGACTATGATTAATCAGTATCAGTTTGATGAAGCAGTGGATTTGATTGATGAAGTGCTTGCGGAATTAACCTAAAAACCGGTCAAGAGAGTGCGGTATTGGCCATTGATAAGCCACAGGATAAGGTGAAAGTGTTGATGGATAAGGCAACAATATTGGTCGTCGATGATACACCGGAAAATATCGATATTTTAGTGGGCATACTCGGTGAGGATTATAAGGTCAAGGTGGCGATTGATGGACCAAGAGCGCTCGCCCTTGTCGCCAAAACCCTGCCGGATTTGATTTTACTCGACGTAATGATGCCTGGCATGAACGGCTATGAAGTCTGTAAGCTGCTTAAGCAGGAGCCTTTAACTTGCCATATTCCGGTGATTTTTGTGACCGCCTTGTCTGAGGTGGCCGACGAGACTCAAGGGTTTGAACTCGGCGCCGTCGATTACATCACTAAGCCTGTGAGTGCTCCCGTGGTAAAAGCACGGGTGCGAACCCATCTGGCGCTATACGATCAAAAACGCCTGCTAGAACAACAAGTCAAAGAACGCACCCAAGAGCTAGAAGAAACTCGCTTCGAAATTATCCGCCGCTTAGGTCGCGCCGCCGAATACAAAGACAACGAAACGGGCCTGCACGTTGTGCGTATGAGCCACTATGCACGGATGCTGGCCGTTAAACTGGGCTTGCCTAGCACCTTCTGCGAGCTGTTGTATAACGCGGCGCCCATGCATGACATAGGGAAAATCGGCACGCCCGATGCGGTGCTGAAAAAGCCCGGTAAGCTTGATGCCGATGAGTGGGAAATCATGCAACAACATGCTGCCATTGGTGCAGAGATCATTGGCGAACATGGCGATCCACTGCTGCAAATGGCGCGGCGCATCGCCTTGACCCACCATGAGAAATGGGACGGTTCTGGTTATCCTAATGGTTTGTCAGGGGAAAATATTCCGATTGAAGGCCGGATTGTGGCGATTGCGGATGTCTTCGACGCCCTGACTTCGCGCCGTCCTTATAAGGAGCCTTGGACAATCGAAGCCACGGTCGAGTTACTCGAAAGCCAAGCGGGCAAACACTTTGACCCTAAGCTGGTGGAGGAATTTAAGCAAATTCTGCCCGAGGTGGTGGCGATTCGAGATACTTATATCGAGCATTAAAAGCAAAAGGCGCCTAGGGCGCCTTTTTCAATACGACTCGTTTAGAAGCTAGGCTTCTTCGAGCGAGTAGGGTAATGCTTTAATGTGTAAGCTGGATTGCTCATCGTCGGCAAAGCGCAGCTTGGCATCGTTCGCGGTATCGTTTGCCAGCACAGCGGTGAGCAGTACTTGATTACCACGCTGTACGAACTCAATAATTTGCCCGCCCTTGCGATAGCCATCTTCCAATTCGATCTCGAGAGCACTTTCCAAATTGATGTCTGAGGAAGTCGTGCCGTGGAGAATATAGAGCGCGCGCTTGTTACCGCCACGGTATTTCATCCGAGCCACAGTTTCTTGGCCCATGTAGCAGCCTTTGTTAAAACTGATGCCGTTGATAGCCTGTAGGTTACACATCTGCGGCACATATTGATTAGCATGGCTTGGCGCTAGGTTAGGGTAGCCTGCTGTAATTTCTAAGGCTTGCCAAGCGCTGGCATCAAACACTGTGTGCTCGCCCACTAAGGTAGTTGCCGCCTCTGGCTGCAGAACCAGAATAAAACGATCCGCATCCTTTAAAATGGCGCCATGTTCGACCAGCGTCAGTTCTTCAGTGATTTCCCCAAAGTGTTGGGTCACAAATTGTGTTGCTTGTTCGCCTGCTACGCCGAGTAAAGTCCACTCTGCCGTCGCATTGGTCAGGGTTGCCTTGCTAAACACCGCATATTTTTGCAGTTGCGGCAGATCGACCTCGATAGTCTCCCTTGGCAGCAGCATCAACAGCGCCTCTTGGATAGCAAAGGTGCGGAAGCTGGCGATCATCTTACCCTTAGGATCGCAATGTGCGCCCCAGCGCCATTGGTTGGCTTCGAGTGAGCTAATGTCCGTAGTCACTTGGCCATGGATAAAACTGCGCCCCTGTTCACCGACTACTTTGATGAGGCCGAGGTGGGATAGGTTGGCGAGCACAAGTGGATGCATGGAGGCGTCCAGATCCCAAGTGGGTGTCGAAACTGCAATAGTCATAGCGGAGATCCTGAAAATGAAGACGATGCAAGAGGCTAGATTGTAGCGGAATTAAGCGGCGCTCAAAAGCATAAGGCGCACATATCTTGAATGAAATGTGCGCCTTATAAATTCACTCAAGCTGAGTGCTTAAAGCATTAGAACAATACGCGGGTGCGCAGTGTGCCTTCAATGGCCTTAAGTTCAACCAGTGCCTCTTCGGCTTGGTGAGTATCGACTTCCATCACCACATAACCGATTTCTGCAGTGGTTTGCAGGTACTGAGCGGCAATGTTGATGCCTTTTTCAGAGAAGGCTTTGTTGATTTTGATTAGCACGCCAGGACGGTTTTGGTGAATGTGCAGTAAGCGCGAAATGCCTTTGTGCATTGGCAGCGACACTTCAGGGAAGTTAACCGCAGATACGGTCGAACCGTTGTCAGAGTATTTAGCTAACTTACCGGCAACTTCGATACCGATGTTTTCTTGGGCTTCGGCAGTACTGCCACCCACGTGCGGAGTCAGCAGTACGTTATCTAAACCACGTAATGGGCTGATAAATTCATCATCATTCGATTGTGGCTCGACGGGGAATACGTCGATGGCCGCGCCCGCAAGGTGACGCTCTTTAAGGGCAACCGTTAGGGCATCGATATCGACCACAGTGCCGCGTGAGGCGTTGATAAAGATGCTGCCTTTACGCATGGCGGCAAATTCGGCGGTGCTGATCATATCTTTGGTTTGCGCCGTCTCAGGGACGTGCAAACTGATCACATCGGACTGTGCCAGTAATTGTTCCATCGAATGGATTTGCTGGGCATTGCCTAATGGCAGTTTGTCTTCGATATCGAAAAACACCACGCGCATGCCTAAGGTTTCAGCTAGGATCCCGAGCTGTGTACCGATATGACCATAACCTATCACACCTAAGGTTTTGCCACGGACTTCGTAACTGCCGGCGGCCGTCTTCATCCAGCCACCACGGTGGGCGATAGCATTACGTTCAGGAATGCCGCGCATCAGCATGATGATTTCGCCTAATACCAGTTCAGCCACGCTGCGGGTATTAGAGAATGGTGCGTTAAATACTGGGATACCGAGTAATTCGGCGGTCGCCAGATCCACTTGGTTAGTACCGATACAGAAACAACCAATCGCAATCAGTTTTTCGGCACGCTTCAATACCTCAGCCGTTAATTGGGTACGGGAACGAATACCAACAAAGTGAGCATCTTTGATGGACTCGAGCAGGGCTTCATCACCTAAGGAGGCTTTGTGATACTCGATATTGGTGTATCCAGCACGTTCAAATACATCGACCGCAGATTGGTGGACGCCTTCCAACAACAGGATCTTGATCTTATCCTTGTCCAGCGAATGTTTCGCCATGATATGGGTACCCTCTAATTAATTGAAATAGTTCTGTGTGATATGCTGACAACCTTGGCCTTCCAAAGTAGCACTTTTTTTGCTCACTGTGGAGGGCTAGATGGCTAAAGTTAATATTCTAGAATTAGAACAATATCGCATAAGAGGAAGGAACATTGAATAACAAAATCATTTGGTGCGGTATTTACCTCTCAGTTTTAATATGGTCGGCGATAAAACCCGCAGATCCATTCACTTGGTGGCTCGAAGCCCTGCCAGCATTAGTGGCCGTGCCCTTGCTCTTTTT
Organism: Shewanella sp. ANA-3; assembly: GCF_000203935.1. Taxonomy (GTDB): domain Bacteria; phylum Pseudomonadota; class Gammaproteobacteria; order Enterobacterales; family Shewanellaceae; genus Shewanella. The sequence continues at coordinate 4,085,924 of NC_008577.1, read as the reverse complement.
TACCCGCAAGCGTTTTCCGCTGACGCCCTTAGTGTATTTTTTGGTGCTAGTGCATTGCTGTGTGTTGTTTGTTGGCGCGCACTATACCTATGCCGAAGTGCCACTGTTCGACACGATTGCCCAGTGGATGGGGACCGAGCGTAACAACTACGACAAGGTCGGGCATTTTGCCCAAGGTTTTATTCCGGCCATGTTAGCCCGTGAGATTATGTTACGTAATCAAGCCGTTAAACCTGGAGCCTGGTGTGCCTTTCTCGTCACTTGCTTTGTGTTGGCCTTCAGCGCCTTCTACGAACTGATTGAATGGTGGGTGGCCGCCGCGACGGGCGAAGGTGCTGAGGCCTTCTTAGGCACTCAAGGTTATGTGTGGGATACCCAATCGGATATGTTTTTGGCCTTGATTGGGGCCATTGTCGCACTAATCAGTTTGTCCCGTGTGCAGGATAAGCAAATCGCAAAACTTATCGGTCAGGCTTAGGCTCAAACACTTACCAAAAATCCCCTCTAAGGCTTCCTTAGAGGGGATTTTTATTCCTCAAATTGTCATCTTTTTCTGTTAATTTTTTGTTTAAACTTTCGATTGAGAGCTTTATAGACTAAGGTGTAACCTGATTGTTCCGTCGTTAAGCCTCAGGATTAATCACTGTTTAGTGATAAAGCCTTGGTCTGTTAGTCGAACTTACTATAAAAAAAGAGTGATTATTTAGTACATTCGGGTGATGGCATTCATGCGGTAACTAGTCAAAATGGGCTATGTTAATTAATTGTATTTTTGTGCATTTGCACGCTTAAGTTCAATATTAGACTAATAAAGACGAAATACTTTTCAGGGAGAAGAGTAAATTGAGTACTATCAATGAGTTAGTTTTTCTGCATCAAGTGGCAGCGCCTTGCCATTTGGCGATACTGGCAGAATCTATCGGGTTAAAAACACGGATTGTTAAACAGGCTTCTGAGTTAAATTTAGATAAAGGACAGCGCAGTTTCTGTTTAATCGCCCAAAAGGGCGCGGCCTTAGACAATAAAGGGATCCCACTCTTAGCGTCACGTCTTGTGCCACATGTTCCCGTCGCTTTGTATCAAGTCGAGCGTAATTCCTTAGACCAAGAGTCAGCCATGCTGCTGGGGATCCGCGGTCTGTTATTTGCAGATCAGCGGATGGATTTGATGCTAACGGGGCTGCGTAAGATGGTGGCCGACGAGCTTTGGTACGATAGAACCTTGCTCAGTAAGATGTTTCGCCGTGTGGTGCAAAAGTTGGATGGGCAAAATGAGATGCCCGCCGATACCGTCGCCATGTTGCAAGCGCTTACCTCCAGAGAGAGGACCATTATTCAGTTCGTCTCAAGTGGGGCGCGCAATAAGGAGATTGCCCATAGACTCTGCATCAGTGAGCATACGGTGAAGGCGCATATTTCCTCTATTTTCCGTAAGACCCAGTCTCGCAATCGCGTTGAACTATTACGTTGGGCGCAAACTTATCAAACCCATTTTGAGTTTTGCAGTTAAGCCTTAAGCTTACTAAGGTGAGGTGAGGTGAGGTGAGGTGAGGTGAGGTGAGGTGTGAGTGAGCGGGGATGGTGATTTACATCGGCAAGATTCGACAAGCGCTAACTCACTTTTGCACTTTATACGCAAATAAAAACGGGAACATGATTCATGTTCCCGTTTTTATTGAGCCGTCTACAGCAGACGGCTATCGATAAAGATCAGTACTGAACAACAGTTGCAACGTTCATATCACCGCTTTGATTAACGCTGATGCTGTTGCTATTGCCAGCTTGTGAACCGACAACTAAGTTGTCATTGCCTGTTTGGGTAATCATTAGGCTGTTGTTGTCACCACGCACGCCAAATGAGCTTGAAGCGAATGAAGTGCCGCTATCGCCACCTACCCAGTTACCGTTACCCGCTTGAGTGATTTGAGCTGAGTTTTCATCACCTTCGATGATTAAATCGATAAGGTTCAAATCACCACGGTGTTGCAGTGCAGTCACATCGGCGTTGTTGTTACCCGTTACACTGATGATAGTCTCGTTTTGATCACCATCTTGCTCAACATCTACTTCGTTGTCGTTACCCACGGCATCCACATAAGCGAAGTTTGTATCACCTTCTTGGCTGATTTCGATGCTGTTGTCTTCACCTGTTGCGAAGGCAACCAGTTCGTTGTTATCACCCTTAGAAGATAAGTCGAAATCGTTGTCAGTACCGTAAGCACCAAAGGTTGCGAAGTTAGCATCACCACGTTGTTTTAAGTCAACGTCGTTGCTATCGCCCCATACTTGGAACTCTGCACCGTTGCTGTCGCCACGTTGTTTGATAGTGATATCGTTGTCGTTACCTTGGATGTCGGCAACTAAAGTATCGCCTACAGTGTTACGGTTGCCGTCTTGAGCGATATCGATGCTGTTGTCATCACCCGTGGTCATTGACAGGTAAGCTGTGTTGCTGCTGCCTTCTTGTTTCATGGTGATGTCGTTCTCGCTACCCCCTAAGGCGTAAACGAAGCCAGTATGGCTTTCACCCTTTTGATAGATATCGACGCTGTTGTCGTTACCCGCGATGCCTTTAGCCGCACCAAAGTTGTTGTTACCAATCTGTTCAACCGATACATCGTTGTTATTGCCCACGTTAGCGGTCAGGTCGAGTGCGATTAAACCCGCTTGGTTGTTGCTACCGTATTGCTTGATGTCGCCATCGTTGTTATCGCCTTGAACGCGGAATACTGCGAGGTTAGCATCACCTTCTTGTTCTACGAAGGCGCTGTTTTCGTTGCCAGTGATTTCAACGTAGCTTTCGTTCACTTCACCTAATTGGTTCACAGAAACCAGGTTGTCGTTACCAGTGATGTCGTTGCTGCTTTGGTTGAAGAAACCATCCTGCGCTACTTCAGCTTCGTTGTTATTGCCAGTGACGTTAACTGATGCAACATGCCAATCCGTTTGTTGAGTCACAGTGACATGGTTGGCATCACCCGTTGAGTTAACTTGCGCTTCATGCCACACACCGTCTTGTAATACGGTGGCAACTTGGTCGTTACCCGTTTGAGTAACTGCTGCAGCGTTAATTAACCCAGTTTGCGCCACTAAGGTGTCTTGACCTTGGCCAGTTTGTTCAACGCTGATGTCGTTAATGAGACTGGCTGCAAATGCCTGGCCACTTAAGCCAGTCGCAATAGCTAGCGCAATGAGTGATTTTTTCGCTTGTGATTTCATGTGACTCTCCCTGTTTAATACTGAGTTATTGAGATTGCAGCACCATCTGCAATCTGCTGGATCGAAAAATTGCCGCTTCCTAGTTGGTTCAATTGCACCAAATTGTCATTGCCAATCTGGGTGATTGAAGCCGTGTTTTGAGTGCCGACTTGCAGTAGTTGGACTTCATTGTTGGAACCAATCTGTGTCACAAGCGAAACGTTGTCGTTACCTGCTTGCGTCGCATAGGCGCTGTTATCGCTGCCCGACTGGATCACTATCGCTTGGTTTGCCGTACCTTGCTGCACTAGGTCGATAAGGTTATCGCGCCCAGAACGCTCAATGAGCGCCTGCAGGGTAATGGGCAGTTCACTGACATCTGCCGCTTGGCTGGGTGTCAGACAACTACATAACAAGATGAGCAGTACCAAAAAGCGTGTTAATAGACTTGGCACAAGTGACTCCTTGTATGTATAGGTGTTTTGGCGGGCTGAAAAACACACCGACCAATTCAGGCATCAAGGTACGAGTCATAGGGCCGAGAGACAATTGGCCGAAAGGGTATTTATTTGTTGGGGAACAATAGCCTGCTAGGTTGGATTAACTTTTGTTAATCCTATGATAAATCAGTCTATTGTCTATTTATGAACCGTACGTCTTCCCTTTTAACCTACCAAGTCGGTCTAGTAGTTAAGTTGTATTTCATTGTGGGCGGCTTTTTTAAGTTGAAACATTATGGCAACAATTTACCGGCAAACATGCTGGATGTTCGTCGCTATTATCCAATCAATTTTGAGCGGAGGCTGCGTAATTGCGGTTCCAGAATTTCAACGTAAAGGACTATAGGAAGCTCAATATGTCGATAAAACTCTCACCACTGGCGTTAGCAATTGCAGGAGCGATGACACTGTCAGCCGTGCCCGCTATGGCAAAAGATGCCCCTGTCTATGAAAAAGATGCCATTCTCGTGGTGTATAAAGACAATGCGACGAAGGCGGAGCGCTCGGCGGCTCAGCGTTTAATTCGTGGCACCTTAACCGATGCCAATGCGGATGGTGTCGATGATAAGTTCCAGCATTTACTCAATGGCAAACTGGCACGTTTAGCCCTGCGTAAGGGCACCAATATTGAAGATGCGATTAAGGTGATTAGCCGTCATCCGGCGGTAAAATATGCCGAACCTAACTATATTCTCAAGGCTATTGGTACACCTGATGATCCAAGCTTTGCTAGCCTGTGGGGCATGAATAACACGGGACAAAACGGTGGCACCGTCGATGCGGATATCGATGCTCCAGAAGCGTGGGAAATCACTACCGGCAGTTCGGATGTGGTGATTGGGGTGATTGACACAGGGGTGGATTACAATCATCCCGATCTACAGGCCAACATGTGGGTGAATGGTGGCGAGATCCCAGGTAACGGCATCGACGATGACGGCAACGGCGTGATCGACGATGTTCACGGTTACAGCGCGGTCAACAATAACGGTAACCCAATGGACGGCAACGGCCATGGTACCCATGTGTCTGGCACTATTGGCGCTAAAGGTAATAACGGCGTGGGTGTTGTTGGGGTGAACTGGGACGTTAAAATCGCCGCCTGTCAGTTCCTCGATGCCGATGGTTATGGTTCTACCGCAGGCGCGATTGCCTGTCTGGACTACTTTACCGATCTTAAGGTTAATCATGGGGTTGATATCAAAGCTACCAACAACTCTTGGGGCGGCGGCAGCTTTAGCCAAGCCTTAAAAGATGCGATTGAAGCGGGTGGTGAAGCAGGCATTTTATTCGTTGCAGCAGCGGGTAATGACGCGGTGGACAATGATGCCAGCCCACATTATCCCTCAAGCTATGACTCGGATGTGGTGTTGTCTATTGCCAGTACCGACCGTAATGACCGTATGTCAGATTTCTCACAGTGGGGCTTAACCAGTGTTGATATGGGCGCGCCTGGCACGGCGATTCTGTCAACCATCCCAGGCGGTGGCTATGCCACTTACTCTGGTACCTCAATGGCGACGCCCCATGTAACAGGTGCGGCAGCACTAGTGTGGTCGTTAAATCCCGATCTCTCACCAGTAGAAATGAAAACCTTACTGATGGCATCGGGTGATGCGAATGCGGACCTCACCGGTAAAACCGTAGCAGGGACTCGCCTCAATGTGGCAAATGCCTTAGAGCAGGCAAACCCATCCCCTAGCTATAAGTTTACCGTATCGCCAGCATCGCAATCGGTCGAAGCGGGTAACACGGCTAGTTATAACTTTACTGTCGGTAGTGTGGCAGGGTGGGAAGGTGATGTGGCGCTTAGCGTAGCCGTGTCTCCAGCGCTTGAAGGCGTATCCTTATCAGCCTCAACAGTTACAGCTGGTGGTTCATTTACCTTAGATGTAGCGACAACGGCGCAAACAGCTTGGGGTGATTACAGCATTACAGTAACAGGTACCGATGGCACCATTGAAAAGTCTAAAGTCGTTGCACTGAATGTGTTCCCACAGGGATTAAATGACTTTAGCTATGGCAATGAAAACGCTGTTGCTATCCCTGATAACAACACTAATGGCGTGGTAAGCACTATCGACGTTGCCGACGATGTGCAGATTTTTGGTGTGACCGCCGATGTGAATATCAGCCACACTTGGATTGGTGATTTACGTGTTGTGTTAACCTCTCCAGCGGGCACCGAAGTGGTTCTGCATAACCGTGAGGGCGGCAGCGCCGACAACATCGTTAAGAGCTGGGACTTAAGCGCGTTTGACGGTGAAAATGCCCGTGGTACTTGGTCATTATCTGTTGACGACAATGCGGGCGCGGATACGGGCACCCTGAATAACTGGGGCTTAGTGATCAGCGGCTTAGGTGAAGCCTCTCCCGCGGCACCTGTAGCAGGTTTCGAGTATGCGGTTGAAGGCTTAAGCGTTGCCTTTACTAACACCAGTACCGATGCAAACGATGATATCGTGAGCTATAGCTGGGACTTTGGTGATGACACTAACTCTAGCGAAATGAACCCAAGCCATGTGTTTGCTGCCGCTGGCACCTACAGAGTGTCGCTTACCGTGACTGACGCCATGGAGCATAGCAACACTGTGACTATGGAAGTGCAAGTGTATGAACATAGTATCAGTGCCACTGTCACTCGTGCGCTAGTCTCACGCCGTGGCAGTGCTATGGTTGATCTCACATGGGATAGCGCCTTAGGTGAAAGCGTGGCCCTGTACCGTGATGGCGAGTTAGTGGCTACGACTGAAAACGATGGTAACTACCGCGATCGCTTTACAACGACGGCATCGAGTGTGACGTACCAAGTGTGTGAAACCTCGGGCTCACTCTGTTCTGCGGCGGTTGTCGCGCAGTTCTAATGAAGTCATAAAATAACAAGGCGACCCTAGGGTCGCCTTTTTTGTTATCTAAACTCGAAAGCTAAGGTTTTTCTTTCACTTCCTCAGGCTCGGTTTCGGCGGAAATTTGTGTTTTCCGGTCGGATAACTGCTGTATCGCCTGAGTGTTATTCGAGGTTAAGTCATTAAAATGATCGTTAATTTTATTGAGCTGACTGATGTATTCAGGGTCATCTTTTTCTTTATGTTGCCAGTAACGTTGGCGTTCTAATTTTTGCAACTCGCTGGTTCTAAGGATTTCGAAATAGCTGTTTTCCTGCTTTAGGCGGTACAGCTCGGCATCGAGCAATTGCAGCAGTTTTTCCTTAGAAATCGTTTGGCTATTGAGCAAGGCTTGCAGCGGGTCGACAGGCGTCTCTCGTTTGTCTGAATCGGTTTCTGTGGTGATGCCAAGCTGATACTCAATCTTATGTTGGCTATAATCCTGCGGGCAGGCGGTTTGGCTAAAGACGACCTTATCGTCCTTGCGACATTTATAGACGGTATTTGCAAGTGCTGTTGTAGGAAGTAGCACGCAAATAAGAGTCACTATGAGTCTTGCCATTCGACGACAGATCCTTTGTGTACGCAATAATGAATAACGTTACTGTATTGGTGCAATGCCAGATTGTGATTGGCGCTTGCGTCCTTGTTAAACTCTAGCAGTTATCAGATTAAGAGGCTGGAATACTTGTTACTCATAGTTAACAACCGTGAATACTATGGCGTAACTTGAAGAATAAAACCAGTTTTTTGACGATGGAATTTTTTTGACGCTCAATGGATTGAGGCGAGTCTGTACAGAGCTGCGCAAACAAAAAAGGAGCCTAAGCTCCTTTTTCTTGCGCTAAAACGCTTAGCGGTCGAAGCGCAGGTTATCGATAAGACGCGCCTTACCTAAGTAAGCGGCGGCCAAAATCACCAGTGCTTGGTCCGTAGTTTCCGCATTGGCCAGGGTAGTGGCATGGCAAACTTCTAAATAATCTGGGGTAAAGCCTGCGGCGATAAGGCTCGCTTTGGCTTCCGCGGTGACTTGTTCGATGCTCACGCCTTGCTTAATGCCTTGTGCCATGGCATCGATAGCTTTTTTCAGCGCCGGCGCCGCGGCTTTTTCTTCCGCCGTCAGGTAGCCATTGCGTGAACTCATGGCTAAGCCTGAGGCTTCACGAATGGTATCCACACCGATAATTTCAATCGGCAGTGACAAGTCTTCAACCATAGTGCGGATCACTAAGAGTTGTTGATAATCCTTGTTGCCAAAGAACGCCACATCGGGCTGCACTATGTTGAACAGTTTGCAGACTACAGTCGCAACGCCACGGAAATGACCGGGACGACTGGCACCGCAGAGTACATCGGAAATTCCCGGTACTTCAACATAGGTTTGCTGCGCCAAGCCTTTTGGATAAATAACCGTAGGCGTTGGGGTAAATAGCAGCTCGGCGCCCGCGGCCGTCAGCGCTTGGCTGTCGGCCTCTAAGGTGCGCGGGTAGGCATCGAGATCTTCGTTCTGCCCAAACTGCATGGGATTAACGAAGATTGACACGACTACATGGTCGCATTTCTTCGCCGCTTCTTTCACTAAGGTGATGTGTCCCTGATGGAGATTGCCCATGGTAGGCACAAAGGCGACGGTCTCGCCCTTGGCATGCCATGCCCGCACTTGAGTACGAATATCATCGATATGGGCGCTAGTGATCATTAACTCTTACCTTGCTAAAACTTGAAATAGTCGTCTGTGTGCTTAGCACTATTTAGCTCAATGAGTGCAAGCACGCTTAGTTGAACGTGTGATCAGCACTTGGGAAGCTGCCATTGGCCACTTCTTCAATATAAGCGCGTACCGCCGAGCGGATTTCACCCGTTTGCTTAAGGTAGTTCTTTGAAAAACGTGGGATATAACCACTCGAAATACCGAGCACGTCGTGCATTACTAGGATCTGGCCATCTGTCGTGGCGCCAGCGCCAATGCCGATCACTGGGATAGTTAATGCTTGAGTGATAGCGGTGGCGAGTGATGCCGGAATACATTCGACCACTAACAGCTGCGCACCAGCGGCTTCTAAGGCCTTGGCTTCATCGAGAATGCGCTGGGCATTTTCAGCATCGCGGCCTTGTACCTTAAAACCACCAAAAACGTGTACCGATTGCGGGGTGAGGCCCAAGTGGGCGCAGACAGGAATACCGCGTTCGGTCAGTTTAGTCACGGTTTCGAGTAACCAGTGACCGCCTTCCAGCTTGACCATATTGGCACCCGCCTGCATGAGTGCAGTGGCGTTTTCCATGGCTTGTTCTGGCGTGGCGTAACTCATAAATGGCATGTCGGCGATCAGCAGTGAGCGCTCGATACCGCGACGCACACAACGGGTGTGGTAGGCGATTTCGGCTGTCGTGACGGGCAGGGTATCATCGTGGCCTTGCAGAACCATTCCCAAAGAATCGCCGACCAGTAGCACATCGATGCCTTCGCCGTCGAACGCACTGGCAAAGCTGGCATCATAGGCTGTCAGAGCGGTGAATTTTCTACCTTCCTGTTTGTATTTCAACAGGGTTGAGCTAGTAACTTTAGACATATGGGTGATCTTCAAACCAAATAGAAGTGGTGTTATAAGCTAACTGGGGGCTGACTTCAATGATCATTGCCCAGTAGTTGTAACTCGGCCAAGAATTTTTCACTGATAAGGCTGCGTAGCGGCGTTTTACAAGGTAACACCAGATCCGGTGCTATGGCCGCCAAGGGCACTAGCACAAAACTACGCTCCTTCATGCCGTAGTGTGGCACTTTGAGTCTGGGCTCATCGATAATGGCATCGCCATATAAGAGTAAGTCGAGATCTAAGGTTCTGGGGCCCCAACGTTCTTTACGAACACGGCCCTGAGTGTTTTCAATCTCTTGCAGTGCATCTAACAGGGCGATGGGTGCCAGAGAGGTCTCAAAGCTGGCAACGGCATTGATATAGTCGGGTTGCACTACGTCCCCCATGGGGGTGGAACCGTAATAGGGCGATACCTTAAGACTCTGATGTTCAGCCAAGGCGGACAAGGCCGCAACGGCATTGTCCAGCTGAGCTTTAGGATCTTCAAGATTAGCCCCGAGGGCGACAAAAACCTGAGTCATTATTCGGCGGCTTTGGCTTTAGCGGCACTCGGGCGACGGCGACGGCGCTGTGGTGAATTGCGGTTACGGTTACCCGCCGCTTTGTTACCACTGCGGGCGATGTTCAAACGCTCGGTTTCATCCGCTTCAACAAACTGTTGCCACCAGGCGGCACTCTTGGCGACATTGCCACCTTCGACTTCGCCGCGCAGTAACAGTAAGTCGTAGGCCGCTCTAAATTTAGGGTGCTCTAACAGTTTAAAGGCGCGTGTGCCTTGGCTGCGATCGAAGCGTAATTGCAATTGCCAGATGTCTTTGGCGGGCGTACTAAAACGGCGCGGAATGCTGATGGTTTGGCATTGCTGCTCAATCACATCACCCATGGCGGCAAAAAACGCATCGTATAAAGTCAGACCGCTCTCGACCGCGATATCTTCGGCGCGTTGACGTAGTGGATACCAGAGGATCGCCGCATAGAAGAATGACGGAGTAACAGGCTTATCTTCGTTCACGCGCGCATCCGTGCTCTTCATAATGGCTTGCACCATCTTCATCGCAGGGCCTTTTGGCGCATCTTTTAATTGGGCGTCGACTTGCGGGAAGAGCGGCGCGAACAGCTTATATTCCTGCATCATCTCAAAGTTGGCCATGGCTTTGCCGGCGAAGAAAAGTTTGAGCACTTCTTCATACATGCGGGCGGCTGGAATGTCCTTGAGCAGTGGCGCTAACTGTTTGATAGGTTTAGCGGTCACTTCTTCAATAGCCATGCTGAGCTTAGTGGCAAAACGCACAGCCCTGAGCATACGCACTGGATCTTCACGGTAACGGGTTTCGGGATCGCCAATCAGCCTTAAGGTGCCCGCCTTAAGATCTTCCATACCGCCGCCATAGCTACGGATAGAGTAGTCGCTAATATCGTAGTAAAGGGCGTTGACGGTAAAATCGCGGCGCTCTGCGTCTTCATCGATTTCACCGTACACGTTATCCCTGAGCAAACGCCCTTCGGCATTGGCTTTGGAAATCTTTTCATTACTGTCGCCGTGGTGACCACGGAAGGTGGCAACTTCAATCACATCGCGGCCAAACACAATATGGGCGAGGCGGAAGCGGCGTCCGACTACGCGGCAATTGCGAAACAGCTTTTTAATCTCTTCCGGCGTCGCATTGGTGACCACGTCGAAGTCTTTCGGTTCGAGTCCGAGGAGTAAATCCCGTACGCCCCCACCAACTAAATAGGCCTGGAAACCTGATTTATTCAATCGGTATAATACTTTAAGTGCGTTTTCGCTGATCTGCTTACGGGAGATCGAATGCGCATCCCGAGGCACGAGCGATAAGCTTAAGCCGCCTGAAGTGAGTTCTGGCGTTTGGGGTTCAATCTGAGCTGGAGTCGGAGCGGTCGTTTTAGGCGCGTCTTCAAATAGCTGCTTGCAGAATTGGCTGATACGGCGAAAAATGGGACACCTCGGAATGTATCTGTTATGTGATTAAAAATCTGGCGGCTATGATATACCAATTGCGCACCGATGGGTATATCGCGATTTTTGAGCTATGCCACGACTTAGCACAGCTAAAACGATGCTTTTTGGCCGCAACTCGCCCCACGGGGATTAAGGCGCTATCAAGATTTCCCGCTGCTTCGGAATGGCCGACAGTTGAAACTGCGCCACCGCTTGGGCCAGCATTTGCGGCGCCGCTGTCGGCTCCACCGGCGCTTGGCCTAAAAAGGCGAGGGCGGCATTAAGGCTTGCCTGCGGATGCTGTTTGTCGATAGCCTGCGCATGGTTTTGTTTCGACAGCTTAAATCCCGGCGTCAAGCAGGCCAAGGGTAAATGCAACCACTGCGGCGCGCTTAGGCCAAAGGTTTGATACAGGCTTAATTGGCGACAACTGGCTTCGATTAAATCATAGCCCCGTACCACTTCGGTAATGCCTTGATAGGCATCATCCAGCACCACAGCGAGTTGATAGGCATACAGGCCATCGCTGCGTTTGATAATAAAATCTTCGGCGGCAAAGGCATGGTCCACTACGACTTTTCCCATCAGGTTATCGCTAAATTCGGCTACTTGTTGTCGATTGACAATGCGAATTGCGCCCGATTGATGCGGCGTGGCTAACTGATGGCAGCGTCCATCGTAAATCCCGCCCATGGCTTGGATCTGTTTACGACTGCACTGGCAAAAGTAGGCGTTATCTTCGGCGAGTAACTCGTCGAGCTTGGCTTGATAGGCCTCGGTGCGGGCACTTTGGTACAGCACTGTGTCATCCCATTCGAAACCGTAGGCTTCTAAGGTACGTAAAATATCATCGGCTGCGCCTGCGACTTCCCTCGGTGGATCAATATCTTCAACCCGAATTAACCACTTTCCCCCCAATGAGCGTGCCCGCAGATAACTGCCAAGGGCGGCGATCAGTGAGCCAAAATGCAGCGCGCCCGAGGGCGAAGGGGCAAAACGGCCAACATAGGGATGTAAAGCGGAAATGTTGGAAGAGTGAGTCGCCATCATAGGAATGTGCAGGAATAACCAGTCAAAGTGGCTGTATTTTAGGGGGATACGAACAAAAAAGCGAAGTGAAACGAAGGATGTTCATGCGAGACGCACAAACAAGTAGGCGGGGAAATCCCCGCCCGAGATGGCCGATTAACCCGCCATTTGCTTCTCTTTGATCTCTGCAAGCGTTTTACAGTCGATACATTGATCGGCCGTTGGACGCGCTTCGAGACGGCGAATACCGATTTCGATACCGCAGGTTTCACAGAAGCCAAAATCGTCTTCTTCGATTTTTTGCAGGGTTTTCTCGATCTTCTTGATCAGTTTACGTTCTCTGTCACGGGCACGCAGTTCGAGACTGAACTCTTCTTCTTGCGCTGCACGGTCTACAGGATCAGGAAAGTTTGCTGCTTCGTCCTGCATGTGACTCAGAGTACGGTCGACTTCCTCACGCAACTGATTGCGCCAAGCTTCAAGAATGATCTTGAAGTGACCCAGTTGCTTAGCGTTCATATACTCCTCACCCGGCTTTTCCTGGTAGGGACTTACACCTGCGATAGCGAGTACGCCAAGTTTTTTGGTGCCTTCAGGCATAACGCATCTCCTGTCATCATTTGCGTTGTAGGGCGTCCTTAAGAACGGCCGCTATCTATATCAGAATCTTCACATTGAGGCAAATTTTTCATTTCACCTTGGCAGAATTTTTTGATTGCCTTCGCTAATTGAAATGAAAATGCATTTTACTGAATCTTAACATCATACTCGGACTGGACAAGCGTGGGCTAGATGTATCTCACTCGCAGAAATCTCGCAACGATAAGCTAAGACTTCTACTCCCGATAAAACAGCCTTTTTCAAGAGGTTAGCATATTCAGGGTCGATATGCGCCGCGGGGGCCACGCTGTGGATGTCTGTGTGTTGCACCACAAATAGCAAGACGGCTCTATGCCCAAGGCTGGCCATGTGCATTAATTCTCGCAGATGTTTTTGGCCGCGAAGACTCACTGCATCGGGGAAATAACCTTGGCCATCCTCAAGCAAAGTACAACTTTTGACTTCAATATAACAGGCGGGTTTTTGAGCTGCCTCAAGTAAGATATCGATGCGGCTATTTTCATCGCCGTACTTCACTTCGCGACTTAAGCTGTCGTAGCCTACGAGTTCGGTGATGACACCTTTATTAAGCGCTTCCTCGACCAGGGCGTTGGCATTACCCGAATGAATGCCAATAAGGCCGCCCGTTGGCGTGGTCATTAACTCCCATGTATGGGCATATTTACGTTTAGGATTATTAGACGTCGAAAACCACACGGTTTCACCGGGGAACAGGCAGTTACGCATTGAACCGGTATTGGGGCAATGCAGGGTGATTTCAGTGCCGTCTTCGAGTTGAATATCGGCGAGAAAACGTTTGTAGCGTTTAAGTAGCTTTCCCGATTTCAGTGCTGGACTAAAGTGCATGCTATAACCTGTAGCGAGGTGATTTGGGTGCCCAAGACTAACAAATTTCGCAAATGTTTACAGATTTTACCTCGGTAACTTAGGCCGATGGCTTTCAGTCCTTGCCTGCTAGCAGTAAACTGCCGCCAACCCCGTTGTACTTTGTATACCCCAAAAGCCTGAGGATGCAGAACCTCTCACCTCAACTTGCATGGGTATAAGCGCAAGAACAAATTAAAATAAGGACCCCTCATGAGTGAACTTAAAGTGACTGAAGTGATGAGAGTTGAGTTAACCAAAGATACCCCTGCAGCCCATTGGGGCAAAGCCGATGTGACCTTCAATGCCGAAGGCGCATTAGTCCACTTAGGTGGTGGCGATGAGCTGCGCCAAATTCAAATGGCGGCGCGTAAGTTACGCAATCAAGGGATCAGCACGGTTGCCTTAGCGGGTGCTCTTTGGGATCTGAATAGCCAATGGGTCTTCGCCCAAGGTTTTGCTACCGCTAAACCCGGCTATAAGATCCAATGGTGTGGCGATGACGCAGTACAAGCCGAATTACAACGTCGCTTAGAAGTGGCGACATTTGCCCGTCAACTGATCAACGATACCCCTGAAAATCTGTCGCCAGTGAAATTGGCGCAGCAAGCAGCCAAATGGTTAGCCGATATCGGTGGCGCTAAGGTGAGCTACCGTATTATTGAAGGTGAAGCATTATTAGAAGAGCAGTGGATTGGGATCCATGCCGTAGGGCGTGGCAGTGAGCGTCCACCAGCGATGTTAGAGCTAGACTTTAACCCGCTGTCAGCCGATGCCCCAGTATCTGTTGCCTTAGTCGGTAAAGGGATTACCTTCGACTCAGGTGGTTACAGCATTAAAGCCTCTGAAGGCATGCTGGGTATGAAGTGCGATATGGGCGGCGCCGCCACTGTGACCGCCGCTTTAGGTTTAGCGATTAAATCGGGTCTGAACAAACGCGTTAAGTTATTCCTCTGCTGTGCTGAAAACCTGATCAGCGGCCGTGCCTATAAGCTGGGCGATATCCTCACCTACAAAAATGGTGTAACAGTTGAAGTGGTAAACACCGATGCTGAAGGGCGCTTAGTGCTGGCCGATGGTCTGCAAGCGGCTTCTGCGACGGGCGCTCCTTTTATTATCGATGCGGCAACCTTAACTGGCGCAGCGGTGATGGCGGTGGGCTCTAACTACAACGCGATTTTCTCGCCACAGACCGAAGTGTTACAACTGGCGCAGCAGAAGGCCTCGACTGTGGCCGAGCGTGTATGGCCATTGCCATTGGATCCTTGGCACAAAGACATGTGTCCATCGGCCTATGCTGACACGGCAAACAGCCGCCCGGTAAAAGGCGGTGGTGCAGGTGGTGCTTCGAATGCGGCAGGTTTCCTGTGGCGTTTCGTTTCGCCAGAAGCCAAATGGTTACACGTGGATTTAGCGGCGGCCTTCGAAGATTCGGCTTCTGCACTATGGGGCGCTGGTGCGACCACCCATGGCGTGCTGACCATCAGTGAGCTGATTAAAGGATAAGTTTGCCTTCGCGACTGCAGCTTGCCTTTGCGGCTTAGCTTACGAGTGAAGCTTCTTATTGTATTAAAACCGCCTACGGGCGGTTTTTTATTGCATAAAATTAACGCATGGGCTGTATGAGTCTTTAGATGTTTGTTTTATGATTCAATCTATTAGCGGTTGGCTATTACTATGCTCATGGATATGGCTAGGGCAATTTATCGGGATGACTATGCTAAGGATACGTAAAGCGACGCAATTAGATGCCAAGGCCTGCTGGGATATTCGCAATGCGGCGATTAATAAAGGCTGCGCCGGATTTTATGCTCAAGATGACTTAGAGATTTGGACCCAGGGCGAATTGACAGAATCTTTTCGTCGTATGGTGGGCGCGCATTTTTATGTGGCTGAAATCCTCAATGAGACAACCCAAGAATCGACAGTTGTGGGCACCATCATGCTGGATGAACCCTATGCTCAGGTCGAGGCGCTGTTTGTCTCCCCCGAGGCGATGGGCTTAGGTATTGGCAGGTCGTTACTGCAATTTATTGAAACAAAAGCCTTTAATCTAGGTCTTGCCCAATTGCGATTAGAGTCGACTTTAAATGCGATCGAATTTTATCGCCACTGCGGTTTTGGTGGTGAAGGCTTAGAGGAAGACGCCGTCTATTGCTCACCCCGTGGCATCGCCTTGGATTGTCGGGTGATGTATAAAAATTTAGGGCGCTTAACTTCACGCAGTTAGCCGAGCACAGATTGAAAATCTGGGGTGATAGAGCATTGAAGGATTATAGAGGTCGAATTAACTGCTACGACTAAAAGCTTTGATGGGGTTGCTGACATATTTAAGGGAGTCAACAGATCAAGTATGGATGTGGAATTAACTGCTAAGACTTAACTCAAGATGGGGTTGTTGGCACACCCAAGGGAATCAACAGATCAAGATGGGGGAATTAACTCCCAAGAGTATGCCAACTATCGTTCTTTCGCCTGAAATCCCGATGCCAATAAGATTAACTTCAATGGCTTAAATCAAGCTTAATCTATTGCTCAAAAAGGCTTTATTTCATTAGCCTTTAGTCAAACGTTCACTCTATCTCAGTTCGCCTGCGGGCTATTCAGCTGCTGGCGTTTTTCCATTAAATCTTTAATCAGTGGTGTGAGGATCAGCTCCATAGCGAGTGACATTTTGCCGCCCGGCACCACTAAGGTGTTGACCCGCGACATAAAGGAGCCTTGGATCATGCTCAAATAATAGGGGAAGTCGACGTTGTTGATGCCGCGAAAACGGATCACCACAAAGCTTTCATCTAGGCTTGGAATATCTTTGGCGCTAAAGGGGTTAGAGGTATCGACCGTCGGCACCCGTTGGAAGTTGATATGGGTACGGGAAAACTGCGGCGTCATATGCTTAATGTAATCGTCCATGCTGCGCACGATTGAGCCCATGACTTTTTCGCGGCTATGACCTCGCTCCGAGGTGTCACGGATGATCTTTTGGATCCACTCTAAGTTGACGATAGGCACCATGCCGATCAGCAAATCCACATGCTGGGCAACGTTGGCATCGCCTGTGACTACGCCACCATGTAAGCCTTCGTAATACAACATATCGGTGTTTTCGGGCAGTGGACGCCATTGGGTGAAGGTGCCAGGCATTTGGTTGAAGGGCACAGCTTCATCGAAGGTATGTAAATAGCTGCGGGTTTCGCCTTGGCCTGTGGCGCCGTAATCGCGAAAGCATTGCTCTAGACGGGCAAAGTTATTGGCCTCGGGGCCAAAGTAACTCAGATTGCGATTCTCGGCCTGGGATTTGCGTATCATCACTTCCATCTCTGCACGGGTAAAGTGATGAAAACTGTCGCCTTCTACAAAGGCGGCATTAATCCCTAGCTGGCGAAAGATATGGCTAAAGGCGGTAGTAGTGGTGGTGGTTCCTGCGCCGGATGAGCCTGTAACTGCAATAATCGGATGTTTTGCTGACATTTTTTCTACCTAGCTAGGAACCTAAAGAGCCGCTCATCTAGAGCGATAAACCGTATAAGCTATTTATACGGCACAGGGATACTGGTGGTCAATCTTGCCGTTTGGCCACTTGGTCAGCGTGACGAATGGCAAAGGATTCATCGTCCTCGCTGTATTCCAAGACAAGTTTGCCTTGTTTAAGTGCTTGTTGGCATTGCGCTATTGCTGCTGATAGCTCTTGCTCATCTAGGCTAGTAAAACTACCATCCTCCACTTGGCCTAAAAGATATTCGCGGATCAAATTGGCTAACGTCTCTTTGGGGAGCTGGAGTAAAGCATCGTAGGGGATAAGCATTCGGGTTCCTTAAGGTGCCGATGAAGCATCATTGGCGAGTAAAAAGTCTAAAATGCGCCGCTCTAGATAATAGCGTGGCTTCCAAGGTGTACCACCCTCAATAAAACCGACATGGCCACCATGGGCATGTAATTCATATTCCACATGCTCCGAAAGCTGGCTGGAATGCGGGATAACAGCGTCCGTCATAAAGGGGTCGTCCTTGGCGTGCAAGATCAGCGTCGGCTTAGTGATGCACTTGATAAAGGGTAAGCCGCTGGCGCGGGTGTAGTAATCTTCAACACCCAAAAATCCATGGAGCGGCGCGGTGACTTTATCGTCAAAGTCATAAAAAGTATTGAGATTAGCAACTTGCATTGGACTCAATGCCATCGCACCCGCCAGATCGGGGTCAGCGAGTTTTTGATTGACCTTATGTTGTAACTGTTTGATTAAATGGCTTTGATACACTTTTGAAAAACCATTTTCTAAGCGTTTGGCACAGGCCGATAATTGCAGCGGTGCTGACACGACTACGGCACGACTCAACAGGCTATGCTCTTGATATTCGCCTTGATATTTGGTCAGCACATTGCCGCCTAAGCTGTAACCCACTGCCAATAAAGGTGATTGCGGATACGTTTGTTGCAGCAGGCTTAGGCTAAACTGCAAATCGTCGGTATCGCCACTGTGGTAACTGCGGGCGAGGCGATTGGTTTCCCCTGAGCAGCTTCTGTGGTGATGAACCACAGCGGCTAACCCTTGATCTTTACAGGCTTGCAGAATGCGTCTGGCATAATGGGACTGGGCACTGCCCTCTAACCCATGAATGATAACCACAATGGGTTTGCCGATTTCTGGCCTTGCTTGCCAATCTAAATCGATAAAATCGCCGTCGGGAAGCTCGAGTCGCTGCCGCTCAAGCACAGGTTTGGCCACTTTAGTAAATACGGGCAGAATAGTTTGTACATGGGGACTTTTGGCCCACCAAGGCGGATTAAAAACGTTTGGCATGGGATCTTATCTTGATATCAACTATTGCTGAAAATTAAAACGTGTGTTTAATTTAGATTCGCGGTCATTGTAGCACAATAATTTAACACTAAGCGTCTTGGGGAGACATTGATGAATAGACGTACCTTTTTACTGGGCGCGTTTGCCGGTACGGCGGCGATTGCCTTGGGGGTGAATCTCTACTCTCCCGAATTCAGCCTCCCCGATGAAGGCGAAGGAAAAGACTACCGTTTGTTATTCGGCGTGTTGTTACCTGTGATGCTCGATGGGGCCTTGCCCGATGTGGCAACCCATAAGTTGGCGGCGCAAAATCGTACCTTAGATGCTATCAAGCACTCGATTGATGTCTTGCCCGATGAGCAGCAGACTGAACTATTCGAACTGCTGGATATGCTGGAAAATCGTCTCGGTTTACTGCTGCTGACCTCGAGTATGACGCCACTCTTGATGCGTTCACCCAGCGAATTAACCCAAATGTTGGAAACCTGGCGCCACAGCTACTTTGCGTTATTGCAAACGGCCTATTTAGGCCTGCGGGAATTGGTGATGGCCAGTTATTACGCCTGTCCCGAGCATTGGAGCCGACTCCACTACGCCAAGCCTGAATTGTTCAAATAGGCTGAATTTATAATAATAACAATAATGTAAGAATGGAGTATTCCAAGTGGCAATCATAGATCCCATAGTGACAGGCTTAAATTCCGGTTGGTTACATACCGACGCCAGTCAACTGCAAGAGAACCAGCAATTTGAAGCCGATGTGGTAATTGTAGGCACGGGCGCAGGCGGCGGTGTGGCGGCGGAAATCCTTACCCAAGCTGGACTCAGTGTGATCATGATTGAAGCGGGGCCGCTTAAATCCTCCAGTGACTTTAATATGGAAGAGCGAGTCGCTTACCCTAATTTGTATCAACAGGCGGCCGCGATGAAAACCGCCGATAAGGCGATTGGTATTTTTCAAGGTCGCGCCGTAGGCGGCTCGACCACCATCAATTGGACCACCTCCATTCGTACCCCGAAGGAAGCCTTAGCCTTTTGGGCGCAGCATAAATCCGTTGCCGGACTCGATCCCGAGGCCCTTGCCCCTTGGTTCGAGCAGATGGAGCAGCGGCTCAACATTCACGAATGGAATTATGAACCTAACCGCAATAATGGCGCCCTCAAGCAAGGCTGTATCAACCTAGGTTGGGATTACACCGTCATTAAGCGTAACGTGGCGGGTTGTTGGAATACTGGCTATTGCGGCATGGGCTGCCCAGTTAATGCTAAACAGTCGATGTTAGTCACGACGATTCCGACCGCATTAGAGAAGGGTGCGCAGCTTGTTAGCCGTGCCAAAGTCGTTAAGATTGAACACCATAATGGCCAAGTGTTTGCCCTCAAGGCGCAGGCGCTCGATGTTAATTTACGGCCGACGTCGGTCGAGCTGTTATTTAAAGCCAAACACTATATTTTAAGCGCTGGCGCTATCCACACGCCGACCTTAATGATGCGCTCCGAGGTGCCCGATCCCTATCAATTGTTGGGCAAGCGTACCTTTTTACATCCTACAGTGCTGTCGGGCGGCGTATTTGCCGATGCGATTAATGCCCACAGCGGTGCGCCGCAATCTATCTATTCCGATGAATTTGTTTGGAAAAATGGCGCCGATGGCGAGTTAGGCTACAAGCTTGAAGTGCCGCCGGTGCATCCGATTTTGATCGCCTCTAAGACCATAGGTTACGGCATAAGCCATGCCGAATTGATGGCGCAGTTTAATCAGCTACAGGTCACTATCGCCTTAATCCGCGACGGTTATCATCCCGATAGCCAAGGTGGGCAGGTGCATCTCACCTCGACAGGATTTGCCTTGGATTATCCGCTCACCGAGGCCTTTTGGCGGGCAGCGCGGCGGGCGTACGCCAGCATGGCCGAATTACAATTCTCGGCGGGGGCATTAAAAGTGTTGCCCATCAGTGATGGTATGCCATATCTGTCGTCATGGAAGGAGGCAAAAGAGAGCATAGCGCAAATGGATTTAGCACCGCTGCGCACAGTCGTTGCCTCGGCGCACGTGATGGGCGGTTGTCCCTTTGGTGAGGATGAAAAACTCTCTATGGTCAATAGTTTTGGTCAGTCACATTATCTGGATAATCTGTCGGTGATGGACGGCTCAATCTTCCCGACCAGCCTTGGGGCCAATCCGCAGCTGTCGATTTATGGCATTACCGCGCGCAATGCCACGGCGTTAGCACAAAAGCTCACCGATGGCCGCGAGCCGCAATAGCGTGGAGCCTGTATGCAATCTATAGAACCCTTGGAGGGTGGCTGTTTATGTGGGGCGATTCGTTATCGGATTGAGGGCAAGCCCTTCGACGCCGATTATTGCCATTGCCGCATGTGCCAAAAAAGCATTGGGGCCGTATTTGGTGCTTGGATGGATTTTAAGGTCCAGCAAGTGACTTGGGTTAAGGGGCAAGTGACTGAGTTTGCTTCATCTGAGTGTGTGAGACGCGGTTTTTGTGCCCACTGCGGCTGCTCGCTGACCTACAAGCACACTGAGTATCCCGACTATCTCACCCTGACGATTGCAAGCTTAGACGATCCGAATTTAGTACAGCCTAATTACCATATTTATACCGAGCAGCAGCCTAGTTGGCTCAAGATTGGGGATAGCTGTCAGCGTTATCCTCAGGCTCGTGCTAAGTAATGTTCGGTCTATTAAGGCGCGATAAAATCCAGTGCGTTAACATCCGCTGCGGATAGGCCAAATAGGGCGAGGTAATTGACCAGATTGGTTTGTTGGCCGGTTGGCGATAACCCATTGACGGCATTTAGAATCGTGCGCTGCGCCTTACGTTCCATCATCAGCTCAACATCGAGCATCTGCTGGTATTCTTCCTCATTCAGGCTTGCCTTAGCGAGACGGCGCAGACGACGATAGGGGGTGAGAAACTTTTCATCCCAATCCCAAACCGCATTGACCAGCTGCTGCCACTGCTCGGTCGAATACTCCCGCGGGCCCGCCACATCGCTGGTGAGATCTAAATACTGCGCCAGCAGTAAGAGATTCACATTTACTTGGCAGTTATCCTGTAGCTCAAGGCAAAGCTGCTTATTTTGCCCGTAACTCATATCACACCAATGCCAAATTTGACTGTCTAGCGGGGTTGCATCCGACATACTGTTTCCTTGTACGTTAGGCGATAAGGAGCCAATTACTGGCCCATTAGCTCAAGTTCCATAGCATCAATTTCTTCTTGCAGCTCAAGCCATTGCATTTCACTTTCTTCTAGCGTTTGTGTCAAGCTGGTGCGCTCACTGAGTACCGACGTGAGTTTGGCTTTATTGTCCTGATCGTAGAGCTCGCTATCGGCCAGTAGATGCTCCAACTCGGCGAGGCGTTCACTGAGCTTTTGCTGATCGGTTTCAAGCTTCGCCTGCTTGCGTTTAAGTGGCGACACCTTTTGGCGCAGCTCTGCCTCTAACCGCTTTTGCTGTTTCTTATCGACGGCGGGCTTGGCATCGTCACCGTTAACGGTGGAATTTGCACTGGCGGCCTTAGCGGCATCGAGTAACCATTGGTGGTAATCCTCTAAATCACCATCGAAGGCCTGCACTTGGCCTTGATCAACCAGATAGTAATCGCTACAGGTTAAGCGCAGTAAGTGACGGTCGTGCGATACGATAACCATTGCGCCTTCAAAGGTTTGTAATGCCATGGTAAGCGCATGGCGCATCTCTAGATCTAAGTGGTTGGTCGGTTCGTCGAGCAGTAATAGGTTAGGGCGCTGCCACACTAATAAGGCCAACACTAAACGCGCTTTCTCGCCCCCCGAGAAGGGACGAACTGGCGAGAGCGCCATATCGCCATGGAAGCCAAAACCACCGAGGAAGTTACGTAATTCCTGCTCACGAGCATTTGGCGCGAGGCGCACCAGATGTTGCAGCGGCGTATCGTCTAGGCGTAAAAATTCGATTTGGTGCTGGGCAAAGTAACCGATATTCAGGCCGGGATTCGGCTCATACAATCCAGTCATCGGTGATAGTTGTCCCGATAACAGTTTGATTAATGTCGATTTACCCGCGCCGTTACGCCCTAAGAGGCCAATACGGGCGCCGGGGACTAAGTTCAAATGCACACGGCTTAAGATTTGCTTGTCGCCATAACCCACAGCCACTTGTTCCATTTTAATCAATGGATTGGGCAGGGCTTCTGGCGGGCGAAACTCCATATAAAACGGGCTATCGGCCTGGGATGGCAATAGCTCAGTCATCCTTTCCAGCGCCTTTAAGCGGCTCTGTGCTTGCTTGGCTTTACTGGCCTTGTAGCGGAAGCGGTCGACGAAGGACTGCATATGCGCCCGTTCTTTTTGTTGGCGCTCATAGGCGACCTGTTGCTGCGCCATACGTTCGGCACGGATGCGCTCAAAGGCACTGTAGTTGCCTTTGTAATAATTGAGTTTTTGATTCTCGACATGGACGATTTCATCGACAATCTCGTCGATAAAATCCCTATCGTGGCTGATTAAAATCAGCGTGCCTTGATAGGACTTAATCCACCCTTCGAGCCAGTACATTGTATCTAAGTCTAAGTGGTTGGTCGGTTCGTCGAGCAGCAGTAAGTCGGAGCGGCACAGCAGCGCTTGGGCAAGGTTGAGGCGCATCCGCCAACCACCCGAAAAGCTTTTCACTGGGTTATTTTGCTCGGCTTCGCTAAAGCCTAAACCTGCCAGCAAGGCACCTGCTCGGGCACGAATGGCGTAGCCGCCAATGGCATCGATTTTTCCGTGCAAGGTGGCAATGGCATGGCCATCATTGTGTTCCTGTGCGATATGTAAATCGGCCTCAAGTTGGCGATATTCTTTATCACCATCAAGTACATACTCAAGTGCAGAGACTTCCAGCGCGGGGGTTTCTTGAGCTACGGTGGCGATTTGCCACCCCGAAGGCATACTAAACTCGCCTTTGTCTAAGCTCAGGTGACCCATAATTAATGCCAGCAGTGAGGACTTACCCGTGCCATTGGCGCCGACTAGGCCGACCTTATGGCCGGGATAGATGGTCAAAGAGGCTTCGTCGAGCAGGGTTTTGCTGCCACGGATTAATTGCGCTTGGTTGATGCTGATCATTAACTACAACTTGGTCATATCATGAATGAGTAAGGGCTGTGATGATAACGTACAAGCCGATGGCAAACCACAACTTAGGCCGAGTTGCTGAGGATTTCTTACACTTTTCACTGCATCTTTTTGGCGAATGTGGTGGCTTTTATGGCGCTCTTATGATGAGTGGTAAAGCGAGTGTGCGGCCGATTTGGCAAATCCTTCTAGAGTGAATCCCGCAAGATGCTTACACCTACTCATATTTTATGGCATCACAACTTAGTTTAAAGGCTGGCAATAGCTGGGTACTGTGGCAAAATAGCCGCCAATTTCAGGCTCACGCTTTGGTGTTCTCAAGCGAAGCGTAGTCATCTTCTGATCCAACAGAGCTGGTCTGTGCATAAAGGTATTAGCATGACAACCAAAATCAAAAAGCGCTTTGTAGCTGGCGCCAAATGCCCTAAATGTGGCGCCAAGGACAGCATTCTGCTGTTTAAAGAAAACGGTATCGAAACCGTAGAATGCACCGACTGTGATTACCGCGAACAACAAACCGATGTGAAAGTCACCGAAAAAGCAACAGGTGCCGTGATAGGGGTGTTTAAGCCTGACTAGGCTTAGTTTTGCTCGTTAGTTTTAAAAGCTGGACTTCAAAAGCCTCTCCAACTCGCTGTACAGGATTGTCATTGTTTCCCCCGTGACACGCCATGCTTTTTGTTTAAAAAGCAGTGACCCTATAGGCTCGACGGCGGCATCTGCTGTACATGGATGTACGAATGCCGCGATCACATGGATGTGAAAGAGCGGCCATGCCACCAACGGTCACTTCCGTAAAATTGCCAATGGCCAAAGCTAACTAGCCTTCTCGCAGCTCGTTCTACTAAAAGCTATTTGCCCATTCCGTGTTTCGGCTCGTTATCTCAATCGAAAATACCTACTCTTGTTGCCATACAAATTCTCATCTAGTTACCTATGTTTGGCCCTACCGCGAAGTGGCTAATAATGTATGGCTATACAGTCATATTTAAATTTAGATACGTTGGTGTGATTTTAAGACAATATCAGTGCGCATTAATTCCATCTGTAGCAAATAAAATTCTATAAAATCAAATAACTATAGTGGCTGAGTTTTAGTTAATAGGTTTGGAAAACGCGCATGCGCGTTTTTCCAGATGGTGTATTTGGCAGAAAGCTGATAAGTTCTTTGCATACAGATAGTTAACCTTGCGCGTTTTCACTGGTCCAATGAGGTAAACGCGCATGCGCACGAATAAAATGTTAGAGCTCACAGGAAGGTTCAATGCACATCGATCAAACAGCGAAGAACTACTTGCTTGATTTAGGCAATATTCTTAGCGAGTACGCAGTTGAGGCCAAGGTAGATGCGCTGGCAAAATCAGAGACTCAAGGCCATGATTTTGCACAAGGCTATCTTATGGGCTTACATCGTGTGATTACGCTCATGCAACAACAGGCAGAGGCGTTCAGTCTGTCACTTGCGGACGTCGGTCTAGCAAAGATCGACGAGGATTTCTTCTTTGATAATCGGCGTGAGCTCTAACAATTCATTCAAGCCGACGCCGCTTCGCGGTGCGGCTTAATTCAGGCGTTACATGCTATGAGAAAAATAGTCATTCTATCCATGATGATCTCAAATCTTGCTTTCGCAGAGGTAGATCTCGTTAAAGTGGATAAATCGGAGAGCAAGATGTACTTGCTTGATGGTGAGCAGGTCATAAAAGAATATCATGTGGCCTTTGGTGCTAACCCAAAAGGCCATAAGCAAAAAGAAGGTGATGAGAAAACACCCGAAGGATCATACACTTTAGATTATAAGAAGGAAGATTCATCCTTTTATAGGGCAATGCATATTAATTATCCAAATGCTCAAGATGAGGCCAATGCGAAGAAGTTAGGTGTTTCTCCCGGTGGCTTTATCATGGTTCATGGGCAGCGTAACAAGCTGGGCTGGCTTTCGTTTATTACTCAGCGTTTTAATTGGACAAACGGTTGCATTGCTTTAACCAATTCAGAAATGGATGAATTCATGGAATTAGTAAATGTCGGCACCAAAATTGAAATTCAGTGGTAGGCATGTAACAAGCACAGGCAGCAGGACTCGCCTGGCGGCTCGCCTCTGCTGTGAGCGTTATATGCACAAGGAGTACAAGCATTGTTCAATAAATTAATTCCAGTTTCGCTGATAGTTTTGTTATCAGCTTGTGGTGCAACTCAACCACCACCTTATCAAAAAGATAGAAACCCCGTAGATAGAGATCAATATAACGGTGTAGAAGGCATGGCTCAGTTTCAAAAGGATCAGAGTTACTTAGCTAGTAAAGAGCTATCTGATAAATGTAAAAAAGCTAAAATTGACTTAGCAATTGCAGAAACAGAAAAAAATGCTAGTGAAATTAAAAAGCAAAATGCATTAATTAGTAATACGTGCATATAACCATCGCCATCAAAACGCCGCTTCGCGGCTCGACTCGCAACAAGTTGCTCGCGTTTGTGGCGGGCGTTATAACCCTTAAGGAAAGTCATGAGCAGGGATGTAGAAGAGTACAAGTCATTCGTTGACGCGTTGGTTGGCATCAAAAGCGCTGCGGCGGCCCAATGGGTTACGGGTAAAGGTTTCCCGGATGTTCCGGGCAACGAGCACATCAACCAGTTCCTTGCCTCTTTAACTCCTCAGCAAAAAGAAATCTTGGCCTCAATGATCCAAGGCGCCAAGGAGTCTGGCATCCACGACACCTTGGCCTATCTCAACGAGCAAATGGTTTTCGGGCACATCGAAATCACCCAAAATGGCGTTAAGCTACCGGTTGAGCCTTTCGATACAGAGCTTCATTTTGACTGGGTAGCAAGAAGCGAGGGCGATGAATGGCCAGAGTAATGGGTTATAACAAAGCCTTCAAAATCGTTCGCTTTGCTCACTGGGACCTCCAAACTGCTGCGCAGTTTTCCGGCCCCTTAACGCGGCGTTATGCCTAATACGCCCATGACACTTGCCGACCTTAAATCAAGTATTGATACCGAGCGCGACTGTGGCTATGTACGGCTGTTCGAAGTCCATTCCTCAGCCCCAGAAAACGAGGTCAATTGGCTACCTAACCAGTTGGCAGTTCATGCATTGAATTCTTCAATGCATTTGCATCAAATCACAGAAGCAGAGGCTAAGGAACTGTTTTGCTATCTGCTGACGCATGACATGGCTCACGGAATCGATTTGATGCAAGTGCAAAAAGCGGAGTCATTTTGGAATGCAATTATGGCTCGGTTAAGTGAGCCCGCATGCTTCTTTACCAACACAAAAGACATGCACAAAAATAACTGGGCTGGCTCTTATGATCCGGCAACGAATTCAACGTTTGATAGCTGCTTAGTGTTTAAAGAAAAACAGAAAGCACTAATTATGGTCATAGAAGATGAAGATTAGGCATCACCTTTCGGTCAACGTGACAGCCCAAAGCTGCTTCGCAGCTCCGGCAGCACGTTACCTCCAACGTTAACCCATAGAGATTTTTATCCGAAAATGACGAGTTAGAGTTAATAACCTAACTCATTTTTGTCCATTTGCTTTTTACGTACATATCGCAAATGGGTAGTTAAAATTGGCATTGGGGCACCAGTGACCGTTGGCGACAGGGCTCTCATTCACATCTGACCCATAGGGATATGGGAAATGCCACTATGATGTTGGGAACATCATTGGCCATGTGATCGCTGCATTAGTACATCCTGTACCGCAGATGTCGCCGTCGAGCCTATAGGGACACTTTTTGTGAAAGAATAGGACGGCGTGTCACTGGGGAGATAATGGCAATTACTTTTACATTTTCGACCAACAGTACTCCGCCTTTTTCAAGACTATTTTCATTCATTTGCTCTCTCTAAAAGTAAGTTTTTGAAGAATTAAGTTTGGCCAATATATATTTTGCTCTAACACCAACCATTCTACTTTATCGAAAAATCTAAGCGTGATTTCGCGTTATTCTTTTGCAAATTTCCTTGTTATTCTGCCTCCATCAGCATTGCCACTGTTTGACTCAGTCACTTCCAGTCCAAGTGATCGTGAGTACAAAGGGCTAATGCCTTACGAGTTAGGAGCATAAAATGAAAGTCTTAGGTCAGTTTTCTGCTAAACCTGCGATGGATGGCGACGGGGTGAACATTCGTCGTGTGGCGGATTTTGTCACCACCCATTTTGATCCATTTTTGATGATGGATGAGATTAAATCCGATGATAAACAGGATTTTATCGGTGGCTTTCCGCCGCATCCGCACCGTGGGATGGAGACCTTTACTTACATCCGTAAGGGCGGGTTTGAGCATCGTGATCAGATGGGTAACGTCAAAGCGATTCGTGCAGGCGATGTGCAGTGGATGAGCACGGGTTACGGCGTGGTGCATTCTGAAATGCCGCTGGCCGATGCGCTTAATGGTCTGCATGGCTTCCAAATTTGGGTCAATATGCCTGCCAAGGACAAACTGCGCCCCGCGACTTATCAGGATACGGCTTCAATCCCTAGCGTTGAAACCACGAACGACACGGGCGCCACCCTTAAAGCCTTGGCGGGGGATTGGGGATTTGCGGGTAAGAGTACAATCAGTGCCACCATCCAAGGATTAGCGGGCGAGGCGGCGATTGCCGACTTGATGATTAACGCCAATGGTGATGCGCAGCTGGATTTATCTAAGCATGAGTTTGCCGCCCTCTATCTTTACCAAGGTGGCTTGAGTAAGGGCGAAGGCTCACAGTGGTCATTCAATCAGGGCGAGTTTTTAGTGCTCGATAGCCAAACGCCATTGCAGCTCAAGGCCGATGAACGCGGTGCGGGCATGCTTCTGTTTGTGGGTAAACCGATCCGCGAAAAAATCGTTCAAATGGGGCCGTTTGTGATGAACACCCAAGCGGAAATTCAGCAGGCGATTCGCGATTATCAAGAGGGCCGCTTTGGCAGCATTGCTTAAGGCTTCCTTGCTTTAAAGCTTGACTCCTCGCTTGAAAAACACCGCTAGTACAAAGCTTGTTTTTCCGTAAGTCACAGCCACTAAGCCCTGCAAACGCAGGGCTTTTTGTTAGTGCACTTCTTATTAATGACTCTCTTAAAAGCAGGCAACAAAGCCTGCTTTGGTGGTTAAGCGAAAGACTTCAGGAAAAGGGCGCGCTTTATTGCTACAATAGCCGAGCTTTGGGATGGTGCGGATAAGACTGAGCACGGCAAGTTGCCGACTTAGACTGATTGCGCAAATGGCATGGCTATTTAAAGGGCTAAGTTAAAGGCTTAGTTAACTTAACCGCCAGACATAAAAGCCTAAACAAATGGCTAAACGCCCCGAAGCGATAAGCGTATTTAATCAGTAACACTATGCAATTTCAGTGACTTGCCTGAGTTTATGCCAGCGCGGGTTACCCACCACAGGATATTCGCCTTGAGCAATTCAGACACTCAGCCTTCAATGGCTTTCTCAACTCTTAAGCTAAAACCCGAACTGCTTGAGAACCTTACCACTATGGGCTATCACGAAATGACGCCGATTCAGGCGCAGAGTCTGCCAGCCATTTTAGCGGGCGAGGATGTGATTGGTCAGGGCAAGACGGGTTCGGGTAAAACGGCGGCCTTCGGTTTAGGTCTGCTGAACAAGTTAGATGTGAAGCGTTTTCGCATTCAAACCTTAGTGCTGTGTCCAACCCGCGAACTGGCCGACCAAGTGGCGCAGGAGATCCGCACACTGGCACGTGGTATCCACAACGTAAAAGTGCTTACCCTCTGTGGCGGCGTGCCCATGGGGCCGCAAATTGGTTCGCTCGAGCATGGCGCCCACATTATCGTTGGTACGCCGGGGCGGATTGTCGATCACTTAGAGCGTAACCGTTTAGACCTAAGTAACCTGAATATGCTCGTGCTAGACGAAGCCGACCGTATGCTGGAAATGGGCTTTCAGCCACAGCTCGATGCGATTATCGAGCAGTCGCCACGCGAGCGCCAAACCCTGCTGTTTAGTGCGACCTTCCCCGAGCAAATTCAGTCGATTGCTAAGCAAATTATGTACGACCCAGTGATGGTGAAAGTGGCCGTGACCCACGAAAAGAGCACCATCGAGCAGCATTTCTACCACTTGGATGACGACAAGGCGCGCATGCAGGCGCTGCAATTATTGCTGCTGGATCGTAAGCCCGAGAGCGCCGTGGTGTTTTGTAATACCAAGCGCGAAACCCAAAAAGTGGCCGATGAACTAAGTGATGCTGGCTTTAGCGTTATCGCCCTACATGGGGATTTAGAGCAGCGCGACCGGGATGAAACCCTGCTGCAATTTGCCAACAAGAGTGCCTGTGTGTTGGTGGCAACTGATGTGGCCGCCCGTGGCCTCGATATCGACGCGCTGGACGCGGTGTTTAACTACCACGTGGCTTACGATACCGAAGTGCATATTCACCGTATTGGCCGTACCGGCCGTGCGGGCAGTAAGGGCGCGGCTTTTACCTTCTTTGACGATCAAGATGGCTACAAAATTGCGTTATTAGAAGAGTACTTAGAGCGCGATATTCAGAGCGAAGCCTTACCATCATTAAGTTTGCTGGGCACAGCGCCCAATGCACCAACCATGATCACCCTGCAAATCGATGGCGGTAAAAAAGAGAAGCTTCGCCCCGGTGATATCCTCGGGGCCCTCACTGGGGAGAATGGCATCGAAGGCTCGCAGGTCGGCAAAATCCTTGTGACCGACTACCGCGCCTATGTGGCGGTGAATCGCAAAGTCGCTAAAAAGGCACTGAGCAAAATCACCAGCGGCCGCATTAAAGGTAAGTCCTACCGCGCGTGGTTAATGAAATAACCCGCAGTTAAGTGAATAAAAAGCGAAGCCAAATGGCTTCGCTTTTTGGTTTATGGCCTAGGGTTAGAAGTTATAGGTGACTCCCAGCATCAGGTTTCGCCCCATTAACGGCGCATAATCCTTGAGTAGGGAAGTATGGGGACGGGCCTCCTGATTAAGCAGGTTGGTGCCTTTGAGATAAACCAAAATATCGCCGCTTGAGGTATACCAGCGATAAGTGGCGGCCGCATTCACTAGGGCATAGCCTGCGGTTTCAGTCTCATTGTCGGCGGTGTCGGTTTGGCGGGCATAGCCTATGGCGCCTAACTCTGCGTGCCACTGCTGCAGATCGAAGTTTAATGTCGAGCCGACACGCATCGGCGATATTTGCGGTAAGTTACCGCCATCGACGAGTTTGCCGCGGGTGTAGTCGCTAAAGAGCCCGAGTGACCAGAGATCATTAAATGGAATCGTTGCCTGCGCCTCGATGGAATAAAGATCCGCATCGCCTTGAGTATATTGATAAACCGGCATATCGCCTTCTTCATCGCTGTTGACCAGATCAGAGGCAACCAGTCCAGTATTGCGCTCATAGTAGAAGTTGTTGACTCGGTTATAGGCGAGGCTGAGTGAACCAGTCCATGCGCCGTCCAGCTTGCGCAGCGTGAGGTCGATATTGTTGGCGATTTCCTTATCGTTACTGCCGCTGTTGGCGACGATTTGGCCATTCTCTAGGCTAAATTGCGACCCTAGCTCAAAGCTTTGAGTGGCATCGTGTGGCCCGTAGCTGTAAAGCTCTTCGGCGGTGGCCGAGCGTTCGGCGCGGGTGAGTGACAGCCCTAGGTTGTATGATGGACTAAAGTCCCACACCACGCCCGCAGACAGCGTCACATTATTATCAGTTAAATCATTAGGTTGATACTCTTGTTCGCCATTAAGCGTGTCGAGCTGCATGCTATCGGGCGTGAGGCGGTAATGCTCTAGGCGACCGCCGAGTTCAAAGCGAAAATCCCCAAGCTTACGTTCTTGCACGATAAAAGCAGCGAGAGTGTCCGTTTTACTGTCGGGGGTCAGGGCTTCGTCGCCTTCCACCGCAAAGTCACGGTGCACCGCATGCAGCCCTAGGGTGCCTTGCCATTCGCCCCAAGGATGATTGTTCAGGCTTAAACGTGCTTCGCTCTGCTTGTTAAAAAAGGTGGTGCCAGCAACGCCATCTTCTTCCTCGGCGTGTTGATAATCGCTATAGGCTGCGTCGAATTTTAACTTACTAAAACCAGCAAAGGGGTCGAGTAGCCCGCTATGCAACTGCCAAGCGGTTTTTTGTAAGTCGATGCTGATATTGGGTGCATCGGCTTCCCCACGACTGGGGATGCCGTAGTTGGATTCGGTGCGCGCGCCGGAGACGCTAACAAAACCCGAATCCCCTGTATAGCCAACGCCTGCGGCGTAATCATCGAGTTTGAGTTGGCTATTGGCTAAGGTGCCGTGGGTGGTCGGCATATCGGCAATGGCATTACCGGGAATGTCGACATCCTCGGTTTTTCTGTGGGTGCCATCCAGATGCCAGTTGAACTGGCCATTACCGCCGTTGAGTTCGCCATTGTAGGTTTGGCCATGATTGGCACTGTCGTAGCGAGCGCCAAAGTGCCCTGTCACTTCATCGATTGGGGTTTCGCTGTAGCGGCTATCGACCACATTGACGACACCGCCGATGGCGCCATTGCCATAGAGTAGGGTGCCTGGACCGCGAAGAATTTCAATCTGCTGCGCCGAGGCTGCCTCGGAGGTCACGGCATGGTCCGCCGATACAGTGGAGGCATCGCCAACCGACAGGCCATTTTCAAGCACTTGTACTCTGGGGCCGCCCATGCCGCGGATAATCGGCCGACTGGCGCCCGCACCAAAGTGAGAGGCCTGTACGCCGGGGAGTTTTTCTAAGGTGTCGCCCAAGGTGGGTTCGGTGTTGAGTTTGAGTTGATCCTCGGTCAATACGCTGATGGGCGTAGTGCTTTCGAGGGCCGAGCGGGCGAGGGGCGATGCGGTTACCACAATATTTTCCATCGGGGTTTGGCTCAGCGTCACATCTTGAATGAGCAAACCTGTCTTTGAGCTAATCTCTTGATCGCTATGTTTAAAATTCGCATGACTCACGTGTAGGTGCAGGTGACTATTATCGGCAATCTTGAGTTGATACTGGCCTTGGGCATTCGTGGTCGTGCTGTTACCGCCGTCAACACTGACGCGGGCATTGGCGAGCGCGTTACCTTGTTGATCAGTGACTTGGCCTTGAAGCTCTGCGGCCATAGCCGATGAACATACGCTCGCGACCGCAAGCGCTATTGAAGATAGTGCAAGTTTCATTGTGCCTTTCCTTGTAGATAAGCAAAAAATTAATTTTTAAGTTTTTGAATTTGCTTTCTAAAAGGGAGGGGCGCGCGCATCAACATGGCGGATGTGGGCTAAGCTGGGGGGGTGATAGGCGGCGGTGGCGCGATGATCGGCATGTTGCAAATCCAGCGGTAGCACAGGTATAGACGCCGGACTTGCACTGGTATCGTGGCCAAAATCGCAGACAATACAATGGGTGTGTTCATGTTCCAGACTGTGTTCGGTGTAATGGGTCAGCGCAAAGCACTGGGTAACCAGTAGCCATACACTGAGCAGCAACCAAGGCCACTTTTTATGAGTCCGAAATTGATGATAAGCCATTATTGTTATTGGTTAAGGTTCAGCCGTTAGTCTTATCGGGAAGCGCATATCCCTGTTGAAATGAGCTAAAGCATGCGCCTGCGTCAGGCAACCTGAGTCGCTGATGCAGGCCAATTCGCTTTAGCCTTATCTAATCCACAAACTGACCTTAATTGATTTACATTGACCGAGTCTAGTTAACTTTTAGTTATAAAACTGGTTCAGTGGCAATCTAAGGTAAAAATCGCTTGCTGGCAGTGGCGACACTGAAATTTGTAAATGGCCGGGTTGCCACCCTTTTGGTAGCTAGATAAGAGTTTTTGCCATAGGGCATGGTTGGGTAAGTATTCGGCTAAAAAGTCTTCCAATGCTTCGCCCTGCAAGGCTTGTAAATCGGCGAGTTCGGCATCGCCATGAAACTCGCAGGCATCATTACAGTGGGATTGCCAGACTTCCTGTTGCCAGGAGACATACCCCGGTGTTCTTTCCGCCACTTCCTTCACTATGGCGATATCCAGCCCCGCGTCGAGCAGTGGGTAATCATCGACAAAATGGCCATTAAATTTGTCTGCGGCGCTACCATCGGCAACGCACCAAGGGCATATTGCTTCAACATTGTCCCTGCAATACATTCCTGAGCTGCAGATAAATCCCCGTGCTTGGCCGCAGCATTCGCAGGTCGCATCGCTTGAGATCACGGCGCCAGTATCGAGGGGATGAGGGTGATAGGTAAACTGAGGGAAATCCATTTCAACTCCTAAGTGAAGAATAACGCGATTAAATAGCCAAGCGATTATCATCAAGTTGCGTGGTTAATTCAATTGGTTATTCAATGAGATAAGCACTTAGCTGCTACTCGTAGCGTCACTTAGTTAACGCTAATTCTGTTTTTTTACTTGGCTATCGGCTCAGTCTTTTGCACTGTTATTGGCATCTTTTGGCCATGGGATGATTAGGGTTCAATTGCAGTAAATCCCAACGGTTGCCATAGAGGTCCTCGAACACGGCAACGGTGCCGTAATCCTGCTCCTGCGGCTCACGAATAAAGCGGGTCCCAATAGACTGCATATGGTGATAATCGCGCCAAAAATCATCGGTATTTAAGAACAGAAACACACGGCCGCCGGCTTGATTACCGATAAAGGGTTCTTGCTCCGGCTTAGAAGCCTTGGCTAACAATAAGGCGGTACCACTGGAGTTGGGTGGAGCGACCACGACCCAACGTTTATCTTGCTCGGGTTGATAGCTGTCTTCAATCAACTCGAATTTGAGTTTATTGACATAAAAATCAATCGCCTCATCGTAATCTCTTACGACGAGTGCAATATGGACAATGGCCTGTTTCATCTGGATTTCTCGACTTTTGCTGTCTTATAGACCGCTATTGTAATGGCTATCGCTGCGGTTAGGGTACTGCTGTGATGGACAATCAATCTGTGACTCAAGTGAGTGGCACTTTGGCCACTCACTTTAGAGGCTTGTTTAAAAACTCAATTTAACAGCTCATTGTTAGCGCTCTTTTAAGAGCTAAGGGCAGGGCAATCTAAATTGATCTGAGAGTGCATTGAGACGGCTGAGTAACTCGGGGGAGAGGCTGACCTTTAAGCTGTCGATATTCTCTTTCAGCTGGTATAAGTCCGTGGCGCCAATGATATTTGAGCCAACAAATTTACGTGAGTTAACAAAGGCTAACGCCATTTGCGCGGGGGAGAGATTAAACTCGCGGGCTAAGTCTACATAAGCTGCGGTGGCATCGAGCGCCATTTGCGAACCCGTGTAACGGGCGAAGCGTTTAAACAGGGTTAAGCGCGCGCCTTCTGGCCATTGGTTATTGCAATATTTACCGCTTAAGGCACCAAAGGCCAAGGGCGAGTAAGCCAGCAGTGGCAACTCTTCGCGATGGCTGATTTCACTCATGCCCACTTCAAAGCTGCGGTTGAGCAGGTTATAGGGGTTTTGCACAGTCACAATGCGCGGCAGGCCGTGTTTTTCCGCCAGTTGCAGATACTTCATTAGTCCCCAAGGGGTTTCGTTCGATACGCCGATATAGCGCACTTTACCTTGGCGAATCACTTCGGCGAGGGCTTCGAGGGTCTCGAGGATTGGCGTTTGCTGCTCAATCTCTTGTTCGTCGTAAAATAATTCCCCGAAGAAGTTGGTATTGCGGTCTGGCCAATGCACTTGGTAGAGATCGATAGTATCGATTTGCAGGCGTTCGAGTGAAGCATCGACCGCTTGATGGATATTGTTCCAGTCCAGCGCCATATTTTTGCGAATATAGTCACTCTTGCCGCCGGGTGCGGCAATCTTAGTGGCGATCACTAGGTCATCACGGTTGCCACGGGCCTTAATGTATTGGCCCAAAATGCGCTCGGTTTCCCCTTGGGTTTCTGGCTTTGGCGGCACAGGGTACATTTCCGCAGTGTCAATAAAGTTGATGCCACTGCCGATGGCGTAGTCTAGCTGTGCGAAGGCTTCGGCTTGGGTATTTTGTTCACCCCAAGTCATAGTGCCTAAACAGATTTTGCTCACCTCGAGATTAGAATGCGGTATGCGTCTGTATTCCATCTATTTCTCCTACGGAAACTATCTTAGTCCGAGGCTATCAAGCTTTTGCTGTAAAGCAAAGGTTAATAGGGCGTCAAACA
Source organism: Shewanella sp. ANA-3 (assembly GCF_000203935.1). Lineage (GTDB taxonomy): Bacteria > Pseudomonadota > Gammaproteobacteria > Enterobacterales > Shewanellaceae > Shewanella. The sequence goes on along the minus strand of NC_008577.1, from coordinate 4,050,237 downwards.
TTTTACTGCAGTAAAAATAACCAATGCCTAAAAGCCGGGCGTTGCAGCAGGATTGCGGAGCGCGCAGATTGGATTGCACATGAATTCATCACTGACTCAAGGTTTTGAACCTTTGTGTTAATTCTGGGCTGAAAGGGGAGATTTTTGTCAGTTTTTATCTAGTTAAGTCAAAACTAAATCAGAAATGCAGGAATTATGAATTATTTGTTATAAAACTACATTTGCAACTTTAGGCTGTAATCGATGTGAATCTATGTCACAAAATGGCGCGAATTTACGTATATTACTTACGAAATTGCGGCGGAATGTGACGCCAATATCGGATTATCTGTTAACAAACATCTACCCTAAATTTATCTAAAAATTTTCATGGTTGATATTTGTGATGGCAGATTTTTCAAACCAAGTTATAACGATCAAAAAAGGCCTCGACTTGCCGATTTCGGGTGAGCCTCGGCAGATCATCGAACCCGGTAACAGGCCATCCCAAGTGGCTCTGTTGGGTGAGGAGTATGTTGGCTTAAAACCGACGATGTTGGTGGAAGTCGGCGATAAGGTCAAAAAAGGCCAACCTTTGTTTGAAGATAAAAAAACAAAGGGCGTGCTATTTACCGCTCCCGCCAGTGGTGAGATTGTTGCGATTCACCGTGGTGAACGTCGGGTGTTGCAATCAGTGGTGATCCGCTGCAATGGCTTAGACGCCGATGAGCAGATCCGTTTCGATATCCACACCGATTTACAGGCTCTATCTGCGGATGTGGTTAAAGCGCAACTGGTTAAGAGCGGCCTGTGGACGGCGCTGCGTACCCGTCCTTTCTCCCGCGTTCCCGCACTAGATAGCAAACCCGCAGGTATTTTTGTCACGGCAATGGATACCAATCCACTCGCCGCCGATCCTCGTTTGATTATTGCCGAGCAGCGCGATGCCTTTAAGGCGGGCTTAGCGGTACTGAGTCATTTAACCGAGGGCAAGGTTTACCTCTGCCAAGACAAAGGCGAAGCCTTAGTTGGCGCCGATTTACCTAAGGTTGAAGTGCGCCGTTTTACTGGGGTACATCCTGCCGGATTAGCCGGGACTCACATTCACTTTACCTTACCCGTCAGCATTGAGCGTCAGGTGTGGCATATCGGCTATCAAGACGTTATCGCCTACGGCAAGCTGTTCCAAACCGGTGAACTCTATACCGACCGCGTGGTGGCGCTGGGTGGCCCGAGCGTGCTTAACCCGCGTTTACTGCGCACTCAGTTAGGGGCAGAGCTGAGCGCCTTAGTGGCCGACGAAGTTAAACCTGGTAACAACCGTGTGGTATCAGGCTCAGTGTTATCAGGCCATACCGCGAGGGGCGTGCATGACTTTTTAGGTCGCTTCCACAACCAAGTATCTGTGCTCGCCGAAGATGTGCAGCACCAAGTATTGCCTTGGGTCCGTGGCGGTTCGGACAAGTTCTCTATCACCCGTGCGGTAACTTCCCGTTTATTTGGCCTGACCAAGTCCTTCGAATTTACTACGCATCAAGGCGGCTCTCACCGCGCCATGATGGCCTTTGGTCAGCTCGATCGCGTTATGCCATTAGATATTTTACCCACTCTGCTAGTGCGTGACTTAGTGGTACGAGATACCGACGAGGCGCAGGCCTTAGGCGCATTGGAGTTAGATGAAGAAGATTTAGCCCTGTGTACCTTTGTGTGCCCCGGCAAGTATGACTTCGGTAAAGAGTTACGTGCCTGTCTAGATGTTATCGAGAGGGAAGGTTAATGACGACACAACCTAAAAAACCTGATTTACAGGACGACTATTACGCCACGGGTAAATCGATGAAGGGCTTTGTGCGCTCATTGGTGATCGCCAGTGGTCGCAGCACTAAGGGACAAGTACACGTACGTGACGCCATTGACGTAAAACGTACCATGACCTTAGTGGGCCTTTGTTTATTACCCGCCATTTTATTTGGCTTATATAACGTAGGCTTACAGGCACAGCTCGCACTAGCAAGCGGCTTAACGACGCCAGAAACCTGGAAACTCGCACTGTTTAACGCCGTAAGCGGTGGTTTAAGTGTCGAGACGGGCGTGATTGGCCTGTTCCTCTACGGCTTAAGTTTTTATTTGCCGATTTACTTAACGGCCTTGCTGACCAGCCTGTTCTGGGAAGTGGCGTTTGCTAAGGTGCGTCGCCAAGAATTGCACGAAGGCTTCTTCGTCACTGCCTTGTTATTTACGCTGATTTTACCTGTTTCGATTCCACTCTGGTTGGTGGTGATGGGGATTAGCTTTGGGGTGGTGATTGCCAAAGAGCTGTTTGGTGGCATGGGATACAACTTCCTTAACCCCGCATTAGCTGGTTTGGCGTTTATCTATTTTGCCTATCCTTCTGAAGTATCAACCGTTAAGCAACTGGTTGCTGTAGATGGCTTTTCAGGCGCGACTGCGTTAGCGCAAGCCGCAGCCGGTAAGCTGCAATTTGCCGATTACGCTTGGTACAGCGCCTTTAGCGATCCTAACTGGTGGAATAATTTCTTCGGCTTTACCGTGGGCGCGATTGGTGAAACCAGCACGCTCGCCGTGTTGCTCGGTGGGCTATTACTGCTTATCACCCGTTTAGCCGATTGGCGCATTGTGGTGGGTGTGATGCTGGGTATGGTAGCGACTGCGACGCTGTTTAATCTGATTGGTTCAAGCACTAACCAGATGATGGCAATGCCTTGGACATGGCACTTAGTCACGGGCGGCTTTGCTATCGCTATGATGTTTATGGCGACCGATCCGGTAACGACCTCTTACACCCGCCAAGGCAAGTTTGCCTACGGCGCCTTGATTGGTTTTATGACCATCCTTATCCGTGTGGCTAACCCCAAAATGCCAGAAGGCGTGATGTTAGCCATCCTGTTCGCCAACCTGTGGGCGCCGCTGTTCGATTATCTGGTGGCCCGTGCCAACATCAAACGGAGAGTAAAACGTCATGGTATTTAAGAAAGATACTGTGGTGGGGACCATGATCTTCACCATCACGCTCTGCCTTTTGTGCTCCTTTATGATCACCGGCACCGCAGGCGTATTGAAAGAGCGTAAGCTCGCAAAAAAACGCGATGAGTTACAACGTTATGTGTTGATGGCGGCCGATGTGAATATTGGCCAAGGCAATGAGTTTAGAGATATTTTTGCTAAATCCGTTAAGCCATTATTGATTAATCTCGACACAGGCAAAGTGGACTCTGATGCCAATGTACTCGACTTTGACGAGCGCATGGCGGCGATTAACCCAGAAACCTCAAGCGCCCCTAAAAAGGATATCGCCAAAATCAAGACCCGCGCCAACGATGCCCGTGTGTTTAAGGTGTTCGATGATAGCGGCAAGTTATCCAGCGTGGTCGTGCCTTTCTATGGTAAAGGACTGTGGTCGATGATCTACGGTTACGTGGCCGTTGAGCCTGACTTTAACACCATTAAAGGCATGGTGGTTTACGAGCACGGTGAAACCCCTGGTATCGGTGACTTTGTGACTGACCCACATTGGTTATCCCTGTGGAAGGGTAAACAACTCTTTGATGAAAAAGGCAAGTTTGCGATGCGCCTCGTGAAAGGCGGCGCCAAAGAGGGCGATGTGCACGGTGTTGATGCTGTGAGTGGCGCGACTATGACTGGCCGTGGCGTGCAGCGCGCAATGGAGTTTTGGTTTGGCGTCGAGGGTTTCCAAACCTTCTTCAACCAATTAAAAGCATCGGCTGATCAAGGTGAGTTGGGAGGTGCAAAATGAGCAACAGTTTATCCATGCGGGACATGCTAGCAGGCCCTGTATTTGCCAATAACCCAGTGGCGATGCAAGTGCTGGGCGTATGTTCGGCGCTGGCGGTGAGTAACTCCATGCAGACGGCCGTGGTGATGACACTGGCGGTGACCTTCGTACTGGTGTTCTCTAACCTTATTATCTCTGCCATTCGCAACTTTATCCCTAACAGTGTGCGGATTATTGCCCAGATGACGGTCATTGCCTCCTTGGTGATTATCGTCGACATGGTGTTGCAGGATGTGGCTTACGAGCTATCTAAGCAACTATCTGTATTCGTTGGGTTAATCATCACTAACTGTATCATCATGGGCCGCGCAGAAGCCTTTGCGATGAAGTATCCACCTCACTTAGCCGTGGTCGATGCCGTGGGTAATGCGGCGGGTTATGGCCTAGTGCTGATCAGTGTGGCCTTTGTGCGTGAGCTGTTAGGCACGGGCAATCTGTTTGGTCATAGCGTGTTGACTACGGTTGAAAACGGCGGCTGGTACTTACCCAATGAGATGTTTAAGTTGCCCCCAAGCGCCTTCTTCCTGATTGGCCTGCTGATCTGGACCATTAACGTGATCCAGCGTAAACGGGGTTAAGGAGCGAATATGGAACACTATATTAATCTGTTTTTACAGGCCACATTCTTAGATAACATGGCGCTGTCGTTCTTCCTCGGTATGTGTACCTTCTTAGCCGTGTCTAAAAAGGTGTCGACCGCCTTCGGCTTAGGCGTTGCGGTTATCGTGGTGATGACCTTAGCCGTGCCCTTAAACCAACTGATCTATGTGAAGGTGTTAGCACCGGGCGCATTGGCATGGGCGGGCATGCCTGGCATCGACTTAAGTTACCTGCAACTGATCACCTTTATCGGTGTGATTGCGGCCTTAGTGCAAATCCTTGAAATGTTTTTAGATAAATACATTCCAAGCCTGTATGACTCCCTTGGGATCTTCCTGCCACTGCTCACCGTAAACTGTGCAATTTTTGCCGGGGTGATCTTTATGGCTAACCGTGATTACAACTTTGCCGAATCGGCGGTGTTTGCCATGGGTTCGGGCACGGGTTGGGCGCTGGCGATCGTGATGCTGGCAGGCCTGCGTGAGCGGATGAAGTTTCATGCGATTCCTGAAGGCTTACAGGGGATTGGTATCACCTTTATTACCACAGGGTTGATGGCACTTGGCTTTATGTCTTTCTCGGGGATCTCGCTGTAACACGTGGCTGAGAAAGTGAAACCGCATTCTGTTTAGAAAAAGGGTTATCGAATGGAAATGGCAATAGGCATAGGCATGTTCACCTTAGTGGTGTGCCTACTGGTGATAGTAATCCTTATCGCCAAAAAGAAATTAGTGACTACTGGTGAGATCACTATCGGGATTAACGACGATGCCGAGAAAAGCATTAAAGTTGCCGCGGGCGACAAACTGCTTGGCGCCTTAGCGAGCAAGAATATTTTTATTCCCTCGGCCTGTGGCGGCGGCGGTACTTGCGGCCAGTGCCGGGTGAAAGTCAAATCGGGCGGTGGTGATATTCTGCCAACAGAACAAGGGCATATCACTAAAAAAGAAGCCAAAGAAGGTTGTCGTCTCGCCTGCCAAGTGGCGGTGAAAACCGATATGGAACTTGAGCTAGAGGAAGAAATCTTTGGCGTGAAGAAGTGGCAATGTGAGGTGATCTCAAACGATAACAAGGCCACTTTTATCAAAGAGTTACTGCTAAAACTGCCCGAAGGTGAAGACGTACACTTTAAGGCGGGTGGTTATATCCAAATTGAAGCGCCAGCCCATGTGGTGAAGTATGCCGATTTTGATATTCCGGCTAAGTACCGCGACGATTGGGAAAAATACGGCCTGTTCGACTTAGTCTCCACCGTCAATGAAGACGTGCTGCGCGCCTATTCAATGGCGAACTATCCCGATGAAAAGGGTCGCATTATGCTTAACGTGCGGATTGCGACGCCACCTTCAGCCAATGTGCCACCGGGTAAGATGTCTTCTTACATCTTTAACCTCAAGGCGGGGGATAAGGTGACCATTTCTGGCCCATTCGGTGAGTTCTTTGTGAAGGATACCGATGCGGAAATGGTATTTATCGGCGGTGGTGCGGGCATGGCACCGATGCGCTCACATATTTTCGATCAGCTAAAGAGTAAAAAGACCAAGCGTAAGATGAGCTTCTGGTACGGTGCCCGTTCGACCCGTGAGGTGTTTTACCAACAAGATTTCGATGCATTAGCGGCTGAAAATGACAACTTTGTCTGGCATGTGGCGCTGTCGGAGCCGCTACCTGAGGATAACTGGACGGGTTACACAGGCTTTATCCATAATGTGATTTACGAAAATTACCTTAAACATCATAAGGCACCTGAGGATTGCGAGTACTACATGTGCGGTCCTCCAATCATGAACTCCTCGGTGATCCGTATGCTCGAAAGCCTAGGGGTTGAGCCTGAAAATATCCTGCTCGATGACTTTGGTGATTAAGCGATAAGTGGAATAGAAAATCGCGTTAGGCAGGGCTAGTACAGCTGAGCCTAACGCGATTTTTGTTTATCTGGCTTTTAGCTTTAGGCTTTGATATCTAGCTAAAGGATTTACCGCCATGGCGGCTTAAATAGCTCACCATACGCTGACTCTCGGCGGTATAGCATCCCATGCGAAACTCTCCTTGCCAGTAAGCAATATCGAGCGGACGATACCCCAGCGCATTTGGATGATTCACGTTGGCCCCTGCATCCACAAGTAGTTTGAGCAGTTCAAAAGACTGTAGCTCACAGGCATGCAACAGTGCCGTCATCCCATTCTAGTCAACGCCTTCAAGATCAGCGCCATTGGCAATAATGCGCTTAACCGCAAGTGTATCCTTGGCTTTAACTGCATGGATAAGTTCAGTGCTCATAGGGATATTTAGCCTGATCCTGTGAAGCAAATTTAAAGGAGATCAATCAGAAATGCCCAAGTGAATAAATACAACTCCTTTCCTGCCCTCGATAGCAAAATCAACCCATTCCATCTCGTACCATTCATCCGTTATCAATGAAACAGCTAAAACCCTTTTGACCTCTAGCAGTGCATCAAGTTGATCACTTATCTGTTTGATAAATTCGTCTCTAAAGCTTTTTATGGACATTGAAAAGGCGTTATCGACATCCTTAAGAGAAGCAAAAGCTGAGCCGCAACCGCCCTGCGTTATGGGTAGGAGATAGGAAAAAAGCCAATCATGAAGTGCTGCATTGATCTCACTACGCCATTCTATGACTTCACTAAAGCTAACCGTGGCATCCTTATAAAAACCCTTAAGATAATTTTCCGTTGCAATCTCTAATGGTTTTGATGCATCAATTTTAATGATTTCAAATGTATAGCCGTGATTCGCTTTATTGTTTACATAGGATAGCCCCGTGAGTATCCCGTTTAACTTACCCAATTTATAGTCAAAGTTATCCATTTCAGTTACTACACGCCTTAGCCATTGAAAACGGCAACCAATAATTCTATCTGCCATTTTAAATCAACAAGATAATCTGCTTTCGGCTTCCCCTCAAGCGAATAGTGATTGCTCTAAAGATAGCTGCTGAGTGGCAGCCAAGGTTTATAAATGGGTTTGTCTTTAAAACTCAACCCATACTCTCATTGCTAATTCCAAATGCTCGACCGTGACATCTACTGCATACGGAAATGGAAATGCCGTGATCACCTGGATATGAAAGAGCGGCCATGTTACGAACGGTCGAGGTTATTCATAATTCTGTGTCAGGTTAACTTGAACATGGCTCAATTTTGTTTTTTCGTCGCAAAATTTACCAATGGGTGTCTCAATAAACTCCTTTTGTGCTTAATCCTGCTAACCACTGCGTATCCTGCTAGCTTGAATATGCCTCAAATTTGTCTTCTCGTTGCAAAATTTAACAATGGGTGTCTCAATAGATTTATTACTTGAACCTCAGTCAAAAGATTTAACCTTAGTCAATTCAGCTCAAGTTTCTTTAGTTTACGAACGGAATTTCGTAAGTTGAGTCGTCTTATCTAAGTACTTATGCCTATAGGTATTATTTAATCATGGATGCAACCGTTTGTAGGATAGGAGGTTCGTTTGAAAAGGCTAGCCATAGCATTACTTATCAGTTTCTCCCTTAGTGCATGTTCTTCACTCAATGAAGTTAAATTAGACGCTCAATCGGCACCCAGTTATATCGGCGAAAAAGTCAAAGTCACCACCGTATCGGGTAAACAGGTGGAATTTACCGTCGAAAGAGTGACTGATCAGCAGATTGAGGGAGAGGGAAAAGAAGTCAAAATTGAAGAGATACAGACCTTGGAGGTTGAAGAGTTTAGCCCACTAAAATCGATATCACTCACTGCGGGTTTATATATGTTGGGTGCGGTAATTATTGCCGTTGTGGTTTTATAACGAATTATCAATTGCTTCCTAACTGGCACTCCAAACCTCAAGTCACACTTAAGGTGTGCCTGTGATAAGCTGGCCGCTTTCTAATCAGACAGTATTTGCTAATTAAGTTAAGGATAACCCATGCGTTTGAGTGTTATCGGCTCCCTGCTATCGGGGTTGTTATTACTCCCAAGTGCCAATAGTGTTGGTGAGTCGTTTGAGGCTGCGATTGCGTCGGAAAGCGCGCAAGGCGGTCAGTCAGTTAAGCTTGAAAGCCAATTGCCATCCTCGGAATCTAAGCTCGGGGAGATTAAGAGCTTAATCCAAGCGGCGATAATGGATTCGCCGCAGCCATTTAGTGGTAGCGTTATTCTGCTTGCAGAGGGGAAACCACTGCTTGAATTACAAAAGGGCGAAGGTATTAGTCAAGATTCGCGCTTTGTGATGGCATCGCTCTCTAAACAAATTACCGCAACGCTAGTGTTGCAGGCACTCGATGCAGGGAAACTCGATTTAAATCAAACGCTAAATCATTACCTTTTTGGCGATCTTGACGCGGAATCTAAGGCGCTAAAAGCCATTGATGCGAACGCCAATGCGGGGGCTTTGAATCCCAACCGTTATGATGAACGCATTACTTTGCACCAACTGCTGAACCATACATCGGGTGTCGATAAACTGGGTAAGCCCAATCGGTTCGTTCCTGGTAACCAGTTTGAATATTCCAATTTAGGTTATTCACTGCTTGGACAAGTGCTTGAGAAGGTGAATCATCAATCCTTTACCGAGCAGGTGGTACAATTTGCTGCGCGATACCAACTTAATGCCCTAAGTGCTGAGCTTGGCAGTATTGAGGCGATTCATGCCAAAGTGCCTAGCTTGGCGGTGGGATTGCAGGAAGGCGAAGTGATTGCCCCTTCTGAGCTGGTGATTGATGAAGCGTTATTGCCCGCAGGGGGATTGATTGCCTCGCCAGCCACTTATGCCGCCTTTCAGCAGCAATTACATACTGGTAAGTTGTTAAGCCCTGAGAGTTATCAACGGATGACCACTGACTATATCGAGCTACCATTTTTATGGCCGAATATGCGCTACGGTTATGGGATAAGGATCAATAAGGACAATGACTTAGTCGAATATAGTCATACGGGTTATGTCTCGGGTTATATGTCGATGACGCTGCATTATCCCGAATATAATCTGGACTTAGTCATGCTGGAAAATCTCTCCTTAAACCTTAACGACCGTAACCGGGTATTTGAACTGCATAATCAGATACGTCAAATCATTCGTAGTCAGTTGCTGCTGACTACATTATCTCTGCATAAGGTATAAGTTTGTCACTGTGTCGACTTAATAGCCGTGAAGTTGGCGGGAGTACCGCCAACGCTTTGTTGACTCTGATGTAACCGCTAACGCTATGACTTCGAAAGAATAAGGCTCCACGATTTGTTAATTGGAGCCTTATTCTGGTTTCTTTCGTTGGATGGGTCGCTTTGTATTACCAAAAAGGGGTTCTTAGTCGCGCCTTAACTGCCGCAAATATTGGCACAAGGCTATTCATTCAGTTCGGCGTGCAGTGGCAATAGCATTGGGATCTCACAGGCGTCGTGGCCAGTATTGCCAAGTGGGGCGCTTAGGTAGTTAAAACCTAAGTGTTCGTAGAGTTTTAGGGCCTCTTTGAGTAATGCGGTGGTTTCGAGGTAACAGCTCTGATAACCCGCTTCACGCGCAAACTCTAGAGCCTGCAGCGCTAAACGTTTGGCTAAGCCTTTACCGCGGATCTCGGGCATAAAGTACATTTTTTGCAGCTCACAAATTCCTTCATTGTTAGCCAGTGGCGCTATGCCCGCGCCGCCAACCACTTGGCCTTCATGCTCTATCACCCAGTATTGGGCGCCCGGCTGCGAATAGATTTGGCTTAAACAATCTAAGGTCGGATCGGCAACGCTATAGCCTTTATCTGCAGTTAAACCGTATTCGGCGGAAACCGCGCGGATCACTTGAGCAATGGCGGCATCATCGGCGGCGGTCGCTTCACGGATAAGATAACCCGATTGTTGTTTGGCTTTATGTATGGCTTGGTTGTATTGCATAAGAGCTTGCTCGATTTGTTGAATTTGCTCAGGGGTCAGCTGGGCCAAGATTTCTTGAAAGAGTTGATTTTGCTGGCTATCTAATTTTGCGAGCAGCTTTTTACCCGCAGGAGTCAGTTGAACGACGAGGCAGCGATTATCCCGCGGATGCATTTGGCTCTGGGCGAGGTTTTTATCGACTAAGTGTTTGATTGCTCGGCTAGCATTGGATTTATCTATGCTCAGTTTGCAGGCGAGTTCCTTAATGGTTTGCGGTTGATTGCCTATCTCAAACAAGGCGTGGGCCTGTACTGGGGACAGAGGTAAATCGCCAAAGGCCGCATTGAGCATGCCTAAGTGTCTGACCATATAGCGGGAAAGGTGTCTCAGTTGGCTAGATGAGCCGGGATCATTTGCCATAGTCGGATTGAATGCCATCAGGGTTAACCAAAGTTGAGCCATGCAAGCACTTGTGTGGGCAGGCTGTGGCTCAGTTCGAATCATTTAGTTGCAAGTTACAACGAAATTAGCGGGCTTTGCTCGGCTTTGCAATATTTCATTAACAAAATTTAAGGGTACAGCTCAGGATTCAAAAACGGCGCCATGGCGAGGATGATCGCTTGGGTGTAATTGCTCTCACGGGTGGCGTGGCCGTGGGTGAGCAGGCCGATTGCGCCGCCTTTTTGTTTGATGTTAACCGTATTAAACAGTCTATCCATCACATGACCCAACTCTTCACCCGCTTCGAGTGCCTGATAAACCTGCATAGGTAGTGGCAACAGGGCGCCTCGGCCAATGCTCAAACGAGCTTGGTGGGCAATCGCAATATAGGCGAAGGTCGCAGGACCGAACTCGAAACAATCGACGCCGCCTTCCATCGCAAAGTAATAATCTGCTTCAATTTGTTGCTGGCAATAGTGGACACGGTTGATAGCCCCTTGGCGGGTGTCGCTATCTGTCATGGGCTGCGCGGGGACGCCTGAGGGCGCATCCATGCCTTGAGTTTGGATCTCATAGTCGGGGAAGAGCAGCGCCATGGCATTGGCCGCCGCGTTTATTTTGACTGGGTTTTTCGAACCGACAATCACTTTGATAATGTTTTGTTGCATATAAGTTATTTATTTTGGTTTTTAATGTGGACGCTCGTTTGAATCATTGCTTAAATGGTCGGAGGTGTCTCGCCTCTGGGTTTTCTATTTTGCCATATTCATCGCCTTGGCTCAGTAAAAAGCGAATGTATGGGGAGCAAATAGCCAGAGTCGTGCATCAGGAAGCGACATACGACTATTGCTCCTTCAGTCAATTAGCTGATTTAAGCAGTAAAGCTATGTCATTGAAGGAACTAAAATTAAGAGATAATAATAATGAAATTCAACAAACTCATGATCGCGATGGGGATGGCCTGCGGCGTTATGCTCACAGGCTGTAACGACAGCGAAGATAGCACTCAACCTACCGAACCTGAAACCCAGCTGCAAACCTTTGCCCCCAACGGCTTACTCAAAGCCAATATTCGTCGAACTACCTACGGTGTGCCCCATATCCAAGCCGATAACCTAGAAAGCTTAGGCTTTGGTAGCGGTTACGCGCAGGCGCAGGACAACCTCTGCGTGCTCGCCGATGGTTTTGTTAAGGCCAACTCTCAACGCTCTATGTACTTTGGCCCCCATGCGTCGATTGATTTCACCACAGGGCAGCCCACCGCCGAAGACAATGGCAACTTAATCTCCGACTTTGCCTATAAAGCCTTAAAAATTCGTGAGCAAGCCGAAGCCAAATGGCCGCAGTTTAGCGAGCGTTCACGTGCATTAATCCAAGGTTTTACGGCGGGTTATAACCAATACCTTGCCGATGTTGAAGCGGGTAAACAAACCGCCGAACCTTTCTGTGGCGGTCAGCCGTGGGTGAAGCCCATAGTGCCAGAGGATGTGGTCACTTATCTGTTTTCCATCGCCCTATTACCCGGCGCGGCTAACTTCCTCGATTTGATTTTCTACGCCAACCCAGGGGATGGGCAGGAGTACATGCCGCGCATCGTAGGGCCTGCGCCAAGCCAAGAGCAAACCGCGTTTGTCAGCGATATGCAGTCTAAATTGCTTGCCCGTGCGGCGCGCATTACCACACCTGAGACCAATCCACGGGATTTAGGCTCTAACGGTTGGGGTCTGGGTAAAGATAAGACCGAAAATGGTCGCGGCATGGTGCTGGGTAATCCGCATTTCCCACATACGGGCAACCTGCGCTTCTGGCAATCGCACATTACTATTCCAGGCCAATTGGATATGATGGGCGGCTCGCTGGTTGGCATGCCAGGCCCTATCAACATCGGGTTTAACAAAGACTTAGCTTGGACTCATACCTTCTCTACCGCAGAACATTTTGTGATGTATAACCTCGAGCTGGTCTCGGGCGACAGATTGCAGTATCTGTTCGATGGTCAGCCGATGCCGATCAATAAAGAGACTGTTTCTATCCTTGTGAACGCCGGCCCCGCAGGTATGTTAGTGGCAGAAAAGGATATTTACACCACAGCAAAAGGACCTATGGTCGAGGCGCCGCCTTCGCTCGCACCTTTTGGTTGGGACGATGGCAGTGCCTTTATGATCCAAGATGCGAACATGGCGACTATGGATCCCGTCGATCATTGGCTCGCCATGAACTTAGCGACCAATAAAGACGAATTCCAACAAGCCTTTAAAGACTACGACGGGGTGATTTTCAACAACACAATGTATGCCGATAAAGAGGGCAATGCCTTCTATATCGACGACTCGACCGTGCCCGGTTTATCCGAGGCCGCCGTGGTAGTGCTAAAGACTTCGCCCGATATTAAGGCGGCAAAAGAGCAAGCTGGCTTTACCATTCTGCCGGGGAATACTTCGTTATTTAGCTTTAGTGGCCCCACGCCCTATGAGCGTGCGCCTAAGCTTGAGCGCAGCGACTTTGTGCAAAACTCCAATGACTCCTTCTGGTCTACCAACTTAAATGAGCCACTGACGTACTTCTCGCCCATGTATGGTCCAGAAGCAGGGCAATTATCGCTGCGTACCCGTATGGGCTTAACCCTGATGCAGGATGCGGCGGGCAGTGATGGCAAGTTCAATCTGGAAGAGTTAGAAGCCGCGGTATTGTCGAATCGCAGTTATTTAGCTGAGTTGGTATTGCCGGACTTGATTGCCCAATGTGAGGCGCAGGGCAGTACGCCTGTGGTGGTATCTGCGAGTTTGTCTAAGGATCTCACCTCAGCCTGTGCGGCGCTCAAAGCCTGGAACGGTAAGCAAGATAACGACAGTAAAGGCGGCGCCTTACTGCGTGAGTTTGCCCATCAGTTCAGCCAAAAAACCATGTTGACCAAGGGATTCGACCCCGCGAATGCGGCGACCACGCCTAATACGCTTACCACAGACGGTAGTGCATTAGTGGCGCTTGCCCATGCGGCCTTGAATCTTGAAGCCGCAGGTTTTGCCTTAGATGCACCGTTAGGTGATGTGCAGTTTGTCGAGAAGTCACTCCCCGATGGCACTGCCAGCGGCGCGCGTTTACCTTGGCCGGGCAGCCATAACGCGGAAGGGGGATTCAACGTGTTCTCTACGAGCTTATCGGGAGATGACACTCTGATCCCGCAGCATAAGTACGCGCCTTTGATGGACGTTGCTACGGGTAAGGCGATGGCCTCTGGCATGACGGCCAAGGGGTATCAGATACGTTATGGCTCAAGTTGGATGATGGCGGTCAGCTTTACCGATGAGGGCCCTGTCGCACGCGGCATACTTACCTATTCGGAGTCGAGCAATATACTGTCGCCTTCCTTTACCGACCAGAGCAATCTGTATTCCAGCAGTAAGACTTTCCGTCCATTACTGTTTAAGGAAGCCGATATCGCCCCTGCGGTGATTTCGACCACAGAACTGACGCTGCAAAAAGCCCAGTAATGGCTGAGTTGTCGTTAATCGATAGGCCCACTTAGGTGGGCCTTTTTTATTGGCTTTCTCTGGCGCAGCGCTTGCTGTTTCAAAATGTAAAAATTTAACAATTTGCACAGTGATCTCGATCAAGCTTTTATAGGGCTTAATTGAAGCTGGTCGCATTTAGTGCATTTTTGCGACTTAATGCGGCTTTGTAGTTTTTATCGACAAACTGGCCGTGTCAACGCTTAGGTGCAGGGGTGAATTAACTGTTCGTTATTGGTGTTTTTGTGTGATCTTTTTGCTGCGTTATTGAAAATTTATTACGTAAATTCATGGATCTAGATCGCAAACCCAGTTTTATTTGAAATTTCATTACTTAAAATGGTGTTAGATCAACTTTTGCTTAAGCTTTTTCGCTATCCTTACGCCGAATTTTTTATGCGGTATCACCGTAAGGTAATTTTAATATGCAAAAAGATGCGATCAGTGTTCTCGAAACACCTCAAAGCACGCAAGAAAGCACAACAAGACACTTACCATGGACGCGCCAAGACACCACTTGGATGCTAAGTTTATTCGGCACCGCTGTGGGGGCGGGCATTCTATTTCTTCCTATCAATGCGGGCATGGGCGGTTTTTGGCCCTTAGTCTTGATGGCCATTATCATCGGCCCAATGACCTATCTTGCCCACCGCGGCCTGTCACGCTTCGTATGTTCATCGAGTATTCCCGGCAGTGACATTACCCAAGTCGTTGAAGAACACTTTGGAATTGGCGCGGGCAAGGCGATTACATTGCTGTATTTCTTAGCGATTTATCCCATTGTGTTGATCTACGGTGTGGGGATCACTAACACAGTCGACAGTTTTATCGTCAACCAGTTGGGCATGGCCTCACCACCACGTTTCCTGCTGTCAGGCGTGTTGATTTTCGGCATGATGGCCGTGATGGTTGCTGGTGAGCAATTTATGCTGAAGGTGACTCAGCTGCTGGTCTATCCGCTGGTGGGCATTTTGGCTTTTATGTCCATCTATTTGATCCCGGAGTGGAAAATGGATGCGCTGCAAGTCGTGCCAGACACCGGCGCCTTTTTAGGTACTGTATGGTTAACCATTCCTGTGTTGGTGTTTGCCTTCAACCATTCTCCGGCGATTTCGCAATTTTCGGTTTCCCTTAAGCGTGACCATGGTGTCAACGCGGCCCGTAAGGCCGATGTGATCCTGCGTAATACCTCGATGATGTTAGTCGGCTTTGTGATGTTATTCGTGTTCTCCTGCGTGTTGTCACTGTCGCCAGAACAGTTGGCCGAAGCGAAGGCGAAGAACCTGCCGATTTTATCTTACCTTGCGAACGTGCATGACAGTGGTTTTGTCAGCTATTTCGGGCCTTTTATCGCATTTGTGGCGATTGTGTCTTCTTTCTTTGGCCATTACATGGGCGCGACTGAGGGCATGAAGGGCATTATCGTTAAGCAGCTGCGCTCAAGTAACAAACAAATCAGTGAGAACAAGCTGAACAAGTTTATCTTAGTGTTTATGTTTGCCACGATTTGGGCCGTTGCGATTAAAAACCCAAGTATTTTGGGGATGATTGAGGCGCTGGGCGGCCCGATTATTGCGGCAATTTTGTACTTAATGCCAATGTATGCCGTGTACAAAGTGCCGGCTCTGAAGGCTTACCGTAACCGCATCAGCAACGTGTTTGTGATTATTGCGGGCCTGCTGGCGATGACGGCTATTCTGTTTGGCTTGTTAAGCTAAGCTTGGAATTCAAAGCGGTTTGAAACGAAAGGATCGGGTGATGCCCGATCCTTTTTTTATTACTTTTCTTCGTACATCAGATAGTAGCTTTGCTTCATCCCTAGCGCTTGGTAGGTTTGCTGAGCGGCGGTATTTTCCTGCTCCACATAGAGACGGAAACTCGCGGCGCCACCATTGGCCTCGGCAAGTTGTTTCACCTCAGCATAGAGCTTGCCATAAATCCCCTGACGGCGATTCTGTGGGCGAATATAAACGCTTTGGATCCAGTAATAATCTTTGGCGCGCCAGTCGCTCCACTCGAAGGTAACCATCAGCGAACCGACAATGTCGCCATCGATTTCGGCTACCAGATAAAAGCCTTTCTCAGGGTGATTCAGTAGGGTATTGACGCCTTTAATCAGGGTCGTTTCGTCTAAGGCGAGGCCTTCGGTTTCCTGCGCCATTGCCTGATTAAATTGAACTAGGGCGGTGAGATCTTGCACTTTGGCTTTACGGATCAACATATAACAACTCCTCGGCGGTTAGTACCTCTACCGCTCTTGTGTATGGGGATGACGCTTATGCATCGGCTTTTATTCGGCGGCACACTTTAGCACGGAACCGTTTAGAAGAACGAGTGAGCAGCGTTTCAAATCCTGCTTTAATCACGGCTAATTTTTGTACGACTAAAGTCTAATCTGCTAGGCTTGAATAAGGTTTTCACCCTAAGGGAGTGGTGCGATTATGGCATTCGTAAAATCAACTCGTCGCTTTAAGCCCAAATTTTTACAAGTCTATGAAGTACAAAAAGGTCTTAAGATTAATCATGGGATGCACTTTGTACTTACCTTAATCACCTTTGGGTTATGGGGGCTGGTTTGGTGGTATTTGATCCTCAAATCGCAGGGGGATAACCAGTCACTCTTCAGCGGTTTTGACGATGACTATTGGAGCTACCTTATCGAGTGCGAGCAGCCGCCCGCATCCCTTTATCGCCAACGTTTTGCCGCCTCAGTCAATTCGGTGCAATTTGAGGCCTAGGCTTTGCCTTAGCTGGATTTTGCAGCGGTTGGCATCAACGTGATATAGATCATCCTTAGAATTTTATCCCTTATGTTAGACTCGGCGGCTGGCTAAGTTAAGTTAGTCCCGCCAAGGATAAGGCTCAGCCCTATCATCATTTAAAACTCAAGGTTATAAACATGTCAAAACAAAGGTCATCAGCCCTAGGCCGGATCTGGTCTTCCTGGATGTCAGTGCCCCTGTGGCTGCAAATTTTCGTTGGTATGGTGTTAGGGATTGCGGTGGGCGTCAGCTTAGGTGAGCAGGCTTCATACCTGAAACCTATTGGCACCCTGTTTGTGAATACCATCAAGATGCTGATTGTGCCTTTAGTGTTTTGTTCATTGATTGTTGGTGTGACCTCAATGGAAGACACCGCCAAAATGGGCCGAATTGGGTTTAAATCCTTTGCGTTTTATCTGTGCACCACCGCGATTGCGATCAGCCTAGGTTTAGCCGTGGGCTATGTGGTGCAACCCGGTGCAGGCGTGCCTTTACTGCAACACGAAGCGGTACAAACGGCGAAAGAAGTGCCTTCGGTGATGCAAACCCTGATTGACATAGTCCCTACCAACCCCGTTGCCGCCTTGGCGAGTGGTCAAATTCTGCAAGTGATTGTGTTTGCCGTGGCCCTAGGGATTGCCTTGGTCTTGATTGGCGACCATGGTAAGCCTGCGATCAAGGTATTTGAAAGCCTTGCCGAGGCCATGTACAAACTCACCGACATGGTGATGAAGCTTGCGCCTTATGGGGTGTTTGGTCTGATGGCATGGGTCGCGGGCGAGTATGGCATCGACATGCTGTGGCCGCTGATTAAAGTGATTATTGCCGTATATATTGGCTGTATTATCCACGTGTTAGGCTTCTACAGCATAGTGCTGCGCCTATTTGCTAAGCTAAATCCACTGCATTTCTTCAAGGGGATCAGCAATGCGATGGCGGTGGCATTTACCACCTCAAGTTCGGCGGGTACCTTACCTGCAAGCATGAAATGTGCGAGCGAATATCTCGGGGTAAATAAGAAGATCTCTAGCTTTGTGCTGCCCTTAGGCACCACCATCAATATGGATGGCACCGCCCTATACCAAGGCGTGACCGCACTGTTTGTGGCGCAGGCCTTTGGTATCGATTTAACTTGGGTCGACTATCTGACGATTATTTTAACCGCGACCTTAGCCTCAATCGGCACCGCGGGTGTGCCGGGCGCTGGCTTAGTGATGTTGACCTTAGTGCTCTCGACCGTGGGCTTGCCCTTAGAAGGCGTGGCCTTGATTGCGGGGATTGACCGTATTCTCGATATGGCGCGCACAGTGGTAAACGTTTCTGGCGACTTAGTGGCGACGACTGTGATTGCTAAGTCGGAAGATGAGCTCGATGTTGAGCATTACAATGCCGATATGGTGCAGAGCGCTATGATTGCCGAACAAAATGCCGCGAGTGAAAGCGCCGCGACGAAAAGCTAATTCATCTAATAATAAAAAACCGCCAACTAGGCGGTTTTTTATTATCGAAGCTAGCTTATTTAAGCTGGCTTAAGACGAGGACGGGCTTATCGTCGCTGCTAAGCAGTGTTAAACGCCCTTGTACTAGCTTGGCCTTAGCAACCAGTGGCAGGGCTTGCATCACTTTATGCTCCTGCTGCATCAGCGCATCGACGCAGGCCTTCATCGTGCTGCCGCCAGGAATGATTTTTAGTGCCTGTCCCTGCTGGCTGTATTGACCAAAGAAGTTGTTGCAGCTGTTATTGCCGGAGAGTTTACCTTCATCAGCGAAGGTAATTTGCGCAGGGCTGTAATCCACTGTGGGTTGCCCTTGAACGGCTTCAATATGCCAGCTTCCCTGTAATGGCACTGTGTCCTGATTGGCAACGTCAGTGCTCTGACATGCGGTTAAACCAAAAAGTAATGCGCTTAATAGAAATGTTTGTTTTAACATTGTCTCAGTTCCTTTTTCCGTATTCATGGCCATAGTGTACAAGTTTAGCGGGAGATAAAAAGAGGTTTATATGACAGATACCATTAAAAGCACTATGAATTTATTGAAGTTTTTACATTGGTTAGGTGTTTTGATGTTAGTTTGTGGACTTGGGGTCTATATGTTGACCCAATGGAGTCTAGAAATCAGCGGTATGTTACTGATCTCAAGCCTCATTGGTTTAGGACTCGTATTGATGTCACCCTATCCCGTGGTGCTGTTTATCCAATGGGCGAAGCGTCAGGATGAGCTTCCTAAAGATTAATCCCGCGTAAAAGCTAGAGCTCGGACGAGTCGGCGGCGGGATTATCATACTGCTCGGCATCGAACTTGGGCGCTTGATTTGCTTGGTTTGGTTCAGGCTCTGGCTGCATGGATTTCAGTTTGCAGCGCGCATCTTCCATCATGGGCGCTAACTTGGCCGTCGATTCAGGGGTAAAGAAGCTGTAACTGGCATCGAGTTTTAGATGGGGGTTTTGTTGTTCTAATTGTTTTTCGACCCGCTTCATTATGTGCAATATATCGCGTTCGCTATCGACGAAAGCTAACACCACAAATTGAGTCTCACTGTAATGGGCGGCCACATCGGCGGTGCGAATAGTATCTTGGACCAAATTGCCCAGCAGTCTATGGTGTTTCTCTTCTAAAGTATTTTCCGACGAATTTGCTTCTGTTAACTCGAAGAAGACGATTCCTGCGTGGGCGCCAAAACGGCGTCCGAGATTGAGCTGCCTAGGCGCCATCATCATAAAACCGTAATGGTTGAGCATGCCGGTCTCTTGATCGCGCATCGATAGGGATTCAATTCGATGGTTTTGGCATAACAGGGATAATTCCTGCTGAAGCAAAATTTGGAAGGGCTCGAGCATGGCGCTGTTGCTCGCGGGCTCGACCATATGGGGATTTAACACGCACAGTGAACCAAATTGGCTGCCGTCGGGCCAAGCTATAGGGCGGGAGAGAATATGTTGAATACCATCGAAATCCCGTGGCAATTCATCGAGCATAAAACGGCCGAGATTAAGATAGTCTCCTTCCGCTGGACTATGTTTAAGTTGTTCAAACAGGGGAAAGTCGCTCGCAAACAAAGTGCCTGAGGTAAAGAGTGGCGTTTCGCTCACTGAGCTGACTATCACTTCAAAACCAGATTGAGTTATTTGCAGCACAAACACACTGGTGGCGCTGTAATAGCTTTTAATCAACTCGCATTGATGCATCCAGCGACCAAGATTCACTTGCTGGTGGTCACTGTCGAGCAGGCTGACATTGGGGTTGATGGTTTCGGGCAACATGGTGGCGCCTAAAGGGCAAAAAATATGCCTTAAGTTTGGGAAACAACAGGATAATTTGCAAATCAATGGGCTAAAAAAACATCAGTTTTTATGCATCTATTATTGGGATGATTTATGACTCCTGTATACTGGCGCGCCGCCAGCCATATTGCTCGCCAAATTGAGTTTAGAGAATGACAGTAAATATACGCCCAGCTACGACACAAGATATTGATTCTTTAGTTTTATTGGAAAAAACCTTCCTCAATGATGAACTGGCGTCTTCGGCGATGGGCTTGGAGGGGCAAGCCTTTGGCCGTAGTGAGCTGACCGAATTAGTCACTCGACATTGGGTGGTGGTGGCCGAGGATAAAGAGCGGATTATTGGTTATGTGATTGCCGGGCGTTGGGCCTTTTTCGAAACTTGGCCAGTTTATCGCACGCTCCTCAATCGCTTAGCTAAGGCCGAGTGGGACGGCCCTAAGTTAACGAAGCTGAATACTTGTCAGTATGGCCCCATTTGGATAGATAAACACTATCGAGGTCAGGGGGTTTTTGAAGCATTGGTGAAGGGGATTTATCAGCAACTTGCCCCTCATTTTGCCTATGCGGTGACCTTTATTGCCGAGGAAAACGAGCGTTCCTTTGCCGCTCATACCCAAAAAGCCACAATGCAAGTGGTCGATTTCTTTACCGTTTCGGCAAGAGATTACTATTTAATGGTGGCGCGCACTCAGGCTTAGTGAACATCCAGACTGACACTTGTTCTTGCTTGGAAACTCAGTATTTAGTGCATATCGTTATGAGGAATACTCTGTATCGACTATGGTTAGAGAATACTAATCAATATAAATGCTGCTATGAAGTTTGAGCTACGCCAATTTCTTGATAGAAGTTTTCTCATTTCGATACGTGAATCCTTTATCGCGTTACTGCCTTTTATTTTGATTAATTCGTTTCTCTCGCTGATTATTGCCTTACTCGACATTGGCATGCCGACTTGGCAAGGCTCTGCATTTCATCAGGGAATTAGTTTTTTTCGGTGCAACTTTCAAAGATTTTTCCATTACTTGCACTGATTTCTTTGTCTTTTCACTTTGCTAAATATCTGCAGCTGTCGGCGATTGTGGTGTGTTCTTTGTCGCTCAGTATTTTACTCGCCATTAATGCCCAAGATACGGGGAATGTATTTAATCTCGATTATGTACGCGCCATTTTGGCGGATCCGCGAATTGCGGTTTTGCCAATTATCTCTGCCTATTTATTACGTTTTTTGAGTGCATGGAAGGGGCTGCAACTGATTAAAGCGAAGGCGCTTAGTCGTTACTTAAAGCAACATTTAAATTTATTTTTCCCGATAGTGATTGGTTTTATTGGTCTGTTTGCCGTCGTTGCCGAAGCTTCTATCTTTTTAGAATGGTTATTTGCGCCATTTATCGAAGGGTTGCAACAAGCGAGCCTGGGCGTGCAACTGTTTATGCGGATCCTGCTTACCCATGTGCTCTGGTGTTTTGGAGTGCATGGCGATAACGCCTATCTACTGCTAATTGGTGTCGATAATGGTTTAATGCAACTGGTACCGCATTTAACGGCGAGCCAGTTTATGGACTTGTTTATTCTCTACGGCGGTAGCGGTGCCACGTTATCGCTGATCATTGCCATTTTTATTGGCGCTAAAGACAGTGCTACTCGGCATATTGCTAAAATTGCCACACCCTTTGCGATTTTTAACATCAACGAAATTCTGATTTACGGCCTACCGATTATCTTTAATCCGCGTTTATTAGTGCCGTTTATCCTATCCCCACTGGTTAATTTTATCTTGGCCTACAGTGCTATCCATGTTGGGCTCTTAAGCTTTGAGGGGCACAGCTTTCCTTGGATCACGCCGCCACTGCTCAATGCTTATATTGCCAGTGGTCACATGAGTGCGGTGTTTTTCCAGGTGTTATTGATAGGGCTTGGGGTATTGATTTATCTGCCCTTTGTTCGACGTTTCTCCTTGATGTCAGAGCACTATGAGTTTGATAGTGAATTAATCAAACGTGTGCAGTTTCAAGCGGATATCGACCGCATGACGGAGCAGCATTATTCACAGCAGCAGTCCGAATCACTTAAGGCTGAATTGAACCTCGAGAAGACCATCAAAGAAGTCTTGGCGGGGGAGTTACAACTACACTATCAACCTAAAATTGCCTTAAGTACTAATCATGTTGTTGGATATGAAGCGCTTATTCGCCTGAAGGATGAACATGGTAAGTTAAAAGGGCCGTATTTTATTGATGCCTTTCAGCGTGCGGGCTATTCCCATATCATCGACCGCTTTGTGATTAATACGGTTGCAGAGGATCTCGCTCGCTGGGAATTAGAAGGTTTTTACCCAAAAGTGAGCATCAATATCGACCCAAACAATATTACCGATCCCCAATTGTTGGCGACCATGAATGAAAGGTTAGGCAGCGTCGCCAACCGAGTCGAGATTGAGATGTTAGAATCGGCCTTTATGTTGGATTTAAATCGTATCGATAACAGCATGAAGCAGCTTAAACAACATGGGTTTAGCTTCTTTTTAGATGACTTCGGGACTGGGTTTTCTAGCTTAAGTTTACTGAGTCGGATCAATGTGGATGGCATTAAGCTCGACCGCAGTATTCTGGCTAATACCTGTGAGCCCAAAGGGCGTACCTTGTATCTGCAGATCTGTAAGCTTTGTAATAGTTTAGGCTTTAGTTTGATTGCCGAAGGAGTTGAGACCCCTGAAGAAGCCGAGTTTGTTAACGCGGCGGGGGTGAGTTATGTGCAGGGCTGGTTATACGCCAAGGCGATGCCAGGACCCGAGGCTAAAGCCTTTTGGTTGGAGAGAAATAGTGAGTGATACCTTGGCCAGTAATCTGCTGACGACATACGCCAATGCCAATTTGTCGGCTTGGGATAATTTGCGAGTCTTGCTATCCGAGAGTGCGTTGCAGCAATGCGAAGCCCGTGGATTTGAAGTCGATTGCGACGATAGTCGCCCCCATTATTGGCTGCAGATTGAGGATTGTTGGCTCGATTGCGGCAGAACCAATGCCTACAGCGCGGCTATAGAACGTTTAACACCTGAGGCCGTTCAAGGTGCAAGGATTATCGGCGTGCAAGACTGTGCACTGTTATCCGCCGCGCAGATAAACCTGCTGTGTATGCAAAACGCTCATTTTGATCACTGTTAATCCGAATCAAAGGATTAACCATTCTCCCGTCGGATAATTCCCTTGATAGCCAAAAGGAAGCCGTCCTTGTAAGTACCAAGCTAAACGTTCTTGGGTAAATTCTGAGAGCGTTGCATCGGCTAACAGTAAAGTGGCTAAGGTATCGGCATCATCTGACACCACTGCGCAAATCTCAGCAACGGGCACTATTTTCCAGGTTTCCAGATAGGCGGCTTTAGCGATTTGAGCGACGATTTCGCTTGAGACTTGGGGCTTTAATCTGTCGGCTTGCTGATGGTCGCTAACGCATAAGCTTTCATAGGGTTCGGCGTAGGGCGGTTCGAAAAAACGGTCTGGATCCCTTTCAAGGCAAGTGGCTATGTCTTCAAGGCTGCCTAAGGTTTTGGCCATGGGCTCGTTATGGCCCACCTTGGTCGCCCAAGAACAGGATTGGAGTTGTGCGATTAACGGCTTCATTGAGTCTCAGTCGCTTGCCTATAGTGAAAGCCATCTTGCTGATTATGATGGGGTTAGGCAATACATCTTAAGCATAAAAGAAACCGCCCTTAGGCGGTTTTTTACAAGCGAAAGCGTGAGCTTAATGCAGATTACAGACCTGCATCGGCGCGCAGTGCGTCAGCTTTATCCGTCGCTTCCCATGGGAACTCGTTACGGCCAAAGTGACCATAAGCGGCGGTTGCTTGATAGATTGGGCGAGCCAGGTTCAACATTTCGGTCAGGCCGTATGGGCGCAGGTCGAAGTGTTGACGGACTAACTTGATTAAGACTTCTTCTGATACTTTACCAGTACCGAAGGTCTCAACGCTGATAGACGTAGGTTCAGCCACACCGATAGCGTAAGACACTTGGATCTCACAACGGTCCGCTAAGCCTGCTGCAACGATGTTTTTCGCTACGTAACGGGCAGCGTAAGCCGCACTACGGTCAACTTTTGATGGGTCTTTACCAGAGAAAGCACCACCACCGTGACGCGCCATACCACCGTAGGTGTCTACGATGATCTTACGACCGGTTAAACCACAGTCACCCATTGGACCACCGATAACGAAACGGCCAGTTGGGTTGATGAAGTATTTAGTGTCCTTGTTCAGCCATTGTGCTGGCAGAACTGGCTTGATGATGGTTTCCATCACGCCTTCGATCAGATCCGCTTGGGCGATGTCAGGGCTATGTTGGGTAGACAGTACGATCGCATCGATACCAACAATTTTGTTGTCTTCGTAAGCGAAGGTGACTTGGCTTTTCGCATCTGGGCGTAACCATGGCAGAGTGCCATCTTTACGCACTTCTGATTGACGCTTCACTAATGCGTGGGCATAGGTGATAGGCGCTGGCATCAGAATGTCAGTTTCGTTGCTGGCATAACCAAACATTAAACCTTGGTCGCCGGCACCTTGTTCTTTTGGATCGGCACGGTCGACACCTTGGTTGATGTCTGGAGACTGTTTACCAATCGCATTTAATACTGCGCAAGAATCGGCATCGAAGCCCATATCTGAATGGACATAACCAATTTCACGAACCGTTTTACGGGTCAGCTCTTCAATATCAACCCAGGCAGAGGTGGTCACTTCGCCACCTACTAATACCATGCCAGTTTTGACATATGTTTCGCACGCAACACGTGCTTTAGGATCTTGAGCCAGAATCGCATCTAGCACAGCATCAGAAATCTGATCTGCAATCTTATCGGGATGACCTTCTGAGACCGACTCAGAAGTAAACAAGTGCTTTGCCATAGTAGGAAAATCTCGTCGTTAGCAATCAAACGTGTAGAAGCATCTACATCTAGACGGCTATTTTAGTGGAATTTCCCTTGGTTGACACCCCCTAAACTAAATATTTGTGTGTAAAGTGAGGTAAGCCCCAAATCGGGCTGAGTTTGCGGCGCTGGAGTTTCTGCTCTAACTCAATGAATTGATAGCGGTATGTGGTTTTTGTTCCAGATGAGCTGGGTAAGTTATCGCTGAGCTAAGCTCAAACCAAGGTTGTAGCCTTATCGTTATGGGGTGCAATGTAATAAAGGATATAACATATTTGAATTATTGTATTACAAATATGTTCAATGTGTTTTAAGATGAATTCGCCTAAACCTTCAAAGGTGTAATCCACCAGACTGGACAGTGGAATGCAATTTTCGTTTGCGTCGCTTCGCTATGTAGGGGAAAATATGCGTCCAAATTGCCCGCTAGACCCCACAAATTAAGCAGGAGAGAGCATGTCTTCCCGTAAAGTACTCGCCAACGCAATCCGTGCGTTAAGTATGGATGCAGTTCAAAAAGCAAACTCAGGCCACCCTGGCGCCCCTATGGGCATGGCAGATATTGCTGAAGTGCTGTGGAATGATTTCCTTAAGCACAATCCGAACAATCCGAAATGGGTAGATAGAGATCGTTTTATCCTCTCTAACGGTCACGGATCTATGCTGATCTACTCTTTATTACACCTGACTGGCTACGACCTGCCTATCGATGAACTGAAGCAATTCCGTCAGTTACATTCAAAAACTCCGGGTCACCCAGAATACGGCTACACCCCTGGTGTTGAAACCACCACTGGCCCATTAGGGGCGGGGATCAGCAACGCTGTGGGTATGGCGATTGCAGAAAAAACCTTAGCGGCACAGTTCAACCGTGAAGGTCACGAGATTGTTGACCACTACACATACTGCTTCCTCGGCGATGGCTGCTTGATGGAAGGTATTTCCCACGAAGCTTGTTCTCTGGCTGGTACCTTAGGCCTAGGCAAACTGATCGCATTTTGGGATGACAATGGCATCTCTATCGACGGTCATGTTGAAGGCTGGTTTACCGATGACACGCCAAAACGTTTCGAATCATACGGCTGGCATGTAATTGCTAACGTTGATGGTCACGATAGCGATGCGATTCGCGCGGCTATCGAAGCGGCAAAAGCCGTGACCGACAAGCCAACCATGATCTGCTGCAAAACCATTATCGGTTTTGGTTCACCAAACAAATCTGGCAGCCACGATTGCCACGGCGCGCCATTAGGTGATGCAGAAATCGCCGCGGCCCGTGAATTCTTAGGCTGGCCACATGCGCCATTCGAAATCCCTGCCGACGTATACGCAGGTTGGGATGCTAAAGAAGCCGGTAACGCCCGTGAAGCGGCTTGGAACGACAAGTTTGCCGCTTACGCTGCTGCTTACCCAGAACTGGCTGCCGAATACGAGCGCCGTGTGCTGAAAGGTGAATTACCAGCCGATTTCGAAGCTAAAGCGCAAGCTTTTATCCAAGAATGCCAAGCGAAAGGCGAAGGTATTGCGAGCCGTAAAGCGTCACAAAACGCGATTGCAGCCTTCGGTGCGGTTCTGCCTGAACTGTTAGGCGGCAGTGCTGACTTAGCGGGTTCTAACCTGACCTTGTGGGCAGGTTCTAGAGGTATTCAAGAAGATCCAGCGGGTAACTACGTGTACTACGGTGTGCGTGAGTTTGGTATGAGCGGCATCATGAACGGTGTGTCACTCCACGGTGGTTTCATCAACTACGGCGCGACTTTCATGATGTTCATGGAATACGCACGTAACGCAGTACGTATGTCTGCGCTGATGGGCATTCAAAACATCTTCGTTTACACCCATGACTCTATCGGTCAAGGTGAAGATGGTCCAACTCACCAACCCGTTGAGCAATTAGCTAACCTGCGCATGACACCAAACATGGCGGTATGGCGCCCATGTGACGCGGCTGAAACCGCAGTGGCTTGGAAAGCGGCTATCGAACGTCGTCATGCACCAACATCGCTAGTATTCAGCCGTCAAAACCTGAAGGCTCAAGCACGTACAGCTGAGCAATTAGCGAATGTGGCAAAAGGCGCTTATGTACTGCAAGACTGTGCAGGTACGCCTGAGTACATCCTGATTGCAACCGGTAGTGAAGTGCAATTAGCGGTAGAAGCGGCGGCTGCGCTGACTGAACAAGGCAAACAAATTCGCGTTGTTTCTATGCCATCAAACACTGAGTTTGATAAGCAAGATGCCGCATACAAAGAGTCTGTACTGCCAAAAGCTGTGACTAAGCGTATTGCTATCGAAGCGGCCCATACTGACTTCTGGTACAAGTATGTTGGTTTCGAAGGCACTGTTGTTGGCATGACCACTTTTGGTGAGTCTGCGCCAGGTAACGTGCTGCTGAAGCACTTCGGTTTCACCGTTGAAAATGTGCTGAATGCTGCAAAATCACTAGGCTAATCGCTTAGGTGATGAGATTACCGACAAAAGGTTAAACTTTTGAAAGGTTAATCTGTATAATGCGGCCTGCAATCGTTTGCAGGCCGTTTTTGTATATGCAGTATTGTTAAGAGGAAATAAAGACCTCAATGATCCGAGTCGCAATCAATGGTTATGGTCGTATTGGCCGCTCAATCCTTCGCGCTTTATATGAGTCCGGAAAACGTCAGCAAATACAAATTGTCGCAATCAACGAGTTGGCTAAGCCAGAAGCCATCATTCATCTGACCCAGTACGATACTACCCACGGTCGGTTTCAGCCCAGAGTCAAATTAGTCGATGATCAGATGCTGATCGGCGATGACGTCATCAAAATTCTCCATGAACCGGATCCTGCTAAGTTGCCTTGGCGTGAGATGGACATCGACATCGTCTATGAAGCGACTGGCGCCATCTTAGATCGCAACAGCTGCGAGGCCCATATCCTCGCAGGCGCCAAACAGGTCTTAATCAGTCACCCTTCTTCTGCCGATGTTGACGGCACTATCGTTTACGGTGTGAACCAAGACTTACTGCGCGCCGAGCATACTGTGGTCTCCAACGCCTCTTGTACAACCAACTGTATCGTGCCCGTCATCGACGTGCTGGATAAACACTTTGGCGTGAAAAGTGGCGCGATTACCACTATCCATTCGGCGATGAACGATCAGCAAGTGATTGATGCCTATCATGATGACTTACGCCGCACCCGAGCTGCGGGTCAGTCCATCATCCCCGTCGACACTAAACTTGCCCGCGGTATCGAGCGGATTTTGCCGCACATGAAAGACAAGTTTGAGGCGATTTCGGTGCGCGTTCCCACGATCAACGTTACCGCTATCGATCTTTCGGTAACATTAGATAAAACAGTGGATATTGCGACCGTCAATCAAGTGTTAGAATTGGCCGCCAATGGACGATTTAACGGTATCTTAGGCTATACTGATGAGCCGCTCGTATCCTGTGATTTTAACCATGATCCGCGCTCAAGTATTATCGATGGCACCCAAACTCGGGTGAGCGCAGGGCAGTTGGTTAAACTGTTGCTGTGGTGCGATAACGAGTGGGGCTTTGCAAATCGTATGCTAGATACCAGTTTGGCGATGATTGCAGCTAAACAAAGCTGAAGATAAGAATTTATACCAATGGGTTAAGCCTAGTGGCCAATTCGACGGGATGTCGAGTGCCGAGTAGCTACTAAGCTAACCGATTGATGCAAAAACCAGTTTGTTTTTTTGATTATAAAAGGAAGCGTTACCATGGCAATTATCAATATGTCAGATTTAGATCTCCAAGGTAAGCGAGTGCTTATTCGTGAAGATCTCAATGTGCCAGTCAGCAACGGCGTCGTCACCAGTGATGCACGTCTGCGCGCCTCTCTTCCCACTATCGAATTAGCCCTTGCCAAAGGCGCTGCGGTAATGGTGATGTCTCACTTAGGTCGTCCAACCGAAGGTGAATACAACAGCGAATTCTCCATGCAACCTGTGGTCGATTACTTGGCCAAAGCTCTGTCTTGCCCTGTGCGCTTAGCGACCGACTATTTAGACGGCGTTGAAGTTGCGGTAGGCGAAGTGGTTGTGTTTGAAAACGTTCGCTTTAACAAAGGCGAGAAGAAAAACGACGAAGCCCTGTCAAAGAAAATGGCGGCCTTATGTGATGTGTATGTGATGGATGCCTTCGGTACCGCTCACCGCGCAGAAGCGTCAACCAATGGTGTTGGCTTACACGCTCCTATCGCCTGTGCAGGCCCATTATTAGCACAAGAATTAGAAGCGTTAGGCAAAGCCCTAGACAACCCAGCGCGCCCATTAGTGGCCATCGTTGGCGGTTCTAAAGTGTCGACTAAGCTGACCGTATTAGAAAGCTTATCTGGCATCGTTGACCAATTAGTTGTGGGTGGCGGTATCGCCAACACCTTTATCGCTGCGGCGGGTCACAATGTAGGTAAATCCTTATACGAAGCGGATTTAATTGATGAAGCTAAGCGCTTAGTGGCGAATGCTCAAAGCCGCGGTGGCGACATTCCTGTACCTACCGATGTGGTTGTTGCGGGTGAGTTTAGCCCAACGGCCGCCGCGACCTTAAAAGCGGTCAATGAAGTGGGCGATAGCGACATGATTTTCGACATCGGCCCCGACAGTGCCGAAGCGTTAGCGAAAATCATCGAGTCTGCTGGCACTATCGTATGGAACGGCCCTGTGGGCGTGTTCGAGTTCGACCAATTCGGTGAAGGTACTAAGCGCATCGCGCAAGCTATCGCTGATTCTAAAGCCTTCTCTATCGCTGGCGGTGGTGACACCTTAGCGGCGGTCGACAAGTATGATATCGCCGATAAAGTCTCTTACATTTCTACTGGCGGTGGCGCTTTCCTTGAGTTTTTAGAAGGTAAAGAGTTACCGGCTGTAGCTATGCTAAAACAACGCGGTGCCTAACATTAAGTTAGGTATTGCGCCATCGCGGCAGGGCGCTGCGATGGCACTAAAACTAGATAAAAAAATTATAAAAAACCGCTCATTCTCTTAAGACGACTAAGTTGTTCTTGAGTGATTGAGCATAAAAATCCATCCAAACGATAGCGACCTCGGTGACCTAACGTTGATGTGACAGTCACCCTATTATTGGAGTTAAAAAATGGCGTTAATTTCCCTACGACAACTACTCGATCACGCGGCAGAGCATGGATACGGTGTGCCAGCGTTCAACGTAAACAACCTTGAGCAAATGCGCGCTATCATGCAGGCTGCAGAAGCTACAGACAGCCCTGTTATCGTGCAAGCCTCTGCGGGTGCACGTAAATATGCGCGTCCACAATTCTTAAAATACCTGATGACGGCTGCACTTGAACAGTATCCAGATATCCCAGTCTGTATTCACCAGGACCACGGTACCGATCCTGACATCTGTCAGCGTTCTATCCAATTAGGTATGTCATCAGTCATGATGGACGGTTCATTAATGGCCGATGGTAAAACCCCTGCTTCTTACGAGTACAACGTTGATGTGACTCGCAGAACCGTAGCATTCGCCCACGCGTGTGGTGTGTCTGTAGAGGGTGAAATCGGTTGTTTAGGCAGCTTAGAAACCGGTACTGCTGGTGAAGAAGACGGTGTCGGCGCAGAAGGCGTATTAAGCCACGACCAACTGCTGACCAGCCCAGAAGAAGCGGCACGCTTCGTTGCTGATACCCATGTTGACGCGCTGGCGATTGCGATTGGTACTAGCCACGGTGCATACAAGTTCAGCCGTAAACCAACGGGTGATGTACTGCGTATCGACCGCATCAAAGAAATCCATGCCCGCATTCCTAACACTCACTTAGTAATGCACGGTTCATCTTCAGTGCCACAAGAATGGTTACAGATCATCAATCAATACGGTGGTCAAATTCCTGAAACTTACGGCGTGCCATTAGAAGAAATCGTAGAAGGTATCAAACACGGCGTGCGTAAAGTGAACATCGATACCGATTTGCGCTTAGCGTCTACCGGTGCGGTACGTAAATACTTGGCCGAACACCCAAGCGAGTTCGACCCACGTAAGTTCCTGAAAGCCTCTATGGAAGCGATGGCAGACATCTGTACTGTTCGCTACGAAGCTTTCGGTTGTGCGGGTCAAGCTTCTAAGATTAAGCCATTGTCTTTACAAGCAATGTACAAAGCTTATCAGTCAGGCGCATTAGATCCTAAGATCAACCTGTAAGCCTTAAAGCACTGTTAAAAGCCCGCTGATTAGCGGGCTTTTTTATGCAAAAAACCGTTGAATTTTCATTTTTTAATCGTAAATGTTAGTATTGCGCAGATTTTTTAGGGGATAAAACGCAACAGGAACGGATAAACATGAAGAAAGTACTGACCGCAGCGCTATTAATGACTGCGCCATTTATGGCTAATGCGGGAGCCGATTTTGTAAAAGGCGACAAGACATTCGCAGGTGAAGCCGAGTTAGGTGCAACCTTAACCACAGGTAACACCGATACCTCATCCTACAAGGGCCGCTTAAGCCTAAAACACGAACTAGGTGACTGGGAAAACCAATATCTTTTAGAAGGTTTGTACAAAGAAGATACGGGTGAAGTGACAGCTAAACGTTATTTA
This sequence comes from Shewanella sp. ANA-3, assembly GCF_000203935.1. GTDB lineage: Bacteria > Pseudomonadota > Gammaproteobacteria > Enterobacterales > Shewanellaceae > Shewanella. The sequence goes on along the minus strand of NC_008577.1, from coordinate 4,018,507 downwards.
GCGGGTGCTCAAGGCAACTATAAGATGACAGATCGCAGCTATCTGTTTGCCAACGCTAACTACGAAGTCGACCCTTTTACCGGTTATGACTACACAGTTTCAGGCGCGGCGGGTTATGGTCACAGACTCTATGACACCAGCAAGACCTTCTTGGATGTGGAAATCGGTCCCGGTTACATCTATCAACGCCTCGATTCAGAGCAAGCCCTGCTAGAAGGCACAGACTCGAATGACAGTGTGGTTGCCCACGGCGTGATCAACTTCGAAACTGAAATCACTGAAACCTCAAAATTCCAGCAACGTTTTGTGGCCGACTACGGCGATAAATTAGATGCGCGTTCAGAAACCTCGCTGACTGCCAATATTATTGGCGCCTTGGCGATGAAGTTTGCGATTATCGTGCGTTACAACAGCGAGCCGCTGGATGATAAAAAGAGCACTGATACCGAAACGAATATGACCTTGCTCTACTCGTTCTAATCAATGTGATTGATATCAATAAAAAAGCACCGAGAGGTGCTTTTTTATTGGCTGTTTTTGGACTAACTTGAAACAAAGTTAGTTAATTCTTTATTAGTTATGTCTGTAGTTATACAAAAATTAATGTTGTAGATGCCCTTGGTTATCGGGAAATGCATAGAAAGTTGCGTTTTGTCAAAATTTACAGAGCCCGAGCTATGGTAATTTTCGAACTAATTTCCCTTGCAGAGATCAACTTTGATGAAATTACAGCGGTGGTTTAAAAACAGTGGAGTGGTGCTCGCTAGCCTATTCTGCGTTGCAATATTGAGCGGATTCTCACCAGCAGTTTGGGCAATGACCGAAGGAACAGAACGGCTCGATTTAACCGCTGCATCAGTGGGGTATATTGCCGTATGCGTCTTCGTGCTCGCCTATATTTTGGTGATGGCCGAAGAGGCGCTGCACCTGCGTAAATCCAAACCCGTATTGGTCGCAGCCGGCATTATTTGGGGCATGATAGGTTTTGTGTATGTGCAAAATGGCATGTCGGAGGTTTCCGAGGCAGCCTTTAAGCACAATCTACTGGAATACGCCGAGTTATTACTCTTCCTATTAGTGGCGATGACTTATATCAACGCCATGGAGGAACGTAACTTATTCGATGCGATCCGCGGTTGGCTAGTCGGACGGGGATTTAGTCTGCGAACCGTGTTCTGGCTGACGGGGTTTATGGCGTTCTTTATCTCGCCAGTGGCCGATAACTTAACCACTGCATTATTGATGTGTGCCGTGGTGATGAAGGTCGGCGCGGGGCAGCGCAAATTTATTACGCTGGCGTGTATCAACATTGTGGTTGCGGCGAATGCGGGCGGTGCCTTTAGTCCCTTTGGTGATATCACCACCCTGATGGTGTGGCAAAAGGGCTTAGTGCACTTTGCTGACTTCTTCCATCTGTTTATTCCCGCCTTGGTCAACTTTGCCTTGCCTGCGGCGATTATGAGCGTGTTTATCCCACGTTATGTGCCAGAGCCTGAAAAAGAGCAGGTGTACACTAAACCCGGTGCTAAACGTATCGTGGCGTTATTCCTGCTGACCATTGCGACGGCGGTGTGTGCTCATTCCTTCTTCGGCATGCCACCTGTGCTTGGGATGATGACGGGTCTGGGCTTCCTGCAGTTCTTCGGTTATTACCTGCGTAAGACCTTCGATAAATCCGTTGCTCGTGAGCGTGCGAAGGCGGAATTACGTCAGGATAAACAACGGCTACAACAACTTGGCAGCGTGGTGCCCTTCGATGTGTTTAGCCGGATTTCCCGCGCCGAATGGGATACCTTACTGTTCTTCTACGGTGTGGTGTTATGTGTGGGCGGCCTTGGCTTTATGGGGTATTTAAGCTTAGTGTCTGAGGCACTGTATTCCCATTGGGATGCAACCTATGCCAACGTGGCTATCGGTCTGTTGTCTTCCATTGTCGATAACATTCCAGTGATGTTCGCCGTGTTGACCATGAACCCAGAGATGGCCCTCGGTCAATGGTTACTGGTGACCTTAACCGCGGGCGTTGGGGGCAGTTTGTTATCCATCGGCAGTGCGGCAGGGGTTGCCTTGATGGGACAGGCGAGGGGGATTTACACCTTCGGCGCCCATTTACGTTGGACGCCTGTGATCGCGCTTGGCTATATTGCTAGCATTTTGGTACATATGTGGCTCAATGCGGCAATGTTCTAAAAACAAATGAAACACAATGTATCGTTGTTTGTTTTTAGCATTAAATGTTTTATTGATGTGTTTCACAGATTATTCATCTGACCATGTTAGGTGGTATTAAGATCACTGCGTTGTTTTAGCTCGAATTGTATACTCGGCCTCAAGTAAGATGATGAAAGAGGCCGAGATGCAAATAGGCGCTTGTTGGTTTAATGCACAGGAACAAGTGCTGGTTGATTCGGCTTCAGGACGCAGCTGGTTATTGAGTGCGGATGAATTTCAAATACTTTCTCTGCTGAGTGCACAGCGCGGCAAAGTCGTTTCGCGCATGGAGTTACAGCAGGCGATTCGGCCGCAACTCAAATTGCCTATGCGTGCCGATGACTTGCTCAATAGCACCATTCGACGCTTAAGGTTATTTCTCGGTGACGATGCGGCGCATCTATTGGTCAATGTAGCTAATCAAGGTTTTATCCTTTACGCCACTCCTAGAAAACAATCCCGTACCGAGCTTAATTCGCCGCTTTTTAAACTAGGTATGCCACAGTTTATGTTGCTGATGCTCTTGACCTTGGCAACCCTGTTTTGGGTTGGCTCTCGGATCTCCCACCCTACAAGCATCACGCCCAATTATGCGACGCAATTACCTATGCATAATGGTGATTTGTCAGAGATCCAATTTTATACGGGACAGCCGATGGACCATTCGATGAAGCCATTAGTCGACCACTTTCTGGCGCAGGTTTCGGCTTGTGCCATTTTCCCTTGGCAATCCATCGCCGCCACAATCTCAACGGACCAAAAGTTTGTGAGTCTAGTGCTAAAAAATGAAGATGCCGATGGGCTGAGATTCGAGACCATCAAGATGATGTCCGAGGATTTTAATGCCGATGTGATTGATGAGTTATGGCTAAAAATGGTGGGGATCTGTGCTTAAATTTTCTGATTTAACGGCGAAAACCCATAGGTTTCGTTTATGGCATGTAGTTGGAATAATTGTCATTTTATCCAGTATCGTGCTGGGCACTTACGCCATGAGCTTTAACAGTAAGCAACTCAACTTGAGTTGCCTGGCTAAGCTGTACCAATCGCCTTTTATGGCCGAATCTCTGCCTGCCTTTAGCCAAAGTTTAGCCCTCGATGTGGCGATAGAGGCTAATCACGCTAAGTTAAGTTATCGCTATGCGCAGGATGGGCAAGACTTGGCTGCGCTGATTTACCGCGGCAAAGTCAGTGCCTTAGAGCCTGGCACTATGACTTATAAGCTGAATTTAGACCAAGCCAATTTAAAAATGGACCTACTGCAAACCGAAGTGCCCGACTTAATGCGTGCCGAGGTGCGAAAATCCCGCCAAGCCTTATTCGAGCAGGGCAGAATGAGTTTCGATATGCAGATTGTGGACATGGATACCTTAAATGATTTCGTGTTGATTAAGTTCTATCCCAGCGGGCATTTGTGGGCTTGTAGGAGTCATTAATGTCAGCAATAAAAAGGCATCCCACAGGATGCCTTTTTTGGGCACGATGAAGGGGGGGACTGTGTCGCTACTGAGGTGTCACTTGAACTAATGCCAGTTCATTGTTGGCCTTAGCACCATAGATCTGAATCGCAACCTTGATTTGGGACACGGCGCCGCTGGGGTCCTGTTGTTGCCAATCGAGACCCGCGATTTCGAACTGATATTGGCCATTCTTCACTTCGGTCAGTTGACCCGTACATTCTCCTTGGCTCTGGCAGCGATAACTTTGGGTCACATGCCAGCGTTTCCAAGCCTTAGGATTGGCCGAGACTTTATCTTTATTAGGGAAACCAAAGTAATAAATATCATAGCTCTTGGCGGCGGTAATCGCCGCTTGGTTAGCATCGGTTAATGAGAACACTAAGCTGCCGGTGTTAGAGTCAAACTGTTCTACCGCCAGATTAATCTGAGTGGCCTCATCGATACTCACCGTGGTTTCGACCGGCGGCGGTGGCGGCGGAGGCGTGACCTCCTCGGATTTATCATCATCACTACCACAGCCGACAAGGATGAGTGTACCTAGGGTTAATGCGAGTAATGGGTATTTCATCACTGCCTCCTTAATTGAAGTGGCCAGTGTGGCACGTGGTGCATTCCATATCGGTTTTAACACTTGCCGCCGAACCTAAGGTGCTGGTGCTGCCGTGGCAGACTTGGCAATCCTGCGCTTCCAGTGAGGGTTTGGTGCCGGGGAGGGCGCCAATATTCTCGCCCTGATAGGCACGGTTTAGCAGTTCCACCAAGTAATAGGCCATAGAGGCCGATAGGCGATAGCAGCGCTCACCCTTCTTGGCGAAGGGCAGGCCAGAAGCCCGTGACCAGTTACTGATGGAGGAGTGGCACAGCACACTCATGGCTTTCGATGAGCTACCTACAAGGGCGGTTTTTTCCGCTGTCGAGCCGATACCTGCAACGAACTCAGGGGTCGATAGTGGCAAGGTGGTGTTTTCATAGTAACGGAAGGTATTGGCGATAACCGCGCTATTCTGGCCGTTAATATCATCTAAGATGTTGACTAACATACCAATAGCGTTGAGGTTACCACAGAGTGTGCCTTGGCCTGTGACCCCAGCAAAACCATACCCCGCAAGGGCGGTGGGAATGGTTTTAAATTTGTCGGCATCGGCACTATTAGATTGCGCTAGCATAGTGATAACCGAGTGAAACACTTGGTGCATACAGCCGCCACCCGTCTCGTAGGCAAGTTTTGCGGTTGCCATGGCATCGAGTGGCACATATTTGAGTTTTTCCCCGAGGGCTAATTGATATTGACCGTCGGCATTGGTTGCCGCAAATGCTGACGTACCCATTAAAGTTGCGCCCGCAGCCGCCGTGCTGATACCGATAATGCGAGTTAATGCTTGGCGTCGATTAATGCTCATCATGAATATCCTCTTTTATTAATTGCTTTTATTTATCAATCAGTAACCATTGGTTGATGGCATCATTCTAGAAACTACAGCAATAAATAGTGTGATTTGCGGCCGGGGATATTTCGCCTCCCAAAATCGCTGGCGGTGGGAGAAGAACAATCGTTTTAGTCGATGCTTACGAGGTAATTTTGTGGGAATGCTCGATTTCAATTTGCGGCAGCGCACATTATTTGTGGCATTTATGTAAATTTACGCGGATTTATCACCAAGCGAGGGGGCTGCAAATACCATTTATCGCTGTGAGCTGAAGCAGGTTTTTGTTCTATGCTTATTTGCCTGCGGGGGAAGCTCACGAAAATTAATTATTTAGCCCCTTGGGTTAACGGGATCACAGTAATCATTAGCAGGCTTGCATAGACTTAATTCGATGATTTTATAGGTTGGAGTTTGAATTATGCAGGTGGGGGGCTGTTGGTTTGACCGTGAGCGTGGCTTACTCGTCGAACAGGCTCGTGATGAATCTTGGCACCTTCCCCGTGCCGAGTTGCAAGTGTTGAGCCTGTTGGTTGAACATCAAGGCAAACTGGTCTCCAAGCATGAGCTGAAGACTGGCGATGGGGCGCATCCTCCTCTGACTGACACTTCGTTAGCGCGGGCGGTCTTTATGATCCGCTCCTTCCTCGGACCCCAATATGAGGGGCTGATTGAAACCGTCAAGGGGCAAGGCTATCTGCTGCACTGTACCCAAGGGCAAAAGCTAAAAAGCTTGCGTTATCCTAGGCTGCAATCCTTACCTTGGTGGAGTGTGTTGCTGGTTTTTGGATTTATGCTCGCGATTTCAGGATTTTACCTTAGCCGCATCGACCACAGCGTACCGACTCAGCCTTTGCTCTCCACCGATTTGCCCTTAGCCTCGGGTCAACATATTCGACTGCATTTGTATGCCAACTCGAAAACCAACAATACCCTATTGTTTGAGTTAGGCGACCGCTTAGGCCAAGGGTTGAGTCGCTGCGGCCATAGTGATTGGTCCGAAGTGTATTCCTCACTCTCCCACGATAAACAGGTGCTCAACATTACTATGCGGGGTTATAAACTCGGGCAATCGGTGATCCGCAACTTGAAGATCAGTGACTTCAGGCGGCCGAAGGAATTTATCGATGTGAACTGGCTACAGGAGGTCGGGATCTGTGGCTAAGTGGCTTAAATGGACAATAAATCTGACTATACTCTCGGCGCTAATCGTCGCCTGCGGGGTGATTTACCTGCAATCTGTCTCCAATAAGGCGGTGATCTTAAATTGCAGTTCCGAACTCTTCGACCGCCATACGCAGCAAGTGGATGAGGGGAAATTCTACTTATTGGTCGATGTCTTAATCTCGGCGGGCAATGCGCAAATCAATTACCGTTACTTTAACCTCGATGGTTCAAGCGCGGGTGCGATTCTGATGCAGGGCGAGGTCAAGAGCATGGAGCTGAACCGCATGACCTACAATGTTTCAGTTAAAACCAAGACGGAATCCGAAGACATAGATAAAAAGTCTTGGCCCGAACATATGAAATACCTTTCCTACATCAGCAGCTTGCACTTTAGTGAATCTGGCAGACACAATCTCAGCATAGAGGTGCTCGATAGCGACACGAATCAAGACTATGCCGTTGTCTTATTCCAGCCGAGTAACACTGTTTGTGGCTGTCGAATCGTCAATAGCCGAATTTAATCAGTGAATTTGCCGCGCTTTCGGTTTAGATTATATTTTCCATGGTGTTAATGCCGACTCTTCCATCTCAATCATAAGGTTGTTGTGTTTAAGATACGTGTCAAACAAGAAGAATCCCTGTCGATTAAGTTCAGCCATCAGATGGAAAAGGGCGATAATCGTCAGCTCGATCTCTATTTCTTTTTACCAAAGGAAATGGGCATAGGCGCGCACACTTTAAACGAAGAAGAGTATTACCACAGCGCGATTGTCGGACGCCGCTCCTACTACTCCGAAGGGCTGCACTTGCCACTGGTGCAAGGGCGATTCGCCAGTATGAATCGTCGCACCGTAGAAGAATTCCGGCTGTACTTAAACCTGTTTGCCTACCAGTTTGCCGTCGCGGTTGAAAACGATGTCAAAGAACTCAATCGCATCGCCGATGTGGAGCACTTCTATCTGGCGCTCGATGAGCTGTGCGAGCAGGTGACGCAGCTGCTGAAAAAGTTTCGCCGTAATGAGCCGGGCGATCCTAAATGGAAATCCTATTTCGAGAACGCCGATAACTATCTGTCCTGGTTCTGCGAGCAGCAACTGCTAAAAGTACTCGCCCATGCTACCCGCACCAGCGATTTTGCTGACATTCAAGAACGAGTCTTGACTCTGTGCCGCACCGAATGCGCTTATCGCGATGCCAACAACTATAACTCGGCACAGACCAAGCAAGACCCCAACCGAATTTCGAATAAGATGCTGTTATTGCGGCGCTTAATTCAGCAAGGTGTGGTACTCAAAGAAGAGTTAAAACCCTTAGGCATTGGCCTTAAGAAGTTTACGACAGGACTTGCGACCGCATTGGTGATGTTGGTGGTATCGGCACTCATTATCGAAGCGCAGGGCGTCTTTAGCGGCTTTACCATAGCATTGGTGTTGACGCTGGCGGTTATTTACGGATTTCGTGAAATCTTTAAGGATGATGTGCGTAATGCCCTTTGGCGCTTTATTCAGCGTGGTCGGCCGCGTTGGAGCCGTATCTTAAGGGACACCACCAGTCAGTCGGTGATCGCTAAGCAATTAGTCTGGCTCGAATTTATGCGACAGCAGGATTTGCCGGAGAAGGTTAACGAAATCCTAAAACAACGGCATAGCCAGAATAAGGTCGATGCCGAAGTCCTGCATTACAAGATTGCCACTCGGGTAAATCATGGCGAGTTTCAGGCGGGCTACTCAACCATACAAGAGCAAGTGAACTTCAGTTTTGTACCCTTTGCCCGCTACTTAGAGCGGGGCAAGGCCAAGATTTATAAGGAACTTGAGGGCAAGATCAGCCACGAGTCGGTCGAGCGTCGTTACCAAGTGAATCTGATTTTAGTGCTGCGGGACGGCCGAGAAGAGCCTGAATACGCGCGCTACAAAATCACCATGAACCGCTCGGCCATTATCGAGATCACCCAAAGTAAGCTACCCGATTCCTTTAATCCGCCCGCTAAGGCTGACGAGTAAAGGCCTGGCCGATATTCTGATCGTTATTCTGCTTCGCCCGTTTGAGCGCCACCTCGGCATTGCTGAGGTATTGCTCTAGGCTTTGTCCTTCCTGATAGCTGGCAATCCCAATGCTAATCCCTTCACCTAAGCCATTGCTGTTGAGCTTTTCTATGGTATTGAGGGCAAAGTGATGTGCCGCCGTGGCATCGGTATCTGGCAGTAACAACAACAGTTTACCGAGTTGCCAGTGAAGGATTTGGTAGTGGGTAGGGATCTCGAGCAAGAGCTGCACTTCCACTTCCTGCTGACGCGTCTCGAGTTGGTCGATATCACTCATATGGCTGAGTAAACCCTCGGGGTTGATATCCATCACTAGCAGGCTTGAGTGGTTGCGGCTTTGGGGCGAAAGCGATGCAAAATAGCGTTCTAAATCGGCGAGATGCTGCAAAATGGTGCTGCGGTGCGGCACAAAGCTGCGCGGCTCTGCGCCCCTCAGGTTATCGGCGGCTTGCTCTAAGGTACAGATGATGTAATCAATCTCACCGTCGGCGGCCACATGCCCCTTTAAGGTGGCCTGTAAACAATTCGAATGGCGCAGATTGGGCGAGCAGAGGATCTGCCCTTGCCATTGACCTTGCATGCTGATCTGAGCGGTGATCCGCTGCCACTGGTTACCCAGATCGTTGGCGAGCAGTGAGGCTAAATCATGATTCAAATCGCCATTCAGTTGCATCAGTTGATCGAATACTGGATTGATTTTTATCAGCTTACCATTGGCATCAGTCAGCGCTGTGGCCACAGTCGTATCGCAGAGTAAGTCGCTTAAGAAGGCTTGATTCTGGCAATCGATCATGGCGCTAATATCTTCAAGGGAGACTAACAGATGCGGTAAGCCGCGCCCCAATCTCGGCGCTTGGCGTACGCACACGCTAAGTCTTGAGCCCTTATCATTGTCTAGCGACAGCTTGCCTTGCCACTCACCTTGTCTATGCACTTGGTCGAGCATTTGCGCGTGGGTCAGGTCGTCGAGATTCAGCGCGCGCTGCAGGCTGCGATCTGTGAGTTCATCCTGTGGCACTTGAGTCGCCTCGGCCGCCTTAGGGTTGGCACTGATGATCCGTGCCTGCTCATTGGCGAGGATAAAGCCGATATCATTGTTAAATAGTGCATTGGCCACATCGATACTGTATTGGCGCGAGCGATACTGCAGGCGATACATATGGCTGAGTAAGATCACCCAAGCGGCGAGTAAGGTCAGGATTAACGCGGCGACGATAACGATGTTTTGCCACTGGGAAAACTTGGAGGCGATATCGGCATTGCGGATATAAGAGAGTAAAAAATACTCGCGGCGCAGTTCGGGCTGATTGGTTAACTCGACTTTGAGGTACACGAAGGTGGCATCTTCACCATGAAATTGGCCAAAGTTGCTCATCGACATTTCCCGCCATAGCGCCGGATAACTCTGGCGCAGACTGGCGCCTAAGGTATCGGGAATATGGGTTAAGGGCGCGAGTTCACTCACACCCGCATAGAGCAAGCCTTGGGTATCTAGCACTAGCATCGGAGACTTATTGCTTGAAAATGCAGGTTTTATCGCTTCTAGCATCTGCACAATCGAGTTGTAGGTAATCAAGTAACCTAGCGAGCTTTGATCGGGTTTCTCGAGCCAAGTCATTTGATACATGTAGGGTTCGAGCATGCCATTGAGGGGCACAAACTCCAAGGGCGAGGTAAAGACTTCTTTACCACCTAAGTTGCGGCTCGAACCTAACAGAGCGGCGGGCAGCGCGTCCTGACTAAAGTTTGAAGGTGTCGCAAACTTATAATTACCTTGGGGATCGAACAGGGCAATGCCGAGGAGTTCAGGAATATGCTGCACTAGCTCCTGCCAACTTTCCTGCAATTTCTGCTGAGACGAGGCCGTTGGATTTTTGAGGTACTGCTTGAGTAATTCGTCTTTGGCAAATAGCTGAGTGCGAAACTGCTGGAAGGCGACCTTATCCGTGATCAGCGTGCCTATGGTTTGTAATTCGCTGTATCTTTGGGTTGCCCATTCTTCCTGTAACCGGCGTTCACCTAAGGTAATGATTAAGTTGGTTAAAATAATCATACCTATCACCAGCATAGATAACTGGCTCGCGACAGCCAACAGGCGTTGGTGAGACCAATGCAACCCTTGGGTCAATGAAAGTAATGGCGCGAGTGGGTGTAGGCTAGGGTTCTTTTTCAGCATGGGCCGATTTGGGGTTGATTAACTGTTAATTAGGCTATGTTAACACGAATGAAATGTTACGACAGTGGCAAGTTGCTCGGCGACTCTGTTATGCCGAGCAATGCATCAACCCAACGGCTATTCTGGGGATCTATTAACCGAGCGCGCCCAGCACTCTGTGCTTAAACTCGCAGCCCGAGGCGAGTACTTGTTCGCGGCAAAGATCGATGTCGACCCCTTCTAATCCCTCAATCGCCGAGACTTGAACGCGCTCAATATAGTGGGGGGCGAGGGCGATAAAGGCATTCACTGCAGCGTAGGAGCCCGCCAGTTTTGGGCGGCAATGTTGGTTATAGGCGGCCTCATTGTCGGCGTTGAGGGAAATGGATAATCCATCCACGCACTCCGCTAACTCGGGCAGAATGTTGCGCCTGTGAACTAGGTTGCCTAACCCATCGGTATTGACCCGCACACGGCCGCCACGGCGTTTGATTTCCTTGGCTACGGCCAGCAGGGTCGGCAGATTCATCGTCGGTTCACCGTAACCGCAGAACACATATTCCTCAAAGTCTTCCACCTTACCTAACAGCGGGATGATTTCCTCTGGCTTGGGCTGGTGGGTCAATGCCAATTGATACTCGTGAATTTGTTTACTGCCATTATGTTTCGGGCAGAAGGCGCAGCGTAGGGTGCAACGGCCGGTGATATTCAGGTAACGACTCCTGCGAATATCATAGACTAAGGTTTCGTTGGCGCAGGTTTCATTGGTGCACACTTCCGCCGTTGTGTTGCCATTGGCTAAGGTTTCAGTGGCTTTGAGTGGGGCGGGGGGGATTGGGGCAGAATGTGAGTTTGGCATCCGATCTGTTTTCATACTATCGACTTTATTGGCATCTTGGCGGTCACTTAGGTTGAGTGTAACGAATGCGATCCTTGATAACTGCCACCTAGATCGCACAACGCGCTTTACTCGTCAGGACAGGCTAGAGATAAAAAAGAGAGCCTAGGCTCTCTTTTTTATGGGGTTAGGATGTTATGACTGTAATACCACTAATCCTGTTTATAGTCAGGTGCATTAAAGGCATCTAAGGATACCTTGTGGCTCTCATTGGCAGGTAAATGCCTTTCCTGCGATGTTTTTGGGCGCCACCACCAGTGGTAAAAGCGGCTAGAAGTACGTTTAACATCATCAAGAATGATGTACAGCAAAGGCACCAAAATTAGGGTCACCACAGTCGAGAATAGGATACCGAAGGCGAGGGAGGTCGCCATAGGGATCACAATCTGCGCCTGTAAGCTGCGTTCAAGAATGATAGGCACAAGACCGACGAAGGTGGTTAACGAGGTCAAGATAATCGCCCTGAAACGATAGCAGCCTGAATCCACCGCCGCTTGTCTGACCGATTGCCCTTGCTCCCGCGCCCGGTTAACAAAGTCCACCAGAATCAAGGAGTCGTTTACCACTACCCCAGCGAGCGCGACGATACCACACAGACTCAAGACGCTCATGGCAAGGCCTTGGATCAAATGCCCAAACAGGGCGCCGATAATCCCGAAGGGGATGACTGACATAATGATCAGCGGCTGGCTGTAAGACTTGAGCGGTACCGCCATTAAGGCATAAATGGTAAACAGCGCAAAGAAGAAGCCCTGCATTAGACCGACCATGGCATTCTGCTCATCCAAACTGCCGCCATCGAGGGTGGTTTGGATTTTCGGATACTTGGCCTGTAACTGCGGCAGGAAATCCTGTTGGATTTCATTCACAACCTTGGAAGGCTCCACCTTGTGTTTGTTGGCATTGGCAATAATGGTAATTGCTCGCTTGCCATCGACACGGGTGATTGAGGCGTAGGATTCGCCTTTTTCGACTTCAGCAACGGTTGAGAAAGGCACCGACTTGCCCTGCGGCGTGCGGATCAACATATTCTCGAGGTAGCCAACGGTACGGCGCTGCTCTAAGGGGTAGCGCACCATGACTTTGATTTCTTCTTTATTACGCAAAATACGTTGTGCTTCATAACCATAGAAACCATAACGGACTTGGCGTGCTAAATCTGACAAGGTTAAACCCAGCGCTTCGGCCTCGGGGCGGATCTTTAAACGGATCTCATGGCTACCCGAGGAGAAGTTATCGGCAATGTCGTACACACCTTCGTAGGTGGCGAGCTTTTGCTTAAGCTCGCGGGCGGCTGCGGATAATTCTTCGAGATCGCTCGAGGTTAATCTAAAGGAGATGTCACCACCGCCTCCGCCGTTACCGCTGGCGTTGAAATCGAGCTTCTTCACCGACAGTAACTCGGGTAATTGTTCGCGCCATGCAGCGGCAATCGTCTCGCCATCCACATCCCGGTCTTCACCCTTGGTCAGTTCGGCAAAGATAAAGGCGGAGGTGCGCGAGCTCATGTTGATAAAGCTGTGCTTCACCACTTCGCTGCCGTTGTCCTTCTCCATTTTTGCGTTCATCTTGTACAGGGCTTCTTCAATATCCTGTACCACTTTGAGGGTGTTTTGCTCTGAGCTGCCTTCATCCATCTCTAGCTGTACTTGGATAAAGTCCGATGGAATATCGGGGAAGAACACCCAGCGTACTTTGCCGCTGGCGACTAAGGCTATGGATAAAATCAACACACCGATAAAGGCCGCGACGACGTTGTAGCGATGTTGGATACAGCGCTCGAGGAAGTTGCGGTAACTATGGTGAATAAAGTGTTGAACGTGATTATTAAATCTGTCCTTGAAGCGACCAAAGAAACCCGTGGGTTCCCCCGGCTTTCTAAACTTCATGTGGGCTAAGTGCGCTGGCAGGATAAATTTAGATTCCACCAGTGAAAATGCCAGACACATGATGACCACCATGCCGATGGATTTCCAAATAATCCCCATGGGGCCAGAAACCATCAACATAGGGATAAAGGCGGCGATAGTGGTTAACACCCCGAAGGTGGCGGGCATAGCCACCTTTTGCGCGCCGCGGATCACGTTATCAATCGAGTGTCCGTGCCGTTCGACCTCGCTGTAGGCACTTTCACCTATCACAATTGCATCGTCGACGACTATCCCCAAGACGAGAATAAAGGCGAACAATGTCAGCATGTTGATGGTCATGGAGAAAGGTTCCAGCGGCATGATCAGCATAGTGCCGAGAAAACACACGGGTAACCCCATCATTACCCAGAAGGCGAGTTTGAGGTCGAGGAACAGGGCTAAGATCACAAACACTAATAGGGCGCCGTAAAACATGTTCGACATCATCATGTTTAAGCGGCCCTTGAGGTAGTGGGTTAAGTCTCCCCAAGTGTCTAATTGTGCATTGGCTGGCAGAGTGGCACGGCGTTTCTCGACGTAGTCTTTAACCTGTTGAGCAATGTCGAGGGCGTTTTGATCGTTCACGCTGGTCACTTCGATAATCGCTGCAGGCTTGCCGTTGAAGCGGGTGTACTCTAAACGTTCTTCAAAATCATCCTTAATGGTTGCCACTTGGGGCAACATCACCCGGCTACCATCGGTGCGCGTGGTGACGACGATATTGGCAAAATCATCGCCGGTATAGGCTTGGCCTTTAGTACGCAGCAGAATATCGCCATCTTCTGCGCGGATCGAACCGCCCGGCAAGTCGATAGAAGAGTTTTGCACCGCCAAGGCGACTTGCGAGAAGGTCAAGCCGTATTCCCGCAGCTTATCTTCCGAGACTTCGATACCGATTTCATAGTCGCGCACCCCTGTGACTTTCGCGCGGGTCACAGAAGGGAGTTGGGTCAAATCATCACGTACCGATTTGGCCAGTTCCTTCATATCGTGCAGCGACATATCACCGTAGACCGACACCCAAATCACGTTGTTTTCGGGTTCGATTTTAAAGATTTGCGGTTTTTCGATGTTCACCGGAAAGGTGGAAATCGCGTCCAATCGCAACTTGGCTTCGTCGAGTACGGTTTGCACGTCGTAGTCATCTTCGACTTCGACCGTGATGGCGCCGACGCCTTCACTGGCAACCGAAGTGACTTTTTTAATGCCGTTGATATCTTGGATGGCTTCTTCAATCTTAATGTTGATGCCTTCTTCGATTTCCTGCGGCGCAGCGCCGGGATAAGCAACGGTAATGCTCAATAAGTTAAGGTTAAAAGAGGGAAATACCTCTTTATTAATCAATACTGTGCTAAATAGACCGCCAATCAGCAGCGCCCACATTAACAGGTTGGCTGCCACGCTGTTGCGGGCAAACCAGGCTAAGATCCCTTTTTGTGTATCCATTAGTTCACTCCAGCGGCCGCAAGACTCGACTCAGGAGCATCTTCCTTAGGCGTGGGTGTCTGCACTGGCTTGGCATCTTCACCTATGATTTTGACCAACTGGCCATTCGCCATATTGCTAAAGTGAGTGATGGCAACGCGCTCACCGGTTTTTAAGCTGTCCTTGATAAACACATTTTCAAGATCGCTACGCACCACATTTACATGGCGCATCTCAACAATATTTTGCTCATTAACTAAGGCAACATGCTCATTACGCACTACGTGGCGAGGCAGTTTGACAATACCATCGACAGAGCGCCCCTTAATTACGGCGTTGACAAAGCTGCCGTATTTCAGCGGTAAACTGCCTTGGGTTTTGTGCTCACGCAGGTAAGGGTCTTTAATCTCGGCCACGAGGTAAACCATGCGGTTATCGGCATCAATCACGCCTTCGCTACGAATAATATTACCCATCCAAGTGTTTTCCTTACCCGCCAAAGAGGCGCTTAAGGTGACTTGGGTATCGGGGTGATCGACGGATTCTAAATAGGCTAAATCATCGTTAGAGATAGGGAGACGAATTTCGGCAATGCTAGTGTCGTAAAGCTCGCCTAGGTTAGTGCCTAATGTAACGTACTGACCTAAATCGACATTTCTAGCTTTGATAATGCCATCGAAGGGGGCGCGAATGACTGTACGCTCTAAGTTACGCTGCGCACGTGCCAGTGCTGCCTGGGCATATTTCACGTTGGCTTGTTCTTTTTTCAGCTGTGGAATACGTAACCCCAGCTCTGGCGGCAAGCCTTTGTCGTAGCCTTTAAATTCGATTTTAGCGACTTCGCCACGGGCGATTTCTTCATTCAGTGCCGCGGTTGCCTGAGCCAAGGTGGCTTCGGCTTGCATTAAATCGGCTTCGTAATCCGAAGGTTCGATTTGGGCTAATTGATCGCCTTTCTTCACTATGCCACCGGCCACAAATTGCGGGGAAATGCTCAGCATCCGCCCTTGGACTTCGGTGACCAGTTGCGTCTTATATTTAGGGGTAACCACGCCGTAGGAAGGAAGATTAAGCGATACCGTTTGCTGCTCAACCTGAGTCACATCCACGATAGGCACGGGCATTTCTTCGGGCTTTTGTTCGGGGGCTTCCTTGGTTGACATCAGTGCTATTGCGCCAACAACAAATAACAGCAGTATAAACAGAGGAGATAATCTCCTGAGTAAAGTTTTCATCATATGATTGTTACATCCGTGCTAAATCGCTTAATGCGCCTAAAATATCAGAGTCAGGCAGCGCAATAAATTTATTTTTGTAAATAAAATGTGTCTAAAGGTGATATCGAATGGCGTAGGGCTTATCGAGCTTGGTGACGTCCCGAATTTCCACCTTAATTTGTTGTGATTAGAGAGGTTTGGCGGTTGTGAGTTCCATCGTAGTCACAAGAGCGTTGTGCCATCCGCCCATAAAAAAAGCCGCATTATGCGGCTTTTCTCGTAGCTGTGTTATTGCTTCTTACGTGCAATTTTACTGGCCTTTTTAGCAGCTTCTTTTTTGCTGGTTCGCTTCGCGGCTTCCTTGGCTTTTACTTTGGCCTTTTTCTTAGTCGGCACGCGCGCCTCTTTATGTTTAGGACGCAGTTCCTCGATGATGCGGCGTTTAAGCGGCTGCTCGATATAACGCTCAATCTTACCGACAATCCGCATATCGTGGGCTTCGGCCAATGAAATTGCCGTTCCTTTTGCCCCCGCGCGGCCAGTACGACCAATACGGTGGATGTAACTATCGGCAGAACGTGGCATGTCGAAGTTAATCACATGGCTGATATCGTCGATATCGATACCACGGGCGGCCACATCGGTCGCGAGTAACACATTCACTTCACCTTTGGTAAAGCGGCTTAAGGCTTGGAAGCGTTTCTTCTGTTCCATATCGCCACGCATAAAGGCGCAGGGAATACCGGCTTTAAGCAGTTGGCCTTCTAGGCTAGAAACCACATCGCGAGTCTTCACGAATACGATGGCGCGTTTAACGTCTTCCTGCTTGAGCAGATAGCACAGCAGAGCAATCTTATGTTCTTTATCGTCGGCAAGGTGGATCCATTGGTGGATCTTGGCCTTCTCTTTACGCGGTGCGTCAACATCGATTTCGATAGGATCGTTAAGCACTTCGCGGGCAAAACGGATAACGCCGCTGCCTTCGAGGGTGGCCGAAAACAGCATATTTTGCTTACGACCTTGGGCTTCGAGGGCAATGGCTTTCACCACGGCGGAGAACCCCATATCGAGCATGCGGTCGGCTTCGTCGATGATCAGTATGTCGACCGATTCCGCGCTGAATTTGCCTTTATCTAAATATTCCATCAGACGGCCAGGCGTCGCGACCAGAATATCGATATTGTCTTTTAGGGCTTCTTCCTGCGGACCATAGGGCACACCGCCGGTGATAATGGCGATATTCAGCCCTTGGCCTGTGGCTAAGTGGCAGGCATAACGGTGAATTTGGCTGGCTAACTCACGGGTTGGCGTCAGGATCAAAATTCGTGCATGGCCAGAATAGCGACGGGGAAAGTCGATTAAGTGTTGCAGTGCTGGCAATAAGAAGCTGGCGGTTTTACCTGTACCCGTCGGGGCGCGCGCCAAAATATCCCGCTGCTCGAGGGCATGAGGCAGGGTTTCTTGCTGGATGGTGGTGGGCGACAGGTGCCCCATGGCTTTAAGTGACTCTAATAAGCTAGGGTCAAGCTGAAAATCTTCAAATTGCATGCGCGGCGTCTCGACGAATAATAGCCAAGCATTATAAAGGTTATAACCGTTAACTTAAATAATTTAATCGGGAGAGGCTTTACTTTTACGCGGTTTGGCCGATGCAGTACGGGTCTGTCTACTTCAAGGCCCGTTAACCGTTGCCGTTGGGGGTGGATTTTACCGTACTCGATTGCATTTGAAGGCAGACATTTTGCAAAAGATGTATAAGATAAAGAGAATATTGTAAAAATATTGGCTTTTGTTGAGAGAGTTCGAAGGATTGATGGGATGTTAGCTGGAGTCTTAACAATAAATTGTGCTGATGGTTGATGAGCGTCATCCCATAGTACCCAAGTGTTAGCCCTGCTTGGATAGCGTACAAAATGTTGGTTACGATTAGGTTTTACGTTTCTAAAACATGGGCTTGGAACATATGGCTTTTGATTGGTTATCGCAGTTTTTTATTTTTTCCCACGACAGCCTATTGCTGAATGTCTATTACAATCCCTTGTTAGTCACTATCTCTATTCTGATTGCGATTTTTGCAGCCTTTATGGCCTTTCAGGTGACGACTCAAGCGGTGCAGAGCCAATCGAGAGCACGCCAGCAGAGCATGCTACTGACTGGGAGTTTAGTCCTTGGCGGCGGTGTCTGGTCGATGCATTTTATCGGTATGTTGGCCTTCGATTTATGTTCGCCCGTGAGCTATGACTTTGGCCTCACTGCGCTATCCCTATTGCCCTGCATAGGTGCCTCATGGGTGGCGCTTAACCTGCTATCTAAACCGAGTTTTCAGTTTTCCCAAGTCTTGCTGAGCGGCACCTTAGTGGGCGCCGGAATTGGCACTATGCACTATGTGGGCATGGCTGCGATGGAGATGGCGCCATTGCTGCGTTACGACCCATGGATTTTTGCCCTGTCGATTGTGGTCGCCGTGCTATTAGCCATTATTGCGCTGTGGGTTCGTACTGGGTTGAATCAGCTTATCTCCTCCAACATGAGCACCATTACGAGTAATTTTATCGCCAGTATCGTCATGGGATTAGCGATTTCGGGCATGCATTACACTGGCATGGCGGCGGCGCGTTTTGTTAGACCCGAAGGTTTGGAACTGAGCCAGCAGACCTCGGAAATCTCATTCTATCTCGCGCTCGGCGTCTCGGTGATCACCACTGCAATTATCTGCTTAGTGCTGATTGTGAATGTGATCTTTAAGTATAAAGACCTGTCTTTACTCGCAAAATCCAATGAAGACCGCATGCGCGCCATGATGAATACCGCCGTCGATGGCATTATCACAATCGATGGCCAAGGTATCATAGTGAATGTGAACAAGGCGGTGACCACGATTTTAGGCTGGTCTCCTGCCGAACTGCTTGGGGCGAATGTGAAAAAAATCGTCCCTGAGGCGATTCGGCCGCACCACGATGGCTATTTAGCTAGGTATGCACAGACCCGCGAAGCGCAAATTATTGGCACGGGGCGAGAGGTCGAAGCGCAACATAAGGCGGGTCATTTAGTGCCAGTGCGCCTGAGTATCGGCCATGTGATGCAGGGCAAAGCCCATTACTTTGTCGGTTTCATCTCCGATCTCAGCCAACGCAATGAGATGGAGCAAGAGCTAAAAATCAATGAGGCCAAGTTTCGCTCGCTGATCACCAATATCCCAGGCATTGCCTATCGCTGTAAAAGCACCGAGGGCTGGCCCATGGTATTTATCAGCGACGCGGTGCAGAACATCACTGGCTATCCCGCCGAAGACTTTGAACTCCCCCATCCGAAACGTTTCTTCTCGGATCTCTATCATCCGGACGATATTGAAACCATTTACGCCCAAGCGCAGCCACCGACCTTTTCGATGGAATACCGCATTATTCGCGCAGACGGTGGGGTACGTTGGCTGTTTGAACACGGCAATTACATCCTCGATGAAACCAGCAAAGAGGTGTGGATTGATGGCTTCCTGATGGATATCACCGAGCGTAAGGAGATGGAACAGGACTTAGTGACGGCAAAGAATAATGCCGAGCAGGCGGCAGCGGCGCGTGCGGCCTTCTTGGCCAATATGAGCCACGAGATCCGCACGCCAATGAATGCCATCATCGGCTTTAGCGACATTCTGTTGGAGTCGGTATTAGACCTTGAACAACAAAAACAGCTCTCTACCATCAATCGCTCCGCCAAATCCTTGCTGCACCTACTCAACGATGTGCTCGATAGCGCCAAGCTCGACAAGGGCAAACTCGAGTTAGAAAACCGAGTGTTTTGCTTAACCGATGAAATCGATACTGTGATTTCAACCCTGTGGTTGCAGGCGAAGAAGCAGCGTTTATCCCTCGAGGTCGATGTTGCGCCGACGATGGCGGCAAACTTTATCGGCTCTCCGGAGCGTATCCGCCAAGTGCTGATCAATTTGATTGGCAACGCGGTTAAATTTACCTGCGAGGGGACGGTGACGGTCAGAGTCTTTCCACAAGATACGACCCAAGATACGACCAAAATCACCTTCGAGATTATTGATACTGGAATTGGCATGTCGCCTGAGCAGCTTAATCGGGTATTTGAAGCGTTTGCCCAAGCCGATGCCTCCATGAGTCGCAAATACGGTGGCACAGGACTTGGGACGACCATCAGTAAGCAGTTGGTCGAATTGATGGGCGGAGAGCTCACCGCCGAAAGTACCTTAGGTCAAGGCAGTACATTCCGCTTTACCATTCCCTTGCAACCTAGCTCTGAGCCGCTATCGACCCAGCGCGCCGACAATGGCTCATTACCGCCTCTGACGCTACTTGTGGTCGATGATATTCAACAGAATATCGATCTATTGTCCGTATGGTTAACCCGCCAAGGGCATAAAGTGATCACTGCCCGCGATGGCGAACAGGCGCTGCTGCGGATGCAAAAAGCCGACATCGATATCACCTTGATGGACCTGCAAATGCCGGTAATGGATGGATTAACGGCGGCGAAGATGCGCCGTGAGCAAGAGGCTGAATCTCAATTACCCCATATGCCAATTATTGCCTTAACCGCGAGTGTGCTCGAGCAAGACAAGAGCGCCGCCGAGCAGGCGGGTATGGATGGCTTTGCCAATAAACCCATCGATTTTGCGCTGCTGACGCGGGAAATTGCCAGAGTGTTGCAACTTAATCCGCCTCAAGCCGAGTTTGAATCTTTGCCGCCTGTGAGCACGCTATTAGTCGATGAAGCCAAGGGCGTGAAATTGTGGGGTTCTAAACCCCTATTTATCAAAGAATTGATGAAGTTTATTGCCCAATGGCCAGAGAAAAGCCAAGCGTTACAACAGGCAATGAGTGGGCAAGATACGGCAACAATTAAACTCTTAAGCCATAGTTTGAAAGGGGTTAGCGGTAATCTGGGGCTGCTGCAATGGATGGCGCACTTTGGCCAGTTAGAGCAGTTGGCGCAAGCTGAGTCGCCCTCACGTGAAGCCATGGAGGCCATAGTTGCTCAGATTAGCGACTCTCTCGTCGAGATTGGGGATTATATCGAGAGCACTACAGTGCCCGCGGCAGCAGTATCCGCTGCTGTCCATGCGGGGACTGGCGATCCCGCACAATTATTAACGCATATTGATGCCTTGCTGGCATCGATTGCGCACCATAGTTTTGAAGAGTCTGATCTTGAAGCGCTCACCGCTCGTATTGATGAGTCTCTACGTCTGAGAGCGGCCATTATTGCTGAGGCGCTAGACAACTTTGATTTTGATATTGCCCATAATGAATTGACCGAGTTACGGCGTTTTATCACCGCGAATAAGGAGTAGCAATGCAGTCTACATCTGAACATAAGAAAACCTTATTGTTGGTGGATGATGAGCCCGTTAACTTACGGGTGCTCAAGCAAGTTTTGCATCAGGATTACCATCTTATCTTTGCCAAAAGTGGCGAGGAGGCCCTGCGCCTCGCGCAAACTGAGTTGCCATCGCTGATCCTACTCGACATTATGATGCCCAATATGACGGGGTTAGAAGTCTGTCAGTTACTGAAAAATATCTCTGAGACTCAGTCGATCCCGGTGATTTTTGTCACCGCCTTAAATGATGAACACGATGAGGCGGCGGGCTTTGCCGTGGGCGGGGTGGATTACATTGTGAAGCCGATTTCGGCCACCATAGTCAAAGCGCGGGTGAAAACCCATTTATCCTTAGTACAGGCCGATGAATTGCGCCGCACTCGCTTGCAAGTGATCCAACGTTTAGGTCGCGCCGCCGAATATAAAGATAATGAAACGGGCACCCATGTGCTGCGCATGAGTCATTATTCTAAAATTTTGGCTTTGGCCTACGGCCTGAGTGAGGCGCAGGCGGATGATTTATTGCATGCGGCGCCCATGCACGACATAGGTAAAATCGGTATTCCCGACAGCATTATGCTCAAACCGGGTAAGTTGACCGATGAAGAGTTCGCCATTATGAAAACTCACCCCCATATTGGTGCCGAAATTATCGGTGAGGCGGATTCCGAGCTGCTGCGACTAGCCAAATCCGTCGCGCTGACTCACCACGAGAAATGGAACGGCACAGGTTATCCTAATGGATTGAAAGGCGAAGCCATTCCATTAGAGGGACGCATAGTCGCCCTCGCCGATGTGTTTGACGCGCTCACCAGCAAACGTCCCTATAAAGAGGCTTGGTCAGTTGAGAAGACCATGGACTATATCCATGAGCAGAGCGGAGTGCATTTCGATCCTGAGCTAGTGCGGTTATTTACCGACAACTTAGACAAAGTGCTTGAGATTAAAAATAAATGGATAGATAGCTGATATTAGATTCGCTACAAAAGATAAGGCTCTTGATGCGAGCCTTATTGCTACTCGAATTAAAGCTTTAGGTAAAAATCTTTGGTCAGGGCAATCATTTGCTCGGTATAGCGGCCATCTTCCCCACGTAGGGTGAGCTCTGTGTGCTGACAGGGTTCATCCTGACTTTGAGTTAAAAGAATCTTAGCCAACAGCAGCAAGACACGATTCGCGTCCTTATTCTCCATGCTTTTTACCCTCACTTCCTTTACGAGATAAAGTTGAGTCTGATGCAGGCAGGCCTTAAAGCGCGTCAGGCTTTGGATGGGCAGGATCAGGCTGGCGTGGCCTTCATGCGACAGGCACTGACTTATCGCCTCGAGTAAGGGCGTAAAGCCTAAGGTGTCAGTGTGGCGCGCCATCGCCCTGTGTTGCTCATTTGCCTTGGGGCCATGTTCGAAGTAGGGCGGGTTGCAGATGATATGGTCGAAATATTCTTGATACTCAGCTTGTTGGCAAACGTGCTGAATATCGCCATGGATGAGCTTACATCTATCCGCCCACGGACTTTGCGTCATATTGTATTGGCACGCCGCGGCGGCTTTTTCCTCCAACTCGACAGCGGTGATTTGCCCTTGGCTGCGCTGCGCCGCCATTAAACTCAATAATCCACTTCCCGCCCCAATATCGAGAATATGCTTAGCCCGCGACAGCGGAGCCCATGCACCTAATATCACGCCGTCGGTGCTGACGGGCATACCGCAATTAAGATCATCAATGTGGAATTGTTTAAAGGTAAATGCCATTGGATATCAGACTATCGAGTGAATTAATGGGGGCGATTTAAGATTGCCGCTATTTTAAATGGCCGTTCGCGCTTTAGCTAAGATTTTTATGGTTTAGTGAAATAAGTCTATTCTTCCATTTAGATCTAGTTTTTGTGTTTTTTATGCTGTTTTGAGGCGAAGTTCACTTAATTAACGGTTTAATTTATTACCTCGGTAACGCATTGTTAGCAGTTAATTAGCATTGAGGTGGTTTTTTTCTTAAAAACAACCTTGATTGTTGTATTGATTTTTGAATTCTGTTATTAGTTTTGCCCCCATTTTTAATCAATTTTATGATTAACGGATAGGTGAACGGGTTTTTAGGTGAATAAATCGGCAGTGAAGCCAATTTTTAGTTCATTTTTGTTTATAAACTCAGCAGATATCGCACATATTTACCACGGAATTGTGTAAACATAGATTTGCACTCCGAATGGGCTTTGTTTTAGCTATGGCTAATCGACACATAATCACTTAAGTTTATTAAAAACAATAAGACAAGATGGGGCTTTCTGTGCAAGACAATCAGATGAGTATCGGGGATACATTAGGCTTAGGTTTTATGACCTTCGCGTTTTTTTTGGGGGCGGGTAACTTAATTTTTCCACCCTTTGCGGGTATGTTGGCCGGGGAGAATATGCCCCTTGCCATGTTAGGCTTTCTCATCACTGCCGTAGGTTTACCTTTAGTCGGGCTCATTGCTGTTGCTAAGGCTCAAGGTAAGGTTATGGCAATGCTGCCAGTGTTTGCGGCAACCGCTTTGGCCATCGCGATTTATATCATTATTGGACCAGCGTTTGCGGCGCCGCGTACGGGTCTTGTGGCCTATGAAATCGGTGCTAAGCCCTTTATCGACAACACTACGGCGACCATTATGCTCGGCAGTTTGTCGCTGAATCTGTCGCAACTTATCTACACCCTGTGCTTCTTCACTGTGACTATGCTACTGGCATTGTTCCCCGGTAAGTTACTGGACAGCGTCGGTAAAGTATTAACTCCTATCCTGTTGTTATTACTGGTCGGTTTAGCCTTATCAGTGGTGTTTTTACCCGCAGGCGATGTTGGCGCGGCCGTGGGTGACTACCAAAACCATCCGCTGACCAAAGGTATCCTCGAAGGCTATAACACTATGGATACCCTAGCGTCTTTGATGTTCGGTATGTTGATTATCGATCTGCTGCGTAAAAAGGGGATTGACCAGCCTAGCGCGCAGACTAAATACTTGATCCGCGCAGCCTTTATCGCGGCGGCAGGGCTTGCTTTTGTTTATGTGTCACTGTTCTTTTTAGGTGCGACGGCGGGTGATATTGCCGTGGGCGCTAAAAACGGTGGCGAGATTTTAACTAACTATGTGACACGCGAGTTTGGCAGTTTGGGCACTGTATTGCTGTCTACCGTGGTGACCTTAGCCTGTTTAACCACGGCGGTCGGTTTAGTGAGTGCCTGCTCAGAGTTTTTCAATGAGCTGATGCCAAAGCTGTCTTACCGTTTCTTAGTGGTTCTACTGAGCGCCATCTGTGCCTTGATCGCAAACGTTGGTCTGTCGCAGTTAATTACTATCAGTATTCCGGTGTTGATGGCGGTTTACCCTGTGGCGATTGCCTTAGTGGCGGTGACCTTCTTGACCGAATACTTCCCGCGTCCACAGTTTGCCCATCGCGCGGCACTGTCGGTAGCCTTGCTGTTTGGTATTTTCGATGGGATGAAAGTCGCAGCGAAAAGCCTCACTGGTGAAGACGGTAAAGGCGTGACGGAAGCGGCGCAAAGCTTTATCGATCTCGTCAGTGGTATGTCTCCAACGTTGTCTATCCTGCCACTGTATGAAGAGGGCATGGCGTGGTTATTACCAACGCTAGTGGTGATTGTGCTCTGTTTAATCATTCGTGGTAGCGGCGCGAAAACTGTCAGCGCGGCATAAACAAGGCGCTGCCAGAAGCAGACAATTGAGTTAATATCAACGGCGTATCTTTAGAGTGCGCCGTTTTTTTATGGAGTTTTTGTGGCTAAAACCTATCAGTGCGATCCGCTTATCGATGCCTTTCTCGATGATCTTTGGTCCAGCAAGGGCTTAAGTGATAACACCTTGAGTGCTTATCGCACCGATTTACGCCATTTTGACCGCTACCAACAGGGCCAAGGCCTGCGGTTAATCGAGGTAGGGCAAGCCGATGTGCGTGCCTATTTAGCCTACCGCGTCGAGCAACAATTTGCCCGCACCAGTAGTGCACGTTTGCTCAGTAGTTTACGGCGTTTTTACACCTACTTACTGCAAACCAAACAGATTGCTGGCGATCCTATGGCGTTAATTGAATCGCCTAAATTGAGTCGGCAGTTGCCCGATTCCTTAAGTGAGTCACAGGTCGATAGATTGCTGGCCGAGCCCAATGTGGATGACCCCGTCGAGTGCCGTGATAAAGCCATGCTCGAACTCTTATACGCCACTGGATTACGGGTGAGTGAGCTGGTGGGACTCACCATGGAGCAGATGAGTTTGCGCCAAGGTTTAGTGCGGATTGTGGGTAAGGGCGGTAAAGAGCGCTTAGTGCCCATGGGCGAGCTGGCCATTACCGAGGTCGAGCGTTACTTAAGCTTTGCGCGCTATGAACTCTTGGGCAATATCCAGTCCGATGTGGTATTTCCTTCGAAGCGGGCACAGATGATGACAAGGCAAACCTTTTGGCATCGGATCAAGCTCTATGCGAGTCGCGCTGGCATCGAAACCGAGCTTTCGCCCCATACCCTGCGCCATGCCTTTGCCACCCACTTACTTAACCATGGCGCCGACCTTAGGGTGGTGCAATTACTCTTAGGTCACAGTGACTTATCGACCACTCAAATTTATACCCATGTGGCGCGAGCGAGATTACAAGAGTTGCACCAACAACATCATCCTCGCGGTTAAGTTGGATCCTTCACAAAACCGTGGATGGTCGAATTTAGTTACAGTATAAATTTGCATTCTATCTGGCTTGTCTGTAACTTTTTGCCCCCATACAAGGTCTAATAAACAGACCCATATTTCGCAGTAGCGATTTACTTAATAGGAAGTCCCATGAAGTTGACCCGAGCATTATCTTTAGTTATCGCGCTTGTTGTTGCGCCTCTGGCCAGCGCCGCTACGGCGACCACTCCCGACACCGCTGCTATTAAGCAAAAACTCAGCGAGATGTTAGACGTTGAAGTGATTTCAATGCAGGACTCGCCGATTGAAGGTTTATACCAAGCCATGACCAATCGTGGTGTGCTCTATATTAGCCGTGATGGCACAAAACTGTTCCACGGTAACTTGTACGATCTCGATAAGGGGATGAAAAACCTGACGGAAGCCGCACTTGCTGGCCCGCGTCTAGAGATGATGAAGCCACTTGAAGATCATATGTTGGTATACAAGGCTAAGGATGAAAAACACGTAGTGACGGTATTTACCGATGTAAGCTGTGGCTATTGCCGCAAGTTGCATAGCCAAATGGCCGACTACAACAAGATGGGCATTACCGTGCGTTACTTAGCTTTCCCACGTGCTGGCGTACCATCTGCCAATGCCGATGAAATGCAAGCCATCTGGTGTGCTAAGGATCCATTAAAGGCCATGACAGAAGCCAAGGCGGGCCAAAAAGTGTCTGCCGCGACCTGTGATGCCAAAATTGCCGAGCAGTATGAGTTAGGCACCAGCTTTGGTGTTAACGGCACGCCTGCAATCGTATTGGAAGATGGCAGCATGATCCCTGGATATCAACCACCTGCGGATTTACTGCGTACCTTAGAAGCGCGTAAATAATCCCGTTTCGGATAAATTTATGCCATTAAAGGTGAGCTTAAGGCTCACCTTTTTGTTATCTTAGCCCCATGATTGCTTAAGAGTTTGCTCCCTTGATCCATAAGATAGTCCGTCGTCCAACCGTTGATGATAGCCATTTACCCGCTCACCTTCCGCCGTTATTAAGACAGCTTTACGCCCGCCGTGGTGTTATGCCCAACGAGTGCGAGCTAGTGCTTAAAGGCCTGTTAAGACCCGATACTATGAAGGGCTTGGAGCTGGCCGCTAAGTTGATTGCCGATGCGATGCAGCAGGAGAAGTCGATATTGATCGTCGGTGATTTTGATGCCGACGGCGCCACTTCAACCAGTGTGTGTTTGTTAGCACTGCGAATGATGGGGGCGAGCAAGGTCGATTATTTGATCCCCAATCGTTTCGACTACGGTTATGGCCTAAGTCCTGAGATTGTCGCCGTGGCGGCATCCAAACAGGCAGAATTACTTATCACAGTAGATAACGGCATTTCCTCGATTGAGGGCGTAGCCGCCGCCAAGGCCTTTGGCATGCAGGTGGTGATCAC
The DNA here is from genome assembly GCF_000203935.1 of Shewanella sp. ANA-3. GTDB lineage: Bacteria > Pseudomonadota > Gammaproteobacteria > Enterobacterales > Shewanellaceae > Shewanella. The sequence goes on along the minus strand of NC_008577.1, from coordinate 3,991,140 downwards.
CGACCATCACTTACCCGGCCATGAGTTACCAGATGCCGACGCCATAGTGAATCCCAACCAGCCCGGTTGCCAGTTTGCCAGCAAATCGATTGCCGGCGTCGGGGTTGCCTTTTATCTGATGACGGCGCTTCGGGCTGAGCTGCGCGCTCGTCATTGGTATCAAGCCCGCGGCATTGCCGAGCCAAACCTTGGCACTCTGCTGGATATTGTTGCCCTTGGCACTGTGGCCGACGTGGTGTCGCTCGATGCCAACAATCGTATTTTGGTCGAGGCGGGATTGGCGCGGGTACGCAGTGGTCGTTGTCGTGTGGGTATTACCGCCTTACTCGAAGTGGCGAAACGTAATCCCGCTCGCATTGTCGCCTCGGACTTTGGTTTTGCCGTAGGCCCAAGGCTTAATGCCGCCGGCCGACTGGATGAAATGGCGCTTGGGGTTGAAACCCTGCTGTGCGAAGACATTATGTATGCAAGGCGGATGGCGGCAGAACTCGATAGCCTCAACCAAGAGCGACGTGAGCTTGAGGTGGGGATGCAGCAAGAGGCGCTTAAAAGTCTTGAATATCTAAAGCTTAATGAAGAGCAACTTCCGTGGGGCATCGCCCTCTTTCAAGAGGATTGGCACCAAGGGGTTATCGGTATTCTGGCCTCGCGAATTAAAGATAAATACCACAGACCCGTTATCGCCTTTGCCGACGCGGGGAATGGCGAAATTAAAGGCTCGGCGCGCTCCATCAAAGGTTTGCATATGCGGGATCTGCTGGAGTTGGTTAACTCCCGCCATCCAGGGCTTATCAGCAAATTTGGCGGCCATGCAATGGCGGCAGGCTTAACCTTAAAGTCCGGCGGCTTCGCAACCTTTGCCAAAGCCTATGATGATGCGGTGCGTGAACTATTAAAGCCTGAGCAGCTGACGGGTGAGCTGTGGTCCGATGGCGAATTAACGCCGACGGAACTTACCCTCGAAATTGCTCAGTTACTTCGTAATGCGGGGCCTTGGGGTCAGTCCTTCGAGGAGCCATTATTCGATGGCTATTTTAAGATTATCCAGCAGCGAATAGTGGGGGAGCGCCACCTTAAATTAGTGCTTGAAACCCCATGCAGTACTGTGATGTTAGACGCGATTGCCTTTAACGTGGATTTACACACTTGGCCCGATGCGACAATTCAGCATGCGCGCATCGTTTATAAGCTGGATGTGAACGAATATCGCGGTAATTTCACCCTGCAGTTGATGGTCGAGCAAATCGAGCCAATGTAGTCAGTGATTGCGTGGACGTAAGGTGAAAAGGAGTTCAGTTGAAGCCGTTATCGGATAAAAAAATTCGTCAGTTACTCAAGCGCTTTGCGTGGATATACGCGGCATGTTTGAGTATTCCTTTTCTGTCAGCGCTTTTGACGACCAAGGAACAGGGCCAAATGCTGATTATTGGCATTTGGCCTGCCGCTTCACTGCTTTACTTCTTGGCTTATCGTCATCTCGCCCATTTATTTAAATATGAAATCAATCGTCACTTGGCATTTACTAACCATGGTGGTGGCACTCTGGCGGGCGCCTTGTATTCGCTAGCTAAATTAGTGTTATTTGCCATGGCTTTTATGTTATTGGTAAGCGTCAATAACAGCTAAATCGAGGCGAGTGATGGAATATCGGGTCAGCACAGCGCAAACGGAAATGGATTTTGAGCTTATCCATGGTTTTATTTCCAACAGTTATTGGGCGCAGGGTATGCCGCCTGAACTCTTGCGAAAGGCACTTGGCAACAGTTTATGTTTTGGGGTGTTTGATAAGGATAATCAACAGCTTGCTTTTGCGCGCATGATTACTGATAAAGCCACCTTTGCCTACCTTGCCGATGTGTTTGTTCTCGAATCCCACCGAGGCTTAGGGTTAAGTAAAATGATGATGGCAGCGATTATGGAACATCCTGATCTGCAAGGATTAAGACGCATAATGCTCGCCACCCGCGATGCCCATGGACTCTACGCCCAGTTTGGTTTCAAAGCGGTCGATACACCAGAAACCTTAATGCAAATTAGGCTTGAGAATGCTTACCTGTAGAACAGGATTGTTAACACTAAAACAAAAAGCCAGCATCAGCTGGCTTTTTCGTGAGGGGAATAATCGTTAACGATTAAGCCGCTTTAGTTTCTGTGGTCTCGGCACTATCATCGCTATGGCGAATGAGGTAATCAAACGCACCCAGTGAAGCATTGGCACCGCTACCCATAGCGATGATGATTTGCTTGTAAGGTGAGTTAGTCACGTCACCAGCGGCGAATACACCTGGGATAGAGGTTTGGCCGCGCTCATCGACGATGATTTCGCCACGAGGAGTTAAATCCACAGTGCCTTTTAACCATTCGGCATTGGGCACTAAACCGATTTGTACGAAGATACCAGCCAGCGCGATATGGTGGCTTTCACCCGTTGCACGGTCGGTGTAGTTCAGGCCGTTTACACGGGTACCGTCACCAGTCACTTCAGTGGTCATCGCTTGAGTAATGATATGGATATTACCCATAGAGGCCGCTTTACGTTGCAGTACGTCATCGGCGCGCAGTTTGCTATCAAATTCGAGTACGGTCACATGCTCAACAATGTTGGCTAAATCGATTGCCGCTTCGATACCTGAGTTACCGCCACCGATCACTGCAACACGTTTGCCTTTAAATAATGGGCCGTCACAGTGTGGGCAGTAAGCTACGCCCTTACCACGGTATTCTTTCTCACCGGGGACATTCATTTCGCGCCAGCGGGCACCGGTTGCCAAAAGGATGGTACGGCTACGCAGTGTTGCACCGCTTGCCAGTTCGAGTTCGAATAATCCATCGCTCGCCAGTTTAACGGCTTTCTGGTTATCCATGATGTCGACTTCGTAGTCACGAACGTGGGCTTCAAGGTTAGCCACCAGTTTTGGACCTTCAGTCGCTTTTACCGAAATAAAGTTTTCGATACCTACAGTTTCGGCAACTTGGCCACCAAATTTATCTGCAACCACACCAGTGCGAAGACCTTTACGGGCAGCGTAAATCGCGGCAGCTGCGCCAGCCGGGCCACCACCGACGACTAAGACTTCGTATGGGGCTTTTTGGCTGAGTTCTTCAGCTTTACGGCTGGCAGCGCCAGTATCGAGTTTATTTAAGATCTCACCGATGCTGATACGGCCTGCGGCAAACACTTCACCGTTTAAGTACACAGACGGTACGGCCATGATATTACGACTCGCCACTTCGTCTTGGAACAGGGCGCCGTCGATCATCACGTTGGTGATGTTCGGGTTAATCGCAGCCATCATATTTAGCGCCTGAATCACATCAGGGCAGTTTTGGCAGGTGAGTGAAACATAGGTTTCAAACTCATATTTGCCAGGCAGATTACGGATCTGCTCAATGACTTCGTCGCTGAGTTTGATTGGGTGTCCACCCGTGTGCAGCAGGGCTAACACGAGTGAGGTGAATTCGTGACCCATAGGCAGACCAGCAAAGCTAATCTGAGTATTGAGATCGGTGTTAACCACTGTCATCGCTGGCGTACGAGAGCCTTGAGCTTCTTTGAGGCTCACTAAAGAGGAAAGGCTAACGATGTCATTGGCTAAGCTTTTTAATTCTTGAGACTTCTTGCTTTCATCTGCTGACACGACAAGTTCAACTGGTCTCTTGAGGTTTTGCAGATAGGTTTGCAGTTGATTTTTTAAATTCGCATCTAACATGATGACTCCAAAATCCTTGAAAATGAAATAATTGAAAACGCGAGGGGGCCAACCTAGAACCTTGCAGGGGGCGGTTCTCTCTTCCTATTTGGCACCGCAGTTGCGTTGGCTGCATTTACTCACCCCAATCACTTAGATACTAAGCTCATGGGGATTCGTGCAATTGCCGTCTTACTGCGCTGCCAACTAGCTTGAGATACTAGGTTGGCGGGGTTGACTCTTGTTAGGCTAGATTAGATTTTGCCTACTAGGTCTAAAGATGGTGCTAAGGTTTCGTCACCTGGTTGCCATTTAGCTGGGCAAACTTCGCCATCGTGAGTTGCAACGTACTGAGCTGCTTGGATCTTACGAACCAGTTCAGATGCGCTACGGCCGATACCTAGGTCATGGATTTCAGCAACTTTCACTTGGCCTTCTGGGTTGATAACGAAAGTACCACGCAGTGCTAAACCTTCTTCTTCGATCATCACACCGAAGTTACGGCTGATCACGCCAGTAGGGTCAGCCAGCATTGGGAAGTTGATCTTCTTGATGGTGTCAGAAGTATCGTGCCATGCTTTGTGAGTGAAGTGAGTGTCAGTAGAAACTGAGTAAACTTCAACGCCCATAGATTGTAACTTAGCGTAGTGATCCGCCATGTCACCTAATTCAGTTGGGCAAACGAAAGTGAAGTCTGCTGGATAGAAGAATACAACTGACCATTTACCTAACAGATCTTGTTCAGTTACAGGAACGAACTCACCATTGTGGTAAGCAGTGGCTTTGAATGGTTTGATTGTGCTGTTGATAATTGACTGAGTCATTTTATGCTTCCATTTAGTTGATTATGGTGAATTAAGTACGAGCCACTTAACTTGTGTCCCGTTGATGTGAAGCATATTACCCAGCCCAGAATGATAAATATAACGCATAAAAACTATCATCCTAATCGATTTTGTCGAATCAAGCAGGTTTGAGAGGGAGGATTAATCGATTTTACAGTACTGGCGCGTGTTGGCGGCTAATTGATTGTTTACTTTGGTGAAGTGGTAAAAGAGCAGGGCAATAAAAAAGGGATATCGACGATATCCCTTAATCTCTCTTCTCAAACGAGCCACAGACTCGGCTTGAGCGTCACAATATCGCGTTAGTTTTGCGCCTTAGGCTGAGTTAACCAAGTGCTGAGCAGGCGCACGCCATAGCCAGTGGCGCCTGCGGGCACCACGGCGGTATCGGTGGCAGTTAAGGCATTGCCAGCGATATCGAGGTGAGCCCAAGGTTGCTCACCCGCAAAGCGTTTGAGGAACATAGCGGCAGACGATGCCCCTGCGCTGCCTTCTTTACCGGTATTCTTTAAATCGGCGATGGTGGATTTCAGCTCATCGTCGTAGGCTTGATCTAACGGCAAGCGCCAAACTTTTTCACCCACCTGTTGACCCGCAAAGGTGAGCTGCTGCACCAGTGGCTCAAAATCGGTAAATAATCCTGCATAAACGCTACCCAGCGCGCCCACTTTTGAGCCTGTGAGGGTCGCCACATCGACGATAATCGAAGGGCGGTAATTCTCACGGGCATACCAGAGACCGTCGGCTAACACTAAACGGCCTTCGGCGTCGGTGTTGAGCACTTCAACCGTGAGGCCTTGGGCGGTTTTAATCACATCGCCTGGGATCATTGCATGTCCCGACACCATGTTTTCCGCCATCGGCATAATCGCAACTAGGTTTACTGGTGCCTTTTGAATGGCCATGGCCTTGACAGTGCCGAGCACGGTCGCAGCGCCCGCCATATCGGACTTCATCCGCGCGATAGAGGTGCCTGTGGCCTTGATATTGTAGCCGCCAGAGTCGAAGGTAATGCCTTTACCAACTAGGGCTATAGGTGCTTCTTTGCTACCGGGCCAGTGGGCGACGACCAACTTAGGTGGACGCTCGCTGCCTTTACCCACCGCGGCTAAGGCGCCGAGGTTTAAACGTTCAATATCTTTGGCTTCGAGCACTGTGACTTTTACACCGAGGGATTTAAGTTTACGCGCCTCGTTGGCAAAGCTTTCGGGATACATAATCCCTGCCGGCGCATTGGTGAGATCCCGCGCTAAAAACACACCCGCTTCGATAGCTTGTAGATTCTTATGGTGTTTTTGGTTTTGGCTTAAGTCATCAACCCCGATTTGATAGTTCTTCTCGGCGCGATTGCTGGCTTTAAATTGAGTGTAACGATAGCTGCGCAGTTCAATGCCGTGGGCCAGTTCTGAACCGAACAGCGGCGCGTTACTTAAGCCTTGGGTCAGCACACGCACTGTGGCTTGAGGCACGGTTTCAAGCTTGGCGGCAATATTGCCACCTAAAGTGTTGATTTCACCCGGTGTTAAGGTCTTAGCATCGCCAATTCCAACCAGTAACACCCGCTTAGCGTCGATTTCGCTTGGGACTAGGATTTCTAAGATTTCACCGCGTTTACCCGCAAAACTGTTGTCGGCGACCGCAAGGTTGAGTTGGTCTTGAGTCGATTGGGGTAAAAAATCGAGACTATAGGTTGTCGAATCAGCGCTTTGGAACAGCACTAATGTGTCGGAATTGAGTGAGTTACGAGTGTCAAAACTAAAGGTTTCGGCGTTAGCATTGAGAGAGTTAAGGCACGCCAGCGCCATAACGCTTAACAAAAATTTATTCTTATTTTTCATGGTGACAGCTCATATCAATAGGGAGTGAGAAGCATAGCAAAGCTGAGTCTTAGGGTTAACTAATTTAAGCCATTTGACTGAGATTAATCTTAAATCCAAGGGCCAAAGCGAGTCAGTGAACGTTCAAGGGCAAAATCTAGTTGTTGTGACAGGGTTTGCGCCTGACTTTTCAGCGCCGACGCGCTCAAAGATTGTGGTGTTTGGCTGGCAAAAATCACCCAGTTGCCCCCGCTGGTGAGGCAGGCATGCACGTGGGCAAAATGGTGCTGCAGATCGGCGAGCAACTCGCGATTTTGGCTGTGTTCCTTCCAGCAATTCAGCACTAAATAACCGTTGGGTTTAATCAGTTGTGTGCACTGCTGAAGAAAAGTGGGCGAGAGTTGCCCAGTGTCGACCCCTTTAGCGCTGTAGATATCGGCAAAAATCACATCGACCTTTTTATGCTCGGCCGATGCCATAAAAGCGACGGCATCTTGGTTGATTAGATTAAGCTTTTTGCCAATCGGTAATTGAAAGTAACGTTTGGCAAGTTCAATCACTGCTGGGCGAAGCTCAACTGCAGTAAGTTTAATTGCGGCATCGAAGCGGCGCAGGGCATGAATGAGGGCGCCGCCGCCAAGGCCGAGTACGATGGCGCTTTTCGGTTGGCAAAATAACAACACCAGTAGCATGCCTTGCACATAGGTATGTTGTGGGATGTGCGGGGCGGTTTTAAGAATTTTGCTCTGCTCATCGTTGTCGCCAAAGGACAGCACGCGGGTATCACCATAGTCGAGCACGCGGATCGGTCCTAGGGCATCTTGGGTTTCGTGTAGCAAAGTGGCGTCGGCCATAGTACTTATTACTCTATTTGCGTTGGGCTGATTTGGGACTCTATAACTGCTGGTGCAAAAAAGTTAGAATTCAGCTGGTTTCGTTTTTTAAGTGGCTATTATGACAAATCAAATCCTGCTTGCCTGTATTTATCTTGCGGTGTTTCTCTTTTTGCAGCGTGCCTTAACTCAATGGGTGAAAAAACTCTCATTGATGAAGCAGGTGAGTGCCGCCCGTACCAGTCTTGTCACCCGGTTTATTTCCTATGTGATGTTTTTTATCACTCTGTCTTTGATGGCGGTATCCCTTGGCTTGGGTTATCAGGACGTGTCGCTGTTTGTCTCCTCCGCATTTGCGGTGATGGGCGTTGCCTTAGTCGCTCAGTGGTCGATACTGAGTAATTTAACCGCTGGTGTGCTGATTTTCTTTGTGTTCCCGTATCGAATTGGTGAACGTATCCGGGTGGTGGATAAGGATGAAGATATCAGTGGCGTGATTATTGAAATCGCGCTGTTTCATGTGCTTATCCTTAGGGACAATGGCGATACCATCACCTATCCCAATAATTTGATGCTGCAAAAGGCGGTGTTGAAGCTGGCCGATCAGGCACCGCTTGCCGAGCGCCAAGCGTTGCTGGATGGCAAAAAGAAACTCGACCTCGAGTAACTATTCTCCTTTATGTGCGCCGCAGCAGTACATTTATTAGCAAACTGTTGTCGGCGCGTCGCGAACTGATGAGATTTATTATCTTCCCGTGAGCTTTACTTGCTTGAAGCGCTTTTCATAACAAAATCAGCGTACTTGCTTACATTCACTCCATTTTGTTTACTTGGGTTTGTGCCCCGTCGCACGGTTTAGCCCTGTCTAATCCTTAGAATTCGTGTTTTTGTTTTTACCAAGGGAACGAATCGAATGAAATCTAAACTCTTAGCCGTGACGATTGGCGCGCTGTTAACCACACAATTAACAGGTTGTATGGGACAAATGGGTCTGAGCCAAATGGTGACTAAGGGCAACTTAAGCGCGGTGGATAACCGTTATGGCCGTGCGGGCTTATTTATTCTGTTAAGCCCAGTGTATGGTTTGGCGGCAACGGGCGATCTCTTTATCGTTAACACTATTGAGTTTTGGACGGGTAAGAACCCGATCACCGATAAATCCCCTGCGGTCGTTGATATGCCTGTGGACGCGATTTTTAAGGTAAATCCCCATGTGAGCGATGAGCTGAAATCGGCGCCCGTTAAACTGACTCAGGCGCAAATTGCCTATCCCGATGAGCACACTGTGACCATGACCTTAGCCTACGAAGATGGCAGCACTCAGTTATTGTCGGGCCGTAAATCGGGGGATGATGTGGACTTCTTCCTCGACGAGACTTTTATTGCCCGCGTGAGCAACCAAGAGCTGGTGGCCTATAGCCAAAGTCGTTTACAAGGGTAAGCACTGAGGTGTGAAGATTTAGAGGCTTAGGCTCAGAGTTAAGCATTTGGCTAAGCCAACCCATTAATTACGATTGATTAATGAGTTGGCTTTTTTCTTTCGTTTTATCTCATCTCAATACACGGTGAAAAAACGCCACGGATTGTTGATACATTTGCAGCGCCAGCGCGGGATCGTAGCGCTCACCCTCATCACGCATAAAGGCATGCTGAGCATTAACCTCTAACCAACTGAAATTGCGGTTTTTAGCCATCAATTGTTGGTGGATCAATACCCGACCTTCGGGTGATACATGGGGATCTTGCTTGCCAAACACTAACACTAATTCCCCTTGAATATCGCCGCTGCGACTCAGCGAGTCATTGCCATAGGCACAGGGCAGGGTATTGGAGTGAATGTCGGTCGGATAGAGGCAAAACGCCCCCAAAATCTCGGGATTAAGTGCGGCGCGGTAGGCTAAGTGGCCGCCAATACACACGCCCATACTGCCAACCTTACCGGTGCAATAACTCTGCTGACGAGCAAAGTCGATAAGGGCTTGGGTGTCGCTATCGTGTTGCTCTAAGGGTTTGGCAAATTTATCGGCATTGCCTTTATCTTTGCCCACATCGTCGTAGGCAAGCACTGTGCCTATCGGATTTAGCTCGTGGAAGACCTCTGGCACTAACACCACAAAACCATGGCCAGCGAGGATAGTTGCGGTGCGGGCGATGGGCGCGGTTTGCTGAAAAATCTCAGAATAGAACAGGATGCAGGGGAATTGCCCTGGGGCATCTGGGCGATAGACATAAGTGCGCATCGGCCCTGTGGGCGTGTTGATATTCTGAGTTTGCTGAGTCACTAACATATTTAGTTTCCTCTGTGAGGCTTCAATGTTGAAGCCTCACTTTAGCAGTCAGGTATGGTTCTGTCAGTTAAAACAGTTCGTTACCAGAGCGCTCGCCCGCGAGTAGGGCTTTGACGTTGCTCAGGGTTGTATGTGCAATCGCGCCTAGCGCCTCTTCGGTAAGGAAGGCCTGGTGACCGGTAAAAATCACGTTATGACATGCAGATAAGCGACGGAACACATCGTCCTGAATGATCTGGTTCGACTTGTCCTCGAAAAACAGTTCTTTTTCATTTTCATACACATCAAGCCCTAATGAGCCTATCTGGCCGAGCTTTAAGGCTTCCATCGCATCGAAGGCATTGAGCAGGCCGCCGCGGCTAGTGTTGATCACCATGACGCCGGGTTTCATCTTGGCAAAGCTTTCTTTATTCAGCAAATGGTGGTTATCGGCGGTTAATGGGCAGTGCAGGCTGATAATATCGCTGTTAGCGTAAATGGTGTCCAGATCCTGATATTCCACATTGAGCGCTTCTACCGCAGGATTTGGGTAGGGGTCAAAGGCTATGACTTTACAGCCAAAACCGAGCAAGACCTTAATCGTGGCGACCCCGATTTTACCTGTGCCTATTACGCCAACGGTTTTGCCAAACATGTTAAAACCGACTAAGCCTTCGAGGGAGAAGTTCGCATCACGGGTGCGTTGGTAGGCCTTATGGATTTTGCGGTTTAGGGTCAGCATCAAGGCGACTGTGTGCTCGGCTACAGATTCGGGCGAATAGGCGGGCACGTTGACCACTTGCATGCCTAAGCGTTTGGCGGCGACTAAGTCGACATTGTTAAAACCCGCGCAGCGCATGGCAATGATTTTCGTGCCACCTTTGGCAAGCTCGACTAACACTTCTTCACAGAGGGAATCGTTAACAAAGGCGCACACCACCTCAAAACCTTCGGCAAGCTTAACGGTTTGCATGCAGAGGCGATAATCGAAATACTCAATTTGCGCACCAAATGCGGCATTTGTACGGTTAAAATGCTGCATGTCGTAGTGTTTTGCGCTAAAAAATCCAATTCTCATTTCAATCACCTAAAGGTTACATTGTTACTGGCACTGAGTGTATGTGACTCGGCGACATTTGTCCTCTGGTGATGAATTTACCCCGTAAAAAGAGTGAGCTTTGTCATCAATTGCACAAAAAATCATAAAAAAAAGCGAGCCCCTGACGGCTCGCTTGTACTGATAAGCTTGAAGATTCAAGCTGGGCTCCCATGGGTCGTGCTATGTGAGCCTTAGGTTAGTCCCTTAACCTAGAAACTTTTGATATTAGTGATCTTTCGCGTATTTCGCGGCAGATGCACCCGCGATACGGCCGTAGGTCACGATATCAGAGATAGCATTACCACCTAAACGGTTAGCACCGTGAACACCACCAGTCACTTCGCCCGCAGCGTATAAACCTTCGATAGGTTTACCGGTTTTATCGCTCTTCACTTCGGCTTTAGTATCGATAACGATACCACCCATAGTGTGGTGAACCGCTGGCGCGATTTCTAAGGCATAGAAAGGCGCTGTGGCGATTTCACGTGGCAGGTTTGGACGCTCGAATTGAGTGTCTTTACCTGATTTCACAAATCCGTTGTATGAAGTAACGGTTTTCGCTAGTTCAGCGGCAGGCACATCGAGCTGTTTTGCTAAATCTTCGATGGTTTTACCTTCTTTAACGATGTTCAGGTGAACATAACCTTCGATGGCTTTTAAGCTCTTACGGATAGAGTCATCGAATACGAGGTAAGCGCTTTCGCCTTTCTGTTGCAGAATCGCAGCAGACGCTTTATCACGGGTAGTGATTTCGTTCATAAAGCGGTTACCGTCACGGTTAACCACGATAGCACCGTTACCACGTACCGCTTCGGTGATCATCACACCACCAGCTGGTGAGTAAGTTGGGTGAGCTTGGATGTATTCTAAGTCACGAGTTGCGGCGCCCGCTTGCAGCGCAACGTCTAAGCCGTCACCAGTTGCACCTGGGTGGTTAGTCGCTTTAAAGCCTTTTAACTTAGGATCGTACTTAGCGACGCGGTCGTTGTTTTTCGCAAAACCACCTGCAGCAATGACGACTGCATCGGCTTTGATCACATAGTAGCCAGTGTATTCACCTTTCACTAAAACGCCGGTCACTTTACCGCTTGCATCTTCAAGGATGCGTACAACACGGCTGTTTAAACGAATGTCAGTTCCACGTTTAACGGCGTTGTCCCACAGCACTTGTGCAACGTGTGCACCCACACCCGCACCACCGGTTGGACGGTGACTACGGTTAACGCTTGCGCCACCCATACGACCCACGTCAGTCATGTCGGCACCCATAGAGGTTAACCAATCGATAGAGTCTGAAGAGTTGTTGGCCAGAACTTTCACTAATTCAGGATCGTTGATGTTACGACCACCTTTCATGGTGTCGTCGATCATGATTTGTTTCTTATCTTCGATACCTAACTTAGCCTGTGGCTTAGTTTCTGCAGCGTTCATACCGCCGGCAGCCAGTTTAGTGTTACCACCTGGGATAGGTTCTTTTTCTAACAGGATCACTTTCGCGCCAGCATCACGGGCTGAAACGGCGGCAGCAAGACCTGCACCACCCGAACCGATAACCACGACGTCAGTGGTTTCTTTCACGCCAGCGGCAATGGCTTTATCTTGAGCCGCTTTGTCTGCATCAACAGGCACAAACTTACGTTCCCACTTGCCGCCAAATGGCATGTCGAAGCCGAAGCTGTGGCAAGCATCACAGTAAGTCACTGATTTTTCGTGGCCTTTGTGGCAGCTGGTACAAGCGATTTCACCAATTAAGTGTGATTTGTGCGGAGAGACTTTATCTTTTGGCGCTGCTGCAGCCAGTTCTTTTAAATCACCGTGGCAGCTAACGCATTGGGCATTTTCATGGGTCAGGTTGTCGTTGGTCACGCCACCTTTGTCTGATACGTGGCAGCTATCGCAACCGCCCATTTCACCGTGAAAATCGGCTAGTACTTCTGGCGCGGCATAGGCTGTGCCTGCCATTGCGCCAGAGATCAGCATGGCTAGTGCTGTTTTTTGAATCTTTCTTGTGAACATAATCGTTCCTCCGCCGTACATTTCATCTACTTAATAAGGGTTATTCATCATGGCGTGATATTTATATTTTACGTAGCTCACGCGCTTTTAGAGTATTCTCCATGAACAAAGTTACCACTATCTAAAGAGGTATATGCGTGCTTAGGTCACATAACGATTGTTACAGTGAAAATTACATAATTGAAATGTGCAATATGGCTGAAAATATTAACGAAATTGAAGTTAATCACTCAGTGAATACGGTATAACTTGCGTGAGTTAACATATTTTGATGGGCTAAATTATCATTGCTGAATTATTGTGGGAAAATAATGCGTTGTACGGGTGATTTATTTTAACGTGCTAATTTATATGGTTTATTTTGGGTTTGATTATTTAGTGTAAATATTCGAATATTTATCCTGTGAGTATTCAGTAAATAATCAAATCTCACCAGTGTTTTTTGAGAAAATATAATATATTTTTCCAAAATGTTACTTGAGTGGTGCTAAGGGGTTAAATCTATGGCAAGGCAGCAGATGTCTGAAAAACGTTTTTGGGTACAGCGGCTGAGTAAAACAACCCTAAGAGCTTTACATATATTGGGGATTGCTGGAGCGGGCGGCGGAATATTACTTTCCGTTGAGAAATCCTTATGGCTCAATTATTGGTATCTGGCGATGATTACCGGCAGCATATTGATGTTGTGGGAAATTATTCGAGATTGGCGTTGGTTAATTCAGCTAAAGGGGGTATTAACCCTCGGGAAATTAGGGCTGCTTTGCCTGTTTGTGCCGCTTGCCAACTACAAGCCAGAACTGTTTATCTTAGTGTTATTTTTATCTGTGATAGTATCCCATGGCCCATCGGGGCTAAGGCACTATTCGATAGTGCATCGCAAACAGATAGACACTAAAAAAGAGATAAAGGGATGACACACGCCACACTCAGCACGGCTTCAAGCTTAATTACCCAGTTTCCATGGCCAGAGCTTACTGGGCTTAAGGTATTGGATTTAGCCTGTGGTTCGGGCCGAAATGGTCTGTGGTTTCTCTCCCAAGGTTGTGAAGTGACCTTTATCGACCAGGATTTGGGTGCCTTAGCCAAGCTGACACACGACAAAGCACATCAATGGCAGTGGAATTTAGAAGACGGCAGCGCGCCTCCGTTACCCCAAGAGTCATTTGATATTGTATTAGTCTTTAATTACTTACATCGACCACTGTTCCCGCAAATCGCTGCGAGCCTAAAGCCCGGCGGACTGATTGTGTATGAGACCTTTACTTGGCAACAGGCGCAAATTGGTCGACCTCGCAACCCTGACTTTTTACTCACGCAGAACGAACTGCAATCCGTATTTGCTAACTGGCAACCTTTGCATTACTTTGAAGGTCGGTTAAGCGAGGCTGCAGGTACTGAAAGTGCCAAGGCGCAGCTAATCGCTCGAAAACCCTAGACGTCACCCCATCGCTGGGCGACTGACCATATCAGTATTGAAGAAGTGTAAGAGGCCAGGATGTTCCCGTATCCAGAGCAGTATCGTGTTGCCACGCCACCTTTAACCACGGCGCTGATGGTGGCTTGGGCGCTGTTGAGTCACAGCCTATTAGCCGATGCCAGCCCTTTTGCCTTGTATCCGTTATTTATGTTGTTCCCTGTGGTGATTGGCCTGCATCTGTATTTAATTTGGCTGGCCAAGGGAATGAGTCGGCTGGATCAATGTTTCTATGCCTTAGTGCATATTCCACTCGCGTTTGTGGTGTGGACATTCACCATTATGCATGTCAATGGTAATGCCTTTTCTTAGGGCTGAGTCGGGTAGAGCCTCAGGTTAGTCCGCTCAAATGGCAAAACTTCATTCAAATGCCTTAAACAAAAAAGCGCCCCAATATTCGGGGCGCTTTTTTATCAATCTCTTGCGGGTGCTATTGCGTCGATTAGGCCGTCGTGTTGATATTGTGGCCGGTATTTCCCACGGGTTGAGGTGCGGCTGCGTTAATTAAATCAACGGCAATTTGACCTTCCGCCTTTTGCTGCTCTTTGGCTAACTGCGCCACTTTAACGCCAACGGCACCATTTTCTAAGTTAGGCGTGATAGCTTGGGTGTTCAGTGAAATAGACATAACTAACCTCAATTGAAAGCTGAGTCTTTGTATCGGCAAGCTCAGGTTTTACTTTAGTCCTTTATCCCGAGTTTGCCAATCCAAAACCCTGCTAATGCTTATGCCGTTTTATTCGCTTTGGCCGTGAGCAACTTGCGACTGAGTACTATGATGGCGGTCAAGCCTAATGAGCCTAGAATTAATCCCAGTGCCAGCCCAACACTCTGCAGCGCCGTGGGATCTAACACTAGCGCGACACCCATACCAAACATCATCACACCGGACATCAGCTTGAGTGCTTGACCTTCTTTTTCGGTTAGCTTGCGTTTACCTAAGGTCGCACTAAACACAATCACAATAATCGCCAGTGGGATGACATAGACGATATTGTATAAAACCAAATACATATATCGCTCGATGTCCGGCAAATTATGCATGGATAGCACGCTGGTATAAATCATCGGGAAGCCCGCAGTGCAGAGTAGCTCGTAGGCATTGGCTAAAATGGCCAGCACGGTTGAGCCGACGATCAGCGCGCCTAAGCTGCTGGAGTTCGACAGCTTGCCCATGCGTTTGATAAGACTAGTGCGGTTTTCCGCCGACATTGACAGGGTGACATCACCCTTTGTGAAGAAGTAATCCTTCACGTTTATCGTGCCAGCGATCAAGGCTAAGATCCCAGCGGCTAAAATGATCATCCCGCCATCGCTGCCTGCGCCTAACAGTTGGAAGATGTTTAGCCAGGCCGTCATAAACAGGAAGTAAATAAAGCCGGAGAAGAACACGAAGATGCCGCCGACCAACAGCATGCGGCTGCGGCTCTTAGCGTTAACCATAATCGACAATAAAAACAGCAGCACGAAGAAGGCGCAGGGGTTAAAGGCATCGACACCCGCCAGCACTAAAGTTAGCAAGGGAAGTGACATGGTCTCGGGCGTCACTACACCCACAAGTGGTAACTCAACGGGCTGCACTTCGGCTTGATCGTTACTCGCAAGGCTGGTGGCATCACAGGTACCTTCGCCAGAGTCGGTTCCACAGGTGCCAAACAGGGGTTCACTATTGGTGGGCGCAGCAGCCGTTGTCCCTGTGGTTGGCATATCCGCTTCACTTAGCTGGCCGCCAAGGGATAAGTAACAGTTCTTCAAGCGATTCACTAAAAACTCACCGGTCACCGCCTCGCTGGAATAACCGACAATGGCTTTCTCGCAGCTGGCCATATAAGGCACAGAGCGAGCCTCTGTCGTGGTTTGGGAGGCGATATTTTGCCAAATATCCTGCACGCCAGGGGCCGAAACCATATGGGATTCGAGTTCTATCCAAGGATATTTCTGCGGCAGTGAGTCGATAAAGGGATGGGCCTCGGCGCAGTGCGGGCAGGTTTTCGACCAAAAGAAGTAGAGCTTGATCTTCAGCTCACCTTGGGCGTTCACATAATGCCAAGTTTGGTCCGGGTTATGGGTTTCTTCGGCCCAGCTTGGTGTGCTCAGCATGGCCAGAGCAAGGGAGCATAGCAGAGCGAATTTGGTTAAGTATTTAGTCATAGCGCCTCCACAATCGTGGGGTTATAGGTATTTAAACGGTTCTCTGACTACTACTCTACTGAATTCAATCCCCTTGATTAAATTGAGCATTAAGAAATGTTAGTTAACTCGCGATTAGCTGTTTTTTGGGAAGTTAGGCAGGTTTATGGGAAGGGCGATTCGCGGCAGATAACTAAAAAGCACCCTGAGGTGCTTTTTAGACGATAGTGACTGTTGTCTTATGGGCTTAGTTTAACGCCGCGCCATTAACACTCAGTTTTACATCGATATTATTGCGTGTGGCGTTGGAGTATGGACACACTTGATGGGCATGACGCACTAAGGCTTCGGCCTCGGCTTGGGGAAGGTCAAGATTCACCTCCAGGGCGACGGTTAAGGCAAAGCCTCCCGCATCATTGGCGCCAATACCTACCACAGCGCTGACTGGTGCTTCAGTAATAGCCACTTTGCCGATTTTGGCTACGTGTAAAACCGCATTAGAGAAACAGGCCGCATAACCCGCTGCAAACAGTTGCTCAGGGTTGGTTGCTAATCCATTTCCGCCCATCGCCTTTGGATAGGCGAGTGCAACATCGAGTAAACCATCATCGGTACTGACTTGGCCTTGGCGACCGGCTCTGGCGGTAGCTCGAGTTTCATATAATGTTTTCATACTTCTTTCCTCATAGTGATAAATAGCAATTT
The DNA here is from genome assembly GCF_000203935.1 of Shewanella sp. ANA-3. Taxonomy (GTDB): domain Bacteria; phylum Pseudomonadota; class Gammaproteobacteria; order Enterobacterales; family Shewanellaceae; genus Shewanella. Next base: position 3,974,265 of record NC_008577.1, on the reverse strand, counting down.
AAGTTGTGTGCAATTTAATTGTGATAAACTATAATTCGATTTTTACCCTGAATGCAAGTATATTGTGCGCAATATATTTAAGTTTTTTGGTAAGACTATGCCTAATTCAGAGTTATCCTCCTTGGGAAAATCGCAAGACTCTGCGGAAAATACCCAAGCAGACAATGCCTTATGTTTAGAGAATCAGGTGTGTTTCTCTCTTTACAGCGCAGCCAATGCCATGGTGCGCGCCTATCGTCCTATGCTCGATAAGTTGGATTTAACCTATCCCCAATATTTAGTCATGCTGGTGTTGTGGCAGGAGCAGGGGATCAGCGTGAAGACCTTAGGGGATAAATTGTTCCTCGATTCGGGTACGTTGACGCCTCTGTTAAAACGTTTAGAGTCGAAGGGATTGGTGAGCCGTGGACGCAGCGACCAAGATGAAAGGGTTCGGGTATTGTCTCTGACAAGTGCCGGGCAGGCGCTAAAGCTTGAGGCGAGTGAGATCCCGCATCTGATGCGCTGTAAAATCGGTGCTGAGATAGAAGATCTTAAGGCGCTAAAATCCATGTGTGACAAAGCCTTAAAGCAATTGCACGCCAGTATCGAATAGTGTGAAAGCCAATCTGTGATAGCAAGGGAGTGGAGCATGGATAAACGCAGCATCAAGGCGTCGGGATGGATAAAGCCGATATGAGTTCATACGATATTGCGATTATCGGTGGTGGGATCAGCGGTGTCGGTATCGCCCAATACGCAGCGGCGGCGGGGTATTCGACCCTGCTTATCGAAAAAGGTGAGATTGGCGGCCAAACCTCGGCCAATTCCAGCAAGTTGATCCACGGTGGGTTGCGATATCTTGAAAGCGGGCAAGTGAACCTTGTGCGCAAATCCTTGCAGGAGCGGCGCCATTTGCTCGACTTCGCGCCAAGCTTAGTCAAAGCCGTACCTTTTTACATTCCCGTCTATCAAGACAGTCAGCGTAACCCTTGGACGATTCGGGCGGGCTTGAGTCTGTACGCGCTACTCAGTGAATTTGATCCGCTTGGCCGCTTTGTATCTATTCCCGCCGTGCATTGGCATCGTTTTAACGGGCTTAAACTCCAAGGTTTGAAGGCCGTGTTCCAGTATTGGGACGCGCAAACCGACGATAAATTGCTGACCCAAGCGGTGGCCCGTAGTGCCGAGGCATTGGGCGCCCATGTGTATGCCGAGGCGGAGTTTTTACAGCTCAATCATCTGAGTGAGCAGATTGACCTAAGTTTTCGCCTTCGCGGCGAAGTGCAACAGATTGACGCTAAGCTGGTGATAAATGCCGCCGGTCCTTGGGTGAATGAGGTGATAGCAAAGGTGTCACCGCCACTGGCTGGAGTTGAACTGGATTGGGTGCAGGGCGCACATTTGCTGCTGGACTTACCCGCCCCCGACGGCATCTTATATTTAGAATCTTGCTTCGATAAGCGGGTGATTTTTGTGATGCCTTGGTATGGTCAAATGCTAATTGGCACCACGGAAACCGAGTTAACATCCTTAGATTCACCGCCCCAAGTAACTGAGTCTGAAATTAATTATCTCTTAGGCATTTATCGGCACTACTTTCCACTGTCGGCCTCGATTGATGAACTCAAAACCAAGATAGTGCAGACCTTTTGCGGCGTGAGGGTATTACCTAAGCAAGCGAGCTCTGCCTTTGAGCGCCCAAGGGATACCCTAATGCAAACCTCGATTTCTCACCCGAGATTACTGAGTCTTTACGGCGGCAAGCTCACAACTTTTAGGAGTACCTCGGCCGAAGTGCTTGAGTGGGTTGAACAAAAACTCGGAAAACGCACTCCCATCGCCGATATAGATAGCCTGAGATTAAGTTAATCTGAGCCGGACTATCGGCCAATGCTGCACTTCAAGGTGATTTTTCTGCGCAAAAACGCTAAAGTGTGGCGCTTTTTGACTGGGGCCTTAATGTGTTTGTTATGCTTCAGTTGTCATCCAAATTTCACTCGCCATCTCAATAGATAAGATAGACGGGCACTGCTGTGGGTACGATGCTGTGAGTACATTAGTACAATGTGGGTATTTTGAACGAGGCCAATGCCAATCCTGTCGCCATATTAAGCTCCCTATGGCGCAGCAACTGGCGGCCAAAAACCTAGAATTGCAGCAATTGTTAGCGCCTTTTGTCGATAAGACCGAACCGCAATTTTTACCACCGGTTGTGGGTGACAGCAGCGGTTTTCGTAACAAGGCGAAAATGGTCGCCTTGGGCGCAGCCCATGCGCCTGTGTTGGGGATTGTTAGTCCCAGCGGCGAAGCGGTGAGCCTGTGTGACTGCCTGTTGTATCCTACTGATATGCAAGCCTTACTCCACCGTTTAGAGCGCTTTGTACAGCAAGCGGGCATTCCGCCTTACCGTGTCGATAAGGCCAAGGGCGAGCTTAAATTTATCCTACTGACGCGCAGCCAAGTGCGTGGCGAGTATATGTTGCGGTTTGTGCTGCGCTCGCGGGATGCCATCGCCCGTATCGAGCGTGAATTGCCTACGCTGATGGCCGAATATCCGCAGATCAAAGTCGTATCCGTCAATTTGCAACCTGTTCATATGGCTATCTTGGAGGGTGAGGAGGAGATTTTCCTCACTGAAAATACTCGCCTCGAAGAGCGCTTTAACGATGTGCCTTTGTTTATTCGTCCCAAGAGCTTTTTTCAAACCAATCCGCAGGTGGCGGCAAAGCTGTACCAAACCGCCCGTGAGTGGGTGGCCGACTTCGCGCCAGCTTCCCTTTGGGACTTATTCTGTGGTGTGGGCGGCTTTGGTTTGCACTGTGCAGCTAAAGATATCCCACTGACAGGGATTGAAATTGAAGCCGAAGCCATTGCCTGCGCTAAGATGTCGGCGCAGTTGATGGGATTGGATAAAGTAGAATTTATGGCGCTCGATTCCACCGACTTTGCCAAGGGCGAGGCGGCGCAAACTAAGCCTGAGTTGATTATTGTCAATCCACCGCGCCGCGGGATTGGTGAGTCCCTGTGCCATTCCTTAAGTGAGTTTGCGCCTAAGGCGATTTTGTATTCCAGCTGCAATCCTAAAACCTTAGCCAAAGATCTCGGCCATATCCGTGGCTATCGGTTAACTAAGGTGCAGTTATTCGATCTTTTTCCTCACTCTGATCATTTCGAAGTGTTAGCCTTATTAGTCAAAGACTAAACCTCAGCACTCAATTACTCGGCGTCAGTTTCGGCTTTAGGCGTTAAGGCATCGTCCCAGCTAATGCTGATTTCGGCGCCGCCTAGGGCCTGTGAGCGGCTTAACTCTAGCGTGCCATAATGCCAAGTGGCGATTTTCTTGACGATATACAGCCCTAAACCATAGCCACTAGTATCGCTCTGCTGGCTATCCCGCTCGAAGGCTGCTACCAGTTTTTTGCCTTTGCCTTCAAATCCCGGACCATCATCCTCGACGCTGATCCGATTTATGCCTCGTTGCTGATGGAAGTGGACATGGATGTCATGCTGGGCGAAACGCATAGCATTTTGGACAAGGTTTTGAATCGCAATCGTCATCGCAATCGGGTCGAAGTGGGCCTGCTGCGCCTCATAGTGAAACACAATATTAAACTTAGGCTGGTAGATAGCATATTTGTGGGCCAATTTTTCCATAAATAATTCAATGGATTGTGATTCTTGGCTGAGGGTTTCTTCCTTATGCTCTAGGCGAGCAAAAGACAGATAATTTGCTGCAAGTTGTTCAATATCATCGATATCTTCATTTAAGCGGTTAGCGTAATTAGCATCGATTTGTGGCCGAATAATTTCCAGTGCAAAGCGCATTCGCGCAAGAGGCGTGCGTACCTCGTGGGAGATGGTGCGGGACAGCTCCTTGTGCATCTGGATAAAGTCGACGATTTGGTGGCTAACACTGTTAAAAGCCTTAGCAAGCGGGAAAATTGCCGAGTGTTTATGGATATCCTGAGGTCGTTTACGCGGGGCTTGGCCAAATTCGATAGCGGCCTGCTGCAAATGGTTAAGATCCCGAAATACCGGCCAAATCCACCAGAGGGCAACCAAGCAGAGTGATGAGTATAATCCCAATAAAATCAAACTGGTATTGCGCTCCTTCGGCACAGGTGTTTGCACTGGGCCTAGCACTAAGATATGGCTGCTATCCTTATCGAGGCGATAATAATAGAGCTCATTACTGCTATGGCGCAGGGCGATTGTCGCCCCCAGTTGCAGTGAGGATTGCAAATTTTCTGGCAGCGAGAGAGAGGCAACGGGAATGCGCTTTATCTTAGGTAGTTGCTCATCATAATTTTGCAGTAGGTCGTCGACGTCGATTTGGTAGTTGTATTCGTCGTGGGCGAAATGCTCGGCGAGCTGACCAAAGCTCCAGATCACGATTCCGCAGGACAGCAGTAAAAAGATAAACAAGCGGTAGAACTGAAATTTCATTTGGATTAGGTCCGACCTTGGGTTGGCAAGTAATTGAATAAATAACCTTTCCCATGAATAGTCGTTATGGCCAGTCCCGGTACATTCAGCTCATCTAAACGTTTACGTAGGCGGCTGATTTTTAAGTCGATAGCCCTGTCTAAACCATCATATTCGCGGCCCACGAGTTGCTCGAACAAAAACTCCCGCGACAGCACTTTGCCGGCGTGCAGAGCGAAGATCCACAGCAGTGAAAACTCCTTAGTGGTAAAAGATAAGGCTTCATCACCCAGATTCACTTGCTGTAGGTTGGGGTCTAAAAATAGGTCGTGTAACTTAAGTTTACTGCGGCTACTGCTGGATTGCTGTTTGCGCAGATTGGCCTTAATCCGTGCCAGCAGTAAAGGCGGCACTACGGGTTTGAGCAAGTAATCGCAGGCGCCAAGATTTAATCCCCGAATTTGGTCGGCATGATTATCGAGCGCCGTCAGGAAGATAATCGGGCAGGGATAACTCGCCGCTAACTGCGGGTAAATACTAAAGCCATCTTGCCCTGGCAGCATGACATCGCAAATGATCAGATCAAACTCATCGGTATCCCGGCGGATCAGCGCGTCTTCGGCATTATCTAAATGGATAAGCTTGTAACCTTCTTGGGTTAAATAAGTGCAGACCAGTTCGGCAAGGGGTTGGTCGTCTTCAATTAACAGGATTTGCGATAAGGGTTCAGGCATTGGCGCGCTTGTCATAATAAGTTCCAGTTCAGTCCACGACGTCTTCTGGGGTTGGCGGGTTCAAACTTAGCGACTTTGACTAATGCTGTGGTCACTAAGCTATTGTTTTTGGGATCCCTGAGTTCGAATAAGGTATCTTTCGCTAAGGTCAGTTGTATTTGGTATTTAAAATCGAGCCTATCTTGAAAGCAGGCGATAGCAACGGTTTCTGTCGTGAGCCATACACAGAGTGATTGCGGAATATCCGATTGATATTCAATCAGTAAGTCTAAGTGGCAGTCGGGCTTTTCTAGTGTCACTGCACAGGTATTTGGTGTGATCCTCAGTTCGTCGGCGAGGCAAGATAGACTGACGAAACAGGCAATCATTAAGCTGCAATAGGTGCAGTAGGTGAGCCACAGCGAATTGGAATGGTATGCCTTAGAAGTCATAGCTAATTCCAACAAATCCAGAAACATAGCCAGCTTTATCTATCAATACGCTGTCAGTGATTTCTTGTCCTAACCAAGTATATTCGAGTATAGCCACAAAGTTAACGCTGTCGAAAATTGGCACATTGACCACGCTGCGGGCATGGTAATTGATGGCGGCTGAGGGTTGATATTTGGTTCGCAGCGGGCCTTCTTCCTCTTTAGTGAGCTGATAGTAGTAGCCGACGAGGTTTTCACTCTTTCGAATTGCCCCAATCTCAAAGCCGAGCGCTCCCCATGAAAATGCCTGACTGCGTTTGAGTCTAAGCTGGATCTCGTTACCTTGGTGAACGCCGGTAATATCGTGGAAGTAACCTAGGCTGATATCGAGATAGGGCGTCACCCAAGTGGCATTGAGTCCACCTAGGTAGGAAAGATTGCGTTCAATTTCCTCGAATTTGACGACTTTAGGATTGATGGGCTGCTTCACTGGGGTATAACCTAAAATATCACTCAGTAATAGTTTATTCAGTCCATCGAATTCGTAGAAAAAACCGTCCTCATTAAAACGTGTCTGTAGGTCGACAATAAAGCTTTCTGACTCGTACAGGCTGTAACCTAAGGTGAAGTTTTCGACATAAAAGTTCTTACCGTAGTAATACCAAGTGGGCAGTATCCAAGTGTTGATATTTTCAACTTTTGCCCTTGGGTTTTCGAGTGCGCCATAACCTGCGGCAAGGGAAATCTGCCAGTCTCCGGCGGAAACAGTTTCAATTTCTTTAGCTTGCAGTGTGGTGCACCAACTCAGTAGTAGTACGAGCGGTAAGCATTGTTTTCTGACGTTAACTGTCACTTCTTAGATAATCCCCAATGTTGTTTAAATGCATTGCTAAACCGCATTAAGACGAGCCTCAGCCTATCATTTTGTTCACAGAATTTAAGCATAATTATTCATTGTGCTACAAAATGCTACATCTTTGTCGGTAAGCTTTTGTGTAATCAATGTGTTTTTGTTGCGTTAATGGGTTGTACAAAATGCTACGTAAAAGTGTTGCTGTTTTCTCCAGCTTGAATGCTTAGATGGCTCGCCGCTAGGCGCCTGACCGTGAAAAACGGCTGGCTATAACAATAACGGAGAGAGCAAAGTGAAGCTTAAGATAGTAACTTGTACAGTAGCAGCCGCCCTCTATGGTGCTGGCGCAATGCAGGCTGCGGCTAGCATGGGGCAAGTGCATCAACTGAAAGGTTTGCAACTAACCCAAGAAGAGATTTCATCGTTAATTACCTCATCGGCCAATACCCCGATATTGGATGTTGCCCAAGCCGAAGGGCTTAACATGCAAATTACCCCGCAAACGAACAAATTCGTTTACGAGGAGGGGTTAACGGGTGAACAGATTTATATCGTTCGTTTGAATCAGAAGCCATTGGCCCAAGTAAGTGCAGATTTACTCGGTAGCACTGGTACTTCAGTAAGATCAACAGCTAAAGCGTCTAAGCTTTACGTGGCGGGTCAGCCCTCAAACAGTGCGGTTCAAAACTATCGCAGCCAATTGTTAACTAGCCAAAATAAAGTGTTGGCAGAAATCAAGTCAACCGTAGGTGCCCGTGAGGCTCGCCAGCAGTTTACTAATGCGGTAAACGGTTTCTCGATGGCGATGACTCAAGAAGAAGCGCAGCGCGTTTCACAACTAGCCAATGTTGCATCGGTTCGCTTATCGAAAAACTATGAATTACAGTCTGATGCGGGTCCACAACTGATCCAAGCCGATAAAATTTGGACGGGTGCCGCGACTCAAGATGCAGTCCCTTACAAAGGCGAAGGCATCATCATGGGTATCATAGATACCGGCATTAACTCGGATCACCCATCATTTGCCGTTATGGGCGACGATGGTTACAAACACATCAACCCTTGGGAACCCGGTAAATTTATCGGTGACTGTACCAAGGAAGGTTTCGAAACCATGTGTAACGACAAGTTAATCGGTGTGCGTTCATATCCTGTGATCACCGATAACTTCACTAATGGTAACTATGGTGCGACTCGTCCAGCAGTGGGTGAAGACTATCAAGGTCACGGTTCTCATGTGGCCTCGACAGCTGCGGGTAACGTGTTGTTGAATGTGGATTACATCAGCCCTGATGGAGGCAAAGCTGTATCAGATGGTACTGTGATTAAAGAAAAATTATTCCCAAGTATCAGTGGTGTTGCACCCCATGCGAACATTATCGCTTACCAAGTATGTCATCCAGACAATGCCATTACAGCTGGTTGTCCGGGCGAAGCTTTACTGGCGGGTATTGAAGATGCCATCAAAGATGGCGTGGATGTGATTAACTTTTCTATTGGCGGTCAGGATTCAAATCCATGGGCCGACGATATTGAACTGGCATTTTTAGCCGCTCGCGAAGCGGGTATTTCAGTTGCAGTAGCAGCGGGTAACTCTGGCCAACCAACGGGCTATAAAGAGTACTTCGGTGCGATTGACCACGCTTCACCATGGCTAATGAACGTGGCGGCAACCACCCACGACCGTGAAGTTGAAATCACCACTAAATTAGTGGATCCAACAGGTGGCACTGAAGCACCAAAATGGACTGAAATTGTCGGTGGCGCCATCAACAAAACTTCGGTCACAGGTCGTGTAGTTTTAGCGAAAACCTATGGCGATGAATACTGCGCTAAGCCGTTTGCTGAAGGTTCCTTTGATCTTAAAGATGCTGACGGTAATCCAACCGATGTGATTGTAGTGTGTAAGCGAGATAGCTTAAGCAATACTGCAGGTACTGCCCGTAGCGTTAAAGCTGATAACGTTAAAGCTGGCGGCGGCGACGGTATGATCATGTATAACTATGCTATTGGTGACGCGATTGTACCTACTGCTTCTTACTCTATTCCTTCTATCCATATCATCAAGGAAGAGTACGACGGTCGTTACGACAACGGTATGGCGGGTTATGGTTTAATTGACTGGTTAAATAAAGGCGGTATGCCGACTTTGACCATCACGGCAACCGATATTGAACGTACACTCGATCCTGCCCGTGCCGATTGGTTAGCGGCGTTCTCATCGCGTGGTCCAAGCCCTTCAACTCCAGAAGCGCTTATTCCTGCTGTCGCTGCGCCAGGCGTAAACATTTACGCGGCCTTTGCCGACGAGCATCCATTTAGCGGTTCACCATCGTCGGGTGACTTCTCGTTCCTTAGCGGTACGTCAATGGCATCGCCACACGTGGCGGGTTCGATGGCGTTATTACGCCAAGCTCAGCCAAGTTGGAGTGCAACTGAAATCCAATCTGCATTAGCAATGACAGCCGAAAACAAAGTGCATTATTACCGTTTAGACGATAAAACGAGTGATGTTGCGCTGGCTCAAACCTACCGTGCAGGTACAGGTCGTATCAATGTCGCAAATGCGGTAAATGTAGGCTTTGTGATGGATGAAACCGTTGAAAACTTTAAGGCGGCGAACCCTAACAATGGTGGTGCAGTACACAAGTTAAACATTCCACAATTAGTTAACTTTGAATGTAAACCTAAGTGTCAGTGGATCCGGACTATCAAGGCGACTAAAGACGGTTCTTGGTCTGTGACTAACGGTGATGTGATTAACTGGAACGTTGATACTCGTAACCAGTTAGTGCAAAACGGCGTGTCTATTAAAGCTTCTCCAAGTGAGTTCACTTTGAAAGCCGGTGAAACCATGGATATCGTGATTGAAGCGTCAATCATGGATACCCAAGACTGGTTCAGTAACTCAGAAGTCGAGTTGCACTCAAATCTGATATTCACTGAAACCAGCGCTAATGCGTCAGAAGCGCACTGGCCAATCGTATTCAAATACGACAAAAACAGTATGCCTTCCATGCTGAATGCTAAGGCTCACCGCAACGATGCTAGCGTCGTGTTTAAAGGTATTAATTTACCAGAGAACGATAACGTCTATGGCCGTATGTTTGCCCCTGTTAAAGCGGTAGTGAAGACTATCGAGCTGCCAAAGGATGATGATGATGAATACGCTTGGTCTAAAACGCCGGATCTGACCTTAGGGGATGATATGCGTATCGACGAAGCAACCTATGTTGAGTGGATCGATGTGCCAGCGGGAAGCCGCCGTTTGATTGTTGAATCTTTAGGTAACATTGAGTCAACGCTGAAGGGCACCTCCTATGTTGGTAACCTGAACATCTATGTGGGTAAAGACTATAACGGTAATGGTAAGCCCGATCCGTTAGAAGAAGTGATCTGCGTATCTAACCATGGTACTTACAATAACTTCTGTAATATTAACCAGCCAGAAGAAGGCACCTATTGGGCGGTATTCTACAGCTCTCAAAAGGGGACTGCTGCCGATAATTTCAACGCTGGGGTTGTTGAAACCTACAAATTAACAACTGCTGTTGTTACTGATGAGGTTGCTAGCAATCTGAACGTTGATGTGCCTGCAAGCAATGGTACCGATCCAGTTGATGTCACCATGAACTGGAATATCCCTGAGATGACCAACGGTGATATCTATTACTCGTTAATGGATTTTGGTAGCTCTGCGGTGAATGCGGGTAATATTGGTAAAGTGGCCGTTAAACTTGAGCGTGGTATCGATGATGTGAATCTGGATGTAACCCAAACAAAGGCACTACCAGGTGATCAAATTCCGTTGACCTTCCAAGTTCAGCCAAACGATTCGGGTGCAGACCGTGCATTTAGCATAGTGGCGACCATTCCTGAAGGTTTAAAACTGAAAGCGGAAGATGTACTCACTTCATCAAGCGCTATCGTAAAAGACGTTAAACTTGAAGATAATAAGTTAACCATCAGCGGTGTTCAACCTGATACCCGTGACTTAGCCCCTAGCTACAATGTTACTACTAACGCCGAAGACCCAATGTGTCGTACACCTAACTTTGGTAACAGCAATCCAGGTGGTTACGTTAACTTAGAAGAGTTCGGTATCTACCCATCAATGAGTGGTTTTGCGCCGATTGAACTCGGTAGCAATGGCCGCGTGCTCAGCGGTAAAGACAACAATATTCTTTACACTTCGGGCATTGGTGTGCCGGTTAAAACCCTGTTTGGTGGTGACTATGATCGCTTCCACCTGTACAACAACGGTGATGTGGTTAACGGTTGGATCCAAAACAATTTAGAAATCCGTGGTACGGGTGTGTTGTCACTGTACCAAGGTCCTAAGTTTTTAAAGCCGGATCATCTTCAGTTTCCATTCAAGAGCGTTCCATACTCGGCTATTGGTATGTTGTGGCGTGGTGTCGGTACCGGTGCGGCTAAGAATACCTTAATGAGTGTGCCATTAATCAACACCTCAAGTGAGCGTGCTGGTATTACCTTGGCAAGTACATCTACGGGTTGGGGTATTTTAGAATACGATAATGCCCGCTCTTACACTGCTGCGGGAACTGACTCAACGACCAGAGCCTATAAGTGGACCGAAGCCGACGATAGATTTGACTTCGAGCTGTTATTCAACGTTAACACCCGATATGGCGATGGTGAATACGAGATGATGATGGCCTATGACAATATCGATTTTGGTACTCAAGATGGTCGTGGTTCGGTGGGTCTGCAGGGCTTTAAAGGTCTTTTAAATACCTATGGTCCACTCGAAGGTTACTTAGGTGAGCAATTTGCCTACGATAACCTAGATGAAAAACTGACTAGCGGTTTGGTGATTTGTTACGACTACGTAGGTCCTGAAGTGTCGCAATTTGAAGTGACTGCTTGGACGACCGTGAAGGATAACACTGCTGGTAAAGTGTTAACTGTTGATGCAGTCAGCCAAGTTGATGGTATGGCTGATATCAATATGTCGCACAGTATTAGCGTACCAGGCAATATCAGTGTTGCTCGTATCGCTAACCAAACCACTCCGGAAAACACGAGCTTAGCTGGCTTAAAAGTGATTTATGCCGACGAGCAAAATAGTGTTAACACTATCAGTGTCACCGGCGACAATATCACTGCTGTGGTTGATGGTCATACATCAGGTTCAAGTGTCACTATCACGCCGAAGAAGAACTTCCACGGTGACGTGCAAGTGACGGTTACGGTAACTGACGTTGAAAATCCAGCGGACAAAGCTAGCACAACCTTTATGTTGACCGTAGTGTCAGACGGTAAGGGCGCAACCACAGAAACCCCGACAGAAACGCCAGTTGAAGAAACTGAGTCAAGCAGCGGTGGTGCCCTAGGGGGCCTGTCGATGTTACTTGCTCTGGGTGCAATGATCAGAAGAAGAACGCGTTAATTCGAGCGTTTCACTTTCTAGTCAATTGTTATTTATCCTGAATTTAGGATGCCGGCAAAGGGATTTGCCGGCTTTTTTGTTTTGTCTATGTTAAAAAGTCACGCATCACCTTGTTATCCGCTTTGTCCTATCAATTGTTGTATTTCTGTAACTCTGGCGCTGAGTTAGCGCTAAAAGCATGGCGTTTGGCGGGTTATTGACGGAATTTTTCGATACAAAAAGTCACATTTGAAACTGAGTTACACAATGTAACACTGTGGGATTGGCCTTAAGCTCATCATTTTGCAATATTATTCACTGCCTACGTTAGTGAATTTGGTTAAATGTATTGATTTATTAGGGTTGTGGTTTGATTTTAATTATTTGATGTTTTTTGTAGTACAAAATGTTACTTCAAAGTGCTGAGTTTTTTAATTCGTTGGTGTTTAGATTAGGGCGCCGTCAGGCAGTTAGGTCGTGTGATAAATGACCAACTAACAACAATAACGGAGAAGCGAAGTGAAGTTAAAGTTACTAACCTACACTGTTGCTGCCGCCCTTTATGGTGCTGGTGCTATGCAGGCTGCTGCAAGCATTGGCGAAGTACATAAGAACCAAGTACACACAATTAAAGGTTTGCAGTTAACACCTGAACAGATTGTCTCGTCCTGAAATAAGTTGACACTTATTTCCACCTAAAACGCTCGATGAACCTCATCGGGCGTTTTGTATTTTAAGGCCAAATGTGGCCGTCGTTGATTATAGATGGCAACCGCTTCTGCCACCATTTGTCGCGCCTCCTCCAGCGTTGCGGGCTTATGTGTTAAAAACTCCTGCTTCAAGATGCCATTCACTCGCTCTGCTAAGGCATTTTGATAGCAGTCATATCCGTCTGTCATTGAGCATGTCACGCCATGTTGTGCGTGAACCGCTTGATACGCGTTTGAGCAGTACTGTATCCCTCGGTCTGAGTGGTGTATCAGCGGTTTACTTTTATCTTGTCGCTGTCTCAGTGCCCGTTTGTAAGCCGTTAGCACCCCGTCTGTTTTAAGATTATCATCAACATGATAACCCACAATTTTTCGTGACCAGGCATCGGTCACCAAGCTTAAATAGGCTTCATTATCTTGCAGTGACAGATAGGTAATATCAGCCACCCAGACTTGTTCTGAGCGGCTGATGTCCACTTGCTGCTCACTGGGCTTAAGCAAGTTGGGATGACACCTAAATCGATGATGGCTATGGGTCGTTTTATGGTACGCCCGTTTCGGCGTGACCAACAAACGATGCGCCCTAAGACAGCGAAATAACCGGTCTCGTCCTATCACTATTTGATGCATTTTGTTGAGTAAATACTGCAGTTTACGCGTACCGACTCGCGGTTGAAATAACCGTTCATATTGTACCGTTTGCACCACCTCTTGCTCCTTTAGCTCTGAGACGATTTGCCGCTGGCATTGTTGATAATACGCCTGGCGACTGATGCCAAGGTAACGACAGCATTGGGTGACGCCATAACCTATGGCCGTTTTTTCTTGGAGCGTTTCGCGGGTGGCTTTTTTACGACGGATATCCCGTAGTCAGTTCTGAGTTTTTCGACAATGGCTTCGAAGAACGCGGCTTTCATGCGAGTATCTTCAAGTTCGGCTTCGAGGGCTTTTATCTTTTGCTCGGGGGTGAGCGTGGTGGGTTCAGTCATCAACTGTCCTCGCATTGATGTAGGCGGCGTCCCTAGGGACCAATCCAGTTTGCCATGCTTGCGTAACCACACTAACACGGTGGAGCAGCCTTGAATACCGTACTTGTCTTGTGCCTGCTTATAGGTCAGCTCGCCTTTTTCCACTTGGTCGACAACCGCCAATTTAAAAGCGAGGGAATAATCACGTTGAGTTCGTTTAATTGTTGAAGTCATTACACTCTCCAAAATGAGTTTGAAAAGTGTCAACGCTATTTAGGACGGGTCAGATCAATGAAATAAATACCCAGCAAGCTAAAACTGAATCGACTCAGCAGGGCGTTGGGGTAAATATTCAAATCAATCCTCAAGTGCGTAAGTTTCAATATGAGGAAGGTTTGACTGGTGAGCAGGTTTATATTGTTCGATTAAACCAAAAGCCATTGGCACAGGTAAGTGCAGAACTGTTAGGAACGGATACCACTCAAGCGCGCTCATCTAAGGCATCTAAGCTGTATGTTGCGGGTCAACCTGCAAACCGTGCCGTACAAAATTACCGTGCACAATTGCTTAACACCCAAAAGCAAGTACTGGCTGACATTCAGTCAAATGTAGGTGCGCGTCAAGCTCGCCAACAGTTTACTAATGCGGTAAACGGTTTCTCTATCGCGATGACCCAGGAAGAGGCACAACGTGTTGCCCAGCTTCCTAATGTTGCCTCCGTTCGTTTATCAAAAACCTATGAATTACAGTCTGATGCCGGTCCACAACTGATCGAAGCAGACAAAATTTGGACTGGTACTGCTACACCTGACGGCCTGCCTTATAAAGGTGAAGGTATTATCATGGGTATCATCGATACTGGTGTAAATACGGATCACCGCTCATTTGCCGCTATCGGCGATGATGGCTACAAACACGAAAACCCTTGGACAGCCGGTAAATATGTCGGTGATTGTACCAAGGTCGGTTTTGAGAGTCTGTGTAACGATAAGTTAATCGGTGTTCGTTCATACCCAATCATTACCGATAACTTTACCAATGGTAACTATGAGGTAACTCGTCCTGCTGTGGGTGAGGATTACCAAGGACATGGTTCACACACCGCGTCAACTGCTGCGGGTAACGTGCTATTAAACGTTGATTACCTTGCGGGTGTGAGCGACACGGAAGCTTCGGATGGCCGAGTTATCAAAGCCGGTCTCTTCCCAAGTATCAGTGGTGTTGCACCCCATGCGAACATTGTTTCTTACCAAGTGTGTTATCCCGATAACCATATTGGCGCGGGTTGTCCAGGCGAAGCATTGGTCGCGGGTATTGAAGACGCGATCAAAGATGGCGTAGATGTGATTAACTTCTCTATCGGTGGTCAAGAGTCGAATCCTTGGGCGAGCGATGTTGAGTTAGCCTTCCTTGCTGCCCGTGAAGCCGGTATCTCCGTTGCCGTTGCGGCGGGTAACTCAGGCCAATACAATGGCTCAGCGGAATACTTCGGTAAAATTGACCATGCTTCACCATGGTTATTGAGTGTTGCTGCAACTACCCATGATCGCGTAATTGATATTACAACAAAACTGGTAAATCCAGTTGGTGGTTCAACAGTTCCAACTTGGACTGAAATTTCCGGCGGCGTGATCAACAACGAATCTGTGACTGGCCACGTGGTAATGGCTGCAAATCATGGTGATCAATATTGCGCCAATAAATTCGCTGCCGATACCTTCGTTTGGAAGGATGCCGATGGTAATCCTACCGATGAGAACGTGATTGTAGCCTGTCGTCGTGACAGTACGACCAGCACTACAGGTACAGCCCGTAGCGTGAAAGCCGACAACGTTAAGGCTGGCGGCGCCGATGGTATGATCCTGTATAACTATGCAGCCGGTGAAGCGATTGTTCCTGCTGTATCTTACTCTGTACCTTCAATTCATATCACCCAAGAAAATTGGGGGACGTCTAACAGCGGTGGACTATACACTTGGTTAAGAAATGGTACTGACCAAGTCATCACTATCACTGCCACTGACATTGAGCGTACTCTCGATCCATCTAAAGCCGATTGGTTAGCGGCCTTCTCATCACGTGGTCCAAGTACTTCAACGCCTGAAGCACTGATCCCAGCGGTTGCTGCGCCTGGTGTTGATATTTTTGCTGCCTATGCTGACGAGCATCCATTCGATACTACCTCGCCATCAAGTGACTTTGCGATGATCAGCGGTACTTCAATGGCATCGCCACATGTTGCAGGTTCTATGGCATTGATTCGTCAAGCCCATAAAGATTGGACTGCGACAGAAGTACAATCTGCACTGGCAATGACGACGGAGAACAAAGTTCAATATCGTCGTTTGAACTCTTCAACAGGTGATGTTGAGCTGGCTTCAACCTACCGTGCAGGTACTGGCCGTATTAACGTGAAAAATGCGATTAATGCAGGCTTTGTGATGGATGAAACCATCGATAACTTCAAAGCGGCTAACCCTAATAATGGTGGCGTACTGCATAAGCTGAACATTCCACAATTAGTCAACTTTGAATGTAAACCAAAGTGTCAATGGATCCGTACCATTCGCGCGACTAAAGACGGCAGTTGGAGCGTGACTAACGGTGATGTGATCAACTGGAATGTAGACTCACAAAAACAAGCTAATCAGAACGGTGTCACCATCAAAGCCTATCCAAGCGAATTTACGCTGAAGGCAGGTGAAACCCTGGATATCGTGATTGAAGCCTCAATCATGGACACCCAAGATTTGTTTAGTAACGCCGAAGTAGAGCTGCATTCGAACTTGATTTTTACTGAATCGACAGAGAGTGCACCAGAGGCCCATTGGCCAATCGTATTCAAATACGATAACAACAATATGCCATCATACTTAAGAACGACGGCGCACCGTAATAACGCCAGTGCCGTATTTAAGGGGATTGATTTACCTGAAGGTGATAGCATTCACGGTCGTATTTTTGAACCCGCGAAAGCTACCATTAAAACGGCGACCCTGCCAAAGGATGATGAAAATATCTACCCGTGGGATTTACTTCAAGTTCCTGCTGGAGATGATATTAAGAATGTTATCGATGAAGCAACTCACGTTGAGATGATCGATGTACCAGCCAATAGTCGTCGTCTGATTGTTGAAGTTTTAGGCAAAATGCAGTCTCCGTTAGAGGGGGACTGGAATAAAGGTAACATTCAAATTTATGTGGGTAAGGACTATAACGGTAACGGTCAGCCAGATCCGTTAGAAGAAATCGTCTGCGTGTCGAACGATGCTATCTACAATAACTTCTGTAATATCAATAACCCAGATGAAGGTACCTATTGGGCCGTTTTCTATAACCCAAGAAAAGGCTCAGACTCTAACAACTTCAACGCCGGTGTAATGGAAACCTTCCAATATACAACAACAGTTTTGTCTGACCGAGTTGCCAGCAATATGGGGGTTGAAGTCCCTGCCAGTAATGGTACCGATGCGGTTGATATCACGGTTAACTGGGATATCCCAGAGATGAGCGAGGGTGATGTTTACTATTCGCTAGTTGACTTTGGTACTTCTGCAGTAAATGCGGGTAACATAGGTAAAGTGGCCTTTAAACTGAACCGCGGTGTGGATGACGTTAGTTTAGATACCACCCAAACTAAGGCGCTAGTAGGTCAAACCCTGCCATTTACCTTTGAGGTTCAGCCAAACGACTCGGGTGCGGACCGCGCCTTTAGCATCGAAGCAACCATTCCAGAAGGCTTAAGCCTGAAAGCGGAAGATGTGTATAGCTCATCAAGCGCTATCGTTAAAGACATCAAAGTTGAAGGTAAAAAGCTGACCATCAGCGGCGTTCAACCGAACACGCTAGGTGATTATGCCCATTACAATATCACCACTAATGAAACAGACCCACTGTGCCGTACACCAAACTTTGGTAACAGCAACCCAGGTGGTTACGTTGACTTAGAAGAGTTTGGTTTGTTGCCATCTTACAGTGGTTTTGAGCCAACAACGCTTGGCGCTAATGGCAAAGTTGTAACAGGTGGCACTAACAACATTCGTTACCAAAACGGTGTGCAGATCCCGATCAGTACCTTGTTTAGCGGTAACACGACGGGTTACCACCTGTATAACAATGCCGATACCATGAACATTTGGAATAACAATAGTCTGCAAATTTTAGGTACGGGTATCATCAACTTATACCAAAATGAGAAGATTTTCTTCCCTTGGCATGACATCTTCCCGTACAACAATGCGCCATGGGCGAGTATCGGGGTGTTATGGCGTGCATTTGACTACAAATATACCGTTCAAGATCTGATGAGCGTGCCATTAATTCACGGTTCTGAAGTGGCGGGTATTACGATTGGTAGTACTTCCGATGGTTGGGGCATTATTGAATGGGATAATGCTCGTTCCTATGGTCAGTTATCTAACGATCCAACGACCAATGCTAAACGTTGGGAAGAACGTGACGACAGATTCGACTTCGAACTGCTGTTCAATGTTAACACCCGCTTTGGTGACGGTGAGTACGAGTTGATCATGGCCTATGACAATATCGACTATGGTAGCCAAGATGACCGTGGTTCTATCGGTCTGCAGGGCTTCAAAGGCGCTTTATCTAAGCTAGGTCCAGATGGTGGTTATAAGGGTGAGCAATACGCTTGGAACAACCTGAAGGACAAGATCCGCAATGGTTTAGTTGTTTGTTACGACTACGTCGGTCCTGAGTCATCACAATTTGAAGTGACGGCTTGGACTAAAGTCACTACAAATGCACCAGGTAAAGCCTTAACTGTGGATGCGGTCAGTCAGATTGATGGTATGGCGAACATCAGCATGTCACGCACAGTCACTGTACCAAGTAACATCACTGTGGCTCGCATTGCTAACCAAACGATTGCGGAAAACACGAGCTTAGAAGGTCTGAAGGTTGTGTTTGCCGACGAGCAAAACAGCGTGAATAAGATCACCGTAACGGGTGAGCACATCAGCGCTGTGGTAAATGGCAACACTTCAGGTTCAACTATCACTATTACACCAGAAGCTAATTTCCACGGCGATGTAGAAGTCACAGTGACTGTGAGTGATGTGGAAAACCCAGCCGATGCAGCGAGCACCAGCTTTATGCTGACCGTTGAATCCGATGGTGTTGAGCCGACTGCGCCTGTAACACCGACTACACCAGAAACTCCTGCGAAAGAAAGCAGCGGTGGTGCTTTAGGTGGTTTATCTATGCTACTGGCTCTCGGGGCATTGATCAGAAGAAGAAAAACTCACTAATCATGGGTTTGACTGCCTAGTCAATTGATATTTATCCTGAATTTAGGATGCCGGCAAATGGATTTTGCCGGCTTTTTTGTTTCTATGGCTTGGCGCTCTTTCGTTATAGCAGTATTTCCTTTTCATCAAAATGTCTTTTTAATGGCATAATCTCGCTAACTTTATGCATCGAAAGGCAAAGCATATGCTGCAGATATTCTTACGTTTTTTAACCCTTGGGCTGATGAGTTTTGGCGGGCCTGCGGCGCATATCGGCTATTTTCGGCAAACCTTTGTCAACGAACTCGGTTGGCTCGATGATAAACGTTATGCCAGCTTAGTGGCTTTAAGCCAATTTATGCCGGGACCCGGCTCGAGTCAGGTCGGTTTTGCCATTGGTTACCATAGGGGGGGACTGCTCGGCGCCATAGCCGCCTTTGCCGGATTTACCTTGCCATCCTTTGTATTGATGTATCTGCTGGCTATAACCACCGCCGCTTGGTTAGGTAACGATTATATGCAGGGCATAGTCCATGGCTTAAAGCTGTTGGCTGTGGTCGTGGTTGCGGATGTAGTGCTAGCGATGTTCAGCCAGTTTTGCCAGCGCAAAACCGCGCGCTTATTGATGCTTGGCAGCGCCGCGAGCATACTGATTTTCCCGTTCTTATGGACCCAAATTGCGCTGTTAATCCTTGCCGCGCTTTTAGGCTTATCATTCTTGAGTGCAACCGAGAGTGAGTCTCAAAAACCTGAACCCATTCGTTTGAATTATCTGAGCTTAGGCATATTTATCGCCTTGTTTGTGGGGAGCTTTTTTGCTTTAGATCTTGGCGTTGAAGCTGGGATCTTCGGTGAGTTTTATCGCACTGGCAGTTTAGTCTTCGGTGGCGGTCATGTGGTGCTGCCATTGCTTGAGACTGCGGTTGGCGATTCTCTGAGTAGCGATCGCTTCCTCACTGGCTATGCCTTTGCCCAAGCCGTGCCTGGGCCTATGTTCACCTTTGCGACCTTCCTTGGCGCAGAAATGATGCTAGATAATCCCTTTGTCGGCGCGGTTATCGCAACTCTAGCTATCTTCTTACCGGGATTTTTATTGATGCTGGTGGGCTTAAAGAGTTGGCATGCAATTGCCGCCAGACCCAAGATTGCCGGTATGCTTGCCGGTGTCAACGCCTGTGTGGTGGGATTACTCGCGGCGGCGCTATATCAACCCGTGTTTACCCAAGGGGTGTTATCTGGTGTAGATATGGCCATCGTCCTGCTCGGTTTTGGTGCGTTAAAGCTCTTCAAACCGCAGATGCTGCTATTGGTTTTAGGCTTTAGCCTGTGTGGTATCGGATTGATATTACTTGGTTAAGCGAATGACTTCCTAAAGCTGGTGCCTGAAATTAATACGATATTTGTTAAGTTAAACGCAAAGATGTTGCACTGTTTTGGCTATACTTCAAAAATATAAAAAAATATAAGCTCGATCACCCTGGAGTAAGCAAGCATGTCGAATTTAAGCCTGCGTAATAAACTACTGCTGTTGTCTTTGTTCCCCCTAATCTTGACCTTATTAGTGCTGATGACCGTTTCCTACTACGTCGAGCAGGAATCTCTCGCGGAAGAAGTGGTGACCTTTAGAACGAAATTGGTGGGCGAACGTAAACAACAAATCAAAGAAGCGACCGAAATTGCTGCAGGGATTGTGCAATATCAACTGTCATTGAAAGACCAAGGCAATGTGAACCAAGCTCTGCGTGATATTCGTTTTGGCAGCGCGGGTTATTTCTTTATTTATGATTCCCAAGGCAAAAACATTTTCCACGCCTTGATGCCTAATCTTGAAGGGCAAAACAAAATCGATATGACCGACCCTCGCGGTACTAAGATCATCGTTGGTTTGCTGGATGCGGCCAAACGTGGTGACGGTAACTTTTCCTATTACTATCAAAAGCCTAATACTAACGAGCAAATCGAGAAGATTAGCTATGTGATGATGGTTCCAGGTACTGACTGGATGCTAGGTACAGGGGCTTATATCGACGATATCGAAGCCGTAGTCGAGGATTACCGCCAAACCGTAACCGAACAAATGGCCGATAAGTCCTTCATGATCCTATTAATCGCCCTCGTGCTGACGGGGATCACGGCCTTTATCATCATGGTCGCCGCCCATCGTATGGTGGTGCCGATTAAGAATATGGCGGATAGCCTGAATGATATCGCTAAGGGTGAAGGTGACTTAACCAAACGCTTAAGCGTGAAGGGCGAGGATGAAATTGCTCAGTTAGGTCAAGCCTTTAACTTGTTTGTCGATAAGCTGCAAACCATTATTGGCGATGTGGCAAACGCAACGGCTAAGGTGAAATCCGCCGCCAATGCGATTCACGATCAAACCAAAGTGATGTCGAGCCAGCTGCTGAGCCACAATAACGAGACAGACCAAGTGGTGACGGCTATTACCGAGATGTCGTCCACCGCGAGTGAAGTGGCGCAAAATACCACCCAAGTGGCCGAGGCGACCCAAGCGGCGACGGGTGATGTGGCAAATGCCCAGCGCTGTGTCGATGCCTCGCTCGAAGAGATTGCTGGACTCATGTCGCAAATCAACAATGCTGCGGGCAGTATTAAATCCTTAAGTGAGCAATCGCAAAAAATTAACAGTGTGTTGTCTGTGATTGGCGGTATTGCCGAGCAAACTAACCTGCTGGCCCTTAACGCTGCGATTGAAGCGGCCCGCGCCGGTGAACAGGGCCGTGGTTTTGCCGTGGTGGCCGACGAAGTGCGTAATCTTGCCAGCCGTACTCAGGCAAGTACCTTAGAAATCAACGAAATGCTCTCTGAGCTGCATAAGTTAGTCTCGGTCGCAGTTAAAACCATGGACGAGAGCCAGCAGAGCTGCGTGCGCTCGGTGGATTCTTCCCGCGCTATTTCCGAGAGCTTAGGCTCTGTGACATCGGCGGTAACCGCGATTAATGATATGAGTACCCAGATTGCGACGGCGGCGACCGAGCAAAGCTCTGTGACCGAAGAAATTAATCGTAACGTTTATGCCATCCAAGAGATCGTTAACGAGCTGCTGCATTCCAGTGAAGATGCGGCCAAGGTGAGTCAAACCGTGTCTCAGGAAGGGATTAACCTCGGTAAATTGGTGGGGCAGTTTAAGATTTAACTCATCTAATTAAACAAGTTAATTAAATTCGCGAATGAAAAACGGGAGACATTGTCTCCCGTTTTTTATATCCAGCGATGGGTCTATCCCTTGCAGGGGCTAGTTGCGTAAGTCTTAAGCTGGTTCACTCACCCTTGCTGTCACCTTTTCCGCCCTGACCGCACAGACCTTATATTCGGGAATATAAGCCACAGGATCTAAGGCATTGATAGTGAGCTTATTCGCCGCCGCTTCCACAAAATGGAACGGCAGGAACAGCACGCCCGCCTGGGCGCGTTTAGTCACAAAGGCATCGATTTCAATCTCTCCGCGGCGGGTGGTGAGGCGAAGTTTATCGCCATTGTTTATCCCTAGTTGCTCCGCATCATAAACCGAAATCATCACCTTAGGCGCGCCGAGTAAATCCAGCCCAGGAGTCTTACGGGTGAGTGTGCCAGTGTGGAATTGCTCCAACAGCCGCCCTGTTGAGAGCGTCAGTGGATACTCGTTGCAGGGCATTTCAGCAGGTAGGCGATAACTGACAGGCGTAAATAAGCCTAAGCCTCGAGTGAATTGGCTCTGATGCATAATCGGTGTTCCGGGATGGGTTTCATCTGGACAGGGCCATTGAATCCCTTGGGAGATTTGACCTTCGGCATTGGCACTTAATCTGTCCCAGCGAATGCCGCGATACTGCGGAGTAAGTT
This sequence comes from Shewanella sp. ANA-3, assembly GCF_000203935.1. Taxonomy (GTDB): domain Bacteria; phylum Pseudomonadota; class Gammaproteobacteria; order Enterobacterales; family Shewanellaceae; genus Shewanella. Next base: position 3,951,699 of record NC_008577.1, on the reverse strand, counting down.
CGTTGATTTCGCGCCAGATGGCTTCTTCGTTGGTATAGTCCCAGTTAGCGCCCATGGCGTTAGCGACTGCTTGCACTATCTGCCAATCGGGCAAGGCTTCACCCGGTGAGGCGAGTGCCTGCTCGAGTCGCTGTACACGACGCTCGGTATTGGTAAAGTGACCGCGTTTTTCCACAAATGCGGCGGCGGGTAAGACCACATGGGCAAGCTCGGCCGTCTCGGTTAAAAAGATATCCTGCACCACCAGAAACTCGATTTGGCTCAATGCATTAAGCACATGGGCTTGGTCGGGGTCGCTGAGCACGGGATTCTCACCCATCACATACAAGGCTTTAATTTTGCCCTTGGCAATATCGTGCATCATATGGGTGGCGGTGACGCCAATCTCCCCCGATAACCGTGTTTGCCAATGGTTTTCGAAGCGCATTCTGGCATGAAGATCCGTGACCTTTTGGTAACCAGTAAAATAGTTGGGTAGGGCGCCCATGTCGCAGGCACCTTGGACGTTACTCTGGCCGCGAAGTGGGTTAATGCCCGCGCCTGACACACCAATATTGCCGCAAAGTAACTGCAAATTAGAAATGGCGGTGACGTTATCGTGCCCCGTCGTATGCTGAGTGATGCCCATGGCGTAGTAAACCGCGGTCTTTTCGGCTGTGCCTATGGTCCGCGCGAGGCGGGCAATATCTTCGGCTTTTACGCCCGTGATAAGCGCTGCGTTTTCGAGGGAATAATCGTCCTTGGCTAACTCTGCATAGAGGGCCTCAATGCCTTCGGTGCGCTCGGCAATATAGGCTTTATCCTGCCAATCGTGGCGAATAATTTCCGCCATAATGGCGTTGAGTAGCATCACATCCGTGCCCGGTCTATGGGCGACATACAGCTCGGCCTTTTCGGCAATGCCAACCCGCTTTGGATCGGCAACCAGTAAACGCGCCCCGTGCTGCATCACCGCCTGCTGAATTTTCGAGGCGATAATCGGATGAGCGCAGGTGGTATCCGACCCTAAAATAAAGATGACGTCTGAGTCTTTGATGCTCGGAATATCATTGGTCATGGCGCCGCTACCAATACTCTGCTGCAAGCCTGTTACCGTCGATGAATGGCAGAGGCGAGCGCAGTGATCGATATTGTTGGTGCCAAGAACGCTACGAACAAACTTTTGCAGCACAAAGTTATCTTCGTTGGTGGCCTTGGCCGAGGCGAGGCTGGCGAGGGCATTGCTGCCATCTTTTTGTTTTATCTCGGTTAAGCGTTTTGCCACATAGGCGATGGCTTCGGGCCAGCTACTCGGTTGTAGCTCGCCGTTTTTACGGATCAGTGGCGTAGTGAGGCGTTTGTCGCTGTGAATAAAATCGAAGCCAAAACGTCCCTTAACGCACAGCATGCCTTGGTTAACGACCGAGTCCTTATTGCCTTCGATATGGCGAATGCGATTGGCGTTGGGGTCGATTTTAAGGTCGAGACGGCAGCCCACGCCGCAGTAAGTACAAATCGTTGAGGCAGTTTTTAACTCTGTACAATCCCCCTGACGTTTATCCCGGGCATCGACCAGTGCCCCCGTCGGACAAACCTGTACACAGTTACCACATTGCACACAGTGGCTATCGGCCATGCTCGCACTAAAGCCGACTCTCGGCGCGCGGCGCTCCATGTGTTGAGTCATTTCCTGCGGCAGCGCCTGGTAGGAATCTTGGCTAAATTGAATCGCGCAGTGGCCACTCTGCTGCTGACACACATCGACGCATTTACCGCAGCTAATACAGCGGTTGGCATCGAATTGAATAAAGGGCGCACTCTTATCCACACTGAAATGCCGTGCATTTTCAGTGGCTAAGCTTTTGGCCTCCACACCGTAATCCGTGGCGTAGTCCCTCAGCTTACAGTCGGTATTGGCCTGACAGGCGCACTCGAGGCAACGTGCCGCCTCTTGCATAGCGGCATCGGCGGGAAAACCTAGCTCAACTTCACTGTAATTCAGCAGCCGTTGCAGCGCTGTGAGTTCGGGCATCTTCAGGCGGAGCTGACGCGGCGTATGGGGATAAAGCGTTGACCCTGCTTTTGAGCTTGTTTCGGTTTGCTTAAGGGCGCTTGGAATGAGGGCGCTTGGAATGGTTTTAACCGAGTTAAACGCATGGGCATGTAAATCGCAGCTAAGGCCAATTTTTAGCATCTTATCAATAGCGATTGCCGCTTTACGGCCATCGCCAATGGCGGCTACGGCAGTCGCTGGGCCGCGGCGGGCATCGCCCATCACAAACAGTTTTTCTACACCCGATGACATGGTTTGTTCACAACCAATTAGCGTGTTCCAGCGGCTCAGCGCCAGTTCACCCTGGCTGAGTTGTCCCATAGGATCCTGCATAAAACTCAGATCCGGCGCTTGGGAGACGGCGGCGATAACAGTATCGAAGGCCTCGGTAAAGGTTTCTCCTGTGTCTACTGGCGCGCGTCTGCCCGAGGTATCGGCTTCACCGAGCGTCATTTTGCTAAAGGTGACTGACTGTACTCGTCCGTTATCATCACTATGATTTTCAATGGGATTGGTTAAAAAGTGGAATTTCACGCCTTCGACTTCTGCCTCGTGTACTTCGTAGGCTTCGGCGGGCATTTCGGCGCGGGTACGGCGGTAGATTAAGGTGACATCGCAGCCTTCACGCACCGCGGTGCGGGCGCAGTCGATGGCGGTGTTGCCGCCGCCAATGACGGCGACTTTTTTGCCCAACTTCAATTGCTTATCGAGGCAATGATCCTTAAGAAAATCCACCCCAAGGTAACAGCCCGCAAGCGCAGAGCCTTTGTAGTTCATCGGTACCGCTTTTTGGGCGCCGATGGCGAGGCACACCACATCGAAATCGGCGACCAGTTGGGCTAAATGAATTTCATGGCCGAGGCGAGTATCCGTATGAATGGTTAACCCATTGCGGCACAGCAGCTCGATTTCTTTATCGAGAATCGCCTTAGGTAAACGGTATTCGGGGATCCCGTAGCGCAGCCAGCCGCCCGCCTTGGGCATGGCTTCAAATATCTCAACATTATGCCCTTGGTTTGACAGGTAATAACCCGCGCTTAAGCCTGCTGGGCCCGCGCCAATAATGGCAATTTTCTTACCTGTGTCTGCGAGGCGCGGCGGCTGATAGCTATTGCCTTGCTCGTCATCGGCCAAGTCTAAATCGGCGGCGTGGCGCTTAAGTTGACGAATGGCAATGGGGTCATCGACGAGGCCGCGGCGGCATTCGCTCTCGCAAAACGCGGGGCAGACTCGGCCAATCGACAGCGGCAGCGGCAGAGTGTCTTTAATGACTTTAATGGCTTGGGTGTGGTCGCCTTGGGCAATGTGGTACAGGTAACTTTGTACATCGACGCCCGCAGGGCAGGCCTGCTGGCAGGGGGCCTCACAATCGGCAAAGTGGTCACTTAAAATCGTGCTCAATGCAGCTTGGCGCTGTTTAGTTAAATATGCCGATTGTGTGATGACTTTTAAGCCCGCTTCGGCGGGCGTTTCACAGGCTTTAACGCAGCGCAGGCTGGCATCGGTATTTTCGATTTGCACTAGGCAGAGGTTGCAGTCCTGTTTATCGGCGTTAGGAGCTGTGCCCAATTGCCGTGTCGCATCCGTTGGGTCGCACAGGCTCGGAATGGCTATGCCCGCCTTACGGGCCGCCTGTAATAGGTTATCGTTCGGCTCGGCCGTGACGCTGTGATTGTCGATTTTAAGTTCTATCATCCCAAGGCCTTTTATATTTGTAGGGTGCTTGCTGCATTGGCGTAAAGCGGCAGGCTTAAGGTGGGTTTGAGTATAACTAGAGCGCTTTAGAAGACGCTTATGGGCGGGGGAAGTTTGACGCTAAATTGCCGTTGTCATCACAAACCCGTATCAGACTGTGCGCTGATGAAGGTTTGCTGGTGGAAAGTTGTGATTTACTTGGTGTTTTATATTTGATTTATCTGTATCTAGCTTAATCCTTTGAGGTTTTTAGTGATTATCACTGTTTAGCTTGCTCAAATTTATGTTTGAATGAGGCGTTAAACGGGTTATTTCATGTAGGATCACAGTCTTAACTCGGCTTTGTCTGTTAATCTGCTGGCGCCAGCGGTGCTTTTTAGGCTGATAAAATCGCCCTGAAGTGTCAACACGCCCTAGGTTTACAGCCGTTGTTAGGTTAAAATGCGCGGTTGCAAATACTGTTAATCGCCGCCTCCTTTGATGGAAAATCCATTGAAACGGCAAAAATAAAGCGAAGTTGAAAATCCATGTTTGAAGTTAATCCAGTAAAATTCAAAATTAAGGAGCTTGCCGAGCGTACGCAGCTTCTTAGGGGGTATCTTTGACTACGATGCTAAGCATGAGCGTCTAGAAGAAGTCAGCCGTGAACTTGAAAGTTCTGAGGTGTGGAACGAGCCAGAACGTGCTCAAGCCCTAGGTAAAGAGCGCGCCAGCCTCGAAGCCGTTGTCAAAACTATCGATGATATGGACGCAGGTCTTGAAGACGTTGAAGGTCTGCTAGAACTTGCCATCGAAGAAGAAGACGAAGACACCTTCAATGAAACCACCAAAGAGCTGGATTATTTAGAGAGCCGTTTGGCCGAACTCGAATTCCGCCGTATGTTCTCTGGTCAACATGATGCCTCCGATTGTTACTTAGACATTCAATCGGGCAGTGGCGGTACTGAGGCACAGGACTGGGCCAACATGGTACTGCGTATGTACCTGCGTTGGGGCGAAGCCCACGGATTCAGCCCTGAGCTGATGGAAGTCACCGACGGTGACGTCGCCGGCATTAAGGGCGCGACCATTAAATTCACCGGTGAGTATGCTTTCGGTTGGTTACGTACCGAGACGGGCGTGCACCGTTTAGTGCGTAAATCGCCATTCGACTCATCGGGCCGTCGCCATACCTCTTTCTGCTCGGTATTCGTTTACCCAGAGATTGATGACGATATCACCATTGACATCAATCCTGCTGACTTACGTATCGACGTATACCGCGCCTCGGGTGCGGGTGGTCAGCACGTTAACCGAACCGAATCTGCGGTACGTATTACCCACTTACCGACTAACACGGTAGTGCAGTGCCAGAACGACCGTTCACAGCACAAGAACAAAGATTCGGCGATGAAGCAGTTAAAAGCCAAACTGTTCGAATTAGAAATGCATAAGCAAAATGCGGAAAAGCAAGCGGCCGAAGATGCTAAATCTGACATCGGTTGGGGCAGCCAGATCCGTTCTTATGTATTGGATGATTCCCGTATTAAAGACTTACGCACTAGCGTGGAGACGCGCAATACCCAAGCGGTACTCGATGGCGATCTGGACAAGTTTATCGAAGCCAGTTTGAAATCAGGGCTGTAATTAATTCAAAGGTATAGACGAGAAATAAGATGACTGAACAAGTACAAGATGAAAACAAACTGATTGCCGAGCGTCGTGCCAAGCTAGAAAGCATTCGCCCGAACTGCAGCGCTAATGCTCACCCTAATACTTTCCGTCGCACCCACAAAGCGGCTGAGTTGCAGGAAAAATACGGTCAAAACACTAAGGAAGAACTCGAAGCCTTAGGTTTTAAAACCAGCATCGCTGGCCGTATCATGGCAAAACGTGGCCCATTCCTGGTGATCCAAGACGTGTCTGGTCGTATCCAAGCTTACGCTGAAAAGGGCGTTCAAGCGGATCTGAAAGACCGTTACCAAGGTCTGGATATCGGTGACATCATCGGCGTAACTGGTCAGTTGCACTTGTCTGGTAAAGGCGATCTGTACGTGAACATGGAAGAGTACCAACTGCTGACTAAAGCACTGCGTCCTCTGCCAGAAAAATTCCACGGCTTAACCGACCAAGAAACCCGTTACCGCCAACGTTATGTGGACTTAATCGTTAACGAAGAATCTCGTCAAGCCTTCGTCATGCGTTCAAAAGTGGTTGCAGCTATCCGTAACTTCATGATCAAAAAAGAGTTCATGGAAGTTGAAACCCCAATGATGCACGTGATCCCAGGCGGCGCTTCAGCCCGTCCATTTATCACTCACCACAATGCGCTGGACATGCCAATGTACCTGCGTATCGCGCCAGAGTTATACCTCAAGCGTTTAGTGGTAGGTGGTTTTGAGCGTGTGTTCGAAATCAACCGTAACTTCCGTAACGAAGGTCTGTCGCCACGCCATAACCCAGAATTCACTATGATGGAATTCTATATGGCCTATGCTGACTACAAAGATCTGATGGACTTAACCGAAGAACTGTTAAGCTCTATCGCGATTGAACTGTTAGGCAGCGCGCAAATGCCATACGGCGAGCACACTGTTGATTTCGGTGGCCCATACGCGCGTCTAAGCATGTTAGAAGCGATTCAGAAGTACAATCCTGACAACGCGACTATCCAAGCAATGACCTACGAGCAAGTGAAAGATCTTGAATTCATGCGTGAACTGGCTATCAGCCTAGGCATCAAGATCGAGAAGTTCTGGACCTGTGGTCAGCTATTAGAAGAAATCTTCGGTGAAACTGCTGAATGGCAGTTAATGCAACCGACTTTCATCACTGGCTACCCAGCGGACATTTCGCCACTGGCACGTCGTAACGATGACAATCACTTCATCACCGACCGCTTCGAATTCTTCATCGGTGGCCGTGAAGTGGCTAACGGTTTCAGCGAGTTAAACGATGCTGAAGACCAAGACAGCCGCTTTAAAGCGCAGGTTGACGCGAAAGACGCGGGTGACGACGAAGCCATGTTCTACGATGCAGACTACATCACTGCACTGGAACACGGTTTACCACCAACAGCGGGTCAAGGTATCGGTATCGACCGTTTAGTGATGCTATTCACTAACACTCACACTATCCGTGACGTGATCCTGTTCCCAGCGATGCGCCCACAGGCCTAAGCCTGATTGGGGTTGTTGATTTAACACCAACTCCTGCATTTAGCGAACAATAAAAAACCAGCCTAATGGCTGGTTTTTTATTGGCCAAAGAATAAATAATGACTACTTCGCCAGTTTACATTCTTGAACGTTTTTCATGCCTTCGGTATCCGAAACCGCTTTTAATCCTGCTCCACCAACAAAGACACCCATCTTGATATATTGCTCGAAGAAGTAATTTTTACCTCCTTCGGTTTTTACGGTTAAATTGTTTTCGCTGAATTCAGATTCAGTCGACAACATTTGTTCACCCGGCTCAACTTCCTTAAAGAAATAAACTTTGTTAGCCGACTCTCCAATGAGATCACCGTTAATATAGATATTTTTCTTTAGTGCCTGTCCAACAAAGCTATTACGGTAAACATAAATACCACTTTTATTGTCTGCTGGTTTTTGGAATGTTTTTAATTTTGCATCTTCTTCTTTTGAGGCCATTGGTACTGTTGCGCAGCCAGAAAGGAATAGGCAAGCAGCCAATATTGGCGTAAGCAGTTTTTTTAACATCATCAATCCCTAATTTTGAAATAATAAAAACCAGTGGTGTCCACTGTAGACATCAACTCGTTATCAGGAATAGTGTTGCGTGGGGAGAAAAAACATCATCCTGACACGAGTAAAGGTTACCGCATACGGTTAATTGCCAGCCTGAAAATGTTTTTAAATCAGTAAGCTAAACGTACTATTCCTGATGTGGCGAAATATAACTTAAGTTGTATCAATGGGCCATTGATTTGTAGCTTAAATTGATGGAATGTGTATTTTTGTGAGCTTGGTGAGAGGAGCTTTAGTTGGGGGAATCTTCTACTGGTTTCTATTTGAGCTATCGAGTCGTCCATACCAATATCACATCTTGGTCAACTTAATATGAAATGGTATGGACAACTTCTTTAGTGATGATTTATTGATAGGCGCCGCTGGCATAATGTAGCTCATAGCTATGGCTATATATTTCGAGGATATTGCCAAAGGGATCTTCCATATAAATCATGCGATAGGGTTTTTCACCCGGATAGTAATATCTCGGTTCCTTCATACGTTTCTTACCGCCAGCGGCGACAATTTTTTCGGCAAGTTCTTCAAGGTTGGGATCTTGCACGCAGAAATGGAATGCGCCGGTTTTCCAATATTCAAAGTTGTTCTCAGGGTTCACCTGATTCGCGAATTGGAATAACTCGACGCCAATTCGGTCGCCCGTCGATAAATGAGCAATTTTAAAAGAACCCCAATTAGGACCAAATACATCGGTGCACATCTCACCGATTGCCGAGTTGTCTTCAATAATTTCGGTTGGCTGCATGATCAGATACCAGCCGAGTACCTCAGTGTAAAACTTAACCGCTGCTTCGAGATCGGGGACCGAAATACCAATATGCGAAAAGGTGCGTGGATAAGGTGTATTCATATTAACTCCTAGTGCGAATGTAACGTGCCAAAAAGCCGAATCATCACAGCTTCAGTGGCGATGGAGTCAGTTTATGGTGTTCGATTAACAATTAAAAATTATCAAATTTTCTTATTTTGATAATTTTTGTTTATTATTGGTGGGCGAAATGATCGATAGAGAGTGCATATGCTGAATCAACAATGGCTGCAGACCTTCGTGACCCTGATTGAGGTCGGGCACTTTACTCTGACGGCTAAAAAGCTGTTTATGACTCAACCTGGGGTTAGCCAACATATTAAAAAGTTGGAAGAACAGGTGGGTGTGTCCCTGATACTGCGACAGGGTAAGCGCTTTGAGTTGACAGAAGCGGGCAGCATTCTCTATCAATATGCCCGTGACTATCGACAAGCCGAAACAGAGCTGTTAGCGCGATTGCAAACCGACGAACCCAATATTGGTGAGTGCCGTTTTGGCTGCTCGGGGGCGATAGCAAGTTTGCTCTATCCGCATTTTCTAGAGAGACAAATTCAGTATCCCAGCTTGAATGTGATGTTAGAGGCGGCGCCCAACCAACGCATAGTGTCGGGCATTTTAAATAACCAGCTCGATGTGGGCATAGTCACTAAGCGCACAGATGAAGCTGAGCTCAGTTATCAAGCCATAGGCTATGCGGAGTTAGCCTTAGTGCTGCCAAGCCAGTATCAAAGTATGCCGTTAGATAGAAAACGCCTGGAACATATTGGTTTTATTGATCATCCCGATGGACAATATTATCTGCAGCAAGTCCTCAGAGCCAATTTCGGCGAAGCTGAAGCGACACGCAATGCCCGCGGGAGTCAGCGACATGTTAGTGGCATCGCCCAGCAGATCCCACGCAGGGGTTATGTTAATCAGCTCAATCAAATCTTACTGCCTGTCGCTAAAGGCATTGGTTTTACTGTGCTTCCTTTAACTACGGTCAACGCCTTTATACCTAGGGAGAGTCTATGGGCGGTAGAACTTGAGCAAAAAGTGCAGGAGTCGCTGTATTTAGTGCATAAAAACACTCGGCCTTTACCTTCTCGATTTGAGGCATTTATTGACTTAGCGATTCGTCTGATAGCTAACGAGTAACAACTAAAAAGTCTCTCCTAATCGCTGTTGTTTGGATGGTCATACTGAAAATGACATTGTTTTTAGTATTGATAATTGCTGATTGAATTTTTATTGGTATTAAGTACTTAATTAGCGAAATTTTTAGTGAATGAAAATTCAGAAAATTTCCGCAAATTTAGGCTAAAAAGTGCTGATATTACAGATAAAAGTCGATTGGGATTCTATTCCTTTTTCCACAGACCTCTTATACTTAGCTTCAACCTTGTGCGTAGCACATTCGACTTATTTAACGACTCAGTGAAATCTACATGAAGATCCCTTCTCTGCTTGGTAGTTTTATCTTGGTATGCAGCAGTTTAACTGTTGCCGCGACAGCGCATTCTGCCGATTCGGCCTCTGTCACTACAAAAAGCACCGCCACGGCGAAAAAAGCCCCTGTAAAACAGCAGGAAGTGGCCGCCAATAGTGCGCTGGTGGTGGATCTAAAAACTAATGAAATTCTTTATTCCAGTAATCCCGATGCCGTAAGACCTATTGCCTCTGTGACTAAGCTGATGACCGCCATGGTAACCTTAGACGCTAAGTTGCCTATGGATGAAAAGCTTGCCATCAATATCAACGACACTAAGGAAATGCGCGGTGTGTACTCTCGAGTGCGTATCGGCAGTGAAATTAGCCGTAAAGATATGTTATTGCTGACATTAATGTCATCAGAAAACCGTGCCGCGGCGAGTCTTGCCCACCATTATCCCGGTGGTCATAAAGCTTTTATTAAGGCGATGAACGCTAAGGCAAAAGCCCTAGGCATGAAGAATACTCGCTATGTGGAGCCTACTGGGTTGTCCGAGAAAAACGTTTCGAGTGCCCGTGATCTAGTAGTGTTGCTCAAGGCCAGCGAAGGTTATCCGATGTTAGGTCAGTTAAGCTCGACCGAAAAGAAAACCGTCACCTTTGGCAAACCTAAGTACAGCCTCGACTTTAGAAACACTAACCGTTTGGTTTACAAAGATAACTGGAATATTCACCTCACTAAAACTGGCTTTACCAATGAGGCTGGCCATTGTTTAGTGATGCGTACTGAAATGGCTAAACGCCAAGTGGCCTTTGTGGTGCTCGATGCCTATGGTAAATACACCCATATGGCGGATGCCAACCGTTTACGTAACTGGTTAGAAACCGGCAAAGTGACTCCGATCCCTGCCGAAGCTAAGCAGTATAAAAAGCAGCGCAGTCAGCAGCAGTTTGCCAAAGTCAGCGAGACCTAAGCAGACGTTAGTTGCTTATCCACTCAACAAAAAGGCCAGAATCGTTCTGGCCTTTTTGTTGGTATGGCCTAGCACTTTTGTTGTAGAGGATTGATTGGCTTCACTAAAAACCAAGCAATCACCCCGCTAAGGGTGCGTTGTGTGGCGATACGCCGTATCATTGGCGGGATTTTTCTCTCAAGGATGATATGCGTGTGGCGTTAATCTTAAAAAAACTCCAGTTGATCTATGTGCCCTTTATACTGCTCTGCCTGCTATTTGTCTCAGGCTACAGCTTGCTCCATTGGTTGTTGATTATCGAGTTCCAACTGCTGAGGATTGACGAATCGATTATCAATTTCTGGCTGCCGCTGATATTGCCTTGGCCCTTGCTGTTTTTCTATTTAAGGCCGAGGCTCAAGTTATTCCGCTTTACCAAGAGCAATAGCCGTTTTATCTATTTTGTGATTGCCGTGCTTTTGCTGGCCGTGCCCACTATCGTGGTGCAGGAATACCTTAATAGTGCAACAGGCAAGTTGACTCAACTTGAGTCCATCAATGCACTATTACACCAGCCGCAAACTAAGTATTACCAATTAAATCAGTTTTATATTGATAAAAAACACATAGGTGTGCAGCGTAATATTGAGCCCATAGGTAAGGGCAACAGTGAGCTGCGCATGAGCCTGTATATTGCGATGCCGATTTTCGCTAAACGTAATGAGAGTTGGCGGGTCGGTGCTAAGGCCTTGGCATGGTATGGCAAAGTTTATGAGAAAACGATCAGTAATCGACTCGAACAGCAGGAGAAAGAATCGCTATTTCAGGAGTTTATTCATCAGAGTGAGCAGGAATTTAATGCCTTAAACCCGGATGATTTTGTCTATCTGGACCGTATAGGCCCGTCAAGCCGCTACACTCAGCTACTCACCGCTGCTCAAAAAAGCACTGTCTACTTCGAGGGTTACCAAACCGTCTTAATGCCTGTGAATCAACCCTTCGAGGCGCGTAATGGCCATAAACTGGCGTGGATTATTGCTTGGTTAAGCTTTGGGGCCATTCTGTGGTTGTTGATGAGTCTGATGCTAAAACTGGATGAGACGCAGGCGTCTAAGCCCATGGCTGCACAGCTGAGTATGGAAAAACCTAAGGCAGAGCTCTATGGCTTTTTGGCCGAATTTAAACCTCGGCAGGGCTTTGTTATCACACCTATCTTGCTCTATATCAACACCTTGATATTTGTATTGATGGCCTTTGTCAGCCAGCACGTTATCGCCTTACCAAACAGTGTGTTACTCGATTGGGGGGCTAACCTTCGGCAGTTGGTGCTTGAGCAACAAGTTTGGCGTTTAATCAGCAATGTGTTTTTGCACGGCGGCCTGATGCATTTGGTCTTTAACTTATACGGGCTGTTTTTTGCGGGGATGTTTTTGGAGCCACTGCTGGGCAAATGGCGTTTACTCTGGGTCTATCTGTGCTGTGGTTTAGTGGCGAGTATGGCCAGCATAGGCTGGTATGAGGCGACGATCAGCATAGGTGCCTCGGGCGCTATCATGGGGCTATTTGGGGTGTTGATCATCTGGATATGGTTGGGTTTATTGCCCTTGGCGGACAATATGCCGCTCGCCCTGAATCTGACCCTATTCGTTACTGCCAGTCTTGTGATGGGACTCTTTGGCGGGGTGGATAATGCCGCGCACCTGGGTGGTTTGGGCAGTGGGCTGCTGCTTGGGGGCTTGCTACGCCCAAACAAGGTGCAGTCGCAGGCCAATAAAAAGCCGAGGTAAATCCTCGGCTAATGGGTTTTCCTATTGAATGTAAGCGGTATTTAGGCGTGCTCAAACATCAGGAAGAGGTACACGATAAACAGCACTATATGGGTCGCCCCATGGAGTGCATTGGTTCGACCGCTGCTAAAACTGACTTTGCAGACCATTAAACTGGTGGCCAATAGCACCATATCCGCTGCAGATAGGCCTAGGTGGACTTCTTGGTCGATAAGAGAGCCAATAATCAACACCGCGGGTACGGTAAGCGCAATAGTGGCGAGTACTGAACCAAAATAGAGGTTCATCGCCCGCTGCAGTTGATTGTTGAGTGCAGCCTTAAAGCCACCCACGGCCTCTGGCGATAAGATCAAACAGGCGACAATAAAGCCACCCAGTGCTGGCGGCGCCCCGAGAGAGGCCACGCTGTAATTAATTGGCATCGCAAGGGTTTTGGCGAGCAGAATCACCACCAGCAAATAACCAATCAACAGCACTGTGTGGTAGATATTGCTGCGCAGTATGCCGTGATGCTCTTCGTGGTCCTCGTGGTCGGCATCGACAAAGAAGTGGCTATGGCTCTTGGTTTGGATCACTAAAAAGATGCCATAGAGCAAAATCGAGATGATGATCAGCATCCAAGACATAGGCTTAGACATGCTGCCAATGGTGCCACCCTCGGTAAAGTTAGGTAGCACTAAACAGAGCAGGGCGAGGGGAATAATCGCCACTAAATAGGATTTCACCCCATCCAAATTAAAGTGCTGGGTATGATAGCGCCAACCGCCAAGTAAGAGGGTGAAACCGACTAAACCGTTGATAATTAACATTACTACGGCAAACATGGTATCCCTTGCCATCACGGGGTTTGGCTCGCCCGTTAACATCACCGAAGAAATCATCACGACTTCGAGCGAAATCACCGACAGGGTTAAAATCAAGGTGCCATAGGGGTCACCGAGCTTGATGGCAAGCGCGTCTGAGTGACGCACCACAGAGAAAATCGCCCAAGTCACTACTCCGAGCAGGGTGAGTGAAACGGGAATATAAGTTGAGAGTGCTGTGCCATCGGCCAGCAAGCTATCGCCACCCGTTTTAAAGAATACTAACGTGAGTATTCCGAGCAGCAGGGCAAATTCGTCTTTGATAAATGTCTTCATAGGCAGTTGATCCAAAGCGGAAAAAGGCCGTTAGTATAGACATTGGTTATGGCACATTTTGCATGAATAATCCTTTAGATTTGGGGTTAGGCATAAATTTTTGAGCGAGATCGCTTTTTTATTCCAAACCCCAGTTCTCGATTAATACCTTTGACTTAGCCGATGTTGCGAGCAGATTTAGGCAAGCCGCATGCTGGCTAAGTCAATGTCTTAGCCATGGTGCTCGGTATTGATCAATTTGCCGAGCTGATCGTAATTATTCCAATCCCCCGCTTGGCGATCGGCAATATAGCTACCCTCACTGCGTTTTTCGCCATTGGGCCAAAATTGTTGCCACAAACCTTCTTTACGATCCCGCAAAAAGCTCCCTTGTTCGGCGAGTTTGCCATTGGTGTGGTAATAGCTGGCATCGCCTTCCTTCTGGCCTTTTAACCAAGTCTCAGTGAGTTTAGGTTTGCCATTTTGGTGGTATTCCCTGCGCTCGCCGTCGAGCTCGCCTTTAGCGTATTGGGCTTCGAATTTGAGCTGACCGTTGCTGTAATACTCTTTAGTGCTGCCCTGTTGTTGGTTATCTAAAAACTCGCTACTGGCGGCTAAAATGCCATCCTCATACCAGCTTTCCCACAGACCCGTTTGTTTGCCTTTATCCATAGTACCGCTGAGTTTGAGCTGGCCATTGTTAGGATAATATTCGGCATAGGTGCCTGTTTTATCATTGTTATCATAGGTTTCTAAGCGATAAACCACTTGCTTAAAGCTGTAGTACTCGCTGGTGCCATGGCGCTTATTGTCCTTCCAATGGGTTTTCTGGCTGATATTGCCCTCAGGGATCGCGCCGTAGGTTGGATCTTTGGCTTCGTAGCGGTAATCGATCCAGAGTCCTGTTTTTTGATTATCCTCGTATTGGCCGGTGACACGGCGTCGACCTTGGTAATATTCGGCATAGTCGCCATTGAGTTTGCCATTAACAAAGCTCTGCTCTTTCTGTTTTTGCCCCTGCTGATATTGGATCCACAGTCCCTCTTTTACGCCTGCTTTATATTCACCTTCCTCATTGAGATCGCCATTGTAGTACCAGCGACTAAAGTGGCCATCGAGGGGATAGCTATTGCCGTTATCTGGTTTGGTGCGGGCGTAGTGGGCGAGTTCTCTGGGCTTGCCATTGTCGTAAAAGGACTCGTACTTACCGACCCAAGCGCCTTCGATGCGCTCACCGCGTTCATTCACAGAGCCATCTTCATAGTAGGATTCGGAGCGGCCAGTGAGTTTGCCATCGACATACATATTTAAGCTGCGTAGCTGGCCATTGGTGTGGTAACGACGGAACTCTCCATCCCTTTGACCTAGCTTCCACACCTCAGCTGTTTGGAGCTTACCGCCGTTATAGCGCTCAAATAATCCATCCTTCAAGCCCATGTTGTAGCTGCTTTTTTCGATAAGATTTCCGTCCGCATCATGGCGTTCAGAAGGTCCATGCAACGGATATTGACCATTATCGGCCAGTCGCGAGTCCTGATAGGTTCGCAGCTCTTTAAGTTGGCCGTTGGAATGGAAATACTTTTGCGTGCCAGCGAGCATATCCTGCTTGTAGTTCAAATCGCTGGTCAGTACGCCTTCGAGGTTAAAATACTGCTGACGGCCCTCTAACACATCGTTGAGGTATTGCTCCTCCACTTGGAGTTTGCCCAGCTCATTGAATTGCTGACACTTACCGTGGCGCAGTCCCGTCTGATAGTGGCACAGGCTCGCCAGTTCGCCACTGGGATAAAAGGTGCGTTCTTCACCCTCGAGTTTATCGAGATTAAATTGGCTGGCACTGGCCTTAGTGCCATCGTCGAAAAAGGTTTCCCATAGACCTTGGCGGCGACCGTCGGCATCAAAACGCCCATTAACGACCACTTGGCCCTCGGCATTTTGCTCTAGATAGGGGCCTGAGAGTTGGTTATTGGCGTAGGTTTGGCTTTGGGAGAGGGTGCCGTTTTCATAAAAGCTTTCCCATTTACCGTGGCGAAGGTTATCGAGGTAGCTCTCTTGCGCCTGTAATTTGCCGCTCGGGAAGAAACGTTTGACCTGGGACTTTTGGCCATTTTTATAGAGGGTGCTTTGGCTGACATGGCCCGTGGCGCTAAATTCCTTCCATTCGCCAACCGGAACACCTTTGGCAAATTGCTGCTCCTCGGTTAGGGCGCCATCTAAGTCGAACAGTCGCCAAGTACCCTCTTGGTAACCCAGTTGATAATTACCTTCGACGATTCGGCTGTTATTACTATGAAAAACCTGCCATTTCCCATTCGGTATCCCCTGCGAAAATTGCCCTAAGGTATAACCTTGGTTATCGCGAACGATGGCAATATCACCATTTAAGGGCATGCCCGTGGCGAGATTGTAATAGCTGGTAATACCGTCCTGCTGGCGAATTTCGACCATCATGGAGGAGAGGTTTTGCGCCGCCTGTGCATGGACGCCGACTAGGCTAGTTGCGGCAATGGCGAGGCTAATAAGGCGAAATGGCGTGTTGTACATGCTGATCCTTTGCTCTGGGTCTTAGGGCCGCACAATGGCGGCCAGTATAAGAATCCTAACGTTTATAATACGTTAATGCTGTGCACTTTGGCCGAGTGCACAGCGCGTCAGTTTACGCGAATGGCGTTAAGCTAAACAGCTTACAGCCACAGGCTTGAGTTAATAAAAAGGAAACACGCTATCTTCAACGGGTAAGACGGGCGGCGGTGTTTCCTGATTTAAAAATTGGCCGTGATTGTAATGATTAATCACCTGTATCGAGCCATTATTCTCAAACTGGTATTGCTTACCATGCAAGTTACCTTGGTCGTCATAGTTGGCTATTTCGAGCACATAATCCTCGGGGGTACGCAATTCCCAGTGGCCGACTTGCTTACCCTGCTCAAAACGGCCATGCCAAGAGCGTCTTTCAGGATTCGGCCTTGGGCGATATTGGAATTCATTATCGGTGAATACCCAATCGCCTTGGCGCAGGTCATTACGATATTCGCCTTTTTCATACACTTGGCCATTACTGGCGTAACGCTGGACTAAACCATCGGGCTTGCCATGTTTAAAGTGCATAGATTCAAGCAACTGGCCTGAGTTGGCCTTGTTGAGGTATTCACCGTGGAGCTCACCATTATCATCGTGGCTATAGGTGAGGGTGGCGTCATCTTGAAATTTCTTCCAAGTGCCTGCTTGTTTATCCTTGGCATACTGACCTTGCTCTACCAGCTGACTTTTGCCTGTGGCTGGCTCAATTTTTACCGTCTCATAGGCGCCTTCACGCTTACCCGCCTGATAATATTCGCGGGTGAGGGTAATGACATCGTTGTAATCGAAGGATTTGATCTGTAAGCCATTCAATTGCTTATTGAGTCGCTCCTGGCGTTCGATTAACAAGCCTTGTTTGAAGGTTTCAGAGAGCGACCCGTTTTTGAGTTTGTCTTCTTCTTGAGTCTCAATCAATTGGCCATCGCGATAGCGCTGCTGTTTGCGATAAACCCAGCGATTACCTTGGTATTTGCTGTCGGTAGTGCGTTTAATCTCACCCTTGTCATCGTATTCGATGGCCTGGATGACATCGCCCTTATCGTTGGTGACTTCCTTTAATTTGAGCTGGCCATTTTCAAAATAAGTGAGCTGCTCACCGACCTTATAATTCTGTTGATACTGAAAGTGCTGCTCTACTTTGCCATTGTCAAAATAGCTAAAGTAGTCGCCGTGTTTTTTATCCTTCAACCACTCTTGGGTGGAGATGACTTGGCCATTCAGCCCCCAAGTGGTCTCTGTGCCTTGCAGAAGACCATCAACCTTATGCTCCTCTCGGTTGAGTTTGCCTAGATTAAAATATTGGCTGACGCAGGTGGGGTCATGGCAGATTTTGGCGGTGACTTCACCTTCGGGACTAAAATTTTCGCTGATACCGACGGCTTGGCCATCTTTATAGGTGGTTTTGTTGCGGATATTGCCGCCATTCCAATAACCGGTTTCTGGGCCTTGTTTTACACCATTTTCATAGTGCGACTCAGTATATAATTGGCCTGTGGCAATGTACTTTTTGATGACGCCATCGAGCTGACCTTGCCCGTTGCGAAAGCCCTGTTCGTAGGGGGTTCCATCGTCGAAGTAACATTGATAAGGCCCGCGAAATTGCTCGCTAGTGAGTGCCTTACCGATATTTTTATCGGCGATGGCCGTTGAGCAGAAAAGCCTATTCTTTTCTTTGTAGTAAACCTCGACCTTATAGTAGCCATCAGTCAGATCAACGGGTTGCTCAAAATAGTACAGCGCTTTTTTCTCATCTTTGATGACATTCCAATGGGCATCGAGTAATACCTTCTCTGCATTGGCATGGGTACTGATGAGGGCGAGTGCTCCTAGGAGCAGTTTTACAGTAAATGGACGCATAACCGCTCCTTAAGGCAAAGGTTTAAAGGTGAATTCATAGGGAATATCGACAGCATCTTGGGAGATAGTCATATAACTCACCTTAGCGGCGGCGCCCGTAACACTTAAATAGCGGCCATCTAACAGTACTTCATCAATCCTATACTCTGTCTCTTCGGGCAAACGAATCGTTAGTGGCTTGCCTTGAGCATTCTCGACTCTGATGTAATTGGGTAAATCTTTACTCGGCTCCTTGCCATAACCCGTATCGGTCAGCCAGGTTTGCAAATCGATTAACCAAGGGCGTTCGGTGACGGATTGCGCCAAGGTTTGCCAGTGGATATCGCCTTTGCAATGGATAGTGCCTTGAATGCGCCTATCGTAGAAGTACTGGCGCACGCGGTCGGGCGTCATCAAATGGTAAGCCGCGCCTTCGGGTCCATTGGGCACAAACTGCCAAGTCACCGCCTGTGTGCCTTCATTAAAACCTTGTGCTATTTCGGGCTTACAGGCCGTCGCTAACGCAGCAGACATGGGGATATATAAGTTGTGACCATTTTCAGTCGCCGTTTTTATATCCTTCACCGCACTGATTTCTGGCTTGGACAACGCCAATTTATCCGAGAAGGAGTCACCTATACTGACACTGCCAAACTCACTCAGGGGATTGGCAAGATTTTGGTTATACTCGGCTTCGGGCACAAAACGGATCTGCTTGCTTTGGCTGAGTTCTGGCTGGGGTTGACTCGTCACTAATACTAGGTTTTTTGGGATTTCGTCTAACTTAAGCAGCAGTGCGCTGGTCGTCAGCGGATGACTCTCATCGGCACCAGCCAACTCCGCTAGCAGTTCTTTATCGGTCAGGGTGAGCCACTCTGGATACTCCGACTCGGCGCGGGCATGGGCCATTTTGCCTGTTAACTGCTGAAGATCTAGGTGGATCTTGTGGCTGTCGCTCTGCTTGATGACCACTTTAAAGAGCTTAGCGTTGGCATCTAGGGGCTGAATCGTGAGGCTGGCATCGCCAAAGGTATAGGGCGAAGCGAGCAGTTCATCCCAGGATTTTTCGATGATGTTATTCGTCTCAGGGACTAAGGTGAGCTTAGCGCTGATATAGCTCATCCGCTTGAGTTTATCGGCGGTGTTATCCCAACCCGTGGCGATAATATTGGTCGACGACTCAATGTTGCGGCTGAAATTAACCGCCGCCCCCGTGCTGTGTTGCCAGAAGTTGAGATCTAACGCTTTTCCGCTCTCATCAAAGGCGGTGATATCCTCATAGCGCATATTGCCGACCACATATTGCGGGCTCATGGCATGCACAAAGCGCAGTTGGATCTCCTCGGGAGTATCGCTGCCCCAGTCGCCAATATTATCAATAATCCCTTGATGATCAGCTAATAAGGATTGGATAAATGCCTTGTCGGTAGGCTTATATTCCCGCGGCACATCGCTGATGGGATAAAGCTCCTTTTGCTTATCATCGATATCCCGCTCGGCATCGTAGTTGTCATCGGCATACCAAAGTAGGCTCATCACATCGGGGCGATCCTTAGGCGCCATAACGATGCGCTGGATAAAGGTTCTTCCCCGCTGTTCATCCTGTTTAAATAGCGCCATGCTCTCTAACCAACCGGTTTTACGGTTAAGCTCGAATTTGCCGTAGACCTTAAGGTTAGTGTTTTCGCCCAGTTGCTGTTTATTCTGTAGCACCGCCAGCAATCTATCGTCGCTGACTTGCTCAACCGTCCAGATTAACCGCTCATCCATGGGGGCGCTGGTGCTATAACCCACGCGGGGCTCAAGCTGCACGGGCAGGGTTGGCGATTGCTCAAATAGGGACTTAAGGCTCGTCCAGCGGTTAAATAGCTCGGCGATATCCTTTTGATTTATCTGGGTAACGGGCGTGAGCCGATTGTTGTCACCATTTTTCAGCTCGAGATTAAAGCCCGCTTGAATGATGGAGGTGAGTTCTTTGCCACTGTTTTTTGGATCGATATTGCTGATGGGGATAGGCAGGGCGTGATCGCTTAATTGCATCAGGCTCGGCTGAACGAAGAAGTGGGCATCATTGGCCAATGGTGTGGTTAAGCTGGTCGCTTTACCCTGAGCATCCTGCAACTGGTAATTCAGTAGCACGCGCCCCTGCATGTTCTTTTGGGTTTCAATACCGTCATTGATGCTGAGGGTCGAAATCACCTGATATTCGCGTGCGCTGGGGATGCCCCCCGATTTATTGGAGCCCGCACTATCGCACGCCGTTAACCCAACCGTGAGCGTAAGAGTGGTACAAATTACTCTGCATATCCCTATAGCCATCTGAACTCCATTGGCAACTTATGTTATTGAAATGTAAATCTATTAATCCGAAAATTGGCGACATTATACACAAAAAAGCCCCTAGGGAATAAAAAGCTCATGCCAATCAGGGGGCAAGATCAGTCGTAAGTTTGCATGATGAATATCGGCCTAAGGCGAGAAAGCCGATTGCCCTAATCAGGCTTCATCCTTTACTCTTGTTAACGCCGCTAGATAACTCACAAGCTAGGGAAGATAAACCTGTGGTAGCTTGTTCAATGGAGAAAGAACGATGAGCCCACAACCCAAGTCCGACAATAACGCGCCAGCTGCCCAGCCTATCCCGCAGGAGGCCTTCGATTGGTACGATGAATATGCCCACGGCATCATCGACCGCCGCGAATTTATGGCTCGCCTCGCAGGCCTTGTGGCACTGGGGTTTACCATGACAACGCTTACTGGCGCACTCATGCCCAACTATGCCTTAGCCGAGCAAGTCTCCTTTAACGATCCCAGCATTCAAGCCAGTTATGTGAAGTTTCCCTCCCCCGAGGGCTATGGTGAAGGGCGCGGTTATTTAGTGATGCCAGCTTCTATGCTGATTCCCGGCAAAGAGGCTGGCGATTCTAAGACCCTGGACCCCACTAAAAAAGCCCCTGTGGTGTTAGTGGTGCATGAAAACCGTGGCCTGAATCCTTATATCGAAGATGTTGCCCGCCGCTTAGCGGCCAAGGGCTATATCGCCTTTGCCCCCGATGCGCTTTACAGCCTCGGCGGCTATCCCGGCAATGACGATGCGGGCCGCGCCATGCAAGCCAGCCTCGACAGAGCCAAAATCGAGCAGGACTTTATCGCCGCAGCCCGCTTTTTAAAGGCCCACCCCCAGAGTAATGGCAAACTCGGCGCCGTCGGTTTCTGCTTTGGCGGCTATATAGTCAATATGCTCGCCGCCAGCATTCCCGATGAGCTAGCTGCTGGCGTGCCTTTTTATGGCACGCCTGCAGCCACAGAGCTACGCAGCCGAGTTGAAGGCCCGCTGATGTTGCAATTTGCCG
Organism: Shewanella sp. ANA-3; assembly: GCF_000203935.1. Classification (GTDB taxonomy): domain Bacteria; phylum Pseudomonadota; class Gammaproteobacteria; order Enterobacterales; family Shewanellaceae; genus Shewanella. The sequence goes on along the minus strand of NC_008577.1, from coordinate 3,930,378 downwards.
CTTTAGATCAACGGATTAACGACACTTGGGGCGAGTACGAAACCCAATTGAAGGCTAACAAGGCCGAGTATATTGCCTACCTCTATCCCAATGTGAATCATGGTTTTCATAATGATTCCACCGCCCGCTACGATGAGCCAACCGCCGAGCTCGCATGGGCAAGAACCTTGGATTTTTTTGGGAAGTACCTACAAGGTTAGGGGTTGCCGAATTGCAAAAGGGAATTTTGTGATGCGGGGACACATTTGCTGCGGCCTATAGGCCGAGGTGAATCAAAGTCGTGGGGCTTCATCCCACACCCGATGATATTGCTGGTTCGTTTAGTGTTGCGAATTAGCAATGTTATTGCTGCAAAGGAATTTTGTAACTCATTGCCTGCCGCAGGCTTTGGCATTCTCTTACATTAGTTACACCAGTGACACGCCGTGCATACGTCCTTGTAGGCTCTACTAAAACATCCATGTTTTAGAAGGTCACTGGTGCAACAGTGCTACTTCTGACGTTCCCATTGGCAGTGGAGTTGTGGGTTTGCTCATAAAAGCTACGTGCCAAAATTAGGTATCACTTAACTACTTAATTTGTAATGTGAAAGTGGTAGACAGATATTAAACAGAACGTTATCTTAGGTTTTTAACAAGGATGAAACTTAATCGTGACCTCGGTTAAGTTCACTTGCATCAGGAAGATGTATCTTTATTTCGCTAGAAACGCCTCCTGAACAATCCAGCCCTTACCATCATTGGCTAATGACTGTTAGCCAAGTGCGGTAGCTATGGGAAGTTTTGTCGAACGACAAAGTTAAAACGTTTTGATCGTGCTGCTTTGCTGGGCATCGCGAATTAGCAATGATGCCTCTGCCGATTATCAGTGTAGCTAATTGCCTGCCGCAGGCTTTTGCACTGTTACACCAGTGACACGCCGTAAATACGTCCTTGTAGGCTCTACTAAAACATCCATGTTTTAGAAGGTCACTGGTGAAACAGTGCCAATTCTGGCGTTCCCATTGGCAATGGAGTGTTAGTTTCAGGGTTACTTTTGCGGCCTGTCGCCCGAGGTGAATCAAGGTCGTGGGGCTTCACCCCCTGATTTTTAAACAAGAGCCGACCAAGGAGAACTGCTCCTCCTATCCTCCTTGCCTATTGTTTTCACATCAGCCAAGACGCCCCTAACGGAGTTGAAAGCCCCTTGTGCTCATCGATAAATTTGCTATCGCTTCCGAAGGATGTGTCCCAGCACCTGCGAAAGCTAGCTCGCCATCTGATAGGCAGGATGCCTGAATGTCGTGACGTGTATGGATGCACGATAACGACCATGGCGAGACTCACGCAATTTGCCTATTCGCCCTGCGGCAACTCCGAGGGGATGGTGTATTACTTAGGCTCAGGTGTTATTGGTCGATTGTTAAGGTATAAAAATGTGCCAGTCTGATTTTTATTGGTGTATCATTAATCGTATAAAAAATAAGAGTATTTTAAATGATGTTCTCAGTAACATTAAACTGATAAATTGTGGCATCGTTTCCATTTTTATTGAAGTGTATTAGACTGATTTAACGAAGGTTCATAAGGTATATATAGTTCATTATTGTGTTTTGATGTGTAGTGAACTAGTGCTAGTTGTAATATTAATGGTGGCTGCATCTAAAGCTTTAGCTGGAATGGTTTGTTTGATTTTTAAATGTAAATAAATTTAGTTTTGATTTAAAGTTATTACATGTAATTTAAATTGTACAATTACTATAAAAGGGAAAATATGGAACTCGTAAAATTAGATTTTGTGGCATTTATTGATGGTAATGTTAATCCTGAGCACTCGACTATTCCAACACTTATGTCAGATTTCTCTTGGCTTGAACTTTTTCCTTTATTTGTTCAAGAAACAAACTTACTAACACAGAGTCAAACTAAAGTGATGTCACTCACCAATCAAATATCAGGTTTTCAAATAGTATTTAATACCGATAAATTGCTGTTTACTCAAAATTTTAGACCAGGTTTGACTGAGAATTATGAAGATTTGATACGTAAATTTAATAAAGATGTAGGTGATTGTCTTGTTAAATTAAATAGTATGTTTTATGAAGGTCGTACTTTCAAAAGGTTTGCCTTTGTTACGACAGCAGTTCAACTGGTTACAGAAGATAAAAAATCAAAGTTTGCAGATAGAGTCTGTTCTGTGTTTTCAGAGTCAGGTGGTCATGTTGAGCTTAAATTGCGATTTACTAGTCGTGAACACTTAGGTGTAATAGGTGAAAATATAAATTTATCCACGATGATAAATGATGGTGTGTTTGAGATTAATCAAAATGGAGTTTTAAATCGTTCAAGTTGTTTCCTTATTCAAACTGACTTCAATACATTGGAGGAGAATTCAGTATCTAGATTTCCAGTTCCAAGTTTGAAATCAGGTTTTGATAATTTAGTTAATTTGACTTTGTCTAAAGTGAAAAATATCTCAAGCAAATTTTGAGGTTGGTATGAAAAGTATAAATGGTGAAATATCAAGCAGTGTTTGCACTGAGTATTATACTCATAGTATTTCGAACTCATCAGTATTAAATAGTTTGCATGATAATTATCAAAACAATTGGTCTCATACTAGTAATTTTTTTCCTGCTGAGTTTAAAGATACTTCTTTGAGTGTAATGGAAATAGATTTTGAGAGTTCGAGTCATGTTACAAGTATTGATTCAAATGTTGATATTAATAAAACATTGGCGAAGAGAGACGATATAGAGATTGCTGCATCTAAGTTCTTTCAGTCTTTACGAATGTATCCTTTTGAACAAGGTTACAACTCATTTGCTGATATAGAGTTAATATCTTTGAAAAATGATATGTCTGACTCTGACTTTTATCTATTGTTACCTAAGATATGGAAGATTTGTTTTTCATCAAGTACAACGGTAGAAGCACTCCATTTCCTTAACTGTTTATTAAATTTAGCAAAAGAAATTGATAGTGATGCATTTTGTTTTTGTGGTCTCTCAGCTATTTCTCATAAGGACTTGGAAATAAAAGAGGCAGGAATTGCATTGTTTGAGAAGCTAAGGGATTCTAATTATTGTGCTATTCTTGAAAATGTTGGAAACACGGGTGTTGATTGGTTAGACCAATATCGCTTAGATGTTATAAGCGATTTAAAGGAGTTGCTGTGAAATATATTATAAGAAAATTCACAAAAGCAAAATGGTCATTGATACCTACGGATACAGGAAACTATGAAAATTTGCAAGCTGATGCAATTACATCTTGTTTAAGAACTTCAGGAAATACTTTATCCGTATGGGCTGTTGATACAACAAATTGGGATGATATGCGAGGTGTCTTAGCCGCATTATTCAGTAGTGCTGATACTCCAACAAGAACAGATGTAATTATAATTGAAAGAGATAAAGTTGAAAGAGAATTAGGTATTGTCCTTAAACAGAGCTTAGGTGCAACCCCTGCTGTTGATATGATTAATGAATTGCACTATGACTTGGTTGAAATAGATTTGTTGAAGGTTAGTGCATTTGCAAATCTTATGTATGTTGAAAATATGAAATCTAATAATCCTATGGTTCGTCGATTCAAAGAAAAGGAAGTGATTAATATTGTTAAGTCTTCAATGAATGAAAATCTTATAGTTCCTGAAAAGCTTCGTTCTAGATGGTTAGAGTATATGAAATGATCAAAATCAGCCTATATGTCAACGGTAACCGTTCACCGAAAAGAATAAAATGGACATCCATGGTTTAATGGGAAACCCATTGTTAAATTCTGAAATTGGTAGTAAAGATTACTCGGTTTGCTTTGAATTGCTAGAGGCAACACAAAAGTAGCAGAAGTTCACCTATCCCCTGTGAAGTTGCCGCGGGGCGTTGGAATAAATTGCGTGAGTCTCGGCATGGATGCCGAGCTAGCTTTCGGGGTACAGGATGTACCATCGGAAGCGATAGCAATTTATCCATAAGACCAAGGCTAGTCCCTAATGCATGTAACTTCGCTAGGGGCGTCTTGGAGAATCCAAGGAGGATAGGACGAGCAGTCCTCCTTGGTCGGGTGTGGGGTGAAGCCCCACGACTTTAAGCTTTTATCTCAAACTCAAACTTCAAAATTAAACCAAAAAATAAGGGGCTAGGATTTAGCCCCTTACTTTATCTATTTACTGAGTTGCCCAAGTTCACCAAGGCAACTCACAGAGTAAACATGATTACTCTGGATCACTCCCTATTCAGGGTCATAATCCAACACTGGCGCTAGCCACTTCTCCGTCTCAGCGACTGTCATCCCCTTACGCTTAGCGTAATCCTCCACCTGATCGCGGCCAATATTGGTCACGCCAAAGTAGCGGGATTTCGGGTGGGCAAAGTACCAGCCGGATACTGCGGCGGTGGGGAACATGGCGTAGCTTTCGGTGATGTTTAAGTCGATGGTTTCATTCGGCTTTAACAAGTCCCACAACAGGCCTTTTTCGGTGTGATCCGGGCAAGCTGGGTAACCCGGCGCAGGACGAATGCCTTTGTATTTCTCGCGAATTAAGGCTTCGTTATCGAGTTGCTCATCGGCGGCATAACCCCAGAATTCCTTACGTACGCGTTCGTGCATCCGCTCGGCAAAGGCTTCGGCTAAACGGTCGGCTAAACACTTGAGCATAATGGCGTTGTAGTCATCGTGGTTGGCCTCAAAGCGGGCGATATGCTCGTCGATACCATGGCCAGCGGTCACCGCAAAGCCGCCCATATAATCGGCAACGCCGCTGTCTTTTGGCGCCACAAAGTCGGCCAGACAGAAGTTATCGTTACCCACCCGCTCAAGCTGCATCCGCAGGTGATGGGTGGTCATTTCGACTTCGGTGCGAGTCTCGTCGGTATAGAGCTCAATATCATCGAAGCCGACGGTATTGGCGGGGAATAGCCCAATCACGCCCTTGGCGGTGAGCCATTTTTCATCGATGATTTTTTTAAGCATCGCCTGACCATCGGCGAACAGTTTCTGCGCCTCAACGCCCACCACTTTGTCGGTTAAGATCTCGGGGTAATGGCCGTGCAGCTCCCAGGCGCGGAAAAACGGCGTCCAGTCGATACGGTCGACTAAGTCGGTTAATGGATAATCATCAAACACTTGGCGACCCAGCACATTGGGCTTGAACGGGGTGTAGTTTGCCCAGTCGTGCTGACAGCGGTTTTCGCGGGCGGCCTCCAGCGAGACGATTTCCTTACGCTTGGTTTGCGATAAACGCTTAATGCGCATCTCTTCGTATTCGGCGTAGGTCTCATCGATAGTCGCTTGGCGAGTTTCGTTGCTGACGAGCTTGCTGACCATAGGCACTGCGCGGGAGGCATCGGCAATGTAAATCGCGCCATGGGGATAATGGGGCGCAATCTTCACTGCGGTATGAATTTTCGAGCAGGTGGCGCCGCCGATAATCGCCGGAATGGTGAGGCCTTCGCGATGGAAGGTTTTCACATTGTGCACCATCTCATCGAGGCTTGGGGTGATAAGCCCAGACATGCCGATAATGTCGATATTGTGCTCTTTCACGGCCTCAAGAATGCGCTCCACCGACACCATCACGCCTAAATCGAATACCTCAAAGCCGTTACAGGCGAGCACAACGCCGACAATATTCTTGCCGATATCGTGCACATCGCCCTTCACCGTGACCATCAAAATTCTGCCGTTAGATTGGCCTTCGACCTTCTCTTGCTCAATAAAGGGGTTGAGGTAGGCCACGGCCTTTTTCATCACCCGCGCCGACTTCACTACCTGTGGCAGGAACATTTTGCCCGAGCCAAACAGGTCGCCGACGATGTTCATCCCATCCATCAGCGGGCCTTCAATTACATCCAAAGGACGGGATGCGAGCTGACGAGCCGCTTCGGTATCTTCGTCGATAAATTCGGTGATGCCTTTGACCAGCGCATGGGCGAGACGTTGATTCACCGGCCATGAGCGCCATTCTAAGTCTTCTTTTTTCGCGCTACTTGAGCCATCGCCACGGAATTTTTCAGCAATCTCAAGCAATTGCTCGGTGTTGTTTGAGTCTTCAACTGGGCAATGCAGGTTAAGCACCACATTCTCGACCTTATCCTTTAGCTCGGGGTCGATATCATCGTAAATCGCTAATTGGCCCGCGTTAACGATACCCATGTCCATGCCGACTTTAATCGCGTGGTACAGGAACACCGCGTGAATCGCCTCACGCACTGGATTGTTACCGCGGAAGGAGAACGACACGTTCGACACCCCGCCGGAAATCATCGCGTGGGGCAGGGTGGCCTTAATCTCTTTAATGGCTTCAATAAAATCGACGGCATAGTTATCGTGCTCATCGATACCCGTGGCGATGGCGAAGATATTCGGGTCGAAGATAATGTCTTCGGGCGGAAAGCCGACCTTATCGACTAGCACGCGGTAGGCGCGGGTACAGATCTCGACTTTGCGCGCCTTAGTGTCGGCCTGCCCTTGCTCGTCGAACGCCATAATAATCGCCGCGGCGCCGTAGCGTTTCACTAGGGTTGCCTGCTCGATAAACTTCTCTTCGCCTTCCTTCAAGGAGATAGAGTTTACGATTCCCTTGCCTTGAATACATTTGAGGCCCGCTTCAATCACCTCCCACTTTGAGGAGTCGATCATAATCGGCACGCGGCTGATATCCGGCTCAGAGGCGATAAGATTTAAGAACTTATGCATTACCTCTACGCCATCGAGCATGCCTTCGTCCATATTGATGTCGATGATCTGCGCGCCGCTTTCTACCTGCTCGCGGGCGACATCGAGCGCCTGCTCGAACTTACCTTCTTTGATCAGTTTTAAAAACTTGGCCGAACCGGTGACGTTGGTACGTTCACCCACGTTCACAAACAGGGTTTGGGCGTCGATAGTGAGCGGTTCCAAACCAGAGAGACGGCAGGCGACGGGGATCTCGGGCAATACCCGTGGTGCAAACGGCTCGACGGCTTCGCGAATGACCTTAATATGCTCGGGCGTGCTACCACAGCAACCGCCGATAATGTTGAGCATGCCTTCGCGGGCCCATTCTTGGATAACGCTCGCCATATCCTCTGGGGTTTCATCGTAACCGCCAAACTCGTTTGGCAGACCCGCGTTAGGATGCGCCGAGACATAACACTCGGCGATGCGCGACAGCTCTTCGACGTAGGGGCGTAGCTCCTTAGGGCCGAGGGCGCAGTTAAGGCCGATGGATAAGGGCTTGATATGGCGAAGGGAGTTATAAAAGGCTTCGGTGGTTTGTCCGGTAAGGGTTCGGCCCGAGGCATCGGTAATAGTGCCTGAGATCATAACCGGCAAACGCGCGGGTGAATTTGGCCCAAAGAGTTCATCGAACACGGTTTCGATGGCAAATAAGGCGGCCTTAGCGTTTAAGGTATCGAAGATGGTCTCGACCATAATTATATCGGCGCCGCCCTCAATTAAGGCGCGGGTCGATTCGCAGTAAGCGGTCACTAACTCATCGAAGTGGATATTGCGATATCCGGGATCGTTAACATCCGGGCTGATAGAACAAGTGCGGTTAGTGGGCCCTAACACTCCGGCGACATAACGTGGCTTACCCGTGGCCTGCTCGATTTCATCACAGGCCTCGCGGGCGAGACGCGCACCTTCACGGTTAATTTCGGCGGACAGCGACTGCATATCGTAGTCGGCCATGGCGATAGTAGTGGCGTTGAAGGTGTTGGTTTCAATAATATCCGCACCGGCTTTAAGGTAGTCGATGTGAATTTGTTTGATGATGTGTGGCTGTGTGAGCACTAAAAGATCGTTATTACCCTTAACGTCGGTATGCCAATCCTTGAAGCGCTCGCCACGGTAATCCTCTTCCTCAAGCTTGTAGCCTTGGATCATAGTGCCCATGGCGCCGTCTAAAATCAGAATGCGCTTTGACAACTGGTTGCGAATGTCTGCCAGTGTTTGGCTGGCTCGATGGAGAGATATCGCCATAAATGATTACCTTTACTACAGCTAAGTTGAGTCCAAAGTACGCAATCGGGTGACAAATTGCATTTTATTATTGAATGTCGTTCGTTATGTTTTGGACATTTATACGTATAGACGTCCATAATACGCGACATCGGATTGTCAGGGCAAGGCTAAAGTTGGTATAGCATAGGCGAGATAAGGCAGATAAAAACGCTAAAAGGAAAGATCAGATGAAGCAGCTCAGGTTATTACTGTTACGCCATGGAGAATGCGAGGGCGGGGCGATTTTACGGGGCAGAGTCGACGTGCCTTTAAGCGACAAGGGTTGGCGGCAGATGTCGGCGGCGGTGGCGGCGCAGGCGACTGTGTGCCACGGCATTTATAGCTCGACCTCGAGGCGCTGCGCCGAGTTTGCTAAGGTCTTTGCGGCTGAGCTGCATTCGAGTGCGTCTATAGGTATAAGTTTAGATGCGCCCGCGCCTTTGCCGCTCAAGGTCAACCTGCTGGAGGAGTTACAGGAAATAGCCTTCGGCGATTGGGATGGCTGCCTGCTCGATGACTTATATCAACGCGACGGCGAGCGAATGGCGGCCTATTGGCAGAATCCCTGGGAGGTAACGCCGCCTAATGGTGAAGCCATGGCAAACTTTGAAGCTCGTATCGATGGGGCGATAGCACAGATCCTCGATAAAGAGTTTGCCCTGCTGGCGATGGATGATGAACAGGCCCATGGGGAGTTTAATGCCAGTGCACCCGCGGCAAATATCTGGGTGGTGACCCACGGCGGGGTTATTCGCCACTTGATGTCAAAGGCGCTGGGGGCGGTGAAAACCTTAGGTTTTTACAGTCAGCTCGCCTTACCCGTGGCGGCGGTGGTGACGATTAATGTCCTTGAGGATGAGCAAGGCAAAAGATACTGGCGTTTAGACTGGCCATCGGGCCACTGTGAGTAGCTTGCAAGCATCAGTCATCGGATGATGAAAATTTTCTGATTTAAACAGCATTGCCTAATGGGCAAGATATAGGATAATGCTTTTCCCTGACATTTGAGCCAGATAACGAACCCAGTACGTTAAGCTCAAAGGTCGCAGAAATAGGTGTTGGGAATTTTGCGCGATTTAGTGCTATTGCTTAAGGGCAACAGTGTTCAAGCGCGCCGGATAACCCAAACATAATAGGGAATCGGGGAGCTGCCCGTCAGTAGCCCGAACTGTACCCGCAACTGTGAGTAGTCGAAGCGCTTTGTGTCTTCCCCTACGAGTCAGGATACCTGCCTATTTCTGTTTTCGCTGCGTGCAGCCTTAGTTCTCGAGCGGGTAACTCGAGGGAGCAGAAGATGACATTTATGAGTTTCGCCTTGTTGGCCCAAGTGGCAGCAAGCACAGATAACACCAATCAATATCCATGTGGGAGCAATCGTTAGTGATGCATTCCACATCGAGCCTTGCGCCCTTAGCGCCCGCTGCGACCTCCGCCAATATGGCACTTAAGGTCAGCCAATTGAGCTGGGCGATTGAGGGAAAAACCATCCTCTCGGAGATAAGCTTTGCCTTGCCGCAGGGGGAAATGCTCGGGCTGATAGGCCCCAACGGCGCGGGTAAATCCAGTTTGCTGCGCTGTTTATACCGCTTTATTCGCCCTGCTAAAGGTCATATCAGTTTGTTTTCGCAGGATATTAGCGAGCTGTCGCCCAAGGCGTTTGCCTGTAAAGTGGCTGTGGTGCAGCAGGATACACCGCAATATTTCGATATGACCACAGAGCAATTGGTTGCCATGGGACTCACGCCGCACAAGGGGATGTTTGATACCAACTCCAGCGGCGACGGTGAAAAAATTGCTAAGGCGCTGGAAAAGGTAGGCCTCAGTCATAAAGTGCATCAACAATACGATCGTTTATCCGGCGGTGAGAAGCAACGCGCCCTGATCGCCCGTGCCATAGTGCAGCAGCCGCAATTGTTGATTTTAGATGAGCCGACAAACCACCTCGATATCCGCTATCAAATTCAAATCCTAGAGCTAGTGCGAAGCCTTGGGATCAGCGTAATCGCCTCGATTCACGACTTGAATTTAGCCTGCGCCCTGTGCGACCACTTATTGCTGCTGGACAAGGGGCAGGTGAGTGCCATGGGCACGCCAGCTCAGGTTCTGACCGAGGAACGTATCGCCGAAGTCTTTGGGGTATGCGCCCAAGTTACGCCCCATCCCCAGCATGGTAACCCCTTGATTAATTACTTTTATGGTTATCAAAAGCCTAAGAGCGATGCTGTGGACGCGGCGAGTGACTCCCATTCAGTTTCGGCTCAAGCTAGACCGTCAGAGGCCTGCGCCTGCCATAACTCTGGCGCGCCAAACGAGGTCTTACAAAGAGCTGCATTGCAAAATGAGAGCGTCGAGAACACGCCATGATAGACACACTTAAACTGGTGACCATGAATTTTTTTAGCCACATTTTTACGCCGCTCACGCGCCAGCAATGGCTGATTTTAGGCTTGGCGGGCTTTGCCCTGCTCACCCCCATCGCCGCCGCGAGTTTTGGCGCGGCCAATATAAGCTTCTTAGATGTGTTGCAGGTGTTTATCAATAAACTCAGTCACCTGTTTATGGCCGATGAGGCCGTGAGCACCAGCATGACAGAGCGGATTGTGATGGAGCTGCGACTGCCAAGGATTATACTCGCCTTTGTGGCGGGGGCGGGGCTGTCCTTGGCGGGGAGCGTGCTGCAAACCGTGACTCGCAACCCCCTTGCCGATCCTTATCTGTTCGGCATTAGCTCCGGCGCCTCCTTTGGTGCCGTGGTCATGCTGACGCTATTCACAGGTTCTGGCCTGTTTGGCAATGCGGGCACGATAGCCAACTCGGGGATTTTTAGCGGTTCAGGGACTTTTGCTGGGCTCTTGTGGTTTAGCTTACCCTTCGGCGCCTTTATTGGTGCCAGTCTGTCGGTGCTAATCGTGCTGGCGTTAGCTGGGTTAGGCCTTAAGAGTCAGGTGGAGCGCATGTTGCTCTCTGGCGTGGCGACCTCCTTTATGTTTAGCGCCTTAACCAGTTTATTGCTGTACTTTGCCAGCCCGCAGGCTACCGCATCGGTATTGTTTTGGAGTCTTGGCAGTTTTGCTAAGGCCAGTTGGTCGCTGTTGGTGCTGCCGTCTTTAGTGGTGCTGCTGAGCTTTTTTATTATCCTCGGTTGGAAACGCCAAATCATGGCCCTGCAAGCGGGGGATGAAACGGCCCACACCTTAGGGGTGAATGTGCCTAAGCTGCGCCTCAATATGTTGCTGCTCTGCTCGCTTATCACCGCAATTTTAGTGGCGACCTGTGGCGGCATTGGCTTTGTCGGCTTGATGATCCCGCACACAGTTCGTTTGTTATTCCCCGGTCGTCAGCCCATCTTACTGACGGCGCTGGTGGGCGGGCTGTTTATGGTGTGGATTGATGTACTCGCCCGATGTTTGCTTGGCAATCAGGAATTACCCGTGGGGATTATTACCGCTGCGATCGGTAGCTTCTTCTTTTTGCTGATTTTGCGTCGGCGCAAGCTATCGAATTAGCATGGGTCTTATGGATTGCCGAAATTTAGTACTAAGTGCGTATGGCAAATTGCAGCAGGATGCTTCGTAGTTGTTGTTCTAGAATGTGTTAGCGAACGTACTCGCAAATGAGTTATTAGCAGCGGATCTATCATTGGATCCGACATTGCCACTGGAGTGTGAATGCCTCAATCTGTCCCGTTATTTCAAATCGAGCCTGTGAGTAAAGCGCAGGATCAACTCATCCAGCAAAAGATCGATCTTAAGACTAAGCCGCCCGGCGCTCTGGGGCAGTTAGAGTCCTTGGCGTTGCAAATTGCCCGCATCCAAGGGGCTAAGCAGTTGCAGATTGTTTACCCGACTATGTTGGTGTTTGCCGGAGATCATGGGATTGCTGCCGAAGGGGTGTCGATTGCCCCGAGTGAAGTCACGCGGCAGATGGTGCAAAACTTTGCCCATGGCGGCGCGGCCATCAATGTGTTTTGTCGTCAGTTAGGCTTCAATCTCGAAGTGATTGATTGTGGTATTTTAACCCCAGTTGAAGATGCCGAAGGCATTATCGACCAACGCCTTGGTGCGGGAACGGCCGCGATTCACTTAGAACCTGCCATGACGTTAGCCTGCGTGGATAAGGGCTTTGCCATGGCGCAGGCATTAATCGAGCGTCACCATCAGGCGGGCTGTAACTTGGTTGCCTTTGGTGAGATGGGCATAGGTAATACTTCGTCAGCTGCGGCGATTATGGCGGCCATTATGCAACTCGATGTGGCCGACTGTGTTGGCCGTGGTACGGGCATCAATAGCGAGACCCTAGAGCGTAAACAGATGCTTATCGAACTCGCGCTGCTGTTACACCAGAGTGCGATGACAGGGCCTCGGCAAGTGCTGGCCTGTTTGGGCGGCTTTGAAATTGTGCAGATGACGGGGGCCATGCTCGCCGCTGCCGAGCGCAAGATGCTGGTCGTGGTGGATGGTTTTATTGCGACCGCAGCGGCTTTGGTTGCCGTGAGTATCAATGCGAATGTGCGGGATTATTTGATTTTTGCCCACCGCTCCGAGGAGCAAGGTCATCAGCGCATGTTGGAACATTTAAAGGCTAAGCCCTTGTTATCTTTAGGGCTGCGATTAGGCGAAGGCACGGGCGCTGCCTTGGCATTGCCGTTAATTCAAGCCGCTGTAAATTTTTACAATCAAATGGCGAGTTTTAGTGATGCGGGGATTGAGGCTGTTGTATGATGTGCGCTGCTAAGTGGCTTATTTAAAATAATAACTTTTAGCAGACCTTTTTAATCTTAAACCTTGCAGCAAGTGTTAATTCACTAAGGATGCTTTATGTCAGAACGCGAAAGCTGGCACAAAGAGATAGATTTGTTTTTAGTGGCCATGGGCTATTTTACCCGCATTCCTATGCCCAAATGGGTTGAGGTCGATGCCGACAAACTCAATAAAGCCAGCCGTTACTTTGGCTTAGTGGGCCTGCTGGTGGGGCTACTCAGTGCCATCGTATTTTGGCTTACCCAAAACTGGTTGCCCGCCGGCGTGTCTGTGCTGCTGTCTATGGTCACGGGCGTGCTGTTAACGGGCGGTTTTCACGAGGACGGTTTAGCCGATACCTTCGATGGTTTCGGTGGTGGTTGGACGGCGGAAGACAAGCTGCGGATCATGAAAGACTCTCGCCTAGGGAGCTACGGCGCCTTGGCTTTGATGCTCGTCCTGATGCTCAAGTGGCAATTATTGGTGGAACTCGCGCTGTATGATCCTGTAGTTGCAGGCTCGGCGATGATAGTCGCCCATACTGTGAGCCGCGTAGTTGCTGCTAGCCTTATCTTTACCGAGAAATATGTGCGCGACGATGAGTCCAGTAAATCCAAGCCGTTAGCGCAGCATCAAGGCATTAATGAACTGTTTATTTTGATCGCCAGTGGCGTGTTAGTGCTGCTAGTGCTCAAGGGCATTGCCGCGCTGTCACTGTTACTGGTGATGATAGGCTTACGCCGTTTGATAGTGGTGATTTTTAGACGCCAAATCGGTGGTTACACGGGCGATACCTTAGGTGCGGCGCAGCAGATCTGCGAAATAGTCTGTTACTTCGTGCTGCTGGTTGTGGGTAGCATACTGTGATCCATTTAGTGCTAGGCGGCGCGCGTAGCGGTAAGAGCCGCTACGGCGAAGCCTTAGTGCGCCAGTATACCGCCCTCGGATTCGATGCCTGCTATCTGGCGACCGCACAGGCGCTCGATGCCGAAATGAGCAGTCGCATTCGTTTACATCAGGATGGACGTGCCAAGGATGATATTGACTGGCAACTCGTCGAAGAACCCTTGGCATTAACCGCCAAGCTCAAACACTTAGCCAAACCCGGCCGAGTGATTCTGGTGGATTGTTTAACGCTTTGGCTCACCAATCAACTACTTGCACAAAGCCCCGAGGCCGAGCCCGCTTCAACGGAATCGGACTTTGCCTTGGATTTTGCCCTCTCTCGCCATGAACCTTTAGAACACTGGCGACAGCAGCGCGCCGATTTTATCCAGACCTTAAGCACCCTTGAGGGCGTAGTGATTTTAATCAGCAATGAGGTCGGCTCTGGCATTGTGCCCTTGGGTGAATTGAGTCGCCAGTTTGTCGATGAGGCGGGTTGGTTAAATCAGGCCGTTGCCGAGGTGGCGGATAATGTGACCTTAGTGGTGGCGGGTTTGCCACTGGTGCTTAAATCGAGTTAAGACAAAGTATTGTCGACGCATTCTTAGTAAGGGAGCGAACCGATTCCCCTTTAGTTTATTTTCCTCTGTTGAGTGATGTTCTTGCCCATGAATTCAAATAACGCCTCTAATCCTACTTCGGCCTTGTCGCAAAACCTGTTTCAAGGTGTTGTAAGCCAAAGTGAAGCTCAGCATTCGGGCGCAAAAGTGCTAATGGTGCAGGGGACTACCTCGGATGCGGGCAAAAGTACGCTAGTGGCGGGGATTTGTCGATTGCTCGCCCGTGAGGGCGTTAAGGTCGCGCCTTTTAAGCCACAGAATATGGCGCTTAACAGCGCAGTCACCATTGATGGCGGGGAGATTGGCCGCGCTCAGGCACTGCAAGCCGCAGCCTGTTTTCTCGCGCCGCACACGGATTTTAATCCCATCCTGCTTAAGCCAAGTTCGGACACGGGCGCGCAGATCATTGTGCACGGCAAAGCCTTGACCACCTTAGAGGCCTCGGCCTTTTTCGGGGAAAAATCTAAGGATTATAAAGCCATGGCGCTAAATGCCGTGCTGGAATCCTTTGCGCGTTTAGGTCAGCAATACCAAACGATTGTGGTTGAAGGGGCGGGGAGCCCGGCGGAAATTAATCTACGCGAAGGGGATATCGCCAATATGGGCTTTGCCGAGGCGGTCGACTGCCCAGTGATCATTATTGCCGACATCGATAAAGGCGGGGTGTTTGCCCATTTGGTGGGTACCTTAGCGCTATTGTCGCCCTCCGAGCAAGCTAGGGTAAAAGGCTTTGTTATCAATCGCTTTCGAGGCGATATCAGCCTATTGCAGTCTGGTCTCGATTGGCTAGAGGCCCATACGCAAAAGCCTGTGTTGGGCGTGTTGCCCTATTTGCATGATTTGCATTTAGACGCCGAGGATGCACTTATCGAGTCGCCCACTAAGCAGGCACAAAGCCGTTTTAAGGTGCGGGTATTAGTGTATCCCCGCACCAGTAATCATACGGATTTTGACCCGCTTAGACTGCACCCCGATATCGATTTTGATTATGTCTCGCTCCAGACTCAGGCCTCTGCCCAGACGCAGGAGATTGTGGCCGATCTGCTGATTTTACCCGGCAGTAAGAATGTCCGAGCAGACTTGGCTTTTTTGCGTGAGCAGGGCTGGGATAAACAAATTGCCAAGCATCTACGCTACGGCGGTAAGCTGCTGGGGATTTGCGGCGGCTATCAAATGTTGGGTGAAAGCATTGCCGATCCCATGGGGATTGAAGACACGCTCGGCGTGAGCCAAGGGCTCGGATATTTACCCATTACCACCGAATTTAAGGCTGAAAAACAGCTACGTAGGGTCACTGGCCATTTAGCGCTGCAAGGGCAACAAGTAGAGGTGAAGGGCTATGAGATCCACTGCGGTGAGTCCCAATATCTCACGTCCAGTGATGCCGCCAAGAGTGCGCCATTACGCTTGAAAAGTGAGAGTGCTTGCGATCAACAGGCAGAAAAGCCTTTTGCCGATGGCTGTTTAAGTGACGACGGGCAAGTGCTCGGCAGCTATTTACATGGGCTATTCGACAGCCCAGAGGCCTGCCAGCTCGTCCTTCACTGGGCTGGGTTGGAAAATGCTCAAGCGATTGATATCAATGATATTCGCGAACAACAGTTGGATCGCTTGGCCGACGTATTAGCCGAGCACCTCGATATGCAAAAGCTCGCATCCATTATAAATGCATAAGTGTTAGCAGTAGGAAGAACAGAAAATCATGACAGTAGAGAACGAAAAACAGCTCGACAACGAGCAAGCGCAAATCAAGGCCGAACGCCATAAGGCGCGTCAGCAAAAAGTGAAGGCAGGTGTGGACGCTAAAATTGCCGCCGCCCAAGAAGAAAAAGGCATTCTACTGGTGCTCACAGGCAATGGCAAAGGCAAGTCGACCTCAGGTTTTGGCACGGTTGCCCGCGCGGTCGGCCATGGCAAAAAAGCGGCAGTAGTGCAATTTATCAAGGGCACATGGGAGTGTGGTGAGCGTAATTTGCTTGAAGGTGCGGGCGTGGCCTTTCATGTGATGGGCACAGGCTTTACCTGGGAAACCCAAGACAGAGAAAAGGACACTGCCGCAGCCCTCGTGGCGTGGGAAGCCGCCGAAGCCTTACTTCAAGACGAGAGTATTGATTGTTTAATGCTCGATGAGCTGACCTATATGGTGAGTTACCATTACCTCGATGTAGAGCGGGTACTCACGGCGCTGAAAAACCGTCCGCCGATGCAGCATGTGATTATCACTGGCCGTGCTTGTCACCGCGCGATTATCGAACTGGCGGATACTGTCAGCGAAGTGCAGCCGATTAAACATGCCTTCGAAGCGGGCATTAAAGCGCAGCCGGGATTCGACTATTAAGCCGAGCGGCTAAGGTGGATGGGTTACACCGCGAGCCGCCCTTTAAACCCAATTAGGGCTGTTGTTCCTCGGTAAAATCCGTTAGCGTCTCTATCGTTAGCGTTTTTATTGATAGCGTGAGTAGCATGGGTAACTCAAGGATGATGCGATGAATAAACGTATTGTGATTTGTGCCGACGGTACTTGGAATCGGCCGGAGAAAGACCTTAAGGTGGATTTTCCCACCAATGTGCTGCGTCTAGCGCGGGCTATCAGCCCGATGGCGGCCGATGGAAAACCCCAGCAGGTGTTTTACGACTGGGGCGTTGGTTCTTACTACGATCAAGCCATCGGCGGCGCGACGGGGCGTGGGCTGCACAAAAACATCATGGATGGTTACCGCTACATAGTGCAGAACTACTCCCCCGGTGATGAGATCTATCTGTTTGGCTTTAACCGAGGCGCTTACACAGTGCGCTGTTTATGTGGCCTTATCAATAACTGCGGCATCCTCAAGCGCCCCGATGCGAGGCTGATACAACAAGCCTTTGACCACTATAAAAAAAGCAGTGCACCTTTTGCCCCAAGCGGCGATAAATCCGTTGAATTTAGACAAAAGCATAGCCACGAATCGCGGGATATTAAGTTTGTCGGCGTGTGGGATACGGTGGGCGCCATGGGGATCCCGATTTCGTTCCTCGGCTTATTCGAAGATAAAGACGAGTTTTACGACACTAAGATTGGCCGTAATGTGCGGGTTGCCCGCCATGCTTTAGCAATAGACGAACACCGCAGCGACTTCGAACCTACGATTTGGCAACTGCGCGACAATATGGATATGCAGCAGGTCTGGTTTACCGGTGCCCATAGCAATATTGGTGGCAGTTATCTGCCGGATAAGGATGGTTCGCTTCTGTCGGATAATGCTCTCGCGTGGATGATGGCAGAGGCTGAGCGGTTTAATTTAAGCTTAGAGCCGCACCTAGCGGCGAGTTTACACCCCAATCCTTTGGCAACCTTACACGACTCGCGCCGCAGTTTTTACCGAATTAAGCAATCCTATTTGCGCCCAATCGACCCTAATGTCGCGCCCGTGTTGCTGCATCGCTCGGTGAAAACGCGCTGGGATCGAGACCCTAAATATCGGCCTAAGAATCTGCAGACCTACCTTGAGCAGTACGGCTGGCCAGAAGAATTCATCGATTAAATCATAAGGAATATCATGTTAATGCGACGCTTTATTGCCCTCGGCCTGAGCTTTGCGCTGTTACCCGCAGTGGCGATGGCCGAGCCTGCAAAACGTATTATTGCGCTTTCGCCCCATGCGGTTGAAATGCTCTACGCCATCGGCGCAGGGGAGTCGATTGTGGCCGCGACAGATTATGCGGATTATCCCGAAGCGGCAAAAAAAATCCCCAGTATCGGTGGATATTATGGGATCCAGATTGAGCGGGTATTAGAGCTTAATCCCGATCTGATTGTGGTGTGGGACACGGGCAATAAAGCCGAGGATATCAATCAACTCAAAAACTTAGGTTTTAAACTCTATAGCAGCTCCCCAAAGACGCTTGAGGATGTCGCCAAAGAAATTGAGGAGTTAGGTGAGCTGACAGGGCACACAGAGCAGGCGAGTCGAGTGGCGGCGGATTATCGCAGTGAGCTGCTGCGATTACGTAGCGAGAATGCGGCTAAATCCGAGCCAAAGGTGTTTTATCAGCTATGGTCTACGCCGTTAATGACGGTCGCGAAAAACAGTTGGATCCAGCAGATTATCGGTGTTTGCCATGGCAAAAACGTTTTCTACGATGCGGCGAGTGATTACCCACAGGTGAGTTTAGAGAACGTATTACTGACCTTGCCCGAGGTGATTTTACAGAGCGAAGAGGAGGGTAATGTCAAAGGGGTTGATTGGAGCCAATGGGCCGAAATCCCCGCGGTTAAAAACCAGCATATTTATCAATTAAATGCCGACTTATTGCACCGCGCGACGCCCAGAGCGTTACTCGGAGTAAAAGCCGTATGTGATGCCTTGGATAAAGCACGTTAACTAAAGCGTGTTACTAAAGTGCGTTAATAGTCTATTGCAGCAGGGAATGCGCGTAAGAGGAGGGGATAAAGATGTCGACACCAATCAATGTTAGTGTAGATATCTGTTCAGGCGCCAATTCAGAAATCAGTAATAAGGGCACACTTGTGCTGCTGTGCGGCAAGATGGGCGCGGGTAAATCGACCTTGGCTCGTGAACTGGCCAAGGGTGAACGCTGCGTGCTCATCAGTGAAGATGAATGGCTATCGACTTTATATCCTAATGAAATTAAAGACTTTGATGCCTATATTCATTACGCCGCTCGCCTAAAGCCGCTACTGAAGCGCCATATTGAGGCACTGCTGCAGGCCGGATTAACTGTGGTCATGGATTTTCCTGCCAATACCCTCAATCAAAGGCGATGGTTACTGGGCTTGAGTCTCGATACGGGGGCGGCCCATCGTCTGATTTACCTAAAGCACAGCGATGAGTTATGTCTGAGTCGCCTTGCCCTGCGCCGCCAAGCAGAGCCAGAACGCGCCCAGTTCGATACCGAAGCCGTGTACTGGCATGTGAGCAGTTTCTTTCAAGCGCCCACGGAAGAAGAGGGCCTTAATATTGAAATCCTTGAGTCATCAGACTGTTGAGTAATGAACTATGTACCAAGTGATAGAGCAAGTGGCATCGGTTGAAGATTTTATCCGTTTACGGCAGATTTCGGGCCTAAGTCCTCGACCCTTGGCGGGCGTCGTCAAGGCGCTGCCAAAGAGTTTATACGGCGTGCAAATTAACTGTGGAACCCAAACCGTGGGTATGGGGCGGGTTGTGGGGGATGGGGCGATTAACTTTGAGATTGTCGATGTGGCTGTGGATCCTGAGCATCAAGGCAAGGGGCTTGGCCGATTGATTATGCAGCATATTATGGCCTACCTAGACCGTGAGGCTTTTACGGGGGCTTATATCACCTTAATGGCCGATGTACCTGAACTCTATGAAAAATTTGGTTTTAAATTCAGTCGCCCCGCCAGCGAAGGCATGTATCTGGTGAAATAGGCGCAGGCTTGCATACACAACAAAAACAATAGGATCCCTTAAAGATGAACACGTTACTGATTTGCTTATTTATCGCTATGTTATTGCCTTACTTAGCCAAAGGCCCCGTTGCATGGGCAATGGCCAAAGCCGGCGGTTATGATAATCATCATCCACGTACTCAACAGGCGCAATTAACCGGATTTGGTGCGCGGGCACTCGCTGGGCATCAAAACGCCTTCGAATCCCTACTGATTTTTGGTTTAGCCGTAGTGACGGTTATCGCCACGGGCAAAGTCACTGCGACTGCCGAGTGGTTGGCGGTTGTGCATATTGTCGCGCGGGTGGCGTATCAGATCTTGTATCTACTGAATAAAGGCACATTACGTTCACTGTCTTGGTTTGTGGCGATTTTCAGCGCCTTTGGAGTCTTCTTCCAAGCGTTTTAACGAGCTAGTGTTGGTTAACAGTGATGTAAGTCTCTAAGATCGACGGAGTTGAGATGAGTGTGGTGGATACTGAGAATCGAGCCTGGTTATTGTTTGAACATGAGGGCGAACTTTATCTGGATGCCAACTGCAGTATGAGTGCATTTGGTTATCACTACTTGATCCAATTAAATTAACAGGAATCTGCGCGCTATCGTGAGCAGGGGCGAGAATACTTAACGCAACTCGCCTATGACATTCATTATTCGGTGCCGATTGCTGAAAATAGCCGCTCAATTTATCGAGGCAGAGATCAATCCAGAGAGTTTGAACCCTTAACTCGTCGTGCAATCCAGCTATGGCGAGAAAGGGTTTCTCCAACAACTTAAGACAGCACTCTAGCTTAGTGCTTGGTGTGCTGTGTCAAAAATCACAATTGATGAATTTATCGTCGACTTTCTGACATTAGTTAAGCAGTACATGATTTATTGTCACTTAAAAAACTATGTCAAATAATCGCTCATTTTTGATGGTTGATCGCCAATTTTGACGGCTAGATGCTGACCTTGGCCTCAAATAGCTAAATTGATGTAATTAAAGGTTTTTGTGTTTTTGTATCCTATTGAATAATGGTGGTAATTTGACAATTTCAAGACATTAAATTGACAGTTTTCTTTATGAAAAACCTCAGTTATATTGCAGTTGTTGATACAATTGTTGAGGTTTAAAAACCATGTTACGTCTAATGACCTATGGCATTGTCGCCTTTGCATCTTGGTTTATTTATCAGGATGTTTCCGACCATTTTGGAATGGAGACCTTTGATAAGGTCTTGGTGGAGAATGTGCAACATAAGGTTGAGGCTCGAAAGGCGAAAGCAGCGGCGGAGCAATACGCACAGCAGCTTAAGCGTCAGGCCGCAGCCGACTGCCAAACGACAAACGCATGCACTCAATAACGGCGATGTATCATCTTTGTTCTTGCTGCGCATAAGTAAGAAGCTGTTCGCCACAGTGTCAGACTAGAGGGGCAAATAATCCTATTTGCCCCTCTTGGGCTTATGAGCCTTCATTTGCTGAATTTCTCCTGCGAAAACCTGCCAACAATCCTCTTGGTTAATCACGGTTTCTGTTTTACTTCCGCACATTATCTAATCCTGCTTAAGCTTATTTTCCGTAAACGTTGGCACTGGCTTTAGTCGATAAGAATCAAAGCGATGGAACCGAGCAAACTGCAAGCTTAGTTCGCGAAAATGGCATATTTCAAATTAGTCTGTGAAGATGAATCGTGAACGAAGTGGAACTTTAGCTATGGGGTAGAAGCCAATACCCAAATCCGCTAGATTTAGCTGCTCGCTCAATTGGGTGAGTATGTGCAGGTTTTATATTTAAGGATGAAGATGAGAACGCTACAGCTTTTTGGATTTATGCTGACTGTTGCTGGAATTATTCTAGCGACAGTTATGTTCGCGCCTGTAGATAGTGAAATCTCGAAAGCCTCCGCTGGCGCTAGCGGTTTAGGATTCCTGTTTATGGTATTGCCTATGCTGGGCTGCTCGGCATTAATGCTGGTACCTTCTTCAACGGTATTGTTTTTCCACGACGTTAGAAGACGTACCTATTTCGCTGGCCATTTCTGGTTAAATCTCTGGAGAGTGAATCTGATGATTTCCCTTGGATATATTGCCCTAGTGCTTTACCTGGCTTTGGTATGGCTAAAGGTAAGCAGTGGTCATTAGAGAGTCATAATTAACACGCCCCAATCACCTTTCGCATGGGGCGTATTATCACTGATTACTTTTGTGTGGCGCGGTAGTGGTCGAAGTTTTCGATATAGTCTTCGAGATTGGCGTCAATCATCTCTTTGTAGCGCTCGATATAGTAATCCATCATTTCCTGTTTTTTGGCCTGCATTTGTTCTTTGGATTCAAAGCTGGTGGAGCCAAACCAAGCGTTGTAGCGGGCGACGGCCCACATAAAGGAAGCGCTGACCTCACCGGTTTGGATCTCGGTATTTTGGTTTTGCTGGTTCGCGAGCTTAATCATCTCGGTGGCACGTTCGTAAAAGGCTTGTTGGTTATCAGACATCAGCAATTCCTATTGTTGGGTAAAGTGAAGAGGGCGTTGAGTGCATCGCCCTTTAGGCTGTTGCTAATAACCCTAAGGTATTTTGTGGTTGAGGGACAGTCGTGTGCTTCACAGAATCCGTTGATATCACACCAAAAGGCGGCGCCGAAATGAAATATGGGATAGGCGTAACATTTTTCACCGCTTTGGCGAGCGCCTTTGCCGCAGATGATTGTTGCTACGCTAGTCAGCTTGATATGGCCATTTAGAGCTCGCCCTAGTTAGCGGCAAAGCTCCACATCGCTTGGATAAGGCCATTAGAGACTTCAAAGACCACCATGACTTCAAAGGGCTCCTCGCGGATGCCGCTGATCCGTTCGTGATCGACCACTTTATTGCCGACCACCATACGATTGAGGATCTCGGCGTGCAGATGCGGCAAGTTAAAACGTTCATTCTGATAGAAATCACTAAAGGCAGCCTTGCCTCGGATCACGGGCTCTGTGGTGGGTGGGCGATAAATACAAACGTCGTCGCTAAAGAGCGCCACAAAGCTTGCAAGGTCGTGCTGGTTATAGGCGACTAACTGGGCTTGCACTAAGGCTTCGGCTGTTTGTTCTGCTATCAGGGGCATTTGCTGGCTCAAGCTATCTTCCTTCAAAATAGGGGCTGAATCTGACAAGAGACGTTAGCCCGTCAAGGTTAACGAGAAAGGGCTTTTCAACGCTTATTATCGTTATCTCAGCCTGCTTTCCCGCTATCGCGATTAATGATGAATTTAAAATTTATTATTCCAATAGCTTAAGCTGCGTTTGCCCCCAAGGTGTGGCAAAGGGCATGGCTTCTTGAGGGCTTAAGATAAACTCTTGCTCACAACCATCACCATGGGGCATTTCCCAAAACTTAATCCCATTCGCCTCGAGGGTGAGTTGATAGTAGCCTGAGCCATCGGCACTTGGGCATTCGGCATCTGGTGCCGCATTGGCAAACAACTTTTCCTTAAGTGCGGGTGGGAGCTGATAACTCATGCTTTCTGGCAAGGTTTGTGTTGGCTTATCGGCAATAAACCACTGCCACGGATGGAAAGGTTTACCATCGGCGAGGGAGAAGCTAACAAACTCTTGGCTGATCCCATTGGCGCCAAAACCTGCCGCCCAGCGATATAAGCGCACGCTGAGCCAATGCTGATTGAGGAAAATCGGTTCTGCATAGGTTTCATCGGCCACAAAATGGCCCATTTGAGACAACATTCTGCGGCGCGTATCAAAGGTCTGTGCCAGCTGCTCATCATCGGTGAGCTTTTTCTTAAGCCACTGATTAATGGCGGGAATGCCTTTTTGTGGGCCGTTAAATTCGATGCCGACTTCGGTGCCATAGGTCAGCGGACGGTAATCAATGGTTTGAAAAGCTTGCCATTTTCCGCGGCTCAGTGAAGGCTTGGTTTCAAGCGGCAGATTGTAGGCATCGGCGCTGCAGTCATTTTGGTTATCGGGGCTGAGTTGGCGCTCAAGCTTTATGGGCAAGGATTTGCCTGAATTGTCTTTAAACCAATGGCCGCTGAGTTGCTGAGCCGTTGAACTATCGAACTGCCAGTTTCCGGTATTGTTTTCTTCTTTCCAAATACCGTTTTGCAGCTCGAGTTGTATTGGGGTTAGGTAGCGTTGATAGTAATAACTGCCGCTGCCGTATTGATTAAAGCAGACTCTTACACTGCTTTTACCCAGCGTGCCCTGCCAAATCCCTGAGAGTTCATCGGCGGCAAAAGTGCTGAGTGACAGTGTGGCAGCAAGCAATAGACTTGAGGATAGCAGCGTTAGTAACTTCCGTGTATTCATACTTTTTCTCTTAAAAGATAATCGCTTATGGCGTTATTTACTGGTTATAAAAAAGTCGCCTTAAGGCGACTCTTAACGGTTTCAAGCTTGATAAACGGCAGGTTTAGATAGCCGTTTATCGCGTCAAAAGGCCTGTTTATTCGACCTGCCAATCGATTTGTTCGCCGGCGCGAATTGGCACAACGTTGTTGTCACCAAGTGGGTAACTGACGGGCACATCCCAAGATTTTTTCACTAGGGTGATGGTATCGCTGTTGCGGGGCAGATTGTAAAAATCTGGGCCGTTGAAGCTGGCAAAGGCTTCTAATTTATCCAGCGCATTGACCGATTCAAAGGCTTCGGCGTAAAGCTCAATGGCGGCATGGGCTGTATAAGAACCCGCGCAGCCACATGCGGCTTCTTTACGATCTTTAGCGTGTGGCGCAGAGTCGGTACCGAGGAAGAACTTCTTATTGCCACTGGCCGCTGCGCCTAACAGCGCTTGCTGGTGGGTATTGCGCTTTAAAATCGGCAGGCAATAGAAGTGCGGACGAATACCGCCAGCCAACATATGGTTGCGGTTATAGAGCAAGTGATGCGCGGTGATCGTGGCAGCCACATTGTCAGAGGCTTGAGTCACGAAATCGACCGCATCCTTAGTGGTGATATGCTCGAGAACGATTTTAAGCTTAGGGAAATCAGCCACGATCTTGCTGAGGATATTCTCAATAAACACCCGTTCGCGGTCGAAAATATCAATCGATGAATCAGTCACTTCACCATGCACTAGGAACAACATGCCCACTTCCTGCATCGCTTCGAGGGCGGGGTAGATGTTCTTCAAATCGGTCACGCCAGAATCCGAGTTAGTGGTCGCGCCTGCTGGGTAGAGTTTAGCGGCAACGATTTTACCCGAGGCTTTGGCTTTACGGATTTCTTCTGGGCTGGTTTTGTCGGTGAGATACAACACCATTAAGGGTTCAAATTGCGAGCCGGCTGGCACTTGTGCCTTGATACGATCGTAATAAGCCAAGGCGGTTTCGGTATCGATAGCGGGAGGAACCAGGTTAGGCATCACGATAGCGCGGCCCATATAGCGGCTGATATCGCGAACCGTGTCTTTTAATTGTGCGCCGTCTCTTAGGTGAATGTGCCAGTCGTCAGGACGAGTAATAGTGAGTGTTGTCATAGGGCGATTCATCTTGTTGAATGTTTCTGCTGCGAGGGTGGCAGGATCTTATGTGGCAAGGATTTAGCTGTAAAGGGAAACTCAGCCATTTCACCAATAAAAGTGTTAACGCATGTTGAGTGTCCGCACTCCGTCTTCCTCCTTTATTCACAAACCGCTTTTCAGCGGACACTTTCGCGAAAACCAGCGGACACTTTTTAATAAAGCCCTCGGTGTCCGCGGACACTTTTATCTTGAATTTAACTTAACTTTATGAAAGTAAATGTTTTAATGAAATTGGCATAGGCGTTGCTATTACTAGATATCGATTTTTAATAGTGTCCGTAGCGATGGGCCTATCCAGCCCTCCGACAGGGAAGCGAGAAACGCCATGATTAAAGATACCAGCGGCCAGGATAAAGTCCTTGTGCCATCGACCGCTAAACGCCTCAAGTTGCCTCTGATGATTGGCGGCTGCACCTTACTGGTTAGCGCCTTAGTGTGGGCCAGTTTTGGTAGCGATAAAGTCAGCCAGTCCATCAGCCGTAGCGAGCTCACCACCGCTACTTTATATGTTGGCACGCTCACTCGAGATGTGGCCACCACGGGCAAAATTGTTGCCGCCAATGCGCCGATCCTCTACAGCACCGAAGAAGGCACAGTGACGCTACTGAGCAACCCAGGGGATAGCGTCAGCAAGGGTGATGTGGTCGCAAAGCTGGAGAGTCCAAGATTAACCAATCAATTAGAGCAGGCCAAATCGCTATTGGCGGGATTAGAGAGCGCCCTTGAACGTGCCAAGCTAGACGCTAGACGTAACCAATTACAAGTCAATCAAACCTTAGACATGGCCTCGGTCGATTTGGAAGCCGCCGATCGGGAGAGCCGTCGTGGGGATTTACTGATCCAATCTAAACTGATCAGCCAAATCGACTATGAGAAGGGTAAGGACGATCTGCACAAGGCAAAACTCAAATTTAAGCATGCGGAGCAGGAAGTGGCCTTAACCAAGGATACCTTAACCTTTGAGGTGAAAAACAAGGCCTTGGAAGTTGAGCGGCAGAGTCTGGCGGTAAAAGAGCTTGAGCGTCAGGTCGACGCCTTAAATATCAAGGCGCCAGTGAGCGGCATTATTGGTAACTGGTTGACCGAGCAAAAAACGCGTTTAAGCGCTAATCAACCCATTCTGACCGTAGTCGATTTAAGTGCCTATGAGGCCGAGTTAGCGGTGCCGGAATCCTACGCCGACGAGTTAGGACTCGGAATGGAGGTCGAACTGAGCTTCGGTGAAGTCAAACTCATGGGCAAACTATCCTCGATTTCCCCCGAAGTGCGTAACCGTGAGGTGACCGCCAGAGTGCAATTTGTGCAGAGTGAAAGCTTGAAGCTGCGCCAAAACCAACGGATCTCCGCCAGAGTCTTGCTCGAGCACAGGGCGAATGTGTTGATGGTTAAACGCGGTGCCTTTATGACCAGCGGTGGTGGCGATGAGGTTTACCAAGTCGAAGGCGATATTGCTACCCGCCGCGACATTAAGCTCGGCAGTACCAGTATGAGTCTGGTGGAAGTGATCGAAGGCGGTAAAGCGGGTGACGAATGGGTGATCTCCAGTGTTGAGCCCTTCAACCATGCCGAACAGGTCAAAATGCATTGATGACCGATAGTCAAAAATTACTTATTAATCAAATTGATGTAATTAACGCCGCTCTGGCTAAAAAGTCTGCGGCTAAGGTGTACAAGGAGTTCATTATGCGTACTAAAAACGTCGATCTTGGTCTGCTGATGTCATCAAAATTGTTTGGTGTTCTGGCCTTAGCCTTACTGGTGGTGGCGGTTGAGCTGGGCATAGGTGAGGCCAACAGCTGGTTTTTCCTCGGCTTAAATATTTTGGAATGGACGAATCCCCTAGAAGAAGCGCGCCAGGTGGGTGATGTCTCGATGGAAAGTGTGAGCTTTATATTCGCCTGTCTCAATGGGTTGTTCGATGCCTTGAGTGGGTTTGTGATGGGCCGTTTTGCGGGGTAAGGGCTTTGTGTAGCCTTTACCACTTAAAGATAAGAAACTTGCGCGTTTTATAAGCCGTTTGCGCGCAAAGATAAAAATTAATCAAGGAAATTAAAATGTTATCAATGAAGAATATCAGCAAGGTTTTTAAAACGGACTTAGTGGAAACCCATGCGTTGCGGGATTTCAACCTTGAGGTGAACGAGGGCGAGTTTGTGGCGGTTACGGGGCCTTCGGGCTCAGGTAAAACCACCTTCTTAAATATCGCAGGCTTGCTCGAAGGCTTCACCCATGGGGATTATTTTTTAGATGGGATTAATGTCTCGAACCTCAGTGATAACAAGAGTGCCGCCGTACGCAACGAGAAGATTGGCTTTATCTTCCAAGGCTTTAACTTGATCCCCGATCTTAATCTCGCGGAAAACATTGAAGTGCCGCTGCGCTACCGTGGTTTTAGTGCCAAGGAGCGTAAACGCCGTGTGGAGCAAGCGTTAGAGCAAGTGGGCTTAGGCGCGCGGATGAAGCATTTGCCGACCCAATTATCCGGCGGTCAACAGCAAAGGGTGGCGATTGCTCGCGCTTTAGCGGGGGAGCCTCGTTTTCTGCTCGCCGACGAACCTACGGGTAACCTCGACAGTTTAATGGCCCGCCAAGTGATGGAATTATTAGAGAATATTAATCAGTCTGGCACCACCATCATCATGGTGACTCACGATCCTGAACTGGCTCGCCGTGCCCAGCGCAATATCCAAATTGTCGATGGTCAAGTCTGCGACTTTACCATGTATCAACCTAATGCGGCCCGCAGTGCAAGCCACGGTAGTGTCGATAAACTGGTTGCTAACGCCCAAGGCTAGGAGCGGTTATGTTCTTCTATTACTTAGATTTAGCTTGGCGTAGCATCAAAAAAACGCCCATGTTGTCGGCATTGATGATCATGGCGATTTCCATCGGCATTGGCATCACTATCACCACACTCAATATTTATAAAATGATGTCGATTAACCCCGCGGGGGAGAAATCCGGCCAATTGTTTGCGGTGCAGCTATGGAGCCAAGGTCCAGATGCCTGGGATCGCTTCGATCAACAGATCACCTATCAAGACGGGATGAACTTACTTAAGAGTGATATTCCTAGCCTACAAACCCCCATGTTTCGCACGGGCGGCGCGGTGCAAACCGAAGATCCGGCTTTTTTACCCGTGCTGCAATCTCGAGTGCGGGTGACCAATAACGATTTTTTCCCACTGTTTGGCCTCGAGTTTCAATATGGTCAGGCGTGGGATGACAGTGTTGATAAGGATGCTCGCTACGAAGTGGTGTTGACCGATGAGCTGAATAAGACGCTGTTTGCGGGCCAAAATAGTGTCGGCAAGACAATTTATTTCAATGCTAAGCCCTATCAGGTGGTTGGAGTGCTTAAGCCTTGGGCACCAAGTCCAAACTATTACGACCTTAACAACGGCGCCTTTGGCAATGTGGATACCTTGTTTGTCCCCTACAGCTTAGCGCCGATTGAGGAATACGGCAGTTGGGGGAATACCAACGGCTGGAACTATGAAAGCATCAACACCTATGCACAGCGTTTAACTTCGGAAAAGCATTGGACCCAGTATTGGGTGCAACTGGATACGCCTGAGCAAGTAGCTGAGTACCGTCAGTGGGTACGCCAATATATTGAACAACAAAAGAAATTAGGCCGCTTCAGCTCACCTAAGGCCGATGTGCAGTTGTCCGATGTTGACCAATGGTTAGCCATCAATAAAGTGGTGCCGGAGGATAACAAGGTGCTGGTGGGCCTGAGTGCACTCTTCTTAATCGTCTGTTTAGTCAATATGTTAGGGTTGTTGCTGTCTAAGTTTTTACGCCGTGCTCCCGAGATCGGCGTGCGCCGCGCCATCGGCGCTAGCCAAGGGCAGATCTTTGCCCAACATATGGTGGAAGTGTCCTTGATGGGGTTATTCGGCGGTTTACTCGGCTTAGCTTGGGCCTGGGGCTCACTGATGCTGCTGACCAAGAAGTTTGACTTGGAGGCGTCTTTAACTCACCTCGATACCAGTATGTGGTTGATAGCACCAATGATCGCGATTTTGGCGGCTGTGGTGGCTGGTATCTACCCCGCGTGGCGTGTGTGTACGACTAACCCAAGTGTTTATCTTAAGAGCCAATAATCGGGGGCAATATGTTACATATCAAACCTATTCTCAGCAGTTTATTACGCAGTAAAAGCGGCCCCTTGTTGCTGTTATTACAGATCATTTTATCAGTGGCTATCGTCGCGAATGCGAGCTTTATTATCGCCGAGCGTTTGAATTTAATGGCGCGTGATTCGGGGGTTGTTGAAAACGAAGTCTTCGATTTCAGTATTTATCATTTTGATAAATCGACGGATCTAGTCGCGCAGGATAAACGGGATTTGGAACTTCTGCGTGCGATTCCTGGCGTTATCGATGTTGCGCCCACCTCTATGGCTCCCCTGAGCGGTGGCGGTTGGTCGAGTAACTTTACGCTGGGGCCTGAGGAGCGTGCTAAATCTACGCCCAATACGGGCATGTATATGAGTGATGAGCATTTTATCAACTCCCTAGGGCTGAAGTTAGTCGAAGGACGTAACTTCTATCCCCAGGAAATCACCACAGAGTTGCTGGAAGATGGTGGCAAGATGCTCGTCACTAAAGCTTTTGCCGATAAGGTATGGCCGAATGAAACCGCACTCGGGAAAAGCGTCTATATGGGCACGCAGCACTTTGTGGTGATTGGAGTGTTGGAACGCTTACAAACCGCGTGGGTGGATAACAAAAACTTGGAGTTTAGCTCAGTGTTGTCGGTGAATTATCCCGCTGACTATAAACGCTATTTAGTGAGGGCTAAGTCGAGCGATATGGCTCGCCTCAAGGAAGTCATTCCCGAGCTGCTGCACAAGGAATATCCGAGCCGCGTGGTCGAAGGTTTTACGACCATGGGAGAGCGTCGTATCGAGGCGTACCGTGACCATGAGTTAATGGCAACCGTACTGACCATGATGGTGGTGTTACTGCTGCTGATCACATCCCTTGGGGTGACAGGCATGGTGATGTTTAATATCCAGCGCCGCACTAAACAAATCGGCACTCGCCGCGCGTTAGGGGCAAAAAAGCGCGATATTATCAGCTACTTCCTCGTCGAGAACTATTTGCTCTGCTTGCTCGGTGGCAGCATTGGTGTGCTGTTAGCGATTCAGCTCGGCCAGCAATTGATGAGCCTCTATAGCCTGCCGATGCTGGAGATAGTCTATCCATTGTTGACTGTGGCGGGGCTGTTTGCGGTAACCACCCTTGCTGTGTACTTACCAGCTCGCAAGGCCGCGAAGATTTCTCCGGCGACAGCCACCCGCAGTGTTTAAATAAGTTGAAGGGCATTAAGTGCGATAACAGTAGGATGTTATTGCACTTTTTGTTATTTTAAGGTTAATAGTTTTACTCTGGACGCACATGATCACATGGACACTATTCTGATTGTCGACGATAACCATGCCATCTGCCAGGCCTTAGGTTTAATGCTGGAGATCAATGGTTATCAGGTGTTGACTTGCCATACGCCCGAAGATGCCCTTAGCCTAATGGCAACCCAAGATGTTGATTTGGTTATCCAAGATATGAACTTCACCCGCGATACCACCTCGGGGGAAGAAGGGCGGCAGTTGTTTTATGCCCTGCGTGAGCGTCAGCAAGATCTGCCGATCATCCTGATGACGGCGTGGACTCAGCTTGAAACGGCGGTCGAGCTAGTGAAAGCGGGCGCCGCCGATTATATGGGTAAACCGTGGGATGATGCTAAGTTACTAAACAGTATCAATAATTTAATCGCGCTACATAAACTTGCCCGTGCAAACCAACAACTCGAGCGAGTGAACTCTCAGCGTCAGGTGGCGATCGCCGATGCGGATCTCTGTGGAATCGTGTTTGGCAGTGGCGCTATGCAGCGCTGTATCGACTTAGCCTTACAACTGGCGCGCTCCGATGTGTCAGTGTTGATCACCGGCCCCAATGGTGCGGGTAAAGACAAGCTTGCCGATATTATTCACGCCAATTCCCCCTTAAAAAACAAACCTTTTATCAAGGTGAATGTGGGCGCCTTGCCGATGGAGTTGCTCGAAGCAGAACTCTTTGGTGCCGAGGCGGGAGCTTTTACCGGCGCCAATAAGGCGCGCATTGGTCGCTTTGAGGCGGCCGATGGCGGCACGCTGTTTTTGGATGAAATTGGTAATTTACCCCTGTCGGGCCAAGTGAAATTGCTGCGGGTATTACAAACCGGGGAGTTTGAGCGCTTAGGCAGCCATAAAACCTTAAAGGTGAAGGTGAGGGTGATCAGTGCGACCAACGCCGACCTGGCCCAAGATATTGCCGAGGGGCGTTTCCGTGAGGACTTATTCTACCGCTTGAATGTGATTGAATTGGCCTTACCGCCGCTGAATCAACGAATTGACGATATCTTGCCCTTAGTGAAGCATTTTGTCGGCGAGGGTTTTAGCCTGAGTAAACCGGCGCAGCAAGCCCTGTTGCAGCACCGCTGGCCGGGCAATGTGCGGGAGCTGGAAAATGCCTGCAAACGTGCGGCGCTCTTGGCCCAAAGCCGAGTGTTAACCGAAGCCGATTTTGGGTTACCACCCGCCCATGGAAGTCATTCCAGTGCAATAAACACTACGACATTTGGGCGAACCCTGTCCGCAATAACACCGATTGAACCGCAGGTGAAAAGTTTGCATCATGACGTGCCTGCTCAATCGGACTCCAGCGACGCTATGGATGTTAGCCGTGAGCAGATTGAAATGGCCCTAAGGCAACACAAGGGCGTGATTGCGCGCGTGGCGAAATCCTTAGGCTTGAGTCGACAGGCCTTGTATCGCCGCATGGATAAGTTTGGTCTAGAAAAATAACCATAGCATGATAAACACTGAGCATTAGGCGGAATTTTAGGTGCAACTGCGAACAAAATTAATCATTTATTCAACCGTTTGTTGCGCCTTAGGTGTGCTCTTGACCTTAGGTGTTGTGAGCTATCGTCCGACTATCTCGCCCGTTGAAGTCGCTGCGCCCATCAAGATCCCCGATATAACTATACCGCCCCTCGATGTAGATAAGCTGCAAGAGACTGTCGAGGCAGCGATTAAAAATAACGAGCAATTACAGCAAACTCTGCCATTGCAGGAGCGTTTAAGGGCGGAACAGATTAAGCATGAGCTGCAAAAGTTGGAGCAACTTAAGCAAGAACAGCTGCAAATTAAGCTCTATAAACTCGAGCAACTTAAAGACGGACTCTTTAGCCCTTCAGTCCATCCTGAAGTGCCCCCCATAGCGCCACCCGCTGAACCTATCTCGCTGCCTAAGTTGAAGTTAGAACACGAGGCCGAGTCCACACCGCCAATCACTGAATGGCTATTCATATTACTGTTTTCCTGCGGCATCTGTGCCTTGGGTGTGGCTTGGTTTACCCGCCATTTAGCTCGCAGTCTCAATGCCTTAGAGGTTGGTTTACTCAACTTTAACGACAATGACTTTAGCGTCAGCATTCCGGCTAATGGTGAGGGGCAGCTGAAAGCATTGGCGGAGTTATTCAATGATTCGGCGGCTAAGTTGCGCCAAGAGCGGCAATATATTTACCAGCGCGAATTGCTGCTGGATAAGGTAATTCAAAGCTCTCCGAATGTGATGCTGCTGTTTAACGATCACCAAAAACTCATGTATGCCAACGATGCGGCGCGGCATCTTTTTCATATCAAAGGCAAAATGGAAGGCTTGAGCCTCGACGAGCTGCTGCAAGACTTACCCGAAGCGCTTGCCTTGGCCCTTAAGCAGGAAAAGAGCGGCCTGTTTACCATGGGCGAGGATGATACTGAGACTTGGTATCTGAGCCGTGGCCAGTTTTTACTGAATAACCAACAGCATAACTTAATCTTGCTCAAGCAGATGACCCGAGAGCTTAATCGTCAGGAAGTGGCGGTATGGAAGAAGGTGATCCGCATTATCAGCCATGAGCTAAATAATTCCGTCGCGCCCATCGCCTCCATGGTGAACTCGGGGCGTTTACTGACGAAAGATCTCGATAATCCCAAGCTTAAGCTGATATTCGACACCATAGAGAGTCGCACGAATCACTTGAGCCAGTTTATTTTCAATTATGCGCGCTTTGCTAAACTGCCTTTACCGCAGCGACGTGATGTGCCGTGGCAGCAGCTTATCGAGCATTTAACCCAACATTACCCTTTTACCTTAGCCAATGAGTTACCCGCTGAAATGGGCTATTTCGACCAAGGGCAAATGGAGCAAGTCCTGCTGAATTTACTGAAAAATGCCCATGAATCAGGTTCTAATCCCGATGAAGTCACGCTCTCGATTCGCCACCAAACCATGGTCGATGGGACGGGCTTTAGTATCAAAATCGAAGATTGTGGCAGTGGTATGTCCGAGGAAGTGTTAGAGCAAGCCCTATTGCCCTTTTACTCGACTAAACAATCGGGCACGGGTTTAGGCCTGCCCCTTTGCCGCGAAATTATCGAAGCCCACGATGGTAGCATAAGCATGCATAATCGCAGCGACGGCGGCCTATCGGTACATTTGTGGCTGCCGCAATAAACCGCGTTTAAGTGTGTATCAAGAGGTTTCACTCCTCAGCCGAATGTATTACCCAAATGGGCTATTTTGCGGTTTTTACCTTAGCTTTTCGGGCTAATTTACCCCTCCCTCTAATGACGAAAGATCGGCTGTCCTGTTACCCTGCGTAAGCGAAAATGTTGACTAAGGGCTGGTCCTTAGTTCGGCTTTGGATATCGCGCAATGGGTGGCTTTCAGCAACAGGGAGAGGAAAGTGAGATCGTTAAAAAAGCGGTTGTTCGTCTGCATCTTGTGTCCCTTGCTGCTTGTCAGTTCCCCCAGTGTTTTGGCCGATAATGACATTGAAATCAGTGGATTAGTTATAGACAGAACCTTAACCCGTTTTGGTAAGGATTTTGGCTTTTACTATTCAAGTTATTGGCGCGAATTGCCCTTTACCCAAGGCTTTAACGTGACCCTATATGAAACCGTATTTCCGCAGGCGGGCACGGTTTTAACCTTAGAGGTCAACGGTACGCGCATCTATACCACGCACTTTGGCCGCCGCGCCAATCCGATTAAAGAAAGCGCAGAGCAGGCCATATTGCTGACGATTGATTATTTAGCTCAGGTTCGAGCCAATGCCATTACGGGTGATTTTTCAGGAACAACGGACGACTTTTAGGATAATAATAATGACTTACAGGACGTTACTTTCTCTTGCCGTGCTCTGCATGGCATGCACAAGCCAAGCAACCGAATTAATCTATACCCCTGTGAATCCCAGCTTTGGCGGTAATCCGCTTAATGGCTCCTTTCTGCTGAACAAAGCGCAGGCTCAAAACGATAACAAAGCCAGCTCGACCGAAAAGGACTTTGTTACCCGCTTTAAGGAATCCTTAGAACGTAACATCATTAACTCCATTACCCGTGGCGTAGCTGACGGTGAGATCACCGATGGGGTGTACGATACGGGTGATTTCCGTATTGAAGTGGCTTCCACTGGCACAGGGGTGATGCTGACCATCACCAATATCGAAACCGGTGAAGTGACAGTGATTGAAATGCCAACTTTCGGAGGCGGAAACTAATGACTCGTTTAGTGTTTATCGCCCTGATGCTGCTGAGTATGTCAGCCTGTAGTTTGATCCCAAAGCCTGACTTAAATATCACGCCCGCTCAAGTTAATCCGATGAGTGAGGTGATGAAAGGGCTACAGAATCAGCCTGGGCCTAAGTTTCCTATCCCTGTGGCCGTGTATTCATTTCGCGACCAAACGGGCCAGTATAAGCCTCAGGCGAACGTGAGTTCATTCTCTACTGCGGTTACACAAGGGGCGACATCGATGCTGATGCAAACCTTGATTGACTCTAAATGGTTTACGCCCGTTGAGCGTGAGGGCCTGCAAAACCTACTGACCGAGCGCAAAATCAGCAACAAACAAAATGGTACTAAGGGTGATGATATTCCAGTGTTATCGACGGCGAGATTGCTATTAGAAGGCGGTATTATCAGCTACGAGACCAACACCAGCACCGGCGGCACAGGGGTGGAATACTATGGCATCGGCGCCTCGGAAATGTACCGTGAGGATTTAGTCACTATCTATCTGCGCGCGGTCGATGTGCACACGGGGAAAGTGATGATGTCTGTATCTACGAGTAAAAGGGTACTTTCGCAGGAAATGCGTGCAGGTCTGTTCCGCTATACCAGTTTGAATCGTTTGGCCGAGGCGGAAGTCGGTTTTACCACTAACGAGCCAGTGCAATTTTGCGTGTTGCAGGCTATCGAACTCGCGGTTGCCGAGTTGATTGATAAGGGCATTAAGCAAGGTTATTGGAGTCAGGCTCAGGTGAGACAACCCGCTGAAAGACAGCAGGAGTTGAGCCAAGGTTAATTCCCGTTGCGATAACAAGCACCGAGCCAGCGACATGTCTGGCTCGGTTTTTTTATGGTTAATCGGCCTGTAATGCCTTCCAAAACAGTGCAAAGCTGGCATCGCGGTAATGTTTATCTTTGCCTAATGCTGGATTATCGATAAAAAAGCGCGTGGCGGCCAAGTATTGGCCGTGACAGTTTTCAAGCATCAAATCAACGGGATAGTGAGCAATCAACCCCATCAGTTGCCCCTGTTTTATCAATTGCGCGATAAAGCCTAGGATGCTGTTCATCGCCTGCTCGCGAATATGCAGTGCTATCTGCGGCGACATAGAATACTGCTGAAAAAACAACTGTTTGACTGGATTTTCAATCGACCAATCGATCGCACTCTGCCAGAGTGTTTCGGCATTGTGCTTAAGATCTTGCCCCTCGCCGACCTGTAACAACAAGGCATTGGCAAATTCTTGCTTGATGGTAAGAAACAGGTTTTCCATCAGTGCTTCCTTGGTCGGAAAATGATGGAAGAGAGTGCCTGTGGCGACGCCCGCCTGCTTGGCTATCGATGCGGTCGAGGTGCCATGAAACCCTTGGTCGACAAATAAGCGTAAGGCGGTCTCCAAAATGGCCTGACGTTTATCCGTCATGGGTTTAGTGTCTGTTGATAATATGGTCGACATAACTACTCCTAAGCGCCCGTATTAGCGTAAAAACAGCTTCATCAACATGCGTTGGATAAAAGTGCCATAGGGAGGATGGACAAACTTACCCGTGTTGAAGCGACCTCGACTGAGCACGGTTTTAGCGTGGCTAAAGGTGAGGAATCCTTCCTTGCCGTGGTAATGCCCCATTCCTGATGGACCGATACCGCCAAAGGGGGCATCATCGGCCGCCACATGGAACACGGTTTCGTTGATGCACACACCGCCGGAATGGGTTTGCTTGAGGATTTTTTGTTGGCTCGCTTCATCAAAGCTCATCACATACAGTGCTAAGGGGCGGGCGCGATGGTTCACGTAGCTAATGGCCTCATCTAGGTTGTCATAACCAGTCACTGGCAGCAGTGGGCCGAAGATTTCTTCTTGCATCAATAGCATATCTTCAGTGGTATCGGTAATGAGCTGAGTAGCGAGTTTACGATGCTGGCTATCAATCACGTCATTCGAGGCGGGGATCACCTTAGCGCCTTTAGCCTTGGCATCTTCAAGCACTGTTAGCAGACGTTCAAACTGGCGGGCATTAATAATGCTGCCGTAGTCTTTGTTATGAGTAATGGCGCCATACATGGCCTGGAATTTCGCTTGATAGGCTTGGATAAACTCTGCCACTTTCGCCTTAGGGCAAAGTACATAGTCAGGTGCTACACAGATTTGTCCAGCATTCAAACACTTACCATAAATCATTCGTTCTACTGCTATCTCAAGTGGCATATCGGGGGCGATAATCACTGGTGACTTACCGCCCAGCTCGAGAGTCACTGGCGTGAGATTATTGGCGGCGGCGCGCATCACATGG
The DNA here is from genome assembly GCF_000203935.1 of Shewanella sp. ANA-3. Classification (GTDB taxonomy): domain Bacteria; phylum Pseudomonadota; class Gammaproteobacteria; order Enterobacterales; family Shewanellaceae; genus Shewanella. The sequence continues at coordinate 3,893,351 of NC_008577.1, read as the reverse complement.
CGACCGACTGTGGTTGAACCTGTGAACAGCAAATGATCGAAGGGCAGGGCTGAAAACTGCGCCGCGACATCGGCTTCCCCTTCGACCACGGCAACATGGGATTCCTCAAACACTTCGGCAAGCAATTGCTTAATGACGCTATTGGTTGCTGGGGTAAATTCCGAGAGTTTGAGCATGGCATGGTTGCCTGCGGCGATGGCCGTGACTAAGGGACCGATAGAGAGCATGACGGGGAAGTTCCAAGGCACGATTATCCCTATCACCCCGAGCGGCTGATAATGCACTTTCACTTGGGCGGGAGCGAGTAAGATGCCCGCATGGCGGCGGCTTGGCTTGAGCCATTTCTTCAGGTTTTTCAGGCTGTAATTAATGTTATTGACCACGGGCATAATGTCGGAAATCAAGCTGTCGTCGACCGATCTGTGGCCATAGTCCTGTGAAAGCGCCTCGACGAGCGGCTGTTGGAATTTCAGCAAGGCGGCCTTAAGGCGTAGTAAGCGTTCTTTACGGATAGCGTAATCGGGATTCGGGGCTGCCAAGTAACTTGCACGTTGGCGCTGGAGTAACTCGGTGAGTGGCGAGATTTTTGCTGGGTCTGTTGCCATATTCATAGTGATCCCTCGGGTGCAAGCCTTAAGCTTTGGAAGCGATTTGTGGTGTATAAAAACAAACCGACTGATTAGTCGGTTTATCCTAGCGAACAGCGTGAGCATACGCAAGTGTTCTGGTGCTTTTATGAGCAAGATCACGGCCTGTTATGGGCTTAACTTCTACACTTAAAAGGTAGTTTGTTAGACAAGGAGTAGGTATGACTTTGTTAAAGCATGGTATTTCTGTTGGCATTGAGCGTTATGGCGATGATGATTTTTTTGTTGCCTTTAAAGCGGTTGGTACCTTAACTCATCAAGATTATGAGGTGATGGTGCCCGTGCTCGAGGCCGCGTTAGCAGGGGTAAAAGATCCCGATATTTATGCCTTAGTCGATGTGACTGAGCTCGAAGGTTGGGAACTTCAAGCCGCTTGGGACGATCTAAAATTAGGGGTTAAGCATGTTCGTCACTTTGAGCGGATTGCCATAGTCGGTAAAACGACGTTACAGGAGGTGATGGCAAAGCTGGCAAACTGGTTCACTCCGGCCGAGGTTAAGTTTTTTGTCGATAAGCTGGATGCTATTACTTGGCTCAAAGATGAGCTTAACGATGACTAGCCATTAAGGAGAACAGATTATGCGTTCAGGTCAAATACTCTGGCCCACAGATTTTTCGGAAACTGCGGCCCATGCGCTACGTTATGCTATTGAAATGGCAAATTTATACCATGTAGGGCTAAAGATATTACACGTTGTAGAGCAACCAATCGGTGACGAGAACTATATGATCTTAGCGATCACGCCTGAGGAACTCGCTAAGAGTATGGAAGAAGCCGCCGCAACCAAGATGCAGGCTTTACTCGAGGGGCTCAAAACCGAATTACCTATTACCACCCTAATTCGCCGTGGCGATCCCGTCGATCAGATTTTAGAAGAGGCCAATGGTAAGGATGTGGGCATGGTGGTGATTGCCAGCCATGGCAGGACGGGGATCTCGCACTTTTTACACACTAATGTCGCCGAGGCCGTGGCCAACGGCGCCGCTTGCCCAGTTCTGGTAGTGAAATAGCATTTAAAGCTCTGATAAGAGGGCGCTAAGGCGCCCTTTGTTTTTGATTGCTAAAGCATAATTAATTTTACGGCCTAGCTGCTTGTCCCGATTTACTGCTATAAAATACAGATTATCAGCCCCCATTATTGGGCGAAACAACCATAAGCGATGGATAAGATCATGCGTACTCAAGAAGTGTTATGCCCGACGGACTTTTCGGCAACTGCCGCCCACGCTCTTAAATATGCGGTTGAAATGGCAAATCTTTATCAGGTGGATATCCGCTTGTTGCATGTCGTTAGCCCAGCACGAAGCGCCCACTTTTACGGTGTGGCTGTGGAGACGCCTGCAACGTTAGAGCAACAGCTCGCTGAATTTGTTGAACAAAAAATGCAAAGCCTACAACTGGAGATGCAGCAGGGATTAAAGTCAGGCCTTAGTATCAAATCTGTCATTCGCCACGGTGATGCCAGTGAGGAAATTCTCGCCGAAGCCACCAATGTGGGCATGGTGGTCATTGCCAGCCATGGTAGCACTAGCTTAATGGACTTTTTAAAACCCCATGTGAGTCAAGATGTGGTGCGACTCGCTAAGTGTCCGGTACTAGTCGTTAAGTAGGATCAGAGCGGATCATGCTTTAACACTGAATGATCCAGCAGGGTATTAGCCGCCTCGGCCTCATTATCTAGGGACACTAAACGTCGATATTTTTCCTGTAGCGCGTTGAGTGTTCCATCTTCGGTGATCTGCTTTAATCCCAGATTAAAGTCGTCTCGAATTTGTTCATTTAAGAAGGCAAATTTATATTCAGTGGGTGGGAAAATACGATTGCAAATAGCCACTTGTTTGATTTCTGCCTCGGTCAATTTCCCCTCGATAAATGCCTGCTTGAGATAGTATTTAAAGATATTCTTATCCATCACCACGACATCGGCCCTGTGCTTCATCAGCATATACACCTGTTGTATCTGTCTGGCCTGTTCCTGATAACTGGGATTGGTTTTCGCCATTTGGGTAAATTCTTCCCCAAGCAATATCGAAGCGCGTTGGAAGGCCACCACCTTCTTACCGTCTAAGTCTTTAACGCTATTGATAGTGAAGTCTTTATCATCGAGGCTGATGGCGCAGTTTTGGTAGCGGATGGCGACATCGGAGTAAAAGACTTTATCAACCATGCCGTCTTTAATGTTGATAATGCCGTCGAGTTTGCCTTCCTTGAGCTCATGGAAAGTACGGGCCAAGGGCAGGTAGTGAATGCTGGCGTTGTGACCTTTAACGGCTAACGCTTGGTATAACAATTCAAGCTCTAAACCGCTGTTGGATTCTTGGATGACATAGGGGGGAATAGAAAGGCTTACCCCAATTTTCAGCTCCGCCGCCTGCATTATTTGGGGATGAATTAGGGCGGTTAAGCCCAACAATCGGTAACGAAACCAGTACATTCTGGCGGAACCTGAAGCAACTTTAGCGTGTTTCATCACTCATCAATACCTCGTTGTGAGTCACCAACCTGTATTGGCCGCTCCATGACCTACAGCAATAAGTGTAGTTTGCTAATTTATAGTCTTAGTTATTTTATTTAGCAAAAGCGTAATCAGGCTTTTAGAAGGAGGATCCTGGTTGGCTTAAAAAGGCGATCTCTTCTGCGGTAGATTCTCTGCCTAATATCTTGTTTCGATGGGGATAACGACCAAATCTGTCAATAATCTCCTTGTGCCTCAGTTCAAATGCTAAATTGGCGATAGCCGCTTCTCGGTTGAACAATTTCACCGCAACTTGATGAATAAGCGGTGACTCGCTATGCATGTAGGGCATAAATAAAAAGGGCACTTGTTTTGGCTTAAGTGCTTGGTCAACCTGCTGGGCGACGGCCTCTTGGGCAAGGACGAGGGCGATGGCATCGGCCTCAAACGCGGCGGGCGTATCGCGATAAATATTTCGGGAGAATTGATCCAGCACTATGATTTCGGCTAAACGACCTTGAGGCGTGACGCGCCAATCGGCAAGTTCACCCCGCTTGGCTTGTTTGAGTAAGCCTTCAAAGCGGGACTGGATTAAAGCATCAAATTCAGGGTCTTTGATCCACCAAGATTTAGGTGAGATTTCCTCAAACCAGAAATGTAACACTTGCTCAGCGGTAATCATTTGGCTCATTGCTTGCTCCCATCGATTGACTCCTCTTAGAAATAACAGCCATGGGGGGATAAACACAAGTCAATGAGGATAATTTGTTCAATATTGGCGGGTGTAACCCTGTAAACTCTGCCTAATAATTTGCGCTTAGGCTATTTCTTATTCACTGAATATCAAGTAATTTTATAGTCTCTTGATCAATTTTTGGATCGTTCCTCTATGCCCCTAGAAGCCGCAGCCACTCAATCGATGTCGAAACAGCATAAGGCATTTTTGCGTAAGTTATATTTAGCGCATTTAATGGATGATGAACGACATAACCTTTTATCACTCAATAAATTAACTGGAATGCCTCGGCGCACGCTGCAGGATTCTATCGCCGCATTTGAAGATATAGGGATTCGAGTAGAGTTTGTGCAGGACGGCAGCCGTAATAATGCGGGTTATTATCGTATCGTTACCTGGGGGCCTATCAGCAGCGCTTGGGTTGATACCCATGTCGATGAAATTGCTGCAATCATTGGTGTTAATGCCTCGAGTGAAACGTTGGCGTGAAAGAGCGCGGATTTTGGTTCGACACTGAGCCTCAGTTAAATCAACGAGCCGTTTTACCACCCTTAGAGCAGGATATCACCGCCGATGTTGCCATTATCGGTGCGGGGTATTCCGGGCTTTGGACGGCTTATTATCTAAAGCAATACCAGCCAAATCTGTCTGTGGTTATCCTTGAGGCCGAATACATAGGCCAAGGTGCATCCGGCCGCAATGGCGGTTGGTTGATGGGCAGTTTCAGTGGCGATGTGGCCTATCTTAATCGGCTCGAGGGCGAGCAGCGCCTTATCGCTAAAGCCATTATTCAAGAAACTATTTCTGAAGTGGCCACAGTTTGCGCTAAGCACCATATCGACTGTGATTTACACCATGGCGGTAACTTGCGGGTCGCGGCGCGTTATCCAGAGCAACTCGCTAATATTAAAGCCGAATTAGCGCAGTGGCGCGCAGATGGCTTTGGTGAAGAAGATATACGTTGGCTGGATAAGACCGAGCTCGATAAGCAAGTGTCTATGGCCGAGGGCCAAGCGGCACTTTTTACCCCCCATTGCGCGCGAATACATCCGGCGAAACTCGTCTGTGGCTTGGCTGATCTGGTGCAAAGCTTAGGGGTGAAGATCTACGAGCGCACGTCTGTAAATCACATGGCGCATCTTGGTGATGCACTTACTCAATTACAGACGCCGCAAGGAAATGTTCGTGCGGCGATTGTGGTGCCCGCAGTGGAAGGTTATCTACGTCAGCTCAGTGGGCTGGGGCGATTTACTTTACCCGTGCAGAGTTTACTTATCGCCACCGAGCCGTTAACGAACGTTACATGGGATGCAATTGGCTTGGCTAATCGCGCGACCTTTAGTGATGCCAGCCGTATAGTGACTTACGGTCAGCGTAGCCCTGATAATCGGTTGATATTTGGTGCCCGTGGCGGCTATGGCTTTGGCGCGAAAATACGCACCGAATTTGGTTTTGACCCTAAACTTTTTAATGGGAAATTTCCTGTAAATCAAAGCCCACCTCAGTGTGCTTTCGAGGGCGAATTTGGCTTTCGTTATCAATTATTGTTGGCGTTATTTCCTCAACTTAAGGGCGTACAAATTACCCATGGTTGGGGCGGAACGTTAGCCTTGGCGAGGCGTTTTGCTCCCCATGCCATCTTTGATCAAAGTCTGGGTTTAGGCCTGATTGGCGGCTATGGAGGGGAAGGTGTCGGGGCGGCAAACCTATTTGCCCGCACGCTGGTGGACCTGATATTAGGGCGTGATACACAGCTTGCATCTATGCCTTGGGCGTTTAATGCTTCAGTTCAACAGGTATTAGCACCCTGGGAGCGCGAGCCTTTGCCTTGGCTCGCTTACCATGGCATGAACAAGATTTTTGCGTGGGAAGATAGGCTCTACAGTCAGCCAAAGAGTGCGGCTTGGCAAAAGGGCTTAGCTAAGCGGCTCGCGAATCGATTAGAAGGCTTAATGAGTTAATCTGCTTATAAACCAGTGAGTTAATCAGCCCATTACCGAGTCATTTTTATTCATACACGATTTATTCATACACGATTTTTCATACATGATAACTACTTTGATGATCCGAATATGTTAACCGAACAGTTTTTTCTACAGGGCCGCTTTAAGCTTGAGACCATTCCCCATGAAATGCGAATGTCCCATTGGGTGTATGCGCCGAGATTAACCGATACACAAAGCGGGCAAGTGCTGCTCGATCTTGTCGGCCAATGCTGGGATTGTCAGTTTGCGATAGAGCGGGACAATACGCTTTGTCTAACACTCGATGGCTACCCCGACAGAGCCAACTGGCTTGAGTTGGCCTTTTTGCCCGAGACGGGGCGGGTCCAGCTAAAGGTTGGCAATATCAATGCTAAGGCGCTAACTGCACAAGCGTTTCATCCGCATGAGCTAACTGGTTACCTTGATAGGTTACGCGTTAATCTCCTCAGTTAAAGGAATATATAAGCCCCAAAGCCCAGCCAGCTAAGGAGTAATAGGGCGATGGCTGCCCAAGCAACAGCAGTAAATTGAGTCTGCGGTAGCGAAAAATCTTCGCCGTCATCCATCTCGTCGGCCGCGCTCGCTTGTTGGTTTCTTGCTCTTAGTTGTTGTTTTCTCAATTTATCGCGCTCACGGGCCTTGGCTTTTTGGCGTTTTTTGTATTCGGCAATGCCCTTTTCAATCCCCTGCGCGATAAGCTTGGTCTGTTCCTTCGTTTGCCCCGGTTTTTGCGTGGCTTTGGCAATGCTTAAGGCGTCTTGCTGCGTTTCTGTGGAAATTGTGTTTTTCATCTGCTCAATGTACTGGCGATATCGATTGGCACGATTATACCCTTAACCTTAAGTGAAAAAGCTTAGCGGGTTCGATTTTGGATTAAAAAATCAATGGGTAACCGCCCTGTGGTGCAGGAATAAACTCAGGTTCATAATCCCATACCTGCCGAATAATCTCGGCCGATAAAGCCTTGCTTGCCGAGCCTTCACTGACAATTTCGCCATGCTTGAGGACGATAACTCTATCGCTATAACGGGCGGCCTGATTGAGATCGTGTAGTACCACAATCACAGTGTAGGCGTGTTTATGGGCGAGATTTTTTGCCAGCGCTAATACCTTATGTTGCTGTGCCAGATCCAGCGCCGAGGTGGGTTCGTCGAGCAGTAAAATCGGCGGGAAGGGGGATTGGCTCAACTGAGTTAATACCCGCGCCAGTTGTACCCTTTGTTTTTCGCCGCCAGAAAGGGTGGGGTAGCTACGCTGCGCCAAGTGCACTATCTCCACCTCGGTGAGCCATTTTGTGACTAACTGCTGTCCCTCTTTTTGACTCAAGGTTAAGGGATAAAGCCCCATGGCGACCACTTCATGCACCTTAAAGGGAAAGGTTAAACTCGCGTGCTGTGGTAGCACCGCTAGCGATTTTGCCAGTTCAGCCCTTGGCCAATCGACAAGCGGGCAGTGCCCAAGCCGAATGCTGTCGCGCGCGGCGGGGATCTCTTGGCACAGCGCCTTTAACAGTGTGGACTTACCCGCGCCATTCGGTCCTAACAGTGCGGTGAAACTGCCCGGTTGAAATTGCACACTAATGTCCTTTAACACCGCCTTATCGCCGATAGCGTAGCTGAGTCTATCCACGCTTAGTTGAGCACGTTCAAAATGTTGTTTAGCGACGGGCGCAGCCGATAAGCTCATAGCCATGGGGTTCTCGCTTAGATTAATTTGCTGCGTTGTTGCAGGAGTAAAAAGATAAAGAATGGTGCACCAATGAGCGCTGTCACTAAGCCAACGGGGAGTTCCGCTGGGGGTAAAAAGGCGCGCGCGCCGATATCGGCAAGTGCCAACAAGGCCGCACCTAGCAGGGCGCTCATAGGGAGGAGGCGTTGATGATCTGGCCCCAGCAACATACGCACTAAATGGGGCACCACTAAGCCAATAAAACCGATAATGCCTGTTGCTGCAACACTGACGCCGACCCCTAAGGCGCAGAGCAGGATGAGTCTCAGCTTGAGTGAATCAACATCAATCCCTAAATGCCTGGCCTCGGCCTCACCGAGTAGCAGGGCATTAAGCGCCTTAGCATCACGATTAAATTGCCAACTCAGCAGTGCTAACACCACTAAACACAAGCCCACATATTGCCATTGTGCGCCAGCAATACTGCCCATTTGCCATAGGGTTAAGTCCCTAAGCGCCATATCATTGGCTAAATAGGTCAGCACGCCAATTCCAGCTCCGGCGAGTGCGGCAACGGCGACGCCAGATAACAGCAATAACACGACCGATGTACCTAAAGCGCTGCTGGCAAGGCGATAGACAATAAGGGTAGTGATTAAGCCAGAGGAAAAAGCACTGACAGAAATCATGACAGATTCGGCGTGAGGGAACTGCACTATGCAGATTGCTGCGCCTAATGCCGCGCCGGATGACACGCCAATAATCCCAGGATCTGCCAAGGGGTTACGAAACAACCCCTGCATCACAGCACCGCATTGGGCCAACATGGCCCCAACGGCAAGGGCGAGTAAGGTACGAGGCAAGCGGACATTGCTGACAACCAGTTGCTCGTGGGGAGCAAGATTGCCAATATTTTGCTCCGTGGCCCAGTTAAACACCGCGCTGAGGGAGTCGATAAGGCTGATATTCACTGGCCCGACACTGACGGAAAGTAAACTGCTGAGGATAAGCAGCGTTGCCATGGTGGGCCATAGCCAGCGATGTTGTAACATACTCATCAGCCCCACAACTTATTGATCTTGCTTGAGCAAAGTGGCTGCCAAGGTTTCAGCCGCACCGATAGCGCTAATACCTAACCCGCCGAGTAAGGCCTGTGGGGCAAGGGTTTGGATATGGCCATTTTTGCCTGCTGGAGTGTGGGCGAGTAACGGCATTTCCTTCAGTAGTGCTTGCGCGGTTTGTTCATCAGTTTGTGTATCGCTCTGCTCGCTGCGCTTAGAGAGTAAAATCACATCGGGCTGGAGTGAGAGTATGCCCTCTTGGGATAGACTCTTATAACCTTCAAAGTCGGCAATATTCTTCGCCCCTGAGAGCGCGATAATGGTATCGGCCGCAGTGCCTTTACCGCCGACGCGGGCGCCGCGTCCTTCCTGTAATAACATAAACAGGATTTTCGGTTGGGCCTGTTGCTGGCTCAATTGCTGTTGTTTATTTAGCCCTTCAAGTCTTTGATGCAAATCTTGTTTTAACTTTATCGCTTGGTCAGTGCGTTTCAGTAGCTGAGCTAGGGTATCAATATTCGTCATCAGTTGTTTCTCATCGGCACTGGAGGGTAACTTCACCACCTCTATCTTGGCCTGTTTGAGTACATTGAGTGTGGTTTCTGGCCCCATTACCTCAGAGCCGACAACTAGAGTTGGCGACAATGCCATAATGCCTTCGGCCGACAACATTCTGTGATACCCCAGTTTGGCAATTGACGCTAAATGCTCGGGAAGATAGCTGGTGGAGTCCACTGCAACCAGCTCGTCAGCTGCATCGAGGGCAAGTACCAACTCAGTCACTCCAGCGCCCGCGCTAACCAGTTTTATCTCCTGCGATAAGGCATTGGTCGAGAATAAGGCCGCGAATGTTGAGAGGCTGAGCGCCTGGAAAAATAGCCGCCAGTTATTGGCTGATTTATTGGCATGACGATTGGCTTGAAACAACATGGATAAACTCCTACTTCATCTGTGTGCAAGGCAGGCAAAAGGTACTGCCAAGGGAAATGGTTTCGAAAAATGTTCTGCTTTAACCTAAGCGATTAATGCTCCATCAAAATCTGCGTCTGGCTGATGGCATTGCCCTGCAAGAGCGCTAACAGCTGCATTAAGGGTTCTACTGGCGCGGCTTTATCCGCCGCGATAACAATACTGGCCTGAGGATGACGTTTTAGCTGTTCTTCAAATGCCGAACTGAAGGCGTTTAACTCGGAATAGGTCTCGCTGTTTAGCGCCCAATGGGGAGCGTTTGCCATAATATTGATAGCAATGGATTCTTTCGGTTCGACGGCCGTGATGGCGCTGCTTGGGCTTTGCGGCACTTCCACGGGTAAACTCATCAAACGGCTATTAGCGGTGAGCAATAGAAACACTAAGACGATAAAAATAATGTCAATCAGTGCCGTAAGATCGATGCTCGGAAGGGGCTCTAAGGCCGAGATCCCCGCTTGAGGTAATGAGGCTCTATCGGCACTGATCATGGCTGTGACTCGAGTTGAGTGTTAGACGCGGGTTTAGCACGATTAACGTCGGCAAAAGCCTGATAGTGATTCTGCTCGAGGGCGATATGTTCAACCCCGGATAGCCACAAATTGAGTTGATTCAATACATGACTCACTTTTACGCATTGACTATGGGCCCAGATCCCAAATAAATGGGCGGCAGTAATGGTCGGCACCGCGATAATCAGACCCGCAGCCGTGGTGTTCATCGCCAGCCCAAGCCCTGCACTGAGCTGTGATGGGGTGACAGGACCTTGGGATTGCCCTAACTGGGCGAACATCTCAATCAGCCCCAGTACCGTCCCGAGTAAACCCAGTAACGGGCTAATAATCCCAATCACTTGCAGCAATTTAAGACCCGCCTGTAGGTCCCTTTGCTGTTTGTTCAGCCACAGACTCAGTAATTCTTCCCTGAGCGGCTTTGGCTTATCGGCTTGTTTTAGCAGTAAATTGGCGCCCCTTGTCAGTAAGTCCTGCTGACGACTAGTGCTATCGATAAGCGCTTGAACGGTTTCACTGCTGGCCTTGGCATCGGATTGACGCAGCGCTTTCACCCAAGCCTGTTTTTTGGGTGATATAGATGCAAAGGATTGCTGTAAAAATAAGGCGCTACGTTCGAGGCAAATCATTAACGCGAGAAAAGCGCAGATAAGTAGCGGCCAAGTCAGGGCGCCGAGTTGAGCCTGTAGGGTGGAAAAGTCAGTCATGGGCAATTGAACCTCTTAGGTCAAATTCGTTATTAAATAAGTGGTTATCAAGCTATCAGCGATAACTGGAATACTGCGGTTAGGGACGTTCAATTTAAGGCGAAGCGAATAGGTACTCTCACCTTGTAATGGCTGGCCAGTTTGTTGGTGGGCGCTTGAAACTCCCAGGTTTCAACCGCCTCTAATGCCGCTTGATCTAGCAGCCCCACGCCCGAGCTTTTCACTAAGGTGAGGGCGAGCTGTTGTCCAAATTCGTTAAACATCACTTCTACCGTCGCCGTGCCTTCAAGCCCTTTTTTACGTGCCATGCGTGGGTAGGTGGGTTGCGGCGGTTTACTGGCAAAAGTCGGTGTTGCCAGCTCGATAACCTCGGGAGTGGCTTTAGTGTTCTCGCTGACACTGGTGGGCGTCACATTGGTATTGTTAATAACGGTTTTATCTTGAGTGTTGCTTTCTGCCATTTGCGACAACAGTTGGTCAGAAGGTTTTGTTATCTCTCCAGTTTCTTTCTGATGTTGTGTATTTGCGGCCATAAGAGGTTTGGCAGTTGTCGCACCTGCCTTAGAGGATGTGTTCGGCGTTGGCTTGTTTTGCACTGCGGATTGAATCGTTTGCGGCTTAGCTTTGGTTGGTTTGGGTGCTTGCCTTGCTATTTCAGTTACTGGTGTATCAGTGAGTGTTGGCGCCGTTTGGGGCTTACTGGTATTAGGCACATTTGTTGAAATCGCATCTTCGGTAATCGTATTTGCAGGCGTATTTTTTATCGCTGATATGGCCGCTGATTTTTCTGCTGCACTATGGGTTGCAAAGCTTAAGGTAACCGCTTTATTTGCTTCTTTGAATGCGGTCATTTGTGTCGATTCACTGAGACTACTTAGTAATGGCATAGCAGGCTGCGATGCAATCACACCCGTTTGGATTGCAACGGTTAATGCGCCAAAAACCAGATATCGTTTCGGTGTCACAGTACGCCTTCCAAGTTCAAAAAACAGTCGCCCATCAATCAATGCTAATTAAGATACGTGAATATAAATAAGATCGCAAATGATAATGATTTCCATTTGATCAATTTTCCAATCTCAGTTAGAGTGCCAGCAATTACGAAAATGGATGCTCAAAAATGCAGCAGCTCGACCTAGGTTGACGGACTAACCATAAATGGTCGATTTGAATTCTAATCGATTAATATCATTGATGATTTAAGGATGTAACCATGCAAAAAAAGCCGTTAGTTATCGCCATTGCGATCGCATTAACGACTACGGCGCTAAGCTTCACGTTAGCGGCTGAAGAAGGTGTGACTGCGCAGCAAAAGGAAAAGAAACCGGAATTAGTCGAGACTGAGTTTGATGAAGTATTAGTCAGCGCGACACGCTTGAGTGAAAAAGTCTCCCAGACGAGCCGCAGTGTTGCCGTTGTGAGTGAAGAACAGCTCAATGTGGCTCAGGCATCATCGGTTGCCGAAGCGCTAAAAAATGAAGCCAACATCACTTTAACCAATGGTCCGAGAGCGACGTCTCAAGGGGTTGAGATCCGTGGTTTAAGCGGCGATCGTGTATTACAAACCATTGATGGTGCAAGACAGAATACCAGTTCTGGTCACCGTGGTTCTTACTTTATGGATCCAGAATTACTCAAATCAATTGAGGTGATTCGCGGTCCTGCCAGTAGTCTCTGGGGCAGTGGTGCTATCGGTGGTGTGGTGGCGCAGAATACTAAATCGGCTCAAGATTTCTTAGCCCCTAACGAAACCTTCGGTGGCTATCTAAAGCAAGGCTATGACACTAATGGCGACCGCACTAAAACCAGCGCTGCCGTGTATGGCCAACAAGATACTATTGATTGGTTAATCAATGGATCTTACTTTGACTCCAATAATATCAATACGGGGAATGACGAAACCTTAACGAACAGTGCTTCTTTGGGGAGCAGTGGTTTGGCTAAGTTTGGATGGCAAGCCGATGAGGCTTCACGCTTAGAGTTATCGGCAAGAGTTAACAAGATTAATGAACTCGTGCCGAGTAATCCTTCCGCTGCGGTGAGCAGTTCAGTGCCTTTAGTGCGCCGCAAAACGGACGATCAAAACGTTACCCTTAATTACAGCTTGGCGCCGGCAAATAATCCATATTTGGACACTAAAGTGCAGGTCTATTGGAATAGCACGGATTATGACGAAGACCGAGTGACAAAAGGTCAATTTGATAGCACCGAATACCGCACCATTGGCATCAATCTCAACAACAGTTCGCAGTTAGGGAACACTAAGCTGACCTATGGTGTCGATGGTTATCGCGATACCCTTAAAACCGTTAGAGACGATAGGGGCCAAGTGGGGCAGCGCCCAGGGGATATCGATGGTGAGACCACAGTGTGGGGCGCCTTTACCCGTGCCGATATTCAATTGACGCAAACCGTCAATCTTGACGCCGCCTTACGTTATGACAGCTTCAAAAACGAGAGTCACAACCTTAATGCTTCTGCGGATGACAATGAGTTATCGCCTTCGCTGGGCTTAAGTTGGCAGACTCAGCCGTGGCTGACTTTAAGTGCACGGTATGATCAGGCTTTCCGTGCGCCAACGGTTGAGGAAATGTTTTCTACCGGAACCCATTATTGCATTCCGCCGATCCCCGGATTTTTACCCCAAGGTCTGTGTAATACCTTTGCGACGAATCCTAACTTAAAGTCTGAAGTCGCCCGCAATAAAGAACTGAAAGCCGATTTTCGTTTCAACAACTTAGCCGGTGATGATGAGCTGGCTTTCACCGTAAACATCTTCCGTAACGACGTGGACGATTTTATCGTTCAGCAAGTCTCCAATCCGTTAATGGGGATCCCAGGATTTGAGCAAACCACCTCATGGAATAACGTGGAAGATGCGCAATTAACTGGCTTTGAGCTCAGCGGCCGTTATCGCATTGGGCAAACACGGCTGGCGATGAATTACGGTCAGACCCGCGGTGAAGACCGTAAGACTGGCGACTATATCGAAGGTATGCCCGCCAATAAGTTTAACGTCGATCTCTCCCAAGGCATCATGGAAGGCGATATGAAACTCGGCACTCGAGTGACCTATGTCGCCAGCCAATCCAATACGCCCGAAGGTTATCGCGTGGCTAAGTATGACGACTATACCCTGTGGGATGTGTACCTCGCCTGGGAGCCAGCGATGGGGGCTATGTCTGGCCTGAGAGTCGACTTTGCCATCGAAAACATTGGTGATGAGAAATACCAGCAGGCATGGCAGACCCTATATCAATCTGGTCGCAATATGAAGTTGTCAGCACGTTATATGTTCTAGGCCCAGCTTTAGGAGATGCAAATGACACAGACAATCGACACTGAAATTACACTCCCGAGCCATCACACTGATGCCGACTCGCAGTCCATGTTAAGGCAGCGCTTTGTCAGACAGCCCGATTTAATGCCTGCACAGTTGGCGAGTGAATTAGGGATTGCCGAGCTTGATGTGGTCGCGGCACTGCCGCAAGCGCAGCGGGTGTTTTTGTCTTTAACGCAAATCGATGAGCTGCTGCAGAGCTTACCCGAGTGGGGACCTCTGACCACGATAGTGATGCTCTCGGGCAGCGTTTTTGAATTTAAAGGTGATTTTCCCCAAGGGAAATTTGCCCATGGATATTACAACCTCTACAGCAAAGGCGATGGCCTTCATGGTCATCTCAAGCTGGATAACATGCGAGCGATTGCGTTAATCAGCAGACCCTTTAGGGGCAGTGAGAGCCATTCGATTAACTTTTTTGGTCCTCAAGGCGAGGTGGTATTCAAAGTTTATTTAGGACGAGACAAGCAAAGAGTGCTTTTTCCTGAGCAAGTTAGCCGTTTTAAAACGCTGGCGAGCACCTTTGCTACTCAACAGTCACCGATATAATTTATTAAGGTATCCAATATGAAGCCTGAAATCTCCGAGCAAGAACAACGTTTAAGGGACAAACTGTTACCCGAAATTGAGGCCTTTAAACAGCAGCGCCATACTTTGCAACTCGCAACAGTCGATACGGATGGGCAACCCAATGCCAGTTATGCGCCATTTGCCTTAGCCGACGATGGGTTTTACATCTTAGTGAGTGACTTAGCGCGTCACGGCCACAACCTTAAGCAGTCGACCAAAGTGTCTGTGATGCTGGTGGAGGATGAAGCCGAAGCTAAGTCTGTATTCGCCCGTAAACGCCTCACTTTCGATGCTCTGGCTCAAGCGGTTGAGCGGGATACGCCCTCGTTTAGTAAGGGAGTCAGCCTGTTATCAAAACGCTTTGGCGACATGTCCGATAATCTCGCGGCACTGACGGACTTTAATCTGTATAAGTTAGCGCCCCATCAGGGATTGTATGTGAAAGGTTTTGGTCAAGCCTTTAGTTTGACGGGCAGTGAATTACTCGATGTTAACTGGAAGCGAGATGGCCACCATGGCACACCTAAAGCGCCCGAAGATATGCGAGTAGCTTAAGTACTACTTGTAGCGTAAACACTGTGTCTTGAAGACTTATGTTTTGAAAATCTGCGCCTTGAGCTTGATCGACTCAAGGCGCAAGCATAAACCCGCTCTCTAGGCGGGTTTATTGTTATATTCCTCAAGGCATTTTGGGTTTTGCCATCATCCTTTGCTATTGCCTGCTTTCAGCGACGCCTTGCTAAAGTCACTTTGTTTATCCTTAGGGCTTTCGGGTATGCTCTGTTGATACTCGCATATGTTAAGGTTGATGGGCATATAAAGCCTAAGGATATCAATAGTGAACAAACAGGTAACCGAGACTACAGAATCGAGTACACTTCCCCCACGATCATTATCAGAGTCCACTATGTCTCACAACGCTGCTAACTCTTCGATCCGCCAACGGGCGGTATTGCCTTGGATTTGGCAATTTCTTAAGCCCTATCGCCTGCGGGTGGTGGCGGCGATTGTATTTCTGTTGATTGGCTCCTTGGCCTGGCTATCCCTCGGGCAAGGCGTGCGGCTGATGGTGGACGAAGGTTTTATTAAGGATAACGCCCAGCGTCTCAATGAAATTATTCTGTTAGTGCTGCTGATCACCGCCGTGAGTGGCACAGCGGTGTTTTGCCGTTTTTATCTGATGACTTGGCTCGGCGAGCGGGTCAGCGCCGATATAAGGCTGACGGTTTACAATCAACTGCTTAAGTTGTCTCCGGCTTTTTATGCCAAGGTGCGTACCGGTGAGGTGATTTCGCGCTTTACCGCCGACTCGACTCTGCTGCAAACCGTGGTCGGCTCGAGTCTGTCGATGGCGCTGCGCTCCGGCGTGACTGTGATCGGCGGGCTGGCGATGATGGGGATCACTAGCGTGAAGATGACGCTGCTCGTGCTACTGGCCGTGCCTCTGGTGCTGGGGCCTGTCGGTTTCTTTGGCCGAAAAGTGCGAACCTTAGCGCGGGAGAGTCAAGATAGGGTGGCGGATTTGGGAGCCTATGTGGATGAAACCTTACATGAAATCCATACAGTGCAAGCCTATGGTCATGAGGATAAGGACCGCAGTTTGTTCAATGGTCGTGTCGAAGATGTGATGATCGCCGCCAGTGGTCGTATTCGCTATCGCGCCATGTTGATTTCCTCCGTGATGTTTTTAAGTATTGCCGCCATAGCATCTGTGACTTGGGTCGGCGCCCACGATGTGATGTCGGGTAAGATGACGGGCGGTGAACTCTCGGCCTTTATGTTTTATGCCGTGATGGTGGCAGGCGCCGTCGCCACCATTAGTGAAGTCGTGGGTGAGATCCAACGCGCCTCGGGCGCCGCTGAACGCTTAATCGAATTGGCTGAAACTGAAGTCGATATTCCTGCGCCACTGGAGCCTAAAACGCTGCCCGCGAAAGTGCGTGGCGAGCTGCAACTGCAACAGCTGAACTTCCATTATCCCGAGCAAACTCAGTTAGTGCTCCGCGACTTAGAACTGACTATTACTGCGGGTGAGCGGGTGGCCTTGGTCGGGCCGAGTGGGGCCGGCAAGAGTACCCTGTTTCAGTTATTGCAGCGGTTTTATGTGCCGTCATCGGGCAGTATTCATTTGGATGGGATTGATATTGCTGAGCTTTCACCAAAGGATTTACGGGCGCAATTTGCGCTTGTACCGCAGGACTCAGTGATTTTTGCCACCAGTGTATTGGAGAACGTACGCTATGGCCGCGTCGATGCCAGCGAGCAGGAAGTGATTGATGCTTGTATCGCAGCCCGTGCCCATGAGTTTATCAGTGAGTTTAGTGAAGGTTATCAAACCTATTTGGGTGAGCGCGGCGTGCGCTTATCCGGTGGTCAAAAGCAGCGTATCGCGATTGCGAGGGTCATTTTAGCCGACAGGCCTATCTTGCTGCTCGACGAGGCGACCAGCGCGCTCGATGCCTTAAGTGAGCAAAAAGTGAAGCTGGCACTCGATGAATTGATGAAGGGGAAAACCACGCTTATCATCGCCCATCGCCTCGCCACAGTGATCAATGCGGACCGAATTATCGTGTTCGATAAAGGGCGTATCGTCGCCAGTGGTAAGCATCAAACTCTTATACAAACCAATGCCCTATATCGCGAGTTTGCCAGTTTGCAGCTGCTCACGGATGAAGTGAGTGCGCTGAGCGAGTAAGGTTTGAATGGGGGATGTCATGTAAATAAAACCCCAGAGTGTTGCTCTGGGGTTTTGTTTTGGATTTAAGACTGCTCACACATCACTGATGTTTAGGTATGTTTAAGCCTGATGTTTCAGTTCTCTGCGTAGAATTTTGCCCACAGTGCTCTTAGGTAGCTGCGGCATAAATTCAATCAACTTGGGCAGCTTGTAGGCGGTGAGTTGCTCGCGGCAGAAGTTAAGAATAGCGGTTTTCATTTGCTCATGATCTTGGCTGTCATCTTTTAGCACAACAAAGGCTTTGACCGCTTCTCCCGAGTGTTCATCCTTTACGCCAACCACGGCGCATTCAATGATATTCGGATGGCTGGCGAGCACGTTTTCGACCTCATTCGGATAGACGTTAAAGCCGGAGACAATAATCATATCCTTTTTGCGATCAACGATTTGGTGGAATCCTTCCTCGTTCAAAATCGCAATATCCCCGGTTTTAAAGAAACCATCGGCAGTCATCACATTGGCCGTTTCTTGGGGATTATTCCAATAACCTAGCATCACTTGTGGGCCGCGGGCGGCGAGTTCACCGGCTTCCCCTTGTGCGACTTCATTGCCGTTTTCGTCTAACAGTTTGACCTCAGTGCCGAGAACGGGCTTACCGATAGTGCCAATCTTCTGATATCCGGGGGCATTGAGTGAAATTACCGGCGAGGTTTCGGATAACCCATAACCTTCACTGATGGTATTGCCCGTGGTTTGCTGCCAGATATTGGCTGCGGCAGCGGTGAGTGCAGTACCACCCGAAATAGTGATTTTTAAATGACTAAAATCCAGCGCCTTAAATTCGGGCTGATGACACAAAGCTACAAAGAGGGTGTTAAGCCCTGCAAAACCGGTAAAAGGGTATTTCGCCAGTGTCTTGATTAAGCCACTAATATCACGGGGATTGGGAATTAATACCGAGCAACCACCACATTCAAAATACAGCACTAAGTTCACCATAAAGGCGTAGATATGGTAAATCGGCAATGGCGCGACAAAAATATCTTCCCCCTCGGTGATAACACTGCCGATACGAGATTTTACCTGCGCCGCATTGGCGAGCATATTACCGTGGGTCAGCATGGCTCCTTTGGAGAGGCCCGTGGTACCACCGGTATATTGCAACGCCGCTAAATCATTTGCTGCGGGAACAAAACGGCTAAAGGGTAGCTCTGCCCCTTGTTTTAGCACTTGGCAGAATTCGACATTTTTAAGCCCCGTTTTGGGCTGAACTTGTGGGTCGATAAGATCTAATGGGTGGGTCGAAATCACCAATTCAATCGGTGTGGTCGCAACCACTTTGGCAAGGGTCGGCAGCAGATCCGACAGCACCACTAAGGCCTTAGCACCAGAGTCATTAAACTGATGAATAAGCTCTCTTTCGGTGTAGAGCGGGTTAGTATTTACTAGAATAAGTCCCGCCCGCAGCGCACCATAGGCGGCGATAACGAACTGGGTAATATTGGGTAATTGAATCGCGATCCGATCGCCGGGTTTTAGGTTAGTGTTATTCTGCAAATAGGCGGCAAAATAGCGTGAATCGCGCTCTATATCATTGAAGCTGCTGGTTTTCCCCAAACAAGCATATGCCGTTTTATCACCAAAGCGTTGGCTAGTGCGTTCGATTAAGTCTATGAGTGATGAGTATTTGCCAAGTTCGAGTTGTGACTCTTGATCGTATGCCATGCCTAACTACCTCAAATAGGTTTATCGTTGTTATTATTTTAAAATCAAACGAGTGTTTAGATTAGAAGGATTCAACCTGTCAGGTCAACGTTTATCGTTAAATTATTGTAGCAATTTGCACAGCTATCCAATTGTAAAAATAGAATTTTTACTCTAATGAAGGGCGGTGAACTGCAGTGCAAATTTACTACAGCACACCTGAATTTGAGATGAAAAAGCGAGGGTTAGCGTCGAAATTAGCGGGGAGATTGCTCATCGTGGCGTAGGGTGAGCACTTCGTATCCCGTTGGGGTGACAAGTATCGTATGTTCCGATTGCGCCGAGAGTTTTTTATCGCGGGTGACAACCGTCCAACCATCTTTTTTGAGCTTTATCTTTTCAGTGCCCTGATTCACCATGGGCTCAATGGTAAATACCATGCCCGCTTTGAGCTTAAGGCCTTGATTCGGCTTTCCATAGTGAAGGACTTGTGGCTCTTCATGCATTTCTTGACCTATCCCATGGCCACAGTAATCTCTGACAATGCTATAGCCAAAGGATTGGGCATATTGTTGAATCGCATGACCGATATCGCCCAATGTGGCCCCAGGTTTTACCTGTTTGATCCCTTGCCACATGGCAAGATAGGTAACATCTGCCAGTTTCTTAGCTTCGGCGGGTGCCTGTGGCATCACATACATTTTACTGGAGTCGGCAATATAGCCGTCTTTCTCGAGGGTAATATCTAAGTTAATGATATCTTTGCTTTTGATGACCTCATTCGGCGAGGGCACACCATGGCAGACCACCTCGTTAATAGACGAATTCAGCACATATTGATAGCCATACTGACCTTTACTCGCGGGACGCGATTTTAGCTCATTGACAATAAAGGCTTCGACCGCATCGTTGATATCCATGGTGCTGATGCCGGGGCGGACATAGGTATCAAGCATTTGAAATACTTGAGCTAATAATTGCCCCGCGCGGCGCATCAGTGCAATTTCTTCGGCAGATTTTATCTTCACCTGATTATTCATCGGCCATTTCCTTTACTTGGGTCACGTTGGCTAGGTTCACGTCCGCAGATTTCATTAAATCGGCGACTAACTGATTAAAGGAGAGCTGTGGATGCAACTCTGCCAGCATCCCGATCCTTATCCAGAATTCCGCCTGCGAGTTGATTGAACGTGACATGACCGAACTGGCTTTTCTCAGCTCATCATGCAGTTCTTCGGAAATTTTAACTATGCCCATAAATATACTTTATATATGTTTCGTATATTTATTGTATTCGATCTATATGGTGATTCGTCAATAATAAATCGATATTGCTTTACCGCAATGACAGCCGAGCCTCTTTTAAGCAGCAGCCGTAAGCGCAACACAGGTGCAAGATAATTGGCTATAAGGCTATTGCTTTAAATTGACGCACTTCATTTTTGTGCGGCGCGAGTTGAGGCTATTTAGCGGATTTAACGAAATAAGGTGAGTAAAAAAGCCCGGCGAACCACAGTGATCCAACGGGCATCATTCATAGAAGTGACTAACGGTCATGCAGTGTGTTCGTTTATCGGCGAGCACACTAGCACACTAGCACACTAGCACACTAGCACACTAGCACACTAGCACACTAGCACACTAGCGCATTACGCTAAGGGCTAAAGAAGCCGGTTTCTTGGCTAACGCTTTGTTCAGGTTTGCTGACATCCGTTACCGAGAATTCGATAATTTTGCGCCCCGCTGGGATTGCATCCTTATCAGCTAATACAGTCACGGGATAATCCGATTGCTCGCCCGGAGCGAGGGTAATGACAGGATCGGCAATTAAGCTGAAGGGCATTTCGCTGTTGACCGCGAGTTGATATTGCTTGGTTTGCTGAGTCTTGTTACGGATCTTCAGCTGGTAGGTATTTTCAACTTTATTATCGGCGGTTTCGCGGTATAGGCTCTGCCTGTCGCGAATGACGTTAAGTTGAATCTCACTGCGGCTGGAGAGATCTAAACCTATCACAACCAACATAATGACAACGGCGGCGCCGTAACCTAAAAAGCGTGGCGAGCGCCAGTTGGAATGAGCGATGCCCTTTAATTCACTCTCGCTGACATAGCTAATTAGGTTTTGTTTGTAGTCGAATTTTTGCATGGTTTCATTACAGGCATCGACACAGGCGCCGCAGTTAATACACTCGTATTGGAGGCCTTGGCGAATATCAATCCCCGTCGGGCAGACTTCGACACATAAGTTACAGTCAACACAATCACCGAGTTCAGTCGGTTGTTTACGCTTACGTGGGCCGCGCGCTTCGCCGCGTGCGGCATCATAGGTCACAGTTTTGGTGTTGGCATCGAACATCACTGCCTGAAAACGCGCATAGGGGCAGCAGTGTAAGCACATTTGCTCGCGCATCCAGCCTGCATTTAAGTAAGTACAAATCGCGAAAAACCATACCCAGCAGGTCGTCCAAAAGCCGGCGTTGCCGGTAAAAATATCCAAATAGAGTTCGCGGGCGGGGATGAAATAACCGATAAATCCACAGCCAGTAATTAAGGCGGCTAATCCCCACAGACCGTGTTTGAGACTTCTTTTACCGAGTTTATTGGCTGACCATGGCGCCTTATCGAGCAATTTACGTTTGTTGCTGTTGCCCTCAATCCGGCTCTCGAGCCAGACAAACATAAAAGTCCACGCGGTTTGCGGGCAAAGATAGCCACACCAGACGCGCCCCCAAAACACTGTGATGAAAAACAATCCAAAGGCGGCGGCAATAAAGACCCAAGCGAGTAAGGTGAAATCCTGTGGCCAGAGCGTGAGGCCAAAAAAGAAGAACTGTTGCTGACTCACATCCAGCAATATCGCTTGCCGACCATCAAAGGAAATAAAGGGTAGGGCAAAAAACAGCAGTACTAATAGGCTATTCATTGTGGTTCTCAGGCGTTGAAAATAGCCCTTCTGTTCACGGAAATGAATCTGGCCACTGCTTTTATGTGCAGGCTTATCGTCCGCCTGGATATTTTTTACGGGGATAAATTGCTCGGCAGAGGAGCGCTTGGCGTTCTCACTCTGTAGGGGGTCACTCTTGGGCATATGCTGTCCTAACGGCTTAAATAAGATTCGGCTCCCTATAGCAAGCGTTAGGCCAAGAGTTTTTTGTTTTAACGTATTGATATTTAATGGTTAAATTAAATGGTGATTTAACGCATGTCGCGATATATCGCTAATTGGCGATATATCGCGTTTTTAAAGGCTATTCTTCTGCAGGGGTTTGGCGTGTAATCCCGAGTTTCTTCATCCGCGATCTGAGTGTACTTGGCGGAACGCCGAGCACATTGGCCGCCCCATTGGGGCCTGAAATACGCCAGTTGAGCTGCTTTAATGTTTGTTCTATATGTTGCGCTTCCGCCTCGGCCAAGGTTTGTAATGGCGAAGCTGCGGTTTGAGTCTGTAGGTGATGCGTAGGCATGGCATGGATTTGTAGAATATCCGTTTGGGATAAAATGGCCTCCCGTTCGAGGATATTTTGTAATTCGCGCACATTGCCAGGCCAGCTGTAGGCCATCAGTTTTTGCAGACCTTTTTGGCTTACGCCGCGCAGTTTCTTACCGAGTTTGCGGTTTAGGGAATGCAAAATGTGGCTGACAAGCTCGGGCATATCTTCAAGCCTTGCCCTCAGCGGCGGCACTTGAATTGGGAAGACATTCAAGCGGTAATAGAGATCCATCCTGAATAAGCCCTGTTCAACGCGCTTGAGTAAATCATGGTGGCTGGCGGCGACTAAGCGAATATCGACCTTGATGGTTTCGCTGCCGCCGAGTCGTTCAAAGGATTGCTCTTGGATCACCCGCAGTAACTTAGATTGCGCCTCTAAACTTAATTCGGCCACCTCATCGAGAAACAGTGTGCCTTGATGGGCGAGCTCGAAGCGGCCCTTGCGTTGCTGAGTTGCACCGGTAAAGGCGCCTTTCTCATGGCCAAACAACTCACTCTCTAGCAGTGAGGCTGAAAACGCCGCGCAGTTAACGCTGATCATGGGTTTATCTTTACGGCGACTCAGTTGATGTAAATTACGGGCAACCAGTTCTTTGCCTGTGCCATTCTCGCCACAGATCAGTACAGTACTATCGGTATTAGCCACCATATGCAATTGCTGGATCATATGGCGGATCACCGCGCTACTGCCCGAAATATCCACATCGCCGGTCTTATCGGCTAACTCGGCCTGGAGATAGTGATTCTCGCTGGCAAGTTGCTCCGACAGAGCCTGAACCTGCGCCAAAGCTTGGCGTAGCGACTGCTCGGTTTGTTTCTGAATACTAATATCGCGAAATATCGCGACTACTCCGATAAGCTTGTTATCCCGATAGACGGGCGTAGAGCTGTAATACACTGGAAAGCTGCTACCATCTTTGCGCCAGAATACATCGTGGGTAATTTCCCTTGCTATCCCATCTTTTAACGTATTGTAGATGGGGCAATCTTCCTGCGGATAATGACTACCATCCGCGTGGCTATGATGATGGCAATTATGGATATTTTTGCCGAGTAACTCTTCATTTTTCCAGCCCGTCATGCGCTCGGCGGCGGGATTGATAAAGACAGCATTACCCTTTAAATCAAACCCATAAATACCTTCACCCACGGCATTAAGCAGTAACTGATTTTCGGGCAGAAAATGTTTATCTAAGGGCATTGCGGTGGGCTCTATTGATGTCATTCAGCTGATTCCTTAATACGAATGAGTGCCCTAAGTATAACCCTTTGAATCGTGTCGCGATATATCGTGAGTTGCTCTGTGATGCTTGAAGTGAATGCTTTAGAGGCAAGCTTAGAGGTCTGACCATTAAGCTGTTGATAATAAAAAGCTTATATTTTAATCGATCGAAAGTTGTATTTAATGCTGGCGTAAAGTATTAAATTGTTATAAAAATGTTTCATAAATATCTTTGGCTAAGTTGACCTGAACAAAGCAGGCTTGCCCTTAATACTGGGGATTCACGGCAACGCGGGGATGTTTATTGAAGTACGGTGTGAGTGAACGAACGAGTTAAATAGCGTTTTGGGGTGAGATGGCTGTTAAGAGTACGGAGTGATTTTCTGCCCACCTTTCCGGAAAATTACTTTCTACTGATTTGAAGTGTGCAAAAAGGCTGCGATGCAGCCTTTTTTATTGCGCGAGTGTTTTAATCTTAAAGCTTTGTTTTTGAAGTTTAATCAAAATCAATTGCTTACAGTGCTTTTGCCTGAGCTAAGCCATTAAGTACAGCTTCTATGGTGAGCGTTGAAGGCAGCACTATGCCGTTAGGCGCCCTTGGACCATAGACCTTATTGTAAGGTGTACCAGGTACGCCTTCATGCTTCATATAACCCGCAATGGTGGAATCGGCTTCGCTCCAATTTCCCTGCATCAAAATAACCTTGTCGGCCATCAGCGCATTCACCACTTGCTCTCTGTGGGTGACTTCAGCCTTGTTGGTTTGGCAAATGCTGCACCAGTCTGAGGTGATATCCACAAACACTGTGTAGCCATCGGCGACCAGCGGTGCGATTTTTTCAGGGGCAAGCGTATGCCACTGCAGCTTTTGATAGGCTTGATAATCTTCACCTTTATGTACAAAACCGATAATTCCGCCTAGGCCTACGGCGAAAAATCCCAATACAAAAATTACCGCGAGTGGAATGCGCTTACCTTTGCTGCGTTGCCAGATTAGCAGGCTAATCGCGCCCACGAGTAATGCGAGAATGACCAGACTGATAAGAGTGATAGTGCCCATAGATGCCTACATGAGTTTCCGATAATCCAATCTATCTTAGCGGCTAACAGCTTAAATCTGCGTGAATTTATGCTTTAAAAGCCGATTAAAGCTTTGACGCATTCGGTTGCAATTGTGCTTTTGCGCCGAGTGCGCAGTCTTTGTAAGCTGGTGCACCAATAAAAAGATCACAAAATAACCACTACAGAAGGGAAGAATAATTGATGCGAGCGCTAACAGAGAAGCAAACGCCCTCAAGGCTGAAATGGGCAAGTGTGTTGCTGCCCTTGTTATTCACTGTGTCCATAGTCGGTCATGCAGAGCCCGCCCAAAAAAGCGAAGCCAAAGTGGATAAGCTAGTGCCAGAGGTGGTGACGACTAAGCACCGAATGACGATTCAAAATCAAAAGATCAGCTATCAAGCCATTAGTGGAGAAACCATTTTAGAGGATGATAAGGGTGAGCCTCAGGCGAGTATCTTCTCTATTACGTATTTACGGGATGATGTGCAAGACAGCAGTAAACGCCCTGTCACGTTTATTTTCAACGGAGGCCCAGGTTCTGCCTCGCTGTGGCTGCACATGGGACTCTTTGGGCCAAAGCGTGTAATTGTACCAGGTGATGCCAAAGATGATGGTGCGGCGCCTTATCGGATAGAGGCCAACGATTACTCCTTACTCGATGAGTCTGATTTAGTGTTTATCGACCCTGTGGGTACTGGTTTTAGCCGTGCGCTTGGTGAGAAGAAAGGTGCCGATTTTTGGGGCGTGAAAGAAGATGCCCAATCCATTGCCGAGTTTATGCGCCGTTGGTTGATTGAACATAAGCGTTGGAATTCGCCCAAATATCTTGCTGGTGAAAGTTATGGTACGACACGAGCCGCAGCATTAGTGGATGAGCTTCAAGGCGGTTGGACCGATATCTCGGTCAATGGCGTGATGCTGATTTCATCGATTCTCGACTTTAGCCACGCTCGCTATCAACCGGGTAATAACCAACCCTACATTGGTTTTTTACCGACTATGGCGGCAACTGCGTTTTATCACAATAAAGTCAACGATGCTGACAAGGCCTTAGGGCTCGAAGCGTTTGTCGAACAGGCGCGTCAATTCGCTATCAAGGATTACGCCTTAGCCCTATTACAGGGTAGCCGTTTAGCGCAAAGCGATTATCAGAGCGTACGTAAACAGTTGGCGCGTTTTACGGGCCTGAGTGAGTCTTATCTTGACCGAGTGAATTTGCGGGTGAGTGCGAGTCGCTACACCAAAGAATTGCTCAGGGATCAGGATTTGACCGTCGGGCGGTTAGACAGTCGCTATACCGGCAAAGATTACGACAGTGGTGGTGACTCGACCGATAACGACCCGTCAGGATATGGTATCGATGGCGCTTATACGGCGGCTATCCATCAGTATCTGTATGAGGATTTAGGGGTTAAATTATCACGCCCCTTCAACGTGCTCTCCACCGATGTTAACCGTGGCTGGAATTGGAATATCAGCGGTAAGCAAATGCATTATGTGAATGTGGCGCCCTATTTAGGGCAAGCGCAGCGCGAGAATAAAGACCTACGCATTTTTGTCGGTAACGGTTATTTCGATTTTGCGACGCCCTTCTTTGCGACCGAAAATACCTTTGCCGATAATGGCATAGATAATAGCCGTGTCACTATGCACTACTACAAAGCGGGTCATATGATGTATGTGGAGCCCGCGTCGCTTGCACAACTGGTGCAAGATATCCGCGCTTTTTATCATCCTAACGCGGCTAAATGAGAGTGACCGTATTATTTGGCCAGTGTTAAACTGCCACTCCTGTGAAGGCCCTATTGAGGGCCTTTTTATGCTTTAAAGGGTTAAAAATGAGCTTTAGTACTTGGTTAGGGCTATTGGCGATTTGTTGCTTGGGCGCTATGTCTCCCGGGCCGAGTTTGGCCATGGTTGTGCGTCATACTTTAGGCGGTGGTCGCGGCAAGGGGATCGTTTGCGCTTGGGCGCACTCGATTGGTATTGGTATTTATGCGTTAGTGACGCTACTCGGACTAGCCGTTGTATTGAAAAAAGCGCCATTGATTTTTAATGGGATTGCGATTTTAGGCGCGCTCTATCTCGCATGGATGGGGATCCAAGCATTGCGCTCAAACGGTGGTATGCAGGCAAAACTTGCGGCGGGGGAGGCGACGGATACGCTCACTGCGGCGCGCGATGGTATTGCGATTTCCCTGTTCAATCCTAAGATTATGTTGTTCTTTTTAGCGCTGTTTAGCCAGTTTGTGATGGTGGCCGATAGCTTGACGGGTCAAGCACTTATCGTGCTAACGCCTTTGGTGGTTGATGGGCTTTGGTATACCTTGATTGCCTTACTATTGTCCCATTCGAGTGTATTGCCTAAGTTACGGGAAAAAGCGGGACTTATCGATAAACTTTCTGGTGTGGTACTGATCCTGCTCGCGATACGGGTAGTGTACACCCTCTAACGTATCACAATGCGTATTGATGAGTGCGAAGAGATAAAAAACGCCATCACAAGATGGCGTTTTTTATGGGATTTTAGCAGGTGATGCTTGGCTTTTAGCGCATCATCAGCCTTTAAAGATTTGTACCGAGTCATCCGCCGCCGCTTCTTCCTGCATAACGGGTGGATTCGCGATATGGTCGTCTAGGTTGTCGCTTAGCATTTCGCGGTATTCGGCGCTAAACCAGTCGAGCGCATTGTCTTTTTCTGCGCCTAAATCGGCAGATTTGATCGCGGCTTCAAAGGCGTTAAAACGCGCTGCGGCAAAACGCAGGGCAGTGCCGACTTTACCGACATCACCTTCCTGCTGGCTTAGCTGATTAGCTAAGGCAATAAATTGATCGGCAAGTTCAAAAATCGTGGTGTTGCTGGTATCAGTCATAGCGCTTACTCAAAATAATTTATTGGTGGGCGATTCTATCCTAAATTCAGCAGGAAGGAACCGCTTAGGCTTAAGTATTGGGATCTAAATCGGTTGTGATGAGCCTAATTCTTCGCACGTTACCTATGGCTCAATTGCGGTTAGTTTGATGGTTGATTGGGCGATATTGTAATTGGTATCAATGGGTTTTGCTGCATCGCTTCAAGGCGGAAGATATGTAACAGTTCTGTCATCGTGATTTAAATTCTTGCCGATTTGGGATGTAGATAGTCTGCTAAAATACAAGCTCCCGCATGGCGCTGCGGGGAAAATAATATCTGATTTAGCCTCCTGTGAGGATTCATCTTCTGTTCAGTTAGCCACTCGCATACTGCTTCCATCAACAGGAGAACCGCCATGAAAGCAATTAAACTTACTCTGTCAGCCTTACTACTCGCTGCCGCTTCATCTTCGGCCATTGCAGCAGATGTCGGAGTGTCGATTAACATCGGCGATCCAAACTTTTACGGTCAGATCAATATTGGTAATTTTCCTCGTCCACAGGTGATTTACGAACAGCCTATCGTGATAGAGCAGTCTCGGGTCGTGTATGAACCTATCTATCTGCATGTGCCGCCCGGTCATGCAAAAAAATGGGGTCGCTATTGTGCTTCCTACGGTGCCTGCGGCCGCCCAGTCTATTTTGTTCAGGATGTCTGGTATCGCGATGAGTACGTACCCCGTTATCGCTCCTATAAACAGGATAAGCATCACCACAAACATTACGACAAACATGAGCGCCGTAAAGATAGGGATGACGACCGTGGTCATGGCCACCGTGGTCGCGATTAGTACGGATTATTTGAACAAACGCCCCTATCACGCTAGCTGATGGCTTATCAGAGCCATTTGCGAATCAAAGCGTCGAGGCGCAACATGGCGCAGCACTCAACTTTGCTCGAGTTAACTTTTGCGATACGGGGCGTTTCTCGATAGCAAGCGATTGCCTTAAGCAAAGGAACAGAACAGGTTTATGCCGCAATATGCTTGCGATATCTCAAGACTGGGGAATAAAAAACTGAGTTGGCTTGTCATGTCGCGCTATCACTTTTAAGCTAACGGCATTCTAACCAGAGGAAAAGATTGTGACTGTGGCAACTTGGCAGGAATTTATCGATTATCAACGTGCTCAACCCTATTACCAGCAGTTGATTGCATTTGTGAATCAAGAGCGTGCGTCGGGTAAGGTGATCTATCCCCCCAAGGAGGATGTGTTCAACGCCTTTAAGACAACTCCTTTGGAAAAGGTGCGTGTGGTACTTATCGGTCAAGATCCCTACCATGGTCCCGACCAAGCCCACGGCCTGTGTTTCTCGGTTAAGCGAGGCATTAAACCGCCGCCATCGCTGGCCAATATGTATAAAGAGTTAGTGAACGATATTCCCGGTTTTCAAATCCCTAACCATGGCGATTTAACTCAATGGGCAGAGCAGGGGATCTTAATGCTCAATACCGTGCTGACGGTGGAGCAAGGACAAGCTCATTCCCACGCTAATGCGGGCTGGGAAACCTTTACCACTGAGGCGTTAAAGCTGCTTAATGCGCAGGAGCAGCCGATTATTTTTGTACTATGGGGCAGCCATGCCATCAAAAAAGGGGCGGTGATTACTGCGCCACAGCATCAAATACTGTCGGGACCCCATCCGTCACCGCTGTCAGCTTATCGCGGCTTCTTTGGTTGTGGGCATTTTTCTAAAGTGAACCAACTGCTGATGGCAAGGGGCGAAGTACCGATCCAATGGCAGGTTTAAGTTCGCTTTGATAAAGAACGTTAAAAATAAAAAGGCCTTGCTAAGCAAGGCCTTTTTATTGGTTTATCGCAGCCAATTAGTGGTTGCGATCAACGGAGATTTTTGCCAGCGAAATTAATGCGGTTTTGAAATCACTGTCGGGTAATACCGCCAGCGCTGCAATCGCCTTGTTGGATTCTTCAATGGCTTTTTGCTGAGTGTAAGTGAGCGCGCCGCAGTGATGCAGAGCGGCAACAATTTTCTCAATGGCGTGGGTGCCATCACCTTGCTCAATCGCTTGACGAATGAGTTGCTGCTCTTCTTCTGTGCCATGGGCAATGGCATAGATCAGCGGTAAGGTCGGTTTACCTTCGGCGAGGTCATCACCGATGTTTTTACCTAACTCTTCACTGTCGGCGGTGTAGTCGAGTAAATCATCTGTTAACTGGAAGGCAGTACCTAAATACTTACCATAGTCACCTAATGCGGCCTCTTGCTCGGGAGTGGCGCCGGCTAATACGGCAGCCAGTAACGTGGCGGCTTCGAATAGCTTAGCGGTCTTACAATAGATCACCCGCATATAGCTTTCTTCTGTGGTATTAGGGTCATTACAGTTCATTAGCTGTAATACTTCCCCCTCGGCCAATACGTTGGTGGTATCGGCTAATACACGCAGTACGCGCATGCTGTCGAGTTCGGTCATCATTTGGAATGAGCGGGTATAAAGGAAGTCTCCCACTAATACACTGGCGCTGTTACCAAAGAGTGCGTTGGCGGTTTCGCGGCCGCGTCTGAGGGTCGATTCATCGACCACATCATCGTGCAGTAATGAAGCGGTATGAATAAATTCAATAATCGCGGCAAGCTTAAGGTGAGCTTCACCTTGGTAGTCAACGGCGCGTGCTGCGAGGACGGACAGTAAAGGACGAAGACGTTTACCACCACCATTAATAATGTAGAAACCTAACTGGTTTATCAGGGCGACATCTGACTCCAGCTGTTTATAGATCAGCTGATTGACTGCTTGCATATCAGTGTCAGCCAGTTGACGAATAGCGTTTAAATCCATAATAGACTCTGGTTGTGGGGCCATTACGTACCCGGCCTCTATTTTAGGCTCACGTGTTATATAGAATGAATTTTACCTAAAATTCCGACATATGACAGTACTCACACTACTAATGTGCGAGTTATTCCGGCCTTTTTTTATTCTTTCCTAATTAGGGCTTGCCAGATAAGGATTCTTCGCGTAAACTCCGCGCCCATTGTCAATAAAGTTTTTGTAGCACCCTGCCTCCCATAGTGTGAGCCAGCGTGTTAGGAATATCGGAGTAAAATAGCTATGTACGCTGTTTTTCAAAGTGGTGGTAAACAACACCGTGTAGCCCCAGGCCACACAGTTCGTTTAGAAAAATTAGAAGTTGCTACTGGTTCAACTGTTGAATTCGATCAAGTATTACTGATCGCTGACGGTGAAAAAGTGCACGTTGGTGCTCCTTTAGTAGCTGGCGGTAAAGTCGTTGCTGAAGTAGTAAGTCATGGTCGTGGCGAGAAAGTAACTATCGTTAAGTTCCGTCGTCGTAAGCACCACGACAAGAAGTTGGGCCACCGTCAGTGGTTCACCGAAGTTAAAATTACTGCTATCAACGCATAATAGGAGTCTAACTCATGGCACATAAAAAAGCTGGCGGTTCTACTCGTAACGGCCGTGATTC
Source organism: Shewanella sp. ANA-3 (assembly GCF_000203935.1). Classification (GTDB taxonomy): domain Bacteria; phylum Pseudomonadota; class Gammaproteobacteria; order Enterobacterales; family Shewanellaceae; genus Shewanella. The sequence continues at coordinate 3,862,188 of NC_008577.1, read as the reverse complement.
AGAAAGTAAACGTCTTGGTGTTAAGCGCTTTGGCGGTGAATCAGTTCTAGCTGGTAACATTATCGTTCGTCAACGTGGTACTAAATTCCACGCTGGTGTAAACGTGGGTATTGGTCGTGACCACACTCTGTTTGCTCTGACTGACGGTAAAGTAAAATTCGAAGTTAAAGGTCCTAATAACCGTAAGTTTATTAGCATCGAAGCTTAATTTTCGAGTCTAGCTTATACTGTAAAGCCCCGCCATTGGTGGGGCTTTCTGTTTTTTATGCTTCTATTTACCTGCGTTTCTGGTGAGTTTGGTAAATCTTTATCAAATTGAGGGCGTTGACTGGTAAGATTGGGGGCAAGTATCTCGAGTTTTTTGGCGACCGATGAAGTTAAACGGTATAATTCCTTCATTCAGTGATGCCAGGAGTAAGTATGAAGTTTGTCGATGAGGCAGTAATTAGGGTCGAAGCAGGCGACGGCGGTAGCGGTTGTGTGAGTTTCAGACGCGAAAAATATATCCCTGATGGTGGTCCTGATGGCGGTGATGGTGGCGATGGTGGCAGTGTCTATCTACAGGCCGATGAAAACCATAACACCCTGATTGAATACCGATTTGAACGTTTTCACATGGCTGAGCGCGGTGAAAACGGCCGTGGCCGTGACTGTACCGGCCATAGCGGTAAAGATTTGATTTTAAAAGTGCCTGTGGGTACGCGTGCTATTGATGATGAAACCGAAGAAGTCCTCGGCGATTTAACCACCCATGGTCAAAAGCTATTAGTGGCTAAAGGTGGATTCCACGGTTTAGGTAACACGCGCTTTAAGAGCAGTACTAACCGTGCTCCACGTCAGAAGACCTTAGGTACGCCGGGTGAAGTCCGTAGCCTGAAATTAGAGCTGCTGTTGTTAGCCGACGTAGGCTTGCTGGGTATGCCTAACGCGGGTAAATCGACCTTTATTCGCGCGGTATCACGTGCAACGCCAAAGGTTGCCGATTACCCCTTCACGACGTTAGTGCCTAACCTAGGTGTGGTTAACCCTCGTCCTGGTCAAAGCTTTGTGATTGCCGATATTCCTGGTTTGATCGAAGGCGCGGCAGAAGGTGCGGGTCTGGGGATTCGCTTCTTAAAGCATTTAGAACGTTGCCGTATTCTGTTGCATATCATCGATATCGAGCCAATTGATGGTACAGATCCTGTGGATTCTGCCCGTGCGATCGTCGGTGAACTTGAAAAATATTCGCCAAAATTGGCAAGCAAGCCACGTTGGTTAGTCTTTAACAAGGCGGATCTGCTGCTCGAAGACGAGCTAAAAGAGAAGGTCGCTCGCGTTGTTAAAGAATTAGGTTGGGAAGGTGATGTTTATACCATTTCTGCCTATAGCCGTGATGGCACTAAAGAATTAGCCACCAAGCTGCTGGACTTCATCCAAAGTCTTCCACCGGAAGATAAAGATGCGAACCCAGATGCAGAGGTTGAGTTCAAGTGGGACAATTATCATCAAGCCAACATTGATGCGATCAATGAAGACTATGACGATGAATTCGACGATGACTTTGATGATGACGACTACGATGTAGAAGTGATCTACCAAAGATAATATCCCAACCTAAGTTTTGAGAGTCCCGTGTACGCAGATACTCAAAATGATATTACTCGGCAGGTTGTGCGTGTCGCACAACTGCTACTGGCCTACGGTGCTGAATCTGATTTAGTTGAAGAAATCAGTCAGCGCCTAGGTCAGGCCTTAGGATTGGCAAGTGTTGAGCTTTCCATCTCCTCTAATTCCCTCGTGTTAACCAGTTTAGTGCATGGTCGCTGTATCACGACGACGCGTCGGATCCGCGAGCATGGCATCAATATGACCATAGTCTGCGAGTTACAGCGCATCTGTTTATTGACGGAAAAAGGTCTCTATGGCCCCAACGAAGTGCGTAAACGCTTAGCGCGAATCGAACCTAAGACCTACCCGCCGTATCTCGTGATCTTGATGATAGGCCTGTCCTGCGCAAGCTTCTGTCATCTATTTAATGGCGATGTCGCCGCATCAATCATCACTTTTTTTGCCTCTGCAGTAGGGATGTCGGTGCGCCTTGCGATCGCCAAGCGGCATTTTAATTTGCTGGTTAATTTTGCGGTGACGGCATTTGTCACTAGCTTATTGGCGCAGACGGGTTATGTGTTTAACTTGAGTGAGACCCCGCAGGCGGCCATGGCGGCCAGTGTGTTGATGTTGGTGCCGGGGTTTCCGATGATCAATGCGATTTCTGATATGGTCAAAGGCCATATGAACGTGGGGATTTCCCGCTGGGGCCATGCCACCTTGCTTACTGTGTCGTCCGTTATTGGCATTACGATTGCGATGCAGCTAGGGGGGATCTTCCTATGATCGCCTTACTGTGGACGCTATTGCACGATGCCTTTTTCTCAGCAATTCCCGCTGTCGGCTTTGCCATGGTGTTTAACGTGCCGAAACGTTTCTTACCCTACTGCGCGCTTGCAGGCGCTATAGGGCATAGCTCACGCACGCTAATGTTGCAATTTGGCTTGCCTATCGAATGGGCGACCTTTGCCGCCGCGGCTTTAGTGGGAACTATCACTATCGGCTTTGCCAAGCGTCACCTCGCGCCGCCCTTGATGTATGCCGTTGCGGCGATTATCCCGATGATCCCTGGCACCTACGCTTTTAATACTGTAATAGCCCTAGTGCAATTAACGGCGCAGTCGCAGGTCAGCCAAGAACTGACTGGACAAGTGATCAGTAACGGCTTAAAAACCGTGTTTATTTTAGGCGCGCTGTCGGTGGGCCTTGCTTTACCTAGTCTGCTGTATTTTAGAACCCGCCCTGTTATTCAATAAAAACAATACCAAAGGAGTGCCCATGCGCATTGCTATGATAGCCGCGATGGCAAACAATCGAGTCATTGGAAAAGACAACAAAATGCCATGGCATCTGCCCGAAGATTTACGCCACTTTAAAGCCATGACCTTAGGCAAACCTGTGGTGATGGGGCGTAAAACCTTCGAATCCATTGGTAGACCCCTTCCAGGACGCCACAACATTGTGATTTCCCGCCAAGCGGATTTGCAGATAGAAGGCGTGACCTGCGTGACCTCTTTTGAAGATGCTAAGCTCGCGGCTGGCGATTGTGAAGAGTTAGTCGTTATTGGTGGGGGGCAATTGTATCAACAATTATTACCTCAAGCTGACAGACTCTACCTGACGCAAATTAACTTAGAGGTTGAAGGCGATACCTTTTTCCCCGCATGGGACAGCGATAAATGGCAAGAAACCGAATCGCTCACTAGTATAAATGCTGATGGGCTGGAATATCGCTTTATCAATTTGGCAAAAAAATGTTAAATTACGTTGTTCTGTTGTGTACCCTGTGCGTATGGATTGTCAATATGTCTAAGGTATTAGATCCGATAGGCCTGACTTAGTTGAGATAGCGGCATTTTACGGCTTCCACACTAATGACTCCTAGGAGGCCAATATCCGCTAGAGATAGACGCAGCCCATATAAAACATAATAAAACTATAAGAAAGTATTAAGGAGTATCGGATGCGTCTTATGCCTGTAGCTTTGGCTGCACTAATCGGATTTAGCTATGTTTCTGTGTCAACCACGGCAAAAGCCGAAGCTGATCCACTTGTCGCGAGTATTTGTGATTACGTAAAAGCGAACGATAAAAACCGTCTACGTAAAAAACTAAAAGAAAGCCGTGTTAAGTTACGCCAAGTGTACAGCGGGATTAGCTGTGATGGTCAAAGCTTGTTGCGTACTGCCTATGCCGCGAATGCGAATGATGCCGGTGAGTTTGTGGCTAAACGTCTATCAGTTAACGAACTGAGCGTACCAGAAGCCGATGGCATGACGATTCAAGCGTGGGCTGAAGCAAATGGTCACGGTGCTAGCCCTATCACTGCTGCAGTGAAAGAGCGTTTAGGCGCTGCTGCCGGCGGTGAAGAAGAGTAATCATCTGTTCTATCATTTTTAGTGTGCTTTAGCACAAGGAAAGAATGATGCTTAAAATGCCGAACTGAGTTCGGCATTTTTTATGGGCGTCGTTTGTTAGTTTTTGCCAAATATCCTGTATTGATATTGCGTTGGATATTGACTGCCGAGTTTGAGTTTATTGCCTCTGCTATCTGCTCTAGCAGCGGGATAGCCTAATAGCCTAATAGCCTAAAAGCCTAAAAGCCTAAAAGCCTAAAAGCCTAAAAGCCTAAAAGCCTAAAAGCCTAAAAGCCTAAAAGCCAAGCGAAAGCACAAGCACAATCACAATCACAATCCAAAGAAAAGGGCCGCAATTGCGACCCTGTTCATACTTGAGCGTTTGCTTACACTCTAAATTCACCGACAGAAGCTTGCAGCTCTTCGGCGAGTTTAGCCACTTGATGGCTCGATTGCGCGGTTTGATCGGCGCCAATCGCGGTTTCTTCCGAAATTGCTGCGATATGCTCAAGTTTCTCAGACACTTGCTGACTAACCACATTCTGCTCCTGCGCGGCATGGGCAATGTGCGTGCCCGCATCATAGGCTTTATGTACAGATTGGCTGATGGTCTCTAGCGCGAGGTTAGCTTGCTCTGTCTTATCGACACAGGCATTGGCCTGGGCACGGCCCATATCCATGGCTGCTACGGCTTGCTGCGCGCCCTGTTGCAGCACTTCGATCATTTGCTGGATCTCGCGGGTCGAGACTTGAGTTCGTGAGGCCAGGCTGCGTACTTCATCGGCCACTACCGCAAAGCCGCGACCTTGCTCACCGGCGCGTGCCGCTTCGATAGCTGCGTTTAGTGCCAGTAGGTTAGTCTGCTCGGCAATGCCACGGATCACATCGAGAATTGAGCCGATAGAAGCGCTATCCGATTGCACCTTGTTGATCACTTGGCCAGCCTTAGCGACTTCGTCTGCTAGGGCTAAAATGGTGCGCTTGTTCTCTTCGGCAATCGTGCGCATATGTTTGGCTTCTTGATCGGCCTGCTTGATCTGCGCCAGAGCGTCATCGGCGCTCATCGATACTTGTTGTGCACTCGAGCTTAATTCTGTGGTTGCGGTTGCGACTTGGTCGACCTGGCTCTTTTGCTCTTGGATACCTGAGGTGGTTTGCGCCGTGATAGCCGACGTTTGTTCCGCTGCTGCGGCTAACTGGTTAGAACGGTCCAAAATACCGACGATTAAGCCGCGTAAGCTATCGACTAAACGGTTACAGTTCTTCGCAAGCTCGGCAAATTCATCATGGCCAGAATCATCTAATTTGTGGGTTAAGTTGCCTGAAGCTAATACATTCAGCGCGTTATTGACTTGATAGAGAGAGCGCTTTAACGGTGCCACAACGGCAAAGCTGATGATAACCGCGGCGACAATGGCGATTAGCACCACAATAATAGTGCGGATACTGGCGGCATCAATCTTGGCTATGGTTTCTTGGCTCATATTGGCCGCCACAGACTCGATGTTATTGCTCACATCTTCCATATTGCGATCGATGACTTTGACATCTTTCTCAATGGTCGCCAATTGATTCATGGCACTCTTGGCATGATTCAATTGGGTCGCTTTCAATAGCACCATAGAGTCAGGGCCTTCGAGCAACGCGAGTACCTTTTTAGTGTCTTCATTGACGGATTTTAAGGTGTCAGCATCAATTATGTCCTGCGCATGACGATTCACGTATTCGAGTTTGTTCTTGGTCTCACTCAGGATGTAGTCGAGCTCTTTGGAAATGAGTTCATGTTTACTCATTTCTTCATTAGTCACTAAATCGGCAATGGTAGTGATGATATTACCCATGCTGGTATCGATAGCGCTGGCAGAGGCCGCGATACTCTGAGCATCGGGGTTTTGGCTGTTTTCTAAATCGATAATATCGAGCAAAACTGACGAGGCGTCATCGGCAGCATTTTCAAGTTTCTTTTTTAAGCCGATTAGCTGCTCTTGTTTGCTGAGGGCGGCTTCACGTTCAGTGAGCATGGCGAGACTATCGCGCTCGAAGGTCGAGAAGCTACCATCCAGTTGCGAGATCAATGCAGAAAGATTGGCTTGCCCTTGAACCAATTGCGTCAGATTGCTGATCTCGTTTTTAAACTGGGTGCCGTGGTCGTTAAAGACTTTACGGATATCGGGAATGTTCGAGGACTTTGGTGCGTGATAGGCGATCAGCACTTGGCGCTGTTGTTCACTCAGGGTTTCGGTTAAGTGGTTGGTCGCCTTTAGGGCTGGCAAGCTTAACTCTTGCATCATGGCCGAACTATCTTTGAGGCTAATGTTCGTCAGGTACGAGGTAAATCCTAACAACACAAGTAAAAGTGTAACAACACTAAACCCGCCAATGACTCGGGTGGCTACATTAACTTTCATAGGATACTCCGGTTATTATTATATTATTCCGAATGAAAAGATTATTAAATTCAGGGCATAGGGTACTGTCGTATATCGACCACTCTCGGGCTTAGTTTAACCCTTTTTTAACCTTTTTTGGGTAATTTTTTGGTCTTTTTCAAGATGCCATAGGGTTAGATATTCCCCCCAGCAACAGCCTGTGTCTAGTGCTTTTAGCTTAGGGTCGTTGACTTTACCCATCAATGCCGCCCAATGTCCAAACACTAAAGTGTGACTCTGGCGTAACGCAGAGGTAAATTCAAACCAAGGCCGTAGCTGTGGATTAGTGCAATCCTCTGGCGGTTGTTTGCAGTCAAAGTCTAAATGACCATCAACATACAGATAACGCATCCTGGTCAAGGCGTTAATACAAAAACGCAGGCGATTGATCCCTATAGCGCTGGGCTCCCACCGCTCGGCGGTATCGCTATACATTTGGCTTATTAGTGCGTCGAGATAATCACTCTGCTTGAGGGCTTGGCTGACAAGTTGCGACTCTTGCCTTAACACCTCTAATGACCACTGTGGCGGCACACCAGCGTGGGTCATGATGATCTTATGCTCAGGTAATTCCCGCATCAACGGCTGTTGTCTCAGCCAATCGATTAAACTGGCAATATCGGGCGCATTTAACAGCGGCGTTAAGTTATCGCTGGGTTTATCCCGCTTGAGTTTGCCGTGCAGGGCGAGCAAATGCAGATCGTGATTACCTAGGACGGTTTTGCCCGCATCGCCTAAGGATTGAAAATAGCGCAATGTGGCTAGTGAATCTGGGCCTCTGGCGACCAGATCGCCCACCGCCCAGAGTTCATCGCAGGATGGATTAAAGTCGACTTTAGCAAGTAATCGTTGAAGTTCGGCAAAACAGCCTTGGACATCACCAACAAAATAATGGGCCACAATATCCTTTCTATAATTAAATCAATGTAATAAACCGGGGAGTGCTAAGCGGAAGGGCTTAATCGTTGCCTTAAAGTGCTCGCCTGATTCGCTGACCATACCATAAGTGCCATACATAATGCCAAGGGGCGTATCGAGTACGGTACCGCTAGTATATTGGTAGGCGGTATTGGGGGGAATGGTTGGGGTTTCGCCGACGACACCTGCGCCTTGTACTTCACTGATTTTGCCGTTGGCATCGGTAATAATCCAGTGGCGGGTTTCGAGTTTGGCGGCTTGTTCACCGAGGTTGATGATGGTGATAGTGTAGCTAAAGAGGTATTTCTGATCCTCGGGCGAGGACTGTTGTTCAATGTATTCGGTTTTGACTTCGACTCGGATTGAGTCATCCAATGCGCTCATGTTGCTCCCTTGAATAAGATAGGGCACCCTAAAGTGCCCATCAAACTGATATTGCTTAAGCCTGCTTATCACACACCATATTCGCCATGGCGACATATTGCTCAACACTGATTTGCTCAGGGCGCAGATTGGGATCTATGCCTAATTGCTCAAACTCTTCATCGCTTAACACTTGCTTGAGGTTGTTACGCAGTGTTTTACGGCGCATGTTAAAGGCTGTGGTGCACAGCTGGCGCAGTACATTCACATCCTTACAGGGGAAAGGTTTTTCTGCATAGGGCAGTAGACGTACCACGGCAGAATCCACCTTTGGCGGTGGCGCAAAGCTATGGGGTGGCACTTCGAGCACGGGAACCACTTGGCAGAAGTACTGTGCCATCACCGTTAAGCGGCCATAGGCCTTGTTACCCGGGCTTGCCGATAAACGCAGTACCACTTCTTTTTGCAACATAAAGTGCATGGTTTCAATCTGCTCGGCAAACTCGAACAGATGGAACATCAAAGGCGTTGAAATGTTATAGGGTAAGTTACCAAACACTTTGAGTTTTTTACCCGGTACCACCAACTGGCTAAAGTCGAATTGCAGCGCATCGCCTTGGTGAATCGTGAGCTTATCCTTAAGTACAGGGTGATTCTGCAAGCGCTCAACCAGATCGCGGTCTAACTCGACAACGGTCAGGTTATCTATCGCCGTGGCGACAGGTTCGGTTAAGGCGCCAAGGCCGGGGCCGATTTCGACCATCACGTGGTCATTATCGGGGACGATCGCACCCACAATGCGGTTAATCACATTGTCGTCGGTTAAAAAGTTTTGTCCGAAACGCTTTCTGGCCGTGTGGCCTAAATGTACTTTGCTACTCATTAATATCTAATCGTTTAGTTTTTTGAGGATAACTCAATGGCTTTATTCAAGGCGCAGACAAAACTGCCAATATCGGCTTTGCCAGTTCCCGCAAGATCGAGCGCCGTACCATGGTCAACCGAGGTACGGATATAAGGTAAACCTAAGGTAATGTTTACCGATTTGCCAAATCCCTGTGACTTTAGAACGGGTAAGCCTTGGTCATGGTACATGGCCAACACGACATCCGCGTCCTGTAAATATTTAGGTTGGAACAGGGTATCGGCGGGTAGAGGGCCGACAATGTTCATTTGATACTCTTCACGCAGTTCGTTCAGTGCCGGAATAATCACATCGATTTCTTCCCGGCCAAGGTGGCCGTCTTCACCCGCGTGTGGGTTTAAGCCACAGACATAAATTTTAGGGGAAGCAATGGCAAACTTGCTGATAAGATCAGCGTGTAAAATCTTAATAATATGATGCAAACGCTGGCGCGTAATGGCTTTTGCCACATAGGCCAGTGGAATATGGGTGGTCACCAGTGCCACCTGTAAACCTTGAGTCGCTAACATCATGACCACATCGGGGCAGTTGGCCTGATGGGCAAAAAACTCGGTATGGCCGCTAAAGGAAATCCCCGCTTGGTTGATGATCCCTTTATGGACTGGGCCAGTAACCACGGCATCAAACTCGCCGCTCATGTTTTTCTCACCCGCATAACGCAGGGTTTCAACTACGTAGGCACTGTTTTGCTCATCGAGCTGGCCGCAAACGGCGTCGGTCACCAGTTTGAAAGGCGCAATGGTGAGCGTGCCTGCTTCCTGCGGTTTAGGCGGTTGCTCGGGCAGGTAAGGGCGAAAAGTAACAGACAGGCCGAGTCGTTTTGCTCGGCTGGCTAATAATTCGGGATCCGCACAAACGACTAACTCAGCAGGCCAAGCCTGCTGAGCGAGTTGCACGACTAAATCGGGGCCGATACCCGCAGGTTCTCCGGGGGTAACGGCAATACGTTTAGTGGTCAATTTACCTTAACCTCGGTTTGACTCAGGCTGAAAGACTTCAATGTATGCGTCGGCACGCATTTCGTCTAGCCAGTTTTGCAGTTCTTCATTAAATTTGCGACGGAAGATCAGTTGGTGCGCACGGTTGGTATTAAATTGATCCGTGGCATCGGTTTTTCTGCGCTCTTCCAGCTGAGTGATATGCCAGCCGTGGGTAGTACGGAAAGGCTCACTGATTTGATCTGGGCTTAAGCTGTTAAGGGTTTGCGCAAATTCAGGCACATAAATGCTTGGCTCTGCCCAGCCCAGTTCACCACCTTTAGTGGCTGAACCTGGATCTTCAGAATACTGACGGGCTAAATCTTCAAACTTGGCTTCGCCAGAGCGAATTTGCTTTAAGAACTGTTCCAACATGGCCTTAGCGCGGTCTTCCGACAGAATTGGCGATGGCTTGAGCAGGATATGACGTGCTCTGACTTCTTCAATTTCTTTGGTTTGTAAACCACGGGCATCCATGATCTTGATGATATGGAAACCTGCGCCACTCTTGATTGGGCCGATAATGTCGCCTTTCTTCGCACCGTTGATGACTTCCGCAAATAGCGTTGGCATCTCGTTGATGTTCATGTAATCCCAGATACCGCCTTCCAGCGCCTTAGGACCCGATGAAGAGGCGATGGCGGTGCGGCGGAAATCCTCACCACTCTTTAAACGCTCGAGTACGGCGTTCGCGCGCTTGCTCGAGGCTTCCAGCTGTTCACTGCTTGGGTTGTTCGGTACGTCAATCAGGATATGGCCGATTTGGTATTCGACGTCCTTCATACCTTGCTCTTGGATCAGTTTTACTAGGCCGGTGATTTCCTGTGGTGACACTTGGATACGGCGTTGTACTTGGATACGTTGAATTTCACCTAGGGTGATTTCTTCACGCAGTTGCTCACGGTACTGGCTGAAGCTTAAGCCTTCGCTCTCGATTTTTTGCTGCATTTGCGCCACGGTCATTTTTTGCTCGCGGGCAATGTTTTCAATTGCTTGGTCTAGCTGTAAGTCACCGATATGCAGACCGATACGATCCGCCATCTGCAACTGCAAACGGGTGAGGATGAGTCGCTCGATAACCTGAGTACGCAGTGCACTGTCGGATGGCAACGATTGATTCGCGGCTCTCGCATTGGCTTTTACAGTGTCAATCATGTTGGTGATTTCACTTTCGAGCACAATACCGTCGTTGATTTGAACGGCAACACGGTCGATTGGCTGGGGAGCGGCCATAGTAGGCTGGCTGATAGCGAGTGCAAATAAAGCAAAAATCAGATGTTTACTGGGTTTCATCCACAAAATCCTTGGCACGTTCTAAGGTCAAATTCGACGGCTTATTTAAGTTAACTTTACCATTTATATCGAAATTACAGTGAGTTGCCTAAATGTTCTTTTGTTAGTAACTCTAAAAGCGTGCGTTCCGAGACTCTTTTTTGGGGCGCGCACGGCTTTCATTAACCTGTTTGGACTCTCAGTCCTTGTTGAGGTTCAGCAATCTACCACAAATCTTTGCTAATTCCTCAGATAAAGCGGTTTTCTGTAGTTAAACAGACCGTCATTGAGCATATCGGATACGCCTAATGGGCCCGAACCACCGAGTCCTTTGATGACTAAATTCAGGTAAACACCGCTTTCAAATTGCTCGCGCTCATCGATAACGGCCGAACCAATGTTGTCATCGTAATTGGTCTTAATTCGGTAGTGATAGCTGAGACGAATTGCGTAACAGCATGATTCATATTGGAAACCAGTATAGGTTTCTATGCTGCGGCTCTCGTTGAGGTCGTAGTACCAGTTACCGACAAAATACAGGCTGTCGTTAATCGGCCAGGCACCACGCACACCCGCTTGGGAAATATTCACCAGATCGTTGGTGTTGGAGTTCAATAGATCCGGCACATAACGATAACTGAGCTGCAATAGTTTATTGGCTTCGGGACGGAAGTCTAAGGTGACTTCGGTCTTCTTGTTATCGCTCGAGTTGGTGTCGTATTGAATCGCTGCGCCTAAATACCAGTCATGGCTTAAGCGGGTATCTAACTCGGCGGCCAAGACTGAGGTCGATTGATTTTGCTCGAAGAGGTTATCTTCGTAACCCAGTTTACTGTCCTGCAGATAGAGGATCTGACCTAGGCTGAACTTAGTCGCCTCTTGGTTGTGATCGTCGAAGAAACGCGTTGTTACACCGAGCGTGACTTGGTTTGCATCGGCGATGCGGTCAAGGCCTGAGAAGCGGCGGTCACGGAACAGACCGAAGTAGTCGTCCTGTAACTGGGCGGTATCGTAAATGCCGATGCCACGCTGATCTTCATAACCTACGTACAGATACTGGAACTGAGGTTCGAGCGTCTGGCGGTAGTTTTGATCGAACAGTTCGGTAAAACGCTCGAAGTTGATTTGACCATTGATCCGCACCTGCGGAATGGTGCGACTCACAGTATCGTCTAAGCCATCGAATCCACTGTTGTTTTTCTCCTGCCAATAGTTGGTTTGCATCAGTTTGACTTGGCTGGTCAACGAACCCGAAGGGCCGTGAATTGGCAGCGTCAGGCTAGGTGCCATATGCAAACGGGTGGCGGTATTCATGTCGCTGTCTTGATGGGCGAAGTTGGTCAACTCTGAATTAAAGCCAAAGTCCAAGTTGTTCCAAAAGTCGGCGGCGCGGTAGTTAAAATTCACCTGCGGCATCACTTGATAAGGCTTTTCGTCCTCACCCAGCACTTTAATATCTTGCACCCGAGTGCTGATATCCCAATCTCGTTCGAAGTAGCTGACTTCACCAATCCGCGATAATTGGTTATCGGTGGCGCGGTTAACATCAGACTTTAAGTCGTTGAAATAGTTGTTATCAGACACTTCAGTAAAGTTGGCGAGTACCCGCCAGTTTTTATCGATGGCGCCTTGGTGTTGCCAGTTATAGAGGTAACGATTTGGGCTGCCGCTGATCATCTGATCATTACCCAAATATTCTAAATTCAAGCGACCACTCTGGGCCTCACCCGCGAGATAACGAAACTCTGTCTTGGTGAATAAACCACGGCTAGACATATAGTTAGGTGTAAAGGTGAGGTCGTATTCCGGCGCGATATTCCAATAATAGGGCGCGGAAACTTCAAAACCATTGGTGGTGCTGGTGCTAAAGCTTGGGTAGAGGAAACCGGTTTTACGTTTGTCGGAAACTGGCACCGTCATATAAGGAATGTAGAACACCGGAATATCGGCGACTCTCAGCTTAGCATTCCAAATCTCGCCCCATTCTTCTTCGCTGTTAATCTTGATTTTTTCTGCTTCGAGTAGCCAAGAAACATTGTCTGGCGGACAAGTGGTGAAGTTAGTGTTGGTTAAGATCAGGTTGTTGTTCATGGTGATTTGCAGCTTTTCAGCATCGCCGTGAACCTGCTGACCATGTAGCCAATACTGGGCACCCTTTAGGGTCGCACGGTTGCTGCGCATTTGTGCCTGCAGCGAATCGGCGGTAACGGTAAAAATACTGTCTTGGAAAACCAGGTTGCCATTGGCATCGAACTGCTCTGTCGCTTGGTCGAGAATCGCTTCATCGGCGGCAATGTGTCTGTCGCCCTGACTGAAGACCACATCACCGGTAAAAATGGCTTGTTTGCCCATTTCGGCGTTGGAGCGGTCCGACACGATACGAATTTTCTCTTGATCGGCGGCGCTCAGGCCGGGTTGAGATACGATACGAGGTACTGGCGGTTCAATGACGCATTGTGACGCTGAGGCTGTGGGAGATTCGTCTGCCAGGACAACTTGCGGTAACAGGCTCAAGGCCAGAAAGTAACGGATCTGCATCTTAGGTCAATAATAATGATTTCTTTGTCTGGACAAGTATCGACGGGGAAAGTTGCAAACTACAAGTGCAACGCAGCAAATAAATCTCTCAATTTCTTAGCTGTTTCCAAATTATATGCCAGCTATAATAAAGCAATTTTTCTATAAGAGCCATGAAATGACCTTATCCGACTCGAGATTTATTTCCCTTAATCAGTGGCTGAACCGTTATTTTTCCTATGATGTGACCCCGATTCTGATTTCCGGTGACGCCAGTTTTAGGCGCTATTTCCGGGTCACTGACCGCGATACGAGCTACATTGTTGCCGATTCGCCGCCCGCCTTAGTGCCTATCGCGCCTTTTATCGCCCTCGCCAGTGCCTATGCGGCGGCGGGACTGACAGTTCCAAAAGTCATCGTCTCCGATGCCGAGCAAGGCTTTATGCTACTGAGCGATCTCGGTGATACTCAGTTGTTGTCTGTGCTGACCGATGCGAATGTGGCGGACTACTATCGCCGCGCCTTGGCATTGTTACCTCAGGTAGCCTCAGTGGTTGAGAGCCTTGACCCTGTTACTGGCAGCACGCAGCCATTGCCTTTATATGATGAGGCATTTGTGCGCCGCGAGTTGGGGATCTTTACCGAGTGGCTATTAGAGAGACATTTACAGCTCGAACTCAGCCATGAGGAACGCTCGCTTATAGAAGAAAGCTTTGACCTATTAGTGGAAAATGCCCTCGCGCAACCTAAGGTGGGAATGCACCGTGATTACCACAGCCGTAACTTGATGCTCAAAGAGGGCGAGCTGTGTGTGATTGATTTCCAAGATGCGGTATTGGGGCCTGTGACCTACGATGCCGTGTCTTTACTGCGGGATTGCTATGTGCGTTGGCCGCAAACCATGGTGCAGGAATTAATGCAGCAGCATTATCAGCAAGTGCTTGAGTTAGGGCAAATTCCCGCACAAACATCCTTTACCCAGTATCAAACTTGGTTTGATTTAATGGGATTGCAGCGCCATATCAAGGCCGCAGGGATTTTTGCGCGTTTACACTATCGGGATAACAAGCCCGCCTATATGGCCGATATTCCGTTAACCTTGTCGTATATTGTGGATATTGCCAGCCTTTATCCAGCGCTCACGCCATTTTCCGCTTGGGTGCAATCGCGCGTTGTACCTGCGTTTGCGGCTAAGGGAAAGGATACTCAGCAGGGAGACAAGCAATGAAGGCGATGATCCTTGCGGCTGGCAGGGGAGAGCGTTTACGCCCCTTGACCGACACGCTACCAAAACCTTTAGTGCCCGTCTTAGGCAAACCGCTGATTGTGTACCATATCGAGAAGTTGGCCGCGGCAGGGATTGTCGATATCGTGATAAATCATGCTTGGCTTGGGCATAAGCTGGTCGAAACCTTAGGGGATGGTCACGCCTTTGGGGTCAAGATCCAATATAGCGCCGAAGCATCGGCCCTCGAAACCGGTGGCGGAATTAAACAAGCCTTGCCTTTGCTAACTGACGACTCGGATGCGCCGTTTTTAGTGCTCAATGGTGATGTGTTTATCGATGCCTTGCCGACGATTGTTCCCTTAGCGGATACTGCTCTGGCGCATTTATGGTTGGTGCCAAATCCCGAGCAACATCCGAACGGTGATTTTGCCTTGGAGCAGGGCCTTGTACGTGAGCAGGGTGAGCAAAAATATACTTTCTCTGGCATGGGTTTATATCGCCCATCATTTTTTAATGGCACGCCGGATGGGGCTTTTGCCCTTGGGCCTTTGCTGCGGGCTAAAATGGCCGATGGCTTGATCTCCGGGGCACACTTTAATGGACTTTGGTGTGATGTTGGGACGATTGCGCGTCTGCAAGCATTGGAGTCCGCGCTGGCGTAATGGCAAGGCATATCGCCTAACGCTCAATGTTTAGCGCCTTGAGTGAACGGTTTCACTCGCGATGTCGATTGAGTGACTGAATAAATTATCAAATTGGGAATTAAGATGCGCCTTTGGGGTAAGTTTTTTGGATTTGTTATCGGGTTTATGTTTGGCCGTATTTTCGGTGCTCTGCTGGGCTTATGGCTTGGGCATCTCTACGACAAGCGCGCCGGTGGTGGCGCCAGTTTTAGTCAGATCTTAGGTCAAGCCAAGAATCGACAGGGGATATTCTTTAACACCACCTTCGCCGTAATGGGTCATGTGGCCAAGGCGTCGGGTCGAGTGACTGAGACCGATATTCGTATCGCGACTATGTTGATGGACCAGATGCGCTTAACGGGTGAAGCCCGTAAAGAGGCGCAGCAGGCGTTCCGTGAGGGTAAAGAGCCTGACTTTGACCTGCGTAGCAGCCTGCAAGCCTTTCGCGCTGTGACCCAAGGCCGTCAAGAACTGGTGCAAATGTTTATCGAGATCCAAATTCAAACCGCCCTATCGGACGGTGAGCTCGATGCCGCAGAACATGCAATTCTGATGACGGTGGCCCAAGAGTTAGGTTATGGTCGTGGGCAACTCGATGAATTACTTAAACGTTGGCAAGCGGAATACCGTTTCCACCAAACCTCTAATGGGAATAAAACCTCGATTACCGACGCCTATCATTTGCTCGGCATTAATGCCGAGGCAACGGATCAGGAGGTCAAGCGGGCTTATCGTAAGTTGATGAATGAACATCATCCCGATAAATTGGTTGCTAAGGGATTACCACCCGAGATGATGGAAATTGCCAATCGTAAGGCGCAGGATATCCAAGCTGCGTACGACAGAGTGAAATCGGAGCGCGGCATGCGCTAATGCTTCGGTTAACGTTGTCGACGCAAGGAATAATAACGATAGATAAGGGATTAAGATGAAATACGTTAACCGATTAAGTGTGATTGCAGGTTTATTACCTCTAACCCTCGCATTACCAACCTATGCCGAACCCGAGCTGTTTGTCGCCCCCTACGGTGGTTACAGCTTTGGCGGCAGCTCGTTCGATATCAATGAACTCGATGCTAACAACGCTGAAACCAATAATAAGCAGAGTGTGGGTATCGAAGAGGCGAGCCATTACGGCCTCATGTTAGGGATTGGCACTAACGATCCCGGCAATATTTACCTGCTTTACAGTCGCCAATCCTCCGAGCTGAAAAGCGGTGGCCTGTTTACCCCAGACTTAGTCGCCTCCTTAGATGTGGACTATATCCACCTTGGCGGCACTTTATTCTTCCCAAGTGGCGATTTTCAGCCCTACATTACCGCCAGTGCCGGGGTGACTCGGATGATGCCCGATGATTGGTCAACTGAAACCCGTTTCTCCATGGGCATTGGTGGTGGCGTCGAATATCGTATGATGCAAAACTTTGCGTTGTTTGCGGATCTGCGTGGCTACGCGACCTTTATTGACAGTGACACCTCACTTTTTTGTAATGAAGACCAATGCTTATGGCATGTCACATCGGATGTAATGTGGCAAGTGCAAGCCAATCTTGGGGTCAAACTCAGTTTTTAATTTTCCTGCTTTATGGGCAAGGCGCAAACGCAGTTAAGAGGTAAAGATGAAAATAGTCGTACTCGATGGTGAAACCTTAAATCCTGGGGATCTAACCTGGCAAGCGGTCAGCGCATTAGGGGAATTTAGCTGTTTTGCTCGCACGCCCTCGGCGGAGATTATCCCCCGCGCTCAGCATGCCGAAATTGTGCTCACCAACAAGACGCCCCTCGATGCCAACACCTTAGCCCAACTGCCTAAGCTTAAATATATCGGCGTGCTCGCCACCGGCACTAACGTGGTGGATCTTGCCGCCGCAAAAGAGTTAGGCATAGTGGTCACCAACGTGCCCGCCTATGGCCCCGATGCCGTCGCACAAATGGTGTTTGCCCATATTTTGCATCACACGCAAGCCGTTGCGGCGCACCATCAAGCCGTTGCCGCAGGGCAATGGAGTAATTGCAGTGACTTTTGTTTTACTTTAATGCCGCTGCAATCCCTTAAAGGTAAAACCTTAGGCTTGATTGGTTATGGGGATATTGGCCAGCAGGTGGCTAAACTCGCTTTAGCTTTCGGTATGAAGGTATTAGTCAATACCCGCACTCAGCCCCGCGATTTACCCCAAGGCGTGAGTTGGACATCACGCGATACGGTATTCAAGGAGTCCGATATTCTCTCGCTCCACTGTCCACTTACCCCTGAAACCACCGAGCTGATTAATGCCCAAACCCTCGAGTTAATGAAGCCGCAGGCGCTACTGATCAACACCGCACGCGGCGGCTTAATCGATGAGGCCGCGCTGGCTACGGCATTAAGGCAGGGCAAAGTCTTTGCTGGCGTCGATGTTCTCTCAACCGAACCACCGAGCGCGGATAATCCGCTACTAACAGCGCCCAATATCAGTATCAGCCCACACAATGCTTGGGCGACCAAAGAAGCGAGGCAGAACCTACTCAATATCGCAACGGCAAATCTCAGCGCTTATCTAGCTGGCGAGCGAGTTAATTGGGTGAATCCATAAGGCCTGTGGGTTAGCTTGTTTCTGTAGGAAATGTTTTCATTCCAAAGAAATGCAGTTGGAATTGAAGGGGGAAAAATGTGTTGGATAGTTCCCTTAACGGCATAAAATTTGGGGGAGACGATATTTAAGTGCTGAGTTATAGGTGAGCCATGGTATTCGCTCATCGACACGCAGCGAGTCCGTCCGTGGATGCTCGACCGCCCCGTCCATGGGGCGGACGGTCGTCTCGCAAACCTCCATGGCTCACCTATTTAGCATCGGCGTAATCTGTAAGTTTTAAAGAAATACATAGCACGCTTTGGGACAAAAGCGTGCTATGTTTTGCGCGAAATTATCTCCATTTCGGATAAACAAAAATAATCCTAAACGCTGAGTCGTGAGCAACTTAAGGATGTAACGCTTGGCTTGAGGCTTTACCTTTACACCATTTGCCGCTGTTATGCTGCTTTTTAAATTCACACATGCTATCCCATCGACCACTTATGCCACTGTATTGACGACGAAACTCTTTGGCTGATGTGAGCCACGCATCGGGCGCAACACCTAATTCATTGAGTAGCTTAGGTCGTTGATTATCGATATAGCCTTTCTTATCAAGGCGGATGGCGCGGCCTGTCCAATCAATCAGTTCGAGATAATCGGCAAAGTGAAACGGAATACCCACTTGCTGATTCAGGTGAGCTGCGCCATCGAATTGGACCAGAGACTTGTGGGGAATATGAGCTTCATTAGTTGAGAAGTCAGTTTGTAGCTTTGAGATAGCTAATGGGCGCTTGGGTGAATCTAGCGAGTTAATTCGCTCCTGAATCGATGTAAAATCAGAGGATTGCAAAGAATCGGCAATGCCTGCTCTGATTGGATTTAAATCGACATACATCATGCACGCGAGCAAGGCTTGCTCATCTAACAGTGCTTGCGATTTAAAACGACCTTCCCAAAAGGCGCCTTTGCACTCATCTTCACGATTAGCCTTACGGGCAATTTCTTCGTTTAAACAACGCATAAACCAAGAAATACTGCTTAATCGTTCATGCCACTCGGTAATTAAGCCATCGAGCAACATGCGTTCACCTTCGATTAATGCATCACCATTCATATACTTAGTCGCGACTGCATGGCCTTTAGTGATTTGGCACCAACGGCTGATAATGTCTTTTTGCGTTAAGGATTTGGCCTTATCGACATCTATTTTAAGCACTAAATGATAGTGATTGCTCATCACCGCGTAGGCGCAAATATCGATACAAAATATCGCAGACAAGGCTTTGATTTTATCAACTATCCAGCCACGTCGATGCTCGTAACTACGTCCAGATAACTTATCCTCGCCGCACAAAAAAGCCCTTCTAACACAGCGATTTATCACATGGTAGAAGGGCGTTGAATTAGCATCAATTAGCTGTCTTCTTGCCGAAGTCATCGCAAACTCCACACAGACAAAATCAGGATATTTTAAAGCCTAGTTGAAGGTGCTGAATAACACAAAAAGATATGGCTGTCCCCGCTATTATCCAGATAACTTATCCTCGCCGCACAAAAAAGCCCTTCTAACACAGCGATTTATCACATGGTAGAAGGGCGTTGAATTAGCATCAATTAGCTGTCTTCTTGCCGAAGTCATCGCAAACTCCACACAGACAAAATCAGGATATTTTAAAGCCTAGTTGAAGGTGCTGAATAACACAAAAAGATATGGCTGTCCCCGCTATTAACTTCGACCGACAGGCGCTAACATCACCGCCTAAGGCGAGAAGTATAAGGATAACGGGCTAACCAAACAGAATGAGGACTTGATAACGGCTTGATGAACAAGTGATAAAAATATTAGCTCGTTCGCTAAGGGCGGGTCATGTCTGCATAAAAGTCTCTTTCAAAATAAGACCTTCGCCAGTACACATTCTCAATCCGCTATTTGCATAATAAAGTGTCCACAACCAGCATCGGGCTTGTTCAACACTTGGGATAAGGTCGCGGCTACGCGCGGCCTATCCTTATTTGTTATGCGTTAACGCCGATGATACAGAATACCTAGTGATCCTCGAATCCATACTTCCTTAAACTCTGAACCGACTTTAAATGTATTGAAGTGTGATTTTGATACATCTAATTTAACCGGCTCATCTGAGTTGGGAAGTAGAACATACACATAGTAGCTCATACCGCCTTTAGTACTTTTATATGTATCAAGTTCGACAACAGTACCTGATAAATAAACTTCTTTCTGGCTGCCCACCCAAGCGTTAAAGAAAAGAACATAGCCACCACTAAATAGCAATAATAATGCTGCAACCATTGATGTCCATGCAAAGCCTTTAAAATTTCCAGCTTTGCGTCGAAATTTTGGTAATTTGTAAAAATAAACATAGAAAGATAAACCAAAAATTGGAATCGACAAATATTTAAAGGCCCAGTGATAAGGTGCATTCAAAACTGTGTCGTACAAAAAATTTGGTATTATTGCAACAACTGCTATAAGTATAAAAAGCCCGTTTCCATACTTTTTTAGATAAAACTCCAAGGCCACTCCTTTTACGCATAACGATTAGCGCACGTGCGGCAAAGCGCGCAGCGATTTGACGTCACTGTGGCGCGCCTTGTTAGCCGAACCAATGCTACCGCTCAGCAAGCAAACCCAAAGAACGACGCGCACGTGCAAATAAAAAACAAAACCAACCAACAACTGACCCGCGCAGCGTCGCTGCCCGCAAAGGGTGATTGGCACCTGTAAAATTTACGTTAAGGACAAACTATCAGAAGGGATGCAGCGAAAACAACTGGCGATTTAAACTTGGCTAAAACGAAGAACTGCCAAACAGCGCCACCATCCTTGATGAGTTGCCTTACCGGCGAAAACTATAAAACCCGAAAACCGGCTAACATTTTATTCGTGCGCATGCGCGTTTATCTCGTTAGACCAGCAAAAACGCGCACTGTTAACTACCTGTATGCAAAGAACTTATCAGCTTTCTGCCAAATACACTATCTGGAAAAACGCGCATGCGCGTTTTCCAAACCTATTAACTAAAATTCAGTTACTATATTCACCTGATTTTATAGCGTTTTATTTTTGCAGATGGAGTTAATGTGCACTGATATTGTCTAAAAATCATACCAAAACACCTAAATTTAAATATGACTGTATACCCATCATTGTTAGCCGATTTTTGGTAAGGCCAAACATAGGCAAATAGATAAGAATATGTATGGCATCAGGTGTGGGAATTTTCGATTGAGCTAACGAGCCGAAACACTAAATGGGGCATTAGCTTTTTAGCCAAATGAACAGTTCGATGGTCGTAAAGATTGCCATTGTTGCAACAGTGACCGTTGGCGGCATGGATGCCGCCGTCGAGCCTATAAGGACATATTCATGGCGTGTCACTGGGAAAACAATGGCAATTCTCCCTGTACTCCAGCAATTCATCAGCTCTGCTTTAGCGCCTTTCTTTGGTGATAAGAAAGGCGCTTTGTGTTTTTACTGTTTACGCTTTCTTCTGCGCCACGCGTAAGCGCCGAGTAGGGCGGCGATGATGGCAACGCTAACGGCCACAGGCTTTTTCAGTTTGTGGTAAATCGCATTCCACTCGGCGATTTGGTTGGCTTTTTCCCGTTCGACGGCGCGGTCAAAGTCTGGGGTTTCACACTGCGTACCAAAATTCTCGGCCCAAGGCACAAAGGGGCCGTTGGCGACGTATTTTTTATAGTAGCGTTGGGCGAGTTCATCATCGCGATATAACACCCAACCTGTGGCTTGGCATAATAGCGCCGCATAGGCTTGGCTGTTGTGGGGGACTAAGTCGGCGGCCTTGCTTGCCAGCTCGGCGGCTTGGTAGCGATAGTGGAAACGTTTATCGGGAATCGCTTGGCTGGCGCTGATGCGTTGCTGCTCTTTATCGCTGAGCTTATCCGCTGCATACCAATCCCTTAAGTCGAACATCCCGGCGTAAATCGAATAATCCGGCGCTAATTCAAAGCCTAAGATTTCCATGCCTTGATGACGCGCGAGTTCGGCGGCAGTCCAATAGGCGCGGGCACTCTCAATGCCCTTGCTACTCTTGGCTGTGGTCAATGCCTTGCCATACTCCTGCACATTGGCATTAAGTGTGGGATTACTGAAATAAGCTGGCGCTTCGGCAATCGCGCCTTCACGCAGTAAGCGACGACCCAGTAAGTAACGCAGGCGATTATTGAGTGGCTCGACACTGTCGTACCAATCGCTGTCCTTGGGATACTCGAAGTTCATTACCGGCACATGCTCGTCGACAAACAGCTTAAGCTCGGCGGTGGTGAGCACGCGCTCGGCCACATAGGCGATATCCTGCCAATACTCATCGCCACTGGCGAACAGTTGGTTTAGGGCATCGACATATTCGCCCCGTTCAAGGGATAGCACGCCCTGCTCGGCGCGAATACGGCAATAGGTGGCTTGTTGGGCATCGGCATCGATAGCCTGTTGTTGGGTATCCTTAGCATTTAAATGCTCAGTACCTGAAATCGCATCGGTTGGAAAATGATGCACTGCTTGGGCATAGGCCTTAGCCGCTTGCGCTTGATCACCCTTTTGCAGCATAAGCTTCGCCGTGAGCCACCAAGTTAAGCCGCTCGGTTTGGCGAGTGCCAGCATGCGCTCGGCGCTGGCATAGTCACCCAATTGGTAGTAAATCGCCGCTAACTTATCGCCCTGGCTCAGTACTACGCCATCGGTTGGGAATACGGTGAGGATTTCGGCAACCTTTTGGCCCATGTCCATCAGTTGTCCGTCGAAGGCGAAATCATTAGCACTGCTCTGCCAGTAGGCAATGAGCAACTGTTGCACACTCGGCTGCTGTAACAATGGTTTTAGTTCATTGATATTTTTAGACATTAAGCTGCGGCTTAACATCAACAGCGAATCATAACCGCTACTGTCACCCTGCACCGACTGGGTGGCATAGAGTTCAATGACCTTATCTAAGGTGGCAGGATTTAAGGCTACATCAATTTTCGGCGGCTCATATTCCCCACGAGTGACTTCAATTTGAGCTTGGCCTTGATGCAGCAGAATATAAGCCTGCTCGCCAAGGCCTGCCAAACTCAAGCGTAGCGGATCGGCGGCGCCTTGGGTCACCTCAGTTTGTAGCTGCTGCAAGTAAGTATTGGCTTGAACAAAATGGCTATTATCGCTGGCGGTTTTGCTCTTTATCAGCTCGATACGAGACAAGCTATACAGCGCCCACAGGCTGCGACCCGCGCGCTCACTGTCAGGTAGGGCGATGACTTTTTTGAAGTAATCGCTGGCCTTATCGTACTCTTTGAGATCAAACGCCATGGCACCAAGGCTGTACCAGGTTAAGGCGGGCGCTAAGCCCTCTTTTAACTGCGCGGCGATTTGCTCGGCCTCTGCCAAGCTTTGCGCATCACGCAGACTATTGACAAGCGCGAGCTGAGCTTCGGATAACTCGCTGTTTTCATAGGCGCGAGTCTGGGAAAGATAGCGACTATGCACCTCGTCCCAGAGGTATTCCTGCGCCGCAGGTTCATCTTGAAACTGCCAAGCCAGTGGTTTAGCTAAACCGCTAAGTTGTTGGCTAAAGCTGGTTTGCGGTAAATAGCTTAGGTTATTTTGCCTGTCTTGGGTTAATTGCAGCGGAAAGTCTGGGCCACAGGCTAACAGTGCGGGGGAGAAGAGACTTAACCCAATCAGGCTGGTTTGTTTGAATTTGGTTTTCCAGCGAGGGAGAGGATTCGCTGGCAATGAATGTGGCTTATGGCGCATAAATTCCCTGTAAATGTAATGACTCACAACGTGCCCAACCGATAACTCTGCGCCCGTTTGGGCTTAGCTCGACCGCTGAGATTAAATTCGGTGCAAACTGCGAGGAGGCAGGCTCTGCTGCGCGCTCCGTTGAGGTGGCTTGCGGTAACAGCCACACTAATGTTCCTTGGGTTAATTTGGCTTGATAACCGTTTTGCGCATCATACCCGCTGCACGCCTGCGCCGCTAGGGACAACTGGCCCGGCAACTCGCCCGCAAGATTGCCCTTATTGACTAACACTAATTGAAATAAGCTGGTTTTCGGTGCCTCATGTTGGGCAGGCTCAGTATTGGCTTGGTTTAAGATTTCTAGCTCAATGTGCGGGGCGAGTGGTTGCTGCTGGGCGACCGCAATCAGGGTCGAGAGTGGCCAAACCCGTTTATCCCCTTCGAGGGGTAATCGAAACCAAATCATTCCCTTAAGCTTGGGGTCGGCAAAGGTGTGCAGTTGTTTGACGAAGGACTGCAACACCTGTGGATCGGCCATCAACTCTTGGCGCGCAACATGCTGCGAAGATACAGTGTCTGCCAATGGCATTCGCATCGGCACTTCACTCTCCACTCGATAACCCGATGCTGTGCTATACACCGCCGAGCCATAAGACGGCAAAGCTATGAGATAAGGCACCTTGGCTAACCGTGATAGCTGCTCGACCCACTGCCAACCCTGCGTGGCATCGAACAGCCCTAAACGTGGATCGCTGACACTGTGAATTTGCAGTACCAGCTCATCGATATTATCAAATAGCGGCGGAAACTCCGGGCTGCTCAACCAAGCGGGCAATGAGGTAATGCTGAGTTTAAGTGTGTGAGGTAATTGGCTTTTTAACTCGAGTAAAAAAGCGTTATAGGCCGCGAGTTTACTGCTGGCGCTATCGTAGTCGATTTCAATTCCCGCAAGCTTGATACCCTTTGCCTGCCAGTCTTGAATGAGCGCGAGGATTTTTTGGATTACTTCGCGATTATTTAGGCGCGTTAGTTGGCCATCTAATCTTATTACCGCCACTTTAGGGCGAGGATCGGCCTGTAACCATTCATGGTTGACCTGCACTTCAAACCAGATATCCGCGCCATTGGGTTTGGGATGGGCTTGCAATGCAAGAATGCGCACGCCATTAAACGCGCTTTGGCTTTCGACCAAGGCGCTTTGATTAGCATCGCGCCATTGCCGCTGCCACACATACACCTCTTGGCTTAATTCACGCGGGGCGGAGGTGTCTGTTTTTATGCTCGATGTATTTTGATTTGCTGGCTGACAGGCACTCAGGAAAACTAAGCTAAAGGATAACGCCAGTAATAGAAAAAGGGGGCGATGTATCGCTTGCAAGGATTTAGAGCGCCTAGGCTCAAAGTGCTTGAGCTCAAAGTGCTTGGACTGAAAGCGTCTAGAGTGAAAGCGCTTAGAGTGAAAGCGCTTAGAGTGAAAGAGAGTGGAATAACGACTGCGTAAATCCATGGGATAAGAGTAAAGCCTAGCGTGGGTCATGCCAAATAGAGGGCTACTATGCCTCAAAACCATCTTGGATTGCATCAGGCTTTTGCATTAGACGCGAAATCAATTTGAGTAGGATTGGTATGGCGGTTAACTCGGCTTAAACGCCTTAATAACGCGCCCAGCAATAGTGCTGGGCGCGGTGCTGATCACAGTACTAAACATTAAGGTATTGGCGACAAGTCGTTAAGCATTCATGCCTAGAAAATCACTTTTACCTTAGATGCACTATCCAACGCTTTGTTGACTGCGCTTTCGATATCCTTATCGCGGGCGAGGGCCACCCCTAAACGGCGGCGACCATCGATTTCAGGTTTAGCGAATAATCTGAGCTGAGTATTTTCCGCCGCCAATGCATCGGCAAGACCTTGATAGCGAATGTTTTTCGATTTGCCTTCCACCAATACTACCGCCGAGGCGCTGGGGCCATGTTGGTGGATATTCGGAATGGGCAAACCAAGAATCGCCCTAACGTGCAGTGCAAACTCGGATAAATCTTGGCTAATTAAGGTGACTAAACCGGTATCGTGCGGACGAGGCGAGACTTCAGAGAAGTACACATCGCTCCCCTTCACAAACAGCTCGACCCCAAATAAGCCATAACCGCCGAGGGCTTCGACCACTTTGCTGGCGATTGCTTGGGATTTTGCCAGCACGTCGGCCGACATGGCTTGAGGTTGCCATGACTCGCGGTAGTCGCCGTCTTCTTGTCTGTGGCCAATTGGCGCGCAGAAGTGGATGCCGTTAACCGCACTAATGGTCAGCAGGGTAATTTCGTAATCGAAGGGGATAAAGCCTTCAACAATCACACGGCCACCGCCCGCGCGGCCGCCTTCTTGGGCGTATTGCCAAGCTTTGGTGCTTTGGGCCGCATCACGGATAACACTCTGGCCCTTGCCCGATGAACTCATCACGGGTTTGACCACGCAGGGTACGCCAATCTTGCCAATGGCTTGATTAAACTCGGTTTCAGTGTCGCAGAAGAAATAGGGGGAGGTCGGTAGACCTAAGGTTTCGGCTGCGAGGCGACGAATACCTTCTCTGTCCATGGTCAGCTGAGTCGCGCGTGCGGTCGGCACGACATTGAGGCCTTCGGTTTCCATCTCGACCAAGGTCTGAGTGGCGATGGCTTCAATTTCGGGGATCACTAAGTGGGGCTTTTCTAGCTCGATAATGGCGCGAAGCGCTTTAGCGTCGAGCATATTGATCACATGGGAGCGATGGGCAATTTGCATGGCAGGGGCATTAGGATAACGATCGACGCCAATCACTTCAACACCTAAGCGTTGGAGCTCGATGGCGACTTCTTTACCTAGCTCACCGCAGCCAAGCAACATGGCGCGTCGAGCGCCCTCTGTGTAGGGAGTTCCTATCATGGTGTGGGTACCTTTTTATATTGGGATAATTGACGCCTTTAGACGTTCTTGGGCCATAGTCTACCCCGATTGGCGCTAAAGCATGAGACTGAAATTAACAACTGTGTTTTCGATCAAGCTATTTAAGAGCGATTAGTGCTTGGGCGTGGTAAAAATCCTGTTTGTGGCGGTGTTTTATGTTAACTTTTCGTTTCATAACGGATTATGGAAAACTAAGATGCAAGACATTCGCGATTTAACCGCTGTACTACGTTCTAAAACGCCCATCGTAGTGATTGAAACCTATGAGGAATACCGTGTTGTAGACATGCTTAAGCGGGTGGCGAATGTGCTCTATCAGCCCTTATTTACCTGGAGCATTACCCAAGGGCTGACGCGGGTCGATAAACCCATGGCGGCGCAGAAATTTAATACTGAACCTGGCGATATCCTAGGGCAGATTAAATCGACGACCCAGCAGGGCATCTATGTGCTCTGTGATTTTCACCCCTTTGTGGTTGATGCGCCAAAGAATGTCCGTTTGCTTAAAGAAATCGCCCTCGAATACGATGCGCTGCAACATACGTTGGTGCTGGTGAGCCATGCCTTTGAGATCCCGCCCGAAATTAAGCGCTATTGCGCCTATTTTCAGCTCACCCTGCCGAGTACCTCCCAGCTTGAGAACTTGATTTACCTTGAAGTGGATAAAGTGCGCGGCGAAGGCATGCCGCTCACTGTGGATGATAAAGCCGTGGGTAAACTGGCGGAAAACCTGCGCGGTGTGACCTTAGATGATGCCAGACGGTTGATCCACAAAGCCATTGTGGATGATGGCGCCATTACCCATTCGGATGTGGACCTTATCAACAAAGCTAAATTCCAATTACTCGATCTCAACGGTGTGCTGCAATTTGAGTACGACACCAGTGATTTTTCGCAGATTGCTGGATTACATAATCTCAAGAAATGGTTAAAGCAGCGCGCGCCAGCGACGCAGGCAACCACAGATGACAAGGCTACGGTACAACCCGATGCGCCAAAAGGCGTGTTATTACTCGGAGTGCAGGGCAGCGGTAAGAGCCTTGCGGCCAAAGCAGTCGCGGGCGTATGGCAACGACCCTTGCTCAGACTCGATATGGGCGCCCTATATAACAAATACATAGGCGAAACTGAAAAGAACTTGCGTAACGCCCTCGAGCTGGCCGATATGATGTCGCCCTGTATCCTTTGGATTGATGAGATAGAGAAAGGCTTAAGCGGCAGTAGCAGTGATGAGGGCACTTCGACCCGCATTTTGGGCACACTATTAACTTGGATGGCGGAGCGTAAGTCCGAGGTATTTGTAGTCGCCACCGCTAACGATATTCAAGTCCTGCCTCCAGAGCTGATGCGTAAGGGGCGAATGGATGAAATCTTCTTTGTCGATTTACCCGACGAGGCAATTCGTCAGGCGATTTTCTTAATCCATTGCCAGCGCCGTGGTATTGATGTGACTCGGCTCGACCTTGCGCAGCTTTCGCGCCATAGCCAAGGGTTTTCGGGAGCTGAAATCGAGCAAGCCGTTATCGCCGCCATGTACAGCGCCCGCAGTTTAGCGCGCAGTCTTGACCAAGACATGTTGTTAGAAGAACTGACCAAAACCAAACCTTTATCCATAGTGATGGGCGATAAGATTAATGCCCTAAGACAATGGGCCGCAGGACGCACAGTCAATGCCCATGAGTAGCAACTTAACCCACTATCACTGATTGTGTTATGGCTGCGTATGGGGCCGAGCCTTATTCGCCATAAAACGACTTTAAATTTCAGTAGTGGCTTTTGGTTGGGGAAGAGTTGGATATCAGCGCCGTCGATGTTAACTTGCTGGTCGATATGGATTATTTAGAACTTTAATGGCATTTTTTAACATAAGTAATATTCGCCGTTCCAGTCGTACCGCATGATAAGCAGGGAAGAGATGAGTTTCGAGCAAGAGTTTACAGAAAAAGTCGGTGGCTACTTAGATAAGCTCACCGATAAGTTACAGCCCGTTCTTAAGCAATTGATTGGGCATGATTATCCTCAAGAGGTGGTCACGCTGGCATTTGAAGTTTTTGTCGATGGTTTTTCATCCCAATTCCCAGTGCGGGTATTTTTTATGGATATCGATGGCAAGGTTTCATACGCCTCGTCAGTTAATCCTCATTTACTCGACATAGACCATGTTTATCCCGATGAATTTGAAGAGGAATATATCGAAAAGGATGAAGATCTTGACCCTTGGCATATCGCGACAAATGAGCTTATCGAATGGTTCTCCAAGTGCTGGATTGCCGCAGGTGGTCAAAGCTTTAAATTAAAGGCCAATATCGCTCCCCATGATAGCCACTATGAGTTCAATTTAGTCGAGTGTCAGTGGCAAGAAAGATGTTAACTCGATTGAAGTTAAATACTTAGCTGTTGTGGTTCTTGGCGTAATACTCTGCATTGTGGAGCTGTGAGATTGCGATCCTGCGCCTCTACATCGGGTGCTACCACATAGAAATCTAAGCTGATATTAGCTTCCTGCAAATCTTGTCTTTGCTTACGTTACGCTTTGCTCACTCACGCTAGAGCCTTCTCGATACAAGAAGTAAAGGCCTAGGCTTTTAAAGATCCCTTTCCTGCTATTTGCTGCATTTGGCAAACAACAATCCCACCTTAGCTATCGCTATTTGTCGTTGCTGATAGTGCATCTTTGGATGCCATTAGCCGTGCCAAAATAAACAATTGTGTTTTGGGTCAAGCTATTTAAATGGATTTGTTGCGAATTTGTTTTCATGGTGTAGAACTATATTGTGCTGCACATTGATAGGCACGGTTGCAAAGGGCGGTTTCGGCAAGGGGATTGATTTCTAACCGAAATAAAGAGCGGGAAGGGAGTGGGAGCTGAACATGTTTTTGGATTATTTTGCCTTAGGCATTTTGTTTTTTGTCATAGTGGTGATCTTCTATGGCGTAATTGCCATTCACGATATCCCCTATGAAATTGCGAAAAAACGCAATCATCCCCAGCAGGATGCATTGCATATCGCGGGCTGGGTCAGTTTATTTACCTTGCATGCCCTTTGGCCGTTTCTGTGGATTTGGGCGACCTTATATCGAGAAGATAGAGGCTGGGGCTTTAATACCGTGATGAAGCGCGAGCAGGCATTGGAGGATGATGTTAAAGCGCTAAGGGAAACGGTATTGGCCTTGCAGGCAAAGCTTGAACAACTGGAATCGACAGCCAAGCCTGCGGTGGTGAAGCAATCCGAGGCAATACCCACAGAAGCCAGTGTGACCGAAACTAGCCAAAAAGCCGAGGTGTAACATGGATTTACTACTGATATTAACCTACGCCTCGATCTGCATTGTGATTTTTAAAGTGTTTAAGATCCCAATGAATAAATGGACAGTGCCGACCGCCGTATTAGGAGGCGTAGTGTTGATTGGGGCGCTGCTACTTATCATGAACTACAACCATCCCTATTCCCGTTTCGCACGGGAATACTATGTCACTATCCCGATTACACCTGCGGTAAAAGGTTTAGTGATTTCGGTGGAAGCTAAGCCAAATACGCCGATGAAACAAGGGGATGTGCTATTTCGAATCGACCCAACACCCTTTGAGGCCGTGGTAAAACGTAAAAAAGCGGCGTTGTTAGCGGCGGAGCAGGAAGTGCCACAACTTGCGGCCGCTTGGGAGGCAGCCAAGGCGAATGTGGCCAGAGTGGCTGCCGACAGGGAACGCAATAAATCGGCCTATGATCGCTATGAGCAAGGCCATCGTAAAGGTGGGGCAAACTCTCCCTTCACTGCGCTGGAATTAGATAATCGACGCCAACTGTTTTTTGCCTCAGAGGCTCAGCTAACGGCTGCGCAGGCCGAAGAGTTACGCGCACGTCTTGCCTATGAGTCCAATGTGGATGGGGTAAATTCGAAGGTCGCTGGGCTTCAGGGGGATCTTGAAAGCGCGCTCTATAATCTCGAGCAAACCGTAGTACGGGCACCCGCCGATGGTATTGTTACCCAAATGGCGCTGCGCCCAGGTGCAATGGCGGTGCCTTTACCTTTACGGCCAGTGATGAGTTTTATTCCCGATGAGCAGCGTTATTTTGCTGGCGCATTCTGGCAAAACTCCCTGCTGCGATTACAGGAAGGGGATGAGGCAGAGGTGGTATTAGATGCGGCGCCCGGACAAGTGTTTAAGGGCAAAGTCGCTAAGGTACTCCCCGCGATGGCCGAGGGGGAGATTCAGATGAATGGTACGCTGCAATCGTCTAATCAATTGTTCCAAAGTGGCCGGGTTATCGTATTAATCGATATTGAAGATGATGCGATACGCCGTCAATTCCCGGCGGGCGTTGCGGGACAAGTGGCTGTGTACACTGAACATTTCCATCATGTGGCCGTGATGCGCAAAGTGCTGCTGCGGATGCAGGGCTGGCTAAACTATCTGTTCTTCGATGGGCACTAGTGGAGTTTTACGCTAACGACTTCGCTTGGAGCTGGTGTTAAGCTGCCTAAGAGTGAATAAAAAGCGCTGACAATTTTGTCAGCGCTTTTTTGTTATGTGTATTAGGTAAATACTGGCTGCGATTAAATATCGAAGGCCAAGCTGCCCGGCGGGAGGAAGGGCCAGCTTTGACGCACGGGCGAGCCATCACCTTGTTCACCAAAGAAATAAGCCGTTCTTGGGGTGGCGTAGACCAGACTGCCTTTTTGCAGTCCTAATTCTTGCAGATGATGGTGGGTAAAGGTGGCTTCCCACAGTTCTTCACTCTGCCAGCCGATAGGCGCCAGTTCGACACGCACTTCTGCGCCCACCGGTGTTATCGCCACTATGGTAAAGGGAATATGGGCTTGGCTGTTGGGTTTATCCGCCAGTGCTAGCTCATGGCTACGAACATAGAGCGCGCCGTTTTGTTGCAGTGGCGTTTGCTCCGGTGGTACTAAGAAGGCGTCACCATTAGTCCAACGATTTTGTTGCCAGCTCGCTTCAAACCGATTGACGTTACCTAAAAAATCAAACACAAAGCGGCTATTGGGTTGGGCGTACAACTCAATCGGAGTATTGACCTGCTCGATATTGCCGTTGCTCATCACCACCACCCTATCGGAAAGCTCTAAGGCTTCGTCCTGATCGTGGGTCACAAACACGCTAGTGAATTTCAGCTCATCGTGAAGACTGCGCAACCAGCGGCGCAGTTCTTTACGCACCTTGGCATCGAGGGCGCCAAAGGGCTCATCCAGTAACAGCACTTCGGGCTGAGTCGCTAAGGCTCGGGCCAAGGCGATACGCTGTTTTTGTCCGCCCGAGAGCTGCTCAGGGTAACGCTGGGCTAAATGGCCCAGTTGTACCATTTCGAGTAAATGGCTGACGCGCTTTTGGATTTCAGCCTTAGACGGGCGCTGTTTTTTCGGAATGACTTCGAGTCCAAAGGCGACGTTGTCGGCGACCGTCATATGGCGGAACAGGGCGTAGTTTTGGAAGACAAATCCGACTCTACGGTCGCGCACATGCACTTGGGTCACATCGCGATTACCGAAATGGATTTGGCCGCTATCCGCGCCCTCAAGGCCAGCAATAATCCGCAATAGGGTAGTTTTACCCGAGCCAGAAGGGCCGAGAAGACCTATCATCTCGCCTTCTTGAATATCCAGATTGAGCGGCGAGAGCGCCTGAAATTGGCCAAATTTTTTGGAAATATTAGTTAAACGAATACTCATAATGATTGGCTCTGCTCTTGGTTGTCATTGGCGGATAAGCTGCGTTGTTGGCGCCACTCTACTAAGGCTTTTAGCAGTAAGGTACATAGGGCGATCAAGGCAAGCAGTGACGCGCTCGCGAAGGCGGCTTCGGCCTGATAATCTTCGTAAAGTAATTGCACATGCAAAGGTAATGTGTTGGTTTCACCGCGGATATTGCCAGATACTACGGCAACGGCACCAAACTCACCCACGGCTCTGGCATTGGTGAGGATCACCCCATAAATCAGCGCCCACTTGATATTGGGCAGAGTCACGCGGCGAAACAGTTGCCACCATGAGGCGCCAAGAATAACCGCGGCTTCTTCCTCCGATGCGCCCTGTTGCTGCATCAATGGGATTAATTCTCGGGCAACAAAAGGGCAAGTCACGAAAATGGTGACTAACAGAATCCCCGGCCAGGCAAACATGATCTGTAAATCGTGCTCAAATAGCCAAGCGCCAAGCCAGCCACTGTTGCCGTAAAGCAGCAGATAGAGTAAGCCTGCGACCACGGGCGATACGGCAAAGGGAATATCAATCAAGGTGATAAGTAACTTACGCCCCGGAAACTCAAAGCGCGTTACGCTCCAAGCGAGCAGCACCCCAAACACTAAGTTAATTGGCACGGTCAGCGCTGCGACCATAAGGGTCAGCCCGATAGCGTGGAGTGAGTCGGGCTGGCTAAGATGCTCGATATAACGCTCCCAACCACCGACGAAGGCCTGCTGGAAAATACTGACTAAGGGCAGTAGCAACAATACCATGGCCAAAAACACGGCTAGGGTGATTAGGCTCCATTTGATAAGGGGCGCTTCACCGACTCTTAACGGTTTAAATGAGTTCATGGTGGCTCCTTATCGGCCGTGAATGCGGCGTAAATAACGCGCCTGCCACAGGTTAATCAGCAGTAGCAGCAACAGCGAGGTTAGCAGTACAACGGAGGCAATGGCGCTGGCGCCGGCAAAATCAAATTCCTGTAGACGAACGAAAATCATCAGGGAGGTGATTTCACTGATGTAGGGCATATTGCCTGCGATAAAAATCACCGCGCCAAACTCACCTAGGCTGCGGGTAAAAGACAGCGCCGTACCGACCACTAAGGCAGGCCAGAGGGAAGGTAAAATCACCCGCCAAAACACGGCGCCATCGGTTGCGCCTAAGGTCATGCCAGCTTCTTCTTCATCGTGGGATAACTCTTCCAGTACGGGCTGGACGGTTCGCACCACGAAGGGAATGCTGGTGAAGATCATCGCAACCACGATCCCCAATGGTGTGTAAGCCACTTTGACCCCGATTTCGGCCAACAGGCTACCAATCTGGCCATTCTCGGCGTACAGGGTCGCTAAGGTGATACCCGCGACGGCTGTGGGTAAGGCAAAGGGTAAATCGACTAAGGCATCGAGGATGCGCTTACCCGGAAACTCATAACGAACCAACACCCAGGCGAGTAACAGGCCAAAAAGACAGTTAAACAGGGAGGCGGCCAGTGCAGATAAAATAGTGACTTTATAACTTGCCAGCACGCGGGGATCGGCAATCACGCCCCAATACTCGGCCCAGCTCATCTGGCTGGTTTGCATAATCAGGCCTGTGGTGGGGAGCAGGAGGATCAAGCTGACAAACAGCAGAGACACACCTAGGCTGATACTAAACCCCGGCAAAACCCGCTTGTGGCGTAAGCGCCCATTATTAAATATCACTGAATAACCACCCGATAAGGTTAATGGAGTTAATCCAATATTATTATGCCATTAGCACATTATTGCTCAATCGCGATAAAGACAACTTGTGATAGCGACCTTGTCCGTTGCCGCGATATAACCACAAAACCCGGGACATTGCCCGGGTTGTGGATTTGGTGACTTAGGTACCCAAGCGGATGATCAACGTTTTAATAACTGATCCAGTTTGGCGCCATTGGCAAATTGGGTCTTCATGGCGTTGTCCCAGTTACCTATGATTTGCTCAACAGTCATTAACTCAACCGCTGGGAACTGTTTGGTAAATTCGGCAACAACCTTCTCGTTGTGAACGCGGTAGTTAAATCCGGCTAACAAACGTTGTGCTTCTTCGCTGTAAAGATAGTTTAAATACTCGGTTGCTAATTCTTGTGTGCCGTTACGCTTAGCGTTTTTCTCAACGACGGCAACGGGGAATTCCGCCAGAATCGAGGTTTTAGGCACGACAACTTGGTAATCATCGGCACCATATTGCTGACGGATATTGTTCACTTCAGATTCGAAGGTGATCAGCACATCGCCGATGCCACGCTCTACAAACGAAGTGGTTGCACCACGCCCGCCCGTATCGAATACGGCAACGTTACCGAGGAACTTCTTCAAGAACTCATCTAGTGAGGCTTGATTATCTTTACCATAGTTTTTCTGGGCATAACCTAAGGCTGCTAAGTAGGTGTAGCGCGCATTACCCGAGGTTTTTGGGTTCGGGAACACCAACTTAACGTCATCTTTAGCTAAATCATTCCAGTCGCTGATTTGCTTTGGATTGCCCTTACGCACCAAAAACGCGATGGTAGAGTAGTAAGGTGAGCTGGCATTCGGCAGCAGTTGTTGCCAGTTTTCTGGGATTAACTTGCCGCGGTCATGCAGAATTTGTACATCGGTGACTTGGTTAAAGGTCACTACATCGGCGGGTAAGCCCTGCAGAATCGAGCGAGCCTGAGCGGAAGAACCCGCATGGGATTGCTTGATTTCAACGGTCTTGCCAGTTTGTTCTTGCCAATGTTTAGCAAAAACAGGGTTATAGGCATTAAATAATTCCCGCGCGATATCGTATGACGAATTTAATAGTGTCTGATCGGCGGCTGCCACATTGAGGGAGGTTCCCAGCAATAGGGTTCCCAGCAGGGCTTTAGTCAATTTTACTGGCATTTTGTACTCCTTAATCTGGCAACTGTGTCAGTTATAGGAATAGAGTAATAGAAGATTTTATTTATAAAAAGCCACATAAATAGAACTTTTTTGAATAACTATGAGCGATTAATTGTATGCCGTTGATGATATTCACGTGTTTGTTGCGTCCAAGCATCTTAAAATACCCAAATACTGAGTCGCTTTTATCAAATAAAGGATAACCGAGTGTCTGACTTTCCGACTATTGAAGCCTGTATTGGGCAAACTCCGCTGGTACGTTTGCAGCGGCTTGATTGTGGTAGCTCAA
The DNA here is from genome assembly GCF_000203935.1 of Shewanella sp. ANA-3. Classification (GTDB taxonomy): domain Bacteria; phylum Pseudomonadota; class Gammaproteobacteria; order Enterobacterales; family Shewanellaceae; genus Shewanella. Next base: position 3,826,785 of record NC_008577.1, on the reverse strand, counting down.
CGGTATTGTTAAAGCTGGAGGGGAATAACCCTGCTGGCTCGGTAAAGGATCGCGCGGCGCTGAATATGATTATTCAGGCGGAGCTTCGCCAAGAGATAGCCCCCGGGGATACCCTGATTGAAGCCACCAGTGGCAATACGGGCATCGCCTTAGCCATGGCTGCGGCGATTAAAGGCTACAAGATGATCCTGATCATGCCGTCAAATTCGACCCAAGAGCGTAAGGATGCCATGCAGGCCTATGGCGCCGAGTTGCTGCTGGTGGACAATATGGAAGCCGCGCGGGATTTAGCCTTAGATCTTCAGGCACAAGGCAAAGGTAAGGTGCTGGATCAGTTCAATAATCAAGATAATGCCAACGCCCATTTTCAGACTACTGGCCCCGAAATTTGGCAGCAGAGCCAAGGTAAGATCACTCACTTTGTCTCTAGCATGGGTACCACAGGCACTATTATGGGCGTGTCTAAATACTTAAAGAGTCGTAATCCCGATATCACTATTGTCGGGCTACAACCCGCCGATGGCAGTTCGATTCCGGGGATTCGCCGCTGGCCGCAGGAATATCTACCGGGTATTTTCGATGCTGCCCGTGTCGATGCCGTGATGGACATTGAGGAGCAAGACGCCAAAGCTATGGCGAGAACCTTGGCCCGTGAAGAAGGTATTTGTGCTGGCGTGAGTTCTGGCGGCGCGGTATTTGCGGCGCTCGAGATTGCGAGGCAGAATCCGGGGTCCGTTGTAGTCGCAATTGTGTGTGATAGGGGCGACCGTTATCTGTCATCAGGGTTATTTTCTTAACCCTAACTAAGCTTACGCTTAGGGTTTGACCTTCCTTTGGCAATAAAAATGGGCGTTAATCGCCCATTTTTATTGGCTATTGCATAAGCCACGGTGATTTAAGTCATTATGGTTTAAACCATCAAGGACTAACCGCCATCAGATCAATCTGCGCCGTTTTAATCAGACCTATGGCTGCGGTGGAAACTGCGCCAAAATCCGGCTAACGGCTTTGGCTGTGTCTTGAGCTTTTTTATCGCCGCCGCCATCAAAATCGAAACTATCTGTGCCGCGCCAAATCAGCTTATTGGTTTTAGTGTCGATAATATCAATTTGAATAGTTTGGATTTTTGCCGTATCACTGCCAAGCGGCACGCCGACGCTTGTACCTACGCCAATGCCGCCAGAGCGGCCGAAACTGCCCGTGCCTAAGCCTATGGATAGGCCTGAGTCTTTGGGCTTGTCTTGGGTCAGTAAGCCATAGGCGACTTTAAAATCGGGGGAAGAGGCATTTTCAGTAAAGCCCTTTTGGCTTAATTGCTGGGTGATTTCGGTTTGAATGCGCTGGGCGCTGAGTGGGTCGTCGCTGGGCTGGGGAGCGAGCTGGGTGAAGCTCTGTAATGCCTTAAAGTCGTAATTGAGATCGTAATCATTTTTCGGCTTACTGCTGCAGCCGCTGACGAAGACCAAGGCGACAAACAGACTGGCGATATTTTTGTATCCCATGATGGCACTCCAAGTTGTACAAACTCTGTTCAATGTGCCTTGATTAACAGTAAGACTGCAAGTAATTTAGTGAAAAGTGTTTAATTTTTGTCTTGTTTTACTTGTGTATTTAAGGTCACGTATTTTAGATGCTTAACTGGTAGAGTCGTTCAACATCATGGAACAGTTAGCCTTTTTCGAAATACCTAGCCCCTGCATCGGTGTGTGCCAAACCGATGCCCGCGGCTATTGCAAAGGTTGCCTGCGTAATCGTGAGGAGCGATTCAATTGGTTGCACTTCACCGATGCCCAAAAGCATGATGTGATCCGTTTATGCCACCAACGTAAACGTCGGCGGCAGTTGGCCTTATACAAAGCTCGTCAGCAAGCACTTGAGCAGGAGAGGGCGGCGCTTAATCCACAACTCGATTTTGAGCCGCAAGACGCCGCTGAGTTAGACCTCGGGGATTTTGACCTCGATGAATAATCTAACTTTGAGAGCGATACTTAAGGGCTTAAATTTCCCGTTTCTTTGGCCAGCTTAAGGTAAAGCGCGTTTGAGTGGGATTGCTGCTGACGCTTACTTCGCCCTGATGACGTTGCATAATTCGTTTGATAATCGCCAGACCTAAGCCATGACCCTTGTTACCATTTTGCACCGATTGGCTGCGATAAAAGGGCTCGAACACCATAGGTAAATCCACCTCGGGAATAGGCTCCCCATCATTACTGACACTTAAAGTCACCCTTTGCGGGGTTTGGCTGACTTCAATCAATATTTGCTGGCGAGCAAAACGCTGGGCGTTGGTCAGCAGGTTTTGTAGTGCGCGTTCAATCAGAGCGGGTTCGCCGACCAAGGGGAGAGTTGTCATCTCCGCCTGTAAGTGGATAGGGGTATCACTTAAGCTGCTCAAGCGTTTGATGCTCTGGTTAACTAAGCTAAGCAGATCGTATTCGTCTAAAGGCGTGCCTTCGCGCTGAGCCTCAAGACTGGCGTAAGTCAGCAGTTCCTGCAGCAGGTTTTCCATTTCCTTAATGTCGAGCTGCATCTCATTGAGAAAATCCTGACGCTTTTGCTCGTCAGAATCGGGCTGGCAGTACATCGGCATTAGGGCGAGGGCGAATTTCAGCCGTGCGAGTGGGGTGCGGATCTCGTGGGAAACCGCATTGGATAAATGTTTTTGGTTTTCGATTAACGCACTGATATGGCGCGCCATTTCATTAAAGGTGTTCGCTAAGGGTTTAACCTGCGAGCGGTTTGAGAGGCTAATGCGTGTATCCCATTTGGCCTCGCCAAAATCCTTGGTGGCCTTACGTAGAATACTCAAATCACGCGACAACGGGCCGACCCAAATCAGCGCAACCAATGCCAACGAGAGATAGAAAAACAGCGTAAACAGATTCCGCAGTGAGGCCCTTGGGTCTATTTCGATGGGACCTGCCATTAACACTTGCTCGCCAACCTGAATAAACTGGAATTGTTCGCCCTCGCTGGTTGTGGTGGTAACCACATGATTGGGCGTGAGCTGTTGGTCTTTGGCTAGCGCAATTTGATCTGGGCTGAGCAGATTAAGGGGCAACTGATCATGGCTGGGCAGCGCCTCAAGATAGTCGTTACGATTCTCCTCTGGCAGTTGGGTTAGCAACTGGGCTAACGCAACCAGAGGAGCGTCTAACGCATTATTTTCGTCCACATTTTTCTGCCACAGGCTGTCCAGTGTCCAGCCTATGCCTAGAAAACTGAGGCTCAGCAGTAAATATAAGCTGATAAAGAGACGTTTCACGGCAGCTCTTAGTTGTTCCAAGCCTCGGGGGCGAAGAGATAACCCTGTCCCCAGACGGTTTTAATTCTGAATGGGGTCTCGATATTGTCGTTGAGCTTTTTACGCAGCCTTGAAATACGTACGTCTATCTTTCTATCTTTACCATCAAAATCAATGTTAAGCAGTAATTGATAGATGTACTGACGGCTCAGCACTTGTCCCGCTTGTGAGGCCAGTAACCAGAGGAGTTCAAACTCATGGCTGGTGAGATCGACTTCTTTATTGTCGAGGCGGATAGCATGGGTATGGGGATCGATACTCAGCTTACCAAAGGTCAGGCAGTGGGATTCGGCCTGCGGCGGTTGGTTTTGGCGACGTAATAGGTTGTTGATACGAGCAACCAGCAGCGCGGGGTCGACGGGTTTCACCACATAGTCGTCGGCACCGAGTTCTAAGCCTTTGATCTGATCTTCGCTCGACCCTAGGGCACTCATCAGCAGGATAGGGCCGGCAAAGTAATCGGGCAGCTTTTCACACAGGCTAAGGCCATCTAGACCTGGCAACATAATGTCTAGCAGTATGATATCGGGCTTGTAGTTGATTAAGCGGGTTAAGACTGTGTCACCGCGGCGCTCGACTTCAACGTGCATACCGTGTGATTTCAAATAATCTACGATTAAATTCGCAAGACGGACATCGTCTTCAACCAATAACACTCTGTGGGGTGATTGTGGATTCGTCATTAAAATAAACTCCAAGGGTTACGGTAACGTCTGCGCACCTGAGGCTGCGAGGTTGACGTAATTTTTAATTTGGCTCCAGCCAGTGTTTGATTGGTGTCCTTACTCACTAAGATAAATTGAATATCGTTTAACGTACTGACATTCAACGTTATTGCATGCTGTTCCAGTGATTCGCTACACCATTTAGGATAGGCGTTATTATCGGACAAGATACAGACTAGCTCGTCATTAACGAGTTGCCACTGTAGCTCTACGCGGATCTCACAGGCTTGGCTTTCATCCCCAGTGATACAGATTTCGGGGGTGAGTTTTAAGGTTGACTCTTCATCTGATGCTGCAAGTGCATAACTGGGCCCCATCAAGCTAACGCTTAGGCCTAACACGCACAGCATCCTGATATGAAGAGGAGTCACTAGTGTCAGAACCTATACGTTGCGCCAATAAAATATGTGCTGCTATAGTCTTGATCGAGCAAGGGGCTGGCGGCAATTTCGTCTGCAAGTTGTGTGTAGCGGAACGCAAACAGCATATCCCAGTTATCAGTTAAGATATAACGGGCTGTCATTTCTATTCCTTTATTCCAACCTGCATCGGCATGGTAATGTTGGCTCCAATAATCATTTTCACTCGGGCGAACACCATAGTAATAGTCGACCACATTCGTACTCTTCCAATCGAATACGAGTGACATATCCATCAACCAGCGCGTTAAATGCCAGCCATAGGTCCATTTGATTTGCGCTTCAGACCCTTGGTGCACATTAAACATATCATGGGTATAGGCCAATCTCACTACACCTAACGGGCTATAAATAAAGGCTTCGGCGCCGCCGAGCATGGTAAAGTTGCGCGATTCTAAGGAGTTAAATACGGGGTCCGGCTCACTGCTCAGGGCGGTATTGGTTGAGAGCAGTCTGGCCTCTTCCTGTGAACTGCGTTTTAGGAAGATATTGGACGGATCCCAACGGTAAAAGTAGGCCCTATCTAAGCTATAACTGGTGACTAAGTTTAAGCTGAAGTACTTCTGCTCGGTTAAACTGTAGCCCAAGTTGCCATTATCAAAAAACCAATGCTCACCATAGTAAGCTACGGTGGGAATAAAGAAGACTGGGATATCATCAAAATCTCGCAATGGATTGGTCTTCTGTCCCCAGCCGATCGCTACCCCTAAATCCCAGTTACGCATTTCAATACATTCATCTTTAGTGACGCACGGTTCTTTCGCCATTCCTATTGAAGGTAGGCTAAGTGCGGCGAGTAAGATAAATAGAATTCGATACATGATTTTGCGTTCGGGTTTAATGTCTGTCGATAATAGGCAACAGATTAGCATTTTATGCTTAATTCCACAGTGCTTTCACCTTTAGGGATGCAAAATGATACAGATATCATATAAATAGCTGATATGTAGATTACGCAATCACTTGAAAGACAAAATAAAAGCAAAAAATACCTTTGTTTAGGGTTTTTAAGGTTGCTGATTTTTGGTTGCTATTTTGTTGTGTTTTTCGAGGTGAAAGTTTGCCAAATCTGTTTGTCTGCCCAATAAAAATGCCATTCAGAATGTGAATGGCATAAGGACAAGGCGCTAAAACCCGAAAGAGCTTATAGGCTAAAGGAAGTTAAAACGATCAGTTAAGTTCTTTTACGGTTTGATAACCCATTTCTGTTAGCTGGTCATTCACGCAGTCGAGCACATATTGCTTAAGCTCGGCATTTTCGACCTGATCTTCAGAGGCCATTTGTTGGCACACTTCTGTCAGTTGAGCGATATCATTTGCAGGGGCGGGAGGAAGTGTCGATTCGTCGGCAAAGGTTGCGAAACTCATAAGTGCCGATAGTGTGATAACAGCTGATAAGGTTTTCATTTTATTTCCTTTAGTTATTGATAGTTAACAACAGCCTAACTGGTTTCCCATCATGCCGCTGCGTCAACAGATAGCAATCTATCACTGCTATTATTTTTTAGATATAAATAATTTTTCGCTAATTTGGTGAGCCATTTTTGCCAGCCAAAGTCGCTTATTTTATGGGCAGTTTTATCGAGGGTTGAGGGCTGTTTTGCAAAGATGAACCCACCATACAATGCCACTCAATCGCATCCTCTCTTACGCCAAGCTGAGCTCTTCCCTCTAAGACTCTCTAAAAGGGCTTAAGTTTCCTTGCCCCGCGCGCCTAAATGTTATCAATTTGTCTAAAACTAGACTTATCTCATCTTTGATGGCGTTATAGGATGAAGTTAATGTTTTTTAGGCTTTAGCCCTATGTGGGCTAACGTTATTTTTAGGTGGGGAAATGGGAAGTTTGAAGTCGAGCAAAATTAACCGATAAATCAGATGTGGCGCACTCTTTATGTCGATGTTTTGTAGTTGTTTGAATCTTATTGGATTAATTTTTAAACTTTAGGTCTAATTGAATTTTATATTTATTATGATTATGATTTTTAATGATAAATTTATGTTTTTGTCTAGTATTGATATTTTGATTGTGATCTCTTTATTAGTTATCTAGAATTCGCCGCTTTTTATAAAATAATAAGTACCTAGAGTGTATCTAGGTGCTGAGATTAACTTATTTATTTTTGGGGACTTCCTGTGTCGACGAAACTGGCGAATCCTGCTCCATTAGGTTTAATGGGCTTTGGTATGACGACTATCCTGCTGAACATTCACAATGCGGGCTATTTTCCGATTGATGCAATGATCTTAGCGATGGGCATTTTCTATGGCGGACTTGGCCAAATTATTGTCGGCATTATGTGTTTTATGCGGGGTGATACCTTTGGGACAACCGCATTTACCTCCTACGGTTTATTTTGGCTAACCTTAGTCGGGCTGATTTTAATGCCTAATGCCGGAATTGCGGCGAGCCCAACTCACTTTATGGGATGGTATTTAACCCTGTGGGGGATCTTTACTGCTTTTATGTTCGTCGGTTCGCTACGCTACCCAAGAGCGAAACAGTTTGTGTTTGCCTCGCTCACCATTTTGTTCTTCCTGTTGGCGGCAAGAGATTTCACTGGCAGCGCCTTAATTGGCACTATCGCGGGTTTTGAAGGGATTATCTGTGGCGCGAGTGCGATTTACTTTGCCATGGCGCAAGTGCTCAACAATGAATATGGTCGCACGATTTTGCCGATTGGTGAGTTAAAAGCAAAGGCTTAAGCGTCATTATTGATGTTGAGTATTTAACAAAAAGGCTGAATGATTCAGCCTTTTTGTTTTTGAATGCCTGTGCCGTTTAGGTTAGATTTTTGCCTTAATAAACGCGCTACAGGCCTCATCTAAACTGCGATTGGAAATATAACTAGTGCCAGTTTTATGGGTGATCAGAAAACCCTTTTCCGTTGGCACAATACGGTAAATATCCGTCCAAAGGATTTGGCTTTTAACGTATTGTGACTGGGTGCTAATCCCTTGTTCATCCACGATAAGCGTGACTTCATTATTAGCGGCCTTGCTCATCATCTGCCGCATCAACCACCAGGCTTTGTTGTATTTCACATTCAAGGCTTCAATCACACCGAGCCCGACAAAGAAATAGGCCAGATAGAGGCTGACATCCGCAAAAATCAGTGCAATACCAATGAGTCCAAACCCCATGGCCTTATAGTAAGGTTTGAGTGTGGGATCGGGTTTAACTGACTGGGTATAACACTCGTCAAAATGCGCTTTATCTAAGATATAAGTAGTGGAATAACAATAAGGTGTTGTCATCGAGTTATCTAATATTGGAAAGCCTGATTGTGCGCTAGTTTAGCGGTTTAGCCTGTCAATGTAACGATTTTTAGGGTTGGTTCTAAGGAGTGGATAAGGCGAGGAATACTGAATTTATGTATCCCGTCGCCTTCGGATTAGCGCTTAATAACGATTACGTTCGCTGGGCAGATCGCTGAGATACTCCACAAACTCGACCTCAAAGCCATGGGCATCGAAGAAGTAGATATTGCGCCGGAAAGGATCTTCCATGCCATCTTTGGCTATCGGAAAACCAGCTTGGGTTAGTCTTGCTATCACGGCATCTAAATCACTCACCACAAAGGCAAAATGGGCTAAGCCAATTTGATGGCCCGTTAAGTCACGGTTTTCGCCCTCACCGTTATCGCTAAAGGCAATGTACTGATAATCATCGCCAAAGTGGATCCAATTGCGTGGCTTGCCGTACCAAGTCCCTTTATCTCCGCCACGGACACGCCAATGGGGGAAGGCTGCTTGATAAAAAGTGAGTGCTTTGGGGATGTCGTCAACGACTAGGTTGATGTGTTCTAAATAGATCATGATGCGTTCCTTGTGATGATTTTAGTCAGAGTGATAAACATCCAAGCTGCTTACATACCGTAGCAGTATTCCTGCTGCTTGGGGTAGGGTTGATGAACATGGCGTTGGCGTATCGGCGCCAAGGCTTGGGCGTATTGGTGCAACATAAACAGGCTGTATTGCACTCTTTCCCTGAGGTCGATATCCCGCACTCCTTGGGGCGTAGCGTTGAGTACATTCTCGACATTACGGATGATCAAATGGTCGGGAATCGGCACTAATTTATTGTTTTTGAGGGCATTCATTTTGACTTCCACAATGGGGTAGGCACCGCTAATGCCGCTGCAAACTGAAATCAACAACACCGGCTTATGGGCGGTTTCCTGACGGCTACACATCAACAGGAAGTTTTTAAGCAGTGGCGATGCCATTCCACCCCATTCGGGCGTAATCAAAACCAGGGCATCCGCAGCATCTACCCTTTGTTCAATCTCAGGCCAATGTTCGCCCTTGTTGTCCTCTTCACCATCCCAAAATGGCAAATTGAACTGGCAAAGCTCTAAGTGATGGATAGCGTCGTAACCGACACTATGGGGTGATAAAAAACTGGTTTCGGCTATGTATCTCGCGACTTTAGCGCTTTGTGAGTGAGCTCTTTGGCTAGTGCTGATGATGAGTAGCTTCATTATGTAAACCTATTTGTTTATAAACTATTTATAAGGTAATTACTTTATTTAATCTTGTAAAGGATAAAGTAAATAAAAAACTTTATTTATTCTGTTAAAAGGTGGGCGATTGAGGGATAATCAGAGGCGAAGAGCGGAGAGCGCATATGAAAACCACTGATAAGATTATTCAATTACTCAAGCTGCATGGTCCTTTAACGGCGAAGACCCTAGCGGAAGAACTGGCCCTGACCACTATGGGGGTTCGGCAGCATTTGCAGGCCTTAGAGGATGCGGGTGATGTCGATATTGAAGATAGAGTCGAAGGTCGTGGACGCCCAACCCGATATTGGGGACTAACGGAGCTGAGTCGGACTCACTTTGCCGACCGCCACAGTGAGCTTAGTTTGCAATTGATTGATTCCGTTAAAATGATATTTGGCGATCAAGGCCTTGATAAACTGATTGAGCATAGGGAGCACACCGCTATGCAGCAGTATCGAAGCGCGATGCAAGGCATGACGGATATTGCCAGTCGTTTAACAAAACTAGTGGAGCTGCGAACCCTCGAAGGCTATATGGCGACGCAGGAACAAGCCGATGGCGTGTTCTGGTTGCTTGAGAATCACTGCCCAATTTGCAGCGCAGCAACTAAGTGCCAAAACTTTTGCCGCTCCGAACTGCAACAGTTCCAGCAATTATTTGCCGATATCGCTACTGTAAGCCGTGAAGAGCATATCATCGACGGCGCCCGTCGCTGCGCCTATCGCATTGCACCTTTATCTTAGCGCTGGGTGGGGTTATGCAATCAAAACGTGGTCGTCTCGACAGATATCTTGCCGTTAAGCTGCAAATTCACCGTAAAGCCGTGCGAGAACTCTTGCTGACGGAGCGAGTATATGTGGATGGTATCCCCGCCAAAGCGCTCGATCTGCTGGTGGATGAATTTTCCCATATTGTATTTGATGGGCAAGTCTTACAGGCCAATAAGCCCGTTTATCTAATGCTGCACAAGCCTGTTGGTGTAGTGAGTGCCACCAAAGACACAGAGCACCGCACAGTGATTGATTTACTCGACTGTGATGCTCGCCATGAGCTGCATATTGCTGGGCGGTTAGATTTAAATTCTTCGGGTTTATTGCTGCTGACCAATGATAGCCGTTGGTCCGAGGCGCTCATGTCGCCCGATCAAAAGGTGGATAAAGTGTATCGGGTGACTTTAGCGAATCCTTTGAGTGAGGAGTATATCGCGGCATTCGCGCAGGGCATGTATTTTGGCTTTGAAGATATCACCACACAGCCAGCAAAGCTGACTATCCTCGACACTCATATTGCAGAAGTCACGTTAAGGGAAGGAAAGTACCATCAAATCAAGCGGATGTTTGGTCGTTTCCGTAATCCAGTGGTGGGATTGCATCGCCATTCTATCGGTGAGATTACCTTGGATGATGGCTTAAAGCCGGGCGAGAGTCGTATGTTAACGGCGCAGGAGGTGGCTTCTGTCTATCTTGCGGACAAGTTAGCCTAGTTCAGCGTTTATGGAACAAGCATTAAGCCACCTTGCCTTACGGGAAGATGGCTTTGTGCTTGAGTTATTATCGATGATTGATAACGACGTTGCAGCCTTAGAGTTCGGCATGGGGGCCAAAAACTTCATAGTGCATTTGCTCGCTAGGTACACCGAAGGCGAGTAATTGCTGTTTAATTGAAGCCATAAAGCCAATCGGGCCACAGAAATAGTAATGTGCGTTGGCCACGATTTTATCGGCGACGGAGGTTAAGTTCATTGTGCCTTCAAAATCATAATCTTGGCCTAACATATCAGCCTTTGTCGGCTCTCTGTACCATACATGGCTGGCAAGATTCGCATGTTGGCCGAGTTTGTTTTTGATGGCCGATTTAAATCCGTGTACTCCACCGTGTTCGCAGGCATGTAACCAAGTCACTGTACTTGGATGTCTAAGCTTTAAGAGTTGATTTAACATGCTCTTCATCGGCGTTTGTCCAACCCCCGCTGAAATCAATACGACAGGTGTTTCAGCTTGAACCGCTAAAGTGAAATCGCCCGCAGGTGGCATCACTGAAAGTGTGTCACCGACTTGCAGTACATCGTGCAGTAGATTTGATACTTGGCCATTAAGCTCACGCTTTACCGTGATCCGATAGCTTTGACCATTTGGAGCATCCGAGAGCGAATATTGGCGAATTTCATCGAAGGCAAGCTTAGGATGTTGCGCCTTAATGCTTAAGTATTGTCCTGGAATAAAGTCTTTTACCGCTTTGCCATCTACGGGCGTTAATACAAAGGAGGCTATTTCTAAGGACTCGGCTTTTTTCTCACTGATGATAAATTCACGCACTCCAGACCAGCCGCCATCCTGCTGAGCACTTTCTTGATAAATCTGTGCTTCACGATTGATAAAGATATTGGCTAAAAATCCATAGGCATCGGCCCATGCTGTTAATACTTCTTCTGTGACGGCTTTTCCACCCAGCTCTTTGAGTGTCGCCAATAGGTGGCTACCGACAATCGCATATTGTTCTGGTTGGATTAAAAATCCTGTGTGTTTGTGGGCGATGCGCTCTACAGCCGAGCCGAGTGCACCTAAGTTATCAATGTTTTTGGCATAGGCCGCAACTGCGTTAAACAGCGCTACGGGCTGACCGCCTGAATGCTGATGTGCCAAGTTAAATACATCTTTTAACTCAGGATTGTGTTTAAACATCCGTTCGTAAAAATGTTGAGTGAGTACGGGACCAGCAGATTCGAGTAGGGGAATGGTGCTTTTAATCACTTGGATGGTACGGCTATCCAACATAATGAATCCTTAACATGCTTTATTTATGAATGTTATATAAGTTTAAAGATACATTTGATTTGGATCAATAAAAATCACACCTAAAACTGTTAGGTGTGATTTTTGTGAAGATAGGTATTGAGTAATGAAGTCGTAGGCACAGTGAACCTGTGCCTACGAAGAAGTGTTAAAGCCTAAATGCACTCACCTGATTACGCATACTGTTGGCAAGTTTTGTGAGATTAAGTACGGATTCACTCAACTCTAAGGCTGAGTTAGTGGAGTGTTCGGCAATATCACTGATGGCGATAATGCTGCGGTTGATGCTCTCGGCTACGCTGCTTTGCTCCTCGGCAGCCGTGGCGATATGAGTATTTAACTCGGTGATATTGTCGACGGAGGCGACAATCTCTTTTAACGCTTGGCCAGCTTGATTCGCCTTATCGTTGGCATCATCGACTTGATTGATACCGACCTCCATTGCATTCACCGCTTCTTTTACACCTTGTTGTAGAGTGGCGATCATAGCTTCAATCTCTTGAGTCGATTTTTGGGTGCGCTGCGCCAATGTCCTGACTTCATCGGCGACCACCGCAAAGCCTCGACCTTGCTCTCCGGCGCGGGCGGCTTCAATCGCCGCATTTAATGCCAGTAGATTGGTTTGTTCGGCAATGCTTTTGATCACATCCAATACCCGACCTATGTTTTGGCTTTCATTGGATAAAAAGCCAATCACTTGCGCCGTTTTCTGAATTTGCTCCGAAAGTTGCGACATGCTGGTGATGGATTGCATCACAATATGATTACCGTTGGCGGCATAACTATCCGCATCCTTGGCAGAATCTGCAGCCGCTGCGGCGCTTTGAGCCACTTCGGCAACAGTTGCCGTCATTTCATTCATGGCCGTTGCCGTTTGTTCGGTTTCCGCCTGTTGCTGCTGCATGCGTTTATTGGTTGCTTGGGTAAAACTACTTAGTTCAGTGGCTGAACTATTGACCGTATTTGCGGCTTCGGCAATTGAGTGCAAAATGCCCCGCAGATGTTCAATCACTTGGGTCAGGCTAGTGGAGATCTGCCCGAGTTCATCGTCGTTGAAAGTTTTAAACTTAACGGTGAGATCAGAGTCTTGTCGTATCGTCTTAAGATTTTCAACAATATCACGGATCGGATTCATCACGCTGCGATTCACCCAGAGCCCAATCACTATGCTTATCAGCATGGCGATACCCGCAAGGGTGATAAAAATAGAAATAGAGGATTGGTAAATACCGTTTACGGCATCTTTCTCCTGACCGGCGATCTTAATTTGCAGATCAATCAGCTCGGAGACTTTACCGCTGATGGGATCGATGGCGTTATACAGAGGTAATATTTTGTCGTTCAGTTGATGCACCACATCGCCATTTAATCCCCGAAGATACGTGATTAACTGCTCTATTTGTTCATTGGCGGGAGTAAATAAACGCTCAGCTTGCTGCGCGAGTTGCGATTCTTCCTTGGTAAGCTCAGTTGATAGATATTTCTGCCAGCGTTGATTGACTGTGGATTTAGCACTTTCAAGGGCATTGATGGCCTGAGAAGCCGTAAAGCCGCCGGCATTAGCCTTGTTCACCGCATCAATCACATCCACGGCATATTTATCGGCAATCACTTTGAGATCATCAAGGGGGACGACTCGGTCGTTATAGATGCGTTCGACACCATATTCGATTTTTCCCATCATATTGATGGCGATAAAACCGATAGTCAGTAGCATTAGGAGCGGCACGAGAATGCCGATAAACATTTTTTGTTTTATTTGTAGACCATTCATATGGATTTCCTCGGTGAAACAAGGGAGTCCTTTAGGCAGAGCTCGAGCTGTCCCTATGATGAGTCTGTATGAATAGTTATAGCAAATTTAAGGAAGGTGATAAGTTACTTAAGGAAATTAAATTGCAGATACAAAAAAACCTCGCTAAGCGAGGTTTAAATGTTGGTACAGATGAGAGGACTTGAACCTCCACGCCCGCAAGGGCACTAGCACCTGAAGCTAGCGTGTCTACCAATTCCACCACATCTGCAATGGTATCCGACATTGTGTCGAATTTTAATTTGAATCGCAATTTGGTACAGGTGAGAGGACTTGAACCTCCACGCCCGCAAGGGCACTAGCACCTGAAGCTAGCGTGTCTACCAATTCCACCACACCTGCACTGTACTTTATTGCGATTCTTTAATACTGGTCGCTAAGGCAACCAATTTAAAGATGGTGCCCGAACCCGGAATCGAACCAGGGACACGAGGATTTTCAATCCTCTGCTCTACCGACTGAGCTATTCGGGCGACGGGCGCAATTTAAAGGCTTTTCGGCTTTTGAGTCAACTGATTTTTACGAAATAATGTAAAAAGTGGTGCGGTTGGATAAGTTTTACTCGAATAGCGTATTTATTGGCTCTTACCCAGCTGAAAAGGAACTTGGCGCGCTGTGGAACCTAAAAGGGAAGGGGCGTGAAACGCCGAACAAAAGATAAAAAAATGCCCCTTATAAAGGGGCATTTACGCTTAGTTCGATAAGATTTCGTTGTTTGGGAAGTTAGCTTGCATTACCATGAGCACGTTTTGCTTCAGTTGGTTCTGACCTAACTCGCCATAAGCTTCTGCCATAATCTCCAGTGCACGTTCTGTTGAAGGAGTGCCGGGATATGTTTCCAACACAGATTGAGCACGAACGGCCGCAGCACTCCAAGCGTTCATTTTGATATAATACTCAGCAACTTGAATGGAATATTTTGCTAAACGGTTTTTCAGCGACAACATGCGTTTTTGCGCATCGGCAGCATATTTGCTGTTGGGATAGGTTTTGATTAAACGATCAAAATCCTTAAAGGCATCTTGGGCATTTTTAGGATCGCGGTCGGTTCTATCGATATTCAACATATCGTGGAACAGATAGCTGTCCGCCTGCATATTGACGAGTCCACGCATATAGTAGACATAGTCGATATTGGGATGGGTTGGGTTTAAACGGATGAATCTGTCAATGTTGGCAATGCCAGAGGCAACATCGTCCATTTTGTAATAGGCATAAATCAGATCTAACTGAACCTGAGTTTTATGTGGTCCGAAGGGAAAGCGTGAGTCTAACGCTTCCAATGAACGGACGGCTTTAGAGTAATTGCCAAGTTCCATGGAGGTTCTTGCCTGAGAATAGAGCACATCAGGTGAGGTTTTGGCGGCAATATCGTTATCTTCAGGACTGCTGCTACAGGCTGATAACGCTAGCGAAAATAGGACTAAGGTTAAGCCTTTGGAGAATTTATACATACTTGAATTCAATTCTTTATAAGTTGTAGTTAAGAATTTTTCCATTTCACGATAAAATAGAAAGCATTCGATTGTAACAGATAGCACACATTTTTTGACCCCAAAATGGGGATACGGTTCCTATGACACAAGAGATTAATCTAAAAAGCGAGATTTCGGCAACACAAACTGGCCTGAGATTGGATCAAGCACTGGCTGAGTTGTTCCCAGATTACTCGCGCACGCGCATCAAGGAATGGATCCTATCTGATGCAGTCTATGTTGATGGCGTGATAGTGAATAAGCCGCGCGAAAAGGTATTCGAGCTGCAGCGCATTGAAATTAATGCCACGCTCGAAGAAGAAGTGCATGCGGCCGCACAAGCCATTGAGCTGGATATTGTCTACGAAGACGATGATATCTTAGTGATCAATAAACAAGCGGGCTTAGTGGTTCACCCCGGTGCTGGCAATGCCGATGGCACTTTGATGAACGCCCTGCTGCACCATTGCCCGAATATCGAGCACGTTCCACGTGCGGGTATTGTGCATCGTCTGGATAAAGACACCACAGGTTTGATGGTGGTAGCCAAAACGGTTGAAGCGCAAACCCATTTAGTGGCCGCGCTGCAAGCCCGTGAAATCACCCGTGAGTATGAGGCGATTGTCCTCGGTACTATGACGGCGGGCGGTACAGTCGATGAGCCTATTGGTCGTCATCCGACAAAACGTACCCATATGGCGGTGCATCATTCGGGTAAACCCGCAGTGACTCACTACCGTGTGGCGGAAAAATTCCGTAATCACACCCGTTTAAGATTGCGTTTAGAATCGGGCCGTACTCACCAAATCCGTGTGCATATGGCATATATTGGCCATGTGTTGGTGGGCGATCCTGTTTATGGCGGCCGTCCAAAACCACCCAAGGCAGCAAGTCCTGAGTTTTTTGAGATCCTGAAAAACTTTAAACGCCAAGCATTGCATGCGGTGCGTTTGGAGTTAGCGCATCCTGTGACTTGTGAAATCATGAGCTGGACCGCGCCTATTCCAGAAGACATGGTGATTCTGACCAAAGCGCTGCGTCAAGACACCTTAGAACACCCAGTCGAGTACTAGGCTATGCTGCTTCACGATTGGCCTGTACCGGACAATGTGGCAATTGCGATGACTGACCGCCACGGCGGTGTGAGTCTCGCGCCCTACGATAGCCTGAACTTAGGGCTACATGTGGGGGATGCGCCGCAGCAGGTATTGGCTAATCGTGGCATGTTGGCGAAGCAGTTATGCCTTGCGACTGAGCCTGTGTGGTTGGAGCAAGTTCACGGCACTCAGGTGGTTGATTTGGTCGATATCGTCCCAATCAATCTTGCCCAAAATGCTCAATCTGAGAATGTGGCCTTACAAGATTCACCACCTTTGGTGGCCGATGCCAGCTATACCGACCTCGCTGGACGTGTGTGTGTGGTGATGACCGCCGATTGTTTGCCAGTACTTCTGTGTAATCAACACGGTACGGAAGTCGCCGCTGCCCATGCCGGCTGGCGCGGACTCTGTGATGGAGTGATTGAGGCGAGTGTGGCTAAGTTTGCCTCTAAGCCAAGCGAGCTGATTGCCTATCTAGGGCCTGCCATTGGGCCAGAGACCTTTGAGGTTGGCGCCGAAGTGCGTGCTGCTTTTATGGCAACAGATCCAAACGCTGCAAACTGCTTTGTCGCTCAATGTCGGGCAACTAAGCCTGACAAATACCTTGCCGATATTATCGGATTAGCCAAATTGCGCTTAAAGAAACTGGGTATTACCCAAGTCTACAGCGCCGATATCTGCACTGTCTCTAACCCTGATTATTTCTCTTATCGCCGCGATAAAATCACTGGCCGCATGGCTTCATTGATCTGGCTTAAGTCTTAGGTTTATTCCCCTACAATTTGTATTAATTTCCCGCCGTCTTGCTTGAAATCGGTTAAATAGCCCCCATCTTTTAACTAACAAAATGTTATACCTCATTTGTGAGTTTTAGGAGGCTGTATGCGACTCGATCGTATGACCAATAAATTTCAGCTTGCCATCTCAGATGCCCAGTCGCTCGCGCTCGGGCGTGATCATCAGTTTATCGAACCGTTACATTTGATGATGGCGTTGCTCAACCAGGATTCTGGTTCTATCCATCCTTTATTAACCCAAGCTGGCATTCGGGTGAGTGCGCTGCGCTCGCTGTTGAGCCAAGAGCTTGAACGTCTACCGCAGGTCGAAGGCACTGGCGGCGATGTACAATTATCCCAAGGTTTAATTCGCTTATTAAACTTGTGCGACAAGTTGGCGCAAAAGCGCAAAGACAAATATATCTCCAGTGAGTTGTTTGTCTTAGCGGCACTCGAGGGCAGTGATGCCTTGGCGCAATGCTTAAAGAAATCCGGCGCCACCAAAGAGCTGCTCGAGCAAACCATTGAGCAAGTGCGCGGCGGTCAGAATGTGGATGATCCTAACGCGGAAGATCAACGCCAAGCGCTGAAAAAGTTTACCGTTGATCTCACTGAGCGTGCCGAGCAAGGCAAACTCGACCCTGTGATTGGTCGCGACGATGAAATCCGCCGCACCATTCAAGTGTTGCAACGCCGTAGTAAAAACAACCCAGTGCTGATTGGTGAGCCTGGCGTGGGTAAAACCGCGATTGTTGAAGGCCTCGCGCAGCGAATTGTGAACGGTGAAGTGCCTGAAGGGATTAAAAATAAACGCGTTTTATCCTTAGATATGGGCGCACTGATTGCGGGCGCTAAATATCGTGGCGAGTTTGAAGAGCGTTTAAAAGCCGTGCTTAACGAGCTGGCGCAGGAAGAAGGCCAAGTGATCCTCTTTATCGACGAGCTGCACACTATGGTGGGCGCGGGTAAAGGCGATGGCGCCATGGATGCGGGCAATATGCTAAAGCCTGCGCTGGCCCGTGGCGATCTTCACTGTGTGGGTGCGACCACTCTCGACGAATATCGTCAATATATTGAAAAGGATGCCGCCCTTGAGCGCCGCTTCCAAAAAGTATTAGTGGATGAGCCTAGCGTTGAAGATACCATAGCGATTTTGCGTGGTCTCAAAGAGCGTTACGAGTTACATCACCATGTGGAAATTACCGATCCGGCGATTGTGGCGGCGGCCACCATGTCGCACCGTTATGTGTCGGACCGTAAATTACCCGATAAAGCCATCGACTTGATTGACGAGGCGGCATCGAGCATCCGTATGCAGATGGATTCTAAGCCTGAATCCCTCGACAGATTGGAGCGCCGTGCTATCCAGTTGAAACTGGAAGAGCAGGCATTAGCCAAAGAAAACGATGAGGCGAGCCGCCGTCGACTTGAACATTTACGTGTCGAGTTGCATGAGGTTGAGGCTAAGGCGTCGGAGCTTAATGAAATCTGGCGCACCGAAAAAGCGGCGCTTGCAGGGACTCAGCATATTAAAGCCGACCTTGAGCAGGCGCGGATGGATTTAGAGGTGGCGCGCCGCGCGGGCGACTTGACCCGTATGTCCGAGCTGCAATATGGCCGTATTCCCGAGCTTGAAAAGCAACTGGACTTAGCTTCGCAAGCCGAAATGCAGGATATGACGCTGCTACGAAATAAAGTTACTGACTTAGAAATTGCCGAAGTGCTCTCAAAGGCGACGGGGATTCCGGTTTCTAAGATGCTTGAAGGCGAGCGTGAAAAACTGCTGCAAATGGAAGTGGCACTGCATGAGCGGGTGATTGGCCAAAACGAAGCCGTGGATGCGGTGGCCAATGCGATTCGCCGTAGCCGCGCAGGGCTGGCCGATCCGAATCGTCCTATTGGTTCGTTCCTGTTCTTAGGACCAACCGGTGTGGGTAAAACTGAGTTATGTAAGTCGTTGGCTAAGTTCCTCTTCGATACGGAATCGGCCTTAGTGCGCATCGACATGTCTGAATTTATGGAGAAACATGCGGTTTCCCGTTTAGTGGGGGCGCCTCCTGGCTATGTCGGTTATGAAGAGGGCGGTTACTTAACTGAAGCGGTGCGTCGTAAGCCTTATTCGGTGATATTGCTCGATGAGGTGGAAAAGGCTCACCCAGACGTGTTCAACATTTTGCTGCAGGTGCTGGATGATGGCCGCTTAACCGATGGTCAAGGTCGTACCGTCGACTTTAGAAATACGGTGATCATCATGACCTCAAACTTAGGCTCTGACATTATCCAAGAAGGATTCGGTCACCTAAGTTATAGCGAAATGAAGAGCGCGGTGATGAATGTGGTTACCCATAGCTTTAGACCCGAGTTTCTAAACCGGATCGACGAGTCAGTGGTATTCCATCCCTTGGATGCGGAAAATATCAAGCATATTGCATCTATCCAAATTGCTTCATTGCGTAAGCGTTTGGCAGAGAAAGACTATACGCTGGAGATCACCGACGAGGCATTATCGTTAATCGCCGAAATTGGTTTCGACCCAGTCTATGGCGCAAGACCGCTGAAACGTGCCTTACAGCAAGAGATGGAAAACCCATTAGCGCAAAAATTACTGCGTGGCGATTTACTGCCCGGCAAACCGATTAAGGTCAGTTGCGCCGGCGGTGAGTTGGTATTCGAGCAATAATTTGCGCGGATGCTTACCCTGCTAAATGGTGCTTAACCTAAATAAAAAACCGAAGTCTTAGACTTCGGTTTTTTTATATCTATATGCTACTGATAAAGTGTTCGCTAACCCTAAAAGAGTGGCTAGCAGTAGCGTGGCGTTGCTCTTAAGGCTTCGGTCGATCCTATAACAAACGTAGAGCATTATTTCTTATTGCAAAACAGTTTTATCCGCTGCTGATTCTCGCTAATTGCCGCTTGGCGTTCTTCTTCTGTCATCGCGACAGGTTCTTTATTACCGTCTGCTTGACGGGTAAGTTTGGTATGAGTCGTTAACACATCTAAATTATGTTTAGCATTTTCACAAATCGCTTCGGCTTGCTTAGCGTCTTTCTCTTTAATTAACGCCGCCGACTTTTCGGACTCGGACATTTCAGGGGGGGCATCTTTTTTAACGGGAGCTATATAGCCAATCTTACCTGGCTCGATATCTTCGCTATAAAGTTGCTGCGTTTTAGATTGCTCCTGCTCCGGTGGTTGTTGACTGTAATGGGTGACACCATTCTCATCAACCCAAGTGTAAATCACCCCAGCTAATACGGGCTGAGTGAGCAGCATTAAGCATGCAATCCGCAGAAACATTGCGCTAACCTTGGCTTTTCTTAACATAAAAATCATCCCTAAGGGTCACCATCGACATGATAGTAAAATATGCTATCTTGAAGCCTACTTCCATTTCAGCTCATAGCTTTATAAGTGTATGCAAAATTCCACGAATCAAACAGTAAAGAATAAAGGTATCTATTTACTGCCGAATTTATTCACCACTGCAGGCTTGTTTTCCGGCTTCTATGCTGTGATTGCCTCTATGAATGCTAACTTTGAAGCGGCGGCGATTGCGATTTTTGTGGCCATGATTTGCGATGGTCTAGACGGCAGAGTGGCAAGGTTAACGAATACGCAAAGTGACTTTGGTGCCGAATATGACAGCATGGCGGACATGGTGTCCTTTGGTATGGCGCCTGCGTTACTCGCCTATAATTGGGCGCTTGCGGATTTGGGCAAGGTCGGTTGGCTCGCGGCATTTATCTATTGTGCTGGCGCAGCACTCAGACTTGCTCGTTTTAATACTCAAGTCGGCGTGGCAGATAAGCGCTACTTTCAAGGGTTAGCGAGTCCTGCTGCAGCGGCGGTTATTGCCGGTAGCATTTGGCTTGGCAATCAGTACAACCTCGATGGTAAGAATATCAGTTGGATTGCCGGACTGATTACGGCTATTACGGGATTATTAATGGTGAGTAATTTCCGTTATCACTCATTTAAGGAAATTGACTGGCGCGGTAAAGTCAATTTCATTGCTATCTTATTTGTGGTTGGCGTGTTTGTGGTGGTGTCGGTGCAACCGGCATTAATACTCTGTATTGGTTTTTACCTTTACGCCATCTCGGGGCCAGTGATCACTATTCGTACCGTGAGAAAATTAAAAGTGGCACACATTGTTGGCGATGGAGAGCATGAAAAGGAACAGGACGCGGGTGAGGGCCCCAAGAGTTCAACAAATTCGGCGGATAAGCCTTAGGCTGACAGTTCCTACATTCACAAGCTTGCATTCCATGAGTTAGTTCTACGGTTCAAGAATCGCTATTCGTTACTCTTGAACCGTTTTCTTCATCCGATATATACATCTATATATGCAAAAGTTTTAAAGCCTCCTTTCTTAAGGCTATTCAGTCTATAGAATTCCCTGCACATCCCTGCCGCGTATGCCAAACTTATCAACCCGAGTGACAACGATTGCAGCATATTTATCCGATATTTGCCATTTTGCTGTTTATTTGCTCACTTAACATGGTTTGTTAAAAAAGCCCTTGCACAAAAAGTTCTGCTGCCTATAATGCGCATCCACTGACACGGCAGACAGCGAAAGCGGATGCGGTTACAGTGCGAATCGAATGCAAAATGTGCACTTGATTCGAAAGCATCAAGAAGTTTGCAAAAACGCCTTGACGCGACTGGGGAAATGCGTAGAATACGCAGCCCTGACCCGCTGAGCGGTAACGCGAAGTAAATGGTCAAATGCTCTTTAACAATCTAAACAAGAAATCTGTGTGGACACTCACAGGTGTTGAGTTAATCGAAATTACTCTGCCGTTTGGCGAGTAATCAAAATTTACATCAATGAATGAGTGTTCATAGCAATATGTACAGTTTGTTTTGACTTTCGAGTCGAAACGACAAATCAGAATTCATTGAGCCGAACCTTAGGGTTCACAAAACTTTTAATTGAAGAGTTTGATCATGGCTCAGATTGAACGCTGGCGGCAGGCCTAACACATGCAAGTCGAGCGGCAGCACAAGGGAGTTTACTCCTGAGGTGGCGAGCGGCGGACGGGTGAGTAATGCCTAGGGATCTGCCCAGTCGTGGGGGATAACAGTTGGAAACGACTGCTAATACCGCATACGCCCTACGGGGGAAAGGAGGGGACCTTCGGGCCTTCCGCGATTGGATGAACCTAGGTGGGATTAGCTAGTTGGTGAGGTAATGGCTCACCAAGGCGACGATCCCTAGCTGTTCTGAGAGGATGATCAGCCACACTGGGACTGAGACACGGCCCAGACTCCTACGGGAGGCAGCAGTGGGGAATATTGCACAATGGGGGAAACCCTGATGCAGCCATGCCGCGTGTGTGAAGAAGGCCTTCGGGTTGTAAAGCACTTTCAGTAGGGAGGAAAGGTTAGTAGTTAATACCTGCTAGCTGTGACGTTACCTACAGAAGAAGGACCGGCTAACTCCGTGCCAGCAGCCGCGGTAATACGGAGGGTCCAAGCGTTAATCGGAATTACTGGGCGTAAAGCGTGCGCAGGCGGTTTGTTAAGCGAGATGTGAAAGCCCCGGGCTCAACCTGGGAATTGCATTTCGAACTGGCAAACTAGAGTCTTGTAGAGGGGGGTAGAATTCCAGGTGTAGCGGTGAAATGCGTAGAGATCTGGAGGAATACCGGTGGCGAAGGCGGCCCCCTGGACAAAGACTGACGCTCAGGCACGAAAGCGTGGGGAGCAAACAGGATTAGATACCCTGGTAGTCCACGCCGTAAACGATGTCTACTCGGAGTTTGGTGTCTTGAACACTGGGCTCTCAAGCTAACGCATTAAGTAGACCGCCTGGGGAGTACGGCCGCAAGGTTAAAACTCAAATGAATTGACGGGGGCCCGCACAAGCGGTGGAGCATGTGGTTTAATTCGATGCAACGCGAAGAACCTTACCTACTCTTGACATCCAGAGAATTCGCTAGAGATAGCTTAGTGCCTTCGGGAACTCTGAGACAGGTGCTGCATGGCTGTCGTCAGCTCGTGTTGTGAAATGTTGGGTTAAGTCCCGCAACGAGCGCAACCCCTATCCTTATTTGCCAGCACGTAATGGTGGGAACTCTAGGGAGACTGCCGGTGATAAACCGGAGGAAGGTGGGGACGACGTCAAGTCATCATGGCCCTTACGAGTAGGGCTACACACGTGCTACAATGGCGAGTACAGAGGGTTGCAAAGCCGCGAGGTGGAGCTAATCTCACAAAGCTCGTCGTAGTCCGGATTGGAGTCTGCAACTCGACTCCATGAAGTCGGAATCGCTAGTAATCGTGGATCAGAATGCCACGGTGAATACGTTCCCGGGCCTTGTACACACCGCCCGTCACACCATGGGAGTGGGCTGCAAAAGAAGTGGGTAGCTTAACCTTCGGGAGGGCGCTCACCACTTTGTGGTTCATGACTGGGGTGAAGTCGTAACAAGGTAGCCCTAGGGGAACCTGGGGCTGGATCACCTCCTTACCTATACGACTAACTCGATGTTTGTTGAGTGTTCACACAGATGGCTTGTTGAACTTCTCGAAAGAGAAGGGAGAGCGAAATGCACCGCTTGCCGGTAAGCATTGTTCTTTAACAATTTGGAAAGCTGATAGTAATTAATGCAATGATGTCTGTCGTTGTGTTAATACGAAAAAATTGAGTTCTTAAAACACTTTTTAAGTGTCTTGAATATTCAAGTCTAAGGCGAGTCCATCTTCTTGGTCGAAGATGAGACAAGTAAAACCAGCTGGTCGCAACGACGCAAGTGATGTGAAACTCATTTGGGTTGTATGGTTAAGCGACTAAGCGTATACGGTGGATGCCTTGGCAGTCAGAGGCGATGAAGGACGTAGTAACTTGCGAAAAGCGTTGGCGAGCTAGTAACAAGCATTTGAGCTAACGATGTCCGAATGGGGGAACCCGGCAGCATAAGCTGTCATCGTAACGTGAATACATAGCGTTACGAGGCAAACGAGGGGAACTGAAACATCTAAGTACCCTTAGGAAAAGAAATCAACCGAGATTCCCCTAGTAGCGGCGAGCGAACGGGGATTAGCCCTTAAGTCAGAGGGGTGTTAGTGGAATGGTCTGGAAAGTCCAGCGGCACAGGGTGATAGCCCCGTACACGAAAACTAACCTTTGATGAAAACGAGTAAGGCGGGACACGTGATATCCTGTTTGAATATGGGGGGACCATCCTCCAAGGCTAAATACTCCTGACTGACCGATAGTGAACCAGTACCGTGAGGGAAAGGCGAAAAGAACCCCTGTGAGGGGAGTGAAATAGAACCTGAAACCGTATACGTACAAGCAGTGGGAGCGGTTCTTGAGACCGTGACTGCGTACCTTTTGTATAATGGGTCAGCGACTTACGTTTTGTAGCGAGGTTAAGCGAATAGCGGAGCCGTAGGGAAACCGAGTGTTAACTGCGCGTTTAGTTGCAAGGCGTAGACCCGAAACCCGGTGATCTAGCCATGGGCAGGTTGAAGGTTGAGTAACATCAACTGGAGGACCGAACCGACTAATGTTGAAAAATTAGCGGATGACTTGTGGCTGGGGGTGAAAGGCCAATCAAACCGGGAGATATCTGGTTCTCCTCGAAAGCTATTTAGGTAGCGCCTCGGACGAACACCTTTGGGGGTAGAGCACTGTTAAGGCTAGGGGGTCATCCCGACTTACCAACCCTTTGCAAACTCCGAATACCAAAGAGTGCTATCCGGGAGACAGACGGCGGGTGCTAACGTCCGTCGTCAAAAGGGAAACAACCCAGACCGTCAGCTAAGGTCCCAAAGTGTATGTTAAGTGGGAAACGATGTGGGAAGGCTTAGACAGCTAGGATGTTGGCTTAGAAGCAGCCATCATTTAAAGAAAGCGTAATAGCTCACTAGTCGAGTCGGCCTGCGCGGAAGATGTAACGGGGCTAAACATACCACCGAAGCTACGGGTGCAATCCATTAGGGTTGCGCGGTAGAGGAGCGTTCTGTAAGCCGTTGAAGGTGAAGGGGTAACCCACACTGGAGGTATCAGAAGTGCGAATGCTGACATGAGTAACGATAAAGGGGGTGAAAAACCCCCTCGCCGAAAGACCAAGGGTTCCTGTCCAACGTTAATCGGGGCAGGGTGAGTCGACCCCTAAGGCGAGGCCGAAAGGCGTAGTCGATGGGAAACAGATTAATATTTCTGTACTTCCGCTAACTGCGATGGAGAGACGGAGAAGGCTAGGCTAGCGCGGCGTTGGTAGTCCGCGTTTAAGGTGGTAGGTGGGTGACTTAGGCAAATCCGGGTCACTATACACTGAGAGCTGATGACGAGTCCCCAAGGGGATGAAGTAGTTGATGCCATGCTTCCAGGAAAATCTTCTAAGCTTCAGGTTAGCGGGAATCGTACCCCAAACCGACACAGGTGGTCGGGTAGAGAATACCAAGGCGCTTGAGAGAACTCGGCTGAAGGAACTAGGCAAAATGGTACCGTAACTTCGGGAGAAGGTACGCTGCTGTTGGTGATGGGACTTGCTCCCTAAGCTGACGGCAGTCGCAGATACCAGGTGGCTGCAACTGTTTATCAAAAACACAGCACTGTGCAAAATCGCAAGATGACGTATACGGTGTGACGCCTGCCCGGTGCCGGAAGGTTAATTGATTGGGTTATCGCAAGAGAAGCTCATGATCGAAGCCCCGGTAAACGGCGGCCGTAACTATAACGGTCCTAAGGTAGCGAAATTCCTTGTCGGGTAAGTTCCGACCTGCACGAATGGCGTAATGATGGCCACGCTGTCTCCAGCCGAGACTCAGTGAAGTTGAAATTGCGGTGAAGATGCCGTATACCCGCGGCTAGACGGAAAGACCCCGTGAACCTTTACTATAGCTTGGCACTGAACATTGACCCTACATGTGTAGGATAGGTGGGAGACTTTGAAGCGGGAACGCTAGTTCTCGTGGAGTCGTCCTTGAAATACCACCCTTGTAGTGTTGATGTTCTAACTTGGGCCCCTAATCGGGGTTAAGGACAGTGCCTGGTGGGTAGTTTGACTGGGGCGGTCTCCTCCCAAAGAGTAACGGAGGAGCACGAAGGTTGGCTAAGTACGGTCGGACATCGTACGGTTAGTGCAATGGCATAAGCCAGCTTAACTGCGAGACAGACACGTCGAGCAGGTACGAAAGTAGGTCATAGTGATCCGGTGGTTCTGAATGGAAGGGCCATCGCTCAACGGATAAAAGGTACTCCGGGGATAACAGGCTGATACCGCCCAAGAGTTCATATCGACGGCGGTGTTTGGCACCTCGATGTCGGCTCATCACATCCTGGGGCTGAAGTCGGTCCCAAGGGTATGGCTGTTCGCCATTTAAAGTGGTACGCGAGCTGGGTTCAGAACGTCGTGAGACAGTTCGGTCCCTATCTGCCGTGGGCGTTGGATGATTGAGGGGAGTTGCTCCTAGTACGAGAGGACCGGATTGAACGAACCGCTGGTGTTCGGGTTGTCATGCCAATGGCATTGCCCGGTAGCTATGTTCGGAATCGATAACCGCTGAAAGCATCTAAGCGGGAAGCGAGCCCCAAGATGAGTCATCCCTTGGACTTTAAGTCCACTAAAGAGCCGTTCGAGACTAGGACGTTGATAGGTCAGGTGTGTAAGCGTTGTGAGGCGTTGAGCTAACTGATACTAATGACTCGAGAGGCTTAACCATACAACCCAGATGGGTTTTACTGAAAATGTTCCAGACATTTTCCAGTACTTCCTCCTTCCCTTGAGGTCGTACAGTACTTAGATAGAATACAAACACTTAAGAAGTGCAACTCAAACCAGCTTTCCGAATTAATTTACTGCCTGCATCAAGATAAGACGGGTAGTGAATAACAAATTTGCTTGGTGACAATAGCATTGTGGTCCCACCTGATCCCATCCCGAACTCAGAAGTGAAACGCAATCGCGCCGATGGTAGTGTGGGGTCTCCCCATGTGAGAGTAGGTCATCGCCAAGCGCCTAATTTTCTCGATAAGAGAGCAGAAAGCCAGCTGAATAAGCTGGCTTTTTTTGTTTTTCGCGTTTTCAACTTCAACGCTCTATTCCTCAAAATACTTCTTTAATTACTGACTTTTTAATTTATCGCCTCATATGCAGTGTTAATAGAGAGCTACTCATAGCTCCGTTTTCTTCATTCTCCAACACCCCTAGCATCATTCCTCTAAATGGCTGCTTGGTCTAAATACTGTAGCGTACCGTATTGAGGTTCCTGTGATTTGTGTCCTTATAGGACTAATCGTTAAATTCAAAGCTCGTACTCTTTGTATGTTCGTTTAGGGGAGATTTAGCATCTTGGCTCGTATCTTTATCCCGTTCTCACTCCTCAACAAAAGTCTCTGCTTTACTGTTTCATTAACGAATATTCATTTTATCGCTCGTTCACTAAGGATCCCTCAGATACTTGTTGCTGATCTTATGTAAATTGGTCTTACCAATTTACATTCAGCGATTGAGTTTGCTATCAATGGAGATGTTGTGTAGTTGTAAATTTAATCTTTGATGCGGGTTGAGAAGCAGGAGGAGGTACTGACGTGAAAGGGGAGCTAACACAACAGCTTTTAGATGCTGTTGGCATCATGTTATTGGGCATGGGGCTGGTTTATTTATTTTTAAGTGTATTGATATTAGGTGTACATCTGGTTGCTAAGTGGTGCCGTGAAGAGCCCAAAGCAGCAGATCCGTTAAAGGCGAATGATGCTCGCTCGACCGGAGCTGCAAACACCTTGGATCCTAAATTGGTGGCTGCGATCAGCTTAGCCGTCCAGCAGTATCGTTCTCAGGCTAAATAATGGAGCGCCATATGAACCGAGTAAATTCGATTGTGGCGTCTAAGCCATTACAGTTAACCGATGTTGTTTTGAGGGATGCACATCAGTCTATTTTAGCAACGCGTTTACGCATTGATGACATGCTTCCGATTGCACCTCTGCTAGATAAAGTGGGATTTTGGTCGCTCGAGTCTTGGGGCGGAGCGACCTTCGATGCCTGTATCCGTTATTTGGGTGAGGACCCTTGGGACAGGATCCGCGAACTGAAAAAGTTAATGCCTAATACGCCTCAACAAATGTTGTTGCGCGGACAAAACCTTTTGGGTTATCGCCATTATGCCGATGATTTAGTGACACGTTTTGTCGAACGTGCCCATGCCAATGGGGTCGATGTGTTCCGTATCTTTGATGCGATGAATGATGTGCGTAACCTCGAGATGGCGGTAAAGGCGGTGCGTGATGTCGGTGGGCACGCGCAGGGCACAATTTCTTATACGACCAGCCCTGTTCATACGGTTAATACATGGGTCGATATGGCAAAGCGTCTTGAGGACATGGGCTGCCATTCGCTGTGCATTAAAGATATGGCGGGTCTACTCAAGCCGATGGAAGCCTTTGAGCTTATCAGTCGCTTAAAATCACAAACTCAACTCATGCTCTCATTGCATTGTCACGCCACCACTGGCCTGAGCACTGCTACCTATCAAAAGGCGATAGAGGCGGGAATCGATGTGCTCGATACCGCGATTTCTTCCATGAGCCAAACCTATGGTCATACGGCAACTGAAACTGTGGTTGCCATGGTGGCAGAGACTGAGCGTGATACTCACTATGACCTTGCCTTACTAGAGGAAATTGCCGCCTATTTCCGTGAGGTGCGGAAAAAGTACGCCAAGTTTGAAGGAGCATTAAAGGGCATTGATTCGCGCATTCTTCGTGCTCAAGTGCCCGGTGGCATGTTGACGAATATGGAGAGTCAGCTCAAAGAACAAGGCGCGGCTGATAAGCTCGATGCTGTGCTGGAGGAGATCCCTAGGGTACGTCAGGATTTAGGTTTTCTGCCTTTGGTTACGCCAACCTCGCAAATTGTTGGCTCTCAGGCGGTTATCAACGTACTGATGGGGCAAAGATATCAATCGTTGACGAAAGAGACTGAAGGCGTGTTAAGGGGCGAATATGGCGCCACTCCAGCCCCGGTTAATCCCGAGTTGCAGGCCAGAGTGCTAAACGGCGCGGCGGCGATAACCTGCCGTCCTGCGGATTTACTCGCACCAGAGTTGGACAAACTGCGTACGGAGTTATTATCAAAGGCGCAGGACCAAGGGATTAGTCTCGTCTCTGAGAGTAATGAAAAGTCTTTGGATGATGATTTACTCATCTATGCGCTCTTCCCGCAGATTGGTTTACAGTTTTTAAAGCACCGTCACGATCCAACCGCCTTTGAACCTAAACCTGAACTTGCGCCAGTGTTGCCTGCTACGCCGCGAGAGGCCGAAACCTATACCGTCATGGTTGAGGGGCAAACTTATGTGGTTGAAGTCGCCGAGGGTGGCGAAATCAGTCAAATCCAAGCTCAAGGGCAAGCAGCACAGCAGCTTGGTCAAGCTAATCCTTATCAGTCGAGTGCTGCGTCAGTACCTCAAACCAGTGAAGTGAAACTTAAGATGAGCGCGCCACTATCGGGCAATATCTTCAAAGTGCATGTCGGCATTGGTGACAAGGTGTGCGCCGGCGATGTTGTTATCATCCTAGAGGCCATGAAAATGGAGACTGAAATCCGCGCTCAGGGAGATGGCATTATTACCCATCTCTTTGTGAAAGAAGGGGATTCGGTTGCCGTGGGTTCTCAATTACTGGCCTTAGCTTAGGAGTCGTTATGGATGGTTTACTGGCTTTCTGGGCCGAAACGGGCATAGCCCATTTTACTGCAGGGCAAGCTTTGATGATGGCTGTGGGCGCCTTGCTGTTATACCTTGCGATAGTGCGTGGCTTTGAGCCACTACTGTTGTTACCTATTGGTTTTGGCGCCGTGCTGGCGAATATTCCCAACGCGGGCTTTACCGAAGAGGGCGGTATGCTGTATTACGCCTACCATGTTGGGATTGAAACCGGGGTGTTTCCGCTGCTGATCTTTATGGGAGTTGGCGCACTGACAGATTTTAGTGCGCTGATTGCCAATCCAAAGACCTTGCTGCTCGGCGCGGCGGCGCAGTTTGGGATTTTCGCGACCTTAATTGGGGCGATAGCGCTAAATCTAGTACCAGGTTTTGAATTTACCATGCAGGATGCCGCTGCCATTGCCATTATCGGTGGCGCGGATGGACCAACGGCGATTTTCCTTGCCTCTAAGCTTGCGCCTGAGTTACTGGGCGCGATTGCTGTGGCGGCCTATTCCTATATGGCGCTGGTACCGATTATCCAGCCGCCGATAATGCGCTTACTCACGACCCAAGCCGAGCGTGAGATAAAGATGGAGCAGCTCAGGGAGGTGAGTAAGAAGGAGAAGATTATTTTCCCGTTGATGGTATTGGGCTTAACGATTTTATTCTTACCCGCAGCGACTCCTCTGGTTGGCATGTTTTGCCTTGGCAACCTAATGCGTGAGTCGGGTGTGGTCGATAGATTATCGAAAACGGCGCAAAACGAGCTGATTAATATCGTCACCATTTTCTTAGGTTTGGCCGTCGGTTCTAAACTTTCTGCGGAGCAATTCTTGCGCGTCGAAACCTTGGGGATCTTGGTTCTGGGGGCGTTGGCATTCGGGATTGGTACCGCAGCAGGGGTGCTGATGGCAAAACTGATGTGTAAATTAACTGGCGGTAAGGTCAACCCGTTAATTGGCGCGGCGGGCGTATCGGCAGTGCCAATGGCGGCAAGGGTGGTGAATAAGGTGGGGTTAGAGGCTAATCACCATAACTTTTTGTTGATGCATGCCATGGGGCCAAACGTTGCTGGGGTATTAGGCTCTGCGGTGGCGGCTGGGATTTTACTGGCTGTGCTTGGCTAGGCTGCGTGTTTGGTGGCTAGAGCAAAGCCTATTGGTTAACAATAGGCTTTTAAGCCGTTAACCACAGGAGCAGCATTAGCAGCAAAATCACCGTGCCGCTGATGGCTATGATGTAGATAAAGCCACGTTTTCCTTGGGCCAGCGGCAAACCATTGGCTTTTAAAAACAGTATCCACAGTAAGCAAAGGATAAGTGGGAATAAAAACAGTTTAGTCATGTTTCATTCTACTTTTGATAAATAAGTGAAGAGTTTAACAGCTTGTTTAGCCGAAAGTCATGGATGTTTTATTCGCAATAAATGAAATACGGATAATAAAAAAGACCGCATCTAAGCGGTCTTTTTTATTGGATAACTCTTAATGATTTATCGTGAGAGATTAATTATCGGCAATCGCAGCCGTTTGAGTCTCGTTGCTGTAGAACTGCTCAACATCAAGCTCATTTTCAGATTTGCCAATTACCACGGCGGTCATCATGTCGCCTGTGACGTTGGTCGCAGTGCGGATCATATCGATAATACGGTCGATGGCGGCAATAAAGGCGATACCTTCTAGGGGTAAACCAATCACACCTAAAGTGACGGTTAACATCACCATGGCGCTGCCTGGCACGCCAGCGGTACCGACTGAGGCCACAGTGGCTGTGACGGCAATCATCACATAATCTAAGGTATCGAGTGGAATGCCGTAAATTTGAGCGATAAAAATCGCGGCAATTGCAGGGTAGATACCACCACAACCATCCATGTTCATGGTGGCGCCGAGTGGCATAACGAAGGCGCTATAACGCTTTGAAACACCCATGGTTTCAACCGCTCTGGTACTGGCGGGCAGGGTGCCGAAGCTTGAGGAGGTACTAAAAGCCACTAATTGCGCCGGCATGGCCTTACGGAAAAATTGCACAGGGCTTAAGCCCGCGGCAAATTTAACCAGTCCGCCGTAGACAAAAATCATATGGATAAGGGCGGCAATATAGATAGCGGCAATAAATTTACCTAGAGGTAATAGGGTCGATAAACCATATTCACCCACTACCCAAGCCATTAAACCAAATACGCCAATTGGGGTGAGTTTTAGCACCATGCGTGTCAGTTGGAACATGACTTCTGCACCTGCTTCGATGGTGCGTTTTAGTGGCTCTGCTTTCTCACCAACCTTGTTGATAGCAATACCGACTAATGCGGCAAATACAATGATCTGTAGTACTTTCCCATCCGCCAGTGAGGCAAAGGGATTGACTGGGATCATATCGAGCAACACCTGCGCAAAGCCTGGAATATTGCGCTCACGCACTTCCGTGGTGGCCAGTTGCATTGTGCCGCCCATATCGATAAGCGAGCCAACCGCTAAACCAATCAGTGAGGCAACAGTGCCAGTCAGCATAAACATGCCTAAGGTCTTAAGACTTAAGCGTTTGAGATTCGTTTGAGAGCCGAGTGAGGTGATACTGACCACAATCGCACAGAAGACCAGTGGGGCAACCAGCATCTTAATGGCGCTGATAAACAAATCGCCAAGCGGTTTAAGCACAGTGGCGGTTTCACCTAAAAGTACGCCAACGAGCGCACCTAAAATAAAGCCTGCGAGGACTTTTTGCCAAAAAGGAATGCGGCTAATGGTTTGAAGGATCATGCGTTTTCCAAAAATATATCATTACAAGCCCGTGGACCTGAGATGCTAGTATGAGTATCCACTTGAAGTGAGTGAACTTATACCAAGCGACGAGTCAGGTACAGGACATTTTTTGCCATTAAAGGCATTGTATCGGCTGTGATAGGGTTATAACAAACCGATTTTCTTATAACTTATTGTGATAAATGAGTTTGTTGTGAAATGGTTAGTCGCTACATCCTTTTAACGCTGTGGTAGTTCACTGTTTGATAGCGTGAAAGAGCAGTAATTTCATAGAGTAAGCTTTTATGTCTGAATTAAGCATGATGTTTTCTGGGGCTTTTTTAGCCGCGACCTTGTTACCGGGAGGATCAGAAGTTTTACTGATTGCGTTGCTGAATAAAGCGCCGCAAGTTTGGGTCGCATTAGTGGTGGTGGCCAGTGTGGGCAATACCTTAGGGGCGATGACAAGTTTTTATCTAGGGCGGTTCGGTCGGTTTGCAAAGTGCCCCGAGGCCCTAAGTGAGGGAAAGCAAGCCAAAGCCTTAGCCATTATTGAGCGTTACGGTGTTTGGTCGTTATTGTTGTCGTGGGCGCCAGTGATTGGCGATCTATTATGTTTATTGGCGGGATGGTTGAAGCTTCGGGCGTTCCCCGCATTAGTGATGATTTTGATCGGCAAAACCCTGCGTTACCTTATTGTGGCGGCCGCCACATTACATTGGTTTAGTTAGTTTTTAAACGTGTTGTTCGGTTAAAGGACGATAAGACTGCAAAGGAAGTCCTTGTATTACTTGGAACTTTGCAGGGCTTAATGAGTCTGAACTCATTATTGATACCGAGCATTCTACAGGGGCTAATTTTTTAGCCTATTGATGTATAAGGGGAATACCTTGAAAAAATGGATATTAGCGGTCGCGATCTCCGCCGCACTCGCAGGTTGTGCCAGCCAAACCTCAACTCAATTACCCGCGGGTGTAAAGTTAATTGAAAATGTGCAACTGAAGGACTCTGAAGTTGGTATTCCCTTTAAAAAATATCAGCTTGCCAATGGTCTAACGGTTATTTTGCATCAAGATCATTCCGATCCCTTAGTGCATGTCGATGTGACTTATCACGTCGGCTCGGCCAGAGAACTTGCTGGCCGTTCAGGCTTCGCCCATTTATTCGAACATATGATGTTCCAGGGCTCTGAGCACGTCGCCGATGAGCAACATTTTGAGGTGGTGACCGAGGCGGGGGGCACGCTAAACGGCTCTACCAATACCGACAGAACCAACTACTTTGAGACAGTCCCTAGCAACCAGCTCGAAAAAATGTTGTGGCTCGAGTCTGACCGTATGGGCTTTTTGTTGCCGGCGCTGACCAGCGAGAAGTTTGAAGTACAGCGCGAGACAGTGAAAAACGAGCGTGCTCAACGCATTGATAATCAACCCTATGGCCGAATGAGCGAGCGCTTTAATCAGGCGATGTTCCCGGTCGGTCATCCCTATTCTTGGCCTGTGATCGGCTGGCCAGAGGATCTTAACCGCGCCACAGTGGATGATGTGAAACACTTTTTCCAGCGTTGGTACGGCCCGAATAACGCCACTCTGACCATTGGCGGCGATTTTGATGAACTACAAGCCTTAGCCTGGGTAAACAAATACTTTGGCGAAATCCCCCGTGGCCCCGAGGTTCAGCCAGAGCCCAAGACGTTAGTCACGCTCGATAAGACGCGCTATATCTCAATGGAAGATAACGTGCATTTACCGCTGATCCGTATCGGCTTTCCGACTGTGTATGCCAGCCATCCCGATGAAGCCG
Organism: Shewanella sp. ANA-3; assembly: GCF_000203935.1. Taxonomy (GTDB): domain Bacteria; phylum Pseudomonadota; class Gammaproteobacteria; order Enterobacterales; family Shewanellaceae; genus Shewanella. The sequence continues at coordinate 3,792,664 of NC_008577.1, read as the reverse complement.
CGCTGGACTTATTAGCCAATATCCTCGGTGGCGGTAAAACCTCACTCGTTTACAAAAACTTGGTTAAGGATGGTTATGCAGTACAGGCAAGCGTGAGCCAACCCTGCCAAGAGTTAGCCTGTCAGATGTCGATTTATGCCTTAGCCAATCCGCAAAAAGGCGCGACCTTAGCCGAACTTGAGCAGCGTATTCTCGACTCGATTAATGAGTTTGAGCAGCGCGGCGTCACCGACGATGACCTGCAAAAAGTGAAAGTGCAGTTTGAGGCCGATACCATTTTTGGCCTGCAGAGCGTAAAAGGCAAAGTGTCTATGCTTGCCTTGAATCAAACCATGTTTGGTGAGCCGAATAAGATTGCAGTAGACCTTGCGCGCTACGCCAATGTGACCAAAGACGATGTGATGCGGGTATTTAAAAAGTACATCAAAGACAAGCCCATGGTGGTGATGAGTGTGGTGCCACAGGGAATGACGGCTTTAGTCGCTCATCCGGATAACTTCACCCCTCAAACCTTGCCCGTGGCGTATACGGCTGTAGAGGGGGATTTACCCGCCGCTAAGTTAGTGTCAAGTTTCGACCGTTCCAAAATGCCTGCCTCGGGCGCGGCGCCCGTGCTAAAAGTCCCGACGATTTGGACCACTAAGTTAGCCAATGGCATCGAAGTGATGGGCACTCAAAGCAGCGAAACTCCAACAGTAGAGTTAGTGATTTATCTTAACGGCGGACACAGATTAGTGCCCGTTGAAAAGGCGGGCCTGGCAAGCTTAACCGCTGAGATGCTAAATGAGTCGACTCAAAAGCGCTCAACCGAGCAGTTGTCGCAGGCGCTTGAGATGCTCGGCAGTACGGTGGACTTTAGTGCCTCCGAATCCCAAAGTACGATTAAGGTGTCGGCGCTTACCGAGCACTTGGATGAAACCTTAGCCATTTTAGAAGAAAAGCTGTTCCAACCTGCGTTTAACGAGGCCGACTTTGCACGGGTGAAGCAACAACAGTTGCAGCAAATTCAGCATATGCAGTCAGATCCAGGCTATGTCGCTAACTCTGCGTTGTATAGCTTGCTCTATGGTAAGAATAACGCTCAAGGCGTGAGTGATGCGGGGACCTTAGATTCCGTTGCTGCGCTGACTCTTGCGGATGTGAAGGCGTTTTATGCTGAACAGTACCGTGGGGCAAACGCTAAAATCATTACGGTAGCGGATCTGCCTGAAAGTGCATTGCTACCTAAGCTCGCGGGATTGAGTCAATGGCAAGGGGAGGCGAGTAGATTGCCGCCACTCAAGTCATTCCCTGCACTGAAGGGCGGGACTATCTATCTTATCGATAAACCGGGCGCCGCTCAGTCGGTGATTAACATTGCGAAACGTGCCTTACCCTATGATGCAACAGGTAATTATTTTAAATCTTACCTTATGAACTATCCGCTTGGTGGTGCCTTCAATAGCCGTATTAACCTCAATCTACGTGAGAACAAGGGGTATACCTATGGGGCTCGCAGTTCATTTACCGGTGGCGTCGAAGTCGGTGACTTTGTGGCCTCGAGTGATGTGCGTACCGATGTGACGGCTAAGGCGGTAAATGAATTTATCAAAGAGATCAAAGTCTATCAGCAGAATGGGATGACAGACACTGAGCTCGGCTTCATGCGTAACTCGGTTTCCCAAGGGCAAGCATTGGATTATGAGACGCCTTATCAGAAGGCGGGTTTTATGCGGATGATCCAGCGTTACCAGCTGAGCCAAGATTTTACTACCGAGCAGGACAAAATTATAAATACTGTAACAAAAGATGAACTCAATGCCCTCGCGGCTTCCGAGCTAGATATCTCGAAAATGATCATCTTAGTTGTCGGGGATAAGGCGAAAATTGAAGCGGATTTAGCAACTTTAGGCTATCCAATTGAAACTTTAGTATTGTAAATTAGCTTTTCGACCCAATATAAATTGCAGACAAGCTAATTGTGCAGCACAACCTCGCTGCCAGTCTAAAGTATTAACGAGTAAGACGGTGACAGCATTAGCTGTCACCGTCTGCGTTTTATCGCAGAAGAATGTAATTAGGCTTGCTCCACGGACAGGTTTAGATTTATTTTGAGGCGTATTTTGAAAGATAAGCCTCAAAATAAAGGTCTGACTGTTAACCTTGTCGCGATAGCGAATCACCAATCAGAGAAGCGCAAATTGAAGCCATTCAATGAATTAGTACAACATTTCTCGGACGCTCAAGGGCGTGCCGCACTCCTTGGCATGTTACGTGGAATTGAGCGTGAAGCGCTGCGTATCGACGAGTCAGGCTACCTTGCGTTAGATGGTCATCCATTAGAGCTTGGCTCGGCATTAACGCATTCGCGCATTACGACAGATTACAGTGAAGCACTGCTTGAATTTATCACCCCAGTAAACAATCAAGTTGGCCCCCTATTGCAAGGACTCACCGAGACCCATGCCTTTAGCGTGCGTCATTTGCATGGTCAGCGCCTGTGGCCTGTGAGCATGCCATGTTACGTGAAGGATGAGCAGAATATTCCGGTCGCCCGTTATGGCAGTTCTAACACGGGTAAGATGAAAACCTTGTATCGCAAGGGCTTAACCTACCGTTATGGCGCTCTGATGCAGATCATCTCTGGGGTGCATTTTAACTTCTCGGTATCGCAGGAGCTGTGGCAAAGCCTCTATGAGTTGAGTGACAAAAGCGTGAGCTTTGAGGATTTTATCTCCGAATCTTACTTTGGCCTCATTCGCAATTACCGCCGTTTAGTCTGGGTGTTACCTTATCTGTTTGGGGCATCACCTGCGCTGTGTAGCTCGTTTATCAAGGGGCAGAAGACCGATTTACGCTTTGAAAAATCGGGCCGTGGCACCTTGTATCTACCCTATGCGACTTCGCTGCGGATGAGCGATTTAGGTTACACCAATAAAGAGCAAGAAGATCTTAATATCAGTTATAACTCCCTGCCCGAGTATCTGGCTGGGGTGAGAGCCGCGATTAAGATGTCATCGGCCAACTTTGCCAATATCGGGGTGAAGGTGGATGGTGAATATCGCCAGCTCAATGCCAATGTGCTGCAAATTGAAAACGAATTTTACTCGCCTATCCGTGCTAAACGCGTCACCAAAAGCGGTGAGAAACCCTCTGAAGCCCTTGCCCGTGCGGGGGTTGAATATATTGAGGTGCGTGCATTAGATGTAAACCCCTTCAGCCCGATTGGGATTGAAGAGAACCAAGTGCGTTTCCTCGACTTGTTTTTACTCTATTGCTTATTAACCGAGTCGCCTAAGTGCGATGTGGCAGAAGAAGCCCGTTTAAGTGCTAACTTAAAATCCGTCGTGCTTGAAGGCCGTAAACCTGGGCTCGAGTTATTAACCGAGACTGGTACACGCTCACTGCAAACGTGGCTTTTGGATCTGTTTGAGCATTTGGATGCATTGGCCAAATTGCTCGATGGTGATAAACAGGATTACCAAGCGGCCTTAGCCCATTGGCGTGAAGCCGTGAATGACCCACAAAAGACCTTGTCAGGGCTGGTCATTCAGCAATTAATCACTAACGGCCAAGACCATGGACAATGGGTGATGTCACTGGCGCAGCAATATCACCAATATTTTATGGATTACCCCTTATCTGCCGAGGTTGTCAGCGATTATCAAGCTGAGGCGCAAGCATCGCTTAACAAGCAAGCGGACATCGAAGCGGCGCAAAGTGCGGTATCCTTTGATGATTATCTGACGGACTATTTCGGGACTTCATCCTAATGAGTCACTATTTAACTGGGCACAAACTTACACTTGCCGCTAGTCTACTTGGGCTCACGGCATTGTTGTCTGGTTGTGTCTCCTCGCCTGAAGATGACTTAAGTTGCGGCACTGTGTCCGGGTATTTACAGCCCGATGCCAGCACCCATTGGTATCGCGTAGTGGTGACCCATCTCAATGGTAAGCCTGTGGTGTCTAAACCTAATTATCAATTGGCGCCGGGGGAATATGAGTTCACTGTCGCCGAGCTGATTGATGATCCTTCCCTTGGGGTTTCCCTCAGTGCGCGTACTCCTAAAACCTTCAAGTTAATGGTGGAAGGGCATCAGCGTTACCATATTGGCGCCTTATTCCATACGGATAAGCGCTATATGGGTAAAGATACCAACTATTGGGAGCCTGGTGTGTGGCAGCAAGAAAACCATGAATGCCAGTTTGATCTCAGCCCTGAAACAAAATAATCCGATTTAACAATGGATTGTCATTTCTGTTAATGAGTTTGGCCTGATAATAGGCGCTAAGGTGATCTTAGCGCCAAAAACAGGATTGGCGCTTTGCCTCACCCTATGACTGTGCGATGATGGGCCAGTTTTATTTCTTGGGAGAACAAGCGCTGAATGAAATGGCTTTCGACAACTCTGCTATGTGCATCCATTGGTTTACTCTCTGGCTGCGCCACTTCTCCGCCTAAATCTCCCGATAACCTTTGCGATATTTTTCAAGAGCATCGTTCATGGTACGAAGCCGCTAAGGACACCCGTGATAAATGGGGCGTGCCTGTGCATGTGCCACTGGCGATGATGTATCAAGAAAGCTCCTTCAAGCATAATGCCGCGCCGCCAATGGAGTACTTCTTAGGGTTTATTCCCATCGGTCGAGCCAGCGATGCCTATGGTTATGCACAGGCCAAAACCATGACCTGGGATGATTATGTTCGCGAGACGGGAAACAGCTGGTCTTCGCGGAGTAATTTTGATGATGCTATGGATTTTATGGGCTGGTTTATTTACAAGACTAATAAAATCAATGGCGTTTCCAAGTGGGATGCGAGGGCGCAATACCTCAACTATCACGAAGGCTGGGGAGGCTATCGCCGCGGGACTTATAAGTCTAAGGCGTGGCTGGTGAAAGTCGCGGCTAAGGTGGATGACAGGGCTAAGCGCTATGCGGCTCAGTATAAAACCTGTCAGGAGGATCTAGATTCTTCTTGGTTGTGGCGCTTATTCTTCAGCTAGTAACAGATTTATGCGTTTAGGAGCTTATGGTTGATAAGCTCCTAATGCCACTACTGCGCCAATTGGTTATTGGCCGCAATCGCTTCGAGTGCTTTTACCGCTTTCTTCTTACCGCGTTTTTGCTCATACATAGCTTGGTCTGCCAGTTTAAATGATTTTGCCCAATCATTGTCGTATGCGGCTATACCCACGCTGAAGTTAAGATTTAAGGATGACTCTTGGTGTAACTTGACGCGCATAGCATCCAAATCGCTTTCAAGCAGCTCTAATGGACCATGGCAGAGGGCGACAAACTCATCCCCCCCGAAGCGCGAGATAATGCCTTTATGCTTCCAATAACTCAGTATGGTATTAGCTACTCGCTTAATGGCCATATCGCCAGCCTGATGCCCATGCTGATCATTAATGGTCTTGAGATTATCCATATCGATAATCACCAAAAAGCTGCCTAGATGAGCCTTAGGTTGCCAATGTTGTAGGGCATCTTCGAAGTTTTTACGGTTATAGAGTCCGGTTAAGTTGTCAAAGTTGGCGAGTTTAGTGATTTGCAATGACTTCTGGTACAGGGCAATCGCATTGCTGGCCTCATGGGTGAGAATAGAGACCAGGTTGCGGTCGTAATCACTAAAGGCACCGACACTACTACTGTCGAGATTAAGCATGCCATAGAGTTTGCCATCGATGCGTATTGGGCTTGAGAGTGTAGAACGTATCGGTTGCTTAGCCGCGGTGAGCAAGATGTGCTGCTCTTCACCGGTGAGCGTACTGGCGGCATTGATGTTTTTCATATCATCCACTACTACCACGCGGTCGCATTTGCCCTTAGTGAGCCGATATTCGAAGGACTGCTCGAGGGAAAAATTCAATTGCTTGAGCATGTTAAGATCGAGCCCAACAACGGATTCGAAGTGCAGTTTATGGGTCTCTTCGTTGACTTTGATGATGCTACCCATTTCGGCACCGTTAATGATGCAAACGGCTTTATTCAGCAGTGCATCGAGAAACGCATGTTCATTTTTATACTGGCTCGATAGATGGGCAAGCTCATAAATAGCATCGTTAATGCTCACCACTTGCTCTAAGTGTTGCCATAGACGGGTTAAGCGACCCTGGTGAAGATAATAAATAAGGCTGTAGGCAATCACATAGATAAGACAGACAAACAGCAGCGGCAGAATAGTCCAACCTTCGGTGGGAGCATTAAACACAAACAGTAAGACGAATAATACTATTGGCACTATCAGCAGCAATAGATGATAGCGATAGTCCAAGCGGTCTATGGTTTTACGTTTAAAATTATCCCTTAATTTCACTCGGCAGTTCCTTTGTTCGTGCTCCGGTTAGTCAGCTTTAATCACTACATCACTAACTCATTCACGCTGAGTATGGATAAGTATATAACGAAGATAAAAAAATGACGGATAAGGGAACAATTTTGCTCCCTTATCAGTGGTCTGCGGCTCGGTTAGGCTTTAGCGAACTCAGCTAAAATCCACGCGAGTGGCGCTTGGTATTGGCTTGGCATCCAAGTTTGCAGCGCGCTAATGCTGTCTTTTAATACGGTAGTATTCGGCACAGAAAGGTTTAAGTGCCCGACTTTACGGCCAGGACGAACCTCTTTGTTGTACCAATACAGTTCGGCATTAGGCAGGTTTAACCAGCGGGGATCGTTTTCGATACCAATCAAATTGACCATCACGCATTGAAAGTTCACCTGTGGCTGCGGAATCGCAATACCGCACAGGGCTCTTAAATGCAGTTGGAATTGATCCATATGGGTGCCCGCTTGGGTCCAATGGCCTGAGTTGTGCACCCGCGGTGCTAACTCGTTAACCAGCAACTTATCGCCAACACGGAAACACTCCATCGCCATCACGCCGACATATTCCAGCTCATGCATAATGGCGCTGAGCATGCCTTCCGCTTGGGCTTGCAGGTGATTCAGGCGAGTCAGTGGCGAAATTGAGGCCATCAAAATGCCGTCTTGGTGCAGGTTGAGTGTTAATGGATAAAACACGCATTGACCTTCACGGGTACGTACGCCGACTAAGGAGACTTCTTCATCGAAGTTGATTGCTTGTTCGGCAATGGCCAAGTTACGCCAATCTTGGGGGATCTCTCCCGCTTCGGCTTGTTTTAGCCAGTGTTGACCCTTACCGTCGTAACCACCTGTGCGGCGCTTCATTAGCACTCGCGGGCCAAAGGCTTGGTACAGATTTTCGACGTCGGTTTTATCATCGACAAGTGTCCAAGGCGCCGTTGGGACTTGGATCTGATCGAGTAAGCTTTTTTGGCTGTAACGATCGGCCAAACGGCTAAATACTGGGCCGTTAACAAAATGCTGATGGGTGCTGAGTTGTAAGCTTAAGGCGGATTCGGGCCACTGCTCGCGTTCGGCGGTGATGATATCGTGAGGCGCTAGCGGCAGGATTTCATCGGTTGGCGTCATGATATCGACGGCGCGAACATCAATCGCCAAAGGCTCGCCCGCGTGGGTCAGCATGGCGCCAAGTTGGCCATTACCTAATACCCAAACCTTAGGTTTTGCACTTGCTTGAGTCATTAGGCTTCCCTCGGGTCGGGATTGTCCAGCACTGCGCGGGTTTGTTCTTCTCTAAAGGCTTCTAAACGTGCGGCAAGTTCAGCATCGTTATTGGCTAAGATTTGGCAGGCGAGTAGACCGGCGTTAAAGGCACCTGCGGTTCCGATGGCCAGAGTGCCAACGGCAATGCCTTTTGGCATCTGCACGATAGACAGTAAGCTATCCATGCCCGACAGCGCTTTGCTTTGTACTGGTACACCTAATACGGGTAAGCGAGTTTTTGAGGCAATCATACCGGGTAAGTGAGCAGCACCGCCCGCACCACCGATAATAATTTTAAAACCACGGTCAGCGGCTCCGGCTGCAAACTCCATCAGTTTATCTGGCGTTCTATGGGCAGATACGACTTCAACATGGTAAGGCACTTGCAGTTTATCCATGATCTCAGCGGCGGCTTCCATTGTGGGCCAATCACTCTTAGAACCCATAACAACAGCAACAAGGGCTTGCATGATAACTCCTTAACTCACTAATTTTAATTATATTTTGACCTTGTATCAGGTCTGGGTACAGTCGATGTCCGCAACCCCTATCAGAGCCGGGAGCATCATGGCGCAGAATAATAGCATGTAAAGCCTGATTTCTGACGTTTTTTGCGCGTAAAAATAGCGCTTTTAGCGTGGATAAAGTGTTCGCTGAATGGGCTTAAATCCCCTGAGACCATTAAAGGTTTCAGGGGACAGGTATAATAAGCGTTAACTTGAGGGTTAATGAGTGACAGTCGTACTTGATTCGATAATCTGTTCTGGCACTGGCGCTTCTGCCAAGGCTTCGCGCAGGGTGGGATAAAACTTCAGTACGCCCTCAATTGGTTGCACTTTAGCTCTCGCTAGGGTGCGAATAGGTTGGAACTGCAAATCGGCAATGATCAGCTTAGTGTGGTTAAGTTTACATTTATCGATGAGTTTATTGAGCGCCGCAAGGCCCCCCGCATCGAGGATGGATACCCCATCTAAGTAAAGGACGATGACTTGTTTGTCTTGGGTGAGGCTCGCTATCTCGGCAAAAATTCGATCAGCCGCGGCAAAGAATAATGGACCGTTAATTTTTATCACCGCCCAGTCAGCGGGGAGGGGGTGATCGACATAGCGCTTATTGCTGCTGATATCATAAAGCTTGGTCATCTCAGCAATTTCTTTCATAAACAGTAGGGCGGCTAAGATAATCCCTACACTGATGGCGATCACCATGTCGAAAATGACTGTGAGTGAAAAACAAGTTAAAAATACTAAGATATCGCTGGTGGGGGCCGTTTTCAGTAAATGCACCGCTTTGGGGGCTTCACTCATATTCCAAGCCACCACCAATAATAATGCGGCCATGGCTGACATGGGTAAGTAGGCTAATACTCCCGCGAGCGCGACTAAACCCACCAAGACCACTATGGCGTGGATCATCGATGCTATTGGGCTCTGGGCTCCCGCCTTAACGTTTGCCGCGCTGCGCGCAATGGCCGCCGTTGCTGGGATACCGCCAAAAAATGGGGTAATGATGTTACCTATACCTTGGCCGAGGAGCTCACTATTCGCGCTGTGGCGTTTTCCTGTCATGCCATCGAGCACTACGGCACACAGCAGCGATTCAATCGCACCTAACATGGCAATCGCAAAGGCGGCGGGCAGTAAGGCTTGAAAGGTCGCCAGATTAAATTCAAAGGTTTGACCGTTTGCGCCCGTTTGTAACCAAGGCCATTCAAAGTGGGGGAGTACAGCGGGAATACCTGTGCCGACACTGCCGTCGCTTAATTGATAATGAAAGCGTGTTCCTATGGTTTCAATATCGGCGCCCATGGCATTTAACACTAGGGCAAGAATACTGCCTAAGGCGATTGCGGGCAGATGGGCTGGTACTGGGAGCTTCAATTTAGGCCAGAGTAGCATAGTGGCTAAGGTGGCCGCGGCGACTAACAAGCTCGGCAAGTGAAGGCTGGGTAATGCCTGGCCTAAGGCCATGATTTTGGAAAAATATTGCTCCGGCATGTGCTCTATATGCAGGCCAAAGAAGTCTTTTAGCTGCAAAGTTGCAATCACTACCCCAATCCCTGCGGTAAAACCTAAGGTGACGGATTCTGGGATGTAGAGGATCAATCTGCCGAGCCTTAACATCGCCATGGCGACTAACATCATGCCTGACATCACAGTCGCAATGAGCAGCCCTGCCAAACCAAATTGCTGGGCGATGGGATAGAGTAATACGACGAAGGCGGCCGTTGGTCCTGAGACGCTATAACGGGAGCCGCCCGTCATCGCTATGATAAAACCACCGACAATGGCGGTGTATAGGCCATATTGTGGGGCGACACCGCTGGCAATGGCCAGTGCCATCGCCAACGGAATGGCAATAATCCCGACGGTCAGTCCCGCCAGCAGATCTTGTCCAAAACGTTTAACCGAATACTTATCTTTTACGCACGCCTCGCTAAGGGCGTGGGCAATTCTTAATGAAAACAAATGAGCAGAGTGTGACACGTGTGGGTCCATAAACGCGGCTTGTTACAAGGCTCTATTTTAGAGTCCAGAAAAATGTCCTTGTGTGATCATAGTTGCAAAAGACGGTTAAATGTCTTTGTTTTTGATAAATACTGTGCTTGGTAAAGCGGATGTGACAATTTCTCTCATCAAATAACCCTTTTGTGCCGAGGCTGCGTTTATAGGGATATCCACCATTGAGAACACTTTGATTAGGTCACTATCATGAGATATCCATCTTCAGTCTTTCGCCATAAAGCGCATTTAAGTTTTGTTGTTTCGGGATTAACGCTCGCTATTTTGCTCGGTTTGAGTGCTTGCAGTGATAAAGCCGCCGAGCAGCAAACCCCTGCTGAATTAGCCGCTCAAGCAAAACTCGCCGCCGAGCAACAGGCCGAGCGTCAGGCCAATAGGCAAAGAGATGCCGCAATCGCCATGCATGAACAAGCCTCGTCAGCAAAACTGCGGACAATGAGTGCTGAGAGTCGAGCCTATATTGCGCAACCTACTGCCAGTATCAGTGCTGCGCCCGCGTTAAACGGCGATTGGCCGGGGGCTGTGCCACCCGAGCGCAATCGCTTCGAGAAGCAAGTGCAAAACGGCATCATGGTTGCGGGGGAAATCCCGGTCTCCACCTTTGCTATCGATGTCGATACTGGTAGTTACACGACCTTAAGGCGAATGTTAAAGGAAGGGCGGTTACCACAGAAGGACACGCTGCGGGTTGAGGAAATGCTGAATTATTTTTCCTATGACTATCCACTGCCGGGGAAAAATGACGCGCCCTTTAGTGTTACGACCGAGCTTGCACCATCGCCCTATAACGATGACATGATGTTACTTCGCATCGGTTTGAAGGGATATGAGCAGAGTAAGGCTGAACTGGGCGCCAGTAACTTAGTGTTTCTGCTGGATGTGTCAGGGTCGATGGCATCGCCCGATAAGTTACCTTTGCTGCAAACTGCCTTGAAAATGCTGACCCAGCAATTGGATGCTCAGGATAAGGTATCGATTGTCGTCTACGCCGGCGCCGCTGGTGTAGTGTTAGATGGTGCAGCTGGTAACGATACTCAAACCCTTAACTATGCGTTAGAGCAGCTTAGTGCCGGCGGTTCAACCAATGGGGCGCAGGGGATTCAGCTTGCCTATCAGTTAGCGCAGAAACACTTTGTTGAAGGCGGCATCAATCGAGTCATTCTCGCGACCGACGGTGACTTTAATGTCGGCACGACCAACCTCGATGAGTTAATCGATTTGGTTAGCGCGCGGAAACAACAGGGCATAGGGCTCACGACACTCGGCTTTGGCATGGGCGACTACAATGACCATCTGATGGAGCAATTGGCCGATAAGGGCAATGGGCAATATGCCTATATTGATTCTATCAATGAGGCGAGAAAAGTGCTGGTGGAACACTTAAGTGCAACCTTACTCACCATAGCAAAAGAGGTGAAAGTGCAGGTCGAGTTTAATCCCGCTCTTGTGGCCGAGTATCGCTTGATTGGCTATGAGAACCGAGCGCTCGCGCGTGAAGATTTTAATAATGACAAGGTGGACGCGGGCGAAATTGGCGCAGGGCATACAGTCACGGCGCTTTACGAGCTGCGTTATGTTGATGCGGGGAATTTGGCCAATGATAAACTTCGCTATGGCTATAATCCCAAAACGGGCAATGAAAAATATAGCCGCGACGAAATCGCCTTTCTGAAATTACGTTATCAGCTACCGGATGCGACTCAAAGCCAGCTACTGAGTTATCCGATTCGAGCAGACCAAAGGGTAAAATCATTAGCGCAGGCGAGTGATGATTTTCGTTTTGCCGCTGCAGTGGCTGGTTTAGGACAGTTGCTGAATCAAAGCCACTATTTGCATCAATTTGATTATAATAAGCTTAGTGCGCTCACACGTTCTGCGCTGGGGGAAGATACCAGCGGCTACCGACATGAATTTATGCAACTTGTCGATACCGCTGCGGCACTCGCACAAACACAGCGAGCACCAATCAAAAAATCCTTTGATGTCGGAGATAAACCTTTCCCGCCCGAGGACAAACTGCATCAGCAATGAGCCAGATAATTATTTTTCAGTTAGTTAACCATTAGGGAGCTGCCATGGCCCTGGCGATACCGCAAATGCATGCCCATGAGCATACCGATGAACAGTTAATGCAACGCTATGCCAAGGGCGATGGCAAAGCGTTTGAGCAGCTTTATCTTAAACACAAAGGCGCTTTGTACCGTTACTTTGTGCGCCAACTCGGCGACAAACAGTTAGCCGAAGATTTATATCAAGAAACCTGGGGACGGGTGATCCGTGCCGCCGCCAACTATGAGCCGAGCGCCAAGTTTAATACTTGGCTCTATCGGATTGCCCATAATCTGTTGATTGACCATGTCAGGGCGGTTAAGCCCGTCGACTTAGTCAGCCATGATAATGAGGAAGGGCTAGATACCTTTGTGGGAGCAGAGCAGGAACAACCCGATGTGCATTGGCAGGAAACGCAAAAGAGTCTGTTGCTTAAAACCTGTATAGCTCTGTTACCCCAAGTGCAGAAAGAGGCCTTTATTCTCAATATCGAAATGGGCTTTACCGCAGCGGTGATCAGCGATATTGCTGGGGTGACACTCGAGGCGACTAAAAGCCGTATTCGTTACGCATATCAAAGCTTAAAAGATTGTGTCAATGCTAAATGGCAGGAGGTTGGTCATGAGTAATTCCACTCTGTCATCGGAAGAAGAGGCAATACGTCAGGAAGTCTCGGCTTGGTATCACAAACAAGCACTGGAAATGCCGCCAGAGAGGCTCGACCAAGATATTTTGCGCCTATCACAGGCCCGCCTAGCTGAAATGAATGTGAGCCAACTTAAGCCTGTAGCTACGCCCGTGTGGCGCCGTTTTCCATGGGCGTTATCGAGTGCCGCCTCCTTAGTGCTTGTCGTTGGTTTAGTGATCCTTAACCGAGGCTATTTTGAAGAGGAGTTAGTTACTCCTGCCGCTTTGACTATGAGTGCGCCCATGCCCGCCCAAGCTCAATTAGATAACGCGGCGCATCAAGCCAAAGTGGAAGAAGCTGCCACACAAAATCGGCAAAGGGAAGCGATGAGGGCACAGGCTAAGATGTCTGCGCAGGAAAATCAGCAAGTTGAGTCTCGAACTGCACCACAAATTGCACGGGCACTGCCGCAGCCAGATCAAGCTGTAATACCTCGTGATGAGGCTTTGATGGCGTCTTTAACACGCTTACAAGCCTTGATTGAAGCCAAACAAAGCCAGGAGGCATCTGCCTTAGCGCAAACGCTGCTGAAGCAATATCCTGAGTTGGCAAAAAGCGACACTGAGCCAGTGTCGGTTGATGCTAAGATGATTGCCAAATTTAAAGAATTGCAACAACAGCTTAGTGAATTAAATCCATAATCATCAAGTTGCAGTGAGTTAGGGATAGTTGTCCTAACTCACTGTCCATGCTCACTATTGTGACATAAAGATGTTTTGCCTATTAATATTGCCTTTTTTACAGACTCTCGTGTTAATTACTTGATCATGGTCATAAAGTGAACAGGAATTCGCCTGTTATATTGGAGATCGATAGACGACTTGACTAGTATCAATAGTCAGAGCCCAATTTCAGGAGGCGATATGCTTAAAAGACTCATGCATGATCATAAACATATAGCAGTTTTATTGAATGTCTTGAAAAACAAGCAGATGAAATTAGCTGAAGGTGAGGCGATTAATTTTATCGTGGTTCGGGACATAGTAGAGTATATGCAAGGATATGCTGAGCGTAGCCATCATCCTGTTGAAGACATTATCTATGCTTATTATTTGGCAAATAAGGCAAATGATGAAATCGATAAGCTTAGCGCCGAGCATCAAGTAGTAACCGCAGCCTCCTCGGCATTAATGAATACCTTGAATTTGATCCTGAGTGACATAGTAGTCGCGAGGGATAAATTGGTGGCTGATTTTGCCGAATATGTCGACCTGCAAGAAAAGCATATGCAAATGGAAGAGCGGGAAATCTTCCCCCTGCTGGCTAAAACCTTAACCGATAAGGATTGGCACCTTATTGAGCAGCAATGCCAAGCCTCGTTAATCGATGATCCGTTATTCCTCGACCGTGAGCAACAGGCCTTTGATGAGTTGCGTTCTTATCTCAGGACAGCTGAGTAGAGGTACGTAGAAACAGAAAAAGCGCCATTGGCGCTTTTTCTTTATATGCTGTTTATCAAACAATGGGTTACAACTGGATAGCGTCTATATCGTAATCAAAGTTGTTATCAATCTCTTGAAGTTCCTTGAGTAAACGATGTTTGTCCTTTAACGCTTCAATTTCTCGCCACTTACGCTTTTTATTGGAGCCTCGCGAGCGATCGGGTCTTTCTACGACTTCATCTAGCGCACAACCATAATCTAAACGATCCATGGTAACCTCCTGTTGTTGTATGTTTTGTCAGCGATTAAATAACATATTTTCAAAACAGGGTGCAAGAATTATGTTTCATTTGTGTTAACTTGAAATGAAGTTTGAATGATATGTCATTGATCTTCGCGAGAGTCGTGGAGGCAGTTGTGAGGGAATATTTTAGGTTTATTAATAAGATAAAATAAAAAAGCCAGCGATTGCTGGCTTTTTGTTCGATCAGATTTTACCCTGTCGATACAGGTTAATTAACCCATTGCTTGAGGCATCTAAGGCGGTGGCGTCTTGCTCGGCGCCGATGCGGGCGAGGACGTCATTTCCTAAGCTTTTTCCGAGTTCAACACCCCATTGATCGAAGGAGTTGATGTCCCAAATGGCGCCTTGGACAAAGGTTCTGTGCTCATAGAGCGCAATCAGTGCGCCTAAGGTTTCAGGAGTCAGCTTATCCATTAACAGCGTGTTGCTTGGCTTATTGCCAGGCATGACCTTGTGTTTGGCGATAAGTAACTTTTCTTCATCACTTAAGTTGCTCTTACTCAATTCGGCCAGTGCTTCATCCAAGGTACGGCCTTGCATGAGTGCTTGGGTTTGTCCGAAGCAGTTAGAGGCTAACTGATCATGGTGCTCTCCGATAGGATTATGGCTTTGCAGCGGCATAATGAAATCAGCAGGGATTAATGCGGTACCTTGATGCAGCAGCTGGTGGTAAGCGTGCTGACCGTTTGTGCCTTCGCCGCCCCAAATCACAGGACCCGTGCTGTAATCCACATGAGTACCGTTGAGCGTGACCGATTTACCATTACTTTCCATATCCAGTTGTTGGAAGTAAGCGGGAAGTCCACGTAGGTAATGATCGTAGGTCAATACCACATGGCTCTGGGCATTAAAGAAATTGCCATACCACAGAGAGAATAAGCCCATGATGACGGGCATATTTTCGGCCAGAGGCGCATTGGCAAAATGGGTATCCATTTGGTGCGCGCCCTTTAATAGGGAGCGGAAGTTATCCATGCCGATGAGTAAAGCGATGGGTAAGCCAATGGCGGACCAAAGTGAATAACGACCACCAACCCAATCCCACATCGGGAAGATATTGTCGGCATCGATACCAAAGTCAGTCGCTTTTGCCACGTTAGAGGTCACGGCAACAAAGTGCTTCGCCACATCAGACTGTGAACCACCTTTGGCTAAAAACCACGCCTTGGCCGTTAAGGTGTTGGTCAGCGTCTCTTGTGTACCAAAAGACTTAGACGACATGATAAACAGGGTGGTTTCAGGATCGAGCAGCTTAAGTTTTTCACTGATCGAGGTGCCATCGACGTTGGCAACGAAATGGCAATTGAGGCCTGTCATCCAATATGGGCGTAATGCTTGGGAAACTATCTTAGGGCCAAGGAATGAGCCACCGATGCCAATGCTGACGATATCGGTAATAGTTTTACCAGTGAAACCTTTCCATTGTCCAGAGGTAACTGAAGTGACAAATTGCTGCATCTTGTTCAGCGTTTGCTGTACTTCAGGAACGATATCTTGACCCTCGGCAATGATGGTTTGCTCGGCGGTGCTGCGCAGTGCGGTATGCAGTACTGCACGTTTTTCGGTGGTGTTAATAATATCACCAGCAAACATCGCCTTGATTTTAGCGTCAAGCTTTGCCTCTTGCGCCAGTGTCAGCAGCAAGTTGAGTGTCTCTGGTGTCGCTCTATTTTTTGAATAATCTAAAAATAAGCCACAGGTAGAAAGCGACATATTGCTAAAGCGTGCAGGATCGCTTGCAAAGAGTTCCCGCATATGCGGGATCTGCTGGCTATGCGCTGCTAACGCTTGCCAAGTTGTGCTTTGGGTCAAGATAGTCATCGAATCGTCTCCGAGGATACTTAGTTTGCCAGTTTTGCCTTGAGCATGACTTCGAGTTTACCTTGGTCGATGGCGAAGTTACGGATGCCTTCTGCTAACTTGTCGACAGCCATAGGATCTTGGTTGAAGTCCCAGCGGAATTGCGCTTCGGTTAAAGGTTCACCCGCAGCAACCGTGGTGCTGGCAGGAAGCAGTTTAGGTTGAATAGCAACTTGAGAGTTTGCCAGCTCTTCGAGTAATGAAGGGCCAATAGTCAGGCGGTCACAACCCGCTAATTCGATGATTTCACCGATATTACGGAAACTTGCACCCATAACTACCGTGTTATAGCCATGCTGTTTGTAGTAGTTGTAAATTTCAGTCACAGAAACGACACCAGGATCATTTACGGCGTCATAGTCTTTACCTGTATCATTTTTGTACCAGTCGAGGATGCGGCCAACGAATGGAGAAATTAAGTACACGCCAGCTTCAGCACAGGCACGCGCTTGAGCGAAGCTAAATAGTAGGGTTAAGTTACAGTTGATGCCTTCTTGCTCTAACTCTTTGGCGGCACAAATGCCTTCCCAAGTTGAGGCTAATTTGATCAGAATGCGAGATTTATCCACGCCAGCTTCTTGGTACAGACGCACTAGTTTGTGCGCTTTCGCAATGGATTTTTCTTTATCGAAGGATAAGCGGGCATCGACTTCAGTTGAAATACGGCCTGGAACCAGTTTCAGAATTTCCACGCCAATGTTCACGGCAAGCTTATCGCTGGCATCATCAATCTGTTGCTCAATATCAGCACTTTGTAATTTAGCCCATGCAATGGCATTGTCGATTAGAGCTCTATACTCGGGGATTTGAGCCGCTTTTAAGATGAGTGATGGGTTGGTCGTTGCGTCTTCTGGCTGATAGCGTTTGATCGCTTCAATATCGCCAGTATCGGCCACAATCGTAGTGTATGACTTGAGTTGCTCTAATGTATTTGCCATGAAAAACATCCTTCTCAGATAGCGGTCTAAACTCAGAAATGAACTGATGACTATTAGAAGCGATTTTGCCAACTTTTCCAACCATCAATGTAAAAAAATTACAAAAATGGTAAAACTATATCGTATTAGCGCGAAAAGCGGTGATTGCATTACAACGATTAGCTAAGCATCATCAGATTGCATAGTGTAGATGTTATAAAAATAAAAAGTCGCTGCAAGCAGCGACTTTTTTATTCTTAAGAGTGCAATTACTTCAGAACAGGTTGTTTTTCAGTAGTTGTCACGATAGCTTCGATGCGACGGTTAGCTGCATGAGCTTCTTTAGAGTCACCAGCCACTAATGGCTTAGTGATACCGTAACCGTTAGAAGTTACACGGCTTTGGCTGATGCCATATTTTTCAACAAGGATCTTAGCAACAGCGTCAGCACGCTTGTCAGACAGAACCATGTTGTATTCTGGTTTACCTACGTTAGAAGCGTGACCCGCAATTTCAACAGTGAATTCTGGGTTCTTGTTCATGTAATTAGCCAGTCTTTCGATGTCTTTGTAGTACTCTTTCTTCACTACAGCAGAATCGTTAGCAAACTGGATAGAACCTACATCTTCTTGCTTCTTAACGTTTTCGTAGATAGTACAGCCAACAGAGTCAACTTTGTGAGTTGCTGGAGTTGCTGGGCACTGATCTTTATCGTCGTAAACACCATCGTTGTCAGAATCAACTGGAGTTGCTGCAACAACGGCTGCTGCCACTGGTGCTGCCGCGGCAGTACCAAAACGGTAGCTTAATTCTAAGCCCCAGTAGTTGCTGTCTGCATTTACTGGAACGATAGCGTTAGCGCCAGCGTTATCATCTAAGTTTTCATAGCGACGGTATTTAGCTTGTAACTTCAGGTTATCAGTGAAGTTATAGCCAACACCTGCACCGAAGTAAGGTGCGAAGTCGTTTTCGCTGTAAGAACTAGATACGCCACCAACGCGTTGGTTGTTTTCTAGGGTGTAGTACATTGCGCCAGCTTCAGCAGACAGGCTCCAACGGTTACCTAGTGGCCACACGCCCACTAAGCCAAGAGTTGCACCTTTTACATCTGCATCATTGCCAATGCCTGCATAGGTCCAATCTGCACTACCTAGATCACGATAGCCGATTTCTGCACCAAAGTAGTCATTAAACATATAGCCAGCGAAGATGTCCCATGCGTATGGGTTGTCATCGCCGTTATCAGTTGCAATGTGTTCATAGTTATTAACGCCTAAACCTGCACCAACATACCAAGGTGTTAGCTCTTGAGATGCACTGGCAGCAAGTGGAAGCATTGATGTAAGCAAAACTACTTTTAATGTATTCTTCATCATTTTCTCTAAGTCCATTGTTTATGATTCTCCACCAATATGCTTTGCAGGTTTTATGCAAAACATTGCTAGCACTTAGTGTGGGGATCCTTTGGTATTGTAGCCAGCGATTAATTATCACTGCATTTGTTAAATTTTTCCAGTGCTTACTCTGAAGTTTTTTTATCGAATAGAATATTGTTACTTTTGATTGATGTTAAAAAGGCATCCCGAAGGATGCCTTTTAATTGTATTTAATTTGTTAATTAAATTTAAGGTTAACGTGTCCAAACCCAATTTTCAATTTCAATAGGGTCAACACCGTTTGCCTTAATATAGTTGCGATGATCAACCAGTCGTTGCAGCATATCGGTCGTGATTGAAACGTGCTTAGTTTCATCAATGACGCCTTGTTGGAATAGTTTGTAAGCCATATCAATAACAAGGTGATAGCGAGAAGTGCCATTGCGAACACCCATATCAAATGGTGTTGTTGTTGAACCTTCTTCCTCATAACCTTTAATTCTGAAACGGCGACTTCCTTTGTAGTCAAAAATTAACTTTTTGATCGTATTTGGATAACCGTGATAGTTAAATACTACCCCTTTATCTTGGGTAAATATTTCATCCATCATCCATGGTTTTTCTTTAAATTTACGGCTACCTAAGCCATCACTGCTTAATTCGGTCACGCTGACAAAACGAATTCTGACCCTTGGTAACAGTTCACGAATAATCACTAAAGAGGCCATACATTCTTGAGTGACATAATCACCACAACCTGCAAGCACGATATCTGGATTTTCATCTGAAGCAAAATCCCACACCATCACACCGTCTTTTGCTTGTTTACGTGCTTCTTCTAAGCTCAGCCATTGTGGTAGCTCTTTCTTACCAGCCACTAGGATGTTTAGTTTGTCACGATCCGCAAAAGCGCGTTCGGTATAAACTAAGGTGCTGTTTGCATCAGCAGGTAAATAAGCAGAGATAATCTTTGGATGTTTTTCTAACATCGCACCGAGGAACGATGGGTTTTGATGCGAGTAACCGTTGTGATCCTGACGCTCTAATAATGAAGAAAGTACTACGTTGCACGCCGGTAGAGGTTTGCGGAAATGCACCCCTTGGCTGGCGTAAACATATTTACAGTATTGGTCGGCCATTGAAGATACAACCTGTGAGAAAGACTCATAGGTTGGGAACATGCCGTGGCGACCCGTTACTGTGTAGCCATGCAACATACCAAATAGCAAGTTCTCAGAGAGTAACTCGAGCACGCGGCCATCACGAGTCATATCCTCGTCCCAGCTTTCAATTGGCCATTGCCATGCGCGGTCGGTTTCTTCAAATACTGCTTGCAGTTGGTTTGAATAGGTTTCGTCTGGGCTAAAGATACGTAAGTTGCGTTGGTCACGGTTCAGTTTGAATGCATCACGCATCCATTGACCCATTTTCAACATAGAGTAGCCACGGTGTCCACGTGGCACTTCTGGACCGTAGCTGAGTTTTTCGAGATCAGGATTGGATAACGATCTAACAACTTCACCACCATAAGTGAGATGTTGGCGACCACAAGCTAAATGCTTAGGTGGGATCAAGGAGCTAATATCTGCATCAAAAATCAGTTCACCCTGGCCATTGATTTGGTAAAGCTCTTGGAACTGATAGCTAGCCAACCAGCTATCCAGTGCGCTGAGGTGGCCTTTATCGGTCGCACATTTGTTGACGATAACTTGGTGCGATTCGCAGTTACCTTCTAATTTTGTACCATTATATTCGCTAACACCTGTCCAGCCTTTGGCGGTGCGCATTAAGATCACTGGCCAGCGAGGTTTGACAATATCTTCACCCTTACGTGCGCGGGTTTGGATATCGTTAATCATGCTATAAGCAGTATCCATAGCGGCTGTCATTTGGACGTAGATATCTTCTTCCGCTTCGCTGTCGACAATAATGGGGTGATAACCAAGACCACGGAATTCAAGATCGAGCTCTTCATGGCTCATGCGTCCCATACGGGTTGGGCCTGAAATCTTATAGCCGTTGATATGCACGATTGGTAACACTGCGCCGTTGGTGGCAGGGGAGACTAAACGGTTCGCATACCAGGAGGCTGCAAGAGGACCTGTTTCTGATTCACCGTCGCCCACTAATACGGTTGCGATAAGATCAGGATTGTCTAATACCGCGCCCCAACCTACAGCTAACGAGTAACCTAATTCGCCCCCTTCAAGGATTTGACCGGGTGCTTCTGGGTTTGCGTGAGAAGGGTAACCATAGGCTGCCGAAAACTTCTTACAGATATCTTCGATACCGGTTTCATTATAAGGAATGGTTTCTGGATAAAAGTGGCTGAGTGAGCCTTCGATGAATAGGTTAGCTTGTACTGCGGGGAAACCATGGCCTGGGCCGACTAAGTAAATAAAAGGACGATTATGTTTTACAATGAGTCGGTTGACGTTGGCATAAACGAAGTTAATCCCCGGACAAGTCCCCCAGTGCCCTAACAGGCGAGGTTTAATGTCCGAATGCGCAAGTGGGCGCTTATGTAATACGTTTTGCTTTAGGTAAATCTGAGAGGTGGCGAGGAAGTTAGTGGCTCTTACATATTTTTTAAGAGCATTTATCTCATGTGTAGTCGTCATATTAAGCCTCACTAGAGCAGACGGAATTGAACTGTGTTGTGTTGGGATTACTATATTTGTAATTTTCTTACAAAAATGTGCCCTGCATCCAAATTTTAAAACTTGTGTTCGTCGTTAACGCATGTGGATTAAGTTTATTAAATTGTTAATTTAATATTAACAGTGACTTATCTAAGCTTTACGAGTGTGAGGTTGTAGCTATTTAACGATGCAAACCTAGGCTTGATCACATGAGTAATTTCGAATACTGTGCTATTTTGCTGCGTTGAATTCGGTAGCCGTGATGTTGTAAATTCACGGAAGGATAATTTGAAAGAATAAATCTACCGATATTCTTACCTTTATTTGGAAGGATTCATTCACCACAAATGTTGCACCTCGCTAAGTATAGGTGGAGGGAGGCATTTGCTACGGGAAGAAGTAAAATAATATGCTAGAAACGATTGTAAACTTTTTGAACGCACTGCTCTGGGGCAAATTGCTCGTTTACGGATTGGTGGGTGCGGGGCTTTATTTCACCTTACGACTTGTATTTATTCAACTTACACACTTCAAGCACTCTCTAAAAGTCATGACCATGAGCCGCCAAGGCTGTGAAAGTGGTCTGTCTTCATTCCAAGTCTTTTGTACCAGTATGGCCGCTCGGGTTGGTGCCGGAAACATGGCTGGTGTTGCCGTGGCGATTGGCGCTGCTGGACCTGGCGCTGTGTTCTGGATGTGGTTAATCGCCATGTTGGGTATGGCGACGGCTATGGTGGAGTCGACGCTTGCACAAGTATATAAGGTTCGAGACACCAACGGTCAGTTTCGAGGCGGTCCTTCCTATTATATGGAGAAGGGACTTGGTCAGAGGTGGATGGGGGTGTTGTTCGCTTTCTTCCTGATCATCGCCTTTGGTTTAGTGTTTAACGCGGTGCAAGCCAATACCATTACAGGCGCAATGGAGCGGGTGTTTGGCTTCAACCCGACCTATGTTGGTATCGGCTTAGTGTTAGCCAGTGGTTTTGTGATTGTCGGTGGCTTACGTAAAGTTGCGAGAGTATCAGAGTTTATCGTGCCTATCATGGCACTGGCTTATATTCTGATCGCTTTTATTATCGTGCTGTTCAATTTAGATCAACTGCCAGCCATCATCAGCTTGATTGTAAAGAGTGCGTTCGGTTGGCAAGAGGCCGCCGCAGGTGGTGTTGCTTATACGGTCGCTCAGGCTATGCAAGCGGGAATCGCCCGTGGTTTGTTTTCAAACGAGGCGGGGATGGGCAGCGCGGCAAACGTGGCGGCGAGTGCCTCACCTAATCCTAATCATCCTGCATCCCAAGGTTTTGTGCAGATGATGGGAGTGTTTGTCGATACCATCGTTATCTGTACAGCAACTGCGGCGATTATTTTGCTTTCAGGCGATATCGGTTCTAGCGAAGATGGCATTCGTCTCACCATCAATGCGATGTCAAACCACGTAGGAGATTGGGGCGGCGCCTTTATTGCGATAGCTATCTTCCTATTCTGCTTTACCTCTATCATTGCTAACTATTCCTACGCCGAAACCAACGTAATGTTCTTAACGGGTAACAGCACTAAGGCGTTACCGCTATTTCGTCTGTGCGTATTAGGCATGGTGATGTTTGGTGCTGTGGCCAAAATCAGCTTAGTGTGGAACTTAGCGGACGTGTCTATGGGACTAATGGCAACGGTCAATATCATTGCATTGCTGCTGTTATCTGGCTTAGCAATACGGGTTATCAACGATTACTGTGAGCAATTGAAGAGTGGCAAAATGCCTGAGTTCGATCGCAGTAAGTTCCCCGAATTGATGGAACAACTCGATGATGGTATTTGGCAGGATAATAGTGCCAACGAGCAGGCGAAAGCGCGTACTGAATCTGCGCTTAGTCGCTAAACTCAAGTTCACTGATTAGCGCTATCGGAAAAACCACGTCATCCGTACGTGGTTTTTTTATGCTTGTTCAGTATCATAGTGGCGTATTTTTTTGTTGGAGCGTGTTAATGTTGATTTTGGTTTCACCGGCGAAAACCCTAGATTTTGAGCAACCTCCCTTGACTCAAACCCACACTCGGCCCGATTTTTTAGCTTATAGCCAAGAGCTCATTCAAGTCTGCCAACGGTTAACCCCCAGTGACATAGCAACATTAATGAAGGTGAGCGATAACATCGCAGGTTTAAATGCCGCGCGTTTTGGGGAGTGGACACCCGATTACAGCATTGATAATGCTAAGCAGGCGATTTTTGCTTTTAGAGGCGATGTTTACACGGGGTTTGATGCTGATACGCTGACACCCGAACAGCTCGAACGTACCCAGTCACAATTGCGTATTTTATCTGGGCTCTACGGTTTACTGCGCCCCTTGGATTTGATTTTACCTTATCGCTTAGAAATGGGGACGGCGCTTGCCAATCCTAAAGGTAAGAATCTCTACGATTTTTGGGGTAATACTCTCACCGAAGCGGTCAATAATGCGGTCGCAGCGCAGGGCGATGACATCATTATCAACCTCGCATCTAATGAATATTTCAAGGCGATAAAACGAAAACAATTAGCTGGTCAATTAATCACTCCTGTCTTTAAAGATTTTAAAAATGGCCAATATAAAGTCATCAGTTTTTTTGCTAAAAAGGCAAGGGGAATGATGGCAAGATATATCATTGACCAGCAAGTGAGTTCGATTGAGGAATTAAAGGCGTTTGATGTGGCAGGTTATTACTACAGTGAAGAATTGAGTAAACCGAATGAGCCAACATTCTTGCGTGAAGCGCAGTAACTCATAATGCGTGAAATAAAAAGAGCAGCCTAGGCTGCTCTTTTTATTTACGAAGGATGTGCTGGCAGAAGATTATTTCGACTCAGTACTAATCGGTGTTAATACTAGATTTGAGTTCGCCATGACATAGGCAAATTGTGCATATGCCGCCACATTTTGCGCGAGCGCCTTAGGATCGATTTTATCCAAGGTGTCGTTAGGTGTATGGTGATAATCGAAGTAATCGTGGCCATCCTGTCTTAATGACGCAACTGGTACGCCTAATGCGGGCAACATGGAGACATCTGGCCCACCAGATGCTTGATTATTACCAAGGGCGACACCGTTATATGTCATTGGCTTTATGCTCTCTTGGACTTGTGCAAAAACGCTATCATTTACCTTAGTGTCAATTTGATAAATTGGGCCAGCGCCAAAATCCGATTCGGCAGCAATGTAATGCAGAGGTAGCTCGGCTTTGTGTGCTTCAGCATAAGCCTTACCTCCCACTAAGCCAATTTCTTCGGCAGCGTAAAGTACCACTCGTACAGTACGCGCAGGCTTTTGCGGAAGATCTTGAATATGTTTCGCCGCGGCAGTCACAATCGCAACGCCAGCGCCATCATCAATTGCCCCCGTCCCCTCATCCCAAGAATCTAAATGGGCGCCAATCAGCACGATTTCATTGGGTTTACTACTGCCAGTGACTTCTGCAATTACATTGTAAGAGGTATTCGTACCTAAATCCTTCGGTGACATATGCAGCTCGAGCACCGCATTCGGATCGCGTTTTAACATGGCATCTACTAAGTCTGCATCGGGATTAGACATCGCTGCGGCTGGGATTTTAGGCACGCCATCTTGATAACGCATTACGCCAGTGTGCGCCATGCGGTCATGGTCAGTGCCAATGGAGCGAATGACGATTGCAACGGCTCCCTTTTGCGCCGCAGCGACTGCACCTTTCGAGCGGCCGCCGACACTTTTGCCATAACCTTCACCCGTGATGTGACGTTCAGTTTTTTGATCGATAAAGGCAATCTTGCCTTTTACATCTTCAGGATTTGCCGCTTGTAGTGCCGCAAGGCTATCAAAACGTGCAATTTTAGCCTTAATGCCTTCAATTGGCGTTGCAACACTACCACCTAAGGCCGTGATCACTAAGGGTTGTTCTACCGGCGAGATGATCTTGGCTTTGGCTTCTCCACGTTCCCAAATAGGAACCTGTACAGGCTCTTTATAAACCTTATCAAACCCGAGACTGGTTAACTTATTCATTGCCCAGTTCACAGCAATTATGTCTTTTGGGCTGCCAGCTAAGCGTGGACCGACTTCTACAGTGAGGGATTCGACTATGTCATATCCCAAGGATGACGCTAATGCGGTTTGCTGTAATTGCGCGGGAATATCATTTTTTACGGGTGTTTCTACGTGGGTTTGACAAGCGCTAAAACCGCCAATAAATAGACCAGTTATCAATGTTGTTTGGTAGGATTTCATAGGTTTCCTTTATTTTTATTAAGCATGTCCCATTTTTGAAAACAATCTAGCAAAAAGTGTGCTTTATGTCCCGACTATATCTGTAAGGCAACGCTATATTAGCGCAGGGGTTAGTTTTAGGAGAAAAAGTGCGTAATGAATATTGAATTGATGCAGGAGCGAGCCGATCATGCCGTAGTGCTATTAAAAGCACTCGCAAACGAACGCCGTTTATTTATCCTTTGTTATTTATTGAACGAAGGTGAAATGTGCGTTGGCGAAATGAATAAAAAATTAGGCTTAAGTCAATCGGCACTATCACAACACCTTGCTTGGTTACGCAAAGATAATTTAGTAACCACACGCAAAGAAGCGCAAACCGTATTTTATTCGCTTAAGAGTGATGAAGTGCGTGAGATGATCCATTTACTGAACAATATTTATTGTCATTAATGGTAATCATCAGATATAAAAAAACCGGCAATTGCCGGTTTTTTTTATTCACTAAGAAAATTAAGCAGCCAGTGCTTTGATCTTAGCGTTCAAACGAGCCTTATGACGGGCAGCTTTATTCTTGTGAATAAGGCCTTTAGTCGCCATACGGTCAACGATTGGTTGTGCAGCAGCGAAAGCTTCAGTTGCTGTTTTGTGATCGCCAGCTTTGATAGCAGCGATTACTTTTTTAACGTATGTACGTAACATTGAGCGACGGCTGGCGTTGTGCTGACGACGCTTTTCAGATTGAAGCGCGCGCTTCTTTGCAGACTTGCTATTAGCCAAGGTGCAACTCCTAAAAACTGGATTTGATACTTTTAAAGGCCGAGGAATATGCCTGCATTTAGTCACTTTGTCAATGACTATGATTGAATAATCATCATAAAGATAAATTAATTCAACCCGCCTTGGCTATCTTCAACCCAACTCGTGTAATATGTGGCGCAATTCTAACAGCTATTGCCGCAGTGTGACAGAGCCTGAGTCGATTTTTTGAGATGAATCACCTAATCCATTCGATGTAGGTCTGGGGGACGTTTGAGTAAAAAATTATTGAAATCTGGCATGATTGTTAGTGCTATGACGTTGATTTCTCGTGTTTTAGGTTTGGTTCGAGATGTAGTTGTTGCCAATTTAATGGGGGCAGGGACAAGCGCCGACGTTTTTTTCTTCGCTAATAAAATTCCTAACTTTTTACGCCGATTATTTGCTGAGGGTGCTTTTGCTCAGGCATTTGTTCCCGTCCTGACCGAATATCAAGAAAAACACACTTCGGACGAGACTCGAGAGTTACTCAGTAAAGTGGCGGGGACCTTAGGGCTGTTGGTGACCATTGTGACTCTTGTCGGTGTCATCGCATCGCCTGTTTTGTCCGCTTTATTTGGTGGCGGCTGGTTTGTAGCTTGGCTTAACAATGAGCCCGATGGCGCCAAATTTGAGCTGGCAACCGTTGTGCTTAAAATCACCTTCCCGTATCTGTGGTTTATCACCTTTACCGCGTTAGCGGGATCCATTCTCAATACCCGTGGACGTTTTGCGGTATCGGCCTTTACCCCAGTATTCTTAAACGTGGCTATTATTGCGGCGGCAATGTTTTTTGCGCCGACGTCTTCTCAGCCTGAAATTACCTTGGCATGGGGGGTGTTCTGTGGCGGTTTAATTCAGTTTTTATTCCAGATTCCCTTCTTACTTAGAGAAAAGGCTCTCGTTAAACCGTCATGGGGCTGGAAACATCCTGGTGTCGTGAAGATCAGAACCTTGATGATCCCAGCGCTGTTTGGGGTGTCAGTTTCACAAATCAATCTATTATTCGATACCTTCATTGCCAGCTTCCTCATGACGGGCTCCATCAGCTGGTTGTACTATTCGGACCGCTTATTAGAATTTCCACTCGGTTTATTCGGTATTGCCATTGGCACCGTGATTTTACCTGCTTTATCTCGCAATCATGTGAATGCCGAAGGGGATGGCTTTGGTAAAACCATGGATTGGGGCATTAAGGCGATTCTTTTATTAGGATTACCCGCCATGATGGGGCTGATTGTGCTTGCCCAGCCCATGTTGATGGTGCTGTTTATGCGCGGCGCATTCTCTATCCAAGACGTAGAAATGGCATCCTACAGCTTGATGGCTTATGGCAGTGGTTTACTCAGCTTTATGCTTATCAAAGTGTTAGCACCTGGATATTACTCACGCCAAGACACAAAGACCCCAGTGCGTTACGGCATTATCGCCATGATCACTAACATGGGCTTTAACCTGATCTTTGCGATTCCCTTTGGTTATGTTGGCTTAGCGATTGCGACATCAATGTCGGCTTTATTGAATGCCACTCTGTTATATCGCGGTCTACACAAGGCGGGTGTTTACCGAATTTCTAAGCCCACAATGGTGTTTTTCCTTAAAGCCGTGGTTTCAACGGCCTTGATGGTGGTAGTCTTGTACTATTTCTTACCTACGCAATCCCAATGGTTGGAATGGCAGTTAGTTGGGCGTGCTAAGGCTTTGATTGGTTTGATTGCTGTTGGCGCGATGACGTATTTACTTGGCTTATTGGCATTAGGAATTCGTCCTTGGTCAATGAAACGGGGAGTTTGATTGCTGATTCTTATCGTTAGCTGTTATATAATCAGCCGATTTGCGCTTGGCAGTTGTCTAAAGTTATGGAATTAATCCGCGGTATACATAACATTTTGTCATCTCACCATGGCTGTGTGCTGACGATAGGTAATTTTGATGGCGTGCATCGCGGCCATGCACAGGTGATTGCCAATCTGGTGCAAAAGGCCAAGCAGCTTTCATTACCTCCGACAGTGATGACATTTGAGCCTCAACCACAGGAGTTGTTCCGTGGTGAGAATGCGCCCGCACGTTTGAGCTTACTGCGGGACAAAATCATCCTGTTAGATGAGTTAGGCGTTGAACGGTTAGTGTGTGTTAACTTCAATCGTGCCTTTGCAGATCAACCGGCTGAGCATTTCATCGAAGAACTGCTGGTGCGCAAGCTCGGGGTGAAATACCTCGTCGTTGGCGATGACTTTTGCTTCGGTCAAGGCCGAAAAGGCAATTTTGAAATGCTGATGCAGGCGGGAGCTCGTTATGGCTTTACCGTGGTAAGCACCCAGAGTTTTATGGTGGGCTCGCAACGCGTGAGTTCTACTGCGGTAAGAGAACAATTGGCTAAAGGAAACCTAGAGCAGGCGAGACGCCTACTCGGTCATCCTTTTACCTTAAGCGGCCGCGTGGCCCATGGCCAAAAAATTGGCCGCACCATAGGTTTCCCCACCGCCAATATTGCCCTCAAACGCAATGTGGTGCCCGTGCGCGGGGTGTTTGCGGTTAAACTCTATTGGGATGAGAGCGATATTTATGAAGGGGTTGCCAACATTGGTTTCCGCCCGACTGTAAATGGTCAAGTTTGTCAGCTTGAGGTGCATCTTTTTGATTTTGAAGGTGACATTTATGGCAAGCATGTTGAGGTTGAGTTAGTGGCAAAACTTCGCGATGAACAACCCTTTGATTCATTGGATGCACTAAAACAACAGATTTTGAATGATGCAAATGAGGCCAGAGCTTTATTTGGTAACGATGCAGGCTGATATTTATCAGTTTAATTAACGGTATAGGATCAATGAGCGACTATAAATTTACTTTGAATTTGCCGGAAACTGAGTTTCCGATGCGTGGTAATTTGGCAAATCGCGAGCCAGAGATGTTAGAGCGCTGGACGAAAGACGGTCTGTATCAGCAGATCCGTGATAGCCGAATTGGCCGCACACCTTTTATTTTGCATGACGGTCCACCGTATGCGAACGGCAGTATTCATATTGGTCACTCAGTCAACAAAATTCTTAAGGACATTATTGTTAAGTCAAAAACCATGTCAGGTTTTGACGCGCCTTATGTGCCTGGTTGGGATTGCCACGGTCTGCCAATTGAACTGAAAGTTGAGCAAAAAGTCGGTAAGCCTGGTCAAAAAATTTCTGCGGCCGAATTCCGTGAAGAATGCCGTAAATATGCCGCCGAGCAAGTCGATGGCCAACGTGCCGACTTTATTCGTTTAGGCGTGCTAGGTGATTGGCAAAAGCCTTATTTAACGATGGACTTTGCTACCGAAGCCAATATCGTACGCTCTTTATCTAAAGTGATTGAAAACGGTCACTTACATAAAGGTGTTAAGCCTGTTCATTGGTGTACAGACTGTGGTTCAGCCCTTGCCGAAGCCGAAGTGGAATACGAGGATAAAACCTCTCCCGCTATCGATGTGGCCTTTACTGCGACTGATAGCAAAGCTTTAGCCGCTCAGTTTGGTGTAAGCGATTACTCACATCCTGTGGCTATGGTGATTTGGACTACCACCCCTTGGACGCTGCCAGCTAACCGCGCGTTATCTATCAGCCCTGAGCTGGATTACAGCTTGGTTGAATTTGCGAAAGAGGGCGCGACTCACGCAGTTATTCTGGCCGATGTGTTAGTTGAGGCTTGTATGACGCGTTACGGCGCCGAGAGCCACAGCGTGTTAGGTAAAGTTAAAGGCGTAGCACTTGAGCTGGTTCGCTTTAAGCATCCATTCTTAGCCTTTGACGTACCTGCGATTTTAGGCGACCACGTGACGACTGACGCGGGTACGGGTGTGGTTCACACTGCACCTGGCCATGGTCAAGACGACTTCGTGGTAGGCCAAAAATACGGTTTAGAAGTAGCAAACCCTGTTGGTGATAACGGCGTTTACAAACCAGACACTGAGTTTTTTGCTGGTCAACACGTATTTAAAGCAAACGACAATGTGGTTGCACTGCTGAAAGAAAAAGGCGCGCTATTACACCATGTTGCGTACCGTCACAGCTACCCACACTGCTGGCGCCATAAAACGCCCATTATCTTCCGTGCTACGCCGCAATGGTTTATCTCAATGGATAACCAAAACCTGCGCAAGCAAGCATTAAGCGAAATTGAGCAGACTCAGTGGATCCCTGACTGGGGCCAAAGCCGTATCGAGAAGATGGTTGAGAATCGCCCTGATTGGTGTATCTCCCGTCAACGTACTTGGGGCGTGCCAATTACCTTATTCGTACACCGCGAAACTGAAGAGCTGCACCCTGACAGCGTGTCGTTAATGGCACGTGTAGCCAACCGCATTGAGCAAGAAGGCATTCAAGCTTGGTGGGATCTCGATGCTGCCGAATTACTGGGTGAAGAAGCAGAACAATACCGCAAAGTGACCGATACCTTAGACGTATGGTACGACTCAGGTTCAACCTTTGCTTCTGTGGTAGGCGCGCGCCCAGAGTTTCATGGTCATGGTGTCGATTTATACCTTGAAGGTAGCGACCAACACCGTGGTTGGTTTATGTCATCTCTGATGATTTCTACCGCTATGACTGGCAAAGCACCTTACAAGCAAGTGCTGACCCACGGCTTTACCGTTGATGGTAAAGGTCGCAAGATGTCGAAATCTATCGGTAACGTTATTGCGCCGCAGCAAGTCACCAACAAGCTAGGTGCGGATATTCTGCGTCTTTGGGTTGCTGCAACCGACTACAGCGGTGAAATGACAGTATCGGATGAAATCTTAAACCGTAGCGCCGATGCTTATCGCCGTATTCGTAACACCGCTCGTTTCTTACTGGCGAACCTTAATGGCTTCGACCCTGCTAAGGACTTAGTGGCTGTAGAAGATATGGTAGCGTTAGACCGCTGGGCGGTGCGACGCGCGGCAGCACTGCAGCAAGAAATCATTGAAGCTTACGAGCAATATAACTTCCATATTGTGACGCAAAAGCTGATGCAGTTCTGCTCGGTTGAGCTAGGTAGCTTCTACTTAGACATCATCAAAGACCGTCAATATACAGCTAAGCAAGAGGGCCATGCCCGCCGTAGCTGCCAATCTGCACTGTTCCACATTGCTGAGGCTATGGTGCGTTGGATTGCGCCAATCCTGAGCTTTACTGCCGATGAAGTGTGGCAATTACTGCCTGGTCAACGTGATGCTTATGTGTTTACCCAAGAATGGTACCAAGATCTGCAATCTATCACTTTAGATACTGATTTAAGTGATGCGTACTGGGAAAATCTGCTGACTGTGCGTAACGAAGTCAACAAGGTCATCGAGCAAGCGCGCCGCGATAAACGTATTGGCGGCTCCTTAGACGCCGAAGTCACGCTGTTTGCCGATGCTGCTTTAACTGAACAGTTAACGCATATTGGTGATGAGCTGCGTTTTGTCCTGTTAACTTCAGAAGCCAAAGTATTGCCATTGGCAGATGCGACAAGCGATGCCGTTGAAACTGAATTGGCTTCATTGAAGTTAGAGGTAAATGCAACAACAGCAGAGAAATGCGAACGTTGTTGGCACCATAGGGAAGAAGTGGGCACGATTGAGGCTCACCCAACGCTGTGCCATCGCTGCGTAACCAATATTGAAGGTGACGGCGAAGTTCGTCTGTTTGCGTAAAGGATCTGTATGCCATTAACTTGGAAAGACAGTGGCTTACGTTGGTATTGGGTAGTTGTATTGGTGTTTTTGGCCGATCAACTATCTAAACAATGGGTCTTAGCCAATTTTGATTTGTTCGAATCGGTGAAGTTATTACCTTTTTTTAATTTCACCTATGTACGTAACTATGGCGCCGCATTTAGCTTTTTAAGCGAAGCGGGCGGTTGGCAACGTTGGTTATTTACCTTAGTGGCTGTTGGTTTCAGTACCTTGTTGACTGTGTGGCTGCGCAAGCAATCGGCATCCCTCTGGAAGTTAAACTTGGCTTACACCTTAGTGATTGGTGGCGCCCTAGGTAACTTAATCGATCGATTGATGCACGGTTTTGTGGTGGATTTTATCGATTTTTATTGGGGCAAGAGCCATTATCCCGCCTTTAATATCGCCGATTCCGCGATTTTTATCGGCGCCGTGCTGATCATTTGGGATTCGTTTTTTAACAGCAAATCCGAACAAGATAAAACCGAAGAGGTGAAGTAGTGACTGTGACACGTTCGTTATTGTGCCATATGAATATTGTGCTTGAAGATGGTTCGACCGCCGATAGCACTAAAGCCTCGGGTAAGCCAGCACGCCTTAATATCGGTGATGGTACTTTAAGCCCTGCATTTGAAGCGCAACTTGTTTCCTTGAATGAAGGCGATAAGCACAACTTTACGCTTGAAGCGGTCGATGCGTTTGGTGAGTCAAATCCCGATGCGATTCATTATATGGATAGAACCCGCTTCCCAGCCGATATGGAGCTTGAAGTTGGCGTTATCGTCAGTTTCGCAGGCCCAGGCGGCAGTGAGATCCCCGGAATTGTGCGTGAGGTTGCGGGCGATTCGATTACGGTCGATCTCAATCACCCTCTGGCGGGACGCAAAGTGACATTTGAACTCGACGTGGTGAAGGTATTGTAAGATGAAATTAGATCCTACCAGCCCAAGTTTAAATATTATGCTGGCCAATCCTCGCGGCTTTTGTGCTGGTGTGGATCGCGCCATTAGTATTGTTGAGCGCGCACTTGAGTTATTTTCGCCGCCGATTTATGTTCGCCATGAAGTGGTGCATAACCGCTATGTAGTGCAAAATCTGAAGGACCGCGGTGCCGTTTTTGTCGAAGAGTTAGACCAAGTACCGGATAACAATATTGTTATCTTCAGTGCTCATGGAGTTTCTCAGGCTGTGCGTGCCGAGGCTAAGGCGCGTGGGTTGCGTGTTTTCGATGCGACTTGTCCATTAGTCACCAAAGTGCATTTGCAGGTTACTCGAGCGAGCCGCAAGGGGATTGAATGTATTTTGATTGGCCATGAGGGACATCCAGAGGTGGAAGGCACCATGGGGCAATACGATAACCCTAATGGTGGTGTTTATCTGATTGAATCTCCTGCGGATGTCGAAACTTTAGAAGTTCGTGATCCAAATAACCTCTGCTTCGTGACTCAAACAACGCTCTCGGTAGATGATACCCTCGATATTATCACCGCATTGCAAAAGCGTTTTCCTTCGATTGAAGGTCCGCGTAAGGATGATATTTGTTACGCGACGCAAAACCGTCAGGATGCAGTGCGGAACTTATCGGCCGATGTGGATCTGTTAATTGTGGTCGGCTCGAAAAACAGCTCTAACTCTAACCGCTTGCGTGAATTGGCATTAAAGACGGGGACTCAATCTTATCTGGTTGATACCGCGGATGATATCGATTCATCTTGGTTTGAAAATGTGACTAAAGTTGCGGTGACCGCAGGCGCATCGGCACCAGAAGTGCTGGTTCAGCAAGTGGTTCAAGCGATTGCGAAATTAGCACCGAGTGTCGTTACCGAAGTTGAAGGACGTAAAGAAGATACCGTCTTTGCTGTACCAGCGGAATTACGCTAGTTCATTCGAATCAATATGATGAATAAAAAGAGGCCAATGGCCTCTTTTTTATTATCAAAATTCACCAAATACAAACAAGGCATAATGGAATTAACGCTTATATGCTATTGTTACTGGCTACTTACATTTTACTCATCTATTATTAACTGCTAGTAATGTTTTTATCGTAAGATTAAGATTTAAAAGGGTAAATAGCTGAAAAGCTTGTCAAAAATATGACTAAATTCGAACGATTGACGCATAACAGAATTCAAAGGGGCTTCTCTTTAATTGAAGTGCTTGTCGCATTGGTGATTCTAGTGATTGGCTTGATCGGTATTTTTAATTTACACATTGTGGCTAAACGCGGCAGCTTTGAATCCTTTCAGCAAACACAAGCCTCCTATTACGCCAATGATATTATCAACCGCATGAAGCTAAACCGAACACAGCTTGATAGCTATGCCGGAGAATACACTGGCGCCCCAAGTTCTGTCGCAAAGGTGTGTGAAAACACAACACTTTGCAATCCAACAGAATTGAAGTTGTGGGATATTTTTGAATGGCAATCTTCGTTAACCGGAGAGTCTGAGACTGTTGGCACTCAAAACGTTGGGGGATTGGACTCTCCTACGGCTTGTATTGAAGTGAATAATCGTGATGTGCTCGTTGTGATTACTTGGCGAGGTATACGCGAGACCAATATTGATACCTCAGCCGTTGCAGATGCTGCAGACACTTGTGGTGCTGACACTAAAAATAGGCGCATTTTTTCACTTAAGACAGTGATTATTTAGATGAAAAAATCATTTCGTATGAAGTTAAGTAAAACCATGGAACGGGGAATGTCACTCGTTGAGTTGATGGTCGCTATGGTCATCGGGCTTTTTTTGACTGCCGGTGTTTTTACTATGTTTAGCATGTCGTCATCAAACGTCACGACGACAAGTCAGTTTAATCAGTTACAAGAGAATGGTCGTATAGCCTTGGCCATTATGGAAAGAGATATTAGCCAGTTAGGTTTTATGGGGGATTTAACGGGGACTGATTTTATCGTCGGGACAAATACCAATATCGAGGTCACGACCATAACCGCTGATTGTGTCGGCGATGGGCTGAATAACGCGACGCTGCCTAATAACCAGCCGGCTCATTTTAGGCGTTTGTGGGGGTATGAGAATACTGCAACAAGTACTCATCTTAGTTGTTTGGGGAACAGTGATGTTAATGCAGATACAGATGTTTTGCAGCTAAAACGCTTTATTGGACCTAATGTCGCAGCGGGGAACTCAAGCTCTGTGTATGTGGCTGCGAACTCCTCTCAGGCGGTATTTTTTGTTGGTGCTCCTACCACAGCGCTTGAAAATCCGAGAACATGGGAATATCAACACCATGTGTATTTTATTGCAAACGACGCAAATCAAATACCTATCCTAAGGCGTAAAACCTTAACCAGTACAGGCATGAGTAACGATGAGCAGTTAGTTGAAGGCATTGAGAATATTCGATTCTTATATGGTTTTGATAATGATGGGGATAGCACTCCTGATAGCTTTATGCCTGCTGAAGATGTCACATCATTGATGTGGGATAACGAAGGCTTTCAGCGATTGGTCGCGATAAAAGCGTTTGTACTGGTGAGATCGATTAACGAAGACAAGAGCTATACCAACGAGACTGAGTACCTTTTGGGAGACAAAACCATCACAATTCCTGCTAACGACCATTATCGTCGTAAGGTATTGTCGACAACCATAGTATTGGAAAATCCAGTGCTTATACGCAGTTAATTGAGGCCATGAGTGATGAGAAAGCAGAAAGGGATAGTGTTGTTTTTTGCATTAATTGTCTTGGTCCTCATGACAGTTATTGGTGTTGCATTGGCGGTTAACTCCACACAATCGCTACGAATGTCAGGTGCTGGCGCAGAAAGAATAGAAGCTAAAGCCATTGCTGATGGTGGTTTAGAAGCTGCGATCGAGGCTAATAAAGGAACAAGTTTGGCAACGTTATCAAATATAGCAACTACAGCTGAATTTGGTGCTCAACAGATATTAACCCCCATTCCATTCGAAGTTGATGCAAGTGGTAATATCGTTATTGGTGCTAAAGATGTGGGATGTCAACGGAGTTCGAGAGCTAATGGTGGAAATCTCATTAATTGCCGACGAGTGGAAATTAACAGTACAGTTAATTTTGGTCGTGATAATTTAGGACGGCTAACTGTTGTTACGTTGGTGGAACAAGAAGTAATAGCTGGGAGTTAAGATATGTTAATCAAACCACTCACTTTTTGTACATTGTTTGCATTTATTGCAGCGCCAGTTTCAACCTTTGGCGATGATACAGAATTATATGTTAAAGAGTCGACGACTCGCACGGGAGCTAGGCCTAAAGTCTTGGTTATTTTTGACAACTCAGGGAGTATGTCAACCGAAGAGATTACTCAAGTGGTTGATTATGATCCTAGTTATGATTATCCCCCTGTAAGTGGCTCTGGTTACAGCGACAGCCGGATTTATTACACAGTTGGTGGTGGCGCATTACCAACACCTGATACAAATTCTGATAGACGAAATTTCAGTGCCAGTATTAACGGCTGTAATCAAAGTAAAGCAGCATTGGATCAATATGGGCGTTTTACAGGTTATATTCGTGAGTTTACATCGAGCGGTACGACTGGTGTATGGAAAGAACTTCCCGAAACAGATGGACGCAACATCACTATCGTGGATTGTTGGGAAGATATTACTAAAGTAGATCCTAATAACTCATCTTCTTATAATGATGGGTTTCCTGCTAATGGCTTAACTACTGGTTCTGGCAAGAAAAAGAAGGCATATCCATATTTCATTTCATCCTATCCTAGTAGCACATGGGGGGATGCCTTAGCTGCAGCGAAAAATACGGATTTTGGTGTTGGTCAGCCAGTCACTTTTTATAGTGACAATTATTTAAGATGGTATTGGTTATCTAAGGCTGGGAAATTACCAACTATGAAAGTTGCTCGATTAGATATCGCAAAAAAAGCTATATCTAATATTATTAGCTCTACACCCACGGTTGATTTTGGATTAGCTGTTTTTAATTACAATTATCCTAATGAGGGTAATCGGGATGGTGGCCGGATAGTTTCTGGTATTACACAAATGACGGATGCTGCTCGAGACAGCTTGCTCTTAACTATTGATAAGTTACCGGCAAAAACTAATACACCTTTGTGTGAGACTATGTATGAAGCCTATCGTTACTTTGCAGGTCAAGGAGTGAAGTATGGACATGGCGATACCGATTACGGTTCTTATGTAGGAAACCGCCCTCCGTATGACACTTCTGTTGAAAAAGGAGGGGCTTATAGTAGTCCGTTTAAGGTTTGTACAGATATTGCCTATGTTATTTATGTAACTGATGGTTCGCCAACTGTCGATAAAAGTGCTAACAATGATGTTATAAGCTTAACTTCGACAGGAAGTAAAGATGGAGATTATTCTTCATTTTCTAAAAATTTAGATACACCAAGCTATTTACCAGCACTAGCAAGTTATATGTTCAATAATGATTTGATCAATAAGCTGGATAGCTCTAACACTGAACAAATGCAAAATGTACGCACTTATACTATTGGTTTTAGTAAAGGTGCTGAAGATGCTGCTCCTTTATTAGCTGAAACAGCTAAACGTGGTGGGGGGTTATATTTTGCGGCTCAGAATAGTTTAGAGTTACAAAACGCACTTAATGATGCATTATCAAATATTCTGAATATCGACTCTAGTTTTACCTCTCCAAGCATTGCCAGTAATAACTTTGATAGAACTCAAACTTTTGATGCTGCTTACTATGCGATGTTTTTACCAGGCAAAGGCCCACGTTGGAGTGGTAACTTAAAAAAACTTAAGGTAACAGGCGATGGAACCTTAGTGGATAGTCAAGGAAATGCTGCAATTGCTGATAATGGTAATATTAAAGATACGGCTTGTACTATTTGGTCTGATTGTGCAAGTCAAAAAGATGGAAATAAGGTAGAGGTTGGTGGTGCTTCTGCTCAAATAAAGAGCCAAGCGAACCGAACTATTTTAAGTAATTTAGGAGGGGCTAGTAGTTTGTCTCCTCTGACATTATCAAATGCACAAAATGCCGCAGGAGGCGATCAAGCTTTAGCTACCTTTATGAGAACCAGTATCGATGAAGTCGCTAATACTTTGGACTGGCTGAAAGGTATTGATGTTGACGATGACAATAAAAATGGTAGCACAACTGATAAACGTAATGATGTAATGGGCGATCCTTTGCATTCAAAACCACTTGCATTGAATTTTGGTAGTAAAACGGCAACAGATATCAGAATTATTCTTGGTACTAACCAAGGTGTTTTACATATGTTTAAGGATGGTGGAGAGGCAGTATCCGAAACATGGGGATTTATTCCTTATGAGCTTCTACCTAATTTATTTGAGCTTAGAACAAATGATCCATCCGGTGTACACACAGTTTATGGAATGGATTCCTCTCCAGTTGCATATACTGAGACCGATTCAACAGGTAAAGTAAACAAAGCGTGGGTTTTTGCAGGTATGCGCCGAGGTGGCTCATCTTATTATGCATTAAATGTGACTAATCCTGATAACCCCTCTCTGATGTGGACTATTAATCCTTCTACAGATGGTTTTGCTGATCTTGGTCAGACTTGGTCTGAGCCTATTGTCACTAAAATAGTGGGCTATGAAAAACCTGTTCTGATTTTTGGGGGAGGATATGATGTGAGCTTCGATGCTACTCCATCTAGTTCACCATCGGGACGAGCTGTCTATATTGTTGATGCTGAGAAGGGAATCTTAATACACTCCTTTGGTGGCTCAGCTAGTGGAGCTACTGTACTACCAGATATTCAAGGCAGTATTCCTAATTCTGT
This sequence comes from Shewanella sp. ANA-3, assembly GCF_000203935.1. Taxonomy (GTDB): domain Bacteria; phylum Pseudomonadota; class Gammaproteobacteria; order Enterobacterales; family Shewanellaceae; genus Shewanella. Next base: position 3,753,900 of record NC_008577.1, on the reverse strand, counting down.
CGCTGTACTTGACAGCAACAATGATGGTTATACAGACCGAATTTATGCGTCAGATGTTACTGGTAACATTTGGCGGATGGATTTACCAAGTGCGAGTATTGATACTTGGACTGCGTTCAAATTCGCATCATTGGGGGGAACTAATAGTGATAACCGGCGGTTCTTCGCTGAGCCAGTTGTTGCACAAACGATGTTTACAAATTTATCTGAAGTATCAGTGACGACAGGAGGTGAGACTGTCACAACCAAGACATCTCAAAATGTTCCCTATGATGCTGTTGCTGTTGGTAGTGGTATGAGGCCTAGTCCTTCAAGTACAAGCGTTAATGATATGTTTTTCATGCTTCAAGATCGTAATGTGGTCACTAAGAGTTTTACTGGTAGTAACATTCCTTCAGCTATTACTATCAACAATTTGTATGACGTTTCATCAAGTGCCCCCACTTCAGAGACAGATAATATTAGCTTTAGTACTAAGTTAGGTTGGTTTTATGATTTTTCAGGAGTCGGTGAGAAAAGTTTAACCGCTGCACTAATTATTGATGGTAAGGTGTATTTCACGTCTTATTCTCCTCCGGCGGACTCTGTTGCTGATAATGTATGTGTTGTTTCTGGTAGTGGTAAACTTTATGCGTTTGATTTACATAAAGGGACAAGAACATTTTCCCAACTGTACTACGAACTTGGAGAGCGTGTGCCTGATACCCCACAAATAGTGATCCCTGCACCTGAAACAGGAAAAGATCCTTATATTTATATTATTGGTGTTGGCAAAGGTGATAAAAATGAAAATGGTGAATACAGTGGCACGATAAATGTGGCTTCAGGTTTAGGGGTAAACAAAATTTATTATCATATTGATGAGTAAAAACATTAATGAAAAAGAATAGACTGCAAGGGTTCACGTTAATTGAAGTCATGATCGCTGTTGTTATTGTGGGGATTTTGGCTTCGATAGCCTATCCCTCATACATTGATTACGTGGTTAAGAGTGGACGGTCTGAAGGAGTTGCAGCGGTGATGAAGGTTGCGAATCTTCAAGAGCAGTATTATTTGGATAACCGAGCCTATGCTACTGATATGACTAAGCTGGGGTTAGCCGCTAGTCCTTTTGTTACAGAGCATGGGCGTTATAGCTTAGCGTCAAGTGGTACCAGTTCATTCACTATCACTGCGACTGCACAAGGTTCGCAGGCTAGTCGAGACTCAACGTGTGCGACTATTACGATGACATCTGCTGGTGTAAAGGGGCCTTCTGCGGAGTGTTGGAAATGATAAGATATTGTATTGCTTTAGCATTAGCTTTGCCTACATTTGTGTTTGCTGCGGAACCTACAGTGGTTATGCAGGATTACAAATGCCATGTCACAACGACAAATGGCGATAAAGTGCTGTTTTATCGATGGTGGATTAAGGATGCCAACTTAAGTATGGCGAGTCTTCCAGGAATGCAAAAAGTAGACGGAGATAAAAAGAAATTCTTTATTAAAGAGGTTGTAGAGTGTGTCGAGCTTAGCAAAGAGTTTACTAATGAAAACAGTAAGAAAATTGATGAGCTAACCTTGAGATAAGCTTATGTGTGCGGACATATCTTCTGGCTCATGAACAGCTTTTACCATCTGCTCCGTAGGAGATTAGTCCGCTAGAGCTTATGTTTACACTCTTGGAGTTGGTCGCGGAGCCGCCTGGGCAGTAGATGATTTCTACAGCGCTGTTTGCTGATAACATGCCTTCAGAGCTAAAGGTAAAACTCGCCGAATTGCTTTTTACACTGTCATTTGTATTGAATGCGTCAATAACGCGAATATCTTTATTATCAGGGCTGATCACTTTAATCCCATTTCCCCAATTTGTACCACATGCACTTCCGTTTGATGCACAAACTTTAATTGTTGCGCCATAGCTGACGGCTTGATTTCTGGCAAAAACCATAATGTCATGAATTTTGGCGATATTATTATTAACGCGCACACCTTCATAGACGGATATTAAAGATGGTACTCCGATAGTTAATAATATTGCAGCCACTGCAATCGTAACCATCAGTTCAACCAGTGTGAAACCAAACAATTTATTTAGCATGCACTCAACCCTCACTTATACAAACTAAAGTATAAGCGAGAATAGGCGGGATTTCAGTATCTAAGTTGTTTCCTTTATGCTGTTTAATTTCTAAAAGATAGTCTCAATCCTTTATGTTGTTAGTTGATATCGCCTTCAATCAATACGCGCCATTTATCCGCAGCGGATATTGGCATCTGTCGATAGTCTTGCCCTGCCAGCTTGATTTACCACAATCCCTCGCGAGTAAGGGCTCGTGGGACTTGATGGACAATACTTCAATGTTCCATTAGTACCAGAGGCAAGACCGTCTGGTTGAAAACGAATTGAGGTTCGATTGTAGATGACAATATCACTGGCATTGAAAGCGTTAGTGGTAAAAATAGTCGTTTCATTGCCATCAAGTTGACTATTGCTGTTTACATCAATAAATACCGTTAAACCAAGCTGCCAGTTAGATGTGCACTGATTGTTGCTTAAGGCACAGACTGTCACTTTTCGATTGAAGGAAATGGCATGATTTCGGGCGAGCATTAGTGTTTGCTGGATGACTTTGATATTACTATCAGCTCTGAATCTTGTGTTGAAATCGCTTAACGAGGGAGCGCCAATCGATAACAGAATGGTCGAAATGGATACCGTAGTGATGAGTTCAATCAGGCTAAAGCCATGTGGTAGAGTTTTCATAACAGTTCCTTTGTTATAAATGTCGCTCGCATCCTACGAGCCTTTGGAGCAAAACTGCTGCTGTTTAAGTATAGAAGCGTACCAATGAGACTTTTAGATTTTTACGGACTAAGAATTGTTTTATAGAAACTGTGTTTTATGAGGAAAGCGCTGCCTATACTTCAATAATCGCCTAACCCCGTGTAAGCTAATGGCATTCTATTTGATTATCTGTCAGCAAGTACCGAGGAATGTTTGATGAAAAAAGTTGAAGCGATTATTAAGCCTTTTAAATTGGATGATGTACGCGAGTCACTTGCTGAGATAGGTATCACCGGGATGACAGTGCTAGAGGTTAAAGGTTTTGGCCGTCAAAAAGGGCACACCGAGCTTTACCGCGGTGCGGAGTATATGGTCGACTTTTTACCTAAAGTTAAAATAGAACTCGTGATTCAAGATGATTTAGTCGACCAAGCGATTGATGTTATTGTGGAAACAGCTCGTACTGGTAAAATCGGCGATGGTAAGATTTTCGTAACTGATGTAGAGCGCGTTATCCGCATTAGAACTGGTGAAGAAAACGAAGAAGCGGTGTGATTCATCCGTTTAAAGAGAGGGCCATTAGGCCCTTTTTTGTTGCTTAAAATTTATGATTAATGGGACTAAGTCTTTCTGTTCCTGAAATATCTTTAATGCAAAATAGCCTCTTTAGTTAGACTAAAGTAGTTATCTCTTATCTGTTCCATGGTATAACTTAGCCACTTAAATAGGCTTGTTGAGGTTGTTATTTTGGCTACGAAACGAATCGTGATAGTAGGTGGTGGGGCGGCAGGTTTAGCGCTAGCCTCTAAATTAGGCCGCAAGATGGGCGGTAGTGATGTCGTCGATGTTTGCTTAATTGATAAAAGCCCAATCCATATTTGGAAGCCAAAATTACACGAAGTAGCTGTTGGGGTTATTGACCAGTCTATAGAGGGATTGTTGTATAGAGATCATGGTCTTAAGAATGGTTATCGATACATTCGTGGCGAAATTGAGCAATGTGAACCCGATGCCAAAACCATCCAACTTGCTGCGGTTTATAGTGACTCTGGTGAATTGCTGCTTGAGCCCCGTCAAATTGAATACGATTACTTAGTGCTAGCCTTAGGCGGGGTCTCTAATAGTTTTAATACCTTAGGTGCTGAGAAACATTGTATTTTCCTTGATAGTTTAGATAACGCTAACTTATTCCATCAAAAATTATTAGATGCATTACTGCAACTCAATGAAACACAAGAGAAAGTCAGTATAGGTATTGTTGGCGCAGGTGCCACTGGTGTCGAATTAGCCGCAGAGCTTCACCATGTTATTGAGTCGGTGAAAGAGTATGGTTACCTCAATATCTCTAAGCATCATCTTGATGTGCATCTTATTGAAGCATCACCAAAAATTCTCCCACAGTTACCCGAACGTGTGAGTGCAAGAGCTCAAGCGGTATTGGATAAAATTGGCATCCGTTTGCATATCGGGGTGCAGGTTAAAGAAGTCACCCGCGATGGCTTTATTACACAGGATGGTGACGTTATCGAAGCGGGACTTAAAGTGTGGGCGGCTGGTGTGAAAGGTCCAAAAGCGTTTCAAAACTTCTCTAAATTACCCATTACGCCTCGTAATCAAGTGGAAGTTGATGCTTGTATGCGAGTGAAAGGCCATCAAGATATTTATGCGCTTGGGGATTGCGCTCTATTAATTTTGGAGTCCGGCCAACCTGTGCCACCGCGCGCTCAAGCGGCAGCGCAAATGGCGGATACCTTGTATGAGAATATTGTGAACCGTTTGCAAGGGAAGGCGGAAAAACCTTTTGTGTATAAAGACTATGGTTCTCTGGTGTCTCTAAGTCGTTTTTCTGCGGTCGGTAATCTAATGGGGAATTTGCGTTCAGGGACTTTCTTCGTGGAAGGTCATATCGCAAGGATCATGTATATTTCGTTATACCAAAGACACTTAGCGAGCCTATATGGCTGGTTCTCCGCAATTATTTATCGCATTGCACAAAAGTTACTCAAATGGCAAAGGCCAAAGCTGAAATTGCATTAACTGAAAACAAAACAGAGAGCCTTGGCTCTCTGTGTTGTTTTAGCCTTGCTGAGCTAAAAATTAATGTTTGGGAGAGGCTGAAGAGTCTCGGATCACAGGCTCTGGCGTAAATGTTTTTGCAAACTTGGCATCTTGTTCACGGCGTTTCGCGATTAACAGCTCTGTTGCCACTTGGGCTATTTCAGCGTTAGGTTGATGCACTGTTGTTAGTTTTGGCCAAGTTTGGCGTGAGAATGGGCTGTCTTCGAAGCCGACAATGGATAGATCGCCAGGGATATCTAGCCCTGCTAAACGAGCTGCAAAAAGTGCCCCTGCTGCAATTTCGTCGTTACAGGCAACAATCGCTGTTGGACGGTTCTTCTGTTTGAACAGTGTGTTAGCCCCTTCAACGCCAGACTCAAATGAGTATTTTCCTTCAATTATGTAATCTTCATTCAGAAGCAGGCGATTTTTTGTTAAGGCTTGTTTATAACCAAGTAACCGCTCTTTGGTGGACTCGTGGTGTAGATCGCCACTTAAAAAGGCAATTTCTTTATGGCCTAAGTCGATCAAATGCTGAGTAATTTCTACCGCACCAAATTTGTCATTGACTAAAATCGTCAGTCCATCCTGCTCTTTATTACCTTCGCCGGCAATAATTCGCACATAGTTGGCCTCAATATCACTTAAGGCTTTAAGGACTTTAGGATCTTCAGAAAGAGGCGGTGTTAACACTAAACCTGCCAGTCGCGAATGTTTCACTAGTTGAGTCAGTTCATCGCAAATGGTGTCAGATTTGGCGTTACAAGGATGAATAACCAGTTCATAGCCTTTATCTTTACAGGCAGACAAAATCCCGTTTTGCATATCAATAATGTAATAAGCGTTGGGATTATCATAAATAAAACCAATGGCATAGGATTTTGTGCCAGCAAGATTTCTGGCCGCGAGATTGGGCTGGTAGTTTAATGCCTTGATGGCCTCATTCACTTTATCAACCGTGGCTTGTTTTACTGAAGGTTCGTTATTGGTTACGCGGGAAACTGTCTTGATTGACACTCCAGCATATTTAGCGACGTCGTTGATAGTGACTTTCATTGATCTACAAACTCTTTATTCAAATGTGCGAAGGGCTAGCTAATTGATGAACCTAAATCCTTTAGGCGCAATTTACAAGCCGACAGCGTTGTCAGCTTACTTTTTATTATGCTTCTTATAGTGCGAGCATTTACCGCGTATAGCAATGCTGAATTGTTACAAACTGAGGCATTTTTCAACTGTTAACACTCGGTTATAAGTTGTAATTTTACATCAAAACATCCAAGTAATTATTTTTGCTAGAATATATTGATTTTTCTCTTCTCAACACTTCACTTTATGACATTTTTTTTCGTCCAGAGTTATTTTGTTGTGGCAAGGCTGTTAATTATTGTGTAATGTTTGCACTAGACATGACAGCGTTGTCATTCCATCGGAATGGTTATGAATACTAAAACGATAATAAAGTTATGGAAGGGAAACGAGATGCGACCATCATCCTTTAAGAAAAGTGTACTAGCTACAAACATTGCTATCCTACTCGGCAGCGCTGTTTCAATCGGAGCTGTTGCTGCAGAGGCTGAAGCCGCCGCTGCGGCAACAGTGCCTGAAAATATTGAGAAAATTGAAGTGCGTGGTATTCGTGCTTCAAACAAAGCCAATATCAACGAAAAACGATTTTCAAATGCGGTTGTTGATGCTGTAACGGCTGAAGATATCGGTAAATTCCCTGATTCTGACGTAGGTCAAGCTTTAGGCCGCGTTCCAGGTGTGACTGTTGGTCGCACATTTGGTCAAGGTAGCTCTGTTTCTATTCGCGGTACCGATCCGTTAATGACGTTGACTACGCTGAATGGTCAAAACGTTGCATCAACAGGTTGGTATGATCAAATGAACGTCGACCGTTCATTCAACTACTCTATGCTGCCATCAGAACTGATTGGCGGTATGGAAGTGTATAAATCTACCCAAGCTAACCTCGTTGAGGGTGGTATCGGTGGTACCGTTATTGTTAAGACTCGCAAACCATTAGATATGGACGCTAACTCTGTATTTGCCTCTGTTAAAGGTGAATACGGTTCAGTGAACGAAGATGTTGCACCTGAGTTATCTGGCTTATATAGCTGGAAAAACGACGACGAAACCTTCGGTGTCTTACTTGCTGGGTCATACATTGACCGTGAATATCTGCGTACTGGTACTGAAGCGGACCTCGACTGGGGTGGCCGTTCTTCAGTTCAACCATCAAGCTTTCTGCAAGAACAAGAACGTACTGCGCTCGATGCAACTGTGCAATTCCGTCCAACAGACAATTTAGAGTTTGGTGCTCACGTACTGTCACTCAAGCTTGGTGCTGATAGTATTGGTGCCAACATGTATATCGAAACTGACACTAACTGGGGTGAAGGTGCTTCTCACTGTAAACAGTTTAACGCAGCGGGTGTGTGTACTCTGAGCGTCACTCCTGAAAGTGACCCATCTAATGTGTTCTTCCAAAACTGGGCGCGTAAAGGTGAAATGACGTCCGATACCTTTGAGTTAAATGCGGACTATAAAGGCGACGGTTTTGCTATCTCTGGTGTAGCGGGTAAAACCAAGGCTGAAGGTGGTACTCAGATGAGTGCTAACTTTGGTTATGGTTGGTGGGGTGACAAGTTTGGTCAGGTGAAATGGGCGGGTACCGTTGATGCAACGGGCAAGCAAATTGATATCAATGGCCGTGACATGGGATTCACCCAAGATCAACTAGACACTACAGTGGGCACTTCAACTTGGACTGGTATTAAAGGTCCTAACTCTGACGAAGAAACTTATCTGCAGTTAGATGTTGATTTTGATTTAGATTTTGGTGTTATCAATAAGTTTGAAACTGGTGTGCGTTACACTCAACATGAATTTGAAAAGAGTGAATACCGTGCAATTTACGATCCTGCTAAGAAGAATGAGTTCAAGACTTCAGATCTTTACAGCGGCACCATGAAGTTAGGCTACGACGGTTGGACTATTCCTAAAGCCGATCTGGATGCAATGATCAACGCGACTGAATCTCTGGTTGACCAATTTGCTTATAGCCGTTCAGCTTACGGCCTTATCGAAGAAGATAACTTCTCAATGTACGGTATGTTCTCATTCGATGGTGAAGGTTTCCGTGGTAACTTCGGTTTACGCTACATTCAAACTGACGTGACTTCTAGCGGCCATATCATCGATAACTCGCCTGCAGACATTTTAGGTGTGAACCAAGGTTGGAGCGAAGAGATCCATAGCATCAGTGACAGCTACAGCGATGTGTTGCCAAGCTTTAACATCTCTTTCGACCTTGCGCCTGATTTGATCTTACGTATGTCAGCAGGACAAGCAATCACTCGTCCTAACTACGATAACTTGTTCTTATCAACATCAACTGGTTATCCAGATGATAGACGTGGTAACGAAGAGATCACCTACGGTAATCCAGGCTTAAAGCCAATGAAGTCTTCACAAGCTGACTTAAGCCTTGAATACTACTATGGCGATGGCAACTTAGTTTCTGCGACTTACTTTATCAAAGATATCAGTAACTTCATTGTTGCAACTACCCAATATAATCAACAGATTGGCGTCGTGAACAATGACTTAGAAACCCCTGCCGATAATTGGACTGTAAATAATTATGAAAACGCGGGTGGTGGTGAGATCGATGGTATCGAGTTACAGTTAAACCACGCTTTCGAAAATGGTTTCGGTGTTAACGCCAACTATACCTACGCAGATGGTACCGCTCCTGCTGAAGTGTACACTGATAACATTGGTATGTTTACTGAGTCCTCTAAGCACAGTGCTAACTTAGTGGGTTACTGGGAAAATGATGATTTCTCAGCTCGTGCAGCTTACAACTGGCGCTCTGAGTACATGGTGCGTGAATACGGTAAATACTATGGTAACCGCATGCACGATGCCTTTGGTACTCTGGATGTGACTTTAGGTTGGAACGTGACAGAAGCCATTGCTTTACGTCTTGAAATTGTTAACTTAACCGCTGAAGACGATGTGCAATATGGTGCAGCGGGTGTAGGTACAGAAGTTAAACCTGCACTACAAGACGATTTCCCTGCATGGTCATTTAAAGGCGAAACGACCTATAAGTTAGGTGCAAGTTTCGTATTCTAATACCTTGTTAAGTCTAAAAGCCCAGTCTCGACTGGGCTTTTTTATAGATGAGTCAAAGCCGATGAAAATCAAACGCATTGCAATTATTGGTGGCGGTACAGCGGGTTGGTTAGCCGCAAACCATTTGGGCGCAGAGTTATGTCACGACCCAGAAATCGAGATCACCCTGATAGAATCTTTAGACGTACCGACCATTGGCGTGGGCGAGGGAAGTGTGCCTTATCTTGCCAAAGGGCTGAAACGTTTTGGTATTTCAGAGGCTGAGATGCTACTGACTTGCGATGCCACTTTTAAGCAAGGGATTAAATTTGTTAATTGGTTAGATCCTAAACATGGAGAAAATCATTACTATCATAGTTTTGATACACCCTATCCAGCGGGTGTCGATGTGTCGAACTTTTGGCTGGCAAATGCTGCTGGCCGGCCGTTTGATGATGTAGGGATCCAAGCTCGGATCTGTGAGTTAGGATTATCGCCTAAACGTAAAGGTTCGGGCGATTATGAAGGCGCACTGTCCTATGCCTATCACTTCAACGCCTTGAAATTTGCAGGTCTTCTCGCTAACAACGCTAAGTCGAGATTTAACGTAAAGCATCAATTTGCCACGATTAAAGGTGCCGAAGTTTGTCAATCCGGCCGAATTACCCATTTAGTGACTGCGGATGATACTTCACTTGCATTTGATTTTTATGTGGATTGCAGTGGATTTGCTTCAATCTTAATTGATAAAACCCTCAAAGTGCCTTTTGTGAGTAAAGCCAATGAGTTACTCACTGATACCGTACTTGTTCAGCAAGTTGCACTGGGCGCCGATGAGGAGATTAACCCCTATACCACTGCGACGGCCCATAGAGCGGGCTGGATTTGGGATATTCCGCTTACGACTCGGCGCGGTACTGGTTTTGTGTATTCTAGTCGCCACATGAGTGATGATGAAGCGTTAGGTTTATACGCCGACTATCTAAATGTCGATAGCGCTCAATTTAATCCGCGTAAGATTCCAATGAAGGTCGGCTACAGAGAAACATTTTGGCACCACAATTGTGTTGCATTAGGGTTAGCACAAGGCTTTGTTGAACCGCTAGAAGCAACGTCGATATTGGTATCGGACTTTTCTGCAGAATTACTTGCACGGAATTTCCCTCGACATTTGGAAGATATCGATGTGCTCACGCCGCACTATAATCAGGTCACGACCTATGTGTGGGAAAGAGTCGTGGACTTTATTAAATTGCATTACTGCATTTCTGATAGAACAGATTCGGATTTCTGGCTCGATAATAAAAACAGTGAGACTATATCTCAGGAGTTATATCAGCGACTTGCGCGCTTTGCCTTAAAGCCTCCCCATGCATCTGATTTTTTTGGGCGTTTTGAGTTGTTCGATCATAAAAATTTCCTCTATGTGCTGTATGGCATGAAATTCAACACGGCAGCCCCTGTCTTATCTGCGCAAGAAGTTAAGCATTGTGAAGCATTAATGACAGGGAATGACCAGCTAGTCGTTAAAGCGGCCTCAATGCTGTTAAAACATCGAGATTGGCTTGAAGGCTTAAAGCAGGCCTTTGAGCAGGCTCGTTCTACAAAGGTTTAATTTCAATCTGGATGGCTATGATGTTAGTGCCAATATTTGATAACGCAATCTGTGTCTATGATTTTGAGCTGTATAATCGTTTTGAGGGTAAAGACGATACTTATCAAACTATTGACGCCTTGTTTGCGTTACCAGAAGTGCTAAATGAGGCAAATGTACCCGATGCTAATGGGGGACGAGCCTTGTCTACGGTTCACATGCATCAAACCCATCCAATTCCTCAGCTGTTAAATTTTAAGTCCAATCCTTTAGGCCGTTGGATATTGATGTGTATTTTTGATGCGGCGATACAGCTTGGATTTGATAAAACGAGAAATATTCGAAAGTTAAAGTACCACCGTACTTGGGCTAATCGTATGGAGTATGGTTGTGATGCTGTGGCTCACAGGCATGCGAATGATGCTTGGTCTATACCGCATTTAGTTGCCATTTATTACACAGATGTGCCTGAAAATAGCGCTGATTTAGTGTTTATTCAGGATGATAATCGGCAGGTTATGCGTGGTAAGTCATGCAGTGAGTATCCATTGGCGCAGCAATATAGAGTCAGTTCACAAGCGGGGAGGTTGGTTTGCCATGATGCCCGTTTTTTACATGGCACAACGGTCCATAAAAACACCTTGCCTCGGACTTGTTTAGTGATAGAGGTCGGCTTCCCTCCGCTGGATTGAGTAACATTTTCAGCTTAAATTTCCGTATAGCAGAAGGTCAAATCATTACAAAGCCAGTCAAGATAATCCAACTTGAGAAAAACAGCTTTAAGGTTTTGACTGGGAGAAATAGCGCTAGTTTCCGCGCTAACAAACCGCCGATAATTGCGCCTGGGCCTGCAAACAGTACTAGCTCGAATAGGGCGTGACTGTCACTTGCAAACACATGTATCGGGCTTGCCGACCAGACGGTAATCGCCGATACCACCACTCCGATGGCAACGGCCATCTTGGCACACACTCCCCGTAACATCAGATAGATCACTAAGAGTTCGCCCACGCCAACTGATAACCAAGCGGTGATAATCCCGCCCAAATAGCCAATTATTGCTAGCCAGCAATAGTCTAGGGCGTTGAGGCGATGGCTTTGAAGGGTACGGCGCTGGCTGCTGATAATGATCGCTATCCCTAATATGATAGAGAAAAGGCTAAAGCTAGTATGCAGTGAGGAAGGGGAGTTCAAGTGCCATAACTGACTGCTCCAAAGGCCAAGTATTGAGCAGGTCGCCGCTAATAAAATGCTTGGAATAAAACCAGACCAGGTTTTGTCCTGATGATGGTGTCGTCGATAGTAGCCTGACCATGAAATCGCCCCTGCCGTCATACCAAAACATTGGATCATAAATGAGGTGGAGACACTCTGAGCTTCACTGAAATTTAAGCTGGAAAACACCGGAATAAAGATCACGCCACCTCCCGCTCCCGTAGCGTTTGCAAAGATGGCTCCCGTTATCCCCAAAAACAGAAACTGACCGTATTGTTTTATTAACTCAACGGGTTGATGAAATTGGACTAACCAACATAGCCATGCACTCAATAGCACAAGGACGATTGCCATCGGTCGATAATATTGGCTGAGATTAATCTTTCTGCGTTTGAAGATAAGGCCATATGGCAGCATTTTGAGTGATTACGCGGGATGAGAGTTGTTGCATGCATGTTATCAGTCAAAGACAGCGTTGTCACACTGGTATGGAAATAAAAAGTTAAAACATAATCTATTGATATTTAATGGTTAAAAGTGTTTCGACTAAAAAAATACTGATAAATGTCAAAAAAATGTAGAAAACCTGTTCTTTCTTGTGTAATTTAATCAATGACAACGCTGTCATCTGCTTGTGTGATTCGTTGTTTTGTAAGGTCTGCATGAAGAGGATGAGGTCTCCTTATTCATGTACTTGGCAGAAGTATTGCTGGTCGGGCGGCGATACGTTTGTCTTTAATATTTTGATAGTCTCTCCCCAGAAACTAGCGTTGGCTGGGTACTGTAAGCAGTGCCCAGCCATTTTTTTAGGTAGAGCGACCTTGCTTAGGATAAGCAGACAAGTTAGCGGCATTAAAAAATAAAACTCGCTGGATATTCCAGTCATAAAAAAGAGGCTGCGATTCATGGTTATTCATATTGCTACACTGCTTGGCAGCGTAGTAACGACTCTCGCTAAACGTTTGTTGATGCTCATCCTTGGATTCTGGGCGAACGCTATGGTTTGTGCTTTCAGTTTCATTGCGATAGCCGCAGTGGCATCCGCGTCGTTTATGCTTGCAAATGCCGCCTATGCGGCTGGCACTTCTTCGGCAAGCAATCCCGCTCCCATCAAGATAGTGACCACCATCCAACAGCAATGGCAGTTTAATCTCCTCAAAGAGGCGCTGCGCCGCTCTGGTCAGTCCTATCAGGTCGAGCAAATGTCGACGCAGATGAACCAAAAACGTAAGGTCGAAGAAGCGCTGGCTGGTACAGTCGATGTTTTTTGGAGCATGACTTCCAAGGAGCTTGAGGAAACCGTGCTCCCGGTTCGTATCCCCTTGTTTAAGGGATTACTCGGTAACCGCCTGTTAATTATCCGCAAAACGGATGAGGCCAGATTTGCCAATGTAAAAACGCTGGCGGATTTTAAGCAATTAAAAGCGGGACAAAACCGCTATTGGCCCGATGCCAGCATCCTCGAAGCCAATGGTTTGCCTGTCGTGACTAGCTATCAATACACCAATCTCTATCCGATGTTAGAGGGCGGCCGATTCGATTACCTCGCCCTCGGCGCACAGGAAATTGGCGATGAGCTCGCAAGCCACCCCGATCCCGCGCTGAAAATCGATACTCACATCCTGCTGCAATATCGATCGCCGGCATATTTTTTTGTGTCCCCAAAACGTCCCGAGTTAGCGGCGGCAATCTTAGCGGGGCTCGAAAATATGATAAGCGACGGCAGCTTCGACGAGATGTTTAATCGCGAGCTTAAGATAGACAAGCTCTACCGTGATGCCCAGTTTGAGCAGCGCGTCATTATTCGTCTCGATACGCCCGATTTAAGTCCCTTAACCCCCATTGAACGCCAAGAGTTGTGGTTAGATCTATTTAGTATGCAAGGTGCAAAATAATGAAAACATTAGCCTTAAAAGTACAAATTGGGTTAGCAGCTGCGATATTTATGATAGTCAGCGTGCTATTTGGGGTGTCCTATTGGTTGGCGAGCGATACCTTGGCCAGCAATGAAATGGCCTTTGAAGACAATACCGTTGCTAATCTTCAAGTCACCATGGCACAGCCGATTTTTACCTACGACTACGAGCAGATCCGTGCCGTATTGTCTGTCATGTTAAAGTCCGAGCAAATCTATCAAATTACCGTTGTGGATCATCGGGGCAAGTTGCTTGCCGAAGACAAACAAGCCGAGATCGTTGCCGCAAGTGACCTACAAACAAGAGAGTTACAGTTCAGCGACCAAGGGAATCCGACCGGGCGTTTAACCATTGCCTTCTCTACTTTGCCGGTTAAGGCGCAATTATCCGACTTACTGCTGGGGTACTTTTTACAGGCGCTGCTGATTCTAGCGGGCAGTCTGTTAGTGATTTTCATCATTCTCAAACGCTTAGTGATTAGTCCTCTGGATAAGGTCGTCGCTGCGTTAGAAGAAATCGCCAATGGTGATGGCGATCTTAGCCACAGATTACCCGTGGAGAGCGAAGATGAAATCGGCAAACTCGCTAATGCTTTCAACGGTTTCGTCGAGCAAATTCATGGCACTATTACCAGAGTGCATGAAACCTCGGGTCTGCTATTGGGCGATGCTAAGGCACTGGGTACGCTGTCGCAAAGCAACAATCAAAGGGTGCAGGCTCAGCTTAAAGAAACCGAAGCCGCGGTCACGGCCGTGACTCAATTGAGTGCCAGTGCCAACGAAGTGGCCATCAATGCAAAACGTACTGCCGATGCGGCAACCCAAGCCGATAGAGCGGTCGACGATGGCCAGCGTCAGTTTGACTCGGGCTTAGCCATTACCCGTCAATTGGCGGGGGAATTAGCGCGTTCTGCCCAATCGGTATCGCAGCTACAACAGGAAACCCAACGCATCGATGAAGTCGTGGTGGTGATCAGCAGCATTGCCGAACAGACTAATCTACTCGCCCTAAATGCCGCCATTGAAGCCGCCAGAGCGGGTGAGCAAGGGCGTGGTTTTGCCGTTGTTGCCGATGAAGTGCGCTCTTTAGCGAGCCGTACCCAACAGGCGACGGGAGAAATCCAAAAAATGATCCAACAGGTGCAGAGCCGAGTTGCCGAAACCGTGAATGTGATGCAATCGAGCCAGACCCTCTCCAATCAAGGGGTCAACCGTTCGGAAGAAATTAAGCTCGTGCTGTCTAAAGTGACTGATTTAGTTTCCAATATCAGTAATATGAATATCGAAGTTTCCCATGCGGCGCAGGAGCAGACCTGCGTCACCGAAGCGATTTCTCGTACGTTAAATGATCTTGCCAATGTCTCAGGTTCAGCCTCCCTCGATAGTGAGCACTTAGCACAATCGAGTGAGCGACTGTTTCACCAAGGGGAAAGACTGCGGACGTTAGTAACTTCCTTCAGATTGTAGCCATTTCTGAAGCTAGAAAAGGAATATCATGAATAAAACGATTGCCGCCACCGCGATTTTATTGGCTCTGGGCTTAACGGCCTGTAGCGACGCGCCTAAAACCGAGGCAGTGCCTAGCTCAAGCTCTGTTGAGCAAGCTAAGTCCAGCCAATTAACCCAAGCGCAATTGCAGCAGTTTGGGGATACCTTGGGCGTGAGTTATCGCGTGCTCACCAACAGGCCCGATGATAGTTGTGACAAAGCCGCCGCCGAAGGTCGTTGTTTTGTCGCTGAAATCGATTTTGTCCCAGAGGTCGAGCTTAAGAGCCGAGATTGGGCAATTTATTTTAGCCAGATGCGTCCAGTTCAAGCCGTTGAAAGCAAAGAGTTTAGTATTACGCATATCAAGGGCGATCTGTATCGTATCGCGCCCACCGAGGCATTTAGCGGTTTTAGCAAGGGCGAGAAAAAGACCTTAAAATTCCGAGGTGAGCTATGGCAACTCTCTGAAACCGATGCCATGCCCAACTATTACATTGTTGCTGGAGATTTATCACCAGTGGTGATCGCCAGCACGCAAGTGCAGCAAGATCCTGAAACGGGGATGGAAGTGCGCCCTTATGTTGAGGCGTACACCGATATGGTGAAGCAGTATCGCCGTACCGAGGCGGATAAACTAGCGCCTGCGACACCTGCACAGTTATTTAGCAATAATCAACAGGTCAGTGAAGATGCCAGCTTAGCGGTCAATACCATTATTCCGACGCCGCAAAAAGTCGCTATCCACAGCCAAGATAAAGCCGTGTCACTGACCTCTGGTATTAAACTGGATTTCGGCTCGGTCACCAACGCATCTGCCGCACAACAAGCTTTGGATCCTGAACAATTGGCGGCGGCACTTTCTCGTTTAGCACGCTTAGGTGTTAACGAGTCTGAACAAGGTCTAGCGGTAAAGCTGAACTGGCGTCAAGGCGCTGAGGGTAGCTATCTGCTGGAAATCAAAGCGGATGCGATTGAGATTGCCGCTGCCGATGCTGCAGGGTTTTCCTATGCGTTATCGTCACTTGCCAGTTTGATTGATGTGCAGGATCTGCGCGTAAATGCCATGACGATTGAGGACAGCCCAAGGTATCCCTTCCGTGGTATGCATATCGATGTGGCCCGTAACTTCCATAGCAAGGCATTGATCTTTGACCTGCTGGATCAAATGGCAGCATACAAGCTCAACAAATTGCATCTACATATGGCCGACGATGAAGGTTGGCGCCTAGAGATCGATGGCCTGCCTGAATTGACTGACATCGGCAGTAAGCGCTGTCACGATCTTGAGGAAAACACCTGTCTGTTACCCCAGCTTGGCAGCGGGCCTTTTGCGGATGTACCCGTTAACGGTTTTTATAGCAAGCAAGACTATATCGACATAGTCAAATATGCCGATGCGCGCCAGATTCAAGTGATCCCTTCGATGGATATGCCAGGCCATAGCCGCGCAGCGATTAAAGCCATGGAGGCGCGTTACCGTCGATTACAGGCGGAAGACGTAGAGCTTCAAAACACGGGAAAAGTGCAGGTTGTCCCTGTGCAGGAAACGGCAAATCAAGCTAACACAGCGGTAAAAGCGTTAGATGCGGGCGCTCGTCAATTGCAAGCTGAAGGGAAAACCACTGCAGCTGAGCAATATTTGTTATCCGATGCAAACGATAAAACGGTTTATTCTTCGGTGCAGTATTACAACGATAACACCCTGAACGTCTGTATGGAGTCGACCTATCAATTTGTCAATAAAGTCATTGATGAAATTGCCAAGTTACACCAAGCCGCGGGCCAGCCATTAACCCGCTACCATATCGGTGCCGACGAAACGGCAGGGGCGTGGAAACAATCACCCGCCTGTTTGGAGTTTGTGGCTAATAACGATAAAGGCGTTAAGTCGATAGATGACCTAGGTGCTTATTTTATCGAACGAATTTCGACTATGTTAGCGGCAAAAGGCATTGAAGCGGGTGGTTGGAGCGATGGTATGAGCCATGTTCGCCCAAGCAATATGCCTGCAAAAGTCCAATCCAACATTTGGGATGTGATTGCCTACAAAGGCTATGAGCATGCCAATCAGCAAGTCAACAACGGTTGGGATGTGGTGCTCTCGAATCCTGAGGTGCTGTACTTTGACTTCCCCTATGAAGCCGACCCTAAGGAGCATGGCTATTACTGGGCAAGCCGTGCGACCAACGCACACAAAGTGTTTAGCTTTATGCCGGATAACTTAGTGGCAAACGCGGAGCAGTGGACCGACATTCAAAATCTGCCTTTTGAGGCCGACGATAGGGCCCGAACCGATGAAAAGGGTAAACAATCTGGCCCAAGGGAACAAGGTAAGGCCTTTGCCGGATTACAGGGCCAGCTCTGGAGTGAAACCATCCGCAGCGATAATACTGTGGAATATATGATTTTCCCACGTTTGCTGATGCTGGCGGAGCGTGCTTGGCATCAAGCCGCGTGGGAAGTGCCATATCAATATCAAGGCGCTTTGTATAATCAAACGACGGGGCATTTCACCGCCTTGATGCGTGAGGCTCAGGCGCAATCTTGGCAGCAAATGGCTAACACTTTAGGGCATAAGGAGTTTATCAAACTCGATAAAGTGGGTATCGATTATCGAGTGCCGACCGTCGGCGCCGAGATCCGTGACGGTAAACTGTTTGCCAACGTGGCCTATCCGGGACTTAAGATTGAATGGCGACAAACGAGTGGGCAGTGGCAATCCTATCAAGCTGGACAGTCGGTAACGGGCTCCGTTGAGATCCGCGCGATCGCGGCCGATGGGAAACGTAAAGGTCGCAGCTTAGTCGTTAATTAATCAAATAGTTATATCTGGCTGTATTTTAAAATAAAAATACAGCCTTTTTCTTTTTCACTTTCAGCCATTTCTACCGTCTGACATTTGATTAGAAATTGCTTCAAAAAGTAAATGACAACGCTGTCATTTTTGCTGTAACATTGAGTTAACTAAAGTTGAGTGTCGTATTAACGGCATAAGTATAAGCAACGGTAGCGCTGCATTAAGAGATGAAGAGGGGTGTCATGGGGTTAGTCCAGACAAAAGATCAACAACTGTTTATCGGTGTTGATGGAGGCGGCAGTAAGTGCCGAGCCACTATCTATACTGCGGACGGTACCGTTTTAGGGACAGGTGTTGCTGGGCGCGCTAATCCGCTGCATGGTCTTGCACAAACATTTGCATCTATTGAAGCATCGACTCGCCAAGCTTTGCTGGATGCGGGCATGAAGGAAACCGATAGCCATTTACTCGTCGCGGGCTTAGGGCTGGCGGGAGTCAATGTGCCACGCCTGTATCAGGATGTGATCAGCTGGCAGCATCCGTTTGCCGCCATGTATGTCACTACGGATCTTCATACCGCTTGTATCGGTGCACACCGCGGCGCGGATGGGGCGGTGATCATTACGGGCACAGGTTCTTGCGGTTATGCCCATGTAGGCGATGACAGCTTAAGCATCGGTGGTCACGGTTTTGCACTGGGCGATAAGGGCAGTGGTGCTTGGCTTGGCTTAAAAGCCGCCGAGCATGTGTTACTCGCCCTCGATGGCTTTGCCACACCGACTGCTTTAACCGAGATGTTGTTAAAGCATTTTGGGGTAAGTGATGCCTTAGGCATCGTCGAGCATCTCGCCGGTAAGTCTTCGAGTTGCTATGCGGAATTAGCCAGAAGTGTGCTCGATTGCGCCAACGCGGGTGATGAAGTCGCTCGCGGGATTGTGCAGGAAGGGGCCGATTACATCAGTGAAATGGCACGCAAGTTGTTTAGCCTCAATCCGGTGCGTTTCTCTATGATCGGCGGCCTTGCCGAACCGCTACAGGCATGGCTTGGCAGCGATGTTGTGGCCAAGATTTCTGAAACTTTAGCGCCACCAGAATTGGGTGCCATGTACTTCGCTCAGCAGCAATTTAACTCAGTCAACATTAATGAATAAGCCGTTTTAGCGCATCAGTGCTAAAGCAATACCCGTATTGATTTATAAGGTAAATAACATGACAAACACTATTATGGAGCAAGAAGCTCGCACCGCGCCGCAGAAGATTGCGGGTCAGTTAGCCGCTAACGCCGATTTAATGCAGCAGTTAGGTGAAAAACTGCGTGCTTTCGATCCCCGTTTTGTGATGATTGTGGGCCGTGGTTCATCGGACCATGCGGGTGTATTTGCTAAATATCTTTTTGAAATCGAAGCGGGTGTACCCACTTTTGCTGCCGCGCCATCTGTGGCCAGCGTTTACGGTAAAACCTTGAAGTTAGAAGGCGGATTAGTGATTGTGATTTCGCAGTCTGGCCGCAGCCCTGATATTTTAGCCCAGGCGCGTATGGCGAAAAACGCCGGCGCGTTTTGTGTGGCGTTAGTAAACGATGAAACCGCGCCAATCAAGGATATCGTCGATGTCGTCGTGCCACTACGTGCAGGCGAAGAGAAAGCCGTTGCCGCAACTAAGAGCTACCTTGCAACTTTGTCGGCGATTCTACAATTAGCCTCGGCGTGGACGCAGAGCGAATCCCTCGCCGCCGCAGTTAACTCTTTACCTCAAGCACTGCAAACTGCGGTTGATGCTGAGCCGCAATTGACTCCAGCATCGGTTGAAAACGTGAAAAACTTAGTCGTGTTAGGCCGTGGTTTAGGCTATGCCGTGTCTAAGGAAATCGCACTTAAGTTAAAAGAAGTGTGTTCTATCCACGCAGAAGCCTTTAGTAGTGCTGAATTCCTCCATGGTCCTGTTACTTTAGTGGAGAAAAAACTTACGATTGTGGATGTCTGCATCGGCGATGAGTCCTACGCTAGCCATATCGAACAGATTGAAAATGTGAGCCAACGTGGCGCAGATTTAGTGCATTTAAATCAAACGTCGACGGATATTCACCCACGTGTTGCGCCGTTAGCCTTGTTACAACGTTTTTATATCGACGTGGCCGCAGTCGCGATTGCCCGTGGTATTGACCCAGACCAACCCGCAGGGCTGAAAAAAGTCACTCAAACGCTGTAATGGATGGCCGTTGTCGCCGCGTTAATTTGAAAAGAGGTTTGGGATGAAATTCACCTTAATTGCCGAGCAACTGTTTGATGGTGAAGCCTTCCATCGGGATGTGCCTGTCACCATTGAAGATGGTCTGATAGCCAGCTTAGACACCGCATCGGGTGCTAAGGAAATTCGCTACCCAGGCACCCTAGTGCCAGGTTTTATCGATGTACAAGTTAACGGCGGTGGCGGCGCGTTATTCAATAGCAGCCCAACGGTCGCTTGCATTGAAACCATAGGCAAGGCGCATGCTCGCTTTGGTACCACTGGCTTTTTACCTACGCTTATCACAGATGATGTGCAGGTGATGGCCAAGGCTGCCGATGCGGTTGCCAGTGCGGTCGCGCAAAAGAGCGCTGGCGTATTAGGCGTACATTTTGAAGGTCCGCATCTTTCGGTACCTAAAAAAGGCGTGCATCCACAAGGTTTTATCCGTGAGATCACCGAGGCTGAACTGGCGATTTTTTGCCGTCAGGATTTAGGGATTCGAGTGGTGACCTTAGCACCTGAAAATGTCTCGCCTGAGGTGATCCGCCTGTTGGTGGAGTCGGGCGTTAAAGTGTGTTTAGGCCACTCCAATGCGGACTACGATACCGTTGTCGCAGCCTTAGCGGCGGGGGCGACAGGCTTTACTCACCTCTACAATGCTATGTCACCCTTAGGTTCCCGAGAGCCTGGCGTGGTAGGCGCGGCGATTGAGAGCGAAACCGCTTGGTGTGGTTTGATTGTCGATGGCCACCATGTGCATCCAGCGGCCGCAAGAGTTGCCCTGCGCGCTAAACCCCGTGGCAAAGTGATGTTGGTAACTGATGCCATGCCACCAGTAGGCATGGATGATGAAACCAGCTTTGAGCTGTTTGGTACTCAGGTACTGCGTGTCGGCGATAGATTAAATGCGGTGACGGGTGAACTGGCGGGCTGTGTGTTAGACATGGCGACCGCAGTTGAGAACAGTGTGAAGATGCTCGGTTTACCGCTTGGTGAGGCCCTGCGGATGGCGTCTTTGTATCCAGCCGAGTTCCTTGGCATTGCCGAGAGCGTCGGTCGGTTAGCCGTAGGGCAGCGTGCCGATCTAGTGCTGCTAGATAATCAGTACAAAGTGCTGGCCAACTATATTGCTGGAAATGCGGTTTATGTTCGCCCTTAGTGTGGGTTGAGTCAGTAAAGCGTTAACCTTGGCCCTTGTCGTATTTTGATGACAGGGGCTAAGTTTTTTTATTGTACAGTCTGCATTTTGCTCAAAAGTTATAAAATAATTTAAATAACAATAATAAAGGATAATGGTATGAGTACGACTGCGCCGGAATCTATCACCAATACGGGCGTGAATGCTCAGGAGGCTGCCGCGAAAAAGCGTCAGTCAAAACCGCGGTTGATGTCCCTCGATGCCCTGCGTGGCTTCGATATGTTTTGGATTCTAGGTGGTGAAGCCCTATTTGGCGCCTTGCTTATGTTGACGGGCTGGGCGGGCTGGCAATGGGGTGATACCCAAATGCATCATAGTGAGTGGAATGGGTTTCGCTTCTATGATTTGATTTTTCCGCTGTTTATTTTCCTTTCCGGTGTTGCCCTTGGATTATCGCCAAAACGCTTAGATAAACTGCCGATGCAGGAGCGTATGCCTGTGTATCGACACGGAATAAAGCGACTGTTTCTTTTGTTGTTGCTTGGCATTCTTTATAACCATGGTTGGGGAACCGGGGCGCCTGCCGATCCTGAAAAAGTCCGTTATGCCAGCGTATTAGGTAGAATTGCCTTTGCATGGTTCTTCGCCGCCTTGCTGGTGTGGCATACCAGTTTACGGACCCAAGTGCTGGTGGCCTTGGGCATCTTAGTGGCCTATGGCGCGGTGCAACTCTGGTTGCCGTTTCCTGGTGGACAGGCTGGTGTGTTATCACCGACTGAGTCAATCAATGCTTATGTGGATAGCCTGTTACTGCCGGGTGTGAGTTATCAAGGACGAACGCCCGATCCTGAAGGCGTGTTATCGACACTGCCCGCCGTAGTCAACGCCTTAGCGGGTGTGTTTGTCGGTCATTTTATTGTGAAATCCCATCCTAAAGGGGAGTGGGCTAAGGTTGGCCTCTTGAGCGTTGCCGGTGGTGTTTGTTTGGCCCTAGGCTGGTTGCTGGGTGGGGTTATTCCCGTCAATAAAGAGCTGTGGACCAGCTCTTTTGTGTTGGTCACTAGCGGTTGGAGCATGCTGCTGTTAGCACTATTTTATGCCCTTGTGGATGTGCTGAAATGGCAAAAGCTCGCCTTTATTTTTGTGGTGATAGGCACTAACGCCATCATTATTTATCTGGCCTCCAGCCTAGTGGATTGGAAGTATATCGCCCAGAGTGTGTTCGGTGGCGTTATCGCGGTATTGCCGGAAAATGCTCAGCCCTTAGGAGCTGTGATTGGTTTGCTCACCGTTCAATGGTTAGTGCTGTATTGGATGTATCGTCGCAACATTTTTGTGCGGATCTAACGCCGATATCTGATTTTTCTTAAAGCCACAGACTCACCTCTGTGGCTTTTTTATTTCTAGCAACCAAAGGGCGCAGAGCATCTTTGGTTGTAAATCAGCAGTTAACTGAGTGTTTATGGCTCATTCTGGGGCAAATAGGGCCATTTTGCGGGCTAAATCGCAAATGACAGCGTTGTCTTTTTGTGTTGTTTGTTTTAACATCACTGAAACAATGGTGCGTTTGGATGATAACATTAGCCATTGCAGACGAGTTGCGATACGGATGTGCGGAATACTCAGCGGTTTTTTGTCCCGCCATCACCTTAAAAATTAATTACTATAAGAAGCAGGTTTATGGAAATGACACTCGATAAAAGCCAGCAGAAAAGCAGTTTTCTCCCCATGGCGATAGTGGCAGCACTCTTTTTCATCCTTGGATTCGCAACTTGGTTGAATGGATCTTTGATGCCCTATTTAAAACAAATTTTGCAACTCAATCCCTTCCAAGCCTCACTAATCCTGTTCTCCTTTTATATTGCGGTGACCTTTACCGCGCTGCCCTCGGCGTGGGTTATCCGTAAAGTCGGTTATAAAAATGGTATGGCACTGGGGATGGGCATCATGATGCTCGCAGGCCTATTATTTATTCCTGCGGCTAAGACCCAAATATTCGGCCTGTTTTTATGTGCACAATTAGTGATGGGCACAGGCCAAACCCTGCTACAAACGGCAGTAAACCCCTACGTGGTTCGCCTTGGGCCTGAAGAGTCTGCCGCGGCCCGCGTCAGCGTGATGGGCATTTTGAATAAAGGTGCGGGGGTGATTGCACCGTTAGTTTTCTCCGCATTGATCTTAGATAGCTTTAAAGACCGCATTGGCACTACGTTAACCCAAGTGCAAATTGATGAAATGGCAAACAGCTTGGTTTTCCCTTACCTCGGTATGGCGATTTTTATTGGAGTGTTGGCGCTTGCTGTTAAAAAATCGCCTCTGCCAGAATTATCTAATGAAGATGAAGTGGCCGAGCACACAGATAAAGGCCAAATCAAGGCTGCCTTGTCCCATCCTAACTTAGCCTTTGGGGTTATCGCGCTATTTGTCTACGTGGCGGTTGAGGTGATTGCTGGCGATACTATCGGTACCTTCGCCTTATCGCTAGGGGTTGAACATTACGGCGTGATGACCTCCTACACTATGGTGTGTATGGTTCTGGGTTATACCTTAGGGATTATCTTGATCCCTCGCTTTATCTCTCAGCCAACGGCACTGATGATTTCGGCGATTCTTGGGCTATTACTGACCCTTGCTATCCTGTTCGGGGATAATAATTCCTACGCGATTGCCAATGCGCTGTTAGTGCCTTTCGGCGGTGTGGCCTTGCCTGATACCTTACTCTTTATCGCCTTCTTAGGATTAGCCAATGCGATTGTTTGGCCTGCGGTGTGGCCTCTGGCGCTGTCGGGTTTAGGTAAGCTCACCAGCACAGGTTCGGCATTACTCATCATGGGGATTGCGGGTGGTGCTTTCGGGCCACTGTTTTGGGGACTCACGAGTTCGGCCACCGATATGGGGCAGCAGGGCGGTTATATGGTGATGTTACCTTGCTACCTGTTTATTCTCTTCTATGCCGTGAAAGGTCATAAGATGCGTCACTGGTAATCAGTTACCAAGCGATGTAAAAAAGCCCTCATCAGAGGGCTTTTTAGTATTTGCAGGGCGTGAATTAGAAGGCGTAACTGACGCTTGCTAATACGGTATCGTCGTTTTTCCACACACCGTCGGAGACTTTCTGATCGCCGCTCAAGTCGGTGCCAAGCCAAGCGAGTGACAGGCCAAATCCCATAAATTCGGTGGATACGCCGACGGAATAATCCGAGTAGCTATCAAAGCCTTCACCATCGTCTAAGGCATCGCCTACGTTGTAGCCGTAATGCAGATCGAGGCTCCAGTTTTCAACAAACTCATAGGAGTAATTGATTTCGCCGTAGTGATAATCTAAATCGCTGCCACCGTAATCATTGGTGTACCAATAGGCTACGCGAAAGCCGCTAAACTCGACGCCAGCTGTGACTTCGAAATAGCCGAGGTCACTCTCACCCGAATAGTTATAGCGGTTGAGGGTCACGTCGTAACTGACGTTGTCATTGATGTCACCGCCGTAGGCAACATAGAAGTCATACTCGATATCTGGACCGTTGTAACCTGGCTCATCAAAGTCGACATTACTGGCCCAGGCGCCGACCGAAAATCCGGACTCAAAACTCCAATCGACACCGCCTTGAACCGCAGGATCGCCCGCGGTTTGCGAGATGCCTCGGAAGCGATAATCATTGGTTACGCTAATTTCCCCCGACACTTCTGCGGCGGCAATGCCGGAGAATAAGCTGGTCGTCAGCGCGAGCCCAACAACTTGTGCCAGCCGTTTTTTATTTAGGTTGTTATTCACGGTATTTCTCCCATTTTCTTGATTGACACGGATGTACTAAGTTCTTTTAGCTTTTAAAACAGGCTAGTACATTCGTTGCTTTGCCAAACAACAACCCAGGAAACCCCGTAGCTGTGACCTCATGGCGAGTTAAGCTAAATTGCTTTAGCTTGGTTAATCGAGGCAAAAAGCACCCCCTATGAAACTCACTTTTGTTCGAAGATGACATAAACCTTGCGGCAGGGCTCTACAACTTGCCACTGCCCTTGGAACCCCGCAGGAATAATAAATCGGTCGCCGACAGTGAAGGTTTGTGACTGCCCCTCAAGATCTGTGATGACGCTGGTCCCTTCGAGGATCTCGCAATACTCGTATTCAGTGTAGTTGATTTTCCAAGCACCTGATTCGCTTTGCCAAATTCCACTGTGGAATTGATTACAGGGACTAGAGTAATGATTCTGTAATTGCTGGGTGGGATTACCAGAGATGCGCTTTTCTGGGGCAACTTGGTAACTTTCCATCGGCGACTGTGCGCTAGCAAAGCGAATGATCGACGTGATGCTCATTGTTATATTGGCTCCAGTCGAAGTTATTTCATGGTGGGCATAACAAACTCAGCTTGAGTCTGTTTGCCTACGGGCCAGCGTGCCGTGATGGCTTTACGTTTGGTATAAAAACGTACCCCGTCAGGGCCATGCATATGCAGGGGACCAAAGAGCGAACGTTTCCAGCCACCGAAGGAGTGGAAGGCCATAGGCACAGGGATGGGCACGTTAACGCCCACCATACCCACCTGCACATGGTGGCAAAAATGTCTGGCGGCCTCACCGCTTTGGGTAAAGATGGCGGTGCCATTACCAAATTCATGCTGGTTGATAAGCGCCAGTGCGCTGGCATAGTCCTTAACCCGCACAATCGACAGCACTGGACCGAAGATTTCTTCGCGGTAAATACGCAT
Organism: Shewanella sp. ANA-3; assembly: GCF_000203935.1. Lineage (GTDB taxonomy): Bacteria > Pseudomonadota > Gammaproteobacteria > Enterobacterales > Shewanellaceae > Shewanella. Next base: position 3,727,863 of record NC_008577.1, on the reverse strand, counting down.
CTCAGGGGTGACGTTATCGAATAAACAGGCGCCTAAGAAGTACCCCTGCTGATGGTCGGCAACGGTTAACTGGCGACCGTCCACCACTAAGGTCGCACCTTCTTTAACACCGGCGTCGACAAATTCCGTGACTTTGGCGAGGTGTTGGCGGGAGATCAACGGTCCCATTTCCATCTCAGGGGTGAGGCCATTGCCCACTTTTAACTGTTGAATTTGCGGTAATAATTTATCGACCAGCTTATCGCCCACATCGCCCACGGCCAATACCACTGAAATGGCCATACAACGCTCGCCTGCGCTGCCATAGGCGGCGCCCATGAGGGCACTAACGGCTTGATCTAAATCTGCATCCGGCATCAGTAGCATATGGTTTTTTGCGCCGCCGAGGGCCTGCACCCGTTTACCGTGTTTGGATGCTGTGCTGTAGATATACTCGGCGATTGGCGTTGAACCGACAAAGCTAACGGCTTGAATATCTTCATGGCTGAGCAGGGTATCGACGGCCTCTTTATCACCGTTGACCACATTAAATACCCCAGCAGGGAGCCCGGCCTGCGTGAGTAATTCCGCAATACGCATCACTGCGCTTGGGTCTTTCTCCGAAGGCTTCATAATAAAGGTGTTACCGCAGGCAATCGCGATTGGGAACATCCACATGGGAACCATCACGGGGAAGTTAAAGGGCGCTATGCCTGCGACAACACCTAAAGCTTGATTGACCGACCAAGCGTCGACGCCACCGCCTACCTGCTCCGTATGTTCCCCTTTGAGCAAGTGTGGGATACCACAGGCAAATTCGACGACTTCGAGACCACGAATGAGTTCTCCCCTGGCGTCATCGAGCACTTTGCCGTGCTCTAAGGTAATCAGCTGCGCCAGCTCATCCATATGTTGCTCGACCAGCGCCTTAAACTTAAATAGCACACGAGCACGATTGAGGGGCGTTACCTGTGACCAAGTGTCGAAGGCCGATTTGGCGATAGCAATGGCGGCAGAGACTTCGTCGCGACTCGCGAGGGAGACCTGACCTCGGCATTCTCCCGTCGCAGGTTCGAAAATCTCTTGGCTTCTTGTACTGGCGGCGGTGTGTTCGCCATTCACATAATGAGTCATTGTCAGCATAGGTAACCTTTCAATTGCCCCAATTTGGGCATTAGATAAAAAATTGTGCATCATCCTACGGCGTGAATTGCATCGCTTAGGCTGTTAACTATTTGGTCTATTTGATGTTTCTCTACGATTAACGGTGGGGATATGGCGATAATATCGCCCGTCGCCCGCACGAGCGTGCCTTGATGGAAACAATGCTCGAACACGCTGTAACCGCGTTTGCCCGCGCCTTGGCTATTCGGCGCGAGTTGGAACCCTGCGACCAATCCAGTGTTGCGGATATCAATCACATTCGGCAAACCTTTGAGACTGTGAACGGCATCCTCGAAATAACGCTCAAGTTCGAAGCTGCGTTCAAATAGCTGTTCGTTTTCATAGATGGACAGCGTAGCGAGCGCCGCGGCCGCCGCTACTGGATGGCCTGAATAGGTATAACCGTGGAAAAACTCGATGAGTTCGGTGGGGCCTTGCATACAGGTATCGTGAATAAAATCCTGCACAAACACGGCGCCCATTGGGATCGCGCCATTATTGATGGCTTTGGCGGTGGTGATTATGTCGGGGATAACGCCCCAGCGCTGGCTGGCAAAGGCGGCGCCGACGCGACCAAAGGCAGTGATCACCTCATCAAAAATCAACAGGATGCCGTATTTTTGGGTGATTTCCCGTAGGCGCTTTAAGTAACCCTGTGGCGGTAAAATCACCCCCGCCGAACCCGACATAGGTTCAACGATAACGGCGGCAATATTCTCGGCGCCGTGGAGTGTGACGAGTTGTTCTAATACTTCGGCTTTTTCGGCACCAAGGCTAGGTAAGCCACGGCTAAAGGCTGAATTTTGAATATCTAAGGTGTGCGGCAGGTGATCCACACCTTGCAGCAGTTGGCCACTGAAGGCTTTACGGTTATTGCTCAAGCCCCCCACTGAAATGCCACCAAATCCTACGCCATGATAGCCCAGCTCACGACCAATAAAGCGAGTGCGTGATGCTTGGCCATTGGCTCTGTGGTAACAGAGTGCCATTTTAAGCGCGGTATCGACGGACTCTGATCCCGAGTTGGTAAAGAAGACCTTATTGAGTCCTTCAGGGCTGAGTTCAGTTAACCGTTCGGCGAGTTCGAAGGCGAGGGGATGACCCATTTGGAAGGACGGTGCGTAATCCATCTCGCGAATTTGCTTGCTAACGGCTTCGCTGATCTCACGGCGTCCATGGCCGGCGTTACAACACCACAAGCCAGCCGTTGAGTCTAATACCTTATTGCCATTGATATCCGTGTAATACATGCCTTCTGCTTGGGCGAGCAGGCGAGGGCTGGCTTTAAACTGGCGGTTGGCGGTAAATGGCATCCAATAATGTTCGAGGGAAGGATGCTCATGCGTTGTGTTGTAGGGTGAATCGGCCATAGTGTTTACCTTGTCCTTTTCCTTGTTAAATGAGGTCAGGTCTTCGTTAAGAGTGGCTAATATTTGCTATGCTATGTTAGAAATAATGAACATGGAAGAGGTGTGTGCAGTTATTTGTGGCAAAAATGCTATTTTTGTAAAAAATATTGAATATTAATGATTGAACAGCGTAATCTAAGCAGCAGTTAACGACTTAGGTCATCTTTGGCATTTGGCCGTCGAGATAGCCCTCATCCCAATAAAGCTAAAATAAACAAATACAAACGATTAAGAGGTCATCATGAGTACACCTAAAAAACGGAGTGATTGGGAAAGCCTCGCTGCTAGCCTAGCAATCAATGGCAAGGCTTATATCAATGGCGAATACCGCGATGCGGCAGCGGGCAGTACCTTTGACTGTGTCAGCCCGATCGACGGACGCGTATTAGCCAAGGTCGCCAGTTGCGATCAAATGGACGCCAATATTGCCGTCGCTAATGCCCGTGAGGTGTTTGAATCAGGCGTGTGGTCAAAGACTGCCCCCGTTAAACGTAAGCAAGTGATGATCCGTTTTGCCGAGTTATTGGAGGAAAATGCCAATGAACTCGCCCTGTTAGAAACCTTGGACATGGGTAAGCCTATCCGTTTTTCAAAGGCGGTAGATATTGCCGGTGCCGCCCGTGCTATCCGTTGGTCGGGTGAAGCCGTTGATAAACTCTACGACGAGCTGGCGCCGACGGCACATAATGAAATCGGTATGATCACCCGCGAACCCGTAGGTGTGGTGGCGGCGATTGTGCCTTGGAACTTCCCGTTATTGATGGCCTGTTGGAAGCTGGGGCCAGCACTGGCGACGGGTAACAGTGTTATTCTAAAACCCTCTGAGAAATCCCCCTTAACGGCCATTCGTATCGCCGAGCTTGCGGTACAGGCAGGGATCCCTAAGGGCGTGCTAAACGTATTGCCGGGTTATGGGCATACGGTCGGCAAGGCGCTGGCGCTGCATATGGATGTGGATACCTTAGTCTTTACTGGCTCAACAAAAATCGCTAAGCAATTAATGATTTATGCGGGCGAATCGAATATGAAACGAGTGTGGCTCGAGGCTGGCGGTAAGAGCCCGAACATTGTATTTAACGATGCGCCCGATCTTAAAGCGGCGGCGGTGGCGGCCGCCGAAGCCATTGCTTTTAACCAAGGTGAAGTCTGTACTGCGGGCTCGCGTTTGCTGGTGGAGTCTGGGGTTAAAGATCAACTGATTGAGCTTATCGCCGAAGAACTCGCCTCGTGGCAACCTGGGCATCCGCTGGATCCCGCTACTGTTAGCGGCGCAGTGGTCGATAAGCAGCAATTAGATACCATCTTAAGCTATATCAAGGCGGGCCAAGACGAAGGCGCCAGTTTAGTCCATGGTGGACAGCAAGTGCTGGCCGAAACGGGCGGCGTGTATGTGCAGCCCACTATCTTTAGCCAAGTAAACAACAAGATGAAAATCGCCAGCGAGGAAATCTTTGGCCCTGTGTTATCTGTCATTGAATTCAATGGCATGGAAGAGGCGATTGCGATAGCCAACGACACCATTTACGGCTTAGCGGCAGGGGTGTGGACGGCGGATATCAGCAAGGCGCACAAAACCGCGAAGGCGCTGCGTTCGGGAATGGTGTGGATTAACCATTATGATGGTGGTGATATGACGGCACCTTTCGGTGGTTATAAACAATCGGGCAATGGCCGCGATAAATCCATGCACTCCTTCGACAAATACACCGAAATCAAAGCGACTTGGATAGCCCTCTAAGCCGCTTTTACTCCCTCTCAAGCCTCTTTACGCCGATGCGAAAGGGGCTTTCTTTATTTTCTGGTTAACCCTCTAATTAAATGGATAAAGTGGCGCAAGGGTGCCTCTTGGGGATTTTTGCTGTACATTGCTCGGATGATGAACTCATTTGCTAAGGGATGTTCTGTGAGTCTCAAATACTTATCTTTGACCTTAATGCTGCTAGCCACCTTGGCCTTATCGGGGTGTTCTTCTACCCATTCGGGAAACTGGCAGGGGTTTACTGAATCTGGCCAAGCTTCTTTCTACGGCGATAAACATCAAAATAAGAAAACCGCCAGCGGTGAGCGTTATAACCATAAATTAAAAACGGCTGCCCATAAGGAAATTCCTTTTGGTTCAGTAGTTAAAGTCACCAATCTTAAGAACGGTAAAACGGTTGTGGTTAAGGTCAACGACAGGGGGCCTTTCGTGCGGGGCCGAATTATAGATTTGTCCAAATCCGCATTTAGCAGCATAGGCAATACCTCGGCGGGTTTACTGGATGTTAAAATTGAAGTGATTCAAGCCGCGAGTCAGTAATCGACTCTCAATGAGCTTGCCATGTGTGCTTTAACAAAACAGTATCGGTTCGAATGGTTTGAATAGTGCTTGGGTTTTAGTATGTGCAGTAAAACTCAGGCTGATAAGTCATTATCCCAGTTGGAAATCAGAATAAGGACAGCCAATGGAATATCCTCTCGTGAGTACTCAATGGCTCGAAGAGCATCTCACCTCGCCAGATCTCGTGTTACTCGATGCCAGCATGGCCGTGGTGTTGGGCAAAGAGCCTATTCTCTATTCCGAACCTGTGTGCATTCCGCGCTCGAGGCGCTTTGATGTCGAAACGGATTTTTGCGATAAAACGTCTTCTCAAATCCACGCCTTACCAAGGTTTGAACAGTTTATAGAAGGTGTTTCCAAGCTCGGAATAGACCCGCAAAGCGTGGTGGTTATCTATGATAATCAAGGGATTTATTCTTCTCCGCGCGCTTGGTGGATATTCAAGGTGATGGGATTTCACCGTGTGTATGTGCTCGACGGTGGCTTACCCCAATGGATGGCTGAAGACAGGGTCACCTCATCCCGCTATCAGGAAGAAGGGATAGATTATGGTGCAAGCGATAGTGAAGAACTCACTGCAGTACTGGAATATCAGCCTGCCAAGGTGATGGATGCCGAGGCCGTGTTCGCCAAGCTAGATGATAGCGACAGCGCGATTATCGATGCCCGCGGCGCCGCGCGCTTTTTAGGTCAAGTGAGTGAGCCACGCCCAGGTGTGCGTAGTGGACATATTCCCCATTCGGTTAATTTACCTTTTACAGAGGTGCTCGATGGCTTCAAAATCAAAAGTTCGGCCGAATTACAAACCCTGTTTCAAGGGCTTGCTGGCGATAAACCGTTAAGGATTTTCAGCTGTGGCTCGGGCATTACCGCCTGTATCTTAATCTTAGCGTCGATCGCTTCTGGTCATGCCGATGCTGTGCTTTACGATGGCTCGTGGGCCGACTGGGGCAGTCGCAGCGATTTACCCATAGCGCAATAAGCGCTGATAGCAGGAGTGCTGTGCAGGATAACCAGCAGCACTCCATTGGCAGTGATATATCCTTTGACTTATCAAGGAGTTTGCCATGATAACTCGATTGTTTGATAAGCTGATCTTCGGCTTTATCTTAGTGATGGCGCTGCAACTTCCCCAATTAGCCGATCATTATCAGCAATTTTTGGCGGGGCTCTATACCTCGACTCAATGGCAAGTTGAGGGCTACGAGGCCACGGCGAAGGAATATCACTACGGCGATGTAGAAACCATGATTGCCCGCCATTTGCAAAATGAGGAGCCTAGCGTCAGGGCGGATGCCGAGCAAAAGCGCCAGACGCTGGACTTGTATCAAGCACTGCAGCAGGGAATGCAGACTTTTGCTCAGGGGAATCTCTTCGAGAAAACCGCCTATATGTTCAATCCTGCTCGTTATGAATATTTACAGCAAACCATAGTTAACTTTAAGCCCGGCATCCCGTTAACCACCAGTGGGATTGGCTTTGGCGTGCTGGTGGCGTTAGTCGTGCATTATCTTGGCTCGCTGCCTTTTATTCTGTGGTCAAGGCGCCGTAGGCGGATTAAATTGGCTCGCGCCATTTAGTGTCGTTGGATAGCTTGCTCGCATATCCAACGACAGGGCAAACCTCAGAATAAGTCCTTAAACCTGTGGTACAGCATACCCGCAGCCAGCATAGGCGAGCGGAATGTGGGGCCGCCGGGGAAGGTCATATGCTTGATTTTGGCGAATACATCAAAATATCCCGCCTGCTGACAAATGGCTTCGGCGAGCAGTTTGGCCGCCATATGGGTGGCATTTACGCCGTGGCCTGCATAGGCTTGGGCGTAAAAAATATTGCTCGCATCGGGGAGGCGACCGATTTGCGGCATACGGTTGGCGCCAATGCCTATCATGCCGCCCCATTCGTAATCTATGCGTACGCCTTTTAACTGTGGGAATACCTTCTCAAGGTTCGGCCTGAGCGCTGCTTCAATATCCTTAGGATCTTTGCCTGAATACGTACAAAGTCCGCCGAAGAGTAAGCGTCTATCCGCCGATAAGTGAAAGTAATCTAAGGCGATTCGCATATCTGCAAAGGCCATATTTTGCGGGATAATGCTTTGGCATTGCACTTCTGTCAGTGGCTCGGTTGCAAGCAAGTAGCTCCCTGCGGGCAGCACTTTACCGCCGATGTAGCTATTCAGTTTATGGCCTATATAAGCGTTGCCCGCCAGCACGACATATTGGCAAGTCACTTCGCCTTTTGCCGTTAATACTCGCGGTTTATCCCTAGGAATAATCTTTTCTGCGGCGCTGTATTCAAATAATTGAGCGCCCAAGTCTCGGGCAACACGAGCCTCGCCCAAGGCCAAATTCAGCGGATGTAAATGACCGCTGCCCATGTCGACTAGGGCGCCTTGGTAAAAGTCTGAGCCGATAACTTCTCCGAGCTGAGACTGAGTTAATAACTTGATTTCATGCTGATATCCAAGGCGCTTAAGGTGGTCGAACTCTTGTTCTAGTTCGAGCATATGCCGAGGTTTAACCGCCAAATCGCAATAGCCCATTTGTAAGTCGCAATCGATGTGATGTGTCTGTATCCGATTTCGTACAATCTCTACCGCCTCAAAGCCCATCTGTTCAATGGCGCTCACACCTTCTTGGCCTATCTCATTGATAAATTGCGCAGGATCATGGCCAATACCGCGGATCAGCTCGCCACCATTACGCCCTGAGGCGCCCCAGCCTATGCGCTTGGCCTCGAGTAGCACCACGTTTAGGCCCTTTTGCCGCAGTTCGATAGCCGTGTTAATACCGCTGAACCCCCCGCCGATAATGCATACGTCGGTGCTTACCTTGCCCTCAAGTTGGGGATGGGCGTAAATTTCTTTTGCAGTATCAACATAATAAGACTGGGGATATTGTTCACTATGAACGGGAGGTTTGGTGGTCATTTGAGCTCCAAAAAATTGTTTTTATTGTAAATTGGGCTTGTCCCAGTATACTCATCACACTTTTGTGATACTGCTAAAAAGTGTGCATTTTATTTAACACACTTTTTAGATAGAATACAACGGAAGCGATTAAACTCACGCTTTTAGGGCTAAAATGTGTTTGGGATGATGTTTATCCTGAACAACCTGTTCTTCATCTATCGGGGCAACCGATCCTTTGGGGAGATGCGAAATTTGGATATTGGAGCCAGTCTCAGAACTGTTCGAAAAATGAAAGGCTTATCCCAGCGGGAGCTGGCTAAGCGTGCTGGTGTGACTAACAGTACGATTTCAATGATCGAAAAAAACAGTGTTAGCCCATCCGTCAGTTCTTTGAAAAAGGTATTGTCGGGTATCCCTATGTCTTTAGTGGATTTTTTCTCGATTGAAGCCTCGATTGAGAGTGAGCAAAAAGTGGTTTATCGCTCCGATGAACTCCTCGATATAGGTACTGGGCCGTTAGAATTTAAGTTGATTGGCCGCGACTTTCCCAATCGTGCCATGTCTGTGATGAGTGAAACCTATCCACCGGGTTCGGATACGGGCGAGGAAATGCTGAAACACGAAGGTGAAGAGGCGGCCATGGTGATCGAAGGCAAATTCGAACTGACCGTTGGCGACGAGGTATATATCTTAGAAGCGGGTGATAGTTACTACTTTAACAGTGAGTTACCCCATAGATTTCGTAACCCTTTCGATGAACCCTGTCGATTGGTCAGTGCAACAACACCTGCTAATTTCTAATCGCATAGCCAGTCACATAGCTAATCGTATAGCGCTGTCCTAGGTTGTCTAGGATGGCGCAATCCTGACATTTCCCCTTATCAACCTCATCTCAAATTGGCTTTGGATTACAAAATATTATTCAAAGTGTAAATAATATTTTTCAAATGAACCTAAATCAGCGCTGTTTATCTTTGCCTGATTTTCATCCAAAACAACCGCTATAAGCCGATTCTGTTACCCTTAGGCAACACAACACCCCCTAATTTCCTGTATTACATCCCAAAATACTGTCTTGCAACTAAACGATCATTAACAAGTGTTTAACCTCTTGCCTGAGGTTAAAATTCGGTGTACTGTGTGAAAAAATGAACATTAAAACTTAACATGTTCATTATGCAGTCATTCAAGGTGAAGGTGAGTTATGTCTGTCGAGTTGCCCCTTATTGGTGTTATTGCGTGTAATCAACAATTGGGATCACATCCCTTTAATATTGTTGGTGAAAAATACCTCTTAGGTGTAGTGAATGGTGCTAAGGGCTGGCCCTTGGTGATCCCCTCATTAGGTGCTGAACAACCTATAGAGGCGATTCTGGCAAGTCTCGATGGCATTCTCTTTACCGGTTCGCCTTCGAATGTTGAACCCCATCTCTATGCGGGTGAACCGAGTGAAGTCGGTACTCACCACGATCCCAAACGCGATGCCACCACCTTACCGCTCATCCGTGCGGCCATTGCGGCGGGTGTGCCTGTGCTTGGGATTTGTCGTGGCTTTCAAGAGATGAACGTGGCGTTTGGTGGCAGTTTGCATCAGAAGTTGCACGAAGTGGGCGGTTTTATTGAACACAGAGAAGATAAAGAGGCCTCGTTAGAGGTGCAATATGGGCCATCCCACAGTATCACTGTGGAGCCTGGGGGGGTCATTTACGAGGCCTGGGGCCGTAACTCGGCAGAGGTAAACTCTGTACATACTCAGGGCGTGGAGCGTCTTGGGATTGGGTTGCGGCCAGAAGCTTATGCTCCAGATGGTCTAGTGGAGGCCTTCTCCGTTATAGACACAAATGAATTTGCCCTAGGTGTGCAATGGCATCCTGAATGGAAGGTGAGTGAAAACCCATTTTTCCTCTCTATATTCAATGCCTTTGGTGATGCGTGCCGTCGTAGGGCTACAACTCGAGTGAAATAAAATGAATAAGCTAATCGCTTTTTTAAAAGAACGAAAAATCACAGAAGTCGAATGTGTTATCAGCGATATGACAGGTATCGCCCGCGGAAAAATTGCCCCAGTGGATAAGTTCCTCGACGAAAAAGGCATGCGCTTGCCCGAAAGCGTGTTGCTGCAAACCGTGACCGGTGACTTTGTCGACGATGATATTTATTACAGCTTACTCGACGATGCGGATATCGATTTTGTCTGTGTCCCCGATGAAAATGCGGTGTTTATGCTGCCTTGGACCATTGAAGCGACGGCGCAAGTGATCCACGATTGCTACGACAGAATGGGCAATCCCATCGAACTATCACCACGTAACGTGTTGAAAAAAGTGCTTTCGCTATACGAGCAAAAAGGCTGGGAGCCAGTCATTGCACCTGAGATGGAGTTTTATCTCACCAGCCGTAGCGATGACCACGATTTACCCCTTAAGCCACCTATTGGTCGCTCGGGCAGACCGGAAGCGGGACGTCAGTCTTTCTCGATTGATGCGGCTAACGAATACGACCCGCTTTTTGAAGATATGTATGACTGGTGCGAGCTGCAAGGTTTAGATATCGATACGCTGATCCACGAAGACGGTCCAGCGCAAATGGAGATTAACTTCAGCCACGGTAATCCATTATCTCTTGCGGATCAGGTGTTTGTATTCAAGCGTACCCTGCGTGAGGCGGCGTTAAAGCACAATGTGTGCGCCACCTTTATGGCTAAACCTGTCACCGATGAGCCAGGCAGTGCCATGCACATTCATCAAAGCGTGATTAATAAGGAAACGGGCAAAAACATCTTCACTAATGAAGACGGAACTCAAAGCCCATTATTCCTAAGCTATATCGCCGGTTTACAAAAGTTTATTCCTGAACTCTTGCCGTTAATGGCGCCTAATGCCAACTCGTTCCGCCGTTTCTTACCGGGCACCTCTGCGCCAGTTAACTTGGAATGGGGTGTTGAGAACAGAACCTGCGGTCTGCGTATTCCTGAGTCTTCACCGCAAAACCGCCGCATTGAAAACCGTATTCCTGGGGCGGATGCGAACTGCTATTTAGCCATAGCTGCGAGCTTACTCTGCGGTTACATCGGTATGGTGGAAGGGTTAAAACCTTCGACACCAGTGCAGGGTAAATCGAACGAAAGCCGTAGCAACAATCCACATTGCCTGCCGTTAACCTTAGAAGAAGCCTTAGCGGCGATGGAAGAGAGCGATGCCTGTAAGGAATATTTAGGTGAAGCCTTTACCACCGGCTTTGTGGCGGTTAAACAGGCCGAGCTTGAAAACTTCCGCCGCGTCGTGAGTTCGTGGGAGCGGGAGTTCCTGTTACTCAGTGTGTAATTTGCACTGTTTTTGTTCAAAACTGTCACGGCCTTAACGGATTTAGGGTCAAGATAGCGGGAATATTTGAACAATCAGCAAAAATGCTCTGCACTAATTTGGTAAGTTTGCTTAACTTTGGTGCAGAGCGCTTTTAAATTTAAGGAATTGCATACGCGTTACAGTAAGGTCAAGGCAGTTTGAAATCCCATTCAATGGTGTCAGAGTAGTGATGATTTCATTCCTTGGTAACGTGTGCATAAATTTGATTGAAATAAGCGTTTTATAACTTACTGTTAGTTAAGCTTAAAAAGAGTTTTTCCTGAGATGGTTTCAGCGGTTTTTCTAGGGGCTTGAGGCATTTGGCTTAATGTTGCAAGATGTAGGGCGTACAAATATCTAGTCTGTTTTACTGCTTGTTAATGCAAGTGTGTAAATCGACAAATTTGGCATGAAATCTGATACTCCCATCAATTGCAGCCACCTAGAGATGAAGGCATTATGGTGCTGTAGAGACTGCCGATGCGGTTTTTAAGGTGTAGCATTGGTCGAGAATAACAACAATAACCGAGCAGATGGTCGGTGACACAATTTCAGAATTGTTAAAGGCAATTCTGCTACCCGAGAAAGGAGAAAGCATGAAGCTATTTAATAAGATGACGACTTTGGCTTTAGTAACCGCGGGCGCCCTCGCAAGCGTTGCTGCCCAAGCTGAAGAAGTAGTGCGCGTATATAACTGGTCTGATTATATCGCGGAAGATACCTTAGAAAACTTCAAGAAAGAAACGGGCATTCGGGTGATTTACGATGTGTTTGATAGTAACGAAGTGCTGGAAGCCAAGTTACTGTCTGGCCGCAGTGGTTACGACATCGTGGTTCCATCTAACCATTTCCTCGCTAAACAAATTAAGGCTGGCGCATTCAAGCCGCTAGACCGCTCTAAACTCAGCAACTTTAAAAACCTCAACGCCGATCTAATGAAACAGTTAGAGAAGGCTGATCCGGGTAACCAATATGCCGTACCTTACCTCTGGGGTACCAATGGTATCGGTTACAACATCGATAAAGTGAAAGCCGCAGTGGGTGAAGATGCGCCATTTGATTCTATGGAGCTGATCTTTAACCCAAAATATGCTGAAAAAATCTCTAAGTGTGGCTTTGCTATGCTGGATTCGGCCGATGATATGGTGCCACAGGCGATGATCTACTTAGGTCTTGACCCAAATAGCACGAAAGCCGAAGACTATGAAAAAGCAGGTGAATTACTCGAAAAAATTCGCCCTTACGTGACTTATTTCCATTCATCACGCTATATCTCTGATCTCGCGAATGGCGATATCTGTGTGGCATTTGGCTTCTCGGGTGACGTATTCCAAGCTGCGGCCCGTGCCGATGAAGCGGGTAACGGTAACAAGATTGGTTACTCGATTCCAAAAGAAGGCGCGAACCTGTGGTTCGATATGTTAGCTATCCCTGCGGATGCGGCTAACGTTGAAAATGCTCACAAACTTATCAACTACTTACTTCGTCCTGAAGTGATTGCGCCTATCTCTAACTATGTGGCTTATGCTAACCCTAACGACCCAGCACAGCCTTTAGTTGATGAAGCGATTCGCAATGACCCTGCGATTTATCCACCAAAAGAAGTGTTAGATAAATTGTATATTGGCGAAATCCGTCCATTGAAAATCCAACGTGTATTAACCCGCGTCTGGACCAAAGTGAAGTCTGGCCAATAATCGAGATGGGGCAAGCATTGCTTGCCCCTTTTAATAACGCAGACATTGGCTTGCTCCTTGAGCATTCGGCCTACAGATTTTATCTCTATTCATTAATTCATTGTGTAAATCTCAAGTATTGAACGCCTTGTCGCAGCAATACTCGGGTGGAGAAGTACTATGGCAAGCACCTCGGGCGTCACCAACAAACCCACTACAAAGACGCAAGAAAAAGTCCTGCTTAAGATTGAGCGGGTCAGTAAATTGTTCGACGATGTTCGCGCGGTTGACGACGTATCATTGACGATTAATAAAGGTGAGATTTTTGCTTTACTTGGGGGCTCTGGCTCGGGTAAGTCGACCTTATTGCGTATGCTCGCGGGGTTCGAAAGACCAACCTCTGGGCGGATTTTTCTCGACGGTGAAGATATTACCGATTTGCCCCCCTACGAACGTCCCATCAACATGATGTTCCAATCCTATGCGCTCTTCCCCCATATGACGGTCGCGCAAAATATCGCCTTCGGTTTAAAGCAAGATAAGTTACCCAAAGCGGAAATTGAGCAAAGGGTGCAAGAAATGCTCAAACTGGTTCATATGGAGCAATATGGCAAACGTAAGCCGCATCAGCTTTCCGGTGGTCAGCGTCAGCGGGTGGCGTTAGCTCGCTCCCTCGCAAAACGTCCTAAGCTATTGCTACTCGATGAGCCGATGGGCGCACTGGATAAAAAGCTGCGCACTCAGATGCAGTTAGAAGTGGTTGAAATTCTTGAGCGTGTTGGCGTGACTTGTGTGATGGTGACCCATGATCAGGAAGAAGCCATGACCATGGCGGGCCGAATTTCGATTATGAGTGACGGTTGGATTGCCCAAACCGGCTCACCTATGGACATTTACGAGAGTCCCAACAGCCGCATGATTGCCGAATTTATCGGTTCAGTGAACCTCTTTGGCGGCGAGATTGAAGTGGACGAAGTCGACCACCTGATCATTAAACCCAATGACTTAGCTCAGCCCTTCTATGTGGGTTACGGGGTAACGACCAGTGCCGAAGAAAAGCATGTGTGGTTAGCGGTACGCCCCGAAAAAACCATTATTAGCCGTGAGCAACCAGAGGGCGAGTACAACTGGGCCAAGGGGATAGTGCATGATATCGCCTACTTAGGTGGCATCTCGGTGTACTACATTCGCCTCGAGAACGGCCAAATTGTGCAATGCAGTATGACTAACCGTGAACGCCGTGCCGACCATGCGACATGGGATGATGAAGTGTTCATCAGTTGGGAGGACACCAGTGGCGTGGTGTTAAGATCATGAAGATGAAGTCAAAACTAAAATGGCTTAAGGGACGTTTCTGGACGATTAGCTTCCCCTACGCTTGGCTGTTGTTGTTCTTCGCCTTGCCCTTTGCCATTGTCCTTAAGATCAGTTTTTCGACGGCGGCGATTTCGATTCCGCCCTACGAGGCGACCTTCCAATATGCGGATGATGTATTAAACATCTTCCTGCATTTAGGTAACTACTTGATGTTGCTAGATGATTCGCTGTATTACACCGCGTATCTCAGCTCATTAAAAATGGCGCTCATTTCGACCATTGGCTGTTTGATCATTGGTTATCCCATGGCCTATGCCATTGCCCGTGCGCCAGCAAGGTTGCAAACCGTGCTGCTGCTATTGGTGATGCTACCTTCTTGGACCTCGTTCTTAATTCGCGTTTATGCCTGGATGGGGATCTTAAGTAACACGGGGATTATCAATAACACATTGATGTGGTTAGGAATAATTTCTGATCCATTGCAAATCCTCAACACTAATATCGCCGTCTATATCGGGATTATCTACGCCTATTTGCCCTTTATGATTTTGCCGCTGTACGCGACCTTAGTGAAGTTAGATATGAGCCTGATTGAAGCCGCATCAGACTTAGGGTCCAGCCGTTTAAATACCTTCTGGAAAATCACTTTCCCGTTATCGAAGAGCGGGGTGATTGCAGGTTCTATGCTGGTGTTTATTCCGGCGGTAGGGGAGTTTGTGATCCCTGAGCTGCTCGGCGGCCCAGATTCTCTGATGATAGGTAAAGTGCTGTGGCAGGAATTCTTCAATAACCGTGACTGGCCAGTGGCCTCATCACTGGCGATTGTGATGCTGGCACTCTTGATTATTCCTATTACCTTATTCCATCGCTATCAGGCGCGTAGTTTGGAGAAAGACCTATGAAAAAGCTGAGTTTTTCTTCGGTGATGCTGTGGTTCGGCTTGTTCTTCTTGTACGCACCTATGCTGATCCTAGTGATTTATTCGTTCAACGAATCTAAGTTAGTGACAGTGTGGGGCGGGTTTTCACCTAAATGGTACGGCGAGTTATTTGCCGATCAGCAAATTCTCGATGCGGTGTGGACCAGCCTTCGGATTGCGTTTTACAGCTCAACCATGGCGGTGATTATCGGCACTATGGCCGCCTTTGTGATGACGCGGTTTAAGCGCTCCTGGGCCAAGCTCACTTTGTCGAACATGATCACTGCGCCTTTGGTGATGCCTGAGGTGATCACGGGTCTGTCACTGCTGCTGCTATTTGTGCATATGGCGGATCTCTTAGGTTGGCCGAAAGAGCGCGGCATGGTGACAGTATGGATTGCCCATTCAACCTTCTGTGCGGCCTATGTGGCTGTGGTGGTGTCGTCAAGATTGCGTGAGTTAGACATGTCAATCGAAGAGGCGGCAATGGATTTAGGCGCTACGCCGCTTAAAACCTTCTTCCTGATCACTGTGCCCATGATTTCACCGGCATTAGTGGCGGGCTGGTTGTTATCCTTTAGTCTGTCACTCGATGACTTAGTGATCGCAAGCTTTGCCTCAGGCCCAGGTGCAACCACCTTACCTATGGTGGTGTTTTCCTCGGTGCGCTTGGGGGTATCGCCTAAGATCAACGCCTTGGCAACACTTATCATTCTATGTGTGTCGTTAATCGCTTTCTTGTCTTGGTATATGGCAAGACGCGCCGAAAAACGTGAGCGTATGCCGTTGAACTAATACGCTAGGATGCAGTTATTAGTGGTAAGCACGTAGTCAAAAGTGCTTAGCGACAAAAGGATGGCCTGATTGCCAAGGTCATCCTTCTTTCTCCCTCCAAGTCTTCTTATTTGTACCTCCACATTCAATTTCAAATCCGTTTAAGGCAGTAAAGATACTTTGTTTGAAATATCAAACATTGTGTAAATTATTGTGCTTTTATGGCTAGTGTTTCCCGATTTGAAGGTGTAGGATGTGATAGTTGTTTAAAATAATGAACATAAAAATCAAGGGAACATCATGTCAGCCATACCTCACACTGGATCATATTATGCGGCATCGGCCAACGATAAGGTTGAGCGCGCGCGTTTACAGGAATCGATTGAAGCCGATGTTTGTGTGATTGGCGCGGGGTACACAGGCCTATCTGCCGCACTGCATTTACTCGAATCGGGTTTTAGTGTGGTGGTGCTTGAAGCGGCGCGAATTGGCTGGGGAGCCTCGGGGCGTAATGGCGGACAAATCGTCAACAGCTATAGCCGTGACATTGATACCATTGAAAAAACCGTTGGCAAAGAACAAGCCAAGCTTTTCGGTCAAATGGCCTTCGAGGGCGGGCGTATCATCCGTGAACGTATCGCTAAGTACAATATTGATTGCGATCTAAAGGATGGCGGTGTATTTGCGGCGATGAACGAAAAGCAAATGGGCCATTTACGCCATCAAAAGCAATTATGGGAAAGCCATGGCCACGTGGGCAAGCTGGAGCTGCTCGATGCAAACAGCATTCGCTCTGTGGTAAATACTGAGCGCTATGTCGGCGGTATGTTAGATAAGAGCGGCGGTCATATTCATCCGCTGAATTTAGCCTTGGGTGAAGCCCGTGCGGTAGAATCCCTCGGCGGAAAAATTTTTGAAGACTCAGCAGTATTGCGGGTCGACGAAGGCGATAGTCCTGTGGTGCACACCGCTAAGGGCAGCGTAAAAGCCAAGTTTGTGGTGGTGGCGGGTAACGCTTACCTAGGTAAACTCATGCCTGAATTACAAGCTAAATCAATGCCCTGTGGCACCCAGGTGATCACCACAGAACCCTTAGACGAAGAGCTGGCCGCAAGCCTGTTACCTCAAGATTATTGCGTCGAAGATTGTAACTATCTGCTCGATTATTTTAGGCTGTCTGGTGACAAGCGTCTGATCTACGGCGGTGGTGTCGTGTATGGTGCCCGCGATCCCGCGGATATCGAATCCCTGATTATCCCGAATATGCTCAAAACCTTCCCACAGTTAAAAGGGGTTAAGGTTGATTATGCCTGGACGGGTAACTTTTTATTGACCTTATCGCGTTTACCACAGGTCGGCCGTATTGGTAAAAACATCTATTATTCACAGGGTTGTAGTGGACATGGCGTCACTTATACCCACTTGGCAGGCAAGTTAATTGCCGAAATGCTCAATGGTCAAGCCACGCGTTTCGATGCTTTTGCGGCGCTGCCCCATTATCCCTTCCCCGGCGGTCACGCCTTACGTGTGCCTTTTAGTGCGCTGGGAGCATGGTATTACAGTCTAAGAGACAAATTAGGTATCTAATTTATTTAATTTTTTATACGAGGTAAGGCATTACCTCGCAGCGAGAGGAATTTCCTGTGTTGTTAAAAGACCCGAGTCTGCTGCGTCAGCAATGTTATATCAATGGTCAGTGGTGCGATGCGCAGTCAAAAGAAACTGTCGCTATCGCCAATCCCGCGACGGGCGCGGTGATCGCTAGTGTTCCTGTGATGGGGCAAGCCGAAACTCAAGCGGCAATTGCGGCAGCCGAAGCGGCCTTGCCCGCATGGCGAGCATTAACCGCAAAAGAGCGTGGTGTCAAGCTGCGTCGTTGGTTTGAGTTACTCAATGAAAATAGTGATGATTTAGCGTTAATGATGACCTCTGAGCAGGGCAAGCCCCTTGCAGAAGCTAAGGGTGAAGTCACCTACGCCGCCTCTTTTATCGAATGGTTCGCCGAAGAGGCGAAGCGCGTCTATGGCGATACGATTCCTGGGCATCAGGGCGATAAACGTATCATGGTGATCAAGCAGCCCGTGGGCGTGACTGCGGCTATTACCCCTTGGAACTTCCCTGCTGCGATGATCACTCGTAAAGCCGCGCCAGCACTGGCAGCGGGTTGTACTATGGTGGTGAAACCTGCACCGCAAACGCCTTTTACTGCATTAGCCTTAGCTGTGCTTGCCGAGCGTGCGGGGATCCCCGCTGGGGTATTCAGCGTGATCACTGGCGATGCCATCGGCATTGGTAATGAGATGTGCAGCAATCCAGTTGTGCGTAAGTTGTCTTTCACCGGCTCGACCCAGGTGGGCATTAAGTTGATGGAACAATGCGCGCCGACACTGAAGAAATTATCTTTAGAATTAGGCGGTAACGCGCCATTTATCGTATTCGACGATGCCAATATCGATGCGGCGGTCGAAGGCGCGATGATCGCTAAGTATCGCAATGCGGGGCAAACCTGCGTCTGCGCTAACCGCATTTATGTTCAGGCGGGCGTGTATGACGAATTTGCTCGCAAGCTCAGTATTGCCGTGGGTAAATTAAAGGTGGGTGAGGGCATTGGCGAGGGCGTAACTACGGGACCGCTTATCAATTGCGCGGCGGTCGAAAAAGTCCAGAGCCATCTTGAGGATGCGCTCAGCAAAGGGGCGACTGTGGTTGCGGGCGGTAAGCCCCATAGCTTAGGTGGCAACTTCTTCGAGCCAACGGTACTGACGAATGTCGATAGCAGTATGCGCGTTGCCCGTGAAGAAACCTTTGGCCCACTGGCGCCGCTGTTTAAGTTTACCGATGTGGACGATGTGATTAAGCAAGCCAATGATACCGAGTTTGGATTAGCGGCTTATTTTTATGGCCGTGATATCTCACTCGTGTGGAAAGTGACCGAGGCATTGGAATACGGCATGGTGGGCGTCAACACTGGCTTGATTTCCACCGAAGTCGCGCCGTTTGGCGGAATGAAATCCTCAGGGCTCGGTCGAGAAGGCTCTAAGTTCGGCATCGAAGAATATTTAGAAATCAAATATATCTGCATGTCTGTTTAAGCATCAGTTTGGGATAGACCGCCAGTGGTAGCCCTTTGGGCATAGGCATTGTTATCGACATTTGTGTATAGCCAAGTTAGGCACGCGAGCAAGGAATACTAAATGAGCACAACCAATGATTCATTGATGGCACGTCGCCAAGCCGCAGTCGCAGGCGGTGTTGGTCAAATTCATCCTGTTTTTACTGCTCGCGCCGAAAACGCGACCGTGTGGGATGTGGAAGGTCGAGAGTTTATCGACTTTGCGGGTGGTATTGCTGTGCTTAACACTGGGCATTTACATCCTAAGGTGAAGGCGGCCGTTGCGGCGCAGCTTGAGGATTTCTCCCACACCTGTTTTATGGTGCTTGGCTACGAAAGTTATATTCAAGTCTGTGAAAAACTGAATCAGTTAGTGCCGGGAGATTTTGCCAAGAAGACAGCCTTATTCACCAGCGGCTCAGAGGCCGTTGAAAACGCGGTTAAAGTTGCTCGTGCATACACTAAGCGGGCGGGGGTGATTGCCTTTACCTCGGGTTACCATGGTCGCACTATGGCGGCACTGGCGTTAACGGGAAAGGTCGCGCCTTACAGTAAAGGTATGGGATTAATGTCGGCCAATGTGTTCCGCGCCGAGTTCCCCTGTGCGCTGCACGGCGTGTCCGATGATGATGCGATGGCCTCTATCGAACGCATCTTTAAAAATGATGCTGAGCCGAGCAATATCGCGGCCATCATCCTCGAGCCTGTGCAGGGCGAGGGTGGGTTTTATGCCGCATCGCCAGAGTTTATGCAACGTTTACGTGCGCTTTGCGACCGCGAAGGCATTATGCTGATCGCCGATGAAGTGCAAACGGGTGCGGGTCGCACAGGAACCTTCTTTGCTATGGAGCAAATGGGCGTGAGCGCCGATATCACCACCTTTGCGAAATCTATTGCCGGTGGCTTCCCCCTTTCAGGTATTACGGGTAAAGCTGAAGTCATGGATGCCATCGGTCCCGGTGGCCTTGGTGGCACCTACGGCGGTAATCCGCTGGCCTGTGCGGCAGCGCTCGCCGTACTCGAAGTGTTTGAAGAGGAAAAGCTGCTTGAACGTGCCAATGCAATTGGCGAGCGGATTAAGTCGGCGCTAAATACTATGCAGGTTGAACATCCGCAAATTGCCGATGTGCGTGGTCTAGGGGCGATGATCGCTATTGAATTGATGGAAGAGGGCAAACCCGCGCCTCAGTACTGTGCCCAAATTTTAGCCGAGGCAAGAAACCGAGGTTTGATCCTCCTGTCCTGTGGTACCTACGGTAACGTGCTGCGTATATTGGTGCCATTAACAGTTCCAGACGAGCAGCTTGCCGCAGGGCTGGGCATTCTTAAGTCCTGCTTCGATGCCGTGTTAAAAGGTTAACAGATATAAAAAATCCCGCTTAGGCGGGATTTTTTATGGCGTGGTTTAACGCTTAAGAGCCTTTTATCTCCATTAGGATTTGCAGCGCTCGCTCACGTTTGTCCTGATCATACAAATCGTTGGTAAAGATAAACTCATCGACACCTAACTCCTTCACTATCATCTCTAAGCGGTGTTTGATGCTGGTGGGGCCACCGGTGACGGATAAGCCTAAGAAGTTATCGACATAGGTTTTTTCCTGCTCGCTCCACAGGCCATCCATGCTGTCTACGGGCGGTTTTAACCAAAGCGGTTCACCACGGATCAGCGCAAGCACCCGTTGCTTGGAGGTGGTGCTTAAGTATTCTGCTTCGGCGTCTGTCTCGGCGGCGATAAGTGGCAGGCCAAGCATGACATAGGGCTTATCCAACACCTTAGATGGCTTAAAGTCGCGGCGGTAAATCTCTATCGCATCGTAGAGGAATCTGGGCGCAAAATGCCCTGCAAAGACATAGGGTAAGCCGCGCTGTGCCGCAAGCTGGGCGCTAAAGAGGCTAGAGCCGAGTAGCCAAATCGGCACATGGGTGCCTTCGCCGGGAATCGCTCTTACGGGATGACGGCCATTGTAGTCGCCGAGTAAGGTTTGTAACTCGCTCACCTCGGCGGGAAATTGCTCCGCGCGGCTCATATCGCGGTTAAGGGCGCGGCTGGTGATTTGATCGCTGCCCGGTGCGCGGCCAAGTCCTAAATCGATACGACCAGGATAAAGGCTTTCGAGTGTACCAAACTGCTCGGCAACCACTAAGGGCGCATGGTTGGGCAGCATAATCCCACCCGCGCCGACGCGAATGCGTTTAGTATTCTCGGCAATATAGCCAATTAACACCGATGTCGCGGCGCTGGCGATACCGGGCATATTGTGGTGCTCGGCAAACCAGAATCGATTAAAACCTAAGTCATCGGCCACCTTAGCGTATTGTAGGCTGGCGCGTAGCGTGTCTCCGATGCTCGCGCCTTGGCGTACGGGGGCGAGCTCTAAGAGTGAAAAGGGAATATCCGCTAGGGGAGATTTAGTCACTGCCTGCGATGGGGTGGCAGATGTTGAAGTCGATGATATAGCCATAAATTAAGCGCCTCTTTGCGTGAGTCAGCTCTGTGGCAGCGGCTTTATTTGGCCTCACACGGATGAATGTGGTGGGTGCTAAAGCGATTGCTCTGTTAGTGCTGATGGAGTCTTACCCTAGGATATGGTGACGTATCAATGATAAACAAGCTCAAGGCTTAAACTTAACACTGCCCTAAAATTGGAACCGAACATCTTAGTTTTGCAAACAGGGTGGAAAGCCTTATCCCAAGCCAATGCATGAAAAGTCGGCACAGAAAGTTCAGATTGTTTGGTGATGAGCAGTAACCTAAAGGTATAAAAAAACTGCCGCAAGCGGGGCTTGTCGGCAGTTTTTAGCGCTCACATATGGCGTATGTGAGTCGGAGGATTATTGCTCGGCTTTCACATCACGTAGTGAGGCCGCAGCGTTATCTTCAATACTGTTATGGGCGTGATGACTTTCGGTCAAACGGCGCATCAGAGGTAATACGGCTAAGGCGATGAAAGTACAGACCACGGCCGCAATACCTAATTTATTGAATAGATTGGTATAAACTGGCAGAGTTTGCAGCGGGTCGACTAAGTCCTGTGGCACGCTGGCAAAGTTAGCCACAACGCCGCCTAAGTACTGTGAAATACCCGATGCCACGAAATACGCGCCCATCATAAAGCCGCCCATGCGAGCGGGGACATAGCGGGCGATCATGGCTAAACCAAGACCACTCACCAGCAGTTCGCCGAGTGAGTAAGAAGCATAACCCCAAATCATCACCCAAGAAGAGGTCTTACCCTCAACGGCAAATTGGCCTGCAAAACCGTAGATAAAGAAGCCTATCGCGACAACCGCAAAACCTAAGGCGAACTTAGCGGCAATCGAAAAGTCCTTATTGTTGCGACCTGCCCATGAATAACTCCAAGCCAGAACTGGGCTTAACACCATGATCCAGATTGGGTTCAGTGCTTGGAACTGCGCAGGAGACCAAGTCCACAAATGGGTGCCAAAGACTTGGAAATCCCAATCGACGTTACGCAGTGCAAACAGAGCCAGTGAGGTCGACATTTGTTGATAGAAGATAAAGAAGAAGACGGTCTGCACCGTAAGGATTAGCGCTGCGATAAGGCCGGCCCGCTCACTTGGCTCACTGGTACGAATTAAGTGGAAGAAAATTCCTAATACCGCCACACCCGCGGCATACACGAATACTCGAGCAACATCTTCATATTCAAGAATAATGGCTGAAGCCACAACGGAAAGCGCCGCTAAGACTAAGACGATAGCCAAGTTCTTCTTGTTGACAGGGCGAGTATCAGGCTCTGAACCATAGTTGGCGAGGCTCTTGTGCATCAGGGCATAGTTACCTAAGCCGACGATTAAGCCCACACAGCACACCGCAAAGGCGGCATGCCAGCCAAATTCGTTACCGTATTGCGCGTTAACATAGTCCTTAATCCAAGGCGTTAACAGCATAGAGAAGGTCGAACCTACGTTTACCGCCATGTAGTAGATGGTAAAGGCGCTGTCGATTTTAGAATCGTCACCCTCGTAAATCTTACGGACTAAGTTACCGGCATTGGGTTTAAATAGGCCGTTACCGACCACAATCACCCCAAGGGCGGAGAACATAAACCAAGTGTTTTCGGTCGGCACTGTCATCAATGCATAACCTACCGACAAAATCCCCGCACCGAGCAGCATAGTGCGTTTGGTGCCGAGAATTTTATCCCCAACCCAACCGCCGATGGCCGGCGACACGTAAATCAGTGCCGCACAGGCACTCCAAACTAAGTTTGCACGGGAGTCATCAAAGCCAAGACGCTGCACCATAAAGTACACGATCAGCGCCTGCATGCCGTAATAACCAAAACGTTCCCACAATTCGATAAGCGACACTGTCATAAACGAATGTGTCTTGCTTACCTGATTGGTACCAAGAGTCATAAAGCTTGCTTCCGTTATTGTTGTTTTGTGTTAGAGGCCAAGAGTATAAGGCGATAGTCTGCGCAAACCAATGCCACAACGCCGCAGAATAGACTTTGTTACAAATGAAATGGGCATTTTTAATCTGGAATTAATTTTTGTAAAAAAATGTCGGCCAGTTAACCGAGGCTGATTGTGAGTTTTGTCTTATCACCCCATGGAGTTTCGCGATAAATATCAAACTTTCAGCGATGGAGATAAAAATGAAGATTGACGCCAAATGAGTCAGTGAAAAGTTTTACTTACGCTTAACAATTCACTATCTTAAAGGCTGGTAATCTCGTGACTGAGTGCTATTTTTTAAACTGAGAAGCAAAAATAAAAATGAACTAGATCAAAATAATTAGGCTCTTGACCTTCTATCTTTTGGAGTTTACTCGATGAAGCATTTGTCCATCAGTACTAAGTTGTTGTGGATCACTTCCGCCTTATTCCTCTCAATTGTTGCCATTCTTTCCATCAGCCTCTGGTGGACCCTTTCGGATCAAAACACAGAGCTGTCTAATCAGGTTCAAGAGACATTACAAACCGAAACCCGTGACAAACTCGAAGCCCGTGCGGGCGAATATGGTGAAATGGTGGCGGGCTTTATCAATGAAGCCTATCGGATCCCGTACTCTTTTTCCGGCATGTTAGAGAGCACTGCGGAAGAGTTGCCATTAAAGCGTGATCGCTTAGAGCTGGCCGTGGCGGCGGTATTAAAGAAAAATAACCAGATATCCTCCATGTACGCGCAGTTTGAGCCTAATGGTTACGATGGGCTCGACAGTGAGTTTTTAAATGTCGAGGTTAGCCATAGCGTCGCATCATCGGGGTCATTGGAGGTGTACTACACTCGCAACGATGATGGCACGGTCGAACATAATCAAGTAGATGATTCAGCAGAAAAATATGTCACGACCTTAAACGAGTTTGGGATCCGTGAAGCTGAATGGTATCTCTGTGCTAAGGAAACCTTAAAGCCTTGTTTGATGGAGCCCTATCTCTATGAAATCACCCCAGGTAATAATGCGCTGATGACCTCTTTAACCGTGCCAGTGGTCAAGCATAAGCAGTTTATTGGGGTGGTGGGCGTCGATGTGAACTTGCCCGTATTTCAGGCCCTAATCGATAAATTGTCTAAGAGTCTTTACGACGGTCAAGCCAAGGTAACCTTACTCAGTACCCGTGGGTTAGTGGTTGCCGCGAGTCATTACAGCAAAAAAGCGCGCCCTCTGAGCGAATCTATCGACCCTAAACTTGCCTCGCAGATAGTCGCGTTACATAAAAATGGCGGCTATATGGCAAACGATGATGAGATTATCGTGGCCTACCCGATAAAAATCCCACTGGCGAAAGCGGAATGGTCATTGGCTATCCAAGTCCCTAAGGCTCAAGCCTTTAAGAGCTCCATTGAGTTGAATGACAAAATGGATGAAATGGCCACATCCCTTGGCAGCATCTTGTTGATGGTCGGTTTAGCCGTGTCTATTCTCGCCGTGGTTACCATCAGCATAGTGATCCGCAGCATTATTGCGCCGCTCAAGATGATCCAAGGCCGTGTGGAACACTTGGCCAGTGCCGATGGTGACTTAACCCAATCCATTGTGGTCGATGCCCATGCGGAACTGATTGCACTGGGTAAAGGCTTCAACTCCTTTATCCATAAGTTGAAAGACTTGATCAGCGAGTTAAAAACGCTTGCGGGACGCACCCAGGAAGAAAGCTTGTCTTCGGCGCAAATTGCGGAGTTGACCCACGATAGTGTCCATCGTCAGTATGGCGAAATCGAGAGCGTGGTAACCGCGGTCAATGAGATGAGTGCTACGGCGCTTGAAGTGGCGAAAGCTTCTGAGCAAACCGCTGCGGAAACCGAAGCCATGTCCCGCAATGTACGTCTCAGTGAAGAGAGCCTGACTAAGGCCATGGAATATGTGACTACTATGTCGCAGGAGTCGATGCAGGCGAAAGTGGCTGTGAGCAAAGTGGCTGAAAGTAGCACGAATATCAGCCGTATTCTCGAGGTGATCAGCTCTATTGCCGCGCAAACCAACTTGCTGGCTTTGAACGCCGCAATTGAGGCGGCGCGAGCCGGCGAACAAGGGCGGGGTTTTGCCGTGGTGGCCGATGAGGTGAGGGCGCTTGCCTCTAAAACCCAAAGTTCGACCGATGATATCAGTGTGCTGATCGATGCCCTGCAGCAAGAAGTAAATAGTGCCTCAGGCATTATTGATAAAGGTGCTGAGCGCGCACAAATGGCCGTGTCGCAAACCGAGCAAGCACTCACATCGCTTAATTCTATGGTCAGTCAGATAGAGGAGATTTCTTCTCAGGTGACGCATATTGCCGCCGCCGCGGAGGAACAAAGCGCGGTAACGGAAGAAGTGAATCGTAATATCACTGGGATTTCCGACTCGGCCTCGGAGCTGGCGCGCCTTGCGGGTGAAGCGCAGCAAAGCAGTGTGGTCCTTGCCGAACTGGTGAAACAGCAGCATCAACAATTAGGTAAGCTGAAGACCTAAATCGAGTTCCCTTGCACTGCGTGCACAAGGGAAAGTCACCAAGGCGCTTAAGTGAATTTCATTAAGCGCCTTTGTTTTTGGTCTTATTTTAGCAATAGTCTAAAAGGGCAAATCGAAATCACATTTGAGTGGTTATCGGAAATGAAGCGCGTGGGTATGAATGAGTATCGACAGATGACAGACACAAAAAAGCCCATTAAGAAATGGGCTTTTTTGTTGAATTGGGGTGGTGGCCCCTCACGGACTTGAACCGTGGACCTAACGATTATGAGTCGTGTGCTCTAACCAACTGAGCTAAGGGGCCGACTAAAGGCAATCGTCATTACCTAAAGCGAGTGGCAGTATACTAAGCTTGTTTGCGCTTGTCACCCGTGTTTTTTGATGAAATTCACCGAATTGATTCAAGTGGTTATCTGTTAATCAACTGTGGTTTTGGCTTCTGGATTTCATATCGTCTGAATGGAGAAGTGATTTTTAACCATTTGATTTTGAAAGAGAGCTTAGCAATGGCTATTCAGGGGGAATTTTAAGGGATGTTAATTGGGCAATAAAAAGCCCCGCTAGGCGGGGCTTAGAATCGATGCTTCGGTTGACTATTCGTCTAAGAACGACTTTAAGATTTCCGAACGTGAAGGGTGGCGCAGTTTACGTAGGGCTTTCGCCTCGATTTGACGGATACGCTCACGGGTTACGTCAAATTGTTTACCCACTTCTTCTAGCGTGTGGTCGGTATTCATATCGATACCAAAACGCATACGCAGTACTTTCGCTTCACGGGCTGTTAAGCCTGCTAAAACCTCATGGGTGGCGCTCTTCAGGCTTTCGCTGGTGGCGCTGTCCAGTGGTAATTCGAGGGTAGTATCCTCGATAAAATCACCTAAATGCGAATCTTCATCGTCACCGATTGGGGTTTCCATGGAGATAGGTTCTTTAGCGATTTTCAGTACCTTACGGATCTTATCTTCCGGCATCATCATACGCTCTGCCAGTTCTTCAGGTGAGGGTTCACGACCCATTTCCTGCAGCATTTGACGAGAGATACGGTTCAGCTTGTTGATGGTTTCGATCATATGTACTGGAATACGGATCGTACGGGCTTGGTCCGCGATTGAGCGGGTGATAGCCTGACGGATCCACCAAGTCGCATAGGTCGAGAACTTGTAACCACGACGGTATTCGAACTTATCAACGGCCTTCATCAGACCTATGTTACCTTCTTGGATAAGGTCCAAGAATTGCAGACCACGGTTGGTGTATTTCTTCGCGATAGAAATTACCAGACGTAAGTTTGCTTCAACCATTTCTTTCTTCGCACGGCGAGCCTTGGCTTCACCGATTGACATACGACGGTTGATATCTTTAATGGCGGCAATCACTAAGCCGGTTTCTTCTTCGATGGCGGCCAGCTTGCTACGGCAACGCTGAACGTCTTCTTCAACCATTCTTAAGCCTTCGGCATAAGGCTTAGTTGAGTTCTTTTCTGCATCGAACCAATCGAGATTGGTTTCGTTACCGGTGAAGAATTTAACAAAGTTCTTCTTCGGCATTTTGGCCTGTTCGACACAGAGCTTCATCAGTAGACGCTCTTGAACGCGCACTCGGTCCATCATAGAACGCATGCTTTTCACTAAGCGGTCGAATTGCTTAGGTACGAGGCGGAACTCTTTGAAAATCTCGCCGATTTCAAACAGTGCTTGAATCGATTCTGGGTGTTCACGACCTTTGGCATCGATGATCTTAAGCGCGTTTTCGTAGGCGGTTCTTAATTGGCTAAAGCGTTCACGCGCTTCTTCAGGATCGGGTCCCTTGTTGCCATCGTCATCGCCTTCGCCATCACCGTCTTCGTCTTCGTCGTCTTCATCGTCATCTTCATCATCGAGATCTTCTTCCGATAATTCAGAACCGATATGAGTCGCGGTTGGACCTAGGTCTTCTTCGTCCGGGTTAACAAATCCAGAGATAATATCAGACAGGCGCAGTTCGTCGGCTTCGTACTGGTCGTACTGCTCAAGGATCATGGCGATCGCTTGTGGGTATTCGGCGACAGAGCTTTGAACTGTGTTGATGCCTTCTTCGATGCGTTTGGCGATAACGATTTCGCCTTCACGGGTAAGCAGTTCAACGGTACCCATTTCGCGCATGTACATACGCACTGGGTCTGTGGTGCGGCCTAGCTCACTTTCTACTGTGGCAAGGGCGGCTGCGGCTTCTTCCGCTGCATCTTCGTCTGTGTTGTCTTCCGACATCATCATGTCATCGGCATCTGGTGCTTCTTCGAACACCCGAATACCCATGTCATTTATCATCTGGATAATATCTTCGATCTGGTCAGAATCGACCATGTCTGCAGGTAAGTGATCGTTCACTTCTGCATAGGTTAAGTAACCTTGCTCTTTACCTTTGGCAAGCAACAGCTTGAGTTGCGACTGCGGAGTATGATCCATAGATATCATCCAAGTTGGGAAACTGTTACAACGACGGACAGTTAGCTTGTGCTAAGTGCCGCGCAAATCGTCAATTATAGCCATGTGCACTTACCTGTGCTAGTCACTGGGATACTGATTGAGGACATTTTTGCCTCAGTTTAGTCCTTTCATGACTAAGATCAGCTTCTGCAGCTGTATCCATTCTTCTTTAGTATGGGTCTGTTTAAGACTCAATTCCTGATATCGCTGCTCAATATATTGATTGTTCAGCCAAATCAGGGCTTTTTTAAACTCTCCGAGCAGGTTTTCATCCGCCACTTGATGGTCCCATTGGGCTAATTTATGCAGCGTCCCGCTGTGGGGGCTGTCTCTGAATTGCTCAAGTAGTTGTGCGCTGTTTAACCTATGCTCTCGTGTTAATTCCAACAGCAATGGCAGCAAGTCGATGCCTGGCATTTGCAGATGGTTTAATGCCGGTTGTGGGGATAATCCCACTCCCAGCTCGGGATGCTGTACTAACAAGGCGATGGCAAGTCGCAATGGTGTACCGCGTCCTTTGAGTCCCGTTGATGCTGTGGGCTTAGTTTGTTTGACACTAAAACCCAGTTTTTTCTTCATATCGTCTGAGCTGTTCATGCCTAACTTGTGAGCTAAGTTCTCAAGCAGTAGGTTTTGCAGCACAGTATCTTGAATTTTTTCAATTAGGCCAAAGGCTTGTTTGGCTAAGTTACCTTTATCGGTACCAAATTTTGTCGCTAATGTATCAAACAAAAATTCGGGCAGGGTGATGGCACTTTCCATCATTTGCTCGAATGCGTCTTTACCAATCTTACGAACCATTGAATCCGGATCTTCAGATTGAGGTAAAAACATAAAACGCACTTTGTCCCCTGGTTTGAGTAGGGGTAAAGCAGTTTCTAAGGCGCGCCAAGCGGCCTCATTACCGGCTCTATCGCCGTCATAACAACAAATCACTTCCTTAGCACTACGCAGCAACAATTGGAATTGTTCAGCCGTCGTCGATGTGCCAAGGGAGGCGACCGCGTAATCCACGCCATATTGGGCGAGGGCGACCACGTCCATATAGCCTTCGACAATCAGTACCTTATCGGGATCGCGATGACGTTGTTTTAGCTCGTATAGGCCGTAGAGTTCATTGCCCTTATGAAATATGGGCGTTTCTGGCGAATTCAAGTACTTGGGGGTGCCATCTCCCAATACTCTGCCACCAAATCCAATCACACGACCACGGCGGTCGCGAATAGGAAACATCAGGCGGTCACGGAATCTGTCGTATCTTTTACCGCTGTCATTGCTGATCAGCATGCCTGCGGTCAGGAGTTTATCCTGTGCATCTTGACTGTGTCGGTAGCGGCTTAATAAGCCATCCCAACCGTCGGGCGCAAAACCAATCCCAAAATGCTCAACAATATCATCGGATAATCCGCGATAGGCGAGGTAGTCGATGACTTTTTGCTTGTCTTGGTGTTGTCTTAACTGAGTTTGAAAAAAGCGGCTCGCTTCTTCCATTAATTGGTATAGATCACGGCTTAGGCCATCGTCTTGGCGTTTACCCGTGCCTTGTTCCCTTGGGACTTCTAAGCCCAGTTGTCCGGCAAGATCTTCTATGGCATCGACAAAGTCGAGTCTGTCGTACTCCATCACAAAATCGATGGCGTTGCCGTGGGCACCGCAGCCAAAACAATGATAAAACTGTTTATCGCGGCTAACGGTAAACGAAGGTGATTTTTCGCTATGAAAAGGACAACAGGCCGAGTAGTTTTTACCCGCCTTTTTCAAGGGCACCTTGCGGTCGATAAGCTCGACAATGTCGGTGCGAGCGATTAGCTCATTGATAAAATCACGAGGTATTGCCATTGAGTGCTTAAAATCTCGCCTTGCGCGAATTTAAACAAACAAGCCGCGCATAGGCACGGCTTGTTCATACATTGAAACGCTAATTATTGCAATTTTGCACGGATCATAGCGCCGATAGCGCCCATGTCTGCACGTCCTTGAACTTTAGGTTTTAATGCTCCCATTACTTTGCCCATATCCGCCATGGAGGATGCGCCTATTTCAGCAATAGCGGCATCGATGAACGCGGCAATTTCCGCCTCAGAGAGGGGAGTCGGCAGGAAAGTTTCAATAACTTGAATCTCTTCTGCTTCTGCTGCGGCCAACTCGCTACGACCCGCTGCTTCATATTGAGCAATCGAATCGCGACGTTGTTTCACCATTTTGGTTAAGACAGCTATAACCTGCTCATCATTCAGGGTTTCGCGGGTATCCACTTCAATCTGTTTGATGGCTGCAAGTGCCATACGAATAGTGCTCAATCTCGCCTTCTCTTTGGCGATCATGGCCTGTTTCATATGGTCTTTTAGCTGATCAATTAGGCTCATAAGAGATTAGTATAAACGTACGCGACGTGCGTTTTCGCGAGAAAGCTTTTTAGCTAAACGTTTAACTGCAGCTGCTTTAGCGCGCTTACGTGCAGTAGTTGGCTTCTCGTAGAATTCACGAGCACGCACGTCAGCTAAAATACCAGCTTTTTCACAAGAGCGCTTGAAACGACGCAGAGCTACGTCGAATGGTTCGTTTTCACGTACTTTAATAATTGGCATACGCCATCACCCCTTAGGTGTAGGTTGTGTGGTTCAATTGCTTGAACCAAGTGTATTTAAAATGGTGCGGAATTTTATACCGAGACAACTAGGCTTGTAAAGCCCTAATCCTGTGTGGCGGGTTTGGCTACGGGAATATGATGATCGGCGACTGGAGTAATTGTCATCATACAGGTAGAATTAGCGCCCTTTGGTTATTTGGATATGAGGCACCATGCGGGTTCTAGGTATTGAGACATCTTGTGACGAGACAGGTATTGCCGTCTATGACGATAAGCTGGGATTGCTCTCCCATGCTTTATATAGTCAGGTTAAGTTGCATGCGGATTATGGTGGAGTTGTGCCTGAACTGGCTTCCCGCGACCATGTGCGCAAAATTGTCCCGCTGATCCGCCAAGCGCTGAAAAATGCCAATACCGAGATTGCCGATTTAGATGGGATTGCCTACACCAAAGGCCCAGGCCTTATCGGTGCTTTATTAGTGGGCGCTTGTGTTGGCCGCTCACTTGCCTTTGCTTGGAATAAACCCGCCATCGGTGTGCACCATATGGAAGGGCATCTGCTGGCGCCAATGCTGGAAGACGATGCGCCTGAGTTTCCCTTTGTGGCACTGTTAGTGTCTGGTGGCCACTCCATGTTAGTAAAGGTCGATGGTATCGGCCTTTATGAAGTCTTAGGTGAGTCGGTGGATGACGCCGCCGGTGAAGCCTTCGATAAAACCGCTAAGTTAATGGGGCTGGATTATCCTGGCGGTCCACGGCTTGCGAAACTGGCCGCCAAAGGTGAGCCAGCAGGTTATCAATTTCCGCGCCCAATGACCGACAGACCCGGACTCGATTTTAGTTTCTCAGGGCTGAAAACCTTTACCGCCAATACCATTGCCGCCGAGCCCGATGATGAGCAAACCCGCGCGAACATCGCCCGCGCTTTTGAAGAAGCGGTCGTTGATACGCTCGCGATTAAATGTCGCCGCGCGTTAAAACAAACAGGCTATAACCGTTTAGTGATCGCCGGTGGCGTGAGTGCCAACACGCGCCTACGGGAAACCTTGGCCGAGATGATGACCTCTATCGGTGGCCGAGTTTATTATCCACGTGGTGAATTCTGTACTGACAATGGTGCCATGATTGCCTTTGCTGGCCTGCAGCGTTTAAAGGCGGGGCAACAGGAAGACTTAGCTGTCAAAGGTCAACCTAGATGGCCGCTTGATACCTTACCGCCTGTTGCATGAGTTATCGCAAGCTAAGTCAGCAAAATAAAAAACAGCGCATAATGCGCTGTTTTTTTTATGGTTATCTTGGATTGTTCTCTTGGATTAGTCACTTGCATATTGTTTCTCGAATGAGTTATCAAGCCATTTCTCGGCGTGAGTATTTTTAGTGTAGCTATGGTGTTGAGTAACTAGAGTGTTACATAACTAAGGTGCTTTAGGACGCTTTTTACGTGACACCTTAGACTCTTCACCTTTCAGCAACCGCTGAATATTTTCTTTATGACGGATGATAATCAGCGTTGAGAGCATAGCGACGGGGATCGTAAATCTGTCATCTAGCCACCAAGTATAAAGTGGCGCCAGTAGGGCGGTGATAATCGCGGCGAGGGAAGAGTAGCGGCTGATCAGGACTAAGACAACCCAAGAAGCCATCAAGCAGATGGCCAAGTCATCGCCAATCGGTGCCATAGCACCAAAAGCTGTCGCCACGCCTTTGCCACCTTTAAAACCAAAAAATATCGGATAAATGTGCCCAAGACAGGCGGCGATGGCGATCAGACCGAGGGAAATGGCGTCGATTCCCATTAAATAGGCAAGATAAGTGGGTAAGGCGCCCTTAAGCATATCGAAAAATAACACCATGGCAGCCGAGCTTGCGCCGCCAATGCGCAGCACATTGGTGGCTCCGGGGTTGCCTGAGCCTTGCAATCTGGGGTCGGGTAGGCCTCTCATCCTACACACTAGCACAGCACTTGAGACAGAACCGGCTAAATAGGCGGCCACAATCATCAAAAGTGTCAGTGTTAATTGACTCACATTGGTTTCCTTACACGTCTTAAGGTATTATCGCGCCACAATTAAACAGCCCCTTGGCAAGCATTCAGTCATAAGCGATAGCGATAACGCGACTTATCAAGTTGCGATAGTTTCTGAACGAACAAATCCATTTGGGCGTTATCCTACTTCGGATTGGTCCGAGTAGAAAGTAAATTAGTCGTTCCATCGAACGGCGGATTATACAGACACTATCGCGTTTAGCTTATCAGACCTCATTGGCATGAGTTAGTAGGAATTAGTATGGATAAAGTGCTTATTCGACAATTACGTATTGATACTGTGATTGGCGTCTATGAATGGGAAAAGAAAATCCAGCAGAGCCTGTTTTTGGATCTCGACATGGCTTGGGACAATAAAGCCGCCGCGGCAAGCGACGACTATCAATACGCGCTCTGCTACGAGACGGTGTCGAACCGCCTGACTCAGCTCGTCACCGAAAAGCCCATCGAGTTAATCGAAACCGTTGCCGAGCGAGTGGCCGAATGTGTGCTCAACGAGTTTAAGGTCAATTGGGTGAAAGTCGTGGTGATGAAACCCGGCGCCGTGCCTTCGGCCTCTGCCGTTGGGGTTGAGATTGAACGCTCACGCTAATTGGTTCTCTAGATTCGGGTTTTAGCTTAGTTAGGCAGACGGTTCGGACATGGGTATGGCACGTATATACATTAGTTTAGGCAGTAATATAGAACCTTCTCGCTATCTAAAGGCGGGCTTGCAGTCATTACGAGAGCACTTTGGTCCACTGCAACTTTCCTCTATGTATGAGAGTGAAGCCGTAGGGTTTGATGGCACTAACTTTTTAAACATGGTGGCCTGTGCACAAACGAGCTTGAATATTGCTGAGGTAGTTGCGCAGTTTAAGCAAATCGAGCAAAATCACGGCCGGTTGGTGGGGGCCAAAAAGTTTAGTCCAAGAACCTTAGATATTGACCTATTGCTTTATGATGATGTCGTTTGTCAGACCCCAGTGGTACTTCCCCGCGCCGAAATTGTCACTAATGCTTTTGTGCTTTGGCCTTTAGCGGAAATCGTCCCCAATTTGGTTCACCCATTGCAGCAGAAAACCTATGCCGTAATGTGGGATGAATATGATAAAGCGTCGCAAAAGCTGTGGCCGGTAGCCTTTGAATGGCCTCATGGGCTCACTTTTTAATTGATTGATAGGATTGTCATGGATACGTTTCAGGTAATTATTTTAGCGTTAATTCAAGGATTAACCGAGTTCCTCCCCATTTCTAGTTCGGCGCACCTTATCCTACCCGCACAGCTTTTAGGCTGGGAAGACCAAGGCTTATCCTTCGACGTTGCCGTGAACACTGGCTCATTATTCGCCGTAGTGATTTATTTTCGCAATGAACTCTGGGCCATGTTCAAGGCCTGGATTGCCAGCATGGTAAAAGGTCAGCATTCCGATGACAGTAAGTTAGCTTGGTGGATCATTCTTGCTACTTTACCCGCAGTGTTTTTTGGCTTTATGGCCAAAGACTTTATCGAAACCCATTTGCGCAGCGCTGGTGTGATCGCCGTGACGACTGTGGTCTTTGGTTTGCTGCTTTGGTGGGCGGATAAGATGTCGCGCCGTGACTTGACGGTTTATCAAACGGGTTGGCGCAAGGCGCTATTAATTGGTTTTGCTCAGGCGCTGGCGTTAATCCCTGGTACTTCACGCTCGGGCGCTACGATGACGGCCGCGCTGATGTTAGGTCTTAGCCGCGATGCCGCTGCGCGTTTCTCGTTCTTGATGTCTGTGCCTGTCAGCTTAGGCGCGGCTATTTTAGTGGGTAAAGATTTGGCTGAGAGCCCGCTTCCTATTGATTATCAAGCTCTGACACTCGGCACTGTGATTTCATTTGTGGCCGCTTATCTGTGTATTCACTATTTCTTAAAAATCATCAGCCGTATGGGTATGACGCCATTTGTGATTTATCGCCTCATCCTCGGTGCTGTGTTATGTGGATTTATCTTCCTATAATACAGGGGCGTCATGGCTAAAAAATCGGGTCTAGTACCCGATTTTTGTGTTTTTAGGCGCGGATTTTCGTTAACGGAGTAAGTTATGGGCCTTCAATTTCAATGTCCTACCTGTGGTTTGGCACTGATGCAGCATCAGGCATCCCAAGGTTTTTACTGTGCGAATAAGCACCATTTTGATAAAAATGAAGCGGGTTATTGGATTTTTACTAAACCAGCACGACAAAAGCCGACTGGCGACTCCCGTCAGCAAGTGCGGGCAAAGCGCTTCTTGCTTGAGTCGGGGATTTTTTCACCTTTAGTTGAAAAAATGGCGGCGATGATCGCCCCCCATCTCAAAGCGGATGATTGCCTATTGGACTACGAGTGCGCTGACGGCTTCTATTTGCGTGCTTTAGCTTCTGCGCTACTTAATCTCACAAACGAGCTAAACGTCCAGTACAGCGGCGTAGCGGACGCAGAAAATACTATTTTTGCTGCGGCCAAAGCGCAAACCCCTGCAACACTCTGCTTAAGCACCTCAAAAGTGCTGCCTTTTGCCGACAATTGCACTGACCTTATCACCGTGGTCGATAAGCCGTTGAAGGGGAAGGAATGCGTTCGAGTCCTTAAGGAGCAGGGCTTGATGTTACAGGTGATCCCGGGTGCGCGGCATTTGTGGCAAATCAGGGAGTGTATTTATCCAGAACTGACTGAAAAAACTCCTCAAATTAATTTGCCTTCGGGATTAATTGTCAAAGAGCAGCAACGATTACAATTTAGTTTGTCTGTGACGGGTGAACAAGCGCTGGTCTTGCTAGATATGACACCCTATGCGTGGCGCGCCTCCGAACAAGTCAAACACCTTATTCGGACGAAAGCCTTCGATGTGCTGGAAATTGATTTTGTTTTGGTCTTGGCGCAGAAGTCTTTAATTGAGTCCTAACAGGCCAAAATACAAAATTAAATAGGATGTTTTTTAGTCTATTCATTAGCTTAGGGAATGCGTTTCTGGGTGCTTGAATAGGGCGAATTGCGCAAGTCTATGATACTAATCGAGCTTTTTATGTTGTTTTAATGTAAATGCGAAACGGCGTCCCTTAAACTTTATCTTTATTACGTTTTTGTCTCTCACAATTATTACTCATTTATTGCCTTTGTTTCCCTAATAGCCTCAGTTTGTCGCGTTGCAGTTTCTTTAAAATGCTAGCGATAACACTGGGGCAAAAATAAAGTTTTAAGTAAAAAGATTCGTCGGGATTAACAAAACTTCAAATCTCAGTTTATGGATGAGATTAAAACTCAAATCCGCTTAAAACAAATGTGTGGTTCACTTCGGCCTTGAACTGGTATTGCCGTTAAGTCGAATGAGTTTTAAAGAGATGGTGAGTGTAAAGGGCTAAAGAGACGAGAAAGTGCAGGCTTAAATGAGAGATGACTATTAAAGATAAGATTGGTGCTTAGATTAACTGAGGCCATAAAAAAAGGCTTGGATGGATGTGCTATTCGCTTTCATCTCTCTCAAGCCTTTTATGCTAACCTGCTGAATTACAGGTTAATTACTTATCATTACTTCTTGTAACGAGAAGCAACGTTGTCTAGACGGTCGTTAGCGCGCTTAGCTTCTGCTTGTGCGTCCATAGCTGCTGCTTTAGCATCTTTAACGTCTGCAGACAGTTTGCTTTGCTCTGATTTCAGAGAGCTAACATCAGCTGACAATTGATCAACTTTGTTGCCCAGAGTTGCAACGCTTTCTTCCAGAGCAGTAGTGTTTGCACAACCACCTAGTAGGGCAGTCATTGCTAAACCAGCAATCATCAGTACTTTTTTGTTCATTGTAAAAAATCCCTTAAAATAGGTTGGATTTGAATGTTTCGTCACTTTGGAATCGAAACTGCCTAATTATGACATAGCTATTTTAATTTGCTACGAATATTAATGCGTTTAACCACTATAGACATATAAATTTTTTTTAAAAGCGTTTTTTCACGGTTATATCGGCCTTTTTCATCGAAAAATGGCACTGTATTTACCAGAAAGTGTGGTCGCATTTACAAAAATATTACAATTTTATGGCGTTTGTTTGGTTTGGGATTGCTGCCAGTTGAGTTTCACTTGCTCAACGACCTCTATCCGCTTCGAATTGAGCGCCTGTTTTATCTGTGCGCCTTGAAAACCTGCCGCAATAATAGCCTTCACATCGACTGAACTCGCGGCTGAAAAACAAGCAGAAAGATAATCACCTTGTGGATAGGCATGATGCTCGAATCCGGTTCGGCCACGCATATCGGCGATGCAGGCTAATAGAAGTTGCTCCAGTCGTTCTGGTTTACGCCAAAAATCGGCTTTATCGAAGAGCTTGATGATGGTCTCGCTTCTTAACTCAAAAGCTTGGTGCACATTCTGATGCTGATCGCTCACCAAGAGCGCCAGATCGCGATACTCGTTCGGGATCCGCAGGCGTTCACACAGACTTTTTATGACGGGTAAGCCCTTTTGTCCGTGCCCATGGTGTTTAGGCCAATGCTCTTTAGGGCTTAATGCTTTACCCAAGTCATGCACTAAGGCGGCAAAGCGCACGGCTTTTTCCTCTGTCAGTGAGCTAGCTTGGGCTAACACCAACATAGTATGCAAACCCGTGTCTATCTCTGGATGCCATTTTTCCGGTTGTGGCACGCCAAAAAGCGCCTCAATCTCAGGGAACAGAATATTCAAGGCGCCACATTGACGTAGCACTTCGAAAAAGACTTCTGGGTGAGGGCCGCCAAGACTCTTATCGACTTCTTGCCAGACGCGCTCAGGCGTCAGCGCTGTTAACTCCTCGGTTTGGCTCATGTGCTGCATTAACGCCATGGTTTCAGCGGCAATCTCGAAACCTAAGTCATGAAAACGTGCGGCAAAGCGAGCAACCCTTAATACTCGCAGCGGATCTTCAGCAAAGGCGGCCGACACATGTCGCAGCTGACGCGCGTTGATATCTGCGATGCCATGGTAGGGATCGTACAAGTTACCCGCCTCATCTTGGGCGATGGCATTAATGGTTAAATCGCGTCTCAGCAGGTCTTGCTCTAGGGTGACGTCCGGACTGGCATAACAGCTAAAGCCGCCATAGCCGAGACCGACTTTGCGCTCCGTTCGCGCTAAGGCATATTCTTGTTGGGTTTTAGGATGCAAAAAAACTGGGAAGTCTTTACCCACTTGGCGATAGCCTAACTGCTGCATTTGCTCTGGAGTTGCACCGACAACCATAAAATCTTTATCTTTTATTGGGAGATTGAGCAGGCTGTCTCGTACAGCGCCGCCCACTAAATAAATTTTCACAGGAATATTTTAGCTAGTGTGTCATAAAGCTAGCTTAACATGATGAGGCGATGGCGAGGCGAATTTGGATGGAGATATTTATTGGGATGTCACATCCATGTTGCGGATGTTTTGACAATATCTCTGGGACGTTTTAACGTGGGGCGTTATTTTTAGCTTAGGATGATTGGTGGTATGTACAAGGCCTTTTATGGACTCAGTGATAACCCTTTTTCGATTGCACCCAATCCCCATTATTTATTTTTGAGTGACAGGCACAGAGAGGCCTTAGCCCATTTGACCTATGGACTGGGAGAAACTGGGGGCTTTGTGTTGTTGACGGGGGAGGTCGGCACGGGGAAGACGACAGTATCTCGTTGTTTGCTTGGGCAATTACCCGATCATACCGATACGGCTTTTATCTTAAATCCTTCGCTGACGGAGTTGGAATTACTCGCCACACTCTGTGATGAATTGAAGATTAGCTATGGTGAAAACCCAACCCTTAAACAACTCACTGACCATCTGAGTCGTTTTTTACTGGCCAATCATGAGAAAGGCCGCAATACGGTACTCATCATCGATGAGGCGCAGCATCTACGCGCCGAAGTGTTAGAGCAGTTAAGGCTGCTCACCAATCTCGAGACTGACACGAAAAAACTGCTGCAGGTGATCTTAATTGGTCAGCCCGAGCTGCAATTGTTGCTTAAACGGCAAGAGCTTAGACAGTTAGCCCAGCGTATTACTGCCCGCTATCATCTATTACCTCTTAATGAAGATGAAATCGCACTCTATGTGTTGCACCGTTTGCAGGTGGCAGGTCGTTTTGAACCGCTATTTACCCGTAAAGCGATTAAAGTGCTGCACAAATACAGTGGCGGTATTCCGCGGTTAATTAACTTGCTGTGTGAACGTGCTTTGATGGCGGGTTATGCACAATCTAAGGTGCCAATCGATCACCATATGGTGAGACAAGCGGCGGCCGAGGTGCTCGGGGAAGAAGAACCACAGCCAAATAAACTCTTGTGGCCGAGCGCTATCGCGGCGGCATTGGTTGTGGCTTTCGGCGTGTCTTATTGGTTATTTACCGAAAGCCCAGCGGTTGCCAATGTGGTCAACTCGCCTGTGACACAAGCGAATCAAGCGACACCAGAAGTGACTCAAGCATCGATTCAAGATAAGAGTATTCAGCCGGAGCAAACATTGGCTGCAACCCAGAGTGCGCCAGTGGCTAGCGAGCCGCAAACCCTTGCCGCGCCGGATCCGAGTGTGCGGGTGTTGCAGGAGGCTATTAAGCAAAGCCGCAGTATCGATACCGCTTTTGCAGGCCTCTTTAATGTGTGGGGTAAAGTCCCCTTTAAAGGCTTAACCGCGTGCCAGTCGGCGCTTGAACAAGGGCTTTCCTGCTATCAACAGCAGGGCAATTGGATGTCGCTCACACGACTCAATTATCCCGCGGTTGTGTATTTAGTGGATGATAACCAACAAGATTTTTATGGCGCTGTGATAGCTGTCGATGCTGATCAGCTATTGATGCAGTTAGGCGAGCAGCAGCTTTGGGTCGATAGAGCCTGGTTCAATCAACATTTTAGCGGCACCTTTGAAATTCTCTGGCAGGCGCCTAACTTGCCTATGCTGGAAATCAGTCAGAAGTCGAGTCCTGGGCAATTACAATGGCTTGAAAACGCCCTTGCCCATGTGGCTAATCGACCTTCGCGCCGGGTGTCTCAATTCGATCTGAAATTAGAGAACGATCTGAAAGCTTTCCAAAGCCAACATGGTTTAAAGGCCGATGGGATTGCAGGTAATCAAACCTTAGTGAGACTAAATTTGTATTTAAGTGATCAGGGACCGCGCCTCACCGATAAGGGAGCGCAGAGTTAATGTCCATTTTACTCGATGCGGTAACCCGTAATAAGCAGCAACAAACTTCACCCTTACCTGATGCGGTATTAACGCCAAGGGCAAGTTATCCTACGGCGCGTAAATCTGCATTCCCAGTGGCAAAATTATCCTTGCTCGCCGTCGCTGTGGCGCTTGGGGTAGGTGTGGCGTGGGGCGTGGCGAATTGGCAACAGCAGAATTCTATGCCGATAGTAAATGCGGCGCCTAGCACTATCAATCCAAGCATGGCTGATACAAAGGTTGAAAACACGCCGCAGACAGCCTCCTCCGTGCAGCCATCTGCCGAAGGTGTTCGCGCTTCATCAGGTGCTGTTACTAACGCTGCGCTGCAAACTGGTGGATCAGAGCAAACCACGGCTGAATCGTCGGGATTTCGATTAGCGGGCAAAGTGGCACTGCCAAGGGAGCAGGTATTAAATGAAGCGCCTGCAAACGTACAGCCTTATCTGAGCTCGAACATGAGTTCGATTCCGGCTGCCACGGCATCCGCTTCTACGAGTGCGGATCCGAGCTACGATGACTATCTGGCAACCTCTGCCGCCTTAGATGAAACGACCCGAACGCAGCAATCTTCTGTCGAGGACGTGGCGCCACAGGATACTAGCGAGTCAGAGCCTATTATGTTGGGCGCTAATGCGAATCGTCAGGGCTTAGCGACACTCGAGGCACTGCGTGAGCAAGTCAATGCGGCGGCGGCCGATGTGGGCTTAGAAACGGCGCAGAGCCGCAAAGAGGATGAGTTAGTCGCGAATTTTCAGGATGCGCTCAAGGATGTGGAATATGTGAAAGCGGCTAAGACGCCAGTGACAGAGCCCAAGCTTGATCCTATTCCTAAGGTCGAAAACGACGATATTCCTAAATATGGGCAACTGCCCGCGGGGTTACAGCTTCAAGTGCCTGAATTTAATATTGTTGCCCACGTTTATTCGACGGATGCGAGTCAGCGTTGGTTGAATGTCGATGGCGCCGAGTTACAGGAAGGCGACCAGATTGGGGGCAAGTTAAAGATTATTGCGATTCGTCCGCGGGATGTAGTGCTCGAAATCCAAGGCACGCAGTTTAGGGTGCCAGCGATTTAACTTGTTATATTACAAACAAAAAAGGCGCCGATGGGCGCCTTTTTTATCGCTTAAAATCAAAACTTAAGCGAAGAAGTTGTAAGCCAAAAATAAGGTCAGGGCGTAACCCACGCTGTAGCATAGGAACAGGGCTGGCACATATTTCAGGTAGCTTACGAAAGTCAGCTCTTTTACTTTGCTCATGGCGACGATACCCGCAGCCGAACCAATCACTAACAACGAACCACCCACGCCCACACTGTAGGTTAAACCTAACCATTCAGGGGTGTTGAGCACTGGCTCTGCTTTAAGCAGCGCAGCTGTCAATGGCACGTTATCGATAAGGGCAGAACCCATACCTGTAACGAAGTTAGAGATGTTTGGATTAAACAGGCTGTAAGCTTCGGTCAGCATATCTAAGGTGCCGATTTCTTTAAGCATACCCACCAGCAGTAAAATTCCTAAGAAGAACAACAGAGTGTCGTATTCGACTTGGCGAATATATTCGAGGATCTTGATTTCTTCTTTATCACTGCGAGTGGTGTGGCCGATAAGGAACATAATCGACAGACCGGTTAAGAAGGTCAGTACCGGTGGAATACCGAAGAGAATGTTCAGCAGCATGGTCATCAGGATCGTGCAGAAGAACACTAAGGCAATTAGCAGATCCACGGTTTGATAGCTGTGCTTAATCGGGGTGGTGGACACCACGCCTTCAGCCTTCAATGAGAACAGCGTCGCCAGTAAAATCACACTCACGGCAGATGGGATAAACAGCATCAACAGTTCGGAGATATGTACGTGGCCGCCTAAGAAGATCATCAGGGTGGTAACGTCACCGGTGATCAGAGCCACACCGCCAGAGTTCACGGCGAAAATAATCAACACCGCCATTCTGCGGCGCATTTGCTTTTCGAGCTTAAAGGTCGTTAACAAGCCTAAAGATACTAAGGTCGCGGTGACGTTATCACAGAAAGCCGACAGGATAAGCGCGAATAAGGCCACTTGGATCATTAACAAGCGTACAGAGACCTTCTGCGGGAACAGCTTCTGCACCATGATTTGGATCATACCTTTGGCGTTAAGATAGGCCACAAAGGTCATTGTCGACATCAAAAACAGCCACAGGGTGGCAATTTCGAGCAAGTTTTCATTGAGTTGATGGGCAACCAATTTCTCATGGTTGGCGTCTCCGGCAGCCATAAACAGTGCTACCCAGGAAATACAGCCAAAGAATAAGGTGGTTTTTGCTTTATTAAGGTGGGTGACTTCTTCGAAAATAATACTGAGCAATGCGAGCACCGCCAGTATGATCAGAAAGGTATATAACATAACTGCAATTCCAACTGCTGTTTTAATGTCGTGGCAAGCCAAGGGCGAGCTATTGAGTGGCATTATCAAGGCTAAATTAAGCTT
Source organism: Shewanella sp. ANA-3 (assembly GCF_000203935.1). Taxonomy (GTDB): domain Bacteria; phylum Pseudomonadota; class Gammaproteobacteria; order Enterobacterales; family Shewanellaceae; genus Shewanella. The sequence continues at coordinate 3,685,283 of NC_008577.1, read as the reverse complement.
GCCGTGTTAATGCGTGCGGATCAGAACATAATGGGGTGAATAACGCAACTGTTAGCTGTAACTCGGTTTTGCGTCATTTTGTGATATTGGTCTCAGTGAAAATGGTTAGATTTTAGCGTTAAACACTATTTAGTTTTCAATGTGTAGTTTTTTATCTTGTTTAGTTGAGATTGCCAAAGGACTGTAAAGTAAGATCTACGATTAAAGTCTAAGCAGTTATTTTGCCGATCCCGCAATTAATTTTTCTTTATGAAGGAAATATTGCACGAAAATGCAGTCACAGAGGCGAAGGATCGGATTTTGTGCTGTTTACGGTGCTGAGTGCGGGATTCTTTAGCTGTGTCACAAAAATGACCAAGTCAAAATATTGACTGGATAGAAAGTGAGCTGTATCTTGTGCCACTTTAGTAGTTAAGACACTGGATGTTGTATCTTAAGGATAACGCAAAATGACATTTGTGCTCCGCAGTCTGATGTTATTAGGCTCATTAGTGTGGTTAACATATAGTGGCAAGCAGCTGATCGCATTAGGAATATTACATAATCCTAGCCTGATGGTTGACCATATTACTTTGACTTTACAGGTCTTAGTCGCGGCGGTGGTATTTAAATCGGCTTTAGGCTCGAAACGATCCGATAGCTATTGATGGAGTCAGGCTCACGCAATAGCCAGTTCAAACGCCAAGCAATAAAAAGGGACGCAAATGCGTCCCTTAGTGTTTTAAGCTATCGCTTACATTGCCGCTTTCATACGACCTAATACACGGTCAGCCGCTTCTAGCGTGAGGCGCAGTTCTTCTTCGCCATGGGCCATCGACAGGAAGCCTGCTTCATAGGCGCTCGGTGCTAAGTAAACCCCTTCATCTAACATGCCGTGATAGAAAGTGCGGAAGTGTTCGATATTGCACTTAGTCACTTGGTCGAAGCGCGTGATCTGCTCTTGCTCGGTAAAGAAGAAGCCGAACATGCCACCGACATAGTTGATGGCCATTGGAATACCGTGTTTGTCGGCCGCCGCTTTAAAGCCTTCGGCGATACGTTTGGTTTTCGCGCTTAGCGCTTCGTATAGACCTTCTTCACACAGGGCTTCCATTTGCGCTAGACCCGCTGACATCGCAATGGGGTTACCAGACAGGGTACCCGCTTGGTACACAGGACCCGTTGGAGCGATAAACTGCATCACCTCTTTACGACCGCCAAATGCACCCACAGGCATGCCGCCGCCAATCACTTTACCCAGTGTGGTTAAGTCAGGAGTAACGCCATAGTGGCCTTGAGCACCGCTTCTTGATACACGGAAACCTGTCATCACTTCGTCGATAATGAGTAGCGCACCAAACTCATCACACATAGCACGCAGACCTTCGAGGAAGCCTGGGATAGGTGGAATACAGTTCATGTTGCCAGCGACAGGCTCGATGATGATACAAGAGATTTCAGTTGGATATTGCTCAAACAGGCTACGAACTGAATCGAGATCGTTATACACAGCGGTTAAGGTGTGCTTGGCGAAATCTTCAGGAATACCTGGAGAGCTTGGTTGGCCTAAGGTCAAAGCACCAGAACCTGCTTTAACTAATAGGCAGTCTGCGTGACCGTGGTAGCAGCCTTCAAACTTTAAGATCTTGTCACGATTGGTAAAACCGCGAGCTAAACGAATCGCACTCATGGTGGCTTCAGTGCCTGAACTCACCATACGTACTTGTTCTATAGAAGGTACCATGGCGATGACTTTCTCAGCCATTTGTACTTCAAGCTCGGTAGGTGCACCAAAAGACAGACCATTGTGCACCGCAGCTAATACGGCTTCACGGATCTTTGGATGGTTGTGGCCGAGGATCATCGGGCCCCAAGAGCCAACATAGTCGATATACGCTTTACCATCGGCATCGTAAATATAAGCGCCATCAGCTTTTTCAATAAACAGCGGCGAACCACCTACACCGTTAAATGCACGAACCGGAGAGTTAACACCGCCGGGGATGGTTTTTTTAGCCTGTTCAAATAGCGCTTCGGAACGGGTCATGTTAAGTCCTTAAAGTAAGTAGCCGACTTAGCGATCGGCTTTACGTGAATACCAATTAACGGGACACTCATATTTTTCGAGTTGCGAGTCAACCCCGAGTGTCAATGCAAACAGTGCCATACGAATTAGCAGTCCATTGTCCGCCTGTCTGAAGATAGCGAGATTAGGATGGCTGTTCAAATCATTATCTAACTCATTAGCTTGCGCACGCGAATCCCGTGGCAGCGGGTGCATGATCACAGTGTTAGATTTGCAATGTTGGGTATAAATACTGCGATTCAAACGGAATTTACCGCGGTATTTGTTCGCTTCTTCCTGGGATGGGAAGCGCTCTTCTTGAATGCGGGTCAGATAAAGTATGTCGGCTTTATCTAAGTGGCCTTCAAGCTGGTCTGTTATTTTGATGCTATGGCCAGCATTTTCAATGTCGGAGATCACATAGTCAGGCATTGCTAATTCAGTTGGCGAAATCAGTGTGAAGCTGATGTTCTTGTACATGCACAGCAAGCGCGACAGGGAATGCACGGTACGACCAAATTTTAAGTCGCCGACCATAGCGATATGCATGCCATCGATACCGCGGCCAGCATGGCCTAACTCTTTTTGAATGGTGAACAAATCGAGCAGGGCTTGGGTCGGGTGCTCGTTCGAACCATCACCACCGTTGATTACTGGCACGCGGCTACCTTCAGCAAACTCTTTCACCGAATAAGAGTCGGGGTGGCGCATCGCAATTACATCGGAATAGGTCGAGAGTACACGTGCGGTATCGTACAGTGACTCACCCTTAGATAAGGACGAAGAGGCCATGCCTGTGGTCTCACGCACATGGCCGCCGAGTAAGTTAAAGGCACAGCCAAAACTCACGCGGGTACGGGTACTAGGCTCGAAAAACAGGTTACCTAAAATGGCGCCTTCGAGCACCTTAGTGCGCTTCTCACGAAGTGCATAGGGCATCATACGATGGGCAACATTAAAAATAGTTTGGATTGAATCAAGATCTAACTGGTTTACGGAGAGGATATGAGATCCTTCGAACTGGTTCATCAGCCTGTTTTCCAATTGCTAGGGGGCGTTAAAGTGCAATGTCGCGCTTTGTGCCCTGGTGTATATGTAGGGTGGCTGAGGCGCGATTGTAACAGATGCACAGGGGCAGCGAAATAGTCGCCGCACCTTCGTATAGATTTTTTAAGCAGCTAATACAGGATTTTGTGAATCTAAGCCCATCTTTGCAGAACTTAGACTTGGCCGGAGCGAATTTCCTGTTGTAGGTTCGACCAACTGACCACTCCTACCACATTGTCTGGGGTGTCTTGGTAGATAAATACCTCACCACTGCGTTTGGGCGACAACAAGTTATACACCTCATCGAGGGTTTTAGTGTCACTCAGCCCCTGCATCGGATGGCGTGAGAGGGTGATGTTGTCATCGTAGGATTGCATCTCGAGGCTGAGCATTTCAATCACCCCATCGGCGTTACGCACTAACACTGGGCGACCTTCGGCGCGTTTTAACACTTCGAGCAGCAGCTCGTCGTTGTTGTTGACGATAACAAAACGTTTATCCATCAGGGCGCGCACGCCTTTTTTCTGTAGCGCCAGATTCACCGGGGCGACTTTATAGCCTAAGCCCATAATCTCTAACTGCTTGAAGAAAATAGAGTTGGTTTTAAAACCTTGATAGGCAATTAAGAAGGCGGGAATAGTCACAAACATCGCTGGCAGAATGATACTGGCATCGTTGGTCATCTCAAGTAGCGCTACTAGGGCGGCGAGCGGCGCACTGAGGCAAACCCCCATCATCGCCGTCATGCCGATAACCGTATAGAGGCCAACGTAAGGTGCAATCGAAGGGAATAGAATGGCGCTAACTAAAGCTAAGATGGCACCGATCAAGGCGCCAATGCCGTAGAGTGGACCAATCAAACCGCCTGGGATCCCAAGTCCGATTGCCGCTATGGTGGCGATAATCTTGGCCGCAAGCAGGGCGATGAGTAGCAATAAACTAGGATGCTCGCTGATGGCTTCACTGATGGCCAAATCCCCAGTGCCGAGGGCTTGAGGCAAGATTAAACCAATCAGTGTAGTGATACTGCCCGCCAGTAATAGCCGATAAATCAGTGGCCAGTTTTGCCCTGTGGCGGTGACTTTAAGGAGCGCGTAGTTGAAGAAGGCGGCGGCGCAGCCCAGTGCAATGCCGCCCAAGGCTAAAATGGGATAGTGATCTAATGGAATATGGATCACCTGAATGCGGTCAAACTCGTGCACATTACCAAAAACCAACTGGCTGGAAACCGCACCACAAATCGCGGACAGCATAATCGGGAAGAAGTAATGCACCTTGTATTCGCGCACTATCACTTCGAGTACAAATATCACTGCCGCGAGCGGGGCGTTAAAGGTGGCCGCAATCCCTGCTGCAATGCCGCTGGCGCACATTATGCGCACACTATTGTCGGGAAGATTAAATTTTTCGGCTAAAACACTGGCACTTACGGCGCCGAGGTGAATGGCGGGACCTTCGCGTCCTACCGAGAAATTGGTGCCTAAGGCAAACAGCGCCTGAAAAAATTGCCCTGCGGCAGATTGCAGTGGAATTTTGCCATAGTGCAATTTAACCCTATGTAATACATAGGCAATCCCCATGCGCTTGTAACGTTTGGAGCCGAGTTTGGCGACAATCCAGATCAACAAGGCGCCAAAAAGTGGCAACAGGGCTCGCCAGTCGGCGATGTTACCCGTAAAATCCAGCGTCTCGATTTGGGTGTAATGGTTCGCCCACAGGAGCAAGAGTCGAAACAACAGGATCACGCAGGAGGCGAAGATGGCGAATAGCAAGGCCAGTAAGCACAACTGCGCACTGATCTTGGCTTGGGATAAATGATCGCGCAGCTCGTTAGTTAAGTACTTTTTAGCTGTGCTGATGGCGTCTTGAATCGCGGCTTTATTTATCGTTAATTGCACTGCATTGGCCTGAGTTGTATTGTATCGAACTCGTTCTTGAGTTGATTGTATTTTATATAAGGGGCTGTTACCTAATGCCAAATTATCATCGTTGGCTAGATCGGCTGCAAGTCATGGATTTAAAGTATCGTCCATCGACCAAGTATTTATTGTCGTTAGTCTTAGTGGCATTTCTATTAGGGGCTTGGGTGAGCTTTATTGTGCTCAACAGTGACGAGCCCGTCGTAAAGCATATTGGCGGCGGTAAGCTGCAACGTGTTACCGCCGAACTTGAGGCACAAACCCAGGAACTCGCGACCCGCAATTTAGAATTATCTGTCGAGCGCGAAGCCAATGCGCAAATGCAAGATATGTTTGCACAGCAGATGAAGAAACAAAAAGAGCTAGAGCACGAATTAGCCTTTTATCGCAGTATTATGTCGCCGGATGACAATGCCGAAGGGGTGGCCATTCACGGCTTAGAAATGACGCCGGGCGCCCTGGCGGATGAGTATAATTTCAAGTTGATTTTAACTCAGCTGCAAAAACGTAAGCAGGCGATTCAAGGTCGTACCGAAATCACCCTCATTGGTGTGCAAGACGGAAAATCCGTTGAGTTAAGTGTGAACAAACTCACGGGTTCTAAGCTCGAGTTTGATTTTCGCTATTTTCAGGTCATAGATACCAAAGTTACAGTGCCTGCAGGGTTTAATGTGGTGCAGGTCAAAGTCAAAGTGGTGGTGCCTTCGAGCCGCTGGACCAAAAATTCGCAGACAGAACATGTCTATAGTGTCCCTGAGTTATTACAGGGTGAAAAAGAACCGCGGGTAATACTTGAACAAAATAGTCAGGTAACGGATAATTTGCCCCAGAAAACTGATGTAAGAGGTAGTAATGACTGATCAAGCTGACGCAGCAATGCCTATCAAATTTACCGATGCGGCAGCCGCTAAGGTAAAGGGCTTGTTGGAAGAAGAGCAAAATCCTGCACTTAAACTACGTGTGTACGTGACGGGTGGTGGTTGTTCTGGATTTCAGTACGGCTTTACCTTTGATGAAAAGGTCAACGAAGGCGACTTCACCGTTGAGAAGCAAGGCGTCCAATTGGTCGTCGATCCCATGAGCTTACAATACCTCGTTGGCGGTGAAGTGGATTACACTTCTGGCCTCGAAGGTTCGCGTTTCTTTGTGAAAAACCCGAATGCGACAACGACTTGTGGTTGTGGCGCAAGTTTCTCTGTGTAAGTTTGTTCTACGAATGTAGTGAACTGATATAGAAGATAAAAAAGCCGTCGAGATGACGGCTTTTTTTGTTGGTCTTTCCTGTATTGCTAGGATTGGCAAAGCAAGGCGTAAGCGCGTTGCTTTGGAGTTAATTCATAATATTCAGATTAAGCTTAGGTTTAAACCAAGCCTTCACTTTCTTATCGAATGCCACCCATACCTGCAATAAAGATAAGGCAATCAACACGATAAAAATCACGTAATCGGGCAGCTTTTCTTGCCACTCGCCAAGGTGCACTGTGGTTGGCCCTGCGACTAGGTTGTCAGGATCATAAAGGATCACAGGTAACATGCTGACTAGCGCCAATTGCACTAAGGTGTAACCCCTTAACATAATCAACCCAGCCTTTTGGCGACCGATAATCCCGAGCACCATCAATAGGGTTAACAGGCAGAAAAGTACCCCTTGTTTAGCAATTAAGCCGCTTACCGATGCTGCGACATAGAGTAGCAGCAAAGCAATTAAGCGTTTAGGTAAACGGGCTTTAGCCAAGGGCGGCGTAGCCTGTGTTGCCAAAGAGGATTCTTGCTCGTTCAGCGACATTGTGGTTTGCCCTTATGGATTAGTGGCTTTGTTTAGTGACTAAACGTTGATCTAATTCATAGGGTGGAATGACCACACCTAAGTCATCTTGCACAGGGAATACGGCCACAAACAGATCGTCTTCTTCCATGCCAGGCACCCATCTTTCATGCCATTCATCATAGGGAATCGCTAAGGTTTGGCAGTCACTCCAGTCATCGACTGCCCATGACTCGGCCGCTTCTTCGGTTGGCCACATTGGGATGCAATCTTCATCTTCAGTGGTCAGCATGACGCAACCATCTTGGTCCTGTAGCGTCCATAACACTTTGTGTTGTTTAACTTGTTCGACGAGGTAATCGTAACGACCTTCTGGAGTCATGCCAGCGGCTTCTGCAAAGGTTTTAACAGTCTTGCTCATGAAAATATCTCTTATGCGTGAATAGGGCGAAACCTGTTGTGCTACTCATGTATAGCGTCAGCACAGCAAAACTCACCAGTTGGCAAGATGGTAACATTAGAGCGGGGTTTGAAAAAGCACAACAACGCCGCGAAGGCGCTGTTGCTAGCGGGGAATTACTCAGCAGCCTTGAAATAACGGTAAATCATACCGGCGAGAATCGCACCTACGATAGGAGCGACCCAGAATATCCACAGTTGTGATACAGCCCAATCGCCAACAAACAGCGCTGGGCCGGTACTGCGAGCCGGATTGACCGAGGTGTTTGACACGGGAATGCTGATCAAGTGTATAAGGGTTAAACACAGACCAATCGCAATCGGCGCAAAGCCTTTAGGTGCGCGCTCGTCGGTCGCACCTAAAATCACCAATAAGAAGAACAAGGTCATCACGATTTCGCAGATTAGCACCGACATCATGCTGTAACCGCCGGGGGAATGTTCGCCAAAGCCGTTAGAAGCAAAGCCTGCCGCAAGACTAAAACCTTCTTGCCCTGAGGCGATGGCGTACAATACACCCGCGCCGACAATACCACCCGCCACTTGGGCAATGATATAAGGCAGCAGTTCCGAGGCTGGAAAACGTCCGCCAGCCCAGAGCCCAAAGGATACGGCGGGGTTTAAGTGGCAGCCCGAAATATGGCCAATGGCGAATGCCATGGTCAGAACCGTTAAACCAAAGGCTAACGCCACCCCGAGTAAACCGATCCCAACTTCCGGAAAGGCTGCCGCCAGCACTGCGCTGCCGCAGCCGCCGAGAACGAGCCACAGAGTGCCCAAAAATTCTGCCGCCATTTTTTGTGACATATTCATTGATTGATTTCCTATTCAGACGATTTATGCGGACATACGCTTCGCGCTCTTTGCATAAACCCTTGTTTATCTTGCTGGTTAAGTTGAGCTAGATAAATAACCATTCCCTTAATTGATATGTTTGCGCGCCCAGAGTGTGCAGGCACGAGTTGGCCTTCACAGTGAGTGAGGTTGTGCATTTACTGCTTAGTTAACAATCACTTTAGCGAGTTTAGATGACACAACTGTGATCAAGCATAGATGGGTTTTCATATTGTGCATTTTTGAACGACTGTCATTGGTGCTATTTAAAGCATTTTTAGGCATCGTCTCCGCTGTTTTGTTACGTCTTATCGTGCCTATGTTCGGTAAGAATGCAGTGGAACGCTAGCCGCCACGCAAAGATTTTTAGCATTTTCAATAGTCGATTTATTCTCTTTGCTTTTCTTTAATGTATTGAAAATAAATAAATAGATATTTAATAGATATAAAACGGGGAAAGAAACGAGGGACAGATGATTGCCGCTCTTCACTCGGCAAAGTACAAGGTTTTGGTTGCTGAAATGTTAATTGTGTTTTTGTGGTGTTGCTACCTCATATTCAAAGAACTTGATGAACATGAATAAGAAAACACGGTTAGCCGGATGAAGTAACAGCTCCAAATAACAACAAGAATGGCTTGCGCTGTAAAAGTGAAGGTGGGAAGGATGAAGAAGAAATTATTAACCTTGGCAATCCAAGCTTCGATGTTTGGTATTGCTCCTTCGGTAGCTTGGGCTGCCGATTCGATTGAAGTGAGTGCGGTAAATGAGAGCGCTAATCGCGTTGAAGTCGAGGTAGCGGATAAGCAAGAAAGCATCGAAAAAGTCACAGTCACGGGCTCGCGGATTAAACGCGACAGCTTTTCCCTTAGCACTCCATTGCAGGGGTTAGATGCGAAAGATATCGCCGATAGCGGTATTGGCTCATTAGCGGATATTTTAGTTGATCAAATTCCAGCGTTGTCGGAAGGCGTTAGCAGTACAAATAGTCAATCGAGCGTGCAAAATACGGGTCTTTCAACCATTGATTTACGTGACTTAGGCACAGATCGCACCCTGACCTTGATCGATGGTCGCCGCGTAGTATCAAACAGTTACAGCGGTAACTATGTCAGCTTAAGCACCATTCCAGCCGCTATGGTCGATAAGGTCGAAATCATTACCGGCGGGGCGTCGGCTGTCTATGGTTCCGATGCGATTGCTGGGGTGGTGAATATTATTACCCAGCAGAACAAGACGGGCTTTGAGATTAACGCCCGTGGCGGTGAAACCACCGAAGGTGGTGGTCGTGAAACCACAGTCGATGTAGGTTATGGCACTGATTTTAATGGCGATAAAGGTTATATCTTCGCCAGTGCGACTTACGATAAACAACATGGCTTATTTGCGACCGACAGGGAAAGAGCCCTGTATGAGTCAAGTTTTGCCTATGATGCAAAGCAAATGTGTAATGCCATGAACACGGTCGATGGCGACCAGTGTATGCGCGATATTACCCGAGACGACTGGCGCGAGCGCAGTAATGACATCGTCGGTGGCCGCTTTAAATCAAACTCTTGGTGGTACGATGGCACCGAGCTTAAAACCGACTTTAAAGAAGAGCGTGATGGCTATAACGGTTACACCACGGGTCTCTTAAAGGTCCCTGAGGATACCTTAGCCGCTGCGGTCAAAATGAATTATGACCTCAGCGACGATGTGCGCGCAAATGTGCAAGTGCAGTTTAGCCGCAATAATGCGTTTCGTCGTACCGATGCCGAAGGCCAAGACTATAACGACGCTGAACTCTATATCGACCCTGTGACGGGTCTCCCTGGTACTATTGCTGCGGGCAGTATTTCTCCAAACAATCCTTATGTGCCAGCCGAAATTGCCGCGACAGCTGGCAAGAGCATCACTTGGGATCGCCGCTTCCAAGAGGTTGGCCCCGTTGAGAGCGATAACGAGCGCACCACTTTGCGGACTTGGGCGGGATTGCAGGGCAACCTATTTGAAACTTGGACCTGGGATGCCTCACTGGGTTACGGTAAGTTTGAACAGCGTCAGCGCCGCAGCAATGAGATCAGTATTCGTCGTCTGCAATATGCTCTGGATGCTGAATACGCCGACGATGGTGTGACAATCCAATGTGCCAGTGAAGAGGCTAGAGCCGAGGGCTGTGTTCCCGTCAATATCTTTGGTGAAGGTTCAATCAGTAAGGAAGGGGCGGACTATATCCGCGCCAATCCTTATATCAACACGGATATCACGCAATTTAATGCCCTAGGATTTATCTCGGGTGAATTGTTTGAATTACCCGCTGGTGGCGTGCAGTCAGCATTCGGGGTCGAATATCGCCGTGATACTCAAGCCGTCGATACCGATAAAGCGATGCGTGGTGATGCGATTACCTTTAACGACGTGCCGCCCTTTGAAGGGGATGTAACCGTATGGGAAGCCTTTGGTGAAGCGAATCTTCCTTTGTTAAGGGATGAGGCTTTTGCTAATAAGCTCGACCTAGACGTGTCATTGCGTTTAGCGGATTACAGCCAGAAAAACATCGACTTAATGTCTAGCTATCGCGCGGGTATCCTGTGGGAGCCTATTGCCAACTATGCCCTACGTGCTAACTACTCTCGCTCACAACGTGCGCCCAATATTACAGAACTGATTTCTCCACCCCGTGGAGATTACGACAGTATTCGCGATATTTGTGATGGGGTAACTGCAACCTCAACTGGGGCTGGGCATGATAGTTGCCGCCAAGATCCTGGTATTGCAGCCGCAATTGCGACTAACGGTGTCTTTGAGGATGAAGGTGGTTCTAAATATTCGCCGAACGCTGGTAACGAAAACCTCACCGAGGAAACTGCGGATACCTATACCTTAGGCTTTACTATGGCGCCAGCCTTCCTCGAAGGCTTTAATCTGGCGGTTGATTATTACGATATTAAAGTCACCGATGCCATTGGTTCATTAAGCAACGAGGATATTCTGGCCGAATGTTATAACTCGAGTAATCCTTATGGTGCCGATAACGAGTACTGTCAGGTCATCAGCCGTGATACTGAAGGGCAAATCACTCAGGTTATCCAACAGGAACAGAACCTGAATGACATTGTCACCCGTGGTGTTGATATCGCCATGGCCTACGAGTGGCAGTTAGACGGATACGGTGAACTCAGCTTAAAAACTAACTGGACCCATGTGTTGGAATTTAGCACTAGCTACTACGGCGCCGATGGTTTAGTTGAAGATGACTATGTGGGTGAGCTTGCCAGCGGAATTTTTGAGGACAGAGGCGCAATTTCATTAACCTGGAGCAATGATGATTGGCGTGTTCGTTGGAGCGCTAAGTATAAGAGCGCCATGGTTGATAGCCACGATAGAGTTGAAGAGTGGAACGTGCTGAGGGCCGAAAACCAAGCCAAACTTGATGCTGGCGATGCCAGTGCGGTGGCTAATCCCGAAACGCCCGCATTCCTATTCTACAGCTCGTATATCACCCACGATTTGTCGGTGTCTTACACTATGGACGTGAGTCAGGCTGAATTACGTTTATATGGCGGTGTGCGCAATATTTTCGACAATCAGGGGCCTTGGGTGGCTGATACTGGTGATTTAGTCGAAACGGGTAATGGTAACTACAGCAGCGCCTATGGCGGTGGTGTTGGACGCTATGCCTACCTAGGTGCAGAGCTTAAGTTCTAATATCGTTGAACTGATACTAATCACTTAAGTTTGTTCAACCGCATGTGGCTCCCTGCATGCGGTTTTTTATTGCCAATATCCGCAAGATATTCACATCAATAGGTTTGTCGCAATAGGTTCGTCGTAATAGTTTCGGCACAAGCACCAAGCCTTCAATGGGATAGGCTGACACAGACCTTTGAAACTTCCTCTGTAGAGAAGCGCTTAACGTTAACTCTTTCAGCCAGAGCTTGAATGAGTGCTGACTTGAAGTAAGTCGGCTAACGGGGAATCGTAAAAAGGCCAAAGAGACAAAGGCTAAAGAGGTAAAGCTTCGGCTTATAAGTGAGGGGGAGAGATAGAGAGATACTCGCTTAAATACTGAATAAACACAGCGTTTAGGGATAAGTGATAGCAGTAACTTGTTAAGCGATTGGCTGCTTATTGTGCCGCCAATCATCTGATGGATGTGTTCTTGTGGAATGCAAAGCGCTGATTTTTACAGGTTCGTGGACGGCAGATTTGCTTTTAAAAACTGGCTTTGTTCCCAGAGCAAGTGTTCGAGGGATTCCTTAGCCGCATAACCGTGTCCTTCAAAGGGCAGGATAACTAATCTTGCTTTACCGCCAAGGCCTTGAATGGCATCAAATAGTCGCTCAGATTGCAGTGGGAAAGTGCCTGAATTTTGATCCATCTCTCCGTGAACTAATAGCAAGGGGGATTTGATGTTATCGGCATAATTAAATGGTGACATTTGCTGGTAAATATCATTGGCTTGCCAGTAGTAACGCTCCTCATTTTGAAAGCCAAAAGGCGTTAGACTGCGATTATAAGCACCGCTACGGGCAATGCCTGCATAGAACAAATCCGTATGGGCGAGCAAGTTCGCCACCATAAAGGCCCCGTAGGAGTGTCCACCCACGGCGATTTGTTTGCGATCGGCAATGCCTAAATCGACCAAGGTATCGACAGCCGCCTGTGCGTTGGCAACGAGTTGCTCGCGAAAGCTGTCATTGGGTTCTTTATCCCCTTGAGCGATGATAGGCATAGAGACTTTATCAAACACCGCAAAGCCTTCAGCAACTAATGGGATCGGGCCCCTTGGGCTGATGCTGGGATATTGGTTGGCGCTAAAGCTGATTTGGCCCGCGACATCGGGATCGTTAAATTCCCGTGGATAAGCCCACATCAATACGGGTAAGGTACCTTGCTCCTTGGTGTAATTAGCGGGTAAGTAGAGAGTGCCTGACAGGGGCACGCCATCGGCTCTTTTGTAGGTGATCAGCTGCTTCCGCATCCCCCGATACGCACTCAATTCATCGGCCTGTTGGTAGAGCACACGTTCTTTGGCGCCATCGATTAACACGAGGCTTGGGGCTTCAGTCGGACTTTCACGGTTGATAATCAGTTGTAAGGGCTCAAGATTGAGCACATAGCGCACCGATTCTAATTGGTTGGTTGCAGATTGCCATAACAGTGAGGATTCTCCTGTGGCGAGTGAGGTGCGTTTTAAAAATGGCTTATCGCCTTGAGGCGATGCCCCTTGGCCGTTGTGAATAACCCCTGCGGTTTGTGCTTGCTGCACGCGGATCACTAGCCCTTTGCCTTGGGTATATTCTCTGGGGAATTTTCCAAGCTCTTGATATTTATCGCGTAGATTTCGCTCGTTCAAGGTATACAACGAACTTTCCCCAAGATGAGGGTCTAGGCGACTCAGTCGCAGTAACTGTGCTTTGCTATTGCGCTGGCTCACTAAGGCGATGTTATTTTCTGCCCAGTCGATATCGATGATCCGCCAAGGGGTTTTGGCGATGAGTTTGGCCTTTTGGGTAAAGGGGGCATCGAGTTGCCATAGGCTATCCCGTAGCGGCGCCTCTTGCTGGCTATCGCCCTGATCTAAAGCCTCAGTAAAGGCTAAGGTTGCGCCTTGCCCTTGAACCCAATGGAACATGCGAGGGCCGGGTAAAACTGAGTCTCTTCCTTGGGGCTTAGATTCTCCACTCTGGCTTTGGTGCAGTTGCGTAATGCGTTGACCATCAAGATTATAAATCTCTGTTAAGATTGGAAAATCATAATACTTTACTTGGGTTGAGAAGGGTGTAGTGAGCTGATGGGTTAAGATATATTGACCATCTGGCGACAGCGAAAAATCCTCAAAGATGCCCGGCGCAGCGATATTTGTCAGCTTGCCATCCATATCCACAAGGGCCAGTTGACTGGTCGTCAGTTGGCTAAAGCGTTGTTTGTCAGCGCTGGTTTTCAATAAGTCTTGATAGGTGCGCTGCGGGCTTTGTTTGCCCGAGGTTTCTTTGGTTTTCGGTGCGTAAAGGGTAGGAGCCATGCTTGCGTTGGTATTGGAGGCTATGACAAAGCGAGCAAGCAGGCTGTTATTGTTAGCCCATTGATAATCAAGGCTAATCGTGCCATTTAATCGGTTGTCTGACAGGCGCTTGTGGCGGTTTTGAGCGATGTCGTAAACATATAAGTAACCACCCTCTGGCGTTAGGCTGACATAGGAGAGGTAGCGACTGTCGGGGGAAAATTGCAGCTCGGTGATATCATGGCCACCGGGCAAGCTTATCAGCCGCTGCCGATTGTCCTGAATACTAATCAGCTTGAGTTGGTGGTAGCGCTGGGTGATACGGCTCGGTAAATATTGCTCGGCGGCGATACGTAATCCTGCCAACTTCTGCTCTGGCTGGGCCAGCGTGGCAATGCTCGGCGCTGCAATTGGGCTAAGTAATGCCAGCCACTGATGATCGTTTGAGAGTCTAGTTGTGAGAGCCGCGTTATGTGCAATGGTTTGTTGCAGTGCGGGGGAAGGTTTCTGGTAGTCCTGCGCTAAGGCGTTGGGGATAAAAATCAGGCATAGCATAGTCCAGATGCCGATCAAGGTTAAGCGAAGCATACTTGGGTTCCTAGTAAAGTAAATTACCCCTGCTGAGATGAGTTAACCGCAGGAGTAAGGCTTTGACTCTTATGTTGTTATTGGTCAATCAGTTGTAAGTAATCTGTTGCCGTATCGCAATCTATCCCGGCTCGTTTCTATATTGTTTAAATCTCTATTTTAGATTTTTAATTAGCTAATATTTTGAATTTTATATAGTTAGTTTAAAACATTGGATTGTCATCTTTGTTAAGTCTTAGGTAGTATTTAGCCACACGATGTACTCATTACCCTAACCATAAAAAGACGAATAGCGAAGGTGTGAGAAAAATGAAGGATAAGAGTAAGTTGGGTTTTTACTTGGGGAGTTGCCGTATTGACCCTTCCGATAACTCAATTTTATTTCAAACGCAGGGGGATGAAACCTCCTCAAATGAATCCGCTAAAGTGTCGCTTCAACCTAAGTTTATTGAAGTGCTTAGCTATCTTGCCCTGCGTTATCCTCATGTGGTTACCCGCGATGAGTTGATTACTCAAGTGTGGGAAGGCAATGCCTACGTCGGCACTAAGGCACTCACCAACGCGATTTGGCATTTACGGCAGCAATTATTGCCTCTAGACGTGGATGGTGGCGTGATTGAGACAGTGCGTAAGGCTGGCTATCGATTGTTGTTACCGCCTATCTACGATCAACTCGACGATACCGAAGAAGATTTACGGCAGACCACTGAGACTAAATTGCAACATGCCAATCAGCGTCTGCGTTTAATGGCGATGGTGCTGGGGGCCGTGGCTGTTGTCAGTAGCTTATTTATTGGTATGCATTTATATCAAGATAAACAGCGGATGACGGATACCCAAATGACGGTGCTGACTCGAGATCCGGGTTCGGAGCGTTATCCAAGGTTATCCCACGATAGGCGTTGGCTTGTGTATGGCGCGAGTCGTCCTGGGGTGACATCTAGCCTCTATCTTAAAGATTTTAAACGTGAAGATGTTCCCGCCCGTCAGTTAACCCCTTCAACATCGGTTGAGCTGCGTGCTGTGTGGAGCTTAGATGATACCAAGTTGTTTTTTGCCTCCCGCAGCCACGCGACGGGAAAGTGCACCATTACCCAATTGACTTTAGCGACCAATGAGATGTTAGCTCTGGCGCCCTGTAGCACGGATATGGCGGCGATAGATATTTCCCCCGATGGTCAATATCTTGCTTATATCTCCTCCCACGAGGCGGATAAAGTGGGAGGTATTTACCGCTTAACTTTAGCCAAAGCGGACGCTACGGCTGAAAGATTATCCTGCGAAAGCCAGTGTAATTATGAAGATAGAGATTTAGCCTTTAGCCCCGATGGTAAATGGCTCGCGATAGCGAGGCGCTTTAGTAATATCTCTGAGGATATTTTTATTCGCGACTTAGCCAATGCCAATGAAAAACGCTTAACCCAAGGACTAGAAGATATTCGCGGCTTGAGCTGGACGCCGAACAGTCAGGCGTTAGTGTTTGCCACGGAAGACTCTGGTAGTCGCAATGGTTTTACTATCGATATCGAAACGGCCCATATTCGGCCACTCGATGTCGAAGGTATGAGTTATCCGAGTAGCGTATCCGATGAGGGCGAGTTGGTTTATCACCAGTATCGCCGGCAATTCCAAATGGCGTATTTTTCCCTCGGGGATAAAGTGCCGGGCAGTTTGTTTCCGCTGCTGTATTCCGGTATTAGCCATCGTAATCCCCATTATTCCCCAGAGGCGGGTCGAATCGTTTTTGTCTCCAGCGATACTGGCTATAACGAGATTTGGACCTCGGATATCAAGGGGCAAAAACTAGAGCAACACACTCAGCTTAAGTCGCGTGTCGCTTACCCGCGTTGGTCACCCGACGGTTCTAAAATTGCCTTTATCGCCCCCGATGATCGCAATGAAGGCAATCGCATTTTTATTTTAGATTTAACCAATAAGAACATTACCGCCTTAGCCTCGAGTTATCACAACCATGGTCGCCCCAGCTGGAATTGGCAGGGTACTGCGGTATTCGCATCGACTAGCGACGGTATCACCGAGTTTTATTTAGATAACAGTGCGCCCAAGGTGATAAGCCCTCTGAGTATGGCGGTGGGGTTTGCCAAGTCGGCAACTGAATTGGTGTTTAGTCGTTACGGGGTGAATGGACTCTGGTTGATTAATCTCGCGCAGCCTGAAGAGGTAACACAGCTCATTTCCAGCAAAGTGTTTCGGTCTGGCAATAATTGGGCAATGACGGCGGACGGGGTGTATTTCAAATCCAGTAATGGCAATGAGCAGCGATTGAATTACTGGGAGGCGAGCAGCCAGCAAGTCACGCCACTCCTTAGGGTGCCCCGCTCGAGCCTAAGCGGGTTTGGCTCCATGACCTATATTCCGGAGTCAAACCGCTTAGTGATGACGCTCGATGGTTTTCCGCAGCGGGATATCATCTTACTTAAACACAAACTGCTTCAGTAGGTTTGAGCTTTACTTAGCGCTAAAGCGTCCGCCTAATACGGCTTCGCGGGAGGCGCCTGTCACCGCAGGCAGGTTGGCGGGCAAACCTAAATGGTGGCGCATTGCGAGCCACGCAAAGGC
Organism: Shewanella sp. ANA-3; assembly: GCF_000203935.1. Taxonomy (GTDB): domain Bacteria; phylum Pseudomonadota; class Gammaproteobacteria; order Enterobacterales; family Shewanellaceae; genus Shewanella. The sequence goes on along the minus strand of NC_008577.1, from coordinate 3,668,059 downwards.
GATGCCTTCGGCCCATTTAGGGTCGACGCCCAGTGCAGAGGTGGTATCGATGTGATAATCCGGCAGTAGCGCCGCTAAGCGCTGCATTAACTCGCTATTAAAGGCGCCGCCACCGCAGACAAATAACTCTCCCACAGGGGCGAGTTTAAGGATATCGCGGGCGATACTGTGGCAGGTTAAATCGAGTAAAGTCGATTGAATATCCTCTTCATCCAATTGATTAAACTGTGATAATTGCTGCTCTAACCAAGCCTGATTAAACAACTCGCGCCCCGTACTCTTGGGATAGGCGAGGGAAAAATATGGGTGCGACAGCAACTGCGCCAGTAGCTGTTGGTCGGTTTTGCCCGAAGCGGCCCATTCACCGTCTTTGTCGTAGGGCTCATTTTTCACTTGCTGGATCCAGGCATCAATCAGCGTATTGCCTGGCCCAGTATCGAAGCCTAAGACCTCTTCACGATTCCCCGTCAGATAGGTGATGTTGGCAATGCCGCCAATATTGAGGATCACGCGCTTTTTACCGACTTGGGCAAAGGTTTGCTGGTGGAAGGCGGGTACTAAGGGCGCGCCTTGGCCACCTAAGGCAATGTCTTTACGACGAAAATCGGCAATCACATCGATGCCCGTCTCGGTTGCTATGGTGTTGGGATCGCCAATTTGCAGGGTAAAACCCACCTCAAGGTTTGGCATGTGGCGCACGGTTTGGCCATGGCTACCAATGGCAATGATGTCTTCTTTGGCTATCTGGGCTTTGGCGAGCAAGTTATTGACGGCGAGGGCAAATAATTTACCGACACTGCGGTCAAGGCGCCCAAGGCGGTTGATTTCATCATTGCCAGGCAGGCATAAACGCTGCAATCCCTTAAGCAAATGGCTCGGGATCGCCTCGGTATGCGTCGCGATAAGCTGTGGCTGCTCACCCGCAAAGTCGACTAATACCGCATCGACGCCGTCCATGCTGGTGCCAGACATCAGTCCAATATAATAAGCCTTGTTCATGTGAGGGGATCCGTCCGTCGTTATTGCATCGCCAATTGGGTTTGCTTGTTCTGTGAAATACTGGCCATCAACTGTTTGCTAAGCGCATCGAATTGTGGCTTTTCTTTACGGGCAATCGATTCGGCCTTAGGCAAATCAACCGTTCTTGGATTACGGTGTACGCCATTGACGATAAATTCATAGTGTAAGTGAGCGCCAGTGACGCGTCCTGTCTTACCTAAGGTGCCGATAATTTGCCCCTGCTTAACGCTGGCCCCTTTACTGACGTTGCGTTTGGTCAAATGCAAATACTTAGTCGTGTAGGTATCGTTGTGCTTGATGAACACATAGTTACCGTTAAATTGATTGTAGCCGGATTCGACAACTCGGCCATTGCCCGCCGCCTTAATGGGGGTGCCAATGGCGGCAACATAGTCAACGCCGCGGTGGGCCTTAACTTGCCCGGTTACAGGGTGTAGGCGTTTCGGGTTGAAGTTTGAGCTGACGTATTTAAAGTCAACCGGTGAGCGCAGGAAGGCCTTACGCATGCTAGTGCCGTTTTCGGAGTAATAGTTGCCATCGGTATAGCGAATCGCGGTGTAGCGCTCATCTTGGTTGATAAACTCGGCGGCGAGGATATTGCCGTTACGTAAAAACTCGCCTTCGGCATACTCCTGCTCGTAGATAATGGCGAAGCTGTCGCCTTCACGTAAATCCAAGGCAAAGTCGATATCCCAGCCAAACACGGTCGAGAGTTGCATAATTTGGTTCGCGTTTAAACCCGCATCGACGGCGGCATTCCAGAAGTTACTCTTGATTTTCGCACTGGTGAATTGGGTGCGGATTTCAATGTCTTTTTCGGAGATTTTCTCGGAATACTTATCCTGATCCTTAGTGATCACTAAGGTCGATACCGCATCGACACGGTAGCGCACTTCGGTTAAATCGCCCTTGGCATCCTTCGAAATCACAATTTCTTCGCCGGGGATGATTTTTAACAGATTTTGTTTGGCGAGCGGCAACTGGGTAATTTCATACACATCTTTGCTGGTGAGTCCCGCACGCTCAAATACTGCGGCTAAGGTATCGCCATTTTTCACATTAAAATGTTCAACGTCCCTATGGTGGGCGCTCTCTAAGGTTTCGCTGGCGGGCACATTGCCTGCGGCTAAGGCATCGGCCGAAGATAACGGCGTGGCGTTGGTGGATGCATCTTGCGATTGGCCCTCAACCCCTTCTGGACGCTCTGGTGAGCGAAAGGCTAAAGGAACATCGTAACGAGTATTGACTTGAGCTTGGTCTGCGACACCTTGAGTTTGTCTTGAAGCTTGTGCTTCTTCAGAGGGAAAGAGCAGGGTTATCGTAGTGATAACAGAAAGAATGCTGAGGAGAATTTGATGCTTTTTAGGCAACAATTTAAATAACGTTATAACCTTTCCCATGTGACGCCGATACCGATTACCTAAGGCTTGAATAATCCCGTTAGTGTACACACTTTCAATTGTGGTGGCTAACAAGTAACATAAGTCTCCTCATTTTATGATCATGGCCTTAGGAGTCCCCGCCGAGATGGCTGATTTAGACCAAGTATTAGCAGAAATTAGACGTGGTACCGATGAGATCCTACTCGAATCGGATCTGCTGGAAAAACTCAAAGAAGGACGTCCACTTCGTATCAAGTTAGGCGCTGATCCTACCGCACCGGATATCCATCTTGGACACACAGTAATTTTAAATAAATTAAGATTATTCCAAGAGTTAGGTCATGAAGTCATTTTCTTAATTGGTGACTTTACCGGTATGGTGGGTGATCCAAGTGGTAAAAACAGTACACGTCCACCTCTCACCCGTGAGCAAGTATTAGCCAACGCCGAGACCTATAAAGAGCAGGTCTATAAAATTTTGGATCCTGCCAAAACCCGTATCGAGTTCAACTCGAGCTGGTTAGAGCCATTAGGCGCAGCAGGGATGATCCGTTTAGCCTCGCAGCAAACCGTTGCCCGTATGATGGAACGTGACGACTTTAAGAAGCGTTATGCTTCGGGTCAGTCGATCGCTATCCACGAATTTATGTATCCACTGCTACAGGGTTATGACTCAGTAGCTCTGAAGGCCGACGTTGAATTAGGCGGAACCGATCAGAAGTTCAACCTGTTGATGGGCCGTGAGTTACAAAAAGCCGAAGGCCAAAAGCCACAAGCCGTGATTATGATGCCACTGCTTGAAGGTTTAGACGGCGTGAAGAAAATGTCTAAATCGGCGCACAACTACATTGGTGTGAGTGAGCCCACCAATGAAATGTTTGGCAAGATCATGTCAATTTCTGACGAATTAATGTGGCGCTACTTTGAGTTGCTGTCATTCCGTCCTTTGGCCGAGATTGAACAGTTCAAACAAGATATCGCCAACGGTGCTAACCCCCGTGATACCAAGATTGCCCTTGCGAAGGAAATCATCGCGCGCTTCCACGACCAAGCGGCGGCCGAGAGTGCCCATCAAGCCTTTATCGACCGTTTCCAAAAGGGTGCTATCCCAGATGATATCCCTGAGGTTGAATTAGCGGCGGGTGAAGGCTTAGCGATTGCTAACTTACTTAAAGATGCCGACTTAGTGGGTTCGACTTCCGATGCGATGCGTATGATCAAGCAAGGCGCGGTGAAGATGGACGGTGAGAAGGTTGATGATAGCCGTATGACCTTAAGCGCTGGTACGGTTGCCGTATTCCAAGTCGGTAAGCGTAAGTTCGCGAAAGTGACTCTGGTTTAAGCCGAATCGGATGTCACCATGTGAGTACCGCTTGTGAGTGCTTAAGACGGTTAATAAGTACTTACCAAGCAAGTAAAAAAGAGCGCCTAAGGGCGCTCTTTTTACTTCTGCCTTTTATCTAGGCAATCGTTTAAAGTGCTGTTTTTAAAATACCTTGTCTAAGGTGCAGTGCTGGCCTCATGCTCGCCAATATTGCATCTGTCGGTACCGAAATGCTGACCATCACGACACTTCCACGCCAGCTGGGCGGAATCCACTTGCCAGCGCTGGGCACTTTTCTTAAGCGACAGAATTAACAGCATTTGTGGGTGCTGCTGCGACAACTCACTCACTTGATAGGTAAACACGCCATTTTTGGTGGGCTGAGTGCGGACAAGGGTAAACTTTTTACCCGCATATTGGCTGCTGATGGCGGTGGGATCTTCGCTCCAGGCTTGATGTTGCTCTTGAGCGGCCCGCAGTTGCTGGTTGAAATGGCTTACGGGTTGCACCGCGTAGGACACAATAATCGGCTGCTGCGCCTGTGCATGGGGCGCGAGCATTAGGCCATTCAGGGCGAGTAGGGCAATCAGTCCAAACAACTTCATACAAACCTCATTGAAACGAAACGACCCGTGGGCAAAGAATGCCGCACCTCAGTCGTATTGACTCATTGTAGGTTTCGACTCGTTTTGAGGGCTCAAGTTTCAACAAAAGCTAAATTTTGTGACTACTGCATCGCTAATTGGTCTGACATGGTCTGGTAATCAATCAGATCCACATGCTCTGTGACCCTGTGATTACGCATATCGAGCTTAAGACTGGTGACCCCAGGAATGGCGACATCAATAATTTTTCCGGGTTTACCAAACTGCTCGCCGGGTCCCTTAAAGTGATAGTTACCAATCATCACCACGAGGGAGCCTGCGTTATACATATGCTCGATATTGAAATCATATTCGAGCACACCCTCGTGGGCGCGCTCGAGGAAATCGATAATAAACCGCCCACCCGTGTATTTACGATTGGCGGTTTTATCGAAGAAGACGGTATCACGGTTATAGAATTTGCCGAGTGTTTGATAGTCGTGCTCGGTTAGCGCGTTCATGTATTTTACGGCTAACTGCTGTTCTGCTGGCATTTCCCCTGAGTTAGCGTGTACAGACGCAGGAAACAAAGCCGGAACCCAAATAAGACAGACTAAAAGACACAATATTCGCAAACTATTCCCTCTTGGTTTTGAGATCAAAGGCGGGTAACGACAAATGCCATTTGATGGCGCATAGGCGAATGATTAAGGCACTGGTCATGGCTAAAAATAGTGCCGTTTTTTCGCCCATCCCGTAGGCAAGGCTTACGGTATAACCTATGCCGCCAACAATCGACGCCGTGGCATAGATTTCTGTGCGTAACACCATAGGGATTTGTCTGCACAGTAAGTCTCGAATAATGCCTCCTCCTACGCCCGTGATCAAGCCCATCACGACGGCAATCATGCCACTGAGTCCCATATTGAGGGCTTTTTCAGCACCAATCACTGTGAATAGGGCCAAACCTAAGGCGTCGGCGACAGGTAGCGTGTATTGCGGCATCTTGCGGGGGCGGCGCACTAACAGCAAACAAGCTAGGACTGTGGCGAGTATCACTATGATGTAGTTAGGGTCGCGGATCCAAAACACCGGCGTGGCGCCTATCAGCGCATCGCGAATACTGCCACCACCCACAGCTGTTACCGACGCGAGCACGATAACGCCAAAGGGGTCCATACGGTGACGCCCAGCGGCTAAGGCGCCAGAAAGGGCAAATACCGCCGTGCCACATAAATCGAAGAAGTAAATCCAGTGGCTCATTTACTCATCTCTTTGATGTGGATGTTCAGCGCGTCCACAGAGATACGAATTTCTATCACAGATAAAATCAGTGAATAGAGCAGCAGTAACAAGCTGGCACCGAAGATCACCGAGCCCGTCTTATTAAAACCGATATAGATGAAAATCATACAGAGCACACACAGGGCAAAGCTGGATACGCCCGCCTCCTGCATGCGGCGAATAATCCGGATCCGCTGGCTTAAGTTTTTAATCTGATCCTTATGCACGGGTTTGTCGCCGTTACTGAGCTGACGGATCAGCGCCGCCAGCGCAAAGAAGCGGTTGGTATAGGCTAGTAATAGCAGTGAGATTGCCGGAAATAGCAAGGCGGGAGTTGTTAATGAAACATGCATGTTTTCGAACAAGATAGTCAGCCTTTAACCTAATGTTAAGATTAAAGGCATCATATCACAGGGTTTGTAGCCAGCGTAAACCCGCCCAAATGATCGGAAGTAAGGTAATAAAGCTAAACCAGATAGCGCAGGCCCGTGAGGCGAGTTTTACTGCGGGGGCAATCATCTCTTGGTGCGGCTGTGGGCCATAGACTATCTTAGCCACATCAATGCGTTGCCCCGAAAACTTCTGGGGTCCACCCAATTCAATGCGTAAAATATTCGCCACTAAGGACACACTCATCACATAACCACGCAGGGCTGGATGATTTTTAGAGGTGCGAAACAGCAATGCTAAGGCCTTGGGGCCGCCTTGAATCGCAATCGACAGGCTCCATAACCAAGCGGGGATTGCCAGCAGCGTCGTAGAAATAACGTGCACCGAACTGCAAAAGTGCTGGTACTTAGGTTGAATGGGCGGCCAACTGAGTTCGAGCTGTTTAATCATTCTGACCGCCAGCACCATAGGGGCGCCTGCGATCGCAAAGAAGAAGATGGTCGATGCCGTGCCATAAATCGGCGCGGTAGCGAGCTTTTCTATCGTGGCCTTGGTTAAGCCGACTTCCGATAGATTATCCGTATCACGGACAATCCACGGCTGTAATAGCTTTTTTGCGCTGGCATTGTCCTCGCGCTTCAATGCTTTAGCGATTTCGTCGGCGACTTGGCTAAAGCCTGCATCCGTCAAACACAGATACAGAACTAAAAATTCGAAGAACCAAGGGAAAGCGGCGAGCTCGAGTAAAAAGGTGATAATTGCCCAGAAGGGAAACACTAGCAGCAACATGGCTAAAAAGCCGGCGGTTGCCTGTTGGCTGGGCGCGCGCCCAGGGCGATTGACTTTGGCGGCGAGCTGTTTGGCTAAGTGACTAAACCAAATTAGCGGCTGCATTTCCCTTGGCAATGGCGCTAAACGCGCCAGCAATAAAGCAAAGAAAAGTACCAAGAAGCCCTCAAACAAAGCGCCATCAATTTCGACAAGTTGTTGATAAAAAGAACTGTGCATCAGGTACTTTCCGCAATCATGCTTTAGTCAATTACTTTACTGAATTTGGATCTAATTGCTCAAGCAGCAACATCACCATCAGTGCCGAATGGTAGCCTGCCTTCACAATGTAAGAATCGAAGTCGACCGGAGAGTCGTTGTTGGCGTTGTCAGAGAGCGAGCGGATCACTACGAATGGCACGCCAAACTGGTGACACACTTGGGCAATTGCCGCACCCTCCATCTCACAGGCCGCCATGGTTGGGAAGTGCTCCAACATGGTTTTGGTACGTACTGGGTCGCAAATAAAGCTATCGCCCGTACAGATTAAGCCTTCAATCGCTTTCACTTCACCTAATTGTGCGATGGCCTTATTGGCGGCTTCGACTAAGTATGGCGCTGGGATAAACGCCGCAGGTTGCTGCGCCATTTGGCCAATTTCGTAACCAAATGCGGTCACATCCACATCGTGGTGGCGCACTTCGGATGAAATCACGATATCACCAATCGACAGTGAATCGGCAAAACCGCCCGCAGAACCTGTGTTGATTACCGCATCGGGGGCGTATTTCTCAATCAGCAGTGTGGTGGCTATACTGGCGGCGACTTTGCCAATACCTGAGCGTGTCACTACGACGTCTTTGCCAGCTAAGGTGCCTGCGATAAATTCAATGCCCGCAATCGTTTGTGAAGAGGCGTTTGTCATAGCCGCAATAAGATGGGCAACTTCTGGCTCCATTGCGCCAATAATACCAATTTTCATGGGAGACCCTTTTGATTCTACTGAATGTGTGATGCCACTAAAGCGTGGGATAACAGAATGGCGGCTAATATACCACAGTTATGCTTTGGCGTTATTGTGGGATTGCGATTGCTTGATTGGGATAGGATTAAATGCGCGGAAGATAAAAAAAATGCGCACCCTAAGGTGCGCCAAAATTCACAAGCAAATGGTGGACTCGTGGGTACGAGTCCGAGACTCACAGGTACAGCGGTACAACAAAAAACAATTAATCTAAGTAGTTAAGAATACCTTGTGCGGCATCACGTCCTTCGGCAATCGCGGTCACAACCAGATCCGAACCTCGGACCATATCACCGCCAGCAAATACCTTTGGATTGGTGGTTTGGAATGGGTTATCGGCCTGTTTACTGGCTTTTACTCGGCCCCATTGGTCTAGTTCAATGCCGTAATCGGCAAACCAAGGCGCAGGGCTAGGTTGGAAACCGAAGGCGATAATCACCGCATCGGCGTCGAGTAACTGCTCGCTGCCTTCAATCGCTTCGGCACGTTGACGGCCGCTGGCATCGGCTTTACCCATTTGGGTTTCAACGCATTCCACGCCCACTACTTTGCCATCCTGGGTTTTAATCGCCACGGGTTGACGGTTAAACAGGAAGTTCACGCCCTCTTCACGGGCGTTTTGCACCTCGCGGCGTGAACCAGGCATGTTGGCTTCGTCACGGCGATAGGCACAAATTACACTGCTGGCCCCTTGGCGCACGGCGGTGCGGACACAGTCCATGGCGGTATCACCGCCACCTAAGACCACCACGCGCTTACCGGCAAGATTCAGGTAAGGGGTGTCAGGATTACTGCTGCCCATCAGGTGATGGGTATTGCCAATCAAGTAGGGCAGGGCTTGGTACACGCCTTGGGCATCTTCGCCCTCAAGGCCCGCTTTCATGGCGGTGTAGGTTCCCATGCCGAGGAAGACTGCATCGTATTCCTCTAGCAGTTGGTTAAAGGCGACGTCTTTACCGACAGTGACGCCCAGCTTGAACTCGATGCCCATGCCTTCTAACACAGTGCGGCGAGTCGCCATCACGGCTTTATCCAGTTTAAAAGCCGGAATACCGTAGGTCAGCAGGCCACCAATCTGGGGATACTTATCAAACACCACAGCCTTAATCCCATTACGGGCAAGAATATCGGCACAGCCTAAACCAGCAGGGCCAGCGCCCACAATCGCGACCTTTTCCTTGCGTGGCGTGACCTTGCTCATATCAGGACGCCAGCCTTGGGCGATGGCGGTATCGGTAATGTACTTCTCCACATTACCGATAGTCACGGCACCAAAGTCGGCGTTTAGGGTACAAGCACCTTCACAGAGTCTGTCCTGTGGGCAGACGCGGCCGCAGATCTCGGGCAGGGTATTAGTCTCATGGACCAAATCCGCCGCTTCCATAATTCGCCCCTGCTGCGCCAGTTTCAGCCAGTTGGGAATATAGTTGTGCAGCGGGCATTTCCACTCACAATAAGGGTTACCGCAATCGAGACAACGGTCCGCCTGTTCAGTCACCTGAGCTTGAGCAAAGGGCTGATAAATCTCAATAAACTGAGTCGAACGCTTTGCTGCAGGGTGTTTAGTTGGGTCTTTGCGACCCACTTCAATAAATTGAAAATCGTTACTCATCTGCTATTACCCCGCTTTAACTGCTAGTTCCGGGCTCGATTGCTCTAATTTGAGCAGATCTGCAACGGCGATATTTTTCGGTTTCACTAAAACAAAGCAATCTAACCAGTTGGCAAAGTCGCTTAAGATCATCTTCGCGTGCTCACTGCCAGTCTCGGCCACATGTTCTTCAATCAAGCCTTTCAAATGCTGTTGATGAATCGGTGACTCGAGTTTTTGGGTATCGACAAGCTCGTTATTCACGCGGCGATTAAAGCGGCCAAATTGGTCGAAGATATAGGCAAAGCCGCCGGTCATCCCTGCGCCGAAGTTCACCCCGGTTTTACCGAGTACGACTACAATACCGCTGGTCATGTATTCGCAGCCGTTATCGCCTAAGCCTTCAACTACGGCAATTGCGCCCGAGTTACGTACCGCAAAGCGTTCACCCGCTTGGCCCGCTGCGAAGAAGCGTCCGCCAGTCGCGCCATACAGACAAGTGTTACCGACAATCGCGCTGCGCTCGCTCTGGAACGGACTCCCTAGCGGTGGATAAATCACAATCTTGCCGCCCGACATGCCCTTACCGACGTAGTCGTTGGCATCGCCGCAGAGCTTAAGTTCAAGGCCTGGGCTGTTCCATACCCCAAAGCTTTGGCCTGCACTGCCATTAAAGCTGAGTTTAATCGGTGCCTTAGTGCCTTTTACACCAAGGGTAGTTGCGATATAGCCCGATAGGCGTGCGCCCACTGAGCGGTCGGTATTGTTGATACTGTAAGCGGCATCGAAACACTCGCCCTTATCGACCGCACTCTGGCACTCGTTGAGCAGATGTTGGTTGAGTAAACCTAAATCCGCTGGTGGATTGGTTTCCTGCCAAGTGCGCGAAGTGCTGGCTCTGACCTTAGGTTGATACAGGATTGGCGCTAAATCGAGTCCACGTTGCTTATCAGTCTGGCCTTCTAAGGTATGTAGCCACTCACTGCGCCCCACTAAATCTTCGAACTTGCTAACCCCTAGCGTTGCCATCCACTCGCGCACTTCCTCGGCGACAAACTCAAAGTAAGTCATCACTCGCTCTGGTAAGCCGTGGTAGTGGTTATCGCGCAGTTTCTTGTCCTGAGTTGCAACACCAGTGGCACAGTTGTTCAGGTGGCAAATACGCAGGTACTTACAACCTAAGGCAATCATGGGCACAGTGCCGAAGCCAAAGCTCTCAGCGCCGAGTAAGGCCGCCTTGATAACGTCGGTTCCGGTTTTTAGGCCGCCATCGACCTGCAAGCGGATCTTATGGCGTAGGCCATTTTCCACCAGAGATTGATGTACTTCAGCAAGGCCGAGCTCCCATGGGCTGCCAGCGTATTTTACCGAGGTGATAGGGCTCGCGCCGGTGCCACCATCGTAGCCAGAAATAGTGATCATATCGGCGTAGGCTTTTGCTACACCGGTGGCGATAGTGCCGACACCAGGCTCAGACACTAATTTCACGGAGATCAGTGCCTTGGTATTAATTTGTTTTAAATCGAAAATCAGCTGGGCTAAGTCTTCGATAGAGTAAATATCATGGTGTGGCGGTGGTGAAATCAAGGTTACACCTGGACGCGCGTGGCGCAGCCCAGCAATTTCCACACTCACCTTATGGCCTGGCAGTTGTCCGCCTTCACCGGGTTTTGCGCCCTGGGCAACTTTAATCTGCAACACATCGGCGTTGACTAGGTAATGGGCGGTTACGCCAAAACGTGCCGAGGCAATTTGCTTAATCGCCGAGTTACGCTCGGTGTTAAAGCGGCGGGCATCCTCACCACCTTCGCCCGAGTTAGAGCGGCCGCCTAAACGGTTCATGGCGATGGCTAATGCCTCATGGGCCTCGGGGCTTAGGGCGCCGATACTCATGGCAGCACTGTCAAAGCGTGGGAATAATTGGCTGGCAGCTTCAACTTTATCCAGTTCAATTGCGGCTTGGTCAGCCTTAATGCCAATCAAATCCCTTAGGGTGGCGACTGGGCGGTTATCCACTAATTCGGCGAACTTCTTATAGGTCGCAAAATTCTTGTCGATTAATGACGCCTGCAGCGTGTTGACCACATCAGGGTTGAAGCAGTGGTATTCACCACCATCAACATATTTGAGTAAACCGCCCTGTGGCAGCGGCACATGGGCACGGTAAGCGGCCTTATGCAGCAACGCTTGATCTTGAGCGATATCCTCAAAGCTGGCGCCTTCGATACGGCTTACCACGCCTTTAAAGCAGAGTTCAATCACATCGCTGGCAATACCAATGGCCTCAAACTGTTGGCTACAACGGTAGGAGCCGACGGTGCTGATCCCCATCTTCGACATGATCTTACGCAGGCCTTTTTCGATGCCGTAACGGAAGTTCAGCATCAGTGCCGTGGTGTCGGTCAACTGATGGCGTTTCGCCAGATCTGAGATTGACTCATACACTAGATACGGATAAATCGCGGTAGCACCAAAGCCGAGTAGCACCGCAAAGTGGTGCGGATCCCGTGCCGATGCGGTCTCAACAATGATGTTGGTATCGCAGCGCAGGCTCTTACTCACCAGCATTTGTTGTACTGCGCCAACTGCCATGGCCGCTGGGATCACCTGCGCCGATTTATCAATCGCGCGGTCGGATAAAATCAGCAGCGTGGTGCCACTGCGAGCTAAACGCTCGGCTTCCGAGGTGATGCGGCGGATAGCGTGTTCTAAGCCTTCCTTCGGATCGTAGTTTAAGTCGACGATATTGGCGCGATAGTAAGTGCTATCTAATCCAAGTAATTGATTGAAATCACTGAATAATAATATCGGTGAGTTAAACATCACCCGATAGGCATGACCAGTGGTTTCGTTGAAGAGGTTCTGCTCGCGGCCGATACAGGTCGCCAGAGACATCACGTGCTTTTCACGCAGCGGATCGATAGGCGGGTTAGTGACTTGAGCGAATTTCTGTCGGAAATAGTCATAGAGCGAGCGTGACTTTTTCGACAATACGGCCATTGGCGTATCGTCGCCCATGGAACCTGTCGCTTCTTCCCCTTGTTTTGCCAGCACCCAAATCACTTGTTCAAGCTCTTCACGGGTGTAACCAAACTGCTTTTGGTATTGCAGCAGTTGCTCTGGGCTTAATTCGCTGGCGCCATGTTGCTCTGTTGCCAACTGCTCGGCTGGGACCAGAGTACGGCTGTTTTTTGCCATCCACTCTTTATAGGGGTGGCGACGCTTAAGGTCGTTATCGATTTCGAATGACTGGTACAGACGGCCATTGAGTGTATCTAACACTAACAGCTCACCCGGGCCGACGCGGCCTTTTTCAATCACTTCATCGGCGGCGTAGTCCCAAATGCCCACTTCGGAGGCGAGGGTGAGGATACGATCTTTGGTGATCACATAACGTGATGGACGCAGACCGTTACGATCCACCGCGCAAGCGGCGTGGCGACCGTTGGTCATTACGATACCCGCTGGGCCATCCCAAGGTTCCATATGCATGGAGTTAAAGTCATAGAAGGCTTTTAGCTCATCATCCATCTCTGGGTTACTCTGCCATGCTGGCGGAATAAGCAAACGCATGGCGCGGTATAAGTCCATACCGCCTGAGAGCAGCATTTCGAGCATATTATCGAGCGATGAGGAGTCAGAACCCGTTTCATTCACAAAGGGCGCCGCCTGTTGTAAGTCGGGCAGCAGTGGTGAATTAAACTTGTAGGCACGGGCACGGGCCCATTGGCGGTTACCGGTAATAGTGTTGATCTCGCCGTTATGGGCAAGATATCTAAAGGGCTGAGCGAGTGGCCATTTAGGTGAAGTATTGGTTGAAAAGCGTTGATGGAATAAACAAATAGAGCTCTTCAAACGGATGTCAGCAAGGTCGGGATAGAATGCGGGCAAGTCGGCAGGCATCATCAAGCCTTTGTAGACTATGACTTGGCCTGAAAGACTCGCGACATAAAAGTCTTTATCGTCAGTAATTTGTTGCTCTAATCGGCGGCGAGCCATGTAGAGGCGACGCTCAAGATCTTTCTCACGCCAGCCAATCGGGGCGTTGATCAGTACTTGATAGATTTGCGGCAGGCTCGATTTACCAATCTCACCCAATACCTCAGGATTGACGGGGACTTTACGCCAGCCGGCAATGCTTAAGGTTTCGCGCTCGAGTTCGCGTTCGAGAATAAACTTGGCTTGGTCGGCCAGTTCTTCATCTTGGCTTAAAAACAACATGCCCACGGCGAATTTGCGGCTCAGGTGCCAGTCATTTTCCGCGGCAATGGCTTCAAAGAATTGCAATGGTAGCTGCATTAATAAACCACAGCCGTCCCCAGTTCGACCGTCAGAGGCGATACCGCCACGGTGTTTCATGCGATCGAGGCCATGGATGGCGGTGCGCACGATACGATGGCTGGCTTCGCCATCCATTTGTGCAATCAAGCCAAAACCACAATTGTCCCGCTCAAAACTGGGATGATATAAGCTCATACAAAAACCTCCCTTGACCTCAACGAAATTACTACTCGGGGAGAAATGTAAAGACTTTCTATAGATATGCACCCGAACCACCCAAATTATCCTGAGATTAACCAAAGGTCAAACCAAAAATTTGCATAAAATATGGGTATTCATTCATGTTTCATACACAAAACACAATTACTTGACGTTAACGTTAACTGATTAAAGTTCTGTATAACATTATGAATAAAAAGAATTTTAAAAAATGTAAAACGATGGGGTTACTAAAATGTAACATCGAAATCGATTGTTTTTGATTTAGAAATAGTGATTTTTATTGCAAATACAGTGGATGTATAAAAATTTATAATAAATGAATTGTTATTCTATTTGCTTGTGAGTGAAATCACGGAGTGTAAAGACACTGTGAGCAATGACTCAGGTTTTAAGCTTTGACGCTGTGAATCTAACCGGAGTTTGATTTACCACCAAGAAAACGATGCTCGCTTTGTTTATCATGAGTTTTTTCATCTAAATACACGTCTTTATTTCTTCTTTTTTGTGATTTTATCTTGGTTATTTTTAATGAAACGACATGAAATTTGGCAGGCGAGCTAATGGGGCTCGATGCATACGTAAACACATTCGGTGCCGTGTGTAAGGCTAAATACGGCGAGCGCTTACGCAAGCTGACTATCGATGCAAAATTCACTTGTCCTAACCGCGATGGCACTCTAGGACGTGGTGGTTGCACCTTTTGTAATGTGGCCTCCTTTAGTTATCAGCAGGCGGAAACGCTCAGCATCAGTGAGCAGCTAGAACAAGGGAAAGCCCGTTATAAAGAGGCGAAACCTAAGCTGAATGCAGATAAGTTTATCGCGTATTTTCAGGCCTATACGAGCACCTATGATGAGTATCAAGTGTTGATGGCCAAATACGATGAAGCGGTCAAAGACAGTGAAATTGTGGGCCTGTGTGTTGGTACGCGTCCCGACTGTGTGCCAGATAATGTGTTAGATTTATTAGCCAGTTATCAGCAAAAGGGCGTCGATGTCTGGCTGGAACTTGGATTACAAACCGCCAACGATAGAACCTTGCATAAGATTAACCGTGGGCACGATTTTGCCTGTTATTGCGATACGGTTGCACGGGCCAGAAGCAGAGGCCTAAAAGTTTGCACTCACCTTATCTTAGGCTTACCCGGTGAAACTCACCTCGATTATATGGCGACACTGCAGGCGGTGCTGGCGCAGGGCGTCGATGGCTTAAAGCTACATCCATTACATGTGGTTGAGGGCAGTACGATGGCGAAAGCTTGGCGTGCAGGACGTTTACCCTTGCTCAGTATTGAGGAGTATGCGGCTTGTGTCGGCGAACTGGTTCGGCATACACCGAAAGAGGTGATTTTTCATCGGGTGACCGCCTATGCGAAAAAACCGATACTACTCGCGCCCGATTGGTGCGGCTATCGCTGGAATGGTTTAGTGGCAATTGTTGAGGATCTTGCGCGTAAGGGTGGACAAGGCGCTGCATTAGCGCGACCATAATGACCATATCGCTTGAAGGGATTCAGTTGGAATCGATTTATCGCTGAGAGTGTTTGAAATAGTTGATTTTTTGTTAAATAAAACATCATTTGACCACAAATGCTGCTATAAGTTGCACTGACAATTTTAGTGGGTATCATGTCATAAACGTGTTTTAAGCATTGGACTACTTAAGGGAGGCCTAGATGGCCACAGTTGAATTAGAAACAATCCTAGATCTCAATACGTTAGAACAGTATTGCAGTGCGATTGGTGCCGGAACTCTGCTAAAGAGTGTGGTCTTGTTTGAGCAATTAATGCCTGAGTATGTAGGGAATCTAGTCAAGGCTAACGAAGCTGCCGATAAGGACACTTTATGCGCCGAAGCTCATAAGTTTAAAGGTGCGGCGGGCTCAGTGGGTTTAAAACGTATTCAGCAAATTGCCCAGTTACTCCAACATGGCGAAGAAGCACGTTGGGAAGCTGAACATGGAACCTGGGTCGCGCAAATTGTTGAATTTGCAAGTGCCGATCTCCAGCAGTTAAAGCAATTCCTACAGGCTAAAGCTTAGTCTGTACTATGGAGGTGCAGCTGCAGGTTGCACCTCAATAACCTCTATTCCAGTCTTTATCCCTTCCGTTTGTTCTTAGTAAGCGCTCTCTTAGGTTTTCCTTTGATTGAAAATCGATTTTGCTCACAGTATTGAGCAATTCAGCCGCGTTTTAGTTGATAACTTATGCTAGAGTTGATTAAATTTATTAATTCATAACCTTAGTGGCAATCGATTAAATGAAAAATTTACCTAGCCTTAAGAATTTATTCTATTTGGTGAACCTTCACCAAGAGCAGAATTTTAACCGCGCCGCTAAGGTGTGTTTTGTCAGTCAATCAACGCTGTCGAGCGGGATCCAGAATCTTGAAGAACAGCTTGGCCATCAATTGATTGAACGTGATCATAAATCCTTTATGTTCACCGCTATAGGTGAAGAAGTGGTGCAGCGTTCCCGCAAAATCCTGACAGATGTGGATGATTTAGTCGAACTGGTGAAAAACCAGGGCGAACCTATGACTGGGGATATCCGCTTAGGTTGTATTCCAACCATTGCGCCATTTTTATTAAGCCGTGTGGTTAAGCAATGTCAGCAAGCTTATCCGGCGATGAGTTTGTTACTCAAAGAAGATACCACTGAGCGTTTGCTCGATGCCTTAGGTAAAGGGGAGTTGGACTTACTTATCCTCGCCTTGCCCGTGGATACCAGTGGTTACCATAGCATGAAAGTCGGGATAGACCCCTTTAAGATGGTGATCCATAAAGACTTAGTGGGTGGCATTCATCAGCCTATCGATTATCAGACCTTGCCCGATGAGAGTATCTTCCTGCTGCAGAGTGAGCACTGCATTACAGGGCATGCAATTACCGCTTGTCAGTTAGGTGACAGCGCGAAAGTGAATCCCTTTGCCGCGACCAGTCTGCACACTTTAGTGCAAATGGTGGATAGCAAGTTGGGCACTACCTTCTTACCGCAAATGGCGATCGATGCTGGCATCTTAAATGATACCGATCTAGTGGTGATGACTCCGCCAGGTGAAGCGCCTTACCGTGATATCGGCTTAGTTTGGCGACAAACAACCAGCCGGATTTTGACCTTCCGTACCTTAGGTTTGCTTATTCAAAAGCTATTAACCAAAGAAATCGAATAATCGCTGTAAGTTAAAATAGCTAGGATATTAGAGAGGGGAAACACCAAACACTTCAATCGAGTGTTGTTTCCCCTTTAATTTGACTGGACCCAAATTGGTTAAGCGGTATTCGCTATTGGGATTGTCGAGTCGGCCCGCCAGCGCACCAGAGATCAGCATGCGTTGCCCCAGTGGATTACACTGATCTTGAAGTCTGGCTAAGGTATTTAGCACATCACTAAAGAAGCTAATTTCTTGTTTTTGCACACCAACCACAGCAGCGACCACTTGTCCACAGTGCGCTGCCGCCTTAAATTTGGGCACAAAGCCATAGTGCTCTTCAAAGTAACGTCGCTGCCAATTTAACTGCTGGCTAAATTCAAAATAGATATTCATGCAGCGGTCGTGCACTACGCCTTCTTCTAACGGCCAGTGGATCAATACGGCATCACCCATATAACGGTAAATTTCGGCTTCGTTATTGGTCACAGTATCGGATAGCAGGCTAAAGCTGTCTTGAATCAGACGGCTAAAACGGTAATCCCCGAGGGATTCGGCGTGGGTTGTCGAGGCAACCATATCTAAATAAAGGAATAAACGCTGCTCGTATCGTGGTTTATGGTATTTACCTAAACCAATATTGAGCAGAATACGCGGCCCAACCAAGAGTGCCATTTGTTCGACAAAGGCTAAGCTGACCCGTACAACCACTAAATAGACAATGAGCGCTTGGAAGGATGGACTATAGAGAATATGCGCCGTGAGCATTTGTCTTAGGGTCGACATATGATTTTCAATGGCCCACATATTCAAGAACTGGGTCATATAGGCTAAGGTGGTCGCCCCGAGTAGCAGGAACAAACCTTTAAAAATCACTGAGAATACATAGGGAAGACGATTGATGGCGCTGAAGTCGGCGATCAGGTTTGACATCCAATGTAGGCTGCCAAAAATGATGCCCATGTAGACGGCAAGCGTCGCGAGATCGGCCGAACCGACAGCCCATTGTGGTAACTCCGGCGACTGTGCATATCGGAAAAACACGAACGCAGCCATGGCTATCGCCCAAGCTAATATCGCAAAAAGAAGTTTTTTCGCTTGTCTACGTGCTCTCACAACGGGTTTTGTATCCGAATACGACCATATATTTCAGGATGCCGTAGTTTATAGAAAATCATCACTAGAGTGCCAGTGATATTTGTGATCTGGATCAATCCAACGCTATATAGCTACGAAAATTTAACCAAATACCTTATTTAATAGCATGGCGGTAAAAGCGGTCTTTAAATAGAAACCACGTGGATTGGTCATTTTTAGGCTACCGTCCTCGGCAATGCTCTGTGTCAGCGCCTTACTGTTGGCGGCTTTAGGGCGCAGTTGCAACACTTCGCCATGCCTTGCAGTGAGTTTTTCCACTTTACCTAAGGCGATAAGTTCCATTATCTCCTCCCAATCCTGTTGCAGTAACCTTTGCTCTTGGAGATCAGGTTCCCACAATATGGGGGTACCGACTCTACGATCTCCCACAGGAATATGCCGCTCTCCCTCAACGGGTACCCAGAGTACACGCTGCAACTTGTGACACACTAAGCTGTCCTGCCAGGTTAAGCCTTCGATATTGGTAAGCGGCGCCACACACACATAGGTGGTTTCCAGTGGTTTGCCTTTGCTATCGATGGGAATGGTTTTTAGCTCTACACCGAGGTGGAGAAAATCCTGCTCGGGTTTTGAGCCGGCCGTCGCACCTAACTCCATTTCAATGAGTTGTCCGACCCAGCCCTTATCTCGTTTCAGATCCTTAGGCACAGCAATCCCCCGGTGAGCAGCAATTTGAGCCAAAGAGATGCCGGCCATCATATTGGCACGTTCGAGCAGTTCGCTCAGATTTTGAGGGGGGATTATCGGTTTCATAAGGCGAATTTTACTGGAAAATAGGTGCTTAGCAACAGAGGTTAAAAATTAAGCACTCAAAAAAGGATAAGATTGTACTCACAGATAAATCTGTAAGTGTATGATTTTAATGTTAGTTGTAGGTTTGCATTCCAATACCTGTGAAAGTGTTCAAAGTTACTCTCGGTTTTCCCTTGCGTTTCTCACATATTTATCCACAGATATTATGGATAACTCACAATGCAGTGGGCTTTAACCGATTAAAAATCGTGAGTCAATGGTAAAAAGAGGCATTTTTCCAGGGGAGTGTGGGTAATTTGGGGTGAGCTCTGTGTATAACATTTAGGTGTTACTCGGATGAAATCGCTTAATTTGCATTAGGTTAAAAAGTGAGCTTTTTAATTTTTGAATCACCGGTTTGTATACTGCTAACGCGTAACTTTATAATTTTTATGTTTTTATTTTATTTAAGTAAGCGGGCTGCCATGAATTATATTTACTGTTTTTTGAACGATATACCTAGTTTACCCGAGTTTCAAACAGAGATATCCACAGAAAATGTGGATATCCCCAAGCTTGAACCCCTTGGATTGTTGATAAAGTAGTAAGTTGAAGGTATTTATCCAAAAAATAGCTGTAAATAGAGGTTTGCTGAGAGACTGGCTTTGTGAAACAATCGGTTTATTAAAAGTTATCCTTATTTGGAGTCCATGTGATTGATAGCGACGGCTTTCGCGCAAATGTGGGCATAATAATTTGTAATAGATACGGCCAAGTCATGTGGGCCAGACGATTCGGACAACATTCATGGCAATTTCCTCAGGGCGGTGTCGATGATGGTGAATCGGCCGAAGAGGCGATGTACCGTGAATTGTATGAGGAAGTAGGCTTAAGACCCGAGCATGTCACTATATTAACCTCGACCCGTTCTTGGTTAAGATACCGCTTGCCCAAGCGTTTAGTGAGACAGGACAGCAAGCCTGTGTGCATTGGCCAAAAACAAAAATGGTTTCTGTTACAACTCAAAAGCCAAGATAGTGCGATTAATTTAAGTTCCTCAGGCCACCCTGAGTTTGACGATTGGCGTTGGGTAAGTTATTGGTATCCCGTGCGGCAGGTTGTCTCATTTAAGCGTGATGTTTATCGTAAGGTAATGAAAGAGTTTGCGGTAACGGCATTGTCATTCCAAACCCAGGAAATTCCGAGGAAGCGGGTAAGACAAAGAACAACGGGCTGATTTTCAAAAGAGGATTGAAAACAGTGTTAAATACGCTCAGGGATATTACTCAAGCTGTGGCGTCCGCCCACAGCTTAGAAACCGCATTAGAAGTCCTAGTTTCATCGACCAAAGCGGCGATGGAAACCCAATGTTGCTCGGTCTACATCCTAGATCAGCAAGAACTCGTATTATCAGCCACCGATGGCCTCGAAAAGAGTGCCGTTGGGCGCGTGCGCATGCCGTTAACCCAAGGCTTGGTTGGCTTGGCCGCCGAACGTGAAGAAGCCGTAAACCTTGCTGATGCGCGTTTGCACCCACGCTTTAAGCTCTTCCCCGAAGTTGCTGAAGAAGAATACCGTGCCTTTTTAGCCGTCCCCATTATTTATCAAAAAGCCGTCGTCGGCGTAATTGTGGTGCAGCAGGCCAGCGCGCGGCAATTTAGCGAAGGGGAAGAAGCCTTCTTAATGACCTTGGCCGCGCAGCTCGCGATGGCGATCCGGGGATTAAAGCAAAAGGCGCAGGTCAGTTCGCTGCATCAACAGATTTTATTTCAAGGAACCTCTGCATCCAGCGGTATCGCCATTGCCCATGCCTTGGTGCTCGGTGGCGAAATCTCCCTCGAGCAGCCCGATGTTCGCTGTGAGGATATTGTCCTCGAATCCAGCCGATTAGTGGCGGCGATGGGGCGTTGTAAAGAGGCTATTGGTGCCTTATCTCAACGTTTCGACCGTGAGCAGGATGAGGAAGTCGCCTCAATATTCAATGCGTTGCAGCTGCTGCTCGATGATGTCAGCCTAGGTGGTGAATATGCTCGCGAAGTGCAGCAGGGCTGGGAAGCAGAATCGGCGGTTAGCCGTGTTTCGCTGCGTTATATTCAACAGTTTTTAGCGATGGAAGATCCTTACCTCAAGGAGCGGGCGAGCGATATTCGGGATCTGGGGCAAAAGGTATTAAGGCAGTTAATCGAACCCGAGCGTTTAGAGCTTGAACCCGATAAGCCGGTGATTCTAGTGACCCGTGAAGCGGATGCCACTATGCTCGCCGAATTCCCTCGGCAAAAATTGGCCGGTATTGTCACTGAACTGGGAGGTGTTAACTCCCACGCGGCGATTTTAGCGCGCGCACTGGGCGTACCTGCGATTACTGGCGTCGAGCAGTTATTGTCGGCCGATATTGATCAGAAGCTGTTAGTGGTCAATGCCAGCCGCGGGCAATTAATGGTGTCGCCATCGCCAGCGATTGTTAGCGAATACCGCAGTTTGATTTCGGCGCAAAAGGCGTTGCAACGTCAATACGCGCAGGAGTTAGCCCTGCCGTCGGTCATGCTCGATGGCACTCGCATTCGGTTATACCTTAACGCTGGGTTACTCAGTGGTGTCGCTTCTGAAATTGCCGAAGGTGCCGATGGTATCGGGCTGTATCGCACCGAAATTCCCTTTATGTTGCAGCAGCGTTTTCCGAGTGAGTCCGAGCAGGTAAAAGTCTATCAGCAGGTGTTATCGGCGGCATCGGGTCGCCCTGTGGTGATGCGTACCTTAGATGTGGGAGGCGATAAGCCGCTGCCTTATTTCCCTATTAAAGAAGATAACCCCTTCCTAGGTTGGCGCGGTATCCGCTTATCATTGGATCACCCAGAGCTATTCCTCGTTCAGTTAAGAGCGATGTTGCAAGCGGG
Organism: Shewanella sp. ANA-3; assembly: GCF_000203935.1. Classification (GTDB taxonomy): domain Bacteria; phylum Pseudomonadota; class Gammaproteobacteria; order Enterobacterales; family Shewanellaceae; genus Shewanella. The sequence goes on along the minus strand of NC_008577.1, from coordinate 3,646,255 downwards.
CGGAGAGTGCAAACAGCTCAGTATTTTACTGCCTATGGTCAGTAATTTAGATGAGATTGATCAATCCTTGGCCTATCTAGAGCAGGCCTATGTTGAACTCAAAAACGATGTGAACAGCCAGATTGAAATGCCGCGCATTGGCATTATGCTCGAAGTTCCAGCGCTGTTATATCAGTTAGATGAAGTGGCAAAACGCGTCGATTTTGTGTCGGTCGGCAGTAACGATTTGACCCAATATTTACTCGCGGTGGACCGTAACAACCCAAGGGTGAGTTCCTTATTTGATAGTTATCATCCAGGCATTCTTCGGGCACTGCATCAGGCAAGACTCGATTGTGACTATCATGAACTCGATATCAGTATCTGTGGCGAGCTGGCGGGGGAACCCATGGGGGCGATTCTGTTGGTGGCGATGGGATACCAGCATTTGAGTATGAACCAAGGCAGTTTAGCGCGGATAAATTACCTGCTGCGCCGAGTGTCCCGCGCCGATTTGACGCAACTCTTGTCGCAGGCCTTAAGTCTGTCGAACGGTTTCCAAGTGCGTGAGTTGGTTAAAGAATATTTAACACAGCAGGGATTAGCCACAATTCTTAATTAACTAATCGCGCCTTTTGCTTTAAGCTAAGGCTTCACTTAATCACGCTGTAGGTACCCGTGTGGATAGTTTGCTGTCGGTGTTCTTTATTTGCTTGGCTTTAGGCGCGTTTGTCGGTTTTATGGCGGGGTTATTGGGCATCGGTGGTGGCTTAATTGTCGTGCCCGCACTGCTTTATATCTTGCCCTCGGTTGGCATCACTTCGGCTCAGTTACCCCATATTGCGATTGCCACATCCCTTGCGGCGATTATTTTAACCTCGATTTCTTCAGCCAGAGCTCACCATAAACGCGGTAATGTACCCTGGGGATTGTTTCGAACCATGTTTCCGGGGATTATTCTCGGCGCTTTAATGTCTGGCTTTATTGCCGAGCAAATCCCTGCTGCGACCCTCAGACAAGGGTTTGCAATATTTGTGATGCTGATGGCGATTCAAATGGCTTATCCCTTTAAAACTGAATCGAATCGAGAACTGCCAAACTCGATGGTTTTGTTTGTGGTGGCCGTGATTGTTGCCGCGATTGCAGGATTGATGGGGATCGGCGGCGGCGTTTTGTTAGTGCCGTTTTTAACCTATTTTGGTTTACAGATGCGCCTAGCTGTAGGATTTTCAGCCGCGACCGGATTATTAATCTCCTTGTCGGGCAGCTTAGGGTATATAATCGCGGGCTTTAACGCGCCGGATCTCCCAGAGGGAACCTTAGGGTATATCTATTTACCTGCGTTGTTTGGCTTAATAATAACCTCAATTTTAATGGCTCCTGTAGGCGTTAAGGCGGCAAGCACTTGGCCTACCTCGGTCCTTAAAAAAATATTTGCACTTTTACTCTTGTGTGTCGGTCTCAAATTAATTCTGAGCTGATTTTTAGTGTTTAGCCCTCGATTTGAGGCTGTTGATGGATAAGTTATGGCATTGAATTTTCCCAATATCGATCCCGTGATCGTGAAGTTTGGTCCCTTTGATATTTTTGGACAAACCTTTGAACCTGCCCTGCGTTGGTATGGATTTACTTACCTAGTTGGCTTTGTCGCCGCCATGTGGTTACTCAATCGTCAGGCCGACCGCTCCAATGGTTTATGGTCGAGGGAACAGGTTTCCGATCTGCTGTTTTATGGCTTTTTAGGGGTGATTTTAGGTGGCCGTATCGGCTATGTGCTCTTCTATCATTTCGATTACTTCCTCGCTAGCCCAATGTATTTGTTTAAGATTTCAGAAGGTGGCATGTCTTTCCACGGCGGCTTGATGGGGGTGATTACCGCCATGATTTATATCGCCTGGAAGCAAAAGCGTACCTTCTTTGCGGTCGCAGACATGGTGGCGCCCGTGGTGCCCATTGGCTTAGGTGCGGGGCGTATTGGTAACTTTATCAATGGTGAGTTGTGGGGCCGTGTCACCGATGTCCCTTGGGCCATGGTGTTCCCAAGTGGTGGACCTGAACCTCGTCACCCATCACAACTCTATCAATTCGCCCTTGAAGGGGTGGCCTTATTCCTGCTCCTCTATTGGTTCAGTAAACGAACGAAGAAAGTCGGCGCCGTGTCGGGCATGTTCTTACTCGGATACGGAATTTTCCGTGTGATTGTTGAAACCGTAAGACAACCTGATGCGCAGTTAGGTCTCTACTGGGGCTTTATGACGATGGGGCAGATCCTCTCTGTGCCGATGATCCTCTTCGGTTTATATTTAATTCTTCGTCCAGAGGGTAAGCAGTAATGCAACAGTATTTAGACTTGATGAAGCACATCTTAGCCGAAGGTGTGGATAAATCAGACCGCACAGGTACCGGCACTCGCTCAGTGTTTGGTTATCAAATGCGTTTCGATTTGAGTAAGGGCTTTCCCTTAGTCACTACCAAGAAGTGCCATATGCGCTCGATTATTCATGAGCTATTGTGGTTCCTGAAAGGCGATACCAACATTGCTTATCTGCGTGAGAATAAAGTCAGTATTTGGGACGAATGGGCCGATGAAAACGGCGATTTAGGCCCTGTTTATGGTGCGCAGTGGCGCAGCTGGCCGACCCAAAGTGGCGATGCTATCGACCAAATCGCTCAGGTAATTGCACAAATCAAATCTCAACCTGATTCACGTCGTTTAATTGTTTCGGCGTGGAACGTGGGTGAACTGGATAAAATGGCGCTGGCACCTTGCCATGCCTTTTTCCAATTCTATGTTGCCGATGGCAAATTATCCTGTCAGCTGTATCAGCGTAGCTGTGATGTGTTCTTAGGCTTACCTTTCAATATCGCCAGTTATGCGCTGCTGACCATGATGGTGGCACAGCAATGTGATTTAGCTTTGGGTGACTTTGTGTGGACGGGCGGCGATACCCATTTGTACTCCAACCATATGGAACAAACGGCGTTGCAGTTAAGCCGTGAGCCAAGACAGTTACCCACCATGACAATCCTGCGTAAACCCGCTTCAATCTTTGATTATCAATTCGAAGATTTCGAGCTAACTCACTACGATCCACACCCGCATATCAAAGCCCCTGTCGCCGTTTAATGGCGAATTAATCGACTAACACCTCGGAATTATCGAGGTGTTTTGTCGAAACTATCGATTATACTTGTTTTTTTTCTTCGTCTACACTCAGTTCATTATGATTTTTTTGGAGTGCAAGATGGAAAAAGCAATTAGAAATTTTCTGAGCCAGGAATCGGCTGGCGGCATCCTGTTATTGGTTGCTGTTGTCTTAGCCATGCTCATGGCCAATTCTCCTCTAGCGGGACTCTATCAAGGTTTTCTCGGTACTGAAGTACAAGTGCGTGTCGGCGCGCTCGATCTGCATAAGCCGCTGTTACTGTGGATTAACGATGGCCTGATGGCATTGTTTTTCTTACTGATTGGCTTAGAGGTGAAGCGTGAACTGTTAGAAGGCGCCTTATCCAGTGTCGCTCAGGCCTCACTGCCAACCTTCGCTGCGATTGGTGGTATGTTAGTGCCTGCTGGCATCTATCTGCTATTTAACTATGGCGATCCTGTGACCCAAGTGGGTTGGGCCATTCCTGCGGCTACCGATATTGCGTTTGCACTCGGCATCATGGCGTTGCTGGGTAGCCGCGTGCCAGTGGCATTGAAGGTCTTCCTGCTGGCGCTCGCTATCATCGATGACTTAGGCGTGATTGTGATTATTGCGCTCTTCTACAGCAGCGATCTGTCAACCATTAGCTTAATTATTGCCAGCATTGCGATTGTCGGTTTAGTGGCCTTAAACCGTAAAGGCGTGACCGCATTAGCACCCTATGGCGTGTTGGGACTCGTCCTGTGGGTCGCGGTATTGAAGTCAGGCGTCCACGCGACTTTGGCAGGTGTGATTATTGCCTTCTGTATTCCACTGCGGGCAAAGGATGGCAGTTCACCCTCTGAGCATTTAGAGCATAGCCTGCACCCTTGGAGCACTTTCCTTATCCTGCCTGTTTTTGCCTTTGCGAATGCAGGGGTGGCCTTAGGTAACATGAGTTTGGATGCCCTAATTTCCCCAGTACCCGTTGGGATTGCATTGGGACTCATGTTAGGTAAGCCGATTGGTGTAATGTTGTTTAGTTATGTGGCCGTCAAACTGAAGTTGGCGCAATTACCCGATGGAATTGGTTGGAAGCAGATTGCGCCAGTGGCGGCAATGTGTGGTATTGGTTTTACTATGTCGATGTTTATTGCTTCGCTTGCATTTGAGCAAGCAGACCCTATGTTCGGCGACTTAGCACGCCTTGGCACCTTGATAGGCTCAATTCTAGCGGCCTTGATCGGGTATTTCTGGTTATCAAAAGTGTTACCTAAAAAAGGAGTATAACTATGATAAATATGAAATTAGTAGGAATGGCAGCACTGTTAACACTTTCTTCAAGCGCAATGGCTTCGCAGATTGATGCCTGTAACAAGGATGTCGCATCACAAACCTGTCAAAGCTACCTTGAGGGCATAGTCGATGGCGCGTTAATGTTTAAATCTGAGGCATTAGGCGCACGGCTTGAAACCAATGGCTATGAGTCTAGGGCGCTCAAGTACCGTGGCGGTAAACGTTTCCAAGAGGCGAATCGTACTTATTGCGCCAACCGTATTCCGGACAGAGACAGTTTAGTCTCTGGCGTAACGGAAGCGGTTAGCACGGGGACTGCAGCCGATTTAGAACAGCTGCAGGGAATAGTAGTTAACTTATTGGATTGTCAGCGTTTAAAATAGCGCAATCGACTCATCATTTGTTAAGCTGAGTCACTGCGATCCGACATACCGCAGCCCTTGAGGCTGCGGTATCCATTAGAGGAAGCTCATTGGCGATGCTGCATCTTAATTACAACCATCTGTATTATTTCTGGATGATCAAGAAGAAGGGCTCTGTGGCCAAGGCGGCCGAAGCCCTTTGTCTGACGCCTCAAACCATCACGGGGCAAATTCGCGCCCTCGAAGATCGTCTTAATGGTAGTCTATTCAAACGTGTCGGACGCAATTTAGAGGCGACGGAACTCGGTGAGCTGGTATTTCGCTACGCCGATAAGATGTTTTCCCTCAGTTATGAGATGCTCGATTTACTCAACTATCAAAAAGATGATGCCATTTTATTTGAAGTGGGGATTGCCGATGCCTTGTCTAAAGCCTTGGCGAGTCGCGTATTGCTTTCTGTTGTGCCCAATGACGGCTCCATGCACCTTGCTTGTTATGAAGCGACCCACGAAAGTTTAATGACCCGTTTACGCGAGCATAAACTGGATATGATCCTCTCGGACTGTGCGGGTGAGTCATTGAAATATCCTGAGATTTTATCGAAAAAACTGGGTGAGTGTGGCGTGAGCTTTTTCTCCGCCGAAACCTACAGCGCCGATTTCCCCGCTTGTTTAGAGCAAGGGCAATTGCTGATCCCCGGTCGTAGAACATCGCTTGGGCAACAATTATACCGTTGGTTTGATGAGCAAAATCTTAAGGTCAGTATCTTAGGTGAGTTTGATGATGCGGCGATGATGAAGGCCTTTGGCTACCTTAAACGCGGGATCTTCGTCACGCCGTCGGTCTATCCGCAAGAAGTGATTTCCCACGGCATGCATTTGCTCGGCGAAACCTTAGATGTTAAGGAAGAATACCATGTGATGTTTGCCGAGCGGATGATCCAACATCCAGCGGTGAAACGTTTATTAGAGACGGATTTCAGTGATTTATTTGCCGGATTAGACAGCCAAGTTCAGCGGTGCTAAACCGAGTTTCAATACGGCTTGCATCGACACTCTACGGCGTGAACTGGTAAACTAGGGCGAAATTTGTTTTGGGAGAATTAACTTGGAGTTAATGAACATTGCACGGGTCCGCTGGGCATGTCGCCGCGGAATGCTCGAATTGGACGTCTTGTTCCAGCCTTTCGTCGAAAATGTTTATCAGGATTTGTCGGATGACGACAAGGCCCTGTTTATTCGTTTACTCGAGTGTGAAGACCCTGAATTATTTGCTTGGTTTATGGGTCATGAAGCCTGTCCCGATGCCGAGCTTGCCCGCATGGTAGTGCAAGTCCGTGGCAGAGCGGCGCCATAGTTTTAGCGTAAAAGCCTCTAGCGACCAGCGACTCTCGTTGGTCGTTTTTGTTTGTGTCTGCAGTACCTCTTTACTTATCTGGCCTGAAACGGACGTTATATTTTGGCTTGTGCTTAAGTTGGTGTTCGCCGTTTTAATCCTCGGATTCTTGGGCTATCAGTTATGGCGACTGAGGACTTGGCATTACCGTTTTGAACTCAATGGAAAAGGGGAAGGCTGGCTCTCGACGGGGGAGGCGTTTTATGTGCTCCCGAAAACTTGGGTAACGCCCTTTGTCTGCTTAATGTACTATCAGTCCGCCGATAAGTTGTATCTCTTGCCCCTGTGGGCCGATATGTTTAGCGATACAGATTACCGCCACTTATGCCGTTTATTACTCAAGGTTAAAACTCAGGCGACGAGCCAACGCGAGTCCCTTTAATTCATATCTAAAATGGTTCCTTCAGCCTAAATAAAACGGGCTAAATCTGAGTAGATTTAGCCCGTCAAAAATGTCCCTTAAGCAACTCGGTTATTTTTCAGGTTGCAGAATCGTTGGTTGTGGAGAGTCTACCTTCTCGGGATGGTCGATATTATAGTGCAGACCACGGCTCTCTTTACGATCCATAGCGCAGCGGATAATCAGCTCCGCCACTTGCACTAAGTTACGCAGTTCCAGTAGGTTATTGCTGACTCTGAAGTTGCTGTAATACTCTTGGATTTCCTGTTGCAGCATCAAGCAGCGACGCAGTGCGCGCTCCAAACGTTTATCTGAGCGGACGATCCCCACATAGTCCCACATAAAGAGGCGCAGTTCGTGCCAGTTGTGGGCAATTACCACTTCCTCATCTGAGTTGGAAACTTTACTCTCGTCCCACGCCGGAATTTGCCCCGGTAATGGAATTTTGTGCATTTGGCTCTCAATATCCTGCGACGCAGCGCGGGCAAATACCAAACACTCGAGTAGCGAGTTACTCGCCAAGCGGTTCGCACCATGTAAGCCGGTATAGGCTACTTCGCCGATGGCATAGAGACCATTGAGGTCGGTTTGACCGTGCAAATCCGTCATCACGCCACCACAGGTATAGTGGGCGGCAGGCACCACTGGAATGGCATCCTTGGTGATATCGATACCCAGTTCCAAGCAGCGACTATAGATCGTTGGGAAGTGCTTGATGATAAAGTCGCTGTCTTTATGGCTAATGTCTAAGTAGACGCAATCGGCACCTAAACGCTTCATCTCATAGTCGATGGCGCGGGCTACGATATCGCGAGGCGCGAGTTCGGCTCGCTCGTCAAAGTCTGGCATAAAGCGGCTGCCATCGGGGCGGCGTAAATAAGCCCCTTCACCGCGCAGGGCTTCGGTCAGCAGGAAGTTACGCGCATCGGCATGGTAAAGGCAGGTCGGATGGAATTGATTAAACTCCATGTTAGCCACACGGCAACCTGCACGCCACGCCATGGCAATACCATCACCACTCGCCACATCGGGGTTTGAGGTGTATTGGTAGACCTTAGAGCTACCGCCCGTGGCTAATGCGACAAATTTTGCCTTAATGGTTTCAACCTGTTCGGCATTACGGTTCCACACATAAGCGCCTAACACGCGATTGCCAGGGCGATTTAATTTACGGGTGGTGATGAGGTCGATGGCGTTGTAACGTTCTAAAACTTGAATATTGGGATGGGCGAGGGCGCGTTCTTGCAGTGTGGTTTGCACTTCTTTGCCAGTCGCATCGGCGGCATGCAGAATGCGTCTATGGCTGTGGCCGCCTTCGCGGGTCAAGTGATAAGGCGCGTCTTTGGCATTATCGCCAGTGGTTTCTTCTTTATCGAATGCCACACCACATTCAATTAACCATTGCATGGCGCTCTTGGCGTTTTCAGCGGTAAAAGTTACCACTTCTTTATCGCACAAGCCGGCGCCAGCCACTAACGTATCGGCCACATGGGATTCGATGGTATCACTTTCATCGAACACGGAGGCGATACCGCCTTGGGCGTAGTATGTCGACCCTTCCGAGAGTGGGCCTTTTGAGAGCAGAATTACGTTTGCTTTTTCAGCAAGATGCAAAGCTAGTGTCAGACCTGCGGCACCGCTACCTATGACTAATATGTCAGATTGGTGTTCAACTACTTGTTTCATCGGGTATCATGCTATGACTGAGAGTGCCATCTATGGTAAACCAACTCACCGATTATGGGTACTTTCCTTTTAACCTTACTTTTTTTGTATAATTCTTAGAACTTTTTCAAAGCACGCTAGTCTACATAAGTGAATATGATTCGAGCGACTGAGAAATCAGCATTTTAGATTTGGGAGAAGTCGGCTCGGATGAGTGGACAAATAAGTGATCAACAATTAGTTGAGCGCGTACAACGGGGAGATAAAAACGCTTTTAACCTGTTGGTGCTTAAATATCAGAGTAAAGTAGTGAGCTTGATTTCACGCTATGTGCGTAACCAAGCCGACGTTACCGATGTGGCACAGGAAGCGTTTATCAAAGCTTATCGAGCTTTGCCAAACTTTCGCGGAGAAAGTGCGTTTTATACCTGGTTGTACCGCATAGCCGTAAACACGGCTAAGAATTACCTCGTGTCACAGGGGCGCAGAGCGCCTGCAAATGATGTGGATGCAGAGGATGCCGAATACTACGAAGGCAGTGATGCGCTAAAGGAGTTTGCCTCCCCAGAGCGACTAATGTTATCGGACGAAATCAAAAAAGTGGTTTTCGAGACATTAGAAACCTTGCCGGAAGAATTACGTATGGCGATTTCGCTGCGTGAACTCGATGGGATGAGTTACGAGGATATTGCCATCATCATGGATTGCCCTGTGGGTACCGTAAGATCTCGTATCTTCCGCGCCCGTGAAGCAATCGATAAAAAACTCCAGCCATTACTGGAAGAGTAACACCCTTAAATTTAGACAGGTGAACAATGGATAAATTAGGTCAAGAATGGGTATCTGCCGCTGTCGATGGAGAGACAGATCTGCAGACTATGGCAGAACTTGCTGCCGATACGCATTCACATAATAAATGGCGTAACTATCATGTGATAGGTGATGCTATGCGGGGCGAATTGCCCCAGACTATGGCGTTAGACCTTTCCGCCAGTATTGCAGCTGCAATCGAACTTGAGCCTGCCATTGTCTCGCCTCAAGTTAGCGCGCCTGACGTCACAGCGGCTCCACAGCAAGTGGCTGTAAATGCTGGCCAAAGCCGTGTTGTGCCCTTATTCAAGCAGTTTGGTCAGTATGCGATTGCCGCTACTGTGGCCATGTTCGCCATCGTTGGCGTACAGAACTTTAACCAAACCGCCGATGATGCCGCGTCGCCATCGCCTGTGCTTATTACCCGTCCTCTTGTCGGTAGTGCATCGCCAGTGAGCCTACAGACAGGTCCTGTGCAGCAAAATCAGAGCTACACTAATGATAAAATGAACGAGCAACGTCGCCGAATTAATACTTATATTCAGGACCATATGTTGCAACAACGATTGAATACGGGTGCCGTTGTAGAAGACAATAGCGAGGTTATTCCCGTTCCTGTCAATCAGTAGTAAGGAGTTAGCTTGCGTCTAATCCTGTTGGCTTTGTTAGCCTTGGTATTCCCTGCAGTGGCGCAGGAAGATATGCCTGCCAAAGTCTGGCTTGAGAAAATGAGCCAGGCTTTAAAAGAGAAAGAGTTCAAAGCATCGATTATACAACTTCAGGCCGACCATATTCGGCCTTTGGTTTATCTTCACGGTAAGGTGAATAATCAAGAAGTTGCGTTTCTTGAGTACCTCAATGGCCCGCCAAAAAATGCGGTCAGAGTGGGCAATAGAGTCACCTTTATTGAACACGATCAACCCGCCTATAGCATCCTTTCTAATCATATTCAGGGCGTGTGGCCTGCGGCTTTCTCGTCAAAGATGAGTGACTTAGAAGTGGGGTATCAGTTTGTGCTCGGTGGTCGTACGCGTATTGCGGGACGTCCAGGTCAAATGATCCGTTTACTGCCAAATGATGAGTACCGTTACGGTTTCCAAATTTGGCTGGATATGGACACTTATCTGCCGCTGAGATACGACATGCTAACTCAAGATAAACAATTACTTGAACAGCTGATGGTGATTGAGCTGATTGAGTTAAATGAGCCGCCATCGATTCTGCAGGAAGCCTATAAACAAGAATGGCCAGCGGTTATCGATCAGGCCGAACGCCAAGATGGACAAAACTGGCAGTTCTCTTGGTTACCAGCAGGATTTAGTGTGGTAGTGCGTGACCATCACCGTTTAATTGGCAGTCACGAGGCGGTTGAATATATTGCCTTAACCGATGGCTTAGCCAGCATTTCTGTCTATGTCGCGCGAGCTGGCTCGACGCCATTACCTGAAGAGTTAATCACTCGTAATGGCTTGTCTTTGGTGTCTGAAAAAGTGGGTAATGCCGAAGTAGTTGCCGTGGGTAAAGTGCCTACCGAAACCTTGGCCCGTATCGCGAAAAGTCTGATGTTAGAATAAGGCCCCTTATCATGATGGAAGAAGTGGCGCGGGTTGTCGCCTGCGATAATCAAGGTTGGCTGACCGTCGAGGTAGAGCTCAAAAGTACCTGTAAGAGCTGCAGCAGTAGCGAGTCTTGTGGTACGTCGGCGGTGGCTCAGGCTTTTTCGGCAAAGACACAACAATTCTCCATTCAAAGTGAACGAACCTGCGAGGTTGGCGAACTGCTCAAGCTCGGTCTACCAGAGAGCGTGATCCTGAAAGCGGCGGCCTTAGTTTATTTGATGCCGCTGCTCGGATTATTTACTGGCGCCGTATTTGGCCAGTTTTTCGCAGGTTTGTTGGAAATCAATTCGGATCTCAGTGCGATAGCTTTTGCTGCCTTAGGCGCTATAGCCGCTTGGTTCTTTGGAAAGCACAAGGCAAAACAACTCGAAGTCGATTCGCAACCTGTCATTTTGGCTTATTTAGGCTCAGGGATCAGTTTAGAAAAATTACCCGTTTAATTTCATGTTGTTATTGATTTTAATCTGGCAATAAACTTCCGCTGAGAGCCACATTTTCCGACTTAAAGAGAAGGATGAGTGAATCTGATTGGTATTGAAACCGCAATCAGGTACAATTTCGCACCTTTGAACCGTATCCATTTTTCAGTATTAGTCATAGCAGCATAATGAAACACATTAGAAACTTCTCAATTATTGCCCATATCGACCATGGTAAATCGACGCTATCAGATCGTCTTATTCAGGTTTGTGGCGGGTTAAGCGACCGTGAAATGGATGCGCAAGTTCTTGATTCTATGGATCTAGAGCGTGAGCGCGGTATCACGATTAAGGCCCAGAGCGTCACGTTGGAATACAAAGCCAAAAATGGCGAGACTTACCAACTTAACTTTATTGATACTCCAGGCCACGTTGACTTTTCCTATGAAGTATCTCGTTCATTAGCCGCCTGTGAGGGTGCGCTGCTCGTGGTGGATGCGGGTCAAGGTGTTGAAGCCCAGACGCTTGCAAACTGTTACACCGCGCTGGATATGAATCTGGACGTAGTACCTATCCTGAACAAAATCGACTTACCCCAAGCCGATCCTGAGCGCGTAGCCGCTGAGATTGAAGACATCGTGGGTATCGATGCGATGAACGCTGTGCGTTGCTCGGCCAAAACCGGTGTAGGTATTGACGAGGTATTAGAAGTCATCGTCGATCAAATTCCACCGCCAGAAGGCGACCCAGAGGCGCCGCTACAAGCGTTGATCATCGACTCTTGGTTTGACAGCTACTTAGGCGTTGTTTCTCTCGTACGTATTAAAAATGGCGTGCTGAAAAAAGGCGACAAGTTTAAGGTAATGTCTACCGGACAAAACCACACCGCAGATCGCGTGGGTATTTTCACGCCTAAACAAACCGATAAAACCGAGCTGAAAACCGGTGAAGTAGGTTTCGTTATCGCGGGTATTAAAGAGATTCATGGTGCACCAGTGGGTGATACCTTGACGCTGGCTAAGCATGGTGCTGAAAAGCCATTACCCGGCTTTAAGAAAGTGAAGCCTCAGGTATACGCGGGTGTGTTCCCGATTTCGACCGATGAATATGAAAACTTCCGCGATGCGCTGAACAAACTCAGCCTCAACGATGCGTCATTGTTCTTCGAGCCTGAAAGTTCATCAGCCCTAGGTTTTGGTTTCCGTATTGGCTATTTAGGCCTGCTCCACATGGAAATCATTCAAGAGCGTTTAGAGCGTGAATACGATCTTGACCTTATCACGACGGCGCCTACCGTAGTGTATGAGGTGCTGTTGACCAGTGGTGAAACCATCTATGTTGATAACCCAGCGGACTTGCCGGCGATTAACAACATCGAAGAGATGCGTGAGCCAATCGTTGAAGCTAACATTCTTGTGCCAAAAGAATACTTAGGTAACGTGATTACCCTGTGTATCGAAAAACGCGGTACCCAAGTGAACATGGTTTACCACGGCAACCAAGTGGCCGTGACTTACCATCTGCCGATGGCAGAAGTGGTAATGGACTTCTTCGACCGCTTAAAATCAACCAGCCGTGGTTATGCATCGTTAGAATACAACTTCATCCGCTTCGATCCTGCGGACATGGTGCGCTTAGATATCTTAATCAACGGCGACCGCGTAGACGCATTGGCGATGATTATTCACCGTTCAAACATTCGTCACCGTGGTTTGGCGTTGGTTGAGAAGATGAAAGAGCTTATCCCTCGTCAGATGTTTGATATTGCGATTCAAGCCGCTGTTGGCAGCCAAATTATTGCCCGTTCTACCGTAAAAGCCTTACGTAAAGACGTAACGGCTAAGTGTTACGGTGGTGACGTTTCCCGTAAGAAGAAACTCTTGAATAAACAAAAAGAGGGTAAGAAACGGATGAAACAAGTGGGTAACGTTGAGGTGCCGCAAGAGGCGTTCTTAGCGGTACTTAAGCTAAACGAGTAACACTCGAGATAACACAATTTAGCTATTATTGCGCCGCAGTTTGCGGCGCTTTACTTAGCTTATCGTATGTTTTGTGGTGTTTTTTTAGAAATACGGTAAGTTAACTAAAGTTCGCGAGTCGAAATACAATAGTCGCTGAGTTTGGATCTTTACATTTCAAGGCAGGAGTTCAATAAGCAATGGCAGCCTATTTTTCCATTATTTTAGTGCTAGTCACCCTGATTTCTGGGTTGATCTGGTTAATCGATGTGCTGGTATTTGCGCCTAAACGCCGCGAAAGCTTAGCCTTAGCCAAGGCTTCGCAGGCTAATTTAACCGAGGAAGCTGAATATAACATCATCCGCGAACCCACAGTGGTTGAAACCGCGCACTCCATCTTCCCTGTGATTGCCTTTGTGTTGATCCTGCGCTCGTTTATTTACGAACCATTCCAAATTCCCTCAGGCTCTATGATGCCAACCCTGTTGGTGGGTGACTTTATTCTGGTGGAAAAGTTTAGCTATGGCCTAAAAGATCCCGTATGGCGCACTAAACTGATTGAAACGGGCGAGCCGAAACGTGGCGATGTGATTGTGTTTAAATATCCTGAGAACCCTCAGATTGACTACATCAAGCGCGTGGTGGGTTTACCGGGCGATCGGATTATCTACCGCAACAAGCAGTTGATGATCCAAAAAGCCTGTGGCGCCGAGCAAACCCATTGCCCTGAGCCAGAACTGGTGGCGCGTACCGAAATCAGCCGTGGTGATTTCAGCCAAGATGGTGTGCCATTAATTCGTTTTAAAGAGCAACTCGGTGAAGTGGCCCACGATATTTTAATCAATCCAAGTCGCCCCGATATGCTGGGATACTTCAAACGCGAAGGGAATTTACCTGCGGGTGAGTTCCTTGTACCCGAAGGCCATTATTTTGCGATGGGTGACAACCGCGATAACAGTACCGACAGCCGTTTCTGGGGCTTTGTCCCTGAAGAGAATCTTGTGGGTAAAGCGGTCGCTATCTGGATTAGTTTTGAGTTTGACCGTTCTAAAGCCGACTTCCTGCCAACTTGGGTGCCAAGTGGTGTGCGTTTTGAACGAGTAGGTGGAATTCACTAGTATGGAACCGATTAAAAATTTGCCACGTTTGTGTCGTACTTTGGGTTATGAGTTCAAGAATATTGATCTCCTCACCCAAGCATTGACCCACAGAAGTGCGGCAAATAAGCACAACGAGCGGTTAGAGTTTTTAGGCGATTCGATTTTATCGATAGTGATTTCTGACGCCTTATACCATCAATTTCCTAAGGCGACTGAGGGTGACTTGAGCCGGATGCGCGCGACCTTAGTGCGTGGTGATACGCTCACCTTGATTGCTAAGGCCTTTAAGCTTGGGGATTATTTATTCTTAGGCCCCGGCGAGTTAAAGAGTGGTGGTTTTAGACGTGAGTCCATCTTGGCCGATGCGGTCGAGGCGATTATCGGCGCAATCTACTTAGATTCCGATCTTGAAGTGTGCCGTAAGTTATTACTGCATTGGTACGCCGAGCGTTTGGCCGAGATCCAACCCGGTGTGAATCAAAAAGACGCGAAAACCTTACTGCAAGAATATTTACAAGGGTTAAAGAAGCCGCTACCCGATTACCAAGTAATCAACATAGAAGGCGATGCCCACGATCAAACATTCACCGTTGAATGTCGTATAGATGACTTGAGCGAAAGCGTGATTGGCGTAGCGAGTTCGCGCCGTAAAGCCGAGCAGATTGCCGCGGCTCAAGTATTGGAGTTACTGAAGAAATGACCAAAAAAACAGACTTGCCAGCTGTCGATGCCGCTAACGCGAGCAATGAGCCGAGCTTAGATGAATTACTGGCAAGGATGAATGCAGCGAGCGCGGCGGCGCCGTCTGTTCACTATGATGTGACCTACTGTGGCATGGTGGCCATTATTGGCCGCCCTAACGTGGGTAAATCGACCCTGCTGAACCGTTTGCTTGGGCAAAAGATCAGTATTACCTCGAAAAAGCCGCAAACGACGCGTCATCGCATTATGGGTATCCATACCGATGGCCCGCGTCAAATCGTGTTTATCGACACGCCTGGCCTGCATATTGAAGAGCAGCGTGCGATTAACCGTCTGATGAACCGCGCGGCGGCGAGCTCGCTTGCCGATGTGTCTATGGTGATTTTTGTGGTCGATGGTATGACATGGACCGCCGATGATGAAATGGTGTTAAGCAAACTTCGCCGTGGCGGTGAAGAACGTAAAACCGTGTTAGCCATCAACAAAGTCGATAATATCAAAGACAAAGAAGCCCTTTTCCCCTATTTGGAAGAAGTGGCCAAGAAGTATCCCTTCGATGAAATTCTGCCGATTTCTGCCAGCAAAGGCACCAACGTAAAGCGCATTTTAGAGATGGCGGCAGAGTCGCTGCCCGAGAATCCGTTCTTCTTTCCTGAAGATTATGTGACTGACCGTTCGCAGCGTTTTATGGCCTCTGAAATTGTCCGTGAAAAACTGATGCGCTTCCTCGGTGATGAATTGCCCTACGATGCGACGGTTGAAATCGAGCAGTTTAAGATGATGGAAAACGGCGTTTATCAAATCAATGCCCTGATCCTCGTCGAGCGTGAAGGCCAAAAGCGGATGGTGATTGGTAGCAAAGGCGAGCGCATTCGTACCATCGCTACGCAAGCGCGCCTCGATATGGAAACCTTGTTTGATAACAAAGTGTTCCTCGAGGTGTGGGTAAAGGTCAAATCCGGTTGGGCCGATGATGAGCGCGCCCTGCGAAGCTTAGGTTACGGTGACGATTAATCGTTACTGATAATAGGCCGAGCCTGATCATGAACGAGCGCGCAGACCGATGAAACGGGGCTATGTTTTGCATCATCGCCCTTACCGGGAGTCTAGCGCGCTGGTCAATCTCTTGGTTGACGGTATTGGTCGTGTCGATGCCGTCGCGCGAGTTGGGAGCGGTAAACGCTCCATCAAAAGTATTCTCCAACCCTTTCAGCCGCTGATTTTTGAATTTAGCGGTAAGTCTGAACTCAAAAACATCAGCCAAATTGAAGCGGCCGCGCCAGCCGTGCCTTTATCGGGTTATAGCCTGTACGCCGGCATGTATATCAATGAGTTGCTGATGCGTATTCTGTCGGTTCACCATAATGCCGAGGCGTTATTCCTCATCTACCATCAAGCCTTGGTCGGGCTCGCGGCGCAGTTTTGTGAGTCGAAGCTGCGCTACCTTGAGCTGGCCCTCTTGCGGGAACTCGGGGCTATGCCATCCCTTATCCGCGATACTCAGGGCGAACCGCTGATCCCTGAACATTACTATCAGCTTGTGCCAGAACTTGGCTTTCAATTTGTGTTGAACAGCAGGGCAAAGCATACCTATCAAGGCGCGATGTTAACTGCACTTAACGATAATCAATTGTTGCAAGAGCAGTTTTTAGAGGCCAAACGATTGATGCGGTCCATGCTGCAACCCTTGCTCGGAAATAAGCCGCTGGTGAGTCGGCAGCTGTTTATTCAAGCGACAGCCTCAAATAGAGATGGGAATAATTAGCCCTAGCTCCTGTTTTTTACTGTCTGTCCCAGTACAATAGGGCGCAAATCAGCGTTAATTCTAGCCTTACAAACATAAAGGAGTTCCCGATGAGCCGTATCTTATTGGGTGTTAATATCGACCATATTGCGACCCTGCGTCAGGCTCGCGGCACCAGTTATCCTGATCCTGTCCATGCAGCGGCGGTTGCCGAGCATGCGGGTGCCGACGGTATCACGATTCATTTACGGGAAGACAGACGTCATATTATCGACCGCGATGTGTATCTGCTGGCGAAAACCTTAAAGACGCGGATGAACTTTGAGTGTGCCGTGACAGAAGAAATGCTCAACATCGCCTGTGAAGTCAAACCGACCTACGTTTGCTTAGTCCCTGAAAAACGTCAAGAAGTGACGACCGAAGGTGGGTTAGATGTGGCTGGTCAACTAGATAAAATCACTGCCGCGGTAAGCCGTTTAGCCGCCAATCGTATCCAAGTGTCACTGTTTATCGATGCCGATAAGACGCAAATCGATGCCGCCGTCGCCGCTGGCGCGCCACTTATCGAAATTCATACCGGTTGCTATGCCGACGCTAAAACCGCTGAAGAAGAAGCCAAAGAGCTTGCACGTATCAGCGAAATGGCAAAATACGCCCATGGCAAAGGCTTAGTCGTGAATGCGGGCCACGGGCTGCATTACCACAATGTTAAGCCGATTGCGGCGATCCCAGAGCTGTATGAACTCAATATTGGCCATGCCATTGTCGCGCGAGCGGCCATTGATGGCTTAGCGACAGCGGTTAAAGACATGAAAGCGCTGATGTTAGAAGGTCGTCGAGGCGAATAATGGCAATCGTTGGGCTTGGCACTGACATAGTTGAAATCGAGCGTATCACCGCCCATGTGGCACGTTCCGGCGATAAGCTGGCTAAACGTGTACTGACGGATGCTGAGTTCGATATCTATCAACAGCATAGCCAACCGAGCCGCTATTTGGCTAAACGCTTTGCCGCCAAAGAGGCCGCAGCTAAAGCCTTGGGGACGGGGATTGGTCGAGGGGTATCTTTTCAGCATATCCACATCGGGAATACACCTGATGGTGCGCCGACGATTGATTTTACAGAAGGGGCGCAGCAGCGTTTAGCTTTGCTCAACGGCGTGGTCGGGCACATTTCAATCGCGGATGAAAAATCCTACGCTATTGCGACGGTTATCCTCGAATCTCGCTAGTCTCTTACCCGTTACTATAAAGGGAGCTTTAGCTCCCTTTTTTATTGCCTTAAAATACCTAGCAACATTTTTGTTACTTTTTACTGTTCAGTCTCGCATTTTTGGGCTAGGTTAGGTCAAAAGTGGTATCTAGACACTAATTTGCAGGGACACAGTAAAAGGAGCCCCAGATGAAATCCGCCGTAGAGCAGCTATCAACCTATAAGAGTGTGCATTTAAATCAGCGCAATATACTAACCCATTTCGTTGGTATCCCATTGATTATATGGTCTGCTTTCCTATTACTAGCGACTATCCGTATTCCACTTGGCAGCGCGAGTGATGTGAGTTTAGGTGTGATTTTAGGGGCTGGTGTGCTGGTTTATTACTTTCGCTTACATGCAAAGTTAGCGATTGGCCTAGCTTTATTTATCGCCCCCGTCGTATATACGACTGAGCTAATGGCTGATTCTCCCAACGCCTTCTGGTTGTTTATATCGGTATTTATCGTGGGATGGATTTTCCAGCTAATTGGCCATCAATACGAGAAGGCCAAACCCGCTTTTGTGGACGATTTAAACCAACTGCTAATTGGCCCATTTTTCTTAATGGCCGAAGTGTATTTTATCTTGGGGTTAGAAAAGGAGTTAGATGCCGAGATTACACCTATCGCTATCGAAAAGCGCCGAGTACTCGAAGCACGTCTAAAGACGCAAAGCGTTAAATAATTTCTTGGGGGAGAAGGAAATCGGCTGATTCCATTTGGAACCAGCCGATTTTTTATCTACAAAAATTAGCGTGGCGACTGATAATGCTGCGGAATGATGCGTACTGTTTTGACCATATTATCCGCGACTTCAATCACTTCTAATGGGTAACCCGCTAGGCGAAGGCTAGTGTTCTCGGCGGGGATATCCTCTAAATACTCTAAGATCAAGCCATTGAGGGTTTTAGGGCCATCGGTTGGGAAATCCCATTTCATTTCTTTATTCAAATCACGGATAGTGATACTGGCATCGACTAAGTAGCTTCCATCCTGCTGGGCAGTAATATCTTCACTCGGTGTGGCCAACATAGAGGTAGTGAAGTCGCCGACAATTTCTTCGAGAATATCTTCGAGTGTCACCAATCCTTGAATATCACCATATTCATCGACCACTAGGCCGATGCGCTCTTTATTGTGCTGAAAGTTGGCTAATTGCACATTGAGCGGTGTTCCTTCGGGAATAAAGTAGAGTTCTTTTACCGCACGTAGCAATGAGGATTTACTGAACTGCTCCTTTGATTGCAGGCGCAGTGCGTCACGCAGATGAATAAAGCCGACGGCATCGTCAATGGTATCGCGGTATACCAACACTCGAGTATGTGGGCTTTGGATCACTTGGCGATTGATAAATTTAAAGTCATCGTTGACGTTAATCGCGTAGATATCCGAGCGCGGCACCATGATGTCTTCAACGGTCACTTTTTCTAAATCGAGAATCGATAACAGCATTTCCTGGTGGCGTTGGGGGATCAAGGCGCCAGCCTCATGTACAACCGTCCTTAACTCTTCTTGGCTCAGTGCATCGCTACTGCTGATGGTCTTGATGCCAAAGAGGCGCAGTATGCCTGTGGTTATCCAGTTCACGCTGGTGACGACATAGGCAAAAATCGTTGATAGACCAATGAGTAAAATACTCGATGGGAAGGCAATGCGTTCAGGGTTCAAGGCGGCGATAGTTTTGGGGGTGACTTCGGCAAAGACTAATACGACTAAGGTCAGCACACCTGTGGCGACCGCGACGCCTAAATCGCCCCAAAGGCGCATTCCAATAATGGTCGCTATGGCGGAGGCGAGAATATTAACGAGGTTATTACCTATCAGAATCAAGCCAATTAAGCGGTCAGGACGTTCGAGTAACTTGAGGGCGCGTATCGCACCTTTATGGCCGTTTGAGGCGAGATGCCTTAACCGATAGCGGTTAAGGGTCATCATGGCGGTTTCAGAACCTGAAAAGTAGGCAGAACAAAGGATAAGCACTAGTAAGAAAATGAGGAGTGCGCTTGTCGATATAGCGTCCAAAAATAGGCTCCAATCAGGCCGATAAGGTTAAGTTGATACCGAGAAATAAACAGGGTGTCAAGTCAGCTCAGGGAATTAGCGCCTAAGCTGACTTGAAATTATTAACTAAGAATTAACTCTTTGACAATCCGAGCGCCAAAATAGGCTAAGGATAACAAGGTCGCGCCGGTTAAGGTGTAAATGACCGCGGTGCGAATTTTACAGCCAACCCAATACTGCTGCCATAACATGGCGATGTACACAAACCACGCGATGATAGACAGAATCGCCTTATGGCCTTTGCCATCGGCAAACATATCATCGAGGAAGATAAAGCCAGTGGCGAGGGATAAACTCAGTAAAATCACCCCAATAATCACAAGATGATAGAGCTGTTTTTCTACCGTCATCAGCGGCGGAATGCCTGGGCTTAGCATTAATTGTTTCTTCTTGAGTTTATTTTGGATCATCGCTAGCTGAATCGCGTACAGGGCGGCGATCATCAGGGCGCTGTATGCCATAAGAGAGAGCACTACGTGGGCTAAGACCTCAGGGTACAGCTCAAAGTGAGTAATAAACTTAGGCGGCAATAACCAGAGTAGGGCTACAGAGAGCACAGAACAGGCGTAAACCACGGGCACAACCACAATCACTTTTAGCCTAAACATCATCACGGTAAAGGTGAAGGCGATGATCCAGTTCACTAAGGAGATCACATTAGTGAGGCTGAAGTTTTGTCCATCGGTCGTAAAAATCGCTTGAGAAAGGGCGGCAGCGTGCAAAATCACGGCGATGGCGGCGACACCGGCAACGGCCTTACGATTAGGACCTTCAGGATGGAACAGTCGACTTGTCACTAATACCAATGCGATGCAATAAAAAAACATGGCTGAGGCAGAAAAAATGACCATGGGTAATTAACCTATTCGTGTTGTTAATGGTGCCTTGAAAACGGGGCATACAGATCAATATTTTGTCTAGAATAACATGAGCCGTCGGCAAATGGGCAGTGACATAAGTTGCAAAATTTAGCAGATTCTTATTGTTAGACGTAAATAGTCGTAGGCGAATCGCAAAATATGACCTAAAGCAGGTTAGTTGCCGAAGTTTACGCAAGTAGGGCATAGCAGTAGCATAATGCGCCCGCATCGTTATAATACAGCCCATTAATCAAGATCCTAAAGGTATAGAGCAGGACGATGTTTGAGAATCTAACCGACAGACTGTCACGCACGCTGAAAAATATCAGTGGCCGTGGTCGCTTAACCGAAGAAAACGTTAAGGAAACCCTGCGCGAAGTGCGTATGGCGCTGCTGGAGGCCGATGTTGCCCTGCCTGTGGTGCGTGAATTCGTTAACAATGTAAAAGAACGTGCCGTTGGTCAGGAAGTGGCGAAGAGCTTAAGTCCTGGTCAAGCCTTTATTAAGATTGTTCAAAGTGAACTTGAAAAATCCATGGGTGAGGCCAACCAAGCTCTGGATTTAGCCACTCAGCCGCCAGCCGTGGTGATGATGGCGGGTCTTCAAGGTGCGGGTAAAACGACCAGCGTTGCCAAATTAGGTAAGCTCCTGCGTACGCGCCATAAGAAATCGGTTCTGGTCGTCAGTGCCGACGTTTACCGCCCTGCAGCGATTAAGCAGCTAGAAACCTTAGCGACCGAAGTCGATGTGGAGTTTTTCCCATCGGATGTGAGCCAAAAGCCAATCGATATCGCCAAGGCGGCCATTGCCCACGCTAAGCTTAAATTTATCGATGTGGTGATCCTCGACACTGCGGGCCGTCTGCACGTCGATGAAGCCATGATGGATGAAATCAAGGCGTTGCACGCGGCGGTTAAGCCGATTGAGACACTGTTCGTGGTCGATGCCATGACGGGTCAAGACGCGGCAAACACGGCTAAAGCCTTTAACGAAGCGCTGCCGCTCACCGGTGTGATTTTAACTAAGGTCGACGGTGATGCGCGCGGCGGTGCGGCATTATCGATTCGTCATATTACCGGCAAGCCGATTAAATTCCTCGGTGTTGGCGAGAAGACCGATGCCCTAGAGCCTTTCCATCCAGACCGTATCGCTTCACGTATTCTCGGCATGGGCGATGTATTATCGCTTATCGAAGAAGTTGAGCGCGGTGTCGATAAAGACAAAGCGATGAAGCTGGCTTCCAAAGTGAAGCAGGGCGGAAGTTTTGATCTCGAAGATTTCCGCGAGCAGCTACAGCAGATGAAAAACATGGGCGGCATGATGAGCATGATTGAAAAGCTGCCCGGTGTGGGTCAATTGCCACCCGATGCCTTAGCGCAAATCCAAGACGGTAAAATGACCCGTCAAATGGAAGCCATCATTAACTCAATGACGGCCAAAGAGCGCAAAAACCCCGATTTAATCAAGGGCTCACGTAAGCGCCGTATCGCTGCGGGTTCTGGCACACAAATTCAAGACGTGAACCGTTTATTGAAACAGTTTACCCAAATGCAAAAGATGATGAAAAAGATGTCGGCCAAGGGCGGCATCCAGAAGATGATGCGCGGAATGCGTGGCATGATGCCTGGCGGCATGAAATTTCCTGGCCGTTAATGCCAGCGATTTTCATCAAAGTTGATGCTTTATCAGTTGGTTGATTCTATTTGAAATGAGGCGGGCAATCCTAAGGCAGGTTTAATAATCGCCAGATTTGGTTGCATTCGTTGAAAAGTCAGGTAAAATCTTCCGGCTTTCTATCTGGGACTCTTCGCGAACACGGGGTTCCAGTTTTTATTTTTGCTTCAAGCAAATCATTAGAGGATTGAAAACGCATGGTTACCATTCGTTTAGCTCGTGGTGGCGCTAAAAAGCGTCCATTTTACAACATCGTTGTTGCTGACAGCCGTAACGCTCGTGACGGTCGTTTCATTGAGCGTGTTGGTTTCTTCAACCCATTGGCTCGTGGCCAAGAAGAAACTTTACGTTTAGACCTAGCTCGCGTTGAGCACTGGGTTGCGAACGGCGCTGCGACAACTGATCGCGTAGCAAAATTGATCAAAGACGCTAAAGCAGCTGCTTAATAGCGTTAAGGTATAGATTGATGAGCAGTAACCAACAGCCAGTCGTACTGGGGAAATTAGGCTCCTGTCATGGCATTAAAGGTTGGCTGAAAATCACCGCCTATACCGATTCTGTTGAAGGTATCTTTGACTATTCACCTTGGCTTATTAAAGAAAATGGTGAATGGCGCGAAGTAAAAGTCATTCAGTGGCGTTACCAAGGTAAGGCGGTTGTCGCCGAGCTTGAAGGTGTCACCACGCGGGAGCGAGCACAAATGCTCACCAATTGCGAAATTGGGATCCTGCCAGAGCAGATGAACGATTTGCCAGAAGACGAGTTCTATTGGCGTGACCTCATCGGTTGTGAAGTGATTAATACCAATGGCTATAACATGGGTGTTGTCGATCAAATCGTGGAAACCGGTTCGAACGATGTGCTCTTAGTGAAAGCCAACGCGAAAGATAGCTTCGGCAAAGTGGAACGTATGCTTCCCTTTGTCCCAGGGCAATTCATCTTAAAGGTGGATGTCCAAGGTAAACAGATTTTAGTGGATTGGGATCCTGACTTTTAAGTCGAGGTACAACATATGTGGTTAGGGGTAATTACCCTGTTCCCAGAAATGTTTCGTGCCGTAACAGACTTTGGGGTTACGGGTCGTGCCGTGAAGAACGGTCTGCTTGAGTTGCACACGTGGAATCCTCGCGATTTCACCCATGATAGACACAGTACGGTAGATGACAGGCCTTACGGCGGTGGTCCCGGAATGTTGATGATGGTGCAACCCTTACGCGATGCCATCCATGCTGCGAAAGCGGCGGCAGGCGAAGAGGCAAAGGTGATTTACTTGTCACCTCAAGGACGCAAGCTGGATCAGCAAGGCGTTACTGAGTTGGCTGAATCATCCCGGTTGATTCTGGTGTGTGGTCGATACGAAGGTATTGATGAACGCATCATTCAAACGGAAGTGGATGAAGAATGGTCGGTTGGGGATTACGTGCTTTCGGGCGGTGAATTACCCGCAATGACCTTGATAGATGCAGTATCGAGATTGGTTCCTGGCGTGCTAGGAAAACAAGCTTCGGCGGAGCAAGATTCTTTCTCCGACGGTTTACTGGACTGTCCTCATTACACGCGCCCTGAAAGTCTGGATGGACTCGATGTACCCGCAGTACTGCTAAGTGGCAACCACGAACAAATTAGACTCTGGCGTTTGCAGCAAAGCCTTGGTAGGACTTTTCTAAGACGGCCAGAATTATTTGAAAATCTAGCTCTGACTGACGAACAATCGACTCTTTTAGCGCAGTTCGTTGAAGCAATGGACAAGAATGCTTAGTCGTAGCTCAGTTAATTCTAGAACGGAGTAAGTTATGAACAACATCATTAAAATGCTCAACGATGAGCAAATGAAACAAGACGTACCTGCGTTTGGTGCTGGTGATACAGTAGTAGTTCAGGTTCGTGTTAAAGAAGGTGATAAAGAGCGTTTACAGGCTTTCGAAGGCGTTGTAATTGCTAAACGTAACCGTGGTCTGCACTCTGCATTCACAGTACGTAAAATCTCTAATGGCGAAGGTGTTGAGCGTGCATTCCAAACGCACAGCCCTCTGATCGCTAGCATTGAAGTTAAGCGTCGTGGCCGCGTTCGTCGCGCCAAACTGTACTACTTACGTGATCGTTCAGGTAAATCTGCACGTATCCGTGAAAAGCTGGCTACTAAGTAATAGTACCCGCTACAGAAAACAAGACGTAGTGTTCGCACAGAAAACCGCCCTCGTGGCGGTTTTTTGTTGCCTGCAGTTTGTCTTTTTAGCCATTTCGAGTGCGTTTCGGGTTAAGTGCCGATTTTATTAAATTCTTCCTTGATCTTCTGCCAATTAATAGGCATATTGGTCGCTCATTGTAATGGTGTATCATTACAATGTTACGTGGTGGCCTCGGCTATTTATTCTTCCCCGCAGCGGTTTGAGATCCAGACTCCTGAGCAAATGGGGATATGACTTCAGTTTTCGGTGGTAAGCATGCAACAGGATACGATCAATAACGTACACATCAGTTCAGAGAAAGTTCTTATTACACCGCAGGAGCTAAAAGCGACTCTGCCACTCTCTGAGCACGCGTATCGTTATATCCTCAATGCACGCAAAACCGTGGCGGATATTGTCCATAAGCGTGATAACCGCGTGCTTATTGTCACCGGACCTTGCTCTATCCATGATATCGATGCCGCCAAGGAATACGCCTTAAAGCTTAAACAACTCCACGATGAACTCAGCGATGAGTTTTACATCTTGATGCGAGTCTACTTTGAGAAGCCACGTACCACAGTGGGTTGGAAGGGGATGATTAACGATCCTGATATGGATGAATCCTTCGATGTCGAGAAGGGCTTGAAGATGGCCCGTGAGCTGATGATTTGGTTGGCCGAACTCGAACTGCCTGTGGCAACCGAAGCGCTCGACCCTATCAGCCCGCAGTACATCTCAGAATTAGTGACTTGGTCAGCCATTGGTGCCCGCACGACTGAGTCGCAAACCCACAGGGAAATGGCGTCGGGTTTATCTATGCCCGTCGGTTTTAAAAATGGTACAGACGGAAAGCTCGATGTAGCCATTAACGCGCTGAAATCGGCGGCTAGTAGCCACAGATTTATGGGGATTAACCAACAGGGCCAAGTCGCGTTATTGCAAACTGCGGGTAACCCAGATGGGCATGTGATCCTCCGCGGTGGCGCAACGCCAAACTACGATGCTCAGAGCGTCGCCGAATGTGAGGCGCAGTTACATAAGGCCAAACTCAATGCGCGCCTTATCATCGATTGCAGCCACGGTAATTCCTCTAAGGATTACACCAGGCAAATTCCGGTGTGTGAAGATGTATTTAACCAAATCTACAACGGCAATAAGTCCATCATTGGCGTGATGTTAGAAAGCCATTTAAATGAAGGTAATCAAAGTTGTGATAAACCATTGAGCGAACTGGCCTATGGGGTTTCTGTGACAGACTCCTGTATTAATTGGGAAAAAACCGAAAGCGTTTTACGTGCGGGCGCATCGAAGTTATCTTCGGTATTAGCAACCCGTTTCGATATGCTCAAAGTGGCCAATGCTTAAGAGTTAATCTTAAGAGCCGAATGTTTAAACACCTGACTTTAGGTGTGTAGTGGACTGATAAGATGAACGAAAAAACCACAACTGAATTAGAACACCTTCGCGGACTCATCGATGGTGTCGACCAGCAATTGCTGCATTTACTGCGTAAACGCTTAGATTTAGTCGCGCAGGTGGGCACGGTTAAACACGCCGCAGGCCTGCCGATTTATGCGCCGCAACGTGAAGCGGCAATGTTGGCAAAACGCCGCGAAGAAGCCAAAACCATGGGCATTGCGCCGCAACTGATTGAAGATATTTTGCGCCGTTTGATGCGTGAGTCCTACCTCAATGAGAAGGATGTTGGCTTTAAGCAAGTGAAAAACGATCTCGGTTCGGTCGTGATTGTTGGTGGTAAGGGCCAGCTTGGTGGATTGTTTCAACAAATGCTGTCGCTCTCGGGTTACCAGGTCAAAGTGCTGGATAAAGACGACTGGCAGCAAGCTGAAACCTTATTTGCCGACGCCGGATTGGTATTGGTGACTGTGCCTATCGCCATCACCTGCGACATTATCCGTGAGAAACTGACCCAATTACCGCAGGAATGTATCTTAGCCGACTTAACCTCGATCAAGACTGAACCCATGAATGCCATGTTGGCCGCTCACAAAGGGCCCGTTGTCGGGTTTCATCCCATGTTTGGCCCAGATGTCGGCAGTTTGGCTAAGCAGGTTGTAGTGGTGTGCCATGGGCGTGGAGCCGATAAATACCAATGGCTGCTGGAACAAATTGGGATTTGGGGCGCGCGGATTGTCGAAGCAGAACCTGAACGTCACGACAATGCGATGCAGCTGGTACAGGCGATGCGTCACTTCTCGACCTTTGTGTATGGCTTGAATCTTTGCAAAGAAGAAGCGGATATTGAAACCCTGCTGCAATTTAGCTCACCTATCTATCGCTTAGAGCTCGCCATGGTAGGGCGTTTGTTTGCCCAAAGCCCCGAACTCTATGCCGATATTATTTTTGCCCAGCAGGATAGCCAGCATGCAATTGGCGATTATTTGGATAACTACCGTGAGGCATTAGAGCTATTAAAGCGGGGCGATAGGGACGCGTTTATCAGCCAGTTCCAAACGGTTGCAAAATGGTTTGGTGATTTTGCACCGCAGTTTCAGCGTGAAAGTCGCATGATGCTGCAATCGGTCAGTGATATGAAAACAAACTGATAATGAATGAGTTAGCCAAAAAAATGCCCATCTTTGATGGGCTTTTTTTTAGGTTTTTTAGGCTGATTTTACCGTGTTAATTAGCAATTACTGAAGGTGATCTCTCTCTAAGATTTCGCATTCGAACCAAGAAAAGGCTATCGCTTATTCATGGTTTCGGTAGACTTATTTTAAACATGCAAAAATAAAGCATGAATTTAAATTAGGAGTCTATCCATGTTTTGTATTCAGTGTGAGCAAACTATTCGTACCCCAGCTGGCAACGGTTGTAGCTATGCCCAAGGCATGTGTGGCAAATTGGCCGCGACCTCGGATCTGCAAGATTTGTTAATCTATATGCTGCAGGGTGTTTCAGTGTATGCGACTAAGGCGCGTGAACTGGGCGTCATTAACCCTGAGGTGGATACCTTTGTTCCTAAAGCTTTTTTCTCAACCTTAACCAACGTTAACTTCGATGATGAACGCATCATCGCCTATGCCAAGCAGGCCGCTGAATACCGTGAAAGTTTAAAAAATGCCTATGAAGCGGCGTGTGAAGCTGCGGGTAAACGGGCTGAATCACTCCCTCCTGTGGCGCAATTTGTACTGGGTACCAGCAAGCCCGAAATGTTGTCTCAAGCACCAGTCGCCTTACTCAATAAAGATAAAAATGAGATCCACGAAGATATCCTTGGGCTGAGACTACTGTGCTTATATGGCCTTAAAGGGGCTGCGGCTTACATGGAGCACGCCCGTGTTTTAGGTAAAACCGATGCTGAGATTGCTGGTCGCTTCCATGAAATCATGGCGTTTCTTGGTGAGCCGAGTGTCGATGCCGATAAACTGTTCACTACAGCCATGGATATTGGTCAGCTGAACTACCGTATCATGGCCATGCTCGATGCGGGCGAGACCGAAGCCTTTGGTCATCCTGAACCGACTGTCGTCAACACTAAACCGGTAAAAGGCAAAGCGATTCTGGTTTCTGGCCATGATATGAAGGACTTAGAGCTTATCCTCGAGCAAACGGCGGGCAAAGGCATTAATGTTTATACCCATGGTGAAATGCTGCCTGCGCTTGCGTATCCCGCCTTTAAAAAATATGCCCATTTAGTAGGTAACTACGGCAGTGCATGGCAGAACCAGCAAAAAGAATTCGCTAATTTCCCCGGCGCTGTAGTGATGACCTCAAACTGTATTATCGACCCGAATGTGGGCCAATATAGTGACCGTATCTTTACCCGCAGTATCGTGGGTTGGCCTGGTGTGACCCATGTAATTGGGGATGATTTTTCAGTTGTGATCGACAAGGCTCTTTCACTTGATGGCTTCCAATACGATGAAATTCCACACAATATCACCATCGGTTTTGCCCGTAATGCCTTAATGGCCGCAGCACCGACTGTGGTGGAAAACGTCAAAAACGGTTCTATCAAACACTTCTTCTTAGTCGGAGGTTGTGATGGTGATAAGTCGGAGCGGAGTTATTTCACCGATTTAGCGAAATCGGCGCCAAAGGATTCCGTCATCCTGACCTTAGGTTGTGGTAAGTACAAATTCAACAAGCTGGAATTTGGCGATATCAACGGTATTCCGCGCTTACTCGACATTGGCCAATGTAACGATGCCTATTCGGCTATTCAGTTAGCTATTGCACTATCACAAATCTTTGAATGCGATATCAATGAATTACCATTGAACCTCGTGCTTTCATGGTTTGAGCAAAAAGCCATTGTCGTGCTACTGACGCTGTTGTCGCTCGGGGTGAAAAACATCCGCACCGGCCCAACGCCGCCAGCGTTTTTAACGGCTAATCTTGCCAAAATTTTGGAAGAAAAATTTGGTCTGCGTAACACCACCACAGTTGAAGCCGATCTGAAGACCATGCTGAACGTGGCCTAGGCCGATTTATGCATGGAGTCACTGCGGCTTTCGCGTTAAAGCCGCAGTGTTATGGATACAAAGACGATGAATATCAGTACTATGCAAAATATCATGCCAAGTCCCGCTTTATCTTCTGCGCCTGCAAGTGTTGTGGGTTTTAGCCAGTTAGTGTGTGTGGAGCGCTGGAACGAAACCGCCGATGTGGTGAGTTTTCGTTTTCAAGCCGGTGAGCCGATGAAGTTTGATTATAAGCCGGGGCAATTTATGACCTTAGTGCTAGAGATCAATGGTGAGCAGGCTTGCCGCAGTTACACCTTGTCCTCAACCCCTTCGAGACCTTATTCCTTAATGTTAACCATTAAGCGAGTCGATGGCGGACTGGTGTCGAATTACTTGATTGATCATTTACAGCCGGGGCAAACGGTACGCGTCTTACCGCCAACCGGGCAGTTTAATCTGTTTGATATTCCTGCCAAAAAATACCTATTTTTGAGTGCAGGCTGTGGGATCACGCCCATGTATTCGATGTCGCGTTATTTAACCGACAGCCAAATGAATGCTGACATTGCCTTTGTGCACAGCGCTCGTACCCAGGCCGATATTATTTTTAAAACCTCATTAGAGACCATGGCTACGCGCCATCGAGATTTTAAGCTGCGTTATATTGTTGAGGATGTCACCGCTGACACGGCTTGGCATCCCGAGGCGGTATTGCATAATGTCGGCCGTTTAAGACCTGATAATCTACGAGATTTAGTCCCCGACTTTGCCGAGCGAACCGTGTTTTTGTGCGGACCAGAGCCTTATATGCAGGCGGTCAAAACGATTCTAGCTGAGCTTAACTTCGATATGACTCAGTTGTATCACGAGAGTTTTGCTACTGCGGTGAAAGAGGCGCAATCCCGCGTAAAACAGGCCGAAATGCAGACTGAAGCTCCTGAGAGTGGTAGCAACAGTTTTATGTTATCTATTGGCGATAAAAAGCGGGCTTTAACGGCCGAGCAAACCTTGCTTGAGGGGATTGAAGCCGAAGGTTTGCCGATAATTGCGGCCTGTCGCTCGGGCGTATGCGGTGCGTGCAAATGCCAAGTGCTCGAAGGGGAGACCGAGTCCACAAGTAGCATGACCTTAACACCTAGCGAAATCGAAGCCGGATATGTGTTAGCTTGCTCGACTAAACTCAAATCGGATGTAACGCTGTCTTTGACCTGACATTAGCCTTTGAAGGGCATAGGTTGATTCAAAAAATCGGTGGTTTAAAAGATCTTGCGCAGAAATATTTTTGCGCCTTAGTTGCGATTATGTCTGCGAGAACGTAAGGTTAAAGACGAGGGCGGAGTAACGCCCTGTCCCATCGTCTGGCTGGAGTCTCTCAATGACAACGACAACCACATATGCCGCAAAAATTGAAGATCGCAGCTTAGGCCATTTGCTTTACGCCTTAATGTCAGGCTTTCCGCTGTTACTGCTGCCGGTATTGTTGAGCCTATTTATCAACTTGTCTCAACGACATACGCAAGGTAATGCCTTGCTAGCATCACATCTACGCTGGCAACGTCACTCCAATGTGATATTTCTTGGTCTGTTAGTATTGGGCTATTGTCTGCCCATCACTTGGCTCAGTCTTTCGATTTATCTCTTTGGTATCATTTGGTTTTGCCATCGGATAATTAAAGGCTGGTTAAGTCTGTTGGATGGTTTAGAAGTCTAAAACTTGTGCTAGAGTTTCTTCATCTTAGGGTGATTAGAGACTCTTATGACTAGTTATCAAATTCTCTGTATTCTCTGTGCGTTAGCTTTAGTCACGTCTGTGGCATCCTCGCGTTTGCATAAGCTGCAAGAAACCGTCGCCATTACTGCATTAGCCTTAGGAATGAGTCTGTTGCTATTACTGGGCGGTAAAGCGCTTGGCGGCCATGTTTATGGTTACTTTGTGGCGGGGCTGGAGAAACTCGACTTTCAGGCGCTATTGCTCAATGGCATGTTAGGTTTTCTCTTATTTGCCGGGGCATTGCAGATCCGCTTAAAAATCTTAAGGCATCAGAAATGGGAAATTCTCATTCTTGCCTTTGTCAGTACCTTACTCTCGACTTTTATCGTCGGTGGTTTGCTTTATTACATCGCGCCCATGCTGGGATTACCCTTGGCCTTAAGCCATTGTTTGCTCTTTGGTGCCTTGATTTCCCCCACAGATCCGATTGCCGTGTTAGCCATTCTGAAGAAGATGGGCGCGCCCGAAGATATTGCGATTCAGGTAGAAGGGGAATCGCTCTTTAACGATGGTATAGGGCTGGTGATTTTTGTGGCCATCTCCCATCTGGCTTTTTCAACTGAGCCGCTAACCTTTTCGCAAATTTCGCTATTGTTTGTTCAAGAGGCGCTCGGGGGCGTCGTTTATGGCGCCGTGCTAGGCGTATTGCTGCACCATTTCTTTCGCTACTGTGAGGAAGAAACCCAGTTGATGCTAGTCACTTTGCTGATCCCGACGGCGGGTTATGTCATAGCCGAAGTGTTAGGGGTATCGGGGCCTCTGGCGATGGTCAGTGCTGGGATGATTATCGGTAACTACAGCGTGCCTAAGTATTTTGTGCGCCATGAGCGGGTGAAACTCTACACTTTTTGGTCGCTGATTGAATCCTTCTTTAATGCGCTGCTGTTCCTCCTGCTGGGATTATTACTCTTGCTCGTCACCTTTAAGGCGCCATTATGGTGGTTTATGTTAGTGGCTATTCCTCTGGTGTTAACGGCGCGGGCGGTGAGTGTATTTTTGCCCTATATCGGATTTAGGATGGTGAAGTCTTACAATCCCTATGCCGAGTCGATACTCATTTGGGGTGGGCTCAGGGGGGGGGCTGGCCTTGGCCATGGCGATGAGTTTACCCGAGGGCGTGATTGTCGATTCACAAAGCGGTGTCGAGCTGCGTGAGCTACTGCTCGTGATGACCTATGCTGTGGTGGTGTTTTCAATCTTAGTGCAGGGCTCGAGTATGACGGGGTTAATTCGTCGCAGTAATGCGGTGGCAACAGAGGCTTATCATCAGATTGCACCTGAGCGGACCTAGGTTAGCTGGGTTTAACCTTGAGGGGTAAAACCCAAACCCTAAGCTCTAAATCTACAGTCCTAAATCCACAGCTATGAAGCCTAAGTTCTAAACAAGACAGCCACGATATTCGTGGCTGTATGTTCCTTAGTATCCTTATATGCTCAAATTAGCGATATAACTCCCTCACGACCTCGGCCATCAGCGCTAATGCGTCATGTGCTTTATCTTCTTCGAGGGAGCAATTCAGCACTAGGCCATCGGCTTTCAGCTGTTTAATTCCTTGAGTTTGCAGTGGCAGCGTATCTTCGCTGATGGCATAACAAGGGTTAATTACTATGGGGAGATGACTATTGGCCTTAATTTGGATAAGGCTTGCTAAATCCAAGGTGGGTAAGTTGGCATTGTTATAGGTACGAATGCCTGAGTCACATAGGATAAGCTGTTGGTTACCTTGACTTAAAATCGCCTCCGTTGCCGCCATAAACTCCTCATAACTTGCCATATCGTTGCGTTCGAGGAATAGCGGGATCGGCAAGGTGCCTGCCTGAGCCAGCAGAGCCTGATTAAACATTTGTTTGCCCGTTAAGAACAACATGTCGGCATGACCAGTCGCCAATGGCATATCCGTCGCCTGTTCGATGGCGATAACACAAAGCAAATCATACTGATGCAGGGTTTGGCGCAGCTTAGGGATGATAGCTTCGGCCGAGACGAGTGAGTGGCATCCGTCTAAAATTACCGCTTGAAAACCCGCCTCTTTTAGCTGTTTTACTCTGCGCTCAAAGGCGGATAAGGCGGCCTGTGACGACTCTAGCTGCAGCAGGCTTTTGCTCAGCGTGATCTTGGCAATGGCTCCAATATGGCCTGCACCAATGGTAAAGGGGCCGCAGTGAATTTCACTCGCCTGCGCCTTGTACGCCTTACTGAAGCGATAGGGCGATGGGTCAAGGCTCACCGTACTTATCACCTGCGCTTTTGAGGTGCTCGGCTCGATAAGTAATTGGCTATTACTGAGTTGTGTCGGTTTGACGGTTTCACAGGGGTAACATCCTAATACTTTGATAAAACGCGTGATCCTCTCGAGCTGCTTGAGCCCTTGCTGCATGGCTTCGCTGGAGATATTGGCATCGATATCCAGATAGAACATTTCTTCCCACGGCGTGCCAGGAATAGGGCGAGACTCGAGTTTACTCATATTCAGCTGATGCGCCTTGAGCACCAATAGGGCTTCAACCAAGGCGCCAGCCTTTTGGCCAGTGGCCATGATCAGGGTGGTTTTGGCAGGCAGTTGCTCGGGTACGGCTACGGCTTTTCGAGCCACCACGATAAAGCGACTCTGGTTAATTTTTTGGTTCGCAAGACCCGACTCAATCGACTCGAGTTGGTACAGCGCGCCACCTTCAGTGCTACCAATTGCTGCGGCGCTATTGTCGGCAGATTGATTGACCTTCTCCATTGCTTCGGCGCTGCTTGAGCAATATTCCAGTCTTAAGTCTTTGTGCTGGCTCAGATAACGGCTGCACTGACTGATAGGCTGCGGATGGGCGTAGACGGTTTTGATATCACTCAGTTTGCTGCCCGGTTTGCCCAACAAACAATGGCTGACTTCGATAGTTGTCTCGCCAACGATGGAGAGGCTGGTGTGTTGCAGCACATCATATACTTCGTTGATCGAGCCGGACGAAGTGTTTTCAATCGGCAAAAAGCCATAGTCGGCGTGGCCTGACTCAACGGCTTGGACAATCTCATCGAAACTTTGGCAGCCTAAATCGAGCATCTCAACCTGACGACGTTGGCAATAGCGAGAGGCGGCCAGGTAAGAGTAGGAGCCGCGGGCGCCAAGGTAGGCGATACAGTATTGTTGTTTTTGCGTTTCTGGATTGGCGCGGCCGTGGAGATAAGCCTGCTGGTTGAGGACTGAGTCTTCGATAATGCTTTGATACAGTGATATTACATAATGGGCATCTAAACCTTTTTCTCGGCCAGCGGTGACTAATCTTGCCAGCAGTTCTTTTTCCCTTTGGGTGTCGCGAATGGGTCTCACATCAACTTCTTTACTGCGGGCCACTTCAAGGCTTAGGCGTCGACGTTCGGCGAGTAACGAGAGAAGCTCATTGTCGAGGTGAGTAATTTGTTCTCGCGTTTGATTTAAAGGCTGTGGTTTTTGCATTCTGACCTCATTTGCCACCGTATTATCGAGCGTTTAAGACGAAAAAGCCTCCCAGTGGGAGGCTTTGGATTTTTACTTTCGTTTTTACACAGTAAATCCGCCTCCTAGAGTGGGGGTGTAAAAAAGAAAGTAAAAAAAGCTGCGGTATTTGTTTTCATAGGGAGTAAAACTAAAGGGCGAGGGCGTGGCTGTCAATCAAAAATTATTCAATCGCGATTTTCTTTCCTCTTCTCGTTGCTAGGCTGCAATTATTCCTGAGCCAATCGTCATTTCGCCTTCGAGCCCAATAAAAAAGGCGAAGAAATTCTTCGCCTTTTCAGTGCTATTAGCGATTACTCGCCTAATTCTACGCCAGCTCGATTGATCAGGAACTGAGTCAAAATTGGCACAGGGCGACCGGTTGAACCTTTATTCGCGCCGCTGTTCCAGGCAGTACCCGCCACGTCTAAGTGAGCCCAGTTGTACTTTTTGGCGAAACGAGACAGGAAACAAGCCGCGGTAATCGCGCCCGCTGGACGACCACCTAAGTTGGTCATGTCGGCAAATGGGCTATCGAGCATATCTTGGTACTCATCCCACAGTGGCATGCGCCATGCGCGGTCACCACTTTGCTCACCTGCATTCAGCAACTCGTGAGCCAGAGGATTGTGTGATGAGAACAGGCCTGAGGCATGTTTGCCTAAGGCAATCACACAGGCGCCCGTCAGTGTTGCCGTGTCGATAACCAGCTCTGGGTCGAAACGCTCAACATAGGTCAATACGTCACACAGTACCAGACGGCCTTCGGCGTCGGTGTTGAGTACTTCAACGGTCTGACCCGACATTGTGGTTAAAATGTCACCTGGGCGGTAAGCATTGCCCGATGGCATGTTTTCACAGCCCGCGAGAATACCGACGACGTTGATGGGCAGCTTCATATCACAGATGGCTTTCATGGTGCCGATAACACCAGCAGCGCCGCCCATGTCGTATTTCATTTCATCCATGGCTTCGCCTGGTTTTAATGAAATACCGCCTGAGTCGAAGGTTAAGCCTTTACCAATCAACACGATAGGTTTCTCTGTGCTGTCAACGGCACCCTTGTATTCCATCACTGTCATAATGGATTCATTGGCACTGGCGCGGCCAACGGCAAGGTAAGAGTTCATGCCGAGTTTCGCCATTTGCTCTTCGCCCACAGTCGTGACATGCAGGTTTTCGTGAACTTCGGCCAATTGGCGAGCTTGAGAGGCTAAATAGGCTGGATTACAGATATTTGGCGGCATGTTAGCCACATCGCGGCATAAATGCATACCGGCAGATACGGCCATGCCGTGCTCAATCGCACGCTCACCTAAGGTCAGTTCGCGGCGAGTCGGGACATTAAACACTAACTTGCGCAGTGGACGACGGGTCTCACCTTTACGGGTTTTGAGCGCATCGAAGCTGTATAAACTGCTATTGGTCGTTTCGACGGCTTGGCGAACTTTCCAATAGGTATCACGACCTTTCACGTGTAACTCGGTCAAGAAGCACACGGCCTCCATTGAACCCGTTTCATTTAAGGTGTTGATGGTTTTAGTGATGATCTGCTTGTACTGGCGCTCGTCTAGTTCTCGTTCTTTGCCGCAACCGACTAACAGCACTCGTTCACTCAATACGTTAGGAACGTGGTGCAGTAATAACATTTGGCCAGGCTTACCTTCTAAATCGCCGCGACGCAGTAGATTACTGATATAACCTTCGCTAATCTTGTCTAATTGCTCGGCGATGCCGGATAGACGGCGGGGTTCATAAACACCGACAACGATGCAGGCTGAGCGTTGTTTTTCGGGGCTACCGCTCTTTACGCTAAACTCCATGAGCACTCCTAGATTCTTAAAGACAAATTTTTATATTTATTGGATAATGTCTGCTTGTCCCGAAAAGGGCCTAAGTTATTACTCCAAAGGTGATTTATTCTCGGCACTTGAGTCACGTTTTTGTGAAATATCCGTGACATTTATCGTTTGCCAGGAACCCCTGAAGCTGGTCAGAAAACTACCAAAAGTAAACAGTTTACATGAAAGTTAGTCTGTTACCAGCAAAAAGATAAGTTTAGAGACCGGATCCTACCTGTGATTGTATTTAGATACCTTATTCGAGAAGTTTTAAAGGCGCAAATTGCAGTACTTTTCGTACTGTTAACTATTTTTATTAGCCAGCATTTCGTGCGCATATTGGCCGACGCCTCAGACGGTGAATTTCCAGCTTCTCTTATCGCTACCTTGATAGGCCTCAACTTACCCTATCTTGTTGTTCTCGTTTTACCTTTAAGTTTGTTCCTTGGGATCCTCATGGCCCACGGCCGCATGTATGCCGAGAATGAAATGGTCATTCTCCACGGTGTTGGCGTAAGTGAATGGTATGTTACCCGAGTAACTTTGATCCTTGCCGTTATCAACATGTTGTTTACTGGCTATTTATCCCTCTATGTCGCGCCTTGGGCCGAGGAGCAACAAAACCAAGTGCTCGAGAAAGCTCAATCCGAGGCGGGCCTTGCCGCATTAGTGCAAGGGCGTTTTCAGGCGAGTCCTAACGGCCGTGCTGTGCTGTTTGTCGAACGTATCGGCAAGGATAACGATCTGGATAAGGTGTTTGTGGCCCAGTTGCCCGACCCAAATGACGAAATTGGTTTAACCAACGTGGTCGTGGCGAAGGGCGGGCGGGTACTGGAAGATCAGAACGGCTCGCAGCAGTTACAGCTCAATGATGGGGTGCGCTATCAGGGCAGCCCACAACAGAAAGACTACCAAATGATTGAATTTGGTGGCTATAAGATGCAAATCAAAGAGCAACAGGTCGATGAGCGTCGCCGTAAACTCTCTGCCTTACCGCTGACTGAATTGATGAAAGTCGAAGGACCAGAAGCCGTGGCTGAGTTCCATTGGCGTTTAGCGATTCCGCTGGCGATTCCTATCATGACACTTATTGCCGTGCCGCTGGCGCGAGTCAATGTGCGCCAAGGTAAATTTGCCAAAATGCTCCCGGCAGTACTGTTATATCTTGGCTACTTTGGCCTGATGGTCGCGGGACGTAAAGCCTTGCAGGATGGGGTGATCCCACAATATTTAGGCATGTGGTGGATCCATTTGTCGGCACTCATTATGGGGATTTTACTCCTAGGTAAAGACAGACCCTTATTTGCTCGTTTATCGACGGCAATGGCGCGTAAAAAG
Source organism: Shewanella sp. ANA-3 (assembly GCF_000203935.1). Lineage (GTDB taxonomy): Bacteria > Pseudomonadota > Gammaproteobacteria > Enterobacterales > Shewanellaceae > Shewanella. The sequence goes on along the minus strand of NC_008577.1, from coordinate 3,608,821 downwards.
GTGGCCGCATGAAGATTTTAGACCTTTATATCGCCAGAGTTTTATTAAGTACTTCGGCGCTGTGTTTGCTGGTGCTGACGGGCTTGTCGGGCATCATTAAGTGGGTTGACCAGCTGCGTTTAGTGGGGCGTGGTTCCTACACTATGATGGATGCAGGCATTTATGTGTTATTCCTCGTGCCTCGCGATATTGAAATGTTTTTCCCGATGGCGGTGCTGTTAGGCGCCTTGATCGGTATGGGGATGCTGGCCTCGAACTCTGAGCTAGTGGTGATGCAAGCCTCAGGGATGTCGCGGTTGCAAATCACCTTATCTGCGATGAAAACCGCTGTGCCATTGATGTTGATGGTGATGGCATTGGGTGAGTGGGGCGCGCCAGTGGCCGAGCAAAAGGCCAATGAACTCCAAGCTATTAAACTCTCCGGCGGCAGTTTGATTAAATCCCACCGAGGCATTTGGGCGAAGGATGGTGATTTGTTCGTGAATATTGGCGAAGTCGCCGATATTGATAAGCTGAATAATATTACTTTGTATAAGTTTAACAGTGAGTTAAAGCTTACAAATGTGGTGCATGCCAAGAGCGCTTTGTTCAGTAAGGACAGCTGGCATCTTATGGATGTAAAGCGTACTGACTTAAGCTATGACGAAGTGAAGCTCGAACACTTAGACGAAGATATTTGGCGCTCAAGTCTTACGCCCGACAAACTCAGCGTAGTATCGGTCAAGCCAGAGGCCTTATCGATTCGCGGTTTAATGGGGTACTTAGATTACCTTAAAAATAATAGCCAAGATCCAAGCCGTTATGAATTAGCCCTCTGGCGCAAGGTGATGCAGCCTGTGACGGTTGGGGTGATGATGCTGGTGGCCTTATCTTTTGTGTTTGGACCGCTGCGGACAGTGACTATGGGGGCGCGGGTGTTGCTTGGTGTGGTTGCCGGGTTTAGCTTCTATATCAGTAACGAGATCTTTGGTCCCATGAGTATGGTATATGAGTTGCCAGCCTACGTGGGGGCCATCGCGCCGAGTCTGCTATTTACCGGTATTGCCTTTTACTTTATCCGGCGGTGATACACACGGGTAATAAAAAAACGACGCCATGGCGTCGTTTTTTATTGGGGCAATGTTAGCTTAATCACGGTTGTAAGGCTTAGATGCCAGATTTAAACGCTACGCTTTATGCACCATGCCAATTGCGCATTTGGTTGGCTTCCTTAGAAAGAACAACCACTTCAGAGCGGGTCATCATATCCTGTAGTGCGAGTTTATCGTCGTTGATCAGCACCCACAGATTACCAATGCCGAGTAAAGACCAGACGATGCGAGCGTAAGCGGTGATAAGGCTTAGGTTTTGGCCATTAGGATGTTGGATCTTAAGGCGCCAGGCGCGCATCCCGAGGGTTTGACCGCCCTTACTCCAAAAAAGCGCATAGAAAGTGCCTACGCATAGCACTAACCAAAGTTGATAAATCCCATGGTAAATCGGCGTGCCATTGAGGGCGTCGGACACATGTTCAAAGCCATTCATGCTAATCAGGCCCGAGGCCGTGAGTCCGAAGAAAATACCAAAACCGATGGCGCCAGCAAACATATACACGGCTACTGCGAGCAGCAGGTCATAGATCATTGCCCCTAAGCGGCGGAAGAATCCTGCACGGGGAAAGTTAGCATGTTCAGCATTTAACATCTGCAATCCTAATTCTAAATGGATAAATGACGATAAGGCTTAGGCCTCGGGTTCTTCATCACGTACAAAGTGGATATTGCTAAACCCAAAGCGCGCAAATTCGACCTTACGATAGTCTTTTTCAGCCTTGGCACCTTTGCGTGAGGTCATGGCAATTTGTTGTTCCATCGCGAGAAACTTGGTTAAGTCAATGCCTTCGGCTTCGGCCACGGCTTCGTATAAATCGCGGTGTTTATCATAACTAAAGGCGATGGTTTTCGTCTCACCTTTGAAGGTGTAAGTCACTTGACGCGCCATGGTTTTCTCCTGAAAAAGTCCTGAAATAAGTCTGGAATTAGTTAAATTCGCTTCTAAAAATAAAATACACCGCACCGAGAATACACAGGCCAGCCCAGAGATAGTCGAGTTTGAGTGGCTCCTTCATATAGAAATAGGCGAAGGGCACAAACAAGCTTAAGGTGATGACTTCCTGCAGGATTTTTAATTGGCCGACATTCATCACTGTGTAGCCGATGCGGTTAGCGGGCACTTGCAGTAGGTATTCAAATAGGGCGATGCCCCAACTGACTAAGGCGGCAATAATCCAAGGCTTTGAACCTAAAGACTTTAAATGCCCATACCATGCAAAGGTCATAAAAATATTGCTAAGACAGAGTAAACCAATAGTCGTTAGGGTGGGGTTCATCATTCTTCTCGATGATTAAGCTTATAAATCATATACATTGCATCGTCGGTATAGCTGCCAAGGCATTTCTCAATGGCCTTAGGTTTAAAGCCCATTTTACGCCAGTAGCTATCGGCGCCTTGTACCGCGACCAAAGAGAGGGAGCTCAAGTTAAAACGATCCGCGAGCTGCTTTAAGCGCATTAAGGCCTTGGAGCCAGCGCCTAAACCCTGAGCCTTTACCGAGATGGCAATATCGTGCAGATACAAGGTATCGGCCTTAGGTAACTGAGTGATGGGCTCATACAGTGCGGGAGGCATATTGGTGGTCCAAGGGTGGGCGAGGCAATAGCCCACCACCGACTCATTCACCTCAAACACAAAGCAGGATTGAGGTGAGACGTGCCACTTGCTTTGCAATACATGCAGGGGTTCAGGATCCAGTTGGGAGTAACATTCTTCCTGGATCTGTAAAATAGCATCCCAATCCTCTGGGGTGATTGCACGCAGTAACATGGTCGACCTTTTTCCGTCACAAAACAGTGTGAATAAATAAGTTGGGGATTATATACCCAAATCGCAGCAAAAGCTTTGAAACTCGCCAGTGCTGCGATTGTCTAGGCGGTTTACCGCGCTTAACCCAAATAACGTTGCTTCAAGTGTTTAGCAAGATATTGGCTATTGAGCGGCTCGCCTGTGGCTTGAATGATGAGCTCATCCGTTGTCAGTAATGAACCTTTGGACCAAATATGGCTGCCAAGCCAGTCAAATACTTGGGATAACTGGCCGTTATCGATGAGATTTTCAATCGGGCCTAAGCTTCGCTCCAGCGCAAAACGGCATTGGGCGGCATACATGGCGCCTAAGGTATAACTTGGGAAATATCCCAATTCACCCACGGCCCAATGGATATCCTGCATACAACCATCGCGATAGTTACCATCGGTATTGATCCCAAGCAGTTGTTGCATCTGGCTTGACCAAAAATCGGGGAGGTCATCCACGCTCAGACTGCCGTCGATAAAGGCTTTTTCGGCCTCAAAGCGCAATAGAATGTGACAAGGGTAAGTGACTTCATCGGCATCGACACGGATAAGCCCCGGATTGACGCGGGTATAGTGTCTTGCCAAGTCTTGGGCGCTGAACTCGCAGCCCAAATGCTGTTTAATCAGTGGTTGCAGTTGGCGTAAAAACGCGGGATTGGCCCCGAGCTGCATTTCACAAAATAAGCTTTGGCTCTCATGGACGCCCATGGAGCGAGCCAATCCTGCGGGCTGACCGCGCCATGATTTCGGTAAGCCCTGTTCATAACGGGCATGACCAGTTTCATGCACTATGCCCATGATAGCGCTGCTAAAATCGGCTTCATTATAACGCGTCGTGATGCGCACATCGCTGGGCACTCCACCACAAAATGGGTGGCTGCTGATATCGAGCCTGCCATGGTTAAAATCAAACCCTAAATAGGCCATCACCGCTTGGCCGAGGGCTTGCTGTGCCTTGATTTCGAAGGGGCCGTTAAGGGGAAGCTTGGGTTCACTGGCTTGTTTTGCCTGCACATCTTGAATAAGAGAGGGTAACCAAGTCTTCAAGTCGCCAAAGGTTTGTTCGAGCTTTGCCGTGGTCATGCCGGGCTCAAATTTATCGAGCAGGGCATCGTAGGGGGAGATGTTAAGCGCCTGCGCGCGAATTAAGGCTTCTTCCCTCGCGAGGGAGATCACTGCTTTTAGATTTGGTTTAAAACCTTGCCAATCATTGTTTTTGCGTTGTTCACGCCAGGCATTTTCACACTGGTAGGCCATTTTGGTTTTGGCCTGTACCAACTCTCCCGGCACTAAGGTCGCCTGTTGATACTGATATTGCATTTCCCTCAGATTGGCCTGTTGTTCTGGGCTCAGCGCCTCTTGCGAGGCTTGTGCGAGGTTATCGCCAAGCTCTGGCGCCGTTTTAAGGCTATGGATATGTAACGCCAGCTCTGCCATGGCATCGCCCCGTTCACTGCCGCCACCGAGGGGCATCATGGCGGCCTGATCCCAATCACCTAGCGCACTAAAATGTTCAAAATGTGAAATTCTCTGGAAATGGGCCGTGAGTTTATCGTAACTTGGCGTAGGTTCTTTGGCGTTCATAGCGGTATCCATAGACTCAATCTTAAGGTGCTGTCGTTATCTATTAGCACGAAAAAATAACAATAACAGGATGATAATATCATGCAGCCAAAATCACATCACACTAAAACCCTTAAAGCCATGACCATGGCGCTGTTGGTCGGTTTATCCAGTGCCGCCCATGCCGGAGCCGAGAGCTTTGCGCCTGGAACCGCCATCCCCGAATTTGGTGAAGTGGCTAAGGTCGAAAGCACCCTTGCGATCCCTGCGGGGATGAAGTTTAAGGTGGCATTCGATATGAGTAAGGCGGCCGATGTCGGCCAAGTGAATCGTCAGCTCGACAGCCTTGCCCGTTTTATCAATATGCACGTGGCTGCTGGCGTTAAAGAAAGCGATATTGAGCTAGCGATGGTGGTGCATGGCAGTGCCGTTGGCGATTTAGCCGATGATAGCTTTTATGCCAAGCAACACAACGGTGCGCAAAACCCCAATAAAGCCTTAGTGAAAACCTTAGTGGCCCACGGGGTGAAGTTTTATATCTGTGGTCAGAGCGCCGCTTATTTTGACTTACACAACGCCTCTTTGTTACCGGGTGTCGATATGGCCCTGTCTGCGATGACGGCCCATGCGATTCTAGCGCAGCAAGGATTTAGTCAAAATCCGTTTTAGGGTAAATTTTTTGTTTGGAAACTTTTTTGTTTGGAAACTAGGCTCGCCTTGCTATTCTGTCGCTCGTAAGTTGATAATTACAGTGAAGTAAATGGAATGCTGTATCGTTCAAGGAGATGACTATGTGGGCGTTTTTAGTTGAACAGCCTAACCTACCTTACACTATTGCCTTCGCCTGCGTGCTTGTCCTTGGTGTGTTTGAAGCCTTAGCCCTAGTGATAGGGTTAAGCATGATGAGTGCGCTCGACCAATGGGTGCCCGCCGATGTGGATTATGATGCCGAGATTGGCGGTACTGGCCTGACGGGGATTGCAGGCTGGCTATGTCTGAATCGATTACCCTTACTTATCTGGTTTGTGCTGGCACTGACCAGCTTTGCGATTGTCGGTTATATTGCAAATTACCTGAGCCTGCTCTTCACGGGCGTCTTGTTACCCCAACTATTTACCTTACCGATTGCCGTGGTTGGTAGTGCGTTTGCCTGTCGCTATCTCGGGCGGATATTGGCCGATCTGCTCCCTAAGAATGAGTCAACCGCCATATCCCTTGATGATTTAAGCGGTTATGTCGGCACTATCACCTTAGGCTGCGCCATGAAGGGTATGCCATCGGAAGCCGTGGTGCGCGATAAACATCAACAAAAACATTATGTATTAGTCGAACCCGAAACCTCGGGTATCGAGTTTGCCAGCGGCACGCAAGTGGTGCTGCTAAAACGAGAAGGAAGAGTCTGGTCTGCGACTCGCTTTGATAATTAATTTTCCAAAGCCATTAACGAAAAAGGAAAGCAAATGGATGTGTTAAATGATGTAACCAGTTCGAGCAACTTCGTGTTGTTAGTTGCCGGAATGGTATTGGTTGGCCTGATTGTGATTGGTCTGATTTTCGCCAAATTATATAAACGTGCGACGAAGGAAATGGCCTTTGTTCGTACGGGTTTTGGCGGTGAAAAAATTATTAAGGACGGCGGCGCAATCGTCTTACCCGTGCTGCATGAAACCATAGCCGTAAATATGAATACCCTGCGTATCGAAGTGGAGAAAACTCAAAAAGATGCGCTGATCACTAAGGATAGAATGCGCGTCGATGTGAAGGCCGACTTCTATCTGCGTGTGGCGCCCAATGCTGAAGGCATTTCAATGGCGGCACAAACCTTAGGTACCCGTACCACGCGCGTGGAAGAGCTGAAAAAGCTGATGGAATCTAAGTTTGTTGACGTGTTACGTGCGGTCGCGGCGGAAATGACCATGACCGAAATGCATGAGCAGCGCGCCGATTTTGTCCAGCGGGTGCAGAATAACGTCGCTAACGATCTCGAGAAAAACGGGCTAGAGCTCGAATCCGTTTCTTTGACGGGTTTTGACCAGACTGATCTGCAATTCTTTAATGAAAATAACGCATTCGACGCTGAAGGTCGTGCACGTTTAGCCAAGATTATCGAAGAAAAACGTAAAGAAACCAACGATATCCAGCAGGAAAACCGCATCAAGATCGAGCAGCGTAACCTAGAGGCTGAAAAAGAATCGCTAGAGATTGAAAAGGCCGAAGAAGAAGCGCGTCTGGTGCAGCAACAGTCGCTCGAATTTAAGCGTGCCGAGCAAAAAGCGGAAATTATTAAGCAAAAAGAAAACAAGTCCCGTGAAGAACGCGAAGCTGAAATTGCCAAAGAGCGTGCAATCGAAACAGCGGAAATCGAAAAGACCAAAGACATCGAAACCCGCGAGATTGAAAAGCGCAAATCCATCGAACAGGCACGTATTCAACAGCAACGTGATATCGAAGTCGCAGAGCAGGAAAAACACATCGCGGTAGCCGCGAAGTCGGAAGAAGAGTCTGCCGCCCGTGCCCGCGCCGCCGAAGCGGAAAAAACCAAGGTAGAGAAAGAAGAAGCGGTTATTACGGTGCGCCAAGTGGCTGAGGCGAATCGTCGTAAAGAGATTGAAGTGATCGATGCGCGCAAAGAAGCGGAGCGCGATGCAGTGGGCGTGACAGTGCAAGCCGAGGCGGAAAAACGTGCCGCCGAAGACAGATCGAGCGCGATTCTGATTGAAGCCCGTGCCAGTGCCGATGCCAAAAAACTGCAAGCCGAGGCCGACGAGAAGGTCTATGCGGTAGAAGCGGCGGGTAAACAAGCTCTGTACGAAGCCGAAAACGTGCTGCGTGATGAGCAGATTGCGCTGCAAAAATCCCTCGCTATCTTAAAAGCACTGCCAGAGATTGTCGCGCAGGCGGTTAAACCGCTGGAAAACATTGAAGGTATTAAAATTCTTCAAGGTTATGGCGCCGGTAATCAACTGGCATCGGGAGCAGATGGCGCTGTCGCGCATCAAGGCGGTATCGCCGAGCAAGTGACCAGCGCCGCGTTAAACTACCGCGCTAATGCGCCAGTGGTGGATGCCATGCTGCGGGAGTTGGGCTTAGTGCAATCTGAGTCTGGCACCTTAAACGACCTGCTCAATGGCAATAATGCTTTAACTACCGAAGCCTTAAATGTTGTGAAGTCGGCGAATAGCGGATTAAATGGTTATAGCCAGCAACATACAGTGATAGAGCCAAAGATAAGTAATTGATATTAATGGTTTAGATTAAAGCGCCTGCGGGCGCTTTTTTTATGCCTGAAACCGCAGCGCCAATTTGTAGTATTCCACTATTACCCTAAATTTAATGGTCGGAGTAGAGTGAAATCCGATGTTGCGTTTTCCCTTATCGAATAAAAGGAGTTTCTCATGGCCAGTATTTTGATCATCGCCGGTGATTTTGTTGAAGATTATGAGCTAATGGTACCGTTCCAAGCCCTACAAATGGTGGGGCACAGCGTAACGGTTGTCTGCCCTGATAAAGTGGCGGGACAAACCATTAAAACGGCTATCCATGACTTTGAAGGCGATCAAACCTATACCGAAAAACCAGGACACTTATTTGCCCTAAATGGCAACTTTGCCGGTACCAACGCCAGTGATTTTGATGCGCTGCTGCTTCCCGGTGGCCGTGCGCCTGAGTATTTACGCCTAAATCCTGCGGTGATCGCCTTGGTGATGGACTTTGCTGCCCAAGATAAACCCATAGCGGCGATTTGCCATGGCGCGCAGTTACTGACGGCGGCCGATGTGGTACGCGGTAAGAAAGTGTCTGCCTATCCAGCTTGTGCGCCTGAGGTGAAACAAGCGGGCGCCGAGTATTGCGAGATTGAGGTGACGGCGGCAATCACCGATGGCAAGTTAGTCACGGCGCCCGCCTGGCCAGCGCATCCTGCATGGTTGGCGCAGTTTAACAAGTTATTGAATTAACGATATTCATCTAACGTTATTTATGGCATAACAGTTCGGGTAGGGCTTAATACCAATCGTATTAAATATCTGTTCATTCAGCGGGAGTAAAACGGGCTTTAGACAAGGCGAAGGCTTGAAGGCATAGTGGTGCTCTGTCGAAAGCCTTAAACGCAGTATAAAGTGCGTTGAAACCCGCCCTTCGGGAGCCTCACAGGCATCTCACTCCCGTGTTACATTGACTTAAAAGGGAATAACCATTTCTTCGTCAATGCGCCTTGGATTGAGATGCCTGTGAGGCTCTGAACTGATTAGATATTTAATGTGATTGGTTAAGTTAAGTATTCGCTGGGGACTTAAGCTAAACGCAATGCTAGAGCTTAGCGCAATCGCCGCTTGGGGAGTGATATTGTGTGTGAAATCTATTCCGGTGCCGAACCCGAACTGTTTGAACTCAAAACCCGCTCCATTCGAATAGATGGGGTCGTGACGAGCGTGCGGCTCGAGGCTATTTTTTGGCAGATTATTGAAGAGATTGCCGAAGATGCCGAGCTGAGTGTGGCGGTGTTTTTAACCCGTATTTACCGTGAAGTGTTAACTTGCCACGGAGAGGTGGCTAACTTTGCTTCCTTATTGCGGGTCGCCTGTACCACCCATCTTAATCAGGGGCAGCGTTTGGTGTTAAAACCTAAGGTTGCGCTAAACGCAAAATCCTCTTAAATACCCATCTCATCTTTATGATTTACAAAAGACCAAGCTTGCTAGGTTAGTGCAGAGCTGGTTTCTTGTGAGCACTTAAAAACATGAGCTTTTATTGATTTAACTGGCAAAGGCTTGGGTGTATTTCTGGATAATCTGCTCCACTTTTCCATCGGCTTTTAGCTGTGCTATCGCATGATTGAGTGCGGGCAGTAGATCGGCATGCTCCTTACGTAGCCTTAGCACCAATACGCCATCGGAATGCACGGCGGCCAATCCTACGGGGATCTTAAGTTTGTTCGACCAATATAGGGCGGGATAGTTACCCGAGATAATGGCCGTGATGCGGTGTTTATCCAATGCCTTAATCAGCTCTTGCTCCGAGGTAAAATCGACACGGATAAACTCCTTGTCATCGTGGTACAAATATCCCCTGACGGTACCGATTTGCTTACCTTTAATTTCAGTGACTTCCTTAAAGGATTCGACATTCTCGGGTCTGGTCACCACGTATTCTGTGATGGGCATAATGGGATCGGATTTAACAAATAAGGGGCCAAAGTCTTGATCCGTAAACCAACTTGGGCTGACCACATCAAAGTCTAACTGGCCGGTTTCAAGGGCGTTGTTCGTCCGTTTTGGCGGCAAGGACAGGTTTTCGCCCTTGATATTGGCTAAGGATAAAATCAGTGGAATTAACTCAGACACCATGCCGGGAGCTTCGGGCTGATTCGCAATAAAATAGGGATACCAAGAATAGGAGCCGGTGATGTTGTACTTGAGTAGTTGGGCAAAGGAAGGCGGTGTAAACAACAGAAGTAATAAAACGGCGTGCGCTCGCCAACGATAGAGAATACGTCCTTTACCCATCTTATCCTTCACTCCTTGGTTAAACGAGCTTCGCGGTGACTGCGCTATATCTTACCTAGTCATTGTGAAAAAATTGTTATCCATAGCGCAGTTTCCCTATTCAAGCAGCTTTTTGGGCTTAAGCCAAGAGTAGGCACAAGGCGGGCAGCTGATTGTGCGGGTAAATTTGATAGGTCTTATGGTGTTTAATCAGGCTGGTCTTTTTATTACCTTGGCTTATCAGCAAACCATGGGAGAGGGCGATTTGAGTCAGCAGCTGCTCATCGGTACGAACATATAAGTTGATAGGCTTGATAAGCTGATTATCTTGGATGTGTTGAGTAAACTCTTTTACATCAATAACTAAGCTCGATTGGCCATCGGCGTCTAGCTTAAGCTTGGTGTTAATTTCGGTGTCAGTAAACACTAGCCATTCGAGCTGGGTTAACTCGGCAATCATAGCGTTTAACGCTGTACCTAACTCCACGTGCGAGTTTTCAACACTCTGATATTGATGAACAATTCTTTCCAATAACCGCTTAAGCTCGGCGCCAGCACCTTGGCTGCGCGCCATACGGATCCATGCCGTGAGATCGTCGGCCACCAGTTTCGAGAAACGCTTCTCTTTGAGCGCTTCAACCATCCAGTTACACAGAAAATGACTCTCCTGCGCGGCAGTTCGTTGGGCTTTTTTAGCTTGGGCTGAGGCGGTTAAATCGGCAAGACCCGCGCGGGCGAGTTCGAGTACGGCTTGGTTATAGGTTTGAGAATTCATTGTGGCTCCGCCGCGGGCTAAAGGATTGATCTAATGGAACGTGTCGTATCGATTGCGGCCAAGCTAGTTTAGCAAAGCAGCCGCTAAATCGATAACGATTCTTAGCGGCTGTTTGGACGGTGGATGGATTATTCTGGTGCTCCGACGAGGCTGGCGGCGGTCAGAATCAACTTAGGTGCGGGTCTCACCTTATAGTTGGGATTTACATATTGGAAATGGATTAATCCTTGAGTGTCAGCGATATAAATTGCCGGAACAGGCAGAACTAAGCGTTTATCGCCTTCGGGCGTTGTCCACAGTGGGTTATCCAGATTTAAGCGACTCAGGTAAGTATCAGTCACTTGTTTACTGGTGTAAAAGGCAAGACCAAAGGCTTGCGCTGCCTGCATTTTTTCATCGGAAAGCAGTTGATATTTGAGCTCGTTTTTAGCCGCTGATGCCTTTAGCTGTGCAGGTGTATCGGGTGAAATCCCCACCAATTGAAAGCCCATGTCGATAAGTTTAGGTTCGATGGCTTTGAGCTGGCCCATTTGGTTGTTGCAAAACGGACACCAGCCGCCACGGTAAAAGAAGAAAATGGTTGGCTTTTGTGCTGTTAATTTCGCTAAATCAACGCTTTGACCATTCATGTCTTGCAAAGTGATTGCGGGGATTTGCTCGCCATTGAGCAATGGACTCACCGAATATTCATCCTTGGCGATAGGTTGAGCTAACGTACTAAAACTGCCGAGCAATAGGCTGGTGGTCAGTAAAAAGCGCTGTAGTAGGGACTGCATCAGTCATCTCTCCGTATTATTGGGTTATTCTTTTTAATCAAGCGATTGAGCTAGGCTTGTGTCTTTGAGCCGGTCTAGGTTGTGGTGATACAAATAAGAACGGCTAACGGGCCAATTTATTGCAGTTTTAGTGGCATCTTTATCAAGGAGTATGAATTAATCGTTAGCGTGGTGGAGTTTCGTTGTGCTGTGACTCAAGGGTGTGGTGGAGAAGCATGTAGTGATACTATTGCTTGGATGTTCATAGGTTACAGAGCAATTCACTCAATTTTTCAATAGGAAGCAGTAAATGGATAAGGGATTATTTAACGCATTAAAGAAAGTCTATTATAAAAAGTCCTATCGCAAAGATGAGCATGGCTATCAGCAAAGAATCGATAATGGCGATGTGTTTGATGTTGATACGGGAACCTCTATCTACTCCTATCAAGGCCTATCTGATACCGAAATCGCATTGATTGAACAGAGTGGCTATCCGGTCAACGACAGGGTTAAGCTGAGTCATGATGATGTGGTGCTCGGCTATAAAGCGATACTAAAGCAGCCTAATCTTTCCCTCGAAAATTTACTGGCGGCCTATTTATGTGGTTTTTCGAGTTTCCCCCGCGGTCGACAGCCCATACTCAGCTATCTGTTTGCGAAGGCGCTGCCAGAACATACGATGCCAACCGATAGTGACATTTGTCCTGTATGTTCAATCAAAGCTGTTAATTGGATTGAGCAGGGGCAAGAAATCTTTTCCTGTTACGCTGGCAGTGTGTGGAACGAGCGCTGGGCGCACAAACTCATAGAATTACAAGAATTTTGTACGCTATTGCCTTGTAAACCTAGTGCCGAGGACGTGGCCATCTTTAGTGCTTTAATTGAGGCAATTCGTCAGGCTCCTGTTGATGAAACACCCGGAAAACTCGAGCAAAGGGTGAAGAAAGCCAAGATTATCCCTAAATTTAATAAGTACAGTTTCCGTGGCCAGCTAATGGTATTGGCAGAGCTTGGCATCATGCCAAATTCCTATGTTACGCCGCTCTATGAGACTTTTACGCCATTTGAGGATATCTGCAATATCAAATACCCCGGCAGTATTCGCTCTGACATCACCTTACCGCTTGCGGACTGGCGCGGCGAAAATCCCATTGATGAGGCTCGACTTAAGCAATTGTTTGCAAAGTATCTCTAAGTTTATTGTCTCTTCGGCGTTAGGGGCACTGTTTACCGTTAATCGGCGCAGTTTGAGGGCAAGTAGGCTTGAGTACTTGTACTCAATGGATAAAACGTGAGTTAGAACCGACGGGGTTAATGCGGGAACTCATGTTGAATTTGATAGTGGATTGAACAACTTATATAGGCTTGTGATTGAACTTAAACGGGTCTAGGATAAATTTCGAGTAGCGTGACTCGCATTTGTTGGCATCTGGATAGATAAGCTATTGGCTGTTGATAGATGAGCTTGGATTTTTACATTATTTCAAGTCTATACAAGGAGTTGTTGATGAAGAAAGTACTGTTTCCCCTCGCTGCAATCATGGCGAGCCAAGTCGTTTTTGCACAATCTATTTCGGATAAAAATGCTCAGGATGCATTTATCTATGGTTACTCGATAGATGAAGCCTATAAATTTTTCTACGAAACCGCAGTTAAAACCGATACTCCACTGAACCGCTTCCAAAATATTCGTCACATTGCCGACGATACCTACACAGCGCACCCCACCATTAACAACGATACCCTGCACTTAATGGGGTGGTTGGACGTGGCCGCTGAGCCTGTGATCGTGAGCGTGCCCGATATGGATAAAGGACGTTATTGGATCCTCCATACTATGGATATGGGCCATTACACCACCTCCATGGTTGGCTCTCGTTTAAGGGGCAATGAGGGCGGCCACTTTATGTTTGCCGCCCGTTCATGGAAAGGCGATGTGCCAGCCAGTGTGGACGAAGTGATTTATGTGGATTCGAATCTGATCAAGCTGATGGGCCGCATTATGGCCGTTGGCAAGGAAGATGAGAAAGTCGCGTTAAATTATATGGATGATTGGAATATCCGCACTTTGTCTGCCTATCTTGGTGTGGCTGGCCCGAAACCTAAGGAGCGCACTTACCCCGATCCCGAGAAGAGCAATTGGCTGCAACGGGTCAACTATATGCTCTGCGATGGCGACATGGGCACGGCCGATAAGCAATGGTTAGATCTGTTTAAGGATATTGGTCTGGTGCCTTGTAAGGAAGACTTAACGGCCGCTCAAATCGCTGCCGCTAAGGTTGGCGAAACGTTAGGGATGAAACACATTATCGAGTTAGCGCCAAAAATGACCAATGCGGGTAAGTTATTAGGTACCCGTGAGCAGTTGAGTGATGGTGCGCGCGATCTTTTCGCCGAAGGCACTTACCTTGGTCAGTGGGGATTGCCGCCCGATGAGTCCGTTTATCTGAAGGAGGAAAAGGGCGATGACGGTAAAAATCTCAATGGCTCAAATGGCAAAAAATACCTGATGCACTTTAAGGCGCCCGAGGTGAGTCAATTCTGGTCGTTTACTGTGTATGGATCGGATAATCGTTTAATGGCGCACAATGAGATTAACCGCCACAGCCGCGGCGATCGTACTCTTAAACCCGGCGCCGATGGCATGTATACCATCGAATTGAGCGCTAAAGGGGATGAGAGCAACAGCAATTGGCTGCCGATTCCTGAAAAGGATGCCTACATTATTATGCGCATGTACGGCCCTAATAAGGAAATCCAAGAGGGCAAGTATCCTTTCCCTAAAATTCAAGTGGTTAAGTGATACAAAACCAGTCGTTTAGACTCAATAAAAAAGCGTCCACTAGGACGCTTTTTTATTGGATAGGTGATAGTTCACTCTATTTACTTAAGTTTTTTCGCCTTACTTGGGGCTTGGCCAACCTTCATCTTCACGCGGCGGCCCTGCATGCTTTTCTCGGCGATGATCTGCTCGCTAACGTTGTCGAGTCGCTGTTGTTTCTTGGCAAAACTACGACGGGTTTGTAGCTGCTTTAACAGCAAGTCGCGGCTACCGACTTCGTATCCTGGCACGGTAATACGACGAATTTTTTGGCCGATTAGCTTTTCAATATCAGCGAGTGTGCGCTCTTCTTCACGGCTCACAAATGAAATCGCAACCCCTGACTTACCCGCGCGACCGGTACGACCAATACGGTGCACATAGTCTTCGGCAAGGAAAGGTAAGTCGAAGTTGACTACATACTCAAGGCTTGGAATGTCTAAGCCGCGGGCGGCGACTTCAGTGGCGACTAATACGCGCACTTTGCCTGAGACAAACTCACGCAGCGCGCGGCGACGGCTACCTTGTGCCTTTTCACCGTGGACGACTTCAGAGGGAATTCCATCTAAATTCAATTCTTTCACTAAGGTGTCGGCCGCATCGCGCGTCGCGGTAAAGACCAACACTTGTTGCCAGTTCTTCTTACCAATCAGTTCGGATAAGAGTTCGCGCTTACGGCGCTGCTCCACCGGATACACCACTTGGCTCACGGTATCGGCGGTGGTGTTTTGCTTATCGGCGCTGATCACCTGAGGTTTGACCATCATGTCGTTGGCCAGTTTTTTCACCGCACTTGAGAAGGTAGCTGAGAATAATAGGTTTTGACGCTTCTTATTCACCGCTTGAAGGATTTTTTGAATATCCGCATTAAAGCCCATGTCTAACATACGGTCGGCTTCATCGAGCACTAAAAAATCGATGCTAGAGAGGCTTAAATTACAGGCGGTCAGGTGTTCGAGTAAGCGCCCCGGCGTCGCGACAATAATATCGGCACCGCGCTTAAGCTTTTGCGCCTGAGTCTCAACCTTTACACCACCGTAAATGGTTAATACACTGAAATTTAAATACTTGCTGTAGGCTTCAACGTTGTCGGCGACTTGAGCTGCGAGCTCACGAGTCGGCGTGAGGATTAATACCCGCGCGTTCGATTTTAGGGTCTCGCTAGGGTTTTCTACCATCTTTTGCAGTATCGGCAGGGCGAAGGCCGCCGTTTTGCCCGTACCTGTTTGCGCGCTAGCCAGCACATCTTGCCCGCGGCGGATAGCGGGGATCGCTTGCTGCTGAATAGGTGTCATTTTTTGATAACCGCAATCTGAGATAGCGCGTAAAATCTCGGGGCAAAAACTAAAAGATTCAAATCTCATTTTGGATTCCTGTCAGTCACTTATTCAATCATTCAAGCGCATCATTCTATTGTTGAAAGCGCACTCTGCCGCACTTTATTCATTACAACAGCGCTTCACTACAAGAGTGCTTCAAACCTATGCACTTGCTTACGCATTTCCGCCACACTGTATTTTGCACTTTGTGTAGCAGAAAAATGGCGGGCGCGGAGTATAGCAAAATTTTCGGTTAAAACCTGTACTTTTTAACCCTTTGGGATTTTATAACAATCTGTAAGCGGTTTTAGATGTGGTTGAAACTGTAGAGGGGAAAACATAGAGGGAGAGTATCGCGCCATCATCTTAGTTGATAATGGCGCGACGGGAGTACTAGCCAAAGGCGCGGCGTAGACCTAGGGCCTTTTCGGCATTGTGTTTTAAATGATTCGCGGCATCACCAATTTGATGGGTGGCGGCGAGGTTTTCGCTGCTGGTTTGGGTGATGGAGTGAATGTTGTTAGTGATTTCATGCACCACTTGGCGCTGCTGATCTGCGGCCACCGCGTTTTGCTGGGCAAAGGTGTGGATCTCGCTCACCTCTTGGTAAATGGTGTTCACGTTCTCAGCAGAAGTTTGAATATCGTTAGCACATAGCTCTGCATGCTGACGGCTCTGCTCCATCTCCTTCGCCCAGGCATTTAGCATGCTGAACATCTTGTCGACGCTCTGGGAAATACTGTTAGTCGACAATTGGGTACGGCTCGACAGCGCGCGTACTTCGTCGGCGACAACCGCAAACCCGCGGCCTTGCTCGCCTGCGCGAGCCGCCTCAATCGCAGCGTTGAGCGCGAGCAAGTTAGTCTGCTCGGCAATCGAGTCAATCTCGCCCATGGCGCTGGCCACCCGTTCGGCTTCCTTATTGAGTTGATGGGCATTATTGGCGGCATCGGCCACGGATTTGGCTAATTGCTCAACCTTTTGGGTGTTGGCTTTCATATTGGCGCTGCTTTTGAGGCAGAGATCGTAGGCAGTGTTGATACTGGTCGAGGTCAGTTGGGTATTTTGTGCAACCTCGGCAATGGTTGAGCTCATTTCTTCCATTGCACTGGCGAGTTGCTCTAGCTGGTTTTTCTCTTGGTCTAGGCTGACATAGGTTTGTTCTGTCGTCACCACCAGCTGATCGGCAATCGCATGTAAGTGGTGGGCCTGATCTTGGGTGCGGCCAAGCACGCCGTTCATCTTGGCTTGCAATAGGATCAATTGGAAATCGAGAATCGATGAGGTATCGGCGCCTGAGTAGATATAGCGGCTGATGGAATCATATTTTTCTTGCATTTCAACCAGTTTGGCTGGAATGCGAAAGGCCTCATCGTAGAAGATCGCCAGATTGAGGCTCATCAGAATCGCCCCTGCGAAAATCACTCCCCAACCCCAAAAGTAACCCGCAATCAGTAACCCTGTGGTAGCAACGACGGCGGAGACAAATCGTTTTTGCATTAAACTCAGCGGTTTAGGGATGGGTTTGTTTTGTACTAGCCTGCGGTAGATATCCGTGGCTTTACTGACATAGGCCGCCTGCGGCTGAATACGCACCGACTGATAACCTATGATAGTCCCATTCTCAAACAGGGGAGAAACAAAGGCATCGACCCAATAGAAACCGCCATTCTTACAGCGGTTTTTGACTATGCCTCGCCAGGATTGGCCGGATTTCAGCTTTTCCCACATTTCTTTAAAGGCGGCACTGGGCATATCAGGGTGGCGCACTTTGTTATGAGGCTGGCCGATCAATTCCTCGGCCTTATAACCCGAAACTTCGGCAAAGCGTTGATTAACGTAGGTAATAATCCCACGGGTATCTGTGGTTGAAATCAATTCGTCTTGCGGTGTGAGGCGGACTTCCTGTGCGTTACTGTGGAGTTGGCTGGTTTTACTGCGGCTAGGGTTACTCTGGCTCATTTAGTGTGTCCATTCAGGGCCGATACGACTTTTTGGGTAAATGTAACTGGTAAAACGGGTGCCAGCTCTCATTGGAGTCGGCTTATTATGTGATAATGGTATCATTTTTGTGTGGGTATTGGAGAGCGGTTTTTAGCTTTACCCGCAACAAAAGTAATGATTTTTAAATTTTGTAAGTTTCTGCAAATATTGCATTTTTAATTCGCTTTCAAACGAGTGTTTATCCTGTTTAAAAGCAAATTTTAGAGTTTTGTATAAGGTCTGTTTTTAGCTTATGCCTGGCTAAAGCGGTTATAAGTTCATTTGCCTAAATAGTGGTAGGAGCTTAGGTGAAAAACATCAGCCTGACTATTGGACTAATGTCGTGATTTAGCTTGTCAGAACAGTAACATCATAGGTGGAACGGGTCTTGAAGCGACTCTAAATAAAAAGCCCAAGCATTGGCTTGGGCTTTAGTTTTGTGCCACTTAACGTTAGATGGCTTTTGTGACCTTTGTCAGCCACTCAAGCTCACTGCCCGACATTAATGGCGATAAGGTGTTAAACACTTTCTGATGGTAAGCATTAAACCAGTCGATTTCGCCTTGGGTTAACAGGCTCTTATCGATAAGGCGAGCATCCATTGGGATCAGCGTTAAGGCATCAAATTCATACATTTCACGCTCGGCGCCCTTTAAGGCTTCGCAGTGTTGCACTACCACTAGGTTTTCTAAGCGGATCCCAAAACTGTCGGCGCGGTAATAACCTGGCTCGTTGGATAACACCATGCCAGGCATTAGGGCGATGGCATTGAGATTTTTACCGATGCGCTGCGGGCCTTCGTGCACGCTGAGGAAATGACCAACTCCGTGGCCTGTGCCGTGGTCGTAATCAAACCCATGTTGCCACAGATATTGGCGGGCGAAGGCATCGAGTTGTTGCCCCGTTGTGCCTTTCGGATAGCGAGCCTGATCTAAGGCGATATGGCCTTTCAATACCAAGGTGACCATTTTCTTCTGTTCATCGGTCACTTTACCAATGGCGATGGTGCGAGTGACATCCGTGGTGCCGTCCAGATACTGAGCGCCAGAATCCACAAGATAGATGCTGTCCATCGTCATCATGGCAGGCGTGCCATTGTTATGGTTGTAGTGGCACATGGCCGCATTGGCGCCTGCGGCGGAAATGGTATCGAAACTTGGCTCGCGATATTGTGGATCTTCTAGGCGGAAGCTTTCTAACTTATCGGCGAGGGTTGCTTCATCGTGCAGACGATTGGCGGCGACTTCGGCATCGAGCCAAGCGAGGAAACGGCTCACGGCGACACCATCACGGATATGGCTGGCGCGCATGCCTGCTAATTCGGCGGCATTCTTCTGTGCCTTAGGCAGTGATACGGGGTCGATACCGGCGATTAACTTAGCGCCAGCATCGCGGGCGATATTTTGTGCCCAAGCGTTGGCAGAGTTCGGATCGGCGAGCAGTTTCACGCCCTGTAAGCTTGCCAAGGTATCGGCAAGTGCAGCTTCGCTCTTAAAGCTCACACCCGCTCCAACGTGTTCCTCAATGCCTTCAGGGAGTTTGCTCAAATCGGTAAATAGCTGCATATCGCCATTGGCGTGAAGTAGCGCGCAGCCGAGTACGACCGGCAGACGCGGCACGTCATTACCACGGATATTGAGTAGCCAGCAGAAGGAGTCCAAAGCGGCGATCAGCGCGACATCGGCGCCGGCTTTTTTGACTAATGCGCCAATCTCTGTGCGTTTTTGCAGGCTGGTTTTACCCGCACTCTCATTACTAAATAACGTGATTGCTGCACTCGATGGTGCAGGTCGGTTTTGCCAGTGTTTATCAATCGGATTCTGTTCGACGGCAACCAGTTCAATTTGAGCCTTCGCTAACATCGCTTTGGCGTTTTCAAACCACGCTAATGTGTGTAAACGGGCATCGAAGCCCACACGTGAACCTGCGGCAAGCGTATCGCATAGCCATTCGATTTGTGGTGTGTCGGTCAGGCTTTCATAACTAAACAGATTTGCATCCACCTGTAAGCGAACTTGTACCGTATAACGACCATCGGTGAAGATGGCGGCTTTGTCTTTTAAGACAATGGCCATGCCTGCTGAGCCAGTAAAATCGGTTGCCCAGTACAGACGCTCGTTATGCTCAGGCACATATTCGCCCAAGTATTCATCCGCGCGCGGGATGATAAAGGCATCTAAATTGGCACTGGCGAGTTCACTACGAATGGCGGCGAGACGGTTAGCAATCTTATTAGGTTGTTGGGATGATGACGATTCTAACGACATAGGGGCTCCAAATATTGGCATTGGCGGCTGACGTAGGCGACCAAATTATAATGCGTAATGCTGGCGAAAAGGATGCGAATTGGCGGCGATTATCGCAAGCTCAATGGCTAAGATGCAAGGGGATGGAATAAAGGATTTTGTATACAATTTTGTTTTTTAGGTATCACTTTGCGGTAACATGGGCTGTGATCTTAGGCGAATTCTCAAATTGAAATGTTATCTTTATCACTCAGTCCTCCCGACTAATTCTTACAAATTAGCTACTTAAGTTTTATTCAATCGCTAATATTGGCCCATTATGCTAACATTCGCCATCTCCGCTCGGGGTCAGAGGGGAGCACATGTATCAGTGGAGTTGGCGATGCAAACATTAACAATAGACGTGGGCGGTAGCAAAGCCCTGTTCGAACTTCAACTCAAGGGGCATACAGAACAATATAAAATCCCCACGGGTGAAGGCTTTAAAATTGAAGATTTAAATGATCAAATCGCGGCGCTGGAACGGGATTATGATTTACAGAATTACCATTTAGCGATCGCTGTACCTGGACTCGTACAACAGAATCGTTTGGTGTCCTGTAAATCTTTGCCCGGTCTCAATGGGCTAAGCTTTGAAACCTTGAAAACCCAAGGCGAACTTAAGTTTATCTGCAATGATATCGACGCCGGTATGCAGGCAACCTGTGATGAAAAATATGCCTGTGAGTTGTTAGTCATGTGTGGCACTGGGATTGGCATGTCGATCGCCTTGAGCGGCAAGGCTTTTACGGGGGCAACGGGAGTAGCCGGGGAGCTTGGGCATTGCCGGGTGATGACGGAGGCGGGGGAGTTTAGTCTTGAGCAGCTCGCCAGCGGCGATTCTATCCGCAGCCGTAAGATTGCTACTGCAGATGATTTATATCTCGCCGGTACTTATCTGGGGATGGGGTTAGCGTGGGCGGTCAATCTGTTTAATCCTAATCGGATCTGGTTAGCGGGCGGCATGATGAATAGCGCGCCATACTACAAGGGTTGTCTCGATAGTTTAAGACGCATGGCCCTCAGTGCACCGTTAGCCGAAATGAAGATTAATCGTGTCGATGATATGGAGACCTTAGTCTGCCGTGGCTTATCGGTGATCTTGGCAAGGGATTACTCGAAGGACGCCGCCTAACGGCTTCGATTGAGGTGCGAATAGGCCAAGATTGAGGCGTGATAAGCTCGTTCCGGCTATTAATCTTGGCTTGCTTACGCTGATATTGATTCAGATATTGATTCAGATATTGATTTCGTTTGGGTCGAGAACAACAGCATGCGGCCATCGGATTTGTGTGTTTGCAGTGCACTCTGCATATCACCTTGTTCGATGACCGCATTTTTGTTTGCACGAGTTATCGAACGGCGCCCTGCATAACCTCTTTCTTAAGACTTTCGATTTATTTTTATTGTCTCTCCTATTGGCTACGCGAGTCGATGATACGACTCTATGGTTTAAGCAATCCTTTTAAATACAATTTATTGCTCATTTTTTGAACTCAATAGCTCTACTTTTCTTTAAAGCTAATCCTGCGTTGATAATCGGTACAATGGCCTGTTTGTTAATATTTAGTTGCAATTTAACGCTATCGCGGCATATGCTAATTAACGTAATGACAACGTTGTCATTAGTGTAAAAGGCAAACCAATCGAAAGATTGGGACGCAAAGCCTCCGGTCTAAGGGTTCGTTTGTACCTATGATAGCGGGGATACCACAGGTTGTTTCTTCATGCTGCCGTTGTACGCACATGGTTTTAAGAGTGTTGTTTCCTGTCTACGCTTTGTTTGCCTTATTGATGCATAACTTACTCAATAGGGAAATCTCATGTTTAAGACTCAAATCTCCACCTCGGCGATGCTGGTGGCCTCGGTGCTGGCCTCCGCTGCCAGTTTTCAAGCCTTTGCAGCGCTCCCCGGTAAACCGACGTTAGGTTGGGGGGAAACCAAGTTTGCCATTATCGAGGTAAATCAAGCTGCCTCAGCCTATAACCAATTAGTGACGGTTAAAGATGCTGCCGATGTGTCCGTGACTTGGAACTTATATAACGGCGACATCGGTAATAAGGCGCAGGTGTTACTCGATGGAAATGTGGCATGGGAAGGCCCATCGAGTGCGGCGGGGACGGCCAATTTCAAGGTCAATAAGGGCGGGCGCTATCAAATGCGCGTGCAGCTTTGTAATAACGAAGGTTGCAGTGCCAGTGATGCGAGGGAAATTTTAGTCGCCGATACGGATGGCAGCCATTTACTGCCACTCAATGCGCCTTTGAAGGAAAACAATCGTCCCTATGCGAATAAATCCGGCAAAGTGGTGGGAAGTTACTTTGTGGAGTGGGGTGTTTATGGACGTAAATTCCCCGTCGATAAGATCCCTGCACAAAACTTAACCCATATTTTATATGGCTTTACCCCGATTTGTGGTGGCAATGGTATCAACGACAGCTTAAAGGAAATCGAAGGTAGCTTTGAGGCATTGCAGCGCGCCTGTGCTGGCCGTGCCGATTTTAAAGTGGCGATTCACGACCCTTGGGCGGCGGTGCAAATGCCGCAGGCGGGGGTGAGTGAGTATTCCGATCCCTACAAAGGCAACTTTGGTCAATTGATGGCGTTAAAACAAGCCTATCCCGATCTGAAGATCCTCCCCTCCGTTGGTGGCTGGACGCTCTCGGATCCCTTCTACTTTTTGGGGGATAAAACCAAGCGCGACACCTTTGTCGCCTCAGTGAAGGAGTTTTTACAAACTTGGAAGTTCTTCGATGGTGTCGATATCGACTGGGAATTCCCCGGCGGCAGTGGCGCTAACCCAAGCTTAGGGAATGCCAACGACGGACAAACCTATGTCACCCTGATGCGTGAACTGCGGGCGATGCTCGATGAGCTCAGCGCTGAAACCGGACGCAGCTATGAGTTGACCTCGGCCATCAGTGCGGGCGGTGATAAGATTGCTAAGGTCGATTATCAGGCGGCGCAGCAATATATGGATTACATCTTCCTGATGAGTTACGACTTTAATGGTGGCTGGACCAATACTGAGCTTGGACATCAAACCAATCTCTATGAGGCGAGCTGGGATCCTAATACCCGCTATACCATGGACAAAGGCGTAAAAGCGTTGCTCTCTCAAGGGGTGACGCCGGGTAAGATTGTGGTCGGCGCCGCTATGTACGGCCGCGGCTGGACTGGGGTGAATGGTTATAGCGGTAACAATCCTTTCACGGGCACAGCAACGGGCAAAGTCAAGGGCACTTGGGAAGCGGGCGTGGTGGATTATCGCCAGATCGCTAAGGATTATATGGGCGCAGGTTGGAGCTATGCCTATGATGAAACCGCCGAAGCGCCATCGGTCTTTAATGCATCTACAGGCGATTTAATTACCTTCGACGATGCGCGCTCTGTTAAAGCCAAGGGCCAATACGTGCTGACCAATCAGCTCGGTGGTCTGTTCGCCTGGGAAATTGATGCCGATAATGGCGACATACTCAATGCTATGCACGAAGGTCTAGGCCATGGCGAGGGTACAATGCCACCTGCGAATAAAGCGCCGATTGCCAATGCGGGAGCAGATATCACGGTAACGGGCACTGCGGATGTGACACTAAATGGCAGTGCGTCGCGGGATCCTGAAAACGGCGCCTTGAGTTATCAATGGAGCCAAGTCTCGGGCCCAAGCTTAAGTATCAGTAATGCGGATATGGCTAATGCTGTGGTGCAACTGAGTGAGGCGGCCTCGGATGTGGTGTATGTGTTTAGCCTGCAAGTCACAGATCCCGAAGGATTATCTTCAACCGATACTGTGACTTTAACCCATAAGGCCGAGACGGCAAACCAAGCGCCTGTGGTGACTGTGCCAGCGAGTGTAACGGTTGAAGCGGGGCAATCGGTGAGCATTAATGCGACGGCGACCGACGCCGATGGCGACAGCCTCACCTACGCATGGACAGTGCCCAGCGGTGTGGCTGCGAGTGGACAAAACACTGCCACACTGGTGGTGACGGCGCCGACGGTTACTCAATCGACCCAATACAGTTTGAGCGTATTGGTTTCAGATGGCGCCTTAGATGCCAGTGCAGCCTTAACCTTAAGCGTGACGCCTAAGGCGACGGGTGGTCAATGTGACGCAACTGACCCCAATGCGGCCAACTATCCCGCCTGGAATGCGACAAGCATTTACAACACAGATGATACCGTGAGTTATAACCAACTGGTTTGGAAGGCGAAATACTGGACTCAAGGTAACACACCTTCAAGAACCGCCGATCAATGGCAATTGTTGAGTCAGGTCGAGTTAGGTTGGGATGCGGGCGTCGCCTACAACGGCGGAGCAACCACCAGCTATAACGGTCGTCAGTGGCAAGCCAAATACTGGACTAAGGGAGATGTCCCCGGTGTCGCTGCGGTATGGACGGATATCGGCGCGGCGTCTTGCCCTTAGTCGATAGGGATTAAATACATTAAAAAAGCCCTGCAATGCAGGGCTTTTTATTAAGGATTACAGCGTCAGATTAATTAATCTTTAGCAGCTCAACATCAAAAATCAGTACCGAACCGCCGCCAATTTTGCCAGTGCTGCGGTTGCCATATGCCAGTTCGCTTGGAATAAAGAAGCGGTACTTATCGCCTTCGACCATCAGTTGCACGCCTTCAGTCCAGCCTTTAATCACGCGATTGAGTGGGAAAGCAATGGGTTCACCGCGCTCGACCGAGCTATCGAACACAGTGCCATCAATTAAGGTGCCGTGGTAATGCACAGTCACTGTATCACTCGCCTTAGGATGAACAGTGCCAGTGCCTTGCTGTAACACTTGATATTGCAATCCCGAGGCGGTGGTTTTCACCCCTTCTTGGTTTTTGTTTTGCGCTAAAAACTCATTACCTAAACGGATATTTTCTTGGGCCGCTTTTTGGTTATTCATCGAGGTAAAGAAGTAAAAAATCACCCCAGCAATCACAACAACGGCAAGTAACATTTTCATTTTAAGGAGCACCTCAGTCAATTTTGGCCATGTTATCAGTTTTTTAGCCGAAGTGGCTAGCGCCTCGGTTTGGCGCGGTACTGGATGATCCGCGTTACATTTTCTCACTTTTTAAAACGGCTAAAGGCTTTATCCCGTTTTAGAGATCGCTTAACCTGTGGCATTAGACTCTACAAAAACTCAATAAAAACAGATAAGAAGAATAAACAAGGACAGTCTTATGTTAACCAAAGCGGCAAAACCTCTGGTCAAACTCGTCGACCGTTATTTACCCGACCCTTATATCTTTGTCTTGCTCTTAACCTTAGTGGTGTTGATTTCGGCCGTGGTGGCTGAGCAGAAAACCCCACTCGAAGTCATCAATTACTGGGGCGATGGCTTTTGGGCACTGCTGAGTTTTTCGATGCAGATGCTATTAGTGCTGGTGGCGGGATTTATGCTCGCCAGCTCGCCACCGATTAAGAAATTACTCGATGGCATCGCTGGATTCGCTAAGTCGGCGCCACAGGCGATTATCTTAGTAACACTGGTTTCACTCGCCGCCAGTTGGATTAACTGGGGATTTGGTTTAGTGGTCGGCGCCTTATTCGCGAAGGCCTTAGCGCGTAAAGTGCGTGTGGATTACCGTTTATTGGTCGCCAGTGCTTACTCGGGATTTGTGGTTTGGCATGGCGGCTTAGCGGGCTCGATTCCGCTAACCATTGCCACGGCGGGGCATTTCTCTGAATCACAAATCGGCATCATCCCCACCAGCGAGACCATCTTCGCGAGCTTTAACCTGCTGTTAGTGCTGATTTTGTTTGTGGTGATGCCTCTGGTAAACCGCTTTATGCTGCCCGAAGAGAAAGACGGTATCTATGTCGATCCTAAGGCTCTTGAGGATGGGGCCGCAGACGATAACGCGGCGCAGTTAACGGCCAATACGACTCGCCCTGCGGATAAATTAGAAAACAGTCGCTTGCTCGGTTGGAGCGTGGGCGGCGCGGGACTCGTTTACTTAGGCTACTACTTTGCTGTGCAGGGCGGCAGCTTAAACCTTAACCTAGTCAACTTCTTATTTTTATTCCTCGCCATCGTGCTGCATCAAACGCCACGCAGTCTATTGCTGAGTCTCAACGAAGCCATTAAAGGCGGCGCGGGTATCGTTATCCAGTTTCCTTTTTACGCAGGGATTATGGCGGTGATGGTGCAATCGGGATTAGCCCAGAGTATTTCCGAAGGTTTTGTGGCCATCGCCAGTGCCGAAAGTCTGCCATTTTGGAGCTTTATCAGTGCCGGGATTGTGAATATTTTCGTGCCTTCTGGGGGCGGACAATGGGCGGTGCAGGCGCCGATTATGTTGCCTGCGGCCGAAGCCTTGGGCGCCGATGTGGCACGTGTTGCTATGGCCGTAGCTTGGGGAGATGCGTGGACCAATCTTATCCAGCCTTTCTGGGCGCTGCCTGTGCTGGCCATCGCCGGGTTAAAGGCGCGGGATATCATGGGGTTTTGTTTAATGCAGCTGCTGATAACCGGGGTGATTATCAGTATCGCCCTAAGCTGGTTTTAAACGAAAGCTTACGGTTTTTGATAAAGGGCAATCTCACTTGCCCTTTATTTTTATGCACTTTTTATTCTCTTCTTTATCCAGTTCATGCCCAAATATGTAAAACGCTTAGGTTTTAATGTTTAGACGCAGCTTAAAACCATTTCTGCGGATAGGGGCGTCGACACAGCAGATTATGATACAGCCAGCCAAAGGACAGGATCAGCACTAGACCACTGGCGACTGGCGAATATAAAAAATCCCACCCTTGTGCGGTCAGCATAATAACCAGTGGGTTTGCTCCCGCTGGAGGATGCACTGTGTGGGTGAGCATCATCAATGCGATTCCCGCCCCCACTGCCAACCCTAATGTTAGCGGCGAGACGCCTACACTGTGGAGAATGATAAGCCCCATCAAACTGGTCAGTAGGTGGCCGCAGACAATATTTCTTGGCTGTGCCAATGGGCTATCGGGAAGGGCAAATAAAATCACCATAGTGGCGCCAAAGGGGGCCATCAGCCACAACAGTTGTGAACTCATTTGCTCCAAGCTTGCTAGGGCACTGATACATAACATGGCGCCTATGCCGGCGAGCAGTGCGGGTTTTAATTGTTGTTGGCTTATCACTTTCATTGTGTGTCCTTTGAGCCCAACTTGGCTATCGCGCAAGGGCTGTGGTTTATATGGTGAATATCAATGGCTGTGGCTTGGGGAGGGCAGTGTTGAGTTGCCCGTTGACTCGATCCCTGTGGCCGCGTAGCGCTTCATTGTGTTGAACTTTTAACAGGTAGACCAATCTGTCTGCTTGGTATCATTGCATGGGTAGACTGAGTTGTCTACCTGTGAGAAGATACGCTTAAATCCTAATTGCAGAGGAAGGCGATATGCCGCAACCCGAAGTCTTGTCAGATATGCCCTTAGATAAACGTCAACAGCTCATCAGCACGGCGTTTAAACTGTTTTATTTTCAGAGCGTACATGGGGTGGGTATTAACCAGATTTTGCAGGAGTCGGCGATTGCCAAAAAAACCTTGTACCATCATTTTGCCAGTAAGGATGAGTTGGTCGAAGCCGTGGTTCTGTACCGCGACCGAGTGTTTTATCAATGGTTAAGCGAGCGAGTGCTAGCAGTCGAGATGGGCACGGCGGGGATCCGCGTGTTATTTATGGCGCTCGATGATTGGTTTAATCAAAGAGTGCCGCAGCTGTGTGAGTTTCGGGGCTGTTTTTTTATCAATGTGAGTGCCGAATTTACCGATGCTAGCCATCCAGTGCATCGTTTATGTGCCGAGCATAAACAGCGGGTGGCAGATTTAATTGGTCAGCAAGTGGTGGCCTTGGGCTTGTCCGAGGCAAAAGCGGCTTATCTTGTCGATACCCTATGCCTATTGAAGGAAGGTGCCATAGTATCGGCGCAGCTACGCGGCGACACAGGTGCTGCCATGCAGGCGTTAAAAGTTGTCGAGCAATTGATCGAAATAGAAACGCATTAGCGTGACGGTTAAATCAATCTATCCATGATACCCGTTTGGATCCCATAACCCAGCAGGGCTAAGTTGGTCACGACAGTGAGCCAAAACAGTTGACGAAAGGCGGCTTTGACCGATTTATGCCGCAGTAACTGCTGGGCAAACAGTGCGCCGGGCCAACCCCCGAGGAGAGACATCAGGTGCAGGGTGCTTTTCTTGGTGCGCCAGCGACCTTTTCGTGCTGCCGATTTGTCGAAGGCGTAGGCGATAAAGGTACATAAACTCAGCAGCAGGTATAAACCCACAATCGCAAGCGGCAGCATATGCCACCAAGCGGCGCCGATTAGCATCGCCAGAAAAACGAGTGCTAATACCAAAGGCATTGAACTCTGATGCGAGCGCGCGGCTCTGGGTTTTGCCACTTTTGATTTCGCGACTCTTGGTTCTGTAGCTCTAGATTTATTCGCTTTTCGCTGATTCACTCTTTGTTGAGTCGCTCTTCGTTCATGTACTGGAGCGGAAGGTGTTTTACTGGCTCTTTTGTTGTTCATTGTTCGAGTTCAAATGGCTACTAGCGTTGATGGACTTAAAGGCGAGCTGGCGCCAGAGTTTTTCGAGTGGCCCTTGGTTAAAGTAGCGTAAATACAGACCTGCGAGTAGCAATTGCAGCAGAGAGTAACCCAGCGCTATCGCCATATAACCGCCCCTATCGAGGGTTAATATTAACTCGGGGGCAAGGTGGCGAAAGATAAACACACCGACAATGGATTGCAATATATACAGGCTAAAGGCGAGTTTGCCGACATTTTGCAAAGGCCTTAACACTGCCGAGCGATTTTGGCAGATTTTAACCAATATATGGATGTAAATCAGTGCGGTAGGGATAGCACTTAGCATGACTATGATATCCGAAAACATCACCAGTATCGGGTTTTGAGTTAAGCTCAGCAGGGTATCTAGGGCAGAGAGAACTAAGCTGGCTAATACCAGCTTGATTAAGGTGTTTCGCTCAAACCCCTGCTCGAAGCTACCTTGGCGATAGAGCGCCATTCCGAGCAGCATCAGTCCGCCCGTGAACCACATTAAGGTGAAGGGAATGACCAGCGCCATGTAACCGACCTGCATGACATGCAGGAACAGTTGATTGGCATAACCCGATGTCCAAGCGCTGTATTGCTCGGCAAATAAGGGCGATTCGCGGGTAAAGAGTTCGTCACTGCCCATGATGCTGATTAAGCAGATAACCACTAACGAACTGAAAATAAAAATATTGGCCTTACGTTTTAACTCGGCGATGCTGGCATCTCGGTAGCAGAGTGCTAAAAAGCCGCTGATCCCATAGGTCAGTAAAATATCACCGGGCCAGATAATGATGCCGTGGATCAGGCCAAAGACAATCAACCATTTCAAGCGTGAGAGCAGCAGCGAATAGGCCGCTAAACCTTTATCGCTAAACCGTTGGTACTGAATATAAAGCCCGACACCAAATAAGATGGAAAACAGGCTGATAAAGCGCCCTTCAATAAAGAAATTGCTAAAGGCTTCGAGCACTTGGTCTGAGAGCAATGGGATTTGATGGGGCGCATAGCCATAAAAGCTTATCCCCATAAAATAGATATTCATAAAAAATATCCCTAATACCGCTAACCCACGTATGGCATCGAGGTTGGCGTTACGTCCAATTGGGATAGGCCGATGGAGCGTGTGAGTCGCATCGATGGGATTTCCCCAAGGATCCTTGGCAGCTTGAGTGATAGGTTTGATAGCAGGCATCCTTTTGCTATTGGGAAAATGAACCGAGTCTGCTCGGCGAGATTGAGTTGATAATACAAGTGTTAGCCTAACAGTCGACCATTCGAAAGAATACTTAGGGTGAGCGTTGTATACGTGTTCTATCCAACTTTTAGGGCAAACTTCACAAACTTATTCGTAGTACTTAATAATGAGTCCATATTTTTTTAGGAAAATTTCAACTAGCAAATTTAACTCTACGTTTCTGGGCTCAGGATTTGTTACCACAATACTCTGCAACTTTTTTTCGTCTATATATTGCAATGTCAAAGAATATTCACCATTACACCAGAAAGAGCTATCAGACATGAAATTGTGATAATCCCAAGAGCCGCCGATATCAGTAACTTTTAAAGTGCCCCAAATTAGTCTTTCTATTTGTTTGGTATGTTTAAAGTCTGACCATTGGTATTTAGGGTGCAAGGTAATTTTCAAGTGCGCTCCGTATTGATAATAGGCTTAAAAAATATTGGCTATTCACCAATATCTTCGTTCCACAGTTGTGGCTTGGCGGCGATAAAATCGTGCATCAACTGTTTGCACTCGTGATTGTCCACCACTGTTACCTCTACTCCGCGGGACTGCACATAGGCTTCCGGCCCTTGAAAGGTGACATTTTCACCGACCACCACCTTAGGGATGCCATAGAGTAAAATCGCGCCGCTACACATATCGCAGGGGGAAAGGGTTGAATAGAGCGTGGCCTTTTGGTAATCGGCGGCGGTCAATCTGCCGGCATTTTCGAGGCAATCCATTTCGGCATGCAGCACGGCGCTGCCTTGCTGCACGCGTTTGTTATGGCCGCGGGCGACAATTTCCCCGTCGATCACTAATACTGAACCAATGGGGATACCGCCTTCGGCGAGTCCTTGTTTGGCCTCATCAATCGCGGCCTGTAAAAATTCATCCATTTCGATCCCCTGTCTTAGGCTGTTTGGCTCAGCATAGCAGCCTGCAAGCGTTGAGCAAGACAACCTAAGTGGTGATTTCGATTGATGATTAAGCTTGGGTTGATGTGCCTTGGCTTACTTCTGCGGCTTTTCTGAAATCCATAACTTGATATGTCCCTTCACGACTACCACACCTTGGGTGTCGTAGGCGGTAACAGGCACCAACATATCGCCGGGAGTCCACTGCTCTGGCGTGACTTCGGCAACACATAAAATATCACTGCCCGCCTTGGCGGTGTAATCCAGGCTCATGCCCTTAGGGATCCAACGCAGGTGAGCCGGAATCGATGCTTCGGCCATCACGCCCATCGCCATTTCTAAGCCGTTACAGATGGCGATAACATGCACGGTTTTTATATGGTTATGAACGGCATGACGTTTTTTAATCAGGCAAGCACAGTGGTTAAGGCGCAATTCAGTGATCAGTGGTTTGATGGTGCCAAAATAAGGCGCCATGCGTGATACCATGATGGAGAAGATTTTTTGGCCAAAGGGCCAGCCTTGGGTTTTATGGTAAAGCGCGAGAACCTTATTGGGCTTAGCGTTTGGGGTTTGTGCGTTAGGGCTCATGGTTATCCTTCATCGGAGTGCAAACTTAAGGTGTTAGTCTTGGGCCGCTGATATTTTTAATGCTTAGCGGCGTGCCTGTTTCTTTCTGGTCGGATGAGTGTAACATTGGGATAACATTAAATGCCAGTCGGCCGAATTAAGTAAACTTCATTTCGCGGTTTTTACGCTAACACCGTATAATCACGACAAATTTGTCATCAATGACACGTCATAATGATTTAACTACAAGGACTCACAGTGAAATATTTGCTGACCTATTTTAAGGGAATGGCCATGGGGGCCGCCGATGTGGTGCCTGGGGTTTCGGGTGGCACTATCGCCTTTATCACCGGTATTCTCGATACCCTGCTTGAAAGCGTTAAACGTATTAATCCGTCCCTTTGGGGCGTGATTAAGTCGCAGGGGATTAAAGGTGCGTTTGAACATATCAATGGCGGATTTTTACTGAGCCTATTAGCGGGCATCCTAACCAGTATTTTTACCTTCGCTAAACTGATTTCTTGGTTGCTGGTGGCCCATCCCATTCCGATTTGGTCATTCTTCTTTGGCCTCATCATCATCTCTGTGGTGCACATGCTTAAACAGGTGAGTGGTTTTACGCTGGCGCGTTTGGGATTATTCGCCTTAGGGGTTTTGGCTGCTTGGGTGATCACTGTACTGAACCCTGTGTCGGTCGAGGCCAGCTATTTAAATATTTTCTTCGGCGGTGCGATTGCCATTTGTGCCATGGTATTACCGGGGATTTCGGGCAGTTTTATCTTATTATTGCTCGGCTTATATCCAGTGGTACTCGCGGCGGCAAAAAATATCCAAATCGATATTTTGGCCTGTTTTGCCGTAGGCGCTTTGCTGGGGATTTTAAGCTTTAGCCATTTACTCTCGGCCTTGCTGCGTAAATACCATGATGCGACCGTAGTGTTTCTCACGGGCTTGATGCTCGGCACCTTAGGTAAAATTTGGCCTTGGAAACAAACCTTAACGTGGCGTACTAACTCCCACGGTGAACAAGTGCCGCTATTGGAGCAAAATATTTCGCCGCTAAATTTTGAACAAGTGACGGGCCAACCTTCACAGCTGATGTTAGCTATCGTGTGTATGTTGGCGGCCATTGCCTTAGTTTGGGGTTTAGAGAAGGTCGGCAAACGGGATTAAGTCAATCCTGTGGATGATGTGAATAAAAGCAGCGATATTCGCTGCTTTTATGTTTTAAGGCCAATGGAATGTCCTCGACTTTTGGGCAATGTTATTTTGCTGGTCCGTTAAGTTACAATCGCGCCTCAGAGTGCACGCAGTCGATGTTGTGCATCCGTTTAAACTCAGTGAGAGTTTGCAGTTACGATAAGGATATAGTTGTGGAAAAAAAACAGGTTCCCTGGGTTGGCGTGGCGCTAGCCATTTTTGCCTTAGGTCATGTGGTTAACTTAATCATAGATAAACAAGATTCTGAAATATCCCCAGAGTTAAAGCAGCAAATTTCTGACACTATTCAGGCTCACAGAACACCCGCTTCAGCGAATAATGTCTTGATTCATGAGCCAAACAACCGTGAGATTGCCGAGACTTCGTCCAAAATCCCTATGCCTGCAGAATTAGCCGATGTGAGTCAAATCTACAGCAATCTCAATGCATTTGCGGCGCTCAAACGAGACGGTACTGTCGTCACATGGGGGGATGGCGAGTGTGGTGGCGATAGCAATAACGCCGCCGAGCCTCTACTTAATGTAAAACAACTGTATGCGGCAGAGGATACCTGCGGCTTTGCAGCATTAACCCATGACCACAAACTGATCCCTTGGGGAATGGGGGATGAAACTATGCCTTGGACTCGAGGAGTGAGACCTGTACTGCATGATGTGCGCGAATTTGTTGTGGCTAAGGGGCTCTATGCTGCCATTAAGCAAGATGGAAGTGTCGTCAGTTGGTCTTTTGAAGATGCATCAACTGCCGAGCTAGGCTCTGGTCAATACGCCGCGCCAGCGATGACTGACGTCGTGTCTGTCTCTGTTAACTATGGCGCTTTTGCCGCCTTAAAACGGGATGGAACAGTCGTGACATGGGGGCAGGCGGATTATGGTGGCGACAGTCACGAAGTCGCCTCAGCGCTTAACAATGTGAAACTCCTCTATGCTAACGATAATGCTTTTACCGCTATGACAGCGACGGGCAGATTGGTGTCGTGGGGTAAGGTCAGAGCGGAGCAAAAAGGTCGTGAGCAAGTGGCAAAGCTTAACCAGCTTGCGCCTGCCGTGAAAGTTGTTGCTTCCAAAAATGGTTTTGCAGCGCTGCTGGCTGACGGTAGTGTTTATGCGTGGGGGGAAGGGGAGTTAACTGAGTATCATGTGCCATTCCCAGCTCGTTTATCTCGCCCAAGTCGTGCCAATAAAGTGATTGATATTTTTGCCAATAATGACGCGTTTGCCGCCTTAACCATCAGTCGTCAACTTATCGTTTGGGGCAGTAAATATCATGGTGCTGATACGACGGTCCTTAAAGATAAATTACAAAGCGTGCTTAAGGTTTATCCCTTTGATGAAGGATTTGTCGCGCTACGTAGGGATAATACGGCTATCGCTTGGGAAGGATGGGAATTGGCAGAAAACCAGCCGCGTTATCAAGAGGTCACTCAGGTCAGTAAAGTGGTGACCTATGAACGTGAGTTTGCCTTTTTAAAGCAAGATGGCACTGTGGTTGATGGCCACTCAGGCCCCAAAACTGACATAACTCAAGCAACGGATATTTTCCCTACGGGGTTAGGCTTTACGGTTAAACGCCAAGATGGCTCGATTGCAGTATGGATGCGGGAAGATCCCGCGGTGACGCTAGATAAGCAAGCCGTTGATTTGAGTCACATGCGGGATATTCGCAGTAATTTGCTGGATGTGATTGCCCTAATGGACGATGGCACGGTACAGGCTTGGGATGTCACAGGTAGAACGAGCAATGTGCTCTAAGCCAATGAGCAATCCCATTTGAAGCTATCAAGCTAATAAAAACAAAGGGCTAAGATGTTCATCTTAGCCCTTTATCTTTAAGCGAGGCTTTTGTCGCTTTCCGCCTGATTGGCTTTAATTTCACGCAAATAGCGGTAAATGGAATGCACTGAAATCCCTAATCGAGTGGCGGCCACTTGGGCGCTATCCTTGAGTTCGAAAATCCCTAACTCATGGAGTTGATTGACAATTTCGCGGCTCTTTTGTGAAGGGGAAATCGCAGGATTGGCACGCACCTCGTGGTTAACACTATCGATAGTGCTGTGCAGCGCCTCATCAATATTGCGCGCAAACACCTCGGGCGAACTGGTCAATTCACTGCCAAGGAGCTGCTCCGGCATCATAGTGCGCAGCACAGATTGCAGCGGCGCATCCATATCGGTATTGATGCACAGTAACCCAATCGGCAGGTTTTTAGGATTACGGATAACTGTGGTTATCGAACGTAAGGTCTTACCGTTGGCGCACTTGGTAAGATAAGAGTTAGAAATATCTTGACCCGTTTTGAGCTTAAGCAAGGCCAAGTTAGTGATGGGCGCACCGACCTCACGGCCAGTGACATGACCATTGGCAATTTTGATCACCGAAGGGTGCTTAGCATCTAAGCTGTGCAGCACGACCTCTGTATGTTGGCCGTACATGGCGGCAATCCCATCGACGATATTTTCGATGGACTTGAGTATATCCAGATCGCTTTGGGTTAAGTCTTGCAATTTCACAATATTCTTACCTTTTCAGCTGCTTATCAGGAATAACCGTCTTATTCAGACATGATGTTAATGATAGTGACATCCGTAGATGACATGCCATTG
The DNA here is from genome assembly GCF_000203935.1 of Shewanella sp. ANA-3. GTDB lineage: Bacteria > Pseudomonadota > Gammaproteobacteria > Enterobacterales > Shewanellaceae > Shewanella. The sequence continues at coordinate 3,573,864 of NC_008577.1, read as the reverse complement.
AGTACCATCTTGCCTATGTTCTTAATGGTTTTCTCAACATCTTTGGCGATGATACCTTGGCCTGAAACGTTTTGGCTGTTGAGCGCCATTAAGAAGGAGCGCACCGCCGCACTCGATGAGGTACTGACCTTCATCGCGCAGGAGGCTTTGGCACCATCACAGACCATGCCCGAGCTGTCGCTGATGACGTTTTGAATCGCAAAGCAGGATTGCTCGAAACTGCCGCCCGCTAAATACACCATGGCCATAGAGGCGGCAGCGCTAGTGACCGTATTGCCACAGAATGCCGATAACGGTGGATAGTGGGATTTGATATAAATCGCCCCGAGGTGGCTCATGATCAGCGCGCGAGCCAGTTTCTCTTCGCTGACTTTATAACACTGGGCGGTGATGACTACTGGAATCGTCGCCGCAATTCCTTGGTTACCACTGCCTAAATTGCTCATGGCGGGCAGATTGGCACCGCCCATACGCGCATCCGAAGCCGCCGCGGTGAGCATCACAATCTTGTTGAGTAAGTCCTCACCGATGATCCCCGCAGCAATGCCGTTCTTCATGGTGCGGCCGACTTCCAAGCCATAGGGTTTGGACATGCCTTCATCGGATAATTTACTGTTTAATTCCGAGGCTTTAAGAATAAATTGGATTTCTTCGAAGGGCACTTCTTGGGCGAAGCGGTAAATCGATTCAATATTGATATCGACGCCGTCGCAGATTGAGCCTGTAGCCTTGGCTTGGGCGCTATCGGCGGTAAATACTAACTCACCATTTAAGCGCTTCTCGGCAATCAAGGTATGGCCGCCACAGATTTTCACCATGGCCTCTTGCTCGCCAGCGGTTAAGCTGACGCAGCAATAGATAAATTCGTCGGTCTCGGTACGCTCAACCTTCACTTTACCCGCATCGATAAGGGTTTGTGCCTGTGCCACTTGTTCAGGCGTCACGTTGGCCAAGACTTCTAATCCCGCATCGGCATTACCTGCAAGCGCGCCTGCGGCTGCGGCGATAGCGAGACCGATTTTACCTGTACCGGGCACATAAACACCCATCGAGTTTTTATACAAGTTATCAGAAACTTGCACCGCAATTGACTCGGGTGCTACCGGTAATAAGGTGCGTGCTACGGCTGCCGCATAGGCCGCGGCGATCGGCTCGGTACAGCCTAAGGCGGGTTTAACCACTTGGTTAATGATCTGAATGTATTGCTGCCATAGAGGTTTCATCGGGCTACAACCTTACCAATTTATGCGTGAACGTGGGCGATGGCTTCAACTTCCACTTTGACACCCAGTGGAAGATCTTTTACCGCAAAACAGCTGCGGGCAGGGCAGTCGGTTTTGAAATAGGTTTTATAGACTTCATTAAAGGCGGCAAAGTCACTGATCTCACTCAAGTAACAGGTGGTTTTAAGCACGGTTTCTAGGCTGCCACCACCAGCTTCAATCACGTATTTCAGATTCTCAAGGCATTGCACAGATTGTTCGCTGATCCCACCCTCGACAACGCCACCTTTCTCTTTACATACAGGCAGTTGTCCAGAGGTAAAAATCAGGTTGCCATAACTCGTGCCGTGGGAATAAGGGCCAATCGCTGCTGGGGCACGTTCTGCATGAATGATGCTTTTCATTATCTCTCCAATCTGCAAATAAAATTGAATGCTGTCGAATTTCTATGTGCAATATTATTTGCATATTTTGGTTTGGTTGCAATTATTTTTTAATGTTTCATGCCGTAAAGACGAGTTTATGCGTCTTTTGGCGGGTTTTGGACCGAATTGTGAGCGACGGCACTTTGTTCAACAAAAGTTGAGTATTTTGTTTGCTGAGTTTGTTTTGTTCAAATATATTTGCAAAAAATAACATCAACTCGGTTAGGATGAGATATGGATGCAAGGCTAACGGCGGCACAATGGAAAGAGGATACCCGCTTCGACAGTACGGATTGGGGCTGGATCATTATGAGTATTGGCATGGCGATTGGCGCTGGGATCGTATTTTTGCCAGTGCAGGTGGGCTTGATGGGCTTGTGGGTGTTCTTGCTCTCCAGTGTGATTGGTTATCCCGCTATGTATTTGTTTCAGCGTTTGTTTATCAATACCTTGGCAGAGTCGCCCGAATGTAAGGATTACCCGAGTGTGATTTCGGGGTATCTGGGCAAAAACTGGGGCATCTTACTCGGCGGCTTGTACTTCATTATGTTGGTGATTTGGGTGTTTGTGTATTCCACGGCCATCACTAACGATAGCGCCTCCTTTTTACAAAGCTTTGGCGCAACTACGTCATTATTGTCTGAAAATCCCTTTTATGGCCTAGCGCTGATCTGCGGTTTAGTCGCATTGGCTTCCCGGGGTGAAAACCTATTATTTAAGATCTCCACCTTTATGGTGCTCACTAAGCTTGGGGTGGTGGCGGTACTCGGGCTGATGATGGTCGATAAGTGGGATATCAATAATATCGGTAGCGTACCCAGCACGGGCGATTGGCTAAAGGATGCGATTGTGATGTTGCCCTTTACGCTGACATCGATTCTATTTATCCAAAGTTTAAGCCCTATGGTGATTTCCTATCGTTCGCGGGAGAAATCCCTTGCTGTTGCCCGCTTTAAGGCGATGCGTGCGATGAACATTGCCTTTGGGGTGCTGTTTGTGGTGGTGTTTTTCTACGCTGTGTCTTTTACCCTCGCCATGGGACATGAGCAGGCGGTGCGCGCCTCCCATGAAAATATCTCCGCTTTAGCCATGGTGGCCCAGGGGATGCCAGGGCAAACCTTAAAACTGCTTAGCCTGACCTTAAATATCTTTGCGGTGATGACAGCGTATTTTGGTGTGTATTTAGGGTTTAGGGAGGCGTGTCAGGGATTGACCATGAATATGCTGCGCCGAGTGATGCCCGAGGAGCGGATCAATAAGTCGTTAGTGGGTTACGGCATCATGATCTTTACCATTTTGCTGTCCTGGGGCGCGATTGTATTAAATGCCCCAGTGCTGAGTTTTACCTCTATTTGCAGTCCTATCTTCGGTTTAGTGGGTTGTTTGATCCCGGCCTATTTGGTTTATCAAGTGCCTGCGCTGCATAAATATAAAGGGGTGTCGCTGTACATCATTATTGTCACTGGCTTATTGTTATGTATCTCGCCTTTGCTTGCCTTTAGTTAATGCTTTACCTCCTTTACAAACAGGTATAGCAGTCGTGCTGTACCTGTTTTTTGGCTTCTATTGAGACAAATTGTCTTAATTTCCCCGCTATTTACTAGGCTCATTGTGCGCTAGTAGTGGTTTTTGTCATGCTGTTCGCGCTGGATGAAATTTGGTGATTGTGCCGGATCGATAACTTCCTATAATTCTGTTAAGTACTTTAGTGGTCTCTTTTTTTCTAATGCTTATCAAACTAAGGAATGCCTAATGCAAAGACGTGATTTTTTGAAGGGTGCAGCCATTCTGTCGGCGGCGGGAACCGTGATGCCAGTGTTAGCGGCGTCGACGCAAGCCCATGCTATGACCGATAAAAGCTGTGGTCGTCGCCGATTTACCTTAACCAATACCTATCAGCTCGTCGCGCCAGAAGGCTCTGCGGGCGTGGTAAAGTTATGGGTGCCACTTCCCGAAAACACGGCTTTCCAGCAGGTTGAAAAACTTAACTTTAGCGGGACTTATCAAGACGCCTATATCAGTGCCAATAACCACTATGGCGCTAAAACCCTGTTTGCCACTTGGCCCGATGCCAAAGGCAAGATGACCCTAACACTAGAATTAGTGATAGAAACCCAAGATTGGGAACCGGTGAAAAGTGGCGAGTTAAGCCATTACCGCGCGCCAGCTAAACCTGAGTATCCTGCCGACGTCGCCATTTACCTTAAGCCAACCAAGCATATGCCTGTGGATGGTATCGTGAAGCAAACCGCGGATAAGATCGTGGGTAAAGAAACCGAGCCACTCAAGCAAGCACAGTTGATTTATAACTGGGTGAGCGCCAACATGTACCGCGATAACGATGTCATAGGTTGTGGCAGTGGCGATGTGGCGGCGATTCTTGAAAGTGGCAAACTCGGCGGCAAGTGTACCGATATCAACTCAGTATTTGTGGCGCTGATGCGCGCAGTCGGTGTGCCTGCCCGTGAAATGTTTGGTATTCGCCTTGGCCAAGCCATCAAGATGGGCCATTATTCCAAAAAAGCCTTTGGCAACGCCGATGATAAGGGCTTTGCCGATGTGACAGGTGGTCAACACTGCCGTGCCATGTTCTATCTTGCGGGTTATGGTTGGTTACCTGCCGACCCTGCGGATGTCACTAAAATGCGCCTCACCGAGAAGAAGGAGCATAGCGACCCTGCGGTACAAGCGGTCAATGATTACCTGTTTGGTAACTGGGAAATGAATTGGGTTGGCTTTAACTATGGCCGTGACTTTGACTTATTCCCCGTGGCGGAGCAGACTCCACTGAACAATTTTGGTTATCCCTATGCCGAAGTGGACGGCGATCCTGTGAATTACTATGAGCCAAAAGTTTTCGCCTATGAGTACAAGTCAAGCGAGCAGCGCTAAACCCCTGCTTGCCACCATGGCCGCCGCCGTTGTTGCGGCGGTTGCCTCTAGCCTTTGCTGCATTGCGCCCTTAATTTATTTGGTGTTTGGCGTATCTGCGGCGGGGCTGTCGGGGTTATCGAGCTTAGCTTGGTTACAAGTGCCCATGTTGCTTCTATCAACCGGGTTGATTTTGCTGGGTTTTTGGCGCTTGTACTTTGCGAAAAAGCCGCTTTGCACAGGCAAGTTTAGCCGAGGACAAATGTTATTAGCCTATTGGCTGACTGTGCCTATTGTGCTGGCATTCCAACTGTATCCCTTTGTTTTACCTTGGCTACTTGAGGTGTTCGAATGAAGCCACTATTACGCACTACTCTCATACTCATAGTATCGCTGGGGTTTGCGCCATTCATTTGGGCGGATAACGTGCAGGTAACACTCGATGTGAAAGGCATGACCTGCCCGTTGTGCGTCACCGTCGTCAATCAGGCGCTGCGCAAAACCGATGGGGTGATCAAAGCCAAGGCAAACTTGAAAACCGAGCAGGCCGTGGTCACAGTCGCCGATGATTTTAACCTCGATAAGTTGATTACCGCCGTCGATGCCACAGGCTACAAAGGCAGCATCAATAAGATCGAAAAGCAGAGCTGATATTGGCTCATTATCGCTTCAGTATTTAATCTAAAAAGCACAACCTAATTGGATTGTGCTTTTTTATTAGCGGAAATGAGGTGCTGGATTCTATCAAGCAGAACAATATCAATATTGAGTTTTTCATTCACTCACACTGCCATGGTTAATGCTGATAAAATTACTACTTTTGACTGAATGAAGTCTCTAGGTCGCCATACCGGCAATTTCACTGCCAGCAGTAATATGCGATGTAGACCTTGCTCTATTATTGGCACAAATAAAACCAGTAACTAATTATGAGGGCCTGAATCTTATCGATACCCTTGAATTAACGCGTTTGAATAAGGAAAGAATCTAATGGCACGCTTCCAATATGAACACTTATGGCTAATGGTATTGTTATGATTTTAAATGTTTAATTGTATTTTATTGGGGCTGCGATTTGAGCTTGTAATGGGTATTATTAGTACTATTAATGAATATATGTGATTATTATTTTGTTAACATCGGCGTTACTTTTTTGAGGTGAGTTAGTCGCTACAGTCGTCATCGAATATTATCCATTTTAAGCCGTTGTAATCCTATTTGTGGATACTTCGAAGAGCTATTTTTATCGTTGAAATCTTACCAAAGTACAGTCCAAATCGAATTCGAAATCGCGCTCACTTTCCATCAATAATATGCTTCGCTCAAATAGAGAACCCGATAAAAATCGCCTCAAAAATGTATTTATGTTCGATTAACGGGCATAATGCGGCGTTTTAATATTCAGTTACAGGGAATAACCATGAAGTATTTGGTTAGCGTAGTTACATGTTTTCTATTATTTCCCTGCTCATTTGGCGATGCCGATGTGGAGTTTAAGCCACAAAAAGGCGATGAGCGCGCGTATCAAGTGTATAGCACTGCCCGCATCTCGGTCGAAGCGGGTGGGCGTACCGAAACAGTGAACACCACATCCCATCAATTACTGCGTTATAAGGTGCTCGAGACGGGTAAAAATAGCCGCTTCGAAGTGCATGTCGATTATATGAAAATGCAAGATGGCCAAGGGAGTGGTGTGAGTAGTGGCGAACGGGCTGAGCGAAACCCCGAAATGCATGCCATTTTCTCTCAGGGCTTTGAGTTTTCATTAAATTTAGACGATGGCAGCGTAAAAGAATTTAGCGCATTAAATAAACCCGCCTGGAAAGCCATGCTCGCAGAGCGCGGCCTTGAGCTCGAGCAGGAACTTAAAAAGCTCTTTAGCTCATCGGTTTTTATTAATTCGATCCCCGCTGAAGTGGGGGCTGTGGTTATGCTTCCGGCCTATCAAGGCCATGCTAATTCAAAACTTACCGTGTTAAAGGTCACTGACACCCATGTTCTGGCTCAGGTGGAAAGCGAAGGTGATCAAGCCAAAATATATGGCCAACTGATGCTCGAGCGCGACCGCGGGTGGCTAACGCAGATGGGGCTAGTGGCAGAGGTGCCCTTTGAGCGTTACGGCTTTAAGGGAACGATGCGCAGTAATGTGATTATGGTGCCTAAGGAGCGTGAGCTGGGCGATCTGTCGCAGCGAGTGGCTTTTGATTACGATTTCCCACCGGGTGAATATGAAAAACAGCCCGAATTATCATTAGAAGAGGCCAATAAACCCTTAACCCAAGAGGCGGTTTTTGCCTACGATGCGGGTTACTTTGACCTTATTGATGATCAACTCAGTCTTACCTATCAGCATGATTTTTCAGGTTTAAAAGCATCAGGAGAGTTTCGTCTAACCGATATTACGGCGCACAGTGCCGATGGCAGCGTTTTACCGCTACAACTCGATAAGATTTATCGCTTTAATTTCGCTGAAAAGGATGGTTTTTATAAATCCGTAGAGCAACATTTACTCGTTGGCTGGAATGAGCCCTCAGAGCTGCTATCCCAAGTTGTTGAGTTTCGTGCCAAGGCCCACTATCAGGGCGCTAAGCTGGTTAAACTGGCATTAACACCCGATCCAAACAAAACGGTGTCTTTGCAGTATAAGGATTTACAGCTGGAATTTGCCCCCATCCCCGATAAGCCTTTTTCTTATGTGCTGACATCGCGCGACCCAACCCATAAATCTTGGTTAGCGGGGCGATTTGACGGTGCCGAAGGTGCCATGATGAAGTACCAATCGCCGTCGGTAGAAGGGCCTGCTTGGTTAACCGCAGCCGAACGGAATATGTTGGGGTTAGCTGCATCGATGCAATTTGAACCCACTACCTTCTTTACTTTTCCTGCCGAGCCACAGGCGCTAACCATCTATGTGAATACACCGGATGAGAGTAGCGAGCTGACTAAAAATGTTCGTTTTATTCCGATGATGGATTACATGAAGAACGTCGCTTATCCCCCCGTGGATCAGCGCACGCTTTACCGTGATGATATGTATGCGCGCTACAATGAAGCGCCGCAAGAGGCATTAGCTGCGGATCCCGCCTTACTCGAACCCCAAATGGTAGCTAAGTATGGTGTGAGCCTACAGTTAAGCGCCGAGCAAGCTGCAGTATGTTCGTTAACTGTTGTGGATGCGCCCCAAGTTGACGGCCACAGTTTGCAATGGACGCAGATCAAATCCGAAAACAGTATGGCGGAACATCTTGAGAAGACTGTTCTATATCAACTCACCAGTGCCGATGGGATCCGTCGTAATTTTTACGATATTAAAGTCAGCAGTGCCTTGAGCTGTACGGGTACGCCCGAATGGCAAGCGATTGCGTATCAACCTAAGCAGGGTTGATTGATACTACTCAATTGCCAGAACTCGATACCACGCAAACCGTGGGCGAGGTGATGCGCCGTTATCGTTTTTTAAATACGCAGAACATTCCACTCGCGCCTTTTATGCCTGAGGATCGCGACGATTTTTATCAACGGCCGTTACAGCAAGTGCTTCATCAAGACCGTTGGTTTGAGCTGCAAGGGCGAGTGCAGGCGATTGAATACCTGAAGGTTAGTGGCGAGCCCATTAATAAACGGTGGGTTACTACATTCCCAGCCTTGCCTTAAGGAACTGATATGAGAGCCTTATTACTATTATCTGCACTATTCCTGTCGTTTAATGTGCTGGCTGATCGCATCTTACTCGACGAGCAATGGCAGCCTAGCGAGGTGCCTAGTGAGGCGATTTACTACCAGAAACAGCTCGCGACTGAGCAAGAGGGCGTGTGGCCAGTAGCGCTTTTTTATGTAGAGACGGATAAACCCGTTTTTAAGGGGACTGTCGACGGCCCCAATTTAGCGGAGAGTGCTATTGTCGGTGATTTCGAATTTTATCACCCCAATGGTCAACTCTCTCGCAAGGGACGTAGCGATGCACAAGGGCGTTATCAGGGAACGCATCTGTATTACTGGGAAGATGGAACACGCTCGGGTGAGTACCAATATCTGAATGGTAGGCTCTATGGTGAGCAAAAACGTTATCACACCAATGGTCAATTACGCGACCATCAACATTATGCGAATGGTGTGGAGTCCGGATTAGCGCAAAGTTATTTTGACAATGGCCAGTTGCAAACACGGGTAACCTATGGCGCTAAGGGGATGGAAGGCTTATATGAAAGCTTCCACAGTAATGGTCAGCCAGAGCAAACTGTGAATATGGTGGCGGGAAAAAGAGAAGGCGAGCGCCTGTATTGGACAAAAGAAGGCTGGTTATTCACTAAGGAGTTTTATCTTAAGGGGAAATTACATGGTGAAGTGTTGGTTTATCATGCCGCTGATGTGCCTCGAGAAATTAAACATTATCAGCATGATAAGCAGGTGGGTATCCAGCAACGTTTTGATCAGCAAGGGCGATTAACGCAGCAGCAGAAATACGATACTCATGGCCGTGAAATTCAGGATATGATCTATGCGAGTGCGGGCCATGTGACCTCCCAAATAGACACTCAATATCTTGCTAAAGGCCATATTATCAACGAGCAGCGCTTCGATGAGAGTGGGAAGTTAACTTATCAATATCAGCGCGATACCGTAAGAGATTGGAGTCTGCGTCAGCGCTTTGATGCCACAGGCGAGCTGCTTGAACGAGAAGAGCGAGTTAAGGGCAGCTACGACGGGGTGTATGTCGGCGCAGGCTGGAATGGCTTTGTCAGGCGGATAAATTACCGTAAAGGCAAAATGCACGGCGCATATCGTGAAGATAACGCTGAAAATGGCAGTTTTGTCACTGGGCAATATCAATCGGATCTAAAGGTCGGTAAGTGGGTGACCCAAAATCCCGATTCGACGCGTATCGAACAATTTAATTCACAAGGGCAGCTCAACGGCGAGCAGAGCGATATCGCCGCCGACGGCACGGTAATGTATCGAGCGTTTTATAAAAACGATAAGCTGCATGGCGCTTTTTTACAGCGAGGCTTCGATAAACAACTGCAAGCCCAAGGCCAGTATGTTAACGGCCAGCGTGAAGGTAAATGGTTAGTACAAGACGAGAGTAGTTACAGTGAGGTGAAGTTATGGCACGGCCAATATCAAGCGGGGCACGAAGTGGGCCTGTGGCGAGCCATGTCCGCTAACGGCCACTTATTGGGTACGATGCAATACGATAACAAGGGACTCTTGCAAGGGAAAAGCTACAGCTTCAATGAAGACGGCAGCCTGCAGCGAAGCGAAGAGTATGTCGATAACCAGTTACACGGCAAGTTGGTTTACTACTTCAACGGCGAAGCCTCATCCGAATACCATTATCAAAATGGTGTCGATGTGGGTCAATAACCTAGGTGTACTCGCTCAGACTGGAACTGGCCGTAGCCCATTTTTTAGTGTGCCGCGGTCAGTTTGGATTTGAGCTATACTCTTTCTGCCAAAACTGCCTTCCCATCGAAATATCTCTCTTGAGTAGCCCCATGTGCGGCTATGTGACCGGCCACATCTAAATCAACTCGAGTTTAATTCCTAAATGAGGAACTGAACCCGCATCCATAAAAACCACGCAGAAAACATCAACCATCCAATTCAGCCACGGAAACCAGCGCAACAGAGAAACTAAGCCACGAAATCCGCACTCTTGCTCCCCCTTCTGCACGGTTTGTATCTTAAATTTTTTTCAGTTTTGGTTTATTGCAGTTCGTAGGCATTCCTAGGGGGAGTTAAAGGAGCAAAGCTCTGAAATGATTTCGTTGTTGCGCTGTTCGTAGATTTTAAGCAATTGGCAACAGCAATTGTGGGTATTGATAAATCTGTGTGGGCAATCGGTGGACACTGAAAAGAAAAAGGACTTAGCATTTCTGCTAAGTCCTTATTTTATTTGGGGCGGCGTCATCTGAATTGGTTTTTTAATATTTTGATTAATATATATTAAGTTTTTTAGTTAATAGTTAGGTGTTACTTAATGTGTTACTAAAAAATTAGTCAATCACTAATGATTTTGTTCTTTGATTAGTCTTTCAAGTTCCTTAACACTTTGCTGCGCCCAGTAACGTAACGATTTAGAGAATGATTTGTCTTGAGCAAGGTGTAAAAGGAAAGCCAAAACATTTTTAGTCGTTTTAATGCCTCCAGTTTCCATTCTATTAAATACCTGAAGTGTTGAGTCAAATTTTTTCCGTGTACTAAAATCTTCTTCTACAGAGTTGCCAGACATAACCCATATAAAATTAGCTGCATGTGCTGGATTCCAAACAGCTCTATTTATACTTATGGATGTATCTGCTAATTTTTCAGGCTCTATTACTTCTAAGTAGCGCCTTACAAGACGGCTTGTAGCCATTCTCATTTTATTTGGGTGTTTAATTTCATCTTCTAAAAGTTCTTCTATCAACAGTTCTTCTTTAGGCTGAGTCTGTTGAGACTCATATGTATCATCGGTACCTCTACCTGCATTTGAGTTATTCAGCCAAGCTTCAAAAGCTTTTGATATGTCGCTATCTGAAACTATTGATGCCTTCTTCCATAACTCATCAAACCAATCTGAATGAACAGGCTCAGTTGCGATTTGTAAAGCCGCTTCATATTGTCCAGCGTTGGTTGCGCAGCCATAACCTAAACCATTTTCTGAAAAATTCGCTGATCCAACAATAGTGTACTTTGAACCAATGACTACTTTGGCGTGGAGTCGTTCGAGATGTTTGAGCTTAACATTTTTCATCTTGCGGATGATATCGATAGTGGCTGGATTCGTTCCTCCATCGGTTAAATTGCAAATGATTCTGTATTCGCGAGAACTTTCAAGCTTCTCATCTGCACCTTTCCCCCAATACGCGATAGCCATCAGAATCGGCGTACCAGGGTTCTGAGATGTGGTGGTTCTATCAATACTGAGGAAAATCTCTTTGTTACTGTTCAAAAACATCTTATGCCTTCCCTGCATTCAGTGGTTCAAAACCTTAATGTTAGATAAATAACATGGTGAAAATTAAAATCGGCTAAATTTCAGCTGATGGATATCTAAAATGTAGTTCTCAAAATATTAGCTAAGTCTTTGCCAAAATGTACCAATCTGATACTGTTGAACGATTAAAATCAAGTCCAGCAGTAGCTTAGTGGATTCACTAGCGTTCGATACCTAAGATAACAAAAATGGACTGGTTAGCTGAAACGGAGATTCGGGACTAATGGCATCCTCTAGTGAACCCTCAAATTTTGGTTTTCTTGTCGAACATGACCAACTGTTTGTGGATTTGGCCAATTCGGCAGAACGTGCCTTTTCTAGTGATCCTAATACCACTCTACTCAAACTGCGTCAGCTAGGCGAAGCTATGGCGCAACATATTGCTGTGCTCGCCGGTATTGAATTTGATGAGCAAACAAAGCAGACCGATTTGTTATATCGCATTAACCGCGATCTCAAACTCGAGCCTATGGTTCGTGAGCTTTTTCATACGCTACGTGTTGAAGGCAATATCGCCAATCATCAATTTCGCACTAAGCATAAAGAGGCTATCAATGGGCTGGTAGTCGCCAGAAAACTTGCGATTTGGTTTCATCAGACCTTCAGCAAAAGTGGCACAGCCTTTAAGCCCGGTCCATTTATTCCGCCTAAAGATCCAAGTGCTGAACTATTTACGCTACAAGCTGAAATTGAAGGTCTTAAAGCTCAACTTCAAAACGCAAACGTGGAGCTGGATTCTAGCCAGCAGCTAAATGAGCTAATCAAGCAAGAAAAAGACGAATATGAAGCATTGGCTTTGGCAATGGATCAAGAATCCAAAGCCCTAGCACTACAAGCAGCTCAGCATGAGCAAGAACTTGAGCGTGTAAAGCAAGATTACGAAGCAAAGTTAAAAGCCATTCAGCAGCACGCTAAGCAGCAGGACGATAAAGCGCAACGTAGTCAATTAAGTAAGTTAAGCCGTAAAGCTTTCCAAGCCAGTAAAGCCATTGTTGTCGATGAACAACTTACGCGAATTTTGATAGATCAGCAGCTAAATGAAGCTGGTTGGACCGCGGATACGCAAACAATAAGGTATTCCAGTAATTCTCGTCCTGAGAAAGGCAAATATAAAGCGATTGCGGAGTGGCCAACGTCAACGGGTAATGCGGATTATGTATTGTTTGCAGGTCTAACACCTATCGTAGTAGTTGAAGCCAAGAGAGAAAACATCAATGTCGCAGGTAAAATATCCCAAGCGGAAAGATATAGCCGCAGCATAAAAATAAAGGGTGAGTGTGATTGGGCTTGGGAAGTTGCGGGGAGAACCGTTGCTTGGCCTGATGAACAAGAATCGCATTATAAGGTGCCGTTTGTGTACTCCTGTAATGGCCGCCCTTATGTACCTCAACTCGCTGAGCAATCAGGCACTTGGTTTAGGGATGTCAGAGACCCAAGTAATTTAAAGCGAGCCTTGCCTTCATTTCATACTCCGACAGGGTTGCTTGACCTGCTCAACAGAAGTAAAGAAGAGGCGCAAGTTAAGTTGCAGCAGGAACCTTTTGGGTATCTCAAATTACGCGACTACCAAATTAAGGCAATTGAAGCCGTTGAATCAGTACTTAGTCAAAATGTGCGTTCTGCGCTGCTAGCGATGGCAACCGGTACCGGTAAAACCCGTACCATCATCGGTTTAATTTATCGTTTTTTAAAAGCGGAGCGCTTCAAACGGGTGCTATTTTTGGTTGACCGTTTTGCACTTGGCGATCAAGCACAAAATGATTTTAAAGAGGTTTCGTTAGAACAAAACTTATCACTTTCTGGCATTTATAACATTGCTGAATTAGGTGATATGGCCGCCGAGGCGGAAACTCGAATTCAAGTATCAACCGTGCAGGCTATGGTGAAACGTGTCTTTATGAGCGATAACCCACCTCCGTTAGATCAGTTTGATTGCATCATTGTAGACGAAGCGCACCGTGGATATACGCTCGACCAAGAAATGACCGAAGGCGAAATAGCAACACGTGATGCCGCTCAGTACCTGTCAAGCTATCGTCGTGTTTTAGACTATTTTGATGCCGTTAAAATTGCACTTACTGCCACGCCCGCTAAGCATACCTCCGAGATTTTTGGCAAACCGGTATATACCTATTCATACCGAGAAGCGGTCGCCGAAGACTGGCTTATCGATCATGAGCCGCCAATTCGATATGAGACATTGCTAACGCAAAATGGCATTTCATTCACTAAGGGTGAAACCGTTAGTGCCATCAATACCCAAACCGGTGAGATTGAATCCGCAGAGCTTGAAGATGAACTGAATTTTGAGGTGGAAGCCTTCAACCGGTGCGTGATTAATGAAAACTTCAACAAAGTCATTTGCGAGCAATTGGTTCAAGAATTAGACCCATTCGGCGATGAAAAAACGCTGATTTTCTGTGCCACAGACCTGCACGCGGACATGGTCAAACGCTTGCTAGATGATGCGTTTAAAGCCATTTATAACGGTGAATACAATCAAGCGGCAGTGGCCAAAATCACAGGGCAAAGCGACAAAGTTAACCAGCTCATCAAACAATACAAAAACGAGCGCTACCCCAATATCGCTATCACTGTTGATTTGCTGACGACGGGGATCGATGTCCCCAAAATCTGCAATTTGGTCTTTATGCGCCGTGTCAAATCGCGCATTTTGTATGAGCAGATGATAGGACGCGCCACGCGCCGTTGTGATGATATCGGTAAAACGGTATTTCGCATCTACGACCCTGTTGATATTTACGCAGCTTTAAGTGACGTCAACACCATGAACCCCTTGGTGAAAGACCCGAATGTCACTATTGAACAATTGATTGATGAACTCTCAGACCCTGAATCATTGGAACGAGCGTTAAACGCTCCCGGCGAGCAACAAGGTGAAACGCAGGCCGACGTAGTATTAACTCAGCTTGGCCAAAAAGTGATGCGCATCCTCCGTAAGGCAGCAAAGAAAGCCGAAGCCAAACCCGAGTTAAAACAGAAACTGGATGAACTTCAGGACTTATGGGGAGTTGAGCCTAAGAACTTGCATACCCATTTACGCCAATTAGGGCCTAAAGATGCTTCGGTGTTCATCAATCAACATGCAGGCTTACTCAAACAACTTGCTGAGGTGAACAGCTTACTTGGCAGCGAATATCAACCCATTATCTCCGAGCATGAGGATGAACTTAGAGAGCGCACTCAAAGCTACGGTACGCATCAGCGGCCAGAGGATTATCTGCAAGGCTTTGAGCATTTTATTCGTGAGCAGATTAACCAAAGCGCTGCGTTGGCAGTAGTCGTTAATCGTCCTCGGGATTTAACCCGCGGGCAGCTAAAAGAGATCAAGTTACTGCTCGATGCCGCGGGTTACACAGAGGCTAGCTTGCAGACAGCGGTGCGTAATCAAACTAACCAAGAGATAGCCGCCAGTATCATCGGCCATATTCGTCGTGCGGCAATGGGCGAAGCGCTAATCCCATTTGAGCAACGTGTCGCCAAAGCTATGGAATACATTTATGCCTCACATCCATGGACGCCAGTACAGCGAAAATGGTTAGAAAAGCTCGCTAAACAGCTTAAAAACGAAGTCGTGCTGGATCAGCAATTTATCAATCAACGCTTCCGTGATGATGGTGGTGTGAAAGGGGTCAATAACCGCTTAGGCAATCACTTAGATGAAGTATTGGATGAGTTAAAGCAGCATTTATGGGAAGCAAGTTAATGTCTATGTAATCGACATTAACTTATAATGTGTCGATATTTTCTTATTTTTTCGACATTAAAAGTTGATATGTCGATGGCATCGACATAAACTGCGTACCACGTAATTTCGTGTCGATTTTTCTTATGGATTTAAACATGACATGGTATCCCGATCAACCGCACAACGCGCTGCCAGTATTGCCACCAGCGCTTGAGAGTATTGAAACGCGCGCGGTGCTCAAAGCTTGTATTCCTGCTAGAGCGGCCCTTGCTGAATTAAAGCAAGCGGGTGAGTTATTGCCTAATCAAGGCCTACTCATCAACTTGCTGCCATTACTAGAAGCGAAAGATAGTTCTGAAATTGAAAACATCGTTACAACCACCGATAAGTTATTTCAGTATTCCCAAGAAGACACTGGCGCCGATCCTGCAACCAAAGAGGCGCTTCGTTACCGTAGTGCCTTGAATCAAGGCTTTCATCAATTATCACAGCGCCCGTTGTGTGTAACCACTGCAATTGAAATCTGCAGCACACTCAAAGATACCGATATGGAAATCCGCCGTATTCCAGGCACCACGATCAGCAATCAAACTACTGGTGAAGTCATTTACACCCCACCAGCAGGTGAAGCGGTGATCCGCGATTTGCTAAGTAATTGGGAAAAGTTTATTCACACTGAAGATGACATAGACCCATTGGTAAAAATGGCCATTGCGCACTACCAGTTTGAAGCCATTCACCCGTTTTATGATGGTAACGGCAGATCCGGCCGCATTCTCAATGTATTGTTTTTGATTGAGCAGCAATTACTAACCTTGCCGATTTTATACCTCAGCCGCTACATAGTGCAGCATAAGGCGGATTATTACCGGCTGCTTAATCAAGTGACCCGCGAAGGTGACTGGCAATCATGGTTGCTGTTTATGCTCAAAGGCGTAGAGCAAATGGCCAGTTGGACCTGCGGCAAAATTGCCGCCGTGCGTGAGTTAATGGAGCAGACCAGTGAATATGTAAGAACGGCTTTGCCCAAAATCTACAGCCACGAACTGGTACAAGTGATTTTCGAGCAGCCTTACTGTCGTATCGGTAACTTAGTCGAGCGTGACATAGCTAAACGTCAAACCGCATCTGTGTATTTAAAACAGTTGGCAGACATCGGCGTATTAGAAGAGTTAACCATCGGTAAAGAAAAGCTATTTGTGCACCCTAAACTGATGCAATTGATGACGCGCGATAGCAACCAAATTAAGCCGTACACCATGGCCGAATAAGCCACAGCAACAAAATTGAGAACAACATGACCCAAAACGATATCGTTCAAAAACTCTGGAACCTCTGTGACATCCTCCGTGATGATGGCATTAACTATTCTGATTATGTCACCGAGCTAGTCTTGCTGCTGTTTATCAAAATGGTGCACGAAAATACCGAAGCCGAACTCTTGGATAAACATACCTTGCCAGAGGGGTATCGCTGGACCGATTTACACACTAAATCCGGCATCAACCTGCTTAACGACTACAAAGCACTGTTACTGGCATTATCCACAGGTAAACGGGTCATGCTCGACCCTAATGACCCAGAAAAAACCATTGAAGTCCAAGTACACAACGACCCGTTAATCAGCGCTATCTATGCCGATGCGCAAACCCGTTTGCGTGAGCCACGCCATTTAGAGCAGATCACTAAAACCCTCGACCAAATTGATTGGTTTAGCGCAAAGCGCGATGGGTTAGGTGATTTATACGAAGGCTTATTAGAGAAAAACGCCAGTGAGACAAAATCGGGTGCAGGACAATACTTTACCCCGCGTGTATTAATCAACAGTATGGTGCGTTGCATCAAACCCCAAGCTGGCGAATACATTCAGGACCCAGCAGCGGGCACCGCAGGCTTTTTGATTGCCGCCCATGAGTATATTAAAGCGCAACCTGAATATGATGATCTAAGCCTGAAACAAATCGATTTTCAGCGTTATCACGCCTATGTCGGGGTAGAGCTCGTCCCCAATACCCGCCGCTTAGCCTTAATGAACTGTTTGCTTCACGGCATGGAAGGCGATGACGATGGCGTAGTGCATCTAGGCAACGCCTTAGGCAATGTCGGTCAAAGCCTCAAACCTGCTGATGTCATTTTGGCTAATCCGCCCTTTGGTACCAGCAAAGGCGGCGAGGCCAGTATTACCCGTGATGATTTAACCTTTGATACCAGCAACAAACAGTTGGCATTCTTACAACACATTTACCGCAACCTAAAACCCGGTGGCCGCGCCGCCGTGGTGCTGCCCGACAACGTGTTGTTTGAAGCTGGTAAGGGTACCGATATCCGCCGCGATTTAATGGATAAGTGCAACCTGCACACTATCCTGCGCCTGCCCACTGGTATCTTTTATGCCCAGGGTGTGAAAACTAACGTGCTTTTTTTCACCAAAGGATCTGCAAAAGACAAACACCAGCAAGAACAGTGTACCGAAAACGTCTGGGTCTATGACCTTCGTACCAATATGCCAAGCTTTGGCAAACGAACTCCGTTTAGCGATAACCACTTAGCACCATTTGAACAGGTTTACGGCGAACATGCTGGTGGACTCAGCCCACGTACTGAAGGGGAATATAGCTTCGGTGCTGAGCAGGTGGAAATCGCTGACACCGACGAAAATCAGGGCGTGGATAATAGGCTGGTACACTCCCGTTGGCGCTGTTTCAGCCGCGACTGGATCCGTGACCACAAGGGCGACTCGCTAGATATCAGTTGGCTGAAAGACAAAGACAGCGTCGATGCCGCCAGCCTACCCGAGCCCGATGTACTGGCTAGGGAAGCCAAGGCGGAGCTAAGCGCTGCGCTCAACGAGCTGGATGCATTGCTGAAAGCCTTGGGAGGGGCAGTGTGATGGTTGAGGTCAATCTGCCCAAAGGCTGGGCTGTTACAACCATTGGGGCAGTAGCTAGAGTCTCAAGTGGCGTTGGCTTTCCAATTAAATATCAGGGTAAATCAGAAGGTTTATACCCGGTTTATAAAGTTGGAGATGTCTCGAAAGCTGTTACCAGCAAACATGGAAACTTGGCTGTTGCTGGTCATTACGTGGATAAAGAAGAAGCTGCTGAATTAAAAGGGGAGATCTTCCCTGTTGGTGCTACATTGTTTGCAAAAATCGGCGAGGCAGTAAAACTAAATAGAAGGGCATTTGTAAGAAAACCAGGTTTGGCTGATAACAATGTTATGGCTGTCATCCCAGACAAATCTGATTGCAATAGATTTTTATATCAGTTTTTGCGAGCGATTGATTTAACTGAAACGTCTAGGTCCACGACAGTTCCTTCAATTCGAAAAGGTGATATAGAAGACATTGAGTTATACCTTCCCCCCCTAGCCGAACAAATAGTCATCGCCGACAAGCTGGATACCCTGCTGGCGCAGGTGGAAACCACCAAAGCCCGCCTCGAACGCATCCCCGAGATCCTAAAAAGCTTTCGCCAATCCGTCCTGTCTGCGGCAGTCAGCGGCAAGTTGACGCAAGAGTGGCGGGAAAGTCATGGCAATGGTACAGGCG
The DNA here is from genome assembly GCF_000203935.1 of Shewanella sp. ANA-3. Lineage (GTDB taxonomy): Bacteria > Pseudomonadota > Gammaproteobacteria > Enterobacterales > Shewanellaceae > Shewanella. The sequence continues at coordinate 3,555,107 of NC_008577.1, read as the reverse complement.
AAGAGGTCGTTAAAGCTGATGCAATAAACAAGTCAGTTTTATTGAATGAAAATCCTGCACTTAAAAAAAAGAAATCAACAATAGAGAGTCAAATCGATACAGAGTATATATTTGACTTGCCTGAGTCTTGGGGGTTTACCACTTGGGGAAAGATTTCTGAATGGATTACATATGGTTTTACAAAACCCATGCCTAAATCAGACTCAGGAGTAAAACTATTAACTGCAAAGGACGTGCAGTATTTTGACGTAAATATAAATGACGCAGGACTTACAACAAGTTCTGCGTTTCAAAGTCTTTCAGATAAAGACAGACCAATAAAAGGCGACTTGTTAATAACAAAAGATGGCAGTATTGGTCGGGCCGCTTTGGTTAGGACTGATGAGCCGTTTTGTATTAACCAAAGTGTTGCAGTGTGTTGGTTACGTTCAACTTCTATGAACAAAGATTATCTTGAGTTTTTAGCCAATAGTGAATTCACACAAAGATTTGTTAAAGACAAAGCTCAAGGGATGGCAATCCAGCACTTATCTATTATTGATTATGCTAAATGTCCACTTCCAGTCCCATCATTAGAAGAACAAACCGAAATCGTCCGCCGTGTTGAAGAACTGTTCGCCTTCGCTGACAGCATTGAGCAAAAAGCCACGGCTGCGCTGGCGCGGGTGAATAACCTGACCCAGTCGATTCTGGCCAAGGCCTTCAGGGGTGAACTGACCGCCGATTGGCGCGCCGCCAACCCTGAGCTTATCAGTGGTGACAACAGCGCCGCAGCCTTATTAGAGAAAATTAAGGTGGAACGTGAGGTCATGAAAAAGCAGCCAAAACCGAAACGCAGCAACATAAAAAAAAAGACTGGTAGCCATATGAGTAAGCAGATCATCAAAGTCGTTGATGCATTAAAAGAGGCCGGTGAACCACTAAGTGGCCAACAGTTATTGGCCGCTGCGGGATATCCCAGTGATAGTGGTACCGAACAACTGGAACAGTTCTTTCTGGATATTCGTAAGGCGCTCATCTCCGAAAAATCCATTGTGAAGTTGCAGCGCGGTGACGATGGACAGGACTGGTTTGCCCTAGCACAGAAGTCTGCCAAAGGATAATAGCGAGCCAAGGACAGCCGATGAAAGTCGATAAATTACACATTCGTTCTCGATTTAAAAATTTGGAAAACGTAAAGGTGGACTTTGATGAAGACCACCTGATGACTGTGGTGGTGGGGCGCAACGGTTCGGGTAAATCCAACGTGCTGGAAGCGTTAGTAGCGATATTTAGGAACCTTGATTTAGGCGAAGAACCACCGTTTTCATATGAGTTGATTTATCGACTTGGCGAGCCTCGCAAACCAAATCAGCCCAGCGAACGATGGCTGGAAATCACTATTGATGCCGATCCGACTCGTGGCACTACCGCTAAGCAATATCAAGTACAGGTGCGAGACTTGTTGGAAGAAGACGCATCTGAAGACATGTTTGGCAAGACTGCATCAGGAAATATCGTTCCGTTTTCAAAGGTGAAACGCGATAAGGAAGGGAAAGCACCATATTTGCCAAACTATGTATTTGCTTACTATTCTGGCCCCAGTGATCGCTTAGAGAATCACTTTAAGAAACATCGCACCGATTTTTACCGTCGTCTGCTTAAAGATGAGTTGGATTTAAAGGGCGATATTCGCCCGCTGTTCTATGCTAAACCCCACCATAGTCAATTTGTACTATTGGCTTTTTTCTTATCAGAGCAAGACAGCGCAGAAAAAGCGTTCTTGCGCGAGCACTTAGGCATTGAAGGTTTAGACAGTATTCACTTCGTGATGCGACAACCCGGTTGGGCAAAACAAAAGGGTGAATTGTTTTGGGGTGCGCGGGGCGTTGTTCGCCGCTTTTTGGACGAGCTAATTAAACACACGTTGTCACCGGTTAAGGTAACGCGCCAAGAAGATACCTCTTTGACTGGTAGTAATATTCGTAATGAGTTCTTTCACCTATTCTTGCCCGATGTAAACGCATTACGTGAGTTTGCCAAAGATCTCAGCCCTGATGAGTTGTTTAAAATGCTCGAAAGTACGCTGCTTTCAGAAATCATCTCAGAAGTTAGTATTCGGGTGAATGTGACTAGCAGTAAAGACCCTCTCACCTTCCGAGAACTCAGTGAAGGTGAGCAACAGCTTCTCACCGTATTGGGTCTGCTCAAATTTACTGGTGGCAAAGACTCCCTATTTTTACTTGATGAGCCTGACACGCATCTCAATCCCTCATGGGCAGTGAAGTATCTGAAGTTCCTCCGCGATTTCGTACCAAACCATGAAACTAGCCATTTGCTGATGGTAACACATCATCCACTTGCTATTGCTGAGCTGAAAAAAGAGCAAGTTCAAGTGATGAAACGAAACGGTGATCAGCAAATTGTCGCTAAGATGCCTGCTGAAAACCCACGGGGTATGGGGATAAATTTGATACTGCGCAGTGATATGTTTGGTCTTCAAACCACGTTGGATGATGATACTAATCAGAAACTCAGTAATAGAAATGCTCTCGCCGCCAAAGATTCTTTATCTAAAGAAGAAGTAGTGCGTGAAAATGGATTTCCTGCAGAGAATGAAGAGCAGTATCTAGCCAGACTTAACTCGGAGCTTGGGCAATTAGGCTTCAATTTGGCGACAGATGATCCGGATTATCTGGAGTTTCTTCGCAACAAGTACCACGCCAATCAGGAGGCCGGTCATTAATGCGATGGATTTGTAAGGATGACATAGAGGAATGCTTGACTCAGGCTTGGCGGACTATGGCTGACCAAGCTAAGGCTGAGCTTATTGCGGCTCAAACCCAAGAAGAGCGGAAAAATATATTAAAAAAAGTCGCCTCTTCAAATGTTTGGCGTCAGTTTTATGATTTGCTCCCAGAAAAATTAAAGAAAAAGTGTTGGTACTGTGAGGCTGAAGATATACGTGCTGATATGCCAGTCGATCACTTCAGGCCAAAGAATAAGGTGGAAGAAGATAAAAAGCACGATGGCTATTGGTGGTTAGCATTCGATTGGCAAAACTATCGATGTGCTTGTACGTTTTGTAATAGCCGCAGGGTATTTGATGAGACCGAGGGCGGAAAGGCTTGCCGATTTCCACTTGAAAATCCGGATGAAAGGGCCATTGCACCTGAAGACCTGGATAAGCTGAGGAAGGAGCGTCCTTCGTTTCTTGACCCCTTTAATTCTCAAGATGAAAAGTTGCTTTGGTTTGACAACGATGGGTTACCTGAGCCTAGGCCACTGGCAACAATTGAGCAGAAAACTAAGGTCGAAAATTCAATTGAAATTTTTCATCTCCATGAAGCCAGAATTGTTCGGGAGCGAAATAAGATTCGTTTAAATATTGAGCGAGAAGTTCGGGATATCAGGGAACATCGAAATGTTAAAGACGCAACTGATAGGTTGCGAAAAATGGTAAGAGATACTGAGAAGCTGTCTCGTGCCGCGGTAGTTTATTTGCGGGCTCATAGAGATCTCCCGGAAGTGAAAGATATTTTGAATCTGGATTAATAGTTTTCGCTAAGTCTGACTAGTAGTAACCTCAAGGACGAGCAATGGTCAATAGTATAACTCCGCAACAATTCGAACCTGCATTTGATATTGCTAAGGCTATGCGCGAAGGGCGTTTAGATACATCTCAAGCTCTTGAACGAATGGTTGAAAATGGCTTTAGTCATAGTTCTGCAACCATGTACCTGAACGCACTTATGGCGATGCCAGTTGGAAAGGTATATCAAAAAACCATTAATAACCCAGCAGCTCGCTATTATCTGCAGAGATTTATGAGCGAGATGACTGCGACTGAATTTGCGACTGTATTATTGTCAGTCACGAGGCATATACATTACTACAATGCACAAGGAGCGGGTAAACATCGGCAATTGGCCACCATCCTAGCGGAGTTTCAATCTCTAGCTAAAGTACATTACGGTCAAAACTTTAACCCTACACTACTACCTTCTGAGATTAGTGAAGCCGAAACCGGATTTGTATTTCATGAAGGCGCGATGAAAACCATTGAGCTTAGTGTGCATGAGCGAGAACCTGCTGCACGAAGAGCTTGTATTGAGCATTATGGTGTTTCTTGCCACGTGTGTGGATTCGATTTTGAGCATGCCTATGGTGATATAGGAAAAGGTTTCATTCATGTTCACCATAGAGTTGATTTAGCTTTAGTTTCAAATCGCAGAGAAGTTAACCCTATTGAAGATCTGATCCCCGTATGCCCTAACTGCCATGCTATGCTGCATACTGAAACGCCCGCGATGGCGGTCGATAAACTCAAAGAATTGCTTAAACAGAATCTTCAAGGATGAACCGACTGTGGGATTATTAAGCGAAATTAACGCATTTTTCTCTCTCAAAGATAGGTTTTGGAAAGCTTCAGCAAATGAACCGGAAGCGCCTAACACTGCGAAGCGTTTTATCCGGTTATTTGAAGGCCATGGTGTCGCTAGAGCGCAAATACCTCGTTTCTTCGGACATGGTCTGAACCTATACCAAGTGGAAAATGAATCGGAGCTTTTAAAGGCTCTAAATCAAGATATTCTGCAAGCTGCCGCAGAGTTGTTTGGGATCAAGCTCGAGTGGCTAGAAGGCGCGACAGATGAGCTGTACGAACTAAATAACTTCTATAAAGCACCGCGGCAATTTGGTATTTGGCTTGATCAACTTATGGCAAAGTCAGTTAATCCAGATGTCGATGGCTGGTTACTTACCACGCATGTGAGTGGTGACCAATACGATGCGCTGATCTTGATGAGGGAACGCATAGGAGAACTATCTAGCCAACCGATTTACCGATATCACTTCTGTGAGCTTTGGATATACAGCTATTGGAAATGTCGAGCTGATTTGGCTGCCTGCATAGCACAGGCCTGGAAGCGTAACTGTTACATCTATGGCCGTGAACTCAAAGTTAACGTATTTGAAAAACTCGCTTCGCTAACAGCAATCCCTGATGCCGAATGTGAGGGAACGGAAATTCGCGGTCGGCATTTTCACCCAGAAAATTTAGCCACTGAGCCACAGGATTTTGTCAATGGATTGGCTGAGGGGAGCTTTGGCAAAAGTGCGGCTATTAGCCGTTGGATAGAGCATGATAAACAAGCATTAATGGATGCGGGTTTTGGTGATCATTCAAACAAATTCGAATCTATGTTGCTCAAGATTGTTCCAGAGGATTGAAGTTAAAAAGTCTATTAGAGTCTATCTCGAACCTCATCCGCGCAGTTCCGCGTTTAGTCGAAATCGAATGAAATTATTCATTTGAAAAGTACCATCATTTATACGGTGGTGATGCTGCTGTTTATGATTATCCTATTGTTTACTCTTCTGCTTAGTACGTCATCCATGGCATATCAAAAATGACTTGGGTGACGTGAAATGGCGACACCGATGACCTATCTGCCTGACATTGGTGACGTAGTATGACGACACCTGTGTCGTGATGGGACATCAGTCGCCGAATATATTCAGGTAACTTTTCCAATGATGGGTAAGGGTCGCTTCTGCATTATGAAGTTGTTCGGCGGTGAGTTTTAGTCTGATAAATGGATTGAATGGCGCTGCACTGTCGCCAAATTCATCAATGATGAAATCACAGAACAGGGCAAGCATTTTCTTGTCAATGAGATTGGGTTCGATTTTTAATGCAAAATCTATGGCGTCGCTGTCTTCACTGGAAGGGTATTTAGATAAATTTACTCCCTTCTCGGCGGGATAAAGAAGAAGATTATTCCAGATGTTGATGCACTTTTGAGTGTGCTTAATTTCTTTATCAAGCAACTGAGCATCAATTGCTGCTATTAGCGTGTCTAAATTGATGGTGTAGACATTGCTGGTGGCAGTTCGTCGTTTGATTGAAATAATGCCAAGCACTGCCAATTGTTTAATACAGCGCTGCACGCCACGAATACTCATTTCGGCATCATTAGCAAGGGTTGTGAGCCCAGGAAAGCATTTAAAGGACTTGTCATTGGCGCGGTCAGCTAAAGCAAAAAGCACACATTTGGTTGCCGTGCGTTGCTTTACCCCCTCCGGCAACCGGTAATCGCGTAATACTGTAAGTATTTTATTGCTCATAGGATTAATTTACTTCGTGGCTTTGAGCAGGATGACGAGTTGCTTGAGCTGTTCTTCAATTCGATACAGACAGTCGTGCGCAAGCCAGATGGCATCGTGTTCGGGGGTATTTAACGCCATCAAAACACTGAGCAGCCCTTTGGTTTTATCTATATGTTCGTCAAGCGTATTGAGTTGTTTAAGCATATTGGCGTTTAGCATGTTCAGTCTCCTTGGGCGGCCCCGTTTGACAGGGACCGTTTCGATTAATGGGATTTTTACAGTAGAGCTTCATCTCGTTTTTGAACTCGTTGTTCAATCCAAGTCATAATTTCCTGCTCCACCCAGCCTACTGCGCGATCACCAAGCTGAACGGGTTTGGGAAAGTCTGAATTGTTGATAAAGTCATATACAGTCGAACGTGCTAAACCGGTAACGGCCATTACATCGCGGAGTCTAAGAATTTTCATGGTGTGCCCTCGTATGTCTGTGGTTTTTCTAAGACAAGGGCAGATTAAGGGAATGCTAGCAGGACGTCCGTTTACTAAAATTTAGTTGCCAGTACTAAATTAATAGCCAGATTAACTCTTGATGTTGAGGGCTTTGTTTAATAACTTTCTAATGGCATCCCTACTTTGAGGCGGCTGACCAGTTTCAGGCCATTTTAATAGGGCTTTTTCATCGATAGTTTCAATCCATTTAGCGACAGTTGTGCATTGTTCAGGAAATTCATGTTTGACGTATAGAGCAAACGATAGAATTTCTTCACGCTGTCTGCCAAAGCGAATAGAGTTGCCGTGTTCAGGTTTGAGACCTTCAGAAATTCCTTCATCATCTGGAAATTTATTTTCTGTTGATGGAAAAGATTCATACCATTTAGGAAGACAAACTCCAGTTTTTAGTGAGTAGATTATTCGTTCTAAATCCCGTTTCCAAATAACGGATTGAACTAATGGAAGAGGTTGATTTTCAACAACCCAAATGCCCCAAGCGCCTTGAGTTCCAGGAATTATTAGACCCTGACGTTCTAACGAAACCCTCAAATCTGGCAAATATCTCCCAAAGCTTAATGCCCAAACTCCAGAAATTTTCCAATATTTATCATTCGATAAAGGGCTAATTAATTTGGTGCAATTAGGTAAGCTAGGTTTTGTCATTATTTGATTTTGCATATCTATTTTAAGATCTAAATCTTCTGCAGGATTCTCTGAGTCAATCATTAAGTTTTCTTTTATATTGACACAGTACTGAATTTGCTCCTGCTGGTATAAAACATCTAATTCATCCTTATGTAAGCCCAATACTTCTATACCGTGACTAACCGGCACGAAATCTATTGGCAACTTGAAATAAGGGCTTAATGAGTGGATCGCTGTTAGTGCGTTATTCATTTTAGAGCATCCATTCGCTAAAAATTATCTAATGGGTAATGACTGAATTAACATGTTAGCTTCAGCAGATTTAATACTTTTACTCCACCATTCCATCATTTCTCTTCGACGTTCAAGATATGTGGCGCGGTTATAAGCGCTGCGTACTTGGTTTTTGTCGGTATGAGCGAGCGCTGCTTCAACAACATCCCAATCAAACCCTTGTTCATTCAATGTCGTGCTGGCTAAGGCTCTAAGACCGTGGGCAGTTGTTCTGTCCTGCAGCCCCATTCTTTTTAGCGCGGCATTAGCCGTTTGCACATTGCTGTGTGTTTTTGGATTACGATCAGCAGGGAATAGATATTCTCGATGACCACTAATGCTCTTAAGTTCTTGCAATATCAACATACAAGCGTCAGAAAGTGGAATTACATGCTCCCGCTTCATCTTCATGCGTTCAGCCGGGATTGTCCATAAACGGTCATCGAAATTGAACTCATCCCAACGAGCACCTGCTGCTTCATTCGGACGTGTCATCGTATGCAGTTGCCATTCTATTAACAGCCTAGTGACTCGTTTAATACTCGCGCGGGACAAGGTTGATAATAATTCCGGTAATTCATAAGGCGCCATCGCTGCCATCTTTTGCTTTTTAGGCTTTTTAAAGGCTGCTTTAATACCAGAAAGTGGATTGGCATGAATTAACCCCGTATTGACGGCGTAGGTCATTACTTCATTGAGGCGTTGAGTCAGGCGCTTGACTGTTTCTAACGAACCTTTAGCTTCAATAGGGCGAAATATTTCAATCACCATCGGAGCCGTGATTTGGCTGATGGGAGTTGAACCGATATATGGAAGTACATGCAATTTAAAGGAACGCCAGGTTGAGGCTGCATGGTTCTCGGTTATTTCGGTTTTCTTGATATCGAACCATTGTGTCGCCACATTCTCGAATGTGTGTTCATGTATTGCTGCGAGCGCTTGCCGTTGTCCCTCTCGGTGTTCTTGTGGGTCAATGTCTTGGGCGATAAGCTTACGGGCATCTAAAGCTTTGCGCCGAGCATCTGCGAGTGTTAATTCAGGGTAAGTGCCTAAGGTCAAATTTGCGCGTTTACGCGAAGTGGGGCGGCTGTAATTGAGGAGCCAAGTTTTGGAACCGATAGGCCTTACTCTGAGCATCAGCCCATTGCCATCACTGAGGTTGTATTCTTTCTCCCTCGGTTTAGCTTGCCTAACTTCTGTGTCATTTAACGGTTTGGCCATTCGCGGCATTATGCTCTCCTCGTAGTAACAACAAGGGGCACCTTAAACCCTGTAACAACAGCATTTCGGTGTTTTTAGTAACACCGGCTGGGGTGGTTGGTACACTGTGTTACAACAAGTGTTACATAAAATCTTGGATGTTGCCAAATGCTTTTGGACAAAAATAGAACAGTTATTTATTTAAGTTATTGATTTTATCTTATTTTAGATAAGAAAAAAGACGTCCTGAGACGTCTTCGTTCTTACATTTGGTGGAGGCGGCGGGACTTGAACCCGCGTCCAGAAAACCTACATCCAAGGCGCTACATGCTTAGTCTTTCTATTGTTTAACCGTTTGAACTCCGAAAGACAGGATCCCACACGGTGAGTCCGGTACTGTTTCGCGGTTCACCCCCGGACAGGGTTCCCTCGCTAGCACGATGTGAGATGACCATCAAATCCACTGCCCATGTGCGAAACGTGTGGTAGATGGCTAGCGGCATTAAGCGGCTAGAGCGTAGTTATCGTCGTTTGCAACTATAACTTTGCGGCTTTTAACGAGGCCAACCGCCCCTCGGCATGCTCCCAGGGTTTCGTGAATCCTGTCGAATCCAGAATCGCCCCCAAGAAAGTTGATTGTAACTCGTAGCGTGGCGATAACCTAGTATCATTTGCTGCAAGTTCAATCGTTTGTTCATTATCCGCGCGTTTTTTCCTTTTTCATTACGCGGGCTTTTTCCACTTCCCACTCGCGTGCTTTGGTATCTTCACGCTTGTCGTGGTCTTTTTTACCTTTACCTAGGCCGATTTCTACTTTGACCCAAGCCCCTTTACGCCAGTACATGGAGATAGGGATAATCGAGTAGCCTTGGCGCTCAACAAGACCAGCTAATTTATCTAACTCTTTACGACTTAAGAGCAATTTCTTCAGTCGAATCGGGTCGCACACCACATGGGTCGATGCGGTATTAAGCGGAATAATGGTACAGCCGTGCATAAAGGCTTCACCATTTTTTAAGAAGACGTAGCAGTCCGATAGGTTCACTTTACCCATGCGGATAGACTTCACCTCCCATCCCATGAGGGAAATGCCGGCTTCCATTTTTTCTTCGAAACGGTATTCGAAGGTTGCGCGCTTATTGCGTGCGATTGTCGCAGGCGCGGCTTTTTTTGAGTTTTTCTTTACCATAATGGCGCCATTATACGCACGGTGAATCAATTTGAAATGGATATAAGGGTTTATTTGGGCTATTTCAAGCCCCCATCATTTTATTGCTGTTTTTTTATGCGGTTTTGCTTAGTCATCATAGGGATATGTGAGGGGTGCGTTTTTTAAGTATCGTGGTAGAATCCAAACCAATTTTGTTAGCTTCCCTAGAGAGTAGGGCGCGCGGAGTTCGCTTGAGACAGCGTGTTTACTTAGATTGAGAGTGCCAAGCCCTATGCCGCAAATTTCTCGAAGTGTGTTAGTTCGTTTTAGTGCGATGCAAATGTATGATTTAGTCAATGATGTTGAGTCGTACAAAGAGTTTTTACCCGGTTGTGTTGGCGGTAAAGTGCTTGAGTTTGATGGTAAAACCATGGTGGCCTCGGTCGATGTGAGTAAGGCGGGGATCCGTAAGACCTTCACTACGCGCAATCAGGTGGTGCCGGGAAAGAGTATCGAGTTAAGACTTGAAAATGGGCCTTTTAAACACTTATTCGGCCAGTGGCGTTTTACCGAGTTGACGGAAGATGCCTGTAAGGTGGAGTTTGACTTAAATTTCGAGTTTTCCAGCTCATTGGTCGATATGGCTTTTGGTAAAGTGTTTAATGATCTTATGGTGTCAATGGTGACGGCATTTACCAGCCGCGCTAAGGTAATTTACAGTGACAAATGAAGCAGATAAGTTCGTCGTCGATGTTATTTATGCGCTGCCGACTCAGCAAAAGGTGATTTCGGTTAGCGTATTGCCCGGCACGAGCGCGATTGACATAGTGCGTCAAAGCAATATGGTGAGTTTTTTCCCTGAGATTGATTTAGAAACGGTAAAGCTTGGGGTGTTTAGCAATGTGGTTAAGCATGACCAAGTGATTTTACCCGGGCAGCGAGTGGAGATTTATCGCCCGCTGATCGCCGATCCTAAGGATGTGCGCCGTCGCCGTGCCGATAAGGCTAAGGATGAAGGTCGTGCCAATAAAGTGACTGGTGGACGGGTGTCTTAATCTGTCCGCAACACGAACAAACAAAAAGCGCCATGAGCGCTTTTTGTGTTTAAGGCAAGTGTTAAACCAGTGTGCTTACTTGATTGGCTTTTGAACTTGCGCTTCGGTTTGATTTTCTTTCACTAATGGCTTTTCATCTGGGCGCTGTGCTGGCACGAGTGGCGCAGACTCAGCGGTGTTGGCCATAGGTAACTTACTCTGCTCAAGCGGCGTATTAAACTCTGGGCTTAAGTCATAGTCGCCCTTCACTAAGCTTAATTTGTTACCGGTAAAGTGCAGGATCAGTTCTTTGTGGGTAATGCTCGCATCACGGCCACTCTTATAGTGATACACATAATACCAAGTGTCATCGGCAAAGCTGTCACGCAATACTGGGCGACCAAGAATGTATTCGGCCTGCTCTTTGGTCATGTCGATACGCAACTTTTCAACCTGTTGCGGCTCCATGTAGTTGCCTTGCGGAATATCGGGCTTATAGATCAGCCAATCAAACACGCTACAGGCACTGAGCGAAACTGAGAGCGCAATGGCGCTCAGCAGGGTAAGACTTTGCTTTTTATTGATCATTGTATGCGCTACTTCTGAAAATCTGGCGGCCATCATACCCAAGCACTCCCCCTTATGACAAGGGTAATTGGGCGTTGCGGCGCTTATCGTTGCAATTGTGTGAGTTTTCGACCTAAGCGGCGCGTTTTAGTTCGCGATGAGTGAAGATTTTTATGCTGATGATTGCGTCTAAATAAGCTGCCCCGCGGTAAATTGCGCTGAAAAACCGTAAAGTTAAGCAAAGTCGAAATAGTCATGTAGCAATGTTGTGAAAACATGGGTAAAGTTGTGAAAGTGTTTTACTTTGATGGTGTTAGCATTTTCTCGCGACTTTAGGGAGTAGCATAGGGTTTAGCGGTTGCTATCAAAGTTATGGCTTGAGTTCATCAATCAGCCTGCGGTAGTGCATTTTTAGGAGAGACCATTGGGATCACTCGTTTGTGTGGGTACGGGGTTACAGCTCGCGGGGCAAATTAGCGTATTAAGCCGCAGCTATATTGAACATGCCGATATTGTATTTTCACTCTTACCAGACGGTTTCTCGCAGCGTTGGTTGACGAAGCTCAACCCCAATGTCATCAATTTGCAGCAGTTTTATGCGCAAAATGGTGAAGTTAAAAATCGCCGAGACACCTACGAGCAAATGGTCAATGCCATTCTAGATGCGGTGAGAGCGGGTAAAAAAACCGTGTGTGCACTCTATGGTCATCCGGGGGTATTTGCCTGTGTATCCCATATGGCGATAACTCGCGCCAAGGCCGAAGGGTTTTCGGCCAAGATGGAGCCGGGGATTTCGGCCGAAGCTTGCCTGTGGGCCGACTTAGGGATTGATCCCGGCAACTCAGGGCATCAAAGCTTTGAAGCCAGCCAGTTTATGTTTTTCAACCATGTGCCGGATCCCACCACCCACTTATTACTCTGGCAAATCGCCATTGCGGGCGAACATACCCTAACCCAATTTCATACCTCGAGTGACAGGTTGCAGATCCTCGTGGAGCAGTTAAATCAATGGTATCCCCTCAACCATGAGGTGGTCATCTACGAAGCGGCCAATTTGCCAATCCAAGCCCCCCGTATCGAGCGTTTACCTTTAGCGAATTTACCCCAAGCACACTTAACGCCGATTAGTACGTTGTTAATTCCGCCAGCAAAAAAGCTGGAGTACAACTATGCTATTTTGGCTAAGTTAGGGATCGGTCCCGAAGATTTGGGCTAAATTGAAGTGTGATATTGAGTCATTATTAACAATAAGGAATAAGTATGTCTGCATTATCGGATTTTTTTACCCAGCTAGGCCAAGATGCGCTGTTAATGGAAGACTATAAACAGAATCCAGAGGCAGTGATGCGTGCCCACGGATTAACTGATGAAGAAATTAACGCTGTAATGACTGGGGATATGGAAAAGCTAAAAGTCTTGAATGGCGACCAAAATTATCAAACCTTTGTTTTAGTTAATCACGGTAATAATTAACTTATCTTGAAACGGTTGCGTTGTGCCCTATTAGCCATCTTTGCTTTGTGTTCGACAGCGTTGATGGCTAACTCTCTCGATTTTGATCAGGCACTCAATGAGCTTGATGTATTACTGCAATCTGATCTTAGCGCCGCGCAGAAAAAACTGGCCGAATATGAGAAAGAATTCAGCAAATTAACTTCAGTGCAACAAGGCCGACTGAGGATAGATAGAGCGATAGGTTATTTTTTCACAGGTGAATATGCCAAAGCGTTAGACGATCTGCATCAGGCCGAAACCTTAATCACAAGTTCTGAATTATTAGCATCGGTTTATAGCTATCAAGCCACTGTCTATATAGGGATGCGCGACTATGACAAAGCCTTATCGGCTGTCGCCAAAGCATTAGCCCTAGTTGTGAATATCGATGATATTACGATTAAACGTCACTCTTATCTAAGAATTGCCAATATTTATTCTGAAATGGACGCTTATAGCGATATGGGCCTCTATGCCAATAAGGTGTTACAACTCGCTCAGGAAACCGATGTCCGCGATATTTGCCATGCCAAATTGCTGCGGGCGATTTACTTGCTCGGTGTGAAAAGTCCCGACACCTTCGATGCCTTCGAAGATAGCCGTCAATATTGTGATGCGAAGCAATTTCCCCTTTTGGCGACTATGTCGATGAAAGGCAAAGGGATGGTTTTGCAGGAGCGGGGTGACTATTTAGGCGCGAGAGCGATTTTGCTATTAGCGTTAAAAGGGTATGAAGCTTTTCAATTTCAATTAGAAATCAGCCATGTGCATGCACTACTTGCCGAGAATTACTTTGCAACGGGTGAGCTGGTTCAAGCAAAAAGTCACGCTGTTAAGGTGCTCACATTTCCCGATGATAATAGTTATATCGAACATAAGCATATTGCCTACAAAGTGTTTGCCGAGTTGATGGCGGCGGACAAACAATTTGAGCAAGCCTATGAATACTCCAGAAAAGAGCAACATTATAATCAACTGATTTTTGACCAATCTAAGATGAAAACCCTTGCTTATCAGGCGGCTAAGTTTAATGCCGATGAGCAGGCGCGTGAAATCAACTTGCTGAATAAAGAGCGCGAACTTTACATCGCTCAGCAAACGGTAAAAGAGCGCGAGTACACTAATATGCTGATGTTTATCACCATATTAGTTGGCGGGCTGTTTTTCCTCGCGATTTTGTTAGTGGTGGGTAATTTGCAAAAACGGCGTTTTATGCGCATGGCCAGAATGGATGCTTTGACGGGCGTGCTTAACCGTGGAGCAGGGCAAGATCTGGGGGAAAATCTGTTTGTGCAAGCCGCTGCCCGAGGGGGCGATTATTGCGTGATTTTATTCGACTTGGACCATTTTAAACGGATTAATGATTCCTACGGCCATGGTACGGGTGACTGGGCGCTTAAAAAAGTCGTAGAAGTATTAAAACCCCATGTTCGCAATGGTGATGTGTTTGCCCGGATTGGCGGTGAGGAATTTGCACTATTCTTGCCTTACGCCAATGAATCTAAGGGGATGGAAGTTGCCGAACAATGCCGTCGACGACTCGAAGCCATTGATACTCATCTGTCGGGGCATAAATTTACTATCACCGCGAGCTTTGGGGTTAGCGGTATGACAAAAGAAGACTTAAGCCTAGACCCTCTGCTGCACCGTGCCGATATGGCGCTGTATGCTGCAAAATCCAATGGTCGTAACAGTGTATTCTGTTATGAGGACGCTTTAGCCTCAGATAAACGCGCCACCAATATTACCAGTCAGTTTGCAAGGCAGTAGGGGGAGGAGTTGTGTTTTCTGTGTAACTGACTGTTTAGGCTAATGTAACGCGGTTTTCTTCTTTCGCTGTTTCGCTTGTTTCTTGCGTTTTTTCGATGATTTTTAGGTCAATTTTTCACACTTTTTCCTGCCTAACTAGAGTATGATTGCCAGCGGTAGCCGAAGCTTTTTTTGCTTATGGCTATACCTATTTTTTGCCTTTCGCTAACGTTGTGGAGCCCTAATGGAAGAGTCGAGTCTGCTCACTTCTGTACTGTTATTTTTATTGGCCGCGGTGATTTTTGTGCCCTTGGGCAAACGTTTTGGCGCAGGACCGATTCTGTCTTACCTCGCTGCCGGGGTGATTTTAGGCCCCGGAGGCATGGCGCTGGTGTCTGATCCCGCCGCCGTGCTGCATTTTGCTGAGTTGGGTGTGGTACTGATGCTGTTTGTGCTTGGGCTTGAACTCAATCCGAGCAAGTTATGGGAGCTACGCAGTGCCATCTTTGGTCTCGGTAGTGGTCAGTTACTCCTTTCTTGGGCGGCAATTGGCGGTTTAGCTTGGGGGTTTGGCTTATCCATTGAGGCTGCATTAGTGGTTGGCGCGGCGTTATCCTTGTCATCGACGGCTTTTGCGGTGCAGTTGATGAGCGAACATAGACTGCTGACCACCCCGCTGGGCCGCGATGCCTTTGGGGTGTTGTTAATGCAAGATCTCGCCGTGATCCCCATGTTGCTATTAACCGCTTACCTTGCGCCTAATTCGGCCCAGATTGAGCACCATGCGGTACCTTGGTATTGGACCAGTGTGGCCTTAGTGGGCTTTGTGTTGGTAGGCAAATATCTGTTGCCGCGGTTACTTAAACTCGTTGCCAGCAGCGGGGTTCGTGAAGTGTTAACCGCCTTTGCACTATTGCTGGTGATGGGCAGTGCCGAATTGATGGAGTGGCTGGGGCTATCGGCGGGTATGGGGGCGTTTTTAGCCGGAATTATGCTGGCGAACTCCAGCTACCGACATCAGCTTGAAACCGATATTGAACCTTTTAAGGGCTTACTGCTTGGGCTGTTTTTTATGGCCGTGGGCATGAGTATGGATCTCAAGCTGTTTTTAACCGATCCCTTACTCATACTTGCGATTTTGCTGGGCATGTTACTGATTAAGACTCTCGTGCTGATGCTCCTTGGCCGTTTACGACATCATGCATGGCGCCCGAGTATTGCTCTAGGCCTTATCTTGGCCGAAGGCGGTGAGTTTGCCTTCGTGCTGCTGTCGCAGGCGCAATTATCCAGCATAGTGGATGATAAAATCGCCCAAATCTTAGTGCTCGCCATCGGTTTATCCATGGCAGTCACGCCGATGATTTTCACGCTTTTTAGAGCCACTAAACCTAAGGTGGTGGATACACGTTTGCCCGATACCATTAATGTGACTGAATCTGAGGTGGTGATCGCCGGATTTGGGCGGGTGGGGCAGATCACTGGGCGTATTTTAGCGTCATCGGGTATTCCGTTTGTGGCCTTAGATAAGGATGCCAGCCATGTGGATGTGATCCGCAAATACGGTGGTGAGGTCTATTTTGGCGATGCCAGACGTTTAGATATGTTGATGTCTGCGGGGATTGCACGCTCGCGCCTGTTGCTGCTGGCTGTTGATAATGTTGAGGATTCGATTGAAATTGCCCAGCAGGTGAAAACCCATTTCCCCCATATCAATATCGTCGCTCGGGCGCGGGACCGTAACCATGCCTATCGATTGATGAGCCTTGGGGTGACCGATGTGTTCCGTGAAACCTTTGGTTCGGCTTTATCCGCCAGTGAGAAGATTTTGCAGGGCTTAGGCTTATCGCAGGTGCAAGCCAATGAACGGGTGAAGATTTTTGCCGAGCACGATAAAAAGCTGGTGATAGCCAGCTCGGCCCATCAACATGATTTAGCCAAGCTCCTTGATTTATCCAATAAAGGAAAAGCTGAGTTGGAGTCGCTGATGCGTGGCGACCGGGAGAATGTCAGTTAAGTCAGCTGGCTAAAACAAACAAGAGAGCCGATGGGCTCTCTTGTTGTTTATGGGCTTAAGGAAAACGCTTAGAAACTGTAGCTATATTGCAGCTTCACATTACGCTCTTCGCCCGGCATACCACCGAGGAACATGGCCTTACTGTAATAGTCTTTATTGAATAGGTTGTTGATATTCAATTGTAACTTCCAGGAGTCGGTGGCATAGCTGATGGCAGAATCCACTAAGGTGTAGCTCGGCACATAACCATCAGGGATACCAAATGAGCTTGAGTGTGTGCTTCTATCATCCACATACTTGGCACCTAAACTCAGCTCAATAGGGCTTGATAAGGCAAACCAGTCTGCACCATAGGTTACCCAAGCACTGGCTGTCACATAGGGCACACCTTTTTGACGGCTGTCGTAGTTGGCTTTGTCATTCGGGTTTTGTTTATCCCTCGCATCCTGATACATGCCGTTAAGATTGATGCGCCAGTTATCGTTTAGATGGGCATTGAGATCCAACTCGACCCCTTGGGTATCTTCGCTGCCATCGTAAAAGTACACCGGCACCTCGGCACCTGACACACCAGCGTTATAGTCTGGGTTGGTGTAAGGCACATTTGTGCGTGAGCTTTTAAAGAACACCAGTGAGGCCAACATTTGATCATCAAAGGCTTTAAAGCGCATACCGAGATCGTTACTGACGGATTCTGAGTCTTCGCGGTCGGTATTTTCCCCTGTGATTGAGCCTAAGATGCTATAGGCGGTGCGGCCCTTTGAGTGATTGACGAAAAACGATAAATCGTCAATGGGCATATAGGTTAAGCCCAAGTTGTAGGTCACACCGTTATCTTTGCTATCTTCCTCAGGAGTGGGGCTGGCTTGACTCGCGCTGTAGCGCTCATCCACACCTAAGTGCTCATAGCTCTGTTTGATTTCGTTAAAGGCCACGCCCACACGGGTGGTAAAGCCATAACCTAAATAACCCACATGTTGCACGCCTAAGCCCCAAGCGCTGACTTTTTTATTGTAGTTGGCGGTTTTGAGCGGATCGTAGTCGGCAAATTTACCCGTTCCCCAGTTTGGATTGCGGATATCGTAAATGTATGGCAGCGACCCACGGTAAATCACTTCGCCTTGTTTGTTTTTAATGACTTGGTCTGCATCGTAAATCGAGAATTGCTCGAGGCGAATATCGCGGTCTTCGTAGTTAGCATTCACCAGCAATTCGTTGTCGATATTGCCGATTTGGAAGTCGTAACGTAGATCGGCAAAATACTGCCACGAGGTTTCTTCGGCATCGAGCTGGCGGTATTCCTGACGTCTGGCGGCAAAGGGATAGAGCACACCATTTTCAACCAGTGGCGCGCGGGGATCTTCGTTAATCACATCAGTCGGTACGCCACCAATCTTGATTTTACGCTTCCAATACACATAGTTGTAAGCCCCTGTTTGGCGGGCAAAACCTGTGGTGTAGTCGCGATATTGCAACTGCTGGTTGAGGAACAGATTATCGGTAAAGTAGATATTGTGGGTCAGCTTGAATCTTAATTCTTCACCTTCATTATCCTTTGCCATGGGAGAAATTAATCCCGCGTCACCGAAGGAATAAGGAGTTAAGCCATCACCACTGGCGAGTGATGCCGCCAATTGCTGACGCTGCTCGTCGGTTAGCTGTATGCCTTGACCATTAGGATCGTTTATCAAATCTTGCCAAGTGACTTCACCAGCGGTTTTACCTCCGACAGAATCGGCATTGTAGATACGGATTGGATGGCCGATGGAGTCAACGGCAATGGCGTCTTTGATATACGCGCCTGATAGCATCAGATCTTGGCTATCACTTAATACCCACTTGAGTGAGCCGAACACTTCATCACGGTCGGCGCCTAAATCACGGTAGCCTTCACTGCGGGCGGTTTTGGCGACTAAACGATAAGCAAGATCATCTGTGATCCCCCCCGTGCTATCGATGGCGAGCGAGTAGGTATCCCACTGGCCAACTTCAGTGGTGATTTTGTGTTTGGATTCAAATTGCGGTTTCTTTTCAATCAGGTTGATCACGCCGCCCGCGCTGCCCATGCCGTAGAGCCCAGTCGCTGGCCCTTTTAAAACTTCAACGGATTCCACATTAGTTAGGGAGCGAGTGGGGTTAAAGGTGTTGCCAAGGCCGGCACCGCCATACATGCCGTCATAGGTATAGTTTGCGCCAAGACCGCGAATAACCAAGTTATCCCCAATGCCGTAGTTATTGCCTGCTTGAGTCACCCCGCTGATATTGCGAATCAAGTCCTGCAGATTATCGACTCCTTGGCTGTTAATCAGCTCCTGGTCAACGATAACAACCGCCGCAGGGGTTTCCATTAAGGACATATCTGACTTAGTCGCCAGCCCTGAGTTTTTCACCACAGAGTTTTGTCTGCCGTATACCGTTATGCGTTCGACGTTTTCATCGCGAGCGGAAGGTGTGTCATCGGCGTAGGCTGTGTGTGGTAAAGCACTGAGGCAGGCGAGTGCAATAAGTGATAAGCGAAATACAGGCTGTAATACTGGCATTGAAAGTCCCCCAATCAGAAAGGTCGCGAATGATAATGATTTTCATCTACTTTGCAACCCCTTGTTTGGCGCTTAAAAGACCATGAACCTTGGTTATCTTTACATACGAAATACGGTTAACTGGGTTGGGGATAAAGACCTTCACTATCACCTGTTGCCCTCATTTGAAGCAACACAGGGTCAGAATTCTAATTTGTTTCATTTTTTTTATAAAAAAGTGATTTATTTTTTGGGTTAACCATATCGACTCGGGTTTTTGATCGAGAAACATAACCCGTGATCCCTGTCACTCTCTCTCTATTGGCTTGACTGTTTACGTAAACGTAACAATTAAACGATTGTTTAAATTTTTAATCTGTTTCTATTTTGTTAATTGCTTGGTTTTGTTGATTTTTACCGCTTTCCTCCGGGTGGAGTTCAAAACGCGCACAGGTTTCTACTTAGGTCGAATAGGTCAAAAATGCTGTATATTTAAATTTTCAATTGGTAATTAAATTACGTATAAAATTACACTGAGATTTGAGTGGTAAAGTTGTCTGACAAATTTCACGATAAGAAAAAACTCATTTAGCTTAAATTTTTAAAGTTTTTATTTATCAGGTATTTGAATTGAACTTCTTGTCTTGGTCAGACCAATTTTTAGAGGTTTTTTGGTCAAATTATTGAGCGGTTATGGCACTTTTGGATAGTTGCAAATACAAATGTTTGTCTGTAAGTTTTGGTTCTAAACGAACATTTGAATGTTTTTAGGTGAATGTTTGTACATGTTACTCATGTCTTTGCTGGTAACGAGTCGTAAACGAGCAAAAGGTTAGCCTCTTGGGAGGGCGAGAAGATGACGGAACACACTTTAGGTGAACAGCAATTGAATTCGACACAGAATAAGGCCACTGCGAATGGCACTCTGGCCTTAGTGGGAAATACCATACCAGGGCAGGAGGTGATTTTTACCGAAGGCGCGCTGGCGTTGCTTGAGTCACTTTGCCGTGAATTTGCGACAGAAGTGCCCACCTTACTCGCCAAACGTAAAGATAGACAAGCGCGTATTGATAAAGGGGCTTTGCCTGACTTTTTACCCGAGACTCGCGCTATTCGTGACGGGGCATGGAAGATCCGTGGCATTCCGAATGACTTACTCGATCGCCGTGTTGAAATCACCGGTCCCGTCGAACGTAAGATGGTGATCAATGCACTCAATGCCAATGCCAAAGTGTTTATGGCGGATTTTGAAGACTCCTTAGCACCGAGCTGGCAGAAAGTGGTTGAAGGTCAGATTAACCTGCGTGATGCCGTGCGCGGTGAGATTGAATACACAGCGCCTGAAACTGGTAAACATTACAAGCTAGGCCCAAATCCTGCGGTATTAATCTGTCGTGTGCGTGGTCTGCACTTAAAAGAGAAGCACGTTGAATTTAACCAGCAGTCCATCCCCGGCGCGTTATTCGACTTTGCGATGTACTTTTACCATAACTATCGCCAATTGCTGGCGAAGGGCAGTGGTCCTTACTTCTATATTCCTAAACTCGAGAGCCATATCGAAGCGCGTTGGTGGGCAAAAGTGTTTGCTTTTGTTGAAGAAAGATTCTGCCTACAGCCTGGCACAATCAAATGTACTTGTTTGATTGAGACCTTACCCGCGGTGTTTGAAATGGACGAAATTCTCTATGAATTACGCTCAAACATTGTCGCGCTCAACTGTGGTCGTTGGGACTATATCTTCAGCTATATCAAAACATTAAAGCGTCATAGCGACCGCGTTTTACCGGATCGCCAAGCGGTGACCATGGATACGCCTTTCTTAAGCGCCTATTCAAGACTGCTGATCAAAACCTGCCATAAACGTGGCGCACTGGCGATGGGTGGCATGGCGGCCTTTATTCCAGCGAAGGATCCTGCTCAGAACGAAACCGTGTTGCAACGAGTGCGTAAGGACAAAGAGCTTGAGGCGCGTAATGGCCACGATGGGACTTGGGTCGCTCACCCGGGTCTTGCGGATACGGCGATGGGGATCTTTAACGAATACATAGGCCAAGATCATCAAAACCAATTGCATATCACCCGTGATGTGGATGCACCGATCCTCGCCGCAGAGTTATTAAAACCCTGTGATGGCGAGCGTACAGAGCAAGGGATGCGCCTGAATATTCGCATCGCACTGCAATACCTTGAGGCGTGGATCAGTGGCAACGGTTGTGTACCGATTTACGGATTAATGGAAGATGCGGCAACGGCTGAAATCTCCCGCGCCTCGATTTGGCAATGGATCCAACATGGCAAGTCACTCTCAAACGGCAAACCCGTCACTAAACAATTGTTTAAGGACATGCTAGTGGAAGAGTTAGCGAATGTGAAAAAAGAAGTGGGCAGTGACAGATTCACCCACGGCAAATTTACCCAAGCAGCGGTATTGCTTGAGGATATTACCACTTCGGATGAGTTGGTTGATTTCTTAACCTTACCCGGTTACGAGATGCTAACGGCTTAATGATTAGCGTTTTAATGCTGTAACACTGAATGCGTTTACATGGAATGCGTTATGGCGGTCAAACCGCCAATTAAACCAATGGGCAGGGTGAGGCTGTGGGGCAGCTTCACTTGCTACAACATCACAGAGAAAGGAGTGACACTATGACTAAGGCAACACAGACTTCACGTCAGGCACAGATTGACGCGATCAAAAAAGATTGGGCTGAAAATCCACGTTGGAAAAACGTGCGTCGCCCATACACTGCAGAGGAAGTTGTGGCACTTCGTGGTTCTATCGTACCCGAAAACACTATTGCCAAACGCGGTGCCGCTAAACTGTGGGATTTAGTCAACGGTGGCGCAAAAAAAGGTTATGTGAACTCGCTAGGTGCACTGACTGGCGGTCAAGCGGTACAACAGGCGAAAGCCGGTATCGAAGCAATTTACTTGTCTGGTTGGCAAGTGGCGGCCGACGCTAACTTAGCGGGCACTATGTACCCAGACCAATCTTTATACCCAGCAAACTCAGTACCTGCAGTGGTTGCACGTATTAACAACTCTTTCCGCCGTGCTGACCAAATTCAGTGGAGCAATGGTGTTAATCCGGAAGAAGAAAACTTTGTCGATTACTTCCTGCCGATTATTGCCGATGCGGAAGCGGGTTTTGGTGGCGTACTGAATGCGTTCGAGTTAATGAAGTCGATGATCGACGCAGGCGCCGCCGGTGTGCACTTTGAAGACCAATTGGCCTCTGTGAAAAAGTGCGGCCATATGGGCGGTAAAGTATTAGTACCGACCCAAGAAGCGGTACAAAAGTTAGTTGCGGCGCGCCTTGCAGCCGACGTGAGCGGTGTTGAAACTTTAGTTATCGCTCGTACCGATGCGAATGCGGCGGATTTATTGACCTCTGATTGCGACCCATACGATCGTGACTTCGTGACTGGCGAGCGCACCAGTGAAGGTTTCTACCGCGTGAAAGCGGGTCTGGACCAAGCGATTTCTCGCGGTCTCGCCTACGCACCTTATGCGGATTTAATTTGGTGTGAAACCGCTAAGCCTGACTTAGAAGAAGCACGCCGCTTTGCTGAGGCAATCCATGCTCAGTACCCAGACCAATTGCTGGCCTACAACTGTTCACCTTCGTTCAACTGGAAGAAAAACTTGGACGACGCGACGATTGCGCGCTTCCAACAAGAGCTGTCGGACATGGGCTACAAGTACCAGTTCATCACTTTAGCGGGTATCCATAACATGTGGTACAACATGTTTGACCTGGCTTACGACTACGCTCGTGGTGAAGGTATGAAGCATTATGTTGAGAAAGTTCAAGAAGTTGAGTTTGCAGCAGCGAAGAAAGGCTACACCTTCGTCGCGCATCAACAGGAAGTGGGTACTGGTTACTTCGACCAAGTCACCACAGTGATCCAAGGCGGTCAGTCTTCTGTGACTGCACTGACTGGTTCGACCGAAGAAGAGCAGTTTTAAGCGAAGTCTGTTGTATAGCGAATAGGTTCTACCCGTAAGATGTTGTACCCGTAAGCCCTGTGTTTAGCTGCATTGCAGCTGTTGTCCCCCGTGCAGTTCGCCTACATGTGCTGCACGGGTTTTTAAGTCAAACCTTGTGACTTAACTTCCTACCCAGTCAATACATTGCTTGCCTGAGCTTGGCGACTCTTTGAGTCGCTATTTTTTTATCTAATTGATTATTCTGGTGCAACTCTGACTCGAGTTGGTGCAAATTTTTAACCGTTTTACAATGGCTTAATGCTATCTCATTGTTATTCAATGGCTATTTATCTTGGCCTAAATAATGCTGTGAATTGACGGTAAAACTTGGCATTCACAGTGAGGTCACCGTCATGAAATATTACAGTCGTCGTTTAGTCAAACCTGAACATTTAAATCCTGCAAATACCCTATTTGGCGGCCAGTTATTGAGTTGGATTGACGAGGAGGCGGCCATCTTTGCTGCGTGCCAGATGAAGAGCAGCAGCCATGTGACTAAGCTGATTTCCGAAATCAATTTTATGACGCCAGCGCGCCAAGGGGATGTGTTGGAATTTGGCTTGGAGCTTGTCAGCCTTGGCCACAGTTCAATCACTGTCAGTTGCCAAGTGCGTAATAAGATGACGCAAGCGCCTGTGGTCAGTATCGATAAGATGGTGTTTGTGAATGTGAATGCACAGGGGTTACCCGTGCCCCATGGTATTCGTGCCAATGCGGCCTAGGGATTGAGACCCGATAAAGCAGAGTGACGCATGGGCGTCACTCCGAATCTTCTGTCAGTTCTTCTTTGACCGATTTCACCGCATCCCGTGAGGCATGACCAATGGCTTTGGTGGTGTCTCGGGTGGCGTGGCCAATCTCTTTGGTGGTGTCGCGAGTGGCATGACCAATCTCTTTTGTCACATCTTTAGTGGTGGTGCCTATGGCGCGACCCGCATCCTTTAAATCGGCGCAGGCCGTGGTGGCCAGTAGCAGTGGTAATATTATGAGCGTGGCTTTTTTCATTGTACTCATCCTGAAAACTAACGGTTGTTAAGCAAGATACCAAATACTGCTGTACCGCGCCTTAATAATCTGAAAATCCAATCATCGAACCCAATCTTTTGAACCCAACTTTTGGAGTAGGGATAATGCATAAGTTTGCTTGAGTGAAGCTCAAATGTCTCTGGCTCAAGATAACGAGGCGGCGGATTAACGACGGTTTAAGAATGGTTTGATTAACAAGGTGAGTAAAACAAAATGCCAGAGTATAAACTCTGGCATTGTTGCTATTTCACTTAGCGATTAATCGCTTATGTGATACATCACTCTCAAGCAAAACACTATGAGGCTTGATCGAGTTTTGCTAAACGCTGCTGATAGTCATCAATCAGGTGCTGCATAATTTCTTCTGGCGCAGCCTCGTCACAGCAGGTATCGAGGAAGATTTTAAAGGTGACGAGCGCGTGACCATCATTTTTAAGCCTATCGCTCTGCATGGAGAAGTAGGCTTCTTCATTATCGGCTTTACGGACAACAAACTTACTGGTTTCGAAGGATTTACTGCCTGAGAGTTCGTGCCATTTGGTGATACGGTTTAAGGCAATTTCACTGGATTGGTTTAATTCGATGTGATTTAACCAACTCACTGGATGTTCGGGATCTTTGTAATGCGGACATCTAACTGTGTAGTTATATACATGAGTAATTGCTGTCATAGCGTACCTACCTGTTGAGGATGTTGCTGCCATCATAGGCATCGTTTTTGAATTCGGTCAATCATTAATTGCGCTGATATCGCCCGAGTTAAATCACAGTTTTCACAAGTATTTTTGTTTAAAAATGAGTCGGTTAATTCATTTCCATTCAGTGTTATTTAGCATGAGTTTTTAACGAATATCTATGTGCTATCTCTCAGTTTTGCACTCAAATTCGTTTTTGCTTAATTACTGCGCAATAAAGCAGCAAATAAGCGACAGGATCTGAATGGCGCAGTCAGCCATTAAACAGTAGCAAATTATTGGAAAGGTGTAGGGGCGGGCACTAAAAGGGACAGAGGCCCATTCCTTAGAATGGGCCTCTGAGCTGGCTTCATCTTTTGCAGGGAAAAAGCGAACTAAAGCCAGTCTAGCGGATTTGTAACAGCATGTAACCCACCAAGATCACGTTTTTACGCTATTGGGACGATTTTTCGATCTATGGGATCCCAACTGCCGAAGATTAAGGCGCTACGGCGGTGTTTTACATTATGGCGTAGTGAAAAATTGGCTGAATCAGCCCAAAAGAAAGGCCCAAACAAGCTCCCTTGTTTGGGCCGATTCTCATGTCGTTAGCTTGCGCTAGCCGAACAACATCCTGTCAATTGGCGCGCGACAGACGGCGTTAATGCGAATGCTCTATGACGCGTTTTGGCTTATAACGCGTTAGCGAAGATCTGGCAGATCTCTTCATGGGTTGCCTGTTTAGGGTTAGTGAAACCACAGGCATCCTTTAAGGCGTTTTCGGCCAGGGTTGGAATATCTTCCGCTTTAACCCCGAGTAATGTCAGGTTTTCTGGAATGTTTACCGCAACGGATAGGGCCTTAATCGCGGCGATCGCCGCCGCTGCACCTTGTTCATCCGTCATATTGGCTACATCGACACCCATCGCCTTAGCAATATCCTTTAAGCGTTCTGGTACCACTTTGGCGTTGTATTCTTGCACATGGGGTAATAATAGGGCGTTACACACACCGTGGGGCAGGTCGTAGAAACCGCCTAATTGGTGCGCCATCGCATGTACATAACCTAAGCTGGCGTTGTTGAAGGCCATACCCGCCAAGAATTGCGCATAGGCCATTTGCTCACGGGCCTCAATATCTTGGCCTTGCTTTACCGCATTCACTAAGTTGCCTTGGATAAGTTCAATGGCCTTAATGGCGCAGGCATCGGTAATTGGGTTAGCAGCGATAGACACATAGGCTTCAACCGCGTGGGTCAGCGCGTCCATGCCTGTTGCGGCGGTGAGGCTCGCTGGTTTTTTCAGCATCAGCTCAGGGTCATTCACAGACAATAATGGGGTGGTGTGTTTATCGACAATTGCCATTTTAATATGGCGAGCTTCGTCAGTGATGATACAAAAACGGGTCATTTCACTGGCGGTACCAGCAGTAGTGTTAATGGCTACTAATGGCAGTTGTGGCTTAGCGGATTGGTCTAACCCTTCATAGTCTTTGATGCTGCCGCCGTTGGTGGCAACCAAGGCGATACCCTTAGCGCAATCGTGGGGTGAACCGCCGCCTAATGAAATCACAAAATCACATTGATTGGCTTTTAATAGTGCAAGACCCGCTTCGACGTTACCGACGGTTGGGTTGGGTTGCACGCCATCAAACACGGTTGAAGTAATGCCGTTTTGACCGAGCTTTTCGGCCACTTCACCGACCAGACCAATCTTGACTAGAGGTTTATCCGTCACGATTAACGCGCGTTTAAAGCCTAAGGTTTTGATATCTCCGATAGCGTCATTGACGGCGCCTTTGCCTAATACGTTGACGGAAGGGATAAAAAATTTAGCAGCCATAAGTCCACCTATTTGCTTGTAAATTAAATTTGTTTCTTTCTGGTGACCAAGCTACCAATTAAGGGGTATGTAAGATGTGATCTAGATCGGCTTAGGCAGTTTATTGGGGTGAAATTCCCACTAAAGTTGGAACTAGATAACTAAATAATGAACTTTTATGACAGGGATTAGGCTCGATATACGCTATGTTTTTAAAAGCTTTTTTCAGCTTATGCTTGTTTAGTTAAACTCAGATTATTATGCGATTAAATTGCCCGCCGAGGTGAGTTGTGGCTGAGTTTCTGGTAAGGTGCGGCCGTTGGGTTGATGAGGAGCACGCGAAGCACGATGGAAAAATACGAACAACTGCTGATTTCACTGCGTAGGGTGATCCGCGCTATCGACATTCATTCCCGGCAACTCAATAAACATTCAGGCCTGACGGGGCCGCAGTTGATGGTGATGCAGAAAATTGCCCAGCTCGGCGCTCCCTTAGCCAAACAGGTGGCCGAAGAAATCACCCTCAGCCCTGCCACAGTGACGACAATTATTGATAGGCTCGAAGGGCGGGGATTAGTGATCCGCAAACGCAGCGAGTCCGATAAGCGCAAGGTGCATTTACATTTAAGTGAGGCGGGGCGGGCATTATTGCAAGAGTCGCCTAAACCACTTCAAGAGCATTTTATAAAGCAATATCAAAATCTTGAAGAGTGGGAGCAGAGTCAATTGCTCTCATCGGTGGAGCGTATTGCCGCCATGATGGACGCCGATAAAATTGATGCTGCGCCTATGTTGTTGGTGGGTAAAATTCAAGGGGACGAATAATCCCCTTTCGGTGCTAATAATATAAAAGCACTGTATCTACAGTGCTTTGTTATTTTTGCTAGGCGGCGGGACAGGTCGTTTCCATCACGCTATTGATCAAAATTTCATTCACAGGTGTGTCGCTAAAACCATTGCTGGTTTTGGTTGGCACAATGCTTATCTGATCGACCACATCCATTCCTTCGACAACTTTACCAAACACGGCATAACCATAGCTGCTCGCCGAAGCATCGAGCTGAGGATTATCTAACACATTGATAAAGAACTGTGATGTCGCTGAGTCTGGCACTGTGGTTCGCGCCATTGCGATAGTGCCGCGTTTGTTGCTGATGCCGACGGCGGCCTCGTTTTTAATCGGCGCGCTGGTCGGCTTGCTTTGTAATCCCGTGGTGAAACCACCGCCTTGGATCACAAAGTTGTTGATGGTTCTGTGGAATAAAGTACCGTTATAGAATGACTTATCGACATATTGTTTAAAGTTCTTACCCGTGATCGGCATATGGGTGAGGTCGATGGCTAAGGTCAAATCTCCCTTTGTGGTGCTCATTAAATAACAGACATCGGCGCTTAAGCTCGGTGGGGTCGGATCGGGAGTCGGGATCGTTGGTGTTAATTCATCGTCGCCACTGCCGCCGCAGGCGCCAAGGGCTAAGCTCAAACTGCTGGCGAGTAAAAGTCCCGTGATTCTTTTCATATCAATTTCCTTATTTTGCATCGTTCGCCATTTATTCCTGCCACTTTGAATGATGTAAGTAGCTGTAGGTAAATGTTGCGATTAGGTGTTGTTTTTGTTTTGAACGCGCATAGTGACAGAGCGATGAACTGGAGTTCAAGATGAAAAATGCAATTGATACAAAGTGTTGCAGCTAGTTACTGATACGTGGTTTGTTGTTTGCGCTGGGGATTCAACCGATGCGATGCTTCTGGAAATACTGCTCCAAGATAAGACGCTGTTTTGCTTGCGCCATTTAAGCGCGTTGCACCTTTTTTAATCACTCCCTGCTTCAAACTAGTGCGTTTACGAGATGGCCCCGTGGGCCAAGGCTTGGGCGATAAAGGCACACATTTTATTCAAGATGCTGATTTATAAGTTTTCTTTGTTGTCACTTGGCTGACACAAATCTGTCTTCATGCTGTTATTTTGCGCTGGCATGGTTACTGCCTATCTAAGGCTATGGATGAGCAGTCGCGGGGGCGACAAATATGGGGCTGGAGAAGTTGCTGTATTTGCGGGGCGTAGGAGCAGACTTTACCGACTGCTTCGGCCAGTACATCCGCATTCCCGAGGCGGACAGGCAAGGGATTTTGACCTGTATGTTGCAGGAGAAAAATACTCAGGCCTGCGAGGCAAAGGATGAACCATTAACGAGTTTACCCAGTGGCGATGAGCTTGACGCTCAGGTATATGAACTCGATGCACATCATTGGACACAAGTGTTGCCGGCGTTTCATTGGTGCTATGTCGACGAACCTTGGGTCTGTCTGTATTTACCTCAATCTTACCGTGGCGATCTGCTGCTCACCTTTACCTGTGAGCAAGGGGAGAGGGTTATCCTCGAGGTGCCGTTTTCGGCGCTAAAACCCATTGGGGATTATCGTATTCAGGCGCAGGAATTGGCACAGTTTGGCAATAGCCCCTTTGCCAATGAGTGTCAGTACCTGCAATACCGTCTCGACCTTTTAGGTCATGAGTTTCATTGCCGTGATGCGGGCGATGCCGCTGAGCAAGATAGCAAGGCTGAGATGCGCCGTTCATGGGAAAATGTCAGCGCCGCACCAAACACATCTAACAATAAAGACAACTTAAGTGATTTATCTTGCTTGGGATTGGGGTACCACGCACTGAGCGTCAGTTTGCTTGGGCTGGCAGATGCTCAGCAAGGCCTTGCATCGGCAAGCACCTCAGCAGCAAGCAACTCATCAGCAAGCAACTCTGCCGCAAGTAAGACGACTGAATTCCATGGCACTTTTATGGTGGCACCGAGAACCGCCTATCAAGGGGTGATGAGCGCTGTAGCTCAAGGAAAGCGCCATAAACCGTGGGGTGTGAGCCTTCAGCTCTATAGTCTGCGCAGCGAAAGCCAATGGGGCATGGGCGACTTTGGCGATTTAGAGCAGCTTATCGGTTTAGTGGCCGAATATGGCGCCGATTTTATTCAGCTTAATCCATTGCATGCCTTAGATATTGCCGCGCCGGAACATCCGAGTCCCTATAGTCCCTGCGATCGTAGAAGGCTGAATCCGCTGTATATTCATTTACCTAGCGTGCCTGAATTTGAGCCATTAAAGACGGAGTTTACGGCGAAAGAGTGGCAAGAAACCATTGCCCTACTCAACGCGGAGAACTGGCTCGATTACCCCAAGGTCAGCGAGCTTAAGTACCGCGCCTTTGCACGTTTATATACTGTCTTTTGCGAACACCATTTACAGCCCAACACACCCAGGGCGCAGCGATTTGAGGATTTTGTGGCAGAGCAGGGCGCGCCGCTCAGGGAATTTGCCCAAGCCGAATCGCTACGCAGCCCAAGGGCGATCGCACAGGATGAAGGTTTTTATTTATATCTGCAGTTTGTGGCCGAAGATCAACTGCAATTGTGCCAGCTCAAAGCCAAAGAAGCGGGAATGGGCATTGGGCTTATTCGTGATTTGGCCGTAGGCGCTGCGTTGCAAGGCGTTGAGGTTCAAGCCAATTCACAGCAGTTCTGCTTAAACGCCAGCATAGGCGCGCCGCCGGATCCCTTCGCGCCGCAGGGACAAAACTGGGGACTTACGCCCCTCGATCCCGTCAAGCTAAAACAGCATCAATATCGCCATTTTATTGAACTGACTCGCGCCAATATGACCCACTGCGGGGCACTGCGAATCGACCATGTGATGGGGCTGCTGCGACTCTGGTGGTGGCCACTGGATAAGCGCCTCGGCCATGGCGCCTATGTGTATTACCCGGTCGAAACCCTGTTGGCGATTCTCTGCCTTGAGAGTCAACGTGCCCGCTGTGTGGTGATTGGTGAAGATTTGGGCCTAGTGCCGCCCGATATTATTCATCGCCTGTATCAGGCGGGGGTTTACTCCAACGAGTTGTTCTACTTCTGCAAAGACCATCAAGGCTTTAAGCCGCCGAGCCACTATAAGTTCCAGAGTTTGATGATGCTGGCAAACCACGATGTGCCGACGTTAGTCGCCTGGTGGACGGGCAGCGATTTGCACCTGAGGCGACAACTCGAACTGTTCAATACCGACGAGCAATTAGGTGAGGCCTTAGCCGGACGTGAGCAGGAAAAACACCAGCTGGCGCAGTGCTTAATCTCCCAGGGCTTATTGCCGGAGACAGATATTCAACAGGTTGATATTGAAGATTTATTAACGGCGTGGATGCCATTTGGCGCCTCGGGCAACAGCGCACTTTACAGTGTGCAGTGGTGCGATCTGCTCGGGGATCGCCATGCGGTGAATATTCCCGGCACTTGGCTCGAGTACCCCAATTGGCAGCGGCGATTGCCCATCAGCCTAAGCGAAGCTGCAGCTAGGCCTGCGCTGGCTGAGCGTTTGCAACGCATTGCTGCGGCAAGACATTTGCCAGAAACGGCTGCGCATACAGATACCCTTTGACTAAAAATGGAAGCCAAATGATGACTCAAGCCCAGACTTACTTCTATGACGGTAGCGATGTTGCGCTGTTAAATGGTCAATATACGGATGTGTTTTCCCTGCTCGGTATGCACAGCATCAACGAGGGTAAGGCCTTGGTGGTGCGCTGTTTTTTACGCAACGCCCAAAAAGTTGATGTGATAAGTCTTAAGGATGGCCGTAAGGTAGCGAGCCTTGAGCGCGTTAATGAGGCGGGGCTATTTGCAGGCACGCTTGGCAGACGGGTTAAGCCTTTTTTGTATGCGCTACGGGTGGTTTATCCCCTCTGCGAGCTGGATATTATCGATCCTTATCAGTTTGGTTCTCTCCTCGATAGTCAGGACTTATACCTCTTTGGCGAAGGAAGTTCTGAGCAGGCCTATCGCTTTTTAGGTGCGAACTGGCGCCACGTCGATAACGTCGAAGGCGTGCATTTTTGCGTATGGGCGCCCAATGCTAAGCGGGTTTCTGTGGTGGGGGATTTTAACCACTGGGACGATACTCGCCATGTGATGCGCCAACATATGGCCAACGGCTTATGGGAGATTTTTCTGCCAGATGTTGCCCAAGGCGCGCACTATAAGTTTGATTTGGTTTATCAAAATGGCGAGCGCCACGCCAAATCCGACCCTATGGCGACCCAAATGGAATGTGCACCGCACAATGCCTCCATAGTGCCGAAAAAACACCAACACCCGTGGGCGGATACACAATGGATGCACAAACGGGCGACCACGGCTTGGCATCGCGCCGCTATGTCTATCTACGAAGTGCAGCTAGGCTCTTGGCGCCGAAAAGGTGAGTTCGGTGAGCAATATTTTGATTATCAAGACTTAATCGAGCAATTGATCCCCTATGTGAAGGAGCAAGGTTTTACCCATATAGAGTTGATGCCAGTCAGCGAGTATCCCTTCGACGGCTCTTGGGGGTATCAACCCGTTGGCCTGTATGCGCCGACCCATCGTTTTGGCGATGCCAATGGCTTAAAGGCCTTTATCGATGCCTGCCATCAGGCCGAGATTGGTGTGTTACTCGATTGGGTCGCGGCGCATTTCCCTAAGGATCCCCATGGCCTTGTGCGTTTCGATGGCACTTGCCTCTACGAACATGAAGACCCGCGTAAAGGTACGCACCCCGATTGGGACACGCTGATCTATAACTACGACCGTGGTGAGGTACGCAGCTTTCTGCTCAGCAATGCCTGCTATTGGCTGCGGGAATTTCACCTCGATGGGCTCAGGCTTGATGCGGTGTCATCCATGTTGTACCTCGACTACAGCCGTGAACCCGGGCAATGGCTGCCCAATGCCTATGGCGGACGGGAGAATTTAGAGGCGATTCATTTTCTGCAAATGTTGAATCAACGTTTGTATCAAGCCTTCCCTGGCATTTGCATGATAGCCGAAGAGTCGACCGCCTTTGCGGGGGTGACTAAGCCGACGGATTGCGGCGGGCTGGGGTTTGGTTTTAAGTGGAATATGGGCTGGATGAACGACAGCCTAAGCTACTTGGGCCGCGATCCCATCTATCGCCAGTATCACCATAACCAGCTGACCTTTAGTTTGATGTATGCCTATTCGGAGCAATTTATGCTGTCGATAAGCCACGATGAAGTGGTGCACGGCAAGGGCTCTTTGCTGCATAAAATCCCTGGCGATGACTGGCAAAAATTCGCCACCCTCAGGGCCTATTACGGCTTTATGTGGGGGCATCCGGGCAAAAAATTACTGTTTATGGGCGGCGAGTTCGCCCAGCGCGACGAATGGAACCATAACCATAGCCTCGATTGGCATTTGCTCGCTTTTGAACCCCACCAAGGCGTACAGCGCTGGCTTCGGGATCTGAATTGGCTTTATCGACAATTCCCCGCCTTATCCGTGCTCGACTATGAGTCACAGGGGTTTCGCTGGCTTGATTGTGACAATGGTCGCGACAGTATTTTTAGCTTTGTTCGCTATGGCGAGGGTAGTGATGTGCCCTTGGTGTTTGTGGTGAACATGACGCCAACCCTGCACCAAGGATTTCGTATCGGCTTGCCCCAAGGCGGGGATTTTTGTGAGTACCTCAATAGCGACAGCCATCTCTATGGCGGTAGCAATCAGGGGAATGCGGGCAAGGTGATTGCCGAAGATTTACCTTGGCAGGGCATGGCATCGAGCGCGTTGATCACTGTGCCGCCCCTGGGTTGCTTAATCCTCGGGCCTGCGACGGATGCGCCAAGAGATACCAGCCTATGACGAATCCTGTGCCTGTAAATGCTGATGGCTCAACCGCGTATAACCTAAGTGCGGGGCAGCCCTTTCCCTTGGGGGCGACGGTCGATGATGGCGGGGTGAATTTCGCCCTGTTTTCGGCCCATGCCACTGGGGTGGAGTTATGTCTGTTTAATGCCCGAGGCGAGGTGGAAATTCAGCGCATCGCCTTGACGGAGCAGACCCAGCAGATCTGGCATTTGTATGTGCATGGACTGAGTGCCGGCCAGCTTTATGGCTACCGTGTTTATGGTCCCTACGAGCCGCAATTAGGCCACAGATTTAATCCGCATAAGTTGCTATTAGACCCTTACGCTCGCCAGCTCGTGGGACGCTATCACCACCATATCGCCAACTTTGGTTATGAGATTGATAACCCCAACGAGGACTTATCTTTCAGTACCTTAGATAACGCGGACTTTGTCCCAAAATGCAAAGTGGTCGATACTCGACCCCTTTTGGATGCCGCTAAGGCCCATACTATTCGGCCGCTTGCAAGCAAGCGTGAGCCATTGCCACTTGAGCAGTGCATTATCTATGAGATGCACTTAAAGGGATTTACCGCGCTGCACCCTGAGATAGATGCGCCGCTGCGTGGTACCTTTGCTGGGCTGGCATCGAATGCCGCGATAGATTACTTAGTCAATCTCGGCGTGAATTGCGTCGAGTTACTGCCGGTTCAGGCATTTTTCTCCGAGCCCTTTCTGCTTGAAAAACAGCTATCTAACTATTGGGGCTATAACAGCATTGGCTTTTTTGCGCCTGAGCCGAGTTATCTCTCGGGTGAGGATATCGGCGAGTTTCGCAACATGGTGGATGCGCTGCACGGTGCGGGCATCGAAGTCATTCTCGATGTGGTCTATAACCACAGCGCCGAGGGCAGTCGTCTCGGACCGACTTTTAGCTTTCGCGGCATCGACAATCTGAGTTATTACCGACTGCATCCAAACGATAAACGCTTTTATATCAACGATACCGGCTGCGGCAATACCTTAAACCTCAATCACCCACGCATGTTGCAGTTGGTGTTAGATTCGCTGCGTTACTGGGTCGAAGTGATGGGGGTCGATGGCTTTCGTTTCGATTTAGCCGCCTGCCTTGGCCGTGAAGCCTATGGATTCGACCCAGGTAGTGGTTTTTTCGATGCGTTGCTGCAAGACCCAGTACTTTGCCGGGTGAAGCTGATTGCCGAGCCTTGGGATATTGGTCCGGGTGGGTATCAGCTGGGTAATTTCCCGGTGGCCTTTAGCGAGTGGAATGACAGATACCGCGACACTATGCGGCGTTTTTGGCGGGGCGATCACGCCATGTTGCCCGAGTTTGCGAGGCGATTTCATGGCTCGGGGGATTTCTTTGAGCATAGCGGTCGTCCTCCTGCCGCCAGTATCAACTTTTTAACCAGTCACGATGGTTTTACCCTTAAAGATTTAGTGAGTTATTGCGAGCGGCACAATTGGGCCAACGGTGAAGAAAACCGCGACGGCCACCATGAGAACTTCAGCCATCACTACGGAGTAGAGGGCGACACCGACGACGCCACCATTCTTGCGCTGCGCGCTCGCCAGCAACGCAATCTATTGACCACATTATTCCTTTCCCAAGGGGTGCCCATGTTACTCAGCGGCGATGAGACGGGCCGCACCCAAGGCGGGAATAATAACGCCTATTGCCAAGATAACCCATTGAATTGGTTCGATTGGTCATCGGATGGCATGGATAGCTCATTGCTGAGTTTCACCTCACAGTTGATTGCCTTGCGTAAACGCTTTCCGCTCTTGTGTGCCAAACGTTTTATCCATGAGCAGCTAGTGGCCAATGCTTTCGATTGGTCGTCTGAGTCATCTTCAACTCAAGCAGCAAGCCCTGTATCAACCCCATCGGGGGCGAGGCTGGATTGGTTTAGTCGCCAAGGTGAACCTATGAGCAAAAGCCTGTGGAGTGAGTCCATGGGCCGCAGCCTCTGCGTGGTGCTATCGGGCAATTTAACCGCCACTCAACCACAGACTCAGGGTGACAGCCTTCAAGCACTGTTGTTAATGGTCAATGCCGATGAGCATCCCTTGGCCTTTACTCTGCCGATTTTTGACGGTTTAGGGCCGTGGCAATGTCTGCTGCATACCCAAACCGACCCACAATTTTTAACTCCCACTGAGCCGCTGGATGCTCAGTCCTCACCGACGCGGTACTTGCTACAGGATCGCAGTCTTATGCTGTTTCATGCTGATTTTATAAGGAATTAACTATGAGTCATAACAGTGAGCTGAGCCCAAATACCAGCGGCGTTCCCCCCAAAAAACGTGCCACTAAGGCCGCGCCGAGTAAGCCAAAAGCGACACTCGAACCCTGCGAGCCCTGTGATGCCCTGCCCGCGACCTTTAATCGCCATGTGCGTTATGGATTAAGCCGCGGCGAAGTGGCTCACGGTGAGTTATTTCAAGCACTGGCACTCAGCGTTAAGGAGCAAATGTTGGATGAGTGGCGTGAGACGCGCATCAAAGATAGCTGCTATGACAACAAGCAAGTGGCCTATTTATCGCTGGAGTTTCTGATGGGCAGGGCATTAGGTAATGCCTTGTTAAATCTAGATTTAGAGCAAGACAGCCGCGAGGCGCTTAGCCAATATTCCGTGTCTCTTGAGGAGCTTGAGGAGGCCGAACACGATGCGGGGTTAGGCAATGGTGGCCTTGGTCGACTCGCCGCCTGTTTTCTCGATAGCTGCGCCAGCATGGATTTATCCGTCACGGGTTATGGCATTCGTTACGAATACGGCATGTTCGCCCAGAAGATTGTCGATGGCTATCAGGTGGAGCGTCCGGATCGTTGGCTACGTGAGGGCAACCCGTGGGAGGTGCGTGTTCCGCACCATAATGTGACGGTAAAGTTCTTCGGTCACACCGAATCCTATGTGGATAAACAAGGGCGCAGGCACATGATTTGGGTCGATACTCAAGATGTGCTCGCCGTGGCCTATGATATGCCCGTGCCCGGTTATCGCAATGGCCGGGTGAATAGCCTCAGACTCTGGAAGGCCGAGGCGACGGATGACTTTGATTTAGCAGAGTTTAACCAAGGGGATTACACAGAGGCGGTGGCGTGCAAGAACCTCGCTGAACAGATCACTATGGTGCTGTACCCCAACGATGCCAGTGAGAACGGTAAGGAGCTGCGGCTGCGTCAGCAGTACTTTTTGTCCTCCGCTAGCCTGCAGGCGATTTTAAAGCGTTGGGTGCATCACCACGGCCATGACTTCAGTGAGTTTGCCGCGAAAAATGTGATCCAATTGAATGACACTCACCCGAGTATTGCCGTCCCCGAATTAATGCGGCTGCTGGTGGATGAATATGGCCTAGAATGGGACGCCGCGTGGGCGATTACCAGCCACACAATGGCCTATACCAATCACACATTGTTGCCCGAGGCGTTAGAGCGCTGGCCCGTGCGTATGATGGCGTTGATGCTGCCGCGAATTTTAGAAATCATCTATGAAATCAACGCCAGATACCTAGATTTAGTTGCCCATCACTGGCCGGGAGATGGCGCTAAACTGGCCAGCATGTCGATAATTCAAGATGGCCCCGATCCCCATGTGCGCATGGCGTACCTAGCCATAGTGGCGAGCTTTTCGGTAAACGGTGTGGCGGCGCTGCATACCCAGTTATTAAAGTCGGGCCTGTTTAAGGATTTTTATAGCCTGTGGCCGGAGAAGTTTAACAATCGCACCAATGGCGTGACCCCAAGACGTTGGTTAGCCCACTGCAATCCCGCGCTCGCCAAACTGTTAACCAGCCATTTAGGTAAGGGTTGGGTGACGGATTTAAGCCAGCTGACGGCGCTCAATGCCTTAACCCAAGACGCCAGCTTTATTCAAAAGTGGCGTGAGGTGAAACAAGCCAACAAGGTGCAACTCGCTAAGATGATCGCCAAGGAATGTGGCGTCGAGTTTGACCCTGCAATGCTGTTTGATGTGCAGGTTAAGCGGATCCACGAATACAAGCGTCAGCTCCTTAATATTCTGCATGTGATCCATCTGTACCATCAAATCCAGCAGGGGCACACGGAGCATCTAGTGCCACGCTGCGTATTGATTGGCGGTAAAGCGGCGCCCGGTTACTTTATGGCGAAACTTATCATCAAACTCGCCAGTAATGTTGCCCATATGGTCAACTGCGATCCTGTGGTGGCGCCTTATCTGCGCTTTGCGTTTCTGCCCAATTACAACGTCAGTGCCATGGAAAAAATCTGCCCCGGCACCGATGTCTCCGAACAAATCTCCACCGCGGGCAAGGAGGCCTCTGGCACGGGCAATATGAAGTTCATGATGAACGGCGCACTCACCATAGGCACCTTAGATGGCGCCAATATCGAGATGCTCGAAGAGGTGGGCGAGGATAACTTTTTCCTCTTTGGCCTCAACGCCGAGCAAGTGACCCAAATGCGCTGCGATTATCAACCGCAGCGGATTATCGCCGAGTCCCACGCCTTATCCGAAGTCATGGCCTTACTCAAGAGCGGCCATTTTAACCTGCTGGAACCGGGGATTTTCGATCCCATTATCGCCTCGATTGAAAGCGCGGATGATCAGTGGATGACGGCGGCGGATTTCGACAGTTATCGCCTCGCCCAAGAAGCGGTGGCGAAGGCCTATAAAGATCCGAAAAAGTGGACGCAAATGAGTATTCGCAACACCGCGGCCAGCGGTCGCTTCTCCAGTGATGTGACGATTGCGGGCTATCGAGATGATATTTGGAAACTGTAACGGAGAGATTAATGAGCAAAGGAATGCGATGTTGTATGCAATCCTGCGGCCTTAGGGCGGCAGGGAAGAGTGGTTGTGAAGCAATCGGCACTGATGTGCTATTTGGGGAGTAGAGCCTATGTCTAATGTACGTTATATCAGTAATTTAACTCGTGAAACCTATGCATTGATTTTGGCTGGTGGCCGAGGCTCGCGTTTACATGAACTCACCGACTGGCGCGCTAAACCCGCGCTGTATTTCGGTGGTAAGTTTAGGATCATCGATTTTCCGCTGTCGAATTGCATCAACTCGGGGATCCGCCGCGTTGGGGTGGTGACCCAATATAAGTCGCACTCACTAATTCGCCACGTGATGCGTGGTTGGGGCCACTTTAAAAAGGAATTAGGTGAATCGGTGGAGATTCTGCCCGCCTCACAACGTTACTCTGAGAATTGGTATCAAGGCACGGCTGACGCGGTATTCCAAAATATCGACATCATCCGCCATGAGCTGCCCAAGTACGTGATGGTGCTGTCGGGTGACCATGTCTATCGCATGGATTACGCTGGCTTACTGGCCGCCCATGCCGAGTCCGGCGCCGATATGACAGTCTCCTGCCTCGAGGTGCCTGTGGCCGAGGCGGCGGGTGCATTTGGGGTGATGGAGGTCGATGACGAGATGCGCATCCTAGGATTTGAAGAAAAACCCAAGCATCCTAAACACTCCCCTGGCAATCCCGAGAAGTGCCTCGCCTCGATGGGCAACTATGTGTTTAACACAGAGTTTTTGTTCGAACAGTTGAAGAAAGATGCACAAAACGCCAATTCCGATCGCGATTTTGGCAAAGACATTATTCCCTCGATCATCGAAAAACATAAAGTGTTTGCTTATCCCTTTAAGAGCGCCTTCCCCAATGAGCAAGCCTACTGGCGCGATGTGGGCACCTTGGATTCCTTCTGGCAGGCCAATATGGAATTGTTATCGCCCACGCCCGCCTTAAACCTCTACGATGCCAAATGGCCGATTTGGACCTATCAGGAGCAATTGCCGCCTGCTAAGTTTGTGTTCGACGATGACGATAGACGCGGCATGGCGGTGGATTCGATTATTTCCGGCGGCTGTATTATCTCGGGCGCGACCGTGCGCCGCAGCGTATTGTTTAACGAGGTGCGGGTCTGTTCCTACTCAGTGGTTGAGGATTCGGTGGTGCTGCCCGACGTGGTGGTGCTGCGCCACTGTAAGATTAAAAACGCCATCATCGACAGGGGCTGCATCATCCCCGAAGGCACAGTGATTGGTTATAACCACGACCATGACAGGGCAAAAGGCTTTAGGGTGTCCGAGAAAGGCATCACCTTAGTCACCCGCGATATGTTAGGGCTACCCGTGGGCTATGAGTAAGGCCAAGTCGATAATCTGCTTGAATATTAACCCTGTTGGAGTTTGAAGTTAGGTGAAACGCATATTAATGGTCGCGGCGGAAAATGGGGCGCTGAAAGGGGCGAAAGTGGGCGGTATGGCGGATGTGATCCGTGACTTGCCTCAAGCGCTCGCGGGTGTTGGGATCCAAGCCGATATAATTATGCCAAGCTACGGATTTTTAACGGACCTTGGAGCCAAACTTATCCATGAGTTTGAGGTGAGTTTTGCTGGGCGACAGGAGCCAATTAAGTTGTATTGGCTAGCGCACCCTAAGGTGCAGGGCGCCAATATTTACTTGCTCGAGCATGGGCTCTGGCAATCGAGCCCTGGACAGATTTATAGCCAAGGCACGAGCGACCGCCCCTTTGCCGATGATGCGACTAAGTTTGCGCTTTTGTGTGCAAGCGTAGCCAAAGCCTTAGTGGCAGGGCTTGTGCCTATGCCAGAGCTTTTACATCTGCACGACTGGCACACTGGATGTTTAGCCATGCTGCGGGCGCTGGCGCCTGAGTATCAAGCATTGCAAAGCATAGAATGTGTGTTTTCGATTCATAACCTTGCGCTGCAGGGGATAAGGCCGCTGAGCCATGATACCTCAAGCTTTGCGGCTTGGTTCCCTCACTTATTCGCCCAGTTAGATGAGGGCCAACGCGCCCAGATTATCGATCCCCGCTATCCCCACTGCATCAACCCTATGCGGATGGGGATAACGCTGGCGGATAAGGTTCATCTCGTCTCACCGACCTACGCCAAGGAGGTATTGCTTCCCTCCCGCCCCGAGTTGGGTTTCTTCGGTGGTGAAGGCTTGGAGGCAGATTTACAACGCAAAGCCGAGCAGGGGCGAGTGCTTGGTATTTTAAACGGTTGTGAATACCCTGAAACCTTGGCCCAAACCTCCCTCGAACGTATGGGATTAACTGAGTTTAAGGCGTTACTGAGTTGCATCGAGTCGGCCCTAGTGCAGTGGCTGGGCGGGCGAACTCAGGTGAGCGGCGTCGATATGATTGCTTTTATGCGGCTACAAGCCCTGTGGCGTCAGGCCTCTGCGGGGGAGTTTCCGGACTTTGTGTTGACCTCGGTTGGTCGGCTGACCGATCAAAAAGTGCTGATCCTGCGCCATATTTTACCTTCTGGCTTATCGGTATTAGAGACGTTATTGCAACATTTGCCGCAAACCCAGCCTAAGGCACTGTTTGTACTACTGGGCAGTGGCGACCCTGAGATAGGGCTGTTTTTTCAAACTCTTGCGGCTAAGTATGCCCATTTTGTGTTTCTGCTGGGATACCATGAGGAGCTCTCACAGTGTCTTTATCAACTGGGTGATTTATTCCTGATGCCAAGCTCCTTCGAACCTTGCGGCATCAGCCAAATGCTCGCCATGCGTAGCGGTCAGCCTTGCCTAGTGCATGGTGTGGGCGGATTGCGGGATACGGTCGAGGACAATGTCGATGGCTTTGTGTTCTATGGCGAGGATATCAAGACGCAGGGTGAGGCGTTACTAGTAAAGCTTGGCGACGCATTGGAGTCATTTGGCGCTGGTGATTGGATGCAATACAAGCGTAATGCCAAAGTGCGGCGCTTTGATTGGCGTAGCATCGCCCTCGAATACAAGAAACAACTCTACAACATTTTGTGAGTTACCCCTTGTAATTAGACCATGATTTGTAAGCAATTCTGCTACACTTGTGAGGGAGAGTTTTCGTAAGATAATCCGTTCCCTCATTTTTGGAGTTGCTTCCACATCCATGGATAAAAGCATTTTCTTACCCTTAGTACAAAATGCGGCGTTATTGCTCGCCTTGGTGTTTTTGTACGATGCGATTCCTAAAAAGCATCAGCGGCAGTATTTTTTGCTGTGGCGGCTGGGGATCGGATTACTCATAGGTGGCATTGGCGTCACTATTATGAGTACCCCATGGATGTACGAACCCGGCATTATCTTCGATACCCGCTCTGTGCTCCTATGTGTCACCGGCCTGTTTTTTGGCGGTTTGCCCACCGCCATCGCCGTTGTGATGACAGCTATTTATCGGATCAGCATTGGCGGCGCCGCCATGTGGGTTGGCTTAGGGGTAATTATTTCCTCAGGCTTGATTGGGGTGATATGGCGCCAGCAACGTAAATCTTACCTTGCCAATATCTCGGGCAGAGAAATCTTCAGCTTTGCCTTCGTCGTGCATATCGTCATGTTGTTGTGGTTCTTTTTGCTGCCGGACAAGGTTGCCATTCCCGTGCTGCAAAAAATCATGTTACCCGTGCTAACCATTTATCCCCTCGCGACTTGGCTACTGAGCCGTTTACTCTCCCGCCGTTTTGAGCTGGAGCGTGACGAGCAGATCCGTTTGCAGGATGATTTCCTGTTCCGCAGCCAATTTAACGTTGGCAATATCGGGATTGCCATTACCGGCGTCGATCAAAAGTGGATCAAGGTGAATCCAAGGCTTTGTCAGATGCTGAAATACTCAGAGGATGAGCTGCTGCATATGACCTGGAAACAGCTTACTCATCCCGATGATGTTGAGGCGGATATCGTCAAGTTTGAGCTGATGTTGGCGGGTAAAATCGATAACTATGAAATGGATAAACGTTTTATCGCCAAAGATAATTCGATTGTATATACCCATATGACGGTCGCCTGTAAGCGCGCGAATCATCAAGTGTTATTGGTGATTGCGGGTTACTTAGATGTCACCGCCCAGACTCTTGCCGATAGGG
Organism: Shewanella sp. ANA-3; assembly: GCF_000203935.1. Taxonomy (GTDB): domain Bacteria; phylum Pseudomonadota; class Gammaproteobacteria; order Enterobacterales; family Shewanellaceae; genus Shewanella. The sequence continues at coordinate 3,512,791 of NC_008577.1, read as the reverse complement.
AAGTGCTCGCCAGTCGTGAGCAACTCGAGCTGGTGTTAAGCAGTAGCGATTTGGGCGTTTGGGACTGGGATATCCGTAATGATCATATCGAGCGTAACGCCCGCAGTGCCGATATTTTAGGTTGCGATATCGATATGCTCAACGCCAATAGTCGCCAATGGATGGACTCGATTGTCGCCGAGGACAGACCCAAGGTGCTGCACTCCATCGAGGCCCATATTCGCGGAGAAACGCTGCAACATAAGATGGAATATCGCTTAAAAACCCTCAACCGCGACATCCGCTGGATTTTAGATACGGGCAAAGTGGTGAGCCGCGATGCCAACAACAACGCCTTAAGAATGTGCGGTACCTATACCGATATCACCGAGGCCAAGCTTATTGAAGAATCCCTAAAGCTGTCGGCGCTGGTCTATGACAACAGCTCAGAGGCTATGAGTGTGCTCGATGAGACGGGGGTGATCATCACTGTCAATGCCGCATTTACCGCGATTACGGGTTACAGCGAGTCAGAAATTCGTGGTCAGCATATTCGCCTACTTTATTGCGATCTCAACGGTCACGGCTTTTATACTGAGATGAATAATGAAATTCGCGAAAAAGGTGAGTGGCAGGGGGAGATGCGCCAGCGACGTAAGAACAATGAAGAGTACGTCATTTGGCTCACCATCAACACCATCAAAGATAAAGATGGCCAACCTTACCGGCGTGTGGCGCTGTTTTCTGATATTACGGATAAAAAGCAGAGCGAGCATTTGATCTGGAAACAGGCCAACTACGACACGCTAACGGGCTTGCCGAATCGGCGCATGTTGCTCGAATATTTAGGCGCCGAGATCAAGAGTGCCGACCGCAATCGCAATCATTTTGCCTTGATGTTCCTCGATCTGGATTACTTTAAAGAAGTGAACGACACCCTAGGCCATGCCATGGGGGATCTATTGCTGATTGAAACCGCCAGTCGCTTAAAATCCTGTGTGCGGGATGCCGATGTGGTGGCGCGCCTCGGCGGGGATGAGTTTACTGTGGTGCTCAGTTCAATGGTGGATCACAAGGGGATAGAGCGGGTCGCCGAACATATTTTAAGGCGCATTGCCGAACCCTATGTGCTGGGGGAGGAAACCGCCTATATCAGCGCCAGTATTGGCATTACTCTGTATCCCGATGATGCGACCAGTATCGAAGGTCTGCTCAAACATGCGGATCAGGCCATGTATGCGGCGAAAGATCAGGGCCGCAATCGTTTCAACTATTTCACTCCTTCGATGCAGGAATACGCCAAGTATCGGATGCGCTTAATCCAAGATTTGCGTCAAGCTGTGGTGAGCAAAGAATTTGAACTGCACTATCAACCCATAGTGACCATGACCACGGGCGAGGTGCTTAAGGCCGAAGCGCTATTGCGTTGGTTTCACCCGGAGCGGGGTTATGTCTCCCCTGCGGAGTTTATTCCCGTCGCTGAAGATACCGGGCTGATTGTCGAGATTGGTAACTGGGTCTTTGAGCAGGCGGCGCGGCAAAGTGCCCTGTGGCGTAAAACCTTTGGAGTCGATATCCAGATCAGCGTTAACAAGTCACCTATCCAGTTCCGCGATGAGGGTACACTGCTGCACAATTGGCTGGAATTACTGCAGAAATTAGATGTCACCGGCACGGGCGTGTGCGTCGAAATTACCGAAGGGTTACTCCTTGATGCCAGTATGGGCGTCACCGAAAAGCTCTTGGCCTATCGGGATGCGGGCGTACAAGTTTCCCTAGACGACTTTGGCACAGGTTATTCGTCCTTGGCGTATTTGAAGAAGTTCGATATCGATTATTTAAAAATCGATCAATCTTTTACCCGCAATATCGACACCGATGAAAGCGACCAAACCCTGTGCGAAGCCATTATCGTAATGGCCCATAAATTGGGAATGAAAGTCATCGCCGAAGGGGTCGAAACCGAGGCGCAGCGCCAAGTCTTGCTGACTGCGGGCTGTGACTATGGTCAGGGCTATTTATTCTCTAAACCCGTGAGTGCCACAGAGTTTGCGAGCAAGTATTTGGTTAAAGAGGCTTAGTTGATAGCTGTGTAACTATTCTCCTGCGCTTATGGTTATCTTTTGCCTATAAATGCGCCGCAAATTTTGCTAGACTCCGCGGCCCCGTAAAGGGCCATGTGGCGGCTGATTCGAATAGCAGTTGATTCGTGTAGTGGCTGATAAAGCCGCAAACGACGCCGCACTTTATGGAACCAAGCTGCACGCAGCGGTTTTGCATTCACACTTCGCACTCACAAAAAAGAGCTTTTATGAAATTTGACACACTCGGCTTATCTTCCCCTATTTTGAATGCGATAGCTGAGTGTGGCTATCTGCAGCTCACGCAAGTGCAGCAGCAGGTGATCCCCCTCGCGCTCGAAGGAAAAGACATTATGGCCTGCGCCCAAACGGGCACGGGCAAAACCGCATCCTTTGCCTTACCCGTGCTTGAGCAACTGTCAAAACAGCCAAATGATAAGCCTCTGCTGCGTGCGCTAGTGATGACACCGACACGGGAACTGGCGATTCAAGTTTGCGCTAACATTCAGAAATACAGTCAGTTTTTACCCCTGAAAACCTTAGCCGTTTATGGCGGCGCGAACATGAATCCGCAGCGAAAAGGGGTGGAGCAGGGCGTGGATATTCTGGTGGCAACACCAGGGCGACTATTCGACATTATTGGCCAGTTCCATTTAGACCTCTCTAGTGTGACCACTTTAGTGATCGACGAAGCGGACCGCATGCTCGATTTAGGCTTTGTGCGCGACATTGAAAAGGTAAAACGCCTTATCGCCACTGAGCATCAAACCATGTTGTTTTCAGCCACCTATAGCGATGCGGTAAAGCAGCTTTCCCATAAGATGCTCAATCAACCCGAGTGGGTGAATGTGGCCGAAAATACCACGGCATCCACGGTTGAGCAGTTGGTCTATCGAGTCGATAAACGCCGCAAGGCCGAGTTATTGTCTGAGCTTGTCGGGCGCAACAATTGGCGTCAGGTGCTGGTGTTTGCCAGCACCAAGGAATGCGCCGAGCATCTATTGCAGGAGCTCACCCTCGATGGGATCAGCGCGGGCGTGTTCCACGGCGATAAAACCCAAGGCGCGCGTAATCGTGTGCTCGATGATTTTAAAGCGGGCAAATTGCGAGTGCTGGTGGCGACCGATGTGGCGGCGCGCGGCTTAGATATTCAAGCGTTGCCCTTAGTGATTAACCTCGAATTGCCATTCCTTGCGGAAGACTATGTGCACCGTATTGGTCGTACTGGCCGTGCGGGACTTTCGGGGCGCGCGATATCATTTGTGTCTCCAGCCGATGATGAGATGTTGGCCGAGATAGAGGCCTTGATTGGCCAAACCTTGCCAGTGACGGTACAGCCCGGTTACGAGGAAGGCACACCGCTGCCAGCGCGTTACCGTGAGGCGCCTACGGACACCACTAAGACCGCTAAGTGGAATTACAAGAGCAGTCGCAATACGGGGGCTAAAGGGGCGGGCGGCAATGGCACGAAAGCTAATGGCTCGAAAGGCAACGGCGCGCGAGGTAAGGGTGGCTTTGGCGGCAACGCCGGATTTGGTCAATCGAGCGAAAGCCAGGCGCGGGCGCGTAAATCGCCAGCCCGTGAAGGTAAATACGCTAAAAATAAGCCGAATACTCAAAAGGGTAAATAATCCCTCAGCTTCCACTTATCCATTTATCAGCGCGCCATTGGCGCGCTTTTTGTTGAGCTTTTACGGGATAATCCCTACACTCGAGTGCCCTCAATTCTGTTCGTTGCCATGAGAGTGCCGTCCATGATAATCAAAGCCATTCCCACCAATATCATCACAGGTTTTTTAGGCGTCGGTAAAACTAGCCTGATTAAACAGCTCCTTAAGACCAAACCCGAAGGTGAAACTTGGGCGGTATTAGTGAATGAGTTTGGCGAAGTTGGGATTGATGCTGGGTTGATGGATGCCAGCGACAGCGGCGTGCAAATTCGTGAGGTGGCGGGGGGCTGCATGTGCTGCGCTGCAGGTGTGCCGACTCAAGTGGCCATTAATCAACTGATCGCCCGGGCTAAGCCCGACAGATTACTGATTGAGCCAACGGGGCTTGGGCATCCCAATGAAATTATCAAAGTGCTCAGTGCGCCCCATTATCACAATGTTATCAGGTTGCAGAGCACCCTATGCCTTATCGATGCCCGCAAATTACGGGATGAGCGCTATCGTGGACATGACAATTTTATCCAGCAGTTGCACGTCGCCGATGTGATAGTCACAACGAAAACCGATTTGTACCCCGAGTTTGAAGCGGCAGAGGGCGGCCACTTGGCGGACGACTTAAGTCAATATCTGAATGAGTTACAGCTGAGTGATACTCGCGTGATTGAACACAATACGTCACAGGGATTATCCGAAACTTTGATAGGCAGCCTTAAACAGTCACGTCGTCAAAAGGCATCGATGGGAAAATCCGCCGTTTTTACACCAGTGGCAGCATCTACAAGTCTTTTGCGTAAAAGTGGCGACAGCTTAGGAGCACAGGGCGTTTTTGCCGAGGGCGCGAGCGAGCAAGCATTTAAGTTTGATGCGCGCGGCCTAGTGCGTAAACACAATCAGGGCGAAGGCTGTTTTAGCTGCGGCTGGGTTATTGAGCCAATGCAAGAGTTTGATTTTGATAAACTCATGCAGTTTATCTCGGCACAGACTCAAGGCCATTCTGCACTTTTGCGGTTAAAAGCGGTGATGATCACCAGCGATGGTATTGCCGGGATCAATTGGAGTGATGGCGATATGGCGGTGACTGAGCTGGACGATAGCCTAGATTCACGCTTAGAAATGATCTCGACCCAAGCGCTAAATTGGGATGAGATTGAGCAAGGTTTGTTGGGGTGCTTAGCGCGCTAGGCTAAGTGAGCCAGTTAATCTGAAGTTGGGAGTCGTGTTACTCGGTCAGCATAGTATCTGGGATAGACACGCCTCTTGCCTTCGCGAGGTTCGCTAATTCACCGCTTTGCACCATATCCTGCAAAAACAGATCGAAACTATCCAGAAGCGGTTGAAATTGTGCGTATTTTGGAAATGCCATAAAGCCATCTTGAGTATCAATCGTGGGCGACAGTGGCGCGATAGCCTGTGGGATCTTGATTTGCGCCAGTAAGGCTTGAGTGTTACGCACATTGCTGGCGAGCAGATCGAGATCGCCACGGGATAAGCGCTCTATACCACTCTTAAGATCGGTAAATTCATTGACGGTGAGCGACTTAGTACGCTCGTTAAACAGATAGCCGTAATTCCAGCCCTGCATCTTACCAATTCTTAATCCACGGATACTGGCGTAGTTACCATCCCAAGGTGTGGGATTGTGGGTTCTGGCGTAAAAGACAATGTCATCGCGGTAAAAGGCGAGGGAGGAAAAGGCTAAAACTTTCTGCCGAGCCTCGGAAATGTAGGGGCCAATCAGAATATCCGCTTGCCCTCGCTCGACCATAGATTGAGCGCGGCGCCAAGGCGCAAGTTGATAGTGAATCGTCACTTTTTGCTGTTCGGCAAAGCGATTCAGAATGTCCACACCTAAACCGCTGTATTCACCTTTGGCATTCTGTTCGAAAATCTGGCTAAACGAGGTACCGACGGCAAGCAGCTCCTCTGCCTGTGCGGGCGGGCACAGGCTTGAGAGGATAAAAAGGCTGTAAGCGATAAGCACTCTTTTAAATGCCATTGACGGTTCCTTTATGACTACTATAGGAATTTAGTTCAATTTTGAGGTAGTTATTAGGTAAATGTTCTTTTCCCTCAATACTGGCAAATTGTACAACGATTTTTATGCTTATTTCGCAGTTTGCAAAGCGACATTACAGAATAAGAGTGTTTCTTTAAATGGAAGATAAGCGAATCAATTTATTAGTATTTTACGAGTTTTTTAATCTGGCTATACCTGTTTCAATTTGTATCTCGCCAAGTTTGATAGCGGGTTTAGGATGTTGATATTCAGGCAGGCTCAAGCAAACTGAGTTATGCTGCGCCGCCAATAGGTATTTTTCGATAAGAAGTGAGCCAATGAAGTTACAGCAAGTAGATAAAACGGTTTACCGTAGCAATATGAACCTGTTTATGGTGGCCTTAGTGCTGGGGCTGATAGTTTTGTCCTTAAGTTTTGGGGCGGGATTGATTGCGCTCTTTGGTGTCGAGGCTGTGCCCGGTGAGCCGACGGGGAATTTCCATTGGAACCTACTCGGGGTGATTTTGGCGGTGTTACTCTGTAGCGCCATAGTGTATCAGCTTAAGAGTAAACCCTTCTTTAGAGAGATTTATTACGTCTGGCAGTTAAAGCAGCTGCAAAATCGCATTTATCGTAAGCTGAGTAAAATTCGGGCCGCGGCGGCGGATAATGATGTAAAAGCCTTGATTACGTTGCTGTTTTACTTCACCAGTTTACGCCAAGTCTATCTGCTGGATGATAATACTTTGACCTTATCCAGCGTCGATAAGGAGTTAAACCAACTGCAAGAGCAGTGCAACGCCTTGGAGTTAACGCTCTCGGCCGAGCAATTTGAAGTAGCGCTGTTAGCGGGTTTTTAGTGGCATTTGTGCCAAGAACCCAATAAAAAAAGTGAGTGCCTACGCACTCACTTTTTTCGAACTTACTTTTTAGAAATCACTCTTTAGATAAGTCTATTGGGGTAAGTACTTACGTCTCTTATTACGCCCCAGAAGACCCAGTCGATTAGTGCGCGGCTTGCTGCGCCCGTTGCAGCGACAGTAACCACTTACCATAGATATAAATCCCCACAGCCGAAATGGTGCCGATCGCGGCGATAATATACCAAGCCATACCGATATTGTGGCTATGGTAGAGCAGCTGAGTCAGGTCATGGGCGTTTTCGCCAGTAAAGCTCACTAAGGTGGTAAAGGCTTCCCCTTGCGGGATAGCATTCACATCCGTTGAGCTCATGCCGCGCTCGAGTAATAACTCGCGTGAGAACAATTCTTTCGAGGCAAAAATCTCATAGAGTTTAGGGCCGAAATAGCCTTCTAAGCCCCAACCAATCCCTTGAGGTAGCATCACAAAACCAAGGTACATGGCTTTTTTACCTTCGGGGGCAATGTTACCCATAAACTCGTTTTTCTTCGGGCTTATCATCATCTCGCCGATGGAGAACATGGCAATGGCAAGCACAATAAACCAAGCGGCATGGAAGGCGCCGATAAACACAAAGGCTAAGATACTCAGTAAACAGCCAATCAGCATCGCCGTGGTGATGCGGTACTTGGCGGTAAGGGCGGCAATTAAAAAGCAGCTGGTCATAATCAGGCCGGCGTTGAGGTTCAGCATGCCTTCTGGCATCACCTTGGTGCCTTCGTTATTTAACCCGAGCCAGAACTGTAAAATGCCGTTGCTAGTGCCTTCACTGCCAAACAGACTAGTTACAATCACGCTGGTATCGACCCACTCGGAGATGTGGATCGGCAGTACGTCGAACAGGGCGTTAAAGAGGAACCAAAAGCCTGAAAACACTAGCATGTAATAAATCACGATAGGCTTTTTCAGCTCATGCCAAGCATCGCGCCAGAGCGCTTCTTGCTTAATTTCGCCGGATTTTATTTGCTGATTACGGGCGATGCGCTCGGCCTTACCCGGCTCGGTATAGGTTAATAAGAACAAGAAGTTTAATGAGATAATCGCGGCGCAGGCGTAAAACACATTATCCCAAGAAAGCTGGCGCATATGCACGGCAACCAATGGGCCCAAGAAGCCACCGATATTCACCACTTGGTAAAATATTCCCCAGGCCATGGAGGTGTTATTGCGATTGGTGGAGAGCACTAAGGTGCCTTGAATGCCGGGTTTAAATATCCCTGTGCCGATGGCGAGTAATAATGCCCCCGATAAGAAACCCCAAAAGGTGGGGAAAAACGCCATGGTCAGGTAGCCCATGATTTTAATCACGGTTGAGGCAAAAATGGTTTCCTTGTAGCCGACCCTATCGGAAATCCCGCCAGTAAACACGGGCACAAAGGTCTGCATAATGGCCCAGAGCGAGATAATGATGCCATAGTCGCTGAGGCTGATCCCCAGACCGCCCGCCGACTCGGGGGCTTTGGCATATAAACCCGCACTGGCTTTGACACCGTAATAGGCGATACGCTCGACCAGCTCCATGCCGCCCACTAACCAAAAAATATAACTTAGGCTAGTGATCGAGGCCCACATGCCTAACTGCTTGACTTCGCGCAGATCATTCTCTGCATTTGGACTATTGTGACTCATGTCCTTCCCTTTATTATTGTTATTGAATTTAATTCCACTAATTCATTATTAATTAAATGGTTAACTCAATTGCGTTGGCAAATAATGCCTAGGTAATTAACCTAATTCGGGCAATTTAAGCCTACACTTTACCTAATTAAGGGTTAAATACCAAAAAAGTAGTGAAAAATGATGAGTTTCGCCACATCTGTTATTAAGTGATGCTCGCTTGTTGCAATCAAGGAGTAAATGTGTGCAAGCAGTAAGGTATTGTGCTGATTAGTTTTTGTTACAAATCCACCTCATTCAATCCCTTTGGTATTAAGGCAAAATTTAGGTACAATCCTCTGCCGCATTTTTGTTCATCCACTATTTTATCTGTGCGAATACAGCTTATCTGTGTGAATACAGTCAGAATACTGTGAGTGCGAGCCCTGCCTTTATTTTTGTGAGATTAGGTTATGACTGCAATTTCCCATAGCGCAACGGACCAACGCCTGCTGCAAGAGCCGATTGCTAAGCTTTTCTGGCGCTATACCATTCCAACGATCGCCTCCATGCTGGTGACAGGGGTGTATGTCACCATTGATGGTATTTTCGTTGGTCATTATCTTGGCGAAACCGGGCTGGCGGGTATGATGCTGGCCTATCCCGTGGGCGCGATTCTCTATGCCGTCGGCGCTATGATAGGCATGGGCAGCGCGGCGTTAGTCTCAATTAACTTAGGGCAAGGTCATGTCGCCAAGGCGCGTAAGTTGCTCGGCAATGCCTTTAGTTTATGTTTACTGGCGGGGGCATTTTTTGCCTTAATCGGCGGGATCTTTTCTCGGGATATTTTAATTGCCCTTGGCGCCGAGGGGGAGATACTCGAAAACGCTAATGAATACTTGTTCTGGTATTTTGCTCTATGCCATTTCCCTATTATTTCAATGGCATTTACCACCTTGCTGCGTAACGACGGTCGCCCCTCCATGGTGACCTTTGTGCTGATTTTAGGTGGCGTGCTGAACACCTTTTTAGATTGGCTGTTTATTGTGGTGTTTCCCTTTGGTTTGGCCGGAGCGGCGATTGCCACCATGTTGTCCCAGGCCGTGACTGGTTTACTCTGCCTGCAGCATTTTTTTGGGGCGCGCACTCAGCTCAAAATCAATCTTGAGCAGATGAAGCTAAAACTCGATAACTGCCTCAATATTGCCCGTGTTGGCTTGCCAAGTTTTTTGATGAACCTGTATTTGTCGATTGTATTGACCCTGCATAACACCGCCTTTTTATGGGTCGGCGGTCCTCTGCATGTGGCGGCATACGGGGTGGTGAGTTACACCGAAGCGTTTTTCTATCTGATTTTTGAAGGCATTGCCCTCGGCACTCAACCGATTTACAGCTTTAATGCGGGGGCAGGGCGCTTCGACAGGGTTAAGCAGGCACGCAATATCGCCTTTGGCATGACCCTACTCACCGCTGGACTCTGCTTAGTGTTGATTTATTCCCGCCCCGAATGGTTGGTATACCTATTTGCCGGTGACAACCCAAGCTTAACGCCGGTCGCGATTGAAGGCATGCGTTGGTATTTCTGGGGCTTACCGATGGAAGGCTTGATTCTTGTGGGCGCCAGTTTCTTCCAAGCGATTAATTGTTCTAAACAGGCCTCGATACTCACAGGGGCGAAACTGCTGCTTATCGCCGCCATTATCTATTGTTTTGCCTGGGCCTTTGGCGTGATTGGCGTGTGGGTGTCGCTTGCGACCTGTAGCACTATGCTGGTGATTTGGATGTTTATCGCGATGGGGCGGCTCCAAGTGAACGCTAAAGTCTGATGTTGTTTACGCATTATCTTTACCTTCGAAACCGACTTAGTACTGGCGTGTCGGCATGCGCTCTGTTACATTTCGCTGGTTTAATCCCAGCTTAAATTTAGCGCAGTTTTTAGCGTGTTTTTTGTACTAAAATACGGCGGCCGACTGACGGTAAAAGCGTGTGGATAGGATAGAATTCTGGGCCTTTTCAGGCTCGTCGTTTGTTATTTATGTTTTATGAGGCTCTTATGCGCACCGCTGCAGTCATCTCTATGCTGTTGTTTGGCGTGTTAACCAGTGTTAATGCCAGTGCCAAGGATAATGAGCTAGTGTTTGCTAGCGATTTTGAGGGTAACCGCTTATCCCAACCTTGGTCTTGGATCATGGGCTGCCAATTTGAGGGCGCAGAGCCCCACAGTGGTGAGAGCGCATTGTTATGTGCCGAAGGCAATAGCAGTATCGTCAGTAAATTCCCCGTCTCCGAAGCGGGTCTGTTGGAGTTTTGGGTCAAGACTCAAAATATCCAAACCCAATATCGCATTAATGTACTCACATCGCCAGTATTAAAACTGGATGCTCAGTGGCAGCATGTGGCGCTGATCGATATTACTCCTGCGACTACCGAATATTTGGCCCACAGGGTGTCGATTGACGATCCGAGCCGCCAGTATATTCGCCTCGATATCGAAGCCATCAATGGCCCCATCAGTTTGGATGACTTAACCTTAGATAAAATTCGCCTCGATATCGCGCTGCAAAAAAACGAGCAAAAAATCATTGGCGGCATTTTAGATAAGCTCAAAGAAGACAAAAACTACGAGGTTCAGGCCGAATCCTTTAGAACCTTGGGTAAAAATTACGCTGCCCAGCTCGAAAGCCAAAGACAGTACCTCGAGTATTCCAATGCGATTTACTCGAGCATCACCTTTGTATTGGCGACTTCTGAACGTAATAAAATGTCTAACCCATTGGGTTATAACACCTTTAGGTCGGTCTTAACCGATGCTAAGCGGGTGGCATCGCCGATTCAACAGGCGCGTTTAGGCTCTATGGTCAAACCCTTTGGTGACTTAGCTACCGCCACCTTAAATGTGGTAAGTGCGGGCGCATATTCGGCATTTGCCGAACCCTTTAAATCTTTCCTGGCGGCCACCTTCGACCGCTCAAACTATGACAACAGCGACTTAAGCCGCAGTGATAAAAAGTTTGCCGAGGAAAACGGCCTTAAGATTTATCAGCAAGCCGAACGCTTTATGGCTGAAATCGAAAAAGAGTTGCAACAGGTGACGGCGCTCGATAACGATTTAGTCAATATGCAGAAGAACTTAGATACTTTCCGTAAGGATTTAGATAAGCATCTGCGTAGCTATCTACAGCATGCCAGCATTGCCCGTACGCCCGAAAACTACAGTAAGGTGATGAGTAAAGATGAGCAAACGCGGGCACAGATTATGGCCGATGTGAATGCCAATATCAGCGCCAAGGCCGACGCCTTATTAGCCGCAAATAGCAATGCCGAGCTAGTGCAATACATGATTAAAACGACTGAAAAAATGGATGAGTTTCAGGAGTTTAAGGAGCGATTCAATCAAATCACCTCGGCGATGTTAACCTTCTACGATCGCTTTGAGCGCTCGATTGCCGCCGAGCAAAACCCATTCACCGACCCAAGCGATAGGGCGGTATGGGAGCAACATGCCCAAAGTGCGCGCAACTATATTCGCCAATCGAAGGAAGCCTTTACTAAGGCCTTTATGTAGCGGATGCTTATCGCCAAGTGGTCGTAATGGTCTCAGTCACTTGGCTTTTTCGATTTTTCTTTGGGGTTATTAAGGATAAAACAGGGCGTCAGAAGCATATTCGGTTCGTAGGCAAGGATGATGAGTCAACCCTATACAAGCACTCGATTTGACACAGATACCGCCACCATGGCGGTTTTCGATCCCGCGGCATTAGCCCATCGCTTTAAGCGCATACTTAATTGTCTCGTCTAAGGTTCTATCCAATAGAAAAGCCGCCAGTGCTGAGTATATAGTAAAAAGAATGTCTATTCGCGTGTGAGTGAGTGACAGCCCTTTAATAGCAATGCTTCTTATGGAACTCATAAGCGTACATACCATGTATAATAGTGTGTACGCTTTTTTGTCCCTGAAGGCTTAGCAAGGAGATGGTCTCACTGCGTGAAACCATCTCCCTGCCAAAAGGGTACTTAAGGGACATGATGGTAAAGTAAAATAATAAAGCCACTCCTGACGCTCGCGCAGCTCACTACTCGCTAGGCATTTATGATTTTTCTTGACCATCGCTTGTGACATGTTTCGGGACAAAAACACGTTAGTTTTTTTACTCTAATCAGTTCGTTTCAGATTAATATTTCTATGGGGTAATTTCTAATTGTGAGGCAGCATAGCTTCCCGCACCAATTATTTTTTAGGCGCTTCGATATGTATATTATTCAAAAAATTAAATGCAATATTGATACTACTTTTCAGCTCAGAAACTTCATTCTTACAGTGCTTTAATTGAATTGAGTCACTCAAAAAACTTATACTCATTTCTATGGGATTGAACCGTTTTAAGACAAGTGTTTTATCAGATGGCGGTTGTACACTTACATGGATGAAACTTAATGAAAATAGTTCGTTTATGTTTTTGAGTTCTTTGTCAATTCTTTCATCGTGATGTTCCCATGAGTTTCTCACCATTTTTGAGGTGATATTTGGGAGTGCTATATCTCCTAATAAGTTTTGAAGTTCATTACATCTTTTTTTTGAATCTGATGTTTTTGATGAGTATAGCAATCGATTTATCGCTGACATTGCAGAAAGACACACTGTCGCTTCAGATATAATTGAAAGTGGTGAAAATTTGTTGCCATCATTGATTGATTTACTTATCGCAATCCAGTGTTCAGATGCTTTTTCAAGTTTTTCATAAGCCAACAAATATAAGTCACATTGTATTGAAATTTCACTTAGGAAAATAACTGATGAGAAGTAAACTTTAGGAATTGGCATATGTATCTCGAATTAGCAGCTAACGCCCACAGTTCGGGCCGAAATCCGCGCAGCGGTTGAGGTCCTGGCCACGCAGTAGCAGATTGTGACTGCGCTTGTTAAGTGCGTTGTTTGGCATATAGCTCCCTCGCTTTTTGTAACCGCTTCACAATAGCCTGATATGTTGGACCTTTTCTAACGTCAGCAATACCTGCTGTACCATTCTTCAAATAAAACGCCTCAACTTTTTCAATGTACTGCGCACAGTAAAATATCTCTTGTTCGTAATTTTTTTCTTTCCTAGATAGAATTGCCACGCGCTCAAAATAATAAGGTGCTGGAACCATACCAGCTTTTTCCATTGTCTTTAGTTCTGCATCGCAGCAGCGCTTCATTACATCGATGTCATGCTTCTTCTCGTCAACCTGCTTCCAAGTTTGTTTGCCATCGACTAAATTAGCCCCGTCCGTAACCTCTGCGATTAACTCACCACTGGTTTTAGGGGCTCCATCCTTTTTGTGCATTGAAGGTTGCTTTTTTTTGAACAAGAAACTTAAAAGACTCATCTGCATTCCTCAGTACATAAAGTTGCCTTCATCGGAGCAGGCGCGTTAGCGACTGCGTCCGTTGGAAGGCCTTTTTAAACGAAAAACTCGACACCCGATTCTTCGCTAATTTTTTTGTATTTTGGCATATTCAATGAGCTCATTGTAATAGGCGTGACCGTGCCCCATATCTACTTCCTCGCAGAAGATAAGCCTCTCATATGGCTCTCCTCCATAATTGAAATGAGTGTAGATATGCGGAAAGTAATAATACTCATCACCCTTCCAGTTAACAGTGACAATTGAGTCGAAAGGTATTTCACCAATTAGGAATGCCTTAATGTCACCCTTCTCACCTGCTTTGTGATCTGTATATCTCAGTCCTTCGTCAGTTTGCGTAAGATTACTGATTCGCAGTAAAACCTTTATCCCTTTTGTGTATGTTTCTAACATACCAAGGCGAAACCACGGCGATATCCCTGTTTCCTCTTCACTTGTATTTGGATATCCATCTACTCGATCCACGTCTCTAATAATGACATCCGACCTTAGCTTTTTTGCCCGTATTTTACTCAGTTCTGCCTCGAACTCTTTTCTTAAAGTTTCACGATGCTTCACTTTTTCCGCGGGACTTGAAAAGATAGGAGCTGTTGTTTTGGGTTTACTAATGAATGGATAAAGTGCTGATTTGAAAGATGCTATAAGTTCATTTCTAACTGTTGCTTTATCAGCGTAGTTGTCGTCACTGAGGTTGTAAACGATGGGCCATCGTTTATGCGCCAAATCAAACGGTAGGTTCTTGTCTGGGCTGCCGAACGAAGAATTCATGATATTAATTACGCGACCATCACCAAGGCGGCTTAAAGCATAGCCAAGTTCAATTAGAACGTTGGGATTCGGGCAGTATTTCTCATTTTCTGATTTGGTAATGAATGTTATGTCACCAATAAATATGTCACTTTTTTCAATTTTACTAAGGATGGTGCTTGCTATGTCTGGCGACCCTTGTACGTCTTTCGTGTCGTGATCCAGTCTTAATGCATCCTCAATTTTCAAATCTTGGTTGAGTTGCTTTATGGCTCGTTCAAGACAGTCTTTGATGAAGTTCCGATTGAACTTGTTTTCAATATCACTCTGCCAAGAATAAAAAATCTTCAAATCAGGTTTCCTTCTTCTTACCGCTTAACGTCTTAGTATTTATGCGCTGCGCTGTTTGCAGGGCATAAATCGCTTTTTGGACTTGGCCGCTGCCACATCCGTGTCAATTGGTATAAATGATGCTATAGGAATTTGCTTTTTCGCGGTAGCGGTTTTTTATATAGTTTGATGGGTAATTACTTGATATCGTTTTAGCTATCTCATTATTTTACGCTCACTTTCGACTGAATATTGACCTTGGTTAACAGTATTTTGTCTCCGCATTCAGACTAACACTCGTACCACATTTTCTCATTGGCTAGGGTCATAGCGGTTGATAACTAATAAGGTTAAAACTCTGTAGCATTACTAAAATTTGGTCAACATACTGATGCTGAAGTGAGCTAAATGCCACTTTGCTAACGAGGAATGGGGCACTAAACGAGTTTGATGTACAGGGTTAATAGCTAACTCAACAGTTCTTTCAGATAGCTATTCCGCTTATGAGAGTGACTAGGTGCCTCGGTGATCTGCTTCATGTCATCACTACTACCAACGATATGGATTTCACTTTCAGCTCTCGTGATTGCCGTATAGAACCATGCTCTATCAACTATTCTTCCGTTTTGCAGAGCGATGATGATGCGTGGAAACTGTGACCCTTGAGCTTTATGTAGGGTGATTGCGTAACCCAACTCCATGCAGTCGAGAACGGATTGTGTTATCTCGACCTTTTCACCTGTATCTAGCGTCACTTCACCGTAACTATCACCAGAAGGTTTGGCGTTGGTTAGCATACCAAGTGAGCCGTTCTGAATGCCTTTGTCATAATGGTTCTGCGTGAATAACACCGCATCATTCATGCGAAGTGGCAAAAAGAACTTATCACCATTGATTTCGAACTCAAGGCTAGTGCTATCTGGGTTAACGGCTTGTTGGGTAAGTTTATTGATTTCTGATACGAGTGCCTTGGTTGGAGCCATGACGCGACTGTTTTCAGGACACTGTTGGTAAAGCTCACAACAGACTTTGGCAATGTCTGTTTTACTGGTTTCGTGAAAGTGTATTGCTCCCGTACTTAATCGATCAGGCATCACACCTTGATTGATGAGCTTTGAGTATTCGGGGATACCCGTTGAACCTTCCTGTCTCTTGACGATATCTAACATCGTATTAGCCACCGTTTTTGCTTCAACGATGTCTGCCAACACCTTGCCGCAGCCGATTGGTGGAAGTTGGTCGGGGTCGCCAGTGAATATTAATCGTACAGAGGGGTGAATGTGATTCACAAGACGATACATGGTTGGCAAGTCAATCATGCTTGCCTCATCAATCACCAGTAGGTGATTTGTTTTCTCGACACAGGGTTCTATGGGGGCTTCACGCAGCAATTTGGCAATGGTTGAGGTAACAAAACCGATGGACTCATGAAGTCTCATTGCAGCACGACCGCTGAGCGCAACGGCGTGTATTTCAAATCCAAGTTGATGATATGCCCTGAGAGCCGTTCTGAGTACCGTTGTCTTGCCTGTTCCTGCACCGCCCGTAATACAGCTTACCGAATTATCCAGACACGTTGTGACGGCTTCGATTTGTTTAGGAGTTAATTCGTAGGGAAGCTCCGCAACCGCAGAGCAATACGCAGCATTGGCGTTTTCATCAAACAAGTCATTTCGCTTAATCAGTGTATTTAGCCGTTTGGCAACGACACTTTCCATCAGAAGTTGCGCCGTTGGATGGTAGGCTCCTGTGTCGGGATTTAAAATATACTGAGCTTTATCATGACCTGATTTGAATGCCTGAGTGACCAGTGTTTTGTCTTTCAGTAGATTGTTGAGGTAAGGGCGCACATTGGCATGAGTGGTATAGGTGTGACCTTTTTCAATCTCCTTGCGAATCGCCATTTCCAGAGCAGCGCTGAGCCTTCTTGGGTCATCCTTCGCAACATAGCTCTTAAAATCCGTTACCTTGATAATATCTTCAATGGCACTGAACGAAAGACCAAAGCCCATCAAAGCATAAGGATTATCCTTAATTACCTCTATGGAGGCTTCACCGTGATGCTTGAGCAGCCGTTGCTGCACACTGGCGGGGATGTTGTGCTCGCTCATCCAGTTGCAATGTGCCAGGTTTTTATATTTGGCGTACCCCTTAAAGAGCGCTTCCACTGAATCTTCACTCAGAATCGATGTCAGACGCTTTCTGGACTCTGGGGTGTCATTTTTCAGTGTGGCATGGAAGTCTTTACCCAAGAGCTGCCAGAGCGCCCTGGCTTTGCTTTCACCAATACCCTTGAAGTCACTTTCTCTGGCGATAAAGCGTATCAGTTGCTCACCTGTTTCGGGTAAAGTGCATTCAATATGCTTGGGTGATTCATAAGTGTGCTGCTGCATTACATAATCACCCATCTCCACACTTTCTATCTGGCGAGCACCTTTGACTGACCAATGCTGACCCAGCGTTGGAAGCACTGGGATGCTATCGGGGTCGGCTTTGATGGTGACGAAATACTTCCCACTATTGGTTTTGTAAGAGTCTTTGGCCAGCGGCACACCGCTGAATATCACCATCTTGGTCGAGCGATAGGGAATACTGGTTACACGCATTTGGTCTTCATGCAAAGCGGTATTCATCGTGGCATCAACCCCATTTCGGATAAGGTTTCGGATAGCTCACCAAAGCGCTCAAGTCGCTTTTCAAGCTCCTTAACCTTGGCTTTCAATTCAATATTCTCAGCCTCTAACGAAGAAACCCGCTTTGAATCGAGCAGCTTACGATTCGCTGTATTATCGTAAGCTTTGGGCTTGTCTGCATGTTTCTTGGCCGCATCGGTTAACGGTGGCAGTACGCCTTTACCGCGCAGCTCATCTTCTAAGGTTTTGAGTGCTTTCTTAAGGGCAGGATTTTGGTTTAACGCCGATTTGCCACAACCAATCCCCTTTGCCACTTCGATACGATTAAGCTGACCTCGGAACACTAGTTGTTTAAAATCATCGTCCGTCTGTGTGGCTTTCCAGACCTCAAATGCCTCAAGGTTTTGTTGCGCTTTCTGCTGCCCACTTGCCATTAGTCATCTACCTCACCCAAGAGCTTGCGAAGTCCTGTGACAAAGCCCCTAGGGAATACTTCGCTGTTGTATTCCATGTCTTTTACCTGACCAGCCTGAGTAGTTTGCCAGGCGTTCTTTTCCATACATTCATCAGAAATGGCATACGCTAAGGCTTTTTTCTCTGATTCGGTGAGTACGCCTGATAGGGATGGCAGCACTTCCACGCTTGGTTCTGCGGTGGTGTCAAACTGGCGCACAGGGCGTTTGTCGATGGTAATATTAGCGTGTTGCTTGAGTAAATTGACCTCTTTGCGGTAGCGGTTGCGCTCGGCAATAATTTGACCAAACAAGGCGCGTACCGCAGGGTCTGGGATGCGCTCTAATAGCTTGTTATCCACAGGGATGGATTTAGACCGTGAGGTGTTAGATAGCGGTTTTTTGGTACTGGTATTGTACTTTGCCGCCCACGCTTCGATGAGTGTTCTGTAGTGCTTGTTACGGGTAGCACGCAAAGCCTCATACGCCAACCCGCCATTTTCGGCAGACACCCGTCCAATCTGGGTAATGGAGAAGTCGCGCTGACCTGATCCCGCATAGGCTTTCAGCGTGTCGTTGAGCTTATCGAGGTTTTGCTGCGTGCGAGGTACTTTGCCATCTTTTAAGTCAGCCAGAATGACATCAATATCAAGTTCCATTAGTCCTCCAATAAGTTCGGTAGTGCTATGCCATCTAGATTAATGACTTTATCAGTCAGTGCATGAATGCCCTGAGAGAACAGATTGTTATCAGTCAGGTATTCACCCGCTTCGATGTAGCTCGCCACTTTGCGGAAGCCTTCGAGCTTGTCGTCAGGGTCAGCGATTTTTGCCATATGACGCAGCATGGCATTGGCAGCGATAAGCTGTTGTTTGTCGTCCATTTCCATGAAAATCGGCTCAAAGCCTTTTTTCATCAATACACGGCTAAGTTGCATTGAACGCTTTTGGATAACAGGGGTTTTACGCAGTTCGTCCTGCAAATCAGGGTAGAATTCAGCGTCATCACAAAGTAGTGATAGATGCAGCAACTCTGAGTTGGTTTCGATAAACTTCAAGGCATGACTGACATCTTGCTCAGTGCCAACCGCAATCAGTTTATCTTTGGTATCACCTTCCTTTCTGGCTTCTTCGACACGCATGATTTTATAAATAAGCTCAAAACACGCAATCCAGTCTTTGGTGTATTCATCGGCTTCTACTTGCTGTTTTTCATAGCGGCGCTGTAGGGCTTGCAACTTATCGTGCTTAATAAACGGCTTGCCTTGCTCTTCACAAAAGAATTGTTCGTCTTTGAGGGCTTCCAATTCCCCCTCAATCTCAACAGATAGGTTGGCGACTTGATGTGCTTTGTAGCTCAGTTGATTGAAGTGGGCATTGAGTGGCTTAAGGTAATAAGCTTCGGTAATAAACCAACGGCAGCGAATACAATTTTCAGGGCCGTGGGGTACGCTGGCATAAAGGCGATTTGCGGCGACTTTTGAATCTTTAATCAGCTCACCACCGTTCCAGCAACCACCAAGGGTGCTGACTTCATCCGATTTCACAGTGTTACCGCCTACCAGACACATCCCACAGGAGCGCTCTTCCCAGCCAATCGGGTTGCGGTTAACCAACGCCGCCTGAATGCTGTCATCACTGTGATACACCATCTTGCATTGGATTTGCTCCATTGAGGCATCTTTAAGGAAGTTGCGTACCGATTGTTTGGATTTAGCATCCAGCTCACCATGTGCTTCATCCATCTTTTCTGCCATCACTGACGGGGTAATTTTGTTGTAGTAGATGGTCATCAACAGGCGCGTATGTCCTGCCAATAGCTTAGAAATCACAGGCAATGGCAATTGCGTATCCATCGTATACGCCGTGATGAGTGAGACACGCAAACTGTGTAATGGAAAGAGTGTGGCAACCTTATTCCATTCTGGCGTACCCTCTGGGTAGTCCACAACCAGTTTCAAGCGCTCGCCGTTATCCAGTGTATTGCCTTGCTCTGCGAGTTGGTTTTCCAGCGTCAATAGGAGTTGATACCAAAAAGAATCTGTTGCGTTGTAATTAATTGGCTTGAATTTATCCTCCCCCTTTGCTGACGCATCGCGAAACAGAAATGCAATTTCCCCCATGCTTTCTAGTTGCTTTTCAGACTTTTTCTTACGAGTGTGCTTTATTAGCAGCGTAGTGCAGTCGGTTGGTTTAGAAATTGGATTGTATTTTTCTTGCCAGTTGCGCAGTTTTTCCAGCCAGTACAGCACTTCCTCGTTTTGCCAAGGAATGATGTAACCACGCTCTAGTTCGTCTTTGTTCTGGTCGGCGGTTTTGTTGGTGTTGATATACAAGCCTGTGGAATGTAATCCTGTCATGGTGTCGTGAATGCGTCGGAACATGCCTTTCCCGAACGGGCGTTTTTCGCTACCAAGTGCAAAATCATGCTGAGTGTTTACTACCCACTGACCGTTTTCATAGCGCCATGTATCCGCTTCACCGCTGTCTAGCATACGCACCTGATAGGTACGCAGTGGTAGGTGGAGCTTCATGAAAATCACCATCGCTTTGACGGGCGACCAGATTTGATGAACGGTGATTTTATTACCTTTGCGAGTCACTTCGTTGGTGCGCCACACGCAGTCAGGGTCGGTTTTATCAATCCGCTCAGGTTCCACTTCAAACCAGTCACCATCACCACCTCTTTCTCCTTGTCCTGATTGTCGTTGCGCCCATGTCCAGTGCTTGAAGTGGCGGTAGTGATAAGCAGGAAGTAGTTGTTCATCTTCCTTGAGATTTTGCTCAATGACGGTTAATTCGGTTTTATCAGGCAACGGACAGAGAATTTGGCGCAAGTCCTGAATATAGCGATACGGCAGAGGGTTACGAACGGTTTCAGTCGTAGAACCTTGCACTTTGATTTTATTAAGCGGGTTTTGAACCAGTGGCACAAAATTGCCATTGTCATCTTCTTCTGAGAACACTTTTTCAATAACAAAGTCGATGAAGTCACATGGATAATTTACGCCTTTTTGGATGATAGTAGCTGTATTCTGTGTCTTCTTTACCACAGTCTCCAACTGTTCACTAGAGCATCGATGACCGTTATAACCCTGAAAGAACAGGTCAATATTGCTGATGGCATAGGGTGCACATTCAACAAGGTAGGATTCGAAGAAGCGAGCCATAGCTTGTTGTTTATGGTCAATACCAGTGGTTTGTTCTGCCATCCACTCAGCCGCCAGTTCCTGCCATTGCTGCCACTCCGCACCGAGCGTGGTGAGCATCCAAGAGAAGGTTAAATCCGATGTGCGTCCGTCCGCTTTTTTACCTTTAGTTCGCCCCATTATTTGCCTCTCAATTTTGGATGCTTGCCTGTGAAGTAACCCTGTGGGTCGATGTCATCAAAACCATGCCCAACCAGTGCTTTCCAGTCGAGTGCTTTGACTTTGGATTCAGGATTTGCCAGTTGCAGTGTGGCTTGGGTGAGTTCGTCAGAGATTTCCTGCTGACCTTTACCTGTGTAGGGGATTTGTGAATCTAAGGACTTATGGTGCATACAGCGTCGAATCACCAACGGGTTCAACCCTGAACGTTCTAATCGTCTACCGTAATTATGACGATGCCCGTGAGGGTCTTTACCTTCTGCCTTGCTTGGCTCCAAACCGATACGCTTCAAGCCGTTGGCGTAGTTATCATGGAAAGCGTTGATGGTGTAAGGGTTGCCGAAGGCACTGTGATGAAAAGAAATAAACGCATAAGGGTGGTGACAGTCGATGCTGGCACGGTACTTTTGATAGTTTTTCCAAAGTGACATAAACACTTTGCCGTAGTCGGTTGGGAACCACTGAACTTGTATGTAGTTATCTTTATGGTCAACCACACGGTTCTTCCAACCGAGATGTGCGGTGCCTTTCATGCGCTGGCGTGGGATACGCGCATACTTTTCTTTTAAGTATGTTTCTCTATTTTGATTTTTAGAACGAACTTCAGGGTCATTTGGCGCTTTGCCATCGACTTCATTGTAAATTCGAACGATTGCACTATCTGGGTTATAGGGATCTTCAAACACATCTGTCACCCAAAGGGTTAAAGCCTCGCTTTCGCGGAGCCCGCCACCGTGCATGAGCAGGAGTATTAATTTGTCCCTGAGTGCCACTCGTGGATCGCTTGCGCCACCAATACCGTTCAAATAAAAATCTTCCCAATGCTTTTCAGGAAAGGCGATAGCGTCATCTTCGGTTTTGGTGAGAGGTGTGCGTCCCTTAATGGTTCGCGCTTTACGGATGGTTTTATTGACGGTCTTATCTTCGATATGACCAAGGAAATCGTTTTGGTTTTTGCGATACCATGCAGCGTAATTCAGTCGCTGCTCATGCGGGGTTGCATCACGCAAGGGATTCATGGACGCAGTGCCGTGCTTGTTTGCCAACCAATCTGTGAATGCCGTCAATCGATGAATATGCTTATTCACGTTACTGGTTGAACTTGGCACCCAATATAAACCTGATGGGTCAAGTCCATCTTCACCAATCGTTCCTGTATACAACCGCTTAGAAAAGGTCTGGAAGAGCAACTTCGGATCGTCAAACAATCCTCTATTTGCTTCCATATAATCCAGCAACAAGGACACCGCTTGAAGAAATCCATTCATGACGGAGTTACTCACACCGTCCGCCTCTAGCTTGAGTAGGTAGTCCGTGACCGTACTTAACTCTCCTTGCTCAGTTAGTAAGATAGGCAGTTGGCTTTTGATGCCCGCATTGTCCTCTACAATCGTCGCTCTGACTTTTACTGATGACAAACTAACCTTCCGCGTACACATTAAACATATAATACACTATAGTCCTAACTGGAATCTCAGTCAATAAAAAGGCAGATTCTTCTGCCTTAATACACAATATACACCTTTTAAGTTACTATATATAATAACTGAGGCGGCTTTTTTGTAGGTGTGTTGGGTCATCATTCCACCGGATCTTGGGATCACTATAGACAGCGCTTACATTGAGGCTTTATCGGTCATTTTTTCTTCACATATTGCTGTAGCACAGCCAACATGGATGCGCCCGATAAGCCGATCATCAGGGCGCCATTTACCGCTTCGATTGGGCCTAATAATTTCCATTTTTCACTCATCACAATATCGCCATAGCCTAAGGTCGCGAAGTTGACCCCAGAATGATAAATCGCATCATGCAGGTTATTGAACTCGCCGAGGAAGAGAAACAAGCTGCCCCAAGCGACGATTTGTAAAAGGTTACCCAGCATTACTATGCTGGTGATACCGAAGAGTCCTAATACCCCTGCGACTAAACTATCGTGGTCTAGTAGCCGTTTATTGTAGAAACGGATGCACCACATAGTGGCAAGAGATTGCAGTAACATATTGATTAATATGATAGGTAAGCCAACCACTAATGCTGATAACATTCTATTCTCCTACGGGGGCTTCTGATGCTGGGCGGCCTGCTGGCCATTTCTGCTCCAGTGCGATAAAACATAGCCAACCATAACCAGCGACCAATAAATAGAGGCTGCAACGCATGGCGGCCGCTAACCATACATCTTTACCATTCGCACTGTCGGCAATGGCGGGGCCAAATAAGATGAGGGCGGTGATCCAACTATTGCTCCAAAAGGAAGGGGGAAACCCGGTTGGCACTAACTGAATAAGCCGGCGAGTCAGCCACATGGTCATCAGTCCCAGCATCAGCACTAACATCAATAACGAAGGCCAAATACTAAGCCCCATCCACAGGGCGAATGCCAACAAGGCGCCCATTAAGGTAGAAAGCACTAGCTCTCTGCCTGCTTGTTTGGCGTTTAGCAGAGTACTTTGCTGCGCTAACATCACTGTCTTCATCACGGCGGGAATATAAAAGGCCGGATCGCTTAGCGCCAGCAGCCATACTGGGATCACTATGATGGTGGCGCGTAGGGCCAGCCGTTTGGGATGTTCAGGGGGCAATAGGATAGGTTTTTCTGCTGCGGTCACGGGGGCGGGCGGAAACAAGGCATGGGCGATGCCATTCACTAACGTGCCAATCAATACCCCGATGGCGATGAGCTGTGCAATGGCGAGCGCCACGGCTTGTTCTATTAAGCCTGCAATCGGAATGAGGGTAATCGCCATCGTCAGCAACATGGCCAGTACGCCTTTACCTGTGACCGAAATAAGCATTAAAAAGTACAGCAGTAATGCCACTAACAGCACCGCGGCTAAGGTGTAATAACTCAATAAGGGGACTAACAAGACGCCCGCAGTCATGATAAGCGACAAGAGTACACCGCCAATAAGGCCTTTTTTTAAGCTCAGCGCCTCGCCGGGCATGCATAGAATGACCCATGCCATGATGCAACCAAGGTGGGGCATGGGCAGGGCTAGACCAAAACACACAAACGCCGCTAATGAGATGCCAAGGCTAATTCTGAGTACTGTACTGTCTGCGTGGTGCATATCAGGCCTCAATACAGATAGGAGAAGAGGCTCATTACCCGAATATACAGTGCACCGAGCGGGTTCATCAGGCCATGTTCTTCGGTATAAACCAAGATGTCGGCTTGGCCTCCCACACGCAAGTTAGCTGCAGGGGGCATATCGTCCGCTGAGAACGACACTTTAACGGGGAAGCGTTGTGCTTGGCGCAGCCAATCGCGGCTATTACTGACAGTCGGCAGTGAACCAACGGCCTGTTTTTTACCATCATCCACACCATAGCCAATACTGCGTATTTGGCCGCTAAATAACTGTCCAGGCATGCTGTCGAGCAGGATAGAGACTCTGTTTCCCACTTTAATATTGCCGAGATTGTTTTCGGTCAGATCCGCCGAAATCCACACATCGTGGATAGCAATCAGAGTCATTGCGGGGGCGCCCGCGTTAATAAACTGCCCCACATCGGTATTTAAGTCGGTGATCACTCCACGGCTTGGAGCGACGACATGGGTATTTTGTCTATCGCGCTCGGCTTTATTCACCGCCGAACGAGCACTTAATAGTTGTGAGTTGTTTTCACCATTCACCCCTGCGGCCTCAATGGCGCGCCTAACATCGGCTTCGGCGGCTGTGACTTGGCTGCTGGCAGTTTCTCGCGATGCTTGTGCGATTTCGAGTCGGCGTACTGAAATAGCCCCCGGGTCTTGGCGATAGAGACGTTCTTGCCGCTCGGCATCTTTCACTGAATTATTGTAAGACGCACGCATGGCTTGTAATTTCGCTTCCGCCGCCTTAACGCCTTCATTATTGGCTTTAACGCTATTTAGCACTGTTTCATAGTCAGACTTGGCTTTGGCAAGGGCAATATCATAGGGCTCAGGATCGATATCGAATAAGGGAGCGCCCTCGGCGACATCTTGGTTATCCTGCACATAGACTTTCAAAATCTGCCCCGTGACTTCGGTAGCAATCGGCACCACAAAGGCTTGGACCCTTGCCTGTGAGCTATAGGGGGTCATTCTGTCGGCCACAAGGTACCAAAGCAGTAATATTACTATGAGTGCCAGAAGGCCAAGGGTGGCATATTTACTCGCCTTTCCCGGAGTCGCGGTACTGTCAGTCATTCACAATTCCCTTTTGAATAGTCGATGTAGGCTGGGCATTAGGTTGAGAACCCGTTTGGGGCTGATTTGCATCGAACAATGGGTTATCGAGATAGGGCACCCATTCATCACGCGTGCGAAGTTTTTGATCAACAGCGGGAGTCACTAACGGACGTTGCCGCCCAGGTTCCCACCCGCCACCAAGCGCTTTGTAGAGGGTGATGAGATTGCCAATATGGGCGCCGCGACTGTTAACGAGCCGTTCCTGTTGGCTAAAGAGGGCGCGCTGCGAATCGAGTACACGCTGAAAATCCGCCATACCTTCGCGGTATTGGGTGTTAGCAATTTCGAGTGAACGACTCGCCGCTTCACCTGTTTGCGTCAGCAAGGTTATTTCGGTTGCGCTGTTGGCATAAGCGATGGCGGCATCATCGACTTCCCGCGCGGCCTTAAAAACGGTTTCACGATAGCGTTCGTGTAACTGCTCAAAGCGTGCGTCTTCCACTAAGATTTGGTTGGTAATCTACCGCTGTCGAGGATATTCCAACTGATGGATGGCCCAGCCCCCAAGAGAAAATGCTATGGCCGCTGCCCGTTGCACTTATCCCTAGCGTGCCAGCTAAGGTGATGGATGGATACAGATCGCTCTCGGCAATGCCAATCAGCCCCGATTGGGCGGCAAGTTGACGCTCGGCGGTTCTGACATCGGGGCGGCGACGTAATAAATCGGCTGGCATTTCAGCAACTAAGGCCAATTGCCCTTGGGGGAGTACGCCCGTATTGCTCGCCATTTCGGGTAATGCTCCAGGCGCCCTTGCCAGCAGAGTGCTGAGTGCATTTTGGCTTTGGCGCAGATTCGTTTCTAGCTGAGGAATGGTCGAGAGCGTGCTGAGATACTGAGTCTTGGCCTGCTGCACATCCAACTCGGCGGTATTACCGCTGTGAAACTGGTGCTGAGTGATTTCTAAGCTCCGCTTTTGGATCTGCGCATTCTCATGGGCAATTTGCAGCCGCGCCTCTAAGGTGCGAATGCTCACATACAGCTGTGCCACTTGCGCAATCATCAACACTTGCACATCGTCATATTGGGCGATAGTGGCAAAGTAGTTGGCATCGGCAGACTCGATACTGCGTTGAAATTTGCCCCAAAAATCCAGTTCCCAACCCAGATTAAATGCCGCGCCATAACTGCTACCTGAGGTGCTGTTACCGCTTTGGGTTTGGCCTGCGCCCAGCCATTGGGCCGTGGCTTGGGTTAACTGGGGATTTTTAAGGCTTTCAGCGATACCCAACTGGGCTTGCGCTTCGAGAATGCGCAGCCCAGCGATCCGCACATCGGGATTTTTCTGCAAGGCCTCGTCAATCAAGCTGCTTAGCACTGGGTCGTTCAGTTGCGACCACCATTGATGATAATCGCTGGCCGTTGTCGCACCGCTAAATAGGCGAGAGCTAGCGCTCTGCCAGCTTTGGACTTCTGGCACATCGGGCCGTTGATAATCAGGACCGAGCACAGTACAACCGCTGAGCAGAGCACATATCCCGCCTAACACGAGGCGGGGAACAAAGTGATCAATTGTCATCTTGCTCTCTCAATCCCTCTTCGAGACCTTCATCCACCCACATCATAAAGATGCGGTAGCCGATAGACAGTAGCGTGGCGCCAATAAACATCCCTAAAATACCGCTGGTGGCCATGCCGCCTAAGGCGCCGATGAGAACCACTGGCATGGGAGCATCGACTCCACGGCCGAGGAAAATAGGCTTGAGTACGTTGTCCACCGCACCCGCAAGGATCAGCAACACGGTATAGATGATACTGCCGACTGTGCCGTTATCGCCCGCCATCCAGATATAAGCAATCGCTGGAAGCGTCACTAATAGCGCGGGGATTTGGGCAATCCCTAATATCAAGACCAAGATAAAGAAGATACCCACCAAGGGGATACCCGCGAAGGTCATCACAATGCCGATTAATAAGGCTTGAATGAAGGCCACACCAATAACGCCTAAGGCGACAGCACGAATGGTTGAAGAGCAGATATTGACCAGTTTTGCGCCGCGCTCAGGACCAGCAATCCGAGTGGCAATACGAGCCGAACTTTGTGCACCGGCGTGGCCATAGGCCATCATGATGCCTGCGATAATGAAGGAAAACATACTCATCAACAGACTGGCACTGATGCTGGCTAACGCATGAATGACTTGCTTGGCAGCATCCCCCAAGTGCGGTTGTAAGCTTTTGACTAACGAGGGTAAATCGGTCGATGCTTTCAGCCAAAAGTCATAAATTTTAGCGCCAACAAAGGGAATATTGGCAATGCTTTCCTTTGGGGTTGGGACCTCAAGGGTATTCTGATTCACGCGCTCAACCAAGCTACCCATATTATCGGTCATGGAGCTAACCATCATAATGGTAGGTAAAACTAATATCATTAACCCTATTACAATCAACAAAGTAGCGGCTCGACCTTGCTTATCACTCAGCCGTTTAGCGATACGCTGGTGAAAGGGATAAATGACCACGGCTAAAATCACTGCCCAGAGCATGATATTTAAAAACGGGGAGAAGATGGTGTAGCAGAAGGACGCTAGCGCGAGGAGCATGCCAAACTTGATAAACATGTCCATAAATTTAGTGACGATTCGATTTTCAACCGCGATTAGTTCGTTGTTTTCCATTCCGTTGTTACCTCAACGAGTTATAAACCTATAACTTGAATCATCTGTATTGCTACAGAACGGCAGATCCCTGATGTTACTGTGTTGGTGAAGACGATTTAGTACTTTATAGCGACCCGCTAACCGTAACGCTATTCAAGGTGGCAGACTGATAAATCCCCTGTATTCAGTAGAGTGAGCCCTCATTCCAGCTCTCGATATTTTGGTAAGTTACATATTAGTTCATGTTTGTGAATTATTTGGTAAATTTCACCATTAAAGTGTGATGACCATCTAATAAAACGTTCAGTGAGTCAGCAGGTTGCAAGCCTGTCATAGATTCTTGATTGCTCATTTACGCTGCGGATGTATACAACATCTTGAAGCCAATACAGCCGTGATTGCCTCGCTAAGTGATAGGTTTAAGCGGAAAATACCTGCGTAAGAATGGTTGGAGTGCTGAAATGAGTTATCTAAAATAGTAATGGCTGAATAAGTTGGTGACTTGAGTCGTTTTAATTTAAGCAGAGTTTAAAATCTTTATCTAAGCGAACTATTTGCCTATGTTTGGCCTGACCAGAATTCGACTAACAATGTATGGTTAAACTGTCATATACAAATTTAAGTATTTTAGTATGATTTTAAGACAGAATTAGTGCGCACCAATTCCATTCGTAATTAATAAAATCCCATAAAATCAATTAACTATTGAGGCTGACTTTTAGTTTATAGCTTTGGAAAACGCGCATACGCGTTTTTGCAGATGGTGTATTTGGCTGAAAGCTGATAAGTTCTTTGCATACAGATAGTTAACCGTGCGCGTTTTCACTGCTCCAGCGATGTAAACGCGCACGAATAAAATGTTAGCACTACAAGGAGTTCAGCATGAGAGATTTAGGCCTAATGGGAGAGAGCACATTCAGTTTGTGGTGTGCCGAAGTAGGCTTAATTCCAAATGGCTCGCAGATTGATAAAACTGGGTGGGATTTTTTTGTAGAGTTTCCATTTAATTCTGATCTTTCTCCCTTGGAGATTCATAAGCCAGCTTTTGAATGTAAAGTTCAAGTTAAAGCAACAGATAAGAATGATAGAAAGTTATCCATTACCCTCTCAAATTTAAGACGTCTAATCACGGCTCAAATGCCAGCTTTTTTTGTTTTTATAGAATTTGACAAAAAAGAAGTGGCTCAAAGGGCGTATATGGTCCATGTAGACAACGAGCTGATATCAAAGGTTTTAAAGCGCCTTCATGAAATTGAGCAGAGCGATCAAGACAACAATTTCAATAAGCGAACAATGACAATTTACTATGATGATAGCAATCTGCTCGAAACGTCGAATGGTAATACTTTGAAGAACTGTTTTTTACGTTATATAGGAAATGATATCTCAGAATATATTTCAAATAAAAAAGCTCACCTAGAGTCTACTGGTTATGAAGACGGGTTTGCTCAATTAACTTTTACAACAGAGGGAGAAGAAAACTTAAAATCTCTAATAGATGTTTCTCTTGGTATTGAAGAAGTAGAAATTGCAAAATTTAGAGGCGTCGATGCTAGATTTGGTATATTAAGCAAAAACCCATTATTTAATTCAAATGGTGGAAAGCTAGCTATGCCAAACTTAAAGCCGACAGCAGAGGGTAAAATTAGGTTTAAAGAAGATAGGCTCTCTGTTGGGTTGTCATTCGAATGCAAGTTTTACATTTCACCATTTAATCAAATGCTTCCAGATTTTCTCAAGAAAATGAGAGTTGAAGGGGAGTTTTTTGATTTGAAATTCAACCTTTATACTGGCGCGGCTAGTTACTCATTTTCGTTTGGAGAAGGAATAAGGCTGGAAGTAAGTAAAT
The DNA here is from genome assembly GCF_000203935.1 of Shewanella sp. ANA-3. Classification (GTDB taxonomy): domain Bacteria; phylum Pseudomonadota; class Gammaproteobacteria; order Enterobacterales; family Shewanellaceae; genus Shewanella. The sequence continues at coordinate 3,482,947 of NC_008577.1, read as the reverse complement.
TCAGAAATGCAGTTAAGTTACTAAACCTACTTAGTAAATCTGGGAAAAAAGTTGTAGCTGAACTGATTTTTGATGGTTTTCCAAAACTAGAATTTGGAGTTGGGTGTAATGATCAGCAGTTTGACTTCTCAAGCGAACTAAAAGCATTAGACAGTGCGGTAAAAATCTTGTCTTATTTTGAAGTTACTGATCTTGTTGATATTTCCTTTGATGAGGTCTCTCGTTATGAAACTCAGATATGCCAAATGGAAGGAATACTAACTTCATCCCCAAGTTTATTTAAAGTTGAGTTTGGGGTATATGGTGAGGGGTATGACCCTAATAAAGATACCGCCTGTATATTTTTGGTTACGACTCCAATCGGAAGCCATATATTCGGAATTATTCTGGTTCTGACTGGCAGTGTTGAAGAAATTGAAGGTGGAAGATATCGGTTGATTATAAAAGACGTAATCGTCGAGAAAAGAATAGTTTCGGAAAAAGATGAATCGATTTCTAATGATGATTTAGTCGCTGCTATAGAATCGATAGAAGAACAATATGACAATGATTTTTCGGTTGTCACCATGTTCGATAAAGGCGCTAACAAGGCCATTAAGTCGGATTCGTAATAGTTGGTTCGATTCCGCTTCGCTTCACACTTTAGTCAACAATTACTCACGGTCTATGGCGGCGTTAGTCCAGAGAAGTTTTTATCCGAAATTCTCCTGATAGTGCCGACGCCCAAATTCGGAAATGTCCCAAAGCATGCTGTGTATTTCTTTAAAACTTACAGACGACGCTGAGGCCAAGCAGGTTAGCCATGGTGATTAGCGAGACGACCGTCCGCCCCATGGACGGGGCGGTCGAGCATCCAAGGATGGACTTGAACAACATCCCTGTTTAACGGCCAGTTCGCCATCCATGGCTCTCGTTCATAAGCTTAGAAACCATAGGTTTCTATTCACCGTGTAGGTGAGTGAACACCATGGCAAGCCTGAGTTAGCGCATTAAATCCAACGCATTTTTGTCCCAAATCGTGCAATCCAATAAAAAGCCGCCCATTAAAGGCGGCTCTTAAAGGTTTAGCGCGCTAGCAATTAAACCAGATACACATTTAAGCTGCAGGCACCGTGGGCGCCGACGACTAAGGCTTGTTCGATATCGGCGGTTTTTGAGGGACCTGCGATAAACACACCAAACTCACCCGCATCTAAGGTAATGTCCTTGGCGGCTTGATGCATGTTGGGCACAATTTTAGTGCTAGGTAACGCTAAGATCAGGTTTTCACAGATAAAAGGCGTGACTCTGTGGCCTAAATTCTTATTATTCACCCAAATGGCACCATTTTCGGCAACGCCAACATCCCCAGGAATGACCGCATAATCGATATCCCTAAGTTCATGTGCCGTTGGCGGTACTTCACGGTTTGCCGTGACGCCCTCTACGAGGGAGATAACCTGTAAGCCTTGGGCGACAAGCTCATCCACTTTGGCTTGTAGTGCCACAAGACCGCCTTCGCGGTGCAGTGTGCCCGCCACGGTTTTAAGATTGGTTTCAAACTGGCCAACCAGATCTTCTACCCGCGGGGCGACATCGATGCTTGGCATAGGATGGTTTGTTAAAGCCGACAGTTTGAGCGCATTGAGAATTTCGTGCTTACTAGACATCTTATAGGCTCCTGTGTTTCTTAAACCAAGCTTCGAAGCTGGAGTTGGGGGCGACGGGCAGTTCACGGTATTTACCCCAAGCGCCGCTAAAGGGCTTGAGCAGACTGCCGGGCAAAATACGCAGTGCGGTGCGAGCCGCGCCCATTGAGCAATTGAGCAGGGTCGTGCTTGCCATAAATTTACCCACTAGTGGCATATAACCGTTTTTGCCGTAGGGGAGTTGTCCGGCTTCAGCCTTAAGGCGTCTGTGGTGGAAAATAATCTTATCGAGCGGCACCTTAGTCGGGCAAACATAGGTACAGCTGCCACACAGGGTACAGGCCCAAGCGATGGAGTTAGTGTCATCATGCTTGGCACCTACGGCAATCCCAATAGGGCCGGGAATGGTGTAGTTGTAACTGTAACCACCGGAGCGGCGATACACAGGGCAAGTATTTAAACAGCCACCGCAGCGAATACATTTCAATGATTCGGCAAGGATTTTATCCTTGAGCATTTCAGTACGGCCGTTATCGACGATGATCACATGCATCTCACCATCGACCTGTGGACCACGGTAGAAGGCGCTATAGGTGGTGACGGGTTGACCCGTTGCGTTACGCGCTAGGGTGCGCAGTAACACGGCGGCGCTGTCGATATCGGGGACAATTTTGTCGATACCCATTGAATGCAACTGTAACTTGGGCAGGTTCGCGCCCATATCTGCGTTACCTTCGTTGGTACAAACGACCACGGCGCCCTTATCGGCGATTGCCATGTTTACCCCTGTCATGGCGGCATCGGCGCTGAGGAATTGCTCACGCAGATGAGCACGAGCGGCGCGGGTCAAATATAGCGGATCGGACTCGCCTGCCTTAGTGCCTAATTTGTCATGGAACAGATCGCCCACTTCTTCTTTTTTCATGTGGATGGCGGGCACCACAATGTGCGAAGGTGGCATTTTTGCCAGCTGAATAATCCGCTCGCCCAAGTCGGTATCGATGACTTCAATTCCACGTTGCTCTAAGTAAGGATTGAGGTGACATTCCTCTGTGAGCATGGATTTAGACTTAACTAACTTCTTCACTTTATGGCTAGCTAAAATGTCGTGCACGATACGGTTGTGCTCAGCGCCATCCTTTGCCCAGTGGACTTTGATACCGTTTGCAAGGCAGTTTTGCTCAAAGGTTTCAAGGTATTGTGCAAGGTTGGTTAAGGTATGCAGTTTGATTTCGGAGCCTAACTGACGCAGTTGTTCCCACTCGGGTAAGCTGCCTGCGGCGCGGTCACGTTTTTCCCGCAGCACCCAAAGGGCTTTTGAGTGCCAGTCAACACGGGTTTCATCACGGCAGAAAATATCGGCCTTGTGGGCGTGAACCTGTGAACCCGTTGCCTCGTGATTATGTTGATATGCCATAGTGGGTCTCCTAGAGCGCGGCGTTAAGTACTTGCGCTATGTGGCGAATTTCAATTGGCAATTGTTGTCTGCGGATCATGCCATCGAGGTGTAATAGGCATGAAGGGTCGAAGCCAACCACATATTGCGCGCCCGTTGCCGCGTGGGCTTGGGCCTTATCTTTACCCATCTTGGCGGATACGGCGCCTTCATCAACGGCAAAAGTCCCACCAAAGCCACAGCATTCGTCGCGACGGTCTGGATACACAATGTCGATTCCGGCGATATTGGCGAGCACGGCTTCTACCTTGTTGAATCGTGGACCCATTTGCTCGCTCGGTGTGGCAAGGCTCAACATGCGAATGCCGTGGCAGCTCAGTTGCAGACTGATCTTATGGGCAAAAGGCTTGTTGAACGCTGGGATTGGGGCGACATCGTGGAGGAACTCGGTCAGCTCATAGAGTTTGTCGATAACGGCTTGGGCTTCTGGGCTGTTGTCAAACTCGTGGAAGTTTTCTTTGGCGGCCACTAAACAAGAGGCGGCAGGGCAAACAATGGCATCACATTCCACACCCTTGAAAGCATTAAGTAATTTCAAGGTAGTACTGCGTGCTGCATCGAAGCAACCCGAGTTGGTCATAGGTTGGCCACAGCAAGTTTGGCCTGCGGGTAGAATCACTTGGTGTCCGAGCTTTTCCAGTAATTCCAGGGTGGCAATCGCCACATCTGGCATCATTTGGTTAACGAGACACGGGATGAAAAGAGCGATTTTCATTGTGTTTTTCTCTTTCTTGTTAGTGAACGACATTGCCTTGCATTGTGACCCCAAAGTCCACACAAATGCTAAGGTAGTTGATCAAATATAGGCTTATCTTAAGTAAATAAGTAGCGCTAATTTAGTAAATGACCTTGTTGATTTTTGCAAAAATGAGAATATTTTAATTTGTTGAATTTAAACTGTTTATCTTGGTTTATATTTTGTGATTTATCTCCTGTTTTTAGTGTTTTGCTCGATAAATGAGAATAGTTTTCTTCTAAAGAAAACGGGGCTAACCCTAGCCCCGTTTATTCAGTGTTTTAGCGGCTGCACTCTTCGAGCAGATACGCTAAGTGGCGGTAGGAAATGCCACTGTGCTGCGTTAAGCCGACCTCACACATACGGTTGGCGTAATAGCCTTCCTTAATCTCGACAGGAATGAGCTTTTTAATATTACGCAGGGCGCTGGCGTTGATTTCTGGCTTATACAGGCCTTTTTCACCGGCGTAACCACAGCAGTCAATGCCCGCAGGTTTGTGTACTTGGCTCGAACAAGCATCGGCAATGGCTTGCATCTTAGGCTCTAACTTCATCTTGCGAGCACTACAACCTAAGTGCAGAGCAACATTGACCTTTTTATTGATGCTCAGCTTATCCAACAGCTTGTCGTGCATAAACTCAACCAAGTCGGTGATTTGCACCTGAGGGTTACCCGTGAGAGTACGATAGGTACAAGACAGCGCATCGACTAATACCGGGATTTTGCCGCCATTACTCATCTTGCTGACCACATCGATAAGCTCTTGGCGTTTGGCGTCGGCGTTTTTAAAGTCGCCCTTAGATTCCCACATCTGGCCGCAGCATAAATCGCGGGTCTTCTCTGGTGTAATAACGTTATAGCCCGCACGTTCAAGCAGGGTCACAACCACTTCTGGCAAGGTGCGATTATCGGGATCCTTCGGTGTTGGGCCAAAGGTGCGACCACCACAGGCAGGGAAGTAAACCACGGTTTCTTGACCTGCTTTGGCGGGCGACGGTTTAGGCAGTTTGCCGCCTTTCGGGAAATCAGGATTCCAATAGGGCACTTCTTTGGAGAGTAAGCGACCGGTTTTCATCAGCGCGTTGGTGATACCATCGCCGGTGATTTTATGGATGACTCCCAACACATCAAAGCCTGTGCTGATCACTTGGTTGACTGCGCCGAAGTGTTTGGCTTGGAAATCCAACACTTTTTGCTCAGTGGTGCTGATATAGGGCGTGCGCAGCTTACGCACTAGCTGACCCATGCTGTTGTCGACTGGGCAGGCGATAGTACAGAGCTGACAAGCTGCGCAAGTATCAATCACATCATACTTGGCATCGGCACGCATTTTCTCTGCGGCGGCTTTATCGCCAGATTGCTCTAAGCGCTCAATTTCACGTAGGGTGGCGATACGTTGACGTGGCGAGAAGTTTAGCGCCGAAGTCGGGCAGGTTTTTTCGCAGAAACCACACTCGATACACTTATCGACAAAATCATCGACCACAGGGCATGGCTTGATGTTTTTCACGTGTACTGTGCTGTCGTCGTTTAAGATCACGCCGGGGTTGAGCAGGCCTTCTGGGTCGAAGATATGCTTGATGCGTTTCATCAGGGTGTAAGCATCGGCGCCCCATTCCATTTCCACGAAAGGTGCAACGGCGCGGCCAGTACCGTGCTCGGCTTTCATCGAGCCATCGTATTTATGGATCACCATCTCGGCCACGTCCTGCATAAAGCCTTGGAAGCGCTCGATGTCCGCTTGGGAGGCGAAGGTCGGGGTGATAATAAAGTGGAAGTTACCCGCCAGTGCATGGCCGTAAATCACGCCTTCGGGATAACCGTGCTTATGGAATAGCTCGGTTAAATCGGCGGCCGCAGCGGCTAAATGTTCTACGTTAAAGGCCACGTCTTCGATAATGACTGAGCTGCCCTTTGGTCGTTCGCCACCAATAATGGGGAACAGGCCGGAGCGCATTGCCCAGTATTTGCTGTACACGTTGGCGTCGCTACTGAAGCTAATCGGACGCTCGGTTTTGATGTGCGCCAGTTTGGCAATCACATCTTGGGTATAGCTTTCTAAGGTTTGAGCATCGTTAGCACGGGACTCGATCAATAGGATTGCCGCGCCTTCTGGTAACTCATTGAGCCAGTCTGGCATGCCTTTTTTGCCGGTCACGGCCTTGATAGATGCCCAGTCGAGTAATTCGGCGGCGGCAACACTATCGCCAATAATTGGGGGAATGGCACTCGCCGCATCCACCATGTTGAAGAATACCGCCATCGCCGAGGCTTTAAATTTAGCTTCATCGACCGTGTGGTAAGTGACTTCTTCGACAAAGGCTAAGGTGCCTTCGGCGCCAACGATTAAGTGGTTAATTAAATCGAAGGGATCTTCAAAATCCACTAGGGCATTGATGCTATAACCCGTAGTGTTTTTGATGGAGTATTTTTTGCGGATGCGCTGCGCGAGCACTTCATTGCTGCGGGTCAATTTAGCGAGTGAAGCCAGTGAATCGAGCAGGTCGCCGTGGCTTTGGGTAAAGGCGGCCTTAGACTTATCACAACCCGTGTTGAGCTCAGTGCCATCGGCAAATAATAGCTTGGCGGAGGCGATAGTCTGGTAACTGTTTTGCGCCGTACCACAGCACATGCCCGAGGCGTTGTTAGACACAATACCGCCGACCATGGCCGAGGCCAGTGTTGCCGGATCGGGACCGATTTTTTTATTGAGTGGCTTAAGTGCGGCGTTGGCGTCGGCACCGATAACGGCGGCGCCTAAGGTGATCTTATTGCTGTCGGGGCTGATGTCTATGGTTCTAAAACCATCGTGGCCCAAGATCAATAAAATCCCTTCACCAATGGCTTGGCCCGATAAACTGGTGCCTGCCGCGCGGAAAGTCACAGGCACTTTATGGGCGCGGGCGATGGCTAAGGTCTGTTTGGCTTGTTCTAGGGTGTCTGCGTGAACGACGATTTCTGGCACGATACGGAAATAACTGGCATCCGTCGACCAAGCAAAGCGGCGCACAGGGTCATTTGAGACGGCTGATTCACCGAGTTGTTGAATTAGTTCTTTATAAACAGCGTCATAATTAATAGACATAAGTTACTCTCTCAACGCTAAAAATGACTAAGGCCGCCAACGCGGCCTTAGGTTTAGATTGGCTTAGAAGCCACCCCAAAGTGTTGCGATAGTGCCTGCAAGTAACGCGTAGCCAATGGCAACAGGCATAGTTTTACGGATGATTTCAGATTCTCTACCCGCCATACCCACAACGGTCGCGGCTGCCACTACGTTCATTACACACATCATATTACCGGCGTTAGCACCGATACCTTGTAGTGCTAATACCAGTGTATGGTTCATGCCAATATTGTCCGCCACGCTGTATTGCAGGCTGGAGAACATCATGTTGGAGAAGGTGGCTGAACCTGACAGGAAGGCACCAAAAATCCCCACAATCGGTGCCATCCATGCCCAAACCGCGCCCATAGATTGGCCTAACATATCGGCTAAGGCGACGGGCATAGACGCAAGACCTGCACCATTAACACCTGAGTTTAAGAAGATTTTCACCATAGGCACGGATGCGCCTAATGAAATAATAGTCGGTAACATAGACTTGCATGAAACGCCGATGGATTGCTTAATCGCAGGGCTTTTCATCTTGAACAGGAAGAAACCTAAGATACACACGGCCACGAAGAAGGCGCCAGGAGCATATAAGGTCGCAAAGCTGGCTTTAAGCTCAGTGCCCATTAGGCCAGTCCAGCTGATGTTGAAACTAGATAACCAGGCTTTGAGTGGTGCTACAGTGCGTGAAAGCACTAATAGCGCAGCCATGATGATATAAGGTGTCCAAGCGGCAATTTGTGAGAACTTAGCAGTCGTCTCAATTTTTGCACCTTCTTGGCTATCATTTTCGGCAAAGTCATTCCAAGGCGTTTTGGGCAGTAAGTATCCTTTACGCGCAACAGGGATGACTAAGGCCATACCGACCAATGAACCGATAACAGATGGGAATTCAGGACCTGCAAGGTAGTTGATAATCCATGCAGGAACGGTAAAGGCAAGACCGGCGAAAATCGCAAATTTCCAAATCGCTAAACCTTCTTTAAAAGATTTATTGCGGCCGAAGAATCCTGTCAGTATGGTCACCATGACCAGTGGAATTAAGGTACCTGTAATTAAGTCGATAGTGATCATATGCATCACGATAAAGCGAGCATAACCAACGTAGCTACCGCCATGGGCTGCAAACTGTTCAGCTGCTAAGCTCACACCGCCTTGAGTTAAACCTTGCTCCATACCAAATAGCACGGGTAAACCAATCGCACCGAAGGACACACAAGCTGAGTCGGCAATCAAGGCCACTACGGCTGCGGCAACTGGTGGAACGCCCAGTAATACCAGCAGCGGTGCACCAATCGCGGCGGGCGTCCCAAAGCCCGCACTACCTTCGATAAAGGCTCCGAATAACCAACAGATGATGATCACCTGCACACGGGCGTCGGCACTGATGTTAGTGAAGCCCGCGCGGATGGTATCCATTGCCCCTGAGTATTTCAGGGTGTTGAGCAGGAATACCGCGCCGAAGATGATGGTTAATGGGGTGATGGCTGACAGCAGTCCTTCGAGAACCGATGCGGCTAATAGTGTGGTATCCATTTGCCAAATAAACACGGCGGCCAGCGCTGTGATTATCATGGAGATGGGCATAGCTTTGGACGCTGGCATTCTGAGTAATACGAGAAAGATCATTACACTGATTACTGGCGTCAAGCTGGCGAGGAGTTGAAGTATTGTCATGCTTGCCTCTACATAAAGTGGTCTGTCTTATTATTTATATTTGGATCTTACTAGTGTTTTCCTGTCAGACTCTCCGACTGATAAATCAGCAGGTTTCACTGCCAATACCATGAGTCACAACATTCTGTGGTGTGTACTAGACGCTATTCGGGGCTTAACTAATATGATCTAGATCATTTTGGCTGCTGTATAGAATGCTAATTTACAGTGCTGCGGGAGGCTTCTCTCATGGGATTTTCTTAACTGTGATCCATGTCACTCGAAGGTGGTTTTTTATATTTCGATAATGGGATGTTTCGCTAATTTCTATTCCTTCAGGTTATAAAAATCGACATATTCACTAAATTAGCTATCAGTATTGCAATTAACTGATCCATTTATTTCATTAATGAGCACTTAATGGATTTTTAAGACAATATTAAGATGTGACTTATGTCTCGCTTTATTGTGGGTTGGAAAATTACTCAGCTGGATATTATTTATTAACAGTATGAATAAATAGATTTTTATTGGGGTTTGCAGCGTGAGGAATAATGAGGGATGGATCACGTTTTAGTAATGACTAAATTTTGCGTGATGAATATCACTTAATGAATTTTGTTTTAATCTGAAATTTAATAACGGTTAATAAAGCGGTTTACAGCCGCGCAGCCGCAACACACCATTCTGTTAACAACTGGTATGGGAATTAACCTGAGTGATTAATGATGGCGTGCCTTTGTGGCCATTATGCCTTCGCCTAATGTGGGCTTAAAACAGCTTACTGCCCCAGCCGAGCTTACTGCGTAACACATGGAAGTAATTATGGCCTTTAGGGTGGATAAGTCTGAGCTGCTCGGAGCTGCGGCGCACTATGATTTCATCGCCGGGTAAGACGGCTAAATGCACGTGGCCATCACAACTTACTTCGAGATTTTCGCCATTTTCAGGGGAGACGACCATCTTAATGGTGCTGCAGGCATCGACCACTATGGGGCGACACGACAGTGTATGTGGAAACATAGGCACTAAGATTAATGCCTGTAAATTGGGGGTCAGAATGGCGCCACCTGCCGACAGGGCATAGGCGGTAGACCCCGTCGGGGTTGAGACTATCATGCCGTCGGCACGTTGACTGTACATGAATTGATTGTCTATATAGACTTCAAATTCAATCATATGGGCGATTTTACCAGGATGCAGCACTGCCTCATTCACTGCGGTATTGCTCGCTTTTAACATGCCGTGACGATAGACCTCGGCTTCGAGTAAAAAGCGGTGCTCGGTATCAAATTCCCCATCGAGCACTTTGGCGAGCGCTTCTTCAAAGGCATCGGGCGGTAAATCCGTTAAAAAACCTAGATTGCCACGGTTTACACCAATCACGCCCACATCGAAGCGGGCCAGCACTCTGGCGGCGCCGAGCATATTGCCATCGCCACCCACGACTATCGCTAAATCGCAGCGTGCGCCAATCTCTAATAAATCGACCGCGATGATATTGGTCCCTAACTCGCTGGCAACGCGCTCTTCCACGAGGACTTCATACCCTTGCACCGTCAGCCAGTGGTGCAGACGTTTGAGGGTTTGATTTGTCCCTGGGTGGTGCGGCTTGCCAATCAGGCCAATGGTGTGGAACTTTGTGGTCATATTTATGCTAGATCTGGCCTTAGGCCTTGAAACGTCAAAATTGATCCCCATAATATGCCCAGAGTATTTAGAAACAAAGCATTTTTAGCTGGAGTGAAAATGAGCAACGAGTCGATTAAAGCAGAACAGGATCTGATCCAAGAGGGTGTAGAGTCTGAAGTTTCTACCGAAGAAGCGAGTCTGATTGACGAGCTTACCCAAGCCAATTTCCGTATTGAAGAGCTGGAACAGTTACTCGCTGACGCTTTGGCGAAAGTTGAAGAGCAAAAAGATTCAGTTATCCGTGCTGCTGCCGAAGTAGACAACATTCGCCGCCGTGCTGCGATGGATGTGGAAAAGGCGAACAAGTTTGCATTGGAAAAATTCGCCAACGAATTACTGCCAGTGTTAGACAATATGGAACGTGCGCTGCAAGGTACTAATCCACAGGATGAAACCACCAAAGCACTGTTCGAAGGTGTTGAGCTTACGCAAAAGAGCTTCTTGACCGCCGTGGCTAAGTTTGGGGTAAAACCTATCGATCCACAGGGGCAAGCCTTCAACCCTGACCAACATCAAGCCATTGGTATGCAGCCAAGCGCTGAGTATCCAGCCAATACTGTGATGTTAGTGATGCAAAAGGGTTATGAGCTGAACAGCCGTTTACTGCGTCCTGCCATGGTGATGGTGTCACAGGGCGGCCCTAGCCAAGAATCTGCTTCAATCAACATTGAAGCCTGATTGAAGCCTAAGTTAACGCACTGAGCGTTAAAGGTTACGTAATAAAAAGGACTGCAGATGCAGTCCTTTTTATTTGTCTGTTTTTTGCCTGCTAATCGCGATTCATCACGCTTTGCACTGTTGCTGGGAGCTTAGCTCCCATAACACTTAATCGGCAAGAAAGGCATTAATTTGCGCTAACATACCTTCGGCATCGAGTTGTAAATCATGGGTCACTTCTTCTGGAGAGCCATGTTTAATAAACTCATCGGGTAGGCCTATTTGCAGCACAGGTTTCGGCATTTTAAGCTTTTGCAGCAGTTCTAATACACCAGAGCCAGCGCCGCCCATAATGGCGTTTTCTTCCACTGTGACGAGCACATCGTGGGTTTGCGCCATCTCTTTGACTAAATCCACATCTAACGGCTTCACAAAGCGCATATCGACGACGGTGGCGTCTAAGCTTTCTGCGGCGGTTAAGGCGGCGGCTAAGGTGGTGCCAAAGTTCAGCATGGCGATACCTTTGCCTAAACGCTTAATCACGCCTTTACCAATTGGCAGCGCCGTCATGGCTTCTACCTGAGTCGCGCCTGTGGCGCTTCCCCTTGGATAACGCACCGCGCTCGGGCCTGCATCATAGCAATAACCTGTATAGAGCATTTGGCGACATTCATTTTCATCCGATGGCGCCATGATCACCATATTCGGAATGCAGCGCATAAAGCTTAAATCGAATGCTCCTTGGTGGGTTGGGCCGTCGGCACCGACGATACCGCCACGGTCAATGGCGAACAATACCGGTAAACGTTGTAGTGCCACATCGTGGATTAGCTGGTCATAGCCCCGTTGCAGGAAGGTCGAGTAAATGGCGACCACAGGCTTAAAGCCTTCACAGGCAAATCCGGCCCCTAAGGTCACCGCATGTTGCTCGGCAATGGCGGCATCGAAATATTGTTTCGGGAAGCGTTGTGAGAACTCCACCATGCCCGAACCTTCACGCATGGCTGGGGTAATGCCTAAGACTTTTTCATCCTGCTCGGCAATATCACATAACCATTTGCCAAACACTTGGGAGAAGGTTGGCAGTCCCGGCTTAGTCGCTGGCTTCTTAAACTGTGATGGGTCAAATTTAGGTACTGCGTGCCAACCGATAGGATCTTTCTCGGCCGGTTCATAGCCACGACCTTTTTTGGTCATGATGTGCAGCACTTGTGGGCCCTTTAGAGAGCGCATATTGCGCAGGGTTTCCACTAAGGCATCGACATCGTGGCCATCGATGGGGCCGATATAGTTAAAGCCTAGCTCTTCAAACAGAGTGCCAGGTACAACCATGCCCTTGAGGTGCTCTTCGGTGCGCTTGGCCATCTCTTTGATGACCGGCATGCCCTTGAGGACTTTCTTGCTGCTTTCACGAATGGTGGTGTAGAGGCGGCCCGACATCAGTTGCGCTAGGTGATTGTTGAGCGCGCCGACGTTTTCTGAAATCGACATTTCGTTATCGTTCAGCACCATCAGCATATCGTTGTGCAAATCACCCGCGTGATTCATGGCCTCGAACACCATACCGCCCGTCATGGCGCCATCGCCAATCACGGCAACCACTTTGCGGCCAGCCTGTTCTTTTTCGGCGGCAACGGCCATGGCTAATGCGGCACTGATGGATGTACCGGAGTGTCCGACGCTAAAGGTGTCGTATTCACTTTCTTCCCGCCAAGGGAAAGGGTGTAAGCCGTTCTTTTGCCTAATGGTGTGCATTCTGTCGCGGCGACCGGTGAGAATTTTATGGGGATAGGCTTGGTGGCCAACGTCCCAAATCAAACGATCAAACGGGGTGTTATAGACATAATGCAGGGCGACAGTCAGTTCGACCGTGCCAAGTCCAGAGGCAAAATGTCCGCTGGACATGCCAACGGACTTAAGAAGAAACTCCCGCAACTCATCGGCCAATTGAGGTAACAGGGCCTGAGGAAGCTGGCGGAGTTCATTAGGAGTGTTGGCCTGAGCCAACACGGGAAACTGTGAAATGTCCAAACTCATAGCGAGATACTTCGTCTCTTATTATATTCTTCGCTCAATGATATAGCGGGCGAAGTCTGCGATTAACTGGCTATTGTATGGCAATTTAGCCAGCGCTGATAGTGCCTCTTGGATCAGTTGCGCGGCGGTATCTTTGGCGCCTTGCAGTCCAAGTAGTTGCGGAAAAGTACTCTTATTGGACTCGGCGTCAGAGCCTTGGGGTTTGCCGAGTTCTTCCGTGGTGGCAATGATGTCCAGAATATCGTCTTGCACTTGGAAGGCAAGTCCTACCGCATGGGCAAATTCCATCATAGTCTGATATTCATCTTTTGGCGCATTAGCGGCGATCAGGGCTAACTCAACGGCGCAGCTGATAAGGGCGCCCGTTTTCATATTATGCAGTTGAGTTAAGGCTTTAAGGTCGATGAGCTTATCGGTTGAGGCTAAGTCAATCGCTTGGCCGCCACACATACCACGGTAACCCGAGGCTTTCGCCAGCGCCCTCACCATAGCGATATGTTGCTCGCTGCTGATCCCAGGTACGGCTTCGGTCACAATTTCAAAGGCTAAGGTTTGCAGTGCATCCCCAGCAAGGATGGCGGTCGCCTCATCGAAGGCGATATGCACTGTGGGCTGACCACGACGAAGGTCGTCATCGTCCATGGCGGGTAAATCGTCATGGATTAACGAATAAGCATGAATACACTCAATGGCGGCGGCGCTGGCGTCGAGCTTTTCAAGCGGCACGCCAAACATTTGCCCCACGCTGTAAACCAAGAAGGGACGAATACGCTTACCGCCTAATAGCGCGCCGTGGGTCATGGCGGCCTTTAACTGCGGCGCAGTGTCTTCGAGTGTGCTGAAACGTTGTTTTAATTGGTCATCAACCCGTAGTTGATATTCTTTTATTGCATTGACTAACACGCTTATTCGCCCTCAACGGCATAGGGAGAGAGGGGCGCATTTTCATCCTGCTTGAGTAAAATGGCCACTTTTTGCTGAGCTTGCTCGAGTTTTGCTTGGCTGTTACGCACCAAATTGATGCCACGTTCAAATTGTTTTAACGCATCATCCAGAGAGACATCGCCCTGTTCTAATTCGGCAACGATGCGCTCGAGTTCACCAAGGGATTCTTCAAAACTGAGATTTTCGGGTTTCTTCGCCACGTTAATAATTCCTTTGAAAGAGCGGACACAAGGTATATCAGGGCGACTCAAGGGTCAAATTCAGTCGACGGATATTTGCTCAATAGCACGCTTTGTTGCTGAATTTTTTTCAGAAAATAGAAATTGTCGCTAAACTTGCTTAGTGCTTGTCCGATAAATGACAATAATAGCATTATGCTTATAATCATCCTTTGACATCATAGAGTAAGGCTCAGGTTAAAACCAAAGTGTAATCCCTATGCGGATGACATTTTGTGTTATTTTGCGAATAGAGTCAGTATCATGTCGTTTATACCGAATATTGAGGAGCCGTTGTGGATTTAGCTACAGTTATAGGACTAGTCGGGGGCTTTGGTTTTATCCTTTGGGCTATGATGACCAGCGGCGGCCTGGCAATCTTTATCGACGTCCCCTCAGTGTTTATCGTATTCGGTGGTTCATTCTTCGTCGTAATGATGAAATTCAATCTCAAACAGTTTTTGGGCGCGGTAAAAATTGCCGTCAAAGCCTTTATGTTTAAGATTGATAAGCCTGAAGATCTTATCGAACAATCCGTGACTATGGCGGACGCCGCCCGTAAAGGCGGATTCCTTGCCCTCGAAGAAGCGCAAATTTCCAACAGTTTTATGCAAAAAGCCGTCGATATGTTGGTCGATGGTCACGATGGTGAAGTGGTGCGCGCCGCACTTGAAAAAGACATTGCCCTCACCGAAGAGCGCCATCGCAACGGCATTGCGATTTTTAGGGCCTTTGGTGACGTTGGCCCCGCGATGGGGATGATTGGTACCTTAGTGGGCTTGGTGGCCATGTTATCCAATATGTCAGATCCTAAATCGATTGGTCCTTCGATGGCAGTGGCCTTGTTAACGACGCTGTACGGCGCCGTGGTCGCCAACATGGTGTGTATTCCCATTGCCGATAAACTCACCCTGCGGATGGGTGAAGAAATGCTGAACCGCAACCTGATTATGGACGCGGTATTAGCGATTCAAGATGGTCAAAACCCGCGGGTGATTGAAGGTTTCTTGAAGAATTATCTTGCTGAAAAACAGCGGAAAATCGATACAACGGACGGAGAGTAGCCCATGGCTAAGTGCAACTGTCCACCGCCCGGAGCGCCGCTCTGGTTGGCAACATTTGCCGATTTGATGTCCCTCTTGATGTGTTTCTTCGTGCTGCTGCTGTCATTCTCCGAAATGGACGTGATGAAGTTTAAGCAGATCGCAGGCTCGATGAAGTATGCCTTCGGGGTGCAAAACAAGGTCGAAGTCAAAGACATTCCTAAGGGGACGTCTGTGATTGCATTGGAGTTTCGTCCTGGCCGTCCCGATCCCACGCCGATTGAAATCATTAACCAACAAACCAACGAAATGACCGAACCCGTATTGGATTATCAAGCGGGCGAGGACGATAGCGCGGGTGGTGTGCAGCAGCAAAATGGTTCGCAGCGGGGCGGTGAAGCCTCGGCGACGGCCCAAGAAACGGCGGATGCGGTAAAAGCGGAAGCCGCAGCGGCGCAGGATAAAATCAATCAGCAAGTGAAGAAAATGGCGCAGGAACTCAATAACGAGATCACCGATGGGGCGATCGAAATTGAGTCACTAGGGCAGCAAATCATTATCCGTATCCGTGAGAAGGGCTCATTTGCCTCGGGATCGGGCTTCCTGCAGCCACGATTTAAACCTGTGGTGCGCTCGGTCGGTGAATTGCTAAAAGATGTGCCGGGGATCATCACGGTATCGGGTTACACCGATGATATGCAGATAAGCGATGAGCTCTACAGCTCGAACTGGGATCTCTCGAGCAAACGCGCAGTGGCGGTGGCCGATGTGCTGCTGCAAGTGAAGGGCTTCGATCCTAAGCGGATGAAAGTGGTCGGTATGGCGTCGAATAATCCCATCGTGCCTAATGACTCACCTGAAAACCGCGCGCGAAACCGCCGCGTTGAGATTGCCATTGAACAGGGTAAAGCAAAAGAATCCGAAGAAATTCAAGTGGGTAAATAGCTTTTAATCCAAATCTGTGACTCGATAAAAACGCCGTGACTTGCTCACGGCTTTTTTATTTGTGATTTTTTGACTATAAGTTCAACTGTGCATAAGCGCACGCCACGAGCAGACCGTGTGTGGAAACAGGTGCGCCAATCGCCGTGAGTTTGTTATAATCCGGCGATTATTCTTTTAACCAATTTTGCTGTTTACAAAATTGCCCGCGGAAATCCCATGAAGTTTATTGTAAAGCTGTACCCAGAAATCATGATGAAGAGCAAGCCCGTGCGCATGCGCTTCACCAAAATGCTTGAAACCAACATCCGTAACGTGCTCAAAAAAGTTGATGAAGATGCCAAAGTGCAACGTCAATGGGACCGTATTTGGGTAAAGGTGCCAAATGATAAACCTGAATTAGCTCAGGCCTTTGGTGAGCGTTTAGCCTGTATTCCTGGGATCGCCCATGTGGTGCAAGTGGATGAATACAGCTTTACCTCTGTTGACGATATCTACCAACAAGTCTTACCCGTTTACCGTGACCAAATTGCCGGTAAAACCTTCTGTGTGCGCGTCAAACGCACTGGCTCACACGATTTTAACTCTATCGAAGTCGAGCGTTATGTCGGTGGTGGTTTAAACCAGTTTACCGATGCGATTGGCGTGCGTTTGAAGAACCCAGAAGTGACAGTTAACCTCGAAATCGAGGGCGATAAACTGTATATGGTGACTAAGCGTATCGAAGGCTTAGGCGGCTTCCCAATGGCGACGCAGGAAGATGTGTTGTCCTTGATTTCAGGCGGTTTTGACTCAGGCGTGTCGAGCTACCAATTTATTAAGAAGGGCGCTCGTACCCATTACTGTTTCTTCAACCTCGGTGGCGCGCAGCATGAAATTGGCGTGAAACAAGTCGCTTACCATTTGTGGAAAACCTATGGTGAATCCCACAAGGTGAAGTTTGTGTCAGTGCCGTTCGAGCCTGTGGTGGCCGAGATTTTAGAGAAAATCGACAACGGTCAAATGGGCGTGGTGCTCAAGCGTATGATGATGCGCACTGCGGCGCGTATTGCCGAGCGTATGGGCATTCAGGCGATTGTGACAGGTGAGAGTTTAGGCCAAGTATCGAGCCAAACCTTAACCAACTTAAACGTGATTGACCGCTGCACCGATATGCTGATCCTGCGCCCGCTGATCGCCATGGATAAGCAGGACATCATCAACGAATGCCGCCGTATCGGCACCGAGGATTTTGCTAAATCTATGCCCGAGTATTGTGGCGTGATTTCGCAAAAGCCAACCGTGAAGGCGGTACTGGCCAAGGTTGAGGCCGAAGAGACCAAATTCTCTGAGGACTTGATTGACCGTATCGTTGAGCAGGCCGTGGCCATTGATATCAGGGAGATAGCAGAACAAATGAATACGCGTATCACTGAAACTGAAACCGTTGTTGCTATCGACACCAATGAAGTGGTGATTGATATTCGTGCCCCTGAGGAAGAAGAGAACAAGCCGCTGGAGATTGAAGGCGTGGAAATCAAGCGCATTCCTTTCTTCAAATTAGCGACTCAATTTGCCGATCTCGATAAGCAGAAGACTTACCTGTTGTACTGTGAGCGTGGGGTGATGAGTAAATTACAGGCGCTATACCTGATTGAACAAGGTTATCACAATGTTAAGGTTTACCGCCCTTAAGCGATAGCGAGTAAAACGCGAGCTAAGGCCAAACATCAACTTTGGCCTTAATGCGTATGAATTGGGGCCTCGATGTGCCAATAAGCAGGTAAACGAATACAAAAAAGCCGCATTGGAATGCGGCTTTTATTTTACTGATCAGCAGTGCAATTTATTCGGTCTTGACCACTTGCTGGGCCGGTAACACTTCATCGGCAAGCAATAAGGTAGGATCCTGCAGCGCTTCTTCATGCATTTTTTCCATCGTCGCAGTCAGTTCGGCATTGATACTTGCCTGTAAATCACTGGTGTCGATGATAATTTCTGCATCGATAACATTTGCGCTGACATTGGCACTGAGTGCGCTGACTAACACTAACGCAAAAGCAGATTTTAAATTGAACATAGTCGCCTCCGGGCTGACAAAGTATTGCTGTCAGACATTCCCATCACCCGTTCGAGATTGTCCAACTCATGTGTTTCGTTGGCGCAAAATTTAATCAAAAACGCTGGCCTTTACAAACGATTAAATGTAACAATACGGATTAGAAAAACTAATTAAAAATTGAGATAGAGATCACTATGTCAAGACGCTTACCACCACTGAATGCGGTTAAAGCATTTGAGGCCGCCGCACGGCATTTGAGCTTTACTCGAGCGGCTGAAGAATTGTTTGTGACTCAGGCTGCGGTGAGTCACCAAATTAAGGCGCTGGAAGATTTTCTCGGATTAAAATTATTTCGCCGAAAGAATCGTTCGCTGCTGCTGACCGAAGAAGGTCAGAGCTATTTTCTCGATATTAAAGACATCTTCACCCAACTGGCGGATGCGACCGACAGGCTGCTCGCACGTAGTGCCATTGGTTCGTTGACCGTGAGTATGTCGCCAAGCTTTGCGATTCAGTGGCTGGTGCCGCGCCTGTCGAAGTTTAGTGAAAAAAATCCCGACATTGACGTACGAATTAAAGCGGTAGACACAGAGGCTAGCTCCTTAACCGACGATGTCGACGTTGCCATTTATTATGGTTTAGGCAATTGGCCTGGGCTTCGCGCCGATAAACTCCGTAATGAAGTGCTGATCCCCGTATGTTCGCCTATGCTGTTAAACGGCCCAAAGCCACTATCAAAGCCAGAAGATTTAAAATACCACACGCTGCTGCACGATATGAGCCGTCACGATTGGCAGGCTTGGTTTAGACAATGTGGCATTCACGATATCAACGTCAACCAAGGGCCGATTTTTAGCCATTCCTCCCTCGTTTTGCAGGCGGCTGCCCACGGCCAAGGTGTGGCGTTAGGTTATAGCGTACTCGCTCGCCCCGATATTAAGGCGGGTCGACTGGTGTGCCCATTCCAAGAAGTGTTAGTGAGCAAAGATGCCTATTACCTCGTCTGCCAACAGAATCATGCCGAGCTGGGTAAAGTGGTCGCGTTCCGTGAGTGGATGTTAGATATGTTTGCCGAGGAGTCACGCAGTGAGTTGTTACCCGGATAACCCCTTGGTCAATGAGGATGTGGTGCCAAGTGCCTATGTGTTAGAAGGCGAGCCCTCAGAGACCTTGATTTTATTTGCCCACGGCGCGGGAGCGAATCGAGATTCCGACTTTATGTGCCAAATGGCCGCAGGTCTTGTCGCCAAGGGCTTTCAAGTGATGCGCTTTAATTTTCCCTACATGCAGGCCAATGCCGTGGATGGTAAAAAGCGCCCGCCTGACAGAGCGCCAAAGCTGCTTGCCTGTTTTGGCGAGATGCTCAGTGTGGCGCACGCTCAGCCTAAGGTTAAGCGTGTGGTCTTGATGGGTAAATCCATGGGCGGACGCATGGCGGCGTTACTGGCCTGCGATAGCGCGCAAGCCAGCCGTATCGATAGGGTCATTTGCTTAGGTTATCCCTTTATTCCGCTTAAGGGTGGTGAACCTAGGTTAGAGCCCCTTAACGACTGCCAAGTGCCCGTGTTAGTGCTACAAGGTGAGCGGGATAAGTTTGGCACACAGGCGCAGCTCCTAAGTTGGCCGCTTAACAGTGATATACAAATTGAATACTTAGCCGATGGGGATCATAGTTTTGTCCCAAGAAAGTCGTCAGGCACGACCGAAGCGGCTAACCTTGCATTGGCTGTTGATTTATCAGCAAAATTTATTGGCTAATGTTTTTTCTTGATATGGCGTAAAGCGCTCAGGCGTTACAGCTAGAGCGTCGTCTGTCGTAAAGCCTATTGGTTTTTGGAGGTAAAAATGCGTAAAGGATTGTTGTTACTCGCCGCGGTAAGCGGATTTTTTGCGGTTGCGCTAGGCGCTTTTGGTGCCCATGGACTCAAGGCTGTCGCGCCGCCAGAGCTGATTGATGTGTTTAATCTAGGCGTGCAATATCACTTCTACCATACTTTTGCGCTGATTGCCGTCGCCTTTGCTGGGCAGTGGTTAACCTCACGCTTGCTAGATTGGGCGGCGTACCTGTTTATGGCCGGCATAGTGCTGTTTTCTGGCTCGCTCTACGGTTTAGCACTGGTCGGTAGCAAATGGTTAGGCCCCATTACCCCAATGGGTGGTGGCTGTTTCCTCTTAGGTTGGTTATTGCTGGCTGCGGCCGTATGGCGCCATAAAGTGGTGGATGGCAACGAGTCATAATACTTGTGTGGCGCAGCCATTGCGCTGTGCGTTCATGCTGCCAATCACACAAAAGCCCGATAGCAAATCGGGCTTTTGTGTATTGAAATTGCTATACTGGCGCCCAAATCGATAGTCGGCCATGTTTATGGCTTGGATTTCTTAAGGATCTCCATGAAAAACCTATTTTTATTTTGCCGTGCAGGCTATGAGAAAGAATGCGCAGCAGAAATCCAACAGCGAGCCGCCGAGCTCAATGTGGGTGGCTTTGTTAAGGCCAACAACAACGATGCCTACGTGGTATATCAATGTTTTGAAGAAGACGGCGGCGATACCTTAGTGAAGCAACTGCCGTTAGATTCACTGATTTTTGCCCGTCAGATGTTTGCCGCAAGCGAGCTGCTGGCCGATTTACCCGAGTCTGATCGTGTCAGCCCGATTGTGGCGGCGCTCAGTGAGGTGAGTAAAGCGGGTGAGCTGAGGGTTGAAACCCCTGATACCAACGAAGCGAAAGAGCTGTCGGCATTTTGCCGTAAGTTTACCGTGCCTTTGCGCCAGCATTTGAAAAAATCCGGCAGTTTGCTGGCACAGGAAAATCCTAAGCGTCCGATTATCCACGTGTGTTTTATCGGCCCAGGTCGCGCCTACGTAGGTTATTCCTTCAGTAACAACAGCTCACCCTATTTTATGGGGATCCCGCGCCTGAAAATGGCTGCCGATGCGCCGAGCCGCTCAAGCTTGAAACTCGATGAAGCCTTCGCGCAGTTTGTGCCTAAAGAAGAGCAAGAAGTGCGGGTTCGCAGCGGCATGAACGCAGTTGACTTAGGCGCTTGCCCTGGCGGCTGGACCTATCAATTAGTGCGTCGTGGCATGATGGTCTCCGCAGTCGATAATGGCCCGATGAACGAAAAGCTGATGGAAACCGGACAAGTGAAACATTTCCGCGAGGATGGTTTCCGCTTTGAGCCACAGCGTAAAAACATTTATTGGTTAGTGTGTGACATGGTTGAAAAACCCGCGCGCGTGGCTGAGCTGATTGAAGCTTGGGCCATCAATGGCTGGTTTAAAGAAGCGATTTTCAACCTCAAACTGCCGATGAAGAGCCGTTATAAAGAAGTGATGGCAATTTTGAATACCATGCAGGAAATCCTCAAGGAAAACGGCATCAACGAATTCCAGTTACAGTGTAAGCACTTATACCATGACCGTGATGAAGTGACTGTTCACCTGTGGATTAGACCGAGCCAGGCTTGGAACTAATCGGCGGTTTTTGGCCGTTCTGTTAGTGAGTGAAGCCCCAAGTCATGTCTGGGGCTTTTTATTTGGCTGTTCTGCTAGATTGCGGCCATAAAAAAACGCACCCTAGGGTGCGTTTTTTGTTTCGCGCAAAGCGATTATGACAGACGGTCAAGCACCGCTTGAGTGAAGTCAGTCGTACCGTGGGTGCCGCCTAAATCGCGAGTCGTACGGTCGCCTTCTTCAATCACTGCCGATACGGCTTTACGGATCAGATCGGCTTTATCGGCCATGCCTAAGTATTCCAGCATTTGGATAGAGGCTAAGATCACAGATGTTGGGTTCGCGAGGTTTTTACCTGCGATATCTGGCGCGCTGCCGTGAACCGCTTCGAAAATCGCTGCATCACGGCCAATGTTGGCGCCAGGAGCCATACCTAAACCACCGACTAAACCAGCACACAGATCCGACAGAATGTCACCGAACAGGTTGGTGGTCACGATGACGTCGAAGTTTTCTGGGTTCATCACTAACTTCATGCAAGTCGCATCGACGATCATTTCTTCAGTTTTGATGTCTGGGTAGCGTTGACTCACTTCTCGGGCCACTTTCAGGAACAGACCTGAAGTTGACTTCATGATGTTTGCTTTGTGCACGATAGTGACTTTCTTACGGTTTTCTTTGCGGGCCAGTTCATAGGCGAATGTCGCGATCTGCTCAGCGCCTTGGCGAGTGACGATACTGGTCGCTTCAGCTGTGGTGCCGTCTTCAGACACTTTTTGACCGTGGCCTGAGTACATGCCTTCGGTGTTTTCACGCACAGTAATGATATCAATGTTTTCATAACGGGCTTGAGTGCCTTTGAAAGACAACACTGGACGCACGTTAGCGTACAGGCCGAATTTCTTACGTAATGTCACGTTGATAGAGGTGAAACCTTCGCCTACTGGTGTAGTCAGCGGGCCTTTCAGGGTGATGCGGTTTTTTTCGATCAGTTCTAAAGTACGCTGCGGAAGTAGTTCGCCCTGCTTCTCGAGAGCAGTTAAGCCGGCATCGGCAAATTCATATTCAAAATCACAACCTGCTTTATCAAGAATTTTTAAGGCTGAATCAATAATACTTGGGCCAATTCCATCACCTGGAATTACGGTTATCGTTCTTTTTGACATGGAGAAGTCCTTCCACGGTTCGTCGTTACTGCAATTGTCCGACCCGGGATTAGCCGGGTAACATGACTATGAATTTGGTGTTTTTTCTCCCCATTATTTTAACCGTCTTTGGTCAAACTTCACAGGAAATAGTGAGCAATATCACGATTTTTTATCGGGTATAACTTGTAAAAATACTGGGTTATAACGATGATGGAGGACCAATGGTTAAAAAAGTCTACTTTAGTCTAACAACTACATAAAAGAGGAAGACATTGAAGTTATTACCTATCACATCGCTAGTGCTTTTATCCCTCGGAATACTGCCCAATGCTCATGCAGAAACCAGCACTAAACCGCTTACCCTGACCGACATTATGCATTTTGAGTCCCTCGAGAAGCCCGTTATCGCTGACAATGGTCAAGTGCTGGCGGTCGAGGTGGCACCGGATCGTGGCGATAGCCATGGCTTAATCAAAAATCTGCAAACAGGAAAAGACTTTCAGATTGAAGGCGGCTCGGACCCTATCGTGAGTCACACTGGCCGTTATGTGGCGATGGCCGTTAAGCCTAGTTTGCTTAAAGTTGAAACCAGCGATGCTAAAGCCAAGAAAAAGCTTAAGGCCGATATGGTGCTGCTCGATACCCAAACCGGCACGCAAACCAAATTTGAACGGGTAAAGGAATTTGCCTTTAGTGACGATGGCGCACATTTAGCCATTTGGTTTGAAGCCGATGAAGAGGCCAAGAAAGACGCCAAGGAGAAGACCGAAGGTGCCGATGATAAGCCCAAAGCCGAGAAGGTGAAGGTCGATAAGTTCGACCAAGGCCGTCGTTTGAGTTTAGTGAATTTGTCTTCGCCATCGCAGCGGGTGGATCTGGAGCATGTGACCGCCTATCAGTTTGATAAAGACAGTCGCCGCTTGGCTGTCGCGGTCAATGATATCGAGGCGAAACAACATCAACTGCAACTGATTGATTTGAAAGACTACAAAAAATCAACGGCATTTGAATCTCAAACCCAACAAATTGGTGCGGTTTCACTGTCGAAAAATGGTCGCTGGCTGGCCTTTACCCAAGGGGATGCGAGTGAATTACCCTATGGCCGCAGCTATCAGTTAAGCCTAGTCGATATCGCTTCGGGCAAAATTCGCCCAGTGCCAAACACCAAAGAGTGGACGTTAAATCGTTACGCCAGTTTAAACTTCTCGCTAGACAGTGAACGACTCTTCTTTGGCCGTGTGCCCGAGGTGAGCCAGCAGCTCAGTTTGAAGAAAATTGCAGAAGAAAAAGACCTTTACGACAAAGAGATAGTCACAGGTCTACGTGGGCTTAAGGTCTGGCATGGGGACGATCCGCGGATTAAACCCCATGAAATCAAGCAATATGATAAAGAGCAAAAGCGCACTTACTTAGCCGTGCTGCATTTAGGTTCAAACAATGTGGTGCAGCTTGGCGATAAAACGGTGCCAGATGTGACTCTGTCGCAGCACAAGCGTTATATGCTGGCAAGCTCAGACTTACCCTATCGTAAGATGATCACTTGGGCGGGTTTTTATCAAGACTATTACTTGGTGGATATCAACACCGGTCGCAAGTTGCCGCTGTTAACCCAACAACCAAGTGATGCTGAGCCGAGCTTATCGGGCGACGGCAAATATGTAGCCTATTATCAGCAAGGTAATGTGTATTTATACGATATTGCCGAAGGTCGTCGCACCAATCTGACCAAGTCTTTAAAGGTAAGTTTTGCCGATGAAGACCATGATTATCCCTCCAATGCGCCGGGTTATGGTTTTGGCCCTTGGCTGAAGGACGATGCAGGTTTCCTCGTCTACGACAAATACGATGTGTGGCAGTTTAATACCGCATCGAAAAGTGGATTTGCCTTAACCGCAGGGCAGGGGCGCGCTCAAAAAATTCAATATCGTGTTGAAGGCTTAGTCGATAATCCCGATGAGCCAACCACGCTGGCCTACAATGCCACTGTGCTGCTGCATGGTTACAGCGACAAGACTAAGGCCGATGGTTTTTATCAAGCGACCTTAGGCGAAGCGGGCGTTAAGACCTTGATGGAAGGCGAGTATAAGCTAGCAGTGCTTGGGCGCAGTAAAGATGCGGATACCTTGGTGTTCTCTAAGGAGCGCTTCGATCTGTTCCCTGACTTGTATACCGCAAGCTATCAGGCTCCACAAAATGCGGTGAAGCAAACCGATTTAGACAAGCAGCGCCGAGCCTTTAATTGGAGCCAAGCCGAGTTAGTGCATTGGACCAATGGCGATGGCAAGCCGCTCGATGGCGTATTGATTAAGCCTACTAACTATCAAGTGGGCGAGCGTTATCCTGTGCTGGTTTACTACTATCGCTTTATGACCGACAGGCTGCATGCCTTCCCGCAAATGAAGGTCAACCACAGACCAAACTTCGCTTGGTATGTGAATAACGGCTATGCGGTATTCTTGCCGGATATTCGTTTCGATATCGGTTACCCCGGCGCCAGTTCGGTTCAAGCGCTGACCTCGGGCGTGCAAAAGCTTATCGAGATGGGCGTTGCCGATGCTAACGCTATTGGTTTACAAGGACACTCTTGGAGCGGTTACCAAACGGCGTTTGCCATCACTCAAACCAAGATGTTTAAAGCCGCAGTGGCTGGTGCGCCAGTGGCCAACATGACCAGCGCTTACAGCGGGATCCGCCATGGCACAGGGCTTGCGCGCCAATTCCAATACGAAACCGGCCAAAGCCGCATAGGTGAAAGCCTCTTCGCTGCACCGCAAAAGTATATTGAGAACTCGCCAGTCTTCTATGCCGATCGCATTCAAACGCCATTGATGATCATGTTTGGCGATAAAGACGATGCGGTGCCTTGGGAGCAGGGTGTTGAAATGTACTTGGCGATGCGCCGTGCGGGTAAAGATGTGGTGTTTTTACAATATGAAGATGAACCCCATCATCTGAAGAAATACCCCAATAAGCTCGATTACAGCATTCGCATGATGGAATACTTCGACCATTATCTTAAAGGTAAGCCCGCGCCAGCCTGGTTAAGCCAAGGCGAAGCCTATGTCGAATATAAAGCCGATGATGAGTAATCATCTGTTTTAGGTTTATTCATAAGCAAACGCCACCATAAGGTGGCGTTTTTTTATGGAAATAAAGGACCAAAGCGAGTGATTTTTTACTTTAATAAGTTGCTTTCGGATTAAGATATCTGTTGAGTAACGTCTTAAACACTCGCTGGTTTAAGCTTGTGACTTGTTGGAGCCCAAAAGATCACAGCGTTACCAAGCCCACTTGTTTTCATTGGTTATGTGTTGGTATTAGCACTGCCACAAAAAACTTGCAGAACCGTTACAGTGACAGACGAACGAATACGCCACCCCACCGCCGCCAAAATTCATTTCTGTTTCCCAGTTTGGTCCTTGTTCTAGTTGAGCGACAAATTCCATTGGTTCATTACACGCAGTGCAATTGGGTGTTTCATCACCTTGAATCCATGCGGGTTCACCGGAAATTTGACCTAATACCTCTCGAGGGCTAACGCCATTTTTTTCCGCCCATTCCCTTCTTGCTGTTTCGTAGTCATCTCCATCGACCGATACTACCTGAGCTGAGTGCGCTGTATCTCGAAGCGTTTTGCCTTCAGATGGGACTTGGACAAATTCAAGGTCAAATGGTTTTATTACGATTACAGCGTTGCCGCCGCCATCAGCATCCGAATCGTCGCACATTCCAGGATCGTTTTGGCACATGAAAATTTGATGTAATTTTTCTTCAACCGAGATTTTCGCCAAAAATTGCATTGGAAGGTTACAGCAAGCACAAGTCGGCCAGTGAAAATCTTCACCTTTATTCTTAACTGGTTTTCCACCAAAAGAGGTTTCGATCATTTCGGCTAAATCAGATTTATTTATCAATAGGTTAATCATATTAATTACTTCCGTTGTATAAATTACGCTTGAATAACGCCGAGCCACTAAACGGTTTCGGCTTGAATGAGTTATTAGGCCCCAGCTGGAGAATGGGCAGACAAGAGTCTCTCGACGTCCCGAGCGCTAATGCTCGCGCCATTGAACTCAAGAGATGGGTTGCTCTCCAAAAGAGGGTACCTCAGCACTGCCAAGCTTGGAGCAGGGATAATTCATGTGCTGCAAAGCCTAGCTTGCCATCGAGGAAGAACTCAAGTTTGCAGATCTCATAGAGGGGAATCAAGCTCCGACACCTGTCGTAGAGGGTAAGCGGCGTTCTTATATATCCATTCAACGTCGATGTGTTCCATGGGGCCTAACATGTGATTAGTGTACGTTTACTTTGTTAGAGCAGTAAAAGTACACAATTAACTATTTGTATATAAAGAACTTATCAGTTTCCCATTTAATAAACCATCCTGAAAACGCACATCCTCGTTTTCGAAACCGATTAACTAAAATCAAGGCTTATATAATTAATTGATTCCAAATGTTTTTATTTGTTAGCGGTTGAGTTGAGATGCACTAACCTTGCCCTAAAATCACTCAAAAGTATCTAAATTCGAATACGACTGTATACCTTGCATGGTAAGTAGCCGTGCGATAGTTGTTGCAGATGCCGCCATCGACCCTGTAGGGATGATTCTTGTTAAATAAATCGGTGGCTTGTCACAGGGGAAGTAATGGCAATGAATTGGTATTACATTGCCATTTGGGGATATTGTTTAAACGCTTACGATATTTAGCTTGGGATGATGGCGATATCAGAGCTAAATCAATTTTTACTTGAGCTTTCGGCTTCTTTGGCGGTGCGGCTGACGATATCGGTGCCGGCTTCGAGGTACTGTTTATAGGTATCATCGCCCCAGGCCACGAGTTTATCGTCTTTAAAAATCAGTGGTGTGCATTCTTCTTTGGTGGTCACGCCATCGGATTTTTCATGGTGAGTACGATAAAAGAGCACTTGTAGTTGGCCATCTTTAAGGGATTTGGCTTCTGTAAAATCGGCCTTGCCAAAGAGGGTTTTTACGGTGGCAATGTCCTGTCCTAGGGTTAACTCATTTAATTTCTGGCTGTTATAGACTTGTCTATCTTCCCAATCCATTTCATCTGGGGTGGGCTCATATACCAGCACCACAACAGCGACGAAGGCGACATATGCGGCAAATATACTGCCAATAATGACCGAAGTTTTTGATTTCATTGAATCTAATTCCTTTGCATATCCAATGTACTATCTGGCAAGTCAATAAAATACGCCTTTGATGGCCTAAGGTAAACGGCTTTATTGCAACTTAGTGTTAACAAGATGCGTTAATCGAGCTGCGGCGTAGTGGCGGGGCCATTGACCCTAAAATCCTTGAGGTTGATGTTTAAGGGCAAATCGATTTGCAATTGGGCTAATTTATAACTGAGGCGAGCCATATCTCGTCCTTCGGCCAGCTTCTTAGCTTGTTTCGCGCCAAGATTGGGCAGAGAAGAAAACAACGCCGCTAAGGTTCTGAAGGTTCGCAGCAACTCAGCCGCTGATTTGGGGCCTATGCCTGCGATACCGGGGATTTTATTACCGCTATCACCCGCCAGCGCCAGTAAATCAAGAAATTGGCTACGATCGACTCCGAGCTTTTGCTCAAGCTCTGTGATGTTGAGGTATTGCTGATTAAAATGATCCCATTGACTGATACGCGGATGATTGAGTTGGCTAAAGCCTTTATCGGTCGACACGATAACGGCTTCACCTTGGGCTTTGGCGGTTTTCATCGCAAGGGTGGCGATAACATCATCGGCTTCGGCGGCGGCATAAATTGATTGGATTTGTACGCTTTTAAGGTGTTCCTGCAGTGCAGGTAAGCCCGCGGCCAGAGGCTCTGGCATAGGTTTACGGCCCTTTTTATAATCGGGATAAAGCTGTTTTCGCCAAGACATCTCATCACCATCCCAGACGATAGTGACATGGGTTGGGTGGTGAATGCGCAGCAGTTTAGTGCAGGCGACACTCACACGCTCCGTTAAACTGTCCATATCGTTCTCATCTGGGATCGCCGCATAAATCCGGCGAACTAAGTTGAGACCATCGATAATTAAAAACTTATTCATTGGCGGTTATTGTTTTACTTCACTATTTGATAGCAGGGAATATAAGCGCTTCCCGGCAGTTTCATCCTATGTTGGGCGACAAAGGCCCCCAGCAAATTGTCCATCAGCTCCATTAAATGTGGGTCCCCTTTTATGTGGAAGGGGCCTAAGTGCTCAATCTGCTTGATGGTGTCTGATTTTACATTACCTGCCACGATACCCGAAAACGCTTTGCGTAAATTAGCGGCTAATTCCGCTTTATTCGCTTGAAAATGTAAATATAAGTTAGCCATCACCTCATGACTGGGGATAAACGGCAGTTGGAACTCGGGTTCTATCTTCAGTCCCCATTGATATTGATAGGCATCGCCGGTGGCGCGGCGATGGTTTTTCACTTGTTCCATGCCTTGCTTCATCACTCGGGCGACTTCGGCGGGATTGTCTATGATGATTTGATATTTTTGCTGCGCCTCGGCTCCTAAGGTGGCGGCGATAAACTCATCAATTTTAATAAAATAATCCGCGCTCTCACTGGGACCCGTCAGTACCAGTGGGAAGGGGGTTTCCTGATTTTCTTTATTGAGCAAAATCCCCAGAATATACAGTAGCTCTTCGGCGGTACCCGCGCCGCCGGGGAAGATAATAATGCCATGGCCTAAGCGCACGAAGGCTTCAAGGCGTTTTTCGATATCGGGCAAAATCACCAGCTCGTTCACAATTTGGTTAGGCGGCTCGGCGGCAATAATACTCGGCTCAGTAAGACCAATATAGCGGGCATTTTTAATCCGTTGTTTCGCATGTCCAATGGCGGCGCCCTTCATTGGGCCTTCCATCGCGCCTGGGCCACAGCCGGT
This sequence comes from Shewanella sp. ANA-3, assembly GCF_000203935.1. Lineage (GTDB taxonomy): Bacteria > Pseudomonadota > Gammaproteobacteria > Enterobacterales > Shewanellaceae > Shewanella. Next base: position 3,453,281 of record NC_008577.1, on the reverse strand, counting down.
GCAAATATCGAGTTCCCTTAGGCCGAGCTGATAACCCACCTCGCGGGTGTATTGGTATTCGACGGCATTAATACTGTGGCCGCCCCAACAGACGACCACATTGGGGTCTTTCATCGGTGCGATGGCGCGGGCGTTACGCAAAATATCGAACACTACGTTTGTAATGTGGCTGGCGTTGGTCAGATTGATATGTTTAAGGGTGTCGTACTTATCGCTGATGTAGAGGATATCCCGCAGCACCGAAAATAAGTGTTCTTGGATCCCGGTGATAATTTGGCCGTCGACAAAGGCTTGTTCAGGGGGATTGATAAGCTCTAGCTTAACCCCGCGTTCACGTTGCAACACATTGATATCGAAGCTCTGGTATTGCTCGAAAAGTGCTTTAGAATTGTCGGTCTTAAGGCCTGCGGCGAGTACGGCGAGTGAGCAGTTACGATACAGTTGATATAGGGCGCTCTTGGCGCTTTTTTTGAGGCGATCAACTTCGAGTTGTGAAAGCTGATCCATGCTGCCCTTTGGGCTGACTTTTACTATCATTTATCACTCCTTCGTCTCGACAGGAGTGATAAGAGGCGACGTATAGGCTGACTTTGTTATACGTCAATCACAACCCTGTCTCTGCTTTCATGTTTTGCTTTGTAGAGTGCTGCATCGGCGCGCTCGAAGGTTTCATGTATGAGCTCGTTCCCCATAACCTGCGCAGCCCCTATAGATACTGTAACTGTAATTCGCTGATTTTTAAATTTAAATGGAATATTTTTTACTTTTTCACGGACTCTGTTTAAAAGTTGAGCAATATCGCCGCCGTCAATTTCAGGCAGGATGAGCACAAACTCTTCGCCGCCGTAGCGAGCAACAAACTCGGTATCCCGTAGGGAGTTCTTTAATGCCATGGCGATAACCTGCAGGGTTTTATCGCCCGTGCTGTGACCAAAGCTGTCGTTGATGCTCTTGAAATGGTCGATGTCTGCTACTGCAATCCACAGCGGTGTTCTGTGGCGTTGGTAATTACGATACTCAAGCTCCATGCGCTCTTCGAGGGCGGCGCGGTTAGGCAGTTGAGTTAAGCTATCCAATAGATTGAGTTTTTGTTGCTCGAACAACCGTTCTTTATAGGTATTCGCTTCGCTACTGAGCTCATTCAGCTCTTTGCGCATGGTTTCCATTGATTTGCGCAGCAGGGCCTGCTCACGCTGTTCTAATGCTTCTTTACGGGCGAGGGCGGAGCGAATCGAGCTAAGCTGTTCGGTTAATTGTGCTTTAAGATCGACAATATCGTCGGTGTCGATAATGGCTTCACCTACGTTATCCACGCGCGAATTAATTTCCCGATTCAACTGAGTCTTCAGCTGGAAGCTGCGCTGATTGTGATTGTAGGATTCACTCACCACTTCACGCACCGCGGCTAAGGCATCGTTTAGTGCGTATAAAAATTCTTGCGAGGCCGATTTTTCGCGGGCGATGTTATCGAGCAGCAGGGATAAAATGGTTTGATAGGCTTCGAGCAGGGTATCGATTTCGACTTCTGAAGCGAGTAGCTCTTTAATGACCAGTACTTGGTCGCGTTGATCTTTACGGAACTCGATTTCCGAGATCATCTGCGCCAATTCGTGGGCGAGCTGCCTGTGTTTCGGTAACACATCGAGTTTTTCGGCTTCTTCAAATTGCTGCTGCAAAATGGTGTCATAGAAACCAATGATTTGTTTTACTTTAGGAATATATTCCCACACCGTATGGAAAGGTTTGGCGAGATCCTGCTTAAAGTAATTAACTTCTTTTTTGAGTTTATCTGGCGCTGAGTTTACCCGTTGAATTTGGCGAATGACTTGCGCAAGCCCAGTACGGCTCTCTTCAAGTTGTACCATCACATGGTGGTATTGACCCTTTAATAGGCGTTCAACATCGACTAATTCCGGCAACGCTTCATCGACTCGCTCAAAGGTATTTAAGTTATGGCGAAGTTTGGCGAGTTTATTATCCAGTTCTAAATTCTGACCTTTGCAGGCAAGACTTAAATGGCCAATAAATTGGAGTAAGGTTTGTAACTTAGCATTTCTATCTTCATTGACTTCATCGAGTGCCAACTTGGCAGAGTGAAGTTTCTGTTGGAGTAATGCCAGTTGTGAAACTGTCGTGTTGGAATCCTTCATCCGGAGTATTTTCCTAACTCAGCAGGGCTAAAAAGCATGACGTCCTCTGTCTAGATTAGCAGTTAACTCATATGCTACTAATGTTATAACAACGGCAGTGGAGTGCAAATCGGTTTGCCCATGTCCTTGTGATTAATAGTCGATATTGATCAAATATTTTCCAATAAATGCCTATCTTGGTTGTTTTCCCAGCAGGGCCAGGCAATCTGCTCCTTAGGTGCATCGGTGTCGACTCGAATAAGGCCGCGCTCAATCCCTTTCTCCAAGTGCAAGAATAGCGGGTTTGCAAAGAGTGTTGGCGGTACAAAATCCAAGGCCCTTAGGCACACATAATGGCTGGTATCATTCGGTAAACTTCGGGCACCCGCCAATGCCATTTGCACTGTTTCAAACAGTAATTTGGGGGCGATTTTAATTTCTGCTTTGGCTAGCAGAGGCAAATTAATCAAGCCAAGGTTAAAGCTATGGCTTAAGCCTTTGCCATCAAGGTATCTACGCAGCGTGTGTAATACTTGCTGCGGCTCTAGCGCCTCAGTAAATCTTACGGCAAATAAGCCTTGGCGGATCACATAGACGGGCATTAATAGACTATTGCCTATATGGTGAGTCAATTGTTGGGTAATAGCATTAGCAAAGTATTGGCCGTGATTCAGATCGGTATTGACGTGTTCGCCAAATTCAATCAAGGCGAGGGCAGTAGTGGACGCATTCGCAGGAGGCTGAGCCAGATCCTTTAAGAGTGCGGCATAGCCTTGATGCTGAGTAAAAGGCTCCTGCAAACTTACTGCGAGTAAGGCTGCGTTTTGGCGCCTCGTTTTACGGCGTTGATTTAATAGGATAACTATTCCCACTAAGAGTAGCGTGGCGATAAGACCACTCAAGGCAAGCAACTTGTTGGTATTTTTAGTGGTTTCAATCGCATCGTTCAGTTTGCCCTGTAGCATACTGAGCTCAAGTTTGAGTTGCTGCTCGGCCAGTACTGAGGAAGATACCGACGAGTCCTGCGCGGTATTTTCGGATGCTTGGCTTAATTCGATAATGCGTTTTTGTGTGCTTATCACCTTGGCTTGATCGTTAAGTTTTTCCGCCGACAGGGCGATTTGCGTCAGTGCCGACTTTTGCTCATCTTGCAATTTTAAATCGGTCGCTAGGGCCAAAGCGTTTTCGGCATGGCTCATCATCAGCGACCAATCTTCCTTAGCTTGGGCTATCTCACCGATCAGTAGCTCGTTATAAACTAAATAGTGATGACTTTGTTTTTCAACAAAGATTTGGTTCGCCATCAGTAAATATTTGAGGGCGTTTGCCTCGTCATCTAAGTGCGAATAGGCTTGGCCGAGATTATGGAAGTTCAACCCTTGAGCGATGTAGTTACCGCGTTTAGCATCGAGCTGCTGGGCATTGAGATAGTAATCGATGGCGCGGTTCCAATCCCCTTGTTCGCCATACACCATGGCGATGACCGTCATACAGCTGGACAGATAAGTGTCGTTGCCCAGTTTTTTAAAGCCAGCGGCGGCCTCATGGGCATTCTTTAAGGCTTCATCCCATTGTTTTAAATCCCGATAGACCTTCGCCAGTTGTAGCTGCAGATGGGTCTTCATCGAAGGATAATTGGAGCGATTAGATAGGCGAATCGCTTCGCTATAGTGTTGTAATGACTTAGTGAGTTGCTGATTTTTATTGTAATAATGCCCGAGCTTTGACTCGGCCGCCGCAATCAAATAATCGTTCCTGAGTTTGTAGGCGATATCGCGATAGGTATGAAAATGCATTAAGGCAGGCACATCCTGACGGATAACGAGGTGCAAACCGCCTAAGTGTTCATGAATTGTGTGCTTGAGCAGCATGGACTCGACATCGTAACTGTCGTTAATCCGTGTCAGCGCCTCATTATAAAAGGCGATGGCTTCTTGGTATTTTTGCTCGGTGCGGCCTATATAGCGGCCCTTTAACATGGCGACCGTGGCTTGCTCGAACGGCGTTTGCGCTATGCTTGCAAGCAATTCGATAAGGGTATTAGCGTCTTGAAACCCGACCTTAGATTTTACATTCGGCTCCATATTCAATCGCGCCAGTAGCTGCAAAATATGCTCGAATTCATCGCTGCTGTAGCCCTGCTCTTGGGCAGCACGTTCAAACTGTTCGCGGGTCTTAAAGGCGATAGGAAAAGAAAGGGATTGATTGAGCCTGTCGTACATCTTCTGTGGCGTTTCACGCAATTCTATTTCTTCGGCTTCGAGATCGGCAGCCTGTGTTTGAAACGAAATAGACATCAACAAGGTCACGAAAATAACAATGAATTTACGCATGTGTAGGTGGCCCTATATTCCCTAAGTCAAGGAACTTATTTTGTTAGCTTTTGTTAGCGCCTAATGAGGATGCTACATCGACTTGTTATACTTGGAAAAAATATAAGAAGCATAATAACAGAAGACGGAAGGAAGTCAGAGTGAAACCCAGTAGATTATCTGTTTTGATATTAAGTGCATTAGGTTCGACAACTGTTTTAGCCGATGTAGATTATAAAATTGATTTAAGCCAGCCAGAACATCACCTTGCGCAGGTGAGTGTGACTTTTCCCGAAGCTAACGCGGGTGAGTTAACGGTTAATCTTCCCGTGTGGCGTACGGGTAAATATCAAGTATTGCCCCTATCCGATGGTGTGCGTTTATTTACCGCGAAAGACAGTCAAGGCAACAGTCTTCCATGGAAACGTAGCGCCAGTGGCGAGTGGCAAATAGCCCTCGATAAACCCGCCAGTGTGACTGTTAGCTATCAATTATATGCTAATGAATTAGGTCAACGTGTGCGTCATATCGATGCGAGCCACGCTTATCTCGATGCCAGTGGCGTATTTATGTATAGCCCGCAATTTCGGACAGATCCAGTGGCCGTGCAGTTAACGGTTCCCGAAAATTGGCAGAGTTATTCCGGTATGTCATCGGGCAACGCGGCGCACTCTTTCGTTGCCCCCAATTATGATGTGTTGATTGATTCCCCTATCGAAACGGGAGTGAGTCTACACAAGCAATTCAGTGCCAACGACAAAGACTATGAACTCGTGTTTTGGGGCGAAGGCAACTACGATGCCGATAAGGTAGTGAAAGACTTAACCGCATTGAGTGGCCAAGCCAAGGCGATTTGGGATGGTTATCCCTTTGAGCGTTATGTGTATATGGTGCATGCCACCAGTGGTGCGGGCGGCGCGACCGAGCACTTAAACTCAACGGTTATTCAGCTGCCGCGCTTTAGTTTTCGTGAGCGTAAGGATTACCTACGCTTTATTAGCACGGCGTCCCATGAGTTTATTCATACTTGGAACGTTAAAGCCTATCGTCCGGCTGGTTTGGTCCCCTACGATTATCAGCATGAAAACATGACCGAACTGTTGTGGATTGCCGAGGGCTCTACCAGTTATTTCCAAGGTCAGTTATTGCTGCGTGCGGGCGTGATGACACCTAAGGAATTTTTAGAAGACCTCGCCAAACGCATCGAGAAGAGTGAGCTAACACCGGGGCGCGAAATTCAATCTGTGGCCGAGGCCAGTTTAGGGGAGTGGAGCAGCACGGGTGGTGATTATGCTATTAACCACAGTGTGAATATTTACTCCGAGGGTTATTTAGCCTCACTGGCGCTGGATTTCTCCCTGCTGACGGATTCGAAGCTCGCCCACTCGTACCGAGATGTGCACCGTAAGCTCTATCAGGATTACCGCGTGCCCAAGGGCTACACTGTGAGTGATGTAAAGCAGATCCTGAAGGACTTATCGGGTAAGGATTATGGGCCGTGGTGGCAGAGCCATGTGAATAGTCCGCTGAGCCTTGAGTTTTCAAGCCTGTTGTCTCAGGCGGGATTAGTGATGTCCTACGGTAAAGACTCCAAAGCTGAGCCATTTACTGGCATGACTTTAAGTAGCGAGCATGGCTCTTTAGTGCTTTCTCAAGTCTTGCGTAACGGCCCCGCTTGGCAGGCTGGTATTGTGGCAGGGGATGAGATCCTCGCGATTAATGGTTTAAAGGTCACGGCACAAGGTTTTGATAAACGCATTAAAGACTTTAAAGTGGGTGATAAAGTTGAAATCACCTTATTTAACAACGACAAAATCAAGCAAGTGGCGTTAACCTTAGGTGAGAAACAAAGCGGTAAGCTAGTGCTAAAAGGCGATGCAAAGGCGACTAAGCAGCAAAAAGCCTTCTTCAAAGCCTGGCTTGGCATTGATTGGCCGTTCGATAATAAAGGTGAGCTGCTGGCGAAAAGCTAGTTCGTTTGCGATTTGAGTGAGTGGGCTTTAGGTTGGCTCACTCGAATCGCTCCCTCGAATCGCTGCCAATGTGTTACTTCAGTTATAGAGTCTAAAAAGGCGCCGCAGTGAACTGAGTCCACTGCGGCGCCTTTTTACATTATTTCGCTTAGTTTCACTTAGGCTTGTTTGGAGCTTTAGCTAGGTGTTGCTCTGCTTTATCTGCTCACTTAAGACTTAAGCTTGAGTCTCTTCAAGGCCACCTAATGCCGAAACTAGTGCGTGCATTAGAGCTACTAACTCACTGCCCATTAAGGCAAAGTCGGCATCGAGGCGCGCCATTGGATCTTCATTCCCCAGCTCATCATTCCCCGCTCTAAATTCTTCGGAGAATTTTAAGCGTTTTACGCTGGCATCGGATTGCAGCAGTAGCGCAATCGATTGGCCAAAGTGCAGGGCGAGCTTGTGTACTTCTTTGCCTGTTTCGAGGTGGGCAAGTACTTCATCTTCTTTAAGATCTTGCTGCTTAAAGCGCACGATACCGCCTTCATCGGCGGCCGATTTCAACTCGGCTTCATCTTGCATTTCAAAGGGTAAGGGCGCGCTGCCATCCTTTAACCATTGAGTGAGGTTGGCTTCAACTGGCGCTTTAAAGCTTAATGGGATCACAGGCAAGCTGCCTAAGGCCTTACGTAATAAGGCTAACAATTCTTCGGCCTTAGTGGCGCTAGAGCTGTCGACGAGGATCATTTCCAGCTCAGGTAAAATCAGCGCGCGAGTTTGGCTGCGACGTGAAAAGGCGCGCGGTAATAGGCTAGTGATGATTTCATCTTTCAGCGCATCTTTTTCTTTTTTGGCGAGCTTACGATTTTCTTCGTCTTCAATTTGCGCCACTTTTTCTTCTAATGATTCTTTAATCACTTGGCCTGGCAGAATTTTTTCTTCTTTCGTCACACAGATAAGGTGACGATTGTTGGCGCTGTGCACTAAGGTGCTGCCCTGTTTACCTAAGGCATTGGAAAACCCAAATTTGCTGACGTCTTGGCTGCCGCACGGAGAGAATGTGAAATCGGCGAGTGCGGTTTCAAGTGCTTCTGTTTCGATGGAAAAAGGTTTATTGAAACGGTAAAGAGTAAGATTTTTAAACCACATAAGATGCGCTCATTGGAAAAATAAAGTCGCAGTTTACGGCATAGTTGCAACGGGGTAAACCTACCTTAAATCGTTAAATTTTGCCTCGGTTGCAGAATTCATCAAAATGTAACATTGAAAAAAGTCCGGCTGTAACCCTTGGTATATCTCGGTTTTATCTTTGAGGAAGAAGGCGGTTTCGTGGTGGTTGACCCAAGTTGTCACAATTGAAATAAAACTGAAACAGATTCATTGCAAACTTTCGGTCGTTCCAAACCAATAACCAAGACGAACATAACGTCGAAAGGATTAAATGATGAACGTTTTTTGTAAAACTCTACTTGCTTCTGCGCTAGCTTCTGCAACTCTGGCTTCTGCTTATGCCGCTGAGCCACTGACTGTTTATGGTAAGTTGAATGTTACCGCTCAATCAAATGATGAGAAAGGTGATTCTACAACAACTATTCAAAGTAATGCTTCTCGTTTTGGTGTGAAGGGTGATTTCGAACTGTCTAGCTCGCTGGAAGCGTTCTACACAGTAGAGTACGAAGTTGATACTGGCGCTGCAACAAGCGACAACTTCAAAGCCCGTAACCAATTCGTTGGTTTAAAAGGTGCATTTGGTTCTTTCTCTGTTGGTCGTAACGACACTCTGTTAAAGATCTCTCAAGGTAACGTTGACCAGTTCAACGATTTATCTGGTGACTTAAAGAGCCTGTTCAAAGGTGAAAACCGTTTAGGCCAAACGGCAACTTACCTGTCACCTTCAATCGGTGGTTTCGTATTCGGTGCAACTTATGCTGCTGAAGGCGATGCTGACCAACAAGCTCAAGACGGTTTCAGCTTAGCCGCTATGTACGGTGACGCTAAACTGAAAAAATCACCTTTCTACGCCGCTATCGCTTACGATTCTGACGTAAAAGGTTACGAAATCCTGCGTGCATCGGTACAAGGTAAAATCGCTGATTTAACCTTAGGTGGTATGTACCAACAACAGGAACAAACCTACAAAAACTCTTTACCTGTTAACACTGACAGCGTGAACGGTTACCTGTTAAGCGCCGCTTACGATATCAACGCAGTGACCTTAAAAGCTCAATACCAAGACATGGAAGACTTAGGCGATTCATGGTCAGTGGGTGCGGACTACAGCTTAGGTAAGCCAACGAAAGTGTTTGCTTTCTATACTAACCGCTCTATGGAAGCGTCTAACGACGATGACAAATACATCGGTGTTGGTTTAGAACACAAGTTCTAATTTCAGCATTAAGGTTGAATTAAGGAGGCTTAGGCCTCCTTTTTTATTGCGATAAACAAACAGTTATATAAACTTAATATGACAATTATCGCGACAATATCGCTTTTGCGGCATGCTTATTCATAAATCTGTAATAAAAATGACTAATAATAGCCGTGTTGACATTCACTGACAGAAAATCACTTATGACTGCAAGGATATTGATAGTAGAAGACGAGTTAGCCATCCGCGAGATGCTGACTTTTGTAATGGAACAGCATGGGTTTACAACCTCTGCGGCGGAAGATTTTGATTCGGCCATTGCGCTGCTAAAGGAGCCTTACCCCGATCTGATTTTGTTGGATTGGATGTTTCCTGGTGGAAGTGGTATTCAATTGGCCAAACGACTCAAGCAGGATGAGTTTACCCGTCAGATCCCCATTATTATGTTAACCGCTCGCGGTGAAGAAGAAGATAAGGTTAAGGGTCTCGAAGTGGGCGCCGATGACTATATCACTAAACCTTTTTCACCCAAGGAGCTGGTGGCGCGTATTAAGGCTGTGTTGCGCCGTAGCGCGCCGACTCGCCTCGAAGAAACCATCGATGTACAAGGATTGTTACTCGACCCAGTGAGCCACAGGGTGAGTGTTGGCGATACCGTACTCGATATGGGGCCAACGGAATTCCGTTTATTACACTTCTTTATGACACATCCTGAACGTGTTTACAGCCGCGAACAGCTGCTCGATAACGTTTGGGGAACCAATGTGTATGTAGAAGACAGAACCGTGGATGTGCACATCCGTCGCCTGCGTAAAGCGGTTGAAGAATCGGGCCATGATCGCCTCATTCAAACGGTTCGTGGTGCAGGTTATCGTTTCTCTACACGCATTTAGTGCCAAATAAGAGATAGGCACAGGTTAGCTTTTAAGCTATCTTGTGCTCCTCCTATTTAGCCTGATGTCTGGGTTTATTTATGTTTGACTCTTATTCAGGGTACCGGCTGTTTTCGCGCTTAGCGGTGTTTTTACTGCTTTGTTTGCTGATTGGTTTATTGGTAGGGAAACCCCTCTGGATACTTATCATTGGATTGCTAGGACTGGTGTTCTGGCATTACCGTCAGTTAGCGCGTCTCAATTTCTGGTTATGGCGAGATAGAAAATTAACACCTCCCCAGGGCAGTGGCAGTTGGGAAGGGGTGTTTAACGGCATATACCGTCTACAGGGCAAAAATCGTCGTCGAGTGGGTCAACTAGCCGCCTTGCTAGGACGTTTTCGCCAAGGGGCCGAGGCCTTGCCCGATGCGGCAGTCGTGCTCGACTCTGAGCACAATATCTTATGGTGTAACAAGTTAGCTCAGCTGATATTAGGCTTTGTCTGGCCACAGGATAATGGTCAACGCATCGATAACTTGATCCGCCATCCTGATTTTTCGGCCTATATCAAAGCCGGAAAATATAAAGATCCCTTAGAGCTGGCCTCGCCCGTGTCCGATAGACGGCTGCTGGAAATCCGTATCATGGCCTATGGCGATCGGCAGTTATTGCTCATTGCCCGCGATATTACACGGATAAGACAACTCGAAGGTATGCGTAAAGAATTTGTCGCCAATGTGTCACACGAACTGAAAACCCCGCTCACTGTATTGCAGGGTTATTTAGAGATGATGCAAAGCATGGCGGAACCCGGTTCGATGAACGCTAAGCCCTTAGCCTTAATGCAGCAGCAGACACGGCGAATGCAGTCGATGGTGGAGCAATTATTGGTGTTATCACGCATCGAAGATGCGGCGGATATTAACCTTGAGAACACCGTAAACATGGCGCAGCTGATGGAAGTCTTAAAGGAAGAGGCTAAGGCGCTGGCGCAGGACAAGTACGAGCTAAGCTTCCACTGTGAAGCGGGACTTAACTCCCATGGCAATGAGTTACAGCTTAGAAGTGCTTGTTCTAATTTGATTTCGAATGCGATTCGCTACACAGAGCCCGGCGGCAAAATTACCGTGCAATGGCGCAGTGTGGCAACCGGTGGCCTCTTTAGTGTGACGGATACCGGTGAGGGGATCGCGCCGCAGCATATTAGCCGCTTAACCGAGCGTTTTTATCGCGTCGACAGTGCGCGCTCAAGGCAAACCGGTGGTAGTGGCCTTGGCTTAGCCATTGTGAAACACGCTTTGAGTCATCACCACAGTGAGCTCAATATCAGCAGCGAATTGGGTAAAGGCAGTACCTTTAGTTTTGTGATCCCATCCCATTTGATTGAACGCAAAAAATAATTGTCATAGAAACGCATATTATTTTTACATATAAAACAGGCCATTATGGTCTGTTTTGTTTTTTAAACCTCAAGAGTGCGAGGTTTTTTTCAAAAAAATGCGAAAAATGTGTTTTGTCATCTAAGTGTCACATCTTGGACATAGGATTGTCATTGTAGCGATTGATACTGGCTGCGTCTGAAGAAACTTAAGTTAGAAATTAGTTAGCTTATTACTGGAGCACATAATGAAACTGAAAAAGCTTGTCGGCGCGATGACCCTCACAGCCGCTGGTGTATTCTCTGCCACTGCAATGGCATCTGTTGATCAATCTCTGCCAACTTACGAGAAAGCAAGTGGTGTATCAGGCAACCTTTCGTCTGTAGGTTCAGATACTTTAGCCAACATGATGACTCTGTGGGCTGAAGAATTTAAACAGATGTACCCTAACGTAAACATCCAAATTCAAGCTGCGGGCTCTTCTACTGCGCCACCAGCATTAACTGAAGGTACTTCACAATTCGGTCCAATGAGCCGCAAAATGAAGCCTAACGAAGAAGAAGCCTTCGAAAAACACTATGGTTACAAGCCAACTGCAGTTCGTGTTGCGATTGACGCTTTAGCGGTATTCGTACACAAAGATAACCCAATCAAAGGCTTAACTGTTGAACAAGTTGACGGTATTTTCTCTTCTACTCACAAGTGTGGTAGCAGCGATATCCAACGTTGGGGCGACTTAGGTCTTGACGGTAACTGGTCAGCAAAAGACGTACAATTGTACGGTCGTAACTCAGTATCAGGCACTTACGGTTACTTCAAAGAGCACGCTCTGTGTAAAGGTGACTTCAAGGCCAACGTAAACGAGCAACCAGGTTCTGCTTCTGTGGTTCAGTCAGTGTCTCAATCACTGAACGCTATCGGTTACTCAGGTATCGGTTATAAAACTGCTGGCGTGAAAGCTGTTGCCATCGCGAAGAAAGGTAACGAGTTTATCGAAGCGACTGCAGAAAACGCAGCGAATGGTACTTACCCATTATCACGTTACTTATATGTATACGTGAACAAGCAACCAAACAAAGACTTAGCACCAATGGAAAAAGAATTCATCCGTTACGTGCTGTCTAAGCAAGGTCAGCAAGTGGTAGAAAAAGACGGTTATGTGACTCTACCTAAGAGCGTAGTTGCTAAAGATTTAGAACAGTTAGGTATCCGCCTCTAATTCTTAATCGCTAAACCTTAAGGGTCTCTTCGGAGGCCCTTTTTGTTTTTGGGCCCTAAATCACGAACTTGAGTAGGGGGTTATCATTTTGGGGTGATTGGTATAAATGGACATAAAAAAAGCAACCTAATAAGGTTGCTGTAAATTCCAATTCGGAATCCGGGGACGGTCGCGCTAGAAACCATCTAAAGGAGAATGATGATGAACGAAGAAACTCTTGCAAAGATTCGGTTCATAATATCTGACTCAAGGGCGTGAAATTAGTTCAGCAAAAATAGAAAATATTTGAAAATATTTTTTATGTTTTTCTTTATGCATTGAAAAGTATGTGAATTTTAATCTTGCAGCTTAACTCAAATAGATTATGACAAGAGTTGAACTCAAGCATTGTTACAAAATGCGGATGCGGGGAAGGTTTATTCGATTGCGCGTTGGTAAATCAGCGGCTGATAATATGGTCAGATAATTTTCCGTCCACAGGTTAGCTAAGTGATGCCGTTAGAAAATCAGCAAATGCCAATCGCACCTGCAGCATGGGATTTAACCCGAGATTACCATTCCTTTGCCAACAGTGACCAAGTGCAGGTCACGCACTTGTCCCTCGCGCTAAAAGTCGATTTTGCGACTCGTACTCTGCTCGGGGAAGCAACGCTGTCACTGCGCTATCTTGAACCACAGGTTGGCGAGCTATGGCTCGATAGTCGCGACTTAAGCATTTTATCGGTCACGACGGATGAAGCCGCGCTGGTATTTCATCTAGAAACAGCCGATGACATTCTCGGACAGAAATTAGTCATCCAGTTACCCCAAGCGCAGTGCGAACGAATCTATATTCGTTACCAAACCTCACCGGAGGCTGAAGGGCTACAGTGGCTTACGCCTGAACAAACAGCGGGCAAAGCATTACCTTATCTCTTTAGCCAGTCTCAGCCCATTAATGCCCGCAGTTGGATCCCTTTGCAGGATTCGCCCAAGGTGCGGATCACCTTCGATGCGCACGTCGAGGTGCCAAAGGGCATGCGCGCCGTGATGAGTGCAATGAACGACCCTGATACACCGCTCGAGGGGCAATTCCAATTCGAGATGGAAAAGCCCATTCCGACCCATTTGCTGGCCTTAGCGGTGGGTGACTTAGCTTTTCAAGCCATAGGTCCACGCAGCGGCGTGTATACCGAGCCTTGCATGTTGGCAGCCGCAGCGACTGAGTTTGCCGATACCGAACACATGCTGGACGTGGCGCAATCCCTCTTAGGCCCCTATGCCTGGGGACGTTATGACATGATCATCTTGCCACCAAGCTTTCCTTTCGGCGGCATGGAAAACCCGCGTTTAGCTTTTTTAACCCCAACTCTGATAGCGGGGGATAAAAGCTTAGTGTCGACGGTCGCCCACGAGTTGGCACATTCGTGGACAGGCAATCTGGTCAGTAACGCGACTTGGCGCGATCTCTGGCTAAATGAAGGTTTTACGACCTACTTTACCAATCGGATTGTCGAAGAAGTCTATGGCAAGGAGCAGGCCGAGCTGGAATGGGTCATTGAGTTTGGCCGACTGCAAGAAGAAATGGCGGCTTTACCACTCCACAGGCAAACGCTGCCCGCCAATGTGCAGCTGGCCGATCCTAATCTGGCCTTTAACCGTTTTACCTACGATAAGGCATCGATGTTCGTCCATGAGTTAGAGCATCGCCTCGGCCGCGTCGAATTCGATAAGTTTCTGTTTGCCTATGTGCAGCACTTTGCCTTTGAGGCGATCACCACCGAAGTGTTTGTCGAATACACGAAAGTGGCTTTAGTCGAAACCTATCCCGATAAAATCAGCGAAGCCGAGCTGTTGGAGTGGATTTATGGCGAAGGTTTGCCTCAAGGTTATGTGGGGCCCACATCGCGAAGTTTGGATAAGGTTGATTGCGCCTTGGATGATTTCTTACAGGGCAAAGCGGCCTGCGAGCTAAAGGCAAAAGGTTGGCGAGTTCACCATTGGCAGTACTTTTTGACCCAATTGCCCGAAGTGTTGTCTCAGGTGCAATTAATGGATTTGGACGATACCTTTAAGTTGACCGAGTCTAGCAATGCTGAAATTGCCTGCGATTGGTTTAGGGTCGCTATCCGTAATCATTATGATCCTGTGTTACCCGCCTTAAGTGCTTATTTGCAGCGCATTGGCCGCGGCAAGTTTGTTCGTCCACTTTATGCGGAATTGCAAGTTGCTGGCTATCACACTGAGTTACAACAAATCTATGCCAGTGCGAGGGCGGGCTACCATCCTTCGATTCAAGTGCAATTGGATAGGATGCTGAAGGGGTAAAAATACAGATAAAAAAATGGCAACCTAAGGTTGCCATAAAAGAATCAAAGTAGGAGACAAAGGAATGCAGTGCGCTAGCGTGTATTCGATTGCTTCCCAAAAGGGAGATGATGATGAACGACCAACCAATTCGACTCTATGCATTAACTTGAAACTGTTTCATTGAATTAAACGGCGTATTTTATCCATTTAATCCTTTGCTAAAGTTTTCATTTAGCAATCTATTCTGCATTAAAGCGGATTTGTTAATCCTTACATATAGTCAGACTAAGACCTTTTGATAAAGTTCAGTTGGCGGCTAAAAAATTTTAAATTTATTTTTGGCCTTGCTGGCCTCAGCATATTGAGCTGTTGGTGCGTAGCTACATTTATTTTACATATAAAACATAGGCATAAAAAAAGGCAACCAATCGGTTGCCTAGTGACCTATTCCTAGGTCAAGGGGGCTGCGCTAGAAGCCCCAGGGAGAATGATGAACATGAAAAAGACATTCGCTGTTCAATATGTTTGAGGGGCTTATAGAATTAAAGTTCCATCGAAAATAAAAAATAACTTAAATTTTTTATTTAATAATAAAATTTCAATAGGATAGCGTGTGGATTATTTTAAAAGCGCTTCTATCTTGTCACTAATGGCCTCTGGTTTTGTGGTTGGCGCAAAGCGAGCGACCACTTCGCCCTGACGATTAATTAAGAATTTAGTGAAATTCCACTTAATGCGTTCTGTGCCTAATACGCCCGGCGCGGCTTTTTTTAGGTACTGATATAAAGGGTGAGTGTGCTCACCGTTTACCTCTATTTTCGAAAACAGCGGAAAACTCACGCCAAAGTTGAGTTCACAAAAACTTTGGATGCCTTTCTCATCAGCTTTTTCTTGGGCACCAAACTGATTGCATGGGAAGCCTAAAACCACCAATCCCTGTGATTTATATTTTTGATAGAGCGCTTCTAAGCCCTTGTACTGTGGTGTAAAACCGCACTCACTGGCGGTATTCACAATTAAGATCACTTTGCCTTGATATTGTGCCAGTGCCGTTGGATTGCCTTGAATGTCGTTTGCGCTATGGCTATAGATAGTCGATGTCATCATTACCTCCTTAGGTGTGGTGATTAGCATAAATAATAGTTTGGTTGTTATCAATTTATTTGTGTACAATTTATTTTGTGGATTTGCTAATCTTCTTCAATATCAATATAGTTACGCTAATTTTTATCTCAGCAGAAGGGCGTTTATGTGACTGAACATGAAGCCGAATACGAAACAAACACACAGGCCGATGTCGGGCAGGTTGTTCAGCAACTCACTGAAGTTGAAGGTGAAGAACAGGCTGAAGTGTTCAGTGAAATCTTAAATGAAGCTGAGCCTGGCACGGTTGCCTTAGTGCTGGAGTCTTTACCCTTAGACGAGCGTTACGAGCGTTGGCAACAGGTTGAGTTTAGTGACCGTGTGACAGTGCTGAGTTTAATGCGCGCCGATCCGCGTATGGGGATCCTAAAGCAGATGCCCGACAATGAGGTGGATCTGCTATTCGCGCAGCTTAGTCCTGAGGATTTGATTGAGTGGAGTGATTATCTCCCCGAAAGTTTTACCGACCGCGCCTTGGCGCAAATGGGCGAACGTCAGCGGCAGCGCTTCGAGCTGTACGACCAATACTCTGAAAATGAGATTGGTCGTTATACCGATCATCAAATGTTAGTGCTCAGCGATAAGGCTACTGTGGCTCAGGCGCAGCGGTTTTTCAGGCGAATCGAACTCGACTGTAACGACAACTTATTTATTGTCGATGAGGCGGATAAATATCTCGGTACGGTAAGACGTTATGATATTTTCAAGCATTACCCCTCTGAGCCGCTGATTTCACTGTTATCGGAAGACAGCCGTGCCTTAACTGCGGATACCACGCTACTCGATGCCGCCGAGGCGATAGAACATAGCCGTGAAATTGAGTTACCCGTTATCGATGAGGCGGGGGAGCTGATTGGCCGTGTCACCCTAAGGGCCGCCACCGCCTTAGTGCGTGAACATTACGAAGCGCAATTAATGGCGACCGCGGGTATGGATGAGTCCGACGACTTATTCGCCCCGATCATCAAAGGTGCGCAGCGCCGCGCCGTATGGTTAGGGATTAACTTACTCACGGCATTTTTGGCCTCGGCAACCATTGGGTTATTTGAGAATGTCTTATCTCAAGTGGTGGCACTTGCGGTGCTGATGCCGATAGTGGCATCCATGGGCGGGATTGCGGGGAGTCAGTCGCTCACCTTGATGATCCGCGGTATGGCGATGGGGCAGATTTCTGCGGGTAACTTATTCTCTTTAATGAAGAACGAGTTAGGCATTGGCTTAGTCAATGGCACCCTGTGGGCGATTGTGATTGGACTGGTGGCGGGCTGGTGGTTTGCCGACAGCACCATAGGCATAGTGATAGGCTGCGCGATTTTGATCAATATGGCGGTCGCGGCGTTGGCCGGGGTGTTTGTCCCTATGGTCTTGCAGCGATTTAACCAAGATGCGGCGCTCTCTGGCTCGGTGATTTTAACCACAGTGACCGATGTGGTGGGCTTTTTCACCTTCCTCGGTATGGCGACGATACTGTATCTCTAAGTGGCTTTTGGTTGTTTAACTCATTTGTATGAATCAAAACGATATTCAATTTGTCCTTTGCCAAAACGCAGCCGAATTAGCGGCTGCGGCGGCATTAATCGATCGGCGGGATGATAACGCGCATCCCCTCGACCATCAGTCCTTTACTCAGTCCCGCGCTGTCATATTGGCGAAAACCCTCGAGGGTGAGATGGTTGGCTGCGCGGCGATTAAGGCAGGTTCTGGCCCCGTGGGGGAACTCGGTTATCTGGTGGTCTCGCCTTTGTACCGTCGCCGTGGCATAGCCCAAGGGCTTACTCTTAAGCGGATTGAAGTGGCTAAAGCACAGGGGATTGCCCTGTTATTTGCCACCATTCGAGATGAGAACAATGCCAGTCGAGTGAATTTACTCAAAGCTGGATTTCACTTTTGGCGGAACTATTTAAGTATTAGAGGCACTGGGAATACCGTAGGTTGGTATTACTTAGCTTTGCAGGAAAGTGTCGATATCGACGGCATAATGCAATCTTTAGTTGGAGATCGGGTGCCTGCACCCTAAATGTTTTCGAGTTGTTTAATTTAGGTTTTATTGGTGTTTTTTACCGGTTTTCGTTTGGTTTCAAATTCAAAAATCTTCGCGACTCTCAACTAAATATGCAGATTTTCTTTTTTTATTCGGTATGATCCGCGCCATTACCCACAGTCATTATTGAGGTGTTTTTATGGCTAAGTTCAGAGTAGCAAGTGTCTTATTATTGAGTGCAGCCGCACTGCAGGTGAATGCGTCAGAATTTAATCTTGGGTTAAACAACGATGTGGTTTCTACCGAGTTAGAGCTGCAAGTGAATAAAGATGTCAATGCAGTATTAGGATATATTTATTCAGACGACAGTGGTCATATTGCCCAAGGCGCAATGCACATGACCCATGATGTTGGCGTACACCACTTCGAAGTCGGTGCTAAGTTAAGCCAGTTATGGGCAGATGATGCGCCAAACGGCAGTGCCGTGTCCGTGGGCGGTCGTTATGCCTTGGCGTTAGGGCCAAATATCTCTTTGCATGCCGCCGCTTACTATGCGCCATCGGTATTGTCTTTCGGTAATGTCGATGGTCAATACGAGTTAGATTCAAAGGTGCAGTACCGCGTGAACCCTAATATGGCGTTCTATGTGGGTTACCGTAAGATTGCCTTCGAATATGATCACGCCCGTGACTTTACCTTCGAAGATGGCGTTTATATCGGCGGTAAATTCCGCTTCTAATCTCGCCTTTATTGAGTGGCCCGTGGCCACTTTGATTTCAAAGCCGGCCAAGGTTAACTTCGCCGGCTTTTCCATTTGGCTTTCAGTTCACTGTAGCTTGGCAGGATGGAGGAAAAAATCACCAGTCCTATGCCAATACACACCACAATGCTTAAGTGCTCATCCAAAAACCACCAACCAAACAATGCGGCAAAAATAAGGCCTGTGTATTCCACTGGGGCCATTTGGCTGGCATCGGCGCGCCGATAGGCGTGGATGATGAGGTAGGTCATACCAATATAAAACAGCCCTAAGGTTAAGCCAACTTGGGCAACGGGCAGGCTAAAGTCGGCACCCTCGTACCAAGTTGCCGGTATCAGAAAAACCATCGCAAAGGCATTAGACCAAAAGAGTGTTGAAAAGGGATGCTCATGGGTTGAATATGCCTTCAAAATCAGGCTGTTTGTTGCCGAAGTCATGGCACCAAAAAAGGCTAGACCGATATAGAGGTTAAATTCCGTCGGCTGACTTATCAGCAAAATGCCCGTAAAACCAATAATCCCCGCAACGGTGCGACGATAACCAATACGCTCATTTAAAAAGAAGGCGGACATCAGCAACAGTAACAATGGCGAGGTATAGATCACCGCCGTCACGGTTGCGAGTGGTAAGTGTAATACCGCCAGCATAAAGATGGCATTGCCTAAGCCGATTAACAGCGCTCGGCTTAAGTGCACTTTGTAGAAGGGGCTTAACTTAAGGTTCCCCTGTAGGCGCCAGACAAAGGGAAGCACCAAAAGCGTGGCAAATAATTGGCGATAAAGCACAAGTTGAAATACGGGCGCATTGGTTTCAAGCAACTTAACCAATAGGTTGCCGCTGGCAATCAATAATTGTGCAGCTAAAATCATCAATAATGGTGCCATAGGTATCCAAGTGAACGTCTGATATTGAGGCTAAGGTGTTGTCCCTTAAGTTAACGACTAAAATATCATCATAAGGCACCCAATTGCCGACTAATTTAGTCTAATCAATTGTAAAAAATAAAATGTAGTCATAAAGTTAACACTTTAAATTGATTTTCTGCGTGGAACGAGACGCTGGTATATAAACTTAGATACCTATGAGTAAACCTAACTTGCAACATTTTTGGTGCTTTTTGCTGCTTCTTTGGACATTTAGTCCGTTTGCCCATAGCGCTGAAATTGCGTTGGATTCCCCCTATTTATTCCATGCCGATGCGAAACAGCTCCCTCCCGAGCATTTTAATGACGTGACCCAGTGGATGGGGCCACTTGAGGAGGCTCGGTCAGTCAGCCTTGCGGGCGGTGACTATTGGATGGTATCACCCGTGATGGTCAATAGCCGTCAAAGCCATTGGGTGGTGGATGCCAGTAATTCGATTGTGGAATCCGTTGATTATTGGTTACTTGGCAGTGATGGCTCAGTGCAAACGGCCCATAGTGGTTACTATGCGCCCTATGAATTTTTATTCGATTACGGCCGTAAAGTGCGGCTGAATATGGGGACCGATTATTGGTTAGTGACTCGGCTCAGTAGCCGCTATTATTCCTCCGCGCCCGAATTGGCTATAGAGTCGGAAGAAGTGCACCAGTTAACCAACGACCGTGTGGCCATGGCGATACTGATTTGTTTAGGGGGATTGCTCTTTATCGCTCTATACAATCTACTGATTTACATCTCTATTTTTGATAAAGCCTTCTTATACTATGGTCTTTATGTATTGACCTATTTTGGTGGCTGGGCACTGACCTTCCATTTACCGGCGCATCTATTTAACTTCCATCAGCTTGAATTACATCATCTGTTTTTTATCAGCTTGCCGATATTTAACATCATGTTCTACAAGCACTTCTTACAGTTACCTAGCTATTCGCCTAGATTATGGCGGCTTAGCCAATATTTATTAGTCGCGTGTATTTTAGCCTTGCCGACCAGTATTTGGTTATTGCCCTATACCGCGATTATTGCCTCTGTCTTAATCATGCTGTGGATTGCGTTAGCGATCACCTGTGGCAATGTGTGCTTGATGAAAGGCTTTGCCCCCGCGCGCTATTTCATCATGGCCTTTAGTTGTTTGCTGTTGCCTGCGGTGATTATTCTTCCGGGCAATATGGGGATCACCCCTGATTTTATTGAACATGCCGAGTTTGCGACACTACTGGGTGGCACTGTGGATGCTTTGCTGTTATCTCTTGCGTTAGCGAATAAGCTCAAACTGTTGGCCGAAGAGCGCAAGGCCCACATTGAAGAACTCGGTATCGCTTGGGAGAAGGCCAGACTCGATGGTTTAACTCGAGTCGGTAATCGTTATGCCTTTGATGAATATATGAATTCGCAATTAACCTTTGCCGATAAGGTTGTACAACCAACGGCCTTGGTGCTGCTTAATGTCGACAGTCTTAAAATGGTGAACGATACCTTAGGGCATCAGGAAGGAGACCGTTTACTGCAAAATCTAGTGCAGTTTTTACAGGCGACCAATATTGCTCACCTTAAGATTTACCGGATCAGCGGCGATGAATTTGTGCTTATTCTGCCCGCAAATGGCATGGGGATCTTAACCAGCAGCTTAAAGGGATTAACGGCGCAATTTGCCGCCGAAGGCTTAAAGGATTGTCAGTTTAGTTTTGGCTTTGCCATCAATAGCGATGTGGCCGAACCCCACGAGTGGCTACGCTGCGCCGACAGCAATTTGTATCAGTCACGAATGGAAAAACGTCGTCAAGAATTCGCCGATACCCGCGCGGGTGAGATAGTCTCTATTTAAAAAACGGCTTATTTAAAAGAGTCTCGATTTAAAAGACGGCCTATTTAAATTTGAATACACAATATCTGGATAAAAAGGGGCTGCATAACGCAGCCCCTTTGCATTTAGGCGAAGTCTTTTTCGCCTTTGATAATCGCCGGATGGCCGCAGATGGCTTTGGCGGTATGCATGCCCGCCATCGTCGCGGCCTCCACACAACCGGCATTGAGGCCAGTTTTAATCCAGTCACCCGTCATATACAGATTGTCGATACCTGTGCCATCCGTGGTGATCCTATATTGTGAGCTGCCTTCCACAGACAGGACATAACGCTCCGAAGGATCCACATTGGCGCGCCAATATTGGCTATCGAATCGCGCTTCGCCTTGGCGGTTTTGTTCATCGTGCAACCATTCCCAGGGGAAGGTGTCGCCAACCTGTTGCCACAGCTTATGAATTTCTGTATTGAGCTGATTGATGGCGCCAGCCTTGGCTTCGGCGGTTTTGCGCTGCTGGAAACCGATATCCGTGCGCGGAGGATAAGCATCCACAGGCAACGCCGAGCAGAAATAACTGGCATTTTTAGGCTCTATGCCGCGCCAGTCTTCTTTATCGAGCAATTGATCCATTGATGCCCACGTATCGAAGGGTTCGGTAAAGCCTGATAGGACAGGCTGCTCGCCATCCTCAGAATAGTTTGGCCAACCAATACCATTAAGATCTTGATTCATCCACAGTTGATAGGCTTGGGTCGCGACTGTTTGTACTTTGTCGACACAGGTTTTGAGCGCCGGACTCTGCGCCATCACCTCGCTCGCCACATGGGGGACTGATCCTAATGACAGACCAAAAATCACTTTGTCGAAGTCTACGCCTTTTTGCAGACGTTTTTTCGGTAGCGCTTGACCAAATTGCGCCTCGTACAGGTTGTCCCAATCGCTCCAGAAGTGCTCAAGATTAATGTCATGGGCTTTTAGCAATGCGGCTTGCTCTGGCTCGAGCTGATCATAATTGGGGGTGCTGGGCCAGCAGGCTAAACCTTTAACATCCACGAGTGGATTGTAGTCTTTAACCGAAGGCGCAAGAGCGACTTGTTCTGTGATTTCAATCGCTTGAATGCTGTTGTTGCGACATTCTAAATTATCGACCCGATTGAAGAAGTGGAAATTAACCCCGCGCCGTTTTAGCACTTCATAGTAGGGGGTAAAGACCACATCGCCCATACCCGCCTGCATTTTCCACATGACGCCGCCTTGATAACACAGGGCGATACGCAGCATGGAGCGAATAATGGTCCCCGCTTCGACATTCGGTTTGTCGAAGTTGCCTTTTTCGTAGGCAAATACCAGATCATAAAAACCACGTACCGGCGCGCTGTCGACCGTGTATTTTTGGCTGGCACCGTGTTTGGTTAACCATTCGCGGTAATCGTAGTCGTTGATGGCGTCGAAACCCTTTTCGAACACATTATCGGCAAACATCCCTTTTAAGATGGTTAAACCTAAATCGACGGCGATATACAGATGGCGTAACTCGTCGTTAGTGTCTAAACGGTCGCTAAAGCGTTTAACCAGCCTTTGGTGCAGGGCATCGACGGCGGACTCGACCAAACCATCGTCACTCTCGCTGTGGACATGCTCATCACATTCACGGCCAATCATTTGATTAAAATGGCATTCGAGCTTGTCACCTAGGGCGTCTAGGGACTCCATCGCATCATCGACCGAATCCTCTAGCTTATCCTTCAGCCGTTCAAACCAGCCGATATCGAGCCAGTTTTTCGGTGTCGCCATAGCTTTTTCATCGGCGTCCAGCAGTGAGTCCATGTCCTTTAGCCATTCTTTTATCCAAGCAAAGGCGGCCTTAACTACCTTCCAGAAGGTTAAGGTTTCGGTACCATCTCCAGGGATCCCTGGGAGCGTTGGAAAGGTGATTGGCCAGCTAACGGAGCGACCATTAATTTCTTCCTGCAGCACAATAAAATTATGGGGTTTAAAGGCATCGAAGAAGGTCGCCAGTGGCGCTTCGGGCGGGCGGTCTAGTTCTTCGTAGGCTTTACGCATCAAGGCGCAGGCATTTTGGTAAAAACCAAACCAGATATGCAGGCCATGCTCTTCAATCCGTTGCCCCATCGCAGCATTACGGCCACTTGCGCCCTTGCCGCCGATACGCCAGCCTAATTGATAGACATCAATCTCATATTGATTCTGCCAGCCGGGTCTGTCTGTGAGATAACAGGCGGCGGTCATGGCGGCGACACCTCCGCCGAGAATGGCAATTTTTTGTTTTTTGACTTCAGAGTTATCGACCAGCACTTCGCCCGGTGGCACTTCAAAATCAAAGTTCACATGGTAGGGCAGTAATACATGCTGTTCGCCCACCTCGACGCCTAGGGTCTCTTTGAGTGGGAAGCTGGCGTTATCAAAAATGGTGGCAACAAAGTCATTTTCCAACAGGGCGACACTGTGCACTTTGTTGACCCGTGCGGGCGCCGCGGTAATCGCCTGATAAACCGCTTTTTGGCCTGAAGCATCCGGAAACTGTTTTAAAAACACTTGGTCGATGGCAGGCTTAAACAGCAAATGAAACAGTTGCTCCTCACCGAGTTTATCCAGCTCTGGAATAAAATCCGTTTGTTCTTTAAAGAGTTGCCAGGTTTGGGCTATGGCCTCTAGCGTGGTGAGCTGCGCCTCGGGCTTGGCATTGCAATTCACCTCAATCAGCGGGTGCATGGCAAGCTCAGTGTCAGGGCTAAAGTGTAAGAAGCTCTTTGTTGCCAAGGAGAGCCGGGTTAATGGCTCACCGACCGCGGGCATAGTGTATTCACACAAATACTTGGGATAACCGAACAACTCGCGACCATTGATCAGGGCCATCGCATCATTTACCCAAATATGCAGCGGCTGAAAATACACATGGCTGATGGCTGTGCTGTTGCTATTGTCTTGGCGACCGACCATGACCCAAGTGATGATGTCGGTTTCTTGGATCCAACCCTTGGCCCTGTCGGTTGGGTCCTCTGAATAGGCTTTCTCGATTTGGGTAAAGGTTGTCAGTACATAGGGCGATAGCACTTTAAAGTACATGGCGCTTCCGGCCACTTGATTGAGGGTTTTATCAATGGAGCGCTGCAGATTGGCGAGTTTTCCCTTGAGGAAAAAACCGTACATATCGGCTTTATTCAACACTAAGGGCGAGTGCATCAACATACTGCCTGGGGGATAGATAAAATCGGGGCGTTGTTTTTCCATGGGATCATCCTTTAAACCCGTAAAGATGTGTCAGGTGGTTTGGTAAACAAAAGGCGTTAATAAATCCTAAAGAGCATAGGGTAAATCAACTCATTAGCCTATTGATTTTACAATTGAATCAAAACGGGAAGGATGAAAGATAACTTGGACTAACTAGCAAGTTGGAGGTTATCCAACTTGCTGGGATTTGACTGGCTTATTAAAGCACGAATTTGCTAAGGCAAACGGGTAATTTATCGGTTACTTCGATTTATGCTGATAGAAATCCACCTCTGCATCATCTGAATAACGGCGCTTAGTATCCCTGCGACGTTGTTTTACGCGTTTGTTTTTTTGCTTACCTTTGACGTTATCGCCCCATGGCGCATCATCGTCGTCAAATTCATAGGAGTGTGACATGGTCAAAATTCCAAAAATACCTGTGCCATTCTCAGCACTCGATCTTTTTACCCAAAGGTGAGATTAAGCTAAAGCGAAATATTTAATCACTGATGGTGAAAAGTTTTGTCCAAGAAGGGGCGATACGACTCAATGTAATTGCGTTAGCGATTTTACCCCGCGCCGTAGGGTTTATCTTGATGATTATTAAATGAATAAGTGGAAAAGCACATTCATATTGTATGGAAGCAAAAAGAATGGCACTCAAAATATGAGTGCCAAGTTCTGATAAAAAATAAGGAGTTAGTGCTAGGGCGTGTTGACGTTTCGAGATTAGATTTTGTTCGTTCTGGCAAGCACGTGCTCGCGAAACGAGGAATGATGTGTAGTTATTCTACTCAAATGACGAGTGACAAAGAGCAAGGGCTTGCCAGACGAACCCTTCGGGCAGCATTTGGCTGGCTTTTCTGCCGCGTTATCGTCCGTTTATGTAGAATAACTACACTGCACGGACTTTGCCTTGCATAAAAGCCAGCCAAACTGCTGAAAAAATAACCCTGAAACGTCAACACGCCCTAATAATTGCGCTGCATGCGCGCCACAAACATTCCATCTGTGTTGGCCTCGAAGGGCCACACGGTCAACATTTTTGTTTGTTCGCCGGTAAAGGGGTGGCGGATCGGCACTAAGCTGAATTCGGGATGTTGTTGTAAAAAGGCGGAAACCACTTGCTCATTTTCAACAGGCGACAATGAGCAAGT
This sequence comes from Shewanella sp. ANA-3, assembly GCF_000203935.1. GTDB lineage: Bacteria > Pseudomonadota > Gammaproteobacteria > Enterobacterales > Shewanellaceae > Shewanella. The sequence goes on along the minus strand of NC_008577.1, from coordinate 3,427,756 downwards.
GGCATAGACTAAGCTTCCGCCCTGTTTTACCGCCTTGCTGCTGCGGCTTAAAATATCCAGCTGGAGAGTGGCTTTATCAGTGACGGCATCGAGGCTGTCGAGCCAGCGCATATCGGGATTACGGCGCCAGGTGCCCGTGCAGCTACAGGGCGCGTCGACTAATACCCCATCAAAATGGTTGGCATCGACCGGCAGCGCATCACTGCGCCAGCGAGCAATGCTGATGCCATCAAACCTTGCCCTCTGGGCACGTTTGCTGAGTTCTTCTAAGGCGTGGGCGCGAATATCCGACGACACAATTGAGCCTACTAATGGGTTTTGCTTAGTCGCGGCCGTTTGCATCAGTGATCGCAATTGCAGGGTTTTTCCGCCTGCGCCACTGCAGGCATCCCACCAGTGTTGCCAGGGATCTGGTGCACAAATTTGACCTATTACTTGCGAGGCTAAATCCTGGATCTCAATTTTGCCCTCTTTATAGAGTGATATTTCATTGAGATTCATGCTCTTAGTGCCAAGGTTAAAGGCATCTGCAAAATACGGGCTGAGGCTCGCATCAATCTCTAGCGCTTGCAGTTGTTTAACTGCCGTTTGGCTGTCTATTCCCTGCGCACGTCCCCAAATCGGTGGGCGGCTAGACATGGCTTCGATGAGATTTGGACGTAGCTCTGCGGCAATTGGGCATACCTGCCAAAACCATTCGGGTAATAAATCTGTGAGTTCGAAGGACACTTCGGGAAATTGCTGCCGTACCAGTGCTAACTTATCCGTTAATCTGTTAACGCTAAGAGATTGAAGTTGTTGATAATCAACTGGCGATTGGGCGAGTTCATGCCAAGCTTGGGCGATATCCTGCCATGGATGGGCTTCGATTAAGGCGCTCGCACTGAGCATGGCAAAAAATTGGGGCGCCTGTTGATGATCGCCCGTGGCTTTAAACCAGCCCCACCAACGGAACAGGCTAAATAAGGATTCGCGGATCACTTTGCGATCCTTTGAGCCGTGCTTTTTATGTTCCCTAAAGTAGTTCGCAAGCACTCGGTCGGCGGGTTGCTTGGTATTTAAAATCTCATCGAACAATAACTTAATGGTATTGGCATAACTTAAACCGCGTTTTTGCGCGAGGGTTTGCGGTTCGATATTCACTGTTGATGCCATGATTGCTGATGATAAGCCGTTTGGATTGCCCATAAAGTTAGCCTGAAAAGGGGCTCGGCCGAATGACATTCATCCGATGGGATGAATATGGCCAAGCAAATCAATAAGTGGCGCAGAGTGTAGCAGTTTTACGTATCGCTAGCAGTAAAAAAGCCCCAATGCTGAGTTGGGGCTTGATGGGGAAAACGAATGCGTTAGGAAGTGATGACCTACTTAGTCACCATCTTCTGGATTTGCTTAGCGCGCTCTTCATCACTCAAGACCGAAGGCGGAGGGGTCACTATGCCTTTTTGGCAAGCGGGGCGCAGGGCTAGCTCGTCTAACCAACGCTGTAAGTGAGTGAGTCCTTGCATATTGATGCCGCTCCATTCATGGATGCGAACCCAAGGCCAAGTCGCGATATCGGCAATGGTGTATTCATCACCGGCCAGATATTGATGTTTGGCTAACTGGGTATTCATTACCTCAAACAAACGTCGGCCTTCTTTTTGGTAACGTTCAATGGCCGCGGGAATTTTTTCAGGGAAGTAACGGTAAAACACGTTAGCTTGACCCATCATTGGGCCGACACCGCTCATTTGGAACATGAGCCATTGAATGACCTGTGAGCGCTTTTTAGGATCGGCTGGTAAGAACTTACCGGTTTTTTCCGCCAGATACAGAAGAATTGCGCCGGACTCGAACACCACAAAGTCCTCGTTATCTCGGTCGATAATGGCCGGAATACGGCCATTGGGGTTAATGGCGAGAAACTCAGGCTGTTTCTGTTCGTTAGTGTTGAAATCTAGCTTATGCACTCGGTAGTCGAGACCCATTTCTTCGAGCGCGATGGAAATTTTAAAACCGTTCGGGGTCGCGGCGGTATATAAATCAATCATAGTTATCCCTTAAGTCTTAACTGGTTAATGCTTAACTTGGGTACCCAATAGGGCATCGCTGTCAGTTTTTTGGGGTAAGCGACACTATCGCAGGGCGCTGGGCCACTGTCGAAAACCATGCCTGAATGTGGGGCAAGGTGTCATCCACTAGAATATCTAAGTTTTTAATAAAGCTAATAAAAACGTATGCAGAAATATCGGCAATCGTAAAGTTATCGCTCGCCACATAGCTTGATTTGGCTAATTGTTGGTCTAAGGTCGGCAGGAAGTCAATGATCCGTTGGCGTGATTCTGCGCCCCAGGCTTCGACACAATTTTCCCTGTCTTTGTAAATACCCGTCAGGTTTCTAAAGGCTTGAAAGCCGACCATCAACCCTTGTAGCTCGATAATGCGCTGCCACATTTCGACTCTGGCACGCTCTAGTGGACTATTACCAAAGAGTGATGTTGCACTTGGATGGATTTCTTCTAAGTAGCGGCAAATAGCAACGGATTCACATAGATAGCTACCATCATCGAGTTCGAGCAGGGGAATACGGCCGTTTAAGCTTTTGGCTTTAAATTCAGGGCTGAGGTTTTCGCCGCCGCGAATGTCTACATTCACACGTGGGATGTTGATGCCTTTTTCGGCGAGGAAAATACTCACGCGTCTTGCACTTGGCGTAGGGGCTAATTCATAAAGCTTCATGCTCTTTCCTTCTGTGAATCTGTAAGTTTGGCCAAATAGGGCTTTAACGGAACGATCGGTTAGGATAGAATTTACGCCATATCTAAACGGTCAGTCAAGAATGTTTTTACCCCGTGATATTCCGTTTAATGCAGGCATCAATCTAGGTTTGGACCATGGCACGCAGTTGTAATTTTGATAGACAGGAAAAGCTTATCCAGGCGATGGAGCTGTTTTGGCAGAAGGGATTTGCCGAGACCTCGATTGCCGATCTGGTCGAACACTTAGGGATTAATCGCTTCAGCTTGTATAACAGTTTTGGTGATAAACAGAGCTTGTACCGCGAATCCCTGCGCTTTTATCTCGACCATTATTCCTTCGGCGCGAAGGAGCAAATTCTGCACGCACAGGCTGGGCTGAGTGAAATCTTGACCTATTTAGCGCGATTTGTGGCCTTGCAGCGTGAGCAAGAGTACGGCTGCTTTATGCAGAATGCGGTGATGGAAAAATGCCTCGACGATGACTGCGTGCAGCAGGAGTGCCAGCGTTTATTTGCCCAGTTGCTGACTAATTTCACCGATGTTTTACGCTACAGTCAGCTGCAGGGCGAGTTGCCTCAATCGGTTCAACCTGAGTCGCTCGCGGCTTTTTTAGTGCTTCAATTACAAGGGATTAGAGTGCTAGGCAAAGCGAAGGAGTACGTCCTGTTGGATAATGCATTTAAGGTTTTAAGAGAATACCTTACGAGTCTCGCATTAACGCCACTTAAACCCGTCGATGTGAAATAGCCCTTAAGCAAAACCGAAAAGCATGAGGCCAAGTGAATGCTTGGCCTCGTCAACAGCAAAAACTAAAAGTCTAATTCGAGGGCGAAGCACAAGTAGGCCATCAATTGGCTACAGTGGGCGAATTGTTCGGCGCAGTAGCGGGCGGCATCGGCTTGGCAGAGTCGCTCGAAGGGGATTGGTTTTAGCGCGATAAAGTCCTTACGTTTCAGCTCGTCTAGCATTGGGTGATGTTTATCGAATCCCTTAGGCGGGCGAGTCAAACTATCACCATCCATCACAAATCCTTGACTGGTTAAGGTCTGCAGCGCCTTTTTATAGCCGTTGGGGTTTTCATCGATACAAGTCCGAATGGCATTCAGCACCTTGGATTCGGGATGCCAAATACCGGCGGCAATAAAACATCCATCCTCGGCAATGTGTAAATACAGCCCTGGTGCATGCACATCTTTGCCCTGAAAATGCCGAAACTGGATCCCCACATTGGTCTTGTAGGGCGTTTTGTCGTTGCTAAAGCGGCTATCGCGCTGTGGGCGCATTAAGCTGCCACCGACTTTTTTGGCAACCGCCGTTAATCTTGGGGAAATAGCAACAATATCGGGCTGAATTTGCTCGATAAAACGCAGCGCAGGGGTTCTGACCTTACTTTCATATTCTTCCTGATGGGCTTTAAACCAGTCACGGGAGTTATTGAGCGCCAGCAGTTTGAGAAAATCTAAGCTGGCGGCCGTAAATGCCAACTCGGTTTGGGGTTGTGCGGTTCGCTTAGTCATGTCCATAAAACCTTTGAGGTGCTTGAGACTGGGATTCCGACCGTTAATCAAAACAGGCTAGTGCGAGTTGAACAAATGCGCGTGGATATTGCAAATTCTTCGAGCATTTCCCTGCAGTTACCATCAGTTTGTGATTTACATGTAAAGCTAGGTGAGAATTATTCTCATCTTTGGCTTTGATGCCTATAATGCCGCCCTATTTTTTACACTATGTAACAGGGGATGGGGAGATGGGATATCAACCTAAGAGCAGGATATCAAAAGCAATCATGGGCTGTTTGGGCTTAAGCGTATTACCCGCGTTGCCACTCAATGCCAAGGAAGTATTGGGAGCGCCTAAGGTCGAGCCAATCGAGATTTTACAAGTACATGGCCAGCAATACCGCCGAGCGACCACAATGACTAAGCCGGGCGAGGCGATCATCTCGATGGAGCAGATTGAAGAGATGCAAGCGACCACATTTGCTGAAGTCATCGATGATATGGCTGGTGCCCATATTGATGGCGGGACTCGCAGTGGTGGCGAGCGCATCAACCTGTGGGGATTTGGCGAAACCGAAGATTTTAATATTTATGTCGATAACGCCCCCGTGGGATTTGAGCAGTATCGTTATGGCTCGTTCTTCTTAGATCCCGATTTAATCAAGCGAGTCGAAGTGATTAAAGGGGCCCACGATGTCCGCTCGGGTAATGGCGGATTTGGCGGCTCCATGTATGTTGTGACTAAATCTGCCGATGATTTTTTAAATTACAATCAAAACGTTGGTGCCCGAATCAAAGCCAGTTACGCCAGTAATAACGACGCCCAAAGCTACACAGGAACCCTTTATGGACGAGCTAATAAACAACTTTCAGGTTTATTGCATGTCACTCGCCGTGATGCGGGGGATGTGACGCTTGCCAATGGTGACGAATTTGAATACTCAGGTTATGAGCAAAATAATTACCTCGGCAAACTGGATTACGAGCAGGGCGACCATCAACTCATGCTGAGCCTGACCCATTATCTCGACGAAGGGCGTAAGCCATGGGCCAATCGTCGTGGACCTATGCCCGCAATTTCTGACTACAACATCCGTAAATATGGCTCCTATGAACAGGCGCTCTATGCCACCACGGCCTACAACACCTATGAAGACAATACTTGGTCGGCGAATTATCGCTATTCACCGAGTAATCCTTTAATTGATACCCAGATAGTGATTTCTCATTCTGCCAATGCGCGTCACTGGATCAGGCCGCCAATCGCGTGGGAAAAGATGACCGTCTCAGTCGGCAATTTCGGCCATGAATCTTGGTTGGATTACAAGCGTGACTACATTGACATCAACAACTTAAGTGTTATTGGGGATCATGAGATCACCACGGGGTTGCAGTTCCGCAGTCTCGATAGGGATTCAATGGTGTTTAACAAAAGTTATGAGAAAAATCCCGAGAAAAACTACGGTTGGTACACCCCTTACTATCAGCCCGAAGGGCGTCAGGATACCTATGCAGTGTATTTGCGCGATGCGATTAGTGTGACAGATGAGCTGACTATTACTCCTTCGCTACGCTATGACTTTATCTACAGCATTGGCCGTCCCAACATTGCCCCCGATTACAACGATATCGAGGCAGGGCACGACTACAGCTCGACCCACCATTCGGGCTTTTCACCGCGATTGGGAATCGACTACCAGTTAACTGCGAATACTCGAGTGAATTTCGATTACGCCTACAGTTTACAAGCGCCAGTGGTCGATGAAATCTATGCGGTGCAATACGCCAAGGCGAGCATTACCGGCACGAGTCGAGATATCGATGTAGAGCGTCTGCACGCCTTTAAACTGGGCTTGATGACACAGCAAATCAGCCTTTTTGCCGCCCAAGATACGCTTTCAACCCAAGTGACCCTCTTTGCTAACTTAGGGCGGGATGATATTGCCCAGCGCCGCGGGGCAAAGTCCGACCCCAATCAAGTGATTCAAAGTGGTTACACCAATCTTGACGGCTATGAGATCTACGGCGCCGATCTCGAGTCCCAATACCGTTATCAGGATTTCTTCAGTGACTTAGCCGTTTCTTGGTTACAGGGCGAACACAGGGGATCGCTCAGAGACAGCCAAGGCGAGGACGAATACCTTGCCAATATTGCGCCGCTGGATATTCGTCTGCGTGTGGGCATGTACATTACCGATGACATTTCAGTCGCTTGGCAAGGTACTTGGTACGATGCGCAGGATAATGTGCCTCAGGGGGATATCTTTAACGCTGAGTCCCCAAGTGAGAATTACTTCTTACAAAATATATATTTAGCCTACGAGCCTCAAGAAACACTGAAAGGGCTAAGTGTGCGCTTAATGGCAAAAAATCTGACGAACCAGCAAGTGACGCCGTTTCTGTCGGATGGCATCCCCGCGCCGGGGCGAGATGTCAGACTCAGTTTAGCTTATGAATTTTAAGGATTAAATGGCAATTTCAAGGATGGATAAACAGATAACTCATATAAAAAATAGGGTTATCTTGCCTTCCCCCCTGCCGTGAAAAGCCAATTTATGGCATAATCCGCGTTTTATTACGCATGTAGACAGAAAAAATGACTGAAAATGAATTGCTAACTCGCTGTGGCGGCAAATGTGAACTCTGCGCAAGTGACGTCGAACTCTCTATTTATGACTTACCGGCTTCCGATGGTCATGAAAACGAGATCATGATTTGTGAAAATTGCAGCAGCCAAATCGCCGCGCCGGATACCATGGACATGAACCACTGGCGTTGTCTGAACGACAGCATGTGGAGCCAAGTCCCAGCGGTTCAAGTGATGTCATATCGCATGCTGAAACGCCTAAGCAGCGAAAGCTGGGCGCAGGATTTACTGGATATGCTGTATCTGGAAGAGGATTTGCGCGCTTGGGGCGATGCCGAGGCGGCTGCCGCGAGCGATGATACGCCTCCGACCTTAGACAGCAACGGTGCGGTACTGAACGCTGGCGATACCGTGGTTATCATTAAAGATCTCAACGTCAAAGGCACCAGCTTTGTCGCAAAACGCGGCACAGCGGTTCGCAATATCTCGTTGACCAACAATCCAGAGCATATCGAAGGCCGTGTGAATGGCACTCGCATCGTGATCCTGACCTGCTTTGTGAAGAAGTCTTAATCGACTCGCGTTTAAGCTGTTAGCTTGATACCTGAACCGCCCAATTTTTACAAATTGGGCGGTTTTTTATGTGCTTAAATCCTAGGCTATCACTTGTCGATAGTGCTGGGCATAGCCGCTCGGATTAAATTGCCGCGACAGCAGATAAGCGATGACACTCAGCGCCGCAAGTAATAACCAGGCCATATTAAAGCTTTGGAAATTATCGCGAATAAGTCCCGCTATCCAAGGTGAGATAGCGGCAATACTGTAGCCAATACCCTGCACAAAGGCGGTTAACTTACCCGCTAACAGCGGATTCTGTTGATGATCCATAGTCACAATCAAACTCAGCGGGAAAATACCACCAATCCCGAGTCCCGCCAGTGCGGCCCAGAGGAATATCGACACCTGTGGAGCGAGGGCGAATCCCATAAAACCAATGAGTTGCAACAGACACAGTAAGGCAATAATCGCCCGTCTATCCGTCGATTTGCTGGCAAGCCAAGGAAAAACTAAGCCTGCGATCACTTCCATACTGGTGAGGAAGCCTAAGGCTAATCCTGCCTGGGTTTGGCTATAACCTAACTCGATGGCATAAGGTGCTAACCAGGCGAGCACGCAGACATAACAACTTGTTCCTAAAGCAAAAAACAGTGCCAATAACCAACTGCGGCGATAGCGCCAAAATGAGTATTCCGCCTGTTTGTCGGTATGACTCGGCAGGGCAAGATGTTTTCGGCTGACAATCCATAGCAAGATGGCGATGAGGGCTAACCAAGTCCAATGGCCTAAGCCTGCTCGCCAGCCTAAATCGGCCGCTATAAATGGTGCGCTGCTGGCGGCCAGTGCCGCCCCGCCCATAATGGCGGTGACATATAAGCCCATCATCAACGGCGTTTTGTCGGCAAAGTTTTGTTTAATCAGAGTAGGCATTAAGGTTTGGATGAGAGCGATACCCATGCCAGCTAAAAGTGCAGAACAGATCAGCGCATTCGCCGTCTCGACCCAAAAACGCATCGCAGTTGCAATCAGCAGAAATAGCAGCGATACCGTCACAGTGTTTGCAAACCCCAAGCCTTTAGCAATCTTAAAACCAACGAAACAACCCATTCCCATGGCGAGGACTGGTAGTAGGGTGAGCATAGAGGCGAGGGCAAAACTTAAGGAGATATCCTGTTGAATACTCGGCAGTAATGGGCCAACAGAGGCAAGAATGGGGCGCAGATTAAGCCCGATAAGTAACAGACTGACGCCTATCATCAGTTGATTGCCCCTAGTGGATAAAATATGAGACATCGCATACTCCTATGCTGGGTCGAATAAAAATGGCTAACACAATCCGTTGAACAGTTTGCACTGTGAAACTGATTTAAACTTTATGAAAAGTATCTTTATATAAAGATATATGAATTCTGCGGCAAAATGGTTAGCATGTAAAGAATCTTTATGTAGAGATAAAACCATGGCAGAAAATCAATCAGCACTCGATACTCAGCAGGCACTCGTAACGTCTGAAGACGGATTGGATATCATCCTTGGGCAGTGGCAGGCTCAAGGGGTGACAGAGGATTTGGTTCCGATGGCGGTGTTAGGACGCATCGCGCGCCTGACCAAATATATGGAAAACGCCATCGCCCTGTGTCACGGCGAATTTGGCCTAGGTCAGGGGGAATTTGATGTGCTCGCGACCCTCAGACGTTCAGGCGAGCCTTATATGCTATCGCCTTCGCAGCTGTATCAGAGCATGATGTTAAGCTCTGGCGCCATGACCAGTCGCTTAGACCGACTTGAAAATAAAGGGCTGATTGCCCGTGAGCACAGTAAGGAAGACCGCCGCGCCGTGCATGTGTCGCTCACCGCAGAAGGCAAGGCGTTGATTGACGCGGCGTTGCCCAAACATATTCAATGTCAGAGCGCGTTATTGGCAGGGGTGCCTAGCGCCGAGCGCGAAATATTACAGCAGATTTTAAAGACTTGGCTTGCTCACTTTGAACGGTAATCGGCCCAGTTTTTGGGGCGAGAGACTAAGTGCCATTTGGCGTTTTTAGGGATAACATCAGGGAGTGACTATGGTAAAAAAACGCGAAGCGTTTGAAATTGAAGGCAAGCGAGTCGTTGCGGGCACGCAAATGGGGATAAAACTACCCGCCGCTAAGCTCTATACCGATACCCAACTCGATATTCACGTGGAAGTGTTCCATGGCCTCAAACCTGGCCCGACACTGTTAGTCTGCGCCGCCATCCATGGCGATGAGCTCAATGGTATTGAGATCTGCCGGCGCTTGCTTGGGCGCGTCAATCCTAAAAATCTAGCAGGCACTTTGATAGTGGTGCCCATAGTCAATGTGTTTGGTTTTATTCAACAATCTCGTTATCTCCCCGATAGGCGTGATCTCAATCGTTGTTTCCCCGGCTCGAGTAAAGGTGCACTGGCGAGTCGTTTAGCCAACCTTTTTGCGACCCAATTACTGGTGCATGCGACCCATGTGATTGATTTACATACGGGCGCAATCCATAGGGATAACTTGCCGCAGATCCGTTGTGATACTGGCGATGAAACCATGTTAGCCATGGCGAATGCCTTCGGCGCGCCACTTATCATGCACTCCAAGGCGCGCATCGTGTCGATGCGTGGCTATGCGAACCAGCAGGGCATTCCCTGTATTTTGTATGAGGCGGGCGAGGCGCTGCGCTTTAGTGAACTGGCGATTAAGTCGGGTCTTAAGGGGGTACTCAATGTGATGCGAAGCCTTGGTATGCTCAAGGGGCGAGTCAGTAACAAGGTCGCTAGTGTCAGTGCAATACGCAGTTATTGGGTTCGCAGTGAGTCCGATGGTTTAGTGAATATGAAGCTTAAACTCGGGCAGCGGGTCAACAAGGGGTATATCATCGCCCATATTGTGAGTCCGCATGGGGGCGATAGTGTGGCCATTCGCGCGCCCACCGATGGCATTATCATAGGGATCAGCAATATACCTGTGACCAACGAAGGTGAGGGCATGTTCCATATTGCGCAGTTTGAAGGGGATGAAATTGAAATTGCCAACGAACAACTCGATGAATTTTTAATGGAATACGCCTGATATTTACTGTGCCTTAGCTTTACTGCCAATAGCGTAGCGTAATGAGGAGTCAAATGAAGACTGTTAACGTCGGTGATAAACAGATTTGCCCGAGTAAGATTCTGTGTATTGGGCGAAATTATGTCGACCATATCCACGAGCTGGGTAATGACATTCCCGAAGACATGGTGGTGTTTTTCAAGCCAAACTCGGCTATTAGCACTGTGCTGCATGCTGAGCATTTAGGTGAGACGCTGCACTATGAAACTGAGCTGTGTTTTATCTATCAGCAGGGACGTTTTAGCCATGTTGGGGTTGGGCTGGATCTCACGAAGCGAGAGCTGCAAAGTAAACTGAAAACCAAGGGATTACCCTGGGAAAAGGCCAAGGCCTTCGATGGCGCGGCGCTATTTAGTCCCTTTGTCGCTATTGATGATGCCAGCGCGGCATTTGAATTCAGCTTAACGATAGACGGGGCGTTAACCCAAGCGGGTCATATTGAGTTAATGATCTATAATCCGCAGACGATTCTAGAAGAATTACAACGCTTTACTACCTTAGAAGACGGCGATATTGTGATGACGGGCACCCCAAAAGGCGTCGGCATCATTCCACCGAATCGCGTATTTAAGGTGGCCTTAGGCCTTAAGGATGCGCCACACCAAACGCCCTTGGTCGAATGTGAATGGCAAAGCCGGTAATGAAATGACTGTGCACTCTGCATCGACTCATCAGGCGGAAACTGAGCAGGCAATCCAACCCCTTTGGCAATATTTACTTGCTTTAGGGGCCGAGCCCGAGCGTTTAGCTCCGCTACTCACACAAGCAAGGGCGCTTTCATATCAGCCCGGCGAGTGCTTGTTACCCCAAGGCGAGCGTCAGCCCTTTGCCTATTTTGTGGTGGATGGCATAGTGCGCGCTTGCCACTATACCCAAGAGGGCAGTGAGCGCTGCAAGGAGTTTTACTTCGAAGGTGAGCTTTGTTTCTTATATAGCAGTTGGTTAAAGCAGGATATTGCGCCCTATCAGTTAGAAACTGTCACTGCTTGTCGGCTAGTGCAAATGCCACTTGCCGTATTAAACGAGCCAACGATGCAGCGAGTACAACTTGCGCTACTCAAACAGCAATTATTGTATAAAGAACAAAAAGAAGCCTTTTTGCTGCTCAATACACCTGAGCAACGTTACTTACATTTACTCCAATACTTTCCCCTCTGGGTTGAGCGTTTAACCCATGCCCAACTGGCTAATTATATTGGCATTACTGCGATTAGCCTGTCGCGGATCCGTAGACGTTTGCAAGATTCACTATAAACATCCAGTCAGTTAACTTAAGTTAATGCACTTTTAGGTCATCCCCTGCATGCTCCTCGGCGCTAAGTTTGAGTCGCAGCTGATGTATCGGCTTATTTTATAAGCTGATATTGATATTTAAAGGAGCCTATCTTGAGTGCTTTTACCCTGTCGCAACTATTGGTGGCGATTGCCATCGTTTTCGATTTGATGTCGTTTCAATTTAAGGCGCGTGAGCGCATCGTCGCCTGCTTATTCGTCTCGGGCATCCTAATCTCCATCCATTTTTGCTTATTAGCACAATGGACTGCCGCGGGCCTGATGGGGATTGCCACCGTGCGTTACCTCACCAGCATTTTTACTACGTCTAAAAAGGCCATGTGGGGTTTTAGCGGAGCGGCGGTGCTGATGAGCGGCTTGACCTACAGCGGGCTTGTGAGCGTGATAAGTTGTATTGGAACGCTGTTTCAAACCCGCGCCGCCTTTTGTCAGGCGGATAAAAATCTGCGCTTATTGATGATAGTCGGCACCAGTTTTTGGTTGTGCCACAATATCTTAGTTGGCTCGCCCGTGGCGGTATTGATGGAGCTGCTGTTTATTGGCAGTAATCTGGTGGGATATTACCGCCATTATTTACACGGACAATTACGTTAGATACCCGCTACAGCTTCTATATCCAGCTCTATATCGGTACAGCCCTTAGGGCAGAAAATGCCTGCGGCTTGATCGGCTTTAGCCGTCTCCGGCAAGATGACTTTGAGGGTTTGATTGCAGCTTGGACATTGCACTGGCTTGCCTTTAAAGACCCGTTTAATCAGGTTTTTCTGTTCATTAAACGAGTTTGCAGTGCTTTGGTTTAACACCGCAAAAGGGCTAGTCGATGCATTGGTCATAGGCAATCAGATCCTTAAAGGTACGGTTATATGTGGGCTATGTATTTAGCGGAAAGAATTATAGCCTGATTGGGAACGGGAATGAAAAGTCTAAATCATATATATCAGCATGTGTCCACTTGCTGAACTTAGGCTGACTAAAAGCAAAAATAAGCGGTTTTGACCTTGTCGGAAGGGGGATTTTTTGATGCTATCAGCAAGGCGGATTTTATCATAAGAGTGAAATATACCGCGACTAGGATATTGGGGGAGATAATGAGTATGTTTGTTAAATTAACGATAGCGGCGACTGTCCTTGTGCTCAGTATTCTTGCCGCGGGCATTTATCGTTTTAACATGACCAATGATGATATCTACATGGTCATGGAAGATGGTCAAGTACTGCAATACGATGAGGCCATGGCGCAGGCCGATGCAAAGGCAAAAGCCAAAGAGGCGGCATTATCTTCCAGTGAAGATGCCATCGAATCTGTCGTGCCTAGTGAGGTCAAACCGGTGGCGAATGCCTCCGAGGTGATGCTGAAACTCTTTAGTTTGAATACGGCCAATCCCTTTGAAGTGAAGCTGCCCGATAGCCAACTGCCAGTGGTATTGACGCACTTTATTAAAATCAAGCAAACGGAATTTGCGCTGGGGGATTATCAACAAGGTGAAGAAAAGGGTCGGGTATTGCTGGATTATATGCGGATCACGCCGCTTAATTTTGACCCCGCATTAGAGCCCGATACCCAAAGTGATGCGCCATTGCAGGACGATCCTAAGCAGCAAACCATGCCCTTTGTGGCGCCTTATATCGTCACGAATCAAGGTTCGGGGGTATTTTGGTACCTTGGCTTGTTTAGCTTAGATTATGCTCAAAATCGATTAGTGCACTTAGGCAGTGTGTTTATTGGCGATCGTATCGAAGTTGATAATATCGAGCCCGTGTATCCCTTTGAGGCGCCATATAAAGTCGCCATTACCTACCGTGACAGGGCGGCGGGCCAACCTATGACAGAGGAGCCTAACGTGGCGAAAACCCTTGAAGTCGGTGTGAGTGAATCGGAAATCAAAGCACTGCATTAGGTTTATATCTGGGCTTATGCTAAGTTAATTTTACCTCAGCTACGGCTGAGGTATTTATTTCACCTAGCGGCTGGGAAAGCTAAGGTTTTGGCATAAAGCATAAAATTAAAACAAGGAGCGAGTCATGGAAATGACCAAAGTCACGGGCAAATTTGATGTTAAACTCAATCCCGAGAGTGCCTATGCCACAGGTGTAGGCGGGGTGAACTTGGGCAGAATGACCTTAGATAAAAGCTTTTATGGTGAGCTTGAAGCCCGCAGCCAAGGCGAAATGCTCAGTGCCATGACGGCGGTAAAAGGCTCGGCAGGTTACGTGGCGATAGAGCAAGTCGTGGGGAAACTGTGCGGCAGGCAGGGCAGTTTTGTGCTGCAACATTTCGGCATTATGACCGATGGGCAAAACCGTTTACACCTTGAGGTTGTCCCCCATTCTGGCGCGGGTGAACTGGTTGGGTTATATGGCACTATGGCGATAAGCATCGAAAATGGCCAACATTTTTATGAATTTAGCTTCTGCCTCGAACAGGAAGCCTAAGGCACGATGAACATAACATTGCTCCAATAAAACAAAACCAGCCGAAGCTGGTTTTGTGGTTTTTGCCCGAGTGACTAATACCAACAGCTGAGTTACCAACAGCTGAGTTATCAAGAGCTGAATTAGCAAGGGCTGAATTAGCAAGGGCTGAATGGTCGGGACCATTATGAGGTTTTGACTTTGATTTTATCGACGACCTTTTTCACATCATCGGTATTTTTAGCAATGGTCAGGGCTAATTGACGCTCGGCGTCGCTAGCCACTTCACCCTGTAAGGTCACTACGCCATCGGCAACATCGACATTAATTTGGGTGCCCGATACGTCGGTCGAGAACAACAGACGGGTTTTTACGACCGTTGCGACCTTAGAGTCGGTTAAGGTCTTCACCACCTCATTGGTGCCTTCGTCTTCTTTCATCACGGTTAACTTGTTATCGACCCCTTTTACGCCATCTAAGCTTTTGATGAGCTCAGCGGCGAGCGCCTTATCGACACTGCTCTCCACTTGACCGGTTAAGGTGACATGGCCGTTTTTCACGTCGGTCATAATGTCAAAGGAGTTGAGGTTAGTATTGAGCAACAAAGTCGTTTCGGCCTTGCCATCTAGCCAAGCATCTTTGGCATCGTCTTTCCAATCCTGTGCGGCGGCCACATTTAAACTGATAGAACCGACAAGTAAGGTGGTTAAAGCTAAAGTTGTCGTGTTTTTCATAATGATATCCTCCGTTGTTATCTCGAAGGAACTAAAGCGTGAATCGTGCCAATGTTTTTATCCTACTGATTTTAAATATGATTAATTGGGTGGTGACTAATTTTAGGTGTTTGGCTTAATCGCCAAATCGGCGCTTTTTACCGACAAAATGTAAATATTACCGAGGGTGATTAAGCTTTTTGGCTTAAGTGGGATAGGCGTTAAGAATCGATAGATCGCAGGCAACAAAAACGCGGCTAAGTTGGCCGCGTTATTGGATGGCATTGCTGTCTTACAGGGCTTGGCTACGCAGGTGTAGGGTATCCAAATGGATTTGTAGCCAGGCAATATCCTCGGCCAATTGGCTGATTAACCTTGGGTGATTGGCCTTTTTAATTAACTGTTTGAGGTGATTAAGGCGCTGACGCTCAAGCTCGCAGAGCACGGCGAGGGCATCGGCGAGTTGTTGTTTAATAAGTAAAGCATCGACATCGGCATAGGGCCGAGTCTGCGACGGCGGCACTGAGTGCGCGCCAATGTGCGAGCCCATTTGTTGTAATGTTTGGGCGAGCAGTTGCCTAAATCGCGCCAGCATCCCTTGATACGTCTTGATTTGGGCAATAAAAATGCGTTTTAGGCTGTAGTCATCGACAGTGGTATTGGCCCGAGTATAAAAGTCCACGCCGGTTTGGGTCAGCTCGATTAACTCATTAACCAGCTTAATATCGGCGCTCAACTCGGTCTGATGTTGCGCAACATTAGACGTCATAACGACCTCCTGTGGTAGTTTGGGCTGCTCCGCCGACACGGATTGCCCAACATTTTATGGAAATTTCAGTTTCATTCAGCTTCTATGCATATTTCGTTCACTTTTTAATGATAAGTTAATGGCTTGATTTAAATGATGATATTTATCCATTGTCGCCAGTGCCTCGCTTATTATCGGCAACTCTTACCGTTGAGATTGTTAAAATTTCACGGCTGGCATACAGTGGTGCTTCATTCACAGGGAGTGGCACAAGATGATCCGACCAACGCTTTTCTATCATCTACAGGACTTCGAGACCGAGCAGGCATTAGTACAGCTCGAGGGCGCGCAGACCTACAACAAGCTACGCAGTACCGATGATTTATCTTGGATTAGTCAGCTGGAGGCCAATCGTATCGATGTGGCGATCATTGAGCTGCCCCGTCTAAGCCGTGAAGATTACTTAGCCTTACTCGAGTCCAGCGCCATTGCGGATGTGGAGTTTATTTTCCTCTCCGATGGCCTACCGAATCCTCATCTCGATAAACTCTTATCCAAATACGCGGGCTACCATTTCCGTAAGCCCATCGATATGTCGTTGCTGTGCGAAACCTTAGCGGATTTTGCCCAGCATTTGGTTGCCAACACTTCGACGCGCATTCGCCCCTTTGCCAGCGAATTAGACCAATATGGTCTGCTGGTGGGCTCCTCGTTACCTATGCACCGCTTGTATCGCACTATCCGCCGGGTGTCGGCCGCCGAGAGCAATGTGTTGATTATCGGCGAGAGTGGCGCGGGTAAAGAACTGGTCGCCAATACCATTCACTTAGCCAGCCCGCGGGTGAATAAGCCCTATATTGCGATTAACTGTGGCGCCTTGAGCCCTGAATTGGTTGATAGTGAACTCTTCGGCCATGTAAAAGGCTCTTTCACTGGCGCGAATCGCGATCATCAAGGGGTATTTGAGCAGGCCGAAGGCGGCACCTTATTCCTCGATGAAGTCACCGAAATGCCCCTAGAGCATCAAGTTAAGCTGTTAAGAGTGCTCGAAAATAATGAATATCGTCCCGTCGGCAGCCCTAAGGTGCTCAAGGCCAATGTGCGTATTGTGGCGGCGACAAACCGCGATCCTTTAGTGGCGATTGAGCAAGGACAACTGCGGGAGGATTTGTACTTTCGCTTAGCGCATTTCCCCATTCAAGTGCCGCCATTGCGGGAGCGTGGGGAAGATATTGTCGGACTTGCGAAGCATTTTCTGGCCTATCGCAATGCGGCGGAAAAACAGAGCAAAGTGTTCTCGCCCTCAAGTTTAGAGGCGATTGCGGCTCACGCTTGGCCGGGGAATGTGCGCGAGTTAAAGCATGCTATCGAGCGCGCTTATATTCTGGCGGACCATGAGATTACCCCTGAGCATTTACAGCTTACGCCCAGTTTGGATAAAGAGGCGGCTGCGGAGGAAAATGTCGTGATCCCCCAAGGTATGCGCCTTGAGGAGCTGGAAAAAATCGCCATTTACCAAGCGCTTGAAACAAGTCAGGGCAACAAGACCGACACCGCCGAGCAGCTTGGGATCAGCGTTAAAACCCTCTATAACAAGCTCAGTAAATATGAGCAGGAGTCAGATGCTCAAACTGTTGTTGATGCCGTTAGCGAAGATTCCGTTAGCAATAGCGTCGCCAAGTAGTGACCTACATAAAATGCCTGAAAATAAGCTAATGCATTGATTCAGATTTGATTCATAGGTTGATTCAGAGTTGATTTTAAAAGTGTTAGCTTATTTTGGATTCTGACTGCGGTTCAGCATTTTGCGCTTGATAGGGCACAAACACCTTCAAAGAGGCGGGCAGGATATCGATATTGAGTTCCTCCGGCTCACAAATCTCGCCATCAATCACATACTTGCATGGGGGCTGACTGCTGATCTTCACCCTTTTAGCATGGGCATGTTTCACTTTGCCCGTGTTGGCCGAGGGCGCAGAGTCGCTATTGGTGGCCTCTTTAATCCAGCCGGTAAAAGCCAGTTCAGCCAGACTGATAAGCTGTTCATTTGGCTCATTATTTGAATCTAACCAAGTGATATCCAACAAGCCGTCGGTCATATTGGGTTCGCCCTTACCTTGGGCGAGTAAGCTGGTAAAAGGTGCGGCATTGGCAACCACTAGGCTGTGGGTTTGCACTGCCATTGGGGCTTGGTCATCTAAAGTCAGCTGCAACTCGAGGTTGGTGTCGGTGTTCACCGCGCGCCACAAACCATCGAGGTAGGCGAGTTGGCCGAGGGCATTTTTACGCTCGCGACTCGCCGACTCAATCATTTGCTGCTCAAACCCAATGCCGACCAGCAGTAACACCAGCCGCTCATTGCAACGCGCCGTGTCTATAGTCTGTGTCTGGCCTTGGATAATATTATCAAGGGCTTGGGAGACGGCATTGAGCTTACTGCTTAAACCAAAGAGGGCGTGTGACAGGGCATTAGTGGTGCCTAGCGGGATAATGCCTAAGGTGATATCGGTGTCGATAATCTCCGCCGCGACCTCTGTGACTGTGCCATCGCCCCCGCAAGCGATGATGATATCGGCGCCCTGAAGTCGGGCTTTTTTCGCTTGGGTTTGGGCGCTAATCTCTGGCGTGGTGAGCGCTAACTGCACCTCAAAATAGCGTTTCAGCTCAGTGCAAATTTGTTCGCCATGGCTCTGCCATTTACCCGCGCCAGAGACGGGATTGGCGATAATCCAGGCTCGCTTATGCAGTTTGATTTCCCCTTGAGTGTACATCTGCTCCAGCGCTTTGAGTTGCCAGCGATTTAACCCTGCGGTTTTACGAATGCTTTTAATCTGTTGCAGCACCTCGGCGAAGCTGAGTTCGGGACGGCGGCACACAAGATAAGCGGCCAGCACCATTACGGAGCGCCCGCGGCCGAGCGCACAGTGGATTAATACCCGCTTTTGGGCGCGTACTTGACGGTGTAACCAGTTAATCGCCTGATTTAATTGGGCGCTAGTCGGCACGCTGTGGTCAAGAATAGGGATATTCAGATAGTCGATATGCTCTTCATACAGGGACACATCGAGGCCGTCGAATTCGGCGGTGACATCTAAAATAGCGGTAATGCCATAACGATTCAGTTTAGGTAAATCGGCAGCGCTTAAGCGGCTACCCAAGTATAGATATTTATCAATGGCTTGCATTGAAGGCACGCTATCGCGGCGCCGCGCCCAGAGATTATAGAGTCGGCATCCTAATAAAAACGGAATAAAGCCCCAGCGAATATACCAAGGGATGGAGCCATCCTGACGTTTTCTAAAAATACTGGCGAGATTAAACCAATAGGCCGAGCCGACAAGGGCGAGGGAAAGGCTGCTCCATGCCCAAATAAAGGTGAGAATGGGAGAATGCCCCGTTACGGCAAAATAGCCAAATAGCAGCGCTCCGAACAGATAGAAATACTTAATGTGGACCCTACTCAGCATTGGCATCTTCTCCATCGATAAACGGCGAGCCTCAGGGAAACCCACTTTATCGTAACCAATGTCTGTCGCGATAAAGTGGCTCTGTGGTACTCACTCGAACTGTGGTTCCCCTGATAGGCTTGTTTGCGCGACTTATTACTCTCCGTCATCCGTCCTAGCAGCGGGTATCTTTCGCTTTAACGCCTTCTTTCAGTTCTTCACAGGCATCTTCAATCGCATTGCCAGTATCTGTGATGGCTTCATCAATTTTTTCGCCTGCGTCCTCGGCGTTGTTGTCGCTACAGGCTGACAGTCCAAAGGTTAATAATAAGGCTAAAAATGCAGTGGTAATTATGGTCATAGGTTTCATATCGATTCTCCTTTTATCCAATTTAAGCGCGTGGTGCCTTGCCCTTAAGGGCGTTGACCAGCAGGGAAATCACAAGTAATACAATAAATCCGTCATTCCGCACCTAATTTTCGATTTAAAAAACTTGACGGCGATCGGTCATTCTGATCTATTACTCTCTTTTGCAGGTAATTCATCATGGCCGCTCCCGCTATCTCTATCCGTAACCTCGACCACCTTGGTTTGGTCGCTGCACTTTGCCAAGAACTCGGCATTGCTCGCATGATTGATGCGGTGCTACCCAAAACGCCGCCCTACAAAGTCTCACATGGTGAAGCGTTGGTGGCGATGATACTGAACGGTCTTGGCTTTCATAGTTCGACCTTGCACATGTTCCCGCAATTCTTTGCCAACAAGCCTGTAGAACGCCTGATTGGCCCGGGGATCTGTGCCGATGACCTCAATGATGATGTGCTCGGCCGCTGCCTTGATGCCCTCTTTGAGGCCGATGTCAGCACGCTTTATCAGGTGATGGCGGAGCAGGTCGTTGAACGATTGGGGCTCAAAAGTACTGCAGTACACCTCGATATCACCAGCTTCCACGTCGATGGCGCCTATGACCAAGCCGATGGCGAGCAGCTCGGTAAGTTGCAATTGGTACGGGGCTATAGCCGCGACCATCGGCCAGAGCTAAACCAGGTTATCCTGGAGCTTATCTGTGAAAATCAGGCCGGCCTGCCCATCTACATGCAAGCCTTGAGTGGTAATATTAATGATACCAAGGCCTTTGCCCAGACGGTACGGCGCCACTTGAGCAGTCTCAAGGCCGCGCAGGAGAGTCGTTATCTGGTCGGCGATGCGGCGCTGTATTGCGCCGACACCTTGCAACTACTGGCACAACAGCAACAGTTGTTCGTGACTCGTGTGCCTGTCACCCTCAATGAAGCCAAGCGAGCCGTGGCAACCATTGGCACCCAGTCGCTGGTTGCGCTGGGCAATGGCTATCATGGCTGTTGGCAAAGCGCCAATTATGCCGACGTCGCGCAGCGTTGGTTGCTGGTGCGCAGCGAACAGGCCAGCCACCGTGAGCAGCAAACATTAGCCAAAAACCTACTGAAAGACAGCACGCGTGAACTGAAAGCCTTCAACAAATTATGTGCCCAGCGTTTTGCCTGCGAGACCGATGCGCAGGCTGAATTAGCCCGTTTTGCTGTCAGCTTAAATCTGCTGCAACTAGAAGCAGAAGTCGTGAGTGAACCTATCTATGCAGGGCGCGGAAGGCCCCAAAAGGGTGAAATGCCGGTGAACTACCAATTTCACATCAAGGGGTTAGCCGCAAGTAGCTTGGCGCGGGTGGCTGAGGCGCGCAACCAGACAGGGGTGTTCATCCTCGCGACCAATGATCACAGTGAAACGCTCACCATGGCTGAGCTGTTGGCTACCTATAAAGCCCAGCAGAATGTCGAGCGTGGTTTTAGGTTTCTGAAAAGTCCCGAATTTTTAACCTCCTCGTTATATCTTAAAAAACCGGAACGTATCGAAGCGTTGCTGATGGTGATGACCTGTAGCCTGATGATTTATGCGGCGCTGGAGCACCGGATCCGGCAGGGCTTAGTAGAGCAGAACCGGAGTGTGGCGGACATGAAAAAGAAACCCACGCAAAAACCGACTGCGCGGTGGATTTTTTTACGCTTTGGCGGGGTGCACGAGTACCAGTTGGGAGAGGCGCCACCTCAAGTCACAGGACTCACAGTGGACCAGCAGATCATTCTCGACGTGTTAGGCGAACGGTATCGGCAAATTTATTCCTAAATCAGGTGCGGAAAGTCGGATAAATAGGAAGAAAATAATCTTTGCGATCCCCGCTGCGGCGCCAGCGATCCCCGTAAATCCAAACAGTCCGGCGATAATGGCCACAACCAGAAACATTAAGGTCCAACCTAACATAGCCACCTCCTTTGTCTTATTTCGGTTTTTCGGTCTTCTTCACTCTGTACGATTTCGTCGAGCGAGCTAGTTGAGTTCGTTGTTGAGAGCGAGTTGAGTGAGCTAGGTTACGTCTTACATCCCGTTATCACTCAATCCCGCAATAAACTCACAATGGGGATATTGCGAGCTTAATGCCAATTTTGAAGTTATTTGCTAATGTACTGATTATTATTGTAATTTTTAAATGCTGTATTGGCGAGAGTATTGGCTGATATAAGTGTGATAGGCAATTTTTACCTACGATTCGGTAAGAGTTGCAGTGGGGAAATCGAGGGAAGCAGCATAAAAAAGCCGATGTCTTTTGAGTATCGGCTTAGATTAAGGTGTTGATTGCTAGATTGATAATACGGCAGACAGTACCTTGCGGAAAGTTCTTAGCTCTTGCATCTGCACAAACGCTAACAGTCGCAATACAGCTGTGATGTGTCTTATCACTTAGGGTTTGAATGATATCTGTTAGACATTACGATAATAACTGTACAGGAAATACCATAGAGCGCACCAAGACTTCCATAATGAATCCCTGCTTCAGCGGACATAATATCTCCTGATGTAAAAGATATAGATATTCCAATATAGGCGCTCAAAATACCCACAGTTGCACCAGCTAGCCCAAACTTACAACCTCGATGACTGGATGCTAAGGTGCTGGCTGCGGTGCTATTAATATCCAGATTACTAACGTTAATATCAAAAGCTGCCGCTAGCGCTCTTTTGGATTCTAAGGAGCCAGATCCTTCACTCTCTACTCTCTGAATAGTACGAATGCTCAGTCCTGAGATTGTGGCGAGTTGATCTTGGGACCAAGAACGTTCGCTTCGAAGCTTTTTCACTAAGTCTTTGTTTATCATTTGTTCCATTTTCTAGTTCCTAATAATAATTGCAGTAGGCGAATCATCATCTAGAACCCATGATTTTAGTTATGACAACCTTACGTCAAAGCTACGACAGTAGCCCGCCAAGCCGTTTTACGCCGACAACAGTGGGAAAACATGCGGTTTTCTGCGCTAGGCTAAGGTGATACTGTTTGGCTAAGTGAAAACCTGATAACCAAACTGAATTCCTACTTGATTAATGATGTCTGTGCATTGTGATAGGAACCGCGTAGCTAATGCTGTTGGCTCATATTTGCACATAATATTAATTTTAAACTCTCTCCCACGTGAATCTGGATAGCTTTCAAATACCTCGCCAGACTCGAGAAAAGCCAAGTAGATATTAATCTTTTCCTGAAGGAGTAAGAGATGCTTATCATCCCATTCCAAATGATCTGAGATGGTTAGCACGACGACACCTTCATTATCTATTCCAATGGCGTCAATTGAATCTTGATCTTCTATGCTCATAGATATTCAACTCTAATGGATTGCGGCAAATCTCACCTTCAATAATTTGAAGTGGAAAAACTCAAGGTTATGATTTAACTGTTTATTTTTTGTTGTGATTCATTTCTATCAGAGCTGGTGCATCAGTTCAGTTCTTTGGATTTTGTATAACGAATTGTTTGTAATGTATTGAATATTAAGGCTCGATAATAAGGATTATTTGAAATAATGTGCAAAACGATACTTTTGAATGATAAAAATCCTTATTAACAAACAATGCTTTATATAAAGTTTTGGGACGATTGCATTTATCAACGTCTCCCACCCAATTTTAAATCTTGCCTCATGTATTGGATTGATTGTAGATAAGTGTTGCAGGCGAGCATTGTCACGGCAGTGGACATCGGGAAAAGGGATTTTTCCGTTGAGCCCCCAAGGATGGGTTTACGGTGTGCCACTGAAGTGACAATGCTGAGCGGAAACGGAACTCCAATCGGTTTTTGGCATTATGTATTCGATTGATTGATAGCAACCATGCCGAGCGGAAGTTGACCCATAAATGAATCAAAAATTGAAGTCAAAAAAAGCGGGTTAAGTTTTCACTTAACCCGCTCAATAAGGTTTAGCAAAGCGAATTAGCAGCGTTGCAGTGGTTTCCAGCGTTGCAAGCTGACCGGAATACTTACCCCTTGGGATAACAACAGGTTAATCCGTGCTTGATAGGCAGCGCCTTGCATTAAATGTTTCGCCAAATCGACCGCATTGCGCTCGCGGTAATCATCTAAATAACTGCCTTTGGCCCAGGCATTAAAGGCGCCGAGGGCGGGGCCTGCCCAAATCTGGTAATCCATTTCGCGGCCAACTTCGCCTGTATTCGACCAGCGGCTCGAAAGACCCAAATACCAACGGAAAATCAGTGCCATTTTGCGTTTTGGGTTATCCAGCGCGCGTTCAATTTGCTTAGGATCGCGCTCATTAAAGTGCGCCACAGTACCTGCCCAAATCACATCTAGTGAGGCGCGAAACACTTGCTCTTCTAGCTTTTGTCTTTCCTCTGCCGGAATCGCCTCAATCGAGTCGTAGCGGGTGTAAATCTCATAGAGTTTATTGGCACGCATCGGGAATAGGGTGCCGCGCTTAACCACTTGTAACTTAACGCCCATTTCGAACATATCGGCGGCGGGCGCCATAGTCACATCGGCCATTTCGGTGGTGGCGAGTAACTTGCGGGTATGTTCGCTGGCTCCCGCCTCAACACAGGCTTGATTGATTGAGCCGGTGACAATAAAGGCCGCGCCCATATTGAAAGTTGCCAGCGCCGCATCGGGCGTGCCGATCCCACCACCTGCGCCCACACGGATCGGCGTTTTGTACTGGTACTTGGCTTGAATGGTATCTTTGAGCGCCAAAATGGTCGGCAATAGCGTGACCAGAGGGCGATTGTCGGTGTGGCCGCCAGAGTCGGCTTCGGCGGTAATGTCATCGGCCATGGGCACAGATTGCGCCATCAACATTTGCTCTTCGCTGATAAGCCCTTCGTTCACTAATTGTTGCAGCATCTTAACCGGGGCGGGCTCCATAAACTTGGTGGCCACCTCGGTACGGCTGATTTTAGCAATCACTTTGTTGCCAATCACAATCTCGCCGTTGGCATCGCGGCTCAGACCTGCGGCGCGGTAATAGACGATTTGCGGCGTTAAGCCCAAGAAGGCCGAAGCCTCAACTGTACGCACTTGATGCTTAAGGAAGAGTTCGACACTGCCACGCTCAAGCGCTGGCTCGCTCGGGCTGTGGATCAGGTTAAAGGCGTAGGGGCCATTGGGCAATGCCGTTTGAATGCGTTTAATCGCGGCTTCAACGCGCGATGGAATTAACCCTGCCGCGCCAAAGGAGCACAGAATGCCCGCCTGACCTAAGGCGATAACTAACTCTTCCGAGGCGATGCCGTTGGCCATGGCGCCGGCGTAGTAGGCGTATTTCACCCCATGCACGCGGCGAAAATTACTGTCACCCAAGCTTTGGGTGCCAAGGGCGGGGGCGAAGGCACTCACAGGATGCAAACCATTGCTTTTGTGTAAGCTATTGCTGGGTTCTGCAAGACCCACCACCTCGGCGCTTTGGGCTATGCCTAAACCTTTTTCGGCATGATTGACTAAGTAACAGGCTTGATTGAGATCTTTAAGTTTTTTGCCAAGGGAATCGATATCGAAACTGATGGCGGCTTCATCAACCTGCCATGGCCAAGGACTGAGCTTTTTATTATCGAGTGTGGTATTCGTCATTTGGGCTGTTCACTTTTGGGTGTTTGGGGCCTGAATTTGTTTGCCGCAGTGGGGCTATTCCCTTGCACTGCGGTAGTCTATTGTTCTGAAACCAATTGTTCTTAAGCTAACTGTCGTTAATGCTGCAATGTAGGTGCCAGCGCTATGCCTCTTCGATGCAGATTGCGATATCGGTTACCTCATAAATGCGCAGGCCATCCTTACTCAGGTTGGCATCGCCCTTGATGATGCGTTTACCGTCTTTATCTTCAATGCTGGTGATATGCACATCCAGCGACATCTGTTTGTTTAATGGATTAATTTGACCGCGATACTTCCATTTTATTTCTGACAGAATTTGGCCAAATTTCGGATTATTAAAGCCTGCACCTAGGTCTTGGTCTATGGCATAGGTTTGCAGCAGTTCGATAATCGCCTCGACGCCGAGGGAGCCTGGCATCACAGGATCCTGATGGAAATGGAACTGGAAGAACCAATCGCTCGGATCAATAGTGCGCTCGGCGTACAAGTATCCCAGACCCTTCTTACCGCCAGTTTTTACAATCTCAGCCTTGTCGATAAAATTCAGCTGACCACCCGCGAGGCGGTAGTGTGGCTTGCCCAGCGGCGCCACAAAACTGCGGCCGTTTTTATCTAACAGATTGATTTGGCTGTCGGCTTTAATACCGCGCTCAAGGTGCCAAGCTTGGGTAATTTTACCATTGTCGATACCCAACTGGTTTTTAAGCGCATCGGCCTTAAAGTAACCGAAAACCGCATTACCACGGTAGAAGGGCTCGCCATCGCAGCTCAGTTCGAAACTAAAGTTTTGAATGATATTGCTGCCAGCAATCACGGTGGACAGTAGGCGCGAATCGTTGACTATGGTCTTACCGCGTAAATCCACTTCGCGCAGTAACTTGCCACTGCCGTCGAGGTTGCGGAAGAATAACTCCTGCCCCGGGAAGCCTAAGGTCGTACCCATATAACCCGAGATAAAGCCATTAGGTTGCAGGGAAATTTCCATCAGCACAGAGTAAGGCATCACGCTTGGGTGACTGTTTTTAGCGTAATACCAAACGTTGCTGGGCACTTCATACTCGGCAATACAGGAGGATGGCTTTTTCAGCTCGCCACGCTTGCCCTCAATGGCCACCACTCGGGTGGTGAGTTGCAGATCGCCACAAGGCGTGCGCGGCGGGATTAAGCCACGGTAAATACTAAAATCGGGGCCGAAGCAGTTTTCAATATCGCCGGTGGCAAACTCAAACAAATGATAGGGCGTAAACGGCAGGGTGTCGGGCACGCGGTTGGCGTACTTAGAGCCTGTTGGCGCAATTGGCGCACTCACATGTTTAAGCGGCACAACGCCTTTATTCAGGGGAGCTGCAACATCAGGGATTTGCGCCATCAGTGGCGCTTGTTCCGCTTGGTTGTCGATATTTGCTGCTTGGGGAGCATTACTCTGTGAGGAATGGCTTTGCGAATAACCGCTCTGCGAATAGCGGGTGCAATCTGCTTCTTCTTTAATCATCACCCCGAGGTTTTGGAAATCCACCACCACTTTGCCATTGAGCAGGATATCGATATTCGCCTTGGCATAGGGGCGAGGGCTCATGCCAATTTCGGTGACTTCCATGCGATAGGTGAGTGTGCCAGATTGTGGCAATACCTGACCGCGGCAGCGTACTTTTTGCGATGCGTTTTCAAGGGGTTGGAAACGACCGTTCGTGACGCCACCTGCTTGTGTATTTGCGTGCATACCAATATGCAACATAAAGAATTGCAGTAACTGGCCACAACCTTCGGCCATGAGGGAGCCGGCCATCACTTGGTCGCCCTTGAAATGGCAAGGGAAATACCAATGGTCGGGGGCTAATTGCTTGTGACCTTCAATCAAGCCTAAGCCCCAGGCGCCGCCATGCACTTCGAGCTTGCTGACTTGCTCGATCATCAGGAATTTTTCCGAGGCGAAGCACAGTGAAGGCTGGAGGCCAAACTTTGCTTGATGGGCCGCATGTTCACCGCCGAAACAGCCGCCAATGTCGGCGCTCAGCAGGCGATGGATTTGGCCGTAGCTGAAGGCCGTTTGCGCGCAGTTAAGTAGCGGTGTGAAGCGCGGCTTATTGCCGTTTCGGGCATATTCATTGGCCAGTGCAATTTGTGCCTGCTCCCTTGCCTTAATTTCGGCCTCGGTGCGGATCACCCCTTTGCCATCGGCCAGTTCTTTATCGGTAAAGAATCCCGCGCAGCCGCCGTCCATCTTGAGGATCAGCTTATCGCCCACGAAGCATTCGTAGGAGAAGAAAAACAGCAGGGTATCGCCATTGCGGGCAAAGTGGTTGATGGAGATATCATAGCGCAGGGTATCACCGCCGCGGGGCAGATCCCCAAGGAAGGTGAGGGTGCAATCTAGTAGGCGGTAGACGCGCTCGCCTTTGTTTTCAAAATCGATACCTAAGTAACTGATCAGCATTAAGTCGCATTGGCCCGATTCGACTGCCACCGCCCAAGGAATTTGGCCATCGACCAAGAAGGGCGCATCCACGGGAATGTCGTACTCAGTCGTCATAGTGCTCGGCTGATAGCGATTCATTTGCGCGTTGAGCTTAGTCACCCGCGAGACCAGCAGATAATCCGAGGTTGGCAGACGCACGCGGCGTGTGTAGCTGTCGATAATGGCGTAATCGGCGCCAAAGACCTTGGCAATGTCACCCTCGGCGTATTCCACCAGATCCTGATAGTTCCAAATGCAGGGCTTAGCCGCAGGAATGGGTGGCGTATAGGGAGCGACATTCGCGTGATCAGGTTTTAACTCTGGTTTTAATTCTGATTTTAGTTCTGGGACTGATACAGCTTGCTGCGCAGCAATGGGAGCGGTATTGGCGCTGCTGGCAACATGGGGTGTAACAGAACCCATTTGTGTTGTTTGGGATAATTGCGCTTTTAACAGCGCATCGGCCAGTTTGAGCCCTTGCTCACGGCTCTGTAAAAAGGCTAAGTGCGCCTCGCGGGCCAATTGCTGGTTTTGCAACAGTTGCTGGTTTTGTAACAGTGCCGCGCTATCCTGCGACGCCCTATCCTGCGCCAAGGGAGCCGCCGGATATTGGTGTGGTGCGTTAGATGACATACCGCTCTCTACTGCTAATGGTGTGGCAAATGGGGTGACGTTTTCTGCCCTGATATCAAGTGCTGCTTGTTCTGCGGGCTTAGTTTGTGTCGCATGCGGTGCGACAGGCTGCAACTGGCGCATTTTGCCTTGGATGGCGGCAAGTGCGGGCAGTGGTGTATCCACAATATGTTGATAGATATCGCGGCCACCGAGCGTCACTGGTTTGATTAAATGCTTTTGCTCACTTAGGGTTAAGTCCTGCTCAAGGCGCTGTTCTAGCTGTGCCGCCTGCGTTGCAGTCTGGCTTAACAGCAGCAGCGAGCTCACGCCTTGGCTTTGGGTAGAGACTAATGCCTGTTTATCGGCGTTTTTATCCGTACCCGCAGCCCTGTTCTTTAGGCTTAACAGGGCTCTCAAAAGACTGGCCATACCCGCAGCGGCAAAGCTATGGCCAAGGGTATTGGCGACTCGGCTGCATGGCGTCCCCATAAGATTAAGCTGCGCTAATAGCTGCTCCGCTGGCAGTCGCTCTTCTGGGGCAATACATTGCTCAACCATATGAATGGCAGCGGGCACTGAAGGATTGGCGATAGCCGTTTCGGTTATCAACGAATCAAGCAGCTTTGGCAGCTGATGATGTGTGCCAAATGCTTGACCACGAATTTGGCCGTAGCCCTTTTGAGAACTGTTACTCGCTTGTTGACTGTTGCTCGCTTGCTGGCTGGTCAGCACGATAGCGCCCGCGCCTTCACCCACCTTCCACTGTGGATTCGTGCTGTTGGCATCGAGATCAACGGCGATTTGAGCATTTTTCAATATGATCTGTTCAATACTGCCGCTTAAATCCACGGCGGCAATCACTACACCATCGAGCCTCTCTTGGGACAGTAGGTTTTGCGCCACATCGATACAGCGGGCGACCGATTGCTCTGCGGCTGAAATGGTAAACGCCGGGCCGTTAAAGTCCCACAGCGAGGCGATGCGCGACGCCATAATATTGCCAATAAAGCTGGTGTATTGATTGAGCTTGGCGGCATCGAGCACGCTGTCCATGGCGATGGCTTCGAGGGCAAGGTATTCATCATTGGAGAGGTGAACGCCTTGCTGCTTTAAGCTATCTGCAAGTTGGGTGTGCAAATTCACGCGGCCACGGAATTGGTGCAGTTCAAGCTCAGTTTCCATCGCCACTAACACGGCGACCTTGCTGCCAGCGGTTAACTTAGCATCGCGAATGGCTTCATCGGCGACTTTGATCAGCAAAAGCTGCTGGGAGATAAGCCTGTCATCCTCATTGGGCGGCACTTTAAAGCGTAAAAAGTCAAAGTCAAACTGCTCGATATAGGCGCCTTTGGGCGCGCGATTTAGGCCAAATTGGTTAAGGATATCGGGATGTTTATCTAAGCCTTTCCAGCGGTTAGGTGGCAGCGGGATAAAGGCATCCGTTTGCGCTAATAGCGCCTTATCCAGCGCATTGATGGAGGCCAAAGGCCCAAAGTGCGACGCCATGCCGATAACGGTTAATGCTTGCTGTTGATAAACAGGTTTGTTGGCTTGCTTCTCGGCGCTGTGAATTGTTGGCTGATAGGATTCCAACAACAGATGGGCATTACAGCCGCCAAAACCAAATACAGACACCCCCGCATGGCGGCGTTCATTGCCTGTTTTATCTGGCCAAGTCTGCAACTGAGTAGGGATATTATTACTGCTAAACAATCCCTTAGGCGATGATATCGGCGCCTTAAGGTTGATACTCGCGGGCAGTTGCCCTGAGCGCATAGCGAAGATCATTTTCATGATCCCAGGCATGCCTGCAGCAGTGAGTAAATGCCCAAGGTTGGATTTAGCCGAACCTATCAGCGGCGCCTGAGTGCCGCCGAGTTTATCTTCGAAAAAACGCTCCATCGAGGTGAGCTCAACCTTATCCCCCAGCGGCGTGCCGGTGGCGTGGCATTCAATCACTTCGATATTGCTCGGATGCGTATTGGCAGCGGCATAGGCACGCTCGAAGGCCTGCACTTGGCCCTTACTGTTGGGGCTTAAGACAAATTGGCCTTTGCCATCGTTCGATAAGCCAATACCACTGACCACGGCATAGATATTATCGCCATCGCGCTCGGCATCCTCTAAACGCTTAAGCACTAATACGCCTGCGCCTTCGCCTGCGAATAAGCCTTTGCTATTGCTATCGAAAGGCGCCGAAATCCCATGGTCTGGATAGGCGTGGAAAATCGAGAATCCCATATTGATAAAGAAGGGATCGGCGCCCGATATCGCGCCCGCGAGCATCATATCGGCCTTGCCCGTAGTTAAATAATCGCAGGCCAATTTGAGGGCATAGACAGAGCTGGCGCAGGCGGCATCGAGGCTGAGCTGTGCACCGCCAAGGCCGAGGGCATCGCTTAACAACTTAGACGCCGTGTGGGCGATGGCGCCATTGGCGGCCTGTTGCGTGCCCGCAATCAAACCATTAGCGAAGGGCGCGAGGGCAAATTCGGGTTGGTTAAGCTTGGTTTTTAATGCCTTTTCAACCGCTTGATGGTAAATCGGTAAAAACAGTTCATTGGAGCTTGCGGTCGGGAACGACAGCGTGCCCATCACTATCCCTGTGCGTTCAAGCAATGGCGCCGTTAAATCCACACCCGCATCCAGCAGGGCTTTTTTACTGCAATCTAATGCCCATAAAAAGCTTTCATCGAGTCCCTCAAAGGCCGTCGGCGGCAACTGATAACCCTGTGGGTCAAAATGAAAGTTGCGGATATAGCCGCCCTTATCGCAATAAAAACGGTCGGCTTGGCCTTGAACACCTTGGTAATCTGCTGGATTGGCATTGAGTTTGGCCGCATCGATTTGGCTGCGGGAATCTTTTTTATCCAGCAGATTTTGCCAAAACTGCTCCGGTGTGTCGGCATCGGGATACTGAACGGCAAGGCCGACGATGGCAATCTTTGGCATCGCCTTTGAGCTTTGGCGCTGGTCGTTTGGCACAGCGGTGCTGTCTTGCTGAGTAGGGTGAGCATGCATTTGAGAACTCAAAGGGGTTCTCCTTCTTGGAATACGTTTGAAAAATGGCCTAATGCGCTGGCGCTGGCAGAATGTGGCGCTATCGTTTTCGCTCTAGCCTTATCTGCCGATTGAGGCATAAGCGGCGCAAGGGAGAGTGGCACTCTATGGCTGATAAGTTGAGCTAAGCATTTGAGTAAGCAAGTGATCGTATCGCTGCCCTTGGCATTACATGCCATTGCTAATATCGGTTGCCCCTGTGTTTGAGTGCCATCGGCACCCAACTCAAGTTGGCGGCCGATTTTATCGATAAGTGTGCTGGTTTGCCGATCGGCGCCCACCTCAACAAATAAGCGCGCACCTTGGTTATAGGCGGTGTTAATCAGCGCGGTAAAATTAAGCGGCGCACAAAAGGTATCGGCAATACTCTTGGCAATGCTTTGGCTGTCGATACTGACGGCGCTTTGCTGCGCCGCGCTAATAAAACGCACCTGAGTCTCGCAGGCATTCGCCTTTAAGCCCAAGGTATAAAACCTTTGGATAGCACTGTGCTGTGACTGCGAGGGCGGGGTATGCATGGCGGTGACTTTATTGCTGGCAATGCCACGCTTATTCAGCCTTTTAAGGAGTTGTAAGCAGCTTGTTTCGCAGCCCGCGATAATACAGGTATCACCCTGTTCAATCGCCAGATAAACCCGTGGAAAATCAGGGAGCAGGGCATTAATTTCGGCGCGAGAGGCGCGCACTAAAAAGCTATTCCACACCAGCGGAGCATCTTCACTCAACTGCCAATCGCGGCGCACCGCAAGCAGTGGGCCTGAAATCTCCTGATTGAAGATGGCGCTGTTTTGGGTGGCGTTAATCAGGGCATGTGGCGTTTGCCAGATATCCAAACTTGCCCACATGGCCGCTTCACCCATGGAATAGCCCAGAGCGAGTTGCGGTTGGATATTAAAGATTCGAGTTAACAGCCGACTAAATAGGTAACTGGCGCCAACACCGCTAATCGCAAGCTGGCTTAAGCTCATCTCTGCCGCGTCTTTTGCATCAACAGTACTTTTGGCATAAGCAGCGCTGTGGTAAATCGCCTCGGCCTGCAGCATGGCGGCTAAATCCCCTTCACGTTCAAGCTCGCGATAAAGTTCAGGGAAATAGCCATGTAAGTCACTGAACATATTCGGGTAAACCGTGCCGACGCCGGGGTAGACAAAGGTTAAGCCCGTATCGCCGAGGGGCGTTGGCGTATAATAGCTGCCCGAAGGAGTTTTAAAGGCTAGATTGGCCGATGGCGTTGTCATTGGCGCTGGAGTCTGTTGCGTCTTTTCAATATAAGCGCGCATCGCCTTGGCTTCTTGCATTAACTCCTCAAGGGAGCCTGCCATAAGTACTAATGCCAATGTATCCTTTGCTTGATAGCGCTTAAACCAATCACTGCCTTGGCTGCTGAGCCAATCTGTATCGGGAAGGCTTGCCGATAAATCTAATGAATCAATGAGTTGCGATAGCTTTGCCGTTAACGACTCAAGCGTATTACCGCTAATGGGAATAAAAAGCCTATTGGCATTGAGCAATGGCTGAGGGATAAGCCGAGTGCCTTGGGTCAAGATAAGGCTTTGGGCAGTGCTCGCTTGAGGGGGCTTACCCAAGATATTACCCAAGAGATTTAGGCTTAACACCCTTGCCTGATGGGGCTTGGTAAACCAATAGCCGTTCTGCGCGGTTTTTACGGGCTTTTCAGCGCCCAGTTCAGCGTATTGTTCAGCAAGTTGTGCTGCATCAGTCGCGTCAAGCATTGGTGTCATACCTGCTAGCGTTCGATGACTAAATGCCTCAACCGCTTGAGCTAATACATTCAACTGACTGGCAAGATTGCCTGCCTGCGCGTAGCTATTAACCGCCTGAGCACAATCGCGTTTCGCCAAGGTAAAAGCGCTGTTTAAGCAGCGCTCGACTGTATTTGTATTGATAGTATTTGTATTTGTTTCTTCGGCGGTTTCAGCTTGGATTTGCGCTAATGCTGAAATATAAGCCTCGGCATGCAGATGTAATTGTGCGGCAAGCAGCCCATTGAGCAGATACAGGCAACGGACTTGCTGCTGATATTCAAAGCGAATTTCAACAAGTTGTTTTTGCGCAATATGGGCGAGCTGCTCGCTGAGTAAGCCAACTAAGGTTGGATCATCTGTCGACTCATTGGTTAATGGCTTATCTTCGACATTAAGTCGCACCCGAGAGGCCAGCAAGCGTTGCAGCGCAGTGGCATCAGTTTGAGTATGGCTAAGCACACTCTGCATCCACCCATCACCAAGCCATACGGCAATTCGCAGTGGCTTGGCATTGGGAGGCGGACTGTTTAATGTCGCATTGCTTAATGCGGCATGTGCGCTTGGGTCGAGTGTCACTTAACACTTACCTCGGCCGTGCTTTGGGCGACTGCCTGCACTTGCATTGGTTGCTGAGGTTTATTGGCCAAAAACGCTTGGTTGAGCGTCTTACTGACAGTAACCTTGGCCCGTTTCATCTCGCAGCTTAGTCGGCCATCTTGATGATAGAGGGCAATATTGGCTTCAAGTGTTCGGGACGAATGCTTGATAACATCCAGCACTAATACCGCCTTCTCGCCAAAACCTAAGGGCGAATAGGACACGAACTCGCCAATGGCACTGGGTAAGCTTGCCGCTTGATATTTAAGGCGCGCCCACACGAGCATGGCCTGCAATAACAGATCTTCGGCAAAGGGTTGTGTGCCTTTATCCTCAAGATCTGGCGCAAACTCGCCGCAGTCGTCCAAGGCCAACGCTGGCAGTGCAACCTTAGCGATAAGCTGCTGGTCATCAAAGGCGAGCACTTCGCTTATGCCTTGCAGTCTTGGGCCATGGAACAGCGTGCCATCGCTGTAGAGCGACTCGCGATTCGCGATAGCGGGTTGCTGCGTTATCTCCTCCATCAGAGAATGCAACTCGCCAACCTCGAAACGCTGCGCGTCTGGCATATCATCCGTCTGCGCCACTAATACCGCCTGGTATTGCGGGCGACCTTCAAAGCTGATCAGCGCGGCTAACGCCTCAGTCGATTGTTGTGTAGCGTCAGCAAGCGGCGTGAGCATCAATTCGAGCTCAATAGGCGCATCGCGTGCAAGCAGCGCCTCATCGAAGATGATCCCCTTGAGCAGTCGATAATCGCTGACACTCACCGCCTTACCTAAATGGGCCTTGGCAGCCTCACGCATCCAATCGATGGCGCACACCGTCGGCAATACCGCATGACCATTGATGCAATGATCCTCAATAAAGCTCATGCGTTTAGGGTCGAGGCTGCGCATGACGCGAATACTCTGTGGCACAGTTTGGGCCATAGGCTGCGGATCTAACGCCGTGGTTAGATCCGCTTCAGGCTTTTTTGCTGATGCAGCTTCAACAGCATTGGCGGTATTGCCCTGCATATCGGTTCCGACCAACAGCTGCGCCCCTGTATCACTCAATAATTGGCTGGCAAATAACTCGGCACCGGCTTTGAGTGGAATGACATAAACCCCGCGGTCGATAAACATTTTTTTCAGCGCAGGATTGACCATGCCGCCATCCCAAGGACCCCAGTCAAAGCTCATCACCTTGGCCTGTGGCAATTGCTGCGCAAGTTGTAGCGCAGCCTTATTGAGAATGTCGTTAGACATGGCATAGTCGCTCTGGCCAGTATTGCCGTAAAAACCCGCCGCCGAAGAGAACAGGGCGATGAGCGTTAACTGGCTAAGATCCAGTGCCGACAGCAGATTGTTAAGTCCGGTCACCTTAGTGCCATAAACACGTTCAAGTTCGCTTAAGGTTTTGTCTTGAATATGTTTATCGGCAAGTACACCCGCGCCGTGGATAATCCCCGTGATGGGCGATAGGGCGCTGATTGGCGCAATAGTGCTGGCAATAGCTGCCGGGTCATTCACATCCAAGCTTAAGTATTCGGCGCTGGCGCCAACTGCTTCAAAGGCCTGCAAGGCATGGCTGATTTCAAGGCTGCTTTGTACTGGCCAAACTAAGGCATCCACTTGTTTTGGTGTGGGTTTATCACCCAGGCTTTGCAGATGTGCAATGGCCGCGGCTTTCAGCTCGTTGCGATTTTTACCCTGAGCCCAAGCGGGAATTGCTTGATGGGCGCTGCGACCCGCGAGGATAAAATGGGCCTTGCAGCGTTTCGCTAAACTTAAGGCGCACTCGAAGGTAACGCCCTTAGCGCCGCCTGTGACGAGGATTTTGTCCGCAGACGAGAGAGACGCGCCACTGCGGCGAAGTACGGCATTGCCCGCGACTAAGGTTGCTCGCTCAAGCTCGCTATCAATACCGACTTCGACCGGCGCATCTTGGAGGTAGTATTCCTGCACTACCGCATTGGCGACCGTTTTGGCATCTAAGTTTGGCGCGATATCCAGTGCGCGGCAGACCACTCCCGGCCACTCGTGATTTAAGGTTTTAGTGAGTCCAGAGAGCGCCGCTTGGTTGAGTTCACTCTGGCTAATAAGAGCGCCTGCCGACTCGTCCATACCGATATAGCCAAAGCCGCCGTCGATACGGCTGACGGTGACAAAGCGGCAGTGGTCGCGCTCCGTTAAAAGCGGTTGTAAGTGCTTGGCAAACAAGAAGGCTTGCTCGACCGAAGCTTTGGCTTCGTCTGCCAGCACTAAGCCAGCACCTTTATCGGCAACGGACTTATGCTGTGGCTGCAGATGAATAAAACCGGCGATTTGGCCAAGCGCTTCAATCTGATTGATGACCTCACAAATGCTTTCATCATCAATCGCCTCCAGCGTGAAGCTGGCAATATGGCTATCGAGTGGCGATGCGCTGGTCACAACTGTTTTCGGTGAGCGTACAACCGCGACCTTAACGCCTTGGGCGTGAAGCTTTTCGGCAATCACCCCCGCGTTGTGGCCATCGTCGCCGATAACGACGTAACTGTTTGCCGTCAGTTGAACATCGCTAGTTGCTATGATGCGCGCTAACTCAGCCGCCGCTGGCAACTTTTTTAGCATCACCTCACTATGGGGCGGCAGGTCGATGGTGTCCTCAACTGTTTCTGCAATTGCCTCTTGAATTGGCGCAGCATGGTTTTGCTGTTGCGACTCACTTGACGATTGCGAACCAGCATACAGGGCGACAATTTCACCCAAGGTTCGACACTCGGCTAAATCCTCAGGGCTCAGTTCTGGCATGTTCGGCAGTTGATCTTGTACTGTGCCTAAAATTTCCACGCGCTTGATGGAGTCGATACCAAGGTCGGCTTCCATATCCATGCTCAGTTCGAGCATTTCCACGGGATAGCCAGTCTTATCAGCAACGACCGCCATCATAGTGCGTTCAATCTCGTCATTAGAAACTGCCGCGCTTGAGGCTACGGCACTTTGTGTCGCATAGCTAACTGAGGCAGCAGCTGTTACAGGAGTCGCTTGGCTAAAGAGCGCCACAATTTCGCCTAGGGTGCGGCACTCGGCAAGATCTTCTGGGCTCAGTTCTGGCAGCTTGGGTAATTCGTCTTGTACCGTGCCTAGAATTTCCACGCGCTTAATGGAATCGATCCCAAGGTCGGCTTCCATATCCATGCCAAGTTCCAGCATTTCCACGGGATAGCCCGTTTTGTCGGCCACGACCGCCATCATAGTGCGTTCAATCGCGTCATTCGAAACCGCCGCGCTTGCAGCTACTGCACTTGCGAGTAGTGCATTTTGTGTTGCATGGCTAACTGTGGTCGCAGCTGTTACAGGAGTCGCTTGGCTAAATAGCGCCACAATTTCGCCGAGGGTGCGACACTCGGCGAGATCTTCCGGGCTGAGTTCTGGTAGCTTGGGTAATTCGTCTTGTACTGTGCCTAGAATTTCCACGCGCTTAATAGAATCGATACCAAGGTCGGCCTCCATATCCATGCTCAGTTCCAGCATTTCCACGGGATAACCAGTCTTGTCGGCGACGACCGCCATCATAGTGCGCTCAATTTCATCATTAGAAACCGCCGCATTGGTGGCTACTGCGGTTTGTGTTATTGACTGCGGGCTTGCTGTAATGGCTGTTACAGGAGTCGCTTGGCTAAACAGCGCCACAATTTCCCCTAAGGTGCGGCACTCGGCAAGATCTTCTGGGCTCAGTTCTGGCAGCTTGGGTAATTCGTCCTGCACTGTGCCTAGAATTTCCACGCGTTTAATCGAATCGATCCCAAGGTCGGCTTCCATATCCATGCTCAGTTCCAGCATTTCCACGGGATAGCCGGTCTTATCG
The DNA here is from genome assembly GCF_000203935.1 of Shewanella sp. ANA-3. Classification (GTDB taxonomy): domain Bacteria; phylum Pseudomonadota; class Gammaproteobacteria; order Enterobacterales; family Shewanellaceae; genus Shewanella. The sequence continues at coordinate 3,390,347 of NC_008577.1, read as the reverse complement.
GCGACGACCGCCATCATAGTGCGCTCAATTTCATCATTAGAAACCGCCGCACTTGCGGCTACTGCACTTTGTGTAATTGACTGCGGGCTTGCTGTAACGGCTGTTACAGGTAGCGCTTGGCTAAATAGCGCCACAATTTCCCCTAGGGTGCGGCACTCGGCGAGATCTTCTGGACTCAGTTCTGGCAGGTTGGGTAACTCGTCCTGTACCGTGCCTAGAATTTCCACGCGTTTAATAGAATCGATACCAAGGTCGGCTTCCATATCCATGCCAAGTTCTAACATTTCAACGGGATAACCCGTTTTATCGGCAACCACTGCCATCATGGCGGTCTCGATTTGCTGCACGACTGGCTTCTCGGAAAGCGCGCGAGTTGCTGCTGCCACAGTTTGCACTTGTGGTTGTGCTACTTGTTGTGTTACTTGAGGTTGCTGAACTTTGGGCTCACTCACGGGCACAACAGTCGCTTTTGGCTCTGCGGCTAACGCTTGAACCACGGGAGCCTGTGCTGGAGCGACTGGCGTTGCCACCGCTACCGCCACTGGTGCTGCGGTTTGAATGGGGGCTTGAACCTGAGGCGCTGGCTTTTGGCCGAGCAGGGCTAATGCCGCTTGGCTGCTGCTGGTCTGCAATTGCATAAATTCAGCATGGCTCTTTAGGGTTTGTGCCTGATGCTGGTGGAACAGCTCCATAGAGCGTTGCAGGCTCTCCGGAATGGCGATGCCAAGGCTTGCCATTTTGGCTTGCTCTGCCATCAGTGCACTGACGGTATCGCCGTATTGCTGCGGGATCGCTAAAAATTGTTGATGTAATTGTGCGGCCTGGGTTTGGGCTGCAAAAAAGGCGCTCAGGGCATCTTGATTCGCCTGTCCAGCGGTAAAGCTGGCTGGTTGTGCAGGCGTTTGTTGTTGAATAGTATTGCTATTTTGTGCCACTGGCTTTTCCACTTCGACAACCTTTTCTAGAATTTTTTCGACAATCACGGGTTTTTCAACGACTTTCTCAACCACTTTTTCAACGATGCGATCCACATACTGCACTCGGCTGGTAATTTTGCCCGATTGCAGCGAGTCGACCATTTTGTTGCGGGTCGCTGGGCTGATGTAGTTGGTCGCGTTGAGCTTGATATTCATGGCCGAAGGCGTTGCTGGCGCAATCAGCTCGGCTTGATAAGGGTCAATCTCACCCAGTTTTACCCCTGCGACCGCCAGTTGCACCGCCGCGCTGCGCAGTTGGCTGTCGGAGTCGGCTTTAGGATTCGGGTTAATGCTGATAAGGCAAAGCTCGTTTAACTGCGCGGCTAGGGTATTTTCTGCCAACTTTTGCAGAATGTTTTTCGGGCCGAACTCGACAAACACCCGTGCGCCAGCGGCATACATGGCCTCTAGCTGCTTGCTAAAGTGCACCGATTGCAACATATGATCTTTAAAGGCCGCTTTGATGGCGTTGGCATCGGTGGGATGCAGCTCGCCTGTGCCATTGGCATACAGGGCAATCTTTGGCGTGTTGAACTGAGCCTTATCAATAGCTTCGCTAAAGGGCTTTTGCGCATGGGCAACCAATGGCGTGTGGAAGGCGCCAGAAACGGGCAGGGCAATTGCTTTAAAGCCTAACTCGCCGATGGCCTTAGCGGCCTGTTGTGTCGCTGTGGTAGCGCCTGCAATTACCAACTGAGTGGGTGAGTTGTAGTTAGCAATCTTGACGCCGTCAAACTGAGCCAGGGATTCTTTAATAGCCTCAATATCCTGTTTTTGCTTAAGAATAACGGCATACATGACGCCAGCATCACTACTGGAGTCGGCATCCTGAGGTGACTGCGCCATTGCCAGTCCACGTTCGAAGGCAAGCTTGATGTAGTCGTCTACTGAAATCACGCCAGCGGCGCACAGGGCCGAGAGTTCACCAAAACTATGGCCTGCGAGCATATCCGGGGCGAATCCCGCCTGAGTCAACAGGGCATACTGCGCCATAGAGAGCGCGCCGATGGCGCTTTGAGCATAAAGGGTATTGGTTAACGCACTTTCCTGCGCTTTTCTCGACTCATCATCGAAGGCGGGGATTGGGTACAGCACGCTTGAAAGCGTTGCCTCACCACGGTCGCTAAACACTTTATCGCTGGTGTGGATATGGCGGCGAAGCTCGGGGAAGTTGTTGGCAATTTCCAGTCCCATATTCAGGTACTGTGAGCCTTGGCCTGCAAATAAGGCCGCGACCTTGTGGTTATCCTTGACCAGTGCCTGGGCGCGAAAACTTATCCCTGTGGGTAGTTGCCAGCTCTCGGCGCTATTGGATTCTAGCTGCGCTATTGCTTGGGTTAACAGAGCCTGTAATTGGACATAGTCCTTGGCGATAAAGCCAAGACGGGCCGATTGCGGGGGGAGTTCACGCAGGGCGTAGGATTTTGCAAAGGCAACAAAATGCGCCTGAGAAAGCTCAGCCTTGGCGGCGGTTGCTTGCTGCAGCGCGGTTTTTAACTCGCCCAGCAGCGCGGTTTTGTCGGCGGCGGTAAACAGCCAGCTTTGTGCCACGCTGCGTTGGCGATAGGCGTCATCGCGCGCGTGTTCTGGGCGGTATTCTTCGAGCACTAAATGGAAGTTAGTGCCCCCAAAACCGAAGGAGCTGATCCCTGCGCGGCGTGGCGTATCGTCACTGCGTTGGATCCAAGGGCGCGCCTCGGTATTGAGATAAAAAGGCGAGTGGGCAATGTTTAATTTAGGGTTAGGCTGACTCACGTTGATCGTAGGCGGCAAGACTTTATGGTGCAGCGCCAATGCGGCTTTAATCACCCCCGCCGTGCCCGCGGTGGACTTAGTGTGACCGACCTGAGATTTAACTGAGCCTAAGGCGATATGCTGTAACTGCTCATTATCCTTAGAGAATACTGAGGTTAAGCCATTGAATTCGGCCACATCGCCTGCGGCTGTGCCTGTGCCGTGGGCTTCAATCAAGCCAACGGTGTGCGGCGCAAAGCCAGCGTCATCATAGGCGCGCTCTAATGCCTTGGCTTGGCCTTCGGGACGCGGCGCATAAATGCTCTTAAATTTACCGTCCGATGAGGCGCCAACGCCTTTGATTACCGCATAGATACGGTCGCCATCGCGCTCGGCATCGTCGAGGCGTTTTAAGGCGACCATGCCGATCCCTTCGCCAATCATCATGCCCTTAGAGTCGATATCGAAGGGTTGAATCTGCTCGTTGGTGGTAAAAGCCGGCGTCTTTGAGAAACTCATATACATATAGGGCGAGTTGTCGGTACAGACACCGCCGGTGATCATCATGTCGCTGCGACCTTCGGTCAGTTCGGTCAGCGCCATACGCATGGCGGCAAGCGAGCCGGCGCAGGCGGCATCGACGACGCAGTTCATCCCGCCTAAATCGAAACGGTTGGCGATGCGTCCGGCAATCACGTTGCCAAGGGAGCCGGGGAAAGAGTTTTCTTCCCAGTGGACATATTGATCTTGGAATTTTTTGATCAGCAGCTCGCTATCTTCATCGCTCAGGCCACTGCTTTTAAATACTTTTTTCAGCACCGGATATTGCAGGCGCGCGTTGAGGCTATGGCTTAGCTTTTGACCACCGCCAATGCCGAGGGTGATGCCGATACGGTCGCGGTCGTAATCGTCTGGCAGGTTTGCATCCTGTAGGACTTCCTTGGCGACGACCAGTGAGAGTAACTGTGAACTGTCGGTGAGTTCTAAAATATTGGGCGGCAGACCAAACTCCATCGGATTGAAATCGACCTCTGGCATAAATCCGCCGCGCTTGCAGTAGCTCTTATCGGCCTTGGATTTATCCGCATCGTAATAGTCATCAATCGACCAGTGGGACTCGGGCACGTCGGTAATGGCATCAATCTTGTCGCAAATTAAATCCCAAAACTTATTCAAATAGCGGGAGTTAGCAAAGATACTCGCCATGCCTACGATGGCAATCGGCATATCTTTTAAGCGTTTATTCAGTCTCTTATCGGCTTTTTCATCGGTTGATAATTGAGGCTGTGAAGGGGTATGGCTCATAACGAGTCTCCACTGGCAAAGCGTTTGGCCGTTGCCTTATTAAGGGATTTAGCGATGGCTTTTGGGGTTTGTACGCCAGGAAAGCGGGCTAAAAAAGTGTGGTAGTTGCGTACCAGCAATTTACGCAGATGAAACGGCCCATCTTTCAGCACGTAGGCGATGTAGCGATTGGCCGCTTGGGTGTTACTGTCTTGATAAATATCGATATAAATCCAATCTGCCTTGCTATCTATGCCAAGGAGTACCGATTTAGGTTCGGCCTCGGTCAATTGCGGCGGCAGGGTGAGGGACACCACTTGCACTACGGTATCGCCATCGGTACTTGGCAGGGCAAGCGCCTTGGCCAAGGTTTCGGAGTTAACCGTGTAGGTCTGAACATCGCTGCCTTGGCTGATAGGTAATTGATTAAAATATTGTTTTGGCACGAGCTCTTGATCAAACTCATCGAGGCGCGAAACTCCATAACGCTTAAGGCAGCGGGCTAATCCCGAGCGGGACACATTGGGGTTGATAAAGGTTTGAGTGGCCTTGAGCAGCCTATCTAATGGCAGTTTAAGCTGATATCTCAGTCCCACTACCACGTATTCTTCCATCGGCGTGAGGGTGGTATTGAGGTGATGCGGGGTATTCGGGCTGTCGTTTACCGACTCGCGCTTGCGCCATTTACGCACGGTCGCTTCAGTAATATTTAAAATTTTGGCAAGCTGACTCACACTTAATTCAGATTGCTGAATAAAGTGTCGCATCTCCGGCGTGGTTGTGGCATTGCGGTGCCTAGCCGTTTTGGGGGCGGATTTGTGCTCCGAGTTTGGCTTATCAGCCTGAGCATGATCCGCGGCTTGAGTACCCACTTTTCGAGAACTCATCTTGTTAGTGCTGTCCCATCTTTATTATTTTCATCCAACATAATCTATCGGGACTGCTTAAACTTGCCAGCAAAAGCGGAGTGTGGACTCATGCTTAATCTAGGCTTAAAACCCGTGAGCTATGTGTTTTATTACGCACAATGGTGATGCAGATTACCTGAGGTTTCGGCTCGATACAATCATATGGGACTTGAAATGGTTTTTTAATGATCAAATGATCGTGTTCAAGGAAGTAAAACTCTGGTTTAGCACAGGGTTTAAGTTTAAAGAGCCATTTAAATTCATAAGATTAGAAACAAAATTAAGATACTGCTCGTCAGGCGAGCAGAACTGAGTAGAATAGGGCTGCCGTTAAACTCAAGTGTTGTTGGAATAAATTAATGAATATTGAGCTTTTTTTTATTCCATTAACCGAAATGGATGTAGCCAGCACGAATGCGTGTATGGCGCTCTTGACTGAGGACGAGCGCGCTAAAGTAGCGCGTTACCGGGCGCCCAAGGCGCAAATGAACGGTTTATTGGTGCGAGCGGCACTGCGCTGCGTCTTATCTCAAGGACTGCCATCTCGCGGTGGATCTTCACCTTACTCCCCCCAACGACACATAGCGCCCCAAGATTGGTGTTTTGAGTATGGGACAAAGGGCAAGCCGAGCCTCAGCCATGAGCAGTTTCTAAGCACTGGCATTGAGTTTAACTTAAGCCACAGTGGCGACTGGTTGTTGATTGCCTTGGCGCAAGACGATGACTCGGACGCAACCGCTAACACCACGTTGCCCCGTTTAGGCTTGGGTGTGGATATCGAGCGCTCCCGCGCCAGCACTCATATTTACCCGATCCTGAATCATTATTTTTCCCCTATCGAGGCCGAAGGCTTATTAGCCCTTGAAGGTGAAGATGCGCAGCGGCAGCGCTTTTTTGACCTTTGGGCACTTAAGGAATCCTACATCAAGGCAACGGGCTTGGGCCTAGCACAGTCCCTGAAATCCTTTGCCTTTGATTTAGCGTCAAACAGTTTGCTGATGCTTGATGATGGCGTGCAGCAAACTGTCGAAACCCTTAACTGGGTTGAACTTAAGCAGCGAGATAACTTTGTTTCAACGAGCCAAGCTATGTCCTGTTCTTATCTTCAACTCCCATCGCGTATTCCACTTTATTCCAATATTAGGCTGCTGATTGAACCTGAAACTGCACAGAAAGTCACAAGCTCCCATGCCCAACATTGGCAGAGTTATTTTGGCCGACTTGATGAGGAATATCGTTTTGGACTCAGTTTAGTGTTTGGTGACAGCTTAGTGCATAGTGACAGGTTGGCTAAAGCGACTATTTCGATGCAGCTGACCAGTATCACGGCACTACTGGCGGCATGCTCGGTTATCTAGTACGGCCTTCGCACTAAGGCTTGGACAGCCTTCGTTCTTGAATAACTGCTTTGCGCAAACCTTTTAAAAGTACTTTTAATGAGTGCTTTAAATGAGCACTTTTAATAAGTGCTTAGAATTTAGTGCTTTGAATTACTGCTTTTAATTCAGTTTCTTGCCCCTTCACTGACTTTGTTATTCCTCCGTTCATATTTCATTTTGGATTAAACCTAGCTCGCTATAGTCACGCCAGAGAACTCACTGACAAGGTTGTTAATCATGAAATTCAAATGCCTTTTATCGACCACCACTTTGCTACTGCTCGGTGGCTGTGGTTACTTTGGTGGCGATGAAAAACAGCAATTAGAGCAGGCATGGCTTGCTCAAGATCCCCAACTACAACAAGTGGTTGAGCAAATCCGCAGCCGCGGGCTCGATGTGGTCGCCCAAAGTGCGGCGGCGGGCACTGTGTCTGCCTGTGTGGCCGAAAAGCTCAGCCAAGATCCCCTAGGTAAATTAGTGAGTGTCGAAGGCGCCTTAGTGGAGTCAGCCAAGGTGGCGGAATTGCTTGGCGATTTACAGAAGGTGATGGAACAAGAGGTGAGTTTCGATCAAGTCGCAAGCCTGTTACAAAAGGGCGCGGATGCGGCGGCCTATGCCAAAAGCTTGATCGAACAGCAGGGCGTCGAGCAAGCCATGCAAAGCCTTAAGCAAATGGCACTCGCCAGTGAACAATTTGCTCAGCAGGATTTAGGCGCGCATTTCCAGCAATTATTGCTCGAGTGCAAATCTGCGAATTAACTGAATAAACGCTGTATTAGGGCTGCTTATCGGTGCAGCATTAGCAACATAAGGAAATACCATGTTTAAAAAACTGCTGGCCTCCGTCGGTATCGGTGGTGCGACGGTCGATACCCAATTAATTGATAATCGACTGCTGCCAGGTCAAATCTTTCATGCCACTATCGTCGTTAAAGGCGGTAATGTGCCGCAGCAGATCTCCGGCCTCGACTTAGCCCTAATGACTAAGGTGAAAGTGAGCAGCGATAACGGCGACTATTTTAAGAACCATCGCTTGGCGAGCTGGCGCTTAACTGAGTCCTTTGAAATTCAAGCGGGTGAAATTCGCGAGATCCCGTTTTCAGGTAAATTGCACCCCGAAACCCCTTTTACTCAGCTCCCAGTGCGCAATAATCAATCCCAAGTATGGCTACAAACGGGAGTGGACATAGATACCGCGCTCGACCCTAGCGATATCGATGCGCTGGTCATTATGCCAACGGCGATTGCCGAGCATGTGTTAAAGGCGATGGATGCCCTTGGTTTTGTGTTGGTGAAAGCCGATGTGGAGCAAGGTTTCCTCAATACGCGCGCCTTTCGTTCCACTTCGGGTTGTTACCAAGAGCTAGAGTTTAAGCCGCGCAATATGGGCTTTAATCGTTTGCGTGAGATAGAGGTTTCTCTGGTGTGCGATGCCGAGCAAACCCATGTGTTGCTTGAGCTTGACCGCGCATTCCGTGGCGATGGTTACTTGTATTTCAGCCTGCCAAACAATGCCACGTTGAGCCAAGTACAAGAGATTTTTAGGGCGAATTTGGCTTAAGTGCGGGGACAGTTTGTGTTGTGAGCTTGGTAGAATAGCTTACAACAGACAATAAAAAAGCCCTGATTACTCAGGGCTTTTTGCTACAAGTTGATTACTGTCTTGCTAAGCGGTGGCTCTCGCCTGGGTGCTCAAAATCACTGCGGTAAGGGTTAATGTCTAAGCCGCCGCGACGGGTATAGCGGGCGTAAACGGTTAACTTAGTGCAGTGGCAGTAATGTTTTAAATCGACAAAAATCCGCTCTACACACTGCTCATGGAACTCGTTGTGCTGACGGAACGAAATCAAATAGCGCAGTAACTTTTCGCGATCGATTTTAGGCCCTTGATAACGGATCATCACACTGCCCCAGTCCGGCTGAGAGGTGATTAAGCAGTTTGATTTCAACAGATTAGAATTGAGTGTTTCGGCAACAATCTGTTTGTCATCTGTGCTGTTTTCAAGATAATCGGGATTAAAGTCATAGTCGCTGACTTCGATATCCAGATCGTCAATGCAAGTGCCTGGCAGCTCGACGACGCGTTGAATACCAAAACTCTTAGGCTCAATAATCTTCACTGTGACTTGGCCTTGGGCGCATTCACTCAGATCCTGCACTAAGGTTTTTTGCACGGCGTCGATATTGTCGAACTTGGTTTGGTTAAAACTGTTTAAATACAGTTTGAAGGATTTTGACTCGATCAGATTTTGGCTTTCATGGCTTAGCTGAATGTCGGCAATAGCCACCATAGGTTTACCCTTGGCGTTTAGCCATGACAACTCATAGGCCGTCCAGATATCGGCTCCGTGGAAAGGCAAACTTTCCGCCGTGAGGTTGATAGCGTTACGGTTAAGTGAGCGAGGAACCCCTTGCAGCAGCGACGCATCATACTCGGCTTGGTAATCCGTGGCTTTACCTAAGGTTAGGCCGGCAAGCTCTTTTGCATCACTATAGGGATCGTGATTGTGTGTCATCAATACTGTTTCCATGTCAAAATAGGCGCACATTATACCCGAAATTGGATTGTGCTTAAGTGTCTTGTCTGCCTGCTCTCGATAAATTTTTAGATAATTACCATCGATCCTACCTATCAACTTTAGGCGAATTACCACGATATTACCCGCAGGGCGAGCCATCTTTGTGTATTCAAGGTGAGTTTGATGAAGCGTCCGATGAGGCGGTGTCTTGGCTCCCCGTTAAGCGTGAACACCTTGGCAGTTTTGCGAATGTTGAACATGCGCTTGAGCTAACATTATGGCCTGATATCAATCACTTTTATGGTGAATATTTTGCGGCGCCCGTGTTATTTGATTCACCATGGGGCACGGGCGAATTACTGCAGGTATGGAACGAGGCGGATTTTGATGCCCTGCAACAAAATATCATCGGCCACTTAATGATGAAGCAAAAGCTCAAGCAACCAGCAACTTGGTTTATTGGTTTGCTGGATGAGGGCGATAAGATGCTAACTGTCGATAATGCCGATGGCAGTGTCTGGGGTGAAATTCCCGGCGAGCTTCCTTCTGCCCAATTGGCGCCGAGTTTAGCTGAATTTATTGAGGCGTTATCGCCACGTATCGCGCCGCCCGTCAAACATGAAGAATTGCCTATGCCAGCGCTTGAACATCCGGGGATTGTTGCCAGCTTTAAACGTATGTGGCACAACCTGATAGGTAAGCGTTAAGCGCGGGGAAATGTGCAAAGGTCTCTTGAAAAGCCTCTTGCAAACCTGTTTCGCAAACTCGGCTCGGCAATTTTGCCTGCCGAGTTTGCCATTCATCAATGGGTCAGTTATTGATGATCCCAAGACAAGTTAGACACTATGCGGCAAGGTTCGCAGCGAAAGTGGAACATATCTAATAGCGGCTCATTGAGTTTCCAGTCGTGACTGCCACAGCGTGGGCAGGGGCGAGCTAACTCGGATTGCAGATCCTGCCCCCCGACGCGATACAAATAATAGTAAGTGGGGATTTTGGTTAGGTATTCGATTCGGCCGCGTAAGTCCCAACCTCTTCTAAATAAATCACTGTTTGGGCTGGATAATTCTTCCAGCGCGGCAAATTCTGCCTTAGTGGCTGCCGCCATTTGTAACTCATCACAGGCTTGCCACTCGGTTTGCCAGCGGATCACCCGTTTATGATCGCCATTAAAGGTGGCGGGGATTTGGTATAGCGGAATGGGCAGCAAGTTATCGCCACTTCGCAGGGGCGAGCACATATGTACATAGCTAGTGTAGAGCAGTTGCCAACTGGGTGACTCAGTGTTACTCACCTCAGAATTAATATCTTGACCGATAAATTTTTCGCGTGGCGCCAGTAGCTTAGCCTCGGTTAATTCTGCCAGTGCTTTTTTCACCCAAGGGCTGTGATAACGATGAGCCAAACTGTTTTTTTCAGGCGTGAGTAGGCGTACTCGGAATTCGCCCTCATTGAAGGCCACGGCAAATTCGCGGCCAAGGATTTGGCCATTAGCGCGGTAGGCTTCGAGTAATTGATTGATGGCACGTTCTGCCGCACTGATGGTGGTATCGGCAAAGCATTCAAAGCGCAATTCGGTGACAAACATTAAGCGGATTTTCCTTGGGATTCGAGTTGAGTGACACGTTGTTTCAGCTCGATAAGTTCATTTTTGAGTTGCATGATCTCGTTGTTTTTTAACGCGAGTGCCTGTTCAATGCCCTGTTGTAACTGGGCTAACTGTTGCGCCAGTGTGGTGACTGTGAGTGGCGAAGCTTCGGCGGTGCGTGTCTCTTCAACCACGGGCTGTGATTGGGTCGCTAAACGCTCACGCTCGGCTTTGGGTATCGATTTAAACTGCTGTAATCCTTGGATTAACAGCGGCATAGGGATTTTGTTACCGACGCGGCTTTTTATCAGGGCAAGGCTTGGGGTTTTACCACTGGCTTCGAGTGCGCATGCTGCTGCTAACACTTGGTCAATCGGACTCATAATAAGTGAAATTCCTTAATGAATATCGTATTTTTCACTAACTTACTGTGGTGTGGTTATTTTAGTTCTTATAAATCAATGCATTGCTGTTTGGCATTGATTTTGCTTTTTAAGCATTTTTATAACAAGTACACAGGAAGTCATAATATGAACGCAAATATTAATCGCAAACTCATCGCGGTCACGTTTTTAGGGTTAGCAAGCTTAGGTCTTAGCGGTTGTGTGGTCAATGTCGGCGACAGTGAATCTAAGTGGGATAGCAACGAATCTTGGGAAAAAACACAGGACAAAAACCGCAATAATCTGACTAAGCTCAGCCTTGGCATGAGCAAAGACCAAGTGATGACCCTGATGGGCGCCTCGGATTTTAGCGAATCTTATCTGCAGCAGAAAGACGGCCAAGCCGATAAAGAAGTGTTGGTACTCTTCTATCGCACCCAGCATACCCACAGTGACGGTAAAACCACTAAGGATGAATGCACACCAATCGTCTTAAGTAACAGTGTGTTGGTCGGGTGGGGCGACACTGCTTACAGCAAAATTTAACGACTCAACGCAACTCGCTATTAAGTGGTTCAGTGTCAGCCCTAAACTATTAGGGCTTTCTTAATTGCACATCTAGCTGCTCGATAAGTTCGGTCCACTGGGCATCGGCCTCTAATGCCTCGGTCAGAAAACTCTTTTGCGCCTGCGTCCAAAATGGCGCTTCGGTTAAGTGTGTCTCAGGGGGAAGTTGATGGGTCGCAATAAACTGGCTGATGGCTTGAGCTTGATTGGCTAATCCCAACTGTTCAAATAGATGACTCAAATCGACTGGCGTGGTATCCATGCTCGCATCCTCTCTGTGTGCCTTTATCTAGGGTATGCAACTCACTGAAAAATGCAATCTATGATTAAAATTTGCACTTTTTTGTTTCCTTGATACAGTGATTATTACTCCTAAGAGTGTGATCTAAATCAAGGAATTCTAATAATGGACAATAATACCTTGGATGAGTGCCGTGCAGTTTATCTCACCGCCGAAGATTTACGCCTCGCCGCTTCGATTCTCTACAACGCCTATCATGACGACCCTTTCTTTGTGGATGCCTTATCCACTTCAGACAAATTCGCCTACGAACAAAAATTACGCGCCGCAATCCGTGAAGAGTTGAATGCGCTATGGCAGGAAAAGCAAGCCTTAATCGGGCTGTTTGATCAAACGCGCTTAGTCGGTGTTGCCTGTGTGGTTACTCAGGAAGTGCCCCTCGGGGAGGGCCGCTATTGGCACTGGCGACTCAAGATGTTGCTCGGTACGGGCTGGCAATCGACCCAGGCGATGATGAAGAAAGAATCGAGTATCGTCGAGCTGCTACCGAGCGAGCACTGCGGGATCCTACAATTTATTGCCCTTGCGCCCAATGCGCAGGGAAAGGGATTAGGCCATCAACTTGTGCAAGCCGTAGTAAGTTGGTGTGATGAGCAGCCCGAACTTGAGGGGATTGGGGTCTTTACTACTCAAGAAGCCCATAGCCAGTTATTTATGCAACATGATTTTGTCTCCCTCGGAGAATTGAGCATAGGCAATGTGGCCGGACAATTACTCTTTTACACGGTCCAACAAGATGAATGAACCCTACCGCTCCTTCGCTGAGTTTTATCCTTTTTACCTCTCACAGCACCAGGACTTGAGCTGTAGGCGATTGCACTTTATTGGCAGTATTCTGGTGCTCCTGTTATTCGTCGCTGCGCTGCTTACCGCAAATGGTTGGCTTTTACTGCTTATTCCCCTTGTGGGATATGGTTTTGCTTGGGTGGGACACTTTGTGTTTGAGCATAATCGCCCCGCGACATTCCAATATCCCTTGTACAGTTTGATGGGAGATTGGGTGATGTTTGCACAAATTATCACCGGTAAGTTGAAGTGCTAAATGTCCCTCACCAGTGAGAAGCTGGCACCCGTGTGAGAGATCGCTTACAAAGCCTGTAGGATAAAATGTTTTCTTACTGACTGTTTTGTAATCACAGCTTTTAAAGTGTATTTAAAATCATGGTGTTATGTTTGAATAAAGCTTGGCTGTATGAAAAGTGCGCTAGTGTGTGTTCTTTAAGCGAAACAAAAATAGTGAGAACCACGTAGAATTAACTCATCGCCAAAGCAAATGGATAGCAGGGATAGCAATACAGGCGAGAGGGACGCAAGAAGCGACGAATTCAGGTTCTTGGATTTGAACCACTGACGGTAGGAAAACTGTCATCTGCCTAGGATAGGCTAAGGAAAAGCAAGGCTGCTTTCTCATGGATGATAGAGGACGTTGTATCTGCTGGGATAGCAGGTTTCAGGATGAAAAAGGACCAAGCTTAAGGATTAAGCGTTACTGGATGCAGGAAGTATCGAGTAAAAAGATAAGTATAAGGGTGAACAGCTTGTACTAAGGTTAGGAAGGGATTCAGCTGGACGCGATTGGGATGAGTCACTGGATGTGACAGGAGCCGAAATAGGATATTCGGGTCAAAGGATTGAGTGTGTACTACACAGGGAAATAAAGGGATAGAAGGACGCTTGCAGGGAGCAAACGATCGCAAGGAAGGTGCAGGGAGCACAATCAAGCAGGATGGCTTGCAGAGGATAAATGGGGTGCACATAGTGCGCCCCTTTCTTTTTGCTATTCTCCAACGTCATTTTTTACGATACGTCATAATGTCCACTTTTGTGTGCGCTCTGTTTGAAAAACAAATTTAACGGACGATTTTTACTCTTTTATACAGTCGCAATTTCCTTTGCTGTGCTTGAACGTCTCGGGATTAATCAATGTTTGTGCATTCAAATGGCATAACTTGCCCGATTTCTTGTGAGATATATCTCACAAGGCTGTAAGCGATGTGTAAGTTTTTTGACTGACAATGACTACCTAGTTTTAGGTAAGTCGCATCTAATCAATATGTTAAGAATTTTTTTCCATTATGAACTTAATATGGCGGCTTACATTTTTATCTTTTGCGAAAGCCACCCTGCTATGGCTGTCGTAGAATTCATTTGTAGACGGAACTACAGCGAACAGGAAGTTAGCAGTCAGGATGACTGGACAGTGTTTAAGGAATAAACACTTATGGAGTGGTAAGGAGAGACTTTCAGGATGAAAGCGATGCGAACCACGGAAGGAAAGACTATCAGGGATAGATAGCCTAATTGCACAGGATTGCAATGGCACATGGAGTGCAATAGAAAGGATGCTACTGAACCTATTTCACGGATGATGCTGGAACCGCTCAGGAAAGAGCAAGCTTGGTAAAAGGAACGCCAAGAGATAGGGAAGTACGTTGAGTACAGGGAAATATCACGGATTGAACAGGGATGATGCAGGACGCAAGTTGACGCATGGATGGTGCAGGGAGCACGAAAATAGCGGGATAGCTTAACAGAGAACAGAAGGGCGTGGTCTTATGACCACGCCCTTTCTTTTTTATTTTCACACAGATAAAGCTAATTGGATGCGGATGTTTAGCCGAGCTATGGCTGAGTGTTATCTATACGGCTCGGCGTTATCGATTCCGCTTAGCTTTATCAAAAGGTCAACGGCAATAGCTTAATGGCACTTGCCCGAGCTACAGCTACTTTGGCTGCCGCAACCACCAAATTTGCCTTTGGCCATCGGTGCTTCTTGCCATTCTGGCTCAGGGAAAATAGGCCATTCAATCTTTTGCACTTTTTTCCCTAGCATCCAAATATGACCGCGGTATTGGTTGATGCCATCGGTGCTGAATTCGAATAGATACTTTGCCTTCCAACAGATCCCTGTCGTGCCGCCAAGGCTGGGGCGAGCCGTTTCCATTGCGATGGCTAAGAGCTGTACTTTTTGTCGGCAACATTCTTTTTCAGCAAAAATACGGCTCAATTCAGCCATTTGACGTAATTGCCAAAAAAAGGCCGCAACCACAACGAGCGCAATAATTAACAGCAGATCTGACATCATTTACTTGTAGCCTTAAACAAGCCGCCAATGGCCTGTGATAGTTGAACACTCCGATTGGGGTTTCTTAACTCACCCAATAAGTGGTTACGCAAACTGGGAATCGCCACAATATCAGCAAAGATCTGATTAAAAAAGGCTTGGGGTTGTCGCGCCAGTGCTTCGAGGTAAATACTGCGACTCAGCTCTTGCTTTAATACCGTCCAGTTTCGGCCCGCGATGCTGATGAGTTCATTGGCCTCTAAGCGCTCGGTTTGTTGAAGATGGGCGAGGGCTTGCTGACTCAATTCGGTATGAGAGGCGAGTGCGCGCAAGTAATAGGCTTGGTACTCGGGAGAAGCCGTCACAAACTTATCGTAAAGCTTATTCGCAAGCGCTTCAGTTAAATGCAGATGTTCGAGGCATTGGCACAGGGCAATTTGTACTTCAATCGCACTATTGTCAAAACTGGCGAGGATATGCTGCTCGTGATCTAACTCACCAAGGCGAACACACACGTCGCTCAAACCTTGCAGGCCAATATGCTGCCATTCACTCGGTGCAATTTGTCCCGAGAGATATTGCACCGCAAACTCATATTGAATTGAAGCACTTAACCCTAATTGTTTACGTACTAAGGCGTTAAATACCGCCAGTTTTTCTTGGCTGGGCTTAAAGCTAAACGGATTGTTAGCGAGGCGGTCCTGCTGTTCATCGGTTAATGGCTGAGTCGGATCTTGCCCCAGTGCCGTTAATACCATTTCAATAAACTGTGAGCGCGGCGCCGGCGAGAGCAGTCCTTGTTCGTCTAATGGTAGCTTTAGGAACCAAATAAAATGCTGTTGGCTCTCGTTCCAAAACACAATGGCAAATTGGGCATGCCCTTGAATAGGGTAAGGGTAGGGCGTGACTAATGATTCGATTTGATGGAAGGCCAGCATATCGATGTGCTGTACTCTTCGTCCTAATTCATAGACTTGGAATTGGGTTTTGGCTGTCGTTAAAAATTGGCTAAGCGTGGTAATTTCAGTCATTTGGCTGTCATATCAATCAAAAAGGCTCAATAAATTGGCGACATTATAGGGGGAAGTTGTGCGCGATGGTATGATTGCCACACTTTTATCGCCTCAGTCGCAGCGCTTAATTGTCGAATGACTGTGGCTTAATGGACCTTATATCGATGCTTTACAGCCAAACTCAAACCAAACTAGCCCAAATTGCCCACGAGCTACAAAGTGCAGGGCTTTGGTCTACTCGTGCGCCCAGTGATGAAGCTATGGCCAGTACGGCGCCTTTTGCCTGCGATCTGATGTCGTTAGCGCAATGGTTGCAGTTTATCTTTATTCCGCGCATGCAAGCCCTTATCGATGCGGGGCAACCTTTGCCAAGTAAAATTGCGATAGCCCCGATGGCGGAACATGTGTGGTCCGAACAAGCGGCGTTAACACCTTTAATCGGTGTCTTAAATGAATTGGATATGTTGTTAAATGAACCTAGATGATGATTGGCTGGATATGCCAGAGGATAAATTCAACCCAACCGAGAGCGACGAACAGTCAGAGCCTGCGCCTGAACTGCGTGTTTTGTATCAAGACGAGCACTTGGTGGCTATCCATAAACCCGCGGGATTATTGGTTCATCGCAGCTACTTAGCACGGCGTGAACGCTTTTTTGCGATGCAACTGACTCGTGACTTGGTCGGTTGCCATGTGTTTCCGGTACACCGTTTAGATAGACCGACCTCGGGCGTGTTGTTATTTGCCAAAAGCAGTGAGGTGGCCAATGCCCTATGTGAGCAATTTGCCAACCACAGTATTGAAAAACAATATTTGGCACTGGTGCGTGGCAATATGCACGAGAGTGGTGTGTTGGATTATGCGCTCAAAGTCGAATTGGATGAGGTGGCTGACAAGTTTGCCAATCAAGATAAGGCCGCGCAGGACGCTGTGACTCAATATGAGCCGCTATTAAATACCGAAATTCCTTATCCGTCGGGGCGTTACGCTACCAGCCGTTTCGCGTTAGTGAAACTGAGTCCAAAAACGGGGCGTAAGCATCAACTCAGACGCCATATGGCGCATTTACGTCACCCGATTATTGGCGATACCACGCACGGAGATGGTAAGCAAAATGCGTTTTTCCGTACGCATTTCGATATCAATCGATTGTGGCTGATTGCGAAGAAGTTAACCTTCACTCACCCAGTTACCCAAGCGCGACTGAGTATCGAAACCGAGCTTGAGCCAGAATGGGAAACCGTGTTTTCAGGACTGGGCTGGGATGATGCCGCCCTTTGTTGCGAGCCAAGTGTGTTGATTGCAGAGCAAACGACGACCGTTTAAGGCAATGCTTGTTTGGGCATTTAGGGCCTGTGGTCGCTTAAGAGGCGACTACTAACTTAAAGATACTCCTAACCAAAGGAGAGTGCTCACTTAAGCTTGCATCTTGGCTATCTGCCTAATTACATGCAATTCACTGCAACAATCGGCGGTCTTAACTACTGGTTGGTTTGAGGCTGGATATCAAGCTAGCTAAGGTCGAGTATTCCGCCGGAACGGTTAGCGGGAATTGCAGATTTTGCTGGGCGGCGTGAAAGTAATGTTTGCGTCTAATTTGAGTGGTTTTATGTTGGTGCTTGAGGTGTTTTTGCCTATTGCTCTGTCGCATCAGTGTGCTTCCTCATGCTCAATAACTTGATTTATAAAATTTTTACCTTGTTGCTTGCCCTAAAGCCTCACAATAAAGTAACTTCAGCTAAGTTGCGTTTACGCATGTGGCACGGAGTATATCATGAAAAAAGTTAATCTGGTGTTTGGCACTGTGTATGGTAGCGCACAATTTACCGCCGAAACCTTAGAAAAAGCGCTGACAGAACTCGGTTATGACGCCAGATTGTGGCAACCGAATGAAATTAGCCAATTTACGCCGCCACAGGATGAGTTGTTAGTGGTAGTGACTTCGACCACTGGACAAGGGGATTTACCCGACGATATTCAGCCTTGGTATTATCATCTTAAGGAGACTGCGCCTTATCTGCCCGAGCTGAAATACAGCGTAATCGCACTTGGTGATTCGAGTTACGATACCTTTTGCGGTGCGGGTAAATCGGTAGATGAATTGCTCAGCGAGTTAGGCGCTAAACCCGTTGTGGCGCGTCTAGAAATTGATGCCTGTGAAACCATGGAACCCGAGGTCGAAGCGATAAAATGGCTGGAAAGCTGGAATCAAATCGTCAAATCCGAACGCGCCGCTTAGGTCATTTCGTTACTCAGCAGTGGTTTAAATTTGCCCAGCGCTTAAGTCAGGCGCTGTTAATTCCGATTGCGATTTTGCCCGCAGCGGGTGTGATGCTGGGCCTAACCGTGAGTCCAATCCCTTTTATGCCCGAGGTGCTAACCGTATTAATGCTGGCGGTTGGCAAACTGATTTTCGCCATCATGCCCATTTTGTTCGCGGTAGCTGTGGCGATAGGGTTTTGCCGCGATCAAGGCATCGCCGCTTTTACTGCCGTATTTGGTTATGGGGTGATGACGGCCACCTTAGCCGCATTAGCGGATCTCTACCAACTGCCGACCCAATTACTACTCGGCATGGAAACCTTAGACACTGGGATTGCCGGTGGCATGTTGATTGGTGGCGTGACTTGCTTTGCCGTGCGCTGGAGCCAATATATTCGCCTGCCAGCGATTTTCTCCTTTTTCGAAGGGCGACGTAGCGCCTCTTTATTGATCATTCCGTTGGCGATGGGCTTAGGTTATATCCTTGCCCATGTGTGGCCGCCGTTATCTCTGCTCATCGAGCGGGTTTCCGACTGGGCGGTTTACCAAAAGCCGGCCATCGCCTTTGGGGTCTATGGCGCGCTCGAACGTTTACTCATACCCCTCGGTTTACATCATATCTGGAATGCACCTTTCTATTTAGAAGTCGGCCAATACCAGTTACAGAATTCGGAAGTGGTTCGGGGGGAAGTTGCGCGTTATTTAGCTGGCGATCCGCAGGCGGGGAATTTAGCGGGCGGTTATTTGATAAAAATGTGGGGACTCCCCGCAGCGGCGCTAGCCATATGGCGCTGCGCCGAACCCTCGGAGCGTAATCGGGTCGCGGGTATTATGCTTTCCGCGGCGGCGGCCAGTTGGCTGACCGGAGTCACAGAGCCTATCGAGTTCGCCTTTATGTTTGTGGCGCCATTTTTGTTTCTTATCCATGTGCTGCTGTCGGGGCTGGCATATTTTGTCTGCATCATGCTCGATATTCACCACAGTATTGTGTTCTCCCATGGGCTGGTGGATTTCACGCTGCTGTTTTCGCTGTCGCGCAATACGGGTTGGTTCGTATTCTTAGGGCCGCTGACGGCGGTGATTTATTATCTGCTGTTTAGGGGCAGTATTCTGGCATTTAATTTAAAGACGCCAGGACGACTCGAACCCGATGAACCCCATGGTGCCAAAGAGAGCTTAAGGGCCATCATTGCGGCATTGGGCGGTCGTGAGAATATTGTCGAGCTCAATGCTTGTCTCACCCGTTTACGCTTGAGTGTGCACAGCCCAGAACTCGTCAATAAAGTGCGGCTCAGCCAGCTCGGTGCTAAGGGCGTGATTGTGATGGGCAAAGGTGTGCAAGTGGTATATGGCACTAAGGCCGAAACCCTACGCAAAGTCTTGCAGCGTTATTTAGATACTCGGCGCTGATATTGCATCTTGTTGAAATTAATCGCTGCTTTATTGTGTTTAATAAAGTTAACTCACAATAAATTCACTTTTTATCACAAAAAATAAGCTTTTCATGCTGTATGAGTGGATTGGCTATGGCACACTCGAATGAGGGACCATAGAGGAGATCAGATTTTGCAGTCACAGCATGAAGTAGTATCGAACGCGCAACCCGCCTTAGCACGTAAAATCCTGATGACAGATTGCGCCGATGCCCAAGGGCTTATCGCCAAAATCACCAGTGTTTGCTTCAATCATCAGCTTAACATCATTAAAAACAGTGAGTTTGTGGATAATGCTCAGGGGCGATTTTTTATGCGTACTGAGCTCGAAGGGCACTTTAATAGCGAGCAATTACTGCAGGATCTGCGGGAGGTGTTACCCGCGCAAAATCATATGACCTTGGTCAGCGCGGGCAAGAAGCGCATCGTCGTGTTAGTCACCAAAGAGGCCCATTGTTTGGGCGATTTGCTGATGAAGGCCTACTATGGCGGCTTGAATGTTGAGATAGCAGCCGTGGTGGGCAACCATGATGTGTTAAGGGAATTGGTTGAAAAATTTGATATTCCTTTTCACCTCGTGAGTCACGAAGGGCTCGACAGAATTCAGCATGAGCAGGCGTTATTGGCCGCTGTGTCGCAATACGCGCCCGATTATCTGGTGCTCGCCAAGTATATGCGAGTGCTGACGCCGGATTTTGTCGCCGAATATCCAAACCGTATCATCAATATCCATCATTCGTTCTTACCTGCCTTTATCGGTGCCGCACCTTATCGCCAAGCTTGGGAGCGAGGAGTGAAAATCATCGGTGCGACGGCACATTTTGTGAATAATTGCCTCGATGAAGGGCCGATCATTAAGCAGGACGTGATCCCCGTCGATCACAGTTACAGCGCGCTTGAAATGGCCAAAGCGGGGCGTGATGTCGAAAAAAGCGTCCTCAGTAAAGCCTTACAGCTAGTGCTAAATGAGCAAGTAGTGGTTTACGGCAATAAAACCATAGTGTTTTAACGTCAGTTAAAAGTGACAGGCAAGTAGGCTTTAACTGCTTGTCTGTTAAGACTTTAGAATTAAGCCTAGGCACTGCGCTTGCTATCAGTATGTTTAATTGCGATATTTAAGGCATGATCATCTAGTCACATGACACTTTGAATTGTATGCCATTCAAAGTGTATTACTCATGGAAGGGGTGTTTGATGTCTATGAGCCGTAGTCTCATTATTGGAATTAAAGACCTGCCTGAGGATTTACCTCTTTCTTGGGCCCGGCTTGACCGGCAGTTTCGAGTGCAGTGCATGAGCCGGGCATTTTACGAAAGGTGCCAACGTTCGGCTGCGCAAATCATCAATCAACCCATCTGCCAGTTATTCGATGAATTTAATGCCAAACTTTGCGGCGATATTCTTCAACGTACCGATAACTACATCGGGTTGGTGCTGAGGGATAATCAGGGCAGGCGAGTGCATTTTGCCCTATATGTTATTCCTGAGCAGGGGTGGCAACTTATCCTTGCCGATATTAACTATGAAGAATTGCCGATTAAGGGCCTGCATTCCGATTATCGCCGGGCTATCCAAGCGAGTGATGCCTGGTTACAACATATTGACGATGTGATCCAATCGCCGCAGGAAGAGGTGTTTAAAGTGGCGGTCGCCAAGGCGATTGCGTTGATGGACAGTCAGTATGGTTTTATCCTGCTGCATAATGATAAATCCAAGTCCCTCACCTTAGCAGCCCGTTCGGACTATCCTACGCCTAAGGTTAACCAAGCCGAGTTTGTGGAGGAAAACACCCAAGCCTCTGAGCTTGAAAGTCAGCTCTGGCAAGAATGCGTTAAAGACTACAAACCCATTATTCAGAATAAGTTAGAGAGCAATCGCTCCGATAATCTCCTGTTTGACCGCTTACTGCTGGGCGAGCGCTATCTCGCTGTGCCTATGATTTTCCATAATCGCTTAGTGGGGATGGTGTGTGTGGTGGGGCGCGATGAGCCCTATAGCCGTAACGATGCTCGCTCCTTACTGACCTTTGCCAGTATTTTGTGGCACTCGATTGAACTTCCACGAAGTTTAAGGGCGGTGTCTCGCCAGTCCAAAATCATCAAGGCGCAAAAAGAGCAGTTATCCCAATCCTTAACTCAGCTTATCAGCGCGATTTCTGAGGCGTTAGAACTTAAGGATGCCTATACAGCAGGGCACCAAAAGTCGGTGGCACAATTAAGCTACCTGATTGGTGAGAAACTCGGACTTGAGCCGCAGCGTTTAGAGGGGCTAAAAATCGGCGCACTGGTGCATGATATTGGTAAACTGGCGATACCATCACAGATTTTGACTAAGCCTTCAAAACTATCCAAAGAAGAGTACGCATTAATCCAAACCCATCCGTTGCATGGGGCAGAGATTGTTGAGGATGTCGAGTTCCCATGGCCGATTAAACAGATGATTTTGCAGCATCATGAGCGACTCGATGGCTCGGGTTATCCCTTAGGTTTGAAGGATAAAGCGATTCTTTATGAGGCTAAGATCATTGCCGTTGCCGATGTGGCCGACTCAATCCTATCTCACCGTCCTTATCGTCCCTCCTTGGGACTCGCTAAAATGACCGAGGTCTTAAAGGCGGGAAGAGGCACTTTATTCGACTCTGAAATCGTCGATACTTGCCTCGAGATTTTAATCAATCGTGAACTGAGTATTAGTGACCATATTGGTTCAGCGGTATTGGATCCTGTGGTGTCTGTGACCCTAGATCATGAACTTGCCGATATAAAACGCTTATTAACCGCGGCCCATGCCAAAGTGGCCGTGGTGCTCGATGAGCATCATAAGATCATCGGGGTGATCACTCAGCGTTTACTCGATTATTGGCTTAGCCCTCTGATTGGTACGGCGGCGGAGCGGGATCACGACAGGGCATTCCTGCGTAAAAAAGCCCATCAAATTATGGAGCACTCGGTGCCTTTGATTAGCGATGTCGCCACTTCAGAAGATGCATTGCAGCTGCTGAATCAAATGGATACTGAGTTTTTGGTCGTGGTGAATAAAGCGCAGCATGCGATAGGGATTATTGGCTGGCGAACCATTGCTATGGCCAACAAGGAGCGCCAAGAGGTTGAGCGTTTAATTTAACATGCTTAATCTTAAGTACTTATGGTAATAAAAAGGCGTCAGTTAGACGCCCTAATATTGGCAATCGTATTGAGTTAAAAATTAACGGCATAAACCTCATCCACTGGATTTTGTGCAATATCTTTAATCGTCACGGTACCTTGTACATAACGGCCTATGCGTTTGGCGGTTTTGTCGGCGCCTTGGCTAAGGGCGAACTGATGGAAGCTTTCGCCGTTACAGACTAAGCGGGGGAATATTCGGCCTTGGTTGATGCGATATTCCTTCATTGTGTTGCCAAACGAGATCAGGTTGTTACTGGCTCCAGCCTTACAAACCGCCACTAGGGTATTTTCTAACTGAGGGTCCATGGCGGCCAAAGCGTTTGAGCCCATTCCTAAGGTGCAGAGCAAGGCGGCTCCGCCCAATTTTACTAATGTTGATTTCATCTTTAGCTCCTTGTCGGGTGAGTAGACACTTTGAGTAAAGTCTGTTTTTGCGGGCCTTGCAGAGGGATTTGGCCACAGAAGTGTATCTAAATGTGGGGTTGGGAACAGAGTGTTTCTCTGTGTAACTTGATGTGTCTTTGAGCCCCATAGGGCGTGCATTTTCCATAAAAAATGCCAAGCATTTTCCATAAAAAATGCCAAGCATTTTCCATAAAAAATGCCAAGCATTTGCCTGGCATTTTAGGATTGCGTGTAGCGCGAATTTCGCTTAATCGACGATACGTAACAGTTCGTTGATACCCACTTTACCACGGGTTTTCGCATCTACTTTCTTGACGATAATCGCAGCGTATAGGCTGTATTTACCGCAAGCCGATGGCAGGTTACCCGATACTACGACTGAGCCAGCTGGTACACGACCGTAGTGAATTTCGCCAGTTTCACGGTCATAGATACGGGTACTTTGGCCGATATAAACGCCCATGGAAATCACCGAGCCTTCTTCAACCACGACGCCTTCAACGATTTCTGAGCGTGCGCCGATAAAGCAGTTGTCTTCGATAATGGTAGGGCCCGCTTGCAGCGGTTCGAGTACGCCACCGATACCCACACCGCCAGATAAGTGCACGTTCTTACCGATTTGCGCACATGAGCCAACGGTTGCCCAAGTGTCAACCATAGTGCCTTCGTCAACGTAAGCACCAAGGTTTACATAAGATGGCATTAATACGGTGTTTTTACCGATGAATGAACCTTTACGTACGGTTGCCGATGGCACCACACGGATGGCTTCGGCTTTAAAGCGGGCTTCGTCATATTCGGCGAACTTTAACGGTACTTTATCGAAATATTTGGTTTCGGCACCATCGATAACGGCGTTATCGAAAATACGGAATGACAGTAATACCGCCTTCTTCAACCATTGATGTACATGCCATTGGCCATCGATTTTCTCGGCGACGCGTAGTTCACCTTTATCGAGCATATTGATGACATTTTGCACATCGTTACGCACGCTTGCGTCAACAGTGCTTGGTGTGATGTCGGCACGCGCTTCAAATGCGGCCTCAATACGTTGGCGTAAAGCCTCCATTTACTTCTCCCGTTTTGGTTAATTGGTTGACTCTGTGTTGATGGCGCTCAGCGCGCTAATCAAGGCTTCCTTGAGCGTATTCTCTTGGGTTTCATTGAGTTGCAAGCCATCATTGGTTTGCAAAATAAAAAAGTCTTCTGCTCGCTCACCAATGGTGGTGATCTTGGCGGCTAGCAAGGTGGTGTTGCAGCGATAAAAAATATCGCCCACTTTAGCTAATAATCCCGGCGTATCCAAGGCGATGAGTTCCATCATACTTGTACCATGACGGTTACTCTCAAGGAAACTCACCTGAGTGGGAACATTAAAAGGTTTCATCTTACGTGACAGTTTTCTAAAACGCGGCAGTTTAGGATTATCGCTCGCAAGCGCCTTTTCAAGGGCTTTACGGATACTCTGAATGCGTGAGAGCTGGCTCACGGGCGCGCCGTCTTGCTCGAGGATAACGAAGGTGTCGAGGGCGTAATTATCCTTCGATGTCATAATGTTAGCGTCGTGGACGTTGATGTTTTTATTATCGAGCACCGCCATCACGGTGGCAAACAGCTTAGGCCTGTCCTGACAGTAGACAAAGAGTTCGGTGCCGCCGCGCGTCGTGTGTTTAGACACCAGCACTAGCGGCTCGTCCAACTGTTTATGCTTAAGGATGGCTTCGGCATGCCAAGCAACCTGATTCGGCTGGTGGCGTAAA
Source organism: Shewanella sp. ANA-3 (assembly GCF_000203935.1). Taxonomy (GTDB): domain Bacteria; phylum Pseudomonadota; class Gammaproteobacteria; order Enterobacterales; family Shewanellaceae; genus Shewanella. The sequence goes on along the minus strand of NC_008577.1, from coordinate 3,365,600 downwards.
AAGTAGTCGGCCTTAAAGCGTTGCCAGAGAGTATCTAACTCTTTTTCTTTTACGCCACGGCGCAGTAACTCTTTCTTGGCCTTGGCTTGATATTCCCGCACTCGTGCGCGGATATCGACGGGTTTTTCTTTCCCCCGCGCCAGTACCCTTTGGGTGGAAAAATATAAGTCGCGCAGCAGTGAGCCTTTCCAGTTGTTCCAGGTCTTCTCGTTGGTGGCGCAGATATCGGCGACGGTTAAGCAGTATAAATAACTTAAATGCACCGCATCGCGCACCTTGCTGGCAAAGTCGGCCACCACATCGGGATCGGAAATATCGCGGCGCTGGGCAGTTACCGACATCACTAAGTGATTTTCGACCAACCAAGCGACTAAGCGGCCATCGTGGTCGTTCAAGCCATGGAGCTTACAGAAGGCGAGGGCATCGCTTGAGCCAAGCTTGCTGTGGTCGCCGCCGCGGCCCTTAGCGATATCATGGAAAATTGCGCCGAGTACCAACAAACCTTTTTTCGGTAACTGATTGATAAGCACAGAGCCTAAAGGAAACTCTTCTTTCTGCTCTGGCTGAGAGAAACGCTCGATATTGAGCAGCAATCTGTGGGTGTGTTCATCCACCGTATAGGCATGGAACAGGTCAAACTGCATTTGGCCTTCGATATTGCGCCAAGCGGGCAAATAGGCCGACAGCACCCCGTGTTTATGCATCAGCGATAAGGCCGCGATGCCACGAGGATGTTTTAAGATTTCCATAAAAGCTTGGCGGCACTGCGGATTTTCCTGCAAGGGTTGCTGCTGTGCCCGGCGTGCGCGTCTTAGCGATCTCAGTGTCGGCGCATAAATGCCTTTGATATTGGAGTTTTTAGCGACATGGACAAAGAGGCGTACAATTTCTTCGCCGCTATCGAATAAATCGTCCCTTAGGGCCTCGATAAAGGCACCGCGGCGTTGGTAGTTATTGTCAATCGCTTGAATTTCTAAGGCCTTGGTTTGGCCCAGTGTCGCCCGCTTAAACAGCTGCAACAGCATTTCGTTCAGCTCCATCACTCGGCGCACCGTGCGATAGTAGCGTTTCATCATCTGCTCAACGGCAAGTTGGGTGGCGTCCTCATAACCCATGAGCTCAGCCACTTGGCGCTGGACATCGAACAGCAGGCGATTTTCATCGCGCCCGACCGCCATATGCAGGGCAAAGCGCAGCTTCCACAGAAAATGCTGACATTCGAGCAGCTCTTCTAACTCGGCAGGTTCTAAAAATTCGTATTGAACCAATTCTTCTAACCGTGAGGCGCCAAAGTGGCGCATCGCCACCCAGGCGATGGTTTGAATGTCCCGCAGGCCGCCTGGGCAACTTTTGATGTTGGGCTCTAGATCGAAGGCGCTCGCCTTAGCATGGCGGGCCGTTTGTTCATCACGTTTGGCGATAAAGAACTGGCTGGACGTCCAAAAGTCGCTCTGACGGATGGCGTCATAAAGCTGGTCGAACAGGGTTTCTGGGCCTGAGAGCAACCGTGCTTCGAGTAGGTTAGTGGCGATGGTAATGTCTTCTCGACCCAGATTTAAGGTATCGCTGAGGGTGCGAACACTGTGGCCAATCTCAAGGCTGGCGTCCCATAAAAAGGCGATAAATTCGCTTAGCGCGGTTTCAGCCGCCTTTGATAACTCACCTTCGAACAGGAATAATAAATCGACATCCGAGTGTGGATGTAACTCGCCGCGACCATAGCCGCCAACGGCGATCAGGGCGATAGGATATTGGTCCAGACCGTGCTGTTGCCAGGCCTGTTTGACGAGGGAATCGACGAACTGACAGCGCTGCGTCACTAGCTCTTCAATCGGGGTTTTGGCCTTGAATCTTGCTAAAAGCGTTTGATTCTGTTCGATTAATGATTGTTTAGCTAGCAGAGCTGTATTCATCGAGTCCCTTGTTTGGATGAGTTAGGTGTTCAGTAATCCTCTGAATCCTAACGTACTAAGTATGTCGCTTAGTGATTAATGATACGCGGGAAGTCTTCCTCATCACGCAGAGTCAGGACTTCTACACCGGTTTCGGTCACTAATAATGTGTGTTCCCATTGGGCTGAGTTTTTACCATCGGAGGTGGTGACAGTCCACTTATCGTCACGGTCTAACACTGTGGTGTGGCGACCGGCGTTGATCATCGGCTCAATGGTAAAACACATGCCAGGGCGTAAAATGGTGTTATCGCCATTACGGTAGTGCATGACTTGCGGCTCTTCATGGAAACCGGCACCAATACCGTGACCACAATAATCTTGCACGATGGAATATTTCTCAAGGCCTGTTTTGCTGGCTTTGATGAATTTTTCGATAGTATTGCCGATTTCACCCAGTTTTAACCCCGGGCGAACCTTACGAATGGCGAGGTATAAACTCTCCTGCGCGATACGGCACAGGCGCTTGTCCTTAGGGCTGACTTCACCGATTAAGAACATTTTAGAGGTATCACCGTGGTAACCGTCTTTGATGACTGTGATATCGATATTGAGAATATCGCCATCCTCGAGAACGCGGTCGCTCGGAATACCATGGCAAATCACGTTGTTTAGCGAAGTACAAATCGACTTAGGAAAACCATGGTAGTTGAGCGGGGCAGAAATCGCGCCTTGCTCTTCGGTATATTTGGCGCAGATATCGTTGAGTTCATTAGTGCTCACGCCGGCCTTAACATAGGGGGCGATCATTTCTAATACTTGTGCGGCCAGCTTACCTGCTGCGCGCATTTTCTCGATTTCTTCTGCTGTCTTAATGACTATACTCATTGCGTTTTCTCTTGTGTCTTCGATGTCTATTGGCGCCATCCACCCGATGCAAAAATTTGTGCTTTAGGGCTATTTATGGTATAAAGCGCGCCGTTATGTTTAAGTCTTGCAGGTTGTTTAAGGTTAGCTTTTGCTTATCTTAATCCAAGGCAAGACTAAAGATGGCGGCCATTATACATGGCAATTTATCTAAATACTAAATCACACACGTGTCGACACATTCTTCGGGGTGCCCTCAGCTGTTAACTGCGGGGTCGAAGACATGGGATACGTGGAGGTCTAACCCCCTAAATTTTAAGGTAATAGAAATGACTACAGTTTCAATGCGCGATATGCTCCAGGCCGGTGTCCACTTCGGTCACCAAACCCGTTACTGGAACCCAAAAATGAAGCCATTCATTTTCGGTGCTCGCAACGGCGTTCACATCATCAACCTAGAGCATACTGTGCCAATGTTCAATGAAGCACTGGCTTTCATCAGCAACGTTGCTTCAAAGAAAGGTAAAGTATTATTCGTTGGTACTAAACGTGCTGCTGGCGAAGCGATCAAAGAAGCTGCTATTTCTTGCGATCAGTACTACGTTGATCACCGCTGGTTAGGCGGTATGCTGACTAACTGGAAAACCGTTCGTCAGTCAATCAAACGTCTGAAAGAACTGGAAAGCCAATCAGTAGACGGTACTTTCGACAAGCTGACCAAGAAAGAAGCGCTGATGCGTACTCGTGAGCTTGAAAAGCTGGAAAAATCTTTAGGCGGTATTAAGAACATGGGCGGCCTGCCAGACGTATTATTCGTTATCGGCGCTGACCACGAGCATATCGCTATTAAAGAAGCTAACAACCTGGGTATCCCTGTTGTTGCAGTTGTTGATACTAACTCTGCTCCAGACGGTGTTAACTACATCGTTCCTGGTAACGACGACGCAATGCGCGCTATTCGCCTGTACACTACTTCTGTTGCTGCAGCTGCTAACGCTGGCCGTGGTCAAGATTTAGCTGTTCAAGCTGAGCAAGACGGTTTCGTAGAAGCCGAATAATAATAAGGCGGGATGAGTCTCATCACCCTTATTAACCAAGATTTTGATTGGTTAACAGGGGCCATTCGGCCCCTGTTTTATATCTGCAAATTAGTCGAATTTTTAGAGAGGATTTAACAATGGCAATTTCTGCTGCCCAAGTTAAAGAACTGCGCGAGCGTACTGGCGCAGGCATGATGGATTGTAAAAAAGCGTTAGAAGAAACCAACGGCGACATGGAGTTAGCAATTGACAACATGCGTAAGTCTGGTGCTGCTAAAGCTGCTAAGAAAGCAGGTAACATCGCTGCTGACGGTACTATCCTGATCAAAAACGGTGAAGGTTTCGCAGTACTGTTAGAAGTAAACTGCCAAACTGACTTCGTTGCTAAAGATGCGAACTTCTTAGGTTTTGCTAACGCTGTTTTAGACGTTGCTGCAGCGTCTAAAGTGTCTTTAGAAGACTTAAAAGCCCAATTCGAAGAAGCCCGTGTTGCTCTGGTTGCTAAAATCGGTGAAAACATCAACGTTCGTCGCGTTGAGTACATCGACGGCACTCAATTAGCTTCTTACCGTCACGGTGAGCGTATTGGTGTTGTAGTAACTGGTGAAGCGGATGAGGAAACTCTGAAGCACCTAGCAATGCACGTTGCTGCTTCTAAGCCAGAATACGTTAACCCAGAAGACGTTCCAGCTGACGTAGTCGCTCGTGAACAAGCTCTGCAAATCGAAATCTCTATGAATGAAGGCAAGCCTGCTGAAATCGCAGAGAAAATGGTTGTTGGTCGTATGAAGAAGTTCACCGGTGAGATCTCTCTGACTGGTCAAGCTTACATCATGGAACCAAAGAAAACTGTTGGCGAATTCTTGAAAGAGAAAGGCGCTAAAGTCACTAACTTCATTCGTTTAGAAGTGGGTGAAGGTATTGAGAAGAAAGAAGAAGATTTCGCAGCTGAAGTTGCTGCTCAAATCGCCGCTTCTAAAAAGGCTTAATCGCCAACGCTAAATACCCCCAAGACCGCAGCAATGGCTGCGGTCTTGTTATGACCAGGATATAAAAATTATGAGCACCAATCCAAAACCTGCATTTAGACGCATTCTTCTAAAATTAAGTGGCGAGGCACTGATGGGCGACGAAGGCTTCGGCATCGACCCTAAAGTGTTAGATCGCATGGCTCAAGAAGTGAAAGAGCTGGTAGAGTTAGGCATTCAGGTGGGGGTGGTCATTGGTGGTGGTAATCTATTTCGCGGTGAAGGCCTAGCAAAAGCTGGCATGAACCGTGTGGTGGGCGATCACATGGGTATGCTGGCAACGGTTATGAACGGCTTGGCCATGCGTGATGCCCTGCACCGTGCCTATGTTAATGCTCGTCTGATGTCGGCAATCCCGTTAAAAGGGGTGTGTGACGACTACAATTGGGCTGAGGCTATCAGCTTATTAAAATCAGGCCGTGTAGTGATTTTTGCTGCGGGTACTGGTAACCCATTCTGCACTACCGATTCTGCGGCTTGCTTACGCGGCATTGAAATCGAAGCAGAAGTCGTGCTAAAAGGCACTAAAGTTGACGGCGTTTATTCTGACGACCCGATGAAAAATCCAGAAGCAGTGAAGTACGATGAATTATCGTACACTGAAGTACTGGACAAAGAATTAAAAGTAATGGACTTAGCAGCCTTTACGATGGCGCGTGATCATGACATGCCAATCCTAGTATTCAACATGAACAAACCAGGTGCACTGCGCCGCGTGGTCATGGGTGAAGAAGAAGGCACATTGATCAAAGCGAAATAAGTTTTTAATGACCAAGAAGGACATTTAACGTGATTGCAGATATTAAAAAAGATGCTCAAGAGCGCATGGGTAAATGCGTAGAAGCGACTAAGAACCAAATGGCGAAAGTACGTACTGGTCGTGCACACCCAAGCTTACTGGACTCTATCCAAGTGTCTTACTACGGCACTATGACCCCGCTGAACCAAGTGGCTAACGTGGGGATTGAAGATGCGCGCACCCTGTCTGTGACTGTGTTCGACCGTAGTGCAATCCAAGCGGTTGAGAAAGCAATTATGAGCTCTGACCTTGGCTTAAACCCAATGTCAGCGGGCGCAACCTTACGTATTCCATTACCCGCACTGACTGAAGAACGTCGTAAAGACTTCATCAAAGTGGTTCGTGCAGAAGCCGAAGGCGGCCGTGTGGCGATTCGTAACGTACGCCGTGACGCGATTTCTGAAGTGAAGAAGCTCGAAAAAGCCAAAGAATGTACTGAAGACGATGTTCGCCGCTTTGAAGACGAAGTGCAAAAGTTCACCGATGCTCACATTAAGAAGGTCGATGAGATTTTAGCGGCCAAAGAAATTGAGTTGATGGAAGTCTAATCTCAGGCGCTATAAGCTAGAGTTGCTACGCCGTGTAGGGGTATACTACACGGCGTTTGTCTATTTTAAAGGGTTGTAATAGATGTCATCCACAGTGGAATTTGATCCGCAATCTAGGTCGACTGAGCAGGATGCTTGTGCTCAGACAAGCTTACCGGAGGTATTACCCGAACTCGTAAAACAGTCATTACCTAAACATGTTGCGATTATTATGGATGGTAATGGACGTTGGGCCCAAACCCAGGGCAAACCACGAGTGATGGGACATAAAGCCGGCGTAAAGGCGGTGAGACGTGCGGTGAGTGCGGCCAGTCAGTTAGGGATACAATCGCTGACGCTATTTGCGTTTTCCAGCGAGAATTGGCGTAGACCCGATAAAGAAGTCAGCTTGCTGATGGAATTGTTTTTTACCGTGTTACAACGGGAAATTAAGTTACTCGATAAGAACCAAGTCAGATTGAATATCATCGGCGATATCAGCCGTTTTTCTGCACGTTTACAAAAACAAATTCGTGCCGCAGAAGAAAAAACCGCAGGCAACAGTGGATTGATATTGAATGTAGCGGCCAATTACGGTGGCCGTTGGGACATACTGCAAGCTGCGCAAAAGTTAGCTGAAAAGGTGGAAAATGGCGAAATGACCAGCAGTCAGTTCACCGAAGAAGCCTTGAGTGAACATTTGTGCATGCAAAATCAGAGTGAAGTTGATTTAATGATCCGTACGGGTGGGGATTACCGGATCAGCAATTTTGTGCTCTGGCAGGCTGCCTATGCTGAATTGGTGTTTATGGACACCCTTTGGCCTGATTTCGATGAACAGGCTTTTCATGAAGCGATTGCCACTTTTGCCAGTCGCCAGCGCCGTTTTGGTTTGACCGGAAGTCAAATTGATGAGATGCGCGCATTGTAAAACGTCATGAGGGATTTTTTTTGCTAAAACAACGTATAATAACAGCAATTTGGTTAATTCCATTAGTTTTGGGAGCGATCTTTTTACTCCCCGTAGAGTACTTTGCTTGGGCCTTAGTGGCCGTGTTTCTGATCGCCGCTAAGGAGTGGGGCAGGATCATCGATAGTCAATGTGATGTGACTCAATGGAGTTTTACTTGCACCGTCGGTATTTTACTAATCGCGTTGAATTTAATTGTTCCCGCCGACACCATTTGGCTTAGGGGACAAATTCATCCTATCTATCTTGCCGTGATGGCCATCGGTGCACTGTGGTGGATAGCGTCGCTGCTGTTAGTGGTGACTTACCCTAAGAGCGCCAAACTCTGGCAAAAGAACCCGATGCTAAAGTCCATGTTTGGACAACTCACTTTAGTGCCTTGTTTTGTGGCGCTGATTGCACTCAAATCCATTAGCTCGCAAATATCGCCATACTATGGCGCGTCATTGGTATTACTGGTGATGCTGATTGTTTGGGCAGCGGATTCGGGCGCGTATTTTGTCGGTAAAGCGGTTGGCAAGACCAAGCTGATGCCTGCGGTGAGCCCTGCTAAAACCTTAGAAGGGTTACTGGGCGGCCTGATGACGACACTGATTGTGGTCGCGGGTGTTATGTATATTTCGCCTGAGCAGGAATTAGGTTTAGTGGTCGCGGTCACTATTTTCGTGGCGCTGATTTCGGCGCTTGGCGATTTATCCGAGAGTATGTTTAAGCGTGCCGCCTGTATCAAAGACTCGGGCACGATTCTGCCTGGGCATGGTGGCGTGCTCGATCGCATCGACAGCCTCACTGCGGCCCTGCCGGTGTTTACCTTAATCTACATTGCATTTTGGATGTAACGCTATGCAAAATATGGTGATTTTGGGCGCAACCGGGTCGATTGGTGCCAGCACTTTAAGTGTAATTTCGGCTAATCCCGATGCTTATCGTGTTTACGCTTTAGTGGCGAATGCGAGTGTCGATAAGATGCTCGCCCTGTGTGTGACCCATCGCCCCCAAGTCGCCCATATGGTCGATAGTCAGGCCGCATTAGCGCTACAAGCTAAGCTTCCCCCTGAGCTTAATATCCAAGTCACAAGTGGCGAGGATGAACTCATCGCCTTAGTCACAGCCACCGAAGTGGATACTGTGATGGCCGCTATCGTCGGCGCAGCGGGGTTAGTGCCCACCTTAGCCGCTGTCAAAGCGGGTAAGCGAGTATTACTTGCCAATAAAGAGGCCTTGGTGATGTCAGGTGAACTCTTTATTGAGGCCACGAAAGCATCGGGCGCTACTTTGTTGCCGGTCGATAGTGAGCACAATGCAATTTTCCAATGCTTACCCGAAGAGGTGCAGGCTAATTTAGGCCGCTGTGATTTAGCCGCATCGGGCATTTCACATATTTTACTGACAGGCTCTGGCGGCCCCTTTTTAACCGCTGAGCTTGCCAGCCTTGCGTCTATGACGCCAGCGCAGGCCTGTAAACATCCAAACTGGTCGATGGGCCCGAAAATTTCAGTCGACTCCGCCACTATGATGAATAAAGGCTTGGAGTTTATTGAAGCTCGTTGGTTGTTTAATACTCAGAAAGACCAATTAAAGGTGGTTATCCATCCGCAGAGTGTTATCCATTCGATGGTGCAATACCGGGATGGTAGCGTGATCGCGCAAATGGGTAACCCGGATATGCGTACACCGATTGCACATTGTATGTCCTATCCACAAAGAATTCGCTCTGGCGTTGAACCTTTGGATTTTTTCAAAGTCGGACAGTTAAGCTTTTGTGAGCCAGACTTTAATCGCTTCCCCTGTTTGGCGTTAGCGATCGCCGCTTGTGCCCAAGGTCAAGAAGCGACTACGGTACTCAATGCCGCCAATGAAATCGCCGTTGAGGCATTTTTACAGGGGCAGATTGGTTTTACCCATATCGCCAAGGTGAATGAAGCCTGTTTATCCTCTGTGCCTAAACGGGCGATGACCAGCATCGATGATATTATCGCCCTGGATGCACAAACGCGGATTTATGCCCGCGAACAGTTAGCGAAATTTGCTTAATCCCTCATTGGGTTAGGGATAAGCGGATTTGACGATGACATAAGGAGTGGAATGTTAGATTTTTTGTGGAACTTAGGTTCGTTTATCGTTGCGCTTGGGCTGCTTATCACCGCCCACGAATACGGCCATTTCTATGTTGCACGCCGCTGTGGCGTGAAGGTTGAACGTTTCTCTATTGGTTTTGGTAAGGCGATTTGGCGCAAAGTGGGTCAAGATGGCACTGAATACGTCATCGCCATGATCCCGTTAGGCGGCTATGTCAAAATGCTCGATGAGCGAGTAGAAGACGTACCCGATGAGTTAAAGGACCAAGCCTTTAACCGTAAAACGGTATGGCAACGGATTGCGATTGTGGCCGCAGGGCCGATTGCAAACTTTATCTTTGCGATTATCGCGCTGTATTTTATGTACTTAATTGGCGTGCCATCGCTTAAGCCTGTGATTACCTCAACCACACCTGGCACGGCAGCGGCGCAAATCCAAGTGAGTGAGCCGATGCAAGTGACGGCGATTTCAGGCCAGCCAGTACGCAATTGGGAAGAAGTGAATTTAGCGCTTGTGGGCCATATAGGCGATGACAGCTTAACCGTCTCCCTCGCGCCGCTAAATGGCTTGCAGGGTTTAGACACTACGGCTCGCACCTACACCCTTGATACCCGTGAGTGGCGTTTCGACCCAGAAAAAGAGTCGCCGATTACGGCGCTGGGGCTGGGCGTGTATCGCCCTGCGATTGAGCCACAAATTGCGCTCATCAGCGAAGGCAGTGCGGCGGCTAAGAGTGACCTGAAAGTCGGTGATACCTTGGTTGCCATCAATGGCCAAAATTACACCGATTGGCAAGCTTTTGTTGACATTATTCAACATTCTGCCAATGTGCCAGTGGAGTTAACTGTACGCCGTAATGGCGAGCAGTTTGCCATCTCAGTGACACCTGCGAGTGTTAAAAATAGTGATGGTAAAGAGGTAGGCGTGCTTGGGGTGAGCCCCGCTCAGGCACAGTGGCCTGAGAATATGCGCCTGCAACTTGAATATGGCCCAATCGAATCTTTTGCTATCGCAGCCGATAAAACATGGCAACTTGTTGCTGTGAGCTTTAAGATGATTGGCAAATTATTTACTGGCGATGTGTCAGTGAAAAACTTAAGTGGACCTATCTCAATCGCACAGGGTGCGGGCAATAGTGCAAACTATGGCTTGGTTTACTTTCTCGGTTTCCTCGCGCTTATCAGTGTCAATTTAGGCATCATTAACCTGCTGCCATTGCCTGTGCTCGATGGGGGACACCTGCTGTATTACTTCGTTGAGGTAATCACTGGTAAACCTGTGTCTGAAAAGGTACAGGAAATAGGATTCAGATTTGGGGCAGCATTGCTGCTGATGTTGATGAGCATCGCGCTCTTCAATGACTTTGCCCGACTCTGAGCAAGGACAGACTAATAATTAGAAGTGCTCTATGAGATTGAATAAACTTTTTGCCTCGATGTTATTCGTCGGTGCGTCGTTTTCAGGGACTGTGTTGGCGGATACGTTCCAACCCTTTGAAGTGACCGACATCCAAGTTGAAGGTTTGCAGCGAGTCGCACTGGGTGCTGCCTTGTTAAGCTTACCTGTGAAAGTGGGTGACACTGTTGACCAGTTAAAAATTCAACAAGCCATTAAAAGCCTGTATGCATCGACTAACTTTGAGAACATCTCAGTCAGTCATGATGGCGGCGTGTTGATTGTTAAAGTCACTGAGCGACCAACGATCAGCGCCGTGACCTTTGAAGGCAACAAAGACATTAAAGATGAGCAGTTACAGGAAAGTCTGGACGGCTCAGGCGTGAAAGTCGGCGAGTCCTTAGACCGTACTATGCTGACGGGCATCGAGAAGGGGTTACAAGACTTCTACTACGGTGTGGGTAAATACGGTGCGAAAGTCGAAGCGCAGGTGATTAACTTGCCCCGTAACCGCGTCGAACTCAAATTCAAGTTCACCGAAGGTTTAGCGGCTGAAATTCGCCAAATTAACGTGGTTGGCAACAAAGAGTTCACCGATGCTGAGCTTATCGGCATGTTAGAACTCAAAGACTACGTGGCCTGGTGGGATCTGTTTGGTGAGCGTCGCTACCAGAAGCAAAAGCTGCAAGCTGACCTTGAAACCATTAAAACCTATTACCACAACAAGGGTTATATTCGCTTTGAAGTCACCTCGACTCAAGTGGCGATGACGCCTGACCGTAAAGGTTTGTATATCACCATCAACGTCAACGAAGGTGAGAAGTACAAGGTTAAAGACGTTAACCTCACCGGCGACTTAATGGGCCGCGAAGAGTTAATGAAATCGATTCTGCCAATTAAGGCTGGCGATATGTACAACGGCGGTGATGTGACCTTCACCGAAGAGATGTACAGCAAATACTTAGGTCGTTTCGGTTACGCGTATCCTGAAGTGAAAACCTACCCTGAAATTGATGATAAAACTAAGGAAGTGACCTTAAACATCAATATCAAACCGGGTAAACGTGTGTATGTCCGTTCGGTTAACTTCACCGGTAACACAGTGACTAAAGACGAAGTGATGCGCCGCGAGCTGCGTCAGATGGAAGGTGCTTGGTTAAACTCGGCGCAGGTTGAGCAATCAAAAGCCCGTCTAAACCGCTTAGGCTTCTTCGAAACCGTTGATACCGAAACCATTCAAGTGCCGGGTACCGACGATTTAGTCGATGTGGCCGTGAAGGTTAAAGAGCAGCCATCGGGCTCATTTAACGCCGGTGTGGGTTATGGTACTGAATCAGGCTTAAGTCTGCAGTTTGGTGTGCAGCAAAATAACTTCCTCGGTACGGGTAACCAAGCGGGCGTGAGTTTAAGCACCAACAAGTATTCTAAAAACGTTAACTTGTCTTACACCGATCCTTATTGGACCAAAGATGGTGTGAGCTTAGGTGGCAGCGTTTACTGGAACGAGTTTGATGCGAATGAGGCTAACCTTGAGCGTTATAAGAACAGCTCCTACGGTGTGGCATTAAACTCTGGCTTCCCAATTAACGAATACAACCGTATCAACGGTGGTATTGGCTATCGTCATAACACGATTTCAGAAATCTCTGCCTACGAACAGGCGCTGCGTTTCTACAATATCTACCGTGACGATGACCCGAATGCCGATTTAAGCTTCGACAATTTCGAGCTCAGCTTAGGCTGGTACCGCAGCACCTTAAACCGTGGCACCTTCCCAACAGACGGTTCGTCACAGCGTTTAAGCGGTAAGATGACTGTACCTGGCTCGGATCTGCAGTACTTTAAGACTGACTTCGATACTAACTATTATTTCCCTATAACTCGTAGCCACAGTTTTGTGCTGTTAGCGCGTGGTCGTTTAGGTTATGGCAACGGTTACGGTCAATTTAATGATAATGACCAAATCCTGCCATTCTGGGAAAACTATTACTCGGGCGGTAGTACCTCACTACGTGGCTTTAAGTCTAACTCGGTCGGTCCTCGTTCATTCTATCTCTTCCGTGGTAGTGAGCCATGTGCGCCGGATCCATCGGGTGACGGTTGTAGCTTACCGGGCGATCCTAACAGTATTCAGGTCAGTTCTGGTCGTTCAATCGGTGGTAACGCGATTGCAACCGCCAGTATGGAGCTGATTGTGCCAACGCCATTCTTGGATGAGGCCTACACTAACTCTGTTCGTACCAGCTTCTTCGTCGATGCGGGTAACGTATGGGATACTGAGTTTGATTTCGCTAAGTATCAAACGTTGCCAGCGGAAGAGTTTGATAAGTTGCAGGACTACAGTGACCCAGGTCGTATCAGAGCCTCTTGGGGGGTAAGCTTACAGTGGCTGTCTCCTATGGGACCCATGGTATTCAGCTTGGCATGGCCGATTAAAGAATACGAAGGCGATCAAACAGAGATCTTCTCGTTCAATATTGGCAAAACTTTTTAAAAGGCATACACTCGGCAGGTTTTGCTGAATATAACAAAGGTAACAAGGAGTCTATTTTGAACAAGATGGTAAACCGTGCCCTGGTGACGTTGGCTTTATTAGGTGCACCTTTAGCGGCGCAGGCAGAAAATATTGCTGTTGTTGATATGGGCGCTGTGTTTGAGCAGTTACCTCAACGTGAGCAAATCTCCCAATCTCTGAAATCAGAGTTTGGTGATCGCATGGCTGAAGTTCAGAAAATGCAAGAAGAAATGCGTTCTCTGATGGAGAAGCAGCAACGTGACGGCGCGTTAATGAATGACACGCAAAAAACTGAGCTGGTTCGTAAAATGGAAGCGTTAAAATCTGAATATCAGCTAAAAGGTAAAGCGTTGGATGAAGACTTACGTCGTCGCCAAGGTGAAGAGCAAAACAAACTGTTAGTTAAGGTTCAAAAAGCCATTAACACTATCGCTGAAAAAGAAAAATACGATTTAGTTTTACAGCGCGGTGCCGTCATTTATGTTAAGCCAAATGCTGACATCAGTGGCAAAGTGGTTGAAGCCTTAAGCAAAGGCAAGTAATTAATGAAAAGTGTGACTTTAAAAGAGCTAAGCCTGTTATTAGATGGCGTTGTCCAAGGTGATGAAACGTTAGTGATCAACAGCGTTGCGACACTTGAACATGCCCAATCGGGTCAAATCTCTTTTTTAGCCAACAGCAAATACCGTGCTCAGCTTGAGTCAACTCAAGCGAGCGCGGTGTTATTGTCGGCTAAAGACGCGCAGGACTATTCAGGCACTGCGTTAGTCGTTAAAGACCCCTATGTGGGGTTTGCCCGTGTGGCACAGTTTTTAGATACCACGCCCAAGGCGGCCGTGGGTATCCATCCTTCGGCACAAATCGACTCTTCTGCCCAGTTAGGCGAAGGCGTAGCGATTGGTGCCAATGTGGTTATTGGCGCGAATGTGATCCTCGGCGAAAACGTGCAGATTGGTGCGGGCTCTGTGATTGGTCAAGACTCCATCGTAGGCTCTAACACTCGTCTGTGGGCCAATGTGACCCTCTATCATAATGTCCATTTAGGCCAAGATTGTATTATCCATTCCGGCGCCATTATTGGCTCCGACGGTTTCGGTTACGCCAACGAGCGTGGACAATGGATTAAAATTCCACAAACTGGTGGTGTACGTATTGGCGATCGCGTCGAAATCGGTGCGAACTCAACCATCGACCGTGGGGCTTTAGGTCATACCGAGATCCACAACGGTGTGATCATCGACAACCAAGTACAGGTTGCCCATAACGATATTATTGGTGAAAATACCGCGATCGCTGGCAGCACGACCATTGCAGGCAGTGTGACTATTGGTAAACATTGTATTATTGGTGGTAACTGCGCGATTGCAGGCCACTTAACCATTGCCGACGGTGTCCATCTTTCTGGCGCGACAAACGTTACAGGTAACATGCGTGAGCCTGGTTTGTATTCTTCTGCGACAGTGGCAATGGAAAACAGAGTGTGGCGTAAAAATACAGTTCGCTTCCGTCAATTGGATGAACTGTTCCAACGTGTGAAAACGTTGGAAAAGAATGCAAATACACCAGAGTAATTGCCCCAAGGCAATTTTGAGGAACTAGGTTCGTGTCTAATCAAATGAACACTATGGATATTACGGAGATCCTTAAGTATCTACCCCATAGATATCCATTTTTATTAATCGATCGCGTTTTAGATTACACCCCAGGTGAGAGTCTCCATGCGATTAAAAACGTGACGATTAATGAACCCTTTTTCCAGGGACATTTCCCTGTTCAGCCTGTGATGCCCGGCGTGCTGATTTTAGAAGCTATGGCGCAGGCCACTGGTCTGCTCGCGTTTAAGACCATGAGTGACGATGTACCGCCTCCTGGTGTGTTGTACTATTTTGCTGGTATCGATAACGCGCGTTTTAGACGTGTGGTTGAGCCCGGCGATCAAATCCATTTTGAAGTCAAAATGATTAAAGAGCGCCGCGGGATTGGCGTTTTCTATGGTGAGGCCAAAGTGGATGGTGAAGTGGTTTGTTCCGCTGAAATCATGTGTGCCCGCAGAGAGATTAATCAGTGATAGATACATTAGCGTTTGTGCATCCCGATGCAAAAATTGGTAAAAACGTCACCATAGGTCCATGGAGTTATGTGGGCGCGGGTGTCGAGATTGGCGACGATTGTTGGTTAAGCTCCCACGTAGTAGTGAAGGGGCCAACCATTATCGGTAAAGGCAACCGTATTTTCCAATTCGCCTCCGTGGGTGAAGAATGCCAAGACAAGAAATACGCTGGCGAGCCGACTCGACTCATTATTGGCGATAACAACGTTATCCGTGAACATGTGACCATTCACCGTGGTACGGTTCAAGACAATAGCGAAACCCGTATCGGCTCTAACAACCTGTTTATGAACTACGTGCATATTGCCCATGACTGTGTGGTCGGTAATAACGTGATTATGGCTAACAATGCCTCTATCGCAGGCCATGTGCATGTGGGTGACTGGGCAATTCTCGGTGGTATGACTGGGGTTCACCAGTTTGTGCATATCGGTGCCCACGCCTTTACCGCGGGGTGTTCGTTATTGCTACAGGATGTGCCACCCTTTGTGATGGCGGCGGGACAACCTGCTATTCCTCGTGGCTTAAACAGCGAAGGTATGAAGCGCCGTGGTTTCTCTAAGGAGAGCCAATTAGCGGTGCGCCGTGCCTATAAAACCTTATATCGCAGTAGTTTAACTGTTGATGAAGCGATTGAAGCGCTTGCCGAAGATGCGCAGAACGATGAGCAAGTTAAGTCGTTCATTGAGTTTGTTAAATCATCGGGTCGCGGCATTATTCGTTAAGAGTCCTAGACTCTACACTATGCCATTCATAGGCACTGCTCGTAATATTCTGCTTTAGACAATGCCATGGCAGAGATGCGCTGCGGTGCCATTCACTTGTCAGATATGATTGGTTTATGAGCAAAAAATCTCAATTAGTGTTTGCAATGGTCGCCGGAGAACTCTCCGGCGATATTTTAGGTGCAGGTTTAATGGCCGCACTGCAAAAAACACACCCCAACGCTCGTTTTGTCGGTATTGGTGGACCTCGAATGGAAGCCCTAGGCTTCGAATCTCTGTTCGCGATGGAAGAGTTAGCCGTGATGGGGATAGTCGAAGTGCTATCTCGTCTGCCACGCTTACTCCACGTGCGCTCATCCCTAATTAAGTCCATCACCGAACTTAAGCCCGATTGTTTTATCGGTATCGATGCACCGGATTTTAATATCGGTCTTGAGCTTAAGTTAAAGGCGCAGGGGATTAAAACCGTTCACTATGTGAGCCCTTCGGTATGGGCATGGCGCCCTAAGCGGATTTTTAAAATCGCTAAGGCCACCAATATGGTGCTGTCGTTATTGCCCTTTGAGAAGGCCTTTTACGATAAGCATCAGGTACCTTGTACCTTTGTTGGCCATACCTTGGCTGACGATATTCCGTTAGAGAGTGATAAGGCGAGCGCTCGTCAGTTGCTTGAACTCGATCCTGAGGCCGAATACCTCGCGATTTTACCCGGCTCACGCGGTGGCGAATTAAAGCAATTGGCCGAGCCTTTTGTGAAGGCTGCGCTACTTATCAAGCAGCAATTTCCCGATATTCGCTTTGTGACGCCCTTAGTGAATCAAAAGCGCCGTGAGCAGTTTGAGCAAGCATTAAAAGCGCATGCACCGGATCTGGAAATCCACATGGTGGAAGGCAAATCCCGCGAAGTGATGGCCGCTGCCGATGGCATTTTACTGGCGTCGGGCACGGCAACGCTTGAGGCCATGCTGATCAAACGCCCTATGGTGGTGGCGTATCGCGTGAGTCCGCTGACCTATCAGATCGCGAAAACCATGATGCAAGTGAACCGTTTCTCGCTGCCGAATCTGTTAGCGGGGCGAGATGTGGTGCCAGAGCTTATCCAGCACGATTGCACCCCAGAAAAGATTGCCGAAGCGGTTGGCGTTGAGCTGAATCGTGACTTTACGCCAATCAAAGCCGAGTTTGAGCGTTTACACCAAATGTTGCGCTGTGATGCCAGTCAAAAAGCGGCTGAGGCAGTGTTAGCGCTCGTCGATGCTAAGGATGTGAACTAATGGCGGTATTTAAGACGTTGACCGACGCCGATATCGCTACCTTCTCTACAGGTTTAGTGGCGGGCGTGGATGAAGTCGGTCGTGGCCCGCTGGTAGGGGATGTGGTCACGGCTGCGGTAATCCTCGATCCTAATCGCCCCATTGCAGGCTTAAATGATTCTAAAAAGCTCAGCGAGAAGCGCCGCGAGGCCTTGTTCGATGAGATTTGTGAAAAAGCCTTGAGTTATCATGTGGGGAGGGCCAGTCCTTTGGAAATCGATGAGCTGAATATCCTGCATGCCACAATGCTTGCGATGCAGCGTGCGGTAGCTGGGCTTGCTCGTGCGCCCGAGTTAGTTTTAGTCGATGGTAATCGCAGCCCAGCGTTTACGCACCAGGGGCTGACTCTGATCAGTCATAGCATAGTCAAAGGTGATGGCCTGATTGCGAGTATCAGTGCGGCGTCGATTATTGCCAAAGTCACCCGCGATCGGGAGATGGATGCCCTCGATGCCGCTTATCCCCAGTATGGATTTGCTAAGCATAAGGGGTATCCGACTAAGGCGCATTTTGACGCCATCGCCGAGCACGGCGTGTTCGACCAATATCGTAAAAGTTTCAAACCCGTCAAGGCATTACTGGAGCGTTAACACCGATTGGGTGTTTTCACTTCAGCTTGAGAGCAAAGTCACTAGCCCAAGGGCTGTGACTTTGTTAGTCTGCTTTTTTAGTGATTGTTAACCTGCTATTCAAAGATAATTCTAATTATGTCCGATCCTCGTTTTGTGCATCTTCGTGTCCACAGTGACTTTTCTATGTCCGATGGTGTGGCTAAGGTCAAACCCATCCTCGCCCAAGTTGAGGCGAAGGGCATGGCCGCGGTGGCATTAACAGATCAAAACAACCTCTGTGGTCTGGTCAAGTTTTATGGTGGTTGCCATGGGGCGGGGATCAAGCCGATTATCGGCGCAGACTTTTGGATGCAAGTGCCGGGGTTTGATGGCGAGTTTTGTGCCTTAACCATTATTGCGATGAATAATGATGGCTATCAAAACCTCACTCAAATCATCAGCCAAGCCTATTTACGTGGCCATGTTCAAGGGCGCGTGGTGATTGACCAAGAGTGGCTTGTGACCTACAACGAAGGCATTTTGCTGCTGTCTGGTGGCCGAGAAGGGGACGTGGGTAAGGCGCTGCTAAAGGGCAACAATACACAAGTTGAGTCCTTATGCGAGTTTTATCAGCAGCATTTTGAAGGGCGTTATTACCTCGAGTTATTGCGTACGGGACGCACCGATGAGGAGCGTTACCTGCATATGGCGGTGGGACTGGCGCAGGAAAAGGGCATCCCTGTGGTGGCCACCAATCAGGTGGTGTTTTTAAAACCCGAAGACTTTGAATCCCACGAGATCCGTGTGGCGATTCACGATGGTTTTACGCTTGCCGATCCCCGCCGTCCTAAAAAATATAGCGAGCAACAGTACCTTCGCAGCGAAGAGGAAATGTGCGAGCTGTTTGCCGACATTCCGGCCGCGCTCGAAAATACCGTTGAAATTGCCAAGCGCTGCAACGTTACCATTCGCTTATACGAATACTTCTTACCGAACTTCCCCACCGGCGATATGTCGATTGAGGATTATCTGGTTGATTGCTCTAAGAAGGGGCTTGAAGAGCGTTTAGAGTTCTTATTCCCCGATCCACAAGTGCGCGCTGAGCGCCGCGGTGAATATGACGAGCGTCTCGATGTCGAGCTTAAGGTTATCAACCAGATGGGCTTCCCCGGTTACTTCCTGATCGTAATGGAGTTTATCCAGTGGGGTAAGGATAACGGCATTCCCGTGGGGCCAGGCCGTGGTTCGGGCGCAGGCTCGCTTGTGGCCTATGCCCTTAAAATTACCGACTTAGACCCCCTCGAATTCGACCTGCTGTTCGAACGATTCCTCAACCCAGAGCGGGTATCTATGCCCGACTTCGACGTCGACTTCTGTATGGATAGACGCGATGAGGTAATTGACCACGTGGCCGAACTCTACGGCCGTGAGGCGGTATCGCAGATCATTACCTTCGGTACCATGGCGGCCAAGGCGGTTATCCGCGACGTGGGTCGTGTGCTCGGCCATCCCTATGGCTTTGTGGACCGTATTTCTAAGTTGATTCCGCCAGAGCCTGGCATGACGCTCGCCAAGGCCTTTGAGGTGGAGCCTGCGCTGCAGGAGTCCTACGATGCCGATGAGGATGTGAAAGATCTTATCGACATGTGCCGCAAACTCGAGGGTGTGACCCGTAACGCTGGTAAGCACGCGGGGGGCGTGGTGATTGCGCCCACCAAGATCACCGACTTCTCGCCGCTTTACTGCGATGCGGAAGGGAAAAACCCGGTAACCCAGTTCGATAAGAACGACGTGGAAACCGCTGGCTTAGTCAAATTCGACTTCTTGGGATTAAGAACCCTCACCATCGTCGACTGGGCGCTGGAGATGATCAACAAGGTGGAGGTTAAAAACGGCCGTCCACCAGTGCGGATTGAGGCGATTCCCCTAGACGATCCAGCTTCGTTCCGCTTGCTGCAACGCTATGAAACCACTGCGGTATTCCAGCTCGAATCCCGTGGTATGAAGGATTTGATTAAGCGTCTGCAACCCGACTGTTTCGAAGATATGATCGCACTCGTGGCACTGTTCCGCCCGGGGCCCCTGCAATCGGGCATGGTGGATAACTTTATCGAGCGTAAGCATGGTCGTGAAGAGGTGTCTTATCCCGATTCTCAATACCAGCATGAATCCTTGAAGGAGCTGTTGTCGCCCACCTACGGCATTATTTTGTACCAAGAGCAGGTGATGCAGATTGCGCAGGTGCTATCGGGTTATACCTTAGGTGGCGCTGACATGCTGCGCCGTGCTATGGGTAAGAAAAAGCCTGAGGAGATGGCCAAACAGCGCGGTACCTTTAAAGAAGGGGCGATTAAGAACGGCGTCGATGGCGAGTTGGCGATGAAGATCTTCGACTTAGTGGAAAAGTTTGCCGGCTACGGCTTTAACAAATCCCACTCCGCCGCGTACGCGCTCGTGTCCTATCAAACCCTGTGGCTCAAGACTCACTTTCCCTCGCAGTTTATGGCGGCGGTAATGTCCGCCGATATGGATAACACAGACAAAATCGTCACCCTAGTGGATGAATGTGAGCGTATGGGACTCACCATTATTCCGCCGGATGTGAACAAAGGTCTGTTTAAGTTTACCGTCGATGATGATCTGCGTATCGTCTATGGCATCGGCGCCATCAAAGGTGTGGGTGAGGGGCCGGTTGAGTCGATTTTAGAGGCGCGTAAGGACGGCCCCTTTAAAGACTTATTCGACTTTTGTGCCCGTATCGATCTTAAAAAACTTAACAAGCGGGTGATTGAAAAGCTTATCTGCGCTGGCGCCTTAGATGCGCTTGGGCCGCACCGCGCCTCTATGATGGCCACCTTGCCTGAGGCGATAAGCGCCGCCGATCAGCACGCTAAGGCCGAGGCCATCGGTCAGCATGATATGTTTGGTCTGCTCAATAGTGACCCAGAGGACAGCAAGCAGCAGTTTGTCGAATGCACTCCGTGGCCCGATAAAATTTGGCTCGAAGGGGAGCGCGAGACCTTAGGTCTATATTTAACCGGTCACCCGATTAATCAATACCTTAAAGAGCTTAAGCATTACACTTCCGGGCGCTTAAAGGACGTGCATCCAACCGATCGCGGCAAAACCGTTAAGGCGGCAGGCCTTGTGGTGGCTACCCGGGTAATGCTCACTAAGCGTGGCTCAAAAATGGGTCTGCTGACCTTAGATGATAAGAGTGCGCGCCTTGAGGTGATGCTCTTTACCGAAGCTTTTGAGAAGTTTAACCATCTGCTCGAGAAGGACAGGATCCTGATCTGCGAAGGTGAAGTAAGCTTCGATGATTTTGCCGGTGGCAACCGCATGACGGCGCGTAATATTATCGATATCAGCGAGGCGCGTAGCCACTTTGCCAGCGCCTTAGAAATCGATTTAGACGCATCGCAGCTAACGCCTAGCGTGCTCGAAAGTATCGAGCAGTCGATAAGTCCGTGGCGCAATGGCGCCGTGCCTGTAGTGATTAACTACAGTCAAGCGCAGGCTAAAGGCCAATTTAGGTTGGCGGAAAATTGGCGAGTCAACCCCAGTGATGAATTGGTGTTTGCCCTTGAGAGCCTGCTTGGGCCTAATAAGGTGCGGATCCTGTTCCCCTAATCGATAACCTGAAAGAGACTTTGGGGTTGGGGGATTATTGAGCATCAGCGAGTGATGGATTTTATAGGGTGAGTGCAATGGCGGCGGTGGAACTTTGTGCCCATATAGCGCGATTTTTAGCGAGCTTACCACTGCAAGCGGGGAGCAAGTTAGTCCTCGCTTACAGTGGCGGTGTCGATTCCGAAGTGCTCGCCTACGGTTTGAGTGAATTCGCCAAACATCACCCCGAGTTTCATTATCAGCTGATTTATGTGCACCATGGCTTGAGCCCTAATGCCGACGCTTGGGCCGAGCACTGCCAAACTCGCGCCGCCAACTATGGTTTACCAATCACGGTGGAACGAGTACAACTCACCCTCGGGCCGAGAGTGAGTATTGAGGCCGAGGCGCGAAAAATGCGTTATCAGGCGATATTGCAGCACCTTAAGCCTCAGGATGTACTGCTGACCGCCCACCATGAAGACGACCAACTCGAGACGATTCTACTCGCCCTCAAACGCGGTCAGGGCCCCAAAGGGTTAGCCGCCATGGGGCAAATCCAAATGCTCCCACTCGGCGAGAAGGGGGCTTGCCTGCAAGTGCGTCCCTTGCTCGATATTAGCCGTGAGCAGATTGAAGCTTTCGCTCAAACCCGACAGCTAGTGCATATCGAAGATGAAAGTAATCAAGACGATAAATACGATCGTAACTTTTTACGCCTCGAGATTATCCCACGCCTAAAAGCACGTTGGCCCAGTATCGCCACCACTGCAAGCCGTAGCGCTCAGCTTTGCGCGGAACAACAGGCTGTAGTGGATGCCGAGGTGAGTGAGCGTTTACCTAAGCTGTTAACCGAGGCGCACTTTACCCAGCAAACCGTGCTTAAGCTTGATGAGCTGGCTACACAAACCAGTGAATGGCAGGGATTGCTGCTGCGGGGCTTTATCGAATCACAAGGCTTTGGACTGCCTTCCTATGTGCAGTTGCAGCAAATCCTGCAGCAGTTAATGGGGGCTAAAGAGGATGCCAAAGTACAGCTCCAGATTGGTGACTGTGTTCTGCGCCGCTTTGCAGGCATGCTTTATCTGGATACGGTAAACACCGTATCCGCCGCGCCGCGCATCACTACGCGCGAACTGCATCAAGATATTCTGGCTTTACTCACTCAAGCATCAACAAGAGTTGAGGATAAAATTGCGCCATTTACCTTAGCTACAACGGGTCCTCGGCTGTGTTTACCCAAGGCAGGTGAGGTGGTGAGCCTGCGTTATCAGTTACCGGGACAATTTCGCTGTCAGCCGCATTTTCGCGATAAGGGACGCGAGCTTAAAAAACTCTGGCAAGAATGCGCTGTGCCGCCATGGTTACGTGCTGAGGTGGGGTTCTTGTTCTATAACGAGCGTTTAGTGATGGCGCTGGGACTCTGGGTCGAAAAGGCATTTTGTGCCCAAGGGGATGATGTCGGGCTTAAGTTTGATGGGCAAGCAATCGGATAGCAGAGTGTATTTGCCATGCTTTATCGCAAGTGAGCAGCATCCATGCTCGATTAAGATAGTTGGGCTGGACTTAACTTGTAGCAATTACGACCCGAGGCTTTGGCTTGATACAAGGTTTTATCCGCTTGCTCGTAGAGTTGTTCGGCTTCCATTGTATCGCTCGCCTCAGCCGCACCTAAGCTACTGCTTACGCCAAATTGATGGAAACTCGCATGGGCATTGGTCGCTGTGACGATACGTTCGCACAGTAAGCCTGCCGCATGAATATTGCCTTGCACTATCACCACAAACTCGTCGCCTCCGATACGGAAGGCCTGATCTGTACTGCGGATACTGCTACGGATAATGTCTCCAAACTCCTTCAAAATATAATCACCGCATTTGTGACCATACCTATCGTTAAGCTGCTTAAAATTATCCAAATCCAATACGATAAGTGATACCGCGCCTTGTTTTCTGTGGGCTCTGGCCACCGCATTTTTCAAACTTTGAGTGTAATAATGACGATTGCCAAGGCCGGTGAGGGAGTCGAACATCGCCTGCATCGACATCTCTTGATACTGCATGGCATTTAATAATGGTTGCAGCAGCAAGGGCTCAATCTCTTGCAGGATAATGGTCTGCGAAGGTGTGAGCGGCGTCAGCAGTTGATACTGCAGTGTCAGTGGGGTGCCGCCACAGATGATCTGTCGTTTCAGACTGATCCCATAACGTTTGCCCCAGCTTAATTTTTGTTGCTCGGCTTGCAGGCGAACACCTTGGACGGGCAGATGTTGTCCTAGCACTTTGCCGTAGCAGGCAAAGACTGTCCGCGGATCTAGGCTGGCATGCAGTTGCTGGATCACTTGAACTAAATCCAATGACGACGTTGTTGGGCGATACGCCTCTGTTTGATAGTTATAATCGTCTGGATATAAGGTTGTCGCTAAGCCAAAGTCCATTATGTTTACCCCAGCAAATGAAATGGCAATTGGAACTATTGTCCATATTAAGCAATATGTGTGCCGTGTTGTTTGCTAATAAAATTTGTCTTTGTATGTCACTCAGTTAAGCTTAAAGCGCACTCCCATATTTTTGACACGCCAGTTATTTGACAGGAGTTATCGAGCCTATGGAGCATGGTTTCTTGATCCAAGTTCTCCTTATGTTGCTGATCGCCATCGTCGCGATTGCCTTGCTGCGGCGTATCGGCTTGCCGGCGATTTTGGCGTATTTATTAACCGGAGTGGTGAGTGGCCCCAGTGGATTCCACTGGTTTACCCAGCAGCAAATGCAGTCCGTCGCCGAACTTGGGGTTGTGCTCTTGATGTTTACGCTGGGACTCGAGTTTTCGGTGCCAAGATTGTGGGCCATGCGCAGAACCGTATTTGGATTAGGTAGCGCGCAGGTGATTGTCACCACAGTACTCACTATGTTGGTTGCCTTAGCCTGTGGCTTGAATGGCATAGAATCTTTAGTTATAGGCGCAGCGATTGCCCTTTCCTCCACCGCGATTGTACTCAAGCTACTTAATGAGCAGGGCTGGCTTAGGCGCCGTCATGGCGAGCTGTCGGTCAGTGTGTTGTTATTTCAGGATTTAGCCGTCGTTCCTCTGCTTATTTTGCTGCCATTACTCGGGCAGAATGATGAGCCCTTGATGTTAGCGACGATTACCTTGGCGCTACTTAAGGGGATTCTTGCCTTCTTTTTACTGATGGCCTTAGGCAAATGGGCTTTGCCTCGCTTGTTTGATGAGGTGGCAAGATCCCGCTCCAATGAACTCTTTGTACTCTCGACGCTGGTGGTGGCTTTAGTTACGGGAGCTTTTACCCAGTGGTTAGGTTTGTCTATGGCGCTCGGCGCCTTTATGGCGGGAATGCTGCTCGGTGAGAGTCAATACCGCCGCCAGCTAGAGGCGGATATTCGGCCGTTTCGCGATTTACTCATGGGGCTGTTTTTTATCTCCATCGGCATGATGCTCGATTTCGCACTGGTGATGCAATTCTGGTGGCAGATTTTACTGATCTTGCTCGCAGTCGTGGTGGGCAAAGCGCTGATAGTCCATGGTTTATTGCGACTGGTCGGCGAGCCTTTTCGGATTGCTATCAGCACGGCTTTGAGTCTGGCTCAGGTCGGCGAATTCAGTTTTGTGGTGTTAGCCCTTGCCGTAAGTTATGGGTTATTGAGCAATCAGCTCAGTACTATGCTGGTGATGGTTGCGGTATTGTCTATGAGCATTGCCCCTTGGTTGGTGCGCCATAGCGTAGATATTGCCAAGTGGCTGTTAGGGATCCGCCAGTCGGGGCATGTGGATGAAGTGGTGCCGATTATTACCGAGGACCATGATCTGGTGGTGATTTTAGGTTACGGACGTGTTGGTCAAACCATAGCCCGGTTTTTAAAGACAGAAGCCGTGCCCTATTTGGTACTCGATCTTGACCCCACGCGGGTGTCTGAGGCGCGCCGGGCAGGGGAGCCGATTTACTTTGGCGATGTGTGTAAGCGGGCAATCCTTAAGCAGGTAGGGATTAAACACGCCAAAATGATCGTTATTACCTTCTGCGAAACCCGCAGTTTAGAAGAAGCCTTACCCCTGTGTAAGCAATTGGCGCCCGACGCTAAAATTCTGGTCAGAACCCGCGATGACAGTGAGTTAGACATGCTGCAAAAGGCGGGGGCGAATCAGGTGATCCCCGAAACTTTAGAGGGCAGTTTGATGTTGGTCTCGCAGGTGCTGCATCAATGTGGTGTACCGTTGGCGCGGATCCTTAAGCGACTGGAGTCGGAGCGGCGCAACCATTATCAATTTTTACACGGTTTCTTCTCGGGTACCGAAACTGACTTTACCTTAGAGTCGCTCCATGCCGTGCTGTTACACCGCGGCGCGGATGCCGTGGGTAAGCAAGTGGCGGATATTGACTGGGAGCTGCTTCGGGTAGAGTTAAGGGCCATCCGTCGCAGCGGCGCCGAAGTTGAACATCCTGCGCAGGATTGGGTCTTTCGCGCGGGTGATATTTTACTGATTGTGGGTAAGCCCAGAAGGCTTGAAAAAGCCGAGGCTAAGCTATTGCATGGATAGCTGTATGCTTGCTTAGGTAGTGACATCACGGCTTGCAAAAGTAGCCGCAATCCTAACTTATCAATGTGCTCGTTGCGCATTGTGTTAACCGTTCGCTATCTGCTTATTCTTCTGATAGTTTTTGCCGGGCTGAGGCGCTATGCTGGCAAACACTAATTGCAATGATTCGTTACGTTATAAAATTGTTGCTTAACTGTGATGGTGGTATTCTCGCTGCCAAATTATCTTGGGCGCATGGTCCCGACAATGGCAAGGAGCGTGAATATTGAAAACGGTATTAAAACGAATTGGACTGGGCACTCTTGCCTTAGTGCTGTTGCTCGGGGCGCTCGCCGCCCATGAATGGTTTGCGAAAAAGCCTTTTTTCTTCCGCGCATTTTTAGATAGAAGCATGGTCAAAATGGCATTCGAAAGCCCCGAGACCTTAACCTCCTTGGGATTTTTAGAATCCGTTGGCATCACTGGCCACAATGCCTTGCTCGACGATGATAGCCCAGCGGCCATGGATAAAACCTTTACCCAAGTCCGTGCCCTAAGGGATACCTTACTCAGCTACCAAGATACCGATCTGGATGATAATCAGCGCATTTCCAAGGACATCGCACTGTATCTGGCGGATTTTGCCTTAGCATCTGAACCCTATCGTTACCACAATTATCCAGTCAATCAGTTGTTTGGTGTGCAAAATGGTTATCCGAGCTTTATGCAGGCTCAGCATCAGGTGCACTCGGTTGAAGATGCCGAAAACTACCTATCACGCTTAATTGCGGTGAAGACTAAATTTGGCCAAACCTTAGAAGGATTAAAGCTTCGAGAGGCTAAGGGCATTATTCCGCCTAAGTTTGTGATTGAGCGGGTGCTAACCGAGATGAATGACTTCATCAACGCGCCCGTCGAAGACAATATTCTCTATAGCTCCTTTAAGACTAAGCTCGCCGACACGCAAATCAGTGCCGATGAACAGGCGCGTTTGCTCGCGCAGGCAAAAGCCAATATCGAATCCGATGTTAAACCGGCATATCGACTCTTTATCGATTACTTCACGGCGTTACAAGCCAAAGCGGGTACGGACGATGGTTATTGGGCTTTGCCGAATGGGGACGTCGCCTATGAGCAGTTGCTGAAGTTTTTTACCACCACAAATTACAGCGCCGATGAGATCCATGCCAAGGGATTAGCCGAGGTGAGCCGTATTCAGGACGAAATCATGACGATTTTGGCCGCGCAGGGATACGACACCAGCCAAGGATTCTCGGTGGCAATCGAAGCGCTGGCCGCCGATCCTAAGTTCTATTATGAAGACTCAGATGCGGGCCGGGCGCAGATCTTAGTGGATTACCAAAAAATCCTCGACGAGGTGAATGCGGGCTTAGATAACGCCTTCCGTATTCGTCCTAAAGCGGGGATGGAAGTGGTGCGCATTCCTGAATTTAAAGAGAAAACTGCACCGGGCGCTTATTACCAGCAGCCGGCGATTGATGGTAGTCGTCCGGGGCGTTTCTACGCCAACCTGTTCGATATCAAAGCGACCCCTAAATACGGCATGCGTACCTTGGCTTACCATGAGGGCATCCCAGGGCATCACTTCCAAATCGCGGTGGCTATGGAGCTTGAAGGGCAACCGCTGATCCGCAAGATGGCACCTTTTACGGCCTATATCGAAGGTTGGGCGCTCTATTCTGAGCGTTTAGCCTGGGAACTCGGTTTTCAGCAAGATCCCTTCGACAATATTGGTCGATTACAGGCGGAGCTGTTTAGGGCCGTGCGTCTGGTTGTCGATACGGGTATCCACCATAGCCGCTGGACCCGTGAGCAAGCCATTGACTATATGAAACAAAACACCGGTATGTCCGATCGCGACGTGACCGCCGAAATCGAGCGTTATATCGTTATGCCCGGTCAAGCGACGGCCTATAAGGTGGGCATGATGAAAATTCTCGAACTGCGGGAAAAAGCCAAACAAGCCCTAGGGGATAAATTCGATTTACGGGATTTTCACGATGTAGTGCTGAAAAATGGTGCGGTTCCCTTAGATATTCTAGAAAAATTAGTTGACCGTTATATCGCCGAAAAACGCAGCCAAGCCTAAGCTTGCATGAGCTAACGACCCGCAGGCGAGCCCTGCGGGTATGTTATCCGGCTCTCGTATGTGAGTCCTATTCTGGCTTTCCCCATTAGGTTTCAATACAATTCTCCCTTACACGTTGATAAATGCCTTAGACAATCATGGGTTATTGTCCGTCGAGGTATTTTTGAGTTTCAAGGTTTTGCAGATGAATCGCTTGTCCCCCCAAGAGCCAATCCAATTGACTCAAACGGCTATTGAGTCCTTATTCACGCCGCCGACACTGATGCGCGCCCGTGATTATGTGATGCAGGGGAGGGTGTTAAGCGCGAAAGCCAATGCCGATTTTCGCCATATCGAAGGCACAGTCACGGGCACGGAAACCACGCCCTATCGTCAGGATATTCGTCTAGTCAGTGTCAATCATAAACTCGTGATGAATGGCTTCTGTTCCTGCCCTGCCAGCGGCAACTGTAAACATATGGCCGCGGTGCTCTACAGTTTGCTCACGGATAAAACCGTTGAAGATCAACGTATCGCTCAATGGTTACACCTACTCGATGAAGCCGATGACCCCAATATGAATGATGTCGAATCCCTCTACGATGACAGGGTGCTGTATATCCTCTCAAAGGACGATAACGGGGTGTTTATTGAGCTGAGACGCGGCAAGCTTGGCAAGAAGGGCGGTTACAATAAGGGCACTAAGATTGCGCTCTCGGACGTGCAATATTATATGCCCGCTTGGATTGGCGCCGAGGATGTGCTGATCTTAAATCTTATTATGTCGACCAGACGCCACGGTGCATCACGCCTGTATCTTAAGGCGCAATTAGGGGCGGTAGCGATTGAGAAAATGCTCGCTACCGAACGCTGCTTCTGGGAGGAGAGCCGCCTCGCATTAACCGCGGGTGAGGCCATTACACCGCAATTTCTTTGGCAGGATATCGACAGCGAACACAAGCAAATGCGCCTAGTCTTACCCGAGCGGGATAACTGGGAGCTGGTGCCGACAGAGCCGCCTTACTATATCGAGCTGGATTATTTTCACATCGGCCTTATCGATACCGACATTAGCGTCGATAAGCTTCGGCTACTCAGCCAAATGCCGCCCGTGCCGAGCACTCAGGTTGAATTGGTGAGCCATCGACTGATCAAGCATTTTTCGGCGCGTACTGTACCGCCGCCAAGTGCCATCGATTTTGTCGAGCTGAGAGATAAGTTACAGCTTCGTTTGACGCTTAAGGCAATCCCCGCAGGCACAATGCCACTTGGCAGCACGCAGCCGTCTGCACTGGATACTCGCATCGCCCAGCCGTATCTCGCGCTGGAATTTGTCTACGGGGATCTCGTTTTAAGTGGCAATGCCGCCAAAGAAGCATTAACCCTAGTGACTCAAGGCGGAACCACCTATCAAATTAACCGCACGCTTGAAGAAGAGCTGCAAGCCGTGTCAAAGTTGCAAACCCTTGGCTTTAGCCGCTTTAGCTTGGAGGGCGCAGCAAATGGGGCTTCCCTCTGGAGCTTAGGCAACTTGCCCGATGCGATTCGGGAATGGCTAGCGTTTATCGATGAAGAAGTCCCAAAATTACAAACTCAAGGTATAGAGGTGCGATTTGCCCCAGAGTTTAGCCTTAAGGTGGTCGATACGCCGTTAACGGTTGAGCTGGATGACAGTCAAGAAGGCTGGTTCTCTCTGTCGTTACATGCCGATATCAATGGCCAACGCTTACCTATGTTGCCGCTGGTGGCCACTTGGTTAAAACAACATGGTGAGCCGGCTGATGATGCCGAGTTATTGCTACCCAGCCCCTCTGGCGAATGGCTTAAAATTAAGGCCAGTGTTATCAAGCCTTTAATGAGCATTATTCAAGAGTTGTTTGAGCAGCATCGCGGCCAGAGTATCGCCTTACCTAAGTACCGTGCGCATTTACTCAATGAGTTAGCCGAAAGCGAGATTAGCCTGCTCAATGGTGAAAGGGTGCGTCAGCTCGCGACAAAGTTAGCCGAATTTAATGGTGTGGTTGCGGTCAGCGCGCCGACGGGACTGAATGCACAGCTGCGGGCTTATCAGCAGCAGGGCTTAAATTGGCTTTGTTTTTTAAAGGAATATCAACTCGGCGGCATCTTAGCCGACGACATGGGGCTTGGGAAAACCATTCAAACCTTGGCATTTCTGCTAAAGCAGCAGGAGGCTAAATCCGTTGGGCAACCAAGACTGCCGAGTCTGATTATTTGCCCAACCAGTTTAGTGGGGAACTGGGCGAAGGAGGCGGCCAAGTTTGCGCCGTCGTTAACCTTGGCGGTGATTCATGGCGCGCAGCGTGGGCCGCTGTTATCGCGATTAAGCGAGTTTGATGTCGTCGTCACAACTTATCCCCTTATGGTGCGGGATTACGATTATTACCAGGCTCAGCCGTTTGAGCATATCGTGCTTGATGAGGCGCAGCAGATTAAAAACGCCCAAGCCAAAGTGAGCCAGCAAATTAAGGCGTTGCAAGCGCCGTTTAGACTCTGCCTTACCGGCACGCCCCTTGAGAATCATTTAGGTGAACTCAAGTCATTGATGGATTTTTGTTTACCGGGACTCTTGGGAACAACGGCCTATTTCAATAAGGCGTTTCGCTATCGGATTGAGCGTTATGGCGATAGCGAGCAGGCGAAGGTGTTGAGTCAACGTATCGCCCCCTTTGTGCTAAGGCGAACCAAGGCCGAGGTGGTGACTGAGCTGCCGCCTAAAACCGAGATCCTTCAAACCCTAGAGCTTGAGAAAGACCAGCGTAATCTATACGAAAGTATTCGCCTGAGTATGGAGAAAAAAATTCGAGAATTGTTTGCAACCCAAGGCGTGGCGGGCAGCCATATCGAGTTTTTAGATGCCTTGCTCAAATTGCGCCAAGCCTGCTGCGATCCGCGGTTAGTCAAACTAGAGCAAGCGCAAAAGGTTAAAAATAATGCCAAGCTAAATTGGCTAAACCAAAACCTGCCGGAAATGGTGCAGGAAGGTCGCAAGATTTTAATCTTCAGCCAATTTACCAGTATGTTGCTGTTAATTGAGGAATTGCTGCAATCCCTCAACATCGACTACAGCAAACTGACGGGGCAAACTCGGCTGCGTCAGGGGCAAATTGATAAGTTCCAAGAAGGCGATACGCCGGTATTTTTAATCAGCTTAAAGGCGGGCGGCACTGGGCTTAATCTCACCGCGGCGGATACGGTTATCCATTACGATCCTTGGTGGAATCCGGCGGCAGAAAAGCAAGCGACGGACAGGGCGCACCGGATTGGTCAAGAAAACCCAGTGTTCGTCTACAAGCTGATTGCCGAAGGCACGGTCGAAGAGAAAATCCAAGAAATGCAGCAGCATAAGCAAGGTTTAGCGGATAGTATTCTCGAAGGAAAGGGCAAAGGCGCGTGGCAAGGCAGTGCCGATGAATTGCTCTCGCTTTTCCACTAGCTAAGTCTAAGGGACGTTAACCGAATAATGGTTAACACCATACTGAACACAATAGTACAAGACAGAGGTGACCCATGCAGTACCCAGTCGATACCCATACCCATACCTTGGCATCTACCCATGCCTATAGCACTATCCACGATTATTTGGCGGTGGCGAAGCAAAAGGGGATCCGTCTGTTTGCCACCACTGACCATGGCCCGGCGATGGCGGATGCACCGCATTTTTGGCATTTTGTGAATTTACGCGTGCTCCCGCGTATGGTTGATGGCGTGGGGATTTTACGCGGCATCGAGGCCAATATTAAAAACCGCGAAGGTGAAATCGATTACTTTGGCGATTATCTGTCGCAGCTCGATATTGTGTTGGCAGGATTCCATGAACCAGTATTTCCGCCTTCGGATAAGGCCACCCATACCGAGGCGATGATTAACGCCATTAAAAGCGGCAAGGTCGATATTATTACCCATCCGGGTAATCCTGCTTATCCCATTGATATTGAGGCTGTAGCCGCAGCTGCCGCCGAATATGGAGTGGCGCTTGAAATCAATAACTCCTCCTTTGAAGTCTCTCGCAAGGGCAGCGAAGCTAACTGCACCGCGATTGCTAAAGCGGCAAAAGAATTGGGGGCCACCTTAGTGATGGGCTCAGATTCCCATGTGGCTTTTAGTCTCGGCGGGTTTGACCGTGCCTTAAGTATTATTGAAGCAGTTGATTATCCAAAGGATAAGCTGCTTAATCGCTCACCGATGGCACTGCTTAACTTCTTAACTCAGCGGGGGCATCAAAGCGTTGCTGATTTAATGCCGTTGTTTAGCGACGATATCGCTTGAGGCGCCGACGTTAATAATGCGAAAGGATAACAAGGCGATGTATGCGCCTAATGGCGAGCCAGAATCGACAGCAACAGTATTGTTGACTGGCGCAGATAGCCAACTGTCTAAGGCTCTAGTGCGAGTGCTTGCCAGGGCGGCTTATCGATTCGATGGCCGCGCCTTTCGTGTGCACGCGCTTAGCCATGCCCAGTTAGATATTGGTGGTAAACAGAGCGTTGCCGCCGTCTTTGCCCACGTTAAACCTGACTGGGTGATCAACTGCGCCGCCTACAATGCGGTCGATAGGGCAGAAACGGCGGTGGATGAGGCTTATCGTGTCAATAGCCTTGGGCCAGAGTTATTGGCAAGCGAATGTGCGCTCACGGGCGCGCGTTTGGTACATATCTCCAGCGATTATGTGTTTAGCGGCGAGCCAGCGGAGGTTGCTGAACTGGCGTTAAATCAGAACAGCTTAACCGATAGCAGCTTAAGTAATAGTGGTTTAACTGAAAGCGGCTTAATTGAACGCGGGTTAACCGAAAGCGCCACACCAGCGCCCTTATCTGTCTATGGCAAGAGTAAACTCGCGGGGGAGCAAGCGGTGCTGCGCATCTTGGCTGAGCGCGGGATGGTTATTCGCACCGCATGGCTGTACGGTGTCGATGGGCATAATTTTGTGAAAACCATGCTGAGGTTGATGGCTACCATGCCCGATAGACAGCCACTCTCAGTGATAAACGACCAAATAGGTTCGCCGACATGGGCAGATGCACTCGCGCATCTTATTTGGCAGTTAATAGCGAGTCCGTTAAACGCTAGTGGCGAACCCAGACTATTCCATTATGCTGGGCATGGGCAATGCAGTTGGTATGAATTTGCCCTCGAAATCCAGCGCCAAGCCTTGGCACTGAAGTTATTAGATAAAGCGTTGCCGATTAGCGCCATAGATAGCCTAAGTTATGCTGCAAAAGCGCTTGAGAAAGGCAATAAACTGGCACCAAGGCCAAGTTACAGCGCGCTAAATAGCGATAGAGTTCGCCAGTACTTAACTAGGGAGAATTTGGCATTAACCCATAGCCCCGAGCTGTGGCGTGACTGGCGGTGGCAGCTTAAGGCTATGCTTGAAGATTATGCCGAAAAATGCCCTTAGCCATTATCTCTAACCATAAGTGGTTGTGAATGACGTTCAGTTCCTTTGAATACAAGATAAGTTGAATGCCCGAAGTGCTCCACCCAAGCTACTGATTTATTTCTCCAACCTGTTTTATTTTCAAGGCTGTGAATACGAATGCAGCCTAGGTAATGTCTCTTTTCAGCGTATTCAGCTTGGCTTAGACTCGACTTATTTAGCGTTTATGCCCGTGGCGTATGCTTTGCGCCTGAGTGAATTTGTCAGTGCCTTAGTCGATTTTGCTCGATATATGATGAATTTGTTCTTAATTATCAATTGCTGCCAGTGGCATAATGCCGAAAAGCAAATCGAATACAGGTGGCTAAGTGACAGATAATACAGTGATGGCAGCGCATTTTTCGAAGGCCGATTTACTGCGGGTGGTAAAGATTGCCCATGCGGCAGGCGACGCCATCATGGCAATTTATGCCCAAGAGGATTTTGCCGTTACGCAAAAGCGTGATGAGAGCCCGGTAACGGCGGCCGATTTGGTGGCTCACAAAGTTATCTTAGCCCAGCTTACCGAGCAATTTGCGGGCATTCCCGTGATGTCGGAAGAAGCGGCGGATATCGCCTGGGATGAACGTCGGCACTGGCAGACCTATTGGCTGATTGACCCTTTGGATGGCACTAAGGAATTTATTAAGCGAAATGGTGAGTTTACCGTCAATATTGCGCTTATCCATCAAGGTGTGGCTATTGCTGGTGTGGTTTATGCTCCCGTACTCAATACCGTTTATTTTGGCGCCAAACACTTAGGCGCTTGGCGACAGGATGGGCAACAAGAGCTAGTGCTACAGGGCTGTAATACGCCAAGGCAAATACCGATAGTGGTGGGTAGTCGTTCGCACTTAAGCCCTGATGTGGCGGAATATTTAAAGGATTTCGGTCAACACGAGATGTTAAGCGTGGGAAGCTCGCTGAAGTTTTGTATGTTGGCAGAGGGCAAGGCCGATCTCTATCCAAGATTAGGGCCTACGAGCGAATGGGATACGGCAGCCGCGCAGGCCGTGCTGGAAAGCGCAGGCGGCAAAGTTGTGTGTTATGACTCAGGTTTACCCTTAACCTACAATCAAAAACCTGACATATTAAACCCTTATTTTATTGCCACGGCACCAGGCTGGGCAGAATAACGAACAATGCCAAGGGCATCTGTACTGACGCCTTGGTCGAATAACAGTGGAGTAAGTCATTCATGATACGCATGGGCATCGATTTAGGTGGCACAAAAATAGAACTCGTCGCCTTAAGTGAGGAAGGTAATGAACTGTTTCGTAAGCGTATCAATACCCCTAGGGATTATCAGGGCACACTGAATGCCATCGTCGATTTAGTGAATGAGGCCGAAGCGACCTTAGGTGAAAAGGGCACGGTTGGCGTGGGGATCCCGGGAGTCATTTCTCCCTATTCAGGATTAGTCAAAAATGCCAACTCGACTTGGATCAACGGTCATCCCCTCGATGTGAATTTAGGGGAGCTGCTCGGCCGTGAAGTGCGAGTCGCTAACGATGCCAACTGTTTTGCGGTATCCGAGGCCGTCGATGGTGCTGCTGCGGGTAAATCCGTGGTGTTCGGGGTGATCATTGGCACGGGCTGCGGCGCGGGTGTGGCCATTAACGGTAAAGTACACGCTGGCGGCAATGGTATTGGCGGTGAGTGGGGCCATAATCCGCTGCCTTGGATGACCAAGGAGGAGTTTAATACTACCCGTTGTTTCTGCGGGAATCCCGATTGTATCGAAACCTTTATTTCTGGCACGGGCTTTGTTCGCGATTACAACGAGGCCCTCAGCCGTGCGGTGAATGTCCAAGCTGCACCCGCTAAATCTGGCACTGAGATCATGGCCTTAGTCGATGCGGGTGATGAAATGGCGATCGCGGCCTTTGATCGTTACATGGACAGACTGGCGCGCTCACTCGCCCATGTGATTAATATGCTCGACCCCGATGCGATTGTCCTCGGCGGTGGCATGTCTAATATTGAGGCGACCTATCCAAGATTACCTGCATTATTAACTCGTTATGTTGTGGGGCGTGAATGCCGTACTCCAGTGGTGCAGAATCTCTATGGCTGCTCTTCGGGTGTGCGCGGCGCCGCTTGGTTATGGGAAAAATAACCCAGTAACGTTAGGTTTTCACTCGTGACAACGCATCGCCTTGGCGATGCGTTTTGCTTTCTTTTGATGTTATGATTGCGCTCCTTTGAACGATTGGGCTCTAACGCATGTTTTGGGTTAAGAAAGTTGTCTCTCAGGCAATCATGCCTATTCCATTTATTCTGTTGTTATTACTGCTGTCTTTGTTGATTTGGCGCAAACCTAGGTTAGCAAAATGGGCCATTGGCGGTGTATTTACGCTGCTTTTAGTGCTTAGCAGTCAATTAAGTGTCGACTATCTCGTAAAACCGCTCGAGGCTCAATATCCCATTAATTCCACTCCTTTTGCGGGTACCTGTGTGGTGATGGTGCTGGGTTCTGCTCACTCCGATATCCCAGGTGCTACGGCAGTACAATCTTTATCGACGGTCGCCTTAGCGCGGCTAACGGAAGGACTAAGACAACTTAAATTAGGGCAAGACTGCACCTTAGTGGTCAGTGGCTGGGAAGGCGAGCTCACGCAGCATCCCCACGCTGAAGTGATGGCAAAGGCGGCGGTTGAACTCGGCGTTGATGCGACACGTATCGTTCAATTG
Source organism: Shewanella sp. ANA-3 (assembly GCF_000203935.1). Lineage (GTDB taxonomy): Bacteria > Pseudomonadota > Gammaproteobacteria > Enterobacterales > Shewanellaceae > Shewanella. Next base: position 3,329,425 of record NC_008577.1, on the reverse strand, counting down.
CCTCTCCCGCGCGACACGATTGAAGAGGCGCACTATTTTAAAGAACACTTTGGTGATCAAGCAGTACGATTAGTTACCTCTGCTTCCCATATGCCAAGGTCGATGGCGATCTTTAGCGGTCAAGGATTAACGGCGAGCGCCGCGCCGACGGATTTTAGGGCAAGAGACGGTTTCTACTGGCGCTTGACTGCGGATAACTTACTCGCCTCGCAACGGGCGATACATGAATACATAGGCCGTTTGTGGCTCTGGATAAAACAGGGATAAAAATATGACGCAAGAGTCCGATGTTGTCTCGATTCGCCCGCTCTCAAAACGTAATGGTGTAACCTTAACGATTGTAGGCGCCAGTGCTTTTGTCTTAGGCTGTGGCCTATTTGTACTATTTCCCGAGCTATTTGCCGTGGGCTTAGTGTTTTTCAGCTTAGGTGCGATTGCCTTGATATTGGGCTTAGCCAAAGTGTACGAGCCTGAGACCACCTTAAGCATGGATGAGCAGGGGCTGACCTATTTTCATCGCCGCGGCAAAGTGGCGGTAAGCTGGAGCAATATTCAACGAGTAGATATTCCACGAGTTACTCAGGGTGTTGATACGATTGAGCTTTCCTATATCGGCATTAAGCTCAAACAGTTGAATCCTATCCTCGATAACATTTCATTGCGTCTTGCGGCGGGTTTATTGACTGAGCAGCGGCCATTACTGGTGACTGCAGCCTCACAGCAGGAAGATTTGGCAACCTTAGAAACCTACCTTGGCGCCGAGTTTAGCCCTTTAGTGGTCGATGGCGATCGCTACCGTGGGGTATTAGCGATGTTTGGTCATCGCTGCGTTATGCTCAATACTCACCTTGGTTATCATCTTTATATTCCCCACGACAGTTTAGACCGTGACCCGAGAGAATTTATTAAGCTGTTAAGGCAACGTATCGCGCAAAGTGCTACTTAAGTAGAACTACACGAATTAATCGCTATACATAAAAAAGGGGCTCCGAAGGAGCCCCAATAAGTTGCAGAGAGGAGACTCGGGTTGTGCAGGGGGCAACCCGAAGGTACTAGTACTAGTGTGCTACCTCTGCGTGTACCTTATCTATGCCATAGGTTTTACCTTCAGCATGGCAGGTCGCGCATGATTCTACTGGTAGGTTAGGATCGGTCACAGCATCAGCTTCGACAATCGCACCGTTACTTCTAAAGTGGGCTACGGCTGCTGCATCTGAGTGAGCGTGACAGGTGCGGCATGATTCAGCAACAGGGCTAATGTAGTTGCTGCCCACTTTGATAGAACGTTTGCCAGAAGTTAAACCACCGTCAGCTGCGAACAGGGTTGCACCATCTTTGTGACAGGCTGAACATGCGGTTTCTGGTGATGGATAACCTTCTAATTCGCCTGCTGCATTGCGGAAGATGCCTTCGACAACACCGAAGTTACCACTGTGGAAACGGTGAGCAACGGTGAATAGGTCTTTGTTGTTAAAGGTAACATCTGGATTCACAACTAACTTGCCATCTTCGCCTTTGTAGCCTGTTGCACCATGGCCAGAAGCACCAGTAGTATCGTTGTGACAGTTCATACATTGATCGAAGGTGTAAACCCCGTGTCTGTAGCCTTTCGCATAGTCTAAGCTACCATGACATGCGTTACATTTCGCTTCTTCAACTGTGATGCGAGCAGGGTCGTTCATACGGGCTACTGCAGGTGTGCCGCCGCTTAAGTTAAAGAATTTCACTGCTGAAGTGTTACCTACAGGGCTAGTTGGACCATATTCAAGTCCTTCAGTATTACAGCTAACCACTTTACCCGCTTTGGCACAGAAGTTGGCTTCAGAACCGACGTAGATAGTGCCAATTGCTTGTGCATCAGGGATATCTTTCACGAAGGTTAATACGCCACCTGACAGGGTACCGTTTTCCAGTTTCAGGCTCACAGCAGTAGGTTTAACGTCACGCCATGAGTATACAGTGCCATCGGTGGCCACATTACCCAGTAGCAAACCGTTAGCAGCAAGTATCGCTGTTGGGTTGCTGGTGGCATTGTAGGTTTTCAGGCTAGTGCCATCGGCAATGGTTGCACCATTTAAGGTCACATTGGCTTTCAGGGTTAGGGTTTGGTAGCCCACGGTTGCTGAAGTGCCTAGTGTTGCGCTGGTAAAATCGACAGTCATTAATGACGCGTATTCAGCACGTTTGCCGACACTGTGGACTGCTTCTGGCGTTAAGCTGCCGCTACCGTGACAGGATTTACATTGAGTGTCATCGGCTTGAGCTAAACCAAACTCAGAGTGGTTTTCACCGGTTGCGAAGTTGACATTGATATGACAACCCACGCAGGCTTGAGCGTAGATATTGGTGTTATAGCTTGGTTCACCATCGTGACAAGACTTACATTCTTTCAAGTCTGATGGGAAACCAATTTCACCGAAGTATTCTTTAGCTTCGCCAGACAGATAGTCCGCATTATGTTCGCCCGCATGGATGCGGTGGATCATAGGTGCAAAGTCGAATACCCAACCTTCAGCAAGTTGTGCATCACTTGGCACTTGGTCTGGGTTGTGGCAGGTTACGCAGTTTTTAACGTCTTGGTAGTTATGGTGAGCTTCAATCTTCGCGATATGGCCATCCACTTCACCGTGACAGTTTTTACAAGCCGCGCTCGATACTGTGTCTTTACCTGATGCCGCTAACTCATCGGTTGCAGGGATAAAGTCAACAGGCACTGAGAGCACCTTATCAGACAAGGCTACGCCTGCTGCGTTGACGATATTATAAGCGCGTAAAAAGACTCTGTGTACCGCATTAGGATTGTCATTTGGATTGATGATTGGCGCCGCACCATCATAGGTCCAAGTGGCAGTGTAAGTGCCTGGATTTGCAGTGTCTTCGGTTAATGTACACGCGTTTTTAGTACCGTTAAGGCCATTGAGTGTACAAGTTAAAGAGGTGCCCGCATTGTTTGCCATGGCATTGTTTTGCCATTCAATGGGAGCGCCCGTGCCCGAGGTGTTTTCATTCGCCGTTAACGAATAGAGGGCAATTTTGTCGAGTCCCATAAAGGGCACATCTTTGCCTGAGCTTTTTCCGGTTAAGCTGAACTTAACGCTAAAGCCTTCGCTACTGGTGACTTTAATGTCTGCTGGGCTGAGGGTGAATTTCAGATCAGTAATGGAGTCAGCGGTTTTAGCAAATGAGCCTGCAGGAAGTCCGGGTGTTCCTGGCGTGCCGGGTGTTCCTGGTGTGCCAGGGGTACCTGGTGCACCATCTTGCCCGTCTTTGCCGTCCCCGCAGGCGGTTAGACACAAGGCGCTGGTGAGCGCCAGTGCCAGTAGAGATTTATTGTAGTTTTTCATCATCGCGTCCCTTTTTCTTCTATAAGACTGCGTGTGCAGTGACTCTACTATAGGTCGATTCACCTACTTATAAAGTGGTATTTATAAGTTTGTATCTGATATGTGAACGATGATTTAACACACCAAAACGGCAATTCTAAAATCTGAAAATCAATATTTTAAAAGTTAAAATTTGCTGGGAAATATATGAGGTATCTCGCAGATTTTTTACTTTGGTTTTAGTGTTTTAAGTGGATTAATTTTCAATTAATTTTATCGGGTGATAGTAGTGGAGCTTGTATGCCATTTGTTTTTTGGCCGTAAAAAGGCATGAAAATGACTCTTGCGTTGAGTCAATTTTTATCCCTCTTTAGGTTGGATTTAACATTCAGAAGCAGATTTGCAACAAAGTAAATGGCGCCTGCATGCCATGGCAATAAGGCTGGATTTAGGCGTAAGTTTGGCTAAGCGCCGTCAGTAAGGAGCTGACGACGAGTTCACATTGGGCAGGGCTGTAACGTCGGTGGCTGCGAGGCTTTTCAACTAAATAATATTGTGGCGGCATAATAGTATCGTGCAGGCGATGCAGTTCGGTGAGCGGTAGCGGTGCTAATTTGAGCCCCGGCATATGTTTGACCGTGTGCATATCGATACCTGAGCAGAAGGCCACACTCTGCATGGTCAGTAGATGAGCGTACCATTCTTCTCTATCGAGTACCTTTTCGAGCGAAGGCAATAAGATCCCTTGGCGCTGACAGAAGAGCTCGAGAGGATCGATTCTGCTGTTAAATCCTTTGAGTTCAATGCACAAGAACGGATGGCGACATATCTGTTCTAGACTGATATGGGTTTGAACTTGCCATATGGGATGCTGCTTAGCGGCGACCACGTAAATCATCGAGATCCCACCCAAGCGACTGACGGTTAACTCTTTGCTCTCTGCATTCTCCAGTGAGATCCCAAAATCTAATTCTCCGGCGTGGATTAATTCGGCACTGTTTTCCTGCCACTTATGTAACCTGACTTGCCCTAACTCATCCACTGCTTCGGGGGAACTGAGCTGCGGCGCTAAAAAACTCAGCAACCCATTACTCACCGCTATTTGTAGCGGCCGCTCAACATGGCTGGTCGCATTTTGAATTTGTAGTGCGGATTGCTCTAAGTGATATACCGAATCGGTAAACTGGCAGATAGCAAAATAGAGGCTCTCGGCTAAAGGGGTGGGTTTGAGCCCCTGTTGACGGCGGTAGAATAGCTCATCGTTAAACGTTAATCGTAGGGCATTCAGGCAACGGCTAATCTTAGGAGCCGATACATTTAATGCTTTAGCCGCACTATTAGCATGGCCTGTATCAAAAATGCTTTTAAAGACGAGCAGGGTAAAGACGTCGAGTTCACAGATTTGTTTTAGTAAGGGATTGCTCATGGGATTGCCTTGCCTGTGCGCCCGATATGCAGACATTATTGATAGGCAAGGTTAGCAGTTGCCATACGGCTTAACTGTGATCCAATCGTTAAATTAACAAATGTGTAACCAATGGCGTGAATATAACAAGAGTAAAGGCAGCCAGCGTCTTTACTTAGTCTTGGCTTTCCGGCACAAGAGATGCTGAGGTTGACAGTAATACATTTGCAGAGCCGGGTGAGGGGAGCGGATGGGCATGGATGGTTTGGTGATCTTCCTTAATCCTTAACCCTATAAACTGGCCGCCTTCGCTGATCTGCATCGAGGTACACGCCACATCGCCATCGACAATACCATGGCCTTGGATGACCAAGCGCTCGCAAATCAATCGACCTTTAAAGTAGCCATCAATAATCAGTTCACGGCATTTAACCTCGCTATGAAGCTTACCTGTCCGCTCTACAATCACATTGGCCTGTGACAGGATTTGTCCTTGCACTTCACCGCCAATCAACACATCACCGGTAAATTCCATATTGCCCGTAAGTTTAGTCCCCTCGGCGATAAAGCTTAGTGCAGGGGAGGCGCTTCGGGTAAAGGTGAACTTTTTGCCAAACATGCTGATGAGAAACCTAGATGATTAGAGGAGATAGTGACCGTGAAATACTAACCTAAATACGCCGTGAAGCCCAGTAACACTCACGCTATAGGGTTATTCTACAGGCTTAATACTGATGGCTTGGCTCGGACAGGGGGCGACACAGGCACCGCAGCCAGTGCAAAGCTCGCTATCAATCTTCGGCATCGGCGCGTTACCCACGCTTAAGGTAAAGCTAATGGCGCGAGGCTCACAGGCATCCTTACAACTTTGGCACCAAATGCCCTGATATGTTAAGCAGTTATCTTGAATAACCGCTTTGTGTTGCCAAGGAGTTTGGGTCAAATCAAACAGCTTTTCTTCCGGGCAGACGCTCGCACATCGGCGACAAAAAGTGCACTCATTGTCCTTAAAGGAGACTTCGGGAAAGCCGCCATCTCCCTTGTAGATAATCTTCGTTTCGCAGGCTGTGATACAGGCCGTGCATCGGGTACAGATGTCAGTAAACTCAATGCCTTCGCGCACCCAAGGCGGTCTAATGGCCGAGGATTTACGGCGGCTAAAGAGATTACGGCGGCTGTGATTGATGCTTTCTGTCATAGGTCTTACGGAGTTTAATTGTGATAAGGGATAATAAAAATGGCTTGGGAGTTACCGCAAGCCATTTAGACGCTTAGCCTTTATAACCATTTGGATTGGTTGATTGCCAATGCCAACTGCTGTTCGCCATATCTTCTAGGCTGTGAGTCGCCTGCCAGCCCAGATCGGTTTTAGCATGATCTGGGTTTGCATAGCAGGCGGCAATGTCGCCTGGACGACGCGGCGCAATTTGATAGGCAATCGACTTACCACAGGCCTTTTCAAAGGCCTTGACCATATCGAGCACACTGTAGCCTTGGCCTGTACCTAGGTTATAGGTGACAAGTCCTGGTTTAGTGGTCAGTTTTTCAATGGCTTTGAGGTGTCCAAGGGCTAAATCCACCACGTGGATATAGTCGCGAACGCCAGTACCATCGTGGGTTGGATAATCATTGCCAAACACACTTAACGCTTCGCGTTTACCGACTGCTACCTGCGCGATAAATGGCATCAAGTTATTTGGAATATCGTTAGGATCTTCGCCAATCAAGCCGCTGGCATGGGCGCCAACAGGGTTGAAGTAACGTAAACGGGCGATATTCCAACTCGGATCGCTATGGTGTAAATCCGCCAGTATATGCTCCACCATCAACTTAGATTGACCGTAGGGGTTAGTGGCGCCCGTGGGAAAATCTTCGGTAATCGGTAGGCTGGCAGGGTCGCCATACACAGTAGCAGAAGAACTAAAGACGAGGTTTTTCACCTTAAACTCTGCCATCACTTGGCAAAGAATTAAGGTGCCAGTCACGTTATTCTCATAGTATTTCAGCGGTTTAGCGACTGACTCACCAACGGCTTTTAATCCTGCAAAATGGATAACAGCATCGATGTTATGGTCGCTAAAGACTTTCTGCAGTAAGGCCTTGTTGAGAATATCGCCTTGGTAAAAAGTGACCGCTTTGCCGGTAATGCGCTCGACACGGTTAAGGGCTTCGATGCTTGAATTAGACAGGTTGTCTAATACAATCACTTCACTCCCCGCATTGAGTAATTCCACTACGGTATGAGTGCCGATATAACCGGCGCCTCCGGTCACTAAAATCGTCATTATTTAATTCCTTTTACGACTGTTTTTAAATATTGCGCAAAATCTTCACCGATTTCGCTGTGGCGCAGGGCGTATTCCACGTTAGCGCGCATATAGCCTTGCTTGTTACCGCAGTCATGACTCTTACCTTGCATGTAGTAAGCGTTTACGGTTTCTTGTTTCATCAACATCGCAATGGCGTCGGTTAACTGGATTTCATCACCCGCGCCTGCAGGGGTTTTAGCCAGCAGTGGCCAAATCGCAGCGGGCAACACGTAACGACCCACCACGGCTAAGTTAGACGGTGCTTCGTCAACCGGTGGCTTTTCAACGAGTTCGACCAATGGCTCTGACTCACCAGGTTGTAGATCGTGGCCATTCACATCCGCAATACCATATTGGTTCACTAAATGATGTGGTACGCCTTCAACCATGATTTGGCCCACTTGGGTTTCATCAAACAGGCTCACCATGGCGGCCAAGTTGTCGGTTTTCAGGTTGCAGCTGGCATCATCGATAATCACATCCGGCAACAACACGGCAAACGGCGCATCACCTACAACGGATTTGGCACATAAAATCGCATGGCCTAAGCCTTTAGCTTGGGATTGACGCACGCTGATCACTGTCACGTCTTTTGGGCAAATGGATTGTACCGCTTCGAGTAATTGACGCTTCACGCGGCGCTCTAATTGCGCTTCTAATTCAAAACTGGTGTCGAAATGGTTTTCGATAGAGTTTTTACTTGCGTGGGTCACGAGGACAATTTCTTTGATACCCGCATCAATGGCTTCACTAACCACATATTGGATCAAGGGTTTATCAACAACGGGTAGCATTTCCTTAGGAATTGCCTTGGTCGCAGGAAGCATACGAGTGCCAAGTCCAGCGACGGGAATAACGGCTTTACGAATTTGATGTTGTTTCATTGCGAACCTTCAGATTAAGGAGAGGCGGTTATTGGGCAATATTGTAAATGACCCACGCAGAAAAGCCATTTGCAAACACCGAAATTTGTCGGTTTTTCTGCATATTATCAGTCTATCGTCGTCATTTTTGAGCGGCAGTGTCAAGGTTTGCTAGCAGTCAGGCTCAGATCCGATTTGGATCCACCAAGGGTTTTAAATGCTTTGTAATATTTGCTTTACGTTTGCGTCACATTATCGCGTAAACAATAAACTGTGAGGGAGTTAACAAAAATCGAGGCTTAGATCACTATGGAGGCATTAGCGTCAGCCATGAAGTGAATTTTATGACTAAAGAGATAGCACACACTGCGCCCTATGTTGCGCGAAGTGCAGATGATTCAGGGTATATCCATTACCCGCAGGAAGAACATGATATTTGGAGCCAATTATATGCTCGCCAAGCGGTGAAGCTACCGGGGCGTGCCTGTAAGGAATATCTTCAAGGGCTTGCTGCCTTGGCGATGCCGAAGGACCGCATTCCACAATTGGCGGAGATAGACAAAGTATTGCAAGCCACTACTGGATGGAAAACCGCTGCCGTGCCGGCCTTGATTTCCTTTGGCCGCTTCTTTGAGTTATTGGCCAACAAGGAATTTCCGGTTGCGACCTTTATCCGCCGTAAGGAAGAGTTTGATTACCTGCAAGAGCCGGATATTTTCCATGAGATCTTTGGCCATTGCCCCTTGCTGACCAATCCTTCTTTCGCCCATTTTTCCCATATCTATGGTCAATTGGGCTTAAATGCCAGCAAAGAAGACCGCGTCTTTTTAGCGCGCCTGTATTGGTTTACCGTCGAATTTGGCTTACTCAAACCTCAAGATGGCGAATTGTGTATCTACGGCGGCGGTATTTTAAGCTCTCCCGGCGAAACCTTGTATGCCATGGAAAGCCAAGTGCCGGAGCGTAAGCCCTTCGATCTCTTAGATGTGCTGCGCACGCCTTACCGTATCGATATTATGCAGCCGATTTATTATGTGATTGAACATATTGATATGCTGGATGAAATCGCCAAGATGGACATCATGGCCTATGTGGCTAAGGCGCGTCAGTTAGGCTTATTTGCCCCTAAGTATCCGCCCAAGACCAAGAAAGCCAGCTAATGGCTGACCGTTAAAAACGAATTGAATAAAGCGTAATAAGGGCAACGGATTGATCTCCCTAATGTTGCCAAGAGGAGTATGTATGACAGCGTTAACCCAAATGAAATGTGAAGCTTGCCAAGCCGATGCGCCGAAAGTGACCGATGCAGAATTGGCCGAACTTATCCGCATGGTCCCCGATTGGGGCGTGCAAGTGCGTGATGGCATCATGCAATTGGAACGGGTTTATAAGTTTAAAAACTTTAAGTTAGCGATGGCGTTTACCAATAAGTTAGCGGATCTGGCCGAAGAGGAATTCCACCACCCAGGCATTTTAACCGAGTGGGGCAAGGTGACAGTGACTTGGTGGTCACACTCAATCAAGGGCCTGCATAAGAATGACTTCATCATGGCAGCCAAGACCGACCAGTTGTTAGATTAAAAAATTCAATTTTAAAATCAGCGCTTTAATTGTGTGTTAGCGCTGATTTTTTCTTCCTGTTACAAATACGCTGTAAACTAGACTTGCCACTTTGAGCGTAACCTTCTAACGTATACACGCCCAGCTATTTATCCTGCCTTTTACGTTTGCGTAAACTATAGAGGCATCATCAAACGAATGTCTTACGAGGCCAAGCCTAAGGGCATTAACCTCGAGATAATAGCTCTGCACGGTTTATCCCAGAATTCGAATCAAAATAGGGAATATCAGTCATTATGCGCTTGGAAGTTAGCTGTCAAGATCGCGTGGGTTTAGCGAAAGACATCTTAGTCGTGTTAGAACGTTATGGCATTAATCTCATCGCTATCGATGCCAGTAACCAGGGCTTTCTCTACCTGCAATTTGCCGAGGTCAGTTTTGATACCTTAAGTGCCTTGATGCCGCAGATCCGCAAAGTGGAGAGTGTTCACGATGTGCGAACTGTGTCGTTTATGCCTTCGGAGCAGGAACACTACGCCTTAAAAACCCTACTCAAAACCCTCCCTGACTCAGTGTTCTCCATCGACGTGAAGGCGCGCATTCGTATCGTCAACGAGTCGGCGCTACTCAATATGGGCATGGGAGAGCACGAAGTGCTCGATGAGTCCTTAAACCATTGGGTGCAAGGATTTAACTTCAGTCGCTGGCTCAGTGAGAGCCAAGTGTTGCCACAGGCGGCGCGGGTCAATATCGGTCAAAACGAATATCTGGCCGAAATGTTACCGATTTACTTACCCGATGAGGATGACAAGACCATCCTCGTGGGCGCAGTCGTATCGCTTAAATCGCCGGCGCGGGTCGGCAAGCAATTCAATGCACTGCAAAATCAAACCGCGGGCTTTGAAAATGTGTTAGCCAGCAGCGACAAGATGAAAGAAGTGCTGAAACAAGCTCGCCGGATGGCGCAGCTCGATGCGCCGCTATTAATCACCGGCGAGACTGGTACGGGCAAAGAGCTTATGGCCAGAGCCAGCCATGATGCCAGCATGCGCCGCGAGAAACCTTTTATCGCTATTAACTGTGCGGCACTGCCCGATAGCGCCGCCGAAGAGGAACTCTTTGGCTACGTTAGCCAAGGCAAAGTCATTAAGCGCGGCTTTTTTGAAGAGGCAAAGGGCGGCACAGTGTTTCTCGATGAAGTAGCTGAAATGTCCAAGGCGGCGCAGGTTAAACTGCTACGGTTATTACAGGATGGCACCTTTAGACGCATTGGTGGCGACGAAGAAGTTCGCGCCGATGTGCGGATCATCTGCTCGACCCAGAAAAACTTAGCCGAGCTGTGCCAAACCGGTGAGTTTAGGGAAGATTTGTATTATCGCATCCATGTTCTTAGCTACCATATTCCGTCACTGCGCGAGCGCAAAGTCGATATCATTCCGCTGACGGAGATGTTCCTCGAGCACTACAGTCAGCAACTCTCGAGCCCTGTGAGACGAATTTCGGCCCAATGTCGCGATCATCTCTTAACCTATGCTTGGCCGGGTAACGTGCGTCAGCTTAAGAATGCAGTCTTTAGGGCGGTATCTATGTGGGACGGTTCGGGCGAGTTGACCGTTGAGCAACTTAAGTTGCCATCCTACGCCGAAGGTTTTGGCTATTTCGATAATGCCTTCGAAGGCAATCTCGATGATGCGATGAAGCAATTTGAGGCCAGCTTGCTGCGCCGCTTATATCCGGCTTACCCCAGTACTCGCCAATTGGCGAAAAAATTAGGGGTGTCCCACACGGCCATCGCCAACAAACTCAGGGAATACAAGATAGCCAAGCCAAAGTAATTTTGCTTTAAGCTTAGGATGTAACAGTATCGTTCCACTTTGTTGCCGACTTTTTCACCATATCGTTCTGCGAAATAGTGACAAGCGGCAGCAGGGTATGAAACGTAATGATTAGTTTACAAAATGTGAAATAATAGGGTGAAATGTGATTTTGCTCACGCTATAGGAATCCGCCGTCGCTTCGGGTATTTCTACGCGCAGCAAACCCTAACGCCGAGTCAAAAAAGGCTAGATTGCCCGCACTCGTTGTCACCCATTCCCGTTAGCTGAGCGTATCGGCTAACCATAAATAGATAAAAAAGCGCAGTCCGCCGAGCCGTAGAAGCACAGGAGCAGATATGAAACTTGCCAGTTATAACAATGGTCGCCGTGATGGCCAGCTGATGTTAGTGAGCCGCGATCTTACTCAAACGGTTGCCGTACCCGCGATTGCCCACACGATGCAACAATTACTCGATGGTTGGGATCTGCTCAAGCCACAATTGCAAGAATTGTATGATGCGCTGAACGAAGGCAAATTACCGAACGCGCAAGCCTTCGATGAAGCCAAATGTTTATCACCTTTGCCACGTGCGTACCAATGGGCTGATGGTAGCGCCTATGTCAACCATGTGGAATTAGTCCGTAAGGCGCGCGGCGCTGAAATGCCTGAAACCTTCTGGACCGATCCGCTGTTTTACCAAGGCGGCTCTGACAGCTTTATCGCGCCAAAGGCGGATATCCCGCTGGCGAGCGAAGACTGGGGCATCGATTTCGAATCGGAAATCGCCGTGATCACCGATGATGTGCCTATGGGGGTGAGCGTTGAAAATGCTACCGCGCACATTAAGCTGTTGATGTTAGTGAACGATGTGTCACTGCGTAACCTGATCCCCGCAGAGCTTGCCAAAGGGTTTGGTTTCTTCCAATCCAAACCTTCGAGCAGCTTCTCTCCTGTCGCCATCACGCCAGATGAATTAGGCCACCGCTGGGAAGATTCAAAGGTGCATTTACCGCTTATCACCCATTTAAATGGCGAGTTATTCGGACGTCCGAATGCGGGTGTGGATATGACCTTTAACTTCAGTCAGTTAGTTTCTCATGTTGCTAAAACCCGTCCATTAGGCGCGGGCGCGATTATCGGTTCTGGTACGATTTCTAACTATGACCGTAGTGCCGGCTCAAGCTGTTTGGCCGAGAAACGTATGCTCGAAGTGATCGCCGACGGCAAAGCAAGCACGCCGTTTATGCGTTTTGGTGACACAGTGCGCATCGAAATGCTTGATGATAATGGCGCCTCTATTTTTGGTTCTATCGATCAAAAAGTGGTTGAGTACAAGGCGTAAGGCTTTTGTGTTTACACAGTGACAGATAATATTGACGGGGCTTTTAGCCCCGTTTTTTTCAGGATGACATAAGGACAGAGTGAGATGAAACTATACGGTTATTGGCGCTCTAGCGCCGCCTATCGTGTGCGTATTGCCCTCAATCTTAAAGGCGTGAGCGCCGAGCAGTTGTCGGTGCATTTAGTGCGTGATGGTGGCGAGCAGCATAAGGCGGATTATATCGCCCTAAATCCGCAGGAGCTGGTGCCGACCTTAGTGGTCGATGATGAGCAGGATGGTGATGCCTTATCCCAATCCCTCGCCATTATCGAGTATTTGGATGAACTTTATCCAAAGACGCCGCTGCTGCCTGCATCGGCGCTTGAACGTGCCCATGTGCGTGCCATGGCGTTAACCATCGCCTGTGAAATTCATCCACTCAATAACCTGCGGGTATTGCAGTATTTAACTCAGAAGCTGAACGTTGACGAAGAAGCCAAAACCGCGTGGTATCACCATTGGGTGGCGAGCGGATTTGCGGCGCTCGAAACTCAACTTGCGCGCCATAGTGGCCGTTATTGCTTTGGTGACAAAGTGACGCTGGCGGATCTGTGCTTAGTACCGCAGGTTTACAACGCGCAGCGTTTTAATGTGGATTTAACGCCGTACCCCAATATCATGCGGGTATGGGCTGAGTGTAATCAGTTGCCGGCCTTTGCGGATGCGGCGCCAGAGCGCCAAGCGGACGCGGTGTAACCCATGATTCACTGTAACTAAGTGCTCTGAAACCGATTACAAAGTGGTGTGAGTCGATATCATTTTTTATGTGTTTGATATTACAGTAGACTTTAGGCATGACTGAAACGGAATTAGCTGCACTATTACGCACCTGGTTAAGCCAAGAGCGGGGGCGGATGAGGGCGCTTGAATTGGTGCAGCAATGCGCCCAAGTGCATACCTTGCCGCAGTGGTGCTTGGCGGCGGGGTTTGTCCGCAATCTGGTGTGGGACAAATTGCATGATATTAAGCAGCGTCCGTTAAACGATATCGATCTGATTTACTATTGCCCCTTGGATACTCGTCCTGAGCGAGATAGGGCGATAGAAGCATACCTACATACACTGGCGCCAGAGTTACCTTGGTCGGTAAAAAACCAAGCGCGTATGCACCTTAATAATCAGGATAATCCCTATCACTCGACACAGGATGCGATGTGTTATTGGCCTGAGCAGGAAACGGCTGTCGCTGTGTATCTTGAACATATGCCTAACACAGAATCTTCCTCCGCCGATAATTTACAACTCATCGCCCCCTTCGGTTTAACCTCATTATTTGCCTTGCAGTTAACCCATAATCCCAAGCGTGCGTTGGCGGTGTTTGAGCAGCGCCTTGCCGCAAAGGGTTGGCTTTCGCAATATCCGCACCTGACTTTGGCCGAGTAAGAGCATCAATCGTTAACGGTAGACTCCTTCACCCGTTAGTGACTCAAACCCATATCAAGCTCACTAGATAAACGAGTTTGAGAGTGATGACTCCTGGCTTGATTGAAGTCTGTGTCGAGTTTATTCCTCCCTATTTTTATGCCCGCTTGTACCTCAATAGGCTGAGTTTTTCTTAAAACCGATGTAAATATTTTGTAAGCGGCGCGATGACGCAATTACTCCTTGTGGAGGTATTTAGCTGTGGCTAATGAATGCGGTAAGTCACAAAAAATGAACTGGTATTATCAATAAATGTTTAGATAGCGTGACACGGATCCCATGGCTTATACCTCAAAATAAGTATCACCACTTAATCTTGATTTGGATCAATAAGGTAAACGAATTTATCTGGCAGTGTAGGCGTCAATTGTTAAGGATGTAATGTAAAACAAAAACCTATGTTGTACATATGGAGTATGATGATGAATAAAACTACTGTTTCTACACTGATCGCCGCCACCCTGTTAGCCGCTGGTTTCTCTGCTTCTGTTTCTGCCCATCAAGCGGGCGATATCATTGTTCGTGCTGGTGCTGTGACTGTTGCGCCAAATGAGTCAAGCGCTAACGTGTTAACTTTAGGTGAATTTTCAGTCGATAATGATACACAGCTAGGTTTGAACTTCGGTTATATGTTGACCGACAACTTCGGTATCGAATTATTAGCGGCAACACCTTTTAGCCACTCTGTTTCATTACCTGCACCTGGCGTTGGTGAAATTGCTGAAACTAAACAGTTACCACCGACCTTAGTGGCTCAATATTATTTTGGTGATGCTCAATCTAAATTGCGTCCATATGTAGGCGTTGGCGTAAACTACACTAACTTTTTCGACAATGATTTTAATGCACATGGTAAATCACTCGGTTTGAGTAATTTAAGTATGAGTACTTCTTGGGGCTTAGCGGCACAAGTGGGTTTAGATTACCAAGTGAATAAAAACTGGTTAGTTAACGCTTCAGTTTGGTATGCACAAATTAGTACCGACGTGAAATTCACCGCGGGCACTGATCAATACGTATTCGATACCGATATTAACCCATGGGTTTATATGGTCAGCGTGGGTTACACTTTCTAATCATCTGATTTTAAAGTAACAAAAAAGGAGCCAGTGGCTCCTTTTTTGTTTTTCGCAGTTTATAAAGCGAAACGCGGCATAACACTACTTTTTAGCCTTTTTCGGCTTCCAGTGGCGCGTGTTGTAGATAAACTCTGGCAGCAATTTCGTTAGCCAAGCCACTAAGCGCCAACGCTTGGTCACATACACGCGGCGTTTACCCTGCTGCATGGCCTTAATGATCTGCGCCGCGACTTGCGGGAGCGGGGCAAGCCATAGCGTACTTTGCTGCATGGCGGCCTTATCCAGTAAACCGAGTTGGATGTCGGTAATGGTAATGGGCAACTTAAGCCGCTGGGCATGCATGCTTAAGCCTTCCAAATAGTTTTGCGCAAAGGCTTTAGAGGCATGGTAAGCGACACTTGGGCCGCCGCGCAGACCGGCAATCGAGTTGATGGCGGCAAGTTGGCCATAACCCTGCTCGCGAAATAATCTAAATGCCGTATTGCAGATAGCGGCAAAGCCCCGCACATTGACATTGATAATGTCCTGCTCAGGTAGCCATGGCAGCTCAGGATCGTAGCTATTGAGTCCGGTATTCACTAAGACTAAGTGGGCGCCGCCTAAGTCGTGCCAAACGCTTTCGAGTTGCTTGATGATGGCGCTTGGCTGTTCAATTTGCAGTGAAAAGACCTGAACTTTAGTGGGCAGGGTCGAGGCAAATTCGCGGAGTGATTCGACATCTTGGGCAAAAAGGGCTAATTCAACCTGCTGATCGGCCAATTGTTTGGCAAGTTCGCGGCTTAAATGTGAGCTAGCGCCCACAATTATCGCAGTTGCTTGGGTCATAAATTTTTCGGCAACGAAATGGTGGCTTATCATAGGAAGATATGCCCAGCATGACAAGATTTATAGCTTGGGCGTATAGACATCCAGAAGTCTTTATGTATGATTAGGAGAAATGAAATGAGACAAGGGTTAAGGATTAGCGGACAGACATCTGCATGGCAAAAATTAGCGGCTATGGTGTTACTCGCCGTCACCACGGTGATTTCAGGTTGTGCCACACCTAATGCGATTGTCGAGATTAAAGGTGAGGCCATGTACCGCGAGCGTATCGCATTGCCCGCCGATGCCAAGTTGATAGTGCAGTTGCTTGATGTCTCTAAGATGGATGTGCCCGCCGTGGTCATGGCAGAGCGCGTTTCCCAAGGGGCGAAAACCCCAACGCCGTTTAGTTTTTCGATGGGGCGTGATCAGTTTGAAGCGGGGCATACCTATGCCATTGGGGCAAGGATAATGCTCGGTGATAAGTTATTGTTTATTAATACTCAAGCCTATCATGTCGACCTCAATTCGACTGAGCCTATGACGATACTGCTTGAGAAAGTCGGTCGCTAATTTGTTTGCTCTTTGATGAGTGGCATACGCGCGCCGGAACCTTTGATTGTTGAATAGAAGAGGCGCGGTATGCCAGTTAAAATTCCAGATCATCTGCCTGCAGCAGGGATTTTAGAATCTGAAAATATTTTCGTAATGTCCGAGACCCGGGCTGCCAATCAAGACATCAGACCGATGAAGGTGCTGATCCTGAATCTGATGCCCAATAAAATCGAGACAGAAACCCAGCTTCTACGCCTATTAGGTAACACGCCTTTGCAGGTGGATGTCGATTTACTGCGTATTCATGATAAAGAGTCGAAGCACACCTCAATTGATCATATGAACACCTTCTACCGTGATTTTGAGGACGTGCGCCATAAAAACTACGACGGCCTGATCATCACGGGCGCGCCCCTTGGGCAAATCGATTTCGAAGAGGTTACTTACTGGGATCATATCCGCGAGATTATCGATTGGTCACAGCAGCATGTTACGTCAGTGCTATTCCTCTGCTGGGCGGCGCACGCTGGGCTTTATCATCTCTACGGCTTAAATCGGAAAATCCTGCAGCAAAAGCGTTCTGGGGTGTTTGTGCATCGCCGCACCTGCCAACATTTCCCGCTGCTGCGCGGATTCGATGATGAGTTCTTTGCGCCGCATTCCCGCTTTGCCGAGATGGATATCGAGGAACTTAAACAGCATTCTGAGCTGCAGGTACTGGCACAATCCGATGAGGCAGGAGCCTACTTAGTCCTCAGTCGTAACAATCGCAACCTGTTTGTGATGGGGCACCCCGAATACCAAAAATCTACCTTAAACGATGAATATCATCGGGATTTAGCGCAGGGATTAAATCCCAATGTGCCGCAAAACTATTATCGTAACGACGATCCCAAGGACGATGCCATTGCCCGTTGGCATAGTCATGGCAGCCTGCTCGTCAGCAACTGGCTCAACTATTACGTTTACCAATTAACGCCCTATGACTTAAGCGATATGTCTGCTGTCACGCCGTGGGAATCGCAGTAGTTTCCTCTACGCATTCGGCTTAGCACTATTTTAGTGTTTGTTCTGGCGTTTATTTTACTGCTCTCTTAAATCGAGTGGCTTTGGCTAACCAAGGTCACTCTGCTTTTCAAACTGTGTTCGCTATATCGTTTTGTAAACCCCTTTTGTCCCGTTTCTTTTACCTCAGTTTAAATTGATTACGGGTTTGGTAACTTCAGCCTCACCGTGTTAACGCGACTTTTCACTTCCTTGACTGTAAATCCTGACTGACAATTTTTGTGGGTTTTTCTCGACACATTAGACCAAGGAATACTTGCTTTACGTTCGCGTAAACGTCAGAGTGGTTTCATTGTCACTATTTATCCGCCGCTGGCGAGTGTTACCGCCAAGGCACATTTAGCTTGGAGTCCCCATGAGTACTGAACAATTTAACCAAGAGATCGTTATTGTTGCCGCTAAACGCACCCCAATGGGTGGCTTTCAAGGCAGTTTGTCTGGCGTAATGTCTCCGAGCTTAGCGGCCACCGCCATCAAAGCCCTGTTAGCCGATACCCAAGTTGCGCCTGACAAGGTCGATGAAGTGTTAATGGGCTG
Source organism: Shewanella sp. ANA-3 (assembly GCF_000203935.1). Taxonomy (GTDB): domain Bacteria; phylum Pseudomonadota; class Gammaproteobacteria; order Enterobacterales; family Shewanellaceae; genus Shewanella. The sequence continues at coordinate 3,311,305 of NC_008577.1, read as the reverse complement.
CGTATTACCTGCGGGTCTGGGCCAAGCGCCTGCGCGTCAGGCGACCTTAGGTGCAGGTTTACCCCTGTCTGTAGGTGCTACGACCGTAAACAAAGTCTGTGGCTCTGGGATGAAAACCGTGATGCTTGCCCACGATTTACTTAAAGCGGGCAGTGCTAAGTTGGTGGTTGCGGGCGGTATGGAAAGTATGAGCCAAGCCCCTTACTTGCTGGATAAAGCGCGCGCTGGCATGCGTATGGGCCATGGCAAGGTATTAGATCATATGTTCCTCGACGGTTTAGAAGATGCCTACACTGGCGGCGCCATGGGCACATTCGCCCAGAAAACTGCCGACGAATATGGTTTAACCCGCGAGCAAATGGATGCGTTTGCTTTAAGCTCGCTCGAAAAAGCCAATGCCGCGATTAACTCTGGTGCCTTCAAGGCGGAAATTGTACCTGTGACTGTGAGCGATCGCCGTGGTGATGTGACTGTCGATACCGATGAGCAGCCAGGTAACGCCCGCCCTGAAAAAATCCCCGCACTGCGCCCAGCTTTTGCCAAAGACGGCACTATTACGGCGGCAAACTCAAGCTCTATTTCCGATGGTGCGGCGGCGCTGATGCTAACCACGCGCGCCAATGCCGAGCAGTTAGGCTTAACAGTGCTGGCCACCATCAAGGGGCACACAACCCATGCACAGGAGCCATCACTCTTTACCACGGCACCCGTTGGCGCTATGGCAAAACTGCTGAGCAATGTCGGCTGGTCTAAGGATGAGGTTGACCTGTTCGAAATCAACGAAGCCTTTGCCATGGTGACTATGCTGGCCGTTTCTGAATTAGGTTTAGATATGGCAAAAGTGAACGTGAACGGTGGCGCCTGCGCCTTAGGTCATCCTATCGGTTGCTCGGGTGCACGTTTGCTGGTGACCTTAATCCATGCACTTAAAGCCCGTGGGCTTAAGCGTGGCGTAGCCTCACTCTGTATCGGTGGTGGTGAAGCTACCGCTATGGCTATCGAAGTCTAATCAAAGGCTTAATCGCGAATAAAGGCAAAACAATCAACAAGACCAAGACTGAGCTGGCAAGGGCAAACATCCCGCTGAGGATAAACATAATATCGCACCGTCAGCTCGACCCTAAACAAGGAAAAGGATTGCAACATGACCACACAAGTTAAGCATTACATCGATGGCGAATTCACCACTGGCACAGGTACATCACAAATCGTGGTGACCAATCCCGCCAATAACGAGCCAATCGCCCTTATCAACAGCGCTACGGCCGATGAAGTGCACGCGGCCATTGCCAGTGCCAAGGCGGCTTTTAAGACGTGGAAAGAAGTGCCAGTGTCTGAGCGTGCCCGTGTCATGTTGCGCTACCAACACTTGTTAAAAGAACACCACGACGAACTGGCGACAATCCTTGCCAAAGAAACGGGCAAAACCTTTGAAGATGCCAAGGGCGATGTGTGGCGCGGAATTGAAGTGGCAGAACATGCCTGCAACATTGCTTCATTATTGATGGGTGAAACCGTTGAAAACGTCGCGCGTTCAATCGATACCTACAGCTACACTCAGCCTCTGGGGGTGTGTGCGGGCATCACGCCGTTTAACTTTCCAGCGATGATCCCCCTGTGGATGTTCCCACTGGCGATTGCCTGCGGTAACACTTTTATCCTTAAGCCATCAGAGCAAGACCCAATGACGCCGCAGCGCTTAGTTGAGCTGTTTGTCGAAGCGGGCGCGCCAAAGGGCGTTTTACAGCTGGTACATGGCGATAAAACGGCGGTAGATATCCTGCTGGCAGACCCTGCGGTGAAAGCCATTTCCTTCGTGGGCTCAGTGGCTGTAGGTCAATACATCTACAAAACCGGTACCGATAACTTAAAACGCGTGCAAGCCTTTGCTGGGGCAAAAAACCACTGCGTGATCATGCCTGATGCGAATAAGCAGCAAGTGATCAACAACCTAGTGGGCGCATCGGTTGGCGCTGCTGGTCAACGCTGTATGGCGATTTCGGTCGCGGTATTTGTCGGCGCGGCTAAAGAGTGGATCCCAGAGCTTAAAGAAGCCTTAGCTAAGGTTCGCCCAGGTTTATGGGACGATAAAGAAGCAGGTTACGGCCCACTGATTAGCCCAGCCGCTAAAGCGCGCGTGCTCAAACTTATCGCCCAAGGTAAGGAAGAAGGGGCTGAGTGTTTACTCGATGGCAGCGACTTTAGCGTGGCGGGCTATGAGTCTGGTAACTGGGTCGGACCGACCATGTTCACTAAGGTCACGACCGATATGAGCATCTACAAAGAAGAAATCTTTGGTCCTGTACTTTGCTGTATGGAGTCCGATTCATTAGAAGAGGCCATCGAACTGGTTAACGCCAGTCCCTACGGCAATGGTACCTCTATCTTTACCGCAAGCGGCGCCGCCGCCCGTAAATATCAACACGAAATCGAAGTTGGCCAAGTCGGCATTAACGTGCCAATCCCTGTGCCATTACCTTTCTTCTCATTCACGGGTTGGAAGGGCAGTTTCTACGGCGACCAACACGCTTACGGTAAGCAAGCGGTACGTTTCTACACTGAAACTAAGACCATTACTTCCCGCTGGTTCGAGTCGGACATTGCCGTGGCCGCAGGTCCAAATATGAGCATTAACTTGCGCTAAGCGGTTTAAAAACAGTTTCAACGCATTGTGAAACGGCAGGTGATTCAGTCTAAACGTGGCGCCAGTTGACGCCCATTGATGATAAGCCTGCTGATAAATTCACTGTGTATTACGCAAAAGATATTGACGAAAAGAAATGGCCAAAGAGTCATAGGAGAGCCAAATGGATTTTAATTTCAACGAAGACCAACGCCAATTTGCCGATCTGGCCCGCCAGTTCGCGGCGGATGAACTCGCCCCCTTCGCCGCCAAATGGGACGAAGAACATCATTTCCCTAAGGATGTGATCCAAAAAGCCGGTGAGCTGGGTTTCTGCTCCCTGTATTCCCCCGAATCGGAAGGTGGCATGGGCCTGTCGCGTTTAGATGCCTCGATTATTTTCGAAGAGCTATCGAAAGGCTGTACAGCCACAACAGCCATGCTGACGATTCACAATATGGCCACTTGGATGGTTACCACTTGGGGCACAGATACGCTGCGTCAAGCTTGGTCTGAGCCCTTGACCACGGGCCAAATGCTGGCGTCTTACTGCTTAACTGAACCAGGTGCGGGCTCTGATGCGGCATCACTGCAAACCAAAGCGGTGCGTGAGGGTGATGAATATGTGGTATCTGGCTCTAAGATGTTTATCTCGGGCGCAGGTTCAACTGAGCTTTTAGTCGTAATGTGCCGCACTGGCCAAGCTGGGCCAAAGGGGATTTCGGCGATTGCCATTCCTGCCGACAGTGAAGGTATTATCTATGGCAAGGCCGAAGATAAGATGGGTTGGAACGCGCAGCCGACGCGCTTAGTTACCTTCGATAACGTGCGTGTACCCGTTGCGAACCTGCTCGGTGAAGAAGGCCAAGGTTTTACCTTTGCGATGAAAGGTTTAGACGGTGGTCGTATCAATATCGCCACTTGCTCTGTCGGTACGGCGCAGGCGGCTTTGGAGCGTGCGACTCAGTACATGAATGAACGTCAGCAATTTGGTAAGCCGCTGGCAGCCTTCCAAGCGCTGCAATTTAAGCTCGCCGATATGGCGACCGAATTAGTGGCCGCGCGTCAAATGGTGCGTCTGGCCGCCTTTAAACTCGACAGTGGCGACCCAGAAGCGACCGCCTATTGCGCGATGGCGAAGCGTTTTGCCACCGATGTGGGCTTCCAAGTTTGTGATGCCGCGCTGCAAATTCATGGCGGATATGGTTATATCAGGGAGTACCCCTTAGAGCGTCACTTCCGTGATGTTCGCGTACATCAGATTTTAGAGGGCACTAACGAGATTATGCGCCTCATTATCGCCCGTCGTTTACTCGACGAAAATGCCGGACAAATCCTCTAAGCTGCCCAGATGGGACTATAGGATTTGGCGATAACCGATTGGAAATATAAGGGAGCCGAAACAGATGGAATATTTAGTTGAGCGTATCGAAGGCCACACGGCGATTCTGACGATGAATAATCCGCCGGCCAACACTTGGACCGCCCAGAGTTTGCAGGCGCTCAAGGCCAAAGTGCTGGAGCTTAATGCCAACAAGGACATTTATGCGCTGGTGTTAACTGGCGAGGGTAACAAGTTTTTCTCCGCCGGTGCCGATTTAAAACTCTTTAGCGACGGTGATAAGGGCAATGCGGCGAGCATGGCAAAACACTTTGGCGAAGCATTTGAAACCTTAAGCCAGTTCCGCGGCGTGTCGATTGCCGCCATTAACGGTTATGCCATGGGCGGCGGCTTAGAAGTCGCGCTGGCCTGTGATATTCGTATCGCCGAGACCCAAGCTGTGATGGCACTGCCTGAGGCCACCGTTGGCCTGCTGCCCTGTGCGGGTGGCACCCAAAACCTGACCGCTTTAGTGGGCGAAGGTTGGGCGAAGCGGATGATCCTCTGCGGTGAGCGGGTGAATGCTGCCCAAGCGCTGAATTTGCGTTTAGTCGAGGAAGTGGTCGAAACGGGTGAAGCCTTAAATGCGGCGATTGCACTGGCCGCCAAAGTGGCGAATCAGAGCCCAAGCAGCGTAACTGCCTGTAAGACACTCATCCAAGCAGGGCGTCAAATGCCGCGCAGCCAAGCCTTACCGATAGAGCGTGAACTGTTTGTCGGATTGTTCGATACTGAAGATCAGGCCGAAGGCGTGAACGCGTTTTTGGAAAAACGTAAAGCTGATTGGAAGAACCGCTAATGACAAATTTAGTAGATAAGGCTGCACACACGTCCACCACACAAAATGTGGTTTTTCAAACCTTAGCCACCGCCTCAGGTAAATTAGTTGGGGTGGTGACGCTCAATGTTGAAAAAGCCCTCAACGCCTTGGATCTCGATATGGTTCGAGCCATGACGGTGCAGCTCAATTTGTGGAAAAAAGATCCGTTAATCGCCTGTGTGGTACTCGATGGCAGCGGAGAAAAGGCGTTCTGTGCGGGTGGCGATGTGCGCGCGTTATACCACGCGTCTGTTGCCGCTAAGGGACAAGTGACTGAGGTCGCTAAAGTCTTCTTCGAAGAAGAATATCGTCTCGATTATCTACTGCATACCTATGGCAAACCTGTGCTGGTATGGGGAGATGGCATAGTGATGGGCGGCGGTCTGGGTCTGATGGCAGGCGCGAGTCATAGAGTCGTGACAGAAACCTCCCGTATCGCCATGCCCGAAGTCACCATCGGGCTTTATCCCGATGTGGGCGGCAGTTATTTCCTCAACCGTATGCCGGGTAAAATGGGGCTGTTTTTAGGGCTAACGGCCTATCAAATGAACGCCGCCGATGCCTGTTACGTTGGCCTTGCCGATCATTATCTGAATCGTGACGACAAAGAGCTGATGTTCGATGCCATGGCTACCCTCGATTGGAGCGATACGCCAGCGCTGAACCATCAAAGACTCGATACGATGATCAACGAGCTATCGAACCAAGTGGACATCCCTAAGGGCGATAGTTTACTGGCCGAGAGCCAAGAGATGATCGACCGACTGATGGCGGGCAGCTTGACGGATATCGTCAGCCGTATGTCAACCTTAAGCACCGAAGAAGCCTGGTTAAATAAAGCCTGCGCGACTATGCTCGCGGGCAGCCCTATCAGTTGGCATTTGGCGTATATCCAAACGCAACTCGGCACCAAACTTAGCCTAGCACAATGTTTTAAATGGGAATTAACCGTCAGCGTTAACACCTGTGCTAAGGGCGATTTCTGTGAAGGCGTACGGGCACTGCTGATTGATAAAGACAGACAGCCAAAATGGCAATTTGCCGATGTGCAATCCGTGCCAAACAGCGTTATCGAGGACATTTTGACCTCACCTTGGGGAGAGGAACATCCCTTAAGCCAATTAAGCTAAGCCAATCGATGGCAGGTAAAGCGAGCGCTTTGCCTGCCATTTTTGTCTGGAATAACAACTATCTGGAATTATAAAAACACCAGAACACAGGAGTGATGGCATGAGTACTGTAGCATTTATCGGTTTAGGTAATATGGGCGGCCCAATGGCGGCCAATTTATTAAAAGCGGGCATGACGGTACGTGTCTTCGACTTAGTGCCAGCCGCCATGCAAGCCTTGGCCGACCAAGGCGCCTTAGTGTCGAGCACGGCATGCGGCGCTGCGGCGGGAGCCAATGTGGTGATCACTATGCTGCCTGCGGGTAAGCATGTTAGAAATTTATATTTAGGTAATGGCAGCGAGAAAGGCCTACTCGAGGTAGTCGCTGGCGATACTTTGTTGATTGATTGCTCGACCATTGATGCCCAAAGCGCCCAATTGGTGGCGGCCGAAGCGGCTAAGAGTGGTATCGAATTTATCGATGCGCCAGTATCGGGTGGTACGGCGGGCGCGGCGGCAGGCACCTTGACCTTTATCTGTGGAGGCTCGGACATCGCCTTCGAACGTGCGCAACCTGTACTTAACGCTATGGGCAAGAATATCTTCCATGCGGGCGGCGCTGGTGCCGGTCAGGTCGCTAAAATCTGCAACAACATGCTGCTATCTGTGTTGATGGTCGGTACTTCTGAGGCATTGCAAATGGGGATTGACCATGGTCTCGATCCTAAAGTGCTGTCGGACATTATGAAGGTCAGCAGCGGCGGTAACTGGACCTTAGAGAAGTACAATCCTTGCCCGGGCGTAATGGAGAATGTGCCTTCTTCTAAGGGCTATCAGGGCGGCTTTATGGTAGATTTGATGGTTAAAGATCTCGGCCTCTCTCAAGAAGCAGCATTATTGAGCAATTCGAGTACACCCATGGGCTCACTCGCGCGCAGCTTGTATGTGAATCATGCAAGACAAGGCAATGGTCGTCGAGACTTCTCCAGTATTTTTGAACAATTTGCACCACTTAAAAAATAGATAAACAAGGGATAACCAGATGGATTTAAAAGATAAGGTTGTCGTCATCACTGGCGGCGCGGGTGGTTTAGGCTTAGCAATGGCGCACAATTTTGCGCAGGCGGGCGCTAAGTTAGCGCTGATCGATGTTGATCAAGAAAAACTCGAGCGCGCCTGTGCCGATTTAGGCTCAGCCACTGAAGTCCAAGGTTATGCGTTAGATATTACCGACGAAGAAGATGTGGTCGCAGGTTTTGCTTACATATTGGAAGATTTCGGCAAAATCAACGTATTAGTGAATAACGCCGGCATCCTACGCGATGGCATGTTAGTTAAAGCTAAAGACGGCAAAGTGACTGACCGTATGTCATTCGACCAATTCCAATCGGTGATCAATGTTAACCTCACTGGCACCTTCCTTTGTGGCCGTGAGGCGGCTGCGGCGATGATCGAATCGGGTCAAGCTGGGGTGATTGTCAACATTTCTAGCCTCGCCAAAGCGGGTAACGTAGGCCAATCTAACTACGCGGCCTCTAAAGCGGGTGTGGCGGCCATGTCTGTGGGTTGGGCAAAAGAGTTAGCCCGTTACAATATCCGTAGCGCAGCGGTAGCCCCTGGGGTGATTGCCACTGAAATGACTGCGGCGATGAAGCCAGAAGCGCTTGAGCGTTTAGAGAAGCTTGTGCCCGTTGGTCGTTTAGGCCAAGCGGAGGAGATAGCCTCTACCGTACGCTTTATCATTGAAAACGATTATGTAAATGGTCGTGTCTTTGAAGTGGATGGCGGTATCCGTCTGTAATATAGTATCTTATTGATATTAAAGAAAACCGAGCATTTGCTCGGTTTTTTATTGGGTAAAGATTAGCGTATTAAAAGCGATTTTAGCTCAGGGGATTGGTGGAACGGAGTTGACATTTACTGGCTATCCTTCAACAATCGCACTCCACTTTTTTTACATAACTTTACAAATAGGGTTGACATTATAGTGATGGAGTTGATTATCTGAATGTCATGGCAGGATAAGGCCCTTTGGCTTGAAAAAATCACTAAGCGCATGATGTTAATCGTCGGTGTCTTAGGTGTCATAGTGATCTACGGCGGCTTCTTCTTTCTTCTCTTCACAGGTCGTTCGGTCGAGGTGATCCCGTGGTTTTTTCTGCTATCGCCTTGGATTTGTATTTACTTTGGTCTCACGCAGGTGCAGCAGGCCAATGTCATCAAGTGGTTTATTAAAAAAGTAAAAAAATAAGCCCGCAAAGGGCAGTGGCATATTTCGGTTTGTTTAGTTGGCAAACTTGGGGAATACAATGGGGTTAGGACGCTATTTACCGTATCTGCTGAGTGCAGTTTTGCTGCTGGGCGGGTGTGAGCGTACGGATACACACTATTTACCCGCCAAGGAAAATGGCGATATTAAAGTGGCACCCTATGGCAGCTGGCAATCACCCTTGTCTGCGGCCGAGGTGTTTGAACAGGCCGATGATATTGCCGAGTTGCAAAGCGTTGGCGACGCAATTTATTTTGCCGAGTCCAGTGGCAGCGCACAGGGCAAAGTTGGCATTAAACGCCTCGATGGCCTTGGCAAAGTGACCGAAGTGGTTCCCCCCGATTTTAATGTCAGATCTACCGTGCATGAGTATGGCGGTGCTGCATTCTTAGGCATAGGTCAGAGCTTGTTTGCCACTAAATTGCAGGATCAGCTGTTTTATCGTTTCGCCCCGAATCAACCACCATTGCCGTTAACCCCCAATGGCACTCGCCATGCCGATTGTGTCGCGTATCCCAAGGGTTCGCGGATTATTTGTGTGCGTGAAGACCACCGTCAGGGCGGTGAACCTAAAGCCAGCCTAGTGACCATCAATCTTAACTTTGCTGGTGAAGGCGATACCTTCGTCACTGGCCATGACTTTATTGCTTCCCCCACAATTTCCCCCGATAACACGCAATTGGCGTGGATCACTTGGGAACATCCCTATATGCCTTGGGATAACAGCGTGCTTTGGCTTGGGGATCTTGACCGTAAGGGTCAGTTAAAAAATATTCGTCAGGTGAATACGCCCAAGGATTCTTCGGTGACTCAGCCCTTATTCGGCCCCGACGGCAACTTATATGTGGTGTCCGATCTCAGTAACTGGTGGAACATTTACCGCGTGACGCCACAACAAACCTTAGTGTCAGTGCTAAGTAAAAATGCCGAGTTTGCCGTGCCCGATTGGCGTTTAGGCAACCATAACTACGCCTTCGAAAATGCCTCGACCTTGATAGCCAGCTATGTCGAAGGCAATCGAGCAGCATTGCTGCGTATGCACTTAGATACGGGGTTAACCGAATCCCTTGCCGTTGATTTTGCTGAGATTACTCAGGTGGTGAAGGGCGAAGATGGGGTTTATTTTGTCGGCGCTAAGGCGACGCCAGAGAAGGGCATTTATCGAGTTGTCGGCCGTGGCACTGAGTTAGTCTATGCCCCTGCGCTGCCGAATCTTGACCCGAATTACGTGTCGCGGGCGAAAAATATTGCTTTCGCGACGGGTAAAAATCAGCAGGCCTATGGTTATTTTTATAGTCCGGTGAATCCCAATTACATCGCGCCCCACGACACTAGGCCGCCGCTTATTGTGATGCTTCATGGTGGGCCGACGGCGCGCGCATCACTTGCCTATCGCAGTGAGATCCAATTCTGGACCAGCCGCGGCTTTGCCGTGTTGGATTTAAACTTCCGTGGCAGCAGTGGTTTTGGCCGCGCCTATCGCCAGAGCCTGTATGGCAAATGGGGGGAAAGCGATGTGGAAGATGCAGTCAATGCGGCTAAGTATTTAGTGGCTAAGGGCTGGGTCGATGCCAATAAACTGGCGATTCGCGGGATCAGCGCTGGCGGTTTAACCGTCATGTCCTCCTTGGCGTTTTATGATGTGTTTCAAGCGGGGGTGAGCTACGAGGGGATCAGCGATTTTGAGCAGCTCGCTAAGGGTACGCATAAGTTTGAATCTGGCTATTTAGATCAGCTTATCGGCCCCTATCCCGAGATGAAGCAACGCTATCGCGAGTTATCGCCACTCAATCACTTAGATGGCTTGAATGAACCTTTGCTGATTTTCCAAGGCTTGAGAAACAAGATAGTGCCAACGGCGCAGTCGCGACAAATTTATGAGGCGCTCAAAGCCAAAGGCGTGCCTACGGCCTATATCGACTATGGTGATGATTCCGACGAAGGGCGAACGCCTGAGCATAAAGCCGCCGGCTTAGAAACCGAGTTAGCCTTTTATGGCCAAGTGTTTCATTTTACCCCAGCGGGTAAATTACCCACATTCGGCTTCGATAATGTGATGGCGCTGAAGCATTAAAGTCTTGGTGATAACGCCTCTGAGCTCGCGATAACCCCATAAAAAAGCCTGCATCCAAGCAGGCTTTTTTATAACTGCGTGTTAATGCAGATGATTAAGCATTTAGTGCTGGTGATTAAGGCTATCAATAATGGCGCAGTGAGGCTGCTCGCCACCTTGGCACTCGCTGACCATTTGCTGTAACTGGCTACGAAGATTCTGCAATTTACCAATTTGCTCCTCGACATAGGCCAAATGGTTGCGGGTGAGTTGCTTCACATCTTCGGCATTGCGGCTATCGTTATTGCGAAGGCCAAGCAAGAGTTTGCAATCCTCGAGACTAAAACCTAAGTCGCGGCACTGGTGGACAAATTTCAGCGATTCGATATCCCGATGGCGATAGACCCTGTATCCCGCCTCGTTACGCTCGCCGCAGACAAGGCCGATATCGTGGTAATAGCGTATGCTTTTAACGCTTAATCCTGTGTGTTTCGCGACTTCACCAATTTTCATACTGACCTCGGTTTTATCTGTTCTAAAGACTCATGCAGACAAGTGTGATACTTGCCACAAAAACACCCTTGACTCTCCCGTGATGGGAGACTTTATCTTAACCCTATAGCAGTTAAGTTCAAGTGAGGGATCTTCCATGTCGCAGATAAAACTCTATGTCGCCACCATGAATTGTGCAGGGTGTGTGGCCAAAATTGAAAAGGCCTTTGCGGCCGAGCCGAATGTGAGTGCCCGTATCAATCTCGCCGATAAACAAGTGACTGTCGATGGCAAGATGAGCAGCGATAAGGCACTGGCAGTCATGGATAAGGCGGGTTATCCCGCTCAGTTGATTGTGGACGCAAAGGCGGCCGCAGAGGAAAAACGGGTCGAGGATGCGGCTGAGTATCGCCTGCGGATGCGTCAGGCCATCACCGCGCTCGCTGTCGGTATCCCTATGATGTTATGGGGATTACTGGGCGGTGAAATGATGATTAATAGCCCTAGCATGCAGCTTGGCTGGGGCATCATGGGCTTAGTTACCCTGGCTCTTTTAATCGGTACAGGGCGCCATTTCTATCAGGGAATGTGGCGCGCGCTTAAAGCCAAAACCACCAATATGGATACCTTAATCGTGTTAGGTACCAGTACGGCATGGCTCTATTCTATGCTGGTGGTGCTTATCCCGAGTGCGTTTCCCATGGACACTCGCCACGTGTACTTTGAGGCGAGCGTGATGATCTTAGGCTTAATTAACTTAGGCCACGCTCTCGAGCTGAAAGCTCGGGGCAAGACCAGCGAAGCGGTGCAGCGCTTGCTCGGCCTGAAATCTTCTACCGCGATTCGTATTGGCGACAATGGCGATGAAGAGGTGGAAATCGACCAGCTCAAACTGGGGGATAAACTCAGACTTCGCCCGGGCGACAGGGTCGCACTCGATGGCGTAGTGGAGTCCGGCCAATCATTACTCGATGAGGCTATGCTGACGGGGGAGCCGATCCCCGTGCCTAAGCATGTTGGGGATAATCTCAGTGCGGGGACTGTCAATGGTAACGGCAGTTTAGTCTATCGGGTGACCGCAGGGCAGCAGGATACGCGCCTTGCCAAAATCATCGCACTGGTGCAGGAGGCGCAAACCTCTAAGATGCCGATTGGTCGTCTGGCCGATAAAATTTCGGCGGTGTTTGTGCCTACGGTCGTGGTCATCGCCTTACTCGCGGCAGCGATTTGGTATCTTGTTGGGCCAGAACCTGCGCTCAGTCATGCACTTGTGGTGCTTACCAGCGTGCTGATTATCGCCTGTCCCTGCGCCTTAGGGTTAGCCACACCTATGTCTATCATGGTGTCCGTTGGCCGCGCCGCTCAAATGGGCGTCTTGGTTAAAAATGGTGAAGCACTGCAAAGCGCCAGTAAGGTCGATTGTGTGGTGCTGGATAAAACTGGCACTGTGACTCAGGGTAAACCCCAAGTGACCGATATCCATTGGATTGAGGTTAATGACCAAGCACTCAGTGATGAAGACAAGCGCGTACTACTTGGCGCTATCGCCAGTCTTGAGCAGCATTCAGAGCATCCACTAGCCAGCGCAATGGTCAGCTATGTTAAGCAGGCCTCTATTCCCTTGCCCGTGACCGAGATGTTTACCAATCATCAAGGTAAGGGCATCGAAGGGCGAGTCGATGGCGCCGACTTTTTAGTGGGCAATCAAGCATTAATGGCGGCATTTGATGTGCAGTCAGGGGAGGGCGTGACAGGCAGCCACTCAGGCTTTGCGGTAGAAGCCGCCGCGCAATTTGCCAAACAGGGCAAGACAGCGATTTATGTCGCCAAGGCGGGCAAGTTAGTGGCCACTATCGCCATTGCCGATCCGATCAAGGCCGACGCTAAAGAAGCAATAAGCGCAATACGTTCACAGGGGATTCGCGTAGTGCTGCTGACCGGCGATAATCCGCAAACGGCGCAGGCGGTGGCAGCTCAAGTGGGCATAGAGGAAGTGATTGCGGGCGTATTGCCCGAGCAAAAGCAACAGCATATTAAAGCCTTACAACAGCAAGGCCATGTGGTTGCCATGGTGGGGGACGGTATCAACGATGCGCCCGCCCTGATGAGCGCCGATGTGGGGATCGCCATGGGATCGGGCACTGAGGTGGCGATCGAAAGCGCGGATATGACTCTGCTGTCCCATCAGCTGATAGTGATTGCTAACTTATTGGCACTTTCCCGCGCGACCATTCGCAATATTAAACAGAATCTGTTTGGGGCCTTTATCTACAACAGTTTAGGTATTCCAGTGGCGGCGGGCGTCTTGTATCCGCTCACGGGGATGTTGTTAAGTCCAGTGATTGCTGGGGCGGCGATGGCGCTGTCTTCCCTAACTGTGGTCACCAATGCGAATCGGTTAAGACAGCAAAAGTTATAACGCTTGCGCTCGCATGAGTGATAACACTTTGCCTCGCTAAATCTTAAGGCAGTGAGTAAGTACTCCTGATACAGCCCGCATTTTGCGGGCTGTATTGTTTGAACATAAATCTACACTTCAGCCTACACACCTGTACAAACCTTACATTTCCCTCACATCTAAATAGCTAATCACTTGAGTGGATTCATCCTGCTGTCATCCCATTCCATTAGCTTGAATCATTCGGTAAAAATGTTGCTGAAATAAGCTGTGAGCTTAGATTCATATCAGCATTTAAATAAGCCTTCTAGCTCGTTATTTTGCTTGACGATTCGCGGCTAAGTAGGCCTTTTTAGTTGATAATTTAGCCCAAACTGCTATAGTGCCACGTTTATTTTTACCCCCTCAGGTTAGACAACTTGGCTTTTGCAAATAGGTTTATACTTAGTTGCCTTGCCAGACGTCCGGCCAACCTAACTCGATTTGGAAGTTCATTTTGATCACTACAGCGAATATCACCATGCAGTTTGGCTCTAAGCCACTGTTTGAAAACATCTCAGTTAAATTCGGCGGCGGTAACCGTTACGGTCTTATCGGTGCGAACGGCTGCGGTAAATCAACCTTCATGAAGATCCTTTGCGGTGATCTAGAGCCGAGCAGCGGTAACGTATCCTTAGACGTCAACGAGCGTCTGGGCAAGTTAAGCCAGAACCAATTCGGTTATGAGGAATTCACCCTTATCGACACAGTGATCATGGGCCACCGTGAACTGTGGAAGGTGAAACAAGAGCGTGACCGTATTTATTCGCTGCCAGAAATGAGCGAAGAAGACGGCATTGCCGTGGCAAACCTTGAGATGGAATTTGCCGAAATGGACGGTTACACCGCCGAATCTCGCGCGGGTGAACTCTTGCTCGGTGTCGGTATTGGTATCGAAAGCCATTTCGGTCTGATGTCTGAAATCGCTCCAGGTTTAAAACTGCGGGTGTTATTGGCGCAGGCGCTGTTCTCCGATCCAGACGTACTGCTGCTCGACGAACCTACCAACAACTTGGACATCGACACTATCCGCTGGTTACAGGACGTACTGAACCAACGCGACAGCACCATGATCATCATTTCGCACGACCGTTACTTCTTAAACTCAGTCTGTACCCATATGGCAGACTTAGACTACGGTGAACTGCGCGTTTACCCAGGTAACTACGACGAATACATGCAAGCGGCCTCTCAGGCCCGTGAGCGTCTGCTGGCCGACAATGCCAAGAAGAAAGCGCAAATCTCTGAGCTGCAAACCTTCGTGGCGCGCTTCTCTGCAAACGCTTCTAAGGCAAAACAAGCGACTTCGCGCGCGCGTCAAATCGATAAGATCAAGCTGGAAGAAGTTAAAGCCTCTAGCCGCGTTAACCCATTCATTCGTTTCGATCAGGAAAAGAAACTGTTCCGTAACGCATTAGTGGTTGAAAACTTAGCCAAAGGTTACGACACGCCGCTGTTTAAAGACTTAAACCTTATCGTCGAAGTGGGTGAGCGTATCGCAATCCTCGGTGAGAACGGTGTGGGTAAAACCACACTGCTGCGTACCTTAATCCATGATATTCCTCAGGATGAAGGTCTGATCCAATGGTCTGAAAACAGCAACATCGGTTACTACGCGCAGGACCATGAGTCAGATTTCGAAAACGATATGACCCTGTTCGAGTGGATGAGCCAATGGCGTAAACCAGAAGACGACGACCAAGCGGTACGCGGTATTTTAGGCCGTATGCTGTTTAGCGCCGACGACATCAAAAAGTCAGTCAAAGTGCTGTCGGGTGGTGAAAAGGGTCGTATGTTATTTGGTAAGCTCATCATGCAAAAGCCAAATATCCTGATGCTCGACGAACCAACCAACCACATGGATATGGAATCGATCGAATCATTAAACAACGCGCTGGAAAAATACGAAGGCACATTACTGTTCGTGAGCCACGACCGCGCATTCGTATCGTCACTGGCCAACCGTATCCTTGAAATCACCCCAAACGGCGTGAATGACTTCAAGGGCACCTACGATGAGTTCCTCGTGAGCAAAGGTATCGAAGGCTAATCACTGGTTTTGCCTTAAGTATTCAGATAAAAAACGCCGCTTATTAGCGGCGTTTTTGTTGCTGAGGTTTGAATTGCGCGCTTAACTTTGTGTTTAACTTCACCTTTAACTATGCGCTTAACTGTACGTTTAAGTTGGGCAATCCTTTAAGGTCTTGCTGGCCGTGTGGCGCTGGCTTAAGTAACCCTGTGCTATGCCCGCCAACATAATCAGCATTACCCCCAGCATTTGCTGTGTTGTGAGCGCCTCATCAAATAACCACCAAGCGAGTGCGACCACCACCACAGGTTCGACGTAGGAGAGGGTGCCATAGGTGACCGAAGGCAGCTGCGCGAGGGCTTTTACCGCAAACAGAATGGCTAAAAATCCCGGAAAGAAGCCAATCGCCAACAGCCAAGCAAATTGATTCAGACTCGGCACTAAGGGCGTCGTTAACACTAAGGGCAGTAAGCAGAGGGCGCCGACACTGAGTTGGACTAAGGTGCTTTGATAGGGCGAGGCGGCGCTCGGTTTACGGTTGATTAAGATAAAGCCGCAATAGGTCAGCAATGCGAGCAGGGCATAAAAATATCCCATGATTTCATTGTCGTAGAGTGACTGACTCGAGGTCACGGGCAGCATCAGCATAAAACCCATCAATGCGAGCACCACAGTGGCGATGCTAGAATGCTTAAGCCTCTCGTGAAACACAAAATGGGCAAAGAGTGACGCCAGCACAGGGGCGAGATAGATAATCATGATCACCGTGGCCATTTGGGTGTATTCAATGGCCTCGATATAAAAAGCCATAAATCCCGCCAACATAGCGCCATTGACCAAGGTGCGCTTGCTCGGTTTGTGGCGAATTTGCCGTCCTTTACCTGTTAACAGCATATAGGCCATTAAAAACAGCGCGCCGAGTAGCAGGCGGTAAAAGGTAATATGTTCGGCGGGCAGGGCGGCAAAACGGGCGAATACGCCAATGGTGCCCATTAGGCTCGCGGCCAGCAGGGCAAGCACTATGGCCAGTGCGGGTGGCGGTGTCATGTATCACCTTTAATGCAAATAATTCAACGACGAAGGAAGCTGAGTTTGCCTTAAAAATGCCGCCTAGGCGAGCGCTATTGCGAACGCCGTGTTGGCGTGGTGTTGCAAAGATGCTGACCGCCCCACATCAGCAGAGATTGATGAGTTGACTGCGCTAGCAAGCCATCAATCCTCTGCTACACAATGGATTTGCGTGAGCGAAAATGATTTAAGGGATCTTGACAATAACTGGCTTTAACCTGCTGCAACATTTGGTAATTTTGCCCAAAGTAGCGTGCGGTCGGGATGGTATTGTCCTTAAAGCTGATAAAGGCGCCAGAGCTATTGGCAATGCAGGCATCGCGGCAGGTGTCTATCCAGTCGAGCGCCTTATTCACTCGGGGATACACAGAGTTAACCTGCATTAAGGCTTGCTCTTGGAGTTCGCTATTCCACCATGCTTGATACTGAATAATGTAGGCCTGCTCCTTGTAGGGGAAGGCGCTCTGGCTTTTTTGCACTTCACCAAGTGTGCGATAAAAATCACCGGCAATGGCGCTTAGGGTGACATAGGTAAACAAGCCTAATTGCCGATTGCCATCAATCAGTTGTGATGAGGTGAGGCTGTCGATAAGCGCGATATGCCCCTGTTTTAGCCCCTGTGCATGGGCCAAGCGCGATGTCACCCTATGGGGCGCGGGCTTGAGCAAATCCTGCGAATGTTGGCGCTGATTTTCATACAGCTGTATATCCGTATCATTAATCAATTCGGCCATTCTATGGTTTAAGACGGGTTGTAAATCCCGAATGGCTTCGCGGTTCCAGCTCTCCATCAATTCATCGCCATAGGATTGGCTTAATCCGCCCATGGCCGCCATTTGCACTCTTTTGGGTTTTAAGCCGACCTCACTAAACTGGGTCTTGATAAAGTGCGCAAGGCTCGCAGGATTCCCCTCCCAATAGCCGTACATAATGCAGTTATGTTTGGCCTCTTGAGGATCCTGCACGCCAGTGTTTAATGGCGGTTTTACCCCTGGCAAAACGGTGGGTTTGGCTTGGATTTTAAGATTGGTGCCCAACAAACAAGGCAGATTATCGGCCAGAATAATCTGCTCCCAACGCTCCAATAATCTTAGGGTCGGGGTGGTTTCTCGTAGCTGTTGGCTATCCTGCTGATACGGGTTCCATTCTAGTTCAAATTTCAGCAGGCTTGGGGGCAGAGCAAAAGTTTGAATAAAAAAACGAGTGACAATACCGTAGCTTAAACCGCCTCCCCCTTTGAGCGCCCAGAGGAGTTCGGGCTTATTGGCCGCCGACACCACTTGGGTTTCACCTACGCCCAACACGATTTCTGCCTGCACTAAGCTTTCGCAGCACATGCCGTATTTACGGCACCAAGGTCCCCAACCTCCGCCCATAATAAAACCCGCTAAGGCATGGGAGGCGCTGGTGCTGTGGGGCAGCATTAAGCCCTTTTGCGCCAGATAACTGGTTAAAGCTTGCATAGTGCAACCTGGCCCAACGGCGACAATGCCGCTGATGGGGTCGAGTTCGATGCTGTTCATCAAGGAGAGGTCGATCACTATGCTATTGGTCTCGCCACTTTCCCCTTCGTGATCATGGCCGCTGGAACGCACACTAATGGCTAAGTGATAATCGACCGCCGTCTTGTAGACCAGCTTGACCTCTTGGCTGGTGCGGCATTTGATGATGGCGAGGGGCCTTTTTTGCAGGCGGCGATTAAACAGTTGGCAGGCGTTTTCGTAGGCCAGCATCTGTTGTCCCGTGCTTACCCAAAAATCCTGCTCTGCATAATACTGGCCATCGGTAATGATATTGTCGCTGGCAATGTGGCTGCGCACTTCGTTAATAAAGCGCATAAAATGCTTGGCTTGGCGGGTGACCACATTTTCGCTGATACGGATCTCGGCCGTTAATCGGTTCGAAGTTGATTGGCTGATAAAGCAATCAAATTCCAGCTCATTACTCAGCTGTAAATCAATCTGTGAGCGATGGGGGGTGAGGGATTTTAAAATATCAAAGCTCAGTTTGATATCGGTACTTTCTTTGGCTTGATAGTTCGCCTTATAAATAAAATGTGGCCAGTTATCACTGCTGGATTCAATCATATATGCGCAGCGTTCATGGGCGGGGATAATACTCGGTAGCTGCTTGTTAAAGTTATTGCTGTTTAAGTTCTGCTTACTAAAGTTATATTCGGTATCATTAAAAATAATCAGCATGACTTCCTGTCTTGCTAATTGCGCTGGCATTAAGTTGAGAGTCTGCTTTGAATGTTGTTTGGGATAAATATATAAGTTGCTGTCAATCAGCGCCGCTTGCTGCTGTGGATGTAAATAACAATCTAAAATTTCAGTGTCAGTTAAACAGGCTTCAATCAAATTAATATTAACGATTTCCCCATCGAAAGTCGCAGTAGTCTGTTTTTCGGTTTTTAATTTAGCCTCATCCGTTAAGGGCGTTGTATGTTGCTGTAAATGGATTTGATCGCCATCGATAAAACAGCTTAATTCATGGTATTGATAGGTGATGGATAATAAATGCCAATAACCATCATTTAAGCCGCCTAAGGTGGATATAGTGTCAATCTGTAATAACTGGCTGTTTACTCGAATATCGATATGCCCAAGTGGCGTTATTTGCACCATAAAGCAGGGAGTATTGGCTTGGTCGCAATATTGAAATACCGTCCCGCCCTGTTGAGTGTTAACCCAAGCTTGGAAGGTAAACACATCTAGGGTCTGACTGAGAGAAAATGGCGTTAAGGAAAGTGAATTCATTGAGGCTGCTGTCTCTTGACCCTGTACTTGAGCCACAGAGTTAGTCGAGGTATCCGAAGTGTTATGGGGTGTATTCGGCGTTTTCATGGGCAACATCCTTGTTTAATTTCATTCCCTTACGATTGCTTACGCTGCAATCACCACTGCCTACAGTGAGGCGTTTATCCGGTCACGACCATCGGCCTTGGCGCGGTAAAGCGCGGTATCGGCGGCGCACACCATGGCGAGTGAAGTACGGAACTGGCCATTAACTTCACTGGCAATCCCTTGGCTGGCGCTTATCGAGACATAATCCCTAAGTCCTTGGTCAGTAAAGCGAATATCATTAATCTCTTGCTGAATTTTTTGCGCTATGGTCAGCGCCATTTTGGCATTGTGATTAGGCAGGATCAGCGCAAACTCTTCGCCGCCGTAACGGGCCGCAAGACCGATGTCGATAGGCACAATATTGGCGATCACTTTGGCGATTTTTCTAAGGCATTCATCACCTTGGATATGACCAAACTGGTCATTAAACACCTTAAAATAATCCACATCGATAATGACTACGCTGATGGGACGCAGTTTGGCGGTGCATTCTTCCCATTGCTGTTGCAGCATTTCATCAAAATAGCGACGGTTCGCCAGTTGGGTGAGGGAGTCGGTGGCGGCCAATTTACGCAGCTTGAGGTTTTCCGCCTTATGTTGAGTTAAATCGTGCATCACCATCACAAACACAGGTTCATGGCTAGGAATATAAGAGATAGACAACTCAACATCTTTGGCTTTGCCAGAGGCGCAGATCAGCGTGGTTTCCTGCGCAGGGTGCTGCACGGGGTGACCACAATTGGTGCCTAGTTGCACATCGTGACTCAGGAGATTGTCGTAGCGCGCTTGATGATGTTCGGTCAAAAAATTGCGCCAGTCTTGGCCCTTTAAACTCGCCTGCGGGCAATCGAGCAGCTCGGCACTACGTTGATTGCACGAACGGATAAAGCCGTTGGCATTCACTAGGATCACTGGCTCGGTTAAATGTTGAATAAAGAGTTCAATGGTCTCGAGGGAAGAATGCTCGAAAAAGTTCAGCGGTAGCTCGGCAGCCTTTGCATGCTGAGTTGCGGCCAATGCAGCATCATCGACAATGGATAAGGCGGGTTGTTGGCGTGCCAGTTTCGGTGAGTTTGTCATTGTTATCTTTCTCCGTGAACTTTAATCATCTGCGCTAGGCGCTTTTCTGAGGATGACTTTATTCTGGCGGAAGAAAAGATACCTTCTGCTTATCTTCTGGTTTAACTTGTTGTTTATAAATGAATAAAAAATTATCTTCCGAATGATTTAGGGCAATCTTCACGTCGATTCGCTGCGATTAATGTCGTATGAAGGTGAAATAATGCGCAAATTTGCAAAGAAGGATTGGTTAAAAGTGGAGGGAATTGGCTAGCTAAGACGTTTGGCTGTGGCAAGCAGAGGGGGACAGGAAGGGGAAAAGGGGACTGCTCAGCAGTCCCTTTCAACAAAGATTAGTTTTGTGGGCGGTTAGTAATTTCAGGATCAGGACTTAATACCAACAGAGTATTGGTGGTATTGCTCAGTACAAATTGGAACTTAGTGTTTCCTGGGGTTCTATCGAGGTCAACAAGTTGCACTAACATACCATCGCTGCTAATGGTCACTGCATCGACAATTTCATCAAACGGAGTAACAAAACCCACACCGACAAATTTTAAGCCTTTACCGGTTTGGTCATTGAGTAAATAGGTTACAGTTCCAGCTTGAGTGATGGTGACATCACCTGGGCACTGCTGACCGTTTGCATCGGTATAGATAAATACAGGTTCACCATTTTCTAGGGTGACATTGACTTTAATAAATTGAGCAAGACCTTGTGGTACGAACATGTTTATTTCCTTTCATTGTGTTGTTATAGAATAGCGTCATTGTGCATGTGTACAATTAATAGAACGCTCAAATAAGAGTTTATACTTTGGTTCTTTATTTAATTCCATTAGTTTTTTAATGCGTTCATTTGCTTTGTGGCAAAATGAATTAGTAATTTCAATAGGGTATTCGTTGTTCTCAGAAATTAGTAACTCACTTTCTGCTAAATTGAGTTCGAAAGCCATATTTTGCGAAAAATTCTTTGATAATGTTAGATACGACTCGTATGCTTTTTCTGCGTAAGTTTTTGCATCTTTATATTTTCCAGAGTTCATGAGGAAATAAGATGACGATAAGTAAAAGTTAGCCCATACCTCAGACTTTTTTTGAGTTTCATTAAGATTTTTATCTGCAGACATCGAAGCTTCAAGTACGCTAATTTTGTTCTCTGGAGTTTGCTCAGTTGAAGAGTTACTTAATCTGATTACTTGGAAAACAGAGTAATATCTCAATGTTTTCCATATGTCATTTTGGGGATCTTGCCTTAGTATTTCTTCAACAGTTGATAGGTTTAACTTTGCTTGATTAAGAGCTTCATCTTTATGTTCAGTATAACTAAGCAAATCTGCGAGAGTTTGGTAGCTTCCACTTAGTTTTTCTAGCAAATAAGGACTTTTAATATGATTACCTAGCTCTAATTCTTGTTGCAGCTCTTTATGGATGGATATTGCTGTGTTTATGTCTCCCAAAGACACTGCCGCACTCGCTAACCAAGAACGCGTATTAGCCACATCGGCAATTAGTTGGCTATCTTCGGGGGCTTTGGCCAGTGCCAATAGCTTTAATCGTAATGATTCCTCAAAATCTTGCTGCGCCTTGGCAAAGTCCTGTTGCTTCATCGACACTGAGCCCAAGGTGTTATGGGCATAGGATAGTTCCATCAGCGCATCTTTATCCTCTGGCGCTAGGGTGTACATGGTTTGGCTATAGGCTAAGTACTGCTCGAAGAACGGGCGAGATGCCGCCCAATCTTTCACATCATATTTAAGCTGACCCAACCAAAAGGCGTTGGCGCCTAAGGTTTTTAGCAGGGCTAAGTTTTCGGGCTGCAATTCGAGCAGCGGTAGCATTTTTTCCTGTGCGGCGAGTAGAGCGCTGCGGGCTTCATCGATTTTATTGCGTGAATAGGCGACTTCGCCCATGGCCTCTAAGGTTTGTCCATGCTGGAAGCGGGCGTCGAAGCTTAAGTACTTCTCATCGTCTTGGCTGGAGAAATCCGTGAAATATTCCAATGCCTTATTGCTGATCCCGTCGAGTAAGTCCATCCGGCCGATGCCGCGCATTTTATCGGCGAAGTCACCCACCATAAACCCGAGCAGATCTTCAGCGGCGAGGCGTTTTTGCTGGGCCAGCTTTTCGGCTTCGATACTGCGAACACTCATAATGACTGAGGTTAAGGTGAGTACGCACAGCAGGGCGACGGTAACGCGCCTCGTCCAGCGCAGCATAGTGGCGCGTTTGCTGGAGGCGGCAATAAAGTCTGTTTCCCGCTCGTCTAAGTCAAATAAGGGGTTTTGCCTAAGGCTTTGGGCCTCTTTTAAAGGTTTACCCTCGGCCAGCAAATAGGCGCTGTGTTTGGCTTCGCTGAGCCAGCGCTGGGATAAATGCTGTAGTCGGCTCTTAATGCTAAGGCTGTCGTTATGTTCGCTGATCCACGCCGTCGCCCTTGGCCAGCGGCGCAGCAGGGCTTCGTGGGCGATGCTAAAACAGGGCTCACCATTTTGCAGATGGGACACAAATAAGCGGCTATCGACCATGGCTTGCACTAGGGCTGTTTCGGCCGCGCTTTGCAACTGCGACCAGCGGGCGGTGCGGCTGGTGATGGATTTTTCATCCTCACGCAGGGTGACTAACAGGGATAAAATCCGTGGCAGACTGGCTTTTTCGGCCTCGGTTAAATGGGAGATGGCCTGCTCGGCATTTTTACCGATAGCACCTTCGATACCGCCCAAGGTGCGATATACAGAGACCAATAGTTTGTCATCGTCGCTGCGTTGTAAATACAGCGCCTGCAAGGTGTATTGCAGCATAGGCAGCGCATCTGGGTTGCTGGCGGCATCGCTACAGAGCATTTCATCGAGCGGCATGGCGGTGTCGTTATCGATTTCCCAGGTTAAATTGGCGGCAACGGCCGGCAGGCGGATCATCTGCAACAGCTCGGTGCGAGTGGGCGGCGCTAAGTCGAAATGGGCGCCGCGCGCTTTGCCTGCCATCAGGCTGGGGTAATTGACTAGCAGCGGATAAAAGTCGTTGCGACAGGCACTTAAAATTAACACTGCATGGGAAGTAGCAAGACGCTCTAACAGCTCGATAAAGGCGCTGCGCTCGGTATCGCTAAACAGCGGCGATGATAATAAGACCTCTAATCGGTCGATAAATAAGGCAAAGCGTGGTGTAGCATAGGTCTGATTTTTAAGGCTTTGTTTACATATATCGACAATGCTCTGCGGATTTTGTTCAAGCTTGGCGGCGAGCGTATCGGCGCTCATTCCCTCAAATACTGGGGTGTCATTTAGCTCCCAGTCGAGCATGGCGCTGGCCAAATCGGTGAGCAGTTGTCCCTTGCTGACATCGGCAAAATCGAGGCTGCTGTAGGCCACAACCCCAACGCCATTAAAGCCATTGGCGGCCATAAGGTTAGGCAAAACACCGGCATTAATTAAGGAAGATTTACCGCTACCACTCGGGCCTAAAATTAAGCAGAAGGCGCGGCCAAATTGGATTTGTTGGCTAATGCGATTCAGCAGCGTGCTAATTTGCTCGCTGCGGCCGAAGAATACGTCGGCATAGTTGGCGCTGTAGGCTTGCAGGCCTGGAAACGGCGAGCCGCCTTGCCAAGCCTGTGGTGTTGCGCTGGCTTCATGGCCAACGGGAAAGCGAACCTCGGCTAAGGTGCGATAGCCACGTTTACGAATGGTCTCAATGTAACGGGATTCGGTGGCGCTATCGCCAAGTGCGCGACGTAACTGGTTGATAACCTTGTGCAGTGGATTGTCGCCCGTGTCGACCCCCGGCCAGCAATGGCTAACAATTTCGTCGCTGCTGACCACTTCACCGGCGTTTTGGCAGAGAAACAACAACACATCCATCGCCTTAGGTTCAAGTTGTTTAACTTGTTTACCAAGGAGCAGGCTGTTGGCGCTGGGATTGACTTGCCATTCACCAAAAAAAAATGTGCTGTCACTCATAGGATTTCCATTGCTTGAGCATCGACTAAGGCGGGGGAATCGCGGTGCCATTAGCCATTGTTATTTTTATAGGTAGCGCGTTTTGTACATTGAGTGTCATCAATTTGGATGATGTCAAAACATTGACATTATGCCTAGACACTTTGTTATTTAAAAGGAATAACCTTCGGTAATCAATGTAAATTTTATATCGTCATTGTGACGATATTGCGTCCTGTGGCACCTGCTTTATCACTCATTTGTGATCTCATGCGGCATTTTGAAAACCTTTGTTGGGAATTTGTCTGGTGATTTTCTGTCTGGCTTTAACTGAGGCTGATTGCATCAAGCTAAAAAAAGAGTGCCCGGGTGGGCACTCAAAACGGTTGGGAAGGGAGAAGTGGAAAGAGAAAATATAGTGCGCTTGCTAAATTAGCGGCTAAGCACCAGCGCGTTAGCCTGAAAACTTAACCGTGCCATTTGCCCTTGGTCTTGCAGCTCTAGCTCGTTGAGTTCAAAGGGCGGTTGCAGACCGGATGCTTGGATAAGTGTTGGGTCAAACATCAGCTTGAGTTTGGGGGATTCGGGCGTTAACCAAGTCGCCGCTTGGGTGCGCATAATCGCCACTTTTTGGCCCTCGGTATTGGTGCCCGTGAGCACGCCACTTAAACCAAAGCGTCCCGCCTCGGCGACATTTAGCTCAAAGTTGACTTGATTCGGCACGCCTTTGTCCCAAACGGTCAATACTTCGGGCTTGATGCTGGCCGAATTTACATAGGACTTAAAGGCGGTTTTCACCGTGCGCTGCACTGGGCGGCCATCGACCTGAGTCTGGACTGTGACTTCGATTTCACTCAGCCCCGCATTGCTGCTGGCAAGGGGCAAGTCTGCGGGCACTAAAGCCTGCCATTCATCCCCCTGTTTCACCATGGCCAGCGCTTGCTCTGTGCCATCGGCTTGTTTGAGTTTGGCCTGAGGCGCAAATTGATTATCGCTTTGGCTTAAGGCGAGTTTTACCCCAAGCGTTTGGGCGTCGGCCGCAATTGCGCTGGGCGCCTTGATGCTCAGTTGATAGGGCGAGCCTTTTTCCTTCACGTTGACCAGATAGTTGGCCCTAGCAACCAAGGGCTGGCTGACTTGTAGGCGATATTCTCCGGCCGTGGCTTTTTCAGACATTTGTAGCGCGCTGGAATCATCGGCGAGTCCCGCACTGGCTAAGGCGTCGGCGCTCACCAGCGACTTAACTAAAGATTCCGTTGCTTGCGGGCTGGCGTTTTTCCCCTGCGGCGTGTGGCCTATCCGCTGAATTTGCACTCGCTCAGGCGCTACGGCATCGGCATGCATCAAGGCGCCTGTGCTGACATCGCCGCGGGGCGCAATCCGCACTAAGCTGCCCGCTTGGCTCAAGTTAAGCTGCACGCCAGCATTCAGCTCGGCGCCGGTGACATTAAGCCAATACTCATCGCTCTTGCTTGTCTGCTCAAGCACGGGCTGACTGGCTTGGTATTCGCCATAGAGCGGGGTGATAAAGCTGACATAATCGGTACTGGTGTTAATCGGCGCGAGGGTTGGCGCGGCGATATAGGTATCGACAAGATCGCTATCCGTTGGCGCTGATAAGGTTAAGCCCTTGGCATACATTGGGCTGGCTTCTTTTTGTGGCTCAGGCGTGGTCGATTCATCCTGACAGGCACCGAGCAGGCCAGCTAAGATGACCAAGCTGACCGCTTTGCTTAAGGTGCGGAGTGTGAATGGTTGCATAGTTAGCTCCTTAAATATGGCTTCTGATCAGCGTGTCTAAGTTAAAGCAGGCACGGCGACTCTGCTGATGGCTTAATGGTTCTTGACCTCGGGTCTTTTGTTTATCGGTAAACCAGACTGTGCCTGCGGCTTTTTGCGAGCTGCAATTTAAGAAGCCGTCGGAGCAGCTATCGAGCCAGTTTTGGGTGGTTTCGAGGGCGACCTGATATTGATAGCCAGCGCAGTAGCTGTCGCTATCCCAAATGGCAGAATCCACATCCGAGCCGACAACCACCTCGAAGGGCTTACCTAAACTCGGGCGACCAGCTGTGCCGTAGAGCAAGGTGTTGTTGTAGTTTGCCATCCAGCCGACTTGCTGTTGTTTGACCGCATTGCTGCCATAGCCTAAGAGCCAACCTAGGCTGGTTTCGAACACATTGCCCTGATTGACCGCATCGGCCAGCGGCGTGCCGCCACTCGATGGCGCAAGGGCTATGACTCTGGAGGTGGCGTTGATCACCGCAGGATAGCGGCTGTCCCAGGTTGGGTTGGATAAAATCCAGCGCACCACATTGCCGCCATTGGAGTGGGTGAGCAGGATTAAATCATCAATATTCTTCGCTTGAATAAAGCTATTGAGCTGAGTGGCAAGACAGCCTGCGGCCGTTTCTTCCCACATATATTGGTCGAAGTCACAGTTGATGACAGTGTAATTATTGGGGACGGGGATCCCTTGGCGCACCGAGTTAACAAACTCCGACGTCCAATAGTCGGCTAACGCATTGGTTTGATGCCCAGTTCCGTGGACAAAGGCGATACCCGTTGCAGCAAATACCGCGGGGCTGACAGCTAACAGACCCAAGAGCATTAAGGTGTTTTTTATCTTCATGGGTGTTTCTCATCTTTTAGTGATTGAGCACGGCCTTGCAGTCCATTGCTAACGGCCATTGAGTGTCGGGTGAATGGCGTTAAGTCGCAGCGTTCGGCATGGCAATCGTTTGTCAGGTTTAAATCAATACGGCGAAACCTTGGGAGTGGCAGCTAAAACACATCACCGCTTTGGCTTTTGCATCGGGGCTAAACTGGCCCGACTTCCACTCTGGGTTATTAACGTAGTCGCAACATTTTCTGCTGGCAAGCAAAAATTCACTATACAATTTAATGACATAGCGACAATCTTTTGACTGTGTTTTAATAGGGTGGAGGGGCACGCTAATTACTTGATCAGTAAACGCTAATAAAACGCATGGCGTATTAAGCTGTTTAAATTTGCCTAAAGCTGTGGGAAATTATTTTTTATTAACACTGAACGACTAATCAGTTTATTGTTCTGTATATCAAGATGTTTACACTTTCAGGAGGCACTTTTGGCTATAACACAACAGGAAATGAGCCGCTGTTTAACCGAGCTGCATTGTCGCAGCAATTTTTCGGTGAAGAGCATTACCGAATATATGTTGCCGGAAACCAAGGAAGCTTTTTATCTGCATATGGAGGGCAAAACCGCGCAGCTGATTATCCGCCCAGCCTTTGAGGTGTTTTCCAGCGAGTTAGCCACCTTAGCGGGCGTACATGCTAAGTATGACTATTACCATAATGCGGAAATGACGCGTTTTCCCAAGCGCTTACATAAGAGCCTTAACGAAACCCACTACGGATTGGCGTTTAGTTTCGATACCCTTGAAGCTGTGCAGCAATTTATCGCACGTTTAAGCGCCATCGTGAAAGGGACTTAGGATTTCATTAAAGCTAAATACTAGCCTTAAAAATGGTTTTAACCGTCTGATATCTTAGGCTTAAGCCTTTTAGGTTAAATTCCTCAATTTTAATCAAAATGAGGAATTTAACTGCTGCCTTTTCCAGCAGCTTTTCAGTATATTCATCAGTAGATGAATTCTGCTGGAGTGGCTTATGTCGCTTATTCCCCGTCGCCCAAGAGGTGTGGTTCCCTTTGCCGCCCAACCTGGGCAGTCCATGACTGCGGGTCGCCCGAAAGGCAACTCTGATGCGCGTCAACGGCTGATCGCCGCCGCGGTGACGCTCTTTAGTGAACGCAGTTATCCCACTGTTTCTACCCGTGAAATAGCCCGTGAAGCCGAAGTGGATGCGGCGCTTATCCGCTATTACTTTGACTCTAAAGCTGGCTTATTCGAGCAGATGGTGCGGGAAACCCTCGAGCCTGTGATTGCGCGTTTGCGTGAAATCTCCAGCGCTCAAGCACCCAATGATATAGGTGAACTGATGCAAACCTATTATCGGGTGATGGCACCTAATCTTGGATTACCCCGATTAATAGTACGTGTGTTGCAGGAAGGCGATGGCACAGAGGCCTATCGAATTATGTTGTCGGTGTTTGAGCAAATTCTGTCCCTCTCGCGCCAATGGGTCGAGTCGGCATTAGTGAATGCGGGATTACTCAAAGAAGGGCTCGACCCCAATTTAGTGCGCCTGAGTTTTATCAGTTTGATGGTGTTTCCGCTGATCGCGCCCCCGGTTTTAATGCGTCAGTTTGGCCTGTTTAGTGCCAATACTGCGGATTTACAACGCTTAGCGCTGCACAATATGCAGGTGTTTACCCAGGGTGTATTACGTGAACCTAGGAGTGAATGATGATTTTAACCAATAGGTTAACAGTGATGTCGGTTAAAACGCGGCGACTTTCTCCTCAAAGATGGGGCAAGATGTTGGCGAATCTTTTGGGCGCGGCATTGTTGCTGCAATTGACGGCTTGCGGTGATGAATCCCCCCGCGTGCTGGGCACAGTCGAGCGCGACAGGTTAACCCTCACCGCACCCGTGGGGGAGCTGATCAACCAGATTAATGTGGTCGAAGGCCAGCAAGTGCAGGCGGGGGAGGTGTTACTCGAGCTAGATAGCACAGCCGCTAAGGCGCGCTTAGGTCAACGTCAAGCCGAGCTTAAGCAAGCGCAGGCCAAGCTGGAAGAAGCCGTGACGGGGGCTCGCTCGGAAGATATAGATAAAGCCCGCGCCGCCCTCGACGGCGCCAATGCCAGCGTGAAAGAGGTGCAGCAGAATTTTGAGCGCACGCAGCGGTTATTTAAGACTAAGGTGCTTAGCCAAGCGGACTTAGATGCGGCGCTCGCGGCGCGTGATACCAGCCTTGCCAAGCAGGCCGAAGCCGAGCAGAGCCTAAGACTGCTACAAAACGGTACCCGCAGCGAGCAACTCGAACAGGCCAGAGCCGCAGTCGAGGCGGCCATGGCTGGCGTGGCACAAGAGCAAAAAGCCCTCAAGGATTTAAGCCTAGTGGCAGCAAGATCCGCAGTAGTGGATACCTTACCTTGGCGGGTGGGCGACAGGGTGGCCGCAGGCAGTCAACTTATTGGTTTATTGGCAATTGAGCATCCCTATGTGCGGGTGTATCTGCCTGCGACTTGGCTCGATAGGGTCAAGGCGGGTAGCCAAGTGAAGATCCTTGTCGATGGCCGCGCGCAGCCTATTGCAGGCACAGTGCGTAATATCCGCAGTCAACCGGCTTACACTCCTTTTTATGCCTTAAATGAACGCGATAGGGCGAGATTAATGTATCTCACCGATATTGATATTGCGCCAGAGGGAGAGGATTTACCCACGGGAATGGCCCTTGAGGTACAACTGCCATGAGTGCTCAACAGGCTACAGCAGGGATATCAGTCGCAGGGACATCAGCGGCAGAAACATCAAGCGCGACTCCTGAATTTGCTATCGAAACCCGCGGTATGACCCGCGCTTTTGGCGGCATCAATGCGGTCGAAGACCTTGATTTGGCGATCCCTAAGGGCACGATTTATGGGTTTTTAGGCCCCAATGGCTGTGGCAAATCGACCTCCATTCGAATGTTGACTGGGCTGCTCAGCCCAACCTCAGGGGATATTCGGGTGCTGGGGGAAACCTTGCCCGGCGCCGAGGAAAAACTGCGCCGCCGCATTGGCTATATGACGCAAAAATTCTCCCTCTACGACAACCTGTCGGTGCGGGAAAACCTCGAGTTTGTGGCGCAAATTTATGGGCTGAATCGTCGCCAAACCAAGGCGCGTTTGGCCGAACTATTAAGCTTGTACGATTTGGCGGGGCGCGAGAAGCAAATGGCGGGCTCCATGAGTGGCGGGCAAAAGCAACGTTTAGCTTTGGCCGCCGCGACCTTGCATCACCCCGAGCTGTTATTTCTCGATGAGCCAACATCGGCGGTCGACCCTGAAAATCGCCGCGAGTTTTGGGAGCGGCTGTTCGATCTCTGCGCCCAAGGCACCACGATTTTAGTCTCGACCCACTATATGGATGAGGCAGAGCGTTGCCATGGATTAGCGATTTTAGAGCGTGGGATAAAACGCGCCGACGGCTCGCCGCAACAATTAATGGCGGCCATGGGCGCGCGGGTCGTTGAAGTGTCGGGGGAGGATTTACGCAAGCTTAAACAGTCACTCATTAGCGACGCCAACGTGTTATCGGCGGCGCAGATTGGCAGTCGTTTACGGGTATTAGTGCAAAGTTCGATTGCAGATCCGCTGGCCTGGTTAAGCCCAAGGGTCGCGGGGCGGGCATTGACCGAAGTGCGCCCCAGCCTTGAGGATGTGTTTGTCACCTGCACGGGTGGGCGTGCCCAGCTAACGCCGCCAAACGGCAGTCAGGCCACTACCGTGGAGGCTCAAGATGCTACGTAGAATTTGGGCCGTGGTGGTCAAAGAACTCAGGCAGTTATCGCGGGATCGCATGACCTTCGGCATGATAGTGATGATCCCCTTAGTGCAGTTGATGTTGTTTGGTTATGCCATCAATACCGATGCGCGCCATTTGCCCGCAGGTTTAGTGAATTTAAGCGATTCTGCCTATAGCCGCGCCTTGGTTAAGGCAGTAGAAGCGACTCAAGTTGTTGATTTTAAACATCGCTATTTGAGCGCCGCCGAAGCGGATGCAGCCATTACACGGGGCGAAGTGAAAGCCGTGCTGTATTTAGGCGCCGATCTCGACGAGCGTTTAGTGCGGCATCCCGCCTTTGCGGGGCAGGCCTATTTTGCCGAGCCCGTGGGTCAATGGTTAGTGGATGGCTCGGATACCGTAGTCGCCTCCACTATTCGCAGTTTAAGGCAAATGCCGCTCGATGAAATCGCGGGCAGGGCGGTCAAATCGAATCCCCCCAGTTTTGAGGTGGTGCAATACTTTAACCCTGAGCAGCGTTCTGTGGTGAATATCGTCCCCGGCCTCTTGGGGGTGATTTTGACTATGACCATGGTGATGTTTACCTCGGCCGCGATTGTGCGCGAGCGTGAGCAGGGCAATATGGAGTTTTTAATCACCACACCAGTGCGGCCGCTCGAGCTAATGCTAGGTAAAATCACCCCTTATGTATTAGTGGGTTTCGTGCAATTGGCCATTATTCTTAGTGCCGGACATTTGCTGTTTGCAGTGCCGATCCGCGGCGGTTTGGACTCGATTGCGCTGGCGGCCATGTTGTTTATCTGCGCCAGTTTGACCTTAGGCCTAGTGATTTCGACCATAGCGAAAACCCAGTTGCAGTCGATGCAGATGACGGTGTTTATCCTGCTGCCGTCGATTCTGTTGTCGGGCTTTATGTTCCCCTACGAGGCCATGCCCGTGGCGGCGCAGTGGATTGCCGAGGCGTTACCCGCGACGCACTTTATGCGCATGTCCCGCGCGATTGTGCTGAGGGATGCCGAGGTGAGTGACTTGCAATTTGATGCGCTGTGGATGATTGGCTTTACCTGCCTAGGCCTGCTGGTGGCCAGTCTGCGATTCTCCAAACGTTTGGATTAACGGCTCTCGCTTTGAATGCGAGTTTTGACTTAACGCAAAGTATTGGTAAAGAATCGGACTAAGTCGTTGAAATGGATGTTAGTTACTTTAGAACTCGCTTACACTGCTGCTAATAAAATGTTCCTTTGCGGTATTGGCTTTGCGGATCCCTTGGGGGAGCGGAGATGCAAAGCGTGTGGCGCATCCTCGCCACAACATGCGCAAAGGAATGGGGATCAGCTAAGCGAAGGAATTCTGTATGTCTGCGATTGTGTGTCAAAGTGCCCTCGAAGCGGTATCGCTCATTCAAAGTGGCGAAACCCTGTGGACCCATTCCATGGGGGCGACCCCCAGAGTCTTATTAGATGCGCTGGCAAAACATGCGCTCACCCTTGAAAATCTCACCTTATTACAGCTACATACCGAAGGCGCCGAGTCCTTAAGTCATCCCGATTTGCGTGGTCATCTGCGCCATCGCTGTTTCTTTGGTGGAGTGCCGACTCGGCCGTTATTACAAAGCGGTGACGCCGACTATGTGCCGATTTTCCTCTCGGAAGTGCCTAAACTGTTCCGCAGCGGCGAGCAAAAAATCGATACCGCGATTATCCAAGTGTCGCCGCCCGACAAACACGGCATGTGTTCCTTAGGCATTTCGGTGGAGGCCACCTTAGCCGCCTGCCAAGTGGCGGGTAAAATCATCGCCCATATCAACCCGCAAATGCCCCGCACCCACGGCGATGGTTTTATTCATATCGACCGTTTCGCTGCCGTGTATGAACAGAGCGCCAGTTTGCCCATCCATGCCTTTGCCACCGGCGATGCCGTGAGTTTGGCGATAGGTAAAAACGTGGCCGAATTAGTGCGTGATGGCGATTGTTTGCAGATGGGCATTGGTGCGATTCCCGATGCGGTGTTGTCTTGCCTGACCGAGCATAAAGACTTAGGCGTGCATACCGAGCTATTTTCCGACGGGATTTTGCAGCTGGTCGAAAAGGGCGTGATTAACAACAGCAAGAAACGTTTTTACCCCGGAAAACTGGTCACAGGTTTCGCCTTAGGAAGCCAGAAGTTATACGACTATGTGGATGATAATCCAGCGGTCATTTTTATGGATATCGAGCAGGTAAACGATACTGCTATCATTCGTAAAAACCCCAATGTAATGGCGATTAACTCGGCATTGCAGGTCGACCTTTCAGGCCAAGTTTGCGCCGATTCGATAGGCACTAAGATTTATTCGGGTGTTGGCGGGCAGATGGACTTTATTCGCGGCGCGGGGTTATCCGAAGGCGGCCGCTCTGTGATTGCCTTGCCAAGTACCGCCTCGGGCGGCGCGATTTCCCGCATTGCTCCTGTGTTATCGCCCGGCGCAGGGGTGGTAACGACCCGTGCCCATGTGCATTACATAGTGACCGAGTATGGCGCGGCAAACCTACGTGGCCGCTCCCTACGCGAGCGGGCGCAGGCGCTGATCAATATCGCTCATCCGGATTTTCGTGAGCAGCTTTGCCGCGATGCCTTCGAGGTGTGGGGATTAAGTCTCTAATTCTATCAGTCAGTTACTCATGAGTGCCGAGTTTGCGACTGCGCAGGCTCGGTACTGTGCTAAGTGCCTGCTTTGATGCCAATTGTGGGATGTTTTACTCGATTCGACGCCCTCAATGTTTTACCATGCCCACGCGATTTAATCTGGTCAGTGTGAATCGAATGGTTAAAAATTATTTTTAACTCTTTGATAGTAAAGGACTGAACCGCTTAATAACAGGAAGTTTGCCAATGTTGTACACCCTAGAAGCGACAACCCCACTCGAACAAATTTTTGTGAAGGCCCTCCAAGACAATCTGTATGCGGCCGAGTTTTATCAACAACTTAGCCAATCAACCCTGTTTATCTTGAGTGAGAGTAGCACTGAGGCGCCCGAGGCGGGTGAAGGTGCGATGGCTATCGGCATCACCCAGTGGTATGTCCCCCTCGAGGATGGCAGTGATCATCCTTTTACGCCGATTTTCACATCTCAAACCGCCGTCGATAAGGCCATTGAATTGATGAAGAGCGAAGGCACTGCGCACCATGGGGTGATGACGCTCGATGCCGAGACGCTGTTCCAAGTGTTGCTGCAATCGGGGAGCGATATGGCGCTGAATCCTAACAGCAATATGTCGAAATCCTTGGATGCACACGAAGTACGCTTGATGTTGTCATCGCAGCTTGAGTTGGTTGAACATAGAGGCGCGCTCTCGTTATTTGGCAATATCGAGCCCCATGAGTATCCCCATTTCGCCCAGCTCAAAGGGTTATTGTCGAACTATAAAACCGTCGAGAAGGCCTATCTGCTGGAATCGTCACGCTTGGACTTTATTCGTAGTACTTCGGACCACGCCTTAAGCTTAGTGATCCAGTTACCCACTGAAAACTCAGAGGATATTAATCGTATTCGTGGCGATGTGAAGTTGCTCGAGCGTCAATTAGAGCAGGACAGCTGGCCCATTAAGGTGCACCATTTACATGGCGACAGCGTCGAGCCTATTGCGACATTTTGCCAAGCCAAGAGCGCGCCTTTTTACAGCCGCTCACTGCTGAGCAGTATCAAAGGTTGGTTTAAGTAATCTTCCGATAGACAATAAAAAAACCAGCACAAGTGCTGGTTTTTTTACTGGGATTATCTTGGCTAAATACTATTTACCAGAGCAGCCATAGGTAGTGAGGTAAGCATCGGCCGCTTTCGCGTTGACGATACCATAACCGAAGTAGTTATCCTTACCTACAGTACCCGCATCCATTGCCGTTGCTTTGAGTGCGTTACGGATTTGTGTGCCGGTACATTGTGAATGGTTAGACCATACCAATGCCGCCATACCCGATACTGCTGGTGTGGCCATTGAAGTACCGCTCATAAAGCCGTAGTCAACCGAATCGATTGAAACCGTTGCGTTTTGGGCTGCAAGTAGGCTCGCTCTATCTTCAAACGCTGCGCCAACAGCAGGAATAGTTGTGGCGTTGGTATCACCCAAAGTGCCGTAGAGCATGCCCGCCACGTTGTTGATAACGATTGCGCCCACACCGCCTGAGTTTTCACAGTTAAGCACTTTATCGTGGAAGGAAATCACACCGCGATCGATAACACAAATCTTACCGTTCGCGCCCGAATCCACTGCCTGAGCCGTGCCCATAAAATAGGTGTTACCCGTGGCTGAACCTGGGTTTTCCATTGCTGATGAGGCGACTGCCGCGCCATCGGCTGTTAAGGTTGAGGCCGTTGCCATGCCTGCAGGGTAGGTTGATAGGGTATCGACACCGCCTGCGGTCACTTCAACACAGATGCCATCATCGTTGACGGCTTTTTTACCACGACCGCTCACGCAGCTTGGGTATTGGGAGAAGTCGGCAATCTTATTGTTGGCATCGTTAGCACCGATCATCATCACCGATGGGTAACCCGCTGGATAGGAGCGCACTGAGTTACCGTCGTTACCCGCAGCCGCGACCACTAAACCACCCGCAGCAGTAAAGGCGTCGAAGGCATTCTTTTCAGTATTGTTGGCTGCGCCGCCACCTAAACTCATGCTGATGATCTTAGCGCCAGCATTACTACATTTGTTGGCTGCATAGGCTAAGTCAGAGGAGTAACCCCAACCCGAGGCGTTGAATACTTTTACGATATGCATGGGTACGCCAGGCGCCATACCGACTACACCGATATTGTTATCCGCCGCACCTATAGTACCCGCTACGTGGGTGCCGTGTGGGCCACCGTTCTGATACCAGTTACCCGTACCAGAGTCGTTATCGCCGGTGATGTTGTTCCAGTTAAAGTCTGGGTTTGAGCTATCTAAACCCGAGTCAATAATACACACCTTCATGCCCGCATTTGGGTTAAAAGTTACTTCGTTGGCATGGGATTGATATATCGCATAGGGCGTGACTTGCTGGGTCATTGGATTGCCCGCATCGTCGTTATATAGCGCCATTGGATGACGGCGAACGTCTTCTTCAATCAGGGTGATATGTGGGTTGTTTAGCAGGCCTTTTACTTGGGCGAGATCTTTGCCGGTAAAAGTCGCAGCGATAAATTCATCCCCTTCAAGGTTGATTTCTGCGCCCAATTTTTTGGCCAGTGCTTTAACTATGCCTTTATGACCCGCTTCGACTTGAATGACATAACGATTGTCGTCGGCATGGGCTTGGGCAATAACGCCCACAGATAAGGCAATAACGGCACTGGCGATTTTGGTTAATTTCATTGTGCTTGCTCCATTTGTTATCAAGGTTGTAAGACCTAAGCGACACGGAGCATCTACTTGTGCTCCTATGGACAGACGGGCGTCTGCTGACTTAGGCGATTTCAACCTAACACAGGAATTTATTTTTAACAAACAAATAACAAAAGTAGCAATTTGTAAATATTTTGAGCTGTAAATAAAGAATGACAATTATGGCTGCGTTAACAACCAAGCTATCTAGGGGAGAATATGCTGGCTAATTCACTCTAAGCTAATGAATTATCATTATGTTTTTTATTGATGTGATAGAGAGCAAGGCTGGTGACCGACGGGCCGTTTGATTATAGTGTCCGCTGTAAGTATTCCTAGGAGAGGACGAGATAATCGACATGGATGACATTGAATTAAAAGCGTATTTAACACAGCGTGTGTTATCTTTCAGCCAAAGTTGGAATGAGATCGAAAATAATCTTTATGCCAAACGGCAAGCAGAGGAAGAAGCCTTAAGAAAGGTATTACCCGAAACTGAGTTCCACTATGCAGAGCGGACCGATTGGTTTGCACTGCTCAATGAACAAATCTCCCCCTTATTCGATGGGTTTTGTACCGATAAGCCCCGTGTGTACGGCGGTAAAGTTCGCAACTCCTTTGGTTTTCCTTCAAAGTTTAATGGTTGTGACCATCCTCTCTTGAGCTGCTCGTTAACTTAAAACATAAGAGCAGAGCCGAAATCTATATCAAAACCAACACTCACTTCGAAGATGAGTATCTGTTTATCGTCCTTAAAAAGGCCGATGAATGGCGTATTGATAGCTATAAGAATCGTCGCTATGGCAATGAGAAATGGAGCACACAAATCCTGTGATTGGTGTAAACAGTGCGACCTTTCCCAATGCCTAAGCTTAGGCTTTGTTGGGTTTATTACTTTGAAATAAAAGCTATTTCCCCATGCACTCTGCGAGTAATTTAATAAAAAACTCGCTGCCTTTACGCTCACAAAATTGAATATTGCGCTCGGGAATTGATTCGGGGTCGTTGTAGTTAGCTAGGGCTAACTCCATACTGGCCTCGCGGATAATATGCAGGGTTGGGTAGGGCGCGCGGTTGGTATAATTGGCCGCAGAATCCTGTGGTTCATCCTCGAAGCAATAGTCGGGATGAAAATGCGCGAGCTGATACACGCCTTCATAGTCGTTGTCGAATAAGGCGTCGTTCGCCATATCGACCAGATCGAGGTAAGTGTAAAAGCCCTCAAAACCCCGCGGCAGAATAAACAGCGTGGTTTCGTGCTCTGGGTGGGCATCTAGATATTGGCATTCTTCAATTAAGGCTTTAAGCACTAGCTTGACTTTGGTTTGTTCAACAACGAGATAGCGAATACTGCCGCGCTCAACCTCACGTCTGGCGAAGGGGCAAATGTTGTATTTCATGATCACTTTTTTCACCCAGTTATCGGTTTGTTCAATGATCAGATCTATCTCATTCATGCTAGTGCTTAACTCTTACGGCCAAAATTAGGGGGCGATCATAGGGATGATAGACGCCACAAGCAAGATGGCCATAGTGATATTAAAGATCTTCTGCTGGCGCTCGTTTTTCAAAATTCGTTTAAGCGCCACACCAAATCCAAGCCACACTACGGCGCAGGGAAAGGCCACACATAAAAATACTGTGGCAATAGTGACCACTTGCGGCGTGAGATCCTGTTGCACCGAGGTAAAAGTGGCAATTGCGCCCACGGCCATAATCCAGCCTTTAGGGTTAACCCATTGAAATGCGGCGGCCTGCAGAAAGCTAAAGGGTTTAGCTATACTCTTGCCCTCCATCTTGCTACTGCTGTTGGCAATCAGCCAAGACAGGTACAGGAGATACACAATCCCAATGATTTTAATCACTTGGTGGATAATCGGGTAGGCTTGAAATAGGGCACTTAAGCCTAGGCCGATGGCGAGGATCATAGTGGGAAAGCCAAGGCTAATCCCCATCAGATGCGGAATACTGCGTTTAACACCAAAGTTGACCCCAGAGGTCATCAGCATAATGTTGTTAGGCCCAGGAGTGATCCCTGATGAGAAGGCAAACAACGCGATAGCGAGTATTAACTCCATAGATCTATTTCACACCTTTTGTTGTCGTTGTTGGCATTGTGATAAGGGCATATTCCCTCAATTTTTGCGCCGTGACTATGCAAGTTGCAGTCGCTCGGCGAGGCATTCTAGCGGGTAAATTGAGCCGCGCCTATACGCCCTGCGGGCATAATAAAGTAACAAATCATAACGAATTGGGAAGCCATAAATGCCTGAGTGCAATTTAGCCACAAGGCTTGTCGAGAGCGATGATTTAACACTATGATGCATATCGACTTTCAGTCTTGGAAATAGCAACTATCCTTAAGCTGTAAAAATCGCAATAAGGGAATAAGTATGTATTTACCACAAACTATTGGGCGTTTATTGACGCTATTAACCATAGGTTTTGCCGCGCTGACGGCCTGTGTGAGTGTGGATGATTCGCAGGCGCTGCGAACCACAATTGTGACTTCGGGGGATTTGAGCCTATTACCGCCGAGCGCCATGACCTACAGTTGGCACCCAACACTCCAGAAAATCTTTGTCGACAGTCGATTAGACAAACAACAAGTCCAACAACATATGCAAGATACGCTGAAAAAAGTGCTACTGACGAAAGGGTATCGCTGGGTCGAAGATCCGCAGCTGGCGGACTTTCAAGTCGGGTTTGGCGTCGCCATGGGCACACAAATGTCGGACGAGCAGATTCTCGCCGCCGCAGGTTTAGTGCCGGGTTTATCGAACCAAGGTGTTGACCCTAAAAAGTACGATAAAGGCTCAGTGCTGATTAGCTTTTTTAAACCGACGGGTATCGCGGGGCAACCCACGGAAATGGTCTGGCGAGTCCTTGCCCAAGGCTTTGCCAACATTAAAAATATAGATGAAGTTAAGGCCCGCTTCGATGGTTTAATCGATGAAATGTTGTTATCGCTGCCCGCCACCCATGCGGTGCAATAGCGCGGTTATCCCAGCTCGGTTGCAAACTGACTCTTATAAACAGATAGCTAAAAACAGATAGTTATAAACAGATAGCTATAAAGAGAAGGTTATAAACTGACAGACTTAAGGCTGAAAGCTTAAGATCACTGTCATAAGGTATCCTCATAAGGCGAGTAAGATACTCGCCTTATGCTCTTGTGGGAATATAGGTTTAGGATGCCGCAATGATTGACTAGACTGTTCTCTGAGCTATTTACAGTTACAGGTATTTTTACAGGACAGGATGTGACGTCCGCAGAGGATTTTTAAAGGGAGATTATGATGGCACAAAGTATCTTTGTTAATTTAGCGGTTGAAAGTGTTCAACAATCACGGGCTTTTTACGCTGGCATAGGATTTGGTATTAATGAGCAATACAGCAATGAGCAGGCCGCTTGCGTGGTAATTGCCGACAATATTTATGTGATGTTGCTGGCGAAGCCTTTTTTCGCGGGCTTTACCGATAAGGCGATTGCCGATGCCCGCACCACGACAGAAGTGCTCAATTGTCTAGACTGCGACAGTCGGGAGCGTGTCGATCACTTGGTCAAGCTTGCCGAACAGCATGGCGGCAAAGCCTATCGTCAAGCGCAGGATCAAGGATTTATGTACGGCCATGCCTTTGAAGATCCCGATGGACATATCTGGGAACTTGTTCATATGGTTGCGCAACCAAGTTAGAGCAAAGCCTCTGTTCGATTGCTTCAATCTCATCTACATCAGGCTTATCCAAGAATGGCGAGCGTTGCGTAGGGCTTATGCTTTACACAACGCCGCTATTCCTAATCAAGCTAGCTTAAGCTGGCTTATTTTCTTGCCTTATTCTCTTGATTAGCTACATGAGTTTCGAGAAATTCCTTCAGAAAATCAAAATTATCCATATTTAT
Organism: Shewanella sp. ANA-3; assembly: GCF_000203935.1. Taxonomy (GTDB): domain Bacteria; phylum Pseudomonadota; class Gammaproteobacteria; order Enterobacterales; family Shewanellaceae; genus Shewanella. Next base: position 3,271,535 of record NC_008577.1, on the reverse strand, counting down.
TTCCCTGTTCGTGAACGACACTTGGCCGGAAATCTGGACAAAGTTGATCGTCAAGCGGCGTGTGCCTCTATATTTAAAGTATTTTGTACTGGCAATCTCATCCAATGGGACAAACTGTTGTTTCATATCAAAAAGATGAAACTCGGCATCGTAGAGATTAAATATAAGGCCTTCTTGATAGATATCGATGTAATAACCATCAGGTCCAGCTTCAGCTAATCTAAGCTGTTCATCTTTAGCGGCTTTGCTCAATCTTATCGTTTCAGAAATGATCATGAAGGCGAAGAAAAATGCCACCACAACGGCTAAAACGACAACAATTGTAAATCCTATATCCCATGGTTCTGTCGATAGCGATGCGGTCAGTTCCTTCCAAGGACCGCTTGCTATTATCAACGGGATTATTAAGAGCAACATTATCCCAGATTGCTTACTACGTAATTCTTGTTGGAATGCACAGCGACGGATAAAATTTTGAGGTCCTTGTTTCATAAAATATATTCCATATAGAGATTTTTACCTTGGAAAAGGTGAGCGCCATTTTATCCATGTGGGATGCTGGGAGTGGGTGCGGCTGAGTGATTGCAAGATAAGGGTGATCACAATGCTTTAGGTATGAGTATATCGAGGTTCAACCTAAGCGATTTAGAGGCTTCACTACTGTCATCTAACGGTTTAGCAATAAGTGTGCTGACTGCCATAGCAGCGCTCAACACACTAATTTGACAGGAATTTTAACTTATATTAGTCAGCTAACGCTACGCTGACTTCATAGGCGGTGAATTTGCGAATATTAATCACGCCCGTATCGAAGATCAGATACTGACCTTTAATCCCCTGTAAAATCCCGCTTACCATCTCATTTTTATCGAAGTTGTGGGAAGTGATCTTCTTCGGAAAGGTGTCGATGGGATAGTGAATCGACTGAATCGTTTCATCTAAACGTTCGATGCTGTAATCGCCTTTTTGCATGCCGATTTCGTGTAACTTAGCCTCAATTTGCGGGATCAGTTCCGCAGCCTTAGCATTTAAATCGATATCATCGGCGTGGCCCTTAAGCATGGTTTGCCAGTGGGTTTTATCGTTGATGAGTTTGGCTAACTCCACTTCCACTAAACCCGAGATTTGTCGTGTGGACACTTTAAAAATCGGTAACCCTTGAGTCGCACCCTGATCTATCCAGCGAGTAGGCAATTGGGTGTGGCGAGTGATACCGACCTTGATGCCCGAAGTATTGGATAGATAAACATAATGCGGCACAAAACAATGGCTTTGCGCCCACTCTGGCTCGCGGCAAGTACCTTGGTCAAAGTGACAGGTTTCGGGCTTCATAATGCACATATCGCAGCTGGCGAGCTTTTGCATGCACACAAAGCAATGGCCTTGCGAATAGCTTTTTTTGGTCTTTTTGCCGCAGTTACAGCAGAAGATGTTACCTGTGTGGGTCAGGGTCAGCGGCTTGCCAATTAAGGGATTCAGTGGCAGCAAGTCGTCGCCAACAACCAGTTGATACTGTACTTGTTGCGCCTCATCTAAGTGTGCGCGCAGCTTTTTTAGCGTTCCTAACATAGGTGTTCCTAGTTTTTTATGGTGTCACTGGAGTTGGTAAGACATCCCAGCGCACTTATGCATTCGTCATTGCGTGGTGTGCAGTATACAAGATTATCCCGCCGAGTTTAGATAGGAATTCTCGATTGAGAGCCTAAGTGTCATTTGTGGCTAATCAGGGCTTTCTGGTGGCGTAATTATGTTAATAAATTGATTGTCTTGATAAAAACCAGTAACTTAGCAGCCGTTGTTCATGGAGGTTAACGATGCGGATTGTATTAGGGCTGATTTTTTTCTTGTCAATGCAGGTGATGGCGCAGGCAGACAAGATGCAGATCCATTCTGAAATATTGAATGATGATATTAACTTACAAATCAAACTCCCCGATACCTATGGTCATTCCAGCGATTTTCGTTATCCCGTTTTAGTTGTCTTGGATGGCTCAACACAATTTGAGCATATTGCCGCGAATGTCGGCTTTTTAAGTAGCTATGCCATTATCCCTGAACTGATTGTCGTGGGTGTCAGCTCGAATAATCGCTTAAAGTCGTTTACGCCGACCCAATTAGAACAGTTCAAAGACCGAAGTGGTGGAGCAGAGAACTACAGGCAGTTTTTAGAAACAGAACTACTCAGCAGTTTGGGCCAGAAATATCGCATTGCCGATTACCACATACTGTCGGGACACTCTATGGCTGGGCTATTCAGCAGTTATGTGGCTCTGACGCCTGACACTCGGTTTAATGCGGCGATATCCATCAGCCCGAGCCTTTGGTGGGACAATAATTGGCTCGTACAGGAGTCCGCTAAGCTAGCCGTTGCCAAACGGACAAAACCCATGCGCTGGTTTTTGAGTATCGCCAGTGAACCCAATGAGATGGCCAGCGCCTTTGCAGTCCAAATCACCCAATTGCAAAATACCTTGGGAAATAGCCCGTCAGTGAAGCCTCCTTCAACCCAAATGTTGCAATGGTTTGATAAACGCTTCCCCGAAGAAACCCATGACAGCACCCCGCTTATCGGCAATGTTGCGGCATTAAAGACGCTGTTTGCGGGCTGGAATGCGGTGCCCGAAATCGCGGTGATGCCGCTAAAGGCATTAAAGCAGTTCTATCACCAGCAAACGGCGGTCTTCGGCTATGAGTTTCCGCTCTCTGCCCAGCAGTACAATGTCTATGGTCTCAAGGCCAGCTATGAGCAAAAAACGGCGTGGGGTGTGGAGATTTTACTGGAAGGGACAAAGGTGTTTCCTATGTCTGAGGTGCTCTGGGATAGCTTAGCAACCGCCTACGATCTTGATGGTCAAACCGCCCTTGCGATCGATGCTTCCAACAAAGCGGTGCTGTTGGCAAAGCAATCAGACTCAGTGTTTTTAAATGAAATCTTGAGTCAGGCCAAAAGTCTACAAGGCAAGACTCTCCAGTAGCGCACGGTTTAAACTCTAACAGTATCGCAACATATTTGGACAAGCGCTCAGCATCTGGGTAATCTTGTCATCCTTTAAATCATTGAGACCGTATCTTGCCTGCCAATTTTTTACTCTTGCTTGCCGCCGCTATTTGGGGCTTTGGTTTTGTCGCCCAAACCTTAGGGATGGAGCATTTATCGCCCTTTGCATTCAACGGGCTACGTTTCTTAATTGGTACTGTGTCACTCGTTCCTCTGGTGTGGTACTTGGCTCGGCAAGGCAAAATTCATCTCGGTACACCCAAAGACTTTGCTATGGGGTGCGGGGTGGTGGGCGGACTGTTATTCGCTGGCGCATCGCTACAACAGGTGGGGCTGCTTTATACCACGGCGGCTAATGCGGGTTTTATCACTGGGCTTTATATCGTGTTAGTGCCGATATTGGGGCTAGCGCTGAAACATGCTACCGGCGCCAATACCTGGCTGGGCTGCGGTATCGCCGTGGTAGGACTGTATTTTTTAAGCATTAAAGAAGGCTTTCACCTCGGTTATGGCGATACGCTGCAATTGATTGGCGCACTATTTTGGGCGATGCATATTTTGGCAGTGGATCATTTTGCCAAGCGAATTTCGCCAGTGTTACTCGCCATGATGCAATTTTTGGTGTGCGGCGTATTAAGCCTGCTGGTGTCGGCGGCCATTGAGGTGACGACTGTCGATAAGGTGATTGCAGCCTGGGGCTCACTGGCCTACGCGGGGCTGATTTCAGTCGGTATTGCCTACACTTTACAGGTGCTGGCGCAAAAGCATGCTCATCCTGCGCACGCGGCGATTATTTTAAGTCTAGAAACCGTGTTTGCGGCCATCGGCGGTATTCTGTTCCTTGGTGAGAGTCTAGGGCTGCGCGCCTTATTCGGTTGCGGCCTAATGTTGCTGGGTATGTTGATTTCCCAAGTGCCGCTGCGATATTTGATTAAGTCTCGGCACCAGAAAGTCAGTTAGCTCACCATAAAAAATGCCGCAGGTTTTGCCCGCGGCGTTTTTTGTTAAAGGTGTTGAAGGTTAACGACTGAGTTTATCCAGCACTAAGTCATCACCGAGTGCGTAAAGGGATTGCACCAGTTGTTCCTCTTGGGCGAGGTCGGTTAAGCCTAAGCCAATGGTGGCGCGAAACAGGGCAATGCCGGTATGGCCTGCGGTCTCAAACTGGCTGCTAAACTGCTCGATATTGATACCTAGTGCGGTGATGCGATTGGAAATATCCAGCACTAATCCGGGTCTGTCGTAGGACACTAGGCTGTAGGTTAGCCGCTTAACGGGTTTGAGGGCGACCGAGGTTTTTGAGTAGGTGAGGGTGAGGCCGTCGATGCATTCCAAGGCTTCAATCAGCTCGTCCATTTTCAGCGAAGGCACCTCGAGTAACAATATGGCGGCAAAAATCCCGTCGATATGGCGCAGCTCTGAGTCTAACCAGTTGCCGCCATGGCGACTCACGGCGTGGGCGATTTGCTCGACTAATCCTTTTCTATCAGGTGCTTGAAGCGTGATTAAATATCGTAGCATGGCGACTGACTCCTATTTTTTGTAAAAGGCACCTGTTTTAAAATCGGGTGTAACACAACTGTCATCTTTGCGTCATATAATTCAACGCACTTAGAATGAAGGGTGTTGTTATTGCTCGGTTTATGCTCAAACAGTGTAAGCATAGCATTTCGCAATTCCTAGCGAAAAAACTCACAGGCTTTAATAATAGAGGTTCTTAATGGAAAGTCAGGTCATTCAACCTGGTTCTGCGCCGCAAAGTATGCTGAAAGGCGGACGTTCAAGTCGCAGGGCATTTAAGGATAAAGCGGCTCAAATTGGGGTCACGATTGGCGGCACTATGGTGTTTGTCGCCTTATTGTTGATCTTCTTCTATTTGCTGTACGTGATTAAACCCATTTTCGACAGCGCGGATGTGACTCCGGTAAAAAGCGTGAGTTATCAACATGCTGAAGTCGCGACCCTGATGGTCGGCGCCGACGAGCAAAATGAGGTCATGTATCGCGTGGCCGCCGATGGCCAAGTGGATTTCTACACTGTTGCCGATGGCAGCTTACTCTCCAGTTTTACACCGCCATTACCTGCGGGTGTGAGCGTCACCAGCGCCGCGATTGCCGCGCCGAGTGAGCAACGCTTCGCACTGGGGTTAAGTAACGGTCAAGCCTTAATCGTGGGAATCGAATTTGGCTTAAGTTATCCTAACAACAAGCGCCTTATTACCCCAAAACTGCGTTACAGCGCGGGTGAAGCGCCGATCACTATCGATGAGTCGGGCAGCGCTATCCATCATTTAGCCTTTAGTTACAGCAACGATAAAATCAGCTTCGCCTACCAAGATGACAATGGTGCTTGGCGTTTAAGCCGTCTCGAAGGTCAAGAAAACATGATGACCGAAGAGGTGGAATGGACGACCACGGGCGCACTGTTACCTGATGCACCTAAAAAAGTTGCACACCAATTGATGACACCGGATCAACGCCAATTGATGCTGCAAATGGGCAACAAGGTGTTTATCTACAATATCCGTGATGTTGAAAGCCTAGACTTAATGCAGGTTATTGATGCGGAAAAGGAAAAGTCCAAGGTTAACAACATTGCCTTACTCGCCGGTGCCAGCTCGATTCTGGTGAGCTATGACTCTGGTGTGGTGACCCAGTACTTCCAAGTGAATGGTCCAAAGGGCCGTTTATACAAAGAGATCCGTGAGTTTACCGACTTAGCGCCAGTAGCCTCGATTGCCTCTGAGTTCTACCGTAAAAGCTTTGCCGTGGTGAGCCCAGAGGGTGAGTTATCACTCCTGTACACCACCAGTGAGCGCGAACTGTTTGATGAAAAGTTTGACCTTAAAAACCCAGGCGTGATCGGCTTTAGCCCTCGTTCGAACGGCCTAGTGGTCGAAGCGAACAAGCAACTGAATATCTTCCACGTGGAAAACTCGCACCCAGAAGTGTCTTGGAGCGCGCTGTGGAATAAGGTGTGGTACGAAGGTTATCCAGAGCCAAAGTTTGTGTGGCAATCCACCTCGGGTAGCGATGACTTTGAAGCCAAGCTCAGCTTAATGCCATTGGCCTATGGCACCATGAAGGCGGCGTTCTACGCCATGCTGTTTGCCGTGCCATTAGCGATTGCGGGCGCCATCTATACCGCTTACTTTATGTCGCCAAAGGTGCGCGGCATTGTTAAGCCAACGATTGAAATCATGGAAGCCTTACCGACGGTTATCTTAGGTTTCCTCGCTGGACTTTGGTTAGCACCGCTGATTGAAGAGCACTTGCCGGGCATCTTAGTGCTGCTGGTACTGCTGCCGACGGCGATTCTGGTGTCGGCTTACTCTTGGAGCAAATTACCCGGTACTTGGAAACAGCGTTTACCTGAAGTCTATCAGGAGCTGATGCTCATTCCGGTTATCTGCTTTGTGGGTTGGTTCTCCTTTGCCATTAGCCCGATGATCGAAGTGGCGCTGTTCGATGGTAACACTCGTCAATTTATCACTAACGAATTAGGCATCACCTTCGACCAACGTAACGCGCTGGTAGTGGGTATCGCCATGGGCTTTGCGGTTATTCCAACGATTTTCTCGATTGCAGAAGACGCGATTTTCTCTGTGCCACGCCATTTATCCAACGGCAGTTTGGCGCTGGGCGCGACGCCTTGGCAAACCCTGACACGTGTAGTGCTGTTGACCGCAAGCCCAGGGATTTTCTCAGCGGTGATGATGGGTCTTGGTCGCGCTGTGGGTGAAACCATGATCGTACTGATGGCAACGGGTAACACCGCCATCATGGAATGGAGCGTGTTTGAAGGTATGCGTACGCTGGCGGCTAACATCGCGGTGGAAATGCCTGAGTCGGCGATTGGCAGCTCGCACTACCGTGTGCTGTTCCTCGCGGCCTTCGTTCTGTTCGTATTTACCTTCTTCTTTAACACGATTGCCGAAGTGGTAAGACAGCGTCTGCGTGACCGCTATAGCTCGCTGTAATGGAGATAAGATAATGATACTAAATACTATTTCGCCAATGACCTTGAGAGGTTTGTGCAATGGGTAAGTGGGTAAAATCAGGCTCGCCATGGATTTGGATGACAGGTGGCGCGGTGAGCATCAGTTTGATTGCAGTATTAGGCCTGTTACTGCTCATTGCATGGCGCGGATTAAGCTACTTTTGGCCTGCAACGATTTATCAATGGGAACTCGAAGATAACACAGGCGCACGTTCAACCTTAATCGGTGAGATTTACGATAGGGAAGAAGTGCCAACCGAACGCTTAACCGCCGCGGGCCATGTGTTTAAACAGCCACCCGGTGAGTTTGTGACGCGTTACTTAGTGAAAACCGGTAACCGTGAGTTTGTGGGCTTAGATTTCCGCTGGATTTTAGCAACAGACATTATCAGCCGTAGCGAGCCTGCCGATGTGGCCATGCTCGAGCGTGCTAAAAACGGTAACTTTTATGGCTATCCTGTAGCCGTGATTGAAAACGGTAAACGCTTAGAGCTGAAAAACGATGCGCTTGAATCCTCCTTAATGGAGCATATCGACCGTGCCGTTGCTTTGTCTGACAAAGCGTTATCACTGCAAAAGCAAGATATTGGTGCGATTAACTACAAGATTGAAAAACTGCGTTTAAAAGAGCGCCGTTACGAGTTAGATGGTGAGTTGACCGATAGCCGTAAGCAGGAGTTAGCTGCGGCGAAAGTGGCGCTCGAACAAGACTATAAACTGCTTGAAAAAGAGCTGTTTGCCCTGCGTGATGAAGCGGCGCGTGACTCCGTTATCGTGCGTGATATGCGTGGTGTTGAGGTCGAGCTTAAGCTGGATTCGGTTCTCGATGTCACCTACGTCAACCACTTAGGTTTGATGGGTAAAATCGGTAAATGGTTTGTGGGACTAGGCCGCTTTGTCAGCGACGACCCACGCGAAGCCAACACCGAGGGCGGCGTGTTCCCTGCGATTTTCGGTACCGTGTTTATGGTGCTGTTGATGGCGATTATCGTGACGCCATTCGGGGTGATTGCTGCGATTTACCTACATGAATATGCCAAAAAAGGCCCAATCACTAAGATGATCCGCATTGCGGTAATCAACTTAGCGGGTGTGCCATCGATTGTGTACGGGGTGTTTGGTTTAGGGTTCTTCGTATACATGATGGGCGGCTCGATTGACCAACTGTTTTACGCCGAAGCCTTACCATCACCGACCTTTGGTTCGCCAGGGGTGATTTGGTCGGCATTAACCTTAGCGATTCTGACCCTGCCAGTGGTGATTGTATCGACCGAAGAAGGCTTAAGCCGTATTCCTAGCGCGGTGCGTCAAGGCAGTTTGGCTCTGGGCGCGACCAAGGCCGAAACCCTGTGGCGGATTGTGATCCCAATGGCAAGCCCTGCGATCATGACGGGCCTGATTTTAGCCGTGGCCCGCGCTGCGGGTGAGGTGGCACCGTTAATGCTGGTGGGTGTAGTGAAATTAGCACCGACATTGCCACTGGACTTAAACTTCCCGTTCGTGCATTTAGAACGTAAATTCATGCACTTAGGGTTCCATATTTATGATGTGGGCTTCCAGAGTCCTAACGTTGAAGCGGCACGTCCTCTGGTATACGCCACCTCCTTCTTGCTGGTAACAGTGATTGTGGCACTGAACTTAACCGCGATTAGTGTGCGTAACCACTTACGTGAAAAATATCGTTCGCTTGAGCATTAATCAGCGATTATCCTGAAAGTATTAGGACTGAATATGATTTCTATAGATTCGACAGCCATGAAAACCAACAACTTTGACTTAGCAAACTTGAGCCAGAACGATACCGCGCTGGAGATCCGCAACTTAGACCTGCGCTATGGCGACAAACAAGCGCTGTTTAATGTGTCGATGAAGATCCCAAAGAAGCAAGTTACGGCGTTTATCGGCCCCAGCGGCTGTGGTAAATCCACCCTATTGCGCTGCATTAACCGCATGAACGATCTGGTCGACAATTGCCATATCGACGGCGAGATTTTGCTGCACGGTCAAAATATTTATGACAAAAAAATCGATGTTGCCGCCCTGCGCCGCAACGTAGGTATGGTGTTCCAGCGTCCTAATCCATTCCCTAAGTCGATTTACGAAAACGTGGTTTATGGTCTGCGTTTGCAGGGCATTAACAACCGCCGTGAACTCGACGAAGCGGCCGAGCGTTCGCTACGCGGCGCGGCGATTTGGGATGAAGTGAAAGACCGTCTGCATGATAACGCCTTTGGCTTATCCGGTGGTCAGCAGCAACGTCTGGTGATTGCCCGTGCGATTGCCATCGAGCCAGAAGTATTACTGCTCGACGAACCCACTTCGGCCCTCGACCCGATTTCAACCTTAACCATCGAAGAGTTGATCACTGAGCTTAAGACTAAGTACACAGTGGTTATCGTTACCCACAACATGCAACAGGCGGCGCGGGTGTCGGATCAAACAGCCTTTATGTATATGGGCGAATTGGTGGAATACGCTGATACCAACACCATCTTCACCACACCGAAAAAACGTAAGACCGAAGATTACATTACTGGCCGTTACGGTTAATCACCTTGCCTTTGGCAGTGGTGATGTGAGCGATAAGCGATTAACGAAATAAGCCACCGCCTAGAACTGAGTTAAGCATTGCAAACTCCATCTAGGCGTTGATACAGTTGAGTAAAAGGTTGGCCAAATGGAAAATATGAATTTAAACAAACATATCTCTGGGCAATTTAACGCCGAGTTAGATGATATCCGTAACCGCGTACTCGCCATGGGTGGCTTGGTTGAGCGTCAGTTAGAGCAAGCCATCGACGCCTTAAGCACCTTAGATGCCGAATTAGCGCAAAAGGTGATCACCGGCGATCACAAAGTGAATGGCATGGAAGTCTCGATTGACGAAGAATGCACCCGCATTATCGCCAAACGCCAACCGGCAGCGAGCGACTTACGGCTAATTATCGCGATTTCAAAATCGATTGCCGATCTTGAGCGTATCGGTGATGCCTGTGTGCGTATCGCCAAGGCTGCATTAGATAAGCGTTTGAATAATCAGCAGCCATTATTAGTCAGCATTGAAAACATGGGCCGCCATGCGATTCGTATGCTGCACGCAACGCTCGATGCCTTAGCCCGTATGGATGCCGATTCGGCGTTGGAGCTTCACAAAGAAGATGCCAAGCTCGACCGTGAATACGAAGGCATTATCCGTCAATTAATGACCTACATGATGGAAGACCCACGCTCAATCCCCGATGTATTAGACGTACTCTGGGCTGCCCGTGCGGTTGAGCGTGTCGGCGATCGTTGTAAAAATATCTGCGAATACATTATTTACTACGTAAAAGGTAAAGACGTTCGCCATACTTCCTACGAAGATATGGAAAAGGATTTAAAGGACTAAACGCCTTTTATCACACGGCTTTATCCGCAAACGCTCTGCCTAACCGCAGAGCGTTTTTGTTTTGTGTTTAACTGGTTGATGGCCATAGACGGTAAGAAGTTTGGCGAGGTTCTTTGTTATGACGATGGCCGAGCCATGGTATTTGCTCAACGACACGCAGCAAGTCCTTCCTTGGATGCTCGACCGCCCCGTCCATAGGGCGGACGGTCGTCTCGCTAATCACCATGGCTCACCTGTTTAGCATTGTCACAGCCTGTAGACTTCAACACGCTTTGGGACAAAAATGAGTTAGGTTATTAACTCTAACTCGTCATTTTCGGATAAAAATCTCTATGGGTTAACGTTGGAGGTAACGTGCTGCCGGAGCTGCGAAGCAGCTTTGGGCTGTCACGTTGACCGAAAGGTGATGCCTAATCTTCATCTTCTATGACCATAATTAGTGCTTTCTGTTTTTCTTTAAACACTAAGCAGCTATCAAACGTTGAATTCGTTGCCGGATCATAAGAGCCAGCCCAGTTATTTTTGTGCATGTCTTTTGTGTTGGTAAAGAAGCATGCGGGCTCACTTAACCGAGCCATAATTGCATTCCAAAATGACTCCGCTTTTTGCACTTGCATCAAATCGATTCCGTGAGCCATGTCATGCGTCAGCAGATAGCAAAACAGTTCCTTAGCCTCTGCTTCTGTGATTTGATGCAAATGCATTGAAGAATTCAATGCATGAACTGCCAACTGGTTAGGTAGCCAATTGACCTCGTTTTCTGGGGCTGAGGAATGGACTTCGAACAGCCGTACATAGCCACAGTCGCGCTCGGTATCAATACTTGATTTAAGGTCGGCAAGTGTCATGGGCGTATTAGGCATAACGATTAAGCTAACGGGCAGGCAAACGCGTAGCGTTTGACTGTCCAGCGAACGCAGTGAGCGGCAGTTGAGCGCATTGTTAGAGTGCCTCACATTGCTCAATGAATTTCTTGATTTCCCCAAGATGAACAGCGCATAGGTCACAAATAGAGTTCTGCTGGCTTTGGGTTGAGAGATAAAAGCTGCCAGAGCTAAAATTGAGATTTATTGGCTCGCCCGGTGCAGGTGGAATATAAGGCTCGCCTTGACTCCTGAAGCGAAGTATTACATTGCTACCTGGCGGCGGGATGTAACCGTCGTGTGCTGGCTTCACAGGCTTTAGATGCGTTGACTGATTTCTCAGGCCGCCGTCGTGGCTTGAACTATAAAAAACAGGATGAAGGCTTCTGAATTCTTTTATTTTTGAAACTAGTAATGCATTTGATTTTAAGTGTTCGGTGACGCTGTAGCAGGCATTGAGGAAGGCGCTTAAAAGGTACGAAAACTCCTGCTCCGCGCTCCTATTTTTTGTGAGCGCACTCCGTTTAATCTCGACTGTATCCATGAGATCCAAGTAGAAACTGGCCTCGTCAAATTTTTCTTTGGCGTTCTGCACGGTACTTTCCATGTGCCCTCTAACGCCCCAATCAGGGGCTGATAATAGCTTGCTAAAATAGTGAAGCGAAACGGAACCGAGCAAGCTGTTATCAGTCCCGTTACTGTATTGGCTTGTTAAGTTCACGTTGCGATTTATATACACCTATTAATGCTAAACCAAAGATTATATAAAACCCTTTTATAGCTGAAAATTCAACGGCAACAGGTGCTTTATCCAAGTGACTATAAAGCACAGAACTAGAAAGCACTTCAACAATAGTAAGCATTATTGGGTAACCAATTAACGCTATAGCTGATAGTTTAGCAAGCTTATAATTCTGAGGCTTTTTGATAAACAAAGCTAATAAGAACAACGACAAAGATAGAATAATATTACTAAGCCATAAAATTAAAGCCGCTTTTTTAACTTGGTCCACACTAGCACCTTCAGCATGTGGGTAAACCTCTACAAGTTCTGGCAAATAGCTAGTAGGGTATATCAGGCCCCAAACAGGGTAAACAACCACTAATAATGCAGAAACTATTAAAACAAGCCTTATGATGAGCACGATTCCCTCCTATGAACTTAACGCCTCACTCACCGGAATTTTAGGAGCGAAGCGAGTAAAATTTCCGCGTGCAGTGGCTTGTTAGCACTATCAATCTGCACAGTAAATTATTGGTATCGCATTCATATCTCTAACAGCATGAGCAAATGATGAAATAATCCAGAGCAATTGAATAATGTGTCCCGGCACTGATTCACCACGTTGTATCTTAGAAAATTCAGTTGCCACAGAAGACTTTGATATAAAAGAACAACTTAGAATACATTTCCTGTGAAGTTTGTAATCTTTTAACAATCCATGAAGATAGTCTTCTGCTTGCGCTGGATCGCCTTTTCTAATTCTAGCAATACTAGTATTACAACCACTATTTGAGTATGTATCCGAGAACTTACCATTGATTCTTTCGAGCATCTGCTCTTTAGTAAAATACATATTTCCCAGATTTTTAATTCCTTGACCAACTACATCATGAAGGTTGCTTGCTGAAGTGCATGGTACTGCCATGCTTAGAATGGATGAAGCTTATATTAGATTCGGCACGGTTTAATGTAATGTGATCAGCCCATTCAATACCCAAATCATCACAGAATATATAGTCGTCGTTTTGATGTAAGCTCTCAACCACACCAAACATTGAGTTAACCTCAAACGCCGTAGTTGTATTAGTAAAACCACCTTTTTCGGAAGTTACTGTGGGCATTTCAAGTTTAGGGTGCATTATCTCTAAGATACTATTTATCTCAGAAATACCTGACGAGTCTTCAAAGCATGCCCCCATAAAGTACATGTATTTAGGGTCAGTGAATGTGACGCTATAGTAACCATTTTTCACGATAAATTTTTGTAAGGTTACTTCCTTTCCGTTTTCGATTACTCGAAACTTTGTCAATACCTTCGATGTCAATGTTAAGCTTTTTTCATTCTTTCTAAGGCGCGTGCAGTTTTCTCTTCCAACAACCTTACACTCTGGGTCAAGTTCATATACTTTTTCAAGGCCTGCAAAAAGCTTGTTCTTAATCCGAGAAGAAATAACTACATTTACACCTCCGGCTGTCTTATATCTTAAAGTCAGTCCGTCCCTTTCGATTCTTTCCTGTAACGGAGTACTTTCTACAAGAATTGCATTAGGTTCACATGCGTTTAGAACATCACTTAATTCTACTTTCTTAGCAAAAGAATCTAGGAAGTTATTATCATTCGAAGGGTTTTCAATAAGCTCAACTTGCTCCCTCACCCAAACAGCTATCTCATCGAGGGACTTTCTTTGAGAAGACTCAACTAATCGCCCAGTTCCAGAAATTGTTTTTGTGACAGCGCCTTGACGTAATTTTAAATAAAATGGAATTGACCTTCCTGCAGAGTGTGTCGAAAGAAGTCCCTTTAAGTCTGCAGCTTCATAAGACCTTGCTCTCATTGCTCTATCTGAAATAGTCATATTTCTTAAAGCGATTTTTTGAAACTCAACATCGTTATCGCCAAATGTACTTGTCAAATCTCTACTATCAACAAGGGTGAAATGCTCTTTTAATAACTCGGATATATTTGCACAACTTTTCTTAAAAATTGCCAAATAATTCTGATATTCGATCAATATAATAAATGCGTACACCCTATCTTCGAGCTCTTCGTTAATAAAATATACAGGTCTAACAGAGGGGAATACTCTAACTGAGCATTTATATTCTAACTCTGATTCATCAACTCTCTTATCAGCTCTGAAAAGGTCAACAACAAACTGAGCGTCCGTATCCATATTGTCGACTGCTGCACCGAGAATATCATTTATGATGGCATCATCAATTGTGTTTTTTGGTACATAGAATTGTGCATTTTTTGTGAGCTCTAATCTTTCAGGCATGCTCAGTACCTCCTTGTAGTGCTAACGCCTTGTTAAGGTGTGAGGCACGCGATACCAAAACATCCGCATACCACCTTAACCACTAAAACTAACGCATAGTAAAAATGCCACGCGTGCCGAATCACTCTTGAACAATTTGTTATGTTTCAATCTTTAATTCCACACGACTTAAATCACGTAATCGAACTATCGTACTTTCCATTTCTCTAGTTAAGCGTGAGAAATGGTCATCCCAATCTTCTTCGTCATGAGTTTGTTGTAATTCTCGGCGTAGATTTTCTATTTCTGTGCTAACGTCAGGGCTTATGTAAATAGCTTTAAGTTCAACAACTTTTAGCAGTTCAAGCATCGCATTGTCATACTTACCCTTAAGATCACGAGCGACATCTTGCCCCTCAGGATCCTTAGCCCATTCCTCGTAATCTTTTTTGTCCTTTTCCCACATTTCCTTGAAATGTGCTTCATGCTCTTTGTCATAGATTTGGAAATATGGGTGATATTTGTTTATAAACTCCCATTCTTCAAAGGCAATCACTTGATGATCAACGTATCGCTTTACATGAAATAACAACTCAAATATTGCTTCATATGCTTCTTGTTTTTTGACCCATATTTGTTGACTTACCCACGTCTTCTCACCGAGTTCTGCTTTGATACTTTCAACTAGAACTGTATTTTTACCTAACTGCTCTTGAAGAGTATTAAAATCTTCTTTTGTAGCAAAATTCTTACCTTTTTCTTTGATATATGAAGCAAAGAACCCACTAAGTCCTGTTACAATTGCTAGGATTAAATATACATACCAATCTAGCGTTTGTTTGAACTGCACATTACTCAAAACATCTACAAACTCTTGTAGTTCCATAATACCTCTTGAAACATAACGCCCGCCTAAGGGGCTGGCAACGCATTACCACCAAACTCAAACACAACAACTGCAACCACCGCAGCTCAATGGGACTGGAAACGCCACGCGTTGACAGTCCCTCTTGAGGCGTTTGTTATAAGCCCGAACCCTAGACTTCTGGGTTGCCCGAACTGTTGTGCGAAAACATACGGATTTCATCTCTCGGATACCAATCTAACTTGGTATAGAAATCCTGTGCCGTCACATTCTCAATCAACACAAACAAATGCGTCTTAGAAATGCCTATTCTTGATAGTGCATCTGTCGCTTTTTGAATTAAAGACTTACCAATCCCTTGGCCTCGGAAGTCAGATGAAACCGCCAGATGTTGTACGTAACCTCGCCTACCGTCTGTACCAACCAAAACAGCGCCAATCACAAGAGAATCTGAAACTGCGACAAAGCTTAAACCTTGATTTCTTTTCAAATAAGCTTCGATGTTTGGCCGAGAATCGGCATCTCTGAGGGATAAGTTTTCAGTAGTAGCCCATAAAGCAATCACTTCGTTGTAATCGGAAATATCCATTTCCCTAAATGTAACCACAATTTCTCCTTGGCTTATAACATTTTATTCGTGCGCATGCGCGTTTACCTCATTGGACCAGTGAAAACGCGCACGGTTAACTATCTGTATGCAAAGAACTTATCAGCTTTCTGCCAAATACACCATCTGGAAAAACGCGCATGCGCGTTTTCCAAACCTATTAACTAAAACTCAGCCACTATAGTTATTTGATTTTATAGAACTTTATTTGCTACAGATGGAATTAATGCGCACTGATATTGTCTTAAAATCACACCAACGTATCTAAATTTAAATATGACTGTATAGCCATACATTATTAGCCACTTCGCGGTAGGGCCAAACATAGGTAACTAGATAAGAATTTGTATGGCAACAAGAGTAGGTATTTTCGATTGAGATAACGAGCCGAAACACACTTTGGGGCAAAAGCTTTTAGCCAGATGAACAGTTCAATGGTCGTTAAGATTGTCATTGTTGCAACTGTGACCGTTGGCGGCATGGCCGCTCTTTCACATCCATGTGAACGCGGCATTTACACTTCCATGTGTTGCAGATGCCGCCGTCGAGCCCTCAGGGTTGAGTTTATGGCGTGTCACAGGGGAAACAATGACAATTCATCCAGCACATCTGACGACAAACTTATCTTACTTTGGGTCATAAGCTTTTTTGCGGTGGAGCAAATCAGCCCCAATAACTGAAATGACTTATCCTAGGCGCTATAGCGAATAATAAAGGCGAGAAGTTCCCGCCTTTATTACGTAATTTGAGGATTGGCTAGGATTCAGGGCACACTTTGGGCTCGCGTTTAAACCGAATAATTCGCGGTAGCAGTAAGCCTGCGATAACAACGATAATCCCTAACAGTTGCAACTCGGTAACGGCTTGGCCGAGCATAAACGAGGTTAATACGGAGAAGATGGGGACAAAGTTAAAAAACAGTGCTGCGTTGGCTGAGCCTAACTGACGCACGCCATTTAGCCACAATAAATAGCCTGCAACCGTACCAAATACGCCGATATAGACGACTTCGGCCATGCCTAGCGCCGTACTATTGAATAACTCAGCGAAGGGATGCACCTCTGGCGATGCCAAACATAAAGCGCCAATCACGGCAGCGCCACTCAACATGCCGATAAAGGTATAGGGGATTACTGGCATCCAGCGGCTGATACCTTGACTGAAATAGGTGTAAAAACTCCAGGCCAGCATCCCGCCAAATATTAATTTATCTCCGTGGTTTATCTGCATCGAGAAGAGGGTTTCAAGGTGCCCATTGGTGATCACCATCAGCACACCGGTGAGACTCACCAGCAGACTAAAACACTGGGCAAATGATGGCAGCGTACGCAGGGTAACACAGGCAATCAGTGACGTGATGAGCGGGCTAAGGGCCATGATTAATGAGCCGTTTGTCGCATTAGTTGACGCCAATCCCGTGAATAGACCCAGGTTTAGCCCGCCTATACCTACCGCGCTGACGAGGATAATCCACAGCCATTGATTGATGCTTAAGTGCAATTTCGGCATACGGACGAGCTTGAGGTAAATCGCGAGACAGACCGCGGCAATCACAAAGCGCCAGAACACTAAGGTCAAGGCATGCACTTCGCTTAACACTTGTTTGCCAATGGGAAAGCAACTCCCCCAAAAGAAGGTACAGATAATCAGCAGGATAACTGCTTTTATCGTTGGATCAGATTTCATCGCCACTCCAGATGACTTGTTAAATACTGAGCCTTAGTGTATTGATTTCAATAATTGGATAAACAAGCAAAAGTAAGACGGTAAATACCAATAATGAAACCTAACTATTCGTTGGACGATCTGCGCTGTTTTTGTGCTGTGGCACGTTCTGGCAGCTTTAAGGAGGCCGCCCAATCCTTAGGTATGCCGCTCTCAACCTTGAGCCGCCGTATCCGCCAGCTAGAGACCGATTTGCAATTAAGATTGCTTAATCGAGACGCCCACCGCGTCATCTTAACCAGCATCGGTGAGCAGTATTTTGAGCGCTCGGTAGCCCTGTTTGATGAACTCAATAATATTGACGAAGATTTGCATCGGGATAAGTACCAGCCACAGGGGAAAATCCGCATTTCCGCGCCCATCAACTCTGGCACTCATTTTCTGCGGTCGATTTTTTATGATTTTCTGCTGCAATATCCCGATATTCAGTTGGATTTGAGCTTTTCAAACTCGCTTATTGATATTGAAGCGGAAGGCATGGATGTGGCGTTTAGAGTGGGCAATCCTGTGGTGGAAAATTGGATTGCCAGACCGTTAAAGCATATTCACTTTATTTTGTGCTCTCACCCTGACTACGACATTTCGAGCATCACTACGCCAGACAAGTTATGCGGTCACCCAACCATTATTTGCCACCCTATGATTCCTTGGCAATTGGTGCATAAAACGACTGGCGAAGAGTTTGATTATCACCCGAACAAGGGCGTCAGGCTGGAGGTGGATGAACTCATGCTACTGACCCACGCCATCAAAACAGGGATAGGTATCGGATACGTGCCGGATTATTTTGCACTACCTATGATAGCGCAGGGGGAGGTGAATCATGTTCTCCCTGAATGGAGTAGCAAAGCCCGCACCTTGTCCATGTTATATCGGGACCGCGACCATCTCCCCATGCGGGTGCGGTTGTTTATCGAGTTTGTGAAATTGCACTTTAACTAGGGCTCGCGTTATTCCGCCAGCCAAGGAACACCGACATTTGAGCGCGTTGGGTTTATAGCGCGCAGGCGGGCAGATATTCGGATAATTCCAATAGATTCAAATCGGGGTCGCGGATATAGACGGAGTTGATGCGGCCTGTGGCGCCGGTGCGCAGTACTGGGCCTTCAATAATTGCAACTTCAAGGCTGTTTAAGTGGTTAATCACTTCTTCGATATTGTGGCTAACTACAAAGCAAAGATCGGCACTGCCTGGCGTGGCAAGGTTTGCCTTAGGTTCAAATTCGGCGCCCGCTTGGTGCAGATTGATTTTTTGATCGCCAAAATTTAAGGCGATACGGCCCTGACCAAAGACGGACTTTTTCATCCCTAACACGCGTTGATAAAAGTCGACGCTGGCCTCGATATCTTTCACGGTTAACACTAAATGGTCTAGACGGGTCACGCGCATATTCTTTCCCTCGATGCCGTAGCGGTTTGGTGTTCTCTGCGCCTTACCTTACATCAAGTGCTGGTGCAAAAGTGACTCTGTGGTAGCATTTAACGCGCTTTTTAGCGTAAATAATTTATGCCTTTTTTTATCCCATTGGATTTGATGAGATTGTAATGAAGAAAACCTTAGCCCGTGGCTTAATGAACCTGCTGCCGATGGCTTTAAGCCTGTGGTTGTTTTGGTCATTGTTTGTATCGTTAGATGGTTTAGGGATTTTTATTTTAGAGTTGGTAGGGATTAACCAACATTTTGTCGGCGCGGGCTTTATCTTAGTCGTGGCCATAGTGTTTGCCGTGGGCCTGTTGTTTTCGGTGAGTCCTATTGTGTGGCTCTATGGCTGGATTGAGCGTCAGCTGATGCGTTTCCCGCTGTTTAAATCTGTTTATGGCAGTATTCGTGATATCGCTTCCTTAATGAACCGTGAGGGCAAACCCAATACTCAGCAAACCGTGTTGGTTAAACAGGCTAATGGCGGGTTTGTGGTGGGCTTTATTATGACGGATACGCCGCCGCAGCCGTTGCTCGATGCCTTACCCGAAGGGGATTGGGTGCCTGTGTTATTCCAACTCAGTTACCAAATGGCGGGGGTGACGAGTCTCGTCAAACGTGAAGATTTGATTTTAGTGGATTGGTCTTTTGAAGAAGCGATGCGCTTTAATTTAACGGCGGGGATCTCACAAACGCCGGGCGCGGCAACAGTAAAAACTAAAGCTGAATAAGTGAGTTTTGATTTTTGCGTCAGTTTTTTGCGTCAAATAGAGACGTTTTTGTGATACAATCCGATGGCGGCTTAATAGGTCGCCATTTTTTATGCTGATCCAGCGACTGCTGTTTAGCATTATCTGTGTCTCTATTGAGTCAGTTTTCGACAGCATGTGGTCCCTGTTTGAAGACAATCCAGTAGAGCTTAAGCAAGGCCGAGTCGTTATTTGCTACTGGTTAACCGTTAGCAGTTAATCGCGCTTTGCATTCCTCATCCTCGATATCATGAATATCGAACCGCTTATATGCATTATGTCGCCATTGAGGTTGAACCCTGCGATTCGCTCGCATGGTGTCGATGCTCGCTGTCTTTGAGAGTCCGATAGGTTCTTAAAGCGCATTGCACTGCAGCGGTTTAGCTGTTTATCGAGCCAACTGTTTACCGCCTTTGCTATTCAGCAAAAGCGTCGAGCAAACGGGAAAGTGGGGAAGCGTTTTCAACATGAGTATGACATCACAAGGAATTGCCGACCGCGAGCCCTTGTCATGGATTATTTGTGCATATTTCATCCTGATCACATACTGCTGAGGCTAGAGTTATCTATTATTGAGCTATCTCTTCAAAATCGAAGGGATTTTAATAGGGAACTGGCTAGAACAAGGGAGTTTTATGTCTATCAAGTCGAGTATTAATCCACCGGTTTTTTATTCGTCGGTCTTTTTTATCACCTTAATGGTGATGATCTGCGCCATTTGGCCTACCGAGGCCAATCACTTTTTCAAATCCATGCAGTCTTGGCTAGAAGCGAAAGCAGGCTGGTTATATATCCTTGGCGTGGCGATTTTTCTGATTTTTATCATCTTTGTCATGGTCAGTCGCTTTGGCGATATTAAGCTTGGCCCCGACCATGCTGTGCCCGATTATAGCTATAAGAGCTGGATTGCCATGCTGTTTTCGGCGGGGATGGGGATTGGATTGATGTTCTTCGGCGTTGCCGAACCTGTGATGCATTACTTAGCGCCGCCCGATGCAACGCCTGAGAGTTTGGCCGCCGCCAAAGAAGCGATGAAGATTACGTTCTTCCATTGGGGCATACATGCATGGGCGATTTACGGGGTGGTTGCCCTGAGTTTGGCCTATTTTGCCTATCGGCATAAGCTGCCACTGTTACCCCGCAGCGCACTCTATCCCTTAATCGGTGAGCGTATTCATGGTCCGATTGGCCACTGCGTCGATACCTTTGCGGTATTGGGGACAATGTTTGGGGTCGCGACTTCCCTAGGGTTTGGAGTATTGCAGGTTAACTCGGGCCTAAGCTATTTATTCGAGCAACTGCCGAATAACACCACTGTGCAAGTGTCGCTGATTATTGGCATTACCTTACTCGCCACTCTGTCGGTATTTTCGGGGCTCGATAAAGGAGTGAAGCGCTTAAGTGAGCTTAACTTAGGCTTGGCCCTTATCCTGTTGCTGATTGTGCTAATCCTTGGCCCAACGGTGATGTTGCTGCAGGCCTTTGTGCAAAATACCGGCAGTTATCTCAGTGATATCGTTAATAAAACCTTTAATCTGTACGCCTATCAGCATAAGGAAGATTGGCTTGGCGGTTGGACGCTACTCTACTGGGGCTGGTGGATCTCTTGGTCACCTTTTGTCGGCACCTTTATTGCGCGGGTGAGTCGCGGCCGTACCATACGTGAGTTCTTAGTCGGCATTTTATTTGTGCCTTCGGCGCTGACCTTTTTATGGATGACGGTATTTGGTAACTCGGCCATCGACGCCATTATGAATCAAGGCGCGACCTACCTGAGCGAAGCGGTGAATACCAATGTGCCCGTGGCTCTGTTTGTGTTTTTTGAACATATGCCGTTCCCGCATCTGTTATCGGGCATTGGGATTTGTTTAGTGGTGACCTTTTTTGTGACCTCATCAGACTCGGGATCCTTAGTAATCGACAACCTGACCTCGGGGGGCGATAACAATGCGCCTGTCTGGCAACGGGTGTTTTGGGCATTGCTGCAGGGCGTGGTGGCCTCGGTATTGCTGCTTGCGGGGGGGTTACAGGCGCTCCAAACCGCCGCTATTGCCAGTGCGATGCCATTTTTATGTGTGATGCTGCTGATGTGTTTAGGGCTGTATAAGGCGCTGAAGGATGATTGGCTGAAAATCAACAGCGTGCAGCTCCATACCACCAGTGTGCAATATGCTAAGACCAATATCAGTTGGGAGGAGCGTATCGAAGTCTTAGTGTCGCATCCCACCGAAGATGAGGCGCGTATCTTCCTCAATAATGTCGCGACACCGGCGTTATCTAAGGTGTGTCAGCAATTTATGAGCAAGGGCCTGACGGCGGATCTTGAGTATCTCGACGGCAAAGTGCGATTGGTGATCAGTAACGAAGCCTATCAACCCTTCGTATACGGTGTGCGGATGCGCTGCTTTGAAATCGTTAATCCCGTCGGCGAAGAGTTAGAGCAAGGCAACAATTGGTATTATCGCGCCGAAGTGTACTTAGAGCAGGGCGGCCAGCACTATGACGTGATGGGCTATACCGAAGAGCAGTTATTGGCGGATGTGGTCACTCAATACGAGAAATACCTGCATTATTTGCACTTGTCCAATGCCGACCAAGGACATGTCGCCTAAACGCTTTGCGTGTCAGAAATATTGCCCCAAGGAATAACTCGGATTATCCTTGGGGCACTTTTTTAGGGGTCATCAGTTAGGTGTGAGCATGTCAGCAAATCCAGGCCAGAGTAAGTTAGATCAAGTCTTAGCCCAAGAGCGGGAATACCGTGCAAAGCGTGAGGGCGGTTACCGCGAGCAGGCGCTCAAATTGTATCCTTGGATCTGTGGCCGCTGTACCCGCGAATTTACCTCAAAAAACTTAAGCGAGTTGACGGTTCACCATAGAGATCACAACCACGATAACAACCCATCCGACGGCTCGAATTGGGAATTATTGTGCCTCTACTGCCACGATAATGAGCATTCACGCTTCGAAGAACTGATCCGCTACGGCAGCACCACCGAAACCAAGCAAGCGGCCGCGACCTATAATCCCTTTGCCGATTTAAAGGCGATGATGAAAAAGTAGTGATAAAAGTAAAAAGCCTGAACTTTCAGGCTTTTTTCGCAAGTCGAGCCTCGGCTTCCAGCCATTTAGCGCGGCTTAGCACCTGTTGATTTTCGTCGCCTTCGAAATGGGCTTTGCGGGCGGGAAGTTGCGCGATAATCGCGGCGTGTTCTGCATCGCTGGCATCGCGCCAAGCGACAATCTCATCGATATGGCGAAAACAGCCCATGCAATAATCTTCATCATTTAAGCCGCAGCGGGCGACGCAGGGGGAGAGCATAGTTTTCCTCTTAACTCGTTTTCGTTTTCGTTATCGGGTTCAATGGGTGAAGTCACAGCGTTAAGGCGTATCCCATGCTTACAAGTGAGTAAAGCAGGCTGACAAAAATTGTGGCGATACTAGCAGCTTTAGCCGCCATTTGGGCAGTGATATTAAGTAAAATGCACCTTAATATTCGTAAAGGCTTAATGACGGCATAGTTTTCTAACTGACGGCACAGTTTTCAAAATAGTTTTCAAACTGGTTTTAAAAACAGTGTTGTTGTGAAGACTTGACGGCTAAGGCCAATAAGAGAGTCAAGTGGAACACTTCAAAGTAAAGCAAATTTAGTATGGCAATTAAGCGCGATAATCATACGCTCGGCAACTGTAATAGTGACAGTCAAAACACGCTCAAGGCGCACTTTATCCAATTGGATAAGCTGCTTGAGCAGAGCCGCGCCCTGTGGCAAGTGCGTGCCTTCGAGGCAAAAGCATTGCCTTGGGAGGCACAATTCCCAAGGCTGGCAACCACCCTTTGGTCGCTTGATGATGCGATGCTCGATACTTTGGATGCCGAGCAATCGGCGTTAGTCGATGCCTTATCTCCCGCACTCACGCAGGATCTTGCCGCGTTAGGCTTAGACTGGGATCTGTCTTTACTCCTATCCTCCTATGCCGAACTTTCGCAGGGCTCAGATATTGATTCAGATATAGGCTCTGACATCAGCTCTGACGATATTGAAACAGCTACTTCACCTCGTATTGAACTTACCGAGCTGGCTCACTTTAGCGCTCATATAAAAGGCCGTAAGTGGGAGCAGATCACTGCCTTTGTGCAGCATTTGCCCGATGCGGGATTGCCCGTGCTCGAGTGGTGTGCGGGTAAAGGGCACTTGGGCCGTTTGATTGCCAAAGCACGTGGTGTGGATGTGTTAAGCCTAGAGTGGCAGGCTATGCTCTGTGAAGAGGGCCAAGCTTTTGCCGATAAATGGCATTTATCACAGCGCTTTATTTGCGCCGATGCTTTCGCTATAGAAGATAATGCTTGCGACAATTCCGCTCATCAAACCAATCCTTTTTGCGCTCAGCAACAGGCGGTGGCGCTGCATGCCTGTGGCGATTTGCATGTGCGTTTACTGCAATTGGCCGCAGCGGCGGGCACACAGGCACTGGCGATTTCACCTTGCTGCTACCATTTAATTCAAGCTAATCAATATCAAGGCCTATCGACACTCGCTAAACACAGCGTCCTGCGTTTAAGTCGCCATGATTTGCAATTGCCTTTACAACAGAGCGTGATTGCCAATCCCAAACAACAGGCGCTGCGACATCAGGAAATTGCCTGGCGGCTGGGGTTTGATGCGCTGCAACGAAGTTGCCGTGGTATAGATGCTTATCTACCCTTGCCCGCAATAAAGCAAAGCCAGCTGAGCGGCGAGTTTGCCGAATTTTGCCACTGGGCGGCGACGCAAAAGGCGGTTACCTTAGCCGCAGATTGTGATTTTGACGCTTGGCTTGAGATAGGCAAACAGCGACAAAGGTTAACCCGGCGCATCGATTTGGCCGCGCATTTATTCCGCCGAGCGCTGGAGCTGTGGTTAATTCTCGATCGCTGCTGTTTTTTGCAGGAAAGTGGCTATCGGGTAACCCTGAGGGAATTTTGTGCAACCAGCGTGACGCCTCGAAATGCGCTGATTTTGGCGCAAAAATCGAGCGATTGAAAAATAATTTGAATGATGAGGCCATACTTGCCTGTTTTTTATGAAGTATTTCTTTATTAGTTCATTTTGAATTAACGGATAGGCGGCATGATCTGCACAAGGGCTTATAAGCTCTGTGAGACAAGTCTAAGACGAAAGATGGTTTTTTATTGAATCATCGGGCTTTTCTTGTTCAAATGTCGCCTTAATGACAAATAACAACTAAAAACTGACCTAAAAGATCAGTGATCTTAGTGAGCGAATAAAACAGTTTCATGAAATATTCCCGCGTATTTATTAATAGCCTTGCCTATGAACTGGCACCTGTGGTGGTTTCCAGTAGTGAGCTAGAATCTCGCCTCGCGCCTCTATATCAAAAATTTCGCATTCCTATGGGGCAACTTGCGGCGTTAACGGGCATTACCGAACGCCGTTGGTGGCCTAAAGGGCATCAATTATCCGATGGAGCGATTAAAGCGGCGCACAAGGCGATAGCAGAAACGGGAATAGAAGTCGCCGAACTGGGCGCAGTGGTGTACACCGGCGTTTGCCGTGATCAGCACGAACCCGCCACTGCCTGTCGGATTGCGGCGGCCTTAGGTGTGTCGAAGGACACGGCGATTTACGATATCAGCAATGCCTGTCTTGGGGTGTTATCGGGCATTTTAGACATTGCCAACCGTATCGAGCTTGGCCAAATTAAGGCGGGCATGGTGGTGTCCTGCGAATCGGCGCGGGATATTGTCGATGTGACCATTGATAATATGCTGGCCGACCCGACCATGCAGAATTTTGCTCAGTCGCTGGCGACCTTAACCGGCGGCTCTGGCGCGGTGGCGGTGATCCTGACCGATGGCAGTTTACCGCTGACGAATGTGCGTAAGCATCAGCTGCTTGGCGCCTCCCATTTATCTGCGCCGCAGCATCACCAACTGTGTCAGTGGGGCTTACAGGAAGTAGGGCACAATATTTACCGTGAGTTTATGCGTACCGATGCGGTGACCTTACTCAAAGAAGGGGTCGAGCTGGCGAAGCATACGTGGGAGCATTTCCTCGCTCAGCGAAATTGGTTGGTCGAGCAGGTCGACAAAGTGATCTGCCATCAGGTCGGCGCTTCAAACCGCAAACAGGTCTTGAGTGCGTTAAACATTCCGCCTGAAAAAGAATTCCCAACATATCAACTGCTTGGCAATATGGGCACAGTCTCTTTACCCGTCACTGCGGCCATGGCACATGATCAAGGCTTTTTACGCCCTGGGGATCAGGTGAGCTTTTTAGGTATCGGCAGTGGTTTGAACTGCATGATGCTGGGTATTAAGTGGTAGTTTTCCAAGATTGTTATCTGCCTTAGCCGACGCTTGAGAGCAAGGTTTGCTAGGGCATTTTTATGCTTATTGGTTTAGCGATGGGCATTAGCGATGAGCAGAGGTAAAGGCGAATTTACCTGCACAGGCTGCCAATACAAAAACAATTAGAACAAAAGATAGGAAGCGTCATGTTAGACACTCTGTTGCCGTTTAAACGTCATTTTCTTAGCCGTAATGGCAACAAGCTGCATTACATCAATGAAGGCCAAGGTGAGCCTGTCGTCATGGTGCACGGTAATCCAAGTTGGAGTTTTTATTACCGTAATCTCGTGAGTGCCCTTAAGGATACTCACCAGTGTATCGTGCCCGATCATATTGGTTGTGGCTTGTCGGATAAGCCGGATGACAGCGGTTACGATTACACCCTTAAGAATCGCATTGATGATTTAGAGGCGCTGCTCGACAGTCTAAAGGTAAAAGAAAACATTACCTTAGTCGTCCACGACTGGGGCGGCATGATAGGCATGGGCTA
Source organism: Shewanella sp. ANA-3 (assembly GCF_000203935.1). Taxonomy (GTDB): domain Bacteria; phylum Pseudomonadota; class Gammaproteobacteria; order Enterobacterales; family Shewanellaceae; genus Shewanella. The sequence continues at coordinate 3,245,097 of NC_008577.1, read as the reverse complement.
TGCGGCGCGTTACCCTGAGCGCATTAAACGTCTGGTGATTTTAAATACTGGCGCCTTCCATTTACCCGAGACTAAGCCTTTACCGCTGGCGCTGTGGATCTGCCGCAATACGCTACTCGGCACAGTATTAGTGCGTGGTTTTAATGCCTTTTCATCGATTGCCTCCTACGTTGGGGTAAAGCGTCAGCCGATGTCCAAGTACATCCGTGAGGCCTACGTCGCGCCGTTTAACTCATGGGCAAATCGGATTTCGACCCTGCGTTTTGTGCAGGATATTCCGCTAAAACCGGGTGACAGAAACTATCAACTGGTGTCGGATATCGCCGCCAGTCTGCCAAAGTTTGCCAAGGTGCCGACACTGATTTGCTGGGGTTTACAGGACTTTGTGTTCGATAAACACTTTTTAGCCAAATGGCGCGAACATATGCCCCATGCACAAGTGCATGAATTTGCCGATTGTGGTCACTATATCCTCGAAGATGCGAGCGATGAGGTGATTACCCATATCAAACACTTTATGGCTGAGGCGCAAACGCCTGAGCCAGAAGTACAGCCCGTTGAAACGGAACAGGTCGCAGAGCCTGAGGCAGAGACTCAAGCGCCACAGGCCGCACATTAATGGCTAGGGTGGAGGATGCGCAGCTCGGCCATGGGACATCTAGCGTCGAGCAAGCAAGCGATGCCAATATTTGTCGGCATTTAAAGCAGGCCGCCCATCACATTCCCCATCATCTTGCGGTTGCGGTGCAACAGGGCAAGGGTAAATCCCTTGCCAATCTGACTTACCAAGAACTCGACTTTATTAGCCTCGATAAACAAAGCGATGCCATCGCCTTCGCGCTCAATGCCCATGGGCTGACGCGGGGGATGAAGGCGGTGCTGATGGTCACCCCGAGTCTGGATTTTTTTGCGTTAACTTTCGCCTTGTTCAAGGCGGGAATTATTCCCGTACTGGTTGACCCGGGCATGGGGATTAAAAACCTTAAGCAATGTTTTATTGAAGCTGCGCCCGATGCCTTTATCGGGATCCCTAAAGCCCATATCGCCAGACGCTTATTAGGCTGGGGCAAGGGCAGCGTGAAGCACCTTATCAATGTGGATGGCAATCCAAGCGGACTGGCAGGCACTTTATCGCGCGTACTCACGGGCGCGCCAAGTTTAGCGACGATACTCTTATCAACTGCTAAGTCGTTTACAACGAAGGCATCTGCGGCAAACTTGCCGGAACAGGGCGAGTACCCAATGGCACTGCTTAGGCATGACGAGATGGCGGCGATTCTGTTTACCAGCGGCAGCACGGGGACGCCGAAAGGCGTTGTCTATAGTCACGGCATGTTTGAGGCGCAAATTCAGGCGCTAAAGCAAGATTATGGCATTGCACATGGTGAGCGTGATTTGGCGACATTCCCGCTATTCTCCCTCTTTGGTCCTGCGCTCGGTATGGCATCGATTGTACCTGAGATGGATGCCAGCAAACCTATTACGGCCAATCCTGAATTTTTATTTGCCGCCATTGAGAAGTACCAATGCAGCAATATCTTTGTTAATCCAGCCTTGCTTGAACGTTTAGGTCGCGCCGGTGAGCAAACCGAATCGAAAAAGCAGCACAAACTCAGCAGTGTGAAACGCGTGATTTCCGCAGGGGCGCCCGCGACCATTGCCTCGATTGCCCGTTTTAGCAAAATGCTCGGTGTCGGCGTGCCTGTACTCAACTCCTACGGCGCCACTGAATCCTTACCCATCAGCATGATCGCCAGCGACGAACTATTGACCACGACTCAAACCACGGACAATGGCGGTGGAATTTGTGTCGGCCGCGCCATCGATGGTGTCAGTATCGAGATTATCGGCATCACTGAAGCTGATATCCCTGAGTGGGATAATGGCTTGCGTCTTAACGCGGGGGAAATTGGCGAGATAGTGGTAACAGGCCCTATGGTGAGCCAGTCCTATTATCGCCGCGAAAAGGCAACGACGGCGGCCAAAATTTGGGACCGCGAGCGGCAAACCTTTAGGCATAGAATGGGTGACCTTGGCTACCTGGACGACAGCGGCCGATTGTGGATGTGTGGCCGCAAAGCCCATAGAGTGGATGCCACCCAAGGCGGGCAGTGTATTAAACGTTACTATTCCATTCCGAGTGAGCGTATTTTTAATACCCATCCGAATGTGAAGCGCTCGGCGTTAGTGGGGATCAAAGTGAAGGGGCAAGGTGGCGTGTGTGAGATTGAACCACTCATCTGCATCGAGCTTGACCAATCCTTGGTGTGCAATAAGAGCGCGCAGCTCTATCAAGAGTTGATGGCGATTGCCGAGCAGTATAGCCAAACTCAGGGGATTCGGCGTTTTCTCATTCATCCCGATTTCCCCGTGGATGTGCGCCACAATGCCAAAATATTTAGAGAAAAATTAGCCGTTTGGGCGCAATCGCAAACCAAAGGCTGATTTCAATTTAGCTAATTTTTAACTTAAATAGGGTCGAACTTTCGACTGTTTGTTCGTGGTATGTTTTGCCGCGAGAGGTGCCTTGTTGCACTTAATCACTGAATTGAATACTAAGATGACACTCACTGTCACGGAATGCGATATGACTGACAATCCTGTTGTTCTTCAAGCCGATACTACGCCAACTGGCCGCCCTGATAACCTCGCTCAAGCAGGCTTTGATCCGCGTGAACAAGCCGCGCTTTATGCCTTGGCGGCTAAGGTCAGCCATGCCTTTGTGACTGGCGCGGGTGGATTTTTGGGTAAGGCCATTTGCCTACGTTTGGTCGCGGCTGGGATTAAGGTTACTGGGTTTGCCCGTGGCCATTACCCTGAGCTTGAAGCCCTTGGTGTGACTATGGTGCAGGGGGATTTAGCCTATCCTGAGCAAGTCAAACAGGCGATGCAGGGTTGCGATATCGTGTTTCATGTGGCCTCAAAAGCGGGTGTCTGGGGCGACAGAGACAGTTATTTTTGCCCCAATGTGAAGGGCGCCGCTAATGTGATTGCCGCTTGTAAAGCGTTTAAAATCAGTAAACTAGTTTATACCAGCACTCCTAGCGTGACCTTTGCGGGTGAGGATGAATCGGGTATCGATGAGTCGACGCCCTACGCCAGCCGCTTTTTAAATTATTATGCTCACTCCAAGGCGATTGCCGAGAAGATGATGCTCGATGCCAATCAAGCATCGATAACCGCGTCGGCGTATGCGTTAAAGACAGTTGCCTTGCGGCCGCATTTGATTTGGGGGCCTAATGATCCGCATCTGGTGCCTCGGGTGCTCGCCCGCGGTCGTTTAGGTAAGCTCAAGCTGGTGGGGCGCGAGGATAAACTGGTCGATACCATTTATATCGATAACGCCGCCTATGCCCATATTTTGGCGGCCGTGGAGCTTTGCCAAGTCTCGCCTAAGTGCCAAGGCAAAGCCTATTTTGTCAGTAACGATGAGCCTGTGACTATGGCCAAGATGCTGAACCTCATCCTAGCCTGTGATGGCCTCCCGCCTGTGACCGCGCGAGTGCCACAGACCCTAGCCTATGTGGCGGGCGCTGTGTTAGAAACGGCGTATCGACTGCTGAATAAACAAGAAGAGCCGATAATGACGCGCTTTGTCGCTAAACAGCTTTCCTGTAGCCATTATTTCGATATCAGCGCGGCAAAACGGGACTTTGGCTATCACGCCTTAGTGTCGATAGAAGAGGGGATGAAGCGCCTTAAGGCATCACTCTAGTGCTTATTTAGCACAGGGCAAACTTGGTGATATCCTATGCCGTCACGGTAACTTACTGGATTAAAAAGTTAATGGCCTGCGACGATTGTAATACTTCGATTTTTCGGCAAAAGATTGGCCGCTGCAAACGCTGCATGTGGCAGTTGACCCTGCTGTCGCTTATCGGTTGGCCTTTGTGGTGGTCTCTCTACAGTGACGCTCCTCGAGAGGTCAACGCCATCGCTTTACTGTTTTTCTGCTTAGCCTTTAGTGGCCTGTTGTTACTGCATCTTGTGGTATTAGTCGCGCGCCGTCTACTCGGGCGCGAATAGTTTTTTACTTCTCATCGAATCACTTTTTCATTCCTTGTGGCGAGTGGTCACGCTTACCATTCTCGCTATTTCAAACGGCTATTCTTACCCGCGAACTTTTTCATTTTCGCTTAATGCTCAAGTGTTACACAGTGCGCTGAAACACCTCGCTTTTCACTGCGTTAGCGACAAATACCATCGATTTGTGTCTGCTAAAGCGTGAGTAGTGATGAACTCACGCGATTATTTTACTCACGTGACCCCGTGAGGGCTAGGGCTAGGTTTAAATTTGAACAGAGTACAACAAATACTCAGATGATAGAGCCTTGCGTAACTAGTTGTTTTGGCTGCGTAGTATGGATTTAAAAAAATTTTAATCTGACATTTTAAGGTTTTTACCCTGTTTCACTGTTTTTGGTATCGCCAAGTACTAAGATCGAATGTGGCGATGGAGCCGAGAAAACTCGGTATTTTTTAGGTTTTAGGGAGTGTTATGGAGTTTTTAACCACGCTATTTGTGGGTTACCCAATATGGGTTTGGTTAATGTTTTTTGGCTTTGTGCTGGCATTGTTAGCCTTCGACTTAGGTGTGCTACATAAAGAGCAACACGAAATTACCGTGGCAGAGAGCCTTAAATTATCGGCCTTTTACATTTGTATGGGTCTGTTGTTCGGCGCTTGGTTATGGTGGTATAAGGGCTCGACCGCGGGGATGGAATACCTCACGGGTTACCTTATCGAAAAATCCTTATCTATGGATAACGTCTTCGTTATCGCGCTTATTTTCAGTAGCTTAGGCATTCCTCGTTTGTATCAACACCGAGTGTTATTCTGGGGGATCATGGGCGTTATCGTGCTACGTGCGATTATGATTGGCTTAGGCGCGGCGCTGGTAGCGCAATACCAAGGCGTGTTGGTGTTATTCGGCCTGTTCTTGATTTTCACGGGTATTAAGATGCTCTTTTCCGATGATGAGCATGGTGATATCCAAGATAATAAGTTTTACAAATGGTTACGCTCCAAAATGCGTTTTACGCCAAGCCTTCATCAAGAGAAGTTTTGGGTAAGGGGAGAGGAGCATCAACTCAGCAAAGGCTGGTGGGCAACGCCTCTGTTCTTGGCGTTGATCTTAGTCGAAACCGCGGATCTGGTGTTTGCAGTGGACAGTATCCCTGCGATTTTTGCGATTACCCAAGATCCCTTTATCGTCTATACCTCTAATATTTTTGCGATTTTAGGTCTGCGGGCATTGTATTTCGCCCTCGCGGCCATGGTGCATCGTTTCGAGTACCTCAAGTATGCGCTATCGGTGGTGTTAGTATTTATCGGCGTGAAAGTCGGACTGGTATACTTTAATCACGAAGGCATTGTGGACTTTAAGATCCCAACGGCCTTATCCCTTGGCGTCACCTTCGGCCTCTTGCTGGCGGGGGTATTATTCTCCCTGTGGAAGACGCGCGAGCAGAAGTAAGCCTAATCACTTTTTGATGTCTCAAGGCCATTTAGCCCATGCTAAATGGCTTTTTTACTATCTACCGAAGGCAAAATCGTGACTTGGAAAATTAGTCTATGCTTAATTGGCATTGCCAAGGTGCGGTGCAAACCCTAAAGATGACGAATACTTTCAAGGATGAAGCTATGAAACTACCTCTTGCGAGTCTATTGATTGGCGCTTTGCTGGGAGCCAATGCCCACGCCGCTGGATCTCAAACCGGCCAAACACCAGCCCCTTCAAGTTCCACTTGTACGGGAACTTACCCGAGTTACTTTCAAGACCCGGCCTTTACCAAAACTGGCATGTGGGATAACCAAGTAATCATCAATCAGGCCTATCCAGGTTGGAAGGGGCCGATTTTTCAGTTAAGTGATGCCTACTCAGCAGCTAAAGCCGATCAGGAAATGCCATGGCTCAAGTTCAATCCCTTCGATAAAAATCTCTCTGAAAAGGATAAGAATACCCAAGCGTGGAATTATCTTTGGGCGGTTATGCAGTATATCCAAGCGGGCAATATCGACAGTGGCGACATCAATTCCGACTGGGATCTGTGTAATAACAAGGTACGTGCTTGGTACCATATTCCTTATCAAACCTACGATCCCATGAGCGGACGCGAATTTATTCATGGATTAACCCGTGAAGCCCCAGTCACTATGGCGGTGAAAGACCAAGGCGATATTAAAACCACCATGTGGGCTGTAGGCTTTTATAACCCTCAGGCCGCTGGCAGCTTGGCTAAGGTGTGGACGGGGGCTGCTGCGCCTGTGATGCCCCAAGCCAATTTTGCCTTTAATGAAGGCAGTGTGATTGGCAAATTGTTGTTTACCACGGCGACACCCAATAATTATCCCTTCTTAGAAAATGTGCCTGTATGGCAAGCCAATATCAGTTCGAGTGATTTCTGTGAATGTAAAAATGCCGATGGTAGTGCCTGTAGCTTCCAGCAAGAAACGGAGCAGTGTCCCCGTTCGATCGCCGATGTGTATTTGCTACAGTTTGATATCGCGGTACGTGACAGTCGCTCCCCGGTAGGCTGGGCCTATGGCACCTTTGTGGCCGACGGTCAATTTAAGGCAAAAGAGAAAAATCCGTGGAACCGGATCTCACCCCTTGGACTTATGTGGGGCAATGATACTCCTCCTGCAAACGTAGGCGCGGCGGCCTTTCCACAAAACCCAGTGTCAGGCCTTAAAGATAGTGCGGTGTTTCAAGAGGTGGTTGGACGTTTAAATGAGAAAACCAACGCAGGGCATCTAGGTTGTAATGGCAGGCTAAACGGTCCGGCGGATAATGCGTTAAGTAGTTGCTTATCTTGCCATCAAACAGCTTCTGTGCCCGATAGCAGCAACAATACCCCGGCGATTATGTACCAATTTGCTTCTTATCAGGAGCCTGGAAGCGGTCAATGTATGACGACGCCGAGTAAGCTCGATCTGGCGATCGACCAAGTGTACTTTAAATCCTTCCAATGCTCTGAATCCTTCAATGGTCCTAAAAATATTGTGCCACTGCCGCATTATGCGCAGGGACAGACACAATGGATCTCCACGGATTTTTCCTTGCAGCTGAGTATCAGTCTGACCCAGTGGCAGGAATGGCAACAGGATCAGGAAAATCTGAAGAAGAATATTAAAGTGCGAGTGTTTGATGGCACGCTGCCTTCACGTTAAGGGATATCTATAAGGTGTTGTATTTAAAGATTGCTGTAGGAACTAGCCCCAATCAATACAAGCAAAAACTGGCGCCATAGTGCGCCAGTTTTTATTCGGTTATCCCAAAGATGGGTTGTGAATTGCCCTAGTTATCGGCCGATGAAATAATTTCTATTTGCGGTTTTCGGTTTGGTAAAAGTGCGCAAACTGTTCTATTTTTCGTATAGGCAGACGTTTGGTTCGGGCTTCCTTTCTACCTGAGTAATCGTTCGCATAACAGCGCACTGAGCCAGATATATAGAGTCTGTTTTCATCAATTTTGTACTAATAACAATAAATTATTAGCACCATCAAATTTGTGGCTTAGCTCATTATCTAGCGGAATGGGGACACGGTTTTGCTCATTCTAAGATGTTGAGCATTACGCCACGCCATCATTACAAATAATCGAACAAATGACAGCGAGCCAGGCCGTTATTGCCTAGGGTCGTACGAGGAGAAAGATCATGTCTATGGTGAGTGCGAAAGAATTCGCCCATTGGCTAAAGAATCGCTTCGAGGGTGTTGAAAAGGGCGTGAGTTTAACCCGAGAAGATATTAATCAGCTGACCGGGCGCCAAAATTTTTCATTGGTGTTTGTCCATGATATTCACTACGAGTTGATGCGTTTCGGCATCGCCTTTGTGACAGACACTGGGCGCGATACTTACTATCTTGTGCGGGTTTTCGATAAACCTTGGCGCAATCAATTGGAGCAGGACTCTGAAAAGGAGCTGTTTTCTAACGTAGTGTCGATTAATTTACTGCGTTAAGACGGCAATTCGTGGCATTTATCTGTGCAATTTTGCTTGAGGTGGTGAGTGCTTTCGCAGCACCACAGCGCGCGGCTGTGCAAGTACGACAGCCCCTGTTGCATAAGGATTAACAGGGTTAATAAATCGCGTCTTTGCGTGACTTTACTTCTCCTAAGTTCGTTACACTCTCCCTCTTTACACTTAAATCCGTTGTGAAAAGTGCAAATTCGCTTGTTCTTCGGCATGGATTTTCCTAAGGTGATTGAAAATGATTTTCACTGAGGCCCCCTATGAATACCCATTTGCAATTACAGGTTAAGCATTGGCTCGAAAATGACCCCGATCCCCGCACTCAGGCACAACTGCAAGCCTTAATCGACGCCGGAAATGACGCCGAACTCGAGGCTCGTTTTGCGGGACGTTTAGAATTTGGTACCGCCGGATTACGCGGTGTGGTGGGCGCTGGTCCTATGGGCATGAATCGCCTAGTGATCCGTCAAACATCTGCTGGGCTTGGTGCCTATTTACTCGAACAAATTAAAGATGCCGCAGAACGTGGTGTCGTGATTGGTTACGATGGCCGCCATGATTCACGCACTTTCGCCCATGATACCGCCAGTGTGCTTACCGCGATGGGTATTAAGGTGCGCCTCACCGCCAAAGTGGCGCCAACGCCGCTGGTGGCCTTTGGGGTTAAGCATTTTAATGCCGCTGCGGGCATTGTGGTGACCGCCAGCCATAACCCGCCACAATACAATGGCTACAAAGTGTATTGGGAAAACGGCGCACAGATTATCCCGCCCCATGACTCTGGTATCGCCGCTAAGATTGAGCTGGCGGCAACTCAAGCTATTCCGTTTATGGATCAGGTTGAGGCGACCAAACAGGGCAAGCTTATCTGGTTGCAGGACGATTATTACGAAACCTATCGCCGCGGCGTGATGCACGCCAATGTGCTGCAAAATAACACTGCGCCCGAAAAAGTCAGCCTTGCCTATACCGCCATGCACGGTGTGGGCGCTGAAATGGCGGAAACTGTGCTCAAGGATGCGGGTTTTGCCCAAGTGTATTCGGTGGTGGCGCAGCGCGAGCCCGATGGGGATTTCCCAACGGTTAACTTCCCTAATCCGGAAGAAAAGGGTGCGATGGACTTAGTCATTGCCGAAGCGAAAAAGCATGGCGCCATGCTCGCCTGTGCCAATGACCCCGATGCGGACAGATTTGCGGTTGCAGTTCGTAAGGATGATGGCGAGTATCAAATGCTAACGGGTGACCAAGTGGGTGTGCTCTTTGGTCATTATCTGTTAAGCCATGCGAGCAAGGAGCAGCGTCTGGTGGGCACGACTATTGTCTCCTCCAGTCTATTATCTAAAATCGCTAAAGGCTTTGGCGTTGAAAGCTATACCACGCTCACCGGTTTTAAGTGGCTGATGAATGTGGGAATTGCGCAGAGTCAGCCTGATAACCAATTCCTGTTTGCCTACGAAGAAGCCCTGGGTTACACGGTCGGTAACATGGTGTGGGATAAGGACGGCTTGTCGGCTCTCGTCGCCTTTGCCCAATTAACCGCCGAGCTTGCCGCTAAAGGGCAAACCATTTGGGATAGACTCGAGCAGATTTACCGCGAGCAGGGTTTCCATCTCAATGCTCAAGTTAGCATTGCCTTAAAACCCGACACGCCTAATATTGGCGCGTATCTGCGTGAACATCCACCGCTGGCAATTGGTGAACATGCCTTGGTGTCGACCGATGATCTCAAGGCATTAGAGCGCCGTTTTGCCGATGGTAAGGTTGAGAAAATCAATCTGCCCGCCAGTGATGTATTAACCTATCGCTTAGCCAATGGCGCGCGGGTTATAGTCAGGCCGTCAGGCACTGAGCCTAAAATCAAGTGTTACTACGAGGTGGTCGAACCTATGACGGCGCAAGACACCTTAGCCAGCGCCCAAGCACGGGCAACTCTGGCGATGGAGGCGTTTATTTCAGCCCATCAGGCGAGCCTGCCTAAATAAGCGCCTTGAGCGCACTCAATAAAATCGCTTCACTCAAAGGCTACTGACATGATGTTGTCAGTAGCCTTGTTTTATTCTTGTTGTCGTCCGCTGGTGAACCACATTTATAACATGATGAATCATCGGCATTTTTCAACAAGGAGAAAGTGAAAATGTTATCAATTGCACCGTTAGTCTGGGGTGAAATTCCTGTCAGTGATATGGATCGTGCCATCGCTTTTTATCAACAACATTTCGGGGTTGAATTTAAGCGTGACGATATGGAAGACATGCAATACGCGACGCTCGTAACAGAGGAAGAAGGCGCCGCCAGCATTGGTTTGGTTAAATGCAGCATGAGCAAACCGTCGATGGAAGGTAGCACTGTATACCTGCATTTCAGCGCACAATTGCAACCTTTAGTGGATAAACTCGTGGCCGCCAATGTGACTATGCTATTACCTGTGACGCCTATCAAAGACGGCGGTTGTGGCTATATAGCCCTGTTTGTGGATAGCGAAGGCAATAAGGTCGGTCTCTGGTCGCAAAATCAGTAATGTAAACCCTGCAGAGTCGTGCCTTGGCACGGCTCTTGGTACTGATTTTTAAGCAGTTCTTTAATTCAAGTGGATAAAGTCAGTTCTGCGGATAAGAGCGATATGCAATAACGTCTCGCGATGGACCTTAAACAAGCAACAGCAAATTTCAGTGATGAAGGTGAAAGGATAATGGAACAGGTTTTTATGGCGGCTCAACCTATGCTTGGGCTGAGTACGCGCACCAATAATAGCGCCGAAATGGCGGCTGAGGGCGGCAAGATTGCAGCGCTTTGGCAGACATTTTTTGAATCATCACAACTCACGGCGATGCTCGACTCTCCCATGTATGGGGTCTACTACGACTATGAATCCGATATGACGGGAGACTATTCGGTTTTAGTGGGGAAAAGTGTTGAATCTGTCAGCGAGACCGGCACTTTTACGGCGTTGCAGCTGCGAGAGGGAAACTACCTTAAGTTCAGTGCGCAAGGGGAAATGCCCCACTGCGTGGTTGACCTTTGGGGACAGATTTGGCGCTACTTTAGTGCGCCTGATTGTCCGCATCAGCGTGATTATCAAACGGACTTTGAAGTGTATCGAAGTGCCGATAAGGTCGAGATTTATATAGGGATCGTGTAGGCCAAATTCATAACACTGTGCCAATACACTATCGCTTGGGCTAGCCCACTTTAGCGGGTAAGATCCCTTAACTTTCGCAGCAAGCCAATTTGAAGTGTGATTACTGTCCATGCGCCGTGCCGACCGCCTATTTCAAATAGTGCAAATTCTTAAACATCGACGACTGACGACCGCCCAAGAGCTGGCGGATCGTTTAGAAGTCTCGACCCGCACCGTGTACCGCGATGTGCAGGATTTGTGTTTGAGCGGCATTCCCATTGAAGGGGAGGCGGGCGTGGGCTATCTATTGCGCCACGAAGTGAATGTGCCGCCACTGATGTTTAACGAGGCCGAATTAGAGGCGATTCAAGTCGGCATGCGTATGGTGCAAACATGGGGCGGCAAAGAGCTCGGCAGTGCGGCGCGTCAGGCGATGATAAAAGTGGAAGCCGTGCTACCTAAGCGTTTGCAAGCCTATCAATCCTTGATGTTTTCGCCGGATTTTTATTTAGATTCCAACGAGTTTCAGTTTCTCGATCCGCTGCGTAATGCGGCACAGCGCCGTGAATACGTCAAACTCTTCTATCAAGATGTGAATAAAGCCCTGACCGAGCGCGAAGTGCGGCCGCTGGCCATCTATTTTTGGCGTGGCACTTGGACCTTGCTGACCTGGTGTGAGTTACGCCAAGATTTTCGCAACTTTCGGGTCGATCGTATCACAGGGTTATTAAGGCTTAACCGCCATTTTGACCCGACGCCCGGGCAGGAATTAGAGGATTATATTTGCCTGATGGACGCTCAGATGCGCGAGCGTGAAGCTGAAAAATAAAGCCACTCATTGAGTGGCTTTATTGTTGTTAAATTTACGAATTTTGCTTAGAAACTGCCGCGGATCCCGAGGGCGATTTGGGTGCCAAAACGCTCAAGGTAATTCACTTGGTCTTCATACTTCACATAACCTGAATAGCGGTTATTGGTCAGGTTAGAAGCCTCGGCGAAAATCGACACATTTTCGAAAATATCATAACTCGCGCTAGCATCGAGCTGGCCGTAGTCTTGGATCCAAGCTGGACCACCCCAAGCTTCGGGATCGACGAGGAACTTACTGCGCCAGTTATAGGCAACCCTAGCCTGCAGGCCGTATTGCTCATAGTAAAGGACGGCGTTGTAAGAGTTTTTCGACATGCCCTTAAAGGGTAAGCCTTTCGCATCGATTTCGGGATCATCGTAGCTGCTGTCCACATAGGTGTAGTTCAGCTGGAAACCTAGACCATTAAAGGGTTCTGGCAGGTATTCGTCGAGGGATTGTTGCCATGCGGCTTCCACCCCTTGCACTTTGGCACCGTACTTACCCGATACGGGTTGAGTGACATAATATTCAGTCCCTTCAACCATTTGAGGCCCTTTTTCGTCGGTGATAAAGGATTCAATATCTTTGATAAAGATGGCACCGCTCAGTGAGCTACTCTCGTGGAAATACCATTCGAGGGAGATATCCCCTTGGCGCGCCTTTTCGGGGGCGACGCTCGGGTTACCGCGTGTCAGTGTCGGTAAACCATTCTCACGGGTCGTGAAACTCGGTGCAGCCCACACACGCAGTGCATACAGTGACGGACGGCTTAACACTTCGGCGGCGGAGACACGAAGCAGCAAGTCATCCTGCAGATTGAGCTTAAAGTTCATGCTCGGCAACACATTGGTATAGCTATCGTCGTAACTGGCTTGGACGACGTTTTTCCAATCGTTGTTGGTGGGTTGGCCGGCACTGTCTAATTCAACCTTCGCCAAATCATAGGCATAACCGTCGGAGGTGACTTTGGTCTGGCTAGCTCTGAGGCCTAAGTTCAACATATAAGGCAGATCGAAAATTTCCTCTTCGATATTCACCTGCACATAGGCGGAGGTCACAGCCTCGGTGACTTCATAGCTCCCCGCCTTATTGAGGCTAGCGACAATGCTCTTATCCGCCGCTTCTTGGTTAATGCTGCGGTAGTATTCAAGCAGTTTGTCGTAGTCGAAGCTTGGCCAAGGCTCTGGGGAGATACTGTTTTCACCATCGAGGAAGTTATCGAAGTTGGCCGGCACAAATACGCTCGAAGGAATTTGGAACAGTTCAAATTCACCCTGGGTAAAGACAGTGCTGTTATCGAAGGTATAACCGTCGCGGGTGAGGTAATAGCCACCTCGACTGAATTGACTGGAGTTAGCGGAAGCAAATTCGGTCTGCTTTTTCACTTGCTTGACGTAATTGACGCCAAAATCGACCTTGCTGATGATGCCTTCATCGGGGATGTATTGGCTAATCAGTTTAATGTCGGTAATTTTATCGTCCACATCGACGCCACTGTTACGGCTATAGTGGGCGCCGTATTTTTGATCGGCGCTCAGGCCTGGGCTTATCACTACATCGGGCAGCATATTGCCACGGGTGTAATCGATGTCGATGCCGTCGACAAAGCCACGGGCCACCACGAAGCGGTTATCGCCATTATTGGCATTTTGCGCGGCGGAGTAGGCGACATCGGCGGTAATCGACCAATTGGGCATGACATACCAGTCGGCCTTAAGGCCCATTTGGTAGGTATCGGTTTTTCTTGGGGTACTGAGGTTGAGCAATTCAACCATAGTGTTATCGCCCGTTTGGTTCATGCTCACCACACGACCCTGATCGTCAAATATGGCGTCGGTAAATAGCGGTGTGCCCGGCGTCCATTCTTCGTCGTAGTTCACGAAGCCGATTTGGTATTTATGGCCATCGGTATTGTAGCGCGAATAGAGACCGTCGAAGTTGATGTCGAGATTATCCAGTGGGCGCCATTGTAGGGCGAGTGTGCCACCTACGCGTTCACGCACGTCTTGGGCGTTTGCAAAATACATATAGCTTGGGATCTTAGAGGCATAAATCTCACCTGGGTCGATCACGCCGTTATTGTTGGTATCGACTGGCACCCCGGCACTGTCGACGCCCCAGCCTTCATCTTCATCGAAGAAACCTTCGGCCGAATAGGTATCTGCCCGCAGGGTTTTACGGGAATATACCGCCGAGACCAGCGCGCCAAAACTATCGTCATCCGTCTTATCACCAATGATCAGTGAAGCGTGGGGATGAATGTCCTCGGTACGGGATTCGTAAATACCCTTAGCGGAGGCTTGAATGGTACGGCCTTCTAAATCCAGCGGTTTACGGGTTTGGATATCGACGATAGCGCCAATGCCACCTTCGGTCAGTCTGGCTTCGGGTGACTTATACACCGCCAGCACATTCACCAGCTCAGAGGCGATGGTGTCGAAGTTAAAGTCTCGGCCCGCATTTTCTGAGGCTAGTTTACGGCCATTAAGAGTGGTGACGTTATAACCATCGCCAAGGCCACGAACCAGAATATTTTGTCCTTCGCCGCCGTTACGGGTAATGGTCACCCCGGGAATGCGCTGTAGCGCCTCGGCTAAGTTTTCATCTGGAAATTTACCAATGTCATCGGCGACCACAAGGTCGACCACGCTCACGGCATTCTGCTTTAGGAACATCCCTTCCTTAATACTGTTTCTGATCCCTGTTACCTGAATGCGTTCGACCTCGGCATCCTGGGCTTGCGCAGTATCCTTCGCTTGAACTTGCTCTTTCGTTTTGGTTTGTTGCTCTGCTGGTATTTCATTGGCAGCGCTGTGAGTTGCTGTCAGAGCCGCTGCGATAGCTAGGGCAATCGCGGCAGGCTTGGTGGTTAAGAGTTTCATAGTATCCCCGCATGAGTGTGATGCACGGTCATTGCCGTGTCTTTTAATACAATTTCGAAAGCGAAAGAAACTGCGCAAACCTTTCGAAGTCTTATTTATAGCGTTAAATTCTGTAATCGATCAATAAAAAAATGTAAAAATACTTTCAAAAAGTTTCACATTCATGCATGATGAAAATCAACTTATGGCAAAAAATGAAGCTAAATATGCGTAAGTTATTGTTAATTTCGTTGTTTGTTTTTGCGATGACGAAAAGTGATTTCGAAAGTGTTTGAAGGTTGCTCTTGGCGTGTTACCTTTCAATCGATAGTTAATCGAAAGAATGGAGAAGCTTGTGAGTACTTTGAACACGATAGAAAGGCAGCAGGAAATTGTGCGAATGACACAGTTACAGGGAAAGGTCTCTGTTGCCAAACTCGCAGAACACTTTGGGGTATCTGAAGTCACGATCCGCAGCGATTTAGCCATGTTGGATCAGAAGCAGTTACTGGTGCGCTCCCGCGGCGGCGCTATGGTCAACAGTGAGTTGATCCGGGAGTTATCACTCAAGGAGAAGGGCAGTTGCCATTCGGCCTTAAAGCAAGAGTTAGGTAAGGCGGCAGCGGCCTTGGTGCAAAACGGCGATCGCTTATTGCTCGACTCGGGGACGACCACCCAACAGGTGGCGGCGAACCTGATGGAGCATAAGGATCTGATCGTGATGACCAACGGCCTGAATATCGCCACCGAATTGGCTAAGGCCGATGAAGTCGAGGTGATGTTAACCGGCGGCCTGTTACGTAAAAAATCCCTGTCGTTCTACGGCAATATCGCCGAGAACAGCCTGCGGGATTACAACTTTAACAAGTTGATTTTAGGGGTAGATGGTTTCGATTTGCGGGTGGGATTAACCACTCACTTTGAAAAAGAGGCCAGCCTCAACCGAATGATGTGTGAGATAGCGAGTGAAATTATCGTTGTGACTGACTCATCAAAGTTTGATCAACAAGCATTCCACGTTATTTGCAGCAGTCGCCGTATTACGCGCCTAGTGACAGATACCGGGATCCCAGAGCGCTATGTTGATGAATTAACTAAACAAGGTGTGCAACTACACCTCATTGAGAAAGCTAATTTATAACGGGGAATTACTATGTCGGGTTTTGATCGTCGTTCGTTTTTAAAGGCTTCTATGGTAACCGCTGCGGCAACGGCCCTGGCGGCCTGTGCCAGCAGTGAACGTGCAACAGGCACAACACCTAAGGCTGCGGGTAAATCTGTAATGGGGCTGGTCGTGCCCAAAATGGATGAGGTTCGAGTAGGGTTAATCGGGGTGGGTGAGCGCGGCATCGGGTTTGTGCACCATTTCAGCCGTATCGAAGGCGCCCGCATTACCGCCATCTGTGATACCGATACCTTAGTGCTGGCCCGCGCTGAAAAAGCCATTAACGAATATGGACGTGATAAACCTGCTTATTTTAGCAAGGGCGACCATGCGTACCGCGATCTGTTAAACCGTGATGATGTCGATATCGTCGTGATTGCCACACCATGGGCCTGGCATCACCCCATGGCGAAAGAAGCCATGTTAGCGGGCAAGCATGCCTTCGTCGAAGTCCCGATGGCGGGCACGATTGAAGAGCTGTGGGATCTGGTGGATACCGCCGAGCTGACCCAACGTAACTGCATGATGATGGAAAACGTCTGTTACGGCCGTGATGAGCTGATGGTGCTCAACATGGTGCGCCAAGGGCTGTTTGGTGAACTGCTCCACGGTGAGGCGGCCTATATTCACGAACTGCGCTGGCAAATGAAGGAAATCGACCGTAAAACAGGCTCTTGGCGTACGGCTTACCATGCAAAATACAATGGTAACCTCTATCCAACCCATGGTTTAGGCCCCGTCGCCCAGTATATGAATATCAACCGCGGCGACCGTTTAGACTATTTAACCTCTGTGAGCTCTCCTTCATTAGGTCGCGCTGCCTACGCCAAACGTGAGTTCCCCGCGGATCATCAACGTAACCAACTCAAGTACATTGGTGGCGACATGAACACCAGTCTGATTAAGACGGTAAAAGGTCGCAGCATCATGGTGCAGCATGATACGACCACGCCTCGTCCTTACAGCCGCCACAACCTGATCCAAGGGACAAATGGTGTGTTTGCAGGTTTCCCTAATCGTATCGCACTGGAAAACGGTGGCTCTGGTAGTTATCACGAGTGGGATGAAAACATGGACTCATGGTACGCCAAATATGACCACCCTCTGTGGACCCGTATGGGCAAAGAGGCGGAGGAGAATGGCGGCCACGGTGGCATGGACTTCTTGATGTGCTGGCGGATGATTTACTGCCTGCGTAATGGCGAGGCACTGGATCAGGATGTGTACGACGGCGCGGCTTGGTCGGCGGTTTTCCCCTTGTCGGTGGCCTCAGTCGGTGACCGTGGTAACTCCAAGGACTTCCCAGACTTTACCCGTGGCGTCTGGCAAACCGCGAAACCCCTCGGCATTGTGGGGTAAGCGCTATGTCAGTGATTCAAACTATCATTGACGCCAATAAAGCAGGTCAGCAGGCGGGCATTTTTGCCGTCTGCTCGGCCCAGCCCTTGGTGTTACAGGCGGCGCTCTTGCAGGCAAAGGCGAATGGCACGCCCCTACTTATCGAGGCGACTGCCAACCAAGTGAATCAGTTTGGCGGTTATACCGGGATGAAACCACAGGATTTCATCGACTTCGTCACTCAAATGACCGTTGAACTTGGCCTTAATCCGTCGCAGTTACTCTTTGGTGGCGATCACTTAGGCCCCGTCGTTTGGTGCCAGCAAGCCGCCGAAGAGGCGATGCAATTAGCCGAAGACCTTATCGCCGAATATGTTAAGGCGGGATTTACCAAAATCCACCTCGACACTAGTATGGCCTGCGGCGGTGATGTGCTTCCCTTAGCGGATGAACTCATAGCTGCACGTGCGGCGCGGCTCTGTGCGGTGGCCGAAGCCCACCGTGCGCCCGAGCAAGCACTCTGTTATGTGATAGGCACCGAAGTGCCCGCGCCCGGCGGTGTGAGTGAAATGGAGGCCGAACTGGCGGTCACGCCCGTCAGTGCCATAGAACATACCTTAAATTGCCACCGCGACGCCTTTGCTGCGGCAGGGCTGGGTGAGGAGGTGTGGCAAAAGGTGATTGCGGTCGTCGTTCAGCCTGGGGTGGAGTTTGATAACAGCCAAGTGCATTTGTTTGAACCCGAGGCGACCCATGCCCAAAGCGAGTTTATTCGCGGTTATCCCAGATTAGTGTTTGAGGCGCATTCGACCGATTATCAGCTCAGCATGGGGTATCAAGCCTTAGTGCAGCAGCATTTCGCGATTTTAAAAGTGGGCCCACAGCTTACTTTCGCTCTGCGGGAAGCCTTGTTTGCCCTGTCCCATATCGAAAATGTGCTGTGCCAGCCTGAACAATGCTCGGATTTGCGTCAAAGCTGTTTTGAATTGATGCGAGATAACCCTAAGTATTGGCAAGGGTTTTATGCCGACAACGAGGCATTAAAGTGGCAACTGGGCTTTAGCTTTAGTGACCGAGTGCGTTACTACTGGCCGAGTCTGCAAAACAAGGTCGAACAGCTATTGAGCAACTTAGCCCAGAGCATTCCTCTACCGCTGATCAGCCAGTATTTACCGAACCAATATACGGCGGTGTTGGCGGGGGAACTTAAGCCCACGGCCCGTGAACTCGTGCTGCATAAAATTACCGAAGTATTGGCCGATTACGCCAATGCCTGCCAGCTTCCTGTGATGCAATCACCTTTAAAGGGATGATATTTTGATGTTAACCAGTCCTCTTTCTCCATTCGAACATGAAGATAGCAACCTGTTATTGAGTGCAGAGCAATTAACCCAATATGGCGCCTTTTGGACGGCGAAGGAAATCAGCCAGCAGCCGAAAATGTGGCGCAAAGTGAGCGAGCAGCACAGTGATAATCGCACTATTGCAGCTTGGTTAACGCCGATTCTGGCAAAGCCGCAGTTAAGGATTATCCTGACAGGAGCTGGGACGTCGGCCTATATAGGTGATGTGCTCGCGGCCCATATTCAGCAGCATTTACCTTTGGCAACCCAACAAGTCGAAGCCATCAGCACCACGGATATTGTGAGTCACCCAGAGCTGTATCTGCGAGGCAATATTCCCACGCTGCTGATTTCCTACGGCCGCTCGGGAAACAGCCCCGAGAGTATGGCGGCGGTCGAACTGGCAGAGCAATTGGTCGATGATTGTTACCATCTGGCGATCACCTGTAATGGTCAGGGAAAGCTCGCCAACTATTGCGCCGACAAATCCCACTGCTACTTGTATAAGTTGCCCGATGAAACCCACGACGTGAGTTTTGCCATGACCAGCAGCTTTACCTGTATGTACTTGGCGACATTACTGATTTTTGCGCCAAACTCTCAGGCATTGATGCAATGCATCGAGATGGCCGAGCACATCTTAACTGAGCGGTTAGCTGACATCCGTCTGCAATCCGAGCAGCCCAGCAAGCGGGTGGTTTTCCTCGGTGGCGGGCCACTTAAGGCCATCGCCCAAGAGGCGGCGCTTAAGTACCTTGAACTCACCGCTGGGCAAGTGGTGAGTGCCTTTGAGAGCCCGCTCGGGTTTCGCCACGGGCCAAAATCTTTAGTCGATAGTCATACGCAAGTGCTAGTGATGATGTCGTCGGATCCCTATACTCGTCAATATGATAACGATTTAATTCAAGAGCTTAAGCGAGATAATCAAGCATTATCTGTCTTGACGCTCTCCGAAGAACTGTTAACTGGCAGCAGTGGCCTTAACGAAGTCTGGTTGGGATTACCCTTTATTTTGTGGTGTCAAATCCTAGCCATCTATAAAGCGATTCAACTTAAAGTATCGCCAGATAATCCTTGTCCTACGGGGCAAGTTAATCGAGTTGTGCAGGGTGTCAATGTATATCCCTTTGTAAAATAAATATAAATAAGGGCAAGGGCATGTATTACGGTTTAGATATAGGTGGAACAAAGATTGAGTTAGCGATTTTTGATACTCAATTAGCGCTACAGGATAAGTGGCGTTTAAGTACTCCTGGGCAGGACTACAGTGCCTTTATGGCAACGCTGGCCGAGCAAATCGAAAAGGCGGATCAGCAATGTGGTGAGCGCGGTACCGTTGGGATTGCGCTCCCCGGGGTGGTGAAAGCCGACGGGACTGTGATTTCGAGTAATGTGCCTTGCCTTAATCAACGCCGTGTTGCCCATGATCTTGCTCAGTTGCTCAATCGGACCGTGGCAATCGGTAATGATTGCCGCTGTTTTGCCCTCTCCGAAGCGGTACTCGGAGTAGGCAGGGGCTACTCCCGCGTACTGGGGATGATTCTCGGCACGGGCACTGGCGGGGGGTTATGTATCGATGGCAAGTTGTATCTTGGTGCAAACCGACTCGCCGGAGAGTTTGGTCATCAAGGCGTGAGCGCCAATGTTGCCTGTCGACATCAACTGCCGCTCTATGTCTGTGGCTGCGGGCTTGAGGGCTGCGCCGAAACCTATGTGTCAGGCACTGGACTTGGCAGACTCTACCAAGATATCGCGGGGCAAACGGCCGATACCTTTGCATGGCTGAATGCACTTCGGTGCAACGACCCGCTCGCCATCAAAACCTTTGATACTTATATGGATATTCTCGGCAGCTTAATGGCTTCATTAGTGCTGGCGATGGACCCAGATATTATCGTGTTGGGCGGCGGATTATCCGAGGTGGAGGAAATTCTCGCTGCCTTACCCCAAGCGACCAAGGCCCATCTTTTTGATGGCGTGACGTTGCCGCAATTTAAATTGGCCGACTTTGGTTCGGCCAGTGGCGTGCGCGGCGCGGCTTTGCTCGGTCACGGGCTCGATGCGGGGATAAGCTATGAAGCCTAATACGGATTTTATGCTGATAGCCGACGGCGCTAAGGTGCTAACTCAAGGCAATCTCACAGAGCACTGCGCGATTGAGGTGTCGGATGGCATTATTTGCGGCCTTAAATCCACAATATCGGCAGAGTGGACAGCGGATAAACCACACTACCGATTGACCTCTGGCACGCTGGTGGCGGGATTTATCGATACGCAAGTCAATGGCGGTGGGGGCCTGATGTTCAATCATGTACCGACGTTGGAAACCTTAAGGTTGATGATGCAGGCCCATCGCCAGTTTGGCACCACGGCCATGCTACCTACGGTGATCACCGACGATATTGAGGTGATGCAGGCTGCGGCCGATGCGGTGGCTGAGGCGATAGATTGCCAAGTTCCCGGGATTATCGGAATTCATTTTGAAGGCCCGCATTTGTCGGTAGCAAAACGCGGCTGTCACCCTCCCGCACATTTACGCGGCATCACTGAACGCGAGTGGCTGCTGTACTTAAGGCAAGATCTCGGCGTCAGGCTTATCACTCTAGCGCCAGAATCTGTCACTCCAGAACAAATCAAACGCCTCGTGGCCTCCGGTGCCATTATCAGCCTTGGGCATTCGAATGCCGACGGTGAGACAGTCCTTAAGGCCATTGAGGCCGGCGCATCGGGTTTTACCCACCTCTACAACGGCATGTCTGCATTGACGTCCCGCGAGCCGGGCATGGTGGGCGCGGCATTTGCCAGTGAAAACACCTACTGCGGGATTATTCTCGATGGTCAACATGTGCATCCCATCTCGGCATTGGCGGCGTGGCGAGCAAAGGGAACTGAGCACCTGATGTTAGTCACCGATGCCATGTCGCCCTTAGGGAGCGATCAAACGGAATTTCAATTCTTCGATGGCAAAGTGGTACGCGAAGGGATGACGCTTAGGGATCAGCATGGCTCTTTAGCGGGCTCTGTGCTGGATATGGCAAGCGCGGTGCGTTATGCCGCCACCGAACTCAATCTTGGCCTTAGCAACGCAGTACAGATGGCGACACGCACGCCAGCCGAGTTTATTCAGCGGCCGCAATTGGGGGATATTGCCGAAGGTAAACAGGCTGATTGGGTCTGGCTGGATGATGACCAGAGAGTTTTAGCTGTCTGGATTGCAGGGGAGTTGTTGTATCAAGCCGAGCAGGCACGGTTTGCATAAGTTATCGATATATCAATTAAAACAATAACTAAAGCGGCATTTATTTGGGTGAGCTAAGTACTCAACCCATGGCCCATTCAACAAGCAAAATAACAATAAACTAATAACAAAAGGTGAAACGATGAAATTCACGTCCGACAGTACCCAAGCCACGGCCTCGCCGCAGGGCAGTTTTATTCCTATGTTATTGATAGGGATTTTATTTTTTGTGTTTGGCTTTGTGACTTGGCTCAATGGTGCCTTGATCCCATTTTTAAAAATCGCCTGTCAGTTGAATGAGTTTGAAGCCTATTTAGTCACCTTTGTGTTTTACATTGCTTATTTTGTGATGGCGCTGCCAACTTCATCCATCCTCACGCGTCTTGGCTATAAGATGGGCATGACCTTAGGTTTAGGGATTATGGCGGCTGGCGCGGGCTTGTTTATTGTGGCGGCTTTGGTCGGCCATTTTGCGACCTTCCTCTTGGCGTTATTTGTGTTGGGCACAGGCTTAACCTTGCTGCAAACGGCGGCCAATCCTTACATTGTCTGTATTGGCCCACGGGAAAGTGCGGCAATGCGGATAAGTTTAATGGGGATAGTGAATAAGGGCGCGGGCTTTATTGTGCCAATCATCTTCACGGCCTGGATTTTAACGGGCATGGAACCTTACAGTGAAACGGCATTGGCCAGCCTGTCCGAGGCGCAGCGCCAATTGGCGTTAACGGAATTAGCCAATCGTTTAGTACACCCCTATTTAATGATGATGCTTGTACTTTTGGGGTTGATGGCCTTTGTGTGGTTTTCACCGCTGCCAGAGCCCGAATTAGGAGAGCGAGTCGAGCGTACTCAAACCGATTGGAAGGCTATTCTACAATATCCGCAGGTGATCTTAGGGGCACTGACACTCTTCTGTTATGTGGGCGCCGAGGTGATTGCTGGTGATAGCATAGGACTATTCAGTCAGGGACTGGGGGTTGCGCACTTTGGCATGATGACCTCCTACACCATGGGATTTATGGTACTGGGCTATGTGCTCGGAATCCTGCTGATCCCAAGATGGATCAGCCAGCAAACAGCATTAGTGGGCTCGGCTATCGCGGGCTTGTTATTTACCCTCGGGGTCTTGCTCAGCGACAGTCAAAGCCAAGCTTTGTCTGAGCTGTTACTCGGTTGGTTAGGCGTGTTACCCGTGCCCGATCCCGTGCTTTACTTAGCCCTACTTGGGTTAGCAAACGCCTTGGTATGGCCTGCGGTGTGGCCATTAGCCCTTGAAGGGCTCGGGCGCTTAACAGCCACCGCATCGGCGTTACTGATCATGGGAATTGCGGGCGGTGCGATTCTGCCACTGCTCTATGGCTACATCGCCCATAGTCAAGGTGACAGCCAAATGGCGTACTTCTTACTATTACCTTGTTACGGCTTAATTTTTTACTACGCCATTTGGGGCCATAAGCTAACGGCCAAAGTGGCCTCAAGCATTGCGATGGTTAATGAATAGCAAAGAAAAGCCCCATGCTCAGCACTGTGGTTAATAGGGTATTACGCGTGACAAATGCTAATACCGTTGCGACCACAGCGCATATCAAGTAGCTGTTATCTAAGCTTAAATCGAGTTTTCCCTCCTGCACAAATACGATTGGTGCAAAGATGGCCGTGAGTACGGCGGGCGCCGAATAACTCAAAAAGGTCTGAGTGTTTTTACTCAGCCTTAGCGGCAGTTTGGGTTCGAGCAGTAAATGCCGACTGATAAACACCACTGCCGCCATTGAAAAAATCATTAACCAGATCATAGTGTTTCCTCAGCTTGGGTGGCAGTCGTGTCGGTTTTGGGGGCTGGCTTATCTTCACCCGTGACTTTGGCATAGAGCACGCCAGCGCTCATTCCCGAGAGGGCGGCAATTAACAGTCCCGCCTGAATATCCAGTACGGCGCATACCACAGCTAAGGTGAGCGAAACCAGCACACAGACTAAGATGGACGGCTTTTTCACTGTGGGGACTACGAGGGCAATAAAAGTCGCGGCAATGGCAAAGTCGAGTCCTAATTCGCCCAAGTTATCGATAGCATTGCCGGCAATAATGCCGAGCAGGGTGGCGAGGTTCCAGCCGAGGTAAAAACTCAGACCTCCGCCCAGCGCGTACCAAGGATCGAACTTATGCAGCTTGCCTTGGTTGGCGATGGCAAAGAGTTCATCGGTCAATAAAAAGCCCAGAGTGAGGCGCCATTTTAGTGGTAAGGGGCTGATTTGGCTGCGCATCGCCATGGCGTACAGCAAGTGACGTGAAGTGATCAGCAAAGTCGTGATTAAAATGCTCCACAGACCAATCCCCGCTTTAACCATACCAAGCGCGACCAATTGTGCGGCGCCCGCAAAAATAATCGCCGACATGGCCTGACTTTCTATTGGTGTCAGTCCGACCTCAATCGCGAACGAGCCTGCGAGGATCCCCCAAGGCACCACGGCAATAGTGAGTGGCAACATGGCGAGTGTGCCTTTGAAAAACGCCTTGGTCTTACTGGATGAATGGGTGTGGACAATATACGGCTCTGACACTCTGACTCCTCACTACGGCTGGGATAAAAAGAATATAAGGGGTTAAGGCTAACGTAAAATCAGGGTTTAAGCTTGGATAATATTGCGGCCAATCCCCTTGGCAAATTGCCCTGGAGTGAGTCCGACAGTCTTTTTAAAATGGCGGTTTAAATGACTTTGATCATGAAAGCCGCATTCCATGGCAACATCCAGCAGCTTAATCCCTTGGCCGATTTTCTGTTTTGCCAGTCTGACTCTGGCCTGAGTTTGATAGGCGTGGGGCGGCAGACCATAACAACGTTGAAACTGTCTGAGCAAATAATAGGGGCTTAATCCCGCGAGTGTGGCCAACTCTTCGAGGGAGATATCGGCCGCGGGATGATCGTCAATAAAGGATTTCACCAAGGCTAATGCGGGTTTAGCGTTTGCCCCCAAGTGTTCACAAGGATAATTTCGGCCATGGCGCGCCATAAGTTGCGTCAGGCTCGAATAGACCAGACTTTCACGCAGTAACCGATTGTCCGAGGTATCTAAGGTGCTAAAGGTGAGGCGCAGCAATTCGGCAAGCTCGGGATCCTGCACTACGGGTTGTGGGAAATAGGGCGCGCCGCGAGTTGAAGTGAACTCTTGGGTAATATTGGCAAATTGGGCGGGGACGGGATACATGGCTCGATAGGACCAGCCGTCCTCGGTGGCGCTACAGCCATTATGTACTTCGTCGGCATTGACAAGAATAATACTGTGCTTTGGCGCCACATGGTTGCCACCGGTGCGATAAAAACGCTGAGCGCCCGTTTCAATCACGCCAACCGTGTAACCTTCGTGGGTATGGCGACTAAAATTTTGCTTATGGTAGTGAGCATTAAGTAGCTCAAGGCCGCCCAGTTCATTGGCGATGTGGTAGGCCGCATGTTCAGTGTTCATTCGGCCTCCTTTATCGACTGGATGAATGGGCAAGTTGGTTTATCAAGACCAAGGCGTTTAACGCTTGTTTTGCCAGATAGTAACCCAGAACGCCTCGACACTTTTGTACAAAATTGCGCTTTGCCGTGTTTTTGGGGAAGTTCTGTGCGTTGTTTTCTGCCGCCAACGCTTAGGGCCGCGTGTGTATCCCATCGGCCAAGCGGGCTAATTGGCTAAGATCGGCGCCCACAATGGCAGGTAAATGCTCGCTGATTTTCTCAATTGGCCAGTCCCACCACGCAATGGCGAGTAATGTGTCTATTACCTCGGGATCAAATCGCAATTTAATCACAGTCGCGGGGTTACCGCCGACGATGGCATAGGGTGGCACATCCTTAGTGACTACGGCTTGGCTGGCGATAATGGCGCCGTGGCCGACGTTGACGCCGGGCATAATGGTGGCGTTATAACCTATCCACACATCATGGCCAATGCGGGTGTCGCCCTTAAAGGGTAAATCCTCGGGCTTAGGTGTTGCCTTCTCCCAGCCATTGCCGAAGATGTAAAAGGGATAAGTGGAAAAGCCCGATACTTGGTGATTGGCGCCATTCATAATGAATTTAACGTCCCGTGCAATGGCACAAAATTTACCGATAATCAGCTTATCGCCAATAAAGTCAAAGTGATAAAGCACGTTTGACTCGAAACGCTCTGGCCCTGCTGGGTCGTCGTAATAGGTGTAATCGCCGACGATAATGTTGTCGCGGCTAATAAAGTTCTTCAGAAAACCCACCTGAGGGAATCCTTTTAAGGGGGATTTGTCATTCGGGTTAGGTCCCAGTTGGGATGGGGAATGCGTCGGCATGTTTGCCTCCCTTATTATTCAATGGCTAAGAATTGGGTTGTAGCGCCGTTAAGAGTCGCGCACAGTTAATAACAGGAAAGCCCAGTTACACCTGCTGGTGGATCTTTTACTCACAATAGGCCGCTTCCCTTGCCAATATGGCATGTTTACGGGTTTCACCCCAGCGGTAACCGCCAAGTTCACCACTTTGGCGTAGCACTCTATGGCAGGGGATAAGTAATGCCACCGGATTGGCACCAATCGCCGTACCGACGGCGCGTGAGGCCTTAGGTTTACCAATGGCCTTGGCAATATCACCGTAGGAGGCGACCTCTCCCTTAGGTAAATTCAGCAGAGCGCGCCACACATTAAGTTGAAAGTTAGTGCCTTTTACCCAGAGTGATAACGGGGCAGGCTCGCCTTGCTGAATTGCCTGAGTATTAGGTGCTGTTAAATTCAGCGCTGCGGCACTCGAACCCGCAAAGTACTGGCTAAAGAGGTGATCAATTAAGCTTGCCGTTTGCGCCGTGTCCTCATAAATGGTGGCCTGACTCCAGCTTTGCTTTAAACGTTCCAATGGCGATGGAATTTGCTGCATATCGACAAAATCAAACTGGCAAATGCCCCGTGCCGTTTGGGCGATAAAGGCCAAACCGAAGGGCGTGGAATGATAGCCATAGGCAATGCTGATCCCTAAACCCTGCTGGCGATATTCAAAGGGGGTGACCGCCTCGAGTTGTACAAAATGATCGTATAAGCGCGAGCCACTGCTCAGGCCTAACTCATAACTGGCACTCAAGGTCGAGTGGGACGGCTGCTGCAATAACTGTTTAGCCCGCTCAAGAGTCAAGGCCTGCAAATAACGTTTGGGAGTGATCCCCGCCCAGCGACTAAAGAGCCGCTGAAAATGGTATTCACTTAAATGGACGTGCGCCGCAATCTCGGCCAGTGAGGGTTGATGACCCACATGCTGACGAATAAAGTCAATGGCACGCGCAATTCGCTCGTAATCTTGGGTCATCGTTATCCATTCCCTAGGTTTTACAGATGGACACACCACCATCGACCAATAAGGCTATCCCTGTGGTAAAACTGGCCGCATCGGAGGCAAGATATAGCGCCGATTGGGCGATTTCCGCGGGATCTGCGAGGCGCTTGAGGGCATGAAGATTCTTCACAAAGGCCATGGCCTCCGGGGTATTAGCAAACTCCCGCCCCATGGGTGTATCTGTGCCGCCTGGCAAGAGCGCATTGACCCTAATCCCGCGCGCACCGTACTCAACGGCCAAGGATTGGGTTAAGCCAATCATCCCCGCTTTACTCGCCGCATAGGCCGCCGTTTGCGGAAAGCCTATGGTATAGCCAACAAAGGAAGATGTAAAAATAATCGACCCTGCGCCACGTTTAAGCATTTGTGGTAATTGATATTTTGCCGCTAAAAATGCACTGGTAAGGTTAGTTGTAAGGGTGTTTTCCCATTCGGCTCGGCTGAGCGCATCCGAATCCACGCCTAACTCACCATTAATGCCGACATTATTAAAGGCGATATCCAATCCACCATACTGCTCGACGGCAAGCGCCACTAAATCACTGGCATACACCTCGTCGGTCACATCGCCGGCCAGATAAATCGCTTCACCGCCTTGAGTGATGATCTCATCCACCAATGAGGCCAATATGGCGCCGCGGCGCGCGCCCAGCACCAGTTTTGCGCCTTCACGGGCAAAGCGTTTTGCGGTGGCATAACCAATCCCCGAACTTGCCCCTGTAATGATTGCGACCTTTCCCTGTAACACTGCCATAGATATGTCTCCATTAATTGCCTCGGCCAATATGCGCCGATAGAGACATAGTGAAGGGTTAGGGCAGGTTACTCGACCCGAATCTTGCGCTTTTACATTCGGCGCTAAAGTCGTGGAAGTTGGAGCTGAATATCACTCAGTTTTAGGCGATGCCAGCAGCATAAATCAGTAGCAAAGAGAGCGGGACGGAAACAACACCGATTAAGCGAAATTGATTCTTAAACGCTTGGGCTGACCATAGGGCAAATTTACGATGCTTACTTGGCGGCGTGCATGCCAAGCCTATTCCCACACAGAGTAAGACAATGCCTATCGCAAAAAAGAGCGCTGGAAATCGGGTGTCGGCGCAATATTGGATAAAAATCACACCCGCAATAATTCGGCTAACCACTTCAACAATATGGAAGTAGGGCTGCTCGCTAAATGCGATAATGCCATCCGCGAACGCCGCAGGCCTAATGACCATTACAAGGCTAAAGAACAGCATCAATAGGCCAAAAGCCGCAATAAAGTACATCGCCATTCCTTGTCTTGTGAGGTGTATTAACACCTTTATTCAATGGCTTAATCGATACTGTTCACCGCAATAGCTTTAAGCCTGTATCGATTTCCCCTCTTTAATCGCACAAGCCTTACCAGAGCTCTTTTACAAGGGATATTTTGCCATCGGTAAAGCCAAATAAGACGAGCAGGGGCTGCTCTTGCTGCCATTGTCCATCGGGTTGAATGCTGCCGTGGGCATATTCGACGGCGACATGGTTTTTACCCACAATGTAATTTAATACCCGCTGCTCCTTCGGCTGTTGATAGGCGCCCCGAGCAATATTGCGGATAAAGGCACTGCGCCAACTGGCCCTATCAAAATTAGCGCCATATTCGAGATGGATATAATTCACATTGGGATGCAGTAATCCCAGAAAATCATCGACATCTTGTTCGCTAGAACCCGATTGGCTGACCTTATCTAAGGCTTTAAAGTAGGCATGAATTTGCGGTAATTGGCACTCAGCATCACAGGTTTGGCTCGCGTTTGCTGATGGACTCAGCAGACAGCAGAGGGTGAGCAATATCGACAAATAGTATTTCATCGCAACTCCTTTGCATTGGTTATAAAAATGTCTAAATGTTGATTTTGGCTAGATTACTCTGACGTGGCATAAAAAACAAAACAAGGCCGTGGGGCTTCCCCCGCCCCGAATCCCATTAAGCCTTTGGTATGGCAGATGGTCTGTTACTCACAATTAGGGCATGCCAAGAATTTAACAATGGGTGTTTTGTTAAATCTTGCTTAGTTAATTTATTTAAGAGCAAAGTCAAAGTCGTGGGGCTTCACCCCACACCCGACCAAGGAGGACTGCTCGTCCTATCCTCCTTGGATGCTCCAAGACGCCCCAACGGAGTTGAAAGCCCCTTGGGCATTAAGCGTCCTTATGCTATCGCGTCAGACGCTCGTCCCTGATTCGACTGACGCTATCTCGGCATCCATGCCTCGCTCACGCAACGAACGCAAATGCCCTGCGGCAACTCCGAGGGGAGGTGTATTCTGTTACTTCGGAGTTAACTATTAATCCCAAAAGATTCAAGCATGTCCTGACTTTTTGTTAAGCCTTTGGTATTGCCTGACTGTCTGTTATTTGCAATTAGGGCATTCCAAGAATTTAACAATGTGTGTTTTATTAAATCTCTGATTATTTTAAGTAGTTTATTAGTCGTTATTAAGTAACTATCAATCGTCACTTCACATTAATCATCTTCAATAAAACCATTTGACTAGAACAGGTTGATGAAAAACGAAAAGTGCATTATGTTTTTGATTTAAATAGGATGGTTAGCTGTATTTCAACTCAACGACTATGTAATAGGGATATATTATGAGAGATGAAAACCCGCTACTCGACAAAGATGGTCAACCCTACAGTCGAGTGAACTTTAAGCACAATAAACAAAAAGCTTTATGTTCGTTAAAAGGTGTTTTGACCGGTGTAATTTGCGATCAAAAGCTGAAGCCCTCTGAGTTGCTATACCTTGAGTCGTGGCTTAACGACAATGAGTTTTTACAGGATGACGCAGATACTGCGGACTTACTCGATGCTATTGGTGATGTGCTAAACGATGGGATGATTACTGATGAGGAACATGAAGATATTTTCTGTTTGCTTGAAGATGTTATCGCTTATAAAACGTTAGATGACTCTAAGTGTAAAGATCATATGAATGTTCTTATCGGCATTTTAAAAGGTATTACAGCCGATGCCGATATTAATGATGCTGAAGTTTTGTTTTTTAAAAAATGGCTTAGTGAAAACCCCGATATTGCTAATATTTGGCCTGTTCCAAAATTAACTGAAAAACTTGATCAAATTCTTCTAGATGGAGTGATTACAAGTGAAGAGCGAAAAGATCTATACCAATTAGTCACAATGCTCATTGGCAATGACTTTAGCGAAACAGGTGATGCAGCAGACTCTCCTACCCAGAGCTTCGATAACATCATGAATATTACCCATAAGGATAAATGTTTTTGTTTTACTGGTAAGTTTAAACAATTAAAACGAGTACAACTTGAAGATAAAGCAAAAAGTTTGGGCGCGGTAATAGCCAAGAAAATCCCTACGTTATCGACTGACTATGTAGTCGTAGGCTCTTTGTCTAGTCGAGATTGGTTGTATTCAAGTCATGGTCTAAAAATACAACATGCTAAGAAGATGCAGGAAAGTGGCCACCATATTAGTATTATTTCTGAAGATCAGTGGCTAGCATCACTCTAGTTTTAAAAGGAGGCTATGGTTAATAAACATAAGAAATTTATGAGAAAAGGCGGCCAAGTTAACCAAAGTCGTAGTTTTGGGTTTGCTTTTAATTGTGTTGATTGAAAAAGTAAAGACACCATGCCCCATAGTTGCTCTTTATCCATAACTTCTGTTTGCTGTGGTTAAAATGGTAGCGATATTACTAGGCTATTCGTGCTTTTAGATACTGAGGATTTCGTCGAAATTAATTAAGGCGAATTCGATTGCGGACGTGACCTTCGATGATATGGATATCATCGCAGAGCCGCCATGGATGGCTTTACGGCGTGTCACGGAAGCAATGGAATTCGGCGTGTCCGTGACGAGATCAGAAGTGCTTTGAAAAGCCTTATATTTTTAACCTAACCTTCTTTCATCCCAGCTTTGCAAACAAAAACAGCCGCAAATATTTGCGGCTGTTTGTGATTAACACTCTGTATTTGAGTGAGATTTAAAGCTTGCACTAAATCACTCGCTATTCATTGGCCATAGCTAATAGTGCAGGTAAGAACTCTTTATCCAATGCGGCAATTTCGCCTTGCTCGATAAGCACTCGATTAAGGATCTCATGGCTAGTCAAAGGATTAGCTAATACGACGCGAAACACCACTGTGGGTTGTCTAAAGTAGCGCGCGGGTTGAATGCGGGTACGGGAGACAAAGGATTTGCCCTGTTCGCGTTGATGTTTTTGAATAAATTGGGTTAGGCCATCGAGCAGCTCATTAAAGCGAGCGAGTTTCACCTTATCGCCTTGGTCTATCGCCACTTGCATGGCGGCCTGCACCTCCGCGGGTACATAACGATAGGTGAGCAGGCACAGCTCTGGCGCGGTGACTAGCTCAAAGTCAGGGTGTGCGTCGATTTGTTCGGCAAAATAACGGGCTTTTTCAAGGCTGTTGTTGATCAGGATTTCGTAACCATCGCGGCCAATAATCTGCAAACAGGCATGCACTAACATGGCCATGCCGGGGCGTGAGCCTTCGAGCGTTTGGCTGCCTAAATCCTTAGAGCCTCGGCGCAGGATATATTCGGCGTGGTGGGCAATGGCATGGGCAAACTCAGGATTTTTAAACAGCACCATACCCGCGCCCATGGGGACATACATTTGCTTATGAGCATCGATGGTGACTGAGTCTGCCAGTTCAATACCATCGAGTAAGTGACGGTATTTATTGGATAATAAGCTTGCGCCGCCCCAAGCCGCATCTACATGGAAGTGGCAGTTTAACTCACTTGCTAAGGCGGCAAGTTCGCGCAGTGGGTCGATATTGCCCGTCTCGGTTGTGCCTGCTACCCCAACAATCGCCATGACTTTGATGCGTTTATTCGCCAGTTCGGCGGCAACTTCGCGCATTTTGGCAACGTCGACTTTGTTATTGCCATCGGTTGGGATGCTGATGATATTGTCGCGACCGATACCGAGCAGATCGACGGCCTTACCTAAGGAGTAGTGGCCGCGCTCGGAGACCAGAATTGCTAAATCATCGAAGCCATAGTGGCGCAGCGCCTTGATTAAGCCTTCGCGGGTCACGCCTTTAAAGTCGCCATCGGCCTTGAGTAATTGGTTGCGGGCAATCCACAGGGCGGTGATGTTAGCCACTGTGCCGCCGGAGCAAAATGCGCCGAGGGAATGGTTGGCACTGTGCATCCAATTACGATAAAAATCATCATCTTGAGCGTAAATCAAATGGTGCATCATGCCGAGCACTTGACGCTCAAGCGGCGTAAAGGCTTTGGAGGTTTCAATTTTGACCAAGTTTTGATTCAGCCCCACCATCATCTTCGACAGTGGTAACACGAAATAGGGCAGCGCCGAGGTCATATGGCCGATAAAACTGGGCGCCGCCGTATGCACCGAATGTGCCACCAGATTTTGCATGATTTCGTCGGTATAGTCGGAGACAAAACGTGGCTGGCTTGGAATTTCAAAGGCTTGAAAATCGGTTTCGATTTCGGAGAGCGGCTTTTCCAGCGCGGCAATGCTGTCACCCAAAAAGCCGGCTAAGTCCTCGGAAAGCTTCTGCTCGATGATGCTTAAGGTGGATTCCGCATCTTCGGGCACAGTGAAAATTCGCATCAAACTGTCTTCGGATGCGATGGCTTGGCGAGGGAGTTTTTGGGTCATGGGGCTTGCCGTCTATTAATTCTTATAGTGAAACCGCAAAGGTGATTAAGAGTATAACCAAATACATGGCGCTTAAACCCGTTTACGGATTACCAAAAAGGGAGCTCACTTTACTGCAAGGCCTTTTAGGCATCAAGCACTAAAATACCGCTTAAGTCAGTGCTTGGGTTACAGAATAAACAAAGGCGCTATGAATAGCGCCTTGGGTGTATGTCGTGAGCTATCACAACACTAAGGTAAAGTTAGCGCTTGCCCAGCATCAAGACGGCGCCAATATTACGGGCAGTATTGGTCAGATTGGTTTTGGCATTCGCCAGTACATCGTCCAGTGGACTTAAGTGTGGAATGATGGGGAAAATCGCCGCCATACCTTGCTCAAGCACGGCATTGGCATTGTCGCCAAGACAACCCGCAACCCCGATAGTCGGAATATTTTGCAGCTGCGCTTGCTTTAAGACGCCCATCGGGGTTTTGCCAAAGATGGTCTGGCCATCGATTCGGCCTTCGCCCGTGATAACAAGATCCGCGCCGCGAATTTTGTCTGCTAGTCCTACTGTTTGCATCACAATCTCAACTCCGGGTTTAAGCTCGGCGCCTAAAAAGGCCATAACGCCAAGTCCCATTCCGCCTGCTGCGCCCGCGCCAGCTTGGTTGCGGTGATCGGTGACACCACTTTGGGCGATCACATCGGCATAGTGACTTAGTGCAGCATCTAAGGTGCTCACCATCTCGGATGTTGCGCCTTTTTGCGGACCAAATATGGCAGAAGCGCCACGCTCGCCGCACAGCGGATTATCGACATCGCAGGCCACTTCAAAGGTGCATTCTTTCAGTAGTGGATGGGCGTGGCTTATATCGATACTGGCAAGCTGAGACAGCGCCGCGCCGCCCGCGCTTAAGGTTTTACCTTGTTTATCCAGCAGTAAAATATCCAGCGCTTGGGCCATACCTGCGCCGCCATCATTAGTCGCACTGCCGCCTAAGCCTAAAATAATGTGCTTTATCCCGCGATTGAGCGCATCACAAATCAGCTCGCCCGTACCATAACTGGTGGTGAGCAGCGGATTACGCAGATCCCTTGGTACATGGTGTAAACCCGAGGCGGAGGCCATTTCAATCACAGCAATCGTGCCTTTGGCTTGCTGGCCTAAAATGCCGTAATGGGCTTTGACTTTATGGCCGAGTGGCCCCATGACCTCTAAATTGACAATGCTGCCGCCAGTGGCATCGACCATAGATTGCACAGTGCCTTCGCCGCCATCGGCGACGGGGATTTTTACAATCTCACAGTCTGGGATCACTTGTGTTAAGCCTTGTTCGATCGCATTAGCCACATCGAGTGCGCTTAAGCTCTCTTTAAAGGAATCGGGGGCGATAACTATCTTCATTCAAAATCCTACAGCTTTTTGGGCGCACGGATGCGCCCAAGGATGAGAAAAGTGCGGCTTAGAGCAGCACTAAGCTTAGTACATACACGGTCAGCATTGCGGTGACGCCTTGGATAAGGGTCGCCATGGTTTGTGCTTTATAGGCTTGTTTAACGCTCATGCGGCTAAATTGAGTCACCACCCAGAAGAAGCTGTCGTTGGCGTGGGAGACTGTCATGGCGCCAGCACCAATGGCCATCACGGTTAGCACGCGTCCCATATCGCTACCAAGGCCAATATCGCCCAGCATTGGCGCGACTAGAGCCGAGGTGGCCACTAGGGCGACGGTGGATGAACCTTGAGCCGATTTCAGCGCGGCGGCGACGATAAAGGGCATAAAGATACCCACTCCTAGCGCCGACAGTGAGCTACCGAGGAAGTCACCGATAGGCGTGGCTTTTAACACGGCGCCAAAGGCACCACCGGCACCAGTGATCAAAATAATCGGTGCTGCGGCAACGAGGCCTTGGCTGATGCGCTCGCTAAACTCGGCAATCTTGTTATCGCTTTTCAGTAACAGTAGTGACAGGAAAAGACCGATAAGCAGGGCGTTAACGGGTTGACCAAGGAAGACTAACAGGCTGAATAGACCTTCTTTGCCGAGTGGTGCAGACGGGAAGTTGGCGATAGAGCCTAAGCAAATTAATAGGATAGGCACAAAAATCGGTGCAAATGCTTTTAATGGGCTAGGGAGAGTGCCATAGCTTTGTTTTAAGGCTTCAAAATCAGCAGCTTGAGCTTTGAGTTCTTCTGCGCCTTCGCCATCGGGTTCAACACTGGCAAAACGGTTCGCCCAGAACATCCCCGCGAGCGCGGCAACGGCTGCAACCAATAAACCGACACCAATCACTAGGCCTAAGTTGGACTCTAGCCCTAAGTTACCCGCCGCGGCGATAGGGCCTGGTGTGGGGGGCACAAAGGTGTGAGTGGCATAAAGACCTGTGGCTAACGCTACGCTCATGGACACGCTCGAGACCTTCATGCGGTTGGCCATGGATTGTTTAAGCGAGTTTAAAATCACGAAACCCGAGTCACAAAACACCGGAATCGACACTAAATAACCGATGATGGACATAGTGAGTGTGGGGAAGCGTTTGCCCAAGACTTTGATCACCACGTCCGCCATGGTAATGGCGGCGCCGCTCTTTTCGAGGATGATACCGATAATGGTACCTAACACGATCACCAGACCGATATAGCCGAGGATATTACCAAAGCCAGTGGTGATGGTTTTGGCAATATCGCCACTCGGTAAACCGTAGGCGAAGGCGGCGATAAAGGCGGCCAGAATTAAGGTTAAAAACGGATGGAGCTTAAATTTTGAGGTCGCGATAACAATAAATGCAATCACGCCGATGAGGATGAGCACTAAGTTCATAGGTTGTCCCGTTCAGTCTTGGCTGAAGTTCTTAAGTGGTTTTGGCTGTTTTTGTAGGGCGCAGTCTTTATTTAACCCCAAGTCAAATAAAGGTTGCTTTAAGGTCAGCCTATTATTGAACACTGTAAACTGAATAGCTTTGGGTAAATCGACGGAATTACGGGCCGAATTGGCCATTATTTTGTGCGTGCGCACAAAATAATGGCCGTGAAT
Source organism: Shewanella sp. ANA-3 (assembly GCF_000203935.1). Lineage (GTDB taxonomy): Bacteria > Pseudomonadota > Gammaproteobacteria > Enterobacterales > Shewanellaceae > Shewanella. The sequence continues at coordinate 3,209,188 of NC_008577.1, read as the reverse complement.
TCGAATGTAATGCTAAAAATATTGTTTTGCTCACGCGAACCGCACCGCGAGCCGTGCTTATTGACGACGGATAAAGGACTCCACATATGCCGCGGTGCGGGCATTGAGAATTGGGTCATCCGACGCTGCTATGCCTTTGGGGAGCAGCAGAGGGTTAAAAATGCTTCTATCGCATTGTTGTACTTGAGGATCGCTGTCGCGCTTGCCATCAATCACCACTTGGCCGACGAGAATGCGCTGGCGGTCTTCGGGCCAGAGCACTGTCGGGTTATTAATCTCATCGCCTTGTTCCGCTAACTGAATATACAGATCCCACTTGGCGGGTTGAGACTGAATTCGCTTGAGTAACTCGGGCTTGAGAAAGTCATCATCGAGCTGTGCCAATGCTTGCGGAGTGAGTGCTTGCGTGTCCGCTACGGGTTCAAAAATCCATTTACCCGCAATGCTGTTATTTTGCTTATCGGTAAACAGAAAACTGTTCACCCCAAAGTACTGGCTATTGGCAAAACTCGGGCTCGGCGGCAATTGTTTTAGATAGTCGAAAAAGGCTTTGGCGTCGGGCTTATTATCGATAAGCCATTGCTTACCTTCGGCGCCTTGTTTGGTTTTAGTTTGGAACAGATAAAAATCCTCAAGGTTACTGGCAAAGAAGACTGGCACATTGGTGGTGACAAAGTTCAGGTTTTCCCGCTCTCCATCAATTTTCAATGACATAAAGCGCCCAGGAGTCTTATCGGACAGCTTAGGATTGGTGCCGCCGAGGGAAAAACGGGCGGTCACTTTAATGGGATTTTGATTAAAAAAGGGAATGTTGAGTGAATCGTGTAATTGGGGATTGGGGGCAAAGTAGCCCGAGGTACAAAACCCTTTTGTATGATTGCGCAGTTTCACTTTTTTACCCGCCTCGCGACTCGCTGCATCTGGCGTGCCGTTCACTGCATCCACTAATTCGGGAATGGTACGCTCCGCCGCACTGGCAAGTGGGGCGACAAACACTGAGCCGACCATTAGGCAAGCGGTGGCGAGTGAGCTGAGTTTGGCATGATATGGCTGCATGGGGTTTCCTTCCTTAAGCAATTTAACCGTATGGGTGTCTTGTGCATTTATAGGAAAGGACGAGGCGAAATTATCTTTCACTCATTGTGTGAATATCTGATCAGCGTACGGCAGAGTTCAGCCTAGACTGCTGGATTAAGCCTGAGTTTGTGTGAGTGATAATTACTCGCTAATTTAAATTAATTCATTGAGTTAAAGCCTGCTGATGTTGAGTTTTACTCTAGCGATGATATGGGGTTCTACTCGAGTCGGTAATTTGAGGTATCTATCAACTGCCCAAGATAAAGACTTAACAATCCGTGGAGAGAATGGATATCACTCTTGGTGAGTTGCTGAATTTTATCTAACCGATACCTTAGGGTATTTCGGTGAATAAACAATGCATTAGCACATTGCTGGGCATCACCAAAGTGAGTGATATAGGCGGCTAAAGTCTTACGTAGCTGGCCATTTTTATCGGCCTTGGCTAGCTGTTGGTAGGGGCTGGCCAGCGCCTGACCACGCCAATCATGCTTGAGTCCCGATAACAGCACTTGCAAGGAGTAGTCTTCAAACAGGTATTTTGTGCCCTCGGGGTTAAGCTGTTTGCCTAAGTTTAAGGTTTCCTGCGCGGTTTGGTAGGAGCGGGCAATGCCGCCTTTTTCAGGGAAAAAATGCCCAAGGGCTATTTTAAAATGTAAATCCATCTGTGCCGGTAAGCGCTGCAGCAGTTTATCGATACGCTGGTTTTCAAGCTCGGGATCCCATTGTTTACCATCCAGAAAGGCGGGTTTTAAGATCACCAGTTGCGACATAGAGGTCATGGCAATCAAGTTGCCGCGATCGGGGTTTTGCAGCAAATGCAGCACTTGCTTGAGGATTTCGCTGACTCTGGGGTTACGCTCGTCTGCATTTTGCTCGCTCTGGACTAATGACGAAAACGCGGCGGATGTGTGTTGGGTAGGCGCGGATTGTTTTTCACTGACTTCAATAATGGCGGCCACTCGCGGCAGACTGATATCGATGTCGAGTTGCTTGGCCCAGCGATGCAATTGTTCATCGTCATCGGTTTGCGCCTTAATCAACTGCAGAATAAATTCCTCACGCTGGCGATTTTCCCACTGCTGCTGATCCTGCTGGTTGGCTTGCTCGACAATCATCTCGGCGGTCATTTTGAGCAGCTCGCCGTAGTGGGTTAACTCGGCCGGATCGCCAGTAATACCAATCACCCCAATAATTTGCCCTTGATAATGCAGGGGTAAGTTGATGCCGGGTTTGACGCCATATAAGCCAGAGGCCACTTCTTCACTCAGTTCCACATTGCGGTTTTGGGCGATGGCAAGCAGCGCGCCCTCGTGGGTCGAGCCAATACGTTTGGGATCGCCCGAACCTAAGATCACGCCCTGACCATTCATCACATTGATATTGTGCCCAATGATTTTCATGGTGCGACTCACAATTTGTTTAGCGATGTGTTGATCCAAAACGTACATAACTCACCTTAGTTTTCAAACGATTGAGAAAGGGGCTGGCGCAAGCGGCAATCTGGTTAGGGTAATGGCAAATAAGAGAAAAGGGCAGGTGTTTTTTAATCTTCTATACTGAGAATTGAACCTAACTCTCGTTAACTTTGTTTTAACAAGTGAGAAGGGTGCAGATTGAAGCCAAATTTTGTTCCCTTAAGTGTCATTGGTTCCTCTGTGGCCTATGGCAAAGGATATCGCGATGAAAGTTTATCTCTTACCTTCAGCAGTGGCGGTCTGTATTGCGGCGAGTCTTCAGGCGCAAGCAGTCGAAATCAAAGTGAATCACGGGCAATCCCTCTCGGCAGCGGCTGGGTTAAGCCAACAACACAGCTTTAAAGCGATCAAAACGGTCACGTTTAATAAAGGTCAAACCAAAACAAAAGCGTTGCAATATTTTAATGGCGTACTCGTATATGGGCATCATCTGGTGGTGAGTAACGATGATAGCGAGCAGAGTGCGATTGGGGATGTGGCACAAATTGCGGATGATTTTTCGGTAGAGGCAGGGATTTCTCAAGGGCAGGCGATTGCGGCTTTGAATCGGTTATATCCAGGTTCGGCGGCAACGGGAAAAAAGGATGTTGAGCTAGTGATCCTGATGCAGGACGATACCCCGAGGTTAGTGTATCGGGTGTCCTATTTAAGCGACCAAACGGATGCACTGTCTCGGCCAACGGGCTTTGTCGATGCGCAAACTGGCGAGGTGCTTGAGCATTGGAATGAAATCATGACCGCCAAAAATAACGTCGGTAAACCCGGTAGTGGTGGAGGTGGTTCAGGTGGCAGTAGCAATCCCTTTGATGCAACTGGCCCTGGCGGCAATGCCAAAATCGGGGATTACTATTACGGCAGTGATTACGGTTTTCTTAAGGTGAGTGAGTCTAATGGTACATGCACTATGACCAACGCCAACGTGAAAACCGTGAACATGGCGAACTCGACCCGCCGTGGCTCGGTGTTCACCTTTACTTGCCCAGAGAACACTTATCAGACGGTCAATGGCGCTTATTCGCCTTTAAATGATGCCCACTATTTCGGTGGCGTTATTTTTAATATGTATAAGGATTGGTATAACACAGCGCCGTTAACCTTTCAGTTAGAGATGCGGGTGCATTATGGCCGTAACTATGAAAATGCCTTCTGGGATGGCTCTGCCATGTCCTTCGGTGACGGTGCCAGTTACTTCTATCCCCTCGTGAGTTTGGATGTTTCCGCCCATGAAGTGAGCCACGGTTTTACCGAGCAAAACTCAGGCTTAAATTACAGTGGCCAGTCCGGCGGTATCAATGAGGCGTTTTCGGATATTGCCGGTGAAGCGGCCGAGTTCTACATGCGTGGCAGTAACGACTGGAAAGTGGGTTACGACATAGTTAAAGGTAATGGCGCACTGCGTTATATGGATAATCCGACTAAGGATGGCCGCTCAATCGACAATGCCGCCAACTACACTAGTTCCATGGATGTGCATTACTCCTCAGGGGTGTTTAACAAAGCCTTTTATACGCTGGCGACTAAGAATGGTTGGGATACCCGCAAGGCGTTCGATGTGTTTGTGTTAGCGAACCAGCTTTATTGGACACCGACCTCGACCTTTAACAAAGCGGCCTGCGGGGTTCAGCAGGCGGCGAGTGCCAAAGGTTCTGGTTATCCAGTGGCGGATGTGGCTGCGGCATTTTTAGCGGTAGGGGTTATCTGCCAGTAATCTGGTTATTAGTGCAGCGATTTGATGACAATTAAGCCGTAAGCCTAAAACCGTTTCTAAGTTCCAGTTTCCAAGTTCTAATTTCGAAGCCCCTTAATGGGGCTTTTTATTGGGATTTGAGCAGGTTTTATTTCGGATCGGGAGTGCTCGCCAGTAGGTCTGCGATCCTTGCTTGAAGAGTGGGGAGGTGTTCGTGCTCAAACTCGGGATGCTGTTTTAGCCAAAGATTGTTGCGTGGGCTTGGGTGGGGCATGACCATCAGCCTAGGCCAATGTAACGACCATTGCTCAATGGCTTGGGTTACTGTGATCTTCTTGTTCGCTTGTGGGTTCGATACCGCTATCGCTTGGGAGTTTAACGCGCCTATGGCCTGCGCGCGCGGCAGGTGGTAATCAATCGCATATTGGCCAAGGACCAGCACTAACTCTATCTGTGGCATCAAGGCTAATAACTTCGCATGCCAAGTTGCGGCGCATTCAGGGCGTGGTGGCTTATCACCCTGCTTTTTACCATTGCGTTCAATGGTTCCCGGAAAACAAAATCCCATCGGCACTATGGCAAACAGCGCGGGGTCATAAAATTGTTCCCGACTGACATTAAGCCAAGCGCGCAGCCGCTCGCCACTGGCATCGTCGAAGGGAATGCCCTTATGGTGGGTTTTTACGCCGGGGGCTTGGCCAGCAATTAAGATCCGTGCTTGGCTACTGGCTTGCAAGATGGGTTTTGCTGGCAGGGGCAATTCGGCCTGACACAGTTGGCAAGCGCGGATTTGTTTGAGCAGTTCACTTAGCTCGGCTGAGCAGTTTGGCTCGCTAGCTGGGCGCGATATGTCTGTCATCATCAAGCACCAAGTTTGCTCAATAGATGGTAGATCCAATAGCCAAAGAGCGCATAGGACGCGGCTAATACACCATAACTCAATAACTTGCTGCCCAAGGCTTTAGTGGGAGCCTTAGCATGAGAGGCTAAAGCGATATGGCCCAAGATAATGGCAAACAGGGCGCAGGGTGGCAGTAGATAACTGATGCCTAAGATGAATAGGGCACCAAGACTCAGCAGCCAGTTTGCATGTCGGTTGCTGGGCTGATTCAGTTGGCGTAATTGCAACGGTAATAAAATCAACCCAACGCCGACAATGATCATGCCGAGATTGAGTGTAAAGTCGCTCCAGGCACGGTGATCATAAAGGGTTAAGGCAAAGGCCAGCAGTGGTGCTATCAGTGCGAGCAGCACATGGCGTTTAGCAAAAATGGGATTGCGATACTGACCCGCAAAAAAGAACAAGCCCTGCATCAATGCGTTGATCAGGGTAAATCCACCCAGTCCGACGATGATAAATAAGCTCGCCGTGCCACCGCTAGAATCGAATGCCATAGCTGGGGTGGCGAACAAACTTAAGCCTATCGAGGAGGGCAGAGGCGATAAACGCCAAAAAGAGCAAGTGAAGGACGACATCTAAGATCCACTGATAGTTAACTCAATGAATTAACATCCGCTAAAGTGCCTGTAAACTCAAGGAATACCGCATCCTCGGCGCAAGTTTTGCCTCAGAGTCTGATCTTATTCAAGATTTTGGCTTCTGGAATCGCCAGAGCTTGTATCTAAGGCGCGGTGAGTTTTTGTTTTCATAACCAATAAAAAAGCCCGCAGTGCGGGCTTTTGACTATCAATAAACGCAGTTTAGAGCTTGTAACTCATGCTCAGCATTAGCATTTGTGCGGTGTAGTCATGGCTGTTGCTGCCAAAGCCTACGACGTTCCAAATACCATCAACGGCGATATCGTTGGCGGCGTCATTGTCCTTATAGTTCTCAATTTTGTAATCGAAGCGTAGCGCGAGTTTCTCAGTCGCTTGATATTGAGCATAAAAGTTAATGTTATGGACTTTGGCAAAATAGTCGCCATAGTCGCCGGTGATACCTTGTCTGACTTGAGTGTTACTGTCGGAGTCTGAGTAAGTGTAATCCAGACCTAGGCGTAACTTGTTCTCCAGCAGATTGTTGTAGCTAATACCTGCGCCAACCACATCCACTTTGTCTTCAATAAAGCCAGTCCAAGTTGGGGTGCTGTAATTGCTGCTACCCGCTTGTTCTGACTCAATGGTTTGATGGTTGTAGAAGGCTGTTGCCAGTAAGTCAGCGGTGATCATATAGCTGATATTGGCGTCATAACTGGTGTCTTTTGACTCAGTCAAGCCAATCACTGTATCGGTATAATCATCCAGCGCATAACGGGCACCGAAGTCTATGGTCAGGCTTTCGAGTGGCGTATGGGTGATGCGCGCTTCGATTTGGGTTCTGTCACGGTCAGCCAGATTGTACTTACGTAACAGGCTGTTGGTTTCAGAAGAGGTCCATTCAGACGCTTGGTATTGTGAGCCGTCACGGTTGCCGTAACTGCCTTTTACCCACATGTCCCACATGTCGAAGCTATTGACGCGCAAACGGGCCCAAACGGTGTTCTCATCCGTGCTTTCACGGTCTTGATACTCACGTTCGTCGCGCTTGAAGTCATAACCACCATCGAGCTTAATGCCGTGGGTAATGCGATAATCCGCCGCCACTTTAAAGCGCTGTGTGCGGTTATCGTAAGGGGTGTTATAGGCCACCTTACCGCTGACATTGTTGATGCTGATCTGCGTCCACTCTTCGATTGGGGTATTGTTGTCACGGTCGTAATAATCGTAACTACCACTCAAGCGAAGCGAGTTGCTGACTTTGCTCACCACTTTGAGGTTCATGCCCAGCAGATCGACTTTGGCGTCAACAGCATCCGTTGGCAGTTGATAACCGTAGCCCGAGGTCACCAGTGACTGATCTTGGCTCATTTGTCCGGTTAAAATACGGCCAGACAGTGAGTTACTGCCGTCGTTATACTGACCCATCAGCGACACTGTGTGTGACTGGTTATCGGGATCGAGTGCAATGGCACCAGAGGTTTGCGCACCAAAAGTGGGGTTGAAGGCACTGTCAAAGTTCAGCTGGTTGTATTCATTTTTGAAAATTGAACCATTGTAACTGAGCGCAGTGAACCAACGATCGCCTTTGAGTTTCACGCCCGCTTCTATGGTGTCAGTGGTGTAATCCACGGGTTCTGCCAACATCATAGATTGGTTGAAGAAGCTACCAGAGGTTTGTTTTAACCCGGTTTTTTCTTCACGCATGTAGTTCACATAGGTGCTCCACAGCGATTCACCCTGATATTCGAACCCAAGGCCTGCACGTTCACGTTTCAGTGATAACTCGAGGCTGTTGAGGCTGTCCATCAATAGTGGCATTTGGCTGCTCGAACCTGCGGTAACCCAGTTATCGGGCAAGGTCAGGTTATTGCCGCCGATACCAGAATAGGGCGAGAGGGCGCTATTGCTATCGTAGGTGGCAATTTGACGGTAGTTTAGATTGATATTGTACTGGCCTTGTTTGCCCGCATTCACATCTAAACGTCCGCCATCCATGCCCAATTGATAGGCTTCAACACTGGCGCGGTAACCTTTTTCACCACGGTAGGCAAGGTCTGCATCGAACTTGCCCGCGACTTCGTTTTTAGAACCAAAGGCATTGGCAGAGCGAATATCCTCTTCGCCATTGTAACCGACGCCGACACCGACAGTGCCAGATACACCGGTTTCAACCACGCAGCCTTTACAGCTCCACGCTGAGAGTTTCACTTTGTCGGTATTGGCATTGGCGAGACCATAACCATCGGCAGCTACGGCGAAACCTGTGTTGGCTAATAACGCTAGAGTGATCAAATTGAGTTTGAATTTCATCTTCTCGTCTCCTTAGCGCTGTAATAGCTTGCCAGATGGATGGTTAGAACCATGGACCTGACTATGGCAATTTAAGCAGCTTCTTCCACCCGTAAAGGCATTGTCACCGACATTTGAACCTAAACCAGTGTTACCTAAATAGGCATTGCTGGCATGGCCATCGCTGGCGTGACATTGCTGACATAACTGCGGTGCACGGGTTTTCAGCATGGCATCATTCACACTACCGTGAGGATTGTGGCAAGTAACACAACTCTCAGTGACGGGTGCATGCTCCCAGAGTTTTGGGCCGCGCTTCTCGGCGTGACAGGAATAACAAGTTTCGTTAATGCTTGGCTTGTTCAGATCAGAATCTGTCATGCTCCCATGGGGATTGTGACAGTCGCTACAGGTCATTTGTGCCCATTTGAGTGGGTGACTTGAGCGTTTGTTCATATCCGCTTTTTGCTTAGTGTGGCAGCTTGTACAGACGTCCATCTCAGTGTTTTTAGATAACACAGGGTCTTTCGCGACGTGTACTTGGTGGCACGAGGCACAAGCAACATCGGCGTTGTCATGGTGACCGCCATTCCAAGACATACGCTTATCGTCTTGGTGACAGCTCATACACACGCTGTTTTGCTTGTCGGCACTTAAGGTCGATTGCTTACCAAAAGTGATCATCGGCTCGTTGCCGCCCTTGTTGTGTTGACCCATAGGTCCGTGGCAAGCCTCACATTGTAGGCCAGCCATCGGGCTCTTAGTGGAGTCAATGGCGCCGTGGACACCTTTGAAAAGGTCCATAACTTTTTCGGATTTTTTATGGCACATCAAGCAAGAGTCGGCGCCTTTGGGTGAGTAGTTGCCTTCGGCAAACTTCTTATCTAAGGTCGCTTCGACTTGCTCAGGCGTCATTTTTTCATCCCACTTGGAGGCGTGAGCGCTCGGTGCGATGGCAAATGCCATGACCGCAGACATCATCAATGCCGGCAGTAGGTTTTTCATTTTGTGGCTGTTCTTCATAATAGGCTTCCCAATTTGTCCCAACAAAATTCAAGAAAGGGGGAGCGAACTCCCCCTGCTTGGGCAAATTACATTTTCACTTGAGTGTGATCTGCAACTGTTGGGGTATGGCAGTAGAAACAGGTTTCTGACTGTGCCGCTTGGTTGGCTTGAACATAATCACCGTTCACAATCGCGCCCATATTTTCTAAGCCGTGGCCAATAGATTCTGGCGCGTGGCATGAAGTACAAGTTGCTGTGATTGGCGTGGTGTATTTACCAGCAGAAGTGGCCAGTGCACCCTTCACTTTGAACGCGTCTAAGTTGAAGTCGTTGTGGCACTGAGTACATTCTTTGATAACGCCTTGCTCACCGTGAACTACGTGCAGTTTCATTTCGAAACCACCTTTGTTTGCACCGCTAGCATAGGTACCATCTGGGGTATGACAGGCCACACAGGCATCCACACCGACGATTGGTTTACCGCTTGCGTCTTTGGCATGTGAAACTTGTTCTGTCATCACAAAGCCTGAGTGGTGACCTTTGTGTAGCTCGAAGGTATCACTGTGACAGTTTTGACAAGTGCTGAAGTTCACTGAGTTCACATGGCGCATGCTGGGTGCATTGCCTGATTTAGTACCGAAGACTAAGTCGGCTTTCATGCTGGTGGTTGTGCTATCTGCAGTACAAGCTGTCAGCGTGGTGCCAGTGTTACACATTTCTAGACCGATAAAGGTAAAGGCGGTATCAGTATCGCCAGCACCAAATGGCAGTGCAGGAGTGGTGAATACCAGTTTACCGTCAACTAAGGTCACACCATCTTGCAGTGCACCATCTTTAACGAGGTCTTTGGCTATCTTAGCAGCACCGCTACCTGGGCTCTTGTTGTAGCCCATGATCGGGAAGTTAGGACCGACGTTAGTGATCGTTTCTAAACGTTTGATCTTATCTTGTACGCTTGCTGCATCGATGGCATTACCGTCTTTATCTAAGATAGATACGGTTAATACCGCAGTATTGTCTTCTTGACCCGCGAGTGTGGCAGACATACCTAACTGAGCCATAACCGCTTTCTTCTCAGCGGTTTTGCCTGTGTGTAACTCGGCAGTCCAATTGCTGTTGTGACAAGCGATACAGTTAGAGTTATCTAACTGCTGAGAGTGGCCTTTGCCTGCGGCAAAATCAACGGCTGTATGGCAGCTGCCACAGGTGGCGGCAGTTGGGATACGTGACCAGTTGCCCCAATCAGGTGCGGCTTCGGTTTCAACGTGACAGCTTTGGCAGCTTTCTAACGAACCTAAGGTGAGGTCTTTATGTTTAGCGTGGACTAACACGTTAAATTCTTTACCTACACCCACTTTGCCAGAAGTATGGCAAGTCGCGCAGTAGTTAACATCTGAGTAAGCGCCGCCGTGTTTCACATTGGCTAAGTCTTGGTGACAAGCATTACAGCTTTCTGTGGCGACGACTTTACGGCTGTAACCCGGTGTTGCACCAGTGTCAGCGGTAAAATCAACATAAGCGTTGCTGTTAGGGACTTGTGTGCCGTCTGGTAATGGCGTGTTGTAAGCGCGGATCAGAACACGTTGCGCCAGTTGGTCGTTATAGGTGATCTTAGCGTTGGCAGTGAGATTCATCTTGAAGGTGTAGCTGTAGTGGCCGTTCTTCATGTCCACGAAGGTACCAGGACAGGTTGATGCCACATCGCAGGTTTCATCACCAAAGTATTGCCATTGAGAGGCATTACCAGCACCTGTTGCACCTTGAGGAATCAGCTGAGCAGCAGCAAAGCGCATTTTTTGCAGGCCAACTACGGGCAAATCGTCTTCGTTGGTGACGGTGAATTCAACACTAGGAACACCGTTAGTCACTACTGATTTGTTAAAGGTAAAATTGAGTTTTTGAATAGCGGGAGCTGGCTCGCCACCTGGCTCACCGGGTTTACCATCATTACCATCGCTTCCACCACAGCCAGTTAAGGCCATAGTGACGGCACTTGCTGCGAGCAGCAGTGCGAATTTTGATTTTTGTACGTTCATCATTTTTTTCCCTGCATAGGTTTGGCATTACTTAACTGCTTATCTCCTGCGCCCGACAGATTCTTTGTCTGTGCTTTGGTCTCGAAGGCAACTTAAGTGGATGCTGGAAATAGAATTCCCCAAGGAAAGGCTAACCTAACATGCCCCTAAAATCTTCAAGGCCTTTGCTAATGTGTGACTTGGATCTTTCTATTTCTAAAGAGGTAGTTAAACCACAGGGGAAAAACAAATTTAGATCAAAAAAACGGCGGATTGTGAGGTGGAAAATAAAAAAGAGAGAGGGGGGACCTCTCTCTTTTTGTCCAGTCTCTTTAATCGCTAAAGAGGTGGTTTATTTAGTTACCGTGTGCTTCGCGTAACTGAGTTGGAGTATGGCAAGTTGCACAGCTTTCAGACGCACGGGTTTGAACATCCGCTGCACTGGTACCATTTAAGATACCGCCGTTAGCTTCAATGTGAGACTTAGTTGCATCAGACAGATACTTTTGGTGACAGCTTAAACATGCACCCGCATCTGAAGATACCCAAATATCCGCGCCACTATTGGTGATATCGCCATAGCGCCATACACGCTCAGGAGCACGTCCTAGGGTGATACCTTTATCAGTGTGACAGGTTGAGCAATCGGTCTTGAGTACAGTACCTGATTGAACGCCCGCATACTTGAGGTAATGGCCTTCACGTTCGTGGGCTTTCCAAGCAAAGCTGGTTGGGATCTTGCCGCCTGGATAGGCTGCATCATTCTTCAAGGTCTTATCCGATGTATGACAAGTTTGGCAGTTTACGCCGTTGTCATAGTGGTGGATTTCCTGATTGTGACAGCCTTGACACTTAGTTGGATCGATGATTTCACGACGTGTTTTAGCGGTTGCAGCGCTATCTACACCTGTGTCTTTCCAAACGAAGTGGTAAGGGGCTTCTTTCACGGGCACTTTGCGCACGTTCGCCAGACTACAATCGGTTGGAACGATTTCGGCAACACCGTAACCACCGCTGTTGAAACACACTTCTAATGTAGACCAGAGTTCAAAGGTTTTACCGTTAGCATCCGCTGGCAGGTTGAACTTAGTGCCAGTTAATGTATAGGTTTTGGTCGCTTCGTTGTAAGTGCCTTCGCTAAGTGCGATACGACGGTTGCTGTAAGAGGCGTCAGCATAGCTTGGGTAATCTTTATCAGAATCCCATGCCACTACAACGCGTGAGCCTTGGTTTACAAGTGCTTTATCGATAGCGTTGCCATCTTTATCAACCACTTGAACATCAAAGGTAATCTTACCTGTATCATTCACACCCACATTGCTGAACTTGATGCCCATTGCTTGAGTATCAGAATAGGCTTTCAGTACATCACCATGGCGTTTGGCCGCGCTGCCAGTACCGCCGTAAGGCTCAGTAGCATTGTGGCAAGACGTACAATCTGTGCTGCTGTGGTGTGAAGATGGTTTTTCGGTGTGACAAGCAATACAAGCTTGATTGCTTAAATCGGCTTTGAAGAGGTCTGCATTCGCAGGCGCGCCCGCACCTTCAACGTGACATGCAGAACAGTCCGCGGCAGGTTTCAATGGGAAGCCTACTTTGCCGTAGTCGTGTAATGAACCACCGTAACCAACAATCTTGTAAGGTGCTGGAACTTCTGCGCCTGTCTCATCGAAGGTATGACGCTCACCACCTTTGTGGATAGCGTGGATCATGTAAGTGAATTCAATGCTATTGCCTGATTCTGGGTCGCCAGAAGTTGCAGTATGGCAAGAGGCACAGTTTTCAAGATCAATACGACGGCCACCATGCAGCTCTAAGCTTTCTGGTTGGTGACAGGTGTAACAGGCTTGAATAGAAACCACATTGCGGGTTTGAATGCCTTCAGTCTTGCCTGTAGAGGGTTGCCAATCAAAATGGGCGTTGGCCACAACCTGTGGTAAATCAAGTTCCATTGTGGCGCGTTGAGTCGCGTCGGCACTGTAAGTGACGGTGAGTGGCTCAGTTACATTGGCAATATTGGCCTGATAGGTGTAGCTATAACTACCGTCACCGTGGTCAACTAAGCAAGTGTCGCATTTATTTGCCGCTTCAACGTTGGCTTGGAACTGGGCCGATGGATTAAGGTTATCTACACCTGATGGAACAGTGCCTGGCTCTTTTTTGGCATTGATATAGGCTTGCCATTGATAGCCACGATCCGCTGGTTTAGCTGGATCGTCCGTTGCTTCAGTCACATGGGTGAGCTGAGCAATACCGAATCGTAAATCGTGATCTTTCGTTAAGCCGAGTACGGCCACACCATTGGCATTTTCCAATGTAAAATCAACGGTGACTTTGCCAGCATCAACAGTGGCATTTGTGAATTTCGCTTTTAACGTTGAGGTTGAGTCGATATTAACACCAACAACGCCTGGTTTACCGTCTTCACCATCTTTACCGTCACTGCCACCGCAACCAGTGAGAAGAAGTGAAAGTAAACCGGCACCCAACATCGCTTTTGTTGCGGTATTGAAATTGAACCGTTTCATCATGATATTTCCCTGCAATAGTTTTATTCATCATTAAGCGCTTAGCGAATAAGAATAAATCTCATTAACCGCATTTAATGTGTGGAATTAGATCCCACCTGTAAGGCTAACTAAGTCATTGGTATTTATCAGTCACTTTAAGCGGGTAATGTGATTGAGATCTGACTATTTCTTTAGAGGTAGATGACTGCATAGTATGAGTTCCTTTTATATCTGCAGTAGCAGGCCTTTCGGCCTGCATCATAGGGTTATTTAATAGGGTGGACTTTCAATACGTCGGCGACAGCGCCTTGTCCATGGCAGAAAGCACAGGTTTCTGTACCTGCGGTGGCATCGGCTTTTGTTCCCGCAAATACCGCACCTTGCTGCATCATATGGTTATGGGTGGTATCACTTGAGTGACAGTTACTGCACACCGCGGCAATTGGACTCGTGAAGGTGCCGTTGTTTAGCGCAAGTGGTTGAACCGCCGCGTTTAAGGGCAGGGCAACCGTTGAAACTCCCGCCGCATCTTTGATATGGCATTGAGCACAATTACCGATTTTGCCTGGGTAGTTGAGGTCCTCAAAACCGGCAAATTGGCTGGTATGGATCCCATGGATTAACTGCTTAAAGTCAAAGGAGGTAATGGAGGGATTTGCCGCCGTGGCGTCGGCCTGCATATTCGGATTGTGGCAAAGTTGGCATTGGCCAGCTAAATCGTTGCGTGCGCCATGAATATTCAGTTGTTGATCGCCGTGGCAGCTAGCGCAGTTGGCATTGCTAATGACCTCGCGTCTGCCAGTGGCACTTAAGGCTGACATATCAAAGTAACTGTGGCTTGCCTTGATAACCAGAACTTCGGCAAGTTCAGTGCTGCAATCCACTAATACTTTATCTTTGGCGCAAACTCGACCTTGAATCGCTAAGCCGCCGTGGTCGGCCTCAGTTCCCGCCGGAACCGTGAGACCCGAAATGGTATAAGTGTAAGTGCCGTTGCTGCCAGAGACTGGCGTGGACTCAGGCAGACGAATTGAGCGCGCGGAGCGGGTACTGTAATCGAAACTGGTTCCCCAGTTAGCATAGACCCTTAGGTCGCTGATAAATTTGAGCTTATCTGCGCTCTCACTGTATACAGTACCAGTTGCTGGATTGCTTAGCGTCACGGCAACGGTCACTGTGCCATTGGCATCCATGCTTGCGCTACTGATGCTTGGACTAAACTGGGCTAACGCGGCCATTTGATCTTCATTGCCGTGTACGCTGGCGGTCCAATCGGCATTATGGCAGGCAACACAATTGCTATTATCTGCTTGCGCAGGGTGGCCTTGGCCCGCAGGGAAATTGATTTGGGTATGGCAGGCTCCACAAGCTTCCATAGTGGGCACCCTATGCCAGTTTTGACGCTCGGCTAAATCAGGATTATCGACGTGGCAAGTCTGGCAATTACTGATGGATTGAGGGAATCCCGTTAAGTGTTTGCTGTGGATCATTTGCGGGAAAATATCCGCAGGATTGCTGACTTTTTTACTGTTATGGCAAGTTACGCAGGTTTCAACTTGGTTGTAGCGTCCACCATGGAACGCCAAATTACTGTGGCAGCTATTACAGGTTTCAATGGTAACTAAGTTACGGGTGTAGGCTAGGGTATTACCCGAGGTTTGCCAATCGTAGTGTTGATTGGTAATGGGGAGCGCCGTGCCATCGGCTAATGCATCGCCGCCAAGTTTGATGACGACTCGCTGGGTGGCATCGTTAAGGAATGTCACACCATTCATGCCGTTAAATGTGGCACTAAAACGATAACTGTAATGGCCGTTTTTATGGTCGACAAATGTGCCAGGGCAAGAAGCGGCGCACGTTTCAGAGGTAAAATGTTGCCACTCACTGCTATTGCCTGCACCTGTCGCGCCCTGAGGCAGTAATTGCGCCGCAATGAAGGTGGCCGAGGGAATACCAATCACGGCTTCATCATCTTGGTTGCTCACCTGATAATCGACTTGGGCGATGCCGTCGGTCACGGCGACTTTATCGACCATGATGTTCAGGCTAGTGATCGTCATCGCGGGTGGTTTACCTGGCTCACCGGGTGAGCCATCGTTACCGTCACTGCCACCACAGGCGGTAAGCAGGGTGGTTAAGGCCAGTAACAGACTGAATTGTGTGCTAAATCTTGCAAACTTGTTCATATTTCTATCCTTGGAATACGCTGTCAGTGCCTAAGTTACATTTGGTAGCTTAAGGTCAAACCTAAGTAATGAGCATTGTAGTCGTGGCTGATATCGCCAAAACTGAGCACATTGGGGACTGTGTCCCAAGTGGTGTTTTGGTTTTGCCAGTTTGCATCTTGATATTTCTCGAACAACCAATCGAAGCGTAACGACATACTGTCGGCCAGTTTATATTTGGCATAGGCGTTAATATTGTGCTTGCGGCTGTAATAGTCACCGTAGGGACTGTTGATACCGTAGGTGACTTCGGTGTCGCTTTGGCCGTCGGAGTAGCTGTAGTCCAAGCCCAAGTCTAAACGATTATCCAACAGGTTTTGATAGGCGATACCCGCGCCAATCAGGGTCGATTTCTCTTCAGATGTGCTGTACCAATCTGGGGTTGAGAAACGGTTGCTTCCGGCCTGATCGGAGTCGCGCCAGTCTTGGTTGAGATAGCCGTTGACACTCAAATTATCGCTAATCAAATACTGTGCTGAGACGTCATAGCCAAGGTAAGAGACTTGGGTGAGCCCGACCAATGTGTGGTCATAGTCATCGTCGATACTGTGTAAACTCGCGCCTACTGATAAGCCGATATCACTTTGATAATCTGTGTGTAGGGTGATTTTTTGACGTTTCCTGTCCGCGAGATAGGATTTACGCAGCCAAGGGTTGCTCGGACTTTGGGTGCTGGTCACTGGATCGTATTCACTGCCATTGCGGTCTAATGCTTCTCCCTTTAACCAAGCAGACCAAGCAGGTGAATAACGGTAGCTGAGTTTTGCAAACAGCCCCGATTCGTCAACGGATTGCCTGTCTAGTTCAGAATAGATAACTTCATCACGACTATATCCCGCCTCAGCATAGGCTGACGGAGTTAGGCGGTATTTTCCTTTAAGGTCGAATTGTTTGCTGCGTTTATCGTAGAGGCGATTTTGTTCTGCACCTTGATGAAAACTGTCGGTCACGACCTGTGGAAAATCCAGTTGAGCCGTCTTGTTTTCCCTGTCTTGATAGTTATAACTGGCTTGAACACTCAAATCCTGTGTGATGCGGCCTGAATACTTAAGCACCATATCTAGGATGTCCACTTGGGCATCTAAATTATCGGTTGGCAGTACAGGGGAGGGGCCATTAATGGTCGCGGGAAGAAAAGCTTCATCCTGTGACATTTTGCTGATACCTGCGTGCATTAGGATGTTATGGCCATTTTGGCCACCACTGGCCTCGGCGGCGATCCGATAGGCCTTGTTATCAGGGTCAACAGCATTTTGCCCAAAGTAGGCCGCACCAAATGTGGGCGTATAGGCCGATTGCCATAGCAGCGCCTGATGGTCATTCTTGTATTGGCTTATCTGGCTGTTTATGCCCGCTTGCCAGCCTGCGCCGCCAAAATAGACTCTGGCATCGATTTCATCTGTGCTGTCATCGATTGGCTGCGCCAACATCACACTGTTAGTGAGAATATTTGCGCTGGTCTTTTTCGCGCCGCTGCGGTTTTCATGCTGGTAGTTTACCGAGGCTTTGTAGCGGCTGCTCGATGAGATATGGCCAGCATAGTAACCGCCGAGGTTGAATCTATCCCGCGTAATGCTTAAGTCCTGCTCGATTAAACTCGATTGCAGTAACGGCATGGATTGGGTCGTTGCTCCCTCAACCCAATTTTCAGGCAAGAGCATCTTATCGTTATCGGTGAGATAAGGGCTTTTTAGCTGATTGTATTGGTAATTGGCGAGCCCTTTATAACCTAATTGAATTTGATAGTGCCCAGGTTGGCCTGTGGTGAGCTTGGCTGAACCCGTATCAAATCCCAGTTTATCGGCCTCTAGCCTTGTTTGGTAACCACTCTCAGCTTGGTATTGCATATTGGCGCCCACGGCACCGACCAAGCCATCCTTATCCGTGCCAGTTCGATTACCAAAACGGCTATCTTCGCCGTCATTATAGGCGAGCGTGGCGCTGACGTTGCCTTGGCGCCCCGTCTTTGCCTGGCATTGCTTACAGCTCCAAGCCTCACTTTTTATGCCACTACGATTCGCTTTTTGGATTTCATATCCTTCAGCATGGGCCGTGTTGAGGACGCCACTAATCGCCCAAGCCAGTAATGTGAGTGAGAAACAAGCTTTAGGAGTCGATATGTTCATTATTTGCATGATCATTCCCTTGTTATCTCTGGAGTAACTTGCCGGATGGATGGTTTGAACCATGCACTTGTCCATGGCAATTCATACAGGAATTACCCGAGGTGAAGGCGTTGGTTTGATTACCAAAGTAAGCATTACTGCTGTGGCCATCGGAGGCGTGGCATTGTTGGCATAACTGTGGCGGTTTGCTGATAAGCATGGATTCGTTGACGCTGCCGTGGGGGTTATGGCAGTTCGCGCAATTATCGGTGACTGGCGCATGTTCCCACAATTTAGGACCGCGTTTTTCAGCGTGGCAGCTGTAACAGTTTTCGTTGACGCTCATTTGCTTCAGACTGGCATCATTTAAACTGCCATGGGGATTGTGGCAATCGCTACAGACCATTTGTTGCCATTGCAATGGATGGGATGAGCGTTTGTGCATATCCGCTTTTTGCTGGGTATGGCATTGGGTACAAATCGCCACTTCGTTGGCTTTGTCGCTGATAGGGTCTTTTGCTACGTGTACTTGGTGGCAGCTACTGCAGGGGATATCGGCATTGTCATGGTGATTGCCTTTCCACGCGATGCGTTGATCGTCGTTATGGCAACTCATGCAGACACTGTTTTGTTTTTGCGCGGGAACGGGGGAATTCTGGCCGAAGGTGATCATCGGCTCTTTGCCGCCCTTGTTATGATTACCGAGCGGGCCGTGGCAAGCCTCACACTGTAAATCGGCCATGGGGGAATCTTTGATATTAGGATTGCCATGTACGCCATCAAAAATAGCCATTACAGTGGCACTTTTCTTATGGCACATCAGGCAAGTGTCAGCCCCTTTGGCCGAGTACTTACCTTCGGCAAATTTTTTGTCCAAAGTCGCGACGACCTCCTCGGGGGGCTTGTCATCCCAAGGTGTCGCTAACGTTGAAAGGCTGAGTATCGATAACATCACAGCAAGCATAACCTGAGTTATGCTTTTGAACTTTAACCCAATATCCATGTTCATCTATTCCCGAGTGCGTTTTATTTGTTATTTTTCAAGCTTTCGACATCGCTAATTTAGCTGATTAATACTAGAACAAATTTGCGACAATCGCGTAACATTTTTGTGGGCATTGACAGTAAAGAAGGATGATTTTGCTCGTGATAAATAACGAAGTGTGATCTTGTTCTCACTTTGGTTTGTGGGGCACTCGTTTACAGCTCGTTGACTTTTACTCTAACTTGCACAGCGTGATGTACCTTTAAGGGGATTTTTATTTTTGGTCAGGCGTTTATTCATTGAGATTTTTGTCACATAATACTCAACACAATTGAAAACTATTATCGTTACCAGTCATAAAGCTTGATCTAGGTAAAGTTATTAGAGCCATCGCTCAGATACAATGGGCGCAGTTTTTCAAGCTGAAGCTGTTACAAGGTGAAATAGGTAATGAAGTTAAGCGAACTCAGTCCCGGTGACCGTGGCATTATTTCTGAAATCGGGCGATTAGATCTGCCGCAGACAGTGAAGCGTAAATTATTATCCATGGGTATCACCCCAAATACACGATTTTCGTTGATCCGCAGAGCGCCAATGGGCTCTGGTTTAGAGTTGGATATTCGTGGCAGTAAGCTTTGTATGCGCAGAGATCTGGCAGACATCATAGAGGTGGAAAAGGCGAATGACTAAGCAGTTTCATTGCGTCACTGTTGGTAACCCAAACGCGGGAAAATCAACACTCTTTAACGCGCTAACGGGCGCGAATCAACAAGTAGGCAACTGGTCCGGTGTGACCGTTGAGAAAAAAACCGGTCATTTTACCCTTAATGGCGCCGACGTTTATTTAACCGACTTACCCGGCATTTACGATTTACTCCCTGCGGGTAACAGTTGTGATTGTTCCCTCGATGAGCAGATTGCTCAGCAGTACCTCGCCGAACAACGTGTCGATGGCATCATCAACTTAGTCGATGCGACCAATATTGAGCGTCACCTCTATTTGACGGCACAGCTTCGCGAGCTGTCTATTCCTATGGTGGTGGTATTGAATAAAATCGATGCGGCCATCAAGCGTGGGATCCGTGTCGATTTAAAGAAAATGAGCCAAGAGTTAGGTTGTCCTGTGATTGGCGTGTGTTCTCGCGACCCTGCCGATGTGGCCAAAGTGCAAGCGCAGGTATTGGACTTACTCCAAGGCCGCGTATCAGAAGCACCTTTAATACTCGATTACGACGAACAAATTGAAGCGGGTGTGCAACTCCTTTGCAGTAAAGATCCCAACTTAAGCCGTGGCCGCGCCTTGGCGATGTTAGGTAATGGTTCTGGTTGTGGCAGTTGTAAAAACGCTGAACTGCAGGATGAAGTGAATACTTGCACCCAGCAAATTGCGCAGCAAGGGCATGACATCGAAGTACTGGTCGCCACGACACGTTTTAACTTTGTCGAGCGTGTATTCCAGGGTTCAGTGAAAGCGGATGGCTTCCTAACCTTAAGTGACAAACTCGATAAATTAGTTTTACATCCCGTACTTGGCATTCCGGTGTTTTTATTTGTCATGTATCTGATGTTTATGTTCAGCATCAACATTGGCAGTGCGTTTATCGATTTCTTCGATGTGTTTGTCGGGGCATTGCTGGTAGACCATTTTGGTGCATTGCTTGGCAATATCGGCGCGCCGGCCTGGCTTGTGACGATTCTTGCGGGTGGTGTCGGTCAAGGTATTCAAACCGTTTCAACCTTTATTCCGGTTATCGCAGCGCTATTCCTCGGTTTATCTATTCTTGAAAGTTCAGGCTATATGGCCCGCGCGGCCTTCGTGGTGGATGGCTTAATGCGCCGTATTGGCCTACCGGGTAAAGCCTTCGTACCTATGATTGTGGGCTTTGGTTGTTCGGTGCCAGCCATTATGGCGACCCGTACCTTAGGCAGTGAGCGTGAGCGTATCGTGACAGGTATGATGGCTCCTTTTATGTCCTGCGGTGCGCGTTTACCTGTGTATGCGCTATTTGCGGCGGCCTTCTTCCCTGATTCTGGTCAAAACCTAGTGTTTTTACTGTATGTGATTGGGATTTTTGCGGCGATTGGTACTGGATTATTACTGCGTAGCACCTTATTACCCGGTACTAGCAGTGCGGTGGTGATGGAGCTGCCAAGCTATGAACTGCCAAAATTTAAAGCCGTGATGGTGCGTACCGGTAAGCGGACTAAGAGCTTTATCTTAGGTGCGGGTAAAACCATCGTACTTGTGGTAACCCTGCTGAACTTTATCAATGCGATTGGGGTTGATGGCACTTTTGGCCATGAAGATAGCCAAGCGTCACTCTTAAGTGTGGCGAGCCAAAAGGTGACTCCTATCTTTGCTCCAATGGGGATTGAGCAAGATAACTGGCCTGCGACTGTGGGTATTATCACGGGTATTTTCGCTAAAGAAGCGGTAGTCGGTACACTCAACAGCTTATATACCAATGCTGCTCATGACGATGGCGAATTAACACCATTGGCTGACAGTTTCAGCGAAGCATTGGCGACGATTCCTGCTAACTTATTCGGTTTGGATTTAGAAGATCCACTTAAGTTATCTGTGGGTGATGTCTCGAGTACCGATGTTGCCGCAGAGGCGCAAGGTGTCGCAACATCAACCTTTAGTGCCTTGCAGTCAGGCTTCACCACTACGGTCGCGGCGTTTGCTTATCTGCTGTTTATCTTACTCTATACTCCTTGTGTCGCCGCGATGGGCGCCTTAGTGAATGAGTTTGGTACTCGCTGGGCAACCTTTGCTGCCACTTGGACATTCTCACTGGCCTACGGCAGTGCAACCATTGCTTACCAAGCGGCGACCTTTGGCGCACATCCACTGCAATCGAGTCTGTGGATTGGTTTCTTCCTCGTGGCGCTTGTGGTGTTCTATCTGTGGCTCAAACGTAAGGGCCGTAGAACCCAACAGATCATTCCAGGCGTTAGGATCATTACCGAGTAACCGCTGAGTAATAAATGTCAGCTTAGTAATGACAAAGATAAAAGCAGCTTTCATGGCTGCTTTTATTGTTTTACTATCCATGCCATAAACCATAGTTTTTTATACTGGGCATTGTAACTGGCCGAGATCTGTAGGATCATGCGGGTTTTGTTAAAATTGCCATTGTTCGCAAAGAGGAATTCCATGAGTCATGTGGACACTGAAGTACGTCCGAGTAACTTTATCCGTAATATCATTGATGAGGATCTGAAAAGCGGTAAGCACACCAGTGTGCAGACGCGTTTTCCTCCCGAGCCAAATGGTTATCTGCATATTGGTCATGCTAAGTCTATCTGTTTGAACTTCGGCATCGCGCGCGATTACCAAGGCCTTTGTAATTTACGTTTTGATGATACCAATCCTGAAAAAGAAGACATCGATTATGTGAATTCTATTCAGGCGGATGTGCGTTGGTTGGGATTCCAGTGGGATGGTGAGGTTCGTTATTCCTCTAACTATTTCGACCAATTACACCAATACGCGGTTGAGTTGATCAATAAAGGCTTAGCCTATGTGTGTTTCCTCAATGCCGATGAAACCCGCGAATACCGTGGCACCTTAAAAGAGCCGGGTAAAAACAGCCCGTACCGTGACACTTCCGTTGAAGAAAACCTGCAATTGTTTGAAAAAATGCGTAAGGGTGAATTCAAAGAAGGTGAGTGTGCGCTGCGTGCCAAAATCGACATGGCATCGCCTTTCATGTGTATGCGCGATCCGGTGATTTACCGTATTCGTTTCGCTCACCATCATCAAACGGGTGACAAGTGGTGCATTTACCCAATGTACGACTTCACTCACTGTATTTCTGACGCGCTGGAGCACATTACTCACTCGTTATGTACGCTTGAGTTCCAAGACAACCGTCGTCTTTACGATTGGGTTCTCGACAATTTAGATGATTTTCAAGCGCCGAACCGTACCCGTCAGTACGAATTTTCTCGCTTAAATCTTGAATATACGCTGATGTCTAAGCGTAAATTAAATGACTTAGTGACGCGTAAGTTAGTTTCTGGATGGGATGACCCACGTATGCCAACAATTGCTGGCCTGCGTCGTCGTGGTTATACCCCAGCGTCTATCCGCGAGTTTTGCCAACGTATTGGTATCACTAAGCAAGAAAACATGATTGAAGCGGCAATGCTGGATGCTTGTATCCGTGAAGAGCTTAACGAGCATGCGCCACGTGCGATGGCCGTACTGCGCCCATTAAAAGTCGTGATTGAGAACTACCCAGAAGGTCAAATCGAGACGATTCAAGCGGCTTCTCACCCAAGCGATGAAAGCATGGGCACACGCGAACTTGCCTTTGGCCGCGAACTGTATATCGATGTGGCGGACTTCAGAGAAGAAGCCAATAAGCAGTACAAGCGTCTAGTGATGGGCAAAGAAGTGCGCCTGCGTAATGCTTATGTGATTAAGGCTGAGCGTTGTGACAAAGACAGCGAAGGCAATATCACCACGGTTTACTGTAGCTACGATGCGGATACCTTGGGTAAAAACCCTGCCGATGGTCGCAAGGTAAAAGGCGTAATCCATTGGGTTGAAGCGACTACGGCCAAACCTGCGGAATTCCGTTTATACCAACGCTTGTTCACGGATCCAAATCCTGCAGCAGCAGAGACCGTGGATGAAGTGCTTAACCCTAACTCACTTGAAGTGGTTAATGGTTTAGTTGAGGCAAGTCTTGTTAATGCGCCAGCGGAAAAAGCATACCAGTTTGAACGTGAAGGTTATTTCTGTGCTGACAATAAAGACTCATCTGCCGAGCATTTAGTCTTTAACCTAACAGTTGCACTGCGTGACTCGTTTGAATAGTAAGTCGTTCGCCGCGATAATCGCGGCTGCGCTATGATGCATTACTGTCGCTGCTAGCAACAAACAGCATCAACGAATAAAAAGGCCCTTAGTGATATAAAACCTAAGGGCCTTTGCTTTTTACATCTTTTAGATTTCACCATTTTTATCAGCTGTTATCGCTTCTTTTAAGCCATCTGTTGCATGTCGACTAAACGTCTACTTATACCTTATTGGTACATAGGACCAAAGCCAATACTCCAGAGGATTACGCTGGTGGCCATTAGACCGACCAAGAGCACTAAACCCGCAGTGACCATAGAGCTGGCGTAAATAAAGCCTTTCTCTTCAGGGATATTCATAATGATGGGTACACCTGCGTACAGCAGATAAACCGAGTAGGCTAAGCCAACCAACCCAACAATCATAATAAACCAGAGTACCGGGTAGAGGGCTGCCAGACCGACCATAAACAGCGGTGTTGCAGTGTAGGATGCGAGTTCTAATGCCTGGGTGAAAGTTGGTTGGGCATCGAAGGTTTTGGCCATCCAGTAGGCTAAATAGGCGAGGGCAAAGACGCCCGCAATCAGTCCAAAGTACATGCCAACGGACATAAACATGGCGCTTTGTGGTGTGAGATAAATCGGATCGCCCGAACCCGGATTCCAACCAATATATGCGGTGGCGATAAAGCTACAGACAGCCGGAATGAGTGCGATGAGAATAACGTGACTTAAACTACTTTTGAGTGCCTCGTGATTCTTCTCAATCGCGTGCCACTCTTGTTTTGGATGAGTGTATAACCCCATTAAGTGATTCAGTATCATTATAATTATCCTTGTTCAGCATTGATGATGGCTCGCCAAACGTCAGACGAGCTGACAACAGCTCTACAATCAGGGTTAAACGCTCTCCTATCCCTCAACGCCCGACTGTGTACACTCCGAATTGAGACGCTATGTGATCAGGATCTCAGTTCTTAAGGTGTAGATTATTTATTGAACAAAAAGTTCATCTCGTCAAGTTTACTGCGGTGTAAAGCTATAGCTTGTCGATAATTACGCGTAAAATATGACGATATTTTTTTAATGATTTTGAGTGATCCCATGCAGCAATTATTGGCACCTGTTCATGCGTTTCTTCGTTGTGAGACGCCGCAAACTTGGATTGATATGGCACGAGCCTCTGCCTCGTTAGATGAACTCTTAATCGACCACTGTAATTGTGAGCTAAAAGCGGCGCAGACTGCGATGTTCTTGTTGAGGCGATACGCCTTGGATAAAGACAGCGGGCAATCGCTATTGGCGTGGGCAAAACCCTATGAGGAATTTGTTTATCACAAGGATCGCGATATCGAGCTATTTTTAGCTCGCGATGTCAAAAAGAACGAGCTGGTTGCCAATCTACAGCCGAATCAACATTTTGCTTTTGCTCAGGATCTTATTCCGCCACTGATCCGTTTAATAAAAGAAGAATTCCATCATTTTGAGCAAGTGCTGGAGCTGATGCATGCACGGCACATTCCGTATCGCAATATTCGTGCAGGGCGTTACGCAAAGGGCATGATGAGCCACGTGACCACCCATGAGAAGGATATTCTGCGGGATAAGTTGATTGTGGGAGCGTACATTGAGGCGCGCTCCTGTGAGCGCTTTGCCAAATTAGCGCCTTACTTGGATACAGAGTTAAGTAAGTTTTATGTGTCCTTGCTGCGCTCTGAGGCACGTCATTTTGAGGATTATCTTAAGCTGGCGCAGCTCGTTTCAACGGAGGATATTACCGAGCGGGTGGCTTATTTTGGCGAGAGGGAAGCCGAATTAATTATGGCGCCCGATGACGAGTTTCATTTCCACAGTGGTCAACCCTTAGTTGCCTAGTTGAAATAACCCTCAGTTGCCTAGTGGCAATACAAATAGCGGCCTCACCATATTCAGGTATGAGGCCTAAGCGGTTCAATGTGTTAATGGTGAGGGCGCTATAGGTGCTTAGCTGGCGTCGAAGGGCAGGCTTTTTAAATCTACGCCGTCGGAGCTGACCACCAACACACTGCCTTGCTCGTACCAATCACCGACCACAATACGTTTACAGCCGTTAGTGAACTCGTGGATGGCGGGTCTGTGGGTATGACCGTGGATCATCTGTTTACAGTGGCTCTGGGCAAATAACGCATCCACCGCACTAGGTTCCACATCCATGATGACATAGCTTTTTTGTTGATTGCTGCTTTGGCTATTACTGCGGATTTTATTGGCAATGGCTTGACGTTTTTTCTTCGGCAAACAGCTATACAGCCAACGGGCGAAGGCAAAACTGCGTAATTTGCGAAAGCGTTGGTAGGCTTTATCTAAGGTGCACAGGCTATCGCCGTGCAAGATAACCGTATTCACACCATAGAGATCTAAACAAGTGACTTCGGGCAACATTTGCATGCCCGCAACATCGGCAAATTGTTTGCCTAACATAAAGTCACGATTACCGTGAATAAAGTAGATGGGCAATCTTTGGGAGACTTGATTGAGCTTGCGCGCTAATTCGAGGGCAAAAGGCGCGGCTAAATCGTCGCCGACCCATACCTCAAATAAATCCCCCAGAATATAGAGGGCATCGGCATCATCAAGTTCTGTATCGAGGAAACGATTAAAGGCTTGGGTGATATCGAGGCGATCGGCACTTAAGTGCAGATCGCCAATAAATAAGGTCCGCATCCTAGGGAATTAGGCCGCACTGACTTTTTCAATCACAACCGCTTCTAATGGCACATCTTGGTGCATGCCACGGTTACCAGTGCTGACAGCTTTGATTTTTTCAACGATGTCCATGCCTTCAACCACTTCACCAAATACGCAGTAACCCCAACCTTGCATGCTTTCAGATTTGAAATCGAGGAAGGTGTTATCGTTGACGTTGATGAAGAACTGAGCCGTCGCTGAGTGTGGATCAGAAGTACGCGCCATCGCGATAGTACCAGTACGGTTTGATAAACCGTTGTTGGCTTCGTTTTTCACTGGCTCATGGCAACGTTTTTGGCTCATTTCAGCGGTAAAGCCACCGCCTTGGATCATAAAGCCGTCAATTACACGGTGGAAAATGGTGCCGTCGAAGAAACCTTCGTCAACATATTTCATAAAGTTTGCCACAGTCAGCGGTGCTTTTTCGGCGTTCAGTTGCAGTTTAATGTCGCCAAAATTAGTGTGTAATGTGATCATGTTTTCATACTCTCAGTAAATAGTGGCGCGATTCTAACTTATCTCGGATTGCACGCAAAGTGCAGTATTCAAAACCCTCGCCAGCGTGGTAGACTGACCCCTTGATTTTACACTCGAATCTATCATTGAAGAGAATGCCGATGTTGAAGATTTACAACAGTATTACCCGTCAAAAACAGGAATTTAAGCCAATTACTCCCGGAAAAGTTGGGATGTATGTATGCGGGGTGACCGTATACGATCTGTGTCATATTGGCCATGGGCGTACTTTTGTTTCCTTCGATATGATCGTTCGCTACCTGCGTTATGCGGGTTATGAAGTGAATTTTCAACGTAACATTACCGATATTGATGACAAAATCATCAAACGCGCCAACGAAAATCAAGAAGATTGCAATACATTAACCGATCGCTTGATTGGTGAAATGCACAAGGATTTCGATGCGCTGAATATGATCCGTCCCGATTTCGAGCCACGTGCCACTCTGCACATTGCCGAAATCATCGATATGGTTGAGCGTTTACTGGCCCGTGGTCATGCCTATGTGGCTGCCGATGGCGATGTGCTGTTCAGTGTGGCCTCTTTCCCTGAATACGGCCGCCTATCAGGCCAGAACCTGGAGCAATTACAGGCGGGTGCACGGGTTGAGGTTGACGATAACAAGCAAAATCCAATGGATTTCGTGCTGTGGAAAATGTCTAAACCGGGCGAGCCAACATGGGAATCACCATGGGGGCCGGGTCGTCCAGGCTGGCATATCGAATGTTCGGCAATGAACAGCAAGCACTTAGGTCTGCATTTCGATATTCACGGTGGCGGTTCAGATTTACAATTCCCGCACCATGAGAACGAAATTGCTCAGTCTTGCTGCGCCCATGATACGCCATACGTGAATTACTGGATGCACACTGGCATGGTGATGGTTGACCGTGAGAAGATGTCAAAGTCTTTAGGTAACTTCTTCACCATTCGTGATGTATTAGGCCATTACGACGCTGAAACCGTGCGTTACTTCCTGCTATCGGGTCACTATCGTAGCCAAATCAACTACTCAGAAGAAAACCTCAAGCAGGCACGTGCCGCCTTAGAGCGTTTATACACTGCGATTAAAGATGTTGACCTGACTGTTACAGCAGCACCTGCGGAAGAGTTTGTCGCTAAGTTTAAAGCGGCCATGGACGATGACTTTAATACGCCAGAAGCTTACTCAGTGCTGTTTGATATGGTACGTGAGATCAACCGCTTGAAAACCACCGATATGGCGCAGGCGTCAGCTATGGCTGTTGCCATGAAGCAACTGGCCGATGTGTTGGGATTATTGCACCAAGCGCCCGATGCCTTCTTTAAAGGTGAGGGGAGCGATGATGAAGTGGCAGAGATTGAAGCGCTGATCGTTGAGCGTAATCGTGCCCGCGCCGAGAAAGATTGGCCTGCGGCTGATGTTGCGCGTAATCGGTTAAATGAGCTTGGCGTAGTCTTAGAAGATGGTCCAAGCGGTACCACTTGGCGCAAGAAATAGGTTGTCGTAAGAAATAATCCCATCGCCTAAGTTAGATTCGCATCGATAATAAAAAACCTGCCAATGGCAGGTTTTTTTATTGGTCTCACGCTTTTAATTGAGCTCACGTTATTGCGTCACGGGCTACTGGAGCTTAGATGGCTAAATAGCAGGTTTAAATGCTGCGATTTACGCCATAACTTACGCCATCATTTAAGTCATTATCTACGCGATGGCGAAGCTGATTAGTCGTGATATTGCTCTGCAGCATACAGGGTATTTTCAAGTAAGCTGGCAATCGTCATAGGACCGACACCACCGGGTACTGGGGTGATAAAGCTGGCGTTTTGGGCAGCAACATCGTATTGCACATCGCCCACTAAGGTGCCGTTTTCTAAGCGGTTGATGCCCACATCGATAACAATAGCGCCGGGTTTAATCCATTCACCAGGGATAAAGCCGGGTTTACCCACGGCAACGACCACTAAATCTGCCTGACGGATTTTTTGTTCGAGATTTTTTGTAAAACGATGGCATGTGGTTGTGGTGCAGCCCGCAAGCAATAGCTCCAGTGTCATTGGTCGACCGACAATGTTTGAGGCGCCTACTACAACGGCATCTAATCCATAGGTATCTACACCCGTTGATTTGATTAAGGTCATGATCCCCATTGGGGTGCATGAACGTAATACGGGAATGCGCTGGGCTAAACGGCCAACGTTATAGGGGTGGAAACCGTCGACATCTTTATCGGGGCGAATACGCTCGATCACTTTAGAGTCTTCGATATGCGCAGGCAGAGGAAGCTGTACTAAGATACCGTCGATCGTCGGATCATCATTGAGTTCGTCGATAAGGGCTAATAATGCTTCTTCGGTATAACTGGTATCGAGATCGTAAGAGCGTGAAATAAATCCCACTTCTTCACAGGCTTTACGTTTACTACCAACATAAACCTGAGAAGCGGGATCGGCTCCCACGAGAATGACGGCTAAACCTGGTACGCGTTGTCCAGCCTCTTTGCGGGCGGTTACTTTTTCGCGAAGTTGTGTGCGGATGGATTGAGCAATCGCCTTGCCGTCGATTATTTGGGCTGTCATGGGTGTAGGATATCCTTTATATGGGCGATGGTGAAAACTGTCGTTAACACAGAGAGTGGCAATCGAGGCTATTTTAACAGGGCGTTGCGGGTGTGTCATGGTGAAAGCCGCGGCGAAATGGATAAAAACAGGCGTATTCGCCTGATAATTCAGCATCTAGTTTGAATGCTTAAAAAAATCGTTGACGGGTGCAAAGTGAGGGGCTAAGATGCGCTCCGTTCTCAAGCAGATGTGCTCATTTGCTCTGAAAACAATGATTCTCGGTGATTAGCGCAGTCCGGTAGCGCATCTGGTTTGGGACCAGAGGGTCAGAGGTTCGAATCCTCTATCACCGACCACTTTAATATTATTTGCTCATGATTATTCAGTTAATCTGAGCGTGTAATAGCAGATAACCTTAGTCAGTTATCCCACGTAGGTTAGGATACAGCAGAGTCTGTAAACCATGCGCCCGTAGCTCAGTTGGATAGAGCATCCGCCTTCTAAGCGGATGGTCGCAGGTTCGAATCCTGCCGGGCGTGCCAGTTTCAGTGGTGATTGTAGCTCAGTTGGTAGAGTCCCGGATTGTGATTCCGGTTGTCGTGGGTTCGAGCCCCATCAGTCACCCCATTTTTAAGTACTTTGAGTACAAAATAAAAAAAGCGACCTCTGGTCGCTTTTTTTATACCCTAGATTCGGCCGTAGAGGCTCGACTCTGCACAAAACGGTGGCTATAATGTCGCGTCTTGATAGATATCAACTAACAGCGACCTGTGCCGAAAGCCAATAGTGGTGGGCATTGTAGTCAAATTTAATGATCAAGAAACGAATACCTGAATAGTTGATGCTCGACTATTACAAAGGACGTTAGACAAATTTCGAGGTAAAACAATGCAAGTTTCTGTTGAAGCAACCCAAGGCCTAGAGCGTCGCCTGACCATTTCTGTTCCTGCTGAACAAATTGAAAAACTGGTTAAAGACAGTTTACAACGTGAAGCTAAGCGTGCTCGTATTCCAGGTTTCCGTCCTGGCAAAGTGCCTGTTACTGTAATCAACAAACGTTATGGCGCCGCTATTCGTCAAGACATCACTGGTGAAGTGATGCAACGTAACTTTATCGAAGCGATCATCGCTGAGAAATTAAACCCAGCTGGCGCACCAACTTTCGTACCAGGTGCGACTGACGGTGAAAAATTCGAATTCGTAGCGACTTTCGAAATCTACCCAGAAGTCGAGCTGAAAGGTTTAGATGCAATCGAAGTAGAACAACCAAAAGCGTCTGTAACCGATGCTGACGTAGACAGCATGATCGAAACCTTGCGTAAGCAACACGCGACTTTCGCCGCTGTTGAGCGTGAAGCGGCTGACGGCGACAAAGTGAAAATGAACTTTGTTGGTTCAGTTGACGGTGTTGAATTCGAAGGCGGTAAAGCTGACGATTTCGAACTGCAATTAGGCAGCGGCCGTATGATCCCTGGTTTCGAAGCGGGTATCTTAGGTCACAAAGCCGGTGAAGAATTCGTTATCGACGTGACTTTCCCAGAGGAATATCACGCTGAAAACTTAAAAGGTAAAGCGGCTAAGTTTGCTATCACTCTAACTGAAGTGTTAGCGGCTAACTTACCAGAAGTAAACGATGAGTTTGCTGCATTATTCGGTATCAGCGAAGGTGGCTTAGATGCGCTGAAAACTGAAATCCGTAAGAACATGAACCGTGAACTTGAGCAAGCGTTAAAAGCAAACGTGAAAGAGCAAGTGATCACTGGTTTATTAGCTAACAACGACATCGAACTGCCAAAAGCACTGATCGATGGCGAAGTTAACGTACTGCGTCAACAAGCGATGCAACGTTTCGGCGGTCAAACGGCTAACATGCCAGAACTGCCAGCGGAATTATTCACTGAGCAAGCGGCTCGTCGCGTGAAAATCGGTCTGTTATTAGGCGAAGTTATCAAGACTAACGAGCTGAAAGCGGAAGATGAGCGTGTACAAGCGTTAATCGCTTCTATGGCTTCTGCTTACGAAGATCCAAGTGAAGTTGTTGCGTATTACAACAGCAACAAAGAGCTGATGCAAAACATGCGCAATGTTGCGCTTGAAGAGCAAGCTGTTGAAGCACTGCTGAAATCTGCCAAAGTGACCGAAAAAGAAGTCGCTTTTGAAGAATTTATGAACAAGGCTACAGGTCGCGCATAAGCTAAGCTTGACTTGATTGGCAGTTCGCCATTTATAATGGCTCGTATGAGGCTCCTCATGCGAGCCATTTTTATTTAGGGAAACGAATAATGCATAATGCGTCAGACATACAAAGTGCTTTAGTGCCTATGGTGATCGAACAGACGGCTAAGGGTGAACGCTCATTCGATATTTATTCTCGTCTGTTAAAAGAGCGGATTATCTTTTTAGTGGGTCAAGTTGAAGAGCATATGGCGAATCTGATTGTGGCGCAGTTGCTATTCCTCGAGTCAGAAAGCCCAGATAAAGATATCTTCTTATATATCAACTCACCCGGTGGCTCAGTCACTGCAGGTATGGCAATTTACGATACCATGCAGTTTATTAAGCCGAACGTCAGCACTGTGTGTATTGGTCAAGCGGCCAGCATGGGCGCGTTTTTATTAGCGGGCGGCGAAAAGGGCAAGCGTTTCTGCTTACCTAACTCTCGCGTGATGATCCACCAACCACTGGGTGGATTCCAAGGTCAGGCTTCTGATATTGCTATTCATGCCCAAGAGATCTTAGGCATCAAGCATAAACTGAATCTGATGTTGTCAGAGCACACTGGTCAGCCACTCGAAGTGATTGAACGTGATACCGACCGCGACAACTTCATGAGTGCGACTCAAGCAGTTGAATATGGTTTAGTTGACGCAGTGATGACTAAACGCGGCTGATTTTTACTTTTGACTGGGCTATGCTCTATTTAAGCAAAGCCCCGTAAAGGGTTAGCAAGTTTAAGACAAGCAGTAGAGCAGACTGCAAATGAGGTAATTAATGGGCGACAACAAAAATAATGGTGACAGCGGTAAATTGCTGTACTGCTCTTTTTGCGGTAAGAGCCAGCATGAAGTCAGAAAACTGATTGCAGGCCCATCAGTATACGTATGCGACGAATGTGTTGAATTATGCAACGACATCATTCGTGAAGAGATTAAAGAAATCTCCCCTAAGCGTGATAATGATAAATTGCCAACGCCACATGAGTTGCGTGCGCATTTAGACGATTATGTGATTGGTCAAGACAGAGCCAAGAAAGTGCTGTCTGTCGCTGTGTACAATCACTATAAGCGCCTGAGAAATTCTTCTCCTAAAGATGGTGTGGAATTAGGTAAGAGTAATATTCTGCTGATTGGTCCAACGGGCAGTGGTAAGACGTTGCTGGCCGAAACGCTTGCGCGCTCATTGAATGTCCCATTTACTATGGCAGATGCCACCACCTTAACCGAAGCGGGTTATGTGGGTGAAGACGTTGAAAACATCATCCAAAAGCTGCTGCAAAAGTGCGATTACGATGTTGAAAAGGCACAGCGCGGTATCGTCTATATCGATGAAATCGACAAGATCAGCCGTAAATCGGATAACCCATCGATTACCCGTGACGTATCGGGTGAAGGCGTGCAGCAAGCGCTACTGAAACTTATCGAAGGTACGGTTGCCGCGGTTCCGCCTCAAGGTGGTCGCAAGCATCCACAACAAGAGTTCTTACAGGTAGATACCTCTAAGATCCTGTTTATCTGTGGTGGTGCATTTGCTGGCCTTGAAAAAGTGATTGAACAGCGTGCTCACGTAGGTTCAGGTATCGGTTTCGGTGCGCAGGTTAAGGGCGAGAAAGATAAGGCAACGATTTCGCAAACCTTATCTCAAGTCGAACCCGAAGATTTAGTCAAATATGGCTTGATCCCTGAGTTTATCGGCCGTCTGCCTGTTGTCGCGACGCTGACCGAGCTGGACGAAGAAGCCTTAGTGCAAATTCTTTCTGAGCCTAAAAACGCGCTGACAAAACAATACAACGCGCTGTTTGAGATGGAAGGGGTAGAGCTAGAGTTCCGCGAAGATGCGCTCAAAGCGATTGCACATAAAGCCATGTCACGCAAAACCGGTGCCCGTGGTCTACGTTCAATCGTTGAAGGTATCTTACTCGATACTATGTACGATATTCCTTCGATTGAGGGCGTGGTGAAGGCGGTTGTCGATGAATCAGTGGTGAATGGTGAGTCTGCACCAATCCTGATTTACGAGCGCAACGAAGCGCAAGCTGCCTCTGGTGAACAATAATTGTACTGATTGCTAATAATCTGAAAATCAAGGAGTCCATCGGGCTCCTTTTTTTATTTTGCCCATTGAAACCCACTAAAGCGCCCCAATATACTCCTTAACTAATCCCTTTCATCCAAACGGAATCGAACTATGACCTTAGAGCGTGAAGCGCATATCGAACTCCCCGTGCTACCACTGAGAGATGTGGTGGTCTATCCCCATATGGTAATTCCGTTGTTCGTTGGCCGAGAAAAATCGATTCGTTGTCTCGAAACGGCAATGGCCCAGGATAAGCAAATTATTTTAGTCGCTCAGCGTGACGCTGAGTTAGACGAGCCGACCAAAGACGATATCTTTGAAGTCGGTACAGTGGCGTCTATTCTGCAACTGCTTAAACTGCCTGACGGTACGGTAAAAGTACTGGTTGAAGGCGGTCGCCGCACTCGTATTACCCGTTATACCCAAGAAGCGGATTTCTTTGTGGCTAAGGCGGAGTATCTTGAGTCTGAGCCTTTGGAAGACAAAGAAGAGGAAGTCTTAGTTCGTAGCGCGATTGGCCAATTTGAAGGCTATATCAAGCTCAACAAGAAGATCCCTCCTGAAGTCTTAACCTCACTCTCTGGCATCGATGAAGCGGCGCGCCTTGCCGATACCATGGCGGCCCACATGCCACTCAAGCTTGAAGACAAGCAGTCCGTGCTGGAGATGACTAACGTCGGTGAGCGTCTGGAATATTTAATGGCGATGATGGAGTCGGAAATTGACCTGCTACAGGTCGAGAAACGCATCCGTACCCGCGTTAAAAAGCAGATGGAAAAGAGCCAACGTGAGTATTATCTGAACGAGCAGATGAAAGCCATCCAAAAAGAATTGGGTGACTTAGACGAAGGCCACGACGAGTTTGAAGTCTTAAATCGTAAGATTGAAGAAGCTAACATGCCAAGCGATGCTAAAGAGAAAGCCGTCGCCGAGCTGAATAAATTACGCATGATGTCGCCTATGTCTGCCGAAGCGACCGTTGTTCGCAGTTACGTGGATTGGATGACCTCAGTGCCTTGGAGCCAACGCTCTAAAATCAAACGCGATTTAGCCAAAGCCCAAGAAGTGCTAGATACCGATCACTATGGCCTGGAAAAGGTCAAAGACCGTATTCTGGAATACTTGGCGGTGCAGAGCCGTGTGCGTCAACTTAAAGGGCCTATCCTGTGCTTAGTCGGCCCACCAGGTGTGGGTAAAACCTCATTAGGCCAATCGATTGCGAAAGCAACTGGTCGTAAGTATGTGCGTGTTGCCTTAGGCGGCGTGCGTGATGAAGCGGAAATCCGTGGTCATCGCCGTACTTACATTGGCTCAATGCCGGGTAAAGTCATTCAAAAGATGGCGAAAGTGGGCGTGAAAAACCCCTTATTCTTGCTCGATGAAATCGACAAAATGAGCTCGGATATGCGCGGCGACCCAGCGTCAGCACTGTTAGAGGTGCTTGATCCTGAACAAAACGCGACCTTTAACGACCATTATCTCGAAGTCGACTACGACTTATCCGATGTGATGTTCGTGGCGACCTCGAACTCGATGAATATTCCAGGCCCATTGCTGGACCGTATGGAAGTCATTCGCCTGTCGGGTTACACCGAAGATGAGAAGCTCAATATTGCTAAGCAGCATTTACTGAC
The DNA here is from genome assembly GCF_000203935.1 of Shewanella sp. ANA-3. Classification (GTDB taxonomy): domain Bacteria; phylum Pseudomonadota; class Gammaproteobacteria; order Enterobacterales; family Shewanellaceae; genus Shewanella. The sequence goes on along the minus strand of NC_008577.1, from coordinate 3,173,809 downwards.
CAAGCAAATCGAGCGTAACGGTCTTAAAGCGAACGAAATTCATATCGAAGACAGTGCGATAGTCGGCATTATCCGCTACTACACCCGTGAAGCCGGTGTTCGTGCACTAGAGCGTGAATTGTCGAAGATTTGCCGCAAGGTCGTGAAAATGATCCTGCTGGATAAGTCCATCAAGTCAGTCACAGTGACCGCGGACAATCTCAAGTCTTTCCTTGGTGTACAGCGTTTTGACTACGGTAAGGCGGAGTCGAACAACCAAATCGGTCAAGTTACAGGTTTGGCGTGGACCGAAGTGGGTGGCGATCTGCTTACCATTGAAGCGACCTCTGTGCCAGGCAAAGGCAAGTTGACCTACACAGGCTCACTTGGCGATGTGATGCAAGAGTCGATTCAAGCGGCAATGACGGTCGTGCGTGCCCGTGCGGAACAATTAGGTATCAACGGCGACTTTTATGAGAAGCGTGATATCCATGTTCACGTGCCAGAAGGGGCGACGCCAAAAGATGGTCCATCTGCGGGCGCGGCAATGTGTACTGCATTAGTGTCTAGCTTAACGGGTAACCCAGTGCGCGCCGATGTGGCGATGACGGGTGAAATTACCTTACGCGGAGAAGTGTTACCGATCGGCGGTTTAAAAGAAAAACTGCTCGCGGCACACCGTGGTGGCATTAAATTGGTACTTATTCCAAAAGAAAACGAGCGTGATCTGGAAGAAATTCCTGCCAATGTGATTGCCGATTTGGAAATTCGTCCCGTGCGTTGGGTCGACGAAGTGTTAAAACTGGCGCTAGAAAGACCGGTTGAAGGCTTCGAAGTGGTTAAAAACTTGGCATAACGCAAGAAAATGCGCTATCACGCTAAAAAAAATGAAAAAAGGGGCTTAACAAAGCGCAGACCTGTGGTAGCCTAGGTCTGTGGAGAGTCGGTTGCTCCAAGCCCTTGGCGCAACTGGCTTTGAGCTGTATCCAGTTTTATTTCTTTGGTTTTCGAACTCAGCTTGAACTTTGAATTCAAGCTTGTTATAAAAGCCTCCGCAGACCGCTCTAGAGACGGATTTGGTTGCGGCGCAAAAAAAATTACATTCAAGGGGATGACATGAACAAATCTGAACTAATCGAGAAAATCGCTTCTGGTGCTGACATTTCTAAAGCCGCTGCTGGCCGTGCACTGGATTCTTTTATCGCTGCTGTGACCGAAGGTCTGAAAGAAGGCGATAAAATTTCTCTTGTTGGTTTTGGTACTTTTGAAGTGCGTGAACGTGCTGAGCGTACTGGTCGCAACCCACAAACGGGTCAAGAAATCAAAATCGCAGCAGCAAAAATTCCAGCATTCAAAGCTGGTAAAGCTCTGAAAGACGCTGTCAATTAATTTTTGATATCGTAGCCTTTGTAAGGCGTTCGTAATGATAAGCACTGTTTAAACAGTGCTTTTTACGAATTGAAAGTAATGGATTTTGAAGCACAATTTCTACCATTACTCGGGGTTTTAGCACTTACCAGTGGTAGCGTCTGAATAATCCCCATAAATTACAGAAAGGCGCATCTCAAGTTGATGCGCCTTTTTATTTTGTTAATCGCAACGAGCGAGAAATCTGATGTTAGAAAAGATCCGCGACGGTTCGCAAGGCGTGATTGCTAAAGGCATTCTCGTACTTGTGATTTTATCTTTTGCATTTGCAGGCGTGAGTAGCTATTTAGGCTCAAAATCGGACGTCCCTGCCGCAGAAGTCAACGGTGACAAAATCACTAAAGCCGAGTTAGAGCAGGCCTATCAGAGCGAACGCGCTCGTATGGAGCAACAACTGGGCGAAATGTTTGCTGCGTTATCTGCCGACGAAAGATACCTAGAAAGCATCAAGCAGAGCGTACTCGAACGTTTAGTGGCCGATAAATTGATTGATCAAGCTGCCGCCGCGATGGGGCTGCGTGTGTCTGACGAGCAAATTATCACGGCGATTAAATCAGAACCCGCTTTCCAAACCGATGGCAAATTCGATAACGACCGTTATCAAGCGATTTTGCGCCAGTTAGGCTATCAGCCACAAACCTTCAGAAGCATGATGCGTGTCGATATGACCCGTCGTCAGTTAACTGCAGCGTTAGTGGGCACTGAATTCGTATTACCTGGTGAAGCTAAGCAATTAGCTGAGCTGCAAGGTCAAACTCGCGACATTCGTTACTTAGTTGTGGACTCTGCGCCATTCCTTGCGAATGCCTCTGTGACAGACGAGCAAGTTAAAAACTACTACGACACCAACCAAGGCCAGTTTATGAGCCCTGAGAAGGTGAGCTTAGAGTATGTTGAGTTAAACGCGGCGGATTTTGCTAAAGACAGCAAAGTGACGGATGAAGAAGCTCAGGCTTATTACGATGAACACAAGACGCAATATGTGTCTAACGAGAAACGTTTAGCGGCGCACATTCTGATTGGCCCTGGCAGCGATGAAGCGGCGGCAAAAGCCAAGGCTGAAGATTTAGCTAAGCAGTTAGATAACGGTGCTGATTTTGCTGAGTTAGCTAAAGCCAATTCTGAAGATACCTTAAGTGCGGAGCAGGGCGGTAAATTAGACTGGTTTGAACCCGGTGTAATGGACCCAAGCTTTGATACTGCACTGTTTGCACTGCAAAAAGGTCAGCATTCAGCGGTAGTGAAAACGGATTTTGGTTTCCACATCATCAAACTGTTAGACGTTCAGCCTGGTACTACAGTGCCATTTGCGGATGTGAAAGCGAAGATTGTGGCTCAGCTGCAAGAGAAGAAAGCGGTCGATCAATTCTATAGCTTACAAAGCAAACTGGCTGATACCAGCTACGAAGTGCCAGATACCTTAGCCGAAACCGCAAAAGTGGTGGGTGTTGAGATTAAGGCTACGCCAATGTTCTCACGTGATGATGTGCCAACGGCATTGAACAAGCCTGATGTGGTTAAAGCGGCATTCTCTGACACTGTGTTACGCCAAGGTCTAAACAGTGAAGTCATTGAACTTGAGCCAAACCATGTTGTGGTTATCCGTATGAAGGAACATCACGATGCGGGCACTATGCCATTAGCCGAAGTGAAGGCCGACATCGCTGAGCGTTTGAAGCAAGATCAAGCGAACGAAGCGGCACGTGCTAAAGCGCAGGAGCTGATGACCCAAGTTAAAGCGGGCGCGACTGATGTGAGTTTAACGGCTAAGACTAAACTGGGTCGTGGCGCACAAGACGTAGACGCAGCCATTGTAGGCAAAGCCTTCCAAATGCCAACCCCGACTGCTACACCTGTGGTTGACACTGTTGGTTTAGCCAATGGCTACGCTGTGATTGCACTGGATAAAGTAAATGCGGCTGAGTCTGTTAGCGATGAGTTAGTTAATGCGCTGAAACAACGCTTAAATGCACAATACAGCGAAGCGGATTACCGCGGTCTGATTGAGTCACTGAAAGCGAATGCGAAAGTTCATTACCCTGTAGAAGGTTAATGATGATAAGGGATAGCTGAGCTTATCCCTTATATTGGCGAAGCAATAAAAGCTTTCGCGAAGCAAATAGAAAAGGCCAAGTGTTTACTTGGCCTTTTTGTTTGTATTGAAACCGAGTTATCAAACGATATGGGCGCTATTTCAGCCGCTTAATCATCCACGCCAATCATCACGCTGCTGGCTTTAATGAGTGCATAAGCCGAATCACCCACTTTCAAGTTTAAACGCTCACAGGAAGCTTTAGTCACGACAGAGGTTAACACTACGCCCGGTGCCAGTTCGATAGTGATTTCGTTGTTTACAGAGCCAATTTCAATCGCGGTAATAGTGCCACTCAGGGTATTACGTGCACTGATCTTCATTCTTTGTCCTTAGTTAGTGTTTGAATGGTCATGCTAGTTTAGCCTATTGCCGTGGGTTTGCAGCAAATAAAAACGCCACCCGAGGGTGGCGTTTAAAGGTAAGGTGTCATCGCGACGATTACAGCTCGATCACATCGAACTCAACGTATGGATTAACATCTGCATCGTAGTCGATGCCTTCGATACCAAAGCCGAACAGTTTAATGAACTCGGCTTTATATTCTTGATAATCGGTCAGTTCTGACAGATTTTCAGTGGTCACTTGTGGCCACAGATCACGGCAATGCTGCTGGATATCTTCTCGCAGTTCCCAATCGTCTAAACGCAGACGGTTGTCGCTGTCGGTCTCTGGTTTTGCACCATCGGCACGGAACAGACGCTCGCTGAACATGCGGTAGATTTGTTCCATACAGCCTTCGTGCAGGCCTTCTTGGCGCATCTTCTTAAATACCATCGCAATATACAGTGGCATCACAGGGATGGCTGAGCTGGCTTGGGTGACAACGCTCTTCAGCACGGCAACGTTAGCGCTGCCGCCTTTGGCCGCGAGTTTATCATTTAAGGCTTTAGCCGCGCGGTCTAAGTCCATCTTGGCTTGACCTAATGCGCCGTGCCAGTAGATTGGCCAGGTTAACTCGGTACCGATATAGCTGTAGGCTACGGTTTTGCAGTTATCGCTTAATACACCAGCCTCGGCGAGTGCGTTAATCCACAGTTCCCAATCTTGACCACCCATCACAGTGACAGTATCGGCAATTTCTTGCTCAGTCGCAGGCTCAACGGTGGCTTCGATAATGCAGTCTTTGTTGGTATCAACGGCAGTCGCTGTATACACTTCACCGATTGGCTTGAGTGCAGAACGCACTAGCTCGCCTGAGTCAGGCAGTTTGCGTACGGGTGATGCTAATGAATAGACCACCATGTCCACTTGACCTAAATCTTGTTTGATAAGCTCGATAACTTTTTGCTTAGCTTCATGGCTGAAAGCATCGCAGTTGATGCTCTTAGAGTACAAACCTTCAGCTTTGGCAAACTTGTCGAAAGCGGCAGAGTTGTACCAGCCTGCAGTACCAGGTTTCGCTTCAGTACCAGGCTTTTCGAAGAACACACCAATGGTTGCAGCATCGCTGCCGAAGGCGGCGGCAATGCGTGAAGACAGGCCATAGCCACTCGATGAACCAACAACAAGCACTTTCTTTGGACCGTTGGCGATTTTGCCTTTGGCTTTGGTTAAAGCAATTTGCTCTTGAACGTTAGCTTCACAACCAACGGGATGAGTTGTGGTACAAATGAATCCACGAATTTTGGGTTTGATAATCATGTTTAAGCTTCTTCTATCAAAATGACCAATAGGATAAATACTTCGGCGGCTAAATGGCATCTATTTTTAGCCAATTCGCCTGAATATTTAAGTGGTTGGAGCAGTTTAACGCTTATGAACAAACAGGCTCTGCTCCTGAATCAGCCTTTGGGTATATTCGTGCTGAGGCGAATTAAATATCTGTTCTGTTGGGGCTTTCTCAACCATCACCCCTTTGTGTAACACCATAATTTTATCGCTGACATGGCGAATAATATTCAGGTTATGGGACACGAAGATATAGGACAAGCCTAAGTCCTTCTGCAATTTGAGCAGCAGGTTAAGGATCTGTGAGCGTACCGAGAGATCCAAGGCGGTTAATGCTTCATCGGCGATGATAATCTTCGGATTGAGCATCAGCGCCCGCGCCACCGCAACCCGCTGTTTTTGACCCTCAGAAATCATATGGGGATAAAAATCCGCATGTTCGGGTAATAAACCAACTTTCCTCAAGGTATCAATCACTTGGCCACTACGCTCTTTGGCGGATAACTCAGTGTTAAAGCGCAGCGGTTCATCCAGTAATTGGCCAATGGTGAGCCTTGGATTGAGTGAGGTATTGGGATCTTGGAAAATCATCCGAATAAGGCGGCAGCGCTGCTTAATATTGCGGCTATCAAGCGCCTCGCCCTCAAAGTAAATTTCACCGCCGCTGCGGGGTTCTGCGCCCACCAAAATACGCGCTAACGTACTCTTACCTGAACCCGCTTCACCCACAATCGCTAAGGTTTCGCCGCGGTTTAATTCAAAGGAAACCGGGGCTAAGGCATCGTTATATTGGCGGGTAAAGCCCTTATAGCCGGTATCGTACCTCTTAAAGAGATCGTTAACTTTAAGCAGTGGGGTCGTCATTTGTCGTTTCACCGTGGTAAGGGAAATGGCAGGCAAAGTAGCGGTCGCGTAAATGACTCAAACTTGGCTGATTAACGCATTTCTTTTGTGCCTCAGGGCATCTTGGCCCTAGGCGACAACCAATGGGCAGATGCTGCAGGGCGGGGGCCGAGCCTGGCAGGGTTGGCATAATGGCTTTGTGCGCCTCTATCCCCGAGTAATCCGGCATATTATCCAAGAGTGCCTTAGTGTAAGGATGATACGGCTGATTGATCAGTTCTTCCGTTGGGCCAGATTCCATGACTTGGCCACAATAGAGCACGGATAGGTGATCGCACCACTGTGCCAGCGTTTCAAGCTCGTGGCTGATGATTAAAATCGACACGTTTTGTAGCTGGTTAAGCTGTGATAGCAGACGGAAAATCTGCGCCTGAGTGCTCAGCTCCATCGAGTTGGTCGGTTCGTCGGCAATCAATAATCGCGGTTGGTTGGCAATTGCCATGGCGATCATCACTTTTTGGCATTCGCCTTCCGAAAGCTCCCAAGCATAACTCAACATCACTTTTTGCGGATTCTTAATCCCGACCTTATGCAGCCATTTTTGTGCCGTGAGTTTGGCATGTTTGTGCTTTTGCCAAAAGTAAGCCTTAGGGTTCTTAGGCATGGCCTGCATCAGCTGACTGCCCACAGTTTGCGAAGGGTCAAGGCTGCCTGAGGGGTCTTGGAAGATCATTGCCATATCTGAGCCCATCAGATTACGGCGCTCCTTCGAGGTCATGGCCATCAGATTATTACCATCCCACATCATGCGGTCGGCGGTAATGGTCCAATTGGGGCCTGGGATCCCAAGAATAGCTCTGGCGAGCAGACTGCGGCCCGAGCCCGATTCACCCACTAGACCGTGAATTTCCCCCGCGTTCAGGGTCAAACTCACTTTCTCAAGGGCGCGCACTCTGCCGTGGGGCGTGTCGAGCTCAATGGTCAGGTTTCTAACGTCGAGTAATGGCATAGGTTAGTTTCTGATGGGCGCAAGCGCCGATCTCAAGCCATCGCCCACCAAGTTAATGGCGAGCACACTAAAAAGAATCGCCAGCCCTGGAATGGTCACAGTCCAAGGTGCGGTCAACAAATTATCCATGCCTTGGGCGACCATTGCACCCCATTCAGGGCTGGGAGCTTGGGCGCCAAGGCTTAAAAAGCCAAGGGCGGCAATATCTAAAATCGCGGCAGAAATGGCTAAGGTGGTTTGAATAATCACTACTTCCCACACGTTTGGCATGATCACATACCAAAAAATCTGCAGCGAATTGGCGCCGTCTAAACGGGCGGCAGTTACGTATTCTTTCTGTAACTCTTCATGCACCGATTGATGAATGGAGCGCACAAACTGCGGTGTTAAGGCAATGCCCACGGCCCAGAAGACGTTTTCAAGCCCTGGCCCCATCACTGCAACCACTAAAATCGCCATTAATAGTGAAGGAATCGACAGCAATGCATCGAGTAAGTGCCCCAAGATACTGGACTTTAAGCCGCGCATCATGCCCGAAAGCGAGCCTATGATGAAACCCATAAACAGCGCGGTGCCGACAATCATTAGCGCCATGCCGAAGGTTAAATGCGCCCCATGCAGTAAGCGGCTAAAAATGTCACGACCCAGATCATCAGTACCTAAAAAGTGCGCCACTGTGCCCGATGGGTCCCAAGAGGGCGGCAACAGTAATGCGCGAGGATCCTGCGCTTCGGGGGAGAAAGGGGCAATCATAGGTCCGAACAGGGTGAGCAGCAGCAGAAAAGCAATGGTCCACAAACCCGCTAAGGCAAAGGGGTTTGCCGAAAAATTCTGCCAGACCCGCATCATCGGCGAGGCGATTTGATCTTCCTGATAAATTTTAATTGGAGGCATAAAGATCTTTTCTGCTCAAGGGATTGAAGACGGTATGCAGCACTTCAATCAAAATACTTAAAAAGATGATCAACAAGGCCACGGCTAAAATCCCGCCTTGGATAACCGTATAATCCCGCTGATAAATACCCGACACCAACCAAGAACCCACACCCGGCCAAGAGAAAATCATTTCAACAACAATCGCATAGCTCGCAAATGCTCCGAGCATTAGCCCTAAGTGCTTCAATACGGGGATCAGCGCGTTGGGTAAGGCGTGGCGCAAAATAATGGTGTTGGTGTGCATGCCTCTGGCTTCGGCGGCGCGGATAAAGGTTTGGTTCATCACATTCATCATCGCCGAGCGCGTGCTGCGTACGACCACGGTAAAAGGGAGCACTGCGAGTGTGGTGGCGGGCAGGACGATATGCAATAAGGCATCTTTAAAGGCCGATATCCGGTATTCCGAATCAGACAGCAAAATGTCGACCAACATAAATCCCGTAACAGGTTTTATCTCATATAAGAGATTGAGTTGCCCTGAAATGGGTAGCCAGCCAAGGTCGACACCAAACCAGAGTGACAAATACAAACCTAACCAGAATACAGGAACGGAATAGCCCGTCAGGGTAATCGCCATAATGGTGTTTTGGGTGAGTTTATGTTGGCTCTGGGAGGCCAACACGCCAAGCGGCACGCCTAAACCAATAGCAATCACGGCCGCCATAACGGCAAGTTCGAAGGAGGCAGGTAGCACAGAGCTTAATTCTTCGGCCACGCTCTGGTGCGAGGTGACGGAGACGCCCAAATTGCCGCTCAGTCTTTGCTGTAAATAAGCAATAAACTGCATGGCCTTATTGCTATCTAACTTATAGTCCTGCTCAATTTGCACCAGTTGACTCTCTGACGGTGCATGGATACCCGTGAGGGCGAAGGTGCGTTCAACAGGAAATAACCCTGTTGCATAAAACAATACGCCGACCATCACGAGCGAAGTGGCAAGAAACAGGTTGAGGCGCCGTAACAGGTATCTGAACATCAGTGTGTCTCCTGCTCAGCTTGACTAGTACGGGCAAATGAGATGCCACCAAAGGGGGTCAACTGCATATCATGGATATTGCTTCGGGAGAGAGCGACTCGCTTGGCATGGGCCAGACTCAACATTGGCACTTGCTCAGCTAAGAAGGCTTCGGCCTCCTGGTAAATCTCCTTGCGCTCGGCCTGAGTCGAGACTTCCCTCGCTCTGTCTAGAATGGCATCAAACTCTTTATTGCACCAGCGAGAGCGATTGTTGTTTGATTGCATCGCCGAGCAACTCAGCAGTGGAGTGAAAAAGTTATCGGGGTCACTGTTATCGGCGTTCCAGCCGATGAGGACTGAGTCATATTCATCTCGGCTCAATCTTTGGCTAAAGACGCTCCAATCGTAACTGATAATATTGACCTTAACACCGATATTGGCCAGATCAGATTGAATTAACTCGGCGGTTTTTAACGCGTTAGGGTTGTAGGCGCGGGCGACGGGCATGGCCCAGATATCGATGCTGAGATGTTTGATTCCCGCTTCTTTTAACAAATCCCGTGCTTTTTGCGGATTGTAATCTAACAGTTTTTTATTGCTGTCGTAGGCCCAAGACGCTGGCGGCAGCACACCTATGGCTTCTATGGCGGTGTTTTGATACACGGCACGTAAGATATTTTGCTTATCTACGGCATAGGCGAGGGCACGGCGCACGCGTACATCATCTAAAGGAGGCTTTTGTGTATTAAAGGCCCAAAAGGCGACGTTAAGACCGGGTTGAGACTCAATGTTCAGCTGTTCATGTTGTTTGATAACGGGTAGTTCCCCCGCCTTGGGCAGGGCGGATACGCTGCAGTCACCGGCGATAAGTTTGGCCAGTCTCACCGTGCTTTTGGGGGTGATATCGTAGACCAGCATATCGACTTTGGCGGGCTCTCCCCAAAAGTCGGGATTGCGGCGATAGCGAATATATTCGTTTTTAGCGTAGTGCACTAAGGTAAAAGGCCCAGTACCAATGGCGAAATGATCGAGATTTTCAGGGTGCCCCAATGCCAGTTGCTGATCGGCATATTCGCTTGAGAGGATAACTGCAAAGTCGGTGGCGAGATTCGATAAAAACGACGCATCTTTGCGCGCTAGGCGAAAGATCACCTCGTGGTCATTAATTTTTTCAACACTTTTAACTTGTTCTGAAAAGCCAATACTTTGGAAAAAGGGATAACCGGTACGTGATACGCCATGGTAAGGGTGATGCTTGTCGATAATTCGATTGAAGGAAAACAGCACATCGTCGGCATTAAAATCGCGACTCGGGGTAAAACGGGATGAATGTTGAAACTTAACATTTTCCCTGAGGGTGAAACGGTAACTTAAGCCATCGTCGCTCTCGGCCCAACTGGTGGCCAGCGCTGGCACGAGCTGGCCTGAGAGCGCATCATAGTCCACTAAGCGGCTATAAATTTGGTGTGAGGTCGCGTCGATAGTGGTGCCTGAGGTCACCAACTGCGGATTAAAAGACTCGGGATTCCCTTCGGAACAATAGACCAAACCAGAAGGGAGTCGTTGGGGGCCACATGCAACCAACAACCCACTCATGCAGAAAACTGCAGTTGATAGGCACAGGCGTCTTATTAGCACACTCATTTATAAATCATTATTTTATCGACTATGAACGGCTATTTTAGCAGTGCATCTCGCCCGTGGGCAATCTGCTTATGCTTTATCGAGCAAATTGTACTTTTTCAGAATGCCGCGCAGCTGGTGATAGCTTAAGCCAAGGATTTCAGCCGTCTTCTTTTGATTGTACTGACTGGCCGACAAGGCTTGCTGGATAAGCTCCATCTCATAACGTTCGGTTTGCTCTTTAAAGTCCAAAGGAAAACTAAACGGATTGGTCATGGACTCTGCAATGGCGGCCGTGTCGGTATCGGTTTTGGCCGACGTGATCACGGGCGCGCTCAGCGGCGCTTCAGGTGCGGAGATTTGGCGCTCACGGGTACGCACTCGCGTTGTGGGGCGATAGGGAGAGGCAAAGGGGTCGAGAATAATCTGCTCAATAGGGTGGTTCTCACCACTATTGCGATACACACTGCGCTCGACCACGTTCTTAAGTTCACGGATATTCCCCGGCCAGTCATGGCTCATCAGCTGATCGACTGCGCTGGCACTGAAGCCACTGAAGAGTTCCAGCTTAAGTTGCCGCGCCATGCCCACGGCAAAGTATTCGGCTAAGGTCATGATATCTTCGGGGCGGCAACGCAGTGGCGGCAAGGTGATCACATCGAACGCTAAGCGGTCGAGCAAGTCGGCCCTAAATTCGCCGGCGTCGGCCAGTGAGGGTAAATCCTCGTTAGCCGCGCAGATAAGGCGCACATCCGCTTGAATGGTTTTACTGCCGCCGACCCGTTCAAATTCACCGTATTCGATGACCCGTAGCAGTTTTTCTTGGATTAATCCCGAGGTGTTGGCTAACTCATCGAGGAATAGAGTGCCACCGTCGGCGCGCTCAAAACGGCCTTCGTGTTTGCCTTTGGCGCCAGTAAAGGCACCTGACTCATGGCCGAATAATTCACTTTCTAGCAAATTTTCACTCAAAGATGAACAATTTAGCTTAATAAAACTTTGATCCCAGCGTTTAGACAGATAATGTAAGCGTTCAGCAATCAGCTCCTTACCCGTACCCCGTTCACCAATAATGAGAACAGGTTTAGAAAGCGGCGCTATCTGTGACACATGCTCTAACACTTCGAGTAGGGCGTTCGATTGGCCGATGAGGTTGTCTTGCTGAAATTTATTATCCACGATATTTTTTAGTCTTTCGCGCTAAATTTTGGTGAAAATGATAATAAGTGGCTTGAGCCATAAAATAAAGAAAAAGTTAAGAATATGTTTATCTTTATGAATTTAAACATAAAATAAAAGTTGGCACACTTAGTGTATTACCCTAAGCGAGACCAACATCAATTTGAGGATAGCATTATGGGAATTTTCTCTCGTTTCGCCGATATCATTAACTCCAATATCAGCGCATTACTCGATAAAGCAGAAGACCCTGAAAAAATGGTTCGTCTGATTATCCAAGAGATGGAAGATACACTGGTAGAAGTTCGTTCAACATCAGCAAAAGTGTTAGCTGAAAAGAAAGAATTAATCCGTCGTATCAGCCGTGTTGAAGAACAAGTTCAAGATTGGCAAGACAAAGCTGAGCTGGCACTGTCGAAGGATCGCGAAGATTTAGCCAAGGCCGCTTTAGTTGAAAAACAAAAAGCCGCGGGTTTAGTGGATACCTTAAACCAAGAGTTGGCAGTGATCGACGAGCACATTGTGCGCTTAAAGGATGAAGTTAGCCTGCTGCAAGAAAAGTTACTGGATGCTAAGGCGCGCCAAAAGACCATTATTTTGCGTAAACAAACCGCCTCATCACGTTTAGAAGTGAAGAAGCAGTTAGACTCAAGCAAAATCGACAACGCTATGCTGAAATTTGAGCAATATGAGCGCCGTGTCGAAGGGTTAGAAGCGCAGGTTGAATCCTACGATCTGGGTAATAAAAAGACCTTAGCCGATGAGTTTGCTGCACTGGAAGCTGAAGATTCAGTGAATGCCGAGCTGGAAGCATTAAAGGCCAAAGTAAAAGGCAAAGCTGCGACTAAGTCAAAAGAATAACAATTCAGAGGTGAGTTATGGATATGGACATACTAATGGCACCAATTATCATCTTTATGATAGTGGTGGCGCCCATATGGTTAGTTCTTCATTATCGCAGTAAGCGACAAGTGAGCCAGGGACTCACTGAGGAAGAGTTTTCACAGCTCAATGATTTGATTGCTAAAGCCGATAAGATGGCTGCGCGCATCGAAACCTTAGAGGCCATTCTGGATTCAGAATCGCCTGAATGGAGGGGCAAACATGAGAGGAACTAGTGGCCGTACTATGTATCGTATTCCCCAGTCAGGTAAAGTCGCAGGTGTGTGTGCGGGGATAGCCGAATACTTTGCAATTGAAACATGGTTAGTGCGAGTACTTGCGGTTTCTATCTTCCTATTAGGTGGTTCGGGCGTCGTGTTTATCATCTATGTTGCGTTATGGGTGATACTCGACATCAAACCCCAAAATAGCACTGTTAGGGATGACATTGAGGTGAAGAAGAAACCTTGGCAATCGGGAGAGCCTGCTAAACAAGCGCTGAGCGATGTGAGCAGGCAATTTAGAAGCCTAGAGGTGAGACTGCAAAACCTTGAACGCCATGTAACATCTGATAACTTTGATTTAAAAAGACAAATCAATAGCTTGTAATCCCTCTAAAGGGCGGCCATGTCCGCCCTTGTTGCTTAATCTCCCGTCAAATCCAGTGTATAGTTAACCTCATTCAACATTTAGGGACATCCTTATGGGAACGCTTGACGTTTCGCTCCATAAATTAACTCAAAAGAGCCAATCCCTGCTCCATAGAACGGCTGACAGGCATTTACGACTCGCGGTAACAGGGTTATCGGGGGCGGGCAAAACCGCATTTATTACCGGATTAGTCAATCAACTACTCAATAGTGGCGCGGCTTCTCAGGTCTCCCATTCCCGCCATGGGAATGCCTTGCCCCTGTGGCAAGTGAGCCGTGAGCAACGTTTGCTCGGGGTGAAGCGGGCGATGCAGCCGGATCTTGAAATTGCCAGCTTCGATTATCAGGGCGCAATGTTAGCGCTTACTTCGACGCCGCCGACTTGGCCTGCATCGACCCGCACGATTTCGGAGCTGCGTTTAGCCATCAAATATCAGCCGCAGAAGGGGCTGCTCGCCAAGTTTGCTGATACCGCTACGCTGTATTTGGATATTGTCGATTATCCCGGTGAGTGGCTATTAGATTTACCTATGCTGCGGCAAAGCTTTATCGAGTGGTGCAGCGCGCAGCAACAACGTGTCGCTGTGTTAAAAAGCTCGCCCCTATATGCTGAATTTCAAACTTCGTTAAGTGCGCTCAATTTAACCGAGGCGGCCGATGAGCTGCAGCTCAAACGCATTGCCGACGAGTATCAGCAGCTATTGCATGATTTAGTGCATGTGCAGGGCTATTATCAGGCGCAACCCGGACGGATGTTATTACCAGGGGAGTGGGAAGGCGCGCCGCTGCTGGCGTTTTTTCCGCTGTTATCGGTGACAGATAATCAGTGGAGCGAGCTTAAACAAAGCGATAAACACAGCGCCTTTCATGTCTTAGAAAAGCGCTATCAAGAATACGTGGCCAAGGTAGTAAAACCTTTCTATAAACAGCATTTTGCGGGGTTTGATCGCCAGTTAGTACTGGTTGATTGCTTCAGCGCCTTAAACCGTGGCAAAACCCAGTTTGAGGATATGGGCGCCGCGCTCAATGCCATTATGGAAAGCTTCCAATACGGCCAATCCAGTTACTTACGCCGATTGTTTGCGCCGCGGATAGACAGATTATTATTTGCCGCCAGTAAGGTTGACCATGTGACGCGGGATCAACAAAGTCATGTGTTATCCCTGCTCACCGATATGCTCAAACACAGCCAGCACTTTGCCAGTTTCGATGGTTGTAAAGTCGAGACTATGGCCATTAGTGCCATTAAGGCGACGCGTCATGGCATGGTGACCACTCAAGAAGGGGATGTGGAAGTTGTGCAGGGGATTGGATTGAACGGCCAAGCCCTGACGCTTTTCCCCGGCGAAGTGCCCACTCGCTTACCCGAGCCCAGCTTTTGGCGCGATCAGGGGTTTCATTTTATGGGGTTTGCTCCGCCAAATAACAGCAATGTGGATCCATCTGCGGTGCATTTTGACCATATCCGTCTCGATCACCTTCTGCAGTACCTTGTGGGGGATAAACTGGAATGAGTTTAGATTCGTTATCAGCTTCAAGTGAGTCAGAGACAAACGGGCTCGATAAGTCAGTGTCTGAAAATACACTTGAAAGCCAACCGCTCAAAAAACAACAAGTATTTGATTCTGACAAGGTCAAACTTCAGTCTGCTTCCGATGAGCTTAAGAGTGCCCAAGCCTTTGCACCACAGACACCCTTAAAAGCGGTGGATGAGGTTGTCGATGATGCCTTAGCGGCCCATCCGCAAGCATTGGATGTGTCGTCCATTCGGCCAACACTGCATCAATCTCGCCGTTGGTCTTGGTTGGCGCGCTTTTCCGTTTTTGGGTTATTGCTACTGGTTTTAGTGCAAACGGGATTAGGATTGCGGGACGCTTGGTTAGCAAGCCCTTGGTTATTTAGCTTTTATGGCGCAGTACTCGGTTTAGTCGGCAGCTGGGCTATGGTCGGAGCCTTGGGCGAATACCGTAAATTAAAACGCCTCAAGCAGGTTGCCGATACGCAAGAGTCCGGCGCAAGACTTGCTCTCAGTATGCAAATGGGGGAGGCCGATGGTTTTATCAATAACATAGTGCGCCATTATCCCGATAGTCAGGGGCTACAGCGGCTGCGTCAGTCGCTCAAAGATGAACACAATGACGCCGAAAAAGTGCTGCTATTTGAGGACTTAGTGCTGACTGAGCGGGATGAACTCGCGAAAAAAATCGTCCGTCGATACGCGGCCGAGTCTGCAGTGTTGCTTGCCGCGAGTCCACTTGCTGCATTGGATATGGCCATTATTCTTTGGCGCAATCAACGCATGCTGCGGGATGTCGCCGCCTGTTACGGGATAGAGTTAGGCTATTGGAGCCGGATTAAACTCATTCGCAGCATCATCATGAACATCATCTATGCCGGTACCAGCGAGTTAGTGACCGATTTGGGTACCCAATTGCTGTCGGTCGAGATGACGGGGAAATTATCCGCACGGCTTGCCCAGGGCTTAGGCGGCGGACTGCTCACGGCACGTTTAGGTTATCAAGCCATGGCGCTGTGTCGACCTATTCAGTTTAGGGAGGAGCAGCGCCCCAAATTGTCCAAAGTTCATCAAGAGTTGTTGATTGAGCTTAAACAGTTTGCCGGTAAGTTATTGACTAAAGACGGACGGGATGCGCTTAAGAGTCAATTAGAGGCAGCGGAGCTTAAAACTGGCTCAACACCCAAAGAGAAATAACCTAGCCGAATGCACAACACTGCGAGTGCACTTTAGGCTAAATGCTAATGCGCTAATGACCCTGTTATTAGCGCATTTTTTATTGCTGATTGTCGGCCAAAAATCCTTGAATGTAACAACTTAGTTACAGCGCCTCTGATGCTATTTTCACCATGGCACTGGTTTCGCCCGCCCGGCGGGGTATGTTAGTGCTTATTCGATAGGGCTAATGTTTCATTAACTTATCAATAGGACTTATCAAGATGCTAAGCATGGTCTCATTCAAACAAACTATGAAACAACAAGCGAATGAGGCACTGCGACAACAAGGAGTGAGCAATGCAAGATGAATCAAGCAAGCAGTGGAAAGCCGCGACCCAAGCTATTCATGCCGGGCATGAGCGAGAAGCTTTTGGTACTTTGGTGACGCCACTTTATCAAACGGCGACTTTTGTTTTTGAGTCGGCGCAGCAAGGCGGCGAGCGATTTGCCGGCAACGAACCCGGTTATATTTATACTCGCCTAGGTAACCCGACCGTTGCCGAGCTGGAACGTAAAATGGCGATTTTAGAAGGCGCTGAAGCGGCGGCAGCAACGGCCTCTGGCATGGGTGCTGTGTCGGCGGCGCTGCTGGCTAACTTGCAGATGGGCGATCATTTAGTGGCTTCCAATGCGGTTTATGGTTGCACCTTTGCCCTTATGACTAGCCAATTTGCCCGCTTCGGTATCGA
The DNA here is from genome assembly GCF_000203935.1 of Shewanella sp. ANA-3. Lineage (GTDB taxonomy): Bacteria > Pseudomonadota > Gammaproteobacteria > Enterobacterales > Shewanellaceae > Shewanella. The sequence goes on along the minus strand of NC_008577.1, from coordinate 3,157,137 downwards.
AGTCACCTTAGTCGATTTTACCGATTTAGCGGCCATTGAACGGGCTATCAAACCCAACACTCGGGTGATTTTTTGCGAAACTCCGGTTAATCCTCATTTACAGGTGTTTGATCTCAAAGGTATCGCCGATATTGCGAAACGGCATCAACTTGTCAGCATTGTCGATAATACTTTTATGACACCGTTACTGCAGCAACCCTTAGCATTCGGTATCGATTTAGTGGTACACAGTGCGACTAAGTATTTGAATGGGCACGGCGATGTAATTGCTGGCGTCGTGTGTGGCAGTGAAGAGCAGCTGCACAGAGTGAAATATGAGATTCTAAAGGATATCGGTGCTGTGATGTCTCCCCACGATGCGTGGCTGATTTTGCGAGGGCTAAAAACCTTAGATGTGCGTTTGCAGCGCCATTGTGACAGTGCGCAGCGTGTCGCCGAGTTTTTGGAGCAACATCCCGCAGTGACTCGGGTGTATTATCCCGGGCTTAAATCCCATTCAGGGCATCGATTTATCGGTGGACAGATGGCGAAAGCTGGTGGCGTGATTGCCTTTGAGTTAGCCGCCTCTCTTGAGCAAGCGATGGCTTTTGTGGGTTACCTTAAGCTGTTTTCAATCGCTGTAAGTTTGGGGGATGCGGAATCCCTTATTCAGCACCCAGCTTCCATGACCCACTCACCCTACACGCCAGAGGCACGCCAGGCAGCGGGAATAAGCGATAATTTACTGCGCATCTCAATCGGTTTAGAGGATTGCGGCGATATCATCGAGGATTTAAACCAAGCTTTGGCGATGCTGGCGTAATGGTTTGTGGTACTTCGCGAAAGGATGCCTTAACGGCGTCCTTTTGGCTTTCTAGAAAGGATTAACCCGCAAGGGAACAGGCTATTTTAGTCATCGATAATATTTATACTTAGGCGTTTGGAAATTCATAAAAGCTTCGTCTATGTTTGATTGAAGGCCACGGAAGTAGGACGAAAGGCCGAATTTCAAGGAGAGAGGAAGCATTATGAAAATAACACATCGTTTACCCGCGATGGTGAGTGCCATTGCATTTTCCTGCCTATTCGCTTTACCTGCGATGGCGGCGGATCCAGCAAAAGATGTTAGCAAAGTGCAAGCGCAAGCTCAGACAGAGGTTAAAAAGGCAACTACCGATGCTAAGCAAGCCATGCCTGATTCGGCTCAGGTGAATATTAATACCGCTTCATCGGAACAGTTGCAGCTGCTTAAGGGCATTGGGGCGGCTAAGGCGCAGGCCATCATCGATTATCGAACGCAAAATGGTAAATTTAAGGCCATTGATGAGCTAGCGAATGTCTCTGGCATTGGCGCTAAGCTGATTGAGCAAAATCGTCATATGATAAAGCTCTAGGGATAAGATGCGTTCAGTCTCTTGCTGCTGAAGCCCTTATAATAAAAGCCTGCAATAGCAGGCTTTTATTATTTTTACTTGGTTGGTTTGCCTATAGATTGTCCAGTTAAACCGGATATTTGCCAAACGGACGGATTAGCACTTGATCCCATAGGAGCCATGGGGGATAATCCGCGTCGTTCAGTGATCATCCACCAAGTGATACACTCGAAGTTATGGTGACCCTAGGGTCCCCCCGCAATGATAACTTGTGAACTCGGCCAGGCCCGGAAGGGAGCAACCGCAGCAAGCGACTCGTGTGCCGGGGTGTCGGCTCTAGGGGAACCTCCAAATCTCCTCATAAATCAATCTCTTATATCAGCAGTTCAGTGAAATTTCATCCGAGTGGTACACTTGGTGGTACATTTCATGGGAAGTCATCTCGATAAATCTCCAGCTTATTTGTTCAAGTCACGACATGGCATTTGGTACGCAAGAATAGTTATTCCCGAAGCAATGCAGTCCACTCTTGGTAAGCGCGAACTTAGAAAGTCTTTAGAGACTAGAGAGCGCTTTGAAGCCGTGAGAAAGTCTTGGCAAGTTCTAATGCAGTTAAAAAGCATTATTGAGGGACACGTTCAGAATGATTCTGAATTTTCTCAAGTAGTTGCAATTACAAGCGCAGTTCACCAAGTTGCACCGATGGCGGCAGCAATCACCTCAAGTCCAATTCAAAGCCCAAAACCTAAACTTCCCAAATTGAGCCAAGTATCTGAAGAGTTCTGTCAGGAAAAGCTTAAGCAAGGTGCTTGGTCAGCGGGTAGTGAGAAAGTTAACCGTCAATCATTTAAAGACTTAATAAACCTCATTGGTGATTTGCATCTGGATGAGTTCACATTGCCCAAAGCTTTGGAGTATAAGCGGCATTTCTCTTCAAAGTCTGAGTTGTCAGTTGCTACGGTAAACAAGCGACTAACCAGAGTGTCAGCACTCATGCAATGGGCTTCAATTCATTACGGTACAAATAATCCGATGACAGGATTGAGCATAAAGGTCTCTGAAAGGGTGAAAGCTTCAAAGGCTAGGGATGCTCTGAGTGATAACCAAATCAAGCAGTTATTTAGAGAAATTCCTCCTGTTACCGAAATCAATTTACCTTATAGAGCTTGGCTGCCTAGATTGGCTGCATACACAGGGGCGAGGATAGGGGAGCTGGCTCAGCTCTACTTGGATGACCTTCAAGTGGTTGATAATCATCCTTGCATACTCATCAGGGCAACCCACAAAGACCAATCTATAAAGACTGCTTCAAGTGAGCGCGTTATCCCAATTCACCCTGAGTTAATAGCTATGGGCTTCCTGAAGTTTGTTGAAAAACAGCAGGAAAAGGGGGGTGAGCGCCTGTTCCCAGAGCTGAGGAAATTGCCAGCTAGAGGCTATTCACATCAAGTCTCAAAGTGGTTTAGTACCTTCAAGGCCAAGTTGGGCTGGGGTGAAAGGGAGACTTTGCACGGTATTAGGCATGCGGTAGCTACCCAGCTAAAGCATAAGGAGTTTAGCTCGGACATGGTTGCAGGATTGCTTGGACATTCTCATGGCTCAATCACCTTCGACAGGTACGGTAAGGATTATAAGATTGAAAATATGCTTAAACTTATTAACGCCTTGGGTTGGTGCCAGAAATGACATGCGCAACTAATGGGAATTAATAATAAATGTGAGCCTTTATCAGGATACTTACAAATCCATCCTTATCTTCAAATTTGAACTCGAAAGCATTCCTTAAATGCTCGTGCATATCGATGTCGTTTAAATTGTTGTGCTCTGAGTAAAGCCGAACCAAAGGGAGTGATGATGCAGTGTTGTAAATATAGTAACTACCTAAAGAGGACTCAGTGTAAACAAGGTGAACTTTAATGCTTGATAGTGCTGATTGGGTTTGCGATTTCGCCCAAGCGTGCCAATCACTGTTACTCACTATGAGTAAATCATCATCTTTAAGCTCAGAGACTTGAAGATTTTTGAGTGGCCGCCCCTCTGTGGTTAAATGCTTTTTAGCAATAGAGTTATGCACAGCCTTTATAATTTCTCTGTTAAAGAAAATCGTCGCAACCCCAGTGTTGTCTAAAAAGGTTTTTCGCGGATATTGGAGCAACCCTACATTGATAGGGTTTTGCTTCTCAGGTACAAGAGTAACCTTGCTTAGCAAGGGGAAAATCTCCACATAATCCTCTGGAATTGTCGTTGCTTCATTAATGTATTTTCGCTTTAGCTCTTCACTTAGTGGTTGGTTTTTAATTAGGTTTAAAAGCTCTTCATTAAGACGTTTGGTGATTTCATCAATCATTCTTATCACCCCTGTATGAAAGCTTTTGGTCTCGTGACTGATATTAAAGTGATTGCAAAGGGTTGTAGAATACTCGGGTGACTTCGAAAAATATCTGACTAGCGTCATATTTGAGAGAGTGTCATTGATTTGCATTATAGTTCTCCCGATAACGCTGAATGAGGATGCTAGGTTGCCCACACCTTCTAATAGGCATTTTTCCGGGTTTTTAATTCTCCAGCAGTATAGATTGTACATAAGCAGGAGTGGCACGGCTTTTTGGTAAGATGAGCGCAACTCTCTCGAGCGTCGCATTGAAATGCTATGAGCCTCGCCTAATTCATGTATCACTGAGCTTAGTGAACTAGGTAAGATGTTAACGCCAAGTAATTGCACGTTGGAACTTGCCGAGGAAAAAATCTCATGACTATCTAGGATGTGTACCCATAAATTTTGCGCGGCAAGCACCCTTATTGCGTATTGAGCAGTGCTTTTTGCGGCATTAGCGGCAATATCTTTAATTAGCTCCTGCATCATGTCTCTTGCATAAATTTTAGCATTTTCTTCAATCTTGCCTATCTGTTCAGTGGATTTAGCGCCTGCCATGGCATCAATCGTATGCTTGCTTAAAAGCTCTTCAAACTGCTCAGATATTTTTTCTGGAGAAGACGATAGATGCTCATTATACCCAGCTTTTAATCCCACTATTTCCTTGAAGTGCTTACCATTATAGTCGCCAAAAAGTGCTGGGAGCTTATGCAGGTCTTCGCAAAAATAGCTATCAAAGCCAATAAGGTTTCTGTATCGGTCAATAATTTCAGGGATGAGTTCTGGCTTCATTTTTACGGAGAAGTCAATTAGATTCCGAACAATTCCGTCAATGAATTTAATTGTTTGCGGGCTCTGAATGTCCCATGTTCTTAAACTAATTAGAAAGTCAGCTTTCATTAACCAGTATTGGTCGGAGCCAAGTTCTTTTATGCACTCTTCATAAAACTCCTCGCTGTATCCATGAAAAATACTAGATTCTTTTAATTTTCTATCAAAAAACATTATCAGATGTTTTGCATAGCACCTTTGTAAGGTTATGTATAAGCCTCTGTCATTGCTGTTTCTTGCAGATGTTAATACCACAGCTAGGCCGCTAATTAACATTTTCGCGGTATCGGCATCAATTGCTCCCGCTTCATCGCTATAAGACTTATTAACTAATGAGAATAACCGTTGCTGAATTGAGTCGGTCGTTGATATTTTTGCGTTTTCAATGTTGTAACATGCAATCTGAATTAGCAGCTCAACCTCCTTCGAGTGATGCTCATTCTTTATCGGGGGCTTGGAAATCATGCTAATTAAATGGTTGGTCACCAATTTGTCGGAGCGAGTCGCTTTGAATACTGTCTTTATGAATTGATATTCCTTATGTAGCAAAAAAAGAACAACAAAGGAAAATAAGTATTCAAAGAGCAAGACCAAGCTCGCCGTAAAATAATGTGGATTCGCTAGCGCAACAAATAGTGAGAACAATATTAGTGACGCTAGTGTAACAATGAGTTCTCGGAACAAAAGGTGAACCTTAAACCCCATTATGTTTTCGATGACTTTCATGTAATGCGAGGAGCCATAGCGGTCTCTGATGCGATTCAAAACATCTAGGGCTATAGGCATTGTAAATGCTGAGAATGCTGTGAGGATGGCCATCAAATGTGTTGTAATACTGAGTCTTTCCATATCTCTGACCGCTCTAATTTCTTATGGCTAAATATTTTTCTGTCTTGAGGTGCTTGTTGGTACTTGCAGTAGCTAATCATTAATCTGTTTTCTAATGATTTAAAATGATTCACCTTCAAAAATAGGAAGTCAATGTATTTAGTACTTTAGCTGTAATAACTTACGAATGTTTAGAAATATCAAAATCCTTGAAATGGCTCAATAGTCCACCTGCTGTGCTGAATCTGGCTTGGTGAAAAGAAGCGCTGTTTGACTAGCTAGCGGGAAACTATTAATGTCCTAAATACGCTTGGTAATCGCAATGCTATAATTTCAAAGGGAAATGATGAAAACGTCAAATCACGCTAGCAAATACGTGGAGTGGAAGGCTGAGTATAACTGGGATACTTGCAAAACAAATAGGAAAGAGTATGGGCAATTTATCGCTCACTTCCTTACAACCGACTTTCCGCACCTGATTTAGGAATAAATTTGCCGATACCGTTCGCCTAACACGTCGAGAATGATCTGCTGGTCCACTGTGAGTCCTGTGACTTGAGGTGGCGCCTCTCCCAACTGGTACTCGTGCACCCCGCCAAAGCGTAAAAAAATCCACCGCGCAGTCGGTTTTTGCGTGGGTTTCTTTTTCATGTCCGCCACACTCCGGTTCTGCTCTACTAAGCCCTGCCGGATCCGGTGCTCCAGCGCCGCATAAATCATCAGGCTACAGGTCATCACCATCAGCAACGCTTCGATACGTTCCGGTTTTTTAAGATATAACGAGGAGGTTAAAAATTCGGGACTTTTCAGAAACCTAAAACCACGCTCGACATTCTGCTGGGCTTTATAGGTAGCCAACAGCTCAGCCATGGTGAGCGTTTCACTGTGATCATTGGTCGCGAGGATGAACACCCCTGTCTGGTTGCGCGCCTCAGCCACCCGCGCCAAGCTACTTGCGGCTAACCCCTTGATGTGAAATTGGTAGTTCACCGGCATTTCACCCTTTTGGGGCCTTCCGCGCCCTGCATAGATAGGTTCACTCACGACTTCTGCTTCTAGTTGCAGCAGATTTAAGCTGACAGCAAAACGGGCTAATTCAGCCTGCGCATCGGTCTCGCAGGCAAAACGCTGGGCACATAATTTGTTGAAGGCTTTCAGTTCACGCGTGCTGTCTTTCAGTAGGTTTTTGGCTAATGTTTGCTGCTCACGGTGGCTGGCCTGTTCGCTGCGCACCAGCAACCAACGCTGCGCGACGTCGGCATAATTGGCGCTTTGCCAACAGCCATGATAGCCATTGCCCAGCGCAACCAGCGACTGGGTGCCAATGGTTGCCACGGCTCGCTTGGCTTCATTGAGGGTGACAGGCACACGAGTCACGAACAACTGTTGCTGTTGTGCCAGTAGTTGCAAGGTGTCGGCGCAATACAGCGCCGCATCGCCGACCAGATAACGACTCTCCTGCGCGGCCTTGAGACTGCTCAAGTGGCGCCGTACCGTCTGGGCAAAGGCCTTGGTATCATTAATATTACCACTCAAGGCTTGCATGTAGATGGGCAGGCCGGCCTGATTTTCACAGATAAGCTCCAGGATAACCTGGTTTAGCTCTGGCCGATGGTCGCGGCTATAGCCCCGTACCAATTGCAACTTACCGAGCTGCTCGCCATCGGCTTGGTCATAGGCGCCATCGACGTGGAAGCTGGTGATATCGAGGTGTACTGCAGTACTTTTGAGCCCCAATCGTTCAACGACCTGCTCCGCCATCACCTGATAAAGCGTGCTGACATCGGCCTCAAAGAGGGCATCAAGGCAGCGGCCGAGCACATCATCATTGAGGTCATCGGCACAGATCCCCGGGCCAATCAGGCGTTCTACAGGCTTGTTGGCAAAGAATTGCGGGAACATGTGCAAGGTCGAACTATGAAAGCCAAGACCGTTCAGTATCATCGCCACCAACGCTTCACCATGTGAGACTTTGTAGGGCGGCGTTTTGGGTAGCACCGCATCAATCATGCGAGCAATGCCGAGTTCTTGGCAAAGTGCAGCGACCAAACCAAGGTGGTCGAGGTTACGGATAGAGATAGCGGGAGCGGCCATGATGAATTACCTGCAAAAGAGAGTAATAGATCAGAATGACCGATCGCCGTCAAGTTTTTTAAATCGAAAATTAGGTGCGGAATGACGGTTACAACTGGAAGCAGGGTGATTAACCTAGATGGTGTATACGGTTCGGGTAAAACCGAGTTTATTCGACGCCTATACATTGAGCTTGCAACAAGGGGGCATCCTGTTGTCTACATTGATGTGTGGGAAAGTGACTTCTCAACAAACCCCCTTGCAGTTATCTGTAGTGAATTACTTCAGCAGATTGAATATGTTTTTAAAGAAAAAACCCAAAATGGCAAGATAGTGGAGCGACGCAAAGCAACAGAGGTATTTGATAAATTAAAATCCAAATTGGGTATTTGTTTGCAATATGCGGCTGCTGGTTTGCAGCTTTACGGAGATACTTCCAGTGCTTCAGAATTGGCTACAGTTGGTGGAATAGTTGCGGGCACACCCGAACTATCAGCCAAGCCAAAGCCAAGGGAACTTGTTGAAATAATACAAAAGAACCACATAGAGGCTGTTCAGGCTATTAAAGAGATAAAAGGGCATATAACATTTTTATCTCATCTAATTAAATCTATCTACGAATTAAACATTCCAATTGTTATTTTTATTGATGAGCTGGATAGGTGTAGGCCTAGTTATGCGATAGAGGTTCTGGAAGTAATAAAGCATTTCTTTGAAACGGAAGGGTGTACATTCCTAGTGGCCACTAACACAGAGGTTTTGGAGCATTCAATTAAAGCTGTATACGGCTCCGAGTTTAATGCGAAATTCTATTTGCGTAGATTCTTTGATAGGAAGGTAAAGTTGCCGCAGGTGTCTGTATTGGATTATCTAATCGCAAGGCAACTGGATTTCGATAAATACAAAAGTGATTACATTCATTTATTTCCATTCACTAAAAATTACAAGAAAAACATCAGTGTATTTGCTGCGCTTTTTGAAAGTAACCGCATTGAGCTGAGAGGTGTGGAGCAAATTCTTAATAGGTTCTTTGCGAGCTTGGAATACGTGGCAAGTACAAGAATGTCTTCAGATGTAGCGATAAATACGATAGTCCTAATGGTCGGCCTTATTGAGCAGCACCTTGAGATGTCAGAGTTGGTGAGGCGACAGAATTCAAGTGATTTGAGCTTTTCGCTAAATCTGGATAACAACACCAACCTCCCCTTGGCTCAAATGGTTGATGTGATGTTTAAGTGCGTTATGCAAAAGAGCGCAAAAAAAGAATACTTAGGTCACAATCAATTCAGGGAGTACTCAACCTTTCAGCCGATGTTGGGCATAAAGTCGATTGATTTTAGGACTATTGATATTTTTAATGGGCAGGATGATGCCGAAATGTTCCGAAGTCTTCTGAGTAAATCTAACGAAGGTAGTGACTGCAATTACTGGATGTGGGAAGACCACAAGAAAATTATTGAGCTATCAGGGCACATCCAATAAGTATTGCTCAGCAAGTTCATTTTTTAGGTTTCAAGCCTAAGTGTGCTTGTGTGAGCATTTACATTAATAGTTCAATATTCAATACATGGGTCTTTAGGCTGCTCAAGCCCTCCCGAATACATCCATAGCAATTTTAAAATCCCTAGAGACATGTCAATAACTATCCCTATAAACCTTACACTGTTAATATTTTAAAAACCAAAGTTATTGACGCCAATAAATCACGCTGCCAATATCTATGTAGTTTTTAACACTCTCATAAGGTGATTTAAATGGCTCTAATTGGCTATGCTAGGGTATCAACTCAAGACCAGTCTCTGGATGCACAAATTGACGCGCTTACCAATGCGGGTTGCGTGAAGATTTATCACGGTAAGCAATCAGGTAAGTCGGATGATAATTGGAAGAAGTTAGATGAGCTTATAGATTACTCTAGGGAAGGGGATGTTGTGGTTGTAACCGCCTTTGACCGACTAGGCCGAAGTCTTAATCAGGTGTTGTCTAAAGTGGATGCTTTAAGTAAGAAAGGGGTTCATATAAAGACTTTAGACGGGCAAATAGACACAAGTAATGGCTCGCCTATGGCTAAGGCATTTACACAGCTTCTAGGGGTGTTTGCGGAGCTTGAGCACTCGATAATTACAGATAGATTGCAGTCTGGAAGGGTGCGAACTGGAAGGCTTGGAGGAAGAACTCCCAAGTTAAGTCCTGAGCAACGAAATCAAGTGAGAACACGCTTAAAGAATGGTGAAAGCAAGCTCAAGCTATCTAAAGAGTTCTTGGTAAGTAGAGCTACCATTCTGAATATTGAGAATGAATAGTGTGTTTAGACTGTGTTTAAAGGGATTTTCAGATAGGGTTAAAGCTGGCTTATCACATGGTGTTATGTGGTTTGCTGCATCAGGTCTTTTAATGCTTTCCTAATGACTTAGAAAGGAATTAAACAAGCCTCAAACAGTAATCGATATAATCACCTTAAATTAACTGGTGTGTTTAGACATTGTTTAAAGGGATTTTCAGATAGGGTTAAATCTGGCTTATCACATTGTGGCTATGTGGGTTGTCTGTTTTAGTTATTTAAAATATGTTTTTAATGACCTTTAAAGGGCTTGAATAAGTCAAAAACAGTAATCGATACAATCACCTTAAATTAACTGGTGTGTTTAGACATTGTTTAAAGGGATTTTCAGATAGGGTTAAAGCTGGCTTATCACATTGTGGCTATGTGGGTTGTCTGCTTTAGTCATTTAAAATATGTTTCTAATGACCTTTAAAGGGCTTGAATAAGTCAAAAACAGTAATCGATATAATCACCTTAGATTAGCTAGTGTGTTTAGACGTTGTTTAGAGGTGTTTTCAACTAGGGTCAAAGCTGGGTTGTCACATTTTGTTATACGACTTTCCTGTATCAGGTCTCCTTCATAATGTATTACTCATATTAAGTTTTTTATGTGAATTAATGATGTACTTTAACCTATATTAATGTAGGCTAGGGTACATTGTTAATTGTGGATGGCATCTTAAGGGTGATTGTATGCTTTTTTATGTAGATGGTGTTTGTGGGTCTGGTAAGACTGTTACGGCTATTCAGAAAATTGCTGCTAGAGTTAAGACTGGTGAAACAATTATTTATGCAACTTCGACTAAGGCCTTGTTAAAGCAGACTATGTCAGGTTTGGAGGAGTTGGGTGTAGAGGTTGACCTGATTATTTCGGACTCTGATTCTGGTTCTGACTCATACTCGTTTCAAGATTCTGTTGAGAAAAGATTGTTAGCTGGAATTTGTGCTTTAGAAGATAATCCAAGGGTGATTTTATGTATAACCAGTTCATTGATAAAAGTTGCCAGTAAAATAACTAATGGTCTTAAATTTCCCTTATTTATTGATGAGGGTTTTGGTGTTGTAGATTCAGGTGAATACAATTCAAAAACTCAGTCTGAGATTCAAGGGGTTATGTATTTTTTAGGATTGAGTGAAAGCAAGCCTGAAGGGTATTCACATCATAGTCAATATGAGCTTCCTGATAAATTAAAAAAGTTAAAATTATATTCAGAAAACCGTTGTTTGTACGAGATTGAGACCAATGTTGGTCAAGCTAAATTTGAATGGGTTGCATATTTAAAGCTGCCTGATTTTCTAGAGTGTTTTTCTGAAGTCACAATGCTTGCAGCGTGCTTTGAAGATACAGTGGATTATTATGCGGCAAAAGCCTTTGGTGTGAAGCTAGTGGCCTTAGATTGGGGATTGGATAAAGAGCACTATTCTAATGGTAAAGTAACTTTGTGTTGGGTGCTAAACAATAATGAATGGAGGACTAACTTTGTTAGAAAGTTAAAGAGTGACCAAATAGAACGCATCGTTGAGGAATATTCTTCCATGGACACTGGTCTCTTTATTTCGGTAAAGAGAATAGGTCAGGATTTAAATCTTGAATTCGATTTCATTGATGATGATGGACACGTTATCCCTAAGCCTGAGAGTGATTCTTTGACAGTGTGCTCTCATGGCTTTAACTCTTTTCTAGATTACAATCGTTTTATTAGCCTTCACTGTCAAATGCCTTTTCCTTTTTTAAATAAGTTTTTGAAAACAAAATTTAAAATGACTGATGAACAAATAAGAAAAGCATTTTATCATTATCTTTGTTATCAGTCAGCAATGAGGATATCGCTTAGAACAAGCTCTAAGAAAGCGCCTATTGATGTTGATACGTCATTCTGTTTCGGTGATAAATCTACAGCTATGTATTTCGAAAGTAAACTCTCGAAGTCAGTAAGGGTTGAACATCATCAGTTAGATATTGGGAAGCGTATTGATAAAAAACAGCCACGTTCAGATAAGGTAAGTGCTAATAGAAAGGAGCAGAATAACAGAATGGCTGATAGGAAAAAGTTGATTGCATTAGGTTTTGAGGAGAAGGGTGAGTTGGCTGACAAGCTGTTAATATTGCGTGATTGGCGTAGGGCTCATGTAGGCAATAGATTAACGGATAAGATTATTAAAGATTTGGTTGGAGCTTCAGTGAAGTAGTAAGTTGGTGGTGGCAAAGTGTTTTATCCAAAGGTGCTTTTATTTTTTAATGGCACCTTGATTAGTTCATTTTATAATAATTCCTTCTATTAAGTGGTTGTAACTAGACTATCTCAGGCTTTATCAATGCTTTACTGGTTGATTTTGGAGCGAGTCTAAGTCCTACTCTTAATTCATTTCAAACTGCTCTAGAAATCGCTCCTATGAGCTTTAAATGGCATCTTTGTATAGGTTCTGCATCACTTCTCTTCAATGCCACCAGCAAGCTATAAATTTGTAAAATCGCTAATTTTCCCCTTAGTAAATCTTGAAGTAACTATTACATGGTTAATCACAGTTATAATATATATTAAAGGGGTAATTATTTGATTTTATATAGTTAAATATTGTTTTTGAGATGATTTAGAACAAATTGGTGAATCTGATGCTGTCTAAGTTTTAGGCAGCGAACTATGCCAAAGATGTGGAGTTTATTGATTAACTGGGCAGGTTGATTGAGTTAAGCGTCAGTGATTGTTAATGAATAAATGCGTGATACAATTGCTCATACATCTTAAACAACCACTGCTCGTTTTTTTTCTGAGTCTGATGGTAAGCGTTATTGATTAAGTCGCTGATACTACTGCTGGCCATGCTTTTAGGGAGCAACCGCAGCAAGCGACTCGTGTGCCGGGGTGTCGGCTCTAGGGGAACCTCCAAATCTCCTCATCATGTTTTAATATTCTTTATCTTCAATCCGAATTCATTATTTCTAACAACTTAAACTCATGTATTTAGCCAATTCTGCTGAATTCACTCGTATAAGCTTGTGACAAATCGATATAGTTATACCAAATACTGCGCGACTTAGCTGTCGGCTTCTTCCTGCTGCATTCTTTTTTGTAGATTCTGTTTAAGAAAGGCGCGAGATTTTTCTAATGCGGCTTGGATTTCTCGTTTCATTTCTTGTAACTCGTTGTAATCCTCAAAGAAATAGGTATCTACTAGGTGGCGAATATAGCGTACTGGCAGTTGATTAAGAGTAACACAGCAGAGATCGGCTAAATAATCCTCCGGCAATTCATCCATCAGGCCTTCATCGGATAACATTTCCATTAAGAGAACTTCGTAATAGTTACGGATTTCGAGTTGCATCGCTGTGCTCCATGATGATTTTTATTGAGTTTGCTACCACAAATGGTTGGCTGCAATAAAAAGTTGGCTATGTCTTTGGCTTAATTGTAGTTCGTCTCGGCTGTAGCCGCCGCCAATTACCGCTGCAACAGGAATATTTGCTGCTTTTGCCATAGATAACACGGTTAAATCACGTTGATACAATCCCTGCTTGCTGATCATTAGGTGCCCTAAGTCGTCATCTTGGTGGATATCGACGCCAGCGTCATACAGGATGAGATCCGGTTGATGGAGGCGAATCAGCAGCTCGAGAGTCTGCTCGACGGTTTCCTGATAGGCACTATCATCCGAACCCTTAGTCAATTCAATATCATAGTGTGACTGCTGTTTGCGGCTCGGGAAATTCTCTTTGCCGTGGATGGAGCAACTGATAATGCCTTGATGCCTGTGGCTAAGGGTGGCGGTGCCATCGCCTTGGTGCACATCACAATCAAAAATCAGCACTTTATGTAGCTGTTGCTCGGCCATCAGTTTGCGAGCGGCAATAATTAAATCATTGAAAATACAGTAACCACTGCCAAAGTCATAATGAGCATGGTGATAACCGCCAGTTAAGTGAAGGGCGATACCCGCTTGTAGCGCCAAGCTTGCGGTCAAACTCGTCCCCGATACCGAGTGCAAGGTGCGCTCAACCAAGGCTTCACTCCATGGAAAGCCGATGCGTCTTAAGGCCGCACAGGCTAATCTGCCTTGGATAAATTGTTCGACATAATCTTGCTGATGCACCTGCATTACATCTTCAGCCGTCATGGGTGAGGGAGTATGAAATTGAGCCGGTACAGCCAGTTGATTATCGAGCAGATATTGGTAAAGACGCGCGTATTTGGTCGTGGGAAAGCGGTGGTGGGAGGGTAACGCCAGCTTGGAATAGCTGGCGTGATGAACCAATGGGATCATCTTGATTAGAGCTGAGAAATCGCCCAGCTCATAAATTCTTTACGTGTTTTCTCATCGGCCTGTAACCACCAGTATTGCAGCATTTGCTGTGGATTCGCCCCCGCTGCTTTAGATGTATCAACTGGAGCGGTTAATGAGGTGGCGTTAACGGCTGCCTGCGCCGAAGTGGGTGCTGGCGCGGCAACAACCGCCGCTGTGCCTGCTGCGCCCGTTGCTGCGGCGGCAGTACCTGACACATCTACCGCTTGATTACCGCTAAAGAGACGGGAGACAAAGCTCTCTTCTTCAATATCGGTGTTTGTCACTTGGTAATTCACCTGACCTTTATCAGCACGGGTTAACACCACTTGTGGGTTTTGAGCGAAGGTTTTAGGCTTTTTAACGACCTTGCCCTCTGCGGCTTGCAAATAATATTGATGATCGCCGTCCACTTCTAAGGTCACGATAAAAGGCGATGACTTAACGAAGGTCTGGCTGTCACTGAAATCGTCTTCAACCATCTCATGGTAACGGATCGCGATTTTGTGAGTGCCGGGCGCCAACTCTAAGCTGCTTTTATGGTTGAATACACTGGACTCGACTTTTTTGCCATCGAGGGCAAGGTATTCGAAGGACATAGGGATATTCAGATCTGCGGCAAAGGCTGAGGCAGAGCCGAGTAGCACTAGCAGGCTGCTGATTGGCAAAAGTGATTTCATTGTTGCTCCTTAACGATTATGGCTCTGATGCGGACGTTCGAATGCTTGAATGCGATCTTCAATATAACTGATGGCTTGCCTGCATTTACCCAAACGACGATGCATCAAAAGGATGTCATTTTGCAAACGGATTTTGTCAGCACTATGACAGTTTTCAAGTTTTGACTCCATTTCTGCAATTTTTTGTTCAAATTTCTTCGCCCAATTCAGATGCTTGTTTAATTCGGCATAGATTTCGTGGCTATTTTGTAACACATTGCTGGCAATCCAAGCAAACCCGCTGGCTTGGTGCGACTGTGCCTGTTGCTGGGCAAAACGCGCGCGCTTACTGGCACGTTGTTGATTTTTAGACTTTATATCGATTGAGGTCGTCAGTAGCGCCCGTTTAACCGCGGTAAAGCGGTCTTGAATACGCTCACAGCTTAAGGCGATGGTTTGCGGCGCGAGTTTTAGGGCGATCTGTTTCTCTAACTGACCGATACTATTACGTATTTGTTCAATGCAGGGGATCAGCTGAGCGCCATTTTGAATAAACAGCGACTGATTAAAGCGCTCAATATCCTGCAGGAGTTTGCGCTGACTCGGCGCAAGGTGACTGTCGTGTTGCAGCACTTCTTGCTCAAGGGTTGTTAGCTGATTTTTCAACGTGCTGATTAGCTGCGAAGTGTTCAAAACCATGCGCTCCACGCCAGATTAGCGGCAATTGACAGGACAATTAATATAAACAAAGGCCGAATAAAAGGCATACCAAATTTTATCGCGCAGCGGGCGCCGATAAAGGAGCCGAGCATCATAGATAACCCCATCCACAGGCCGATTTGCCAATGGACTTGCCCAAGAAAGCCAAAGATCGCCAGCGCCGTCAAGTTACTGGTAAAGGTCATGGCTTTGGCAAGCGCGCAGCTATGCAACAGCGGTAATTTGTATAAAGCACCGGAACTCACAGTCCAAAAGGCGCCAATGCCTGGGCCTGCAAAACCATCATAAGCACCCAGCAAGAGCCCTTGCAGACTTTGTTTGAGTTTAGATTGGGCTTTTGTCGGTGCCTGGCAATCGGTATCCGAGATGGCATTTGGGCTCAGCAAGCTGTATATCGCGATGCCAATAATGAGCAGTGGTAAGGCTTTTTCAAGCCACTGGGCATTTAATAAGTACACAAACACACTGCCAAGTACCGCGCCAATAAAGGTGGCGATAAACGCCATATACCAAAAACTGGGTTTGAGCAGATGCTGGCGATAATAGGTCCAAGCTGCCATGGAGGAGCCAAAACTGGCGGCAAATTTATTGGTACCTAAGGCGGTATGCGGTGGGATCCCGAGGGTGAGCAGGGCTGGAATAGAGAGCAGGCCTCCACCACCGACCACTGCATCGATAAAACCTGCAATTAAGCCAATGACAGCCAACAGGGCCCAATTACTGGGCTCGAGTAACAACTCCAAATCTTAATCCTACTCAATGACTCGTCTAAAGGGGGGCAGAGCGTCTAGCAAGGATTTGCCGTAACGTTTGGTCACTAATCGTCTATCTAGGATCGTGACTCGGCCGTAATCCTGCTC
The DNA here is from genome assembly GCF_000203935.1 of Shewanella sp. ANA-3. Classification (GTDB taxonomy): domain Bacteria; phylum Pseudomonadota; class Gammaproteobacteria; order Enterobacterales; family Shewanellaceae; genus Shewanella. The sequence continues at coordinate 3,140,839 of NC_008577.1, read as the reverse complement.
TTTACGCAGTAATCTACCACAACTTTGGATAAGCTTTCGCGATGCATCTGGAATGGTGAGTTGCAGAAACGGATTTCCGCCCTTTATTTTCACATACTCGGCATGGGCTTGCTCGACGGGCGACGTCGGCACGGCAAAGGGCAGTTTAGTGACGATGAGGTTGGTGAGGTAATCCCCAGGTAAGTCTAAGCCTTCAGAAAAACTGCCGGTGCCGAACAAGATACTCGGCTCACCTTTGTCGCACTTGGCTTTGTGGGTCTCAAGCAATTGTTGGCGCGGGGCATTACCTTGAATAAGAATTTCCTGCGTGAGTTTGCCCTCAAGCAGCTCGGCGACTTTCTCCATTTGCCAGTAAGACGCAAACAATACTAAGGTGGCCATTTCGCCTTCAATCAGCTCCAAAATATGTTCGGCAAGCTCAGCGGTATAGGCATCGTCCGTCGGCTCGGTTTTCATCTTAGGTAAGTAGAGCGTGGCGTTATTCGGATAATCGAAGGGGGATTGCAGGGCGAGATAACGACTGCCGTCCTTTACCGATAATCCCACCTGATGGGCGAAATGGTCGAAGTTATTCAGCGCCCGCAGCGTTGCGCTACATAGCACGACACCAGCCGCCTTTTGCCACAGCATAGACTCAAGCATAAACCCGACTTCAATCGGCGAGGCGCTAAACAGATAATCGACCTGTTTGCCCGTGAGCAATTCAATCCAGCGGGCGAGGGGCGCGCCTTTCGTGGAATCTTCCTTTGCCATCATTTTCCAGAGCTTTTGCAGGTTTTCGAGTCGCTGCAGCATAAAGCCCATTTCGGCCTGTAGCGCTTCCGCTTGATGCTTAGGAATATCGCCATCTTTTATCGCCTCGGCCAGCAATAATTGCATCTTGTTAAATTGCTTGAGGGCAAGATTGGAGGTGGCCGCGAGATTCTCTGCTGGGATTTTTAGTGCATCGGGCAATTTACCGTGTTCGAACCGATAGCGGCTCTCGGGATTGGCAAACTGTTTGGTTTGAGTGTCACAAAAGTGGGCGACTTGATTGAGCTGAGCGATTAAGTCACCGATATGATCCTGCATCGCCTGCGCAGGGGCGATAATATTGTTGCTCTTTATCTGATTTTGTAATTTTGCGCTGGTCTTCCCGACTTTTTCGAGCCAGTCGGCGGCTCCCCTAAGCGTTGCCTGTGCGCTAGAAAAGTCCCGCGCGACGATAGGTAAGTGGTGGGCTTCGTCAATGACGTAAAATACGTCTTCGGGATCGGGTAAAATGACCCCGCCACCGAGCTCTAAGTCGGCGAGCAGCAAACTGTGGTTGGCGATCAGTACATCCCAGGTATCCACATCCTCGCGGGCCTTGTGAAACGGGCAATTACGATGACTGGCGAGTTGCCGATGACAACTGTGTTTATCGCAGGCGATTTGCTGCCAGAGATGGTCCGGTATCGGTGTCGATAGCGTATCGATTTCACCATTCCAGCGGCCTTCATTATAGTCGCTGAGTAGCTCCTGCAGCATGGCAATTTGGCTGTTATCCGGCTTTGTTTGCCACATGGCCATTTGGGTACTGTTATCATCGCCGATCAGCATGGCAAGTTTAGATAAACAGACATAACGCTGGCGTCCTTTTACCAGACCAAAGCGAAAGTTTAACCCTGACTGTTCGAGAAAAAACGGTAAGTCTTTGTGCAGTAACTGCTCCTGCAGTGCCACGGTCGCCGTGGCGATACAGACCTTTTTCTTACTCGCGAGTGCAAGCGGAATAGTGCCCAAGATATAAGACAATGATTTACCAATCCCCGTACCCGCTTCGACCACTATGATGCGTCTATCTTTGTCATAGTCGCCAGCTAGGGTCTTAGAGATTTCTGCCACCATAAAATTTTGCTCGCGGCGTGGCCTAAAATTAGGCAAAGCGGCGGCAATATCTTTATAGATAGCGCGGATCTGGTTTTTTACGTTGTCAGGTAACATGCGGCACTACTTTATCGAATTAATGCTGTACATAATAACAGTGATTGCATAGCCTAAGAAACTTTTCTGCCATTTTATGGCAATTTTATTCTGTGTCCCGAGAATCAATAAACAGCGAGAGCCTTAGAGTGAAACCGCAGTTGAATCCCCCCGAGAGTCTGACGCATGACACGGCTGCGCCTGTGAGTGTACAGGGACGCGTCCTCACGCGCCATGCTATTACACGCGGTGCAACGCTTGTGTTGCAGTATTATCTCGCCACCGTTTCAGGCCCTGTGCTGGTGGAGTTACCAGACTCTGAGTACATTTGTTTTTGTCATCAAAGCGATATGGCGGCATTGCAGTTACAAACGCCGGGGCTGGCGCTGCGCTTTGTGCCGCTTACACTTAAAAGCTTTAAAAGACAAAGCGTGGCGGCGATTTATGCTCCATCGAGTAGTGTGTTTCGTCACTTACAGCGGATAGCGACAGATGCGGGGATCCCCTTATTTGAGGCGGATATCCGTCCCGAGCAGCGCTTTTTAATCGAGCGCTTTGTGGCGCTCGATGTGGCATTTTTAGGGCATTTTGTCGGCAAAGCAGGCATAGATGGACAGTTGTCTGTTTTTAGCGCCATCCGCGCCAAAGCGGTTGCGCCGCAGTCTGCAATTAAACTGCGCTCTATCTCCCTCGATTTTGAATGCAGTTTTGACGGTTTACTCTATTCCGTGGCCCTTTATGGACGCGATGCGCAATCTCAGCCCTATGAAAAAGTCATTATGGTGGGCGAGGCGCAGCCAGATGCTGCAATCTATATCGAATGGGTGAACGATGAGGCCGCACTTATCCATCGTCTCATCACCTGGTTTACAGAGTTTGATCCCGATGTGATCATTGGTTGGTCGGTGGTGACCTTTGACTTGGCCCTGCTATATCGACGTGCGTTACTGCACCGGATCCCGCTGCGTATTGGTCGAGGTGGCGCGCTCCTTGAGTGGAAAGTTGAGAATAAATTTCGGCCAGAAACCTTAAGTTTGCCAGGGCGTGTGGTGCTCGATGGTATCGATTGGTTAAAGGCGGCCTTTTATCAATTCGAGCGTTTCTCCTTGGAGTTTGTCGCTCAAGCGTTGCTGGGCGAAGGCAAAGCGATTCATGATGTAGAAAATCGAGCGCAAGAGATTGATTCGTTATTTGCCGAAAATAAACAAGGGCTTGCTCACTATAACCTGACTGATAGTCGCTTAGTGTGGGATATTTTTGAACATACGCAATTGTGGGATTTTGCCCTCGCTCGCGCCGAGTTAACGGGGTTAGAACTGGGGCGCGTAGGCGCCTCGGTCGCCGCATTCAACCACTTGTATCTACCGCATTTACATAGAGCGGGTTTCGTCGCGCCCGCTGAGCCTGCCAGTCAAGGGATTGAAAGCCCAGGCGGTTATGTTATGGATTCTGTCCCTGGTTTTTATCAGCATATTTTAGTATTTGACTTTAAAAGCCTTTATCCATCGATTATCCGAACTTTTTTGATTGATCCTAAGGGGTTGATTGAAGGTTTAGATAATGAGGACGGATCTGCATTAGATGAGCCTGAAACTGTTCCGGGTTTTTTGGGCGCGCGTTTTAATCGGCATCAACCTATTCTGCCCAAACTCATCCAAAATCTCTCAGAGCAACGTGAGAAAGCTAAGCGGGAGGCGAATGCGCCTTTATCGCAAGCGATTAAAATCATTATGAATTCGCTATATGGGGTTTTAGGCTCCCAAGGCTGTGTGTTCCACGATGCGAAACTGGCAAGCTCCATCACCATGCGCGGTCATCAAATTATGAAACAAACCCGCGCGTGGATTGAGGAGATGGGCTACCAAGTCATTTATGGGGATACGGACTCCACCTTCGTCTATTTAGGCCCAGAACCCGATCTCAGTGATATTAATGCCTTAGGTAAGCAGATTGCCGCGCGAATGAATCAGCAATGGCAAAGTAAAATTGCGCAGGAGTTTCAGCTAGAAAGTTTTCTCGAGCTGCAATTTGAGCGCCACTACGAACAGTTTTTTATGCCGACCCTGCGGGGCTCGGAGGAGGGGAGTAAGAAGCGCTATGTTGGAGCATGGCGTAACAATAGCGGAGCGTTAGAAATCACTTTTAAGGGAATGGAGCAGGTTCGTAGCGATTGGAGCCCCTTAGCCCGCAAGGTGCAGGCTGAACTCTATGAGCGCATGTTTAACCAACGGGATATTAGTGGTTATTTGGCTGATGTTATCGGCGAACTTCAAGCGGGAAAGCGCGATGATGAGTTAGTGTTTAGTAAACGTATGCGCCGTAATTTAGATGAATACACGGCTAAGTCTTCTCCCCATGTGAAAGTCGCGCGCCAGCTTTGTGAGTTAACAGGAAAGTCATCCTTTGGCAAGCGAGGGGCGCAGATTGATTATGTAATTACTGTAAACGGTCCTGAACCCGTTTCGCATAGATCGTCTACAATTGATTATCAGTACTACATTGATAAGCAAATTGGCCCTATTGCAGAGCCTGTTTTTTCAATAATGAAACTAAATTACACTAGCATTACGTCGAATCAGCTGTTGTTAATTTAGTGTTTCCATTGTGTGTTTTGTGTTTTGTTTGCTGGTCTTTGTAGTGTTTTAACCTGTTTTATAGAGGTTAAACACGCTGTTTTTGTGATGTTTCTCTACATAATCTTTAGGTTTCGCTTGGAGAGTGTAATGAAAATTTGCTACTCTCACCGGGAAATTGTAAGGAAATATAACAACGGAATGACGTTGATAAAACATAAACGAAAAGGTTAAGCACCAAATGAACAAAACGTTAGTAGCAACTGCGCTAGCAGCACTCTTTCTCGCCCCAACTGTATCTGCAATCGAAATCTACAAAGATGATAAAAATGCGGTAGAAATCGGTGGCTTTATCGATGCGCGTGTAATCAACACTCAAGGTGAAACTGAGGTTGTTAATGGTGCTTCTCGAATTAATTTTGGTTTCAGCCGTGAGTTAACCCACGGTTGGAACGCCTTTGCTAAATTGGAATGGGGTGTGAACCCTGTTGGCAGCAGCGATATTGTCTATAACAATCGCTTCGAATCTGTACAAGATGAGTTCTTCTATAACCGTTTAGGTTACGCGGGCATTAGCCACGATGAGTACGGCACTATCACTATTGGTAAGCAATGGGGTGCTTGGTATGACGTGGTTTACAACACCAACTACGGTTTTGTATGGGATGGTAACGCGGCTGGTGTTTACACTTTTAACAAAGACGACGGTGCAGTAAACGGCGTCGGTCGTGGTGACAAAGTTGTTCAATACCGTAACAGCATTGGTGACGTGAGTTTTGCGGTTCAGGCGCAATTAAAAAACAGCAGCTTCTATACCTGTGATATCGAAAACATCACAGAAGAAGCCTGTGAAGTGGAATGGAACGCAGGTAAGAAAGAAGCGCAACAAGTCACCTATGATTACACCTATGGCGGTTCTGTAACTTATAAAGCGGCAGATAAGCTAAGCTTGATGGTGGGTATTAACCGCGGTGAATTTGATATTGCCTATGGCAATGGCGACCAAAAAACTGCTGTTGATCTGATCTACGGCGTGGGCGCAACTTGGGGCGACTTCGATAAAGATGGCTTATATGTAGCTGCCAACGTTCACAAAGAAGAAAACCATGATACCGATAACATTGGCCGCTTGATCAAAGATGCCTATGGTGTTGAAACTTTAGTTTCTTACAAGTTTGATAACGGTTTACGTCCATTTGTGTCTTACAACATTCTGGATGCTGGTAAAGATTATGTTATTCAACCTAACTTTAACGCCGATCCTAATGATGTGTTCAAGCGTCAGTTTGTAGTCGTAGGTTTACACTTTGTTTGGGATCCAAACACGGTTCTGTATGTTGAAGCACGTAAAGACTACAGCGACTTTACCAGCTCAGATCAAGCGCAAGAAGCCAGAATGTCATTGTCAGAAGACGACGGCATCGCCATTGGTATCCGCTATACGCTTTAAGCCTCAGTTGTTTATCTAGAAACTAGATAACTAAAAATTAACAAAAAACGCCAGTCAGCAATGACTGGCGTTTCTTGTTTTTACCGACGCTTCTCCAGTTTTACTATGATTGCCTTGTCTTCATTTTGTTTTATTTGTTTATTTTATGTTGATTAAAGGTTTTATATGTGATTTTATTGTTTTCGCTGAGTGCTCCGTATTTTCGTAGTACTCCTGTTTGAAACTGCTTATTAAATAAGCGGATTATAATAAAGACATAATATGTCCAGGGAGATAGACAATGCATAAGAATAACTTTTTAGCCAAGTCTGTGCGTTTCGCATTGATTGGTGGTGTGGCTGCAACAGCCCTAAACGTGCCATTGGTAGTGGCTGCTGATGAAGCTAGCGCCGAGAAAGTAGAACGTATTGAAGTAACTGGTTCACGTATTAAACGCACTGATATGGAAGCTGCAAGCCCTGTATTGGTAATGAACCGTGATGAAATCGCTGCAACAGGCCTAGTGAGCTTAGGTGATATTTTACAAACTATTCCTTCTGCAGGTGCAGCACTTAATACCGCGTTTAACAACGGCGGTAACGGTTCTACTAACATGGACCTGCGTAATCTAGGTGCTCAACGTCTGTTGGTTTTAGTGAATGGTCGCCGTTGGATTTCATCTCTAGGTTCAACCGTAGATATGAATACAATTCCAACAGCGGCTGTAGAACGTATTGAAGTTTTGAAAGACGGTGCTTCAGCGGTATACGGTTCAGATGCTATAGCTGGTGTGGTTAACATCATTACTCGAAAAGATTTCGAAGGCGTTGAAGTTTCAGTTTATGGTGGTGAAAACTTAAGTGAAGGCGACGGTCGTCAATATACAGCTGACCTTACTTTTGGTGTCTCTGGTGAAAAAGGTGGCTTGTTATTTAACATGAGCCATGTAACTCAACAGCCAATTTGGGCTGGCGACCGCGATATATCTTCAGTTGGTACTAGTAGTACTACGGAAAATACTCGTTTGAGAGTTGATCCCACGACTTTAAATCAAGCAAACCAAGATGCTTTAGCGGCTGCTGGCTACACGATTAGAAGCAACGGATTGTATGATCTTATGTCTTTACCTGGTACAGGTGCTGATGTTGGCTTAGATAAGTTCCGTAACCGTGCGGGAGATGTTTATAACTATGCTCCTGATAACTATCTGGTAACACCTCAAAATCGTAACGCATTTTATGTTCAAGGTTATTACGACCTTGCTGATAATTTACGTTTAGTGAGTGACTTTATGATGACAAACCGTAAGTCATCTCAAGAACTTGCACCAATGCCTGTTACGCTAGGTGCATCTTTTGGTGCTGCAGCTAGCCGCGTAGATATACATGCTGATAATATTTACAATCCGTTTGGTGAAACTTTATATGGTGACAGTGCTAGAGCTGTTGCAAACGGAGTTGTAAGCGATCCTTTAGATTACACTCCATATGCTCTACAACGTCGTATGTTAGAGGCTGGACCACGTCGCTATGAACAAAACGATATGACTTATCGTGCGATGGTTGGTCTAGAGGGAAACATAACTGATAGTTGGAGTTGGAGTGCACATTATATTTACGGTCAAAACAGCCAAGATGAGTTAACAACTGGCTTATTAAATTTAACCCGTATTAACCAAGCTCTCGGTGCTAATTGTAACGCAAGCACTGCTTGTACACCTTTAAACCTTTTTGGTGGTCCAGGAAGCATCACCAACGACATGATTGATTACATTACTTTCGATTCAGTTGGTCGTTCCGGTCTGACGATGAAAGATTATGCATTCAACATTTCAGGTGATCTTTTCGACTTACCAGCTGGTAGCTTAGGTGTCGCAATTGGTTTAGAGCGTCGTGAAGAGACTGGTTATGATACACCAGACCCATTAACTGTAACTGGAGAGTCTTCTGGTAACCAACGTGACGCAACTGCTGGTGGTTTCAGATTAGATGAGGCATATGTTGAACTCTCAATCCCTGTGCTAGAAAGTTTAACTATCACGCCTGCAACGCGTTTCTCAGACCATGATGTATATGGTAATAACACTAGTTCAAAAGTGGGTGCAGAGTTCCGCCCTATGGATGACTTGTTATTACGTGCAACCTGGGCTGAGGGATATCGTGCTCCTTCTATTTCGGATCTATATGCAGGTAATGCGGATTCATACCCAAGCTGGACTGACCCTTGTAATACTCGTGATGATGAAGGTAATGTATTAGATATTTCTGGTAAACCTGGATGTTCTGCTGTACCAGATGGGTATCGTCAAGCGAATACGCAGATCCGTATTACACAAGTATCTTCTCCAGATTTAAAACCAGAAACGTCTGAATCTGTAACTGCTGGTTTTGTATATAACCCATCTTGGTTAGAAGGAGCTGAGTTAACTTTAGATTATTATAACATTAAAGTTAAAGATGCAATTGGTCGCTATGGATACACTCGTATCGCAACAGAATGTGCTGAAGGTACGAATCCATCATCTTGTAATGCCATTGACCGCGATCCATTAGGTAACATCGTTGATTTACGCAATTATTTATTAAATGCAAACAACTATGATGTTAGTGGTATCGACATGTATACTGGCTACCGTTTTGAAACAGGTTTTGGAAGTTTTAAAACCTCTCTTGACATGGCCTATGTCATCGAGAACAACTTTAACGGTTATGATCAAGTCGGGCAGCAATATGGCGATGGTGGTTATCCTCGCATTAAAGCAAACTTCTATATTGATTGGGCTATGGGAGATTGGGATGCCCATTGGAAAACCCGTTATGTACACAGCATGATGAGCAATTACTATGTTGATGGTGTGTATGACTATTACGGTATACCTGAAAGCGATTATACCAAAGAGTTTGATGCTTATATGGTGCACAATATTTCTGTCGGATATTCATTTGCTGAATATAATACTAACGTAAGTTTAGGTATTAATAACTTATTTGCGGAGAAACCCGAATCAGAATACATCAACAATGACTTAGCTATGTCTACAAACAACTTCTCTGTAACTGAGTATGATGTAAACATGGATCGCTTTGTTTACTTACGTGCAACTGTGAAGTTTTAATGTTAATACAAAAGATTAATTCTTAGTTTGACAAGACCAACATATAAAAAGGCTTACTATGTAGTAAGCCTTTTTTTCGGTAGATTCAGTAGGAATTATTCACCTGATAAGTGCTTCATATTAAGGTTATATATTGATTACCTGAGCTCCCTATAGAGACGATATTCATACTGACTCTAGTTCATTTTTGGTTCAAAAAATATTCCTGCTAGCGATTAAAACATGTCCACTTTGCATAAAAAAATATAATTGGATACACCTAAACATACCTATTAATTATAATTTCCTCACACCTTAGAAGGTCAGATCTTCTATGTGTGCTCAAAAAAACACCTTTCGTAAAAAAATTCATAACTAAGACTTCTTTACACTAGTTTTTACGTGTCCCGAATGTTGACACAGGTCAACATTTTGTGAAATGATGCCAGCGGGTCTATGCCTGTAAAGGCATAGGAAAGGGAAGAAAAAACTAAGAATCACAAGAGAAAGATGGACTTACAGTAAGCATTTACTAAAGTAAGTCTTGCTTAAAGTGATGTTGCTGTTAAGTTAACTTTTTTATTCACTTCAAATTGGTTGGGAACTATGTCCAAGGTAAGCAATAGAACAAAAATCGCTACTGCACTTGTTGGCGTGCTGGCATTAGCGAGCAGCAACTTAGTAGTTGCAGATCCTCTTACCGACGTGCAAAAAGCGGATAGTATGATCCATGCTGATGCTGCTGCGTCGCAAAAGAATGTTGATAAGTATTTCGATCAAGCACAAGACATGCTTTTTGAGTATGGTTCTGTTGCTGATGAGCGTGAATCACTGAAGTCCTATAACGATTACGTTGCCAGCTTAGTCGCTGATCAACAAAAAACGATGGACGCGATTCAAACTGACATTAACGGCGTAGATAAACTGCGTCAGGGCGTTGTGCCTTTAATGTTTAAAATGGTTGAGTCTTTAGAACAGTTCGTTCAATTAGATCTGCCATTTAACTCTGAAGTTCGCGCTAACCGCGTTAAAGAGTTAAAAACACTGTTAAACACTGCTGAAGTAACTTTAGCTGAAAAATACCGTTTGATTCTGGATGCGTACAGCATCGAGCGTGAATACGGTAGTGCTGTTGCAGTTAACCAAGGTAAATTGACCTTAGATGGTAAAGAAGTATTAGTAGACTTCTTTAACTTAGGTCGCGTAGCTCTTTATGCTCAGAGCTTAGATCAAAAGACTGGCTGGATGTACAACCCAGAATCTAAGGGTTGGGATAAGTTAGATGACAGCTATTTGCGTGAACTGACAAAAGGTATCCGCATTGCCCGTAAACAAGGCGCTCTAGATCTATTCGCGTTACCAATTCCTGCTGCGGAGACTGCACAATAATGAAGAAGTTAATTACTACAGCTGTATTAGCTGCAAGTTTTTCTTTAACTGCTGGTATGGCTAGCGCTGCTGATGCGCCTAAGACCATCGATCAATTATTGCAGCAAGTTAAAGTTGATCGCGCTGCTGAAGGCAAAGTTAACAGCAAACGTGAACAAGAGTTCCAAGCTGAGCGTGGCGATAAAGCGGCTTTGTTAAAGCGTGAAAAAGATGCTTTAGCGGCTGAGAAGCAACGCGGTAAAGACCTAAACCAAGCTTTCTTAGACAACGAGCGTAAAATTGCTCAGTTAGAAGAAGACCTGAAAACTGCTCAAGGTGACTTGGGTGAGATGTTCGGTGTGGTTAAAGGTGAAGCGGGCGATTTCGCTGGTAAATTAGCGAGCTCAAACGTCAGTGCTCAATACCCAAATCGCGATAAGTTCATCGCTGATTTAGGTGCGCGTAAGCAATTACCAAAAATCGAAGAGTTAGAGCAATTCTGGCAAGAACAATTATTCGAAATGGCACAATCTGGTAAGGTTGTTAAATTCGAAGGTTCTGTAACCGGTATCGACGGTAGCGTTAAAAACACCACGATTCACCGCATTGGTACTTACAACTTAACTGCTGATGGCAAGTATGTTGTTTACAACCCTGAATTAGGTTTAATTCAAGAGTTATCACAACAGCCAGAAGGCTACCAAGTTAGTGCAGTAGGTAAGTGGGAACAAACTACTTCTGGTACTGCGCCATTCTACATCGACCCAGCTCGTGGCGTTCTGTTAAACATCTTCACTAACAAAGCAAGCTTTGAAGATCGTTTAGAAGCGGGTGGTACAATCGGTTACATCATTATCGCTCTGTTAGCATTAGGTCTGTTGATCTCTATCGAACGTTTAGTGACTATGACTATCATCGGCGCTCGTGTGAACAGCCAACGTAAGAACATTGATAAGCCAGGTAACAACGCCTTAGGTCGTATCCTGAAAGTGTATCAAGAGAACAAAGACGTTGACGTTGAAACATTAGAGCTGAAACTTGACGAAGCGATTCTGAAAGAAACGCCAGCGTTAGAGTCTCGCATTTCAATCATCAAAGTTCTGGCTGCTATCGCACCTATGATGGGTCTGTTAGGTACAGTAACCGGTATGATTGCAACCTTCCAAAGTATCCAATTGTTCGGTACTGGCGATCCAAAACTGATGGCTGGCGGTATTTCTATGGCGCTGATCACTACAGTTCAAGGTCTGGTTGCGGCTCTGCCTCTGATGTTAATGCACGCAGTTGTTGTTGCTCGTAGCAAGTCAATCGTGCAAGTTCTGGAAGAGCAAAGTGCTGGTATCATCGCAGCGCACGCTGAGAAGAGGGCTGACTAATGATGATTCACCTGATGGACATATGGGATTCCGTCAGGGGCTTCATGGCCTCCGGAGGCGACGTCCTCTGGTTAGTAGCGTTTGTGCTGTTCTTAATGTGGGTATTGATGCTTGAGCGTTACTGGTATCTTAATTGGATATCACCAAAGCAACATAAAGCAATCATAGCTGCATGGGATGCTAGAGAGGAAACTACCTCTTGGTATGCACACCGTATCCGTGAAGCTTGGCTGTCCCAAGCGAAGCAAGATTTGAATGCACGTATGCTGGTCATTAAAACCTTAGTAGCGATTTGTCCTATGATAGGTTTGTTAGGTACTGTTACCGGTATGATTTCAGTGTTCGATGTGATGGCAGTTCAGGGGACGAGTAATGCTCGTTTAATGGCGGCTGGTATTTCAATGGCAACAATGCCCACTATGGCGGGGATGGTTGCAGCATTATCGGGAGTATTCTTCAGTACTCGCCTTGATGCCAAAATGAAAATCAGCTTAGAAAAGCTAAAAGACAGCATGCCGCACCACTAGAGAGAGATTGAACATGGCACGTAAAAAGCATTCCAGTGTAGACGAGGAAGCGCAAATTGATATGACACCGATGCTCGACATCGTGTTCATCATGCTGATCTTCTTCATTGTAACAACGTCATTCGTGAAACCATCTGGTTTGGACTATAACAAACCAAAAGCTTCACAAGCGACTTCTAAGCCTTCGGCCAACATCTTTATCGGCGTCAGCAAAACTGGCGTGATCATGATGGAAAACCGTCAGGTTGATATCGAGCGTGTAACTGCAAACGTTGAGCGTATGCTAGCTGAAGCGCCTGAAGCAGCTGTGCTTATCCAGGCCGACAAAGATACGCAACACGGCTTAGTTGTTAAAGTTCTAGACCAAGTCAAAGCGGCTGGTATAGATAAGATTTCGGTATCTGCGGGGAACGATTAATATGCTAAGAGCACTAGTATCAATCATTATTGGTGCTGCTGTGACTTTTGGTCTGTTCGCTTTTATGGCGTTCTTGGTCGGTGGTGGGGCGCAACGCGCTGAAACATCGGCCGAGACCCCTGTAATTGAAATCACCATGGATAGACAGGATGCAAAAGCACAGAATAAGCCAAGGGTAGTGCCTAAGCCGCCACCACCACCAGAGCAACCACAGAAGCCTGATACTACGCCACCAGACACTTCATCAAATATTGATACGTCTATGTCGTTCAATATGGGTGGGGTTGAAGCCGGTGGTCACAGTGCCGGTGGTTTCAAATTGGGTAACATGATGACACGTGACGGTGATGCAACACCTATCGTCCGTATCGAACCACAATATCCAATTGCTGCGGCGCGTGACGGTAAAGAAGGTTGGGTACAATTACGCTTTACGATTAACGAATTAGGTGGTGTAGATGACGTTGAAGTTATCCAAGCTGAACCTAAACGTTTATTCGATAAAGAAGCAATCCGTGCACTGAAAAAGTGGAAGTACAAGCCTAAGATTGTTGATGGCAAGCCACTTAAACAACCAGGCATGACAGTACAACTAGACTTCACTTTAGATAAAGGAGGCAAATAACAATGCGTAATGCAAATAAAATCGCAGTTGCGTTATTACTGTCTCTTTGTGGTGGCGCCTTATCTGTTTCTTCAGCTGTTGCAGCTGAGAAATGTGAAATCGATAAGCGCCAATCTAAAGCGGTAGGTGAAAGTGCTGCGAAGAAGGTTCAGAAATCCTTTGAAGCTTACACCAATGGCCAGCTTGATGAAGCGATTGCCGTATTGTTGGAAGCCAACCCAAAGAACGATTTCGATAAAGCGTATGTTGCGCGTATGCTCGGTAACTTCTATGCCGAAAAAGGCAAGATGGATACTGCGATCAAGTACCTGAAACAAGCCGTTGAAGCGGATATTTTAGGTGGAACAGATCACGCGGCAACACTGCGCCTCTATGCCGACTTGTTGTTACAAGAGAAGAAGTTTAAGGAAGCGATTCCTTACTATTACAAGTGGATGGACTTCACTTGTAAGGCTGACTCTCAAATGTATCGTCGTATCGGTATTGCTTACACAGAACTGAAACAGTGGGACAAAGTGATTGAAGTGGCTGATAAAGGTCTTTCACTCGCCGAAGCTCCTGATAAAGGTCTGTATCAGATGAAACTGACGTCTTACTTCAACCAGAAGAAGTATAAAAAAGCCGTTGGTGTGTTAGAAGTCATGGTGCCGTTATTCCCGGATGATGGCAGATTATGGGTTCAGTTAGCACAGTTTTATCTGATGGTAGAAGACTATGATAAGTCGCTAGCGACTTATGATTTGGCTTACCGTAATGGTTTCTTGGATTCTGGAGCTAACATCACTCGTTTAGCTCAGCTGATGGCACAGAAAGGTGCGCCATATCAAGCAGCTAAAGTATTCCAAAAGAACATGAAGTCGGGCCTCATCACTGAAGATGCAAAATCTTATGAGATTTTGGCTGGTTTCTACCAAAACGCGAAAGAGTTCAAAGAAGCTGCTGAGTTTTATGGAAAAGCGGCTGCTATCAATAACGATGGCAAGCTGTACCTGAAACAAGGTCGTTTACTGAGCTTGAATGAGAAATACTCTGAAGCGATTCCAGTGCTTGAGAAAGCCATCTCTTTAGGTATTGAACATCCTGGTGAAGCAAACTTCGAATTGGCGCTAGCCCATTTAAGTTTGAAACAGTACAAGTCAGCTTATAACCGCGCTGTACTAGCCGCGAAGGATAAGAAGACTGAGAAGAGTGCAAACAGCTATATCGCTTATATCAAAGAAAAAGCGCGTATGCACAACGTCGAACTGTAATTCACTGTATTCGCGATACAGATCTAAAAAGCCCCGTAAGGGGCTTTTTCTTTATTGAAGCTTTACTAACACCTGCGATTGTTGCTGGTTGCGTTCGAGTTCGAGTGACAGCTTTGAGACATTGTTAAATAAGGATTCAATACGCTTTTCTTGGGTCGGTAAGCACAGGCAGGCAGCGAGTTTATAATCGATTTTCAGTTTGTGATTTTTACCAAATTCTTGATTAAATTCCTGAATATGTTGCTCTATACGCTTTAACACCACCTCAGTACCTTCCTCATCAATATTGAAAAGTCCTAACGCAAAATGGTTGTGATCTAACCTTGCAATCAGATCTGTCGCCCGTAGCAGTGCTTCTTGTACCTGTTTAGTAAAGAATTCGAGTAAATGGGGTTGTTTGACGGTTTCATGAATGTGAGGGCACAGATACAATAACGCCAAGCTTTGTTGCTCACGTATGTGCCTGTGCCACTCTCGGTTGAATACTTCCATGAAATAGGTTTGGTTATAGACCCCTGTTTCAGGATCCCTAAAACCTGAGTTACGAAATGAGTAGATCATAGATGAATCCCGTAAGCAGACTTTGAACTAAGTATAGGAAGAGTTTGGCTATCACGGACCCAAAAGGAGAAATATAAAAGATGAAATTAAGTTTATTAGCGGGAACGATAGCGTTAGTGTTTGCTTTACAAGGCTGCTCAAAGCCTGAGACAACGGCTGCGGTACAGGAAGGTTCGGCTCCATCAGCACCCGCCCAAGCTCAAACTGAAACTCAAACCGCAGAGTCTAAATACGCAGCCTTAGTTGATGCCTATTTTAAAGATTACTTAAAGTTAGAGCCGATTTACGCCACTTTTGTCGGTGTTAATGATTACAACGCGCAGTTTGGTGGAGACTTAACCGAGGAATATCTTAAGGCGCGTCATGATCTTAATACCCGTTATTTAGCGCAAGTGAGAGCGATTGACCTTGAGCAATTGCCAGCCGATTTACAACTCAGCTATGCGCTGTTTGTTTATGACCGCGAAATGGCTCTAGTGGACGAAACCTTCCCATCACGCTTTATGCCGATCAGCCAATTCTACAGCACAGTGATCACTATGGTGCAACTGGGGAGCGGTGAGAGTGCGCAGCCCTTTAACACAGTACAGGATTATCGCAACTGGGAGCAGCGTGTTAACGGCTTTATCGATTGGATCCAATTGGCCGAGAATCGCATGAATGAAGGTATTGCCAGTAAAGTGGTGTTACCGCGCGTGTTAGTTGAGCGGATTATTCCACAGCTTGATGCCATGCTTACTACGGATGCTAGCCAAAGCATTTTCTATTCACCGATTAATCACTTCCCAGAAGCGTTTTCGGATCAAGATAAGGCTGAGTTAACAGCAAGTTATCAGGCGATGATTAATGAGCGTTTAGTGCCTGCATTAACGGGGCTGCGCGATTACTTCAAGCAGACTTACTTACCTAAGTCCCGCGCGACGGACGGTTGGTCTGGTCTACCAAACGGTAAAGCTTGGTATCAGCATTTAGCCAATTCCCATACCACCACGACCATGCCGGTGGATGAAATTCATCAAATCGGTCTGAATGAGGTCGCGCGCATTCTTTCTGAGATGGACAAAGTCCGTGAGCAAGTGGGTTTTAAAGGGGATTTAAAAGCCTTTTTCGCCTCCTTATCGTCTGAACCACAATACTTCTATAACGATCGCCAAGGCCTAATCGATGGCTACATGGTGTTAAAAGATAAGATTAACCAAGTATTGCCACAGTATTTTAATGTGATGCCAAAGGCCGACTATGTGGTTAAACCGGTTGAAAGCTTTAGAGAACAATCGGCAGCGGGCGCATCCTATGAATCGCCGGCTGTGGATGGTAGTCGTCCAGGGGTGTTTTATATCAACACCTATAACCTAAAAGCTCAGCCGAAATGGGGCATGACGACGTTATCATTACATGAGGCCGCGCCTGGGCACCATTTCCAAATCGCCATTAAGCAAGAGCTAACAGGCGTGCCTGAGTTCCAACGTTTCAGTGGCTATACAGCCTTCGAAGAGGGCTGGGCGTTGTATGCTGAATACTTAGGCATCGAAATGGGGCTCTTTAGCGACCCTTATCAATACTTTGGTAAGCTGTCAGACGAAATGCTGCGTGCGATGCGTTTGGTGGTGGATACGGGATTACATGCCAAAGGCTGGAGCCGCGAGCAAGCGATTCAATATATGAAGGACAATTCGCCCATGGCCGAGTCGGATATTATTGCTGAAGTTGAACGTTATATGGCGATTCCGGGTCAAGCGCTCTCCTATAAAGTAGGTCAGCTAAAAATCCTAGCCCTACGTGAACGTGCTGAAAAAGCCCTAGGTGATAAGTTTGACCTAAAAGCCTTCCATGATCAGATCCTCACCTCTGGCTCACTACCTATGGCGGTGATGGAGCAGAAGATCGACCGCTGGATTGCGGCGACTAAGGCTTAATACCGAGTCAATTATGCTGCGCCGTTATCGATTACAAAATTAATGACGGCGCAGTTTAAGACTTTTTAATTAAACAGAATGTTTTTATACTCAACATTCACATCCCGTTTAGATGTCATATAAACGGGAACCATATGATATTTGGGGCAAATGTCTCAGGATTATTCAGGGAGTTTTACCATGGTTCAGGCTACAGCAAGACATTTGTTAGTGAGCAGCGAAGAGCAGTGCCAAGCACTTAAACAACAGATCCTCGATGGTGCCGATTTTGCGCAAATCGCCCGCGCCCATTCCTCATGCCCATCGGGTGCACAGGGGGGTGAATTAGGTTCATTCGGCCCAGGCATGATGGTGCGTGAATTTGATGAAGTAGTGTTTAGTGCGCCATTAAACGTGGTTCAAGGTCCAGTTAAAACCCAGTTTGGATACCACTTACTCGAAGTCACCAGCCGCGGTTAATCATCTCCTTGCCGAGACAATGGCAGCGTTTAGCTGCCATTTTTTTAGTTCGTCCATCCATTGGGGAGCCGCTATGCTTGAACTCTATACCGACAGATTAAGACTTCGCAGTTTACAAGAGCAGGATTGGCCACACTTCTTGGCATTACATCAAGATCCTGACATCAATCGCTATGTGCGCATTCCTGAAGCTCCCGAAGTGATCCGGCAAAAGTTTGAACAGCGCTCAGCCACCTGGGACTATGCCTCTGGCGATTGGCTTACACTGGTGATTGAAACCCTTGATAGCGGTGAGTTTATTGGTTTAACCGGTCTTCATTGTCAAAGTGTGGAGGAGCAACGTGCCGAGGTCGGCTATTTGCTGGCGCACGCGGGGCACGGTAAAGGCTATGCCACTGAGAGTTTACAGGCGGTTGTCGATTGGGCCTGTTTGAGTTTGTCTGTTCATAAATTGGTTGGGCACTGCGCCAAAGACAACATCGGCTCTGCCCGGGTGATGGAGAAATGTGGCTTTCAACTCGAAGGCGTATTTCGGCAGCATTTTAAGATAGGTGATGAGTGGCAGGATGAATGTGCCTATGGGCTGCTCGCCGATGAAAGGCAAAGATAAGTTAAATTATCTGCATCCCATGGGACATGCTGCTATAATGCCGCAGGTTTATTTTTTGAGGCGTGTTTAAGTGGCGCAAATTAATCAGTTAGCTTTGTATCCTGGCGAAGATTTTATTGAATTGTACAAAGTATTAAAGGTACAAGGCATGTCGAATGCTGGTGGCGAAGCAAAGCATGTTATTGATGAAGGTTTGGTTACCGTCAATGGCGAAGTAGAAACGCGCAAACGTAAAAAAGTCGTTGCGGGTGACATCGTCAGCTTTAATGGTGAATCGGTTCAAATCATTGCGGCTGAATAAGCCAGATACTGTGGAGTAGGATATGCAATTTCCAGACGACGATAATGGCAAAATGCTGGCTGCGATGGCCGAAGCCGGAATTGACCTCACTAAAGCCCTCGATGTTGATTTCTTTTTAGTTTTCGATGATCAGCGTGATGCTGAATCTGCACTCGAAGAGTTAGCCAACTCCGATTTAGAAGGCGAAGTCGAGCTGAACCTTAACGATGAACTCGGCAAGTGGGAAATCATCGTATGCATCAACATGGTGCCAGACTACGATGACTTGGTTGAGCAAGAAACCATTCTTAATGATTTTGCGGCCGAGTTCGGCGGCATGACCGATGGATGGGGCGTAATGCAACATCAAGAAGGTGATGATGAGTTTATGGATGACGACCATGTTCACGATGAACATTGCCATCACTAAGCCTATCTCCGGATAAGCCGTTAAAAAACCACCGCTCAGGTGGTTTTTTACTCTCTAGGCTCTGTCGTTATCTGACGATTGCCGATATGGGGAAAATAACTCGAGCATCCAATCGATAAAGGCTTGTACTTTTAGCGGTAGGCTAGGGGATTTGGGCGTGAGTAAGTAATAGGCGTATGGGCTGGTAAAAGGCGCTTCAAACGGGATCACCAAGCTGCCATTGGCCAATTGTTCTTCGATAAAAAAACGTGGGATCAGCGCTGCGCCCATGCCACTGGCTGCGGCTTGACTCAACATATAAAAATGCTCGACGCCAAAGGTTTGTGCCTGCGTGAGTACCAGTCCCACTTTATCCGCCCAATATTCCCAAAGCTCTGGCCGTGTGGTGTGTTTCAGCAGCGTAACTTGATTGATGTCTTCGATGCTTTTGAGCTTAGGCGCGAGTGACGGCGCGCACACTAAGCACAAGTCTTCATCCATCAGTTTGATGTAATTAACACCTCTGGGGAGTTGAGTGCTGCTGCGAATGGCAATGTCATAACGGCCTTGGCTGAAATCGACGGCAAAGTCACCAATCGAGAGATCCACATACAAATGCGGATGCCGAGATTTAAATTGCTCCATCCGGGGGATTAACCAGTTGATGGTTAGACTGGGTAACACATTGATCGCTAAAGTTTGTGGCCGCGAGCCTTGGCTACGTAAATCGGCGGTGGCACTGGACAAAGTTTGCAGAGCCGCTTGCACATGGGGCAAGTAGCGCTTGGCTTCGTTCGTGAGTGCGACTTTTTTATGCAGACGCACGAAGAGGGCAAAACCTAAGAATTCTTCTAATACCCGGATTTGTTTACTGATGGCGCCGTGGGTGACATGCAGTTCTTTGCTGGCAAGAGTCATGCTTTGCAAGCGGGCGGCAGACTCGAAAGCCCGTAATGCATTGAGGGGCGGCAAGGAAGTAAACATAGGCGTATCCGAATCGAGTAAATGATAAGGGCATTTAGTGTGAGCTTTGCTCACGCTAGCGCGACAATAACTCCTTTGCGTTTATAAGGCAAACGCAGTCTAATGCGAAGCCTTAGCTCCTATTACTCAATAATAACAATCATGGAATTTGAACTGACTCTACAAATTGCGGCATTACTCTTTGGCGTGGCTATGGTGGCGGGGTTTATCGACTCTATCGCTGGCGGCGGGGGATTGCTGACTATCCCTGCGTTAATGTGGGCGGGTTTACCGCCGGCGGTGGCACTCGGGACTAACAAATTACAGGCCTGCGGTGGCAGCTTTTTTGCGAGCTTGTACTTTGTGCGTAAGGGATTGGTCGATTTGAAGGCCGTTAAACTGTCCCTTATCTGTGCCTTTGCGGGCGCCGCCTTAGGCACGATTCTGGTGCAGTTGGTCGATGCCAAAGTGCTGGAGTTAGTCTTACCCTTTTTAATCCTCGCGATTGGTTGTTATTTCTTGTTTTCGAAAAAGATTTCGGAAGATGACCGTCACCAAGTGTTAACGCCTACCGCCTTTGCCTTTACCGCCGCGCTCGGTGTGGGTTTGTACGATGGCTTTTTTGGCCCTGGCACAGGGAGTTTCTTCGCGCTGGCCTTTGTGACCTTGGCCGGTTTTGGTCTGGCAAAGGCGACGGCACACGCCAAGGTGTTAAACTTCTCGACCAATATTGCTTCGCTTATCTTCTTTACCTTAGGTGGCAAAGTGATTTGGGTGCTCGGTTTAGTGATGCTTGCTGGGCAGGCTATCGGCGCCACCTTAGGTTCGCGCTTAGTCGTGACCAAGGGCACTAAGATCATTAAGCCATTAGTGGTGACTATGTCCTTGGCCATGAGCGTGAAGCTGTTAGCCAGCCAATATCACCTGTTTTGATATAGCCTCTCTCATATTTAACTCTCCCTAGTAAGGCCGATTGTCTATTTGTGCTGCATAGTCCATGAGCACAGTTTTCGGCCTTATTGCTGCAAATCTCTTCACTCCCTTGGTATTCGCTATACTCCGCAGTCATGTTTAGGATAACCTAGCATTTTTAAAGCGTTTTTAGGGTCAATTGACTGTGTTATTGCCAAGTGTTTGCACCGGAACTTCGCAAGTTAAACGGTAAGCGCCAGTGCGATAGAATCGGCTTAGTATCCATTAAGGTTTAACAACGATGAGATTTATCCATACCTCGGACTGGCACATTGGCCGCCAGTTACACAATCAATCACTCTTAGAAGACCAAGCCTATGTGCTTGATCAGATTGTGACATTGGCAGAGCAGCACTCTGTCGATGCGGTGATTATTGCCGGGGATATTTACGATAGGTCGATTCCACCTGCCAGCGCCGTGGCTTTGCTCGATGAGGTGCTTAATCGCCTTATCACAGAGTTAGGGTTACAAGTACTGCTGATTGCCGGTAACCACGACGGGCACGAACGCTTAGGCTTTGCGGCCAAACAAATGGCGGCAAGTGGTTTGCACATTATTGGGCCACTGCAGGCTGATTTAACGCCGATCCGCTTAACCAGCCCAAGTGGCGATGCTTACTTTTATCTGCTGCCTTACGCCGAACCTGCAACCGTGCGCCAAGTATTTGAGGCGGAAGCTAATGGGCTTAGCGTATCCAGTCATGAAGAGGCGATGACGCTACTGTTAGAACTAGTCCGCAGCCACGACAGCCAAGGGTTACCTAAAGTCGTGGTTAGTCATTGCTTTTTAGATGGCGGCAGTGAGTCCGAGTCCGAGCGGCCATTGAATATTGGTGGTGCCGATAAAATCTCCCCACGGCTTTTTAGTGAGTTTGACTATGTGGCCCTCGGCCACTTACACGGACCGCAATATAAAGGTTGCGAGCATGTACGTTATTCCGGCTCGATTTTGAAATATTCCTTTAGCGAACAGCATCAACACAAGTCAGTCACTTTAGTGGACGTTGCAGCGCAAACTCCGGCGCAAATCCAACTCTTGCCCTTAACGGCGCTGCGCGATGTGCGGATTATCGAAGGGGAATTGGCGCATTTATTAGATCTTGGGAAAACCGATGCTAAGCGTGAGGATTATCTGATGGTCAGACTCCTCGATAAACACGCCATTTTAGATGCCATGGGCAAACTGCGCAGTGTCTATCCCAATGTGCTGCATCTAGAACGCACAGGATTAATGGCGGGCGAGCAGGCCGTCACACTCAATCGTGACCATATCAAAAAAGGCGAAATGGCCATGTTCCGTGATTTTTTCAGCCAAGTCTCTGGCGAGGCGCTGAGTGATGCGCAGCAAGCGGTTATGGATGAGATTTTAACTAAGCTTCACAGGGATGAAGGGGATAGCGTTGGATCTACTCGCGTTAAAGCCAAAGGGGAGCAATCCGCATGAAGCCACTCACGCTGTCAATGTCGGCCTTTGGCCCCTTTGCCTCGACTCAAACCATTGATTTTACCGAACTGGGGGATAACCCCTTATTCCTGATCAACGGGCCAACTGGTGCGGGCAAGACTACATTGCTCGACGGAATTTGTTTTGCGCTCTACGGCAAAACCACTGGTAACGAGCGCGAAGGCAGTCAGATGCGCTGCGATATGGCCGATGATAACTTGCTTACCGAGGTGACTTTTAGTTTTCAATTAGGCAGTACGAGTTATCGTATTCGCCGCGTCCCCGAGCAGGAAAGATTAAAGAAAAGCGGTGATGGCTCAACGGTACAAAAGAGTGAGGCGCAGCTGTATAAGATTGCCCCAGATGGCAGTGAAACCCTTATCGTCGCCAGTAAAGTGTCAGACGCCACGGCCGAAATCGAGGCATTAACCGGCTTAGATGTGGAGCAGTTCCGTCAAGTAATGGTGCTCCCGCAGGGGAAATTTCGCGAATTGCTGATGGCCGACTCTAAGGCGCGTGAGCAAATTTTTAGCCAGCTATTTCAAACTCATATTTATAAACGCATCGAAGATACCCTAAAAGCCAAGGCGGCGGATATTCGCAACCTTGTCAAAGAACAGCGCGCCCGCCGCGACGGTATTTTGCAAACCGCAGCATTAACATCCGATGACGAACTTGCCGCAGAGTTTAGCCGCATTGAACCCGAATTCGCGGCGGCGACGGCGGCAAAGGAGCAGAGCGTTGCGGCGCATTTAGCGGCATTAAAACAGCGTGATAGCGCGCAGCAACTCTTTGCTGAATTTACTCGCTTACAGGAATTGCAGGCTGAGGCGCTTAGCCTTAATGAGCAGCAAGCGCAGATTGCAACCCAAACGGCGCGGCTTGACGTCGCCAAGCAAGCAATACGGGTAAAACCCTTATTAGATAATGTCTTGTCGCGGGAGCAAGAAGCGAGTCTCGCCGCCGCTCAGCGCGATAGTGTGCAGTCGACACACGATGCCGCTAAGATCGCACTCGCACAAGCTGAAACAGCGGCCCAGGAAATCATTCCCCTCGAACATAAGCTGCGCGACCTTGAGCAGCAACACAGTCATCTCAGTGCCTTAGTGCCACAGCTGGCAGAGTTTGCCAGCCTTGAACAAGCTTTAGCGCAGGCTAAAGAGATACTGCAACACACCAAGTTGCAGGGGCAGGAGAGTAAAAATGCGCTTGCAGCTTTAGTTGAGCAGCGCAGCCATTGTGAGAATCAACAGCCAGCCTTGCAACAGCAAAGTGAGCAGCAACTTGCCACTGCGCAGGCGCTGCAGCAGTACCGTCATATGCTCGAGCAGTTCAAGCAGTGGCAACAAATATGTGCCAAAGTCGCGCACACTCAAGGGATTCTTGAGCAGGTCGGCTCACAAGGAAAAGCACTTAATACCCAATATCAAGGAGCCTCAACGGCTTACAAGTCTTTGCAGCTGACATGGTTTCAAGGTCAGGCTGCTATTTTAGCTAGAGAGTTAAAACCCCATGAGCCATGCCCAGTTTGTGGCAGTTCGGCCCATCCTCAACCCGCGGTGAGCCATGAGGAGTTGCCAACGGATCTACAATTGCAAGCGGCGCAGGATGCCGAGGCCTTGGCGCTCGATAATCTCAATAAAGCGCGGACAGAATATCGCGGGCTGCAAAAGCAATTAGAAGCACAGCAACAGCAGGCGAATGAGCTGGCAACAGCCCTTGGTGATAAGGTTGAGTTGTCGCTTGAATCCCATCGCCAAACGTTAGACGAACTGACACTGCAAGCCAAACAGGCAGACGCTGCGGCGCAAGCGCTACAGCAGTTACAGGAACAGATCAAAACCTTGCAACAGCAAGAGTCGACATTGACGCAGCAATTAGAACTTGAGCGTGAGCGTTACCGTGAACAAGAAGGTAAAGTCGAGCGCTTATCGGGTCAATTTGCGGAAAAAGCGCTGCGGATCCCAGAGGAATACCGAACACTGGAGGTATTGAATCAAGCGATTGCAGATAATCAGCAGCAACTCGAGCAGATAAAACGTCAGATTGATGCGCTCAGAGCCGCGCAGCAGCAGGCGGCGCAGCAGAGTGTGGCGGCGCAAACGGCATTGTCGGCGGCGATAGAGCATTGTAATGGCGCGGCAGATCTGCAGGTGCAAGCACAGCAGGCACTATTAGCGGCGCTGGATAATGCAGGCTTTACCGATAGAGATGCATTGCGCGAGGCCTTATTAACGGATGAGCAAATGCAGGCGCTAGCTGAGGGCATAGAGACCTATCATAGGCAGTGCTCCTTAAATCAGTCGCAACTGACTCAGCTTAAAACCAAGTTGAGCGAGTCGACATCACCCGATCTTGATGCTTTAGAGGCCTTGCTCACGGAGCGACTCGCACAGCTTAAAACGGCGGAAGAGGTATGGAGTCAACTCAACACTCGGCTCACCCTACTTAACAATACCCAAACTCAGCTGGCGATTGTTGATCAAAAGGCCAAATCCCTTGAGGATGAATACGCTGTGATTGGCACTTTGGCCGATGTTGCCAATGGTAATACCGGCAACAAAATTTCCCTGCAACGCTTTGTACTCAGCGTATTGCTCGACGATGTGTTACTTGCGGCAACGCAGAGGCTGCATTTAATGAGTAAAGGGCGCTACCGATTATTGCGCAAGGAAGACAGAGCTAAGGGCAATAAGGCTTCAGGGCTGGAGCTTGAAGTCGAGGATGCCTACACCTCTAAAGTGCGTCCCGTGGCGACCTTAAGTGGTGGTGAGAGTTTTATGGCGGCCTTGTCGATGGCCTTGGGCTTATCGGATGTGGTTCAAGCCTACGCTGGGGGGATAAAACTCGATACCTTATTTATCGACGAAGGCTTTGGTAGCTTAGATCAGGACTCACTCGAACTTGCCATTCGAACCCTAATGGATTTGCAGTCGGCGGGCAGGATGATTGGGGTGATTTCCCATGTGTCTGAAATGAAAGAGCAGATAGGCACCCGAATTGATATCTTGAAAACCTCCCATGGGAGTGAAATCAAGGTGATTTTGCCTTAGTGTGACTTAAGTGGAGAAGTATTAGCTTAACACTTTGTTTTTATTGAAATGATAAATGATATTTTGCGCTATTTAACATCTATATACAGAACACACAATCGGTTTAAAGTGCTAACTGACGCATGTTTTTAGTAAATAGTGCTATAAAAGTGCAAAATAGCGTTTGTCATAATCGGTTTTTTGGGATAAGTTGGCAAAATTCGGGCTTCCCCCTGTGGGACTGGTTCAAAAATATAACGCAATAACGATAACAAAAGGTGAAAGCGTTGCAGACAGGTAAACCCAATTTGGCTAATTTTCCGCAAATTCGTTTGCAGAATTTATCTTCAGCCCATAAAAATATTCTCCTAGTTGGTGGTTTATTAATCGGTGCGGCGATGTTAATGCCGAATGCCAACCATGTGGTTCCTACTGCTCAACGTATTCCCGTCGCGCTCGATCTTGAGACGATTTTGCCACAGGTTTCTGAGCCTGTTGAAACGGCTCCAATTGTCGATAATACCCCTCATTTTGAACGTGTCATTGCCTCCGGCGATACCTTAAGTGCTTTATTTTCTAAAGCCGGTGTTGACCAACAAACCATGTATAAAGTACTAGAGGCCGACTTAAACATTCTGGCGCTCGATACCTTATTACCCGGTAACCGTATTCAATTTTGGCTGGATAATGAAGGCCAACTGCAAAAGTTAGAACTGTATTTTAACGCTGCCCGCCAAGTAGTATTTACCCGTTACGAAGATGGTAGCTTTAACGTAGAAGAAATTAACGTTGAAGGCGTATGGCAAAACCGTATCGTTACTGGCGATATTAAAGGCTCATTCTATGTCTCGGCACAAAAAATGGGTTTAGCGGCGGCCGATATTCAGCGGATTGAAGATTTACTCAAAGAGAAAGTGAATTTTGCTCGGGATTTACGTGTGGGTGATAAATTTTCTGTTTTGGTAAATGATCAATATGTTGAGGGCGAAGCAACCGGAAGCAGCCAAATATTAGGCGTGAGTATTAAAACGGGCCGCTCTGAAATTAGTGCATTTCAACATACCGATGGCAGTTATTACGATGCGAAAGGCCAAAGCTTAGTGCGTGCCTTCCAACGTATTCCATTGGCTAAACAACCACGCATGAGTTCTCGTTTTAACCCGACGCGTAAACATCCAATTACTGGCCGTATTTCACCCCATAACGGTACCGACTTTTCAGTGCCTATTGGTACTAAAGTTATTGCCCCTGGCGATGGTGTCGTAAGCTTAGTCACCGATCACCAATTCGCGGGTAAATATATTGTGATTGAACACGGTGGTAAGTACCGTACACGTTATTTACACCTTTCTAAGGCATTAGTGCGCAAAGGTCAACGCGTCACTCGTGGCCAAGTAATTGCTTTATCAGGTAATACCGGACGTTCTACTGGTCCACATTTACATTATGAATTCCATGTCAACGGTAAGCCAGTGGATCCTATGAGAGCCGATATCCCAATGGCAAGCCAATTAGCGAACCAAGAATTACGTACCTTCAGCAATATCGTGAAGAGCCGCCAAGCATTAATGAATTTAGGCTAATCTATTCATTAATCCGCGCGAACCGAATATAAAAACGCCGATGAATCTGACCTCATCGGCGTTTTTATTTGCGCTGCGTTTAGTATAACCGCTGGAAAATGCTGTGTTCATCAACATACAAGCTTAATAGGGTTGATATTGGGACGAATACGGATTGAGCTTTACTGCTTTAATAAGTGATGGAGAGAGTGAAGTAGGCCGAATTAACACGCATATACACAACTGAAAGGATAAAAGTAGATATCGGCTTAGAGATGTGTCAGTGCCGAAATAAGCGAGTCACATGCTTGCGCTAGCTAGTGTGTATTGAGTTTGATGGATTACGGCTAATAAGTCGTTAACTCAAATGAATTAACTGGCTTGACGTTTCTGCATTGCCTTTAATGCACATTTACACAGACGACCTTTTAAAGCAGGGCAACCTCCGCAGGGGGATTTTTTAAAGGGACGAAGTGCAAAACTGCGTTCAGTGGGTAATGGACGGATACGCTTAATAACGGCGGATGATAAAAATTTAGCATCATTCGCTGCACTAAAATGGGCTTTAGCTAATTTAAGTTGTTTTTTGCGGGCAGTCTTATCGAGGGTTTGGATCTGCTGTTTTGCCAGATATTCGGACAATAATTGGCTTAAGTGTTTACGCTGCTGTTTTTTATTTTGAGCGTGAGTCGTATGCATAATTGGCGTATTTGCCGAATAAAGGTTTTGAAATTCAACAGGGCGATTGGATTTTGCCTGCTGTTTTTGCAGTTTCTTGGCCTGTTTGTTACACCACTTTTCTAGCTTTTTACCAATCTTTTGCTTTTTCATACGACTTTTACACGACTGTAGTGCGGTAACGGATAAGACAGATTCATTCTAAATGAAAATTATTATCAGTCAACTGTGCGTGATAAATCGATGAGTAAAATGCGAGCCTAGTCGAATAAGTTTGTTTAGTTTGAATAGGGTGATTGATTAGCGTCGATACAGGTTAGCAGTAAACGCAGATCGAATTCGAATTGATGGTAATCGGGCTCCATATAAGTACACAACTTATAGAAAGCTTTATTATGATCCTTCTCTTTTAAGTGGGCGAGTTCGTGTACAACCACCATTCTGAGCAAGGATTCGGGGACGCGCTTTAAACGTGAAGAGATACGGATTTCGTTCTTAGCCTTGATTTTATTCCCTTGCACTCTGGAGACGTAAGAATGTAAGCCAAGTGCATGATGACTCATGCTAATTTTGTCATCGAAGATCACTTTCGACAGGGGAGAGGATTGGCGTAAAAACTGATTTTTTATCCCTTGGGTATAGTCATAGAGGGCTTTGTCGCTGCGGATCTCGTGGACTGTGGGATGACGGCGCAGCAAAACATCCGCAAGCTTTCCACCTTCGAGTAGTTGCTGAACTTGGCGTTGGATATCCGGACTATAACCGCTTAAATATTTTAAGGTTTGCATTGTTTTGAGCTGTGGGGAAACGAGCTTAGCGCTACAGCCGCGCTAAGCTCACAGGCTTTAAGCTTTACCGAAGATACGGCGATTTTGCTGAGCGTAGGCGGCCTCAAAGGCGGGTTGTTGGACGCGTTTGAGATCTAAGCTGTCAAAATCAACTTGAGGCGGATTACGCTTGTTTTGTTCCTTGATCGCAACAGGCGATAACAAGGTCACCGGCAGATCGCCGAGTTGAATTGCGGCTTCGAGTTTAAAGCTGGTGGCAGAGCCTGCCAGTTTGCCTTTTTGCTCGCGCTCGATAACGACGATTTCATCGACCTTATAATCTTCCATTAACTTATGGAAAGCGAAGTGAAATTCACGGATAGTTTCCGCTGAGGCTGATTGAGCGACGCTAAAAGACACTTTACGGCAGCTTGGTACGTTGAAGGTTTCACCTTCGTAGCTCAGCAGACTGATAATGGCTTCGCCGCCTTTTAATTCAACACCACAAATTCGCATGTTACACCTTTAAATATCAACATTTCTTACATATGGCAGGAGCATATTCCCACCCGTAATGTCGAGAGTCTGCACTATGGACTCTCGCGAGTAAATCATTAACGCTCGTCGTCATGATCCTGCAGCAGAGGCGCCGCAGGTTTTTTACGCATGGGCGCATCACCCACATCAACCCCAGTGATAAAGCGTTTGTCACGGGAGGCGGCCGTTTTAACCGTTTTTGATTTGGTTTTCGCTTTGGTTTTTGTACCAGCCTTAGTGACCGCTTTAGTTGCGGCAGTCTTTGGCTTGTCTTTTAATCCACTAAATTTAGCTTCGAGGCCCTGAATGACACTGATCTCAAAGGTCTTTCTGAGGAAGAGTTGTACTTTCTTAAAGTTATCCCAATCCTTAGGGCCAACGAGGGAGATTGCATCACCTTTTGCGCCCGCGCGGCCGGTACGACCGATACGGTGGACATATTCTTCGGCAAATTTGGGCATGTCGAAGTTAATGACGAGGGAGACATTGAGTAAGTCTAAGCCACGGGATGCCACATCTGTGGTCACCAGAATCTGCTGCTGACCGCGGGCAAATTGATCCATGATTTGATTACGGGCCGCCTGCTTCAGCTCGCCGCTTAACGCCGCGGTGGCAAAACCTTGCGCCGAGAGTTTGCTGGCTAAGCGCTCGGTATCGGCGCGGGTGGCGGTAAAAATAATCACTTGCTTGTGGGTTTCGTCACTGAGCAAACGCGTGAGCAGGGCTTCTTTGTGATCTAAATGATCACACAGATAAATCCGTTGGGTAATGTCCTGATGCTCAGTGTGGGCAGCGCCAATCGCCACATGTGATGGATTTTTGAGTAATGCGGCGGCAATCTCATTGATTTCACTGTGATCTAAGGTGGCCGAAAACATTAAGGTTTGACGGCGCTTATGATCTGCAGCGGCGTTAATGGCTTTTAATTGCGGCGCAAAACCCAGATCCAGCATACGGTCGGCTTCATCGAGGACAAGCAGTTCTAATCCATTGAGGAAGAGGTTTTTTTGCTCTAAATGATCGGCGATACGTCCCGGCGTTGCCACGATAAAATGCGGCTCTTTTGCCAGCGCCTTGGCTTGATCGTTAAAGTTCTCACCGCCCAACACGCTAATGGCTTTGTACTGAGTGTTGGCAACTAGCAAACGTAGCTGGCTATACACTTGGTGGGCCAATTCGCGGGTTGGTAATAAAATCAGTACTCTAGGATCGCGCTTGGTTAAGGCGCGGGTGGAGATAACCCTTTGCATCGCTGGCAACAAAAACGCTAAGGTCTTACCCGATCCTGTTTTTGATGACGCCATTAAATCTTTACCTGCCAATGCGATAGGCAGTGCTTGTTCCTGGATGGCGGTTGGGGTCGCAATCCCCATATGCTTTAAGCTTTGTAACAGACGCTGGTCCAGAGAAAAATCAGTAAACTGCAAAGGTATATCCCCTAAATCTGAGTGAGGGCAGATTATAGCCTTAAATCACTATGCTCAGCTATCTTGATTGGTCATTATCTTACTGAATCCGTTAAATCGCCGCAGATATGGCTAGCCGCTATTGGTTCTTCACTCTCGTCATGCAGAACCGTTCCATAGGTTCGTTAGGTAGGCTGATTGTTCAAATACTCTTTAATGCCGCCCATTACCGAGTTAACGAATAATCATGCATTAATCATTGACAGTGTTCAGAACGGAACTTAGCTTATTCAAATCATAGAGTTGTTAAGGGAAATATATTATGGGCAAGGGAACAAAACCCACCATTGGCATCGCTCTTGGAAGCGGAGCCGCCAAGGGCTGGGCTCACATCGGTGTACTCAATGGCCTTGCCGCCATGGGAGTCAAACCCGATAAAGTGGCCGGATGTTCAATCGGCGCGCTCGTCGGGGCGGCCTATGCCCATAATCATTTGACTGAGCTTGAGGAATGGGTGCGCAGTTTTTCGAGCTGGGATGTCCTCGGGTTAATGGATATTCGTTGGCGTAAGGGCGGTTTGATCGGCGGTGAGAAAGTCTTCGATGTGCTGCAATCGCGCATCGGTGATATCAATATTGAAGACTTAGAGCGACCCTTTGCAGCAATCGCGACGGACTTGTATTCGGGGCAAGAAATCTGGTTTCGCCATGGCGATTTACGCCAAGCTGTGCGCGCCTCTTGCTCAATGCCGGGAATATTAGCCCCCGTTCGTCAAGGAGACCGTTGGTTAGTCGATGGCGCTGTGGTGAACCCTGTGCCTGTGTCAGTGAGCCGCGCGATGGGCGTCGATATTGTGATTGCCGTGGATTTGCATGGGTTTCATTCTGGGCGGCTGCAAGTATTGCCCGTCAATATGACCAGCCATAAGGCGCCGAAGGAAGAAACCGAAATGCCCGCGCGCCAAGAAACTGGCTTTATGGATTTATTTGCTAGGGGGCGGGAGTATGTCAGCAGTTTAACCGACAAGTTCTCCCTCGGCACTAAATCCAACCCCGGCATGATTGCGGTGATGTCTCAATCGATGGGGATTTTAGAGCAGCGCCATAAACGGGCGCGTTTGATGGGAGATCCGCCCGATGTCTTGGTTGTGCCCGAAGTCGCCAATATCGGCACCATGGAATTTCACCGCGCCGATGAGGCCATAGCGGCGGGGGAGGCGGCTGTCGCTAAAGTGGCGCACTTGATTGAAGCCGCGATCTGGAAAGGCTAAGTCGCGAGGATACTTAGGGCGTGTTGACGTTTCGAGATTAGATTTTGTTCGTTCTGGCAAGCTCGTGCTCGCGAAACGAATAATAATTTAGGCAAGTGACTGTTTGATTGGCTTATTTTTTGCTTTAACCCCATCACACAGTGTTAGATGCCGAATTATTGACGATGAATCCTCTTTTAAATGCCTTAAATCTGAACCGTAGCAGTGTTGCCGATGCCTATGGCCTGAACAGCAAGAAGACGGACACGAGTAAGACTGACGCAAGTAAGACAAAGCCCAGCACGGATGCCAACTCATCCACCAAGGATACGCCTAAAACTGAAGCGAAACCGAGTGATGAGATTGCCTTGTCACCCCGTGCGCTTCGGGCACAAAAAATCCAAGCCATGTCGAAGGACTTTTTTGCCGATGGCCAGTTTAGTGTGTCAGATATTCCGGCCCTAGTGTCTCGGCTGCAAAAGGACGGCATTTTGTCCGATGCACAGGTTGAGCGACTGTCACAAAACGGCATTAATTTGCCGAGCCAAAAGCCGAGCAAGCAATCCCTGCAAGACTTTATCGATGACGAGCTGAAGTCCTTAGCGGAAAAGTCACCCAACAGTCCGATGATCAACACCTTAGTCGATGCTAAGAATGTATTGTCGAATATGGATGATGCGCAATCCCCTGTGCTGGCACAAAAAGCCACCAAGGTATTTGGCCAGTTAACCGATTATCTAAATAGCAATCCAACACTGAGTGACAGCCAAAAGCAGTTATGGCAGGGGCTTAAATCGACCATGCAAGTGGCTTCCTCCATGGGGATGCAGCAATCGGCATCGGGGCAACTGAGTAGTTATCTTGCCTTAGCCAAGCGTTAACCCTGTCTGAATGCAAACCTTGGCTAAGGGCAAACGCCGAGCTAAGGACTCCTTTTATTCCAAGGACTTTTAATTCTAAGGATTTTTTATTACAAGGACTTTGGCTTTAGGGCCAAGGTCCTTTGTCGTGATTAGCGGGTATTTTTAGCGTCCGCTATCCTGCTTTATGGCTAAGGTCAAGGCTTAAAACTGAGATCATTGGGCTTGGCTACAGTTCTTCTTTGTTCTTTTTATCCATCCGATAAATCATGATCTGGATCATGGAATTTTAGGTGTTAATGCCGCCTAATTGCCTAGATATTGTGTTTTTTGACTATCTAAGCACTATATGTAGTGTTAATTTTAATCGGAATGGAGAGGAACTGAACAATGCCAGTCGTGATCAAGCGGGATGGTTGCCGCACACCTTTTGATGAAACAAGGATAAGAGATGCAGTGATAGCGGCTGCAAACTCGGTTGGGATAGAGGATGCAGACTATGCCGCGACGGTTGCCGCTTGTGTGAGGGAGCGAGTGGCCAATCTGGCAGAAGTCGAGATCCACCATTTACAGGACGCAGTTGAAAACCTACTGATGGAAGGGCCTTACAAGTCCTTGGCGCGTGTCTATATCGAGTATCGCCATGACAGAGATATTTGCCGCGATGCGACCAGTAAGCTCAATCTCGAAATCCGTGGTTTAGTCGAGCAGAGCAATGCCGCGCTGTTAAATGAAAACGCCAATAAAGACTCTAAAGTGATCCCAACCCAACGGGATTTACTCGCGGGTATCGTCGCGAAGCATTACGCCAAGAGCCATATTCTGCCTAAGGATGTGGTGGCCGCCCATGAACTTGGTGAAATCCATTACCACGATCTCGATTATTCGCCGTTTTTCCCGATGTTTAACTGCATGTTGATTGATTTGGCGGGCATGTTGACCCACGGTTTTAAGATGGGCAACGCCGAAATTGAAACCCCAAAATCCATCTCCACCGCTACGGCGGTAACAGCGCAGATCATTGCCCAAGTGGCGAGCCATATTTATGGCGGCACCACGATTAACCGTATCGATGAAGTGCTCGCGCCATTTGTGGCGAAGAGCTATGACAAACACTATCAAGTGGCGCTCAACTGGCAGATTAAAGATGCCAAGGCCTATGCGACGGCGCTCACCGAAAAAGAATGCCATGATGCTTTTCAATCCCTTGAATATGAAGTGAATACCTTACATACCGCCAATGGGCAAACGCCCTTTGTGACCTTTGGTTTTGGTCTTGGTACCTCGTGGGAGTCGCGTTTAATTCAGCAATCCATGCTGAAAGTGCGTATGACGGGCCTAGGTAAAAATCGTAAGACTGCTGTGTTCCCTAAGTTAGTGTTTGCGATTCGTGATGGCATTAACCACAAGGCTGGTGATTGCAACTACGATGTCAAACAAATGGCCCTAAAATGCGCCAGCATGCGCATGTATCCAGATATTTTGAACTACGAGCAAGTGGAAAAGGTCACGGGTTCATTTAAAACCCCTATGGGCTGTCGTAGCTTTTTAGGCTCCTATAAAGAAAATGGCGAACTGGTCCATGAAGGGCGCAATAACCTTGGGGTGGTGAGCTTAAACTTGCCCCGTGTAGCCCTCGAGGCCAATGGCAATGAAGCTGAATTCTATCGCATTTTAGATGAGCGTTTACTGCTTGCCCGCCGCGCATTAGACACCCGCATCGAACGCTTAAATGGCGTTAAAGCTAGAGTTGCGCCGATTCTGTATATGGAAGGCGCCTGCGGTGTGCGCCTGCGCGCCGATGATGATATCGCCCAAATCTTTAAAAATGGTCGGGCATCGATTTCATTAGGCTATATCGGTTTGCATGAAACCATCAATGCGCTCTATGGCACTGAAACCCATGTATTTGATGATGCCAAGCTTAGAGAAAAAGCGGTGGCGATTGTCGCGCACCTTAAAGCGGCTACCGATGCATGGAAGGCCGAAACCGGTTATGGGTTTAGCCTTTATAGCACCCCGAGTGAGAGCCTCTGCAGCCGTTTCTGCAAACTCGATGCGCGCCAATTCGGCGTGGTTGCAGGCGTAACTGATAAGGGTTATTACACCAATAGCTTCCACTTGGATGTGGAAAAGCGGGTGAATCCTTACGATAAAATTGATTTTGAGCAACCCTATCCTGCGATCGCCAATGGCGGATTTATTTGCTACGGCGAATACCCCAATATGCAGCACAACATTGAAGCGCTCGAAAATG
Source organism: Shewanella sp. ANA-3 (assembly GCF_000203935.1). Taxonomy (GTDB): domain Bacteria; phylum Pseudomonadota; class Gammaproteobacteria; order Enterobacterales; family Shewanellaceae; genus Shewanella. Next base: position 3,106,273 of record NC_008577.1, on the reverse strand, counting down.
TGTGGGATTACAGCTATAGCCGCGTGCCTTACTACGGCACTAACACGCCGATTGATGAATGCTACGACTGCGGTTTTACCGGTGAGTTTAGTTGTACCAGTAAAGGCTTTACTTGTCCTAAATGTGGCAACCATGAGCCAAGCAGGGTATCTGTGACGCGTCGGGTATGCGGTTACTTAGGTAGCCCCGATGCCAGACCATTCAACCATGGCAAGCAAGAAGAAGTGAAACGCAGGATCAAACACTTGTAACACTTTTGCCTTGTTTGTTTTGTTACACTGGCACAGTCGCACTGGTGGCGACTGTGCTTTGATCTTTAGCCCCTAACCATATTGGGCTTTAGCGCGGACGCAGCAATGAACTATCACCAATATTATCCCGTTGACGTGGTGAACGGCCCCGGTACTCGGGTCACCCTATTTGTGTCCGGTTGTGAGCACCAATGCCGAGGTTGCTATAATCAAAGTACTTGGGATGTGCGCTCAGGCCATTTATTTGATAAGGCGATGGAAGATACGCTTATCGCCGATCTGCAGGATGAGCGCATTGTGCGCCGCGGCTTGTCACTCTCTGGGGGCGATCCACTTTTACCCGCCAACCTTGAGGGAATGCTCGCGTTAGTGAAGCGGGTGAAAACCGAATGTCCGGGTAAAGATATTTGGCTGTGGACGGGTTATACCTGGGATGCGCTAACGGATAAGCAGCGGGCGGTACTGGAATATGTGGACGTGCTGGTGGATGGTAAATTCGAACAGAGCCTTGCCGATCCGAGTTTGCCATACCGTGGCAGCAGCAATCAGGTGATCCGTTTCTTATAAAAGCGGTAACGAGGATCGCTAACTTGCTGTTATAATCCCACACCTTGACACAGTGACCCAGACATTCAGGCTCAAAATAGTGCAAATATCGACTGGGATTCACTTAAGTAATTTAAGGTAACATGATGAATTTAAAGCAAGAACTGCAGCAGCTTAACGATAAGTTAGATAAGTTTCGTCGTAAACTGGCGGCAGCAGAGCAACGTGGCGATGCCGTTATTGTGGCGCAATTTAAACGCGAGATTGCGGCGGTCACTAAGCAAATCAATAGTGTAAAAACGCAGCAGTCGCGCCTTTTACAAAAGCAAGGTACAGATATTCAACACTTGCCATTCCACCGTGCCCTCACCAAAGCTGAGCAAGCCGACATGGGTCAACTGAAAAAGTCAGTCAAGGGCCTAGTGGTTGTGCATCCTATGACGGCATTAGGACGCGAAATGGGCTTAACCGAAGTCACGGGTTTTGCTCCAGCTAAGTTTTAAGTTTTATTGGCAAGTTATTCATTGAGTTGCAAAATAAGGCACATACTTATTTTGCAGCGCCTTGAATGGTTGTTCGACGGATTGAGCTATACCCGTGATAGCGCCGCAGGTTTCGATTTATAGTTGATTAAATTACTAAAGTATTTCGTGATTATGGAAAACGCTTTAGAATAGGCGCTCAGTAGGCGAAGAGCCCAATCATCGTTTTGTTTATGGATGTTCCTTCCGTCTCATGGAATGAGAGTAGTCGTTAAGGTTAAGTCATGTCGATAAAATATGTCGCGACGTCAAAATTACCCACTCCCTGGGGCGTTTTTGCCATGCACGGTTTTGAAGATACCGAAACCAGTAAAGAGCATGTTGCCCTCACGTTTGGCACCCTAAGTAGCGATGCCCCCGTATTAGGCCGTATTCACTCTGAGTGTCTTACGGGCGATGCCTTGTTTAGCTTACGCTGTGACTGTGGCTTCCAGCTGCAAACTGCGATGCAAAACATTGCCGAAACTGGCAGTGGATTTATCTTATATTTGCGTCAGGAAGGCCGCGGTATCGGTCTACTCAATAAGATCCGCGCCTATGAATTGCAGGATAAAGGCGCCAATACGGTTGAGGCGAATGAGCAATTAGGTTTCCCGGCGGACATGCGTAAATACGATATGATCCAACCTATGCTTGAACAAATTGGCGTGAAGCATGTACGCTTAATGACCAATAACCCTCGCAAAGTCAAAGCGATGAAAGAAATCGGCATCGAAGTGGTTGAGCGTGTTCCCCTGCAAGTCGGTAAAAACCGCTACAATGAAGCTTACTTAAAGACCAAATCCACCGAACTTGGCCATATGATGTCTGAGTATCATTTTACGGATGAAGAGTAATCTTTAACCAAAGCGATAACCGATTAGGCTTAGCAAATCAGGATCTGTTTGCATAAATTGAAGACCATTTTTAGCCGGTTACTCGTTAAATGCTTTTGCTGTTCGGCGCTATCAATGGGGTGCGTCTTCCCACTGTTGGCGTCGACCGCTCCCATTGTAAGCCACACCCAACCGCAGGCTGCGCAGCTATCTCAGTCGTTTGCTCAAATGAGCCCCGAATCACCGATTGATGGGCAAAATAATCCCAACTCTGTTTATGCCTTTGGCAGTTATCTTGGCACGGGTGTGTATCGGGCTGCCGATCAAAATGCCACTGTGGTGAGCATTCCCTTAAGCTTTGATTTCTTAAAGGACGAAAGTAGTCAAACCTGGCTGCGTTTACCCTTGTCCTTCGGTTTTTTTGACTACTTAGCCAAAGATATTACCGATGGTGAATTGCCTTCCTCGGTCGGCACTATGACGATGACGCCAGGCATCGAACACCACTGGCAGGCAACGGCAAATACGCGGATGGAAGCCTATCTGGATGTGGGGTTTGGGACGAATTTCGATACCGATGCGAACGTGGCGATTTTAGCCTCGGGCGTGAGTAGCCTGTATGATTTCAGCCTAGCGGGTGAAGACAGCGTTTGGGTATCTAGGCTAAGGTTTGCGGGCTACAGTGAGCGGGTAGGAAAATTAACCGACCAATTTGCGGTATTGCAAACCGGAGTCGATATTGGCCTTTCACCCCGCTGGCAATGGTTGAATATTCAGATGCAGCCGAGAGTTTTTGCAGTCGGTTATTGGTATTTCAACGAGCTGGACTTTAGCCAAAATGCTGAAGATGAAACCATAGTCTCCGGCAGCTACGAGTTTGGCGCTACACTCGCCTTTGCTAAGCCTTTGGGTGGCGATCTCCTCGGCATAGATAGAATTGGGATCAGTTATCGCACTGGCGACGGATTAAATATCTGGCGTTTATTATTTAGTTTTCCTATTTAATCTGTTTCAACCCAAGCTCATGACGTGTTGATATACAAAGACTAACGCAGATTGGCGCTAAGTCTTAGCCTGCAGATTTTTGCGCATCCCGCATTTTCTTATCCATTAACACGGCAATTTGATTACCGAGTTGCATAATTTGCTCCTGCAATAGCTTACGTTGTTGAGCCGCAGCTTCAGAATCATCTCCTTCGAGTTTCGTGAGCATTTCCTGCAAGGCTTTGATTTGTTCCTTTATGCGTTTAATTTGCTCATCAATAATCGATGTGGGCTCTTCGGTATCAGTTGTTTCCGTTTGCTGCAATTTTTCTGCTGCTTGCCCCCTTAAAGCTGAACCTACTTCAGTGGCGAGGGCTTGTCTTCCCGCATTGGAGATATTGACCGTTTCTTGAGGTGACGAGTCTATGGTCTCTGTTGAGCCGTTGGATGAAGGCGTGGTGGTGATATAGGCACTGGACACTGACTTAAAGGCGCCGCTGTTTGCAGTAGTATTTAATCCATTAATGTTCACGATAGATTCCTTTAATACTTCAATGTGGTCGCTCAACTATGTTCAATAGCGTAACCAATGTGAGTGACAAGTGTGCTTTATCGAGCTATCGGCTGATGGATAAAAAACTCAAGCAGATTTTCATCCTTATTTTGCAAAGGACGCGATATGTGGGATTGAGAAAGGGCAAATTGGCAGTGAGTTATTTGTTAAGGAAACTTCCAAGTCGGATTGACATGCTAAATCAGGGGATTTGGTAATACGGTATATCTAAGGTAACGTAGGCCAATTAATTGTACGACAATAATTTTACCCTACTAGGATGCGAGTCAATGGATCATAAAAAACGCGCCGCACTACTCACGACAGCCAGTTTTAAGGCGGTTTCTCTCTTATCACTCAGTGTCTTGAGTGGCATTTCTGCGCCGGCAATGGCCAAGAATATCTTAGATAAATTGACGGTTGCCGAAGGCTTTAACGTAACTCTTTTTGCTGATGATGTTGAAAATGCGCGTGAAATTGCCGTATCCGATAAAGGTATCGTCTATGCGGGCTCGATGAAGGCGGGGAATGTTTATGCCCTAATCGACCGTAACCAGGACGGCGTTGCCGATGAGAAAATCCTAGTTGCCTCAGGACTTAAGCTACCTTCAGGTGTGGTCATCAAAGATGGCGATCTGTATGTCTCCGAAGTCGAGCGCATCATTCGATTCAAGGATATAGACAACAACTTAAACTCACCCAAATTTGAGGTGGTGTTCGATGGCTTTCCAAGTGAAACCCACCATGGCTGGAAAGTGTTAGGGGTTTCACCGACAGGCGAGTTAATCATTCCGGTGGGCGTGCCCTGCAATGTGTGCGCGGAGAATGAACGCTATGGGCGCATTTTCTCGCTTAATCTTGAGACCAAAAAATTAACGACGATTGCCCAAGGGGTTCGTAATTCCGTCGGGTTTGATTTTCAGCCTGGCACTCAAACCCTTTGGTTTAGCGATAATGGCCGCGACATGATGGGCGATGATATTCCTCCCTGCGAAATCAATAAGGTCAGTTACTTGGGTGAACATTTTGGCTTTCCTTATGTGCATGCAGGTACGATTCTTGACCCTGAGTTTGGCCAAGGTAAAGATCCTGCCAAATACACTGCACCGGCACTCTCCCTAGGGGCGCATGTTGCGCCGCTCGGCATTCATTTTTATTTGGGTAAACAGTTCCCTAGCGACTATCAACAGCAGTTATTTGTGGCCGAGCATGGTTCGTGGAATCGCACTAAGAAAGCGGGTTATAAAGTGGCCGTGGCAACGATTGAGCAAGGCAAGGTGGTGAAATACACCCCGTTTTTAACTGGCTTTATGCAGGATGAACAAACCTTCGGTCGCCCAGTGGCGTTTGCCGAATTGGCCGATGGCAGTTTACTCGTATCGGATGATTATGCGGGGGCGATTTACCGTGTGACTTATCCGCAGACAAAGTAGCCGATAGCTAAGGCTTAAACGTTAATCCGGCTGTTAAACCACTTAAAAAATAATGCGCGGGATAATCGAGTGAATTATCCCGCGCATTTTTGTCTGTTCTTGTGAATGCGCTTTTGAATATTCTCGCGAAATTAGTCGCGCTTGCCCCAGATATGGCTATTGATCTGGCCATCCGTTGCAGTTGTCGATGCGGCTGCATTCGTCTGAGCAGGTTTTTGTGCGGGTTTTGCAGGCTTCTTGGCCGCTGCTTTCGCCGGAGCGTTAGATGATTTTGCGCCTGGCAGTGGTAGTTTATTGGTTTTTAAATACAAATATTCCACTTTTTCCCGCGCCCAGTCGGTTTTTCTTAAAAAGCGCAGACTCGATTTGATACTCGGATCTTCGGTAAAACAACGGATTTTGATGCGCGCGCCGAGTTCTTCCCAACCATAGTGTTCCACCAGTTGGGTGACTATGGCTTCGAGTGTGATGCCGTGTAATGGGTTATTTGATTGAGTCATCTTGAATAAACTGCCGTGAACAATGGCGGGATTATACCAGCATTATGGGCTTAGGCTTAAGGCGATGGATAAAAAAACGGACACTGATGAGTGTCCGTTCAATTTGAGTCGCGATATTTCTAGTGGTTTTGCTCGAAATTAAGCTTCATCGGGTAATTCGCTGTCGCTGTCGCTATCGACTTCGCCTTTACCTTTGGTTTTCACAATCAATAACGCAGTGATAACTAAGGTTGAAATGCTTCCTGCGATGGTCGACAGGGTCATAGGCAAACCTGCGCCTAAGGTTGCTGAATTGAGCAGGAAAGTGATAACCACGGTAGTCATAAACATCGCTGGAATAGTGGTGATCCAGTGCAGTTTATTGTGACGTAGTAGGTAAGCAGAGGCTGTCCAGAGCATTAATACTGCGGTCGCTTGGTTAGCCACACCGAAGTAGCGCCAGATCACGCCGAAGTCGACTTGAGTCAATAAACCACCAATCACAAACAATGGGATGGCCAAGACTAAACGTTTTGGTAGGGCAACCTGTGGCATTTTAAAGAACTCAGCCAAGATCAAACGGGCAGAGCGGAAAGCGGTGTCGCCTGACGTAATAGGCAGAATGATGACCCCAAGGATGGCCATAAAGCCACCTACAGCACCTAATAGACCGGTAGAGGCTTCGTAAACTACGTTTGCAGGGTTGCCCGCCATGCCTGTGCTTAATCCTTCAACACCGTGGAAGTAAGACAGTGCAATCGCACACCAGAGTAGGGCGATGATACCTTCACCGATCATGGCGCCAAAGAACACGAAACGGCCGTTCTTTTCGTTTTCAACACAACGTGCCATCAGCGGCGATTGTGTTGCGTGGAAGCCTGAAATCGCACCACAAGCAATGGTGATAAACAGTGCAGGCCACAGTGGCATGTCTTTCGGGTTTAAGTTTTGGAAGAAGTCACCCGCTTGCACATTAGGCAGCAGTGTATGTTCGCTCGATAATATGATCGCAAAGGCTAAGCCAAAGGACATAAAGAACAGCAGCGCGCCAAAGAAGGGATACAGACGGCCGATAATTTTATCGACAGGTACCACAGTGGCAATCAGGTAGTAAACGAAGATAATCGCAACGAAAATACTGACATCCCAACCCGTTAGCTTGCCTAACAGACCCGCTGGCGCAGAGATAAACACCACACCCACAAGTAACAGCAGTATGATGGCAAACACGTTCATAAAGTGTTTGGCACTCTTACCTAAGTATTTACCCGCAAGGTTAGGCACAGATTGGCCGCCGTTACGGACCGACAGCATACCCGAAAAGTAATCGTGCACCGCACCGGCAAAAATACAACCGATCACAATCCACAGCATGGCCGCAGGACCGTAAAGCGCACCTAGGATTGGGCCGAAGATTGGACCTACACCCGCGATATTCAATAGTTGGATTAAGTACACTTTGCCTTTCGACATAGGCACATAGTCTACGCCGTCGGTTTGGCTAAAAGCCGGTGTTTGACGTTTTTCGTTGATACCAAATACCTTTTCAACAAAGGTACCGTAGATAAAGTAACCGCCGATCAATAAACCGACGCAGAGTAGGAACCACATCATTTTAGTTATCTCCCCATTTTGAGTTGTGCAGAGTGTAAACAAGTTGTTTACACAAAACAGCGCTAACTGGGTGAGAGGTCGATAATGCTGACTCAGCGGTAATAGAATGGGGCGAGCGGTTGCATACGTATGTCATTCATAAGTATTAACCGTCCCGAGCGGTTAGGAGATGAGTATAAGCGGTCAATAATCGGACTATTGGAAGCCAAATAATTGCTTAAGGCTTTTGAGATAGCGGCGGGATACGGGCACTTTGTCGCCAAGCAGGGTAGTGACTTCGGCGCCGGTATCAAGCAGTTCTATCTCGGCAATGGCCTTGGGCGAAATCAGATATTGACGATGACAACGCACTAGCGGCGTTTTTTCCTCTAATACCTTCAGGGTGAGCTGGGTGTGGACCTTGCCCTTAGTACAGGCGACATGGATACCGCTTAAATCGCTAAATACATATTCAACATCTTGAATGGGGATGACTTTTAACTTACTGCCGCTGTAACAGGGCAAATGCTCCAGCGTCGATGGCGCGATCAGATTCACGGCTTGTGGCGTCAGATCCTTACGGACTCGTTTCAAGGTTTGGCTGAGACGTTCGGCATCTATGGGTTTAAGCAGATAATCAAAGGCATGATTATCAAAGGCTTTGACTGCAAACTCATCGAACGCAGTCACAAACACGATTTTTGGCAAAGTGTCGGGGTCGAGCATGGCAATCAACTCCATGCCGGAAATCCGCGGCATTTGGATGTCGAGAAAAATCAATTGAGGTTTTTCTTTGGCAATGGTTTGCAGCGCCTCAATCGCATTGGAGCATTGGCCGATAATCTCAATATCAGCTTCTTGACCGAGCAGATCGGCAAGCTCTTCGCGGGCAAACAATTCATCGTCGACAATTAAACAAGTGATCACGTGCTGGTTTCCGTCTGTTCTATGGGTAAGCGGATAGTGACTTTGGTGTACTCATCCGGCTCGCATTCCACCTGAATGCCGTACTGCTCACCAAACAGGTTTTGGATCCGTTTATGGACTAAGTTCATGCCTAGCCCTTCAGAACCAATAATCGGCTGGTAAAGCCCAGCATTATCAGTGACTTCTAAGACCAATATCTGTTCATCCATTCGGCCTGTCACCTTGATTTGCCCTTGCTCAATCATATGGGAGGTGCCGTGTTTGACGGCATTTTCAATGATCGGTTGCAGGGTAAATGCAGGCACTTTGCAGTGATAGAGTGACTCAGGAATAGCGATATTGACCTGTAATTTATCAATAAATCTGGCTTTCTCAATGGTGAGATAGGAGGCGATGTGATCGAGCTCATCCCCGAGTGTCACTAAACCCGTGGTACGCTTTAAATTGATCCGCAAAAACTGAGATAACTGCTGTAGCAGTTGCTTCGACATATCGGGATCGCGCTTAATAATCGCACTGATGGTATTGAGTGCGTTGAATAAAAAATGCGGATTAACTTGAGCTTGCAGTAATTTGAGCTCGGCTTGGGTCAGCAGATTTTGCTGCTGTTCAAAGCGGCCATAGAGGATCTGGTTCGACAATAGCCGCGCGATCCCTTCCCCTAAGGTGCGGTTAATGTTCAGGAACAGTTTATTTTTAGGCTCGTATAACTTGATGGTGCCAATGACTTCAGTGTCGCTGCGAAGTGGGATCACTAGGCTCGAACCGAGTTTACACTGGCTCGAAATCGAGCAGGAATAGGGCATTTCTACCCCATCGGCGAACATCACTTTGTTCTGGTTAATGGCCTCAAGGGTTATTTTTGAGGAAATCGGTGTGCCGGGAATATGATGGTCAGCGCCTATGCCAATAAAAGCCAAGAGTTTTTCGCGGTCGGTAATGGCCACTGCGCCGACATTGGTTTCTTGGATCACAATTTGCGCAACCTTACCGCTACTCTCTTCATTAAAGCCCTTGGAGAGTAAGCCCACGCTGCGCTCGGCAATCTTGAGCGCCTTGGTCGAGAAGCTGGAGGATAGCTTATCGAACATGGTTTTTTGGTCACGGATCATGCTCATAAACAGCGCCGCACCGATGGAATTAACTAAGAGCATCGGCGGTGCAATCTGTCGAACTAATTCCCAGGCATCATCAAATGGGCGGGCGATCAGTAGAATAATGCTCATCTGCATCATTTCGGCGTAAAAGGTCACTAGGCAAACTAACAGTGGATTGTAGATAAGCTCGCTCTTGCCCGCGCGGCGCAGGTAAAAACTGATCATGCCCGCTGACAGGCCTTCGAGGGTAGTGGAAATGGCGCAGGCTAAATCGGTAAAACCACCCATACTGTAGCGGTGCAAACCTCCCGTGATACCGACTAAAAATCCCGTGACAGGACCGCCGAGTAAGCCACCTAATACGGCGCCCATCGCGCGAGTATTGGCAATGGCGCCCGAGGTTTGCTCGCCAAAATAAGTCGCCATGATACAAAAGCTTGAAAAGATAAGATAAATAAATACCTTGTGCGGTAGGCGTGGCGCGGTTTCGGCGAACAGTTTAAAGAGTGGCGTTTTACTGACCAAATACACTATCACTAAGTAGAGTGACATCTGTTGAGTCAGGAGCAAGATCAAGGACATAGTAGCTCACTTTATCGTCATTGCAGTCGGCACAGGCATTGAAATCGGCAGTATGTGCGCAAGATCAGGGTTAAAATTCAACAGTTCGGATATAAAGCTTAATCTTTTTTACATCTTTTACATCTTTTGGAGAGACTATGTCCGATTCTGTTCACGGTCATGACGTTATGGCGCTGATGGTAGCGCAAGAAAATCCGCTTTTAAAGCCTGAGTTTATCGCCTTGATGGCCAAACCTTTGGCGACCATGCGCGTTATCACACTTGCAGCGCCGATAATCTACAGGCGGAAGAGCTGATTAGCTTATTACTGCGCAAAGGAAAAATGCTGGAATCGGAGCAAGGGTTGACTCTGGTGGCTGGGCGGCAGTGCAATCATTCACACCACTAAGATGATTGAAAGTACTCTTGTTAATCGAAGCCTAGCTAATCGAAGCTTAGGCAATAGAAGTTGAAGCAAATTGTAGTCTAGGTTCATATGAGCCTAGGCGAACTGCCCTTAGTCGATATAGCGTCAGTCAGGTTCAGAACCATTGGCCGCATTAGGTTGCGGCCAATTAAATCTCTCTAAAGCGGGATTTTATAGAGGTTTGCATCGCGGCAGTTTTATTGCAGAAAACTTAAGCAGTTATCACTCCCGATAACCGCTAATATCAATGCATAAAGAGTCGAGTTAACCCTCATTTTTCTTACTTTTATTGACTACTTTGAGTTGTTCCTCAGCCGTTCTGTGGCTGAACTCATCAATCAAAATCCGCAGCAGCCGCGATTTAGCAATCTTGGTTTCCTTTGCCAGGCCATCGAGCTGGGAAATACTGGTTTCGGTTAAGGTAAAAGTGGCGTGGCGGTAAATCTTGGCGGACTTTTTATCTAATCCCTTAGGCTCGACTGTGGGGATGTTAAGAATACTCGCCTTGCCAAGAGCATAGTTATTGGCATCTTCAATAAAATCATCAACAGAAACCGACTTGATGACTTGTTTGGGTTTCTTACGTTTAAGATCAGTTAAGCTCATAACTATTTTCTGGAGGTAAGGTGAACAGCTCATCCACAATTGCGCGGATTTCGTCGGCCGCTTTTCCATCGGGCTCAATTTCTATCACAGACGATCCTTTTTCCTCACTGTCATCGTAAATGTTACGGCAAAACGTCACCGAGTTAAGCACGCGTAACCCGAAGGATTGCACCACTTCTTTGGCCTCTAAAATACGTTTGACCTGTGTGGGCAGCGCGGGGCATTGGGTGAGCACTATGGTGGCCACCATTTTGGGGTTAACCATCTTACAGGTGCTGAGCATGTCTTCCATATGGGGTAAGGTTTTTAGATCGCGACGCTTAGGTCTTAGGGGGATCACCACATATGTGGCCACCGACATCGCGGCGCGCATCGCAAGGTTATCTTGACCACCGCAGTCGACAATCACATAGTCGAAACGCTCATTGAGACTGAGCAAATCGTTACGAATTTTACCGTAGAGTTGAATACAGTTAATGGCAGGGAGGCTAGGGTCGTTGTTTCGGGCTTGGATCCAATCGGATGTGGTACGTTGTGGGTCACAGTCGACCATCAGCACATTGGCGTCAAATTTCTGCTTTATATAAACCGCCAGATTTTGCGCGAGGCAACTCTTGCCACTACCACCTTTTTCACCACCCACCAGCAATATCATAGCTATGTCCCCTGTACGAATAGTTCAACTAATTCAGTGTAGAACAGCTCAATCGACCCTGCGTAGCTGGATTGAAATTAAAGCAATTGCATAGCGACATGATAGCTTTGATCATGACGTTTAGAGCAGCGGCAGACCTGACCTTTAACGCTATTCTCATGATCGGTGTCAGGATTAAAGGTCACTGTGACTAAGTCACCCAGCGAGAACGGTTTTTTATAATCAAACAAAATGCCTCTACGGGCTAAATCGATGCACACGCCTTGGTCGGTATGGTTTACATCGTCGTTATCTGTCCAATGTAAGAGTACGCGCTCGGCTTCCATATCCACGCGAAGCGACCCACGTTTTTCTTCAAATCCTGTTGGATGGTCACCCATAACTCAATTGCCCCGTAAATAATTGATCTCAGTAAAACTAGCATAATTGCTTTTTGGCAGAATACCAATGTGAAAGCGAGGTCTTTGGTGGGGATTTTACTGGCAAGAACATCGCGCCATTGCCTTTGGCTGGCAATGGCGCGCAGGAAGGTTAATTATCGTATTCTTGATTTTTAGGGTAGGGCATTTTTAATTGGCCCCAACGGATAACGATAACCGTCGCCGCTAAAATCAAAGTCGAGAGTGAAATGGCGGCAATGCGCCAGTCATCCATACTCTTCATATCTAAGATTAAGTACCGCGCTAGGGCGACAATCGCAATGTACAGCGGCATACGCACGGGTAATTTGCCCGATTCGGCGTAGTTGGCCACCATGGCGAGCACTTCAAGGTAAATAAACAATAACAGTAGATCGGCAAGCGCTACGGCGCCGACATTAAAGACATGAACAATTTCTTGACCGATGGCGACAACGGTCGCAATGGCGATGATGATTAATACCAGATGCTCAACGGCTTTTAAGCCCTTGGCACCGTATTGACGATAAAATGGCATAGGTACTCCCTACTGAATATTTTTATAAATAGTAACAGTAAAAATACCTTAGGTAGGGAAAAGAGGCGTGATTCTCTGTGACTCAATTCACAAGATAACAATTGCTTGTTGAGCCACAGAATCAAAGCGCCACGATTTTAGACGCCGCTTTAGCCAGGGCGTCCATCGGCCCTTACGCGACAAAGCATAGGTCCATAACAGTAACAGAAACAACCGAAGGCGAAGATCCACAGCGCAATGGCGGCGAGCATGAGTTCGATAAACCAAGTACTAAGTAAGCCCGCAAGGACGCGCAGCACTGTGGCTATGAGGATTAAAGCAAAAGCCAGCGCCATTGGCCGCGGCGGTGTCAGTGTGCGCCCCGTATGCCCGAGCGAGACCCGTGACATCATCGCGAGGATCATTCCGCCCAATCCCCCAACAGTAATGGAATGCATACCAACGGAAAGTGGCAATCCTGCGGCAATTAGCCCTAAACCTATGGGGATACATAAGTAACTTAAATGCAGCGACCATAATAGTGGCACTGGCCAACTGGCATTCCATCCCCAGCGAAACCAACGAATAAAGAGTACTAAGCCTGCGACACCTGCAAGAATACGGGTCAATAATGTTTCTGTTAAAAAGAGACTTATCACTAGGGCTAATAGGCTAACGAAACTTAAATACTCTATCGCTGGGATAGGAGACTGCTTTTGCCATTGGGTCGCTCGCTCAGTAAAAAATGGGATCACCCGTCCGCCGAGCAGCGCAACAATAACCGCGACCAATATCACTGCGGCATAGAGTCCGTTATTCATCCAATTCAATTGATTAGTCATTAAGCCGTAATAACTCACGCCGTTGAAGATGGTAAGTAAACTCAGAATGGGGATAAACACAAAGTTGCGCCACTGGCGAACCTCAATCACCGAAATGGCTAACAAGACCGCTGTTAAGGGTAAAAACAGCAGATCGATGACCATAATGGCCACAAGCGGAATGTTGAAGGGCAATATTAACAACAACCGAGGCAGTAGCCATACTAAAAATAGTCCAGCTAAAGGCAAACCTTTAATGCCAGGGCGTCCCGTCCAGTTTTGAACGGCTGTCAGTAAAAAGCCTGCAACTACAGCGCAGACAAAACCAAAAATCATCTCATGGCCATGCCACCAGAGTGGATTGAGTGTGCTTGGCAGTAACGACTTGCCTGAGAGCAAACCGCCCCATATACCCAGACTTAAGAGACTAAACAGGCTGGCAAATAGGAAAAAGGGTCTAAAACCTAAGCGAAACAAGGCTACTTTGGGTTGTAAGTGTGCGGGTTCATCAATATTCAGCATACAAAGCAGTGGTGAAGGTGAACATGGGAATATTTTAAGCTGCAAATAAAATGAATGTATATATCTCCTTTTGAGTAACAGTCAGTTTATTGCCGTGTAAGCTGTTTATTTTGCGGTGAGATGTGACGGATTGGCTCTTAGATGTGAGATTGCGGGTAGCTTAAGGATTTAAGTTTAGCAAGCGGCAAGTGTTACTGGGGCTGAGAAGGTCATGCTTAGAGGAGTTAACTGGTTCAATATCTTGGGTGAGCTTGACTACGAAACCCAATGCAACAAGTTAAGCAAATGTATCTAAGCTGGATCACTTATAAGACATCTAAGCGCTAATCAAAGTGCTTAGATGCTATTGGATGCGTTTAGATACAATCCTGGTGAGCTATGGGATGGTGTGGCAAAGATGCGGCAATTATTTTGTCTTACGCTTTTGCCATTTAAACATGATGGAGTATTTCCACAGGTTACTGATCGTCAGGTATCCCAAGGCGGAAAATATCACCCCTAACACTAAGCAACCAAGCAAAAATGCGGGGCCAATGGTGGCCAATGAAGACTCAATCCACTGCCAGCTGGCTTCAAAGGCAAACTCCTGCGGCGCATGCCCAAGAATTTTTGCACCTAATAAATAAGCGCCATAAAACATTACCGGCATGGTGAGCGGGTTGGTGATCCACACTAATGCGACAGAGACAGGAATATTGACATTAAACAGGATGGCGAAAGCGGCGGCGACCACCATTTGAAACGGCATTGGGATCCAAGCGACAAACAAACCTATGGCAAAGGCCCCCGGGGCAGAGCGGCGATTAAGCGCCCACAGATTGGGGTTATGTAATAAGCGACCGAAAATGCGTAGGTGTTTGTGCTCACGCAGGGTTTCAGGCTTAGGCATATATTTTTTGATTAATTTTTTTGGCATAGGCTGAAATTGCTGTCTTAACTTAATTCACTATGAATGGATTCATTTTTGGCTTTAGTGCCACCTTATTATCAGCGATGTTGTGGCCCTCGCTGCTGCCAATTAATTCTTTACCCTACCTTTGCCTTGGGGCACTCATCTTATTCAAAAAAGCGCCGAGTTTGTCTGGCATACTCTTCGCGATGTGTTGGCTTACAGGGTTTTGCTTAGTCTTATCTCGGCAGGATCTTCCTTTATCGCAACAGCCAATTCAAGTGAGGGCCGAAATCATATCACTAGTTAGTCAAAACAGCGACTGGGTTAGCTTCGATATTATTGTCGATAAACCAAATTTAATCTTTTGGCCAAGGGCGAAGTTGCGACTCACTTGGCAATCTCCCGAAGCGGTGCAAGTGGGGCAAGTTTGGTCATTTACGCTGATGCCTAAAACTATCTCGAGCGTGTTAAATCAAGGTGGCTACAACGAACAAAAGCAATTGATTAGTCAGCATATTGTTGGCAAGGGCAGGGTACTACATGCAACGTTAGAAACATCGCATTTTTCATTAAGAAATCATCTGATTAGCCAATTGTCCCCTAAGCTGCCGACATTCGAGCAGGGGGATATTTTGCTCGCGCTGATTTTAGGCGATAAGCAACTTATACCCGCCAGTAAGTGGCAGGCATTAAGGCAAACGGGAACCGGGCATTTAGTGGCGATATCTGGGCTGCATTTATCTGTGATCACCGCCTGGGTTTATGTATGCACGCTGTTTCTATTAAGCCGCTTCGCGGCGCATCCGAGCAGGCGTAATCTAGTGATTGCGCTATTGCTTGCCGGTGGTTGTGCTTTATTTTATAGCTATTTAGCGGGATTTGCCGTTTCGACCCAACGCGCGTTAGTGATGATTTTATTGATCATGCTGCTGAGTTTATTAAGGCGCTATTCGAGTGCGTGGGACCGTTTACTGTTTGCACTCTTTATTGTGCTTTTGCTCGATCCGCTTGCCTGTTTGAGTGCAGGTTTTTGGCTGTCGTTTTGCGCCTTGGCGATTATTTTATATACCTTGGAAAGCGCGCCGCGTATTCAGCCCGTTGAAGGTAACGCCACCTTTAGGGCAAAAGCGAGAGGGAGACTCGCGCAATTTTGGTCAATTCAATGGCGTTTAAGTTTGGTGTTAGGGCTGGTACAGGCGGTGTTTTTCGGCGGCCTAAGCGTACACAGTCTGTGGATGAATATGCTGGTGGTGCCTTGGTTTAGCTTAATCGTTATCCCCTTGTCTATGCTGGCGTTTATCCTCTGGTGGGTAGGCACTCTTTTGGGGCAAGCATGGTTTGCGTTGTTCCATCTGGCTGATTTAACACTGTTACCCTATGGCAAGTTATTGGAACTTAGTGGTGATTTACCCGCCCATTGGCATTCGGTCTCTGAGACCTTGCTCGGGGCCAGTCTGTGCGCACTGTTGGCCTTGATACTGTGGCGTTACCTTCCGCATCATAGTCGGTATGGGCTCTGGCATTTACCTTTAGCCTTGCTGTTTATTCCGTTCATATTAGTGATTTTTCCACGTGTGACTGAGTCCTCTTCCCCTCAGTGGACACTGCATCTACTCGATGTGGGGCAGGGATTAGCCGTGGTGATTGAACAGGATAAACGCGCACTTATCTATGATACGGGCGCCGCCTTTGGTGAAGATTTTAGCTATAGCGAACGGGTGGTCATTCCGTTTCTTAACAGCAAAGGCTTAGCTCAGGTGGATTATATTGTCGTGAGTCATAGGGATAACGACCATGCAGGTGGTGCCGAAGTACTGGCTAAAGCCTATCCAAGGGCAAACTGGATAACCGATGTGGCTCATTTGGCTGGTATGCCTTGTGTGCCGCAGCAAATTCAGTGGCAGCAATTAACGTTAAACTTTATTTCGCCGCAGACGGCCAAGGGAGGGAACAACGCCTCCTGTGTGCTGCGTATCGATGATGGCGCGCACAGTTTGTTACTCAGTGGTGATATTGAAAAGGAAACCGAAGCGGTATTGATTGAACAAGCGCTCAAAGGTGCCGAGCTTAAAAGCCAAGTGCTCATTGCGCCGCACCATGGCAGCCGCACCTCATCAACCCCTGCCTTTATCGATGCTGTCGCTCCTGAGTTAGTGTTGTTTCCTTCAGGTCTCAATAACCGTTATGGTTTCCCCAAGCCCGATGTGGTTGCGCGCTATCAAGCGCGGAATATTCAGTATTTAACGACGGGGCGAGAAGGGCAAATCAGCGTTTCTTTTAATGCTGGACGGCTTGAGGTGAAGACCTATCGGCGTGATTTGGCGCCATTTTGGTATAACCGCTTGTTTAGATTTGGTGACTTGATTAATCCAGAGTAGAATGGCCACTTTGCCATAATTTAGTGTTTTCAATGACAGCATCTCCTAAAGACGAAATGTGGAAAGTTTTCAAACGATTACTGGGCTACCTCAAACCGATGAAGGGCATGTTTTTGCTTTCAGTTGTCGGCCTGATTGTATATGGGCTTGTCGACGCGGCCTTTATTTCTTTTATCGGTCCTTTTATCGATAAAGGCTTTTCCAGTGCTCCTGCGATCAGTAACGGTATCGCACTCCCCACTAGCCAAGGCTTCCATGCCGATAACCAAGTGTTATTAATGGCACCGATAGTGGTTATTTTAATGTTTTCCCTGCGCGGTTTTGCGAACTTTGTCTCCACCTACGGCATTTCTTACATGAGTGCGCGTTTGATCATGGATATGCGTCAGCAGGTGTTTGAGCATTATCTAAGCTTGCCCGTGAGCTACATGGACAAAGAAAACACCGGGAACTTGATTTCAAAAGTCACCTTCGATACCGAACAAATTGCCCGCGCATCGGGTAGTGCCTTGATCTCCATCGTACGTGATGGGGTGACGGTTATCGGTATGCTTGCGCTGATGTTTTATAACTCTTGGAAGCTTTCCCTCTGTATTTTAGTGATTGGCCCAATTATGGGGTTGGTGATCACTATTGTCAGTCGCCGCTTCCGTAAGGTATCGAAACAAATCCAAACGGCGATGGGCGATGTCAGTGCCGCCACCGAGCAGATGATCAAAGGCCATAAAAACGTCTTGGCCTTCGGCGGGCAAGAAACCGAAACGGCGCGTTTTGCCAAAGTGAATGACAGAAACCGTCATCAAAACATGAAACTCGCCGTGGCGCAGGCCATTAGCCAGCCGCTGATCATGGTGATTGGCTCCTTTGCCTTGGCCTTTGTGCTGTATGCGGCGAGCCTCGATAGCATGAAAGCCGATTTGACCGCAGGTACCTTCGCGACCATCCTTGGCGCTATGATGGCCATGCTGCAACCTATCAAAAACCTCACGCGTGTGAATGCCGAATTTCAGCGCGGTATCGCGGCCTGTACCACGGTCTTTGAATTGTTAGACACTTTGCCTGAATCCGATACGGGGACTTATACCGTCAAGCGTGCTAAGGGCAACTTACGTTTTGATAATGTGTCCTTCAGCTACGACGGGCAGGAGCGCCGCGCCTTAGATAATATCGATTTCGAGGTCACCCAAGGGCAAACCTTGGCCTTGGTCGGACGTTCTGGCTCGGGTAAATCCACTATCGCCAGTCTGGTGACACGTTTCTACACTGGCTTGGAATCTGGCGACATTCTGCTCGATGATGTCAGCATCTATGATTACTCATTGAAATCATTGCGTAATCAAGTAGCACTTGTGTCGCAGCAAGTGACGTTGTTTAACGATACCATTGCTAATAACATCGCCTATGCCTATCCCGGCGAAGCGACCCGCGAGCAGATTATTCAAGCGGCGACCTTGGCCCATGCGATGGAGTTTATCGAGCAACTGCCCGAAGGTTTAGATACCCAAGTGGGTGAAAACGGCGTGTTATTATCGGGCGGTCAGAGACAACGTATCGCGATTGCCCGCGCTATGCTGCGCGATGCGCCTGTGCTGATCCTCGATGAAGCCACCTCAGCACTCGATACCGAATCTGAGAAGGCGATTCAGCAAGGGCTGGATAATCTTCGTCAAAACCGCACCTCGGTCGTGATTGCCCACCGTTTGTCGACCATTGAAAGTGCCGATCAAATTTTAGTGGTCGATCAAGGTCGTATCGTTGAGCGCGGTACCCATAAATCCCTGCTGGAACTTGGCGGCATGTATGCCAAGTTATACCAAATGCAGTTTGGTAGCTAAATGCAGGCGCTGGTAAATAAAATTTGGTACGAGGGCCACCCATTGCGGTGGCTCTTGCTGCCGTTTTCTGTGCTATTCGCTTTAATCACCGCGATTCGTCGCAGCCTGTTTCGCTTAGGACTCAAATCCCAAACCGCATTACCCGTGCCCGTTATCGTCGTCGGTAACATTACCGTTGGCGGCAGCGGTAAAACCCCCACAGTCATCTATTTAATTGAGTTGTTACGGCAACATGGGTTTAATCCAGGTGTGATCAGCCGAGGTTATGGCGCGGATATTCAAGGGGTCAAAGTTGTTACTGCGGTGGATAGCGCGGCGGCTGTGGGCGATGAGCCCGCCATGATAGTAGCGCGCACCAGTGTGCCTATGGTGGTGGGAGCCAAACGTGTCGATACCGCCAAGGCATTGCTGGCAGAGTTTGCCGTGGATGTGATTATCTGTGACGATGGCTTGCAGCATTACGCCCTCGGCCGTGACATTGAGCTGGTGGTGATTGATGGAAAGCGCGGTTTAGGGAATCGTCATTTGCTGCCCGCAGGGCCGCTACGGGAAGGGGCTTGGCGCCTTAATCAAGTGGATTTTGTGGTGGTCAATGGTGGGCCCGCTCAGGCCAATCAATTTGAGATGCAGCTGAGTCCGAGTGCAGTGTTACCAGTCAACCCTAAGGCTGAGGCCGTGTTTAACCCGACGCAGCCCGTGGTGGCAATGGCGGGTATTGGTCATCCGGCGCGCTTTTTTGAGACGTTAACGCAGCAAGGCATTCAACTCGCGTTATCCCATGGTTTTGATGACCACCAAGCCTACGATAAACACGTGTTATGCGAGCTTGCGGCATCTCGCCCGCTGATGATGACAGAAAAAGATGCGGTTAAATGTCGCGATTTTGCACAAGAAAACTGGTGGTATTTGGCTGTGGATGCCAAGCTATCGCCACAATTTGATCAACAGCTGCTGAGCCGTGTGCGCTCTGTGGCTGCAGCTAAACAAGGAAAATCCCATGGCGTTTGATAAAAAACTGTTAGACATAGTCGCTTGCCCTGTGTGCAAGGGAAAATTGGAATACGATAAAACAACGCAGCAATTGATTTGTAAGGCAGACAAATTAGCCTATCCAATCACGGATGGGATCCCTGTGTTACTCGAAAACCGTGCAGTTCCCTTAAACGAAGCGGTTTAATTGCAGACTGAATGAATTGGGGCTTTGATTTAGCGTTCAGTGAGTTAGCTAAGTAAAGCGTTGAAATAAGGGCGATAACCTCGCCCTTATTTTTTCTTTTTTTACTGGTAAAGATAAGCACTCAAACTTGCTAAAAGCGCGCAAATTTTTGTTTATCTTCCTCGGTGGCGCCTTCTTTACATTCTCCGCGAATTTCACCGCGTCCCGATTCAATATTTCTACTCAATTCGAAATAACCCTCGCGGCAATAGCCCGTCATTTCTAAGGTTTTTTCTAACCCCAGCTCCACTTGTTTGCCCCAAATCTCGAGTGAGTCGGCCTGCTCTTTATGACTGCGGCGCTGCTCTCTAGGATCTTGGGCGACTTGGCGCATGCGTTCTTCGTGGGGGAAGGGGCGCTCGGCATTATCCTTTTTCGATTTGTCTTCGGCTAAACCGGCTTGATAGGTAAAGAGTTTTAGGCCATCGGCTCGCAGATCTGTGGTGAGCTTATCTTTAAACTTACCCGCAAACTCAGTGGGATCTATCGGGGCGCTGCTACAGGCGAGTAGGGTAAAGCAGCTCAACAGTGTCAGACTTATCGATTTTAATAGCATATGAAGGATTACTCTTAGGTGATTCTCTTATCGAAGAATACCTTAATATGCCGCGAAATATCATGCAATTATGGGTTTTATTCGCGATATACTCACTCTCGTAAACCGCGATTATCTTTACCGCTTTATCACGCCGAATGGCGCTGTACTGAGGGAGCCTTTTTCATGTTGGACTTTTGGGCGAATCGTTTGGCACAAATCGAATGGGGTATCAGCCCATTGCAGTGCCTGAGTCTGTTGCTACTGGCGCTGTGGATTTATGCCATTTGGCCTAAGGAGGAGCTACAGCAAGTACTGAAGGACAAAGGCTTACAATGGCGGCTGTTATTGACCCTGATTGCGGTGAATACCCTGTGGTTGCTCAATGCCAGTATTCAAGTGGGATTGCATTTACACTTCTTAGGCATAGTCACTTGCCTACTGATGTTTGGTTGGCGTTTAGCCACGGTCGCCTTGCTGCTACCGAGTGCATTTTTCAGTATGTTTGTGTTAAAGCAACCCGCCGAGTTTGGGGCTTTTAGCTTGTTTGCTATCGCTATTCCGCTGTTCTGTGCCTTTATCCTCTACAGCCGTAGTTATCATTTGTTTCCTAAGCATATTTTTGTGTTTATTTTTGTCGGCGCCTTTATTAACGCAGGATTGTCGACGGTTTTTCATCAATTCAGTTGGGCATTCTGGCTGTGGTTGTCAATGGATTATGACTGGGGCGTGTTGATTGATAACTATCTGATGTTAATCCCGCTATTAGCGTTCCCTGAAGCGTTACTCAATGGCATGGCGGTGACGCTGCTCGTGGTGTACCAACCCCAGTGGTTGTTTGACTATTCCGATCGCGAATATCTTTGGCGTAAATAAACGTGGCGTAAGTAAAGAAAGGCGCAAATAAAAAGCGCGCCATAGGGCGCGCATTTATTTAGGCAAAGCGTTGATCTAAGTAATTAATAATTTCTTTCGACTCATACAGCCATTGTACTTGGCCATTTTCTTCGATGCGTAAACAAGGAACCTGTTGTTTACCGCCCTGAGCGATAAGCTCATCTTTGTGCGGGGATTGTTTTGCATCCACCGTTTGAATATTCAGTCCTTGACGACGCATGGCGCGGCGCACTTTAACGCAGAAAGGGCAGGCATTGTACTGATATAAGGCCAGCGCTTGGGTCTGGGCGTCAATCTGTTGTTGTTCTGCCTGTGGGCGTTTGCGCTTCTTTGGGGTGAACACAAAGTTCAGTAACAAAATGATCCGGCCTAAAATCCAGCGAATAATAAACATAATTACCTCGAATAAAGTGTGTTAGCGCGCCGCAGTATGGGTGGTGCAATAGGGTATTCCGCTGTCGAAAAGACTTGGCGAAATGTGATTCCGCTCGCATAAAGCCGCAGAGTGTAACCTAAGGGATGCGTGAGGCCAAGCAATTGAGAGTGAGGCGGTTAGTCGACTTTAGCTATAAAAACGCCCAGTGGTCACTAGGCGTTTTATTATCCATGTTTTGATGTTGGTGAGTATTAGTTCGCGTCGATGCTCATATTCACCTGCGCCGCATCTTGGCTCAGAGTCACGCGGCTCTCGAGTAGGAAAATCCGCTCTGGCGCGATTCCTTTACTGTCGACAAGATCGGCTTTAACCGACTTAGCCCTCTCTTGGGCTAAATCGCCTAACATGCCAGGGCTAACTGTTTGCGCTTTTACCGTGAGGTTATACAGCGCAATGTGCCAACGGGTGGTGAGTTCCTCTTTGCTCAGTGGCGTATCTTTGGTCTCGGCAACAATAGTGTCTTTCACATCATCCGGATTGGTTTTGACTTCCTGCTCGTACAGTTTGACCAGCGCATCGGCCAGTGGGCCTTCGGTTGGGAATTGGCTCGGGCTGAGATCCGCGGGTAATTCCGTCAGTGGCAGATTGGCTAGTGTGGCCAGCTTGCGTTTCATCATGCGCTCGGCAATCGCTTGGCTATCCTTGACGGCATCGACGCTGCCTTCGAGGCTCAATTTAAGCATTGGGCGATCGTCTAAGCCTTTAGCGAGTTTATCTAAGCTTTCCTGCTCAGTTGGGCTGAGTACAAATTGCCCTGGGTTGAAGGGGATTTTATCCAAGGTTTCATCGGAGCCTACCAGACCCGCAAGGAAAGAGAAGGGCGCCGTCACGGCCTTAGTGATCACATTGGTGATGGCCGTCATGATAATACCGCCGACACTAAAGCTGGGTGAGTCTAAGTCGCCGGAGACTTCCATCCCAAGGTCAATCACGCCGTGGCGGTCCTGCAACAGAGCAATCGCTAAGGTCACGGGCAAACTGGTGGCTAAGTCACTGTTGCTGCGTTTACCCAGCTTGAGCTGATCAATCACTAAGTGGTTGCTGCCCTTGAGTTGGTTTTGTTCCAGTTTGTAGTTGAGCGCTAAGGACAATTGCCCCTTATCGATGTAATAGCCTGCATAGGTGCCTGAATAAGGATTCACAGAGGTCAGCTCGACACTCTTAAACACTAGGTCTAAGTCAAGATAAGGCTTATCCAGCAGTGGGTTAATATCCCCTTTTAGGGTCACTGGCGCATACCGATCGATTTTCCCTTTAATATCGACCGATGCTGTAGTGCCGGGTTTGGAGGATAAGTGACTGATATTGCCGTCAAGCTGCTCAATGCCTGAGGCAAAGTTAGGCGTGAGGGAGTTATCGGCGAAAAACGCCGAGCCTTGGTTAAAGCTGATTTTCTGAATATCTAAGCTTAACTCGGGCTGCTTAGCCGTTGTATCGGGGCTGCTCTGCGGCCTAGCTACTGTCTTGGCCGTTGTTGCAGTCGTCTTAGACGCGTCGGTCGCAGGCGTTTCCACAATCAGATTACTGATATTGGTCGTACGATCCTTAGCGATAACCACCTTAGCGTAGGGCTGATTAAAGCTTAAATGGTCGATATTAATTTTATTCAGCTGCTGGTCAAAATCGAGCTGATTAATATGCATTTTTTGCCATTTAACCAAGGGTGCTTTACGAATGTTGTCGAGGATACTCAAATCATCCAGTTCAACACTGCCTTGATAAATCGCTTTGCCTTTGCCGTCGGCATTTAGCTTGCCATCACTGCTGAATAGGCCGCTGCTCAGCTGCATATTCACATAGGGCGCAAGGTAGGGTTGGAATTGGGCTAAGGCAAGCTGCTTGACTTTAAGGTCGGCGTTAATTGACTCACTAGGCACATCGACTTGCCCCTTAGAGATAAACCTTCCTTTATCATTTAGAGCAAAGGAAAGCTCGTATTCGATAGGCGCCTTTAAATCGCTCACTATGGTTTGTGTTGCAAAATTAAGGGGATAAACACGCCATTGCTGTGCGGTTTGGGTGAGTTTATGTTCCGCAAGTTGAATATCGTAGTTTTCTATACTCAGTCCGCCCAGTGTCACTGACCAGGCATCTTGCTGTTCAGCTGCGCTCGTATCCGAGGCTGCTTGTGAAGCCGATGCGGCTGACGCGTTCGTTTCAGCTGGCGCTTCTGGTGTTTGTGCTTCAGTTGATGTGTTTGGCGCTGCGGTATCTGTGCTGGCAGCCATAGATTTTGGCATTAACAGCTGCGCTAAATCGATGCCTTGTTCGTCTAACTTGGCTTTAAGGCTTAAACCTTCACTGTGGATTTGCTTAATGTCGACGCGCTGCTTGGCGAGGTTGAGGTTAATTCCATCAATCGCCAGCAAGGGTAAGGCGATAACGGACTGGTCGCCATTGAGTAAATCAACTTTCTCTACAATCACTTGGCCGCGTTCGACCGTGAGTTGTACGTTTCCATCGGCTGGCAGCTCAACTTGGTAATGGCTGCTGATACTGAGTTCACCCGCCGCCAGTTTTACCTTGAATTGCTCGGCTACAAATTGCCAGAGTGGGGCGAGTTGCAGTTTGGCGAGCTGTGCATCCCCGACAAGCTTAAAGGGGAAAAGTTGGAATTGTCCGGCAAGGCTGACTTCGCCCGCATGGACATCCTGCAGCTGGGCGACAAATTGGTTATGCAAAATGCTCGGAGGATTCGATGTAGAGTTGGCCTGAGTTGTAGGTGTATCCGTTGCAGGCTTATCCTGATATGTCGTCGCTTGGCCTTTTACAGGGCTTGCAGGATTGGCCGTCATCAAATATTCAGTATCTAACTGACCGAGTTTGAAGTTGATATTGGGGTAATCAACCAAGGCTTGGGTGATTTTATCATCAAATTTGACCTTGCCCGCCGTTAAGCTGAATTCACCTAATATCACTCGCGGTGGGGGGGTATTTTCAGCCGCGGTTTCAGGCTCACTCGGCGTTTTAGCCTGATTGAGGGTGGTAATAATATCGTCGAAGTTAAACTGGGTTTTCCCTTGGGTTTTCCCTTGGGTTTGAAACCGACGGATATTGGCGAAGGGGCCTTGCAGCTGGATATGATCGATCACCACGGCTTGATTAAACACCGACTGCCAGAAGTTGACTTCAAACTGCAGCTGAGATAATCCCGCAAAGGCTTGATTATCTTTCTCTTTAACTTCGAACTGTTCGATATTGACTTGGAAGGTAAAAGGATTGACCCGCATATCCTGCAGCGTCACAGGACGGCCCAATACTTCTGCAAGCTTCTCTGGGGCGAAAGACACTACGGCCTTGGGGAGTACCAGTCCAAGGATAATCAGGTAACTTAAGTAGATTATCGTTAAATAGGCGAGAATTCGTTGGTATCGAGGACGGCTAAAGAACGCCAGTTTTAACCGTGATAGCTGAGTCAACATAGTGAGATTAAGGCTCCAATACGCACGCAGGCGCGAAATCTATCAATAAATGCGACTATTCTAGCGAATAATGCTCAGGTTTACATGAGTTGTTTTTAGTTTTTCCAATTAAATCTGAGCATTACCTTATGGTAACGAGTTTGAACGTCAAGCAATATTAAACAATAACCCTCTGTTCACAGCAGTAACGTTTCTGCCAATCAAACGCAATTAAACGTGGTAGAAACGGCTTAGGCTGATAGGTAACTAATTGCGGCGATAATGGCGCCCTGTGGATCTTTTATCCAACAAAAACGACCCACTTTAGGAATATCCTCTGGGCCGAAGAGAATATCACCGCCGAGTTTTTTCGCATTAATAGCGACCAAATCGACGTCGGCCACTGTGACGTACCCCGTCCAATGTGAAGGCAAGGCAGGGATTAGATTATCGGTAATACCGCCAATACCTACGCCTTGATTTTCAATGAGGTGATATTGACCATGGGGCATTTTGACCGTTCTAAACTGCCAACCAAACACTTCGCCATAAAAGCGCATGGCTTCTTCGGTATCGTGGGTCGTGAGTTCATGCCAACCTAAAGCACCAGCGGTATTAAATGCAGAGTCCATAAGCACATCCCTTATGTTTACGTGATTGAACAAGGTTGTGGAGTTTTTATCCCCTTGAGTGTAGACGATGCTTTTCAATAATTCCTAAGCGCATTGTGAAATGTGCAATTATTTTTCCTTAAAATCATTAAACTAAGTTAATGTTAATTAATGAAATAACCTGATTGACGCCACTCGCCGTTAGCGATGTAAGGCTTGCCCGGCTAGCGCTTGAGTTAGCTGGGTTTGCACAATGTTTTATCGGTATTTGGCTACGTTTTCATCCTTTTTCTGCATTAGACCTGCATCCCTTTCACTTGCTAAACTAGCGCCATTTGCAATCGCATCGATAGCTTAAGAGGGGAGTAAGATTGAATAAGAGTTTAGTGACAAATGTGCTAGCGGCCATTTGCGTTGCATTGGGATACGCATTGAGCCAACCCATTCTGTTTAATGTTGGTTTATTTGCTTTATCTGGCGCCATTACTAACTGGCTTGCGGTGTATATGCTGTTTGAGAAGGTCCCAGGTTTGTACGGTTCGGGCGTCGTGCCATCGCGTTTTGAAGAATTCAAAGCGGGGATTGCGCATCTTATGATGAAGCAGTTCTTCACCACTGAGAATATCGACCGTTTTCTGTCGGAAAAAGAAGGGATTAGCCAAATCGATTTAGCGCCTGTGATTGATAAAGTGGACTTAGCGCCATCCTTCGATGCTTTAGTTAACACTGTGGCACAATCTTCCTTCGGCGGCATGTTATCCATGTTTGGCGGCACTGAGGCGTTAATGCCGTTAAAGGAACCCTTTATCGAGAAGATGAAAGCCTCTTTGGTGGAAATGTCCGAGAGTGAACAGTTCCGCAACCTATTGAAACAAGAGATTGAGCAGCCGAATGTGATGGCCGATCTGCAAACGAAGATCGCCAATATCGTTGAACAACGCTTGAATGAATTAACGCCGCAAATGGTTAAGCAAATTGTGCAGGAGATGATCCAGACACATTTAGGTTGGCTCGTAGTGTGGGGCGGGGTATTTGGTGGCGCTATCGGACTTGTCGCCGCCTTAGTACAAGGTTAATCTGGCAATAGCCAGCATACTAAAGGGAGCATTGGCTCCCTTTTTGTTTGATTAATCATGAGCAGGGAAGATTATGGATCATCACAGCATTAATTATTTAGAAATCCCCACCACAGATATTGGTCGCTCGAAGGCCTTTTTTAATACGGTATTTGGTTGGCGCTTTGAGGATTACGGCCCGCAATATAGCTGTTTTATTGATGCGGGGATCACGGGAGGTTTTTATCAAGCAGAGGTAAGTTTTAACCTCGAAAAAGGTTGTCCGCTCATCGTGTTGTACAGCAAGGATTTAGAACAGACACAAGCGGCGGTGAAGGCGGCGGGCGGCGCTATTAGTACAGATATTTTCAGCTTTCCCGGTGGACGGCGTTTCCATTTTATTGAGCCTGCTGGCAACGAATATGCGGTCTGGTCAGAGTAATCACCTCGAACATCCCTGTGTGCGAAATTGCTGCCTCGATCAGCAAGATATCTGTATGGGCTGCTTTAGGCATTTGGATGAGATCTTAGCCTGGCGCACCATGACACAGGCGCAGCGCGAGGATTGTTACTTAAGAATGGCTGAGCGTAAGATTGCATTCGAGGCAAAACGAAGCGCTAGTCACTTAGCTAAGTGACTTAGAACCGCTAGAGGTAAGAGATGAGAAAACGGCGCCCAGCAAATACGATTGTGTAAAGCTAAAGCGCCGCCGGACTCTTGTTAGACGGGGTCGACCACAATATGCTCAAGTTCGATGGCCGCAACGGCATGTAACGCATCCATGGTTGCGCCCACTAAACTGATTTTCCCCTGTGATGACTCGACCAGCACCGCGCGGCGGATCTCGCCAAAATCACGGTTATGTCGAGTCAGATTCGATAAGGCCATTTGCATTGGCAGCATGGAAGGGTTAAACGCCGCGTTTTCAGCGTAGCGACCACAATAGGTTGCGCCGTCCGCTGTTTCTAATACGACGGCCGCATAACTTTGGGTATAAGGCGCGTAGCTTAAACCCGCATGATCTAACGCCTCAATCACCATAGGATCGCTGCTATCGAGGGCAAATTCGGTTTCCTGCTTGACCAGCAAGGGCGACTGCACATTTAAGTCCTTCGGCCCAAACGCGTAGGGTAGGTAATAGGACAGTAAATGGCTGTCTTGCGATGGCAAATGGATCTTGATTTGACCACCTTCGACGAGTTCGTTCATAAACTGACGGCAATGACCGCAGGGACTGGCGTTGACTATCATATCGACAATTTGGCTCTCGCCACTTAACCAAGCGTGACTGATGGCGCTTTGCTCCGCATGCACAGAGTGAAACAGGGCCTCGCCGAGCAGCTCAAGGTTAGCGCCCATATAGATGTCGCCACTTTTCCCTTTGGCAATCGCGCCGACATAAAACTCGCTAATCGGCGGTTTCGCCAAGGCGGCGGCAATAGGCAGCAGCGCCAGTAATACTTCGGCTTCGGTCATTTTGCTGCTTTGGACTAACTCTGCCAGTTGCTGTGCATCAATATGTCCCGCAAAGTTTTGATGTAATAGGGGAATTAATGCGTCAGCCAATGGTGTTGGCAGCTGGGTTATGCTTTTGATAAATCTATCTTGCATTTCCCGACTCCTTGTTTGTTAAGTTCATGGAAGAACATTCTAGTAATTTTGTTACGGTATAAATGCGAGTTAGTTCGCGTTTATACCTCAATTTAACGCCAGTTAAGTGACAACTGAAAGAAGTTATCAATGTCTGGCGTTAAATAACGGTCTTATCTGATTAAACTCTCTGCTTAGCGATTGGCTATCGGTGTTGTAGAGTCCGCGTAGCTTTAGAGCCCGCGTAGATAGTGACACAGGGCCGCGAGTAACTTCTGTTTGTGTTCATCACCCTCGGTATCTTGCAGCAGATTTTCAAGTTTGAGTAAATAATCCTGATCGCTCAAACGTTGTTGGCAGAAAGTACGCCAACGCTGAGCTTCTTGATCATTTAGCAGCTCAGGATAGTTACGTGCTCGATAGCGGAACAGCATCTCGGGTATGCGTCCATCATCAAACTGCAGATCCAGCGCCGCTAAATTTTGTGGCAAGGTATGACGAATGATCTCCATCTTGGCTTTATCGGCGGGGCTGAAAAAACCACCCGAATACAGCATTAAGTCAGGATCTGTGGTTGTGACTTCACCTTCATGCTCAAAGAGTTGTGCCAGTTTTTCCCGCAATTCAGGGTGAGCCTTTAAGCGTTTGTATTGCTCTCTCGCAAAGGCTTTATCGATATTGAGTCTTTCTGCCTGGGCATCATCCAAAATCTTGGCCGAGGTAATAAAAGGGCATTTGTTAAGATGAACTTGTTTGACTGGGATAGGTAACTCATCCGCGGCAAGCTCGGCTCTCGGCGTATACATGCGAGTCTTTATTTGCTCGACATCTAACTCAAACAGCGGGCTTAAATCCATGGCTAAGTTAACGCAAATAATGGCGTTTTTGTTGCTTGGATGGTGGGCAACAGGGGCAATAAGAGTTGTACACCCCTGCAGCGCACTGATTTTGGAACTCACATGGGCAAGCGGCTGCATATTCAACACATCGATTTGGGCACTCACGGCCTGTTTACGGCGTAGCTCGAAATAGTATTGATATAACTTGGGTTGCTTTTCTTTAATTAGCTTGGCCATAGCGATGGTGGCGTACACATCAGACATGGCATCGTGGGCTTTTTCATGGCTTAAACCATTGGCTTGCGTTAGGTGCTCTAACTTAAAGCTGGGCGAGCCATCTTCTTTTAATGGCCAATGGATCCCGTCTGGTCTAAACGCGTAGCAAGCTCTGACTAAATCGATGATATCCCAGCGTGTATTGCCATTTTGCCATTCGCGGGCATAGGGGTCGATAAAGTTACGGTAGAAACCGTAGCGGGTGACTTCATCGTCAAAGCGTAAGGAGTTATAGCCTGCGACACAGGTATTCGGTTGGCTAAAGAGGGCATGAATACGCCCCATAAACTCGGTTTCAGGCAAACCCTTTAAATTGGCTAATTGTGGTGTGATCCCTGTGATTAAAATAGCTTCTGGCGAGGGGAGATAATCCGTTGATTGTTTACAGTAAAAAGTCTCGGGTTCACTGATGATATTGAGATCTAAGTCTGTGCGGATCCCGGCAAACTGGGCCGGTCTATCCTTGGCGGGATTGGCTCCGAAGGTTTCATAATCGTGCCAAAAAATACTTGGCTGAGATGCTGTATACATAATTTCAATCAAATGACGGTTTTGTCGAATGATAGCATCTTAACACTTAAACTCACCGCAATATTCATTAGCAAAAACCGAGATTGAGAAATTATATTGAAAAGATAAGCGCTTAAGAGGTGATCTTTACCTCGGTTGGCAGTTACAATTCCCTTCAGAACAGGGAATAAGTCTTATGCATCATCAATATCTTAATGAACCTATGGTACTCGATGTTGGGCAGAGCTCGACACTGTCCTTAACCTTGCCCAGCAATATCAGCGATTTTATTGTGCTTGAGGCGATGGGGGCACCATTGCTTGAGTTGATTGTGGTGTCTGAAACACCGCAGCCGCAGATTGCCATTCGCTTTCAACCTATTTTGGGACTCAAACTCAATGCCGAGATAGTGGAAGCGACAAGTTTTGCAGCATCAACGTCAAGATCTTTGGGGCAAGGAGTCCGGCTCTACCATCGTCTAGGCACTGCACCCAAATTTTGCGCGCAGGAACTGCGCGCGGGCATTGCCATTAAGGTCGATGCGCAGGCCGGGATCAGTGTGTCACTGCAAGCGGCATCTAAATTTGAGCTCGTCGCACTCGAGTCCGATGGCCGAGGTTTGCATGAGCCGAAAGTGTTGATGATGGCGAAAGCGATATTAGCGCGGGAATATGACTATAATGCTACCGCTGAATCCTTGGCCGTATGCTTGACTGAAATAGAACAAGTTCGGCTCGAGCTACAAGCGTTTTTACGGGGAGACTTGGGGCATTGTCATACGGGGTTAGCCGAAGAGGCTGTGCGACTTGATCCCTTGCTGCAACAAAAGCGCCAATGGTTATTTCGCACTTATACTCATATGTTCGAACGACCTAATTTTAGCCGTGCGGCCAATGACGGTTTGAATATCGATAAAGCCTTAAGGAAGCTCGAATGTTTTGAGCTGCTCGCCTCCCCTGAATTACTGCAAATGGTGGAGCGACTCATGGAAGATGAGGCATAAGCCAGCCATTCCAATCATTTATAGAGTTAACCAATGCAATATATATGTCCTTTGTGTGCCTTACCGCTCACCTTGACTGAACGAACTTGGGGATGCCCGCAGGCACACAAGTTCGACATGGCCAAAGAAGGTTATGTGAATCTGCTTCCCGTGCAGAAGAAAAATTCCAAAGATCCCGGTGACAATCAACAGATGATGTTGGCTCGCAGGGAGTTTTTAACTGCGGGTTACTATCAAAGTTTGAGTGACAGAGTGAATGAACTTGCACTTGCGTATGCCAGCGAGGCCCGGCAGATCCTCGATATCGGCTGTGGTGAGGGGTATTACAGCCATCGTTTGTACAATACGCTTGTCGCCGAGCATCCTTGCCAGTTAAAGGGCGTGGACATCTCCAAATCTGCGATAAAATATGCGGCTAAACGTTACCCGAACCTCAGCTTTTGTGTGGCGAGCGCCTACGAAATGCCCATTCCATCGCATAGTATCGATTTAGCGATTCGTATTTATGCGCCATCGAAGGTGGAAGAGTTACAGCGGGTCATGGCGCCCAATGGCATTTTGATCACTGTATCGCCAGGACCTTTACATCATTTTGCGCTAAAACAGCAAATTTATGCCGAACCGAGATTGCATCCAGCGTCCGATGCCAAGATTGCGGGGTTCGAATGCTTATACCAAGAGCGCCTTAGGTCACAACTTGAGCTAAATAATAGCCAAGATATTAGCCATTTTCTGGAAATGACTCCCTACGCTTGGAAGTTTACAGCCGAACAAAAGCACACATTTGCACAGAGCGGATTAAGCTGCGAATTAGACTTTCAGATTGAAGTACATCGCATTTCAGTCTAGAGGTTGATTTTAAGCTATTGAAATAAATTATTTAAAATGCTTAACTGTCGATGCTTACGCCGTAAGAACATGCTGTTCTGCGAGCCGGTGGCAAAACCTGAGATGGGCTTGGTTTAAATAAATTTTTCAAAGTGTCGCAGTATGTTGACTTATCTTTAGAATGGTTTATAGTCTTACTAGCTTGAAGGTTGGGCTTATATTTATGTGTTCAATACGACCAGTTCGTCCTGTAAACATAAGTAATACCGGCATTTTCCAGCTCCACCGCCGTTAAGGCTTTAATTTTTTATTTACAGGATTTATATCATGTCTCAAGTTACTGGTGTTGTTAAGTGGTTCAACTCTGACAAAGGTTTCGGCTTCATCGAGCAAGAATCTGGTCCAGACGTATTCGTACACTTCCGTGCAATCAACTCTGACGGTTTCAAAACTCTTGACGAAGGTCAAAAAGTGTCTTTCACTGTGACTCAAGGTCAAAAAGGTCCTCAAGCTGAAAACGTAACCGTAATCGGTTAATTTTCAGTGCTGTTAGCCTAGCGCTGATAGCAATGGATTTAAGAGCTGTGGTTGATACCATGGCTCTTTTTATTTGTGTAGCTTTTAAGTTTTTACACTCTTGCTTTGTATATCTGTGAGTGGATTAGGCGGTATTCTTTCTCAACCTCTCAACCTCTCAACCTCTCAACCTCTCAACCTCTCAACCTCTCAACCTCTCAACCTCTCAACCTCTCAACCTCTCAACCTCTCAACCTCTTAACCTCCTTTCCTCTGTTTTGGAGCCTATTTATCTAGCAAAAGTTGAGTAGTGAAAGTTGAGTTTGATAGTTAAGCTATCTGCATCGGTGCACATCAAGTCTTGTTTTGCCAGCAATAATAAACCCACAATCTTTTGCGAAGTTAGCCTTCAGATCGTGGGTTAGCAGTTATTGCAGCCTTATTAGGTGCTTATTTAAGAATCGAGCTTATCGTCCGCAACTTTATAGTGGGGATCGTCTAGCAAATTCACTTCAACCAGATCGCCTGCTTTGTGAAGTAAGGCTTTACAATCGGCACTTAAATGCACCAAATGCAGCTTTTTCCCCAGCGCAACATAACGTTCGGCAAGGGTATCTATGGCTTCTAATGCTGAATGATCGGCTACGCGTGAATGTTTGAAATCGATAACGACATCCTGGGGATCCTGCGAGGCATCAAATAATTCGAGGAAACTGGCCACTGAGCCAAAAAACAATGGGCCGTTCAGCTCATAGACTTTCCAGCCAAGGCTATTTGAGGTTACTTTTACGCTGATGTGCTTGGCATGTTGCCATGCAAACACAAGCGCCGATACCACGACGCCGACAAAGACGGCAAAGGCGAGATCGGTAAAAACGGTCACAGTAGTCACGAGCACAATCACAAAGGCATCATGTTTAGGGATTTTGCCCATAAACTTAAAGCTTGCCCATTCGAATGTGCCGAGCACCACGATAAACATCACGCCAACCAAAGCGGCTAGCGGAATGATTTCGATAAAAGATGCGCCAAACAGGATAAAAGTCAATAAACCGATAGCTGCGGTAATACCGGATAATCTGCCGCGTCCACCCGAGTTAATGTTAATCATCGATTGACCAATCATAGCGCAGCCGCCCATAGCCCCAAAAAAGCCGCTGGTGATGTTGCCCACGCCTTGACCTATACATTCTTTATTGCTGCGTCCTCGGGTATTAGTCATCTCATCGATAACCGTCAAGGTTAACAGGGATTCGATTAATCCGACGGCGGCTAAAATAAAGGAATAGGGCAGAATAATGTAGAGTGTCTCAAGGTTAAACGGCACCTGTGGGATCGCAAAGCTTGGGAGTGAGCCTGCGATTGTGGCGTGTTCGTCACCACTCATGGTTTTAAGAAAATCCAACACATTACGGGTTTCTAAGTCAAAACCCACCACGATGGCGGTCACGCTTAAAATCGCAACTAACGATGAGGGGACCGCTGTAGTCAGTTTGGGGAGAAAGTAAATAATTGCCATGGTCAGTGCGACTAACCCTAACATCAGCATTAAAGGCTCTTGTGGTAGCCAGACTAATTCCCCTGCGGCATTTTTGACTTTAAATTGCCCGAGCTGAGCCAAGAAAATCACAATGGCAAGGCCATTCACAAAACCTATCATCACAGGATAGGGCACAATACGGATAAACTTACCCAGTTTAAATATCCCAGCGCTGATTTGGATTAACCCCGCCAGCACCACAGCGGCGAATAAGTAT
This sequence comes from Shewanella sp. ANA-3, assembly GCF_000203935.1. GTDB lineage: Bacteria > Pseudomonadota > Gammaproteobacteria > Enterobacterales > Shewanellaceae > Shewanella. The sequence continues at coordinate 3,071,970 of NC_008577.1, read as the reverse complement.
TGCACGCCATGTTCAACCACTAAGGACACCATCACCACGGCCATGGCCCCTGTTGCGCCCGAAATCATGCCTGGGCGGCCGCCAATCAGTGCGGTAACCAATCCCATAATAAAGGCCGCATAGAGGCCGACCATAGGTTCGACATTGGCGACAAAGGCAAAGGCAACGGCTTCTGGGATAAGCGCAAGTGCGACCGTCAGCCCCGAGAGAATATCGGCTTTGTGACTAGATGTTTTGTGGCGAAAAAGATCGAACATGAAACCTCTGTTAATGACTTGTGTTGGCAAAATAGCCGCGCATACTAACAAAAAAGCCGATTGAGCTAAACCTTAAATATGGCTTAATTTGCTGAAAATAAAAAAGCCATGCAAGTGCATGGCTTTTTTCACTACAGGTTGAGGATTATGGACGAGCCATATCCGATTCGGCGCTGTTGCTGTGTTTCAGTTTAGGCGCAGCCGCTTCGGCAGAGGCGACACTGTCATACTCGCGACCTTTTGGTACTTCAACCTGAGCTCTAACTTCTACCGTTGGCTTGGTCATTTCTGATGACACCATAGAACCAAAACGACTCGCCGCTTTGGGTTTGCTCACCACAGCTTCAGCTGTAGGCGCTGCTTCGACAGATTGAGTCACAACGGGTTTTGCCTGTGGTTTAACGATAGGAGCGGGTTTTGCCATTGGCGCAGAGGCCACAGACTTCATGGCTTCTTTTGCTTCGGCTTTGTCTGCTTCAGGCGTTACGGCTTCAACTGCAACGGCCTTTGCTTCTGCTTTTGGTTGAGCCGGAGTTTCGGCTGGAGCCACAACGGCTTCCGTTACCGCTTCTACAGTTTTCACTGGCTCAACAGCAACTTCTTTTGTTTTAACGCTTGTCTCAGCCTTGTTGTTTACCGCAGTGTCTGCAGGAGCTTTTGTTGTTGCAACTTCGGCTTTAATCTCAGCCACTTGCTCGGTAGCAACTGCCTCAATAACTTCAGTCTCAACAGCGTTACTGGCGGTGGTTTCAGCAACCACACTGACATCTGCTGCTTCGACTACAGTTGCAGGAGAAGTCACAGTCGATTCAGCCGCGACTTCAATTGCTTTTGCTTCAGTGGTCTCAGCTGCTTCTGCCGTTTGAGCGCTTGGAGCAGGGTAGTCTTGATCGTCACCCAATGCATCGTTTGGTACGAATTGCGCAGGTGCAGAGGCGCCTTGCTCATCTTCATCACGGCGACGACGTTGGCCAGCCGCTCTCAAATGACGTGGGCTGCGGCGACTACGACGTTGTCCATCGCGAGATTCACGTTTCGCTTTATCATCTGCATCGGCGCTGACGTCTGCGTTATCCGCATCGGTCTCGGCTTCAGTCTTAACGCTTTCTGTTACGTCAGAAGGCGCATCAGCACGGTTTTCTACTACAGGCGCTTCTACAGCCACTTCAGTACTTGCTTCAGCTTGGCTTACTGCATCAGTAGCTTCTGCTGTCTCATTGGCAACCGCGGTTTCTTTACGTGGCTGGCGACGTGAACGTGGTGCTTTGGTTTCAGATTGTGGTTCAGTTGCAACGTCAGTATTGGCAGCATTAACAGCGGCCACTTCGGCTAATATCACTTCTTCTTGAATTGGCGCTTCAGAGGTTTCATTGGCGTTATCGATGCGTACTTTACGACGCATGTTACGGCGCTGACGACGCTCACGGGCCACTTCTTGCTTTGGCGTGTCGTCTTGAGACTCCGCGACCACTTCTTTTGGTGCTTGGTTACGGCTCTTAGGCTCTGGCTTAGTGCGTTTTGCATTCTCGTCTTTTTCACGAGCTGGACGCTCCTGAGCCTGAGGTGCATCAGCCGACTTCTTGGCATTGCGGGTGCGTGGCTCGCGGGTGCCTTCTTTCGCTTTGTCTGCATCTTGGTTATTGCGAGTACGGCGAGTGTCATTACGACGATTACGACGGTTCGCATTGGCCGTTTGGCTGTCAGACTTTTTGGTTTCTGTGGTCTTTTCAGCCGCAGGCTTATCGCTTGAGCTGAAGAAGGCGCCAATGGCACTGAACAGTTTGCTGAAGAAACCTGGCTCTGTTGCTTCCACTTTGTTGGCAGTTGGTGCGGCGGCTTGTTCTACTTTCTGTGGTGCAGTGAAGCCTTTTAGGGCTGGTGCAGGCGCAGCAGTGCGTTCCAGTTTACGGGGTTCGTATAACTTGGCTTCTGGCTGTTCGATGCGCTTGTAGCTAGATTCATCGATTTCATCGTCGGTGCGGTGACGAATGACGCGATAATCTGGGGTCATCATGTGCGGATCTGGGATCACATAGACTTCCACATCATGGCGTTGCTCTGTGATACGAATCGCTTTGCGTTTTTCGTTCAGCAGGAAGGCCGCCACATCGACAGGCACTATGGCTTCGATTTGTGAGGTGTTTTCTTTGATGGCTTCTTCTTCCATCAAACGCAGAATCGACAGAGCTAAAGATTCGGTACTACGAATAGTGCCTTGGCCATGACAGCGAGGGCAGATATGCGCAGCCGATTCTTCTAACGAAGGGCGCAGACGTTGACGTGACATTTCCATCAGGCCGAAGCGAGAAATACGGCCTAATTGCACGCGGGCACGGTCGTGGTGCACGGCATCGCGCAGGCGGTTTTCGACTTCGCGTTGATGGCGCACAGGCGTCATATCGATGAAGTCGATCACGACCAGACCACCTAAGTCACGCAGACGTAATTGACGGGCAATCTCATCGGCGGCTTCAAGGTTGGTATTTAATGCGGTTTCTTCGATATCGCCGCCCTTAGTTGCGCGGGCAGAGTTGATATCGATTGAGGTTAATGCTTCAGTCGGGTCGATAACAATCGAACCGCCCGATGGCAGACGCACTTCACGTTGGAACGCCGATTCGATTTGCGACTCGATTTGGAAGTGAGTGAATAATGGCACTTCAGCTTCGTAGAGTTTTACACGCTCAACAAAATCAGGGCGTACCAGTGCGATATGCTGTTTGGCTTCTTCAAAAATACGTGGGTGGTCGATTAAAATCTCGCCCACATCGCGGCGCAGATAGTCACGAATTGCACGTACAATCACGTTACTTTCTTGGTGAATTAAGAAAGGAGCGGGTTTGCTTTGCGCCGCTTCGGTAATCGCAGCCCAGTGGTGCTGTAGAACTTTTAAGTCCCATTTCAGTTCAGTCGATTCTTTGCCAACACCTGCGGTGCGCACAATTAAGCCCATACCCGCAGGGACTTCTAAATCGGCCATGGCTTCTTTTAATTCGGTGCGCTCGTCACCTTCGATACGGCGAGAAATACCGCCAGCACGAGGGTTGTTTGGCATCAAGACTAAGTAAGAACCCGCTAAACTGATAAAGGTCGTCAGTGCCGCACCTTTGTTGCCGCGCTCTTCTTTGTCAATTTGAACAATAACTTCTTGTCCTTCACTGACCACTTCTTTGATGTTTGGGCGACCTTGGAAAGAATAACCTTTAGGGAAGTATTCTCTGGCGATTTCTTTTAGCGGTAAAAAGCCGTGGCGCTCGGCACCATAATCAACGAAAGCGGCTTCTAAAGAGGGTTCTACGCGGGTAATTTTACCCTTGTAAATGTTGGATTTTTTTTGCTCGTGACCAGGACTTTCAATATCCAGATCGTACAGTTGTTGCCCGTCAACCAGGGCAACACGCAACTCTTCTGATTGAGTTGCATTGATTAACATACGTTTCATGATGACGTCATTCTTCTTTAAATGGAGGTCATCAAACAATCGCGTTTCGCTGCATTACGGGCCTAGCAGTAGGTCAACGAAGCCTCACGGCTGGTGGCTAGGCAAGGTGCGCATTACTGTTAGACGCAGTCGCTGCGTGTCGCATCCTATTTATGGCTTATTTTTTAATGATTACAAAAACAAGGAATTCGTTGTAAAACATCAACCAACCCCATAAATTCTTTCATTTCGTTCCGGTAATGCCCAAGTCGAATCGGTTTGTCTGACGACAAGTTAAAATATATTTCGAAATCGGTGAGAAAAACTTTAGATAAACCTAGTCAAAGTAAGGTTAGATTCTCGATTTAATCGTAAAAAACGCATTTGTGGTATTTTTACTCAGTATACGATTTGCAAATCAATGAGTTGCTATCAAGAAAATCTTTTTTAATCTATAAAGCTTTTCACTTGGGACTGGGACCTTGTGAACACTTTATTCACGGCTTATCCCTAATCGCTGGTGAAATATAGCAATAATCAAAAAATTCAGCAATGGAAAGGCACAATTCTTCTTAAGTGTTGTACAATGGCCGCCGTTTTAAGCAGATGGCACATCATGAATACAGAATCTCCACAGCTACAGGTGCAGTTGATCACGATTGACGAAGACCACCTCGACCAACGAATCGACAATTTTTTAATCACAGTGCTCAAGGGCGTCCCTAAGAGCATGATTTACCGTATCGTCCGTAAGGGCGAGGTACGGGTGAATAAAAAACGCATTAAGCCCGAGTACAAATTGCAAATCGGTGATGTGGTTCGCGTGCCGCCGGTCAGAATGGCTGAGCAGGACAATCGCACCGCGCCTTCAGCAAACTTGAGTAGAGTGTCACAGCTTGAAGACCGTATTTTACATGAAGACAATCATCTGATTGTATTAAATAAACCTGCGGGGATTGCGGTGCATGGTGGCAGTGGCGTCGATTATGGTGTGATTGAAGCATTGCGTTCCTTACGTCCACAACAAAAGTTTTTAGAACTGGTTCACCGTCTCGATAAAGACACCTCGGGCGTGTTACTTGTGGCGAAAAAACGTAGTGCGCTTAAGCATATGCATGACCAACTGCGTTATAAAAAGATGCAGAAGGATTACTTGGCCTTAGTTAAAGGCGAGTGGTCGGCGCAGGATAAAGTGGTTAAACAACCACTGTTAAAGCTGACACTTAAGTCGGGCGAGCGTATCGTTCGAGTCAATGCCGAAGGTAAACCTTCTGAAACGCGTTTTAAAATTGTACAGCGTTATCAAGGTTGTACGCTTGTGCAAGCGAGTCCTGTGACAGGACGTACCCACCAAATTCGGGTGCATTGCCAATATATGGGACATCCTATCGCCTGTGATGAAAAATACAGCGAGCAGGCGTTCGATGACAGTATGCGCGCACTGGGTCTGACTCGACTGTTTTTACATGCGGCAGAGTTAATGTTTATTCATCCTGAAAACGATGAGGTGATGCGAGTCTCAGCGCCGCTTGATGATAATTTGCAGCAACTGCTAAGCAAGTTAAAGCGCGCTTAGTGTTTCTCTGCGCCTATTACCCACGTATAACCTGAGAGCGTGAAAGTGTCAGTGAGTCATTCAACCCAACGAAAATATGATTTAGTGATTTTTGATTGGGATGGCACGTTAATGGATTCCATCGGCAAGATTATTGTTTGCATTGAGAATATGGCAAGGGTGCTGGCGTTACCCGTGCCTTCAGAAGTGGATATTCGCAATGTGATTGGCTTGTCGATGACGCAGGCGTTACAGGTATTATTTCCCGTCGGTTTGACTTCAGGGCAGTCGTGTATCGGATGTGCAAGCAGTGCAACACAAGAAAATGCTGCTCAAGCGCTTGTAGGCACCGATGATTGCTATATGAAGATGCGCGCCGAGTTCAAGACGCAGTATTTGCACCTTGATACCACGCCAACGCCGATTTTTAACCAAGCCCCCCAATTACTCGAATCATTATCAACGGCTGGGTATCAACTTGCTGTCGCGACGGGTAAGGCGAGAGCAGGCTTAGTGCGCGTGTGGGAGCAATCTGGCTTAGGTCACTACTTTATCGCTTCTCGCTGCGCCGATGAGGCGCAGAGTAAACCTCATCCTGAAATGATCTTAAGTTTGCTGCAGGAGTTAGGCGTTCAGCCTGAACGAGCCTTGATGGTCGGAGACTCTTTGTTGGATTTGACCATGGCGGCGAATGCGGGGATTGATGCTGTGGGCGTAACTTACGGCGCACATAATGAAGCAATGCTCCAGCAAGCCAATCCCATCGGCATAATTGATTCCCCTGAAAAACTCTTGCTGCATTTATAGTGATGGACTCATTAGTGCAGATTAATGAGCACTGAAAACTTGTACCGTGAGTAATCCAAATGCTTTTTGAATCATTTGAGCAAGCGATATGGGCAAGTGTCATCTAGCTTGCCTATATCGAGCCGCACTTGTGTAATATCACCTTAATAACCGCTTTGCGCTAGTCGGCTAAGACATCGATTCCTTGATTGAGCAGCATTTCAGTTAACAGTATTAAGGGCAGCCCAATCAGGGTGTTAGGATCTCGGCCTTCTAAGCGATTAAACAAGGCAATCCCTAAGCCTTCACTCTTAAAGCTACCTGCACAATAAAAAGGTTGTTCTTTATCGACATAAGCAGCGATTTGCGCGGCCGTCAGCTGACGAAAATGCACGGTGAAAGGTTCGACCTGAGCCGTCATTTCTCCAGTCTTGGCATCATAGAGTGCAAGACCGGTATAAAAGATGATTGCTTTGCCCGAGGCTTGGCTGAGCTGCTTGATCGCATTGTCTCGATTTAATGGCTTACCAATAATCTTGCCGTCAATCACGGCGACCTGATCTGAGCCTATAATGAATCCACTCGGAAAATGATTTGCACCTGCCTCGGCCTTAGCTTTGGCGAGTCTTAAGACTAAGTCTTGGGCGGACTCATTTGCCATGGGGCTTTCATCAATATCCGGATTGCAAGTCTCAAAGGCTAAGCCTAACTTTTGTAATAGTGCTTGTCGGTAAACAGAGGTGGAAGCGAGGATTAACTGGGGCGTCATCGGTAAAAATCCATAAGAAAACCTGACTTATTGTCGCTAACCTGGCCGCTTGAATGCAAGCGAGTGGTGGCAGATAGCATGACTTTGGGACGGTAATCGGGGATTCTTACGATGAGTGCGGCTATTTTAGACGGCTTACGCTTGTGCGCCGCCCCGTGCTTGGGTAAAATTTCGCTTCCGTTAATTTCAATGTTGGGGCTAGAGAATCACTTAAGTCGCAAACTGGGACTTAAGTTAGAAATTTTTCTTTGACTCTAGCGTTTTCAAACTATAATATGCGCGCCTTATGCAAACAGTAAAGATACCGGTTTCAATTGATCCTTTTCGCGCCGCCTCGAGCCGTTCTACCTATGAGGGGATAGTGCCTGGGCAGCAATTGAGAAGATTAAATGAGTTATGTGCCGGCGACTGTTCCGATGTGGCAGTGTCGATTGAATGTGGCGTAGATTTGCAGGGGATAGTCTACCTGAAAGGGAAGGCTGTGACGGAGCTCACTCTGGTTTGTCAACGTTGCATGACGCTATTTACCACTGAGGTTACGGTCGAGTTTTGCTTCGGTCCATGCCGGACTAAGGCAGAAATCGATGAGCTCCCGGATGCGTATGACCCAATTGAGTGCAATGAGATTGGCGAAGTACGTCTGCATCAATTGATCGAAGATGAATTGATAGTCGCTATGCCTATCATCCCGATGCATGAAGAAACTGATTGCAACACCGGGTCAATGGACATAGTTGTAGGCGAGATCGAACCCGCTCAAGAGGAGCGTCCAAATCCGTTTGCAGTGTTAGAAAAACTGAAGAGCAAGTAATCTAGGAGACAGGGCCAATGGCTGTACAACAGAATAAAAAATCTCGTTCTAAGCGCGGTATGCGCCGTTCACATGACGCACTGAGCACTGCTCAGCTGTCTGTTGACGCTACCAGCGGTGAAGTCCATATGCGTCACAACGTGACTGCTGATGGTTTCTATCGCGGTAAAAAGGTAATCAACAAGTAATTTGTTGGTTTCCTAATGACGAGTCTGACGCTCGCGTTAGATGCGATGGGTGGCGATCATGGCCCCCACGTCACGGTGCCTGCAGCCTTGCGGGCACTAAAATCTCACTCTTCTCTTAAAATCATTTTAGTCGGCGATAAGACTGAAATTGATGTCTATCTGCGTCAAGCAGAACAACCGTTACTCTCACGTATTGAAGTCATTCACACCGATGAAGTGGTGAGCATGTCCGATAGACCCGTGCACGCTTTGCGTACCCGCAAGAATAGTTCGATGCGCTTGTCGATTGAACTGGTGCGTGATGGACGAGCGGCGGCGTGTGTGAGTGCGGGCAATACTGGTGCCTTAATGGCCATGGCCAAGGTGTTATTAAAAACCTTGCCCGGCGTAGACAGACCCGCGTTGGTCAGTTGCTTACCCTCGGTCACGCAAAAGCCAGTTTATTTATTGGACTTAGGTGCCAATATCTCCTGCGATTCAGAAACGCTTTTCCAATTTGCCGTGATGGGCTCTGTGCTGTGTGAGGCGGTGGATAAAAAATCCCGCCCTAAAGTTGCACTCCTTAATGTGGGTACAGAAGAAATCAAAGGCAACGATCAGGTTCAACAAGCGGCGCAAATACTGCAAAACACCGATCAGATTAATTACACCGGCTTTATCGAAGGTGATGAAATCTACTTGGGCAATGTGGATGTGATCGTTTGTGACGGTTTTGTGGGTAACATCACGCTCAAAACCTCTGAAGGCATTGCCAAGTTATTGGTTCATCAGTTAAAACGTGGCCTAACCCAAGGTTTCTTCGTGCGTTTTTTGGCAAAACTCATCGCCCCACGCATTCAGGCGGTCCTCAGCCAGATGAACCCCGACCACTATAATGGTGCAAGTCTGATAGGATTGCGCGGCATAGTTGTAAAGAGCCATGGAAATGCGGATGAAACTGCCTATTTACAAGCAATTAGTTTGGCAGTGACTGAAGCGCAACGTCGACTCCCCGAAATGATAAAAGATCGTTTGGAGTCGATTCTTTTAGATATAAATAACTGATTCCTCCTTATGCATACAAAAATTCTCGGAACTGGTAGTTATCTGCCAGTGCAGGTGCGTAGCAATCAAGATTTGGAAAAAATGGTGGAAACCAGTGACCAATGGATTGTTGAACGTACAGGTATTTCAGAGCGTCGTATCGCGGCGCAAGACGAAACTGTCTCAACTATGGGCTATCAGGCGGCATTAAAGGCGCTCGAAATGGCCGGCATAGAAGCATCAGAGTTAGATATGATCATTTGTGGCACCACCAGTGCGGCAAATGCGTTCCCTGCGGCGGCCTGCGAAATCCAAGCCATGCTCGGCGTACATACCATTCCTGCCTTTGATATTGCGGCGGCTTGTTCAGGTTTCGTGTATGCCTTATCCGTGGCAGATCAATTCGTTAAAAATGGTACCGCGAAAAAAGTATTAGTGATTGGTGCTGACGTATTATCCCGTCTGTGTGAGCCTGAAGACCGTACTACTATCATTCTGTTTGGGGATGGTGCAGGTGCTGCGGTTATCGGCGCCTCCGATGAGCCAGGGATTATTTCAACACACATTTATGCCGATGGTCGCCAAGGTGACTTACTCAAGTGCGCCTTCCCACCTCGTCAGGGGGAGACCTCTGAAGCGGTTGGCTTTATGACCATGAAAGGTAATGACGTCTTTAAAGTGGCGGTGACTCAGTTATCCCATGTTGTTACTGAAACATTGCGCCTGAATAATATCGATAAGTCGGAAATCGACTGGTTGGTTCCCCATCAGGCTAACTTCCGCATTATTAATGCCACAGCGAAAAAGCTAGACATGAGCTTAGATAAAGTGGTGTTAACCCTTGCTAAACACGGTAATACCTCGGCGGCATCGGTACCTATTGCCTTAGACGAAGCTGTGCGTGATGGCCGGATCCAACGTGGCCAGCTATTGCTGCTTGAAGCCTTCGGTGCCGGTTTTGCGTGGGGCAGTGCGCTCGTCCGTTTTTAACCGTATCTGTATACGACTAAATTCCTAACTATCGTTATCTTGGTTTGCTGTCCAAGATAACGGTTTAGTGTTCAATAAATTAAGTTCGCCATAGGTAATTTGATATGGAAAATGTAGCTTTTGTATTCCCAGGCCAAGGTTCACAGGCTCTAGGCATGTTAGCCGAGCTGGCTGGTGCACAGCCGATTGTGGGACAAACCTTTGCCGAAGCGAGTGAGGTGTTAGGGTATGATCTGTGGGCATTAGTGCAAGACGGCCCCGCAGAAACCTTAAATGAAACCGATAAAACCCAGCCTGCTTTATTAGCGGCAAGTGTGGCCATTTGGCGCGCTTACGTTGCTTCAGGTAAAGCTATGCCTGCAATGTTAGCGGGTCACAGCCTAGGCGAATATTCTGCATTAGTTTGTGCTGGTGTCATCGACTTTAAAGATGCGATCAAACTGGTTGAGCTACGTGGTCAACTGATGCAGCAAGCCGTGCCAGCGGGTACTGGCGCTATGTACGCGATTATCGGTCTTGATAATGACGGTATTGCTAATGCGTGTATTGAAGCAGCCCAAGACGAAGTGGTGAGCCCAGTTAACTTCAACAGCCCAGGCCAAGTGGTTATCGCCGGTCAAAAAGAAGCGGTTGAACGTGCAGCTGCTGCCTGTAAAGCGGCGGGCGCCAAAATGGCGGTTGCTCTGCCTGTCAGCGTGCCATCACACTGCGCATTAATGAAACCTGCTGCTGATAAATTAGCGGTAGCTTTAAATGATGTGCAGTTTAATGCGCCAAGCATCACTGTTATCAATAACGTAGATGTGGCATCACCCACTGCGGTTGCCGACATTAAAGATGCGCTGGTTCGTCAACTGTATTGCCCAGTACGCTGGAGCGAAACCGTTGAATTAATGGCCGAAAAAGGTATTACACAGTTAGTTGAGTGTGGTCCTGGTAAAGTATTGACAGGTCTTGCGAAACGCATTAATAAATCTCTTTCTGCCCAAGCAGTTAATGACGTTGCATCCCTTGCCGCGTTAACTGAATAAGGAGTTTGTATGAGTATCAATCTGAGTTTAGCGGGCAAAGTTGCCTTAGTGACAGGCGCGAGCCGTGGTATCGGCCGTGCGATTGCTGAAACCTTAGTCGAAGCCGGTGCGATTGTGGTAGGAACTGCCACAAGTGAGAAGGGCGCCGCAGCAATTCAAGAATATCTGGGTGACAAAGGTTTTGGTTTAGTGCTTAATGTTACCGATAGTCAATCCGTCACCGATTTATTCGATTCGATCAAAGAAAAAGCGGGTGATGTTGATATTCTAGTCAACAACGCGGGTATCACCCGTGATAACTTGCTGATGCGAATGAAAGATGATGAATGGAACGATATCATCGATACCAACCTGACATCATTGTTCAGACTATCAAAACCTGTGATGCGTACCATGATGAAAAAGCGCTTCGGCCGGATCATCAATATCGGTTCAGTGGTAGGCACTATGGGCAATGCAGGTCAAGTTAACTACTCGGCAGCAAAAGCTGGTTTGATCGGATTTACAAAATCTCTTGCAAGAGAGGTTGCATCTCGTCAAATTACAGTTAATGCTATCGCTCCTGGATTTATCCAGACCGATATGACTGATGAGCTGACCGAAGATCAGCAAAAAGCTATCATGTCTCAGGTTCCGATGGAACGATTAGGGCAAGCGCAAGAAATTGCCAATGCCGTACTCTTCTTGGCGTCGGATTCTGCCGCTTATATCACAGGCGAGACTTTGCATGTGAATGGCGGAATGTACATGGTTTAAGGGCGGATGGCAGGGATACTGTCGCAACTGAGTAGTGATCTGTATCAATTGGTCGCTAAATTTCGTGGTTAGACCACGAAAACTAAGCTTGCATTGTCAGCCAAATCTAATAAACTACTCGCAATCTTACGCAAGTGCGTAATTTGAATAGGAAAGAAAACTAATGAGCAACATCGAAGAACGTGTAAAGAAAATCATTGTAGAGCAACTGGGCGTAAAGAAGAAGACGTTAAACCAGCGGCATCTTTCGTTGACGATCTGGGTGCAGATTCTCTGGACACTGTTGAGTTGGTTATGGCTCTGGAAGAAGAGTTTGATACCGAGATCCCTGATGAAGAAGCTGAAAAGATCACTACTGTTCAAGCAGCGATCGATTACGTTTCTAAGAATCAGTAATTCTGAATTCTAGAGAACAGGCGGCAAATATGCCGCCTGTTTTTGTTTTAGCCCCGCCCAATTCTGCAATAGTGCCATTCAATCGTCTCTGGAACCTGTGTTGCATTTGTCCATGAGATGCTCGCCGCAGATTGGCGAAGATTCTTTATGATAGAAACACCATTATCTGTCATAACCTTATCTATTTAGCATTAAAAGGTGACTGCCGTGTCTAAACGTCGTGTAGTGGTAACCGGTTTAGGGTTAGTAACTCCCGTGGGTAATACTGTCGATACTACTTGGAAGGCGCTGCTTTCGGGTAAGAGTGGTATTGCACCTATAACCAAATTTGATGCCAGCGAATTCACCACTCGTTTCAGTGGTTCTGTAAAAGATTTTGATGTTGAGCAGTACTTAACCAAAAAAGACGCCCGTAAAATGGACCTCTTTATTCAATATGGTATGGCTGCTGGCATCCAAGCTATCCAAGACTCGGGTCTGGATATGAGCAAAGAAAACCCAGGCCGCGTCGGTACCGCAATAGGTGCGGGCATGGGCGGTATGTGGTTGATTGAACAAAACCACAGCGCGCTATTAAGCGGTGGCCCTCGTAAAATTTCGCCTTTCTTCGTGCCAAGCACCATCATCAACATGATTGCTGGCCATTTATCGATTATGTACGGTATGACTGGGCCTAACTTTGCCGTCACGACCGCTTGTACTACCGGTGTGCACAACATTGGTTTTGCGGCGCGTACCATTGCCTATGGCGATGCTGATGTGATGATCGCAGGCGGCGCCGAAGATGTGACTTGTCCATTAGGCGTAGGTGGTTTTGGCGCGGCCAAAGCCCTATCAACCCGTAATGATGACCCAACGGCGGCCAGCCGTCCGTGGGACAAAGACCGTGATGGTTTCGTCATCGGTGATGGCGCGGGTGTGATGGTGATGGAAGAATACGAACATGCTAAGGCGCGCGGTGCGACCATTTATGGCGAACTTGTTGGCTTTGGTATGAGCGGTGATGCGTTCCACATGACATCGCCTCCAAGCGATGGTGCGGGCGCTGCTGCGGCTATGGTTAATGCGGTGAATGATGCCAAGCTGTCATTTGAAAAAATTGGTTATATCAATGCGCACGGTACTTCAACGCCAGCGGGCGATAAAGCCGAAGCGGCAGCGGTGAAATCTGTATTTGGCGACCACGCTTATAATCTGCTAGTTAGTTCGACTAAGTCTATGACGGGTCACTTGCTGGGCGCTGCGGGTGCGGTTGAAGCGATTTTCACTTTGCTTGCGCTGCGCGATCAAGCCGTACCGCCGACCATCAACCTCGATAATCCAGACGAAGGTTGTGATTTAGACTTCGTGGCACACACTGCCCGCGATGTGAAGTTAGAGTATGCTCTGTGTAACTCCTTCGGTTTTGGTGGCACTAACGGTTCATTGCTGTTTAAGAAAGTCTAAACAGCGATTAGCCCGATAAAAAAATGCGCCTATGGGCGCATTTTTTTTATGCTCGAATTGTGCCGGATATCACTTTCTAACATGCTGATATCCTAAGGGTTAACCTTTGTTCATCCTACTTGTTTAATCTTACTTGGCGCCGATAATGACAGGCATATTCTATTTAAAAGGAAGCTTGTCATGCTAAACCCTCTGGTGATCCCGCTTGTGCCTATCGTTGGGGCGGTAACCGCTAATTTAACCGAATTAATTCGTGGTGAATCTAAAGCTTGGCATCCTAATATGGATATCGGCATGAAGACCTTCACCTTTGCGATTGCGGCATATGTGCTGGTGTGGTTCGCCTTATTGGTGACTGCCATCAGCGTCGGTGGTAACAACCATTTATCGTCGGGATTTGAAGTGATTGGGCTGTTTCTATTTGGACTTGGGCTTTATACCTTTGGTAAGGGGACTCGCTTTGTCAGCAGCCAATTACAGCTGTGGTTGTATCGCTTAGCGTTGCCGGGATTATTACTCTCCTGTGGGCTGATAAGCTACTTTGGCTAAATCGGTTATCTTCACGAAGGCAATCGCAATTATCTTTACGCTATTGACCATTTCTATCGTAAACTCAACTTATTGCAAAATCATTGAGCCACAGAGGCTGAATAAGTTGAGGTTATATGGCTGGTATCGATAGACAAATTACCCTGAGATTTTTGTCTGAGCCTGCGGATGTGAATTTTGGTGGTAAGGTTCACGGTGGCGCTGTGATGAAATGGATTGACCTTGCGGCCTATGCCTGCGCAGCAGGTTGGAGTGGTAAATATTGCATTACCGCCTATGCGGGGGGGATCCGATTTGTACAACCGATCCTAGTGGGCAATATTGTTGAAGTCAGCGCTAAGGTGATTTATACCGGCAAGACCTCGATGCATATCGGGATTGATGTACGGGCAGGGGATCCTAAGATCTCTGAGCGCCATCTCACGACTCATTGTATCGTTATCATGGTTGCCGTGGATGAAAACGGACAACCGACACCCGTGCCTGAATGGGTGCCGCAGACTGAGCATGATATTCATCTGCGTGATTCTGCGCTGCGCTTAATGGAAATGCGCAAGAAAATTGGCGCCGAAATGGAAGCTCACGTGCAAAAGTGATTTTGGCTCGTGATAAAAAGCAAAGGCGCCAATGTGCGCCTTTGTTGTTTCTGTCGAACACTGCGTTTGCTGCCGAGGGCATTTTTACTCTGACGCTTGCCTAAGCGAGTGCTACACTGCCGCCAGCGTTTTTTGCTACGGATTGACCCTTTAAGTTGAAACACTTGCTCGCATTTTTTTAGTTTAGGTCGGGTCTTTCTCGGAGTAACATAAGCGCGCGTTCTGCGTGTCGTTAGTCCATTGTTGTCAATTCAGTGTTTTCAATAGAGTGATGCTAATGAACGCAGTACAAATGTGTGGTGTAAAACGTTTCACCTTGTTTATCAATTAAAGGAATTCCTCATGGCAAAAGTCGCATTTATTGGTTTAGGCGTAATGGGTTACCCCATGGCAAGACACTTACTCAACAAGGGCCATGAGGTTACTGTGTATAACCGCACTTTTGCCAAGGCACAAACCTGGGTCGAGAACTACGGCGGTCGTTGCTGCCCAACGCCTAAAGAAGCGGCTATTGGCCAAGATATTGTTTTTACCTGCGTAGGCAACGATAACGACTTGCGTGAAGTGGTATTAGGCAATGATGGCGTGGTCCATGGCATGGCGCCAGGTACAGTACTAGTTGACCATACGACGGCTTCTGCCGATGTGGCCCGTGAATTACATAAAGTGCTGGCCGAAAAAGGCGTCGATTTTCTCGATGCGCCTGTATCGGGTGGCCAAGCTGGCGCCGAAAATGGCGTACTGACCGTGATGGTCGGGGGTGATCAAGCCGTATTCGAGCGTGTTAAGCCCGTTATCGAAGCGTTTGCGCGCTGCGCAGAGCGTTTAGGTGAGGTTGGTGCAGGCCAGCTCACTAAGATGGTCAACCAAATTTGTATCGCAGGTGTGGTTCAAGGCCTTGCCGAAGCACTGCAATTTGCCCGTAAGGCTGGTCTTGACGGTGAAAAAGTGGTTGAGGTGATCAGTAAAGGCGCGGCGCAAAGCTGGCAGATGGAAAATCGCTACAAAACCATGTGGGGCCAAAGCTATGATTTTGGTTTTGCCGTCGATTGGATGCGTAAGGATTTAGGCATTGCCCTAGAAGAAGCTCGCCGCAATGGCTCGCACTTACCCTTAACCGCGCTAGTGGATCAGTTTTACTCCGAAGTTCAAGCCATGGGCGGCAATCGTTGGGATACCTCAAGCTTGTTAGCGCGTTTTGAGAAAAGCACTAAGTAGGTTGTTGCCTAATAGATGGCCATCATAAACTTGATGGCATAAAAAAGCCCAGTCATGCACTGGGCTTTTTCACTGATGGGGTGATAAAGACCGATTAGTCTGCCCAGCGAATATGGGTAACTAAACTGTGACTCTCGCCGGGAGCCAGCGTTAATTTATCTTCAAGCACATTGGCGGCTTCCAGACACACCATGGTCAGATAGTCATCGTCATTAAAGCGGGCAAGGCGAGTCGATTTTTCAATCCAAGGGTTCCACAGCACGGCCGAGTGGCTATTTTCGCGGCTCACTTCAATCACACCTTGGGGCGTATATAAGTGTTGTACTGGGCCTAGCTTGGTGTAAACGCGGTCGGTTTCGCGGTCAAATAGCACATCATCTGTCGTTTGCGGATAAGGCCCCTCGGCAAACTCAATATATTGAGCGCCACTAAAACCAGTGGCTTTAAGCTGGTGAATATCTTCAATCGGAAAATAGCTGTGTAGTGCTTGGGTGAGCGTAACGGGCACATCGCCAAGGTTAGTATTAACTAAGCTGATACTTAAGGTTTCACCTAAGGTAAAGAGCACGTTGACTTGGGTATGGTGCGGCCAAAAGACCTTGTCTTCTTCGCTGATGGTTAAGCTAAAACGTAAATCCACCAGTTGATTCCGCATCTCAACTGACTCGAGTGTCCAAATACGGGTGCGGGCAAAACCATGTTGTGGAAAATTAGCTTGATTGCTCATGCCAAACCAAGGCCAGCAGACGGGTACACCGCCACGGATCCCATTACCGGGTTGATAGTCATCCGCCGAAGACACCCATAACAAGGGCGGCTTACCTACGGGTTGAAAATGGTCGATTTGTGCGCCCTGTAAAAAAATCCTTGCTTGGCATAACGCAGTGTTTACTTCGACATAATCGAGCCCGTTTGCGTGTTTTTTGGTGGTAACAGAACCCATAGTAACAATATCCTCAACCTGATGACATATCAGCAATACAGACACTTAGCTTACAAACTTTTGCACTTGAGCATAAGCCTTTGTTGCGATCAATTTACGGTTTCGCTGTTCGATTGTGTAAACAAAAGTCACTGTACAGAGGCTCAGATGCTTCCTTTTTCAACAGATTTAGCTAAAGTGGTCAGAGCACTTAGTCCATTGCCATAAAACAAGAAAGGGAAGCGATTATGCCAGTCTATCAAGCACCACTACGTGACTATCAATTTATCCTCGATGAAATGTTGCATATTTATCAGCAAGATGCTCTTAAAGGCTTCGATGAAATCGACCCCGATCTGGTCGATGCCATCCTGCAAGGTATGGCGGATTTTAGTACTGAGGTGATGTTGCCGTTAAATAGCGTGGGGGATGTGCAGGGGTGCAAACTCGTTGATGGCAAAGTGGTTACCCCAGAAGGTTTTGCCGACGCCTATCAGCAGTTTGTCGACAATGGATGGCCGACACTGACCTGCGATCCCGCCTATGGTGGTCAAGGACTGCCCGAAGTGGTCGGGATTTTTGCGACCGAGATGCAAACCTCGACCAACATGGCCTTTGCCATGTATCCCGGCCTTACCCATGGCGCCTATTCGGCCATTCACGCCCACGGCAGTGAGGCACTTAAACAGAAATATTTAGCCAAATTAGTGAGTGGTGAATGGACTGGCACCATGAACCTCACCGAATCCCATGCCGGAACCGATTTAGCGCTACTGCGCACTAAGGCCGTTCCCACGGCGGACGGCTACTTTGCCATCACTGGGGAGAAGATTTTTATTTCCTCGGGCGACCATCAATTTACCGATAACATAGTGCATCTGGTACTCGCCCGTTTACCCGACGCGCCCGAAGGTGTGAAGGGGATTTCGCTGTTTGCCGTGCCCAAAGTGTTAGTGAACAGTGATGGCAGTTTAGGTGAGGCGAACAGCCTCTATGCTAGCGGCCTTGAGCACAAAATGGGGATCCACGGCAACTCAACCTGCGTGATGGTATTTGAGGGGGCACTCGGTGAGTTAGTCGGCGAACCCCACCAAGGTCTGCGCGCCATGTTTACCATGATGAACCAAGCACGCTTAGGTGTTGGGATGCAGGGGTTAGGCGTGTCCGAAATCGCCTATCAAAGCGCCTTGGCCTACGCCAAGGACAGATTGCAGAGCCGCGCCATTAGTGGGGCTAAGGCGCCCGAAAAAGCCGCCGATCCGATTTTGGTGCACGGTGATGTGCGCCGGATGTTGTTATCGCAAAAAGCCTTTAACGAAGGTGCCCGTGCACTCGTTGGCCAGCAGGCGCTGTGGCTCGATGAGGCAGAGCGCCATAGCGATCCTGCCAAAGCAAAAGTGGCTGCCCAATTAGCGGCGTTATTTACCCCTGTGGTGAAAGGCTTTATCACAAACCGTGGTTTTAACGCCTGTGTGGATGCACAGCAAGTATTTGGCGGCCATGGCTATATCCACGAGTGGGGCATGGAGCAATTCGTGCGTGATAGCCGTATCGCTTTGATTTATGAAGGCACAAATGGCATTCAGGCGCTCGATTTAGTTGGGCGTAAGCTGCTGAGCGATCGCGGCGCCGCCATGCAGCAATGGTCTGCGCTAGTGACTGAGTTTATTCAATCACAGGGCAAAGATCCGCAAATGCAGCCCTATATCAGTGGGCTAATGGATTGCGCCACCGATTTACAAAAGGCGAGCGGTTATTTAGCGACCCATGCGGCTAGCAATCCCGACATTATCGGCGCGGCATCGATGGCGTATCTCGAGTTATTTGGCATTACTGCCCTTGCCTGGATGTGGGCGCGTATGGCGAAGATTGCCCTGACTGCACTCGAAAATGGCACGCAAGAGTCCAATTTTTACCAAGCTAAACTGAAAACGGCGGACTTTTATATGGCGTATTGGGCCGTGCAGAGCCGCAGTCTGCGTAAACAGTTGGAGCAGGCGAGTGAGATGTTAACCACGCTCGATGAGGCGATTTTTTAAGTTTACCTTCAAAGTGTTACAACCAGTCAAAGCCAGCAGCGTGATGCTGGCTTTTTTATTAAGATGGCTTTTATTAAGCGCCATTCAGTAAGAGCTATGCACTAAGATCCATTCACTAGGAGCCATGCCGTTACATCCATACATTACGAGTGGACTCTCTTTACAATTGTTACAAATCCCGACCGATGTAAATTTAAATGAGAATTATTGTCATCTAATAATCAAACTTTATAATGACGGCACATTTTAGATGACATGGGTAAACCACAGGTTTGCTCAAGGTTGGGGGACTTTGTGAAATCACGTTTTGCCTATTCAATACTAACGCTTGCCCTGATGCCGCATTTGGTCTTTGCGGCTGCGCCTAACGCTCAAGAGCGTCAACCCGAACAAGAAAGTGTTTCAACGGCACAAGCCGCTATACAAACCAACACACAGGCCGAAGCACAAGCTGAGACTAAGGCGCCAGAGCGCATTGTTGTGCGCGGTCGCGCCATGCAAATGTATGTCGATAAAGAGACGGAAATCGGCACTAAAACGGCCATCAATGTGATGGAGCTGCCGCAGTCAGTACAAGTGCTGACCGAGCAACTGATTGACGATCAAGCCGCCCGCAATATTACTGACTTATACCGCTCCATTGCCGGTGTCAGTGAATTTAGCTATTCCGGCGTGACCTTTCGTGGCTTTCGCGACGATGCCAACGTGTTTTACGATGGCGTGCGTGGCGACCCGTATTCGGGATTTTCGGTGCCACAACTGTTCAACGTACAGCGGGTTGAAGTATTAAAAGGCCCTGCATCGGCACTCTATGGCGGTGGCGAACCCGGCGGCATGATTAACTATGTCACCAAAAAACCAACCTTTGTCGAGCGTAAAGAGCTCACCCTAAGCACGGGCAGCTACGACATGATGGGCGGCTCGCTGGATTTCACCGGCGGCTTAACCGAGGATTTAGCCTATCGATTGGGAGGCTATTATCAACAGGAAGATAGCTTCCGTAACAATGCCGATAGTTTAAATGCCGAAGTAGCAGGTGGCTTACTGTATGAAATCAGTGACGATACTAAGCTGACCACCACATTCGATCTGATAAGACAGGACTTGGGCGGTAATCGACTCCGTGGTGTACCCGTGGATGATGCGGGGAATTTCCTCGTTGACCCTTCCTACAATGCCAACGAGAAGAGCGACTTCCAGAAAATGGATGCCTTGGTGCTGCAAGCGATTCTCGATCATCAATTTAGTGATGATTTTTCGGTAAAAACTCAAATTCGTTATCTGAATAATGAATCCGATCAGCAATATCACGAATCCCGTGGCTGGGTCGATGTGAACGGTGATGGTAAGGCAAACAGCGCAGATGGCACCATCAAACGTGAATATCGTGTCCAATCCCGTGCCAATGACGAAATCAGTTTAACCAACGATTTTGTCTATCGCTTTAATGCCTTAGGTTTTGAACATGAGTTCCTGTTTGGTGGTGATTATCACTATGTCGAAACCGAATACCATTACAAGTTGGCGACCAGCAAGGAAGGCGTGGGTAATCTCTATATCTTTGAGCTGAATTACGGTGAAACAAATCCGAGTACTTACCAATTAAAAGACATGGATACCGACGGTACCCGCTCCAACCGTTTTGGCCTTTATCTGCAAGAACATCTGCATTTCAACGAGCAGTGGTCTTTAATTGCGGGTCTACGCTTTAGCCAGTTTGATGATTACGACAAAAAGACCGGATTCTCCTTTAGCGATAATGCCATTACCCCAAGGGCTGGGCTGAATTATCGTCCAATCGAATCTATGTCTTTCTATCTGAACTACTCAGAGAGTTTCAATCCGGCATCATTGTCGGATCAAGAGAGTATTAAAAGTGACGGCGCACTCGATCCCGAAACCGGTAATCAAATAGAGCTTGGGATGAAAAACGAGTGGCTTGATGGCCAGTTTATGACCACGCTCGCACTCTATCGTATTGAAAAACAAAATGTGGCCCAGGCAAACCCTCTAGATACCGGCGATGACGATGGTATTCCTAACTTAGTCAATTTAGGCGAAGTACGTAGCCAAGGGGTAGAATGGACGCTGGTGGGGGATCTTACGGATAACCTTACCGTAACGGCCAACTATGCCTATAACGATACCCAAGTGATTAAAGGCGTGATCAACGACAGCCTAACCAACACCTTTGGTGACGGCAAACATTTTGCCAATGCGCCGCGTCATCAAGCGGGGCTGTGGACACGTTACGATATTCAAGCGATTGATTCGGCCATTGCTTTTGGGATGGACTATGTGGGCGAGCAATTTAGCCTCAATGGTCAAACGGTGAAACCCCATACAGTGTTTGATATGAGCTGGACGACCCAATGGGACCAAACCCAAGTGCGCTTAAATCTGAAGAATATCTTCGACAAGGAATATGCTGTTAGCGGATTTAGTGAGCGCAATGGCCATTTCCCCGGTGAGCCACGTAATGTCACCTTGGAGTTGACCCATAAGTTCTAGGGTAAAGCTTCCAAGTGTCATCTATGCCCGCGTGATGATTCGTGGGCATAGATTGCTTATCAAGATATTGTATCTAAAGATAAATTTAACTATACCTTTTAATGTGCAGCGTGTTTTAGCATTGCTGCTAACCATGCCATGATCCGCATGAAACGCTTCTAATATTTTATTTATCGATTACAACGATAGATTCTATCCGTTTTTGACTGTGACAATCTTTGTTTAGACTGAGCTTATCTATTCTCCATTGCGTCTTTGTTGCGATAAGGTCAGTTATGCCGCCGATTAGCCATTTATCTTCTGCCTCTCAATCTGTTACCGCGCCGAAAGTGGCGTTAATTGCAGAAGGCGGTGGCCAGCGTGGCATTTTTACCGCAGGCGTACTCGATGCTTGGCTTGAGGCGGAGTTCGACCCCTTCGATTTATTGATTGGTACCTCAGCAGGCTCGCAAAACTTGACCAGTTTTTTAGCCAGACAAAAGGGTTACGCCAAAAAACTCATCCGAGGGCTAACGCGCCATAAACGCTTTTATCAACTAGGACGCGGTTTGATTGGTGCCAACGTTATCGATCTTGACTGGTATTTTGAGCAGACTCAGCGTGGCAGCTTTAAGCTGGATTTAGCTGCGGCGAGTCAATCCCTCAATGGGCGAGAACTCCTTATTACGACTACACGAGTGTCTGATCGCCAAGGGTATTTCTTGAGTCCAACCAGTCATGAGCACTGGCGTGAACTACTCAAAGCCTCTAGCGCCTTGCCTTTTTTATATAAACAGGGGGTCAAGTTAACGCCTTGGTTAGGGATTGAATCTGCTAATCATGTTGAAGCGACACTCGAACCCGAGCAAGACTTTTACCTCGATGGCGGTTTAGCGGCGCCGCTGCCCGTGCGAGAGGCGTACAAACGGGGCGCCCGTAAAATTGTGGTCGTGAGAACAGTCAATGAGGACTTTCAAGCCCAATCGGCTTGGGTACATAAGCTTAAATCGTGGATCTGTGTCTCTGGCTTTTGCCCTAAGACCATTGATTACTTAGTGCAGCATGAAGAAGCCTATCAGGCCGAGTTAGACTTTATTGCCAATCCTCCCGATGATGTTGAAATTGTGCAGATTTTTGCGAAGGCGCCATTACAGAGCAAGCTGTTAGGCAGTACAGATGTGGATTTACGCATTGATTATCAGCAAGGGATAAAGGCGGGGAAGGCGTTTCTTGCAACGTCTTCTGGGCAAATTGCCAAGGCTAAAGATGCGACGCCCGTTGCACCGCTGGCGATATCGGCCTAGGTTATTTGTTCGATCTCAAGGTGATATTTCAAAGCAGCATTTATGTTTGGCGCCATGTGGTCAAGCTAAATCCAAGTCTTAAAGAGTTAGATAGTTAAAGATAAAAGCCACCCTAGGGTGGCTTTTATCTTGATGGCATGCGTCAGCGATTAATAGCTGGCGGCATGCACTGAGCGTACGGCGCGGCCAGAGGGGTCGATAATGCCACGTAGGCTTTCATCCCATGCCAGCGCTTCTGGAGTAGAGCAGGCGACCGACTTGCCACCGGGAACCGTTTCGGCGGCGCTTGGCAATGGATAATGCTCCTCAAAGAAACAACGGTAGAAATAGGCTTCCTTGGTTTCTGGCGTGTTGTACGGGAAGCGGAACTTCGCGTTAGCCAGTTGTAAGTCGTCGACTTGCTCAGCAGCATGGGCCTTTAAACCATCGATCCAAGAGTAACCCACGCCATCGCTGAATTGCTCCTTTTGACGCCAGGCGACTTCTTTTGGCAGTTTATGCTCAAAGGCTTGGCGCAGAATGTGTTTCTCAATGCGGCCATCCTTAGACATTTTTGCCTCGGGGTTGATGCGCATCGCCACATCCATAAATTCCTTATCGAGGAAAGGCACACGGGCTTCGAGTCCCCACGCCGCCATGGCTTTGTTGGCGCGCAGACAGTCGAACAGATGCAGTTTATCCAGTTTACGCACGAGTTCTTCATGGAAGGCCTGCGCGTTTGGTGCCTTATGGAAGTACAAGTAACCGCCAAAGAGTTCGTCGGCACCTTCACCCGATAACACCATTTTAATGCCCATCGCTTTGATTTTACGCGCCATCAGGTACATAGGTGTCGCGGCACGAATGGTGGTCACATCATAGGTTTCTAAGTGGTAGATGACTTCTTTAATCGCATCTAAACCCTCTTGGAAGGTAAAGTTGATCTCGTGGTGAATGGTACCAATCGCATCGGCGACCTTCTTAGCGGCGGCTAAATCCGGCGCGCCTTTTAACCCTACGGCAAAGGAGTGCAGCTGTGGCCACCAAGCGCCACTTTGATCGTCATCTTCAATACGGCGCTTGGCAAAGGTTTGGGTAATGGCTGAGATCACCGAGGAATCTAAACCGCCAGACAACAACACGCCGTAGGGCACGTCGGACATCAATTGGCGCTTAACGGCGGCTTCGAGGGCATCACGTAATTCTTCTTGGCTGGCGCCGTTATCTTTCACTGCATCAAAGCTCTGCCAATCGCGAGTGTAGTATTGCACTGGCTCACCGATGCTTGAGTACAGATATTGCCCTGGCTGGAATTCGGCCACGGTTTTACAGACAGGCATCAGTGCCTTCATTTCGGAGGCGACATAGAAGTTACCCGCCGCATCACGCCCTGTGTACAGTGGGATAATGCCCATATGATCGCGGCCAATAAGGTAGGCGTCTTTGGCTTTATCGTAGAGTACGAAGGCGAAAATACCGTTTAATTTATCAAGGAATTCAGTGCCATATTCTTGATATAGCGCCAAGATCACTTCGCAGTCAGAGTTGGTTTGATAGCTGTATTTATCGCCGAGTTGGGCTTTGAGTTCTTTATGGTTGTAGATCTCACCGTTTACCGCGAGGATAAGGCTGCCGTCTTCGGTTAGCAGTGGCTGCGCACCGTGTTCAATATCGACAATCGCCAAGCGCTCATGGGCCAAAATCGCTTTGTCGCTGGCGTAAATGCCTGACCAATCGGGGCCGCGATGGCGCATCAGTTTGGACATTTCCAGTGCCACTTGGCGCAGCTCTTTCGCATCGGATTGAATATCTAAAATTGAAAAAATCGAACACATAATGCAACTCCTAAACCGCTATATTTCATTTGAGGATGTCTCAATTGAGTATCAATGTGCCAGCAATTCGGGATTTTGCCAAACATTATTTTTGACGATTCGTTTGATTTTAGGTGTTTTAAGTGAGTTTGCTGTATCTTTAAAATGCTTTTAATTGGTTTTTATTTAATTTATTTCGAATTTTTATGAATAAAGTGTTTTTGCTTGTGGGTTGCCAAGCGGGATATTGGTAAATACGTAATGTTGACTCAAGAAAATCCGTTTTTAGGAAAATAATCATAAATGTGAGCAAGATAGTGATCCAATCGCAAGTGTTGCTGATTTAATAAACAGTTTATCGGCGGTCAATGCGCGTGTTGCTACAGTCAAGGTCAAACTAAAGTGGGGCGGCTGGTAAAATAATAAGGCACCTCTCAAGGTGCCTTATAGGGATGTTTTAGCGATGAATCGCTTTACTTAAGTGTTTACTTTGCGGCCGTGGCAAGTTCCGTTTTGGCAGGACGCAGGCTGTTGAACTCAGTGCCTTGATAATAGCCTGGCCAATCTTGGCTGTTACCTAAGGTGCGAGTCACCTGATAGTAAACTTCGAGATCTTGAATCGCACCGCTCAGATCCCAGTCTTCATGGTATTCATCGCAGACATTGTGGTAGCAGCCCTTCATGGTCGCCTGCATCTGAGTCTTATAGCTTGCTGTTGCGGCATCTAGGGGCTCGCTGCCGCCACCAGCAAAGACCGCAGGCACGCCAAGTTTGGCAAAGCTGAAGTGATCAGAGCGGAAGAAACCGCCCGACGCAGGATTCTTTTCACCCAAAGCAATACGGTTTTGCAGTTTGGCGGCATCGACTAAGTAGTTCTCAAGCTCAGACTTACCTTTACCGACGATAGTGAAGTCCTTGGTTTTTCCATAGATATTGGTGCTATCTAAGTTGAGCACTGCCACTGTTTTATCAATGGGATAGATTGGGTTGGCAGCGTAATAGCGTGAGCCGAGTAAACCTTGCTCTTCACCTGTCGTCGCGATAAAGGTCACCGAGCGCGCTAAGCCGTGGCCCTGTTTGGCGTTATCGGCCAGTTGTCTGGCGATTTCTAAAATGCCCGCAATGCCCGATGCGTTGTCCATAGCACCATTGTAAATCTTATCGCCTTCTTTACTGTCATCTTTGCCAATATGGTCCCAGTGGCCAGTAAATAGGATTTGCTCATCGGCTTGCTTAGTGCCGGGAAGGGTGGCGACCACGTTATAGCTGTTGGCGTATTCGGCTTTGTTTTTAAAGGCGATGTTGGCCGTTTGCTCAAGGGGTAAGTTAATCGGGCTATCGGCGGCGCGCGCCATCAGCGTTGGTAGGGATAAACCTGCTTTTTCAAATAATTGTGTTGCAGCATCTAAGGTTAACCAGCCTTCGACTTGCACGCGACTGTCTTGCTCGGCTTTGCTGAGGACTAAATCTTGCTGCGCGCCAGTCCAGCTGTTTTCAACCACGGACCAAGGATAAGAAGCAGGCTCGGTATCGTGAATGATCAATGCGCCGAGCGCACCTTGGCGGCTCGCTTCTTCAAATTTGTAGCTCCAGCGACCATAGTAGGTCATGGCTTTACCGTTAAACTTACCTGAGTCAGGGCGGGCAAAACCGGGATCGTTCACTAAGATCACCGCAATTTTGCCTTTCATATCCACATCTTGGTAATCGTTCCAGCCATATTCAGGTGCATTCACACCGTAGCCAACAAACACTAAGGGCGCGTTTTCGATATTGACGCCGCCATTATCGTGACGACTGTTTAAGACGATATCTTTGCGAAAGGTTAACGGCAATCCTGCCAAGCTGATTTGCTGCGCATCGTAGGCGGTATAACTCACCATAGGTACTGGTTGTAAAAAACTGCCTTGATAGGCGCCTTTGAGTCCCATTTCGGCAAAGGCCTTAGATAGGTAGTCTAAGGTGAGCTTTTCACCGTGGGTAGTGGGGGCGCGGCCTTCAAACTCATCGGAGGAAAGGTTTTTAATATCGTTTCTAAAGCGTGCTTCATTCATTTGCACGGGTTTCAGTGCTGTACTGCTGTTGGCATCGGGCTGGGCCGAATTAGGGCTGCAGGCGCTGAGCATGGCTAGCGCGCAGACAGGATACAAACGTCGCATAGGTTAATCCTACTGTTGTTTTTAGGGCGTATTTCACGCATATATCAAAGGAGTATGTCGCGCCTTATCATGAAGCAAGCGCTACTGGGGAACAAGGGAGAGCCAAGGGGAAAAATGTTACTTAATGTTGCTTTACCGTATCGAGTCTGTTGTGGTTCTCAGCACGCTAAGGTGCTGAGAATCGGGCGATTTAAGGATTAAACTACATCAATATCGCCGGCGCAGGCGAATACATGATTGGGGCGGAAAGGCTCTTTATCGATATCTTCAAGCTTACTTACGCCGCTGGTAACCAGAATGGTCTCAAGCCCCGCTTGAAACCCCGCCAGAATATCGGTACGCATATTGTCGCCAATGATCACGGTATTTTCGGAGTGACCGTCGATATGGTTGAGCGCCGAGCGAATAATCCACGAGCTGGGCTTGCCCACATAAAAGGGCTTTTTGCCAGTAATGCGCTCTATTGGAGAACACAGGGCGCCGCATGCTGGACTGTAAGCGGGGCCGTGAGTGTCGGGATTGGTGGCGATAAAACGGGCACCGCGGGCGACGAATCCGGCGGCCTTATGGATCATATCCCAGTTATAGGAGCGGGTTTCACCCACAATCACGAAGTCGGGATTAATGTCGGTAATGGTAAAGCCAGCCTTGTAGAGCTCATGGGTGAGGGCGCCTTCGCCAATCACAAAGGCTTTACTGCCTTCTTGATGCTTTAAAAAATCGGCGGTGGCCATGGCCGAGGTGTAAAAACATTCTTCAGGTACGTCTATCCCGGCGGCGCTGAGGCGGTTTTGCAGATCTTTACCCGTTTGTACTGGGTAATTGGTCAGAATAACGAGGGGATTGCCTTGGTCGAGAACGCGGTGGATAAATTTATCACTGCCGGGGATCAGCTTATTGTCGTGCAGGAGTACACCATCGATATCGCAGATAATATTTTTCATCTAATAGTCTCTTGTATGCCGAACAAAATCACTTTTCGTTAGCTTATCTAATGCCACATTAGGCGAGAAAACAATGATTTTGTATGACAAGACGAAAAAAAAGAGACCCTTAAGGTCTCTTTTTTCGCGAGGCTGTGTTTAATCGGGGGCGTAGCCGTTAGGTCCGATTAAGGTGCCATCGAGATAGGCTTGGCCGTCCTGCATCTTGAGGCGTTGATGGCTGAACCATTTCACCACCAAAGGATAAATCGCATGCTCTTGCTCATGGACACGAGCGGCGAGCATCTCAGCGGTATCATCCTCATAAACAGGGACTTTTGCCTGTAAAATCACTGGGCCTGCATCCAGCTCTGGGGTGACAAAATGCACACTGGCGCCATGTTCAGTGTCTTTGGCATCAATGGCGCGCTGGTGGGTGTTTAATCCGGTATATTTAGGCAGCAATGAAGGGTGGATATTGATCATGCGTCCTAAGTAACGATTCACAAAATCGTTGGTCAGAATACGCATAAATCCGGCCAACACGATCAAATCGGGTTGGTACTTTTCAATTGTTGCCATTAACCGTGCATCGTAATCAGAGCGAGATTCACCTGAATGAGCAATCACGCAGCTGGTATCAATTTCACTATGATGGGCGCGAATTAAACCGTAGGCATCGGGTTTATTACTGATCACTCCGACAACTTCGGCCTGCAGATTATCGTCACAACCGTCGATAACGGCTTGCAGGTTACTGCCATTTCCGGAAATTAATACAACTACACGACAGCTTTGGGGCATTACAGGATCTCCACTTGCTCTTCATTGCCTTCGCGAGCAGCGATAGCACCGATTAGCCAAGCTTGTTCGCCTTCGGCGGCGAGCAGTGCCAGTGCGGCATCGACCTTATCGGCTGGCAGCGCAACGATCATGCCGACACCACAGTTAAAGGTGCGGTACATTTCATATTCTGCAATGTTACCGTTTTCCATTAACCAATTGAAAACGGCAGGCCATTGCCATGAATCACCTTGGATAACGGCTTTGCAGTTTTCAGGCAGTACGCGGGGGATATTTTCCCAGAAACCGCCGCCAGTGATGTGCGCCATTGCGTGCACGTCTGATGCTTCGATCAGCTTGAGCAATGATTTAACGTAAATTTTGGTTGGTTCTAACAGATGTTGGATCAATGGCTTGCCATTGAGATCCTGTTGAGGGTCCGCTTGGCTGACTTCTAATACTTTACGAACTAATGAGTAGCCATTTGAATGAGGACCGCTTGAGGCTAAGGCGATCAGCGCATCACCCGCAGCCACTTTACTCCCGTCAATGATGTCGGCCTTTTCAACCACGCCCACACAGAAACCTGCGAGGTCGTAATCTTCGCCTTCATACATGCCTGGCATTTCAGCGGTTTCACCGCCGATTAACGCACAACCAGATTGGAAACAACCTTCGCCGATGCCGTTAACAACAGAGGTTGCTGTTTCTACATCTAGCTTGCCTGTTGCGTAGTAATCGAGGAAAAACAACGGCTCAGCACCTTGAACGATCAAGTCGTTCACACACATAGCCACTAAGTCGATACCGACTGTGTCGTGTTTTTTGTAATCGATAGCTAAACGCAATTTAGTACCAACACCATCGGTGCCTGACACTAAAACAGGTTGCTTGTATTTAGTGGGTAATTCACACAATGCGCCAAAACCACCTAAGTTGCCCATTACCTCTGGACGACGGGTACGTTTAACAGCCGCTTTAATGTTACTTACCAGTGCATTACCAGCATCAATATCAACGCCAGCGTCTTTATAGCTCAGTGGGGTAGGAGTGCTCACGGAGGATCCTCTCGGGTACATCGTTATTGGATTTTTATGCGGCGGTATTCTACCAGCTTGTGCTAGGGGTCGAAAGCCATGATTTGGATTTATCGCCTTGCGGGGAGTATTTTTAGCTTCACAGGGGGATATTTCACATTTTCTATCCTGCGATTGGTCATAAAATAGTAGATGAATGGGCGTATCTTAAGCGATAGGCAATAATTCTTGGGATATTGCTCACGATTAGCTCGAATGGCAAAACTTTATGTTTTACCCAATAAACAAATCATCTAAAATCTGAAAAATTTGCCTAAGATATTTCGCGAACAACAGTAGGAGAGAAAAATGAAAGTTGTCGAGGTTAAACACCCGTTAGTGCGTCACAAAATCGGCCTGATGCGTGAAGGTGACATTAGCACTAAACGTTTCCGCGAGCTAGCCGCCGAAGTGGGCAGCTTGTTAACCTATGAAGCTACCGCAGATTTCGAAACCGAAACTGTTACGATTGAAGGCTGGAATGGTCCAGTTGAAGTGGATCAGATCAAGGGCAAAAAAGTGACTGTTGTGCCAATCCTGCGTGCGGGTTTAGGTATGATGGACGGTGTACTTGAGCATATTCCAAGTGCGCGTATTTCGGTTGTAGGTATCTACCGCGACGAAGAAACCTTAGAGCCAGTGCCATATTTTGAAAAGCTGGCCAGCGATATGAACGAGCGTATTGCACTGATCGTTGACCCTATGCTGGCAACCGGCGGCTCTATGATTGCGACGATCGATCTGCTGAAAAAACGCGGTTGTACGTCAATTAAAGCCCTAGTGTTAGTCGCTGCGCCTGAAGGGATTAAAGCCCTTGAAGCGGCTCACCCAGATGTAGAGCTGTATACTGCCGCTATCGACAGATGCTTAAACGAGAAAGGCTATATTCTGCCTGGTTTAGGCGATGCCGGTGATAAAATCTTCGGTACTAAATAAAAACGAGATGACTTAACCGTCATTAAGATTCGATAGGGGAGCTTAGGCTCCCTTTTTGTTTTTGGCGTCCGCAATACAAAATTCATCGCCCTTCCCACTGCTTGAACTAGAGTTAACAATAAGATTTATTTCAATTTAATACTTGAACAATACAAATGTTCGTTATATTCAATTCATTTTAAGTAAGATGATCGCAGGGATTATGATTAGTACAAAACTCAGTTGGGCACTGGTTCGTCAATCCTGTTCACTGGCAACATTGATATTTGTTGTCCTGCTGCTCATTCTCTTACCCTTCAAAATCGATAAGGAACATAAGGCTTTCGTTCATTTCCTGAGGGCAAAACACACTGTGCCAAGTTATGTGGAGCTGCTTGGGAAAGGATTGTCGTTACACGATATTATTGATTTTGATAGCGCGCTGCTTGCGCCCTTTAAGCTCGACCCTTCGCGCTTATTATTGCCTCCTGGAAGTCATTTACTGCCGGAAGAAGAGCAAATCATTCGTTATTTTGACTACCTCTATTCGAGTCGCAAGAATGCGGTTCGCGGGGCTTTTGTCTATATCGGCTTATATAAAAGCAATGCCTTGTATGTGGCATCCCCAATTCCTGAAGAAGTGAAAAACCGATTAATTCACGATCACATTTTGACCAATGAGTTTTGTCAGCGGCTGCATTATTGTAGTAAGGACGCGTCGGCGGAGTCCTTGGCGGACGGTATCGTGTTATCGATTCCTTATGTTGATGAAATTACAGGAAATGTAATTTTCTCTATGGCGGCACCGATTTCATCTTCCCACGATCCTGCGCACCTGTGGGGGGATGTGATTGCCGATACGGCATTTATGGCATCGGGATTTATGCGGGGTAAAGGCTATGAGTCGGTGATGACTCCTTATGGCACAGATATAGTGATCACTGGCGACAGCCTCTGGACGCGTATTACGCCAGAGTTCTTGTTTTATCCCATGAGTAATCATCTGGATAACCTCACCACATTAACCTACAAAGTCAGTGTATTACGCTTTGTGGTTCAGTATGTTCCCTTATGGTTCTTGTTGTGCGTGTTAACTGTTATCTTCCAACTCAGATATATGCGCCTTAAACAGCTGCGAGCAGAACGTCAACGGTTCGGCGAAGCGATGCTGCAGGATCCTTTTACTAAAACCTACAATAAGAAGATCTATGAGACGCTGACATTTAAGGCGGCGACCGAGGGCCTGTATGCGGTGATCTGTATCGATGGCGATAAAATCAAAACCATCAATGACACCTACGGACATAAACTGGGCGATATGGCGATTCTGCAAATTGTTGAAGCCATGCGGGCGGTATTTCGGGAGAATGACTTGTTTATCCGCACTGGTGGGGACGAATTTGTGGTGATCCTCAGTAATTGCTCCCAGGATAAAGCGTTACAACTTGCTCATAAGCTTAAAGAGAATGTTGAGCAGCGCCAGTTCTTAAGCATGCTAACGGTATCGTGCGGGGTGGCAGATTCGAGCGGCTATCCATCCTTTGACTCAGTGTTACAGGCGGCGGATAAGGCTTTATACGTGGATAAGGCCAAAAAGGGTGGGCATGTGTCCGATAATAGCCTGCGCTGAGTTCCTTTTACTGAGCTAGCTAGACATTAAAAATTAGGCATAAAAAAGCGTGGTCTTGCCACGCTTTTTTATTGCTATCTGCCCTAGAGCACCATGGCGGCAATCCAACCAAAGACCAGTAAGGGAATATTGTAATGGATAAAGGTTGGGATCACGCTGTCGCGAATATGGTCGTGCTGACCATCGGCATTTAAACCCGAGGTCGGGCCCAATGTTGAGTCAGATGCTGGTGAGCCAGCATCGCCCAAGGCCGCAGCGGTGCCGACTAACGCGATAGTTGCAGGCACTGAAAAACCAAAGCTTAAGGCTAAGGGCACGTAAATTGTCGCGATAATCGGAATGGTCGAGAAGGACGAGCCAATGCCCATGGTGATCAAAAGACCGACCAGTAACATCAAAAAGGCGGCAAGGGCTTTATTATCCCCAATCAATGAACTCAATGACGAGACAAGTGTGCCGACTTCGCCGGTTTCTTTGACTACCGCAGCAAAACCTGCGGCGGAGATCATGATAAAGCCGATATTGGCCATCATGCGCACGCCTTGGGTGAAAATATCTTGATCGGCAACGTGCTTAAGCGCGCCCGAAAAACTGAAGATCATAAAGCCGACTAAGGCGCCGAAGATCATCGAATCGGTTTCAAGTTGCACAAACAGGGTCGCCAGAATCGCAAACGCGGCGATAACGATATTGCGTTTATTGAGGCTTTCTTCAGGTTCGGCGGTCAGTACCTTAGCTTCATCGTAAACCCTAGGTTTGCGGTAACTGAAAAATACCGCGATCAGCAAGCCGACCACCATACCGGCGGCGGGGATCAGCATGGCAGGGGGTATTTGATCGCGTACGGCAACCAATCCATTGCCCGTCAGGTTAGAGAGCAAAATATCATTCAAGAAAATCCCACCAAAGCCTACGGGTAAAATCATATAGGTGGTCACAAGACCGAAGGTCAGCACGCAGGCGACCAGACGGCGGTCGATATTCAGCTTGGTCATCACATGCAGCAGCGGCGGCACGAGTATCGGAATAAAGGCGATATGGATTGGCAGGATATTTTGCGATGCCATCGACATAGCGAGCAGGGATAACAACAATAACCAGCGGACCCAGTTGGTGTTGGTAGCATTGGGATCTTTGCCAAGGCTTTTAATGATGGAGTTGGAGATCAGTGTCGTTAAGCCCGAATGGGATAGTGCCACAGCAAACGCACCAAGTAAGGCATAACTGAGGGCGATTTGTGCGCCGCCACCTAATCCCGTATTGAAGGCATCAATCGTTTGAT
This sequence comes from Shewanella sp. ANA-3, assembly GCF_000203935.1. Lineage (GTDB taxonomy): Bacteria > Pseudomonadota > Gammaproteobacteria > Enterobacterales > Shewanellaceae > Shewanella. The sequence continues at coordinate 3,038,862 of NC_008577.1, read as the reverse complement.
GCAGATCCATTCCCCCGACCAAACCGGCAACGAGGGCACTGATAGTGAGTGCAATCACCACATTCACCCTCGCCAAACTGAGGGCTAACATTAAACACACTGCAATAACGACTGCATTCATAGACAATATCTTAATTCTGTAAACCAAAGGGACTATTTTTGACTGCAAAGGCCGTGTCTGTCCAGTTTACGGCGGCTTAATCTGAAAAATATCTGAAAATGTGAATTGGGTGGGTTTTTACTGTTAGACGAATGTGTTCTCGCACGCTTACCACTCGTCCAGATTGCTCTATCCTTAAGCAGTAGTGTCAAAATGCCCTTGAAAAATGTGATATTGGTCTTAAATAGGTTGTAAGGCAAAACGCACGACTTATAATGCCTAAAGATTTGATTGGTAAACTCCCTCAAAGACACTCGCGCAAATCAGCGCAAGCGTGTTTAAGGGATGTTTTACTTTAATAGTTAGTTCAACTCATAGATGGAGATATAAAATGAGCGTATTAGTAGGCCGTCCGGCTCCTGATTTTACTGCTGCAGCTGTATTAGGTTCTGGCGAAATCGTAGATAGCTTTAACTTAACTGCGGCCATCAAAGGTAAGCCAGCGGTTGTATTTTTCTATCCACTTGACTTCACTTTCGTTTGTCCATCAGAGTTGATCGCTTTCGATCACCGCATGGAAGAGTTCACTAAGCGTGGTGTTGAAGTGATCGGTGTGTCTATCGATTCTCAATTCACTCACAACGCATGGCGCAACACCCCTGTAGAAAAAGGTGGTATCGGCCAAGTGAAATACACTTTAGTTGCTGACGTTAAACACGACATCTGTAAAGCATACGATGTTGAGCACCCAGAAGCTGGCGTGGCTTTCCGTGGTTCATTCCTGATCGACAAAGAAGGTATGGTACGTCACCAAGTGGTTAACGATCTGCCATTAGGCCGTAACGTTGACGAAATGCTGCGTATGATCGACGCTCTGCAATTCCACGAAGAGCACGGTGATGTATGCCCTGCGGGTTGGGAAAAAGGCGACAAAGGTATGAACGCAAGCACTGAAGGTGTTGCGGCTTACTTAGCAGAAAACGCAAGCTCTCTGTAATTTGCGGATTTTCGCGTAATAATAAAGCTGCCCTAGGGCAGCTTTTTTATTGGACGGTCGATAAGCATTAACGCCTATTCCTCACCATCTGCATCCTCTGACTCACCCGCGGCTAATAATGGCCAACCACCTAACTGCTTCCAGCGGTTGACGATATGGCAAAACAGCTCTGCGGTGCGCTCGGTATCGTAAAGTGCTGAGTGAGCCTCTTTATTATCGAAAGGGATCCCCGCCATGATGCAGGCTTTGGCCAGCACGGTATGGCCAATCGCTAAGCCTGCGAGTGTTGCCGTATCAAAGGTGGCAAAAGGGTGGAAGGGGGATCGTTTTAAGTCACAGCGCTCAATCGCTTTACTCACAAAGCCATGATCGAAGGCGGCATTGTGCGCCACGATAATACTGCGGTGACAATCTGAGGCCTTCTGCGCCTTTTTAACGGCTTTAAAAATCTCTAAGAAGGCTTCTTTTTCGCTTACGGCGCCGCGTAATGGATTGGTGGGATCAATACCATTAAAGGCCAGCGCCTCAGGTTCTAAGTTGGCGCCTTCAAAGGGCTCAATATTGAAATGCAGGGTTTTATCAATGCCGAGCAAGCCTTCATCATCCATTTTTAACAGCGTGACGGCTATTTCCAGCAACGCATCGGTTTGAGAGTTGAAGCCCGCGGTTTCGACATCTATCACTACCGGAAAGTAGCCTCGAAATCGGTGTTTCAATTTGTTTGCGTCGCTAATATCGCTCATTAAAGTACCCAAGAAAAATGATAGGGCGCTATTATGCTAAATGTACTAGGATGTGTCATGTTTGATTGGTGGTTTTATGAGCTAAAGGAACTAAATAGTTTGCCGATAAAACTTCGTAACCGAATAAACACGAGTAAGGGCTATGTGGCGAAAACTGATATTAGTATCAATTTTATGCGTTCCAGCAACTGCAATGGCAGAGTTGCGCCACTATGTGGCCTCTTTGGGCGAATCCCAATGGCGAGTCAGTCAAAACAGCCCCATCGTATGCCGTCTTGAGCATGATATTCCATCTTACGGTAAGGCGATTTTCACCAGCGAAGCGGGTAAACAGTTAAACCTTAACTTTACCTTGGACATGTGGGTGAAACCGGACCAAGTCACACAGGCGACCTTGATGAGTCGCGCCCCCCAGTGGCGTCCTGGCGTAGTATCGAAAGAAATCACTTCACTACGTTACCAAAAGTATTTTAATGGTGAAGTACCAAAGCGTGCCGCTTGGTCGATGTTGAGCGAACTGAGCCGTGGCATGGAGCCGACGTTTTATTATGCCGATTGGTATAACGAATCGAATAAAATTGCGGTAGGGCTGTCGGCGGCGAACTTTGGCCGTAAATATGCTGAGTTTAAGTCGTGCCTATCACACTTATTGCCATACAGTTTCGAGGATATCGCCTTTACCGTACTGAATTACGAAGAAGGCGGCACCGATTTAACCCGTTTCTCACAGCAGCAGCTTTCCCGCATTCAGGAATACTTGTCCTACGATCCGGATGTGGAACTGGTGTTAGTCGATGCCTATACCGACAGTTACGGTGGCCGCTCCGTTAACCAAAAAGTATCGGATAAGCGCGCAGAATCGGTAAAAGATTTCTTTGTCGCCAGCGGTATTCCTCAGGATAGGATTGTCACTGTTGGCCATGGTGAGCGCCGTCATGTGGCATCGAATGATGATATTGAGGAGCGAGCACTCAACCGCCGCGTCGTTATCCGGATCAGTAAGCCGCTGATGTGATATTTGGCTCTAAGTTCTAGTTTCGTTCAGTTTAAATGCACTTCATATAAACCAACAATGCCAAGCCTTCTGACTTGGCGTTATTGGTTTCTTTCTTCTCACAGTTTATGCGCTCATTATACCGATTGAGTAAACGCCAATTTATCTAAGGTGATCTCACCAAATCGTTGCAGCAACAATGACTCAGCTTCTTGCATAACGTCCTTTAATGCGTCGTTGACGGCTATTTCAATAGGGCAGTTATTGTGTTCATCAGTCAGGCCAATCGTAAAAAAGGCACTGTCTCCTAGTGCTTGATGAATTTCCAGCAGAGTGATCTTGGCAAGTGGTTTTGCCAAAGCCCAGCCGCCAGCATGCCCTTTGCTTGAGGTGACATAACCTTGATCTCGCAGTAGCGCCATTGTTCGGCGAACCACCACGGGGTTAGTTCCAATCATTTCGGCCATTTTTTCGGAAGTGAGCTGCGTTGCAAATGCATCTAAATGCACAAGAATGTGTAATACACGCGATAATCGACTGTCTTTTCTCATACAACACCTATTGCTATTTCGTCGAAGCATATCATGAAACTTTTGAAGTTACATGTGTTGATTCTCACAATATTATCATGTAACAATAAAAGTTACACAAATAGAAGGGGTGATTTATGCAAGTCGAAATTGTCATTATTGGTGGTAGTTTTGCTGGGTTAGCAGCCGCTTTGCAATTAGCAAGGGCGCAGCGAAAGGTTGTGGTCATTGATGCTAATCAACCACGGAATAGGTTTGCCCATGCCTCACATGGGGTGTTTGGCCTAGATGGTAAAACGCCAGCGGAAATAAGAACGACTGTCCTTGCACAGTTGGAGCAGTATCCAAGTTTTTCGTTGCAGGAAACACAAGCCATTGGTGTCGAACAAACACAAACGGGTTATGCGGTCTTAACGGCTGACGGTATGAATATTCGCTGTCAGAGGTTGATTTTAGCTATGGGTATCCAAGATACATTGCCAAATATTGAGGGAGTAGCGACATATTGGGGGAAAGCCGTTGCTCACTGTCCTTATTGCCATGGTTATGAATTGCGGGGTAAATCCTTGGGGGTTCTGGCAAGTGGTGAATTAGCCATGCATCAAGCCCTTATGCTGCCTGATTGGGGGCCGACGACATTATTTACGCAACAAGCCTTTGTTCCCAACGATGGCGAACGACATGCCCTTGCCAAACGGCAAGTACAAATTGAAACCACCCCAATAGTTTCAGTGCATGGTGATGGTGAATTGCTCACCCACGTGGTACTCGCAGATGGGCGCACGGTTGCATTACAAGGTTTATTTGTTGCGCCGCAAATCCAGCTGCCAACGCCTCTGATTGAGATGTTAGGTTTAGCGCTTGAAGCGGGCCCACTTGGTAATATTGTTAAAGTGGATGCGCAAAAGGAAAGTTCTTTGTTGGGGGTGTTTGTTGCAGGTGATCTATCCAACCAGATGCAAAGTGCAACACTTGCCATCGCCTCGGGAACTATGGCGGGAATAGCGGCTCACCGTAGCCTTATTTTTACTTCCTAACTGACAAGTGCTCATTTTGAACAAGTGCTATAGACGCACGTTAATCCCGATTGTTTATAACGTCTCACAGTGGATTACTATTTGTCATGGTTTGCTGTAGTGGGACTTAGGCTGAACACGGTTGCTTGCCATATGGCTTTTATCGCGTGTGGTTCTCGGAGATTTTTATGTAACAAAAAACGACTGAAAATCGCTAGAGTTTAGCTGTGTGTTTGAATCGAGATAAAAAAAAGCCCGCTTAAACTAAGCGGGCCGCAAAAAATGCATTTGCAATCAACAAATTGAAGGAAGGAAGTCAAGCATAAGAACCAGGGATGAACTGACATCTTAAAAAGACACCAGTTTAAAAGTTCTTTGTTTTCCATATCCGCTAGCGGATATCTCCTGAAAACAAGCACATTCTAGTGTGTCCCAAAGGCTCAAGCAAACGAGAAAAATTGCCCTGACACATTAGCAAAACTAATGGATAATTAAGTGATCTGGCTCACTTAAGTCACTATTTAGCTTGATTAACAACTTGTCAGTCAGAATTAATGCATAAAAATACACTTCAATAAACTCATCATTGCTACCACTTTGTTAAATCTTGTCTCTTAGCGAGAAAAGCTCATCTTTTGCTGTGGCATTGCCATGAAAAATTTTGCTTGTATAGTACTTGCTGCAAAAGAGCGTTAAGCCAGACATCACCAAAAGGACGATAAAAGATGGCATTAAGATTTCGCCTTGCCCAGCAAGGTTTATTAGTGGCCACATTGGGCATGGCGTTGGCCGCCTGCCAGAGTGGCAATACGCCAGAAGAGGCCGCACAGCAGGTCAGCGCCAACAAATTGGTTTACCCTGAAACCCGAAAAGACAACTTAGTCGAGACGATTCACGGTGTTGCAGTGGCGGACCCTTACCGTCACCTTGAAGAAAACACGCCAGAAACCGAAAGCTGGGTAAAAGAACAACAGGCCTTTGGTCAAGCTTACTTGGCGAAGATCCCCAACAAACAAGCCGTGGTTGACCGTATCACAGAGCTGTGGAACTACGAGAAAATCTCAGCTCCTTTCGAGAATGGCGATAACCAGTTTTATTACCGTAACGATGGTTTACAAGCGCAATCGGTACTGTATGTAAAAGGCAAAGACGGCGTTGAGAAACCTGTACTGGATCCAAATGGTTTTTCAGCCGATGGAACTGTGGCGCTTTCCGGCGTATCAGTCAGTAATGACGGCAAGATTTTAGCCTATGGTGTGTCTCAGTCGGGCTCTGACTGGCAGCAGTGGCAGTTTATCGATATTGCCACGGGTAAAAAGCTTAAAGATGAACTCAACTGGATTAAATTCTCCAGCGCGGTGTGGGATAAGGAAAACCAAGGTGTTTTCTATGCCCGTTACGATGCGCCCGCGGGCGGTGATTTACTGGCCGATGTGAATTTTAATCAAAAAGTGTATTACCACAAATTAGGCACAGATCAGCGCCAAGATTTATTGATTTACGAACGCCCACAAAATAAAGATTGGGGCTTCGGTATCGATGTGTCTGAGCAGGGCGAATATTTACTGTTGTCAATTTCCCAAGGCACAGACAAACGTAATCGTTTCTTCTATAAATCACTGTTTGAACCTAAAGCGCAGGTGGTGGAATTAATCCTTAACCTCGAAGCGGAATATGAGTTTTTAGGCAATGATGGCGCCGTATTTTATTTCAAGACCGATTTAGATGCGCCAAACGGTAAAGTGATTGCCATCGATACCCGTAATAGTGATAAATCCCAGTGGCAAACCATTATTCCAGAATCGAAAGATCCTATTAATAAAGTGGCCATTATTAATGACCATTTAGTCGTGAGTTATTTGCACGATGTATTGGGACAGTTATCGATTTTCAGCATGGGCGGACAAAAGCGTCAGGATGTCACTTTACCTGGTAAAGGTAATGTTGCCGGACCTTTCGGCAAGGCGAGTAAAGACTATTTCTACTATGTCTTTAACAGCTATATTCAACCCGAAACCACCTATAAGTTCGATTTTAAAACGGCAGAATCGACAGTGGTCGCTAAGCCGCAGGTGTCGTTCAATCCCGATGACTATGTGTCTGAGCAAGTGTTTTACACCAGCAAGGACGGTACTCGCGTCCCTATGATGGTGTCCTACAAGAAGGGGCTGGTGAAGAATGGGCAAAACCCAACGCTTCTGTATGCCTATGGCGGCTTTGCGATTTCAATGACACCGCGTTTTAGTCCTGCCAACATCGCTTGGTTAGATATGGGCGGCATTTACGCAGTACCAAGTTTGCGTGGCGGCGCGGATTACGGTGAAAGCTGGCACCAAGCAGGGATGTTCGATAAGAAGCAAAATGTGTTTGATGACTATTTTGCGGCGGCCGAATATCTGATCAACGAAAAATACACTAACAGCACTAAGCTAGGTGCCTATGGTCGCAGTAACGGTGGTTTGTTGATGGGTGCTGCTGTCACCCAACGTCCTGAACTGTTTGCCGCTGTGTTACCGGCCGTGGGTGTGCTGGATATGCTGCGCTTCCACAAGTTCACCATTGGCTGGGCTTGGACCAGTGAATACGGCAGTGCCGACAACGCGGAGCAATTCCCTGCGTTATTGGCTTACTCGCCTTACCATAACGTTAAAACGCAGGCCTATCCTGCGACTATGGTGATGACGGCCGATCACGATGACCGCGTGGTACCGCTACACAGCTTTAAGTTTGCTGCCATGATGCAAGAGATGCAGCAGGGCGATAAACCCGTCATTATGCGCATTGAGTCCAATGCAGGGCACGGTGCGGGCAAACCGACGGCGATGAAGATCGACGAGTTTGCTGACATTTACAGCTTCCTGTGGCAAAGCTTTGGGCTGACATTGCCGCAAACTCTCGCAAAATAGCGAACTATGTTAATGAAATGGGGTCGTTTGACCCCATTGTTATTTACAAATCCCTCAATTGCGCTGAAACCCGCGCTATCCCTATCTATATCTTCGTCGGGTCATTCACAAGTCTTGTTTCCCTAGGTATAGTAAGCGTCAATTTTTCAACCAAAATTTGCTGATTTCAAATGACGTTTAATTGGCCCATTTCAGTCTATTACGAAGACACCGACGCAGGCGGGGTTGTCTATCATTCGAACTATCTCAATTTTTTTGAGCGGGCGCGAACCGAGTGGTTAAGAGCCTTAGGCGTAAGCCAGACTGCACTGTTAGCCGATGATACGGCGTTTGTGGTTAAGCGGGCGGAATTGGATTTTAAAAAAGCCGCGCGTTTTGAACAGAACCTTATTGTAGAAACTAAGGTCATAGAGTTGAAAAAGGCCTCGTTGGTATTTCATCAACGTTTGGTTGATCATCAGGGAGACTGTTATTGTGAAGGTACAGTGCTAGTGGCCTGTGTTGCCTTATCACGAATGCGGCCCCGAGCTATTCCCTTAAATATTGTGCAGGAGTTTGACAGTGCAAGCTGATATGTCGATTGTTGGGTTATTTTTACAAGCCAGTTTATTAGTGAAATTTGTGATGTTCACTTTACTTTGCTTGTCTGTGATGTCTTGGACGGTGATTTTACAACGCCGTAGCTTATTGACATCTGCAAAAAGTAAATCGGCAAAATTTGAAGATAAATTTTGGTCAGGCGTTGATTTAAATCGTTTGTATAAAGAATTATCGGCTCGTCCAGATAATACTGGCTTAGAGTCATTATTTGTGACGGGTTTTAAAGAATATTCTCGTCTAAATAAATTAAATAGCAAAGTGCCCGATGCGGTGATGGATGGGACTTCACGTGCCATGCGCGTCACCTTATCCCGTGAGTTAGAAAAGTTAGAAGCAAACTTACCTTTATTGGCAACCATTGGTTCGACTAGCCCTTATATCGGTTTGTTTGGTACGGTATGGGGTATTATGAATTCATTTATCGCTATCGGATCAATGGAGAACGCGACGCTTGCCATGGTGGCGCCAGGTATTGCAGAAGCTCTGATTGCAACCGCAATGGGTCTGTTTGCGGCAATCCCTGCTGTTATCGCTTACAACCGTTTTGCCACCCAAGTTGAAAAGCTTGAAATCGGTTACGCTAACTTTATGGAAGAGTTCTCTAGCATCCTGCATCGCCAAGCGTACAGTGAGAAGGAAGGCGTATAATGCAAGTCGGTTATCAGCGTAAACGTCGTCGCCCCGTTGCCGAAATCAACGTGGTGCCTTATATCGACGTCATGCTCGTGCTGCTGATTATTTTCATGGTAACAGCGCCGATTGTGACCCAAGGGGTGAAAGTGGAGCTGCCTCAAGGGGCCGCCGAAGTGCTGCCTGCGGACAGTAAGCCGCCAGTGGTAGCGTCTATCGATGCCGACGGCGCTTATTTCCTCAATCAGGGCGGTTCCAATAACGAAGAGATGGAATTGGATGAGTTAGCCACCGCCGTTGCGGCAATCATGGTGACAGAGCCTGAGCGCCCTGTGGTGGTGAAAGCCGATAGAAATATTCCTTACGATAACGTGATCCAATTGATGGTAACCCTGCAGCAGGCAGGCGTTCCCTCAGTCGGTTTGATGACGGATTCACCCAAGGAGAAATAGGTGGCGGATAATTCAAATGTTGCATTACCTCTGTCGATTTCAGCAGGTATTCATATTGGCGTGATAATTATTCTGGCCATTGGCATAGATTTCACCCATAAACCTGAACCTGTGCAACAAGTTAGCGCCCCTGCAGTAAAAGCTGTTATGGTTGATCAGCAAAAAGTGGCTAATCAAGTTGAAAAGCTTAAGCAGGAAAAGCGCGATGCCGAGCGCCGCGAACGTGAGCGCCAAGCCGAACTTGAACGCAAAGCACAGGAAGCAAAGCAAGCCCGTGAGCGTGAACAAGCACAGCTGAAGAAACTGGCGGAAGAACGTAAGCAGCAGGAAATTGAGACCCAAAAGGCCAATGATGCCGCGAAAGCCGCGCAGGTGAAGCAGCAACAGGAAAAGGAAAAAGCGCAGAAAGCTGAAGCCGACCGCAAGCAGAAGGAGCAAGAACGTAAACTTGCTGAAGATGCAGCCCAAAAAGCGGCGGAAAAACGCAAAGTAGAAGAGGCCGCTGCCGCGAAAGCCGAGGCTGACCGTAAGCAGAAGGAAGCCGAAGCCAAGGCGAAAGCAGAAGCTGATGCTAAAGCCAAAGCGGAGGCAAAAGCCAAGGCCGATGCAGAAGCGAAAGCAAAAGCCGAAGCTAAGGCAAAAGCGGATGCTGAAGCCAAGGCGCGTGCCCAGCAAGAGCAGGAAATGGCCGATGCGTTAGCCGCCGAGCAGGCTGCGTTATCGCAGACCATGAATAAGCAAATGCAAACGGAAGTGGGTAAATACACCGCGATGATTAAATCGACGATTCAACGTAACCTAGTGGTTGACGAGTCGATGCGCGGTAAAACCTGTACCGTTTCTGTGCGTTTAGCCAATGATGGTTTTGTGATCAGCAGTCAGACGCAGGGTGGCGATCCTAATGTGTGCCGTGCAGCAAAAGCGGCGATCTTAAAAGCGGGCAAGTTACCAGTGTCTCCGGATCCTGCTGTTTATAACTTGATGAAAGAAATTAACTTAATCGTTGAACCAACGTTTAATTAAAGGAGTCCCATGAAAATTTTGGCAAAATGGTTAGCATTGGCGGTTCTGCTTTGCACTATGCCGGCAAAAGCGGCGCTGGATATTGTGATCACTGAGGGTGTGGATGCGGCGCGTCCAATCGCAGTGATGCCATTCCAATGGCAAGGTGCGGGTGCGCCACCCCAGGCGATCGCCGATGTGGTGATGTCTGACTTAATTCGTAGCGGTACCTTCAAACCATTAGATGAATTAGGGTTACCACAACGTGGTATCGGTGCCTTAGCCCAGTTTGACGCGAGCGCGTGGGCCAATGTCGGTGCCGAAGCCGTCGTAGTCGGCTCGGTAAAACCTTATGGTACGGACCAGTTTTTGGTGAGCTTTGACCTTATCGATTTGGTTAAAGCGCAAAACCAAGCGCTAAAAGGCCCTACCAGTGCGACAGAGTTTTTGATGGACAGTCGCCAAACAGTGATTTCTGCGGCGCAGTTCCGTCAATATGGCCACCGTATTAGCGATATCGTCTATGAGAAGCTTACTGGTATTCGTGGCGCTTTCTTAACCCGTATTTCCTACGTGGTGGTGAATCACACTCAGAAAGCGGCTTATTCACTGATGATCGCCGACTATGACGGTTACAACGAGCAAATGTTACTGCGCTCTCCTGAGCCGCTGATGTCGCCTTCTTGGTCACCCGATGGTCGTCGTTTAGCCTATGTAAGCTTTGAAAACAAAAAGGCTGAGATTTTTGTTCAGGATCTTTACACCCAAGTGCGTACTAAGGTGAGCAGCTTCCCTGGCATTAACGGTGCACCGACTTTCTCGCCAGATGGTAAATCCTTGGCTGTGACCCTCTCAAAGGATGGTCAACCTGAGATTTACGTTATCGATATCGCCACTAAGGCGGCAAAACGTATTACCAACCACTATTCCATCGATACTGAGCCTTCTTGGTATCCCGATGGCAAGTCATTGTTGTTTACCTCCGAGCGCGGTGGTAGACCACAGTTATATCGTGTAGATTTAAATTCAGGCAAAGTGACCCGTGAAACCTTTGAAGGTGAATGGAATTTAGGTGGTTCAATTACCCCTGATGGTCGCAGCATGATTTTTGTGAATCGCACAAACGGTAAATTTAATATTGCACGTATGGATTTAAGTACGCGCTTTATGCAGGTGCTGACATCGACACGTTTGGACGAATCTCCAAGTGTGGCCCCTAATGGTACTATGGTGATTTATGGCACCACGTATCAAGGCAAGCAAGTTTTAGCAGCTGTTTCTACGGACGGACGCTTTAAAGCGAGATTACCGGTAGGTCAGGGCGAGGTGAAATCACCTTCTTGGTCTCCGTTTCTCTAATGTATTAGCTCGATTTATTCACATTTAATTTTATAAGGAACAGATAATGGATCTGAACAAGTTGTTAAAAGCTATGTTGGTAGCACTTCCAATTATGGCTATTAGTGCGTGTAGCTCAACTTCTGAATCAGAAACTGATGCAATGGGCTCTACAAACGGTTCTGGTAGCGAACTGAATGGTGGTGGCGTTCAAACTGGCGGTATTGGTGGAATGTTGTCACCTGAAGAGCAACAACGTCAGCAACTCGAGCAGTTGAGAAAAGAACACATCATTTACTTCGACTTCGACCGCAGTGAAGTTCAAACTGAATTCGCCGCCGTACTCGAAGCCCACGGTACTTATTTAGTTGAGCACCCAAGCGTACGCGTATTGATTGAAGGTCATGCCGACGAGCGTGGCACGCCAGAATACAACATCGCACTGGGTGAGCGTCGTGCTAAAGCTGTTGCTAAATACTTACAAGGCATGGGTGTACAACCTAGCCAAATGAGCATCGTAAGCTATGGCGAAGAAAAGCCACTTGACTTCACTCGTACCGATGAAGGTTTTGCTAAAAACCGTCGTGCAGTTTTAGTTTACTAAGATTGAATTACGGAGAGTAACTAGATGAAACGTGCCGTCTTAATTACGGCAATGTTCTTCGGCGCAGGAGCTGCAGTGGCAGCTCCTGCTCCTGTTGAAGATATTGCTGGTGGTTCAGGTGATGACAGACTTGCTCGTTTAGAGCGCATTGTAAAATCGAGACAACAAAGCGAAATTGATATGCAGCGCCGTCTGGATACTTTGCAGCAAGAAGTTCTCGACTTACGTGGTTTGACTGAACAACAGAATTATCAAATAGAGCAGATGCAACAACGTCAGCGTCAGCTTTACGATGAAATTGCCAATTTATCCTCCAAAGCCGCTGTTGCGCCAGCTGCTTCTACTCCTGCAACGCCCGCTGCTGTGGCAGCAAGTGCCAATGCCGCCGCCAGTAGCTTAAGTGAAACGGCCAGCTACGAAAGTGCGGTGAACTTAGTGCTGAAAGAGCGCAAGTATGACGATGCTATTCCAGCGTTTCGCGCTTTCATTAAACAGTATCCTGACTCAGTCTATGCCGCCAACGCCAACTATTGGTTAGGACAGTTACTGTTTAATAAGAGTGAATTTGCTGAAGCCAAACAAGCCTTCAATACTGTCGTGACCCGTTTTAGTGATTCCAACAAACGTGGCGACAGTCTCGTGAAGCTTGGCATGATCGCAGAGAAAACCGGTGATAAAGCCGGCGCGACTCAATACTACCAACAAGTAGTAAAAGACTACGCCAACAGCGCTGCAGCACGCATTGCACAACAACAATTGGCTGCAATTAAAGCATAATTAACTAAAAAACATACTCTTAGTCTGTTTTTCATGCAAACGACAAAAAATTGGGAATTTACGCTTGCATGGGAAAATGAAAAAGGTATTATAGGCGCCCTCGGAACGGCGAGGTCGTTCGGGGCGCAAAATACCAGTAAATGGGTCGTTAGCTCAGTCGGTAGAGCAGTTGGCTTTTAACCAATTGGTCGAAGGTTCGAATCCTTCACGACCCACCACTTACTCTAGTAAATAGAATAAGTTAGCGGTATTTGAAGTGTTGTAAATAAGATGGGTCGTTAGCTCAGTCGGTAGAGCAGTTGGCTTTTAACCAATTGGTCGAAGGTTCGAATCCTTCACGACCCACCACTTTTCTGGAAGTGTAAAATTCAGAGTCCTTAGATGGGTCGTTAGCTCAGTCGGTAGAGCAGTTGGCTTTTAACCAATTGGTCGAAGGTTCGAATCCTTCACGACCCACCACTTTTCTGAGAGTGTAAAATTCAGAGTCCAATAGATGGGTCGTTAGCTCAGTCGGTAGAGCAGTTGGCTTTTAACCAATTGGTCGAAGGTTCGAATCCTTCACGACCCACCACTTTTCTGGAAGTGTAAAACTCAGAGTCCTTAGATGGGTCGTTAGCTCAGTCGGTAGAGCAGTTGGCTTTTAACCAATTGGTCGAAGGTTCGAATCCTTCACGACCCACCACTTTTCTGAGAGTGTAAAACTCAGAGTCCTAGATGGGTCGTTAGCTCAGTCGATTATTTTATAAAGCTAGGGCAGTTGGATTTTAATCAATCAGTCGAATGGTTTAAATCCTTCACGACCCACCACTTTTCTGAGAGTGTAAAACTCAGAGTCCTTAAATGGGTCGTTAGCTCAGTCGGTAGAGCAGTTGGCTTTTAACCAATTGGTCGAAGGTTCGAATCCTTCACGACCCACCACTTTTCTGAGAGTGTAAAATTCAGAGTTCATAGATGGGTCGTTAGCCTGTCGCTTATTTTATAAAGCGAGGGCAGTAGGCTTTTAACCAATCAATCGAATGGTTTAAATCCTTCACGATTCGCCACTTTTCTGAGAGTGTAAAATTCAGATTCCTTAGATGGGTCGTTAGCTCAGTCGGTAGAGCAGTTGGCTTTTAACCAATTGGTCGAAGGTTCGAATCCTTCACGACCCACCACTCTAAAATTCCCTAATAAACTCCTCTTTAGCTTGCAATCCCAAAGTATTTTCGCGTTATATTCAGCATTTTCTACTTTTGTCTCATAGACTTATTGCCAATGTTGCTCGCTTGTTAAATTGTCCATATTGGCTGCGGACAAATAATAACAACTGGGGAAACATAAAATGAAACAAGCAAAACTTAGCTTGCTTTACTCTGCAACCTTATTGGCATTTATGGGCTCTGCCAATGCGGCTTCTTTAAAAAATACTGACGTTGAATTTGGTGGCTATATCAAGGCGGACGTGATGTTCAGCGATTATGGCAATGGGGCACCCGATTCGGGGGATTTATCCCGTCAGTTTTACGTACCGGGTACCATTTACGGTAAAGACGGCAACGGTAACCAAGTGGTGGATTTCCAAGCCCGTGAAACGCGATTCAATTTTAAGGCGGCAACGGATCTTGATGGCCATAGCTTGTCGGGCTTTATTGAACTGGATTTTATGACCCACACCGATGGCAATGAGCGGGTGTCTAACAGCTATTCACCACGTATCCGCCATGCCTATGTATCCTATGATAATTGGACCGTAGGTCAAACCTGGACCACTTTCCAAAACCCTGCAGCTCTGCCCGAAAACCTCGACTTTGTGGGTGCTGCAGATGGTACGCCCTTTGTGCGTCAATCGTTACTGCGTTATACCCATGGCAACTTCCAATTTGCGATAGAAAACCCTGAAACAACGGTAACTCCGAACCAAGGTGGCGCACGCATCACCAGTGGTAATGGTGTCGTGCCTGATGTGGTGGCGCGATACAATCTCAAGACGGACGGCGGCGCCTCATTCTCGTTTGCGGGTATTGCTCGTCAACTCAATTTAGAAACCAAAATCGGTGCGACCCAAATCGATAGTTCGAGCTTTGGTTACGGCGCCAGTGTGGCGGGGATTATCCCCATTGGTAAAGATGATCTGCGCTTTACCGCAACCTATGGTGACGGTTTAGGGCGTTATATGGCGCTTAACTACATTAATGCGGGTGTGTTAGATGCGAGCGGCGATATCGAATCCATTCGTACCTTCGGCGGCTTTGTGTCTTACCGTCATTGGTGGAACGAACAGTGGCGCACCAGTGTGACACTCTCTGGTATGCAAGCGGATAATGATGTGGCTTTAACGGGCACAGGGGTGAATAAGGATGCCTATTCTGGCTATATCAACCTGTTGTATTCCCCTAGTAAACCACTGACCTTTGGGGTGGAATATATGTACGCCCAAAACAGTAAAGAGAATGGTGATGATGGTGATTTAAGCCGGATCATCTTCTCGGCGAAGTATGTGCTCTAACGTTTGATGTAATAAATAAAAAGGAGACCTGAGGTCTCCTTTTTATTTGGTATTAGGATTAACCTAACAGGTTGTTATCGCGAACATATTGTTCGAAATCGGTGCAACCACCTACGTGTTTTTCATCAACGAAAATCTGTGGCACAGTTTCGACTGGCTTACCGACAGTCTTCTCGAGATCTGCTTTAGAAATCCCTTCGGCGTGGATATCCACGTATCTAAATTTAAAGTCATCACGTTTTTCAACGAGTTGCTCTGACAGTTGTACTGCTCGCACGCAATAAGGACAGCCAGGACGGCCAAAAATAACAACGTACATAATAGCTCCTTAGGATTACTTTAAGCGTTTTATACCATAGCGCTAACCGAATTGATAATGTCAGATGTGTTTATTTTCAGTTTGATAGCGCCCTTGGTAATCGAAATAGCTTTCGAGCAGATCCCAGCCTTTTTTGTGCTTTTTGAGCAGTAACAGATCTGGCATTCGAAAGGCGGTACTATCGGCAATCAGCTCAGACACGTTTTTGTATTGCTTAGGTTTTAGGCCCGGCGTGCGACTATGGGGAAAAATAAACAGCGCATACAAGGCACGCCATTGGGCTGGCGTTTGCAGTTTAAAGCGTCGATTAAACTCGTTTCCTTCAATGTCCAGATATTGCACCTTAAGATCGCCCGCATCATCTAATAACGTCATATGTTGGCAGCGGAACAGATGATGGTGCTGCTTATTCAATACTTGCTTAAGGCGTTTGTCGGGGTCGATTAAGGTTGATTGGCAATGCTGGCAAATACGCGCTGCAATGTCGTTCTCTTGTCCACAATCGGGACAGGATTTAGATCTAAATCGAAAGTCACATTGCTGCTTTTGCCCATGATGCTCGACTATGCCCTGACAGCGACGGCCAAAGTGTTCGATAATATCGCCATCATTGTCGGTTAATCCCCAAAAGATATTGGCAAACTGGCAGACAGGGCAGTGCACTTGTACCGGAACCGACTTGCTATTGGGCTTAGCTTGACCGACTTCTGGAAAATACAAATCATAGCCATTGGCTGCGTAATCAATCACTAAACAATCTTTTTTACTTTCACAGATCCTAAGACCGCGGCCAATCATTTGCTGAAACAAACTCACCGATGCGGTGGGGCGTAAAATCGCAATTAAATCCACATGGGGCGCATCGAATCCCGTGGTCAATACCGCCACGTTGACGAGGAACTTAAGCTCCCTCGCTTTAAAGCGCTTGATAAGCTCATCACGCTCATTATCTGGCGTTTGTGCCGTGACGATTGCCGTTTGCTCGCTGTGCTCCTTATTGAGCTGGCTGACAATTTCCTCAGCATGGCGCACTGTCGCCGCAAAAATAATGATCCCCTGGCGGTGGTGACTCAGTTCAATCAGTTGCTTCACAATCGCCGTTGTCGCGCGCCCGGCGTGATTCAGCAGTGCATTGACTTGGGCCTCGGGATATTCGCCATTGTCATTGGGCTTGATTTGGCTGAAGTCATATTGAGCGCTTAAACCATCGAACAAGGTGGGCGCGGTTAAATAACCTTGTTTAATCAGCGGACGGATGGGAAGCTCGAAAATACACTGCTCGAAGATCCCAAGTTCAGGCGAGCCAACTTTGCCATGGTAATGGCGTTTGTAAATCCAGCCCGTACCGAGCCGATAGGGAGTGGCCGTTAGGCCTAATAACCTCAGCTTGGGATTACGCTGCTGTAAATGACTTAAGATTTGCTGATATTGACTGGTTTTTTCGAGGCTGACTCTGTGGCACTCATCGATAATCACTAGCGAGAAGGGCTCATCGAATTGATTTAATGCGCGCGCGGCGGATTGGACACTGGCCACGACGGTTTTGCCGTCAGTCGATTTTTGATTTAACCCTGCGGAGTAAATGCTGGCTTCAGTCGTCAGTAACCCCACCTTTTGCGCGTTTTGGGCAACCAGTTCCTTCACATGGGTTAAAACAAGCACTCGTCCTCTGGCGATGCGGGCCAGCTCGGCAATAACGATACTTTTCCCGGCTCCCGTTGGTAGGACTAATACGGCGGAATCGGTGCTTTTTTTGAAATGCGCGATGGCGGCATCGACGGCTTGTTGCTGGTAATCCCTGAGGGTAACGCTTGGGTTGGAATTAACTGACACGCTGTTAGCTATTCTTGGTTGATTGAGTTTGGCGCCAAGCTTAACACAGAACCAAAAAAATGCCCCTTGGTTGGAGGGGCAACTAAGAGAAAGGGGCAATCAGGCACTTTCTCAACAGGGTTTGCTTCATTTAAAGGAACCTATACTCGACGGAGCAAGGTTCAAACGTACAGGAGCTAAAGCTGCGCTTAACCGTGATAAATCACGATTAAGCGCGGGATAACGATTACTCGTTACGATTCAAGCGAGTTTCAATCAAGGTCTCAATCACGGCTGGATCGGCCAGTGTTGATGCATCACCTAAGTTGGTCACTTCGTTCGCGGCGATCTTACGCAGGAAACGGCGCATGATTTTGCCTGAACGTGTCTTAGGTAATCCTGTCGCCCACTGGATAAGATCCGGTGTGGCCAGAGCGCCAATTTCTTTGCGAACCCATTGGCGCAGCTCTTGGCGAAGCTCTTCACTCTCTTCTGTGCCGCGGGTTAACGTCACATAGGCGTAAATACCTTGGCCTTTAATATCATGGGGATAGCCCACAACAGCGGCTTCAGCGACCAGTTCGTGTGACACCAGTGCACTTTCTACCTCTGCTGTACCTAATCTGTGGCCGGAGACGTTAATCACATCGTCCACACGGCCGGTGATCCAGTAGTAACCGTCTTCATCGCGGCGCGCGCCGTCACCGGTAAAGTACATGCCACGGAAGGTTTTGAAGTAGGTCAGCACGAAGCGTTCATGGTCGCCATATACGGTACGCATTTGGCCTGGCCATGAGTCGAGCAGCACTAAGTTACCTTCGGTTGCACCTTCTAAAATGTTACCCATGTTGTCCACGAGCGCCGGTTGTACCCCAAAGAAGGGACGAGTCGCCGAGCCGGGTTTGGTATCGGTTGCACCTGGTAATGGCGTAATCAAAATGCCGCCGGTTTCGGTTTGCCACCAAGTATCGACAATCGGGCAATGCTCATGACCGATGACCTCGTGGTACCAGCGCCAAGCTTCTGGGTTGATGGGTTCACCCACTGAGCCCATGATGCGCAGCGAGCTGCCATCATACTTGTCAAAATGCTGTTTACCTTCGGCCATCAGTGCACGGATAAGTGTCGGTGCCGTATAGAGAATATTCACCTTGTGACGGTCAATCATCTCGCCTAAACGCGCAGGGCTTGGGTAATTAGGGATCCCTTCGTGGATAAGCACGGTCGCACCGTTCGCCAGTGGGCCGTACACCATGTAGGAATGACCCGTGATCCAACCCACGTCGGCGGTACACCAGTAAATCTCACCGGGTTTGTAATCGAACACATACTCGTGGGTCATAGAGGCATACACCATATATCCGCCGGTGGTGTGCAATACGCCCTTGGGATTACCAGTTGAACCAGAGGTATAAAGTAAGAAGAGCGGATCTTCGGCGCCCATTTCTTCAATGGCGCAGTGCTCGGATGCGGTTTCAACCAGAGAATGCCACCACACATCGCGGCCTTCGACCCAGTCAACCTTGCCGCCAGTACGTTTAAGTACAATCACCTTCTCAACGCTGGTGACATCGGGATGCTTTAGCGCATCGTCGATGTTGCGTTTGAGTGGGATCGCGCGGCCACCACGCATACCTTCATCGGCGGTGATAACCACTTTAGATTTACCGTCGATAACCCTTGAAGCGATAGAATCGGGTGAGAAGCCACCAAAGACCACCGAATGCACGGCACCGATGCGGGCACAGGCCAGCATTGCCACCGCCGCTTCTGGCACCATTGGCATATAAATGGTCACAATATCCCCACGACGCACGCCTTGGCTGCGTAGGGCGTTGGCAAACTTACACACTTGAGTGTGCAGCTCACCGTAGGTGATTTGACGTTGTTCGCTGGCGTTATCGCCTTCCCAAATAATGGCAACGCGGTCGCTGTGCTCTGCTAGATGGCGATCTAAGCAGTTGGCTGAGGCGTTTAGGGTGCCGTCGTAGAACCAGTTAATCGATAAGTTATGATCGTCAAAAGTGGTTTTTTTGATTTTAGTGTATGGCTTTATCCAATCGATCCGTTTGCCGTGCTCTCTCCAGAAACCCTCTGGATTGACAATCGACTCTTGGTACATTTTTTTATATTGATCGTTATTTACAAGTGCATTGGCAGCGATATTGCCGGAGACTTTGTAGAGAGACTGCGAGCTCATAGGGCTTCCCTTTCTAAAAATTGCGTAGTCTGAGTATGGTATGCAAGGGGCAGGCAACTCCATTAGACCTTGGTCTAGTTTTAAAATTTCCTTTATATTTAGGCTGTTGCACTCGAAAATCTGGCTAGATTTCAGCCATTATTTATCGCACAATAATGGAAAAAAGAGCAAAAATATGAATCTAACCTTAGTCGTCGCCGTTATTGCTATTTGTTATGTCTCACTTTTATTCCTTTTAGCCTGGGGCGCGGAGCGTTGGTTTAGCGGCGTGACCAAGAAGCTTCAGGTAGGCATTTATGGTTTAAGTCTGGCGGTTTATTGTTCTTCCTGGAGCTTTTTAGGTACCGTAGGGCAGTCGGCTAATGATTTTTGGTCCTTTATCCCGATTTTTATCGGTCCTATCATTATTTTCACCTTAGGTTTTGGCATGCTGCGCAAGATGGTCCTCGTGTCCAAGGCGCAAAATATTACCTCGGTCGCCGACTTTATCGCCGCCCGTTACGGTAAGTCACAAACCTTGGCGGCCATTGTTACCCTCATCGCGCTATTTGGCATCATGCCCTACATTGCCCTGCAACTTAAGGCGATGGTATTTAGCCTTAATTTGTTTCAGCCAGCAGACGATCCTTTAAACGGCATTACTATCCCTTTACTTATCACAGCATTGCTGGCGATTTTTGCCATTCTATTTGGGACGCGTAAGCTCGACGCTACCGAGCATAACCCCGGCATGATGCTGGCGATTGCCTTTGAATCGTTAGTCAAACTGGCGGCATTTTTGCTGGTGGGGATTGTGATTAGCTTTGGGGTGTTCGACGGTTTTGGTGATATCTGGCAGCAAGCAAGCGAAAAAGCCTTAATTAATTACCCAAATCCGCGAATCGAAGCCTTAATGCCTGAGCTACTCGTTGGCATGGCTGCGTTTTTATGTATGCCGCGGCAATTCCACGTGATGGTGGTGGAGTGCGCCGATGAGTCGGTGTTGTCAAAGGGGCGCTGGTTGTTCCCGCTGTATTTGGCCTTATTTGGCTTATTTGTTGGGCCACTGGCACTAGCGGGTAAAGTCATCCTTGGGGATAGCGTTGCCGCAGACACTTATGTGATCAATTTACCGCTTGCGTTAGATCATCCACTGCTCGCCGTGATTGCGCTGTTAGGCACTTTATCAGCGGCGACTGGCATGGTAATTGTGGCGGTAGTGACAATAAGCGTGATGGTGAGTAACGAGTGGCTGGTGCCCGTGATGCTGCGCACGGGCAATATCCGTGAGAAAAACTTTAGCCAGTTTTCGCAGATGCTGTTAAATGCACGCCGCCTGGCCATCGTCATCATCCTTGGCCTGGGTTATGGCAGTTATCTGGCGCTCGCCGACAGTGACTCGCTATCGCACCTTGGGATGTTATCCTTTGGGGCGTTTGCCCAGCTGGCTCCTGCGCTGGTGGGAGGGCTCTATTGGAAGCACGGTAATCGTGCCGGGGTGTTTTTAGGCTTAAGTGTGGGCTTTGGCCTGTGGTTTTACATCATGCTGAGCGGCATGAATGACGGCCAAAATGTGGCGACCTTATTGTCGAGTAATATCGACCTGTTAGATGCCATTACCCCCAATGTGCGCGATGCGCTCACAGCCTTGTTTGCCAATATTGCCTGCTACATCTTAGGCTCGATTTGGTTTAGGGCGGGGGTGGCCGAGCGTATTCAAGCCAGCGCCTTTGTCAGCCCGGGTAAGCTTAAAAATAATGCCAATAAGAAAAATGGCCCTATCTCCCAGCAGGACTTGCTTATCTTAGCCAGCCGCTTTGTTAGCCCAACCCGCGCCTATGAAAGCTTTAGCCGATTCTCAACTGAGGCGGTTAAGAGTGACAGCTGGCACAAGGCCGCAACCCCTGAGCTTATCGCCCACACCGAACGCTTACTCGCCGGGGTGCTTGGCGCATCGAGTGCTTCCTTGGTAATGGACTCAGTTTTACAGGGGCGCGACTTGGCGCTCGATGAGGTCTTTAGCCTTGTCGATGAAGCCTCATCGAAAATCATGCTCAGCCAAGATATGCTGCGCGGGGCTATCGAGCATGCCTATGAGGGGATGAGTGTTATCGACAGCGACCTTAACTTGGTGGCATGGAACTACAAATACGTGGAGCTGTATCAATATCCTGAAGGTTTTTTACAGCAAGGTATGCCGATTGGCGAAGTGATCCGCTTTAACGCGGCGCGGGGATATTGCGGCGAGGGGGATATTGAGTCGCAGGTCGAAAAACGTGTGCAGCATATGCGTAATGGCACGCCGCATACCTCAGAGCGGCAACGTAAAGACGGTAAAGTGATTAAAATTCAAGGCAATCCTATGCCAGATGGCGGCTTTGTGATGACTTTTACCGACATCACTCAATACCGCGAGCAGGAACGGGCTTTGCTTGAGGCCAATGAAACCCTCGAATCGCGCGTTAAAGAGCGAACCTACGAGTTAGCCATGCTAAACAGTGAATTACTTGAGGCCAAGGCGCAGGAAGAAATGGCGAACGCTTCTAAGAGTCGCTTTTTAGCGGCGGTAGGGCACGATTTAATGCAACCCTTAAATGCGGCAAGGCTGTTTACTGCTTCTTTGTCCCAATACCCTAATTTGGACCGCGAGGCGCGCACCACCCTATCCCATGTAAATAGCTCGCTCAAAACAGCGGGCGAGTTGCTCACCGACTTATTGGATATTTCGAAGCTGGATTCCGGCATGGTGGAGGTCAATCGCCGCGACTTTGCCATATCCGAGCTGCTCAATGGTCTGTCGGTCGAATTTGAGGCGATGGCGGCGGACAATCAAATTCGCTTTAAGATGGTCCCCTGTAGCGCGACGGTTAATTCCGATCCTTCGTTACTGCGGCGTGTGCTGCAAAACTTCTTAACCAATGCTTACCGTTATGCCCGAGGTGGGCGGGTGCTGTTTGGCTGTCGCCATCGCGGCAGTGAGTTAGAGATCCAAGTATTAGATACGGGCTGCGGGATTGATGAGCACGAAACCCGTGAAATTTTCAAAGAGTTTAAGCGCTTAAATAATCCACGTAGTAAAAGCGTTAGCGGCCTTGGCCTAGGGTTGGCGATTGCCGATAGGATCAGCCGGGTACTAAACCACAGTATTCAAGTGTCCTCACAACTTGGACGTGGTTCAGTGTTCTCTATAAGTGTGCCTTTAGGGGAAACCGTGCGTCAGCCGCAGGTGAAGGCGTTGCCATCGCTATTGCAACCTTTGTCTGGCATTAAAGTGCTATGCATCGACAACGAAGAGGCCATTTTGGCGGGGCTTGAGAGTCTACTCAGCCGCTGGCAGTGTGAGGTGATTTGCGCCAAGGATTTAGCCGATGCGCGCATAAAGTTAGGCCTAAAAGGGGTGGCGCCGGATATTGTTTTAGCGGATTTCCACTTGGACGATGGCCAAAATGGTGTCGATGCGATGGATGGGATCCGCGCGCTCTATGGCAAAGAGTTACCGGGCATTTTAATCACGGCCAATACCCGTAAGGAGCTGGTGGAGGATGTGCAGCGCCGGGGTTACCACTATATGGCGAAAATGATTAAACCGGCGGCGCTGCGGGCATTGATTTCGAGCCTAGTCAAGGCGAGTCGTTAAAGAAGGGGCCAACATCAGGATGTTGGCCCCATATTGATATCACTCTGATATCACTCTGATTTAGAGCTTAAACGCCGCCAGTTTGTTATTGAGATTAAGCGATAGCTCGGCGAGGCTCTCGCTTTCTTGAGCGAGATAGGTGGCTGATTCAGACACTTCAAGCGCCGAACTATTAATCCCGCAGACGTTACGGTTCATTTCTTCTGCCACCGCGCTTTGCTCTTCGGCCGCGGTTGCAATCTGGGTGGCCATATCACTCACGTGCTTAATATGGGTCACAATGAGGGATAAATCGTTGCCTGCCTTTGTGGACTGGTCAACGCTCTTTTCAGCCAGATCGCGGCTCGTATCCATCGCATTGGCAGCACTGACGGCACGTTGTTGTAATAGGGAAATAGTGTTTTGAATTTCCTCTGTCGATTGCCTCGTTCTGCTGGCTAATTGCCGCACTTCATCGGCCACCACGGCGAAACCTCGGCCCTGCTCACCGGCACGCGCCGCTTCAATGGCGGCGTTTAATGCTAATAAATTGGTTTGATCCGAAATAGCACTGATCACCGCCGTCACTTCACTGATTTGCATGATTTCTTCTTTTAATTTATTCACTTGCTGCGTTGCTTGTTCCACTTCTTTGGCAAGCGCATGGATACCGTCAACGCTGGCGTGCACGTCCTTATCGCCAAGTCCGGCTTCGCGGGTGGCTTCTTTAGTGTCTTTCGCGGTACTTTCGGCATTATTGGCCACATCGGCAATGGTGGCGCTCATTTCGTTCATCGCCGTGGCTAACTGGGCGAGTTGATCCCGCTGGTTGTTTACCGCTTGATTGGTTTCTTCGGCGGTTGATGCTATACGTGAAGCGGCTTGTGAGACGTTGTCGGCGCTGTGGTTAGCCTCAGCCAATGCCGTTCGAATGCTTGCCATGCTCTGATTGATATTGTGCGCTAGGGCCGCAAGTTCATCTTTGCCTGTGACCGCAAGCTGCGGCGTCAGGTTGCCAGTGGCGATGATTTGCATCGCGTTATTCACTTGATCTAAGGGTTGAACAATAGAGCGACTGATGATGTAGCCCAGTGCCGCCATCAGTAGAATGAGAATAAGTGTAGTGCCGCCCATTAGCACATATTCATGCCAAATCGTGTTTTCAATGTCTTGCAGTAAAATCCCCGATCCTAAAATCCAGCCCCAGGGTTTAAATCCCATCACTAAGGACATTTTCTGGGCTTTTTTGCCATTGCCTGTTACCCAAGGATATTGCAAGACACCTTGCTGACCATTGCGCCCTAATTCGACCATGCTGAACCAGTACTGCTCTGCGCCATTGTTGCCCATTTGCTGGCTGACTAACTCGGGTTTAACGGGGTGAACTATGATGTGGCGTGTTTCATCAATCACAAACAGGTAGTTGTCACCGTCGAACCGCATATTGTTAAGCATCTCTTTTGCGGCTTGTTGAGCCTGCTCTAGGGGTAAGTTTTGCTGTAAAGCCTGAATACGACTGAGGGCTAAGCTGAGCACTGCGTTGAGTCTGGCTTCACGTTCTGCCATCAAATTGCTTTTTAAGGTAGTGACAGAAAGGGTGAGAAGAATTAAGGCGCCGATAAGGGCTGTGATAAGTTGTAGCGCGAGTTTTCGGCTGACGGGGATGTCGGCGAGTTTAAACATAAAAGCTCCTTTTTCTTGGTCACGCTCACTAAGCTATCCTTTTTGCCTAGGTTTTTAGCGGCTGCTTATGAAACGTACTTATGTGGAAGTCAGTGTTATTAAGCATTACTGGCTTTAACTAATTTTCCAGTTAACTTGCTAAATAAATGTGAAAATAGTGAGATTTTATGCAATTTGTGAACAAGGTTATCTAAAGCGTTTTTATGTGACGACTTTCACTCAAAGTAAGATTAACCACATTAAGAGTACAAAAGATCACTCAATTCGGAGCCGGTTGATTGAACTGGGTTAGGATCGCAAAGCCAAAGTCAGAGGCCTTAGAGAAACAGTCCAGCCGAGTGTTACTCACTCGGTTGAACTGATATTTGGCTGAGTTTAAATTGGGCCAAGCTAAGATGTGCAGAACAGAGCAGAGCAGAGCAGAGCAGAGCAGAGCAGAGCAGAGCAGAGCAGAGCAGAGCAGAGCAGAGCTTGCATCACGAGTGCATTGTGATTGAACAACATTAGCCGTGGCTGATAGTGATGCTCTCTGTCACCAGTGCCTCGCTTTGATTGGCATGGGGCGGTGCAATCGTTGCCGCCACTTGCTTCATCGCCTGAGTCAGCCTTGTGAGCTGTGAAGAACTAATCACATAGGGCGGCATAATATAAATCAGGTTGGCAAAGGGGCGCACCCATACGCCTAAGTCGACAAATTGCTGTTGCAGTGCGGCGGTATTGACCGCTTGGTGCATTTCGAGCACGCCAACCGCGCCGAGCACGCGCACCTCTTTCACGCTGGGAATATCGATGGCATCGGCAAGCTCGCGCTGCATTTGCTGCTCGATGGCGGCAACCTGTGCTGGCCACTCCTGCTGATTGATTAAATCTAAGCTGGCGCAGGCGGCGGCGCAGGCGAGGGGATTGCCCATAAATGTCGGGCCATGCATAAAGACACCTGCGGGCGATTGGCTAATGCCTTGGGCGACGTTATCCGTGCACAAGGTGGCGGCAAGACTGATATAACCGCCCGTTAACGCTTTGCCCAGGCAGAGAATGTCGGGCGTGATGTCGGCATGCTCATAGGCAAATAACTTACCAGTCCGCCCAAAACCCGTGGCGATTTCATCGAGAATAAGCAGCACATTATATTCATCACACAGGGCACGCAGGCCGCGTAAATACTCGCTGCTGTAGAATCGCATTCCCCCAGCGCCCTGCATAATCGGCTCGATAATCACGGCGGCAATCTCTGGATGTTGCTCGCGTAAAATACGTTGCATTGGCGCTAAATCATCTTGGCGTAATGGCTCACCGAAGGGTGTTTGCGGCGCGTCGACAAAACACTGCTTCGTGACGGCTTCGCCAAACATGGTATGCATGCCACCTTCGGGATCGCAGACACTCATGGCGGCAAAAGTATCGCCATGGTAACCCTTCTTCACCGTAAGAATGCGCTGTTTTTGGGCCTTTTGCGCTAAAGGCAAATCTTGCCCCTGCCAATATTGCAGCGCCATTTTGATGGCGACTTCGACGGCAATTGAGCCTGAGTCGCAGAGAAAGACTTTAGTGAGGGGCTCGCAGGTCATCGCCAGCAGTTTTTTGCAGAGTGTAATGGCGGGCTCGTGGGTAATGCCGCCAAACATCACATGGCTAAGTTGGTGCAGTTGCCGCTCCATCGCCGTTAATATCGCTGGGTGTCCGTAACCATGTACGCAGGCCCACCAGGAGCTGGTGCCATCGATAAGCTTACGGCCATCGACCAATTCCAGCTCGCAGCCTTGTGCACTGTGTACCCCATAAACAGGAAGTGCGCGGGTCATGGAGGTATAAGGATGCCAAATATGGGCGCTATCAAAATCCAAATCGAGTAAATTGCGCATAAAAGCTCACAGCGTTGATTGAAAATTAATCAGTGGTAAACCTGTATCACTGGTTGGCGTTGACAGTTTAAGGGCTGAGGTTATCCTAGCCAAGGTAAAATACAAAAATAAAAGGGTGTTCAATGTCGCAGTTGCAAGTTCGTCATGATTGGAAGCGGGAAGAAATCGAAGCCTTATTTGCGCTGCCGATGAATGACTTATTATTTAAAGCACACAGTATCCACCGTGAAGTGTACGATCCTAACGAAGTGCAGATCAGCCGATTGCTGTCGATCAAAACTGGTGCTTGTCCTGAGGATTGTAAATATTGTCCGCAGAGTGCGCGTTACGACACTGGCCTTGAAAAAGAGCGCCTATTGGCGATGGAAACCGTATTGACCGAAGCGCGCAGTGCCAAAGCCGCGGGCGCTTCACGTTTCTGTATGGGCGCCGCATGGCGTAACCCGAAAGATAAAGACATGCCATACCTCAAGCAAATGGTGCAAGAGGTCAAAGCCCTCGGCATGGAAACCTGTATGACCCTTGGCATGCTAAGTGCTGAACAAGCCAACGAGCTGGCCGATGCAGGTCTTGATTACTACAACCACAATTTAGATACCTCGCCTGAATATTACGGCGATGTGATCACGACCCGTACCTATCAAAACCGTTTAGATACCTTAAGCCACGTGCGTGCATCGGGCATGAAAGTTTGCTCTGGCGGTATTGTTGGTATGGGCGAAAAGGCCACAGACCGAGCGGGCTTATTGCAACAACTGGCTAATTTGCCTCAGCATCCCGATTCTGTGCCCATTAACATGTTGGTCAAAGTGGCGGGTACCCCCTTCGAAAAACTCGATGATTTAGATCCGCTCGAGTTTGTCCGTACTATCGCCGTGGCGCGTATTTTAATGCCTAAGTCCCGTGTGCGTTTATCGGCTGGCCGTGAAAACATGACTGACGAACTGCAGGCCATGTGTTTCTTTGCTGGCGCGAACTCGATTTTCTATGGCTGCAAGCTGTTGACTACGCCAAACCCTGAAGAAAGTGATGATATGGGCCTGTTCCGCCGTCTGGGATTACGTCCTGAGCAGGGTGCTGCCGCGACTATCGATGATGAACAGGCGGTATTAGCCAAAGCTGCTGCCCACCAAGATAAAGCCTCGGCACCTTTTTATGATGCGGCGGCGCTGTAACTAAGGCTTATCGCCACAGTAAAACTTGCTACGTTGGACTTGCGTTTTGTTAAGTGGCGAAGCGCAGGTTCCAAAGGATGATGCGGGCGGTGAGACTCAGCGAGCATTTGAGTCGTCGTTATGCCGAGACTGAACGAAAAACCAGTCAAGACGCCGAGTAAGCCAGCAAAGTAAAATACACAGCAAGAAAAGTTGAGCAAGAGAAATTGAGTAAGAAAAGTTGAGTAAGAAAAAATGAGTTCACCACTCACCTCAAAACTGGGTTCAAAAATCCTCGCCCGTCAGCAGGCGTTAGCCGAGCAAGGTTTGCTTAGGCAGCGTCAGGCATTGTCGAGCGCGGTAGCACTCAGTGAGGATGGTCCCCAGTTTGGCTTAGCGGAGCAGCACTATCTTAACTTCAGCAGTAATGATTACTTAGGCCTTTCCCGTGCTCCCGCATTGGTCGAGGCGCTGCGCCTTGGCGCTAAGCAATATGGCGTTGGTAGCGGCGCATCACCGCTGGTGACGGGCTACAGCGAGGCGCATTTGGCGCTAGAAACTAAGCTGTGCCAGATAACAGGATTTGAGGCGGCGCTACTCTTTAGCTCAGGGTTTAGTGCCAATACTACCTTGTGTAAAACCTTGTTCGATAAGCAGGATGTGGTGCTGGCCGATAAACTGGTTCATGCATCGATTATCGATGGATTACGCGATAGCGGCGCGGATTTTAAGCGATTTTTGCATAATTCCACCGAAAGCGCCGAGCGTCTATTAGCGAAGAACGCTGTATCTGCCCTGATCACTGAGAGTGTGTTCAGCATGGATGGTGATATTGCGCCGATTTCGGCGTTATCCGCACTTTGCCGAGCACATAATGCTTGGCTAATTGTCGATGATGCCCATGGCTTTGGCGTTGTTGATGCTGTGAGTGTTCAAGCTGAGTCTACTCCAGCTTCAAACCTTATCGATATCCAGATAGTGACCTTTGGTAAGGCGTTAGGCTGTCAGGGAGCCGCGATTCTTGGTTGTCGGCAGTTGATTGAATTTCTGGTCAGCAACGCACGGGAATATATCTATTCCACCGCCTTGTCGCCCGCCAATGCGGCCCTTGCCTTGGCCGCTGTTGAATACACTGAGGCCCATCCTGAGCTTAAGCAAAAATTGCAGCGCAATATCTTATTGTTCAAGCAGTTGTGCCAAGATGCTGACATTCCACTCCTAGGTAGCGACACGGCGATTCAACCTTTGATTATTGGTGATGCGACGCAAACCATGCGGGTGGCGGAAAAGCTAAAGGCATTAGGCATTTGGGTCGGCGCTATTCGCCCACCCACAGTGCCGGTCGGCTCGGCAAGATTGCGCATTACCTTAAGCGCATCCCATAGCGAGGCGGTAATAAGGTGCTGTGTCAGTAGTATTGCCACTGTGCTGAAGGAATGCGCACTGCCCAGGGTTTCTGAGCGGCCTGAAGGGTAAGCCTGCGTTTGATTCAGAATATCCGGTGAATGGCAGGGCACTTCAATGCTCGGTATTGAGTTCTTGAGAGTGAAGAGCTTGAAGATAAGAGCTTGAATGTAAGAGTCTGAAAGTAAGAGCTTGAAGATAAAAGCTTCTAAGTAAAAGTTTGATGTTAAAGTGAGAATAATTTGTGATGTCTATGCCGCTTGGCGTGAGTGTACATTCCCATCCATCTGCCAGTCAGGTCGAGCATATTGCCGATAGGTTTTCTGCTGCGGCCAAGCGCTACCAAGAGCATAACTGTTTACAGCGTTTAAGCGGCGCGAGTTTGTTGCAGGGATTTGCTGCCAAGGGCGCAATTCTTGATATTGGCGCGGGGCCGGGGACCGATTTTGCCGACCGTGCAGTGGGTGACAATATCAAGGTTTATGCCCTCGATATCGCCCTCGGAATGCTGCAACAACTTCAAGTGACTTTCCCTCGGTACCAATGTGTGTGCGGTAATGCCGAGCAACTCCCCTTTGCCGATGGGAGTATCGATAGTATTTACTCCAATTTAGCCCTGCAGTGGTGCCATGATTTTTCGGCTGCGACCAGTGAAATGGCCAGAGTCTTAAAACCCGGTGGAGAAGCGCACCTGAGTATTGTGGCCGAAGGCAGCCTGGCGCAGTTATCCCATCTTGGTTTGAGGGTGAACGGTTTTCAATCCCTTGAAAGCTTACAAGTCGCCTTTGATACCTCTGATTGGCAACTGTTTGATGTCCAACTTGTGCCAATGACCGTCTATTTTCAAGATCTTAAAACCTTGCTCTATTCCATAAAGGGTGTGGGCGCATCGGTGCAATCGTACATACAGACCGAAAACTCTTCAGATGTCGATGCTCACTTAGGCAAATTGCGGGGCCGCCGCGATTGGCTGGCACTACAACAACGCGCAGAACTATTCCGTGAGGCTCAGGGCCTGCCTTTAACCTATCAGATCGCTCAATTTTGTGTGCGCCGCCAAGACGATAGGGTGTAAGGCTCGTCGTTTAGTTTTGAGCGCGTGATTGACCATGGACTAATAAGGAAAACGCATGTTTTTTGTAACAGGTACAGATACCGACAGTGGTAAAACCTTAGTGTCGACGGCACTGTTAACCGCATTCAATCGTGAAGCTGCTCGCACAGGCGCTGCGCACTTAAGCCTTGGGGTAAAACCTGTGGCCTCGGGATGTGAAACCACAGCGCAGGGCTTACGCAACAGTGATGCGTTAAAACTGATGTCGGCCTCATCTTTAAAGCTCAGCTATGAGCAGGTCAATCCGATAAGCTTTGAACCCGCCATCGCGCCGCATATTGCCGCAAAACAGCTTGAGGTTAATTTATCTCCAGAGGCGATTTTGGCAGAACTCGACAGACAAGCCTTTGAGCAGGCTGATTTTTGCTTGATAGAAGGTGCGGGTGGCTGGCGTTTGCCCTTAGGGGACGGGCGTTATTTATCGGAATTAGTGCAGCAACTTAATTTGCCAGTGATCTTGGTTGTGGGAATGAAACTTGGCTGCTTAAATCATGCATTATTAACCCAAGAGGCGATAATCGCCGATGGCTTAACCGTGGCGGGTTGGGTGGCAAATTGCGTCGATCCCAATATGAGCGTGTTTGATGAAAACTTAGCATCGCTTAAAGAGATGATGACATCGCCTTTCTTAGGTTGTGTTCCACATCTTAAGCAGGCTGATGCAGAACATGCCGCCCATTTTATCGATATTCAAGCTTTGTTGATGAAATAACCCATTCAAAAATACGTGTGATATAAAAAAAAGAGGCCATACAACCTCTTTTTTGTTATTGAGTGTTTAATTTGTTGTGACTAAAACTTAACTCGGTAGCCAATATTAAAGGCGATGTCAGTGCTGTTATCCATATTGAAATAATTTTCAACGACGGAAAACTCAATTGCACTTGTGTCTAAGTAATAACGGTAGCCGAGTAATATTTCATTTGACGCCTTAGCGAAATCGTTTTCAGTTTCTAATAAACCTTGGTAATGATGTAACTCAATTAACCAGCCATGGCGACCCGTGATATATTCATAGCCGAGATTGACTGAATAGGCATGATTATCGTAGCGGATCCCCGAGAGCACTTCATTGCCCTGCCTAAAACTGACTGCGGCGCTAGAATGAAAATGATGCTTCTCGTAACGGAAGCTGTAATTTAACTGCAACGCTTGTTCAAAGGCTTCATTTTCAAAGGGACCTGAGTCCACATAGTTATAATATAAGCTACCACCTAAGGATAAACCCTGATGTTGGTTCTCAAATAATTGATAACCAACATAAAGCATAATGGCATTATTGAGTGTCTCACCCGAAATATCTTGTTGGTTTACACCATCTTTAGAAAATATTTGGTTTTGGTGTTTTGCCGTATCTTCACGACCATTTTGGCTAAAACCAAAAGCATCATGGAACCACATAGTTACCGAGTCTAAGTGATTATCGCCGCTAAAGCGCCAGTGATAACTTGTGTCTATCATCCATTTGTCATTGATTTGCCAAGTCAGTCCACCTTCGAGGGTGTTGTGGTAGTAATCGGCAAAATAATCATCGGTTTCAGCCCAAACACTGGCCGCACTTGCAGATAAGTGCAGCTCTTTTTGACCTTCAGGTAACGAAAACCCAGATCTAAGCATCGGCGTTAAACTGCCCGCTTGGGTCGGTGATTGTGCGTAGGTGCGTAAAGGACCGTAGTCACTAAAATCGACGGCAGTAGCAAAGGCATTCGGGACAAACAGCAAAGAAAGTGCAAAGGCTGGTTTTAGGTTTGAAAACGGCATAGCTTAAATATCCGTCTAGATAATGAGTTATCTAGATTCGATGGGTTGATGAAACAGGGTATTATCGACCAACAGTTACACTGATGATTAATATAGATGTTAACGTTAATTGTGGTATTAACATTTTGTTTGCAATTAAATCAGCGTATAGCAGAGTAAAACCAACGCAAGCCAAAACACTCGCCCAATTATTGGTAGTGAATATAAGGCAAGTAAGATACTTATCATTAACAATATTGTCGTTGGCTTACGAAAGTACGCAGCATTTAATGTGGGTAACTTCATTTTTTCTCTGACATATTCATGATGCGAAATATAACTAACACTGAATATGGTGATTGCAATAGATGGATATCTTGTAAAGAAGTGTATATAGCAAATATTCAGTTGCTGTGAAGGGGTAATATACCGTTGTGGAGTAGGGGAGTAAATCTTATGGGCGTGCTAAATAGGGCCGAAAATTGGAACTGAAGTTCCCTATTTTTGTTAGATAGAAATAATCCTAGATATTCCGAAGACGTTATTCTGCCCAATTTATCCGTAAATTAAGAAGCTGAATAGCTAAAGAGTTATGATGTTGCCACGAGTTGCTGAGAATATTTGAGGTAGAGCTCAACACTCGTTAGTGTAAAACATAGCGTAATAAAAAACGCCGTAAGTTCGGCGTTTTTATGGTTTAACGGATAGCTAGCTTATTTGCCTAGGGCCAATCATCACTGTTCCAGCGATACAGCCAAGTGGCGGCCACAGGTTTTTCATCTTTACGCAATTGGATGCGCAGTTCTGCCACATTGGTGCTTTCGGGCTCGAAAGTCACAAATACGCGGGCACCATTGATATCTGGATGAGCGACGATACGCGATGACAGAATTTTGCCCTTGCTGATACTGGCATCAATCACAATGTTCTCAATATCTTGTGGTTTGATATTGCTGTAATCGATAAGCAACTCTTTACCTTTGGCTTGCTTTTGTCCTTTTGAGCTGCGAACCACTCGCGCCTTAGTGTTAGCACTGGGGCTATCGTTAGACGCAGTGATGCGATAGGAGTAACGATAGGGTTCACCTTGCTTCAATCCGCCCTGAGGCTCCCAGTAAGTGACTATATTGTCGTTGGTTTCGGCGCTCGATGGGATCTCAAGAAGCACTAACTGACCTTTACCCCAATCGTTAAGCGGCTCAATCCAAGCGGAAGGGCGCTGCTGGTAGTTTGCAGTCAGATCTTGATAGTAATCGAAGTTACGATGGCGTTGGATTAAGCCAAAACCCTTAATATCTTCATCGCCAAAGGCACTGATCTGCAATTTATTAGGGTTATTGAGCGGGCGCCATAAGCGCTCACCGTTACCGCGATCAATTTGTAATCCTTCGGAGTTATGTACCGCTGGGCGATAATCTGGCTTATCCGGCGTATCTAAACCACCATAGAGGAACATTGAGGTCAGTGGTGCAATCCCTACATGGGTAATATCACGGCGGGGGAATAGGGTGACATCTACCTCGACCCGTGTTGGCGCGCCAGGGTAAATACCGAAGCGATAGGCACCAGTAACGCTCTGACTGTCCAACAGCGCATGCACCACAATCGCCGTTTGATACTTAGACGGACGCTCTACCCAAAAACGTTTGAATAATGGGTATTCCTCACCTTTAGGTTGAGCGACATCGATAGCTAATCCACGGTTCGATAAACCATAGGTTTGCCCTTTAGACAGTGCTCTAAAGTAGCTCGCGCCTTGGAACATGATGAACTCATCTTTTACCTCATCATCATTGATGGGGTAGTGCAGGCGCACGCCGGCGTATTGGCCAACCTGAGTCAGTAATTTCTCTATGGTATCGTTTGGCACACTAAAGGAGGATTCGGTTAATTCGATAGGAAATGCATGGCTGTTTTCAACCACATCGATATCGACTAGGTTTTTGTATAAAAAGCCGGGGGCAAACAGTTGTACCGAAAACTTAGTGGGGGTTCCGCCCCAAATCGCGGCGTTTTCTTGATAATTGATTTTGCCATAGGTGGCGTAATCAAGATCGATTAGCTCCTTGGGAGCTTTTCTCGCTTCTTTAAACGGTTTTTGAGCCAGTTGCTGGGCAAGTTCAACCACAGTGTCATGGGAGAACATCTTGGCTTTTTTCTCTTGAGTGGCATCGGCGCCATAGGCAGTAAAACTGCTGATGCCGAGTGTACAGGCGAGTAACGAACCGAGAAAAAACCTCGACTTGGCCGCTTTTGGGCGCGAGATAGGGGTGAAATGATTGAATGTTGAATGCAGTCGCAAAATAGAAACTCCTCACTTTAATGGGCTAAGGCGAGAGACTCGCACTTAATGACTTGCCCAAAACTCCCGATTTATAAATAACTTAGAAGGCTTTTGTACGGGAAGTGCTCAGGGGTGAATAATAATTTAATCTTGTTTATCAAAGTGTTCGACAACGAAATTAGAGCAGTTACTTAAGTGGTGCAAGTCTTTTCTCCCGCGGGATAAGTGTTTGCCTTATCGGTTAAAACACTTGCTGGCTGGTGTTATCACTTGGGATATTGTTGATTTCCGTCCTCACTGCGCGCGGTATCCTTGCCTCTGTATACGACATTTTGCGGCATGTTATCGGCCAGCCAGCTTGATGACACACTCATCACACTCATGCTCGGTGGCCGATAGTAGCAGATCCGCTTAGGCAATGCCGCCGCATAGATCTTATTTCAGCAAATGGGATAAATCGCTGCCGACAGGGATCGGGATTTCTTGCTGCTCACCGCAGAATAAATAGGCCGGATTGTCACCTAGCAGAGATAAGGTGTCTCCCTGACGCCAAAGTGCGCTGCCTTCGACAATACCCACAACCGGCGTGATGGGATCGACACGAGTGAATTCGAGCAAACGTTGGGCGCGGGTTTCGCCGTTATGTCCCGGAGCGCGATAATTCGAATAATGTGGATTTAACTGAAACGGCACGATATTTAACGCGGTAAAAGACGGTGGCTCAATAATCGGCATATCGTTGGTGGTGCGAATACTCAATCCGGAGACATTAGAGCCCGCGCTCCAACCAATATAGGGTTTACCATTCTGCACTTCTTCACGGATAAGATGCACTAAATCATACTTATAGAGCTCGTGCAGTAAATGGAAGGTATTGCCGCCACCGATCAAAATGCCGTCGGCATCTTTAATCGCTTGGCGCGGATCAGGATGCTGGTGAATGCCGCTGATATCGAGCCTAAGTTCGCTTAATCCCGCCACGACTGAGGCCAAATAAGTGTCATAACTCATACTGACACCAGCATAAGGGATAAAAATCCATTTTTGGGCGTTAGCGGTGAGCGGCTTGATAAAGGGAAGCGCATGGGAAAGGTAAGGCGTATCACCGACGCGAGAGCTGCTCAGCAGTAGGGCATTGATTGTCATTTTTTTATCCTGAAATCTCGGAATGTGCTGGCATGTTAACAAAGTTTAATCGCGATAAACATAGATAAACACACATGAATTTGGCTGTAACGCTGACAGCGCCTAGATTTAAGTTTGGATTAATACATTGTCCCTAGACTCACGAGCCATGAAAGGCAATGTCTAAATTGAGAGAAAAATTAGCGAGTAGAAAAACTCTTATCTTTACCCCTTGAATTTCGATTAATTGGACATATTATGTCTTTGAGCAAAGTTAAATGGCATATGTTTGCCGTAAAGGAGCTGAAATGAAGCGTATTTTTTTATTAATTGCGACTAACCTAGCCGTGTTGCTGGTAGCCTCAATTGTGATGTCTATTCTGGGCGTGAATACGTCGACTATGGGTGGACTGCTTGTGTTCGCTGCGATTTTTGGATTCGGCGGAGCCTTCATCAGCTTAGCCATTTCAAAATGGATGGCGAAAAAGACCATGGGCTGTGAAGTGATCACCACTCCCCGTGATAGCACAGAGCGTTGGTTATTAGACACTGTTGCCCGTCAAGCGCAGCAAGCTGGGATTAAAATGCCAGAAGTGGCAATTTACCAATCGCCAGAGATGAATGCCTTCGCCACAGGCCCAAGCAAAGACAACTCATTAGTTGCCGTGAGTACCGGTCTGTTGTATGGCATGAGCCAAGACGAAGTTGAAGGCGTACTCGCCCACGAAGTGAGCCACGTTGCCAACGGCGACATGGTGACCTTGACCTTAATTCAAG
The DNA here is from genome assembly GCF_000203935.1 of Shewanella sp. ANA-3. Classification (GTDB taxonomy): domain Bacteria; phylum Pseudomonadota; class Gammaproteobacteria; order Enterobacterales; family Shewanellaceae; genus Shewanella. The sequence continues at coordinate 3,002,619 of NC_008577.1, read as the reverse complement.
GCGTGGTGAACACCTTTGTTATCTTCGCGGCACGTGTTGTTGCGGGCATTATCAACAACTTCGTCTCGAGCAACGATGAAGAGGGTGAAGGTTTAGGCATGTTCGCCTATATGGCGGTCGTGTTTGTCCTCGACATGTTGTTTGGTATCTTGGCCTCGATCATCGTGGCTTACTTCTCACGTATCCGTGAATACCGTGCTGACGAAGGTGCGGCGCGTTTAGCGGGCAAACATAAGATGATTGCAGCGCTTGAGCGTTTACGCCAAGGCCCTGAAAGCTCGGCAATGCCAGCACAAATGTCGGCTTTTGGTATTAACGGTAAGCGTTCAATGGCTGAGCTGATGATGAGCCACCCGCCATTAGAGAAGCGTATCGCCGCCTTACAAACTCGTTAATCGAGTTCAAAAGTTCACAAAAAGGAGACCTAGGGTCTCCTTTTTTATTGGGGCTTTTCTTTTGCTGATGACTAGGCTAGGGAGGTTTTTAGTTGTGACTTTTAGGTTGTGGCAATGTAAAACTCTTATATAAGCATGTGGTTACATGATGCAGCGCACATTTTACTCCTCGGTATATTGATAAAGTTACTTTGCATAAGATTGGGTTGCTTATTGCTCAATCCTTAGCTAAGTTAAATCGAGTCGTGCTATTTACATTGGTTGCGAGATGGAAGTCACCCTGACAAGAATTTCCACTGTCAATCGCCATTGGAGGATACAATTGTGAGCAAAAAACTATTAAGTGCGCTTTTCGGGGCAAGTCTTGCAGCGCTAGCGCTGTCACCAACCGCATTTGCCGCGGATCAAAAATTATCAGACTTCCATGCAGAATCTGGTGGTTGTGAAAGCTGTCATAAAGACGGTACACCTTCTGCTGACGGTGCTTTCGAATTTGAACAATGTCAAAGCTGCCACGGCTCTTTGGCTGAAATGGACGCGGTACACAAGCCACACGATGGCAACTTAGTGTGTGCTGACTGTCACGCGCCACACGATATGAACGTAGGTCAAAAACCTACCTGTGAAAGCTGCCATGACGATGGTCGTACTCCAGAATCTATCCTGAAGAAGTAATCCTACTTCGGCATCAGTTTGATAAAAAACGCCAGCAATTGCTGGCGTTTTTTATAGGCATGATTGATCTCACTCGTCCTTCGGTTGTCCTTGGATCAGTTTTTTGCCAGAAAACATGGCGGAAATGATCCCGGGTTGGCGTTTGATTTCGGTATAAATCACGGCAAACACATGCAGCACGATAAGGAGCATTAATAAGTACACGGCGTAAACGTGTACTTCACCGGCAAGTCCCTTCATGGGCTTGATAGCATTGGCTTTATCGGTATCTACGCCTGTAGCATCGTAGGGTTTTAAGCTACTTGGCTCAACATCCGCTGCGGCTAAGTAGCTTTGTACTGTGCTGCCGAGCGGCGGATAGTAAATATCAGTACCTGCGCGAATCAGGCCTGTGATCATTATGGTGACAAGCAAGAGCATGATGGCGAGTACGGCGAATTTCCCCTTAGGATTGTGGCCTAGATACTGGGGATTTTTACCCGCGGCAAGTTCCGCTTTATAGTTTTGTAACTCGTTCTTGCTATTGGCATTGGGGAACATATGGCTAAAGCGGGCGAATTTATTGCCCATAAAACCCCAAACTAGGCGGATCAGTAAATTAATTGCAAAGCCATAGCCAATGATGACGTGCAGGGTCTTAAGCCCAATTTTGCCGGAGAGTTCGGTAATGCCTAAGTTGCTGCGAAACATCATCATGCCGCCAACGATAAGCAGGGCGAGTACGAGGATGAGATTAATCCAGTGGAACAGACGCGTGGGTCTGTCCCACACGCGATAGGACTGCATTTCAATAGAGCTTGGCTGCGGGTTGGACATGGTATTTCCTTATGATTTGTGTTGATTTGATCTTACGCCTTTCTATTAAAAATAGCGCATTATTTTCAGTTTAAATTCAGCCTTCTGATTGACAATGCTCAGTGCTAAAGTTGCAGAAGTTTTTGATTTGCGTACGGTAAATATTTTTATCGTAAGTCTTTTGAATCTGTTTTATCTAATGCTAATATCGTGTGCACGGTAGACTTGGAAGTCTATTGAACGGATGTTGAAGTGGTATTGAGAGATGTTTCTCCTCTCAAAATGAATAATCGTTAACCAGACAGGGAGTGAGCAGGATGTTCAAAATATTACATTGGATTGTAGTGTCAAGATCGCAAGTTCTGATGGAATTGCTGGCCGGACGCTGGCCGCAGGAGTTTCTCGTTAAGCTGTCGCAAGTCAGCCCGGATGAGATGTGCGATCAAATCAAAGATAACCAAGCCTCTATGGTGGTGATTGATCTTTCCACCGTCGATCTTCAAAAAGCCTATCAATTTCAACGCTTGCTTGCCCGCGAACATCCGAGTGTGCGAGTTGTTTATATCCAGTTCCCTAAACAAGTTGATGCCCGCTTCTTAATGCAAGCCTCGACCACAGCAGGGGTGTTTTATCTGGATGCAGGATTGACTGAAATCAGCCTTGGCCTCTCCAACATCTTGCGCGGACACAGAGTGATCCCTATCCAATTGGTGAATGGGGTGAATGATGACTTTGGACTATTCGAAGATACCGAGCCATTGACCATCCGTGAGCGTGAAGTGTTACAAGCACTGCTGTCTGGCAGCACTAACCTCGATATCGCCAATCAATTGTTTGTCAGTGAGAGCACCATTAAGACGCACTTATACCGTGTATTCCGTAAGATTGGTGTGTCGAGCCGTGGTCAAGCCATCGCGTGGGCGCAAACCTATTTACACGATGTGGTGGTGTAATCCATTGTTGATGTATCGCTAAGCCAATATTCAATTGAGCAAACAAAGAATTAAATAAAAAGGGGCAATCGTCGATACGATTGCCCCTTTTGTGCTTTATGGGTTAAAGACTAATGCATTAAAAATTAGTGCATAAAAGGCTAATGCGTTGAAAATTAGCGACCCAACCAAGCCTGGAGTTTATCTTTATCTGTGATGCTTAAGGCAACTGTATCCTTTGGCGCCTCAGCAATAATCAGTTCTCCCGTCATCAATTCATCGCGTCTAAACCAATGTAGGCTTAAGCGTTGTCCGAGTGGGTATTGCTGAAGCTGCGCCTCAAATTGGCCTGTCACCTGCAGATTATCCGCCGCAATTAAGATATCTCCGGCGCTTAAGCCCGCAAGGTGCGCAGGGCTGCCTTGGGCGACAGTGGTCACTTTAAGGCCCATTGGCGCGGCTTGCGTCTTAGCGCCAAAGGCAATTTCATACCCTTTAGCCGTGCCACCGCCGACATCCTGTGCGCCATTGCTCGCGCGTAAGGTCAATTCAACCCCAAACTCGGCAAGTCGCGGCGCCAGTGGAATATCGTCGGTATTGTCTAAATAGGCGAAGAGATCTTGGCAATCACGCCCCAATAAGCGTTCAACAATCCTTTGATGGCATTCGTCTGTGGTGCCACGATTTTGCAGGGCATATTCCTGCCACAAAATGGTCATCACATCGTCGAGATTGTATTTACCTTGGGTTTCGCTTCTTAGTGTTAAATCAAGATACAGGGCAAACAGGGCGCCCTTAGTGTAATAACTGATAATGGCGTTTTGGGCGTTCTCATCCTGCTTATAGAACTTAGTCCAAGCGTTAAAGCTGGAGTCCTTAATGCTTTGTTTAAAGCGGCCTTGACTGCGATATACCCTTGTAAAGGTTTCGCTCAGCATATCTAAGTAGCTTTGCTCATCGACTAAGCCTGCGCGATAAGTGAGGAAATCATCATAATAGGAGGTGATGCCCTCATAGGCCCACAGCTGCGGCGTATAGGCTTCCGCCTCGAGTTGATAGGGTAAGAAGCATTCTGGCTTGATGCGCTTGACGTTCCAGCTGTGGAAATACTCATGGCTGCAGAGCGATAAATAGGTGCGATAGTCGTTATTAATCGGCGCATCCATCGACAGCGGTAAATCCTTGCGCGAGCACATGAGTGCCGTCGATGCCCTATGTTCTAATCCACCAAAACCATTGTCGAGCACTGTCGTCATAAACAGATAACGTTCAAAGGGCGCAGGCGTGCCAAACAGTTTGATTTGATACTCGCAAATTGCCTTTAAATCTTGGCAGAGTCTCGGCATATGGGCGCGGTGGCGACCGTTTAGTACGATATCGTGTCTGACTCCGCTGGCTTCGAAACTGGCTTGGGTGAATAGGCCCATTTCTACCGGATGGTCGATAAGATCGTCATAGCTTTGCGCGCAAAACTCACCAAAGGCAAATTCATCACCGCTTTGGCGTGTCATGCTGGTGGCAAGGCGCCACTCATTTAGGCTCGGCTCGGTCGGCGCCGCCATCGTCACGGTGTGTAAGCCTGCCTCAAAGCCGTGGGCGGCTAAAAATACACTGCTACCGTTAAAGAAACCGTGGGTCATATCGAGGTGTGCGGTGCGTACCGACAAGTCCCAAGCATAAACTTGATAGGTTAAGGTGAGCTGCGTGCTTTGATGTTCAACCGACCAGGTTTGTTTATCCAGCTGAGTGAGCGTAAGCGGCTCACCGTTAGCGCCTGTGGCTTTGAGGTCGATAATATTCTTAGCAAAATCCCGCACCATATAACTGCCAGGAAGCCACGCGGGCAGGCTAAAAACTTGCTTAGGGTGAGGCGTTTGTACCGTCATGGTGACGGCGAACAAGTGCGCCTTGGGATCGACGGGAATGATGTGATAGTGGATCATAATTTATCCTGTAAAACCGCTGCGTTTTAATGGGCGTCATGCTGCCAAAAATGCGCACAACAGGCAAATGAAACGCAAAATATCTGGAGACACAAAGCGTTGAATTGCTAGTATACTATCCCAATTAACCCAAGGAGGACTCCCCATGGCCGAAGAAACCATTTTCAGCAAAATTATCCGCCGCGAAATTCCCGCCGACATTCTGTATCAAGACGAGCTGGTGACGGCATTTAGAGACATTTCGCCAAAGGCGCCAACCCATATTCTGATTGTGCCGAATCATTTGATCCCAACTGCAAATGATATGAAAGCCTCGGATGAACCTGCACTCGGCCGGATGATGACAGTGGCGGCTAAACTCGCGGCTGAGGCGGGGATTGCCAAAGACGGTTATCGTTTGATCATGAACTGCAACAAACATGGCGGACAGGAAGTGTACCATATCCATATTCATCTCGTCGGCGGAGAGCCATTGGGACCCATGCTGAGCCAAGGTCAATGAAGGTTAATCCCGAGTTTTTTCCGCTGACTCAAATGGCGCAGCGATTTGTCGATCAGCTCGCCCAGTGCCGCCGCTTAGGGCTCACCGTGCTCGAGGCCAGTGAGCATCATGTACTGATTGAGTTGCCCTATAGCACTGAGTTAATTGGTTATCCCGATACAGGTGTTATCCATGGCGGGGTGATCACCACCCTGATGGACACCGCCTGTGGCAGCGCTGTAGTGAGTGCGATTTTTCAAAAATATCAATCCTTAGAGATTTCGCCCACCCTCGACTTACGGGTCGATTATATGAAGCCCGCCCAGCCCCATAAGCCAGTTTATGGCTTTGCCGAGTGCTATAAGTTGTCATCTAATATCGCCTTTACCCGCGCCATCGCCTATCAGGACAGCATTGATGATCCTATCGCCCATGCGGTGGGCTCCTTTATGCGCATCAGCCCCGAAATGGTAGGGGATGCCTTTAGGCAAGCCTTGATGGGAGAAGCCGTGCCGCCCTTAGGAGAGACAGATGAACTCAAATAAGCCGACCGAGCAGAAAACCCTCGATGTGCAGGGAATTGTAAAACGCGCCACCGAGCTGAACGACTTTGGTCATCTACTCGAACACGTGCCCTATGCTAAGTTTATTGGCATGAAGGTCGAGCGCTTTGGCGACGAGCTGATTTTCAAACTCCCCGCTAAGGACGACAATATCGGTAATCCAATCCTGCCCGCGATTCATGGCGGAGTGATTGCTGGTTTTATGGAAATGTCGGCCATAGTGCAATTAATGGTGTTTATGCAAACGGCAAAAGTGCCAAAAGTAGTTGATTTCTCCATTGATTACCTGCGTGCCGGCCTGCATAAAGACAGCTTTGCCGAATGCCGTATCACCCGTCAGGGTCGACGGGTCGCCAACGTGAATATCAATTGTTGGCAAACCAATCGTAAGCAGTTGATCGCAACCGCAAGGGCGCACTTTTTGATTGATTAATCGCGAGGGCGGGGCAGGATGAGCACGTTTTGCCGATGTGTACGTTAAGCATAAGTTCAGCTGGCGTCGCGTAGTGTCATTGCCCATCCGTTGTTCGGCACCTAGGTTTTTGTGAGTGAGGGAAAACAAAATGAAAGCAATTTACAGTGGATTAATCTTGGCAGCAGCACTGACACTCGGTGCCTGCACTAATACGGCGGGCATTTCGGTGAACTCACTGGGAGAAACCCGCGTCGATAACAACAGCTTCGCCCGTGATATCAGTGTTGAAGGGGTTGAGGCGCGCCGCGTTGGCGATCTTATCCAAGGTTCGGCCTTGATCGTCAGCAAGTCCTCAAGTGATATGCGAGTGCAATATAAGTTCACTTGGTATGATGCCAGCGGCTTTACCATCGAAGATGAAGCCACCAGTTGGAAATCGGTGAAATTACACGGTAAACAACAGCTGCAAGTGTCGGCCGTGGCCCCAAATGCACAAGTGGCGAAATTCGATGTTTATGTGCGCGAGACCTATTCAAACTAAGCTTGAATCATAGGGTTGAGTTGTCACTATCGCGTTAGAGCATTTGGCATTTCAAAGCTAAGTTAACGCGCGTTGATAAAGGCTTTCGCTCCATTTATAAAGACTTACGTTTTCAGGGCGTAAGTCTTTTGCTTTTATCTATCCTCATCCTCATCCTCATCCTCACCAACCCATCTTCCTTCTGCTCGTTTGTGCGGGATTGAGTTTGTCCCGTGACGGTTGCTACGCCGAGAAGCAAAGTTGCGATAACTAACTCAGTTCGACGGAAAAACTCAAACAGCGACAGAAAAGCGGACTTTAGTCCTAAAACTATTTCAGGGTTGAGCACTACTATCAGCATAATATTAGATGAGGATAGACCTATGACTGCGCACATTAATGCACAACCTACTGATTTTGCTGAAACTGTTATTATGCCTGGCGATCCGCTACGGGCGAAATATATTGCCGAAACCTACCTTACTGATGCCGTAGAAGTCACCAACGTTCGCAATATGCTGGGCTACACAGGTTATTACCAAGGGCAGCGTATTTCTGTAATGGGGCACGGTATGGGGATTTCCTCAATGGTGCTCTATGGCCATGAGTTGATTAATTTTTTTGGTGTGAAGCGCATCATTCGTATCGGCAGTTTAGGCGCAACCCAAAAACACGTGCAAATGCGGGATGTGATTTTAGCGCAGGCGGCGGGTACCGACTCACCCACGAATGCCAAGCGTAGCAGTGGCTATCATATGGCAACCTCGGCCACCTTTTCCTTACTGCACAAAGCCTATACCCAAGCCAATGAAAAAGGCATTAGCGTGAAAGTTGGCAACGTATTTAGTGGCGATCTTTATTATGATCCCGACGAAGATATGATCCCAGCACTGGAGCGTTTTGGGGTATTGGGTATCGATATGGAAGTCGCGGGTCTTTATGGCTTAGCGCATCAACAGGGCATTGAATCATTGGCCATTCTCACGGTATCCGATCATTGCCTAACGGGTGAGGAAACCACCGCCGAAGAACGCCAGTTATCCTTCAATAATATGATCGAACTTGCGCTCGCGACTGCGCTGAATTAGGTCTCTCGTTAACCTTTGCACCTTTCGCATTTCACGATGGAATGACAAAAATGAATAATAAAATCACCTTAACTGCCATTAGTTTTCTCGCGAACTTTATTATGGCGGGTTTTGCGACGCAATTTGGGATGTTGATAGAACCCATAGCGGAGAAGTTTGCGGCCGATGTGAATGATGTGGCTTCAATCTTCTCCTTACTTAATGGTGGCGCATTGGCAGGGACCATTGCCGCCTTCTTCTTTATTGAAAAGTTGGGCATCAAGCGGATCACCTTACTCAGTTACAGTCTAGTCGCGCTTTCTGCACTGGCATTACACCTTACCAGTTCGCTACAGCTAGTGATGGTGGCCATGACCTTAATTGGATTCTGCGGCGGGATTGGTCTGTGTATCGCTGGCACCATTGTGGTATCTGTATGGCAAGCCAAAATGCAGAGCACTATGTTAGTGGTGCAGGATGCGACCTTTAATGTTGCTGGGGTGGTGTTTCCGCTGATCACAACCTACGCCTTAACCAATGCCTTATCTTGGAGTTACAGTTACTTAGCCGTGGGTTTGGTTGCCTTAGGCACGGTGATTATTAGCTTATTCACCAATTTTTCTCTGTGCGAGCAATCATCGAATACGGAGGAGAAACAACAATCGGAGTGGAACTTCGGCATTATCAGCGGCGGTATCGGCTTATTTTTAGGCATGCTGGCGCTGTATACCTTCCTCACGTGGGCGCCGTTATTTGTAAAACAAAAATTTGATATCCCATTTGAGGAGGCGGGCAATATCATTACCCAATACTGGTCGGCCGCGCTGATTGGTGCCTTAATTTCAACCCTGATCGTGACCCGGGTAAAAATTCATCATTTCTTAGTTGGTATTATTGGTTCTGCCATGGTGATCACCTTCGTGATTGTGACTACCGATAAACTGAATTGGATTGCTTATTTAACCTATGGTTACGGCTTTGTCTGCGCGGCACTTTACAATGCATTTATTGCCTATGGCGTGTCGTTTGTGAAGCAAGCCAGCAGCAAGAATGTCTCCTACATTCTGATCAGTGGCAGTACGGGCGCCATGTTTAGTCCGGCGATCAGTTCGTTCTTCGAACGTATTATCGGCTTACAAACCGTGATGTATGTGATCCCCGTGCTTTATGCCGCAATCTTTATGTTGTTGATTGCATCGAGTCGGATGAAACCTGCCATGTCTGCACAATCACTTTCGGCAAGTTAAGCTAAAGGCCCATACTTGGTTGTTATCTGCCGAGTATGGGTGTTGTCGAAGTGGGTTAAATGCCTGCTTCGACAAAAGCTTTAAGTGCATCCAGGTTTTTAATCCGAATGCCTTCTTTTTTACGCTCGATTAAACCGCGCTCTTCCAAATGTTGCAGTGCCCTTCGATAGACTCTGTCTGTGGTACCAAAACGCTCCGCCTCTAAATAACGCTTACTAAAACCATCGACGGGTAAATCGTTTAAATACTCATGGTAGATATCGAATGCCACGTTATAGCTGATGGGATAAAGCAGCCTTCGGGTAAAAATATCGACGGTATCTTGGTAATCAATCGCTATGGCACTGGCAAAAAATAGCGCCAGTTGTGGGTGTTGGCCGAGTGAATGTTGCAACTTTTCGTTGCTAATTAGCGAAATCTCTAAGGGTTCGCTAGCGATAATGTCGAGCTGACACTGGTATTGGGTAAAAAACTCCATCTCACCAAAGAGCTGCGAATCACAATCGATAGTCCCTAATTGGAAACAACGGCCATTTCTGGCGGTGTGCCCCAGCGATACGCGGCCTTGCTTGACTAACACCAGAGAGTTTATGGCTTCACCTTGTGTCATCAGGTGAGCACCTTTTTTGAGCATTTTGATTTCGCTGATACAGCTAAGAATCACAGCTTCAATAAGAGGATAGTCCTGTTCCCATCGCTGGCTATAACGTCCCTTGGCTAACGGTTTTAGCTGCATTGAGTTGACCCTTCTACCATACTTAAAATCGTCGCCTTCTATAGCATTAGAAAGCATATTGGGTCAAATCAGCCAAAGGAGAGAAAAGCGTTTTTATCGGCTAATTGTGAGTCGCCAGAGGTTTCAACAAAGGCATTAATGGCGTGAGCTGTGTGTCATTTACTGATGTGCAGTGACAAGAGTGTCTACTTTATGATTTTCGTCATGTATACTTAGCGCCGCCAAGGGGTGTTTGCCAACAAAGTGGCAGACTGAGATGTCATCAGACGAACCCTTAGAACCTGATCCGGCTAATACCGGCGTAGGAATGGGCCAATCAACAGCACACTTCTGAATCGCTTATTCGTTGCCGGATCTCAAACATGTATTTGAGGTCCTATGTCTAACAAAAAGTTTAACAACAAGTCTTACACCCAAAAATCGACCAAGAGTTCCACCTTCTCCTTATCGTTAACGCGTGCGCCATTAGCGCTGGCCATTTCGGCGGCGTTAAGCACGGCCGCATGGGCGCAAACCGATGCTATCGATAAACCTGAGCCTAGCAATGATATGGAAATCATGGTGGTGACTGCAGATTTTCGCAGTGCCAGTTTAGAGAAAATGCCATCGAGCATTACCGTTATCGATGCCCAGCAAATTCAAGATGAAAGTGCCCAGCACTTTGAAGACGTGATGAGTTCTATCGCCAACTTTAACTGGTCGGGTGGCAGCTCACGTCCTAAGTATTTCCAGATCCGCGGCGTAGGTGAGCAGGAACAATATCAAGGCGCGCCTAACTCATCTGTAGGTTATATCATTGATGATATTGATTTATCTGGTATCGGCATGGTGTCGAGCATGTACGATCTGCAGCAGGTCGAAGTGTTACGCGGCCCGCAGGGCACCCGCTATGGCGCCAATGCGTTAGCGGGCTTGATTTACCTAAAGAGCAACGACCCGACCGATGTGTTTGAACATGGCGCCGAGGTCTCTTTAGGCAATGACGATTTGCAAACCTTCAGCGGTTTTAGCTCTGGGCCGTTAACCGATTCGGGCAAATTGTTATACCGCGTGTCGCTGCAGCAACATCAACAAAATGGTTATCGCGATAATCTCTATTTAAATAAAGAAGATACCAATGGTCGTGATGAATTTACTGGTCGCGCTAAATTACGCTGGTATGCCAGCGATAATCTGCAACTTGATTTAACTCTGCTGCATGCCGATTTTGATAACGGCTACGATGCCTGGAGCTTAACCAACGATCCTAAACATACTATTTCGGATCAGCCGGGTGTCGATAGCCAGCGCACCACGGGCGCTGGATTTAAAGCAACCTACTCGGGCGCAGAGTCTTTCGAGCTTACCTCGCTGACCTCATTTGCCAATACCGATCATCATTATAGTTACGATGGCGATTGGGCAAACCCTGAATATTGGGCATCCAAGCAATGTGATATTTATGATGCGGATTGGAATTCAATTGGAAAGTTACCTTGTGTTTATGATGCAACATGGTCAAAAGTGGGTCAGAGAAAAACGTTTACACAAGAATTACGTCTTACTTCAAGTGATGCTGGAAGAATATTTAACGAGTCTACAGATTGGTTAATTGGAGTTTACTTTTCGAGTTTGCAGGAAGACAACAGTCTGATCGACTATGCCAAATATAGTAATGGTGGTTTGAATCCCAGTTTTAAAGAAAGAACTAAATATTTAGACTCAACATATGATGCGCAAAATTACGCAATATTTGGTCAACTCGATATTGATATGAGTAATGATTATTTATTGTCACTTGGACTGAGGTTAGAGAATCGCTCGAGTGATTATAGCGATACAAATCTGGATGATTTTTCTCCATCAGAAACAATGTGGGGTGGTCATCTTGCTTTAAGTAAAGCACTTAGTGAACAGCATAATGCTTACATTCGAGTTGCTAGAGGATATAAAGCGGGTGGTTTTAATATGACGCTTCCTGCTGATTTCAGCGATAAAAAGGAGTTTAATACTGAAACTTTATATAACTATGAATTAGGTCTTAAATCCTCATGGTTATCAGGAGCGTTAAGTACAAATGTTGCTCTTTTTTATATGGATAGACAAGACCAACAAGTATCTGCATCTCAACAAAATCCTGAAGATTTAAGTGAGTTTATTCTTTTTATCGATAATGCCGGAAGTTCAAAAAACTATGGCTTAGAGATTGATGCTAATTGGTATATCGACAGTAATTGGCATTTATATTCTAGCGTTGGTTACTTAAATACAGCCTATGGTGATTATCAATACGAAGTAGCTGAAGACCAGTTTGTGGATTTAACGGGTCGCGATTTGGCCCATTCACCACACTTAACCTACAGCTTAGGCGGTACGTATCGTGCGAACTCGGGTTGGTTTGCCAACGTCAACATGAGTGGTAAGAGTGAGTTTTACTACTCAGACAGCAACGACTCGCGCTCTGAGCCATACACCATTGTGAATGCGCGCTTAGGTTACGAGGCGAGTGCTTGGTCGGCGTATTTATGGGGCCGCAACCTGTTCGATGAAGAATATGGCGTGCGTGGTTTCTATTTTGGTAATGAGCCGGATAACGGCTGGGCGGAAAAGCAATATATCCGCTACGGCGACCCACGCCAAATCGGGGTGACACTAAACGTTAAGTTTATGTAATCCCTTAAGAATGATACATCAGATGTCAGGCTGTGCTCGCTCATTGCGTCACCGCCTGACGATTGCATTATTAGCATTTGACCTAAGGAGTGAAGATGAAACTCACCGCCGAAATTAGCATGTATCCCTTTAATGAAAATTATCTCGATCCGATCAAATGGTTTATCCATCGCTTGGATAGTTACCCCACAATTCAACGTGTTACCAATGCCATGGCGACGCAAGTGTGTGGCGACTATCAAGACGTGATGGCAATGCTCGCGACCGAGATGCAAGCCGCCCATGAAAAATGGGGCAAAGCGGTGTTTGTATGTAAGTTTATTGGTGGTGAGCTGAATTTAGCCCATAGCGAGTAACGCCCTGAGTTAACTTGAACGCTAAAGCGAAGTGGTTCAAGCAAGCGATATAGAGTGAGAGTAAGGCAATGACAGAATTATGGTTAACGCTGGTCAATAGTGTTAATGCGGCCCTAGGGGAAGTTCATGTGATGACCGCATGGGAAGCCTTAGCCGTGGTATTGGCCATGGCCTATTTGTTACTGGCCATGAAGGCAAACGTTTGGTGCTGGGCAGCGGCATTTACCAGCACGGCCATTTACACTGTCTTATTTTGGAAAGTCGCACTGCTGATGGAGTCGGTGCTGAATATCTATTACATGGCCATGGCACTCTATGGTTACTGGCTCTGGACCCAAGGCGGCGACAAACATCAAGGGGTGAAAGTGACTACTTGGCCGCTGAAAACCCATTTAAAGCTGATTGTCGCGACCGGTATTGTCTCCCTTGGTGTTGGGCATGGGATGGCAACCTTTACCCAGGCTTCCTTTCCCTACCTCGATGCGGCGACCACTTGTTTTGCAGTGATGACAACCTATTTAGTCGCCAAAAAAGTGTTGGAAAATTGGCTGTATTGGGTGGTTATCGATCTGGTATCGATTTACCTTTACCTCAGCAAGGGACTGATGCTGACCTCCTTATTATTCGTGCTCTACGTTGGCCTAGCGGTTGTCGGCTATTTCCTCTGGCGCGCCGCCCTTGCCGATAGCCGCAATCCCCATATTGAGTCGAGCGCCGCAAAACTACTCGGCTAACGGTGGCAGATATCAAGAGATGATGGCCAATTCACAAGGGCTGCGAATGCCTAATACGCTATTTAACATGATTGTTGTGGTAAGCCACTAATGCCGCCTATTGTTGATCAGGACAAAGATACGCTGCTTGCGGTATTAGCGCAGGCAGGGCTTACTGATATCAGTCAAATCCAGCCTTTAGCGCATGGATTAAGTAACCACAACTATCATATTGAAACGCCGACAGCGCATTATGTCTTGCGTGAAAACGCCGATGCCGCCGACAGCTTTTGTTCGCGGGAGCAAGAGTTGTTCTATTGGCGCCATCTTGCCAAGGCAAAGCTTGCCCCCGAGTTACTGTGGGTGAGTGGCGATCAGCGTTATTACCTCAGCCAGTTTATCTTCGCGCAATCTCTGCCAAGCCTTCCATTAGCATCTCAGTTTGCACCGCTGATGGAGGATATTGAGGGCAGGACAAATCTTCTTATCGAAAAGGCTATTTTGGCAAGTGGGACTTATACACTTGAGCAACCCGAGTTGCCACGCGAGCCAAGTATGGCATCAGGTTATCAAGAACTGAGCCTGCCAAACTTAAGCCTGCCAAACTTAAGCCTGCCAAACTTAAGCTCGAAAGCATTAAGCTGGAAAGAACTAAGCTCGAAAGAACTAAGCTGGAAAGAATTAGAGTCTCAATGCAGTGCAACGACCTTTTGCTTGGGTGAAACGCACATTGAGGCTTGGTTACAATCTCATACCGATATCAAGGGCGCAGCAGACAAGCAGCCTTGGTATCAGTCCGAACAGCTCGCTTTGTTAGACTGCTTAACGCCGAATCGCGCCCACAGCCTGTTACTGCAATTGCTGCAACAGCTACGCGTGCAAGCGACTGGGCCGTACCACATCAGTATCACTGAGCAATGGCAGGAATATCACGGGCAGTTGTTAGCCTTTTCCGCAGCGGATATGGGCGAGGCATGGCAGAGCCGATTGGCGCAATTACTCAGCATACAAACACAGATCCATGATTGGACGGCGACCTTGGCTGATTGTTTAGTCGAACCGCAGTTTTGCCATCGCGACTTAAATCCCCATAATTTGCTGCTTAAAGATAACCAGTTGTATTGCATCGACTTTGAGTATGCAACCGCCTCCCATCCTTTGTGTGAACTGGCCGTTGTGCTCGCAACTCACCAATTAACGCCTGTGCAGCGATATCTGTTAGTGCGGCAGTATCTGGCAGGGCACCCCGGCTTAACCTCGGATGCCATCAAGGCGATACCCGCAGCAATCGAGATGTATTGGGTGTTTGCTGTGTATTGGGCATTATTGATGGCGGCGCACACCCGTGGTGAGCGGCAGCAGGAATACTTCGACTGGTTCGATCATTTCTGGCCACTTATCAGCCACACGTCTTAAGCCTTTTGTTTCTCACTGCCTCTGTTTGGTTATGGTTGTTGTGTTAAAAAAATAAACTTTCTATTAACCTCAGTGTCATAGGATGACCAAGGCTGAACGGATGCAAATTGATGAAAAAAGCTGTGTTGTTAGTGGTGTTGCTATTTGGCTTAACGGCCTGCTCGACCAAATTTAGTTATCATTTTCTCGACTGGGCCATAGGTTGGGAGTTGGATGACTATGTCAGCCTTGATAAAAACCAACAGAAGGTCGTCGATGGGCTTATCGACAAGTTTGTGCTTTGGCACCAATCCGAAGAACTCGGCCATTATGTGGCGCAGCTAACCGAAGTTGAGCAGCAGATCCAAACCAATACCTTAACTCCCGCATTGTGGGCCGAGCATGTCACGCTCGCCAAACGGCATTGGTTTCGGTTATTTGAGTTTGCACTGCCGGAAATGTTGCCGATTATCTCATCGTTAACCGATGAACAGGTGAAGCAAATTCTTACCCAGTCGCGAAAAGACGAGCAGGAATTGATTAAGGAGTTTGCCGGTAAAACCCCCGAGCAGTTACAGCAGGAGGCCGATGAAAATCTTATCGAGCAATTTGATGACTGGCTGGGTAGCGTAACGGATGAGCAAAAAACGCTTATTCATCAATATAATCAACAGCGACTGTCGACCTTAGATATGTGGCTCGATTACCGCCACGAATGGTTACGTCAATTTGAAGTAGCCCTTGGACAGCGCAGCGATATTCCGTTGCTGACCGAGCGATTGACCCTGCTGATGACGCGCCCTGATGAGCTTAAGTCGGAAAAATATCGCACCATTTTAAGGCAAAATACCGAAGCATTCGGCGGCTTGTTACTCACGATCAATGCCAGTCTGTCGGCGAAGCAGTCCAAGCATTTTTATAAAAAGCTGAACAAACTTATTCAAGATCTTCGTGAATTAAATCAAGAGGGGATCGAAAAAGTGGCAGAAGCCACGAAAGATTAATCCTTAAGCCAAGGTCTATTGGGCAACTCCATCTAATTCTGAGATTGCCCATGTCCCTTGTTAACCTTTATCAAAAATTCCTCAATGCGAGCCGTTATGGTGAGGGGCTTGCCCCCTTAGCCCTTAGGCTCTATCTCGCGCCAGTGCTAATGCAGGCTGGCTATAATAAACTCGCACACTTTGAAGACACTGTGGCTTGGTTTGCTAATCCCGATTGGGGATTGGGTTTACCTATGCCGACGTTAATGGCTGCCTTGGCAGCGGGCACTGAGTTTTTTGGCGCGTTTTTGTTACTCGTTGGCTTAGCGACGCGGCTGATTTCTATCCCTTTGATGATAACCATGCTGGTGGCGGCGTTTACTGTGCATTGGCCTAATGGTTGGCTGGCGATTGCCGATGGCAGTTCATGGCTCGCCAATGAGCGGGTGCTTGAGGCGGGTGATAAGCTGGATAAGGCCAAATCCCTGTTGCAGGAATACGGCAATTACGATTGGTTGACCAGCTCGGGTAACTTGGTGGTGCTAAATAATGGTATTGAGTTCGCAGCGACCTACTTCATTATGTTGCTGGCACTCTTTAGCCTAGGAGGCGGGCGTTATATCAGTCTCGATTACTTTATCGCGAAGCGTTATAACGTAAAGTAATCCAAGTGACTTTGCTTGCAACATTTTCAATCCCACTTTTGCGTGGGATTTTTTGTACCTCTTTAGCCGCAATTTGCTATGCTTGAGCCAATTTACACGCACCTATTTTTCAGAACAGGGATAATCACTTGGACGCTATCGAACTTTTACTCACCCGCCAATCCACCCCAAGATTAACCGCGCCAGCGCCCAACGAGCATGAGCTTAAAATCATTTTAGATTCGGCGATTCGAGCGCCAGATCATGGCGCCTTAGCACCGTGGGAATTTATTATTGCCACAGGCCAAGGGTTAGACACCTTAGCGGATATCTATGTCAACGCGGCCAAAGCCAGCGGCGCCGATGAAGATTTTATCAATAAAGCCAAAGGGATGCCGATGCGCGCGCCTATGGTGATTACGGTTGTGGCGAAAACCCAACAACACCCTAAAGTGCCAGTGCTTGAGCAGCAAATCGCAGCGGGCTGCGCCACGATGGCGATGCAGCAAGCGGCATTCGCGCTAGGATTAGGCGCAGTGTGGCGCACCGGGGATTTTGCCTTCGACGCCAATGTGAATGCGGCATTAGGCTTAGCACCAGAGGACCAAATCGTCGGCTTTTTATACGTGGGCACCCCTGCGGTAGCCGCACCGAAAAAGCCGCAAAAGGATGGCAGCCAGTACGCCCGCTACTTATAACCTAGTTTATCCCCTCTGAATGGGAGTCCTTAGTATGCAAGTTGCCCAAACCTCAAGATTACTGCTGCGGCAGTTAACGCCCGATGATGCGTCATTTATTTTGGTATTACTCAACACCCAAGGATTTATCGACAATATCGGCGATAAGGGCGTGCGTAGTTTGCAGGATGCCAAGGACTATATCGCCAATGGGCCAGCGATTAGCTATCGCGAACATGGTTTTGGCTTGTTTGCCGTGGTGCTAGCCGAAAATGGCTTTCCGATTGGCATTTGCGGCCTGATTAAACGGCCGACGCTGGCGGATGTGGACTTAGGTTATGCCTTTTTGCCGCAGTATTGGGGTAAAGGTTATGCGTTTGAAGCAGCTAAGGCCTCACTGGAATTCGGTAAAACCCTAGGGATTGAACGGATTGTCGCGATCGTTAGCCCGCATAATCAGGCCTCTAAGTCGCTGCTGAATAAATTAGGCATGTCGTTTGAAACCCTGTTGCAGCTTACTCCTAACGATGCGCCGGTGGAGTTATTTAGCTAAGCAGTGGTTTTATGTGCGGTGAGTGCGTTTACGCGCAATAAAATGGGGAGCTTAGCTCCCCATTTTTATCTGTTCGCTTTTCCCCATAGGGATGCGATTACTCCGCTAACAGACCACGGCTACGCAGCAGCGGCTCAATGCCAGCTTCTTTACCACGGAAGTTTTTATACATCAGCATAGGGTCGTCACTGCCACCTTTAGATAAGATGTTGTTACGGAAGGCATCGGCCGTCGCTTTATCGAAAATGCCATTTTCTTTAAAGGCTTCAAAGGCATCGGCACCTAAAATATCTGACCAGAGGTAGCTGTAGTAACCGGCTGAATAACCGCCCGCGAAGATATGCGAGAAGTAAGTGCTGCGGTAACGTGGGCTGATCTCATTAATCAATCCCATGGCGGCTAAGGAGTCGGCCTCAAACTTGGCGGCATCCTTAGGCGTGGTATCGGTTAGGGTGTGCCAATCTAAATCGAGCTTAGTGGCGGCCATATATTCAACGGTCGCAAAGCCTTGGTTGAATTTGCTGGCGGCTTGGATTTTTTTCACCAGTTCCTGCGGGATCACTTCACCAGTTTTGTAGTGCTTCGCAAATTGCGCGAGCACTTCAGGCTGAGTCATCCAGTTTTCGTTGACCTGTGAAGGGAACTCTACATAGTCGCGAGGTACTGCCGTTCCGCCTTGAGAGCGATATTCGACATTGGATAACATGCCGTGCAGCGCATGGCCAAACTCATGGAACAGGGTGCTGGCTTCATCGAAGGTGAGCAACGCAGGCTCATTACCCGCAGGACGAGGGTAGTTCAACACGTTGACAATAATGGGTTTTGAATCGACACCGTTCATATGGTATTGCTTGCGGAACGAGTTCATCCAAGCGCCGCCGCGTTTGCTATCACGGGTAAAATAGTCGCCCATAAAGATGGCCATGAGCTTGCCGTCTTTATCGTACACTTCCCAAGTACGTACTTCTGGGTTGTATTTGGGTAAGTCGGTACGTTCTTTAAAGGTTAAGCCATAGAGGCGATTGGCCGTATAGAACACGCCTTTTAGGGTGCTGTCGAGGGAGAAGTAAGGGCGAGTTTGCTGCTCGTTAAAGCTGTACTTCGCGACACGGATTTTATCGGCATAGTAATCCCAATCCCAAGCTTGCAGCTTAAACTTGCCGCCTTGGCTGTCGATTAACGCCTGCATATCCGCAACTTCAGCCTTGGCTTGGGCAAGGGCTGCTGGCCAAACTTTATTGAGTAAGCCATAGACATTTTCAGGCGTCTTGGCGGTGCGCTCTTCTAACACGAAATCCGCATGGGTTTTATAGCCCATGAGCTGTGCACGTTCGGCACGCAGCGCGGCAATTTTTGCTAGAATGACTTTGTTATCATTGGCATTATTATTGTTACCGCGTTCGATATACCCCTTATAGAGCTTTTCGCGTAACTCGCGATTATCGGCATAGGTTAAAAACGGCGTGATAGATGGGCGTGAGGTGGTAAATACCCATTTGCCTTCATGGCCACGCTTTTTCGCGGTTTCGGCGGCAGTTGCAATCACATCGGCGGGTAAACCAGACAGGTCAGCTTGCTTATCAATCACCAGCTCGAAGGCATTGGTTTCGGCTAACAGATTGTCACCAAAGGCTAAGTTAAGCTTGCCGATTTCTTCATTCAGGGCGCGCAGCTTGGTTTTATCCTGCTCGCTGAGGTTAGCACCGCCACGGGTGAACGACTTGTAGGTGTCTTCGAGTAATTTGGCCTGCGCCGTGTTGAGCTTTAGGCTGCCTTTGCTGTCGTAAACGGCTTTAACACGTTGAAACAGTTTATCGTTCAATAAGATATCGTCTTCGGCAGACGATAACATCGGCGAGACTTCCTTAGAAATCGCTTGCAGCTCAGGAGTAGTATCAGCGCCAGTTAAGTTAAAGAAAACGTTGGATACGCGGGTGACGAGATCGCCCGAAAACTCCATCGCTTCGATGGTATTGGCAAAGGTAGGCTTGTCTTTGCTATCGACAATCGCTTGAATTTCTTCGTGTTGCTGGGCGATACCCGCCTTAAATGCAGGGAGGAAATGCTCTGGCTTAATCTTGTCGAAGGCCGGAATTTCCATAAATGTATCATAGGGTTTAAAGAATGGGTTGCTGGTATTTTGGCTGATGATTTGCGCCGACATCGCATTCGGTGCGACTGTCGCCTGCGCCGCAGCATCGCTGTGCTGTGCACTACAGCCACTTAAGGCGAGGGCGAGCGTGATGGCGCTAAAGGTCAGTTTAATCGCGTGTGGTTTGAGTGTGCGCGCGTTAAGGGCCTGTGATTTTAGGCTAAGTCCCTTCATGTCAATTCCCCGTTAGGTGATTATTATTCTGTTGGATTAATGGTACTGCAGACCATTAATGTTATTTTAAGGTGACTGTTTAGCATGTATCCGACTAAGGGTTCCATCGATTTTGTGTTTTGTTTGTAACAAATGGTTAGTCTGCGGTTTTTAACGGAAGAACTATGGCAAACTGAGCCGCGCACTAAGGCAATATTGGGCAAAGGATAAAGCCATTGCTTTGGTGCGTTTTAATGTAAGTCCCTAATCATACAAATAATAAATAGGACCTCTATGGAATTGCCTCAGTTTAACTATACGAGCCTTTGTCGTCGTTTTTCTTATTCCCTATTAGCCGCTGCGCTGTGGACATCGACGCAAGCTGCAGCGTCGCCAATCACGCTTAGCCAAGATGCGCTTAAGGTGGCCGATTATGCGGTGAGCACCTATGACGTGCAGATGGTCGAGAGTCTGGCGCATTTAATCAGTTTTAATACCCAAGCGGTTGAGGGGCAGACACCCGATACCAACCCTGCCTTTATTGGTTTTAAGTCGAGTTTAAAAAGCTTGAGCCAAGAACTCGGGCTCGATTATGCCGACCATGGTTATGTGGTGCTGATTGGCCTCGATGCCAATGCTGTCGATGCCCAACGCTCACAGGTTGAGAAATTGGGCATCGTCACCCACGGCGATGTGCAACCCGCCAATCCCGCACTCTGGGCCAAAAGCCCCTATGTGCTGGATACCGAGTCTGAACCTGGCAAGCTGATAGGTCGCGGCACCGAAGATGATAAAGGCGCGATTGTCACCGCCATGTATGCGATGAAGGCCATCAAAGATAAACAACTCAAACGGGAAAAACGCATTGAACTGTTGGTGTATTTAGCCGAAGAGTCCGATTGGGATCCGCTAAAGGCCTTTTTAGCCCATTACACCCCAGCGCAGATGAATATCACCATAGATGCTGAGTATCCTGTGGTTACCGCCGAAAAGGGTTGGAGTAAGATTGGCTTTACTGTACCGAATCTCGAGTTAACGCAGGAGCAGGGCGCGGCAACGAATATTCCGATCCTAATGGCATTTTCCGGCGGCTATTTTGCAAGCCAAGTACCACAGCAAGCCGAGGCGCAAATTCATGCGATCACCCCAAGCTTGTTTGAACAATTACAAACGAGCGCCGTCAACCAGCAGGGGATGAAGTATCGATTCGAACGCACTTGCGAGCAGGCCGTGTGCGACTTGCATATTTTTGCCGACGGTAAGGCGGCTCATTCCTCCACACCAGAAGATGGGGTGAATGCTGTGACGCATTTGGCCGCATTACTGCAGCCATACACTTGGCCAAAAACCACGGCGGCTTTAACCGTCGCCGCCATGAATGAGTTAGTGGGGTTGGGGATTTATGCCGAGCAGTTTGGCGAGCTGGCCTATAAAGATGATTTTATGGGCGCGTTAACGCTGGCCCCCACTGTCGTTGCGCAAACGAGTAAAGGGACGGAAGTCACCATTAATTTACGTCGCCCTGTGGGCAAAACGCCTGAGTTACTCTCAGCCCAAGCCAAGGACGCACTGAACAAATGGCAAGCTGAGCATCAAGTGACACTCATCGACGTAGAAAGTTATTGGGGTGAACCTATGGTGATGAAAGATGCACCGCATCAGCAGACCTTACTCGATGTATTTGCCCACTTTACCGGCATAGCTTCACCCAAACCTGTGGCCATTGGCGGCTCAACCAACAGTAAATTATTTCCCAATGCCTTAAGTTTTGGCCCCGCCATGCCGGGTGTGGAATACACTGGTCACACGGAGAAAGAATTTATTACCCATAAACAGTTTATGCTGAATCTGAAAATGTACACCGCCGCCTTTATTGAGTTAACCGCTGCAAAATAGTGCGTTTTTTAATGTGATTAATTGAAGTTATGAGTGAAATACACAAGAAGGTGAAAGGCGCTGAGTTCACGCCAAGACTCATCGGTTTATAAGATAATGGCGGCTAATCCGAAATAGCCGCCATTACTATTTAATCGTTAAAACAAGATAACAACAGTTCATCTGGCTAAAAGCTTTTTGCCCCATTCCTTGTTTCGGTTCGTTGGCTCAATAGAAAACTCCTACTCTTGTTGCCATACAAAATCTCATCCATTGACCTAGTATTTGGCCTTACCAGAAATCGGCTAACAATGTATGGGTATACAGTCATATTTAAGTTTAGGTGTTTTGGTATAATTTTTAGACAAAATTAGTGCGCACTAATTCCATCCGCAATAAATAAAACGCTATAAAATCAATTGACTATAGAGGCTGAGTTTTAGTTAATAGGTTTGGAAAACGCGCATGCGCGTTTTTCCAGATGGTGTATTAAACAAAAAGCTGATAAGTTCTTTGCATACAGATAGTTAACCGTGCGCGTTTTCACTGGTCCAACGAGGTAAACGCGCATGCGCATGAATAAAATGTTATGAGTAGAAAGTGATGAGAAGCCCTTCATCAAAGGAAGTGCAGATTCTGAGTTTGCTTTTAAAAAAGGCAGGATTAGATTTTTGTGCAACTACGTTAGAAGTAGAGCCAATGAATGACGGTAGGATGGGTAGCTTAAAAATTGGTAAGAATCATGAGTTAAGGTCTTTTGGTTCGCAGGTAGCAGAAGAGCAGTACACTGATAATGATGGGGTTCCTTTTATCGCATCCCTGTATCTAGATAAAGAAGGCATGCCTTACGAACTCGATATTTGGAAGGTCGATTTCTCAGAGACAGAGGTGCTAAATGGCAACTCATAACAAGCCGCTCAAATTCGTTACGGCCACAAAAAGCGTGGCCTTCACCGGACTCGCTAACGCTCGCCGTTTAGCGGGGCGTTAAGCATCAGCCAGCGCCTTAAAACAAGGAGTGTCAATTGAAAGCAAAATACCTCTATGAATTAAGGCTAAAGCGGCGACTAAAGAAGCGATTAGCTAAGAAGCAGGCTAGAAAGAGGAAAACTGAAGCCAACAGAGGACTCTTACAAGGATTGAATTTAACGAATATGTCCGAGAAATCAAAAGAAGAAATAGAGTACGAAGGTAGACTTCGTCGCAGGTTAAAAATTCTTCAAGAACAGTTCAAAGCAGGTAAGGTAAAAATTGCTGAGGGCTTGGATGTCGAGAAGAGTTTATTAGCTGTTCGTGTTGGCCCTGATGGAGAGGTCGACTTAGATACAGTTGATGGTCTAGTAAGATCCATGGCGCTCGCGGTAACAGCCATGCATGACCGCGAAGAGCTTAAAAAGGAAGCATCCCTGAGTGAAATACAGAACATGTATTTTACATTCATTGAGAAGAATTTCGGTCATTTCTACGAAATGATGCTGAAACAAAATCTTACTCCTCACGATGCTGGAACCGCCCTTTCTCGAAATAAGAAAACTATTGATGAAATAACTAAGAATCTAGATGAATTTCTAAGTGTTATTGATCAATTCTGGGGAGGTGTTGGGGAAATAGCTCATATTCATGTTGAGGATATGCATGGGAATATAAAAGGAATATTTGGAGGCGATCTTTTCCCGTCGCATGATGAAAATATTGCATCTAAATGTGGAATCTATACAGATACTATTGTTCTGCCAGATCCATTTTTGCGATCCAAGCATATATTTGCTAACTATCCCAAAGACAGCCAAGCATATTATTTTATTAAGCATGCTTTAAATATCCTTCAGTATAAAGATTTGGCATGTGCGGATGTTGATACACCGATTATTGTGATACTCCCAGATCAAGCGGCTCTACAAGAAGACGAGAGAGAGTTTTTTGTATCGCTTGGGAAGGATGACTCCCTGATACATGCGGGTAAACTTTTCGGTAGAAATTTTGAGTCCTTTGATGAGCTAATGGCTTTTGCTCAAGAATTGGACACCATTGAAAGAGCGGTAGCAGAAATTGGAGATGCGAATAGAGTCCTATTCGATACGGAGTGGACCGGCGACGTATCATCTCAACTAAATCAAGCGTTGCAAAGCGAGCATTACAAGCCATTTGTAGATTCACCTGGAGTTCTTCTGGCTTCTCAAGCTCTGGGAAGAATGACTGTAAGCAATGAATTGCTTATTAAATCCAGAAGACTAAATGGAACTCCTATAATTGATGCACCTACTTCATGGAAGTACCTAACTTGGAAAATGGAATATGATTCAGAAAGAGCTGAATCTCAAACCGGAAAACACGATTTACATATTGTGAGAGGCCTACAAGACCTAGCAATGAACGAGATGGAATGGCTGGGAAATATACCTCCTGATGCATTGATAGACATCAGAAAGCAAGGTGCCATGGACGATATTAGAGCGATGTTAGGTAACGGCATTGAAGATATCGTAAATTCTAATCCAGCGAACTTCCATAGAAGTCGAGATCAGATTTTCGAGAATATAAATGCTGCTTTCACGCAACATAAGAAGAATATTTCTGAATTAAGAGCAAAGCAATGGAAGTTTGCGGGGAAAGACATGGGCTCTTGGATGGTTATGGGTTCGCTTGGGGTAGCCGCTGCTATTACTGGAATGCCAGTGTGGGGGCTTGCTGCAATTGCTGCAGACCAATTGTTAGATGCTCCAAAACTAAAAGACATTCCTCAATCGATTAGAGATTTGGCTGATGAGTCTAACAAAGTAAAAAAATCACCGGTCGGAATGTTGTTTAGTGTGAGCAAGAAAAATGCTTAACAAAGCGCTGCTGTCGGACAATTTTTCCGCTGCGCTCCAAAATTGCCGCAGAGCGCGGCGTTATATGCCAAAGGAAGTCAATTGAAAACTCAGCTCTCACCCGAAGCACTGGCTCACCTTGAGGTTTTATATCAGGCGACGCTGATTGCAAGATCTCTAAGTTGGGACAACTCGAATGGCGTGAAATCAGAGCTCGTGGCTGACTTAATGGATGCTGTTCACAACATTCCATCTCACTTAAAGTCAGCGGCTATACCAGAGCAAGAATTTGTCCGAATATACTACGAGGCTTTTGATAAGAAGCATCCTATGACTGTATCGTTGGTCAAAATCTATAGTGGGTGCTTTTAGTTCAACTGCATATAACAAGGCCTGCCAGCAATGCTCCCTGCGGTCGCTGGACCTCGTTTTACTCGGCCGCTGCTGGCGGCGTTACACTCTTTGTCAGGGCTGGGAGAATTAATGAAACATAAAGGTAGAGAGCCTTTCGAGCTAGTGCTTTATATATCCATCATTTTATTGATGCTAGGCCTTTCAGTATCTGTATTCTTTTACATCAATACATTTTCTGGAGGAATATCGAACTCGTCGGCCGATTGGTCTGCTTTAGGCTCCTTCTTTGGCGGTGTATTTGCGCCAGCAGTCTCTTTCGTGACCTTAGTGGCAATAATTATCACCATAAGGTTGCAAAAACGTTTGCTAGAGACTCAGGTTAGCGAATTTTCCAAGTTGCATGCGCTTCAAGTCAAAACTCTTGATGTCCAACAAGAGCAGCTGGATAGTGTTAAATCTTCTTATGAGTACGAAAAGATAACTTCCTACAAACAAACCATATTGTCTGTTATTTCCCAGCAAATAGATTTGTACCAAAAGATTATTGACCGTTGTACACATTCCTCAGAATTTATGCTTGAGAAGAAAATGGCTCAGCCGGGAATTGATTTAGGAAGTAAGCTGGATGAGGTGCTTGATCAGAAAGAGGAGTATGAGAAAAAGCTAAATGAGCTTGTAAAGCTCTCAATTTTAATTGCCGTTTCAAAATATCAGTCTACACAGGAAGTTGATAAAGAATTTATCGAAGGTTATGCAAATCTTCAGTAATCTGTAATGTAACAATCGCAGGCACAGGGACAAAATTTCCGCTGCGCTCCTAATTTGCCCGTGCTGCGGGCGTTATCGCCATATAAATTTTTATCCTAAATTCACCAGATGCAACCGATGTCCTGACACGCTTTTGTCCCAAATCGAGTCAAGTATCTTCTTTAGAATTGACATCCGAAAATGACAGTTGAAACTAACACAATCCCAACAGTCTCTTGATGAGCGCTACTGACTAAAAGCGTATTGCGGCTATATGTTCGCTCTAAATTAGCTGTTGAAATAAATCTAGGTCGGTTAACCGCATTTTAGCTAGAGCAGGCTATTTCCTTGGGGCATGCTTGGGGTTGTGATGTCGGCTTTTAGCACTAAGACAATCAAGAAAATAACACCCAATAACGGAAACAATCCCAATACTGTACCTAGCATCCCTGTGAGCTTAGGGTTCGTGGTCTTTTTGCGACCGAGCGAATAACTCAACATACCGAAAAACATCATGCTAGCTAAGAGCAATAGCAAAATCAGCGATACTATTGACACAATAAATTCCTTTTCAATTTGTATGTTAGAGCTGGATACTATAGAGCGAGTTAATGCTGAGTCAATCCATTCCCCTCCAGAAAGACATTCAGTTACATTTTATCTTTTTCATTGAGTAAACCACGTTAAAGCTAAACTCACTTTACCTGTTTGATGGCTTAGCATTTTCTGTTCAGCTTACAGTTTCGTGTTGGGATAGCGGTATTATCATCTTGATATCGCGACCGTAGCTCGGTCGAAGATGGTAAAGACTGAATGGTGTGACTGGGCTAGGCTTTTATCTCAAAGAGTAAAAAGCCCTGCGTATACAGTGGTGTATATCAGGGCTTGTTGATGCTGCTGACTCTTCCTGAGCGATTCGATATCGCGTTTTAGCTTGAATACTCAATATCGAGCAGCTTTGTGCTTAGCCTTATCACTCCAATCGATGGCTTCCTTGCCTTTATGCATATCGCTAGTATGCCAATCAGTGATTAGTAACCGACGGCTTCGCTACCCGAATGGCGTGGGTCTGAGGCACCAAAAATCCCTTGGTCTGTCACCATGATAGATTGTGTGCTGCCCATGGCCGATTGCACTTTCACTTTATGGCCTTTAGCTTCGAGTAACGAAATGGTATCGCGGTTTAGGCTGCTTTCGACTCGCAGTTCATCGGGCAGCCATTGGTGGTGTACCCGCGCAGCATTGCTGGCTTCGGCAATATTTAAGCCGTGATCAATCACATTCATAATGATTTGCAGCGTGGTGGTAATGATGCGTGAACCGCCAGGGCTGCCTGTAACTAAGAAGGGTTTGCCGTCTTTCATCACTATGGTTGGGCTCATTGAACTTAAAGGACGTTTATTACCTTCCACCGCGTTGGCATCGCCACCCACTAGGCCATAACCGTTAGGTGTGCCGGGTTTTGCGGAGAAATCATCCATTTCGTTATTGAGTAAAATGCCCGTACCTTTGGCGACTAAACCCGAGCCGTAGCTGAAGTTTAAGGTGTAAGTGTTAGACACCGCATTGCCCCATTTATCGACCACCGAGAAGTGCGTGGTTTGGTCACTCTCATAGGGCGCTAGATTGCCGGGTTTGATTTCGGTACTGGGCGTGGTTTTGTTTAGCGCAATTTGGCTGGCGATTTTTTGGGCGTAGTCCTTATTGGTTAACTGTTTGACCGGCACCTTGTAAAAATCGGGATCGCCTAAGTATTCGCTGCGATCGGCGTAGGCATGCTTCATGGTTTCGGCCATCACATGAATGGTTTGCGCCGTGTTATGGCCAAATTGATCGATAGGGAACTGCTGCAGTACATTGAGCATTTCGATAATGTGCACGCCGCCCGAGGATGGTGGTGGCATAGAAACTACGTCATATCCACGGTATTGACCGCGAACGGGTTCACGCTCAACGGCCTTATAGTGTTCTAAATCCGCTAAGGTCATGATGCCGCCAGCATCTTGCACGGCCTTAACCAGTTTCTCCGCAGTTTCACCTTCGTAGAAGCCTTTAGTGCCTTTCTCGGCGATAAGTTGCAGGGAGTGGGCGAGTTCTGGCTGTTTTAAAATATCATCCACTTGGTAGTCACTACCGTCGGCCTTATAGAAGATGGCTGCTGTGCTTGGCCATTGGCTCATACGGCGCTTTAAGCCTGCAAGGGATACCGCAAGATCTGGGGTCACGCTAATGCCTTCCTGTGCCATTTTGATGGCGGGCGCCGTGACTTGCGCCATGGTCATAGTGCCATATTTTTCAAGGGCTAAACTCATGCCCATCACAGTGCCGGGGACGCCGACTGCCAGACCATGTTCACGGCTTAATTTAGTCACCGCATCGCCATTCTCATCGAGGAATATGTCTTTTTTCGCCTTTGATGGCGCCATTTCACGGTAATCGATGGCGATGGTTTTGTTTTCTTTGGCCAGATGGACAAGCATAAAGCCACCGCCACCAATATTGCCCGCGCGGGGTAGCGTGACGGCTAAACTGAATGCGACCGCCACCGCAGCATCGACGGCATTACCGCCTTGCTTCAAAATCTCGATGCCAGTGCGGCTGGCCAGCGCTTCTTGGCTGGCGACCATACCATGTTTTGCCCATACGGGTTGTGCCGTGGCCATTTGGCTGAAAATTGAAGGTTCTTCGGCATGGAGAGTGGGCGAAGACAACAAAGGCAGTGCCATGGCGATGGCGAGAATAAGAGGTCTAAAAGTTCCTGCGCGGCGCATATTCAATCCTGAATTTATTTTCATTTTGGCTATGCAATGTGCCGAGAATTAGGCTTAATTGCAACCTTGGATCTTTGCTTAGTATGTTTAACGGATAAGAATTCAACGAATGAGACAACTGATATTGGCCTTTGCCAGCGCGGCGCAGAGTATTGACGCTAGCAGCTGGGACCGATTGATGGGGACGGACAATCCCTTCTGCCAGCATGCCTATATACTCA
Source organism: Shewanella sp. ANA-3 (assembly GCF_000203935.1). GTDB lineage: Bacteria > Pseudomonadota > Gammaproteobacteria > Enterobacterales > Shewanellaceae > Shewanella. The sequence continues at coordinate 2,973,794 of NC_008577.1, read as the reverse complement.
GCTTAGAGCTGAGTTTGTCGGCCTGTGCCGCGACGGGTTGGCGGCCACATCATTTAGGTGTGTTCGACGCCACTGGCAGTGAATTTACACAAGAATTAGCGCCAGATGCCGTTATTGTTAGCCAAAAAGATGCCGCAGATTTTATGGATTTACCCCTGCTGGCATTGATGCCGCTTTATCAAAAATTCCACTCCTACGGTGAATATGTGTTTGATTGGGCATGGGCGCAGGCCTATGAGCGCCATGGTTTTGAATATTATCCTAAATTGTTAAATGCCATTCCGTTTACACCGGTGCAGGGGCGGCGGTTGGGGTTATCGTCTACGCTTTTGGCAGAGGAAGCGCAGCAGCTAAGCCGCGCCGTATTTACGTGCTTAAATGAGCAATTAGTTAACGTGGATGTGCCAATGTCCTCTTGGCATTGCTTATTTGTCTCGCCTTCGCAGCAAGCGCTATTTGTTGAGGCATCCAATCCCACTTCCCTTAAACGTTTAAGCACCCAGTTCCATTGGCATAATCGTGGTTATGCAGATTTTGAAGCCTTTTTAGCGGCACTCACCTCCCGTAAGCGTAAAAACATCCTTAAGGAGCGTGCCCAGCTACAGCCCTATGGCTTGCAATATGAGTTTGTCGCGGGAGCGGATATTAGCCGTGAGCAATGGCAGCATTTTATTGAATGTTATCAATTAACCTACCTTAAGCGCTCCGGCCATCGTGGCTATTTAACGCCAACATTTTTTAACATGATTGCCGAGCGGTTGGCTGAGCAAATTGTCTTGCTCGTGGTGAGTGATGCGAAAGGGCAGATGTTAGCGGGCGCGCTGTATTTTACGGGCCGCAACGAGCAAGGGCAGACATGTCTATTTGGTCGTTATTGGGGCAGCATTGTCGAGCTTGAGGGATTACACTTTGAGGCCTGTTATTATCAGGGCATTGAATACTGTATCGTCCATGGGATTGATATCTTTGATGCAGGCGCTCAGGGCGAACATAAAGTGCTGCGCGGCTTCGAGCCTGTGGCGCTTTATTCCTACCACAATATTGCTCATCCCGACTTTAAGCGAGCCATAGCGCATTTTACCGAGGAGGAAGCTGCACAAATGGAAGTGTATATGCAGCAGATGCGCGAGGTGTTGCCCTATAAAAAGGGCTAATAACCACCATAAACGTAGAGCGTCGCGTCAACAAATACGCTGGCGCGACGCGAATGGGTTTACACAAAAGAGTGATGTACTAAACACATATCACTCAAGACAGCATGTTTAACTAGCTCACCGCTAACCAGATGCCAACGCCAATCATAAGGCTGCCGGCGATACGATTTAGCCAACGAATATTATCGCCGCGACTTAAAAATATTCTCAGACTCTTACCGCCACTGGCGTAGGCCAACATAGAAGTAAATTCTGTCACCATAATAATGCTAAGTAGGGCTAGGAGTTGCGGCGCAACCTCGCGCTCGGCATTAATAAATGGCGGTAATAGCGACACCATAAACGCCCAACCCTTAGGGTTAGCAATGGCGGTAATAAACCCCTGTGAAATCAGCGTAAAGTTACTGGCTCTTGGGTTAGTGTCATCATCGCTAAGCATGGCCATCTTACCTCGTGCGCGCCACATCTGCACGCCGATATAGCCTAAGTAAATGCCACCAACCCATTTAAATACCTGAAAAACCGCAGGGTAGTTAAGCATAATACTCGCCACCCCCATGACCGCAGCGGTAGCGACCAAGGCCACACCCACAAGCTCGCCGAGCATCATCCACAGGGTACGACGCACACCAATGCTCATCCCAAGCGTCATGGCGAGTGTCATACACATACCGGGGGTGATAGAAACAAAGAAAAAGGTCGGGATAAACACAGCGAGTAAGGCAAAATCTGGCATGGTCTAAACGGTCTACTAGAAGAGTGAAGGAACGCTAGTGTAATGAAAATGAGAGAGTTAGCCAATCGGCTAAATCGCACTCTGGCTAAATCGAACTCTGGTAAAATCGCTGACTTGCCCCAGCATCCTGTCAAATCGGCCTGAATGAGCGGGGCTATTTTCATCGTGTTTGAAGGCATTGTTTGCTGACGTTAGCTTGGCTGGATGTAAAACCGTACAGCAATTGATGCAAAAAAAGCATCGGATTTGTTGTTGCGCTTGAATTATTGATAGTCGATTGTTAGGGTTGCGTCATTATAACAAGGGTTAAATGTTGAACTTAGATGACAGAAAAGCAAAAAATGTTGGCGGGGGAAGCCTATCAAGCCTCCGATGAAACCTTAGTCGCCGAAAGAATGCGAGCTAAATTACTCTGTCATCGATTTAATCATGCCGATCCCACACAGCTTGAGGCGCGCATGGCCCACTTGCGTGAGCTACTCAATGTGCCTAGTTGTGCCCATATCGAGCCTAACTTCTTTTGTGATTACGGCTATAACATCCAAATTGGCCAGCAATTTTATGCGAATCACAACTTAACCATACTCGACGTTTGTCAGGTCACGATTGGCAACCATGTGATGTTTGGGCCTAATGTACTGATTTCTACTGCGACCCATCCTATTGACCCCATAGCTCGTCTTACAACAGAATTTGGTAAGCCTATTCATATCGGTCACCATGTGTGGCTCGGCGGTAATGTCAGTGTGTTGCCCGGTGTCACCATTGGCGATAACTGCGTGATTGGCGCGGGCAGTGTGGTGAATAAAGATATTCCAGCCAATAGTGTGGCTGTGGGGAATCCTTGCAGGGTGATTAAGCAAATCACTGCACCTCATTAGGACTGAAGATCAATCGTACTGGTTTTAGGTCGCAGAGCTTTTGGTCGCTGAGGTTAAAGCCGCCACCAAGTTTATATGTAAACTTGGTTGTACTGCCATTAATGCACATGGCATAAGCTTTAATAGCGAAACAATAAACCGTTTAATTTTATCGCGTTAGCGCTCTTTGAGGTTGATTACCGATTGAAGACACTTTTTTCGCCTTTATTGCCAGCAAGACAAAGCCATATCGCACTGCTGTGCGCAGGCATTATCTACTGGCTAACCGGCGCCTTAGGCCAAACATTATTTAGCTTACAACCTGAGAATATCACCTTGATTTGGCTGCCCTCCGGTATTGCCTTGGTGATGTTACTTATGTGGGGGCGTAAGGCATTGCTGCTGATATTCCTCGTCAGTTTTACCTTGAATTTTCAAGGCATGTTGCAACAGGATTCCCTCGGTCTTTCGCTGCTGCATACTTCGATTGCCGCGTTAAGCGATATGCTCGCGCCTGCGATGTCGATGTTGTTACTCAGACGCTTCTTGCCACAGGGTACGGGAAGTGCGAATGACTTGATGAAGTTTGTGGTGGTCGCAGGCATCATCCCCATTTTCGGTTCCAGCGCATTGTTATCCGCTAATTTAGTGCTTGGCGGTTATATTTTACCCAGCGCGTTTTGGAGTATGGGGCAAATGTTTTTCTTTGCCGATATTCTGGGAATAGTATTGGTGTATCAGCTGTATGCAGGATGGGTGGAACCCAATGCGCTAAGCATAGCCAAAACCCGCCATATCCTTTTGCCCTTGATTGGCTTGCCACTGTTTTGTTTGGTGGGGGTTAAGTTCGATCTGGGCTGGTTATTTTATGTGATCCCGCCGCTGTTGGTTGTGCTCTCCTTTGAGGTCACGCGTTTTTACCTCGCGCTGTTTAGCAGCGCCTCCATGCTGTTTATGATTTTAGCGACAGCTCAGGGTTATGGTCCGTTTATCAATGCCACGCCATATCAAACCAATGCGGAGATGATGGCTTTTGTGTTGTCATCGGCATTAACGATTTTTGGGGTGTCGTTACAGCGGGCACAGCTGCGCCGAACCGAGAGAGATAAGCAAACTGCGGTGCAAGAGGCGCTCTATGATCCCTTGTCGGGGCTACTGAATCGCCGCGGCTTTATGCCACAGCTGACAAATCTTAACGGCCAGACAGTGCGTTATTCGGTCGCTATGTTGGATCTCGATAACTTTAAGATGATTAACGACACCTATGGTGACAGTGTGGGCGATAGGGTTATTCAGCTGTTGGCGCAGTTGATACACAATCATAGCCGTAGCCAAGATATTGCCGCGCGCCTAGGCGGTGAAGAGTTCGCCCTTGTGCTTAGGGATATTGATGCTGAGCAGGTGTATCCGGTGCTTGAGCGTATTCGAAAATCCTTTGCTGAGATGTCGATAGCGGCCGAGGAGCACACGATTTACTGCACTGTGAGCATTGGTTGGGTGGAGTATCAGCAAGGTATCGCTGGCGAGTCGTTGCTGCATTTGGCGGATAAGGCTTTGTATCAAGCCAAGGCAAAGGGCAAAAACACGATTGTAAAGTATCAAGCTTGAGAGCCATGCCAAGAGGCTCCGTTCGAATTAGCAATGCTCAAGCGTACCGTCAAGGGGCGATACTCAAAAGGCCATGTTGAAAGAAAATAATCGAAAGGCCATAAGCGAAGCGTGACAAACAGCGAGTCACTATAGGACATAAAAAAACGGTACGCAGTGCGTACCGTTTTTGTTTCTTATGCATTAATGGCTGCGATTACAGCACGCCGCGGCGCATTTGGTCACGTTCAATCGATTGGAACAGGGCGGTGAAGTTACCTTCGCCAAAACCTAAGTTGTTCTTACGTTGAATGATTTCGATAAAAATCGGGCCAAACAGGTTTTTAGTGAAGATCTGCAATAAATAGCCTGACTCGTCGCCATCCACCAAAATTTGGTGATGCTTGATACGCTCACGGTTTTCGGTCACTTGTGGGACTTTATCGAAAATGGTGTCGTAATATTCAGGAATAATATCCAAGCATTGAATCGAGCTACCTTCCATCGCATCTAAGGATTTAACGATATCACGGCTTCTAAAGGCTAAGTGTTGTACACCTGGACCATTGTATTCCTTCAGGTATTCATCGATTTGGTTCTTATCGTTGCCTTTACCTTCGTTAATTGGGATACAGAAGCTGCCATCAGGTGAGCGCAGGGCGTAAGACACCAGTGCGGTTTGTACGCCGCTGATGTCGAAGTAGCGCACTTCGGTAAAACCAAAGATGTTTTTGTAGAAGTTCGCCCAATGTTCCATGGTGCCTTTGTAGACGTTATTGGTTAAATGGTCTACTTCGACAAAGCCTTTCTCTTGGGTGATCACTGGCTCACTTAAGTCTTCAAAGTCAGTTGCATAGATATTGTTGTCGGCACCGAAGGTGTCGATAAAATAAATTAAGCTGTCACCAATACCATAAATGGCTGGATAAGGCAGATCCTTGGCCGAATCGGCCACAGCTTTGGCGCCGCGCTCTACCGCCACACGGTGAGCAAAGCTGGCATCTTCTACGCGCCAGCCCATAGAGCTAATGGCAGGGCCGTGGGATTTGGCAAATTCTGCCGAAAACCCTTCGCGCTCGTTGTTAAGCAGGAAGTTAATGTCATTTTGTTTGTAGTATAAAATGTCTTTATTTTTGGCTTTTTTCAGCAGTGAAAAACCAAAGTCGATAAACACTTTGTGCATAAAATCGCTGTCGGGGCTGGCAAATTCGGTAAATTCGATACCGAGTAAGCCCAGTGGATTGAGTTCGCTTGCCATGATCTGTTCCTCTTGATTAATTCAACACGCAGTCACTCTTTTGGCCTTGTTCGCTGTGGTGACTTACGGCTAGTAGGCTTAGTTAAGCCATTCACTCATGCTGCGGTGCAGCGTTAGTTTTCTAGCCAAGAGCGGTTGTAGTCTTTACTCATGCAATTTTGCACATGTTCGGTTAATTTCAGTGGGGCGAAGGTGTCCACCATCACTGCATATTCATAGGTTTCTTTTTTGCCAATCGAGGCTTCGGTGCGGCCTGGCTGTGGGCCATGTGCCACGCCTTTTTGATGTAGGGTGATGTAACCGGCTTCAATCTCTGTACGACTCATAAAGTCACCGTCGACGTAGTACAGCACTTCATCACTATCAATATTGTTGTGATAGTAAGGCGCAGGAATGGCACGCTCGTGGAAGTCATAAGGACGCGGCACAAAGTTACACACCACAAAGTTGTGGGCGGTAAACACTAAGTGGTCTGAAGGCGGTAAGTGAATTTTGCCGACTTTAGGGGCGTATTCGGTAATGTTAAATGCCCAGGGGTAAACACAGCCGTCCCAACCCGCAAGGTCAAAGGGATGCCACTCTAAGGTGGTCAGTTGGTACTTATCACCAAATTTACATACCAGCGGGAAGGCGCCACGTTCAACCACGGCATCTTGCAATACGGGCGTGCGCAGATCGCGTTCACAATAGGGGGCAGACTCGAGTAACTGACCGTATTCATTACGGAAATGTTTTGGCACTTCCACCATTGAAAAGGCTTCAATCACAAATAAGCGCACATTACTGTAATCGTTAAATTTGAGCTGATGTGTGGTGCCGCGTGGGATCACTAAGTAGTCCCATTTCTTGATCTCTAGAGTGCCATATTCACTGTAGAGCGTACCTTCACCTTCATGCACAAACACCACTTCATCGGCATAGGCATTGCGGTAAAACTCCGGCGTGTCTTGAGTCACTTTTGCGGTATAAATGGCCACATCATTGTTATAAAAGATTTTGTTGCGGGCGCTAAAGAAGTTGCCTTCACGATCGGCCGTACGAGAGTCCAGTTTATAGTTTTGAACTAATGAATCTTCCCATTGGGCACCGTGACCGAGGCGGTAGGGCGCCACTTCCAATGCCTTAGTCGGCATATTGTGGTGATATTTATTCGAGTAAATATTGGAAAAACCATGGGTTGAAAACAGCTCCTCACGATATAGCTCGCCGTTTTCTTTCTCAAATGCGATATGGCGCTTATGGGGGACTTGGCCTTGTTTCACATAAAATGGCATGGTGATTCCTTCAAAGTTGCGCTGCAGGCTTACCTACACCGCGAGTCGTTATGCTGCAAGTTGCATTAGTGTGATCTTCTTATCAATTTAGTTGCTTGAATGAACAAAAAAAAGAATAATAAATCTGTTATCTCAATCTAAAAATTAGATGGTATTAATTGTTTTACGCTTCGTAGCGTTTCCGTGACATGTTAATGAGAGCTTAGGAGTCCCCATGCGCATCGATATTGATGCTTTTAATGTGCTGCAAGTGCTGGTGGAAGAGGGCAGTTTTGCCAAAGCCGCCGAGCGTTTACACAAGGCGCAATCGGCGGTCAGCTATCAGGTCAAAAAGCTGGAAGAACATTTAGGTGTGCAACTTTTTAGTCGGGATCAATACCGCGCCGAGTTGACGAGTGAAGGGCGGGTGATCTTGGCCGAGGGGCAAAGACTGTTACAACACCTTGCCAATATTGAACATCTTGCCAGTCGTTTCAGTGAAGGTTGGGAGCCTAAGCTTGAGTTAGTGATCGATGGCGCCTTGCCGATGGAGCCGATTATGACGGCACTTAAACGGATGGCAGAGCATCAAATTCCGACAAAAATTCAGCTCAATATGGAGTTTTTGGGTGGTGTGCAGCACAGATTCGAGCGTGACAATGCAGATCTGATGTTGGTTAAAGACTACCGCACAGGCCCCTATTATCACCCACAGCCACTCCCTGCGATAACCAGTGTACTGGTGACGAGTGCTTTACATCCCTTAGCTCAACAAAAACACATCAGTTTGCCCGAGTTACAGCAACATGTTGAGCTGACCATCGAAGATTCCTCCCCCAATAAGACTTATCGAGATGAGCTGCAATTTGGTGGCGATAAAGTGTTCTATCTTTCTGGTTTTATTATGAAAAAGAACGCGTTATTAAAAGGGCTTGGTTTTGGTTGGTTGCCTGATTTTCTGGTGCAGGAGGAGTTATTGAGCGGTGAGCTTGTGGAGGTCGACTTTGTCGGTGGCAGTCGCTATACCTTTACTCCTCAGTTAGTGTCGACCCTAGAGCGCCCCTTGGGCCGTGCTGGCAAACTCTTTACCGAATTAATCCTAGAGGAATTTGCTAAAGCAGGGCAGTTTAATGGGGTTGGCTTAGGTTAATCTTCTATTACTTGTCATCTTTTGAAACAACTTACTGACGCAACCTTGGGATAAAAACGATCGCTTTTTGACATTTTATGTCATAAAGTGAGTCCAATATCGTGGCACTGATGATTTCGACTTGCCACATTAATTGGACTAACAGAGTAAGGGGAATGGTATGTCTAGACGTTGCCATGAAGTGGACTATGAGATTATCGGTCACAGCATGCAGCTGGTTGAGGTGGAACTTGACCCGCACGAGACTGTGATCGCCGAAGCCGGCGCGATGAATTATCTAGAGCAAGACATTAGCTTCGAGGCCAAAATGGGTGATGGCTCCGAGCCTGAATCTGGCTTTTTTGGCAAGTTGATGGGAGCGGGTAAACGTGTGCTGACGGGGGAGAGCATCTTTATGACACACTTTACGAACCTCGGGCATCAGAAACGTAAAGTGGCGTTTGCCGCGCCCTATCCAGGGACGATTTTGGCTATCGATCTCGCTCAATATGGTGGAGAGCTGATTTGTCAGAAAGATAGTTTCCTCGCCGCCGCACTAGGGACTCGAGTGAGCATGAAGTTTAATCGCCGCCTAGGCACGGGCTTTTTCGGGGGTGAAGGTTTTATTCTGCAAAGCTTGCAGGGCGATGGCATGGCGTTTATCCATGCGGGTGGCACCTTAATAAAGAAAGAGTTAAAAGGCGAAACCTTACGCGTCGACACAGGTTGTTTGGTCGGCTTTACCCCTGGTATTGATTACGATATCGAGCGCGCTGGCTCGTTAAAATCGATGGTCTTTGGTGGAGAAGGGCTGTTTTTAGCGACCTTAAAAGGCCATGGTACAGTGTGGCTGCAGAGCCTACCCTTCTCGCGGATGGCGGATCGCATTATTGCTCACGCTCCTTCTGCTGGTGGTAGTGATAGAGGCGAAGGTTCAGTCCTCGGCGGACTTGGCCGCATGCTCGATGGGCGTTAACCCTAAACGAAAATGCGCACACTTAACTGCTTAAGTGTGCGCAGGAATCTGTTTGCAATTTCAGATCAATAGGTGACCACATTGATGATATCGAGGATCTTACGGCTCTTTTCATCGAGCTTGATAATGGAACCTTCGACTTCAATGCTTATTCTGCCGTCTCTGTCGATGGGGACTACGACGCGGCCGCGGTCATAAATATCGTAATCTAGGATATCGCCACGACGCAGTTTTTTCTGCCATCCGGGAGGGAGAGGCTGACCTTTATCGGCTTTCTTTTGTAAGCCGGGTGGTAAGTCTTTATCTCGCTTGTCGTGCTCATGCTCATTCTTTGCAAAAGCTGCCATTGGGGCGACCAAACTGAGTACGACTCCGCCAATCAGTGTTGCAGTTAATTTATTCATACTAGCTCCCTTAGGAATTACGTGGTTGTGGTCAATCTAGCTTAGCTTAGATGAACTTTAGCTGAATATGTGCCCTTAGCGGGCGAGCATAAGCACGGCTTGCCATTGTTCTTGGGTAACAGGTTGAATGCTCAGCCTAGAACCTTTAGAGACTAAGTACATATCGGCCAATTGCGGCAAACTTTTGATCAAACTTAAGGGGATGATTTCCTTGAATTGTTTGACGAAACGAATATCCACCCTTAACCAGCGTGGCTGCTGTGGATCGGATTTAGGATCAAAATATTTTGATTCGGGATCAAAGGCCGAGTTGTCAGGATAGGCCTCAGTCACGACTTCGGCAATGCCGACGATGCCGGGGACTTTGCAACTTGAGTGGTAAAAGAAGACTTGATCACCAATTTGCATCGCATCTCGCATAAAGTTACGTGCTTGGTAGTTACGGATCCCAAACCAAGCTTCAGTTTGATTGGGGCAAGCCTTAAGATCGTCGATACTAAATTCGTCGGGTTCCGATTTCATCAGCCAGTAGTTCATCTTTTATCCTTCACAAAAACAGCCAGTCTCTTCGAGTTAATGCATTGAGTTTATCTTACTTTTTGTTTGCCTCACAGTTAACCGTACTCTGAGCAGATTATTGAGATCGTTAAGTCAGCGTTCAGTTAACCCAGCTTACCCTGTTGTCACTATCGAGTCTGGTATGCCTTATGCAATGGTGCTATGACGCTGCGAATTGATGCAAAGTTGGCAGCTTTAGATCCTAATCCAAGCTTTTTTCAATACCCGACTTTTATATGAGTGATGTTGAGACAGTGAGGTGTGCTATGGAAACTTCAGCAATGACCACAGACAGTGGCCTATACACTAAATACCTTAAAGATTTTACCGCAGGAGATGTGAGCCTGCACCGCGAACGCATGTTGGAATTTGTCAGCGATTTAACTACTCAGGGCTGGTTATTGGCGAATTTCACTTGGGATTATTGGTATAACAACAGTTACTTAGTCGATAAACCCGCTTATATCCGTGATGCCAGTGTCGCGCAATGCCGCCTGTTATTAACTGCGATGACTCGCCTTGAAGTGTTCAGCCCAGGGGTGTTAGAGAATATGCGCCGCCAAGGAGTGTTACTGGCGATTATGGAGCGTTTGCAGCGTTTAGAGGTGGTAACTTCCGATAAACAGGTAGCGTTTATTACCCGTTAATCAAGACTTTCGAGTAATAGAACATCCTTACTCTTTAGTCTAATACCGTGCTTTTTTACTTGTGACATGTTCCGAGGATTGGTTAGTTTGAATCCCGCTAACCATAATAAAAAAGCACGGAGGCCTTAATGTCTGTTTCAACGACTCAAGCAACAAATCAAGCCACTCATCCTCTCAAATACAGTGAGTTCCGGGGGCCTAATTCCCCAGAGCTCGTTGAGAAAACCATAGGACAGTACCTTAACGATATCGCTAACGTTTATCCCGAACAGTTAGCAGTTGTCGTGAATCATCAAGATATCCGCTGGAATTACCGCCAATACCTTGCACAAATTGATGCCTTGGCCACAGGTTTACTCAAACTGGGCATAGGTCCTGGGGATCGCGTGGGCATTTGGTCGCCCAATAATATTGAGTGGTGTCTAACCCAATTCGCCACCGCCAAAATTGGCGCCATCATGGTGTGTATCAACCCCGCTTATCGGCCCGAAGAATTACAATATGCACTGACTAACGTGGGCTGTAGGGCGGTGATCTGCGCCGATAAATTTAAATCCAGTAATTACTTGCAGATGCTCTACGAGTTAGCGCCAGAACTTAAGGTGTGCGCCGCAGGGCAATTGCAGGCCAAAGCGTTGCCAGACTTACAATTTGTGATCCGCATGGGGGCTGAGCAGTCTCCCGGGATGTTGAACTTTGATGATTTATTGGTTGAGGTGACGGCCGATGACAAGGCGGCGCTCGAGCGTATCGCCGAGTCACTTAGCCCTTATGATGCCATTAATATTCAATTTACCTCTGGCACCACAGGCAGCCCGAAGGGTGCGACATTATCGCACCATAACATCCTGAATAATGGCTACTTAGTGGCCGAGGCAATGAAATTTACCTGTGAAGATAAGCTTTGCATTCCTGTGCCTTTATACCATTGTTTTGGCATGGTGTTGGGTAACCTTGTGTGCCTCGCTAAGGGCGCGGCGGCGGTCTTTCCTGGGGATTCCTTCGATCCGCTGACCACCCTAGAGGTGGTAGAGCGTGAACGCTGCACCGCACTACACGGTGTTCCTACCATGTTTATTGCCGAGTTAGAGCACCCAGAATTTAAACGCTTTGACTTAAGCTCGCTGCGTACCGGTGTTATGGCGGGAGCGACTTGCCCAGAAGAAGTGATGCGCCGGGTACAAAACCTGATGTATATGCAGGAAGTGTTAATTGGGTATGGTCAAACCGAGTGCAGCCCGCTGAACCACATTACTGAAATCGACTCACCAGTTGAGAAACGTGTGCTTACCGTTGGCCGTGCTTTACCTCATACCGAAGTGAAAATCGTCGATGAGTTTGGTGAAGTGCTGCCTATCAATACGCCAGGTGAAGTCTGTAGCCGCGGCTATTGCATCATGCAGTGTTATTGGAATGATCCCGAAAAAACGGCTGCAACTATCGACAGTGAAGGCTGGCTGCATTCTGGCGATATCGGCCAAATGGATGAGCAAGGTTATGTGCAAATCGTTGGCCGTATTAAAGATATGATTATTCGCGGTGGCGAGAATATCTATCCCCGTGAAATTGAAGAGAAACTCTATACCCATAAAGATGTGCAAGATGCAGCAGTGTTTGGGGTACACAGTGATAAATATGGTGAGGAAGTGTGCGCGTGGATCAAGATTCGCAGTGGCGCTACGATTTCAGAGGAGGATATTCGGCATTTCCTCACTGAAAAGTTCGCCTACTTTAAAGTGCCTCGCTACATCAAGTTTGTGGAGCAATACCCGATGACTGTCACGGGCAAAATCCAGAAATTTAAAATGCGTGAGCTGATGTATCAAGAGCTATATGAGGATATTAATGCCTAGGGCATGATGACGTTTTGAGATGGAATCCTTCGGGCAGCGTTTAGCTAGCGTTTCTGCTGCGTTATTGTCCGTTTATGTAGAATAACTACACAGCACGGACTCTGCCTTGCATAAACGTCAGCTATATCGCTGCAAAAATCTCCCTAAAACGTCATTACGCCCAAGGGCACATTAAGATAAATCAACCCAAGTTCGAGTGCTTGGGTTGATGTTTAGGTGGTGACTCAAGATTATCGGCGGTGGCGGCGAATTTGATTGTCGAGCCAAGCCGCACTCTTAGTTAATTGTCGCTGACTTAGGCGCAGCCAACGTTTGGCCCAGGGATACTGGGTACTTAAGAGGGTTAACCCTATCAGGATAAAGAGCAGTCCCGGTCCGGGTAAGAGTAAAAATATCCCTCCGACTAAGGTAAAACATGCCCCTATCACGGTAATGACGGTTCGAGTCATCGCGGGATGCATAAAAGTCAACTTACTGTCTTTGAAAGAAATTGGCATGTTGCGTCCCCTCAGATTGACTTCATCAGCTTGGCCTCATCTTCCACTTTTCGCCGCGTGCATGACGACAGTGAGTATCGATGCTCGTTTCAGTCTACTCTTATCATTTCTGCTTAAGCTAGGTTCTCGTCGGGTAAATATGTAACAAATATTCACTGTACCTTGAAGCATGGCTGATTATACTGAAAAGAGTTTAACCGATGAGCATGTGATGAATTGTTTGTTTTTCAAGCCATTAAAACAGATGATCCTTTGATGGAGGTGTTATGTTCCGCTGGTGCCTACTGATGCTCTGTTGCCTTTTCGCCACGGTCAATAGCGCATTTTCCGATACGCTTAAGCTCACTTCATTACTCTGGCCGCCTTATTCCGGTCAGCAACTGGCACAACAAGGGGCCAGTGTCGCGGTCGCTCAAGCCGCCTTTGAACGTATGGAACAGCAACTGGTTGTGGATTTTTACCCTTGGAGCCGGGCGATAAAATTGGCGGCTATGCCAAGCTCCGATTACATTGGTTATTTTCCAGAATATTATTTTGAAACGGACAAATTTGTTTTTTCAAAACCAATAGGGATCAGTCCATTAGGCATTGTTGAGCAAAAATCACATCCCATCAGCTGGCACTACTTAGCTGATCTGAACCGCTATACCTTAGGGGTGGTGAAGGACTATGTGAATACTGAATCCCTAGATCTGATGATTGCTTCCGGTACACAGCCCGTCGAGGCTGTGACCTCCGATGAACAAAACATCAAGAAGGTGGCAGCCGGTCGCATCGATGGTGCAGTGATAGATGTCAACGTACTCTATTACCTGTTAAAGCAGCCTCATCTCCAGCCATTGGCGGATAAATTACAGGTGAATAAACAACTGCTTGCCAATAAACAGCTGTATATTGCGTTTCGTAATACCGAGGAGGGGCGCCATTGGCGAGATGTTTTCGACCAAGGCTTAGCTCAACTGGATATTGAGAGCATTATGGGGGAGTTGTTGTTTCAGGAGGAAGTGACACGCCACTAAAGTGAACTTGGCTCTGGCTGAATCTGTTGTCATAAATGTGTCGTGGTTCGCCATTAACATCGTCCTAAGGCTATGAGTCGATGCTCATTTCACTTTCTAGGATGATATGAATAACATTCCATTCGAGTTAGATACACTATCACAACTCATTGATACTCATCATCTTAAACTCAAATATCAAGTTCTTGCGGACATTCCATTTCGGCACCAACATTTTCCGCTCTACAGTGTCGAGTTAGGCGTCACCGAACGCTCTTGTCCGACCGTGTTATTCGTTGGTGGCGTGCATGGGGTGGAGCGGATTGGCTCCCAGGTAATTTTAGCTTTGCTTAACAGCCTGTTGCAGCGCCTTGCGTGGGACAAACACCTACAAGCGTTATTAACAGACATCCGCTTAGCCTTTGTCCCTGTGGTGAATCCCGTCGGGTTACTGCTGGGGAGTCGTGGTAATGGAAATCAGGTCGACTTGATGCGCAATGCGCCGATAGAGTCCCGGGAAAAAGTATCTTTTATGGTTGGAGGGCAGCGGCTCTCCTCTAAGTTACCTTGGTTTCGTGGCCTTGGCGGCATGGAGCTTGAAACCGCGGGGCTGGTGGCCTATGTGCAACAATTGCTTAGACAAAGTACCAGTCTTATTTCCCTCGATGCACATTCTGGTTTTGGTTTGACTGATCATATCTGGTTTCCCTATGCCCATACTCGCGCATCCTTTGAAAATGCCCATTTCATTTATCACTTAAAGCAATTATTTGAAGCCAGCTATCCCCATCATGGCCATTATCGGCTTGCGCCCCAGAGCAAGTTTTATCGCACCCACGGTGATATTTGGGATTACTTGTATCGCCAGCATCATGCCCAGGATCCTCAAGCAAACATTCCATTCTTACCTTTGACCTTAGAGATGGGCTCTTGGGCATGGATTAAGAAAAATCCAAGACAAATATTTAATTTTGCGGGATTTTTTAATCCGCAAAAAACACACAGGCACCACAGGATTTTACGTCGGCATACAGTACTGATGCAGTTCTTGATGGAGGCTGCGTACGCACGGGAGTTAGAAGGACTGACGCCCGAACATCTCACACGACTGGCACAGAGCGCGCAGCAGTTTTGGTATCGGGAGCATTTTTGATGACAACTTGGGTATTACTCAGGGGCTTAATGCGGGATAAACGCCATTGGAATGGCTTTGACCAGAGGCTAAGGCAAAGGGGCTGTACTGTTTTCACCCCAGACTTGCCCGGCAATGGGAGCCTCACTCACCAAAGCAGTCCTTTAACTATCGCTGAATATGCCAGCTCGGTGTGGCTACAATTGGATGAGCAATTAGCAGGACAAGCCTTTTATCTGCTGGGCTTATCGATGGGCGGCATGCTCGCCATGGAAATGGCTAAGCAGCGCCCGGAGCAGATAAAGCACCTATTTGTATTGAATAGCAGCGCGGCTAACTTATCGCCCTGGTATCAACGATTTAATGGATTGAATGCTCTGCGTGCTTGGCTCAATCGTTGCCGTGGTCGACAGCTTAATCCCATCGAATCGACGATTGTCCGCTTAACCAGCTATCGCCATCGGCGCGATATTGCCTTGATTGAGCGTTGGAGCCGATATCGCCACGAGTCGACGCCATTTTTCAGCAATGCATGTCGTCAGTTGTGGGCGGCGTTTCGCTATTGTTGTCCTGCCTCTTTGCCTGTGCCCGTCAGTATTTTATCGGGTGATCGTGATGCCTTAGTGAATATTCAAACCAGTAGGGCATTAGCACAACAGTTTAAGGTCGAGTTGGTTGTCTTGGCCTATTGTGGTCATGACATCACCATAGATGCGCCAGCTAAACTGGCGCATTATCTATTCGAAATCATAAGCCTAGAGCAAGGGGATGGGAGTGCGTCGTTTGCAGATTGTGGCGATTTGCTCGATGAGGAAACCGCCTTTCATGAGGCAAGGTTAGTGCAGTCACTGCCAAACTATTTATCAGCACTACCTACTGACGTAGAGTAGTGCTGAGTGATTTGCCTTACGCTTTAGCGACTATGATTACTACGCCTTCGCTACTGTGGTTATTACGCTTTCGCTACTATGGTTTGCCCGATCGGCGTCAGGCTTAATAGCGCCAGCTTGATATGTTGGATCCCAAAGGGGATACCAATAATCGTCACAAAGCAGGCAAGGGCATGGGCTAAATGACCTATGGCCAACCAAATCCCAAACAGCAAGAACCAAATAATATTGCCTACCATGCCAAAGGCGCCAGTGCCTAAATCTTCACGTCCGGTTAAATGGCGACGATTCATTTGTTCCTGCCCAAAGGGCCAGAAGGTCAATTCGCCAATCACAAAGCAGGCTCGGCCGAAGGGAATACCAATAATACTGATAAAACACAAAATCCCCGCGAGCCACCAGGCGAGTCCCATCACAAATCCACCAAGGACAAACCAAGCGATATTGAAAATTAACCGTAAAAGCGACATTGAATACTCCTTAACTCATTTTAAATCAGTGTTGGAATGATGTTGGCCAACACACAGGATCATTAATTGATACTTAAATGGTATAAGCGAGAATTGTGCCAAAATATTTTTCATTATTTATCAATAAGATGTTTATGTTGATGACTGTGTGACGTTGTAAAAAATGCTAGATTTTCGCGAAAATGCTTAATAATTACGGACGATGTAGACAAGCTCGCGGTACACTAACGGCATTGTTTCCTTCGAGTGTATTCATGTTAGCCAATAGCCAGTTGAGTCAAAGCTTGCTCTCTGACAGCCCTGTGGAGTCTTTTTCCTTTGCCGGGCGCGAGATATTTCTCAAGCGAGACGATTTATTGCATCCTGCGTTTAGTGGCAATAAAGCGCGTAAGTTTGCCTATTTTCTAGATCATGAGTTTACTGGTGTGACTAAGCTGATTGGTCATGGCTCCGCGCAGGCTAACTCGTTGTATTCTCTGTCGGCGCTCACCAAGCTAAAGGGCTGGCAGTGCGATTTTTATGTGGATCATATTGCTAGCCATGTCCGCACGTTGCCGACGGGTAACTATGCCGCCGCTATTGCTAATGGTACGCGTGTCATTAATTTATCAAGCCTGATTGCAGCCAATCCTTCTCTTCATCGTGAGCCTAATAGGACTTGCCAAGATTATATTGAGCAGCAAGTCTTGCCTGCTGAGCCTAAGGCTTTGTTTATTCCCGAGGGCGGGCGCTGCCAGTATGCGCAATATGGCGTCAGTCAGTTAGCTGCCGAAATAGCTGCTTGGGCCGAGTCACAGCATATTTCCGAGCTCAAGGTGTTTTTACCTGCAGGTACAGGAACGACGGCACTCTTTTTAAATCAGTATTTTGTGCGTCAGCAATTGAATATTCGAGTGCTTACCTGCGCCGTTGTCGGCGGCGATGAGTATTTAACGCAGCAGTTTTATGAGCTAAATCCTGACTCTGCTGAACATCCACAGATTTTGAATGTGGGGAAGAAATACCATTTTGGGAAACTCTATCCTGAGTTTTATGCCATGTGGCAAAGACTTTGTGCCAGCGGTGTGCAATTTGAATTACTCTACGATCCCTTAGGCTTTATAGTGTTAGAGGATTATTTACGGCGCGAGCAACATGCCTCCATTCTCTATATTCATCAGGGTGGGCTATTAGGCAATCAAACCATGTTGCCAAGATACAGACGAAAATACGGTGAGGGCGATAAGGAGAGCGTTTAGCCAACTAACTTATTGCGCTTTAATATTTTGTGGGTGCGTGTAGCTATCTTTTCCAGATGTTTAAGATCTTTCAATCCAGGCGTATCGGTTGAATATTGCCAATAGCTTATTTCAGCATCCAACATTTCCAGCATTTTTTTAGAACAGCCTAAACACTCACCTTGGCACATTTGTGCTTCATCTAAGTTGAGCGGAATAACCTGTTTAATCTGGGTTATTAAGGTCAGCATAGCCGTTTTAGTATCGGGTTTTGACATAGAAAATACATTCACAAACTGAGTGAGTGATTATATTAGCAGGGGAAAATGCAGATTAATTTGATCTAGGTTAGTGGAATACACATTTGGTTCGGCACGTATCTGTGTGAGCTAGATACCGCCTGAACCAAACGAGTTCGTCATTCGACGTAAAGGGATAGCAAATCGTGATGTTGGGCTATCTATTTCGGTCATTAGGCTTCGGTATGGCGAGGAAAATGGGAACCGAATAAACCTAAACACCGTTTTGGGTACTCTAAGGAGTACACAAGGAGACTTATTTATTTGCCGACAATAGCCATTTCATAAAGTTTAAGGCTTCGGTACGCTTTGAAAAAGTCTGCTTGTTTTTACCTTGTCTATCGGTAAAAGCAATGGATGTTTTGTTAACTGAAATAGAGTCTACAGGGAAGTTCACTGTGATTTCATGTCCGTTAATTTTGTATGACATAGGCCACACTCCTTTTAATTCAATTCACCCTTGGGTGAGTAAGTTATAACAATAAAATATCCTTAGCATAATTGCGAAAGATGATACTAATGAGTCTTGAGGTTACCCATTCCATGATCATTAATCAAGAGATGCCTTATTGATAACTAATGCATATCAGCGATTATGTCAATGGAATATCTCAATTAGCCCAGTTGACCATAGTAAAGTGACAGTACTATGACATGGGTTTAATTAAATAGTTCACTGTTTTTGAGTCGATGCAGAAAATCACTAACTCATTATTTTTGTGGGACTTACTTGTAGTAGGCTTTCTTCGTGAGGATCGTTTTTTTCATTGCTTACGCGAATGGACAAACCGATATAAAAAGGATAACGACAAGATACTTCTCAAAACGGTCGGCAGTATAACAGCAAAATTCCCGCTGGCAAGTTTATTTTTTACTCAGCGGGAAATAGGTTTGTTGGTATTTTGTTGTAATTTTGCGTTTATCGGTTATTCACTCTGCCAGCTTATTTTAAATGTCAGCGAGATTAATAAATCAGCTCACCAATGGGATTCAATAATTTACTGAGCCCTTTGGTAAAATATAACGGTGCATCTAATACTGTGTAGCAGAGGCACCCAGACTGGGTTTTGGGTGAATGATGCGTGTTGCCATCTAAGATGATGAAATCGCCGGGAACATACTGCCCGTTGAGATCCGAAAATTCTCCTGCCAATAACAGGGTTAGTTCGTATCCCTTATGGGTATGCTGCGGGATCTCACCTAAGGCGTCGATATGCAATAGGCTGGCGCGGGTGTGGCTTTCATTCACATCGAAACGCATTCGGCTGACTTTACCAATCTGCTGCCACGGATGAGCGATATGTTGACGAAAGACTGTAGGGATCTCATAGCGCACATGCTTATGATTTAGGTAAACCGTCGCTTTGGCGAGATAGTCGTTTTCAGTTGGCGTTGCTTCTGGCAAGTCCATAATATGCGACAACATTTGCTGCCAGGCGTCATCTTGTGCGGTATCGGTTTCGCTGATAAAAGCTGGTTCAGTGGTTTGGCTCGGCGCTAAAAAGGCGAGTTCTGCCGCTTGTTCAGTAAAGCGGCTGACTTGCGATTGACACTCATGGCAAAGGGCACAATGGGCCGCAATGGCAATCGACATAGACAACGGCAGCTCACCTTGTGCATGGGCTAGCAGTAAATCGGTATGGGGATGATGTTTAATCATGTTGCGTCTCCAAAAAGCTTTTCAGCTTTTCTAACCCCAATCTGAGTCGCGATTTTATCGTGCCAATCGGGACTTTTAAGGCATCGGCTAATTCTTGTTGCGTGAGCTCTTGCATATAGATCCCTTGAACCACTTGGCGTTGAGGCAAGGGCAGGGAATCTAAATGCGCGAGTAGCTTGGCGGTGAGTTTATGATCAGGGCCGTTTTCTTGACTGACGGCGACATCGTAAATAGGCCAAATATCATCCCCGAAGGCATCTTCACGGTTATGTTGGATACGCCTGAGCATGTCGAAACACTGGTTGCGCATAATGGTAAATACCCAGGTCGCGACCGAGCCTTTGTCGGCATTGTACAAATGGGCCTTGGTCCACACTAAGGTCATGGTTTCTTGCACCAGATCCATGGCCAGCCCTTGCTGATTTAAGCGTTGCAGACCGAATGCGCGAATTTTGGGCATAAAATGGCTGAACAATTCCGCAAAGGCGGCTTTATCCCGTTGATTCGCGACTCTTAAAATGGCGCGCGCTAAAGGATCCGCATCTGTGATTGGCTCATTGGCTGTTGAAATAGTGCTATCGTTTTCCATAGCCATATCGATAGGGGATGATAACTGTCTATCATAGCGATTTTGCGCTAAATGTGATTGAAAATTTTCCATTATTAGCTCTTTACTTAAGGTTCAATCCAGTCTGAACATCACAAAAGATGTTACGTCAGGGCCGACATTCGATAAGCATACAGAGCAATACGTGGCGCGCGGGAAGTTGGATCACTTAAGCGGATTGAATGACAGTATGTAATAAATCCTGTGTTAGTTGATGATCTAATGCATTGATACAAGCGTATTTCTCGGCAGCTTGAACCGGCAGAATTTCTAACCAGCGTTGGCAAACCCAGGCGATATCTTCAAATTGTTCCACCTGATAATGTTGCAGGTGCTGCGGGAACTCCTTAAGAATGTTTTGCAGCATCTCACTCAAGTAACGCTCATCGTCTTCAATCGGTGCACTCGGCCAATTATCGATAAGTTTCACCTCGGCGCGCTTTAATCCGTCCGACTCTATGCTGATATCGCCGAGTGTGAAGCGTTGTTTTCCTTGAATGCTTATTCCGAGCATACCATCGGGTAAGGTTTCAAAATCGATGATATGCACCAGCGTGCCGATGGGATAAATGGTTTTGCCATCCTCCGATGTCATACACAGGCCAAAGCCATCCGCCGATTTAAGGGATTCAGCGACTAAGCGTTTATACCTGGGTTCAAAAATGCGCAACTGAGTATATCCCTCTGGTAATAAACAGATTGGCAAAGGAAAAAGAGGTAATTTCATAGTGGCCTCAAGTGAACTTATGTCTATATCATTACGTACCATATACAGAATTTGATCAGTGTACCAAGCAATAACCGATTCATTTAAGGGGATGAGATGAAGTTAAATCCATTCGAGAAAAAGTTAGTCCAGCATCCGCTACGTTTTTGGTTGCAAAACCATATTGAAGCGCCATTACTGACTTCTATGATGCCCAAACCCCTTCCTTATATACGTCACGCACTCGAAATTGGTTGTGGTTTTGGTAACGGAATTCAGTTGATCCGCGACCATTTTGGGGCCGAGCAAGTCACGGCTGTCGATCTTGACCCTGAGATGGTCGCACCCGCTAAAGCGCGCTGGCATGATTCACCCAATGGGTTAAGCCAATTGGCATTCAGTGTTGCCGATGCTACTGCGTTGCCTTTTGCAAATGCCCAGTTTGATGTGGTGTTCAATTTTGCCGTGTTTCACCATATTCCCGATTGGCAAGCGGCGGTTGCCGAGGTGGCAAGGGTGCTAAAACCCAACGGCTACTTTGTGGTAGAGGATTTATACCGCGCTGCTATTTGCAATCCCTTGAGTCGACGGTTGTTCGAGCATCCACAACAGAATCGATTTAACCATCAAGAATGGTTAGCAGGGCTGCGCCAAGGGGGATTTGAGATCCGCTGCGAGAGGAATCTTCTCAATCTTTCGGGCATGGTGCTAGCCCAAAAACGCATGGGATAAAGGGGGGAATTGCGACGATAGATGCGCGACAGCTGTAAGCGGATCACGTATTTATCGGGACGCCTGCCGAACGATAAAGGATTGCCGAGTGATTGTAATTTTTAGATAAAATCGACTTATTGCATGGTTCTCATGGTGAGTTTACCGCTATAATTTAGCTTAATCCGTCACTGGTGAGGAAAGCTGTTCCTCCAAAGTAGAGAAGTCGCATTATGGCAAACGTGCTTGCAACCGTAGATCAACGAACCAAACTCGTCGGTGAAAATCGGCTCGAACTGCTGCTGTTTCGAATTAACTCTACCCAGTTATTTGCGATTAACGTCTTTAAAGTCAAAGAAGTCGTCAAGTTACCGCCATTAAATTCTATGCCTGGCAGTCATCCCCATATTTTTGGGGTGGCGAATATTCGTGGCATGTCGATTCCCGTGATTGACCTGCGTTCGGCTATCGGTTTTAAACCTGTGCCTCCGGGAGATGATGCCAATATGATCATCACCGAATATAACCGCAGTGTGCAGGGCTTCTTAGTCGGTAAGGTCGAGCACATTATCAACATGACCTGGAGCGATATTATGCCGCCGCCTAAAACGGCTGGGCGAAATAATTACCTCACGGCCATCACCCGCATCGAATACCAAGGTCAGTCGCAATTGGTGTCAATCATCGATGTTGAGAAGGTATTAGCGGAAATCGTCCATTACGATATTCGTCTCTCCGAAGGGGTATTAGATGAGAGCCTGTTAGACAAGATGCCCGGTAAGAAGGTCTTGATTGTCGATGATTCTTCGACCGCAAGGCGCCAAGTGCGTGAGACCTTAGGCCAACTCGGGATTGAAATTATCGAAGCCTCCGATGGCTTGCAGGCATTGCATTTACTGCAAAAATGGCGCGATGAAGGCAAGAATGTCGCCCAAGAGCTTTTGATGATGATAACCGATGCCGAAATGCCGGAGATGGACGGCTACAAGCTGACCTACGAAGTGCGTAACGATAAGGCGATGTCGGACTTATTTATCACCTTAAACACTTCACTCAGCGGTAGCTTTAACAATGCGATGGTGGAGAAGGTTGGCTGCGACAGGTTTATTTCGAAATTCCAGCCCGACTTGCTGGTGGAAGTGGTGCAAGACAGATTAAAACAAGTTATTGGCAAATAACGCCACTGATTTAACCGATTTCTCAATTACAGGTTTGAAACCTATAGGCCGCCCTAGCAACCTGCGATTGGCGGCCTCGTTATTTTCAGCGCTCGATTTTAGTCTTTCACTTGTGGCTCGTACTATTGACCGTAACTCGGGCTATTTGCTGCGATATAAACGACTTACTACGATACGGCTTATTGGTTGAGTTCGGCTTTAACATCGGCAAGGACTTGGCGCTTCATTTCTTTGGCTGCCGCGATATGGATCCGCGCAAGCCTGAGAGCATAGTTAAATCTCTGCCTACCGACTAACCGAATAAGCTCGGCAAAGAATACTGGATCTAAGCAGAATTGCTGGCTGTAGTAATGAATCGCCGCGGGTAAAGAGGTGTAAGTCACCCCATCAAACTCAAAGCGAGTACTGTCTAACTGGCATTCGAGTTCAACCCCTTCAAGCTGTATCGGCCAGCCCGGAAAATTAATCCTGTCGCGGGCAATTTGATACATCATCCAAGCGCTTTTTTTAAAGCCTTCAAACACTTTGCAGGAAAACTCAGACTCGGCTAACTCTTCCTCCGTCCAATTAATCCCAATAGCTAAGTGCTTGGCATAAATGCTCATTAGGGCATCTTTAACCGCCACACGGCAATCCCAGATAGAGGTTAAGGTATGTCTTTGTGCCAGTTTTAAGCATTCGGCGCAGCAAGGAACGGCTAAAGCCGGGTGGGGCGCATGTGACTCTGCTTGATATTCCAATCGGTCTTTGCAGGGCTCGCCGCAAAACCAACAGAGGTGACGTTTATCGAAGGGAATGTCGATACAAGGGAAAGCGGACATCAAGAGCTAAATACCTCAGCCCTTGATGCCCTAAACATGCGGTTTTGGTTGATGGAATTAAACCTCTTCAACATCAACTAAATCTTTCGCCAGAACGATAGGATCTAACTCTAAGCAGTCTTCATCGCTCTGCCAATCAACACCAATCAACACGCCATCATCGTTGAGATCCGATACCCAGTACTCGAGGAATTCTTCGAGGCTAATGGCCACCGCTTGGTAGTCTTTCCACTCTTCGGTGCAGTGAGACTTTGCCTGCGCTTCACTCGACCATAAAGGCATAACATCAGTATCTTCGAACTCGCCCGAGTCACAAACGACCCAGCCTTCGCCAGTTTCATCCATCAAACCCCAGAGTGTTTGATGTTCTTTTACGTTTTCGATAAAGCCAGCCAACGCCGCGTTGATTTCAGTCATGATAGGTCTCTTTGAAGTATGCTGTTAACTTGTCCATTATACGGCAACGGATAGATAGTCCAAGGGATTCTTTGCTAAGATTTTTTCGCTGTTGGTTAACTGAGCAATAAGTGAATTTATCTGGCGATTTGTGGTGATAAGCATTGTGTTAGCGGGCGCTATGGGTCAGGATGTGCCGAGCAGAGGCACCGATAATGATTACTGATTGTTGGTGAGTATCTGGCTCGATTTTCTGGGGGAGAAAATAGTTTCGTGGATGTTTGGCCGTTGCCCTGTTTGTTGACCTATCAACAGAGCGGCAACCTGTTTATGGCTAAATATCGTATCTCTCTTGGCTTGGGGGGATCCACCTCTTGCCTTGCTCAGCTAAGATACATTCTTAGCGCTGACTGTAGGAGTAATTGATTTGATCAAACTGAAAGGAATGTCCTATCTTGCCGCCAGCATCGCCGCGTGTGTGAGCTTAAGTGCGTGTTCGAGCGCGCCAACATCGAGCGGTAATAGTCAAACCGCGATCGCCGAGACGCAGGCCGCCGTGCAAGAAATGCCGCTCAGTGACACCATCGCCGCCCATGCTGCGGCGTTTCCGACCTGTGTGGCTAACCTACAGGAGCGCGCACGTACCGAAGGCTTATCCGAAGCCACTATCCAAGACACAGTCGCCAGTTTGCAGTTTGTGCCTAAAGTGATTGAGCTTGACCAAGCCCAGCCCGAGTTTAGCCAAACCTTCAACAACTATTTTACCAAGCGGGCGACCGATTGGCGGGTGAATGAAGGCCGCCGTTTACTGAAAAAACACCGCGCGCTGCTCGATAAATTGGCGCAGGAATACGGTGTACCGCCACAATATATTCTGTCTTTCTGGGGGCTTGAGACTAACTACGGTTCCTACAAAGGCAAAATGTCCGTGTTAGATTCCCTTGCTACCTTGGCCTGTGAGCCGCGTCGTAGTGGCTATTTTACGACTGAACTGATGCAAGCGCTTAAGTTAAAAGAAAAATACGGCTTTGATAAGAGCACTATGGTGGGCTCTTGGGCTGGCGCCATGGGGCACACCCAGTTTATGCCCTCGGCCTATGCTAAATATGCCATCGATGGTGATGGCGACGGTAAGGCCGATTTGTGGAATAGCACCGAAGATGCACTCACCTCGGCGGCGAACTTTTTGCAACACTTAGGCTGGCAACGCAATGAGCGTTGGGGGCGTGAAGTGATATTGCCGCGCAATTTCAACTATGAAAACCTTGGTGCCAAACAGGCGCAGCCGCTATCCCAATGGGCGGCGCAATCCGTAGTGCAAAGTAATGGATTGCCTTTACCCGCTATCAATATGAAGGCGGCGCTGTATTTGCCCTCGGGTCATACTGGCCCCGCGTTTTTAGGCTATGAGAACTTCAATGTGATCATGCGTTGGAACCGCTCTGAGTTTTACGCCATTACCGTCGGTCATTTGGCCGATAGAATTAATGGCGGCGAACCACTAAAAGTGGCACCGCCCGAGCAGCCACGTTTGAGTCGTGAGCAAATCAAACAGTTACAAACCAAGCTGAATGAATCAGGCTTCGATGTCGGAAAACCAGACGGCGTACTTGGGCGTAACTCTTCGGCGGGGATCCAAGCATTCCAGCGCAGTAAGAATATGATTGCCGACGGTTTCCCAAGCCCTGAAGTCTTTAGCGCTCTGGGGATTTCACTCTAAAGTCTTTAGGTTGAGTCGTACTGCCTGCGAATATTGCCGCAAGTGGCCTATGGTTTACTCAACCCATGCCACTTCAGGCGTGGGGCTTGCTAATCCGCAGCCGCTTAAGCTTTGGTGAGGCATCGCAGGGATAAAACAGTGGAGTGCAAAGGCCAGTTTTGTTAAGCTCGGCCGACATTTGAAATCGAAGCAAATCAAAGGATATTCGATGAGCATTAAAGACGATATGGTTGTGCAGTTTAACTACACTCTGCGCGACGAAAAAGGCGAAGTGATCGAGACGAACGAAGGTCGCGAGCCGATTGCTTACTTACACGGCCATGACAACATGATGCCAGGTGTAGAGAATGCGATTAATGGTAAAGCGATTGGTGAAAAATTCACCGTTACTCTGCCATGTACTGAAACCTATGGTCAGCGTATCGAAGGTGAAGCGGCGCAGCAACGTGTGTCTGTGAAGCACCTGTTAGGCGCTAGCGTGTGGAAGCCAGGCATGACGGCTGTGGTTCACACTGATCAGGGTCAACGCCAAGTGACTATCGTCAAAGTGGGTAAGTTTATGGCGACTGTGGATGTTAACCATCCATTAGCGGGCCGTGACTTAACCTTCGATATCGAAGTGGTTGGCGCCCGTGATGCGACCGATGAAGAAATCGCCCACGGTCATGCCCACGGTGTAGGCGGTCACCACCACTAATCTGCGTGGTTGCTCCCATCAATACTCTGCTACAGCAGGGGTACTCGGGAGTAATGACCAGATAAGTAAAAAAAAGCCCAAACCTAGGTTTGGGCTTTTTGTGCGCTAATGCTTTGGTTTCAAATAAACTCTTGCAACTACAGTTTCGTAATCAAAGTCGCGGTTTGTGGTACAAAGGATTCACCGCTAAACTTATGCCCACATTTCGTGGCGAGGCTTGAGCACAGGCTATCCTGCGCCCAATCCCAACAAGCGCACCACTTAATGGGCATGCTCCATCAGTTTATCACTAAACATCATATCGAGACTCGCTTGGGTCTGAGGGTGGTAACCACTGCGGGCCGCCAAGTAAACGGTTTTTGCCCAGTCATAGTGCTCGCTGCTCGCCAGTTTTTGATACAAAGGCACAATCAGCCTGCGGCGGCCAATCTCGGTTAAATGTTGTTTCAGTGCCGGCAAGACACTGTAGTAACCGTTATCGAGGGCGAGGGCATACCAAGCAAAGGCGATTTCATTATTGTGGGTGCCAGTAAAATGAAAGGCCTTATCTAACTCGGCTAATTGTTGCTCAGTGAGATTCAGCCTTGGCATTTCATTAATAAAGCGTAGCCATTGATGCACTGTCCAGCCCTGAGTGTTTAGGGAACTGGCGGCACGCTTGCCCTCTAACCACGCTTGACGCTGAGCATCGATATCATCGAAGGCGTGCGAGTTCGGCGGCACTAAAAAGCTGGGTAAACCTTGTCCCTCCACCCAAGTATCCACTTCGGACTCACTGACGATATTGGGATATTTTTGCAATAACTGCTGCGTGAGGTAACTACGGAACTGCTCCGTGGTAATGCTTTGAAACGCAAAGTGATCGAAGTAGCTTTTCACAAAGGTGTCGAACCGTTCGCGGCCAAATTTTTGCTCGAGGAAGCGCAAAAATAATTGCCCTTTCACATAGGGGACACCGCTAAAAGCATCGTCGGGATCGCGATCGCCTAAGTCAATATGTAGCACTGAATCGCTGGCTGGCAACTCGGCTAATTCGGCCAATAGCTCAGAGTAACCAATGGTTTGCTCCATCAGGGCGCGGTCGCGGCCATAGAGATCTTCCATAATGCGGTTTTCCACATAGGTGGTAAAACCTTCGTTAAGCCAGAGATCGCGCCAGGTGGCGTTAGTGACTAAATTGCCCGACCAAGAATGAGCCAGCTCGTGGGCGATTAAACTCACTAGGCTTTTATCTCCCGCGATGACTGTGGGAGTAATAAAGGATAATCGCGGATTTTCCATCCCGCCGAAGGGGAAACTCGGCGGAAGGATCAGCAAATCGTATCGGCCCCAACGGTAATCGCCGTAACGTTTGGCGGCGATGGCGATCATCTCCGGTGTATCGGCAAATTCTTTGCTGGCCTTGGCAAGCATTTCTGGCTCGGCCCAAATGCCTGATGTGTCGTTTAAGGCGGCAAATTGCAGGTGTCCCGCGGCAATGGCAATCAAATAGGCCGGAATCGCCTGCGGCATAGTGAATTGGGTTTGCGTCGCAGACACGCTCTTTCGGTCGGCACTCATGACGACACTAATGCTTTGCTTAGCGGTGACAGTGGCGCTATAGGTTTGGCGCACTGCGGGCGTATCTTGCAGCGGGATCCAGCTTCTGGCATGAATGGCTTGGCTCTGGCTAAACATAAATGGCCATTGCTTACCTTGGGTTTGCTCTGGAGTCAGCCATTGAATACCGGATGGATTCTTGGAAGTATGATAATTAACTTTGACTTTAGCGACTCGCTCTTGAGGTAGATTGATGGTGAGCGCTGCGCCTTTAACCTTATCGGCTGCGCCTAAACTAAAGGGCACGGATTGCCATTGGCCGTTTGCATTTAACATGCTGACACTGTTAATCGTAAGGTCACGGGTATCGAGCACCAGCACTTTTCCGGCCTGATGCCAATCCAGTTCGAGAGTCGCGTCCCCCGAGATTTGCTGCTGCGCAAAATCTACATTTAATGCCAATTCGATGTGATGAATGCTCACTTGCTGGTAGTTGGCAAAGGTCAGCTCATCAGTAACAGAGTGCATTTGGCTTGTGGCGGAACTTGCTAGGCTGGTATTCGGTAAGGTATTGGCCGCATTGGCATATTGTACTAATGGCAGCAGCATCAAGAGTGCGCTGCTAATGAGGGTACGACGGGATAAAAACATATAACCACCCAGTGTTGTGATTCTTGTTATGGTGTAAAACGCGCTAGCCGCGAGTGGGCTGGCATCGCTGATGCGGGATTCTACTCGAACTGCTCTGGTTTGGGGCAATTTAGCTGACACTAAAATGTAATTAAACTTTATCTAGACTGTGGGATTGCCTTGCTAAAAAGCTTGGTTAAGCGTCTATGCCGAGCGGGTAAGGACTTGACGTAAGCGCTCTCAATACCGAGCGACGTAGATTTGATGGCGATGGATAAACCTAAGCTTGCTCAACCTATGGCTGGTCTGTCATCAACCCTAATGCGAGTTTAAAAGTTCATCCTTGGCGAAATAACTTTGCTATCATGGCGCGTTTTAACAGTGACTATCACGAGAGCGGAATAGCTATGTTAGTGGAATTTTCTCAGGGTAAGTTGATTGCCACTGAATTTGAAGTGCAGATCCGGCTGAACATGGCCAATGTGGTGCTTCAAGCCGCGGCCGAAGACATCAGCCTTAGGCAGGAGCCGCCGATGATCATCGCCAATGGCGGAGGCGTGCGTTGGAGCATTAAATTAGATAACACAAACCAGCTCGACGCTTTGCAAGCTCTCCTCGGCATTGATTATCTGTAAAGCGCTCGCGGGGCGAGAATAATAACTTTTGATTTATAAGGGATTTGTCAGTATGACACTTGAACGTATTGTGATTGAGCCTCAAGTTGAGGCGACGGCGGCGGTGATTTGGTTACACGGTTTAGGGGACTCGGGCGCAGGGTTTGCACCTGTGGTTCCGGCGCTAGGATTGCCTGCGGGGCATAGCATTCGCTTTATCTTCCCCCATGCGCCAGAACAAGCGGTGACCATCAACGGCGGCTACATTATGCGCGCTTGGTATGACATCAAAAGCATGGATTTGCACGATAGAGCCGATATGCAGGGTGTGATGGCCTCGGAGCTGAGTGTGCAATCCTTGATTGATGAACAAATCGCGGCTGGTATTCCGAGTGAACGCATCGTCTTAGCCGGATTTAGCCAAGGCGGGGTGATGAGCCTATTTACGGGATTACGTTATCCTCAAAAACTCGCTGGCATTATGGCACTTTCCTGTTATTTACCGACGGGTGATGTATTACCCAGCCAATTAAGTGTCGCCAATGCGAAAACGCCTATTTTACATCAGCACGGTGAACAGGATGATGTGGTGCCATTATCCGCAGGTTTATTAGCGAAGAATGCGCTAGAGGCGGGTGGATATTCGGTGCAATGGCAAACCTATCCTATGCCACATTCGGTCATTCCGGTGCAATTAAAAGCAATAAGCACTTGGTTACAAGAGTGTTTTGAAATGTAGAAAAATCTAAATGCTGATAAAAACATCATGCGGTAAAGTGTGTTTTTACCGTTTGATGTTTTTTATTCAGAACAATAAGATGTTTTGTCATTAATTGCTAACTTGCTTAAATTTAACGAGTTAAATTTAATATTTCGGTATTTTTCAGTCATTGAAACAAAAAGTAAAAATCAGCCGTTTAGCTTATTTTTTATTTGAAACAAATTTGTCTTAAATCCTCCCTGTGATTCCACATTAAAGTCACGTTTATTAATAAAAATGACACAATTCGTCTTTATTCTTTGCTATTATGCGTGACGCGAATTGGATGGACTTCGCGACAATCTATCTATGATAAAATAATTAAAATCAAGGGGTTGATGTAATGACAAATAAGCTTATTAAAGGACTAATTGCGACTGCAGTGCTGGCTGCGCTAGCAGGTTGTAATAGTGATGATGATAATACTAAAGTACCAACAACCTGCGCCGAAGCGGGCAGTGCTTGTAAAACTTTTACCGTATTACACACCAATGATAACCATGGCCGTTTCTGGGAAAACAGTGATGGCGAATATGGTATGGCAGCGCGTAAAGCGTTAATTGATCAAATTCGTGCTGAAGTCAGCAAGAATGGCGGCCAAACATTATTATTGTCTGGCGGTGATATTAACACTGGCGTACCAGAATCTGATTTACAGGATGCGATTCCTGACTTTACCGGTATGAACAAAATTGGTTACGACGCAATGGCAGTCGGTAACCATGAATTCGATAACCCATTATCTGTTTTAGATATGCAGCGTCGTTTAGCCGAATTCCCAATGCTGGCGGCGAACATTTACCGTAAAAATGCTGAGGGTGGTCAAGGTGAACGTTATTTCGAGCCTTACAAAGTGTTCGATATTAACGGTCTTAAAGTAGCTGTGATTGGTTTAACCACCGAAGACACTGCAAAAATCGGTAACCCAGAATTTATCAGCGATTTAATTTTCACCGATCCTAAAGTGGAAGTGGCGAAAGTTATTAAAGAAATTAAAGACGCCAAAGCGGCTGATATTATCTTCGCAACGACTCACATGGGTCACTATGCCGATGGCCAAAACGGTAGCAACGCCCCAGGCGACGTCGCTATGGCTCGTGCGTTGAATAAAGGCGACTTACAAGTTGTGATTGGTGGTCACTCACAAAATCCAGTGTGTATGGAACCGGGTACTGACAATACGTCTTATGCCGACTTCAAACCTGGTGATAACTGCGCGCCAGATCAACAAAACGGCACTTGGATCATGCAAGCCCATGAATGGGGTAAGTATGTTGGCCGTGCGGATTTCCAATACTTCAACGGCGAACTGCATTTAGCCAGCTACAAGCTGATCCCAGTTAACATGCGTAAACTGGACGAAGCAGGTAAGAAAACCACAGAGCTTGCTGGCACTAAGATTGAGCCTGATGCTGAGTTAAAAGAGCTGCTGTCTTACTACCAAGAGAAAGGCCAAGCTAAGTTAGATGAAGTGATTGCGACTACCGATGCGCTGCTCGATGGTGAACGTGCAAACGTACGTAACAAGCAAACCAACTTAGGCCGTATGTTAGCCATGGCGCAAAGCGGTAAAGTGTCTGCTGACTTTGGTGTAATGAACTCAGGTGGTGTGCGCGCTTCTATCCAAGCGGGCGACATTACTTACCGTGACGTGCTGACGGTTCAACCTTTTGGCAACATGGTCACCCTGAACGAAATGACGGGTACTGAAGTTGCAGCTTACTTAGGCGCTGTGGGCAGTATCCAAATCGGTTCAGGTGGTTATGCCCAGATCACTGGCGTAAAAATGACCATCGACTGTGCGGCTAAGACGGCTAATATCAGCGAAATCAATGGCAAAGAGTTCAGTGCGACTGCAAGCTATAAGTTCACTGTACCTAGCTTTAACGCTGCAGGTGGTGACGGTTATCCAAAACTGGCTAGCCCAATCCAAACAGGTTATGTAGATGCGGACTTACTCTATTCATTCCTGAAAGAGAAACAAGCAATCGTAGCTGCTGACTACAACCCAGTGGGCGACATTGTTTACGAAAACTCAAACAGTGTTGAAGGCTGTCAGCTGTAATCAATCGCGATAAATTATCGTAAAAAAATGCCACTCATTTGAGTGGCATTTTTATTGATGAACTTACTGAGTTAACAGATAAAGTCTAAATTTGTTAATGGCTTAGCCTAAGCTCATGGCGATGCTCATGCTGATAATGCTCGGCGCAGCTGCTGCAACGTTGCTCTGTGGGGTCTTGGGTCAAGCGCTCGGCTTCGATTTCGGTTTCGCAATCTGAGCACAGGCCGTACAAGCCTAAGTCGAGTTGACAGAAGGCGGCATCGAGGCGGTTTAAACGGCAAAATAGCGGATGTTCTGCGAGATGACTCTGTGCCAGGCGGTCAATTAACTCGCCTAAGCTGAGGTTGGCATAATGCGCCCCAAGTATTTCAATAAACTGAGGGAGCGCGCCGATTTCCTTCCTTAGATTAGCTTCAAGCTCTGACAATTCTTGTCTGATATGGGTGGTGCTCACGTAAAATCGCCTGTTTTATCTGACTCTGGACATTCAGTCTAATAGTTCCACTATCAACGACTATGATAAAGATCAAGTATCTGTCCGATTTGCAGGGATTTAGTGGTGTTTTAAATAAAAATTCACCACTTTCTCATGGGATTATCCTATGCACCATCCGTGTTTACTCGCCAAGGCGCTGCTGTGCCTCTTCCAGCACTCGCACAATTTCCTCAGTGGTCTTATAGATGCGCAGCTCCCTAAACAGGGTGTCCGCCTCGGGGTATTGGCGATTTAAGTAACTAAACCACTGCTTAATTCGCGCCGGATAATAATCACTCTTACGGCCGCTCAGTTCACGTTGGGTGTAGCTTAGCATCAAGCCTAAGGTGTCGGCCCAGCTGTAGGGGGCCGCGCCAGTCTTAATGGTATCGGCAAGATTGGGCAGCGAAATGGCGCCGCGGCCAATCATAATGCTGTCGCAGCCCGTCACCGCCATACAACGCTTTGCATCCTCGCGGTTCCAAATCTCACCATTGGCAATGACTGGAATGGGCAAACGCTCGCGCACTTCGGTGATGTATTCCCAGTAGGCGGGAGGTTTATAACCATCGACCTTACTGCGGGCATGGATAGCCAGCTCAGTCGCGCCCGCTTCATAAACGGCTAGCGCATTCTCCATAAACAGGGATTTGTCTTCGTAACCTAAACGAATCTTCGCCGTCACCGGATGCTCGGCGGGCACGGCTTGGCGCATGGCGCGCACAATATCGTGAATCGTATTAGGGTATTGCAGCAACACCGCGCCGCCATTACTGCGGTTCACCATCTTAGCGGGGCAACCAAAGTTAGCATCGACGCCGTGGGAGCCAAGCTCAATCGCGCGCATTGCGTTTTCGGCCATGCAGTTGGGCTCTTGCCCTAAAAGCTGTACGCGAACCGGCGTGCCCGAAGGGGTAAAGCCGCCATTGAGCAGTTCGGGGCAGAGTTTGAGGAACACTTTTTCGGGTAAGAGTTGGTCAACCACGCGCACAAATTCGGTGACGAGCAAATCGTAGGGGTTAATTGAGGACAAAATATCTCGCATTAAGTCGTCAACCACGCCTTCCATCGGAGCCAAAATTACGCGCACTGCAACAAACCCATATCCAGTTTCAAAGGGCGTGCATTCTATCCTATTGGACTGTGGTTACAAAGCATTGCGAGGGAAGGGCGATGACTGTTTTGGGTTATTTTTACGACTAAATTCTGTTTCCTATCAGCATATTTTGATTATTTCTGTGATTTGGTGATATTTTTTGAAATGAAACCGAGATGGGGCGGGTCTTTTGCAGTAAGCCAGCTACAACACTGTTGTTGGCCACCATTCATCAAATAAAAGGAAGAAATATATGAAGTCAGTTAAGCAAACAGCCGTTGCAGTGGCGTTAGGTACAGTGGTGGTCGGTTCTGCGTTCGTCGTGAATGCGCAAACCAACCCATTCGGATTTGAAACCATGGAAGCGGGTTATCAAATCGTCGGTTCAGAAGGTAAATGTGGCGAAGCTAAATGCGGCGGCGATATGAAAAAAGCTGCAGCCGAAAAAGCCAAAGAAGGTAAGTGTGGTGAAGGCAAGTGTGGTGGCGAGATGAAGAAAGCAGCCGCTGATAAAGCCCATGAAGGCAAATGCGGTGAAGGTAAGTGTGGCGCCGATATGAAGAAAGCTGCTGCCGATAAAGCTCATGAAGGTAAGTGTGGTGAAGGCAAATGCGGTGGTGATATGAAAAAAACCGCTGAAAAAGTCGAAGCTAAGGCCGACGCCGTCAAAAAAGAAATGAAATAAGCGCGAGTCGATACTATCGAGCTCAATTCTACACTTGGCCAGCCTCAGCTGGCCTTTGTTTAGCTGTATTCGAGTACGAGCTTGCCAGAACGAACAGAATGTAATCTCGACACGTCAACACGCCCTAGCTAAGAGGTGAAAGCAATGCAAGAGAGTGGATTGGTTGGATTAGGCTTACGGCGTGAAATGCTCAGTGAGTTTTGCCAAGCGCTGCCAACGGCTATCGATTTTTTAGAGGTCGCCCCTGAAAACTGGATGACGCTCGGTGGAAAATACGGTAAGCAATTTAGGCAGCTTACTGAGCAACACACTTTTTTCTGCCATGGTCTGTCACTCTCTATCGGCAGTCCTGCCCCTTTAGATTTGGCGTTTGTCCGCCAAGTGAAGGCGTTTATGGATCTGCACCAAATCGATGTTTATTCGGAGCATTTAAGTTATTGCTCGGGTGGCGGTCATTTATACGATCTTATGCCCATCCCCTTTACCGATGACGCCGTTAAGCATGTGGCGACGCGGGTAAAACAAGTGGAGGATATTTTAGAGCGGCCTTTGATCCTCGAGAATATTTCCTTTTATGCCGCGCCGAGCGCACAAATGAGTGAGCAGGCGTTTTTAACCGCAGTGTTAGAAGAGGCCGACTGTAAGCTACTGTTAGATGTGAATAATATCTATGTGAACTCGATAAATCATCAATACGATGCCGAGGGTTATTTAAAGGCCATGCCAACGGAGCGCATCGCCTATTTGCATATTGCGGGGCATTACCAACAGTCTGAAACCTTGTTGATCGACACCCATGGCAGCGACATCAACGACCCAGTCTGGGCATTGTTGGATAAGTGTTATGCCCAGCATGGCGTCTTGCCGACGCTGCTCGAGCGTGACTTTAATCTGCCTGAAACGGTGCAGTTATTGGATGAGATTAACCAAATCCATGCCTATCAAGCGCGGGCGAAAAATCGTTTGGATAAGAGGATTGCCTGATGGATTTTAAGCAAGTACAGCAGTCTTTTATCGATTATATTCGCGATCCCCAAAAGCCAGTGCCGAGCGGTGTGCCCCTCGAGCGGATGCAGGTTTACCGAGAGTTGTTTTTTAATAATGTGATGGGCTTTGTCTCCAATGCCTTTCCCGTGCTCAAAAGTCTCTATAGCGATTCACAGTGGCAAGCCTTAGTGCAGGCTTTTTTCAGTCAACACGATTGTAAGTCCCCAATTTTTATTGATATTGCCGGAGAGTTTTTACAATTCCTGCAGTTTGAATATTCGCCAGCAGAAAGTGATCCGCCTTTTATGCTGGAGCTGGCGCACTATGAATGGCTTGAGCTGCGAGTGGCAACGGCGCAGCAACTTGACCAGCAAGAGAGACTGTCCAGCGCAGATATTTTGCAGCGTTATTTGTGTTTAGCGGCAACGGCGAGTGTGGCCCAGTACCAGTATCCGGTGCAGCAGATCCGCCAAGATTATCGCCCCACAACGCCGCTGCCGCAGCCGGTGTTTTTTTGCCTCTATCAGGATGAGGCGGGCGAGGTGGGCTTCTTACAATTAACGCCCCTAAGTGCGCAAGTGCTGGGATATTTGGCAGAACAAAAGCAGAGTCGCCTCGATGACATACTGAACTGGCTGCAAGGGATTTATCCGCAAATGCAACCGGAGCTCTTAACCCAAGGCTGTATTCAGTTACTCGAACAACTCGCCGTGAAAGGGATCGTGCGCGGGATTTAAGCGGTATGTTGCTAAAATCAGCAAAATAAATGCAATAACCTTACAGAAAAAGGGTTTTTGTTGATTTGACAAACCGCTACAATGGCGCCCGTTTTGTGATCTTAATCACTGTACGATTCCTGCGCACTTATCTTTGCACACATTTGAGGAGCTGTAATGAGCAGTCAGCCATTTAAAGACCCATTTAACTTTATGTATTTTATTGGTTTTATTTTAGTCTTACTGTTGCCGACGCTTCCAGCAAGCCTGACTTGGTTAAAGCAATTAGGCTTAATTTAAGCAGGTTTTAATCTCAAATTGAGTATACTACTGGCCACTCTTAGAGTGGCTTTTGTTTTTTAGGTTTGAGGCAGCGACATACTTTACTTATCCACAAACTATATGGTCATTTACAAACTATGATATTGAAACGCGGTTTGTTTTTATTGATAGGTTGCCTGGCGTTGGGCCTTGGACTGCTGGGTATTGTATTGCCTCTACTACCGACTGTGCCGTTTATCCTGTTGGCGGCTTTTTGTTTTGCCCGCTCAAGCGAGCGGTTACACCAGTGGTTGATGACACACCCTTGGTTTGCCGATGCGCTGACCCAATGGCAACAACACAGGGCGATGCGCCCCGGCCTTAAACGCCGAGCGATGTTGCTCACGGGACTCAGTTTTAGCGTTAGCATTCTGGTGGTCCCCATTGTATGGGTAAAGTTACTGCTACTCACCATGGCGTGCGGATTACTCTGGTATCTTAAAACCATTCCTGAAATCGAATCCTAGTGTAGGGCGTGTTGATGTTTCGAGATTAAATTTTGTTCGTTCTGGCAAGCTTGTGCTCGCGAAACGAGGAATGACGTGTAGTAATTCTACTCAAATGACGAGCGGCTCTTATGACAGAAAGTAAGAGCAAATGCTTGCCAGACGAACCCTTCGGGCAGCGTTTGGTTGACGTTTCTGCTGCGTTATTGTCCGTTTATGTAGAATAACTACACAGCACGGACTTTGCCTTGCATAAACGCCAGCCAAATAGCTGCAAAAATAACCCTGAAACGTCAACACACCCTATGGAAGCACATTTGATCTAAGGCACAAATTGGTAACCAATTCGTCACTTGAATACGCTGCTTATTGCAACTCAAACCAAAGCGGCATAAGCTTTGTGCGAATTATTAAAGCTCGTCCACACTCGCTGTGGACGTTTTGTTTTTACCGCCAGCAGTTACGCATGGCGAAACGATTAAGTTAAATTAAATGGCTATGAATACAGAAACCTTATCCTTGATAAAGCAAAGCATTAAAACGATTCCTAATTATCCTAAGGAAGGGATTCTATTTCGCGATGTGACCAGTCTGCTGGAAAATGCCGCGGCCTATAAAGCGACTATCGATTTATTAGTTGAGCAATATCGTAATAAAGGCTTTACCAAGATTGTGGGCACTGAAGCCCGTGGTTTCTTGTTTGGTGCGCCTTTAGCACTGGAATTAGGCATTGGTTTTGTGCCTGTACGTAAGCCTGGTAAATTGCCACGCGCGACCATTAGCCAAAGCTATGAGCTGGAATATGGCCACGATAGCCTTGAAATCCATACCGATGCGATCACCGCGAATGATAAAGTATTAGTGGTTGACGATTTGCTGGCAACTGGTGGCACTATCGAAGCCACAGTCAAACTTATCCGCCAACTGGGTGGTGAAGTGCAAGATGCAGCCTTTGTGATTTCATTACCAGATCTCGGTGGCGAAGCCCGTTTAACTGCCTTAGGTCTTGAGTTGGTTAAACTTTGTGAGTTTGAAGGCGAATAATTCTTCAGCCAAAGGCGCCTAGGGATAGTTTAATGGCATGTCGCTAATTGACATGTTATCTTGCAACTATCTCGGGGCGCGATCCCCTTTTTTGTACCAACATTCTTGTCATGCACATTGGGGAGTTCCATGTCATATCAGGTGTTAGCCAGAAAATGGCGCCCTGCCACATTCGAACAGATGGTCGGCCAAAGCCACGTGTTGCACGCGCTCACGAATGCGTTAACGCAACAACGTTTACACCATGCTTATCTTTTTACGGGTACTCGCGGTGTGGGCAAGACCAGTTTGGCGCGTCTCTTCGCCAAAGGCCTCAACTGTGAAAAGGGCGTAACGGCTTCCCCCTGTGGTGTGTGTGGCAGCTGTGTCGAAATTGCCCAGGGCCGCTTTGTTGACTTGATCGAAGTCGATGCCGCTTCGCGCACTAAAGTCGATGACACCCGTGAACTCTTAGATAATGTGCAATATCGTCCGACCCGTGGCCGTTTTAAGGTCTACCTGATTGACGAAGTGCACATGCTCTCCCGCAGCAGTTTTAATGCGCTGCTAAAAACCCTCGAAGAACCGCCAAAGCATGTGAAGTTTTTGCTGGCGACAACCGATCCGCAAAAGCTGCCTGTGACTGTGTTATCTCGCTGCCTGCAATTTAACTTAAAGAGCTTAACCCAGCAGGAAATTGGCACTCAGCTACAGCATATTTTAACCCAAGAGCAATTGCCCTTTGAGCACGAAGCCTTAACGCTGCTCGCCAAAGCGGCCAATGGCAGTATGCGTGATGCCTTAAGTTTGACCGATCAGGCCATTGCCTTCGGTGGCGGCACGGTAATGCTCAACCAAGTGCAATCTATGCTGGGCAGCATCGATGAGCAGCATGTGCTGCGCTTACTCAAAGCCTTAACCGATGCCGATATTGGCGTTTTAATGCAAAGCTGCGCACAGGTGCTCGCCTATGGCGCGGACGCCCAAGAAGTGCTGCGCAGTTTACTGGAATTATTGCATCAAATTACTTTGACTCAATTTGCACCTGCTGCGGCGCAGCAATCCCTTTACAGCGCGCAAATTCAGGCTTTTGCCGAGCAGTTAGCGCCGGAACAAGTGCAGTTGTATTACCAGATTTTACTGACTGGCCGTAAAGACTTACCCCATGCGCCAGATCCTAAATCGGGCCTTGAAATGGCGCTGCTCCGAGCCGTGGCATTTGTTCCCGAAAAGCCTGTGAAACGTTGGCAAGTTGAAGACGCAGCAAAGGTGAGCTTGCCTGCTCAGCAGCCAACGTCTACTACGCCCGCATCAAATATGCCTGTGGTTGAACAGGCCGTTAATCAGGCTGTGGCTGAAAAAAAAACTCCGCTAACCGCTGAGCGTGACTCACAGACTCTGCCACAAGCTGCAATCTCTGAGCCTATGGCTAAGAGTGAGAACACTACAGCTTCGCAACAAGCCTTATCTGCTGAGGATATGTTAGCTGTCGATGATGCGATTGATGATGAGGCTGAACTGAATGCCGCATTAATTGCCGAGCAGCAAGTGATCTTAAGCCAAGCCCATAGCCAAGGCTTTGGCGCAAATGCCGAGACGGTATCGCGTACTGAGGCCCTCTCAACTCCAGAAGCAAAAGTTGACTCAAGCGCTGAATCGAACTCAGTTTCTATGCCGGCATCGAACATTGATGCAGAGCATAATCAAGCTGCAACAGTAGATACTGCTAGCGTTGACCAGGGGCCTTCTCCAGCGACATTAACAGAACCCGTAGCCTTATCTCTTGATGATATCGAGGAAAAAACTCAAGCGAGTGTTAATGAGAATGCTGATGCGGTAGCGCCGGACGAGTATTCCGCTGAAGATTACGGTCAATACAATTATGCCGCCGCGCCGCTCGATGCCTATCAGGATGATTATTCACAATTTATGGCTGAGGAGCAGGGCGGATTCTCTGGCATGGAAGAGAGTTCGTTTAATCGCGACAGTGCTCAGTCTATCGACCATAGGGATGTTGTGCATAAGTCCGCCGCGGACCCCAAATCGCAGTCTTTTGTCGACAATTCAGCTTCAACAGCTTCTCAGGCTTCAACACCTCCAGCTTCAACTACAGTGTCCCTCGAGGATGACGATATTTTATCGGCGGTATTAGCTGCGCGTGACTCCTTGTTATCCGATCTTGATGCGCTCAGCACCAAGGAAGGTGATGGAAAAAAGCCAGCAGCGGAAGTTAAGCTTAAAACCCCGAGCCAGAATGCGCATACCGCGCCAGTCTCTCACGCGACTTCACAAAACACGCCTTCAGTTGATGCATCTATCAAGCCGCAAGTCGCCAATAACGCGTCCGATAACGAGTTTGAGCTGCCCTTTGATGATGATTTCGAGGCCGAGCTCCATCTTGAGTCACAGTCAAATGTTACGCCAACTCCGCCGCTTGATCCGAACGATCGCCCGCCATGGGAAGAGGCGCCAGTTGCTGCGATGGATGAGACCCATGCGCCCGCTGCAAGTGTTAACCTACAGACTGAATCCCCTGTCGCGGCGCAAACAGCTGTTGAGCATTTAGGCGCTGCGCCCGTTGCCGCTCAAATATCGCCAACGGATAGGGAGGCTACACGGGTTGTGCAAGCGTTAGAGCAAGCGGCTGGACAAGAAAGCGAGCCTGCGACGCAAAGCCCTGAGCCGAATACGCCGCAGCAGCCTCAGGCGAAGGAACTTACACAACCAAAAACTCAACCACAAACTCAGCAACCAGCATCGGTGCAGTCACAGTCAAGCGAGACTGTACAACCAACGTCATCCACTGCATTAGCGCTGGCGCAATCGATTACAGGGCATCCCTTAGACTTGCATTGGTATAAGCTTATGGCGAGCCTAGAGATTGGTGGCCGTGTGCGTCAGTTGGCGGTAAACTCGATTTGTCAGGTGCAGGCTAACCCCTTGCCGTTGCTGCTAAAACCCGACCAGAAACATTTGGCGGCGCCCGTGGCGATTGAGCAGTTAGAGCAAGCTCTGACGGCCGCATTGGGGAACCCGAGGCAGGTTGAGGTGGTCATAGGAACAGATCCCGCGCGGGAAACCCCCTTAGAGATGCGTAAACGTTTCCACCAAGAGTTACTGCAGCAGGCGCGCCAATCGCTAATGATGGACGATAATGTGCAATGGCTGATTAACCGTTTTGGCGCCGAGCTGGATCAGGATACTTTACTCTATCCACCAGAATTGCTAGCCCAGCGTAGTGGACTTATTCCCGCACTGCCTGAGCCCGAGTAATATTTCCTCTGTGCATATGCTGCGTGGAGTGGCAGAGTTTGTTAAAAACTCACTATCAAGATCATAAGTTTAGTGATGGGATATCGGCATTGATTGCCAATCCCATTTATTTCAGTAAGATTAGCCAGCTTAAAAGCTTGCGACTAACCCTAATAGAAGAGAAATGACTATGTTTGGAAAAGGCGGTATGGGCAATCTGATGAAACAAGCCCAGATGATGCAAGAAAGAATGGCAAAAATGCAGGAAGAAATTGCCCGCATGGAAATGGTCGGTGAATCAGGTGCTGGCTTGGTTAAAGTGACCATGACTGGCTCACACACAGTTGGTAAAGTCGAAATCGATCCAAGCTTGATGGAAGACGATAAAGAGATGTTAGAAGATTTGATTGCCGCAGCGTGTAACGATGCCGCGCGTCGTATCGAAGAAAACCAAAAAGCCAAAATGGCCGAAGTGACCGGCGGTATGCAATTACCACCAGGCATGAAAATGCCATTTTAATTGAGATAGACGATGAAATTTAGTCCCCTGCTTGACGAGTTAATTCAGTCCCTGCGCTGTTTGCCAGGGGTTGGGCCGAAATCGGCTCAACGTATGGCGTTTCAATTGCTTGAGCGCGATAGAAAAGCTGGGCTTAAATTAGCCTCGGCGCTGTCGAGTGCCATGAGCGATATCGGTCATTGTCAGTCTTGCCGAACCTACACTGAAGAAAGCCTCTGTCCGATTTGTTCTAGCCATAAACGCGGGTCTTCGTCGACGATTTGTGTGGTCGAAACGCCGGCCGATGTGTTAGCCATTGAAGCGGGTGGACATTTTACCGGTCGCTACTTTGTATTGCTGGGCCATTTATCACCACTCGATGGGGTGGGACCTGAGGAGTTAGGCTTGGCGCTATTAGAGCGTCACTTAGCCTCGGGCGATGTGGCTGAGCTTATCCTCGCGACCAATCCCACGGTAGAAGGTGAGGCCACCGCCCACTTTATTGCCGATATGGCAAGGCGCCACAAAGTGGTGATCAGCCGTATCGCCCACGGCGTTCCCGTGGGGGGCGAGCTGGAATATGTCGACAGCACCACCTTAGCGCTGTCCTTCAATGGGCGTATCCCGCTGTAGCGAGTGATGGACTCAAGATAAAACCCGCCAGCCCAGTGCTCGCGGGTTTTTATTTTATGGGCGCAGGATGATGTGATTAAAGAGTATTGAGCAGATGGTCTTAGTGTTCTTGTTCACCGCGTTAGCATCCCTCATTTACGGCTGACGACTCCCCAAATATCTGGGCCATTGGCCGTATTTTCGCCCAAGATTGCCTTATTTTTCGCCATTTGATCTGTGATTTTATCTCCCCCCTTGAAAAGTGGATTTACAGCCCCATTTTATTAATCACTAAGCGTTTGCTTTAACCAAATTGCGTAACAAATAAGGAAAATTTCATGTCACAACAAGAAACTCATGGTTTTCAAACTGAAGTCAAACAGCTGTTGCATTTGATGATCCATTCTTTGTATTCCAACAAAGAAATTTTCTTGCGTGAACTGGTCTCCAATGCTGCGGATGCGGCCGATAAGCTGCGTTACCTTGCGTTGACCAACGACGCGCTATACGAAGGTGACGGTGAGCTACGTGTGCGCATTAGCGCAGACAAAGAAAAAGGCACTGTAACCATCGAAGACAACGGCGTAGGTATGACCCGCGATGGTGTGATTGAGCATTTAGGCACGATCGCCAAATCGGGCACCGCTGAATTCTTTAAAAACCTCTCTGGCGAAGCCTCAAAGGATTCGCAGCTGATCGGTCAATTCGGTGTGGGCTTTTATTCGGCCTTTATCGTGGCGAAAAAAGTCACTGTACGCACCCGTGCGGCAGGCCATAAGGCTAATGAAGCCGTATTGTGGGAATCGGAAGGTGAGGGCAGTTTCACAGTCGATACCATCACTAAGGCGAGCCGTGGTACCGAGATCACTCTGCACCTGCGTGATGAAGAGAAAGAGTTTGCCGATGAGTGGCGCCTACGCTCCATCATCACTAAATACTCAGACCATATCTCTGTACCAGTTGAAATGTGGCAGGAAGGCACCCCTGAGCGCGATGGCCCAGACGGTGAAAAAATCCCCGCAACCGAAGGTTACTGGAAAGTCATGAACAAGGCGACTGCGCTGTGGATGCGCAATAAGTCTGAGATCAGTGACGAAGAGTACCAAGAATTTTATAAGCACATTTCCCACGACTACACAGACGCACTGCTGTGGAGCCATAACCGCGTAGAAGGTAAACAGGAATACACTAACCTGTTGTATATCCCTTCAAAAGCACCATGGGATCTGTGGAACCGCGACCGTAAGCATGGTCTAAAACTCTTTGTTCAGCGCGTGTTTATCATGGATGACGCCGAGCAGTTTATGCCATCTTACCTGCGCTTTGTGCAGGGTTTGATTGACTCAAACGATCTGCCGCTGAACGTGTCTCGCGAGATTTTACAGGACAACCACATCACCAAAGCGATGCGCACCGGTATCACTAAGCGCGTGCTGGGCATGTTGGAAAAACTGGCAAAAGACGATGCGGAAAAATACCAACAATTCTGGGCCGAATTTGGTCAAGTGTTGAAGGAAGGTCCAGCGGAAGACTTTGCAAACCGTGAGCGTATCGCAGGCTTATTGCGTTTTGCGTCTACCCATACGGGCAGCGCGGCACCGACTGTTTCACTCGATGACTACTTAAGCCGCATGAAGGAAGGCCAAAACAAGATTTACTATATCGTGGCCGACAGCCACGAAGCCGCGGCCAACAGCCCACAC
Organism: Shewanella sp. ANA-3; assembly: GCF_000203935.1. Lineage (GTDB taxonomy): Bacteria > Pseudomonadota > Gammaproteobacteria > Enterobacterales > Shewanellaceae > Shewanella. Next base: position 2,929,957 of record NC_008577.1, on the reverse strand, counting down.
TTAGAACTGCTGCGTAAGAAAGGCATCGAAGTGTTGCTGATGTCAGAACGTATCGACGAGTGGTTAATCAACCACTTAACTGAGTACAAAGAAAAACAATTGCACTCAGTCACCCGTGGCGAGCTGGAGTTAGGTGAGCTGGAAGATGCGGCCGAGAAGGAAGCGCAAGAGAAACTCGCCGAAGAGTCTGCGCCATTGATTGAACGCATTAAAGCGGCATTAGGCGCTAGCGTGGCCGATGTGAAAGTGACCTCACGCTTAACCGATACCCCAGCCTGTGTGGTGACGGGGGAAGGTGAGATGTCGAGCCAGATGATCAAACTGATGCAGGCTGCGGGTCAGCCAGTGCCAGAGGTCAAGCCGACGTTTGAGGTAAACCCTGCGCACCCATTAGTATCGCGCTTAAACGATCTTCAAGATGAAGCCGCCTTTGCCGATTGGTCGAATCTGTTATTGCAACAGGCGCAATTGTCGGAGAAGGGCAGCCTAGCGGATCCATCGGCCTTTATTAAGCTGATGAACCAAATGTTATTGGCGAACCTGAAGTAAGACATTCGGGGCACTTGAGTCGAGACACAAGTGCCCCGATTCCGTTTTAGGCACCGCAAAGAGCATTATCCTAGGGCATTTCTCTGTAGAGGTGCCAGTTTGGGAGTAAGGAAAACCATGGACAATATCCTCGATCTAACGAAAGACAATATTCAGCAAGTGGTTGATGCTTCGATGCAGCAACTGGTGGTGATGGTGTTTTGGGCCCAGCCACAGCCGCAGAGTGTTGCCATGGTGCAAACACTCGAGCAACTTGCCGCGCAACATGCTGGCCGTTTTGTGCTGGCGAAAGTGAACTGCGAAACCGAGCTGGAAATCGCTAACTATTTCCGCATTCAAGCACTGCCGACCACCTTAGTGCTCGATAAGGGCCAGCCAATCGATGGCTTTGCGGGTATGCAAGAGGCGGCGCAGGTGAGCGCTATGCTGGAGAAACACTTGCCACCCCTATGGCAATTACAGCTTGAGCAAGCCAAAGCCCTGTTAGCCTTAAGCCAAGTGTCGGCGGAGGATTTATCCACGGCGGCCGTGTTACTGAAAGACGCCCATAGCGCCTCACATCAGGCGGCCGAGGTGAGTTTAGTGCTTGCCGATGTGTACTTGATGCAGGGTGAACTCGCCCAAGCGCAGCTGCTACTCGAGCAGATTGGCCTTGCCGACCAAGATGGTTATTACCAGAGCTTAAAGGCGAAATTAACCCTTGCTTTGGATGCGGCGGACACGCCAGAAATTCGTGATTTGCAGCAGAAGTTCGAGCATAATCCGCAGGATTTAGTGTTATTACTCGAACTTTGTAAGGCCTTGCATTCGGCCCACCGAGACGAAGAAGCGCTTGCACATTTATACAGTGTGTTATCTAAGGATTTAACCGCTGAAAATGGCAAAGTAAAACAAGTCTTTATGGAGATTTTAACGGCGCTTGGGCAAGGCAATAGTCTGGCGAATCAGTACCGCCGTAAGCTCTATACCTTGCTCTATTAAGGATTAAATTGGCCGCAAAACTGCGATTTATTTACGGTTTCTGAGGCTAAAGTCGAAGCTAAAAGCCTTCTCAATGGCGGCCAGATGTGCGAAGATCGCCGCCCTAAGAAGAATATCAATGCGAAAAAGAGGACTCTTGAGATGCGCATTATCCTATTGGGCGCCCCAGGTGCCGGTAAAGGTACCCAGGCCCAGTTCATTATGGAACAGTATGGTATCCCACAAATTTCTACTGGCGACATGTTACGTGCTGCCGTTAAAGCCGGTACTCCGCTGGGTTTAGAAGCGAAGAAAGTGATGGATGCAGGCCAACTGGTTTCTGATGATCTGATCATTGGACTGGTTAAAGAGCGTATCGCACAGGACGACTGTGTTAAAGGTTTCCTGTTAGACGGTTTCCCACGCACTATCCCACAAGCGGATGCGATGGCGGCAAACGGTATCAGCATTGATCACGTGATCGAAATCGATGTGCCAGACGAAGAAATCGTTAAGCGCATGAGCGGTCGTCGCGTTCACCCAGGTTCTGGCCGTGTTTACCACGTGGTATTCAATCCACCTAAAGTGGAAGGCAAGGACGATGTAACAGGCGAAGACTTAGCGATTCGTCCAGATGACGAAGAAGCCACAGTGCGTAAGCGTTTAGGCATTTACCACGAGCAAACTAAGCCATTGGTTGAATACTATGGCAAAGTGGCTGCGGCGGGTAACACTCAATACCACAAGTTCGATGGTACTCAGTCGGTAGCGGCTGTGAGTGCACAGTTAGCCAGCGTGCTGAAATAAGCATCATTGCTAAATTCGAGAACAAGTTCTCATATTAGGAAAAAGCCTGCTATTGCAGGCTTTTTTTATTGGCGACCGAATGTTAGCCTGCCGAGGTATTTGGCTGATAAAAGGTAACACATTGACTTCTCCCTCTCCTGCGTTTGGCGTGTTATTGGTCAATCTCGGCACGCCCGATGAACCCACTCCCAAAGCGGTTAAGCGATTCCTCAAACAGTTTTTAAGTGATCCTCGGGTCGTCGATTTGTCCCCTTGGCTGTGGCAGCCGATTTTGCAAGGGATAATCCTTAACACCCGACCCGCCAAGGTGGCTAAACTTTATCAGAGCGTGTGGACGGAGCAGGGCTCGCCGCTGATGGTGATAAGTGAGCAGCAGGCGCAAAAGTTAGCCACGGATCTGAGCGCGACCTTTAATCAAACCATTCCGGTGGAACTCGGCATGAGCTATGGCAATCCTTCGATTGAGAGCGGCTTTGCCAAACTCAAGGCCCAAGGCGCCGAACGTATCGTGGTGCTGCCGCTGTATCCGCAATATTCCTGCTCAACCGTCGCCAGTGTGTTCGATGCGGTGGCGCAGTATTTTACTCAAGTGCGTGATATTCCTGAGCTGCGTTTTAGCAAACAGTATTTTGACCATGAAGCCTATATCGCGGCTTTAGCGCATTCTGTGAAACGCCATTGGAAAACCCACGGGCAGGCCGACAAGTTGATTCTTTCCTTCCACGGTATTCCGCTGCGGTATGCCACCGAAGGTGATCCCTATCCTGAGCAGTGCCGCGCGACGGCCAAGTTACTGGCGCAGGCGCTGGAATTAACTGACGGACAATGGCAGGTGTGTTTCCAATCCCGCTTTGGCAAAGAAGAGTGGTTAACCCCCTATGCCGATGAGCTGCTGGCCGATTTACCCCGCCAAGGCGTAAAAAGTGTTGACGTCATTTGCCCTGCCTTTGCCACCGATTGCCTTGAAACCTTAGAAGAAATTTCCATTGGCGGTAAAGAGACTTTCTTGCATGCGGGCGGCGAGGCCTATCACTTTATTCCCTGTTTAAATGATGATGAGCTCCATATCGAGCTGCTCAGGCAACTGGTGCAAGAACAAGCTCAACCATGGATACGCGCGGAGTGACGGTAAATTTCTCCGGTTGAAACCGAAACACGGCCTAGTTTCATGCTGATTTTATGGTAGAATCTGCGCCCTTTATGGCTCGGGAGTGGATTTTTTATCTCTCTAGCCTAGACTCATTATTTTTAGGACACGATGAGCAACGCTCGTTGTAATGCCCATTAGCATGGATGCCAGGAAAAGAGAGCCACTATGAAGTTTCCCGGTCAGCGCAAATCGAAACATTATTTTCCGGTCAAAACCCGTGACCCATTGCTTGAGCAATTAACCCAGCAACCTCAACCCTTTGCGACTTATGTCAGCGGTATCGATCAAACCCTAGTGGATATCGAAGCCAAGGTAGAGGATGAGTTGCTCAGCCGTTATGGTTTACCTAAGGGCAATTCGACCCTGATCAATGACGAGCAAGCGCATGCCCTGTATACCGAGCTGAAACAACAAGGTTTGATCAGCGATGAGTTCGCGGGCGGTACTATTGGTAACACAGTGCACAATTATTCTATTTTGGCCGATGACCGCTCAGTGTTGTTTGGGGTGATGAGCCAAAATATCGAAGTTGGTAGTTACGCCTACCGTTATCTTTGTAACACTTCCTCTAAGGTTGACCTTAACTTCCTGCAACCCGTCGATGGTCCTATTGGCCGTTGTTTTACGCTGATTTCCGATTGCGGTGAGCGTACCTTTGCGATCAGTAAAGGGGCGATGGACAAGTTAACTCCAGAATACATTGATAAAGATGTAGTGCAGGGCAGCTCTGCCTTGGTATTAACCGCCTATTTAATGCGTGCCAGTGGCGGTGACAGGATCACCGATGCGGCCATGTGCGCGATTGAATACGCCAAAGCCGCCGAAGTCCCCGTGGTATTGACCTTAGGCACACGCTTCTTAATCGATGAAGATCCCGTTTGGTGGCAAAACTTTATCCAAGAGCATGTGACCATTTTGGCGATGAACGAAGATGAAGGTGAGGCCTTAACCGGATTTCGCGATCCGCTGCTTGCCAGCGAAAAAGCCCTCGAGTGGTGTGATATGGTGTTAACCACCGCAGGCCCCATCGGGCTTTACACCGCAGGTTATACCGATGATGCCGAAAAGCGTGAGACCAGCCATACACTGCTGCCCGGTGCTATCCCCGAGTTTAACCGTTATGAGTTCTCGCGTCCTAAGCTGAAACGTGACTGCGAAAACCCGATTAAAGTGTTTGCCCATATTTCGCCTTACATGGGCGGCCCCGAGAAAATCGGCAACACTAACGGCGCCGGTGATGGTGCGTTATCGGCGTTATTGCACGATTTGGCGGCCAATACCTTCCACAAGACCAATGTGCCAGGCTCAAGCAAGCACAAGCGTGATGGTCTGTGTTATTCGTCATTCTCGCAAATTTGTAAGTACGCTAACCGCGTGGCTTACGAGGTGTTGGCGCAGCATAGTCCGCGTCTCTCCCGCGGTTTACCTGAGCGCGAAGACAGCTTAGAAGAATCCTACTGGGAAAGATAAGTCAGTACTGGCTTGAGTAAATAAGGGCAATAGCGGCAAACCGTTATTGCCCTTGTTGTTTTTTGGAACAGACGAAAACTTGAGCCAATGACGTTTTCTCAACAATTAACCCTGTGGATGGTAATTTTTGCTACAGGCAGACCCGAATAAATGATAACGTTAGCCCAATCACTGCTCCCAATAACAGCGAATATTAAGGTGGAATTTTCGGTGAAAGCGCAGATCTTAACAGAAATGAAGGTACTCAAGACCATCGATCCTGAGTTCGAAGTGCAGCGCCGTGTGGCGTTTATTAAATCTAAACTGCAAGCTGCCCGCAGCAAAGCCTTGGTCCTTGGGATCAGCGGTGGTGTGGATTCTTCCACGGCGGGACGTTTATGTCAGTTGGCCGTTGATAGCCTCAATAGCGAGCATACTGACGGCGGTTATCAGTTTATTGCGGTGCGCTTACCCTATCAAATTCAAAAAGATGAGCACGAAGCTCAGCAAGCTTGCCAATTTATTCAGCCGACCAAATTAGTCACCATCAATGTGCATCAAGGGGTCGATGGTGTGCATCAGGCGACTTTAACGGCCTTTGTCGAAGCGGGATTGCATTCACCGGATGCGGCTAAAGTTGATTTTATTAAAGGTAACGTGAAAGCGCGCATGCGCATGATTGCCCAGTATGAGTTAGCCGGTTTAGTGGGCGGGCTTGTAGTGGGAACCGATCATAGCGCCGAGAATATCACCGGTTTTTATACCAAATGGGGCGATGGCGCCTGCGATCTTGCGCCTTTATTTGGACTTAACAAACGCCAAGTACGCCAGGTGGCAGCATATTTGGGCGCGCCAGAGTCCTTAGTCTATAAAGCGCCAACGGCGGATTTGGAAGACAATCAACCACTACTGGAAGATGAAGTCGCGCTAGGGCTGACCTACGAGCAAATCGATGATTTCCTTGAAGGGAAAGAAGTCGGCAAGGATGTTGAAGAAAAGCTTATCAATATCTACAAGGCCACGCAGCATAAGCGTCAACCTATCCCCACTATTTACGATTAATTTAAGACGGTTACCGTCTGAGACATAACGAAAAAGCACCCTAGTGGGTGCTTTTTCATGTGTGAATGCTTAATGCTATCTCGCCAAGTGTCTCGATTCGAATTGAGCTTAATCACATTGTGCTTAGCCATATTGAGCTGAGTTGCATTGAACTCACCTCATTCCTTTAGCGCTGCTTCGCTTGGAGATGGTTACGCGTCAGGGCAATCAAAGCGTTTGAGTATTGGCGATAGTCTAAATAAGGCGTGAGTAGTACACAGCTTGAGAGTGGAGACTGTGACAGTATCATTGCCGTGACGTCTTGCAGTTTAGCCTGTGAGTCTTGCATTAATTGCTGTTTGGTTGTTTGCAACGCGTCAGTAGCGATATGGCTATCGACTGCAATCCCTAATGCCATGGCGGCGGCTTGCCCACAGACAATATGAATATTGGCATGTGGTGAGAGGGCATTGGCACCTATTAGCAGCATTTGCTGCTGTTTGAGTAATAAGTTGTCGCGATAATCGCGCCAATCCTCACTGGGAGCGCAAATTTTTGCCATAATTGTGAAGATCTTACGCCAGTGATTGCCGTTTAAGGCGATGAGTTCTGCTATCGCGTTATCCTGCTCCCAATGCCAATCTTCAGGCAAGAGTGGGGGATTCGGGAGATAAAAAGCATAGGTCGCTGCGGCTGGGCCAATATGCATAACAGTCGAATATGGGAGTCAAAGTGGGGCGGATCTTACCCTAACTTAGGCGCACAGCCGAAACTAAATTGCCGCGAGATCAAATATTAAACATGAAAGTTGAGGTTTTTTTTTATCTAACCTTATAATCTGATTGCGCATTTTACGGGATCCAAGGGACGAGAATGAAAGCCATCATCATAGGCTCAACCAAGCATTTATTTTTCGCGGCATTTTATGCCTGTTTGGGGATTGCCGTTGCCCTGTTGGTGACAGGCATACATTTTCTCAATGCCAGACCCGATCTTTCCCTCTGGCACACTACTGAGCTTAAAAACGAGTTTCGTTACAACACTAAATTAGACAAATTCAGTGATTACATCGCCTTAGAAGATAAGTTATTTGCCGAAGTGGACAATAAAGTCCTTAAAAAAGTCTCGGCGACGGATGCTTCACCCGTGAATCGCTATGTTAAAAACAGTCTGTCGGATCCCGCCCGTTGGCCCCATAACTGGAATCGCACCTTCGAGTGGCCCAAGGCCGATGCGCCCTTTGGCGTACTGTTGCTCCATGGTATGTCCGATTCGCCCTATGCCATGTCCAATGTGGCGGCACATTTTAAGGGTAAAGCCCATGTGCTTGGCTTAAGACTCCCTGGCCATGGCACCATTCCGAGTGGTTTGACGAGCCTCTACTGGCAGGACTTAGCCGCGGCGGTGAACTTGGCTACAGCGCATATGAAACAAGAGCTTAAAGGGAAACCGCTGTTTGTGATTGGCTTTTCAACGGGCGCCGCGGTAGCGCTAAACCATGAGTTAGAGCTTATTAATCAGGAGAAAGATCCTGATTATGCGGGAATGATTTTTATGTCGCCCGCCATTGGGCTTGCACCGATTGCGGCGGCGGCCCGTTGGCAAAGCTGGATTGGCCGTTTACTCGATTTAGATAAATTGCAGTGGAACAGTATTCAGATGGAATACGATCCCTTTAAATACACCTCTTTTGCGGTGAACGCGGGCGATGTGGTCTATCAATTAGCGCTGCGTAATCAAAGCTTATTGAGTGGGCTAACGCCTTCACAACGTGAGTCTATTCCTGACATATTAACCTTTCAATCTGTCGCCGATGCGACGGTGTCAAGTGCCGCGGTAGTGAACCTGCTTTACCAAGTGCTGCCCGAGAAAGGCCATGAGTTAGTGTTGTTTGATATGAACCGTACCGTGATCAACAGTAAATTGATGGCAAATGATCCGCTGCTCGCGTTATTACCGGCATCCTCCGACACTATCCATTACCGTGGCACCTTGATTGAAAATCAGGATAGCGAGACGACTCAGGTTCAAGCGCGGGAGTTTGGCCTTATACCTCAAGATAATAGTGTGCCAGCGCTGGAAAGCTTATCTTTGCATTGGCCTGCGGGGGTGTATTCTCTGTCCCATGTGGCCTTACCCTTTAATGAAGATGATGGACTATACGGCATTAAAACCAATGAAAAATTACACCGGATCCAAATTGGCGCTGCATCATCCCGTGGCGAGCGTGGAGTGTATAGCGTGCCCGCCGCGGAAATGTTACGCCAAAAATGGAATCCGTTTTTCCCCTATATGCTGACGCGGATTGACCAATATCGCACCGCGCATATGCCCGATTAAACTGTGACTAGGGTGCAAACCACGCAGTTGCGCCCTTGTTCCTTAGCTTTATAGAGGTTCTCATCCGCTTGTTTTAACCAAACTTCAAGCGTTGAGCTGTAAGCGGCATCGGCAATGATGGCGCCTATGCTGACTGTGACACTAAAAGTGACTTGATCGGCTGGGTTCGTAATCACCACGCTGGCGAGCTTTTCGCGGAAGCCATTAAGATGTTGCTCAACTTTCAAGGTATTACACATAGGTAATATCAAGACGAACTCTTCGCCGCCATAACGACACAGCAAATCGACATCACGCTTAAAGTGACTCGTTAACACTTCAGCCATCACCCGTAGGCATTCATCGCCCGCCAGATGGCCGTAGGTGTCATTCACTTTTTTAAAGAAGTCGAGGTCGAGCAATACTACGGCAATGGCATCTTGGCCTCGCTCACACAAGTCTTGAATTTTCAGGAATTGCTTTTCGGTATAACGTCGATTGTACAAATTGGTGAGGGAATCCCGCTCGGCCATATCCTTGAGTTTGCGGTTAGCGATTTCTAAATCCATAGTGCGCTGTTTTACTTTATCTTCTAACTCGAGTTGATGGCTAAGCAGCACTTGCTGATTGGCTTCTAAGCTCTCGTACAGGCTATAGATTTCCTTTGGCGTACTGTTATCGAGTAGCTCGTGTTCAAATTTTTCCTCATTGATACTGCCGTCTTTCTTTTGGCTAAAATGTTGCGCCAGTAAGGCGAGGGGAGTAGTCGTTAAACGGCTGATTGCTTTGGCGATAATAATGGCGCCGACCATACTGAGTAACAGTAGCACTATGGTCTTAGTATATTGCTCTTGGGCTAAGGTAAGCAGAGGGATAAACGGCTCAACCACATACAAATGCCAACCATTTTTGAGTTTATGGTGGGCGTAAATATATTCAGGCGTTTCGGTATCCTCCTGATTGATATTCATCAGCTGTAATCGCGTGCGATACTCAGTGCTACCCGTGACATAGTTGAAAGGGGTTAAGGGTTGTAGCCCGAGCCTTTCCGAGGCGTAAACAATATTTTTCTTCTCATCCAATAAGATAATGGATTGTGTCTCATGGTGTTGATTTTGCTTGTCAATATTGGAGAAGTAACTTAAATCGAGGCTGCCCTCAACAATACCAATCGCAGTTTTAGACTCTTCTTTAAAGATAGGGGCACTGATGGCGATGATGATGTCCTTGCCGAGCCCACGGCCAATAAATACTGGCGAGACAAAGGTGTTATGGTGAATAAAAGCTTGGATAAAGTAATCCCTATCTAGCACATTTACTTTTTGTGGTAACAGCCTAACTTGGTTAAGTTTCTCAAGTGGGCTGCCCGCCACTATGTCGCCATCTTCATTGGCGATAAACATAGTCGTAAAACTGGGGGTTAACCCTTGAACACTATCGAGGACGAGTTGCCATTGTTCGAATGGCAAACCCGATACGCTGATAAATTTACCTATGCTGGCAATAGTACGGGTGTTAGTGCTGATATAAGTTTCGGTGGCGTGGCCAAGGGAGATCCCTGTGTCATTGAGGTTTTGATTAATCAACACCTGTTGTTTATCCATAAAATAATGATTAAACACGAGGGATGAGGTCAGTAAGCTGATGGTGGTAATCAAAATAAACAGATAGCTAAGCTGCGCACTCATGGTGCGGCGAGTATGGTTTACCAGCTTATCTTTTAAGTGCCACAAACTGGGGAGTGCCACCACACAAAGCTCACCTAAGGTAGTGTAGAAAATGCCATTAAAAGCTTGTTTTACCGTGGTAAAGGGAATGTGGTAAGTCGGCATCCCCGTGATTAACCACAGGTATAAGCCCATTAATGGCAAGCCTAACAACAGCCAATAACAAATGCTGGCGTAGAGTATGGGGAAATCTCTGCGCCGCGCAAACCCCAACCACAGCGCCTCAAGCAAAAACACCAGATACACGTGGGCACTAGACCAAGCTAACATCAAACCCGTTGCCGTAAATAGGGCAGTAAACAGGGCATACCAAGGCCCGAGTAAGATGGCAACAATCACCACCGCCGCGTTGCCTAAAATAAGCTGGACGTTGGCAAAAAGTGGAATAGGGTAGATGTTGAGCACTAAACCCACTAGGCCGAGAAAGGTGGCTAACTTTAGATGGGCAATATTCAGAGCTGATACACGCAAAGATAAGTCCCTTTAGTCAAAATTATGCTTAAAAAGCAATCGATTGCACTGAAACTATAAATTATATCTAGCTTAGCAGAAGTTTCTTAATTTGATATTGAACAGGTGGTTTAAGTTTGGTCTTAGCTCACAGTCTGGCATTCTCCATGGTTTTACCTGCTATAGGCCATATGGTTTCTGGCAAAAATTAGCCACACAGACCAGAAACTAAGCAGTTGATCAAACTCATCTCACTAAGCACTTGCACAGAGGCGAGGCAATTGCTAAAGTCTGGCTCACTTAAGGTGAACCCCAATCAATAGCATCTTAAGTAACAAGTGCTTAAGCTTATCTAAGATAATTTAGTTAAGCACGACATTTTCGGTATGTAGCGCAGCCCGGTAGCGCACTGTCATGGGGTGTCAGGGGTCGGAGGTTCGAATCCTCTCATACCGACCAAATTCATAAACAATAAAGCCTGCAATCTTAATCAGTTGCGGGCTTTTTTGTGTCTGTGATTTGCATTGAAGTGGTGTCTTTACGTTTTGTATATGGGGAATACAACCGAGTTATTAATAACTTAGGGAGTTTTTCGTTGGTATGGCTTATGGCAATCAATGGCATGTCAAATAGCGGACGGTCGCCTCGCTAATCACCACGGCTCGCCTGTTTAGCATCGGTTTAGCCTGTAGGTTTAAAGAAATGCTAAGCAGTTTTGGGACATAAATGAGTTAGATTATTAACTCTAAATTATGAGTTTCGGATTATAATTTCTATGGAGATAACGCTCGCCAGTTTGAGCATGCGAAATTACAACGTTCAGGTTGGAGAAACTTACTCCATGGTCAAAGAAGCAGGATAAACTCACAGGGCAAGGCATGCCTGAAACTCAATATATAGTGTGATATTTAAACAATTAAGAGGCATTTTGTACCGAAAAACAAAGACCAATACAAAGTTAAGTTCTTTAGAATATATAAAACTTATCTCAAAGTTCCATAAATGCTAGTATATTCACTTGAAATTTTTGACACACAATTCCTATAGTCTTGAAGCATCCTTTTAAATATAAAATATGCTGGCTGTTCTTTATTGTACTTAAAAATTAGCTTTGTAGTTTGATCAGAGTTAGTTAACATTTTAAATAGTTCACAGTTATACAGTTCTATAACTGATACTCCAATTCTAGGATCTATATAACTTAAGAAATATTGAGATGTATTTATAAATTCATGTATCCTGGCAGGATATATATTAAATAAAAACTCATATGCGTTCAAATTTTTAGCTGTACGAACATCTCTTATATCGCTAGTTTGCATTGCAACATCGTCATAAATAGAAAAACTGACCAAAAAACTTTCCAAATATTCATCACTTGGAATTGAGAATTTTATTTTATGATTTGAAAGTATATTGAAAAATGATTTAGAGTTTTCCATAATCATTTTCATAATCCTATCGGAGTATGTTTTTTTGAACAATAAATCGTCATAGTTTTTTAAGCACGCAATTACCATGTAGAAAACATAACCATTAAAAAATGTTAGTGCTGAGTTGCTTATCAACTTGGAAACTTCATCTCCTTTATCAAACAACTCTGGTGATGAACTAAATATCACATCTATCAATATAGAAACTACCAAACTAATAATTGCAATAAAAGTAACTACTTTATGTGAGTTAAAAAATCCTTTAATAGTTGTGAACCACATTTTTTTATCCATGTAAAAAACTATAAAATTGATTTTGTGAACTGTTATGTTAACTATAGTGCCATGAATTAAAAGACTCTACAATCAGCTATTCCCCTTCCTATGTGTAGAAGGAAATCAAACACCTGAAAGCCTGGAATCATATAGCTTTTACCTCATCAGCATCAAAAGCGCATCTTGGTAATATCTTGGTCGCAAAGACAATATTGAATGACCCCTTATGAAGTAGCCACTTTGTAGCATTACTAAAATTTGTTCAATTATCTAACGCTGAAGAAGGCACTTTGTCACCCTATCAACACGGAAAGGGGCATCGTCGTAATAAAGGACTCTTCTTCCTCGCTAGGGACAACTAAGAGATGGATCAACTGCCCTGTGCGGAGCCGCATGCATGGTGGTGTGGAGGCTAGATACCTCCGGCTACTCGATTAGAGCTGCACTCCACACTTGCCTCGTAGGACAATGACTTATAGCCGCAATGCTGTTCCATTAATTTCAAAAACTCTTTCATTTTTATAAGTGAAGCATCAGTCTCTTCACAGCTGGGAGCTGCATGCATTTGCATAAAGTACAGCTCCATTTCGTTTCCGTATTTTGGCATTACCGAGAACAAATACTTACCGTTTTCATTGCTGGATATTGATAGTTGGTTTTCGTTATGTGGCTCAGCCTTAAGATTGATGGATGCAATATTGTCATATACACAATCCCAACTCCCTTCATATGCTGGTTTCACTGGTAGGCGCAAACCGTGGAGCGTATCGCACCCAGCAATTAAAATTAGCGACGAAAGAGCGCAAGCCAAGCATTTATGCGCCCTTTTAAGTAATTTGTTAGCTTTCATTGCCTTGAACAATACTAATATTTTTAGCGCCTAACAAAGCTGTCTCTACTAAAATTTGAATGAACTCTTTTTTTTCAGTTAAAACAAGTTTAACTTGTTCATCGAATGAATCCCCATCATCGCCAGGTAATTCCGTACCTGCATATCGCGCTACAGGGCATGCTTGGAGCATTTGCTTTTGAGTTTTAGCATTAAACAATGTTGTACATACAGAGGCAAAATTCATTACTGTAGAAACACCTCCTTTTGAAGCAGTATACCTACCATACCCTTTCGTATGTGGTGCTATATCGGTTGTGTCACGCGTGCTAAATACTAAAACGTATGATGCACCTGAATTTTCAGCCATTTCAAATATTTCATTATTAGCGCTTCCAAGATCTAATGAATAATCCCAGTGACTAGTTACTAGTTCACCAACTTCGTTCGCTTTATCTGACTTGAACGGTAAAAATTGGAATCGTGATTTAGCTAACTTGATGAAGTTGTACGCTATTAATGAGTCTACATCCCATTCCCTCACATCAACTTTATTAAGTTCATCTGAAAATGCACCTGTATTTCTAATTGAAAGGTTATTCCCTAGAGCTGATACAACAAGTATTTCTTGATTATCAGGAATCTGTTCTATCTGTTTTAAACTAGTTGATTGGCATGCCGAAAGTATAAATACACACAATCCACACATGATATATTGAAAAAGATTCACAGACTCTCCTTGAAAGCTAGCATTTTATTCGTGCGCATGTGCGTTTATCACGTTAGAACAGTAGAAACGCGCATGGTTAACTACCTGTATGTAAAGAAGTTATCAGCTTTTTATCAAATATACTATCCGGAAAAATGCGCATGCGCGATTACCAAACCTATTATCTAACCTTTTCTGTTTCTATCATGCTGATTTTAATAGGCTTTAAATTATTTCCATTGGAAAATCGCGAATGGATATTGCTCTAAGGTCCTCAAAATAAGCATTTTTAAGATATAGCTGTATGTTTATCCAGTATCTAGCTGCTATAGAGAAGCACTAAAGCGGATGGCTAATAGATGAGATTTTGTAGGGTAACTCTTTCGTAAAGCCCCGAATGAACAAACGAGTGCTAAATTGGAATGAGGCAAAAGCTTTTAGCCAGATGAACAGTTCAATGGTCGTAAAGATTGTCATTGTTGCAACTGTGACCGTTGGCGGCATGGATGCCGCCGTCGAGCCTATAGGGACATATTCACGGCGTGTCACTGGGGAAACAATGACAATTCATCCTGAACACCTGACGACAAACTTATCTCGTTTTGGGGCAAATAGGTATTTAGCTGCACGAAGAGTTATACAGTCAGTTCGGATTGGCATTGTTGCTATCTCATCACAAGTCTTACACCAATCATAAATGGACTAACTTTATTTGTATTGTTAGACCGCATCACAGACTTGATTTCTACCTGCTCGCTTGGCTTGCATCATGGCCTGATCGGCATTATTGAATAGGGTTTCCAAGAGGGTTTGTGCCTCATCGGGATGATTGATTTGAGGCAAGACCAAGGATGATATGCCAAAGCTTGCTGTGCAGTGGATGCTGTGGCCGTTAAGCTGTAGTGGCTGCGTATCAAACCCGTGTCGAATTGACTCCGCCACTTGCCATGCTTGCTCATGGTGAGTGTTGGGTAAAATCAGCCCAAACTCTTCGCCGCCTAAACGAGCAAGAATATCATTTGTTCTCAGTTTGGTTTGCGTCAATCTTGCGATATGGATAAGCGCCGCATCACCCATCGCATGGCCCCAGCGGTCGTTAATCCGCTTAAAGTGATCAATATCGAACATGATAAAGGCCAGTGGTTGTGCTGTTTGTTGCGCAATTTGGCGACCGAGATTGAAAAAAGCCCGGCGATTATAGAGTTGGGTCAGTTCGTCAGTGTCGGCAAGGCGCTCGGCCGTGGATTTTGCCTCTATCAGCGCTTGCTCCATTTGTTTGCGTTCGGTGATATCGGTGGCGATTTCGATTCTAACTAATCGGCCATCGGTCCAATGAATGGCTTGATCGCGACATTGGTACCAACGGCCATTTTGGGTGTTTTGAAACTCCCACACATGAACGCCAGCAGGATTTCCCTTTTCATCCAATAGTTTAGGGTTAGTACAAAATTGACAAGGCGAGTGTTGTGCCGATTGCAGCACTTGATAGCACTTTTTACCTTTTGCCTCACCCCAAACCGATACACCGTAGTCATTGAGATAGAGTAAATCATAGGTATCTAAATCAGAGACATAAACCAGCGCATCGAGACTATTTAAAATAGTATCAATGGCTTGACTATGGTTGGTATCGGAACCCGTTTCGGCGTGTTGTGGGGCAATTTTTGTCATGGTTCGCAGCCGTGCAATTAAAGGGAGTACTAACAACATGGGGTACTATTTATAGATGCTAATATAACCTATAAATATAAATCTGTCCGATATTCAATTAATTATGTTGTTCTAAAATGGCTAGATTTCTATTACTAGGCATTCACTTTGCCTCTTTAACGCCTTTCGCCGTGACATTTCAACCTGTCGGTTTAAGTTAAATCTGACTTTTTAAGTAATCGATGGCCGTTTGTGCTCGGCGGGACAAAGGCCACTCGGCTCTGTGGATCAACCAAATGGTGTCCACGACTTGGCTGCCACACTCAACCACATAGATTTCCTCTTGCCGTTCAAAGGCCTTACGGGCATAACGTGGGATCACGGTAAAGCCGAGTCCCTTGGCGACGGGTTCCAAGATTAAGCTTATCTGATTGATAAAACCTTTACAGGGGATCTCTTGGATGCCAGGACTCCCTGGATATTTGCGGCTCAATAAACGGGTGGCCATGGCTTCGCCATCGGGGTGGGAGATAAATCCGAGGCGCTGCAAATCTTGCCAACTGGTAATTTTCTGCCCCGCAGGCACAACCAACTCGAGGGGCTCTTCGGTAAAATGGCTGCTGCAAATACTGGGATCCGACGGCTTAAACGTCACCATCCCCAGCTCATGTTGATTAGCGAGAATGGCGGAGAGGATTTCATTATCGGGGGCAAAACGATGATGAATTTTTAGCTGCGAAAACGCCGTTTGTAGCTGTAAAAGCAAGGGGTAGAGGGTTAAGCCAATACTGCCAGGGGTGATAAGGCTAATCTCGCCAATATGGGCATCGTCTTGAATGAGTTTTTGCTGTAATCGCTTCTTGGCGCAGTCTATATCGTTGACGTAACTCAACAAATGCTCACCAATGGGAGTGATTTCGAGTTGGCGGCTACGGCGCAAAAATAGGGTGCCGTACTCTTCCTCTAAGCGACTGATATGCTGGCTGACCGCGGCTTGGGTGATACCTATGGCTTCGGCCGTGCGGGTAAAGTTTCCCTTTTCCACTAACACTGCAAAGGTATTGAGCCATTGTGGATTTATCATAACGAAATCTTATAGAACCTATAATATGGTGATACTTTTAATTATGGCACGTTCGTTTTAGTCTGTCCTCATCTAGTTAACCCATGGTTAGGACTGTCAGATGACCCAGCTATTTTCTCCTTTCAGATTAAAAGATATCACGCTTAAAAACCGCATTGCCGTGGCACCTATGTGTCAGTATCAGGCTCACGACGGGCTGAGTAACGATTGGCATCAAGTACATTACACTAGTCTCGCTCGCGGCGGCGCAGGTTTAGTGGTGGTTGAGGCGACGGCCGTATCGCCTGAGGGACGGATCACCCCGCGCTGCTTAGGATTGTGGAACGAGGAACAAGCGGCAGGTTTGGCCAACATCGCCTCGGCGATTAAAGGTGCTGGCGCGGTGGCGGGGATCCAAATCGCCCATGCTGGTCGTAAAGCCAGTGCCAACATTCCTTGGGAAGGGGATGACCATATTGAAGGTGACGAAGGATGGCAAACGCTTTCGCCATCGGCCGTGGCATTTGGTGCTAACCTTGGCAAAGTACCAACAGCCATGACGATTGACGATATTCAACGTGTGAAAGCCGATTTCGTTGCAGCGGCCAAGCGGGCGCTCGAGGCAGGGTTTGAATGGTTAGAGTTGCACTTTGCCCACGGTTATTTAGCGCAAAGCTTCTTCTCGACCTATGCCAACCAACGTACCGATGAATACGGTGGTGATGCACAAGGGCGAGGCCGTTTTCTTATCGAGACGGTTGAGGCGGTGAGGGCGGTTTGGCCTGAACATTTACCGTTAACGGCGCGCTTTGGGGTGATTGAATTTGATGATAAAGACGAGCAAACCCTGAGTGAGTCCATCGCCTTGGTGAAGCAATTTAAGCGCGCTGGTCTCGATATGCTTAACGTCAGTATTTGTTTTTCAACACCTACGGCCAATATTCCATGGCGCCCGGCTTTTTTGGCGCCTATTGCCGAGCGAGTGCGTCGTGAAGTGGGTTTCCCGGTGGCAACGTCATGGGGCATGGATAATCCTCACCACGCAGAGCAAGCGATTCAAGATCAGCAAATGGATTTAGTCATGATAGGTAAAGCGTTCTTGGCTAACCCTCACTGGCCGTATCAAGCGGCACAAACCTTAAAGGTTTCGCGTCCATCTTGGGTGTTACCTTCATCCTACGCCCATTGGTTAGAGCGTTATTCCACCGTGAAGGCGGAATCATCCATAGATTGAGCTAGTTCTTAGCCAAATAAAAAGCCCCACGATGAAGTGGGGCTTTTTGTTTATTGTTTATTTTTTTCTCGTTTTAATCCAAGCTTTACTGGGAGCAATAACGACCTGTAACGATTGGCTCGCCTAGTAACTCTCTACTTAATGATTATAGAGGCGACGGCCTTCTCGCATCACTTGGATAAGCTCGGGCGCACTCATCTTCTTATGCAGTCTGTGCTCAAAGTTTTCATCGTAAATGCGGTATTTACCATGGCGGTCGATGACGGTGATTTCCGACTGTTGGTAAATGGCAAATATGCGACTGTCACCGATGTAAATCCAGGTCTCTTGGCTCGGTTGCAGTAGGCTACGGCCCGCGCTGTAGTCAGTGGTGTTATTGGTGCAACCTAAGATATGGGTCATCAAGGTTGGCACTACGCCATAGTGACTGGTGCGGTATTTAACCTTACTGGCGCCGACATTCGGCCAATGAATAACCATAGGCACTCTGACACTCTCGGGAGACAAATTGCGCTGGGCTTCATCGCTGTTGCTGGTGAATATCTTGCCGTTAACGCCAGTGATCACCACTAAGGTATCGCTCGGCAACTCACTCACTATCGCTTGGATTTGTTTATCAATAAAATTCAACGATTGGCGATATTGGTTAAACAGCACCTTTTGTGCGGGTTTCAAATTGGCATCGGCCTTAACGGTTTCGATGCCAAGGAAGCCGACTGGGGTATCAAAATTCTCTGGTGCCTTCAGGTTGACGAGGGCGAACCATGGGCTCTGTTGCTCGCTTTGCCATTGCTTAAAGTGGCCTACACTGCGTAAATCCGCATCGGCACTGCCATTGGTTTCTTTGGCGATGACTGGGGTAAAGTCATTAAACATGGCCTGCGCGGAGCGTAAATTCAGATTGGTTTCTGGGATAAATAAGCCAAGCTGATAACCCGCCTGTCTAAAGCTTTGGGTCATGATGGGGCTAGTGCTATTGAAGATGCGCGCATCGCCATAGCTGCCTTGCAAGCCATAGAGAAGGGAAAACATGCCGGTTCTAAATTGATTGCCGCCACTGTAATGCTGGGTAAAGCTCTGATTCTGCTCAGTGTATTGATGCAAAAACGGCATGGTCTTAGCGTCCACCATGTCGGCACGTAAGCTGTCGATGGTCAGCATTAACACATTGGGTTTGCTGTCGGCTTGACACTGTAGTGGCTGCGTGGGGTAACTGAGCGTGCTGGTCGCATGATTGGCTTCATCATCCGATTGTGAAGAGCCATCAATACCATGGCTTTCCATAAAGGAGCGCGCCGTGGCGGGGTATGACAGCGGATAAGTATCATCGAAACGGGTTATTTCGGTGATATCGGCCGCGTCGGCCCAAATGTGGATCAAATGGCTGCTGACAAAACACACCCCAATCAGGGTAATGACCTTATTGCCAAGATTTAGCTTTTGGATTTTCTCAATCCGTTTCCACAGGAAGTTGGCCGCCGTTAGCTCAATCACCAAAATGGCGATAGGCGTGACAATATAAGAGGTACCGTGGAGCAGGGCATTTAAATCGGCCCAGGCTAAGTCGAAGGCGAAGGGGCTCAAGTGCATGCCATAATCGGCATACACTATGGTGTCGTACAGTAAGATACACAGGCTTAAGGTGGCGATAACTGCCGCTAAGCCCCTTAAAATCTTGGAATAAGGCAAGATTAAGGTCAGCGGGAATAGGCAGATCAAGTAGGCGATAAAAGCAAGAAAACTGAACTGGCCAATGGTGCTGACGGCGAGGTAGCCCCAGCCAAACCAGGTTTCGGGATAACCCACACTGCTCAGATAGCGTGTGCCGACAATCATGGCCAACAGGCCATTAAAGAAGGCGAACCAATGTCCCCAGTTGATGAGTCGTGACACGCGATCGCGGCTCATTTGCTTTTTTCGCTCGACCATAGTGATCCGCTTATTCCTAAAAGACGTTGTATCTTATGTTGTTTTAACGATTGTTACTCGACTAACTTAATTGGATTTCACCGATTGTGCGAGTGCTTTTGCAAATTGTTCAGCGACCGCTTGGCGAGATTCGCTTGGCACTTTGCGCTCAAGCAGGTGAGTGACACAGTTGCCCAGCGCCATGAGGCTTAAGTCAGTAGGGGCTTTGTGCTTTTCGAGTACCGCTAAAATCTCGGCGATTAATGATTCAACTTGTGCGTTTGAGTATTTCGATTGGATTGCCATAATCAAAAAATGTTTCACTTTGGAATGGATTAGCGGCATATAATAGCGGATTTATTCCAGCATCACTATCAGGGCTTATGAGTATTAACATCGAACAAGCAATTATTCACGAGATTTCCCAGGACAGTCAGGGGCAATTACGCTGCCGTTTACGTCCTCAACCTCTGCTGAACAGTCAGGCTGTCGAGATGATGCTGGAAGAATTGCATCAGACTTATACCAGCAAATCCGGCAAAGGATTTGGCTATTTTGGTATCCACGGTGATGACGGTGAAGCCAATCCAGCTTTTTCTAATGCGCTGCAGGAATACCGTGCAGGGGATTTAGGCTTCGTCGAATTTACCGGCCAAGCCAGTAAGTTGTTGCAGGAAGAGTTGGCAAAATATGATTTTAGCCAAGGCGGATTCCTGTTGATGTCCTGCTATACCAGCATGGCGAGTGATTTTTTGTTTGTGGCGCTGCTCAGTGCCAAATCATCGATGACGGTACTCGATGATATGGAACTGTCGCAAAACAACCACTTAGATTTAAGCAATATTCAATTAGCGGCGCGTATCGATCTTACCGAATGGCAGGCCGATAAGGACTCTCGTAAGTACATCTCCTTTATCCGTGGCCGTGCTGGTCGTAAGGTTGCCGATTTCTTCCTCGACTTTATGGGCTGCGTTGAAGGGGTGAATACTAAGGCGCAAAACAAAACCCTGATGAACGCGGTGGAAGACTTTGTTGCCAGTAGCGAACTGACGAAGGAAGAGCGTCAGCAATGCCGTAACAAAGTGTTTGAGTATTGCTCCGAGCGTTTCGACGAAGGCGCAGACATTGAGATCAAAGATTTAGCCGATGAACTCGCCGACCAAGGTATGGAGTCTTTCTATGACTTTGCCCGTGGCGGCAGTTATGAGTTGGATGAAGAATTTCCCGCCGATAAATCGACCTTAAGACAATTGAAGAAGTTTTCGGGTACTGGTGGCGGCGTCACCATTAGCTTCGATGGTGGCCATTTAGGGCAGCGAGTGATTTACGATCCGATTTCCGACACGCTCTTGATTAAAGGCGTGCCCGCTAACCTAAAAGACCAGTTAGATAGACGTCTTAAGGGCGAATAAGCCGCTAGGGATATTGTCACTTAAGCTTTAAGCGTCCGCTTTTTAAGCTGCCAGCATTAAACAAAAAGGCCGAGGATGAATCCTCGGCCTTTCTCTTTTGCGCGAAAGCGACTTATCTGAAGTGCCGTTTAGCTCGGATTACTTGGTTGCTGCTGCAAATGGTACAGGGCGCGGCGTCGCTTTATTCGATGGCGGCAGAATTGGCAGAGTGATCTGCGGCTGTTCACCTGTGAGTGAATTTAAAAACGACACCATTTCCTTGGTTTCCTTGTCGGTAAGCTTTTGCCCTAACTGAATATCTGCCATGGTATTGACCGCTTCTTCGAGCGTCCATACGCTGCCATCGTGGAAGTAGGGATAGGTGAGCTCGATATTACGCAGCGTCGGTACTTTAAACACATATTTATCGGCTTCTTTGCCCGTCACGCCTTTACGCCCTTCGGCAGGATTATTGGTGTGGAACGGTTTGATTAAGCCCATCTTCATAAACATAGTGCCACCGACCGCAGGGCCGTTGTGGCAACTGACGCAGCCTTTGTCCTTAAACAGTTGGTAACCCGCTTTGGCTTCGCTGCTAATCGCATCCTGTTTACCCAATAAATATTGATCGAAGGGGCTATTCGGTGTGACTAAGGTTTTTTCGAAGGCGGCAATGGCATCGGTTAAACGATCGATATCGACTTTGTCATCACCGTAGACCTTAGCAAAGCGAGCACGGTATGCGGGCATTGAGGCAATGGTTTCGGTGGCCAGCTCATGGGTAAAGCCCATTTCCTTCGGATTGGCAATCGGACCCGCGGCCTGTTCTTTTAAGTCGCTGGCACGGCCATCCCAGAATTGCGCCAGCATAAAGTCGGCGTTCAGCACGGTTGGGGAGTTAATTGGACCCTCTTGCCAATGGTGGCCAATCGATGTAGGTAGGGCATCCACGCCACCGGTGGAAAGATTGTGGCAAGAATTACAGGAGATAAAGCCTGATTTCGACAGTCTAGGTTCGAAAAACAGCATCTTACCCAGCTCGACTTTTTCTGGCTCAGTGATTTTAGCAGGCGTAATCACTTCAATCGGTTCGGCAGCAACGGCGTAGTGCCCGCCTAACATGGCCATAATACTGATCGCGATAGCGGTGAGTTTTATCATCTGGTCTCTCCCTTATTAACCTTGTTTTATGTGTGGTCTATAGGGCGATACTAACGGCTTAATCGGCTTAGGGATAACGCCTTGTTTCGATTGGGTCTATCGCAGTTGTGGATTAGATTTTTGTGAGCTAATTCGCTGTTTTTGTTTGATTATCTCGATAGGCTGGGCGGTGTTTCGTTTAGCAATTCATCTGCTAATCGCGAGTATCTATTAACCAGCCTGTATTTATGCTCGTCTATTCATCGCTATTGATCAGATGTAACCCTTGGCGGGCTTATCGAGATGTTTCCGCGCGCAAGGGATGGGCGAGTGGCGTAAGAGCATTTTGCTTTTTGCTTACTCAGCCATTCAATTAGCCATTGAATTGGTTAACTCATGCGCGCAGCTTGTGCATTTGTTGTGTCATACAGATAAAAAGCGCCTAACAGCGGATTCATTTGTCGCGGGGCGAGGCAGAATTGATTAGAATCCTTATTTACTGTTTGGGTAAGCTTGGTGTAAGACCAAGTGAGCGTGCTCGGCCATCGCTAAGTGGCGCAATCCCTATTAAGGCGGACTGTTTTTCTGCCGAGGAGAGTCAATGCAACTGTTTGTAAAAGATTTAACCGTGATCGATTTTTCCTATCTTTGCCCCAAGCGTGGCATGGTAGGGGAAAGCTGGATTGTCGATGTGGTATTAGAAGGCGGCCTAGACGAGCAAAATATGGTGCTCGATTTCGCTAGAGTGAAACGAACCATTAAGCAGACTATTGATGCGGTGGCCGATCATCGTTTATTGGTGCCGACCGCCTACAGTGGCGTGCGTTGGCAGCAGCAGGGCGATCGGGTGTGGATGGATTTCGATAGCGCGCTCGGTGAGATCCACTTAGCTTGTCCTTCCCAAGCCTTTGCACTCGTTCCATCGGAACAGATTGATATTCCAAGCGTTAATGCCTTTTTACAAAAAGCACTGCGGGAAACTCTGCCCGATAATGTTGAAGGTATTAGCCTCACCTTAAGACATGAGATCCTGAACTCGCCTTACTATCATTACAGCCATGGTTTACGTAAACACGATGGCAATTGCCAGCGGATAGCCCATGGTCATCGCAGCCCGGTTCAAGTGTTTGAAAACGGCATTCCGGCACCGAAATGGGATGAATATTGGGCCAAGCGTTGGCACGATATCTACCTCGGTAGTGAAGAGGATTTAGTGTCAGTAAAGACCTTAAACCTGTCGCCACAAACGCGGATCAGTGATGACAGCCATTATGGCTTTCACTATCAAGCGCCGCAGGGGGATTTCCAACTGGCCATGCCCAAGGAATGTTGTGATTTGATCCCGCACGATACCACGGTTGAATTGCTGGCCGACTATATGGCGACCACCTTAGTGGCAAAAGTGCCTTCAAGCCAATTTACTGTGATTGCCTACGAAGGCGTGGGGAAAGGCGCCATCGTAAGTAAAGGCAATTAACCCGTCGATTTTTTATAACGCCCTAATCTTTAGGGCGTTATTGTTTGAATAAGGATTTTTGAGAAGATGCTAAACGCTTTACCAAATGCGCTACCTAAGTTGTTAAAAACTTTGCCGAATACACCATCGCGCACTTGTAAGACTGCGATCTTGTCGTTCTTAACTCTGTTTAGCTTATCGACTCAGGCGCAGGTCAGCTTTGAAGGGCAATTTGAGCAGGGCGCGTTAATTCGTGGTAAAGCGCCGGCGGGCACGCAGATAAGTCTTAATGGTGAAGCATTAAAAGTGACGCCAGACGGCCATTTTGCCTTTGGTTTTGATAGGGATGCGCAGCTGAGTCAAGAGCTACGCTTGGTCTATCCCGATGGCTTAACCGAAGTCAAACCGCTTAGTGTCACTAAGCGTGAATACAATATTCAGAGCGTTAAGGGCATCAGCAATAAAATCATGAAGCCCGATCCGGTGGCCCAGGAGCGAGCAGCTAAAGATACGGCGCAGGTGAAAGCGGCTCGTGGCACTTTTAGCGAGCAAACGGCATTTTTACAGTCGTTTATTTGGCCATTAACCGGCAGGATCTCGGGCGTCTATGGCAGTCAGCGTATTTATAACGATGTCCCAGGCAATCCACATTTTGGTGTGGATGTCGCCGCGAAAACTGGCACTGTGGTAGTCGCGCCTGCCGATGGCGTGATTAGTCTTTCGGTTCCCGATATGTTTTATTCGGGCGGCACTATGATCATCGACCATGGTTATGGTGTGAGTTCCAGCTTTTTGCACTTAAGCAAACTCTATGTCAATGCGGGCGAAACCGTTAAGCAAGGGCAAGCAGTGGCAGAAGTCGGCGCGACAGGCCGAGCGAATGGCCCGCATTTAGATTGGCGATTAAACTGGTATCAAATGCGCCTCGATCCTACAACCATAGTGCCCTCTATGGCGACCGTGCTGGCGGCGGAAAAAGCACAGAAAGCGCAAAAAGTCGCGAAGTAACTCCCGCGACTATCTCTTAGTCTATCTCTTATCTCCTAACTGGGCGCCTAATCATTGGCGCCCTGTTTTATGCTTGAGCGGTTATTGCAATAACGGGTGATCTGTCGGCAGATGTCGGATGATCCACAGTACCAGCTTGTGCTTCATATTCGGGCCATCTTCCTTGTCTTTGGCTAAGGGTTGGATCAAATTATCGGTCACTAAAAGCCGATAAATACATTCCACCTTATCCTTGGGCGACACACCCTTATCAAAGTCGTCAAAACCACGTTTTTTGGCGTAGCCGATCCCAATATCCAAGGCGAGTTTGAGTAGCTGTGCTTCATGCTTGTGGGGTTTCATGCGCTGCGTCCTTATAATAACAGGGGAAGCCTGCTGGCATTCCCGTGTTCGATAACACAAAAATCGATAAAACCTAATGGCGAATCAAAGCGTTAATAGTCATAAACTAGACTATTTCCACCTTTATTGTTGCTGACTTTTTCTCAAACTGCCTGTTTTGTGCAGGCGATTGTCAGTAATTGGTATGGGGCTCACACTCTTCTCGAGAAGGGGCGCAAATGGATTGCTGTTTCCTCTACGCCTGTTCGCTGGCGATAACCGCTTTTATGCTGTGCGGGTGAATTTTGATACAAATATCGGCTTGTTTAAAGGCAATGGTGGGGTTGGCTAAACGTTCTTTATCACCCTTGGGCGAGCTGAATTTCACTTTTATCGGCGCTTCGGTTAAGGATGCCGTTTTCCCTTGGAGTAATGGCACAAGTGATGGGCTCAACTGAGCTAGTTCTTGGCTTAGGCTGTCGCAGTCCTGTGCAGTGGATGGCTGTACCAGTTCGATATGTTCCCAACCTTCTTGGGGATAAAGGGTATCACCGGGATAGGGTAATTCGACGCAGTCGATGTTAAAGCTACCTAATATTAATGGCTTATCAAGTTCGATAATCAGGATAGTGCGGCCATTAATTTGATTATCCGAGATGATCCGCCCGCGTGCGTTAAAGGCCTGCTTGAGTGCATCGGCAGCAGCTATGCTGTTCACTCTCAAGGCGACATGATCGCAATGCAGCGCCTTGTCCGCTAAGCCTAATTGGTCGAGAAATGCGAGGATTTTCGCCTCAAACTCTGGCCATGTCAGCTCTAATGTGGCGTAGCTGAATACTTCAGCCTCTGTAGTGATTGTTGACATAAAACATCCTTAAAACGGGTACAAACAAAAACGCCCATTTGACTGGGCGTTGAGTCGCATAGGGCTAATCAAGCTTAGCGCTTAGGGCCAAATCTCGATGGGCGTGCCTTCATCAACGGCTTTCCACACTTCATCCATCTCGGCGTTGGTAATGGCGATACAACCGTCGGTCCAGTTGTATTGCTGCGCCTGCTCGGGAGTGAGAGGTGAACGTGGGTTCTGGCCGTGGATCATGATCATGCCACCCGGGCGGATCCCCAGCGCCTTGGCTCTTAACTTATCTTCTTCATTGGGATAAGAAATATGGATCGATTTGTAATAGGCGCTATCGGATTTTTTGTAGTCCAGAATATAACGGCCCTGCGGCGTACGTTGGTCACCTTCAGTTAACTTGTGACCCGTCGGTAAGTCACCCATGGCAATACGGTATTGCTTGAGGATTTTGCCGTCCCTTAATAGCGCCATATTGGACTCAGACTTAGTGATCACCACTAAATCGACTTTACCTATACCCGATGAGGCGAGCACTTGGGGTGAAATCAGTGCGGCGAGAGTCATGGCCACAGTAATTGTTTTAGTGAGTAGGGGTACGCGCATGTCTTCCTCTAAAAATAACGCAGATATAGGTTTTTCGCGCATCATACCGCAATTTTATGTCTATGTGAGTAGATAATTTTGAGCTAGTGGCAATTGCATGGCAGACTTTGGGGATTTGGAAAAGATAACGCTTTTTGTCGCAAGGAAGTTTTCCCTTATGTCAGATCTGTCGCCTGAAAAACCAGACACCGAAAGCCCATTAAAACATCAGTTACGCACCATAATTTTTGGCACTGATACGCCCGCAGGACGTTACTTCGATATCGGCTTAATGGTCTGTATTGTGCTCAGTGTTGCGTTGGTGTTCCTAGATACGGTCGAAGCGGTTCACCAAGATTATGGGCACATCATTCGCGTTTTAGAGTGGGTGTTTACGCTGATTTTTACCATTGAATATGGTTTAAGGCTGTATTGCGCGACCCATCCTGTGTTGTATGCCCGCAGCTTTTACGGTTTAGTGGATTTATTGTCGGTATTGCCGAGTTATCTGGCGCTGTTTATTCCTGGGGCGAATTTCACCTTAGTGATCAGGGTGCTGCGCCTCTTTAGGATCTTTAGAGTACTGAAATTACTGCGCTATTTAAGCGAGGGTAATCTGCTGCTCAAGGCCATGTTGCAGTCGAGCCGCAAGGTGTTTTTGTTTTTCTTCTCGGTGAGTTTAATCATCATGGTGTTAAGCGCCGTGATGTATGTGGTCGAAGGCCCTGAGAATGGTTTTAGCTCTATCCCCAAATCTGTCTACTGGACAATTGTGACAATCACGACTGTGGGTTATGGCGATATCACGCCAAAAACCGAATTAGGTCAAGCGATTGCGGCTTTTACTATGTTGCTGGGTTATTCGATTATTGCGATCCCAACGGGGATTTTAACCGCGGAAATCTCCCAAGAAGTGGGCCGTCACAGGGACCTACGTTCCTGCAACCAATGCCATAAGATGGGCCATGATCTCGATGCCACTTATTGTAATCGTTGTGGTTGTGAACTGGATAAGCTTGAAGCGCCCCACTGGAAAGGAGATAAGTAGCATCAAATGTAGGTTTCTTCATCCCTTAGTGCGTTAACGGCACTAAGGGAGGAAGGATTAGAAGGGATAAGAAAGGAGGAACAGATTAGCTGGCGACGGCGTTCAATGTATCGTCTTTTACCTTGAGATTTTTATCCTGATCCAGCCCAAGGCTAGAGACTAAACGCAGCTGCATCCCTAAAGCCGCCATCTGTTTCTGTTCACGCTGCAAATCTTTCATAAACAAACTGATTTTACGTTTATGGCTGGGCAGCACTAGCATGAGTCCCTCTGGAACCACTTGGATTTTCTCAAGCACTAGGGCCTTGGCAATCCGGCCTAAATGCACTAACACCGCTAAGCGCAGCAGACAGGCGAGGCGAATGAGGGTGAGTTTGTGGTTTGGCTCTAATTCGGCGAGTAACAATTCATTGGGTTTCTTACGGTGGTTGGCGATAAGCCTAGCTAAATCCTGTTGCAGCGCCTCACTAAAACCCGGTAAGTCACTGTTACTGATGATATAAGCGCCGTGTTTATGCAATGCCTTTGAGTTGATGTGCAGCCCAATCTCATGCAAAGTGGCAGCGTAGGACAGCAAACGCGCATGGGGTCTTAATCCCCATTCATCGGCGACTTGCTCAAACAGCGCCATGGCGGTGTCCCGCACTTTGGCCGCGTGGGGCATATCCACATGGTAAAGCTGGGCAATACTGTCGACTGTGCGATGGCGAATATCTTGATATTGACCGATTTTCGCTAATTCGTAGAGTACGCCTTCGCGCAGGGCGCCCGGACTAAATTCCAATTGTTCAATAGGTAAGCGCCTAAAAAAGCTGATTAAAATTGCAAGGCCAGCGGGCACGAGTGGCGTGCGTTTATCATCGACATTGGCAAAGTGCACTTGGCTGATGTGTCCGCACTTAATCAGTTTCAGCTTTAATTGTTTGAGACGGGCGAGGGTGACGATTTCATCGCCATGATCTTCCTGAATCGCTTCGCAAATGGCTTTGACTGTACCTGAGCTGCCAAGCACTAAGTCCCAATCGCCACTGAAATATTCTTTTGATAGCGAGGCAAATTGTTTATCGGCGGCGCTTTGCGCTCCGCGAAATGAGGCCGGCGTGATTTGTCCATCGATAAAAAAGCGTTCGTTAAAACTCACACAGCCACAACGCAGGCTCGATAAATAGGTGGGGGTATTTTTTTGCCCGAGTACCACTTCGGTCGAGCCGCCGCCGATATCGATAACGATATTGCGTTTACCCAGCACTTGGCTTTGGGCAATGCCGTTATAGATGAGGCGCGCTTCCTCGTGGCCAGAAATCACCTCCACCGGATAGGGCATAATGCTGAGCGCCGCTTCAATAAACTGCTCACGGTTTTTGGCCACCCTTAGGGTATGGGTGGCGACTAAACGTACCTGGGCTTGGTCGAGGTTGGAAAAACGCTGATTAAAGTCTCGCAGGCAATTGAGGCCGCGCTCGATAGCATCCATGCTGAGGATGTTCTGCGCATTAAGGCCCGTCGCTAACTGAACTTGTTGTTTTTCTTTGTGCAATATTTGCAAGCTGCCGTCTTGCTCACGGGCGATAACCAGATGAAAACTGTTTGAGCCCATGTCGATAGCGACAAAGTGTCGCGGTTGTGAATGTGTGGCAACCAATCGGATTATCCTTAGGCAATCGAGACGATGATAAAGCCAGCGTTAGCTGGCTTTGGCCTGTAATTCGAGATTGTGGGCAAGTTCCGCCGCGTGCTCCGCTTCAAGCTTTGCGGCTTCGCGCTGGGTGCTAAATTCTTGCTGCAATCGCTTCTCATAATTAATCAGATATTGATAAATGGCAATTTGAGAACGCACTTTACGTTTATTACCGCGGTTACGATAAGGATTGCTCTGTTCCTTATTGATGATGCGCGCCTTAGTGTTGTCATTGAACTGTAACGATAAAATATCCATCACCATTTGTTTTAGACGCGGATCATAAATAGGCACACTCACTTCGACGCGGTTATCTATGTTGCGGCTCATCCAATCGGCGGAGCTGATAAATAATTTATTCTCACCACCGGCATGGAACAGCATCACCCGTGAATGTTCTAAAAATCGGTCGACAATACTGTAAATCTCGATGTTGTCGCTGATCCCCGGAATTTGTGGAATCAGCGAGCACATACCGCGGATCAACAGTTTGATTTTGACCCCCGCAGCCGAGGCCTCATAAAGTTTTTGGACTAAGGATTCATCTAGCAGGTTATTCAATTTTAAGGTAATCGCCGCCTTAATATGGCTCTGGGCATTGACGATTTCGTTATCAATCAAATGGGTCAGTTTTTGTCTCGCATCATAGGGCGACACAATCAAATGCTGGAAGTTATCGCGGCGGTATGGATGTTCAATCAGGTCAAACACTTGCTCCACTTCGCGGGCGATTTCCTGATTGGCGGTAAACAGCGATAAGTCGGTATAGACCCGCGCCGTGCCTTCGTTAAAGTTGCCTGAACCTACGTGGCAATAGAGCTTCATCTCGCCTTGCTCTTCGCGGCCAATCAAACACAACTTTGAGTGTACTTTTAAGCTGGTGATCCCATGGTGGACTTTCACGCCCGCCTCGGCGAGCACCCGTGTCCACTCAATATTAGATTGCTCGTCAAAGCGTGCCCGTAGCTCAATCACGGCGGTGACTTGTTTACCATTTTTCACCGCATCGATAAGCGATTGCATCACATGGGATTTTTTCGCGACACGGTAAAGGTTGATGCGAATAAAACGCACAGCAGGATCGTAGGCGGCCTGACGCACCATTTCGGTAAAGTGGGAAAACTTATGGTACGGATAGTTGACCATAATATCGCCCATCTTGATCGCATCGAAACTGTTGGCGCTGCGACCAAAGCCCGAGCTATTGAGCGCGGGCAATTTCTCGTTTTCGAGGTAATCACGGCTAGGGTTAGGGAAGCCGATAAAGTCTTTGAAGCTGTGGTAGCGCCCGCCGGGGATCAAACATTCAGTCGAGCTGATGTTTAAATTTTCCTTTAGCATTTCAAGCATATGCTCGGGCATTTCTTTGTCGTACACCAAACGCACGGGTTCGGCGGTCAGGCGTTTTTTCAAACCCTTGGTCATTTTTTCAAGCTGGGTTTGTTCAAGTTCGTCGGTAATATCGAACTCGGCGTCGCGAGTCAGCTTCATCGAATAGACTTCAATCGCATCGTACTCGAAGAAGGGACCAAAGAGATCGTCCACACAGTGGCGAATAATATTATCCAGCAGGATTAAGTATTTTTTCGCCTTCGATTTTTCGGCGGGTAACTCAATAAAACGCGGCACATTTTTGGTGGGCACTTCCACGAGGGCATATTGTCTGCGGGATTTAGTGAACAAACACACACACAGATAAGTGGCGTCGTCGTTGATATGCTTTACTAAATCGCGATTGTTGTTAACGATAAGCGGCGCGATATGGCGTTTAAAATGATCGCGAAAATGTTTTTTAAGCCAGTTACTGTGGAACTCACTTAATTGTTTTTCGTTAATTAACAAAATGTTGCGACGGACTAACTCACGCATCAGTTCGACGTAAATGCTATCGAAACGCTCCTGCAATGCCATCACTTTAGTTTGAATTTTGGCCATGAGGTGACGGCTATTGCTGCGACCTTCCTGCAACGCGGAGAGTAGAATTGAACGTCTGACCGCGGCCACCCGCACCCGAAAGAACTCATCCATATTATTGGAGAATATGCCTAAAAAGCGCACCCGCTCCACGATAGGCACATTGGGATCACAGGCCTCCTGCAGCACCCGCTCGTTGAATGACAACCAAGAGATTTCTTTATCGATCGACAGTTTATCGGTATTCGGGGACACTGCACAGCTCCTTTAAGCAAGCGTCATGGCGCAATATACAATAGCATTCATCCATCGGAGTGCAATCAGATTTGCTACTGAAAAATGAAGGGATTTACTGACCATTTCCCCTTCAGGCGAAAGTGATATGCGCTCAAAGATACGAGCTGAATATGTCAGATTGATGACAAGTGTGACAGAAATGTGACTTTAAAATGAACTTACATTTAGCCGCAAATTTACAAGGTAAAGCAGGGAAACTGTGCTGGGCTTCCTTTGGGATTGGGGCAAACTGTGTTACCTTGCTCGGCTTTTTGATTGTGGTTTGACTGTAGGGGTAAGCGGATGTTTGTCGGATTTGATTATGGCAGTGCCAACTGTGCCGTTGGGATCATGCAGGGAGATGACGTTTCACTGTTACCCTTATCGAGCGATTCAGCCTATTTACCTTCCACTGTGTATGCAATGGATAGAGAGCTTATTGCCGAGGCCGTTTACCGTGGCTTGCCGCAGGCGTTAAAAGCGGATTATGCCAAGAAGCGCGCCGCGCAATTGAGCCGCGCCCGTATGGTGCGCCATGAATTAGATCTCGATGCCGAAACCCAAGCGGTGTTTGTGGGTGAGCAGGCCGTGGCCGCTTATCTTGAAATGCCGGAAGAAGGTTTTTATGTCCGTTCGCCAAAATCCTTTTTAGGGGCAACGGGCCTGAGACCCGAGCAAGTCGCCCTGTTTGAAGACATAGTCACCTTAATGATGCAGCACATTAAAGTGCGCGCCGAAGCCGTACTCGCTGAAAAGGGCGTCGTATCTGAGGGACAGACCAGCATTACCCATGCGGTGATTGGCCGCCCAGTGAACTTTCAAGGCATTGGTGGTGAAGAGAGTAACCGCCAAGCTGAGGCCATTTTGACCTTAGCCGCGAAACGGGCGGGGTTTGTTGATGTGGCATTCCTATTCGAACCACTGGCCGCGGGGATGGACTATGAGGCGAGCCTCAGTGCCGACCAAACCGTGCTGGTGGTCGACGTCGGTGGCGGTACGACCGACTGCTCCGTGGTCAAAATGGGGCCAAAGCATCAGGCGAGTTTCGATCGCAGTGCCGATTGCCTTGGCCACAGCGGCCAGCGGATTGGCGGAAACGATTTGGATATTGCGCTGGCGATGAATGCCTTTATGCCGCACTTTGGCTTAGGCTCGCTGATGAGTAATGGTAAGCCTATGCCGAGCAATCCTTTTTGGAATGCGGTCGCCGTCAACGATATTAGCGCCCAGCGTGAGTTTGCCACCCTAAGCACTCGCAAGTTGATTGATGAACTCATTAAAGAGGCCGAGCAGCCGCAGCTGTTAAAAAGATTGCTTAAAGTGCAGCAACAACAGTTAAGCTACCAAATTGTACGACTAGCAGAACGCGCTAAAATTGCCCTGTCGGAGGCACAAACGACGCAGAGTGCGCTGGACTTTATTGAAGCATCACTTCGGGCCGAAGTGAGCCGCACGGGCTTTGAAACGGCGATTGAGCCTTCGCTCACCAAGATTGAGGCGCTGATGCACCAAGCGTTGACTCAGGCGGCAAAGAGTCTTGCGGGCAATGGCTTAGCGCCAGAGGAGCTGTCTGTGGATGCCGATAGTCTTGAGTGCAAACCCGATGTGATTTATGTGACGGGAGGCACCGCGCGCAGCCCAGCGATTTACGCTAAAATCACTAGCCTTTATCCCGATACCCCTGTGGTCGTCGGTGACCACTTTGGTTCGGTGACGGCGGGGTTAACGCGCTGGGCACAAAAGTGTTTTGCTCAATAAGGAAGGATGATGAATAAGGATAAACAGATGAAAAGAGTCAATAAGGCTTTGATGTCTTTGCTGGCCGTGACGCTGGCGGGGATGGTACTCACGGGCTGTGGCGATGATGTCGGTAAAGTGAGCCTTGGGTTATTTACCACTAAGGATGTGATTATCGATGCCAAGCAGGACCCCAAAATCCCAGGAGTGACCTGCCATATTAGCCGTATCGAAGCGAACCTCGATTTTGCCGATCCTTCGGATATGGGCATAAGTTGTCGTCAAACGGGGCCGATTTCCGCCGCCGATATCGCCAACATCGATAAGAGCAAACACGGCGAAGTGGTCTTTACCGAATCTTTAAGTATTTTATTTAAGAGCTTAAAAGTGCGCCGAATTTACGATGCGCCCAATCAAACCTTGCTGTATTTGTCCTATTCGACTAAAGAGACTAATGGTAGCCACAAACATGCCTTATCGACCGTGCCTTTGTACGGCTCACAGGCGTGGATTGACCCCGCTGTCAGCGGGGCTCAGCCAAAATAGCAAAGGTGAATTGAAGCCGAAGTAATACGATGGCGGGGCACAAAGAAGGCGGGGCAAAATAAAGGCGGGAGAGTTCCCGCCTTCGTTGTTTAACATATAAGTTGTTTAAGCTTTATTTGGCCTTGGTGGCGAGTACGGCATTAAAGCGCTCAAAGCCCGCGCTGAGATCGGCAATTAAATCATCGGGATCTTCTAGGCCAATATGCACACGGATCAACGGCTTGCGTGCATCCCACTGAGTGGCACTGCGGATTTTTTCAATCCCGAAAATCCCTAGGATCAGACTCTCATAACCGCCCCACGAAAACCCCATTTTAAAATGCTGCATATTTTCAACGAGGGCGGTGACCGCTTCTTGATCCCCTTGCTTTAACACGAAGGAGAACAGGCCGTTGGCGGCGCTAAAGTCGCGTTTAAAGAATTCATGTCCAGGGCAGGTATCAAAGGCGGGGTGACGTAAATGATCAACCTCGGGGCGCGTTTTCAACCAGTTAGCTACTTTAAGGGCATTTTTCTCATGCTGCGCCATGCGCACGCCTAGGGTGCGTAATCCGCGCGTAGCGAGATACACATCGTCGGGGGAGGTGGTTTGCCCCAATAAATAACTGCGCTCACGCAGCTGCGGCCAGTGCTTCTCGTTGGCGGTCGCGGTGCCTATCATCACATCAGAGTGACCGACGATATATTTGGTCGCGGCTTGAATCGACACATCGACACCCATCTCGAAGGGCTTGCTATTGATTGGCGACGCCCAAGTGTTGTCGAGAATAGTCACCAATCCATGTTCATGGGCGATACGGCATAGGGTTGGGACGTCCTGCACTTCCATGGTGATGGAGCCGGGAGACTCTAAAAATAGCACCTTAGTATTGGGGCGAATAAGCTCGCGGATGCCTTCACCAATTAGCGGATCGTAATAGGTGGTCTCAATATTAAAGCCCGCCAGAATATGGCTACAGAGATCTCGCGTTGGCTCGTAAACACTGTCGACCATCAAGAGGTGATCGCCCGCCTGTAAAAACGATAACAAAGCCGCGCTAATCGCTGCCGCACCCGAGGGATAAAGCGCCGTACCTGCGCCACCTTCGAGCTCACTGATCGCCGCCTGAAACGCAAAATGGGTTGGGGTGCCGCGGCGGCCATAAAACATTTCGCCATTGGTTTTGTTTTTAGCGGCGTGACGCATGTCTTCCATGGTGTCGAAGACGATAGTGGATGCGCGAAATACGGGCGGGTTAATCACGCCCTTGGTCCATTTTTTATCTCGACCGACGCTGACGATTTGGGTGGCTAGCTGATGTTTATCTGTCATAGGGCTTACCTTGGCGAGTCAGTTTTTATGTTGTTATCCATTGTGATGGCCGTCATCTTAGCATCTGCCCGTGAAAATGGCAGGAGGCAAACAGATGAGTTTGCCTCAAGTTGCAGAGCGTGGATTAGCTCAGCGGCAGGGTGACCAGTATATCGACCCCATCGTTTTCGCTGCGGTTGCGGGCCAAAATTTTACCCTGGTGGAACTCGGTCACGAGCCTCGCAATATACAAACCTAACCCGAGGTGAGGTTTGTCTTGGGCTTGATTGATCCGCACCGAAACCATGGAGTCGAAGATCTGCTCCGACATATCCACTGGCAACTGTGGCCCTAAGTTGCTGATAAGCAAAGTAGCTTGTTTGCCAACTTGGGTGAGGGTCACTTCGATCGCACTGCCTTGATGACAAAACTCGATGGCGTTGGCGATAAGTTTGTCCATCAATTGGGCGATGTATTCGGGTACGCCCTGCATCA
This sequence comes from Shewanella sp. ANA-3, assembly GCF_000203935.1. Lineage (GTDB taxonomy): Bacteria > Pseudomonadota > Gammaproteobacteria > Enterobacterales > Shewanellaceae > Shewanella. The sequence goes on along the minus strand of NC_008577.1, from coordinate 2,894,661 downwards.
TCAACGGCTGCTCGGGCACTTTGACGCTAAACTGCTGCTCAGGGTAGGTCATTTGATAACCTTGCATACAGCCGCTCACCACTTGGGATAGCGGGAACTTAGCCACATCGGCCTGAGTGAGGCTCTGCTCGAGGCGCGTTGCCTCACTCATATTGTTCAAAATCATGCTTAATCGGCTCACCCCTTCTTGGGCGCGGTCGACGTACTTTTGCGTGTCTTTATCTAAGGTTTGTAAATTTAAGTGTTCTAACGAGGAGCGCACTACTGCCACCGGCGTGCGTAATTCATGGGACAGGCGCGACGACATATTCTCTAGATAATGGGTGTATTGACCCAAACGGCCGACAATACTGGCAAAGCTGCGTGATAAGTCGCCAATCTCGTCCCGCGCCTTAGAGGGTTTTAAATGGTTACGCACACGACCTTGGCTGTCGATAGCATTCTCGGCTTCATCGCGCAGTTTGCGGATACGATTAGAAATGCTCGAGGCGAAGAAAAACAGCGCTAAGGTGCCCATGCTCATAATGGTCAGGATCACGTTAAACAGTTTTTCCAGCGCACGGTTACGCAGGGTGCGAATACCGTGGGTGGTTTCTTCGGCCACCACGGCGCCCATCACATTGTTATCAATCCAAATGGGGCTTGCGGCCGCCAGCACCACAGCCTTATTGTCTGGGGTCAGTCGCCAGGTCGAGCTTTGTTGTCCCGCAAGTGCCTTTTGAATATGGCTGCCGTCGAGCTCAGTCGAATCTTGCAGGGAATCGATAAAATCCTTAGGTGGTTTAGTGAGGATTTTATAGTAGAGCGGGTGTAGGTAGTCGCGCTGAAAACGTTGCCACATAGAATTGCTGTTTTCATCATCGAGGGTGCGCGTCCACACACTGTTGCTGTCACGGATATCGCCAGACTTCGCGAGCACACGCCCGTGTTTATCGACCACCCAAATCCGTGAGCTATAGTGGCTCATCCCTTTGATAATATTTTCAATTTCGGGTGATGGCACTAATACTGTACCCAGTTTATCGACGGTATCTAAGGCGGAGGTGCCGACAACCGCAGTGATATCGCGGTACTTGCTGTCGTTGACATCGGAAATTGCAAATCCCAGTTTACTGCCCACCATGTCTAAGGGGATCCGCAGTTCGATATTGTAGCCCACATCCGTGGTGGCCCATTGTCCTTGAATCCGGACTTCGGGTGTCACGGGCACGGTTTGTTTAGGATTGGCGGGCAGTTCGAAGGCACTGATCCAGCCTGGCTGGGTCGTAGCCACGATATAGCGTTTAAATTTATTGTCGGGGGCAAGGGTCGCAATCGACAGGTGATCGTTTCTATCGACGCTTAAGGCATTCTTTCCCCGAAACACCACATTGGGATCGACCACCTGAAAAAAGGCATACAGATAACCATCGTACTGACCCACCATATGGGTAAAACTCAAGGTGAGCGGCGTACTGGGATCGGCACGCATGATGAGATTCGCCTCACCGTACTGGATAAATCTGTGCTGATATTCCTGCCATTCATTGAGTTTGCCATCGAGCAGGATCGCACCTGCGAGGGGGTAAGCATAGAGATCGCGACTCTTTTCAACCTGCTTTAAAAAGCTGGCCTGACCGTCGAACAGCTTGGGCCGCTCATGTAAGGCGGTCGCTAAGGCTTGAGTGGTGCCCTCTAAGGTGCGTTCCTGACCGTGGCGCAGGTATTTTTCCATCTCCCACACATATTGGTACCCCAGCCAAGGTAGGCAGAGTAAAAACAGGCTGAGGCCAATAACTTTAGTGCGAAGACCGAAGGGAAAACGTGTCATAGAATGCTGGCTAATCTGCTACTTTGCATGGTTTAGGCTAGGCTGTCCCAGCGATAGCCCATGCCATAAACGGTATCAATACAATCAAATTCGGGCGCGGCGGCCATAAATTTCTTACGGATTCGCTTCACATGGGAAGTAATAGTGCTGTCATCGACAAAAATCTTCGCCTCTTGCATTAGCTCATGGCGGCTACGGACGTGCCCCGGGTGCTTGGCAAGGGCGTGCACCATCCAAAACTCGGTGACTGTGAGTTCAATCGGGATCTGGTTCCAAGAAACCTGCATCCGATTGGCGTCGATGGTGAGCGGTCCGCGCTCCAGTAAATTTTCCTGCGGCGTTTGGCTGGTGGCTAGCTCAGAGCGGCGAAACAGTGCGGCTAAACGCGCGGTCAAATGGGGGAAGCTCACTTCTTTGCTCAGGTAATCATCGGCGCCTAAACGCAGGCCGCACACAGTATCAAAATCGCTATCCCGCGCGGTTAAGAAGATGATCGGCAAAGTGCTCGACATGGCGCGCAGGGACTGACACAGCATAAAACCGCCGTCAATCTCATTGCCAAGGCCGATATCGATAATGGCTAAATCCGGCAGACGGGTATTAAACGCCAACATGGCCGATGGCCTGTCGGCATAGGTTTGCACACTGTAACCGTGTTGCTGCAACACATCCTTGTAATTTTCGCGAATGGCCGCTTCATCTTCCACAATGGCGATACGTTTCATTAGCCATCTTCCTATTGACTGCTGGGGATAAGTTTTCGTGACTATACAGGAATTTATTTCTGAGAAAAGCTCCCAAATGCAATTGCCATTTTGTTGCCACAATTGATAGTCGCATTGCCATTTTCCATCCCCGCTTATGCCATGGCGCTTGTGTTTAATAAGCTCATTCCGTTTTACCCGCCGCGCTAATGACTTAGGCGGGTAAGCGCAGCACAAATCAAAAGGAATGAGATGATGAAAAAGACGCTGATTAATATCTTGGTACTGAGTGTATTCGCCGCGCCCATCGCTAGCGTATCGGCAAGGGTTTCCTTGCAAAATCAACCCGTGCTCTCAGAGCCACAGACTGAGATGCTTGAGCAAGATGAGGATGATGGTGAAGCGCTGATAGGTCTTGGCGGCGGAGCGTTACTTGGCGCCCTAGTGGGCGGGCCTGTTGGCGCCATTATCGGTGGATTTACCGGCACCTTAATTGGCCAATCGGTCTCCGATACCGACACGGTTAAAACCCAGCAACAGCATATTGCCTTGCAGCGCCAACAACTGGCGAGCATATCGGCCAAACAACAGGCCAGCGAGCAACGCGCTGCCGAATACGCCTCAACCCAAAAGCAACTCGATGAACTGCTCGCCGAGCAACAACAACTGTTAAGTGAGTTGGCGCTGGGCATGAATGTGCAGTTCCGTACAGGCTCGTCGGAGCTTGAAAGCCATTTTTTGCCCCAATTAGACAATGTCGCCAAGGTGATGAAGCGCTCGAGCGAGTCCAATCTCGAGCTGAAAGGTTATGCCGACCGTCGCGGTGATCTGGCCTACAACCAAGCGCTCTCGGAGCAACGTTTGTTAGAAGTGCGGGGCTACTTGATTAAGCAAGGCGTAGCCCCCGAGCGGATCACCACCCAAGCCTTCGGCGCCAGAATGCCGCTCAATGATCAGCAAGATAGTGAATCCGATGTGTTCGATCGCCGAGTCACTCTGACTATGCAGCCTAACCAAGGACTGATGGCGAGCCGCGTGACCGAATAATTCAACAATATCAATCGTATTCAATCAAGATCAGGAGCCTTTGTGATGATCACAGGGAAAAGGGTAAAAGAAGTTTGTCAAACACTGGCGATGCTAGTGATCGGCGCCTCCATTTGTTGGGGGCTACCATTTGCGGTGTTAGCCTCACCGAACAGTGTGGGCACCTTATCGGCGCCACAAAATATTGCCGCGACCTTCGATGAACACACTGCGAGCATATTGCCAGCGTTTAGTTTCGACGATGTCACCCAAGGGATGCTGGTGTATCAAACCGCCAGCGGCCGTTTAATGCCGTCCTTACCCGTGGACACGCAAGTGTCGATGCAGGTCTCGGGGCTGACCAATAGGGTGAGCGTAAAGCAGGTTTTCAGTAATCAAACGGGATTTGTCCTCAATGGCCGTTATCTGTTCCCTTTACCCAATGAGGCGGCTGTGGACTCACTGCGTTTGCACATTGGTGAGCGGATCATCGAAGGCCAAATTCACCCAAAACAGCAAGCAAAACAGATTTTTGAGCAGGCCAAATCCGAAGGGAAGCGTGCCAGTCTAGTCAGCCAAGAACGGCCCAATATGTTCACGACCGAAGTCGCTAACCTCGCTCCCGATGAGGAGTTGGTGGTCGAAATCAGCTATCAAGAAACCATTCATTATGAAGATGGTCTCTTTAGCCTACGTTTTCCGCTGGTGGTGGCGCCGCGCTATATCCCTGGCTTAACGCTAGGCGGAAACAATGGTGAGCGCGTGACCAGCAGCCAAGTCTTCGATGCCGACCGGATTATTGCCCCGATCCGTGATGCCAATAGCGAGGCGGATCCCGTACTCAAGGCCGATATTAAGGTCAAACTCGGTGAAGGCGTGGACAAATCCGCCGTGGTGAGTCCGTATCATCCCATTACGATTGATGAAAAACAGGGCCAACTGACGGTGGCCTTGGCTAATCGCGTGCCTGCCAATCGTGACTTTGTGCTGCAATGGCGTCTTAAGCAGGGCACCAGTCCCGTGGGTTGGGTATTCAACCAAGCGGGCAAAACCCATGTGTCGCAGGACGATAATGCGAGTGCGGATACAGGTCCAACTGGTAAAAGTAGCAATACAGATAACTACAGCTTAGTGATGGTCCTGCCGCCCAAAGTCGAGGCCAGTGAACAACTGAACTTGCCCCGAGAGCTTATTTTAGTGATTGATACTTCGGGGTCGATGGCGGGAGACTCTATCATTCAGGCGAAAAATGCCCTGCGTTATGCGCTGCGCGGTTTAAGGCCACAGGACAGTTTTAACATTATCGAATTTAACTCTGATGTGTCTTTACTATCGCCAACACCATTGCCCGCAACCGCGAGTAATCTTGCTATGGCACGTCAGTTTGTGAATCGTTTGCAGGCCGATGGCGGCACCGAAATGGCGCAGGCTTTAAATGCCGCGCTGCCAAGACAGGCGTTTAACGCAGCGTCGGCTGAGGATAAGTCGCTAAGACAAGTGATCTTTATGACTGATGGCTCAGTCGGCAATGAGTCGGCGTTATTTGAGTTAATCCGCAATCAAATCGGCGACAACCGTCTTTTTACCGTCGGCATTGGCTCGGCGCCAAACTCGCATTTTATGCAGCGTGCGGCTGAACTTGGGCGCGGTACTTTTACTTACATTGGTGATGTGGATGAAGTGGAGCAAAAGATCAGCCAGTTGCTAGCCAAAATCCAGTATCCGGTACTGACCGATTTGCAGGTGCGTTTTGACGATGGTTCTGTGCCTGATTACTGGCCCGCACCTATACCCGATCTTTACCGTGGTGAGCCGGTATTGATCAGCCTAAAGCGCCATCCTCGTGAGCCTCAGGAACTGGTGATCTCCGGTCGTCAGGGCCATAAAAACTGGCAACAGTCGTTATCTTTGCAAGCCAATGTCGCAACTGATGTAGCGCAATCCTCAGCGGGACTCGATTTACTCTGGGCGCGCAAACAGATTGCGGCCTTAGAGCTGAGTAAAAACGGCGCTAACGATGACAAGGTCAAACAACAGGTCACGGCGCTGTCGCTCAACTATCACTTAGTCAGCCCTTATACCAGCTTGGTCGCGGTGGATTTAACCCCTATCGCCAGCAATGCCATGAGCCGCGATGCGGTGGTGCGCCAGCATTTACCCTTGGGTTGGCAGCCAATGGGCGTTTTGCCACAAACATCGACCTCGAGCCGTTTCGACATGCTCTTAGGGGGCAGCGTGTTACTGCTTGCCTTGATGTTGGCACTGTCGATTCGTCGCCAGCAGCGGCAGCAACGCGCGCTGTCATTCGCGCTGAACGGCTGAGTCATGTCCATGAGTAGGCGCATGACTCAACAGATACAAATAGGATTGCTGGTGGGATTGGTATTACTCGGCATCACGTTGTTTGGAAAAGGATTCTATATGCAAGCGAAAGCACACTTTGCCCAATATTTGATTGAACAAGCCTGGGCTAAAACCTTAATCGATGGTCAATCCCATAAGCCTTGGTCCTGGGCCGATACCTATCCCGTGGCTAAGCTCTCCATCGAGCAGGCCAAAAGACCGAATCACTTCGATGGTCCGGCATCCAACGACAGCTTATATGTGCTGGCGGGCGCATCAGGTCGTAATTTGGCCTTCGGGCCAGCCTTAGTGTTATCGAGTGCCCCCGCTGGCGCGCAAGGTAATACTGTGATTGCAGGGCACAGGGATACGCATTTTGCGATGTTAAATGGCATCAGTGTTGGACGCCGCTTGGCGCTGCAAACCGCGACGGGCAAAGAAATTGTTTACCAAGTAGTCGCGACCGAAGTGGTGCACGAATCGCAAACTGAGTTGATGGCGCCAAGTGAGGATAATCGTTTAACCTTGATCACTTGCTATCCCTTCGATGCGTTGCAAGGTGGGGCGGAACTGCGTTTTGTGGTGCAGGCTTTTCCGATCGAACCCGAGCCTGCTGCGGTACAATCCGCTGAAACGATGGCCACACAGGCGATGGTTCAAAAGGTGGCCTAGCGGTAACGCTTTTATCCTAAAACTTATTTAAAAACGTTGAGTTAACAGCTTTGTGTAAATTCTAACGTGAAGATAAGCATGTAAATAAGTCGGTGAGATAAAAAGAGGGCGCTAAGCCGCTGTTGATAAAGCTCACGACAATCAAAGCGTGATAACCATGGCCTGATGGGCATGGCGTGAAAACTGGCGTGATGAACAAAAAGGCAGAACCAGAGTTCTGCCTTTTTGTTCGAGCTAGTTGCTCATCGGCATCACCCGATTTCGACCTAAGCGTTTGGCTTCATAAAGTAGCATATCCGCTCTTTCGATGAGGTGAATAGCCACTTGTTTTTCCTGCCACTGGGCGACACCGAAGGAGGCGGTGATATTGTCGATACGTTGATCTTTGCGCCTATCCTTGAGGCTGAGTTTCTCGAGCCCACGGCGCATGGCCTCGGCCAGTTGCCGCGCAATACGCAGTTGGCTTTTCGGCACGATAATCGCAAACTCCTCGCCGCCGAAGCGGTACAACTTACAACCATCCCGACAGGCTTCCTGCAAACGCTTTGATACAGCTTTTAATACTTGATCGCCCAGCTGGTGGCCATAGTTGTCGTTAAAGGCTTTAAAGTGATCGATATCGACCAAGATAAGACAGGTGCCCTCGGGGGCCTGTGCCAACATGCCGGCGAGGTCGGCGTCGAAGGCGCGGCGGTTTAAACAGCCCGTGAGTGCATCGTAAAGTACATCTTTCTCTGATTTTTCAAGCTTTTGTTTTAACGCATCAATCTCAGTCTGTGCTTTTTGTAACTGGGAAGTGAAATACTCAGTGCTCGAGCGAATATTCTCGGACTCTTTCACCAAATTACGCACTAAATCCAGCACTTGCTCGACGCTAAGCGCGCCTTCTTCAATGCCATTGAGTTTGGCAAAGTTGGTGTTAATACAGGTCTGGAACTCAGTTGCATCGAGATTGGTATCCCGAATCGATTGCGACAGCTCAGTGGCCATGGCCTCAAGGTTGAGCCGCATATCGCGAACATCCAACTCAACCGGATCGGCGACATACTGGCGAAACAACAACTCGCTACTGACTGGCGGGCAAGTGTTGTAGTGGGCGATAACCGTATCAAGCTGTGCGTTTAACGCTGGGTTTTGTTCGCCCACGTAGGTATACCACAGGGCATAATTGATTGGCGTGGTGGGAATTTGATGCTTGAGCATTAAGGGAACCGCTTTTTTAAGATTTAAGGCTGCGGTTTGTAATAAATCTCGTGACATGGATACATCCCAATAAAAATAACTCGATAAACTTGGTATACCACATTTGGGTAAACAGTTTTGCTCGTTAAATCCCGTTACAACTAATGCCCAAATGCAGGCTGAATTACCTGCCAAAAGCGTTGGGGGATATGATAGAGTTTATCGCTAAAATTAAATAATGATAATAACTTGGGAGAAAGTCTTGAAAAATTTCATCCTTGCCGGTGCCCTAGGTTCCTTACTGTCACTGCCTGCTATGGCCGCATCTTCCTTCAGTGATAGCCTGGATCTCGGCCAGTATCGCACCGACGTTAAAACCTTAGCCAGTGATGCCTTCGGCGGTCGCGCGCCCTTATCTGAAGGCGAGCAACTGACGATTGATTACCTTGAGAAGGCCTTTAAAGAGATGGGGCTTAAGCCTGGGTTTGGCGACAGCTATTTGCAGGCGGTACCGCTAGCGAAAATCACCGCCGATCAAAACATGCAACTGGATATCGGCGGACTCAAGTTTGCCAATGGCAGCGAATTTACCGCCAGAACCCAGAGAATTAGCGATAAAGTCAACCTCAGTAATAGCGATGTGGTGTTTGTCGGTTATGGCATCAATGCGCCTGAATATGGTTGGAATGACTATCAGGGCCTCGATGTCAAAGGCAAAACCGTGATTGTGCTCGTCAATGACCCAGGTTTTGCGACTCAAGATCCCAAGGTCTTTAAAGGCAATGCCATGACCTACTATGGTCGCTGGACTTACAAATACGAAGAGGCCGCGCGTCAAGGCGCCGAAGCTGTATTTATCGTCCATGAGACGGCACCTGCCGCCTATGGCTGGGGCGTGGTGCAAAACTCCAATACTGGCACTAAATTCACCTTGATCGATGCCAATAATAATCAAGGGCAGGTGGGCGTGATGGGCTGGGTGCAACATGATGTCGCCAATAAGATTTTTGCTAAGGCCGGCATGGACTTCGATACCTTAAAGCAACAAGCCGCCAAGCCAAACTTTAAGGCCATTCCCTTAAAGTTAAAGGCGAATGTGAGTTTAAATAATACGATTGAGCGCGCCGAATCCCACAATGTGGCGGCATTGTTGCCCGGCAAGAGTCGCCCCGATGAAGTGGTGATGATGCATGCTCATTGGGATCATCTGGGTACAGTCATTGAAGATGGTAAGCCAGAGATCATTAATGGCGCCGTGGATAACGCCAGTGGTGTGGCGGGAGTGTTAGCACTGGCGCGTTACTTTGCTAAACAAGCGCAAAGTGCGCCGCTTGAGCGTTCGATTCTGTTTAGTGCCTTTACTGCCGAGGAAACTGGCTTGATCGGCGCCCAGCACTTTGCCCAGCATCCGAGTGTGCCGACCAAAAATATCGTGTCGTTTTTGAATATCGACGGCATGAATATGAACCAAGGTGTGGATTATATTCTGCGCTACGGTGAGGGTGTGTCTGAATTAGAAAACTATTTGAACAAGGCCGCTAAGGCGCAGGGACGGGTGGTGAAGGGCGATCCAAGACCACAAAATGGTTTGATGTTTAGATCGGACCACTTCGCGCTGGCCCAACAAGGCGTGCCCGGCTTGTTATTTATGAGCCTTGGGGATACGGATCCTGACTATATTGCCCACAAATACCACAAGGGCGCCGATGATTATGATCCTAACTGGACCCTCGAAGGGGTGAAGCAGGATTTAGAGCTGATGGCGAGCATGCTAACCACCTTAGCCAATGGCACCGATTGGCCACATTGGTTAGAGGCATCAGACTTTAAGACCAAGCGTGAGCAAGACGGTCGGAAAAAGTAATCATATTAAACAAAAGCAAAAAAGGACGCCTAGGCGTCCTTTTTTATGCTTATCAATCTATTAGAAGGTATAGCTGACCGAAAGCATCGGGCCGATAAAACTGTAGTAAATGTTGTAGTCGGCGATTTGAGTATCTTTATTCGGTGATTTTTGGGCGATATCCACATCGACCTTGTAGTAGTTGTAGGCCACGCTCATGCGCCAGTTATCGGTGATATTGGCATCGATGCCGAGTTTAACATCTACCAGTTCGCCTTTTACATCATTGAGTTTGATGTAGAAATACTGGGCATGGGTCGTCAGCTTCCAGCCGGGGATAAATTCATAGTTGGCATAGACGCCAAAATCAGGCAAAGGTGCAGTGACATTTTCATCGACGATGCGGGGGATGGCTTGGCTACCACAAACATTGTTCAGCAGCTCAGAGGCATGGCAGACACCGATAACGCCTTCAAAGCCGGTCTTGATAAACATAGTGTGCAAACCAAGGGAAATGCCCACATCGTAGTCGCTGCCTTGGATGGCATCGTAACCGTAACCGAGCCGCAGAATATCAATATTTAAGGTGGAGTTGAGCTTGCCCCCAGCCTTAATGTCGTAAATGGTGTCGTTTATTTCGATTTGAAAGGGTTTGGATAAGGCTTGCGTTTCGGCGCTGCGGTGAAGTTGTTTCCAGTCGAGGTAAATATTATGCCGCTCGTTAAAGTGATAATTGACTTCAACAAAGGGTAAAAACTCATTCTCGGCCAGTTGCAGATCGGATTCATAGTCTAAGGTGAAGTTATTACCCGTGGTCGGGTTCGTCACCTCCATATTGGTATCAGACTGTGAATAAAATCCCCCTAACTCAAGGCTCAATTCCCCCGCCAGCACAGGACTGCTGCCGAGTAGAGCGATCAATAGGGGTGTTAGACGAGTAGAAATCAACGTTACTCCAGTATTCTTCTTATTATATCCAGCGATAACATCAGACTTTTGTGCCATAAGCCATGGACATTTGGAGTGTAACAGCAAATTTCAAAATGTGAATAAAATGTTTTATAAATTGCCGTGTTTTGTGATTTAAAACAAAAGTAGTACTGCTAATAAGCTTGGTATGATGAGCTTGTGGGGCGGATCACGGAAATTTGCATCCCAGTGATTTGTGACGAAAATGTATAGTCAGGCCAAAAAATGCGGCCCAGTAAAGACTGGGCCGCAGATAAGAGCTTAAGGATGCAGCATCACTTGCTATGCGTGTTAGCGGTAGGTGTCGAGGCGCTGGTATTCGTCGCGGAACTCACCTCTGGCGCTGCCATTTGAGCAGGCGTTGACTCGCTACTTTTCTCGTCCTTGTTAAACATGCCTAAACGGATGCGGATAAAGTGCAGGATTTGCGCAGCAATATCCACGTTTAAGCAGGATTCTAAGCCTTCGAAACCGGGGGATGAGTTGGCTTCACAGATTTTGTAGTGGCCGTTATCGAATAACAAATCGATACCTGCAACATCTAAATCAAGAATATTGGCGGTTTGTGTCGCTAGCCATTCGATTTCAGGTGTGATCTCGAAGGGGCGCGCCGAACCTCCCGCGCTGACATTTGCTTTAAAGCTGTCTTCTTGCCCACGGCGTTCATAGCAGCCGGCTACGCGTCCACCAATAGTAAATACCCTGAGATCGCGGCCGTGGCTGTTGGCGATAAACTCCTGCAAAATAATGTTGGCGTTTTTATTGGTCGCTTCGATTAATTGCATTAAATCATCAAATTCGCGGGCCTTATGGGACAAAAATACGCCGCTACCCTGAGAGCCCGAGAGGGTTTTAATCACCACGGGAAAACCTAAGTGACGTTCAACCAGTTCGATATCGACGGGGAACTTCACCAACATGGTTTTGGGCGTGGGTAAATTCTTCTCGGCCAGTAATTGCTGGGAAAAGAGCTTATCTTTAACGATTTCAATGGCTTTAGATGGATTTAAGCAGTAAACCCCTAAGCGTTCTAAATGGCGAATGATCGCCAACGCAAAGTAAGTGGTGCCGGAGCCCATTCTCGGGATGATAAAATCGGGTAATTCAACGGGCTGGCCGTTTAACAAAATACTCTTGTTGTCTTCTCTCGTCACGGTGAGATCGAACTCATCCGGAGCATACACTTCTAACTCAATATTGTCGGCCTTGGCTGCTGCCAATAGACGTTCAATTTCATACAATTCAGGTTTTAGCTGAGTCGCGGTTTCTTTATATAAAATCCACCCACGCATTTAATCGCAAACCTTCATTTTCATTCTTTATCCTCGGGTTCAGCTTCATCCTGAACATCATCGTCAATTTCGACATCCACATCGAATGCCGCTTCGGGCTCGGCCTCAGGCTTAGTGGGGGGCAAATGTACTGTGCCAACCACGGCATAAAAGGGTTTACCTAGGGCGAGTTTGCGGTACTTTAACCAGATCTGCTCTAACAAGCTACTGGGAGCGATGTTTCCTTTGATGACTTCGACAAATTGCGCTTCATCGGCGGTGACGGGGAGTGTCTTGCCTTCGTCGAGATTTTTCATGGCATGGCCATGTATTTCAAGCAGTTCGGCTTCTTTACTGGTGAAGTCGCCACTGCGCTTAAAACCTTTCGGGAAATTGGCATCGTCATAAAAACGTTTATGGGATACAAAGCTGGCAGCTGAGCCGTTCACCGTCTCAGAACCCTTGTTAGCGTTTGAAAAAGACTGTTCAGACATGGCTGTTACCTTCTAGTTTTTGATATACAAAGATTTGCAACTGGAGTATTGGCTAGTATTATTGATTTATAAATCAAAAAAATTTGCCAATGTTGGTCAAGAATTTTTATGGATACCGATTTACTTAAGACCTTTTTGGAAGTCTCCCGTACCCGTCATTTTGGCAAGGCCGCGGAAAATCTTTACCTTACCCGCAGCGCGGTAAGCTTTCGGGTAAAACAGCTCGAAAGCATTCTTGGTGTCGCCTTATTTGAGCGCCAACGCAACAATATTCAGCCCACCCCGGCGGGCGAACGTATGCTTGGACATGCTGAAGCGGTATTAACCGCATGGGAGCGCGCCAAGCAAGATGTTTCCCTCAGTCAGTTACAATCGACTCAACTCGCCATTGGCGCAGGCCCCAATATTTGGGACGCCTACCTGCAGGGGCATTTACAGCATTTGCATGTGGGATTACCCGGTGTTGCCCTGCGGACCGAAGTGTTGCCATTAACTGTGATGACACGGCAATTGATGGACCGCACCCTCGATTTGGCGATTTCCTTCGACCCACCCAAACTGGACCAATTCGAACTGGTGCAATTAGGCCAAATTAATTTATTGCTGGTGTCCAAAACCATGGATGTGGCGGTGAATGCGGTGCAGGCAGGGCAATATGTCAAAGTGGATTGGGGCACGGCTTTTAATATCCTGCATGCCCAGGAATATGCTGCTTTACCCGTGCCGACCTTACACACTAGCTCGGCCCGTATCGCCTTGGATTTTATCTTGAATAACGGTGGCTGCGCGTTTTTACCCGAACATTTGGTTCAGCCACTGCTGAACCGCGGGGAGTTGCATTTAGTTGCGGGAGCGAGCCCCATTTCACGCAGCGTGTATGTTGCCTACTGGGCCGAGAATGACCGCTTAGAGCAAATCAAACAGGCGATTGGCTTTTTAGCCGATACGTCAGCTGAAATACGCTAATCTGTAACAACTGCATATAAAAAACGCCTTTGGGAGATATCTCAAAGGCGTTTTTTACAGCAGAACAATCAGTTAAGAAGTAACACTTCGCTTTGTTAGGTAAATGCGCTCGTTAAAGATTGCTAAATCAAAGCATTTAATCAATAGCGTATTAAATAAATAGCGGTAGCAGCACCACAAGCCAGGTGATACCGCAGAGCGCTAGACTCATAAATACCGCGGCAGAGGCGATATCTTTTGCTTGACCACTGAGGTGATGGATTTCACTGCCAACACGGTCAACCACGGCTTCAATTGCCGAGTTCAATAGCTCAACAATCAACACGATAAATAAGGTTAAGATCAACATCAGCCGTTCCATGGTGCTGATATCGACCAACAGTGCGACGGGCAGCATGACTACGGCCAGCATCAATTCCTGTCTAAAAGCGGCTTCGTGGATCCAAGCGGCTTTTAAGCCCTTCATCGAAAATCCCGTCGCTCTAAAGATGCGTTTAATACCGTGGTTGTTTGCTGGTTTCATAATAATTCCATCGACTTGGGCGATTGTTCGCGAAGCATTTACCCGTTCAAACCGCCTACGACTCGCGTGTTAACATTTGAACGAGCTTAAAAAAGAGGCCGCAGTATAGCCCGATAACTTAAGCGTATAAATAGCTAAACCGACAAATTCGCAGTCCTGCTAGGGTGTTACCTGACAGTGGTCGTATTCGCGGCGAATAAATCTTAAGACTAAGCTTGAAGCTCAATACCGCTTTAATGAAGAGGCAAAGGAATGACTCTTACAACTCGCTTACAATTTTTAACATTTGCATTTGTGCTGCGTGTCGCTGTTTTCTTCGGTCTTTACTGCGGAATTTGCGGCTTATTCATGGCTGTGAGTGACGCCAATCCCGAAGCACCGAATATTCAATTAGCGACAGAGTTTTCAAAGGAGAAGAGTGCCCACATCAGTGATTTTCTTGTCAGCGAAAAACTCGATGGTGTGCGCGGTTATTGGGATGGCAAACGCTTAATGACTCGTCAGGGCAATCCCATCTTAGCGCCTAGTTGGTTTACTGCGGATTTTCCGCCCACCCCGATGGACGGTGAATTATGGCTCGGGCGAGGGCGGTTTGAGGCCATATCAGGGCTGATTCGCCAAGCGTCCGCGAATGAGAGCGAGTGGCAGAATGTGCGTTTTATGGTGTTTGATTTACCCAAGGCGCAAGGGAGTTTTGCAGCGCGGTATCAGCAGATGCAAACCTTGATTGCAGGTAAATCGGTTTACCTGCAAGTGATTGAACAAGTGAGCGTAGAAAGTGTCGAGGCGCTGTATCAGAAATTAGACACCTTAGTGGCTCAGGGTGGTGAAGGCTTAATCCTGCATCGACGCACGGCGTTATATACGCCGGGTCGTAATCCTAACGTGATGAAGTTAAAGCCCTATTTAGATGCTGAGGCCAAAGTGATTGGCCATATAGCGGGTAAAGGACAGTTTGCCGGGCAACTGGGCGCATTGAGAGTGCAAACAGCTGATGGCCGTGTTTTTAGTATTGGCACGGGTTTTAGCTTGGCCGAGCGTCAGCATCCGCCCGCGATTGGTACGCTTATCACTTACAAATATCTTGGATTAACCGTCAATGGCTTACCGCGCTTTGCGAGCTTCTTGCGGATAAGAAGTGACATGCCGCCAGAGAATAAAGAATAGGTTGCGAAATTGTTGGTTTTTGATAAAGATCGAATGCTTAACAACAGTTTTGCCGGGTATCGTATTGATTATTAATGGGCAATCATATCAAGGAGTGAGTTTTGGTCGACAGTCAACATGGATTAATCCTTTGGAAGCAGCGTGTGCGGCAAGTCTTGACTGCGCCTAAATGGCTTAAACATCCATTCGTGACGCTTAAGCAATTTTGGCAGAGCTTAAATGTTGCCCAGCGTTGTTACCTGTTCGCGTTAATGGCGTTAATGGTATTCCAACCCGAAATTTGGATCGCCGCCATCATCACCGCTATTGCCTTGATTATTGAGTTTTGGCCCAAATTTGCCATGGCTTGGCATACGCTGGCGGGGAAAGCCATTTTCCTGCTGTTTTATGCCGTTATTGCTAACTTTGCTTTAGCTGCGAGCGGCAGTGTGGTGAACGAAATCACCGGTGTATCGGCCTCACATTTGTCCTACACCCATAACTTTGCCATTTTGCTGTATCTGCCGATTTGGTTTGTGTGTATCTCCATCCTTGCCTTACTCCTGTTGCAATTGGTGATCCCTTGTTATTTGTTTTTCCATATCGGATTGCGGATTTTAGGACTCGAAGCCAAGCAGCAAGGCAGTAAAAAACGATTTGTGGTGACAACCGCGCTGGTGCGTATGATTCTGTCTGTGGTGTTGTTATTAAACTTGGTTGCGATTACCGATGGTGAAAACTGGGTAGGGGATTTAGCCAAGAAAACCCAAGCGTTAAAACATGATTCGATAGATAAAAGAGTGGTTAATGAAGGCGAAACCATTCTCAAAGCCGAGGATAGTATTGAACAAGCGGGAACTGAACTCACGCAGCAACCTAACCAAACTGACACCACCGAGACACTTAAGGCCTTTGGTCATAGCTATTACAAAGGGATCCGCGATTTAATTGCCCTATTTGCCTATAAATTTGAAGCCGACGGTCGCAGTCGTTGTGATAAATTGGCCGAATCAGTCGTGATTGAGCTAAATGACTATGAAATATTGGAAATTACCGAGTCTGCCCATGAGCAGTATGGTTACCATTTTGAAGTCAAAAAATGTATTTCTCCCGCCTTTGGTCAGATGGCATCAACACCTAAGTAGCAACACGAGAGGATGTTAAGTTGTTAGAAGATAGAGTGTTAGCAAAAGCACAGTCAGTACGACGTATTTTAATGGTCTGCATGGGTAATATTTGTCGCTCGCCCACCGCCGAGGCCGTTTGCCGCGCTAAAATTCGCGAGCGCCGTCTTAATATCGAAGTCGATTCGGCGGGCACTATTGATTACCACCAAGGGGATCATCCCGACAGTCGCTCTATGGCTGCAGGTAAAAAACGCGGCTTGAGTTTCGACGGCATGCGAGCAAGACAAGTGATTGATGCCGATTTTGAGCATTTCGATCTTATTTTAGCGGCAGATAATAGCAATCTCGCGGATTTGCGCCGCCGTTGTCCACCCGAATATCAATACAAATTAAAGTTGATGCTGTCCTATAGTGATTGCGACACGGATGAGGTTCCCGATCCCTATTACGGTGGCACGCAAGGATTCGAATTAGTCCTCGATCTACTCGAACAGAGTATGGACGCTTTATTAGACCAGTTAGCCGGAAAAACGGATGGGAAGAATAACGATTAAGTGCAACTTGAATAAAGCGTAATTGCCCCAAATCTATATAAGTTTGTCGTCAGGTGTGCAGGATGAATTGTCATTGTTTCCCCTGTGACACGCCATAAACTCCTCCCTGAGGGCTCGACGGCGGCATCCATGCCGCCAACGGTCACAGTTGCAACAATGACAATCTTTACGACCATTGAACTGTTCATCGGCTAAAAGCTTTTGCCCCATTCCGTATTTCAGCTCGTTAGCTCAAACGAAAATTCCCACTCCTGCTGCCATACATATTCTTATCTATTTGCCTATGTTTGGCCTTACCAGAAATCGGCTAACAATGTATGGGTATACAGTCGTATTTAAATTTAGGTGTTTTGGTCTGATTTTTAGACAAAATCAGTACGCACCAATTCCATCAGAAATAAATAAAACTCTATAAAATCAGTTAAATATAGTAACTGAATTTTAGTTAATAGGTTTGAAAAACGCGCATGCGCGTTTTTCCAGATGGTATATTTAACAGAATGCTGATAAGTTCTTTGCATACAGATAGTTAACTGTGCGCGTTTTCACTGGTCCAACGAGGTAAACGCGCATGCGCACTAATAAAATGTTACGTGCTAAGGATTTATTGTGTCATCCGATGATTGGTACAGGAATAAAAATTGGAATGCTT
Source organism: Shewanella sp. ANA-3 (assembly GCF_000203935.1). GTDB lineage: Bacteria > Pseudomonadota > Gammaproteobacteria > Enterobacterales > Shewanellaceae > Shewanella. Next base: position 2,877,379 of record NC_008577.1, on the reverse strand, counting down.
CTATCGAAGAACATTTCTATTCGAAGTTGAAGCGAGCAAGAACGCAGCGAGATCAATATTTAGTAATCCAAGCTCTCACTTTGGCTGATAATGATCCAGAAGTATCGCTTCGTTTGGTTAATGAATACTTCGAATCAAGAAAGGATAAATTTGATGATGTTCGTGCTTTATTGGCAAAAGCAACCGCATTTAAAGCGCTAAACGATTTGGATGGATGTATTTCTGCTTTCAAAGAAGTGCTTGAGAGGGAAAGAGAATTTCCAAACCACCAAACCGGGGTGTACCTTGATTATCCATATTTGGTAGCAACTCGAAAAATTGAAAACGAGTACGCCAATGCTCTTGATGTGCTTAATGAGCATGTTGATAGACTCACGTTTCCTCTTGATCATTATAAGTGGCACGCATCTAAAGCATTAATCGGTAGCGATGGCTCAGAGGCAAAAAAGGCTCTCGAAGCTGCTAAAGTTAAAAAATCTGGATTTCGATTTCATCAAGATGTTGGCTTAGTCGGTAAGGAACATGAAAAGACAATTAAACATCTGTGCAAGATCTGCACGTAACAAAGCCAGCCAGAGGGACAGCCAAACCGCTGCGCGCTTTGTCTGCCCCTGCTGGCGGCGTTATGTTCCCTAAATGGAGAGTTTGTGCAGAGTTTTTCGGTCAGCGTTAATGATAACGACTCTTTCATGTGCTCCAGCACGGATAGAGTTTTTGATGATGTGATTGGCGTAAAAGTCTGTCCAGGATGTCATTACAGGACTAACTTTGAGTTCGTAAATCAGGATTTTAAGATCAAAAGAAAAACATACGATTTATCGGCTACTTATGATGGCTATTATATAGCCTCTCTGAAATTCAAAGAGACTTTAAATAGAGAAGGCATAACCGGCATAAATTTCGTGGCAATCAGTAAAGAACCAGAATATTTTGTCATGTTTGTATCTAACGTAGTTTCCTTTGATACCAAAAAGCGTAAATCTAGAGCTGAGAAATTTTGTTCGGTTTGTGCCAATTACGAATCATATGTTGGTGCCACGCCCGCGTTTTTAAAAGAACTGCCGCGCTTTGATTTATCGCGCACAGATGTTGCCTTTGGCTCCGGTAATGCTAAGCATCCTTTATTGATTGCAAGCGAGAGCTTCGTATCGTTAGTTAAGCGTGAAAAGCTGAAAGGCCTATATTTTGAACCAACAAGAACATAACAAACGGCTGCACCGGACAAATTTCCGCTGTCACCTTTTTTGCAAAAGCAAAAAAGCCGCCATCAAAAATTTGCTCGGTGAGCCGGGCGTTATCTCCTTAGAAATTTTAATCCGAAACTGAAGAGTTAGAGCAAAGGGTCTATGTTGCTTTTGTCCCATTTCATGCTGATGGATTTATCTACAATGGGTGATCTGCTTTAGTGTTTTCATCCCAATGTGGTATTGGCGCCAATGGGATTTATCCGTATCTTGCTTTAGAAGCTTGGCTCATTTTAAGGGAGGTATTATGGCCGAAATTAACGTTATATCTGAGGAAATTCAGAAAGAACTCGAAGGCTTAGCCGAAAAAGGGCTCGTATTGCTCAGTTTGTCGGAGCACACATCGCCGCCGGAGATAGTGGCGGCGATTACAGAACTGACGCGTGACTATCGGGCAAATCAACGAGTGATGGATGATGATGTGATTTACGCACTCGGGGCCTTGCTTGGCTGGCAATATGTAAAAGGGCTCAACTGGCACTGGGGCTCAGTCGTTTGGGACTTTGATGAAGCCAACGGTGCCATTGGAGTATTAAATCACGATAACTCCTTATTTAATAATCCTATTGGCTGGATGGACAATATTATGGCCTCGGAGGGAGGAGTGCCCTTTATGTTGAGTTACAACATGATAGCCGCAGGCCAAGCCCCAGTGTTCGAAGCCAATAGTGCTTCTGGTTTGTACTGATGGAATCGCCCCTAAGCATAAATCGCTTAAGGCTTATATTGTCGCGAATCGATGAATGCCCACGTCGCAGTTAATTTTTGCTGTAGATTGAGTGGGATTGCTCAGCGAAACATGAATACGTGGGAGCAAATAAAAAGCCAGCGCTGAGATGGCGCTGGCTGATACATCAAACTGAGGGCTGTGAATACATTCTGCTGTGCGATAATTCTTAATATAAATAATGACTTTTAATCTAAATCATCACTTTAATGAGCCACTTTAGCCCGCTATTGACGGGGTAAAGTGATTAAACACAGCGCTTAAACGTTATGTCGTTTACCTGAGCGTTTCAGTTTTTCCGCTTCTAGCTTAGCGGCTTTCTCGGCGGCTTTTTCAGCCAGAATACGTTCCACTTCGGCTTTCTCGATTTCGGCCATTGCTGGAGTTTCTAGGGATAATAGGCCAATTCGACCAGAGCGATAGTCGTGTAACACGACTTCCGAAGCTTTATGTAAATCGATGCGACCACCGGGACGCAGGGCACCGCGTTTACGGCCGATTTCTTCGAGTAACGCCATATCATCCTTAGGTAATTCGCTGATGTTATAACGCTCGCAAATTTCCTTCGGGTACGCCTTTAAGAAATAACCTGCGGCAAACAGTGCCACATCTTCGTACTCCATGGCGGTATCTTTAATGGCACCCGTGACGGCGAGACGATAGCTACTGGCTTCGTTATCGACTTTAGGCCATAAAATCCCTGGCGTGTCCGAGAGCACAATGCCGTTGCGTAGGTTAATACGTTGCTGGCTTTTGGTGACGGCGGGTTCGTTTCCGGTTTTGGCGATAACTCGACCGGCTAAGGTGTTGATAATGGTGGACTTACCCACGTTTGGGATCCCCATGATCATAGTGCGAATGTCCTTTTCGGTCTTATCGCGACTCGGCACTAACTTACGGCAAAGATCCGGCAGCATTTTCAGCATACCCGGTTGCAGTGTAGTTATCGCAGTCGCTTTTACCCCTTGTTCACGTTCAAGGTATTCAATCCATTGGGCGGTGATCTCAGGATCGGCTAAGTCGGATTTATTCAGTAGCTTAATACAAGGTTTGTCGCCGCGAAGCTTTGACACCATGGGGTTTTCACTACTGTAGGGAATACGGGCGTCCAGCACCTCAATCACCAGATCGACCTGAGGCATAGCCTCTTCGATCTCTTTGCGTGCCTTGTGCATGTGCCCCGGATACCATTGAATTGCCATGATAGCGCCTTGTTCTAAATGACCTAAAGACGCTTATTCTACCTTGAAGGCGACGAATGTCATAAAAAAAGCGCCCGAAGGCGCTTTAATTGCTTAATCTTGATGCGAATTTGAGCATCTATTGCTTGGGGCTGAGTTAAAGTACGCCCAGTTCGCGCAATCTTTCCATTAAGTAGCTGTCGGCGGTATAACGCTCAGACAGCACGACCGAAGGATTCGGGTGTAAGAATAAGGGCAGAGAAATACGCGACTTAGTCTTATCCGTGCCTTCTGGGTTAATCACGCGGTGTGAGGTGGATGGGAAGTAACCGCCTGAGGCTTCCTGCAACATATCACCAATGTTGATGATAATATTGCCAAAATCACTTGGCACATCTAACCAAGAGCCGTCTTTGGCTTTGACTTGCAGCCCTGGTTCGTTGGCCGCAGGCAGTACAGTGATAAGGTTAATATCTTCGTGGGCGGCAGCGCGGATTGCGCCCATTTCTTCATCGCCCGTCATCGGTGGGTAATGCAGAATGCGCAGCAGGGTTTTGTGGCTGTCGGCAATCATTTCTGGCAGCGGGATAGAGAATTTGGCTTTAACCTCGTCTGGCGAGTAGGTTTCAATCCACTCTAACAGTTCAGAGGCCAGCGCATTGGCTTTTTCATAGTAGGCCAGAATATTGGCACGCAAAGAATCTGGAATACGACCCCAAGTGTACACGTGGTAATACTCTTTGATGTCTTTAACCGTGTGGCCTTTTGCGGTTTCAGAAATCGACGCGGGGAAGAAGCCATCGTGGGTTTCACGATTGAACATAAACTCGTTCTTAGCGTCAGAATTGAAAAAGGCTTGCCACTCAGCGTAAATGCTTTCGACCAGCTCTTTATCGATAGGGTGGTTAGAGAGCACACCAAAGCCCGTTTCACGTAGGGATTCGACAAAGCGTTTGGCGCTATCGGCTGCGCGATAATCAATGGTTTCTAATTTCATATTGTTTCTACTTGTTATATATGGTTGTTAACCAAACACTTTCTAAGGATAAAGGTAAGGAGTCATTGCCACTTATCTCATTATCGGTATGGTGCGCTAAGCCCTAGTGCAAAGCGGCCAAAATAGAAAGCATTTGGGTAGAGAATTGACCCGCAGCAAGTGTAGCTTTGCACTCTGCTTGGTGCAAACACTCAAGACGATGGACTGAGATTACTGCTGAATTTTCCTCCAGTTATTTAAGCAATGGCTCAATCAACAGGATTTTATCGACTAAAGCGGCTACTATGCCAAAAAGCCAATTCAGGCCGAGGCGCAATAAACCTGAGGAATAAACGGTCTTATGCAGGCGAATACCTTAGGAGCTAAAGGAGACTTTTATGAACAAACTGACTGATTTTGAACGCTATGTCATAGAAGAAAAGGGCACTGAACGTCCCTTTAGCGGTGAGTACTATAAACATGACGCCAAAGGCGTGTATTTGTGCAAAAAATGCCATGCGCCTTTGTATCGCTCAGAAGATAAGTTTAATGCTCACTGTGGTTGGCCTGCCTTCGATGATGAAATTCCGGGGGCGGTGAGTCGTCATGTCGACGCCGATGGTCGTCGTACCGAAATCGTCTGTAGTCAGTGTGGCGGTCATCTTGGCCATGTGTTTGAAGGGGAATATTTAACGCCGAAGAATATTCGTCACTGCGTTAATTCTGTCTCTATGGTGTTTCAAGCGGCCGATGAGGTGACAACATCGACGCATAAAACGGCCTTTGCGACCTTTGGGGCGGGCTGTTTTTGGTGTGTTGAAGCGATTTTTAAGAGCCTTAAGGGCGTGCTGAATGTCAGATCTGGTTACTCGGGCGGCGAGGCGAGCGATGCCGATTATAAGTCGGTGTGTTCGGGATTAACTGGGCATGCTGAAGTGGTGCACATCGAGTTTGACCCCGCGCAAATCAGCTTTACAACGCTGCTGCAGGTGTTATTTGAGAGTCACGACCCCACTACGCTCAACCGTCAAGGCAACGATAAAGGGCCGCAGTATCGCTCCGTCGTCTTTACCCACGATGCGGCGCAGATTGAAGAGACCAACACCATGATTGCCAAATTAACCGAGGCAAAGGTATTTGATGCGCCGATAGTGACCCAAGTGGTGGCCTTTGAGTCATTTTATCCCGCTGAGGATTACCATAATGACTATTTCGCCTTGCATGGCGAGCAGCCCTATTGCCAAATTGTGGTGCGGCCAAAGGTTGAAAAGATCAGAGCCCTCTTTGCTGAGCTACAAGCATAGGCTTAATGTGCGAGCAAAATGACGGATAAAAAACGCCACCAATTAGGGTGGCGTTTTCGTTAATTGCTTGCCTGATAGGCTGAAGACTCAGTGTATTAGCGGGATTGCGCTAACCATTCGGCATACTGTTTTGCGTAATAACTGACAATTAAATCGGCGCCAGCACGTTTTAACCCGATAAAGGTCTCGGTGACGACGGCGCGTTCATCGAGGGCGCCCGCCAGTGCGGCAAACTTAATGCCGGCATATTCGCCGCCGACTTGATAAGCCGCTAAGGGAAGGTGGGTTTCCTGTCTTAGGCGACTTAACACATCCAAATAGGGCGTGCCGGGTTTAACCATCAGAATATCCGCGCCTTCCTCTTCATCGAGCAGCGCTTCGAGCAAGGCTTGGCGACCATTAGCGTAATCGAGCTGGTAGCCCTTACGGTTTCCGCTAAGTTCGCAATCCACCGCGGCCCTAAAAGGCCCGTAGAAGGAAGAGGCGAACTTGGCTGCATGGGCCAAAATGGCGATGTGCTCAAAGCCTGCCTCGTCCAGCCCTTGACGAATGGCGTTAATCTGGCCGTCCATCATCGCCGATGGCGCCAGCATATCGGCTCCCGCTTTGGCTGCGGTGATGGATTGTTTAACTAAGTTAGCCACGGTTTGATCGTTACAGACTTCGTCATGGTGCAATACGCCGCAGTGTCCGTGGTCGGTATATTCACAAAAACAAATATCGGGGATCACCATCATCTCTGGCGCAGCGGTTTTGATGGTGCGGATCATCCGTGCGAGTAAGCCATTGTCATCCCAAGTGTCGCTGCCCTGTGCATCTTTGGTGTGGGAAATGCCAAAGGGCATCACATAGCGGATCCCTAATACGTAAAGCCTTTGAATTTCATCGGCAAGCGCACTCTCGGGCAGACGGCTGATCCCCGGCAAGGTTGAAATGGGCACGGCTTGGGTGATGTGCTCTTCAATAAAGAGTGGGTGGACTAAGTCGCTTAGGGAAATCTGGGTTTCACGCACTAGGTCACGCATGGCTTCAGTGCGGCGTAGGCGTCTTAAACGGCGAAGGGGTTTAAGGGTATTTTCTCTGGTACTGCTCATTGAATTTCCTTATTAACAGTGTGAAAGCATCACGCGAAGCTTAGCGTCAAAGGGAGATTGTAAAAACGATGCTTAGGTTGTACTTGTTGTTGCTTTGGTGAGCTTGATTAAGTGAAACAAAAGCTTCAGCACTGTTTGCTCAGACCTAAAATAGGGTAAAAGTTTCCCAATATTTGGCCAAAGGCTGAAGAGGTTGTTGAGTTAGTGATGGCGATCACAAACTCGACGCTAAGCTAATCGAGCCATTAACCGCTGTTTTTAAGCCTTTGCTTTCGATTATTTGATGTTATCATTTGCGCCAATTTACACTTGGTATAGTGCAGGACTTCGATAAGTCACTTTTTCAGTCCAACTATACCCACAGCGCGGTTTTTATATGACAACACCCCAAGACTCTGTTTGTATTCTCGCCCTCGACACTTGTACCGAAGCTTGTTCGGCTGCCCTGTATTATCAAGGACAGGTTTTTGCTGAGTTAGCCGATGCGCCTCGGGAGCATAGTCAGCGTTTATTGCCTATGGTGGAAGCCGTATTAAAACAAGCCAATATCGGCTTAGGTAAACTGGATGCCATTGCCTACGGCCGTGGGCCTGGTAGTTTTACGGGGATCCGTATTTGTACCAGCATGACCCAAGGTTTGGCCCTAGGGTTAGACCTACCCGTGATCGGCATTTCAACCTTAGCGGCCATGGCACAAATGGCGATTGCTGAGCACGCTGCCGAACAAGTGCTCTGTTGTATCGATGCGCGCATGGGAGAAGTGTACTGGGGTCAATTTGTTGCCGTTGATGGCATTGCGACTTTAGTCGGTAAAGAGGTGGTGAGCGCGCCAGAGCAGGTTGAACTGGCATTCGATCTTAATAAAGCCATTGTGGGCTGTGGTACTGGGTTTGACGCCTATCCCGAGTTATTAGCGTTAGGCAGCGGCATTACCTCCTTAGCGGCGGTGAAGTATCCCGATGCTCGAGCCATGTTAGCGCTGGCCGAAGCGGGTATCAAAGCGGGATTAACCACCAGTGTCGATGAACTCGAGCCAGTGTACCTACGTGATACTGTGACATGGAAAAAGTTACCGGGACGTGAATAAACTGTTCATTCTCACCTATGATACGTTAGAATCTAGATTGTCTGCATGGGTTCTCGATGCAGACATCAATTCTTAGTTAGGCATCCGTCACTCCCGCCTAGCAAGGTTAACTAGGCTTATAGGATATAAACTGGGCATTTTGATGCAGGTAAATTCGCTTCAAACGAGTTTGACACAAGCGGTTGCGAGTAATCGCCCCGCAGTCATACAGGGAATGTCGCCGACACAAGCGCCACGCCCTGTGATTGAACTCGATGCGGTTTCTGCCTTAGCCTTTGATGATACAGCGGAAGGGTCATCACAAAACCTACAATCCAGACTCGGTGCCCTGCTCGAGTACGAGCAAAGCACCCGAGGTCATCAAGGGGCTATCGCCCAATATCTACAAACGCAACATGCCGCCAAACGTGAAGAAATTCAGCAGATGGTCGGTGTGGATATTTATGCCTGATAGCGCGCCTGTGTCTTCTCAATCCCGTTTTACTCCTCGTTTAACCGGCGGTTTGCCTAGCCGTGGTTTGTTTATCATCGAACTGATGCTGGCACTCATATTGACGCGCATTCCTTATTTGAGCGTGCCTTTTAAGTGGCTAGAGAGCTATTTCCACGAGTTATCCCATGGGATAGCGACTGTGCTCAGTGGCGGCATAGTGAGTCATATTCAACTCTTTCCCAATGGTGCTGGTTTTTGCTTTAGCCAAGGTGGCTCGCCACTGGTGATTGGATTTGCGGGCTATTTTGGCGCAGCCTGTTGGGGATACCTTATTTATCTGCTGGCAACTTGGCCTAAGGGCATTCGCCTAAGCTTTGCCTTTTTAGGCGGCTTAGTGGTGTTAAGCGGTCTGCTGTGGGGGCGAGATTTACTGACCTTAGCCATATTAGCGGTGCTGACGATAGTGTTATTACTGCCGCTAAAACTCAGCAAAAATAAAATCCTCACGCAATTTTTACGCATTATTGGCCTGATGATCATGCTCAATGCGCTGGCAAGCCCGACGGTATTGCTCGGGCTCGAAGGGCAGGGCGATGCGGTGCTGTTGGCCGAGCGTTCATGGATCCCGGCATGGATTTGGGTCACCATTTGGCTATTTTGCAGTATCTGCGCCTTGTTTATGGCTTGGCGCCGGGTGGACTCCGCCATCTCTCGCTAATCTATGGCGGCATCATGCCGCTATGACATCACAAATATTTACAGCCTAAATAGTCAACTTGTGCGGCTAATTCTTGGATTTTTTTATATAGACTGCTAGCTTAAGTCTTCGGTATCCAAGGAGAATTATTATGAAAAAAGTCACACTCGTCGCCAGTATGCTGATTGCTGGTTTATGTTCAGGTATGGCCTATGCCGATGAAGGCTTGGATAAGGCCATTAAGAGCGAATTTCGCCAAGCGAAAAACGCCAGCCGCGATATTTATCGTCATCCCGCAGAAACCCTCACATTTTTTGGTATCACCCCCACGCAAACCGTGATTGAACTCTGGCCTGGCAATGGCTGGTACACAGAAATCCTTGCCCCTTATCTTGCGCCTAAGGGGCAGTATATTGCCGCCAGTTTCGAAACTACCCCTAGCACGGACACCCCAGGTAATCGCTATCGCGCCAATGCGGGCGTGAAATTCGATACTTGGATGACGGCCAATAAAGCCTTATTTGGCAATGCGAAAATGGTGGTTCTCGACCCGCCTGCAAAAATGAATTTAGGTGCCGATGGCAGTGCTGACTTGGTATTAACCTTCCGTAACTTACATAACTGGGCCTCAAGCGATCAACTCGAAAACGTGTTTGCCGCCTCCTATAAAGTGCTGAAAGATGGCGGTGTGTTTGGCGTGGTCGAACATAGAGCCAATAAAGGCATGAATATGAGCACGGGTTACATGGACCAAGACGAGATGATCGCGCTGGCCAAAAAGGTGGGTTTTACCTTAGCAGAAAGCTCAGAAATCAACGCCAATCCGAAAGACACTAAGGACTACGCCAAGGGGGTATGGACGCTGCCACCTTCGTTTGCCTTGGGCGATACCGATAAGGAGAAATACCAAGCAATTGGTGAGAGCGATCGCATGACGCTCAAATTTATCAAAAAATCGCGCTAATCACCTGACATTAGAGGCAATATGTGGCAATCTTTCGCCCCCAAAAATCAAGTCGAGTTTGTGTTACCCCATATCAAGCTCAGTGGTCGATTATGGGGAGCGAAAGATAAGCCGTTATTGCTCGCGTTGCATGGCTGGTTAGACAATGCGAACAGTTTTGAGCCTCTCGCTGAGTATTTGCCTCATTATCAGATACTTGCCATAGATTGGCCCGGTCATGGCTTTTCTGCACATCGGCCGGGACATTATCCATTGCATTGGATTGACTATTTATACGATCTCGATGCGTTACTGGCGATGTTGCCGCAAAAGCCGCTGGCTATCATAGGGCATTCGTTAGGGGGCATTATTGCCTCGGCGTATACCGCGACCTTTCCAGAAAAGGTCAACAAACTGATTTTGATTGAGGCGTTAAGCCCACTGTTTGAGTCGGCGACTCAAGCGAAAACGCGGCTGCGAAAGAGTTTTTATCAGCACGAGAAGTTTTTAGCGCAAAAGCATAAACAGCTAAAAGTCTACGACAACATGGACACCGCAGTAAAAGCCAGAGTGCACTTGACGGGGCTGGCGGAGCCTTGGTGCCGCTTGTTACTCGAGCGCAATATGCAACCAACCACCGATGGTGTTGCGTGGCGTAGCGATCCAAGATTAAGGCTCGACTCGCCCATGCGGCTGACCTTTGAGCAGGTTGATGCACTGATGCAGCATATTTCGGTCTCGACCTTATTGATCTGCGGCAAACAGGGTTTTAGCCAGCTGCAGGCGGCGCTGCCTAAGGCGAGGAAATGGTTCACACACTTGTCAGAACATATGCTCGAGGGCGACCACCATGTGCACATGGATAACGCCAAAGGGGTCGCGCACTTGATCCAGCAGTTTGTCGAGTAATCGCTTTTGCTTACATAAAAAAGACGCTAGGTTTTTTGTTTTTTTTATGTGATGATGATCAAAATTAAAACGCCCGTATGATTTATGCGGGTCAATCAATAACAATAAAATGTAAGTCGGTATTTTAACTCGGTATTTGTCGAGTATTGACGGTAGTAGGGATACCGTGTCCGCAGTTGTGGGGATTTAGGAGAAAGTAGTGGATCAGCCTTGGATTAATCATTTGCCAAAAGATGTACCTGCCGAGATTAATGCGGATCAGTATTCATCGCTCGTCGATATGTTCGAGACGGCGGTGGCCAAATATGCGGATCAACCGGCATTTATCAACATGGGTGCCACGCTAACTTACCGTAAACTTGAAGAACGCAGCCGTGCGTTTGCCGCTTATCTGCAAAATGAATTGAAACTCCAAAAGGGTGACCGTGTCGCCCTGATGATGCCGAACCTGCTGCAATATCCCATTGCGCTGTTTGGTATTTTACGTGCGGGCATGGTGGTGGTGAACGTTAACCCGCTTTACACTCCCCGCGAATTAAAGCACCAATTAGTCGACTCTGGCGCTAAGGCCATTGTGGTCGTATCAAACTTTGCCCGTACCTTGGAAGAAGTTGTAGACCAGACGCCCGTTAAAAGCGTGATTATCACCGGGCTTGGGGATCTGCTAAGCGCGCCAAAACGCACCTTAGTTAACTTTGTGGTCAAGTACATCAAAAAGCTGGTGCCTAAATACGACTTACCCCATGCACTTTCAATGCGCGAAACTCTCTCTAGAGGGCGCAGAATGCAGTATGTCAAACCCGTTATCACGGGTGATGACCTAGCCTTTTTGCAATACACTGGTGGAACGACTGGGGTGTCAAAGGGCGCCATGTTGACCCACAAAAACGTGGTCGCAAACGTATTACAGGCCAATGGTGCCTATTCACCCGCACTGCGTGATGGCAACGAATTTGTGGTAACAGCCTTGCCGCTTTACCATATTTTTGCTTTAACAGTGAACTGCTTACTGTTCTTACATAAGGGCAGCCAAAACCTGTTAATCACTAATCCTCGGGATATTCCAGGGTTTGTGGCCGAACTGAAAAAATATCCTTTTACGGCACTAACGGGCGTCAACACCCTGTTTAATGCGTTAGTGAACAGTAGCGATTTTGCGGAACTGGATTTTTCTCGCCTAAAATTATCCATTGGTGGCGGGATGGCGGTGCAAAAAGCCGTGGCCGATAAATGGCAAAGCATCACGAAAACCCGTTTACTCGAAGGTTACGGTTTAACCGAAGCCTCGCCGTTACTCACTTGCTGCCCCTATAACTTAGACGGTTACAACGGTTCTATCGGTTTCCCTGCACCATCAACCTTAATTCAAGTGCGTGATGATGCGGGTAATGTGTTACCGCAGGGTGAGACGGGTGAACTGTTTGGTAAAGGTCCACAGATCATGAAAGGCTACTGGCAGCGTCCAGAGGAAACGGCCAAAGTGATTGATAAAGACGGCTGGCTTGCCACCGGCGATATCGGTTATATGGATGAACAAGGCTTCTTCTATATCGTCGACCGTAAGAAAGACATGATTTTAGTGTCGGGCTTCAACGTCTTCCCCAATGAAGTTGAAGAAGTGGTCGCGTTACATCCTAAAGTGATTGAAGTGGCCGCCGTTGGCGTACCAAATGACGCCAGTGGTGAATTAGTGAAGGTGTTTGTGGTTGCAAAAGATAAATCTTTAACCGCTGACGACATCATTAAGCATTGCCGCGCGCATTTAACGGGATATAAAGTACCGAAGCTGGTAGAATTTAGGGACGAGTTACCTAAAACCAACGTGGGTAAGATCTTGCGACGAGAACTTCGAGACGAAGTGAAGCGCGCGTAAGATTGAAGCCGGCAATGAGCCGGCTTTTGTTTTTATGGACGGTGCTTAACCCACAGGAACTGGAGAAGAATTTGTCAGTGTTTCAGTATGTGAGCGACGAAGCGAGCCTCAATGCCCTCGTCGCTCAATATCAACAGAGTCCGCTGCTCGTGTTAGATACCGAGTTTGTGCGCACACGTACCTATTACGCTAAGCTTGGCCTCATTCAAGCCTATGATGGCAAAACCTTAGCCTTAATTGACCCGGTTGCGCTGCCAGATCTCAGTGCATTTTGGTCTTTGCTGGATAATCCCAACATCATCAAACTGGTGCATTCGTGCAGCGAGGACTTAGAAGTCTTCGCCCACTATGGTCAGCGTCAACCTACGCCTTTGTTCGATAGCCAAATCGCAGCCTCTTTATGTGGCATGGGCCATGGCCTAGGTTATGCCAAGTTAGTGGAAACCTGCTTAGGTGAAGTGATTGATAAAGGTGAGTCGCGCACCGACTGGATGCGCCGTCCTTTGACTGAGGCGCAGCTGAGCTACGCCGCCAACGATGTGTTGTATCTGTATCAACTCTATCCGCAACTCGCCGACAAGCTTAAGGCACAAGATCGCTTAGGCTGGTTGTATGAAGAAGGTGAACGGATGACAGAAGGGCGCTTAGCAACGCCAGATATGGATACTGCGTACCTGAGAGTCAAAAACGCTTTTCAGCTCACCGAGCATCAATTGGCTTATCTTAAAGTATTGGCTAAGTGGCGTTTAGAAAAAGCCTTAGCGCGGGATTTAGCCTTGGGCTTTGTGATTAAGGATCACGGCCTGATCGCGCTAGCGAAAAAGCAGCCAAAGAGCATGGGCGATTTGCTCAAATTGAACGATTTGACCGAGCAAGAGAAACGCATTCACGGTAAAGATATTTTACGGGTGATGCAGACTGCGGATTTAAGCAATCCACCAGAATTAGTGGATGTCTTAGCGCTAAAACCAGGTTATAAATCGGCCTTTAAAAACATTAAAACCTGCTTATCTGAACTGTGCGAGCAGCATGCCATCCCGATGGAGATGCTGGGCTCGAAACGTCATATTCATGAGTATTTACAATGGCGTTGGGATAAACAGCAGGGTGAGTTACCGACAGTCTTAAGTGGCTGGCGTGGACAAATCGCCGCCGAATCGTTGGCAAAGCTTGACGTCTAATTTTAGGGCTGATTAATACATAATCTGCAGTAACATAGAGGTCTTGGCGTGTTGTTAAGACCTTTATCGCGTATATCAAGGCTTAGCTTATTTCGCCTAAGACTCTACAAAAGCGCAGCAGAAAGCGTCATCCCCGCGATGAGGATGACGCCAACGCTCGACTTATCTGTCAGGCAATGTGACGTTAAGTTCGAGTACCGACAGGTTATCGTCGTTCTGATCTAACTGCACAGAAACTTGATCATCAGAAATATGCACATATTTGCGGATAACGGCGATAATTTCTTGTTTCATCTGTGGAAAATAATCGGGTGTATCCCGTTGTCCACGTTGATGGGCCACAATAATTTGTAGTCGCTCTTTTGCCATTACCGCAGTGCTAGGCTTTTTCTTGCTTTTGAAATAGTCGAGTAAAGACATAATTAGCTACCAAATATCCGTTGTAAGAAACCTTTTTTCTCTTCCGTAATGAAGCGTACTGGCACATCTTCACCCAGTAAACGCGCGACCGTATCACTGTAAGCCGCACCTGCATCACTCTCTTGATCGATAATCACAGGCACACCCGAGTTAGAGGCCTTGAGTACAGATTGTGATTCAGGGATAACACCAAGTAATTCAATGGCAAGGATTTCTTTTACATCGTCAACACTTAACATTTCGCCCGATTTTACCCGACTCGGCGAATAACGAGTCAGCAGTAAGTACTCTTTTATTGGCTCTAAATTCAGTTCGGCGCGGCGTGACTTGCTTTGCAGCATGCCCAGAATACGGTCAGAGTCACGAACCGAGCTCACTTCAGGGTTGGTGGTCACAATAGCGATATCGGCAAAGTACAGTGCCATCATTGCGCCTTGCTCAATCCCTGCAGGAGAGTCACAAATAATAAAATCAAATTCTTTGGCTAAATCATCGAGTACACGACCCACGCCTTCTTTGGTCAGTGCATCTTTATCGCGGGTTTGCGATGCAGGCAGTACAAACAGTTTTTCACAGCGTTTGTCTTTAATCAGTGCCTGATTTAAATTGGCTTCACCGTTGATCACATTGACAAAATCATAGACAACGCGGCGCTCGCAGCCCATGATCAAATCTAAGTTACGTAAGCCTATATCGAAATCGATAACAACAGTTTTATGCCCTTGTATTGCAAGTCCAGTTGCAATCGCCGCACTGGATGTGGTCTTACCAACACCACCTTTACCTGAAGTGACAACAATAATTTGTGCCATGTTTCTCTCTATCCTTTTTTATGCCATTTAGAGGGGCAATGATTCAACGATAAGCGACTCGCCATTTAAGCGAATGCAGCCGCTTTTATCTGAGCTATGTTGTTGTAAATTTTCAGCGAGCCAATATTGCCCTGCTATTGAAACTAATTCGGCCTCGAGGGAATGGGCGATGATTACCGCGCTGCTGTCGCCGGCCGCGCCCGCCATGGCTTTTCCCCGTAATGCGCCATAGATATGAATGCTACCATCGGCAATGACTTCAGCGCCATTACCTACGGCACCAAATATGATTAAATCACCATTTTTTGCATAGACCTGCTGGCCTGAGCGGATATTTTGCTTCAAAACCTTCGTTTGACGCGGTGCAGGCGGGGGCGTCACGCTTTGTTTGCCCGCTTTGACGATAGCAAGGCCTAGGGTCTTGGCTTGATTGCTGAGGGCGGTCGTTGCCCCGGTGATCCCCACGATAACGAGCTGGCGGGAAAGTAATAACTCTTTTAAGCCATGTAAATTGAAATCATTATCTTGGATGGCGCTGAGATTGACGACTAAAGGGGCACCCAGAAAAAATTGAGGGGCTTGTGCCAATTTGCTATCTAATTCAGCCATGACAGCATTTAAGTCGCTGCTATTGATATGAAGCACTGAAAGAGTAAAAGAAGCGCCTTTTAACTCTAAGCTAGGTTTTGACATCCCGGCACTATTCTCCAGAAATCATCAGTCGGTTCGCTGATTTTACAATTAAATTACTAGGCGACCATGTTATAGTGTGCCCCATTGACTGGCAAGTTTGAACTATTGGATATTTATACTCTTATGCTATGTGCGGTTTATAAAAGTAGTCGAAAGGCTGACACTTACTTATTTGTGAACAAAAGGGACTGTTTTGATGATGTTCCCCAAGCGTTGTTGGAGATGTTTGGTGTGCCTCAGTTAGTGATGGTGTTCCCCATCGCTAAGCGTGAATCCCTCGGTATCGCCGATATTCAAAAGGTCAGAGCAGCGCTCGAGGAAAAGGGTTTTTATTTACAAATTCCGCCACCGCAGGTTAATTTATTGGCCGAACACAGAGAAAGCCTTGGGATTAAAGACTAGCCCATAAACTGCGGACAAAGGTATATGCCAAAGACCCTCCTTCAACGCGTTGCAGCATGTACATTGATTTTCTTGCCCTTGATAAGCCATAGCGCGCTAGGGCAAGACGCCTCCTTCAACGATTACCTCCTTAAGCTTAAGCAAGAGGCGAGTGCCCAAGGCATTAGCCAAGCGACGATCAATACGGCTTTTCCGCAGATAAAACGCTTTAAAAAAGCCAATGTGGCCGCAGCGCCAAGCCAATCTAAAACCCTTGAAACCTATTTGCCAGAAGTGGTGCCGGAATGGAAGGTGGATACGGCGCGCGTACTCTTTAACGAGCATGAAGTGCTATTGAGCAATATTGCCGACAAGTATCAAGTGCAGCCGCGGTTTTTAGTGGCGCTCTGGGGCTTAGTGTCTAACTTTGGGGATGCGTCGGGGGATTATCCTGTACTGTCTGTGATGGCGTCGTTAGCCTTTACTGGCGAAGATACGGCGCGTTACCAACGGGAGTTTATGGCTGCGCTTTCCATCATGGATAAAGAGCAACTTAAGTTTGATGATCTTAAAAGCAATGACAAAGGCTTTATGGGGCAAACCCAATTGCTACCGAGTGAATATTTAGCCTACGGCCAAGATGGCGACGGTGATGGTAAAAAAGACATTTGGCATAATGTGGCCGATGCGTTTGCCTCTGCCGCGAATCTGCTTAAGCAGCAGGGCTGGAATGGTGAAGATACTTGGGGACGTCAGGTTCAAGCACCGGCGGATATTAAGACCGAGTTTATCGGACTCAATCAATCACAGACCCTAGCCAAGTGGCAACAGCTCGGTGTCAGGCGGTTCGATAATACGGATTTACCGAATCGTGAGGATATTCATGCTTCGCTTATCATGCCCGACGGTGTTAAGGGCCGAAAATATCTGGTCTATGGCAATTACCGCGCCTTAATGCACTGGCAAGCGGTGAATTATTTAGGCGAGGGCGATTATTTTGGCATCTCTGTGGTGCATTTATCGGAGAGAATTAAGACTCCCCAGTAAATTGGTGTAAAATGGCCCGCATTAAGCGGGTTTTTTATATGAAGATAAGCGTAAACATGGCATTTTGGCAGAATAAAGCGTTAACCGAGTTGACGTCGCAGGAGTGGGAGTCCCTCTGCGATGGTTGTGGTAAGTGTTGTTTAAACAAGTTGATCGATGATGAAACCGAAGAGCTGTATTACACCAATGCGGCTTGCCTACTGCTCGATCATCAAAGTGCCAGCTGTAAGCATTATAGTGACCGTTTCAGCCATGTTCCCCAATGTACTGTGATCACTCCGCAAAACGTCCATGAACTGACGTGGTTACCCGATAGCTGCGCCTATCGTCGTTTAGCCGCTGGTCGAGACTTGCCAAGCTGGCATCTATTACTCACGGGCTCTAAAGAGGCCATGCACCTTGCGGGTATGTCGATTCAAGGCAAGGTGGTGGATGAGCGCAGGGTGAAAGATATTGAAGATCATATCGTGCTGTGGCCGCTGAAAGATCTAGATTAACGCTATTACAGCAGCTTTTGTCTCTAATAACTGACGTTAATAAACAATCAGATGTGAATAAACAAAAAGGAGCAACTAACCATTGGGTTGATTGCTCCTTTTTCTATCTAGGGGTTAAAACCAAAGTCTTATCTATGAAGGAATGGAACCGACTTTCCGCACCTGATTTAGGAATAAATTTGCCGATACCGTTCGCCTAACACGTCGAGAATGATCTGCTGGTCCACTGTGAGTCCTGTGACTTGAGGTGGCGCCTCTCCCAACTGGTACTCGTGCACCCCGCCAAAGCGTAAAAAAATCCACCGCGCAGTCGGTTTTTGCGTGGGTTTCTTTTTCATGTCCGCCACACTCCGGTTCTGCTCTACTAAGCCCTGCCGGATCCGGTGCTCCAGCGCCGCATAAATCATCAGGCTACAGGTCATCACCATCAGCAACGCTTCGATACGTTCCGGTTTTTTAAGATATAACGAGGAGGTTAAAAATTCGGGACTTTTCAGAAACCTAAAACCACGCTCGACATTCTGCTGGGCTTTATAGGTAGCCAACAGCTCAGCCATGGTGAGCGTTTCACTGTGATCATTGGTCGCGAGGATGAACACCCCTGTCTGGTTGCGCGCCTCAGCCACCCGCGCCAAGCTACTTGCGGCTAACCCCTTGATGTGAAATTGGTAGTTCACCGGCATTTCACCCTTTTGGGGCCTTCCGCGCCCTGCATAGATAGGTTCACTCACGACTTCTGCTTCTAGTTGCAGCAGATTTAAGCTGACAGCAAAACGGGCTAATTCAGCCTGCGCATCGGTCTCGCAGGCAAAACGCTGGGCACATAATTTGTTGAAGGCTTTCAGTTCACGCGTGCTGTCTTTCAGTAGGTTTTTGGCTAATGTTTGCTGCTCACGGTGGCTGGCCTGTTCGCTGCGCACCAGCAACCAACGCTGCGCGACGTCGGCATAATTGGCGCTTTGCCAACAGCCATGATAGCCATTGCCCAGCGCAACCAGCGACTGGGTGCCAATGGTTGCCACGGCTCGCTTGGCTTCATTGAGGGTGACAGGCACACGAGTCACGAACAACTGTTGCTGTTGTGCCAGTAGTTGCAAGGTGTCGGCGCAATACAGCGCCGCATCGCCGACCAGATAACGACTCTCCTGCGCGGCCTTGAGACTGCTCAAGTGGCGCCGTACCGTCTGGGCAAAGGCCTTGGTATCATTAATATTACCACTCAAGGCTTGCATGTAGATGGGCAGGCCGGCCTGATTTTCACAGATAAGCTCCAGGATAACCTGGTTTAGCTCTGGCCGATGGTCGCGGCTATAGCCCCGTACCAATTGCAACTTACCGAGCTGCTCGCCATCGGCTTGGTCATAGGCGCCATCGACGTGGAAGCTGGTGATATCGAGGTGTACTGCAGTACTTTTGAGCCCCAATCGTTCAACGACCTGCTCCGCCATCACCTGATAAAGCGTGCTGACATCGGCCTCAAAGAGGGCATCAAGGCAGCGGCCGAGCACATCATCATTGAGGTCATCGGCACAGATCCCCGGGCCAATCAGGCGTTCTACAGGCTTGTTGGCAAAGAATTGCGGGAACATGTGCAAGGTCGAACTATGAAAGCCAAGACCGTTCAGTATCATCGCCACCAACGCTTCACCATGTGAGACTTTGTAGGGCGGCGTTTTGGGTAGCACCGCATCAATCATGCGAGCAATGCCGAGTTCTTGGCAAAGTGCAGCGACCAAACCAAGGTGGTCGAGGTTACGGATAGAGATAGCGGGAGCGGCCATGATGAATTACCTGCAAAAGAGAGTAATAGATCAGAATGACCGATCGCCGTCAAGTTTTTTAAATCGAAAATTAGGTGCGGAATGACGGATGGATGCGTTATTGCTGTACCACAGCTAAGTAATGCCACTGTATTCATCGATTAGATAAAGTACTTATTCAACGATAATGACTATTTTTCAACGGTAATTACTATTTTTCAATAATAGTCACTTTTTCGATAATAATCGGCTCACGGGGCACGTCCTCATGGCCTGCAACACGGGTGGTTTTTACGCCTTCAATTTGCAGCAAGACCTCGAGTCCTGCGGTGACTTTACCAAATACCGCATAACCCCAACCGTTGTTCGTGGTTGCAGTGTGGTCGAGGAACTCGTTGTTGGCCGTATTGATAAAAAACTGCGCGGTTGCCGAGTGCGGTGCATCGGTGCGGGCCATGGCAATTGTGGCAAACACATTCGATAGGCCTTTATTGGCTTCGTTAACAATCGGCTCGTGGGTGGGCTTTTCCTTCATTTTGGCGGTAAAACCACCGCCTTGGATCATAAAGCCTTTGACCACTCGATGGAAAATAGTGTGCTCATAAAAACCTTCCTGGCAGTAGCGGATAAAGTTTTTGGCGGTAACGGGCGCACGCTCCATATCGAGTTCGATACTGATATCACCTAGGTTGGTTGTAAAAATAATCGTCATATTTGCTTCTGCTCTTTTGAGTTAATTCGTTGATAAGCTGCTAATTCACTTAGTGCTTTTGTGCCAAGGATTTGCATGGGGTTCGCTATCGCCCTGTGGCTTGATGCTGTTTTGCCATGGATTACCTTGCAGTGGATTCGCAGGGCGGCTATTTGAGCGAGCACCTGAGTGAGTATCTGAGCGACTATCAGTCCCTGTTTTTTGGGCTTTAGGCGCTGGAGCCGCCTTGGCACTGCGATGCTTCTTGGCTTGTGTCGCCTCAAAGGTGCCCGGTTTGCCACTCGAATAGGGGCGAGATTGTAGGTTGGTCTCGGCGGGGCTATTAGGCTTACGCTCTGTTTTAGACGCGGATTTAGGCACAAAATCGAGTATAGAAATCGGCACGACTTTTTTCGGCTCAAAGCCAGCAATCTCCCTGCGCACGATAACATGACCTAAGCGACGTTCGATGGCGCATAGGTTTCTGAAATCATCCTTAGAAACAAAGGAAATCGCTTCCCCTTGGTTACCCGCACGTCCGGTACGGCCAATGCGGTGAATATAGTCGTCGGCTTCATCGGGTAAGTCGTAGTTAATCACCCGCGCTAAGGCATCGATATCAATACCGCGTGAGGCCACACCCGTAGCGACCAAGAAGGAGACTTTACCCGCTTTAAAATCGATAAGCAGTTGTTCGCGCACCGCTTGGCTACGCCCACTGTGAAAAGCTTCTGCAACAATGCCACGCTTTTCTAACTGGCTAACCAATTTGGCAGCGCCGTGTTTGGTTTGGATAAAAATTAATGCCTGTGACCAGTTTTGTTCTTGGATCAAATGGCTCAACAGCGCCGACTTTTTATCTTTATCGACCGTGGTCAACCATTGGTCAATATGAGTCGATGCTGCGCTCTTACGGCTGATTTCAATCTCGATGGCGTCCGGAATCGCGGATTTCGCCAGCGCTTTCACCTGTTTCGATAAGGTGGCTGAAAATAAAAGGTTTTGTCGCTGCTCGGGGAGTTTTTCTATGATGCTATTAATATCTTCGATAAAGCCCATATCGAGCATGCGGTCGGCTTCGTCGAGCACCAATACTGAGACTTCATCGAAACGAATGGCCCTTTGGGTATACATGTCGAGCAAACGCCCAGGCGTGGCCACCAGTAAATCGACGCCTTCAATCAGCCGTTTCTTTTGCGGCGCGGCGTCGACACCACCGTACATCGCCATGGCCGTTAAGGGTAAATACTTGGCGTATTGGTTGATATTTTCTTCGACCTGAAGCGCTAACTCACGTGTGGGGGTGAGTATGATGGCCCGCACTCGCTTAGGGCGGATCTTGGGCGCGTCAGCGAATCTGTGCAACAGCGGCAGCACAAAACTGGCGGTTTTACCTGTACCCGTTTGCGCCGCAGCAAGCACATTCTTGCCCGCTAAAATGCTGGGGATGGCCTTTGTCTGTATCGGCGTGGGGGTCGTGTAACCCAGTTCAGTCACAGCTTTGACAAGCGCGCTGTGTAATCCAAGTTGGGAGAATGGCATTGAGAGTCTCAACTAAATGATTTATTGGCAAACTGTAGGCCTGAGGCGAACAGCGAAGCAGGTCGCTATTATAGCAGTAGCGTTAGTGAAATAGGGGATTATCTCACGCAGGTTGATAGTTGAGCGCTATCGGCACACGGGCATACAAATTTGTAACTGGGCATGTATTCACTCGTAACACAGCTGCAATTAGGCGGCTGATATGATTAACTTAAGTCCTTTTATTGGCGTCTGATGAGTTAAGTTTTAGACGCTTACGGTCGCCTCGAGGCACTGGAATTAACGCATAAATATAAAAAGGACGAAAAAGAATGAAGAAAACCGCCATCTCTCTTGCGATCTTGTTATCGCTCACAGGCCTTGCGGGTTGCCAATCGCAATCAACTCAAGTGTCAGCCGATACCGCCAAATCAAGCGCAGTCAGTGCTGATGTGAAGACCAGCGCCTTTGCACAATTTAGCCAGACCTTTATCGATGATCTGTGGCAATTAGCGCCAACCTGGGCACTCTACAGCGGCAAACACGTTAATGATGGCTATTTAGAAATCCCCAATGAAGCGAGCCGTGTTAAGACGCTTGCCTTTGTGAAAGCCCAGCAGGCAAAGCTGAAACAGTTTGAGCTTAAGTCCCTGACTTCTAATGAAACCATAGATTATCACTTAATTGATAATCTGCTAAACAGCATGGCGTGGGAAATCACCGACTTTAAATCATGGCAATGGGATCCCTCGAGCTATAACGTGGCGGGCGGTTTTGCACAAATCATCAATGAAAACTTTGCGCCACTGGATGACAGATTACGCTCCGTATTGGCCAGAATGGAAAATATCCCCGCTTATTACGCCGCGGCGCGCAGCAATATTCAGCAGCCAACCCTAGAACACAGCGAATTGGCTGTGATGCAAAACCAAGGTGCGTTTTCGGTATTCTCCGATGATTTATTGAAGCAAGTAGCGGATTCGGGTCTGTCGGATGCGGAAAAATCGCTGTTTAAATCCCGTTTCGACACGGCAACGAAAGCGATTAATGAACATATTACTTGGTTAAATGCACAAGTCAGCCAACTTAAAAAAGACGGCGCCCGCAGCTTTAGAATTGGTGAAGAATTATACGAGCAAAAGTTTGCCTTTGATATCCAAGCGGGCATGACAGCAAAACAGCTTTATCAAAAAGCCATGGCGGATAAAGAAAGAGTGCAAGGTGAAATGGCGAAGATCACCGACAAGCTGTGGCCAAAATATTTCACTACGCCAAAACCTGCCGACAATAAAATCGCAATTCGCCAATTGATTGATAAATTATCGACACAGCACGTTAAGCGTGATGACTTTGTGAGCGAAGTGCGTAAGCAAATTCCTGAGTTGATTGAATTTGTAAATAAAAAAGACTTAGTGACCTTAGATCCTAAAAAACCATTAGTCGTGCGTGAAACCCCTGAGTATATGCGTGGTTATGCGGGAGCGTCGATTAGTGCGCCTGGTCCTTATGATAAATTAGGCAATACCTATTATAACGTCACACCACTCGATGGTATGAGTGATGAATCCGCTGAAAGCTATTTACGCGAATATAACCACTGGATATTACAGATTTTAAATATCCATGAGGCGATTCCTGGACACTACACCCAATTAGTTTATTCCAATGAGTCACCAAGCTTAGTGAAAAGCTTATTTGGTAATGGCGCTATGGTCGAAGGTTGGGCCGTTTATACCGAACGCATGATGCTTGAAGAAGGTTATGGAAATTTCGAGCCTGAAATGTGGTTAATGTATTACAAGTGGAATTTACGTGTTATCTGTAACACCATCTTAGACTACAGCATTCATGTTAAAGGCATGACTGAAGAGCAAGCCATTAGCCTGATGATGGATGAAGCGTTCCAGCAACGTGCTGAGGCGGAAGGCAAATGGCGCCGTGCCACCCTAAGCCAAGTGCAGCTGACCAGTTACTACTCGGGTTACCGTGAAATTTACGATTTCCGAGAAGAATATAAGCAACTTAAAGGCAAGGATTTTGACCTAAAAGCATTCCATGAGAAGTTCTTAAGTTATGGTAGTGCGCCGGTGAAATATATTCGCCAATTAATGTTAGAGCAGTAATCCATCATCCAGATATAAGGCGCTAACAGAGCGCCTTATATCTATTCGCTAAACGCCATTCGCTTAAAATCGATTCATTGGTCATGAATGATGTTCCATAACGTCCTTAAGACCGCCAAAATCACTGAAGCAACAATCCTGAGATGCCGTATTGAATCGAGATATTAGCGGAAAGGGTAAGATGCGTTGAATATCGAAGTGGGTTATTTCTTAGTGTCAGCATCTGCCATGATGGCTAATACTTCTTCGTAGGAAAGGTTTAATTCGCGAGAGAGGTTAATGATTTTGGTTTTATAGGTTTGAATGTTTTCTTGTTGTGCAAGCTGATGTTTCTTTTCTTCTACTAATTCGTTAACAGTTTCTTGCAATATCAATAATCGACGTAAACTGTAGTCTAGGGATTTGATATATTTCCCCATTTGTTGTTTATTACGGGCTTGCTCAAGATCCGTTGAGGCTTTTTTCTCATATCCATATTCATCGAGCGCGGCAATAGCGCTTTGCAAATCAAGATCTGTTGTCATTTGGTGTTCACTTTATTACAAGAAGTTGAGAAGCGAAATAATGAATTAACGTACCCAAGCGGGTGTCATAGGAGGTTAACTATCGCAGATTATCATGTTTATGCCAATGCTCATAAACTATTTAAAGTGTAAACCTCATTAAAAAGTCGAGTTTCGCATTGGGCTTGTAGGGGTCTACAATAATGGTTAGTCTAAACTTTTCACTTCGCGGAGATCCAAATGCTTGATCTATTGCCTGATTTGTTCGATCACTACCCTACAAAACTGTCGCTGTTACCGCTCGATTTTCGCAGTTTTGGTGGTAAGCGTCTGTTTTGGGGTGAAGTTGTGACGGTCAAATGTTTTGAAGATAACTCCAAAGTGAAAGAAGTGCTGGCCCAGCCCGGTCATGGAAAAGTATTGGTCGTCGATGGTGGCGGTTCACCCCGGCGGGCGTTACTTGGGGATTTGATCGCGCAAAGTGCCCTCGATAACGGTTGGCAAGGTGTGGTGATTAATGGCTATGTCCGTGATGTGGCAAGGCTTTCCACTTTTAATCTCGGCGTCTATGCCCTAGGGGCTATGCCGATCAAGACCGAAAAATTAAACCAAGGTCACATCGATGTGCCGATTGAGTTTGGCGCTGTGACAGTAAAACCCGGCATGATGCTTTATGCCGATGAGAATGGTATTGCCGTGAGCGAGGCATCATTAAACTTTGCCTTTCTAAGTTAAGTGTTACCAAAAATTCAAGATGTTATTGATAAGGATGTTTCTATGAAATTCATTAAGTGGCTTTTAGCTCTTCTGGTGACCTTAGTGGTTGCAGTCACCTTATATCTCACCGTATTTTTCGACCCTAATGATTTTAAACCAGAAATTGTCAATTCCGTTAAAAAGCAGACAGGGCGTGAGCTTGTCATCGGTGATGATTTGTCGTGGACATTTTTCCCGACGGTTGGGATCAATCTAGGGGGGATTTCACTCTCTAATCCCGAGGGATTTACACCTAAAGCTATGCTTGAAGTGAATAAAGCTGTGGCAGAAGTCGAGCTTATGCCACTGTTTAGCAAGCAAATTGAAATCGCGCAGCTAAGCCTTGATGGTGCAAAAATCAATCTGGTCACCCGTAAAAATGGCAGTTCGAGCCTCGATGGCTTAACGGGCAAGGGCGCAGAAAAAACCGCAACGCCTGCCGAGCCAAGCGCCAAAGCACAATTAACCAGCATTGATGTGGGCGGCGTTTCGATTACCAATACCGAAATCAATTTGATTGATGAAGCCAAGGGACAAACCCAAACCTTAACCTTGAAGCAATTTACACTGGGGGCATTTTCACTCGATAAATTTGCACCTATGGCCTACGAATTCGCCGCGACCCTACCTGATATGACTGTAAGCAGTAAAGGCGAAGGACAAATCAAGTTAAGCCATGATTTTAATCAGCTGGTGATTGAGAAGTTGGATATTGAGACTCAAGTTGAAGGCGAGGGGATCCCCAATAAAAAACTGACCGCAGAGGTTAGTCTAAATAGTCAAATCGCATTAGATAAAAAGCAGTTGTCGGCGGACATCAGTAAATTAACGGCGATGGATATCAATGCAGCGGGAAAGTTGGCGGTGAATTACGGCGGTAAAGTGCCGCAAATTAACGCGGATTTGCAAGTGGGTGACATTGACCTCGATGCCTTATTGCCAAAATCGGATACGGCGGAAAAACAAGCCGCTGCCACGCCTTCACAGACTCAGGCGGTTGAGCCAGATCTTACCGCGCTCAATGGCTTAGATGCCAAACTGACATTGGCTGTGAAATCCATCAAGGTGGCGAACCTGTCAACGCAGAACTGGTTGATGGATTTAGGCATTAAGAATGGTGTGGTTGATCTTAAGCAACTGACGGCGGATCTTTACCAAGGTAAATTGATGCTCAATGCGCAAGTTGATGCCCGCTCAAAAGTTGCCAGTTACCAATTTGATAAGCAAATCTCGGGTGTACAAATTCGTCCATTACTTAAGGATGCCGCTGAGCTGGAAATCCTAGCAGGTACGGCCAATTTCAACGTTAAGGGTAAAGGTAAGAGTTTAATTCCAGAGCAGTTGAAGAAAAACCTACTTGCTAATGGCCGTTTTGATATTACCGACGGTGCCCTTTACGGGGTGAATATTCCACAAATGATCCGTAGTGCTCAGGCCAAGTTAAAAGGTGACATGTCTGCCGACACCAAAGAAGAGCGTAAAACCGACTTCTCGAGCCTGACGGGTAACTTCAGCCTAGAAAACGGTGTAGCGACAAATCCTGATCTTGCCATGTCATCACCGCTATTACGGGTGGCGGGTAAAGGCAGTGCAAACCTGTTGACCGAAGGCTTGGATTACCGATTGACCACGACCTTAGTCAATTCCCTCAAAGGTCAGGGCGGTAGCGAGAAAGATGCATTGGCTGGCATTGATATTCCACTGGCGATCACCGGCACCTTCCAAAAACCTGAGTATGCCTTAGATACCCAAGCGCTGCTGAACAATCAGTTGAAGGAAGAAACGGATAAAGCCAAGGATAAATTAAAGGACTCCCTACTGAAAAAACTCGGTGGTTTTTAGGCATGGGAAAACACATCGCTAAGCATGTTTCTGCTAGCAAGCGTCGACCTAAGCAGACATTAACACG
The DNA here is from genome assembly GCF_000203935.1 of Shewanella sp. ANA-3. Classification (GTDB taxonomy): domain Bacteria; phylum Pseudomonadota; class Gammaproteobacteria; order Enterobacterales; family Shewanellaceae; genus Shewanella. The sequence continues at coordinate 2,850,617 of NC_008577.1, read as the reverse complement.
CATTGCGCGCCCACTTGGGATGGCATTGGTGGCGGGGCAGCTGTTTGGCTGCTTTGCCCCGCAGGCCCAGCCTAATCCGCCAAAAACGGATATTCGTACCGAGGCGGCGAAACAACCTGAAGTGGTACAGACCGCCGATTTAGCGGCCAAACTACAGGGAATTGAAGCAAAATCCAGCTTAAAAGTGGAACAGGTTTCGAACAATCAGTCTCAGGCTTTGCTCACTGGTACGCTTTCCCTCGATGCTTTTGTGGATTTTAAACAACCCCTTAAGGCGACATTAACGGTTCGCAATCCCTCGACTCAGGCGGTTGCACTGCGTTATCACTCGGGCATGACAGCCGATTTGCTACTGACCACAGTGCAAGGAAAGCGTCTTTGGGCTTGGTCTGACGATATGATGTTTACTCAAGCCCTGCGTGATACTCAGTTAGCGGCTGGTGAGGAGCTGGTGGTCAGGTTTGCGATCCCGGCAAAAGCCTTGGCTGGGATCCCAAATGAAGGAGCCCATCTTGAGGCGCAATTTGCCGCTAAGGCGCTGGAGAGTGAATTGCCAGCAATGGCGCCCGTGGTGTACTTGCTCACCCTCGAGTAGCGGTTGCTAAACATAGCGCCATTCTTGCAAACTACTGTGTATTTAACATTGCAGATTGAAAGACAGCAGGCTCGAAGTACAAGTCTCGAGGGGATTTTGGACGGATCTTGCGAATAAAAAAGGCAGTAACCAAGTGTTACTGCCTTTTTGTTTGCCCTATTAAAAGGCTTAAGTGTTTAATGCTTGCCGAACCTGCACTGCTTTTGTACAGATTAATGGGCTTAACTCAATATCTAAGCAGCTATGTCGCTAAGTACTAAACATCACGCATTTAAATTGCTTTCATCCACCACCAGCTTTAACACTTGGCCGGGTTGAATGTATTGCGATGAGGTTAAGCTATTCCACTCGAGCAGCTCGGCAACCGTCACTTTAAACTTGCTGGCAATGCGCGCTAAGGAGTCGCCAGATTTCACCTTGTAGCTGACGGTGCGAATCTGCTCCGCTTCCGCTTGGGTTGGCGGCGCAACGATGGTCAGTTTTTGGCCCATCTGCAATTTACTGTCTTTGTTTAAATGGTTCCAAGCGGTGAGCTGTTTCACCGATACCTTATGATTCTGCGCGATTTGCCATAGGGTATCGCCGGATTTCACTTGGTAAGTCAACTTATTGCCAGAGGTTGAAGTTGCCGCTTTTTTAGGTAACTTCTGGCTGGTTGACATGGCATACAGCTGTTTATCGTCGGCAGAGACCGGAATAATTAGGTGTCTACCCGCAACGATATTGTTATTTTTCATACCATTAGCCGCACGGATCGCATTGACTGTGGTATGGTGTTTCTTGGCAATGGCACCGATACTGTCACCGGATTTAATGGTGTATCTGAGCCAACTCACACGGGCTTCACTCTCGGTTTCGGCCAGTGCTTTTTTAAACTCTTCTGACTTATCAATCGGCAATACCAGCGTATGGGGTCCCGTCGGTGCAGTGGCCCAGCGGTTGTATCCAGGATTGAGTTTTAATAGCTCATGGGTCGTCATATTGGCGAGCCCAGCCGCCATGGCCAAGTCAATTTGGCTATCGATATCAACCACTTCAATAGAAGGGCTGTTGTCAATTGGCGCTAGCGTAATGCCGTATTCGTCGGCATGTTTAATCACTTCGGCGAGGGCCAACAATTGTGGCACATAACGCTCAGTCTCTTTTGGCAGATCCAGTGACCAAAAATCGGTTTTAAGGCCTTTATCTTCATTGCGTTTAATCGCATTGAGGACGCGAGACTCGCCCGAGTTGTAAGCTGCAATCGCATAAAGCCAATTATTATTGGTTTTGTCATACAGGTATTCGAGCATGTCCAACGCGGCCACCGTGGAGGCGGGCACATCGCGACGGCCGTCGTACCACCAGTTCATCTCTAACCCAAAATGGCTGGCCATTGGGGTTGTAAATTGCCAAAGCCCTGAGGCGGCACTGGCTGAGGATGCACTGGGATCGAAGGCGCTTTCGATAATCGGCAGCAACGCGATCTCAATGGGGAGATGGCGCTTTTCAAGCTCTTCGACGATCAAATACATGTAAGGCGCCGCACGCTCAGAAATCACTTCGAGGTGTTTGGGGTTCTTGATGTACCAATCGCGATAATAGTTAACTAATTTTTTGTCAGGAACGGGGAGTTGCATTCCTTGACGAATTCGCTCCCATACATCAGTAATTTGCGCCGACTCAGGTTCGGTTGCGAGATAATACTGTGGGACGGTATTTTCAGTTGTGACGGTTTCAGCTTCAGGTTTGGTCACCTGATGGTTGTCTAAAGTCTGACAACCTGTGAGCAGGGCAAATCCCCCTGCTACAACATAAAGTGATACTCTCATGGAAAACGATAGTCCTCTGTTAGTGCATTGCCACTGCACAATCTCATCGAGCCTCATTGAGCTAACAAATTGATTATTATGTAAATAGTGGCAACACAGAGCGCAAAGTATTCACGCAAAAACGAGCCATTCTATGGGATCTTTTTGATCTTGTCCCTAAATTATCGTACATCTTGTAGGGTCACTTTTGATTTACATCATCAAAAGTGGGAAAAACTGTATAAATTTCAGCCATAAATAGATCGTTTTTTACTAAAAAATATCTTTCCACTGCCTGAGTAGGGTAAAACAGGTCAGTTCATCTGCTTTAGTCAGATCTTGATCACAAAACTGATTTTTTATGCTGTTGACTATGGTGGGCGACAAAGGGCGCAGAAAGGGATTAATGGCTCGCTCCAATCCGATCGTGGAGGGAATGGTGGCTTTGCCTTGGGCACGAAGGGTGCTTGCTTCCTCCACATAGGCGTTAAGCGCTTCATTATCAGTATCGACCGTTTGGGCAAACTTCAGATTTGATAAAGTGTATTCATGGGCGCAGTAGACTCGGGTTTCATCGGGCAGCGCCGCGAGCAGACTTAAGGATTGCCACATTTGGCTTGGTGTGCCCTCAAATAAGCGGCCGCAACCTGCGCTAAAGAGGGTATCACCGCAAAATAATGCGTCATCAACCAGATAGGCAATATGCCCAGCCGTATGACCAGGAACGGACAGGATACGCACTGGCGCGTCAATAAAAGGCAGAGTGAGTGAATCACTCAGCGTTGGCTCAATTGGCTGATTGATGCCTTGAATATCTTCACTTTGTGGACCATAAACCGCTAAGTCATGGCCTGTGGTCTGTTTTACGTGGTCCGTTAGGGCGGCGATCCCACCCGTGTGGTCCCTATGGTGATGGGTGATCAAAATACCCGCTAACGAGAGTCGCTGGGCGTGCAAGTAGTCGAGCACGACATTGGCATCACCTGGGTCAACCACATACACGGCTTGCTGGGAGTCTTGTCGCAACACCCAGATATAATTGTCATTAAAGGCATTAATCGCTGTTATAGTGAGCATAGCACCGCCGATCGCTGTATTTCGTTTTGAAGATAAGGTTATTATCCATAAGAGGGGCTCACTTGGCGACTGTTGCGATTGCCCATGACAATTGCTCATGGCAAACGCCAAAGCGGTAATGGGCAAGATGGATGATTTGCATTAAGCACATGGGTAACGGGAAGGGAGGAGACTTGTGTCGTATAACAGTTCTATGCGCAAACCCGAGCAATGGGACGATTTGCCCAATGGTCCTGCACTCCAACAAGCCGTTTCCGATAAGCTTGCCGATTGGTGGCCAAGGGTGTTTGGCTATCATCTACTCAAACTCGGTCCCTTAAGCGCCGATCTCTCGAGCATGGCATCCCCCGTTGCCCACCATTTCTCACTGTGCTCAGAACCCAATGCCTCGTTAATTGGCGATTTTTGCCATTTACCCCTACAGAATGGGGTGATCGATGCGGTGCTGATGAGCCTGCTGCTTGAATTTGAGGCAGATCCTTACCGTATCCTGCGGGAAACCGACAGGGTGCTGATCGCCGGCGGCTACTTATTTATCGTGGGCTTTAATCCCCTAAGCCCAGTGTTTCTCGGTAAGTTATGGCCAAAATTTCAGGACAATCTACCCTGGTGCGGGCGTTTTTTTATGCCCTCTCGAGTGCGAGACTGGTTAGGCTTATTAGGCTATCAAGTGGTCAGCGATGAACGTTTAGTCTACCACCCGTTAATTGGTGAGTTTAATGATGGCCGTTTTATGCAGCAAACCTTGGCCTCATGGCTACCCAGTGCGGGCAGCTTATATTTGATTGTGGCACGTAAATTAGAGTCGCCATTAACGCCCATCCGCGACAAACGTAAAGTATTACAGCCGAATTGGACCACAGCCCCGAGCGCGGGTCGAACCGGGCATTTATCCGAACATACCAAATAATTTCATTCATTAATGAGTCTGTTATGCGAATAACCTTAAGGCAACTTGCGGTATTTGAAGCCGTTGCACGCAGTGGGCAAGTGGCAAAAGCGGCAGAGCAAGTTAATCTATCGCCGCCTGCGACCTCCATGGCCTTGGCCGAATTAGAAAAACAGCTCAATGCCCGTTTATTTGAGCGGATTGGCAATCGATTACAGCTCAACTCCCAAGGGAATTTGTTGTTGCCACTGGCGACGGACTTGTTACATCGAGTCGAGCAAATCGAGCAAGCGTTCACGCGCCAAGACGGTGATTTAGTCGGGCATTTAAGCGTGAGTGCTAGTTCCACTATTGGTAACTATTTGTTAGCAAAAGCGGCGGTGGCCTTTTGTCAGCAACATACGCAGACCCATGTGGATGTGGCCATTACCAATACCCAAGAAGTGATCCAATCGGTCGCGCAATTTCGCGCCGAAATGGGGTTTATCGAAGGACATTGCACCGATAATCGCTTGAATATTGAGCCTTGGCATAAGGACAGGCTACTCGTCTTTTGTCATCCCGCGCATCCCCTTGCGGGGCAGACGGTTAAACCCGCGGCGGTCAAAGGCCAATCCTGGGTATTAAGGGAGGAAGGCTCGGGCACGCGTGAATATTTTGTCAATGCAGCCAATGAATTAGGCATGCAGCCTGAGGCGAAATTCTGCTTTACCACGCCCGATGCCATTAAGCTTGCAGTAAAACAAGGCGCTGGACTGGGCGTGCTCTCGGAGTTGGCGCTGGATAAAGACATCAGCCGAAAAGAGCTGGCACTGGTAACCATTGAAGGCCTAGTGCTAGAGCGACAGTTTTATCGGATTACCCACAAGAGCCGCCAAGCCACGTCATTAGGCCTAGCCTTTGTGCAGTTTTGCGGTAATTTTTTCCATTTATCTCGGGAGTGATCGGCGCAACGTTTAGCGCCGAAATGAGGGCCAGTTTTAGGACTCAGGCTGATAGCCTTCATCGACTTGGGTAGGGCTCGCTTCAGCGGCGGCGCGGGCGAGTTGATCGCAGCGCTCGTTTTCAGGGTGTCCGGCGTGGCCTTTCACCCAACGCCAATCAATTTGATGGAGTTGGGCGGCTTTGTCTAAACGTTTCCAGAGATCAACATTTTTCACTGGCGTACGATTCGAGGTCATCCAGCCTTTTTTCTTCCAGCCATGGATCCAGGTGGTGATCCCTTGGCGCATATATTGGCTATCGCTGGTTAAAATGACCTTGCAAGGCTCTTTTAACGCCTCGAGGGCGACGATGGGGGCTAATAATTCCATGCGATTATTGGTCGTCAAGGCAAAACCATCGGACATCTCCTTTGTATGGCCCTTATAATTCATTACAATGCCATAGCCACCGGGGCCAGGGTTGCCTAAGCAAGAGCCATCGGTGAAGATGTGGATCAGTTTTAGTTCAGTCATCAAATGGTTATCCGCAGCGTAAATACCGGCCGAGTATAACCAAAAAATGTCATAAGAAGCGCATAAAAGTATGAATATTATCTCAAACGCAAGCCGTCAGGTTATTTTGGATACTGAAACCACGGGTATGAACCAAGGCAGTGGTGCAGTGTATTTAGGCCACAGAATTATTGAGATAGGGTGCGTTGAGGTGATCAACCGCCGTTTAACGGGCCGTTATTTCCATCAATATATCAATCCCGGCCAAGCGATTGACCCAGAAGCGATTGCGGTTCACGGCATCACCGATGAGCGCGTTGCCAATGAGCCTAGGTTCCATCAGATAGCGCAGGAATTTATTGATTTTATCAGTGGCGCCGAAATTGTGGCCCATAACGCAAACTTCGACGTGAGCTTTATGGACCATGAATTTTCGCTGTTGCAGCCATTAGGGCCAAAGACCAGTGAAATCTGTGAGATCTTAGACTCCCTCGATATCGCAAAATTTTTACACCCTGGGCAAAAGAACAACTTAGACGCCCTATGTAAGCGCTACGGTATCGATAACTCTCGCCGCCTGTACCACGGGGCATTACTCGACGCCGAGATCTTAGCCGATGTGTATTTGGCGATGACAGGCGGGCAGACCAAGTTCAATCTCTCTAATGATGAAGTCGGTCAAGAGGCTGGGGGCATCCAACGCTTTGATCCGGCATCACTTAATCTTAAAGTGATCAGCGCATCGGCCGATGAACTCGTTATGCATGAAAAGCGTCTTGATTTAGTCGCAAAATCAGGAAAATGCCTCTGGAGAGGATAATTTATTGCCTATGACGATGTCGCTGCGAAAATCCTTACTGAATACCACATTAGTGCTCGGCGGCCTCTGCTTGAGCGCTTCTTTGCTTGCCGCCGATGCTGAGCCTACTGCGGTTAAAACCATTGAGCAGCCTGCCAATATGGCGCCAAAGGCCCAAGAAGCGCAGCCCAATGATGCGAAAGTCAAAGTGCCTAATGCGATTGCTGATAAACCTGCTGACGGGCAAGCGAGCGCCGAAAAGTCGGTTGAGGCTAAGCCGAGTGACGCCATTCAAGCTAAGCCGCCCAAACCAGCGACTCGAAAAGTGGTGCCCATCGATACCGCCTCTGAGCTTAAAAATCGCTTTCGGGTGGACCATATGGTCGGCAGCATGACGCTGTTGATCCAGCGGGAGTACGGTTCGGCGCCAGTGGTGATCGTATTGCCCGACGGCAGCAAGTGGTACGCCAACCGTCACCCTGAAACGGTGAAATGGGTCGATGGCATTACTGGCGACATTATTTATATCGAATCGCCTCAGCCTGGCCCTTGGCAGCTGGTGGGTAAGGTGGTGCCGGGATCGCAACTTAAGCGAGTCTCTAAGCTTGAAATTGAAGTGCAGCAATTGCCTCAGCCGCTATTCCAAGGTGAAGAAACCAAAGTGGTTGCTCAATTGATGGGGGATGCGGAGCGGGTGCGCATGCCGGGGCTCGATTATCTTGTCGAATGGACAGCCCATTTTGTGAGTAAGCATCGTGCGGGGGATGAAAACTTTGCCGCCGGTGACATTATCGTCGGCTCTTATAAAGATAATGGCGAAAAGTTCGATGAAAGGCCTGACGATGGCATGTTTACCAGTGATATCAATCTGAAGCAGCCCTGGGGCGAGTACGACTTTGTGGTCCAAGCCCGCAATAACGTGTTTGAACGACAGGTTTCTTTTCCCTTTACCTTATCGCCACGCCCCGTGAATGCCGAGGTGATCACCCCTGATGACCCGTTAACGGGGCGATGGAAAATCATGTTGCACGCCGATAGCAGTGTGCTGCAATTGGCTGAAACCCATTTTTCATTCGAGCTTGTTGGGCCAGCAGGTTTACAGCTTCCCCTTGTCGTTCATGGGCTTAAGGAGAGCGATACTGAACTGCCTATACCACCAGTGACCGAGTTTGGTAGTTACCGTATTAAAGGCACTGTGGCGACAACCACAGTCACAGGCCGTGAAATCCTGCTCGATTTGCCAGAACTCTTCTTTAACTTAGTGCAGCCTCCTGAACCGCCACCGAGTGAAGAGGAGCTAGCCGCCGTTGCTGCGCAAAAGGCCGCCGAGGAAGAGGCCATAGCAAAACAGGATGCGCTGTTTTGGATCATTACCATCAATGCCGTGCTAGTACTGCTTGGGGTCGCGGGGCTGATTTTCTGGCGTAAGCGTCAAAGTCTCGCGCAGGCTCTGGCCGCCGCAGAGCAACGGATGTTAGATGAGGCCGGGCAGAATAAGCCAGAGGCGCCATCCCTCGATGAGATTGATTTGACCATGCCGGATGAGCCGGATAATCGCCGATAAAAGCACAGAACTGTTTGGCTATTTCGACGTCAGCTTGCAGATATTTTGTCCACTTATCATGGGGTTTTGTTAAGTTTGGCGAAATTTTAACTAAACGATGCAATTGAGTGAAAAAAACGGTTGACGCTTCGAACGCTCAACCGTATTATTCACCGCAACTTGAGTGGAGCGGTAGTTCAGTTGGTTAGAATACCGGCCTGTCACGCCGGGGGTCGCGGGTTCGAGTCCCGTCCGCTCCGCCAGTCAAGTTGTTGAAAGTTAAAATTATAGTGCTCTAGTAGCGGTATAATAAAAGTTTGGAGCGGTAGTTCAGTTGGTTAGAATACCGGCCTGTCACGCCGGGGGTCGCGGGTTCGAGTCCCGTCCGCTCCGCCAACATTCATGAAGCCCATGCTATTAATTAGCATGGGCTTTTTGATTTTAGATCAGTTACTATCTCATTTCTTTCTTCGTGACCGTGACCAAAATGTGACCATTTGGTGACCGCAACCCACTTTTGGCCGAGTGTCATTCTTAGCATTTTGTCAGTTGGCAACAAAGTGATGGAATCTGTCTCACTTGAGTCCCAAACACAACGGACGGATCTTCTCACTATGAATACTGGATCAGATCACTATGAATTACACACATTAATAAATCCCTTCTAGGCTGATCGGATCAATAACCTCTGTGGGCGACTGGATCCCAGTTTTTATCGATTTCTTCCTTAATAAACTGCTGTTTTTCCTTGATTAGTTCGGCTTCGTTGAGACCAATTGCTTCCTGCGCCTTCGCTTTTGTACTGATATCAGGGTAGTATACCTCACTGTTTAATTGCTTTAGTACCTCGGCTAGGCTTGTGCGCGCACTCTTGGCTTGCTCTAAGGCGGTATCGAGTAGTTGGCGGCCTTCCTTCGGGTTATGGGCGTAAAGGCCGTGGGATGACATGGCAAAATCCCAGCGCCATTGGCTATGACGGATATCCATAATAGGGTCATTCATTTGCTCCCATGTGGCGCCTGCAACCCAAGCCGCCTTGGCTTCGTAGTGGGCTTTAACCAGCAGATCTTCAACCGCATGGGCCTTGTTATCAATTTCTGTTTTTAAGTCTGTCAGTTTGGTTTCTAATTTGTCCTTGCTGCTGTGACAACCTTTACAACTGGTTTCAAAGTTAGGTAAGGCTTTGTCTACCTTGTGATTAGTAAATTCATTGCCTTTTTTATCCTGCGCCGATGGCATATGGCAGGTGACGCAGGTGACCCCCACTTCAGCGTGTTTACTGCGACTCCAGTGCTCAAATTCTGGGTGGCGGGCTTTAAGCATCGGGGCTTTCGACAGTGGATGGACCCATTCATAGAAGCGGCGAGTGTCGTAGTATTTTTCAATCTCATCGGCCGTATTGCCGAAGATCCATGGAATATTCACGACGTTACTTTTCTCGGGGCGGAAATAGTAGGTAACGTGGCATTGTCCACAAACTTGAGCGCTCTGCATAGTGGCATTTTGTTGCTCGAAGGGAAGGTGGATTTTTGCCATTGCATCCTTGGCATGGGGGCGGGGAAGCGTGAGTTTTGCGCTGCCCGATTCGTGGCAATCGCTGCAATACACCACGCTTTTCATTTCGGCGCCAAGGTCGGTAAAGTTTTTGGCGGCATAGCCTTCAAAGCCAAGTTCGCCAATGAGCCTTGGTGCGTCTGGGCTTTTACAGGTCCAGCAGCTGGCCGATAGGCCTTTTTCGCCCGCTTTGGGGGCTACGCCTGTGCGCAGTGTATGGGACACATCGGCGACGGCAAACTGATGTCCGCGTGGACTGTGGTATTCCTTAGCATAGGATGAGCCCGCCCACAGAATGACATTGCGCGGGTTTTTCTCAAGGACGTCTTCTCGTTCGGCCTGTTCAATGGTTGCTCCCCAAGACTGGTGTTGCAGCGGAAACTTTTGTGCATCGCTGTTTTGTACTTCATCTTTTGGCAAATGGCTTTTTGGGGCTGCGCTTGTTGGTAACTCATTCGGTGCATTTTGGGCCATGGCGCCCCAATTGCTCAGCAGCGCGGCGGTGAGCAAACTGAGCTTGAGACCCGATAGGGCCGTTGTTTTGGTAAAATAATTCACGTTTATTTTCCTATAATTTGAAAGTTAACCTGGGCGTCCATCGATGCGTGGGCGAGTGAGAATAGGGCTGTAGTGCCAGACAAACAGGGCGAATGCACTAAACCAGCAGGTTGCTGCTAGCCACAGCCAGAGCTCAGTGTGCTCTGGAAAATAGATTGGCATTAATGCCCTAAAGAGTGCCGCAAGGGGTAAGCAAATAAAGGCTGGCAGCATATTCGGCCCTTCATAGATATTGCGACTCGTGTGTCCAAGGGATACGCGAGAAATCATAGATAGACACAACATGGCCATACAACCTACAGCGAATAAGTGTAGCAGACCGCGGTAGGCGTACTCATCGGCAATATACCAACTCATTAAAATCAAACTGATAGGTAGCGTTACATAGGCTAAATGCAAGGACCACAACATGGGTTCTTGCAGCGTTTTATGGGGCAACCAGCGGGAAAAGCGGATGAGGTGCAATAGCCCAGCAGCGAGTAATAATCCCTGAGTCAGGGGAATAGGCAACAGGTCGGTCAGGGTCTGGATGACGAGAATCACCATAGTGAATATCAGTGGATATTCAATCCAAGCGAGTGGTTCTGCCTTAGTTGCCTTGATGCGCATGGCGGTAAAAAAGGCAATAACACGACCACCAACAATAGTGATGAGCAGCGCTAACCACCACAACATCGCCTGCCAAATCTGATGGGCGAGAATAAAATCCCGTTTGAAAAGGGCGTAATAACTCAAGTGATTAATGCCGAGCGCAATAAAAATCATCAAGGGAAAACCGATATTGCGCCATTGTTTGACTTTAAATATGCAGCGCCAAAGAGTTACCCCCACGCTAACTAAAAACAGGGAATCGAAAACTGCGGGCAGTAAAATGGGAATTTGCACTGGGAGTAACAGCAACAAACGCGCGAGTGCCCAACTGGCGAATGTGAGTGCCAGTGGCCAGCCCTTGAGGGAAGGTTGATTGGTCCAGTTTTGCACCGCCGTTAATAGGAATCCCGATACTATTGCCATCGCGAAGCCGAACAGTAACTCGTGGGGATGCCACCATAAGGGCAGGATAGTCGCCCAAAACTCTGTGTTGAAGGGACTATATTGTGGCATCAACCAAGTGGTTAACCATAGGGGAATATAGAGGGCAGCGACAATACTGCCGCCGAGAAAAAACGGTCTAAAACCGAGGCGCCAGAGCGCTGGCGTTTTCTCGATTGTTTTAGGATCATCAATGTTGACCATAGATATTTACCGAGAGAATTTTATAAGCTTCATAATAATTGCACTTTATGTTATAGCGAAATGATTTCTCGCTCAACTTCGCGATCTTGTTTTGGAGTCGGTGTCTCACATATTCACAATTCAACAAATTTTCTATCGCGATTAAGTACATATCCTAGTTGTAGTAGCATAGTGAGTTTTATATTTATAAAGCTATTAACCTCTAAGGGAGCCTGAATCGCCACTATTTCACTAGACAACTTTGAGCCTCATTAAAATACTGACGTTCATACTCTAACGGTGATAAGCCATGATTGGAACTATGCTGCCGTTTAGGGTTATAAAACATATCGATATAATTAAAAATATCACTTTTAGCCGCTTCTCTTGTCGAATAGATTTTCCGCTTGATCCGCTCACGCTTTAATAGCTGAAAGAAACTCTCAGCCACTGCATTATCATGGCAACTACCACGTCGACTCATGCTGCCTTCCAATCCATGTGCGGTCAGAAATTCACTCCAGTCATGGCTAGTATATTGGCTTCCCTGATCTGAATGGACTAACACTTTACCTGTAGGCTTACGGCGCCATACAGCCATTAAAAGCGCGTCTAATGCCAGTTCTTTGGTTATTCTGCTGCCCATCGACCACCCAATAATACGACGAGAAAATAAGTCCATCACAGCACCCAGATATAACCAACCTTCATGAGTTTTGATGTAGGTAATATCCGTTACCCAAGCCATATTGGGGCCGATGGATTAAATTGCCGCTCTAAACGATTTGGAGTCACTACATGCTGTTCTCCGCCACGAGCACGAGGTTTTCGATATCCAACCTGCGCTCTGAGTCCTGCTCGTTGCATGAGCCGATGTACTCGATTAATCCCGCATTGCTCGCCAATATCCCGCATATCACGGTGGATTTTACGATATTCATAAACTCCACCAGATTCGAGCCAACTCTGCTTAAGCTGCCTAGTAACCCGTTCATTATCCTTCTGCCGCTTTGATTTAGGGCTGAGTCTCCATGCGTAATACCCGCTCGGATGAACATCAAACAGCTGACAAAGTTGTCGCACTGAATGGCTGTGGTGATGCTCTTGAATAAAGGCGTATCTTACTCGGGGTGGCTTGCGAAGTACGCCGCGGCTTTTTTTTACAAGTCACGTTCTTCAGTGACACGCTTGAGCTCTTTCTGTAGCAGTCGAATCTCGGCTGACTCTTCAGACTTTTGCAAATGTTCTGATGAATCGGGGCCGTAGCGTTTAATCCAGGCATAAAGACTGTGGGTGGTTGTTCCTAAACGCTGAGCAACATCAGCAACAGAATGGCCAGCAATGGTAACTTGCTTAACAGCTTCGATTTTAAATTCTTCGGAATAATGTTTGTGGTTCCTAGACACCTCTTTTGGGTTAGTTTATCTAACTAACCCAAAAGAGGTGTCTAGGAAATCGGTGGCGATTCATATTTTATCTAACGACTAGTTTGTATCGACATCATCTTCGACATACATCAATAGTTCCCCTGGCTCACACTCAAAATACTTGCATAGGGCATTGATTGTATCAGTGTTAGTCACATTGCCTGGCACGTTGGCTATGCGCGTCAATGTGGCACGGCTAATACCTGTCTTTTCACTCACTTCAGACAAGGTAATACGGCGTTTTTCCTTGAACGCTTTTTCATCAAGCAGCTTGATGAGAAGGACCCTGATCATGTTCTATCCGTAAGTCTTATTTGTCATGCATCATATCAAATGACTCATATATGACGCAAATAAAGCTTGACTTTAATCTTTTGTGGTTTATTTTAATCTAGAAAGATTCAAACGAATCATTTATGAGTCAAATTTAAGTGTGCAAGGTGACAGGTATGAATACTTATCTTACTACTGAAGAGTTATCCATAAGGATTAAGTACGACGTTCGTACTATCCGCCAATGCTTAAAGGACGCGGTGCTGTTTGAGGGGATCCATTACATCCGCCCCTTTGGCGGGCGGAAAATTCTCTATATATGGGAACGAGTTGAGGAGTCTATGTTGCTTGGAGCCTCCGCCCACGATCTGATAAATCAGCTGAACTAGGGGGTTGCCATGGGAACTGTAAATAGCCGAGATGGCAAACTTTATCTGGATTTTCGCTATAAGGGTGTACGTTGCCGAGAGCAGACCAGTCTTGCCGATACTCCGGCGAATCGACAAAAATTAAATAAACTGTTGTTAATGCTGGAACAGCAAATGAAAGCTGGTTCATTTGATTATCGGCATCATTTTCCTAATAGCCCTAAAGTCGAACATTTCGCTCAGTTAGCTAAACTCAGTCAATTCCATGTTACTGGTGGGCGCATATTGTTTAGTGTCTTTGCTAATCTTTGGCTGGACGAGAAGCGGGTAGAATGGCGCGCGAGTCAAATTGAGACGGTAGAGGGGATCTTAAGGTGTCACCTCATACCCGCGATGGGGACTAAGATGATAGCCACTATCTGTAAGCAGGATATTCTGGGTTTGCGTCTAAGTCTTTGTGAGGTCGATGCACTCACAAATCGTTCGCTGTCAGCTTCAAGAATCAATCACATTATGACTTATTTACGATTAATCCTAAATGAGGCTGCTGAGCGCTTTGGTTTTCAGACTCCTTGGCGAAATATCAAAGCGTTACCTATGCCGCGAACGGATATTCAACCATTTTCGTTGGTAGAGGTATATCGGATTATCGAGAGTGTAAGGGATGATTTTCGCCCTTACTACACCGTTCGATTTTTTACAGGTATGCGCACAGGGGAAATCGATGGTCTGACGTGGGAAAATATTGATTTTGCAAACAGATTGATCCACATCCGCCAGTCATTAGTTCGTGGCAGCCTTGGCCTAACTAAAACGTCAAGTTCAGACCGTGCGATTGCAATGAATCAGCCGGTATATGAAGCACTTCAGGCCCAAAGTAAGCTAACCAAAATTCGGAGCAAATTCGTTTTTTGTAACCGCCGTGGAGACGCACTGAGCCATCAGAATGTGACCAAACGTGTTTGGTATCCACTGCTGGAAAGCCTGGCACTCGAAAAGCGAAATCCTTACCAGACCAGACATACTGCAGCAACCCTGTGGCTTGCCGCTGGAGAGAGCCCAGAATGGATTGCTCGGCAGTTAGGACATGCCAATACGGGGATGTTATTTAGAGTGTATTCTCGCTATGTACCTAATTTATTAGGGCAAGATGGCGCAGCGTTTGAACGGTTGATTGGTAATGGTCCAAAAGGGGAGTCGTCAAAATGAATATTAAATCCCGAACAAATAATGCTGATGACTTGGCCTGGGTACATCTGATTGAGCGGAGAAAACAGGTAGAGTTGTGGCAATTTAGCTGCTTAAGACAGTCTTATTCGCTAGAGCTATCCCCAAATATTATGGAAGGTGTAAACCCTGAGGGGCAGCTAGTGATGGTTCACTGGAGCCCTAGCAATGATTTGCAGCGGGTAAAAATAACCTTGAATATCCATGAGGTTACCGATAAAGCTGCTGTGCATCATCATTTTAAACTTGTCCCCGCAGGTTGTGAGTCAATCATTATCGATATTTGGGGGATTTTGGGACTTATCCATGATGAGGCATTAAGACGCTTTTATTTAGCAGTATTGCTCAATAATGAGCTGATGGGGCAGTTTTTTAACGCTAGAGCGAGCCGAAGTCATCATCACAATCATGCTTGTGGATTATTGGAACATAGTCATGAGGTGGCTGTTACGGCGTCAATGCTGTGCTGGCGATACAATGTTGGGCCTTTAAGTGTATGTGTCGCTTTTATTGGAGGCCTTTTACACGACATAGGTAAAATTCACCTTTTTTATAATGCAGATACTCGGGATGGCATTGCAGGTTCACACGAGTCATACAATTTTATGGTGTTGGCTGAGCCATTAGCGTTGTTGTATCGAAATTCCCCCAAGATTTTTGAGGCGTTGAGTAGTTGCTTGTCGGTCAAGGTCGGGCGCCGCTCTGAGGCATATATTCCGGCCTCTATGGTGAGACTATGCGACAATCTCTCCATGGAAGTATGCCATTGGCGCACCGCTTTTGCAGATGTGCCTCCACATCATTGGTACGCTCATTCTGCTATGAACGATCAATGGTATAAGCGGCTCGGATGAAGCTTGGTGACATTAACTCTGTTCCCATTGCTTTATTTGCTCCGCTTTGAACAGGATAATCGCCAGCTGGTGGAATAAGATTTTCAGTGCCGGGGAGGAATATTGGCTTATTGCTTTGTCGCCGCGTGTTTTTATGTGCTTTTGTTCATTGGCATGATGTAAAAATAATGATCCAGCTCCTTCTGGATATTCATTTATTTTCTGTAACGTGTAGCAGGTTATCTGAAGGTTGCGGTGGCATTTCCACAGATTATAGGGTTTTCCATATTGATAATGCAGTCTAAGGTGCCAGCGCTTCCAAGTAAAAAGCTTGCTTACCACAGCCATAAATCGCTGAAACTCTATTGTTTTGTTAAAGAAAATCGACGGGTTACTGCTGGTTGTATGCGTTAAGTAATACTGAATAGCCCATTGTAGTTCGACGTTTCCTTTCTGACTCGACTTGAGTTCGCGACATACTTGTAGGGCTGAATAAATATCCTTTCGAACAGAAATGTCAATGGGATCTGCAGGTAGCAGCGCATTACAACGTCTGCTTGAAAATAATCGGCCAATGTCTCGTGGTGTTTTTAACATCCGAAGTGCAGTTGCTGCATCTATCCAGCGTTTGACGCGTTCAGGAGTGAGGCGATACTGAAAAGCAACGTCTTGATAGTCATGACCTAGATCAATACTCCTGAGTACCGCCAAGGCTTGATTGTAGTGACTGCTTTTTACAACCTCATTTTTCTGGCGGATTGTACTTTGGCGAATGCCGCTCACCGTGCCCATAAAAGGGACTAGCCGCTTTCTAAAAAATGGCAGCAAACGCACAGGAGTGATGTTTCCTGATTTTTGCATCACTTTATAACGGTGTGGGCGTACTCCAAGTACATTATTTGCGGTGTATTCAGGTATTTCTTGAGCGTTTATTGCCAAATGGCAGCCCAGCAGTAAATCGGTAAAATGTAGATAGTTTCTGAATGTGGTGTCTGGACTGCTATGGCCAGCAAACACTGCCAGCGCAGAATATCTGTCTCGTAACCGGTTTTCACCAAATATCAGTTTAGATATTATCCTTTTTTGTGACGGTGGGTATGGCAACATCGTCTTGATAACTTCAGGTAATGTGATTAAGTCATCATGGGCAAGGAGTTGAAGTCTGGACAATGCTGTATGGCGAAGATGATATAGACGATAGTAAATTCCGCCGGTTAACTGAGACAATATCTCTTTCACCATCAAGGATATTTGACCTGTATTGACAACGTGAAAGGGATTAGCCTCTTCGTGAAAGAGCAATTCGTTATAACGTTTATGGCAAGCGATAAGGCGATCCCTAAGATAGCTTTCCATTAAACTTTTTTCGTTGTCGGTCAACAAAGGAAATAAAGGCACTTTTCGAAGCGCAGAGTCGGTTTTGTTATGCCCGTGGCGGCTTTCACGAATAAATAGCCAGCCGATAGAGGAAGGCTCAATGTCTTTTAGACGCAGTTTGGCGACTTCACCGGGTCTGAGACCTGTACGATAGGCAATGAGCAAATAGCATTTTAACATCCGTTGGGCTGCATGGTCTAAATCGTCTATGTAATCGATTTGGCGAAGCAGGGCCGAAAACAGTGGCTCATCAACAATGGCTGCACTTACATGGGGAGTAATATTGCTGCCTTCGCTGAGTGGCTGATTAAGAGGAGGGAGATCAAATCTCTGTTGTGCGAATAAATGTAGGTTCTCAAACCGACGAGCTTTATAGTGCAGTTCATGTTGACTATCAGTGCGATTCATTATTTCTTGATAAATATCGATAAAGTCTTCACTGCTTAGGCTGTATAAGTCAATGTCTGCGGTCGCAGCCAACCAGTGGCCTCCAATTGCTCCAAAGTACCTATTCGCTGTTGATACTTCATTTTTCTCAGTAGTCAGGTGGTGAATGAGCCATTGAAGCAGGATCTCTTCGTTAGGGCAGAGGCTTGCTTGTGTTAGTTCTTGTAAATGAAGAACAACTTGGCGCTTTCCTTGGGGATTGGCGTTATTCTGCTTAAATATTTCTCTTATTTGGTTAAGCAGGTATCGGTTACCTAGCTTAAAACGGTGTGATGGCGATGTTACTGAAGAGTCTGTTTGTATTGAATTATACCATTTCTTGAATTGAGCAAAGCTTCTTACGTTGCAAGGTCCCGTTGCACCTTTAAATAATCTTAACCAGTAGGCATTGGGTAGGGATGCGCTTTTTTGACGTCCCAAGGAATACTCTACCAACACTTGTGGTAACTCGACATTAGGCTGAGCCTCTGCAAAACAAATCCCACCTTGCTGAAACTGTTTTTTTGGAAGAATGAGTTTAAGTTCTGACTTAATTATCTCTAAACATTGTTTGACTGATTTTGGGGGGCGCCAACTTCTTGTTCGGCTGTTTAGAAATGGCTTTATTAGCCCGAGACTTATTGGATCGGGGAAAAAATGAACCTCGACCTGAGCTTTATTAGGTTCAAAATCGTCTTGAACGGTGTAAAGATTACTGGCAAAGTTCTGCCCTGGACTTGGTCTCAACGTTAGCCAGCAAAGGTCTTTATTGCCATTTAATGGTTTATCGCTATTTAATGCCTTCGCCAGCGCGGGCCATAGCCTAGGTCGATTCAGGCCACTATAGCAAATGCAACTCATCAGCAATCTGGCAAAGCATTGTTGGGGATCGGATGTTTTATCAAGCTTCTCTAGCAAACCGTCAATTTTTGATGCGAAAACAGAAGTATTGTGTTGCCAGGTCAAATTTCTAAGCGGTCGAACTCTACGAAGCGTGAGATAGTCTGAGGGAGGATTGATCTGCCAAAGCCCTTGTCGGTTACCCGTTTCTAGTTGCCTGCAGATAAAAGCATATCCTCGGCGGTAGGCTGTTTCCGTTTTGAGGACCTTTCGCAGATCTGAGTCAACCTGTGGCCAAACTGCCGAAAATCGGTCGTATTTCGGTGGTGTTTCAAACAGTTCAGGTAGATGATGTTCAAGTACGGCCAGAGCTTGTTTTATTATCGTTATATGACTTTTTTGCCGAGCAGCCGTTCTGGACTGATGCCCCAATAACCGTACTAGGGATTTCTGTTCATGTGGAAGGATCAGCGGGTTTTCCATGCATCAACCACCGTAATTTCATGAGTGTTCAGTAGCGTTTCGATATGCTGAGCAATACGGTTGAGGTATTGAGTTGATAGCATGCTATGACGACCCATTGATTCTTCTCCAATATCTTCGTGTCCCATCCAACCATCTATCTCTGCCGGAACAACACCGAGACGCTTTAATTCGCTACGCATGTGATGCCTCCCCCAGTTGCCAGGCCAGGGTAACTGGTCTCCAAGAAATGCTTTTACTCTGGCAGGCGTGAGTTCTTGCGTAATTTGGGGGATGTTGTCCTGTTCTTGATGTTTTATAAAAAATAGAAGATTTCCGCTGCCTGTCATTGCCTCGTCTGCACGTTTGAAAATATCTTTTGCGATGAGTTGACTGCGTTTTTTCAACTCTTGAAGATGTTGTAGATAATGTTCAAGTTGCTTCACTGCAGTCTGTGGAAGTATCAGCGTTCTAGCAGATATCCCATGTCGGTTTTCTTTATCGCTAATCCACCAGGTATTGTTATGGCTGTTGAAATCGGTACGCTGTCCCATTGGTGCATTAACATCGCGGTGACCGGTTGCAAACGTCAAAAGCGCCCATACGTAGCAGACATAGTGATTATGTAGTGTCGTGAGTTCTTCCAAAGATTGCTTTCGCGGGCGAGGAATTTGACTCCTCAAAACGCGAAAAAAATTGTGTAAAGTCCGTGGAGGGAGATGTAATGCACTTCCCAGTTGCTTTTTGATGGGCTTTACTTCGGGGAGTTGCGAATCGATCTTAGCCATCTCGAAGATTGAACTCACGTATCTGTGGTGGTTTTCAATCAGTTTATCTGCATCGAAATTTGAATAGCTCAGTGCTGGCTGGTTTCGGGGGGCTCGCCCTTTTATGAGTCCGACTTCGGCACGATCTAGTCCATTATTGATATACCAGTGTTCAAGAAAACGGGTGATTCTTCCGAGACTTAAACGACATCGGTGCTGCTTGTTGATGTCATTAATGACGGACTTCAAGTCTGCAGTGCCCACGTTTTGAGTAAGCTTATCTTGTAAAAATTGAGGGAGCGGCAGCACTAAATGGTTTGTTATATTGTTCAAACATTTTTCTAGTCTTACATCTTGTTTGCTTGCTGGTACTGTGTGGGTTAGAGATATGCAAGGGCGATTTTTGTAATGTGTGAGACAAAATGTATTTGAAGATTGTCCTAGTGAAATAGGATCTCGACCGCATAGCAGGCACAGCAGTAGGGTTGAGCAGCTATCTGGGTTTACTCCAGTTTTAATTCCATTGGTCGTAAAACGAATGAGTTGACATATATCCCATTCGGTCAGTTGATTGTAACTGCAATTTAAGGATAACTGCATAATGCCGAGTTTTTCAGTCAGACACTTATGCTGTATAGCCCGTACCGCTCTTGAGGATGGGGGAGGGGGTGTTTTTAGTTTATTCGTTAAGGGTTTATCTTCAATACGAAATGTTCGACCAGCTGTTACCGATATAGCCTCATCTCGTTCTTGAGCCGTCGTCGGTTTTGTGAATGCGACACATAGTTCTTTAACCTCAAGGCCTGCGTCTTCAAATGCATCAACGGGATTAAGTTCGATGAAGGTGTCAGGGTCTGAAATAGGAGGTATTCTAATTCTTCTTCGTCGTCTTTTGCTCCCTGATACAGCTTCTCTAAGCACTAACTCCAAGTAGCCAAGGCCGTACTCTTGCGGGGCAGGATATTTTTCCTTTCGTAGTTCTTTAAGTTTTGACACCAGTCGTTCAACTGATGATGCGTCATCCAATTCTGGCAGTATATCTAATAGTTTTCGATGCTTGGGGTCCATCGCTACCAGACGTAGCTCGCGTAATGCATTTTCATTTCCTGAGGTTGCGAGTTGCTGGTCATGGGTATAGCGTATGAAACAACAGATAAGAACAATCGATTGGTATGCCGTGTATTTCGTTCTCCATTGTGGTGTGGCATTTGGGGGTAACACTGCACAAATGGTGGCAGCAAATGGGTATGATGTAAGATGCTTATTTTTCTTTAAAATTCCAAATATTTCAGTGTTACTGACAGAGCCTGAAGGCATTTTTGTTATCAGAATTTTTACTAGCCTATCTATTAGTTCGAATTGCTCCCAATAGCCTGCTGGAAATGCTTGAATACTATAGGCTAGTTGCATTAACAGCGTTTGCTTGAGCTCTGGATTCAAATGCTCTGGTGCAAAATATTTGCTTAAAAATTCCTTTAATTTTTTGCTGGTGTTGCGTACAGGAGGAGTCATTATTTGGGCTCCCATGGCATTGCTAATTCGGCGAGAATATCGACAGAATCAGATATTGGGCATTTAGGAAACTGGCGCTGCCGCTGCTGAACCAGAGTGCCTCTCGAGATAGATAACAAATCACAAAATAGCTGGTCAGGTAGTGTATCCTTCCCAAAGAGTTCTCGTGAAAACTGCTCTGGTAGGCCTTGACGCCAGTCATCAATAAAGGCGGCAACATATTTAGAATTGATGGATAGACAGAGCACTTGCAATAGTGATAACCATGCTTTTTTCTCGACGCTTTCAGGCGTCAATTGGCCTTGAGTATTTGTTTCTAAAACCAGAAGAGTACCTTCTGGTGGGCGACCATTTTCCCAAAAAAGAGCTGCCCAGATAGGACTATAAAACTGAAATGTTCTGGTATAGTATTTTGCTTTATTGCTGCTGGCTTTCGAATCTATGTACTCCAAACAATATATTGTTTGGGAGGCAAATTCAGACCTGATTATTGCAGGTAAGGCATGTAGATTACATAACCCAGGTAATGATTGCATTACATCGAAAGCTTTTCTCGCTGCTGGATGTAAGTTCACCTGATGCTTCTTTTGGAGCTTTAAAATTATTTGGGTCATCAGAATTCCATTTCCTGTGATTGCGTCCTTCCTTTAATATAGGGCTCACTTTTTCATCTCCCAAGTGTGATCAAAAGTTGATCGGTAAAAAGATCGATTTATGTGATCGTGATCGTGATCTGATTTGTTTCCTTAATCGAATTTATAAACAAGCCACTGAAATTTTTGAATATTGAACTTCGAAATGTTTTTCAGCATTCCTTGTCCTGCAAGCTGGTTTAAATCCTTAATCGTGGCGTGCGTTGTATGCTGTTTCCGTATACGCGAGCGTTGCTGATTGACTAACTTTTGCCCCAAAGCAATTCAGCGTAGTTTCTTCTTGATTGTAAGTTACACAGATTTAGCATTACTTTTTCTTATACTTCAACTATACAGATTAAGAGTGATTATCGAGTGGTTCAATAGTTATCTATTGTAGTGATCTAATATTCTTGATTAGGATCTTCAGGTCATTTAAAAAATAAATGTCTAGCACATAACTTCGTTTACCTACATTATTTTAGCGCTGATTATTTTATACTGACGACTGTTCCATTCGCAGAACCGTCGTGGAAATTTATAAAAATGAAACAAAGAATTATAGTAAAAGCCAATATTTTCAAAGCACTGGGGCATCCAACGCGATTATGGATGGTTGAGCAACTTGCACAGGGTGAGAAATGTGTTTGTGAGTTTGTTGAAGGTGTCGATGTCGATTTTTCAACAATTTCTAAGCACTTATCCGTTTTGCGCCATGCTGGAATTGTGGATATGGAAAAACGAGGTAAGCAGATTTTTTATCGTCTCACCATGCCATGCTTAATGACATCGTTACATTGCATTGATGGTTTATTAGATCTACAAATTCAGAAGCAGATCGCATTAATTGAGTAGTTTCAGACCTATCATTTGGTTAAATGGCAAAATAACAAAGTAACCAAATAAGGATCAATCATGGAAATTAAAATTCTCGGTACGGGTTGCAGCAAGTGTCAAAAATTGGCAGAGGCTACTAATGCTGCTGCGCAGGCACTTAATCTTGATTACCAGCTAACTAAAGTGACTGATATTGAAAAAATTATGGCCTACAACGTGATGTCGACACCGGCGTTGGTGGTCGACGAGCAAATAAAGCTGACAGGACGGCTTGCCAGTGTCGATGAGATCATGACCTTGCTTAAATCCCATACGGCTTAATGGCATAAAGGAGTCGGCATGAACGCTAAAAAAATTGTCCGCTACCTGCTGCTCACTGTGGTTTGTGTAGGCTTAGGGTTGGTTGGGTATCAGCAATTTGGCACGATAAACGATGCTAATACAAACAATGCGGATATCGTTGCCAGCGTGTCCCCTCAATTAAAAGATGGGCTGAATGTTTATTATTTTCATGGTAATCAGCGCTGTACAACTTGTGTTCGCATGGAAAAGTTCACTCAGTCTACTGTGATGAATCAGTTTTTTAAGCAAGTGCGCGATGGTGAAATGCAGTTAAATTTGGTGAATGTCGATTTGCCTGAAAACCAGCATTACATCGATGATTATCAGTTGGTATTTCGTACCGTGGTGATTGCTAATACTCAAAATGGCGTGGACACAGATTGGCGCCGGTTAGACCGTGTGTGGGAGCTTGCCAATAACGAGCGAGCATTCAGCCAATATTTGACTGAAGAGATTAACGCAATGGTTAATCAAACTCAGGCAAATCAAACCCTCGCGGCGCCATCTCCCAAGGAGCTCCCCCATGGATGAGTGGGCAGTCATGTTGTTATCGGCCTTTTGGTTTGGCATTTTAACCTCTATAAGTCCCTGTCCTTTGGCCACCAATGTGGCGGCCATTTCCTATATCAGTAAAGGAATACAATCGCCTTATCGGGTAGTGGGTACTGGGCTTGCCTACACGATAGGGCGCATGCTGAGTTATTTGGTGATTGGTGTGATATTGGTAGGCAGTTTGCTCTCGACAATGACATTATCCGTCGCGCTTCAGAAATATATGAACCTACTATTAGGTCCGATTTTGATATTGGTGGGGATGTTTTTGCTGGAGTTATTGACGTTGCGTCTGCCGGGTGATGGTGCCTTAATCGAAAAATTAAAGTCTAAAATCAATCCTCAGGGATATGTAGGAGCTTTACTGCTAGGCGTGTTATTTGCGCTGTCATTTTGTCCGACTTCCGCCGCGCTCTTCTTTGGTTCGCTGCTACCGCTTGCACTAGAGTCACAATCGAGTATTGCACTGCCAGCGATTTATGGTTTAGCGACTGGGCTGCCGGTTTTAGTTTTCGCTATTTTGCTTGGCGTTAGTGCCCATCGTGTTGCTAAAGCCTACAACCATATTTTGACGTTTGAGCATTGGGCCAGAAAAATCACTGGCGTGGTGTTTATCATCATTGGCGCCTATTACGCTTGGGTGAATATTTTCGTTCCATCTTTGTTTTAGCCTAATTTTATTCCTAACAATGCTTTTCTTGTGAGGTCCTTTCTGTGAAAAAACCGTTGGTGTTAATAGTTGGAAGTACCTTTATTCTATTAATTGGGATAGTAGTTTGGGGTCTTAATTTTTCCTCAAAAACACAAGATGCTGACAGTAAATTAACGGCAGAGATGATGGCTAAGTCAACGTCTAAAAAGTCACAACTACCTCCTGCGGTTAGCCTTTTTAAAGTCACAAATCAAACGTTTAGCCAGTATATTGTATTGACCGGAACAATTGAGCCAACAAAAGTGGCGAGTTTGGCCTCTCCGGCAGAAGGTCCGATTCTTAATCTTGTGGTGCGTGAGGGGGATACTGTTAATTTAGGACAAGAGATTTTACGCATTGGTCGAACTCATGCGGCTGATTCTCTTCAAACATCTGCCGCTGAAGAAGTACGTAAACAAGTATTAAATTTAAAGCGTATTGAAACTTTAGTTAAGCAGCATACTTTACCTGAGGAGCAGTTAGACGAAGCACTATCATCATTAGAAAAAGCGAAGGCGGCATTGAGCCAAGCAAAACAAGCCCTTAATGATTACATAGTGACCGTGCCTTGGTCAGGGATTATATCTAAAGTCTTGGTTTCAGATGGTCATTTCGTTATACCCCGTAGTCCCTTGGTTGAAATGTATGATCCAGATAGTTTGGTATTACGATTTAGCGTCGCAGAAGCCCAAGCTTTAGTTCTTAAGAAGGGGCATAAAGTTAAAGCGACTTTTGATGGGCTTGCTGGGCAGGAATTTGAATTAGAGATTATTCGAGCTTATCCCGATTTAGATAGAAAGTTACGTACGCGTCTTTTTGAGGCGTCGCTACCTGCAAATGAGTTTATTCCTGGTATGTTTGCGCGGATCCGAGTCGTACAGCAGGAGCACAAAAATACTCTTGTCATACCGATTGATACGCTTCAAGTGCAAGGAAAAGACAAAAGTGTGTTTGTAGTGACAGATAATATTGTCACTCGACGATTAGTCGAAACCGGTTTAGAGCAGGATGATCAAATTGAAGTGTTATCGGGACTGAAAGCGGGTGAGATAATCGTTCTAACTGGCATTGAAAGGGTGAAAAATGGCTCCGCAGTGAGAGTATTGGAGCAACCCGCTGAAAACAATAGCACGGGTGTTGAAAAATGATTATTAAAGCCGCGATTTCTCGTCGAATTTCAACGGCTGTATTGGCTTTCGGTTTAGCTATTTTCGGGGCGCTAAATCTGAATATGCTACCTGTCGATTTCTTACCTTCGGTTAAATATCCTCTGATAAAGCTATCGATTATTTGGCAGGGGGCGACACCTGAAGATATAGATCAAAATCTAGCCGATCCTATTGAGCGTGAACTGGCCTCCGTAGACGGCCTAGATTATCTTTCATCTAGCGCTATTGAGGGCTTATACCAACTGGATGTCAATTACCGTTACGGCGTTGATGTTGATGTTGCTTATCAAGATACGTTAGCGGCATTTAATCGTTCAACCAAAAATCTTCCCGTTGATATTGAAGCACCCGTCATCATCAAAGCAGATCCGTCACAATTACCGATAGTACAAGCGGTGTTTGAATCAGAAAGTATGGATTTGACTCAGCTACGTACTTGGATTGACTCATGGTTAACTCAGCGACTTTTATCCGCCAGTGGTGTGGCGGCCATTGATGTGGCTGGAGGTCTTGAGCGTGAAATTCGTATTTTTGTGGATGATGAAAAGCTAGAAGCCCATGGATTAGACCTTACCACGTTAGAGCGAGTTCTTTCAGCAGAGAACTTACAACGAGTAGGCGGGAGAGTGACAGGCAAATACCGTGAGAATATTGTGAGGGTAATGGGTGAGTTTAGCCAATTAGCCGTTATTCAAGATCTCGTATTAAGCCGTGATAGTAGCGGTAGTATTGTTCGCATTAGGGATGTGGCTGAGGTTAAAGATAGCCACGAAGACATTCGTATGCTGACCCGCTTAAATGGTCATCCGGCGGTTAAAGTTAACGTGATTAAACAAGCCGACGCTAATACTGTCACAACGGTAGATAATGTTGAGGACCGTTTAGCGGATTTAGCGCCATCTTTTCCTAAGGATATCAAATTCACTTTAGTTGAAAACCAAGCCGATTATATCAATGATTCTATCCGTGGTGTTCGTAACACGGCCTTAGAGGCTATGGCGCTGGTTGTGCTGGTATTATTCGTATTTTTAGGTAACTCAAGGCAAGTGTTAATTATTGCGATAGCCTTGCCATTTGCATTATTGGTTAATTTCTTTTTAATGCACCTCGCAGGCTTTTCACTCAATATTTTTTCCCTTGGTGGTCTTGTCGTTGCGATTGGGGTGCTACCCGACACATCAATTATTGTGGTTGAAAATATTTCCCGGCTGCGTAGTTTACATGATAAGGCTAACCCACAATCCATCTCCGAGGAGGCAACACTGGAAGTGGGTGGGGCGATTATGGCAGCGACAGTGACCTTTATAGCGCTGTTTGTTCCGTTTTTACTCGTGCCAGGGCTAATCACCTTACTATTTAAAGAGTTAGTCCTAGTTATTCTTGGTTTGATGATCATCGCGGGTCTTGCCGCTATCACACTGACTCCCATGCTAGGTGGCGTGTTATTAAAAGCCAATCAACGCGAATTTGCCTTCAGTGAGAAAATTAACCATGG
Organism: Shewanella sp. ANA-3; assembly: GCF_000203935.1. Lineage (GTDB taxonomy): Bacteria > Pseudomonadota > Gammaproteobacteria > Enterobacterales > Shewanellaceae > Shewanella. The sequence continues at coordinate 2,823,931 of NC_008577.1, read as the reverse complement.
CTTACGCTGGGCTTATGGCGCCTTGTTGCATAGCGCATTGCAGTTTAGGTTAACCACTATATTTATATTTATTGGTGTTGCAATCGGTGGTGTGTTGCTGTTTAAGTCCGCAGGGTCTGAATTTTTTCCTGCCGTTGATGATGGTCGTATAGTCGTTAAAATTCGAATGCCTGCGGGGGCGAATTTAGCTCGCATGGATGCCATAGCACAGCAAGTTGAAGCATTAGTGATCGGCGATCAGCGAGTTCGCAGTGTTTTTACGCTTTCAGGTGGTGCGGTCAGGGGACTGTATACCAATAAAATTGGCAATGAAGGTGAAGTCGATATTGAACTTGTCCCCTCCAGTGAGCGCAAAATCACTACTACGGAATACATCAAAGAATTGCGTCCTAAGGTGGCTAAGTTGCTAGCTCCGGGGGCGATATTAGCGGTCAATCAGGCAAAGATGCGAGGTATTCGCTCTGTGGGACAGGCCGAAATTGAAGTTGAAATTAATGGCTCAGAAGTTGATACACTTTTTGATGTGGCGAATAAATTGGCGGCAAAATTAGCCGAAAGGCCCGAATTAACCAATGTCTATGTCTCGCTTGATTCCTCGAAGCCTGAATGGCAAGTTGATATTGACAGGACTCTGGCCGCCGAACATGGCTTATCTACTAAGGAAATTGCTCACGTTCTTAACGGCTACATTAATGGAAGTGTACCGACACGTTATCGAGAGGCGAGTGAGTTGTATGATATCCGAATCATTATGCCTGAGTCACAGTTACGGTCGCGCTCTGATGTTGAAAATATTTCTATAGCCACGCCTTCTGGTCATTATGTGCGCCTTAAAGACGTAGCTAAAGTAACCGCAGCAACTGGTCCTGTTGAAATAATTAGAAAAAACCAGATAAAACAAGTGATTGTACGTTGTGATCCGTCAGCAACGGATCTTAACTCAGCAAAAGAGTTGGTCACTAATATTCTTACAGAGACAACTTGGCCTACGGGATACACTTATTCGATAGGCGGTAAGGCATTGCAAATGACGCAAATGCAAACAACAGTGCAAAGTATTCTGGGCTATGCAGTATTTTTTTCCTTCATTGTCTTAGCGGTGCAATTTAATAATCTTCGGCTTCCTTTGGTGATCCTATTTGCTGCTCCTTTTTGCCTTACCGGTATTGGGTATGGGCTCTTCTTCGCGAGCCAACCTTTTGGAGCTACCGTGATCATTGCGGCTATGATAGTGCTCGCAGCTAATGTTATTGATGGGGTGCTACTAATCCAAACTGCTGAACGTCAAAAACAGCAGGGTATCACTTTGCTCAAGGCGACATTCGATGCAGGTTTGAGCCGCCTTCGGCCTCGATTGATGACGGTATTACCCGCAGTATTGGGATTTATGCCGTTAGCATTAGCATTTGAAGAAGGAGGTGAGCTATTGCGCCCCATGGCAGCTGCTGCCATCGGAGGCTTGTTATTGAACGTTTTTGTCGCACTATTTCTAGTGCCTGTTTTGTATACTTTTATGGCATCTACGCCAGAACCAACATCCATAGATGTTGCTTAAGTTTTAGTATGGTTATGAATGTGTTCATTAGGTAAAAAATGCCTGTAAAGCTGATAGTTTTGCAGGCATTTTCGATTCTAGAGCCATTTAAAGCGCAATCTATACACGGAACGTTATTGAGCGACTCTTTGTCCATTAGCATCAATCACTACTTCACCGTCTTCCTTGGTAAAAGCGCCCTGTTGGGGATTAGGTAAAATATCCAACACCTGTTCCGAGGGGCGGCACAGGCGAGTGCCCAATGGCGTAACGACTATGGGACGATTGATTAGGATGGGGTACTCAAGCATAAAATCGATTAATTCACTGTCGCTAAACTTATCTTCACTTAAGCCTAATGCTGCAAAGGGCTCGACATTTTGCCGCAGTAAACTGCGCACCGAAATCCCCATCTCCGCAATCAGTTGCAGCAGAGTTTGTCGGCTCGGTGGCGTCTCAAGGTAGAGGATAATGGTTGGTTCAACCCCTGTATTGCGGATAAGGCCTAAAGTGTTACGCGAGGTGCCACAGGCCGGATTATGGTAAATCCTAATGCTGCTGTGTGTTTCAACGCTTTGTTTTTCAAGATGGTTGTCTGTGATATTTGCCATAACATGTCTCTGATAACTTCTCTCTGATAACTTTTCTCTGATAGCTTCTCTCTGATAAATAATCGCTTATACATTTATCCATAGGCACTAAATGGATGATTAAGTGCCTATGGTCATAGATCAGAAGGAGAGGCGCAGCGCCAGTGCCGCTAGGGTGACAAACAGCACAGGTACTGTCATCACTATGCCGACGCGGAAATAGTAACCCCAAGTTATATTGATATTTTTCTGCGCCAGCACATGCAGCCATAGCAGGGTTGCTAAACTGCCGATAGGGGTGATTTTGGGGCCTAAATCGCTGCCTATCACGTTAGCGTAGATCATGGCTACTTTAATCACGCCGGTTGCATTGCTACCGTCTATCGACAGGGCGCCGACTAACACGGTTGGCATGTTGTTCATGATGGAAGATAAAAAGGCGACTAAAAAACCTGTGCCCATAGTGGCAACCCAAAGTCCTTGTGCTGCCAAGCTGTCCAACACGTGAGATAGATAATCCGTTAAGCCTGCGTTACGCAGACCATAAACCACCAGATACATACCCAGTGAAAAGATCACTATTTGCCATGGTGCGCCGCGCAGTACCTTAGTGGTATCTATCCCATGGCCTTTCTTGGCGACCACAAACAGAATAAGCGCGCCCACGGCAGCAACTAAACTCACGGGCACGCCGAGGGGTTCTAGGCCAAAAAAGCCGACTAAGAGTAAGACTAAAACTCCCCAACCGGTTTTAAAGGTGTTGAGGTCGCGAATTGCGGCCTTAGGCTCGCGCAGTTTTTCTAGGTCGTAGGTGGCTGGAATATCTTTGCGGAAAAACACATGCAGCATCACTAATGTGGCGCTAATCGCGGCAATATCGACGGGCACCATTACAGCGGCATATTCGTTAAAGCCTATCTTGAAAAAGTCCGCGGAAACGATATTCACTAGGTTAGAGACGATTAACGGCAAACTTGCGGTATCGGCAATAAAACCTGCGGCCATCACAAAGGCTAAGGTGGCTCCGGCGCTAAAGCCCAGCGCCAGTAACATCGCAATCACGATTGGGGTGAGGATCAGCGCCGCGCCATCATTGGCGAATAAGGCTGCAACGGTAGCACCGAGTAACACTATGTAAGTAAAGAGTAAACGGCCACGACCTTTACCCCAGCGGGCCACATGCAGCGCGGCCCATTCGAAAAATCCTGACTCATCCAATAATAAACTGATGATGATCACGGCGATAAAGGTGGCGGTCGCATTCCAGACGATATTCCACACCACGGGAATATCCCCTAACTGCACTACGCCTAATAGCAAGGCCAATACGGCGCCCAAGGTGGCACTCCAACCTATGCCTAAACCCTTAGGTTGCCAAATCACTAACACTATGGTGAGAACAAAAATCGCCCCTGCCAACCACATAAAACCTCCTAAAAGGGCAGCTATTGCCTGCCCATAACCATAAAATAATGCCCATTGAGGCACATTAACGCTATTTTGCCAATTGGCTTAATCGTTCAATACCAATGGGTTCTTCTTCCTGCAGTGGGATTAATGCCAATCTAGAGGCTAAACCCCGTTGTACTTTGTCGATTTGTGCCACTTCATGGCGAGCGCGCACTTTTAATAGTGGCGAGGTTGTTCTCGCAACGGCGAGGCTGTTATTGATAAGCCATGCCCAAGGCTCGATCCCTGCACGGCGCAAATCCTCTTGTAAATTAGCGGCTTCGAGCACGGGTGTGGTTTCGGGTAGGGTGACTAATAACACCTTAGTGCGCTCTTTGTCCTGTAACTGCATCATAGGGGTTGAATAGTGAGTCGTTTCTCCCATACGTTTGGCGACTTCACGGTGGTAGGCGCCCGTGGCATCGAGTAGCAATAGGGTATGCCCAGTGGGTGCGGTATCCATGACGACAAAGCGTTTACCCGCCTCGCGGATAATCCGCGAAAATGCTTGAAATACAGCGATTTCTTCGGTGCAAGGTGAGCGTAAATCCTCTTCTAGCAAGGCCTTACCTTGGGCATCTAATTCTTTGCCTTTGGTGGCTAACACTTGTTCACGGTAGCGAGTGGTGACTTCAACAGGATCGATTCTGCTGACTTGCAAATTCGCTAATTGACCATGAAGAGTGTGTTCTAAATGCGCAGCGGGATCTGAAGTCGTCAGATGCACATCTAAACCGAGCTCCGCCAATCTCACCGCAATTGCGGCCGCTAAGGTGGTTTTACCAACACCGCCTTTGCCCATCAACATGATAAGGCCATGGTCTTGTTTAGCGATTTCACCGATGAGGTTATCCAGTGTTGGCACTTGGGGATGGCTACCTTGATGAGATTGCTCATGCTCATTAATGTTAAGTAAGTCATTGGGTTGCGCTGGCAGCAAGAGTTGGCGTAATGGTGCAACACCCACCATATTCATGGATTGCAACGGCAAGGTTTCATGGGGCAATGCCGCGAGAATGGGAGATAAATTGGCGAGCACAGCTTGTTCTCGTCGGTAGAGCGCATTGGCAAGGGGATCATCAAGTGCCGCGTTTTGGGGTAATACGCCGTTAATCACTAGATATTGATTTTTAAGGCCCACTTGACGTAACTCTTGGTGAGTGCGTTCCACTTCAATCAGAGTGGATTGCTGTGGGCGCGCAACTAAGATCAAGCGTGTCTTATCGGGATCGGCCAGTGCTATTAAGGCCTGCGCGTAACGCTCCGCCTGTTTTTCGAGGCCCGCTAATGGGCCAAGACAGGATGCCCCCTCGGGGTTCGCCTCGATAAAACTGCTCCAAGCGCCGGGGAGTTGGAGCAAGCGGATAGTATGTCCCGTTGGCGCGGTATCAAAAATAATATGATCGAAATCTTGCTGTAATGAATCATCGGTCAATAAGCCAGTAAATTCATCGAAGGCGGCAATTTCAGTAGTGCAGGCACCGGAGAGTTGCTCTTCAATACTGCGAACCACATCAGGCGGTAAGATCCCTTTGACGGGATCGACAATCCGGGCACGGTATTGTGCTGCGGCGGCTTGGGGATCAATTTCCAGAGCCGTGAGTCCAGCAACGCTATCAATAGGGGTAAGTTGATTACCTATAGTTTGCCCAAAAACCTGGCCCACATTGGAGGCTGGGTCGGTACTGACCAACAACACCCGTTTTCCTTTGTCGGCTAAGTTGATTGCTGTGGCGCAGGATAGCGAAGTCTTACCAACACCGCCTTTACCGGTAAAAAAGAGAAATGCGGGCGGATTTTTAATAAATTTCATGCTGTTATCCTTAGTTCGTTGATTAGCAGCAAGCGCTCTTGCCGCTGCAACAAGACGTCGCTTCTGTAGCTGGTGCTTCGAGAGTGATTTTGGCCCAACGGGCCAGTTCCTGACGAGTCGGATAACGGCCAGCTAAAAGCATCTCGCCATTCAGTAGAATCACGGGTAAGGACTCAGCACCTGAGGTGTCTAAAAAGCGTTTGACCAGAGCATTTTCAACAAAGGCCATAGGCTGTTGGGATAAGTTGAATCGCTCGACGGTAATGCCTTGCTGTTTCAGCCATTGGCAATCCGCGGCAAAGGTAACGAGTGTTTGATCAACGTCAGCACCACATACGCCAGTACTGCAACATAAAGCAGGATCGAATATCGAAAAATGAGTCATGGCTGTTCCTCGTAAAAAAATTTTGATTTGAATAGGAGGCGATAAATGGAGATCGACGCCTTAAAAAATCACCTAGATAGTATATATGAAATTCCATATATACTATACGCTTCAAAAAATCAGAGTCAAATCCCCTAGGGATATTCAGCGCTTAAATCTAAAAACTCTGAAGTTGATCATCTCTATACCAGCAACAAGTGACATAACTCCTATTTGCTACTGATCACATTTTTTATTTTTTTCAACTTGGTTTCACAATTGTAAATTTTAGTAAAGTGTTGGTGTTTATTAATTGATCTAAATCGCAGTTATATACCTAAAAAGATATATATTAAATTCCATACCCTTATCAGGAGTGTGGAAAATGAAGAAAGAGAATCAAGTCAACTTGGGACGGCGCCAGCTGCTCAAGTCAACTGCGGCGGGAACGGTATTAACAGGTATTGGTGGAACCTTATCTTTTACACCTATTGTCGAGGGGATTGCTGCTGAATTACCCGCGCCTCTACGTAGAACGGGCGTGGGTGAATGGCTAGCCACGACTTGCCAAGGTTGTACCTCATGGTGCGCTAAACAGATTTATGTTATGGATGGCCGCGCATTAAAAGTGAGGGGTAATCCAAACTCCGGCGTACACGGTATGTCCAGTTGCCCTCGTCAGCACTTAAGCTTACAGCAGGTTTACGATCCTGATAGATTGCGCACGCCAATGATGCGAACTAATCCTAAAAAAGGCCGCGACCAAGATCCTAAATTTGTCCCTATTAGCTGGGATAAAGCGCTGGATATGTTAGCGGATAAAATCATTGCCTTACGTGTCGCTAACGAACCACATAAATATGCGCTTCTTCGTGGAAGATACTCGCATATCAATGATTTACTCTATAAAAAAATGACCAATCTGATTGGGTCTCCTAATAATATCTCCCATAGTTCAGTGTGCGCTGAAGCCCATAAAATGGGGCCTTACTATTTAGATGGTAACTGGGGATATAACCAATACGACGTTAAAAATGCTAAATTTATCCTGTCATTTGGTGCTGATCCCATTGCGAGTAACCGTCAAGTCTCGTTTTATTCTCAAACTTGGGGAGATTCACTCGATCACGCCAAAGTAGTTGTAGTTGACCCAAGACTTTCGGCTTCGGCGGCAAAAGCCCATAAATGGATCCCGATTGAACCTGGCCAAGACAGTGTTCTCGCACTCGCTATTGCCCATGTGGCCTTAGTTGAAGGTGTATGGCATAAGCCCTTTGTTGGAGATTTTATTGAGGGTAAAAACCTGTTTAAAGCAGGTAAAACCGTCAGTGTCGAGAGCTTTAAAGAAACCCATACCTACGGTTTAGTCGAATGGTGGAACCAGGCCCTTAAAGATTACACCCCTGAATGGGCAAGCAAAATTACCGGTATTGACCCTAAAACCATTATCGCCATTGCTAAAGATATGGGGGCGGCGGCGCCTGCGGTGCAAGTATGGACATCCCGAGGTGCAGTGATGCAGGCCCGTGGTACTTATACTTCAATTTCTTGTCATGCATTAAATGGCCTATTTGGTGGCATTGATAGCAAAGGGGGCTTATTCCCCGGTAATAAAACGCCACTGCTGAAAGAATATCCAGAGGCGAAAGCCTATATGGATGAGATTGCTGCTAAAGGGGTTAAAAAGGAAAAAATTGACCAACGTGGACGTCTTGAATTTCCTGCTCTGGCAAAAGGTAAATCCGGTGGCGGCGTGATCACGGCTAACGCAGCTAACGGTATCCGTAATCAAGACCCCTACGAAATTAAAGTGATGCTGGCCTACTTCAATAACTTTAACTTCTCCAACCCCGAAGGGCAGCGTTGGGATGAAGCCTTAAGTAAAGTCGACTTTATGGCGCACATTACCACCAACGTATCTGAATTCAGTTGGTTTGCGGATGTGTTACTTCCTTCTAGTCACCATATGTTTGAAAAATGGGGCGTGTTAGATTCTATCGGTAATGGTGTCGCCCAGATTTCAATTCAACAGCCTTCGATCAAGCGCTTGTGGGATACCCGTATTGATGAATCTGAAATCCCTTACATGTTAGCTAAAAAGCTGGCCGATAAAGGGTTTGATGCACCTTGGCGTTATATTAACGAACAAATTGTTGATCCAGAAACCGGTAAACCTGCGGCGGATGAAGCTGAATTTGCTAAATTAATGGTCAGATACCTCACCGCACCATTATGGAAAGAAGATGCGTCCAAATATGGCGACAAACTGAGCTCTTGGGATGAGTTCGTGCAAAAAGGGGTGTGGAATAGCTCTCCCTATAAGCTCGAAGCTCGCTGGGGTAAGTTTAAAACAGAAACCACTAAATTTGAGTTCTACAGCAAAACCTTAGAAAAAGCGCTGCAAAGTCATGCCGATAAGCACAAAGTTAGCATCGATGAGGTAATGAAAGCCTGTGACTACCAAGCCCGTGGCCACTTAGCCTTTATTCCCCATTATGAAGAGCCCTATCGTTTTGGTGATGAATCAGAATTCCCCTTGTTATTAGTGGATCAAAAGTCACGCCTTAATAAAGAAGGACGTACCGCAAATAGTCCTTGGTACTACGAGTTTAAAGATGTCGATCCAGGTGATGTGGCCAATGAAGATGTGGCGAAATTCAACCCGATAGACGGTAAGAAATTTGGCCTTAAAGACGGTGATGAAATTCGTATTACCAGTCCTGTGGGTATGCTGACCTGCAAAGCTAAGTTATGGGAAGGTGTTCGTCCTGGGACTGTGGCTAAGTGTTTTGGGCAAGGTCATTGGGCCTATGGCCGATACGCTAGTGCTAAATTTGGTGTCACTCCAAGGGGGGGCTCAAATAATGATTTGATTGCAGACAGATACGATCGCTTAAGTGGTGCGTCGGCATTTTATGGTCATATCCGTGTTCGTGTTGAGAAAGTGTGAGGTAACCCACTATGAGATTAGGAATGGTGATTGACCTACAAAAATGTGTAGGGTGTGGCGGCTGTAGCTTAGCCTGTAAAACAGAAAACAACACGAACGACGGTATTCACTGGTCGCATCATATTGCGACCACTGAGGGTACGTTCCCTGACGTTAAATACACATATATACCGACCCTGTGTAACCATTGTGATGATGCACCATGTGTTAAAGTGTGTCCTACAGGAGCGATGCACAAAGATAAACGCGGTTTAACGCTGCAAAACAATGATGAATGCATTGGTTGCAAGAAGTGTATGAATGCTTGCCCATACGGCGTGATTAGTTTTAATGCGGCAACACCGCACCGTCGTTGGCAGGATGACTCAGAGGTGGTCGCGAACGGAACTGTATCTCCACTTATGCTACTAAAGCGTACAGGGGCTACGGCAACACCTAATGAAAACCCAGAGCGGGGTGATACCTATCCGATGATACGGCCAAAGCGTACTACAGAGAAATGTACTTTCTGTGATCATAGGCTTGATAAGGGGTTGAATCCTGCCTGTGTTGACGCTTGTCCATCTGAAGCACGGGTAATTGGTGATTTAGATGATCCGCAGAGCAAGGTATCCCAGTTGATTAAATTGCATAAACCTATGCAGTTGAAACCTGAAGCGGGAACGGGACCAAGGGTATTTTATATTCGCAGTTTTGGTGTTAAAACCGCTTATTAATCATAGAGGTTAATTTGTTAGTGAAAGCCACAGATGAGATTCTGTGGCTTTTTACTTTATACGCGCCCTATCAATCACTAAACATCAGCGAATCTAATACCCCTTGGCCGCTGTGAACACCGCCCTCTGTGACTTTGGCGGATTTGCTGCGAATTAAATACCCCGCATAGCTGGGACTCTCGGCATGGGTTTTATCATTGACGGCGGCTATGCCATCACAGTGGACGCTGAACATGCCAATTTCAGGGATCAAGTCATCGATGATGTGTATTTCGCCGTTGCGTACCACTAAAGCCTGGGTTGCTCTCGGCCTTGGGTGTAAGCGACGCATTAAGGACCATACTGGGTATTGTGCGGGCTCAAGCTCGGCTAATTTGGGGAGAATATCGGCGCCAAAAATACAATGACCGCCGCCTTCCCCTTGATTTTTTAAGACCCAAGTCTCTATTGGGGACTCGGCAATTAACTGGGGGCTCTGTGCGGTGACAGGGCGCATTTCACCGAGGAGTGACTTGACCATGCTGGCTTCTGGCTGAGTTAATCCAAACTGAGTTAAGGCCTGTTCATCCATAGTCGAGAGCAGCATTTGCATTCGTTTACTGGTTGCCAACTGCTGGCCTAAGGTCGCATTGAGGGCGATGCGATGTTGTTCAAGCAACACCCGGATCTCCATCAGGGCTTGGTAATCCCTGTTGCCATTGATGTCGATGGTTGCATAATCTGCAAATTGATAACCTGTACGCAGATAGACGGTATCAATTGTCCCCACGCCTTCGAGTATTAGCCTTTGCTGCGCGCCGGTGGTGAGTTGCCCTTGCAGTTCACTCAAGGTTCTGCGCAGGGTTTGTATTCCTTTTTGCTGCAGCGCGAGTTCGAGCAAATGCTGATCAAACACATTGTCTTCATTTTCTTGCACTAGCATCAAAAATCTTGCCGGTCCTGAATCTTCAAATTCCTGTTTTATCTTAAAGGTTGCTGTTGCTATGCCGACGGATAATTGTTCAATAGCATGATTTTCAACCAGTTCCCCCTTAGGTTGTATAGACCATTGCTGCTGTAAATAGCGATGAAGTTGATGGGCCCGCTGCCCAAAGGGGCCCATGCCAGCCGCTATGCCATTAAACTCCACCAGTTTGGGTCCTAAGTCCCGATCGTCCATAAAGTCGCTACGCATAATAAGCAGTGGCATTCTTGGGGCTGGGGTGCCAGAGCTATTTGTAGAGCTATGTGCAGAGCCATGCAGCTGTTGATGCGCTTTCAATAGCGCGGCAAAGAAGGGATCGCTTGCTGTAATAGGTTGAATAGCATCAACTAAAAAAGCATGTGCTTCAGACACATAATGGATAAGTTTACCCAGTGGTTCCACCGCACCTTTGAGATATTGATAGTGTGCTTTACTGATTAAACTGGGCGTTAGGGTAAATGGGGCGTGGCGGGCGGAATACGCAGTTTCTTTAAAGGCCATCCCATGGGTTAGCGCCCATTCTATGGCATCATCTTTGGCTGTTAGTGGCACAGTTAAATTCATGTTGATTCTCTTAAACTGACAGCGTCTATTGGCAATACCTGTCTTTGCATTTGTAGGGGGTAGCCCTAAGGCACTCACTTTAAGGGCATACAGTGAGTGCCACATCGAACTAGATCACTATTTTGTGCATTAGCTAAATAGATAGCTATACAGAAACCCTGCACCCACAGCCATGCCTAAAATAACGCTGAGAAATGCGGCAATCATCTGACCTTTAAAAATGGCTTTAAGTAATATGACTTCGGTCAAACTTGCTCCGGCGCTCCCTATGATCAACGCCATTACTGAGCCCATCGCCATGCCTTTTTGGATTAACGCGGCGCTGAGTGGGATAACCGCTTCGGCGCGAATATAGAGTGGGATCCCAATTAATGCGGCAATGGGGATCGCATACCATGTGGCTTCTCCAGCATACTGAACGATTAACTCCGTTGGCATAAATCCGTAGATCATTGAACCCAATAGCACACCGATAAACAGATAGGGCAGCACTTGTTTGAAGTCCTTCCAAGTGGCGCGCCAAACCTTTACCCAGCGGCTCTGAGGTTTGTTTTGCGGCACGGTTTGGGAAGGGCAACACGAAGTTGCAATAGGCTCAGCTTGAGTAACGCAACACAAGGTCACCGCGGGGGCGGTTTTACTATCACAACATGCGCTGACAACGGGTGCGGGGGTTACTTCGCAACCGCTACTCGCGGTCGGTGACGGTTTAGTATCGCAACATGAAGCAGCAGTGGCTGTATCTGCCTGAGCATAGGCCTCTTGACGCACATATTGTTCAAATCCGAGTTTTTCCAGCAAGTAACCTGCTATTACAGAGACACCCAGAGCGACCGTAAAATAAAATAGCGCGACCTTAAACCCAAAGGTGACCACAAAAAGCCCGATAATCACCGGATTAAGTAATGGGCTGGCAAATAGGAATACCATCATAGGGCCAAATCCCGCACGGGCCCTGAGTAAACCTTTTAAGAATGGGATAGTGGAGCAGGAGCAAAAGGGAGTGATAGACCCGAGCAAGGCGGCCACTATATAGCCTCGACCATGGCGGGAACTTAATATGGATTGCACTTTTTGCGGCGTGATGAATTCTTGCAGCATACCGACGAGGTAGCTTATGGCAAGAAATAACAAGGTTAGCTCAAATGCAAGAAAGACGAACATATTGACCGTTTCTTTCAGTATAGTGATAGTTTCGGGAGTCATTTTTTATCTCTTTTAAGTTCATTTCGAATATTCCGGAATAATAGTTGTTGAGTGGAGTTATTTCAACTCTTAATTTCTGGAAATGTAGAAATATTTAGAATGGGACTAAACGTGATCCTCAGTAAGCCCTGTAGGCTAAGTTCTTCCCTAGGCTGTTTGCCCTTCATTTTGACGTCGCTCGTGAATAGATATTTCTGGTATTATCGAATAACTTAACAAATGACTCTGAAATCACAGTACCGATATGAATACAGAAAATGCAGCTAAAGTATTGAAGGAGCTAGGGCATCCCACTCGTCTTGCCCTGTTCAGAATATTGGTAAAAGGCGGTTATGGGGGCGTTGCCGTGGGGCAATTACAGGAAGCATTACAGATCCCAGGTTCAACACTCTCACACCATATTAGCGCCTTAATGTCGGCCGGCATTATCTCCCAGCGGCGTGAGGGCAGGGTGTTATATTGTGTGCCTGACTATGAATTATTACAGGGACTGGTGCATTTTTTACAGGATCAATGTTGTAGTGAACAATGAGACGTTTGTTAGGGGATGATAAATCCTTTGATATGGATATTTACATATACGATAATTCGTATATAGTGTCGGTATCTTTATAAGGACTCATTCCTATGAAAAAACGCATACTTTTTCTCTGTGTTGGAAATTCGGCACGTTCGCAACTCGCTGAAGCCTTGTTAAAACATCAAGCACAAGATCTGTTTGAGGTATTTAGCGCGGGGACTGAGCCAGAGCCGATAGACGAACGAACCTTATATGTTTTGCAGAAAAATAATCTAGACACGAGCGAATTACGTTCTAAATCTGTCAATGAATTCAGTGGGCAATCCTTTGATTTTGTGATCAGCCTCTGTGAAAAATCCACGCAAGAATGCCAGAGTTTTCCCTTAGCAGATAAGATTATTGCTTGGGATTATCCCGATCCCAGAATAGAATCGGGCACTCGTGGGTTTGAACAAACTTTTAGAGAACTCAACGAAAGAATAAAAATGTTTGTACTCGTTCAGTCTAAGGATCTTAATGATTAATCCTACGCAATTTTTTAAATGTTTAGCCGACGAAACGCGCCTGCGTTGTTTGATGCTTATTCAGCACGAGGGTGAGCTTTGCGTCTGTGAGTTGACCGAAGCGTTGCAGGAAATTCAACCCAAGATTTCACGGCATCTAGCCCAATTACGTAAATGCGGATTGTTAGTCGATCGCCGCCAGGGGCAATGGATTTTCTATAGTATCAGTAATGACTTACCCGAATGGAGTAAGTTAGTTTTGAGTGAGGTTACCAGCCACAATCCGGTATTTCTAGAAGAAAATATGCGAAATCTATGCAAGATGGGCGGTCGCCCCGAGCGCGCTAGAGCCTGTTGCTAAAGATTGTCCGTAGCAAATAAATAAAAAATTTAATCCAAAATATATGAAATTTCATATATTAAGTCGCCAGAGGTTGATATGGCACCAGCTATAAAAGTGCTCTTTCTATGTACCCACAATGCCTGTCGTAGCATCCTTGCGGAAGCCATCGGCCGAGATCTTCTGATTAAGTTGGAGGATGTGACCTCTGCTAAATGGCAGTTTGCGAGTGCAGGCAGTGCTCCTGCGGGAGTGGTTCATCCACAAACTTTATTGCAATTAGCTCATAGAGGCTATAGTACCGAGGGCCTCAGCAGTAAAAACTGGGATGTGATGGCTGATTTTACGCCCGATCTGGTGATTACTGTGTGTGATAGTGCCGCGGGAGAAACCTGCCCTCTATGGTTAGGCCACACACTCAAGTTGCATTGGGGGTTACCGGATCCAACATCAACAGATCCCGCCGATATGGATGCACAGTTTTCCAGTGTCATTGGCACTCTTGAAAAACGTATAACAGCATTAATCTCCTTGCCGCTTTCGGCTGGTATTGATGCACAGAAGGTTTCTTTACAATCCATTGCGAGTCAGTTTCCACTTACGTAAAAAATGCACAGAGGCTTAAGTGGATGGTAATTCAATCCATAGTACAACCTATATCTTTTGCTGTGCTGTTTCGATATTGCTCAAGGAAGTCTGATTATGCTGCAACTATTTTCCGATTTAGCGAGCTGGTTAACCTTTGGGGTGATGGGCCTAGATCCCAATACTAAGCTTGCAGATGCGGTACATTTTTTTATTGAAGATACCACTAAGATTTTTGCACTCCTGTTGCTGATGATTTATGCCATCGCCTTGGTGCGGGCATCGCTCAATGTTGAGCGGGTGCGGGATTACTTAGCGGGTAAAAATCGCTTTATTGGGTATTTTATGGGCTCGGGCTTCGGCGCTGTGACCCCATTCTGCTCATGTTCGAGCATTCCGGTATTTTTAGGTTTTACCTCCGCGGGGATCCCTGTGGGGATCACTATGGCGTTTTTGATCACGTCACCGTTAATTAATGAAGTGGCCGTTCTGCTGCTGGTAAGTCTGTTGGGCTGGAAGTTCACAGTGATATACGTGTTGGTCGGTATGTCGGTGGGGATACTCGCGGGCGCCTTTTTAGACACGATCCGCGCCGAACGTTGGCTGCAGTCCTTTGCGGCAAAAGCGCTTGAACAAGGTCAGGCGCAGGCGAGTCAAGATAATAGCGAGGATATGACATCAACATCCATGACCTTCACCGAGCGACATGAGTTTGCAAAAGGCGAGACCCTAGAGATTTTTGGTCGGGTGTGGAAATGGGTCATTATTGGGGTCGGGCTTGGCGCCGCGCTCCATGGTTTTGTCCCCGATGGTTGGATTGAAGCCCACCTTGGCGATGGTCAGTGGTGGTCGGTTCCTGCCGCGGTATTGATTGGTATTCCCCTATATTCCAATGCGACAGGTGTCATTCCTATCATGGAAAGCCTTATTACTAATGGTCTTCCCATAGGCACGACATTGGCATTTTGTATGGCTACAGTAGCCGCGAGTTTCCCTGAATTTATTTTACTAAAACAGGTGATGCAATGGCGTTTACTGGCCATTGTTTTTGCCATTTTATTGATTGCATTCACCCTGATAGGGTGGATATTTAACGCTATCAGTCCCATGCTGTGAGGATTATAAAATGTTAAACATCAAAGTATTAGGTAGTGGTTGCACTAAATGCACTAAAACCGCCGAGATCATTACCGCCATTGCCAATGAGAAGGGAATCAGTATTGCCCTGGTGAAGGAAACTAATCCCGAAGTCATTATGGGTTATAAGGTGATGAGTACATCCGCCGTAGTGATCGATGAGAAGCTCGTGCATTGGGGCTCAATTCCCCATAGAGACATGATTGAATCCTGGTTAGTGGGGTAACACTTAATGTCACATCCATTTGATATTTTGTCTTTAGACAGTGGTACTCGCTTAATTTTCACCCCTTGTCCTGGGACTAAATCTGCCCCTGTAGCAGAGGCGGTGGCGACACTTAAAGCTGCGGGGACTGAAGTTATCATCACCCTGATGCCGCTTGGTGAATTGCACACCTTTGGCGCCACCTCATTACCTGATATTTGCCGTGAAACGGGGATCCGTTGGCTGCATTTACCTATAGAAGACGATGCGTCGCCCGCAGAGGAGTTTGAGTTAGCCTTTGCAAAGCACAGGGCAGAGCTACTTGCCTTGATGCAAAACAAAGCGACGATTGCGATTCATTGCCGTGGTGGTTCAGGGCGCACGGGATTAATGGCGGCAATTCTGTTGTTACTAGCGGGAGGCTCCTTGAGTGAAGTGATTACCCAAGTGCAATCGATTCGTCCTAACGCCTTAACTAATGCGCATCAGCGCAGCTATATCGACCAGTTAACGCTTTAGCATAAGAGTGACGCTTTCATCTTAAACAATAATATCAAAAAGATACGATAAAACTGAGTGTGAAGGAAACAGGTATGACAATCAAAATTGGGATCAATGGCTTTGGCCGTATGGGACGTTTAGCGCTGCGCGCCGCTTGGGGCTGGAATGACGTCGAATTTGTGCAAATTAACGATCCCGCAGGGGATGCACCGACCTTAGCCCATTTGCTGACATTCGATTCTGTGCATGGCCGTTGGCAGCATGAGGCGAACAGTGAGGGTGATGACATCATTATCGATGGCAAGCGTATTCGCTGTACGCGCAATAAAACCATCGCCGAAACCGATTGGTCTGCCTGCGATGTGGTGATTGAAGCTTCCGGTAAGATGAAGACCAAAGCCGTGCTGCAAGCTTATTTAGATCAAGGCGTTAAACGTGTTGTGGTGACGGCACCTGTTAAGGAAGAGGGCGTGTTAAACATCGTCATGGGAGTGAATCATCAGCTCTATGATAAAGCCATTCATCCGATTGTGACGGCGGCATCTTGTACCACTAACTGTTTGGCGCCAATTGTTAAAGTCATCCACGAAAACCTCGGTATAGTGCATGGTTCGATGACGACCATTCACGATATTACCAACACTCAAACGATTTTAGATGCACCGCACAAAGATCTTCGCCGCGCGCGGGCCTGTGGTTTAAGCCTTATCCCCACAACGACGGGCTCAGCGACGGCCATTACCCATATTTTCCCTGAACTCAAGGGTAAGCTAAACGGCCATGCGGTGCGCGTACCTCTGGCAAATGCATCTTTAACCGACTGTGTATTTGAGGTGAGTCGTAAAACCACCGAAGCTGAGGTCAATCGCCTGTTAAAAGAGGCCGCAGAAGGGCCATTAAAAGGCATTTTAGGTTATGAGGAACGCCCGTTAGTGTCGGTGGATTATAAAACCGATCCCCGTTCGAGCATTATCGATGCGCTGTCGACCATGATCATCAATGGCACTCAGGTCAAACTCTACGCTTGGTATGATAACGAGTGGGGTTATGCTAACCGTGCGGCCGAGCTGGCCCGTATGGTCGGACTGATGGATAAGGCATAAGTTATTATATTTAAAGGGATACTATGGCTAAGCTGACAGGGTTATTGTCCAACTTATCACCCGACATTCGCCAGTATTTAATGATCACTGGCAACTATTGGGCATTCACGCTTACCGATGGCGCATTACGTATGTTAGTGGTGCTCCATTTTCATGGCTTAGGTTATAGCCCGCTGCAAATTGCCATGCTATTCCTCTTCTATGAAATCTTTGGGGTGGTAACGAACTTAGTCGGCGGCTGGCTCGGAGCGCGTTTAGGCTTAAATAAGACCATGAATGTAGGCCTATTTATGCAGATTGTCGCCCTTAGCATGCTGCTTGTGCCTAGCGGTATGCTCACGGTTGCTTGGGTGATGGCGGCGCAGGCCTTGTCGGGTATCGCTAAAGATCTCAATAAGATGAGCGCTAAAAGCAGTATCAAGTTGTTGGTGCCCAATGATGCTCAGGGTGAGCTGTATAAGTGGGTTGCCATGCTTACTGGCTCCAAAAATGCGCTAAAGGGCGCGGGGTTCTTCTTGGGCGGTGCCTTACTGACCCTGTTTGGATTCCAGCAGGCCGTGTTAGGTATGGCGATTGGCCTATTGCTGGTGTGGATTTTTAGTCTGTTAAGTTTGCAGCGCGATTTAGGTAAAGCCAAAAACAAACCTAAGTTCACGGAAATTTTCTCTAAGAGTTCGGCGGTAAACACGCTTTCAGCCGCGCGCATGTTTTTGTTTGGTGCGCGGGATGTGTGGTTTGTGGTTGCTTTACCCGTTTATTTGGCCTCAGCCTTTGGTTGGGATCATTGGTATGTCGGCGGTTTTCTCGCACTCTGGGTAATAGGTTATGGCATAGTGCAAGGCTTCGCACCTCGCTTGACGGGGACAAAGTCGGCGAGCCAAAACAAGGTTCCCGATGGGCGTAGCGCCTTAGGTTGGGCGGCGATATTGAGCATAGTGCCGGCAGGCATTGCGCTGGCGATAAGTTATGACTTCCATGCCGCAAATATACTGATTTGGGGATTGATGCTGTTTGGCGCCTTATTCGCGATCAACTCTTCATTACACAGCTATCTTATCGTCAGTTATGCGGATGAAGATGGCGTATCGTTAGATGTGGGTTTTTACTACATGGCGAATGCTATGGGACGCTTGATCGGGACTGTGTTGTCTGGCTGGGTGTATCAAGTGTATGGCATGGCGGCTTGTCTGTGGATATCGGCGGCATTTATTGCGTTAGCGGCCCTTATCTCAATTAAGCTTCCAAGACATAGAGCGATATAAAGACATTAAACGCGAAAAAATGTCACAAACAATATGCGAATTAACATATATGTCATATTTCATATGTATTCTAGCGGTGTTACATAAAGACAGTTAAATGACACCTATGTCTCCAAATGAGGATATCAAAATATGAAAAAAACAGCACTAATGTCACTGCTTGGTTTAGGATTATTTGCTTGTGTTGCTCACGCTAGCGAGTTCGATTTGCCCGGTTTTGTCACCGAAGTAGAAGATGGTCGTTTATGGGTGTTTAAAGAGAATTCAGCTGAGTTAACTGAGTTTAAAAAGCATGGTGAGCCAGCAAAGCAATTCACAGTGATCGGCGCTGGCCCTAAGGGGATGACGGTTAAAGCGGCCGATCAAATAACCTTAGATGAATATTTAGCTAAGGTAAAAGCGAACTAATGTACTTAGTGAAGCGTTACTCGATTTTCTAAATCCCTTTTTCTATTGATGTTTTACGAGTTGGAACTTTGGTTCTAACTCGTAATATCCAAAACTTAGGTGAATTACTCTAGCCCAGATTGTTCACTGAATCAGACTTATCTAGTCTGATTCTGCGCGTAAAGCTGCCATTTGGTGTTAGCTTCGGATTATGCGCTTTCTACCCAAAACTTAGTTTCGATAAACAGTGTACTTGTAAAAATCGAACACTCAGTAAAATCGGCGTTTATAGTTTATTTTAGAGTTACTTCCAACATCGCTCTAACATCGTTAGTTTCCCGTAAATGTTTTACGCCAAGCACTTGGGCTAACGTGAAAACGTTGATTAAAATGTTTCCTAAATGACGTTGCAGTCTGAAAACCAACCATTTCAGACACTTGTTCTACAGAAAGTCTTGTACTTTCAAGAAGCTCAAGGCTACGTTGCAGACGAGTGCTTACAAGCCATTTTCCAAATGACATACCGGTAGCGTTGTTGAAATGCCGAGTAAAGGTACGACGACTCATAAATAATTGATCTGCTAAATCAGCGATGGAATATTGTTTGTCGAGGTTTTCACGTAAATAATCCAGTAACCTATTGACCTCTGCATCTTGAGTTGATTTTGGGATAGGTTGTGCAATAAATTGTGCCTGACCGCCTTCTCTGTGTGGTGGTACAACCAAGATGCGCGCAACTTTATTCGCTGTTTTTGTCCCATAAAAAGACCTCACAATATACAAGCAGCAGTCTAAAGCAGCGGCTGTACCTGCAGACGTGACTACACGGTCGCTTTCAACATAAAGTGCGTTCGTATTTAGCTTTATATTTGGAAAACGAACAGTAAAATCGTCCTCTGCCATCCAATGAGTAGCAGCTTCTTTTTCATCTAATAGCCCTGAGTAGGCTAATGCGTAAGCACCATAGCAAAGCCCCACGACCATAGCTCCTCTTGCATGAGCTCTAACCAATGCTTCAGAAATATTAGAAGTAGGCGCACTGTCTAGGTCATGCCACCCTGGAATGACGACTATATCTGCCAACTCAACGAGTTCTAATCCACCATCAGGCTGAACTGTCATCCGATTGTCAGTGTGTTGTGGCTTACCATCAATTGACACTATCTTTAAGTTAAAAATGGATTTGCCATCTGGCTGCATCGAAAAAACGGCTTGAGGCACAGCGACATGAAACACGCTGAAATGAGGGTAGAGAATCAAAGCGACAGTTGGTACTTGCATGTGCAAAGCGCTCCCAAGTGAATAGTCATATCATTATTTGGCCCAATTTTTTCGATATTTGTCACTTGGGTCAATATTCCCTCTCGTAAATACTGAGGATAATGTCTCATATTTATCAACTGCCAAAGAGATACATTATGAAAAACAAAGCTATCACCATCCTACTTACCTTAGGGCTTGCAACCATCATAAATAGCACCAATGCATTAGCTGAATCGGCTCCAACGCTGCATTCAGAACCACAGCAGATTCACTTTCAGCATATCCGAAATGCAACATCTAAACTCACTTATGGTGACACAACATTCTTAATCGACCCTATGCTGGCAAAGAAAGATACCTATCCTGGTTTTGCCGGTACTTACCGTAGTGAAATACGTATACCAATGATCGATTTACCCATGTCAGCTAAAGCTGTAATTGACAATGTAGACGCCGTTATTGTCACTCACACACATCTTGATCATTGGGATGATGCAGCACAAAGTGTAATTCCTAAAACGATGCCTTTATTTGTTCAAAATGAAGAAGATGCAAATACTATTCGCGCTCAAGGCTTTAAAGATGTGCGCGTGTTAGGCATTAAAACTCAGTTCAATGGCATTAGTTTAACCAAAACAGGTGGGCAGCATGGCACGGATGAAATGTATGCAATCCCAGCGTTAGCTAAAGCACTAGGAGAGGCTATGGGTGTCATATTAGAGGCTGACAACTACAACACTGTTTATTTTGTCGGTGATACTATTTGGCGCGATGAAGTGGAGGATGCGTTACATAAATTTAAGCCTGAATTCGTTGTGCTTAACACTGGTGATGCTCGAATGGAAAATCTTAAAGGCTCAATTATCATGGGGAAAGAAGATACGGTAAGGGCTATTAAACATGCTCCTCAAGCGAACATTATTGCTGTGCATATGGATACGGTTAATCACGCAGCATTGACCCGTAAAGAGCTCAGGGAGTTCGTGGAAGAAAAAGGCATAGAAAAACAAGTATTAATTCCTGAAGATGGTGAATCGTTGAAGTTATAAGTATAGCTTCTTGATTAATTAGTTGTGAGTGATAAAGGGGTAAGTGGGGACTCGAAGTCGTGAGCGAGTGAATCACTCTACACCAGACTGATTCACGCGAGCCGCTAAAACCCGCCCTATTGCCCCGTTTGCGGCTATTCTGGGGCGGTTTTTTCCCTTAAGATGAATCAAATCTCCAAAGAACTGATTCATGCCCCTGTTATGCCTATTCCGACTGGTTATATCGTTCATTGATTAGTTTGTAGCCAAACGAAGCATTACTAATAGAATAGCTAATCCGAATCTGGCTCATAAGAGTGAATTATCTAACAAGGTTTTGTCCCCAAACGAGTCAATATTTGCACTAAACAAACAGTATTTGGGGTTAAAAATATCAAAATTTGGTTGACTGCTTGTTTCTTTCGGTTGAGCAATTTGTCACCGGTGTGTTAGTGCGGTTGATGGGTTATATAGAGGTGTTCTATTCCTACAGCTTTATTTCAATGTTTCTATCGATTTCAGAGACAAAGTCATGAATACACTCCTCGCAGCAGGATATGGAAAACTCATCCTTTTTTGCTGCTTTAAAACATTTTGGCTACAGAGTGTAATTTCGAGTGAGTACATATTTGCTTTAAATCCGTCATTCCGCACCTAATTTTCGATTTAAAAAACTTGACGGCGATCGGTCATTCTGATCTATTACTCTCTTTTGCAGGTAATTCATCATGGCCGCTCCCGCTATCTCTATCCGTAACCTCGACCACCTTGGTTTGGTCGCTGCACTTTGCCAAGAACTCGGCATTGCTCGCATGATTGATGCGGTGCTACCCAAAACGCCGCCCTACAAAGTCTCACATGGTGAAGCGTTGGTGGCGATGATACTGAACGGTCTTGGCTTTCATAGTTCGACCTTGCACATGTTCCCGCAATTCTTTGCCAACAAGCCTGTAGAACGCCTGATTGGCCCGGGGATCTGTGCCGATGACCTCAATGATGATGTGCTCGGCCGCTGCCTTGATGCCCTCTTTGAGGCCGATGTCAGCACGCTTTATCAGGTGATGGCGGAGCAGGTCGTTGAACGATTGGGGCTCAAAAGTACTGCAGTACACCTCGATATCACCAGCTTCCACGTCGATGGCGCCTATGACCAAGCCGATGGCGAGCAGCTCGGTAAGTTGCAATTGGTACGGGGCTATAGCCGCGACCATCGGCCAGAGCTAAACCAGGTTATCCTGGAGCTTATCTGTGAAAATCAGGCCGGCCTGCCCATCTACATGCAAGCCTTGAGTGGTAATATTAATGATACCAAGGCCTTTGCCCAGACGGTACGGCGCCACTTGAGCAGTCTCAAGGCCGCGCAGGAGAGTCGTTATCTGGTCGGCGATGCGGCGCTGTATTGCGCCGACACCTTGCAACTACTGGCACAACAGCAACAGTTGTTCGTGACTCGTGTGCCTGTCACCCTCAATGAAGCCAAGCGAGCCGTGGCAACCATTGGCACCCAGTCGCTGGTTGCGCTGGGCAATGGCTATCATGGCTGTTGGCAAAGCGCCAATTATGCCGACGTCGCGCAGCGTTGGTTGCTGGTGCGCAGCGAACAGGCCAGCCACCGTGAGCAGCAAACATTAGCCAAAAACCTACTGAAAGACAGCACGCGTGAACTGAAAGCCTTCAACAAATTATGTGCCCAGCGTTTTGCCTGCGAGACCGATGCGCAGGCTGAATTAGCCCGTTTTGCTGTCAGCTTAAATCTGCTGCAACTAGAAGCAGAAGTCGTGAGTGAACCTATCTATGCAGGGCGCGGAAGGCCCCAAAAGGGTGAAATGCCGGTGAACTACCAATTTCACATCAAGGGGTTAGCCGCAAGTAGCTTGGCGCGGGTGGCTGAGGCGCGCAACCAGACAGGGGTGTTCATCCTCGCGACCAATGATCACAGTGAAACGCTCACCATGGCTGAGCTGTTGGCTACCTATAAAGCCCAGCAGAATGTCGAGCGTGGTTTTAGGTTTCTGAAAAGTCCCGAATTTTTAACCTCCTCGTTATATCTTAAAAAACCGGAACGTATCGAAGCGTTGCTGATGGTGATGACCTGTAGCCTGATGATTTATGCGGCGCTGGAGCACCGGATCCGGCAGGGCTTAGTAGAGCAGAACCGGAGTGTGGCGGACATGAAAAAGAAACCCACGCAAAAACCGACTGCGCGGTGGATTTTTTTACGCTTTGGCGGGGTGCACGAGTACCAGTTGGGAGAGGCGCCACCTCAAGTCACAGGACTCACAGTGGACCAGCAGATCATTCTCGACGTGTTAGGCGAACGGTATCGGCAAATTTATTCCTAAATCAGGTGCGGAAAGTCGGTTAAATATGAAGTGAACACTATTTTTAGTTGCCAAAAACTGATCAAATATTGATCAGTAAAAAGGCGGATTTTTGTGACCGTGACCACCAAGTTGTTGTTAATAGTCGTTAATGTTTAGTCCGATTGTCATTCGAATAATGCTAATTAAATCAATTGACAACAATTTAGGCAAAATAGGTAACGCACTAAAATCCATATCTGCACGGCCTGTCACGCCGGGGGTCGCGGGTTCGAGTCCCGTCCGCTCCGCCAAATAGAATAAGCCTCATCGAAAGATGAGGCTTTTTTCTATCTATCTTTTCAGAGTATTTGCCTCTGTATTTCTGCTTAATACCTTGCCTAATGCCTAAGGTATTGTTTCTTGTTATCCCTTTATTTCTACTGAAAGCTGAATATTCGCTGTCAATCGGCCTATTCGAGTTACAGGACTGCTTTTTTTGCTGCTATTGTTATCACCAATAGTTCATTTTTCTGTATGAAAAAAGCGTGTTAGGTTGAGTTAATACTGACCACTCCATACCAACTAAAGGAAGTTATATGGTTGAAAAAATCACTGGGATGTTAGCACTCATCGGGGTGCTTTCGTTATTTTGTCAATGGGTTGGTTGGAAGCTTAGATTACCTGCAATTTTACCCTTATTACTCTGTGGTTTGATGTTAGGCCCGGCATTTGGGGTGCTCAATCCCGATGAAATCTTTGGGGATTTATTGTTTCCTATCATTTCACTCGGTGTAGCCGTGATCCTGTTTGAGGGCGCATTGACCCTCAATTTTAAAGAGATAAAAGATCATGGTCGCATGGTGACGCACTTAGTGAGCATCGGCATGGTGATCACTTGGGGCTGTATCAGTGTCGCGACCTTTTACCTACTGAATTTTAGCTGGGAGGTCGCACTGTTATTTGGCGCCCTCGTGGTGGTCACAGGCCCGACCGTGATAGTACCTATGCTGCGCAGCGTACGGCCTAAGTCGCAACTGGCGAGTATTTTACGCTGGGAAGGGATTGTGATTGACCCGATTGGTGCGCTACTTGCTGTATTAGTCTTTGAATACATTACGGTGTCTGGCGATCCCACTAGCCATGTGCTCTATGCACTAGGCTCCATGCTCACGCTTGGCTTAGGCTTAGGTGCGGCGTCAGGTTACTTAATTGGCCAAGTGATCCGCCGTAATTTATTGCCGCATTATTTACGAAATACCGCAGTATTAACCCTTATGCTGGGGATTTTCGTCGGCTCCAACCTACTGCAGGAAGAGTCGGGGTTACTCACTGTGACTGTGATGGGGATTTGGCTGGCGAATATGCGCGGTGTGGATATTGCTGAAATCCTTGAATTTAAAGAGACACTGACAGTGCTGTTGATCTCGGCCTTATTTATCCTGTTAGCTGCCAGACTCGACTCGAATGCCATGATGGATTTAGGTTGGGGCGGGGTAGGCGTACTCGCCGTGACTATGCTGGTTGCGCGGCCGCTCAGTATTTGGGTGTCGGGCATTGGGACGTCACTATCAAAGGCCGATAAGTGGTTCCTATGTTGGATTGCGCCGCGGGGGATTGTGGCGGCGGCGGTATCTTCCTTATTCGCCATTAAGTTAGAGGCAACCAATGTGCAGGGCGCCGATGCCATTGTACCCTTAGTGTTTTTAATTATTATCGGCACTGTGGTTATCCAAAGTTTAACTGCGGGCCGCTGGGCGAAATACCTTGGGGTGACCTCGGGGTCGGCGCAAGGATTATTAATCTTTGGCGCCTCCAAATTTTCCCGCGAGCTAGCAAAAATCTTAAAGGCCAAAGATATCAAAGTGCTGCTGGCCGACAGCAACTGGGATAACATTCGCCTCGCGCGGATGGACAATATTCCGGTCTATTTTGGTAATCCTGCCTCTGAACATGCTGAAACCTATATGGATTTAACTGGGATTGGCCGAGTGCTGATCATGTCGCCTTATAAGCAGTTAAACCCGCTGGTGACCTTTTATTTTCAAGATGTATTAGGTTCTAAAAAGGTCTTTGGCCTTAACAATGCCGAGCAGGGCAGCGCGCGCCATCAATTATCAGAGACTTACAAACAGCGATTGTGTTTGTTTGGTGATGCCGTGTCCTACGCCAAAATTGCCAGTCAAATGGCGAAAGGGGCACAGCTTAAAGTCACTAACTTAACTGAAAACTTCACCTTCGAGCATTTCCGCAAACGTTATGGCGAAACGGCATTGCCGTTAGTGTATTTGACCAAAGAAGGCAAAGTCGTGATTGTGTCAGGTAATGACACCCAATTCCCCAATGGCATCGAGTTAATCAGCCTATTGCCCGTTGAGGCGCTTGAAGAAGCGAAAATTCAACAGGCGATTGCCGAGCAAGAGGTGATAGCTGCTCAGGCCAAAGCGGCGGAAGAAGCGGCTCTAGCGAAAGCCAAGGCCGAGGAGGAAGCTGAAGCTGAGCGCCAACGACTTGAGCAGCAAGCGAAAACTAAGGCTGATGAGCCATCACAACCTGAAGCTGACGTACAAGATAACATCAATACCTCGGATGAAACGTTGGCGAAGGGATAATGGACAAGGCCAAGGTTAACTCAGGTGAGCTTGGCAATTGCGAAGAGATAAGCCTGTGAGGCGAAAATAAAAAAGGCACTACATAGGTAGTGCCTTTTTGTTTATTTAGATGGACTTATTTAGTACAGCTTAGTTAGTACAGCTCAACTAGTACAGTTTCGCTATTAAGCGGCGCGTTCTTGTGATGTCGTTGCGACGACTTCTGGGCGCAGCTCAGCTGGGTCAAAGTCATCCACATTGATAGACTTCATACGGCCGATTTCGGCACGTTCCAACAGTTGTACTTCGCTGTCGCTCAATACGCCTAAGGCTTTACCTTCGGCGGCAACTTTATCTAACCACATGAAAGGTAGACGCTTACCGCTGGCCTTACAGACTTTGTCGAATAAAGGTTCGGCGGCCAAAATATCCTTCAGCGTTTGCTCTTGGATACCCACAGCATTGTGCTCAGAGTTAGTCCAGAACTGACCTTTACCTAAACGATCACGGCTTTCACATGGGGTTTGCATGATCTTAGCCACTTTATGATCTAACACATCGCTTGGACGTTTCAGTGGACGGCCGAATGGGAACATGATGGCACGTAACACGCCGCCCAGACCCATAGGGAAGTTATCCAGTAAATCGTCTAATGAAGCCTGTAATTTGTACAGCGCATCTTCAACCGCCCATTGCACCAGTGGTAGATCGTCAGTTTGACGGCCTTCATCTTGGTAACGTTTTAAGGTTGCAGAAGCGAGGTATAACTGGCTTAACAGATCGCCTAAGCGGGCAGAAATACGCTCTTTACGCTTTAAGTTACCGCCTAAGGTTGCCATGGCCAAATCTGATAGCAGGGCTAAGTTGGCACTGAAACGGTTCATATGTTGATAATAACGCTTGGTTTTGTCTGAGTATGGCGCGTTAGAGAAACGGCTTGATGTCAGACCTAGCCAGAAGCTACGGACAAAGTTACTGGTCGCAAAACCAATATGACCGAAGATGGCCGCATCGAAGTTGGCTAAACCTTGGCCAGACTCAGTATCAAACGCTGACTCCATTTCGGCCAATACATAAGGATGACAACGGATTGCACCTTGACCATAGATGATCATCGAACGTGTCAGGATGTTTGCACCTTCAACGGTAATCGCAATCGGAGCCGCTTGATAGCCACGACCTAAGTAGTTGTTAGGGCCTAAGCACACACCTTTACCACCGTGGATATCCATGGCATCGATAACGCACTTCTGCATACGATCGGTCAGGTGATATTTCACGATTGCCGAGATAACCGAAGGTTTTTCACCTAGGTCGATACCTGTGGTGGTTAATGAGGTCACTGCATCCATCAAATAAGCGTTACCACCGATGCGTGCCATTGGCTCTTCAATCCCTTCTAACTTACCAATCGGCAGTTTGAATTGACGACGAATACGCGCATACGCACCTGTTGCAAGCGCTGCGGTTTTCACGCCACCAGCAGAGTTTGATGGCAGCGTGATACCACGGCCAACAGATAAACACTCAACCAGCATGCGCCAGCCTTGGCCAGCCATTTTCGGACCACCGATGATAAAGCTTAATGGGACGAATACGTCTTTACCGCGAGTAGGACCGTTTTGGAACATACAGTTCAGCGGGAAGTGACGACGACCTGTTTCAACGCCTTCAACGTCAGTTGGGATCAGCGCGCAGGTAATGCCCAGCTCTTCTTTATCGCCTAACAGGTGATCAGGGTCACGCAGTTTAAACGCCAGACCTAATACCGTCGCCACCGGCGCTAGGGTGATATAACGCTTGTTCCAGGTTAAGCGCATACCTAAGACTTCTTCGCCTTCCCATTGACCTTTACACACGATACCAAAGTCAGGGATAGAACCTGCGTCGCTACCAGCCTCTGGGCTAGTTAACGCGAAACAAGGGACTTCTAAACCTTTGGCTAACCTTGGCAGGTAATGGTTTTGCTGCTCAGGCGTACCATAGTGTTGTAACAGTTCGCCAGGGCCTAAGGAGTTAGGTACACCTACAGTGGATGCTAGTTCACTGCTTAAACCTGCAAGCTTTTGCAGTACGCGTGATTGGGCGTAGGCTGAGTACTCTAAACCGCCGTATTTTTTCTTGATGATCATGGCGAAGAAGCCGTGATCTTTCAGGTATTGCCATACTTCAGCAGGCAAATCAGCCAGTTGGTGTGATACTTGGTGTTGATTCACCATGCGGCACACTTCTTCAACGGGGCCGTCTAAGAAGGCTTGCTCATCGGCACTTAAACGAGCGACAGGATAGTTGTGGAGTTTTTTCCAGTTTGGGTTACCCGCAAACAGATCGGCTTCCCACCAAGTGGTACCAGCTTCAATCGCTTCTTTTTCGGTAGAAGACATTTCGGGCATGATGCCACGGTAGGTCTTCATCAGTGGGCGACTGATAACATTTTGTCTAAATGCACTGATATTGAGGGGCAGCGCGATCACCAGGAAGATAATCCAAGAGATAGGGCCGACAACATCGAGTGTCCATCCGGCTGTCATCACAACAGCGGCTGCAATAGTGGCAGTGAGCAAAGATACCCGAAGGTAAGCTAGGGCTCCTAGCACTAAGATCATGGCGATGATCCAAAGTAGGGTAGTCACTGTATTTCTCCTTAAGTATGACCGAGTGCCAATCACAGGTCATAACGAGTTTTGTTGATTGCGATCACAATTATAGTTTGTGGTCTGACCTGTGTCGCATAAAAGTTAAACCTAAGGCAGTTTTAATACAAGTATTTTTCAAACAATTGTTTAAATTTTTTGTCACCTTTGATCATTCCACAAATGTCATCAACTAGTTACAATGCAAAACCGTGGATTTTTGGATTAAGAAAGGCGAGAAATATGTGTGAGTTACTGGCGATGAGCGCCAATGTGCCGACCGATATTGTGTTTAGTTTTACTGGGTTAGCACAGCGTGGTGGCGTCACAGGGCCCCATGTCGACGGTTGGGGGATCACTTTCTATGAGGGCCGTGGCAGCCGTACTTTTAAGGATGCCTGCCCGAGTAGTGAGTCGCACATTGCAAAGTTGATCAAATCTTATCCGATTAAAAGCGAGGTGGTGATAAGCCATATTCGCCAAGCTAATCGTGGCTGTGTCTCCCTTGAAAATACCCACCCATTTACCCGTGAGTTGTGGGGCCGTTATTGGACCTATGCCCACAATGGCCAGTTGAGCGACTATCAGGCGAAGTTTCAGGTTTCCCGTTATCAGAACGTTGGCGATACCGACAGTGAACTGGCTTTTTGCTGGATACTGGAGCAAATTGCTGCCAAGTTTGGTGACCGTCGCCCAGAGGACATGCAAGCGGTGTTTCGGTTTGTGGCTACGCTTGCCGAACAAATCCGCGCCCTTGGGGTGTTTAATATGATCCTCAGTGATGGCGAATATTTGATGAGCTATTGCAGTAACAATCTTTGCTACATCACCCGCAGGGCACCGTTTGGCAAGGCAAAATTAATTGATACCGATGTTGTGATTGATTTTGATAAAGAAACCACACCACACGATGTCGTGACTGTGATTGCGACTCGGCCGCTCACCGAAAACGAAGACTGGCAGGTGATGCAGCCTGGCAATTGGAAGTTATTCCGCTTAGGTGAGCTGCTTATCGATTTGTAATCGGGCGCTGTCACTGTCGTTCTATTTGATGGCATTAAATCAGAGACAAAAGGCCAAACGGAGTCACTCACGTTTGGCCTTTTGTGTTTTTATGCTGTGCTGTTAGTGCGTCTTAGAAACAGCAGTCAATCTATCTGAAATCAGCGATAAATGTGTTTAAGGCTTAATTAGCGCCTGTGCCTAAAAGCTTAGGCACTTTCTGCTCTGTCGGAACTTCGGTTTCAACGGCAACGGCTTCAACGGCAGCAGGCGCGACTGCAACTGGCACATCATCGAAATGGTAATTCAGCAGTTTGATATCCAGCTGTTTACTGCCTTTTTCAAAGTGCGTCAGGCGAACGGGCAGGTAGGCTAAATCCGGTGCCATCCAAAAGAAGGTTTGGCGTTTATGATTGTCACGTACTACCTCTATTTTGACCGTATCGTAGCTGCCGCTCTCAATCGTCATCCGTTCCTTACCAATCACATGGAACTTATACTCATCGAGCTCGTTGGATTTAATCATCTTATAATCAAGCACTTCTTTACCAGCGCTAATATCGAGACGAAACTGCAGTTGCACCATTAAAGGGTCGAAAATATCGCCTTCAAAGGGGAATTTGCCTTTTTCATCCTTATAACGGGTGTGGATCATCCCCTGAGCCTTGGCAAAGGCGGTTTGCTCGACAAAGTTTGGGCCAACACCTTTGCGCTCATGCAAATAGCGCATTGGCAATAATTGATTACCCTCTTGGCCAAATTCACTCAGCACATGGCGCACATCGGTGAGTAATAACAGGCTAAGGTCGCTGTCGAAGCGATATTTATAAACGCCATCCTCGATGGCGGGCAGTTGATACTTGGCCTTACCCAACTCAATATCACCATAATTAACTTGATATTCAGCAGTTTGAGGCGTTAAAGGCGTTGGCGCCGCCATCGCAAATACGCTGTGGGTGAGCGCGAGACTCACGAATAACGTTGGAATTGTGCGCAAGTAATGCTCCTTTATATCGCAAACAGATTGCGGCTAATACTGTTTATCCCATTGGCTAAACTGCCAAGCTTAATTGTTTATAGCTGAGGCTATATCGGGTGTAAACAGTTTATAGATCAATATATTAAACTAGAAGGGGATTGACATCACTAAGGTTGCCATATCCGGTTGCCACTCAAACTCAGACAAGTCTACTTTGCCACAGTTCACTGTAACGCCTTCAATACGCAATAATTCCATCTGTTCCTGAAAGGGGGCTGAATGCTTTTCGAAGGATATTTTCCCTTGGCTGTTGAGTACTCTATGCCAAGGAAGTGACAAATGTTCGGGGGCCGATTTGAGCGCCTTTGACACATAGCGGGCGCGACCGGGTAAGCCAGCAAAATCGGCCACCTTGCCGTAACTGCTGACTTTGCCAGGCGGGATCATCGCGACAATATGCCAAATCTTCGCCATCGGCGAGAGCTTATTTTGTGTCTCTTGTGTGTTGTTCGTTTCGTCTGGCGTGACGGCCTTATCTTGCTCTAAGTAGCGATAAAGTGGAGATTTATCTTTTGCAAACCGCATGATGATGCCAAATAAAGCCATGAAAGAGGTGAGCCAGTGTAACGTTAATTACCGCCTAAGTGAAATCGCGGACGGTTGATACTGCTGTAATTTAAATCTAAAAAATCGATTGTAATGATTTTTATTAAACTATTTAGTTTTGAATATTGAGAAAACACAGGAATAGTTCATAATAGCGCCAAATTTTTTGACTCACTAAGAGATGAAACAGGCATGGCTGTACTCGATATTCTGACAATTCCCGATGAGCGTCTAAAGCGCAAAGCACAACCCGTAAAAGACATTGAAGCGATTCAGGGATTTATCGATGATTTAATCGAAACCATGTACCACACCGACGACGGTATCGGTCTGGCCTCGACCCAAGTGGGCAGTACAGATGCGGTGATTGTGATCGATTTATCCGAAACCCGCGATCAACCCTTAGTGCTGATTAATCCAGAGATTGTTGAAAAATCAGGCGAATACGTAGGTGAAGAAGGCTGTCTTTCTATCCCAGGTTACCGCGCAAAAGTCACTCGTTTTGAAAAGGTCAAAGTCACCGCCTTAGACAGACAGGGTAAAGCGATTGAAATCGAAACCGATGACTTTTTAGCCATTGTTTTACAACACGAAATCGACCATTTACACGGTAAAGTGTTTATCGAACACTTATCGGCATTAAAGCAGCAAATCGCGTTGAAAAAAGTGCGTAAATACGCCTAAGCAGATGAATTTGCGCAACTGATTATTTTAATCATCTAAGCCAAAGCCGCATTCCGATGCGGCTTTGTTGTTTCTAAGCATTTAAAAAGCCAAACAAAAGCGCGATATGTGAAGTTAACGGCTTGTTTTTACAGCAGTGACTCGCTAAGGTAGCGGCAATATGCACGGGTTGCATGGCCTGTGCGCAGTAAGGATACGGTAGGGAAGCAGATGAAGACAAAATTCATAGCACTTGTGGGCGCGCTGGCATCGATTAGCATTTTGCTTGGTGGTTGCAGTGCCTTTTTCAACGGTAACACCACCGAAAAAAATGTGGTGTCCAGCAGTCTGGTTGAATATCTCTATCCCGACGATAAACAACGTGAGGCGCAGCAACCCAGTATCCCTGTGCTGCGTCTTCCCATCACGGTCGGCATTGCCTTTTTACCTTCCACCCATTGGCAATTCGAAGCCCTCGATAGCAGCTCGCAAATCGCCTTGCTGGATAAAGTGAAACAATCCTTTGTTAAATATGACTTTATTGATCGTATCGAATTAATCCCCAGCACTTACCTTAAAAATGGCAAAGGTTTTAGTACCTTGCAGCAGGTCGCCCGCTTGCACGATGTCGATGTGATGGCGCTAGTGTCTTACGATCAACTGTTACAAAGCAGCGAGAATAAGGCTTCACTGCTGTATTGGACTATAGTCGGCATGTATATGGTGCCCGGTAATGAAAACGCGATCCAAACCTTTGTCGATACCGCCGTATTTGATATGCGCAGCCAAAAGATGTTGTTCAGAGCGCCCGGTATTAATCAACTTACCGACACGTCAACCGCGGTGAGCGTCACCAATGTGTTACGTGAAAAATCCACCGAAGGCTTTGAGCTCGCGGTAAACGATATGATCACTAATTTAGACGCCGAATTAGCCCGCTTTAAAACCCGCGTGAAAGAAGAACATATTGCAACCATTGAACATAAACAAGGTTATAGCGGTGGTGGCAGTTTATCCCTATTAATCCTTTCGCTACTGGGCATATTTGCACTTCGCCGTATAACTATCTGCCGAGAATAGTTGAGTTGATTGGTTTGAGCCTATTTAGTCAGATAGGTAAGGTGGGGTAGGGAAGGTTAGTTAGAACAATGTTCATCCTGTTAAGATCACAGCTGTAATGATGGCAATCTTAACGACTATTGAACTGTTCATCCGGGTAAAAGCTTTTTGCCCCATTACGAGTTTCGGCTCGTTAGTTCTATCGAAAATTCCCACTCCTGCTGACATACAAATTCTTATCTATTTGCCTAAGTTTGGCCCAACCAGAAATCGACTAACAATGTATGGGTATACAGTCATATATAAAATTAGCTATTTTGTATGATTTTAAGACGAAGTCAGTGCGCACCAATTCCATCTTCAACAAGTAAAACTCTATAAAATCAATTGACTATAATGTAATACTTTTAGTTAATAGGGTTGTAAAACGCGCATGCGCGTTTTTCCAGATGGTGTATTTGCCAGAAAGCTGATAAGTTCTTTGCATACAGAAAGTTAACCGTGCGCGCTTTCACTGGTCCAACGAGGTAAACGCGCATGCACACGAATAGAATGTTAGAGATCACAAGAACTATGCCTCTATCAACTGATGCAACAATTTCTCTGGCCTCTACGGTGGTTACCATATTAAGCATGGGGGTAACGCTCATCGCTGCTCTTCGCGTGAAGAAAACCAAAGATCAGATTTCTCTAGACATTCGGAGGTTAAATCTGACCAATGCTAGTCGGAGCTTGGAAAGGACTCTCGGTGAAGTCAGAAAACTTTTAGTTGAGCCGGTTTCAAGCGCTCGTGGGAGAGGTCGTGTGTCATTGATTGATTCAATTCAAGCTCAATTTGATTCGGCGTTAATGCAAATTGACCTGGATGGACCAGATGCTGATGTTCGTGGGCTAGTTGTGGAGGCCCAAATGCGTCTTCTCTCCCTTCGTTCGGAGACGGACCAAGAGGTCTGCAATCGTCTTACTTCTGAACTTCAATCATTTGTGCAGGATTCCGTGTCCAGACTGAATGGGCGGTATCTTCGTCTAGAGGGGAAATCTCAATGAGTATTGAGCTACAAGAACAAATCGATAAGCTCCGCTATCACGTAAAAATGCTTGCCGAAAGCGTAGATTATCGAGAGCATCCTATCCCGGCGCTAGTAATCCAAATGGACTGGGATGATAGCGATTTAAACCGGGCACACGATGTTTTTGAAAAGTACGATGAGAAACTCGAAGCAGGAGAAGCCGTCAACTGGCATGAGTTTGAGCATAAGTTGCGGGAGGAATTCTCTATAGGCTACCAGACAGTAAAAAGCATTATCATCGCATTTTATGCTAACCATCAGTGGACAAACGTGTGCCGAGAGTACGCAAAAGCATACGAGTGTGTTGAGTTTCATCACATCACTCGAGGAGAAGGTGATCTCTAACAAGCCAATCAACTTCGCGCCTACGGCGCCGGACGCGCAAAAAGCCGCGCGCCGGTTATTGGGGCGTTATGTTTTATTGGCGCTATCGGAGTCGTATGAAAGAAGATTTCAAAAAGCTTATTTATGAGGGTTTACGTAAAGCTAAATCCAGAAACTTGGATATATTCACTATAGCTCTTTACCATGATCATGAATCGCATGTTGCGACAGTTTGCATTGATACAATTGAATCATCTAAACGGTCGGTCATGTCAAGCAATGAATTCACGAAAAAATATTTTTTTAAAGCAATCGAAAAAGGTGAACTGGAGTCAGCTGGGAACTGGAAAGCAAATGGAGGCAGAAGCTTCTCACTTGGAGATTTTGCCCTTGTAAATGCATCCGAAATTGATGTTCCACGAAAAGTTGTATTGCCTGACTTCTATTTGAATATGGTTCATGCGTTGGAAGAAATGAGGGAGCTAATTGCATTGCAGAGTAGTCATGGTCGCAGCTTATTGTTTTGTTGTTCTACTGAAAATTTTGAGGTTGGCTTAGTTTGGTCATAGAACATAACAAAGTGCTGCAATACGCGCACTGCGTGCGCTGGGCAGTTTGTAAGTCGCAGGTTTGTGGTTTTGCTGCGCAAAAGTAATCCACAAAGCCACGACTTACAAACTGCCGTTGAGCACGGCGTTATCTCAATAGAAGTTTTAATTCGAAAATTATAGTTAGGAATCTAACTCACTTTTACCCCAAAACGAGACACATATTTTCTTTAAAACATACAGATTACGCCGCTGCTAAACAGGTGAGCCATGGTGATTAGCGAGACGACCGTCCGCTCCATGGCTGTTTTTTGATATAAATGCCATCGCGGCATTCGTGAATCCATTCACATCAGACGGGCGGCCCTAGATCCACGGATGGACTCGCTGCGCGTCGTCGAGCAAATGCCATGGCTTACTCATTCGTAGGAACAGCATGTTTGCCCGTCACTCAAAAATTTTCTCTTTTCTTATCTCAACGTATTCCTAGTTTTTAGAGCTTCATATATTAAAATCATATTCTTACAAAATAGGGGAGTGCGATAAGGGCGATGCCGATAGCGATAAGTAGCGTGAGATTGGTGACAAAATAAGGGTAAATCATCAGGGTGAGGCCGACGGCCAAAGGGATGGGGGCGGCTTGGCGCTTGCCGTAGGTGAAAAAGCCAAGACCAAAGAGGCCAAAGACTAAACTCCATAACAATAATGTTGGGTTATCAAACACCTTGAGCTCCTCTGTGATTAGCCTTGGTAAGCTCCAGCCTTTTACTCTGTCATATTGGTCAAACGATGGGCTAGTGCTGCACCGCTTCATTGAGTCTACTGCTAAAACTCCCTTGGCGTAATTAAGCTTTATTCATCTTATTCGCAACATGAATACGCTATTTTAGTGCGCTGTTTTATTTACATTTTTAATACAGTGAGGATTCAGGTATAGCTCATATAACTCTAAGGGTAAGCCGTCGGGGTCGCTAAAGAAGGTGAACTTTTTGCCAGTGTATTCGTCGATGCGGACGGGTTCGACGTCGATATCATGGGCCGTAAGATGCTCGATCGCCGTTTCAATCGATGCAACGCGAAAGGCGAGATGCCTAAGACCGCAGGCCTCGGGATAGCTTGGGCGCTTGGGAGGATTCTCGAAGGAAAACAACTCGATTTGGCTCATATCCGGCAGTTGTAAATCGAGTTTATAGGACTGGCGCGCCTCACGATAATGCTCTGCCAGCACGCTAAGGCCAAGAATCGTCACATAAAAGTGTTTGGACTTTTGATAGTTACTGCAAATAATCGCTGCATGGTGAATGCCGAGTAACATGGCTTGCCTTTGTGATGTTTAACTGATGTTTACGCTAGTGTGTTTTAAAAAAGCCAGAGTCACAACGGTGTGTGACTCTGGTGCTGATCTCTGATCTTTATCTTACCTTATCTGGCTAATGGGCGAGTTCAAAAATGGCTGTGGAGAGAGGCGCTAGCTGCAATTTAACTTGTCCTTCGCCTTGTTCGACAACCAACTGCGCCTCATGGTCTTCCAGCAAATCCTTAAGCGGATAGGTGGCATCGGTTAACCGCCATTGCGCAATCAGAGATTGGGGCAGTTTAAGTGAAAATAACTTGGCTTGGGTTTGACTAAAGTTACTGACAATAATCAGCTTTTGACCTTTGTTATTGGCGGTATTAGCCTCAAAGCGGACAAAGGCGAAGGTTGAGTCATCATAACCCGTTGCGCTGCCATTGTTTGTCTTATTGTTAGCCTTATTGCTAGCCTTTGCGGCCGATACCGCGCTGCGGTTAGCAGCATCTAGCGAGTCATATTGTCCTAAGAGCGCGGGCGCATTTTTCCCTGTGCTGAGGTTCAATAATTTTTGATAGTAGGTGCGCAGCGCGACTTCTGCCGTGGTTGATTGGCCGCCATCAAATTTACCTTGATTCATCCAGCGCTGATGGGCGGGAACACCCGCATAATCAAAAATACTGGTGCGCGAAGCATGGCCAAAGCCTAGGTTTTGCGTCGCCGCTTCTCCTACTTCTTGACCAAAATAAATCAAGGTGGGTGAGGTACTTAAGGTTGCTGACACCACCATTGCGGGCAGGGCGTAGCGGGGATCGACCGCATCCGTAGAGGCATTACCACTTAAACTACCTAAAAAGGCGGCATTGGCGATGCGCTGCTCGTCGTGGTTTTCTAAAAAATGCAGCATATGCGTGTCGATATCATGTACTTTGGCCTGATCCGCGGCGATCTGCGCGGTACTTTTTTGCCCTGCCATAATGGCTTTGAGGGTGTCGTAAAGATCGACCTTGTCGTAGAGGTAGTCCATTTTGCCGAGCTGAATATAGTCGCGATACAGTGCGGGGTTATAGACCTCAGCTAAGATAAAAGCTTCGTGATGGCTATGTTTTATATGACTATTTAAATAGCTCCAAAACTCGACTGGTACCATTTCGGCCATATCGTAACGAAATCCATCGACTCCCATCGCTAACCAATACTGGGCAATTTGATTGAATTTGATCCAAGAGTTAGGCAATTCATGACTATGTTGCTGCCAAAATGCGTAGTGCTGCTCGGCGCCGAGAGTGGCATAACCTGGTGGCAGTGCGGGGAAATCATGGCTGCCATCGGGGCGGACACCGTAATTGATTTTAACGGTTTCATACCAGTCGTTCATATCCGGCTTAGCAAGGCGTGAGCCATTGCCCGTCCATTTGGCGGGGATTTCCTTAAATTGACCATCACTTAGGGGATGCGATTCACCGCCTAACGGTTTGAGGCTCTCAGGCAAATCGGGCACTTGAAAGCCTGAGGATTGCTTTTTATCAATCACATAGTAAAAGTTATTATGCTTTGCATATTCAAGGGTTTGATTATCATCTTCACCAAAATCGTGCACACCCTCGGGCTTAGTGATGGAATGGTAATTACGCGCCACATGGTTGGGCACTATATCGATAATCACCTTTAAGCCTTGCTTGTGGGTGCGCTCGATAAGTGCCTGAAACTCCTGTAAACGCTTTGCGGGATCGACCGCTAAATCGGGGTTTACGTTGTAATAATCTTTAACCGCATAGGGCGAGCCAGCGCGGCCCTTAACCACATCGGGATCATCGTGACTTACGCCAATAGCACTGTAATCGCCAATTAGGGCGTGGTGGGGTACACCCGTATACCACACATGGGTAACACCTAAGTCTTTGATACTTTTGAGTGCAGTATCATCAATATCATTAAATTTACCCACACCGTTTTCGCTAATCGTGCCCCAAGGTTTATTGGTGGTGTTTTTATTGCCATAGAGTCGGGTAAAAATTTGATAAACAACGGGTTTAAACTTATTTGCTTGCTCGCCATGGTGATGGGCTGGCAGCATTTCGCCTTCGCCTACATTTGGATTGGCAGCCATAGTTTTAGCCGCTACTGCCTGTAACGCCGTTGCTTGAGTAGTGATTGCTTGAGCGGCCATGGCGTTAAAGGTGCTAATGCTGCTGAGTGCCAGTAGGGTTAATCCCTGATGCCAGCGATAAGTGCCACGTTTGCTGTTGTTAGATAATAGAAAATTCAACCTAGGTTCCTTTACTGACTTGGCGGCCAAACTATGGTTTGGCCGCGCTGTTAGCTAAGCATGCTTAGCTGCTTAATTGAATATGGGTTATTGATGATTGAGTTCAAGCAGCATAACGCCAGCATGGGGCAGAACAAGTGATTGATTCAGCTTTAACTTATCACCAGAGAGGACTGAGTTAGCCGAAGTATTGCCTGCCAATACCTTGCTAAAGCGGCTTAAATCCAGGGTTTGTGCTTGGTCATTCTTGTTGTAAATCACCATCACTTTATCCGTATCGGCTTGGTAGCAGGCATTGCCCGCTGCAGCCTGTTTGGCAACGCATCGAAATTGCACATAAATGCCGTTTTGCGGCACAAAGTGCAGTAAATCGCCTGTTTGCAGTGCGGTTGAATGCTTACGGTAATTGAGTAGAGTACGCACAAACGCAAGCGCTTGCTGCTGTTTTGCGTTTAGCCCTTTACCGCTAAAACCGTTGACCTTGTTATTGGCAAAGCCACCCGGAAAATCGCTACGCACTACACCGTCGTGGCGGCCTTCGGTCGGGCTGGTCATCAACACTTCGGTACCGTAAAACAGCTGTGGAATGCGTTTGGCCGTTAACACATAGGTGAGGGCCATTTGGTACAGCGGCAGGTTTTCTTTCAGCAGACTATAAATCCGATTGGTATCGTGGTTGCCTTCAAAGAGGACTAACTGGCTTGGGGTCGCATACACCACATCATTAGCTAACATCTCGTAAAGCTTGATAAAACCTGTATCCCAGCCTTCAGGCTCGTTCAGGCTTTCAAGCAGCTTTTCATAGAGTGGAAAGTCCATCAGGCTCGGTAAATCCGAGCTATAGCCATCGGCATTGATTTTGCCTTTTTGCCAATAGGAGACAGTTATGGGATTGGCGGTCCACTCTTCACCGACAATATTAAAATGTGGGTACTCTGCCATTAATGCCTTAGTCCATTGGGTTAAAAAGGCTTTATCGGCGTAGGAGTAGGTGTCTTCACGAATGCCCGAAAGCCCCGCGTATTCCACCCACCAAATGCTGTTTTGAATAAGATAAGTGGCAAGCTTTGGGTTGCGTTGATTAAGATCGGGCATCGAATCGACAAACCAACCGTCAACAAAATCTCTTTTATCCTGCATGTCGGCGTAGGGATCTTGCACTGTGGTGCGTCTATGGCTGGTAAAGCCCAGGTTGGTAGAACTGAGGCTGGTAGAACTGGCCGCAGGAGCCGTTTGGGTGTCAGTTGCATTGGGCTGCTGCGGGACATTGAGCCAGTCACTGCTCGGTAAATCTTTTAGCCACCAATGGTTTGAGCCGATATGGTTAAGCACCACGTCTTTAATCACCCCAAGACCATGCTGTTTGGCCTCTGTGACTAACCTTTGATAATCCTGATTACTGCCAAAACGCGGGTCGACCCGATAAAGATTGGTCATGGCGTAACCATGGT
Organism: Shewanella sp. ANA-3; assembly: GCF_000203935.1. Lineage (GTDB taxonomy): Bacteria > Pseudomonadota > Gammaproteobacteria > Enterobacterales > Shewanellaceae > Shewanella. Next base: position 2,784,161 of record NC_008577.1, on the reverse strand, counting down.
AGGAGTATTGGGCTTGGTTGTTTTCAAGCAGTGGGTTGATCCACAACTGAGTGACGCCCAGTTTAGCTAAGTAGTCTAAGTGCTGGCGTATACCTTCGATATCGCCGCCATGGCGACCATCGGAATTATCAGGCGCCGCATGCTCGAGCATATCGCTCTGATTGTCATTGCTTGGGTTGCCATTGGCGAATCTGTCTGGAGTGATAAGGTAAATTACATCTTTATTGTTGAAGCCTTGGCGTTCGCGGCTACCTTCTGCCCGTGTCGCTAAAGTGTAGGGCAGTTGTAAGAGCTGCTTATCGCCAGCGAGAATGCGGATATCAAAGGTCTGGGGTTTGGCTTGGCGCAAGTCTAAATTGATAAACAAATAATGGGGATTATCCGTCTGTTCAATCCCTTCAAACAACACATCTTGGCCAGTAATCTCAACCTTAAGCTGCGCAGCATCCGTGGGCAGGGCATCACTGTGGAGCATTAATTGCAGCTTAGGATTATGCATGCCCGCCCACCAAGAGAGCGGCTCGAGATGCAAAGATGCTGTACTGCTGACGGGGCTATGACTGGCCTGTGCTAGAGCATATAAGGGAGAAGAGGCGGTTAACACAAGGGCGAAGAGTAGACTGTGACGTATCATACTATGGGCCTTTATCGGGTGAGGTGTTAAGTGTGACTTTAGAAATAAAGAGCGGCGTATCATCTCACTATTATTATGGGTAAAAAGAAAAGCCTGCTTCACAGTGAAACAGGCTTTTACGATGACAGCTTACAGAGAGTAGGTTAAACCAAGGAAATATTGTCTACCGAAGTATTGAATTGTCCCGGTTTGATGCTCTTCACCAAAGTAAGTTTTGCTCGGTTCATCGGTGAGGTTATTGATTTGGAACAGGAACTTTAGGCCATTATCCAGCGCATAAGAGGCCTGATAATCCACAATCGTTTCCGCATCGAAGAATGCCAGTTGAGATTCAACCGCCACTTGCTCTGATACATAGCCACTACGGTATCTCATGCTCACACGGGTATCGAAACCATCCAAGGTGTAGAACAGGGTAGTGTTCAGCACGTTTTCAGACAGACCTGGTAATGGAATGGTCAGGTTAGAACCGCTTAAGTCTGTGGTGAATTCGACTTCGCTGTCTGAATAGGAATAGCTACCAGTGAAACCTAAACCATCTAAAGGTGACGGTAGGAAATCAAACACTTGGGTATAGCCTAACTCGATACCACGGATATAACCGCCGTTGTCATTGTTGATGGCTGTTTGATATTGCCCTTCATTTTTTACAACTGGGAATTCAACGCCATTGTCGATAATGGTATCGGGCACGATAAAGCCATTCGCTTCAAAATCGTAGTTTTGAATGGTGAAGTCGTTGATGAAAGATTTAATATCTTTATAGAACAAGGCAATAACGACCGCACCTTCAGACTCTTCAAAGTAGTGCTCGTAGGACAAGTCATATTGATCCGCATAGAAAGGATCTAATAACGGACTGGTGTTACCCCATGCATTGTACTTTTTATATCCTTCTGTGGAGGCATTATCGTACCAAGATCCCATACCCGACTTTAACTTGTTAATCGGAGGACGTGACATCACAGAGGCTGCAGCAAAACGCAGTTGATCGTTTTCAGTCAGGTGGAAGGTCAAGTTCAGTGATGGCAGGTAATCGGTATAGGTTTGACCAACTTCATTGCGGATATAATCCGTGCTCACGACACCTTGCTCATCGGTAATAGCTTCACCTAAACCATAACCTACCTGTTGCAGACCTGTACTGCTTTGATCTGTGTGTACCACTCTCACACCCAGGTTACCTGTGACTTTAACGTCACCAATATCAAAGTCTAAATTTGCCTGCACGTAGCCAGCTAATACATCTTCATTGACCGCGCCGCTTTGGATCATGGTCCAGTTATTTGACCAGTTCGCCGTGGGGGTGAAGGGTGATTGGCCAGTTGCTGCCAGTTGTGCATTTACCAACTCAAGTGCTTTATTAAAGTCAATGGCGAGGAAACTTGGGTAACCTGAGAGTTCTCCTCCAAAATCAACCACTTTGGCCATATCGCCGTTAAGTGCGAGGACTGGTTGGTTACTTGGATTTTTATCATATTCAAAACCGTAACCTGCCTGTGAACGTTGGGCATTAAACTCGCGCTCAGCATAACGCACACCAAAATCAACAGAAGAGACAAAGCTGGTGTCTAGGACATAGTTAAAATCGAGTTTGTAGGCAATCAGATCGTTTTGCTGATTATAGGGCCACATACCCACTTCTTTTAGACCTAGGGTCGAGGTATTGGTGTAGTCGTTAGTAAAGCTGACATCCGCAGGACTTAAGCCATTCAGTTGATAAGTAACTGATTCAGCTGAGCGTACTTCATTACCAATGTCATCGTATAATATAGCGCGGGTGCCACCGTTAACGAATTCACCATCGGCTTTGGAATAGCTGACATCGGCCGCCACTGTCAGTGCGCCGCCATTATTCCACTCAAGGTTTATAGAGCCTGAAGTCAATTCTGAGTACTTGGAGTCATTATCGTTTATTACGAAAATAGAAAAGTCATCAGTACTATCGGTACCTACAGAAACAGTACCACCAGTCATAGAACCATTTTCGACAACGGCATCACTGATGGTGCCATTTTTCAATGATTTCACGCGGAAACCACGGGCAAAGTTTTCAGAGGTAAATTTAGAGTGGAACAGATCGCCTTTCACACTCAGGCTATCACTCGGTTGCCAATGAATAGCCGCCATATAGCCATCACGGGTGTCGTCGCCGCCTTTTTGTTGCAGTTCAAAACCTTCACTGATCGCTTCGGTTACACCGTCACCGTTAACGTCTTTTTTGTCATCATTAAAACGTAAGCCAATGAATTGGCTCGCAACATAAGGTTGATACAGGTGAGCATAGCCCACTGCAACCCCTAAGGTGTCTTCGAGGAATTTACCTTGATAAGCAAGACTTAAACGATTGCCGTATTGCTCGGCATCGGAGATTTCATCGGCGCGATCGTTAAAGCTGCCACGGGCATTGATATTGAATGATTGGTCTTTGTCATTCTTTAGCGGATCGGCGGTTTTTAATTCAACCGTACCGGCCACGCCGCCTTCGATCAGCGAGGCTTTCGGGGTTTTATAAACTGCCGCTTGACTGATTAATTCAGATGGATATTGGTCAAACTCAATGGCGCGTTTACCGCCAGTGGTCACTTGTTCGTGGCCATTGAGGGTGGCAAACACGAAATCGCCATCCAGACCACGGATATTCAGCCCACTGGCTTGACCGCCAGTACGAACAGCGGTCACGCCCGGTAAACGGGTTAACGCATCGGCGATAGATTGGTCGGGCAGGGCGCCGAGATCGTCGGCAGAGATAGATTCAGATACGGTATCGCCAAAACGTTTTTCATTAAGCGATTTGATCACACTGGTTCTGAAGCCTTTAACTTGGATTACTTCAATTTCGGCATCTTTGGCTTTTAGGTCTTTTTCTTTTACATCATCTGCTGCGTAGGAGTGCATACTGGCGCCAGCAGCAACGAGTGCTAAGGTCAGCAAGCTGGGTTTAAATCGCATCATTTCTATCTTCCCCTTGAAGTCGCTTTTTACCGCTTATGTAGAGCGTTTTATCGTTATTACCGCATTGTTTTTGCGGCCTTTTTTTGGTATTTCGGCGCTTAATTGACTGCATAAGTGCTGCGTTTATGACCAAATTGTTATGCAACGGTGAAGATACTACTCCCGAGGATCTTGGCCTCACAATATTGTGCATACGTATTCAATAGGTCAGAGGCCTGCCAAAACGGGGATTTCGGCCAAAAAAACTCCGATTTTATCTCCGAGTAATTCAACGCAACCTTATGTTAGTAAAGGGTTAATTTAATCTTAATCTGACAAGTCTAATGATAGCCTGTTTTGCATACGTATGCAGGCGTATTGAACCTTATTTCCCTGTTCACGTATGCTCGTTGCCACTAATACAAGCCGTAGCGCCTTTACTCCGCAGTAACATGATTGTAACTGCTCATGTGAGAGTTTTTGGGTTAGCGCGCTGAAGAATAAGGATAAAGGGGCAATATGAGTGAGTTAACTTGGTGGCGTGGAGCCGTGATCTATCAAATCTATCCACGTAGCCTTTTGGATACTAATGGTGATGGCGTTGGCGATCTGCGCGGTATTATCACTAAGTTGGACTATATTGCCAGCCTGAATGTGGATGCGATTTGGATTTCGCCATTCTTTAAATCCCCGATGGCCGACTTTGGTTACGATATCAGTGACTACCGCGAGGTGGATCCTCTGTTTGGCACTATGCAGGATTTTGATGAACTGATTGAAAAAGCCCATCAACGTGGCATTAAAGTCATTATCGACCAAGTGCTAAGCCATACCTCAGATCAACATGCGTGGTTTTGTGAGAGTCGCGAGAGCCGCACCAATCCCAAGGCAGATTGGTATGTGTGGGCCGAACCAAAGGAAGATGGTACGGCGCCAAACAACTGGTTAGCGATTTTCGGCGGTTGCGCCTGGGAGTGGGAGCCGCGCAGACAACAATATTATCTGCACAACTTTTTACGCAGCCAACCCGATATCAACTTCCACAATCCCGACGTGCGTCAAGCCGTGTTAGATAATGTGGAGTTTTGGCTGAAGAAGGGCGTCGATGGTTTCCGCTTAGATGCCATTACCTTCTGTTATCATGATGAACAGCTTAGGGATAATCCGCCCAAACCCAAGGATAAACGCCAAGGGCGCGGATTCAGTGAAGATAATCCCTATGCCTATCAGTACCATTACTACAATAACGATAGACCGCAAACGATTCTATTTATTGAAGAATTACGCCAGTTAATCAATCGCTATCCAGGTGCTGTGACCTTAGGGGAAGTCTCCGCCGAGGATTCACTTGCGGTGATGGCCGCCTATACCAAGGGCGAAGACCGCTTACATATGGCCTACAGTTTCGAGCTGCTGACCGATGACTATAGCGCCGCTTATATTCGCCAAACGGTAGAAGCACTGGAAGCGAGTATTGGTGATGGTTGGCCCTGCTGGGCGATAGGTAATCACGATGCACAGCGCGTCGCCAGCCGTTGGGGACGTGGTAAGCAAACATCCGACATGGTGAAAATGCTCAATGCCATGGTTAACTCACTGCGAGGCAGTGTCTGTAGCTATCAAGGAGAAGAGCTGGGTTTAACCGAAGCGCCGATTGAATACCACGAGTTGCAGGATCCCTTCGGCAAAACCTTCTGGCCAATGTTTAAGGGCCGTGATGGCTGCCGTACACCTATGCCGTGGGAGCAAAATGCAGATTTTAGCGGCTTTAGCCAAGTGACACCTTGGTTGCCTATCGCGCAGGCGCACAGAGCACTGGCGGTTGATGTGCAGGAAGCCGATAGCCAATCGATGTTACATGGCTATCGTCAGTTCCTCGCATGGCGCAAAGGCTATCCCGCTTTGGTTGAAGGGGAAATTGAATTCCTCGATGCGCCAGAACCCTTGTTGGTGTTTGTGCGTACGTCCGGGGAGCAAAAGCTACTGGTGTGCTTTAACCTACAAGATACAGAGCAGGCATTATCACTGGATGCACTCAGCATCCAGCAAGAAATTACCGGTCACGGTTTGAAAACTGCGCAAAGGATCGCCGACACATTGACATTTTCGGCCTATGCCTGCTTTTATGCGTTGTTGAACTAGTTTCGACTCGGCATAACACCACTTCGGATGGGCAGCACAATTTCATTGTGGCTGCCTGTCGTAGTACGAAAACGCCTAAGGGACATTCCCTTTAGATAATAAAAACATGATTAGAGAGCACAACTATGGCGTCATCTATAAACACCAGCAGCCACACGAGCAGCGTGAGCGAGGCGGGAAACGGTAATTATCGTTTTGCGTTAGTCTCATTGACCTCACTGTTTTTTATGTGGGGCTTTATTACTTGTCTGAACGATATTCTGATCCCCCATCTTAAGGCGGTGTTTTCACTCAATTACACCCAAGCGATGTTGATCCAGTTTTGCTTCTTTGGCGCTTATTTTCTGGTGTCGATCCCGGCGGGACAGCTGGTGAAACGACTCGGTTATCAAAAGGGCATAGTCACTGGTTTAGTGATTGCGAGTATCGGCTGTGGTTTGTTCTACCCAGCAGCCTCCTTTGCGACCTACGGTTTATTCCTCGGCGCCTTGTTTGTATTGGCATCAGGGATCACTATTTTACAAGTGGCGGCTAACCCCTATGTTAACGCGCTTGGTAGCAGCGAGACCGCATCGAGCCGCTTGAACCTGACACAAGCCTTTAACGCACTTGGGACCACTGTTGCGCCATTTTTTGGCTCGATTCTGATCTTATCCGTTGCCGCGTCAGTATCTTCTGAATTAGCCCAAGCCAATGCCGAAGCGGAAGTGGTTAAGTTGCCTTACTTATTGCTGGCTGCGGCGCTTGCGGTACTGGCGATCATTTTCGCTAAGTTAGATTTGCCCGTGATCCGTGAACACAGCCAAGCCGCGGCAGAGGAAGTACAAACCCATTTAGGCAAGACCAGTGCGCTGCAAAGCATGCATTTGGTGTTAGGTGCGGTGGGGATTTTTGTCTATGTGGGCGCAGAAGTCTCGATTGGTAGCTTCTTAGTTAACTTCCTCGGCGAAGCACACATCGTCGGCATGCCAGAAGAGCAAGCGGCCCATTACATCGCCTATTATTGGGGCGGCGCTATGGTCGGACGCTTTATCGGTTCGGCGGTAATGCAAAAAATCCCCGCAGGTACTGTGCTTGCCTTCAATGCCTTTATGGCGGCATTGTTGGTGTTGGTGGCCATGACCACAAGTGGCAGTGTCGCCATGTGGGCGATTTTGGGCGTGGGATTGTTTAACTCAATTATGTTCCCGACCATTTTCAGCCTAGCGCTGCGTGACCTTGGTCCACACACGTCTCAGGGTAGCGGTATTCTGTGTTTAGCCATTGTCGGTGGTGCGATTGTGCCATTATTACAGGGCGTATTAGCCGATAATTTAGGCATTCAATTGGCCTTTATTCTGCCTGTGGTGTGTTACGGTTTTATCCTGTTCTACGGCGCGAAAGGTTCTAAAATGTAACGGCATTGGCCGATGCGAGAAAAGCGATCCCCATGGATCGCTTTTTTATTGGACTTTTTTGCCTCTAAAAGGCAACAGCGCATCTGTTTACTTGCGTATTAGTGCCTGACCTCCTATGATCCCCCGGTTTTATTACTCACGGTGACCTGTAAATGTTGAATTCTCCGCTTTCTGCCAGCTCGAATGAATTAGTGATCAGTATCTTAGCTATGGTGCTAAGCGAAGGAAAACCCTTAGACCGGGCCTATTCTCAGCATTTTTCGGGATTAAAGTTAGTACCCGCCGAACAGGCGCGTATTGCCACTGTGACCGGCGATATTCTGCGCCGGTTAAATCTGTATTGTTTCTTAGCCGAAATTAAGCCGGAAGAAATGGAGCGCTTAGGCTCTAAGCTGCTTAATGTGTGGCACTTATTCCACAACTTAGAACTGCCTAAAATGCAGTATTCGTTGCCGGTCGATGCCGAGCGTTTAGCCGAGCGTATCGAACAGGCTAAGAACCAACCTGTGCTTTGGGACGGTTGCCCAGAATGGTTAGATGCAATGGGTCAAGCCCAACTTGCGGCATCCTGGGAGAAGGAGCGCGCCGCCTTAAGCACTCCGCCAAAGCGTTTCCTGCGGGTCAATGGCCTTAAAGTGACTCGTGATGATTTAGCGCAAAAACTGGCGGCCGAGTTTGTCACCACCCAAGCGGTCGAGGGCGTTGATTCAGCCCTTGAAGTGACCTCTGATTCCGCGCTGTTTCGCACTAACTGCTTTAAAGATGGATTATTTGAGCAGCAAGATGCGGGCTCGCAACGTGTGGCCGCGGCGCTCGATGCCAAACCGGGCATGCGAGTGATTGATGCCTGCGCTGGCGCAGGGGGCAAGACCTTACATATCGCCGCGCAGATGCAGGGCAAAGGCCGTTTATTGGCGATGGATGTGGAGCAATGGAAACTCGACAACCTTAAAGAACGCGCTCGCCGTAATGGTGCCCACAATATCGAAACCCGATTAATTGTCGGCTCAAAAACCATCAAACGCTTAAAGCTCAGTGCCGATCGTGTGCTGCTCGATGTGCCTTGCTCAGGCCTTGGGGTATTAAAGCGCAATCCCGATGCCAAATGGCGTGATACTGCCGAACGTTTGCCAGTACTGATGGAGCTGCAAAAGCATATCTTAAGCAGCTATAGTCGCATGGTGAAGGTGGGTGGCATTGTGGTGTACGCGACCTGCTCAATTTTCCCCTGTGAAAACCGCGGCCAAGTGGATGCTTTCTTAGCGGAAAACCCCAATTTCCGTTTACTCGAAGATGAAACCATCAGCCCCGCCGAAACGGGTTTCGATGGGTTTTATTTAGCAAAACTTGAGCGAATTCAAGAATAAACCCGCATTTTACTCGCCACTAAAGCAGGTTTTCATCCATCATTGAAAAGTTGCTTTAGTGCGACTAAATACCTAAAATTCACCCCTGATTTACAAAGATTGTTCATCTTAGTAAGGTCGTTAACTTAAGCGCTAAATGACTAAGGGATGTATGGACGAAGGAATTGCGGTTACGGGCACTATCGGCGAGATTAATGCTCAGTTTAATCAAAGTGTTAGCTTAGAATGTTATAACGGCATCTTGTCTATGCTGCTCAATGGCGCGCCATTAGCAGAAATCCTCCATGCTCTAGTCTTAAAAATTGAAGATCAGCGTTTAGGCACGCATGCCTCCGTATTGCTACTCAGCGAAGACGGCAAAAAGCTGCTCACGGGCGCCGCGCCCCATTTACCCGTCAGTTATAACCAAGTCATTCATGGGGTCGAAATTGGTCCTGGGGTTGGCTCCTGCGGTACCGCGGCGTTTACGGGGCAGCGGGTGATTGTCGATGACATTGAACATCATCCCTATTGGGCGCCGTACAAAGAGTTTGCATTAACCCACGGGCTGAGGGCCTGTTGGTCTGAGCCTATCAAAGATACTCAAGGCAAGGTCCTCGGCACCTTTGCCATGTATTATGAAACCGTAAAAGTACCGACGGCCGCGGATTTAACCTTGATTTCTGAGGCGGCAAGGCTGGCGAGTTTAGCGGTAGAGCGCAGTCGGTCACTCGAGTTTCAGCGCCTTGCGGTGAAAATATTTGATCGCCTACCTCTGTCGTTAGTCATCACCAATGCCAGCCATTCCGTGCTCTATGCAAACGATGCGTTTACCCAGATGGTTTATCCTAAAACCACTGATATTCATGATTTTTGCCCTGAACACTTTTTCTCTCCCTCTGAGCCCCACGAAATCGATTCCCTGTTTCAACATCTGTCCGAGGGGAAAATGTGGCAGGGTGAGTTGATTGGCCTGCGTAATAACGGTGAAACCTTTTACCTCGATTTAACCGTGACCGTGTTTCGCGAGCCCCATAGCAACGAGAATAGTTTTGCTTGGTTATTTTCCGATATCAGTGAGCGTAAAAAGGCGGCGCAGTTAATTAAGTATCAAGCCAACAATGATCCCCTCACTGGCTTGGCAAACCGTAATGCCTTGTTTAGACAAATCCAAGAGCTGATATCCGCCGACAGCTTAACCCCTGGTTTTAGCTTTATGCTGATGGATTTAGATAACTTTAAACAAGTGAACGATACCTATGGTCACGACAAAGGGGATGCGCTGCTGGTGCAGGTCGTGGAGCAGATTAAGACCTGTTTGAATGAGCAAGCGGTATTTGCCCGTTTAGGGGGCGATGAGTTTGCGCTGTTGCTTCCGGGCCTTGTGACACAAAGAGAATTGTCACAGCTTGCTGATAAGATTAATAAACGTGTGTATCAACGTTATGAATTGTCCCATGATAAGGGCGTATATAGCTCGGTGAGTATTGGGATCGCGCGCTTTCCCGAGGATGCGTTGGATCTGGAGCAGCTGTTGAACTGCGCCGATCAGGCCATGTATATCTCCAAGGCGGATGGCCGTAACCGTTACCATTTTTTCACCGAGCAAATGCAGCAAAATGCCGAGCGCATTGCGAATTTGCATACACTGCTGAAACAAGCCTTAGAACAAGAAGCCTTCGAGCTATATTTTCAGCCGATTGTGGATGCGACAACAGGGCTTGTTCAGCGCGCCGAAGTGCTACTGCGTTGGCAGCACGAGGGGCAGTTTATTTCCCCCGATGAGTTTATTCCCATCGCCGAGAACAGCGGTTTAATCGTTAACATTGGTCGCTATGTACGCAAAGCCGTGATGCAAACCATCATCGATATGCAAGTTCTAGGCTGGCCAATCAATTTAGCGGTGAACGTGTCGACCTTTGAGTTTTGGTCCCACGAGTTGCAGGATGCGTTTTGTGACTCCTTTGCCGATATTATCGAAGAGCTGGGGTTAATTGAGTTTCCCTACGAGCTTATCACCTTAGAAATCACTGAATCGCTGTTGATGAAACAGCATGTGCATTTAATCCAAGTGCTGAACGAGTTACGCGGACGAGGCATTAAAATCTCCCTCGATGACTTTGGTACCGGTTATTCTTCCTTATCCTATTTGGCGAATTTTCCTATCGATCAAATCAAAATCGATAAGAGTTTTATCGATAGGTTAGATGAAGGGGAGCGCCATCTCGCATTGATAGAGGCGATTGTGCGCTTAAGTCATGCGCTGAATTTGAGTGTGACGGCAGAAGGGGTCGAAACCCAGGCGCAGCTTAAGGTGATGATGGAAAACCATATTCAAGAAATTCAAGGCTATATCTTTTATAAGCCCATGCCCAAGGCGGCATTTTTTGAGTTACTTGCCGAGCAGGCTGCGGCTCATCACCATTCATAATGAGTTCAAACCAACCTCAAAAAAGAAGCGCGCTATATAGGCGCGCTTTTCAGTTTATTTAGCCTATCACTCGGTCTATCACTTAGCCGCTAACTGGCCGTTAATCACCAAACTTAAGTATTCGGTAAAATCATGACCATGGTTTTGCAACATCTTAGGGAACATTGAAATCGGCGTCGAACCCGGGAAGGTATTGATTTCGTTGAGTAGAATTTCATTATCTTGGGTTAAGAAAAAGTCGATGCGTGACAGATGGCGCAGCTTCATGCCCTTAAAGGCTTTAATCGCATAGGCGCGGATCTGCTCACTAATGTCAGTTGGCACATTTTGCGCGACCACATCGGTGCGTGCCTTACTGCTCTTGGCGTATTTCTCATCGAAGGTGTAGAAGGTATTGCTATCACAGATGATTTCGCCCGGCAGGGTCGCAACCACTTCGCCTTGATACTCATAGACCGCGACTTCCAGCTCACGGGCCTTAATGGTTTTCTCGACGATCACATAGGGCGCGTAGCCAAAGGCATCTTTTAACACGTCAGCCACTTTGCTGCTGTCATCGACTTTATAGCAACCGACCGATGAGCCTTGGGATGCGGCTTTAACGAAAATCGACCCCCAGTTTTCGAGCGCTGCTTGGGTTTGGGCAATCGCGTCATCATCGTATTGATTTAAGAAGATATAAGGTGTGTTAGGAATGCCTAAGGCGCTGAACCACATCTTAGCGGTGATCTTGTTAAAGCAGTTGCTGCTGGCTTCGGATTCGCAACCAAAGTAGGGCAGTTGGATAAGATTAAAGTAAGACTGAATGTCGCCCGTTTCCCCCGGATAGCCGTGAATACAAGGAATGACATAATCCACAGGCCATGCGGGCTTGGTCTCATCACGGAAGCGAATTTCGCGGTTATTGGTCAGTTCACAGTCATCGCCTGCGGCGGTTTGGTATTGGCCAAATTTATCCAGTACCACGCGCAGTACATTAAACTGCTCGGATTTTGCTAATGAGGTTTCAAAATAATTAGCCGACAGTAGGGAAATATCGTGTTCCGCACTTCCACCGCCGCACAGCAAAAGTAAATTGATTTTTGACATTATGATTCCTCGATTGAGCAAAATGCTGTTGAGTTGCCTTTTGCAACTCGCTTACTAACGACAACTTCGTCACTTCCTGCAACAAGGGCTGTTATCTGCGCTAAGCACATAAGTTAGCCGCAGCCATCTTAGATTTCTTGCCCCCTAAAGTGCAAGGACTCAGGCGAAGGAGTTTGACCGAGTGATGAATTTTAACGCATTTTTACAGGGCAATAAAAAACGCGCCGAGGCGCGTTTTAAAGGATGTGTCTGTTAACGGACAAATTAGAAGTTCGCAGTGCGTGGCGCGCGTGGGAATGGGATCACGTCACGGATGTTCGATACGCCCGTTACGTAAGACACCAAACGCTCGAAGCCCAGACCGAAACCTGAGTGTGGCACTGTGCCGTAACGGCGCAGATCGCGATACCACCAGTAATCTTCTTTATTCAGATCCATTTCTTCTAAACGCATATCCAGCACGTCTAAACGCTCTTCACGTTGTGAACCACCGATGATTTCACCTATGCCTGGGGCTAACACGTCCATCGCGGCAACGGTTTTACCGTCTTCGTTAAGGCGCATGTAGAAGGCTTTGATATCTTTTGGATAGTTCTTCACAACCACAGGGGCTTTGAAGTGCTCTTCGGCCAGATAACGCTCGTGCTCAGAGGATAAGTCGATACCCCAAGACACTGGGAATTCGAACTCACGACCACATTTTTGCAGAATGTCTACTGCATCTGTGTAATCTACCTGGGCGAAATCACTCGATACGAAAGACTGCAGACGCTCAATCACGGTTTTATCCACGTGCTGGGCGAAGAATTGTAAATCGTCCATACGTTCAGCTAATACGGCGTTAAAGGCGTATTTCAGCATGCCTTCGGCAAGGCTTGCGATATCGCTTAAGGTCGCGAACGCCACTTCAGGCTCAACCATCCAGAATTCCGCTAAGTGGCGGCTGGTGTTTGAGTTTTCAGCACGGAACGTCGGGCCAAAGGTATAGATTTTTGACAGGGCACAGGCGTAGGTTTCGCCGTTCAACTGGCCCGATACGGTTAAGAATGCCTCTTTACCGAAGAAGTCTTTGTCATAGTCTACTTTGCCATCGCTGGTGCGTGGCAGGTTTTCCATGTCCAGTGTGGAGACACGGAACATTTCACCCGCGCCTTCACAGTCTGATGCGGTGATCAGCGGTGTAGATACCCACACGAAACCATTTTCGTGGTAGAAACGGTGAATCGCTTGAGACAAACAGTTACGTACGCGGGCAACGGCACCAATGATGTTGGTACGTGGGCGTAAGTGGGCCAGTTCGCGTAAATGCTCGATTGAGTGACGCTTAGCCGCCATTGGGTAAGTGTCTGGATCTTCGACCCAACCCGTCACTTCAACGTGTGTGACTTGCAGCTCGTAGGCTTGGCCAGCGCCAGGAGATTCCACAATCTCACCGGTTACGATCACAGAGCAGCCAGCTGTCAGCTTTAACACTTCGTTGTCGTAATTTTCTAAGCTATTTGGCACAACACCTTGAATAGGATTAAAGCAGGAGCCGTCATAGACAGCTAAAAAAGAGATGCCAGCTTTCGAGTCACGACGGGTTCTGACCCAGCCACGGACTGTGACTGTCGAACCAACTGCGTGCTCACCTTTAAATACAGAAGCGACCGATGCAATGCTCATTGTTGCTTAGTTCTCCAACGAAACGTTTTATATGAAAATTTTTGGAGGTTTATATTACCTTGCTGGTGGCTTTTCTCAAGCTGAAAAAGGTATCCTGAGGTTAATATTACTAATATTGAGTGATAGGGTGCCTTAAAACTTGGGAGGCGGTATGCGGAAAGTCAAAATATTTCAGATGATCCTCGCCACATTATCCATTCTGGGCTGGACCTTGGCGGTGTACGCGCTGATGGTGTTTGGCGAGGCTCGCCCCGAACGAGAGGTCGGATCCTACTTGAGTCGCGGTGAAACCTTCAGACACTATTGGGACCCAAGCGAAACCGAATTACTGCAATACATCATTTGGGGCTGCGGTGCGATAAGCCTGATAAGTCTGGCGTTTAATTACTATGTCGCCCACCACAGCAAACTGGGTTATTGGTTTAATATTCCCTTGCTGCTGCTAACCTCGTTAGTGGCGGGCTTATATGTGCATTTTGTGATTTGAATTATCCAAATGAGCAATGCGGGTTTACAGCATCTCCTCGGGAAGACTCAAATGCCGACAGAGGTGATCGATAATCGCCGCCGTCGCGCCCCAGATAAAACGTTGCTGATACGGAATAAAATGCACGCTGTAATAACGCCCTTGGCGTAAAAACTGTTTGCGGTGGCGATTTTGCGGTTCGATAAAAAAACTTAAGGGTACGGTAAAGCAATCGGCGACTTCACCGGGATCGAGCCTTAAGGCAAAATCCTGCTTAATCATGCCCACCACTGGAGTGATTTCAAAACCGGTAAAGGTGTTATGGGCGGGGAAAGTGCCTATCACTTCTACATTTTCTCGGCAAAGACCAATTTCTTCTTCCGCTTCCCGCAGCGCGGCCGTAATGGCGCTACTATCACTGGGCTCAATCTTGCCGCCTGGAAAGCTAATTTGCCCAGGGTGCGCCCTAAGGTGCATCGGTCTTTGGGTTAAAATCAGACTGAGCTCGCCCTGGATTTCCTGCAAGGGAATGAGTACTGCGGCTTTACGCAACCCAAGGTGAGGGATAGCCGCCGGATCTTGCGTGGCTAAAGGATGCAGATTAAATCTGAGTCTAAATTCCGCTTGATCCATTGGCTTCCTATTCGTTTCCTGACGCTTATTGAGGGCTATCGAGCAAGGGTAAGATGCGGCTTATCTTATCGAAGCTTTCTTGGTACTCGGCATCGACATTAGAGTCCGCGACTATGCCGCCGCCCGCCCAGCAATAGAGTTTACCTTGCTCTGCCACGATAGTGCGGATGGTGATACTGGTGTCCATTTGCCCATCTTGGCTGATATACCCCATGGAGCCACAATACAGACTGCGGCGTGAGGGTTCCAGCTCTTCAATAATTTCCATGGCGCGGATTTTAGGCGCACCGGTTATTGAACCGCCGGGAAAGGCCGCCCGCAACAAGTCGCAGGCGTGGTAATGTGGGTCGAGTTTGGCCGTGACGGTACTGACTAAATGGTGCACCGCAGGAAAGCTTTCAACGGCAAATAGATGTGGCACTTGTACAGTGCCGGGCGCCGCGACTTTACCTATGTCATTGCGCAGTAAATCCACAATCATCACGTTTTCGGCGCGATCCTTGGGCGAATGGGCAAGGGCTTGCGCTGCTTGCTTATCTAGCATCGGGTCGCTATGGCGCGGCAGCGTGCCTTTAATCGGTTTGGTTTGAATGTCGTCACCGCGTAGCTGAATAAAACGCTCGGGCGAAATCGATAAAATCGCGTTGGCATCAAGCCGCATAAAGGCGGAGAAGGGCGCTTGATTGGCACTTCGTAGCTTGCAGTAAGCGCGCCATTCATCGCCTTGATACTCTGCTTCAAAGCGCTGGGTTAAATTAATTTGATAGCAATCGCCGCTATGCAGATACGCCTGTACTTGAGTAAATTTTGCGGCGTACTGGGCTTTGGTGGTCTGCGCCGACCAAGGGCTTGTGAGACGAAATTCGGCCTGCTTTGTGGGTTTGGCTATTTTTGCTTCAATTATTTTCAATTGAGTATCGAGGACGGCATCCCCCAAATAGTGCACCATAAACCAGCTTTGCTGCTGATAATCGAAAATCAATGCCCAGTCGTAAAAGCCAATATTCATCTCGCCGAGGTGAATATCATGCGCTGCTGTGCTCGGGAGCTGCTCAATCCGGCGGCCTAAGTCATAACTAAAGCTGCCCATGGCGCCGCCACTAAAGGGCAAATCGCAGGCAAAAGAGTGTGGATACCAATGGCGCAGCAGCTGTTTGACCAGGGTAAAAGGGTCATCCTGCGGGCAGAGGTGAGTCGGTTTGGTTAATTCAGGCTGATGAACTTGAATGTCAGTCAGTTCGCCTTGGGTGATGAGGGTGGCAATGGGACCTGCGCAAATCATATCGAATTTAGCGTCCTGATGGGGCGCATTGGCCGAGTCGAGCAATATGGCCCAAGGTTCTGCCGCAAAGTATTCGAAGATTGCTGCTGTGCTGAAAGTCCAGTCAAGTTGGCGTACTGCCAGCGGTAATGCCGCCCTATTTGCCATCAATTAACCCTATCTAAAAATGTGATGTAGCCCAAAAAGATGGGAAAGAGTATCATATTGGCCCAGAAAGAATTACACAAAAAACAAGTAAGGCCCTAAAGGCTGCTGGAGCGCACCTACTATGTCATCTCACCATGAAACGTCTGAAAATGTAGTGATTAAACAAGCCGACTTTATTGAAAGTGTGGCCGATGCCCTGCAATACATCTCCTATTATCATCCCAAAGATTTTGTGGATGCCATGAGCGAAGCTTATGAGCGTGAGCAAAGTGCGGCGGCGAAGGATGCGATTGCGCAAATTTTGATTAACTCGCGTATGTCTGCCGAAGGTAAACGTCCACTGTGTCAAGACACGGGTATTGTGACCACCTTCGTTAAGATTGGTATGGGGGTTAAGTGGGACAAAACCGATATGACTGTGCAACAAATGGTCGATGAAGGTGTGCGTCGTGCTTATACCAATCCAGATAACCCACTGCGTGCATCGATTGTGGCCGATCCTGCGGGTAGCCGTAAAAACACCAAAGACAACACGCCATCCGTCGTGCATATCGATATGGTGCCAGGCAATCACATTGAAGTCGCTATCGCGGCCAAGGGCGGCGGCAGTGAAAACAAAGCCAAGATGGTGATGTTAAACCCATCTGACGATATCGCCGCTTGGGTTGAAAAAACGCTGCCAACCATGGGCGCGGGCTGGTGTCCTCCAGGTATGCTTGGCATCGGTATTGGCGGCACCGCTGAGAAAGCGGCCGTACTCGCGAAAGAAGCACTGATGGAAAGCGTGGATATCCATGAGTTAATGGCGCGCGGTGCAGAAACCAGCGAAGAAAAACTGCGTTTAGACATTTTCGAGCGTGCTAACAACCTTGGTATTGGTGCGCAGGGTCTTGGCGGTTTAACCACAGTGTTAGACGTGAAAATCAAATCTGCACCTACTCATGCAGCATCAAAACCTGTGGTGATGATCCCGAACTGCGCGGCAACTCGTCACGTACACTTCCATTTAGATGGTTCGGGCCCTGCTGATCTTGCGCCGCCTACACTCAGCGACTGGCCAGAAATCACCCGCGAAGTGGGCAGCGATGTGCGACGCGTTAACTTAGACACAGTCACTCAAGCCGATATCGAGCAGTGGAAGAGCGGTGAAACCATTCTGTTAAGCGGTAAAATGCTCACCGGCCGTGATGCTGCCCATAAACGTATCCAAAGCCTGATTGAAAGCGGCGAAGGCTTACCAGAAGGCGTCGACTTTACTGGCAAGTTTATCTACTACGTGGGCCCTGTTGACCCAGTCGGTAACGAAGTCGTGGGTCCTGCTGGCCCAACAACCGCGACCCGTATGGACAAGTTCACCGATCTGATGCTGGATAAAACTGGCCTGATGGGCATGATTGGTAAGGCTGAACGTGGTCCAGCGACCGTTGAGTCTATCAAGAAGCACAAAGCTGTGTACCTGATGGCTGTGGGCGGCGCGGCTTACTTAGTGTCGAAAGCCATTAAGAAATCCCGCGTGGTGGCCTTTGCCGACTTAGGTATGGAAGCAATTTACGAGTTTGACGTACAAGATATGCCAGTTACTGTGGCGGTGGATTCAAACGGCGTGAATGCCCATGAAACTGGCCCTGCGATTTGGAAAGTGAATATCGCTAACGCCAAAGCCTAAGCAAATGGCCTAAGCGAATGTCCTTCTTGCAAAAATGTCGCTTTTTTAAGCGGGATTTGAGCGGGAAAGGGCGGCGAGTGGCACTCAATGACGCCATTCGATGCTGACTGACAATTTGTCACAAAAAAATACGCTCAAGTATGCCTTTTGGCTTGCTTGAGCGTTTTTGTTTCGTTAGTGTGGCAAACTTATCTTCACAAAGACGATTGATGATCGTTTTGACCGTTCATTCGGTACAACTACCGAATGTGTTTAACAAAAGATGGATATAACAATGAAAATAGCTCCTCTCCTATTGGCGCTTGGCGCGGCTGGTTTGGCCTGCTCATCCCACGCGGCCGATCCTAAGCCTTTTACTGTGCAACAGCTGGTTAAACTCAACAAATTGCATTCAGCCGCGGTGTCCCACGATGGCACTAAATTGGTCTACGGTCTGAAAACCGTTAATGACAAGGGAGAGGCGAGCTCAGATTTATATATTCTCGATTTGACGCAAGCGGACGCTAAACCGATGCAGATCACTTCTGCCGCCGGTACTGAGCACGATGTCAGCTTCGCAAACGATGACAAATCGATTTATTTCCTCGCCAGCCGCAGTGGTTCAAGCCAACTGTTCCAACTGCCATTAACGGGCGGTGAAGCGCAGCAAGTTTCTGATCTGCCATTGGATATCGATGGTTACAAACTCTCTAACGATGGTAAGCAAATCGTGCTTAGCATGCGTGTCTTCCCAGAGTGTAAAGACTTAGCTTGTTCAAAAGACAAATTTAAGGCCGAAGAAGAGCGTAAATCGACGGGCCGTGAATACAAGCAGTTGATGGTGCGTCACTGGGATACCTGGGAAGATCATGCCCGTAACCACTTATTTGTGGGTGCCCTTAACGGCGAGAAGCTGACCAAAGTGGTGGACATCACCCAAGGTTTAGACACAGAAACTCCACCTAAGCCATTCTCAGGCATGGAAGAAGTAACCTTCACTCCTGATGGTAAATTTGTGGTGTACAGCGCCAAAGCGCCAAGCAAAGATCAAGCTTGGACCACAAACTACGATCTGTGGCAGGTGAGTGTAAACGGTGGCAAAGCCACTAACTTAACCGCCGATAACATCGCCTGGGACGCCCAGCCAAGATTCTCAAGCGATGGTCGCTATATGGCGTACCTCGCGATGACTAAACCCGGCTTCGAAGCTGACCGTTACCGCATTATGCTGCGTGATACCAGCACTGGACAGTCGAAGGAAGTGGCACCACTGTGGGACAGAAGCCCAAGCTCGCTGATGTTTGCACCGGACAACCGTACTCTGTATGTGACGGCACAAGACATTGGTCAAGTCTCTATTTTCAAAGTGAATACTCAGTTTGGTGATGTGCAGTCTGTCTACAGCGACGGCAGCAATAGCCTGATTGCGATCGCCGACGATCAACTAATCTTCGACAGCAAAACCTTAGTTGAGCCGGGCGATCTGTATCGCATCAACACCGACGGCCAAGGCCTGAAACGTCTGACTGAAGTTAACAAAGACAAACTGGCCGAAATCAAATTCGGTGAATTCCAACAATTTAGCTTTAAGGGTTGGAACAACGAAGATGTTTACGGTTACTGGATCAAGCCTGCTAACTACCAAGAAGGTAAAAAGTATCCGATTGCATACCTAGTCCACGGTGGTCCACAAGGTTCCTTTGGTAACGCCTTCAGTGGTCGGTGGAACGCCCAGTTATGGGCTGGCGCGGGTTATGGCGTTGTGATGGTGGACTTCCACGGTTCAACTGGTTACGGCCAAGCCTTTACCGATTCTATCAGCCAAGATTGGGGCGGTAAGCCATTAGAAGACTTACAAAAAGGTCTGGCAGCGGTGAGCCAACAACAAAAATGGCTCGATCCACAAAATGCCTGTGCCTTGGGTGGCTCTTACGGCGGCTACATGATGAACTGGATCCAAGGTAACTGGAACGATGGCTTTAAGTGCCTCGTTAACCACGCGGGTCTGTTCGATATGCGCTCTATGTACTATGTGACCGAAGAAGTCTGGTTCCCAGAGCATGAGTTTGGCGGCACTTACTCAGATAACAAAGCCTTATATGAGAAGTTTAACCCAGTAAACTATGTGGAAAACTGGAAGACGCCAATGCTGGTTATCCATGGCGAGAAGGACTTCCGTGTGCCTTATGGTCAAGGTTTAGCCTCATTTAGCTATATGCAGCGCAAGGGGATTCCATCAGAGCTGCTGATTTTCCCTGATGAAAACCACTGGATCTTAAAGCCAGAAAACCTCGAACAATGGTACGCGAACGTGTTCCGTTGGATGGACAGCTGGACGAAAAAGTAACCGAGGATGATGGACTTAAATCCACTGGGTATTAAGTCCCGTTAACCTGTTGCCAAAGCCAGAACCCTGTTCTGGCTTTTTAATACTAGGATTGTGAATCTAAGTCAGTTACACACTGGACTTATCAAGGAATGAAGATGCTGATCAGAGCAGCGACTACAACAGATATTGAAGCGATAAGCGCATTAATCACGCAGCTTACACAAGTTTATATTGCTCCCACCTGCACTGATGTGGGTGCTGAAACCTTAGTCAACGCCATGTCTGTTGAGTCAGTGGCTCATTATTTTGCCTTAGGTTATCAATATCATGTTGCAATTAATGAGACTGGCGAACTTGTCGGTGTGGTGGGGATGAAGGATAACAGTCATCTTTATCATCTATTTGTGGCGGATATTGCCAAGGGGCAAGGCCTGTCGCGTCAGCTGTGGGAGCTTGCCAAAGCTGAGTGTCTCGCCAAGGGGAATCCAGGTACTTTTACCGTTAACTCGGCGGTGAACGCGCTGCCTGTTTATCAGCACTTTGGCTTTGTTGCGCAAAGTGATATTCGTGAGCGCGGTGGGATCCGTGATATTCCAATGCAACTCGTGCTTTGATCTATAACGATCTTTAACCATAAGACCAAAACATAAAATCAGAAGAAGAGAACCTATGGCGAATGTGAGTTTTTACCCAATCGGGACTGTCGGTGAAAAATGGGGCGATGCCGAAAAGGCCGCATGGTTTGCTAACACGCAAATTAAGCGTTCATACCAAGATAATGTAGTCACGCCACTAAAGGCGATGGAGTCACAACTGGCCGAAATAGGGCTGAGTGTGGTGCAATATGGCGCCTTATCGATTGATTCTGCACGTTATCCCTTGTTTGCGGTTAGAACTGCTACGTTCGATCCGAACAAGAAAACCGTCTTAGTCACAGGTGGCGTACACGGCTACGAAACCAGTGGCGTGCATGGCGCCTTGGCTTTTTTGGCTAACAACGCGGCTCTCTATGCTGAGCGCGTAAACTTAGTGGTGGCAGTGTGTGTGAGCCCTTGGGGTTATGAGACCATTAATCGCTGGAACCCGAAAGCTATCGATCCAAACCGCTCGTTTTATGCCAATAGCCCAGCTGAAGAGTCGGCAGCACTGATGGCACTGGTGGCAAGTGTCCCACAAGGTTTTGATGTGCATGTGGATTTACATGAAACCACCGATTCGGATGAGGATGAATTTCGTCCAGCCTTGGCCGCGCGTGATGGTAAAGACTTTATTCCCGGCACGATTCCAGATGGATTTTACGCCGTAGGCGATACCGAAAATCCGCAGGATGCTTTCCAAAAGGCGATTATCGACGGGGTAAGCAAAGTCACCCACATCGCGCCCGCCGATGAAAAGGGCGAGATTATCGGCTCGACAGTGGTGCAACACGGGGTGATCAACTACCCGTTGAAAGCGCTAGGTTTATGCAGCAGTGTGACGGGCTGTATTTATAACACCACCACCGAAGTCTATCCCGACAGTCCATCGGCCACGCCCGCAGAGTGCAATCTAGCCCAAGTTGCCGCAATCACCAGTGCCATAGACTATGTGTTAGCGTTGAACTAATTGAGTTTGTTTGATACTTGGCTTGAACAATTGTAACGCTAGCATGGCGTGAACAATTGATTTTTCTTAAGTTTCATGTCTCGTCCTGAAATAAGTTGACACTTATTTCCACCTAAAACGCTCGATGAACCTCATCGGGCGTTTTGTATTTTAAGGCCAAATGTGGCCGTCGTTGATTATAGATGGCAACCGCTTCTGCCACCATTTGTCGCGCCTCCTCCAGCGTTGCGGGCTTATGTGTTAAAAACTCCTGCTTCAAGATGCCATTCACTCGCTCTGCTAAGGCATTTTGATAGCAGTCATATCCGTCTGTCATTGAGCATGTCACGCCATGTTGTGCGTGAACCGCTTGATACGCGTTTGAGCAGTACTGTATCCCTCGGTCTGAGTGGTGTATCAGCGGTTTACTTTTATCTTGTCGCTGTCTCAGTGCCCGTTTGTAAGCCGTTAGCACCCCGTCTGTTTTAAGATTATCATCAACATGATAACCCACAATTTTTCGTGACCAGGCATCGGTCACCAAGCTTAAATAGGCTTCATTATCTTGCAGTGACAGATAGGTAATATCAGCCACCCAGACTTGTTCTGAGCGGCTGATGTCCACTTGCTGCTCACTGGGCTTAAGCAAGTTGGGATGACACCTAAATCGATGATGGCTATGGGTCGTTTTATGGTACGCCCGTTTCGGCGTGACCAACAAACGATGCGCCCTAAGACAGCGAAATAACCGGTCTCGTCCTATCACTATTTGATGCATTTTGTTGAGTAAATACTGCAGTTTACGCGTACCGACTCGCGGTTGAAATAACCGTTCATATTGTACCGTTTGCACCACCTCTTGCTCCTTTAGCTCTGAGACGATTTGCCGCTGGCATTGTTGATAATACGCCTGGCGACTGATGCCAAGGTAACGACAGCATTGGGTGACGCCATAACCTATGGCCGTTTTTTCTTGGAGCGTTTCGCGGGTGGCTTTTTTACGACGGATATCCCGTAGTCAGTTCTGAGTTTTTCGACAATGGCTTCGAAGAACGCGGCTTTCATGCGAGTATCTTCAAGTTCGGCTTCGAGGGCTTTTATCTTTTGCTCGGGGGTGAGCGTGGTGGGTTCAGTCATCAACTGTCCTCGCATTGATGTAGGCGGCGTCCCTAGGGACCAATCCAGTTTGCCATGCTTGCGTAACCACACTAACACGGTGGAGCAGCCTTGAATACCGTACTTGTCTTGTGCCTGCTTATAGGTCAGCTCGCCTTTTTCCACTTGGTCGACAACCGCCAATTTAAAAGCGAGGGAATAATCACGTTGAGTTCGTTTAATTGTTGAAGTCATTACACTCTCCAAAATGAGTTTGAAAAGTGTCAACGCTATTTAGGACGGGTCATCATCAATAAAAAAGCCCTCAAACGAGGGCTTTTTTATGGTCGTTATCAACCGCTGTTGCACTGTACTAATGGTTACTTTAGTGGATACATTTTAATCGTATATGTACCACCATATACATTTCTAAATCTGGCAGATTCTTTTATTCAAGAATAGTTTATCCAATAACTTGTACGCTGAGCGGATACACATATCGCTTTGGATTTACCGTACCGCACAGATAATTCAAGGTGAGGATTGTTAAAATCATTCATCAACAGTAAGTTAGTGATACTTGATGGAGAGGTTTAAACGATTAATTGGCGTTAGTGGCGATTGCCAAACAGCGGTTCACATAAAGGAGTTGTGATGAGAAAGATAAAACAAGTGGCGTTACTGAGTCTAATCTTGTTGGGAGGCTGCGCTTCCTACACTACGCCCGGTGGCAGAGTGGTTATTGGTAGTTTGGCGGAATCGGATATTAATACGCTGATGTCAGTCCAAGCGGCTGCCACATTCCCCGCACATATTGCTGTTGCACGTATTCAGGCGCCGGGTTATGCATCCTATCGTTTAAGCAGTTTTGGGACTGGGCGTTACAGTGTGGTGACAACCCGTGAAGTCGAAACAGAAGCCGATTTTACTCAGCTAGCCAAAATGCCGCAGGTGGCAGGGATTGCACCGTTAAACCGTATTTTATTGCCGGAGCAGTTAGATTCTATCAAATCACTGCGGGAAGCCGCGGCAAGGCTCAAGGCGGATATCTTACTTATTTATACCTTCGATACCTCTTTCCATGCGGGTGAGCAGCAATTTGCGCCGTTAAATGTCATTTCCCTTGGGCTATTAAAGAATAAAGAAGTGAGTGTGACGACAACCGTATCGGCGGCTCTATTTGATGTGCGCACCGAATATTTGTATGGATTAGCGGAGTCGACGGCTAAGGAGAGTCGCAACGCGTCGGTATGGAGCACCTCTGATGCAGTCGATGATTTGCGTAGGGTGACTGAAAAACAGGCGTTTTCGCAGCTTCTTCCTGAAGTTGAAAAAACATGGGCGGGAGTGATTGCCGAATATGTGAATTCATCAATGAAGGCGACGAACTAAACTTTAACGCGTTTTCAGATAAACATATGCCGCGCTTAATCGTTTCGGTTTGAACGGTTAAGCGCGGCATGACAGTGTTAAATCGGTAAGTCGATTATCAGCATGAGTGGATTAACACTCAACAATGTTCACCGCGAGGCCACCTTTGGCGGTTTCTTTGTATTTACTGCGCATATCTTTACCTGTATCCATCATGGTTTTAATCACTTTATCCAGTGATACCTTGTGGTTACCGTCGCCGCGCAGCGCCATGCGTGATGCGTTAATCGCCTTGATTGCACCCATCGCATTACGTTCAATACAAGGAACTTGTACTAGGCCGCCTACTGGGTCGCAGGTCAAGCCTAGGTTATGTTCCATGCCAATTTCAGCCGCGTTTTCAACATGTTCGACTGTGCCGCCCATGATTTCGGTCAATGCGCCGGCTGCCATTGAGCAGGCTACGCCAACTTCGCCCTGACAGCCGACTTCTGCGCCCGAAATCGAGGCATTTTTCTTGTACAAAATACCAATAGCAGCAGCGGTTAACAGGTAACGGGCGCAAACATCGATATCGACTTCTTGCACGAAGGTATCGTAGTAACACAGCACGGCAGGGATAATGCCCGCAGCGCCGTTTGTCGGTGCGGTGACAACGCGATCGCCGGCAGCGTTTTGCTCGTTCACCGAGAGGGCGAATAAATCGACCCAATCCATTGCGGTTAACGGATCGACGTTGTTACGGCCTTCAGCTTTGAGACGACGATAGAGTGCAGGTGCGCGGCGACGCAGCTTTAAACCGCCAGGCAGAATACCTTCCTTCTGATAACCCCGTTCGATACAGGTTTTCATGGTTTGCCAGATATTCCACAGTTTTGCTTTGACTTCTTCTTCGCTGGCGAGGCTAAGCTCGTTGGCCATCATTAGGGAAGATATGCTCAGGCCATGCTCAGTACATAAATCCAGTAATTGGGCGCTGCTATTAAAATCGTAAGGTGCAGATTCAATTTGTGATGCTGGTGAGGCGTTGCGTTGATGGATTTCATCTTCGTCTAAGATAAATCCACCGCCGACAGAGTAGTAAGTGCGCTCAAAAATACATTCGCCTTTGCTGTAGGCATACAGTGTCATGGCGTTGGCATGGGCGGGGAGCGTTTTGCGTCTATGGTAGGTAATGCCGTCTTCACGGGTAAACTTAACTACTTTGCCGCAGCTGAGGGTGAGGGTCTCGTTTTTCGACACTTGCTCAAGAATGCCATCGATGCTGTCGGTGTCGACGGTTTCTGGATCTTCACCCATTAAGCCTAAAATAACGGCTTTCCCCGTGCCGTGGCCTTTACCCGTTTGACCGAGTGAGCCAAACAGTTCTGCTCTTAATTCATCCACTTGGGCAATCTGGCCCGAATCAGCAAGGTGCTGCATAAAAATTTTGCCCGCTTTCATTGGGCCAACAGTGTGTGAACTCGAAGGGCCAATGCCGATCTTGAACATATCGAATACGCTAATCATGATTGAAGTCCTGTTGTGTCTCGATTTTTATTTTAGTCTGTGCGTGGAAGATCTTTGCAGTTACCGCGCCAATACGCTGGTTTTTATGTCGTAAACTCTGGCAAACTGCAGGCATCAACCACACAAAATGTGCTTGTGTGATACGTTTAAGGTCAGTATCCCACAGTTTAGTATCAAGATTCACATTAGTTTTTTTGATTAGAAAGACTTCGGATAAGCTGAGCTTAATTAGCTTATGGTGAATGTCGAATTTATCGGCAACATAATTGCTTTGTGGCAAAGTCTGACGGCGAATGGCTCGCTTTTCGGGGATTTTTGTGAACCCAGTGGTCAGTATCGCTATGGTTATTTTTTGAGTATGAATAAGAATTTTTAGGGAGAAATATGAGTTATCTAATGTTGGATCTGCTGTCTTTAGACGTTAGCGAAGCTGAAGCCGAGATGCTGCGCCATCCGCAGGTGGGTGGTTTGATCCTGTTTTCCCGCAATTTTTCCAGCCGTGAGCAGCTAATTGCCTTAGTGCAACAGATCCGCCAAATTCGTCCCGAGATTTTGATTGCCGTTGATCATGAGGGCGGGCGAGTACAGCGTTTCCGTGAAGGATTTACCCTGATCCCGGCCATGGGGGATATTTTACCCGCGGCTAAGGGCGATATGGTTATCGCTAAACGTTGGGCCTGTGAATTAGGCTTTTTAATGGCCATCGAATTACTCGCCTGTGACATCGACTTAAGCTTTGCGCCTGTGCTCGATCTTAATGGCATTAGCCAAGTGATCGGCAAACGTAGTTTTAGTGCAAAGCCCGAGGAAGTGATTGCATTAGCGCAGAGTTTTATTGAGGGTATGGCTGAGGCGGGCATGGGCGCTGTGGGTAAACATTTCCCCGGTCATGGTAGCGTGGCGGCGGACTCCCATATTGCGCAACCTATCGATGAGCGTGAAGCTGAGGCGATTTTTAATCAAGATATTTTGCCGTTTAAAGATTTGATTGCTATGGGTAAATTATCGGGCATTATGCCAGCCCATGTCATTTACCCTAAAGTTGACCCGAATCCTGCGGGCTTTTCAAGCTACTGGTTAAAGCAGATCCTACGCAAAGAGCTGGGCTTTAACGGGGTAATTTTCTCCGACGATCTGGGGATGAAGGGCGCTTCCATTGCAGGGGATTATTTAGGTCGCGCTCAAGCTGCCTTGGATGCGGGTTGCGATATGATTTTGGTCTGTAACGATAATCCGGGCGTTATGTCACTGTTAAATGGCTTTGTATGGCCCGCCTCGGCGCCACAACATCCGGCGAGTTTACTCAAACCCAATGCGGCGCAGACAGCTATCGCACTAGAAAATGCTAGCCGTTGGGAAAATGCCAAGCAGCTGGCTGAGCAAATCCAGCTCGCACAACAGGCAAAAGTTTGATGTAGCGCAAGGTTCTGCAATGAATATTTGCTAGGGTTAGTAGCATGCGCCGTGTTTGGCAGATTGTTAAAAGGTCTCAATATGATTTTTTATCTTCATGGATTCGATGCAACTAGCCCTGGTAATCACGAAAAAATGCGTCAGTTGCAGTTTATTGACCCAGATGTGCGGCTTATCAGCTACAGCACTTTGCATCCCAAGCATGATATGCAGCATTTATTGAAAGAAGTCGCCAAGCAAATGCAGTATTGCGCCGATCCCGCACCGTTAATGGTCGGGGTCGGTCTAGGGGCGTATTGGGCTGAGCGAATTGGCTTTTTAAACGGATTAAAATCGGTGTTAATCAATCCCAATCTTCATCCCGAAGAGACGATGCAAGGGAAAATTGACCGCCCGGAAGAGTATGCCGATATCGCCAATAAGTGTGTCTCTGAATTCAGGTTGAAGAATACCCACAGAGCCATGTGTATTTTGTCTCGTGTGGATGAAGTGCTCGACAGTGAGGCTACTGCCGAGGCGCTTAAGCCTTATTACACCATCGAATGGGATGAGACGCAGGCCCATAAATTCCCGCAGTTAGCCGCCCATTTACCTAAGATAAAAGCCTTTAAGTTGAGTTAAATCGTTATTCGCTTATCTTTTCGTTAAAGAGGCTTATCGCGGAATATTCTGGCGATAAGCGCTTTGCCTCTGTTCATGTTTTCCCCTTCAAGAAGCATCCTATTTTCAAGCTGTTGGTGTTTGGTTACCTTGTATGAGTGAAGCCAGACTCAGATGAAGTTATGCTGTTATTTAGAATGCTCAACGGTATATGTGTCTGGTTTAGCTGGTTATTTCAGCAAAAAGCATTAAATACACTCTATTTGTATGGCTTTATCTATCATTTTGTTGAAATTAATCATGAATTGTGTAAAGTAGCCCCTCTTAATAGTTTGTTACAAAATGCTACAAACTTTTATGCCAATTTGTCCATTCATGGATAACCTTTTGCGTATGTCGCCCGACACAGCTAACAGCGGTCTCGTTAGCTGTTTTTTTATACTTGCTTTTTTACTCTTAAATCCATTACTTAGCAAAACTCTCCCTTATCGCAGCTGAAAACTCGGCTATGCTTAGGCTGGAATCGTTTTTACGTGAGCGACGCAAAGACGCATGATAATAGCCGCATGATAACAACCGCATGCTAATAACAAGGCTCACCTTACAGGGGAGGCGCAATGAAACGGGTGCTTATTCAATTAACGGGAAAAGTGCAGGGCGTGGGCTGCAGACATGCGACCCTAACAAAGGCTCGCACGCTTGGTGTCACAGGTTATGTGACTAACTGCGCCGATGGCAGTGTTGAAATTCTTGCCCAGGGCAGTGATCCTGCGGTGGATAGTCTTATCGCGTGGTGTGAGGTCGGAGTACCTTGTACCGATGGACTGAGGGTGACGGTGAATGAAGACCAAGGTGATGATATTTATTTGGATTTCTCGATAGTGCGCTAATTTTATTTTTATACTTTCAACGTCGCCTGAATGGCTGTTCACCCCTTAGGCAATAAAAAAACTTAGGCAATAAAAAAGCGGTATGCATTGCATGACCGCTTTTTTATTCGATTAGGGCTAATGGGTTTTAAGCGTTAGGTTGCGCCATCTTACGGATTTGGATCACCATGCCCATTTCGGGATGATCGAGATAGTGGATCTCATCACTTTTCACTCGACGATTTTGTTCCAACGGAATAGACATTAAATAAGGTGTCATCACTTTTGCTGGGGTTACGGCAGTACTTGTTGCTGTATTCATGCTCGCTTCATCGGCTGCCACAGGCATCAATTTGCGGCCTTCTTTACGCAAATTGAGCGCGGTTTCGATATACAGATAATGGCTAAGATAAATATTGAGCGTGCCATCGAGTTGCCACACGGGAGAGGGCTGTAATGGCGCTGTTTCAGCCATCATGCCAGTCGTGCCGTTAGCACCTTGCATTGAGGTGGCCATGGCTTGTTGCACAATTTGACGACCATCGAAGTGATAACTGGCGGAATAATCTTTACCCGCAAACAGGCGAATGGGCACTGAGCCACTCTTGCCCATCATAGGTTGTTGCCATGTCATATGCAGTAAGCTGCGGTTACCACGCTCTCTCGATAGGCTGTTGATGATGCTGGCAAATTGGCCTTGGCTGCTGGCGAGTAATACTGGGCCACTGCCTTGAGACGCGTAGGCTTGGCTACCACTGCCGATTTCCGATGGGATCACACTCGGATAGCGATAGCTGGTTACCGCATTTGAGCTTGCAGTGCTTGGGCCTGAAATGGCTAAAGTACCGCCGTTACTCATCTCGGGAGTGGCGTCCGTATTCGTACCTGTGCTGGTATTTTCAGCGCAATGGCTATTAGCATCGGCGTCATACACTAAGGTGCAGGGCGCAGATTCATTGCTCATGGAGAGCACAGCTTGACCCACAACCGGTGAAATCAGATCGATAGCGCGGTTGGTTTTGGTCTCAATTGGCGCCATCGGCCATTGTTCGGTCGACTGGCTTTGGCGTTCAAAAATATAGACTTCAACCTCGAACCAAGCTTCAGCACGGGCAAGTGAACTGTGTGAAAGTGCAATAAGTGTAGCGATAGAGACCGCGAGTTGACGTAACACTATTTATCTCCAAGACGATGTTGCGATAGTTGTTCGAGCAAGAGTTTGACCAAAGCGAGCCTATCTTTTGCCGTTTCGGCATTGAGGATGAACTTTAACTTATTCGGCCCATCCATTCGATAGATTTGTGGCTGACTTTGCAGTAATCCGATGATAAAGCCCGGATCAATCACATGATCATCACTAAATTCGATGCTGCCGCCCTTAGCATGTACCTC
Organism: Shewanella sp. ANA-3; assembly: GCF_000203935.1. GTDB lineage: Bacteria > Pseudomonadota > Gammaproteobacteria > Enterobacterales > Shewanellaceae > Shewanella. Next base: position 2,754,188 of record NC_008577.1, on the reverse strand, counting down.
AATTTTAGTCGCGCCCAGCCGAGTTGCCTGATGTTTATATAAAGTCATTTCCATCAGGTTTTTGGTGGCCTCGGGCAGCAGACCGAAGCGGTCGATAAGCTCAACCTTGAGTTCATCTAAGGTTTCTTCACTGTCACAACTGGCGATGCGCTTATAGAGTGACAGGCGAATATTCACATCACCGACATAGTCTTCCGGCAATAGCGCAGGAATTCTTAGCTCCATCTCGCATTGCTGATTGAGCATTTGCGCCAGCGATGGCTCTTTACCCTGTTTGAGCGCCTTAACCGCCGACTCCAACATTTCCATGTAGAGACTAAAGCCAATTTTAGAAATATGACCGCTCTGCTCATCGCCCAAGAGCTCGCCCGCGCCGCGAATTTCTAAGTCTTGGGTCGCGAGCATAAAGCCTGCGCCTAAATCTTCGAGGGCATCGATGGCTTCGAGACGTTTGCGGGCATCACTGGTCATGCGTTTAGGATGCGGCGTCATCAAATACGCATAGGCTTGATGGTGAGAGCGTCCGACGCGGCCACGCAGTTGGTGCAACTGGGCTAAGCCGAAGGTGTCAGCACGTTCGATAATAATCGTATTCGCACTAGGGACGTCGATACCGGTTTCGATAATAGTGGTACAGACTAACACGTTGAATCTTTGGTGATAAAAGTCCGACATCACCCGCTCAAGATCCCGTTCACGCATTTGGCCATGGGCCACAACCACCCGCGCTTCGGGTAGCAGGGTACTAATATCTTGGGCGCATTTCTCAATGGTTTCGACATTGTTGTGCAAATAATACACTTGGCCACCACGGAGAATTTCACGCAGTATGGCCTCACGCACGGTGGCGGGATCGGATTCGCGCACAAAGGTCTTCACCGCCAAGCGCTTAGCGGGAGGAGTCGCAATAATCGATAAGTCGCGCATCCCCGACATCGCCATGTTTAAGGTGCGGGGGATCGGAGTGGCGGTGAGGGTCAAAATATCTACGTTGGCGCGCAGCGCCTTGATTTTCTCTTTTTGTCTTACGCCGAATCGATGTTCTTCATCGATGATTAGCAGGCCTAAGTTTTCAAACTTTGCCTCGGATTGCAGCAGCTTATGGGTGCCAATCACTATATCGACTTTGCCTTCTTCGAGTAGTTTCAGCACTTGGGTTTGCTCTTTGGCGGTTCTAAAGCGGGACATCACCTCAATCACTACCGGCCAGTCGGCAAATCTGTCCTTAAAGTTTTCGTAGTGCTGCTGGGCGAGTAGCGTGGTGGGCACTAGCACAACGACTTGTTTACCCGCATTCACCGCCACAAAGGCGGCGCGCATCGCGACTTCAGTCTTACCAAAGCCCACATCACCGCAGACGAGGCGGTCCATGGCGACGGGGGATTGCATATCGGCAAGCACGGCATGAATTGCGCTTTCCTGATCGACGGTTTCTTCAAAGGGGAAACCTTGGGCAAATTGCGCATACTCTTCATCGTTGATGTCGCAGCTTTCGCCGGGGCGTGCTTGACGGCGGGCGTAGACATCGAGCAGCTCGGCTGCCACATCGCGGATTTTCTCAATCGCTTTGTTCTTTGCCTTGGCCCAAGTGTCGTTACCGAGTTTATTGAGGTGAGCCTCGCCATCGGCGCCGACGCTGTAGCGGCTGATCATGTGCAGGTTAGACACGGGCACATAGAGTTTATCGCCGCCCGAGTATTCCAGCTGTAGGTATTCGGCCACTAATCCGCCGGTATCTAAGGTGACTAGGCCTTGATACAGCGCCACACCGTGCTCTAAGTGCACAATCGGCTGGCCGACTTTGAGCTCGGCTAAGTTTTTGATCAGAGTATCGTTGCTGATCTGGCGCTGTTTTTCACGGCGGCGCTGCTGGGAAATGCGATGACCAAAGAGTTCGGTTTCGCAGATGATGCTGACGGCGGTTTGCTTTCCTAGCCCGAGTAAACAACCACGGGAGAGGGGAGATACAATTAAACCCAGTTTGGCATCACTTTGAATAAACTCATCGAAATGGCTGAATAACACCGGTTTTAACTGAATTTTACTTAAGAGTTCGAGTAAAGCTTCGCGGCGGCCTTCCGATTCGGCACTAAACAACATCCGCGGCGCACGCTCGGCGTAATCTTGCAGCGCAATCAGTGGCTGCTTTAACTTGTGATTAGCGCTTACTTCGGGCAACACACTGGCATCAATCTGTACTGCGCCAGCGACGGCATCGGGTTGCGGCGCAATAAACTGATAGCGAGGCAGTGGCTTAAAGGCGGCAAATAATTCTTCTATCAGTAAATACAGCTCTTTGGGTGCCAACAGTGGTCGCAATGGGTCGACCCGTCTGTCCTCATAACGGGTTTCCACCTCTTGCAAATGAGCGCGGGCGGACTTTTCGATATCGCCTAGGGTGACTAATTGAGTGTCCTTCGGCAGGTAATCGAACAGTGTCGCGACCTCATCGAAAAACAGTGGCAAATAGTTCTCAATACCTGCGGGCATCAAATTGCGGCTCACCAGTTGATAAACTGATTCAGGCTCTTTGACTATGACCTCAAAGCGTCGGCGATAACGTTGCCTAAAACCTTCGATGGCGCTGCTGTCGGTGGGGAATTCCTTGGCGGGTAACAGGCGCACCGCATCGACTGGAGTGGACGAGCGCTGGGTTTCAGGATCGAAATGGCGAATGGTCTCGACTTCATCATCGAACAGTTCGATACGCAGCGGCATATTCACGCCGGTGGGGAAGATATCGAGAATCGAGCCACGAATGGCAAACTCGCCATGTTCGTAAACCTGTTCGACCAAGTGATAACCCGTGTCGGTTAACTGTTGGCGCACATCATGGAGCTGATATTTATCGCCTTTTTTAAGCACAAACACATTGGAGCTTAAATAGGATTTTGGCGGTAGGCGCATCATCAGCGTTGTCACCGGCACAATCACTACGCTGTGCTCGGCTTGGGTGATTTGCGACAGGGTTTCTAAACGCTGGGAAATCAAATCCTGATGGGGCGAAAAACTGTCGTAGGGCAGAGTTTCACGGTCAGGGAACAGTCGCACCTTAATCACACTTTTAGCCAACAAATAGTTGAGCTCTAACTCGATACTCAATGCCGTCGGCGTATCACTGGTCACAATCAATGTCGTGCCCTTGTGTTGACGAACTAGGCTGGCGAGGGTAACAGCTTGACCAACCCCGGCGAGACACGACAGGGTTTGCATTTGAGTTCCATTTTTGACAACGGGCGGTGTTAGGGCTGAAATTTGTGTCATTGGCGTGGGATAAACTGATTCATTCACAATAAGTTGCGTTCATTGTAGTGGCTTGGGCGCTAGGGTGCCAGCAAAAACGCTAGCCTTTATTGACGCTCGTCACGGGCCTGTTTACGCAGTTTAAGTTGTTTTTGTTGCACATTGAGGCTCGCTTTGACGAGTTGCTCCACATCTGCATCCAGTATTTGACTAAACTCGAGGTCGACGAGATAGGGCGATGCGGCATTGGGTTGTTGTGCTTGTTGCCCATCGGATTGGCCTTCCTGCGAAACTAAGCAGGCCGTGACCTTGGCAAAACATAAAATGGCGACCAATTCTTCGTGGATAAATAAGGTCACCTTATATTGGCGCCCAAGGGGGAGGGCCTCACGGCTATTTAGGCGAATGCCACTGCCACCAAACTGACAACCGCTAAATTTATCGCCCTCTTGCACTTCCTTTTCGAGCACATGCTGCAGGACTAAATCGACCTTGCGGGATTGGAGTTTGAGAAAGTCCACCACCACCTTGGCTTCGTTGTCTAAATGCCGCAGTTGCAGCAGGCAACTGGCCTCGAGGGCTTTGACTTCGCTTAGCAGCTGGATCCCTAGGGATTGCATTGATCTTAAAGCCATTTCACTGGGTAGTGGCTGGTTTTCGTCCCAAAGGCTTAAGTAAGCGGTAAAGGGATGAGGCACACTAAAATACGGATTGGTGTCAGTGAACAAGGCTTGCCTCTTTATTTATAGGACCTAAACCCCTATTATCGTGCCCATCTTTATGATTTAGCAAGTTCAGCACACAGGACGCAGCCCTCTTTCAATGGATCTTCGATTTCCTCTCTACGTTGGTTACCGTTATTGGCGGGCCAGAAAAGCAAACGCCTTTGCTTCTTTTATTACCTTATTTGCCGTTTCGGGCATTTTTTTAGGGGTGGCGGCCTTAATCGTGGTCAGCTCGGTGATGAATGGCCTCGAAGGGCAATTAAAGCAGCGCATTTTAGGCGCAGTACCTCAATTGACTGTGGTGACTGAGGCGCCCTTAAGTGATTGGACTATACCTGCGGACAAACTCAAAGCCTTGCCGGGCGTGCAGGGCGTGACGCCGAGCGTGTCGACCCAAGCCATGGTGCAATCGGCGGCGAATATCCGCGCCGTGCAAGTGTTTGGGGTGTTTCCTGAGCTTGCCGAAAAACTCTCAATGGTGGCGCAGCATACCTATTCGGGCGCATTTAACGAGTTAACTAGCGGCCAATATAAAGTCATCTTAGGCAGCGAGCTTGCGCGCCAATTAAAGGTGAGCCCAGGTGATACTGTGCGTCTGTTAAGCGGCGATGGCGTGGTATATTCGCCGCTCGGCCCAGTCCCTAGCCAACGCAAGTTTTTAGTGTCCGCCGTGTTTGAGATGGGCTCACAGGTGGATGCGGGCGTCGCATACATTCATTACCAAGATGCCAAGCGCTTAATGCGTCAACCGAGCGATGAAATCAATCAGTTACGGCTGTATCTGAGCGATCCTTTTATGGCCCCCGCACTGGCTAAGGATGTAAAGCAGGTTCTTACCCAGCAGGGTATAGAGGCGACAACCAGTGACTGGCGCGACACCTATGGTCATCTGTTTAGTGCCGTGAAGATGGAAAAAAACATGATGTCGCTGATGCTGAGCCTGATTGTAGCCGTGGCGGCGTTTAATATAGTGTCGGCGCTGGTGATGATGGTGGTGGATAAAACCACCGACGTGGCGGTACTCAAAACCCAAGGCTTACGTACCTCGGCGGTGATGGGCATTTTTGTGGTGCAAGGGTTATTGAATGCGGTATTAGGTTTAGTACTGGGGCTGGTGGTCGGTATTCTGCTCACCCTTAATTTGAATGGCATTATGGCGACCCTAGGGATTTCCATTTTAGGCACTGGGCAAGTGCTGCCAGTTAAATTGGAGCTGGGCCAATTGTCGATGATTATTGTCGGCACCTTAGTCGTGACCTTAGTGGCGACCCTTTACCCCGCATTGCGAGCGGCGCGGGTGCAACCTGCCACGGCGCTGCGTTACGAATAGCTGCGATGTAACAAATTACAACGTCGCTCCCATGATGAGAGACGTGTTTGGACATGGAGTTTATCCATGTCATTTAGAATCAATAGCGAGAATCTCAATGCAAGACGTGTTACTGCAAGTGCAGGCGGTGAGTAAGAGTTATCACGATGGCGATGTGACCACTCAGGTGTTGTCTGAGGTGGATTTACAGGTATTTAAGGGCGAGCAACTGGCGATTGTCGGTACCTCTGGCTCGGGCAAGAGTACGCTGCTGCATATTATGGGCACCTTAGATAAACCCTCCGCGGGCAAAGTCTTGTTAGCGGGTGAGGATTTATATCAGGTGAGCAGTGCCCGTCAGGCGCAGATCCGCAACCAAGATTTAGGTTTTATTTATCAGTTCCATCACCTTTTGCCCGAATTTAGCGCACTGGAAAACGTGGCTATGCCGGCGTTTATTCAAGGCAGAGACCGCGCTCAGGCTCAGGCTGATGCCAAAGTGTTGCTCGAGAGAGTAGGGCTTGGGCACAGAATGAGCCATATTCCCGCCGAGCTTTCGGGCGGTGAGCGTCAACGGGTGGCAATTGCTCGGGCGCTGATCAACAAACCCAAACTCGTGCTGGCCGATGAACCAACGGGAAACCTCGATGCCAAGAGTGGCGAGGCGGTCTATGAGCTGATCCGCGAATTAGCCAATCAACTCGGAACGGCGTTTGTGGTGGTGACCCACGATCCTAAATTGGCGGCGCGGATGGACAGACAACTCACCATGAAGAATGGTTATCTGCAAGCTGTCGCGGAACACGCCCAATGAAAGGACCATTAGCCCTCTCCATTGGTTGGCGTTTTTATCGTGCGCGCCAATCCAATAGTTTTATTAGCTTTATCTCCTTCGCATCGACCGCGGGGATTGCGCTCGGGGTTGCGGTGCTGATTGTGGTGCTCTCGGCCATGAATGGTTTCGAGCGCGAGTTAGAGCAGCGCTTGTTAGGCGTGATTTCCCAAGCCGATGTGGTTGGCGTGAATGAGCCGATTGCGGACTGGCGCGCCGTTGAGCAAACCGCTATGCAGATTGAAGGCATTACGGCGGCGGCACCTTTTATTCGGATGCAAGGATTAGTGCAAAAGCCCGGTGGTTTTCAGGGGCTTGCCGTTGTAGGAATCGACCCTGAGCAAGAGGCAAAAGTCTCGACCCTCGCGCAATTTATGTCGAAAGAGACTTGGCAAGGCTTGAGCGAGGATGACAATCACATCGTCCTTGGCGAGAGCCTGCTGAAAAAGTTAGGCCTCGAAGTTGGTGATACCCTCGCTCTGTATGTGCAAGATCTTGATCCAGAACATGCCGGCAGTTTACGGGCGGCCAAGAGCCATCGTTTTGTGGTGTCGGGTGTGTACCGTTTAGGCGGCGAGCTTGAGTTAACCACGGCGTATATTCCGATGCGCTATGCGGCGAATATCCTGAATTTACATCAAGGTGTTACCGGAGTGCGGATCAGTGTGGCGCAGGTGTTTGATGCGCCAGCGAAAATTCGTGAGTTGGGTTATGCCTTAAACCAGTCCGTTTATATCAGTGATTGGACGCGCACCCAAGGGCATTTATATCAAGATATTCAATTGGTTCGCACTATCATGTATCTCGTGTTGGTATTAGTGATTGGTGTGGCCTGTTTTAATATTGTCTCAACGCTCGTGATGGCGGTGCGGGATAAAGCCAGTGAAATCGCTATTCTGATGACCATGGGGTTAAGCCGTCTTTCAGTGATGGGGATTTTTATGGTGCAAGGCGCGTTAAATGGCCTTGTGGGTTGTGCCCTCGGCGGCGTGATTGGGATTGCGACCGCGATTAATCTCAGTGGTATCGCCCGTGGCATTGAGCAGTTGCTTAGTATTCAACTCCTGTCGGCCGATGTGTATTTTGTGGATTTTCTGCCGTCAGAGCTACATATGACGGATGCTGGTTTAGTGATTGCTACGGCATTTGTGATGAGTCTTATCGCAACTCTGTATCCCGCGTGGAAGGCAAGCCAAATTGGCCCTGCACAGGCGTTGGCGGGTAGATAGAAAGTCTTTAAGCCAACAAGTGCGTTCCAAGCAGATTAGCCAAAGCTGAATAACTAAAGCTAAAGTACGAAAGCAGCAAATAAAAAGGCCAGTGAATTCACTGGCCTTTTTAATATGCGTTACTGCCTACAGGGTGTGATTAACGCTTTAAACCTTCGTTCAGCAAAGGACGCATGGTTTTCACTAATTCTGTGGTCACTTTCGGTGAACCCGCAACGATGTTGCCAGAGATCAGGTAGTTATGACCGCCAGTGAAATCGGTGACTGTGCCACCCGCTTCGCGGCAGATTAAGTCGCCAGCGGCGATATCCCATGGCTTTAAACCGATTTCGAAGAAACCGTCTAAACGGCCAGCCGCCACATAGGCTAAATCTAATGCGGCAGAACCAGCGCGGCGTAAGTCAGAACACTGACCGAACACTTCGCCAAAGATTGCCATGTAGCTTTCGGTATGTTGACGGGCTTTGAATGGGAAACCTGTACCGATAATGGTTGGAGCCAGTTCAGTCACATTGGTTACGCGGATACGGAAATCGTTTAATTTGGCGCCTTTACCACGGATAGCGGTAAATAATTCTTCACGAACAGGATCATACACAACGGCAACTTCAGTTTTGCCTTTGTGTTGCAGTGCGATAGAAACCGCGAAGTGGGGAATGCCTCTAACGAAGTTGTTAGTGCCATCCAGAGGATCGACTATCCAAACATAGTCTTTGTTTTCGCCGCGGTTTTCGCCTTTCTCTTCACCCACGATAGTGTGATCAGGGTAAGATTTGCGAATTTGATAGGTAATGGCGGCTTCTGCTTCCTTATCTACACTGGTAACAAAATCGTTGACACCTTTAGCACTGACTTCAACTCGGTCAAGTTCAGTGTAGGCGCGCATAATAGTTTGGCCGGCCGCGCGGGCAGCGCGAACAGCAATCGTCAGCATCGGATGCATTGCAATCCCCTGGATGTTAAAGAACGTTAAAAATAGCGGGCGGCATTATACTCGATTTGAATGTTATATCAAATACCGATTTTCATATAAGCATTCACGCACGCCTGTGATAGTATTTGCTCCCTGTGTTTTGTGAATTAAATTAAGTCGTTTCATGCTAAGTAATATTCGTGTGATTTTAGTGGGGACATCGCACCCCGGCAATATTGGTTCGACCGCCAGAGCGATGAAGACCATGGGGTTATCGACCCTGTATCTTGCCGAACCAAGATGTGAAGTGGATGGTCAATCCATTGCCTTGGCCGCTGGTGCATCGGACATTTTAAAACATTTGGTGAAAGTGGATTCCTTAGAGGAAGCCATCGCCGATTGCAGTTTAGTAATTGCCACCAGTGCCCGCAGCCGTACCTTAGATTGGCCAATGCTCGACCCGCGTGAAGCGGGGCAAAAGCTGGTCACTGAGGGCTTAACAGGGCCTGTCGCCATTGTCTTTGGCCGTGAAAATCATGGTTTGACCAATGAAGAATTACAGCAATGTACATATCATGTGGCTATTCCTGCTAACCCTGAATACAGCTCATTGAATTTAGCGCAAGCAGTGCAGATCATTTGTTATGAGACGCGTGTGGCACACTTAGCGCAAACTGAGGCGCCTCAAGTGGAGGAAGAGTATCCGCTTTCTGCCGATCTCGAGCGTTTCTTTGTGCACTTAGAAAGCACCTTATCATCGACAGGTTTTATTATTAAAAACCACCCCGGCCAAGTGATGACTAAGCTACGTCGTCTGTTTAGCCGTGCACGTATCGAAAGCCAAGAGATGAACATTCTTCGAGGCATTTTAACCTCGATAGATAAAGTGGTGGGTAACAAACAAAAATAGCCAAAGCACATTTGGCAAATAACGCTAATCGCGAAGGATTGAAGCATGGGTGTGATAGCTAGGCTAAAAGAAGACATTGAATCTATATATCACCGTGATCCCGCGGCGCGCAGCGCCTTTGAGATCTTGGTCAACTATCCTGGCATGCACGCCATTTGGCTGCACCGGATAAGCCATAAATTATGGAAGCGTGATTGGCGCTTAATGGCCCGTTGTTTATCGACTTTTTCGCGCTGGTTGACGGGAGTGGAGATCCATCCCGGTGCCACCATTGGCGATCGTTTCTTTATCGACCATGGTATGGGCGTGGTGATCGGTGAAACCGCCGAGATTGGCGATGATTGTACTTTATATCACGGCGTGACATTGGGCGGCACCACCTGGCAAGCGGGTAAACGCCATCCAACACTGGGTAATAACGTGGTCGTGGGCGCAGGGGCTAAGATTTTAGGTCCTATCACTATGCATGATGGGGCGCGTGTCGGCTCTAACTCTGTGGTGGTGAAAGATGTGCCTAAGGATACGACTGTGGTCGGGATCCCGGGGCGCGTAGTGGCCACACCTTCGCCACAATCGAAAGAGAAGTCTGAGCGTCGCAGCGCCATGGCCAAGAAATATGGTTTCGATGCGTATGCTGTGTCCCCCGATAATCCGGATCCCGTCGCGAACGCTATCGGGCAAATGCTGGACCATATGCATTTAATGGATTCAAAAGTGCAGGAATTGTGTCAAGCCATTCAGCGCTTAGGTGGCGATGTCTGCACCGAAAGATTGCCAGAGCTGAATGTGGGTGAGTTTAACGACGCGGAAAAAGCCGCTGCCGATAAGCGCCAGAGTGCGCTCGACGAGTTTGACCCCAGCATTTAATAAGGTGTTTGGCGCAGTGGCATGTTGATATTAATCCACATGCTTCTGCCACCGATGATTGCCATTCAATCACTACTGTGGTTGGGCAGTTTTTGAACAGAGTGGACCTAGGTGGTTAGCATTCATTCTAAGAGAGTGCGTTAGATCCCGATATGGGGGCGATTAGGACGATTAATTGCCCCTTTAGCATTGAATCTTAGGGCAGAAAAAGGTTAAATACCCCACCAAGATGAAAGGGTATTGGTTCACTGCACGCTTATATACCTGAGTGTTTTACTAGGTTTTATACTTGACTGAAATACTCGGGTATGTTGAAATAACCCCATACCTGTTTGGGAGCTATGGTAGTTATGAAACTTACATCTAAAGGTCGTTATGCTGTAACCGCAATGCTCGATGTGGCCATCCACTCGGCTTCGGGACCGGTTCCCTTAGCGGATATCTCTGAAAGACAAGGGATTTCGCTTTCCTATCTGGAACAACTCTTCGCAAAGTTACGTAAACATGGCCTAGTGGCCAGTGTCCGTGGTCCAGGTGGTGGTTATCGCTTAGGCCTCGAAGCTAATGATATTTCTGTTGGCATGGTGGTCCATGCCGTTGACGAGTCTGTCGATGCGACTCGTTGTCAAGGACTAGGCAATTGCCAGAGTGGAACTCGCTGCTTAACGCACTCGCTCTGGGGCGATTTAAGCAAACAAATTTCAGATTTTTTAGATGGTATCAGTCTTGCTGGCTTAATGCAGAAACGAGATGTGCAGTTTATCTCGCTTAAGCAAGACACTATGCAAAAGGAGCAAAGAGTCAGCTTATAGGCTTTTTGTTATACGATAAAAATTATTTTTGTACGTTGTATGTAGCCTCGGCAGAGACTGCTAAGTACGGAGTGTGTTATGAAGCTTCCTATCTATTTAGATTATGCCGCCACCACGCCAGTTGATCCGCGAGTCGCGGAAAAAATGTTCCAATACATGACGATGGATGGCATCTTCGGTAACCCAGCATCACGTTCTCACCGTTATGGCTGGCAAGCGGAAGAAGCGGTGGATGTGGCACGCAGCCAAGTGGCTGATCTGATCAATGCCGATCACCGTGAAATCGTGTTTACCTCAGGTGCAACCGAATCAAACAACCTGGCGATCAAAGGCGTAGCGCATTTCTACAATAAGAAAGGCAAGCACATCATCACCAGTAAGACTGAACATAAAGCGGTACTCGATACCTGCCGTCAGCTTGAGCGTGAAGGCTTTGAAGTCACTTACTTAGAGCCAGAAGCCAACGGCATTATTCCGATGGAACGTTTAGAAGCGGCGATGCGCGATGACACCATTCTTGTCAGCATCATGCATGTGAATAACGAAATCGGTGTGATCCATGATGTGGATGCCATCGGTGAGTTATGCCGCTCAAAAGGCATTATCTTCCATATGGATGCGGCACAAAGCGCGGGTAAATTACCTATCGATGTACAAACGACTAAGGTCGACCTGATCTCTATCTCTGGCCACAAAATGTATGGTCCAAAAGGGATTGGTGCTTTGTACGTTCGCCGTAAGCCACGCATTCGCTTAGAAGCCCAAATGCACGGCGGTGGTCATGAGCGTGGTATGCGCAGTGGTACACTGGCGACTCACCAAATCGTCGGTTTAGGTGAAGCGGCTGCAATCGCAAAAGCTGAAATGGCAACGGACAACGCCCGTATCGCCAAGCTGCGTGACAAGTTATGGAATGGCATCAAGCACATCGAAGAGACGTATGTAAACGGCGACATGACTCACCGTGTGAGCGGTAGCCTGAACGTCAGCTTCAACTATGTTGAAGGTGAGTCGCTGATGATGGCATTAAAAGATTTAGCGGTTTCATCGGGTTCTGCCTGTACTTCAGCCAGTCTCGAGCCAAGCTACGTGTTACGTGCGCTCGGTTTAAATGATGAAATGGCGCATAGCTCAATTCGTTTCTCAATCGGTCGTTTTACCACTGAAGAAGAAATCGACCACGCTATCGAAACTATTACACAATCTATTGATAAATTAAGAGAAATGTCTCCATTGTGGGAGATGTTCAAAGATGGCATCGACCTGAATCAGGTCCAGTGGGCCCATCATTAATTCGACCGTTTACAATAGATAATTTTGGAGCAGTACCATGGCTTACAGTGAAAAAGTGATAGATCATTATGAGAACCCACGTAACGTTGGTTCTTTCGACAAGAACGATCCTTCGGTCGTGACTGGTATGGTGGGAGCACCTGCCTGTGGTGACGTGATGAAGTTACAGCTGAAAATCGGCGCAGACGGCATCATCGAAGACGCTAAGTTCAAAACCTACGGTTGTGGCAGCGCGATTGCGTCTAGCTCACTGGTAACCGAGTGGGTGAAAGGCAAGACTATCGAGCAAGCGGCGGCAATCAAAAACACCGATATCGCGGAAGAATTAGCCTTGCCACCGGTGAAAATCCACTGTTCCATTTTGGCAGAAGATGCCATTAAAGCGGCAATCGACGAGTACAAATCGAAACAAGCTAAGTAACATCTGGAGTTAAGATGGCGATTACAATGACCCCAGCGGCAACTGAGCGTGTCAGATCTTTCTTAGCGAATCGAGGCAAGGGCATCGGCCTGCGCCTCGGCTTAAAGACCTCTGGCTGTTCGGGTATGGCGTATGTGCTTGAGTTTGTTGATGCGCTGAATGATGACGATGAAGTGTATGATATTGATGGTGTTAAAATCATTATCGATGCGAAAAGCTTCATCTATCTACAGGGCATTGAGTTGGATTTTGTTAAAGAAGGCCTGAACGAAGGTTTCCAATTTAACAATCCTAACGCAAAAGGTGAGTGCGGTTGCGGTGAGAGTTTCACTGTTTAATTGCCGAATTGACGCATGAATTATTTCGAGCTGTTTAAGTTTTCCCCTGCCTTCGATATTGACACCGCTGTGCTTGCAGAACGCTACCGCGAACTGCAACGGGCGGTGCATCCCGATAAGTTTGCCAACGATACCGAGCAACAACGCTTATTGTCGGTGCAACGCACTGCGCAAGTGAATGACGGTTATCAAACCCTAAAAGATCCTATCCGCCGTGCCGAGCATATGCTGTCGCTACGTGGTATCGATTTAAGCCACGAAACCACCACAGTGAAAGACACTGCATTTTTAATGCAGCAGATGGAATGGCGTGAGGCGTTAGAAGACATTCGCGATAGTGCCGATCCCCAAGAAAGCATTGATGAGTTATACGACTCTTTCGCGGCCTACCGGACTAAGTTGACGAAATTGCTCACCGCCCAGCTAAGCAGTGGCAGCGAAGATGATGCCTTGTTAGCGGCAGATCAAGTACGCAAGCTTAAATTTATGGCAAAATTACACGATGAGCTGACGCGTATCGAAGACGCGCTGCTCGATTAATTTTCCCTATTGCAGTTATTTAGCCGATTCAGACGGGTCTGAGTCGGCGCTACTAAGTTGGATACATATGGCCCTTTTGCAGATTGCAGAGCCCGGACAAAGCGCCGCGCCGCACCAACATAGACTTGCCGTTGGCATCGATTTAGGTACCACTAATTCCCTCGTGGCCGCCGTTCGCAGCGGCGTAACGGCGACCTTACCCGATGAAAATGGCCAGCATTCTTTACCTTCTATCGTCCGTTACACTCAAGATGGCATTGAAGTGGGTCAAGTCGCGGCGTTAAGTTCTGCGCAGGATCCGAAAAACACTATCGTATCGGTCAAGCGCTTTATGGGCCGCAGCCTCACGGATATTCAATCCGGCGAGCAAGCTTTTCCATACCAGTTTGAAGCCAGTGAAAACGGTTTACCGCTGTTTGTCACGCCTCAAGGGCAAGTGAATCCGGTGCAAGTGTCAGCGGAAATTTTACGTCCGCTGGTTGAACGCGCCGAGAAAACCCTCGGTGGCGAACTGCAGGGTGTTGTGATCACTGTGCCAGCGTATTTCGATGATGCGCAGCGTCAAGGGACTAAAGATGCCGCGTCTTTGCTTGGTGTGAAAGTATTGCGCCTGCTCAACGAGCCTACCGCGGCGGCAATCGCCTACGGGTTAGATTCAAAGCAAGAAGGCGTGATCGCGATTTACGATCTCGGCGGCGGAACCTTTGATATCTCTATTCTGCGTTTAAACCGTGGCGTCTTTGAAGTGCTGGCCACTGGCGGCGATTCGGCGCTGGGCGGCGATGACTTTGATCATCTGTTGCAGGCTCATATGCAGCAAGTGTGGCAATTAGCTAATATCGATTCACAGCTCAGCCGTCAGTTATTGATTGAAGCGCGCCGCGTGAAAGAAGCATTAACCGATGCGAGTGAAGTCGAAGCGAGCCTGACACTTGCCGATGGCACCGTGCTCAAACAACTGGTGACCAAAGCTGAATTTGATTGCTTAATCAGCGCATTAGTGAAGAAAACCATCGCTAGTTGTCGTCGCACCCTACGTGATGCGGGCGTAACGGCTGATGAAGTATTAGAAACTGTGATGGTGGGCGGTTCCACCCGCGTGCCGTTAGTGCGTGAACAGGTTGAAGCCTTTTTTGGTAAGGCGCCATTAACCTCTATCGATCCTGATCGTGTTGTCGCCATTGGTGCGGCGATTCAGGCCGATATTCTGGTCGGTAACAAACCCGAGTCTGAATTATTACTGCTCGATGTGATCCCTTTGTCATTAGGGATTGAAACCATGGGCGGTTTAGTGGAGAAAGTGGTTTCTCGTAACACCACGATCCCAGTGGCCCGCGCCCAAGAGTTTACCACCTTTAAGGATGGTCAAACGGCGATGGCCTTTCATGTGGTGCAGGGCGAGCGTGAGTTAGTCGATGACTGTCGCTCACTCGCACGCTTTACCCTAAAAGGCATTCCGCCTTTAGCGGCGGGCGCTGCCCATATTCGTGTGACCTTCCAAGTCGATGCCGATGGTCTGCTCAGCGTCACCGCAATGGAGAAATCCACTGGCGTGCAATCGAGCATTCAGGTCAAGCCTTCGTTTGGTTTATCGGATACCGAAATCGCGACTATGCTCAAGGACTCGATGAAGCATGCGAAGGAAGACATCAGTCGTCGTATGCTGGCCGAGCAGCAAGTAGAGGCGGCAAGGGTACTTGAGTCGTTAAATGCGGCGCTTGCAAAAGATGGCGACCTGCTGACAAGCGATGAGCGTCAGCAGATTGATGCGGTCATGGCACAGCTTGCTGAAATTGCCCGTGGTGATGATGCCGATGCGATTAAGCAAGCGATTGAAGTCCTCGATGAACATACTCAGGATTTCGCCGCGAAGCGTATGGACAATTCTATTCGAGTGGCCTTTAAGGGTCAGTCAATTGACAACATATAGGTGATGTGATGCCCCAGTTAGTCTTTCTTCCCCATGCTGAGTTATGTCCCGATGGCGCAGTGTTGGAAGCCAAAGTAGGTGAAACGATTCTCGATGTGGCGCTGCGTAACGGCATCAATATCGAGCATGCCTGTGAAAAATCCTGTGCCTGCACCACATGCCACTGCATCGTGCGTGAAGGCTTTGATGAGCTAGAGCCAAGCGATGAGCTTGAAGATGATATGCTCGATAAGGCTTGGGGACTCGAGCCTGAGAGCCGTTTGTCTTGCCAAGCTAAAGTTGTCGATAGCGATCTGGTGATTGAAATTCCTAAGTACACTGTGAATATGGTGAGCGAAGGTTAATCAAGCCGATGCGATAATATCGTCAAAAACCAGTCCATGTGACTGGTTTTTGGCTTCTGGCGCCCAGCATTTGCGCAAGCAATAATTGCCATGATTGATTTATCCTAATCCGAGCGTATGATGCGCTCAAAATGAAATGGTTGTCGGAGACCAAAATGAGAATCGCGATCCTATCGCAAGGGCCTGAGCTATATTCCACAAAGCGACTCGTTGAGGCTGCGACATTACGTGGTCACGAAGTCAAAGTGATCAACCCGCTCGAATGCTATATGAACATCAATATGCGCCAGTCGAGCATTCATATTGGTGGGGAAGAGTTACCGCCTTTTGATGCGGTTATTCCGCGTATCGGTGCTTCGATTACTTTTTATGGCTCAGCTGTGCTGCGCCAGTTTGAGATGATGGGCGTATATGCGCTCAATGATTCTGTCGGCATTTCTCGCTCGCGCGATAAGCTACGTTCGATGCAGTTAATGTCACGCCGTGGTATCGGTCTGCCAATTACTGGCTTTGCCAATAAGCCGAGTGATATTCCTGATCTCATCGACATGGTGGGTGGCGCGCCGTTAGTGATCAAATTGCTTGAGGGCACGCAGGGCATTGGGGTGGTGTTAGCCGAAACCCGCAAGGCGGCAGAGAGTGTGATTGAAGCTTTTATGGGATTAAAAGCCAACATCATGGTGCAGGAATACATTAAAGAAGCCAATGGCGCCGACATTCGCTGCTTTGTGCTGGGCGATAAAGTGATTGCGGCAATGAAACGCCAAGCTATGCCAGGGGAGTTTCGCTCAAACTTACACCGTGGCGGTACTGCAAGTTTAGTTAAATTGACCCCAGAAGAGCGTTCGGTGGCAATTCGTGCGGCCAAAACCATGGGACTCAATGTCGCTGGGGTGGATTTATTGCGTTCTAATCATGGCCCTGTGGTGATGGAAGTGAATTCTTCGCCAGGCCTTGAAGGGATAGAAGGGGCAACCGCAAAAGATGTCGCCGGTGCCATTATTGAGTTTGTTGAAAAGAATGCCCTCAAGGCAAAAAAGCCCACTCAAGCGTAGAGTTAAGCCGCGATTAGGCTACACTCAGGAGAACAACGTTTAGCTACAGATGGCATAAGGGGGAGAGGATGTCGTTAAAATGGATTGATTCACTAGATATCGCCTTAGAATTGCTAGAAAAGCATTCCGAGGTTGACCCCCACAAACTGCATTTTACTCAGTTATACGAGTGGGTGTTGGCTCTCGATGATTTTGACGACGATCCTAAGCATTGCAATGAGCGGATATTGGAAGCCATTCAGCAATGCTGGATTGAAGAGAAGTAATCTTGCCTACTTGGGCATCTTGTCCAAGTGAAAAAGATGTCACGTGAGATTGATCACGTTTCATCTCTCCTAAAATGGGATTTTTGTAGGAGTTTGATCAGTATCAAATTCATTTTAAGTGAATGACGTACCTTGTTATGTATCAGTTAAGTGATTAATCGCTTAATGTTATTTCCGCTACGCAAGGATGTTCACATGAAACTTTTGTTTGCTATGTTATTCACACTGTTACCCGCCTTGGCATGGGCTCATCCTGGTCATGGCGGCGTCGGTTTATTCCACCATCTACTCGATTTAGCCCCTGCAATCATTTTAGTTGCCTTGATTGCATGGGCGGGTATTTGGGCAAAAAATAGAAAATAACCCCTGAGTCTTTGGCAAATATGCCAATTTAGTTGTGTTGTTATCCTTTCGCCAGTCCGGTGGAAAACATGGGCTGGCGTTTTTGTGTGAACAATCCGGTTACAAATCCAGCCAATGTGCGCAATATCTCAGACTTATTTGCTTTAAAGATAGGATTTGGTTTTTAAATTTCGTATAATCCGCGCGAATTTTTTCAAACTTGCTGACAAAGGAAGCTTGTTATGGCGATCGAACGCACATTTTCTATCATTAAGCCTGATGCTGTTGCTAAAAACCACATCGGTGCAATCTACAACCGTTTTGAAACTGCTGGTCTGAAGATCGTTGCAGCTAAAATGTTACACCTGACTAAAGAACAAGCTGAAGGTTTCTATGCTGAGCATAGCGAGCGTGGCTTCTTCGGTGCTCTGGTTGCTTTCATGACTTCTGGCCCAATCATGGTTCAAGTTTTAGAAGGCGAAAACGCTGTTTTAGCTCACCGCGAAATTTTAGGTGCAACTAACCCAGCTCAAGCGGCTCCAGGTACTATCCGTGCCGATTTCGCTGAAAGCATCGACGAAAACGCTGCTCACGGTTCTGACGCTTTAGAATCTGCTGCGCGTGAAATTGCTTACTTCTTCAGTGCTGAAGAACTGTGTCCACGTACTCGTTAATCTGAGTGTGAGACCGAAGAAGGGAGCCTAAGGGCTCCTTTTTTATTGGCGATATTCGACTAACCACGCCTGATACAAGGTTTTTAATGCTAATAACCTGTTCTTTTTATTTAGCTTTTAAAAAATTTTAAAAAACTGCCTTGAAATACGCTTTCCTATCCTTATATCTATTGCAGGATCGCTCGATGAGGATCCCAATCGATTCTGTGCCGCTAGGACAGAAGTTAATTTAGGCGAGACAAATGCGTTTTCAATTCAAAAACGTTCGCCATTTTTCCATATTGCTTAAGACAAGGATATGAATATGCGTACTTATGATTTAACTCCTCTTTACCGTAGTGCTATTGGTTTTGATCGTTTAGCCCAGATGGCAGAACACGCTGCCGCGAATAATGGCAACTCAGGTTATCCTCCATATAACATTGAACTCCTTGGCGAAAATCGTTATCGCATTACTATGGCCGTGGCAGGGTTCTCGATGGAAGAGCTTGAGATCAGTAGCGAAGGTGAGAAATTACTGGTGAAAGGCAATAAGGCCGAAAGCCAAACCGAGCGTAAATACCTATACCAAGGTATTGCCGAGCGCGGGTTTGAGCGTACCTTCCAACTGGCCGATTATGTGACAGTATTGGGTGCCAGTTTAGAGAATGGTTTATTGAACATTGATTTAGTGCGTGAGATCCCTGAAGCGTTAAAACCACGCAAGATTGAAATCACCACCTCGCGCCTATTAGATGGTCAGTCCTAATCCTTAATTGCGCGGATAAAGAAGGGGAGCTTAGTGCTCCCCTTATTGTTATCCCACCAATTAAAATCCCATGTTGGCTATTTCAAAGCATTGCGATGGCAAGTTCGCATGCGTTGATGGGCATTTCAGCGCCATTAGGCTCTCATCGCTTTTTCGCCGCGGGCTAAGCCCACAACGCCCGAGCGCGACACTTCAACCACTTTGGTCACTTCACCCATGGAATGAATAAAGGCATCGAGTTTTTCGGTCGTGCCCACCAATTGAATGGTGTAGAGATTGGCAGTGACATCGACAATCTGCCCACGGAAGATATCGGCGGTACGCTTAATTTCTTCCCGTAATTCCCCTTGAGCGCGGACTTTAACCAGTGCCAACTCCCGCTCAATATAAGCCGATTCGGTGACATTCGACACCTTGAGCACATCGACTAACTTGTGCAGTTGTTTCTCGATTTGCTCTAGCACCTTTTCGTCGGCCACTACGGTAATATTGAGGCGCGATAAGGTGTTATCATCGGTTGGTGCCACAGTTAAACTTTCGATGTTGTAACCGCGTTGGGAAAACAGACCGACAACACGAGATAATGCGCCGGATTGGTTTTCGAGTAATACAGATATAATTCGACGCATTAGCATTTCTCCGTTTTGCTTAACCACATTTCATTCATCGCGCCGCCGCGGATAAGCATGGGATACACGTGCTCAGTCTCATCCACCATAATGTCGATAAATACCAGTCTGTCTTTCATGGCGAGGGCTTCGGCCATCTTAGACTCAAGCTCAGCGGGATCGCTAATCGTCATGCCAACATGGCCATAGGCTTCGGCAATTTTGGCAAAGTTGGGTACCGAATCCATATAGGAATGGGAATGGCGACCCGAGTAGATCATATCCTGCCACTGTTTCACCATGCCGAGGAAACGGTTGTTTAAGTTGATAATTTTAACCGGCGTATCGTATTGCAGAGCGGTTGAAAGCTCTTGAATATTCATTTGAATCGAACCATCGCCCGTGACGCACACAACGGTTTCGTCAGGCATTGCCATTTTGACTCCCATGGCAGCGGGTAAACCAAAGCCCATGGTGCCAAGGCCGCCGGAGTTAATCCAATGGCGAGGTTTATCAAAGGGATAATAGAGCGCGGCAAACATTTGATGCTGGCCCACATCCGAGGCAACATAGGCCTCGCCATTAGTGAGTTTATAAAGAGTTTCAATCACTTGCTGTGGTTTGATCCGGTTGCTTTCCTTATCGTATGCCAAGCAATTGCGGTTACGCCATACTGTGATTTCTTGCCACCATTGATTAATTGCCTCGCTATCGTTGCTCTCCTTCGACTCCTCCAGCAGGGCTAACATGCTGTCCAGTACGATGTCTGCCGAGCCAACGATGGGGATATCCACTCGGACGGTTTTTGAAATCGATGAAGGGTCGATATCGATATGCAAAATAGTGGCATTTGGGCAGTATTTCTCGATGTTGTTGGTGGTTCTGTCATCGAAACGCACGCCAATCCCGAAGATAAGATCGCAGTTATGCATGGTCATGTTGGCTTCATAGCGACCGTGCATCCCCAGCATGCCTAAGCTGTTTTTATGGGTGCCAGGGAAAGCGCCAAGGCCCATCAAGGTGCTGACAACGGGGATATTTAATTTTTCCGCTAGGGCTAAGATTTGCTTTTCACAGCTGGAGATAATGGCGCCGCCACCCACATAAAGCACGGGTTTTTTCGCCGCCAGTAATGCCTGTAATCCACGGCGAATTTGCCCCTTGTGGCCCGATGTCGTTGGATTATAGGAACGCATTTTAATGCTCTCGGGGTAAATATAGTCGTGCAGCAATGCAGGATTGAGGCAATCCTTTGGCAAGTCGACAACGACGGGGCCGGGGCGCCCCGTGGAAGCAATATAAAAGGCTTTTTTAATGATTTCAGGTATTTGAGTAGGATCTTGTACTAAAAAGCTGTGTTTGACGACTGGGCGTGAAATCCCAATCATGTCGCATTCTTGGAACGCATCATTACCGATAAGATTGCTGGGTACTTGGCCGGATAACACCACTAATGGAATTGAATCCATATAGGCGGTAGCGATGCCGGTAATGGCATTGGTGGCACCTGGGCCTGAGGTCACGAGTACCACGCCTACTTTACCCGTGGCGCGGGCATAACCATCGGCCATATGTACGGCGGCTTGTTCGTGGCGAACCAGAATATGTTCAATACCGGGGATAAGGTGCAGGGCGTCGTAGATATCTAACACTGAGCCGCCAGGATAACCAAATATGTGCTTTACACCTTCATCGATAAGGGATCGCACAATCATGCTGGCGCCGGATAACTTCTCCATGTGAAACTCCTATTGCATAGTACCGTTACGGTAAACAGTATCTTGTTACAGCGACGGTAATCGCTCTAAAAATAAGCCTGAAGGGTAATTCAGACTCCGATTGCTGAGCTTGAAATCATCGATTTCAAGCGCTCATCCCTTTGGATGCAGCAGCTGTTGCAATGAACAGAATTTCATCATATTCAAAAAAGAACACATTTCAAGGCTTTTATGTAAAAAATAACCAACTTGAAACAATTTCATGTTTAGACGCGATAAACGCTTATGAAACGGGAGTTTTTATTTATGGTGATTTTATTTAATCGCTTTAATTAGAATGGGTTAGCAGATTTACAATGAAAAACGGCACTCAAGGTTCTATATATAACCTGAGTGCCGTTTATTTAGAAAACACTTAATTTGTTACAAATCAACCACAAAAGCGATGAATACCACAATTGCATTGTTTACGTGGCATAAAGATGCAGATTACTCCTTCGGCTTGGCTTGGTGAGTCGGTCGGTTAAATTGACAGAATCCCACCAACAATACCGCCGTCAGCATTAATGCCGAGAAGGGCACTGCGGTGCCATTGTAAAACAGCGCGAGTAATGGCCCAGCAAGGGCGCCAAAACCGAATCTTAGGGTGCCAATCACTGCCGTTGCAGTGCCCGTTTCCTGCTTGAATTTCATCAGCACAATAGCATCGGCGTTGACCGACATGATACCAAGGCTCCCCATCAGCGGGATCAACATCAATACGGTGAAATGATAACTGAGCCCCAGTAAGTTCACTCCCAGTAAACCTACCGCCGCCAGCGCACCGAAAAAGGTCGACACGTGCAGCATCCTCAACGAACCATAACGGCCCACAATTCGGGTATTGATAATATTTGCCAGCATCAGTGCGCCCACATTGGTACTAAAGAGCAGGGCGAATAAGGATTTATCTAGGGAAAAAACCTCCATATAGACAAAGGGCGACGCGGTTAAATAACAAAAAAACGCAAAAGAGGTAAGCACGCCACTGGCAATGTTCATTTTGACGCCGGGACGTGAAAACACAGTAGCATAAGCCCCTAAAAAGGATTTTTGACTGCGGCTACTCTGATCTTTATCGCTCGGCATTCTGAGCAACGTAATGACCAACAACAGCAACAACATGGCATAGGCCGATTGGATAAAGAAGATCAAATGCCATTTGCCAAGCTCGAGGATAAGGCTACCGATGCTGGGTGCTAATAATGGTGCTAACATCATGATTAAACTGACATAAGACATACCCTTAGCCGTGTTTTCACCATAGACTTCTTTGATATACCCAGGGACGACCACAGTGGCCGCAGCGCCGATAAAGGCTTGTAAAAAGCGCAGTCCTAAAAACACTTCAATCTGCTCGGCTAAGCCCAATAACAGGCTGACTACCATAAAGCCCGAGAGACCCATTATTACCATGGGGCGACGACCAATACGGTCTGCAAGTGGGCCAAAGCACAGCATACCCAAGGCGTAGCCGCCCAAGTAAACACTTAAGGATTGTTGCACTAGGGTGATATCTGTATGGAAACTATGGGCGAGGGTTGCCATGGCGGGCAAATACATGTCGATCGCGAGCGGCGTGATCGCAACAATAGCGGCGAGCATAGGGATCAGCAGGGCCAAATGGGGAATGTCGCTCGGTTTAGTCGGATAGCTTGACGGTTGTGGGTCCACAGTTACCTCGGGTGGCGAAAGAAGGCGATATAAAGTGTTATGTCACTCGAAAAACAAAATTGTAGGGTAACAATTTTGCCTATTCGCGGCTCATTTCGCCTCGATTGCCATAGCGTATCTCGCCATGAGCATTGGAGGAGTATAGGGGAGAAATGAGTGACCAGCGAAGACTCAGCCAACAGTTGAACTGAATGAGAGGTCTTGTCATCGAGTATAAGGATATTAAGCCATAACATAGTAAAACGCTCGGGCAAATAAGCCAATCTCGATGACGATATCTTTACACTTAAATTGTAACCAAAATCGCTTTACTGTCCTTGTATTGCATTAATTTACCAATGTACGCCTGAGCGTCATTCATTCGACTGAGATTGTCACTCCAGTGTCATCTGTATGTCATCTAACCGTCTTGAATGCGGATTAGTTTAATGGGCTTTAGCTTAACCCTACGACTAATAACAACACATTCAGGAATGATGCAATGAACACAAAACGACTGCCGCTGGCCGGTGCGATACTGGCAAGTATACTCCTTGGTGCCTGTAATGGTGATGACGGTACCAATGGTGAGCAGGGGGATAATGGCTTCAATTCATTAGTTAAAGTGACCGCACTCGCCATAGGTGATGCGAACTGTCCCGCCAGTGGTCAACGTATCGATACCGGGCTTGATGCGAATCGTAATGGCGAGTTGGAAGAAACTGAAATCGATGCGGCGCAAACACAATTTATTTGCCAACCTCAAGCTGCGGGAGTCACAGCTGAGCTGATTGGCCGTCATCAAACGGGCGTTTATGGCCTGAGTGCCGCTGAGATTGTCGAATATCACAGTGCTTCTCAGCGTATTTTTGTGGTTAATGCGAGAAGCGGTAAAGTCGACATTATCGATGCTCACTTACTTGGTAATGCGACCACGGCAACTGCGCCATTAGCCTTGAATAATCTTGATAAGCTCGGCGAGCTGGATGTCGCCAAGGATGTGGGCTTAAGTTTTATGGGCAGCGTTAACAGCGTCAGTATTTCTGGTAACTTGTTAGCGGCGGCCATTGAGCGCGGCGATGCGGCGGGCAATAAGACTCAAGCCAATGGTTATGTGGCTTTCTATCAACTCAACGGCAATGACACGCCGCAGTATCTTAGCGCGGTTGAAGTTGGTGCATTACCGGATAACGTGGTGTTTAGTCATGATGGTAAAACGGTACTCGTTGCCAACGAAGGCGAACCAAATCAAGACTATAGTGTCGATCCTGAGGGCAGTGTGGCCATTATCGCCATTGCGGATGGTAAACCCGCAGCGACGGCAACGCTAGTGACATTCACCGAGTTCAATCAGGGCAATGCTCGCTATAATGAAATCACCAAGGACATTAAAATCAATGGCCCTATGGCCACTGTCGCGCAGGACTTAGAGCCTGAGTATATCAGTGTCAGTCCCGATAACAGCCGTGCCTTCGTGAGTTTGCAGGAGAACAATGCCATCGCCGTGATTGATATCGCCAATGCCAAAGTGGCGAAGATTTTACCTTTGGGACTGAAGGATTACGGTCTTGATGTGAATAAAATTGATGCAAGTGATAAGGACGATATGATCAACCTTCAGGCCTATGCGGGCGTATATGGCATGTATCAGCCTGATACCGTAGCGAGTTACCGTTGGAATAATGCTGATTTTATTGTTACCGCAAACGAAGGGGATTCCCGCGACTATGCTGGGTTTTCGGAGGAAGCCCGCGCCGGTGACTTAACCTTAGATCCTAATCATCCACAATTTGCCGCCGCGAAAGATAAGACTCAATTAGCCCGTTTGAAAGTGACTAAGAGTATGGGGGATGAGGATAACGACGGCGATTATGACAAAATCGTGAGCTTCGGCGCGCGCTCCTTCTCAATCTGGACGGCTGATGGTCAACAGGTGTTTGACAGTGGTAGCGATTTTGAGCGGATCACCGCAGCCTTATTAGGCAATAACTTCAACAATAACAACGAAGAAAACAAAGGCGATAGTCGCAGTGACGATAAGGGACCCGAGCCTGAAGCCTTAGCCCTCGGCAAAATTGGCCAGAAACTCTATGCCTTTATCGGGCTTGAACGTACCTCTGGTTTTATGATTTACGATGTGACCAATCCCTTTGACGTGCATTTTGTTGATTATGTGGTAAACCGAGATTTTGAGGCGGATTTCAGCATAGATACAGATACTGGCGAAGTGAAAGGCGATGCCAGTTTGGCGGGAGATTTAGGGCCAGAAGGCATGAAGTTTGTGAGTACAGAGAAGAGTCCAAATGGTCAACCTCTGCTGATTATCGGCAATGAAGTCAGTGGCACAACCAGCGTGTACCAGATTAAGGTGCAATAGCCATAGTTTGTGTTCAAGGTGCTATAACGTTACATCTCGACACCTAAAATGCTTGTGATTAACCAAGTTTAAAACGCCAGAGCATCACTCTGGCGTTTCTTTTTGCTTCTTTCTCGCGATAAAAATGCAACGTTAAACGACTGAATAGGCGTTTTGCTTGAGGGCATTAAAGGTGGATTCGATACATTCGAGCGCAAGCTGGAATTGGGTATCGTTTTCGGCGCCACCTAAACTTAAACGGATAAAGTTATCATGGCAGTTAAAGTCATCCCCATTACGGATCAGCACACCTTTCGCCGCTAAGGCGGTCACCAGATGATGGGCTTTAATGTCTTCGGGCAACTGAACCCAGCCATTTAAACCACGCCAGCGTTGAGTTAACCCCAGCCTGTCGCCCAATGCCATGCACTGCTGTTGACGCGAACGAACAATGGCATCGCGATTGGCGGTGATTTGCCCGCGCTTGATCAGTTGACAGGCGAGCTCCACATTGAGTGGCGAAACCATCCAGCACTGGCTATGAATGGCGAGGCGCAATGGCGCGATGAGCGGCTCGGGCACGAGGATAAAACCTTGCCTTAAGCCCCCTGAAAACAGCTTAGACAGGCTTGAAATGTAAATGACCCTCGGGCAATTCAGCGTCTGTGCTAACTGCCACAGCGGAGGGTGCCATTCTTCAGGGAGGCAATAATTCACATCATCTTCAATGATATAAAACTGATACTGCTCCGCGAGTGTTAACAGTTTTTCTCTCTGTTGCTCACTGTATTCAATGCAGGTAGGGTTTTGATTGTTAAGGGTTAAATACACCAGCTTAGGTTGGTGGATTTGCACTAAGGCTTCGAATCTAGCGAGGTCGACCCCGTCAGAGGTTAACGGCACGCCAATGCTATTGATACCTAATTGTTTTGCGCAAATTCGCACTCCGGGATAGCTGTACTGCTCGTGCAGGAGTACCTCGCCCTTGGTGAGGAAGGCATTAAGGCAGGCAAAAATGGCCTGTTGGCCACCATGGGTAAAGATCAATTGCTCGGGTTGCTGTTCAATCCCACGTTGTAAAAGCCAGTGGTGAAATACCTGCTGATGCTGATCTAAGGGGCTGGCGCGATAGCCAAGGAGTTGACTCAGTTTTGCAGGATCCTTAGCCAGTTGGCTTAGACAATCACTCAGGGTACTAATTTGATCCGTCAGCGGCTGCTGACACGTCGCCATATTGAGCTGCAAGTTACTGAGCTCTGGCACGGGAGAAGCGTTGACATAAGTCCCATCACCGATACGTGCTTCCACATAGCCGCGCTGCTCCGCAAGGGCGTAGGCCCGTGTGACAGTGCCTATGGTCACCCCTAACGCATCGGCTAAACGTCGCTGTGGTGGGAGTTTTGTACCATGGGGCAGGATTTTACGCAAAATGCCTTGCTCAATGGCACTGACGAGACGTTGATATTTAGGACCAGTAAATACCTCTAGATCTGGCGTCCAAATTGTACCCATGACAATAAATCCATTGATCTCCATTAATCTACCTATATTATTTATTGTATCGTTTATTGTCAAATATTGTATGCGTACAATTTAAGGTGTTTATGGATATTCAACTTGTCAATGACCCACAACTCTGGACCTTGATGGCCTCTGCAGCACTCTTTTGTGCAACCATGACCATGACTCCTGGGCCGAATAATATTTTACTCGCCAGCTCTGGCGCCCATTTCGGGGTGATGCGCACCATTCCGCATATTGCGGGGATCCGCTTAGGCTCGACTTCTCTGCATCTGTCGGTATTACTGGGACTTGGTGCTTTGTTCGAGGCGTTTCCGGTGTTGCATCAAGTGCTAAAGTATGCGGCATTAGTGTATTTACTGCACCTTGCCTATCGATTAGTGACCTCTCCCGTTAAGGCGGCACATTTGGATGAAGGGCGTAAGCCGATGAGTGTGATGGAGGCGGCGCTGTTTCAGTGGATTAATCCCAAATCTTGGATGTCGACCATTACCCTTTGCAGCGCGTTTACTTTAGGGGGCGATGGCTTTTGGCTCAGTGCGGTATTGGGCGTGCTGGTGTTTAATCTGGTGGGATTTCCCGCGTCCTTCACTTGGGTATTTGTGGGCGCTGCAATCAGTAAAAAGCTGAATACGGATAAACGTCGACGTCATTTTAACTGGTTTATGGGCAGTTTATTGTTGGTGTCCTTACCTATGATCCTGCGTTAAAGAGTGCTAATTGCGCTAAAAGCTTAAATATTCTGGGATACTGACTCGCGTAAGGATTGGCTTTATGCCATAACCAACATACTATTGGTGGCTTTTTTAGGTAACGGCCTTTTGGGATCCCATTGAGGCTTAGTTATACTTAGCCACCGCAAGTTAGTGATTAACTTGGGAGTGAGTATATGGAGGTTACTGCGTGAAGTTTCCCAGTTTAGTATCGTTAATGCCCGGTTTGGCGCAGATGCTGCAGTATGAGAAGCAATGGCTCAGGGATGATGTGAGGGCGGGATTATCTGTGGCGGCGGTTGCTTTACCCGTTGCTATCGCCTACGCCCAATTGACCGGGGTTAATGCCGCCGTGGGTTTATACTCCTGCGTGCTGCCCATGTTGGTATATGCACTGTTTGGCACATCTAGACAATTGATTGTTGGTCCCGATGCCGCCACCTGCGCCGTGATTGCCGCAGTGGTGACGCCGCTTGCAGCAGGCGATAGCATGAAGCACTGGCAATTGGTGATGACCATGACGGCGATGACCGGCTTTTGGTGCTTAATCGCCAGCCGTTTTCGCCTTGGGGTATTAGCTGACTTTCTCTCCAAACCTATCCTAATGGGGCTACTCAATGGTGTGGCGATCACCATTATCGTTGGCCAATTCTCGAAAATTTTTGGTTTTACCTTCGATGAACGTTATTTGATTGAGCGTTTATCCGGTGCGCCTTCCTATTTAACTCGAACCCACTGGCCTACCTTGCTGATGGGTGTGGTGACCTTAGCAACCTATGCCTTAGTGAAACGATATCGTCCACAGTGGCCAGCCTCTATGTGTGCGATGGCTATGGCGGCGTTTTTAGTCTGGGCCTTTAACTTAACCAGCTTAGATATCAATGTGGTGGGTGAGGTGAGCGCTGGCTTGCCATCGTTCCAAGCGCCTGTGTTCGATATCGGTATTGCCCGTGAACTGGTGGTGCCCGCACTCAACTTAGCCATGGTGAGCTTTGTGAGCATGATGCTGACGGCGCGCAGTTTTGCGGCAAAAAATGGCTACGATATCGATGCGGATAAAGAGTTTCGCGCCCTAGGGATTGCCAATATCGCTTCGGCTTTATCTCAGGGTTTTGCCGTCAGTGGCGCCGATTCGCGCACTGCGGTTAACGATGCAAACGGCGGTAAGAGTCAGTTGGTGTCCATCATCGCAGCGGTATTAATTGCATTAGTCGCGCTATTTTTTACCGCACCACTGAAATATATCCCCAGTTCCGCGCTCGGCGTGGTATTGGTGATTGCTTCGATTTCCTTGATTGATTTAAAGGCGTTGTGGAACCTGCGCGTGCGGGATCGCTCCGCCTTTTTACTCGCCTGTACAACGTTGTTTTCGGTGCTGTTTATTGGGGTTATTCCTGGCATTACCTTGGCGGTACTGCTGGGCTTATTCCAATTTTTAGCAACAGTGATGCGCCCAACCGACCAAGTCCTCGGGCTGGACCAAAAAGGGGTGATTCGCAGTGTGGATGATTCTGGCAAAGCCAAATCTGTACCAGGCGTGTTTATCTACCGTTTCAACTCGCCGTTAACCTACTTCAACGCCACTTACTTTAAGCGCCGCCTACTGGAGAAGTTTATCCGCGAGCCAGAGCCCGTTGATTGCATTATCATCGATGCTGTGCCGTGTTTTACTCACTTAGATTTGAGTGTGATGGCCATGCTTGCGGATTTACATCAACTACTGAAGAAGCGCGGCATACGCTTAGTTTTAGCCGGTCGTAAACGACAGATGCTCGGCTGGTTTGAACAAGCGGGAATGCAGTCCGGTGAAGGCGGTATCTTGATCAGACCCGATTTATATCTGGCGCTGAAAATGAACCAAAGTTACAAACAAGCGTTAGCCGAGGGGCAGGCGCCAGTGATCAAAAAAGATCCCGAGGATGATGTGTTATTGCACAGTCATTTATAGAAGCAAACCTAATAAAAAAGCGCGATATTGTTCGCGCTTTTTTATGGCTCATTCAACACCCTTAGAAAACATCGGTGAGCTTAAATTAACTTAGTCATTTGGCAGTTTATCTAAGGGGATTAATCCGTGGTAGGCATAGTAGCCTATGGGTCCTAAAAATAAACTCAGTAGACACCAGAGGCATTTTTTATTGGTGCTAAGGTTAGCTTGACTCTTAAATACCCTACGCGCAAAGACGCAATGTAGTAGGGTTAGCCCTATGAGCATCGCAATGATCTTAATATCCGTATTTTCCAAGTACCTGATCCCTGTCATTCATCGTGATGATTTAGCATAAAATGTTAAAAACGATTAAGTTACTTTACCTAAGTGCTACGTACTTTACTCGAACATTTTACCGATTGCTATTATGTATATCAAAAATAAACTTTAATTCTTATTCACTTATAGACGTTCCTAACAAGTAAGTCGGCGGATTGCCAGCCTGCCAGATCACATATTTTTCCATTGCTTGTAGAAATATCTCACTGCTGGTTAGTGTCGTTAACCAGTTCATTAGGCGTGGAAACGCAACTGTCAGATCCCGTTTGCTATCCACCGCCGTAAATTGGCGGATAAAAGGCACAATAGCGTAATCAGCAAGGCTTAACGTGGCTCCGATTAGATAAGGATGTTGCTGAAGCTGTGCTTCGAGTCGTTCAAGAAAAGTGCTGGCCTTGGCAAAATAATCCGCCTGGGTGTATTCAGGATAACGGTCGGCATATTTGTACTTATCCAGCCAAGGTTTAAATTCAACATCATTCTGCGCGATAAGTGCAGTAATCAAGTTTTGCGCTGACGCGGTTTCTCCGAGTAACGGCTGTGTGGCTTGTGAATGAGTATTTGTCAGTGCCCAGCGCATAATCTCTAAGCTCTCGGCAATCACCTCACCTGTAGGGAGCTGTAATACCGGCACTGTGCCCTTGGGGGAGATGGCTAACATTGCTGTGGGTTTTGCTTTAAGGGTGATTTCCCGCACTTCTACCTGGCATTGGCCGAGCAATAGGCCAAGGCGAGCGCGCATGGCATAAGGACAACGGCGAAAACTGTAGAGTATGGGTAAGGGCATAGTTGTGTTCCTTAAAGCAATCATAAAAGCAATTTGCCACTGCTGCGGCTTAAAAGTCGGCAATAGTAGTGACTTTAAAACAGAAATACTGCGTTTATTACTGATTTTTCCACCGTTTGGCTTGTAAATAAACAATGACCTTGGTTTTTGTCTGTGTTTATCTGACTGTGACTCAGGTAGAATTTCGGCCGATTTTTGCGACCCGGCCTAGGCTTAGGTTGGTTATTAGTTAATGCACTGGAAATTAAGCTCCAGCCAGCAGTTGAGGGTGTTATGTCTAACGTTGTTGTTTGTGCTTTATATAAGTTTGTTTCATTACCGCATTTTGAGTCGCTGCGTGAGCCACTCCTGTCCATGATGGAACAGGCCGATATTAAAGGCACATTATTGCTGGCAAACGAAGGGATCAATGGCACTGTGGCCGGCTCTCAAGCCGCCATCGATGCACTGCTGGCTTGGTTGAATAACCAAAATGGCCTCGAAAACATCGTTTACAAGTTATCCTTTGACGATGAAATGCCTTTCTACCGCACTAAGGTGAAGCTGAAAAAAGAAATCGTCACTATGGGCGTTGAAGGTATCGATCCGCTTAAAGTGGTGGGTACTTATGTTAAGCCACAGGACTGGAATGCGCTGATTTCCGATCCAGAAGTCATTCTAGTGGATACCCGTAACGACTACGAAGTGCAAATTGGCACCTTTAAAAATGCCATTAACCCAGTGACCGAAACCTTCAGAGAATTCCCTGAGTATGTGAAGCAGAATCTCGATCCTGCTAAGCATAAGAAAGTGGCGATGTTCTGTACTGGCGGTATCCGCTGCGAAAAATCAACCGCTTATTTAAAAGAGCAGGGCTTCGAAGAAGTCTATCACCTCGAAGGTGGCATCCTTAAGTACCTCGAAGAGGTGAAACAGGAGGAAAGCCTGTGGGAAGGCGAATGTTTCGTCTTCGATAACCGCGTCGCCGTTGACCATGATTTAAAGAAAGGCCAATACGATCAATGTAATGCTTGTCGTATGCCGATCACTGAAGCCGAAAAATTAAGCCCTGCCTATGTGCAAGGCGTTAGCTGCCCACATTGTATCGATAAGATTTCGGACGAGCAGCGTAAGCGTTTCGTTGAACGTGAGCGCCAAGTGAACTTAGCGAAATCACGTAACGAAGCCCATATTGGTAGCGATGTGAATCAAGTGATTGAAGCTCGCCGTCAAAAGAAAGAAGCGCTGCGCCAGCAATCGGCCGAAAAGAACAAAGCTAAGCAATAAGGTAAGTAATAAGGTTTTTACCTATCTCTTGAGCGCGTACGTTTTCGACTATGACCACTATGGCCCGACATGTTCGGGCCATTTTTTTACTAAATGTCTTAGGGCGTGTTGACGTTTCGAGATTAGATTTTGTTCGTTCTGGCAAGCACGTGCTTGCGAAACGAGGAATGAAGTGTAGTTATTCTACTCAAATGACGAGCGGCTCTTATGACAGAAAGTAAGAGCAAGGGCTTGCCAGACGAACCCTTCGGGCAGCATTTGGCTGACGTTTCTGCTGCGTTATCGTCCGTTTATGTAGAATAACTACACTGCACGGACGTTGCCTTGCATAAAAGTCAGCCAAATTGCTGTAAAAACAACCCGGAAACGTCAACACGCCCTAGTAACAGTGTTAGCATTTTTAACCCTATGATAAATTTGCCTTAATAAAATCATGTCTCGGCAAAGAACCGCAATGCCAGACATCTTGCAGCAGGGACAGGGCATGAGTATTTGGAAAGAGTTATACGACATTTTTGATAAAGAGCGCAGCCGCTGGCAGCAATCGACGGCGGGTAAGCAGGCCATCAGCTTCGAATTAAAGGCTAATTTAGGCTTTCTCGCCGATGCCTTGAGCAGTGGTTTACCGCAACAGGCGATAATTCAAGGGCTTGAGTGCACTCTCTTTGAGGCAAAAATCAAAGAGGGTTTAGCGCTGACCAGCCTGAATCGTCGTAAAGTGACACTGAAATTTATCGGTGAATTTGCCGAGTTTGCTAAATATGTGGGTAAAGAGAATGCCGAGTTGGTGGAGAATGCCTACTCAAAAATCAAATCTTTACAAAAGCTCGCATCGGCAAAACCCGATAACAGTTATGATCTTAAAATTAAATCACTGTTTCGGTTTTTGGTGTTTATCGTGGCACATCTTGAGGAGCGTCCGCTCACTCGTCAATCTGCTAAAGGTTAATTTTTTACACGGGATTGAGCTTGAGTGTCGGGCACTACAAAGACGATTACCAATCCAAAGTGCTGCCAGCAGGAGAGTGTTTCAAGGATGAAGATGAATAATACTAAGTGGCGAGAATGTTTGAGTATCTTGGCCGCGCATCGGGTTTATCTGCAACTGCGCTTAGTGGGAGATGCTGATTTTTCGCTGGATTATGAAGCCGCTTATCGAGTGATTAGCCAGATTGATTCTCGAGATTTTGTGTTTGTCCGCAAGACCATCCCCTATAAAGACATTGCCGCGCTGCGGATTGTGAAGGATGCATTTCCCGCCGCCGAGACGCATAACTTAAACCAAGCAAGTGCGACGCTTTTTACTGCAGAACTTGCTGAGTTAAGAGGTAAGCTGATGCAACTGGGGCAATTACCGCTGACAGAAGATGACGAGTCTATCCTGATCACGGCTTATTGATGCCGCGAATCGGCGCTGGCGAAAACAGTTGAGCAAACCCTGATGTCAGTGGTGGAGAGCTGTGCGTTGTTTGGGAGAGCGACTGGCAGGCAAGGGGCTCTGCCAGTGATCGTTCGTAAGCGGGCGGTAAAGCGATTAACGGTTAAAGCTGAACAGTAAAAATCGCGTCTTTACCTGCGGTGACGCTACCTTGGGCCTTATCTAAGTATTTCACATCTTCCATATTGGCCAGCACAACGGGAGTGAGTAGGCTATCTACTTGATCTTTTAGGTAATCAATATCAAAAGACAGAATAGGATCGCCCACTTTGACCTCTTGGCCTTCCTCCGCTAAACGGCTAAAACCTCGCCCCCTTAGCTCAACGGTACCAACGCCAAAGTGCACGAAAAGCTCTAATCCCTGTGGCGACTCAATACTAAAAGCATGATTAGTCTCAAAAATTTTACCTATGGTGCCATCGATTGGGGCGACAATCGTGTCTCCCTTGGGGGCGATGGCGATACCATCACCCACAATTTTCTCTGCAAATACCACATCGGGGACCTTTTCAATGGCCACAATTTCTCCGTTCACTGGGGCGTAAACCATAATGCCGCCAGCCAGTTGTGGTTGCCCTGATACCAATCGCCTTATTCGGCTTAAAAATCCCATTATCCTGTGCCCCTTCGCTTGTTTTTGTTGTTATCTTTTTAGTCTGTAAAGCAGCATAACCAATAAAATGTATTATTTATAGCTTGTTATACACTGCTGTAGTTCTGAAATTCTATTCTGTTGCATGGCGGTGTGCGCTAACGCAGAAAATTTCGTCAATTGCCCTTGGCAAACGGCGGCCTTTACCTCCAGCAATGCGCTTAAGTTTACGCTGAGTTCATCGAGTCCCATACCGATAAGGAGCGGGACCATCAGCGGCGAGCTGGCAAGTTCGCCACAGAGTGACACTTTGACTCCAGCGGCTTTGGCTTGGTCGACGGTCATCTTGATGAGCCCTAAAATCGCCGGTGACAGGGAAGGATAATCCCGTGTCAGTTGTGGATTTGTGCGATCCGCCGCCATGGCATATTGGGTTAAGTCATTGGTGCCTATGCTCACAAAATCTAATCTTGGCAGCATAGAAGCAAGATTCATCACGGCGGCGGGGGTTTCAACCACTATGCCGTAACTGAGTTCGCCGAAGCCTTTTTCTTCCTCTTCGAGGGCGTCTTGGCATTCGGCGATGAGGGCAAAAATCTGATCGAGTTCTTCAACCTGATTCACCATGGGAAACATGAGTCGAATGGGGCCATGGTTGGCTGCTCGCAAAATCGCCCTAAGCTGGGTCTTAAACAACTCAGGATGCGCCAAGGTATATCTAACTCCGCGTAGCCCAAGGGCGGGATTGTCCTCGACCTCCTGGCAGAGGCAGGGCAGCTCTTTATCGGCACCAATATCTAAGGTTCTGATCGTAAAGGTTTTACCACCTAACGCATGCAAGGCTTCGCAGTATAGATTGTATTGCGCTTTTTCATCCGGCAGTGTACTGGTGTGCATCAGCATAAACTCGGTGCGAAACAGACCAATACCATCGGCACCCACATCGCCAACATGGGTGATATCGTTCAAGTTGCCCACGTTGGCCATCAGGCCTACGAGGTGGCCATCTTGGGTCTTGGCGGGCACATCTCGGTACGCTTGCAGGGCGGCGCGTCTGGCTTGCTCATGGTGCAATGTGACGGTTAAGCGTGCCTGTAGCTCGGGTGCTGGGTTAACAAAAAGCTCACCACTGAGGGCATCGAGCACCAGTGGTGTGCCATTGGGAATAAACTCGGCATCGAACTGGCAGCTAAGAATAGCGGGGATCCCCGCCGCGCGGGCTAAAATCGCCGTATGGCTGGTTAAGCCGCCGGTTTTAAGTACTATGCCGCTGAGCTGCTCTTTAGGTAATAACGCAAATTCGGCGGGAGTGAGATCTTGCGCCAGGAGGATCGTCGGCTCAGTTAACTGGGCTAAGCCTTGATCTAAGCGACCGTTAATAGCCGTGACTAATCGCTGGCCTAGGCATCGTACATCTTGGGCACGATTGGCAAGATAGGGATCGTCTAAGGATTCAAGCTCATTCGCCTGATGGGCGAAGATCCGCTCAACCGCTACACTGGCAGATAACTGCAGGGTGCGGATCGCTTCCTTCACTTGGTCGATAAGCTCTTCGTCCTCAAGCAGTAACAAATCGGCTTCAATTAACTGATAGTTTTCGCTTTGTGGGTCGAGCTTAGTTTGGCTGTGGCTGAGTTGTTGCTGCAGTGCCTGTAGGGCTTTAACAAATTTACTCTGTTGCTGCGGGATCCGTGATAGGGGAATAGGGCGATAATCGAGGTGGTGTTCGGCCTGGGTAAGGTGGAGCGCCTGTCCGAAGGCAATCCCCGATGACACTATGATCCCCGTAATCGACATATTCGTTCCTATCAAGCTGGCTAAGATGCCGTTTA
Source organism: Shewanella sp. ANA-3 (assembly GCF_000203935.1). Taxonomy (GTDB): domain Bacteria; phylum Pseudomonadota; class Gammaproteobacteria; order Enterobacterales; family Shewanellaceae; genus Shewanella. The sequence continues at coordinate 2,718,605 of NC_008577.1, read as the reverse complement.
ACTTAAAGTGATGAGCAGTTCCGAGACTTTCTCGACCGCTTCCTGTGCCTGCTCACCTTCGGCAAACACTTTGACGGTGACGCCATGATACAGGCCTAATGTTTGCAATTTAAATAAGCTTTTGGCACTGGCCTGTTTGCCATTGCATTCAACTAGCACATCGCAGTTGAAGGTTTTCGCTTCTTTCACTAACAGGGCGGCTGGGCGGGTATGAATACCATGTTTTGCGGTGATAGTGACAGATTTTTCGTACATAGTGGTTTAACTCTTTAGCAATATTATGGCGCTTCGTTCGACTCAATAATCTTGTAACCCGCCTTTTTTAAGGCGGCAACGGCGCTTTGGAGGCAATTTTTCTTGACCAAAATATAGTCGGTATCGAAGGTGGAAAGGGCAAAAATACTGATCTGCACATCGGCTAAGGTACCGGATATTTTCGATAAAATGCCTGTCATCGAAAATCCCAGCGGGCCTAAGACTTCAAAACAGCACCAATGGGGTTCTTGCTCTAAACTGTCGAGCTCAAGTTCACTCGATACCACGACTGTCAGCCCTTCCTCGGTTCGGCCGATAAAGTACACTTCTTCGGCAAAGACTTCGCTAGGTAATTGAGCATTAGGACTAAAACTATGGATGGTATACTGCCGCAGGTGAACGGCTAAGGTCATGCGCATGGACGTTCCTCAATCGGCAATAGGGTAAAGTCATATCCTAGTTTATAGCATGGATACCCGTCTAGATTGCATCTAACCTAGTTGAGTGAAGTATTTTAAACTAAAAGAGGACGTTCTAATACGTCCTCTTTTATGGCGGTTGCTTATCTCGTCCTGCGAACTAGATTTTGAATTGGCCTAAGGTATGAGACATATCTTGGCTGATATCCTGCAATGACTGTGCCGCGCGGCTGTTACCTTCGTTAGCTTTGACTGAGACTTCGGTTAATTCCGAAATATTACAGATATTGCGGTTGATTTCCTCCGTCACCAGCGACTGCTCCTCGGTCGCACTCGCGAGCTGGGTGTTCATATCGCTGATATGGGCGATAAGCTGCAAAATCGCCGCCATGGCATTACCCGCTTCGCGGGCTTTGGCTTGTAATTCATCGGATTGAGTCTGTGTTTGGCTATTACTCTTCATTACAGAGTTCACGCCCATTTGAATATCCGAGATGATTTTTTGGATCTCGTTGGTAGAGTCTTGGGTGCGATTGGCCAGTGCGCGCACTTCATCGGCGACCACGGCAAACCCGCGGCCATGGCTCCCCGCGCGGGCGGCTTCGATGGCTGCATTGAGAGCTAACAGGTTCGTTTGTTCGGCAATAGAGCGAATGACATCGAGGATACTGCCAATTTGCGCCGAGGATTGTCCGAGTTTTTGGGTGATCACTTCTGATGCCCTTAGCTCTTGCACCAGTTTTTCGGTATCACGCACCGTATCATCGATTACCGCTTGGCTTTGCTGCGCCTGATTCTTCACACTGTTGGCTGCATCGGCAGCCTGCTGGGTGTTGCTCGCCATCTCATGGGTGGTTGAAAGCATTTGATTCACGGCGGTGGCTACGCTACCGGTTTCACGGTGGATATGCTCTGCGCTTTGGTTCGACTCTTCAACGGCCAGCATTAACTGCTTGGCATCATTGTCGAGGGACTGGCCCAATGGCTGTAAATGACCCACCATGTCGCCAATTTTCTGGGCAAACAGGTTAAAGGCGTGGGCAAGGTGCGCCACTTCATCCTTGCCTTGGGTGCTTAAACGCTGGCTAAGGTCGCCTTCGCCTTGGGCGATATCCTCAAGCGCATCGATAGCGTCGTTTAACGGTGAGGTAATGGAGTGATTCAGCACCAGGAAAAACGCGAAAATCGGTACAGAAATTAAAAACATGATAATCAGATAATCGATGATCACGGCTTTAAGACTTTGTTTCACATCGCTTAAGTAAGCACCAGTGATGAGCGTCCAGCCCCATTCAGGATAATAACGGGCTTCGACCAGCTTATCTTCAATGTTCTTCGACACGGGATTTGCAATTGGATATTCGAGCATGGTTTTGCCGTTTTGGCGGGCTAGCGGCAACATAGTGGCAAGGGGATTCGTGCCATTTTGCAGCTTAAAATTGAGCGCCGATGTGCCAATAAGATCGCTGCGTTCGCCATGGGCGAGGATCTGATTATTATCATCGATCACAATAAAGTAGCCGACACCGGCGTAACGGGTTTGGTCAATCAGGTTTGCCGCCGCTTGTTGCGCTTCTGCTTCTGACAGCTTGCCGCTTAGGGCATCTTGGCGATGAATATCGATTACACTGAGGAGGCTGCCGAGCTGGCCATCAATCTGTTGCCACTTTTGCTCAATAAGATTGCTGTATTGCTCTTTAATGGAAAAACTCGCAAAACACACAGTACCTATAGCCGCCATCACTAACATCATCATCAGTCGTTGGAGAATAGTGAATCGGCGCAAGAATGTGATCATGTGGGGTCCTTTAGGCGCAAAAAGAATGGTGTCCAATATACCTTCGAATCGGTATCAAATGAATCAAACTTGAGTTTATTTCGTGTAAAGACGTTAAGAATATTGGGATTCTTTGATCTTAAGCAGAATATTGTTTAGCACTGTGACTGATTGATGCTTTTATCGCTAATTCGTGTATCACCAAGGCGAATAAGACGTTAGACTGAATCGCGTATTTTATGAAATTCAAGTAGTTAGCCTTTAGATATACTTAATATTTCAGAGCCAGACTGCTAATTAATTGTTTTGGTTTTGATTTTTTATGCTTTTACGCGCAAGATTAATCATCGGTTTAGTTTGAGAATGGATTATGACAACAAACACTATTGTGACTTCGGATGATATTTTACTGAAGTTATGCCACTCGGTCGCCCATGTGTTATCGAGCACCAGTGCCAGCCATGTGAGCCACGCGGGCATGGTGCAAAGCATTACTCGCACCCGCTTAAAACCCGACCTAGGCTGTTTTTCGATTTTTGATGGCGGCTTTTCAGGGTTAGTGGTAATCAACTTTTCAGCCCCAGCGGCCATCGAAATCTATCGCCGCTATATGCTCAATATGGGCATGCCAGAGGAAGAGCTCGCCTTTTCCCACACGTCCGATGAAGTGGGGAACGTGATGGGCGAGTTGATGAACCAAATCTTGGGCGACTTTATTAATAAGGTTTCCAAGGAGCTGCAAACCTCCATTAGCCAAAGTCAGCCTAAAATGTTAACCATAAACAAAGAGCTGACGATTTCTATCGATGCAAACTTAGACGATGCTGTCGCAAGACGTGTGTCCTTTAAAACTGAAAATAATCATATTTTCTACCTCGAATTTGCCATGGATAAGACCGAGTTTATTAAACTCGATGAGTTTGAATACGACGAAGAGTTCGACCCTGACAGCTTGCTCGAGCAGCATGGTCTTGGTGCTAATGCGTCTTCGCACCCAGATACCGCATCACCTTGGAGCCGTATGACGGATAAACCCGCCATCGCCAGTACGAATGCCGACGATTTGCTCGATGAGTTAGGGATTTAACTTTATTTAGTGCTGTTGGGTGTCGGTATAAGCCTTAGTTGTATCGACACTGCTTTGTTAGCATGGGTGAGAGGGCGTTTGTTGTACAAGCTGTGCAGCCATTTTCATCAAGGTTTTCATCCCTGCTAACTTGTTAGTCAGTTGTAAACCCTTCGGCTATACAAGTCATTCGAACTGTTTTAGTATCGCCTCAAAATAATAATTATGGTGACCTTGCTATGGCATCGAAAGCGACCTCGATTGATATTGCTTATCGTGCTGGTGTATCCCAGTCTACGGTTTCCCGAGCCCTGAGAAATAGTCCGTTAGTCAATTTAGAAACCCGTCAACGGATCCAAGCGATTGCGAAAGAACTCAACTACAAAGTCGATAAAAACGCCAGTAACCTACGCACCCAAAATAGCCACACCTTAGCCCTGTTGTTGTGTGAAGATCCCACCAATGATGATTCACTGATCAACCCCTTTTTTCTGTCGATGTTAGGCTCAATCACGCGGGCGACGGCGCAGCAAGGTTATGATTTACTCGTGTCATTTCAACAGCTTTCCAGTGATTGGCATGCCGATTATGAAGATAGCAATAAAGCCGATGGCATTATTTTGCTAGGGTACGGCGACTACATGGATTACGAGCAAAAGCTCGAAAAGTTGCTGGCACAGAACACCCATTTTGTGATTTGGGGCGCAGAGCATAACAATAAATCCGTGTTATCCATCGGCTGCGATAATCACCAAGGCGGCCTAATTGCCACTGAGCATTTAATTTCCCTCGGTCGTAAGGATTTTGCATTTCTGGGCGGGGCATCGAGTCATTGCCCTGAGTTCAGGGACAGATATTTAGGCCATGTGAAAGCACTGCAAACTGCCGGGCTGACTGTCGATCCTCGTCGGCAGATTTCGGCTATTAGCACTGAGGGGGCGGGTTACTATGCTACTTTGGAGTTGCTCGATAAAGGATTGAATTTCGACGCGATTTTTGCCGCCAGTGATTTAATCGCCATAGGTGCGATCCGCGCCTTAAAAGAGAAGGGGATTTTAGTGCCCGAGCAAGTCGCAGTCGTCGGGTATGATGATATTCCCGTAGCAAGCTTTGCCAATCCGCCGTTAACCACGATTAAGCAAAATACCCAGTTAGCGGGGGAGATTTTAGTGGAAAGTCTACTTAAGCTTATTCGTGGTCAAGCGGTGAGCCCGCAGTTGATCCCAACGACGTTAGTGGTACGCAGTTCATGCGGGATTGACTGTACGCCGCTCGCTTGAGTCGCGTCTATTTTGATTGAATCATTAAGCCGAGTGATTGATAACACTCGGCTTTTTTATTGATGCGTTATACTCATTTTGCCTGATGGAGGACCAAAATAGGGCTAACCTCTGGCGTATTGGCGTAAAAACTTAGGCACCTCGGCCTTTGTCTTAGCCATAATTTTCTGCATCAGGCTAAAGGGCGGCTCAGTGATCGCATACCCTTGTTTAAGATCAGCCAGCATGCGCAGCCATAAATGTCCGGTCATTTCCGCATCTGCCAAGGCGCGGTGATAAGTTCCGTTAGTCGGTAGCTGTTTATGGCGAACTAAGGTCGCGAGTTGATGATTAATGGCCTCAGGATATAAGCGCCTTGCCAGCAGTAACGAACAACCAAATTGGCCGGGATATTGATGGCCTATCTGGGAAAATTCGGCATCGAGAAAGCGTTGATCGAAGGTGGCATTGTGGGCAACTAAGTGATGTTTACCGATAAACTCAGCAAAGCGGGCCATGACTTCTGCACAGGGCGCCGCATGGGCGAGCATCTGATTGCTGATCCCTGTGTAATCTTCAATAAAACTGTTTATCCGAAACCCCGGATTCATTAACTCAGAAAAGCGCGCGGTAATTTGCCCTTGCTCAATTAATACTGCGCCAATTTCAATGGCACGTGCTCCTTGATTGGGTGAAAGCCCAGAAGTTTCAAAATCGAGTACGACCACAGTATTGGCAGGCGAATAGGTTGGCGTTTTAGACATAGGCTCCACACATATCAACGTAAGTCGCAGAGGACATTCAAACGTTGGCATTGTAACAGAGTCATGGCACGAGTTCGCACGGTTTTATCCATCCACAGCAAAAGAATACCGCTATTCACTGATGCTAACCTATTGTTAATTAAGTGTACTCTAAGGTTCATTACCGCTGATTAGGGCCTCAGCTGTTCAACCATAGCGACAAATTGGCTGACACCATTGCCGACATCGGCAAGGCCAGCGGCGACATGATTGATACTGTCCTCCCCATGCAATGCCACATTGGTGATGTTGCTCAGTTGATGATCGATGTTTTTGATTAGGTCGGTATTTTGTTGAACCACATTCGCGATTTCGCTGGTCGCCGTGGAGGTGCGAGAGGCTAACTTTCTGACCTCATCGGCTACGACGGCAAAACCTCGCCCAAGATCGCCCGCTCTTGCTGCCTCAATCGCCGCATTGAGAGCCAGTAAATTGGTTTGTTCTGCAATGCCACGGATGGTGATCACTATGTCGTTGATATTTTTTGATTGTACGAGTAGCTCACCACCAATATTCGAGGCATTTTTAACTTGTTCGGCAATTTGATGCGAAGTACAGACGGCTTCGTTCAGCACTTGCACTGCATTTGTGGTGATTTGTGAGGTTTGCTCTGACGTCGCCGCCGCCATGTCCACCGCTTGCAGGGCGGTATTGACCCTATGGGAGATATCCGAGGCAAACTTAACAATCTTATACACCTTATTTGATGCATCCCAGATCGGATTGTAGGTGGCTTCAAGCCAAATCACATTGTTATGTGCATCGATGCGTTTAAAGCGTCCGGTGAAGTGTTCGCCTGCGGCGAGTCGTTTCCAAAAGTCGGGTCTAATACGGTAAAACTCTTTGTCACAGAACATCTTATGGTGTTTACCTTGGATCTCATCTAGTCGGTAATGCATGATATCCAAGAAGTTTTGATTCGCGGTGATCACTGTGCCATCGGGTAAAAACTCAATAACGGCTTGGGAGCGATCGAGGGCATCGAGAATGGCATTTTTAGCAATGAGGTTAAGTTGTGACGCCGTAACATCATTGGCGATTTTGATGATTTTCACGACGTCACCCGCACTGTTTTTTACGGGGAAATAACTGGCCTCGACATAAACTGGGATGTGGTTTTTCTTTAAACGTTGGAATGTCCCCGTAAACGCATTGCCTGCAGCAAGTTCCTGCCAAAACTTTTGATATTCCTGCGAGCCCGAGTATTGTGCCGTACAAAACATTCTATGGTGTTTACCAAGGATTTCATTGGCACTGTAACCCATTACATCTAAGAAAATATCATTGGCTTCAATGATTTCACCCTTAGGTGTGAAACAAATATAGGCAGTGTAGGCACGAATCGCCGCCAGTTCATTCTCAAGCGTTTCGGCTGCTGTAAAACCTGATGAATGGTTGTTCGCATCCCTGTTATTTGATTTAACTTTCCACCAAAACATAATGTCATTCCTTTATTAATCATTTGGTTATTAACAAGAAAGCATCACAACGGCACTCTGCTATCTGCTTATACACCACAGGTTCATCAAACCTATATGTAGGAGTAAGGTTTAGACACGTCGTCGAATTAACCTATTATTAACATATAGTATGATGTTCTTTATATCCATCTGATATTCATTATATTTTTAGCTGATTGTTTAGTGTGCTATTTAGTCGCTCCGAATTGGCTTTCAACAAAAGCCTAGTCTGTCATGCTCCTATTTGCCGAGTTTATAAACAAAAAATCTACCCATGATCGACAAAGAGAAACAAACTGTGCCTTGATTGGATAGCTTCTTACGCTTGGTGGCTAACTAAGTGATGTTATTTTGTGCAGTAAAGGGCTGCGGTTCAACACAAAGGTGAAGCATTTTTACCTATAGATGATTAACGCAATATTGATAGGCCTTATCGGTTAATAGGGCGGTTGTGAGTGAATGATTAATGATTGCAATGGGCTACGTGTTTACTCGGTTTAGGGCTACTTATGCTAAGCACCCGCTTGCGCCAGAATAAAGAGATCCGTTGTTCCTTCAGATGCTGGAAAGAGCTGACGCTTGACATCTCGTATCTGAAAACCATTGGCCGCAAGTTGTTGTTCAATAAAATCATATTGATGGTAATGCACATAGACACTGTCGCCAGTGCTACCAGTTTGTAAACCAGAACGGCTATCTTCACCTTCCATGGTGCTAAGATACACAATGCCCTGCGGCGCAATCAGGGCGCGAAGATGTGCAAAAAACGCGACCAGATCCGTTTGGGATAAGTAAGGCAGTGCAAAGCCGCAGGCGATAAGATCAAACGGCGGCATGTTTCGGTCAATAAGCTTATGAAGATGACGGCAGTCCATGAGCTCAAAGTGACCCGAGGGGACATTTTGTTTCGCGAGCGAGATCATTTGCGGGGCGAGGTCGATACCAAAAACCGTTAATTTAGGTTCCTTCGCAACCAGATAGCGGCTGATACCGCCTGGCCCACAACTGATATCGAGTAGGCGACTATGTTCGGTGAGATAGCTCAGCAGGCAATCATAGCTTTGGGTGTATGGGGCAAATTCCAGATATTTGTCCTGATACTGTTTGGCATGTTTATCAAAGGTCGCCACTGTGATTTGATAGTTATCTTTTACTTGCGACTTCAAATCTTGCTTCCTTTATCAGTGACCAAAGACTTCGATGATAACCAGTCTAGTACAATGCATTTCAGCCCAACAAAGTGAGACTAGACGGGATAATCCAAATCGAGCTTGATATTGAGCCCTAACTGATAGGCGTGTTCTTGCATCAGCCTCGTCATTAACGCGGTATCCGTCAGTTGCGACAAGGTGATGGGGCGAGCTTCCCATCGCGGCGCGTGACCAGCATAGTTGCAATGGGCAAGATATAAGCGGTGCTGACTCTGATACAGGGTAAAAAAACGCATATCACAGTTTGCTGCAACGGTTAAATAAGGTTCAAAATCAAGCTCGTATACTTGCATTGCCTCAAATTCTGACCAACGAATGTAACGTGAGCATTCGTAGCATTGTGCGGGTAATTGCGCCTCAGCTTTAATGCCATCAAATAAATTGATGACATCTTGCATCTGGTGCAGTTTGATCATGGCTTGTTCCGTCAATCTTAAGATCCTTTTACTTGTTGATTCTTAATGTTAATCAATAAGTTAACTATTCATTCGTTATCACTTAATCGCGCCAGAGCCTATCGGCTAAACCTGAGGCCCGTTGGGTGGCTTGCTGGCTTGCACGCTCGAAGACTTGCTGTGTTCCTAAACAGCTAAAGTGTTGTTTTGCACGGGTAATCGCGGTGTAGACAAGCTCCTTGGTGAGCAATTGCCACTGTACTAGGCTCGGATTTGGCGGAAGTACGAGGGCGACGCGATTAAATTCACTGCCCTGACTTTTATGTACCGTCATGGCGTAGCAGGTTTCATGGCTAGGTAGCCTTGCCGGGAGCACTTTAAGCAGTTTGCCATCGGCTTTGATAAAGTGGGCCATCAGTCGCTCTGGCCTGTCTTCATCCTGCAAAATCAAGCCAATATCACCGTTAAACAGGCCCAAGTTATAGTCGTTGCTTTGGATAATAATCGGTCTGCCGAGGTAAAACTCTTGCTGGGGATGGATCAGCTTGGCCTGAGACAGCGCCTTAGTCACAGTTTGATTGATACCTTCGACACCATAATCGCCACTGCGCATGGCGCATAGGATGCGATACTGGTTAAAGCGGGCAATGGCTTCGATGGCGCTTGGCACACTGCTTGGATCTGAAATTTGCAGCGGACGTAAATACTCAGCGTATTGCTCACAGGCCTGTGTTAGCAGGGCATGAAGTCCGCTGTTGTTTGCAGGCTCGCTGATTTTGGCTTGGGTCTGGCTCAGAGCCATACTGTGTTCTAGCCAAGTAAGCTCGGCCAGTCCCCGTTGCCATACGGTCAAAATCCCCGCCAGATCGGAGCGATTCACCGCACTGGCTAATAGGCCAATGCCCGCATCGCCCTTAAATCTGTGGCTGTGGGTCAACATACACAAACTGTCGCCAATCTTTGGCTCGCGGTGAATATAGGCGCGCAGATCAAAGCTGGTGAGCTTGCTCAATTGTTCGGCCTGAGCTTGGCTATAACGCATTCGCCATTCAGAGTGTTGGTCTGACTCGTATTTTAGTCCTGCGCAAATATCGGCTAGCACTGCGCCTGCTTCAACCGAGGCGAGTTGGTCCTGATCCCCAAGCAGTATCAAACCCGCCTGTTCGGGGAGGGCCGTGAGCAGCTTATACATCATTGGCAAATCGACCATTGAGGCTTCATCGACAATCAAGAGATCTAGCCGCAGGGGATTGCCCTGATGGTGACGAAACTGCGCCGAATTGGGGATAACCCCCAGCAGACGATGTAAGGTTGATGCCTCTTCCGGCACTTGCTTGAGCGCGGCTAACAGCGCTTGGGTTTCGTGACTTTGTACTTGTTCGTTTGTCGCTTGAGCCTGTTTGAGTTCCTGCTCGAGTCTTGCTTTCGAGGCCTTTATCGATTCACTTAAACGGGCGGCGGCCTTACCTGTCGGGGCGACGAGTCTTATCTGTTTTGGTGAACCTAATTGCTGTAGCAACAGTAACTTAGTCACTGTGGTGGTTTTGCCTGTACCAGGGCCGCCGGTGATCACCGCAAGCTTCTTGCCGAGCGCCGTTGCCGTTGCCACCTTTTGCCAGTCGATATGAGGCTCAAGGGTTGTGGCTGCATGGGAAGATGCGGCGTTTGGAAATAAGTAATCGAGCTGCCTGCGTAGCGGCGCGTCTGAATCTTTATCATTGCTGTTGGCGGGTTGACTCGAAGATAGCCTTGTCAGGGCGTTGGCCACCTCGGTTTCGAAATGATGATAACGCTCAAGATAGAGTCGGCCGCCATCAAAAATCAGTGGTTTATTGCTGTGAGGTTCGCCAACGGCCTCAAAATTTTGCAGCCTTGCAATCAGCTCTGGCAGGCTCAAACGGATTTGGCAGTGATTAACCGACTCTGCCATCGGATTGGCTGGCACTATATGTTCGAGCACTAGGCAGGTATGTTGGGCCGAGAGCTGTTGGCTTAACAGGGCGCACAGCAGCATAAACAGTGGCTCTTGGGCGTCATTGGGGTGAAGCCTAGCCATCTCAAGGGCAAAATGGCGATCGAGCGGGGTGATCAGCCGCTCCTTTTCCCAGTATTTGAGTAGCTCTGCGAGCGGCGCCTTGAGTCTGAGTGCGCCAGCTTCAACCCATTGGGTTGATTCTTTTGGGGGAGTCAGTTCGGTGCTGTGGTTCATGCCATTGCTCCCGTATCCTGTTGATTCACAGTGCTTGTCTCTAGGCTGCGCTGAAACAGCGCATCTAATGCCAAAATCAGCGCCTTGGGCGGTTTATCGTAATAAATACCAAAGCCTGGATATTGCACCGACATTCCCCGTAAAAACAAATAATAACAGCCGCCGATATGGGTATCGTAATCATAATTGGGCAAGCGCATCGCTAAATAGCGGTGCAGCGCAAGGGAGTAGAGAATATATTGCAAATCATACCTATGATCGCCAATCGCCTGTTTCAGGGCGCTATGATGATAGGCTTGAATATTATCCCCCAGATGGTTCGACTTATAGTCGGCAATATAAAACTTGCCTTGATATTCAAAGGTTAAGTCGATAAAGCCCTTAAGCATACCCTGTAATTCGTCAAACTGCAGCTCGGTATCGTAGCCATATTGCCCAAGGAGTTGATTAAGCTCCGTATCCTTTAAGCGATTCAGAGGTAGGTAAAACTCCATCTCAACTAAGGTGTGCTGCGGCGCGAGTGCGGCTAAACACAGCTCGGGATTGATAAGCTGATTATCCTGCGCCATTAATGCCAGTGGTGCTTGCAATACCTCAAGATACCAATCCTCTAATACGGGCTGCCATTCGGGGGCAATGCCGTATTGCAACATGGCCTTAGGTAGCTCTCGGGGTAAGTCGATTTGAGCTTGGGTAAAATCAATTAACTCAAGCACTAAGTGCATAAAGCTACCCGCGTTGGCGCCGCGCTCAAAACTAAAGCGATTGAGCAGAGGTTGTGCTTGCAGATCGGCAGCTTCTTGCCACCAGTGGTCTGGCCATATGGGATCAATTGCGCTATTTGTGGTATCAGTGCCCAATACGGCATTGACCTCATCATCGGCGCCAGGAGTGGCTTTAGCGTGTGGTGCATTTTTAACTAAACCGGAATAACTGCCGACGCGCCATGGAGTGCGATACTGACGGCTGACCTTACGGGCACTCAAGGTATGAGTATTCGCTCCACCTGTTTGCAGTTTATTAGCCTCAATGTCGTCGGCCACCACCTCAATGCTGATCGCAGGTTGACTCGACTCGAGACCCGCGACCAGCGCCTTGGCGGCATTTTGCAGACGCGAAAAATCACAATCCGTGTCAGTGATCCCAAGTAGATAACCGATGGCGGTCTCATGCAGCTGGCTTTTAAGCCCCGTCTTTAACATGCGGCTATGGTTGGCTATGTACAAATAACACAGGTACACGGGGCGGGTGAGCGCCACATAGAGCAGACGCAGATCTTCGGCTAAGGTTTCCTGCTTTGCCTGTTCCCAACCTTCGTCCGTGCCTTCTAAATCCCACACCAGCTCCTGCGCGCCATCGGCATTGGTTCTGTGGTAGAGCATGGGCGTCGGGCGGCGGCGATTGTCCCGCGCAAGGCTGACAAAGGGCACAAAGCATACTGGGTATTCCAGCCCCTTACTCTTATGGATGGTGACGATTTGCACTAAGTTTTGCTCGCTTTCAAGGCGCAGCTGCTGTTCATCAGTTCCTGTGTTATCAATCAGTTGTTGCTCATACCAGTTGAGCAGGGCACTGATCCCATCAATTTCGGTCGCCTTTTGCTGCAACAGCTCGGCTAAGTGGCGAAAATCCGTGAGTCGACGTTCACCATTGCTCGCCTCAAGCTGAGCGGCTGCATCTTGCTCCGCTTGGTCAGTGCTTGTCGAAGCGGGGGAATGCAGCAGACGCGCAACCATCTGGGTCGCATTGGCTAGGCTGAGCAGCGCCGGCATAATGCCGCGTTTTTGCCAGATCTGGTGCAGCTCAAAAAACTGCTCCAGCAGTCTTTGGCGCTGCTCTTCATCTTGGTTAAAGGCATGGATTTGCTCGGCGCGATAACCAAGCAGGGCGGTTGCAAGGGCGCTACGCAGGGCGCGCTCGTCCTTGGGACTGGCCAAGGCGCGCAGAATGAGCGCCATTTCCCGCGCTTCGACTGTTTCAAATACGCTGTCGCGACTTAAAAAGACGGCGCCAATCTGGCGCTTGCTCAGCGCGGTTTTCATCACGGCCGCTTCGTTTCTATCGCGCACTAAGATGGCGATATCTTTAGCAATTAATGGCCCTTTGGGCGTGCGGCATTGACCATTGGCGGCCTGCGTCAGTAAACGGGTGATTTCGGCGGCGGTGTCTTCAGCCAAGGTTTGTCTAGCACTGGCTTTATTAAGCCCCGTTTCGCCTTCACTCAAGAGTTTTAACCGCAGCGCGGCACTATTGGGCGCTTGCTCGACGAGTTGTTTGGCCGCCGCACTGGCAGGCGTTTTGACTGGATCGAAGGGAATCGATTGGCTAATAAAAGGATCTGAATGCTGGGCAAATAAATGATTTACTCCGGCCACCAGATTGCGGCTCGAGCGATAGTTAGTATCGAGAAAATAGTGCGCCTGGGTTTGTCTGCGCGCCTCGATATAAGTGTAAATATCGGCGCCGCGGAAAGCATAAATCGCCTGTTTTGGGTCACCAATCATCAGCAGGCTTAATTTGCTATCCGTGCGAGGCTTAGGTTCAGCCGCCGAATTTTGAGTATCAAGCCCCAAACGGGTTTGATAAATCCCTGAGAAAATAGCAAATTGCAGAGGATCCGTATCTTGGAACTCATCGATTAAGGCCACGGGGAAGCGACTCGCCACCGCCTTTGGCAAAGTGTCGGGATTGGCCTGCATCGCCGCTGCCAAGGTGGTGAGCAGATCATCTGGTGTCAGCACATTTTTTTGCTGTTTTTGCTTGGCAAAACGCTCGCTGATCCCTTGTTTGGCGCTATAAAGAAATGCGGGTTTAATCGCGTTAATCAATGCGGCTAACTGCTCCATATGGTCAAGCAGTGGCGCCTCGCTCGCACTTGGGAGCACGCCGCCCTTATTCAGCTTAAGCTCGGATAACGACAGCGCTTCGAGCACTTTAAGCGGCGGTAAGCCATGACCAAAGGCTAAAAAGTTATCCAGCTGGTCGAACATTTCCGCCAGTTTAGGGTAATTGTCGCTCGCCTTACCAAAACGTTGACCGTTAAGCGGCAGGCTATGCAGTAACTCTAACAGCGCGTCGCGGCCACGCGGCCAGGCGAGTTTAAAGCGCTGCACACTCTGGCTTAAGGACTCTGCCAAACGAGCAAAGGGCTGCACAGGTTTAAGCGGTTTGGCCTCACTGGCACCGAGCAAGGCTCTCAACTGCTTGACTAATCCGTCGGGATCGCCAAATTCGCTGGCAATGATTTGGGCTAAATACTCAGGTAGCGGATAGCAGGCCTCGCGCCAAAAGTCCCGCACCGCATGGTGTAAAAACTCGCTGTCGTCTAAGGTGAAATCCGACTCGAACAACAATGATGATTCGAAGGCGAGATCGGCCAAAATTCGTTGACAAAATCCATGAATCGTAAAAATTGCCGCTTCGTCGAGGGATTTGAGCGCCAAATCGAAGCGTCTCAGGGCGATAGCGCGCTCGGCTTCAGGGGTCTTATCGTACAGCGCCTGCACAAAAGGATCGTTAATCTCTAATCCTAAGAAACACTTAAAGGCAACCTGAATGCGGCGGCGAATCCTGTCCCTCAGTTCCTCAGTGGCGGCATTGGTAAAGGTCACGACCAGAATTTGTTCACAATTGAGCGGTTCGCTTAAGCCATCCCCAAGCAGTAATCTGAGATACAGACCTGAAATGGTGTAGGTTTTCCCCGTGCCCGCACTGGCCTCGATTAAGCGACTGCCACCAAATGGCAGGGTGAGCGAATCTAACGGCAAAGCGGGTGATACCTTAGTCATCAGTGCGCTCCCTCTGTCGTGGCGGTTTGGGCTTCATTCAGGGCAAATTCCTCGAGTTGGGCGAGGGTATCCTTGTGATACAGGCTAAGCATTGGCCGATAGATGTCATCGGCGAGCTTGCCAAAATGTGCCTCGGTAAAGTCGTCGGGAAAATGAAACAGCCGCTGATAATGGGGATCTGTGCCTTCGCCAAGTTCACCTTGCTCGTCCAGCCATTCGCTCTGCGCCGCTTCGAGCCGTGCTTTGTGCGGGTCTGTGCTTGTGTGCGAGTCTTGCGCTTCATGCGCCTCAGCGCTGGCATAGGCGAGGGAGGTTCTTGGCATAAAGCACAGGGGATGAATTTGGCCCTGATAAAAATACTTTAATAAGTTGGCAAGCTGCGCATGGGCAAGCGCTGGCGTAATGGGCGCGAGGGCATGAAAATGCCCCATATCCAGCAGATAGCTAGGTTGCAGGTAGCTAGGTTGAGCCACTCCGGCGGCCATCAAACATAAATGACGTAAATACAAGGCTAAAATGTCCCGCCCATGGGCACTGCCGGGGCGGCAAGTGACCAATCCTTTAGGGCTGATATCATCGATTCGACCTTCGAGGATCACCCGCTTGGCTTTTAACTGAGTTCCAGAGTTCTGATGGGGTAACTCAAAGCTGAGCCGAATATCGGCATGCCGGGGAGCGACATCGCCGCGCATAAACAGGGTTCTACCGATCAGCGGCGCGATATCATGGCTGTATTGGCGCAGTAGCAGATCATCAAAGGGCTGCATAGGCAAGTTACCGCTGGCTTTAAGGCGTTGTAACAGTTCAGTGCTGGGCTCGTTTTGTCCTTGCTCAAGCGCATCGCCAAGGAGCTGAGCCTGTAATAAATAACGCTCTAACGCATTAAGACTAAAGGGCTCATCGTTATCATCTGCTTGAATATTAAGGTTTAAATCGACTTTCAGGGTACGATTAAAGAAATACTGCGCGGGATTGCGAAAGAAGCGAATAAAGGCCGAGATATCCACATGCTCTGCTTCGCCAAGCGGCTCAATATCCTGAACACTATCACCAATTGCGTCATCTTCGAGCACTATCTGGGTATGGGCTTCGATAAATCGGCCATGTTGCAACTGGCTATTGCTATCGGGCGGACACCACTGCTGGCTATAACTCTGTTTTATCCCATGGGAGGTGAGGGCTTGCGGCAGTGCTGCTTGATACAGTTTAGGATCAAAAGGTTGCAGCGGCTGATGGCTCACAATGGCCTCAAGCAATGCCTGTTGGGCGACTTCGTTACTGACATTAGAAGCTTCTGCTGCAAGGGATTCAGGTAAATAACATAGCTGGCAATATTCTATTAGCTCGGAGACCAGCATAGATGGAATACGCTCCGAGTTATCCCGTTCGCTACGGCCAATATAACTGATGTACAGCTGCTCCCGAGCCGAGAGTAACGCCTCTAAATACAGGTATCTATCATCTAATCTACGGGAACGATCGCCTTTGCGCGCACCCAAATGGGCCATCAGATCAAAGCCCACAGGATGTTGCACCCTAGGATAGACACCATCATTCATCCCCAGCAGACAAACCACCTTGAAGGGAATCGAGCGCATCGGCATTAAGGTACAAAAATTTACGCTGCCCGCGAGGTATCGTTGGCCGACACGTGACTCGGTTAAGCGTTGATTAAACCAAAGCGCCAGCACTTCGATGCTTAAATCTAAGTCGTTGGCTTGTGCACCCATATCGGCAGGGCTGGCGGCAAGTAGCTCTTGCTCTAAGGCGGCAATCGCATCGCGAATTTCCTGCAGCTGCTCTCGTTCGTCCTCATCGGGGGCGTAAAAGGCGTTTAACAGCTCGGTGAGTTCGAGTAACCGCAGTGAGGGCGCTTGCGCCTTGGCTAATACTTGGGTGGTCTCATCGAGGACTTCAATAAAATTCAACAGTTTGCCAAGGGCCTGTGCCGATTGACCCTCCACCCCAGCCACCGTTAAATAGTGCATTCCCTGCGGGGATGACTGATATAGCGGCGCATCGTCCCTTAAGGCATAGCCTAAGATTAAGCGTTTTATGCCAAAGGCCCAGGAGTTTTGCTCGAAGGCGGGCACACCCTGTTTAAGGCGGCTCTGTTCATCGCGGCCCCAACGCACACCTGCTTCATCTAACCAGCGGCGAATGAGTGGCAGCTCGTCTTCTTCGAGCTGAAAACGTCGCAAAATGGCTGGGACTTCGAGAATGCTTAAAATATCCGTCAGTCCGAAACGGCTCTGATTAATATTGAGTAAATTCAAAAAGCTATTAATGAGTGGCGATTCCTGCGCCGCGCCGCGGTCGGCAATGGCATAGGGGATATATTCCAGTCCCTGTTTGGCCGCAAACACCGCATCGATATAGGGGGCGTAGGCGGCGACATCCGGCATCATTACCACTATGTCTTTGGGGGTGAGTTGGTTGTCGCTATCCAGCAGGTCGAGTAAATGATCGTGCAGGGTTTCGACTTCCCTAAGCGGGCTGTGGCAACTCTTGATTAGAATCGAATCATCGTCGGCTGTTAATACCCGGCGATTCGCGACCTCTTGATATAGCTCAGCATCCGGCCCGAGTACCCGATCGAGTGTCTGCATTTCTAAAATATCGTATTGCACACCAGCCAGCATACTTGCGTTAGTGTGGGGATCGTTAGGATCGCCGCAGGGCTCGCAGTACACATCGTCGCCAAAGTCACAGTGCTCTGGGGGCAGTTCGAGCAGCATATCGAGTAATTCGCGGCCCATCTTGCCATTGTTGGCGAGCAGGGGATTGCCGACTTCGAGTTTATCTTCCCATTGCTCAGCTAATTGGCGTTTTCCTGCATATTGCAATGCCATACGCGCCCGATGGCGTGGGTCGATAATGTCGCCCCAGTAATGCTGACAGGGGCTAAGGCTTAAGATAATCACATCGATGCGGCTCGCGAGCTGGTGGAGCACATCGATGGTTTGGGGCGCCATGGAGGAGATCCCAAACACAAATAAACGTTGCGGCAATTTTGCGAGGGAATTGGCGCTATCCCCCAATGCGGCAATCAAATCCTGATGCAGATTGGCCCTATGGTAGTGGCTTTGACGCAGCTCATCGCGATTGTAGGCAATCAGCGCGCGCCAGAGGATGGGTTGCCAGCTTTGCTCCTCATTCAATTTGAGCGATTCGAGCGGCTCATTAGCTTCCCACGCGGCAATCCAGTCGGGGCGGTAAACTAAATACTGGTCGAAGATATCGGCGATGCGGCCGCAGAGCTGGTAAAGCTTAATATCATCGGCGCTTATGGCGCCAAGCTGATGGTTGCTATGGGTGTCAGCCGCGCTCGATTCCAGATTATCTATGGTATGGCCCAAATAATGGCGCAGTGGCCCAAAAGAAGGTTCATCCAGTAGCCGCGGCAGTAGTTGCATCAGCTTCCAGGTCATAGCCGCCTTAGTGAAGGCGTTTTCCTTGGGGACATTGGGGAGTAAATCGTGGCACAGTTGCCAAATAAAGCTGGAAGGTAGTGGGAACTCCAGCGCGGCGGCAATACCATTTTGTTTTGCAATTTCAAGGCGTAACCAAGTCGACATCCCGGGGCTTTGCACCAAAATATGCTCACTTTGCAATAACCCCGCGCCGGGTAGCGGCTGGCGCAAATACGCGGCAAGATGGGCACAGAGCACTTCCATTTGATTGGATTGGATTAACTTCAGCATATTCGACTCACGATTGGGGATTGCTGTTATGCATAGCAAAGTGGCTTGGCAATTCTATGTGACTGATTTATAAGATTCAACAATCTTGTCCCCCTGCAGTTTATCCCGCCTATTTTAACTGTTTACTTGGGCCAAATAGTCGCCAGTTAAGGGATTTAGCGGCGTTATTAAAGCGCTTTAACGCCGCTTGATAGTCACCGTCCGCAAGCTGTTGGTATTTCAGCGCGACATAGCTTTGGGTCAGGGTGTCAAACTCGCGGCAAAACTCTGGGGATTGCTGCTGATGCGTGTCAATAAGCTGCTCGGCAAAGGCGTTCGGGCCAAGGTGAGCGGGACGAACGATGCCAAATTTACTGAGGCGCTGGCAGATACGCTGGTACTTAGCGCTGATAGGATCCTGCTCCCGTTTAAATCGAAACAGCCCCACGCTGTAGGCGATATAGAGGCCGATAAGGCTGATACAGACACTCATAAACACCGCCACCTTGGTTTTAGTGACATCCCCTAAAATGCCGCTTAACACTTTGTTTTGCCGCTCCTGATTGAAACCGAGCACCCAGAGACTCCAGTAATAATCGAGGCTGGCAAAGCGCTGCCTTAACTCGTTGAGCCAAGGCATGGTTTTAAATCGCAAACTGCTAAAGGGGCTTTCTTGCAGGTAGCTTTGTTCGGGGGAAAACTCGGCATCGAAGCCTTGCTCAATACGATTAGGCGCGACCATGGCCGTTGGATCGAATCGTACCCAGCCTTCATTCTCGAGCCAGACTTCGGCCCAAGCATGGGCCATATATTGATACACGCTCAGGTAATCGGCCTGCGGGTTGTATTCGCCCCCTTGATAGCCCGTGACCATACGCGCGGGTAAGCCAGTGGCCCGGGCCATAAAGATAAATGCGGAGGCATAATGGGCGCAAAATCCGGCTTTATTTTCAAATAGAAAATCATCGACTTGCTGCGGGCCAATGGGCGGCGGGGTGAGGGTGTAAAAAAACGGTTCGCGATTAAAATAGCCCATCATGGCGAGAAGACGCTGCTTTGGCTCGGGATAGTTGGCCTTAAACTCGGTGGCGAGCGCCAGAGTTTTGGGGTTAGTGTCTTCGGGCAGTTTCTGGTTTATTTGTCGCTGCTTGGCAGTTAACTTGAGGTCCATTTGGGCCTTAGGCCAAGAACGGGCACTGTAGCCCATGCGTTGATCGACATTACGTAGGGAATAGAGGCGATAATCGGGGAGATTGATGACCTTTTCATCTTGGCTGTAGGCCACATCGAGCCCGAATAACCAAGGCTGGTGGCTAGGTTCCACAATCACTTGATAGTCGTATCGCTGCGGCGCATGGCTGCCTGTATCATCTGTCATCGCTGCGGGGAGTTGCCGCGCGGGATCTGGTCTTGAGGGCGGAAAAAACAGCGCATCCTTTTGAATTTGTTTGATGCCGACATCTTGGCGCCAGGTTTGGCCGTCGTAATCTTCCAGTACCAGCGCGCGCCAATAGAGTTCGGCTTGGATGGGTCTCGCCTCGGTAAAGCTTACCCTAAAGGCCAGTGCGGAGGAGCGGGTGAGTTTGCTGATATCGCTCACGGAAAGGGTATCCGAGAGCCCGGTTTGGGCTTCTTTCATATTCGGGACTAGCCAGAGCGGGGCAAAGCGCGGCAAGACCAAAAACAGCAGTAGCGCCAGTGGCACACTCTGAAGCAATAATTTAGCGCCAATCCAAGCGGTATGTTGCCAGTTGTGTTTACTTTGATACAGGGTCACCAGTACGCAGGTATTAATGATAGTGACACCAATTAAATGCACGGTATTGAGCATGGATTGATGGTCGATAAAGGTCAGCGCAATTAAAAAATAGCCCACAATTACCACGGCTCGCACATCTCGAACACTTCGCATCTCAATGTATTTTAAGGCATATCCTAAAATCAGCAGGTTGACTAAGGCGTTTAATAGCCCAATCTCTCCCGATACTAATGCGAGGGTAACCGCGGCGCCAATGGCAAGACTTGTGACTAAGTAGCGTGGTGGTTTTGCCACTTTGCCAACATAGATACCGACTCGCCACACCAGGCAAATGGCGCAGATCCCAAGGGTCCAAGGCGTCGTTTTATCAAACAAGGGGCTGAGTACCGCAATATTGGTGAGCAGCAGCCAAAATAGCGTTTGGCGGCTGATATTATCCCCCGTCTGCGGCCCATTGGCATGGTAGGTCGTCAGCTTGTGAGGATTAGCTTTGTGATGTGTTGAGGCTTGTGTTGTCATCGCCGCGGCTCCATTTTTGCCGCATGAACGCCTTGTCCATGGGGAGGAAGCGGATGCTTATGGCTAACGCCTTGGTTATTCGCCAATTTATCGATTTTATCCAGCGTACTGATATCTTGCCCGTAGAGTGCGAGCGCCCTTTGGCAGGCGATGCGATGGGCATTGCCCGTATCGGGTGTGAGGATCAGATCTTCCGCCCCGACACGTTGTAGCCACAGACCAAAATATTGCTCCTGCTGACTTAAATGGTTGACTTGCCAACTGAGCTGACCTAATTGCTGTTCAAGCTGTGCGGGATCGGGGACTAAGGTTAGCCACACGGGATCGCCCTGAGGCTGCTCGAACTCCTTGGTTAGCATGCCACGCCCTTGAGCCCATTGTTTCCATGCCACTTGTTTGAGGGATTCTCCGAGCACATGGGGCTTAAGCCCTTTGTATTCATCGATGCCGGCAATGTATTTTCCGGCTCTTTCTAACCGTTCGTCTTCACCGGATTCGGTGGCTGCTTTTAGCTGCAAAGGGCTTTCAATCGGGTGAGCGTAGACGATGTGCGCATTATCGAGATCAATATGGGACCAAGCGCGGCAAAGCCCTAAGGGATAAAAGGATTCAATCTTAAGTCGCCCAGGCGATACCAAGCCGCGGCGATCATGGGCAAACGAGACCAAGGCTTGCACCTCATCGGCGCCGACCTGTTTGAGTAAGTAAGCTAAATTATTCGGATAATTTAAGCTGATATTGTGGCTGCTGTGACTTGAGGTGAGCAGGACTGGAAAGGTGATGGTTTCGCCCGCATATACCTCAGGTGCTGTGAGCGCGCGAAGGCGCAAACCTGCGAGATTTTTATAGCTGTAGAGGATGCAGGTATTAAATAGGCTGAGTAGCAAAATGCTCAGCCCAATCACTAGGTTATTTTGATAGTTAGTGCCAAACAGATACAGCAGCAGTACCAGAGCAAGCCAGACTAACCCAAAGCCACTGGGCAGAATAAAGATGCTGCGATGGCTGAGGACAAACTCAGAACTGGGCGGCATGCGTCTTGCCAACCAGCGTTGCCAGAAAGCCGTCAATACTCGTTTCATCCTGTCCTCATCATAGTCTGAGCATCCTTATCGATATGATTAACAAGGCATTACATGATGGGATTGACGCTGGCGAGGATCCGCTCCGACAGCGCTTCCCCCTGCAATTGGCTGCTGGTGCGCAGTCGATGTTCGGCGACGCTGCAAAACACCGCTTGCACATCTTCGGGGACTAAATAGTGTCTTCCCTCTAAAAATGCCCATGCTTTAGCTGCCTGCAACAGGGCTTTGGTCGCGCGGGGCGACAAGCCGACGGCATCGGTTTGGTTGCGCGAGTCATGCACTAAGGCCAAGACATAATTGAGCAGCGCGTCCGACGCCGCGACTTTGTCGCATTGTTCCTGCAACTGGGTTAACGCCAGCGGGGTTAAACATTGGGGTAAATTATCGAGGGTTTGCGGTGTTTGGTCGCTTTTCAGCATCGCCAGCTCCGCATCATGGCTAGGATAACCGATGGAAATCCGCATCATAAAGCGGTCGAGTTGGGATTCGGGCAGCGGAAAGGTGCCGGATTGCTCCGTGGGGTTTTGTGTGGCAATCACAAAAAAGGGATTGGGTAATCTGTGGGTGATGCCATCGACGGAAATTTGCTGCTCGGCCATTGCCTCGAGCAGGGCGCTCTGAGTCTTAGGGCTGGCGCGGTTAATCTCATCGGCCAGCACCATCTGTTTAAAAATAGGGCCAGGATGAAACACAAATTGCGCTTGGTGTTTATCAAAAATCGATACCCCGAGAATATCGGCGGGCAGCATATCACTGGTAAATTGAATACGTTGATAGCTAAGGCCGAGGCTTTGGGCTAGGGCATGGGACAGGCTGGTTTTGCCCATGCCGGGCAAATCTTCAATTAATAGGTGCCCACGGGCGAGAATACAGGCGAGGGCTAAGCGAATTTGCCGTGGCTTGCCTAATAAAACTTGTTCAAGTTGTTGTAATAGTTGGCTTAAACCAGAATGTGCCACGGGAGACTCCTTGTGCATGGATAAGGTCATTCGCTCTACCACTATGGCGGAATATGTCGCGCTTAGCCAGTCGCTTTTACTGTGAAATCAATCGGCTTAGTGAGTCGTTGCTAAGTAATCTCATGCAGGATCTTACTGCTTTGAGCTTGAAGCTTAGGTATATAGGTGAGCCGTGGCATTTGCTCGCCGACGCGCAGTAAGTCCATCCGTGGATGCTCGACCGCCCCGTCCGTGGGGGCGGACGGTCGTCTCGCTAATCGCCATGGCTCACCTTCCTAGCATCGGTGTCGCCTGTGGGTTTTAAAGAAAGACAGAACAACTTTGGAACAAAAATCAGTTAGGTTATTAACTCTAACTTATGAGTTTCGGATTACAATTTCTATGGAGTGATGCTTTAAACAGCGGAAAACGCTAGCGCAGCGAGTGGTTTTCCGCTGTTTAACTTGTTAGGCATTTGACTCACCAAGAAACTCAGAGATTAAATGCCATTTCTCCTCATATGCTTCGTAGTTGGGAATATCTTTGAGATTTACTTTGCCCCAGTCTTTGCTGCGTGGAGCAGACTCAATTACACCAACAGGAAAAACATAATACCTTGGTGGCAGAACTTCTTTTTTGCCATCTTTTGAACCGCGATTAAGCAAAACCACAACAACGAAATCACAGCCGAAGTTTTTGATGGGAAAGCCGCCAGCACCAGTGCGCCACCTACTTTTGACCTGAACCATGGCAGATTTATTTGATTCAGGATTTGTTGCAACCAAATCATAGCCCGGCATGTTCGTATACGTTTTATACGAGGCGATCTTGTGTAACAGAAGCTGGCCTAGAACCAAAAATTCAGCCCCCTCAGCTTCCAACCTTGTATCTAATCTTGGCATGTGACTCCTTGATGCTTAACGCCGCGCACAGGGGCCGACAATGGCGGTCCCAGCGACCAACGGGAGCGACTTCTGCGGTTTGTTAGGGCTCTTCATTGCCTCTTGACTCGATCGGCACTTGAAGGTCTTGGATTGTTAATTCCCCAACAGTTTTACCATTACCTACTTGAATAGAAAATGCTGTTTGTACAAAAAGATTTATGCCAAGCATAAAAACCAACGAGGGGATCACGTAATAGAATAAACTACCTACGTTTCCGGCTTTATGCTCTCTCCTGACTATGCTGTTGAAAGACTTTATATTTAAGGTGAACAAGTAGATCGAAAGAGCAAGCATTAAACCACCTGTTAAGTAGTTTACGTATATCATGAAGTGCACTGTCATGGGCTTGCTAAAGTAGTGCATAGCAACATAAAAAACGACACCACATAAAGCAAAGTTTCTTATGCTATCAAATATATCTTTTGCCTTCGCTTTATCATCATTCCATTGTGACATGGTACTTAGTACTCCATTGCCCTAACGATAAGCTGTGGGGCGCGTGACGCGCAGCGGCACAGCGTCCCACACGAGCGACTTGTTAGCCTTTTTAGAAAAGTGTTTTGGTAAATTTTTCAACGCCACTTATGAGCTCCTGAACCTCATCTTTGGTTGGCTCGCGATCTTTACTGTGATCACATAAATTTCGAATGTCACCAAGCCGCTGAATTTGGCGCCACGCAGGCGTATCTAGCACTTCTGCGCCTTTCAAAAGGTCATTAAAGTCACTAATCGTTGGATTTTTCTTTCTAGTTGTGATGTTATGGTTTTCTGCCACCTGGCCAAGGTGCTTTTCTAATACTACTCCGGCTACCGCACCTGCACCTCGGGAAAAACCGCTCTTTAGTAACTCTTGAGCCGCAGCAATTTCTGAATCAAACAAATCTGCCTGTACAAGTTGGCGGATATCGAATAGTGAACTCTCAAACCGAGATGAGACTGCTTTGACGATCGCTAGTTGCTGCTCTAAGTGAGGAATAGCCGCATCAGGTCCCACTACTTTCTCTTTCTCCCAGCCTCGTGTAACTCTCAAACCTTGAAGATAATCTTCAATTCGGTAGTTCTCGTAACTTATATCTTTTCTAGGCTTGGGCTTCTCATAATGGCGCGCAAAATCAGCTAGTCTGTCGGGAAGAAGCTGCTTTATTAAAGCCTTCGATTCCGAATACCAAGATTGATAGTCAGTGCCAAATTTCGGCAGTACCTTTTTAAGAGCGGCGAAATCCTTTCCATAGGCTTTCTCAACTGCCTCTGGATGGCAGTCATACTGCATGGCCAACAACAAAAGCTCCCCCGTTCTAGAAAGGGCCTTCAAATCTTTTTTGAATTTTTCCAAGTTGGCTTGCATGGTATCTCCATTACGACATTTGGCTAACGCCCGCCTAAGGGGCTGGCAACGCATTAACAATAAACTCAATCACAACAACCGTAACCACCGTGGCTCATTGGGACTGGAAACGCCGCTCGTTGACAGTCCCTCTTGAGGCGTTTGTTATGCCAATTTTACCCGTTGAGTGTAATGTTCAAAGGCTGTGACTTTCACATAACCTTCAGACTCATAAAGCGATTTAGCTTTTTCATTGGATACCGCTGTCGCCAGTTTGACTGTTATCGCGTCTGTGTTTTTGGCAAAAGCAGCAACTTTCTGTAGTAAAGCTCTGCCGACACCTTTTTTACGTGCATTCTCAGACACATACAGATCGTTTAAATACCACATCCTTTTCATCGCAACTGAGGAAAAGGAAGGATATAGCTGTGCAAAACCTAGAGGCTCATTATCTTCTGATAAGGCTAGAAAAATCACTGAGTCACCATTTTTCATGTGCATCTCGATAAAATTTCTAGCACCTTGAATATCACTTTCTTGCTCATAAAACTGACGATAGGCATCAAATAAGATCGCAATGTCATCTAAATTTGAAACACTCGCTTCAACCACTTTCATCTGAACTTCCTTGTTCATAATTGGCATAACGCCGCCATAAACGGATGCGGAAGCAACGCGTAGGCAGTCCGGTGGAGGCCGCGTTTTTTTGCGGCCGTAACGAATTTAATGGCCTTGTTAAAAGTTTTATTTGGCTACAGGGCCAATATCCATACCATCATATGAATCAAGGCCAAACTCATGAGCAAAAATATACAGTTCATCATTTCTTGCATCTAGAGTCTTGGGTGAGTGAGTCTCTATACGCTCAACATGCAACCAAAACATGTCAGGTTCATTCGGTTCTTCTTTATCGGATAGATATATATCCACAAAGGTATACCCTTTTGAAATCAATGCTTCTTTGGCTTCTTCAAGTTTCGTAGGTTCGTTGTGAGTAAAGAAATAACCCCACAGCATGTTACCCGAAATGTTCCAGTCAGTGTTTTCACGAATATTCGAAAACATTTCCTCAAGTTGATTTATGGAAATATTCTTTCCCGGTATTTCAGACATCCCTTTCTCTCCCGCATATAGAAAGCTTGAAAACGTAAATAATAGTACTGTAGCTATGAGTTTCATGGACTTTTAACATTTTATTCGTGCGCATGCGCGTTTACCTCGTTGGACCAGTAAAAACACGCATAGTTAACTATCTGTATGTAAAGAAGTTATCAGCTTTTTATAAAATACACCATCTGGAAAAACGCGCATGCGCGTTTTCCAAACCTATTAACTAAAATTCAGTTATTATATTCACCTGATTTTAAAGAGTTTTATTTATTGCGGATGGAATTAGTGCGCTCTGATTTTGTCTGAAAATCATACCAAAACACCTAAGTTTAAATACGACTGTATACCCATACGTTGTTAGCTGATTTCTGGTAAGGCCAAACATAGGCAAATAGATAAGAATTTGTATGGCAGCAGGAGTGGGAATTTTCGGTTGAGCTAACGAGCCGAAATACAGAATGGGGCAAAAAGCTTTTAGCCAATGAACAGTTCAATGATCGTAAAGATTGCTATTGTTGCAACTGTGACTGTTGGCGGCATGGCCGCTCTTTCACATCTGACCCATAGGGATATGGGAAATGCCACTATGATGTAGGGAACATCATAGGCCATGTGAACGCGGCATTCGTACATCCATGTACAGCAGATGTCGTCGTCGAGCCCTCAGGGATGCTTCTTGTGAAATAAAAGGGCGGCGTGTCACAGGGGAAACAATGACAATCCATATCTGCGCTAGGTGACATTAAATTTGAAGAATCTCAGAGTTACCAATGGCCATGAACATGATTAATTCTTCCATACCAGTATGTGACTGCATCCTTCCCTAACAAATTAACCTTTCACTTTGCTCGGGGCGGATAAACCAAGGTTTGAATAGAAATCCCTGTACTAGATCGATATTTAGCTCGCGGGCTAGCTGGAGTTGTGCCTCGGTTTCTATGCCTTCGAGGATGCATTGTTTGCCCGTGCGTTTGCCAAATTCAATCAGGGCGCTGAGCAGGGCGATACCATGGGGCGCGTCGATTAATTTAAGCCAGTAGCGGTCAAACTTGAGGTAGTCCACATTCATCATTAAATCGATGGAGAGCATGGAGTGAGGGGCGCCGATATCATCGAGCGCCACTTGAATATTGGCCGCTTTAAATTGATGGAACAAGCGATTAGCAAGTTCGGCATCACTCACGCAGGTGTTTTCAATGATTTCTACCGTTAATTGCGGATGCTGCGATAGCTGGTCGAGTAACTTTTGGGTATGCGCGCCATCCACCGCGTGGGGGTCCACATTCACAAATAATCGCTGCGCCTGAGGGGCGTGTTTGAGCTGAAAGGCTTTTGCCTGAAACTCGACCGCCGCCAGTTGTTCGCTGGCTTCGTGTAATTGCTCAAACACTAGATTCGGGGCGATGGCTTGACCCTGCTCAAGGTAAAAACGGGCGAGTGCTTCATAGCCATGAATGCGTTGAGTATGGGGACAGACAAAGGGCTGATATTCGCAACTTAAGGATAAACCGCTGAGATTGAGCATCGAGACTGGCGTGTTAAATGACTAATCGCTAATTATTCGCATTTAGTGGCCAAGAGTGCAAACAAGTTTACCTGGCTTGAGCGCGTTTGCCGATTAAACACTCATACGGTTAAACCTTGTGATAAAACGGCATCTTGATGTGGCCAAAAATAATCAAGGTGGCCAACGCCACCTTGATTACTGTTTGATAACTATCCCATTTCCGCCATGCGGCTTAGTAATGGAACTTAAGCTCAGCCTCATTAAATAAAGGCTGTGGCTTTTGTTTTTGCGCCTCGTAAATCAACCGATAACTTAACACGGCTTGCACATATTCACGGGTTTCGGTGAAGGGAATGGACTCGATAAAACTCATGGCATCGAGCTTTCCATTCGACTCCGCTAACCAGCGGCGAACCCTCGAGGGGCCAGCGTTATAGGCGGCGGTTGCTAACACGCGGTTTTGATTGAAATCCTTCAACAATTGTGCGTAATAGGCACTGCCTAAGTTTAAGTTCAGCTCGGCGCTGTAGAGATCCTTAGGATCGCTGTACTTAGCCCCGTGTTTCTTCGCGGTAGCCTTGGCTGTTGCGGGCATAATCTGCATTAAACCGCGGGCGCCGACACCTGAGGTCGCATAGAGGAAAAACGCACTTTCGCGGCGGCTAATGGCGCGGATTTCATCAATGTTGACCTTGTGCTTTTTACTGGCGTGTTCGAAGCCTGACTGATGTGCCATCGGGAAGCGCAGGGGAATATCATCCCAGAGCTTGCCTTGAATACTGGCTTCTACGCCAAAGTCATACCAGCCTTGATCGTGGGCATAACGACCATAGCGGGCGCGCATCTCATTATTGCTGCGCTTTAGTAGGGCGACCCATTCATAACGGGCATCGAAGTAACGATCCAGCGCCATCAACTCCAGTACGCGCACAAAGCCTAAATCGTCTTCGAGTTTTTGACTGGTCCCATCCACCACAGGCTCAGGGCTTTGATTTAAGGACACGGGCTTATTCAATAACTGCGATGCGGCAAAACCGTAAAAGTTGCGCTCATTACTGACAGCTGCTAACGCCTTAGTGGCGCTTTCGGGAGCGTGTTTCGCGTTAGTGCGATACAGCCAATACTGCCAGCGCTCTTTGGCTGCGCTTTCTGGCGATAATAAATCTAAGTAGCGCGCGATATGGGTGCTGTCCTGCTCGCGGATCGCCCAGCGTAAGCGGCGCTCGAACATATCATCGCTCTTCATCTCGGGCAGCAGGTTATCGGCCCAGTCTTTAAAATTATCATCCTGCTCAATCAACACGCGGCGTACTAGATACTTTTGCAGCTGTTGATCCTGAGCTGGAGTAAAGCGTTTCGCTTTTTGATACCGAGTATATAAATTAATGGCTTGGTCGAGATCCTTACGGGCAAGGCGTTTTAAGCCTGCGGCGACGATATCGCCAACGATAGGATTTTTGTCCTTAAATTTTTCGGTATGGCGCAGGCTATTGGGGTCTTTAAACACCGCCACTAAGCGTTTTGCCTCTGCGCTATGCACGGTGATTTTTTGCGATAGGTAACTCAGCAGGCTGGTTTGGCCCTCATCGAAGCTCAGTAACATCCGCGCCCAAATCACATCCTGAGTGCGCTTACCGGCTTTGGTCCAGGCATTGAAGAGGGGATCGCATTCCTTGGGACGGGAATCGCCATAGACCCAAAGTGACTGCGCCGCCGTGTAGGCGGTTTGGGTTTCGCCCTTGGCGAGTTTGGCCTCATAGAAATAACACTGCAGCCTGACATCGGTCGGCGCGTCTTGGGCGAGGCTCAAAAAGTCGTTCCAACGCTTTTGGCCGCCGGCATTTAATAAATATTTTGAACGCAGGCGCTGATACATAGGCGTGGTTTGATACTTATCTATCATGGCCTTAGCGTCGTTGCCGCGTAAATCGTTAAGCTTGCCAATGTCGATATCATGGTCGAGATAAATCGCCAGCGGATAATCGCCTAACTTAGCTCGCAGGGGCTTGTAGGTGGCATAGTCTTGTTTCTTTAGGGCTTTTTCAGCCTCAAGAAAGGT
This sequence comes from Shewanella sp. ANA-3, assembly GCF_000203935.1. Classification (GTDB taxonomy): domain Bacteria; phylum Pseudomonadota; class Gammaproteobacteria; order Enterobacterales; family Shewanellaceae; genus Shewanella. The sequence continues at coordinate 2,689,034 of NC_008577.1, read as the reverse complement.
CTTCTGGGTAGAAGTTAACGCGAAAGCCGCAGAGGCATTAAATGCCCCTGCGATGATAATTGCGCTGGATAACACCATCTTTGTCAATGGGTTGCACATGCAGAACTTGCCTCCGGGCATCAAGGTTACAATCGACTTTTCCCTATCGATTCAGGATTATGAGTTATTGGCTTTTAAACTGCGTGTTTATCGTTATTGTTCGAGTGCGGTGGCATCCTCAGTATGGGTCAAAAGCGTATCGCGATGAGTTTGATTATCACCGCTGTCCTGCGCATCACTCTCGTCTAAGGCTTCGTTAAGCGCCTTCTCAAGTAACATCTTATCGAGTTGCTTGCTGGTATCAACACCTAGTTGCTGCATTAAATGTGCTTGACGCACTAAATTGCCTTTGCCCGATGACAATTTGTTCATGGCACTGTGATAGGTTTTTTCGGCGTTATCCAGAGCGCGGCCGAGTTTTTCCATATCGTCGAGGTAGCCACAGAGTTTGTCGTAGATCCGACCCGCCTGTTTGGCAATGGTTTGGGCGTGCTGGTTTTGATACTCGTAACGCCAGATATTATTGATTGTTCGCAGGGCAACCAAGAGGTTGGTTGGACTGACCAGCATAATATTTTGCTCGAGGGCAAAGTTAACAAGACTTGGATCATGCTCTAGGGCTAGTAAGAACGCGGGTTCAATCGGAATAAACATCAACACGTAATCTAAGCTTTTGAGCCCGTGTAAACGCTGATAATCCTTTTGACTCAAGCCCTTAATATGATTACGGATCGATAAAACATGCTCATTGATGGCCTGTTCACGCACCAGCGGATCTTCGCTATTAAAATAGCGCTCGTAGCTGATGAGCGACATCTTGGCATCGATAACCACGTCTTTATTTTCAGGCAAATGCACGATCACATCGGGTTTAAAGCGTTTGCCGCTGTCGTCCTTCAGATCCTGCTGGGTGTGATATTCGTGACCTTCGCGCAGGCCGCTTTCTTGCAGCACGCGGTCTAAAATCACTTCGCCCCAGTTGCCTTGCTGCTTGTTATCGCCCTTTAAGGCCTTGGTCAGGTTAATGGCATCCTGACTCATTTTTAAATTGAGCTCGCGCAGATGTTCTAATTGATGTTTGAGGGCGCTGCGCTCCGACTGCTCATGGTTGTAGGATTCGCGAATTTGCTGTCTAAAGCCTTCTAACTGTTGCTTCAACGGCCCGAGCACACCTTCTAACTGATTGGCGTTTTGATGCTTAAAGCTTTCGCTGCGCTCTTCGAAAATTCGATTGGCAAGGTTTTCAAACTGAGTTTGTAGGCGAACTTCGGCCATTTCTAAGGTGGCGATTTTTTCCTGCATGGCGGATTGCTGAGCATCGGCCTTGGCCTGAATAGTCTGTTGCATCGCATTGGATTTAGATAAGGCCAGTTGGAGCTCGAGTTGGCGGCGATGGCTGTCGGCGAGTTGCTGCTCAATACTCGGCAGGCGCTCGGCCATGGCTTCGGCTTTACCCAGTTGTTCTATCTTTTGCTCTAAGCGTTGTTGGCATTGGCGCAGTTGGTTATCTTTGTCGTCGACTAAAACTTGCTGCTGGGCGAGGGAGAGCTCGGCGTCTTCGTTTACTTGCCGCATTTCTTGCTCTAATTCGTCTTTAAACTGTTGCCAGCGTGAGCGGGTGAGACGTTGATTGAGTAGGGCACCGATTAACAGTCCTAAAAAGGCCACGGCGAGAAGACCGATGATCTGGGCGAGGGAAAAAGATTGAGAAAATGGCATCTTATTAGCACTCCTTTAGCTGTGGCGCCTAGGGTCGCATGCCCCAAAAAAGGCTTCAAGTGCTTTAATTAACAATCTGTTTAGGCGATGACTCAAATGAGCAAGACTTAGTCGCTTAAGTTGAGATACTGTGAGGGATGAAATTTTTTTGCTGTTATCTGTGTCTATATCCCTACAGCTTATCAACACAGGTAAATATACCTGAGGCTTTTTGGGCGAGCGCAGAGTGTGAGTCAGCGCCGGTACATAACATTTATTTTTGCAGAGGTGTCCATTGGCTAATCAATCACGTTTTACACCGGGTATTTTGAAAAAAGCGCGCTGGCATATCCAAGATAATCAAGTGACACCCGAGTCGGTGTTTAAGGCCCGCCGCCATATAGTCAAAGCCATGGGCCTTGGCGCGATTGGGGCCAGCATTCCGGGTTATGTGCAGGCGGGATTATTCGATCTGTTTGGCGAACAACCCAAAACCAGCTTTATCACTACGCCATTGACCTTTGAGGCCAATGTCCGCTTTGGTAAGGACGAAGTGCTGACACCCGTGGATAAGGTCACCACCCACAATAACTTTTACGAGTTTGGTACCAGCAAGCAGGATCCGTCTGATAACGCCCAGCAGTTTAAGGTCGACCCTTGGCAATTACGTATCGAAGGTGAAGTGGAGCGCCCGATGACGCTCGATTATCAAGATCTCACTAAGCTATTTCCTCTGGAAGAACGCATATACCGCCTGCGCTGCGTCGAAGCTTGGTCCATGGTGATCCCTTGGGTAGGCTTTCCACTCGCCGCTTTATTGAAAAAAGTCGGCGTGACCAGTAAAGGCAAGTATGTTGCCTTTGAAACCGCCTTCGATCCTGAGCAAATGCCGGGGCAAAAGAGCCGCTTAATGGGTGGCGGCATTCATTATCCCTATGTGGAAGGTCTAACCATTGCCGAGGCGATGAATGAGCTGACGCTGATGTCGGTCGGACTCTACGGAAAAACCTTGCCGCCGCAAAACGGCGCGCCTATCCGCTTAGTGGTACCTTGGAAATACGGTTTTAAGAGCATTAAATCCATCGTCCGCATTCGGGTGATGGACAAGCAGCCTCCCACCAGTTGGAATCAACTCGCGCCCCATGAGTATGGCTTTTATGCCAATGTGAATCCTGCGGTCGATCATCCCCGTTGGTCACAGGCGAGCGAGCGGCGCATTGGCGAGGGCGGTTTGTTTTCGGCAAAACGCATCGATACGCAGCCCTTTAATGGTTATGGCGAATTTGTCGCCTCGTTATATGAGGGGATGGATCTGAGGCAGTTTTATTAACTCACTTGGCGGCTGTTGTTTAGGCGCCATTGATTGCGCCTAGCGAACGAGCTGCAATATCTAGCGGCATACTGGTTAGTGCCTTGAAAGAGTCAAAAGAGTAGGAGTCCTATGTTCAATATCACGGCGGTAAGAGTCACGCCAAAACAGCTGCTCTGGGTAAAGTTAGTCTTTCATTTGATTGGGCTTATCCCGATTGCTTGGCTGATTTTTACTGTGCTGTCGGGCCGTGCGGGCGGCGACCCCGTGCAGCATATTATCCACTTTACTGGCATTGGCGCTTTAAATGCGTTGGCGGCTACGCTGCTGATTTCCCCCCTTGCTAAGGGATTAAAGTTAGGCTGGTTAATGCAGACACGCCGTTTAGTTGGCTTGTATGTGTTTGCCTATGCGACTTTGCATATAGTGGCGTTTTTTAGTTTAGATCTGCTGTTTGCCTGGGAGTTATTCTTCAGTGAAGTGGCGAAACGGCCTTATATTTTAGTCGGCGCACTGGCCTATGCGATAGTCACCGCGCTAGCACTGACGTCCTTTAAAGCCTTGATGCGTACAATGGGCCGCCGTTGGCAAACGCTGCACAATGGGGTGTATGTGGTGGCGATACTGGCGCCGATTCATTTTTATTGGTCGGTAAAATCCGAAATTATTGAACCGAGTCTGTATATCCTTGGCTTTAGTTTGTTGCTCGCGTGGCGTTTGCCCATTTGGCAGAAGAAGCGCAGCAGCCGTATCGCCATGGCCGCCGAGGGCAAGCGGTAATCCCTAGTATTGGCATTTATTTATGAGCAAAGAAAACGGCGTTTGCAGGGTATGCAAACGCCGTTTTATATCAGGCGGGAAGGTAATAGGCTTAACCTAAACCTTGGGTCGCCGATTTCATTTGAATAAATTCAATCTTATAACCGTCGGGGTCTTCCACAAAGGCGATTTCAGTGGTGCCACCAGCAACAGGGCCGGGTGCGCGAGTCACTTTACCACCCGCAGCGGCAATGGCTTCGCAGCGGGCATAAATGTCTTCATCACCGATGGCAATATGACCAAAGGCCGTGCCGAGATCGTATTTTTCCGTTCCCCAGTTGTAGGTCAACTCGATGACGGCCTGGCCCGTTGATTCTTCACCGAAACCCACGAAGGCGAGGGAATATTTGTACTCTGGGTTTTCTGAGGTGCGGAGCAGCTTCATACCCAGCACTTGAGTGTAAAAAGCGATACTGCGTTCTAAGTTACCGACGCGAAGCATGGTGTGTAACAGTTGTGACATAGGATTATCTCGGTCAATGAATTACGGCGGCAGTATATCAAAATTTGTCGTAAGTCATGCCGGAATGTTAATCGAATAAATGGATTGCCTAGTCTTGATTTCGATAATTGCGTGCGCTAGGGAAATTCTTGCTTTGTGAGCTACGTCACTTTGCTTGGCGGTGCGGTGTGAAAAGTGCACGATTATTTAGCTCTTGCTCACAAAATAACTATCTCAATATAGGCATTTATCTCAGCCTTGATAATAATGGGGTTATACCAACTAGGAGAGTGAATATGAACACCGAACTAAAAATGGCGCTAGGTACAACAGTTGTAATTGCTTTATTTTTCAGTGCATTCTTTGTATCCATGTTCTGATATTGCCTTCAAATCCCTTCCCATGCAGAGGCGCTTAAGTCGATTGATTTAAGCGCCTTTGTGTTATTTGCCTTATCGTTTTTATCGCTTACCCGTTTCGAGTTTATGCCTTGTCTATACGCACATTGTGAATGTGGGATGGTACTTTGCTGCGTTTAAATTTTGTGAGTCGTTGCAACACTTATGCAAATAGTTTGAAAAATGATTATTTTGATATTTATATATTTTGATTTTCAAACTAAACTGGCGACAGAAGTCATCAATCACCACAGCGGGTTTGCTCTTGCTGCATGAATTTACGCACTCATTTATGCAAGCTAGGGAAAATCGCTTAGGAAAAAATAATGAAAACAACATCTTCAACCGAGAAACCGATGCAGAGTACTGGGCTTGGGCATTCTGTCGCGCAGTGGCAACATTCCCATGGATTTTCTAACCAAAATACCGCTGGCGAAAAAAATACCCGTTATGTGTTGTATCTCACCGTGATTACCATGGTGGCCGAGATTGTGGCGGGGACCATTTATGGATCTATGGCCTTGCTGGCCGATGGTTGGCATATGGGTACCCACGCCGCCGCCTTTATGATCACCTTATTTGCCTATTCCTATGCCCGTAAGCATGCCAATGATCCGGCCTTTGCCTTTGGGACTGGTAAGGTGAGTGTGCTTGGCGGTTACACCAGTGCCATCGCTTTAGGCTTAGTGGCCTTAGTGATGTTAATTGAATCGGGCATGCGCTTGATTAATCCTGAGGATATTCACTTTAATGAAGCGATTTTTGTCGCCCTGATTGGCTTAAGCGTGAACGTATTAAGTGTGTTCCTGTTGAAGGATCATCACTCCCACGACCATGGACATTCACACGGCCACTCGCATGGACATTCGCACAGTCACTCTCACGGCCATGATCACGACGATGAAGATGATGACCATAAGGATCATCAAGATAATCATTGCTGCCATGGGAACGATCATCATGCTGCTGACCATGACCATGACCATGACCATGACCATGACCATGACCATGACCATGACCATGACCATGACCATGACCATGACCATGACCATGACCATGACCATGACGACCATTCACACAGCCAGGCACAGGGTCATTCTCATGGGCATTCACACGGGCATTCGGGCCATGATCACAATCTAAGGGCGGCTTATTTCCACGTATTAGCCGATGCGTTAACCTCAGTGCTGGCGATTGCGGCACTGTTGTTCGGTAAATATATGGGCTTAACTTGGCTCGATCCGATTATGGGGATTGTTGGCGCGATTATTATCAGCCGCTGGTCATGGGGTCTTATCCAACAGACCAGTCCGATTTTGTTGGACGGTGGGGTAAAAGCCTCGCTACAGTGCAAAGTGCGTGAGACGATCGAGGCAGTACCGGATCATCAAGTCGCCGATTTACATATTTGGCGCGTGAGTGCCGATCACCATGCTATGATGGTGTCCATTGTGTCTCACTCACCGAAAGAAGCCAGTTATTTTAATCAGTTACTGACTAAGTTCCCTGAGTTATCTCATATTACCATTGAGCTGCATACTTGCCGTCAACGTGAGTGTGTGGCTAAGGAAGCCTAATGACAGTTGCACACCCGCATGATGCTTTATCAGCCGCGTCCGCCCATTCTACGGATCAGGCCCTGAACCATGTGATTATTGAGTTTTATGAAAAATTATCATCGTGGGAGCATGCTATTGTGCGCGATAAGGGTTTTAGCTTATCGCAGGTACACACAATAGAGTTGTTGGGTGTGCACGGCGCGATGCGAATGAAGGAACTGGCCGACAAAATCGGCGTGACCACAGGCACGCTCACGGTACAAATCGATAAAATGGTCGAATCCCAGTGGGTGATGCGTCGTCCCCATGAGAGTGACAGACGCTCGATTCTGGTCGAGCTCACCGAGAAAGGTCAGGCGCTGTTCCTTGAGCATGATGCGCTGCATTTGCAATTAACGACCGATCTCACCGCTAAGATGAGTGCAGAGGAGCGAAGCTTACTGCTGAGTTTGCTGACGCGGATGAACCAAGAGTTTTAATGGCAGAGTTAACTCGCTATTGAGTATTCACTAAAGCGCCCCATTGGGCGCTTTTTTATGGCATAACATCTCGAATATTTTCGATTCATTCTCGATTAATCATTCGTGATTACAATATCTTACCTTTTGTTACATTCTTGTTGTATTAAAGGTTGAACTGGAGGTCAATTAAGGTAATGTAGGGCAGAAATCAAGATGGACTCAATTTAAGGGCTCTGTTCAAGGACTCTGTCTAAAAAGGAATAACATGAATCGTAAATTACTGCCTTGGTGCATTGCAGGGGTACTCACTATGAGTGGTCAACTCCACGCCGAAGAAGACAAATATATTTGGCTCGAAGAGGTTGAAGGCGCAAAGCCGATGGAGTGGGTTAAGGCCCAAAATGCTACTTCTGCCGCCGAAATAAAAGCCTTCAAAGGGTTCGATACTTTAGTTGCCAACAGCCTCGCTATCCTCAATGACAAAGAGCGTATTCCTTACGCCACCCATATTGGCGATAAGCTGTATAACTTTTGGAAGGACGATACCCATGTGCGCGGGATTTACCGTCGCACCACCATGGAAGAATACGCCAAGGCGGATCCAAAGTGGGAAACCGTGCTCGATGTCGATGCCTTAGGTAAAACCGAAGCGGTCAACTGGGTGTTCAAAGGCATTGATTGCCAGTATCCACAGAATCAGCGCTGTTTTGTGTCCTTATCCCGTGGCGGCGCCGATGCGGTCGAAGTGCGTGAATTTGATTTAAGCACCAAAGACTTTGTGCCCGCGAAAGATAAACCTTTCTTCTTAAAAGAAGCGAAATCTAGCCTTAGTTGGATTGATACCGATCAGGCCTTTGTCGGTACCGATTTTGGCGATGACCAAAGCATGACGGACTCGGGTTATCCCCGCGTAGTGAAGTTATGGCAACGTGGTACGCCGCTTGAGCAAGCGAAAACCATTTTCAGTGGCGACAAAACTTCGGTCGCGGTATCGGGTTGGGTGATGTTTGACGACAAAACTCCGCTGAGCCTAGTTACTGAGGCGCATACCTTTTACACCGCCACTCAATATGTTTACCAAGACGGCAAACTGACTAAGCTGCCGCTCCCGCAAGATGCCGAGATCAAAGGCTATTTCCAAGGCAAATTGTTTATTGAGCTCAAGAGTGAGTTAGCAACCCCTGCGACGACATTCAGCCAAGGCGCCGTGGTGTATGCCAATGTGGCGGATTTAATCGCCCAAAAAGCATCCTTTACTGAATTTGTCAGCCCAACGCCGACCGCATCAATCGCCCAGTTAAGTTTCAGTAAGAGCGCGATTTTTGTAAATTGGCTCGATAACGTGAAGAGTAAACTGGTTCGCTACGAGCAAGACGCGAAGGGCGCATGGCAAAGCACGCCCGTCCCCTTTGAGGCCAATGGCGCGCTAACCGTGATGGATATGGAGCGCGACAGTGATGATTTCTTTGTTAATTACACGAGCTTTCTTGAGCCATCGACCCTGTATACCGTCAATGCTAAGGCGCTAAAACCGCAAAAAATTAAAGGTATGCCTCAGCAATTTGCAGCGGATAAATTTAAAACTGAGCAGTATTTTGCAACCTCAAAGGATGGCACCAAAGTGCCGTATTTTGTGGTGATGGCAAAGGATCTTAAGCTCGATGGCAGCAATCCCACTCTGCTCTATGGTTATGGTGGTTTTGAAGTGTCACTGCGCCCAGCCTATTCGGCAACCATTGGTAAAAACTGGTTAGAGCAGGGCGGCGTGTATGTGCTGGCCAATATCCGTGGTGGCGGCGAGTACGGCCCTGCGTGGCATCAAGCGGCACTTAAGCAGAATCGTCATAAGGCCTATGAGGACTTTGAGGCTATCGCCGAGGATTTAATCGCCCGTAAAATTACCTCGAGCAAGCATTTAGGCATTCAAGGTGGCAGTAATGGTGGTTTGCTGATGGGCGCCGCTTTTACCCGTCGTCCCGATCTCTACAATGCAGTGGTCTGCCAAGTGCCTTTACTCGACATGTACCGCTTCAATAAGTTACTGGCCGGCGCAAGTTGGATGGGGGAATACGGTAATCCCGATGTTCCTGAAGAATGGGCCTACATTAAAACCTATTCGCCATACCATAATCTGCACAAGGACACCCACTATCCTAAGGTGTTCTTCACTACCTCAACCCGTGATGACAGGGTACACCCAGGCCATGCGCGTAAGATGGTAGCCAAGATGAAGGACATGGGCATCGATGTGCTTTACTATGAAAATATCGAAGGTGGACACGCAGGCGCTGCAGATAATAATCAAGCTGCGGAACTAAATTCGATGGCGTTTGCCTACTTATTACAGCAGTTAAAATAATCGTGATGCGTGACAGAAAATATTAACAATTCGCGATTAATACCGAGCAAGTCCCTATAGGTTGGGGAGCAAAAAACGGTCGAATGCCTTGAGGTTCGGCCGTTTTTTTAATCCGTATTTTAACTTGTTAATAATATTACTCATTTTATTGAGTAGGCCAAGTTCAGTTGCTAAGATGACATTCATTTTTAGGCATAAGATTCCCTTAAGAAAACTAAGCTAGTTTCGGCCCACTATTTATTTAAGAGAGCATTACCAGTGCTGACGAGATTTAAAACTCTAACCGTGAACCGCTTCACCTTTATCACCGCATTATTTTACGTTTGCGTTTTTAATATCCCACTCTTTGAAGTCATCAAGAAAGGCATTGAAAAACAGCCCGATGTGGATCCGATTTTTATCGCATCCATGCCGCTGTTTTTAACCTTTGCACTGAGTTTTGTGTTTTCACTGTTTACGGTGAAATACCTAGTAAAACCCTTTTTCATCATTCTCACGCTGCTGTCATCGAGCGTGTTTTTTGCGGCGCTCAAATACAATGTCGTGTTCGACTACGGCATGATTGAAAACACCTTTCAAACCAACAGCGCCGAAGCCTTGATGTATGTGAACTTTGCTTCCATCCTCAACATGCTGCTCACGGGGATTTTACCCGCCTATTTGATTTACAAAGCCAATATCCAATACAAGCCATTTTTTAAAGAGTTGCTGCATAAAGTCTTGTTTATGCTGGCGATGTTGGCAGGGCTTGGGATTATCGCCTTCTTCTATTTCCAAGATTACGCCGCCTTTGGCCGCAATAACGATGAGATCAAGCGTTATATTGTGCCGACCTATTTTATTGGCGCGGCCGCTAAGTACATCAATGTGCACTATTTGCAAACGCCGATTGAATACCAACAACTGGGTTTGGATGCCAAAAATGTTACAACCAATGCCAACGGTAAACCTAACCTGTTAGTGCTGGTGGTGGGCGAGACTGCTCGTTCAATGAACTATCAATACTATGGTTATGATAAACCGACCAACGCTTACACAGAGGGCCAAGGCTTGGTCGCCTTTAAAGATACCCATTCCTGCGGCACGGCCACTGCGGTCTCGCTACCTTGCATGTTCTCGCGGATGGGACGTGAGGATTACGATTCTCGCCGCGCCTATGCCCAAGACACGGCCATCGATGTGTTAAATCACGGCGGGATTAAAGTGCAGTGGTTTGATAATGACTCGGGTTGTAAAGGGGTGTGCGATCAGGTTGAAAACATCACCATTGACTTGAATAGCGATCCAGAACTCTGCTCGGGACAATATTGTTTCGACCAAGTGCTGCTCAATAAACTCGACGAAGCCTTAGCCAATGCGGAGCAGAAAGACACTGTGATAGCCCTGCATGTGATTGGCAGCCATGGGCCGACGTACTTCCTACGCTATCCGCCAGAACACCGTAAATTTACGCCGGATTGCCCGCGTAGCGACATTCAAAACTGCAGCGCCGAAGAGCTGATGAACACCTATGACAACACGATTTTGTATACCGATTACATTATCAGTGAAGTGGTCAATAAGCTTAAACAGCAACAGACTAAGTTTGATACCGCCATGTTCTATGTGTCGGATCACGGCGAATCTCTGGGTGAGAAAGGCATGTATTTGCATGGCGCGCCGTACGGTATTGCGCCGATTGAACAGACCAGTATTCCTATGCTGGCCTGGGTGTCGGAGGATTTCAGCCAAGACAACCATTTGAATATGGCGTGTTTAGCCAAAGAGGCCGAGAAGGGCGGCTTCTCCCACGACAATCTGTTCGACAGTCTGCTGGGATTAATGAATGTTCAGACCCAAGTGTATCAATCTAAGTTAGATATTTTTGCTCGCTGCCGCGGTTAAGTTCAGCGTGCAGGTGAATACATAAAGGAGGATGGCAACATCCTCCTTTATTTTTTTGCGCCTTATCATAATAATTATTGTGTCCCGTATCCAAATCGAAGCAGTTGAGTTAACTTAAGTTATACAAAAAAGTAACAACATTAGGTGCGCGACTCATGTCATCTCCTGCTGCCACTAAAGAGCTCGATTCAGCGGCGCAAATTTTGCGTTTGGCCGTGCCACAAATGTCGGCGCTCGATATTCCGGTCACCCCAGAGAATTACACGGTTTGGTATGAGTATTTTGCCCAGACGAATCTCGATTTAAATCGCGCTATCGATGGCTTTCTGGCGAATAAAGTGGTGTTCACTAAGGAGGTGAATACCAGTCTGTACAAGAATTTTATTCAAGAGAAATCCCCCGAAGTCATCGAGAACGTTCAAATCGAAACTCAAATATTGATCAACTCGCTGATCAGTAAAATCACTCAGTTAAATCAGGGAACGGAGGCATTTTCAAGCACTCTGGCGGACTTTGGCCTACAGCTTCAGACTAAGCCGGATGTGTGCACGCTCAATCAGTTAGTGGATGGGGTGATTGATGAAATGCAAAGTTTACTCGTCAATAACCAAACCATGGAGCAGAGCCTGAGCGCCATGGGGCAAGAGGTACAAAACTTAAAGACCGAAATGGAAAATTTAAGTTTGGCGGCGATGACGGACCAATTAACCTCATTACATAACCGCCGCGCCTACGAAATTGCGATTCAAGATCATATCCACCGCGCCGAGCAGCAACATACCCGTTGCAGCTTATTACTCATTGATATTGACCGCTTTAAAGTGTTTAACGACAACTATGGCCATCAAGTGGGGGATAAGGTGTTAGCCTATGTGGCGCTCGCCCTCAAACAATGTGTGCGGGGGGATGACTTTGTCGCCCGCTATGGCGGCGAAGAATTTGTGGTGCTGTTGCCCAATACCCATTTCCACGATGCGTTGCAAGTGGCCGAAACCCTAAGGGAGCGGATTTCTGAGCGGCGCTTAGCCATAGGTAAAGATAAAAAACTCTCCTTGGGCGCCATCACTGTGTCTATCGGTTTAGCGTCTTTGCAGGAAGGTGATGATGCCGATACCTTGTTTAGCCGAGCGGATAAAGCCCTGTATGAAGCCAAATCCGATGGGCGCAATTGTGTCCGTGGTTGAGAGTTACCGCAAAGCGTCAGGTCATACACGCTCTTAACTTATTCCTGTGCCTTTAAGTGCTTTGAGTCAGATAGTCGTTGGAATCACTCGATGAACAAAGATTAATGCTCTATTTGATCAATAGCTTAACCCTTTACTCCGTCTGACTTTGCATTTTGTTGCCTTTGTTGATTGTGCTGGCAATTGCTTTACATTCGATGTCATCCATATAATAAGCAATGCTTACTATGTGGATGGCTTATGAAAACCTCATCAAATACCCTAGGCGCACTCTTAAGTGATATTACCCGCATGATGCGCCGTGTGTTCCAAGAAACCTACAGGCCCACGGCGGATTGCTCACTGACGTTATCGCAGGCAAGAGCCTTATTGCATATCGCCCGTAATGAAGGCCTTAAGCAGATTGAGCTGGCGGATCGCCTCGAAATTAAACCTATCACGGCCGCGAGATTAATCGATGTGCTGTGTGATGCTGGGCTGGTTGAACGCAGACCCGATGCCAAAGACAGACGCGCTTTTCAGTTATTTTTGACGGAGGCGGCCGCGCCCCATTTAGCCGAAATTGAACGTGCCGTGACCATAGTGTACACCCAAGCCTTTAAAGGATTCGATGAAGCCGAGTCAGAGACTGTTATCCGGCTGTTATCGCAAATCCATAAAAATTTTTCAGCTTAATCAAAGCAGATAAACCCATCCCCGTGATAGACATTTAGTGAAGTTGGAGTTGTTGTAATGAGTGACGCAAATCCTCAAGCACCTAAAGCGAATACGCGTAAAAAGCGCGGCATATTACTGATTGTGGTGCCGCTGTTATCCGTGCTGGCCATAGGTGCGGTTTACCTGCATGGCGGCCGTTATATGGAAACCGATAACGCCTATGTAAAGGCGGATAAAGTGCCCGTAAGCGCGCAAGTGGCTGGGAATGTCGACAGCTTGTATGTGGTTGAAAACCAAAGGGTTGAGAAGGGGAAAGTGTTGTTTCGCCTCGACGATGCCATGTTTAAGGTGATGGTCGATAAGGCGAGTGCCAAATTGGCACAGGTCAAGACGGATTTAGCGGTACTCAAGGCGAGTTACCATGAGAAGCAAGCCGAAATCACTCTGGCAGAGACCAAGTTAGCCTTTGCGGAGAAAGAGCAAAAGCGGCAGGAGAATTTGATCGGTAAACACTTTGTGTCTGAATCTCAGCTTGAAGATGCAAGGCAAAATACCGATATTGCGCGGCAGAATATTCAGACCCTGCAAAAAGACTTACACCGCATCGCCGAAAGCTTAGGCGGCAGCCCCGATTTTCCGATTGAACAACATCCCAGCTATTTAGAAGCCTTAGCCCAATTAAATGAAGCCAAGCTTGATTTAAGCCGCGTGGAGATTAAAGCCCCAGTATCAGGCGTCGTCAGCCAACTGCCAAAGCTAGGACAATATGTGAATGTTGGCGCCATTGCCCTCGCGCTGGTAGCCGATCATGCCCTCTGGATTGAGGCGAACTTCACCGAAACCGATTTAACCCACGTCAAACCCGGGCAAAAGGTCAATATCCATATCGATACCTTTCCCGATAATCACTGGCAAGGTACGGTCGAGAGTTTAAGTCCCGCAACGGGTGCAGAGTTCTCGCTGATCCCCGCGCAAAATGCAACCGGCAACTGGGTGAAAATCGCCCAGCGCGTTCCGGTGCGAATTGCCATTGATACCGCGCTGCCCGAGGCGCCGCTGCGCGCCGGATTAAGCGCCGTGGTGGATATCGATACTGAATATCAACGTCAGTTGTTGGGTTTTAGTCTGTGAGTCAGCAAGTGATGGCAGGGCAAGACCATGCCCAAGCTGAGGCCGTTAACGCGAGCGGTGCTTTGCAAACCGATACCAAAAAGCACGAGCAACATCTTGGGTTTATCACGCTTTCGGTGATGCTAGCGACCATTATGCAGGCGCTGGATACAACGATTGCCAACGTGGCCTTGCCCCATATGCAGGGCAGCATGGGGGCGACTCAGGATCAGATCTCTTGGGTGTTAACCTCCTATATTGTGGCCGCGGCGATTTTTATGCCGCTGACGGGTTTTTTAACCGCCAGGATTGGGCGTAAACGGGTATTTATGTGGGCAGTGGTGGGCTTTACGATTGCCTCTATGCTGTGCGGTGCGGCGCAAAACCTTGAGCAAATTGTGTTATTTCGCTTATTGCAAGGGGTGTTTGGTGCCAGTTTAGTGCCTTTATCCCAATCGGTATTACTCGACAGTTACCCGCCAGAGCGCCATGGTTCGGCCATGGCCCTTTGGGGTGTTGGTGTGATGGTCGGGCCGATTTTGGGACCATCCCTCGGTGGTTGGTTAACTGAGTATTACAACTGGCGCTGGGTGTTCTATATCAACCTGCCTTTTGGGCTATTGGCTTGGTTTGGTCTTGCCGCCTATGTGAAAGAAACGCCGCTGGACCATAGCCGCAAGTTCGATTTACTCGGTTTTGCCATGTTGAGTCTGGCCATTGGCGCCCTGCAAATGTTGCTCGATAGGGGAGAATCCCTCGATTGGTTTTCCAGTCGTGAAATCGTTATCGAAGCCATAATTGCTGGCATGGCGTTTTATCTGTTTATTGCCCATATCTTTACCCATAAACATCCCTTTATTGAGCCTGGGCTGTTTAAGGACAGAAACTTCAGTGTCGGGCTTATCTTCATTTTTATCATCGGGATTATTCTGCTGGCGACCATGGCCTTATTGCCGCCTTTTATGCAGACCCTGTTAGGTTATCCTGTGATTGATGTGGGTTACTTGCTGGCGCCAAGGGGCGTCGGCACTATGATCGCCATGATGACTGTGGGTAAGCTCGCCGGCAAAGTGGATGTACGTTACCAAATCTTTTTAGGTTTGATGCTCACCATTTTGTCCCTATGGGAGATGACGGGCTTTAACACCAATATTACCGGCTGGGATATAGTGCGAACTGGGGTTATCCAAGGCCTTGGCTTGGGCTTTATCTTTGTGCCACTCTCGACCATTACCTTTGCAACCTTAGCGGCAAAATACCGTAATGAGGGGACTGCGCTCTTTAGTCTGATGCGAAATATCGGCAGCAGTATAGGGATCTCCGTGGTGATCACCTATCTTGCCCAGCACACACAGATGAATCATGCGGCGTTTGCCGATTACATTCATCCCTTTAGTTTTGCGCTCAAGCACGCCGTTGATCTTCATGCCGTTGATTTATCGACGACACAGGGCATAGCCTTACTCAATGCCGAAGTGAATCGTCAGGCGGCGACCTTGGCCTATTTGCAGGACTTTAGGTTAATGATGTGGGTGACGTTATCCGCCGTGCCCTTAGTGTTTCTGCTTAAAGGCGTGCATAAAAAACCAAAGCCATAGGACGAGTATTCGTCGGAGTTGAGGGCATCACGCTAGCGATAAATGCATGATAAATAGAAAAACGCCGCATCTTTTGAGTGCGGCGTTTTTTATTGTGTCCAGCGGGGCGAAGTTTGCTTCGCGCTATTGACTCTTATTGGCGTTGGGCGCCTTAAGATCCATATGCATTTTGATCAAATGTTCTTCCATATCGAAGGTAACCTTAAAGCCTAAGCTCTTGGCAAGGCTTGCCATATTGCGGTTTTCAAACATGGTAAAGCCCGTTAGCACTGGGGTGTCATTGGCTTGATAGTATTTAATCAATTTTTCGAGCAGTAATTTACCCAGCCCAATACCTTGGTGATCGCCCCGTACCGCCATGGCAAATTCGGCTTCGGTATTGTCGGGATCGATGGAGGCCCTGACCGCACCTAGGGTGATGTCATCACCGTCCGGTCCCTTGGCGGTGGCGATAAACGCCATTTCGCGGGCATAGTCGATTTGGGTCAGTACCGCCATTTCCTCGTGGGTCATCTTAGAGCGCACGCCAAAGTAGCGTTTGTACCTGTCTTCATCGGAGAGGGAATTATCAAAGGCCAAATGCTTGGGCTCATCCTCGGGCAGGATCGGACGCAGCATGACCTTAAGACCATTTTTAAGCTCGGCAAACTCCTCTAATTCCTTGGGATAGGGCATGATGGCAAGACGCGAGGTGTTATCGGTATTGGCATCGTGCAGACGGATATTCACATCGAGCAGGGTGATGTTTTCTCCCGCCGCCAGCACAGGGTTAAGATCTAACGATGCTATTTCTGGGCAGTCAATGATGATGTGGGAAATTTGCGTCAGCATCACGCATAGGGCGTTCATATCCAGCCCCAGTGGTAAATGCCTGTCCTTTAATTTATGGGTCTTTAAGGCTTGGATCACCATGTAACGGGCCAGCGCCATATTGAGTGGCGGCAAGGCGACCGCAGCATCTTGAGTCGGATCCCACTCCGAGCCGCCTTCACCTAAACAGATGGCCGGACCGAAGACGGGATCGCTAATCACGGCGACCCGAATTTCCTGCGCGCCTGCGGTCAAGGCCATCTTCTGCACTATCATGCCCTCGATAATCGCGTCGGGATTGGCCTGATGTACCCGCTGGGTGATTGCGTTGGCGGCATGGCGAATATCTTCCGCCGAGGTGAGGTTAAGCATGACGCCGTGGACATCGGATTTATGCAAAATATTCGGCGATTGCACCTTGAGCGCGAGGGGATAACCCGCCTCATTGGCAATAGCGACGGCCTCATCGGCATCTTTGACAAACCAAGTGTCGATAGTATTGAGGCCATAGGCGCGTAAAATCGGGCTGGCCTCGTGGGTTTCGAGTACCGCTTTGCCCTTGGCCTGTGCCGCTTGCAGCAGTTTTCGCGCCGTTTGGCTATCGGTCGGAATATTGTCGGGGATCGACTGCGGCACTTCCTGCAACAGTTTTTGGTTACGGCGATATTCCACCATATGCATAAAGGCGCCGACTGCACCTTCGGGGGTGCGATAGGTGGAGATGCCGCCCTTGGTAAAGCGTTTGCGGGCTTGATAGGCCGAGTCTTCACCGCTCCAGTTGGTGAGGATATTTAAGCGGTTTTTCTTCGGATGCGCGTGGATCACTTTAATTAAGGCATCGGCAATCTCGACACTTTCACCAAGGGCGGACGGCGAATGCAGCACCAAAATGGCGTCTAATTCTTCACAATCCATCAGGATATTGAGTGCGCTGGCGTAACGGCTGGCGTTGGCATCGCCGATAATGTCGACGGGGTTTTGTTTCGACCACGTATTGGGCAACACGGCATCGAGTTTGGCGATGGTCTCTTGGGATAATTCCGCCAGTTTACCGCCGCGCAGAATAAGTTCATCGACGGCCAATACCGCTGGGCCGCCACCATTACTGATAATCCCTAATCGCTCGCCCTGCAATGGATTAGAGTGGGCGAGGCTTTCTACCGCGGCAAAAAGTTCAATTAAATCATTTACCCGCAGCATACCTGCGCGCCTAAAGGCGGCTTCGTACACGGCATCGTTACCGCCAATGCCACCCGTATGCAACTTGGCAGCCCGCACTCCTTCGGCGCTGCGACCGGATTTAATCACTAATATGGGCTTATTGCGGGAGGCTGCGCGGGCGGCAGAGAGAAAATGGCGTTTCTCATTGACAGAGTCGATATACAACATGATGGCACTAGTACGGCTATCACGGCCGAGGAAATCGAGCAATTCATCGAAGTTAATATCGGTGGCATCCCCAAGGGAGATAAAGGATGAAAAGCCAATACCTTTGTTGTTGGCCCAATCCAGTACCGTGGTACAAATCGCCGCAGACTGCGACACAAAAGCAATTTTGCCGGGCAGGGCGCTGGCGTGGGCCAAACTGGCATTGAGCCCTAACGGCGGTAACAACATCCCCAAACTATTGGGGCCAAGAATGCGCATGCCGTAGCGTTTTGCATGTTGCATGGCCAAGTTGAGCAGGCTGACACCTTCTTCATTCATCTCCTGCGCCATGCCGGAGGCCATGATAATCGCCACCTTACAGCCGAATTGCGCCAGGGTTTCGACGATGGCGGGCACGCGACTGGCGCGGGTACAGATGACTGCCAGATCGGGCTTTATCGGCAAGGCTTCAATATTGGGATAGGCAAGCACACCCATCACGGCGCGGTATTTTGGCGTCACGGGCATGATGGGGCCAGAAAATCCGCTCGAGAGCAGGTTTTTCATCAGCACATTACCGGCGCGTTTCTCACTATTGGAGGCGCCAATAATGGCTACGGATGTGGGTTTAAATAAGGAGTGTAATGTACGTTGACTCATAAATGATCCCATCCCAGTCGAAGACAACGCCAGTGTAACCTAGGCTTTGCAGGCTGCACAGCTAAGTTTATGTATCCACTAGACAAGTCTATGAGTTAATCAGCCATTCGCCTGATAAAAAAGCCGTTCTACTGATTTAGTTGGCGCCAAATCACTATTCGTACAATTTTTGCGCACGCCGTGCTGATTTGAGCGAAAAAAATCAGTTAGTCGTTTGAAAACCCCTGAATATGAAACTACTTTTTAATCACAGATCAATAATTGCGAAGTCTCTATGACATACAAGGATGGCATTGTTGCAGTGTTTGCAGCAGTAATAGGATATTTTATCGGCAGCTTAGTCAGTTTTACGCTGAGTACCTTAGTTGCCGTGATTATCATGCTCGGTTGGCAATTCTATCGACAATCCTCAGCCTCTCAACCCATACCTCACTCCTTTGCCACTTCCGCAGCGAGCGGCGACTGGCAAGATCAGCTTAATCTCTATCAAGAAGTGTCAGTGTCATTAAAGACCTGCGAGCAGAGTATCGACGATGTGCTGTCGGTACAGTCGGATGCGGTTGATTTACTCGGTGGCGCCTTCGATGGCTTAGGTAAATTAATGCACGAGCAAAGCGAGTTTATCTCAGCATTGGTTCATAGCGCCGATGATGAAGAAATCTTTCACTCAGAGCAGATGAAGCTATTTGCCAATAACACTTCGATGACGCTAGAGCGTTTTATTCAATCGACCATTGAGATGTCTGCATCCAATATCGATCTGCTCGAAAAGGTCAATGTGATTTATGAATCTATGCCTCAGGCGATGAAGGCACTCAAGGATATAGACCAAATCTCTTCGCAAACTAATCTATTAGCCTTAAATGCGGCCATTGAAGCCGCCCGCGCGGGCGATGCGGGCAGGGGCTTTGCCGTGGTGGCCGATGAAGTGCGCGCCTTATCTAATCGCAGTGCAGGCTTTAGCGAAAGTATTCAAAAACAGTTACATACCATTCAAGTGCAAATCGAGCAGCTCACCCATCAAGTGAGTAAAGTGGCTGCTCAGGATATGTCTTACATTATTGAGGCGAAAAAAGATCTCGATACCGCGCTGGAGCAAATCATTGTTAAAGCAGAAAAAGATGCCGCAGTGATTGACAGAATTGATGCCTCTGCCCATGAATTGGAAAGCGCCATTGCAGACGCTATTCGTGGCTTACAATTTAGCGATATCACCTCCCAAAGTATGATTTACACCAATCAGACGCTGCAACATTTGCGGGAGTCCTTAAATAGTGTCACCGCGATGTCGCCTGAAGAATTCGACGAACAGTGTGATGGTCTGGTATCCCAGATCAGTGGTCGGCGTAAAAATACCCATAACCCAGTATCAGCAAGTCAAATCAGTTGCGGTGAAATTGAGCTTTTCTAAATAGGGACATTGTGATGGCTAATATTTTCTACATCTCTTTGCCGGAACGTTTTGATTTTTATCACCATAAAAAATTCACCAACGATTATCAAAAGGCCTTTCTCGAAGAGGACATTAAGCACTTAGTGCTGGATTTTAGCCGCGTGCTTTACATTGATAGCTCGGCCCTTGGAATGATGGTGTTGCTGCATCGAAAAGCGTTGGAGCGACAGATCAGCACGGCGATTCGAGGTTTGCACGGTCAAGCGGAAGAAATTATCAACATAGCTAATATGGGTCGTTTGTATCTTGTCGAACGGGATGTATAAGTGCCTAAAAGCCAACGCTATATTTTGGTCATTGAAGATGACCTAGTGACAAACCAAATTATTACCGCGTTTATTCACAGTAAAGGTTGGGGGGTGATCACTTGTTGTAGTTTAGAAGAGGCCAGTGAGGAAATTTACCAGCAGAATATTGAGCTTATCTTATTGGATTATTTTCTACCCGACGGTTCAGCTTTAACGTTATTAGAAAAATTAAGATATTGCGAGTCACCTGTACCAGTGATTGTGATCAGCGCTGATAATGAGTATCAAAAAATATTATCTTGTTTTAGATTAGGCGCCCTCGATTACATTATTAAACCAATTAATTTAGAGCTATTTTGGCATAAAGTTGAAGGCCTGCTCGCACATTTTTCCTTAGAGAAACAAGTTAAGCAACAACGCTCTATTTTAGAAAAGATGCTATATCAAAAAGCCCGCGAAGAACAAATGGCGAGGCACTTATTTGAGCATCTGGTCAATATCGGTAATGTCACTTACGATTTTGTCAAAACGTTTACTCAAGCCAGTGCCAATTTTAGCGGCGATATTATTCTCAATACCGTGGGACCTAACGGTAATTTCTTTTTAATCATAGCCGACTCCACTGGCCATGGTTTAAGCGCGGCCATGCCGATTTTACGGGTGGCGAATACCTTCAGAGCTATGGTAGCGAAAGGCTTTAATTTGGTGAGTTTGATTTACGAGCTCAATGCCAACGTGTATGAAGACAGCCCCGGCGATCGTTTTGTTGCTGCTATGGTATTGGAAGTCGATTTCTTTAAGAATCAGATACATCTTTGGAATGGCGGTATGCCGGATGCACTGCTTTACCAAGATGAGTTTGAGGGTTCAACCGGGCATAGCGAGCTGGACCATATACAAAGATATCGCTCTAAAAATATGGCGCTGGGTATTTTATCGCCTAGTTCGTTTATCGCTAATATTGCTACATTCCCGATCCCTAAAACTGGCCGAATTTGTCTACTTAGTGACGGTTTAATCGAGCAACAGAGTAAAGGCGGTGTTTTTTTTGGCATGGATAGCGTGATTTCACTGCTGAGTTTTTACGGCCGCGATTTAACCGAGCACCTTAAAGCAAAACTCAAAAGTATTTTTGAACATGAGATAACCGATGATATTGCCGTCTGCGTACTCGATTTTGAGTTATTAAATAACTGGTATCGAGAACGAGAACATAAATCGAGTCAAATATGCATGAAAGGGGAGTTTGCTTGGGCGATAAAAATGATGGGGTCAATGCTGTTAAATGTCGATTATTTAAATTCACTGAATCAGTTTTTGAATATTTTTGGGTTTTCTACTACGTTTAGTCAGAGGGTATTTACTGTTGTTTCTGAGTTAGTTACCAACGCAGTGGACCATGGTGTGCTTAAGTTAGACTCGCGACTTAAAAATGATCCCGAGAGCTTTGAACTGTACCACAGTATACGTGAAGGCAGCATAGACAAATTGATCGCTTCTGACTGGGTCAAGGTCGAGCTCGAATGGCATGCACAGTTAAATGAACTCAAGATTATCGTGTCCGACAGTGGTGAGGGTTATATCCCCAAAGAGCAGGCTGCATCAACAGATTGGTTTCAAATTTCGGGTCGTGGGCTTTTATTAGTCAAGTCTCTTTGTAAGAGCTATGAATTAGTGGCTCCAGGAAATAAAACTAAAGTCATAATGGAATTGTAAATGAGCAAAAAAATATTAATTGTTGATGACTCGGCCGCGATTAGACAGATGGTCGAGGCGACATTAAAGTCGGCCAATTACCAAGTCGTATTAGCAAAGGATGGCCGTGAAGCCTTAGATTTATGCGGTGGGCAACGATTCGATTTTATTTTGACGGATCAAAATATGCCCCGTATGGATGGCTTAACCTTAATCAAATCCCTCAGAGGCATGTCGGCCTTTATACGCACGCCGATTGTGATGCTGACCACTGAAGCCGGTGAAGATATGAAGGCCCAAGGACGAGCCGCTGGCGCCACGGGATGGATGGTCAAGCCCTTTGACCCCCAAAAGTTATTAGCTATCACAGCCAAAGTGCTGGGCTAACTTAGGTCGGGGTGTGCTATGTCCATTAATATGGCAGAGTTCCATCAGGTTTTTTTTGAAGAAAGCCACGAACATCTTGAAAATATGGAGCAATTGCTCCTTGCATTAGATTTAGCCGCCCCCGATCCCGAAGAACTAAATACCATCTTCCGTGCCGCCCATTCGATTAAAGGGGGCAGTGGAATCTTTGGTTTTACCGCGCTGACCAGTGTGACTCACGTAATGGAGAATTTGCTCGATAAAACCCGAAAGGGCACGTT
The DNA here is from genome assembly GCF_000203935.1 of Shewanella sp. ANA-3. Lineage (GTDB taxonomy): Bacteria > Pseudomonadota > Gammaproteobacteria > Enterobacterales > Shewanellaceae > Shewanella. The sequence continues at coordinate 2,666,636 of NC_008577.1, read as the reverse complement.
TGAGCTGTCATCCTCCGTCATTGATCTCTTGCTTCGTACCGTCGATACCCTGTCGCATATTTTAAATCTCTATCGAGAGGAAGAACCTATCGATTGGCAACAGGTGGAGTTTGCTAAAAACCAGTTAGTGGCGGCGTTAAATGGTGAGCCGTTTTCGACCCAGGCGGCCAAGGTTGTCGAGACCGCTAACCAAGAGAAACCTGCTGCGGTATCAACCAATTCGGCATCACAAGAAGATGCGAGTTTTGGTTTTTTTGAAGATGAAGTCGAGCTGGGGCTGGTCGATGAAACGGAACATTTCGGCTTTTTTGACGAGGCTTATACCGCAAAGGAAATCCGCGTCGAGGATATTCATTCAAACGCTGCAGATTCCGCAACCCATGCTGCTGTGAGTGACGATGAATTAGGTTACGGCTTTTTTGAATCACTGACAGCAGAGAGTTTTGCAAATGAGTTGGACGCGTTATCAACACCGATTCAGAATGTGCAAGTAACTGATAAGCCGGTATATAAAACCTTGGTTGAACAATCTGACGCCAAAACGGCTCGTTCAAAAAAGCCGCCTAAAGACAGCGCCCAACTTAAATCTCAAGCGACTACGGATGTAAAACTGGAGGCGCAAACCCATTTAGCTTCATCCCCTGCGATGAATACGACATCAGCAACACCAGCTGCCTCTAGCCAAGTGGCGAAAAAGGCGAGCACATCGACTCAAGATGCCACCTTGAGGGTGGAAACCTCCAAGATAGATACCTTAGTTAATCTGGCGGGTGAATTGGTGATCACCCAATCCATGCTCACTCTTATAGGCAATGAACTGGGCGGTGAATTAGGTGAGCGGCTTAAAACCGCGCTCAATGAGTTAGAGCGCAATACCCGGGAAATGCAGGAAGCCGTGATGTCGGTGCGCATGTTACCCGTGTCGTTCGTGTTTAACCGTTTCCATCGTTTGGTGCGGGATTTGTCGGAGCAGCTTGGCAAAAATGTCACTCTGGTGATTGAAGGCGGTAACACTGAAATTGATAAGGGAATGATCGAAAAGTTGGTCGACCCTTTGACCCATCTCGTACGCAACAGTCTAGACCATGGTATTGAAAAGCCAGAAAAAAGAGTCGCGGCAGGTAAAAGTGAGGTCGGTGTGTTGTCCCTTAAGGCGAGTCAGCGTGGCGGCAGTATAGTGATCGCCGTTCACGATGATGGCGGCGGTTTAAACCGCGAGCGCATTTTGCAAAAGGCCCGGGAAAATGGCATGGCACTGCCTGAGAACATGACGGACAAGCAAGTATGGCAATTGATCTTTGCCGCGGGGTTCTCAACGGCCGCTGAGGTCACCGATGTCTCTGGTCGCGGCGTGGGTATGGATGTGGTGCGCAAGAATATTGAGGCCTTAGGCGGTCGCATCGATATTGATTCCGTTGCGGGCGAGGGCGCGACCTTCGAAATCCAGCTTCCTCTTACCTTAGCCATAGTCGATGGCATGAGTGTCAGCGTGGGCAATCAAATCTATATCTTGCCCTTAGTGCACATTATTGAATCGATACAGCCACAAACCGAGCAGCTTAAATTTTTGGCTAAAGAGCGGTTACTCAGGGTGCGGGAAGAATATTTACCCCTGCTAAACCTCTATCAATTAATGGAAATAGAACCCCAAGCCAAGACGCCAGAAGCCGGCATAGTGGTCTTGCTCGAAAGCAATAATAAACGCTTTGGCCTGTGTGTCGATGCACTCGTCGGGCAGCAACAAGTGGTGATCAAGAGCCTTGAAAAACACTATCGGCGGATCCCCGGTGTATCGGGGGCGACCATCATGGGCGATGGCAGCGTGGCCTTGATCCTCGATGTTGAATCACTTGCACTGCATATCAAAAATTAACTAAGGATGTCGCAATGGATAACCGCACGAACACGGCGAGTAAGCAGGAATATAGCGTCCACGATGAGGTCGAGTTTTTAAGCTTTGTGCTGGGTGAAGAACATTACGCGCTCGACATTATGTCGGTGAAGGAGATCCGCGGTTATGAACCCGTCACCAAAATTGCCAATGCGCCGAGTTTTATCAAAGGCGTGCTCAATCTCAGGGGCGATATCGTTCCGATTGTCGATTTAAGGATGAAGTTTGCCGTGGGCAGTGCGACCTACAACGAGTTCACCATCGTCATTATGTTGAATGTGTTTGACCGTATCGTCGGGATTGTCGTCGACGCGGTGTCGGATGTGATTAAACTCGCCGCCGAAGAAATTCTACCCGCTCCCGAGTTTGGGGTGGCCTTCGATAGCCGTTACCTTAAGGGGCTGGCCACGGTAGAAGACAAGATGATCATTTTGGTAAATATACAGGCTCTGATCAGCAGTGATGAGCTGGGTCTAATTGATGCAAATAGTCTGTCTGATCAGGAGTAATCATAATGGGTATTTTCAATGTGTTTGGAAATGAAGAGGCGCGCCAGCAAAAGGAAGAAGAGCTGCAACGCTATTTCCAATTATTAGATAACAGCGGCAACAGCTTTATGATCGCCGACAGCAACCGCAATATTATCTACGCCAATAAAGCGGTATTGAATATGTTATCCGAGGCCGAGGCGGATATTCGCAAAGAGCTGCCGCAGTTCTCTGTGGCCAAGGTGGTGGGCAGTAATATCGATATTTTCCATAAAAATCCGGCTCATCAACGCAATATGCTCGAGCGCCTTACCCAATCCCATACGGCGCAAATCACCATAGGTAAACGGACTTTTAAGCTGATCCTCACACCCATTATCACACGTGAAAATAAGCACTTAGGCACGGGCGTTGAATGGATTGATAGAACAGAGAGCATAGAGTCCGAGCGGGCGACGCAGCGCATTTTAGAGGCGCTGAATAATACTAGTACCAATGTGATGATCGCCGATGCCAACCGCACCATTATCTATATGAACCGCTCGGTGGAATCGATGCTGCGCCAATCTGAGAGTGAGATAAGACAAGCGCTGCCGCATTTCTCCGTGGATAAAATTCTTGGCAGCTCGATGGATATTTTCCATAAGAATCCAGCCCATCAAGCCAGTCTGTTAGACAAGCTCGATCGTAAATATGAATCGCAGATCAAAGTGGCCAGTTGTCACTTCCGCTTAACCGCAAGCCCGATTATTTCTAAAACGGGTGAGCGGTTAGGCTCTGTCGTCGAATGGCTGGACCGTACGGTCGAAGTGCAAATCGAGCAAGAAATCTCGCGCATCGTCAATGCGGCTGCGGCGGGGGATTTCTCCCAACGGGCCGAGACGCAAGGTAAGCAGGGCTTCTTCTTGATGCTCGCCAATAGCCTCAATGCCTTGATTGAAACCTCGGATCGCGGTTTGCAGGATGTGGCGCGGGTGTTGATGGCGCTCGCCGAAGGTGATTTAACCACGCGTATCTATAACGATTACGAAGGCACCTTTAATGATTTGAAAAACTATTCAAATCAAACGGCTGAAAAGCTCTCTTACATGATAAGAGACATTCAAAAAGCCGCCGATACCATCAATACCGCCTCTTCTGAAATCGCCCAGGGCAATGCCGATTTATCGAGTCGTACCGAGGAGCAAGCATCGAGTCTTGAACAAACCTCAGCGAGTATGGAAGAGCTGACGGGCACAGTGAAGTTAAATGCCGATAACGCCAGTCAAGCCAATGCACTTGCCTCTAAGGCCGCCGACGTTGCCGTCGATGGGGGCGAGCTTATCCAGCAAGTGGTGCAAACCATGGCATCGATTAACGAATCGGCACGTAAGATCGCCGATATTATTGGGGTTATCGATGGCATTGCCTTCCAAACCAATATCTTAGCGCTTAATGCCGCGGTCGAAGCGGCCAGAGCCGGCGAGCAAGGCCGTGGATTTGCGGTGGTGGCCTCAGAGGTGAGAAGCCTGGCACAACGTTCGGCCAACGCGGCCAAGGACATTAAGGCCTTGATCTCAGACTCTGTGACCAAAATCGAGAGTGGCAACAGTTTAGTCGGCAAATCCGGCGATACTATGAAAGAAATCGTCATCGCCATTAAACGGGTGAACGATATTATGGCCGAAATTGCCTCGGCCTCGAATGAGCAGGCCATCGGCATCGATGAGATCAGCAAAGCCGTAGTACAAATGGATGAAATGACGCAGCAAAACGCGGCCTTAGTGGAAGAAGCCGCCGCCGCAGCCGAAAGCATGCAGTCACAGGCGCAGCAGTTAGCCGACAGTGTGGCGAACTTTACCGTGGATGAAGACACCAGCGCTGCGCCCAAATCCGTGGCGAGCACCAAAAAGTTAGCGGTTAAGCAACCGCCATCGACAGTGACTCGCATGCCCGTGAAACCTAAGGCGATGGCGCCAAAGGTCAATAAAGCCGACCAAGACGAATGGGAAGATTTTTGATTGAGCGAACATCAACCTCTAGGGAAAGAGTTTGTTTTTACGGCGGCGCACTTTAATACGGTGAAGACACGGCTGTATCAATTTGCCGGGATTAAGTTAGCCGACAGTAAAGACGCTATGGTGTACAGCCGCTTAGTCCGGCGGATCAGGGCGCTGAAGTTAGCGGGATTTACCGCGTATTTCGAGTATTTGCAGGCAAACGAGGGTGAGCACCAGGAGTTTATTAATGCGCTGACCACTAACCAGACGGCATTCTTTCGCGAGCCGCATCACTTTGAGATTTTAAGGCAATATTTGCAGGCTCATCCGCACACCAAAAGGATCTGGTGTGCGGCCAGCAGTACTGGGGAAGAGCCTTATTCGATTGCCATGGTGGTTGCGGAGCATTTTGGCCGTTTTAACACTCCCATCGAAATCGTCGCCTCCGATATCGACAGTCGGGTGTTATACAAGGCGCAAACGGGGATTTACCCCATCGAGCGTATCGAGGCGGTGAGTGCCGAGCGCAAGAAGGCGTTTTTTCAGCGTGGACGTGGGGCACAACAAGGCAATGTGCGCGTGGTCCCTGAACTTAAACAGATGTTGCATTTTACGCGGCTTAATTTGGTCGATGAGTTTTGGTCAATCAAGACGCCCATCGATGTGATTTTTTGTCGCAATGTCATGATTTATTTCGATAAAATAACGCAGGAAAGCATTCTTAAACATATGATGCTTTCCCTTGCCGACGATGGTCTCTACATCGCTGGCCATTCGGAGAACTTTAATATGTTCCCCCAGATCATTAAGCCCGTGGGCCAAACAACCTACAAGGCGGTAAAGGGAGCTTGAGTGCCAAAACCGAATATTGAGTACCCTGTTATCGAGCCGAATCGGTATTTTGACCATCATTTTGGCTGTGACGCCGTAAAAATTCTACCAGGAGAATTCTACGCCACACGGGATCAAACCATGATAGTCACAGTGTTAGGCTCATGCATTTCAGTATGCCTCTATGATCCTGACTTAAGAATTGGGGGAATGAACCATTTTTTATTACCGAGCGATAATGGCAACAGTTCTGGGATATTAACCGATTCGGCCCGCTACGGTGTATACGCCATGGAGTTGCTGATTAACGAGTTGCTCAAACTCGGTGCGCGGCGCCGCGCCTTGGTCGCTAAAGTGTTTGGTGGCGGCAACATGCTCAACGGGATCACCGCCCATAATATTGGGGAGCGCAATGCGGAGTTTGTGCTCGAGTATTTGCAGGTGGAGCAAATTCCAATATTGGCAGCGGATTTACTCGATTTTTATCCTCGAAAAGTATATTTCTTCCCCGGGACGGGATTAGTCAAAGTACGAAAAATCAAAACGATGCATAACAGCACCATTATGGACAGGGAAAGTGAATATCGCCTACGGATCAGGAATTTGCCCAGTGGCGGAGATGTAGAATTTTTTGGTGACTAAGCGATGACGATAAAAGTACTAGTGGTAGATGATTCGGCACTGATCCGTAACCTATTGGGCAAAATGATCGAGGCTGATCCTGAGTTATCTTTGGTGGGTATGGCCGCCGATGCTTATATGGCCAAGGATATGGTGAATCAGCATCGCCCCGATGTGATTACATTAGATATTGAAATGCCCAAGGTGGATGGGCTGACCTTTTTAGACCGATTGATGAAGGCCAGACCTACAGCGGTGGTAATGATTTCCTCATTAACCGAAGAGGGCGCCGATGCCACCTTCAACGCGCTAGGATTAGGTGCGGTGGATTTTATCCCTAAACCGAAATTAGACTCCCCCCAGGATTTTAATGAATATCAAGATTTGATTCTGGAGAAAATTAAATCGGCGGCGAATGCTAAGCTGAAAACCCAACGCACTCAACCCGTTGCTGCGACTCCGCCAAGCCTAAAACCCAACCTTGCAAATCGCGTGATCAATACTCAACTACTGGCAATTGGCGCTTCGACGGGCGGCACTGAAGCCATTTTATATCTGTTGCAACAGTTTCCTGCAGTCATGCCACCGATAGTGATCACCCAACATATGCCGCCGGGCTTTACCCGCACCTTTGCTGAGCGGCTAAATAAACTTACCCGTTTGAATGTTAAGCAAGCCGATGATGGCGAACGTTTATTGCCCTGTTATGTGTATATTGCGCCCGGAGATCAGCACTTAGAAGTGATTAAAGTCGGCGGCAGTTTTAAGACCCGTTTGACCCAAGGTGATAAGGTTAGCGGCCATAGGCCCTCGGTGGATGTGTTGTTTAATTCGGTTGCGGCGTGTGCGGGGGCCAATACCACGGCGGCTATCCTCACAGGAATGGGCAAAGATGGTGCCGATGGCATGGCATTAATCGACCAGCAGGGGGGCAAAACCTTTGCTCAGGGGGAACAGAGCTGTGTGGTGTTTGGTATGCCAAGGGAAGCGATTAAACGCGGCGTTATCCATCATGTGGTCGAACTGCCGCAACTGGCGGATAAAATGCTCAACTATTTAGCCTCGCTTAAGCGAGACTAAAAGCGCTTATAAATAGGTTTTGGTCTTATCAATGGCAAATCACGCGCTATTTTGTCATTCCTCGTAACAGTCTTATTTGTATGCATCAGTTTCGTCATTTATGCAACTGATAGCCATAAGTCACTTTTTAAAGTCCTGTCTTAGATTAACTCGTTGATGCGTTGAGGCTTATTTTAAAGTGGTGATTAAACGGTTGCGTCCAGTTCGCTTCGCCTCATACAGATTTTTATCCGCCAGCAATAAACAATCTTGAAACTCATTACATTCGGTCGAGAAGGCCAAGCCACCGCTTAGGGTGACTTTAAATTCAGCGCCTTCTTCAACAAATACGATATGACTAAAGCTCTCGCGAATGGCATTAAGCTTGGCAATGGCTAAGGGCGCGGGTAGATCGGGCAAGACCAACATAAATTCCTCGCCACCGTAACGCCCCATAAAATCCACAGGACGTAGAGATTGCTGCAACAGGTGGGCAAAGGCTAAAAGGACTTTGTCGCCGCCAGAATGTCCATAGGTATCATTTACTTGTTTAAAGTGATCTAAATCCAGCATGGCAATGCACACTGAAGAGTTGATACGTTTGGCGAGGTTATAACAGCGGCGTGCAGCAACCAGGATCTGAGTGTGATTGAGCAGCCCGGTTAAGCTATCACGGCTGGCGGAGCTGCGAATATCATGGCCACGCTGGGCGCGGGAAATCACTTGGGTCACAAACAGACTCGGCGCGGTTTGCTTTGAGATTAAATCGTCGGATCCCGCCTGAATGATGCTGACCTTGTTCTGCATGGTGTCGTCGGAGCTGAGCACGAGTATCGGACTCGAGCTGTACTTGTCTAATTGGCGGATCATTTTTGCCAGCTCTAAACCATTCACATCGGGCATATACAAATCAAAAATAAACAAGTCTGGCTCAAATTGCTCAAGGGTCGGCAATACTTGTTCGGGTTTGGTCATGCCTTTTACCATTAGGCCATGACTGCGAAGTAGGCTGGAAAAATAATCGACCATGGATTGCTGATCGTCCACTAGCAGAATTTTGAGCGGCTGTTTTTCTGACATTTTAAGCCATTGGTGGATCTTGCGTACCAGTAGCGTGGTTTCGGCGGGTTTGACAAAATACTCGCTGACATTGGCGCGGATCGCCAGCAGTCGCATCTCGAAGTCGCCGCGGGAAGAGAGAACAAACACGCGGGTGTTGTTTTTTTCAAATTCAGTCGCCGCCGTAAATAAAGCGGCCTCGGTATAATCGGGCAAGATAAGATCGAGTAAGACTAAATCGAAGGGCGAGGTATTTTGGATCCCCAGAAAATCGGTGAAATTTAAAAAATGCTGCACATTAAAACCAAACTCATGCAGCTGTTTAGTGATCATCGCCCCGACATTACTGTCATCCTCCACAATCGCAATTCGATACTCATGCCGTGCTTTGGTGGGCTTATAGGGGCTTTGCTGCATTTGCGCTTCCACCACGGGTGCTGCGGGTTCACTACGTAGATTATTTTGCAGCAGTTGATGGAATAGGGTGTCTAACCCCTTGATGACGGGCAGTTCTGGCGCAGGAGCGTCCAGTAGGTTTTTTAGCTGTAATTCGAGTCTATCGACGATATCTTTGGTTTCGGTTAAGCCGAAAGTTTCACAGGAGCCCTTTAAATTATGCACCTCACGGTATACGGCCGACAGCATATGGCTTTGCCAGTTTTTCCGTAGTGATATCCATAAGGTAATGATTTGCTTCTTTTTATCTGGTAGCGCATGCAAGTACTGACGTTTTAATTGTTCTAAGGATTCTTCAAGACTCATAAACCATCACCATGATAAGAATTTACAGAATAAATTGGTGCACAGCTGGCGCGTATGCAATACCCCATAAGGTTTAATTCACCCAATTCATTGAGTTGTGCTTTGTGGGTGCTTTAAGAGTGTAAACCAAGGCAGAGAAAATGCGGGCAAAAATACCAGTCTTGGTTGATTGTGATTAGAAATCTATTTCGCAGATGGGTTAACTAATTATCTCTCGAGTTCGTTATAGCAATTTATGGCGGTTGAAAATAATAAATCAGATCAAGTAACGTATAACCGTTGCAATGATAGCAAACAATAACAGGAGTTATTTCAAGGTGAAGGGATGCGTAAAGAATATCAGGCACAACGCCAAGTTCTGCATGTTGTTGGCTGTAATGGCCAGTGTCGTTGGTGTAGGCCTTTATCCTTTTTCGCTAAAGGCATTAGAGAAACAAGACTCTGAAGCCATCTGTATTCTTATCCAAAGTGAGATGCAAGATTGGCATCCAACCACGCCGCGTTATCAAGAGCTTAAGGCAAGATTCGATGCGCGTTGCCAGCAACCCGTCGCCAACGGTGTTAAATCCACGGTAAAGCAGCCTGCAATGCCAACTACGGCTCGCCAAGACAAGCCGCAGAACCCCAATCAGCTAACCGTGGTAACAGCTAAACCTACGCCCGCTCAAAGCACGATTTCGCCCATCTCTTCAGTACTCGAGTCGTTGTCGATTCTGATTTTTATACTTGTGTCTGCGATAGTCTCCTTGCTATTTCGTCCGACACTTAGGCAATACCGAGCAGAAAGGTTAGGTCAACAGGGTGAAAAGCGGGTCGCTAAGTTACTGAAACAGGGATTCAAAGATGAGGACTTCCGACTTTATCGCAATTTAATTTTACCTATGGATGAGATAACTGAAGGTACGTCTGCTTTGACAGAGGTGGATTTAGTTTTATTGACCCATTTTGGCGTGTTCGTTATTGAAGTTAAAAATTACTCCGGCTGGATATTTGGGGGAGAGAAGCAGGCCCTGTGGACGCAAAAAATTTTTACTAAACAAACCCGCTTTAAAAATCCTCTCCATCAAAACTATAAACATTGCTTAGCCGTTGCCCACTGCTTAGGGTTAGTGGAGGGACTCCATTCGGTTGTTGTTTTTAGCGATGAGGCGAGCTTTAAAACGCCGTTGCCTAAAAATGTGGTGAATGAGTCAGGACTTTTGAGCTTAATCGCTCAATATAAAGGGCAAATCAGTCAAACCACGCATAACACAAATCTGGCATTTACTCGCGCCGCAGAACGGCTGGATATTGCCCAGCAGCAATCAGACTCTGATGCTAAATCATTGCACTTAATGCAGTTTAAGCATCGCCGCGTCGAGCCAACCATCTCAAGCTGAGGGGATACTTAATATTCTCGCGCAGGTGATAACGAATGGGATTCTTGCGCTATCTTTAAGAACATCATTGGCCCATAAGCAATTGGAAGGATAAGGATATGTCGGATAACACAGGTACAGTGAAGTTACATAGAGTGCTGCGTGCGCCCGCGGCGTTAGTCTACAAAGCCTTTACCGATAAAGCGGCGTTAGAGCGTTGGTTACCACCTTACGGCTTTGTGGGGACGATTCATGAGTTTGAATTGGCCGTTGGGGCGGGCTATAGCATGAGCTTTACCCAATTCGCGACGGGATACAGTCACTCCTTTAAGGTGGTCTATACCGAGCTTATTCCCAACCAACTGATTAGACATACTGACCAGTTTGATAATGAGAATCTGCCTGGTGTGATGCAGGTGACTATCGAATTAACTGAGGTTTCCTGCGGTACCAATTTGCAGATCATTCAGGAGGGGATTCCAGCCGTTATCCCTGAGGAGATGTGTTATTTAGGCTGGCAGGAGTCATTACAACAATTAGCGGCTTTGGTGGAAGCGAAAACCGAGTAACGCAGTCAGTCACTGCGTATATGAAAGGCTGATACAAAAGGGGAGTATAAAAAAGACGCTAAGCTCGAGTAGAGTGAAGCGTCTTTTCTTTGGGTCTTTTGAAGTCCTTTAGCAAAAGGGCGTTTATCAAAAGCGCTTTTGCAAAAGCCGTTGGCGATTAGGCACTGGCAAGGTTTGCCAAATACTCATCAAAGGTCCCTTGGAAGTTGACTAATTTTCTATCGCGAATATCGATAATGCGGGTTGCTAACGAGGACACAAATTCGCGGTCGTGGCTAACGAAAATCAATGTGCCTTCAAAATCTTTGAGGGCATTATTTAAGGATTCAATCGCTTCCATATCCATATGGTTGGTCGGTTCGTCCATAATGATGACGTTGATATCTTGCATCATTAACTTGCCGAAAATTAAACGGTTTTTCTCACCACCTGAGCAGTTTTTGGCTTTTTTGTTGGCATCATCTTCGGTAAACAGCAAACGACCTAACATGGCACGCACCATCAAATCGTTGTGTTTTGGCTGACGCCATTGGTCCATCCATTCAATAATAGTCAAATCATTATCAAAATCGCTGGTGCTGTCCTGTGGGCAGTAACCAATGGAAGCGTTTTCAGACCACTTAATCACGCCTTGATTATGGATTAACTCATTGACTAAACAGCGTAATAAGGTCGTTTTGCCGACACCGTTCTCACCGATAATCGCAAGCTTTGCGCCGGCTTCGAGGATTAAATCGCCGCCTTCGAATAGCAATTCGCCGTCAAAACCGTGGGCGAGGTTCTCAAGCACCAATGCCTGACGGTGCATCTTCTTGCCTGGCGCGAAGCGGATTGACGGCGCGATACGGCTGGAGGATTTGACTTCATCCAACTTAATTTTGTCCATGCGCTTGGCGCGTGAACTGGCGAGTTTTGCCTTAGAGGCGTTAGCACCGAATCGGTTAACGAAGTCTTGCAGCTCTTCAATTTCAGCGCTCTTTTTGGCGTTGCTCGACAGCAATTGTTCGCGCTGCAGCGCCGATTGCTCAAGGAAGTATTCGTAGTTGCCAGGGTAAATCCGCAGCTCACCGTAATCGATATCCGCCATATGGGTACAGACAGCATTTAAGAAGTGTCTGTCGTGGGAAATAATGATCATGGTGCATTTGCGCTTATTCAGCTCAGTTTCGAGCCAACTGATGGTGTGAATATCCAAGTTGTTGGTGGGCTCGTCGAGCAGCAATATATCGGGGTTCGCAAACAGTGCTTGGGCTAACAGCACGCGCAGTTTCCAACCGGGGGCGACCTGTGACATTGGGCCATAGTGGAAGGATTCTTCGATACCGGCTTCAATCAGAATTTCGCCCGCGCGGCTCTCGGCGCTGTAGCCGTCCATCTCGGCAAATTCACTCTCAAGATCGCCCACACGCATGCCGTCTTCTTCGGTCATATCGGGTTTGGCATAAATCGCGTCACGCTCTTGCTTGATTTTCCACAGCTGGGTATCGCCCATGATCACCGCATCGATAACCGTGTATTGCTCGAAGGCGAATTGATCTTGGCTTAGGGTGCCGACCTTTAAGCCCGGCGTGATCGACACGTTGCCCGAGGTTGGGGCGAGGGCGCCACTTAAGATCTTCATAAAAGTCGATTTGCCGCAGCCGTTTGCGCCAATCAAACCATAACGGTTGCCGTTGCCAAATTTTGCCGAGATATTTTCAAATAATGGCTCTGGGCCGAATTGCATGGTGATATTTGCGGTAGAGATCAAGGGTATGTCCTAGGAAAAAGTCGTTAATAACGGCTTAAAAAGCTGGCAACCGCAAACAGTATTGCAATATCGAGCTAGTTATTGGCCAAATGATTTGGGCGCGGAGTATAGCGATTTCAGACTCAAGATGCGAGTTTCAAGCAAAAAGGTTCAAGGCAAAAATAAACCGAGCCACTCGGACTCGGTTATCATTCCTCTCGCCAGATCATGCAGCTTTCAACTGGCTCAATACTCAGTTAAGCGATAATTCCTCGATAATATTGCGCCAAGGCAGCCATTTAAAAGATTGATTATTATCGGGTAAATGATTGTGTCCATCCTGTACCACCAGCATTCCCTGTTGCCAAGCTCCGGTTCCAACGCTTAAGTGAGTCACGGCCAAGCCATCGGTTTCGCTACTGCCATCGATACTGGTTTCGCGGCCATTTTCCATGCCGTTAAGGTTGACTCCAATACGGAACTTACCTAATTGGGCATAAGGCGACTGTGCCTGATACAGCAAGTAACTGTTGTCGCCTTGACTCGACACCACCAGCAGATCCTGCTTTTTACCGTGAATATTGGCGCCTTGATAGAGTGAAATGCCTTCAACATCGGGGACTAAGTCGCCCTCGGCTTTAATGATGAGTTCACCTTGGGTACCGCCATTGGCCTTGGCATTAAAGCGCCAAATGCCTTTATCTTCTTCACCGATAAACAGCGCGTGCTGAGCCTCATCGACCACACAGCCTTCGACTTGGCTTGGGGTATGGATATCGCGCACCAGCTTGATGCTTGGGCCATTTGTTTGCCAATCGACGCGGTATTGGGCGATGCGGCCGGACTTTTCATTGGCGAATACATACAAGTTGTTAGCATCTTGGTACAGGCACATGCCATAAATATCCACCATATTGGTGGCTTGATTGGGATACTCGCTTAACTTGCCATGAGCATCGATTTCATAGAAGGCGAGACTGTCGTTATCCCTTAAGGTGGCCACGGCGATATCGCGTTTTTTACCACCCAGCATCACTTGCTGGCGCAAATCGACGTTATTGATGCGCCCCGATGGTAGGGCTTGAACCTGCTCGCCATGCATATTAAAACTCAATAGCCCCCAACGTTTGTTAGTGCCAAGCACTAGGCTTTTTTCCGGTTCAGTTGGATGCACCCAAATCGCCGGATCGTCCATGGTATCGCCGGGTCTATCGGAAGGAGCGCTTTCAACCCAAGCGGGAATTTCGACAATCTCCTTTTGAGTTTCTTTTGCGTTAGGTTCAATGCTAGCTGCGGATAATGATGCCTCGGTAAACCAATATTGATCGGTTTTATCATCATAAAGCGAGAGCTGAAGGGTGGTGTGATTGTCTTTAATGTTGCTAATATTACCGCCGCTGCGATAACCGCTTAGCCCTTGCACTTTACCCAAGTGGTAGTTTGCAATCGGTTGTTGATCTAAGGTCAGGACGCCTTTTTTATCGCTTAGCAATAACTTGCCATCGATGACTTGCATGCCCGCGATATCATTATTGAGCGCAGCGAGAACCAACTTAGCGCTATTGTCGGCGAAGGGGCTGGCATCAAATTGCCAAACACCGGATTCGGGCTCACTGACTAACAGTTTGTCGCCATCGATGGCGCAGCTGGTGCTGTTGACGGGAATCGCCTGACTGCGCATTTTTTTCGGCATAAAGTGCCCTGCATCGCCTAACAGCCATTGCTCGCTATAACCGTCTTCGCCGCCAAACCAAGCGTAGATATTGCCATCCTGCGGCCTTGGCTGAATACAGATCCAATTGATTTCAAACGATGCCATCGGCAACAGTGGCAATACATTGGTCGCGACTTTGCCTTCTATCTGTTTGATCATGATAGGGCGAATGCGATCGGCACGGCGATCGAGCGTTAGGGCATAGGGATCGCTAAAGGCCAACAGCTCAAACTCGCCTTTGACTAAGGTTTTGGCGGCGGGTAGCGACGTTTTATCCGCGCTTGGCATGCTTTGTAGCATCAAACCATTTCTTTCACTGACCCAAAGCCAATCGACGGCAGGGATTATTGCGTTGTTATCCTTGGTAAACAGCAAGGCTTGGGCTTGGCTGCCTTTGTGGGCTGGGGCTGTGATTGGTTGAGCGAATGCGCTCAAGGGCGCACTGATAAGGCCTGCTAAGCTAACGGCTATGGCACTAATTTTAGTAAATGCTGTTGTCATATCTTTGTTCTTATTCAATAGGTGATTAATAGTTGGTGTACTGCACGCCTAACTGGAAAGTGCGGCCATAGGCTTCGTATTGGGCGTTGTAAGCACTGTCACCCGTGTAGCTGTAGTAGGGCTCGTCGGTCAGATTCACCCCTTTGAAATACAAGGTTAAATTGCTGGTTAAATGGGCCTTGGCGACAAAATCCCACTGCAAGTGATTGTCTTGATAGAGATCGTAGCGCTCATCACTGAGCTCAGTGACTTCCTGTAAATATTCGGATTTATAGGCCGCCGATAACCAGACACTGGCGTAACTGTTTTCATAGCCAAGTGATAGGTTAGCGGTGAGATCCGATTGACTTGGCATCGGAATATCGCGGCTCAGTAACTGGCCATCCTCCAGCCAACTGATCTTGGCGCTGGAATCCGTGTAGGTAAGGTTAGAGTTGAGCACCAGTGCATTAAAGGGCTCGGGCAAAAAGTTAAACTCTTGCACATAGCTGAGTTCCACGCCGTAGATGTCGGCGCTGTCGCCATTGACGAAGGTCACGGCGCTATGGGCATCCACATAATCGCCACGGCCAGCTAAATCCGCCTGATAAATAAAGTTGTCGATATCTTTGTAAAACAACCCCGCCGAAATTAAGCCGATATTGCCGAAGTAGTGCTCTAGGCTTAAGTCAAAATTCATCGATTCGAGCGACTTCAGCTGTGGATTGCCAAAGGTTAAATCGATATCGCCATCATCCTCTTCGAGCAAATATCCCGGCGCTAATTGGCCGAACGTCGGGCGGACTAAGGTGTTGGTCCAGGCAGCGCGCAGCACGGTATTGTCGCTATAGCGGTAAGTGAGGTGCAGTGCGGGCAGCCAATGATCCTCATCGCGGGAGTGCTTGATGTCGATAAATTCGCCCTTGGCACCATCATAACCATAGCCACTGGAATCCCATTGATTTTGCTCGAAACGCAGCCCAGTTAAGATACGCAGTTTATCGATATCGATGTGGCCCATCAGGTAGGCGGCGTTGATATCTTCGCTGATATCAAAATCGTTAATGGTGGACTCGATATCATCGCGATTGCTGTCGGCATCGAGGCTATCGATAAGCTGCCATAACGGCGCAGCATTGATCCCGCTGCCAAAGCGACCGAGGTCATAGTCAAGCTCATTGCCCGCATACTGACTCAATAGCAAATCGTCATCGCTCACGCCTTGATCGCCTAAGTCGCTGTAGATCCAGATATCTTCGCGATTGGATTTATCGCGGCGACTCAGCTTGACCCCGGTTTTTAGCTCGACACTGTAATCCGCGAGGGTTAACTGGCGGGTGAGATCCAGTTGGCCACTGTTGATGGTGTCTTCGGCCTTGGAGGCGGCAATTTCAATCTCATCTAGCTCAAAGTTAGCGTTTTGAAAGTAGTCTTCGGGGGCGATAATCTGTGGCTGTTTGGTATTGCTAAAGCCCGTGTTATCAATCTTGGCGACAAAGTCGGCGCCAGCGATATCCCGCGGTTTTTCGGCGCTGGCGGTGCTGTGGCTCGCTTGATAGTCGAAGGTCCAGCGTTCGAAGCGGGTTTGACCGCCCAGTACAAAGGAGGTGATGTTCTGGTTCTCGGTGCGTGATTTTAGCGAGCGAGTGGTTTTGCCTTGGCTGAGGGCATTGGCTTGCTGCGGCGATTTCCACTTAGTTTTGGCGCTGTTACGGGTTTCGGTATCATCAAACTCACTGTAAAGGGTGCGCAGATACAGATCGGTATCATCACTTGGGCGATAATCGAAGTTCACGCCTATGCCTAAACGTTCCCGATTGATTTCATAATCCCGCGCGTCGATGGATTCAAGCGCCGCATCTTCCAAGCCGTTATCCCCGGCAAATTCCCATTTACCGCCGGTTTCGACGTTATCTGAGCCAAAGTCGCGGTTATACCAACTGGCACCTATGGCTACCCCTAGCTTGTCGGCAAAGATATCGCTGTAGCTGGCGGCGAGTTTGGGATTGGTATTGTCGGTTAAGGTATCTTGGCTCGCCTCGGCGTTGAGGTTGAGATAAGTATCATCGCGATCGAAGGCCGACAGACTTTTAACCTCAATGGCGCCACCCAGTGCATCGGCATCCATATCCGGCGTTAGAGTTTTACTCACTTCTACCGACTGCAAGAGATCCGATGGCACTACATCGAGGGCAACCGCACGGCGATCGCTCTCGGGTGACGGCAAGCGCGTGCCGTTCATCGACACTGAGTTATAGTCCGGCGCCATACCGCGTACACGCACAAAACGACCTTCGCCCTGATCTCGCTCGATAGATAGCCCTGGCACCCGCTGCAGCGACTCACTGATATTGCTGTCGGGGAAATTCCCCAGCACATCGGCGCTGACCACACTCAGTACATTGTCGGCGCCGCGTTGGCGGTTCATGGATTTACTTAATGCGCCTTGTTGGCCGACGACACGAATATGCTCGACATCTTGGCTGCTTAAGTTGATATCTTGCAGCGTGGTTTGTTTATCGCGAATGCTAACGCTATGTTCCAGCGGCATAGCACCGAGGTAGTTGACTACTAAGGTGTAATCGCCATCTTGCACGCCGACAAAGAAGAAGCGGCCATCGCGGCCTGCCTGTTGACTCAGGTTGAGCTCTTTTAAGGTGACGGTCGCGCCAGCAAGGGGTTGTTGACTGACATTATCGCGAATTTGCCCTTCAAGCTTACCAACGGCAAGGGCGCTAGTGCTAAAGCCTGCGACCATCATGGCTAAGCTTATTGCCGACAGACGTGCAGCCAATCGGGTTTTAGGAATGGCGTGCTGCTTTTGCGGCGCTTGGGAGCCTTGTTGTAACTCTTGTCGTAATGGTGGGGTACGAGATTGCATCTTGAGTTCCGTTTAAGTTGTTTCTGTTGAGTGTTATTGCAAGCCTTGGGTGAAGGCCTATTTGTGATGGCGGCCAAGTTAGGGGAGCAAAATGTCAGATTTGTGACGGGATAATTGAGCTGCCGTGTTTGGCGGTTGTTAACGGACGAAAATGGCGGTTTTCGACCGTGAGTGAGCCAAAATGACGCTGAAACATCACCGCAAAAAATAGGCATGGATTAATCAAAATCGCTCAGCAATGATGCAGATATGAAGAGTATGATTGGCAATAATGGCTTTATTTATAAAGCGTTATATCGCTGTCGGTCGAAAAGCAAAGAGATGCAGCAAAGGTTTAGTAAAGCCCGCGCAGACATAGAGTTCAGCATCAATCAGCTCAATATGGTTTTTTTATCCGTACCACTGAAAAGTGCCTGAGCTAATTTGCCGCTGTGGTCGGCACGAATAGTATGTGGTTAAGATTTTTATTTTATTAAATTCAATACATTAAGTTTGATTTGTTTATGTTTATCAGTTGAGCGCGACTAAATGGCGTCACGGCGTTGTCATAAAAGCCCGCTAACTTGCCATCCCATAAAGCATTAACGTTGTATTTGCCCCATTTGGGCTTCACAGAACAAGGTGTGTACTTTGGGAACTCCTGCAAAATCATTACGGCTCGCCAGCGTCTATGGCTTAAGTCTGCTTATTATCTTTATCGTGCCGCTGTTTCTTTGGCAAAGCACCACGGCCAAGACTGTGGCGGCGGTGGATTGGTTTGATGTCGTCACCGAGGGCGCCTTATTTATCCTCGGTATGTGTTGGTTGATGGTGATAGTGTCTGTTCGCCCCTCTGGCCGGGTGACAAATCTATTGATCGCTGGCCTCTCAAGTTACTGCTTGGGCTGCTATTTAGATTTGCTGGATGAGATTTTTATCGTCAAAACTATCCCAGTGTATAACTGGTTTGAAAAGATGCCGACGCCAGTTGGATTGCTGGTGCTGACCTGTGGTCTATGGCTATGGCGTGATGAGCAAACCGTCGTCAATCGCCAGTTGCAAACCCGGGAGCAATTTCACCGCGAACACCAGTTAACCGATGGCTTAACCTTGCTCAATGATGCTAAAGCCTTTGAACATCACTTAATAAAACAATTATCGCAAAATCAATCATCTGGTCTGATTATGCTTGATATCGATAATTTTCATCAATATAACCAAAATCAAGGAGTGGAAGAGGGTGATAGGCTCTTGTCGCAGTTGGCATTGTGGTTAAGCTCAACCCTTAGGAATCAGGATTTAGTCTGCCGCTACGCTGGTGATCGCTTTATCATTCTGTTGCGCGGTGCGATTCCTGCCCTAGTGAGTGTGATGGCGGAGCAGATACAACAAGGTGTTAGCGCGTTCGGTTGTAGCGCCTCCGTGGTCTGGGCGCTGCCATCACCTAAAGTGTTGCCGTTGCAAACGCATAAAACGCCTGCCAAGGAAGAGGCCGCTACGCTGCTGCAATTATTGAATCAAAAAATGTCACAGCAAAAAGAGAGTCGTAGTCCTGCAGCCACACCGGCTCAAGCGAGTAACACGTTCAATCAGTCTACCTTGAGTGAGCTTAACTGATGCGCGCGCTCGCCACTTGGCAGGATAAATGTATCGATAGCCAATTGCTGGTGGCGAGCATCGTTGGGCTTTTTAAACAGCGTGGGCTCGATAGTGATAAGTTGTTACGGGGCACGGGGATTTTTGCTGCAGACATTCGTAAACCCGATCACCTTATTAGTCCAAAGCAGTTATCTCGGCTGCTGGACAATGCTTTATGCCTGTGGCCAAGTGGCGATTTAAGTTTCTTATTGGGTCAGCTGTGGCTGCCATCCCAAAGTGGCGCGCTCACGGCGGGGATATTTTGCGCACGGGATCTGCAGTCGCTCGGGCATTTTTGGCACAAATATCATTGGCTCACACAACCTTGGTTGCAAACTTGGCGCTGGCAAGGAGAGCAGGAATGGCACTTTCTATTAAGCCTCGACTTAGGTATGCAGCGGCACAAACAGTTTTTCATCGAATTAAGCCTGTCGTCCCTCACGGCATGCTGCAAACAATTACTTGGCCAAGCTTGGCGCGGCAGTATCAGTTTTCCTTACCCCGCACCAGCGAACTTAGCCCATTACTATAAGTATTTCGGCACTGAGTTAAGCTTTGATGCGCCCCTTTGCCGAATTTCGATGGGAAAATCCCTGTTGTGCCAACCTCTGTTGTTTGCAAGTCACTCAGAGACCGATGCGATCGATTTTGCTGGCTCCAAATATACAAAGCCGCCGAATAAGCCCGCTGCGTTGCAACCTTGGGATCACCCTCATGCGGGAACGTGGGATCACCCTCAGGCGGGAACGTTGGATCGCCATTTTAACGAGCCGCTTGCGAGTACTGTGTTAGGGCCGCAACTGACGATGGCCAAGAATGCCCGCCAAGCCCTGCTCGCGCATGGGTTTCGCCATGGATTAGCAGCAGGGATCCGCCTTAAATTGATGCACAATGCATTAAGCCTGCCGGAAATTGCGCAATTGTTAGAGATGAGTCCTGCCACGTTAAAACGGCGTGTTGGGGAGATGGGGCTGAGTTACGGACAATTAGTCGATGAATCCCGTTTGATTAAAGCGTTGTATTTTCTCGCCGAACCAGATCAGGATGCCAATAGCATTGCGCATTCCTTATCCTTCAGTGACGCCAGTAATTTTAGACGTTCCTTCAAGCGCTGGACCGGCCAATTACCCGCCTATTTCCGCTTTTGGCTCGCCTAAGCAAGCGCGATAAGTATTTACGGCTCAAAACAGTAACAATTTCAACTGTTTTTGAATGGATATTCGCGATTTTGCATAATGGTTAGAAGAATCCCCGGAGTTATATTTTTATTTATGCAAATTAAAGCATATTCAGTCATTTATAAACTCAGTGGCGATTGGGTGCTGATTGGGGAATTAGTCATAGCAATCAAGGGGGGATTTGTGCCATGATCCGCCATCTTGTACTGCAAGAGGCATGGTGACTCGTGCGGTAACCGGCGTTGTAATAAGCCCGCAGCCAGAACAGTAATAAGTTATTCGATAGGTTAAAAACGGAGGTTAAAGATGAAGAGGGCGGTGCCTTTTATCCAATTATCGCTGTAAACATTCATAGCAATAATTGGATTTTAACATGACAAAATTTAATCAAAACCCGCAAGACCGCAAATGGGATTATACCTTTGCGTACTCACTCCTATTACTTATTCCCTTCGATTTACTCGCTTCTCTTGGCATGGATCTGTATCTGCCTGCCATCAATGATATTCGCCAGAGTTTTAGTGTTAGCCAAGGTCAAATGCAGCTGACTTTAACCCTCTATATGGCGATTTTAGGCTTAGGCCAGTTGCTATTTGGACCGCTATCCGACGCAATAGGGCGCAGGCGAGTGGTGATTGCCGGAGCCTTAGTTTACGCAGGTTCCAGTTTGGCGATGGCATTGACCGACAGCTTCAGTGTGTTTCTGCTCCTTCGGATTGTCCAGGCACTGAGCGCCTCGGCCGTGCTAGTGGCGGCATTTGCGACAGTGCGAGATGTGTTTGCCGATAGGGAAGAAGGCGTCGTTATCTATGCCATTATGGGCTCAGTGCTCGCGGCCGTGCCTGTGGTAGCACCTTTTATTGGCTCGCTTATCGATGGGCTTTGGCATTGGCGAGGGATCTTCTACACCTTAGCGATATTTGCTGCCCTAGTAGGCTTGCATGCCTTACTGAAATGGCCTGAAACCCGCCCAGCGCAGACCCATCCCTTTGAGTGGTCGAGATGTTTTAACATCATTCGCGCTAAGGCGTTTTTAGGCTATACCTTGGCCTACGCCACGGCCATGGGGGCCTTCTTTGTCTATTTTTCGGCATCACCGAGCATACTGATGGACAAATTAGGACTCGATAAGGTGACCTTTAGCCTGTGGTTTGGCTCGGTTGCGATAGTCATGATAATCACCACCCGCTTTGTTAAGCATCTTGTCAAACGTTGGGGCACACAGGGAACTGTGCTAAGAGGCTTGATTGGCATGATGCTAAGTAGCGGCTTATTGTATGGGCTGGAATGGCTAAATGGGCTGAGTTTACTTGGCTTTATGCTGCCTATGTATTTCATCGGAGTGCATATCGCCTTAACCTGCGCCGTAACCGCTAATGGTGCCTTAGCGGCGTTTTCCCATTCTGCGGGGCTGGCAACCGCTCTGTATTATGCCATTGAGAGTCTGTTCTTAAGTGCCTTAGTCAGTCTGTTGATTTGGCTGTTGCCCTCGGGTACTACGCTGGTGATCTGTAGTTATATTTTGATCTCGGCGTCACTATCACTGCTATTTATTCTCTCCATTAGAGCAGATAACAAATAGCCTCAGCTCCATTATCGTCCATTAAAAGCCGAGAATAGCTCGGCTTTTTTTGCATGCTTTATTGGTTGTTATTTGCTCGAAATTACCGTACGTATCACTAGACACTTTTTTTCGTTGTCCAATGTTACTGTGCCATGGTTTTAGGTTAAAGCTGGCATTTATACTGCAATTCCTGTGGCAAACGCATGGTTACGACTCGGAGCAAATGGAGGGACAAGTGATGCAAGAAGAGAAAATCACGGGGCTCTATTTTGTGGAAGAACAGCAACGCATTTGGATTATTTATACCCTAAGACATCCAGAGCCAATAGATGATGTGAACCATGAGACATATATGGAGCTGCTTGAGAAAATAAAAAAGACTGATGGAACACGTTATGATTTGTACGCCTATCTCCTATCCAAGCAAAACTAGTGCACAGACATTCTCCAATTTCTTAAAACACACTCGCACTGAAAACCAGTTGTCTCAGGAAGAGCTATGTTGCCAGCTACGGCAAAAGAGTTGTTTGTTCGATACCTTAGATGCCATCACTATCAGCCGCTGGGAACGCGGGGTGAATATTCCCTCATTGGCCAAGCAGGCGGAAATTGTCGAAATTTTTGGCTCTGAACTATTTGATATTTATCGTGAAGATAAAACGTTTATCCATGAAGGCTTATCACTGATCAATTTATTTGAGTCCAGTATCGAGCGTAGTGAACATCCTTACTATCGAAATAAACCCTATCGCGTCGAGTTTATTGATAGTCAGGATGACAACTTTATGACCTTGCTGCAGTTGAGCTTGGTTTATGAGAGTAATCCACGGCTTTCCTTGACGAATCGTCAATTAACTCAGCCCTTCATTTGCGGATTATCGCTGGTGGTCGCCTTTAGTTTTGGTGAGCAGATCGTGGGGCATAGTCTGTTTTGCCGCACTCAGGCTAAGGTTGCGCTCGAATTTATGAATGACGAGGTGGATTTATTCGAAGTCATAGGCCATCACTCCCAGTCGATTCCCGATACCTTGATGGTGTTTTCATCCTTTGGGGTGACGCCACATATTGAGAACCACATGATGTCTGTTTACCTCCATAAGATGGCCTTAAGTCGCTCGATCAAGTACTTAAGTTTTAGCATTTGTGATGAAGCCTTAAAGCGTAAACTCACCCAGTTTAAATTACCGCTTTTTAAGATCCGAACCTTAGATAACTATCATAAACCCTTAAAAAATTACTCCTTTTTTGCAAGTCGAACCGAAGTGATGGCGAATCGAAATTTGCTGAAATTGTCTGTCATTCCTTCGGCTAAGTCACAGACAATCGATCCCATTTTCTTTATGCAGTTAGGGACCAGCATATGAATATACTTATCATCGATGATCAAAAATTTATCCGTGAGACGCTCAAAGCAGATATTCATCGGTATTTAGCTGAGGACGATATCCATATTTATGAGGCGAGTAATGGCAACCAAGGGATAGAGTTGCTGATGGCGCTGGATGTATCACTCGACTTAGTGATTATCGATTTAAAAATGGAGCAGGGGGATGGTATCGCTGTCATTAATATGCTGGCGACAACGCCTCGTTGGCTGACTGTGCCTATTGCGGTGATCAGTTCCTCCGATAAACGCACACTGGAATTGGTTGATTGCATTATTCATACCTTGAGACTCAACTTGGTTGGCGTGTTTGCCAAACCTGTTAATGCGAGCGATATCTTAACCCCATTACTGGCAACAGAAGCCGAAGATATTGAGCCAGACAATCAGGCTAATCGACGTCAGCGGCATGCA
This sequence comes from Shewanella sp. ANA-3, assembly GCF_000203935.1. Classification (GTDB taxonomy): domain Bacteria; phylum Pseudomonadota; class Gammaproteobacteria; order Enterobacterales; family Shewanellaceae; genus Shewanella. The sequence continues at coordinate 2,643,058 of NC_008577.1, read as the reverse complement.
AATATCAATGTGCAGCAACTACTTAAAGATGAGCAGTTGATCCTCTGTTATCAGCCTAAGATTAACTTAATCACTCAGGAAATCGTGGGGTTTGAGGTGTTATCGCGACTGTGCGATCGTCATCATGGGTATATTTACCCCGATGCGTTTTTACCCTTAATCAATCAGCAGGGCCTAAATAGCGTTTTCACTCGTATGGTGATTTCTCAAGCGTTGCAATGTTGGTTACGTCAGCCTCTCTTAGCCAAGTATTCACTATCGATTAATATTACTGCCGACGATCTTACCTGCGATGAGTTGATTGAATACATTATTGAATCAAGCCGGAATCATGATGGTATTCGGTTGATGTTAGAGTTGACCGAATCCCAAGAGATCATCAATCAGGATAGAGTGCTCAATTCAATTGCACGGCTGATTATTAACAATATTGATATTTCCCTCGATGATTTTGGCAAAAGCTATTCCACCTACGATCGCCTCGATGCTATTCCGTTTAAAGAAATCAAAATCGATAAAAGTTTTGTCTCTGATATGGATATCAATCATCAACATTATCTGATTGTTGAGTCAACCATTGCCCTTGCGCAGAAGATGCATGTCAAAGTGGTCGCAGAGGGGGTAGAAACAGCGGCCATTGAGGCTATTTTGACTGCCCTAGGATGTGATGTGGCACAAGGCTATTTGTATAGCCCTCCCATTGAAGGTCGATATCTTATTGACTGGATAGGCCAATATCAGGGCGAATTAATGCATGCACAGTGATGTATTGGAGCCTCAAGTACGGCGGGCAGTATGGTTTTTTATGAGCCAATACTCCCCCGTTCAACAGCAAGTGCTTAGGCGAGCCTTACTCACTGAACTTGACTGTTTACATCATCAACTGATGCAACTCACTTTAGGTGAGAGTATTGCTGAACTTAAACATAGTTTTTTAGGTATAACCCGTTGTCTCGCCTTACACGAGATCTTATCCGTCCCAAGCATAACATCCATCGAACCCTTGATGGCGCGAGTCAGACTATTGCTTAAGGTTGTTCGGGAGGAAAACCATGGGCAGTAAATATACTCCGAGTATTCATTTGTTAACGGGATTACTGGTTACCTTGCTATTGATTTGTTTGACTCTGGCCCATACAACCCACGAGTTTAAAGCGGTTTATCAAAAAAAAGCTCAAGCAGTATTCGCCTCATCTCAGGATATGTTTTTACAGCATCGCATAATGCTGGATGCGCTCAGATCGTTTTTTCATGCATCAGAGGCGGTGTCACCCCAAGAGTTTGAAATCTTTGCTAAAGATCTATTGAGGATAAAATCGGCGCTGGCTTTTACTTTAAGACCGGATCTTCAACTTGCGTATCTCTCGGATCCTTCTCGACTCTCCGAGTTGCAACGGCTACAACTGCATCGCACTGAGCAAGGCGAGCTACAGGCTCAATTAATGGATTATCTCCTCGTCTCCCTTAAGATTGATGAACCTAACATGCCTTATCTTATCTATGCCATCTCGCAAAAAAGGATTTTGACCCGCATCGATCAGGAACAAAACATTTGCGTAACCTATCAATTTGAGCACTCGATAGTGCGAAGTTCAGCCTGTGACAAGCCTCCTGCAGTAGGCTTTTGGCGGCTATTTACTTATTCCGATGAGCAGTTTGTGGTACTGAGCGAATATCAGACTCAGTTTAATCTACAGGTTTACTACCAAGTTCCTCGTGCCGAAGTGATTGAAATCTTGGTGATTATCCTTTCTATTGCGTCGCTCGGGCTGGCATTTTCAGTGCTGTGGTTTGTGAAAGCGAGGCATCGACAAGTAGTACAACGTATTGAGTGCGAAAACCGCTCTAAGTTAGCGTTACTCGCCAGTATTAACCACGAGATCCGAACACCAATTAACGCATTACTCGGTTATAGCAAGCTGTTAAAGAAAACCCTCTCGCGACAGGAGGCGCAATTAAGGTTGCATCATGCAGAGCAAGAAGATAAAGCATTAAGTACGATCGTCGATAAAATGATCTGGTCAGCGAATTTACTCTATTCAGTTGCCGAAAATACCTTAAATTACAGTAAGGCTGAGGTGGGAAAGCTACAGCTTGACCAACACCCTGTGAACCTACGGGAATATGTCGAGCGAATTCAAGAATACTATCGAGCCTTTAATAGCACTTCAGGTAAAACCCTTAGTGTGACTATTAGTGATACCTTACCGGACTGGCTGGTGCTGGATGGCACTAAACTGTTCCAACTCATTACTAACATTATTAATAATGCCTTTAAATACAGTACTGGCGAGCAAGTGCATTGTTATATGGATTTGCCCATGTTATCTCTACAAGTTTCGACTTCCCCCATGTTAAGGATATTAATCCGCGATTTTGGTGAAGGCATGTCTTGGCGGGCAAAACAGGCTTTGGATGAGCCCTTTAATTATCAATCGGTATCAAGTCACGGCATATCAGGAATGGGGCTTGGGTTATATACCTGTAAGCGCTTATTAGAGCAGATAGGTGGGAAATTACGTTTACGCAGCCAGGAAGGGCAAGGCACTACCGTACTGTTGCGCTTTCCCTGTCAATTGCATTGCGGGGTGCCAGTGCCAACAAATCACTATGCACAGCAGTCATTACTTTTGGTCGACGATAATTTATTTAATCTTGAGATTTGCCGTAGTGTGCTCGAGTCGCATTTTACGCATATTCACAGTGCTGATCGGGCTGAAGAGGCTTTAAGATTATTTAGCACCCAGCGACCATTTATCGTGATTGTCGATTACCGCTTAAAGGATACGGACGGGTTAGCCTTAATCAAGCAAATGGTTATCGCCCAAGCTGAGCATTTTTGGGCATGTCAGTTCTTTATGCTATCAGCGAATGATCGCCACGAGATCCCTGATTTGGCACAGTTCCCTGAGGTGATCTTTATGCAAAAGCCCTTTAGCCTCGAAGTGTTCTTTAGCAAATTAGCGGTGGTTCAATAGAAGTAAGATTGTTGTCTGTGAAGCTATAAATCGATTCTGCTTTCACATAGAATCACTTCCATACTATGTTCACCCACGACTTTAACCGATAGTGTTACTCCATCAGCAATATACCCGCCATGGCCCCGATTATCGCTTCGGGGAGCAAATGACCTTTCTGGATGTAAAGCAAACCTTTGGTTTTAGCCATGTACGTGTGGGGCGTTGGGTTACGCGGGAAGAGTCATTGATTGCCGCGAATTTAGTGTTTGATTCGCTTGCCGATCTTGCTTTTATCCTCAATTTACCGCCGTTGACTTTAGGGTTGAGGCAAACCCTAAGCCTTGCTTTTGGCCATGGTGGACAAAAGGGCGTGCAGGCTCACTATGCGCCAGGGGCGCGAGAGCTGGCGTTAGCCAAAAATGCGGGTGCTGGGGCGCTGGCCCATGAGTTTTGGCATGCCTTTGACCATTATGTGGCACTCAAGGCGTTTTCACGAGTCTCGGGGCGTTTTAAGTGTGCTAGCGATCTTTGGCTTGCGGATCTGCCACTTATCGAGCATCCGCTCAATCAGCGGTTGGCCGAAATTTTTAGGGTGACATTACTCTCCGAGGACAATTTGGAGCCAAGCGATTATGTGCGTCGCGCCATAGCCTTAGATAAGCGTTATGGCGCGCAGTATTTTGCTAAACCGACGGAAATGATGGCCCGCGCGTTTGAAGCTTGCATCGAATCCTATCAAGGGATCCAAAATCCCTATTTAGTCTCTGGCACGCACCATTCTGCGTTGGCGAAGGAAGGGGCTTATCCCGATGAGCAGCATAGGCTGCGTATCTTTAATGCTTTGATTGCTTACTTTGAGCCATTAGGCATGGCCTTAGGGAAAGCGGGATAAGCTGACTGGCTTAGTCCGCGAGTTGCTGACAGTAGGCCAGCTGGTGGCGAATCGCATCGAGATATTGCGAGGCGTGATAATCCATCAGGTACCAAGGACTCGTTTGGCTTTCGGGAAGATGATTAAAGAATAAAGGCTCGCTCGCTTTAAGCTTGCTGTGATCGGCACATTGTTGCCAAATCTCATAAGGCGTGTGTGCAAGGGTCGCTAAGTGGTGACGTAGGGTTTGTTTAGTCTCCTCGCTTACACTTGGGGCGAGGTTGGATTGTCTGAGTAATTCCAGCTGTTCGAAGGGATCCTCAGATAAAGTCTGTTTATTCTTACTGCTATCTGTTTCACTGACTTCATCTGTTTCACAGTCCTTAGACATTGGCTCCCAAGGCATCAATGTAAACTCGACCCAATCTAAGCGTTCACACAACAGCGTCTTTGCGATTCTTCTTTCCCCTAGCCAGTTATGCACCATGCAGGGTAAATGGAGTGTCTCCGGCAGTTCAATACTGCGCTGTAAGCTTGGCAACAGCGACATCCGCTGAACCTGTACGTGATTCGCCAATTGCAGCATGAGTACAACTGTCGTTAAGCCTGAAGATGGCCAACAACCAAGGGATGCGGTGAGATCGGTAGCGACTTGTGTCAATGCTTTCGCCAGTTGCACAGCTTGCGGATGACCTTGAACTTCAAAGGCATACTGCGACTCAGCAAAGCCGCCATTGGCAATATTGACCACTTGACCTTGGGGAGCATTCTGCTGCGACCACTGCGTGCCATTAAAGATAAAAGTGAGGCCTTCGGCCGCGGGCTGCCACTCGCCAGAGGCATTGCCAATAATGGTCACTTGCTCAAGCTTAAGTTGCTCTGCGAGTGTGCGAAGGCAAATCCTAGGTTGTGGCTCAGCCAATTGACGGTGCATATGCGTATGGGACTGAGGCGCATCGGCTAAGGGCTGTGGATAGGACATACTCGCAAGGACTCTCTAAAACAAAGATGGGTATTGTAGCGGATCTTCTGTTTTGACTAAAGAATTATTCCCCCGAAGCGACAGGCAAGCTAATTGATAAAATTTCATAATAACAGTACGTTAGACCGTTTTTGTTTCGGCTTTTCTCCCTGGTTAATCTCCTCAAGCGTAGGTTGATGTATTTAGGATTGAGGGCTATTGAGCTGCGAATAGTATTGCCCGCTAAGCCGTTGGAGCCTTTGTTTTGTAAACTCTAGCTATGAACTTTCGTCCTCAAAATAGTATTTATCCGTTATTTTCCCGATGTTTGACGTTCTTTTTCTATCACGGCAATGGTACGTTCGATAAATTTCCTCAAGGCTTTTGGCGGCAGAAAAGGGGATTTGCCCTCCTGATTAAAGCGCGCAACCCGCTCTGCGATCTGTGGATGTTGGGTTATCTGTTCCACACTCTTGCCTGAGTCAATTAGCGACTCGATATGTTGCACCCAGTCATTGGTGTTTTGCTGAAAGCGGCGCAGGGATGCCTTACTACTTGGCTTACCATGGCCAGGTACGATAAGGCTGTCCTCATTACCTATGGCTAAAATATGGTTGATGGCGGCATTAAATCCGCTAATACCACCAGCATAAAAAGTCGGATGCCAGCTGTTATCGACAATATCGCCGACAAACAGGCTGTTGCTCCATGGATGAAAATAAATCCAGTCAGCTGATGAATGGGATGATACTTGGGTGGCCAATATATCGGTTATCACGGGTTGCATTGGCACAGTTTTTTGCGCTGCCACCGTGTTCTGCATCTGGGCTGTATTTTGCAACGGTACTTTTAGTGAAGATACGTTTTGCGATGGAACTGTGTCTTGCGTTGGCACTAGGCTCGCACCCTGTTGGATAAAGTGCTGATTACCGCCGGTATGATCGGCGTGTTCATGGGTATTTAAGATGAATTTAACGGGTTTGACATAGAGAGATTGAATCGCATCATCCAGAGCACCTAAGTGTTCATCCCCAGGCATAGGATCGATAAGCACTAAACCATCCTGCGTCAATATCAGTCCAATATTGGTGCCGTAATCTATGCCTTTTAAAAGATGTACTTGTTCAGAGACTCGCTCAACACTGATCGAATTGGCTTGAACAATGAAGCTATACGTTAAAAGAACGAGGGTAGCGAATACCTTATGCATAGTGAAATCACTCTCTGGTTTAGCCTAATCGATGGGTTCTTTAAGCATTATCGACCGCATTCGAGTTGCGAGCTATTGCGCAACTCGGCCTAATTTGTGACAAATCTTATAAACCTATCGTATTATCAATATGCTGTATTGATAACAATTCGCATTACCTTTACACTGTTGTGATTCTAAAAGAGGTAGGAAACAATCCCCCATGGCGAAAATAAGTAATCGCTTCTGGTTTATGTTACACGGTTGGGTATCTTTGCCCATCTGGATTTTATTCAGTTTTATCTGTTTAACGGGCACTGTGGCCGTGTTGAGTCATGAGTTGACTTGGCTGACCAATCCAGCGGCTCGTGCGACTAATCCTAACGAATTACCCGCAAAACCCGTTGACGAGTTGATGCTGGTGGTCGAAAAGGCGTATCCAAATGCGCAAGTGATGGGGGCAATGACCCTTGAGCCTTATTTAGTCAATGCCATTACCTTTACCGATGCCGATAAACCCTATGCCATCGCCTATGTGAATCAATATACGGGCGAGATCCAGCAGATCAATGAAGGGTTAACCTTTATCGGTTTTATGCGCTCATTACATGGTTGGTTGTTGTTCCCCTGGCAGAGCGGTTATAGCGTGGGCTATTACCTTGTGTGCTCTATGGCACTTTTGATGCTTGCCTCATTGATAACGGGACTCATCGTTTATAAACGTTTTTGGCGCAGCTTTTTTGCACCAAAACTTAGACTCACCCAAGGGAAGAAGACTCTATTGTCGGATCTGCATAAATTATCCGGCGTCTGGTCGATTTGGTTTATCGCGATTATGAGCCTCACAGGGCTGTGGTATTTAGTCCAAGCCATCTTTTGGCATGCCGATATCGATATTGAATCCCATGCGCCTATGATTGCCGCCGAGCAAGTGCCTTTGATGCAAGCTGGCGATACGCAACTGCCAAGCGCGAATGTCTCTTTTACTGAGGCCTTAAGTTTAGCCAAGCAGCGTTTCCCCGATTTTCAACCAAGCTATGTGATGCTGCCTGAACATCAACGGGATATGTACCATTTAAGTGGTAGTGGCGATCATATTTTTTACGATCAATATTCCTATAGTCTCAGCATTAATCCATGGACTGGTGAAATTGCCAGTGCTACCTCGCCAGAAACCATGACAGGTATGCAAACCTTAATGCATATTGCCGATCCGCTGCATTACGGCACCTTAGCTGGTATTTGGACTAAATTGATTTGGTTCTTCTTTGGACTGGTGCTTTCTGGGATGTCGATCACTGGTTTTATGATGTGGGGATTGCGCCATGTCCGCGCCTTTAAACAGGCCGAAACCAAAGACTTAGCCGCAGATATGATAGGGGAGGCTCGCTAATGGCATCATCGGTATTTTGGCTAAAGCATAAATATAAGCTCAGTGGCTTGATTTTGATTTTACCCTTTGTGTTTCTCTATCAGTCGCTTAGCCCAAGCTTTCCGCCCGCTTGGCCGAGCCAGCAGCTTGGTGAATTTAAAATCGCGCCAATGCCCTTAGATTTAAAGGCGCCTTACAAACACCACGATGATTACGTAAAAGATTTTATGTTGATCTTTGAACAGGGTGATGTCGCCCATATTCGCCAAGGTTATGCCAATATCGGCCCAGAGGCCTTGCCATTAGAAGTCCTGCAAAAAGGCGAAAATGGTGTGTTGCATGGCAGCAAACATGGCCAGCATGTGCATGCGATAACCGGCGCTAAGTTAGCGGCAACGGACAGCCTGTGGGTGTCGATTCAAAATTGGCAGGGCGAATGGTTAGTCAGCCAATGGCCTATCCCCGAGGCAGTGTTAGTTCAGTAATACCGCTAGCAAATTGTTTGCAGTAAAACCGCCCTCAGGTGCAAACTGTGCTTGAGGGTTATTTTTATCGGATAGGTTTACTGCAAAGGATTGGATATGGCATTTACTCAAACGGAACTCGCGTTAATCGCTGCCGCGAAACAAAAAGTGCAGATGGCGCAGCGAGTGCGTGTTGGGGTGATTATGTTGCTTATCTTAGGCACGCTTACGTTGCTGGCAGGATTTTGGAACCATCCGTACGCGATTTATATTGCCTTTGCGCTGGTGGTGTTTGCGGTAGCGCTACCCCAGTTTGGCCAGGGACCCAAATATGAAGAATTGCTCGCCCTATTGCAGCAAAAAGCCGCTCAGCAAAACGATTAACCTGCACCACAAGGTTAATATCAATAGTGCTAAGAACTGTGCTAATGACAGCGCTAATAACGAAGGGCTTTCAGCAAAATCTTAACTAGCCTGAAAGTATTCTCTAGCCTAAAATCCCTTGTTACTTACTCATTCCGTTAGTGAAAGCACTTAACGACAGCCTTGTAGCGCCCTTACTCTTCGGGATAGACCTTTTCCTTAAACTCACATTATATTTACTAAAAATGCATTCTCTTTGGTGGGTGAGTGAGTGTGTACCTAGCTATAACAGGCTCTATAGATAGTTTAGATGCTTATAATTCATTACAAATATTTTATATTTTTGTATAGATAGTCTTTTTTGACTCGAAATCATAGAAAATATCACCTGATTTTCTTTACAAAAAACAATAACAAATGAACCCAATGCCCAATTTAACTTTTTAGTTTAAAAGACTAGCAAGGCATGGTTTAGCTGTCTATAGCCACTGATTTCCTAAATACCTTTTAGTTAGATTAGGGGGTCTTGGCGGTTTACTATAGTAACGGTATTTAGGTTGCTCCTTCATTGGAGGATTGTTAACATCAATATCGCGGAAGAACATAAAATGGCTGAGGTATATGATGAGTGAGCTACAACTATGGTCTATCTTAATTATGTTCGTGACACTCGGTTTAGTTATCGCATCCGGAGTGATCTTATACAAAGGGTTCAAGGAATAGCTCTTACTCAACAAAACCGAATCAAGGGATTTAGTTTTATGTGCTACAGGCAACAAATTGATTTCGTTAGACAATAATGTGATTTGCTACTAACCCGGTAAACTTATTGCTCTTATAGGTTGAGCAACCATGCGGTTAACTTTACCAAGTATAATAGCCATCTCTGGGAACATAATGCTGGGTCTCAATGTGTAAAGTAGGCCACCCCAGATAAATCAGACAACCTTATTTTCTTGGATATATTAGCTCTATTCTGGTGCTCGACTCCTTCCTAGTGAGCCCGCTATCTAGCAACCTAAACATTTTGAAAATGTTTAAAATCAAGGAGGTGAATTGTGAATAACAAAGTTAAAGGAATTCCATTTGCAGAAGTTAAAGCTGCTGCGCTCGCCGATCCTACCGTTCTTGATGCTTACTTGCGTGAACAAGGCGCACTATCAAATCGAGTTGATGTTGAAATGTTTATTACTAAGCTAATGACAGCCTTAAACGACCTTCCTAAAAAGGATATTGATGTATGTGATTTGGCTAATGAGGTAGGTATAGCTATTGCCTCATTAGCCGGTAGTGAAAAGCATATAGAAAGAGAGTGTCTTAGTGGAATTAAGCATGGCTTTTCAATGATTAGAGAAGAATGAATTGTGATCGGGAGGTTTTTTAATGGATAAAACATCGTTGAATGCGTTTTGGGCCCATGCGTTGCCTTGTGTGATCATCTCATCTTGTATGCTAGGTTTTGCCTGGCTTGCGATTCAAGAGTCAGATGTCATCTCATCGATCAACTATCTTGTGACGGCCTCCGTTTCGTTTACTTTTACGACGATAGGTTATTGGGGGTATTGTAAATATTACGCTTCCAAAAAAACACATAGTGTATTATATGCTGCTGTTTACACTATTTTATTTCCATTTCTTTATCTACCAAGTATTTTTATTAGAAGACGCAGATAATTTTGCAATACAAGTTATGTTGTAAGGTTGTAAAGATGCCGTTTTCTTAGAGGGAACCTTTGATTTGCCCTGAATCATTTGCAGCGATAATTGTTCTTCTTGTTCAAGGTCTTACATATTGCCTAATAATTTCTTCATAAACCTCTAGTCTATCGACAAAATAACCTCTGGCCCCAAAACAATTAGCCCATAGCCTTTTACGAGCATGAGGGCATTTTTTGAAGAGCCTTGTGGTACTGATTCCTTTCAGCCGACTTTCCGCACCTGATTTAGGAATAAATTTGCCGATACCGTTCGCCTAACACGTCGAGAATGATCTGCTGGTCCACTGTGAGTCCTGTGACTTGAGGTGGCGCCTCTCCCAACTGGTACTCGTGCACCCCGCCAAAGCGTAAAAAAATCCACCGCGCAGTCGGTTTTTGCGTGGGTTTCTTTTTCATGTCCGCCACACTCCGGTTCTGCTCTACTAAGCCCTGCCGGATCCGGTGCTCCAGCGCCGCATAAATCATCAGGCTACAGGTCATCACCATCAGCAACGCTTCGATACGTTCCGGTTTTTTAAGATATAACGAGGAGGTTAAAAATTCGGGACTTTTCAGAAACCTAAAACCACGCTCGACATTCTGCTGGGCTTTATAGGTAGCCAACAGCTCAGCCATGGTGAGCGTTTCACTGTGATCATTGGTCGCGAGGATGAACACCCCTGTCTGGTTGCGCGCCTCAGCCACCCGCGCCAAGCTACTTGCGGCTAACCCCTTGATGTGAAATTGGTAGTTCACCGGCATTTCACCCTTTTGGGGCCTTCCGCGCCCTGCATAGATAGGTTCACTCACGACTTCTGCTTCTAGTTGCAGCAGATTTAAGCTGACAGCAAAACGGGCTAATTCAGCCTGCGCATCGGTCTCGCAGGCAAAACGCTGGGCACATAATTTGTTGAAGGCTTTCAGTTCACGCGTGCTGTCTTTCAGTAGGTTTTTGGCTAATGTTTGCTGCTCACGGTGGCTGGCCTGTTCGCTGCGCACCAGCAACCAACGCTGCGCGACGTCGGCATAATTGGCGCTTTGCCAACAGCCATGATAGCCATTGCCCAGCGCAACCAGCGACTGGGTGCCAATGGTTGCCACGGCTCGCTTGGCTTCATTGAGGGTGACAGGCACACGAGTCACGAACAACTGTTGCTGTTGTGCCAGTAGTTGCAAGGTGTCGGCGCAATACAGCGCCGCATCGCCGACCAGATAACGACTCTCCTGCGCGGCCTTGAGACTGCTCAAGTGGCGCCGTACCGTCTGGGCAAAGGCCTTGGTATCATTAATATTACCACTCAAGGCTTGCATGTAGATGGGCAGGCCGGCCTGATTTTCACAGATAAGCTCCAGGATAACCTGGTTTAGCTCTGGCCGATGGTCGCGGCTATAGCCCCGTACCAATTGCAACTTACCGAGCTGCTCGCCATCGGCTTGGTCATAGGCGCCATCGACGTGGAAGCTGGTGATATCGAGGTGTACTGCAGTACTTTTGAGCCCCAATCGTTCAACGACCTGCTCCGCCATCACCTGATAAAGCGTGCTGACATCGGCCTCAAAGAGGGCATCAAGGCAGCGGCCGAGCACATCATCATTGAGGTCATCGGCACAGATCCCCGGGCCAATCAGGCGTTCTACAGGCTTGTTGGCAAAGAATTGCGGGAACATGTGCAAGGTCGAACTATGAAAGCCAAGACCGTTCAGTATCATCGCCACCAACGCTTCACCATGTGAGACTTTGTAGGGCGGCGTTTTGGGTAGCACCGCATCAATCATGCGAGCAATGCCGAGTTCTTGGCAAAGTGCAGCGACCAAACCAAGGTGGTCGAGGTTACGGATAGAGATAGCGGGAGCGGCCATGATGAATTACCTGCAAAAGAGAGTAATAGATCAGAATGACCGATCGCCGTCAAGTTTTTTAAATCGAAAATTAGGTGCGGAATGACGGTTTCAGTACTCCCATTAGAGTTGATACAGATAACTTAGAAGGAATATTCTAAACGCAGTTAAATAAATCATTCAGTTACTTTCTGGTCAATTATGCTCGTTAATACTGGTCATAAACGGCGCTAGGAACAAGCGTTCGTATTGCTTTAGAAAAACTTTGGACTCAATTAATTACTACGAAGAGTTATTTTCAATAATACTCACAATCTGCTTCTATTATCAGTGCTCGATGTAAAGCCAGGAGCAAACTGCATAGACTCAACAGAAAGTAGTTCAGTACGATTTTTTAGAGCCAACGGATACTCTATAAAGTTGAGTTTGTGGCTTGTAGAGCAATCCACTCTCATATCATTAAGTACAAAACCTATTAAAGCCTCCGAAACAAGGATTGATCGGTGCTCACCGTCTTTAATACCTATATCAGATAATTGTGCATCTGGGATCGGATTTCTCGGATGTGCCATAAGTTCTACCATTCTTTGACGGTTCCAACTATCGTCACGAGCCTTGGAATAATCGTTGGACGAGTCAGGATGTAATTGGAATACTTTGATAACTCGACTGAGTTTAAACGTTCGAAACTCATATGCAGACTTATCATATGCTCGGAAATACCAAAACCCTCCGGCCTCAAATATAGAATGGGGGGTCACCACTCTATCTTTAATACCAGAGGTTGTAGATGCATACTGAATGTGCAAACTAGCGTTATTTACTATAGCTCTACAAACAGGCGCCACATTAGCTACATCAAGTTGCTTGGCAAACTTATTGATGACTATTCCATACCGTTGTACATCTAGTATTTGAGTAAGAGTGCCGTAAGCTGTGTATTGCAGTCCTGTAACTGCGTTATGCTCATATTTATGTTGATAGAATGGATTCGCTCTATAACCATACCTTGGCCCCAAATACTCCGTCTCTTCAGGATACTTTTCCAAAAAGGAGGCTATAGTTCTACTTGCTGTAGCTTCACCAATGCTGAATCGTTTAACCAGCTCTGCACGAGTTAGCTGACCTTTGAACAGCAGTAGGAAATCTATAAACCTGTATCGCTCAGCTAAAACAGGATCAAGTTCTTTAGTTGTTGTCATAACGACTCAATTAAGCTCCGCACAGTTGTTCCAGATAAGTTAGTTACGGCCAGTCCTTCTAAAGATATTACCATTATTTAGTATCTTTTGATACATATATAGCACGAAAAATCATGACATATTGACACTTAACAATCAAAATACTAGGATTGCTATGTATCAAATGATATATAGAATGAGTGTGAACGGTGATGACACCAGCAGTAAAGAAGTTTTTGAAGCAGATCGAAGCAGGTAATCCGGTCAATTGGAAAAAAATAGAGCGAGCCCTAGTCAAAACTGGCATTCCCTCTGCTTTGCTAAATCAGGCGTTCGATGTGCTCCCATACGGAAGCGATACATATCAAGTAACTGTCCGTGATGATTACGCCTATACAGAAATCAGCTCTCTACTTAATAAACCTAGAAACAACGACCGCACCTCTGCAAGTGTTGCCGGCAATAGCCATGCAGTGTCAGTAAAAGGGGCTATGTTGATTACTTGGGCTGCTGGTGAAGAGTCACCCAAGGTATGCGTTTTCAACGATGACACCCAAGCTCAATTTCCTGCGAAACCGAATGTGCTGATCATTGAAAACGAAGAGTGTTTTTTAAATAAAGAGGACACATTCCAGTTTGTTGATAAATTTTGTGGTACCGATTGCCCAATAACTGACATCGAGTTCGTATTCGGATCTGGAAATAGCATTTCAAACAAACGTATCCTCCCTTATCTCAAAGCTGCTACCGGGCAAATATACTGTCTGTTCGATGTAGACTTCGGTGGCTTACGGATTTTTGCTAACCTCTTAGCTGGCGGACTATCAGCTGAACAAACGCATTATCTAATACCATCAGATCTGGAATGTAGATTAAAGCGATCTAAACGCATTGCTACTCAAGCAGAGCTGGAAAGCTTGGCTCATGTTTATGGGATATCGACAAAAACCGACAGGATCATATCGGCTATTCGCTATTACAAAACAACTCTTGAACAGGAAAGCTACCGTGCATAACTTGGATAATACCTTCGAGCTGGGCTTTTCCAGCGAATATCAAATCCACGAGCTCATTTTTATTAACAGTGGGTCGAACTATTATGTTCGATTGCCAGTTGACCATCATGCTGCGCTAATATCTGACAACAACAGCGGTAAGACGTCCTCTCTTTCAGCCTTAAAGTTATTCTTACTTCCGGAAACCTCTTTCAAAAAGCAAAAAGACAAATTTGGATTCCAGTCGGGAGGAACGTTTTATCAGGATCTATCGTCATATACTTATTACTTTCCTGGGTCTGAGTCTTACATCATATGCAGCGCCTCCAATCCCAGAGGCAGATTTTGTTGGATTCTTCACAGGACCACTGATCTTGGTTATGAGCGAATCGCCGTTCCAGAGGAATATAATTCAATCGAACACCTGTTCTGGAATGCAGATTCCGAATTAAACGAATCAGCCGGCACCCTGCACTCAGGCATAGGAATAGCTGCTATAAAGAAGCAGTTGGTTTCAAACTTCAAAGCAAAAGTGTTTAACGACCGTAAAACTATTGGTGACGCAATATACAGCAGAGCAACTAATCAGGACGACGACACTCGTTTCTGCCTGCTGCCGATGGCAAAAGGCTTTACTACAAGTGGAACTGAAACCATTCGTTCTTTATTGGGAATGGCATTTAGCCTGGGTAATGCCTCTACAACATCCCTGCCTAAGGCTATAAGCTCAATTCTTGACGGCTTAGGAATGAGTGCAGTGAAGAAAAATAATGGTGAAGGTATCTTACTGGATTTGGATAGTCAGCTTCATGAATGGCAAACACTGAAAACAGAAGATGCGAGACTTATACTCGTTGAGTCGCAAAAAGGCACTTTCGATACACTTCAGTCAGCACGAACAAAATATTATCAGCTACGCGGCAGCCTCCTAGATTCATTTAACAAAACTGTATGGTCGATAGAGTTAAGCAAAACCGCTTTGACATCTAAACAAGAGACGCTTAAAAAGTCTGTTTCTGATTTACACGCGGAATTACAGGCATTTAAACCAGAACATGATCGTCTGAGGAGCATGGAATCTGAGGCTAAAAGCGATCATAAATCTGCAGTCAACAGGCTTCACGAAATCGACACCGCTATAAAGATTGTTGAAGAGTGTCGTAGTAAGCTTCTACCTCTTTGCCCTGCAGATTCGCGAAATGATCAATCGCTTTTAGCGGTGCTTGATGAACAGATCAAAGACTGTGAAACTGAAATCGCCAGCTTGCTAGACCAAGCCGCAGCTATTGAGAGAATGAAAAATTTCACATCTGTGATAAACCGCAACAAGGAGGAGCTCGAGTTACGTCGGAAGGCACTTGAAAATATAGACTCTAAATTATCCTTTCTCGATACCATCACCCCAGACGCGGCATCGATTCTACTGAGTATTAATAACAATTTTGCTAAGTTGGAAATAACACCCAGCGCTGAACAAAAAACCGTTATTCAATCTTTTGCAGCACTATTTGCTTCTGAAGCTGAAGCAGTCTATTTCTGTGGCGCCATACTGCCTGGCGTTAACTTGAAGCGATTCAATAATGCAGATATCAAACGAGAATTGGAAAGTGTTATCGATGTTCTGATAGCTAAGATTGAGCATGATGAAAAGCAACGAGCGACCATCAGTCAAAACTGTAGGTTGTCAAAAGAACGCCAGGCTGAAAAGCTAAAAGAATGCACTGAAGATTTAGAGGAGCTGCGTCTGCAGAAACAAAATCTACAAGGCACTGAGCTACTAAATACTCAAAAGACAAAAGCTGAATCAGACGTTATTAGGTCGAAAGAAGAATTTGATAAAGCGACTCGCGAGTTTAAATCGGCTAGTGAAAAATTCGAAAATCTAAGCCGGCGATACAACTTGGCAAATGAAGAACTTACATCGGTGGGAAACCCGCTCAGAGAGCTCAATAATCAAATTAGTCGTCTGGAGGATTTAGAGAGCAATTCCGGCCGAATACTTAATCTGGAGCAAGCAAAGCTCGAGACTCGTCATTCAGAGGTCATCAGCCAACCTATAAATCAGATAGCGGTGTCAGTTCAGTCATTGAAGACCCAGTTATCTTTGGTCGGGGAAGTTCGGCAAGAGTGTATTGATACGATGAATTTTCTTCTTCAGTATCAAATTATCCCGGCTACACCAGAGGAGCGACACCAAATAACCACCAACTCTCAGTTTTTTGAAGACATGTATGGAGCGCTCCAAACTGTATTTCTGAACCTTGACCAGGCAAAAGTTAAGTACAGGGAAACGTTATCTCACCACAACAATACTGCTGCCGCTGCAGCTCGCATTATTGAGAATGTAGAAGGCATTATTACCAACTTCATCAGCAACATTAACGATGAGATAAAAGGCTACAAAATATCAAATCTGTCTTCCGTTATGCTCGTTCCTGAACTTCACGCTCAATACGTTGATATGACTCGCACACTCAATCGTATAGGCAACAGAATAGATGAGCTACTGTCAGAGTCGTTCTATGTCCAAATTAGCAACTTCCAAAATAATTTTTATAACAAACAGACCGGCAAGGTTGAAATCGACAAAATCATTGAAAAAGTGCGGTACCAATTTGTACGTAACGACACTGTAGAGGACACGCCGCAGTCAAATGGGACAAACTGCATGATAAACAGTGTGCTACTCGCACTGTTGTTACAGCGACTGGTTCCAGACGATTTGAGTTTAAGCATGCCTGTTGTGTTTGATGAGATTGGTAGTCTTGATGAGAAAAATTTTCAGGAGATCCTGAAGGTTATGGAAGAACATAATCTCTATCTTTTTGTGGCAAACCCTGAGCAAAATGGCCTAATCGCCAGCGTCCTCGATACCTATCACGACCTTTCTCTTTTCAAAGCCTCTGATGTAGGCGTACTAAATAAAGCTGAAGCCATTTATTACCCTGGCATGGAGGAGCGGCTGGAAAATATGGAATTTGAGTCTGAATTAGAAAACGTAGATGAAGCCATGATGAGTGCCTGATAATGGATACGAACGCACAAAATACACTTGTCATTATCTTCCAGCATGTCGAGATCTTTTTCACGATGCTGGACCATTACACAGGCAGCAGTAAAACGGTAATCGGATTTCAGGTTTCAGCTTATGAGAATGTTATCGAATCTTATCTGAACAGAAAGGAGTTGAGTAAACAGGATTGCCAGCGTATCAGAGCGGCGCTATCGATTAAAAACATTAATGAGTGCTGCTTACTTAGTTTTGTCGATGATCAGCGTGGCCAGTTTGCATTGCAGCGAGGGCTGTTGCAAACCATTCAGAATTTAGACTCTAAACGAATCCGGGAGCTTGGCCAACCCGATTTGGACAGCATCTACGAGCAAATCAAACGCTTATATGATTACTTCATCTCAAAGGCTGGGATATACGAGCGTGAAGATCTCGATTTTAAAGAAAATCTCGCCGCTTTAATGGATGTTCTGCACGAAACACTGAACAAAATTGACCACAATGTCCGAGCACTAGAAGGTAGCTCCAAGAGGCTCTCTGAAATTCTGGATAGCCATGATTTCAATCAAATGGTTATGAACGACCGGGTGCGTAATGCTTTGCAAGAAGTAATACAGATATCAAAACGCAACATACAGCCCACTCTCATTTTCTTAAATGAGAAAGTTATGGCTGCCGGCACGAGTGCTATGAAGCTCATTCGAGAAATCAAAGAATGTTTTGCCAAAACCAGCTTTCACATCGAGTATGCGAACATCTCAATTATTGAAATGAAGCTACTGTCCTATGCAGATGTGATTGGTGACACTCGACGCCGCATGAATCGTTATGTAGAGATGGACCGCAAGCAACGTGAGTTGTACAACAATATCGAACTACGGTTTAACGAACTACATGAATTAGTTGTCTCGAGATTAGACAGCAAGTTAACAGGAAAGAGAATACCCGCGGACGCACCTATATTTGAGCCTGCTCGCTCTTTTAGAGGATTGGTTAGCTGGACATCGTCTAACCTTACGGGTGCGCTGATTGAGTTACCTCACTACGCTGATGAGCAGTATGTTCACGAGTATATCCGCAGTCAATTAGATAAAGTTGATGTTATTAACTCCAGTAAACGGACACCTGTTAAAGACCCCGCATCTGCCAAGGAGCGCCTCGAAAAGAAGCAACGTATTCAACGTATCAAGCAAGTTATGGCCAGTTTCAGTAACCAGGCCGCAGAGCAAGATTTGTACCTGGCGATACATCAGTTTCTAAAAGAAAATCTAAAAGATTATAAGTTGAAAGACGTATTTGATGCTTTGCATTTTGCAGAAGAGAGCAAGCTCTACAAGCCTACCCTGTTAAGGGGGGAAATCATCTATAAATCACAGAAGTTGTCATACCTGATAAGAAGGAAACAAGCCGTCATATGAACAATAACTACCTTGACCTGAATGTGTTTGCTTCCCGGCTTATATACAAGGATTTCATAGCCGGAGCGGTAATAAACAAATATGAGGTCATTGAAGGAGAATTACAGTCTTCACAAAAGTTCCGGGCACTGATAGATGACATCGATAAATATCGTTACGTTTACAGTCTCCTTGGCTTCACTATCCAAAGCATCGGTGAGGAATCATTTTTCGTAACCCGAACAGACAGGGCGGAAGAATACAACGAGGTTGCTGCGAATATCCAAGTGCTACTTTTAGTGATATTAAGAGGGGTGTATTCCCTTGGGATCGCACCAGGTATTCTTTTAGACCCAACTGCAGGGCTAAGCCGTATGCAAATTGATGACATTGGCAATATAAATGAGCAGAAGAGAATCCTGGAAGCCTGCAAAATGAAACTGCCCCTCTCGGAGTCAGTGAACTCATTGCTTGTTAATCGGGGAATTTGCTTTAAGACCAAATCAGACAGATATATCTTATCAGCAGCGGGTAAGTATTTGTTTCAACAACTAACTGCGTCGGCAAACCTATAACTGGATTCAAAGCTTGGAGTTTGACTCGGTCATTATCATGGCCGTCGAGAACGAAATCTTCTTTTAAAAAAATGAAACTGAGCTGGCTGCGAATTTATGCTCTTATTTTGTAGGAGTGTCACGTGCAAAAAGGCGGCTTATTTTGACGTTCACAAAACAGTGGTAGCAGTCTACATATATACAAAACGTTCATCGAACTGCACAGACTGGATTTTTTGGTTATGTTATACCGTTTGTGGAACACAAATAAGCAATTGCAGTAGTTACTAGCAAAACTTCACAGCAGTGTGATTGCAGC
The DNA here is from genome assembly GCF_000203935.1 of Shewanella sp. ANA-3. Taxonomy (GTDB): domain Bacteria; phylum Pseudomonadota; class Gammaproteobacteria; order Enterobacterales; family Shewanellaceae; genus Shewanella. Next base: position 2,623,886 of record NC_008577.1, on the reverse strand, counting down.
TGAATTGATGTACTAACTAACGAAATAACACTAAATGGTGTTAAATCAAATTCAATATAACACTAAATGGTGTTAAATCAATGATCTAAATCCTAACTCACAAAGCAAAATGGTCCGGCACAGCGGAAGATTTAGTTGATACCATCAACAATGTTGAAGCTCTTTCCTGTGTATCCAGAGCTCGAGAATTCAGTAAACGCACAATCAATTATTACCGTACTAAAGGTGTCATCGATGCCACAACCAGCAAAAGATATTCCTATAGGCATTTAGTTCAATGCTTATTGGCACGCAAGCTTACTAATGAAGGATGGAAAGTTCAGCAAATAGCTGATTCAGTTCCACTACTATCAATAAAACAAGCAGAATTTTACCTTGAACAACCTGTCAAATTTGAAGAGCTGTTCAAACAAGCAACGACTGTTGATAAAATCAGTGAAGACGAATCTATAACAGCAACTCTAGAACTAACGGAAGAGTTACTCACAGCCCGAATGTTGGCAAAAGGGGTTTTAAAGCAGTATCTATTGGTTGAGCATGGTGAGCTGGTTGATGGAACTCAAATACCCATAGAGTTACGTCAAGCCATGTGTTTGCTTGGAAAACTAAGAATTAACAATGGTAAAATCGACAACTGCGCATCTGTACACGAGGTATTATCTCGTTGCATAAAGCCTTTTGGTGATGATGAGTGGGGTATTGCAGAGTTTAGCTCAAATTCGTTTTTGCATCGAACTGTATCTCTGATTGACCCGGACCATAGATGCCCTACATTTGATTGTATTGAGTTAGCTGATATACGCTCTGATGCTGATCTTAGAGAAAAATACAGTTTTGAAGAATTTTCACAGCTGTGTACAAGCTTTGGTGCCATGCGACACCAAGTTTATTCACAAATTCGCCGTTTTGTTGCTGAGAATCCAATTGTCGAAAGTTCGGTATTGTTGGATTTCCTCAAGGAAAATAGAATTCAAAAAGCCGATAGGTTTCTTCGGCAGGCTTGTTATCGGTCCTTACAAGAAGCTGACCTAATCAACAGAAGACTGCATGTATGTAAAAGTTGCGGCGTGCCTATCAAAATGGAACGCCACGGAGTTGGTCGTTGCTCTATTAAACAGTGTAGTCAATTCTCAGTTGACCAACCCTTGTCAAAAAACGTTGAACTCACGTCTTCATTACTTATACTCAAACCTCATTTACTCATTTACTGGTTCGGGCCAGCAATTGATGAACTAAAAATATTCTATCAAGCAGAGTCTACAGGTCTAAGTTGTAGCCTTTTCCCAAACAGCGATCAATGTGATATATCAATAGATGGATATGATGTTGGCATAGATGTGAAATCGTATCAAAGCCCACATTTTCTGGCTCAGAAGCTATCGGGTTCGATTGGAGGGTTATCAGAGTATCATCACAAAATAATCGCTGTAAACGACAACCTTATCCATCATCAGCGAGAGTATCTAGAGATATTGGCGAGGTACTATCGCGGTAATGTGAAACTTGAATTCATGTCTGTCGCTGAAGTTGTTCGCTGGTTGGAGGATATGTAATGGTTCCCAAGTGGAAAGGCCCTAATGTGATCAATTGGCTTTGTGTTTTTATGTCTCACTATTTAGGGACTTCTTGCTTAAAAATGGCTCCATTGCTGCTGTCTGGCTATCGAAGTGTTGCTAGCACACCACAGATGTCTGGTCATGAAGAAGCACTCGTTAATATCAGACGAATATGCTTCCACTTAAGCAACATATCAGCAATCCGAAAATGCATCATTAGGTACAATGAACATCATGCCTCGAATCAGACAATGGGCAGCGTAGACAGAAGACTTTTCAAAATCAATGAAAAGACGCTCGAATTCGAGTTTGCCTTTGATCACCCTCCTGTAGAATTTAACGACGCTGTGCAGCACTTAGCAATGACATATCAACCCTCTGCTCACAGCGTTCAGTTTATCTCACCCGGTAACGCAAAACACTTCATTCAAATAAAAGACACGAATACATCTTTTACATATGAGATCAAGGGATTACCAAAACAGGTTGCTCCACTTCACCATGATTTATCCCCTCCCAAAAAGGACCCTATAAAGATTCCTGTTTCAGAGTTACGTGAATTAGCGCGCCAAATGGATGATGTTGACAAAGAACGTGGGTATCGTCTTGGTAATTGGGAGAACCGACTCAAGAACATAATATGTGAAGTCCCACAAGTCGATGGAAAATTTTTAGTTACAGAAGTCATTACACTAGATGAGATGAAACATCTTATCGGCTTACCAGGTTCAGGAAAAACCACATTGCTCGTTTGTATAACTAAATGGCTGTCAGAAAAAGGCTTTCGGACGGTGATGTTTTTTCCCTCTATAGAAGTATGTCGCCAGTATATGACAACGTTACAGCGTTACGACGTAAAAGCCAGTTTGTTAATGGGCCGAAGTAGAAACACCCGCAAGCGCCATGCGCATCAGTTGGCAGAGTCTCTGGCAAGTGGAGACCATCTCAATGGTTTCGCCAGTACTTTGCCAGGGGCTAAATATTTCGCTACAAGTTGCCCGCTACCTGCATATACCACAGCGTTTGATGCAGGGTTAGTGCCTGAAGAAGTATTTTGCGAAGATGTTCTGGAGAAAAATGAAGACTCGAGCAGTCGAAGTAGTGCAGCAAAAATGCAGTCAAGATTATGTCCACTTTGGTCGCAGTGTGGTTATCAGCTTGCTCCAAGAGAGTTAGTAGAGGCCAATGTTTGGTTGGGGCATATTGCTTCTGCGGACACTGAGGTACCAAAACATACGTTGACGCAAAAAATGCGCTACTTCGAACTAATTGCCAGACGAAGTGATGTAGTAATATTTGATGAAGCAGACAAAGTTCAAAGTCACTTGGACGAGCAAGGGATTGCAACGTTGTCATTGACCGGTGATGCTAATTCATTTAATGCCGACTTACTTAACAGACATAGAGAGTTAGCTGCTGGTCACAATTATACGCTTGGGGACCCGCAGATATTCTCATTTTATGTCAGTACACTCGATTTCAGCCGTTGTAGTCACTTATTGGTTAATGCCATCCAGTCACTTGACCGATTACAAATGGCTCGTTACGAAGGGAGTTTATTAACGCCCGCAAGAATTTTGGGTGAACTAATTTCAGGTAATAACAGTAAAAAAGTCAAAGTTGCCTCTGATCGTGACTCTCTATTTCGTAAAAAAGATGCGTTATCGCAGTTATGGGAAAGTGCCGCGGTCCATGCATTCATAAACAGGCTTGGGTTGTCCGAGGAGGTTATTGGTAAGAACTTGGATGTTGCATTTATAGCTAGTAGCCTGTTTATTTCCAAAGAAGATGTTAAAGAGCGCCATAATGTATTAGTTAGAGCTTTTCGGATTTGGTTGAGTGAGGAGCATGATGCAGGGCTAGATGATGCTCTGACTGAGATTTTGGATACCATCAATCCGTATATCCCAGAAGATCGGGTAGTGCAGAAAATACAGCAAGTACGCCTTTTAACTGCTGTGTCGTTCACAATATTAGGTTATCGAAAGTTAGAGCCTCATGCGAATGCTCTTATAGAACAAGGATTTATTGAGCCATTAAATATTGACCAGCGCTGCTCTGCAGACTTATTGAAACATACCAATGACAACATTCTTGGCGGTCTTTCAGGAGTACGATTTTTCTCGTCTGAAGGTGCTACATCTGGAAACAGAGCAGGATCAAAGAATATTCGGCTTCAATATGTGTTATTTGCAGGCTCTCCTAGAGCATATATGTACAACCTGCATAAATTCAAAATGAATGCAGGCTCTAACCCTAAAGTCTTGCTTACTAGTGCTACCAGCTTCCTAGAACAAAGTCCTGCATTTCATGTCACGAAGGAGCCTGATTATATCGTCCGCGGGCTCGAAAAGAAAAAAGCAGTTACTCAAAGTCGCTTTGTCTTTTTGCCAATCAAAGCTTCAGCACAGGGTAAAGAATATTTGCGCTACAGTGGAGAAACCTTAGAGAAAAAGCGCAAAGATAATCTAGAACGTATGGTTTTTCATCTGCTTAATAATCGTGTCGTTGAAGATGCCATAAATACATTTGATTCAGGATTAAAAAAAAGAAAAGCAGCTTTCGTGGTCAATAGCTTTGCTCAATGCGAACAATTAAAAATGTTTATTGATATGCGGTTTCCTGAGTGGCGATCGAAAACGGTGGCCTTAACCAAAGACGTAGAAAAACATTCGGGTAAGACGGGTTATATTACTGCCTCTCAGGTGGAAGCAATTGGCGATGATGATTCAATAGAACTTTTGATTTTCCCTATGGGTGCTATAGGTAGGGGAGTAAATATCGTTTTTACAAATGGAGAGCGTCCACGTGATGCGGCAATTGGCTGTTTGTTTTTTTTGACGCGACCCCATCCATCTGTCGATGATCTCTCTTTGCTTGTAAGTATTGCTGGTCGCCGTTCTGAAGCGTTTAACCAACGGAATTTCAGTTCTGTTGCAAGTCTTGAAGAAGTTGCAGAGTGTCTGAAAATAAGTCGTAAGGAAACTTACTTCCAAATTGGACGATTGCTTCGTAATCCTCTTATGGCCAGTCGTCTTGGTAAGCTACTTGAACCATTTACAGCCAATATTGCTGTGGAGTTGTTGCAAACAATAGGCAGAGGCATGCGCAATGGATGCCCAGTTCAATGCTTTTTTGTAGACGCTGCTTGGGCACAAATGTCATGTCATGGCGAGAAAGATACGCCAGTAAGCAGTATGTTAGTTCAACTTATCGATATACTGACCGAGTGCATAAACCATCCTGACCCAAAACATGCAGCCATTTATACCAGACTTTATAGGTCTTTTCTGGACCCTCTTGTTGAAACTGAAAATTTGTTATACAGCCGACAAAGCGATTATGAAGACCCAACAGTTCAAGAGAACTACCAGCCAGGATGTTTCTTTCAGGAAGGATTAGAGTAATGAGCACCGAAAAGGATATTGAACAAGTGAACAGACAAGACCAAAACATTATACAAGATCTCGCGATGGCATTTAGTCCGCCAGTATACCCTCAAGTATTGAACGTTCAGGTGACTAAAGCGTATTGGACACCACATGCTATGGCCTTGTTTGCTGACATCTATAAACTGGCCGAACAACACTTTATAAAACAAGGAGCTAAAGACAAAAATGTAACATTACCTACATCGGCATTACGTAATTTGTTACATGGCAGCTTGCCCAACCTACTTTCGACCAATCAGTATCTAGGACTAGGACCACACTCTCTATATCGCAAAGACATATCACTGTGTGGCTTGTTTAAGCAAAATATACATACTGTAGAACGATTCTATGCATGCTTGGATGAGTGGATTGAGCATGACATGACAGGTTTTATTGAACGCTATGATATTCCGGATCATTTCCGCGAGGAAATGTACGGTTTGGCAGATAACACCTCGTTAGTAACTTTTACGGATGATTCACTTTGTCTCTATCCATGGATTTCCCCGCATGTTGATACGGCACCATCTCTTGGAGAGCGTTTGACTATATCAGCCAATGACATCGCTGTTCTGCTGGAAGGTGAAGTGATTTTTCCTGAGTTACCACCTGTTCGTCGTGTTGCTGGGCACGGAGGTAATCGAGCAGAATTAGTGACACTTCCCATTAATGATCACCAAGAGGGACGATTCAGTTTGGTTTGTGAAATCTCAGTCGAAACCTTGCCAACTGATAATACTCCAATAATCAACATTAACTTCAAAAAACGCAGATGGTTGGAAAGCTTAAATAATGATTACACCCGAGCACTCACAAAAAGTGGATATCTCATAGAGTCTGAAGGTACTCGCGCTTATCATTTTTGTCTGGAAAAAAATCAAACTAATAATTGGAAGTGGACACCAGATAGCGCATTTTCCGCCTTGGAACGTCGCTTTGACCTTACATTTACAGAGGCTTTGATGTTTCAGGAGCCTTCTGACCAAAGCGATTTCATTGGAATAGTGCATGACTATGAAAATGAAGGTGATCAAAAAAACGAAATTGGAGCTGGAGTCCCCGAAAAGGATAGAAAAGACGCATTTGATCTCATCTCTCAAATTTTGTCAAAATTTGGCTTTACACCGTTTAGTGCATTTGAACGAGTCAAAAGCCCGATTAAAGCGTTTTCTAACGTGACTTATATGAGCAAGTTAGTCAAAGATAAACCGACGGATATCAAGCTTGAGGCGGCAGACTCACTCTATCTCGGACAACCCCTTCCACCCTCTTTGTTTGAATATGATGATATCGATGCATTAACTGCCGGTACAAAAGTATATTTGCCCGACTTAATCCAAGGGTATCTGAGCGATGAAAATGTTACGAAACACGTGAAATCACAGACGCTTTTTCTCGTTTCACAATCTGCAGCTGAAGGGGAGGTGCTCAAACGAATTGCATATACCCTTTTTGGTGATTGCTTAACAATAAAATCTGTTTCGCTTCCCGAGCTCGTTCACGGGCCGCGGGTAGACCTACCCAGCAGTGAGGTGAAAAATAAGCACACACGAAAATCGGCTCGCAAGAAGCAATGGGAAGGTTTCGTCAAAAGTCTCTCCGAAGATTCAATGTCGTCTATATGCCTAATCCAGGCGCCTATGTTTTATGAAACGAGTTCAGGGCCTAAACCTGACGACGAGGTGAACAAACCAGCGGCTAAATTAGCTTTTTCCAGTGAACAAGGATTCCCGGTTCAATACTTGCTACCTCCAGATACAAGGAGCAGCTCGACTACCAAACTTGAAAAATACATTATGCAGGCTCAGCAAGCTTTGCTGGATTTGATTTTCGGACATCTTGGTAAACTGCCGAACCTCTCGAAACGCACCTCTCATTACCATTCTGATGAAAAAGCACCTAAGTACCTATATGGCATTAATATGTTTACCGCGACAACTGAGACTCGTGCGAGCAAAGCTGAGATTATCGTTGCGTCCAGAGTTTGTATAGAGTCGGGATTAACCGAAATCAAAATTGCTCATAGTACAGCTCAAAATGTGATTACAGATTGGATGCCATTTAGGAATGCTATTCAATATTTAACAAAAAGATCTGAAGCAACTTTGTCCTTGGGTAAGTCATGGGGTGACAAACAGCACTTGGTGAAAGAGTTTTGCTCGTCGATTTTAGATGAAGCACAAAAAAGTACACCTCATGCATATGTATATATCAAAGCTGAAGGCTGCCGCAGTTATTGGAATTGGTTAGGTGATAGTGGTGTGGCTGATTTTGCCACACATGCTAAGAGTAAGTGGTCTCTGTTGAGAATCGTCAGAGTTAGAGATCAGGCACCCAAATTACTTCAGCACAAAATAGTCGACGGGCATGATAAACCTACAACGACCCCCAGTCTATTCAAGTTGCATACAACAGACTTGCCTGTATATTGGTCGCTTGGTGAACCAATCCAACAATATACACGAGGGTTAAGTTGCTACAGGACATTAACAGTGAGTCAGGCAAATCCCAAAACCAAAGAAAAAGTAGTGAAAACATTCTCACCAGATATAAAGCAGGCAATGCGACCAAATGCCACTGAGTTTACACTAATCAGTTCTTTACCCGAAGATGAACCGGATACAATATCACAGTTTTCAGCTTCGCTTAGGCGCGGGTTGATGCCTGCAAGACTTGAGACTTGGGTGAAGTCTCCTTCCCCAATCTTTGTGATGAATAAATTAGAGGAGTACCTTAAACTTTAATTACTAACTTTTCCCTAAATATAAGTGTTTGAAGTGGAATTGGAGATTATGGGTTCTATTAAAATATCTGCTATAAAAAGACTGTTTGCGATGTCTGCAAATGAATGCGCTTTTCCTGAATGCAGGTCGCCAATAATTGAATCGTCAGGCACCGTTACCGGGGAGATAGCTCACATCAAGGCTGCGAATAAAAATGGTCCTCGATATGATGCCTCGCAAACAGATGATGAAAGGAACTCGTTTGACAACTTGATATTGCTGTGCAGTCGTCATCATACGATTGTTGACTCGGAAATAGATTTATATCCGGCGGATTTAATACAAAAATTTAAAAGTGAACATGCGCAAAAAAGTGTTGTAGGAATATCACCACTCACAGAGTTTGCATCAAAGATGCTGCTTGACAACTACAATCAGAACGTTGTAATTCATAGTAATTCTGGACAAGTTGTAATAAATAGCCCTGGTGCAATTCAGGCAAAAACCGTAAATATTAAGTCTCAAAAAGTAAAAGCTGTCTACCCAATACCAGAAGGTGCAGTATCTGGTGTCCTAGGAATGAATTCTTACATTGAATATCTAATTGGAAAATATAAAGATTTTCAAAAACAGGATATTTCCAAACAGAGCAACTACAAGTATATGGCTATTTATAACGCAATGAAGAGAGAGTTTGGAAGTAAATGGCAATTACTACCAGCCTCTAGTTTCGAGTTGATTGTCGTTTTCCTTCAGAAAAAAATTGATAACTCGAGGGTTGGCCGAATCCGTAAAAAGAGTGGGCAAAAGAACTATCATAGCTATTCAGAGCATCTTGAACGGATAGGTGCATTATAATATTTTATATTATTCAATGCGTTAATTGTAAGGTGTTGAAACTGATTGGATCCAACAATCTCAATAAATAAGCACTAAACTGACCAATGGTAATTCTGAGGGGGATTGATATATGAGTACCAAAGAGTGGGTTTATCAAGATAATGAGCCGTTTGGGCTTTATCAGGAAATAACCTTCGATAAGGATAATGACAATCCTGCTGTTATTGAGATAACCAATCCTATTGATTTCAAAATAATTTATGAGTCGGATGCTGAAGGTAAGTTTTTCGGAAGGCTGGACGCTGAAATACCAGCAGATGTGTTTGATAAAATTGCTATTGCTTGGTGCAAAAAGAGAAAGTTACAAGGTGCTTTAGGTGGTCCAATTGGTTTGGAGCTTGGGGGGCCAGACTGTGATTGGGATTAGACCTGATTTATATCTTATATAAGTGAGAGTGAATATATGAACTATTTTGAAGAGGACCCCTTCTAGGTAACGTAAACCTGGAGGGTATATGAAAAAACTAAAATCACACTACGTACAGAGTGTAAATGAGGAACATTCAAAATATTTATGGAGGCAATACCCTAATATCCGTAGCGGGTTTCATAAATATTTTAGTACTAAACAAGAAAAAAGCTTTTACTTTATGCATTTAATTGAATGCAAAGGGTACCCAATTAAACTCCGTGCAGCTCGTGGGAAACAGCTAGCAGATCCTTGGGATGATTACCCGGCACATGTCTTTGATGTAGCAAAAAGTTGGAAGCATAACTCAAAAAGAAAGTTTCAGTACTACCGTTTAGTTTGAACTGTCGGAAAGCTTAGTTCATCTAATGGAAAGCTGAAAAGTTCTTTGTATACTGATAGTTAACTGTGCGCGTTTGCACTGGTTCAACGAGGTAAACGCGCAGCACATAAATACTAAGACGTTACATATCAATCGAGACCTATAAATGATTACACTTAATAGCGAACAAGGGTTTGTTAAGGTTGAAAGCTGGGAAGATATTGAAACCCTTCCAGGCTTCACTACGAATTTAGATCCAAAAGAGCACCAGCTAAATCAAATTATTGGCAGGTACATATTTAAAGATTATATAAAATGTGGTTTATCTAACTGCCACACTCCTCATGGAAGAGGATATATTGTCAGTACAAAATCAGGGCCTATTACGAACATTGGACATAATTGTGGAAAGAGCCATTTTGATGTTGAGTTCGATCAGCTATCTAAAGTATTTGAGAGGAACATTGCACTTCATACATACAGTGAAAATATTAGAAGCACGCTTAAATCGCTTGATTTTTACAAAGAGAAGATCGCAAGCATTCGAAGTGGGCCTCAAGGTGCTGACGCATTGTATAAGAAATCTCTACTCCTATTTAAAGGGAAATCTGGTTGCCCAGAGGCGGCTACATCGATTATTTCCAAAATGGTTCGTGGTCGAAATTCAGTTATAAGTATCGAGAAAGAGGCTAGCAGAAAGGAGATTGACTACCTCGAGGCAATTCAAGGGAAAAAATTACCACGTCCGTACTACATTGAAGAAAAAGTTGGAGAGTTATCTGGACTGTCATTTCTTTTCGAAGAAAATAGCTTAAGAGATATATTAGTTTTAGATCTAGATAATAGTTTCAAAAGTTTGTCAGAACTGGACGTTGATAACGGCAGTTTTAACGAGTTAAAGGAATGGTCCGCATGGTGTTCTGTTATAGGGCGAAAAATAGAAAACATAGAGAACTTAATTGACGTCGGAATAAAGCTTTTGCGAAAAGATAATTTACTTCAGATTTCTGCAGCTATATCAGATAAAAAACAAAAGGATGAATATATTAAATTCATCAATGCAAACATGTAACATACAAACCGTAGCACTCCGACTCATTCTACCACGATCGTTTTTTGTGTCGCGGTGTAGTGGCCAAATTCACTATGCCACTACACTTCCTGGGAAATTAACAAGTAAGGGGAGCTAATCTCTTCGTTAGTCCAACTTCTAATTTTATCAATGTCAAATTGACTCATTGATGACTCATCCAATTAAAGTTCAATAAAATGTACAAACATTTAAAAGCTACATGTGATGTTTACTTAGTGCTACTTTCAACGTCTCGTAGGGTCTTTTGAAACACATCCATGACACTTGGGTTGGTTTTGCTAATGCTGGATAACTTTTGAATGAAAGCTTGAAGTTTGCCTATCTCAGAGTGTGCTACTGCAAGCTGTGCTTCGAGTTGGATCAGCTTCTCCGCTAATTCCACGTCTTTTTGTAAATATGAAATCAGTTCCTTATTATCAGGCGAAACGGGCTTACCCCTTAAAACTTGCTTTTTTTGCTTGTATTCGTGCTTGATATTGGCGTACTTGTCGAGTGTTTGTCTCGTGGTGGCAATACCTAAACTGGATTCAATTTTTGTGACTAACAAGTCCCAGGTTAATTTTCCTTCCCAGCTTCGAATGAGGGCTTGTATGGAAATTTGCTGTTCAGTTTCGAGTGATTTAAGTGCCATATTGCCTCCCTAGAGTGAACCTAGAAAGCCTAAGAAATTATTCGTGGCTGCATCTTGGCTTTTAGCTTTTTTTGCCTCAAGCGCGGCTTGAAGGGCTTGCTCGGCATCAGGTAGCGCTAACTTGTGTTCTGCCACTGTTTTTGTCTCTAAACTGGTGATTCTTATGCTATTTGAACGAGTAAGTAAACGTACCATACTGCCTTTTTCGATGGCGTCATCGGATAGCACTTCAATGAGGTGCTTTAGCATGCACGTGTTGCGATAATGGGTTTTGTACCACATCTGCATGCTTCGACTGGTGACAAAGTTGATGGTAGTCTGAACCTTTTCCAAGTTATGCGTCTGTACTTTTAGATCCTTCATAAGCAAGGCAATTGCCTCACTATCATGGGCGATATGGCACGACGATGAGCACAGCGCACATTGTGTTTCAAACTCTGACATGTAAGTGCAAGGTGATAGGGCGAGGTTCTGAGTGCAAAACCCTGTTTCATGGACAAAAGTAGGCGTTTCATTGTCGATAGCCTCATTGTATTGGTTCATGGTTCTAATACGAAGACTGACTTTCTCTTTAACGTCCCTTTCTGGCTCATTAGAGTAAGAGATATCCCAAATCACCGAGGCGTTCTCGGCATCTGTGGTATGGATATACGTCAGGGTTTGCTCTGCGCTTTTTCGACCGGACAGCAGGGTGATGAGATGGTGAGGTAGCCCTTTTTTCGCAAGGTAATCATTTTGCCAGTGGCGAAGTTGGTGAGGCTTGAGCACAAAATCGCTGGCAAAGCCGTGTCGCTCAAAAATCGTCAGCCTGTTTTTACTGGCTTTACTTAAATCGTCAGCAAAGATCCGACTGAGCGAGCCAATCGGCACCAAAAGAAAAGGGTGTGTTACCTTGCCGCCCATTTGCTTTTCTGTATACATAAACAAGGCGTGCTCTACATCTACAGACTTCGTTTGCTGCTTATTGTAGCCACTCAGTTGAGATTGATTTATCTCGATGGTGTGATTTTGAAAGGCGGCCACGGTAAGTGCTTGTTGACCCGCAGTATAATTTTGGTATTGACATTGCTTTGCAAAATTAGATCCTGTTAGCGCCCGAGCGTAAGGGCAGCGAGGCTTAAATACCAATGTATCGAACGGCTCAAGTTGGGCAATGGGTTTGATGAACTTTGGATTATGCGGTTTATAAGTTTTGTCGATTGCCCCTTTTGTGTCAGGGGTAACTCGCACACATTTGTCACTGCCTTCAAAAAAGCCTAGCAGCAAGCCAAGATGCAAAAGGTGGGTGGGTTTGTTCATGGATGGCTTTAGCAGGGCAATGTTCTCATCGCTAGGCTTAAAATCACCCAGCACTTCTTTCAATGGGCGATTTGGCTGTCGATAGAACCGAGCCAGGGCTCTGGCAGGTTCTGTCGCTAGGATGGTGAAGTGCAAGGCTCGGTCTAGACTCTCAACCATTTCGGCATTGATGTGATTTTGATTGTCCTTAAAGCCCTTTGAGCCTCGCCAGTTCAGATAATGCACTGTTTTTTCTTGTCCATCGACAACTTGCGAATGGCGCTGTATGCGTTGTGTAGTCAGAAGCACTTGCTCTGCACCGATGCGATTAGGTGACGCCATGCCTAGCGCTGCCATGGTGCAAATAAAGCTGTCTCGCTGCGTTTGCGTCGATGCGATAAGCGGTTGCCAAGCATCAATATCATTTTGGTCATCATCCAGATAGGGGGGGATGACATCATGAAAGATAGCGCCGAGCGCTAACAGCGATTTTTCCGAAGGCAGTTTGCCTTTCTCCGCCGCCAGTGCATCATCACCACTTTTATTTCGAGCTGCTTCAGTGGTGGTATTTATGTAGGGCTGACAGCTTTTGGGCAACATTTTATGATGGTGTAGCCAGTTGATGAAATTCGTTAGGGGGCGAGAGTATTTCAGCGAGTCGATGACGTGTTGAATTTTATCAAGGGAAGCAGAGGCGACATTCTCATTCAAGCGGCAAAGGAAGTATCTTGCTGTCGTGATTTTATCTTGCCTTCTATTTATGGTTATGTTTTCCTTCAATACATCAAGCATATAGGCAAACAATAAATCATGTGTTTCAGGCGCTAATCGGTCATCGTCTGTGAAACGCGTACCTATATTTGGAAAGTTTTTATTCAGATTGCAAAAGAGAATATTGATGGTTCTACTGTCACTGTCGGTGAATGTCACCGCCATATCATCCCATGACGCAGGCTCCCCCTGAGAGTTAGTAAAGCCCATTAATGGCTGAGTTTTCTTTTTGGCCACGTAAGCACACTGGTTATCAATGTAGCGATTTATCGTGCTCATATCTGCGTACCTACTTTCAGGATTTTTCGCTCTTCACACAGCGCAATTGTCACTCGGATATAAGTAATGATGGTTTGCAGCCGTTTGACCGTGGCGGGATGCGCTGATTGACTGTTAATCGCCAGTTTACGCTCGGCTTTATCCAAATACGGTTGATGATTGGCGGTTTCTAACGGTCGAAAGTTATCACAGGGATAGCACCCCATCGGGGCGGCCCCTTTTGACTGACAACTGGCACAATTGGAGGGGTTCAGTTTGTGCCCCATTTCTTCGTCAAAAGGACTTTTAACCACAAAATCATGGTGTTGCTGTAACTCTTTCGAAGACATGCTATCAAAACGCTGGATAACACTATTCCCCGCAAAGGCTTGGTCAATTTTGACCCGTTCAGGTGCTTTTAAATCAAGATAAGATAGGATAGCTGCCACTGTGACACCAGTAATGGCGGCAACTTGTGCGGGGCTTAATCCCATCCAAGCCGCCAGGGTTAACTGGGTGTGGCGCCAGCGATTATTTTTAAAGACAAGGGGCTGATGGGCGATGCGGTCACTTTTAATGTCGAGTTTTTTATTGAAGAGGTAAGCAATATTTTTTAAAAGACTCACAGAAGAGAGATGAAATGCTTCGGATGTGTCGCTTACAGAGCGAAAGAGGCTCTCTATCATCTCAAATTTTGCTGAAAATAAACTTTGGTCCGGAAGCAGTGGCAGTCGTTGCATCAGTGCTTTGATGTCACTCTCAGATAATGCGATATTGCACTTGCTCAAGCAGACACATAGATAGGTTTCATACGCTTGGTAATATTGGAGTAGCAATTCAGACAGGTTTGGATCGAGTCGATGTGAGCGTGATTCGGCATTGCGTCTAAATCCTCCGTCTTTTCCTTTAAAGGTTCGCAAGTGCAATTGCTCCACATCAGAAAAGTGATGCTGTGTCAGAGGTTGCCAATCACGGTTATGTTCCTTGTGTGAGGTAAACGCTTGACCTACTCGCAAGAGGTCACACCATTTAAGTTGCACTAATTGTATCGGTCTTCTTACGATGGCGACCATCAACTGACAAGCCAGAACACTTCTCAGGCGTATAAAAGGGGATGTGGTGATGAACTCATTCTCGAGCGCATGGAGCGTTTCGATTCTAAGGGCTTCTAGAAGGTTATCACGCTCGATTTCACTGTACGCACCTATTTTTTCATCAAGGATGCCTTTATGAAAATTGCTTCTCCCTAGGTTTTCTTCCTTAACGAGATTATAGAGCGGAGTCAGGATAGAGCTACGGTACTCATGGCTTCTCTGACAAAATGCGTATAGTGTATCTCTTGTATGCCTTTTATAGTCCGTCAGTGTTAGCCACCACGCTTCAAACGTTGCGGGCTCTATATACTGGCAAAGCGTTTTTAAGGTGCTGACAAAACCATTTAGACTTTTATAAGCATAATGTTTTGCTGCGTGAGCGATAGCCAGTCGCAAATCGAGAAAAACGTTGCTGTCTAACGTGTGCATCCAGCCAAGGTAAAGGGTTTTCTTGTAACCGAGCATCCACTCATCTGAAAAGAGCTCGAAATCATAGCCCTCCATTTTTGACTGAAAGGTACTTGTTCCTTCAAAACGATTAATTAAATCATTTAATTCAAGGATGTTCATTGGTCACCTCTCAGGTTAGGCACGGATTGGCTCTGGTTTTTCGATGAGATTTCCGCCACCGTTACGGCTAATTGGAATTCGTTGTAGACGGAGGCCATTTTTGAATTTTCCACCCAACCCATCGCATATTTGCGAAGGTCTTCAATTTTATCTGGTGAAAATCCTTTCTCTTTTGCTTTATCTTCAAAGATTTCATTCCATTTATGACGAAGTAAATGGGGGTGCAGTGCTATTCCAATCGCGTCCCCAAAGGTCTTTATGACTTTGTGAATGGCGTTGTAAGAGATTGGCTTTCCTATGGATTTTCCTTTCTCCGAAATGAAGACAAAGTCATGCTTATGAGCGTTTGGGGTACTTTGGCGCACGGTTTCAATGTAGAGCTTAATGAGTTTCATCAAGTCACGAGAGATGGAAACTGAGAGTGCTTTTGTTTTATTCGCGGCGGGAAGCCGCCTTATGTCCGTAGGGTCGTTAGGTGTTCGGGTTAGTCGGAATCGAGGGTTGCCCCAATCATCCACTAAATCACTCACCTTCAATTTCAATACAGCACCCACACGAACGCCAGTATCAATCAATATTTGGGCGATGATTTGATTTCGAAGCTTGCTCGACTTGAATGGGTTATTTGGCGAGCGCTCTTTAATAATTTCTAATAAATCAAAGAACTTATTCGCTGAAATCACGGATTCAAAGGGATCTTTAACAACCGTGTTGTCTTTTCTAGAGTGAGATATCACCGAGCTTATGTAGAGTTTAAATTTATTAAATTGAGCATCCGTACTGATTTGCTGATCAGTTTCAGCTCTATCGTAGTGATGGCACACATATAGGAATTCAATGTAGGCTTTCAGTCGATTGAGGCGTTGATTAAACGTATGCACTGACACTTCTGGTTGACTGATGGATGTCGCATGTATCGCATCTCTGATCCTTTTATCAGTCAGGCTGACTACCGTGCTGTCTTTGTTATCGTCTTTTGTGTCCACATAGAATTTACATGCACGAATGTAGTCATCAATTTCCTCGATCGATAAAAACGATCCACATGCTACACGCTCAACAAGGTCAATACCGTTCTCCATGAAGAAGCAATATAAAAACTTCAACTCATAGGCATATTTCATTCGAGTGTAGAATGACGCTGACTGTTTTGAGGTGTGTGATCTCGCATTGGAAAGTGGGGAGTTATGATTGCCGTTTAGGTAAGCATTCAGGTACAAGCAGCATGGGAGGAAGCCGTTCCTAACTACGACTGGAAACGAAGCGCCTTTTATATCCTTATATATCCTAACCTGAACATTATCCCTCAAATTATTCATTACATAATTCAATATCGCTTACACATAAATACACTATGGTAGGTCTTTAGCTTTTTGTAAAGATAAAAAACAGATTTACTAAGGAAACTGTTATACAAACTAAGTCTGATTCTTTACTTTTCTTTTAGTGGGGAGTATTCGCAAAGGTCCTCAATAATGCAGCTGCCACAGCGGGGTTTGCGGGCCAGACAGGTATAGCGGCCATGCAGAATAAACCAGTGGTGCACATCGACTTTAAATTCGGCGGGAACAACCTTTAACATGCGCTCCTCGACTTCGACCACGTTTTTACCGGGGGCGAATTTAGTGCGGTTTGCCATGCGAAAGATATGGGTATCGACGGCGATGGTTGGCCAGCCAAAGGCGGTATTGAGCACCACGTTAGCGGTTTTACGGCCGACACCAGGAAGCGACTCTAGCGCTTCTCTGTCCTCTGGGACTTCGCCATTGTATTTTTTAATCAAGATCTCACAGGCTTTAATCACATTGATGGCCTTGTTGTTATACAGGCCAATGGTCTTGATATATTCCTTTAATCCATCCACGCCTAAGGCATAAATGCTGTGGGCGGTATTGGCGACTGGAAACAGTTTATCGGTCGCCTTATTCACGCTCACATCGGTCGCCTGCGCTGATAAAGTCACCGCCACCAGTAATTCAAAGGGACTGGAGAAATTCAGCTCGGTTTCGGGTTTGGGATTGTTTTCGCGAAGGCGGGTGAGGATTTGGATGCGTTTTTCTTGATTCATAGTGATCCTTGTAAGCAGTGGGTTTAACGCTAAACCCACTACTTAAGCTGTTATCTCAATAAGGGCTTAACTCACTTTGGTGATCCGTGCCCGAGTTACACTTGGTTGTACAGCCACTTCGGGTTGACGCTCTTTAAGCTTTTTATCGATAACGTTTTTCAGGGCGATAAGTAGGCCCATCACAATAAAGGCGCCGGGTGGTAACATCGCCAGCAGGAAGGGGGTATCGACTTGCCATACCTGAATCGTTAAGGCTTTAGCCCATGGGCCGAGCAGTTGGTCGGCGCCATCAAACAGGGTGCCTTGGCCGAGAATTTCGCGCGTTGCGCCAAGAACCGCTAAGACTAAGGTAAAGCCAAGCCCCATCATCAGTCCATCGAAGGCGGCGCTAAAGGCATTATTACGGGAGGCAAATGCTTCGGCGCGGCCAATGATAATGCAGTTGGTCACAATCAGCGGCAAGAAGATCCCTAAGGACAAATACAGACCATAGGCGTAGGCATTGATCAGTAGTTGCACCGCCGTCACCAGCGCCGCAATGATCATCACAAACACGGGGATACGGATTTCCTTAGGCACATAGTCACGTACCAACGAGACTAAAATGTTTGAGCCTATCAGCACCAACATAGTGGCAACCCCAAGCCCGAGGGCGTTGGTGAGGGTGGCCGTTACGGCTAACAGGGGGCACAGACCCAGTAATTGCACTAAGCCAGGGTTGTTTTTCCACAGTCCTTGCCAGGCAATTTCGCGATAATTAGTCATGGTTGGCCTCACAATTCAGAGGTTGGCTGAAAATCTCTGCTTGATGCTGAGTAAAGTACCATACGGCGCGCTTAACCGCTTTCACATAGGCGCGTGGTGTGATTGTCGCGCCGGTAAATTGGTCGAAATCACCACCGTCTTTTTGCACTAGCCATTGCTTATCATCTTCTGATTTAAGCACTTTACCGACGAATTGCGTCACCCAGTCGGATTTACGTAAATCGATTTTATCCCCAAGGCCTGGGGTTTCTTGGTGGGCGAGTGTGCGCACGCCTAATACTTCACCTTGGGTATTGATGCCCACAATCAGCTTAATATTGCCGTTGTAACCATCGGGGGCAATGGCTTCTAGGGCGATAGCAACGGGTTTACCAGCAGCGGTAGCAATATAGGCGGGCATGGCATCTTCGGTGCCGAGCGCCTCTTTATCCTGCAACAGGGTGCATTGCGCGGTTAGCTCATTGTCATGGAGCTCATCAGGGATCAGCTGATGCAGTACGCGCATCAATTCCTGCTGCTCCTGCTGCTTAATTTTGTCTAAGGTCTGTTGATTGACCACTGCGACTAAGCCCGTGCAGAGCAGGGCAAATAGCGCAAGTAACAGACCATTTTTAATCATTGGATTATTCACTTTTATTCCTCAAGAATCTTTGTTCAAGCATGCTTGATTCTTTTGCCACAGGCCTAGGGCGCTGAATGGCCATAGGTGCGCGGACGCACATAGTAGTCAATAAATGGCGCGCACAGGTTTGCGAGCAGTACGGCAAAGGCGAAGGCATCGGGGTAGCCACCTTGGGTACGAATGATATAGACCAAGACGCCAATTAATGCGCCGAAAATCAAACGGCCGCGCGGACTGGTCGCCGCGGTGACAGGATCGGTCGCAATAAAGAAGGCGGCGAGCATGGTCGCGCCCGAGAATAAATGGAACAGTGGGCTTGCCTGAGTATCGGGCGACAGTAAAAAGCCAATGCTCGATGCCACAAATAATCCCGCCAATACGCCGGTGCTGATATGCCAACGGATGGCTTTTAATTTGAGTAGCACTAAACCGCCAGCAAGATAAGCCAAATTGACCCAAAACCAACCAACGCCAGTGCCGCCATCGAAGATGCTTTTAGCCATACTTTCAGTGGTGGTGAGCCCTAAGGACAGATCGGTTTTGAGGGTATCGAGTGGTGTCGCCATACTGATCCCATCGATACCGAGGCGGAATTGTTCCATGCCACCATGGGCGCCGACATTGAAGATCAATTGCAAACTATCGATCACACTTGGGGTATTGAGCGCAACGGTACTTGGTGCTATCCAACTGGTCATCTGTACAGGGAATGAAACCAGCAGTAACACATAGGCGGCCATTGCGGGGTTGAACAGGTTATGGCCTAGGCCGCCGTAGAGGTGTTTGACGATAACAATCGCAAACACTGTGCCCATAACGATCATCCACCAAGGTGCCAGCGGCGGGATCGCAACCCCGATTAAGATTGCCGTCAGCATGGCGCTGTTATCGCTTAAACTCGCTTTGATGCTGCGGTTACGCAGTTTCATCACCGCGGCTTCACAGCTTAAGGCTACGATAATTGCCAGTAACACTTGAATAAGCGTACCCCAGCCGAAAAAGGCGCATTGCACCACAAGGCCGGGTAACAAGCATAAAATAACCCTTTGCATAACCGTTGAAGTATGCAAATTACGGGTAACATGGGGTGATGAGGCTATTTTAAACGCCATTGTGATCCCTTTTATCTAATCTTGAGTCACTGATTTTTAAGCTAATCATTTTCAAAGCACTGAGGTTAAAACCCGCAGTGCTATTCATTTGCGTCGCTGATCGCATTCGCTTCTCTGGCCGCTTTTTTGGCTTTCGCGCGGGCAACCGCAGCAGCGACCTTGGCTTTCTTCTCATCTTCGGGACTGAGTGGCGCACTTGGTTCAGCGACTGAGCTTGATTCATCGCCTGATTGAGAGCCTGATTCAGAGTCTGGTTCAGCGTCTACGGCTAACTTGGGCTGAACTTCGGCAACCTCAGTCGATTCAGCCTGCTGCGTGGCGGCTTTTTTGGCTTTCGCGCGGGCAACGGCAGCTGCGACTTTGGCCTTTTTCTCATCTTCAGGGCTGAGTGGCGTGCTTGGAATAGAGCCTGACTCTGATTCTGGCTTAGCGTCAGCTACTCGCTCGGGCTGAACTTCGGCAACCTCACTCGATTCAGCTTGTTGTGCGGCGGCCTTTTTGGCTTTCGCACGGGCAACAGCTGCAGCGACCTTGGCTTTTTTGTCATCCGCTTCTGCGTTAGCCGTTGTTTCTGTTGCTGACTTATCTGTGTTGCTTGTCGCGGCGTCAGTGTCGCTATTGGCATCCGAGTCGGCCTTCAACGCCGCTTTTTTCGCTTTGGCACGAGCGATGGCAGCGGCGACTTTATCTTTTTGCGATAAAGACTCGGTTTGCTCAGTTGGCTCGCTTTGCTCAGGAGACACGGCTTGTTGAGACGATTCTGCATCATCGGCCCCTTGAGCCGCAGCAGCTTTCTTGGCTTTAGCTCGAGCAATCGCGGCGGCAACGGCCG
The DNA here is from genome assembly GCF_000203935.1 of Shewanella sp. ANA-3. GTDB lineage: Bacteria > Pseudomonadota > Gammaproteobacteria > Enterobacterales > Shewanellaceae > Shewanella. The sequence continues at coordinate 2,603,448 of NC_008577.1, read as the reverse complement.
CCTTACCCTTAGGCGCCTCAGTGCTGCTTGCATCAGCCGCAACGACCTCGACCGGAGCGTTATCCGCTGTGGTTTCTGCAGCAGCCGCTTTTTTGGCCGCAATCCGCGCCATGGCTTCGGCGACGGCATTTTTGTCCGTTGAGGTCATGGTCGCTTGGCGACGCGCAGCGGCTTCTTTAGCCTTGGCTTCGCGGGCGAGTTTTTCTTCCTCGAGGCGTTGAATACGCGCCTCGAAGCGCTGTTTGGCGCGCTCGGCTTGATGCTTTTCATCGGCGGCTTGTTTTAGCGCCGATTTAGCGATGCGGTAGTATTCCACCAGTGGGATATCACTGGGGCACACATAACTACAGCAACCACATTCGATACAGTCTTTAAGGTTGTAGCTGGCCGCCTTGTCATATTCTTCGGCTTTTGCATGCCAAAACAGTTGCTGTGGTAGCAGGAGTGCAGGGCAGGCATTGGCACATTCGCCGCAGCGAATACAGGCCTTTTCCTCTGGTGTTGTTCCAATCTCTTGACTGCTGGGCACCAAAATACAGTTTGTGCCTTTTAAAATCGGCACTTGGATGGTTGGTAACGCATGGCCCATCATAGGGCCGCCAATAATCACTTTTTGATCGGCTTCGGCGTTAAATTCAGTGTATTTGAGCACATGCTCAACGGGCGTACCTATGGGTAACCAATAGTTGCCGGGCTTACCCACATTTTGCCCGGTAACTGTCACCACACGTTCAATCAGCGGTTTACCTTGGGTCACGGCTTGGTGAATCGCAAACGCGGTTCCCACGTTATGCACGACAATGCCAAGCTTAGCGGGGATAGCGCCCGAGGGCACTTCACGCCCCGTGATGATTTGAATAAGCTGCTTTTCACCGCCAGAAGGATACTTGGTTGGTATCGCCGTTACCCGCGTGCTGCCCGCTGGAAGCGCGGATTGACTCACCGCCTGTTGCATGGCTTTAATCGCTTCGGGCTTGTTGTCTTCAATCGCAATCACAATGCGCTTGGGCGCTAGGAGGCGATGGATAATCCCAATACCCGCCAGAATGTCTTGGCTGTATTCGCGCATTAAGCGATCGTCGGCGCTGATATAAGGCTCACACTCCACGCCGTTGATAATGACTAATTCGATTTCACTGACGGGGTTCAGCTTGATATGACTTGGGAAGGCGGCGCCCCCCATACCGGCAATGCCTGCGCCATGGATTTTGGCAATCATCTCATGATTACTGAGCTCAATTGAGCCTGGCGTTAACTCGCACCAGCGGTCTTCACCATCAGCGGCAATCACGCAGGTATTGACCGGCAAGGCCGAGGCGTGGTTACTGGCTCTTGGCTCAATGGTGACCACAGTGCCAGAGGTTGGCGCATGCACCGGCAAATGCCAAATCGAGGTGCCTTGAGTTAATGGCGCGCCTTTTAATACTTTGTCACCCACTTTGACCGCAAGAGTGCAGTTCTCACCTACCTGTGGCACAGGCACTAGGTATTCCTGCGCTAATGGCAGTTGGCTAATTGGTGTGGTGTTGGAGAGGAATTTGACTTCAGGTGGATGAATGCCACCGGGTGAGCGCCAAAGGGTTCCTTTATCTAATTGATCTAATAAAGTCAGCACCGCTTATCCTCTCTTTTCTTCGTGCGGGGTCTCTTGGATAAGAGTCACGGGAATGGCATTTAAGCGCCAGTTCCAGTTTTTCAGATTTTGGCCCACAGGGATCATATCGATACAGTCAACGGGGCAGGGCTCGACACAGAGATCGCAACCTGTGCAGTCTGCCGTGAGCACGGTATGCATGAGTTTGCCCGCACCAATAATGGCGTCGACAGGACAGGCCTGAATACACTTAGTGCAGCCGATACACTCATCTTCGCGAATGTAGGCGACTTTTTTGACTTGGGACTGAGCCTCGGCATTGAGCGGCTCTGGCTCGACACCCATTAAGTTGGCGAGCTTTTCCATGGTTGCAGTGCCGCCGGGAGGACACTTGTTGACTTTATCGCCATTAGCAATGGCTTCGGCGTAGGGGCGGCAACCGGGATAACCACATTGACCGCATTGGGTTTGTGGCAGAATCGCTTCGAGTTCATCGACAATGGGATTGCCTTCAACCTTAAATTTTAAGGCAGCAAATCCGAGTAATACCCCAAAGAACAATGCCAATAGGGTCAGTAAGATAACGGCAATTAACATGGTGGACATCTATTTAACCAATCCTGTGAATCCCATAAAGGCTAAAGACATTAAGCCTGCGGTGATCATGGCGATGGCGCCGCCCTTAAACGGCATTGGCACATCGGCGGCCGCTAAACGTTCGCGCATCGCGGAAAACAGAATTAACACTAAGGAAAAACCTACCGCAGCCCCAAAACCATAGATAGCTGACTGAATAAAATCGTGTTTCTCGTTCACGTTTAACAGGGCCACACCCAGTACGGCACAGTTAGTGGTGATCAATGGCAGATAGATCCCGAGTGCTCGGTGTAGGGAGGCACTGGTTTTTTGCACCACCATCTCAGTAAATTGCACCACCACAGCAATGACCAGAATAAAGCTCATGGTACGCAAGTAGCTGAGGTCAAAAGGCAATAATAGATATTGGTTGACGAGGTAACTGAGAATGGATGCCAAGGTCAACACGAAGGTGGTCGCCATGGACATGCCAATAGCGGACTCCAATTTACTGGAGACCCCCATAAAAGGACATAAACCTAAGAATTTCACTAATACGAAATTGTTGACCAGTACGGTGCTGATCAACAACAGGAGATATTCACTCATCTCAATACTTGTCTAAACGGATCTTGGCCGTATTATCGACTTTTCCGTTTGCATAAACAACATATAGAATGCAGGGTTAACTATCTTTACTGTAAATTTGCGCGCTCCATTAACCCTGCGCTGGCTTAAATTTGGTCAGTTAAGGTAATGGCCTGTGGCTGGGCAATATAATAGCCCTGCAAACCATCGACGAGGAGTTTTTCGAGGGTCAGTTTTTCCTCTTGGCGCTCGACACTGGTGGCGATAACTCGAATGCCGATGCGTCGTGCCACATCGACCATCATCCGCACGAAGAACTTATTATTGCTGTCTTCATCGATTGATGAGGTGTAGCTGCCATCGAGCTTAATGTAGTCTGGACGCACTTCACTGAAGAATTTGAAGGAGGTAAAGCTCATCCCAAAGCGCTCAATTGAGACCCGTGAACCGACACTGTGTACTTCACGGACAAACTTATAGCTGGCGCCTAAATTGGCCTGCATGCCGGATTCGTTGATCTCAAACACTAGGCGAGAAGCGATGTATTTATGTTTACTCAACACATCCCTTAACCAGCCGACAAACAGTTCTTGATGGGCCGAAAAGGCGCTGATATTGACGCCAAAGTTGCCGCTAATGGTCGGATTTTCTTTAAGCATTCTTAATGTGCTGATCACCACTAATTTATCTAATTCGGTGCTCATGCCGTGGCGCTCGGCCATGGCGATGACGGTGGTGGTAGGCAAAAACTTGCCTTCGTTGTTGTAAAAACGTGCGAGTAACTCGCGATAGACCTCGACATCATTGCGGCAAGGTTGAATCGGCTGTTGGAAAAACTTCAACGCTTGGCGGGTGATTAAGTCGTTGATTGCCACTTTCCAACGGTCATCCCCAAACTGCTCGTCGCCGTTGAGCTTTTCTTGAATATGGAAACTATTAGGACCTAAGGTTTGCGCTATGCTGACGGCGGTGTCTGCTAAGGAGAGCAAATTAACGGGGTCGGTCCCCTGTTGATAAGGCACTAAGCCAATGTGCGCCACCGATTCGGCTCTGGTCATTTGTTGGTATTCATCGAGGAACACTTTAAGTTGTTCTAAAAACTTAGGGCCGTCTTTTAACACTAAATCAGGTAAAAAAATCGCAAAATCGGCACTGGAGACACGGTAACACTCCGAATCGGGATATTTTGAACAAGCCTTACGAATGCAATTAGCTACACTCGCAAGATAATCATCACCCGCTGAGCGGCCTTGCAATTGGTTCACATGGGAAAGCTCAGTCGCTTTGACCATGGCTAACAGCCCGAGTTGTGGGATGCTGCGGTTACTGATGCTTTCTAATTTAGTGGTAAAAGGTGGACGACTGCCAAAACCCGTCACAGGGTCTTGATAGGCGGCTTTATGTAATTTTTGATTTTCTTGGGTGAGCAAATCCAGTTTTGATTTGAGCTGAGTTCGGCAGTCTTCTAAGGCTAATTTCACTGGCGCCATTTCACCGTTCAGCTTCGAAGATTCAATGGCGGAAAAATTCATGTCAGGAATGTGGGAGATATACTCTGCCGCATAACGGATAGCTGATTTTAATCTGTTGATAAGCAAAATAAAAACAACCATCAACAGGATATAGGTCAGCACCAATACCATCCCCAACTGCTGGGTACTGGTGATGGCATTTTCAATCGCTTGATCGGCACTCAACTTAACCTGTAAACGCCCCGCAGCCAGTTTTTGCGTATGGGATAAATCTAAGGCAAACAATCCGGCTAGCGGGTGAGGGCTCTGGGAGTTGAGATCGCCCTGAGTAAAATTAAGTTGTCCGTCGGTATCATCGACATATTGGAAAAATTGCAGCGGATAATGACTGGCAATACTTTGGTAAAGCTCGGCGCCATTGCCTTGCCATTGGGCAAAGTTAGCCATGTACTGTTTAAAGTTATTGAGCTCTTGCTGTTGCTGCACTTGGAGCTGATTATTTTCGTTGTGATAAATCCAACCAAACAGCCCTAAAAAAATCAGCAATAAAAAGATGGGATATGATTTAGACATCGCCATAAAAATCCGCTCTCAATGTGGTGAAGTATTTGCGGACAGAATATTAAGAGAGTGCTCAGTCAATATCCCTATCTGCGTGATGATACTCGGAATTTTGGTTAACAAACTGCTTACAGTGTAACCGTATTTGGCGTAAAACAGAAATGAAAACACACGCCTAGATGACGAGTTATTGGAGCTTAGAAAATTGGATGGATAAGCAAGAAAGTGGCTCCCCTGACTGGACTTGAACCAGTGACATACGGATTAACAGTCCGCCGTTCTACCGACTGAACTACAGGGGAGTAGAGGGTGCGATATTGCTATCGACTTGAGATATCATCTTGAAATTGGCTCCCCTGACTGGACTTGAACCAGTGACATACGGATTAACAGTCCGCCGTTCTACCGACTGAACTACAGGGGAGTAGATGATGCGATATTGCTATCGACTTTAACTTGTCTTGCGTTAGTGGCTCCCCTGACTGGACTTGAACCAGTGACATACGGATTAACAGTCCGCCGTTCTACCGACTGAACTACAGGGGAATCGTGTTAACGCAACAGCTTGATAATTAAGTGGCTCCCCTGACTGGACTTGAACCAGTGACATACGGATTAACAGTCCGCCGTTCTACCGACTGAACTACAGGGGAATCGTTAGTTACCTAACTGCATTCTCACTTTTATCGAGATTGAAATTTGGCTCCCCTGACTGGACTTGAACCAGTGACATACGGATTAACAGTCCGCCGTTCTACCGACTGAACTACAGGGGAATCGTTTCTCTTGTCTCGATGACTCGTTGAGAACGGAGCGCATAGTAAAACGCTCTGTGGGATGAGTCAACTCGAGTTACTAAAAAAAGTGTAATTATGCTGTTAAGTGCTCATCTAATGTGCATTGCGGTGTAGAAATCAGCATTTTGATGAAGAAATAACTTATGTTTTCGTAAGATAGCGTATGTAAACATCCAAACTCAGTTGGCTTTTATCCGCCAGTAAAAATCCCCAAAAGGCTTAATTGATTAAATTGACAGCAGTTATTGGGGCTAATGGTTAATTTGAAATTTCTAAAAGCTCGGTCTTAACTAGATAAAGTTCAAATTCGTGGCAACGAAACGGTACGATTGTGGTCGAATTAAATATGCGGCATTCAATTTGGCCTTTGCGCCGATGCAAAGCAATTGGTAACGCGATAACCCAAGACACTTCACATTATCCCTATAGCGACAGGTAGGCGCCATTTTTAACGATATAAGTGGCATCGAAAACATCCCGAGAGGTGATAACTATGGCAATGAGTCGATTAGCGCAAGCGGAAGCCTTACTTCAGGAACCGTTGACTTTAGATGTACTGCGTCAATACCGCGAATTATCCATGCACTTAGATGATCCTGATTTTCAAAAAATCCAAGACTTAGCCGAAATCCTCTTTGTAGTTGCATCGGCGGATGAAGCACTTTTCGCCGCCGCGTTGGCAGAGGACTTAATTTAGCGCTGCTATCTGCAGCGGTGATCAAACAGGAGAACGGGCCTTATATAAAGGCTTTGCCCACATTAATACGTCGTGAATGGGTAAACGCTGTCATTTTATGCTGCAATGCCAAGGTTAAAGCCTAACAGTTGGACATGTATCAGATTTTTCGAATGCTCGCAGATGTAACAAGTAGTAACATTTATCAAATGTAATTAAATTACCAAAGCCGTCCATCAGCTGACGCTAGGGTGAAATACTCCTCAATCCCGCATGGTTTCTCACTAATTTCGACTTATCAACAAATTCTGTGGATAACCCTGTGAGTTGCGGCTTGAAACAGGCGGCAAAGCCTTGCTGCACGTGCGATGGACTTAAATTGCACTATTTTGGCGATAAAAATTTAATAATATATTTATCAAATAGATATGAATTGCAAGCCTTATCTTTTTTGGGCTTGTTTGAGGTTGCAATTTTGTAAGCAAGTGAAAGTCAACTCTTGTGTATTAATTTGGCATTTCCCCTGTATTTTTGGGCGTTTTATCGCCAATTTGAGCATTAAAAGCTCGTGGTCAAAAAGTTTCATTTTCTGTCCATCAAACTGTCATTCAGATGGTTTAGGGCTTAATACTCCCTTTGACTTCTAAAGGAGAACTGCTGGAGCTTAAAGGATGAGTTGATTAGAATGGGGCGACTAACCACAAGGATATGTTCGCGTGTCAGAATCTGTTTTTCAGCTTGAATCTCAATTTGCCCCCGCAGGGGATCAGCCCACGGCCATTGCCAAGTTGGTCGATGGCTTAGAATCGGGCCTAGCTTGCCAAACCCTATTGGGGGTAACGGGCTCGGGCAAGACATTCACTATCGCCAATGTGATCGCCCAACTGGGGCGCCCAACCATTATTATGGCGCCAAACAAGACGCTGGCGGCGCAGCTTTATGGCGAGATGAAAGAGTTTTTCCCCAATAATGCGGTGGAATACTTTGTCTCCTATTACGATTATTACCAGCCAGAAGCCTATGTGCCCGCATCGAACACCTTTATTGAAAAGGATGCGTCGGTTAACGCCCATATCGAGCAAATGCGACTCTCGGCCACGAAAGCACTGTTAGAGCGTAAGGATGTCGTCTTGATTGCCTCTGTATCGGCAATTTACGGTCTGGGCGATCCCGATTCCTACATGAAGATGCTTTTGCATCTACGCCAGGGCGATACCATGGGGCAGCGGGATATTCTTAAGCGCTTGAGTGAGTTGCAATATACTCGCAACGATCTCGAGTTGCAGCGCGGTACTTTCCGCGCCCGTGGTGAAGTTATCGATATTTTCCCCGCCGATTCTGACCGCTACGGGATTCGAGTCGAACTCTTTGACGATGAAATTGAACGCTTAAGCGAGTTTGACCCGTTAACGGGGCAAATTGTTAAACGTATCGCGCGCACCACTGTTTATCCGAAAACCCACTATGTGACGCCGCGGGAAAAAATTCTCGAAGCGACCGAGTCAATTAAACAAGAGCTGCGCGAGCGTAAGCAGTATCTGCTCGACAACAATAAGTTGATTGAAGCCCAGCGGATCCATGAGCGGGTGCAATACGATATTGAGATGATGGTCGAGCTGGGCTATTGCTCCGGTATTGAAAACTACTCCCGCTATCTGTCGGGTCGTGCACCGGGTGAAGGTCCGCCAACTTTGCTCGATTATTTACCCGCCGATGGTTTGTTGATTATCGACGAGTCCCACGTCACTGTGCCGCAAATTGGCGCCATGTATAAGGGTGACCGCTCCCGTAAAACCACGCTTGTGGAATATGGCTTCCGTTTACCCTCGGCGCTGGATAACCGGCCACTGAAGTTTGAAGAGTTTGAGCAATTGATGCCGCAGACCATTTATGTGTCGGCAACACCAAACCCTTACGAACTGGATAAGAGTGGTGGCGAGATTGTTGAGCAAGTTGTTCGGCCAACGGGTTTGCTCGATCCCGAGTTAGAAGTGCGTCCGGTCAGCATCCAAGTGGACGATTTACTCTCCGAGGTCGCCAAACGCGTCGCCGTTAATGAGCGGGTGCTTGTCACCACCTTAACCAAGCGCATGTCGGAGGATTTAACCGAATACCTCGATGAGCACGGCGTCAAAGTCCGTTATTTGCATTCGGATATCGATACCGTAGAGCGGGTGGAGATCATTCGCGATCTGCGCCTCGGTAAGTTTGATGTGCTGGTCGGTATCAACTTGCTGCGTGAAGGTTTAGACATGCCAGAAGTTTCCTTAGTCTGTATTCTCGATGCGGATAAGGAAGGCTTTTTACGTTCGGAGCGTTCGCTTATTCAGACCATAGGCCGCGCCGCGCGTAACGTCAATGGCAAGGTTATCCTCTATGCCGATAGGATCACCCAGTCGATGGCCAAGGCGATGGGTGAAACCGAGCGTCGCCGCGAGAAACAACACGCCTACAACCTTGAGCATGGCATAGTGCCAAAAGGCGTGGTCAAGCGCATTACTGACGTGATGGATGTGGACGATGGCAGAGATACTGAGAAGGGTTATAGCCCATCGTCACTGGGTAAAGTGGCTGAACCTAAAGCCAAACGTTATCAAGCCGATGCGGCGCAGCTTAGCCATGATATCGACAAGTTAGAGAAGCAAATGCATGAACATGCGCGTAACTTGGAGTTTGAACAGGCGGCAGCCCTACGTGATGAGGTGAAACGTTTACGGGAGTTGCTGATCACAGCCTAACAAATTTGTGTCTTAGCTCGTTAGACGTAGGACTGCGATGCTAATCAAGCAGATACCAAGGTTCACTACTTAATAAAAAGCCGCCAACATAACAATATGAGGCGGTTTTTTATTGTATGAATTAATCAAAGCGCGAGGTTTACTTTGCTAGTGTGCTTCGTTGGTACACAAACACCATAAGCGCGCAGACTAAGCCACAGATCAGGCCGACTAAATGCGCCTCAGTGGCCACGCGTGCACCAATCATTGCGGTCACATCATCACTGGCACCATAGAACTGTTCATGGCCGACTTTGACTATCACGCCGAGCAGCAGCAAATAACCCGAGCGCATTTTGCGGCGTATATCCTGCACTGCACCAAAGGTAAATAGGCCGTGTAACATGCCACTCAGCCCCACATAACCTAATAGCTGCGGATAACCCAGATACAGGCCAATGCCTTCAAATAGACAAAGCAGAATAAACAGCGCGGTTAATCCGTTAAGTCGATAATGAAAGTGGTGCAAAAACAACACTACCCATAATCCTGCGAGGTTCATCAGCAGGTGCCAATGATTGGTATGCAGCAGATTGCCTGTGATCAGACGCCACCACTGGCCATCACTGATGGCGCTGCGGCGATAGGCGAGCAGGTTATCTATGCTCGGGGTAAAAAGTCCCGCAACATACAAGAGTGCGCAGAGCAGACTGACGATAAGCGCCAGCCAATAGGGGCCGAGTTTTTTTAACGTTACCAGTCTCACGCCTGTGGTTTACCCGTTGCAGTTGCCTTGTCCAGCGAGGCCATCACCTCTGCTTTATTTTGCAGGTAATCCTCTAAGCCCCGTTTGCGAAGATGGCAGGCTGGGCAAGCACCGCAACCATCGCCGACAATGCCGTTATAACAGGTTAGGGTATGGTGGCGAACTAAATCGAGCTGCTGGTATTTATCGGCCAGCGCCCAGGTTTGAGCCTTATTGAGCCACATTAATGGCGTGATGATCTCAAGCTTTTTGTCCATGCCTTGCACCAGTGCCGATTCCATCGCGCGCACAAAGTCGTGGCGACAGTCGGGATAACCGGAAAAATCGGTTTCACACACGCCGGTAATAATCGCCCCTGCCCCTAGTTGGTAGGCGTAGATCCCCGCCAAAGTCAAAAACAGGATATTGCGGCCCGGCACAAAGGTATTGGGTAAGCCATTTTCCATTAATTCGTGGGACACGGGGATCGCATCGCGGGTGAGGGCAGAAATAGCTAACTCATTGAGTAAGCTCACATCTATCACTTTATGGCTAGTGATCTTTAAGCGCTTGGCGAGGGATTTGGCAACTTCAATTTCTTCACGGTGACGCTGACCATAATCAAAGGTGATCCCGTGGACTTCATCAAACTGAGTTAAGGCTTGAATAAGACAAGTCGTTGAGTCTTGTCCGCCACTGAAAACCACTACCACCTTTGAAACTGACGCTGCTGACATAGGATCCACTTAAATTGACACATAAAATAGGGCGTAAGTGTAACTCAGGCGCTAGGGCTTGCAAACTCTTTGCTGGCGTGTGGCGACGGGCATATCGCTCTTGGCATCACTCTGTGTGAGGCGGTAAAAACTTGCAGCTGCAGCTAAAATCCTCTATAAATGCCGCCCCAGAAAAACGGAACGCTAGCATGAATTACCCAGTCAACGAAGTCTTTGAAACCATTCAAGGTGAAGGTGTCTTTACCGGAGTGCCCGCCATTTTTGTGCGTTTACAGGGTTGCCCTGTGGGATGTGCTTGGTGTGATACGAAACAGACTTGGGATCTGCTTGAGGAAAAGAAGGTGTCACCTGAACAAGTGATCACCGTCGATGGCTCCGTGGGGCGCTGGGCGAATCATACGGCGCAGAGTCTTATTGATGCGTTCAACGCTAAGGGATACACGGCGCGACATGTGGTGATCACCGGTGGTGAGCCTTGTATGTACGATCTGAATGAATTAACTCACACGCTTCATGCTGCCGGTTTTGCCACTCAAATCGAGACCAGTGGCACCTTTGAGGTGAAGTGCGATGCTGATACCTGGGTGACTGTCTCGCCAAAAATCAATATGAAAGGGGGTTATAAGGTGTTAGCGCAGGCCTTGATCCGCGCCAACGAGATTAAGCACCCGATAGCGACCGAAAATCATATCGACGAACTCGATGAGTTACTCAAAGGGATTGATGTGTCAGCGAAAACGATTTGTCTGCAACCGATCAGCCAAAAGCCAAGGGCGACGGAATTAGCCATGAAGGTGTGTATTGCCCGCAACTGGCGTTTATCGATTCAGACCCATAAGTACTTGAATATCGATTAATTGCCACTTAGCTCAGCAGCATTGGTCTCTAATGCTTAGAAATAGTTTTAACGCTCCGAATGGGGCGTTTTTTATCAGCAAAATCTATGGATTAAAAGCAATAGCGTTAAGCGATAGAATAAGTTTGAATAAGCGGGAGCGCTAGAGATAAAACTTGGGGAATAACGCGAGAAAAAGTGTGAGATAACAAAGAAGTGGTGGAGGGAGAAGGATTCGAACCTTCGAAGGCGGAGCCGTCAGATTTACAGTCTGATCCCTTTGGCCACTCGGGAACCCCTCCACATATTTTCTTCAACTTTTAAGTCCGACTCATCGAGTCTGATTTTAAAGTTATCTTAAATCTTGGCCGGATTTAAGGGTAAAGCAAGTGTACAGTGAACTAACGATTGACGAACCAAATAAGATAAAAGTGGTGGAGGGAGAAGGATTCGAACCTTCGAAGGCGGAGCCGTCAGATTTACAGTCTGATCCCTTTGGCCACTCGGGAACCCCTCCACGAGTATCTTTTATAGCATCGCTAATTGTTAGTGCAAATGGTGGAGGGAGAAGGATTCGAACCTTCGAAGGCGGAGCCGTCAGATTTACAGTCTGATCCCTTTGGCCACTCGGGAACCCCTCCTCAATTGCGGCCGCCATAGTAGTCAGAAACGTTTGGCATGTAAAGTCTAAATATGAAAATTTTCCTAAAGTTCTGGTTCAACTGGTCGATTAACTAACAACGAGTTGTTTTAATGATGTTTTTTTATGCAAATCGATGTTCCTTTAATCAACGAAGCCCAAATTGGCTCCCGCTTAAATGCGGCAATCGAACACAACAGGCGAGGAGAGTTCGCCCTGTTGCTATCGCTATTGTCTGCAGATGCGAGGGACATGGCGCAGTTTCAATGGCAAAAAGAGCTCGATAATGCAGAAAAATTGCAACGTCAGTTTGAGTTACCCCCAAAGCAAGCGCTTCTAGCGGATTTATCGACGGATAACAATGTTACCGACAATAGTGCTGTTTTCGCCGAGCAAGGGGCGAGGGCGTTTCAACTGCAACAGGCATTGCGCCCTGAAGCCTTAGTGATCCGCGGTGGCGAGCCTATCGCCATGGCCGAAGCCTTAAGTAATTGCGATCTCACCACACGCCTGCGTCAACGTGGGCAATTGCCATCTCCTAAAATGGACATCATGCATTTTGCCGATCAACTGGCGATTCAACGTAACTTGATGCCGTTATTAGCCAGCGCCTAGCCAGTATGTCGTCTTGCCTCTAACTCGCTTTCGGGCTGTTGAGGAATATTCAGTCTTTAAAAGCACATCTAGGCTTTAAGGGACTTGTTGACCAAATAGCCATCAACTGTGTCGATACACAATAATAAGCGTGAGCTAAAGCTGAGTCTCTGACGTCACAGTTATCTATAATAAGGCGTTAATGATGCAGCTTTAAGTTGATGCATCACCCTTAAATGCAGCTGTATAGCGATTAATGAGGAAAAACAGATGAAAGGTATCATTGCAGGACAAGCGGCTACCGTAAACGACACTTGCACCGATTGTGGCAGTTTTGTGGATATTGGCGCTGTGATTGATGAGCAGGATACAATGCTGGAGTTATCCTTTGCGGGTGCACAGGCTGAGGTCGAAGCCAGCAAGATGCTGGAACGGGCTCAAGCACGCTTTAGCCAAACCCAAGGAAACATTGTCAAGAATGACGCGGGCGTTACCCTCAAGCTGGTCTTCGATGTGAGTGTCGAGAAGATGATTTTCCAATTAGAGAACGGGCTGTAAGCATAAAACCCTGCGGTAAATGTTGATTAATTTGTAATAAATTGTGCTCGATGTTGCTGTTTGAAATGCCAATGTGTAATCTGCATCGACAAAAATATTCAGGATTGGCGCAATTAGCACGCTGAAATGAGTCGTGCTACTCGCTGTAGTATCTGTGTTACCCAACACGAAGTTTTGTAGGAATCAGAGTGAAGCGACGTCAGCATCAGCATTTATTAGAGTCTTTAGTGCATTCCACGGCTAAACAGCAGGGTGATTTTACTAAGACCGCAGAGTTAGCCACTGAGCTACTTTGCCAAAATTTAGCCGTTTCTCTGGTGTCGGTTTGGATTTTTTCCGCCGACCAATCGAGCCAATCCCTAGTGGCGCAATTTGGCGCTATGCCCCTACAAGACACTTACCGCCCCTCGCAGTTGCAGACGCTGCCTTGTTATTTAAATGAACTCAAAAATCATCGCCATATCGATGCGGGTAATACCCTTATCGATCCACGCTTGACTGAGTTAGTCGATAACTACTTTATCCCTCGGCAAATTTTATCTAGTCTCGAGATTGGCATTCGCATTAATGGTCATCTCGAAGGCGTGCTTTGCCTAGAGCGAGCGCAAGTTACTCACCATTGGCACGATAGCGAAATCCATCTTGCCTGCCAAATGGCCGATCAACTGGCCCTCACGCTGGCCACTAAACATACCTATGATAAAGAAGAGCGCCTAAGCCTATTTCGCTGTGCCACCGAGCAGTCACGCCAGATGAGCATGCTGATTAACCTGCACACTGAAAAAGTCGAGTACGTGAACCAAGCCCATGAAGAGATCACCGGCTTAGCGCGTGAAAAAAGTATTGGCGCCAATTTACGTGAGCTAAGTTTTTTTAAGCAGCACAATCAATTAGCTGAGCAAACTCTCGCGCAGATCTTCAGGGGTGAGCAGGCCAAGGGCGAGGTACAATTTAATCGAGCAGATGGTAGTCGCTACTGGCTCAAATATGTAGTCAGTCAATTTATCACCGATCGCGGCAATCATTACGCCTTAGTGTCGGGCGAGGAAAGCACGGATGAGCACAATTATAAGGCGGAGCTTGAGCGTCTAGCCTGGCGTTGTAGCCTCACTGGGCTGAATAATCGCAGTCACTTCAATCGCGTATTGGAGCGCACTACCAATGGATTGTTGCTGTTGGTCGATTTAGTCGCCTTTAAACGTTTCAACGATACCTATGGCCACGAAAATGGCGACAGCTTGCTGATCGAAATTGGCCGGCGCTTAAAACATTTTTCGGAAATCAATAAGGCAACCGAAATTGCCCGCGTCGGTAGCGACGAGTTTGCCGTGTTGCTCACCGATGATAACGCGGTTTACGATCTGGATTATTTCAGTACCCGCCTATATCAGCATTTAGCCATGCCGATTTTAATCGGTCGTGAGCAAATCGAACCTAAACCCGCACTGGCGGTTGTCGATATCGCCTCGGTGGCCAATCTGTTCGCACCGCTGACCTGCGCCGATATTGCGGTGCAATACGCAAAGAAGAAAAAGGGTACAGCTATTCAAGTGTTTAACAGCACCTTGCTCAGTGCCTTTAAGGAAGATGCGCAAATCGAGCGTGATTTACATAGCGCGATTCGCGGTCGTCAATTCGAACTTTATTATCAGCCCTTACGGGATCTGGAGCAGAAAACCTATATCGGTGCCGAAGCCCTGATCCGTTGGCATCACCCGAAAAAAGGTGTGCTGTATCCCGGCGCCTTTATCGATATTGCCGAGCAATCTGGGATGATAAATGCCATTGGCAGTTGGGTGCTGGAGGCCGCGTGCCGACAATTGAATATATGGCAGCACCATAATGCCGATTTAAGCATGCATGTTAACGTGTCGGCGCGGCAGTTTTTTAGCGGAAACCTGTATGAGCAAGTCTGGCAACTGCTGACGCGCTATCGTTTAAAGCCTAAAACCCTGATCCTTGAGATCACCGAGACGGAATTGATGGGCGACATTCGCCATGCCACGCTCTTATGTCAGGAATTGGCAGAGCTGGGTGTGGGGCTGGCCATAGATGACTTTGGCACCGGTTACAGCTCGATGCGCTATCTTAAACAATTCCCGATCAGTAAGTTAAAAATCGACCGCTCCTTTATCTCCGATCTCGCCATTAGCCGCGAAAGCCAAGAAATCGTCTCGGCCATTATTGCGATGGCGAGCGCGCTTAATATTTCCTTGACCGCCGAAGGGGTTGAAACCGCCGAGCAGGAAGCGTTTTTAGCCAAGAGTTTTTGCCATCAGGCGCAGGGGTATTTATACAGTCCTGCGTTGCGAGAGCCCGAATTTGCGCAATTCTCATTGGTGGCAAAAGAACCTAATCTTGTTACGCATTAACCAGTTAGATTAGTCGTACAGGTGATATAAAAACAAAAGGCAATCAATAGATTGCCTTTTGTTTTATCTGTGGACTTGGTTAACCCTTCATGCAGCACTGCTTAAACTTTTTACCGCTGTGGCAGACGCAAGGATCATTACGCCCCGGTAATTTGGCATGCATTTGATGGCCTTTAGTGTAAAACCAACGACCTTGCTCGAAGATAAACTCAGAGCGCTCGTAAATGGCATCAATCTCGCCACTCATTTTATACCAGGCTTTGAAAGTTACAGTACCGAACTTGCTGCCATCGGGCTGGGTAGTGTCATTGGCGGATAATACATCGAGCCCTAACCATTCGGGATGTGGACCTTGTTGGAGCTGCTCAAGGGTTAAGCCATCGAGGTAAGCTGCATGGTGTGTTTTGATAATGTAATCAAAATTTTTCAACACAAAAGCGCAGTAGCGAGAGCGCATTAATTGCTCAGGACTTGTCGCCAGTTGTGCTCCTGAATCGAGCCCTAGATGCAGTATTTGACAGCAATCTTGATAGATTTTTGGGCTGCCGCAAGGGCAGGTTTTGTCGTGTGTCATAATGGTAATGCTTTAAAATATAATAGATTACTGCTTTTTCTTTTGGCTGTCCGGTAATGGTGGGAACTGGCGGCCATAGTAAAGATTGGGTACAGGTTTGGCATTCAAATAGAAACTGGGTTCGGCACGGTTATTCATATCCAGTGTGACATTCCAGCGCTGCTGAGAGTCTTTTTGGGTGCCAATCACAAATTTGCCAGCAAATTCACTCACTGGTTCGCCGGTTTCTTCTGCGGGGTAAAAACGCACTAAATAATAGCCAGTGTCGAACGCGCTGTTGCCCGAAAGCTTACGGTTGAGCACCCGGAAATCGATATCGATACGGGCCTTTTTATTGCGGATTTTGTCGAAAAAACGTTGGTAAATAGCAACGATACTGTCGCGGCCATAATAGATTTCTTTACTTTGGCTTTCAGAGAGATAGCTTGCATCTTTCGCATAAATCTCTGCGGTGACTTCGGGGGCAAGCTCAGTAAATGCTTTAGTGAACAGCGGATAATTAGCATTGATCAGCTGATCGGTTGTCATGGTTGTTTTGGCTTTTGCAGGAGTTGCAAAACTTGGAAGCGACAATAGGCAGATCAGGGCTAGCAGCAAAAATCTCATTACATTATTCTAATCAAGCATTCATGGCGCCACTATAATGGAGGTGCCCGCTGAACTAAAGGGTTGAATGTTTACAAAGTGTGTTTCTGTTCTAAAAGTGCACACTGAGTGTTAAGAGTGGAGGAGCTTGCCATGCTAGATGATGAATCAGCACTGTTTTTTGAAGAAATGGCGGGGGTTGTGCCACTTAAGGGTGATGTGAAAGCGGTGAATTTGCAGCCTAAGGCACTAACGGAGGAGCAACTTCAGCGCCGTGATGCGTTGCAACGCGAGGCTTATTTAGCCTGTATGCCCTTGGATTTGAGTTTGATCCCGATAATAGCGCCCGATGATATTGCCAGTTTTAAGCGCGAAGGGGTGCAAGGGGCAGTGTTTAAGCGCTTAAGGCTAGGGCAGTACAGCATTAAGATGGAATTAGATGTACATGCCTACCGTTTAAGTCAGGCCCGTGATGCGTTGCTCAATTATCTGTTAGCGGCGCAGGCCCATGGGGAACGCTGCGTCATGCTTATCCATGGTAAGGGTCATAACAGTAAACCCGTGGCAGGCCTGTTGAAATCTGCCGTCTGCCATTGGTTGTCTCAACTTGATATGGTGCTGGCCTATCATTCGACGAAAACCGAGCAGGGCGGCACGGGCGCCTTGTATGTGATGCTCACTAAATCCGAACAGCTTAAGATTGAGAACAAAGAGGCAAATCGTAAGGGAATGGGTTGGCGTTAATAGGTTTCTGAACGCATTGATTTTATCTGATTGATACTCGCGTTCGTTATTAATGCCGAAGCTTAAAAGAAAATGCCCAACATCGTTGGGCATTTTTATCGGTTACATTTTCACACCTAAGAGCCTAGGTGTTACTTACGTTAGAGGCTTCATTTCGTCTTGGTTTTAATTACCAACCACATTGACGATTCGCCGCCGTGTTTTGCTCATCGAGCCAAGTTTTAAGCGGCGCAAAATAATCGAGTACGGCTTTGGCATCCATTCCCTTAGTACCTGTCACTTCTTTTAAAGCAACTGGCCAAGGTTGGCTTGCACCCAGCTCTAACATTTTATTGAGTTTTTCCCCAGCGGCTTGATTGCCATAAATACTGCATCTGTGTACAGGTCCTTTATCGCCGGCGGTATCACATAGCGCCTTATGGAACTGGAATTGCAGAATATGTGCGAGGAAGTAGCGCGTATAAGGCACGTTACCGGGCACATGGTATTTGGCACCTGGGTCAAAATCGGCTTCGCTGCGATCCGTTGGCGCCTTAACGCCTTGGTATTTCTCTCTTAATTCCCACCAGGCTTGGTTATACTGCGCTGGAGTGATTTCACCGCTAAAGACTTTCCAGCGCCACTGGTCAATCATCAAACCAAAGGGCAGGAAGGCGATTTTATCTAAAGCTTGTTTCAGCAGTAAGCCAATATCCTTAGAAGCATCGGGCACATCTTCGAGCAAGCCAATCTGTTTTAGATAGCTTGGGGTAATAGATAGCGCGATCGTGTCACCAATGGCCTCATGGAAACCATCATTGGCACTGTTTTTAAACAGGAAAGGCTGCTGTTTATAGGCACGTTGATAGAAGTTGTGTCCAAGCTCGTGGTGAATAACGGTAAAGTCTTCAGCGGTTTTCTGGATACACATCTTGATGCGAATATCGTCGAGGTTATCCAAATCCCACGCCGAGGCATGACAAACGACATCACGATCCTTGGGTTGCAAGAATAAAGAGCGACTCCAGAAACTGTCTGGCAGCGGCGCAAAGCCTAACGAGGTGAAAAAGCTTTCGGCCTGTTTAACCATCTTGTGTTCATCATAGCCCTTCTGCTCGAGCAATTCCGTCACATCATAGCCAGGATCGGCATCGTCAGGGGCGACGAGATCGTACACATTGCCCCATTGCTGCGCCCACATATTTCCCAGTAAGTGTGCGGGAATAGGGCCGGTTTTTGGCGCGATGGCATCACCGTATTCGTTATTCAGCTCGCCGCGAACGTAACAATGCAGGGATTCATAGAGGGGCTTAACTTGTCCCCATAAACGATCTAACTCCTGTGAAAATTCATCGGGTTTCATATCGTATTGGCTGCGCCATAACTCAGAGAGGTTAGCGTAACCTAGATCTTTTGCACCTTCGTTGGCGAGTTCAACTTCACGTTGAAATAGTGGGCGCATCGGTTTTGCAATTTCGCGCCAACCTTTCCATGCCTCAAGCAGTTTGGCTGGGTCACGCGATTCCGCCATCAGGCTCGACAGCTCTGGCTGGGTCATACACTTGCCATCGGCGAAACAGTATTTGCCTTTACCATAGAGTCCATTGAGCTCGGAGCTGATTTGCGCCAGCTCAGCATTTTTGGCGGGATCAAGCGGCGCAGGTAACACGAGTGCGCTGCGCAGAATATTCAGTTTGCGCGCATTGGCTGGATCGAGTTCCACATTGGCGTACTTGGCAGCTTCGGTGGCAAATTTTACCGACGCGGCACTGACTTTTTCACCGACTGCGGCCGAAAGTGCAGCGGTATCTTCGGTGATGAAGTTACTGTAAATCCATTCGGCGCGATTCGCTTCGATAGAGAGCTGCGCCATCTGGGCTTCAGCATCTTGAATAAAGGCGATGGCCTGAGCTTTATCGGGCGCAGCATTAGTTGCAGCAGGTGCTGCAGTGGTTTCGGCCTTGCTTTGGGCATCATTACAGGCGGTTACGCCTAAGGTTAGTGCTATGGTGAGCGCAAGAGTGGTGGGACGATTCAATAGAATAGCCATGTATTGCAGTCCTTTGTTGTTTTTGTGTTAAGCATTCTACCTAAGCACAGTGTTTTTTGCACAGGACTTGATGACTTTTCATTGTTTTTTGCAACGGATGTGAGTGGCCTGTTAATCCCTGTCAGCAAGGCGCAGCTTATTTGGCCATTTTTCGTTTGACAACTCCCATACCAATGTTTAATTTAAACGAGTGTTTTAAATTAATTCAAGGTCACGGAATGGCAAGTCGATCCGATACAAAAACTAGAATACTTGATGCCGCAGAGAAGCTATTTGCCGAAAGGGGGTTTTCTGAGACGTCATTGCGACTTATCACGAGCAAGGCGGAAGTTAACTTAGCCTCGGTGAACTATCACTTTGGCTCTAAAAAAGAGTTAATCCGCGCCGTGTTAGCCCGCTATTTAGACGTGTTTATGCCCGCCGCATCGACGGCCATAAAACGTTTACATACGGCGCCAACACAAGCCTCGTTAGAGGAGATTTTCTCTGCGTTAGTCGATCCATTATTGGATTTGAACGAGCTGCGCACCGAAGGCACGACAATTTTCCTACAATTGCTCGGTCGCGGTTACATTGAAAGCCAAGGGCACCTGCGTTGGTTTATCACCACCCATTATGGGCAGCATTTAGACACCTTTGTTAAAGCTGTTTCGGCCAGTGCACCGCATATTCCTCCTGCTGAAATGTTTTGGCGCTTACACTTTACCCTAGGCACGATTGTTTTCACTATGGCGTCAGCCGATGCGCTCAATGATATTGCCGCGGCCGAATTTGGTGAGCATAACGACATCGAAGCCGTGATCCGTAAAGTGATCCCCTACATGGCTGCGGGCGTATCAGTCCCCGTGGCTTCTTAATAAAAGGTCTTGATTATGTTGACGATTATAATTATTGCCCTGATTGCGATTATTGCGCTGTTTGCAGTAAAGAGCCTTCGGATGCAATTTATCACCCAGCCTGTGTTTCATTTCTTTAAAAAAGTATTACCGCCATTATCCGATACCGAGCGCGAAGCGATGGAAGCGGGTGATGTGTGGTGGGAAGGCGAGTTATTCCGTGGTAACCCAAACTGGAATACCCTGCACAGCTACGGTAAACCAACCCTGACGGCTGAAGAGAAAGACTTTATCGATAATCAGGTGATGACCGCCCTGAAGATGATCGATGATTTCGACATTGTGCATAATCGTAAGGATTTGCCACCAGAGCTGTGGGACTACTTTAAGAAAGAAGGCTTTTTTGCGCTGATCATCCCGAAAAAGTTTGGTGGTCGTGCGTTTTCTGCCTACGCCAACTCGACGATTGTGAGTAAATTAGCCAGCCGCAGTGTGAGTGCTGCGGTCACTGTGATGGTGCCAAACTCATTAGGCCCAGGTGAGCTTTTGACTCATTATGGTACCAAAGAGCAAAAGGAGCGCTGGTTACCTGCATTAGCTAAGGGTGATGAGATCCCATGTTTTGCATTAACTGGCCCTGAAGCCGGTAGTGATGCGGGCGCTATCCCCGATGTGGGTATTGTTTGCCGTGGTGAGTTTAACGGTGAAGAAGTTTTAGGCCTGAAATTAACCTGGGACAAGCGTTATATCACCCTCGCACCTGTGGCAACCGTATTAGGTTTAGCCTTCCAGATGCGCGACCCTGATGGTTTGCTTGGCGATAAAAAGAATTTAGGTATTACCTGCGCCTTGATCCCTACCGATCATCCTGGTGTGGTGATTGGGCGTCGTCATAATCCGCTTAACATGGCGTTTATGAACGGGACTACTAAGGGCGAAGAAGTCTTTATTCCGCTGGATTGGATTATCGGTGGTCCTGAGTTTGCGGGCAGAGGCTGGCGCATGCTGGTTGAATGTTTATCGGCGGGTCGCGGTATTTCTCTGCCTGCATTGGCTACCGCTTCTGGCCATATGGCGACCAAAACCACCACGGCTTACAGCTATGTGCGTCAGCAATTTGGTATGGCGATTGGCAACTTTGAAGGTGTGCAAGAAGCGCTGGCGCGCATTATCGCTAATACCTATCAATTGGAAGCGGCGCGCCGTTTAACCACAACGGGTATTGATCTTAAAGTTAAACCTTCAGTGGTGACGGCGATTGCTAAGTTCCACATGACTGAACTGGGCCGCGCTGTGATGAACGATGCGATGGATATTCAGTCGGGTAAGGGTATCCAATTAGGACCTAAAAACTACTTAGGCCACCCTTATATGTCGAATCCTATTTCGATTACCGTTGAAGGGGCGAATATTTTGACGCGTTCCTTGATGATCTTTGGTCAAGGTGCGACCCGTTGCCATCCTTATGTGTTGGCTGAAATGGAAGCCGCGGCGATGGAAAACGAGCACGATGCGCTCGAGCGTTTCGACTCGCTGTTAATGGGCCATATGGGTTACGCCACTCGCAACGCGTTCAGTGCCTTATTCAACGCCTTGACTGCCAGCCGTTTCGGCAGTGCGCCGGTGAGCGGCGATACCAAGCAATATTACAAAGACATGTCGCGCATTTCATCGGCATTAGCCTTGATGACAGATATTTCAATGCTGATCATGGGCGGCGATTTGAAGCGTAAGGAAATGTTGTCGGCACGTATGGGAGATGTGTTAAGCCAGCTGTACTTAGGCTCAGCCACCTTAAAACTGTTTGAAGACAATGGCCGTCAACAGGACGATTTACCCGCGGTGCGTTATGTGATGGCAAATCGCTTGCACTTAGCAGCTAAAGCGCTTGAAGAAGTGATCCGTAACTTCCCGAACCGCCCATTTGCATGGCTGCTACGTGCACTGATTTTCCCCATCGGCAACCATTTCAATGCGCCTAGCGATAAAATGGCGACTGAATTGGTCTCTGGCATGTTAAAACCGAGTCCTGCTCGTGAACGCATTACTTTCCTATGCCCAGAGTTTGAAGGCGACGTGGGTGGTATTGCAGAGGTTGAACAGGCCTTCGTGGCGCAATATGCCTGTAAAGAGATTTACAAGAAGCTCAAGAAAGCACAACGCGCCGGTGAGTTGCCAGCCAAAGTGCCTAACTTAGTGTTATTTGCTAAAGCGCTGGAGCAGGGCACTGTGACTCAAGATGAGCATCAAAAGCTGTTACATGCCGATAAGCTGCGCTTAGCGGCCATCAATGTGAATGATTTTGAAGCCTTATAATCTGATCGGCTAGCACGACTACAATCGTTTCTAGCCTGACAAGATATAAAAAAACCACCTCAATTGAGGTGGTTTTTGTTTTTAAGCTTGATGACGGTTAGCCTTACTCTTTACGTCTAGCTAACGCCAATCAGCAAAAATTATGCAACGATCAACACTTTACAAGTGTTAGTGCCGCCGATAGTTTCCATCGCATCGCCCTTGGTCATTAATACCAAGTCGCCACTCTGCAGATAACCCGCAGCTGTTAATGATTCCAACGCTTTTTGCGCTAACTCATCGGCAGGATAAATGGTTGAGTCGAAGTAAATCGGTAACACACCACGGTACAGTGCCATCTTCGCCAGCGTTGTCTCATGGCGTGATAAACCAAGAATTGGTAAAGATGAACTGATACGTGACATCAGTTTAGGTGTTGCGCCAGACTCAGTTAAGGCAATAATCGCTTTAACGCCTTCTAAGTGGTTAGCGGCATACATAGTAGAGAGTGCGATCGTTTCTTCAACTGAAGTAAAACGTGCATCTAATCTGTGCTTAGACACTTTCACGCTTGGGTGAGATTCGGCACCGATACACACATTCGCCATCGCCTTAACGGTTTCTTCTGGGAAGTCACCAGCAGCGGTTTCGGCAGACAGCATCACAGCGTCTGTACCATCGAGCACGGCGTTGGCCACGTCCATGACTTCCGCGCGAGTTGGCATTGGGCTCGAAATCATTGACTCCATCATTTGAGTCGCAGTGATCACGATTTTATTCAGTTGACGAGAGCGAGCGATAAGCTTCTTCTGCACTGCAACCAGTGCTGCGTCACCAATCTCAACCCCTAAGTCACCACGGGCAACCATGACTACGTCAGAGGCTAAAATCACATCATCCATCGCTTCTTCGCTAGCAACGGCTTCAGCACGTTCTACTTTCGCGACGATCAGTGCATTGCTGCCAGCTTGTTGTGCTAAAGAACGGGCGTATTCCAGATCGGCGCCGCTACGTGGGAAAGACACGGCTAAGTAATCCACTTGGATCATGGCCGCAGTCAGAATGTCTGCCTTGTCTTTTTCAGTCAGAGCCGCTGCCGATAGACCACCACCTTGTTTGTTGATCCCTTTATTGTTTGATAGAGGGCCAGCAACGGTAACAGTCGTGTGCACTTTACGACCCTCAACGCGCTCAACACGCAGTTGAACACGGCCGTCATCGAGCATCAGGATATCGCCGACATTCACATCGTCTGGCAATTGCTTATAGTCGATACCGACTTGATTCTCGTCGCCTTCGCCTTTACCTAACTCGGCATCCAGAATGTAGGCTTGACCTAAGTTCAGTTGAACTTTCTTGTTGTCTTTAAAGGTAGATACACGGATCTTAGGACCTTGTAAGTCACCTAAAATAGCAACATGGACACCTAATTCTTTTGCAATTTCGCGAGCTTGAGTCGCGCGTTTGAGATGATCTTCGGGGGAGCCGTGGGAGAAGTTAAGACGAACAACGTTTGCACCTGCCGCGATAATACGGCGTAAGTTATCGTCACGGTCAGTGGCGGGGCCCAGAGTGGTGACGATTTTGGTTCTGCGGAACATAAGATACTCCGTTAAAGTTAAAAAAATCTTGGGGCTATATTACCATGCAATTCCAAATTATGTAGTAAAGTTACAATCAAATTGATCTAAAGTTATGTTTCAAATTTGTGAGGTATCGCTGAAATTTGCTTTAAAAAAGGCTAGACGGACGATTTGCACTAGCCTTTTTTAAGATAGGAAGTGAATTACAGTATCGGATCTTTATTGATACGAGACTCTTTCAACACTTCTTTCACACGCTTTAAATTGTCACGGAAACGTGGGCCGCGGCGAAGGGTAAAGCCAGTCGCCAATACATCTATAGTCACCAATTGCGCTAAACGCGAGGCCATTGGTAAATACATATCGGTATCTTCAGGCACTTCCATTGTCACAGGCAGTGTACATTCCATAGATAACGGTGAGTTACGAGCCGTAATACCAATCACAGCCGCGCCGTTTTCTCTCGCTAAACGCGCTATTTCAATCAATGACTTAGTACGACCTGTATGGGAAATCAGCACCACAACGTCGCCTTCATTGCTGTTAATACAGCTCATGCGCTGCATCAGAACATCGTCAAAACAAATGACAGGCACATTAAAACGGAAAAATTTATTCTGGGCATCATGGGCTACGGAGGCCGAAGCGCCTAAGCCAAAGAAGGAAATCGTTTTGGCTTGAGTCAAAATATCCACGGCTTTATTGATGGCAGTGACGTCTAAGCTTTGACGTGCTGTATCTAAGGAAGCCATTGATGATTCGAAAATTTTTGTGGTGTAAGACTCGGGAGAGTCATCTTCTTCCACATGGCGGCTCACATAAGGCGTACCGTTTGCGAGACTTTGCGCCAGATGTAACTTAAAATCAGGAAAGCCTTTAGTATCTAAGCGGCGACAGAAACGGTTCACAGTAGGTTCACTCACATCTGCCATCTTAGCCAGAGTGGCAATACTGGAGTGAATAGCTGTTTGCGGAGAGGCTAAGATCACCTCTGCAACCTTGCGTTCTGACTTACTAAAATGGGTGAGGCTTTTTTGAACCTTTTCTAGGGTATTCATACGCGTACGTCCGCTAAATTGAGAATGTAATTTTATTTATTTTTGTTTAGTGCTGCTGATCTGTTTCAGGATCTCACTAATCGACACTGCTTAAGTAAGTTTTAAGTACATTTTTGAAATAAGAATTTACTATCATCAGTAATTTAAGCACAAAAAGCATATCAGATTTATGCCCTAGGTGCCTAGTTAGCAAGAATGTTAATATTGATAAAAATAGATGCATTTAACAAATTCTGTTGTTATATTACAACAAAAGTGTGGATTTCTTCATTGGCTTGAAGGGACACAACATACAAAGGAGAGCGTAACGCAATGGGCAAAACAACATCAGGCGCCAAAGCTTGTGACTTCGTACTCTTTGGTACTAAAGGCGACTTGGCACGACGCAAGTTGTTACCTTCTTTATACCAGCTAGATAAAGCTGAACTTCTGGATAAAAACACCAAAGTCATTGGGGTTGCCAAAGATGAGTTCAGTCAGGATGAATTTAGAGAACTCGTCATCCTTGCGTTAAAAACCTTCGTAAAAGAAGCCCTCTGCGAAGAGACTGTCCAACGCTTCTTGTCCCGCTGCCATTATGTCGGCACGAATTTCACCGAATCTGCAGGCTACAGCGCCTTCCATGAATTGCTCAAACCAGAAGAGCGCGTCATGGTCAGTTATTTTGCCACCCCTCCTGCGATTTTTGGCGATATCTGCCGCTGTTTACACGAACAAAATCTTATCCATAGCGATTCTCGCGTGGTACTCGAAAAGCCCATTGGCTCTGACCTCGCTTCTTCCCGTGTGATTAACGATCAAGTTTCTGCCTACTTCAAAGAAAACCAAGTTTATCGTATCGACCATTACTTAGGTAAAGAGACAGTCCAAAACCTGATTGCGCTGCGTTTCGCTAACTCGTTATTCGCGTCTAAGTGGGACAACCGGACCATTGACCATGTCCAGATCACCGTTGCTGAAGAAGTGGGTATCGAAGGCCGTTGGGGTTACTTCGATAAAGCCGGTCAGATGCGCGATATGATCCAAAACCACTTACTGCAAGTGTTGACACTGGTTGCCATGGATCCACCAGTTAACTTAGATGCTGACAGTATTCGCGATGAAAAAGTGAAAGTACTGAAGTCGCTGCGCCCAATCAATGCCGACAATGTCTATGAGAACACTGTCCGTGGTCAGTACAGTGCCGGCTTCCTAAAAGGCAGTCCTGTTCCTGGCTATTTAGAGGAAGAGGGCGCTAACCTTCAGTCCCATACTGAAACCTTTGTGGCGCTGCGTGTCGATATCGACAACTGGCGTTGGGCTGGCGTGCCATTTTATCTGCGTAGCGGTAAACGCATGCCGTTCAAGAGCTCTGAAATTGTGGTGTATTTTAAAAACCCACCCCACAACTTGTATCGCTCAAGCTACCGTAACTTGCCACCTAACAAGTTAACCATCCGTCTGCAACCACATGAAGGGGTTGAGATCCAGATGATGAACAAGGTGCCGGGGCTAGAGCAGAAACAACGTTTACAAACCACCAAACTCGACTTGAGTTTCTCGGATACCTTTAAAAACGAGCGTATCGCCGATGCTTACGAGCGTCTGTTGCTCGAAGCCATGCTCGGTAACCAAGCCCTGTTCGTTCGCCGTGACGAAGTAGAGCAGGCTTGGACTTGGGTGGATGGCATCATCCAATCATGGGAACAAAGTAACGAGAAACCGAAACCTTATCCTGCGGGCACTTGGGGACCTGTTGCGTCGGTCGCGCTGATCACCAAAGACGGCCGTTCGTGGGATGAATAGGGGGCTTTTATGATTAAAGAAACCGTATTTAAATCCTTTGATACACCCGCAGCGCTCGAGCAACAGTTGGCGAATAAGATCGCCAGTCAGTTGCAAGAGGCTGTGGATGCCCGCGGTAAGGCAAGCTTAGTCGTCTCCGGCGGCTCAACACCGCTGAAACTGTTTGAGCTCCTCAGCATGAAATCCATCGATTGGAGTGATGTTTATGTCACGCTCGCCGATGAGCGCTGGGTAGATGTGGAAGACAGTGCATCGAATGAGCGGTTAGTGCGTGAACATTTACTGCAAAACCGCGCGGCCAATGCCAAGTTCCGCGGATTAAAGAATATGTTTTCCACCGCCGAAGCGGGCGCCGATATGACCGCCGAGTCGCTGTCTAATTTCCCGCGTCCCTTCGATGTAGTGGTGCTCGGTATGGGCAATGATGGTCACACTTGCTCATGGTTCCCTTGCAGCGCCGAGTTAAATGATGCCTTGAGCACTCAAGCCCTGTGTGTGGCAACCAATCCCACCACGGCGCCCCATGGCCGGATCACATTATCTAAGAATGCGATCCTCAATAGCAGACAGATTTATCTGCATTTGGTCGGGGAACAGAAATTATCCGTATATCGTCAAGCCTTAGAAAATGATGATGTTAATGCTATGCCCATCAGAGCCGTATTAGCGCAGCGTAAAACGCCCGTTGACGTGTTCTGGAGCGCTTAAGGAGTCACTCTCATGCACTCAGTCGTTCAATCTGTTACCGACAGAATTATTGCCCGTAGCAAAGCATCTCGTGAAGCGTATTTAGCCGCGTTAAATGATGCTCGTAACCATGGCGTACACCGTAGCTCCTTAAGCTGCGGTAACTTAGCCCACGGTTTTGCTGCTTGTAGTCCAGATGACAAAAATTCATTGCGTCAACTGACCAAAGCTAACATCGGGATTATTACCGCATTCAACGATATGTTGTCTGCACACCAACCCTATGAAACCTATCCTGAATTGCTGAAAAAAGCTTGTCAGGAAGTGGGCAGTGTTGCACAGGTCGCAGGTGGTGTACCTGCAATGTGTGACGGTGTGACTCAAGGTCAACCCGGGATGGAACTGAGCTTACTGAGTCGTGAAGTGATTGCCATGGCGACGGCGGTGGGCTTATCCCACAACATGTTTGATGGCGCCTTATTACTGGGTATCTGCGACAAAATCGTGCCGGGCTTATTGATTGGCGCCTTAAGTTTTGGCCATTTACCTATGCTGTTTGTGCCTGCAGGCCCAATGAAGTCGGGGATCCCAAACAAGGAAAAAGCCCGTATTCGCCAGCAATTTGCCCAAGGTAAAGTCGATAGAGCGCAGCTGCTTGAAGCCGAAGCGCAGTCTTATCACAGCGCTGGCACTTGTACCTTCTACGGTACGGCTAACTCGAACCAGCTGATGCTCGAAGTCATGGGGCTGCAATTGCCGGGTTCATCCTTTGTGAATCCTGACGACCCACTGCGTGAAGCGCTGAATAAAATGGCGGCCAAGCAGGTGTGCCGCTTAACAGAGCTTGGCACTCAATACAGCCCAATCGGTGAAGTGGTTAACGAGAAATCCGTGGTGAACGGCATAGTGGCGCTACTGGCAACGGGTGGTTCAACTAACTTAACCATGCACATTGTGGCGGCGGCGCGTGCGGCTGGCATTATCGTGAACTGGGATGATTTTTCTGAATTATCTGACGCGGTTCCTTTGCTGGCCCGTGTTTATCCAAACGGTCATGCGGACATTAACCACTTCCACGCCGCGGGCGGTATGGCTTTCCTTATCAAGGAATTACTCGACGCGGGCCTCCTACATGAGGATGTCAACACAGTTGCCGGTTTTGGTCTACGTCGTTACACCCAAGAGCCAAAATTACTCGATGGCGAGCTGCGCTGGGTCGATGGTCCAACCGTCAGCTTAGATACTGAAGTATTAACGTCTGTCGCTACGCCTTTCCAAAACAACGGTGGCTTAAAACTGCTTAAGGGCAACTTGGGCCGTGCGGTGATTAAAGTGTCAGCCGTGCAAGAAAAACACCGTGTAGTTGAAGCGCCTGCCGTGGTGATTGACGATCAAAACAAACTCGATGCGCTGTTTAAATCCGGCGCATTAGACCGAGATTGTGTGGTGGTAGTTAAAGGCCAAGGGCCGAAAGCGAACGGTATGCCTGAGCTGCACAAGTTAACGCCACTGTTAGGCTCTCTGCAGGATAAAGGCTTTAAAGTGGCTCTGATGACCGACGGTCGTATGTCGGGCGCATCGGGCAAAGTACCAGCCGCAATTCACTTAACGCCAGAGGCTATCGATGGAGGGCTAATTGCCAAAGTGCAAGATGGCGATCTGATTCGTGTCGACGCACTGACCGGTGAGCTGAGCTTATTGGTCTCCGATGCCGAACTTGCCGCGAGAACCGCCGCTGAAATCGATTTACGCCACTCACGCTATGGAATGGGCCGTGAGTTGTTTGGGGCACTGCGTTCAAATTTAAGCAGTCCAGAAACTGGTGCGCGCAGTACCAGCGCCATTGACGAACTTTATTAATACAAAGGAAGAATACCGCAATGCTTGAGAATAACTGGTCATTACAACCACAAGATATTTTTAAACGCAGCCCTATTGTTCCTGTTATGGTCATTAACAAGATTGAACATGCGGTGCCGTTGGCTAAAGCCTTAGTTGCTGGCGGGATCAGCGTTTTGGAAGTGACATTACGTACTCCATGCGCCCTCGACGCTATCACTAAGATCGCCCAAGAAGTGCCTGAGGCGCTTGTTGGCGCGGGTACCATTTTAAATGAAGCCCAGCTCGATCAGGCGATTGCTGCCGGTGCGCAATTTATTATCACCCCTGGGGCGACGGTTGAGCTGCTTAAAGCCGGTATGCAAGGCCCTGTGCCTTTGATCCCAGGCGTTGCCAGCATATCCGAAGTGATGACGGGCATGGCGCTGGGTTACACTCACTTTAAATTCTTCCCAGCGGAAGCTTCGGGCGGTGTGGATGCGCTAAAAGCATTCTCCGGCCCATTAGCGGATATCCGTTTCTGCCCAACGGGTGGTATTACGCCAAGCAGCTATAAAGATTACTTAGCGCTGAAAAATGTGGATTGTATCGGCGGCAGCTGGATTGCCCCAACCGATGCAATGGAGCAGGGCGATTGGGCGCGTATCACCCAATTGTGTAAAGATGCGATTGGCGGACTCTAAGCCGTTTACTTGCGGAACGCACTGATAATAAAAAACCACCTTGCGGTGGTTTTTTATTGCCTGTTCAGCGCTACATCTCTTTGCTGAGTTCCACGTTCGAGCCGGCCTTGGGGCTAAATAACTGCTGGTACAGTCTTCCGGCAAATTCATCCGTCATGCCAGAAATATAATCTGCCAACACCCTGTGGCTGTTTTGACCTTGCTGCTCACTGGTGCGCCAACGTTCTTGGGTATTGAGTGGTAATAACCGCTCGGGATCCGAGGCGAACGCTTCGAAGAGTCCCATCACTATCTGTTGGCCCTTGTATTCCAGCATTTGGATCTCAGGTTTACGGATAACGTATTTAAACACTAACTGCTTTAGCACATTGAGCGCATTAGCAAATTCGGGTTCTAGGCTGGCATTAAACCGCAGCAACGGTTCCTCGAAAGCCGGATCGTCGTTGATAATAATGGCGGTGACAAAACCATTTACTAAGGTACCGATGGCATCCTTTCGCAGATGATGTTCGTGGGAGAAGAGCTTAGTGCCGATATCGGCAAGCTCTTGGCGGATCCAAGGATCGCCACTGTGCTTAAGTGTCGGCGCCACATCCTGTTGCCATTGCGAGGCGGTGACTATGCCCATGACAATCGCATCTTCAAGATCGTGCACCGCGTAGGCGATGTCGTCCGCCAGTTCCATTATCGAGCAATCGAAGGATTTAAACTGAGTGCGTAGATGCGGGTAGTTTGGCTGTAGGCTCGGTTGAACGGAGGTAAAGCGCGCTCTATCGGCAACGGACAACGGTTCCAGTACCCAATCGAAAATGTCGCTATCATCGTCGAATATGCCTTTAACAGGCGGCCATTGTGATGGTTTAAGCTGTCTGTGATTGGTGATTTCAGGATGCGAACCTGCCACAAACAGCAGTGATTGCGATGCGGGATATTTTAAAATGCCGAGCATAGTACGGCGGCACAGATTCATCCCAAAGGCCTCGGTGTAAGGCTCGAGTTTCGAGAGGATACGAAACGTCTGGCCATTGCCTTCAAAGCCGCCGTGGTGGCGCATCATATAGTTGAGTGCGACTTCACCGCCATGACCAAAGGGCGGATGGCCAATATCATGGGCTAGACAGAGGGATTCGAGCAGGCTCATCGAGCCTAATAAGGGCTTATGCTCGGGATACTTGCGGCTGAGCTGCGCCGCAATGCCAGTGCCGATTTGAGACACTTCGAGTGAATGGGTTAAGCGCGTGCG
Organism: Shewanella sp. ANA-3; assembly: GCF_000203935.1. Lineage (GTDB taxonomy): Bacteria > Pseudomonadota > Gammaproteobacteria > Enterobacterales > Shewanellaceae > Shewanella. The sequence goes on along the minus strand of NC_008577.1, from coordinate 2,572,045 downwards.
ATAAAAATCGTTCATGCCTACCCCAAGCACTTGGGTTTTGGCCTGTAGGCGGCGAAAAGCTGCGGAGTGGAGGATCCTTGCTCTGTCCCTTTGGAAAGGGCTTCGATGATCATTACGTCTTTGTTTATCTTCGCCATGGCGGCGTTCTTGCCAAACACTTGAGCTCATATGCATTCCTAGCGAGAGTGATATATCACAACATCTTGTTAATTTCGTCTAAATTCAAGGTGAAACTTGGCACAAAGCAATCCATAAAATATTTCACCGCCGGATCGGAATTGGCCGCCAGCATGGCTTCGAGTCGTTTACGCGCGGTATTAAATTCGGTGTTGCCAGCGCGGTTTTCCTCTAGACATTTAAGGTAAGCGCACAGGGTATCGGCGGATTTGACTATGGCTTTGTAAATCGGATCGGCGTAATCGCTAATAAACAGGCTGCGATAATCCTCTTTAAATTCATCGGGTACCATATCGAGCATGCGCTGCTCGGCAATGGCCTCAATCTTCTTATACTCGGCTTCGATTTCTTTATTAAAGTACTTTACCGGAGTCGGTAAGTCGCCAGTTAAAATCTCACTGGCATCATGGAAAATCGCTAAACTGGTCGCCTGATGGGCATCGAGCGTGGTGCCAAATTTCTTATTACTGATAATCACGAGGGCATGGGCGACCATGGCAACTTGCAGCGAATGCTCTTGAACGTTTTCGGTGCGCACGTTGTACATTAATGGCCAGCGCTGGATAAGTTTCATTCGGGCGAGGTGGGCAAATAAATGACTCATAATGCTCCTTTATATGAATGCCGGACCGCATAACACTCAACTCAAGACAAATCGGTGAGAAGCGTGGCTTAAAAATACGGCTTAAAAATACTGCATAAAAAAGTACGGCGATGAAGCTTTAGCCTAACACAGGCAAGGTAGATAAGTGAGTGGAATGATTGAAGAGTTTTTACGCACAGCAAAAATAAAGCGACCCAGAGGATCGCTTTAGTCGAGGTTAACCTAATGGTCATCTTGGCGGTGAGACTAAAACATTATTGTTTGTAGGTCTCGAGGAAATTGCCAAACTCTGTCAATGCTTTAGTCAAATCTTCCTTATAGGGTAAAAACACCACTCTTAAATGATCCGGCTCTGGCCAGTTAAAGGCGCTGCCGTGTACGAGGAGGATTTTTTTATCCCTGAGCAAATCGAGTACTAAGCGCTCATCATCCCTGAGGTTGAACTTTTTCATGTCCAGTTTGGGGAAGGCGTACAGTGCCCCCTTGGGCTTTTTCACGCTCACACCGGGAATTTGGTTCAATAACTCATAACAGGTATCGCGCTGCACGGTTAAGCGGCCGCTAGGTAAAATCAGCTCATTAATGCTTTGGTAACCGCCGAGCGCGGTTTGAATCGCATGTTGATTCGGCACGTTGGCACACAGGCGCATCGAGGAAAGCATCTCTAAACCTTCGATATAACTCTTGGCAGCCTTAAGATTGCCAGACAACATCATCCAACCGACACGAAAGCCCGCTGCGCGATAGGCTTTTGAAAGACCATTAAAGGTCACGGTTAAGATATCGTCAGAGAGGCTCGCGGCCGGAATATGTTTGGCCTCGTCGTATAAAATCTTATCGTAGATTTCATCGGCAAACAGGATCAGGTTGTGCTCGCGGCAGAGCTCGATAACTTGCAGCAGTAATTCTTTACTGTAAACAGCGCCCGTTGGGTTGTTCGGGTTAATCAGCACAATACCACGGGTACGAGACGAAATTTTGCTCTTAATATCATCAAGATCCGGGAACCAATCCGCCTCTTCATCGCAGCGGTAATGTACCGCTTTACCGCCGGCTAAATTCGCCGCCGCGGTCCATAGCGGATAGTCGGGAGAGGGGAGCAGCACTTCATCATCGGTGTTTAATAAGCCCTGCATGGCCATCATAATCAGCTCTGACACACCATTACCGATATAGACATCTTCGATATCGACGCCTTTAATGCCCTGCGCTTGATAATGCTGCACAATCGCCTTGCGGGCAGAGAATAATCCTTTCGACTCACAGTAGCCTTGGGCGCTGGGAAGATTGAGGATCACATCGCGCACAATTTCTTCCGGCGCTTCAAAACCGAAGGGGGCGGGGTTACCAATGTTGAGTTTGAGGATGCGGTGTCCCTCGTCTTCTAAACGTCTGGCTTCCTTGTGCACTGGGCCGCGGATGTCGTAGCAAACAGTATCCAACTTGTTGGACTTGATGATAGGGCGCATTTACACCTCGAAACATGCAGTTAATTTAGGCTTAAGTTTGTGCACCATAACGAAATTATATGGCTTAAGGAAGGGGGCTTGAGCACAAATAACAAGTTTTTTTCATTAAACTACCCAGTTAAATATGCTTTAACCAAGCTTTAAATAAATTAAAACAAGTTTTAAATGCTGAATGTATGCAAAGTATCAAACTAATTCACTGTTGGTTTTAGTGGGGTCAGCCTTTGCGACTATCAAACGGCTTACTTGAGCCTGTGCTCGCTTTTTTTGAAACTAAAAATCCGTTCAACGGTTAAATGTTAATAAAATTGTTAATCAGTTTTTGCTTAACCGCTGATTTACTGGCGGTGATTTTAGTTAATGCGGTTTTATCGGGCATTCAGCGATTTTTTGATATTTAGGCAGATTAACTGAATGCTTATTAAGCATTTAAGGTCAAATAAAGATTTCGTTACGCTGGCTTAAAGTCATTTAAAATCAAATGCATATGCCAATATTTATTTCAGTATTAAAAATTATTTATGGTTAGCATAAATTTATGGTTGACTCGATATTCGATGCGCTTTATTTTCTGCGCGATGTTTTTGGCAAGGCACCTAAGATAACAAGCTTTTAGCAGGTTTTATCAGCGGAGTTAGTCATCATGAAGCAGCAATATTGGCGTCCGTGATCGAGGTGATTTCAGGCGCTGTTCTAAAAACTTTTGCCCTTTAGGCAACTTATTTAGAGGACCTAAGTGCATGTCTGAACCGACAGCGTTAAGTCTTATTCCACCTCTGGTGGTATTGGTGTTGGCCATTTGGTTACGCCGCCCCATTCTTTCTCTGATCATTGGTGCGGTAACTGGTTTCCTGTTACTCGATCCGTCGCAAGTCTTAAATAATTTCGCCAGCACTTCATTAAAAGTCATGGCCGATGAAACCATCGGTTGGTTGATTTTAGTCTGTGGTTGTTTTGGTGCGTTAATTGCCCTGTTAGTGCGTACTGGTGGTGCACTGGCGTTTGGTCGAAATGCACTAAAATTTGCTAAAGGCCCTAAATCCTCTCTGTTTATGACCTTTATTCTCGGGATTGTGATTTTTATCGATGACTATCTGAACGCGTTAACCGTGGGTGAAACCATGAAGCGTGTGACCGATAAGTTTAAAGTGTCCCGTGAAATGCTAGCCTATGTGGTTGACTCTACCGCAGCGCCAGTGTGCGTGCTCGTGCCATTATCCACCTGGGCAGTATTCTTTGGTGGCTTGCTGGTCGATAACGGTGTGGCGGCAGAAGGTCAGGGCATTAGCGTATATATGCAGGCGATCCCCTACATGCTTTACGCTTGGTTAGCCGTAGCTATGGTGTTACTGGTGGTGTTAGGTGTTGTGCCTGCCATTGGTCCGATGAAAAAAGCCCAGCTGCGCGCCGCCCAAGGTGAACCTGCTGAGGCGCAAGTCGATTTAGACCAGGTACAAACCTCTGACGAATACGCGATTGCTGCGATTGAAGAAGAGTTTAAGCATGCCGACAATCAGGGCAAGCTGCACAACTTCTTAGTGCCTATTCTGCTACTGGTTGCCTTTACCGTTTATTTTGATATCGACGTGTGGAAGGGCTTGTTAGCGACATTAGTTATCACGCTGCCTTACTATGCAGTGCAACGTTTAATGCCACTGTCAGAAATGATGGATCAGATGATCGATGGTTTTAAGAGCATGCTGCCCGCTATTGGTACCGTGATCGCCGCATTCGTGTTTAAGGATGTATGTGATGCGCTGCTGCTGCCACAATATGTGATTGAATCATTGAGCCCATTCATGACGCCTAAGATGTTGCCTGCGGTAGTATTCCTCTCTATGGCGATCCTTGCCTTTGCGACGGGTTCAAGCTGGGGTATTTTTGCGGTGACCATTCCAATTGTGATGCCACTGGCGCAATCGGTTGGTGCGGATATTCCACTGGTGATTGGTGCGCTGCTGTCGGCATCATCATTTGGTAGCCAAGCGTGTTTCTACTCAGATTCAACCGTATTGGCCGCACAAGGCTCTGGTTGTAACTTAGTGAGCCATGCGGTGACTCAGTTACCCTATGCGTTAATTGCCGCTGTGATTGCGTTCTTTGGCTTTATCTTGATTGCCTAAGCTGCGATGCAGTAAATATAAAAAACCAGCTACGGCTGGTTTTTTTATTGCCAACGTTTATTGAGCGTGTTGACTGGCTCGCGCCACTAAAGAACTCTTCGCTGTTTACCTCGATACCCAATTCCATGTGATAACTGTCCGGCAGCAAACCGTTAGAAGCATCAAATTCGAGGCAATAAAAAAGCCAGTGCAGGCACTGGCTTTTTTATCTGGGAGTTGACCCGTCCTAAATAGCGTTGACACTTTTCAAACTCATTTTGGAGAGTGTAATGACTTCAACAATTAAACGAACTCAACGTGATTATTCCCTCGCTTTTAAATTGGCGGTTGTCGACCAAGTGGAAAAAGGCGAGCTGACCTATAAGCAGGCACAAGACAAGTACGGTATTCAAGGCTGCTCCACCGTGTTAGTGTGGTTACGCAAGCATGGCAAACTGGATTGGTCCCTAGGGACGCCGCCTACATCAATGCGAGGACAGTTGATGACTGAACCCACCACGCTCACCCCCGAGCAAAAGATAAAAGCCCTCGAAGCCGAACTTGAAGATACTCGCATGAAAGCCGCGTTCTTCGAAGCCATTGTCGAAAAACTCAGAACTGACTACGGGATATCCGTCGTAAAAAAGCCACCCGCGAAACGCTCCAAGAAAAAACGGCCATAGGTTATGGCGTCACCCAATGCTGTCGTTACCTTGGCATCAGTCGCCAGGCGTATTATCAACAATGCCAGCGGCAAATCGTCTCAGAGCTAAAGGAGCAAGAGGTGGTGCAAACGGTACAATATGAACGGTTATTTCAACCGCGAGTCGGTACGCGTAAACTGCAGTATTTACTCAACAAAATGCATCAAATAGTGATAGGACGAGACCGGTTATTTCGCTGTCTTAGGGCGCATCGTTTGTTGGTCACGCCGAAACGGGCGTACCATAAAACGACCCATAGCCATCATCGATTTAGGTGTCATCCCAACTTGCTTAAGCCCAGTGAGCAGCAAGTGGACATCAGCCGCTCAGAACAAGTCTGGGTGGCTGATATTACCTATCTGTCACTGCAAGATAATGAAGCCTATTTAAGCTTGGTGACCGATGCCTGGTCACGAAAAATTGTGGGTTATCATGTTGATGATAATCTTAAAACAGACGGGGTGCTAACGGCTTACAAACGGGCACTGAGACAGCGACAAGATAAAAGTAAACCGCTGATACACCACTCAGACCGAGGGATACAGTACTGCTCAAACGCGTATCAAGCGGTTCACGCACAACATGGCGTGACATGCTCAATGACAGACGGATATGACTGCTATCAAAATGCCTTAGCAGAGCGAGTGAATGGCATCTTGAAGCAGGAGTTTTTAACACATAAGCCCGCAACGCTGGAGGAGGCGCGACAAATGGTGGCAGAAGCGGTTGCCATCTATAATCAACGACGGCCACATTTGGCCTTAAAATACAAAACGCCCGATGAGGTTCATCGAGCGTTTTAGGTGGAAATAAGTGTCAACTTATTTCAGGACGAGACAAGTAGGAAGGGCGATTATACGCGCTTCTTGAATTCGCCAGTACGAGTGTCGATTTCAATCTTGTCGCCAACTTTAACGAAGTCAGCCACGCTGATTGTACCGCCGCCAGTGATAGTTGCTGGCTTCATTACTTTACCTGAAGTATCGCCACGAGCTGATGGCTCAGTGTAGATCACTTCACGTACGATAGTGGTTGGCATTTCAACAGAAATTGCTTTGCCTTCGTAGAAAGTTACTTGGCAAGTTTCTTCCATACCGTCAACGATGTAAGCCGCAGCATCACCTAAGTTCTCAGCTTCTACGTCGTATTGGTTGTATTCTGCATCCATGAACACGTACATAGGATCAGCAAAGTAAGAATAAGTACAATCCAGACGATCTAGGATAATATCGTCAATCTTATCTTCACCTTTGAAAGTGGTTTCAGTACCAGAGTTAAGCAGTAAGTTTTTCAGCTTTAACTTAACGATGGCAGCGTTACGGCCAGAACGAGTTGTTTCTGTTTTCTGTACAACCCATGGGCTGCCTTCAAACATGATCACGTTACCAGGACGGACTTCATGAGCAGTTTTCATTACACAATTTCCTATATGTCGATTTTCTATTTCAGCGCAGCATCTTAGCTTTTTTTGACGAATTGGACTAGCCGAGTCGCAAGATCTGCAGCATTTATTGCGTCAATTGGCCAATCTTTAGCATGTTGCAAGAGTGGCAAACTGACAGGATTTAGGTTTTGCCAGTGAGTTTTCACGGCAGATTGCTCGCCTTGGTTAAATGCAACATTCAATTTAGACCAAGTGTCGGCAATATCAGGGGGCAGATTATCGCAGTAAAGTTGGATAAAAGCTTCTAATTTTATTAGATGATAATCATCTTCTTGCGGATAAATATGCCAAATGAAGGGTTTAGCGGCCCATTGCGCCCTCAAGAAGCTATCTTCACCGCGGACAATATTAAAGTCGCAGCTCCACAGCAGGCGGTCGAACCCTTGTTGGTCAGTCATCGGCAAGATATGCAGGGTCAAATGACCTAGCTTAATTTGCTGTCCGGGGCTGAGCGCCTCAACCTTGCAGGGTAATAAGTGTTGTAAGCTGTTTAAGCTGCGTCCCTTGGGAATAAGCGCATGGATTTTGGCATCGCTTGTTGCACTGGCTTGCCAAAGTTCACATAAGGCCGGCAGAGAATCAGTTTCATAACTAAAGACGCTGTAGACAGTATCTTGCGCCTGAATATCCTTAAGACCAAGGCGCTCAAATAATTGCAATTTATTGACGCTATCCTGTTGCCATGCATCGCGTTCGGCAAATAGCTCCCGCTCACAGATTAATCCACCCGTCTTTGGGGTAAAACCCGGGAAAAAGAAATACTTTTTGATGCCGCTTGCCTGCATCGAGGGTAACCCATGGCAGCCATCGACCCAGTCTTCGGCGCTTAAATATTCTAAATTAAGCCATACAGGCACAGCTTGCGGTGTTGTGCTGTGCAGCGTGATGAGTTGTTGTTTGACCTCGTCAGGCAGTTCGCAGGCAAAGGCTTCAATTAACACGGCGCCGGGCACAAATGCCACGGGCAGGGGTGTTGTCCAATGATTGATGGTGACGCCATTAAAGACTTGGCTGCTTTGGTTTGGGTCAAGGCTCGGTAAAATATGCGAGAAGCTGTTTAAGTCATCGACCCAGAGTGTAATGGGGAGCTGATATTCATTGACCAGCTGTTTGGCTAAGCGCCAAGTGACGCCGATATCGCCGTAATTATCGACGACGCAGCAAAAGATGTCCCAGTGGGGAGCGGTGGTTGCCATTGAGTGTATCGCTTTCATTAATCGGGAGAGCACACATAAAAAAAGCGGCATTTCGGCCGCTTTTTTTACGGAACTGAGCTTAGTCTTCGAACTCGGCTAAGCACATTTCTTCGTAGATTTGCTTAACCCAAGCATCCACACGCTCTTCAGTCAGCTCTGGTTGACGGTCTTCGTCAATCCCTAAACCGATGAAGTGGTCATCATCGACTAAGCCTTTTGACGCTTCGAAGTTATAACCAGCCGTTGGCCAGTGACCGATGATGATACCGCCACGAGCTTGAACGATATCGCCCACCATGCCCATGGCATCGAGGAAGTATTCTGCGTAGTCTTCTTGGTCACCACAACCGAAGATAGCAACCAGTTTGTCTGTAAAATCAATCTGTTCTAATTCAGGGAAAAAGTCATCCCAGTCGCACTGTGCTTCACCGTAATACCAGGTTGGGATGCCGAACAGCAGCAGGTCGTATTCTGCGATCTGTTCTTTGGTGCTCTTGGCGATATCTTTCACCTCAACCATTTTCTTACCCAGTTTCTTCTGGATCATCTTGGCGACAGCTTCGGTGTTGCCTGTGTCGCTACCGAAAAAAAGACCTACAGTTGCCATTGTCTATCCTTTATGTCTAGTTCACTTATACGTTAATCTTGCTGCTATCGATTGCTCAGCATTCTATTTTTTGCTGAAGAATTAATTCGATTAACTGGCTTCGGCTGATGTTACTGGCCAATGCCTGCTCATTCAAGGCGTCATATAAATCTTGTGACACCTTTAACTCTATTCGCTTTAATCCTTTGGCTTTATCCCGCTGGATCTGGTTGCGCTTATTGACCTTAAGTTGCTGGCTACGGGACAAAGGATTGCTACGTGGGCGGCCCCGGCGCTTTTCATTGGCAAAAAGGTCAATGGTTGTTCTATCTGTTGCTTCTTTTGCCATGTTCTTATTGTTTAACCGATGCCTGAACCTTCCCAGGACATCTGGATAATACCTTTTGCAATAAACCCGGCGCAGCCGAGAAATAACACTAACCACACAATAAATCGACCAAATTTCGGCACATTACCTTGTTTAAGCACATCGTGGATGGCCATGCCGATAAAGAAAAATATCGCGGCAAAAAACAGGTTCAGGCCGATGGTTTCAATTTGTTCCATGTACTGAGATAACATACTTTCTTAGTCCTCTAGAGTCTTCTAAGGCTAAAAGAGGCGCGAATATATCACATCAGCAGGGTGTCGGCTATATGATTTAGGTCGAGAATCATTGTCATTTACACTGAGTGTTTGTCAATAAATTCAGACACAATACGATTAAACACCGCTGGTTTTTGAGCATGCAGCCAATGGCCACAACCTTCTAATGTTTTGGCCTGCGCCGCGGGAAATTGACGCATGATCTCATCGCGATGTTCGGCGGTCACATAATTGGAGTCGCCACCACGGATAAAAAGGCTCGGTCCGTTATAGACTTGCTGCGATTTGTGGTTTTCATTTGGCCAACCAATGATGTTGGGATAACAGCTTTTTAAACCAGTAAGGTTCATCTTCCAACGAAAGCCGGTGTCGGTGCGCTGGAGGTTTTTGAGTAAAAACTGCGCGGTCGGTTCATCGATGCCACCCGCTAATAAATGCGATAACGCGAAGCGGCGGTCGGTGTGGCCTTCGAGTGGCAAACTTTCGAGTGCCGCAAATACCGCATCATGGCGCGGCTGGTAAGCAACTGGGGCAATATCGGCGGCTACCATGCTGATGATGCGTTCTGGATAGGCAAGGGCGGTTGCCATGGCGATTTTACCGCCCATGGAATGGCCAACAATGTGTATACGCTCAAGCTCAAGTTCATCTAACAATGCCACCATGGCCTTGGCTAAGCTTGGGTAATCCATCTCCTGCCAATGTTCACTCAAACCATGATTAGGCACATCAACGCGGATAACCTGATGATTTGCTTCGAGGACTTGTCCTAGCCCCTTAAGATTATCTAAATTGCCAAAGAGTCCGTGGATAAGGAGGACTTCTTCTCCTTGACCTGTGGATGCAAAATTCATGGAATCGCCTGTGCTGTGGTACATAAAGTGCTGCGGATTGTGCCCCTAATGGGTTAAGTTTGACAAGTCTTGAGGCGATTTTGAGGCACAGTGCGCCGAACTTGCTGGCTTTTTCAGCGATTAACGCGCTTGTGCTAATTTGATGTGCGATTTCACGCATTTTTAGATTAATGATGCTTTATCAGATTGATAGAGATAGATACACTGGGGCAACGATCGCACAGATCCTTTGCGAGGATCGCCTGTGGTGCACTTTTTCGGTTAAGCCTATCGAATAACAAAGGATAATAAGGTTATGAAATACATCGAAGTGGATGAAGAGCTCTATCGTCATATTGCCAGCAAAACGGAACGTATTGGTGAGAGCGCCTCTGACATTCTCCGTCGATTACTCGGCCTGTCCGTCGATGCGGTTGAACAGGCGCAGCCACAGGCCATTAGCCAACCGAGTTTAGAGGCAACGACGCCTGAGCCACAGATAGCACCTCAGATAGAAACCTTAGTCTCTGCGACCGATTTCAATCAATTGGTGGATGAGCATAAGTTAGAGCAGCAAAAAGGCGCCGTGGGTCGTTTCTTATTCTTGCTCGAGAGTTTATATCAACAGAGCCAAGCGCAATTCTCGCAAATTTTGCAGATCCAAGGTCGCGATCGACTCTATTTTGCGCGCTCACGGGAAGAGTTACTCAAGGCCAGTGCTACCGCCAACCCCAAGGAAATCGGTAATACCGGATTTTGGGTCACGACCAACAATAACACCGCCAAAAAACGGGCGATTTTAGTCGAAGCCTTAATGCAATTTGGCTGCGATGCCCAAATCGCCAACGGCATTGCCGAACGCGTATAACGCTTTTATCGACGCCGCAATGATGCGGCGTTTCCATTTAATTAACCGATTTTCCAGTAGGAGAGGATCAGGTGGCAATACATCAACGGGCAGGACAAACCGCGAGTCAGACGGATCTGGTGAATATTCCAAAGCTGATGAGCCATTATTACAGCATCAAACCTAATGTGGATGCTGCAGAGCAACGTGTGACGTTCGGGACCTCGGGTCACCGCGGAACCGCGTTTCAAGCAAGTTTTAACCAAGACCATATTTGGGCGATTACTCAGGCCGTGGTGGATTATCGCCAATCTGTGAATATCGACGGCCCGCTATTTTTAGGTATCGATACCCACGCCTTATCTTATGCGGCTTACGTGTCGGCGATTGAAGTGTTAGCGGCCAATAAGGTGACTGTGCATATTCAGCAAAATGATGGCTTTACCCCCACGCCTGTGGTGTCACATGCCATTATTTGTGCCAATCGTGAAGCGGCGCTGAGTGGCGCCGCGTTAAGCGATGGTTTGATTATTACACCATCCCATAATCCACCGCAGGATGGTGGTATCAAGTACAATCCTCCCCATGGCGGCCCAGCCGAAGGCAATATCACAGCGTGGATTGAGTCCCGTGCTAATGATTACCTGCGCGCAGGGCTTAAGGGCGTTAATAAGCTGGCTTATGCGGATGCGTTAACCTCGGGTTATGTGCATGCCATTGATTTGATCACGCCCTATGTGGCGGATTTAGTCAATGTGGTCGATATGCATGCTATCGCTAAGGCTAAGCTGAAATTGGGCGTTGACCCATTAGGCGGCTCGGGTATTCATTATTGGGCGCCGATTGCCAAGCACTATGGCATTGATATCACTTTAGTTAACGATAAGGTCGACCCAAGTTTTAGCTTTATGTCGCTCGATAAAGACGGCAAGATCCGTATGGATTGCTCTTCTCCCTATGCGATGGCAGGCTTACTTGCCCACAAAGAATCCTTCGATTTATGCGTTGGTAACGATCCTGACTACGACAGACACGGCATCGTGTGTCCGTGCACCGGACTGATGGATCCCAACCACTATTTAGCGGTAGCAATTGATTATTTGCTGACCCACAGACCCGAATGGAGCGAGCAGTTAGCCATCGGCAAAACACTGGTATCGAGCGCGCTTATCGATAAAATCTGTACCTTCCATGGCAAAAAATTACTCGAAGTCCCTGTCGGCTTTAAGTGGTTCGTTGATGGATTAGCCGAGGCAACTATTGCATTTGGCGGTGAGGAGAGTGCTGGCGCGGCGTTCCTGCGCCGTGATGGCACGACTTGGTGTACCGACAAAGACGGTTTTATTCTGGTACTGCTTGCGGCCGAAATGCTTGCGGTTACTGGCAAGACACCGGGGCAACGCCATCAAGAATTAGTGGCGCAATTCGGTCAAAGTTTTTACAAGCGTATCGACAGTCCGATCAGCCTTGAGAACAAAGCCAAATTTGCCAAGCTTAATGCCGAAACCTTAAACGCCACTATGCTGGCGGGTGAGAAGATTGATGCCGTATTGACCCACGCCCCTGGTAACAACGCCTCGATAGGTGGCATTAAAGTGACGACGGCCAATGGTTGGTTCGCGGCGCGGCCGTCGGGCACTGAGGCGTTATTTAAGATTTACGGTGAGAGCTTTATCAGTGAGCAGCATCTTGCCGATATCATTAAGGACGCACAGGCCTTGATTGATAAGGCGCTTAGCGCCTGAACTAGCATTTAAGCTTTGTTTTTCCGATAAAAAACGCACTCATGGAAATCCTATGAGTGCGTTTTTATTTGTAGCGATGAGAAGCCAAGCCTCTCACGAAGATGCTAAATGGTTTTGATCAATACTCGAGATGGCAACTAGGTAAGTTGTTCTTATCGATATAGTTTTGATGATATTCCTCTGCAACATGGAATTGCTGCAAAGGTACAATTTCAGTCACAATGTGGCGTAATCCCCAGCGGCCCGACCGGGCAAAGGCCAGTTTAGAAGCTTCGGCCGTCGCTTTTTGCTCACGGTCATGGAAGAAAATGGTACTGCGGTACTGAGTGCCGATATCGCCGCCCTGCATATTGAGCGTGGTGGGGTTGTGGTTCTTCCAAAACACATCCAGTAACTCGTCGTAGCTGACAATCGCAGGGTCAAATTCCACTTGCACGACTTCAGCATGGCCTGTTTTGCCTTTTTTGACTTCCTCATAGGTGGTCGCTTCGTTATTACCACCCATATAGCCGCAGGTCGCGTTGGTCACGCCGTTGACTTGTCTAAAGAAATACTCCACGCCCCAAAAACAGCCGGCACCGAAAGTTGCTAACGCCATGATAAATCCTGATAGAAGTCTAGATGGCTAAGGATTGTGATAAAACTCATCCCTAAAAGCAAGTGTGTCGACAAAATTAATCCTATGTCGACCAAATGCGGCTAAGATGCTGTGGTTTGCCGCGAAATGCGCTTGTTTGACCAGAATGACAGAGTAACGGCCCAAAAACTTGTGTTAGTATGGATGCGCTTTTTAAGGCGGGTAGCGATAAGTGCCATGAAACAGGCAGTTATTGCCATCACTCCCGTCTTTGACACGCTATTATAAGGAGAATTCTGTGTTACAAGCTCTGTTAGATTCGAAGGATTTTCTCGCGCTGACCCTCGCCAATCCTGAAACCCTCGGGGATGAGTTTAGTTTCACCTTAGGGGAACATACTCGAGTCGAAGTGTGGAACACAGGCGTCATCGTCTTTGAGCCAGCACAAGCCCAAGGTAAGGATGTCATTCTCTCCTGCGGTGTCCACGGTAATGAAACCGCCCCCATCGAACTCTGCAATACCTTAATCAAACAGCTTCTCCAACAAAAAATCATCGCCAAACAACGCACACTGTTTCTTATTGGTAACCCTTTAGCGATTAATAACGGCACTCGCATTATCGACGAGAACATGAATCGTCTCTTTAGTGGCGAGCATTCAAACCCACCGGGATTAGTCAATCCTGAGCGGGTGCGAGCAAAAAAATTAGAAGCTTATGTCGACCGCTTCTTTAAGGGCGCAGCTGCAGGGCGCCAGCGTATTCACTACGATTTACACACGGCGATGCGGGCATCAAAACACGAAAAGTTTGCGATTTATCCCTATCGTCCCGGCCGGGCTTACAGCGCCGAGCAAATCATGTTTTTAGCGGCCAGTGGCGTCGATACTGTGTTATTTCACCATGAGCCGACGACCACCTTTAGTTATTTTTCCTCCGAGCAGTATGGCGCCGATGCCTTTACCATTGAATTAGGTAAGGTGTATCCCATGGGGCAAAACGATATGACGCGTTTTATTGCCGCCCAAGAGATGTTTATGCGCCTTATCACAGACAAACCCTTAGCGCTTGAGCCATTCTCAGCGGATAAGGTGAATCTGTATCAAGTATGTCGGGTGATTAACAAACATTTTGATGATTTTGAATTTACCTTCGCGGCCGATGTCGAAAACTTCCGATCGTTCCCGAAAGGCTTTGTATTGGCCCGAGAGGGTGGGCAGGAAATTAAAGTCGAACAGGAATTTGAAGCGATTGTCTTCCCCAATGCTAAGGTGCCCATCGGCAATCGCACTGTGATTTGCTTGATCCCTTCAGTCGCGCCAGATGTTCGCTAGTTTTGTAAAGCATTATATACATGCCCACAGGGGATTAGTTGTCGTTTGAACTGTGCCAACGGTTGATAGGTAGTTTACGTTAACGTAATGTTCATCCGGCATATTCGTATAAATTAGGCGTTGTGGATTTTCCATGGCGTAACGAGATAACAAGAGCACAATATGAGCAAAGCAACACTCAACACTGATACAGTGCACCGTGTCGGCTTCTTGGATAAGGCATCGCTTCACATTCCTATCCTTCGAATTCTACAAGCAGACGGCACTACCTATGAAACCGCGGTTTTGCCTGTAATAGATGAAGCCTTAGCCACCAAAATTTACGATACTTGCGTATTCACGCGGGTACTCGACGAACGTATGTTAGGCGCACAGCGTCAGGGACGGATCAGCTTCTATATGACCTGTACGGGTGAAGAAGCGGCGATCGTCGGCAGTGTCGCGGCGCTTGATCAAGAAGATGTGATCCTCGCGCAATATCGTGAACATGCGGCGCTGCGTTACCGTGGTTTTACCACTGAGCAGTTTATGAACCAAATGTTCAGCAATGAGAAGGACTTAGGTAAAGGTCGCCAAATGCCAATTCACTACGGCTGCGCGGCGTTAAACTACCAAACCATTTCATCGCCACTGGCCACGCAAATCCCGCAAGCGACAGGTGTCGGTTATAGCCTGAAAATGCAGGGCAAACGTAATGTTGCCGTCTGTTATTTCGGTGAAGGCGCTGCCTCTGAAGGTGACTTCCACGCAGGCTTGAATATGGCTGCGGTGTTAAAATGCCCGGTGATTTTCTTCTGCCGTAACAATGGTTATGCGATTTCCACCCCAACAGAAGAACAGTTTGCCGGTAACGGTATCGCTAGCCGCGGTGTGGGTTACGGTATGCACACCATTCGTGTCGACGGTAACGATATGCTGGCGGTGTTAGCGGCGACGCAACAGGCGCGTGCCTATGCAATTGAGCATAATGCTCCCGTGTTGATTGAAGCCATGACTTATCGCCTTGGCGCGCACTCATCTTCTGACGATCCTTCTGGCTATCGCTCCAAAGAAGAAGAGGCAAAATGGCAGCAACACGATCCAGTCAAACGCTTCAAGTTATGGTTGATCAACAAAGGCTGGTTGGCCGAGGCCGATGATGCCCAGCGTTACGAAAAGTACCGTGAAGAAGTGTTAGCCGCCGTTAAAGTCGCTGAAAAATTACCTATCCCTATGCTGGATGAGATCATTGAAGATGTGTACGACAAGCCAACACCAGCGCTGAAAAAGCAGCTGAGTGAACTTAAAGAACACATCAAGAAATATCCGCAATCCTATCCCAAAAGTGCAGGGAGGCTATAAGCCGTGGCAGAAATGAATATGTTACAGGCCGTCAATGAGGCCTTGTCTATCGCCATGCAATCTGACGAGCGCATGGTGGTATTTGGTGAAGACGTTGGCCACTTTGGCGGTGTGTTTCGCGCAACCTCAGGTTTACAGGAAAAGTTTGGTCGCAGCCGTTGCTTTAACACGCCGCTGACTGAACAAGGCATTGCGGGTTTTGCCAACGGTTTAGCCTCTAATGGCATGACCGCCGTAGCGGAAATCCAGTTCGCCGATTACATCTTTCCAGCGTTCGATCAGATAGTGAACGAGTCTGCTAAATTCCGTTACCGCAGTGGTAATGAATTTAATGTGGGAAGCCTAGTGTTTCGTACACCTTATGGTGGCGGTATTGCGGGCGGCCATTATCATTCACAATCGCCAGAAGCTTATTTTACCCAAACCCCAGGCTTAAAAGTGGTTGTGCCACGCAATCCAGAGCAGGCCAAGGGCTTATTATTAGCCTCTATTCGCGATAAAAACCCTGTGGTGTTCTTCGAGCCAAAGCGTTTATACCGTGCTTCAGTGGGTGAAGTCCCTGCGGGCGATTATGAAATCGAGCTGGGTAAAGCCGAAGTAGTGCGTGAAGGGAAAGACATCACCTTAGTAGCCTGGGGCGCACAGATGGAAATCATCGAAAAAGCGGCCGACATGGCGGCAAAAGAGGGGATTTCCTGCGAAATTATCGACCTACGTACACTCGCGCCTTGGGATGTAGATACAGTTGCAGATTCTGTGAAGAAGACAGGCCGCTTACTGATCAACCACGAAGCGCCATTGACGGGTGGTTTTGCCGGTGAAATCGCCGCGACGATTCAGCAAGAGTGTTTCTTGTATTTAGAATCACCCATCAGCCGTGTATGTGGTCTAGATACCCCATATCCACTGGTCCACGAAAAAGAATATATGCCCGATGCGCTCAAAACCTTTGAAGCCATTAAGGCATCGGTGAACTTCTAGGAGTCCGGTATGATTAAAGATTTTATTTTGCCGGACATTGGTGAAGGCGTTGTCGAGTGCGAACTCGTCGAGTGGTTGGTGCAAGAGGGCGACACGATTGCTGAAGATCAGCCCATCGCCGATGTGATGACAGACAAAGCCTTAGTGCAAATTCCAGCGCCTTTTGCGGGAGTCGTGACCAAGCTGTATTACACCAAAGGCGATATCGCTAAGGTGCATGCGCCGCTTTATGCTGTGCAGATTGAGTCTGACGAAGCCGCGCCTGTAGCTGCGTCTCAGCCTGAAGCACACACAGCGACGCAAACACCTGCAAGTCAATCCAGCGCGGCGGGTACGAGCGTAGAAGAGTTTCTGCTACCCGATATTGGCGAAGGCATTGTTGAGTGTGAACTGGTCGAATGGCTAGTCCAAGAAGGCGATACTGTGGTTGAAGATCAACCCATCGCCGATGTGATGACAGATAAAGCCCTAGTGCAAATCCCTGCTATCAAAGCGGGCAAAATTGTCAAATTGCACTACCGTAAGGGCCAGTTAGCGAAAGTACATGCACCACTATTTGCGATTGAGGTCGAAGGTGGCGTTAGTGCGCCAGTCAGCCATGCACAGGAAGCCAGCGCCACCGCTGTGAATACCGCAGCACCAGTCGCTTGCGCGGCGGTGTCCTCGGAGCCTGCTCGCCAAGGTAAAGCCTTAGCCAGCCCAGCCGTTCGCCGTATGGCACGTGCCTTAGATATCGATTTAAGTCGCGTCCCTGGTAGTGGTAAACATGGCCGTGTGTATAAGGAAGACATTACTCGCTTCCAAGCACAGGGCGGCGCTGTGCCTGCCGCTGCGCCAGTGGCAGCTGCCCCAACTGTGGCTCAATCGACCGTTTCTACCGCAGTGGCAAGCGCTGCACGGGGTGACATTGTTGAGCCTATCCGTGGCGTGAAAGCCGTGATGGCGAAAATGATGGTGGAGTCGGTATCCACCATTCCACACTTCACCTATTGCGAAGAGTTTGATTTGACAGACTTAGTCGCTCTGCGTGAAAGCATGAAGGCCAAGTATTCCTCCGACGAAGTAAAGCTGACCATGATGCCATTCTTTATGAAGGCCATGTCGTTAGCCTTAACGCAGTTCCCTGTGCTTAACAGTCAAGTGAATGCCGATTGTACGGAAATCACTTACAAAGCGCGTCATAACATAGGTATGGCGGTCGACTCTAAGGTGGGATTATTGGTACCAAACGTGAAGGATGTGCAAGATAAGAGCATCCTCGAGGTTGCTGCCGAAATCACCCGCTTAACCAATGCTGCACGCAGCGGCCGTGTGGCGCCGGCGGATCTTAAAGAAGGCACCATCTCGATTTCGAATATTGGCGCCTTAGGTGGCACAGTTGCAACGCCTATTATCAATAAGCCGGAAGTCGCGATTGTCGCATTAGGTAAGTTGCAAACCTTGCCGCGCTTTAATGCGAAAGGTGAAGTCGAAGCACGTCAGATCATGCAAGTGAGTTGGTCTGGGGATCACCGCGTTATTGATGGCGGCACCATTGCTCGTTTCTGTAACCTTTGGAAACAATACCTTGAGCAGCCGCAGGATATGCTATTAGCCATGCGCTAATCGGCTGTCAGCCAATACTTACGGCCAATCCAGCAAAAAAGGACGCAATTTAGCGTCCTTTTTTATTCGCAGGCCATAAATGGGTTAATCTTTTGATCCCAATTACGTATAATTCGCGAACGTTGTTATCCTGATGGATTTGTTATGAGCCCCAGCCCATTTGCCCCAACAATCGAAACTATTGATTATCCGTTTCCGCCTAAGCCAATTCCTCTGTCCGATGCCGAAAAGGCGGACTACAAGGCACGTATCAAGCAGCTGCTGATTGAAAAAGATGCGGTATTGGTTGCCCATTATTATACCGACCCTGAAATTCAAGCTCTGGCCGAAGAAACTGGCGGTTGTGTTTCTGACTCACTCGAAATGGCGCGCTTTGGCCGCGATCATCCCGCCAAGACGTTAATCGTCGCCGGGGTGAAATTTATGGGTGAAACCGCCAAAATCTTAAGCCCTGAAAAAACCATTCTGATGCCGACCTTGGAGGCGACCTGTTCATTGGACTTAGGTTGCCCCATCGATAAATTCAATGCCTTCTGTGATGCGCATCCTGATCATACCGTAGTCGTTTATGCCAACACTTCGGCGGCGGTAAAAGCCCGTGCCGATTGGGTGGTCACCTCAAGTATTGCCCTTGAAATCGTTGAGCATTTAGACAGCGAAGGCAAAAAAATCATTTGGGGCCCAGACCGTCATTTAGGCAGTTATATTGCCAAACAAACGGGCGCCGAGATGTTGATGTGGCAGGGTGACTGTATCGTTCACGATGAGTTTAAGGCCAATGCGCTGCGAGATTTAAAGCGTGTTTACCCTGACGCGGCGATTCTAGTGCACCCAGAGTCACCCGCGAGTGTGGTTGCGATGGCGGATGCTGTCGGCTCCACCAGCCAGTTGATTAAAGCTGCGCAAACCATGGCAAATGAGCGTTTTATTGTGGCGACCGATCGCGGTATTTTCTATAAAATGCAACAAGCGGCGCCGGGTAAAACACTGATTGAAGCGCCTACTGGCGGTAATGGTGCCACCTGTAAGAGCTGTGCTCACTGTCCTTGGATGGCGATGAATGGCTTAAAGGCGATTGAAGCGTCCTTAAGTGACAGCGACAAAACGACTCACGAAATCTTTGTCGATGAAGATTTACGCGTGAAAGCCTTAATCCCGCTTACCCGTATGCTCGATTTCGCTAAAACACTGAATATGAAAGTGAAAGGCAACGCTTAATCAAGCGTGCATAACACTCACGAAAAATGAAATCCCTGCCACTTGGCGGGGATTTTTGTATCGGTTCAAATTGATCAGCAGCTAAGCTGCTAAGTATGTGCTTAATAAGGTGCGCTAACTTTTAGACGCCATTCTTCATAGATGCATATATGCTTCAATTTAAAGAAATACACGCTCTTTTACTTACTGGATCGGTGTTGTTGGCCTAAATTTGATATAGTGACCCGTCCTAAATAGCGTTGACACTTTTCAAACTCATTTTGGAGAGTGTAATGACTTCAACAATTAAACGAACTCAACGTGATTATTCCCTCGCTTTTAAATTGGCGGTTGTCGACCAAGTGGAAAAAGGCGAGCTGACCTATAAGCAGGCACAAGACAAGTACGGTATTCAAGGCTGCTCCACCGTGTTAGTGTGGTTACGCAAGCATGGCAAACTGGATTGGTCCCTAGGGACGCCGCCTACATCAATGCGAGGACAGTTGATGACTGAACCCACCACGCTCACCCCCGAGCAAAAGATAAAAGCCCTCGAAGCCGAACTTGAAGATACTCGCATGAAAGCCGCGTTCTTCGAAGCCATTGTCGAAAAACTCAGAACTGACTACGGGATATCCGTCGTAAAAAAGCCACCCGCGAAACGCTCCAAGAAAAAACGGCCATAGGTTATGGCGTCACCCAATGCTGTCGTTACCTTGGCATCAGTCGCCAGGCGTATTATCAACAATGCCAGCGGCAAATCGTCTCAGAGCTAAAGGAGCAAGAGGTGGTGCAAACGGTACAATATGAACGGTTATTTCAACCGCGAGTCGGTACGCGTAAACTGCAGTATTTACTCAACAAAATGCATCAAATAGTGATAGGACGAGACCGGTTATTTCGCTGTCTTAGGGCGCATCGTTTGTTGGTCACGCCGAAACGGGCGTACCATAAAACGACCCATAGCCATCATCGATTTAGGTGTCATCCCAACTTGCTTAAGCCCAGTGAGCAGCAAGTGGACATCAGCCGCTCAGAACAAGTCTGGGTGGCTGATATTACCTATCTGTCACTGCAAGATAATGAAGCCTATTTAAGCTTGGTGACCGATGCCTGGTCACGAAAAATTGTGGGTTATCATGTTGATGATAATCTTAAAACAGACGGGGTGCTAACGGCTTACAAACGGGCACTGAGACAGCGACAAGATAAAAGTAAACCGCTGATACACCACTCAGACCGAGGGATACAGTACTGCTCAAACGCGTATCAAGCGGTTCACGCACAACATGGCGTGACATGCTCAATGACAGACGGATATGACTGCTATCAAAATGCCTTAGCAGAGCGAGTGAATGGCATCTTGAAGCAGGAGTTTTTAACACATAAGCCCGCAACGCTGGAGGAGGCGCGACAAATGGTGGCAGAAGCGGTTGCCATCTATAATCAACGACGGCCACATTTGGCCTTAAAATACAAAACGCCCGATGAGGTTCATCGAGCGTTTTAGGTGGAAATAAGTGTCAACTTATTTCAGGACGAGACATAGCAAAGCGTAGGTGAGTTCACTCATTGCGCTGTGTTCATGCAATTTTGTATAAGATAACCATGGAGAAGGGTATGAAAAACATCGTGTTACTGCTTGCATCAATGTCTGCTGCCTGTGCATTTGCAGACGTGAGTGTGCCAATGAATCTTGTCAACGAAAAGGGCGTGGGTGAAAGTGTCGGTCAAGTGACCATTTCTGAGTCGCAGTATGGAGTGGTATTTACGCCATCACTCAAAGGCTTAATGCCGGGATTACATGGTTTCCATCTACATGAGAACGGCAGCTGTGATCCAAAGGAAAAGGACGGAAAAATCGTCCCTGCTGGCGCGGCAGGTGGACACTATGATCCTGCCGCCACGAAAGCCCATGGCACGCCATGGGGAGAAGGGCATTTAGGCGATCTACCACCATTGTTTGTCGATGCAGACGGTGCAGCTAGTCAGGCCGTGCTGGCACCGCGCTTAAAAATGGGTGATCTTAAAGGCCATGCGATCATGATCCATGCCGGTGGCGACAACCATTCCGATCACCCAGCGCCTTTAGGTGGCGGCGGTGCGCGTGTAGCCTGCGGTATTATCAATTAATGTATCGCCACATTCAGTTGTTAGCGGCGAAATGCGAGCATTGGTAACGACAGTGGATTAATGAGCCGTGAAATCGGTATAAAAAAAGCCCCGCAAGAGCGGGGCTTTTTGATAAAGAAGAATGATTACTTCGCGTTCATCAGCGCAACCGCGTTGTCCAACATACGGTTACTGAAGCCCCATTCGTTATCGTACCATGCCATCACTTTAACTAAACGGCCGTTAACGCGGGTTTGAGTCGCATCGAAGTTAGATGAAAACGCATTGTGGTTAAAGTCGATAGACACCAGTGGCTCTTTGTTAACCGCTAACACTTCGCTCAGAGGCGCAACAGCAGCGGCACGTTCGATGATGGCGTTAACTTCTTCAACAGTGGTATCACGTGCTGCAATGAAAGATAAATCCACTAAAGACACGTTAACAGTCGGTACACGTACTGCTAAACCATCGAATTTACCTTGTAATTCAGGTACAACTAAACCTACTGCCGCGGCAGCGCCAGTTTTAGTTGGGATCATTGACAGTGCTGCAGCGCGGGCACGACGTAAATCTGTGTGGTATACGTCAGATAAACGTTGATCGTTGGTGTAAGCATGAATGGTGGTCATCAGACCGGATTCAATACCAATTTCGTCATTTAACGGCTTAGCGAAAGGTGCTAAACAGTTAGTGGTACATGAAGCATTAGAGATAACTGTCATATCCGCGGTCAATACATTGTTGTTCACACCGTAAACGACGGTTGCATCAACGTTTTTACCTGGTGCAGAAATAATGACTTTCTTCGCGCCCGCCGCTAAATGTGGCTGTACAGATTCTTTAGAAGTGAAGATACCAGTACATTCGAACACGACGTCAACTTGTAAGTCGCCCCAAGGTAATTTACCTGGATCGCGTTCTTGGAAGGTGAGGATCTTGTCGCCGTTGACATAAATTGCTTCAGCATCATGCTCAACTTTGGCATTGAAACGACCATGTACAGAATCGTATTTTGTCAGGTGAGCGTTGATTGAAGCGTCGCCTAAATCGTTGATGGCAACAATTTTGATTGGGTAAGCTTTTTCGCTTTCATACAGGGCGCGTAATACGTTTCTACCGATACGGCCATAACCATTTATTGCTACACGGATAGTCATCTCATATCCCTCTGGTGATTATAAAATTCAACTGGTAGTAAAATTACCAAACTGACAGCTATCGTCAAGTGAATTCGGCAATTTTGCCGGGATTCGGTTAACAAATTAGGTGTTTTTTTTACATTGCTCGCGAAAACACCATTTTCAGCGCTGTATTTGGGTAAAAAATTACAAGGTGGCAAACATTTTGCCGACGTTCTTCAAAACGCAAGTTAAGGCGAATTTGGCTTCTCTGGCTCGACAGTTGTTGCCGCTGGCGGTGTGACCTCCGTCTGGGGCGGAGCAAGCCAGAGCGCAACCGGACTGGTTGAATAGAGGCCATCTTCTAACGCGTCGATTAAGTTCTGGGCGTATTGATCTAATTTGGCCGCTAGCGCCTTGTCGCCACCGATTAAGGCTAGCATCTTATCTTCAGAATACTTCTGCTGCGTAAGTAGTAAATTCGCTTTGGTCAGCATATATGTTTTTTCAAACGCTTGGGTTTGACGATAGGCTGAGGCGAGCCCAAGCAACCAGTTGGGATCAAAGTCGGCATATTGAATTTCTGCAAACACTTTAAGATAGAGTTGTTGCGCTTTGATGGCATTTCGATTGCTGTAATAGGTGGCGATTTGCGCAAGGAGAAAAGGCTCAGTAACTTCACCGGCATTTTCTTGCGCTAATAGTCGGTTTAAGGCATCGGTGTCACCAAAACGTGTCCATTGATAGTAAGACATAAAGGGGTCTTGGCGTTCGCGGGTTTCTTCCTGTAGACGGCTGAGGTTTTCTGTACTCAGGCGAAAGGCTCTGGCGCGGTCAGCCGTGCGATTCGTATGGATGATATGTTGCACCCCTGAGGCCAATTCAATACAACGGCTGTAATCTTCAAGGTAAGTTAACTGTTGGTAAAGTTGCTTGCCCGTAGGATTTTTGTTGTCTAATAGGTCGAATCGGCTCTGGATCAGCAGGGTTTTCTCGGTTAAACACCATCCATCTTTATGCAAATCGGCACAAATTTCAGGATTATTTTTACAAATCGTTTCGATATTTCGGCCATTATCACAACCGAAAAGGCTTATCGCGAGGGTAAATGATGTAATTATTACTAGATTTTGTCTCAAAACACGCTCCAAAATGCAATTTTCTCTAATAAAATTACAGATTTACAGAAAATATCTTACTGGCAAGCTGGGTCAGTTTTCATTACAATGGCGCCGACCAAAACACAGGGTTTTCCCTAAAACCTCCATAAGATTATTGGTCTTTTCGTCATGTTACTCAAACCTTTCAATATATTTTATTGAAAAGTGAGATAAAGGATCTGTAAATGAGCGCTGATAAACACCTACAAAGTTGGCAAGAACGTTTTGAAATGGCAGAGGCAATGCAACCTTTGCTGGGCAAGTTGTACCGTAACCAAGGCGTCGAAGTTGTGGTTTATGGTAAGCCATTACTCAATGCTTCTACTATTGAGATTATTAAAGCGCACCGTTTAGTTCGTCGTCATGTCGGCGAGAAATTACGTTTACGCGAGAGTTTCCCGTTTGTTCAAGCCTTAAGCAGACTCGCAGTTAAACAATGTAAAGTGGATATTGGTAAGCTTGCCGTTAAATACTGGGCTGAACATACCGATACCAACGAAATTGAAAGCTATATGGCACGTGAATTAGCGGCAGCGATTGATCATGCTGATGATATCGCCCCGCGTGATGTAGTGTTGTATGGTTTTGGTCGTATTGGCCGCTTATTAGCGCGCTTACTGATCGAACGTACTGGCCGCAGCAACAAGTTAAGACTGCGCGCTATCGTGTTACGTGGTGGTAAGAAGGGCGATTTAGAAAAACGCGCAAGCTTACTGCGTCGTGACTCTGTTCATGGTCCATTTAACGGTTCAGTTGAAGTGGATGAAGAGAACAACGCTATCATCGCTAACGGCACCTATATTCAAGTTATTTACGCAAACTCGCCAGATGAAGTGGATTACACCAAATACGGTATTACAGATGCCTTAGTGGTAGACAACACGGGTATTTGGAAAGATGAAGCAGGCTTAGGCTTACACTTGAAGAGTCCAGGTGCGAGCAAAGTGTTACTGACTGCACCTGCAAAAGGCGCCATCAAGAACATCGTTTACGGCGTGAATGA
The DNA here is from genome assembly GCF_000203935.1 of Shewanella sp. ANA-3. Classification (GTDB taxonomy): domain Bacteria; phylum Pseudomonadota; class Gammaproteobacteria; order Enterobacterales; family Shewanellaceae; genus Shewanella. The sequence goes on along the minus strand of NC_008577.1, from coordinate 2,547,305 downwards.
AGGCGACATCACTGCAGAAGATATCATTGTGTCTGCGGCGAGCTGTACCACTAACGCCATCACACCAGTACTGAAAGCGGTAAACGACAAGTACGGTATCGAGAATGGTCACGTTGAGACTATTCACTCATACACGAACGATCAAAACCTGATCGACAACTACCACAGTGCTGACCGTCGTGGTCGCAGTGCACCATTAAACATGGTGATCACTGAAACGGGCGCGGCTAAAGCCGTAGCTAAAGCTCTGCCAGTATTAGCGGGTAAACTGACGGGTAACGCGATTCGCGTGCCAACACCAAACGTGTCTATGGCGATCATCAGCATGAACCTCAATGCTGAGACTAACAAAGATGAATTGAACGAATACCTGAAAGACACTGCGCTGCAATCACCATTGCAGAACCAAATCGATTACACAGACTCAACTGAAATCGTATCAAGCGATTTAGTGGGTTCTCGCTATGCGGGCGTGGTTGATTCACAAGCGACTATCGCCGAAGGTAAACGTGCCATTCTGTACGTATGGTATGACAACGAATTTGGTTACAGCTGCCAAGTCGTCGGTGTGATGCAGACGATGTTAGGCCTGACGACTCTGTCTCTGCCAGCATAATCGCTACGCACATAAAAACGTCCAAGAAAAAGCGCCCAGTAGGGCGCTTTTTTTATGACATTGACCCGTCCTAAATAGCGTTGATAAGGCTGGGTAACATCACTTCAACTCTTGTTGTTGCAAAGAAAATCATCAAATTGATTATTCCATCGGCAAGTTTTTATCTCTGTGGCTGAATATTGGGCAAACAGTGCTTCTAAGCGCAATATTTCAAATTTGTTGATTGACTCTGAAGGTTAAATCGGTAGAATGCCAATCCGCAGTCAGGGGAAAGCGTAGCAACGTAACTCCTAAGCTTAATGACTCATTAAGCTGTGACATCGATGCGACATTAGCTCAGTTGGTAGAGCGATACCTTGCCAAGGTATAGGTCATCGGTTCGAACCCGATATGTCGCTCCAACTCTTTACGAGTTTGGAAATCTGGCGCGATGGCAGAATGGCTATGCTGCGGATTGCAAATCCGTCGATCTCGGTTCGACTCCGGGTCGCGCCTCCATAGATTAAGGTATTAATGACACGATTCCCGTCGTTAATATAAAGAGTTTGCCCGAGTGGTGGAATCGGTAGACACAAGGGATTTAAAATCCCTCGCTGGTAACAGCGTGCCAGTTCAAGTCTGGCCTCGGGTACCATAACATAGAGAAGGCCTAACAGATGTTAGGCCTTTTTTATTGCCGCAAATCCCGTTCTAACCCCTACAAATTAATCCTTAAACAAATAGTGATCAGCCTCTTAAAAATCACAATTATCAAAAATTTCAGCCTCAAGACAATTGATCTCTCATTTAGTTGTTATTTATTTTAATCAATCCATAATACGCAAACTATTTCCTTAAGATGCGGCAATAGGCGCTATTCCCCCTCTTAAGACAGTGGTATAAATAAGCCGAATTTCCCCTACACGTGAACATTTAGGATAAGTAGTCATGATTTTCTCTCAGGTAGTACTCGCACCCGCTGATCCCATCCTTGGTTTAACCGATACCTTCAAGGCCGATCCACGCCAAGATAAAGTGAACCTCGGTGTTGGCATTTATAAGGATGAAGCAGGGCAGACTCCAGTATTACAGTCAGTGAAGAAAGCAGAAGCCCTATTGCTTGAGCAAGAGAAGACCAAGAACTATTTAGGTATTGAAGGGGTTCAAACCTATAACCGCGTGGTACAAGAGCTATTATTTGGCGAGGGCAGTACGCTTGTGACGTCAGGCCGTGCCGCGACCGCTCAGGCGCCAGGTGGTACTGGTGCACTGCGTATTGCCGCCGAGTTTCTACTGCGCAACACGCCATCGCGCACTGTGTGGGTCAGTAACCCAACTTGGGCGAACCATCAGAATATTTTTGAAACTGCAGGTTTAACGGTTAAAGAATACGGTTACTACAATGCCAGTGCCCACGATATCGATTTCGATGGCATGATGACAGATCTCGCCAATGCACAGGCGGGTGACATTGTTCTACTGCACGGTTGCTGCCATAACCCAACGGGTATTGATTTGACCTTAGCCCAATGGGAATTGGTTGCTAACCTGTGTGCAGACAAACAGTTAGTGCCATTGTTTGACTTTGCTTACCAAGGTTTTGGTGCTGGGATTGAAGAAGATGCCGCAGGCCTACGTTTAGTGGCTGCAAAAGTACCTGAGTTGTTAGTGGCTAACTCTTTCTCTAAAAACTTTGGTCTTTATAACGAGCGTATCGGCGCTGTGACTGTAGTGGCACAAAATGCCGATGAAGCGGTGCGTGCCTTCAGCCAAGTGAAACGTACTATTCGCGCCAATTACTCAAACCCACCAGCACACGGTGCGTTAATTGTTAGCACCATTTTAAGCGATGCGGCATTAAAAGCACTTTGGGTACAAGAGTTGACTGAAATGCGTGAACGTATCGCCCAGATGCGTACTCTGTTCGTCCAAAGCTTAAAGGATGAAGGCGTCACCCAGGACTTTAGCTTTATTTCCCGCCAAAACGGTATGTTTAGCTTCTCTGGCTTAAACAAAGAGCAGGTTGCACGCTTAAAAGACGAGTTTGGTATTTATATCGTCGGCTCAGGCCGCATTAGTGTTGCCGGTATGACCAAAACCAATATGCCTGTGATCTGTAAAGCGATTGCCCAAGTTCTTTAACTTAGTTCTTTAACTTAGCTCTTTAATTTAGCTCTTTGATTTAGTCCTCTAATATCAGAAGAGGGCTCACTAAAAAGGACAGCCTAGGCTGTCCTTTTTGTATTTTGAGCTGTCCTTTAGCATTTTGAATCTGTTGGATGCTAAAGGATGCGGTTAGTCTGTCGTTATGACGCCAAGGTTTCTAGCGGTAAATCCGACTTAATTCTCAATACTGCACTGAGCGCATCACGCAGCCCTGCCTGATCGTGTAATTGCGGATTGTGGCGATTCCTTAACGGGAAGTAATTCATTAAAGTGCCAAGGCGCACTTGTTCTGAGTGACGTAGCACTTTAGTGATCACAGGCTTGCCAATCACTTGATGGCACCAAGCTATCCGCTGCTCAATACTAAACTGGCCAGCTGGTGAAGTTTCTTCATTCAGATTATCGATAAAAACCACGGGCGCAGTGGTCATCGCTAAGGCTTTAGCAAAGCAGGGCAGTAACAGCGGTGGCATAATACTGGTCAGGAAGCTCCCTGGGCCTAGGATAATCAGATCCGCACGGCTGATGGCCTCACAGGCTTCGGCAGTTGCATCGACCTGTGGTTCAAGACATAAGGCAATTGGCGCCTCATTCATCTTATCGACATTAACCTCACCAAAGACCTTACAACCAGAGGCCTGCAATGCCACTAAATGGGTTGGTTGTTCTGACATAGGGATGATATTGGTTTCAATCTTAAGCATATGACGTATAAGATTGACGGCCTCGAGGGGCCTAACGCAAAGCTTATCGAGGGCAAGCAGCATCAAATTCCCTAGATTGTGGCCGCTTAGTTCGGTTTCGCCCTGAAAGCGGTACTCAAATAATTGCGAGCTCACCGATGGGCGATGGGCTAGTTGAGACAGACAATTACGCAGATCGCCCCAGGCAATACAGTCCTGTTCGGCCCGTAATCTGCCCGTAGAGCCACCATTATCTGTGGTTGCAACAATGCCTGTGAGACGATTGCCCAGAAAATCCAGCGATGAGAGTACTCGACCCAAGCCGTGACCACCGCCAATGGCGACCACGTGTCTGTATTGATTTAAGATTTGATGCTGCATGAGGGTTCCTTCCTGAATACCCAAAAAATCCTGTCCTGTTGTTAAGCGGTGTTGCGAAGCCTCGTTTGGGCTCAGTTGCCAATACCTGCGTTAACGGAACCTTAGTATAAAAGCTCAGTCAAAAGCATGCACTAAATATTCACGCTCAAATTGTGCCAATGTGTATGAGTTAAGCGTGGGATCGCATTTTCAGCACAGATACGCTTTGACTGCGCTTGGCATGGGCGGTTTTGTCGTCAGATTTCGTGAATTTCAAGATATGACATATAATCTGGCGCTTATTTTGCCACTCGTGACTCAATATCAAAGGTGACTTATTGAAAACAGGTAGAATTGGTTCGTTTACACTCGCGTTAGCCCTAGTGATCTTAGCGATTTTTTCGCTGAGAGTCTGGCTCATTCCTACTATTGATGAGCCTGAATCTATCGTTAACCAACTGGAAAACTCCGTTGATCCCGTTACTCAAGTGCCTGACTTTTCTGCCATCAATGATGTGGCGGAAAAAAAGCGTGCCTTTTTTGATTTTCTCAGGCCGATCATTCAACAACAAAATGCCATTATTGCCACCGAGCGTGACTTTATCACCGACATGTTGGCCTTAGTGGAGAACGACAGTACTCTGTCGGATAAGCAGTTAGCGCAGCTCAATCAGTTATTTGATAAATATCAATATGCTGCCCGTAATGTGGATGCAAAATCCCTGAACAGTTTACTGAAACGGGTCGATATTATTCCCGAATCTATGGTGCTTATTCAGGCGGCCAATGAATCGGGATGGGGCAGTTCGCGTTTTGCCCGTGAAGGCTTTAACTTTTTCGGCGAATGGTGTTTTAGCAATGGTTGCGGCATAGTGCCATCCTCTCGTGGTTCGGGCAAAACCCATGAAGTGAAAGTGTTTCCCTCGGTGGACGCTTCAGTGTCTTCCTATATGCGCAATTTGAATTCGAATACGGCATACACGCTGTTTCGCTCAATACGTGCAGATTTACGCTCTCAGGAAGCCGAATTAAGTGCCGACCAACTGATCTATGGACTAGTGAATTATTCTGAAAGGCAAGAGGCTTATATCGACGAGTTACTCGATATGTTACGTCATAATGAAAAATATTTGGTGAAGGCGGATGCATAAAAAATGGTGGTTAGTGGGGCTTTGCTTGTGTGCGACAAGTCTGCAGGCAGAAACGATTTCCCTCGAATATAAAGGCTTTTATGACAGATTAAAGCAAGTCAATAAGGGAAATTATCAGTTAGTCGAAATCGCCTTTAGTGTACCAATGCTACCTAATTGTCAGATCCAGAGTGGAAGCATTTCGAGTGAATTAAATTCAACGCCACTCACTTATACTGCGGCGCAGCGGTTGTTTATTCCCTTTGATGACGCGCTTAAAGATCAACGCGCATTAGTGAATCTAGAGTTTGAGGGCAAGGCTGAGGGCTGTGGTATTGCAATGCAAGTCAGAGCTAAGCAGACTTTAGCCACATACGACAAGGCGCGACTAGCGCAAATCGCCAGCGAAATGGATGCTTTACTCGGAGCCATGCAGGGCTTCCCGATGCGCTATTTTAAGGAGCCAATCGCGGGATTAAACTTTGAATTTGCTCAAGACCAAGCCGTTACTGTGACGCTTGATGGGCGTGAGCAACAGGTGAACAGCAGCTTTAAGTTGAGTGTTGAGCAGCTTAACAGCTTGACGTCGTTGCAATTTAGCCAAGCGCCGACCGTGTTGAGCCCTTGGGTTAAGTAAGGATAGATTTAAGCTATAAAAAAGCCCACTCTCGTGGGCTTTTTTTATGCGTATCGCGTTTACGCTTCGTAAACGTTGACGATATTGATGCGTTTTGCCGCATCTAAATCGATATGGCCGCTGTTGGCGATATCCAAAAAGTCAAATGCGGGTAAATCGGCTTCGGCCACATCACCCTTCATTGGCGCGTTGGGATCGCGTTTCAACGACACAAAGTCAAACTGCTCACGGTCAACACCCTGTGAAGGGGCAGTGTTTTGCATGGCGGTGAAAATAGTTTCAATACGGCCTGGGTAGAGTCTATCCCACTGATTGAGCATGTCTTTCACTGCTTGACGCTTGAGGTTTTCCTGCGAGCCACAAAGATTACAGGGAATGATGGGGAATTTTTTCAATTCCGCATATTCTTCTAAATCCTTTTCGCGGCAATAGGCGAGTGGACGAATAACCACGTTAGCGCCGTCGTCCGAGAGCAACTTAGGTGGCATGGCTTTCATCTTGCCGCCGTAGAACATGTTGAGGAACATGGTCTCAATAATATCGTCTCTGTGGTGGCCTAGTGCGATTTTGGTTGCGCCAATGCGCTGGGCAAAGCCATAGAGAGTACCGCGACGCAGGCGAGAGCACAGCGAGCAAGTGGTTTTGCCTTCAGGGATCTTTTCTTTCACAATCGAGTAAGTGTCTTTCTCGAGGATGTGATAGGGAATATTAAGGCTGTCTAAATAGGCTGGCAGTACGTGTTCAGGGAAACCCGGCTGCTTTTGATCTAAATTAACGGCAATAATTTCGAACTGTACGGGCGCGCGCTGCTGTAGATTAAGCAGAATATCCAGCATGGCGTAACTGTCTTTACCGCCACTTAAGCAGCACATGACTCGGTCGCCATCTTCAATCATGTTGTAATCGGCGATGGCACTACCCACTTCACGGCGCAGACGCTTCTGTAATTTATTCAGACGGGTAATTTGTTTTTTTGATAATTCTTCAGGCATTTGACTCGCCGTAACTTCAGACATAGCTTCCAACATAAAAAAAGCGCCCAGTAACTCAGTTTCAGGGCGCGTATTATTCCAGCTATCGACGGCGGGGTAAAGAGCGGCGTGCGTTATGCCTCTTCAAGCGGTGATTTATAACCATCGGGTTTGATGGCTAATAAATCACAGTTAATGCTATCAATCACATGCTCTGCGGTATTGCCGATAAGCGCCGCCGAGAATCCAGTCCGACCGACAGTACCTAAAATGACCAGCTCGGCATCGAGTTGCTCGGCAAGTTCAGGGATCACATCCTCTGGCAAGCCTTCTTTCACATGGCAGTGCAGGGTATCGATACCATAGGCATTGGCAAGGTATTGCACTCGTTGCTCATGTTGCATGCGAATGGTGTCGTTATAGGTTTGTGCATCGAAATCAGGCAGTTCAATGGCAAGATTCACCGGTGTGCCGGGATAACCATTGACTAAGTGCACTTCGGCGGCAAATTTTGCGGCTAAATCCTTGGCATGTTCGATAATCTTGCCGTTTAGCATCTGATGATCGGTGTCTTCGGTTGCCACGTTGACGGCGCAGAGGATTTTACCCGCTTCTGGCCAATCATGATCTTTGACCATCAACACAGGCACAGGCGCTTTACGCATTAAATGCCAATCGGTTGGAGTAAAAATAACGGCCTTTAACTTGTCGTGGGCGTGGGTGCCTTTGACGATCAAATCATATTGCCCTGCAATCGCATGGTTGATGATGCTTTCAAATGGGCGATTGTGCCAAATAACTTGAGTATCAATATCGAGTTGCAGGTGGTTATAGGCAGTCAGTAGATCTTGGATCCACGCCAGACGCTGATCGATCACACCTTGGCGCATGGCTTCGCGCTCTTGGCTCGATAGAATCGATGTCATTTCATAGGAGAAGTCAAAAATAGAGAGAAACACAGTCACATGGGCGTTACTTTTACTGGCCAAGGTCACCGCTCGGGCGAGTGCAACTTGATGCTCTGTCGTGGGGTCGACTACTACCAGTATTTTTTGATAATCCTTCATAACATGTTCCTTTAGTCATAGGCTCATGTTCATCATGAGCCTTTGGCAATTATCTGTATTGTTCTAGATCAAAACTCTTTTCAAAACCAGTGCCTAGCGCATTAATTACGAATATTAAAGCACAAATCTAGGAAGGTGTGACTTATCTGGCGATCCTGGCATTACCTGCCAAGAGATTCAGTTCGTGGTGGTCAAGGATAGTGATGTACTTGCCTTTCACTTCAATCAAACCTGACTTTTGGAAACGGCCTAACAAGCGGCTGATGGTTTCTACGGTTAAGCCAAGGTAGTTACCAATGTCACCACGGGTCATGGTTAAACGGAATTCTTTCGGAGAAAAACCACGGTTGCCAAAGCGATTAGCTAGATTGCTGATAAATGCGGCGAGGCGTTCCTCGGCATTTTTCTTGCTCAGCAATAAAATCATTTCTTGATCGCTCATGATTTCATTGCTCATTAAGCGCATGATTTGTTGGCGTAACTTGGGCATGCTGCCTGAAAGCTCATCGAGAATATTGAAGGGGATTTCACATACCATTGAGGTTTCTAAGGCTTGGGCAAAACTCTGGTGGGATTGAGCATGAATACCGTCAAAACCAATCACATCGCCCGCTAAATGGAAACCGGTGATCTGTTCATCGCCCTGTTCGGTAATCGTATAACTTTTTACAGTACCAGAGCGGATGGCGAACAAGGACTTTAATGGATCGCCTGATTTAAAAATCTGCTCACCTTTTTGAATTGGCTTTTTACGCTCAATGATATCGTCGAGCTGATCGAGCTCGTTGGCATTGAGGGTAAACGGAATACAAAGGGTACCCATACTGCAATCGTGACAATGAATTGCGCACCCACTCGCGGCGGGACGACGGTTTTTATTCTGCTCTATTGTCATGTCGGTTCTCAAGTTAATCCACTGCAGCCATGTTAAACCAATTCACTCGCTTGGGCTAGTTTAGCTGCGACAGGGCGATATATAAAGTTTGTGCGCCAAAGGCAATTAAAAGTAAGCCACTCAATAATCTAACGGTTTTTTGCTGTACCCAATTGGCCAAACGTTTGGCCGCAACACCGGCACTCAGGAGTGCGGGGAGTGTCCCTAATCCAAAGGCGAACATAATCAAAGCGCCTTGACTGGCAGAGCCTGCCGCCACCGACCAGGTTAAAGTGCTATAGACCAAGCCGCAGGGTAGCCAGCCCCAAATGAGTCCGGCGGTGATGGCCTGCATTGGCGTATTGATGGGGACGAGGCGTTGGGCTAAGGGTTTCAGATAGCGCCATAACACTTGGCCAAGGCGCTCAATCTGCACTATCCCCACCCAGATTTTTGCAATGTAAAGCCCGGTTGCAATCATCATCACGCCAGCAATGATCCTTAGGATCAACAGGTAACTGTCGAGTTCAAATAAGTGCCCAAGCATGGCCGATGAACCGCCGACTAAGGCGCCTGCGAGGGTATAACTTAAGATCCGGCCGAGGTTATAGCTTAATAAGTAGGTGAGTTGATGGGCTAAGTGATTGCCCTGTTTAGGATTCGGCAGTTGGGAAGAAAAGGCACCAACGAGGCCGCCACACATGCCAAAGCAGTGGGCAGCGCCCATTAACCCCACCAGAAATGCCCCTGTGACGTTATATTCAATCACAGAGCCAATCACTGAGGCATGCCTTTATCTTGTGCCTGTGACGATGGATTGGCTTGAGTCGGTTTGTCTGCATCCTCATCGAAGAGAATCGACACACTTTGACGGTCTAAGTCATCGAATTGTTCGGATTTTACTGCCCAAAAGAACACGGCTACGGCGATCAACACAAAGATCATCGCGATAGGAATTAGTACATAAATGATGCTCATAACCTAAGCCTTTTTGTTGTTATAATTTAATTCGTAATAATCTCAAACTGTTACCCACAACAATCAAAGAGCTTGCCGACATGCCAAGGGCGGCAATATAAGGCGCAACATGCCCAGTTACCGCCAGCGGTAAAATCAGCGCGTTATAGCCTAAGGCCCAAGCGAGGTTTTGACGAATAATTTGTGTGGTCAGTTTAGCAACCTTGACCGCTTGGGTGAAGCGAGAGAGGTGATCGCCAAGCAGAATGAGATCGGCGCTGTTTTTCGCAATCGCGCTGCCGCTCCCCATAGCCACCGACAAATCGGCGCCCGCCAAGACTGGTGCATCATTAATGCCATCGCCGAACATCGCAACTGGTGTCGATTGTTGTAGTTTGGTCACCAGTGCCAGTTTATCGGCTGGAGTCAGTCCACTGTGGACATCGTTAATCCCGAGTTCTTTCGCCAATTGATGCACATGCCCAGAGCTATCGCCACTGGCAATACTGACCTGGCAACCTTGCTGCTTCAAAATATCGACGGTTTCTTTGCTATCGACACGGATATTATCTTGGATCTCAATAGTGGCGATGACTTCAAGCTGGCCATTATGGCTGCGGGCGAGCCAAATCAGCTGATTTGCAAGCTTGGGCTTGGCGGTAGCACCCGTGAAGCTTGCGTTACCAATGCGGTATTCGGTGCCATTAATCAAGCCTTTCACCCCAAAACCCACTTCATGGTGAACTTGCTCGGCAATCACATCGGTTTGGCTAAAGCTGGCAAAGGCCGCAGCGATGGGGTGGCGTGAGCCTGATTCTAACGCCGCAGCAATCGCCAGTGCTTGTTCTTGGGTGAAATCTTTATGGCACTCAACTTTGGCTATCGATAGGGTGCCGCAGGTGAGAGTGCCAGTTTTATCAAATACCACATGCTTAATTTGTGGCAGTTTTTCAAAGACGCCCGCCTTACGGGTAATGATCCCAAGGCGAGTAAAAATAGCTGTCGCACAGGTGACGGCTGTCGGGGTCGCCAGCGCAAGGGCACAAGGGCAGGTGGCCACTAATACCGACAAGGTGACCCAAAAGGCATCTTCGGGGGAGATTTGCAGCCATACCAGATAGGTGATTGTCGCAATGGTTAAGATAGTGCCTGAGAAATAACGCGACAATTTATCGGCCAACATAGCGACGGCAGGTTTAGTGTTTGAGGCTAATTCCTGCAGACGAATAATCTCGGCAACCAATTGATCTTGCCCAAGGGCGGTGACTTTTACCTTGATAGGCTGGTCTAGGTTAATGGTGCCAGCAAACACTTGGCTATCGACGGGCTTTTCAATCGGCATTTGCTCACCGGTGAGCATGGCTTCATTGATGCTGGTATGGCCGTCAACTACGATGCCGTCGGCGGCAACCATCTCGCCGGGTTTAATGAGGATAATGTCCCCAAGGCGTAATTTCTTAGCGGGGATCTCTTCTTGCCCCTGGGCCGTGACCAAATGTGCCGTAAGAGGTACTAATTTGTGGAGATTGCTGGAGCTAACGGAGGCCTTTTGTCTTGCCTTCTGCTCGAAATAACGCCCCAGCAGCAGGAAGAAGGTAAACATGGAAACGGATTCAAAATAGACTTCACCCGTGCCGTTAACGGTGGCAAAGCAACTGGCAATATAGGCGCCGCCAATGGCGATAGAGACCGACACATCCATATTGAGTTTGCCACTGAGCAGGGTACGAATGGCGCTGAAATAGAAGGGCTGCGCCGAATACAGCACCACGGGCGTGGCGAAAATCATGCTCACCCAGCGGAAATAATCCCGATATTGCACATCCAAATCGGTAAAGTAACCGGTATAGAGGGCGAGGGCGAACATCATCACTTGCATAGTCGCAAAACCCGCCAAGCCTAAGCGCAATAAGAATTTGCGGCTATTTTGCTTGGCGGTCAGTTCTTGCTCATCCACTTGATAGGGCGCGGCTTGATAACCGATACGGCTAATTTGCCCAAGAATATCACTGAGTTTAACTTGCTGTTTATCCCAGCTGATCATCGCCCTTTGGGTGGTGGAGTTGACCATCACTTGGCTGACGCCAGGCAGTTGTTTCACTTTATGCTCGATTAACCACGCACAGGCCGCACAAGTAATGCCATCGATGGACAGCGAAACAGAGTCACTATTTTCCTCTGAGTGGACAAAGTCCTGCTGTACTTCGGGCAAATCGTAGGCACTAAACTGATTTAATTCATCAGGTACCAGTGCCGTCTGTTTACTGCCGGGCTCGGTTCGAAACTTGTAATAGCTTAATAAACCTGCATCCACAATGGCTTGGGATACCGCTTGGCAGCCAGGGCAACACATGAGTTCATCGCGATCATTGATACGGGTGACAAACTGAGTGCCCGTAAGCACGGGCTCATTACAGTGAAAACAACTTGGATGTGTCATAGCAATATTCATTCAACCACAATTAGTTCAACCACAATTGGACGTTGTCTTTGAGTTCGACACGTTGATGAATACGCCATTTGCCATCAAAACCTTCCAGACGGACTTCCCAAGCACCGGTTAATACATCGGGCAGAGTAATGCGATACACATGGTTGGCATCGGCGGTGACTGTGGTCTTAATGTCTTTTTCGGCAATGGTTGGGTGATAAAATTCAACTTTTAATGCAGCTTGGTAAGCAGGGCCGCCGTGTTGAGTGAAGAGGAGTTCATGATGATTCTGTTCGAGTTGCCATTGCATGCCAAGCTGCTTGGCATATTTGACCTTACTCAAGTCCATATTGATGGCTTTGCCTTCTTTGTAATAATCCTCGGCGACCAGAGAGTCAGAGTTTGAGAGGGCAATTTTTAGCGTGGTAAAACTTGCGACGACGGCACACAAAGGAAGAATAATTAAAAACCAAGGCCAAAACTGCTTATACCAGGGTTGTTGTTCGCTCATGTTAAATACCCATAATAAAAATTTGCGCCATTTTACCGTTAAAAGGTGGCTTTAGCACTTTAAAAAAAAGGCCTCGACGTTATCGAGGCCTTAGCGTTACTCATATCTAATTACTTGTTTGACAAGCTATAAACATAAGCTGCGATCACGTGGACTTTCTCTTCACCGAGAACGTCTTTCCATGCTGGCATCACGCCTGCACGGCCGTGCTTGATCGTTTCTTCGATCATGCCGCGGCTACCGCCATATAACCAAACATCGTCAGTTAAGTTAGGCGCGCCCATGAGTTTGTTGCCTTTTGCGTCCATACCGTGACACGCAAAACAACCTTTCATGAATGAACCTTGACCTTGAGCGGCGAGTTTCTCGTCGTGCTCACGGCCAGATAACTTAACCACGTACTCGGCCAGACCTGCAATTTCGCTATCGTCGATTGGCAAACCACCTTTTGGTGGCATCATGCCATGACGACCGTTCATGATAGTGGTCTTGATAGTGGCTAAATCGCCACCATATAACCAATCACTGTCGGTCAGGTTAGGGAAGCCTTTGCTACCACGTGCGTCAGAGCCATGGCACTGGGCGCAGTTTTGTAGGAACAAACGACCGCCCACTTTCAACGCTTCTTGGTTTTTCACTAACTCTTCGAGTGGTGTTGCCAAGTAAGCCGCGAAGATTGGGCCATATTTTTCGTTAGCGTGTTTAACTTCTTGGTCGTACTGAACGTACATGCCTTCTTTTGCTGCCAGCTCAATCGCGGCTGCAGAATCGGCTTTAATCCCTTTCTCTGTACCAATGCTTTGGTTAGAGCTGGTCCAGTTCAGTAGACCTTTGTAGTTACCTAAACCTGGGAACAGGGCTAAGTACACTAGGCCAAACACGATAGTGATATAGAACATATAACTCCACCATTTTGGCAGTGGGTTATTGAGTTCTTCGATACCATCGAAACTGTGACCCATGGATTCGCCCTCTTTGACATCCGTGGTGTTCTTTGAACACACACGCAGCAACAGAAAACATCCTGCGATCACAGTTAACGAGAGTACGCTAATCCAAATACTCCAGAAGCTACTCATCACTTATTCTCTCCTGAGTCCTTCGATTCCTTGCTGATTTCCTCATCGGAAAACACAAGATTCGCTGCTTCATCAAAGGATTTTTGACGACGCGAGCTATATGCCCAAGCAAATATACCGACGAAGGTCAGCATCACAATGATGGTTAAAATACCTTGTAATGTGCCGTAATCCATATATTGCCTCCTTATTTGAGTGCGTGACCCAAAGACTGAAGATATGCAATCAAGGCTTCCAGCTCTGTCTTACCTTCAACAGCTTTCTGCGCGCCTGCGATTTCTTCATCGGTGTAAAGATCATTACCTTTGTAACCGCCTTTGTGCATGTTACGCAGAATAGTCATCTTGTCGCCGGTTAACTTGCCGTCTAACTTGTTTTCGGCAAGCCATGGGAAGCCTGGCATATTCGATTGAGGGACCACAGCACGAGGATCGATTAAGTGAACTTCATGCCATTTATCGCTGTAGCGACCGCCAACACGGGCCAAGTCTGGACCAGTACGCTTAGAACCCCATTGGAATGGGTGATCCCAAACAGACTCACCGGCAACAGAGTAGTGACCGTAACGTTCAGTCTCTGCACGTAAAGGACGGATCATCTGGCTGTGGCAGTTGTAGCAACCTTCACGTACATAGATGTCACGGCCTTCAAGTTGCAGGGCAGTGTAAGGTTTCAAACCTTCAACAGGCTCAGTGGTATCTTTTTGGAAAATCAGCGGCGTGATTTCTACCAAGCTACCGAAGCTGATAGCGATAACAGTGAAGATCGCTAACAAACCGATGTTTTTTTCAACTATCTCATGATTAAATTTCATCGAGTTTGCTCCTTAAGCCGCTTTTGCTTCAGCCAGTGCTGGCAATGAATCTTTAGAGGCTTTCACAGTACGGATCACGTTGTATGCCATGATCAGCATACCGGTTAAGAAGAAACAACCGCCGAGGAAACGTACGAAGTAGAAAGGATAAGAAGCTTCCAGACTTTCAACAAAGCTATAAGTCAAAGTACCGTCAGCGTTAACTGCACGCCACATCAGACCCTGCATTACACCCGAAATCCACATAGACACGATGTAAAGAACAGTACCGATAGTTGCTAACCAGAAATGCACGTTAACTAACTTGATGCTGTACATACGGCCATGGCCGAATAGTACTGGGATCAAGTGATACAGAGAACCGATAGACACCATTGCCACCCAGCCTAGCGCGCCTGAGTGAACGTGACCTACAGTCCAGTCTGTGTAGTGAGATAAAGCGTTAACTGTCTTAATGGCCATCATCGGACCTTCGAAGGTCGACATACCGTAGAAAGACAGCGAAACCACTAAGAAACGCAGTACTGGGTCAGTACGCAGTTTGTGCCATGCACCAGATAAGGTCATGATACCGTTGATCATACCACCCCAAGATGGTGCGAACAGGATCAGTGACATCACCATACCTAACGACTGAGTCCAGTCTGGCAGGGCAGTGTAGTGTAAGTGGTGAGGACCTGCCCAAATGTACAGTGCGATCAGTGCCCAGAAGTGCACGATAGACAGACGATATGAGTAAACAGGACGACCCGCTTGCTTAGGAACGAAGTAGTACATCATACCTAAGAAGCCTGCGGTTAACAGGAAGCCTACCGCGTTGTGACCATACCACCATTGCACCATGGCATCGACCGCGCCACTGTACATAGAGTATGACTTGAACAAGCTAACAGGAACGGCCATAGAGTTCACGATGTGAAGCACGGCAACCGTAATGATAAATGCACCAAAGAACCAGTTCGCTACGTAAATATGCGATGTTGTTCGTTTGATAATAGTGCCGAAGAACACTATTGCATAGGAGACCCAAACGATGGTGATGGCGATATCGATTGGCCATTCTAATTCAGCATATTCTTTACCACTGGTGTAACCCATTGGCAGAGTGATTGCTGCTGACAGAATGATGGCTTGCCATCCCCAAAACGTAAATGCAGCTAATTTAGGTGCAAATAGTCGGGTTTGACAGGTGCGTTGTACGACATAATAGGATGTTGCAAAGAGGGCTGATGTTCCGAACGCGAAGATAACCGCATTGGTATGTAATGGTCGCAAGCGACTATACGTAAACCAAGGAGTATCAAAGTTCAGATGTGGCCAGATTAACTGAGCCGCAATTAATACACCGACTGACATACCAACAATACCCCACAAAACTGTGGTTAAGGCAAATTGGCGGACAATGGTGTAATTGTAATCAGCGCCTGTTGGCTGGGAATGGTTCATCATAATGCTTCCACTGCTTATTACTTTTACTTTTAGTAAAGACAAGCTTTACCTGTTATATATGACACAAAGCCCACTTCCCTATTAGGGTTGTGAAGCCATGTCAATGCGTTACCCTACACATTTGTGCTCAAATATGAGGTTTCGCAATGATACTTGAGCCATGTCAAAAAAGATACCAAAGATGGGGTCTGGAAAGTTGATCTAGATCAACCTACGCCATAGAATGTTAACATCTTGCATCACAAGGTTAATTTTTGTGCTTACTCGCAAACTTCTTCCGCTATCCATCATGCTAGTTATGATGAATCTCACAGCTTGTAATGAAAAAGCCACGCAACAGGTCGAAACAAAGGCTGTAGACCCAACACTTTGTGCTTTTACACAGGGGGATTGCATTAAAAACGTCGCGGGTGTTGAACTGCGAATTAGCCTGTCACCAGCCCATGCGCCGAGCGAAAAGCCATTAACATTGAAGCTATTAACCTCAGAGCCGATTGACAATCTTCAGATACGTTTAGAAGGTCGAGATATGTTTATGGGCATTATTCCTGTCAATCTTAATGAACTGAATAAAACTCACTATGAAGGACAGATGATTTACGGTTCTTGCAGCAGCGGATACATGGTGTGGCGAGGATTTATCCGTTTTAACCGAAACGGAGAGGAGCACGCCGTTATTTTTGACTTTCTTGCCGATAATCCTCACTAAGCAGGGGAATTAACTCCTATTAAACCCCTGTTGGTCAATTTAAACGAATAAACGCGTTGATATGGCGAATAATGATGAATTTTCTACTGATTTTTAAGCTTATTTTCATTATTCGTCATGATCCTTCCAACTCTCTTTGACCCGCACGAAAATATCGATGTTATTGATAAAGAGTTCCAGCAAATCGGGGTCAAAATGCTTACCCGCACCTTTGCGCATTTCATCTATCACTTCGTTTAATGGCCATGCGGCTTTATAGCAACGGGCGTGAGACAGGGCATCGAACACATCGGCGATAGCAACGATGCGGGCGAAAATGTGAATTTGATCTTGTTGTAAATTGCCTGGATAGCCAGAGCCGTCATATTTTTCATGGTGTTGTAGGGCGATAATCGCCGCCGCTTTAAGGATCGGCCGCTCGGAATTTGCGAGAATTTGATAGCCAATAGTCGGATGTTGGCGCATCACTGACCATTCTTGATCATCTAATTTACCGGGTTTGAGTAACACCGCATCGGGGATCGCGATTTTACCTATATCGTGCATAGGTGAAGCGCGGCGCAGCAAGTCGGCTTCGATTTCGGTTAACCCAGCCAATAACGCTAGCTGGGCACAATATTCCGCCATGCGTTTAACATGATTGGCGGCCTCTTTAGAACGACTCTCAACCACATCGCCTAAGCGCAGGATCAGTTCTGATTGGGTATCTTCAACTTCCTGATTCAGGAGTAGATTCTCAAACGCAACCCCGACGTTTATCGCAAAGATATCGACCAGTTTTTTGTCCAAATCATCTATTTTATCAATGCCATCCATATAGAGTAGATTGATAAGCCCGCTCTTTGTCGGGAAGTAACCCACAAAACAATTGTCTTCGTATAGGCAGCGTTTTTGGATTAAGGCGCTACGTAGTAATTTACCAATATGCTCAGGGAGTTCTTTATGAGGAGGGCTATTGGCAAACTGGCCTGTTCCCGCGAGGATTTCGATTTCGGCCGAATCCACATGGCCGCTGATCGCATCCATCGCATTGCAGGTGAGTAATAAGGTTTCAGTATCGAGGTTGAGTAGGGTGGCGACTTGTGTAAGGAGTCCATCGGCAAACTTATGTAGCGTTCGCAGTTCAAACAAGCCCGAGGTGGCCTCAAGTACCCGCTCTAAACCTATTCTGTGATTCATTTGCGCGCGTCTTGCTTGTTCGATTTCCATAATATCGCGGTACGAGCGTAATGAAGAGTAGACGCTGGTCATCAGCTTACGGGAATCAAGCTCAGATTTTGCTTTGTAATCATTAATATCGTAATTGACTATCACATCTTCTTCGGGGGCTTGTCCTGGCTGGCCGGTGCGCAGAATGAGTCGAATATTTTTGTTCACTTGCACTTCGCGGATCCATTTGACCAGCTCGAGCCCAGCATGGTCGCTCTCCATCACCACATCGATAAAGGCGACGGCAATGTCTTGCTCCTGTGCGAGCAGTTCTTTGGCCTGTTCACCACTGTAGGCATTAATAAAGGTGAGGGCACGGCCATCGAGTCGAAAACGTGAAAGAGCAAGTTTGGTGACTGTGTGGACATCGGGTTCATCATCAACAACAAGGATCTTCCACGGAGCGGCAGCGGGGGATATTTCTGTGGCTTTCTTCGCGGAGAACAACGGCTTTTTGTTTGCAAGATCAATCACCATCCGATACCTCATCACATAAAGGAGCATCACACAGTTAGAGTGTAGTAGAAGCCAATCGGATAAGTTGAAAAAATTAATAAAGTGGGGGAGTTAGCATTATTGAATTAAGATTATTGAGAATTATTCTCATCTTGGTATTATCGAAACAGGATTATTAGCAGGGGATTTATATGGCCGAGCGGATCAATTTATCGATTTCTGAGGAGAAACTCGCGCAGCTTATCCGTGAAGGTAAGTTATGTGCGGCGGATTTCTCGTGTCTCGATAGTCAATCTAAACGTAAAGTCTGGCAGCTTTGCCTGATTTGCTGTCAAAAACGCATTAGTTGCCAGCAATGTACGCAAACAAACTGTTCGCAAATTGAGTTTTTGGTTAATGCCGATAAATAACGTTATCGGCATTTGCGTTTAAGTATTATCATGCAATAAATAGTTAAATTTTAAAGTTAATATGCAGCTACCTCCAGTTTTACCTCTGTTTGATTCAATTGAATTCATACAATATGGCAACAGTGTGGTGAATCAATACATCACTCAAGTCAGCTTATCTGATGTGCCCGATGCGGGTTTAGTGATGGAACACGCAACTGATTGGTTGTTCGAGCAAAAACACAGTGAAAACAACTATAAAGCCTATCGAAGTGAACTGACCACGTTCCTGCATTGGTGCTTTGATGTCGCGAAAATGTCACCCACACAGGTGCTACGTAAGGATATGAGTCGTTATGTGGATTACTGCTTGGCGCCGCCGCTGGAACTGATCGGTTATTTTAATGTGCCACAATTTAAATTGGACAAATTGCGCGATGAACGGGTACCAAACAGTCTTTGGCGGCCATTTGTGGGCAAGAAACAGTTAGGTCAAATTCAACCCTATGTGTTGAGCGATAATGCGTTAAAAACCAAGATTGCCATTTTATCCTCGTTTTACAGTTACTTAATAAGTGAGGAGTTTTGCGAGCGTAATTCCGCGCAAATTTGGTTGAATCACAGCCGTTTTGCGCAGAATAAGCAGTATCAAAGGCAAACAGAGGAAGAAGAAAATAGCTTGGCTTTCACAGAGTTACAGTGGTCCTATGTTATGAGTACCGTCACTCAATTGGCTACTGAGTCCCCAGAGTTGCATCAACGTAGTTTATTCTTGATTTCATTGATTTATTCCTGTTATCTGCGCATTTCGGATGTTTCGGCGCGGGTTGGCTATTCACCGGTTATGGGGCAATTTAGGCAAAATCCACAGACAGGTATTTGGAGTTTTCACATTCCACTCAGTAAAGGCGGCAAAAAACGCAGCGTGGCGATTTCTAAGGCATTACTCGATGGTTTAGTCAAATATCGGCAATTTTTAGGGCTGCCTGATTTTCCAAACCAAGGCGAACATCATCCTTTGTTCGTACGTCATCGCGCCGCCGGTCGTGGCCGCGACGCGGGTCTTGTGAATGCCAATCTTGGGATCAGGCAAATCCGCGAAGATATTCAGACCATTATCAATCTCGCGGCAGATAACGCGCAAGCCGATGGCTTTAATCACGATGCCGAGCAAATGCGAAAACTCACCGCGCATAATATCCGGCACACAGGGATCACTCATGACATCAATATCAATCGTCGGCCGTTGTCACACGTGCAAGCCGATGCTGGCCATGAGAGTATCGACACCACATCGAAATATTTGCACACCACACAAATCGAACGACACGAAAGCGCCTTCAATAAGCCATTAGACCATCTACAAGGCATTGACTAGTGCTGTGTTGGCATCCCAAATCCCTCTCACACAAAGTTGCGCACAATGTATATTATGTTAAATTGAATGTGAGTAAATATGGAAAGCACTATTCCCTATGCGTGACAATTCTCACTGAGAATCAGAATGTTCTCACTATTCTGATTTAGGTGCTCTATTCTGAAATACGTGAGAATTTTGTGTCTGAGTGTTTATAACAACAGTCGCTCTGATTTATGAATACTTCGACACGTGCCCGTGCCTCACTAACCCTTGTGTTGGACTATTTAGTGCCACGTACAGAGTTGGCTTGGCACCACTGAGCCCAATCGCGCTCAGATGTATTGGATTTCATTTGGTTGTGTTCTTCACAAAGAATCTGAAGATTGTTGATGTCATCTTGAAGTTTTGGATATTTCGAACGAGGTTTTTTATGATCTACATGAAGCACTACGCCATCTTTTGGACCTCTACCACAGCAGGCACAAAAGTTTCCATATAACTCAAAGGCCTGTTGTCTCAGTCGACGCCATTCCTTAGTCTGCAAAAAGTCTAAATTTTCAGGTTCACTGAATGGAAGTTCTTGCCAGCCTTTGATGACTCTTGGCTCAGAATACATAGGACCAATAATCACTGCATAGGCGTTATCGTCTTCTGTTGCTTTAAGCCATTTCCATACGGCCTTCAAAGCTCCATTTTCAGACTTGAATTGACGTGTACGCCTCGAGTTTTCGTGAAAAGTTACTGATATCATGAAGATGCTTCCTTGTAAAAAATGTATGGCATTTGTCAATGTAATAAGCATCTTAAAACACTAATTTTGTGACTACTTTTATTCCGCCCTATTCTTTCATTTGTATTAAATGCTCTATCAAGTAATTGGACAATTCCGAGTTAAAGCCTTAACTCTAACTCGACATTTTCGGATAAAAATTTCTATGGGTTAACGCAAAGCTAAGATGCAAAAAACGCCAAGCGTTTTTTGTCATTCTTGAGCGCCTTGTTAGGCGAATTTATATAGTTTGTTCAAACAATACTTCCGATAAACCGCTAGTAGGAGACCAAATACCAGATTTAGACTTAACGTATTGTGTACATAATGTAACGATTTTTTTCTGATCGCCGAACTTTAAATGTTTTCTGTCAATTTCAGTCAACATTTCAAACGCATTCTCACAATAACCATATGAAGAAAGAAATAACCCACCATTCACTTCTTCATTAACAATCACTTTCAGGAAACCTCTAGCAGCTTGTCCACCTACTTTTTGTTGGGATCTCCAGTGCTTCAGCTCTACGTAATATGTATGATCTTGCCCAGAAATCCTACAGGTAAGCACTAAATCTTTACCGCCATCTTTGCTTCCTGGGGTAAGTTCTGCGCTGAACCCTAGCTCTTCAAAAACGGTTTGAATAACATACTCAAGCTCTCTCCATTCAATATCCATTAGATATCGCGGATTTTTAGCTATTAGCACTGCTAACCGCTCGCTAATATTGGAACGAATAATATTTACTAGTTCGAAGTCATAGTCTTCAGTTTTTTCTGCTCTCTGCACCCACGCTCTTAGAGCATCTAAGTCAATTAGTTCAAGCTTGACTGGTAAAGCCGAATTCGCAAGCTCAAGGGCAGCTTTAGTAAAACGAGATTTGGTTACTAAAATTAAACGGTCAAAGTTGTGAGTAAATGTTGTTCCCAGTAACCGGCGAACAGCATCGACACCTACAGCAGATTTATAGTGCTTATATTCGATTCCCACTTGCTCTAGGTTAGTGGAAAGTTGCTTCTCAGCAATAAAATCTACTCCAATGTCACCGCGAAAAGGAGTCTGAACAATGTTATACCCATCTTCATTTAATAACGGAACTAAGATGTCGCTTAATTGCTTCTCAGCATCTTGAGGAGATAAATTTCCATTTTCTAACTAACTTTTGCTGGTGATCACGATGTCATCAGTGCCAGCTACAAACCAGTACCGGGTATGCTCAACGATAGGCACGGCTGCGCTGATATTGTTCCGGATCAGCGCTTTGGTGCTGACCGCTTGCCCCCTGACCTTATCCGCCTGGTAGCTTAGTAAATTATCTTCTGCGCATAAGGCCTGAAACTGGTGCCTGGCCCATATTTCATCAATAAAGCTTAGGCCTGCCAGCAGCGGCAACAGCAGCAGAGAAACCATTGTTTTCTTGCCCCCAGCAGGCATTTTCCATAGCAGAATCTGGCTTAAAAAGAGTAGGACGCCCAGGTAAACCAAGACAATCGGCAATAATGCCTATCATAGGTGCTTCCTTTCAGATATTTAAGAATAATTAACTTAATGATTATTAGTAGTAAGCGGCGCAGAATCGCCATAGTTAGAGTCGGCGACTTTGTCGCATTACTTAGTTTGGGTCAACATTAGGCTAGTGATGCTCATCTCAAGTCGTGTTGATAACTTTGAATGGGGCATCGACAAGTTACGGGCCTAGTCTGGATAGACAAGAAACAACCAATGAAAGATCATGCTTTAAGCCAACCTTGTTCAACGGCATATTCGAGCTGTATAACAAACCATGAAAAAATTTCAGGACTTTCCTTCTCGATAAATTGGTGCATATTCAACACTTGGGCTTTATGTATTCCATTATCCCTCCAAGCTTGGCCTTCGCTAGTCATGTTATGTAAGAATGGCAATAAGCGGTCAATTACCTTCAATAACTTTGCTTCTTTAGTCACACCGATTTCCTGTTCTTCCCAGAGTTCGACAATATTGCCAATCGGATTTCCAGGATGAGCAGCGATCCGCTCCACGCTCTCACGTTCTAATATATGAGTGTAGTGGCATAGTGAATTTGGCCACCTAATTAGAGCTGCTATGATGGCAGCATAACAACGTTAGGTGACAAAATGACAAAGAAAAAAGGCCCGAATTTTAGCCCTGAATTCAGACTGGAAACAGCACAACTGGTTGTTGACCAAGGTTATACGAATAGAGAAGCAGCCGAAGCCATGGGAGTTGGTTATTCAACTCTGGGCAAATGGGTTAAGCAATTACGGGAAGAACGTGCAGGTAAAGTCCCTATTAAGGCCAGAATCTTTCAAATATAGTTTTCGGATGTTATTCGTTTCATCGTAATAAAATGTATAAACATCATCGGTATTTTGAAGACCGTGATTCTGGATAAGAATATATCTACTTTCATTGACATCCATTTCATTCCCCTCATGTAATTCTCAAAAGAAGGCCAATTTTAGTAATCCCCATATAAATCACTGATTTTTTTTAAAGTCGGTTCTAGTGGACCTTCACAATATTTGATCAAATTAGACAGTGGAGTCGCTGCATTCGTGTCTAGCGAAGGCTGAACTATTCACAACTTCCACCATAAAGCATTGTACTGAACTGTTCTTGCAGCTTCATCTTGTGCTTTGGGGATTGGTTATAGTCTTCATCAATAATGCGCCTGATGGCATTGCGAACCACGTTTTCAGCCAAGTCATTATCAATGATATGTGAGGAGTGTAATCTCGGCGTTATAACAGACTTCAACTCTTCCAGTTGTATCAAGCTATGTGGAAAATATACATCTACCGTCTCATCTTGTTCTTTGGCTTCTTTTATTGCTTCCTGGCCAAGATGGTTTGCAGCATTGAAACATTCGTTGCACACCTTAATTTCTTCAGCAAAAGACTGATGCTCAGAATCATGAGCTAGAATGGCCTTTACTTCAAACACCCAAGGGTTATTTTTAGACGGCTTAAGACATTCCCGCTTTAAACGACCACAACATGGGCATTGCCAGCTGTCGTCGTACCTGTTCCAGTACCGCCCCCTGGTGTTAGATAAATGTGCTATTTGTCCATCAGTTGGTCTCGTACTTGTGAAAGGCTTGGGATTCAATCTCCATGATGAGTGGTTTCCCTTGAAAGGCGTTGTATTGTATAGAAGCTTTTCAGGATCATCGTGAAGGTCTCTTAATCCACGCAAGTTAAACTTGTAATTGGCAGAATCATTGACTTGCTTGGCTGTTGGTTCTGAGGGTTGATACCAATGTGAATCGCTGGCAGCCAACTCCGCTATAACTTTTGCCAACTGCATACGCTTATTGAACGTTTCCAGATTCTCGTTCCAAATTTCCTTGGCGATATCCGCGTCAATTTCATGCTCTCGATTATCTGATGGTTTTACAAATCGCCCAATTTCTGCTGGAGAGTATGAAAAGTCACTGTGAGTTTTGACCATCCGTTTTGCAATACCGTCTGCTTTATTACAATCCGCGCAAATCACCGTGTTATCGTAAGCGGAAATTGCAAAGGACGTCCTGATTGCAAACCGCTTAGCTAGCTCAGTTGCAACAACGACTTCTCTGTTCGAAGATATTTCTTCGAACAACGTGCGCACCGTATCCTTCATGTGATCGTGATGCTCCTCCAGTTTGCAGGAGGCATATCTACGATTATCTAGTTTGGCTATTTGGGGCTTAGTCCTTTTACAGGCGGGACACTTCCAATCCATGGCGGTCCTTACCCACCACTTATTGAGAAAGGCTCCTTTTGCATCCAATGCTTCGACGATACTCTGAGTCTGAGGAGAAAATTCTGCATCAAACCAAGGGTTACCTCCTTCTTCGAAGAACTGTTTTAGTTCCTCCACGCTTCTAAACTTCTCAATACTCATTAAGTATCCTTATTCTTAAGAAGTAAACTAGTCAGATAACTGCTTCTTATGGGCATAGCTAGGCTATTGTTCGCCAGGCAATGAATTGAGACTTTCCCTGTAGCGGAATTGTCGACACACTGCACGAACATCAGCTTCGCCGAGTACAATGTTTGATTAACTGCCGCCTGAACTGTCAATCGTAAAATCTTTAGTATTGAAGAGTTATTAGCCGGAGCTTAGGCTCACTAACAAGCTCACTGACGGCTTTGACGCTTCGTTGATCTAAGACGAGAACCTCTTGCTCAACCCAATGGCTTGTTTCCTGCAAACTTGCGATTTCAGGGCAGGCAGGGGCTTCCCCCCATACCTTTTTTCCTTTACCAGAAACCAGCGGCTGAGCTCGGACCCTATCCCAATGAGGTGGAATCCAAACATTGCAAGGTTTGTTGAGGGTATCTGCCATTTGCGTTGATATGATCAGACCATTGGGATCAAGGTCCGGGAAGTGTGCCCAGGTCACCTCTTCCAAGAAGCGCTTGATAAAACAAACCGATGATGCAAAGTTATTCCCTGATGAGTAAACCAATACGAGTCCATCCACCATGGGGAAGTCAACAAATGTGCCCAAGTTTTCGACAGTCAACACCAACTTTACCCCAGCGACACAGGGCGCATGAGCGTCTTTGTACAACCGTTCTGGTAAGCTGACTTCAGTCCTTTGCAGAGTCTCCAAGTCAGTATCAATCGTGGCGTTATCGCTGTATATTACGAACCCGGTCTTCTGAGTGCGGACCCGTACTACATCGTCTGTACTTATCAGTTGACCTTTCTGAAGAGCCTCGCCTTGCCCACTTTTGCTATGTCCTCGCCAGGCAGCAGCACTTTTATGATGTACAACGGGCATCTTTCGTAAGATACCAGGCCTGTTTTTTTGCAAAGTATATTGCGTTATTTGGTTACGAACACTCTCAATGCGTTGGGGCTCACACAGCTGCCAGTAACTCCCCACTCGTTTCACTATGCCAAGTTGCTCAAGGCGCTCAATCAGTAAACTATCTCTCTGGTTGGGCAACACTTTCCCGCGCTCAATAAGCTTATCAATAAGTGCCAGTGCCTGCTTAGGTGTTAACTTTACATCCTCCAGTAGTCCATGCATCAATGCGCCGCCCCACTCACAACCGAATCGATAAATGCTTCTTCATCAATCCCTAAACTGTCAGCATCCCGGATCCCACTAATGATTACACGGCTCTCTTTGTTACCTGCTTTAGAAGCACTTCTGACAAGTTGATAGCCAACACCTGATATCTTTCCTTGCGACTCAGGTGCGGCAATTACAATCTGACTTCCGGTCTTTACCGCCAACTGGTGCACCGTTCTCTGAGCGTCGGAGTCCAAACGTGATGCTTCATCCATTACTAACGGGATTAAGAAAGGTTGTTTTTCATGTGAGACCCGTCCCCAGTTTTTTAGAATTGCTATTAAGACAACCAATCCAGAGCCAATTCGCTCTCCTGTTGAAAGTGTTTTGTCATCCAATAACTCAAATTCTTCACTACCAACTCTCTGGATTTCTGTTACCACATTGATGTAGTTCTTATGGTCAAGCAGCTTTTCTCCCTCGATCCGGCCACCAGTGGTTTTTTGATATAGTGTTGCGAGCGCTTCTTCTACATCTTCAGCATTATTGAAGAGATCGTCCATGACATCGTCGCTTCCTCTCAAAGCCTTCAAAGTAGCTTCGAAATGAGGGACGCTTTTAGGTACTAGACGAATAGCCGCAACTTGCCCAAAGCTTATTCCTATCATTTCAGCACTTAGCCTTCTTATGGCTTTCTGCTCATCCTGTACACGACGGGCAATGGCATTTCCTAGTTCATTTCTATCTGTGAGAAACTGCTCTTCGGCGCTTTCAAGTGTTCTCCTAGCGAGACTACACGCACTATCCAATTGTGTAAGCATCTCTGTCGGCTCGGAACTACGAATAATGTCCCCTCGGGCTTGCCGACGAAACAAAGAAATAGCGTCACTATGCAGCTGGCAAAGACTAGGCAGGGTGGTCCCTCCCTCTAGATTAAAACTATTTATTTTTTGGGAGAACTCATCATCTCGACTCAAACCATAGCGATTGACCAATCCAGATATTGCGTAAATCCCATTAGTGTATTGGACGGCCTCACCTTCATGCATCAGTTTAAAATAGACGTCCATTTCTTGCTCTAGCTTATGTTTTGTGGCTCCGGCAGGCAGAGCATCCAGCACCTTTTGCTTTATACCATTTGCATTTTCACGCGCCTCTTCTGCAATCACTGATGTACTCTGTAGGGATTCTACTTGCTTGAGTAGGGTGTTATGGCGTTCGGTTAATGATACTTGCTTAAGTTGGAGTGATTCACATTGCTCTTGAGCCGCTCTCAATCGTTTAGATATCGTTTCGCTATCGAGTGAAAGTTGTTTTTCGAGTCCTTCGCAATAAGGGTAAGTCAGCTTTGACAAACTACGTTTTGATTCCGCAACCTGCTCTTCTAACACAGAATATTCCGATTGAAGCTTAAGATGTACCTCTTTGTTTTTGCGTGCTTTATCTTCGCTTTCTCTCAACTGAACCTTCAACTCATCGAGCATGACACGTTTCTGTTTGTGCCTCTCACGCAATGAACTTACGTTTCCATCTTCTTTCGCAAGATCGTTTTGTGCTTGCTCGTAATCGTCAGCGAGATGATTCGCCACTTGGTTAAGCGAGGTTAAATCGCGCTTGCGGTTGTTGGTATTGCTAAGATCTTGTTCAGCGAGTTGATGTTGTCGCTTTAGCGTGTCTATGTCAGATTGATAATCTTCTCGAATCTTCGGGTATTGCTGCTTTATCTGCGAGAAGGTACCGCCGTACCTATCGACATACTTTTTAGCCTTTTCAGAACGTATGATTTGTTCCTCTGCTTCCATAATCTCCTTGTCGAAGTTAACGTCTAGCAAATCACTTGAATCCGCATGCTGTTCAAGCAAACTGCATTGTAGTTCTAAGGTTTTTACGCGATTGGTCGCTTGCAACGTTTGAGAGTACAGGTCAGCTACCTTATTACCTTGTTGTTGTAATTTCTGTTTTTTGAGCTCAACATTAGGCTCAACAGCGAAAGCCAATGAGGGATTAACGTTGATTCGATTGGCTTGCTCTAGGCCACTTTGCAGCAGCGATATATTCTCATCGTTACTGTCAAACAAAGTTTGCTTTGAATTTAACTCAATTTGTAGATCTGCTATCAGCTTATCCCGAGCCTCTTTACCCAAAACTGGTTCAGTAGGCACCCCGCTAACACGTATACCGCCAAAGGGTTCACTGAGAACTACCCAAGGAACATCATTTTCGTTGTGATTAAGGTCTAGATCAGCACCTACAAACTCTTGACTAAGATCTTTAAAAAACAGGTCCGCGTCATAGCCACCACTCCGTAGTTGATCAGGACTGTGGTTTTTTACAGTCATTAAGATCACGTCAGGTAATGGCCAGTTATCACCATATTCAGCTAATAGCGTTCTAGCCGCATCGCTCGGGTCATTCACTACGATAGCGCACATAAGCTGACCTAAAGCCGCTTCGGTGAATCCAGCTTCTTCTAACGGTATATCGCTATACAAGTCCGCTACGGCCACTCCGCCAACATCGCTGGCAAAACGTTGGAGGGTTTCCAATGACCCAGTTTCCCTGTTGCTGAGTGAAAGGATCCTCTCTTTCAAAGAAAATATATTGCTCTCTATTCGGGAGTTATTCTCTCGTAATGACCTGAGTTCTCTCTGCGTGTTTTTAATCAACCCATCTAACATCTCTGCCGTGAATTGAGTATCAGGGAAGCATTCATATAAACGTGCAACCGCAGGTTGATAATTTTGCCACTCTGTTCGCAGCGATTTGAGACGTGAAACCTCGATCTTTAGCTCTTCCTGGATATGTCGCTCGTCCTCATACCTAGCATCGACACTCGCTTTCACCTCCTTCGCCGACTCAAGAGCTTCTCCTCTGTCTTCCGTAAGCTGTTGGTACTCAGATTCATTGGAAGGCATGCGTGGTAACTTTGCTTGCTTAAAGCGATCAAGCATGCGGTTCACAGTACGATGATTCCTTTTCAACGCACTCAATCCATTTCTCATCTGTTCAAGGCTAACGGCTAGCGGGCGTTCCTCTTCGAGTCTAAGCTCTGTAGAGATAAACCAATTCTTTGCGACGTTTGGGTCAATGCTATCGCCAGCGCGTCGAATCAGTGATGCAGCTTTAGCATGAATTTCATTGATATTCTCTGCACTATTGAGCTTGTTTCCCAGCTGGTCCGCCTCTAGCGCTAGCTGTTTGGATTGTGCAGTGTATTCTTCAATCATGCCCTTAAGCTTCGCTAGTTCAAAGCTATCGCCACACCAGCTCTTGACGCTATCTAATAACGACTTCGCATTTCGGTATTGCCCCGCCTTTTTCTCAAGAAGGATAAAACGTTCTTGCACATCTGCGAGCTGTGCTTGGATATCCAAGATATCTTGATTAGCTTGTTCAACTTTGTTGCGCGACGCGTCAGCGCCTTCGTCAGCCAACTGGGACAAACTCAAACTCTCGTAAAGTTGAGCTTCCTTCTTTAATAGACTCACAGAGGCTTGTTTACCCTGCTTGTAGAAGATTTCGCCCTCAACAGCAGAAGCAAGTCTTGGCTTTAGCTGTTCACTTTCCTGCTCGAGTGATGTTCTATTCTCAACGCTTGTATCTAGTTTCGAACGACACTCCGTAAGATCCTGATCACTCTTCTCAATAGAAACTTTGCACTCTGAAACATCTTGTCGACAGGATGTAGCTTCTTTATCTGCTCGAGAAAAATTGTACTCGGCTTGAGCCCATGCTTTAGCTGATACAGTGAAGGACTTCTCTAACAACTCCTTGAAAAACGCATAGTCTTTGGAGTTGTGCGCCAGATCATCTCTTGTCTGCCTAAGCTTTCGCATTGTTCCAGACAACACATCGACCACACTTTTGATATTTGTCCTTGAGTGCGTCATTAGGAAATCAGCTAGATCTCGGCCGATAGCTTGATCTCTTTTTCCTGACATGGCGCTGTGAAAAATCTGACCTAATTGGTAACGCTCATTAGAACGGTTGAATGTTCTGGGCAAAATACCATCGTTAAACAACGCCAGCATGTATTTATCAATCTTGTCGAAGCTTTGTAGTCGGCAGCCATGCTCGGCAGCTATATCTCGAATACCATCTATAGTTCTGGGCGTAACCATGTTGCCGTTACGAACGATAAGAAAATCAAGTGGTGCTAAACTATCGAACAACCCAACCCTGAACGTGTCAAACTTCAAGCGGGACCCCGTCTCTCGCTCAGAGCGAACAATAAACAGCGCTCTTTCACCAGCACGAGATACAACCTCTAACCCAATAAGAGACGGATTACCCAAGCGCTCAAACATTTCTGCGTCCTGCATCTTCTGCGTCTGAGTAAAATTATCCGATGTTCCCAAACTGACCGAGCGAATATCGGGTAAGAGAGCCAACATAAAGGTCCCAAGTAGCGTCGTTTTCCCTGAACCATTTTTGCCTAAAAGGCTAACCACGGTGCCATATTGCCTATCAGTCTGATGTTCATGAGGATTAACTAAATCGAGGGTTCTGGCAGAGACTCCGTTGACGCCCACAAGCGACAGGCTCTTTATGTATGGGTAATTACGCATCATATTCCTCCGCATCAAACATATCGCGAGTATCACCTTCGATAGTTAGGCCTTCTGATGACCAATGTTCAGACTCTGTTCTTGGCGTGTCTCTTAACTCTTCTCTGGGCGAAGGTGAGTCGGTAAGAAAACCCTCTTGGATTAACGAACTTATGCGGCCTGGCAACTCGTCTTCGCTGCTCAAGCCTTTCAAAGGTTCGATAAACCTGTAGATCGCATTAGTTGCCCAGAAAGTCTGCTCATCTCTGTTGAGCCTAATAAAACTCAGACGTGACAGTCTAGAGAGTCTCTTCAACGTTTCCTCTCTCACACGCCCTACATCATGGTCTGTCTGAATGCCCGGCTTACGGCGATACAACTCAGCGAACCGTTCGTCCGACAGCTGAGACTTCAATCGTTCAATAAGAAAATCAACGGGGATCCATTCGAAATCAGTCGCATTTTTTTCCCATTGCATTGCAACTATCGTTAGACCCATAACCATTTCTAATTGGTTCAATCGGGTCGTAGGAACATTTGAACGACGCTGTGGCCTTAGGTAATAAACTTTCTCAGGCGTGACTTCTAGAGCCAGGTGTAACTTGCCGTAAAACTTGCGAAGCACACTCTCCGTCTCTCCTAGAAAGGTATGTAACCGGTCATCTTCACTAGTAATGTTTACCCCGCCCCTAAGGCGATAATCTACATCCGCGAATAGGGGGTCATCAATTACATCATCTAGTGTAAGGTACTGTTTCTTTGAGTCTTGAGCGTGTGTAAATAGATGATCAGTCATATTTTTTGAACCACTGTTGTTCAATTTCAACGTTATTATCGTGTGCTAATTGTACCCACTCAGGGTGATAGGCAGGGCGTGTCCAATCTCCGTTTTTTATCAACTCATCGAAGATGAAAAACAGCAACCGATGGCGGTCTTTATATTGAAACTCTTCATTGGAAAGGATCTGGTCGGCAACTTTTGAAATATCGACCTCGTTATCGCTCTCATACATTCTCGCAACGAGTCCCTTAGCTAATTTTTCTAGGTAGTCGCTAGGGGTCTTTCTAAGGATGACTTCAGGGTCGCCATCATTTGGCAGTTCGTTTTCCAAAGGTGGAGGCGGAGCCTCCCAATCCCTGAGCTCCACAACAGGATCTGGCGCAAGAATAGAGATTGACCAAGGCATCCGATCCATTTGCAGGACTGCTTTTTCAATCAATAAATTGAGATTCGCGTTTGGATCTAGGGTGATTTTTAGGCGGATAGTGGATAAAACTTGCTCAAAGAACTCTGCTAGCTCCAGAAGAGAGTGCCCAGAGAACTGACGAATAGAATCCAGCTGGTCATGAATATCAGCCATAGCATTGGTAAGTCTGATCGGAGCATTTCTGTTATGTGCCATCTCTTTGATTTCATGAAGTAGAGAAAGCACATTGTCCGCCCCATTCAGTATCAACGATTTTAGGTCCCTTATTTGGCCTGCAATCTCGTCAATTAACTCAATCAAGTGCTGCATTTGTTGCGCAAGAGAGCCGCTGGCTGCTGACTGGATCGAGCTGCGTTGAAGCTGAAACCCTTTTATTAAGGCCTCCTGGTTTTTGTTAATACCATCGAGAAGGTCCCTAAATGAAGGTAGCTGAGCCTTAATCTCATTAGCCCACTCTTCGTCATCCTCTATCTTCAAGACGAGTAGGTTCCCAAGCAAGATCTCCAACCGTACATATCTCTGAGAAAGTGACTCTTTCTGTATCAATGTGTCGCCGGTAAAGGGCTTGAGGAGGTCGTGACTCAGCTGAGTAAGTCGATAGAAGCCATCAGCGTTTCTTAACGAGCTTCCGGCCTGCATTACGAGGCCCTGTTCAACAGCTCGTTTTAGAAAATTACTTGTCCGGAATGAGGTGATGTCGTCTTGACCCAGCCACCTGTCAACGTAGGAGAATATTTCGTTGCACTGTTCCTCCTTATATCCTGGGTCGACAAGTCGGTAATCGTCATCGTCGTTTACATTCCATAAGCTCATGGCTGCCAAATAAAGGTATTCGTTTGGCTCAATGTGTAATGCAGGCTCGTTCATTCGAACCTGGTTTAAAAGAGCTGATAGTCTTTCTGTTTGGAACATAGGAAACTGCGCAAGCTCCTCGTTTTAGATCACTATTTTTACCATGTTTCTCGAATACCAATTTTTCTATCGCAAATTTAGTAAGTTGAGTTTGGTAAGTGGTATACCCAATATACTTGTGGTTTTTATTGATGTATAGTCTGTATACATTAACATGTAGCAAAAACAGGCATTACATGGTTACCGCTGACGTTAAATGGGAGCAGCTTCTTAGATTTCGACTCATTGAAATCGTTGCCCTTTGGGAAGGCAGGCTCACAACCAATCATCTTTGCAATTCATTCAACATCGGGCGGCAGCAAGCATCGAGAGACATTGCTAACTATCAGAAGCTTTTCGAAATACCTCCGCTTGTTCATGACCGGGGGATTAAAGGCTATAGACCCACTAATGACTTTAAACCACGTTTTACGCAGGGAACGCCAAACGAGTACCTGTCTCTATTAAACAAATACACTAACGAAAATATTGATGGTTTTGACCTTCAAGGGCTAGGGCAAGCAAACTCGATCGTGCTCAGTGTACCTGACCGCCATGTTGCACCAATTATCGTTAGGCGTTTGCTTCAAGCAGCAAGAGAGCAGCGATGTGTTGATGTTGACTATGTTTCGTTAGAGCACCCTTCTGAGCGAGGAAGAAACATTGCACCGCACACCCTTGTTTTCGATGGTTTTAGATGGCACGTACGAGCTTACTGTGAAGAGAAGAAGGGATTTCGAGACTTTGTTCTAAGCCGATTCAGGAATGAACCTGAAATCCTCGATAAGTCTTCTTTGACCAAAGAAGATGATGACGATTGGAACATCGAAGAAACTTTCGAAATCACAACGAACCCCTTTCTTACTCAAGAACAGCAACTGGTTGTAAAAGCAGACTATGGGATGCTTGAAGCACAGTTTTTCGTATCTTGCAGAAGAGCTTTGATTAAGTATTACGTAAAACGCCTAAACATATGCCTTGACACAAAAAAGCTGAAATCTTCACCTCAAGCTAACCAGCTCACGGTCGCTCAGCCACATAGTTTAAAACGGTGGATCTTGTGATTCATAACTCCACTACGGCTTGTGAAAACAAACTGAGTAAAAAAGCGTGGAGGATGAATTGATCCTAGTTTGTCGGAGGCTAACTTTCTTGAGAGAATTAGCCAATGAGAAAAAGAATTACTTATTCCCCAGAAGTCAGCGAACGTGCGGTTCGTATGGTTTTAACAGCAGAGCGTGAGCACCCATCTCGGTGGTCTGCTATCAAGTCTATCGCTTCAAAGATCGGTTGTACCCCAGAAAGCCTTCGAGTATGGGTTAACAAAATGGAACCGCCCTCTGGAGAGAAAACTGGAGTCACAACTGATACGGCCACCAGGCTTAAAGAGCTTAAACGTAAAAACTGAGAGCTAAAACAAGCTAACGAAATTTTGAAGAAGGCAGCGGCTTTTTTCGCAGTCGCGGTGCTAGATTGCAAACCCCAGAAATGATCGATTTTATTGACCTCTATCGGGGACTCTGGTTAGCCTCTAGAACAGTAGGCACTTGTAGCATTACTAAAATTAGGTCAACGGTTCAATACCAAGCTGAGCTAACTTGGTCATGCGAAACAAAGAAAGGGGCAAATTAATTTCAAGTTGGTTGAATCACCACTACTTCGCTACCTAGTTTTATCCATTTCTTTTGCCACTAATTTTTTCTTTCTGGAATCAGAAATTCGACAGTAGCCTCATTATGACCACGCGATTTAGTCACATCTTTCATGCTCATTTCAGCGAGAATTTCTTCTGCTTTAGCTCTAGCAGCCAATTGCACTTGTGGCTTAAGCCTCTTTCTAAGTTCGTTCAGTGATTTAGCCATAATAACCTCCTTTGAATCGCCACTGTTCGGTGTAGAGCAACGAAAAAGACATGGATAAGTGTTCTATCAATCGGGCAGCCAGTCGCTAATTTTCATAGATGGACCATTCATATTTTGGTTGGGCACTCATTCTAGATTCCAATGCTCTAAGACGAACAGGATATGAATTTAGCAAAGGGTACGAAATTGCTCAGGAACCCATTTAAAACAATAAGTTAATATCAATCTGATACTAACCTTACATTTATGAATTTTGGATAATAACCAACAATATTTGGACAAAAATACTGAAACTTTTGCATTGATTTAACAAAAAAACGGAGAAATTTTGTAATAAAAATGTCGGTGTCCAGACAGTTGTTTTTTTACGGATGAAGGGGGCATAATGGAAAGGTATTGCCAATAGCATCTACTCAATCTTGTGGTCAGTCACTTCATTGAAAACGTTACCTATGTGGGTTTATCTATAACGGCCTGCACCACTTTTTAAAATAAATATAGAAATTTCAGATAGTTAATATAAATATATAGCTCATTCTGATTTATGTGAGAATCTTCGTTTTGATGCATTCTGAAATAGAGGTATAACTATCTGATTTTATTGAAGGCTCATTCTGATTCTCGGTGAGAATTTTCATGCGTCTAATTGTCCGCCCAATAAAGGGTTAAGATTGTCCTCGTTTAGCGCTTACCGTTGATTTTTGTTTAATCAAGGGATAGATACATTTGATGGGTTACTTCTACGCTATTTTCAAGGCGTTCCTACGTGAATATTTGGCAAGATTGCCCCTGCAAGTTTTGCAGATTTCACGTAGCGCACGAATAAGATTTGAATCAGTTAGTTTGATATCACAGTCGATGACCATTCGGTCACACTAAGTGGTGACCGAATGGAACATACAGTATCAAAACCATCCATGGCCTTGTTTATTAATCCTTTTTACTATTTAGGCTTCATGTGCAAGTAACAGTGGATTTACCGTTGTGGCACCATAGCCCTTTGCATTGAGCTCGGCATCCAATCCCATCGATGCGATATCGTCCGCTGCCGCATCTAACAATGGCAAACGGTTGGTAAACAACATCTTAGTGTATCCCTTGCACGCCTCGCAGCTCTCAATCCGCACGGCTGCCTTATGGTCATCAAACGACCAAATTGACATCTCCCGGGATTGCTCGCAGCAGGTACAATGGGCGCGCACATAGTGCCACTCGCTTTCACACAGACTGCAATGCAGATAGCGCAGCCCTTCCCGTGGCTCATCGACAATCATGCTGGCGACGGGATGACTGCCGCACACCGGGCAAAGGCTAGACTGTTTAACCTTATTCACATCCATTCGTGCAATCACCATGGGGGCCCAGTGTGACCAATACAAGGACAATCCCGCCCAAATAAATAGGCTGTACTGCGCAGGCACGGCACTAAACTCCCCTTGCCTCAGTTGAGTGCCCCACTCTAGCAATTGAGTTGGCGACTGCTGTTGTAACTCCTGTAGAACAGGCACTAAATGCGTGGGCACTTGAGATACCAATTTTGTTAGCAATGCTTGCAATGCTTTTAACCAATCCTGAGCCGTTTGAGTTTGGCTTAGGGACAACGGATATGGCACCTCAGGGTCAATCTTTGGCGCTGGGCCCATTTCCGTTGCAGCCAGTTTTTGCTGCGTCGACACAAGGATTTGGCAAAGCTTAAGATAATCCGCCAGCGGAGAATCCTGCGCTAATTGGGCTAAACGACGTGCTCTATGTTGATAAATTTTCTCAGGATCTGCCGCTTTTAGCGGTTTCAATGCTAAGGGGGATTTATCAACAAAACTTAACGGGATATCGCTGGCCATCTTCATTGCTATTTTTCCTCGTGTTCTTCTAACATCGCTGGATGGTGCTTACGGGCCCAAGCCTTAGAGACTTTGCCGTAGAGCATCCCTGTGATAGAGCCTTCAATCCAGCAGGCCATCCACACATGTACCACGAGGGAGAGCAGCATTAACACGCCGCAGGCCGAGTGGACTAAGGTGGCCCAATTGACGGCTTCTGCCGAGAACATGGGCGCAAAATAAGGCTGCCACATCATGATGCCGCTGATCAGAAACGCCATTACAAAAACCACAAAGGCGCGGAATAACATTTTCTGACCTGGGTTGTAATGGCCCACGGGCGGAATGTTCTCTTCTTTTTGCAGTAACACCCACACCACGGCTTTCATCCAGGGCAAATCGTATTTATTCCACTTATTGTGCTGGTAGTAGCGGATCAACATCACCGCCAGCAGCAGACACATGGCGATCCCGAAGAATGGATGCATCACTTTTGCCAGTTGTGGTGTGCCAACAATGCCACTTAGCCACTGGAACGAGGGATAAAAAAACGAGAACCCCGTTAGAAAGGTCACTAGGCCAACAAAGACTATGGTCCAGTGGCACAGGCGATCAACGAGCTTATGACGGACAATCATTTCTTTATGATTCATAGCTTTTCCTCCTCTTTGACACCGGCATCAATGTAACCAGGCTGATCTTCCTCGACGATGTTGCGCCCTACTGCAATGCGGTGCATCAGGGCGAATGCCGCCGTTGCGAGCAAGCCCGCGGTGCCCAAAGGTTTAAGCCAATCTTGACGCCATTCAGTGGCGGCGGGGATTTGCGGATCCTTGGGCATACCATAGGTTTCGGGTTGCGTGATGTCGTGGAGGATCATCATCATATGCGTACCACCAACCCCTTCGGGGTTATAGAGTCCCGCCTTGGTAAAACCGCGTTCCTTTAACTGCTCGACGCGCTTTTCGGCATAGAACAACATATCTTCGCGGGTGCCAAAACGCAGCGCTCCCACGGTGCAGGTTTTAACGCAGGAAGGCTCGAGGCCAACGGCGAGCCTATCGGAGCACAGGGTGCACTTATAGGCTTTGTTATCTTTGGCACTGATCTTAGGCACATTGAAAGGACAGGCACTGGCACAATAGCCGCAGCCAATACACTTGTTCGAGTCAAAATCCACTGTGCCATTGGCATGTTGCACAATCGCGCCGCTGGTTGAGCAGGCTTTTAAGCAGGCTGGATCGGCGCAGTGCATACAGGCAGTGTGGGTAAATTGCCAACGCAACTTATTGTTATCCATCACTTCGTGATACTGCATTATGTTCCAGCTTTCTGGAGACAGTATCATCGGGTTCTGGTAACTGCCTTGGAAAGTGCCGACATCTTCACGAAGGTCATTCCATTCGGAGCAGGCAACCTGACACGCTTTACAGCCGGTACATTTAGTCGCATCAAACAGCTTAGTCACCTGCTGGACCGCACCAATGCGCGCCTGGGACGCAGGGGTGATATCCGTGGTGCCTGAGATGCGGATAATATCTTGAGAAGCCATAATTAGAAGCCCTCCGCTTTGGCAATATTCACAAGGAATGCTTTATATTCAGGGGTTTGGGTATTGGCATCGCCCACAGATGAAGTCAGCTCGTTGACGATATAACTCTTCTGCGTCAAGGCCTCATAACTGCCATGGCGTGGAATACCAATGGTGTGAACTTTTTTGCCCTGAACCATCATGGGTTGGAGTCGTTTAGTGACATAGGCCTTAGTGACAATATGCGAGCGCTTAGAGCTCACCTTGACCCAATCACCGTTATTGATGCCCTTTTCCGCCGCCAAGGTTTCATCGATTTCGATAAAGTGCTGTGGCTGGGTAATCGCAGCAAGGTGGCAATGCGTGGTCCAGTTGTTGAAGTGTTCCGTCATTGAGTAAGTGGTGCCAACATAGGGGAATTCTTCATTGGTACCAAAGCTTTCACGTAAGCCTTTGAACATCCGTGCCACAGGGTTATTGGTGACCTTAGGATGCAGCGGGTTACTCGCCAGTGGTGATTCAAACGGCTCGTAATGCTCTGGGAATGGGCCATCTTTTAAGTCACGCAGCGCAAATAAGTGGCCAACGCCATCAGCTTGCATGATGAAAGGATGGGCCGATTCTTCGGCATTCAATTTGGCATTAAAGTCTGGCACATCAATACCCTGCCACTTGTTGTCCTTATACTCGAGTAGCACACGGCTTGGATCGCGCGGCTTACCTTGCACGTCGCAGGATGCGCGGTTGTACAAGATGCGGCGGTTTGCAGGCCATGCAAATGACCAATTCGGGGTAATACCTTTGCCGGATGGATCGCTATTATCGCGGCGCGCCATCAAGTTGCCCGCTTCAGTCCACATGCCTGAGTAAACCCAAATACCGCATGAGGTTGAGCCATCGGATTTTAATTCGGAGAAACCATTGAGCAGCTTACCGGTCGTGAGATCATAACCGTTCATCTCCCGCGCGATTTCCTCTGAACTGGGTTCATGCTCAATCGCATAGTCCCATTTAATGGCTTCGATAGGCGCAGGTAAACGGCCGCCCTCTTCACGGTATAAACGTTTTAATTCCAGCATGATGCCAGAAAGGATCGCAGGATCAGATAAGGCTTCACCGGGAGGATTAGCGCCCTTAAAGTGCCATTGTAACCAGCGGCTCGAGTTAGCAATGGAACCACTTTCCTCAGCAAAACAGGTTGTTGGTAAGCGGAAGACTTCGGTTTGAATACTGGCGGTATCGACATCGTTAAATTGACCCGCATTGCGCCAGAAACTCGAGGTTTCGTTCGCAAGCGCATCGAGCACTACTAAGAACTTAAGATTCGATAAGCCCTTAGACACTTTTTGCTTATCGGGCTGGGAGTTAAGCGCGTTGATGCCCTGGATAAAGTATCCGTTGACCTCACCGTGAACCATCATGTCGATTTGCTTGTTGATATCGTACTGTTGGTCCCATTTTGGCAGCCAGTTATAACCATAATCATTCTCTGCCGTTGCATGTTCACCGAAGAAGGCTTTTAACAACGACACGGTAAAGGCTGGGTAATTGTGCCAATAGTTGGTTTGGTTTGGTCTTAAGGCTTTAGGGGTGTAATGGGCTAAATAGTTTTGTAAATCAACATCTCTATCCTGTGGCAGTTTAAGGTAGCCAGGTAATCCTTGGCACAATAAACCTAAGTCCGTCGCGCCCTGTACGTTTGAGTGACCGCGCAGCGCATTCACGCCGCCGCCCATGATTCCCATATTGCCAAGCAGCAATTGGATCATCGCCATGGTACGGATGTTTTGCGCGCCAACGCTGTGCTGTGTCCAACCGAGGGCATACAGGAAGGTGGCAGCTTTATGGTCAACATGGGTCGCCCCAATTTGCTGACACACTTCAAGATAGGCTTCTTTAGGCGTACCTGTGATGCTAGAAACCGTGTAGGGATCGTAGCGATCGACGTGTTTTTTCAGCAGGTTAATCACGCAGCGAGGATGGCTTAAGCTAGGGTCAACTTTTGCGTAACCCTCTTCATCTAGCTCGTAGAACCAAGTGGATTGGTCGTATTTATGGTTAGCCTCATCGTAGCCACTGAATAAACCGTCATTAAATTCAAAGTCTTCCCGCACGATAAACGTGGCGTTGGTATAGGCTTTGACATAATTAAGGTTGATTTGCTGGGTTTCGAGCAGGTAGCGGATCATGCCGAGCAGGAAGGCAATATCGGTGCCCGAACGAATAGGCGCATATAAATCGGCGACGGCAGCACTTCGGTTAAAGCGCGGATCGACCACAATCAACTTGGCGTTGTTGTGCTCCATCGCTTCTGTCACCCAACCAAAGCCGACGGGATGCGCTTCGGCAGCGTTACCGCCCATCACAATGGCCAGATCGGTATTTTTCATATCCGCCCAGTGGTTAGTCATAGCACCACGGCCAAAGGTGGGCGCCATCGCGGCCGGTGTTGGGGCGTGGCAAACACGGGCGATGTTATCTATGCCTAACATACCAATGGCACGGCCAAATTTATGGGTAATGTAGCAGCCTTCGTTTGCCTGGGCCGATGACGTCATCATCCCTAGGCTGACTAAGCGGTTAACGGTTTGACCCTGAGCATTTTTCTCAACCAGATTGGCATCGCGCTCGTCTTTGATAAGCCTTGCGATACGCTTAAAGGCCTCATCCCAGCTAATGCGCTGCCATTTATCCGAACCGGGTAAACGCACTTCGGGGTATTTTAAACGGTGCGGACTGTTCACATAGTCAACCAGTCCTGCCCCTTTTGGACACAGGGCGCCGCGGTTAATCGGATTATCGGCATCGCCCTCGATATGAAAAATGCTCTGCTCCGCATTTTTCCCATTACTGCTTTGGCTGTACATCAACAAACCACAACCCACAGAGCAGTAGCAACAATTGTTACGCGTCTCTTTTGCGCGTAGCAATTTAAAACCTCTGACGGATGCAAATGCCTTTTCGGACATTAACCCCAGTGCAGAAATAGTAGAAGTCGCGGCTCCTACAGCACAGAGTTTAAAAAACTGTCGTCTATTCATTGTCATTTCACACACTCTCTTTTATGTGCTCACAAGTTGCAGCGAATACGCTGCATGCTTGAGTAGAGAACTTAACCCTACTCATGGTGCGAGTATAAAAAGTGACCAATAATGACAATTTCCGACAGGTGATCAAGGTCACATTAAGTCTTCAATGGAATAAATATCTAAATAAAAGGATTTGTTGCGAGGTTACAAGATTAATGTGTTTAATTTTCGTCAATGTATAGAATTAAAAGCTTTTTATGGTGTGGACATTTTGATTAGCCAATTTGTCCACTTTGTACCAATTTCCGATGGGTGTAAATCCTACTGTTGATGCGCGTCACAAAAGTGGCGCCAGTTGCTCAGGTTATGAGTGAAAATACCGATTAGCTGCTTTTTGAGCAAGATCACAATTTAAGGTAAATGATTGGGGCAACAAAGGGTGATTTTACCTGAAATTACGGTAAATCGTTTTTGTCTAAGGGATTGGTGAGTGGCTGTGATAACAAGATTTACGCTAAAAACGCTGATCTAAACTTAGAGCTGCCCGCAAAAACGAGGGCTGTTTACACCATAAATACCCTGTAATGGGTAGATAAACACATCGCCTGCTTGCGGCTCTTGGTCTAATTGCGATGCGTCAAGTGAGTGTTTGGCACTGGTGACTATCAGTAAATCACGCTTTTCGCCGCCAAAAGCAATGCTGGTTGGGTGGGTAACTGGCAATTTGAGAATAAGATCGACTTCACCATCGGGACGATAGCGCACTACCTGGCCACCGCCCCACTGGGCATTCCAGAGATAACCCGCCGCATCGACATCTGAACCATCAGGGAAAATATGATGGCTCGTGCTCGCAAAGAGGCGCTTACGACTCAATAACCCCTGCTCAATATCAAAATCATATTGATAGATTTGGTGTTTTGGCGAATCAGCATGGTAGAGCGTTCGCCCATCCACGCTCCAGCACAGGCCGTTGGAGATTTCGAGATTTGTAAGGTGTTGGTGGCAATGCCCTTTCTCATCTAGACAATACAGGGCTGCGGTTTGTTGCAAAGTATCGCGCTGCTCAACCATAGTGCCCGCCCAAAAACGCCCTTGCCTATCAATGCGACCATCATTAAAGCGATTGCCAGCAAAATGAGATTCTGGCTGTGCCAACCATGTCAGGCTTTGATCTTCAATATCATAGATTGCAATACCGATATCGAATGCGACGATAAGTGTTGTAGGCTTTGCCGTGAGGCCAAAGGAGCCGACGCGGTGCGGCATGGGGAAAGTCTCTAAGGAGCGGCTCGCGAGATGAAAACGATAAATCACAGAGGATAAAATGTCGGTCCACCAAATAGATTGGTGTAAATCATCCCATAGCACACCTTCACCAAGGCGGTTGCCCACAGGGATTGTCATCAACAGCTCGCCAACCGTGACCGTTTGCATGATTTACTCAAGACGTCCTTTTACCCAGAATGGCCTTATTCTTAAACAAGGCGTTGGCAGACGCAAGGGCAAAAGGAAAAGATAAATGTTTCTTTCTATTTAGCTTTTATTTTGTGGTTCAGATTTGCTGAGGACAACAAGTGCAATGCCACCGAGGATGGCACAGGAGGCTAGCAGTAATCGAAGGCTTAGGGGTTCACCCAGCAATAGCACTCCGCCAACCGCGGCAATTAACGGCACACTCAACTGTACAGTGGCGGCGTAGGTGGATGACAATAAAGGTAAAATGGAATACCAAATCGCATAACCTAAGCCTGAAGCGATGGCGCCCGAGGCTAACGCATAGATAATTCCCATCTGACTTACTGCTAAGGGATCTCGAACTAATAACATTAATAACAGTGCCATCGGCACAGTGCGGATAAAGTTGCCTGCACTGACAGGAATGGGATGCTTGGCTCCCTTACCCTTAATCGAATAAATCCCCCAAGCGACCCCAGCGCTTATCATCAGCAATGAACTCATTAGTGGCGGCGCCGACAGCCCAGGTAACAGCAGAAAAATCAAACCGGCAGCGGCGCAGGCCAATCCAAGCCATTGTCTGGTATTAAAGATTTCTTTTCGGTACAGCCCATAGCCAATCATGGTGGCTTGTACGGCGCCAAAGAGTAACAGCGCACCCATTGAGGCCGTCATATTGATATAGGCGTAGGAAAATCCGGCTGCGTAGACAAACAATGCCAAGGCTGAGCCCCAATGTCCCTTGGCCTCCAGCGCAGGTTTGTTAAGGCTTAATAGCCAGAGCATGATGGCACCCGATAACAACCGGATCAGGGTAAAGCTGCCCGCATCGATACTGCCATCCTTTAACGCGAGCCGGCAAAGTATCGAGTTACAGGCAAAGGCAAACATGGTGAGCGTTGTCAGCGTAAATAGACGAAAAACAGTCATTAGATTCCTTAGTCACGGATAACCAGAATTCAGTTACCATGCTGCAAACAATAAAAAAGCACCCGAATGGGTGCTTTCAGTATAGACAGCTAATCTCGATTATTGATTAGATTCACCAAATAAATCAGCTACATCTTGCTCAGTAATCGCTTCGTCATAGAACTTGATTTCATCGATTGCCCCTTTAAAAGGTGCATCCCAGAAGTTGACCCCAACCGCAAACTTAGTG
This sequence comes from Shewanella sp. ANA-3, assembly GCF_000203935.1. Taxonomy (GTDB): domain Bacteria; phylum Pseudomonadota; class Gammaproteobacteria; order Enterobacterales; family Shewanellaceae; genus Shewanella. The sequence continues at coordinate 2,504,175 of NC_008577.1, read as the reverse complement.
GTCGGTACTGAGAATATGTTCGGGAAGTTCGCGCCGGTAAACTTCAATTCACCATTGATATAGACCTTCACCTCGCCGCCATTCACTGTGTACGCAAGGTGCGTCCATTGGGATTTTGGCATCACAAAACCAGTTCTACCGTCGTACCATGCTGTGCCTGACCATAACACCATGCGCTCATAATCATTTTGACCGCCTGGTAAGACGCTGGTCCAGCTGGAATCCGTCGCATAACCAAACAAGGCTGTAGTGTACTTATTCAGCTGCTCAGGGTTGAGCCACATTGACACTGAATAGGTGTAGTCTTTGATAAGGTTATTCGGCAATACAATACCAGAGGCACCATCAAAGACCGCCGCCTTGCCTACCGCGCCATCCACATAGCTGATTTTACCGCCTTCAACGCCAATCAGGTTACCCACTACAGTGCCCGCACCGAAGTTAGCGGTACTGTCGTTAAGATTGTCTTCAAAACTATAGATTGCGACCGGTGTTGGCGGATTCTTAGCTTTAACGGTTGCCGTGAAGACTTTGGTTTGGGTCGCATTACCCAGTTTTAAGGTCGCCGTTAAGGTGACAACCTTGTCTTCTTCACCACGAACAGGTTGCGTTACGCCACCATGAGTATCAATAGTCGTTGGATCTGACGATTCCCATGAAATGGCCGAAGCATAAGGACCCGTTACTGGCAGTTCGATATTTTCACGCACCGCCGATAAGTCGCCTAGCTCCAGAATGGCCGTTGCTGAGGACAAGAGTTCACTATCGGCTAACTTGTCGATATCGAGGGCTTTGACTTCTTCAGCCGTTAATGCCGCTTCATATACTTTTAGCTCATCGATAAGGCCGTTGTATGGAACATCCCAGTAGTTAACCCCAAGACCGAAAACGCCCTGAGCCCCCGTAAAGTAGTTGGCAAGGTTACCGCTGCTAAAGCGCTCAACCCCGTTGATAAAGACTTTAACGAGCCCTTTATTGACGGAGAACGCCAGATGCGACCAAGTGTTTTCAGCGATGCGCTCACCCATTACACCATCAAACCAGGTCTCCAGTACTGAGCTGCCACTGGTATCGATATTATGGCTCCAGAACATGGTATTACCGTCCCAGCCCTGTGGCAGCAAGCTGACCCAGGTATTGGAGAACTTGCTACCATCTTCAGCGGTTTGCTCGTTAACTGCGCCGAAGAATGCCGTGGTAAATCCTGTGATAACCGCAGGACTTGCCCAGAAAGACACTGTGTACTCGTAGCTGGAGATAATGCCCGATGGCAGTAACACCCCGTGGGCACCATCTAATGATAGGGCTTGTCCTTCAAAGCCTGTGGCGTAACCAATGGCATCACCCGCTTTGAAGATCCTATCGCCAGTGGGTTGACCATCACTAAATAAGCCTAGGGAATCCTTGAGGTTATTCTCGAAGCTGTAGTGGGCAATACGGTTATAGGTTTTATGGGCAAATACGGTAATTTGGAAGGTTTTAGTCACCTTCTTACCATTGACCATAATTGTCGCGGTCAAGGTCACGACCTTATCGCCCTCGCCAACGTTGGGTCGGATAATGGTGCCATCGGCACGGATCACTGACTCATCGCTCGATTGCCACTCGATAGTCGCCCCACGGGTACCATTTGTCGGTAAGTCGATCGTGCCTTCGGTAGCTTCGGTCGGCAGGCTAATGCCGTTTGCCGATGCCGATAAAATTTCCTCAGTGGTTTTATCGGTGAGCTTCACGCCCCAAATACTCGCCCCATCATTAGAAATGGCGCTAAACGTCGGCATAAGTTTATTTTGCTCAGGGTCCCACTGCCAAGCGAGTACGCCTTCAAACGTGCCTAAATTGTCTAACATTAAGGTGATTTGGTTATCATCGCCCTGTTGGTAAGTACCTGTTACATCGCCAGAGACTGTACCTTTATTGGTCCAAGTACGGGATAACTTCACATGGACTGATTTGTGTGCCGCGGTATTAATATTTTTTGCGTGATTAATAAATTGATAATCACCGGTGACATCGATTTCATCGACAATGTTAGCGCCGTTGATCGGTGCATAACGCTGTGGTGAGGCAACTAACCAACCATCGCTGTTGAGAAATAGCTCATGTACGCGCACGCTGTGACCTTCGCCGGTATCGGGGAAGCGCGTATGGAATACTAAGAAGTATTTGCCCGTTTGTGCATCATAAAAAGCGGAGTTGTGGCCGGGTGACAGGTAACCATGATCATGGCCCACATCGCCCGGGTGGGCCACAAATTGGAAGCCGCCCATCAGTTTGACGCCATAGTCGGCGATATTGCCTGCGGCCGTTGCGCCAATCATGTCCAGACCCGCGGCATCCACATAGGGACCGTTAGGATTTTTAGCGCGAGAGATACGAATGTTGTAACCGTCTTTTTGGGCGAAGCCGCCAAAAGAGGTAAACATATAATAGTATTCAGATTCAGGGCTGTATATAACATAAGACCCTTCGATGGCACTGTAGTTACCACCCATGATCTTAGTGCCATAGCCCTGATCAGGTAACGGTTTACCCGTTGCAGGGTCTAACTGCATCACCCAGATCCCGCCGGAATAGGAACCATAGGTCATCCATAGACCGCCATCTTTATCGTAAAACACGGCGGGATCGATAGCGTTAGGGTCGACAAAGCCATCGTAAATTTGACCGTTTGCGCCAGGGTTTTCAGCCCCCTCTTGACCTGATTTCAGGATCAAGCCTTGGTTAACATAAGGGCCTAAAATATTGTCAGAGGTGGCCATCCCCAGATAGGAGCGCGATACGCAATCAATCTTATCGGGGCCGCCACAGAAGTCGTAATAGAAATGGTACTTACCGTCGGCAAGCTTTATCACATCCGGTGCCCACGAGCCAACAAAGCCACCCGTCCATGCGGTGCCTTCCGCGATTTCTGACTCATAGGTATTGAACAGGCTGCTCTCGGCTGCACCATCTGAGGCAATTTGTGTCCAGTTCATTAAATCAGTAGAACTGGCCACCGCGAGGTGGGAGCCGAAAACATAATAGGTGCCATCGGTATCTTTAATGATGGAAGGATCATGAACCACTGCATTTTTGTAGCTCACCTCACCTGCAATTATCGGATCCGCCGATGTCATAGGGGGAGGAAGTGTAAAGGTATTTGTGTCGTCTGCACTATAGCTGCTGTCGTCCCCACCACAGGAGGCTAGTGCCATGATCAAGCTTGCTGACACGAATGAGCGTTTAAGCACCATGAGCGTCGTTCCTTTTATTGTTGTGTTTGATAATTAGGTTAGCGTGTATCAATGTATCAAATGTAAAAGTAATACAATACTACTGTAACACTAAAGTTACATTAGCATTATGGGGATAGAAGTAAATATCTTGTGACAGAGATTTGTGAGATTTTGCAAAACATTTGACGTTAAGGTCAGCTTGCTTGACCAGTCTAACCTATTCAATCAAGACAATGCTTTAGTCGCCAAACCTTAACGCCATTCAATAAACTCGTTTAATTTCATGTTGATAGTGTTTATGCATCTTTTCGTCGCATTTTAGCGAAATGTGATCTTGCTTTCCTATTGCGTCAAACAGTGAGTTGACATGCAAATAGTCATACAATATTATTTTAACAGTTCTGATAAATTCTTAACCTCACCCGTTGAAGCGAAATTGGTTTAACGCGGTGCACTATACGCTACAAAATAGGCAACAAAATTCTAAATTTTCAGGGACACTGTGGGGATGTCCGTGACTCTGAAGTGGAATAAAAAAGACCGGGACGTCAGATGGTGTCTTAGGCTACCGGGTCAAATAATAAAACTACCGGAGATTAACTAGATGTTTAAACAGACTTATTTGGCAAGTGCTATTCTGCTTGCTCTTGCTAGTCAAGCGACGTATGCGGCAGAAGCTGAAGCGACACAATCGCCTCAGACGGAAGAAACGTCACGCCCCTCTTCTGGCGGTAAAGCGCAAAATAACGAAGAGATGGAGATCATTCAGGTTCAGGGGATCCGTGGTAGTTTAAATAAAGCGGTAGAACTTAAACGCCAAAACATTCAAGTTGTCGATGCCATTATTGCCGAAGATATCGGTAAGTTCCCAGATAATAACGTGGTTGAAGCCTTGCAACGGGTAACGGGTGTTCAAGTGACTGACCGTGCATCAGGTGAAGCCAATACCGTGAGTATTCGTGGTTTAACCGACGTAACCACTACAGTTAACGGCCGTCAAGTTTTCACTGCAGCAGGTCGTGAAGTCGCTATTGCTGACGTACCTGCGGCATTACTCGGCAGTGTTGAAGTCTTTAAAACCCGCTCTTCTTCTCAAGTCGCCAGCGGTATCGCGGGTCAAATTGACATTCGTACCCATAGACCTTTTGATTTCCAAGAAGAAAAAATTTCGGTAGCAGCCAAAGGGATTTACTCTGATCAGCCTGACACTATCGATCCCAATTTCAGCGCCTTAATTAGCGACCGCTGGGATACCAGCATCGGTGAAGTCGGCGCATTAGTTAACGTCTCCTATATCCGCACCAACTATAATGATCAAGTGGTTGCACCTGGCGCATCAATGCCCTATTACGCTGAAACTGGTGTCCAAATCCCTGATACTTATTGGAAGCGTGGCCTAGCCCATGGTTTAGATACCAGTGAAGGGGCATTAATCAACGGTCAGGAATATCTGCTCATGCGCGACGCCGTATTCCAAAATATGAATAACGGTGAGCGTGAACGTCCAGCACTGAACCTATCATTGCAATGGGCGCCAACTGACACTTCCGAATATCTTTTTGAAGCATTCTATAACGGTTATCGTAATGATAACTTCAACTCTATGCTCTTTAGTAACGTAGATTCATCCGCTAACTGGAGCCAAGTGATTCAAGATGGTATTGAAGTTTATGATGGTACCAACGTGGTAAAATCGCGAACTGCCTATAACGTTGACGGATTTAGCAGTTCAGACCATAGCCATAACAAAACAGATAGTTATGTATTTGCCTTAGGAGGTAAGTGGGACTTTGATAATTTGACCTTAAAGTCTGAAGTGGTCTATCAAACCAGTACCTATGAATCACAATTTCTGGCGATGCGCGGTGTAAGCGCGAATAGCACTAAGACTTTCTACGGTGTTGATGTTGACTATAACAACAAAAGTGGTGGTGTACCTAGTTGGGTTTATTTAGATAATCCAGATACAGATATTAATGAGTCTGATTTAACTCAATATGCCCTATGGCAAACGGCTCAATTATACGATAGTGGCGCTAAGGACGAAGGTGATTCAGTTACTTGGACATTCGATGGTGACTATTTCCTCGACTACGGCATATTTACTAAGATGAAATTTGGTATTCGTGCAGAACAACGTGGTGCGAAACACGGACTTTACGATGCCGGTTCCTTAAACACCAACGTGTTATTTAGCGATCTTGACCCTAACATGTTCACCGTAACCTCCGGCTTCTTTGATGGCCGTGGTAATGTGCCGACAAGTTGGGCGATTGCCGATGGTAATTATTTATATGCTAATCGCTCAGCTATTGAAGCTATGTATAACGCCGATGAGCAAGCCCTTGCCATGTATACCAACTATGACATCACCGAAAAGTCATATGCTGCATATATTCAAAGTGATTTTGAAACCGAGTTATGGGGTAAGCAAGTTGATGGTCAAATCGGCCTTCGCTATGAGAAAGCCGATGCAGATATGGATTTCTGGGAACGCAAAAAATATGCTGCAGAGGATGTTGTTGATGACATTCGATACTATCTCGTTCATGACACAGATACCAATGGAAGTGCGGAGTTATTACCAAGCTTAATGGTACGCTTCTGGTTAACTGACGACTTGGTTGCACGTTTTGCCTACACTGAAACGATTCGTCGTCCCGCCTTTGGCGATTTAACCACTGCGATTTCTTATACAGAGGACTTAACAAAGCTTGGGTTCGGTCAAGCTTCAAGTGGTAACTCTAAGTTAGAACCTACTACTTCACAAAACTATGATTTCTCATTGGAATATTACTTTGGTGAAGGATCTTCCATATTCGGTACTTATTTCCGTCGTGATATTGAAGGTTTCGTATTTAACTCTTCTTCTACTATTACCCGTGAAGTTGACGGCGAAACCAAAAAATATATTTTAAGCCGTCCAGAAAACGCTTCAAACGGAAAGCTGACAGGATTTGAGCTAGGTACTGTATATTTCCCAGAGAATATGCCTAGTTACTTAGATGGCTTAGGTACTCAAGTCAGTGCAACCTTCTTAGATTCAAGCCAAGACATTCCTGAGTTTGACTCTGAGAGTGGTGAGCAAATTGGTACTACAACTCGTGAACTATTCGGTGTGTCTGATACTTCTATGAGTGCGGTATTGATTTACGATAAAGACGATTACAGCGCGCGTTTATCATACACTTGGCGTGATAAATTCTTAAGTGCGTATGATGCAGGTAGCTTTGCAATGCCACGCGGTATTTACCGTAAACCTGAGCAGTCACTTGACTTCCAGTTCAGCTACAACATCAGTGATGAGTTTGTATTAACCTTCGATGCGACAAATATTCTTGATGATATCTATCAAGAATACTACGAGGACTCAGTACTCTATAACCGTACGAACAGTATCTATACTCGTACTTTTGCATTGGGTGCGCGTTACTCCTTCTAATTGACCACTGTTGTTTAAACCGAAAAAGCTAATCCTGTGGATTAGCTTTTTTATGCTTTTAATTTAAATGCATAGCAAAAGCCTTAGCCGTGCTTACGTACTTGCTGGCCATCAAACTGCTTTTGTCTCTGGTCAAGCTTTGCTAGTTTTATGCTCCCACTCTTCCTCAAATATTGACTATGCATACCGCTTGGTTCGATTTTACGCTGATCCCTATCGATATCTTTGCCCTGCTGACAATGACTGCGGCGTTTACTTCGTTTTTTACCGCCTGCTTCGGGATTGGTGGTGGCGTAATGTTATTAGGCGTGATGGCGCAAGTCCTTCCGCCACAAGTGATTATTCCTCTCCACGGCGTGGTGCAATTGGGCTCGAATCTGGGCCGCGCACTATTAGGTTGGCAGCATGTGCAGTGGTGGCTTATCAGTCGCTTCTTACCCGGCGCGCTCGTTGGTGCCGCCTTGGGGAGCTTAGTGTTAGTCGCATTGCCGCCAAAGGTCATGTACCTCACCATCGCCCTGTTTATTTTGTACTCCTGCTGGGGACCCAAAATCCCCCGAGTGGTGCTGGGAACAGTCGGAACCATTATTGCCGGTGCTGTCACAACCTTTATTTCGTTATTTGTTGGCGCGACAGGCCCCTTAGTGGCGGCCTTTATCAAACAATTAGAGGTTGACCGTTTTCGCACTGTCGCAACCTTTGCGATGGCGATGTCCCTGCAACATGGCGTCAAAATTATCGTTTTTGAGGGGCTGGATAGTCCTATCCTGCCGTGGTGGCCGCTGCTGCTCTGCATGATTTTAAGCGGCGCCTTGGGAACCTGGCTTGGCTTTAAGATGTTAGCGCGGGTGACGGATAAACATTTCGGCGTCGCCTTTAATTGGGTGCTGACACTGCTGGCGATACGCTTACTGTGGCAGGCCTTGGTGGGATAAAAACTATGGTATAAAAGAGCCTGAATAAAAAAGAGCAGCAGTTGCAAGCACAACTACTGCTCTGGTGCCGAGCAAACTAGGCTCAACCAAGATGCCGATAAGCGACCTCAACTTAAACGACATTACAAGCACGCGTTTAGCCACCGCCGTGGTGATGCTCAGTTATTTAGAGGGATGAATTATTTCACCTCTCTAAAATAGAACTGTTGTGAAATGGTGTTTTTCCACACGTCCTCCACTATGTTATCGCCATTGGCATAGGAGCCATTGGCCACTTTCATCGACGAACCGCCCTTACGGGACACTAGCCTTAATGAGCCATTAGGCATCAACTCGCTACGGAACTCGCTGTCGATTGCAGTACAAGCCCCTAGCTCCAGATTACCTTCGTTGGTCACAAGGCATTGTTGCGCCTTGTTGTTTGAACGTTGGATGGATTGTAGACGGTAAAATCCATCGGTTGTCGGCATGGCTTGCCACTGCTGACAGGCATCGCCGGTGTATTCAAACTGAGCCACATTGGCATTAGGTTTAAGCTGACATTGTTCGGCGCTGACCACTCGGCCGCTATGGGCGTTGACTATGGCAAATGTTGAGACTGGCTCAATCCGCCAATCGGTGCATTCACTGACACGGTTTTCCCCGGCAATCACCTCGGCGCCAGCCTTTTTACTGCAGTTTTTCACCTGCAGATTGCCGATGGAGCGATCGTTTGCGAAACGGAACCAGCCCTCGCGAGTCGAATCCACCGACCAACGCTGACAACGGGAGGCGACCCAAGGCGCAGTATTCAGTGCCGTTGAAGACTCATCTTGGCACTGAGCCTGAGTTAAAAAGGTTCCCTGACCCACATTAGCAAAGCGATACAGGCCATCGTTACTCGGATCAATTACCCATTGGCTGTTGTCATCCTCGCACTTACCGACACTGACCTGCCCCTTGGCATTGGTCACTAGGCATTGACCGACTTCACGGCTCACGATGCGGTATTTCACGCCTTCCACCTGGGTGGTTATCGGACCAAACTCGCCACTTGGGACTGGCAACTGCTTTTTATCCGCCATTGGTTCGCCAAATTTAGGCAAGCCTTCGTTATCCCAAGTAAAGGGTTGAGCACGTGCCGCACGGGTACCACTACAGCCGTCGGAGGCCGAGGAGTTGCCATGGTAAATGAGCCAATCTTCTTTCCCATCGGGAGACTTGAAGAAACCATGGTGGCCAGGGCCATAGACACCATTGGCCTTGCTAAAGAAAGGCTTGTCGTACTTAGTCCATGCGGCGGGATCCATAGGATCGTCACCGGTGAGTTCAACCACGGCCAAGGAATAATCCTCAGTGTTACAAAAGCTTGCCGAGTGAACTAAGAAAGTTCTGCCCTCATGCTGGATGATTTCAGGGCCTTCGTTGACGTTTAAGCCTGATTTTTCCCAGTCGTGAATGGGCGCTGTGATCACCTTATGTTCGCCCTCGACGGTCCAAGGGTTGCTCATCTTGGCAATCAAGTTGACTTGATCTTGGCCATGCCATTCGGACCAGAGGAAATATAACTGGCCTTTATACTCCAAATAGCTGCCGTCGATATTCCAGTGGTCGGGCATTGGTGTGCCCTTAAACTTGTATGGCCCCATAGGGTCGCTGCCTTCACTCTCGAGGATATGGTTACGCTGGCCATCGAAGTTTTCTGCCACGCCCGAGGTGTAAATTACATACCAACGTAATCCCTGCGCAGTTTGCAGTGGGTGGAATTCGAACGCCCAAAAGTTACAGCAGTTGGATTTATCTGTGCCACTCCAAATATTGTGGGCTGGCGCATAGGCAAGCCCTGCAATGGTGGGCGATTTACGCATCACCAGCTCAGAGGTCCACGTGGTGGTGGTGAGATAATAGTTACCATTGTGGTATTCGAGCCAAGGATCGGCTCCATTTCGAAATAACGGATTGGCAAAGGTCGCTGCGGTAATGCGGTTTTCATCCGCGCCCTTCGCACTCTCTGCGGCATATAGGTTACCTGCCCCCAAGCAGGTCGCACTAAGTCCCATGGCCAGCGCAAGCGTCGCCATTCGTTTGTTGATTGTGTGAGTCATTATTGTTTTGTTCCTTCGGGTGCAACTAATACGCTCTGGTATTGATTGAGCGCCTTAGGATCGACCTCTGGCCAACCTTGGCGCCAGCTAAGTTCCGCCATCTTGAGTTTTTGTAAGCCATTATCGGCGGATTCGTAGGCATGAAAGACTAAGTAATCTTTGCCATCGAAGGCATAAACACTGTTATGGCCCAATCCAGGCCAAGCCTTAGTGCCATGCAGTAAAACTGATCCGCCGCCTTGCGCCATGTCTTTGCCCGCTTTATCGAGGTAAGGCCCGGTCACCGTTTTGGCGCGGCCCACGGCTAAGTGGTAAGTGCTGTCATCCCCACGACAGCAAAGGCCGTAGGAGACAAAAAGATAGTAATAGTCATCTTTTTTATAGATAAAAGGCGCTTCGATTTCAGCAGGACCTGGCTCGGTTTCACCAAGCAGTGCTGGGCGTTCTAACTTGGCAAGCGTGTGCCACTCCTCAGGTTTGGCGATGGAGATAAAGTCCGGATTGAGCTTGACCAGTTTTAACCCTTGCCAGAAGGAGCCAAAACTCATCCAAGGCGTACCCTGCTCATCGACAATAATATTGGGATCAATCGCGTTCCAAGCATCGCGATTTGGCACAGATTGAATAACGATCCCCTTATCTGTCCACTGATAGTCCTTTGAATTCTTGTCGAGGGTTTTATTGACTGTCACGCCAATGGCCGAGGTGTTTTTACCAAAGGCCGATACTGAGTAATACAGATAAAACAAGCCGTTATGCTCAATGATATCCGGCGCCCACAAATGGCCGTTAAACTCTGGCGCAACGCCTTTTGCCCAGCTAGGCTCAGTTTCGAATACCCGCCCAGCTAATTCCCAATGGATTTTATCCTTTGAGGAATAATAGGTAATACCGGGACCTGTGCTGAAGAGATAATACTGTCCGGCCTCTTTTGCCATCACAGGATCGTGAATACTCACCTGTTTGGCACTCACTTGGCCTAGGGTGCCCAATACGCCAAGCAGTGCACAATTGAGCATCTTAAGGTGACGTTTTAGGGCTGTTTTCGGTGTGACTCTCATAGCTGGCATCAATTCTCCTTATGACCCCCATCCCATATAACAAAATAGTTATTATGCTATTGTATGATGAATTAAGTTATCATACTATCAGGACAAGGAAGTAACAATCAAATGCAAAAAAATTAACAGGAGAAAAATGTGTTAACATTGCGGAGGCGTTAAATTGCAAAATAACACAATAACTCACTGTTTATAATAAATATAATAAGGATTTCTGATGAGTTATCATAAATTGTCAGTCATTGAAAAGATCGGTTACGGCTCCGGGGACATGGCCGTTAACGTGGTGATTTCGTCAATGATGTTAATTATTACCTTCTTTTATACCGATATTTTTGGGTTAAAGCCCGCCGATGTCGGGATATTGTTCCTGCTGGTTCGTCTTATCGATGCCATTACCGATCCTTTAATGGGCATTATTAACGATAAAGTGACGACCCGCTGGGGAAGATATCGCCCCTACTTCCTGTTTATGGCGATTCCCTTTGGTATTTCGGTGTTCTTAACCTTCTCAACCCCAGATTGGGATTACAATGCCAAACTTATCTGGGCCTATTCGACTTATATTCTGGTCACTATCATCTTTACCACTGTCACTATTCCGTATATTTCGATTATCAGCGTGATCACCGACGATCCAAAAGAGCGGTTATCCGCCAACGGTTATCGTTTGTTCTTCGCCAAGATTGCCGCCTTTTTAGTGACCATTATCGTGCCTATATTGGCGTCTGCCTGGGGCGGAGAGAACATTGCCGCGGGCTATCAAAAAGCCATGGGCGTGATGGCATTGATGGCAACCCTACTGTTTTTATTCTGCTTTTTTACTACCACAGAGCGCGTGGCCTACAAGGTGGAAACTAAGCCTGTTGGCATGCAACTGCGATTATTGTTCAAAAACGATCAATGGTTAGTACTAGTCGCGATTTGTGTGATTGGCACCATTGGCTATGTGATCCGCGGCTCGGTAGCAGCCTACTACGCGACCTATTACTTGGGCGGCGATGCCAAGATGCTCTCGGCATTCCTGTCGACCGGTGTTGGTGCAGCGATTCTTGCGATGGTCGCTTCAACTTGGATCACTAAGCGTTACTGCAAACTAAAACTCTTCCGCTACAGCCAAATCGTGGTTGGGATCTTAAGCGCCATCATGTTCTTTGCCGTGCAGCCGGGCGACATAGTGCTGGCCTTCGTACTCTACTTTGCGATTTCATTCGTGGTGGATTTACATGCGCCTGTCTTCTGGTCGGTGATTTCCGAGTCGGTGGATTATGGCACAGTCAAAACGGGCCACAGGGTCTCTGGCCTTGCCTTTGGCGGGATCTCATTCGCCCAAAAAGCGGGTATGGGCGCGGCGGGATTTGTGGTGGGTATGCTACTGACCTACTTCAACTATCAACCCGGTGAAACTCAAAGCGAATTTGCGTTGACCGGTATTTCGTTAATGCTAACGGTGATCCCTGGCGCATTCCACGCGCTGATGGGCTTACTGATGTTCAAATACAAGATTTCTGATCGCGTTTATGAAGAAATCAAACAGGCTTTGCCCGAGCAGGCGCATGTTAGCCAAACGGACGCCAAGCAGACGTCTAAGGCTATAGCCTCAGACACTGTAACTGCTGAGACAGTAACGCCTAAGACTGCTGCGCCCCAAGTATCGGCGTAATCTTTCTGCGATAACACCATAAGCCCCTACCCAGGGGCTTTTTTATCACGCAAAAACTGAGTTAATCCAAACGTAAAACTCCAATCCGTATAATAAGGGAGCCAAGATGAACACTGCCCGATTGTTTGGCCTTTGCCTGTTATTGCCATTAACTTGCCCATTCGTATCCCAGCCAAGCTTTGCTAGTCTTACCCCCATTCCGCTAAACGATGTGCGCCTAACCGCCGGGCCATTTCTGCATGCCCAGCAGACCGATTTGGCTTACATCATGTCGATGGATCCCGAGCGACTACTCGCCCCTTACCGCAAGGCCGCGGGAATTGCGACCACGGCCGACAACTACCCCAATTGGGAAAATACGGGCCTTGATGGCCATATCGGTGGGCATTATCTATCGGCATTGGCCCTAATGTATGCCGCCACGGGCGATCAGGCGGTGCTTTCGCGCCTCAACTACATGGTGGCCGAGTTGGAAAAGTGTCAACAGGCCCATGGCAATGGTTATGTGGGCGGTGTCCCTCATGGAGACAAACTATGGCAGCAGGTCGCCGCTGGCCATATCGAAGCGGATCTGTTTACGCTCAACCAATCATGGGTGCCTTGGTATAACGTGCATAAGGTATTCGCGGGCCTGCGGGATGCCTATCTTTATACTCAAAATCCCACGGCGAAGAAAATGCTCGTCGGTTTTGCCGATTGGATGCTGGATTTAAGTCGCAATCTAAGTGATGAGCAGCTGCAGCTTATGCTGCGCACCGAATACGGTGGCTTAAATGAAACCTTAGCGGATGTGTACAGCATTACAGGTCAAAACAAATACTTAAATCTTGCGAATCGCTATACGGATCAAAGCCTGTTACAACCCCTGTTGCAGCATCAAGATAAACTGACGGGCCTACATGCCAATACACAAATTCCTAAAATTGTCGGTGTGGCACGTATTGCCGAGCTGAGTAATAACAAGGAATGGTTAGAAAGCGCCGATTATTTTTGGCAGCAAGTAGTTCACCAGCGCACCGTTTCCATCGGTGGCAACAGTGTGCGCGAGTATTTTCATCCCAGCGAAGATTTCAGCAGTATGCTTGACTCGGTAGAAGGCCCTGAGACTTGCAATACCTACAACATGTTGAAGCTGTCAAAATTACTGTATGAAAACAAACGTGATTTACGCTATATCGATTACTACGAGCGTGCACTCTACAACCATATCCTCTCGTCCCAGCATCCGCAAACTGGCGGCCTAGTGTATTTTACGCCAATGCGCCCAGACCATTACCGCGTCTATTCCTCGGCGCAGGAAAGTATGTGGTGTTGTGTCGGCTCAGGCATCGAAAACCATGCTAAATACGGCGAGCTCATCTATGCCGAGGAGGACAACAATCTGTTTGTGAACCTGTTTGTTGATTCTGAGGTCCACTGGAAAGCCAAAGGCATCAGCCTTAGCCAAAAAACTCAGTTCCCCGATGACAATACTTCGCAGATGATTATCCATCAGGAGGCGGACTTTACCCTCAATCTGCGCTATCCCACATGGGCTAAGGGTGAGGTGACCGTGAGCATTAATGGCGAGCCGCAAAGGTTTACACCGACTCAAGGGCAATATATTCCCTTAACGCGGCACTGGCGCAAGGGCGATAGCGTGACAATCACCTTACCTATGGACATTAGTCTTGAGCAGCTACCGGATAAAAGCGCCTATTACTCAGTGCTTTATGGGCCAATTGTGTTAGCGGCAAAAACGGCGCCTATCGCTAACGAAGCCTTAAACTTTATCGGCGATGCCAGTCGCATGGGGCATATTGCCAGTGGTCCTATGTGCGAACCCAGTCAGGCGCCGATTTTTATTAGCGATGGTACCCGCTTTTTAACCGATATCCGCCGTGAACCCATGAGTCTGCTGCAATTTACCACGGGGAAAGCTCATACAAATCAAGCGAGCCCCATCACGCTGATCCCCTTCTTTCGCCTGCATGACAGCCGCTATACCTTGTATTTTGGCCAGAGTGCGCCCGATGAATGGCAACAAAAACAGCAAGAGTTAGCTCAAAAAGCCCAGATGGAAGCCAAGCTGATGGCGCAAACCTTAGATAGTGTGCAGCCTGGTGAGCAGCAACCTGAGTCGGATCATTTCTTTAAGGCATCAAGGAGTGAAGCAGGCCTTAATGGTAATCGCCATTGGCGCCATGCCGAGGATTGGTTTAGCTATCAACTCGATGCTAAAGGTGAACCGCGACCCATATTGCGCTTAACCTACTTTGGGCTGGATGCAGGGCGACGTTTCGACATTTTGATTAACGATAAACGCCTTGCCGAAGTCACTCTGCCTGCCGATAAGGGGCCGATATTTTACAGCGTCGATTACCCTATTCCCGCCGACATGCTGTTGGATAGCACAGTGCCCTTCAGGGTGAAATTTATGGCAAAACCGGGCTCGATTGCCGGCGGTCTATATGAGGTGCGCCTACTAAAAAGTGAGCCAAGCTCGACTCAGTAAGCGAGCATCCCGAGCGCATGTAGGCACTCGAGCTTAAAACACTGATTCAGATAAGGGAAAGTGAAACGCTTTCCCTTGTTTTTTTATCCCCTTACCCAGAGTTTCTGCGCTTGGCACTACCTAATGTTTGCTGGTGACCCTATGCGACTATCAGTTATTAGCAACCTCTCGCCGTAAATAACAGCCACTACCCGTCAATATCAGTCAATATGGAGTGGGATGTTGATGGTTATAGACGAAATAAGTCAGTTGTGTTGAAAATTTTTGCTGGCAAAAACTAACGCCATTGCTCATAAAACTGTGCGACATTATCTTCATCGTTGCAACTTCGAACAAAATATTCGATATCAGCCTCGCTTTGATCGCCAAACCAAACGGAGAACAATATTGCCTGCGGGTTTAGCCCGCGCATGGCTTTAACCTCATTGAGCGCCCTGACTAATATGGCGTACAAAGCTTTAAGGTAAGCATCGTATGCGGCTTCGGACTCGAGCGCCTCAGCGTCTTCTTGCAGCAATTGCAGTTTGTCGTTAATCGCCTCAAAAATATCTTCATTTTCATCGTGATGTGGGGAGTCGCAGGCTGACCAGCGCAGCGTTTGCTTAAGCTGTGTGAGGGATTTATGCCGAAAACTCTTATCGTTTTGATATTTCTTTGCGACGGCCGTCAGGCCTTCCTCGGTGAAAAGGGTGACACCTAAATATTCCACTAAGGGCGAGCTGTATAGGCAAAAACCGTAGAGGGTTTGCGCCGGATAGTGTGACAGCCACCAATCGTAATATTCAGCAAGCGCCAGAGTGAGTTCCTGAGCAAGCTCTTCCATTCTTGCTTCAATATTCGCACTCAGCTTATCCTTGTTTATCGCCATCTCCCTACTCCTCGAACTTGGCAAAATCATCATCACTGAAATTCACTCCAACAGAAAGGCTGCACTCCTGCCCACCATGTGAATGCTCGGGCGGCAATATAACATCTTTAGCTTTAAAGGCTGAATCAGTTAACTGATTGAAATAGCGATTGGAATGAGTAGTAAGGCTTTTATAGTGCTGCTTATTGTGCGTGCGAGTCTATGCAATCGCGCTTTACCTAAGCAATAGCGCTTCAATCGGGCATAAAAAAGCGGGGCTGCTGAAGCATGCCCCGCGGGTATTACATCATTTATGGCGGCAAATAAATTAGTAGAGGTCGAACAAGGGGCGCCCGCTCTCATCAAATGACACCGCTAGCGTCCGCGCATGGCGATTGGGATCATAGAGTGGATCTTTAATAATTTGCGCTAATGGACGGGTATCTGTCTTTGGCACCACACTAGGATCGCCCACCGCATGTTCATAATCACGGGCATGGTACACACAGATGGGCGTCACGCCATCTTCTGCCACGGTGAAACTGTTATGACCAGGACCGAAGATTTGCTTGTCGACATCAGTGCACAGCACTGGCTGGCGGGTTTTCTTCCAGGAGTTACGATCGAGCAGATCAGCATGCTCATCGGCCTCCATATAACCCATGCAATAACAAGCACCTGTCGCGCTGGCCGAGAAGGTAATAAAGATTTTTCCTTGATGTTTAAGTACTGCAGGCCCTTCGTTAACCCAAAAATCGACGCGCTCCCAATCGTAATCTGGGGTGGTGAGCATAAATTGCGCCGTCTTTAACTTGATGGGCGATGCCATTTCCGCAAGATACAGGTTGGATGCCGCAAATTGTCCACCGGTTTTCTCCGCCCAGCAGAAGTAACGCTTACCGTTGTTTTCGAAAATGGTCGCATCTAAGGAAAAGTCGATAAATGACTTATTATCACCATCGGCCGCCTGCATCATACCAAGTTCAATCCATTCATCATTCAAGGGATCTTGCCCTTGGCACTCAAGCACATAGGGGCGCAATGCCCAAATATCTTCCTCTTCGCTGGCCGCAAAGTAGATGTACCATTTGCCATCGAGATAATGGATCTCGGGCGCCCATACGTGGCGGCTCATCGGGCCACTTGGGTGTTTAAACCAGATGTCGAAGGTTTGGGCGTCTTTTAAGCCGTCTAAGGTCTTGGCTTTACGCAGTTCAATCCGATCGTAGGTCGGAACTGAGCCCGTAAAGTAGTAATAACCGTCGCTATGTCGGTACACAAAGGGATCGGCGCGCTGCTCGACTAGGGGGCTATTTGTTGCTCTTATCATGGAAAAACCTTTCTATTTCGATTACTTAAGTGTGCTATTTTGTGTTTATTAAATGCATTTCGCTTGTTAGCGGGATTGCGTGCCTTGCCGATGCAGGGTTTGGCTATCGCTCTGCTGATTATCAAATACTGGGAAACCGTCCGCCGACCAGCGAATGGCTCGGTAGTAAGTGTGTCGATTACCGTCAGTCAATGGCGTCCCCTGCAGCTCAAGGTAATTACGCGCATGGTAAAACATCAGCTCGGTTTTACCATCCTCTGCCAGCACAAAACTATTATGGCCAGGACCAAAACGATTAAGACTTGGCTCAGTGGTAAAGACTGGGCTTGGCGATTTATGCCAACTCTTGGGATCGAGTAAATCGGCATTTTCATCGGCCCATAACAGCCCCATAGCATAACGGTCATCCGTGGCACTGGCGGAATAGGTTACGAAGACTTTACCGTTTTTAACCAACACAGCTGCGCCTTCGTTGACTTTAAAGCCTAAACGCTCCCAATCCAATAAGGGTTCGCTGATAATAGTTTCGTTATCAGAGAGTTGAGTCGGCGAGAGCATTTTGGCAATCACTAAGCCGGTGTTGTAACTCTTAGCTTTGTCTTGCTGCGCCCAAATAAAATAACGCTCGCCCTTGAGGCTAAAGCTGGTCGCATCGAGGGAAAAAGCATCCTGCGCCGATTGCAACTTGCCAAGTTCCTGCCATTGGCCCGTCATCGGCGAGTCGCCCTCGAGTCCTAAGACAAACATGCGGTTGTGAAAACGCACATCCTTATTGCTGGCCGCAAAATAGATATACCAGCGACCATCGATTTTGTGCAGCTCAGGCGCCCAAATATCGATACTCATGGGGCCAGTTTCATGCTTGTACCGCAGTGTTTTAGGTGTGGCTTGGCGTAAACCGTCGATGGTTTTGGCGTGGCGAAGTTCGATGCGGTCAAACTCTGGCACTGAGGCAATAAAGTAGTAACTGCCGTCATCGTCACGAATAATCCAAGGATCCGCCCTTCTCTCGATAAAGGGCGCATTCGCATCGAGGGTTTGCACCGTGGCGCTGTGGGGTTGTGCGCGGCTAATTTCGAGCACAGGCACGGCTTGCGCTAATGGCAGCGCCAATGCGGCGAGTAAGCCAGAGACCAAAGGAAAGCGCCTAAAGACAGATACGTTAGATTGACGATTATCCATGTTGAGTTTTGCGTCCATTCAAGAGTTTCTGTAACAGGATGAAGAAGAACAGTAACAGGCCAATGACTATCTTGGTCCACCAACTGCTTAAGCTGCCATCGAAGGTGATATAGGTTTGGATCACCCCCATCAAAATCACCCCAAGCACAGTGCCGAGCACAAAGCCACTGCCGCCAGTTAACAGGGTGCCGCCAATGACCACGGCCGCAATGGCATCCAGTTCGACGCCAATGGCGCCAAGTGCATAGCCAGAGAAGGTGTAAAAGGTAAAGACAATACCTGCCAGCGTTGCTAGGAAGCTACTGATGGCGTAAATACTGATGGTGGTTTTCGCGATGGAAATCCCCATTAGTTCGGCGGAATGTTGATTGCCACCAATGGCATACACATTCGTGCCAAAACGGGTGTAATGCATGACCACGGCGATAATCACAAAGAACAGGATAAAGATCAGTGAGCTTAAATCGAGTGCGCCATTGCCCGGCAGTGCAATGCTCATCTCGGCCACCGCATCGTAAAATGGATGGTCAATGGCAATCGACTCTTCGCTGAGCGTCGTCGCTAAGCCCCGCGCCAGGAACATGCCCGCAAGCGTCACAATAAATGGCTGCAACTTATACACATGGATAATAGTGCCCATGAGTGCGCCAAACAGAGTGCCGAGGGGTAAGATAACCACAAAGGCCAACAATGGATGCCATTGGTACTCGGTGATCAATAAACTGGTGACGACCCCACTTAAGGCGATGACGGCACCAACCGAAAGATCGATACCCCCAGAGATAATCACTAAGGTCATGCCTAATGCGGTGATCAATAGGAATGCATTGTCACGCAACAGGTTGGTGACTACTCGGCCACTGGCAAAACCGTCAAACTGAAAGGTGCCAACCAGAAACATGGTCAGCAGCAATGAGGCGGTGATCCACAGCGGGATAAAACGTCTTGCTATCATAGTTTTTCTCCTGTTGCGGCACTGGCTTTTGCACTTGTGGCCTTTTCTGCTGGTTTGGCATCCGCATGGCGCTTGGATTTGAACAGCGCCGACAATTGGCGCCTAAATTTAGCCGATTGCAACAGCAGCACGGTCAGGATAACGATGGCCTTGATCAGCAAGTTAAACTTAGCGGGTAAACCACTGACGATAATGGTGGTCGCTAAGGTTTGAATGATCAGCGCGCCAACGACCGACAAAATTAACGAGAAACGCCCGCCCGTGAGCGCTGCGCCGCCAATGACTACGGCCAGCACGGCATCCAGCTCAAGCCAAAGTCCAGCGTTATTCGCATCCGAGCCTTGGATATCGGCGGTGCTGATCATCCCGGCCAATGCCGCGCACAAACCCGCAATGCCATAGGCGAACAGTTTGATGGATTTATCGTTGATCCCAAGGTAACGACTCGCCTTGGCATTACAACCAACCGCTTCGATAAAAAGCCCTAAAGCGGTTTTACGCAGCAGTAATTGACTGAAGGTTAGCATCCCAATCACAATCCACACTGGCATCGGCAGGCCTAAAAACTGGCCCACGCCAATGGCGGCAAAGCCTGGGTGCTGAAAGGTGATAATTTGCCCTTGGTTGATAAGCTGAGCGACACCGCGCCCCGCCACCATGAGCAGCAAGGTCGCGACAATCGGTTGAATGCCTAAGAAACTCACCAGCCCACCATTAATACAGCCAGCTAAGAGCCCGACGATAAGGCCTGCTGCAATGACGGTGACTAAACTGATATCCGGCACTAACAGTAGATTCGCGCAAACCGCGCCCGCAATCGCCATCACGGCACCTACCGACAGGTCAATTCCGCCAGTGGCAATCACGAGACTCATACCAATCGAGAGCAGCGCCACGGGTGCACTGCGATTTAAGATATCAATCAAAGAGCCATAGAGTCTGTCGTCTTGATAGCTGATATTGAAGAAACTGCTGTCAATAAACAGATTGGCCAGTAACAGAATACTTAATGCCAATAGTGGCCAGAGATATCGACCCATGGAGGTCGACTTGCCCGCTTGGTAACGGGCGTTTTTTTCTTGAACCATGGTCTTATGACTTTCCTGCATCCGCGGTTGCCGCTCAGATGAATGCGCCTCAGATGCGTTCATCTGGGGTGAGATCAAATCGGCGGACATGCGTGTGGATGATAGGGTTTCGGCTGAGCTTTTCATTTATCCCTCCGCAATCGCTTGCATTACGTGTTGCGAGGTTAATTCCGCTCCTGAAAGTTCACGTACTGCATATCTGTCGCGTAATACCACGACTTTATTTGAAAAGGCCACGAGCTCATCGAGCTCAGACGATGCAACCAGCAGCGACATGCCTTCATCACACAAAGTTCTGATAAGCTTGACGATTTCGGCGTGGGCGCCAATATCGATACCCCGGGTCGGCTCATCCAGCACGAGCAGGATGGGTTCGATGGCTAACCAACGCGCGAGGATCACCTTCTGCTGATTACCGCCACTCAATTGCTCTATGGGTTTATCCGCATCTGGGGTCGCAATCTGTAATTTATCGATAAAGAACTGGGCAATTTCCTGCTGCCGCGTGTTGGATAAATACCGCCACCACCCGATACGCGCCTGCAGCGCGAGAATAATGTTTTCGCGAATCGATAAAGGACCGATGATGCCGTCAATCTTGCGATCTTCGGGGCACAGGGCGATCCCGGCGCTGATCGCATCCACGGGTTGAGACAGATTCAGTTTCTGCCCAGCCAAATGGATACTGCCGCTATCGACCAAGTCCAGCCCAAACACGGCGTTGCAGACTTCGCTGCGCCCAGAGCCTAGCAGCCCCGCAAGCCCGACTGCCTGCCCTTTGGGCACGGTGAGATTCATCGATTGGATTGAGCCTTTCACCGACACATCTTCGAGGGACAAGAGCACGGCCTCTGCGCGGGTGACGGTGCGCTCCTTTTCCTGTTTATCAACCAATTGCTCCTGCAGAGACCGCCCGAGCATGGCTTCAATTAGCTTAGGCTGTGGCAGTTCTGCCGTCAGATATTCGCCGATAAACTGCCCGTTACGTAACACGGTAATGCGATCGCTTATCTGATAAACCTGATCGAGGAAGTGAGTGATAAACACGATAGCCACGCCCTTGGCTTTGAGCTGGTTTAAGATCCCAAACAGTACTTGCACTTCTTTGGCATCTAAGCTCGCGGTAGGCTCATCGAGCACTAATACCTTGGCCGACATGGCAACACCGCGGGCGATGGCGATCAGTTGCTGCACCGCGATGGAATAATCCGACAGCGGCGCGCTAACATCGATATCCAGCTTGAACTGAGTTAACACGGCCCGCGCGTCGGCATACATTTTTTTAAAATGGATCAGCCCAAGGCGGCGCGGTTCGTAACCGAGGAACAGGTTTTGTGCCACGGTCAGGTTAGGCACTAAGTTCACCTCCTGATAAACCGTGCTGATCCCCGCCTTTTGCGCATCCATCGGTGTGTTGAAGTGTTGCGGCTCGCCAAGAAAGAGGATGTCGCCCATGTCTTTTGACTGGGCGCCTGTCATCACTTTCACCAGCGTCGATTTACCCGCACCGTTTTCGCCCAATAGGGCGTGAACTTCCCCCGCAAATAACCGTAAGCTCACATCCTCAAGGGCTTTGACGCCCGGATAATGCTTACTGATCTGCTTGAGTTCTAAAATAAGGCTCATAGCGCTATTCCCCAAGAAAGCGTCAATGGGATTATTGCTGGCGGCGCTTTTCGTACTCTGCGGCAGCGGTTTCTTGGGTAAACACATCACCCGTGGTGCTAATAAGCTTGGCCTGATCCTTATTGCCCTTCAGGTAGGCATCGATAGCATCAAACGCTGGGCCGCCTAAGTATGGGCTAAGCTCAACCGTGGCATTGACATCGCCATCGGCCATCGCCTTAAAGTAATCGGGAACACCGTCCACGGAGACAATCAGAATATCTTTGCCCGGTTTTAAACCGGCTTCTTTAATGGCTTGCACGGCGCCGAGGGCCATTTCATCGTTATGCGACCACACGGCGCACAGTGGCTGACCGTTTTGGGCTTTGAGGAAACCTTCCATCACTTCTTTACCCTTAGCACGGGTAAATTCGCCAGTTTGGCTACGAACAATCTTGGCATTGGGATAATTGGCAATCACTTGGTTAAAACCGGCTGCGCGATCAATCGCTGCGGTTGCACCTACCGTGCCCTGCAACTCGGCGATATCGCAGTTACCTTGGGTTTTATCCATAAGCCATTGGCCAATCTTGCGGCCTTCTTCGCTAAAGTCGGAGGCGATACGGGTAAGGAATAAGGAGTCATCATCGACCTTGATATTACGGTCGACAATCACGACTGGGATTTTGGCGCGTTTGGCTTCTTTCAGTACGGGTTTCCAACCTGTTTCTACCACGGGCGCAATAATAATGGCATCCACACCTTGGGCGATAAAGCTGCGCACGGCTTTGATTTGGTTCTCTTGTTTTTGCTGAGCGTCGGCAAATTTCAAATCGATGCCACGCTGTTTAGCTTCGGCCTTGACCGCTTCGCTAAAGCTGGTACGCCAACCACTCTCGGAGCCAACCTGTGAAAAGCCCACTGTGGTGGCGTAGGCACAAGTAGCACTGACAGCCCATAATCCCAATGCGGTAATGATTTTATTATGTTTCATTATTATTCCCTTTATAATTTTAGGTAACAGAGATCCCCTAGCCTGCTGTTAACTGCAGACTAACTCGTACAAATAAATGTTATTTCGCCTTGATTGAATTAAATATTCTTAAACTTATGTACCGTAATTTGTTGATATTGAGTATTTGCCTCAAGCATGACACTCGGGAAATGGTCAATGTTTACCGCGTTCGGATAACCGTGGGTTTCTAAACACAGGCCATGGAATTGATTAATGCTATAACCTTCATCATCAATATGGCTGCCATCGAGAAAGTTGCCACTATAAAATTGCACGCCGACTTCTGTGGTACTAATTTCGAGTTCTCGGCCAGAAAGCGGATCTTTTAATACCGCAATAGTCTGCAAACTGTTTTTATTGTCTGGGTTTCTATCCATCACAAAATAATGATCATAACCATTGGTTAATTGCTTAATATCCGTGGCAATTAGCTTCGGTTGTTTGAAATCGTATGCGCCATCGTCGACTAAGATTAATTCGCCCGTCGGGATCTGTTCATTATCGAGCGCCAAGAAATGACTGGCTTGAATGGAGAGTTCGTGCCCTAAAATGCCTTGCTGTTTGTTGGAGGCAAGATTCCAGTAAGCATGATTAGTTAAACAGACGGGTGTGGTTTGATCGCAAACGGCTTGATAGTTCAGAGTTAATTCATTGTTTTCATTGAGGCGGTACTCGAGCGTAATCGCAAGATTCCCCGGAAATCCTTGATCGCCATCGGGGCTGGTAATGCTGAAAACCGCCGCCACACTGTCATTGTCCTGCAGCATCTCAACCTGCCAAGTGCAATGGCTTAATCCTTTAGGTCCGCCGTGAAGTTGATTATTGCCTTCATTGGCGACTAATTGAATTGTTTTACCTGCTAAGGGGAATTGTGCTTTACCAATGCGATTTGCGACACGGCCGGCGGTAATACCAAAATAATACGGATTAGTCACCCAATCTTTAATATCTTGATAGCCCAGACTTAATGAAATAGGTTCTTGCGCTTGACCATAAAGTTTGACCGACCAAATACTGGCGCCGTAATTTGACAGAACCACTTCAAGCCCGTGGCTATTAGTGAGCGTGACTAATTGTAGTTCATCCGCAAATGCGGCGTGTTGTAGGCTTTTTTGAGTAACAGAGAGTTGCATGGTGAGTGCTTTACCTTTTATTTAAAATAAACTCAGCACTCACCTCATTATTTAATGAACTGAAATTTTATTGTGATATTTAAATCCAACCACCATCGACAATAAAATTCTGTGCGGTGCAGAGTTTGCTATCATCTGCTGCTAAAAATAACGCCATAGCAGCAATATCTTCGGGCATCACATATTCTTTAATACATTGGTTATTTTCGATATGTTTTGCCGTATCTTTATCTACCCAGTGCGTGAGTTGACGTTTTGTCATCACCCAACCCGGCGTTAAGGTATTAATCCGGATTTTATCTTTACCTAAATCGGCAGCTAACCCTCGAGTTAAGCCCATGGCGCCGGCCTTAGATGCGGTGTAACCCGCCATGCCCGCCTGCCGATTGTGCCAACTCATTGAACCTAAGTTGATCACTGAGCCTCCGCCGAGGCGCTGCATTTGCGGCCTGACCGCTTGTACGGCGAAAAAGTAATGCCGCAAATTGGTGTTTAGGCATTGGTCCCAATATTCTGGGGTCACTTCGTCGATGCTATGGCGTTGATCGCACGCGGCATTGTTAATTAATACTGATATTGGGCCTAAATCGTCCTCGACCTGAGCAATCACACGCTTGAGGGCGGCGATATCGACAAGATCGCAGTGATAAAATGTTACGCTGGCCTCTGGTTGAGTCTGCTTAAGGTCTGCGACGAGTTGAGTTGACTCCTCAACTAAAATATCGACAAATGCCACCTTAGCGCCCTGCTCTAAAAAAGCATTAACCAAGCAAGCCCCAATACCCGTTGCGCCACCACTGATAAAAATGGTTTTCCCTTGTAAACTCGGGTATTGATTAGTCAACTTCATAACTCAACCTTTTATTAAAATAATTATCTGGTTTTATTATAAAAGAAAACGAGTTCATATTTAATGGGAATGTGCTGGTATCTCTGCACCTCGACATCCCACGAGAAAATCAAAATCACAGCCCTCATCCGCCTGGAGAACATGCTCCTTAAAGAGCGAGAGATAGCCACCATTCACAGGAATGGATTTCACTGTCGCCAGTTTGGCAAGACGGGCTTGTAACTCTTGGTCACTGATCTCCAGCTGTAACGTTCCGGCATAGGTATCTAGCGCTATCATGTCACCATTTTGGACGGCGGCCAGTGGCCCAAGGGCTTGTGCTTCTGGGGCAACATGCAGCACAACTGTGCCAAAGGCGGTGCCACTCATGCGTGCATCGGAAATCCTCACCATGTCCTTAATTCCTTTTTTCAACAACTTCGGTGGCAGTCCCATATTGCCGACCTCTGCCATGCCCGGATATCCCTTTGGGCCACAGTTTTTAAGCACCATAATGCTGTTTTCATCGATATCCAATTCAGGATCGCCGATGCGAGCGTTGTAATCGTCGAAGCTTTCAAACACCACGGCTTTACCGCGGTGTTGCATCAGGTGTGCGCTGGCGGCTGAAGGCTTGATCACAGCGCCTCTAGGCGCGAGATTGCCGCGCAGTACGCGAATGCCGCCATTTTCAACCAAGGGATTTTCAAGTGACATGATCACCTCTTGGTTATAACACGGCGCCTCTTTGACATTGTCCCAGAGGCTAGCGGCATTGACTGTAAGCGTATTTTTGCTCAGTAAATCATGCTCAAACAGTTGCCTTAGTACTGCTGGCAGGCCACCTGCGTAGTAAAAGTCTTCCATTAAGTACTGACCCGAAGGTTTAAGATTCACTATGGTCGGTACTGTGTAACCATGGCGCCAGTCATCGAGTGACAGCTCAACCCCTATCCTGCCGGCGATCGCCTTTAAATGGATTACGGCGTTGGTTGACCCCCCAATGGCAGCATTCACTTTGATGGCATTGATAAAAGCATCACGGCTTAAAATTTTACTTAAGGTCAAATCCTCTTTGACCATGTCCACAATTCGCATTCCCGACATATGGGCCAGCACTTGGCGGCGAGAATCCACCGCAGGAATGGTTGCATTGTGTGGCAAACTCACCCCAAGGGTTTCCACCATACAAGCCATGGTCGATGCCGTCCCCATAGTGTTACAGGTGCCCGTTGAGCGTGACATATCCGCTTCGGCATTCATAAATGCGGCAAGGCTGATATTGCCCGCTTTATATTCTTGATGCAGTTCCCACACGAGTGTGCCCGAACCAACATCCTTACCCTTATGCTTACCATTGAGCATGGGACCACCAGTAACAACGATTGTCGGTAAATCACAACTGGCCGCGCCCATTAATAAAGCCGGAGTCGTTTTATCGCAGCCTACTAACAGCACAACACCGTCGATGGGGTTGCCACGAATGGCTTCTTCCGTGTCCATGGCCGCAAGGTTACGGGTCAGCATGGCACTTGGACGCAAGTTGGACTCACCATTCGAAAACACCGGAAACTCCACCGGAATGCCACCCGCTTCCCGAATGCCATTCTTTACTCTTTGCGCCAATTCCCGTAGATGACCATTACAGGGCGTCAATTCTGACCAAGTATTGCAAATACCAATCACAGGCTTATTTTGAAAGTGATGCTCGGGTATGCCTTGGTTTTTCATCCAACTGCGATACATAAAGCCATTTTTGTCATCACTACCAAACCAACTAGCCGAACGAAGTGTTTTCGGTTTTTTATTATTCATATGACACCTTCGTCTTCCAAGGCACATGCCCTACCCGCACGATTGAGTAACACTCAACATAAAACGAACGGATGAAGCTGATGCCCTGAGTTAACAATTTGTACTTTAATATTGCTAGCACGTAAAAGTATTGGTATTACTATAATACCAAAATATCAAAAAACAATAGAGGAAGTATGAAAAAGGCATTTTTGAGTGTGTGTTTGGCATTGAGTACGAGTGTCAGCACTGCAGCGATTGCTGCTAACCCTCTGTTTACGGATGTATTTACCGCCGATCCTGCCGCCATAGTGCACCAAGATACCGTCTATCTTTATACTGGCCATGACGTTGCAAAGGACAATCGCACCTTCTTCGAAATGCATGATTGGCTCGTTTTTAGCTCTAAGGATATGCACAATTGGACGGCCCATGGCAGCAAGTTATCGGTGAAGGATTTCAGCTGGGCTAAAGGAGATGCATGGGCTAGCCATGTGATCGAAAAAGAAGGTCAGTTCTACTGGTATGTGACGGCAAGACACAACAAAATCAATGGCTTTGCCATAGGTGTCGCTGTTGCTGATAGTCCACTTGGCCCCTTCAAGGATGCCCGCGGCACTGCCCTTATCACCAATGACATGACCACAGATACTGAGATTGATTGGGATGATATCGATCCTGCGGTCTTTATCGATGATGACAAGCAAGCTTATATTTTCTGGGGTAACACTAAGCCAAGATTTGCCAAGTTAAAACCCAATATGATTGAACTCGATGGCCAAATTCATGCCATTGATGTGCCTAACTTTACCGAAGCGCTCTGGGTACATAAAAAAGATAAAACCTATTATCTTTCATACGCTTCAGGCTTCCCTGAAAAAATTGCCTATGCCACCAGTGATAGCATTCTTGGCCCGTGGAAGTACCAAGGCATCTTAAATGAAGTGGCGGGTAACTCGCCGACAAACCATCAAGCGATTATTGAATTTAAAGGTAAATCCTACTTTATCTATCATACCGGCGCATCGCAGGATGGCGGCGGTGAGTTTAGACGTTCAGTTGCCATTGACCCGCTGCATTACAATGCCGACGGCACCCTACAGCGCGTTCATATGACCAGCGAAGGCATCAGCGAGCCGCAGTAACCCTATTTTCTGCTCGCAGTAAAACAAAAAAGGTGAACCTAAGTTCACCTTTTTTATTGATCGAGGGACGTTAAAGATAAGTAACTCGTTACTTATGCTAGATACTTTGTTATTTTCGCTCGATATTTTTATGCACAGTATCTTGAGACGTCGAGAGTAATTTATTCATTTCGGCTTTCGCGCCTTCACTGTCCCCTGCGGCAATCGCAGTATAAATGGCCTTATGCCCTGGGAGTGATTGGATAAAGTCATCCTGAATTGTGCTACTGAGTCTAAAGATTTCGAGCAGCGCAGATTGGATCGACACGCCGAGGGATACCATAAACTCGTTATTGGTCGCATCTAAAATCGCCATGTGGAAATCGATATCCGAGGTATAGACTTCATCCGTACCTAATTCGGCCGCTTCCATCTTTGCATAGGCTGCCGCAATCACCTCAAGCTGCTCAGGGGTGCGTTTTTTCGCCGCCAGTTCCGCCGCTGCGGGTTCAAACACTTCACGGATTTCATAGAGAGAAGTGTAAAACTCGGGCGAAGGCTTAGATTGGGAAAACCAGTTTAAGATCACCGGATCAAACATATTCCAGTGGCGACGCTCACGAATACGAGTGCCAAGTTTAGGGCGAGATTCAATAAGCCCCTTTGCCGTGAGTACCTTAAAGGCTTCCCTTAAGGAGGTGCGTGACACTTCCAGCTCTTCACAGATAGCATTTTCGTTAGGGATATATTCACCTGGCGCATAAAAGCCGCCCACAATGCGAGAACCTAATTCGCTTGCCACCCAGTTATGGATATTCTGCGGACGGTTATTTGCCTGATTTGCCATAGTGCCCTCTTTAACTCTCTATCTCTGTGCTCAATCCAATCAACTGGATAAGGTGCTTAACGCTGATAAACAAATGTTATGATACTACCTTTCCTGATAAAGGTAATAAAAATTTTGTTAACGCTAAGAATTTATGGGAATTTCCTTAAACTTACTGTCCCTACCTTACCCCAAACTTTTACATTGTAAAGCCTAATTTTGCGTTTTAGCCAGTGATTGGACAAGCTCGCAACGGCTACCGAGTGCCTAGGAAATAGTCATTTTCAATCTGTAATTCGGCATGCACATCGACCACAAACATCCCCGCAGCTTCGGCGGCTTGGATGCCCGCCTTTGCATCTTCAAATACGATACAGCGCTCGGGCGCTATGCCCATCAGTTCGGCGCAGCGTAAAAAGGTGTCTGGCGCGGGTTTAGGTGACGCGACCTGATCGGCACCCACCACATAATCGACTAATTCCAGTAATCCACACAGGGTTAAGATTTGAATGGCTTCCTCTGTGTAGGCACCTGTGCCGACCGCCATTGGGCGTTTGCCCTGATTCTGCTTGGCAAATTCGGCTAATGCCGTCGGTTTCACATATAAATGCATAGTGTCGCGCACTAGGGCTTCTTTATACTCGTTCATGGCCTCGCAACTGGCCGTAGGCGTGACGCCAAAATGGGCGATTAGGATCTCTAAGGTACCAATAGTCGGCACCCCTGCTAAGGAGCGCATCAGTGCAGG
Source organism: Shewanella sp. ANA-3 (assembly GCF_000203935.1). GTDB lineage: Bacteria > Pseudomonadota > Gammaproteobacteria > Enterobacterales > Shewanellaceae > Shewanella. The sequence continues at coordinate 2,474,802 of NC_008577.1, read as the reverse complement.
CTCTACCGGGATCCCAAAGTGATTCAAGGTTTGTCGCCATGCCTGCTCATGCAACTGACCGCTGTCGACTAAGGTGCCATCCATATCGAAGATAATGCCGTCAAATTCTGTATACATCTGTGTTAACCCTATGAAATGAATGGTGCCAGAAAAATGAAAGCCGCCCGAAGGCGGCTTTATTGCTGCGCGAGAATTATAAACCTCTTGCTAAACCGTAATAAACGGAATTTTGGCGAAGCTCATTCTTAAACTCGCGGATCTTAGTGTCGGCATCGATGATAACCAGTTCAGCACCGGCCATTTCAGCAAAGTCGACAATCTGATCCGTCGTGATAGCTTGGCTGTAAGCTGAGTGGTGAGCACCACCGGCGTGGATCCAAGCTGCGGCGGCAACCGCTAAATTCGGACGAGGCTCCCACAGCGCAGACGCGACAGGCAGATTTGGCAGATCCTGTGGTGGTGTCACTGTATCTAATTCATTAAGAATGATACGGAAACGGTTGCCTAAATCGATAGTCGATACGTTGATTGCTGGGCCCGCTTTACCAGTGAATAACAGACGTGGCACGTCACAACGCACACCAATGGTGTGGCGGTGAACTTCTAAACGCGGTTTTGCAGCAGCAATCGATGGGCACACTTCTAGCATGTGGGCGCCAAGAACTTGGTCAGTCGCGCCAAAGTTATAGGTGTAGTCTTCCATAAATGAAGTACCACCGGCACGGCCTTGGCCCATCACTTTCATGATGCGCACCATGGCAGCCGTTTTCCAGTCACCTTCGCCGCCGTAACCGAAACCGTTCGCCATCAGACGTTGAGTAGCCAGTCCGGGTAATCCTGTCATGCCAGTGAGGTTTTCGAAGCAGTTGGTAAAGGCACCAAATCCACCTTGGGTTAAGAATTGGGTTAAGCCGAGTTCAATCTTGGCTTCTTTTCTTAAACGGTCTAATTGGTATTCATCGCCAAATAGCTCGTTACCTACTTGGTATTCGCTGGCGTAACGGTCGAGTTGTGCGGTTACATCGCCTTCGGCAATGTCTGCAATCGCCTCATTGAGTTCACCTAAGCTGTAGGCGTGCACTTCATAACCGAATTGAATTTGTGCGGCAACTTTGTCACCTTCGGTTACGGCCACTTGACGCATGTTGTCGCCAAAGCGGGCGATACGCAGGTTTTGGCTCTCGTGCCAACCTGCCGCTGCGCGGCACCAATCATCGATTTGAGCCTGTACATCGCTCGATTGCCAGTGACCCACAACCACTTTGCGCTCTTTACGCATACGAGTGCCGATAAAACCAAATTCGCGGCAACCGTGAGCACTTTGGTGGGTGTTCATGTAGTTCATGTTGATTTCGCTCCAAGGGAGCTCAGCATTGAACTGCGTGTGTAAGTGCATGAATGGCTTGCTTAATTCATTAAGGCCAGCAATCCACATCTTGGCTGGAGAGAAAGTGTGCATCCACAGAATAACGCCAACACAGTTTTCATCGCTGTTGGCCGCTTGGCATACGGCGTGAATTTCCCGTGGGGATTTTACGGTTGGCTTATACACCACTTCGATGGAAATGGCGGATGATTCATTAAAGCCATGAACAATTTGCTCACTGTTTTTAGCGACTTGCTCTAATACTTTTGGGCCGTATAAATCCTGCGAACCCGTGATAAACCACACTTGTTTTTGTTTGAAGGCTTTCATATTACTCTCTCTAGTTTGAAATGAGACCCGACTGGCAATTACTTGCTTTGGCCGTAATAAGCGTCTTTTCCATGCTTACGCAAATAGTGCTTATCAATAAGCTCTTGTTTTAACTGACTGATACCTGGTGATAATGTTTTGGTGAGATACGCCATCCGAGCGATTTCTTCGAGCAACACGGCGTGATATACGGATTTAGCCGCATTCGCGCCCCAAGTGAACGGTGCATGACCTGCAACGATTACCATGGGCGACTCGTTAGGATCTCGGTCGGCGAAGCAATCGAGGATCTGCACGCCGGTTTCTTCTTCGTAGTCGCGGCTGATCTGATCGTTGCGCATCACCGCTGTGCATGGGATTTCACCGTACACATAATCGGCCTGTGTTGTACCTAAACAGGGAATCGCAATCTGTGCCTGCGCCCAGGCAGTGGCGTAGGTCGAGTGGGTATGGGTAATGCCACCAATACTCTGCCACTGGCGATACAAATAGGTGTGTGTCTTGGTATCGGATGAAGGACGCATGCGCCCTTCTACGATTTGATTCTCAAGGTCAACAATCACAATGTCTTCAACCTTCAAATCTTCATAGGGCACGCCGCTGGGCTTGATACCAATGACGCCGAGTTGGCGATCAATTTGTGAAACGTTGCCAAAGGTGTAAGTCACCAGTTTGCGCTTCTCAAGCTCCATGTTGGCTTCGTATACTTCGCGTTTTAGCTCTAAAAAAGACATCTTATTTCGCTCCATCAACATAGTGGCCAAGGGCTAAGTACCCTTGGTAAAGCGCTTGATATTTCTCAGCGTTTTCTGGATTTGGTTGATAGGTTTTCGCAACGTTCGAGGCCATGGCTGCCTGGGCACTTAGCACATCGGGATAAACCCCGGCTGCGGTTGCGGCATAAATGGCGGCGCCCAATGCGCAGCTTTGCTCGCTCTCGAGTACGTCGATGTTGCAATTCCACACATCGGCGCAGGTTTGCATAATGAAGTCGGATTTTTTTGAGATCCCACCGATGGTGACCACATGGTCAATGCAAACGCCTTCCTGTTTGAAGCGCTCGATAATGGCCCGTGCGCCATAGGCGCTGGCTTCCACTAGGGCTTTGAAGACTTGCGGAGCTTGGCTACCCATGGTTAAGCCTGTGATCGCCATGGCAACAGATTGGTCGGCATCGGGGGTGCGACGTCCGTTAATCCAATCCAGTGCGACAATGCCCGTCTCGCCAACGGGGATTTTCGCGGCCGCATTGCCTAACATTGTCAGAGTTTCAGATTCGAGTTGCTGAATGAGTTTGGCTTTGATGTTTTCATCAAATAAGACTGAAGTGTCAAGCTGTTGCATCGGCCATGCTGTGAGATCCCTAAACCAAGCGTAGAGATCGCCAAAGGCAGACTGACCCGCTTCTAGCCCTATCATGCCGGGCAATACTGAGCCATCGACTTGACCACAAATGCCTTTGATACAACGCTCACCTATATCTTCATAACTGGCGACCGTGATATCGCAGGTAGAGGTTCCCATTACCTTGGTTAAGACGCCGGGCTTAACATTGGCCCCCACCGCACCTGCGTGGCAGTCGAATGAGCCAAAAGACACGATAACCTCGGTCGATAGCCCTAAATGCTGTGCCCACTCAGGGGTTAGCTGGCCGCAAACCTTGTCAGATGTGCAGGTTTCTAGCGGTAACTTGTCTCTCAAGCCATCGAGTAAGGGGTCGATGCCAACGAAAAAGTCATTCGGCGGATAACCATTCCATGACTCGTGCCACATCACTTTGTGACCAGCGGCGCAACGCCCTGCTTTAAAGACCTTTGGATGTGAAGTGCCCGTCATTAATGCGGTGATCCAATCACAGTGCTCGACCCAGCTATAGGCCGCTTGTCTGACTTCTGCGTCATGGCGTAGTACAAATAGCGCTTTGGCCCAAAACCATTCTGAGGAGTAAATTCCCCCTTCATATTTCAGGTAATTTTCGCTTGAATCGTTTGCCGCAGCGGTAATTTGCTTGGCTTCGATGATGGCGCTGTGATCTTTCCAAAGCAAAAACATGGCATTGGGGTTATTCTCAAACTCTGGTTTTAAGGCTAAAGCAACACCAGATTCATCGACCGCAATCGGGGTTGAGCCTGTGGTATCAACACTCAAACCGCAGACTCTTTGCGCGGCACCACTCGGGGCTTTTGCCCATAGCCCTTGCACTACCTCGATAAGGCTTTCGATGTAATCGAGGGGATGTTGTCTAAATTGATTCTTCGCGGGTTCGCAAAAAAGCCCCTTCTTCCAACGTGGGTAGTACACCACATTCGTTGCTACTTCTGCGCCCGTTTGGGTATCCACCAATAACGCGCGAACTGAATCAGAGCCGTAATCAAGCCCTAACGCGTAAGCCCCTAAAACATTCGACATTTGCATCCCCGTACATTTTGTCTGCGTCCGATCCGGTTTACGCAGGTAGAGTGAATATTATTTAGTACTACAATATTACTACAGCTTAATAGTAATACAATATGATTTTAGTTATTGAGTGATAAAATTTTTAACATTAAGGCTGAGCATGTAACGATTCGGGGGATGAAGCGGAAGGAAGGTCGAAGCAGTGCTGAGCTTGACTCGAGCATGAAGAAGTCGAATAATGGCGCCAGGTTGCAGAGACGCCTATCCGCAGAAGATGACATCACTCTGACTCATATCTCGATGTTCGCATCACATGTATGACACGACAATTTATTAGGTTTGGCTTAGCGGAGATGCCAATAAAACTTAGGAGAATTGTTTGTGATACAACAAATTACCCCAGTACCACGCGCCTTAAACGAAGTCAAAATCCTCGCTAAAAAGCGCCTTAAAGCCTGCCAAGCTGGCGATGCAGTGGCGCTAGATAAACTTGCCTCCTTGATGAACAAGCAAGGTTTAACCCAGCTGGATATCCAACTCAAGCATTGCCAAGCCGTCTTGGCCCGAGAGCTCGGTTTTACTGATTTTAATCACTGCCAAAGAGTGTTATCGGGGCAAGCGTTAATTGGTGAAGACTTAGGTACCCTATTCCATAACAGGCGCTGCGATACCTTGCTTAATCATTGGTTTAGCGGTTTTGATGAGGCGCAGGCTTTTTTAAAGCAAGCACCGCAGATGGTGTTGTTGCCCTATAAAAAGCAGTTCTTTGTGGTCAACGGCAGCGACTATATTGACGCTCTGGGACTTGTATTGAACGATCCCGACTGCATTTATTGCACATGGTTGGGAAGTGAAGCGGTTGCTGCCTATGAAGCTTTTGCGCTAAGCCTTATCAGGCATAAGCTCACTTAGCCTAGCCTTACTTAACCTAAGCTGCTTTGCTATTTGAAAAACCAAGGCTAATGGGAAATTAAATCTAGTGCGAAATAAAAAGGCCGCTAAGTCTTTAGCGGCCTTTTTATTTGAATACGGTGAAGGATCTGCGCTTAGGATCAGTAGCCTTAAGGTCAAATTCCATAAACAAAAAACTATTATTGTTATGGATTTTCCGTGAGTTCTGGTGGATGAACGACGCTTAGGGTCAGGAACCCTAGGGTTCAACTTCCGTAACTCCAAAACAAAATGTCATGATTACTGATGGTTTATTTGTGGAATATTGCGGAGGAGCTGCGGTTAGCATGAGGAACCCTAGGTTCAACTTTCGAAATTCCAAAAACAAAAAAGCCATCATTGCTGATGGCTTTTCCGTAGAATATGGCGGAGGAGCAGGGATTTGAACCCTGGGTGGGCTATAAACCCACGCCGGTTTTCAAGACCGGTGCATTAAACCACTCTGCCACCCCTCCGAACGATGCGCATAATATAAGTTAGTTTACGGACTGTAAAGCACTAACTGATAATTCTGCGCTAACTGCTCGTATTACATTCAATCTGCTTGATTTTGCTTCGTATCTGCATTGATCCCAAGACGAGCAGGATCCGGCGCAGTAAAGTGTTTGGCAAAATCAGCCCAAGTTTGCTCGGTTTTTAACAGGTAACCTAAGATCACTACTAATGAACAGCTCAGAATCCCCCAACCTATGGCGACTTCTCCTGAACTTGCCCAGAGCGCGACTAAACTTGAAGCGCCAAAGGCGATGGTAATTTGCAAAAAGTTCTGTAATCCTGCCGCCTTAGCCGCATTTTGAGTGAATTGCTGCAAAGCACTGTTTACCACAATGGGATAAATCGCCCCGTTCGCCGCTGCGAGTATCGAGAAGGAAATCAGCAGTGGGAAAATAGTTTCCGCCTTCATTAATAAGGTGAAAAACACAATTGAGATAACGCAGAGTCCAAAAATGGCCAGTAATACGTTGAGTGTACGGTCGGCACCAATGCGTTTTATCAATAACTTACTCGCGTATCCGCCCACAATAAACATGATGGTTTGCGGAATAAAGCTCAGCCCAATCTCAGTTGCCTGATAGCCGTGTTGCTCCATCACAATCGGCCACACAGTAAGATATGCGAAAAACGCACCCGAACAGGCACCAAATATCACCACATTGCCAAGGTAACGAGTATTTTTCAAAATCTGCCCGTAGGAAACCGCGCTTGGCCTAGTATCCTGATGCTCTGCGTGGCTCGGCACAAAGTATAAGGTCATCAATACCAACAAAAAGGCAATCACACACAATGAGATAAAGATTGCACGCCATCCAAAATCGTTCAGAATATAAGCGCCAAGGATGGGGGCTAATGCGGGTGATAATGCCACTAACGGCATAATGTTACTGAAAATCCCCTGCGCTTTTTCGGCATCATACTGTTCGACCACAATTGCTTGCCAGATGACCCCTGCACTACAGGCGCCTACGGCTTGGAAGAAGCGAGCGATGTTCAGCATCAGTATCGAGTCGCTATTGGCGATGGCCACACTGGCAAGCGCAAAAATGCCGAGGCCGAGAATAAGAGCATAACGTTTGCCGAGTTTACTGACCAAAGGGCCATAAATCAGTTGCCCTAAGGCTAAACCAGCCAAGAAACAGGTGAGCGACATCGCCACTTGAGACGGTGTAGAATTAAACGAACTTTCAATTGCTTTGAAAGCAGGCAAATACATGTCAGTGGCAATAAAACCTAACATGCTTAATAAGGCCAAATAGAATAAAAATATAAAAAACTTCATATTTACAAAGATATTACTAGACGTTTTCATAAAATAATCATGTCAAAAGACTTAAGGCGTGCAGTCTAAATACTTGTTAATTTGATTGGAAACGTTTATTTTTGACAGATGCTATCAATTATTTTCATCACAATGGATGTCAGCTATGCTCTCGGAACAAGCGTTAGAACTCATTGATATCGTGGCCCGGGTGGGGAGTTTTACGGCGGCAGCCAATCGACTGCACAAGGTCCCTTCTGCGGTCAGTTATGCCGTTAAACAAATCGAAGAAGAACTTGGTGTAGTGTTATTTGAGCGCCACCACCGCAGCGTGACCTTGACCCCCGCGGGAGAGCATTTTGTTAAGCAAGCCAGAAACTTGCTGACTCAAATGGATGAGATGAAACGCGGCACCCAGCGTGTGGCCAACGGCTGGCAACCCACGCTGTCTATCGCCTTAGATAACATAGTGCGCGCCGACAGAATTAGCGTATTAATCGCCGACTTTTACCGTCATTTCCAAGATATCGAGCTCATCATCCGCATCGAGGTCTTTAACGGCGTGTGGGAGGCGCTTGCGACTGGTCGCAGTGATATCGCCATTGGCGCAACCACTGCTATCCCTGTGGGGGGCGTATACCAATATAAGGACATGGGCGATATTCAATGGGCATTTTTGGTGAGTAAAAACCATCCTTTAGCCAGTATTGATCGCCCCTTGACCGATGATGAACTGCGTCCCTTCCCCTCCATTTGTTTGGAAGATACCTCGCGGGAAATTCCTAAGCGCATGACCTGGTTATTGGAGAATCAACGCAGACTCGTGGTGCCGGATTGGATCCGCGCGATTAACTGCTTTAGAGAGGGATTAGGCATCGGCTATATGCCCGTTCATTTAGCCAGCGTATTTATCAAAGCGGGCGCCTTGGTTGAAAAGCAGCTTGAAAATCCTAAATTAACCAGCCCCTGCTGCCTAGCTTGGAACGCCGATAAGATGTCGCCCGCCCTCGCCTGGGTGCTCGACTACTTAGGAGATACCGATAAGTTACACCGAGAATGGCTGGCGTAATATTACTTCATTACCTCAGGATTAAGCTTGTTTTAAAGTCTTTGTGTTGCACTGGTGTAACGAAATACGGCTGAATCGTTTGGTAGCGCAGAAAAATCAGTCATTACAACTTGTTATTTGTGGCGTGAATCCTTTAAGCCCAGCGCTGTTTTCGGTAGTATTCACCCAGTTTTACTGGATTTACGATATTAATGGGAACTCTCGTCCCCGTTAAAAATCAAAATGATCAGTTTGGATTTAAAAGCTAATGGAGAAAGATATGACTCAGCAAACCTTGTACTCAGCTAGTGCATCCACCCTAGAAGTGAATAAACTTCTTAAAAATACCTATTTATTGTTGGCCATGACCCTCGCCTTCTCGGCATTGTGTGCAGGCTTAGCGATGGCACTCAATATCAGCCCTCTGATGTCACTCGGTTTATCTATCGGTGGTTTAGTGCTGTTGTTCGTTACCCTACGCAAAGCCGACTCCGCTGCGGGCATCTTCTGGGTATTTGCATTTACCGGTATGGAAGGCGCCTCATTAGGTTATATGCTTAACCACTACGCCGGCATGACCAATGGCTCTGAGCTTATCATGCAAGCTTTAGGATTAACCTCGGTTATCTTTATTGCACTCTCGGCCTATGCAGTCACAACGAAGAAAGATTTCTCTTTCCTACGTGGTTTCCTGTTCGCCGGATTGATTGTGGTGATCGCTGCTGCGCTGATTAACATTTTCGTGGGTAACAGTGTGGCCTTTATGGCGATTAACGCGGGTCTTGCGCTGTTAATGACCGGCTTTATCTTGTTCGATACTAGCCGTATCGTGAATGGCGGCGAGACCAACTATATCCGCGCCACTATCTCCTTGTATCTGGACTTTTTAAACCTGTTCATTGCCATTTTGCATTTGCTTGGCATTGGTAACGATGATTAATCCCCTTTTCGGGAAACTTACGCTAAAATGGCCCTACTTTTAGGGCCATTTTTTTTATGATGAGCAAATTTATTATCCAAGTAAACGGGCCAGCCTATGGCACGTCGGCAAGTGTGAATGCCCTACGTTTCACCCAAGCCTCCCTGCAAAGCGGACATGAGATTGTCAGCGTGTTTTTCTATCAGGATGGCGTGTATAACTCGACGGACTTTAATCTACCCGCATCCGATGAATATGATGTGGTTAAAGGCTGGAAACAACTGGCGGCCGAGCATCAAGTCTCCCTCGTGAACTGTGTTTCTGCGGCATTAAGACGCGGCATAGTCTCGCAGCAAGAGGCGCAGGAGAACGGGTTAAGCCACTGGAATGTGGAACATTCTTTTATTATGGGTGGACTAGGTGAACTGGTCACGGGAATTGAATCAGCCGATCGTTTGATCTGCTTTTAAGCTTCGGAAATGTTATGAAAAAAATCTGTATATTGTTCCGAAGCGCGCCCCATGGCACCACTAAAGGCCGCGAAGCCTTAGACTTTGCCCTGTTAAGCGCCAGTTTTGAGCAAGAAGTGAGTTTAGTGTTTGTCGATGAAGGCGTGTTACATCTGCTAAAAGACCAACAACCCGAACTTATCGGCGGTAAAGATTACCTCGCGGCGCTAAAAGCGCTCCCGCTGTACGACATCGAATCAGTATTCGCCTGCAAACAGTCCTTAGGTGACTACGGTTTAAGCCATGGCTTGTTGTCTATTTCGGTGACTATCTTAAACGATGAAGCCATCTCGGCTCACTTAAAAGCCGTTGATGAGGTCTTAGTATTCTAATGATTTTACATCATATTCAAACCTCGCCCAGCCGAGACAATGCCCTCAAACTTTGCCTACGTTATGCTTGCAAAGAGGATGCGATTTTACTCTCGAGCGATGGCGTTAACGCATTATTACTGCGCCAATGGGCCATGGCGCTATCGCCTTTTAAGGTGATGGTGCTCAAAGACGATGTTATCGCCCGTGGCTTAATGGAACGTCTTAAAAACATTAGTCAGATTGATTACAACGAGTTTGTCGCTCAATCTCTGCAGCACGATAAGGTGATTACGTGGTAAATCCGCTTATATTTAATGGCGTCGAAATTGAACGCGACCATCAAGGCTATTTGAAGAATATCGCCGACTGGCAGCCGGATATGGCGCCGCTATTAGCCCAAGAAGAACAGATTGAACTGACCAGTGCCCACTGGGAAGTGGTCAATTTTGTTCGGGATTTTTATCTGGAATATAAAACCAGCCCTGCGATCAGAGTGTTAGTCAAAGCCATTGGTCAAGCCTTAGGGCCGGATAAAGGTAACTCTAAGTACCTCTATACCCTTTTTCCGGTGGGTCCTGCCAAACAGGCAACAAAGATTGCGGGTTTGCCTAAACCTGCCAAGTGTATTTAAGGTTTAATCACTTCTGCTAACAAAAAAGGTATATTCCACTGGAATATACCTTTTTATTTGAGTCGTGCTATTTCACGTTTTCTAACACAACCCAGACGGCTTTACCTAGGGTGGCCAACATCACAGCGCAAAACACGGCGATGACAGCGGTGTAGGAAAGCCAACGAAGATAACGTTGACCTTTATCCATGGTGTTGTGTTACGCCAATTAACCGATCTGAGTCAGTCCACCCATGTATGGGCGCAGTGCTTCAGGAATGGTCACGCTACCATCGGCATTTTGATAGTTCTCTAAAATCGCAACTAAAGTACGACCTACCGCGAGGCCTGAGCCGTTTAAGGTGTGCAGCAATGCAGGCTTGTTATCTGCCTTAACGCGGTAACGTGCTTGCATACGACGTGCTTGGAAGTCCTTCATGTTTGAACATGAAGAGATCTCACGGTAAGTGTTTTGACCTGGTAACCACACTTCGATATCGTAGGTTTTGCTTGAGCCAAAGCCCATGTCACCGGTACACAGGATCACTGTGCGGTATGGCAGACCTAGGCGTTGCAGCACGGTTTCAGCGTGGCCAGTTAGCGCTTCGAGCGCCGCCATTGAGTCTTCGGGCTTAACCAGTTGCACTAATTCCACTTTATCGAATTGGTGCTGACGGATAAGACCACGGGTATCTTTACCGTATGAGCCCGCTTCACTGCGGAAACAAGCGGTATGCGCGGTTAACTTAATCGGCAATTCATCTTCATCGACAATGCTGTCACGCACTAGGTTCGTTAATGGCACTTCTGCGGTTGGGATCAGGCTTAAGCCTTGGCCTTCTTCGGTCGCAGGTTTAGTGTGGAACAAGTCTTCACCAAACTTCGGTAATTGGCCAGTACCCAGTAAACTTGCTTCGTTAACCAGTAATGGTACGTAAGCTTCGGTATAACCGTGCTCAGTAGTGTGCAGATCTAACATGAACTGACCTAATGCGCGGTTTAAACGGGCGATTTGGCCCTTCATGACGATAAAACGTGAACCAGTGATTTTCACTGCGCTTTTGAAATCTAAACCGTTTAGGCCTTCACCTAAATCGATATGATCTTTAACTGGGAAATCGAAGCTGCGTGGTGTGCCCCAACGACGGATTTCGACGTTTTCAGTCTCATCAGCACCGATAGGCGCAGACTCATCTGGCAGGTTTGGCATCGACATAGCAATCGCGTTCACTTCTTCAAGTACCGCGGCCAGCTCGACTTTCTTCGCATCTAATTGCGCACCTAAATCGCCAACCTGCGCCATGATGGCATCCACATCTTCGCCGCGGGCTTTTGCTTGTCCGATGGACTTGGAAATAGCATTACGCGAAGCTTGTAACTCTTCAGTCGCCACTTGCAGTGACTTACGTTTTTCTTCTAATTGAGTGAGATGAGCGACATCTAAAATAAAACCACGGGTAGCTAATCGCTCAGCGGTAACTGCTAATTCGTTGCGCAAAAATTTAGGATCTAACATGTGATATATTCTTAATAGTTAAATGCGAGAAAAAACCAGTTGTTGGCCTAAGTAAACCATAAACAAACATAGACTTAGGTTCAACACCACATTCAAAGCCGCCTTCAACCAATCTCCTTCTTGCATCAGCAATAAAGTTTCGTTTGAGAAAGTTGAAAACGTTGTCAAAGCGCCTAACAGGCCAACGCCGATCAGGGCTTTGAGTTCTGGGCTGATATGACTCATTTGTCCCAGTGCGTAAATGACGCCCATTAAAAATGAACCGAGGACATTGACCAACAGTGTACCAAAAGGAAAACTGCTGCCAAATACTTGGATCATGAATATTGAAATAAGATAGCGAAAAACCGCACCAATGGAACCACCCAAGGCCACAAGTAAGAGATTATTCATACCTTTTTCTCCCACTGGCTTGATCTAATTGCGCTAATTGCGCCAATTTGTCCTTAATTCGCTTCTCAAATCCGCGTTCGGTCGGGAAATAAAATTGCGACTCTTGTAAGGATTCGGGGAAATAATTCTCGCCGCTGGCATAGGCATTGGGTTCATCGTGGGCATAGCGATATTCGGCGCCAAAACCCATTTCCGCCATAAGTTTGGTCGGCGCATTGCGCAGATGATAGGGCACGGCCTCTTGGCCGGTTTCGCGGGCCAGCGCCCTCGCCGCTTTAAAGGCGGTGTAAACGGCATTACTCTTAGGTGCACTGGCTAAATACACAATCGCTTGGGCAATCGCCCGCTCACCTTCGGCAGGCCCAACGCGATGGAAACAATCCCAAGCATTGAGCGCGACTGTCATGGCATTAGGGTCTGCATTGCCCACATCTTCCGAGGCTATGGCTAATAAGCGTCTGGCGACATATAGCGGATCGCCGCCGCCTTCTAAAATACGGCAAAACCAGTACAGCGCAGCGTCGGGCGCAGAGCCACGAATCGATTTATGTACCGCCGAAATCAAATCGTAAAACTGATCGCCATTTTTATCGAACCCCGCCACTTGATGGCCAGCGACTTGAACTAGCATCTCAGTGGTAAAACTGCCGCCATCGGCCACCATATCGCTCATCAGCTCAAGCAGGTTTAGCGCCTTGCGCGCATCACCGTCACAGAGCTGCGCCAGCTTATTGAGCACATCCGTTGGCATGACTAACTGGCGTTGCCCTAACCCACGTTCGGGATCCGTTAAGGCTTGGGTGATGATATGCACTATCTCGTCTTGGCTTAAGCGCTTGATAAGATAGACACGCGCCCGTGACAGCAAGGCGTTATTGATTTCAAATGAAGGGTTTTCAGTGGTCGCCCCAATAAAAATCACAGTGCCATCTTCAATGAAGGGCAAAAAGGCGTCCTGCTGACTCTTATTAAAGCGATGCACTTCATCGACAAACAGCAAGGTGCGTTGGCCACGAGACTGGGCAACGGCTTGGGCCTGCTCGATAGCGGCGCGAATGTCTTTTACCCCCGAGGTGACCGCCGAGATGCGTTCAACATGGGCATTGGAATAATGGGCGATAAGTTCGGCAAGTGTCGTTTTACCTGTGCCCGGCGGTCCCCATAACATCATCGAATGGGCTCGGCCCGCTTCTAATGCTTGGCGCAGTGGTTGGCCTTCCCCCAACAAATGGGCTTGACCTATATACTCGGCAATCGTCCTTGGCCGCATACGCGCGGCTAAGGGACGAAAATCAGGCGCAAAATTAAACGATAAACTGCTCACGCGTAAACCTACTGGCTTTTAAGACGTTGATCATCCACATCAACGTTTTCTGGCAACACGAACTTAAATAACGCTTTATCCGCGGCGCTAATGCTGTGTTGATTGCTCAAATCAAACTGGCTCTGGTTGCCTTTATCATCGAGCACATTGAATTTATTCAGCGTGCCTTTGTTAAAACAGACATTGACCGAGGAGATCCCGGCATCCGTGGCCTTAGGTTTGATTTCATAACAGTCTTGCTTCTTGGCGACGCTATATTGTGACCAAGTGGCGTCATCGCGGTGAACCAATAAGGCGATCGGCGATGCATTAATGGCTTCAGCAAAATCCATGATCACCACTTCTTCGGCGAAGGGATTATAAATCCATAAATCTTTACCGTCGGCGACAATTTGGGATTCATCGGGCGCGGTTAAATGCCAATAGAACTGGTTTGGATGGGCAAGCGCGAATACACCCGCGCCCGTTTGGATAACCTTTTTATTGATATCGGTAACGGTTTGCTTGAAATCCGCCTTGAGTGACTCAGTGCCGTTTAAGGTTTCGCGTAATTGCTTTGCGTCATCGGCCAATACTGCATTGCTGTATAACAATGGTGATAACAACACAGCACACAACAGTTTTTTCATAGGTATCCTTTGGACTAAAAGTTGAACTCGCCGCATTATGGCGAGTTCAAACTGACATCTAGCTTAACATTAATAGTGTTTCGGGGCCGGCGGTGCCAGCACTTCGCGGTTACCATTATGGCCCTGCGCCGAGACCACGCCCTGCATTTCCATTTGTTCGATAATACGTGCTGCGCGGTTATAACCAATCTTAAATTTACGCTGCACACTCGAAATCGAACCGCGGCGGGTTTCGGTCACGAAGGCGACAGCCTCATCGTAAAGGGGATCGTATTCTTCATCGGATTCGGCGGTTTCACCCGGCAAGAGCACTTGTTCGCCCTCACTCACGCCATTGAGGATCTCATCAATGTATTGTGGCTTACCACGGGCACACCAATCGGCCACCACACGGTGAACTTCATGGTCATCGATAAAGGCACCATGGACACGGTTTGGCACCGCGGTGCCGGGCGGTAAATACAACATGTCACCCATACCCAATAAGGTTTCAGCGCCTTGCTGATCCAAAATCGTACGGGAGTCGATACGGGAAGACACTTGGAACGCCATCCGTGTCGGGATGTTGGCTTTAATTAAGCCCGTGATCACATCCACCGATGGACGTTGGGTCGCAAGGATTAAATGAATACCCGCAGCACGGGCTTTTTGAGCGATACGGGCGATCAACTCTTCCACTTTTTTACCGACAATCATCATCATGTCAGCAAATTCGTCGACGACAACCACAATCGATGGCAGTTTATCTAAGGCTGGCGCCTCAGGCTCCATGCTGTCAGATGACTTCCACATGGGGTCTAAAATCACTTCGCCATTAGCTTTCGCCTCGGCAATCTTGGCGTTATAGCCCTTGATGTTACGAACGCCCATCATAGACATTAGCTTGTAGCGGCGCTCCATCTCACCCACACACCAGCGCAGCGCATTGGCCGCTTCTTTCATGTCGGTAACCACTTCACAGAGTAGATGTGGGATGCCTTCATACACCGACAATTCCAGCATTTTCGGGTCGATCATGATAAAGCGAACATCTTCAGGGCCAGACTTATACAATAAGCTGGTGATCATCACGTTTACCCCGACCGATTTACCCGAACCTGTGGTACCGGCAACCAGTAAGTGCGGCATTTTGCCTAAATCAACCACCACAGGCTCGCCGGAAATATCTTGGCCAAGCACCATGGTCAGGTTCGACTTGCTCTCGGTAAAGGCTTCGCAATCGAGTACATCACGCATGTACACGGTTTCGCGGAACTTGTTTGGCAGTTCGAGACCCACATAGGATTTACCCGGAATCACCTCAACCACACGTACACGCTCGGCCAGCAGTGAACGTGCTAGGTCGTTGGCGAGGTTTGAAATCTTCGAGGCTTTAATGCCTGGGGCTAAATCCAGCTCAAAACGGGTGATCACAGGACCGGGATAAACCCCCACCACTGTGGCCACAATGTTAAAATCGGCAAGCTTGGCCTCGACTAAGCGGGCAACTTGCTCTAATTCCTCAGGGCTTATCGGATTCTTTTTACGATTAGGCACATCCAGCAAGCTGATGTTTGGCAGCGGATCCATAGGTTTTGCTGGAACAGGTTTATCTTCTTGTCCCGGTAAAACCACAATCCCATCGACAATCTTCGCCTTTGGCGCTTCTTTTTGACGTTGTGCCTGAGTCACCGCGCCCGTTGAGGCTTTAGTATCAAAATCGATGACATCTTCATCGTTAAAACCTAACTCGTCTTCATCCTCGTCATCGAGCATGGTTTCACGATGGAATACGGGTTCGTCATCGCCATCGTCATCTTCGAATACGTGCGCCTTGAACTCTGTTTCATCCTCTAAATCTAATTCGGCTGCTTTGGGCTTAGCCACCCAAGGCGGCGCCTCAAAATGGCCATGTTCAGCCACGGCGCTGGCTTGATCCAATTGGGGCTCAACTCGTTGTTGGCCTTTAGGTTCAGCCTTGGCTTTATTGCTGTTTAAGCTCAAGATTTTTGCGAGCGCCGACAGCTTGCCCTTACCTGTACTCGCTTCGGTGATGATTTCGTCGCTGACTTCTTCCTTTTCCTCCTTCACTGGGCGAGTGGTAAAGATGCGACTCGGTGCGACTTCAGGCTCACGCACTCTGGCTTTTTCAAGCTGGTGCTGTGAATCACGGCGCTGCTTAAACTTATCAACGACCGTCATAAAACCACGGGTATCTTCGGTTTCACGCTCACGTTTAAGTGCTTGTGGCAGACGTTTGAGCTTTCTGAAGCACCAAATGGAAACAAAGCCGACCTTCTCGACCACAGTTAACCAGCTGATCCCGGTTAACAGCGTAAAGCCCGAGCCTAAGAAGCACAGCAGCAACAAGGTCGTGCCGAGCTTATTAAAATACGGCAACATGGCTTGGCCGATAACATCCCCTGCCACACCGCCAGCGGAAAATTCATAGATGTTATTAGCATTCATGCTGGCTAATGCCGAAAAACCGAGGATAAGCAGCAGAAAACCTATGATGCGCAGTGCGACTGAAAAGTAGTCAATTTCCAATAAATCATGGGCGCGTTTGAAAAGCAGCCAACCTGTCGAGGCCACAATAATCGGCATGATGTAGGCAGTGACGCCAAAAAAGTACAGCAGAATGTCGGCAATCCACGCCCCTACTGCACCCGTCCAGTTTTTGATATCGCCTTGAAAATGAGACTGGCTCCAGCCCGGATCCGACGGACTAAAACTGGTTAAGGCAAGCAAAATATAGGTGGCTAAAACACAGCAAATGATGAGTCCGCCTTCGAGCAGACGCTGCAGGCCTGAGAGCGTGCGTACACTATTTCCTTGAGACAAACGACTTAATCCATAAAAATGAAAACAGGTGGGCTAACGATACCAGAATCCCACTAAATGTGGAGCATCTTAGGGCGTTTTTATCCTAAGAATTACTGGTACAAGGCAAAAAATCGGCGCTAATGACCTAAAGCACAGGTTTTCAACATTAACTGACTATTATGCAACCAATTTACCCGCTGAACAGAAGATAAAAACCAGATAAAAATTCGCCCTTAAGCTGGCAAACCTAAGGGCTAAGCAAGGTCATTTTTGAGTTCGAAACGGTGATCGTAGGAATAAATAAGGGGCCGAGGCCCCTTATTGTAAACGTTCAGGGTATTAAATATCGGAGAGCAGATGGTTTATCGCGACACGACTCGTGTGTTTCACTTCTTCCATCACCACGTAAGTACGGGTATCGGACACTGAAGGTAATTTCAGCAGCGTCTCACCGAGTAAACGGCGATAAGCTGACATATCAGAAACACGTGTCTTCAATAAGTAGTCAAAGTCACCAGAAACCAGATGACACTCTTGAATATCATCTAACAGTTGCACAGCGCGATTAAACTTATCAAATACTTCGGGAGTATCACGGCTCAAGGTGATTTCCACGAATACCAGTAGGGATGCACCCAAGAAATGAGGATTTACCAAGGCGGTATAGCCGTTGATATATCCTTGCTTTTCGAGTCGTTTCACTCTTTCTAAACACGGAGTGGGACTTAATCCTACTCTTTTAGACAGTTCCACATTTGAAATGCGTCCATCAATTTGTAATTCATTAAGAATGTTGCGATCGATGCGATCCAAGTCTTTTACAGGACTCTTTTTATTATATGCCATTTATTTAACCTTGCTTTATCACTAAAACAACATTTTATTCTACGTATGTCTAAAGTTCAGCAGCATAAACTGCGTCGCCGATACTATACTAGATATCCCTGAATTAATCACGTTCAGGTCACGATAAAATAACAATTATGCCCATTAAAAGTGGGTTTTTCAGGCAATTGAGGCTCAAAAATGATTATTGGTGTACCAAAGGAAATTAAAAACCACGAGTATCGTGTCGGTATGGTTCCTTCAAGCGTTCGCGAATTGACCATCAAAGGTCATGAAGTGTTTGTCGAAACGAATGCCGGCACGGGAATTGGTTTTTCAGATCAGGATTATGTTGATGCAGGTGCCGAAATATTAGCAACTGCTGCTGAAGTCTTTGCTAAAGCAGAGATGATCGTAAAGGTAAAAGAGCCTCAAGCAGTCGAACGCGCTATGCTGCGTCATGACCAGATTTTATTCACTTATCTGCATTTAGCGCCGGATTTACCACAAACTGAAGATTTAATTAAAAGTGGTGCCGTATGTATCGCTTACGAAACAGTAACCGATGACCGTGGTGGCTTACCTTTGCTGGCCCCAATGTCAGAAGTGGCTGGTCGCATGTCTATTCAAGCGGGTGCGATGGCGCTGGAAAAATCTTCTGGTGGCCGTGGCATGCTTTTAGGCGGTGTACCAGGTGTCGAGCCTGCAAAAGTTGTGATCATCGGCGGTGGTATGGTTGGTACCAATGCTGCACAAATGGCTGTGGGCATGGGTGCTGATGTTGTAGTGCTTGACCGTAGCATCGATGCACTGCGTCGCTTAAACGTACAATTTGGTTCTGCAGTTAAGGCTGTTTACTCAACTGCCGATGCGATCGAGCGCCATGTATTAGAAGCTGATCTCGTGATTGGTGGCGTATTAATTCCAGGTGCTGCGGCGCCTAAGCTTGTGACACGTAGCATGATCGCTCGCATGAAGCCAGGTAGTGCTATCGTTGACGTAGCAATCGACCAAGGTGGTTGTGTGGAAACTTCACATGCAACGACTCACCAAGATCCAACTTACATCGTTGATGATGTAGTGCATTACTGTGTCGCGAACATGCCAGGTGCTGTTGCCCGCACTTCAACCTTCGCCCTGAATAACGCGACTCTGCCTTATATCCTTAAGTTAGCTAACTTAGGTTATAAAGCTGCCCTACTACAAGACAAACACTTACTGAACGGTTTGAACGTGATGCACGGCAAACTGGTTTGTAAAGAAGTGGCGCAAGCATTAAATCTTGAGTACACAGCGCCAGCAAGTTTATTAGCCTAATCATATGAGAGCCTAGGTCCTTCAGACCTACTCTGCTTTGTTCGGCCTCACTCTGTTGAGGCCGATTTTTTATGCTGATCACAAATATCTTCACCCGTGCGGGGTTTAAGCCAAAGCCTTAGTAAACTCAGGCTGACAATTTGCCTTAGGATTCGATTAGCATAATCTAAAAGAATCACCAAACAGCGCTTTACCCCTACAGGTAAATTCCCTACAATCCATGCAATTTGCTAAAGGCACGGAGAGAAAAATGAGCCAAGTCAGACACAGTAACCTATTGATTTTAGGTTCAGGTCCCGCAGGATACACGGCCGCAGTTTATGCTGCGCGCGCAAACTTAAAGCCTGTGATGATTACAGGTATGCAGCAAGGTGGTCAGTTAACCACCACGACTGAAGTTGAAAACTGGCCAGGTGATGCAGAAGACTTAACGGGTCCAGCATTAATGGAACGTATGCAAAAGCATGCGGAAAAGTTTGATACTGAAATCCTTTTCGACCATATCAATGAAGTCACACTGACTGAGCGCCCTTTCCGTCTAAAAGGCGATAACGGTGAATACACCTGTGATGCGCTGATCATTGCGACAGGCGCCTCAGCTCGTTACTTAGGTCTGGAGTCAGAAGAAGCGTTCAAAGGACGCGGCGTATCGGCTTGTGCGACCTGTGATGGTTTCTTCTATCGCAATCAGAAAGTTGCAGTCATTGGTGGTGGTAACACAGCCGTTGAAGAAGCGCTGTATTTGAGTAACATCGCCGCCGAAGTGCACTTAATTCATCGCCGTGACACCTTCCGCTCAGAGAAAATCCTTATCGACCGTTTAATGGATAAAGTAGCTAACGGCAACATTATCCTGCACCTAGATCAAACCATGGAAGAAGTGGTTGGTGACGCTATGGGTGTGACAGGCCTGAAAATGAAGAGCACCAAAGATGGCGCTATCACAGATCTGGCTGTTGCCGGTGTGTTCGTGGCCATTGGTCACAGCCCAAATACTGGGATTTTCGAAGGCCAGTTAGAGATGAACAACGGTTATCTGAAGGTGCAAAGCGGCCTTCAAGGTAATGCGACCCAAACCAGCATTGAAGGTGTGTTTGCCGCGGGTGACGTTATGGACCAACATTACCGTCAAGCGATTACCTCTGCGGGTACCGGTTGTATGGCAGCATTAGATGCTGAGCGTTACTTAGACGCTAAAAAATAATCACGCGCAGAAACCATCGGATCTGGTTCTTAGTTTTAGCGAGATTCAAATAGAAATAGCAGGCATCAGCCTGCTATTTTTTTATCTGTATTTTGTGACTCGCCTGAAGCAAGCCTCAACGCTATTTTGGACGGGTCACAGCAACAAAAAAAGGGACCGAATGGTCCCCTCTTAAGTGCGGCAAACTAATTGCTTAGTTTAACGCTTCTTTTGCTTTTTCAACTAAAGTTGCGAATACAACTTTGTCGAATACAGCGATGTCAGCCAAAATCTTACGATCGATTTCGATAGACGCCTTTTTCAGACCGTTGATGAAACGGCTGTAAGACAGACCATTTTGACGAGCTGCAGCATTAATACGTGCAATCCACAGTTGACGGAATTGACGTTTTTTCTGACGACGGTCACGGTAAGCATATTGACCAGCTTTAGTTACTGCTTGAACAGCAACGCGGTAAGTACGGCTACGAGCGCCATAATAACCTTTAGCTAATTTTAAAACTTTCTTGTGACGAGCACGTGCGGTTACACCACGCTTAACTCTTGGCATTTTCTAATCTCCTAAATTAAGCGTATGGTAATTGACGCGCGATTGCTGGAACGTCAACTTTAGCAACTAAACACTTGTTACGTAAGTGACGCTTACGCTTAGTGCTCTTTTTGGTCAGAATGTGACGTAAATGGGCTTGCTTGCGCTTGAAACCATTAGCGGTTTTCTTAAAACGCTTCGCTACACCTCTGTCGGTTTTCATTTTAGGCATTACTAAAACTCCGCATTGGGATGTTAAATAAAAAGCAAGGCGAGCGAAGGCATATAGCCTTCGCTACTTTTATAGGTTGCCCTACTTATTTCTTTTTAGGCGCGAGCACCATAATGGCTTGTCGGCCTTCCATTTTCGGGAAGGATTCAACAATTGCATACTCATCCAAATCTGTTTTGATACGGTTCAATAGATCCATACCTAGGTTTTGGTGAGCCATTTCGCGGCCTCGGAAACGCAGCGTAATTTTCGCTTTGTCCCCGTCTTCCAGAAAACGTATCAGGTTGCGTAGTTTTACCTGATAGTCGTTTTCGTCAGTTCCAGGACGGAATTTGATTTCCTTAACCTGAACCTGTTTTTGCTTCTTCTTTTGTTCCTTTTGAGCTTTCGCTTT
This sequence comes from Shewanella sp. ANA-3, assembly GCF_000203935.1. GTDB lineage: Bacteria > Pseudomonadota > Gammaproteobacteria > Enterobacterales > Shewanellaceae > Shewanella. The sequence continues at coordinate 2,453,434 of NC_008577.1, read as the reverse complement.
ATCAAATAGGAACTTACCGTAGTCCATAATGCGACATACTGGAGGTTCAGCGTTTGGACTAATTTCGACTAGGTCTACACCCGCTTCATCTGCCAAATTCTGAGCATCTCTGATGCTCACCACACCAATAGCTTCACCATCAATGCCGGTTAAGCGTACTTCTGGTACACCTGTGATTTCTTCATTGATTCTATTAGGGGCCAGCTGACGCCCTGCTGTTTTCTTGATCTTTATGACCTATTCCTCCAACAATTTGAGACTACGGAGCGAAATTTGTTGATGGATCTTAGCGGCGAAATCTTCAATTCGCATCTTACCTAAGTCAACGCCATCACGTGTACGCACCGCAACTTCCTTATTTTCCATTTCCTGATCGCCAACGACCAATAAATAAGGAACACGCCTTAAGGTGTGCTCGCGTATTTTAAAGCCTATTTTCTCATTCCTCAAGTCAAATGAGGCGCGAATACCTTGTTCTTTGAAGAATTTGACCACTTCTTCAACATAATCAGCCTGTTTGTCGGTGATATTCATCACGACAACTTGCATTGGAGCCAACCAAGTTGGGAAACGACCTGCGTATTCTTCGATCAAAATACCTAAGAAACGCTCCAACGAGCCTAAAATCGCACGATGGATCATCACAGGCGTTTGACGGCTGTTATCTTCGGCGACATAAGTTGCACCTAAACGGCTCGGTAATGCGTAGTCTAATTGCACAGTACCGCATTGCCATGCACGGTCTAAACAGTCGTGCAGCGTGAATTCAATCTTAGGACCGTAGAAGGCACCTTCACCCGGTAAAATGGTGAATTCGATATTGTTCGCACGTAAGGCTTGCTTGAGTGCTTCTTCGGCTCTGTCCCACATTGCATCGTCACCGATACGTTTTTCAGGGCGAGTTGACAGTTTTACAACGATGTTCTCAAAGCCAAATGTCGAGTAAGTGTCGTATACCATTTGGATACAAGAGCTAACTTCTGCTTGAACTTGATCTTCAGTACAGAAGATATGGGCATCGTCTTGAGTAAAACCACGTACGCGCATCAGCCCATGCAGTGAACCTGATGGCTCATTGCGGTGACAGCAACCAAATTCCGCCATACGCAGTGGCAGATCACGGTAAGATTTCAAGCCTTGGTTGAAGATCTGTACGTGGCCTGGGCAGTTCATTGGCTTAACCGCATATTCACGGTTTTCACTGCTGGTTGTGAACATGGCTTCTGAGTATTTATCCCAGTGACCGGAACGTTCCCACAAAACGCGGTCCATCATCAACGGACCTTTCACTTCTTGGTAAGTGTATTGATTTAACTTACGGCGAATGAAACGTTCTAATTCGAGGAAGATGCTCCAACCGTCGTTATGCCAGAACACCATGCCTGGTGCTTCTTCTTGCATATGGTAGAGGTCAAGTTGCTTACCTATTTTACGGTGGTCACGTTTAGCCGCTTCTTCGAGGCGGGCTAAATGGGTGCTCAGGGCTTTTTTATCCGCCCATGCTGTACCGTAAATACGTTGCAGCATCTTGTTTTCAGAGTTACCGCGCCAGTAAGCGCCAGCAATGCTCATCAATTTGAAATGGTGGCAGAAACGCATGTTTGGCACGTGTGGACCACGACACATGTCGGTGTATTCTTCGTGATGATACAGCGCTGGAGTTGCATCTTTGCTGATGTTCTCATCCAGAATCGCGATCTTGTATTCTTCACCGCGTGCGGCAAAGGTATCACGGGCTTCTTGCCAGCTCACAACGCGTTTGACTACGTCGTAATTGGTTTTCGCCAATTCCAGCATACGTTTTTCGAGGGCTTCGATATCTTCTTGAGTCAGCTTGTGCTCAAGATCGATGTCGTAATAGAAGCCGTTATCGATCACAGGACCGATCGCCATCTTGGTTTGTGGCCATAATTGCTTGATTGCATGGCCTAATAAATGCGCGCAAGAATGGCGAAGGATTTCAATACCTTCTTCGTCTTTAGCGGTAATAATAGAAAGTTCAGCATCGGTTTCGATCAGATCGCAAGCGTCTTTTAGTTCGCCATTCACGCGACCAGCGATACAGGCTTTAGCAAGACCAGGGCCGATATCAGCGGCAACATCGAGAGTCGATACGGGATGTGCAAACTCGCGCTTGCTACCATCAGGAAGTGTAATTACAGGCATGAAATATCCTTGTCCAGTGGTGACCCACACGTAGGGCCACATGGTGATTAAGTAAAAAGAGAATGCTCGCGAGGTTAAGACAGTACAGGAGTCTTAGCCGCCTTGCGTAGCAGGACAGTTATTCTACGGGATAGTCTTTAAGGCACGCAAGTTAAATGGCCCAATTGCGAGGCTTAGCACTCAAATCAGCTTCTTTATTAACACCAATCCGCAAAGTTTACCGTGAATTCATCATATTGCAGTCAATCATTCATGTGGCAGTCATCTAACACCCCTACGCTATGCGCGTTAAATGATTGCGGGTTGGTTGGAGGTTTCCACCATGCCTACCGTGCCGTCACATCGCTGTAAATAATGAAGCCAAAGGAGTTGGTATGTTCACGAGTATCCTATTGACGGTTGCACTTAGCCAAGTCGCCCAGAACCCAATCCCAGTTAGCCCCACGCCACACACTCAACCTGCCCCCCGAGCTATTCAACTCCAAGCGGTGCAATTCGACGCCATAGGCTTACAGGCCGATATCCACGCCGAGCTTTTGCAGCAGATAGAACAGCTATCACAGGCCATTAGTGACAATATAGAGCAAGGCATATTACCGACGGCGCCTGTCGAACTGATGACAGTAAAGGATTGAGTTAGCTTAGCCGGTACGTATTGCTTGACGGTTTTTACGCGAGATAAATCTCAGTGAAAAAAGTACCCAGCGCTGAGATGAACGGAAAAATCTAGTTACAGAGATTTTGATACCGACTTTATCTAAGTTGCCACGGCACATTCTTGTATACTCAACTAAAGCCTGTGTGAAGGCTTAGCGACAAGTGTCATCCCTAGCATTCGTTAGAGAGGAGTTGCGCCATGAGGATCATGAATAAAGTGATTGCCTGCCCCCACTGCGGACACCATCAACATATTAGTATTGATGCCAGCAGCGGCGATCAGGATTATTACGATGACTGCCGAATTTGTTGTAATCCCATCCACCTGCGTTTACATGTGGATGATGCCCGCCGCACCATAGAGTTATATATTGACTCGGACGACGAGCAAATTTACTAGGCATGTAGCTTAAGATTGGCCGCTAAAACGTTTGGCCAGCACACGCTCGACGGTATCGACGATGGCTTGGGTTTGGCTGTCAATTTCGATATTTAGCTCATCTCCAACCTGACACTGGCCTAAGTTGGTCAATTTGAGGGTTTCTGGGATCAAGTGCAGCATAAAACTGCTCTCGGTCACCTCGCCGACCGTTAAGCTGCAACCGTTTACCCCGACAAAGCCTTTATAAAGGATATAGTTCATCCATTTGGGCTCGACGCTTAAGGTCAGATCATAATGCTGCTCGGTGTGACTAATGTGGCTAACTTTCGCCTTGGTATGAATGTGTCCCGAGAGGATATGGCCGCCGATTTCACTACCGAACGTCAAAGAACGCTCAATGTTCACCCGCTGACCAACGGTCAAATTGGCAAGGTTTGTCAACCTTAAGGTCTCTTCCACTACATCGAAAAATACCCTATCATCAACGACCTGAGTCACCGTCAGACATACCCCGTTATTTGCCACACTTGCGCCAATCGCAAGTCCCTCATGCAAATCAGGTTTAAACGCTACCTCAAGGGTATTTAGGCCATCTTTCTTATGTATTGCAACCACCTCACAGGTGGCTTGAACTATACCAGTAAACATTTTTTGCTCGCTTATTTGTTAAAGGCTGTATTTATGAATCATTCAGGCTTTCAGGCCAAACGCTTAATTCAACTCGCACTCCCTGTGTTGATTGCCCAAGTGACCCAAACCATGATGGGGTTTATCGATACGGTCATGGCGGGCCGCGTCAGTGCTGTCGATATGGCCGCCGTGGCCGTAGGAACCAGTCTTTGGTTACCCGCCATCTTATTTGTCCAAGGGTTGCTGATGGCGTTTACGCCGTTATTTGCCCATCATAATGGCGCAAATAATCAGAAAGCCATTCAACCGCTGGCGTTTCAAGGCGCTTATCTGGCCTTAATTGGTGGCCTTGGCGTGATGGCGTTTCTTGCATCCGCCCCACTCGTGCTCAGCCATATGAATTTAGAGCCCCAATTGTACAACTTAACCATAGGATATATCGACGGTATTTTATGGGGCGCGCCCGCATTTGTGCTCTATCAGGTATTACGCGGTTGCAGCGAAGGGATTTCTTACACATTACCGACCATGATCATCGGATTCGTTGGGCTCGCGGTGAATATTCCGGCGAACTATATCTTTATCTATGGTCATTTCGGCATGCCAGCAATGGGCGGCGCCGGCTGTGGTGTCGCGACAGCACTAGTGTTTTGGGCCATGTTGATTGCCATGACGATTTATATGCAGCTACATAAAAAGTTTGCCGCATTGGCGCCCTTTAGCCAGTTCCATCGCCCTGATTTTGCCACCATGAAGAAGATGACTAAGCTTGGAATGCCGATTGCGATGGCGCTCTTCTTTGAGGTGAGCCTATTTGCAATTATTGCCCTGCTGCTGGCGCCATTGGGCGCGACTGTCGTGGCCAGTCATCAGATTGCGCTGAACTTCTCCGCCATAGTATTTATGTTGCCACTCTCGATTGGTATTGCCGTCTCGATTCGTATTGGCTACTACCTCGGCCGCGATCGCGCGGATATTTCTGCCGTGGTGGCAAAGGTTGGATTGTGGTTGGCGCTTTCATTGGCCTTGTCGACGGCAATCTTAACGGTGTTATTCCGCTTCCAAATCGCTGAGTTGTATAACAGCGATCCTGAAGTGGTGGTACTTGCCGGCAGTTTGATGCTCATGGCCGCGCTGTATCAATTATCTGACTCAATCCAAGTGGTCGCTGCCGGTGCCTTGCGTGGATATAAAGATACCCGCAGTGCGTTTTATATTACGCTGTTTTCCTACTGGGGCATTGGCATGACATTAGGTTATACCTTGGCGTATACCGACTTTATCGTACCCGCCATGGGCGCCCATGGTTTTTGGACTGGATTAATTGCCGGCCTCACCTCAGCGGCGCTGCTGTTTTTCATCCGCCTTCGTTATATTCAAAAGCATGGTGTGCATTTAAGTTTGATTGAAGGCGACAGCGTGCATCATTAAGCAGATTGAAAGATAAAACGGCGAGCATTTGGCTCGCCGTTTTATTTCGCGCGGGGTCATTTGGGCCCTCATCACAGTCTAACTTGCCGCTTTATCAACAACTTTGCTGAAACACTGGACAAGTTGCACAGCAATTCACCATTTGGCAATAAAATTCATTTTTTTGCTTGCCAGCCTTTCGCTATCCCCCTAATATAGCGCTCGTTCCGAAGCGCAACGCTAAGTTGTGTTGAGGCAACAATTAAAACGATGCACCCGTAGCTCAGTTGGTTAGAGCACTACCTTGACATGGTAGGGGTCGGTGGTTCGAGTCCACTCGGGTGTACCACTCTCTTCAAAGAGTATAAACTTCGAAATTCAAACAGTGCACCCGTAGCTCAGTTGGTTAGAGCACTACCTTGACATGGTAGGGGTCGGTGGTTCGAGTCCACTCGGGTGTACCATTTCTTGCTTTAACCCCCTAAAAAACCTCAATTTAATATAATCATCCATAAAGATGCTTAATTTTTATTTGTGCCTAAGATAAAATCTTCGAGTCTGTTCTAGGTTTTTCCACAAACATTCAAACATGCCCCACCCTTCGGCTCTGTCTGATTTTGTCTCTATCGTTTGGTCCACATTTACCGCTGTTCCCCCAAAATTCGACGTTTTTCTAAATTTGTGCCCATTTCGTGCCAAACCTGTTGGCACAAAATGCTTTTGACGATTTTTTTGTTGACCCCAACCATAGTTGGCACAACGATATCAACTTCAGGCTTGCCTGACACAATCAAAAGTTATACTGACAGGATGAATTCAGCCCTAATATTCAGAATAACGCTAGTTTGATTAGATTTGAGCTAATTTCTTTTTAGCCTAAATCGTTTCACCATCAATTAACGTATCCAATAATAGTTGGTCGCAGAGTGCCAAACCTATACATTTAAAAATGTTTAACAGCTCCGCCCTTTATGTACAACAATGTAGCTATTGCCACCACTTGACTCAACTTTAAAACACCAAGAATTAATATCAAACGCCCCCACACTTTCGAAATCAAATTTGATCCGACTGTATGGACGGCGAGTTGCCCAATACCCCATTCCTTGGTCAAATAAAAATCGAACCACCTCTCCATTCTTGAGTGTAAACGTCAAGCACCTTCCATGATCGATGTCATTTTTGGAAGCAAACTCTGGATATACGTTAATTCCGTATGTACTACAAACCGAGTCGATGAAATCATTAACTTCATCAATATTGCTGAAGTTATCCGCAATGCAGTATGGTTTCCTATCACCAGCAGCGCTCGGATGGCATGTAATGATCTCAAAATCCCTTATCCCCATAATTGCTTTAACATGAGCAAAAATAGAGATGATCAAGCCTAAACTTATTGGGCTTATCAGGTATCTGTCTGTATAAGTTACATTCTCGATGCCTTGATCAAACACATTCTTGAAGCGCGGTATTATCTCCTCGAAAAGCGCAAATATCGAACTGCCAAATCGATTGAATGGGACATTCAGCTTTGTCGTAATGTCGTCGATCAGCGCGATGTTACTTGTTAGCTCAGACTTCAATGCCAAGTCTTCCAAGTTGAAAGGGCTGGTTTTTAGATCAACAGCCATTGGTTTTGCCGCGACTAAAGATGCTCCTTCCGACGAGCCCCATTGAGCGTTACAAGAGATTTTTCTCTGATCATCGGTTGCATACCAATAATCACCATCGGTAAATTTCATTCGTAATAACGGGAACGAGCCGGCCGAAATCTCCTTGGGTAATTCATAAGATGAGATCTCCACTTGAGATGGAATTTTAGACCTAAGCTGCCAAGCTAAATTTGGTGTCAGTGTTTGAATCGCCGCATTACCTAACAGCAAACGAATTGGTATCCCTTTCAAATCATGAAGTTTAGATAAAACTGAAACTTCAGCTAGATCCCAATCAGAAGCAGACACAAACAAATCTATTCCTAATGACGACCTACCCTTGATTGATAGTAGCTGGTCAATACTGCTGAGCTCAGGAATTGAGCGTTCTCCAAAGCATGCTCGAGAAGGTTCAACCTCAAATAACAAATGAAACTTTGTTTCTTCAAAAAACTGAACTAACCATTTTCGGTCCAAATACTCGACATGATGCTGTGTGTCATAATCCAAAAGGCATGCGTGACAATATGCATCACAAGCAGATGGACATTCTGACGCGTACTCATAGACATCTTTAAAAAGCTCTGCCAATACCTCAGGGATTGACGATGCATACCCTGCACCTTGTTCTGCAGTATCGAAAATAAAAAGGCTACAAACTGATTCACTCTCGGAAGATGCTGTTTTCCTTTGATGGACTGAAATGCCAAGCTCAGACGTGGAAATCCCCTTCCTTGCACAATAAACTTGTCTTAAGGCAGCACCGAAACTAAACAAGAGCTTACGATCAAATATCCACTCGTGAGTTTTTGGATCCCTAATTTGTAGCTCGAACATACTTGTTACACTGCTGAACCCGAGAACAAAAGGAATTTGTAATAATCCATCTTGTAAACTTGAAGAACTGACTTTAATGCTCCAATCACTCTTAATACAGTCAGCATTTCCATCTATTGACGTACCAGACAACCTAGGATGCTTTTCTCGAGTAAGTAATCTCACCTGACTTTTCAGATCTAAAAAAGTACGACCTTCACTACTATTGACTGCCAATGGCTCCATCCGGCCACAACTCCAACAGAGAGCATACCCACCACCATTGCCATTGTTGTAGTAAAAAAGCTCTGCCGCGTCGGAGACCTTAAAGCGTCCTAATTCGTGCCGACATAGCGCCTGCCAGGTTGTGTCTGTTATGGAAATTAACGGTTCTGTATATGGCGCATAAAGTGGTTGAGTGTAATCGTTATGAAGTGGCGTCTTATAATCGACTTTAAATCCATCGGGTACGATATACTCCATCGTCTTGAGCCTATTGGAACCGCAGTCTGGACAACTTTTTAGCTCTTGATTGCTTATAATGTCCAATTGACAAAAGCCGCATTCTTGGCAGCTCACAGCATTCCGCAATTTCTGAACCTTAGATAGGTCATACTGGCTTTGTGGCACTTTCCAAGACAATTGAAGGCCCATCGAACGATATACGGCACCGTTTAAAACGATATCACTCCCTGGAGAGAACTCCCTTATCGCTGTGGCCAGTCCCCTTGATGGGTAGCTGTGAGCCTCCTTTGCTTTTTCCATTTTATTGTTAGTAACCAGTTCAACAACGTTTACCGGGAAACCATAGCCTGGAAGAAATCCTCTTGAGGTTAGTTCACTCAATAGCGAATCTTTCTCCATAGATTCTTTCTGTTTAATCAAACGCCTTTTGGCTCCGGTGTCGTCTTCGCTTACTTTCTGAATTTCTGCACAAAGTGAGTCCCAACGCCTCCGCCAATGGCTTGACGCTTCTTCGATGGTTTGCAATGTTTTATGCACAAGAGATGCTTCCGCTTGTCCCGCCAATCCACTCCCTACAATCATCATGCGCAAGCACTGGCTAATGTATTTATCATCAACAGCTTCACTGGATAACCAGCTCATAAAACGCTCATAAATTGCAGTACCTGTATCCGAAGTGAAGAATTTTCCAGACTTCAAAGTTGGCAGATTCTCTTTGCTAAACTTGGTATTTAGATAGCGAGATAGGAGGAATGCGTTAATGTGCCTATGAACAATAGTCACACTTTCAAGTGCAACCTTCGGAACTGGAATGGGCGTTTCAAATGGCCACTTCGGGTTTGCAAAAATTCTTTCACCATGCGGCGTAGATTTACAGAACGTGAATACGATAGAGGTACTCTCACCTCGTCGGCCAGCGCGTCCAGCGCGTTGCAGGTAATTTGCCGTCGATGGCGGAGCATTGTTCATCGCTACCATGACTAGCGAACCAATATCTACACCCATTTCCATCGTTGTTGAACAATTAAGGACATTCAAAAAATCTTTTTTAAATGCCTTTTCAAAAAGCTTCAAATTGTCAGTGTATTGTTGAGCTGAGTGTTCTGCAGAACGAAGCATGACTGGGGGTAAAAGTGCCGCATCAGTGATATCTCTCCAGATCCCCTGCTTTTTCATGTTAAGAATAAACTCATTGTGGCGTATCCAGTTGCGAAGCGATTGCGAGCTATTGCTTTGCAACAAATCAGGGGCTGGATGAGGAATCTTGCAGTTCGTATTCTTAACCAAGCAATCTTCTATTTCAGTCTTACTGGTTAAATATGGCGATATTCCCCGAAATGACGTATCTAACCATCGGTTAGTAATTGGACACACGGATGCATTTGTTATCAATTCAAAGGATGCTGAGTTACTCAGCTTTAGGTGGTAGCCTTCACGCCACTCTTTATTTCCATCCTTGTAATGCTGCAGTATTTCTTTATTAATTAGAGTACGCCACGCAAATCTGAGGATTCCGTTGAAAAGCTCTGGGTTGTCTTTAGCTGACCTTTTGCTAAATAACTCGAGCATACGAACCAGCTTATGTTGGTTCCCCTTGTTCACCGATGGAAAAGCCCAAATAGCTTTTTTCTCTTCCTCGGATTTGCCTTCAAACTCAGGCCCCTGCAGAAGGCGTGCAAATAATTTACCGCCCATCCAATTCACTTGATAAGAGTGAATGTCAATTAGCGTGTTTTCTCTGACATAAAAATCAAGAATGATCTTTAGGTAGCTCTTCCAATCATCGAGATTGAGACCTAGAGTGCCCCATTCCCGACAGCCAACTCGCAGATCTTCCTCAGTTATGGAATCTAGGGCAGGGTAAACTATCTTCACCAAGCCTAATGTTTCTAAGTTGTTGGCATTTTTAGGCCGCCGCGCAAACTCTCGGAGTAAAAACAATTCTGCAAGGTGTTTAGTATTTTCTAAGCGTTGGTCTCGATTACTATATTCGCCTGGGAGCATGTAGTCTTCGACATCTAGGTCCCCTGCCATCAACCTTATTTCGTCAGTGTTTGCCAAGAGTTCAACCGCAGCTACCCAATTCAATTTGAATGAGACTTTCTTTAACTCTTCAAGCCTTATTTTTATCTGCGATAAAATAAAATCCTTAGTAGCGGCTTCAGGATTACTATCAAGAATCTTGTTGAATGTTGCAATTTGGGGGTCGTTATACAGTTCGGAATCAGAGCTTCGCATTGCAATTTCGCGATAGATTTTTGAACGACACCACTTACGCTCAGAATCTAGTTGCAACTTTGCAGAAAATCTTGCCGTTCCTTGTCGGCTATCCGTAAAAGTTATTAAACGAGCACCGAACAACGAATCATCATTTTTCCTTGGGATATGCCGCAATAACTCGGGGACAAGATTTCCCATTAAAAAAGGCGCACCAAGAAGAGCTCTCTTAAAAGTCGAACTTGCTACTGCTTCCGTAGCGTCACAGCATGCGCAACGGAGATATGAGTCACGATCCGCTGTTGTGTACCTAACCGCAAGGGTGTTTTCAGAACGAGTTTTGACTCTTCTGGTACTCAGATCCAGATAAGCTTCGACTGAGCTTCCGAAGGATTTATATCGTTCTAAATCGCTCGATTGGGAGCTAAATATTTGCACATTGTTGCGAGTCTTATGCTCAAGAATTACATCGATTTCTTGATTATCTTCAATCTCATCCGAATACTCATCTAAATCATCATGCTCTCGTGATAGCAAAACTCGATTTCCATGTGAGTCAATGACCAATGAGGCCGCAAGAGAAGGTTCTTTACAGACTGCACAATGCGTTAATTCGTACACTGGTGAACTGCAGCCATCCAAGCACTTTTGTCGCTCTGAAACAAACACTCTTCCGAATGGCCATCCCTGCTCTAGCTCACTCCCCGTCTTATGACAACAATTGGGGTTAACACACGCCCATAAGCCTCTTTGGGCGCGATGAAATATGTGAGCTCTAACAGGAAAAAAAGGCTCAAGACTTGGATTGCCGTCAGGGTATGCATTTGTTGCAATATCAATTAACTTCATAGCATTTTGTGCGTGCAGGGCCTCTAATTGCTCCCGTTCTGTATATACCGTTTTTGCAATCTCGCTAACTGTCATAGGAGATTGAATTAGTCTTTGGCGTAAAATGCGCATTAGAGGGATTTGGCAGAGCTTTTGGTATGCATCTGCACTATTTAATTTTTCTAAATCCGGAATTGAAATTTTGCCTTCAATATCAGTGTCGTCGGGAATTTTAGGAATGTATCGAGTACCACGCACCACAGATACTTGTTCAGGGCTCACTCCGGCAAGCCCAGAGAGGAATTCTTTGAGTAACTTCTCTGTTCTAATCCAATCTTTTGAGTCACCGATGGTTGCTGAAGTTGCAATAAATCTTACGTGCTCAGGTTTTACATTAAAAGCTATCATCGTCCGACGTAACAACAGCGATATTTCTGCTGCCTGCGTCCCAACCAAGGTATGAGCCTCATCTAAGATAATCCAGCGCAGCTTCCCTTGAGACTTTGTTAAGATTTCACGATCAACTGGGCGAACAAGCATGTACTCAAGTATTGTTGAGTTAGTTACCAATATTGGGGGAGGTGCATTTCTTATATCATCCCTATACTCGACTTTTTCAGGCTTGTGTGTTTTAAAAACTCTGGTCGCTTTGGGTGGTGCAGTATGTTTAGTTTCGCCAGTGTAAAGTGCATACCTTATCTTTCCCTCAAATCCCCTAGTCCATGCACTTAAACGCTCTTGCTGAGAATTAATTAATGCATTAAGGGGATACAACATTATTGCTTGAACCCCAACTAGTACTTCATCGTGAGATTCAACTTGTTTGGCTAAATCATTAAGTAATGGAACCAAAAAGCATTCAGTCTTTCCTGAACCGGTCCCTGAAGTAACAACTGTAGAACGCGGAGTGTCCTGTGAGAGGAGATTCCACGCCTCTAACTGATGAGTATAAGGAGCTCTATTTTCGGGCCAGGTATAGTCTTCATCTATGTCTGTCGCGTATCCAAGACGGGATTTTCCCATTTTTGAATCTTCAGACTTTTGTTTTTCCGTATCTGGCGCAAAAGCACCATCCATACACTTTACCAACCGTGCTGATAACTCTCCCTGCTTAGTCAAATCGTTCAAGGATCGCTCAGATGAATGCCAACCAAATGTTGCTTCAATTACTGGCTCTGCTAAAAATCCATCATTGTGGCGCATTTGACTAGAGAGGACTGAGCGTAGATAAGCTCGCAAACTGTCATGCCTGAAATTTAATTGGTTGAGAACCGCATCGACAGACACTGATGAAATTGCTGTATACAAATTGGTTAGGGAAATGCTTTTTTTAGACATTAAATGAACCTATCTCCGAGCTTAACCGACCACTGTGAATTCTGAGTTACAAAAAGCTGAATATGCCGCCCCTGTGGCTAATGACATAGCCTCCTGCAACCATTCTCTGTCGAACTGTTGCAGTTGACTCAAAGAGAAACTCAGCGCGTGGAATTCCCTTGGAGGAAGAGGTTGCAGGAATACATCCAAGTTATAAAAAGCCACCTTTACGGGTAATTCAATCGTAAGCTTGTAAGCTCGCTTTACCACTTCACTTTGTTCAATGGCCCCCATTGCCCTGAAAAAGCCACGAAGATCGCTTGGCAACGAAGAAACAGGCCAACACCTATCCAAACATTCGATTAACTCAAGATCTCTTTTCTTTGACTGTGAAATACTCATCAACTTGTGTTGATGACGCTCAAACAATTTGCTCTTGGCAATCAGGAATTTATTTCCAATAGAAGAACTGCCCCTCGGGTCTTTTGTATCCGCCCAGATTTTTTTACTTGGAGTAAAATTGACTAAAGCGATATCGACCAATGTATTAAAATATAGGCCTTTTGCAGTGAGATCTCTAAATAGACCACGCTCAACTTCGGCATAAATATTAGGAGCTGTTTTTTTTATCAATTCCAGTGATGAAGCATTTTTCCGTTTAACTTTATCAATAGCTTTGATCCACGCTGATATTGGTATGAGAATCCACTGAAACGGCAAATAATCAGCCAACTCCCACACCTTGTGGAATCTGGAGGTGTCTCTAAGAAGCATTAAGGTTAAGCAAGAAGGGCGCGATAACAGTCGCTTGAGTACATGAAAATTTGCAGGCTCGATATCTTCTACGAGGTCTATCAGATCATTTAAATATGACCAACCTTCATGATCTATATCGTTTTCCATTTTTTCTAGAATACGATCGAGTAATGAGAAATTAATAGTACGCTTGTTACCCTCTTGCTTTAGATACTTAACCGCATACTGTATCGAGTCTTGTTTTAGAGGTTCATTAAAATCAGTGATGCCTTGAGAACACTGAAGTGCTGACTTTAGAGCCTGTCCGAACGCACCTAAGTTATCTATTTTCTTGCGTACAACCGGAACGTCAAACTCAATCAATGTCGGTTTAAAGTTTGTTTGTCCGGGCCCCCACAGTAACCATCCGCCATATTCATCAATCTCTGGTAGCTTTGCTTTTACAAAATCTCCATCCTCAACCAGAAATTCTAAATCTGGAGTGTCCCGGTTAAGATCCCAAATTGGTGTCAACTTTAACTTCAATTGGTCAAGATGCTTTATCAATAGAAGAGTTTTAGGTAAGTAAACGAATTGGCCGCGAATTTTGGGTATATATTTAAATCTATACACTAGAGGTATGCGGTTCTCCAGAATTTCGTTTTTAGCAAAGAACGATAACCTGACAACATGTTCCGGAGTTGAACCATTACGGAAAAGTCGACGCACTAAGTTAGCAACAGCTCTCGCAGGAAGAGTTTTACTTGTACCAGACGCGGAAAGATTCATTTCTTGAGAAACTGACATGTCAACTTTGTCATCGGCGAGGAGATCAACTTTAACCCGAGTTTCAAATGTGTCTGGTTGAAACTTGAAAGTACAGTCCATGAGATCGTCAGCTGTCAGACATCCTAGGTCACATTCTCTATAAACATCCCCCGTCTTTGTCAGCAAAGATACCGCATTAAGTGCAATGGGCAATCTGAGTCTTATTGTATTATCAGGGGCATCTGACCAGGAGATACTGAATTCAACACTGTCAACTAGAAGATCAGTTAATCTGATATCACAAAACTTAAAGCCCGCTATGAGTTCGGGCTCAGCGGTCAAAATTGCACTTTGACCAGGAACTAAACCAACATGGGCATTTTCCAAACCCCGGAATTTTACTTCAAATTCCCCTTTTCCATTGTGAATTAGTTCTGCCAAAAACTCATCGTGAAGATAGACGCATTCATGCACCCAAACAATTTCGCCTTCAAGGACCCTAACAACAGCACCTGTTCCCGAAGTAACCGTATTACTAAAATAGGGAATTCTCGTACCATTGGTGCTCACCCAAAAATATTCTTCTTTATTTAAGAATGCACCAGGCTTTGATTCATCAATTACTAGATTTGGTTTACCGATGTATACCGGTTTATCGGATATAACATCTACCAACTTTTTCCCTTTGACATTTACGCAGTCTAGATTCAGTTGGCTAGCATCGGTTCGAATATGAAAATGGCCAAAGGTTGATGGTATTTTTACATGGCCGGTTATTTTGTAGACGTTACGTTCACAGAAGCTGACTTTACCCAATAGTCTAACTTGAGAGGATGGACTGCATTTCGCTGGTTCGCAGTCACTCACAACAAGCACTGATGCTAATCTGTCACGAAAACTACCCTGGCCTAAATAATTAAATTTTTGTTCGTCAGCGTCAAAAATCCAAGGAGCACGATCGTCAAACGACTCGCCGTGGCGATAAGTATTGCTCCCAATCAGTTCTCCATCAGAATATAGCTGATACTTGAGCTCGCCTGCAGCCAACAGACCAACTATGGGACGCACGATCTCTGAAACTATCCATCTTGGCGCAGCACCAGTTTTATAACTAAAACTGGCCGCTCTGGATCTGTGGCCGTCTCCGGTAATAGTGATTAATTCAAAAAAGTTTGGAAGTGAATTTACTCCAAGAACCTTATTTAGGTCTTCGGGATGAATTGTATGGTTTACATGCACCTCACTAAACAAATTGAATTCGTCGGCGTTTTGTCGGAGATAACGCTTTAGTCTGACTGGGTTCTGTGAACGTCTAACTACTTTGCTAGTTTTCTTTAGCAGTGTGTTTATCAACCTGCTAGCTTCTTCATCAATAACTAAAAAAGGTAAGTTATTTCGCCAATTTGGATTCTTCATGTCCAAAAATGCGAGAGGATCAGACGTCTCATAAAGATGAAAACTATCTCTAAGTTCGAAAAGGTAACTAATTAGCGATGAAGCTAGTTTAGAAAAAGACTTCTGCTGTAAGGTTTCAGGTAAGCTGGACAATTTGCCCTCAGCGATTTCATCAACTGTGAGCGAGTGGAGGAACGTTGCATAATTATTAAGTACATCTTCAAAATACCCCATTAGGTGTGAATGAGAGATGCCAAGTAAATCCGCTCGAGGAAAACCTCCATGGCAATACAAAGTATCAAGGTATCTATAATTCTGAGTGTGGTGTATTTTTATGCCGAATTCTTTTAGACCTGCTCTAATACAGTCGAGTATAAGGGCGCGGCTACTGGTGTTGTAATCTAAGCAGATGCTATCCGTAACAGGTTCCCAAGTAGGACGGGATTTAGTTTTCCGCTGAAGCCAAGTTGCGATATAAAGAACAAGTGGCCGTGATAAGACGCTCAGATGCTTATTGAAAAGTAAGTTAGTATTGGTCGTTGAAAACAAACGTTGTAAAACTGTTTGGAGATCTTCAAGCTCACTGTCTGTGATTTTGTAAGCCCACAAAGGGCTACCAAAAGGCACGTGTTGCCTACTCTGAAGAACCGATGCTGTCCACAGTTTAAGTTGTTCTACCACAGCCATTTTTAAATCCTTTTAAGCACTTAACTTTAATGTAATATCTTGGCTATAAAAAAACCTCACCTCACACTCAAGTTGTAATTCCTGCCACTTCCTCCGCCACGAGTAATTCGCTGACATTTTTGGCGGCATTTCATAATGCATAGCCATGTTAGTTATGTTGTTGATTAAAACATAATTTATGTCAGTTGTCACTAATTTGAACACAGTCATAAAGTCCTTATATAACCAAAATCGCTGAATGCTGCCGGTATACTTCTGCATCAAACTAAAGACCTCTTCATCACGCAATGCATGCGCAAAACCATTGCGAATGTGGTAAATGCACCAAAAATCGAACTTGTCTTTAGAAAATACCAACTTTGTTCCGTCGAGTAGTGTTGCAATCTCCGACGATTGTTCAGCAAAACGTTGCGTGACGATAAATGCCATAACTCGTTCTGCCTCTATTGCTGCTGACACGCACTAGGCTTTAGCAGCCACAAAACAACAGCATTTGTGACCATTCGTTTGCCGCTATGGTGCGCTGCACATCCGGTCGCCAGTACAAAGAACACCGACACTAAAAACGATAATGGACTGAACACTGCAGCTACTGCCGGCAAGGTTTGCACTCCAATCGCTAGCAGCAATGCGGTAAATAGTGATACCACCAGACTATCGCGCCACAACAAGAACGCTTTATGGGCGTCCTTTACCAAGGGAGTATTTTGGTGGGGGTGGTAAATGTGTTGATACCACACCCGGTTTTGCTGTTCTTCAGTTGCATTTAATTGCATCAAAGGTAATACCTTCAGATGCAAAGTGAATAAATCGATGCGCTGGTCGTGTTCAGCGAGTTGCAGGAATCGATGGCCGGGTAATGCGTTATTTAGTCGCAAAAAGACCAACTGATGCTTCACTGACGCAGGCAGCAGGCTGCTAAATAACGCAGCCGCCAACATGATCAAGGTCACCGCTACCGTTTCCGGTGAAAACACCTCAACGGAAGACCAGTCGAAGCCTGAGTTTGACAAAGCATAAGCAACCGATAACTGCGCAATAATGATTGAAGTTAATGACGGTAAATTCTGTGCTTTTAATGAAATCCAAGCCATGATTACACTTCCTCTTCATAAGAGAAGTGATATGGCTCAGCATTTAATGAAGACCATCCTGAACGCCCAGGTGAATTATGATAATGTAGTATCCCTTGCCCACGAGTAACCAATACTCTGGCACCGCGATGGGTGAATGCATTTAACACAGCCTTCCTTGGATGCTTCGGCTCCCCCGCTTTAGCGGTTGATGCAATTGCCGTTATATCGCGTGCAGAGCTGTGCACCACAGGACTACCAATCAAACGGTTTAATACTGTTGGCCCGATATTACGTTTACTTCCATGGTGTGGGATTTGTATAAACTTCAACTCAGCGCCAGAGTAACATGACTCAATTTGTTCGGCGGCATGCTCTAATGCCTGAATCCCCGCATCCGCAGTAAAGACTAGACGCCTTCCATCTACGATAAACTGGGTAATTACGCTCGAATTATTTTTTGCTGAAGTTTGGCCATCATCTGAAATATGATCCTCTCCCCAGTTTGCAAGAAATGTTTTTACATTACGTACAGCTTTATCAAACCAGCTCTCGTTGGCGACAGTACTTGCTTCAGCACGTTTTGGCATTCCATCAAAATCGGGGATTAATGATTCGTAATAAGACTGGCTGGGTCCCAAAACTTTGACCGAACCTGATTTATCGGTAAGCCCAGTGAATGGCTCTTTTATCAAAATACCTTTGCGGTTCGCCAATTTTGCCAGTGACCAGGCACGCTCTAAGTTTTGCTTTAAACGCTCACCCAGACTTGAGTCAGTTAAACGGCCATCAGCAAATTCATCAGCTAAGTTCTGGTTGTGTAGCCATGGTTGGTGCAACCACAGCTCTTTGACATCCAGCTCATTTAATAACGCTTCAAGACCATTAATGTGGTCTTGATCTGGATGAGAACTAATAACCAAATCAACGATGTCAGTCCCAAAGTGTATGCGGATGTGTTCTACCAATTCAGAACCGGTATCACTAAATCCACCATCAATCACCACCACTGTTTGTTCGTCCCGGCGGCCATGCAAATTGCCAAAACGGATGGCAATAGCATCGCCACTTTTAGACTCGCTGCCTACACCTAAAAAATCTACTTCGTAACCCATTTTGAATCTCCTATGAAATGTTTTTCACAGGAGATAATTCACGAGGCATGCCACCACAACAAACCCATTAAAATTCAAAATGATAGACTAAATCAATCAAGTTAAACAACAAAGAAGCTAAAATATTAATTACACAAAAGTAAATAAATTTACATTGGTCACTTACTTTTACAGGTGCATAAATAAATGAGATTTTATGATGGAATTGGCTCTTTGAATTGGCGCAAGGACAAGGGGAATAGAACGTGTCATTAGTACTGACATAACCAACAAGTAAGTATGTTCTTTACTGACTGTATATTCTGCAAGGCTGTGACCCGTTCAGCAGTCAATTGAATAGAGATATAATCCAATTGAGGACTCATATCTCCATCTTCTTGATGCTAATCGGAATCTCCTTTTCTTATCGTCAGACTATGAAGCAATCAAACTAAACCAGCAATCTTACTTTAGCCATTAAAGCTATTTTTCAACACAAAGAACAACGAGATAAGAACTGCGCCAGAAACTGTAAAACCAAGTAATAAAATAAGGGCAATTTTGGTTACATCGGTGACTAACTTCTGCCGTTGCAATTCGATTTCTTTGAGCATCTCTTTCGCAAGAAAGTCTGCCTGTAAGGCAGATTTTTGCATCAACTCATCAGCATATTTGTTGATGAAGACCACTTTCTGGTCAATCATTGGCGACACATCATCGTCGATAATTTTCTTTGCAACCTCATGAACTTGATTCAGTTCATTAGTCCAATCTGTATCAAATAGGGCCATCTTTGTTACCAGCTAATTAAAGTTTCTTAAAGATATTTACGAGTATTTTTTCTGCAAAATTAGGCTGCAGTCGTTTTAGATGTTCATTACCACAAGTTGGACACTTTTCTGGCACCTGACCGGGAAAGCGTACATCACCCATCGGCGGAAAAACCTTAGTCCAACCGCAAGATGGACAAATGAGTTTAAAAGCAGGTGTTTGTATTGGCATATAATCTCCTTTTTTATAAACCACTGTAACAATGGGCGTATTACATTACCTTCAAACTCGTTGAAAAATTACCGCCCCGCAGTATCAGCTGTAAGGCGATAAATTTCAATATTATAATGAGTTAATTAATAACTGGGGAGCGATTTTAATTTTTCACTAATCCCCCGAAGTGAATTTTGACTAACTCGGATATCTTTCACTTGCGATTCAGTATCAGTTATCAGTTGGTCAAAGATTTTTAGTTGTGGTGCGAAGAAATCAAAAAGTTTCTGATCATCACTGACAATATCATATAAGTCTTTAAACGCTTCTTTGATCATTGTGCTAATCTCATTCTTAGTCTCTTTAAGCTCTGCTTCTAGCTCACTTGCTTTATAAGCATTGTAGAAATCAGCCGTTAGACTAAACACCATACCCGCAGGCCCGGCCCACTTACTGATACCAGCAGCAAGTTTAGAAGCCTGCCAAGGTTTAAATTTATAAACAACTCCTGTGGTTTTAGCTAAGAGATCTCTGGCCACAAAAATTGTTGCTTTAATAGCATCTGGGCTTATCTTTGAAACATTTGACAGGCCGCTCCCAACAAACTTAAGTGCATCGCTACCTAATGAGTCTAAGAAGCTGGTACTTGAGTCTAGCTGGCTATTGATCTCCTGATTTAATCTAGACGTAATAAGAGACGTTTGGTCATAATAAGAGTCAACTATTGTTTTAATTTTGATCGAAAGTTTGTAGCCAATATTATCTTGCGTATAACCAATTTCATCCTCCATAAAAGGACGTATATCTTCAAAATCTAAAGGACGTAGCTTTCCCATCAGCTGCTTTTCTAAGCCCTCTAGTTCATTAAAAAGCTGACCAGCCAAGCGCTTAACTTCCCTTTTCCCGTTATTTAAATCCTCACGGATCCTTTCGCATTCCTGCTCACGTTGCTTGGCAAAGACTTCAAGTTCATCAAGGGAATTCTGCGCAGCAAGAACCCGCTGACTAACAACTCCTGCGACGACATCAATACCAGTTTTAGCGATAATAGTACTACGTACACTGCTATCTAAAATCGATGTAGTAGTTTTTTTCAACTCATCAATGCGAGAGCGGTTTCGATATACATCAAGCTTTTCAAACCAAAACGGTAAGCCGCGCCCATTCGGATTTGATGCGATACAGACTATACGAAGTGCCTTAACTTCCTCATCTGTGAGGCTTGCTGCACGTTGGAGTTTCTCTTTTAGAGTTTCCGTTTTTATGGCTGCCTGTTCGGAAAATAGTGTAGGATCAGACAAATCTGTTACTTCATCCATTTTGTTAATGATAAATACGGTAGAGCTTAGCTTATTCAAATCCCGTAGTACCCAACGTACTATCTGGTGATGGCTTTCTTTTAGCGGATTGGTAGCATCTACTACATACAGAATCAAATGAGCCTCAGATATGTAATTGCGAGTTATATCCTCGTACATAATCTGAAGGTTTTCATCTTCTTTTTGCTTATCGCCAAATAGCCCCGGAGTATCAACAATTTCGCATTTATCAGGCAGGCCTTCAGGTCTGTAAATAGCTAAACGGTCTGAGGATTCATCCATATCAATCTTCATATCAGCCATAATCTTGCCCAACCAAGCCGCAATTACACTGGTCTTCCCATCGGAAAAAGCACCGAGCAAAGCAATCCGCAATACATCATCTTTGATTGTATTCAATGCAGCTTCTAATTTTTGAATATCGACTGAAACATCCATTCCTATAGCCCCTAACTCAGTCAACACTTCTTTCAACTGCTGTAAGGTACTAATAGCCGATTGCTTCTCTACTTCAAACTGTTTCAATTGTTCCATATTGCATATCCCTGACTTTATTCAAAATAATGGTAAGAACTTTTATCTGCTTCTCGAGAACATGCACTGGAACATTTAGATTGTTCTCTAGTGTGTTAACTGCAGATAAGGCTTTAGATTCGACCTCGGAATGAACTCTCGCGACAATTTTGGCAACGTTACTTTCAATGGTCGCTAATTTTTCATCACAAACCGCTTCAATCTTTTCGCGTACTTCCGACTTTGCATTTCTGATTCGCTTTTCTTTGCTAGTAAAGAGGCCAAAGAGCCCCATGACGATGCCCAATACAGCACCGCCAATTGCCCCCGCAATATTACCTATAACGGGAAAGGCCGAACCGATTGTAAAGCCAGATAGAGCATAACTTCCAACTTGGAAAGCAAATGAGCCAAAGTCGCTTAAGCCCAGATTCCAGCCAAGATCCTTGGCATGATTTAACTTAGTATCAGTAAACGCCTCCGCAGCAATGGACTGTTCCAGCTCTACACGTTGCATATCTTCGAGCAGGCGTTTGATAGCACTTTGAATTTTTTGTGACAAATCCTGCACATTTTCAGCATTTTGTTTTTCTATAGAAGTCTGTGCTTCCGCTACAAATTTCTCGAAAGCTTGTTCAATTTTGGATTTTATCCGATCACCGTCTCCGAAGTATTGTTCAACAATGTAATCACTTTCATCCATTAGCTGTATAAACGTATTTTGAAAGGTATTTTTTTGGCCAGTTAAGGTCATACGTTCAAAACTCTTTATCGCCTCCTGTATAGCTGTACGACATTTTTTAAATTCAGGCTGCATCTTTCTGATGTAATCGTTGAGTTCATCAAGTGATGACTGTAAAGAACTAATGGTCTCGCTAAGCAACTGTTTAATTTTATCTTTATTGCACTCGATAATGTCTTCCTGATATGTATCAAGCTTACCTCGCACAACATCAGCAACAGTATTTATCCCGCTGAATCCGAGCATAGTGCTGGTGTTGCCAAAATGTTTCAGGAAATTGGTCTGATGCCTTACCAGGTCAACTTCACGATCAGGATGAATAGAGGTTGTTGCTGTATCATTATTATGAGCCAACGCGCAAAAACTAATTAAGCCTTGTACAGCATGGCCCGGCAACAAAGCTGAACGGCCAAGTACATTGTCTAATACATGCGTAGTCTGATTAATAATATCTTTCGCATGGGAGTTTAATAACAGTTCTCTGTCTTCAGGAAACTCATAAGTATCTGCACTCCCACGAATGTTTATCAGTGGAAAAACTTTACTACCGCGACGTAAATAGTTTTTTATTTTTTCAGATGTTATTTTCTCTGGCTTCTTATTCGTGCCATTTACATAAACTACCAGATGAGCCTTAGCCACGGCTTCTTCAACTAGTTTGACAAATCTCGATTCATCTCCTTCGATGCCAGGAACATCTATCAACTGAAAAGTTCGATTATCCAAATTTAGATTGTATGCAACATTTCCTTGGGTGAAATCTGCTTTCCCTGTCCCAATGATCAAACCGTCAATTCGTCCTGAAGAAATAAGATGCTCTGCTTGAGTCACTGCTGAATCTGCTAGTGCACTAAGTCCATCAGAAAATTGGCTGCTTATACTCATGGTACTAGCCTCCAATAAACCAAAAAATCAAACCAGTCAAAGTGGCTCCAATCAGAACGCCTGCAACAATGTTTAGCAATTTCGATTGCTGTAACATTTTTTTCAGGTCGTTAATGTCTGTATTTAGCGCATTTGATTTATCAGCCTGAATTCTCATCGTTTCTGCGAAAGCAAACTTAATTTTTTCAATATGCTGGTTAATATCGTTACTGAACTTGCTGAGGTCTCCCCGGTTCTGTTTAAGTAATTCACGCCGTGACTGTTCATCAAACAAAATACGAAGGGATTCAATAATAGTGCTCTTACCAGCATTGGTTTCACCAAAGAATGCCAAGGTAAATTTTTCCCACTCGGAATTTTTTTCCAAAAATAACAGTTCGTCTTTAAAGTCTGACCGTATATCTTTCATCTTTTTGGAGATGTCGGCGAGCTTTGCCTGCCCTTCTTTGTTCTCAATTTTTAGGTCCGTGATTTCTGCTGAAGCAGCATCAAGCTGCTGGATGATGCTTTTATATAAATCATGGAAGCCTTGTTGTGTACTCATACCTTTCCTTAGTGTTTAGATTGAAAATTGTTTAGAAAAATAATTCCGAAGATATTTAGCTATTCCGGTGGACTACTATCGAATCATCATACCTTTTGTCTACTTGGCAGCTTGAGCTTAGGCAGCAACCAGCAACCTCTGCAACCTTGCAGGCCCACTTAGAAACGGTTCGCCAGTCACTCGTGAGGCTTAAGGCATGTAGATACTTTTCGTTGATCGACAGGATGTTAGTTAATCGTTACCCCCATAATTTTGTTAGGTCGACGTCACCACTATCTGGTTGAGCCTCTTTCGAGAGCGCTTTAAATTGCACAATCATTGGAATATCAAACGACGTCCCAGTCACGACCGCACAGCCTCTTGCAAGGTTAGGTATCATCGAGCGTGAGAGGGCATCCAAAGTGCTGATCGAATTTTCAAGCAACAGCAAATCTCTATCATTAACCAGTCGATGAATAAAAAAATTGTGAATTTGAGACATTATCGTTGACGAAATATCAGCGGGCCGCTGGCTAGACAGTGTTAAGTAAAAACCAAATTTTCTGCCTTCTTTGATGATCTCTTCAAACAACTCCAGCCGATAATCTTTCCAGCTTTCACTTTCCCTGTTTGACTGCATAGACAGTATGTTATGCGCTTCATCGATAATCATGTGAAAAGTCTTTTTCGGAGGGCTGTCATTGATAACAGTAACTTTATGACTGTCGTAATAGTATTTAGCTAAAAGTAGTGGAATTATTTTTTTTATTTCTTGATTAGATTTTCTCAGTGAAACAACCGTCAATAGGTGGAGCTTTGGATTTTCACCTATCTCTATTACACGCTGTAAAGACGTTAACGAAGACTCAATTCTTTTTAGTAACGGTTGGATATGGTCGAATTGAACAAAACCATTAACTAAATCGGACAATAACTGAAGATTAACGCGCAGCTTGAGCTCTTCGAAATGAGACAAATTGCCTATTTTTAATTGATTTATGCTTTCTTCAAAATAATTCTTGTAGCCGAAATCATCTGAACCGCCATTCAGATGTGTACCAGTATTTAGAAAATAAAAATTAACGCTTTTGCTATGCCAGCTTAACTGCAGGGTTTTTTGTTTCAATTCATCAGCATGAACAATATCTGCAATTTCGACTATGAGCTCTGCAAATTCCTTTTTTGGCGATGTACTCGTTAATGCTTTAACCAGTATTTTTTTAGTGTAGTTTTCAAGGCTATTGGGAAACTCCTTAAAACGCTCTCGACCAGTAATAATTCTCTTCAAAAACGGTTTCTGAGTATTTTCAGTCGCCTTGAACAAAATGCCGAAAATCTCTTCATCCCAGAAGACTGCCTCGCTCAGCGGAAATTTGCTTTGTCCATCTTTTCGGGTATCTAAATCATAAACTTTTTTGAACTTTGGATCAGTGCATAGCTGGCCAGCAGTATATTCACCGTTAAAATCGATAACAACAAAATGGCTTTTGCCATTTATTTGCTTCAACTTTTGGGAGAATAACTTCGTGTAGAGCGTTGTCAAAGTATTAGATTTACCACTGCCTGTGTTCCCAAATACACCGATATGAGTGTTGAACAAGCTTGCCCACGGCAGTGAAACTGATAATTCTTCTTTAAGAATTTCACCGACAACAAAATCATCATCCCCCTCACCATAAACTTGCCGCACCTGCTTATCACTCATCAAGTAAGCAAGATCTCGGATCATGGGGAGGTATTTAATACCTTCGTAGAATTGATTTTCCTGAAAGTAACCAATTGGTTTTAATTCGATTTTCCTGACAAAAGTTCGACCGTTTTCAGTTGGCATTTTTTCGTCTAAATATTCGCCTTGCACGATAGCAACAATATCTTTGAAGCCGCGCCGAATAAGGATGTGCTCTTGTATCGAAACTCCGTTGAAACGCTCTCCTTTATAAAACAGCGTTTCTTTATTGGATTCTTCGTACAGCTCAACAACGATGTTAATTCCTTTGACTGATATTACCTCTCCAATAGCAATGCTCATCTAATCGCCATCCTTAGCCAAAGTGAACACTCGTTTATTAAAGCGTTTGAATGTTAGTTCATCATCAATAGTGAGGTATTTGACATTTGGATAGCCTTTAAACTTCTCCTTCATGGCAGACTTCTCAGCGTCGTTATAACAAGATACAAACACGGTAAGACTTGGATTTGACAAGGATCGCTGCACTAAATGCAGAATATGTTCATCGGCAAACGAAAAGCCAAAAGTGATTAATACCGAATTTGGACGTTCTAGTTCAAAACTTAAGTGGCGAAGAATCTGATAATAAGCTTCTTCAAACACTGTTTCATGAAACTTCCACTTGGTAGGGTTCACTATGGGTATCCTATTGTAGGAATCCCAGAACGTCGCTTCATCTAATTTTTTAAATTCAGCCGCTTTATCTACGGCAAACTGTAGAAGGTTTGGCCATACATTTCGTGGATCGTTAAGCAACTCATCAAATTCAAGTAACAAAGTACTTTGGTTCAAATCAAACTGAATTTGATAGTTACTTTGCCCGTAGTTAACTTTAATTTTTTGCTCGAACCGTTCCCAGTACACAGAGCCATGCGGATGCAGCAGATTTATCTGCGGAATAAACTCTGAATGCTTATCAAAAATACCTTTTTGAATAACACGATTATTAAAATTCTTGGTATGAAAACGCCGTTGCTGAAAGCCTGCACTACCGTCGTTAAACACACAGGTAACCAGATTTTCAGAAGTTATGCTGTCACCCGCTAGCTCGAAGCAATTATCATAATTAGTGGTGTAAATATTAGCTTTTTTGTCACTGGCGCTTTGCCTTGATATTACCGCTAGCAAGGTTGTTAAAAAGTTTCTATATTCCAAGACAACGGGTTCTTGTTCTGCTTTTAAAACACCGTCTTGTGAAAGGGGCAAACCAGGCTGAATACATTTTTGGTAGTAAAGCATGAATAGCAGCGCATAAAGCTTATCTTGACGGCCCTTTTCAAGATCTTTAGCTAACGTTTCAAAGGTATATGGCTCGCCATGCTGGTTTTTTATTCTAAGAGCTAAAGTAGGCAAAAAACCATAAGAGGCGCCAGCGCCAAAAAGAAAGTTTAAATTTTGCTCATAGATGTCGTAAAGGCTGAATTTTTCTGACACGGTTTCGTCCTTGAGAATTTACTAAAGCTGGCCGGAGAAGGCTTTTTGGCTTAGCGAGTTGAAGATTTGATTAGCCTCAGTCAAGTTCATTTCCATTCGATCTTTCGAGCGCCTTAACTTAGAGACTATATCGTGATATTTGCTAACTGATTTTTCATCAGGTACCAGAATCTCAAAGTTCTTTAGTTCAACTGGCGAAATATGAGGGACTGTTGTTTCTGTAGGACAGCAATGCTTCTCAAATGCCGGTGACAAAATGCTTGAATACAAATAATCGGTATAACGTGGCTGTTTTGAGCGGATTCTTGCTACACGTTGAACTAAATATGTATCTCGCTCGTTTTCAGGGAAGACACATACCTTTAATCCACTTGAAATCCATGGACGGTCCATAGCTAGTATCACGTCGCCAGCTTCTAGTTTGTAATTGTGTAGCCCATTTATTTTATTTGAATCCCAAAAAGCAGTATCTTTCCACTCAAAATAGCCAGTCAGTGTATTAACCCCACGACAAAGCCTTACAGCATCATCACTGTCTTCGACATACTCAGCGCTTTTAAACGCAAATCCAGTAATAACGTCGGCAAGAGCCGACAATTTTGACTTCTGAAAGCCTTTTGGGTTGGTGACTGGGTCGCCGAACATTTCTAGGAAGACGGCGCGGAGTAAGTCGTCGGCGAGTTGGATGGCTTGTTGGCGTTTGCGGCGGATGGCGTCGGCTTTGTCCAGTATCGCAGCAATCCGTTTTTGCTCGGCTAGTGGTGGGAGTGGGACTTCCACACTTTTAACTAATTCAGTATTGAGGTTTTTGACAACAGCACCAGCTGCTAATCCAGAAAAACGTTGTTTTAAAGTATCGCTTCCTAGTAAATAGTAGAAATAATCCGAATTAACTTTATCCGGATTCCCTGATAGTACTAACCATCCGTCATGAATACATCCCGTAGTATTCATAATATATGGCCGTCCAAAACTCATAGAGTTTGTCAGCAAAAAATCGCCTGGATAAACCATACGAGTTTTAGTTAAACCTTCAGGTTTAATTTTTAGTTTTGTTGAATTAATGTATTTATTACTGTTACTAGCGTCTTTTATGGATATCCAATTTAACCCGTCATCGGCATCGGTTATATAGTCGTCGATAGGGCGAGGCGATCCTCCCCTAGCTATATCAAAAATATCGCCCAACTTTACCATCGGCCAACTCACAGCATATCCTCCAACGCTTTTAAATCCGCCAGAATATCGTTTTCCAGCGCCACTAATTTACTAAGGATCACTTTCGGGTCGTCATACTGCTGCTCGGCATACACCACTTGTTTGTAGCGGTTAATCGACAGGTCGTATTTATTGCCAACGATATCTGCTTTGCTGACCCAAAAGGCTTTTTGGCTGCGATCGTTCTGCTCGGTTTCGGCAATGGCTTTATCGCGCGCTTTAAACTTGGCGACTAAGTCCGGTAAGTCGTTGTCTTTGATTGGCGTGCGTTTGTCATCCAGACTCATGCCATCGGCCTGCACGTCATAAAACCAAACGTGGTCGGTGCGTGAGCCTTTGGTGATAAATAAAATCGCGGTCGACACACCGGCGTAGGGTTTAAATACACCGGATGGTAAAGACACCACCGCTTGCAACTCGTTGTTTTCAATAATGTGCTGGCGTAGTTGCTGGTGTGCGTTGGATGAGCCAAACAACACGCCATCTGGCACGATAATGGCGGTTTTACCGCCGTTTTTCAGCAGCCTCAGTATTTGCGCGACAAACAACAGCTCTGTCTTTTTGGTTTTCACCATGCGCAAAATGGCTGGGTCGACGTCTTCTTCATCAAGCGAGCCTTTAAACGGCGGGTTGGCGATACATAGGGTGTAAGCGTCTTTACTTTGATTTGGGAAACGCTCGGTAAAGCTGCCACTTAAGGTGTCCTGATAATGCACGTCAGGTTCAGTCACCCCATGCATCACTAGGTTCATGGCGGCAATGCGTAGCATGGTGGCGTCGAAGTCAAAGCCGTGGAACATGTCGGTGTTGACGTAATCGCGGTGTTCGACCAATAAGTCGCCGCTATAGATTTTGACTTGCTGCGCTTCGCCGTTGTCGCCCACCACAGTTTCGGTATGCACGCCTTCGGGCGAGGTGTATTTTTCCAGTAAATATTCGTAAGCCACCGTTAGAAAGCCAGCGGTGCCGCAGCTTGGGTCGACAATACGGTCTTCGACTGTGGGGTCGAGCATTTCCACCATAGCGCGGATAATATGGCGCGGGGTGCGGAACTGGCCGTTAATGCCAGCGGTGGTGAGTTTGCTTAGCAGGTACTCGTATAAGTCACCTTTGGTGTCGCTGTCTTCCAGTGGCAGCTTATCAATCATCTCAACGGCCGATTCCATCAGCGTTGGCTTTTGGATCATGCACTGGGCGTCTTTCATAAATTCGCCAAATAACGAGCCTTCACCTGAGGCATTTTTAAAATGCGGGAACACTTCGTCGCGCACCAGCTTCAGCATGGTGTCTTTGTCTTGGTGAATAAAACGATGCCAGCGGATATGCTGCTGGTTGTCGTTAAAGCGACGTTTAAAATCAATGCCGCGCAGTTTGGCGCGTTTTTCGTCACGCTGCTCGTGCAAGTCCAACAATCGGGCGTACATCAAAAAGGTGATTTGCTCAATCACAGTTAAGGGGTTGGCGATACCGCCCGTCCAGAACTCTTCCCATAGCTTGTTGATATCGCTTTTTAATTTACCAGTGATCATGCAATTCTCGGTTATTATGACTTAATTTTTTGCCGTCATTTCGGCTTTGGTTAATGGTATTGGCAGCTCTAATGACCTTAACAACGAAAAGACGTCGTCTTCTGAGCTGCCCAAGATACCTTCATATATTTTGTTGTATGGCGCTTGGTCTAAATCGGCCATTTTTATGCCACCACTACGGGCAATGTGCCCAATCAGCATATCAATCACCCGCATGGCTTGAGGTGGCATGCGATGTTTTTGCAACAGTGCAGTAAAGCTTTGCTCTATGTACTGTGTATCCATCCCCACAATACTGCGCAAAAGCTTGTCGAGAGGTTCTGTGGTGTCTGGATAAAAGGTTTTTAGGGTTTCAATGTCCAAATTTGCATATTTGGCGTGGATGATACCGTTTAGTTGGGCGATTTCACTAACAGTTACGGCTTGGCCTTTACGAATTTTTTGAATAACGGGATTGCTATCAAAAATAGGCTGCAGTGCCTCCTGTACTTTTTGCTGATAGATTTGATAATCGACAGTATGAATATTCGCCGCTCTGGCTTTGTATTCGATATGTGAATTGTCTTCTTTAACATCGATATATTTGGGGCCCGG
Organism: Shewanella sp. ANA-3; assembly: GCF_000203935.1. Lineage (GTDB taxonomy): Bacteria > Pseudomonadota > Gammaproteobacteria > Enterobacterales > Shewanellaceae > Shewanella. The sequence goes on along the minus strand of NC_008577.1, from coordinate 2,423,672 downwards.
GTTAGGAGGCAGAATGTCGCCTTCTAGCAAATACATGATTTCGCGCAATGCCAACCGATGCTGTTCCAACTGGTAAAAAGTGATATTTAGCCAACTGTTGCTATCCATCAAAAACTTAATTTCGGTAGCCTTAGCCTGCACCTGCGCGGTGTTTTTGGGCAGGCGTTCTAGCACACTCTGTACCTCAAGCTTTAATTCACCTATGGCTTCTCGGTTTAGCAATAACTCACATTGAGTTTGGGCGATGAGGCAATCCCAGCGAAAGGCTTTACTTTGCCCTTTGATCACCAGCCAATTCATCAGAGGGGCAATTTGCGATTCAAGTAAAGCTACTGTGGGTTTGGCAAACTGCTCAAGCACTTTTACATCAGATAATTGTGTCACAATTGCCCAATGGTCCCGCACATTGATATTGCGGGTATTCAGTGCGTTGATGTCTTGTTGCAACAGCTTGATCGTTTGGCTGAACGCATTTAGTTCCAGTTTTTTTAATGCCGCGGATGCGAGTTGCAACCGTAACTCGAACCTTTTTTGCGCGAGTGATTTAGTGTTGGATGGTTCGACTTCTTCGTAGTTGAATTCAAAGTAATCAAAGTTATTCCAGTGGTCAAATATCAAGAAGCGGGTTTTATGCTTACCCTTGCCGAACAAGTCTTCGCATAAACGCGTGCCTCGGCCAATCATTTGCCAAAACTTAACCTTTGATTTAACCGGTTTAGCAAACACCAAATTGACCACACTCGGCACATCAATCCCTGTATCTAGCATATCAACAGAGATAGCTAAGGTTATGGGGTCAGGCAGTGATGAGTCTTTGGCTTTTTCCTCTTCGGTAATTTTGAATTGATCAATCAGTGCTTCAGCACGCGGTTCCTCAGAGTGAATGACTTCGCAAAAGCCCTGACTGAGCTCCGGGTACATCTCGTCGAACAGCTCTTTTAATAATCGAGCGTGGTTGATTTTTCTGGCAAAGATTATCGACTTACCAATCAACTGGTTGTCTTTATCTTTAATGCCATTTTCCATGAGATTACGCAGAATTTTGCGATTGGTATCTTTGTTCAAGACCGCGTTATCTATCTCTGCGGACTCAAATTCAAACTCGTTTGGATCTTCTCCCTGCGCTTCTAACTCAGCGATTTGCTCATCGCTTAAAGAGCGCTGGTTCATGCCCTCACGCATGAATTTAGTGGTCATGGTCACAATTTCAAAGGGCACTAAATGCCCTTCTCCAATGGCTTTTTCTAACGGATAGTTAGCGGTTGGTTCTTTGTAATCACAATCAAATAAATTACAGGTGGAGCGAGAGACCATCTCAACGGGTGTTGCGGTTAAGCCCACTTGCAAACAGTCGAAATACTTAAACAAGTTACCAAACACATTGTAAATTGAGCGGTGCGATTCATCGGCAATGATGAGGTCGAAATAACCAACATCGAAATCTTCGTAAATGCCCATCATGCCCGGATAAGTAGCAATAAACACTCGTGCTGTATCTTTATATTTTTTATCACTTTTTCCAACGACATAGGGTTTTACGCCCAAGAACTGAACAAAGGCTTTATCAGCTTGTTTACGTAATTCTTTGCGGTCACACAAAAACAAAATGCGTTTAACCCATTTCGCATCCATTAACGATTTTGCCAAGGCAATAGACACACGCGTTTTGCCAGTGCCTGTCGCTTGCACTACTAAGGCTTTGCGACGTTTTAGTTCAAAGGTTTCGTGCACACGGGATATGGTTTCCAACTGATAGCGACGGCCAGCAACCTCGGTATCAATCGCCACATCAGTAAGTTTTTTCTTTTCAATGCGCTGAAACTTTACCAAGTGCTGAAGAGAGCTTTTGGAATAAAAACCATAGATTTTACGAGGCGGGTAACCCTGAGCATCATCCCAAATATAGATGTCATGACCATTGGTATAGAATATTACCGGACGCTGGCCATAATGTTTTTCTAAGGCATCGGCATAGTCCTTAGCTTGTTTTTTCCCGATGCGTGCATCTTTAGAGGTTTTCTTTGCTTCCACCACAGCCAAAGGTAAGCCATCATCATCCCACAGCACGTAATCGACATAACCAATGCCGGTATTGGTTGGCTGATGTTTAACTTCAACTTCCTGGCCAACTTGGTCGGTTGACTTATTGTCTTTACTTACCTCCCAACCAATGTCACGCAGCTCCATATCAATAAGATACTTACGCGTTTCTGCTTCATTAAAATTCAAGCTGCTAGATAACAATTGGCTGTTGGTGGCGAATGCTTCAAATACTGGTGTATCTTTCACTGCCGTAGCTTGTTTCGCGGCAGCAAACATCTGTTCATTAACCAGCCGTTGTCGCTCTAACTCTGCCATTGCCTGCTGATATAGGGCGTCGCTTTGCTCAAGTTTTTTCTTTAGTTTGCTTGTAGTTAAGAATTCTTCACTAAGCTCGATAAATGCAGGAACAGTACAGGCTTGCAGATTATGGTAACTACAATAAAACCAAGTACCTAATTGATGGGATTGCTTAACGGCAAACAAAGCATCGTTACTTGCACCTTTGTTTTCATGCGCAGCTTTATTACCTAAGGTTTTAATTAGATGAAACTTATCTAATACTGCAGAGGATGCGAGTTGTACAAAGTCCTCACCTACCAGCTTTTCATGAAAGGAAGCTTTGGGGAGGCAAGGCAAGTTGAGCTTTTGATAGATGAAGTTAACGATATATTCACTGTAAGAACGTAATTTGATCAATGCACTTTGAGGGTCACTAAATGCATATTCTTCTGCATAAGCACCAAAATCAGCTAACTCAGGCCAATTTTTTCGTAAAAACTCAAAATTCATAGATTGCTTCATTCCGCAGTATTCCTTCTTCCCTAATGGGCAACTTTGGTGCCAATATTTTTTTAGCGATTATTTCTCTGTTGCTATTCCTAAACGTTTCATCCAATTGGTGAGCGTCTGGTGATCTTTTAAACCGAGCATTTGAGTAGCATGTTTTTTAACGTTCCCACTGGCTTTAAGAGCGGCTACAACATAATTTTTTTGCAAATTATCAGTTAGTTGCACTATATCAACTTTATCATTAAATGTTAAGGAAATTGGTACATCTTCTACTACTTGTGATCTTGTTAACATCGCTTGAGATAATTCATATTCATCCATTATTGAAGTATCTGACCATAAAAAAGCACGGTTGAGTGTGCTCCATAGATCTCGAATATTGCCTGGCCAGTACTGACTGGATAAAAATTTAATTCCTTTTTCGGAAATTTTCTTACTTATATATTGTGGGTGTTTAGATGCAGAATGATTGATTTGATCTACAAGCTGACCAACTATGAGGGGGATATCTTCCTGACGTTCCCTTAACGACGGGATTCGAATCACACCAACTGCCAAGCGATAAAACAAATCTTCCCTGAATTTTCCATTAGCAACGAGCTTATTTAAATCTTGGTGAGTCGCAGCAATGACACGCACATCCACATTGATGGTTTTAGTATCACCCAATCGTGTCACCTCTCCCTGCTGTAATGCTCGAAGCAGTTTAACTTGAACATCCAGAGGTAATTCACCCACTTCATCTAGAAATAGAGTGCCATTATTGGCTTGCTCAAACAAACCTGGGTAATCCTTGTCTGCACCAGTGAAGGCCCCCTTTTTATGGCCAAATAATGTAGAGTCGACAAGGTTTGGTGCTAATGCCCCGCAATTGACTATTTTTAGCGGTTGGCCTGCTCGTAAACTTGCGCGATGAATCGCTTGAGCCATTACTTCTTTACCCGTTCCTGTTTCACCTAAAATTAAAACAGGCACTTCAGATGCAGCTACGCGTTTAGCTTTACTTACTGTATCTTGCATAACGAGTGACTTAGCTGTTATGACAGAAAACGCAGACTCTAGTTTGGGGTGAGAGGTAGCTAAATAGGCAATATTTTTTGATGCTGAGCGAAGATACTCACTGCCAAAATCAATGGGGATCTCAACATGAAGTAATTCGTTGGTTGGTGTAGCCTGAAGAAACTTTGTGTTAGCCTTACCTTTGCCAATCAAAACTGATAACGCCGTCATGGCTGGCGTACCAGATGTAAGATTTATTGATAGTGTGTCGGCTTCTTCACTGAGTTTTGTAATCCATTTTTCAGTTTCTTTAGCTATCGTGTGGTAGTCAATGGGGCTTTCAATATGTGCTTTGACTATTTTAATGTCATTATAAGGCCTACCATTTACCGCCATGCTTTTTTTCAAAAATGCTTCAAACCTAGACCACGTCTCTTCTTTATCATTGGATAGAATAACAATTTTATCAAAGTGTGGTTGTGCTTTAAGCGCAATGGCTGTAATTGCAGCAATTTTATCTTGCTGCATATTTTCTAAATCACGATTGCCAAGCCAAGTTAGTAGTGTATGCATTGGATTTGTTCATTTAGACCATTAGTGTAAATAATAATACCTAAAATAAGAAAATTTACATCAAATGAATACTGACACAAATGGCTGTGACGGGGTTTTTAATCGATAAATGTCCAGATACCTAGGTATCAACATCACGGTAACCCTGGTGCGTGTATTGTTATCAGGAATATCGTAGTGGAACTCACTAAAAGAGCTATTCCAGTGGATCGTTGGAGCTAGATTGAAGGTTTTTTACCATCATAACGCCAATGTAAAATGTGACCCCATAACTGAGTAGACCGTTACTAGAAAAGCTTCGCTACACAAAATGAAAAAGTAATATCGATATTAACAAACAACGCGCCCTACCCCACGAGCTAGCTGAATAAGTGCATGTGCACACTGAAATTTTTCAGAAATGAATATTAATTAAGATAAACGGTTTAGCCTACCTACCATTAAGATTTTCAATCACTTACATGGGTTATTACATCTTCTACTTTACAACCAAAATAATGACACAAAGAGTCGATCGCCTTTGTGGTGGTCGAATATTCGTAACTGGGGTTCATCATCTTTGATAATGCAGTACGGTTAACCCCTGTCGAATCAGCAACCTCTTGAAGCGTAATTTTTCGTCTTTCTTTAAATTCTTTTTCAGCTATTAACTCTTTGATTTTAAAACGAATCACTTTATTTAACCTCTAAATGAGTTAAAACAACCCAAAATGTTCCTTGCAAGAACAAAAAACACATGATTTAATGTTCCCATATAGAACATTTAACACATCCAAAGAACACTGTGAGGTTTATATGAAACAAACTTTACTCAATGCCAAAGAACTTTCTCAAAGGATAAAGTTTAGTGCGGCATATATCAATCATACATTGAAAGATAGTGTGTTCATTGAGGGTATTCACTACATCAAACCTTTTGGTGGTAGAAAAATTTTTTACATTTGGGAAGAAATAGAGATTGAGCTCTTTAGAAAAGCAGAACGGAGCAAAATCGTTGTACCAATGGCACGCCGAGGTGTTTGCCATGGGTAACATTAGAGCGCGCGATGGCAAACTATTTTTCGATTTCACTTACGAAGGGATCAGATGTCGAGAGCAAACGGTTTTGATTGATAATCGATTAAACCGATCAAAATTGACCAATATTTTGAATACTATCGAAGCTGAAATTCGACTGAATCGATTTGTGTTTAAGTCCTATTTTCCTTCGAGCTCAAGATGTAGCCAATTTTCAGAATATGACATCAGAGTGCAACAGCATTTGGCTGAAAATGTTGAACCTTTGACTGTAAATATTATGTCAAATATTCCTACATTCGAAGAGTTTGTCGGCGAATGGGTTGTAGAAAACAAGATTCAATGGAAAAAGAGTCATTGTAAGAACATACAGATGATCATTGAATGTTACTTATTACCTGCATTTGGTCATATTAGATTAAATGAAATCACAAGGCCAAGTTTGATTAAGTTTAGAGCTTCTATTGCTGACTCTAGACGTACAGGCACTACAGAAAAACTAAGTAACGACTGGATTAATCATGTAATGACGCCACTACGAGGGATCTTAAATGAAGCAGCATTACGATTTGACTTCCCTACCCCGTTTGTCAATATCAAGCCTTTAAGAATCGATAAGACGGTCATAGAACCCTTTTCTCTAGCGGAAGTTCAATATTTTTTAGAGCACATTCGAGATGATTTTAGAAATTATTATACCGTTAGATTTTTCACTGCCATGCGAACAGCAGAAATCGATGGATTAAAATGGCAATTTGTTAATTTAGATCGTTATGAAATCTTAATCCAAGAAACACTTGTTGACGGTTACGTTGAAACCCCTAAAACATCAGCCTCTTATCGTAGTATTCAATTATCACAACCTGTAGTTGATGCATTAAAAAGACAGCGAAAAGTAACTGGCAATAAGACTTATGTATTTTGTAATGCGAGTGGCAACCCATTAGAGCACCGAAATGTAACGAAACGAATTTGGTACCCAGCTTTAGACGAAATGTGCTTAAAAAGAAGACGCCCATACCAAACAAGGCACACTTGCGCAACGTTATGGCTTGCAGCAGGTGAAAACCCTGAATGGATAGCCAAACAAATGGGACACAGCACAACAAAAATGTTGTTTGAAGTTTATAGCCGTTATGTTCCAAACGCGACTAGGCAAGACGGTAGTGCATTCGATCGACTCATTCAGCATGTTAATTTTGACTTTAACCGGGAGAGTTCAGATGAGTAAGCCAATATTCGTGTGGATGAAAAGCATTAAGTTTAGTGCAAATCTCCCTACTGCAAATTGTGAGTTTATTGCATCTAATAACCTAGTTAGTGCAATAACATCAGCAGATATAGCAAGAAATTGTAAAGTAGCTTATGGCCTTGCACAAATAATTGCATCTCATGACTATCATGGCAATACTGTTGTTTGCACAATAAAAGCCATACCAACCAGATGTTCTGAACAGCAATATAGTCAAATGATCGGTCTAGTTAACGAGCTCAAAGAAAGTTTAGTTGGCCGATTTCTTAGACTGCTTAGTTTTGTGACGATTGATGAACTTCAACCCTTTACCGATTTTATTCTGAATAAAGAGGATATCCTTAAATTATTCATGAGCTCAGAAGCCAGCTTTAAGCATCATCATTGTTATAAGGGAGGCTTGTTTGAACACAGTATTGAAGTAGCAGAAATGACTTATCAGAATGCAAAACACTTAGGTCACTCAGATGTTGAATGTCAGATAGGGCTTATTGCTGCACTATTTCATGATATTGGTAAAATTTATCCGGCTTTAAACATGAAAAATAATAAATACTGTGCAGGGCCACATGAGAGTTATGCCTTTGCTCTTTTGGCTAAACCTTTAGGCGAGCTCGGTACGTTAAACAGCCGCGTCTTTTCAATGTTAAGCGATCTTCTAGCAATAAAACCATATGGACATAAGGCTCGATATGCTATAGAACATGTATTAAAGCAAGCAGACCGTACGTCAGCTGAATCTAATTTTGCTAAAACCCAATTCAAAACACTTCCGTCCCACTACTATTTTACTAAAGTAGATGGGAGCGTAATTTATAGGCTGAATAGCTTATGAACACATATTAAAATTATGGGGAATTAGATTTACAACATGTCAATCCAATAAAGTTAAATCAATGGATGTCATAATTTATGGTCATTTTTAAAACACTAAAATTTGCTTTATTAAACTCACATAAAATATATCATTTCTTTTCATTGTAGCTAAAAATTAATATTAAGTGTAAGAAACTAAACAGACTTTGATGTCGCTGTACACGTTTGTACGCATTGTTAACTAGCAATATCTCAAGAAATCCATTTCCATCATGCTTTCCTAAAAATCGACCTTCACTTTCACTCGCAATAGTAAAGTTTTTCTCACTAAACCCATAATCCACAATGGTTTTTATCCATCTATCTTCTATTCTATTTGAAGCTTCAAGAGTGAGATCTGCTCTATGATATTTAAACCTTAAATGGCGGTCTTTTAGTCCCAGTAACTGACAAAAACGGACAAACATCCTAGAAACGTTGGACTCAGGGCATCGCAAAGCATAACCCTTCCCCGGCACTGCATATTTCAAAATACTCATGCTTAACCTAACATTGGCCAGCGTCAAAGATTCCGCTTCGATACTTTTATCAAATTTATTACATAGATAAGCAAATACTTTACCTGATTTAGCTAAATAACTATTAGTGTTGTTCGAATCTGATGAATGAATAAGTCTTGGAAAGTTAGGAATTAACGGGAGAGGTTTTCCTATTCGAGGGTAGTTGTTATGTACTTGCTCGGCATTAGTAAGAATTTGCTGTAATTGTTCAACTGGGACATTGAAAGTATGAGATGAGTCAACTATCGAACAGAATTTTAAAGCAGCGAGTGCTTTAGCCCATGTCAAACTACTGACTTTTATAGTAGGGTGAATTTCCTTAACAAAGTTTGCTAAAGTCGGAATTTTTAATGATGAAATTAATGGCGCAGGTTTAATGCTCAACTTAGTTTCAGTATCTTTAGTATAATACTGTATTCTCTCTGCCAGACTTAATTCCTGCTCCTGCTCCATTAATGTAGATCGACCTATACACTCTGAACAAAAGTACTTAGTTAAAGTAAATCGAGGTTGCAATTCTAAGTAATGCAATACATCCTTGAGATGCAGGTAACTATTTAGCGTCGAATAAACATCTTTATGCCCTAACAAATGGGATAGAATAAACATTTTTTTCCGAGTATTGTTACTGTAACATAATCGATTCTGTAAGCGGCTTAAATATTCTGCACTAAAGATCTCATGATTAAATAACTTAAGCTGAATTTTTCCTATCTCGATAATATGAGGATTCAAGCGACACCATGACCAATTGGCAAAACTATGTCGTAGATGGTGAACGCGTAAGCTATAGTCATGAGTATAATGACGCATTAAATCGGTTATTAAATCATAAGCTTGATTTGCAACTTTTTGATTATCAAATAGTAGGGCGTTTTTACTTTGTTTCATTTTATGATGAATTTGATACTTTTTTCTAAGTTTTTCTATCGCGATTTTAGGCCAAAATGCATCTAATGGTATCTCTCTACGAGCAGAAGATGTTTTCAACGTTCTATGCTGGTTAGGTCTTACTGATAGCTTAACATAATCAAACTCATGCTTAGATGGAAATAAAATTGAAAATGAAAAATCCGACCACGTTAATTTTGCAGCTTCATTTCTGCGCAAACCGCTAAAAAAGCAGAAGCACAATAAAAAATACGCATAATGATAAACTAGTCCATCATTAAAATGTTGAGTTAAATAGTTCAAAATTTCATCAATGTGGGTAGGAGATATCATGTTCGCATCAACTTGACTTGAACTGCCTATTATATCGATATCAGAAAGGCATAGATCCCGAACTAACCTGTTGTCAATCAAAAATTGTGCAAAGTAATAGACATATTTTTTACGTTGTGCTGAAGAAAATAATTCAGCCGAATCATTCAATTTACTAACCCAATCTTCACCAGATAACAATCCAATATTACAGGTGCTAAAAACTGTTAGAAAAGGCTTACTAAGACTTTTAACGTAGTCGATAATAGTAGATAGTTTTAAACGACTTTTAGAAGTTCCTCCATGCTTTAACAAAGAGTATAACCATGAACATAAAAGCCAAAAGTAAGGTACGGCGGCGATTTCTGGTTTTTTTATAGTGTTTTTCAAAAATTTAATACATTTTTCTCGAACATTGTTCTCTAACCTAAATTTCAGTAGTCGCTCAAAAAGTTTGTCCAAATTTTTTAATATGATTTTGATATCGATGAAGGGGGTATCTCCAGCATTGATCATTTTCCAGGGTTTAGACAGGATTAAATTATCGCTACTAGGTTCTAAGATACGAGGTTCTAAATTACGACAGGCTTTGTCCGTTAGCAAACGACAAAACGCATGCTCAGGCAATGCTTGACTGACCCTTGGTAGAATATACATCTGATACTGCACTGGACCGTAGCGCAAGACATTATCTATTTTCCGTAATGTTCTTAATTTTAGAATAGATAACGCTGACCAATCGAAATCAGATACAAAATTTAAATATTTTACTACTAAATCCATAACCTTAAAAGATTTATTTACATTTAAAACATTCCATTGTTGCAAGGCAACTACTGCAACATCACTTAATATGAACCTAGTCGAGTATGTATATCTCTTCTCTGACTGCCAATAACAAAGACCACCAACATAAAAAATATTTTGCGGGAATTCAAGAATCGAAATCAATTCTTCGGTTTTACTCAACCCTACGGTCCAATATACTAATAAAGCAGTTCGACCTAGTTTAGCATCCACAGTTAGCATCCTACTGGGTACGTTAAGTTCACTATCTATGATAGTATTAAGCTGTTCTACAATAGGAAGTTTAATAAGTTCAACTGGAGATAGTATTGGTTTATCACGTTTTAATGTCACTATGACAGGTATATTTGGAGAGTCAAAATTAAATTGTTTTTTTGCATAATTAAGCAGTGCTTGCAATATTAGCAGCTGGGTTTGTTTTCCAATAACATCTGGCTTTAAATGAGAAATTAAAGATTCTAACTCTTCTTGGATAAAATTAGTCTCTGATAACAGGAAATGATTTTTCAAATGTCCTAGCAAGTTTTTATATAGTGAATAAAATATTTTTTTAGTATCAACTCCTTTTGACTCATCACAAATGGTATGACAATTTTTAGCTAAATAGGCAACTAATGTCTCTTGATATAAAGGATGCCTTTCATCTTTAATAATTAAATCATTTATGAAAGAACTGATTTTAACTTCAACCATCCTACCTCCTTAAACAATTCATCAAGTACAGGAACAATGTCATTAATGACTCCGATATGGCTTAATGCTGAATAGTACCCTAGTGGTACTTCTCCCGCTTGCCAATGACCCATTTGAAAATTGATCAATTCTGACGCAATATTTTTTTCAAGTAACTGGGATTTAAGCCAATGTCGTCCTGCATTAGATGGCATCGTTATTTCATCAACAGTATGGTTGGCTAGTTCTGAGGGTGATAAATTCTTCGCTACTAAACTAGAACCTTGTTGATGCAACAAGAAAAATGGCCCCAGTTCCTTACGTGAATTCCTGACAGTTTTGTACCAATGGGTAGCTTGCATATGATTAAAATTTAATACATTTTGATCAACATCTACGATGTTATCAATCGTATTACAAAGCTCAGGCATTAATACTCTTAACAGTGCACGCAGACACCCTAAATGACGCTTATATTCAATAAGTTGCAACTTTAAAACATTAGGTACTGCAACAATACGGGAGTGACTGAAATCCGAATCGTCCTTATCACTGATCCCCATTAGGTTTAATGATGGGATGAATAGTGCAAATGTCGGTAATGGATTCCAAGCAGCACGATAACCCGTTCCAAATAACAACATCCACGCTGTATAAACAGCAAAAGCATTATGATAGTTGATAATGTCTTCTACTCGATAATGAACACCCGGTTTTGACTCATGTACTTTTAAGGATAGTGAACTAATTAGTTTAGTGATCGCCAAATGAGATGGCATGAATGAAGAGCCGATAAATTGGTCATTTTGACTAAAGTATCGCAATTCAAATAACGAAAGAGATAAAGGGTTACCGGTGAAACTTTCTACATTTTTCTCAACACTTTGCCATAATTTATTGAGCTGTTGACATCGATAGTGATTACCCACATTAGCATAGCTTCTCGCGACACGTGTAGTATACATATTAACTGCATAGCTATAGTCAACATAGATGGGATCAATTATATCTGTAGAATTTAGGTAGTAACTTACAAAGTTAACTAAACGCTTAACGCTCATACGGCTTGAACTATGGCGGTCTGATATTTTTTTCAATTTCCGTGTGATATTGTTGACGAGGAACTGAGTATCTGATTGATTGATAATAGGTCCTGTAGCGCGGTCTCCAACATATGATTCAATCAACTTGAGTAAAAAATCTGGACACGGTGTAAAAACTTCTTCAGTAACGTCTCTTAAGTCAGCATTACCTATCCTTGATTTGGCTGAATGGACAACATAGAAAAACCACCAACCACGTCCTTCAGGATCAATATACAAACCTTGTTGTTTCTTTTTAAGATCTTTAAAAATAACTAAATTTTGTAAATCTACTATTGATTTACTTAATAACATCATAATCCAAATAGCAATGACGAACTCATGGTTTACTTTTTTTTTGCCTAGTCTTATCAATTCTTTAATTAGCAGATTGAGTTCATTTGGCATTAATAATTGAGTGTTTTGCAACCCCATATTGTGAGAGCGACGAACTTTAGCTGTTACATCGATGGCAGTTCTGGACTGGACTGACTTGTTAAATGGTATTTTAGCATCTAATAGCTCAGTTTTATCACGTTTAGAGTTTAGCTCACCATTACTTACAACAAATGTCTGTAACGCATACTGGTCATCTTCATCTAATCCGTCCAGGTTGGGTATAAGCGGCTTATCTGGTATCAAAACAGAAACATCATCGTGAGCACCAACAATTGGCACTGCTACTGGATCCGAAAATCTTATAGGAGATGGTCCATGAGGCGAATAACTTCGTGGAACGTATTTGGACGGCTTCCAGTCATTAGCAAAAAAATGCGCTAACACTCTAAGATAATTTTTATAGGGTAAATAGCTCCACAGTGTCTTTTTGTCGACAAATTCAGTAATTTGGTTGGCAATTGACAGGGGGGAGTCAAGCGGTGTTTGGGGTATTGTATCTCTGACAAAGTTACATTCTGGCGAATAAGAAGCACTCATAAAAAGCCTAAAGTTTGCACATGCCTCATCTTCTCTAGTTGTTGATTTGGTCGCAAGCTCTGTATCTCTCAACGTTTCCAGTACCGTATAGTAGTGTTTGGTAAATGCTGCGAGCAGCTCACAGGATTTGATAGTGAGTTTGTATTCAGAGGATTTTAATAATAAAACATAGAAGGGATATTCGCTACACCAACCTTTTTGATAACTGCTTCGATAGTATTCAGACTTTAAAAATCTGTCGTTAATTTCAATAGTGAATTCATGCAAGGCATCAAAAATGTAAGGTGGCCAGTGCAAAGCGCTTAAAATTGACTCGGCAGACTCGAATGAAAGATTCCTGACTCTAACAATCAATTGAACTAGTTGTTTAAAGCCTCCTAGTGATTCTGGGGCATTAACTCTGTCAAGAAGCTCCTCAAAATCCTCTAGCACCTCATCTTTTCCTATGCTCAGCTTCTTATGCTCGCAGTAATTGCAAATATGTTCATGAAGAAGCTGTTTGAGGCAAATCATTTTAGCCTCACCATTTTAGTGCTGATATGCAGCCACTCACATAATTGAGTTTTTGTTTTGATCATAGGGAACAGGGATTGCCATTGAGACGAATTAAATACAGACGGTTGCTCCTCAGATGTAAACCATACTGTTAGTGATTGTGTAACAGTGTCGCCAGTTACATCTACAAACTGCTTAAGTAGCGGCCTAATAATGTCATTTAACATCATTAAGCGAAGAGTTTCTTTATTTGGACGTCGCGGTAAAACAATGCATGGTACTAATGATTTATCATCAGCAGCATAGATTTTGCAAAGCTTGTGATATGTCAATATGCCTGAAATTAGTCGAAAGTTGCCAAGCTCAGTTTTGCTGACTAACAATGGTACTTGATATGAATCAAGTAGTATTGATGCTTGTGACTCGAAACCGTCATCGGAGCTTGGTTTCAATGTGTTTATTAAATTAAATGATTCACAAAAGTGTTTTAGCTCTCTTTCGAGTTGAATTAGGCGAAATGGGATTTGCTCGAACTTCACATCGACTAATAGTCTATCTAAATTTTTTTTGAAATGTTCTGCATGAATGTTCATCATCCACCTATGACCATGGCAAAGTAGTCATTTTTGACATTTATAGCTTGTGCCAATTTTGTGCCAAAATCAAGGCTGAAAAATCTGATAAATGCACTAAACATGAATAGATAATGTATAATAAGTCTTTTAAAAATTGGTAGTTATGGTATAATTAGAGCATCTAAGCTGATGCTAACATGTTCGAATAACGTCTTGACATGGTAGGGGTCGGTGGTTCGAGTCCACTCGGGTGTACCACTCTCTTCAAAGAGTATAAACTTTGACTTCTTATTAAAAAGTAAACAGTGCACCCGTAGCTCAGTTGGTTAGAGCACTACCTTGACATGGTAGGGGTCGGTGGTTCGAGTCCACTCGGGTGTACCATTTCTCGCTTTAACTCCCTATAAAACCTCAATTTAATATAAAATCCATCGAGATTCTTAATTTTTATTTGTGCCTAAGATAAAATCTTCGAGCCTGTTTTAGTTTTTTGCAAAAACATTCAAACATGCCCCACCCTTCGGCTCTGTCTGATTTTGCCTCTTTTGCTTAATCCACATTTACCGCTGTTCCCCCAAAATTCAACGTTTTTCTAAACTTGTGCCCATTTCGTGCCAAACCTGTTGGCACAAGATACATTTGATAACTTGCCCACTGACCCCCATCTTAAATAGCTAAAGAAATCCTAGTAACCATCGGGAGTGAGCCATAACCGCCACACCGATTGCAAAATGTGTTTTCATTTCGCCGGCGGCAAATCGGCTAAGATTCTAGGTATTTTTATTTCGGCATTTAATGGGGTCATCTTGCCTGCATCACAACAGTATTCGCAAACAAGCAAGTCACTATTGCAATTCAAATATTCATTGTGTGGACATAGCGAAAGTGAAGACTCTGACTTATATATCTATGGAAGGAAAAATACCTACATTAGGCTTTTTTAACTGAATTTGAGCATAGTCATCATTGCTGGGGTTTACATGCGTAATCTAAAGATCAGTCACCTATTACTTGGCGCTTTTGCGATTCCAATTATTGCAATTCTAGGGTTAACCATGATGGCAATGAGCAAAATGCAGGTCATCAATGATCAGTCTACCGTCATATCCAATGACTGGTTGCCAGCCGTGCGGGTCATCGAGCGACTCAACGGTCAAACCGCAGATCTTAGGGTATTAGAATCCCGGCATATTCTCTCGCTGGATGAAGGACAGATGCGAGATACCGAGCGTGAACTGGAGAAAACCAAAGCGCAAATCGATGACTCTATCCGCACCTACGAGCAACTGATCAGCGGCAATAAAGAACGAAATATCTTCAATGATTTTAAGCGCTTATATAAGGAATATCTGGTCGTTCACCAGAAGCTGCTTATACTGTCACGGGCAAATAAAAACGAAGATGCTAAACAACTGCTGTTGACGGAATCACTCGAGGCGTATAACGAATACTCGGATTTATTGCTGAAATTATCAGACCTGAATTACAAAGGCGCGCAGGACGCAAGCAGCTATGGCGATGTAATTTACGATGAATCGATCAAAATAATGTTATTCATTTTGGTCATAGTGTCATTGCTGGTGTTAGTGACGTCGACGGCTATCTCAAAATTTATTATTACATCGATTAAAACCGTGCAGAGTTTTATGGCGAAATTGGCTAATGGCGATCTTTCCGATCGCATTGCCGATATTGGCAATAATGAATTGGGTGTTTTGGCCCAGGGCTGTAATGAGACTGCCGATAAAATCTCTGAAATGACCGAGCAATTGATTACCGTTGCCGATAATACCGCGACTTCGGCCGAAATACTCGCCTCGACCATGAATCAAGTTGAGCATAATTCCCAGCAAATGCTGGTGCAGGTAGAACAAATCGCGACGGCGCTCAATGAAATGTCCAGTACGGCACTGGAAGTGAGTAAAAATGCGACCGAGGCGGAAACCAGTGCAGCTGAGGCGATGGGCAATGTCTCTGAAGGCAACAAGTCCCTCGGCGAGTCCGATAATATTTCAGTCAAAATTGGTGCGGCGATCCGAGATTCAGGCGCCATAGTGAATCAGTTGAAAGACTATTCTATCGAAATTGGCTCAGTTATTGATGTGATTACCAGTATTTCCGAACAAACCAACCTACTGGCACTCAATGCGGCGATTGAAGCCGCAAGGGCTGGAGAAGCGGGTCGCGGTTTTGCCGTAGTCGCCGATGAGGTTCGCTCTCTTGCGGCTAAAACCCAGCAATCCACCATTGATATTCAAGAAATTATTTCAAAATTACAGTCTCAGGCGGAAAAGGCCGACCATTATATGAAGGCCAATACCAGTTTGCTGGATGAGTCACAAATGGTATCGGAAAAAGTCCGTAGTGCTTTCCAGGGGATTTCAGCCTCCGTCAATGCGATTTCCAATGTTAATACCGTGGTTGCCACGGCATCGAGCGAACAATCGAGCGTGACCGAAGACATTTCCAGAAATATCTCATCGACGGTTGAAATGGTCGATCAAAACGTGGTTGGGATCGGCAATGCCAGTAAGGCTTGCCATGATGTGTTATCTGAAGCGGGTAAACAAAAACAGCTACTTGCCTTCTTCAAAACCAAGCGCAGTTATTGATTAGAGAATAGATGTATCCAGTGGGGCGATTGTGAGTTAAAGCGAACCACTGAACGTTAGTACACTTGAGATTTAGCGCAGCCTAGGTTATTGGAGCCTAGGCTGCGCAACAAAAAAGGATAAACACCTAACCGCAGACACTGTTGACGTTCAATGTGAAAGCACATTGTTTAGCTATCTGTTGAAGCTCTTGTTAACGCAAGTGTCAGCGGCTCAAGACGGAACAATTATGAGCTTGAACGTTCCGCTTGTTCTTCCCATGTCATGCGTTTGCGATAAATGGTCGATGGGCTAATGTCCAGCAGTGCGGCCGCTTTAGGGACATTACCATCACACAGGGCTATCGCCCCTTCTATCGTTTGCTTCTCGGTTAACCAAAGCGGTTGGATCCGCTGTTGATCAGCTGTATGTGTATGCGCCTCTTGCGTGGACTCTGACAATAATTCGCGACTCGCCACTTGAACGAGTGTATCAATGTCCACTTTTGTCGCTTCGACTTGCATCTTAGTCTGCAGCTGAGCTTTTGTTTGAGGCTGTGCTAGCGGCTTTAGCGGTGTGGGGAACATACTTGGCTCAACATGGCTTGCGTCATTGAGTACCACAATCTGGCGGATCACGTTCTGTAGTTGCCTTACATTGCCAGGCCAATCATAGGCTTGTAGCATGGCTGCAGCCTGAGGATTAAAGTCGATAAACTTTTTACCTTCTTCTTTGCTGTAGGTTTTTAATAATTGTTTGGCCAGCAAGAGCACATCATTCCCCCGTGCGCGCAGGGGTGGCAGTTCGATAGGAATAACATGCAGGCGATAAAACAAATCCTCACGGAAATGCCCAAGTTTAACTTCTTCCCAGGGCTCGCGATTGGTGGCACTGATAAAACGAATATCCACATGCTCTTCTTTAGAGCCGCCCACCCGTTGAAAGGTCCCTGTTTGGATAAACCGCAGTAATTTGCTCTGCAGTTCTAAATCCATTTCGCAGATTTCGTCGAGGAACAAGGTGCCGCCGTCGGCTCGGGTCGCGGCGCCATCCCGATTGTTATGGGCGCCGGTGAATGCCCCTTTGCAGTGGCCAAAAATTTCGCTTTCAATCAGTTCTTTCGGGATTGATGCGCAGTTTAAGGCGATAAAGGGTTTGTCGGCGCGATTACCGACTTGGTGAATGGCTTGAGCGCAGACTTCTTTACCCGTACCACTCTCCCCCATAATAAATACCGACGCCTTACTGTTGGCGACACAATCAATGGTTTTGTACACGCTCTGCATTGCCAGCGAGTCGCCGATAAACCCTTGGTAATGACCTTTTGGTAAGCTGTTTTCATACTGAGTCACAAGCTCGAGTAATTGTTTTTGTTTAAGGGCATTACGCACCGTTATCGATAGTCGCTTGGCATCGAAGGGTTTAACTAAGAAGTCGAACGCCCCTGAGCGCATCGCATCGATGGCAATATCGATGCTGCCGTGGGCGGTGATCATAATGGTGCTGATATGGGGATGACTCTGCTGCACTTGCTTAAGGATGTCGAGACCCGACATATCCGGCAGCTTAATATCGAGAATTAACAGATCGGGCTGCCAGTTCGATAATTCCTTTAGGGCATCCGCGCCGTAATGCACATGGGTTACATTAATATCCTCCGCGCGCAAATACTCCGTATAGAGCGCACCGAGTGACATACTGTCTTCAACCAATAATGCTGAATAATTCATAGCTATCCCTATTGAATAAATCGTTCCGTTAATAGGCTGTGAGTCTGTTTTCCGAGGACATTAATCTGTGCCATCAGCTCGGGAATGGCACCGAGCTGTTGCTGACGGGCACAGGCTTCTAATTTCTGAGCTAATAAGAACAGCGCCGTCGCCCCAAAACTGCCTGAACTGCTTTTTAGAGTGTGCGCTTGATCTTCAATCTCGTCCACTTGCGTCGAATCGAGTTCGCTTAACTGATTAAGCCGCTGCGCCAATTCATCACAGAAGATTGTCATCATGTTCGAGAGACTCGCTTTACCTAAGGTTTGTTCAAGCTCCGCTAGGAGTTGTTCATCGAGTAAACTCGCTGTATTTTCAGCGGGTTTATGTGAGCTTGGTAAACTGACAACGGCATTGGGCAACCATTTTTGAATGGCATGTAGTAAGGTCTTTTGTTTGACGGGCTTAGCGATAAAGTCCTTCATCCCGACTCGATAGCAATGCTCTATCTCTTCTTTCATCACATTGGCCGACATCGCCAGAATAACTTGCTCAGGGTGATTTTGCAGGATGACTTCCGTGGCCTCGAGTCCATCCATCTCGGGCATACGTACATCCATCAAGACGAGATCGAAGGGCTTTTCGGCGACCAACTTAACCGCTTCAAGCCCGTTGCAGGCATAAGTGATATCAAACCCCGCCTTGGTGAGCATGGTTCCGGCAATAATTTGGTTCGCGGGACTGTCTTCGGCGAGGAGGATATGGCCTTGGAATTTCTCTTGGGCCACATACTCCTCTTCAAACTCATTCGCCAGCGCATCTTTACTCAAGAGTGCTAACTGCATGGCGCGGCTTAGGGGCTTATTGACGACTTGATCTAACCCTAACGTGGCGAGTGAATGGGTTATTTCGGTGCTCATTCCCGATACCAAGGCCACCATAGAACCATCGGCGGTTAAATGCGCTTGCCTTAATCGATTGACATCCTGTTCGTTTACATCCAAAAAGAAGCCTTCATCGAGCAAAATTAGGTTGAATTGACCTTTTATTTTTTTCGCCCGTTTGATTGATGGCCAGTCCATCACTTCAACCGTCTCTACCCCGTATTGCGAATATTGTTTCGAGACGAGCGATAGCCAAGTTGCATCATGGTGGGCGAGCAGAACCCGAGAATGGGCGGGGAAATAATGACTGTGGCAGAAATTTCCCTCAAGCAATTGCAAAGACACATAAAAAGTAAAGCGACTTCCCTGACCAAGCTCACTTTGCAGCTCGATCGTGCCGCCCATCATAGTGATAAGCTCGCTACAGATGGCCAAACCTAGGCCCGTACCCTTGTAGTTTGTGTTATGGGTATCGTGTACTTGGCTAAATTCTTTGAATAGTTTGCTTTGCGCCTCCGCAGAGATACCAATACCAGAGTCTGTGACACGGCAATAGAGTTGCACCTCGGTTTGGTGATTATCGGGGATCCACATTTCCACTGTGATGGTGCCGGATGCAGTAAACTTAATCGCATTATCGACGAGGTTATGCAGCACTTGGCGTAAGCGCTGCTGATCGCCAACCACGGTTCTTGGCACATTTCGATTCACAAAACTGACCAGCTCTAACCCCTTTTCGAAGGCTTTGGGCTCAAGAATTTGCAGCACTTGAGCAACCAGTTTATCTGGCTCAAACTCATGGGACTCGAGCACCATCTGCCCGGCTTCAATCTTCGAAAAGTCCAAGATATCGTTAATGGTATGCAGCAAAGCACTGCCCGCTTCCCGCGCGATATTGGCGTGAATGCGTTGATCTTTGCTTAAGGATGAGTCGAGCAACAATTCCACCCCGCCTAAAATTGCGTTCAGCGGTGAGCGGATCTCATGGCTCATGGTGGCTAAGAAACGCGACTTCACTTTACTGCCCTGCTCGGCTTGTTCTTTTGCCTGCTGTAGTTTTTGCTCGTTGGCTTTGCGCTCAGAAATATCCCGTAAAAATGCCGTAAACAGCACTTCATCCCCGAGTTGGATCGGTACCACCTCAAGCTCGATAGGGATTAGATTTCCAGCCTTGCAGCGCGCGAGTAATTCGACCCGCTTATTGAGCATTTTCCCTTCGCCAGTGCGGCGATAACGTTCAATGCCTCGCTTATGCCCCTGTTGTTTGTCTTCGGGGATAATTAAATCCTCCAATAAGGCGCCGACAGCTTCCTCGCGGCTATAACCAAACAGTCTGGTGGCCGCGAGGTTAAATTCAATGACTTTGCCCGACATATCGATGGTTATTAAGCAATCTTGGCTCGCCGCTAAGGTGGCAAGCAACACTGACTCGGTTTTCGCTGCGGCGATTTCTTTGCGTTTCGCTTCGGATAAGTCTTTGACTAAACCGATAAACATCGCCCGATTGTCGATGCTCATTTGCGACACGGATAAGGCGATAGGAAATAGCTGACCGTCCTTACGTTGCGCCGTTAACTCGCGGCTGGTGCCGATGATTTTGGCAACATGGGTTGTGAAGTACTGCTGAATGTAACCATCGTGCAATGGCCTTTGGTCGAACGGCATAAAAATCGATACATTCTGGCCAATCAGTTCATTATGGGCATAACCAAAGAGTCGACTGACGGCGGGGTTGATGTCGGTAATGATGCCGAATTCATTGATGATCACAAAGCCATCGACCGCCGACTCAAGAATGGTGTTGAGACGGATATTTGCCGCCTCTAATGCCTTGGTTCTGGCATCGACTTTATCGACCATATTGTTAAAGGCGCGGGTCATCTGGGCGATTTCATCCTTGCCTTTGACAGGCACCCTCACCCCAATCTCGCCCGCGAGAATGCGTTTAGAGGCGCTGGTTAGCTGAGTTAAGTTACGGGTGAGGTAATGCCCAAGCAGCAATGAAAACAAGGCCACCAGCAACATTTCAACCCCAGCGATTGAGAGGATCTGTTGTGTCACCGTATTAACCAGATTTTCAAGGCTCTGGGTCTCAAACCCCATGTTCACTTTGCCGAACAGATAGCCATTGACTTCAATGGGATATTCGAGATCGAAGATCCCATCTTTGACTTGATCCAGATGTTTATCCGCTTGATGCGAAACCTGAATGTATTTATCGGCGCCGCCATAGGCCAAAATGCGGCTCTGATCAGACACTGTTACATACAAGACTTCGCTGTGGCTTAACAGCTCTTGAATTAACGAATGTAATGTCGCCAGATCGTTACTGATCACCGCATCCTGCGCCGCCACAGAGAACAGTGTTAACGTGGTTTCGGCCCGTTTTTCAATTTGCGACTGATTAGACAACTTAAGGTAGTTAATGCTGGTATACACCAGCAAAAACAGTAATAAACCTTCGATTAAGGCGATCCCTAAAATTGTTTTCAGTCTAAACGACACACTATTTCTCCCCGAGCGGTTTGGTTAAGGAGCCGAGTTTGAGCGAGCGGACATCATCCCAATCCTGATCTTCTGCCGCGGTAAACGCTGAAAAGTCCACCGATTCTAATAAGGCTTTGCCCTGCGCTGTTGTCGAGAGTGCCATTAACCGCTCGAGTAGCATTTGACGCTGCGCCGCCGAGACTCGTGGATGCGTTGCAATAGCATGGGGCGTATAGGTCGGCGTTTGCCACAATACCGTTAATTGCTGTTTTTGCGCTTCACTAAGATTATTAAAGGTGCGCTGAACGCCGCCCCCCGCATCTACAAGCCCTTGCAGCACGGCTAAATATACTGAGTCATGGGAGCCTACATATTTTACCTGCACATTAAGATTGGCCTGTTGCAGATGTGCCCTTGGTAGCACACTGGCCGCAAATGCCGCGGGTGCCGGAAAAGCCAAGGTTTTTCCCTCTAATTGGGCTAACGATTTGATGGGAGAATCCTTGCGTACCACAAGCAAGCCTTTGAGCTTTTTATCCTTTTCACGCGCTAAGGCCAAATATCCCGGGCTGTCATGAAACACCACATAGTGGTAGGGATTCATATAGGCAATATCGTATTCCCCTGCCTTGAGCCGCCGCTCAAAGGTGGGAATGTCGGGTGCCGTTGCAAATTGCAATTGATAATTTGCATTTTCAGACAAGGCGGCGAGGATCGGCGGCCACAGCTTTGCGAGTTGAGTCGCCGACTGCTGGGGTACTACACCAAAAATCAGCGTCGGTTTTGGGGTATCAGGGGGATTGCTATCCTGCGCATAAGTCGGCGATACCCAAGCCATTACTAAGATTATCAGATAGATAAACTGCCATTTTATGGCATTGTTAGGCGCTGCCTTGACGCACAATCTAGAAAACTGAGCCATGCTAAATGTCCTTTTTTAATGATATGCATTCTACATATAGGGCATAAAACACTTTGCCCCTATGCTGCATCAGCAACCCCTGTGCCATAAAAAATACCATCAATAAAAACAATCATCTTGGAGAACATTTCGCCTGAGATAAACTCACTATGGATGAGGGTTTTGCATTTTGCAACAAGATGGCAAAAATCAGTCTTAAGCCTGCGCTTTTCGGCGATGCTTTGCAGTATCAACCTCAATTAGTTGGCTTTTTTTAAATGGGCATAGCTCTTGCTATTCGAAAATATTCCCTTTGCAGGAGTCAGACTATGCCGCTCTCTTCGCTCACATCGATTCAAGCCGTTACCTTGTCTGTGCTGGTCGTGGAAGACACAGATTGCGAGCGCTTTTATATCACTCACCTGCTAAGACAGTTTGGTTGGTTGGTCGAGAGTCGCAGTAACGGTAAGGCTGCGCTGGATTACTTGCAGCAGAATGAAGTGCATATTTTAGTCAGCGATTGGCGCATGCCTGAGATGAGCGGCATCGAGTTGTGCCAAATCGTTAAAAATAATCATCTGCCGCCCTTTGTGATCTTGCTGACGGCCAATAATCAGACAGCCGATATTGTGTTAGGTATTGAAGCGGGCGCCGATGACTTTATCTGTAAGCCTTTTCTACCAGAACTGTTAAAGGTTAGGATGTTAGCTGCGATGCGTATCGTGCAGCTGCAACATAACTTGAGCCGTAACATTCAACTGTTACAGCAAGGGCTTGCGAAAGAATCTGCCTTGCTCAGCACCATAAAACAGGATTTGTTTTCTGCCGCTAAGGTGCAGCGAGAATTACTGCCCCGCAGTAAAACCTTGCCAAGGGATTGGCAGTTACACCATGAGTTTCAGCCCGCGAGTTATCTTGCTGGCGATCTCTATCAATGTTTCGATCTTGGCGATGATCAACTCGGGTTTTATCTGATTGATGCCGCGGGTCATGGGGTCGCCGCCGCGCTGCAGAGTGTCAGCCTTGCCCAGCGTCTGTCGATGGAACGTACCGATTGGTGCGGATTATCGCCCCAAGAAATAGTGAATCAGGTTAATCGCGAGCTAAGCGACCCAGACAATACTGGCCGCTTTGTGACTCTGTTACTCGGCAAGATCAATACGCTGACGGGTGAACTAAGGCTGTGCAGCGCCGGCCATCCCGCGCCGTTACTGCTCACCGAGACTAGCTGCGAGCCCTTGCCCCTCGACACTGAGTTACCGCTTGGGATCCATGGCGCCGTGCAGTATCAAGATCAGCTAGTCACCCTCTTACCTGGCAGTCGCTTGTTGTTATTTTCCGATGGTACCTATGAGTGCCAACACCCCAAGTTCGGTTTTTTCGGCCAAGCGCGTTTGCAAACCCTGTGCTCGAAAGCCAACAGCTTGAGCGATGAAGCCTTGCTGCATCACTTGAGCCATGCCTTACAACTCTGGCAAGGCGGCACAACTCAAGATGATATTTCGATGATGTTAATTACCTACCCGTCAGCCAACTATGCCAATGCGGCTTTGGAGGCATTATGAACAGCTTGCAGTTTAACCTCACCCATGACCAATGGAGTCAACAGCCTTTTTGCTCCGAATTAGAGCAGTTTATGCTGATGCAAAATGTACATGAGCGCCAACGATTTAAAGTCATTACCTGCATACTCGAGGCGGTCAGTAATGTGATAAATCACACCGAAGATTCCCGTGAGCCCATCGTATTGATTGTCCACTGTAATCATGACCGGATTATCGTCGATTTACTGGACCGCTCGCCCGTGGTGCCTAAGGTTTCCTTCGACCAATGTCCTGACCAAATGAACGAGCATGGTAGAGGCTTATGGATCATGTATAACTGGATGGATGCGGTGCGGTTTCAGACCACAGTGCTCGGTTCACACTTAAGGTTAACCTTACTGCGTCATCACTAAAGATCATTTCCATCATACCTAGCGGCGGGAATTTCCACCGCTAGGTTTCGTTTCATGTTCGTAGCGCTTTCCAATTGCAAATTGCAATGCATTTTCAAACCTAGCTCTATCCTTAATACCTTTACCAAGTTAACTGATTGAATTTATTAATTATAAATATTGGCCTGATAAATGCCTATCTGTTACTGCGGTTTCAATATTAACTGGCAGCCAGAGGTGATTATCATGAAATTCTTCCCACTCGAAAAATACAACGCGAGCCTAGTGATATTTCCCACAGAGATGATGATGGCCAATACGCCCACCCACAGGGCCGCGCTATTACGCCATATGGAGCAGAACACTAACCGCCTAATCATCAATCTTGAACAAGTGAAATGCATCGACTCTAGCGGCTTGTCGGTATTGATCTCCGCTCTTAAACGGGCACAGCAGCATGATGGTGAAATATTGCTTTTGTCTCCTTCGGCCCATGTGCGCGCCCTGATTGAACTGACGCGCTTACACCAGATTTTCAGCATCTATGAAAATCAAGATGCAGCCATCGCGCACTTTAGTTGCCACTAGCGCATCGTACAGGGTTTAGCTAAGAGGGAGTGACATTATGGAAAGGTTAACACTCAGCCATTTGGGCCATATCGCAGGTAAATGCCATTTATCCTTACCACAAGTGACTATCAGCGCCGCTATCTGCTTGTTAACGGCTTGCGTCACTCCCCAGCGCACGACTCAGGACCAACTCTGTCAGCAACAGGCCGGAGAATATTGTCACTACTTCGGCCCGCAAACTTCGTATCTGCGTCAGGCGGACCAGCAGTTATTAACGGCGCAAGCTGAGAACGTCAGTCTTAATCCAAGTGAAGTTCAAAGCATTAGCGCCACATTGAGCGAAACAGCCGCCCTCGATGCACAGCTCTCCGTTGGTGATAAGTTGCGTGTAGGGATCCTTAATGGCGAGGATTTCAGTGCTGATGTGGAGATTGATGCCAACGGCCAAATCTATCTGCCCTATTTACCGCCGATTACTGCGCAGGGATTGACTCTCTCCGTCCTGAAACAACGTATCAGTCAAACCTTAGTGAATGAGCAATTAATGCAAGCCAGCAGCGTGCGGGTTAATATCAGTCCCATCGCCTGGGCGCCGGTTGAAGTCACTGTACTGGGTTCGGTATTTGAACCGGGGCAGCACTTTATCAACCAAAAGTCCGATACCGAGATTAAGGATGATGACAAGAGCCATAGCGGCGATCAGGCAAGCGATCGCACCATAGCCGCCGCCCTTCGCGCCTCCGGAGGGGTGAGACCCGACGCCGATATCCGTCAAGTGCGGGTGATCCGCGGTCAACAGCATTTTTTACTGGATTTATCCGGCGTGATCAGCGGTACCCAAGTGCCACGTTTTCTCTTGAGTGCCGGCGATCAAATCTTTGTCCCAAGTTCTCGGCATTTTGAGGACAAACTGGTGCGCCCCTCGCAAATCACCGCACCTGGGATCCGCGTGTTTATTTCTAACTTAACCCAACCAGCGAGCAGTAACTCGCAATCTGCGGTAGATACCGAAGCGACACGTTTTCCCTACGGCACACGTTTACTCACAGGCGCGATAGCGGCTAACTGTGTCGGCGGCGCCCAAAGCACCAACGCCAGTCGTCATGTGTTGCTAGTGACACGCAATCCGCTCTCGGATCAAACCGATATCGTCGAGCGCTCATTGGACAGCTTAATCCGTGATTCTTGGCAGCCACAAATGAACCCGGTATTGCTCCCTGGAGATGGTATCGCCTGCTATGACTCTGGCGTGACCAATGTGCGTGAGATTGCGCGCAGTCTAACCGACTTATTGGTGCCTGCAAGTTTACTCGGTTTGCTGTAGCTCGGAACAAGCGCTTGGGTGGCAGGTGATGCCACCCTTAGGATGATTCGCGAGGGAGAATTGATCATGAAAGCATCTCAGGAAGGCTACCCTCTACTGTGGTTAAAGCGCGCGCTGGTCAATGGCAGCAGCTTGCCCGCCCCCGCGCGCCGTAAGTTGTATCTAAAGACCGTGCTATCGGCATTAGCGGTAATTTGGCTGATAACCGGCCTTGTTATTGTTATCACCCCAACCCGCTATACCTGCAAATGGGTGCTGATTTTACCCGGCGCCGGCGCGGGGGCGGTCGTTAGTCTCGACAGTTTGGGCCAAGCCAGCAGTTCGAGCAGTTCCCCTTACCTGAGTTCAGCCATCGACCCGCGGGAAAACTATAAGGCCATCGCGCTAAGCGACAAGCTCTTAAGTGACGCAGCCGCCCAGTTAAATCTTAAGGCCTCAGCACTGGGCACGCCTAAATTAAAGCTCCCCAGTCAAACGGGATTAATGGAGTTTAGTATCAGTGCCAACAGCGCCGAGCTTGCCGAGCAAAAAGCCTGGGCACATTATCGCACGCTACAGGGCACACTCTCACACCTGAGAATCGATGAAATCCATATTCGCGAAAACGGCGTCAGAATGGGGCTTGAGAGCTTTGCCGATAAAGTGCATCAGAGTCAGGCGAATATTGTCGCCTTTCAATCTAAGACGGGGTTGGTCTCGCTGGATCAATTTAAGGAAGTGGCGGTCACCATTGAGCATTTACGCCAAAGCCAAGTCAATCTGACCGCTAAACTCAATGGCGGCCTTGCCAGTCAGCAACTGTTGGAAGCTGACTTATCCCTAACGGCGAGTCAGTCCACTGATTTGCTTAAGCTGAAAAACGATCAGCTATTCCAACAACTCTTAGTTAACTATACCGAGTCTACCGCGCTGCTTGTGGGCCTTAATGGTCACTTTGGTGAGCAACATCCCCAAGTGCTGACCGCCAAGACAGAGCAAAAAACCATGTTGGATGCGCTGCATAGTCGCTGCCAAAAATTGCTCACGCGCTGCGATCCAAAGTTGATGTTGATCCTGTCCGTCGACGATATCGATGGCCGCGCAGAGCTGATGCAAAAGCTGATAAACATCACTACCGAAAATGAAGGCTTAACCCATGAGCTGGCGTCCCTGAGCACCCAAATTGATGAATGGGAAATCCGGCTCAAGCACAGCAATGACGATGCGGCAAAGCTTGAGGATTTACACCGTGATCATCAACTTGCGACCGCGGTGTTTACCTCCGCCATTGCAAAAATTGATGTGGGCAAAGCCGACATCTTTTCCGCTTACCCGTTATTACAGCTGTTTGCAGCACCGACTCGCCCCGAAAAGCCTGACAAGCTGGGCTTAATTTTAACCTTAGTGGGTGGCATCGCCGCCTCAATGATGGTCATTGTCGGATTGAGCATACTATGGATACGCAAACCTATACTCCAGAAAATTCTGACGAACGACTAGTCTGGCTCGCCATTACGGGCACCTACTTCTTTTGGTTTTTAGGTGCCATGTATTTAGTTGCTCCAGTGATCGGTTGGATCTTAGTGCTGCGGATGCTCGGCAGACTGCTGTTTTACGCCGAAGGGTGCCGGATTTCGTTACCGATAATAAGTTGGATATTTGCCATGTTATTGATGCTACTGGCATTAGTAATAGGCCATCTGGTGGAGCATTTAGGCATAGCCCAACTGATTAAATCCTCCATAGGTTGGGCCAAGGGCTGGGCGCTACTGGCGGTATTTCCGCTGATTGGCGGCCTGCAAATTCGGCCACAGCTGATTTACCGCGCCTGCTGCGTGGTCGGCAAACATACCTTGATATTGTTTCCGCTGTTTGTACTCGCTTGGCTGCTGCACTTGCCGACAACCTTGTATGTCTCTCCCTTAAGCATTGTCGGTGGACCTGGGCCTGAGTTTTTCGCCGTTAGCTTGTATGAAATCGACCCTGGCAGCGGCATGCCGAGGTGGCGTCTCTTCACTCCTTGGGCTCCCGCCCTTGGCATGGTGGGTAACTTTTATTTTCTATTTGCCCTGCAGGAAACCAATAAGCGTTATCGCTTCTATGGCTTAGCTGGCAGTATCTTGATGGTGCTCATCTCCCAATCCAGACTCGCTATCCTCTGCTGCCTCGCCCTCGTCTGTTATTTCAACTTTATTCGCTACGCCAAATCCCCTTGGCTGTACTTATTGGTGAGTCCGGTTTTTCTATTGGCGGGTATTTTTGGCGAGTCGGTACTGTCTAGCATCGAAGCCAGTATTCACAGCGTCAAAGCCGCCAGAGCCGACTCGACTCGGGTGCGTGAGGCCCTCGGCCAAATCGCCCTCGAGCGCTGGGCGAATGAGGCGATTGTCTGGGGCCATGGCATTGTCGAGCGCGGCCCCCATATGGTGGAGTATATGCCGATTGGCTCGCACCATACTTGGTACGGTCTATTGTTTGTGAAGGGGATCGTTGGCGCCTTCGCGCTGGCAGTAGCCTTATTTGTCAGTGTGCTCAGTCTTCTGCCTAGTTTGATGCAATCCAGACTCTCGGCAGTCGGTATGGCGGTACTGATGATTTTGCTGCTTTACACCTTTGGCGAAAATTTAGAGATCCTCGCCTATCTCTTCTGGCCTGGGTTAATCGTGCTCGGTATTGCCCATAATCAGGCAAAACAAGCGGCGACCCTTCGCCAGCAGCGCTTATCACAAGCACTAGCGCAAAAACAGTAACAGGAATCATCAGAAGCCACTCAACCAAGTGCTGACTGAGAACCCTTCGCTAGTTTTTCCTTGTCCTTTCAATACACACGGCCGTTGCATCTTGATTTGCATTTTGCAATCGGCCGCAAATCAAACCGCCTCCCTAATATGCATTCACATTAAAAATAAGCTAACAATATGTTTTTAAATGGAAAAATAAAACACAAAAAGCTGGCATAGAAACTGAATAGTCAACATAGGCACTCTTAACTGATAGGTGTTGCGATGAGCAAGTGGGCATGGATACAAACCCTTAAGTACAACCAAGGTATTCGCCAATTGGGTAGCAGCATACTGTGGTTAGGCTCAGCCCAAGTCGGCGGGCGTATTGTGCGCCTTGGTTGCAGCATTATCTTAGCCCGTTTACTTACCCCCGAGGTCTTTGGCCAAGTCGCGATCATTCTGACCAGTTTTGAAATAGTCAGCATTTTTATTCGCAGGATCACCTCGGCATCACTGATCAAGATGGACGATAGCGCCTTTGCTTCTCATCTCGCCAGCGCCAATCTGATCAATATTTTTGTGTGTGTACTGTCTTTTGTTGCCTTGAGCTTACTCAGTGGCCTGTTAGCGATTTACTATCAAGACGCACAGATAGTGAAGCCTATGATACTCATGGCAACAAGCTATTTGCTCCTCCCCTTTGGCATGCTGCATGCCGCCGCCAACCTACGCCAAAATAAGATGCGTATCGTCGCCAAGGCCAACCTGTGGCAGACGGTGGCCGACAGTGTGCTCACCGCTATCTTAGCGTTATGCGGTATGGGGATCTGGGGGATTATTCTACCTAAAGTGCTGGTGGTGTTGATTTGGATAGCCGTGCATAGGCAGCATTCTGGTATCCATAATATTCACACTGCCCCACTCGCGCGTTCTTTCTGCCAGATAAACTTAACTCAATGTAAATCACTATTTCGCTTTGGTACTCAGGTGGCGCTTGGGGATCTTTGCCTCGCCCTGAGACAAAATATTGATTATTTATTAGTGGGTTACTTTTTAGGTGTTGAGGCGCTTGGGATCTATTTCTTCGCGGTCAATACCAGCCTTGGGATTAGCTTAGGGTTAATTCAAAGCTTTGGCACCGCCTTCTATTCACATCTTTGTCAGAGTGATGGTGAAGATCCGCTGCTTAAATACCGCCACGGTCTGCTGAGTATCATGCTAGTGACCTTGCCTATCATAGGCTTACAAAGCGCGCTCGCCCCTTGGTATTTACCGCTAGTGTATGGCCAACATTGGCTTGAAGCTGGCGCGCTGCCGGTCTTTATTCTGCTCTGTTTGAGTGGTTTAACGCGTCCCTTGGGTGAAGCCGCGAGTCAACTACTGATCTCCTGCGAGCTTAGTAAGCTGAACTTAGTCTCAAATGTCGGCTTTATTGGCCTATTGGCGTTGAGTATCAGCCTCGGCACCCTGTGGGGGCTGAAAGGCGTCGCCATGGGCATCTTCCTCTGTTACCTCATTTGTATGCCGTTATTTGCCTACTTTGTGATGAAACCCATAGCAGAAAAACTGCGTTTACCCACCTTATCCCCTTCATTAGGAGGTTCATTATGATCCCTACCGTCTCTGTGGTGATGCCGGTCTATAATGTGGAAGCTTTTGTCTCAAAAGCGATTTCCTCAGTATTAGCTCAAAGTTTTACGGATTTTGAGCTCATCATAGTCAATGACTGTGCCACCGATAATAGCCTCGCTCGCTGTAAACAATTTTGCGACAGCCGCATTCGTATCGTGCAGCATGCCGTGAATAAGGGCTTAGCCGCCGCACGTAATACCGGCATACGCCATGCGATTGGTCGCTATGTGGCCTTTATCGATTCGGACGACCTCTGGCATCCGGATAAGTTAAAGCTGCATGTGGATCATCTACAAAAATCGCCCAAGGTGGGGATCAGCTTCTCGCGTTCAAGCTTTATCGATTACCGGGGTAACCCGATCAACTTTTACCAGATGCCGCAGCTCACAGACATAGATGCTGGCCATTTGCTTTGCCGCAATCCGGTGGGCAATGGTTCAGCGCCGGTGATCCGCCGCGAGACCTTAAATGACATTCGCTTCCAAGCACTGAACCACAGCGAGCATTACACTTGTTACTTCGATGAACAATTTCGCCAATCGGAAGATATCGAGTGTTGGTTTCGCATCGTGGCGACAACCGAGTGGCAAATGGAGGGGATCCCCGAGCCATTAACTTACTACCGCTTAAACCACGGCGGCTTATCGGCGAATTTAGTGAAACAGTTGGCATCTTGGGAGCAAATGGTCACTAAGGCACGCCGTTATGCCCCTAAGATCCTGTTAAAGCATGAAAATGCTGCCAGAGCCTATCAGCTTCGCTACTTAGCCAGGCAAGCCATTCGCCTAGGCGATGGTCGTATGGCGAAAAACTTAGTCAATCAAGCGCTGCTGACTTCACCACAGATCTTATTCAAGGAAACCAATCGCACCCTTACCACGCTGATTGCGGCCTATTTGCAATGGTTAATGCCCCGAGGTTTATACCAAATGTGCGAAACCCTTGGGCAAAAGTACCTAGGTTATCGCCAACGTTTGCAAATCAAACGTGATGGTGTGACGGCAAGCTTACTCACCACCCAATTAAAATAAGTCAAATCGACGCGACAGCAAACGTTGCATATTCATCGTACAGATTCAAGGCGGCTCAGTGAGCCGCCTTGCTTTTGTCGTAGGTTAGTCTCTAATGCATTGCGCTCGTTTCACCACTGTGTTTCACATTATTTGTGAGCGTTAGTGATGATGAGGACAATAACAGCGCCTGAGATAATTCCCCCTAGCTGATACTTCCATCTCAAAAGGATTTGCAGCTTGCAAAGCAAACTGCAAAAAACCACTTAGTCCATAAAGCATTAACCTCTTAGTGATTGTTTTTAAATGATTTATCAATCTGGCCTGCATTATGCTTTGTGACTCTTGCCAAGCGCAGCTATAAGCGGTTATCGAGCGTCCCGCTTAGCATCAAGCAAATTGCATGGAGGTCATGATGAATACTCAGAACTCGACTCAAGTACGCTGGTCTATTCGATTATTCGATAGCGCCATTGCGATGCTGGCCTTATTGCTCTGCTCACCTTTTATTCTTGTGGTTTACCTTTACCGCAAGTCACAGGGACAAAGTGTATTCGAACGTGTGTATGTGCATGGTGGCCGTAATCAAATTGGTCTGTGGCAATTTGCCTACCAAGGCGCAGGATATCGTCTCCCCCAACTGTTTAATTTACTCAAAGGAGATATCGGCCTATTAGGTGTTGAAGCCCAATTTGCCTTCACGCCTTTAGTCGATTTACCTCAAGTTAATCGTATTGATCGAGTGGGTATATTTTCCATCAGTGCTATGCAGCGCCGAATGGGGATTGACTTTGAATCCAGTGAGAAAAGCTTAAACATCGCCTATTCGAGCTTAAGCCGTTACTTCTTTGCGCTGCTAAGCGCTATTTTGAATAGCCTTTTGACCTCTGCTTCACGCTCCCACACTAACCAAGTCACGATTTTTGGCGTGACCATGCGTAACCTCAGCATGACAGGCATGCTCGACATGCTAGTACAACAAGCACAGCACCCAAAACACCACTTAACCCCATTTTCCTTTGTGAATGCCGACTGTTTAAACAAAGCCTATTGCGATCCCCAGTACCATCAGATTTTGAATCAATGTGAAGCCGTTTTTGCCGATGGCATAGGGGTACGTATGGCTTGCCGCTGGCAAGGCGTGGATCTCAGGGGCAATTTAAATGGCACAGATATGTTGCCACTCTTATGTGAGCGCCTGATTGCAGCCAATCTGTCTCTCTATCTGCTGGGCGGCGCGCCAGAAGTCGCCCACCAAGCCGCCGAACAGCTTCAGTGTCGTTTCCCACAATTAAAAATTGCAGGCACCCACCATGGTTATTTCCATGAGGCAGATACCAAGCAAGTGATTAAAAAGATTAATCAATCTGGCGCTGCCGTGCTGTTGGTGGCCATGGGCGCCCCTAAACAAGAGCTATGGTTGAATCAATATCAAGCAAAACTTACTCCTGCGGTCGGTATTGGTGTGGGCGGACTGTTCGACTTTTACTCCAATCGTATTAGCCGCGCGCCACTTTGGTTAAGGCAAATTGGCATGGAGTGGATCTGGCGCTTAATGCAAGAGCCCAAGAGAATGTGGCGCCGCTACATTATCGGTAATCCCCTGTTTTTATATCGGGTATTCAAAGAACTGCGTGCTAACGCCAGCCTTAATGCAAAGACTCAAGCTGACGTACAACAAACACCCGCTACGCCCCAGTTTCCTAACTTAAGTGACTCAGGCTCACTGAAACGCTGCAAACGCATCCGCTTGCATCTGCTATTGAACCGCATCGTTAAACGTTGCCTCGATATCTTAGTCGCGGCCATCGCCATACTGTTACTATCGCCTCTACTGTTGATCGTTGCACTGCTTATTCGATTGGAATCCCCAGGCGCCGTGCTGTTTTGCCAGCAGCGCGTCGGCAAGTGGAATCAACCTTTTACCATGTGGAAATTCCGCTCCATGTATCAGGACGCCGAAACGCGACTGGCCAGCTTACAACAGGCGAACGAAATGCAAGGCGGCGTCCTATTTAAGATGAAACAGGACCCCAGGATCACCCGTGTCGGTCAATTTATCCGTAAAACCTCCATCGATGAGCTGCCACAGCTATGGAATGTACTCAAGGGCGAGATGTCACTGGTTGGCCCGCGCCCCGCGCTACCACGAGAAGTCGCGCAATACAGTCCAAGCGATCGCCGCCGCTTAGAAGTTAAACCCGGCATAACCTGCATCTGGCAAGTATCGGGTCGCTCCGACATTCCCTTCGACCGTCAGGTTGAGTTGGATGTGGATTATATCTACCAACAATCCTTAATGGCGGATCTGTCCTTGCTTATCAAGACCATACCCGCCGTGATTTTCAGCCGTGGTGCCTACTAAGGGGGTTACTATGCAAGCCATTATTTTCGCCAATCGCCATGGACACGAACTGACACCGCTGGATAAACAATACTGCCCAGCATTACTCCCCATGGGAAACCGTGCCCTGATTGAATACACCCTAGAAGATGTCGCCAATGCCGGGATTGTTGAGGTAAAACTGATTATCTCAAGCCATGCCAAAGAACTCGAAGCGCATCTTGGCGATGGTAGCCGTTGGGGATTAAAGATTGATTACTTCCTCAGCAGAGAACAAGAGTCTGTCAACTGCGTGATGTCACGACTAAAACTCGATTTCGAACAAGATTATCTCGTTGTAAGGGGCGATATGCTGCGCTCCCCCTGCATTAAACGCTTTATCGATTACAGCCTAAAGCGACCTTTACACTTAGTGTTACCCATAATGGCCGACTGCAATCCTGGTATGCTGCTATTGCCTAGCGCCTGTAACCATCTGTATCTCCTCGATTGGCCCTTAGAACGAGATCCAACGGTCACTAATGCCATGATGGAACCGCTACCTGGGCAGTGCGCCATGTTGGACTCCTTCGAATCCTATCTTAATGCCAATTTAGCCATAGGCGATGGCAGCTTTACTGGACTATCTCCTTCTGGTCGCCCCACTCCCAGTGGCCGACATGCCAAGTTTTTTCACCTAGGGGCTAAGGCGCAAACGGGCAAATTGGACCAACATGCCGCCTGGGGCGCGATTGGAGAGCAAACCTGGATAGCCCCCGATGTGGATATGCACGATCAACTGATCATTGGCGATCAATGTGTTATCGAGAAAAACTGCCGTTTGAGTAACAGCGTGATCCTGACGAACAGCTTTGTCGGTGAAGGACTGAATGTCGATAACTGTATTATCAGTAAAAATCTGCTGATCAATGTCGGATTTAACACTGCCATCGAAGTTGATGACCCTAGGCTTATCGCCTCAACCGAGCAGAATTTACACGCCCATGTACCTTGCTCGAGTCGGCTTATGGCTTTGATATTGCTTGGCTTAACTTTACCCTTCTGGCCATTACTCTGGCTGTGGAGCTTATGCCATTCATCAACTCTAGGCCAGTCTAGACCAGCAGTGAGTATTGCGTATCAGCCCATTAAGCTGTTGCGCGTTAATTTGCCGCCATCAGGCATGGGATTATCGCTGCTACCACAGCTTTATCAAGTATGTTTGGGGCGATTATTCCTGCTAGGCAGTCAATCCCCTGAGATGCATTCAGCATCCGAGCTTAGCGAAGCTACGCCACTATATGGCGTTTACGGTCCGCTGCAACTGCTTGGCGCCGAACTGCCAGAGGAAGAACAAGGGCTGATTGAGCAGGAGTTTCTTAGCAAGCCTAAGGCATCGCAATGTTATCAAGTGATCAAACTGTGCTTTCAATTAGTTTCAAAATCAGTGGCTTCAACACGCTCTGCCACGCCCAAACAGCCCAGCACAAATCAACTTAGTGCAAGCCAGCCAGATATCGCCAATGAATGGGGGAACGGACAATGAAAACCATCATCACTTATGGCACCTACGACTTATTCCACTATGGTCATGTGAGATTGTTTCAGCGCTTAAAAGCCATGGGCGATAAGCTGATCGTCGGCGTATCGACCGATGAGTTTAATGCGCTTAAGGGCAAAGCAGCCTTTTTCAACTATCAACAGCGCGCCGAAATGGTGGCCGCCTGTAAGTACGTCGATTTAGTGATCCCCGAGACACACTGGCAGCAAAAACCTCAGGATATTGTGGCGTTAGATATCGACATCTTCGGCATGGGCGACGACTGGCAAGGCAAATTTGATTACCTCGGCACCCTTTGTCAGGTGATTTACTTAGGCCGAACCGAAGCGATTTCAACCACGGAAATCAAAACCAATCTGGCTATGCCACACACTAAGGTGGCGCTAGCGATTCCCCAATTGATTAAGTAAGGCCGAGATTGAAGGAAATCATCGAAATCAAAGGGTAAGTGAGGGATATCATGGGCACAAATCTAGCATTAGCCTTACTGAAGAAATGCATTTTCACCCTCTCTTGGTTAGTACCAAGAAACGCTAACAAGGCGGTATTAGGTTGCTACAAGAACCGTTTTGCTGACAATAGCAAATACCTGTTTTTGCATTGGCAGCAGACGCACTTTATGCAAACCATTTGGATAAGCGGCGATAAAGCCCTTATCCATGCCCTCAGGCAACAAGGCTATACCGCCCATTCGCGCTGGAGCCTGCTGGGCATTTACCATGCGCTCACGGCCAAATACTATGTGTACAATAGTTATATTGGCGATATTAATCAGTGGCTTGCAGCAGGCGCGATTCGTATCAATCTCTGGCATGGCTCGCCACTTAAAAAAATCGAGTTTGATATCACCACAGGGCCATTGGCCCCCAAGTATCAAACCCAGTCCCTTTGGCAAGCTGGGCTGCAGGCGCTGCGTTATCATCAGGAATATGTCCGTCCGAGTTTGATGCTAAGCCCAAGCCCATTGGTCGGTGAGAGTTTCCGACGCGCCTTTCGGTTAAAAGAAGATTCCCTGCTATCAAGCACTAATCCGCGCACCGATTACTATCTGCGTTACCCAGAGCAACGCCAAACGTTGCCCTTAAAGGCGGATGCGACGGCCTATCGCCGAGTGATTCTCTACGCCCCTTCTTGGCGGGATGCCCTATGGCAAAATAGTCAGAATGTAGCTTCACATTCGACCCCACATTTAACGGGAGGTCATAGCGATTCGCCCTACCAAGCCGCCTTTGACTGGCAAAGCCTGTCCCAACATTTAGTCGATACAGATACCTTGTTACTGTTACGCCTGCATCCCAATGAACGCCACTACGCAGCGCAGTTTTGTGCCTATCCCAATGTACTCGATATCAGCGATTGGGACAATATTTATGGGATTTTGCATCGTGTCGACCTGCTGATCACCGATTATTCGTCGTTATTTATCGATGTACTGCCACTTGAGATCCCTGTCCTCTTCTACCGTTTTGACCATGAGCAGTATCTCAACCAAAGCCGTGATTGCTACGATATAGGTCAAGATCCGCTCAGTATTGGCCAGGTCGCCTATCAATTCGATGACTTATTGGCACTGCTGCAAGAGATGAGTCACCTTAACGCCAAACCCCAGCCCTGCGAGGCTTACAAACAATTACAGCGTTTGTATTGGTCGCAGCATGCTATGGGTTCATCAGCAGACAGTTTAGCGACTGATGGTTTGTCTATTGATGGTGTATCTATGGTTTGTGTATCTATGGTTGGTATATCTATGAATGAAAGGCATGATGATAGTTTTGCGCGCTTAGAACGGCATCTGCGCCAAGGGCAAACTCAGTCGTATAAGTTGGCCTTTGGCACTGATATCAAGCCTCAAATATGAAAGTTCAGATATTAAGGCTCTGGTATAAAGCCATTTATAAGAAGGTGTCTTTAAACCAATCCCAGATCCCGAGTGAGATTTCGGGTAATAAATCGATACCGAGCGCCGATTTAAGCAGATATAACAGCAACAGGCCAAACAAGGTACACAGCAAGATAAAAGCAATAAAGAACAGGCTAAACATAACCAAGGAGAAGCGTTTTTCTCGGCGTGTATAAGCGCGTCTGTTTTTGCCTAAAAGAAATACATAATAAAAGCGCCATTTAATAAAAGGCAGCGCAAACGTACCCCGGTTATCAATAAAGTGTTTACCCCAAGTTCTATCTCCCAAGGCAACACGTATCCCCATTAATTGTTCTTTTGTATAACTGTCGGCAACGTGTGGCGGTAATTTGGCCAATAACTTGAGAATGGTCGGCTCCTGTTTAATCTTATCTAACGTTTCTTGATCCCATGGCTCAAATTCATTCATGCCCTATTTCAACCCGATATTGATTGTTTCTCAACAGATTATAGTCAACAAATTAAGCCGTTTAGAGATATCTCCATCAATCATTCGGTGGATATTCCCGCGCTATTCAGCTCAGGTTAACCGCGACGAAGCTATCATAACGCCAGAAATTCACGCATCGCTTAAGTTTTAAAAGCTATTATTTTCATGACGTTGTAGGAAAATCCGATCTTTTTTGAAAAAATTTTCAAAAAGATTAACCCTTTTTTGCTATTACTACGTTTACAAAGATAAGAATACAGCAAATGATGGTACAACCATCTGTGCTAGGCCTTATCAACATCACTAGGAGACTATTATGAAATTGACTCACTTATTTAACACTGCGGCACTTCCCCTTGCCTTTGCATTACTGTCTTTTAATGCCGCAGCAGTGAGCCCACCACATCCAACGGGATTAAATGCACCTATGATCAGTGTCGCGAGTTTCAACCATAAAAATTATGCCGAGCAAGAAGCCACGAAAATGTTTCCAGCGCCTGAGGCGGGTATGGTGCAACATATTTTGACCTTACCTAAACTCGAAAATGAAGACGACTACATGGTCGAAATCCAAATTGGCCAAACCCAATTAGTCGACTGTAATAAGCATGGTCTGAACGGCGAGTTAAAAGAACTCTCGGTTAAGGGCTGGGGTTATAGCTATTATCAAGTGTCAGAAGTATCTGAAGGCCCAAGCACTATGATGGCCTGTTTAGAGATGGCGAAAAAAGAAGCCTTTGTCCGCATTCCAGGTGAACTTAAAATGCGTTACGACAGCCGTTTGCCTAAGGTATTTTATCTACCAGAAGGCACAGAGCTGCGCTTTAGAACCTGGAAAGTCGATTCAACATATCACTACGCTAAATAAACGCGCCTCAATATTAGTTGTTTATTTAATGGTATTACTGCGGTGATATAAAGGGCATATCTTACAAGATATGCCCTTTTTTTTCAGCAAGCTGCGTCAGCTAACTGCGCTAATTTAGCTTTAATTTCTGCATATCTGAGGTGTTCGCAGCGACCAAAACCTGATAATTTCCGTACTTGTAAGCGAGTAAACAGCGGTAATGTCATGCCGGCCATAAAACGGCATTGAGTATCTAAGGATAATGAAGCTAAACCTTTCGACCCCGCCGTACGCTTCAGTTCATGCAAATCGGCCTTAAGCTGCGCATCATCAGGCCACTTTGGCACTTCGGAATACGCCAATTTAGCCAATTGGCCGCGGCATACACTGCAATGACCACAGGATTGAGGCGCGGCATTATCATCAAAATAGCGGGCCAAATTGTAATTTAAGCAAGTTGTTAGCTCAAAAAATCGCACTAACTGGGCAATACGGGCGACTTCTTTCGCTTCTTTGTCGGTAAAGTATTGATGGAGCTCATCGGCTAAATGCCCCTGTGCTAACACCTCAGCATTCACTTGATAGACATCCGTTACTCGCTTAGCTTCCAATTCGATAAGCTGTTGACTGGCAAGATATTCTAATGCCGCTAATACTCGAGTACGTTCCGCACCTGTGGCTTGGTAGAGCGCGGAAAAATCTAAACTGCCCCATACTCGTTTCATCTGAGTATGGGTAAAGATGTCATTTAAAAATGCCTGACGCTCGGGGGAAAACTGGCTCAAGATCTGCGCCTGTGGCTCAATAAAACGGTAACTGATATCGGCGTAATAAGCATAAAGCGGCTTAATCACGCCCATCATTTCAAGCTGAACTAGCAAGGTTTTAAGTGGGAGCTGCCTGATATTACTCACATTTGATAGCTGATGAAGTTGCAACTCCCAACGTCCGTTATGGGTTTCTTCGCGAATGTTATCGATAACGGCTGCAATACTGGCCAGTTCCGGCGTATCACCGTAAACAAAATTTTCGACCGTGTTTATGCCATCTAAATTCGCCAAGGTCACACAATGTGACAACAGGCCATCCCTTCCTGCACGGCCAATTTCTTGGCAATAATTCTCAATGGATTTAGGCAGATCGTAGTGAACCACAAAGCGAATATTGCTTTTGTCTATGCCCATACCAAAGGCGATAGTCGCAACCACGATGCGGATCTTACCTTGCATAAAATCCTGCTGAATTTGCTGACGTTTTTCATCCTCAAACCCCGCATGATAGGCACTCGCATCAAAGCCCATTTGGCAAAGTTTCGCGGCAACATCCTCCGCAGTATGCTGCAAAGTCACATACACAATCCCCGTACCAGTAAAGAGATTAAGTTGTTGTTGCAGTGCTGTCAGTTTATGTTGGCTTGCCACAGGCAAGACGGTCAAGTCGAGGTTTGAACGATAAAAACCTGTTTGAACAATATGTTGTGGCTTGATATCGAAACGCGCCGCCATATCCAGTTTCACTTTGCGTGTCGCGGTCGCCGTGAGTAACAGCACCAATGGAATTGCTAATTCACGGCGATAATCGGGAAGCTTTAAATAGTCGGGGCGAAAATTATGTCCCCATTCCGAGATACAGTGTGCTTCATCAACAACCAACATAGATATAGGAATTGATTGAATAAATTGCCTAAAGCGCTCATTTTTAAAACGTTCAACCGATACCATCAGGAGTTTTAACTCGCCATAACGAGCATCACGCATGACCTGTTGGGTTAATTCAGGCGTTAAGGTTGAGTCGATACTTGCCGCTTTAATGCCCTTCTCATGCAGGAAACTCAGTTGATCTTTGATCAACGCCAGTAAGGGTGACACCACTAAGGTTAGATGGGGAAGTTGCAGAGCAGTAAATTGGTAACAGAGTGATTTTCCTGAGCCGGTGGGGAAAATAGCAAGGCTCGAATGGCCCGACAACAACTGCGAGACAACCTCATGTTGCCCTTGCCTGAACCCATCAAAACCAAACTGTTGCTGTAATAAAGATGCATAATCCGTAGCGTTAGCTGACGGCGATATTGAATAAGACATAAACAAATCCTTATGCCACCACAAGGGTGGAGGCGGTGGCGACCACGCAAACAGATGAATGGGCGAGTGAATGCGAGTAAGCGGGTCGCTATGATTTTCTAGCTAAATATAAATTGATAAAGGCGGTGAGTTTGTCATTGAAGGCTTCTTCAAAGACATCAACATCTTGACCTAAGGTATTGAAATACTGTGTCACTTGCGCGCGAGATAAACTTTTGTTGGCGATACTGTATTCCATTTCTGGCAGTGTTTTATCATAACGGGGCACTAGCGTCCAAGTCACCATATCGGCGGCAAAATGCTTCATCGCTTGCTGTGCTAAGGCACAAAAAGCTTCAATATGCTCACGCCCATCCGGTCCCAAACACCCTGGTTCGACGCGGCAAAGAACGGCAACAGTTCTATGCTGTGACATGCTATTCCCTGTATAAAACTCATCAAAAATAGAAAGTTACAAAAGAGGTGGCGGAAGCGAATAAGCTATATTCACGCTTAAGCTCTCTCTTTGAGTGTATGTGACACCCGCAAGAAGTCACGTACGCTAAGGTTAAAAATCACACACAAATATTTTAAACCTGACTATCCTCTTCAGCCATGGCAGCTACGGCCGCGGCATGTTCCGATAATAACGTATCGAGCGCTTGATCAAAACTGTCCAAACGTTCGAGTTCCATATAACGCTTCAAACGTAAAATAATATCTTTACTGACTTCGATATGGGATTTCTTCTGGCGCTTTTTAATTTGTGAAAGTTCTTTTCGCACCATGCGCCAGCCCAAATCACTGAAATATTGATTCAGCATTCGATTTACAGATTGCAGTTGTTGGTCAACGGGCTGATTTTTTTTACGCAGTTGAACCAGTAAATTTAAATTAGCAATTAATTCGGTATAACTGGATTGAGACTGATTTAACTGAAACCACTCTGCCCGCTCAGTGACACTTTCGGGATGAACCATGCGATAAATTAACGGCAGGGCAAACACTAATTCAGATTTATCTAACAGTAATAATTTTCGGCCCGCGGTAGGTACGGCATGATGATATTCCCATAGCGTGTTTGTCGTCATTGGTATCGTTTTAGACTTTCTAATAATGGTTTATGAATAGACTCATAATACCGACAAACAGTATAGATTAAAAGAATGGTTACACCATTTTATGAGTTCATTTTTACAGCACAAGGTTAAACGCGCCACTTCACAAACAAACGAGATGGAGCTCGCACTTCTCTTGTCCTCTAATCCCCTGTTTTAGCATGGCCAAATCGATATCAGTTTTGCATCAGCAAAATCATAAGTTAAATTTTTCTGCTACTTTTCAACTTTATAAAATGGTTAAACCATCTTTTAAAAATAAAGCTATTCACCTACACAGTTAGCCGACCAGAGAAATAACTACAGGTTATTTTATCGCCAATTTTAACTCGCACAGCCGTAATTGACGAAATAACAACCAATAAACCAAGCTCATCTTTATCGCTTATTAACCTCTTATCTGAGTCCACCTTATACATTTAATTCGTATTGAGCCCGCCTTGCCAACGCCTCTATCTTAAATGATGCTTTCTTTTTGACCGATACGATTAATTAAAATACAAACAACAGCACTACCAGTGATAATGACGATTATCACTGGTAGATAAAGGCTGGTTTTACGTATAATTGCGCCAGTTTTATCGGCCGTAAAATACTCCCATGTCTAAATCGATTATCCATTATTCCACAGGTGGAAGTGCTCCTAGCCGTTCCTCTGACATGGCATCGAATATCACAGCAAGCGATAAACAAATAGATTCGCCATTTTTTGAGGAAAGCTCACTGCCCCAATCGGTTCACAGTGATTTTTTTAACGCGGCCGCCGAAACAGAATACGAAATCTCCATCAATACCCGTCGGGTTTATCGGACCAGCTTTGGCCTATTTGAGCAATATTGCGCGACGCATCAGCTGCAGTCCTTACCCGCCGATCCGCGCAGTATTATTTCTTTTATCGGTCATCAAAAAGAATTGCTCCAAGCAAGCAGTGGGACTCAGCTTTCAAAGCAAACCTTAACGACTCGGCTAGCCGCGATCCGTTACTATCATATCCAAGCAGGATTTCCATCCCCCACCGAACACCCACTGGTGATCCGTGTGATGCGCGGCCTGAGTCGTAAT
This sequence comes from Shewanella sp. ANA-3, assembly GCF_000203935.1. Taxonomy (GTDB): domain Bacteria; phylum Pseudomonadota; class Gammaproteobacteria; order Enterobacterales; family Shewanellaceae; genus Shewanella. The sequence goes on along the minus strand of NC_008577.1, from coordinate 2,380,785 downwards.
CACCATAGGCAAGTCCAAGATTATGATCAGCAACCAATCATGTACGATGAGGTCGAGCTATTGATCCAAGCAATAGAGCAACAACCCCATCCACTGCTGCGCTCAAGGGATAAGGCCATTATTCAACTTGGACTACAAGGCGGATTTCGCCGCTCAGAATTGGCCAATTTAAAAGTACAATATTTAAGTTTTATGCGGGATAAATTGAAAGTACGGCTGCCTTTTTCGAAAAGCAATCAGCAGGGATTAAGGGAATGGAAGAATTTACCCGACTCGGAACCCTTTGCCGCCTATAATGCCGTCAAGGACTGGTTAAATGAAAGTAAAATTACCGAAGGTCATTTATTTCGCTCAATTTCTCGAGATGGAAAAACCTTAAGGCCTTATCAAATCAGTGATAATGTCACATCTAAATCATCACTCATTCGAAATAGTGGATTTTTAAACGGTGACGATATTTATCGGATCATTAAGCAATATTGTCTAAAGGCAGGTTTACCAGCGCAATATTATGGCGCCCACAGTTTGCGCAGTGGATGCGTTACACAACTACATGAAAACAATAAAGATACCTTGTACATCATGGCAAGAACAGGACATACGGATCCACGCTCATTACGCCATTACCTCAAGCCAAAAGAAGATTAACCACAGCATTAGCACTTAATTAATAACACTGTTTTTAATATTTATGTTAAGAATAATTTTATTTTTAAGATATTTTTAATAAAAAATAAAATTTATTATATTGCAGTATTACTGTCATATAAACTCAGCTTTAGTGTCATATTGCTACTTTAGGCTTAGCTTCGAAATTTAATTCTTCGAACTAGCTGGAGTGAAATATGAGCAAGGCCACCTTTGATCCAACACTTTATAATAAAAGTAATAACGAACCTTTTAATCAAGTGTTGGATAAACATTTATCCCGTCGTAATTTTGTTAAAAGTGGATTAGGCCTAGGTGCGATGACCGCCTTTGCAGGCATGGGATTAGTCGGTTGTGGTTCGGACAATTCCCCTGCCCCTACACCTATTGATCCCGTTCCGCCATTACCACCGACTCAAAGTAGCGCCAAATTAAGCTTCACATCAGTCGCCGGCTCCCGCCTGGATGCGGTTGTGGTACCCGAGGGTTACAGCGCGCAAGTACTTGCCCCTTGGGGAACACCACTAAATGCTAAGGCCGCACCTTGGAAAGCCGATGGCAGCAATACCGCCGATGACCAAGCAAACTCTGTCGGTATGCATCATGATGGTATGCATTTCTTCCCATTGAATGATGCCGGCGATGACGGTTTACTCTGTATCAACCATGAATATATCGACGAGATAGCCCTGCATCCTAATGGCCCAACCGTAGATGAAACCACTGGATTACGTACCATCATCGATGAAATCCGTAAGGAAATTAACGCCCACGGCGTGTCGGTAGTAAGAATTAAACTCGTTAATAATCAATGGGAAGTTGTTTACAACGACAGTCATAACCGCCGCTTTACCGGCGCAACTGTGATGGATATCGCCGGGCCTCTCGCCTATTCGCCACTACTCGAAACCCGTTACTCACCCGATGGCAGCCAGGCTCGTGGCACCTTAAATAACTGTGGTAATGGTTACACGCCTTGGGGCACCTATTTGACCTGCGAAGAAAACTGGCCGGGTTACTTTGCCAACCGCGGCACTTTAGCCGCCGATCAAGCCCGTATCGGGATCAGCAAAAGCAGCACCCGCTATGGCTGGGATGACTTAGCGGGTCACGCCGAGGAGCGTCTCGATGAGTTCGCGCGTTTTGATGTCACGCCAAAGGGCAATAGTGCACAAGATGATTACCGCAACGAGGCTAATGGCCACGGCTATATCGTTGAAATTGACCCCTATAATCCAAGCTCACGCGCCATCAAACGCACTGCCCTTGGTCGCTTCCGCCACGAGGGATGTACCTTCGGAAAATTAACCGAAGGTAAACCTGTGGTGTTCTACTCTGGCCACGATTCTCAATTCGAATACTTATATAAATTTGTGTCGAATGCGCTGTGGGACCCACAGGATGCAAACAGCACAAATCGCCTGCAAATGGGTGATAAGTATATGAATGAAGGAACATTGTATGCCGCTAAGTTTAACGAAAATGGCGCTGGTATATGGTTGCCTTTAATCTTAGACAGCCAAACGACAGACGGTAAAACCTTAGGTGATAGCTTTGCCAGTCTGGCCGAGATTATCTTAAATACTGCAGGTGCGGCGGATTTAGTCGGCGCAACGCCTATGGACCGCCCTGAGTGGTGTGCGGTTGACCCCTTCACAGGTTCAGCCTACTTAACACTGACCAATAACTCTAAGCGTACCGAGGCAAACCCAGCTAATCCAAGACTTAAAAACTCCTTTGGACATATTATTCGTTGGGATGAAGGTGACAAAGACACTGAATTCACATGGGATATTTTTGTCTTTGGCTCACCGAGTGATGGCAATGCCGAGACCAACCTGTCGGGCTTAACGGATCTAAACCAATTTGCTAGCCCCGATGGATTGGCCTTCGACGCCCGCGGTATTTTATGGGTGCAAACCGATAATGGTGCCAAAGAAGTCGCCGAAGAAACCAATGATCAAATGCTAGCGATTGTGCCATCAACCTTAGTCGACAGCGCAAACAAGCAAGCCAGCGTCACGGCCGAAAACCAAATGGAATTAAAGCGTTTCTTTGTTGGGCCAAATGATTGCGAAGTCACAGGTTTTGCTATTAGCCCAGATTACACTTCGGTTTTTGCCAACATTCAGCATCCAGGTAACTGGCCCTATTCGAATAATGCCGCCGAAATAACGCCTGCTGGTACCGTACTGCGACCACGTGCGGCAACTGTGGTGATCCGTAAACTCGATGGTAAAGAAGTGGCGGTCTAATCAGTCACCCAACCTAAACCCGATAAAAATCCCCGCCATGCGGGGATTTTTTATTCACTGACTGCACCACCACCGAGGGCTCGATACAGGGCGATTTTGGCCAATTGCTTATCCCTTAAGATCTCGCTGTAGGCCAATTGGGCGCTAAACAATTGCCGCTGCGCATCCATTAAATCCAGCGAAGTGGCAACACCATTTTGGTAACGCAGTCGTGCAAGACGTGCATAAGCCGATGAAGATTCAACTAATTCCTTTTGCGCTTTGATGGCCTCTTGGGCACGTTTAAGATTATTCAGCGCATCGTTCACATCAAAGTAAGCGGTCAGCACCACATTGCGGTAACTTAACATCGACTGTTTCGCGGCTTCGGTGGCGATATCATATTCAGCAGCAATCTTTCCGCGGTTAAAAATCGGTGCACTAATGCCGCCAAGCAGTGACCAAGTGACACCATTACTGTCGAAGATATCTTTAAGATGATCATTCTCCCGACCATACACACCCGAAATGGTAAATTTAGGGAAAAAGGCCGCCTTGGCGATACCCACTTCCGCATTCGCTGCAATCATCTGCTGCTCGGCAATTTTGACATCGGGTCTTAATGTCAACAATTCAGAAGGAACACCTGTGTTGAGTTCATAGGGTAAACCCATATTTTCGGGTAAGCCTTGGGGAGATGGTAAAGCATAATCATATTCACCGAGTAAGATATGCAACTGATTTATTTTATATTTTCTTTCGTAGTCTAATGTCGGCAAGGTCACTTTGGTGCTTTGAAGCTCAACTTCTGCCTGACGCACATCGAGGCCCGAAATCACGCCATTAGCATGGCGAAGCTTGGCGATATCCAGTTCCTTCTGCCGTAATCCCACGGTGTCGATAGACACACTATAACGCTGCTCGATATCGAGCCATTCGTAATAACGGCTAGCAATATCACTGATAAGGCTGACATAGGTGAGCCTGAGCTTTTCAACCTCCGAAAGATAATCAGCCATAGCAGCCTCGCTCGCCCTGCGGTTTGCGCCCCAAAGGTCTAGCTCCCACGAAACCGCGCCGCCTAAATCTAAGGTGGTACTCGGACTTGGATTAGTGCTGGTTGCACCGCTATCTAAACTGCGTTCATATCCCGCTTTGACTGAAACCTCAGGCCAAAGCGCACTGTCGACCACTGTCATTTTTGAACGTGCAGCGAGAAGGCGCGACTGCGCCATTTGCAAATCCAGATTGTTCGCCAGCGCATGCTCAATCAAGGAAATCAGCACAGGGTCTTGATAAAAATGCCGCCATGATAGGGCCGAGACTTCCTTTACATTCCCCTGCTCAGCAGTGGTTTGCGACAACATTTGCGCTTGATACTGATTCGGTAACACTAGCTCTGGCCGCTGGTAATCGGGCCCCATGGCGCAGCCTGCAACACTCAATGCCGTCACGAGTCCCAAATAAAGCGGCTTTAAACGCAAACCCACTGAAACAGACTGCATCACAGGCCGAGTCGCCGACGATGGATGGCTGGAGAGAGTATGATGCTTAACCACGGCTCACCTCCTCAACGGTTTCTTGATCTAGGAGTAATTGCTCTTTTGTTTTAATAGGTTGTTTAATGGTTTTCTTTTTTACCCAACCTGCGGTCGTCACAAAGAATAGCGGCACAAACACTATACCTATGGTGGTTGCCAACACCATGCCACCCAGGATAGGTAACGAAATCGATTGCCGACTCACGGCCCCTGGCCCTTCGGATAACACCAACGGCAACACCCCAAGAATAAACGCCATGGAGGTCATTAAAATCGGCCTAAAGCGCATGGTGGCAGCTTCGAGCGCCGCCGAAATTCGCGTCCGGCCTTGCTGATGCAACTGATTGGCAAACTCGACAATTAGAATCGCATTCTTCGCCGCCATACCGATTAAGGCGATAAATGCCACTTGGAAGAATAAGTTACTCTGCATGCCACTGATTAAGGTCGTCACCGCCGCCCCTAAGAGTGCGATGGGCGCGATCAGCAATACCGCAACTGGGATACTCCAACTCTCATAAAGCGCGGCTAAAAACAGGAATACAAATAACAGTGCTAACCCAATAGCAATGCCAGTTTGGTTCGCCGACTGCACCTCTTGGTAGGTAATGCCTGTCCATTCGTATTTAAACTCATCGGGCAAAATCGGCGTTGCGACCCGCTCTATGGCTTGGATAACATCACCAGTGGCGTAGCCCGTTGCAGGCGTGACATTGATGGAAGCGCTGGAGAATAAGTTGTAATGGGTCACAGAAGATGGCCCAACCGTATAATCATACTTCGCCAACACGCCAATCGGCACCATAGCACCGCTCGATGAGCGCACATAATAATCTTTGATCTGGTGCGGGAATTGACGGTAGCTTTCTTCCGCTTGGATCTTCACCCGATAGACACGACCAAAGAGGTTAAAGTCATTCACGGTTGAGGAGTCAGTTAAGGTTTTGATGGTGCTGTAAATATCACTCACATTCACCCCAATCGCCATCGCCTTTGCCTCATCGACCGTCAAATGCAATTGCGGGATTGCGCTCTGCAGTGACACACTGGCACTGGCAACTTCAGGCTGCAGTTTTAGCTGTTCGACTAATTCGTTTGCAGTTTCAATTAAGCCATCAAAATGGGTGCCAGAGGTGTCTTGGAGCTGCATTTCCACCCCAGAGCCATTGCCTAAGCCGGGGACGGCCGATGGCAAATACAGGTTAAACTCAGCTTCTAAGACGTTTTTCAAGTCCTTATCTATCGCCTTCATCACAGATTGTACCGTGGCATGACTGGCTTCACGCTCAGCCCAAGGCTTGAGTACCACTTCAAATTGGCCGTTGGCCTGATTCGCCCCCGAGCGGCGGTTTTCCCCCGCCAAGGTAAATGAATAGGCCACGGCGGGATTAGCACGCACATATTGCTCGGCTTTCTTTAAAATCGCCTCGGTGCGATTCACCGTTGAGCCATCGGGCAATGTCATATCGATAAAGAACCGACCTTGGTCCTCATCGGGCATAAAGCTGCTCGGCAAATGGGACATGATGAAATAGGTGCCACCAAACATAATCGCAAAGGCTAAGTAACTGCGTTTGGCGTATTTATTAGTTAAGGCGACTAAGCCGACATATTGATTGGTACCCACGTCGAGTTTTCGATTCAACCAATGGAAGAATCCCCTTTCAGGTGCCTTGCTGGGTTTTAATAATAAGGCGCACAGTGCCGGACTTAAGGTCAACGCCACTAGGGTAGAAATCAGCACTGCGACGGTAATCGCCACCGCAAACTCGCGGTACATGATGCCGGTGATCCCCGCTAAGAATGACACGGGCACGAATACCGCGCAGAGCACTAAACTGGTGGCCACCAATGCGCCCGACAATTCTTTCATTGCAATTCGGGTCGCATCTATCGCGCTCATGCCCTTCTCATGGATTAAACGTTCCACGTTTTCGACCACCACAATGGCATCGTCGACCACAATGCCGATGGCGAGAACCAGCGCGAGTAAACTCACGGTATTAATGGTAAAACCAAAGGCCAGCATGGCCGCTAAGGTCCCAATTAAGGAAACTGGTACGGCAATGGCCGGGATTAAAGTGGCGCGCACATTTTGCAGGAACAAGTACACCACCAACACCACGAGCACTAAGGCTTCTATTAGGGTGTGGATCACCTCATCGATAGATTCTTGGATAAAGATGGAGGCATCGTAAAACACTTCCCATTTCATCCCTTGGGGAAACTTTTGCGACAGCTCTGCCATCGTCTGTTTCACCTTGCGGGTCACTTCTAAGGCATTCGCGCCCGGCAATAAATAGACCTGCAAGATGGTGGCATTTTCACCATTCAGCTGGGATTGCAAGGTATAGGCGGAGGAGCCGAGTTCTACGCCAGCAATATCCCGCAGCCGGATAATCGAGCCGTCGGGATTGGCGCGCACTATGATCTCATTAAAAGCCTGCACCGAGCTTAATCTGCCCGCCACACTGATGGGCAAGGTTAAACTGATGTCGTCATTATTAGGTTGAGTACCAATGGTGCCTGCGGGGGATTCTTTGTTTTGTGCCTTGATGGCGTTGATCACATCTGTGGTGGTTAAGCTGTAACCCGCCATGGCATCGGGTTTTAACCAAATCCGCATCGCATAACTGCGTGAACCCGTGTTACGGGTGCGACCCACGCCAGGGATACGCCTGAGCGCCGATTCAATATTGATGGTAGCGTAATTACTCAGGTAAATTTCATCGAACCTTTCATCGTTCGAGGTTAACGCGAGTTTTAGCAATTCCACCGACGCATCTTTGGAGACGGTCACCCCTTCGGTTTGCACATCGATTGGCAGCCCCCCCGAAGCTTGCTGAGCGGAGTTTTGCACATCCACCGCCGCCAAGTCCGCATTGGTGCCCACATCGAAGGTAATGGTCACACTGGTGCCGCCCGAGTTGGTGCTCTTGGAACTCATGTAAATCATATTGGGCACACCATTCACTTCCTGTTCGAGCGGTGTGGCGACAGATTCGGCGGCTGTGGTAGAGCTCGCACCAGGGTAAGAGGCAGAAATGGTCACCTGTGGCGGCGTGATGTAAGGATACTGATCGACGGGCAGCTTAAACATCGCAATCACCCCGAGCAGCACGATAACAATCGAGATGACGCTGGCAAAAATCGGCCGATTAATAAAAAACTGCGCCATTATTTTTGCTCCTGCTTTTGCTGCTCCAAGGCTTGGCGCTTAAGTGCCTCGGCTTTTGACATCTCATCTTCCTTCTCAGCGTATTCCTTCGCGCTTAACGGCTCGGCAATCTGGCCGTGGCGTACACGGTGCATGCCTTCGGTGATCACCATCTCGCCAGCTTTGAGGCCACTTTTAACCACAACCCCTTCAATCCCTTGATGATCGATCACGATAAAACGTCGCTCGACCGTGTTATTGGGCAATACCACCATCACGTACACCCCACCCTGATCCACTTGGGTCGCTTTTTGCGGGATAACAATCGCATTGGGGATTTCGGACAGTTTAATCCGCACATTAGTATATTGGCCGGGCAACAGCTCTTTTTCAGGATTAGGCAGAATGGCGCGCACCTCAAAGGTGCCAGTGTTAGGGTTTACCTGGGGATCGGTAAAACTCACATCCCCGAGGTAGCGATATTCACTGCTATCAGGAAGCGTTATCCGCACAAAGCCTGCCAATGCTTTACCTTCGACCTCGGCTTCTTTTTTCGCCGAATAACTGGTCAGGCGGCGCTGGGCATTTAAATAATCCAGTGCCGACATATTAAAGCTGACATAAATCGGATCGACTTGTTTAACGCGGGTCAGTAGCGATTGGCCCTTACTGCCCACAAGAGCGCCAATATCGACCTCGGAGCGACTCACCAGTCCGGCTATTGGCGCCTTAATTTCGGTATAGCTGAGTTCTAATTCGGCCTCTTCCACCTCGGCGCGACTCGCGGTGAGGTTAGAACGCGCCTGAGCCAAGGTGGAGAGCGCATTATCGTAATCGAGCTGACTGGCTGCATCCTGCTCATACAGCGGCTTTAAGCGTTTCACATCTCGCTCGGCCTTATCGAGAATCGCCTGCTGTGACGACAGTTTGGCCTTTAAACGATTCACCACCGCCACATAGGGTTTATTATCAATCTGATACAGTAGTTCACCCGCTTTGACAGCACTACCTTCGACAAAACGCTTCTCCTCCACAAAGCCATCGACCCGCGCCCGAACTTCCACATCTAAGGAAGCTTGGGTCACGCCAATATAATTGCCATAGAGTGGTACGGTTGCCGTGGTGACTTTTTCCACCACCAACATTTTGGGGGAGATTTTAATTTCAGGATCTTGGCAGCCACTCACCGAGAGACAGAGCAAAACACCACTCAGATAAAGGGGAAATGAGCCTAAGCGTGGAACAAAAAAACGAGCTGTAACAGATGGTTGAGGCATATGCGAATCCCGCACTCTAAAGACAGTGGAACCACTCGCATGGGCAAAGTGGTTTTAACAATTTTAGTCGGTTCTAGGTAACGTCCTGTGACCAATGCAAATTCAGTGTAAGGCAAACAGCATAAAATTGAAATTTTAAAATCAATAAGTTCAATGATTTGTGATGGGAATGCGAAAGCGAGGATTTACAGCGGATGATAACAAGTGAAATTCCCCCAAAAGTGTCAGTGTACTCTTGGGGGATTAAAAACTAACTAGCGTTAAACACTGATTGGCGTTGCGGCGCAGTACGCCGCTTCGAAGGCGTCGGTAAACTCGCTGATGGGTAAAATATCCTCGCGGCAGCGGCGATTGCGCCCGAGCAATGAGGACTCCACAAACAGATCGAACCAAGCCGTTAGTGCCTTACCATTAGCCTCCTCGCCCATTGCCGCCAGCGCAAGTGAGGCAACTTCTGCCGTCCCTAATTGAAAGTCATGGCTTCCCTTACGTAAGGCATAGGTGGCTAAGGTATCGGGGTCGAAGGACAGCATAGGCAACCCCTGCAAATAAGTGCTTTTGCGAAACATCTTAATCGCCTCACGCCAACTGCCGTCGAGCATAATCAGCAAAGGTCGTTTCCCCTCGGCAAGACTGTCCATAGGCACCTCAGTCAATACGGTTTGTCCTTGGTCGGCATATTGCGCCGGAAAGACTAAAAAGGGCTGATAGTCGCTTGAAGCCAATAGTGCCAACAACTCAGGGGCGGGTTCGGTGCGCGACCAGAGAAAGGCATGGGTATCCGGGATAAGATCGGCAATTAAGCGACCGCTGTTGGTCGGCTTTAAGACCTCATCGTTATACATCAGCAGCAGAAAACTGGCCTGAGTGGTCAACTGTTTACGCAGTGAACAGGTACAAAATTGCTCGCCCAATAGGCAAAAATGACAGCGGATCAGTTTTTTACCGCGGGCGCCAAAGGGCTTAGTCGATATGGATTTACGGTATTCATATAAGCGATGTACAGCGTGGGGGGCTAGAGCCATGGCAGCCAATTCTCAGTCTATTTCGGTCAAACTTGTTTTTAGAGGCGCGACTCAGTATACGCCATTTATGCGTGTACTTGCGTGCGGTGGCGCAGTGTATCCTTTGGCCGTGAAAGGCGCAATTAGCCTAGAGTAAAAGTGGCATTGCCTTTAAATTTTCCTTTGGGTATTTCACGACCCTACACAACAAAAACACCATTAAATCAGATCAAAAACTCAGCATTGCAATATAGGCATCAACCTCTTGTTCACCCTTTACTAAAATATTGCCGTTAATCCTATCACCCAAGCGAAATTAAATGGCGAGTCGAGCCTAAATCATGCTAAACCTTTCATCATTATCGAGTTTCAAACGGCGCAGATTGTTAACCCGTGCCGTTCAATCATGCCATCATCGCGAAAGGAATTGTATGCCAGAGTCTCTTCAGCCTGCCGTAAAAACAGCGAGGTTTTTACGCTTATCGAACCCATCACCCTTTTTAGGTTTAGTGCTGCTTACGGCAGTGCCATTAGTGGCCAATGCTGCACCACAGGTTCAAACAAAAGCCATGCAATCCCTTGTCGATTCCGCGATCAATCCGTTAATGAAGGAATATGGGATCCCAGGGGCTATTGTTGGGATCAGTATGAATGGTCAACAGTATTTCTTCCCCTATGGTGTGAGCTCAAAAACCACAGAGCATCATGTCAGCAAGAATACCCTGTTCGAGATTGGTTCTATCAGCAAAACCTTTACCGCGACACTCGCAAACTATGCTCAAGTCGAAGGTAAGCTCACTTTGACTGATAAAGTAAGCCAATACCTGCCCGAATTAACGGGCAGTGCCTTTGATCAGATAAATCTTATCAATCTCGCGACCCATACCGCGGGCGACTTGCCCATGCAAGTGCCAGATAAAGTGACGAACAATGCAGAATTGATGCGTTATTTTAAAGAATGGCAACCCGCCTATGCCGCGGGAACACACCGAAATTATGCTAATCCCAGCATTGGATTACTCGGCTTAATTGCGGCAAAACAGTTAGGGCAAAGCTTTCCAAACGCAATGGAGCAAACCCTATTTCCACAACTGGGTATGACTCACAGCTATCTTCAAGTGCCAAGCAACAAGCTGGCCGATTACGCCCAAGGATATAACAAGCAAGATCAGCCCGTGCGCCTGAATCCCGGTGTGTTAGCCGAGGAGGCTTACGGGATTAAAACTTCGGCCGTGGATTTGCTGCGTTTTGTTGAAACCAATATGCAGCAACATCCTGTCCCTTCCGTACTACAGCAGGCCATAGATGCAACTCACGTTGGCTACTTTGATGTCGGTATGATGACCCAAGAGATGATTTGGGAGCATTATCCCTATCCTATAGCCCTCGATAAGCTGCTTGCTGGACATACCCAAGAAGTGGTGTTTGGCAGTGTGCCAGTGAAAGCAATCGTGCCGCCGCAAGCACCACAGCCTGATTTATGGATAAATAAGACAGGTTCAACTGGTGGCTTTGCCGCCTATGTGGCTTATATTCCCGCGAAGAAACTGGGCATGGTGTTACTGAGCAATAAAAATTATCCCGTTCCGCCTCGGGTGACTGTTGGCTACCAGATATTAACGGGCTTAACAGCACTGCCAGCGAAATGATCCCTTAGCAACCCTCATTCGATGGAAGGCAGATTCTGCTTTCCATCTTTTTAATTGTTAACTCGCATAACGCTTTACGCCTCTATCTCTGTACTAATCTGAACGATAACTCTTTTATCCACATCGGATACAAAAATCTTGTTAATAAATAACTTGTGTTGATTAATTTCAGCTGCCGCCACTTATCAAAATCGAAACCCAATTAACAAGTTACTCACTAAGTGTAAGCTTAGTTTGACAATGATAATTCGATAGAAAAACTTATGAATAAGATTAAAAAATATTCGCGTAAATCAATATGATTGCCACTTGAACTGAAATGTTTTGGGGGTAAGATGCGCGCCATCGTTCAACTCAGCTTTTTAATGGAATTATGATGTCAGACGATGCACCGTCTTTAATCTCACAAAAAGCGCCGACACCCGCCGCAGGCAGCGCCACTCAGTTACTCTTTATGCTGGTATTTATGGTGGCCTGTGGGCAGATGGCACAAACTATTTTTGTCCCCGCACTCCCCCTTATCGCCCAAGGCTTAGCTGTGGATGCCAGTAAATTGCAGGCGGTCATGGCTTGCTATCTGCTCGCCTACGGCCTATGTCAGTTTATCTATGGCCCATTATCCGACCGAGTTGGGCGTAAAATGCCGCTGCTCATTGGCATTGGGATTTTTATCCTTGGCGCCTTGATGGCGGCAGAGGCTACAAGCTTTAATCAATTGATTTTCGCAAGCCTGCTACAGGGGTTAGGAACCGCGAGTGCGGGCGCCTTGTGCCGCAGTATTCCAAGGGACCATTACTTCGGCGATAACTTAGTTAGATTTAACAGTTATGTGTCCATGGCCGTGGTGTTCTTGCCCTTGGTCGCGCCCTTCTTAGGCAGTTTTGCCTCAGCTTACTGGGGGGTGCAGGCTGTGTATTGGGTGCTGTTTGGATTTGGCAGTTTGGTTTGGCTACTGCTCTGCTTTGGTTTTAAGGAATCTTTACCCAAGCATAAGCGAGAGCAACAACCCATATTGGCATCCTATCGACATGTACTGCGCCACCGCAGTTTTCGAGCCTATTTGCTTTCGCTTATCGCGACCTTTGCAGGCATTGCCGCCTTCGAAGCCATTGCGGGCGTACTCTATGGCCAATATTTGCAGCTCTCGCCGTTTATGGTGAGCTGTTATTTTGTCGCGCCCATCCCTGGATATTTACTCGGCGCCCTGATTGCTGGTAGGCAAAAACAGGCGCAGCGTACGGTTTTACAAGGCGTTGCACTGCTAGGCGCCGGCGCACTGTTTATGTTGATCCCCGGTATTTTTCAGCTGGTCGTGGGTTGGAGTTTATTGATAGGCTCAATTTTGTTTTTCAGTGGCGCTGGCATGTTATTTCCGACATTAACCTCGGCCGCGCTAGAGCCGTTTCCACGCCAAGCAGGCATTGCGGGCGCCCTACTCGGTGGCCTACAAAACTTCGGCGCGGGACTCGCTGCCTTAACCATGTCGCTCGTACCAATGGGCGGCCAGTTAAGCATTGGTTTACTGAGCGCGCTGATGGTGCTGTTAGTGATTGTCGCCTTGCATTATGCAAGGGATCAAAACGATACCCACCACACCCTGTTACCGCAAAATCCATAATTGGCAAGACACCCAATAAAAAGCCCACATTCGTGGGCTTTTTATTGGGGCGATTAGAGAATGCGTCTGAGCAGGAAATCTGCTTTTAGCCTTCTAATACGATTCATAATCTTCTTCACTGGGGCGGGATAGCTTTGTAAGGTATCCACTTGACTGTAGTGATACAGCCGTTGCGTGTGTTCGAGGATATGGCTTTGTTCGGCCTCGAATTGCGCCTTCCAGCTACCGCTTTCATCGTGAATGAGTAACCCATTCTCTAAATCCAGCGCCCATGCTCTTGGGTTTAAGTTTGAGCCCGTGATCAAATGCTTACGCCCATCGGCGCTGATCCCCTTGAGGTGATAGCTATTGATACCGTGTTTCCACAGGTGAATATTAAGCTGGCCATTATCGATTGCCCATTGCTGACGCTTAGCAAATTTACGCAGCGATTGCTCATACAGATACGGCAAGGCCCCAATGGTAGAAAAATCCTGCTCGGGCGGAATGTAAAAGTCATTCGCCGTTTTATCCCCTACGACTATGTCGATACGTTTGCCTTTACGCAGGTGCTTAGCCAAGGCACGCACCAGAATATAGGGAGGATTAAAATAAGGCGTGCAGATAAACAGCCTATCTTTCGACTCTTCCACCATGGCAATCACGGCTTTATTCAGCAGGTTATGTTTGCGGCCTAATCCCAGTAAAGGGGTGACACGGTTGCCACTGCGGGTCGCGTTAAACTCGTACTGTGCCTGTGATAATCGCAGTTTGAAGCTGCGCACATCGGTTTTGGGTGGCAAGACTTCTTGCTGCGCATCTTGAGTAAGTGATGCAACGGCAGGATCGGCAATAATATAGCGCTGGATCATAGTGCGCATACTGCGTGCTAACTCGGCCGACTCAATCACATGGTAACGGTCGAAACGGTATTTATCGTTTTGCTGTAGATAAATGTTATTCAGGCTGGCACCACTGTAAATCACGGCATCGTCAATCACAAAGCCCTTAAGGTGCAGTACGCCCATAAACTCGCGGGATTTGACTGGCACGCCCATAATATCGATAGGATGCTCTGCCTCGGCCATGACCTTGCGGTACATCAGATAGTTACCGCTATCGCCCTTGTGACCAATCAAGCCGCGTCTGGCGCGGTGAAAATCCACCAAAATCTTGACATCTAACGCGGGGTTATTCGCCTTAGCCGTCATCAAGGCCTGTAAAATTTCGCGCCCCGCCTCATCGTCTTCAAGATAGAGTGCGGCGATATAAATGCTGTCCTTGGCATTTTCGATACGGCTGAGCAATTCTGCCTTAAATCGGCATGGCGTAAGCAACCACGTTAAAGCCTCGGGTTGAACGGCTATTCCACCAAGCTTATCTAGCAAGGCATCCTCCTTTAAACATGCTGACCACCCCGATAGGAAGCGCTTGGGGTCAGTGACAAAAACATCACAGCAATTTGGGTTAATTCTGGATAGGCTTCTGTCACTGCCAGCCTGATCGTTTGTTCTACTTTAAGATGGATATCAGGGTCGACCGGAAACCAAAGCAATTCGATTTGGACAAAGCGTTGATCAATTCTGCCATTACGGTAGCTGATGCTTGGGATCCAATCTAATGTAAAACTCTCTGCATTACCTTTACATATAGCCGCCAAAGACTGCAGTAATGTTTGGCTAAGCTCTGCAACAACTGCCTGTGGCAAGCCGCGCATACTAATATGAGGCATGGTTTTAGTGGTTACCTGAGATCCTAAAATCGTAAGGGGTAGAAATTACCGACTTCACTGCAACTCGGCAAGACTTTTCGGCGAAAAGCACGTGGGATAGCGCCTATTTTGCTGGTAATTTGACCTGAAACGACGCATTCCACATCGATGGAACTAAAATGCAGCAATTGAGCCCGCAAATTGCAGGCTTCTATGCCTCTATTCACAGCTAACTAAATGCTTTTACTGTTTTTCCCTGAATCTATTGTCCATGATGATTAACCAACACTAATCAGGCCATAAACAAAATGGTGTGTGAGTCACAAAACAGGGCTTCTACCTTAGGCAAGCGTGCCTGTCATCGTTGTTTTAGCGTAAACTAAAACATCTTAAGTCCCTATTGCCTAACACCATGAACAAAAAAATCCTACTGACCCTCGCCCTCACCTTAGCCTTAGCTTGGGGCATTTTTCATTTTAAAGCGCAGCTCGGTTTACTCATTTTGCCGCTTTTTATCGGATTGGTTTTATTTGTCACCCTAAGACTGTATCGTTTAATGGAAAAAGACGATGGCAGCAATGACCGCTAATGGTAAAAATGATATTCAGGACACCTATGACGTACTCGCTAAACAAGGATAAGTTACAGGCATCATTCACTCGCCCCAAGATTAAAGGGTTACTCTTAGGTAGCTTGGTAAGCATGCTACTGTCAACCCAAGCCCATGCGGCAATTCATCCGATGGATGAGTCGATATTGGCCAAGCAAATCGCCGATATTGCTCCGCGTCATTCGCAAGTGGCTTTGTTGGCCCGTGATTTAAGTACCAATACCCTGTTATACAGCCAGCAAGCCGATACCTTATTTATCCCCGCCAGCACACAAAAAGTGCTGACCGCCGTTACCGCTTTGGCCACCCTTGGCCCAGATTTTCGCTATGTCACTGAGCTGTGGAGTGATGCGCCTATTCGCCAAGGTCATATTGCGGGCAGTGTTTATCTGCGTTTTAGCGGCGATCCGACGCTAACTCAGGACGACCTTAAGGCCTTGTTTGCTCATCTACAAAAGCAAGGCATAACAAGCATTGAGGGGCATCTCTATCTTATCGGGGATAAACAAGAGCAATTACAAGCGCCTGGCTGGGTGTGGGATGATCTCGGGATTTGCTTTGCAGCGCCGGTGTCGAGTTATATCATCAACCAAAACTGCGTGTACGGGCAGTTTGCGCCAAGCTCAGCCAAGCATGCTTCTGAGGTGAAATTAAGGGCATCGAGTTTTGGGGTGAAAGTGAGTAGCGACGCCATATTCTCCCCCAAAGCAGGCCATGATTTTTGCCAACTCGATTTAGTACGCCTTGGCCAGAATCAGTATCATCTACGGGGCTGCTATCCTGGCAATGAAGCGATACCGCTGGCGATTGCCATTAGCGATCCTGAAAAATTTGCCATGGACACCCTAACAGCGACGCTCAAGGGTGAAATGTCACTCTCAGGTAAAGTGAAGATAGGCAACGCCATCCCTTCGAAGGCAAAACTCATTGCCAGCCATAGCAGCGCACCCTTGCCTGAACTGCTCAAAACCATGTTGCTGAAGTCGGATAACCTGATTGCCGATAGTTTGTTTAAGCGCGTGGGGCAAAGTTATTACAAAGCCCAAGGCAGCTTTACCCATGGTGCAGCGGCTATGCGCCATATACTGACTGAGCTTGGGATTGATTTAACCAACGCCAATATTGTCGATGGTTCAGGGCTTTCTCGCTATAACCTGTTGAGCGCAAAACAATTAGCCGATGTACTGGCACTCATTTACCAAGATGCACGCTTTCACAGCCTCATTGACAGTTTGCCCGAAGCTGGTGTCAGCGGCACACTGCAATATCGCTTGGGATACACTAAACCGCCCTTAAAACATCGAGTGTTTGCCAAGACTGGCTCGATGCAGGGTGTCGCCAATTTAGCTGGCTTTATGCGTTTAGCGCAGCAGCGGGATATTCTCTTTGTCGTGCTCGAGAATGGCATCAGTCCTGAAACCAAAAAACAACGTAAGCCCGCCTTTAGCGCTGACTTTTTAACTCGGCTACTGAGCGCTGTCGAAACTCAAACTCAGACCAGCCAAACAACGACCACTGAGCTCAACACCGTTAAGTTAAGTGATTAATATCCGATAAGGTGCAGAGTCATATACAAAGCAATTAAAAAGAAAAAGCACTGAATATCAGTGCTTTTTTATTGGGTTAATTCGAACGTTTAACGCGATTAAGTTTACGTTAGAACAGCTCAGCTGGCATCGCCATAGTGCTGGTATCTCCCGCGCGCACTTGTGCTAAGTGATAGTCAGCCTTAGGCAGCAATTTGTCGAAATAAAATTTGGTGAGGTAGGATTTTTGCTCGGCATACTGCTTATCTTCAGCACCCACCGCTTTATCCAACATGGCTAACCAATAGAACCCATAGAGGGTGAAGCCGAAGGCATCCAAAAAGTCGACCGCACTGGCGTTAATCAGCGCTGGTTGAGTCAGCTTTTGCTCATTGATGGATTCGGCAACATTGACTAAGGCATCCAAACGTGCACAAACGGCGGACACTTTCACCGCATCGACCTGAGTAAACTCACGCATTTGCGCCTTTAACTCGGCCACAAACTCCTTAAGGGTCGCGAGATTATCGCCTGTAACTTTTCGTCCTAGGAAGTCGATAGCCTGAATGCCGTTAGTGCCTTCGTAAATCTGCGCAATACGAGTATCACGTACTAACTGCTCAATGCCGGTTTCGCGAATATAGCCATGACCACCAAACACTTGTTGCGCCATGATAGTAGCATCTAAACCGCGGTCGGTTAAAAACGCTTTTGCCACGGGAGTTAACAAGCCCACGTAGCGAGCAGCCTTAGCTTTAACCTCACCCTCGGCATATTTTGCTAAATCGAGTTGTTTACCGGTAAATACCGAGAGTGCGCGCCCCGCTTCCGTCATCGCACGTATGGTCAGCAGCATACGACGCACGTCGCCATGAACAATAATAGGATCGGAGTCGCTACCTGTGGGCGAGCCGCCAGCGGCAACGCCTTGGTTGCGCTCTTTGGCATAATCGGCGGCCATTTGATAAGCGGCCTGCGCACTGCCAAGCCCTTGAATACCGATGGCTAAGCGCTCGTAGTTCATCATAGTGAACATACACACTAAACCACGATTTGGCTCACCAATCAGGTAACCTTTTGCCTCATCAAAGTTCATTACACAAGTGGCAGAGCCCTTAAGCCCCATTTTATGTTCGATGGAACCGACGCTCACACCGTTCGCTTGGCCTAAACTGCCATCGGCATTAACCGTGGTTTTAGGCACGAGGAACAGTGAAATACCTTTGCTTTCAGGAAGCTTTGCCAACACTAAGTGAATGACGTTCTCAGTTAAATCATGATCGCCACCCGTGATAAAGATTTTGCTGCCGCTAATGGCATAACTGCCGTCATCCTGTGGGATAGCACGGGTACGGATATTACGTAGATCTGAGCCCGCCTGAGGCTCAGTCATGTCCATGGCCCCTGCCCATTCCCCGCTGTAAAGCTTCGGCAAATAGGTTTCTTTAATCTCTTCACTGCCGTGGGCATTAATACATAATGCCGCCCCCGCCGTGAGTGAGCCATACAGAGTGAATGCATTGCAGGCGCTGTAAGCCATTTCATCGACTAACACCCCCAGCATTTTCGGCATGCCCATACCACCGAACTCGGGTTCACCACATAGGCCCACCCAGCCGCCTTGGGAATATTGATCGTAAACAGCTTTATAACCATCAGGGGTAATCACTCGATTATCCTGATGAAGAACGCCTTGCTCATCGCCAGCACGGTTAAGCGGATGGATTAATTCAGCACTGATTTTCGCGGCTTCTTCGAGAATCGCGCTGGCCGTATCCATATCGACCATTTCAGCAATATCAGGGAGTTGTGCCCAAGTATTTGGCGCATCAAAAACCTGTTCCAATAAGAAACGCATATCCGCTAACGGAGCTTGGTAAGGATTCATGGGTAGACTCTTAAACGTAGGATTTAAACAGTTGTTTTAATTTATACCAGTTCAATACAGAAAACAATCTCATTACAAATTCACTTTGCAACTCAGAACCAGCAAAACCGTTAATGTGAAATGCGGGCAATAAAAAACCCTTAAGTTGCCTTAAGGGTTTTAGTGTAGCCAGAGATAAGCGATGCGTCGTCGGCTTAGCTCACGATTAACGCATTGATTACCACATTAAATCGTCTGGGATCGCATAATCAGCATAGGGGTCATCTTCGACCTCAACCGCTTTGCCTTCATCTTGTTGCCACAAGTAACCGCACCATTGTGGCACCAGTAGATTGACGCGCTCTGCTAATTTATGGGGGACTAGGTAGCTCTTATCTTCGTATCGAACAATCCCTAATAGACCTTTTAGCAGTTCTGATTGGATCTTCTCATCGATATAGACTGAATAGATTTTATTGTCGAGGGTATAGTTAAACTTGACCTCAGCATGGCTTGGGATCTTAATCGCAAATTGAGTGAATTCACTCACTAAGCCACGCACTTGCCCACGGGCCGTCGCTTCGGCAAAACGCTGCTCGTTCAAAGCCTTATCTTTTTCAGCTTGGAGTCGTTTTTGCTCGGCAATGTCACTCTTCAATGCGCTCGAACCATCATCCACCCGCGCCTTTTTGTCGCGACGTTTTTGCGTCTTCACATCACGTACTTTTTGTTTACTGGCAAGGCCAGCCTTAAGCAGCTGCTCTTGTAATGCATTCGCCATGGATTTTCACCCGATTTCTCTATCAAATAAATAAGTTACAACGTTCAAATATTGCACTATTACTGCTGAGCTTTAATCGCCAACTCGCCTAATGCCGTCATTGCAATGCTCGCTCCGCCAAGTGACCAGCCACCATCGACGGGTAACACAACCCCTGTAATGTACGAGGCATATTCTGATCCTAAAAACATCGCGGCATTAGCAATATCTTGCCCTTCGCCATTGCGTTTTAACGGTACAGACTGTGCAACTTGCTGTTGCAGCGCGGCGCTCGGTGCTAAACGGTTAAATCCTTCAGTGTCCGCGATTGGTCCAGGAATAATGGAGTTTATGCGGATCCCTTCGCAGCCCCATTCTACCGCCAGTGTCCGAGTGAGCATGTCTACGCCCGCTTTGGCGGCGCACACATGGGCTTGCATTGGCATTGCTATGGATGCCTGCGGCGCCGAGATTTGAATAATATTCCCTTGGGGGCGACGCAGTAAAGGATAAGCCGTCTTTAGCACTTGAAAACTGCCCAACAAGTCAATATCCATCACGGCCTTAAAGCCATTAGCAGAGAGTTTTGCCGCAGTCGCCGGAAAGTTGCCTGCCGCGCCACTGACCAACACATCGATAAAGCCAAATTCGGAGGCGATGGCTTCAAAGCCCTGCTCAACCGCAGCCAAATCCCTGACATCAAAACTCACCCCGAGGTGGATCCCATCTGGATTTGACTGTTTGAGTTGCAACACGGCGGCATCAATCTTGTCTTGACTGCGACTCGCCACCGTCACATTCGCGCCAGCCTGCGCAAAGGCGTTGGCTATCGCGAGGTTAATTCCACTCGTACCACCGACAACGACAACATTCTTACCTTGATAATTAAACATCGTAGTATTCAGCATGGGCATTCTCCGTGAACGGTCAAATTAACGCGCGAATGAGTGCTTAAGCCGCAATGGCTTTCATCATGGCACTCAAGCGAGAGATTGATGAATCGCCTGCAGCGCCGCCAGAGGATCGGCGGCCTTAGTGATTGGTCGACCAATCACTAAATAATCAGAACCGGCTGCAAGCGCCTCCGGTGGCGTCATCACCCGGTGTTGGTCACCCACGTCGCTGCCCAGTGGACGGATCCCCGGGGTGATAAGTTTAAAATCTTGACCTAAGAGTGATTTTAGTACATTTGCCTCTTGCGCCGAACAGACCACACCATCAAGGCCCGCCTGCTTGGTGAGTTTCGCGAGACGTTGCACATGTTCAAAAGCTGGCACATCAATGCCGATGAGTTTTAAATCTTCATCACTCATTGAAGTAAGTACCGTTACTGCGATTAGCAGAGGTGCATCCTTGCCATAGGGCAGCAACGCTTTTTTCGCCGCTTCCATCATGGCCAAGCCACCGCTGGCATGCACGTTTGTCATCCACACGCCAAGTTCTGCCGCAGCCGCAACTGCTTTGGCGACCGTATTGGGAATATCGTGAAACTTTAGGTCGAGGAAAAGATCGAAACCACGGTCGTGAATGTCTTTAACCAATTGTGGGCCAAACAGGGTAAACATTTCTTTGCCCACTTTGAGGCGGCACATGTTGGGATCGAGTTGATCTATCAGTTGTAAGGCGTGGTTTTTATTATCGTAATCAAGCGCTACGAGGATAGGTTTGGTCGTCATCATCTCTCCAACTGAGTTACACTAACAAGGTATTTCTAAAGGTTATTCACCGTCTAAGCCACGGATCCGTTTAATGGTGCCCCATTTTTTACAGGAGGGGCAATGCCAATACAGGGTGTGGGATGGGAAACCGCATTCTTTACAGCGATAACTTGGACGGAATTTAATTTGTTGTTCAACAAGTTGCTCAAGCATAGTCAAACTTTGTTTGGCTTGCCCTTCTTCAGCTTGACGCAGGTGCATCTGCATTAAGTGCTGAAACCCCTTCATGGTGGGATGGCGATACAGGGCATCCAACACCATGTTTTCAGCAGTTTTTATCTCATCGAGACTAATCATATGTTGAGCAAGCGCTACCACCACGGAGGCGCCCGCCCCTTCGGCCATCGCGCCCGCTAATAATTCTTGATAGCCCTCTTTATCTTGGGTATCGCGATACACTTGCTTGGCCGTTGGTAAGGCATCGGCAAAAAGTTCTATGTCAGCCTTTTTCAGTGCCATCAGCATAGATTTGCACTGGTTATAATCCTTGGCGTCGAGGAATTTTTTGGCGAGCGTGAGTAAGGCTCGGCCACACTTAGGATCTTGTTTTAAGGCCTGTAGTAATAACTTGATCTTGTCAGCATCGTCGCTGGTTTCATCCGCAAGCTGGCAATAAAAATGGGCGATAATCGGTTTAAGCACCTGCTGACGCTTGCGGCTTAAGCGCTTGGTGATGTCGATGGCCTTTTGCCATTCCTTAATGACTTGATAAATGGCAATCAGCTGCGTCTCAGACTCTTCGCTATGGTCATCTTGACTCACCAAATTCAGGAAAATTTCTTCTGCACGGTCGTAAAACCCCGCCGCAAGGTAATCTTTACCCAGTTCCATCATCGCGATATCGCGCTGCTCATTGGTGAGTGTGGGACGTGCGATTAAGTTTTGATGGATACGAATGGAGCGGTCAACTTCACCGCGTTTGCGGAATAACGACCCGAGGGAAAGATGAGTATCGATGGTTTCATCGTCCACATCGAGCATACTGATAAACAAGTCGACCGCTTTGTCTGACTCGTTTGACAACAGGAAATTCAAGCCGGTGAAATAATCACGACTTAATTGCTTACGCTGATTACTCTGGTTTTGCCTTATGCTCCGCCGCCCCATATACCAACCGTAACCGGCAGCAATAGGAAGCAGCAGGAAGAGGATCTCAAGCATATTAGGCGTCTACACCTTGAGGAGTTTTAGCGGTTTGGACCGTTAATTTCTTTCTGGTCGCCGCTAAAGCCAATTTTAGTTTGACAATATAATAGCTGGCCACGAGCCAACTCAACATAAAGCCTGCAAAGAAAACCACGGCTAAGACTACGGGTAAACGATACTCACCCTGAGCCACAAAGTAGCTGATCGTCACTACTTGTTCATTACGCGCACCAAAAATCAATGCCACGATAAATAACAGTGCCACAAGGACTGTCGCTACAAAAGATTTCACGTTGCACTCCCTTAAACGCCTTTCAATTTTCTGATTATCCAAGAAATTTACTGAGCTGACCAGCTTTGCCTTGCATTAGATATAAAAAAGCCCCCTTACGGAGGCTTTTTGTAATGCGGTCAATTATACATTAACTGCGTCAACGCGTTCGCGCAGTTCTTTGCCTGGCTTAAAGTGCGGGACGTATTTGCCTTCCAATTCAACTGATGAACCAGTCTTTGGATTACGGCCAGTACGCGGTGCACGATAATGAAGCGAGAAACTACCAAAGCCACGGATCTCAATACGATCACCGCTTTCTAATGTTGTTGCCATTTGCTCCAACATCTCTTTGATTGCGCCTTCAACCTCTTTCGCCGACAGCTGCGACTGCCTGGTGGCGAGTTTTTCGATCAGTTCGGATTTTGTCATCCTAGCTATCCCCTATTATCAAGCCAAACACAGTCACCTAATGGGGAGAAAAAACTCCCCATACAACAGGCGATTATTTGCGAGCTGCTTTAAACGCTTCAGCCATTGCATTACTAATAACAGCGTCTTCTTGTTTATTCAAGGTCGCCATTACTTCTTTTTCTTCAGCTTCGTCTTTCGCTTTGATTGACAGGCTGATAGAACGGTTCTTACGGTCAACACCCATGAACTTAGCTTCGATAGCGTCACCTACTGAGTAAACAGTAGATGCATCTTCGATGCGCTCACGGCTGATGTCAGCTACACGGATGTAACCTTCAACAGTGTCAGCTAGTTCAACAGTCACGCCTTTAGCGTCAACAGCAGAAACAGTACCGTTTACGATAGTACCTTTCTTCTTGTCAGCTAAGTAAGCGTTGAATGGATCGTCTTCAGTTTGTTTAACACCTAAGCTGATGCGCTCGCGCTCTGGGTCAACAGACAGAACCACTGCGTGGATTTCGTCGCCTTTCTTGTACTCAGATACTGCGTCTTCGCCAGTGCCGTTCCAAGAAATGTCAGACAGGTGAACTAAACCATCGATACCGCCGTCAAGACCGATGAAGATACCGAAGTCAGTGATTGACTTGATCTTACCAGAAACCTTGTCGCCTTTGTTGTAACGAGTTGCGAAGTCATCCCATGGGTTGGTCTTACATTGCTTCAGACCTAGAGAAATACGACGACGCTCTTCATCGATATCCAGAACCAGAACTTCAACTTCATCACCTAAGTTAACCACTTTAGATGGGTGAATGTTCTTGTTAGTCCAATCCATTTCAGAAACGTGAACTAAACCTTCAACGCCTTCTTCGATTTCAACGAAACAGCCGTAGTCAGTCAGGTTAGTTACGCGACCAGTTAACTTAGTGTTTTCTGGGTAGCGTTTGCTGATTTCTAACCATGGATCTTCGCCAAGTTGTTTCAGACCTAGAGACACACGAGTGCGCTCACGATCGTACTTCAGAACTTTAACGTTGATTTCGTCACCAACGTTTACGATTTCAGATGGGTGCTTAACGCGTTTCCATGCCATATCAGTGATATGTAACAGACCGTCAACGCCACCTAAATCTACGAATGCACCGTAGTCAGTCAGGTTCTTAACGATACCTTTAACTGCTTGACCTTCTTGCAGGTTTTCTAACAGTGCATCACGCTCAGCGCTGCTTTCTGATTCGATAACTGCACGACGAGAAACAACTACGTTGTTACGCTTCTGGTCAAGTTTGATAACTTTGAATTCTAATTCTTTGTACTCTAAGTGAGCGGTGTCGCGAACTGGGCGCACGTCAACTAGAGAACCTGGTAAGAAGGCACGGATACCGTTTAATTCAACAGTGAAACCGCCTTTCACTTTACCATTGATGATACCGATTACAGTTTCAGCATCTTCGTAAGCTTTTTCCAGAACGATCCAAGCTTCGTGACGTTTCGCTTTTTCGCGAGACAGTTGAGTCTCACCGAAGCCGTCTTCAACAGAGTCAAGAGCTACGTCAACTTCATCACCAACAGCGATTTCTAAAACGCCTTGAGCGTTTTTGAATTGTTCAGCTGGGATTGGGCTTTCAGACTTCAGACCTGCATCAACCAGAACCATACCGTTTTCGATAGCAACTACAGTACCACGAACGATAGAGCCTGGACGGAATTCCAGAGTTTGAAGGGATTGTTCAAATAGATCAGCAAAAGATTCAGTCATGTTTAAGTTACTTTAATGTAATAAACCACAGTCAATCCTAGACGTGGAGTCAGTCAAATTATCCGTATCATCCTTAATACGAATACCTATCCAAACAATAACTTAGTTATTGTGGGATAATTTTTGGTTGATGTAGTTGAGCGCAAGCTCAAGTACTTCATCAATACCTTTATCGCTAGTATCGATAACGAGCGCATCCTCGGCAGGGACCAAAGGGGCCACTGGACGATTCATATCGCGGTCGTCACGCTCGATAATTTCAGCTAAAAGGCGCTCGATATTAACATCGAAGCCCTTGTCCTGCAACTGATTATAGCGTCTTTGAGCCCGCTCCTCTGCAGAAGCAGTTAAATATAATTTAGCCGATGCTGTTGGGAAAACAACCGTGCCCATGTCGCGGCCATCGGCGATTAATCCGGGTGCCGTTCTAAAGGCACGTTGACGACGTAATAAGGCTTCCCGCACACGGGGAAATGCCGCCACTTTAGAGGCCGCATTTGAGCATTCTTGAGTACGTATCGCAGTAGTGACGTCTTCACCTTCTAAGATCACTTGAACTGGGTCTTTCTCATTGCCGGTTAAAAATTTCACATCAAGGTGCGCAGCAAGGAGTGTGATGGATTCTTCATTTTCCAGTTCTACATCGTGGTGAATTGCAGCTAACGCAAGCACTCGGTAAATAGCACCACTATCAAGCAGTTGCCATCCGAGATGCTTAGCCAATAATTGGCTAATTGTCCCTTTACCAGCACCACTTGGGCCGTCGATTGTGACTACAGGAGCCCGTTCAGACATACATTCCTCCGCAAAAAATAATCATCATCCGTGAGTTCTTAACTAGAGCCCCGAAAATGAGCGCGCCGCATTGTACAATACAATACAAATAAAATCCGTGGATTTTTTATGAAGTTTAGAAGCCGCTCAAATGCGGCTTCATCATCTTGATATGACCCAAAGTCAGTCTGTTACAGAAAGCGGTTAGGCTTTGAGACTGGCAAATTGGGCAAAATAGTCTGGGAAGGTTTTCGAGGTACAATCGGGATCATTGATGGTGATCCCGCAATCGGCAAAAGCCATCATGGAGAAGCACATCGCCATACGATGATCGTTATAGGTGTCTATCTCTGCGGTATTGAGCACCACTGGCGGGGTGATTTGAATATAATCGTGCCCTTCTTCCACTAGAGCGCCCACTTTACGTAGCTCGGTGGCCATCGCCGCTAATCGATCGGTCTCTTTAATGCGCCAGTTATAGATGTTGCGGATGGTGGTCGTGCCCTTAGCAAACAGGGCCGCAGTGGCAATGGTCATCGCCGCATCGGGGATATGATTCATATCTAAATCAACCGCGGTTAATGGCGCGCCGCGGGCAATAATATAATCATCGCCCCACTCAATATCGGCGCCCATTTTTTCCAGCACATCGGCAAATTTCACATCGCCCTGAATGCTTAAACGGCCAACACCCGTGACTTTCACCTCACCGCCTTTAATGGCTCCCGCCGCTAAAAAGTAAGATGCAGAAGAGGCATCCCCTTCCACTAACACTTTACCCGGAGACACATACTGCTGCCCGGCTGGGATTTCAAAGCGGGCATAGTCATGGTTAATCACCTGAACGCCAAACTGTGCCATCAGGGCTAAGGTAATGTCGATATAGGGCTTTGAAACCAGTTCACCTTTGACATGAATATTCACACTGCCCTTCGCGAGGGGCGCAACCATTAACAGCGCGGTTAAGAACTGGCTAGACAGATCGCCAGCAATTTCGACATCACCACCGTTAAGACCGGTTGCATTGATGGTCAGTGGTGGAAATCCATCATTCTTAAGGTAAACAATATTGGCGCCCAATTGTTTTAAAGCATCGACCAAATCGCCAATGGGACGCTCTTCCATGCGCGGCTCGCCGGTTAAGGTAAATTCGCCACGGCCTAAGGTGAGCGCAGCGCACAATGGACGCATTGCCGTGCCCGCATTGCCTAAAAACAGCGTTTGCGCGGTATCTGATGAAATCACGCCGCCTAAGCCAGTCAGTTCACAGACAGTATTATTTTGCGATAAGCGGTATTCAACACCCAACTGCTTTAAAGACGCCAACATATGACGAATATCATCGGAGTCGAGCAAATTGGTTAGCGTAGTGGTGCCTTTGGCTAAGGTCGCTAATAATAACGCGCGGTTAGAAATGCTTTTTGAGCCCGGAATATTGATCTCACCGCGGACTTGCACAACAGGTTCAAGACGTAATTGCTTCATGAATAAATCTTCTTTCTCTTAGGGCGTAACCATCAACGGTACGCTGATTGAAAATAGGTAAATGGCAACCTCACGCTACATGGCGTCAAGTTAAGATTACAAATTAAAGGAGATTGGGGACCTTGTTGGTGCTTCGTCGTTATAAAATTACCGATAGTGACGCAGGATTCAACCGTTTTTTACTAAAAAACGGCTTTTTAAACCGGAAAATTACTCAAGTCAGTCTAAAAATAACAAAAATACAAAATATCAGCGGTTAAATTGTGATCTAAAGCGTTTTTTGGCAGGCTTTTTTGCCAGATTAATTGGCCATAGTTCACAGTTTTTGCTTTAAATTTTTCATCTATCCACGCTATTCTAGGTTTCAAACGATAAATCACGCATATTCTTTGCAATTCATGTTGTCGCAATATAACCAAAAAGGTAGATGGAGCCATGTTTAACTCACTCGTCGCAATGCCTGCGGATCCTATCCTCGGCCTATTAACCCAGTACCGTGAAGACTCACATCCTCAAAAAGTCGACTTAGGTGTGGGCGTATATAAGGATCCCGCTGGAAACACTCCCATCCTTAATTGCGTGAAAAAAGCCGAAAAATTCCGTTTAGACACTGAAACCACCAAAGTGTATATCGGCCCAACCGGTTCACCTCAGTTTAATACCCTGATAACAGAATTAGCCTTTGGCAGTGATCACAGCGCGATTATCACCAACCGCATTCGTACTGTTTCTACTCCTGGTGGCACGGGCGCCCTGCGCGTTGCCGGTGATTTTATTAAACGCTGCAATCCTAATGCTGTGCTATGGGTGAGCGATCCCACATGGGCTAACCATATAGGCTTGTTTGAAGCGGCGGGTCTGACCGTTAAAACCTACCCTTACTATGATTACGACACTAAATCGTTAAAGTTCGATGAGATGCTCAGCGCGCTTGCGCAGATTGGCCCGAACGATGTGGTGCTATTCCACGCCTGTTGCCATAACCCAAGCGGGATGGATTTAACGACAGAACAATGGGATAAAGTGGTTGCCCTCACCAAGGAGCAAGGTTTTACCCCGCTTATCGACATGGCTTACCAAGGTTTTGGTGATGGGGTCGATATCGATGCCTACGGCGTGCGTAAAATGGCCGCTGCGGTCGATAATATGATCCTGTGTAGCTCTTGCTCGAAAAACTTCGGTCTGTACCGTGAGCGTATCGGTTCATGCTCTGTGGTTGCAAAAGATGCAAACACGGCAAACATCGCGCAATCTGTGCTGCTTTACGTGGTTCGCTGCCTCTACTCCATGCCGCCAGCCCACGGCGCGGCGATTGTCGAAACCATTCTAGGTTCGGCAGAATTAAAGCAAGAATGGTTAGATGAGCTGAAAGTGATGCGCGACCGTATCAACGGTAACCGCGCCATTTTAGTGGAAAAACTCAAAACCAATGGCGTGGACCGCGACTTTAGCTTTATCGCACGCCAAAAAGGCATGTTCTCTTTCCTAGGGGTTAATCCTGAGCAAGTCGCGCGTCTGCAGAAAGAATTCAGCATTTATATGGTGGGTTCGAGTCGCATTAGCATTGCAGGCATTAGCGAAGACAATGTGGATTACTTAGCTAAGTCGATTGCAAAAGTACTGTAACAAGACTGTTGGGATGAAGCGCCTAATTCGGCCTAAGTCCCCTAGCCTTCCTTTAGCTATTACTTAGTGCATGCTTTCATATTAACTTTAAGCTTTATGCAACCAATAAAAAACGAATGCCTAGGCATTCGTTTTTTTTCTCACTTTACGCTGTTAAAACTGACTTTAAACGACACGTATCAATCAGCGAGTTAAGCAAGTTAGGTAAACTTCATTACTTGGCTTAGCTATGCTTTGCCGCAAATTCGTTCATAAAGCTCACCAGCGCGGCGACACCTTCAAGTGGCATCGCATTGTAAAGGCTGGCACGCATGCCACCAACGATTCGATGACCTTTTAAGGCCACTAGGCCCGCCGCTTCGGCCTCTTTTAAGAAGGCGCCATCAAGGGATTCATCCGCCAGTTGGAAAGTCACGTTCATTTGTGAGCGGTTTGCCGCGACGACACCATTTTTATAGAAAGGATTGGCATCGATACAGGCATACAGCATTTGCGCTTTTTGCTGATTGATTTTCGCGATACTAGCCACACCACCTAAGGATTTGAGCCAAGCAAATACTTCAGCCGCTAAGTACCAAGCAAAGGTTGGCGGCGTGTTGAACATGGAGTCATGCTCAACGGCTAAACGGTAATCC
This sequence comes from Shewanella sp. ANA-3, assembly GCF_000203935.1. Taxonomy (GTDB): domain Bacteria; phylum Pseudomonadota; class Gammaproteobacteria; order Enterobacterales; family Shewanellaceae; genus Shewanella. The sequence continues at coordinate 2,351,376 of NC_008577.1, read as the reverse complement.
ATGATGGATGATTGGGTTAAACTCGGCAGCTTCAACATATCATCACGCACGATCACAATAGATAAGCCCGAAGGACCAATGTTCTTCTGTGCGCCAGCATAGATTAAACCGTAACGACTGACATCGATTTCGCGAGACATAATGGTAGATGATAAGTCGGCGACAATCGGCCATGGACTGTCTAACTCATCAAAAATTTCGATACCATCAACTGTCTCATTTGGGCAGTAGTGCACATAACGGTAATCGGCATCAATCTTATGCAGTTCAGGCAGCACTACTGCATTGAGTCCATTATGTTTTTCAACAATGTTAAGGCTATCAATTTGAGTGTCACCCGCCAGCTTTTGTGCTTCGGCTAATGCTGCAGAAGACCATTGACCACTGACTAAATACAGGGCTCTGCCTTGGTTGCCTAAAAAATTATTCACAACGGCAGAGAACTGACCGCGACCACCGCCGTGCATAAACAACACATGATAGTTCTGTGGAATGTGCATCAGCTCGCGTAAATCCGCCTCAGCTTGCTTGGTCAGCGCGATAAACTCCTTACCTCTGTGGCTGACTTCCATCACGGAGACACCTAGCCCATTCCAATCGAGTAATTCCTGTTGTGCTTTTTTCATTACCGCTGCGGGTAACATCGCAGGACCTGCACAGAAATTATAAATCGCGCTCACTGCCACTCTCCTTATTTACAAACCATGATATTAGAATTCATAAAATAAAACGTTGCCATGAAAAAAACGAGCGTCCAATTGGACGCTCGTTTTCATACTCTCGAATTAGTCTTCGTCTTGCTCGTCGTCAAGCTCTTCGTCTTCGTCTAATTCTTCTTCCAGTTCATCCTCTAAAGGCTCTTCTTGAACAGAGTCACCTTCAGTGACAACTGGGACGATTGGCATACCGTTTTCATCCAGCTCGACTTCATCTTCGTCGCCTTGGATCTCATCAATACGCTGCAGACCAACCACTTTCTCGTCACTTGCGGTACGGATAATGGTCACACCTTGGGTGTTACGGCCGATGATAGACACACCGTTCGCTGGCGTACGCACTAAGGTACCTTTGTCGCTGATGAGCATGATTTCGTCATTGCCGCCAACTTGTACCGCGCCAACCACTGCACCGTTACGCTCGCTCACCTTGATCGATACCACACCTTTGGTCGCGCGGCTCTTCGATGGGTATTCGGACAGTTCAGTACGTTTACCGTAACCGTTTTCGGTCACGGTTAAGATAGCGCCATCGCCCTTAGGTACGATGAGAGACACTACTCTTTGACCTTCTTCGAGCTTGATACCGCGAACACCTGTCGCGCCGCGGCCCATTGGACGCACGCCCTTGAAGTTGATTTGAGGGTTGCCTTCTTCGTCCAGCACTGCGTTGCCGTTTTCATCGAGTACGGCGACTTCTTCGCCTTCTTTAAAGCGAACCACTTTACCTTCGTTCGAGAACAACATGATCTCATCATCACCATTAGTGATATCGACACCGATCAGTTGGTCACCATCTTTCAGGTTCACGGCGATAATGCCGTTAGCACGTGGGTTGCTGTAAGCCGTCAGCGCAGTTTTCTTCACGGTACCGTTAGAAGTCGCCATGATGATGTACTTATCTTCTGCGTATTCACGCACCGGCAGAATCGCCGTAATGCGTTCGCCATCGGACAGCGGCAGTAAGTTAACAATCGGACGCCCGCGCGATGTGCGGCTTGCCAGCGGTAATTGATAGACCTTGAGCCAGTACATCTTACCGAAATCAGAGAAGCACAGAATCGTATCGTGAGTGTTGGCAACCAGTAGTTTTTCAACGAAATCTTCGTCTTTCACTTTAGTCGCGGCTTTACCCTTACCACCACGGCGCTGGGCTTGGTAATCGCTCAGCGGTTGGTACTTGGCGTAACCTAAGTGTGACAGGGTCACAACCACGTCTTCTTCGTTGATTAAGTCTTCAAGACTCATATCAATTTCATTAGCGTTGATGACAGTGCGGCGTGCATCACCGTATTCAGCCAGAATTTCTTCTAGCTCTTCTTTGATGACTTCCATCAAACGCTCAGGGCTGCGCAGAATAAACAGCAGACCCGCGATGAACTCGAGCAGCTCTTCGTATTCGGCGATGATCTTATCGTGCTCAAGACCAGTTAAACGGTGTAAACGCAGCTCAAGGATCGCCTGAGCCTGTTGCTCGGTCAGGTAATATAAGCCATCACGGATACCGAATTCTGGCTCTAACCATTCAGGACGCGCCGCATCGTCACCCGCTTTTTCAAGCATGCCCTGTACATGGCCAAGTGCCCAGCCCTGCTCAACCAGTTTGACTTTCGCATCAGCTGGGGTAGGAGATGCTTTGATCAGCGCAATAATCGGATCGATATTGGCGAGTGCGACCGCTAATGCCTCAAGAATATGGGCACGTTCGCGCGCTTTACGCAGTTCGAATACGGTACGGCGAGTCACCACTTCACGGCGGTGCAGGATAAAGCATTCGAGCATTTCTTTTAAGTTGAACAACTTAGGCTGACCATTGGTCAATGCCACCATGTTGATACCAAAAGAACATTGCATTTGTGTCTGGGCATAGAGGTTATTCAAAACAACTTCACCCACTTCACCGCGTTTGATTTCAATAACGATACGCATACCGTCTTTGTCAGACTCGTCGCGCAGGCCGCTAATGCCTTCAATCTTCTTATCTTTGACTAACTCAGCGATTTTCTCGATGAGTTTCGCCTTGTTCACCTGATAAGGAATTTCGGTGACGATAATGCGTTCACGGCCGTTATCTTCGGTTTCGACTTCAGCCAGTGCGCGCATGACGGCGCGGCCGCGGCCCGTCTTATACGCATCGATAATGCCTTTACGGCCGTTGATAATCGCAGCCGTTGGGAAGTCTGGGCCAGGAATATGTTCCATCAACTGTTCGATAGACAGCGCAGGATCGGCGATCAGCGCTAAACAGCCTTTGACCACTTCGGTTAAGTTGTGAGGCGGAATGTTTGTCGCCATACCGACCGCAATACCCGATGAACCGTTGATTAACAGGTTAGGGACACGTGTCGGTAATACAGCGGGAATTTGTTCTGTGCCATCGTAGTTGGGCACATAGTCAACGGTTTCTTTTTCAAGATCGGCGAGGAGCTGGTGCGCTAACTTATCCATACGGATTTCGGTATAACGCATTGCCGCTGCGGAGTCACCGTCAACCGAACCGAAGTTTCCTTGACCGTCGACTAAGGTGTAACGCAGAGAGAAAGGCTGAGCCATACGTACGATAGTATCGTAAACCGCCGAATCACCATGGGGGTGATATTTACCGATCACGTCACCAACCACACGGGCAGACTTTTTGTACGGCTTGTTCCAATCGTTCTTCAATTCACTCATGGCAAACAGCACGCGGCGATGCACAGGCTTAAGGCCATCACGCACGTCTGGTAATGCACGTCCCACGATGACGCTCATGGCGTAATCAAGGTACGAATTCTTTAGTTCGTCTTCGATATTAATTGGCGAAATAGATGATGCCAGATCAGTCATAAACTGCTCGTTCCCCTGAAAATTAGCCGACAACGTATAATCCGTATCATTGAGCGGCCCAAAAACGTGATTTGGCATTCTAACACAGTTATTTAATGTCGCCAGACCTATCCTACGTGAATTGCAAAGGATGTGGCTTAATAGATGAAAACACTGTCAATTTGCCCTTTTAAACCCGATAAAATCCGTTGTTAATGGCGAAATTAAGGCCAAGACTTGATTAATCTCTGAGCAGAAAAACCGCTCAGCTTCACAAAGTGTTTAAGAATTAATGATAATTGTTGAAATTTCACTCAACCACAAAGACTTAGGATCAGCCAATACTGTGTTTATCCCCCATTGTCGTTATAATAGCCGCACAATGACAGCCGTAATAGGTAATAGCATGCAACAGAATACCAACGTAGACCCGCTGGAAATCGCAAAGTTTGAACGTATGGCCGAAACCTGGTGGGATCTCAACGGCGAGTTTAAGCCGCTGCATCTATTAAATCCCCTGCGCCTTAACTATATCGATCAAACGGCAGGCGGGATTTTTGGTAAGAAAGTGCTGGACGTCGGCTGCGGCGGCGGCATTTTATCCGAAAGCATGGCGCGCATCGGCGCGATCGTTCACGGCCTCGATATGGGTGAAGAACCATTAGAAGTCGCGCGTTTACATGCACTGGAAACTGGCGTGAGCATCAACTATGTCAAAAACACTGCCGAGGCCCATCGGGAAGAACACCGCGAATACTATGATGTGGTGACCTGTATGGAGATGCTCGAGCATGTACCAGATCCACAATCAGTCATTCAAGCCTGCTGCGATATGGTTAAACCCGGCGGTTTTGTGTTTTTCTCAACCATCAACCGTAACATTAAGTCTTTCGTCGAGACCATTATCGGCGCCGAGTACCTATTAAAGATGCTGCCCATTGGCACCCATGACCATAATAAGTTCATCAAGCCATCGGAACTCATGGCCTTAGTCGATAACACCGATCTTCTCTGTAAAGATGCACTTGGGATCACCTATAACCCACTGACGGGGATCTTTAAGTACACGCCAAAGGTCGATGTTAATTATATGATTGCGACGCAAAAGGTAGATTAAGATGAGTTTAGCTGAGGTTAAAGGGGTCTTATTCGACCTTGACGGTACCCTTGCCGATACCGCGCCGGATCTGGTTCAGGCCCTTAACCTCAGTTTGTCGGATGTCGGTATCGCAGCAAAACCTTTAGCAGATATGCGTAGCGCTGCCTCCCATGGCAGCTTTGCCTTAGTCGATGCGGCGATTCCCGGCGCGGATGACGCCCTGCGCACTCAAGTACAGCAAGGACTCCTCGCCCACTATCAAAGGATCAATGGCGACCATTGCCAGTTGTTTGATGGTATCGCCCCCCTGCTCGATTGGCTCGAGTTGTGCCGCGTACCATTTGGGGTGATCACCAATAAACCCGCCCGCTTTACTCGCCCTCTATTGCATAAACTTAAGCTCAGCTCACGTATGCCGGTGATGATCAGTGGCGATTCCACTCGTTATCCCAAGCCCCATACCGCACCAATGCTATTGGGCGCACAGCAATTGCAGTGCCTACCACAGCAAATCCTCTATTTAGGGGATGCCGAGCGGGATTTACTCGCGGCCCAAGCGGCGGGCATGCTCGGCGTTATAGCGCTGTGGGGATATTTGGGTGAGGCCGATACGCCCGATGCATGGCCTGCCTATGCACAGTTTACCTCGCCATCGAGTTTGCATTCGGCATTAAGCCAAGCATTAGCGAAATAGCGGTAACGGACCGACTCGTGCTAATTGCTCAACTTAACCATTAATGGCGAAATTCTGCCCCATTTGCTGGTAATGCAATTTAGGCTAAGGGTCAATCCTTGCGATCGCAATCGCTGCTTATTTTAGCGATCGATCACACAGTGAAATTTGCGCAAAAAAACGTCATCAATGTTGCACGCTAATCTCAATTTGAGCTTCAGGGTTAGTCATCACTAACGCTTTTCTTTATCCTCAAGATATCCACAAGATACCCCCTGAATTGAGACTTGCAAATAGCGGCAAACCTCACTATCTTGTATCTCAGATTATTTAAAACACCATATCTTGTGTATAGGTAGCAATCAGACACACTAGAAGTTCCCCGTTAAATCGACTATCTTCTGCATAGTCAGCAGTATTAAGGGTTTTCAGGTTGATTGTTTTACAAGGAAACGTACGGTGACTTAGTTCACCTGAACAGATATCAGAACCAAGGCCTCTCTTCAATGAATAGCAATATGACAGTCACAAAACGCTGTGGTGCACGTGAGACAATCGATCTCGATAAGATACACCGCGTAATTACTTGGGCAGCCAAGGGATTAAAAAACGTTTCTGTTTCTGAAGTTGAACTTCGCACGCATTTACAGTTTTTCGACGGGATCCCAACCGAAGCTATCCACGAAACGATCATCAAATCTGCGGCGGATTTAATTTCCCCAGAATCACCGGATTATCAGTTTCTGGCTGCGCGCTTAGCCGTATTCCATTTACGTAAGAAGGCCTTTGGTCAGTTCGAGCCGCCAAAGTTATACGACCATGTGACTAAACTGGTCGAGCTTGGCAAGTATGATATGCATATTCTGCAGGATTACACCCGCGAAGAACTCGATATTATGGACAGCTATATCGACCACTGGCGCGATATGAACTTCTCCTACGCGGCAGTAAAACAGCTCGAAGGTAAGTATCTGGTACAAAACCGTGTGACCCACGAGATCTACGAGAGCGCCCAGTTCCTCTATATTCTAGTGGCAGCCTGTTTGTTTGCCCGTTATCCAAAAGAAACGCGCCTGCAATATGTTAAAGATTTTTACGACGCGGTATCGACCTTTAAGATTTCGCTGCCAACGCCAATCATGGCAGGTGTACGCACGCCAACACGTCAATTCAGTTCATGCGTACTGATTGAATGTGGCGACAGCTTAGATTCTATCAACGCGACCGCCTCTTCTATCGTGAAGTATGTGAGCCAACGCGCAGGTATCGGTATCAACGCGGGTCGTATCCGTGCATTAGGTAGCCCAATCCGTGGCGGCGAAGCCTTCCACACCGGTTGCTTACCTTTCTACAAGTATTTCCAAACGGCGGTAAAATCTTGCTCGCAAGGCGGCGTTCGTGGTGGTGCAGCGACCCTCTTCTACCCCATTTGGCACTTAGAAGTAGAATCGCTGCTGGTACTGAAAAACAACCGCGGTGTTGAAGATAACCGTATTCGCCACTTAGACTACGGCGTGCAGCTCAACAAGCTGATGTACCAACGTCTGATCAAAGGCGAAAACATTAGCCTGTTCAGCCCATCTGACGTACCAGGTCTTTACGATGCCTTCTTCGAAGATCAAGACGAATTCGAACGTCTGTACCTGCAATATGAGCAAGACAGCAGCATTCGTAAGAAGACATTGAAAGCAGTTGAACTGTTCTCATTGATGATGCAAGAGCGTGCTTCAACGGGCCGTATCTACATCCAAAACGTCGACCACTGTAATACCCACAGTCCGTTCGACTCGAAAGTCGCTCCGATCAGACAATCTAACCTTTGTCTTGAAATCGCGCTGCCGACTAAGCCGTTGAACAACATTGACGATCCAAACGGTGAAATCGCGCTGTGTACACTGTCAGCGTTAAACTTAGGTGCAATCAAAAACTTAGCCGAGCTTGAGCCATTAGCCGATTTAGCGGTACGTGCACTGGATAACCTACTGGATTACCAAGATTATCCAATCAAAGCGGCCGAAATTTCATCGATGAACCGTCGTACCTTAGGTATTGGTGTTATCAACTTTGCGAACTACTTAGCGAAGAATGGCATGAAGTACTCCGATGGTAGCGCGAACAACCTGACTCACAAGACCTTTGAAGCGATTCAGTTCTATCTGCTCAAGGCGTCAATGAATCTGGCGAAAGAGAAAGGTGCGTGCCCATTATTTAATGAGACCACTTACGCTCAAGGTATTTTACCTATCGATACCTACAAACGTGATTTAGATAAGATTTGCAGCGAGCCATTGCATTTAGACTGGGAAACACTGCGCCAAGACATCAAACAGCACGGTTTACGTAACTCGACCCTGTCTGCATTGATGCCGTCTGAGACTTCATCACAGATCTCAAACGCGACCAACGGTATCGAACCGCCACGGGGTTTGATCAGCGTTAAAGCGAGTAAAGATGGCCAGTTAAAGCAAGTGGTGCCTGATTTTGATGAGCTGAAATACAACTACGAGCTGCTATGGCAAATGCCAAGCAACGAAGGTTACTTACAGCTCGTGGGTATCATGCAAAAATTCGTTGACCAAGCGATTTCGGCCAACACTAACTATGACCCAACGCGTTTCGAAGGCCGTAAGGTTCCGATGCAGACTCTGCTGAAAGACTTACTCAATGCCTATAAGTTAGGTGTAAAAACGCTGTACTACCATAACACTCGCGATGGTGCATCGGATCAACACGATGACATTACCAACATAGAGAAAGAAGATGACGGCTGTGCTGGCGGCGCCTGCAAAATCTAATCTTCAATGTTAACGGTTGCGGGATCCCTTTGGGATCCCGACTTATTGGAATACTCGTACCATGACCTACTCTACTTTTTGCCAAACACCCAACGATGCCACCCGTGAACCTATGTTCTTCGGACAATCGGTTAACGTCGCTCGTTATGACCAACAAAAATATGAAGTGTTTGAAAAACTGATTGAAAAGCAGTTGTCTTTCTTCTGGCGCCCCGAAGAAGTTGACGTGAGCCGCGATAAAATCGACTACAACTCACTGCCAGATCATGAAAAGCATATTTTTATTTCGAACCTAAAATACCAAACGCTGCTCGATTCTATCCAAGGTCGCTCGCCTAACGTGGCGTTTCTGCCCTTAGTGTCGCTGCCCGAATTAGAGACCTGGATTGAGACTTGGTCTTTCTCCGAGACAATTCACTCGCGCTCATACACGCACATTATTCGCAATATCGTGAACGATCCTTCGGTGATTTTTGACGATATCGTGGTGAATCAAGAGATCCTACGCCGCGCGACTGACATTGCCGAATACTACGATCACTTGATCAAGCTGACACAGGTTTACCACCTGTTAGGCGAAGGTACCCATGTGATCGATGGCGAGCCGATTGAAGTCAACACTCGCACGCTAAAGAAAGCGTTGTACCTGTGTATGATGTCAGTGAACGCCCTCGAAGCGATTCGCTTCTACGTCAGTTTTGCCTGCTCATTCGCATTTGCTGAGCGTAAGCTCATGGAAGGTAACGCGAAAATTATTCGTCTTATCGCCCGTGACGAAGCGCTGCACTTAAACAGCACTCAGCATATCTTAACCATTATGCAGGGCGGCAAAGACGATCCTGAAATGGCTGAGATTGCCGCAGAATGCCAACAGGAAGCGTACAACCTGTTCCTCAAGGCCGCAGAGCAAGAAAAAGAATGGGCAAAATACCTGTTCAAAGACGGTTCGATGATCGGACTCAACGAGCAGATCCTCTGCCAATACGTTGAGTACATCACTAACCAACGGATGAAGTCCGTTAACCTGCCACTGCCTTATGCCGAGCTGTCTAACCCACTACCTTGGATGAAGAACTGGTTAGAGAGTGACGCGGTACAAGTAGCGCCACAGGAAGTCGAAGTGTCATCTTATCTTGTCGGTCAAATCGATTCGGCCGTCGACAGTGACGAATTCCTCGATTTCGATCTCTAACGGGATTTGATTGCTCATGGCTAAATCGAACCTGCTGTTAAACAACCCCTTTGCGAAGGCGCCCATTGTGCGCCTTCAAGGGCAACCTGTGCTGCTGTTTACCGAGCAGCACAATTCGTTGTTGCAAGCACTCGAAGCCAAAAAAGTGACCATTTTCTCTGAGTGCCGCAGTGGTTTTTGCGGCGCTTGCAAGACCCGTATTATTAGCGGCAGCGTCAGCTATTTAACCGAGCCTTTAGCCGAGCTTAATGCCGACGAATGCCTGCCCTGCTGCTGTATTCCTAGCGAAGATTTAGAACTCGATTTATCCCCCGAAGGTGCTGCCGTGGTGACCTATTCTTGCGGTAACAGGCGCGCCCAAACCCCATCGACGCGTAAAACCGCTAATCTAAAAGCCGTGCCACAGCAAGAAGTGATAGAAGACTAATAGAGTCGTCTACAACAAATGGGTATTTTCTTCCCTTATAACGCTTACTGATTAGCAAGACACCATCTTTACGGCTTCCTAAACACTTTATCACTCGCCCTTGTTAGCTTGCCAAAAGTTCATTATGTTATTGCTTTCCACTTACTTTTACTTTGTATTAGGTGGCCCGTTTCTACCAAGGAGAGCTATGGATAAGTTAATCGCAATCAGCTTGCTGCTTGTGTCGATGAGTGCATTTTCGATTGAAGATAACCTCGTTGCCGAGATGAAAGACATGGATAACAAGGTATTTGCTTCATTTAATCACTGTGCCGATGAGCAACAACTCAAGCTGCACGAAAGTTACTTTGCAGAGAAGGTCGAGTTTTACCATGACAATGGTGGTGTGACTTGGGATCGCCAATCAATGATCAACAACACTAAAAACTATGCCTGCGGCAAATACACCCGCTCACTGGTTGAAGAAAGCTTTCAAGCCTATCCCATCAAAGACTTTGGCGCGATAACTGAAGGCATTCATAAATTTTGCAGTCTAGAAACTGGCAGTTGTGATGGCAAAGCCAAATTTTTAATGCTCTGGCAACGCACCAATGGCCAGTGGCAAGTCACGCGGGTCGTCAGTTATGGGCATTTACCCAACTAAGCAAATGTCCCACTCATGCAGATAGGCTCTTATCTTCATATCAATCAACAAAAAAGCCTGAGTCAAAATCAACAAAAAAGCCTGAGTTAAACTCAGGCTTTTTATTGGTGAAATAGCTTAACAACTACAGTCGCATCGCAAGCTCTGCGCCTTGACGAATGGCGCGTTTTGCATCGAGCTCGGCGGCCACATCGACACCGCCAATCAAATGCACAGGAATCCCCGTTGCTTTCATCTCATCGACTAAGGTGCGGTTAGATTCTTGTCCGGCACAGAGGATCACATTATCCACGGCCAACACTTCGGTTTGCTCGCCAACACGGATATGCAGACCCGCATTGTCAAACTTGTCATAGTTAACGCCGGTTTTCATCTTCACATCGTGCTGTTTTAACACTAAACGGTGGATCCAGCCGGTGGTTTTACCTAAGCCTTGGCCCATCTTAGAAGTCTTGCGTTGCAGCAAGTAGACTTGTCTATGGTCGCTATTATCGACTTCAGGCTCGGCTAAACCACCCGCATGCTGATATTGTTTGTCTATGCCCCACTGCTTTAACCATTTTTCAGGATTGAGGGTGCTCGACTCTGATTCGCAGAGGTAATGCGCCATATCAAATCCAATGCCGCCGGCACCAATCAGGGCCACTTTGTTGCCAATAGTGGCTTGGCCCGTCAGCACCTGTTGATAATCCACCACTTTGGGGCTATCAAAACCTGGCAAACTTAACTCGCGCGGGACCACGCCCGAGGCGATAACGATTTCATCAAAGGTTTCGGTTTCAAGCACCTTAGCATCCAAACGGGTATTTAAGCGCAAATCGATTTTATGGAGCTTGATTTGATTAAGGAAATAACGAATCGTCTCGTTAAACTCTTCTTTTCCTGGGATTTTACGTGCCAGATTAAACTGCCCACCCACCTCGGATTTTGCTTCAAAAAGCACGACCTCATGGCCACGCATGGCCGCATACACCGAAAATGCCATCCCCGCAGGGCCCGCGCCCATCACTGCGATACGCTTCTTGTTATTGGTGGGTAAAAAGTTAATTTCGGTCTCATAACAGGCGCGAGGGTTGACCAAGCAAGTGGCACGTTTGAGTGAGAATGTATGATCCAAACAGGCCTGATTACAGCCAATACAGGTATTGATAAGCTCTGGCGTGTTGGCCGCCGCTTTATTAACAAATTCAGGATCGGCCAAAAACGGCCGTGCCATAGACACCATATCCGCTTGACCAGAGGCGATGATTTGCTCGCCAATCTCAGGCGTATTGATACGGTTTGTGGCAATCAAGGGGACTGAAACCGACTTTTTAAGTTTTTCAGTCACCCAAGCAAAGGCACCGCGCGGCACACTGGTCGCAATGGTTGGCACACGGGCCTCATGCCAGCCGATCCCTGTATTGATAATCGACACCCCCACATGCTCGAGCCACTTGGCCAATTGCACTACTTCGTCCCAGGTGGAGCCGTTGTCGACTAAGTCGAGCATGGATAAGCGGAAGATAATAATAAAATCTTTGCCTACTTTGGCGCGAATGGCATTCACAATCTCTATCGGAAATTGCGCACGTTTTTCAAAACTGCCGCCCCATTCATCGGTGCGGGTATTGGTGCGCGAACTGATAAATTGGTTGATCAAATAGCCTTCAGAGCCCATCACTTCTACGCCATCGTATCCCGCTCTTTTCGCTAAGGCGGCAGAACTGGCGTAATCCTTAATGGTGGCGCGTACTTGACGGCTCGACATGGCCGAAGGCGTAAAGGGAGTGATAGGCGACTTGATTCTACTCGGTGCCTGTGAAAAAGGATGGTAACCATAACGCCCCGCATGCAGAATTTGCATACAGATTTTACCGCCAGCCTCGTGCACCGCTTGAGTCACGATGCGGTGTTTACCCACTTGCCATGGGAAACTCAGCTGACACGCATGGGGAGTCAAACGACCACGTAGGTTGGGTGAGATACCGCCGGTGACAATTAAACCGACGCCGCCTAACGCGCGCTCTTTATAAAACGCTGCCAGTTTCTCAAATCCGCCCTTTTCTTCTTCTAAACCCGTGTGCATGGAGCCCATTAACACACGATTTTTGAGCTGGGTGAATCCCAGATCTAAGGGTTCTAATAAATGGGGAAACGACATTCAAACATCCTTTTTAAACAAGTGATTTAAATGAGCATACCTTGAGTCAAATGTAAGCTCAACTGTTGCTAGGGGGTTAAAAGTTAAAATCCTTTACAATTGTGTTTAGCCAGTGAGGGGATTTTCAGTTAGCATTGGCACATTCGATAAGCAAAGGAGTGGCTAATGTCCGCTAACCCATCGTTTTTCAAGAGAATATGTTTATTTATATGGAACACCCTCAACGGGATCCGTAAATTCATACTCAACCTGATTTTTTTTGGCTTCCTGGCCATCATCCTCATTACTATTGGCAGCAGTGAGGATATTCAGGTCGAAGAGAACTCAGCATTGGTGCTCAATCTGGCAGGTTCAATTGTCGATCAAAAACAACAGGTCGACCCAATTGAAGCCGCACTTAAACAAGGCAATAACGGCAGCAGCGATGGTGAAATCCTGCTGTCCGATATTATCTATGTGATTGATAACGCGACGCACGATAACAGGATCAGCACCATAGTCTTAGACTTAGCCGAGCTGAAACGCGCAGGGATCAGCAAATTACAATCCATTGGCGATGCCCTGAATCGTTTTAAAGAAAGCGGCAAAAAAGTGGTGGCAATTGGAAACTATTACGAGCAAAACCAATACTTTCTTGCCAGCTTTGCCGATACCATTTACCTCAATCCCCAAGGCAGTGTTTCTCTCGATGGCTTGAGTATGTATAACCAATACTTCAAATCCGCCCTCGAGAAGCTCAAGATAAAGGCACACATTTTCCGCGTCGGCACCTTTAAATCCGCGGTAGAACCTTACATGCGTGACGATATGTCGGATGCGGCCAGAGAGGCAAGCAGCGCCCTACTCGCCGATGTTTGGCAGAGTTATACTCAAACGGTTGCAGAAAACCGCCAAATTGATGCCAATACCTTAGTGCTGGACTCGGCAAGCTACCTCGCGCAACTGGATAAGGCCGAAGGCGACTCCGCCACTATGGCCATCAATATGAAATGGGTCGATACCCTAGCGACCGATGAAGAGTTCCGTAAAGTCATGCTCGATAGCGTGGGTAAAGAGAAGTCGGGTGACAGCTTTAAGCAAGTCAGCTTTTACGACTACTTAACCTTAGTGACGCCTTTGCCAAGCTTTGTTGAGCAAGACAGTGTCGGCATTATCGTTGCCAGCGGCACCATTTTAAATGGCAGCCAACCCGCCGGCCAAATCGGTGGCGATAGCACTGCAGAGCTGTTACGTAAGGCGCGATTTGATAAACATATCAAAGCGCTGGTACTTAGAGTCGACAGCCCTGGCGGCAGCGCCTTTGCCTCAGAGCAGATCCGCCAAGAATTACTCGCCCTCAAAGCGGCGGGTAAACCTGTGGTGGTGAGTATGGGCAGCCTTGCGGCGTCTGGCGGCTACTGGATTTCGGCTAGCGCCGATTATATCTTCGCAACCCCAACTACACTGACGGGCTCTATCGGGATCTTCGGGATGATCACCACCTTCGAAGATTCACTCGCTAGCTTAGGTATTCATACCGATGGTGTATCGACCTCTGAATGGGCGGGATTGTCTGTAACTCGTACCCTCTCGCCACAAATCGAATCGGTTATCCAGCGTCATATCGAGCGTGGTTACTTAGACTTTATCTCACTGGTCGCTAAGGAACGTAAAATGACCTTGGAACAAGTGGATAGCATCGCCCAAGGCCGTGTGTGGAGTGGTAAAAAAGCCCTAGAGTTAGGTTTAGTGGACGAGCTTGGCGATATCGACCAAGCCGTTGCCAAAGCCGCTAAATTGGCAGATTTAAGCCTATTCGATACCCGCGTAATTGAACAAGAGCTCACGCCTGAACAGCGTTTTGTGCAGCAAATGTTTGCCTCTGTTTCGGCCTACTTGCCCGCGTCACTCAGCCATTCAACACTGCTTGAGCAAATGTTGGCGCAATGGACGGGCAGCTTAAAGACCATCGCGGCCTTTAACGATCCTAACCATGTGTATGTGTATTGTGACAGCTGTGCGATCAACTAACGCAGACTCAAAATGAAGGACACAAAAGCCCGATTGCCTCGGGCTTTTTTATTGGGTTTATGCCTGCAAAATCGTATAATTAGCTCACTTGCAGCTAAGATAACGACAAGAATGACTAAACGCTCCATTTACGTCGCCTATACGGGCGGCACCATAGGCATGCAAAAAACCGCGAATGGCTTTGCACCGGTGGCAGGCTTTTTGACCCAATGTGTCCAATCCATGCCCGAGTTTTACCATGATGAAATGCCTGAGTTTGTGATCCATGAGTACTGCCCGCTCATCGACTCATCAAACATGGCACCAACCGACTGGCAAATGATCGCCGATGATATCAAGGCCAATTACGACAAGTACGATGGCTTTGTGATCCTCCACGGCACAGATACCATGGCCTATACTGCATCGGCCTTATCCTTTATGCTTCAAGGTCTGTCAAAGCCTGTTATCGTCACCGGCTCTCAAATTCCATTGGCACAGCTGAGATCAGACGGTCAAACCAACCTACTTAACTCTTTATATATCGCCGCCAATTATCCGGTGGCTGAAGTGTGTTTATTCTTTAATAACAAACTGTTCCGCGGTAATCGTTCCACCAAAGCCCATGCCGATGGCTTCGATGCCTTTGCCTCGCCTAACTTCCCCTTACTGCTTGAGGCAGGGATTAAAATTAATCTGCGTGCAGGTAAAATTGCCACGCCAAGTGATAAGCCGTTAGAAGTGGCGAATATCAGCCCGCAGCCTGTCGGAGTGGTGACTCTCTATCCTGGTATTTCGACACAAATTTTTGAGAACATTCTACAGCAACCTGTAAAGGCGCTGATTTTACTAACCTTTGGCGTGGGCAATGCACCACAGGATGCGGCATTACTCGATACCCTAAAGCAAGCGGATGAGCGTGGAATTGTGTTAGTGAACCTAACTCAGTGTTTCCAAGGCAAAGTGAATATGGGCGGTTACGCTACGGGCAATGCCCTCGCCAAAGCGGGGGTGATCAGTGGTGCAGACATGACCATTGAAGCCGCACTGGCTAAGTTGCATTATCTGCTATCGAAAAACTTAAAGCCGAGCGAAATTAAAACTGCCATGCTGCAAAACTTGGTTGGTGAGCTCAGCCCCGACTAAGTATCGAAACGTTACGCATGAAAAAGCCCACATTCGTGGGCTTTTTGTTGTTTAAGCATTAACACAACAATTAGAGTTCGTCAGCTTTAAACTCAGCAATAGACTCGCCACGGAATTGTTTCTTCAACTCCGCCTTCGACAGCTCATTTAATTTGCCACCGGCCGCTATGGTGAAATGCTCAGTTTGATCTAAGCGGCGCGCCTGATAGAGCATCACCACTTGAAGAGTCGACTCACGCTGGGCTTCGGTTAATACTGTGCCATCTTCCCATTTGCCTAATTCAGCGGCGCTACGCAGCCTTTCATAGACTTCTTCGGGCATTTGGTCGATTACTTGATTAATGTCGGTCATACACTCTTTCGCTTATGTAATACGATTCTAACGCGGGTAATTAAATAACCCACAAAACCAAAGACAAAACAGATGACGCCAATGGTCGCGCGCAAACCTTCGGCGGGCTCGCCGCCCCAAAACCAAATCACCACCCCCGCAATAAACAGCGTCATGGCGACAAAGCTTTGGTTCATTAAGCTGCTGGATTTTTGGATATGACTGATCCGAGCGAGCGAGCTATTGTCACCATTGGTTTTTGCCTCACAATGCGGGCAAGCTGGTGCTTTGCTCGACATCCGTTTACGGCAGATTGGACATTCGATTAATGCCATAGTCGCACCTATCTTAACTTATCAACCACGGCGAGCATGGCAATCAATGAAGCTTCGCCTAAGTAAATGCTTCGCTCTGGCGACCAACCCACAAACGGATCCTGCAGGTTGTTGTTGTCTTTAAAAGGCATTTCTAAGGTGTTCGACAAGCAATCGAAGGTTTGTGCTACCCAATTAGAGGCCACGGTCAAGTTGGCTTGACCTGGCTCGTCTTTAGCGTAACCAAACTCGGTTTGGAAATCGGCACTGGCCAAGGTTAATGCCTGACTAAAATCAGCTTGCAGCTGTGCCAATCGTTCATTGTAAGCAGGCACACCCTCACAACCCGCGAGGAATACATAGGGCAAGCCTTCATCACCATGGACATCGTAAAACAAATCCACGCCCGTTTGCTGCATCTTATGCACTACATGGTAGACCTCAGGGCTTCTTTCTAAGCTCGGAGTTTGCCATTCACGGTTAAGGTTAACCCCAATCGCATTGGTACGCAGATGGCCTCTTACGCTGCCATCCGGGTTCATGTTAGGCACTATGTAGAAATTCGCTTTATCGAGCAGCGCTTTTGCCGTTGGACAATCGTTATCCAGCAGACGATTCACTAAGCCTTCGACTAACCATTCCGCCATGGTTTCACCGGGATGTTGTCTCGCAGTGATCCAGATATTGCGTTTATCAGGATTGCCATCGCCCACTTTCATCAGGGTGATATCGCGGCCATCTAAGGTCAGACCTAAATGCTCAAGATTAACATCGGGATGCAATTGTGCGTTGCTGAGTAAATCTAAGTGACGCTCGTAGCTGTAGGGTGCAAAGTAGGCGATTTGAATCGCATCACAATCAAGCGCTAACTGAATGCTCAGTTTGCCATCGATATATTGGGTTGGCACACGGAACCAATGCTGGCGATCGTAACTGGCGACCGCATGGTAATCTTGCCAGCCCTTAGGATAGGAAGCGGTGCCCGCATTGATGATATTTAAGGTGTATTGATTACCCACCTCACCTTCGAATCGGAAGTTGAACCATTGATAAAACTCACCGCCCGCATCGGGACGGATTGCCAGTTGAATATCATCTTTATTATCAAGATTAATGACTTGGATATTTCCGCCATCAAAATTGGCACTGATCCGCATAATGATTCCTACTTGGTTATTCATGTGAGGGTAATGATGCTGAATACGCATCACCTATAATGCCCGTTAGAATAAACCAAATCCGTATCAGGGGAAAATGAAAGCGACTAAAATTGCCTAAGAAGCCAGCAGTCGCACTGTAATTCATCAGTGCCTAGTTTGTTAACCTCTCACAACACATCAAGCGGAAAAACTGTACCCTTGACCACGGACCGTATTGATTAATGTCCGCGGTAAACGGGTATTCGCCAGTTTGCGCCTTGTATTACTAATATGCATATCCAAGTTACGATCAAAACGGCCTAAGTCCTTCTGCAATACGGATTTTTGCAGCTCTTGCTTAGTGATCACTTGCCCCTTACGCTCGAACAGATACTTAAACAACCTAAACTCGGTTTGGGTGAGCTCCACGGCATTTTTACCAATAGTGATCCTATAAGCAGCCTCATCGAATTTGACCGGCTGGATTGTCGCCTGCTCGATTGCCATTGGCTCTGTGGCGCGCGGGATTAATCGACGCTCTAAGGCATGCAAACGCACCAATAACTCTCTAATGCTAAAGGGTTTCGTTAAGAAATCATCCGCACCAAGCTCGTAGCTTCGGATCCTGTCAGCCTCATTATCACGGGCAGATAACATCATGATAGGCGTTATACAGTCCCTCGCCTCTAGTAGTGAGAAACCATCCATTTGCGGCATCACCAGATCGAGCATAATAATATCAGGCCTAAAGCTGCGAATACGTTTGAGCCCTTCAACGCCGTTTACGGCACATTCAACTTCATGTCCCTGTGCTTTAAGCGCTTCAGTTAACCAAACTCTGAATAATGGATCATCATCGACTAACAGTATTTTACTCATCCCTAAACACCAAACGAGAATCAATATCATTTATGTTACCATAACTTAAAATATGTCTCTAGCATTAGAAGATGATTAAAAATCAGTATTCGCTTAATTGTGATCAAGTTGGCAGCGATAGATAACGGCTTGTAACCTTTTGCACCAAAACAAAAAAGCGCCCGAAGGCGCTTTTTAAAGGTTGGTTCTATTTTAGATTAGAACTTAACTGTTACACCACCGTAAATAGTACGGCCGATAGTGTCGTAAACTTCTGGAACAGTACCAGCATCACTGCCGT
This sequence comes from Shewanella sp. ANA-3, assembly GCF_000203935.1. Taxonomy (GTDB): domain Bacteria; phylum Pseudomonadota; class Gammaproteobacteria; order Enterobacterales; family Shewanellaceae; genus Shewanella. The sequence continues at coordinate 2,332,805 of NC_008577.1, read as the reverse complement.
TAGTTACGTAAAGAGGTTTCTCATCAGTAAAGTTCTTCACACCTAAACTAACAGTTGTGCTGTCATTTACATGGTAAGTACCAGAAATGTTGTGATACAGAATTGAATCTACACCTCTTACTGCAACGAATGGGTTATCGTTCGCATCATAGTCAGTGTAAACATCATCCATTGATCTGATATAACGGTTGAAGTACATCACGCTCCAATCATCTTGACCTGCAGAGATGCTGAAGTTGTTACGTACGCGGGCATAAGCTCCCGTATTACCATCGATTGTGCCAGTATAGTTTTCACCATCCTGTTCGAACTTAATCAAGTAAGTAGTATCGTTACTCACTTTCCAATCTAAACCAAGTAGCTCAAAGTTATAAGCTAAGTTGAAGTCAACACCGCTGGTGTCCTGTGAGCCTACGTTAGTCAGTGCACTTGTTAAGTTGAATAAGTCACCATCAGCTGTGATATTGAATGTGCTACAAGCTTCTGTATCACCACCATGACACGCGTCTAAACCAACTTGCACGTCTGCACGAGCAATTGCATCAGTGACTTTGAAGCGCCAGTAGTCAAGGGTAATTGACATGCCATCAATATAGCTTGGCGAATATACTAAGCCTGCAGTGTAAGATTCTGACTCTTCAGGTTTCAAATCTGGATCAGATGTACGGTTAACTAAAATCTGTCCAGTTTGATCACTCATAGGTAACCAAGGATTAGTTAAATAATCAAATGAACCTGAGTTACCGCCATATAGCTCAGCAACGCTAGGAGCACGGAAACCGGTAGCAGCTACAGTGCGAACCATCAGCTCATCTGTTGCAGTGTAGGTTAAACCAATTTTCCAAGTAGTCGCTTTACCGAAAGTAGAGTAATCGTCTAAGCGTAGTGCAAATTCACCCGTTAGTTTTTCCGTAAATGGCACGCTCACTTCTTGGAAGATAGAAATAACGTTGTAGTTGCCACTTGTAGGATCTTGTTGAGCGGCAGTACTGTCACCTGCAACAACAATTGCATCTGGATTGTAGAAACCACTTTCACGACGGTATTCAGCACCAATAGCGAAACCCACGGCTCCAGCACTCAGATCGAATAATTCACCGTTTAAGCCTGCAGATAATGTTTGCTGCTCATTACCACCCGTCTCTTGCTGATCATAAGAAACATCCTTCATCTCATCAGTCAAAGGAGAACCTTCAAACCAAGCATATGGGTCGGCATAGATTGAATTAGCCATCAATGTTGCGTTAATAGAGTTAGCAACACCTGTCTTAGCTTCGTTCTTACCAAATGTGTAATCCACATTCCAATTCATACCCGTATGAACGTCTAAAGAACCTGCTAAACCAGCTGATAAACGCCAAGTATCAGTATCTTGGTTATAAATACGCGGGCCAACATCCTTCATACGTCTATTGTATTGCACTTGTCCACGGGCATCAGCTTCAATACCAGCATCAATCATGCCTTGGTCAAGGGTCAGACATCCTGCTGTAGGATCGGTAACTCTTGGATCACCACACACATTCAATTTGATTTGAGCTGGCTGTGCTGCAAGCTGTTGGTTAGAACGGCGATTGGTATAAATAGCATCCGCAGTCAGAACAACATCATTGCCTAGCTCTTGCGTCATATTTGCAAATAAGCTACGGCGCTCACTTGGTGTTTGGAAATAGACATCATTTGAGTAGTCATAAGTCGAAGTTCTTTTAACCCAATTACCGTTGGCATCGATAACTTTTTGATTTAAAGCACCCGTTGGGATGATAGAACTGGTATTGTCCAGTGGATCATACCAATCACGGTCACCTTGAACTACACCACGACGATCTGAGTAAGCCGCACCAAAGGTATAGTTACCGCCTTCAGTATTGAAGCCGTACAATGCGCTGATGTCACCGTTTTCGCCGTCACCTTTGTCGGTACCGCTGCCGTTAAAGTCTAATTGGAAACCATCGAAATCTTTCTTAGTGATGATGTTAACTACACCGGCAATCGCATCAGAACCGTATACCGCTGAAGCGCCGTCTTTCAGGATTTCAACGCGAGCGATCATAGCAACTGGGATAGAGTTTAAATCCACAGCACTGTCAGCACCTGAACCTGAGTTCACCATACGACGACCGTTCAGCAATACGAGAGTACGTTGCGAGCCCATACCACGTAAGTCAACTTGTGCAACACCGTCCGCACCGTTGTTGGTGGTTGAACCAACCGCAGCACCCGCCATAGAGGTTTGAACTTGCAACATTTGGTCTACAGAGGTAAAGCCTTCGGCTTTAATTGCAGCAGCATCAATAACGGTAACAGGAGAAGCTGTTTCCATATCTTGACGTTGAATACGTGAACCCGTGACTTCAATACGTTCTACTTTTGCAGTCTCTTCAGCTGCAAATGCGCTTGATGCTACAAAGGTACCAGCAGCAATTGAGCTAACGACAGCTAAATTAATAGCCGACGCAACTTTGGTTCTTTTGATCATGAATGAATGCTCCCTAGATCTTACTATTATTTTTATGCTTACAGTTTGTACGACAATTTGCTGTACGACTGTTGCGCTTGATACTGAGGATTCACTTTCATTCAGTCAATCTTCATTTTTTTAACTTTAAAAGTCATTTTGTTTATCATCGTGATGGATGTTGTAACTTATTTGTTTAATTCAAATACCAAATACAAATCAACCCTTATTAACAGCATTAAAAACCGTATATTTAAGTAATTAACAGTGATTTAAACTGTTAAGAAAATAACATTTAACAAACATTGGATTACCTCAAATATGTGATGTGTGTCACACTTTTTTGCATGATAACTATCTAGCACACAGAACCATATGTCGATTAATTATGGAGAAATATGCATATTGGTAATCATTGCAACAGAATGAATCGTGTAAAAATCAGGGATTTCACAGCGCGCACTGATACAAAATGAATAAATTGTGATTTTTATGCACCGCAAGTGTGCAATACACACAAATGCAACAATTCATCGCCAATTTGGAACAAGCATAAATATGAGGTGCTTTAGGATGAGATAAGGGTTAAAAAGCGGAAATAAACAGCATCTACGGAATAAGAAAGCGTTGAACCACCCTACTCTGAATGCTGTTTTTATAAACAATACAAATGTCATTCCGAGTTGTTTCAACTCAACATATAAATACATTTGTTTTATTATTGTTAATTCATTAGATTAAATATTATTTATAAACAAAATAAGATTATTATTTAACCGAATAAACTTAAATAAAAACAGCACTCCAATGACTAGTCTGCGTCATAGTCAATTAAGTGAAACCGACATTCATTAAATAATATTCATCTTAATGATTTGGATGTGGTTCGTTCTAGCGGCAACATTATCTGGTGACAAAAAGGACAATAATAAAATCGGTAAAAACAAAAAGCGGCCAAGGCCGCTTTTTGTTAACAAGGTCATCCTTCTTGGATGTTACTCTGGTTTTATCATGCCAAAATGCAGATAGGCTCGGGTTGTGGCAATACGACCACGTGGAGTACGTTGGATAAAGCCTTGTTGGATAAGGAAAGGCTCCAATACATCTTCAATGGTTTCACGCTCCTCACCAATAGCCGCGGCAAGGTTATCAAGCCCTACAGGGCCTCCCATAAACTTATCGATAATAGCAAGCAGCAGTTTTCGATCCATATAATCGAAACCTTCGCCATCGACATCGAGTAAATCAAGCGCCTGCTCCGCAACTTTTTGCGTTACAGCACCGTCGTGTTTCACTTCCGCATAGTCACGCACTCGACGCAGTAAACGGTTGGCGATCCTCGGTGTTCCCCGTGAGCGTTTGGCAATTTCGGTGGCCCCTTCACTATCAATGGCCAATCCCATCACCTGTGCCGAACGGGTCACAATAGTGCTTAAATCTTTGACATTATAAAACTCGAGCCGCAGTGGAATGCCAAAACGCGCCCTTAGCGGAGAGGTTAACGCCCCTGCCCGCGTGGTCGCCCCCACTAAGGTAAAAGGCGGTAGGTCCAACTTAATTGAGCGTGCAGCAGGCCCCTCACCAATCATAATATCCAGCTGATAGTCTTCCATAGCAGGATACAGAATTTCTTCGACGACAGGACTTAAGCGGTGAATTTCATCGATAAAAAGCACATCCCCCGCCTCAAGATTGGTGAGCAGCGCCGCCAAGTCCCCGGCTTTCTCGAGCACAGGCCCCGACGTCGATTTGATGTTCACCCCCATTTCATTAGCCACGATCATGGCTAAGGTGGTTTTACCTAACCCCGGCGGGCCGTAGATCAGCATATGGTCTAAGGCTTCTTCGCGATTCTTTGCCGCTTGAATAAACACTTTTAATTGGGCACGCGTATCATCCTGCCCAGTATATTCATCGAGCAATTTAGGGCGCATGGCCCTGTCGATAACATCGTCTTGACCTTGCAGCTGCGGCTGGATCAGTCTATCTGCTTCAATCATTTACCTATTCCTGTTACCGCATCGACATACGGCACTTGCTATTTTGGTGCAGTTGCAACCTAACTGGCTGCAAAAATCGCGTACCGCAATATAACACTAGCCTTAATGAAAACCATGCCATTAGAGCATCGATTTTAACGCGGCCTTAATCAAGGTCTCACTGTCCATGCCTTCTTTATAGGCGGCAGAAACGGCTTTACTCGCCTGTGGTGGTTTATAGCCGAGGGAGATCAAGGCTGAAATCGCATCCTCTTCGGCACTGTTGACCGTCGGAGCCGGTGAATAGTTAGATTGCAGCACGAACTCACGCTCAGAGCCTACGGATGCCTCCATCAAGCTCTTCAATTTATCGCGCATCTCAACCAATAAACGTTCGGCAGTCTTTTTACCGACACCGGGTAATTTCACCAGCGTCACTATATCATCACGCTCGACACAGCCCACAAACTCGCTGGCGGTCATGCCAGAAAGAATGGTTAACGCCAGTTTAGGACCCACACCGTTGGCCTTGATAAGCAAGCGAAACAGTGAACGCTCTTGTTTAGTGATAAAGCCGTAAAGCAGCTGGGCATCTTCACGCACCACAAAATGGGTATACACTGTGGTCGGTTGATTGACCTCGGGGAGTTCATAGAAGCTGGTGAGGGGCATCTGTAACTCGTACCCCACGCCATTGACATCAATCAACACCTCTGGCGCTTGCTTTTCAATTAACACGCCACGTAAACGACCTATCATCTGTACCGTCCATATGTTCTTGTTGTCGCTCGGCCGCTTAAGGCGACCAAACTTTGATTGGTGTGATAATGACATACCGCAACGCCGAGCGCATCCGCAGCGTCGGCCTGTGGCGCCGCGGGCAGCTTAAGCAATTGCTGGATCATATGTTGAACCTGTTCTTTCTTGGCTCGCCCCGTTCCGACCACCGCATTCTTAATTTGGGTAGCACTGTATTCGGCAACGGGTAAGTTGGCTACTGTCGCTGCCACGATAGCCGCACCACGGGCTTGGCCCAATTTCAAGGCCGAGTCGGCATTCTTGGCGAGAAACACCCGCTCAATCGCAAATTCATCGGGTTGGTATTGGCGAATAATTTCACTGATCCCATCAAAGATTTGCTTGAGTCTTAATGGTAAATCCTCGCCCGAGGTGCGAATGCAGCCGCTGCCCAAATAAAGTTGCTGTCGCCCTAGGCATTGGATAACGCCGTAACCTGTGATCCGAGAACCAGGGTCAACCCCTAAAATAATCGCCATGCTATCCCTAATGTCTGTGCTCGACTTTATTCAACCTAGATAACGGCGGTTGTAAGCCGAGCAACAGCACAAAAAACATCAATAAATCAAAGGTAAATTTAAGGTGACCCTATAAGCAAGATGCGGTGTCTAAACGCTGGTTCAAAGCTCAGTGTTAAACGCTTGCTCTATGTAAGAACCAAGCTCTGTCGAGCTCAGTTCCGGCCACCTACTCAGATAAAAATCAAATTTCAGCTTGGGTTTACCCTAAACTTTCCATAATCTCATCGGAGATTTCGGCATTATGATACACCTCTTGCACATCATCGTGCTCTTCGAGGGTATCGATAAGACGCATAAACTTCTCCGCCGTCTCGGCATCTAACTCCGCTTTGGTCGAGGCTATCATCGCGATTTCGGCGTTATCACTGACAAATCCCGCCGCATCGAGGGCATCTTTCACCCCATAAAACTCGGTCGGTTCGGTAAATACGTCAATTGCACCATCATCGTAACTCACCACATCTTCGGCGCCCGCTTCTAGCGCCGCGTCCATCAGGGCGTCTTCATCAGTACCCGGCGCATAGGACAACACGCCGCGCTTAGTGAACAAATAGGCAACCGAACCATCGGTCCCTAAATTCCCACCCGATTTACTAAAGGCATTACGCACGCCGCTCACGGTACGGTTACGGTTATCTGTCATGGTCTCGACCATCACAGCGGTGCCGCCAGGGCCATAGCCTTCGTAAATAATGGTTTCGAGTTGCTGACCTTCAAGCTCACCGGCGCCACGTTTAATTGCGCGCTCAATGGTGTCGCGGGTCATGTTGCCGCCAAGCGCTTTATCGATAGCGATACGCAGACGCGGGTTTGAATCGGGATCCGAGCCACCTTCACGGGCTGAAACCGTTAACTCGCGGATAAATTTGGTAAAGAGTTTACCGCGTTTGGCATCTTGCGCTGCTTTGCGGTGTTTAATGTTGGCCCACTTACTATGACCTGCCATGGGAGTTCTCCTCTACACATAGCCATTGCACATCTTATCAATAGCCTAAGGTAACCTTGACGGCGCCTCTTGTGAGGTTCCAACAGCCAATGTTCCTTTACACAAAGATTGACGGCAAATTCAGTGACGTCGATAACGCAGATATTGATAAGAAATGAAATGACGGGGTAAAAATAGACCGAGGCTTGCGCCTCGGTACTCGATAATCACTAAAGATTAGTCTTCAGTCTTCGCGGCTTTCACCACGGAAATACCTAGTTCAGCTAATTGTTGTGGGTTAGCAAAACCTGGGGCATTGGTTAACGGACACGCCGCTGTGGTGGTTTTCGGGAAAGCCATCACATCACGGATTGAGCTTGCGCCCGTCATCAGCATGATAATACGGTCTAAACCGAATGCCAGACCCGCATGTGGTGGCGTACCGTAGCGCAGCGCTTCGAGTAAGAAGCCGAATTTCTCTTTCGCTTCTTCATCGGTAATGCCAAGAATACGGAATACCGCAGATTGCATCTCTTGGTTGTGAATACGAACTGAACCACCACCTAATTCACAGCCGTTTAATACCATGTCGTAGGCATCTGACACACGGTTAGCCGGATTGGCTTCCAGCTCTTGTGGTGTCACGCCACGTGGCGCAGTAAACGGATGGTGAACCGCGTGGAAGCTGCCGTTGATCTTCTCAAACATTGGGAAGTCAACCACCCACAGTGGACGCCATTGACCTTCGAGCAGATTAAAGTCTTCACCGGCTTTAAGACGCAGTGCGCCCATAGATTCAGCAACCACAGTCGCGTTATCGGCACCAAACAGGATGATATCGCCCGTTTGTGCGCCAGTACGGCTGATGATTTCGTTCACAATGCCTTCGTTCAAGAACTTCAGCACAGGTGATTGAATGCCTTCTAACCCTTGAGTCAGGTCGTTTAGCTTCATCCAAGCTAAACCTTTAGCACCGTAAATACCGACAAACTTAGTGTAATCATCGATTTGCTTACGGGATAAGCTCGCACCACCTGGAATACGCAGCGCCGCAACACGGCCTTCTTCGTCATTAGCTGGGCCTGAGAATACCGCAAACTCCACTTCTTTGAGCAAGTCAGCCACGTCAACCAGTTCTAATGGGTTACGTAAATCTGGCTTATCTGAACCGAAACGACGCATGGCTTCGTTATAGGTCATACGTGGGAATTCGCCTAAATCGACGTTCAGCATCTCAAGGAACAGACCACGCATCATCTCTTCGGTCTTAGCCATCACCTGCTCAGACGTCATAAATGAGGTTTCGATATCGATTTGAGTAAATTCTGGCTGACGGTCAGCACGTAAATCTTCGTCACGGAAGCATTTTACGATTTGATAGTAACGGTCAAAGCCTGACATCATCAGCAACTGCTTAAACAGCTGTGGTGATTGTGGCAGCGCGAAGAATTGACCTTTGTAAGTGCGGCTTGGCACTAAATAGTCACGGGCACCTTCTGGCGTCGCCTTGGTCAGAATAGGCGTTTCGATATCTAAGAAGCCGTTTGAGTCGAGGAAACGACGCACGGCACTGGTCACTTTCGCGCGGAACATTAAGCGCTGCGCCATTTCTGGGCGACGTAAATCTAAATAACGGTACTTTAGACGCTGCTCTTCACTGTTGTTTTGATAGTTATCTAAGCTCAGCGGCAGCGGCTCAGAACTGTTGATGATCGTCAGTTCTTTACCTAATACTTCAATTTCGCCGGTCTTCATTTGCGCGTTGACTTGGCTATCAGGACGGGCACGAACCACGCCTTTTACCTGCACACAAAACTCGGCGCGCAGCGTACTGGCCACATTGAACACCTCAGGTAAATCTGGATCGTAAACCACTTGGACCAGACCTTCTCTGTCTCTTAAATCTAAAAAGACCACGCCACCCAAATCACGGCTACGATTAACCCAACCTACCAAGGTAACTTCTTGTCCAACGTGAGACTTATTGACGTCTCCACAATAATGACTGCGCATCTAACTCTATCCTTTATCCGGAAACCGGTGCTTTGGAAATAATCAAAACGAGATAAAAGCGGCATTATAGTCAAATAATGCCGATTACCAAAGTACTTCACTTTTAGGCGGTGAAGTATCAAACAGTTTTACGCCCTTGACTAGAGGCGAACGCACTATCTGCGTATAAGCGTTCAAAAAATCATCAAGCTAGGCGGTAGCAACGGCCACCCGCCGTTTTGGCTTGATACATCAGTTGGTCGGCTTTCTTCATTAACTCGATGGCCGTATCGCCATCGCGGGGATAAATGACCACGCCAATACTGATAGCCACCTCAACAGTCACCCCTTCTATGCTAAACGGTGACGATAACGAGTGCAGAATATTATCAGCAACTTGGGTCGCGGCATCGAGATCTTGCACACGATTTAGCAGGATCACAAACTCATCGCCGCCGAATCTTGCCACTGTATCAGAATTGCGAATGGCTTTGGTCAATAATCCCGCCACTTTTAATAGCAGTGCATCCCCCACAGGATGACCATATTGATCGTTAATTTGCTTAAAGCCATCTAAATCGATAAACAACAAGGCGAAATGGCTATGATCCCGCCGATGGGCAAGTAAGGCCTGTGACAATCTATCATCCAACAGTGCCCTATTAGGCAACTGGGTTAAGGCATCGTGGCTTGCAACATGCTGCAAACGCTTTTCAGCGGCAATTCGGCGAGTAATCTCAAGGTTTAAACGACGATTAACGACTAAAACCGCCACCATCACGCCAGATAACACTAACGCCCCGAGCAATAAATAACGGATCCATTGCAGATATTGGCTGTTATCCGTCGTTAAAGAAAAACTCACCCAATGGGAATAGATTTGTTGCTGCGTATGTTGATCGATTTGCCCCAATACGCGATTGATTAAGGGAACCAACGGTGCATACTGCGGATTAAGTCCGAAGTGGCTGTGCTGATCGGCTAAGTCACTGAGGAGTGACATTTTCAGCAACGGATATTGACCCGTTTTTAGCTCAGAGGCCAGCGTCACGACTTTATCGATAAACACATCTGCATGGCCATCGTTGACCGCCGAGAGTCCCGACTGGGTATCAGGCACCAGCACCAGTTTGAGCGAAGGCTGCAATGCCATCAGTTGCGCCACCAGATGGTAGCCCTCCACCACTGCAACCCTTTGTCCCGCCAATTGCGCCAGATTAAATACCGAGACTTGCTCAAGCTGCGACACTAAACCCCACGGCGATGGCCAGTAGGGTTCGCTAAAGGTTAAAAATTGCTGGCGCTCGGCGGTTTGAGCAATACTGCCCGCCAGTGCAATCTCGCCTGAACGCAAGGCGCCGATCAACGAATGCCAATCGTCAAAGGCGACGGGCTGAATATTAATCCGCAGTTGCTCGGCTAGCAGCTGGCTGACATCGCTATTAATCCCCGCAAACTGGCCTTGCTCATCGCTAAACTCCATTGGCGGCCACTGTTTCAAGTAACCGAGTTTAAGTTCACCGAGTTGCGAGAGGTAATCTTGCTCACTGCTTGAGAGTTGAACGCCGTGTAATCCCTTCTGGTTAAAAATGCGATCCTTAGGATTAAGCATCCATTTCTGCTCTACCTCGGCAAATTCCTGCATGCTAATACTGCGAAAACCATTAGTAATGCGCTGGGTTAAGCCGGGATCGTCACTGCGGGTCAGTACATACACATCGGTCGGAAACTCAAGCTCAGGATATTGATGAAATTCGGACCAAGCCTTATTTTGCAATAAATAGTGGGAAGTCCATGCACCCGCGGCAACAAAGCCTGCGATCTCGCCCGAGCGCGCACCCGCGACCATGCTGTCCATATTTTCGTAATAACGCAGCGTGACATCGGGCAGCGCTTTACGCAGCGCAACGAGATAAGGCGCTGTCGGCACAACACCGATACGTTTGCCTTTTAAACTCTGTAAATCGGTCAGTTGTTGCTGATATAAAAACAACCGACTCTTCACCGTATAGAGTTGCCATGCGCGGGTTAAGCCAGTTTTCAATTCGTCACTTTCAGGGTAACCAATATGCGCATCGGCTAAACCTTGGCGCACATCATTGACACTGGCATTCATGTCGCCCGAGATAAAATCCACATTAATGCCGGTCTTCGCCGACCATAGTTGCCAGAGATCCACATAAAATCCATGGGGCAAGCCATCGACGCCTAAATCGACAAAGGGCTCAACGCCTAGCTGCATCGCCACCACAAGACCCGCTTTTTGCCCGTGATAGCCTAACCAGCGGCGCTCGGTTTGTTGCACAAAACGTGCATCGAGTGAATGAAAGCCCTGATTAATCTTCTCGACTAAAGCTTGATTGCCTTTCATCACCGCGGGGACAAACTGCATGGCCTTGATTGGAATACGCGCACTGATGGGAAAACTGCCCGCAATCGCTTGGCTTGATGCGGGATCGCGTAGATAGCCATCGAGTCCAGCAAAGACGACCGTTTCGCCCGCTGCAACCCCCGCCAGCAATTTTTCACGGCTTTCATAATATTTGAAGACTAAATTCGGCTCGATACGGCGAAGCTCAGCCTCATGGGATGAGCCACTCACAATCCCGATTTGGTAAGGAATAAGTTCCTTAATGGACTTTTTACCCTGCAAGGATTTATGCAGGTAAAGATAGGTACTGACATCGGCAATAGGCTCTGCGAAATCAAATAACTGCTCACGTTCGGGCGTCTGTCCCATACCGATATGCACTTGGGCTTTGCCCTGCTGCAACTGCTGTAATGACTCATTCCAGTGGCGCGCCACAAACACTAATGGTGTATTGGTACGCTTGCCCCATTCCTTCCACAGATCCACTAATAAACCCGTGGCTTCGCCGTCGTTGTCGACAAACTGATAGGGAAAGCTGTCTTCCCCCATCACCACAATCAGTGACTCAGTCTGTCCTTGACTGGCGTTAACTGCGTTATTGATGAATATGCAACACAGGATCACGATAAGCTGGAGCACTAACTTCAACTGGGGTCCCTAGTACTTGATGTACAATGTAAATACTTTGTTATTGATGCATATTAGACAGAAATTTCGGGCAAATTACTAGCCGAGACTTGCTGCTAGTCAACGGGATTCGTTAAAATGCATGGCTGAATTTTCGAGATATTCCCAGATGAACGCTTCCCAAGATACTATCTACGCTCAAGCGAGCGAACACATTAGCGATTTCCAGTTTGATAATCGTGTCGCGGGTGTCTTTAGTGACATGATCCGCCGCTCGGTGCCTGGCTATACGCAAATTATCAATACTATTGGCGATTTTGCGGATCGTTTCGTCAAGCCTAATACCCAAGTCTATGATTTAGGTTGCTCTTTAGGCGCAGCCACTTTAAGTATTCGCCGTCAAATCCAGGGCCGCGATTGCCGCATTATCGCCGTGGACAATAGCGAATCCATGGTGACGCGCTGCCAAGAAAACCTCAATGCCTATGTGAGTGATACTGAGGTTGAGCTGATCTGCGGCGATATTCGTGATATTCACATCGAAAACGCTTCTTTAGTCGTGCTTAACTTTACCCTGCAATTTTTACCGCCAGAGGACAGAGAAGCGCTGATCGCGAAGATTTATCACGGTTTGAATCCCGGCGGTCTGTTAGTGCTGTCGGAAAAAATTCGCTTCGATGATGCGCCTATTCAAAGTGTGCTCGAAGAGCTGCACTTAGACTTTAAACGCGCCAATGGCTACAGCGAGCTCGAAATCAGTCAAAAGCGCAGCGCGCTCGAAAACGTGATGAAGCCCGATACCTTAACTCTCCACCAGCAACGTTTGACTCGCCAAGGGTTTAGCCACTTTAGCTTGTGGTTCCAATGTTTTAATTTCTCTTCCATGGTGGCCATCAAGTGATCAGTTTCAGCTCCTTTTACCAACAAATTGCCGATTCCAATTTGCAGCATTGGCTCGAGACTTTGCCAGCCATCCTCGGCAAATGGCAAAGAGAACATAAACACGGCAACTTACCCAAGTGGGAAAAAGTGCTCAATAAGCTGCACTATCCTGCCCCAGATCGCGTTGACTTTGTCAGCAGCGTCACCGTCGGCACTGGCGAGCAACTCACGCCCGGCGAAAAGGAAAAGCTTGAGAACCTACTGCGCTTGTTTATGCCTTGGCGCAAAGGCCCATTTCATATCCACGGCATTCATATCGATACCGAATGGCGCAGCGATTGGAAGTGGGATCGCGTGAGCCCACATATTTCTCCTTTGCAAAATCGCACTGTGCTCGATGTCGGCTGTGGCAGCGGCTATCACATGTGGCGCATGCTTGGTGCGGGCGCAAAACGGGTGGTGGGCATCGACCCTTCACCGTTGTTTTTATGCCAATTCGAAGCCGTTAAGCGCCTGAGCGGTGAAAATCACCCGGTGCACTTACTGCCACTTGGCATTGAAGAGCTGCCACCACTGGATGCATTCGATACGGTTTTCTCCATGGGCGTCTTGTATCACAGACGTTCGCCTATTGATCACTTGTTACAATTACGTGATCAGTTACGCATGGGTGGGGAATTAGTGTTAGAGACTTTAGTAATAGATGGTGATGAAAACGCCGTACTCGTCCCTCAAGATAGATATGGGAAAATGAATAATGTATGGTTTATTCCATCCGTCGCGGCCCTGATGCTCTGGCTAAAGAAGTGTGATTTCACAGACATACGTTGTGTCGACACCGATGTCACCGCCCTAGCAGAACAGCGCCGAACCGATTGGATGCCGAATGAGTCACTGGTTGAATATCTTGACCCTAACGATATCACTAAGACTATCGAGGGTTACCCCGCGCCGAAACGCGCAACGATTATTGCGGTGAAAAATCAACCCAATCAAGATTTGACCTAACGAGTTAGCTCCAGTGGCCTAATACGCTTATGCCTAGGTAAACCCTAGGCATAAAACCCGTTTTAACGCCAATAGGAAGTACTATGCTAAAGCAGTTGATCGCTATCGCCGTTGCCAGCAGCTTAATGGGATGCGCAGCGACAGAACCGACCGCCCACGCCCCCAAACCACTCGATACTGATACCTTTAATACCCGTCTTAATCAGCAGCAAGATCAATTAGTCGCTGCGATTAATCAGCAATGCCAGCCTGCGGATTTAACCTCGCTTGCGACACTCAACAGCCAAGTCGAGCAGCTCAGTCTGCAAATCAATCACTTAAATCAAGCGGCGAAAAACCTCACCGCACAAAAGCAAGCCGCGGTGGTGACGTCTGCGCCGAGCCAATGCCCCAAATCCGCCCTTGGGGATAAGTTTTTACTCGGTGAAATCGAAAATGTGTTTATCGATGAACTCAATGCCAGTTTTGCCACCCGCATTGATACGGGCGCAGAGTCCTCCTCCATCGATGCCCGTAATATCACGCTGTTTGAGCGCGATGGTGCCCAATGGGTACGCTTTGATGTGTATACTCAAGGGGAAAAACAGCCCGCGACGAATTTCGAATCTAAGGTCGTGCGTTTTGTGCGCATTAAGCAGGACGCCAATGAAAAGGACGATCGCCGCCCCGTGATCCACGCGCACCTTAAGATTGGCCAATATTCCGCAGAGACAGATCTTAACCTCACCGACCGTAGTCACCTCGACTATCCCTTATTGCTCGGCCGTAAATTTATCAAAGATATCGCCGTTGTCGATGTCGGCCAGCGCTATGTGCACGGTAAAGCCAAACCGCCCAAACCCAAACAACCCGATCCTGAACAACCTAAAGCAGAGTCAGCTATCGTCTCCAGCGGCAAAAAATAACCGCTTGAGCCAAGCCGTTTTACAAGCTGAGCATAAGAGCCGCTTGCGCTTATTGGTCTGTCAGCTTGTGATATCGCCGCTCAACCTGACGCAGCCTGACGTAGCTAAAACCCGCCACGCGACAATCTAACGCGTGACGTTGAGTTCGAACCGCCAATGCCCTGGGGTAATCCCACGCTTTTCGGCCATTGGCGCAACATGGGAAACACGTATGCATTCACGTAAACCTTTTTACATTTTGGTGGCATTACTTTTTATTATCGGTTTAAGCGCCAGCATCTATCGCGGCGTTAAGCATCAAGTGCCTTTTCTACCCGGTGAGCAAGTACAAAGCTGGGCGGTAGACGCCAAAATCAGTTTCGATGGCACTGGCGATGCGGCCGAAGTGTCCTTCTCCTTACCACAGGATCCCGCCTATGAAGTCTTGGTCGAAAACGCCAGCTCCCCAGGCTTTGGGTTATCGGTGAGTGATGATAAGGACGCGCGCCGTGCAATTTGGTCTATTCGTGAAGCCTATGGCAGCCAAGATCTCTATTATAAAGTGACCCTAGTGCCAACGGGTGTGACCCAAATCCACAGCGACAATATCCCCAGTCAACCAGAGCCTTACCTCTGGCCCGCGACCGAGAAGACCGCTGCAGAGCAAGTGATTAACGAAACTTGGACGCGCAGCGCATCGAATTTATCCTTCGCCCAGCAATTGATGAATGCAATCACTGCAACTAAGCGCAGCCAGAATATGGAGCTATTGCTGTCGAGCCAAACCGCGACGCAAGTGTTTTTGCATATGCTGCAAACTAAGGGCATTCCCGCCCGTGAAGTCAGCGGGCTCTACCTTGAAGATCAACGCCGCCGTCAATCCCTCTCGCCCTTTGTGGAAGTGTTCCATAACGGCGAGTGGGTCTTATTCGATTTGGTTAAAGGCAAGCAAGGTCGTCCAGAGAACTTACTGCTGTGGGAACGCTCGGGCCATTCCGTGCTCGATGTGATGGGCGGAGTGAACTCGCAGGTACATTTCTCGATGTTGCAAGACACCCGCTCGGCATTGGCGACCTCCATCGATATGATGATGAATAACAATGCCTTGGATTTCTCACTCTACCAATTACCGCTGGAGGAGCAGAGTCTATTCAAGGGCATTTTATTGATCCCTATTGGGGTACTGATGGTGGTGTTTTTACGGGTGATTATTGGGGTCAAGACCTCGGGCACCTTTATGCCAGTCCTTATCGCCCTCGCCTTTATTCAGACCAGTTTAGTCACGGGTTTAGTCGGCTTCTTGCTGATCGTGGCCTGCGGCCTAATGATCCGCTCCTATTTGTCCCAATTAAATCTGTTGCTGATCTCGCGAATATCGGCGGTCATCATCGTCGTGATCGGCATTATCGGCGTCTTTACCTTGCTGTCTTATAAATTCGGTTTAAGCGAAGGACTGACGATTACCTTCTTCCCGATGATTATTTTGGCGTGGACCATCGAACGTATGTCTATCCTCTGGGAGGAAGAAGGCCCGAAAGAAGTGATAGTGCAAGGCGGTGGCAGTCTAATGGTCGCCACACTCGCCTACTTAGCTATGAGCGCCAGTTGGGTACAACACTGGGTATTTAACTTCCTTGGGATCCACTTAGTGATTTTGGCCCTAGTGCTATTAATGGGCCAATACACAGGTTATCGCCTACTGGAACTCAAACGCTTTAAACCACTCGCGGGGGATGCCTAATGAATATTGCTTGGCCATGGGAGCTTCGCGCGCGCGGCGTGCTCAATATGAATAAACGCAATATTGATTACATTGGTCGCTATAATCCGCGTAAATTTTATAAACGAGTGGATGATAAGCTGCTGACTAAACAGTTGGCACTGGCTAATGATATTGCCGTGCCCGATTTAATCGCCGTTGTGCGCGAGCAGCACGAAATCGTGCACATTCCCGAGCGCGTGAAAGGCCGCACGGGGTTTGTGATCAAACCTGCCAAGGGCTCTGGTGGTAAAGGCATTTTAGTGATCACTCATATCGAACAGGGCCGTTACTATAAACCCAGCGGACACGAGGTCAGCCCATCGGAATTGGATAGACACGTCTCCAATATCCTCAGCGGATTATTCTCCCTTGGCGGCAAACCCGATGTGGCGATTGTCGAGGGGCTGATTGAATTCGATCCCGTGTTTGACGGTTACAGCCATGAAGGCGTGCCCGATATCCGCTTGATTGTCTTTAAAGGGTTTCCGGTGATGGGGATGCTCAGGCTCTCCACCGCCGCCTCCGATGGCAAGGCCAATTTGCACCAAGGCGCCGTGGGTGTGGGCGTTGACATTGCCACGGGAAAAGGGTTACATGCTGTGCAATTTGATGATCCAATTGAGTTTCATCCAGACACAGGCAAAAAGCTCACCGATATCGTCGTCCCCCACTGGGACAGCTTGCTGCATACCGCATCGAGCGCCTTTGAGATGTGTGAGATGGGTTACTTAGGCACGGATATGGTGCTTGATCAGACTAAAGGCCCGCTGTTATTGGAACTCAATGCACGCCCGGGACTGGCGATCCAGATTGCAAATGGAAAAGGCATTTTGCCTAGACTTAAGCATGTCGAAGCCATGTCATCCCATTCAATGACAGTTGCAGAACGTGTAGCCTATGCAAAAATCCATTTTAACGGCTAGCCTGTTTGGCTGGTGTTTATCCACTCTCGGTGCAGCCTATGCTGCGCCAAGCCCTGTGCCGCTGCTGGTTGAGCAGTGTTTGCGCCAACCCAATATCGATTTGGCTGGCGCCTTCGCCAGTTATGCTCGCACCCGCAATCTATCTGCCTTAACACTGGCGGATAAGGTCCTAGTGTTAGAGCAGCAAACCATAGGGCTCAATAACGTCAACGACAGACTCACCTACTACCGAGGTTTGCCGCTGTCGGGGGATGAGCGCCAAGGTTTACTACAGTGTCAGTTGCGCTTGGCCGACACTCTGAGCCACTTACTAAACCAAGCTGAATTTAGCCAACTGGCGTTTGAGCTGACACAAGCAGCTTCAGAAAATGATGATGCAGCAAATCAGGAACAGGTGTTGCTCGGTGAGCAATTAACGGCTTTGTTGCGCCAGCATTTATCCATTATGGATAAAGCCAAGCTGCACACGGCGCAGGCCAGCATTCGCCAAGGCTTGGGCAACCAACAATTTCAACTGGATATTCAAGCAGATAAATGCCAGCTTACAGATGAAGTAGCCGAAGTTAATACGACCAATAACGAGGAAGAAACATCTGATAAGGATGCGCAGCAGCCAAGCTCTCGCTTCTCAGGCACTATCGCGAGTTATCTGTTAAAGCAACCCGATGCCGAATGCCGTCAAACCCTATGGCAAGCCTATCAAGGTCGAGCTAGGGAGCATAATCAAGTCGCTTTACACCGTATTGCCGAGCTGCGTCAACGCCTCGCCAATGACGCAGGTTTTAGCGACTACGCCAGTTACAGCCTCAAGGATCAGCTACTCAATACCCCTGAGTTAGTTAAAGCGTTTCTCGACAGCCAAACCGAAGCGATTCAAGTTGCCCCTTGGGATCTTGGCCGTACCTTATCGCAATTACCCAGTGCACAAACCACCGCCCTCAATACCCGAGAGCTACTCGACAAGGCCTTAACAACCTTAGGCGAGTTTGGTTTACGTTTTGAGGTGATTGGCGAACATCTAGATTCAACAGCCACGCAAACGACACTTTCTCAAACGGTACTTTCTCAAACGGCACCAGCACAAGCGCAGCAACAGATCCTCCGCGTTTATCATATGGATAGATTACTGGGGGAAGTGTACCTGGCCATTGGTGCTCAAGATGAAGTGAATAAACTTGGGAATGCCAGTCAACACACCCTCAGGCAAAGTGTGATTGGGCAGCAATTTGGTCAACAGGCGCTCGAGCTGCCCGCGACACTCAATAATTTCAAAGATATTGAACGCTTTACCCAAGCCCTTGCCGATGCGATAACCTCGCTGGCACGCGGCAGTCATTTTTACCTTAACAACACCTTAGGCCCGACGCTCGATACCAATCAATTACCAAGCCTTTGGCTCGCTAAGGTGTTACGCCAAGCACTATTTCCCCAATTTGATACCCAATATATTCAACCGAGGGAAACGCTCGCAAGCGCCTATGCGACTCAGCTTAAAGTCTTTCGCGCTAAGGTGGCACTTAACTTTTACCAGTCCTTAAACCAGCAGAGCTATCCGGATTTACCTGCTGAATTTAGCAAAAGCTTTGGGGCGAACTGGGCGCAAGCGATTGATTACCCATATAGTTTCAATGCTATCGCCAGCGAAGGCCCACGCTATTATCAATCCCTGTGGCAAGCCAAGCTCGCGACGCTTGTCCATCAATCCACCCAAGACTGCCAAGATAAACTTGGGCTTTTTAATCTCCTCGTGGTCAATGAGACCGCACTCACCTTGAGCGAGCAACTGCGCGCCATACTTGGCGAACCCGTGGATGCCGCTGCGCTTATCCAAAGGATTATCCATGTCTCAGGATCTGAAAATCACCCACACACCACAACCGAAACACAAACTCACACTATCCATTGCGCTTTTTAGCGGTTTAACCTTCTTTACCGCGCAGAGTGCTTTCGCCAATTCGCAAAGCACGCTCCTAAGTCACGCTGGGCTTGAGAACTCACAAAACTTTCTCAAGCCAAACACCACGGATAAAACAGAATTAAGCCAAAGCGACGTTGCGCAGCTTATTCAACACAACCTTGAAACCCATCTCTATACACTCCCACCTCGGGTGCAGGGCCATTATGGGATCCGCCTCTATCGCCTGACGGGCGATGAGCAATACGCCAACGCCGCGTTAGTCGATCTTTATGCGGTAACCGAAGCTCAAGCGTTTTATGCCTGCCAAGTGGATAACCCTGAATTTGTACGTCAAGCCTCAGAGAACGCCATAGCAGAACTGGGCAATGGCCCCAGAGCCAAGGCCCGTAAAAAAGCCCTCGCGCCCTTTCCTGAATTTTTATTTTATTCCGATGTACTACTGCGATTTGCCAGTCGAATCGATGAGTTAGGCTTTACAGGTCCATGCCATAGTCAAATGATCCAAGCCCTCAAAAAGGCCGACCTACGCCAAGGTTTGACCGATCCCGCGATGATTAAAGCCTGGGCAGCGCAGCTGATTAACTATGTGTATTGGGCCAAACAATTGGGGGTGGGAGATTATCTAGAGGATTATAAAACGGCATTTACTCGGGTTTACCCCGACGCGCACGATGCCACTCTCAGCAAAGCACAGTTTCGCAATAAGCTCTACGGCATGACGCATTTTATCTTTGCCGCGAGTGAATATTATCAGCATCGGGTTGATACCACTGAATTTGCATGGATTTTGGATTACTTTGACGCCAACATTGAGCGGATTTTACAGGATGCGACCGATGATATTATTGCCGAAGTCGGCATTAGTTTTCTGCTAGCGGGCAAAACTGACCACCCTGTCGTGGCTCAAACTCGGGCTTATATTGCCAACTCGTTTGATGCCAACAGCCAAATTATCCCCTCACCCAAGGGCAATCCTGACTTAGCCCTTGGTGAGCATCGCAATGTGCTTGCGATAATGTTGCTTAATTGGCCGGAGACGCTCTATCCCGGCCCCTATCTTAACGAACTTAACGCGACAAAAAAGTATTTACCTATGGGCGTGACGCCTAAGGTTATCGATTAATCCATTACCCATAAAGCTTACTGATCAGAGGTTGTCACGCCGCCACATTGCAACGGATAACCTCTTTTTCAATTAACACGATAATAGTATTGAAAAAACGATCATAGCTCGCCACTATAAGCCTCAATCTATCGCTTTTTTAGAAACCTGTCGTTTTCGACATGAGGACAACCATGACTCGCGCGAAATCTACCCTTGAGCAATGGCGTATTTTACAGGCTGTCGTCGATTACGGCGGCTACGCGCAGGCGGCGGAAAAGCTCAATAAGAGCCAATCCTCACTCAATCATGCGGTGGCAAAGTTGCAACACCAGCTTGGCATAGAACTACTCGAGGTCCGAGGCCGCAAAGCTTACCTGACACCACAGGGCGAAGTATTATTGCGCCGTTCGCGCCATGTGACTCAAGCGGTCAACGAGTTAGAACAACTTGCTAGCAACCTTGAGCAAGGTTGGGAGCCCACACTTACCATTGCTCGCGAAATCGTCTATCCGATGGAAAGTCTAGTGTGCGCGTTAAGTGACTTTTTGCCCCATAGCCGCGGCACACGCATCATAATGTTGGACTCAGTCATCACAGGTACTCAAGAATTAATCCTTCAGAATAAAGTCGATATTGCGATTTGCGCCGGCATTCCGCCGAAGGGCTATTTATCCGAGCCCCTGTGTGAGCAGGAGCTGCATCTGGTTTGCCACCCGAGCCACCCCTTAGCTGAAATGGGTACCTTAGACGATGACAAGCTACTGGCGCAGCACCTGCAACTGGTGATCAAAGACACGGGCCTGCAACCCAATGTGGATATCGGTTGGTTAAAAGCCGAGCAGCGCTGGACTGTATCTAACTTCCATGAGGCGAAAGTCATTTTAAATCAGGGCATTGGTTTCTGTTGGATCCCATCTTTCCTTATTCAAGAAGAATTAGCCGCAGGCAAACTGGTGCGCTTACACCTCCAAGGCAGCCAGAAACGGCGGATTATGCTAAGCCTAGTGATCCCGAATCGTGACCAACAGGGCCCCGCTTCAAAACTGCTGGCCTCTTATCTCCTCAAACATCATGGTGTGAGTACAAGCGATTGATAGCGCAGAGGTCGTTTCCTCTAGCACGTAAAAATGAGCGCTTGACCAATAGGGAATCACTATGGGTTTATCTTTATGGCGACTGAACTTGCCAAACAAAGCAGGCTTAAGTAATTAGTCTTTATGGACAAACGCTAGTTAGTTAAGATTTGAGGATATATCGAGAATGAGAGGCTAGACATTCACATCTAAGAAACGCGGACGGTGCAATGCTAAGGTCTGAGGATTGAACAAGCCGCGTGTATTTTGGCGGCTTGAAGACTCAAGCGCTAATCCATGGGAAATAACACTATTCCCCTCATCGCTAGGCGAATGAGTGGTTAGTGCCGAATCATCTATCCGCTCAAGTGAAGCCTCATCCGAACCTGATTGGTTGAGTTCAGAACTTCCCTTACTCGCCAGCGTTGCCACGGCGACCGAGCCATAGAAGCGCACCGCATTACTGCCGTTTGTTGTGTGACTCAAGCCGCTCTTATTGTCACGAGACGACGCCAACCGCTGCATAGCAACCTCTGGCGCTTCATCCTTATTTGGTACGGCGCCAATCGCTAAGGTCGCCGTTGGCGGCTCAATGGTCTCTGTCGTATCAACTTCAGTGGTACTTACTGCATCTGAAGTATTACTTGATGCCACCTGAGCCGCAATAGCTTGCTTAATCTTATCAATCACTTCTGTCACAGGAGCCGATGGTTCATCTTGGGGCGCAGTGATATTGCCATTAGCATCAATCTTGCCCGTGACTTGAATTTGCCGCTCCTTAAGCGGTGGTAAACCGTCAATCTGTGCCTCTGCGCCAATCAGCGTTTCTGTTGTCGGTTGATCAACAATCTGCTGCTGACGTTCCTCAGCAAGTTTAGCCTTGGCCTCATTCATTTTCTGTAGCGCTTCTGCGGCAACACGAATATCGGCCGAAGAGGGATCAACGGGTGCCATCGCCGCCGCATAGACTTGCTTCATCTTATTGATGGTCGCCAGCGGATCGCCAGGTACTATCGACACATCGATTTGCACCTCACCGTCAGTCGCATAACGCTGACCATCGGCACCTTTTTCATACTTGAAACTGGGGCTTTGAGCATATTGACCGCCCACACTCGCATGGGCATGCTCATGAGCTTTGACTTCTGTGTCTCGGGATTTTAATGCGTCAACTTGGGCTTTTTGCTGCTCAATAGCCTTTTCCTGAGCCTGTTTAACTTGCTCCTTCGCTAAATCTTGCTGACGAGTTTGCTCGTCCTGTGCCTGCTGAGCTTGCTTACTTTGGTCAGCTTTGGCAAAAACCTCGGCTAACGCTTGCTGCTTTTGCTCCTGCTCCTGCACCGCCTGTGTCCTTGCCTGCTTGGCTTGTTCATCTCGCGCATTTTGAGCCTGAATTTGTTCCGTTTGAGTCTGCTGCTGTTGCGTTTGAGCATTTGGGGTTATTCCAGCACCTACTTGGCCACTTTCCCCCGAGGGTTCATTAAAAACACGGCTTAACTGCTCACTTACACCGCTTGATTGATTGCTCTCTTGAAGCGCGTTTGGATTAAAAGAAGCTGAAGCGCTGGAATCTGACGCTTTGCCAATCGCATCGACGCCTACGAATTCAGTCGTAAAAGGAGTAACTACAGCACTTGAGGCATTTGGCAATATGCCATTTGACTCTGTTGGGCCAATATTCGTACCGACTGGCGTAGATGTAGAAAAAATATTGGCTAACCCCAGGCTCGCAGAAACAACACTGCCGTCAGGTGTGGCAATTGTGGCCGCAAGACTTGGAGCCGGAGGAGCAAAAGGCGTAATGGCATCACTTGTAGTGCTAAAACCGACATCAGATGCAGTTAAGGTTGACACTGATGGCTGAGTGTCTACGGTAGCAATTTGTCCCTCCCTCATTCCGCCAATGGAGCGGGGGCCGGTAAGTAAGCTGAAACTACTACTGCTTGATGCTAGTAGGCTTGTATCTAACGGAGCCGAATGTGGCTGATTGGATTGTAGTGCTTGTGAAGGCGGCTTATTCGAATGTAACTGTTTTGAATTCAGCTGCGCCGTGGCGTTTCCACCGAGTGCGGTGAAAGCCTTCTGAACAGGAGCTATATCAACATGAGATGAAATCGGAGCACTAGCAGGTTTAACGTCCGTCAATAACGCGGGCGTTGTCCTACTCATGGGCACAGCTTGGTTCATCGCAGCCCCAAGACTGCTTAATGATGGTGCAAGTGCCCCACTCGCTTCGAATTTTGGTGTATTCAGGTTAACGGTTGAAGCGGAGAGCGTTGCGACCGCCTGACCATTTCCTCCTTGATAAGTCTGTCCGCTTTGAGGTTTTCCCCCTTTTGACGGTTCAATAGACTTATCTGCACCTAAAAACGAAGTGGATGGCGCGCCAATTTGTGATGACAGCGCCATAACCGACATAACTATACCTTGATGTTGATTATCGAACCTATTGCTTCAGATTCACGTTCAAGCACCTCAGTCGATGCCTCTCCTTGTCGCAATGATTCATTTGCCGACAGTAATGCTGAGGTTTTATCGGGTTCATCTACCGCTTTAGCGGTTTCTGTGGGCGCAGCACTTTGCGAAGGGCTAGGTTTAGCCACATCAATCGTTGCCTGCGTTAACCCTGATTGGGCCGTTTGCAAGCCTTGCAGACCGGAAGCATAAGCAGATTGGATTTGCATAGAGTTTTCCTGCATCTGGTGATAACTGGGTTAATTATTAATCAAACCTCAGGCAAAGTACAGGTTTATCCCCCGCCATAAAGGCATTTTAAAATCACTTTTAGTCCCCTATTAACGCGCAATCCAAGCCGATTCCCAATCCTTGAAAACCGGATTAAATCCCCTGAGTCGCATCTGAGTCATGACCTGCTCAACAGTACGTTCATCGCTTATCTCAAACTGATCTAATTGGCTCTCTGGCGCCTGATAACCGCCTGGCTGTGTCGAGCTCCCCGCACTCATCTGTGTTATCCCAAGCGGCAGTAAATTGTCCCGAAGCGATGGCGCCTCGCGTGTCGATAAACTGATATCAAGTTGCTGATTAAAAAGCCTGAAGGCACAGATCATCTGCACCAGTCCAAGATCGGTTAAATGCACTTTTGGTGTTATACCGCCGGTACAAGGCCGCAAACGTGGTAACGAAATACTAAAACGAGTACGCCAGTAATTCCGTTCTAAATAGTCCAGATGATGGCCCATCAGTAAAGCATCGAGCCGCCAGTCATCTAAACCTAGTAGCACACCTAGGCCTATCTTATCGACACCCGCACTAGCAACGCGGTCGGGCGTTGCGAGCCGATATGCAAAGTCCTGTTTATTGCCTCGGGTATGATGCTTGGCATAGGTCGCCGCTTGATAGGTTTCTTGATACACCATCACAGCATCCAGCCCTAGCTCGACAAGCTGACGATAATCAACCTCTTCAAGCGGCTGAACCTCCATGGCCATATAACTAAACTGCTGTTTTACAATGGGTAACACGCGCTTAAAGTAATCCATCCCCACTTTGGTGTCATGCTCTCCCGACACCAGCAAGATGGAGTCAAAACCACGGAATTTGATAATCGCCATTTCAGCCGCAATTTCCTGCTCATTGAGCACTTTGCGCTTTAGCTTATTGCTCATGCTAAAGCCGCAATAGTCGCACTCATTGGCACACAGGTTCGACAGGTATAAGGGCAGATAGAGTCCGATATTGGCCCCAAAGCGTTGCCGAGTGAGCGCCGCCGAGCGCTGCGCCATCTCTTCGATATAGGGCTCGGCCGCTGGAGACAACAAGGCAAGTAAACTCTGTAGATTGCCCTCGGGTTGCATCAGGGCGCGCTCAACCTCCACTGCCGTGCAGGAATATAACGCCAGCAATAACTTATCCCGTTCAATACGGGCAAATTGGTCGACAAAACTCATTGCTACAAGAACCCCGTTAGTGGACTGGTATGTACAGCCTGGGTTTGCACTCGGCCAAGCCCCGCTTCAAAGGCGCGGCGCCCACAATCCACCGCGTCCTTAAAGCACTGCGCCATTTCAATGGGAGAAGCACTGCTCGCGATGGCGGTATTAACCAGCACGGCATCGGCTCCCAGCTCCATCGCGTGGGCCGCATGGGAGGGCGTGCCAATTCCCGCATCAATCACCACGGGCACTTTTGCCTGCTCAATAATCATCTTGATAAAAGGCTCAGTCACCAGCCCCTGATTCGTCCCAATTGGGCTTGCCAATGGCATTACGGCGGCGCAGCCAACCTCTTCTAAGCGTCGGCACAGCACAGGATCGGCATGCACGTAGGGCATCACAATAAACCCGCGTTCACACAGGGTTTTGGCCGCGGCTAATGTCTCGACCGCATCGGGCATTAGGTATTTAGGATCGGGATGAATTTCAAGTTTAACCCATTGTGTTCCCAACATTTCCCGCGCTAATTCGGCGGCAAATATCGCTTCCTTAGCATTACGCGCACCCGAGGTATTAGGCAAGAGTCGCACGCCCGCTTGCCTTAGTGGCGATAGCAAATCATCAGCCCCTGTTTTTAAATCAATTCTTTTCATCGCAACTGTCACCAATTGCGATTTAGACGCCTTAATTGACTCCAGCATCAGCTGACTTGAGCTGAACTTACCCGTGCCCGTAAATAATCGTGACTCAAATTCCACACCCGCAATCGTTAACATCTTAACCTCCGGCGACAACGGCAAATACATCTATCTTATCCTCATGATGACAAAGGATAGATGACCATCTATGTTTGGGTACAACGGCCTCGTTAAGCACTAAGGCAACCGAGTGTTGGCAAATATTCTGTGCTTCTAACAGGGCTTGTAAACTCAGCGGTTGTTGAAGTATCTGGGGCACATTATTGAGATGAATTAAAATCATAACAAACCTCGATTAGGGACAGATTTGAATGAAACGGCTGTAGTTGAATGGTGGGTGTTAGCATTAGCCCTTTCTTCGCTCTTGCTTGGTTCGCATGGCATTAATTCACTCGACTTTAATAAATTCGGCTTTAATGAACTCGGTTTTAATCCGCACACTTCGCACTCGGGATCACGGGTTAATGCGGCCGAATGCCATTGCAGCAACTTGGCATCGAAGCGCCAAAATCTTCCAAGTAGCGCTCTCGTGGAGGCTATTGGTTGGCTTGCCTCTTCGAAAGTCTGATTGGCTGTTTGCTTTGTTGCAGAGGTTGACGGCGTGGCTAGGAGCAACAATTGCATTGCTAGCAGCGCCTGCATCGATGCCATTACGCCGACACTGGGGCCAAGTACACCTTGGCTGCTACAGTTTTGTGGCGCGCGAGTATCTGAGGGGAAAATACAGTGATAACAGCCTCCCTGAGGGAAACGCTGCTGATCAACGGCAAACAATTGGCCGTTGAAAGCGGCAATTGATGCGCTCACCAGAGGTAAGGCATGCTCAATACACAGCCGATTGATACAATGGCGCGCCGCAAGATTATCTGTACAATCAAGTACTAACCTAGCTTCTTTGCCATGGGCTAACAGATTCGAAAATACCGCGTTCGCAGACTCAATAGTCAGATGCTCAGCAACGGCATCAATCTCACAATCTTGCGCCAACACAGCCAATTTCTGTTTAGCAATTAAGGCTTTGTGATGACCAATATCGTCGTCACTAAAGAGTAATTGCCTTGGCAGATTGGATAATTCCACCCTATCGCTGTCGACAAGCGTTAAGCGTCCTACACCGGCGCAGGCTAAATACTGCGCCGCCAATTGCCCAAGGCCTCCGAGGCCTACGATAAGCACATGAGCCTGTTTAAGCTGCAACTGGCCAGCCTCGCCGACCTCGGGTAAAAATATTTGCCGCGAATAACGAATAAAGTCTTTATCGGCAAGGGATTGCGCCTGCTCTTGTGTCGTGATCATAGGCTTGACTCCCAGGCTCGCGTCAATTCGGCAAGGGCCATTACTGGATCATTAGCCTCGGTAATCGCCCGCACCACGGCAATATTGCTCACCCCAGTCGCTTTGACTAGCAAAAGATTCGAAGGTCCTATGCCACCAATTGCCACTAAGGGATAGTGTGTATTTAACAGCTCAACATAATGAGTGAGTTTAAATAATCCCTGCGGCGCCGATGGCATTTGCTTGGTGGTCGTTGGGAAAATATGCCCGAGGGCGATGTAAGATGGCGCATGTTGATGGGCACGCAGCAACTCGAAATAACCGTGGCTCGAGATGCCTAGCGCCAATCCTGCTGCATGAATGGCATTAAGATCCGTCACTGCCAGATCTTCTTGGCCAAGATGCACCCCAAATGCGCCATGTTTTATCGCTAACTGCCAATGATCATTGATAAAAAGCTGCGCTTCATAGTGTTTACCTAAGGCAATCGCGGTTTGGATTTGAGCCTCAAGTTCGTCCGACTTTAGCGCATTAGACTTTATCCTGAGCTGTACCGTCTTCACGCCTGCCGCTAATAACTGTTCGAGTAACAGTAGGTTATCGACGACAGGATAGATTCCTAAGTCAGGCTCAAGGCGCTTAAACGCGCCGCATTGCACATCACTGGATTCACTCAAGCTGTTTTCAGAATAAGCAGTAATATGAGGATACGCCGTCAAATTGTGCGGCCAAGCGGTACGCGCGAGTGGCCCTGGGCCTTGGCCAATCCCCCCTGCATAAGTTAAGCCTTGATTGACATAGGCTTTTGCTACCACAACGGCATCCTGCAATACAAAGCCAAAGGCTAACACCGAGGCGATGGCCGAAGACAGAGTACAGCCACTGCCGTGGTTATGGCGCGTGTTAATCCGCGCACTGCTGAGCCAAAAGCAGCCATTAGCGTCGAGCGGTGTGCAACCTGTAACCTGATGACAAATCAACAAATCTTCCGCCATACGCTGATTATCTGTGGCACTGCGATGACTTGTGATATCGCTTTTGTGACCGCTTAAGCTATCCCTTGTATTAATGCCTACGCTTGCCTGAGCCGCAAAATCAACATCGCCGCCCTTGGCTAATACGCTGCAGTCTAATTGTTCAGAGAGTTGCATTGCCGCAGCAGCGAACGCTGCTTTTGTGTGTATTGGTGACACTTGTTTGTCAGTTGTGACAGTAAGCTTTGCCAACTCCTGCACATTCGGCGTTATCAGGCTAATCAAGCCCTTAAAGGGCGTAAAATCCAGTGGCTGGCTCGCCGTGCTCTTATCCCCAAGTTCATCCCCACAGCTTGCAACCATTACAGGGTCGAGAATAACAGGGACGAGTGGAAACTGGGTTTTAAAGCCAGCCAACCAATCGGCAACTAAATGCAGTTGCTGCTGATTCGCGAGTAAGCCAATTTTAATCGCCTGAGGCGGTAGATCGGCTAACAGGGTCGAGAGCTGTGTGAGTAGCATTGCCTCACTCACAGGCTCAACTAAATCCACCGCCACCGAACTTTGGGCCGTTAACGTGGTGATCACGCTGCATCCATGACCGCCCAAATCCTTGATGGTGGCTAAGTCGGCTTGGATCCCCGCGCCGCCACCGCTGTCTGAACCCGCAATGGTCCAGACGATAGGTTTAGGCGCCAAGTGGCTAACATGTTTAGCAGAGGTCATTATCAAACCTCCGCTACCTGTACTGTGGGTTGGAGCTCTGTCCCATCCTGATGCTTTGCCGATTCGTTGGCAGTATTGGCTGCATTAGCATCACCTAGCGGCAGATACAGTTTGGCGCCCGAGGCCGCAAACTCGGCCGATTTTTGCGCCATGGCCGCCGCTAATTCATCTTGGGTTTTGACTCTGATCTGCTGGATTGCTTCTTTGCTAGCTTGCCCTTGTGGAGCAGAGTTTATCGATGCAAGCGCTTCAGTCGTTTCATTATTCTGGCTTGACGAAGCCCCTGCTAACGCACCCGCCGCTAAACTTGCCGCATAGTCACGTACATCTTGGGTGATCTTCATCGAGCAAAACTTAGGGCCACACATAGAGCAAAAATGCGCAACCTTGGCCGATTCCTGTGGCAGGGATTCATCGTGATAGGCACGCGCGGTATCAGGGTCAAGCCCTAAGTTATATTGGTCTTCCCAACGGAATTCAAAGCGCGCCTTAGATAACGCATTGTCGCGGATCTGCGCGCCCGGGTGACCTTTAGCAATATCGGCCGCATGGGCGGCAATCTTGTAGGCAATCAGCCCTTGTTTGACGTCCTGCTTATTGGGTAAACCTAAGTGTTCTTTCGGCGTCACATAGCAGAGCATGGCGCAGCCATACCATGCAATCATCGCCGCACCTATCCCCGAGGTGAAATGATCGTAACCCGGTGCAATATCGGTAATTTGTGGACCTAAGGTATAAAATGGCGCCTCGGCGCAGTGGATAAGCTGCTTATCCATATTCTCCTTGATAAGCTGCATCGGGATATGCCCTGGCCCTTCGATAATGGTCTGCACATCGTATTCCCAGGCGATTTTGACCAGCTCGCCTAAGGTTTCAAGCTCGGCAAACTGCGCCTCATCATTGGCATCGGCAATGGAGCCTGGACGCATACCGTCACCTAATGACAGCGATACATCGTAGGCAACACACAGTTCGCAAATCTCGCGGAAATGGGTATAGAGGAAGTTTTCTTGATGGTGACTCAAACACCATTTGGCCATAATCGACCCGCCGCGGGACACAATCCCAGTCACCCGTTTGGCAGTCATGGGCACATAGCGCAATAACACGCCCGCATGGATGGTAAAGTAATCGACGCCCTGCTCCGCTTGCTCAATCAAGGTATCGCGAAATACTTCCCAGGTCAGGTGCTCGGCAACACCGTTTACTTTTTCCAAAGCTTGATAAATCGGCACTGTGCCAATCGGCACTGGCGAGTTTCGGATGATCCATTCACGGGTTTCATGGATATATCGCCCCGTGGACAAGTCCATCACAGTGTCCGCGCCCCAGCGGGTTGACCAGACTAACTTTTCCACTTCCTCCTCAATGGAAGACGTGACCGCCGAGTTGCCGATATTGGCATTCACTTTCACCAGAAAGTTACGGCCAATAATCATGGGCTCAGCTTCAGGGTGATTGATATTTAACGGAATAATGGCGCGCCCACGGGCAATTTCGTCGCGGACAAATTCAGGGGTAATCGATTTACCGATCACGGTACCAAAGGATTCACCTTGGCCGCGGCGGTTTAAGATTTCATCCTGCACCTCGGCGAGCGCCATATTTTCCCGAATCGCCACATACTCCATTTCGGGGGTAATGATCCCTTGGCGGGCATAGTGTAATTGGCTCACGCGTTTACCCGGTAAGGCACGGCGGGGACGAACAATTGCACTTGAACCGGCTTCGAAACGCAGATGATCAAGCCCATCATCCTTCAGGCGCTGCTGGGTGAAATCTGAGGTCGCACAATCAAGCACTTCGGTATCTTGGCGCTCGATAATCCAAGGTAATCTGAGTTTGGCTAAGCCTTGGCGCACGTTAATTTGCGCAGCTGGATCGGAATAAGGCCCCGCGCAGTCGTACACAGGAATGGGAGGATTTTTCTCAACTGTAGGCTCTGCTGCAGTGCCGCCAATCCGCGTATCGGTTTGCAGAATTTGCCGCATCCCTACACGGAGATCCTCACGACTCCCCTGCAAATACAACTTTTGCGAATTAGGGTGTTGTAATGGTTTAAGGGTATCGATAAAGGCTTGGGCCTGGGCGCGCGCCGCACGGCGGCTCGTTTGCCCTAGGGTGTTCACGGCAATCGATTCTGAGGACGATTCTAAACTGGACATAAGCAATCTCACTTTAACAAATAAAAATGGGGTTGCTTGTCTGGAGACTTGAGTGTTGAAGCTGAGCCTTGCAAACCCTAAGCGGATTTGCGGACTCAATAACGACTAAATCGATGGGTTGATGCAGGGCGAAAAGGTTGCCACTGATACGATTTAATGGATGTTATTATGCTTGTTTCCTTCGCAGGTTTTAACCTGATCAGGTTCAACGGATCCCGAATAAACGGTCTCAGCCAAGAGGCACTCCGACAAGATGGGCAAAAGTATAGGCAGAAGCGCTGCGAACAAACAAGCGTAATTTTAGGATAAAAATCAAATTACCAATCAAAAATAAAGAACAAATAACCTATTGTATAAAACAGATTTAATTTTAATAAACTCTATAATCCACAATAAATATCATTTTTAGTGAAAATTTATCATCACTATTTTTTAATCTTTTGGCCGCTTTACCATCATTTTATCGAGCTGCGCCTTAATGGCATCATCAATTTCTTGATTCATTTTCTTGCCACTGCAATTGAAGGGGAACCCTAAATTCTCCGCATAGGGATTAATTTGGGTGCCGACTTTAACGACCCGGTAGCAGGTATCCCCTTTACGGACAATTCGATTGGGATCCAGTTCTAAATCTAAACTGGTGGGGCCGCTAAAATCGTCGGCATTGGGCACAATCAACACCTCCATCTCGGGGCTCATTTCAGACATAGTCGACCGTTTGCTGTAATGATTTGCCTGCTCTAACACTAAATCATCTAAGGCTTGCTCACGCTGGCGTTCAAAATAACGCTGGGTAAATAAACCGACACTGCCAGCCGCACCGCTGCTTTGCTCACCAGTATCTGACTGCTGAGTACTTGCCGCTTGAGCCGAGCTTGATTGGACTTCTGCCTTTTGAGGCTTAATAGCTTCTTTTGCACTCTGCTGGGTTTGGTCCTGTGTTGGAGTCTTTGAAACTGCTCTATTCGACGCTTGGGCGCTGACTTCAAGAGGTTTTGCAATCTGCTCTGTAGTTTTTGGCGCCAACTTTTCCGTGGGTTTTGGTATCACTTTTGCGGCTGGTTCAACATCCACTGTCAGCTGCGTAGTGTTAGGCGGCGAAGTGATCGGCTCACTAGAAACGGTAGGTTCTTCAACGGAGTAATCTTGAGGCGGATCCGCTGGAGCAGTTTGCGTTGGCGGCGCATAAATAAAATACGCCTTTAACGCCTTGGTTGTAGTCCGTGCGTTGGAAGATGATTCGGTAAACGACAGCCCTAAGTGTTCCGACTGAGTTCGCCATAAAAAAATTAATAACAACAGCAGTAAGCCATGGCCCAGAATGACCCCAAACAATGGCTTAAGATTGAAATACTGCGACCACTCTCGCCCACTTAGCTTTGAAGATGTTTGAAATGTGCTATCGATATCTTTTTGGTTAGCCTCATGCAAATTAAGGCTTATATCGCTCCCCAAAGGCTCTGCATGAGCGCTAAAAGGCTTAGTATTCAAATCTGTAGCGCCTTGGGCTGTAGCGCTGAAAGACGTTGCACAAAAAGGCATAACGGAAAATGGTGCGGTCTCATCGTTTGTCACACGACCGTACGCGTCAAAACTAAGATCATCTTCTGGGGTAATATTCGAACGAATAGGCAAAATCCATCCCTTAGTACTTAATGGACAAAGTACTTAACAAATCCATGACATCTACGGGAGATTAGAGAAAGTGCGCAGCACAAAGTTCCAAGGCGTTGACATTAATCAGTCGTAAACAGGCACCATAATGTTGTACAACTAGATAAGGGCTCGCCTAAGTCTCAGTTGATGATGTGGTCCTTAAAATAAATTAGCTTACACGTGTAAGCTAATTATGGCTTTCCAATTTATCAACTGATAGACTCAGTCATTATCGCCATCGAGTGGATCAACAGCATGCCAAGCCAGAGTTTGATAGAGCCGCAAATGAGTCATGAAAAACCATTGAATATCAGTGGCTATAGCCTTAGTGAGGAGATAGCCAATAGCATCAGCCATGGCCTTGGAGTGATCGCGGGTGTGGTCGGCTTAGTGTTTATGATCCTCAAGGGCGCCGACCACCTCACCAGCATTCAGCTCACAGGTGTTATTATTTATGGTGCAAGCCTTATCCTGTTGTTTTTAAGTTCTACCCTGTATCACAGCGTAACGCATGTAGGCTGGAAACATAAACTCAAGATTGCCGATCACTGTGCCATCTACTGCTTAATTGCAGGCACCTATACCCCTCTGATGTTAATCAGCCTGCAAGGACAACTTTCCACCATTATCCTGACGGCGATTTGGTCCTTGGCTATTGGTGGGATTTTATTTAAGACCTTGTTTATTCATCGTTTTAAAAAAATGAGCCTAGTGCTCTATTTGGTGATGGGTTGGCTGTGTGTGACTGTGATGGGCGATTTGACGGCGGCGATGTCGCCGCTAGGATTTAAGCTTCTGCTATTAGGCGGGTTGTTTTACACCTTAGGGGTGGTCTTCTATGTCGGTAAACGCATCCCATACAATCACGCGATTTGGCATTTATTTGTATTGGCGGGCGCGATGAGCCACTTCTTTTGTATTTATTTAACAGTGATCTAACCGTTAAGGCAGCCATCAAGCTAACTTTATCTACAGCAACTCTGCGACGATTCGTTTGAGCAGAAAGGTTTCCCTGTCGATGGATTGCCCTTTATTGGCGAACGTTCGTTGGATCTCTTCATTATGGGCAATCGCTTGGTGGATATTGATCCATTCAGGGCGCATGCCATTTTTAATCTCATGGGCTTCGAGTCTTGGCTCACCTAGGCCGCGCTCGCCAAGGCTCGTATCGATTTCGCACAGGTAACAGTAAGAGTCCATGTGTACAACATTTGCTCCCTCACGAAACCAGGAACGATATTCCTCATAACGACCAAAGGGCGCTAACACTTTGGCGGTAATGGCGCCGGTTTCTTCCTGCAATTCGCGGATAAGTCCAACTTCAAGGCTCTCGCCCTTATCTACCCCACCACCAGGCAAACCGTAATCGCGATATTTTTGGGTATAGAGCAGCAAAATATCTTCCCCCGACAGCACTATGGCACGGGCGGCTTGGCGATAAAAAATCTTCGCCTGTTTAAGATTGAGATTGGCGGCTTGGGTAGACTTCAATAAACGCATAATAAAACTCAAGATTAACGGCCTAATAGCATAAACCAACTCGATGGATTTACAGAGTAAAACCGTCAACGCCAAGGCTAAGCGCTCAATGGCCGCATGTTGACTATGAGGTTAACAATTCAGTTGCTGCAAAATGTGCTGATAGGCCGCCACAATTTGCGACTTGTTGGGCATGCGATGCTCAGGAATACGCTGATAATGACCTATGGTTTGGTCAAGATAACGCTTAGCTTGGTTGGTTTTATCCGCATCTAACCCTTGCCACATGATTGAACCCGTCGCACTTAAGGGCATAGTTTCAGTTGTTTTAGAACTGGTATTCGTTTTTGAGCAGGCATTGGCCTGAGTTAAATGCAGGATCTCGTAGAAACGTTGGTTTTCTTCGAGTAAATATTCATCTTTAAGGGATAAGCCCAATTCCGCCAACGCGCTGCGCACATGGTAATTATGATGCACGGGACACAAAATAAATTCGAGCTGGCAGGTGCTTTGACTAAGGTCATGATTGCCCGAATTATTTCCACTCTGAGCATCACATTGAGTTTGCTTATTCGCCACAATACTGCGCACCAATTCAACCAATAACTCACCGCCCACACCCGCAATAATCACTAAGTGCTTGGCTTGTTTGCCGTATTGCGCCAGTGGCAAGGCCGCCACATCGAGGCAATGCACTTGCCATTCACTCTGGGTATTGGCCTGTTGCTCAGCGTTTTGAGTGTTAGAGATAGACGGCAGGGGGAAAAACCTTGCTAACTCAAGGCTAAGTTGCTGCATCAAGGGCGCAACACAATCGACAAAATGCACCTTAGGTGCAGCATTTCTTTGCAGTAGCAGCATGCCGAGTAAACCATGATCGCAGCAGCAGTCCCAAATATGATCGTATCCAGAGCCCACCATTCGATTGATCTGCTGTAATCGCTGACTGATTTTCACCGCTCACTCCTAAACGCGTTCATATCGCTGCCTATATCGGCTTAAGCGCCTTAAACACCTACAGACCCTTAAACAAAAGCCGCGCATTCTACCCGAGTCAGCGGTTAAAACCCATCTATTTACGCCTTACTATCCGCCTGCCACCTAACCGCTCACTATGGTGAATACGTATGCAAACCATTGCGAGCAAAAACCCATCGCCACTAGTATGCATTGACCCATATTCACTATAAAAACAAGGATCAGGGAATGTTCAGCAATCCTCTTACCCACGTACGCCACATCAACTCGCCAAAACGACATAGCCGCCATTGGGCCGCCAGCCTATTCACGCCTAGCTTGCTAGCACTTAGCATTGGCAGCCTGCTCTGCACCAGTGCTACAGCACAGACCCTCAACCTGAGCTCACCCGATAAACAAATCGTCTTGAGTCTGAGTGATGATACGGGCCGCCCCGAATACCAAATCCATTTTCATGGCAAATCGATTATCGAACCGAGCCGCTTAGGGTTAGTCTTTGCCTCATTGGGGGAATTAGGCCAAGGTCTACGTATCAAATCGAGCCACAGCGCCAGCGCCGATGAACAATGGCAGCAACCTTGGGGTGAACAAGAGTGGATAAAGGATCAACACAATCAACTGAGCGTGGTATTAACCGACGGTAAAATCGACTTAAACCTGGAGTTTAAAGCCTTTGACGATGGCATAGGTTTTCGTTATCACTTAGCGGCTCAACACGCCCTCCCGAACAATACGCCGCTTGCCATTACCGATGAACTCACCGAATTTAATATTGGTCAGAGTGATAAGGCCACCGCCTGGTGGATCCCTTCTCGGGGATGGAACCGCTACGAATATCTGTATCGCACCAGTGCGCTCAATCAGGTCGACAGAGCCCATACTCCTTTTACCTTTAAACTGGTCGATGGCACCCATTTAAGCATTCACGAGGCGGCGTTAGTTGATTTTGCCTCGATGACCCTCGATCAACAGCGCGATGGCAAGCTCAAGGCCGATCTCACCCCTTGGTCAGATGGTATTCGCGTTAAAACCCAAGCGGGCTTTTATACCCCATGGCGCACCATTCAAATCGCCGACAAGGCCACGGGACTGCTTAATTCGCACCTTATCCTCAACCTGAACGAGCCCAATAAACTGGGGGATGTCTCTTGGGTTAAACCGGGCAAATATGTCGGTATTTGGTGGGGGATGCACCTCAATGAAAACACTTGGGGCTCGGGCCCAACACACGGCGCAACCACCAGCGAAACAGAGCGCTATATGGATTTCGCCGCCAAGTACCAATTTGATGGTGTCTTGGTTGAGGGTTGGAACCAAGGTTGGGATGGTGATTGGTTCCATAATGGCGATCAATTCAGTTTTACCAAGGCCTATGATGATTTCGATTTACCCGCCATTACCGCCTACGGCGCGAAAAAAGGCGTACGTCTGATTGGTCATCATGAAACCGCAGGTTCAGTAACCCATTACCGTAATCAAATGGATGATGCCTTCGCCTTGTATGAAAAACATGGCGTGACCCAAGTCAAAACCGGTTATGTGGCTGACGGTGGACAAATCAAACGCATCGATGAGAACGGTATTACCCGTCACGAATGGCACGATGGTCAGTTTATGGTAGGCGAATATCTGCACAGTGTCACCGAAGCCGCCAAGCACCATATCAGCATCAACAGCCATGAGCCGATTAAAGATACTGGGCTTCGTCGCACCTATCCGAACTGGCTTGCCCGCGAAGGCGCACGCGGACAGGAATACAATGCCTGGGGCAGCCCACCAAATAACCCAGAACACACCGCCATGCTGCCCTTTACCCGCATGCTGGCGGGACCAATGGACTTTACACCGGGGATTTTTGACTTAGCTCCCAAGGGCTTAGATGCCGAAAACCGCGTGCAAACCACCTTGATGAAGCAACTCGCCCTGTATGTGGTGCTCTATAGCCCAATCCAAATGGCTGCCGACTTACCACGCAATTACCAGAAACATTTGGATGCTTTCCAGTTTATCCGTGATGTGCCAACAGACTGGTATCAAAGTATCGCACTGGCTGGCGAAGTGGGTGATTATGTCGTGTTTGCCCGCCAAGCCAAGGACCAACAGGATTGGTACTTAGGCGCGCTAACCGATGAAAATACCCGCGAGGTTAAGGTGAAACTGGATTTTCTCGACCCAAACAAACGCTATCAAGCACAGATCTACCGTGATGGTGCAAAAGCCGATTGGAAAACCAATCCCTATGATTATGTGATTGAAACCAAAGAGGTTAATGCTAAGGATAGCCTGACATTACAGCTGGCCAGCAGTGGCGGCACAGCGATCCGCTTTAAAGCGCTGTAAACTCAAGCGCTAAATGGACGCTTAAAGCCCCTCGCGACAGTAACTATTGCTACAGCAATCGAAGTGATAGTGGCCATTACAATAGTCACCAAGAAGCACTTCTTGGTGACTATTTTTTATTATTGAGTTGGTTATTTTAGTTACAGCGTTTGGGCAACCGTTGGCGGATTTCATTTGAGCAGGACCACGGCTCTCCACTACTGAGTCACACTCAACACGGATGCAAACTGCATTAAGTTAGCTTAAGCTAAACTCCCCCAATGCTAATGGTGACGACCTTGCGATACACGGCTAATGAACTCGAAATGCGCAGTTTTAAGCGTTTTGAGACCCAATTTGCCCACTTAGGCTTTAATCATTTTCAAGCCATTGCCCCACTGCGCCCTTGGGTGCAGCGCTATTTTCATTTGCGTGTCGCGGCGGATTTACCGCAACAAATCGCTCAAACCTTCTATCCCGATGGCGGCACAAGCCTGCATTTTTATTTGCCATCACCCGGTATTGGCGACACGCCTTCGGTGTATTTTTACTCGGGCCAGCAGCGGCATTGTCACAGCTTCGCGCGAGGTACCGAGCAAATTACGGTGCGTTTTCAGCCCGGTGGCGCCTTCCATTTACTGGGGGTTGAACTTGCCGCCATGCAGGCCGATACGACAGCAAGCGTTATCGATGTGACCCAGTGGCCCATCGTTGGTTTAACAACGCTCTTATACCAACTCGTTGATACGCCCAAGCCAAGCCAGCGTATCGCCCTTGTGGAACACTGGCTATTGCAACGAGCGCAGCTATTAGACTTAAGCTTATCGACGCGCATGAGCCTAGTCCCCGCAACTCTGCCTCAACTCATTCAAACCCAAGCCAATTTGGAGACCTTTTACGGGCAACTCCCCATGAGTCGACGCCAATTTGAACGCAAATTTAAGCAGGAAACGGGTTTATCGCCTGCACAGTTATTGCAGCTGAATCGAGTGAAAATTGCCCGCAACCTATTGAGTCAATCGCCGTCGCTTAGTCTCGCGCAGGTGGCCTTCGATTGTGGATTTTACGATCAAGCTCATCTACATCAGCACTTTTTACGGGTGATGCAGCAAACACCGGGGCAATATAAAAAACGCAAGATGTCGCAAATCTCCAATATAACGGCCGATTAATCCCTTAGATTCAAGCCTCAACTTACAGGAGGCTTTATGTCAGAACGTATTCCGCGCCAACAGATTTACCAACTCCAACCCGAGCTCGCCAAGGCACTCATTAGCCTAGATAAAGCAGCCGCTGACTCGGCTTTTTCGCCATTATTGGTACATTTAGTCAAACTGAGGGCATCGCAACTCAATGGCTGCGCGTTTTGTCAGCGAATGCACGCCGAAGAAGCGCGACACGACGGTGAAACCCAGCGCCGTTTAGATTTACTGGCTGCTTGGCACGAAGTCGATGATCTCTTTGATGCACGGGAGCAAGCGGCGCTGCGCTGGACGGAAACCTTAACCCGCGTCGCCCAATCGCCAGTGCACGACAGTGAATATACCGCGGTCGCAGAACACTTTTCAGAGAAGGAGATTGTCGATCTCACCAGCCTAATTATCGCCATTAATGGTTGGAACCGCATCGCGATCGCCTTCCATCTTCAACCGCTCTAGTCGCGCTAAAATTATCGCAAGCCTGTTCTTCAAAGCCAGCAAGGGCACCTACTCTAGTGCCCTCGCTACCTGTACTCGCAGCAGTCATGTTTTGGCGAGCATCCAATATCTAACAGCATTGATTGGCTGACTCAGTAAAGAGGGATAGCAGTTTGGTCAAGGAAATATTGATAGTGACTCACGCTAGATAAGGGATTTTTGTAGCCTAGTGGCACTGTTCGGTCTTTAACCAGAGCATGGCTTCAAATTGGGGTGATGAGGATTGTGTCGTGATAAAAAACTTCTCGATATCGACTGAGGTGATTCTTTCGCAGCGCGCACTAAAATCGGCATTCATCAGCTTAACAAAACCTGAGGCGAGAGTGGCTTCCTTAAATCCCTGCCGTAGGGCCACCACCTTTGAGTTATGTATATTGCCCGCCGAAGCCAAGGCATCGGCTAACATCTGCGGATAATGTTGCTGCAGATAAGTGTGCAACTCGTGCTGAAAACCATCGAACTGTGCAAGGGGTGACACTTGTACCGAGCGAATCCACACCGACTTGGGAACTGCGGCTATCGCATCTTTCAAGCTATCTACACCCGTGCTTGAGGCAAAAATCATCGCGTCATGATCTGCTAATCTTGTCTGCCACTTAAGTGGCTCAGCAACTGTGACTTCTGAAAACAGTGCGACTTCAGAGAACAGTGCGAATAAGACTGCCGTGAAATAACGTTTCATCCGAGATCCTTTCGATTTGTCATTACGTCCATAATCGTCAGCACGGCTTATAATTCCAGCGCTAATCGCAGCATATCCTTATGTTGTAATCCCTGTTCAAACAGAGGTACGTCGTAATGGGTTAAGAAGTAATCTTTTATCACAGCCTCGACTCTAAACCCCAGTCGCTGATAATAAGTAAGTTGATACCCAAAGCTCCCCGTACCCAACTCCACACGAACCACCGACTTTTTCGCCAATTCAGTTAAGGCAAATGACAGTAACACAGAACCAATTCCCTGCCGCTGATAGTCAGGCCAAACTGCCATATTAAAGATTTCCGCAACCTTATCGCGAATGAGCTTAGCCACACACACGGCCACAATCTCATCCTTATGCTTGGCGGCAAAACACCAAGCATTATCCAAATACGCTTCGATACTGGCAGTGGAAGGATCGGCCTCTAACAGTAAGGCCATAGGGACTTGTTGCGCAGACACCCACTCAAGATACACAGACTGCATTAAACCTTGGGTATATTCCATTATGTTTTTAGCTCGTATCCCTACCCTTTAAATCTGCTCAATTAAAGCTTCTAAACCTGCTGCGGCTCGAGTGGGGACAAATTCTACCACCTCTTCGATATAGAAGGGGTCGAGTTTGACAATGGCTTCAAGTTCGGCGCGACCATTTGCTTTGGCAAGGATCACTCCGCCAGTGCGGGGCACCTTACGGCCGGAGGCGATAAAGGTCCCCTTGGCATAATATTCATCGAGATAGGCAATATGGGCCGCCAAATGCTGTTCTACATCGGCCAGCGGTTTTTTGTAGGTTAAGGTGATTACAAACATAGGGTTCCTTAAGGGCGTAATACCAAGCCAGAATAAATATTCAATTGCACTTGCCACACACGTCAATGGCGGCAAGTAGCCAACAGTGCGTAAAGTCTGGCGACATAGTGATGCATTATGCTTTCGCTATCAATAGCCTAGGGCGTGTTAATTAAATTGAAAATGATCCATGTACTTACCCACCAATTAGCAGATTTCAACATATTCCCCCTCATTACAACGCGAGTGAACCAATTCTAAGACGATGCACTCAGCCCCACCGATGTAATAACTGGATAAATCGAGGGTTTAAACCCATCCACGCCTCACGTAAAATCCACACACTATTAGTTACAGGGCTGTTTCGCTAGGGTTATCAAGGAATGATGAATACGTATGTAAGCGGTTGTGCGTCAATTGGCGCTGCGGCTACTATAAATTCGCTAGTTTCACCCTCTGCTTGTGGGGTTGAACACTGTGAGGTCGTTTCTGGTGGTTGCCTTTGAGGATAGCTGTCAGGCTTAGGTTCTTTTCTGCTACTGAGCATTTGCATCATAGCGTATGAAAATGAATTTATTGGCGAATATGCTTCTGAGGGAGAGGTATATTCGCCATTTTTTCACCTACACGGCCAAGCGATAATGCACTTTGGGGAAGCTAGCAAACACGCGTAAAACTGAGCAAAGGCCACTGAATAGGCCACACATTATAACGATAAATGACTCAAGGCAGCCCCGCTGCCCGCTACTGAAGGGAAGTTGCATGTCCGCGGATCAACAAACGGTTACCCCATTAGAGAATTTCTCGCCCAAGGTGGCGCAGCGCGCCGTACATAGGGTGCAACCCGAGCTGAATTTCTGGCAAATCTTCAATATGTGCTTTGGCTTTTTGGGGATCCAATTCGGCTTCGCCCTGCAAAATGCCAACGTCAGCCGCATTTTCCAAACCCTTGGCGCCTCTATCGATGATATCCCCATCCTGTGGATTGCCGCACCGTTAACGGGTCTGCTGGTTCAACCTATTATTGGTTATCTTAGCGATAACACATGGGGGCGTTTAGGTCGCCGCCGGCCGTATTTTTTAATCGGCGCCATTTGTACGACTCTTGCGATTTTTGTGATGCCACATTCCCCGACGTTATGGATTGCCGCAGGCATGCTGTGGATTATGGATGCCTCAATCAATATCGCCATGGAACCCTTCCGTGCCTTTGTGGGGGATAATTTGCCTCCCAAACAGCGCACCCAAGGCTATGCCATGCAAAGCTTTTTTATCGGCATCGGCGCGGTTGTTGCCTCGGCCCTGCCCTATGTTCTCAGCAACTACTTTGATGTCGCCAATACGGCGCCCGCGGGTGAAATCGCCGATTCGGTGCGTTATGCCTTCTATTTTGGTGGTGCCGTGCTGTTTCTCAGCGTGGCTTGGACTGTTGTGTCCACCAAAGAATATTCCCCCGATGAACTCGCCGCCTTCCATGGCAATGCTGACGCAGGCGCAGATGAGCAACAACATCGCACTCGTACCCATAAGAATTATCAATTTGCCGCTATCGTTTGGATGGCTGTAGGCGCATTACTGACTTTTGCAGTGTGGGCACAGGATTTAGATAAGCAGCTGTATATTTTAACCTTAGGGATTTTTGTCTTTGGCCCATTGCAACTTTACTGCGCCCTGCGTTTAGGCAAATCAACGCCCTCACAACGCGCGCAACTGGGCATTGTCTTTAATGTGGTCGACGATTTATTCCATATGCCGAAGGCCATGCATCAGTTAGCGATAGTGCAGTTTTTCTCTTGGTTCGCGCTCTTTGCGATGTGGATTTACACCACCTCGGCGGTGACGTCCTACCATTTTGGCAGCAGCGATGTGTTGTCTAAGGCCTATAACGATGGCGCCGATTGGGTGGGCGTACTGTTCGCCTCCTACAATGGATTTTCGGCCATTGCGGCCCTGTTTATCCCGCTACTGGCTAAACGTATCGGTATCAAACTGACCCACACCTTTAATATGTTCTGCGGCGGTTTTGGCTTGATCAGTTTCTATTTTATTAAAGATCCCAGTCTGTTATGGCTGCCTATGATTGGCGTGGGTATCGCCTGGGCTTCGATTCTCTCCGTGCCCTACGCCATGTTATCCGGCGCCTTGCCGCCGAAAAAGATGGGCGTGTATATGGGGATCTTTAACTTCTTTATCGTGATCCCACAGCTGCTCGCGGCCAGTGTTTTAGGCTTAATTCTTAATGGTTTGTTTGATGGTCAACCCATCTACGCCCTGATCACCGGCGGCGTTCTGATGCTCTGCGCCGGAATTGCCGTGCTCTTTGTTGAGCAACCGAATACTCAGCACACTCAAGCGTAAACCGCAGATCCTACAACTCAGCACACTTGGCGTTTAGGCGTTTGGGCAACGAAACGCCAAGACGTATAGCCACTTAGCTTACAACAAGAATAAATCGCAATTAGCACCATCTATTGATTGGGGAGATTTTGATGAATATGGAATCAACAACAGTTCGCAGCTTTTCTGACCGTCGCAACTTAAGCCGTAAGCCGATTGCGCTTGCGATTGCCGCAAGCCTTATCGGCGTTGCCAGCTTAACAGGCTGCTCACCCTCGGCCCCCAATGCAGACGTATCCACACCGACTGTCGCCAAATCCTCAGACGCAAACGTACAGATCGCCCCCGGCGCCCCCGGCAAAGCGCCTACTTGGGCGTTCTCCGGTAAAACAGGGATTGGCACCTCCTATGAGCCTTATACTCACGGGCAATATCAAGATAGTGCCCAAAATCCCATCAGCCGCGTGTGGTTCTCCGTCGCCCAGGGGATTTTAACCGAAACCATGTACGGTCTTATTCACAATGCTCAGCTCAAAGAATTGCAATTTGTGATCACCGGCAATGGCTTTATCGATACTGAGAAAGACAACACTATCAGCAGCATTGAATACTTAGATACCGACGCCAATGGCCGCCCACAATCCTTGGCCTATAAAATTATCAATCGCGACGTTGAAGGTAAGTATCAGATAGAAAAACATATCTTTACCGATCCCGACCGCGATACGCTGATGATGCGCGTGACATTTACCGCCTTTGAAGCGGGCATCACACCGCATTTATACGTTAACCCCCATATCGATAATGCGGGCGCGAATGATATTGGTAGAATCGATCATCAAGCTCTTATTGCTCGCACCGCCGATCCCCACAGCAGCGTGATGACGGTGAAATCGGATATCGATTTTGCGCAGGCGACCACGGGCTTTGTCGGTGTATCCGATGGTTTGGCCGATTTAGCCGATAATGGCAAGCTCGATACCCTTTATCAGGCCACCAGCAGCGCCGAAAATCCGACTCAAGGCAACATTGCCTTTACCGCCAGTTATCCCACACTCCAAGCGAATCAACCTCTTAATGTGAATTTGGCGATTGGTTTTGGCCATGATGAAACCAGCAGTTTAGCCAATGCCAACGCCAGCTTAACGGCGGGGGATGATGCGGTGCTGAGCCAATACAACGCCGGTTGGCACAGTTATTTACAATCGCTACCCGCGATGCCTGCTATGGCGCAAAGCACCACAGATAATGGCAAACTGCTGTATACCAGTGCCATGGTACTCAAGGCGCAGGAAGATAAAACCTACGCGGGCGCCCTTATCGCGTCGCTTTCTAATCCTTGGGGCGATACAGTGCCTGCTGTCACA
Source organism: Shewanella sp. ANA-3 (assembly GCF_000203935.1). Lineage (GTDB taxonomy): Bacteria > Pseudomonadota > Gammaproteobacteria > Enterobacterales > Shewanellaceae > Shewanella. The sequence continues at coordinate 2,288,521 of NC_008577.1, read as the reverse complement.
CCCAGCACGGGCTACAAGGCCGTTTGGCCACGAGACTTTTACCAGTGCGCCATGGCATTTCTCGCCATGGGCGATACCCAAACGCCTAAAGTCGCCTTTGAGTACCTTAAAAAGGTGCAAGTGAGCGATAAAACTCCAGGCTTTAACGGCACACCCGGTTGGTTTTTACAAAAGACCCATGTGGATGGCCAAATCGAATGGGTGGGAGTACAGCTCGACCAAACGGCGATGCCGATCATGTTCGGCTGGAAACTCTGGCAGGCAGGTGTGCTGAGTCAAGCAGAACTGAGCCACTGGTATCAAGAGATGTTAAAAGCCGCGGCGGACTTTTTAGTTAGCGGCGGTGAGGTCAATCTCGACTGGAACCACACCCAAATTACGCCACCGAAAACTCAGCAAGAACGTTGGGAAGAACAAGCAGGTTATTCGCCCTCCACCACGGCCGCAGTTATCGCAGGCTTAGTGGCTGCGAGTGATATTGCCAAGGCAGTAAACGACAGCGATGCTAGTCAGCGTTATTTAGCGACCGCCAAAACGCTTAATCAGCAACTTGAAAAACACTTAGTGACGACCCAAGGTTTGCTTACAGATAGCCAAGGCATTAAGGCGCCTTATTATCTGCGCTTAAGTCCGAATGGTGAGCCAAACACCGCCGAGACACTCGCCGCTAATAATGGTCGAGCGGGATTAGATCAACGTCAGATCCTCGATGGCGGCTTTTTAGAACTGGTGCGCTATGGCGTACGTGGCGCAACCGATAAGCTGATTAATCAAAGCCTAGCGCTGGTGGATAACACCGAACTTGAGGACAATTTACGCCTCAAATACAGCTTTACTGCAAAAGATGGCAGCAGTGTTCCGGGCTTTAGACGTTACGGTAACGATGGCTACGGTGAAGATACCCTCACTGGCGCAAACTACGCCGAATCGGGCAGTAATAGCGACAACCAACGCGGCCGCGTCTGGCCCTTCTTCACCGGCGAGCGTGGACATTTTGAACTGGCCCTTGCCAGTGCTAAGGGAGAGCTAACGGGGGCAAACGCGCAGCAAACCAAACAGCAGCTTATCAATACCTATGTGCAAGGGATGGAAACCTTCGCCAACGCGGGTCTGATGCTCCCCGAACAAGCATGGGACGGTGTAGGTAACGCCACACGTTACCAATATCAACTCGGCCAAGGCACTAACTCCGCCACCCCGCTCGCCTGGACCCACGCTGAATATATCAAGCTGGTGCGTTCAATGAGCGACGGTCGAGTATGGGATAACTACCCTATCGTCACAGAAGCGTTGAAATAAATCCTACTCGAGACAATCTAATTGTGTCCTTTAGTGCTGATTAGCACTAAAGGACTCTGTTTGGGAATGCTCTTAAGGGGCTATTTCTAAGGTCTATCTCTAAGATCTACTTCTAAGAGCTATCTCTACGATCTAACCTTAAGAGCAATCTTAAGGAACTATCTTAAAGAACTATCTTTGCAGCTATCCAAAGCAGATTTCTTTGTAACTATTTGATTTAGATATGGTAATACTACCGCGTGGCTTGCACGCTTTTTTGGGCGTATTCCTGAGGCGTGCAACCAAATAAGGCTTTAAATGCTGCGCTAAAACTACTGACACTTAAATACCCCAGACTATGGGCCACGCTTGTTGTGCTCTCCCCTTGGGTTAACCGCTCAAGGGAGTTGAGTAATCGGTATCTTTGGCGCCATTGCCTGTAGGTCTGCCCAGTTTCAGCTTTAAAGAGTCGTTCTATGGTTCGAATACTCGCCCCCGCACTTTGAGCTAATTCGGCCAAGGTATACTCAGCCTGCGGTTTTTTGATCAACAGTTGGATCACTCGACCAAGACGCGGATCCGAGCCCGCATTCAAGTAGGTATTCACACTGTCGAGCGCATCTAACTCGTCTATGGCACTTAAACCCAAGCGAAAATACTTGGCTGGTTCCATTGTGGCGTCTTGGCATAGTTTCAGCACCATTTCACGCATTAGCGGCGTCATTGTAACCATCACCACCTGCGTGTCCTGCACTCTGACGCGATAACTGGGATCGATATATAAATTGCGAAGATGAGCTTGGGTTTCACAGTTAATTTGATGCCGGCAACCACTGGGGAGCCACACGGCATGGGTCGATGGCACCACCCAAACCGCATTATCGCTCTGAACCCGTAAAATCCCTTTTGCCGCCCAAAGTAACTGCCCCCGAGGGTGAGAATGGGGCTCGACGCCCATTTCGGCCTCGAGATTGCGCGCATTACTCAATACGGGACGATTTGCGTCTAACGTGAATGCAAATTGGCTGGGTGCCAACATTGTCGCTTTGGAAATAACATCTGACACATTACCACCTTAAAACGCCATATCAACTGGGCTATCTTAGGCCGCAATATCAATGCCCGCAATATTAAGGTGATCCCCTATGGGTAAGTTAAGTATTAAACAATGGTTGGTCTTTAGCGCCATGCTCGTCGCCGTTTTGTTGGCCATGTTTCCACTACAGCAGCACCCTGCACTTTTTTCCTACAGCGCATCGGTCGTACTCATCACCCTGTTATTTTGGAGCACTGGCTTTATTCCGCCCTTTATGGCGGGACTGATCTTTTTTGCCTTGGCCACCATTTTTAAACTGATCGACCCCAGTGCGTTGTTCTCGGGATTCGGTTCGGCGGCGGTGTGGTTAATTATCTCCGGCTTTGTGATTGGTAGCGCTATTTCAGAGTCGGGATTGAGTCGCCGCCTTGCCGCCGTTATCGCCCCCGCGTTAACCATGAGTTATCCACGCATGATTGCGGGACTCGTCATCAGCGCGATGCTACTGGGATTTGTGATGCCATCCTCCGTGGGGCGCGCGGTAGTGATGCTGCCCATCGGCATGGCCTTGGCCGATCAGCTCGGGTTTAGTCGTGGCAGCAATGGCCGGATAGGCATAGCAACTGCCCTTGCGCTCGCCTGTAATATGCCCAGCCTTGCGGTACTGCCCGCCAATATTCCCAACATGATTTTGGCCGGTGCGAGCGAAAATCTGTTTAACGTGCATTTTGGCTATGCTGAATATCTGTTTCTGCACTTTCCGATTTTAGGTCTGCTCAAATCAGCCATTATCGTGGCACTCGTGGTGTATTTGTTTCCGGCCAAGATTAATAAAAACCAGATTGCGGCAGCGACGGATATCGAAGCGTATGATGTGGTTAAACAAGTTAAACTCGCTTTGTTACTCATCATCACTCTGCTGTTTTGGATAACAGACTCATGGCATGGAATTAATCCGGCATGGGTGGGGCTAACGACCGCCATCATTCTCTTGCTGCCGAAATGGGGCATTATTGAGCCAAAGCGCTTTAATCAATCGGTTGATTTTTCAACGGTTATCTTTGTTGCCGCCGCGCTAGGATTAGGCGCCCTAGTCAATCAATCTGGGCTAGGTAGCGCGCTCGGCCAAGCATTCAGCCAATACTTACCCTTGTCGCAAGGCGCCTCTTTCCTCAACTTTATATCCTTATCACTGATATCGACCTTAACTGGATTAGTGGCAACCGTGCCTGGTGTGCCTACGGTACTCACCCCCATGGCTGCCGACTTAGCGAATGCGACAGGGTTTTCTCTCCCCGCGGTATTGATGACGCAAGTGATCGGCTTTTCGACGGTGATTTTCCCCTATCAAGCGCCGCCGCTGATTTTGGCAATGCAACTGTCGCAGGAGTCCCTCGCCCATCTACTGAAAGTCACCTTACCCTTAGCGCTGATCACCTTATTGGTGCTGATGCCGCTCGACTACCTCTGGTGGCATTTACTGGGATGGATAAGCTAGCACTATCTCCCAGAAGCATTAATCGGTTTTTCTGCGACAAACGTTAAGATAAAGGCGACATTAAGCAATTTATACTTTGGCCAGTTATGCAAAAGTTCATATGCCTGAGCTTAGGCAAAAGCTCAGCTTAATGTCGCCTTTAGCAGTGATTTTGCCTATTGAGCTGAGGCTAACTCAGCAGGCAGTGACTGAGCTGGCAGTCACTGAGCTGGCAGTCACTGAGCAGTATGCGGCGACGCCATTAAGCGGATACCTTCAGCAAGCTGCACCAGCCCATTATCTAGGCTGCTGACGAGAGCCGCATAACCTTCTTCAGGCAATGAGACACGATATTGGAATGGCTGCTCACGCAGCACTTGCTGCGTATTATCCATCAGGCGCCACTGCCCGCCCACAACAGCCTCACCTGTATAGCTGCCATAAAATTCAGTCACAATGAGGTCGAGTTGGACGGATTTAGCAGGGCTATCGGTTGCTAAGGCCCATCTAGCAGATGCGCTGCATGACTGGCTTAGCAAATTATTTAACCTAAATTGGATTTGCTCGGCCAAAGAACCTGCCCATAAATGCTGCTTTGCTACGACCAACTCCCGTGCTGAGGTTTGATAAACCAAACCATGGGTATTGAGATAGTCAGCCAAGTTCACCCGATTAACCCTTAATGCGCACGGCTCGCCAGAACGGATAACGCCACGGCTGGTATCCGTTGTACCTGCAACTGCCGTATGTTGCAGGGCGATAAAATAGGTTTGAGGAGTGGGCTGACTGCTACAGCCCGCCATTAAAAATGCAATCAATAACAGTAAAATACGCATATTAGTTACCTTTAACTGGGATGGGGTCTGCGGGCAGATCTGCCCCTAAAATAAGTGCGTTAGGCTTTTGATTCAGCTGACGCGACAAGGGCGCTAACTCTTTCATTAAGGTTTGCAGTTGCTGCAGACTGGTCTGAAGTTCGGCATAAACGCTCGACTCTGGCCCATATCCCTTCGCCGTCAAGCTTACGGCTTTCAAAGTTTGTTGTATTTCTGCGGGCAGCGACATCATTTCTTGCTGCTGTAACACTTGGTCTAAACTCGCGCCCACCTTATCCCACTGCGCCAATGCACTGGCGGTATTTTGTAGCGTGGTATTGACCTCTGAGAAGGTTTTTTCCAGCGGTAAATTATTGAGCTTGCTGATAAGCTGCCCAACTTGCTTTTGGATCTCAGCCACACCCGCGCGCTGCGTCGGGAATACCGGATAGCCCATAAAATCGGCGGTTTGATAGGGCTTAGCATCGGCGTATAAATCCAGATCGATAAACAAGGCACCCGTGAGTAAATTGCCGGTTTTCAGGCTCGCCCGCAGACCCGAGTGCAACTCTCGCTCGATTTCAGCGCGTAAATTGTCCAAGCCTACCTGTTCGGCATGCTCAAACACCCGCGCTAGTTCGATTTTGACCAATACGGGAATCGTGCCATGGCTAAAGCGACCAAAATGCGGATCGAGTTGCTGCAAAGTGAGCGGTGATTTCACCACTTCGCCTATGGTGATGCCACGGAACTCCACCGTCGCACCGTCATGTAATCCACGAATAGACTCATCGAATAACATCACGAATTCTAAGTACTTGTCGTATACGCTTTGGCTCGCAAGCTCCTGCGAGTCATACAACCTAAAATCATGGCCATCCTCTGTGATTTTTGCCCCAGCGAGACGCCCTTCAGGCAAACAGAAACTCACACCGCCAGAGAGCAAGGTTTCGAGCGACCCCACCTGCAGATTTAACCCTTTGGCCGAGAGTTGCATGTTAATGCCAGAGGTCAACCAAAACTGGCTGTTATCCCGAACGAGTTCATCGTAGGGTTTATTGATAAACAGCTGGTAAAAGGCTTCGCGCCGCTCGGTGTTAAAGCCTAAGGTTTCCACTCGACCGACTCTAAAACCTTCATACAGCACAGGATCGCCCACACTTAACTTACCGGCCTGCGGGCTAGTCAGGGTGATCCGCATCCCCTCCTCGTCGGCCGATGCCACTGGCGGATTGTCCAGCACAGTAAATTCATACTGGGGCGTCGATGATTTCCCCGGCTCTAGTTCGATATAAGCGCCTGAGAGCAAGGTATCTAATCCCGAGACCCCTTCCATACCAATCCGCGGTTTCACCACCCAAAAGCGTGCATCTTGCTTTAGCATACGTTTGGCATCGTTTGAGATCCGCGCCGTCGCCACTATGGCGCTGTAGTCATCGCTTAATTTAATGCTTTCTATCACCCCTACATTCACATTGCGGGATTTTAAAAAGGTTTTACCGACTTCTATGCCCTCGGCGGTTTTTAAATGCAGCTGGATTTCGGTCCCTAATTGGCTGAAATAGCTATACAACATCCAGCAGCCAATCAGGACGGCGATCATAGGGATCAACCACACGGGCGAAAGCTGTCTAACCTTAGACTCTTTCGCTCGGATATTTTCATTATTTATCATGTTACTACTCATATTAAATGGGTCATTTTTCGCAGTTGGTGGTGCTGGATTGTCGCCACAGCACGCGAGAATCAAAGGCGATTGCTGACAGCATGGTTAAGATCACCACCATGGCAAAGGACAGTGCCGCTGGGCCGGGTTTAATCGCCATTAGTTCATCGAGCTGTACCAGTGCCGTGAGTAAGGCCACCACAAAAATATCAATCATCGACCAACGACCAATAAATTCAGTCACTCGGTATAGCTGTTGATTTTTAATGGCTTGGTCTGATGAGTGAGCTTTACCCGCTTGGCGGAACAAATACGCTAGAGAAGCGATTTTGGCCGTGGGGATCACTATGCTGGCGAAGAAGATAATTGAGGCCACAGGGTAAGAGCCCAAATGCCATAGCAGCACGACACCACTGATAATGGTTGATGCCTCGGTTTGGCCCACACTAGTGGTGTACATAATCGGATAGAAGTTTGCCGGAATATAAAACACCGTTGCCGCCAGCAAAAATGCCCACGCGGCTTGCATGCTGTTTGCGGGTAAGTACTTGTGCACAGCGCCCGCGCAGCGGCTGCATTCAGTCGCATCGATGGCATTTAACTGACCACAAATAGGGCAAACGCCATGATTCTGTTGCAGGTGCGACTCACCCACACTCACGTACGGCGTTGCGACTCTCGGCGTTAATTTATCCCATACCCATGAGCTGTCGACTAGGCTGACAAACTTCACTAGCAGCAAGGTATAAATGCAAAACGCCCAGAAAGACGGTCCAAAGCCGACTTCTGCCAGCGACAGAATTTTCACCATGGCGACTAAGATACCCACAAGGAACACATCCGCCATCAACCAAGACTCAAAACGAAATACCCACTTGCTAGCGCGTTTAAGCCAGCTCAGTTCAATCGTTCTCCCTTGCTGGACTAAATAGGCCTGTCGATAAATCAGCATTGAAAAACTGATATAAATCAGTGGCAAGATCACCACACACAGTAAGATCACCAAGGCCAACAGACTGTTACTGGCATAGTGCATACTGATCAGCGCCGACCACAGACTCGCCTTTTGGGATAAGCCCTGCACGCTAAAGGATAAGAAAGGGAACCCCAGACTCAGTCCTAGCATGATTAAAGTCGCGGCCCCATAGGCCCAAATCGGCTGAAAGGGAGTGGCCAACACAGACTGCAATCCATGCTGACATCTTGGGCAATGGGCACGATAGCCAGGCTTCGGCTCGGTGTAAGGCGTGACTAAACCACACTCCTCACAGGCCTGTAACACGCCATCATGGCGGGAATAAATGTTCTGTGACACGGCAACTCCTCACTCTAGTCACGATTAAAGAGGATTATTAGCAACGAATAATCGTCATGAAATCAGGCGCCCCTGCCGCTGTAGTACCACCTAACGGCAAGAGCCCCCTCATACAATCTTTAATCCGCGGTGTTTGCCAGAGTCCAGTCGCCGCCCAATGCCTTATAAAGCGACACCACACTCGATGCCGTTTGTAGGCGGGCTAACACTTCCGCATCCTGCATATTGTTTTTCACATTCTGCGCAGTTAACACGCTCAAGTGATTTTCTAAACCGGCGCGATACAGCGAAGTCGCTTTTTGTACCGCAACCTCAGATTGCGCCTCTGCCTTTGCAATAAAGCGATGATATTGCTGATTATTGCCATAATGCTTTAGCACGGTTTCGACTTCATTGATGGCGTTATTCACCGTCTGCTGGTAGCTAAGCGCCGCAGTTTTAAAACCCGCTTCCTGTATTTCCACCATGGCTTGAGTGCGGCCACCATCGAAGACATTCCAGCTCACGCCCGCGCCTAAAGCCCAAGTAAGCGAATCCGATGAGAAGAGATCGTCAATATGATCGGCCGATAATCCCGGTGCCCCCGTTAAGAAAAAGCTCGGATACTTAGCCGCAATCGCCGCCCCAAGCTCTTGGTTTTTAGCGGCCATTTCACGCTCGGCAATGGCAATATCTAAACGGCGTGTCAGTAACTCTGAAGGTACGCCCGTTGGGATTAACTCCGTCATTGCGGGTAACGCCGCGGCGCTTAACCGTCCTGACGTCTCCTTGAGGCTTTCCCCGAGCAAAATCGCCAGTCGATGCAAATGCGCCTGCTCGGCCGAACTTAACATGGGTAACATGGCCTCGCTGGCGGCAAGCGCCGCCTTGGCATTAGCGACATCCAGCGGCGAGCCATAACCATTGCGCTCCAAGGATTCCACCAAGGCCAAGACTTCGGCTTGTTCGGCAATGTTTTGCCTTGCAATCGCCATCCGCTCCTGCGTACCACGGTATTGCAGATAGTTATCGATAACCTCCGCCGTTATTAGGGTGGTCAGATTAGCGCGGTACAATTGCGCCTGCTCGGCGCGGATTTCTGCGGCCTGAGTTAAACTCGCTATTCGGCCAAACAAATCCGCCTCCCAAGCAATGCTCGCGCCCACGGTTGTACTGTTCGGGTCACGATTCATCAACTTAAGGTTGCCGCCACCCAAGCCAGCGGGTAGTTCTATGCCTCCAACCGCACTGCCCATCAGCGGATCGTTTTCACTGATGCGCATATCGAGGTACCCCGCGCCCACCGAAACGGTCGGCACTTTTAACGATGACACCGCCGCCTGATAGGCCCGTGCGGCGCGCACACGCTCACTGGCGATCTGCAGACTTATATTTTGCTGCTGCGCCTTTGCCACCAGCGCATTGAGCTGAGGATCGTTAAACTGACGCCACCAAGCTTGGTAAGCCAAGGCCTCTTGGCTCACGCCCTCAGTCGCCGCATTTAAATACAGCTCACTGACTTTCACCTTTGGCGGTGTGTAATCAGGGGACATACTGCATCCGCCAAGCAAGCTCATTGCCGTAAAGGCCATTAATAGATGTTTATTCATGTTTAGGCCCCTTTGGCACTGCTAATAACCGATGGAGTGTTGTCCGTTTGTGCATCGAGTAATGCATCTTCCTCACGCTCTTCTCGACGATAAAAGAGTCGATACAAGGCAGGCATCACAAACAAAGACAGCACAGACGCAGCGGTCAAACCACCAATAATGGTCGCGGCCATTTGGTCAAACAGTCTGTCGGTTAACAAGGGGATCATCCCCAGCGCCGTCGTCAGGGCCGCCATCGAAATTGCCATAGTGCGGTTGAGCGTCGCCGCCTTAATCGCCTCGGCAATTCTGCGGCCATTGCGGCGTTCGAGTTCAATCTGATCCATTAGCACAATGCCATTTTTGATGATCATTCCCGACAGACAGATCATGCCGACGATCGCCATAAAGCCGAAGGGTTTGTCCAATAACAGTAAACTCCAGACAATGCCTATCGCCGCCAATGGCAGAGTAATCATAATGATCAGCGGTTGACGGAAGGCGTTAAACATCGCCACCAAAATAATCACCATCAACAGGGTTGCCTTAGGATTCTGCTGCATCAAGTCGTCAATCGAGCGCTGCTCATCGTAGTATTCACCGCCCCATTCCATCCGATAACCATCGGGCAGCGCAATCGCCTCGATATCCGCCGCAATGCTCTGGCGTACGTTCGATGCGGTATCGCCACTCACGCCCGCTTGAGCGGTGATCGCAGGTAAGCGGTTGCGACGCCACACCATGCTTTCTTCACCTTTAATCTCAATACTCTCAACCACTTGCCCCATAGGTACGCTGTGTGTGCCGAGTAATGAACGCACGGGAATATGTTCAAAATGTTCCAAAGAGGCATCGGCGCTACGCAATTTAATCGGGATCAAATCGTCACCGTGTCGCATAGTGCCAACATGGGTGCCTTCGGTGACACGATTGATGGCATTGGCAATATCGGTGCGTGTCACGCCAGCTAAACGGGCGGCATGCATATCCACCTGTGGCGTCATGACTTTGCTCTCTTGTCGCCAGTCATCGCGAACGTATTTTAAGTTCGGATGTTGGCGCATGATGTCCTTAGCCTGGTTGGCTAAGCTATGCAGCACCTTGGGATCCTGCCCGATAAAACGCGCTTCAATCGAATATTTATCCTTAGTCGCCAGCTTTAACTCCCTAAATCTCGGCTCTGCATAGGGAAATTCCTTGGCTAACCAGGCATCGCCACGCTGCACTAAGGTGTCGATATCATCGAAACTGCGCATATTGATGAGGATCTGGCCATAGCTCGCATCCAAAGGCTCAGGCTCGACCGTGACCGAGAACCGCGGTGCACTCTCGCCCACATAACTGGAGATACTTGCCACCTCAGGTTGCGCCAGTAACCAATGCTCGACCTTACGCATATCCGTCGAGGTCTGCTCGATACGCCCACCATTGGGCAGCCAATAATCGAGGAACACGATGGCACGATCGGACGACGGCATAAAATTCACTTTTAATAACGGCGCGACCAGTAAGGTGCCCAGCAGTAAAGGCACGGTAAAGAGAATGGTCTTCTTCGGGTTTTCTACAACCCACTCCACCGCTTGTTGATACATCAGCGTGTAGCGAGAAGGCGGTTTCGCATTTTCAGCATCGACTTCGCTGGTTTTTCCTAAGAAATACCAACACATCAGCGGGGTGACGACCATGGCAATAATCCATGAGAGCAGCAGCGAGCTACACAACACCTGCACAATCGAGAGTGAAAACTCCGCCGAGTCGGTTTGTGATAACAGCACGGGTGCCGTGCCCATAGCGGCAATCACTGTCGCACCGAGGAGCGGCATGGCCATTTCTTTAATGCTGTCGATAACCGCCTGAGTACGCTCTATGCCCTGCTTGATCTTGGCTTGGAACAGATCGACGATCACAATGGCATTATCCACCAGCATCCCTAGCGCTAATACAAAGGAGCCAAGGGACACCCGCTGCAAATCGACGCTGGTTAGATTCATATAAATCAAGGTGAACAAAATAGTGAGCAGCAGACTCACCCCCACAATCGCGGCGCTGCGCCATCCCATAAAGATCAGCAGCACAACAACCACAATCACCACACTCTCAATCAAGTTAACGATAAAGTTGTTAACCGACTTTTGAACTTCTTCCGGTTGATAGGCAATCACCCCAATGCCCGCACCATCTGGTAACTTGGCTTGATAATCAGCCAGCACCGCCTTTAAGGTATCGCCGATGCTGACCACGTTTATGCCATTCACAGGGCTGACGGCCAACGTAATCGCCTGTTGGCCGTTATAGCGGCTGAGTGTTGAGGCAGGATCTTGATACGCCATAGTCACATCGGCAATATCCCCTAAGCGGATCACCGCCGATTGCAGTCCATTTAAACCAGTCTGAATGCTGAGATTGCGAATATCCTCAATACTCTTAAAGGTATCGCCCTGCTCCACGCGTAGGTTTTCGATGCCAAGATCAAAATCCCCCGCCACAATCGGCATATTCTGGCTATGCAACTGCTCAATCAATTGCAGCATGGTGAGGTTAGCTTCCGCCAAACGCTCCTCGGAGATACGGATATTCACCACCTGCTCGTTAATGCCGTGCAGCTGAACTTTTTTCACCCCATCGACGGCTTTAATGCGGCGCTGTAATTCCCGCGCATGATCCTTCAATTCCGCCATTTCCATGTTGTCGCCATAGACAGCGAACAACATGCCGTAGACTTCAGAGAATTCATCTTGAACTATGCTGATTTGCGCCTGTACGGGCAGCTCTAATTTGACGTCTTCCACTTTACGGCGCATCAAATCCCACTGTTGTGGCAAGGCCTCAGAGTTCACTTTTTCCTTCAGATCGACAAAGATCATCGAACTCCCCGGACGGGAGAGTGAACGTAACTTCCAGAGGGATTCCATCTCCTCGAGCTTAGTTTCAATTTTATCGGTAACCAACTGCTCGACTTCCTTGGCATTCGCGCCGGGATAGAGGGTCACAATCACCGCACTTTTTACGGTAAAAGACGGATCTTCCAGCTTGCCTAAGTCGAAGTAGGAATAAATCCCCGCGATGATCGACAGCACAGTGAAGAAAATAACGAAGGTTTTTTGCCTTAGCGCAAAGGTTGAAAGACTCATGATTTAACCGACGCCCCATGCAAAATGGTGACGGCTTGGCCTTCTTCGACAAAAGCGCCGCCTGCAATCACGATTGACTCACCAGAGGTTAAGCCGCCAGTCACGCATAAAGAATCGTCGGTCTGACTCACTGATTCCACGGGAGTCGCACTCACATGCTCGGCAATGACGCGATTGACATAAAGTTGACTCTCGCGGCTCGTAACCGCCATGGCAGGAATACAATAGATAGGTTTATCACTGGCATAAGGTAGAGCGACGTCCACACTCACCGCCTTGCCCGCGACTAACTGTTTTGGAACATGCGCTAGGTTAAAGGTCACCTCATAGGTGCGCTTTAGGCGATCGGGCACTGACGCGATTTTGGCAACCACTGCAGGTACAGCTTCAGTACCCTCAAACCAAGTCACTTGGCCTTCGGTGCCAAGTTTTAGGTTCCAGATCTGGCTCTCGGGAACATCCACTACCGCATTGAGTCGTTCGGGGCGATGAATGGTTAGGATTTTGGTGCCAACATTGACTTGTTCATGCTGATCGACAAAGGTTTTACCCACCACGCCGTCATAGGGCGAGGTCAGCTCAGTGTAACGCAGCGCGTCCTGGGCTTTTTTCAGCGACTGGCTGACTAATTCGACGCCCGCTTTCGCGCGCGCTTCGGCGGCCACGGCACGGTCTAACTTCACGCTGGCAATCGCGCGATCATTAATCGCACTTTTAACCCTTTGCAGTTCAATTTTTGCCAATTGATGGGCGGTTTTCGCCTCATCCAACTTAGCCGTCAGCTCCAGAACACTGACTTGAAAATCATGGGGATCGAGCCTTGCAATCACTTGTCCCTTGGTAACCTCAACTCCTTCTTCGGCCAACAATTCAGCGAGTACGCCTTGGACTCGGAAGGACAAATCCGCACGATTCTCCGACTCCAACACGCCGCTAAACTTGTAACCTTTATCCGTGACAGGTGCGGGTAGTTCCATCACTTGTACTAACGGACGTTTTGAGGTTGTGAGGGTTTGGTCTTCACTGCTGCCACAGCCTGCGAGCACTAATACAATGCCCGCACAACACAAACCCGTTCCGATTTTGATTGGTTTTACTCTGTTCACCACAATTTCCTGTAACTAGGACTAAGGCGGCACAGAGTAAAGGAGGTGAATTTATTGGACAATAATCAAAAAAGGTACATCAATGTCACGAATTTTGTGACAATGTGACATCCGGTGTCTTACTCGCCTCATGAATTAAGCTATCGATCAGCAGCCGAGCCGCATAGGTCATGCCTTTGCGGCTAGGATAGACTAACCAGGCATCGTCAACGTAAACCTCGTATTCGGGTAAAACTTCAACCAAATTACCCAATTGCAAGTGTTCAACCACACTTAATTCGGATAATAAACTGATCCCAGCACCACTTAAAATGGCATGACGAATATATTGGCTACTGTTAGAAACCAGTCGACTTTTTACTCGATACTCACCTAAATTAAATTTCCAACGATCTTCTAATTCACCATTTTGTAAACGATAGATCATTAATGCATGTTGACTAAGATCATCCAGTGATGTTGGCATGCCATGGGCCGCAATATAATCAGGACTTGCATATAATTTGCGACATACGCGCATTAACGGTCGAGCGACAAAAGAATTATCTTTGATATTCCCAATATGAATACAAGCATCCAAACCATAATTTAAAATATCGTGATAACCGAGATTACTTACATGGGTTTCTAAGGTAATAAGAGGGTAATTTTTTAAAAAGTCCTGCAATAAATGATGGGTCACAACATCGGCATCGCCAACTAAACCTAGCTTGACCGATCCCGTTGGCATATTACGTTGATTTTTGACCGACTCATTGAGGGATTCGAGCCTTGGAATAATCTCCATCAACTGCTGGTGGTAGTTTTCGCCTGTGGGTGTCAGCGACAATTGGCGTGTCGTGCGGGTAAACAGTTTAGTCCCCAGATCCGCCTCTAACTCACCGATACGGCGACTGACCGAAGCCCGCGGGATCCCAATCGAACTGGCCGCGGCAGCAAAACTGCCTAACTCTACAACCAACAAAAACAGCCTAAGATCATTAATTCTCACATTCACCTCGTTCTATTTGCCCGCCATCAGCGCAGCGCTCTCGTGACGATCCGCTAGCCTCGAATCTTATCGCCGCAATGCTGCTCACTATACAGGATAGCAAATTGATTTATCGACCTTTTGCATCTCGCTAGATCAGGATAAGGCGTGAGTAATAAAACAGCCTTTTTAGAAACGGTAAATTGACCGGATAATATTTAAGCAGGTTAAGAGTAAAACGACTAGTTTAGACACAATATCAACACCTCCAAATACAACCTATCTTTGTTCGTGACAGAATGTTTCAAATCCCTCGATTAATGCGACTATTTTAAAACTGAGAGTTTTGAAATGTAGAACTTTGACAACCCTGACAAAAATAAAATGTTAAATTATGTTTTTAAGACTTATTTAAGGTTTATTTTTAAACACTTACTAACGCTTATTTAATTTGCAACTTCAACACTCACCTGACACAGATCACATTATTTAAAACTACTTATCCTCGACTCTTTAATAATAGAATTGACATTGTAAAGACAATGTTTAGTTACATTGAGATACATCTAGTTATTTTCGCACGCCATACCGCCATTCTTTATTTTTTAGCACACTTAATTAGCCTTTCAAATATTACAAATGCAACACTGTTGCAGCTATTGAATAACAATTAAGCAGTTGATATTAAAGTTGTTAATGATAATTTTCCGGCTATGGAGGGCTGTTGCAAATAAATATAAGCCTTGATGAAAACCTTCCTGATCATCACGGCATAACAAAGGGAATGAAAATATGACTACGCAAACAACCGTGGCACGCGCGGTTCGTTTTAGTTTACTCGCTTTAGTATCAACATCCTTATCTCCGTTGGTATTTGCCGCCGATGAAGCGGCCGTTATCGATGATAAAGTGGAGCGTATCGAAGTCACGGGTTCACGTATTAAACGTACCGATCTTGAAAATGCCTCCCCTATCGTGGTGGTGAGCGCAGCAGATATCGAAAAAGGCGGCTTTAACTCAGTGCAAGACGTGTTAGGTAACCTGTCGCAAAACTCTGGTGGGTCTATGACCCAGCAGGAAGTGCACGGCTTTACTCCAGCGGCATCGGCCGTCAACCTGCGTGGTGTGGGCGCTGGCCGCGTACTGACATTAATCAATGGCAAACGTGTGCCTAAATATCCGTTTGGTGCTGGTGGTACAGACAGCTTTGTCGATACTGCCAACATTCCGCTAGGAGCCATTGAACGTATCGAGATTTTAACCACGGGCGCTTCGGCAATTTACGGCTCAGATGCGATGGGTGGTGTTATTAACATCATCTTGAAAAAAGACGTTGAGCAAAGCACCTTCAAATACCGTCACTCCGATACCTTCGATGGTGGTCTGCAAAATAACCAGTTCTCCTTTATGACCGGTGTCAGCAGTGATAAAGCAAACCTGACCTTCTTCGCCGAATATGAAGATCGCCAAGCGTTAAAGGCCTCGGATCGTCCTGAATGGGGAACCGATATTGTTTCGGGTAACTACTATTCCAGTTACAGCTCCTATGGCGCCAACCTTGTGGATAGCAATGGTAAATTACTCAAGACCTTAAGCGCCGCAGAATGTGATGCGCGCGGCTATGTGATGATGGCCAATGGTAAGTGTGGGTTCGATCGCTCCGCACAGCGCGACTTTTCGCCTGAGCAAAAACGCTATTCAACGATGATCAACCTCACCAAAAACTTAAACGACAATCATCAGCTGTATTCGCGCCTCGATTACACCCATGCCTCGACCTACACTGAGATTGAATCGGCAACGGTCGGCGAAGATTTTATGTTCAACGTGTCGGGCAATAACGTCACTATTGTTGATGAACTCAATGGGTTATCCCAAGTGTTCGATAAAAATACCGCCTTCGGCGGAGATTTTGCCGGCGCCGCCGATGGGGATTATTACTACACTCGCCGTATGTCTGAGTTAGGTCCGCGCACCTCTGATTTTGAGACAAACAATTTCTCCTTCTTATTAGGCAGCAAAGGTTACCTCACAGATTCAATCGAGTACGACACCTCATGGTCGATTGCACGCCAAACGGTGGAATCCACCACCGCAGGCTCGCCAACCTACCAAAGCATGTGGAACTACCTCACCGCGGGCACAAACGGCAATTCGCTGCTGGATGTGATCTCGGCAGAAGATGCCGCATTGCTGGATTTCCAAGGTGGCAAGAAGGGGCAATCCACCCTATCGAGCTTCAATGCAGGGATCAGTGGCGATGCCTTTGAATTACCAGCAGGCACAGTGGCTTATGCTGTGGGCGTCGAATACGGTAAAGAATGGTTCTACGATAAGTCCGATAGCTTCACTAGCAATGGTGGCGTGATTGGTAAAGGCGGCAGCAGCGCCCAAGGTGAGCGTGAGCAATATGCAGGTTATGCCGAAGTCGCCGTGCCTGTGATCGAAAACCTCACCGTCACCCTTGCGGGCCGTTACGACTACTATGACGATTTATCTGATGTAGGCGGTCAGTTCAGCCCACAGGTCGCGGTCGAGTATCGCCCGATTGATAACCTGTTGTTACGCGGTCTGTATGCCGAAACCTTCCGTGCACCGGATATGCAGCGCTTATTTGGTGAGCCAACGGCAGCCTATAGCACAGTGATCGATACTCCAACCTGTGAAGCCGCAGGTGGCACGGGCCCAGCCTGTGAGAAGATTGACTCACTGCCAATTACTATCGGTGCCAACCCAGAGCTGGAAGCGGAAACCGGCAAAAACTATAACCTAGGCATGGTGTGGGATTATAACGATCTCAATTTAACCTTGGACTACTGGATTGTTGAAATCGACAACCTAGTGAACAGTCCAAGCGCCCAATATATCTTGGATCACTCGGACGCCTTCGCCGATAAGATTTTCCGCGATGCCAGCGGCAAGTTAATTCAAGTGAATACTCAAGCCATTAACATGTCATCCCAAGAAACCTCGGGTATCGACTTCTCGGTGGGCTATCGCTATGAAACGTCAGGCTACGGCGATTTATCCGCACGGTTAGAGGGCACCTATTTGCTGAAATGGGAAGAACAATTAACCCCAGATTCTGAGCCTTTAGATCTGATCGATGGTGACGGCTCTGCCCCGCAAATCCGTGGTAACTTAAATCTGGGTTGGAACTTCGATAACTTCGCCACTAACCTGCTGATCAAGTACACAGATAGCATGAATGGCCAGCGTAAAGAGGCATTTATTAACAACGGTTTAGCGGACAAGTACGCCGTCACAATCGACAGCCATGTCGAAGTGAACTGGGCCGCCAGCTATATGTTAACCGATGCGATTAAGTTCTCCGGTGGTATTAATAATATCTTCGATGCGGGCCCTGAAATTGACGAAACCCAAAACTCTTGGCCGCATTATCCACGTTCTTACTACAACGTTGTTGGGCGTGAATATTATTTAGCGGTAGAGATGAACTTCTAATCAACCTCATGTTTTGATTAGCCTTGCTTCCTAAAACACAAAGCCGAGCTGTTGCTCGGCTTTTATCTATAGGCTTCACACTCAGTTAGGCATAGGTATCAATCGATTCGCCTTGACTCGCCTCACGGGCGCGCTCCTTGGCAGACTCACTCTGCTCTTCCACTTTGGCTGGCGTTGGCTGAGCGGGTAACGCTGTGGGTGAAGACGAACGGTTGGCGGTATAGCTATGCGCTAACATTGGGCTGCTTGCACTGATATTCATCGCGATCCCCTTGTCGATTTAAGCTCAATACTCAGGTTCAGTACTCAGGCTCAAAACTTAGACTAGAAGCCAATACTTAACTGACGCTTAAGCTTTTCCTCTCAGTTCGCCCTGCTATTCCTAGTCGCATTCTGAATAGTTACCGCCCACACAAGCTTATATCCCCCTTGTGGCATCCAGCGCACAATGCCACAATGCGAGCAAAATCAATGCGTGCCAACGGCGCCCCTCGATAGGAGCATCATCTTGACCCTTTTTGGTATTAAAAATTGCGATACAGTGCGTAAAGCCCGTAAATGGATTGAAACCCATCAACTTTCGGTCAACTTCCATGACTTTAGGGAAGATGGATTAGCAGAAAAGGATCTTCAGCATTGGTGTCAAATTGCAGGATGGGAAACCGTCTTTAACAAACGCAGTACCAGTTTTCGCGCCTTGAGCGATGCCGATAAAGCGGATATCGACCAAGCCAAAGCCATTCAACTGATGCTCACTCACCCGACGCTGATCAAGCGTCCTGTGCTCACCGTGGGTGAACAAGTGTTGGTAGGCTTTAACGAAGCCGAATATAAGAAGGTGTTTTCCCTATGACGCACGCTTCGAACACCCACCCAGTTACCGAACTGACTAAAGAATTAATCGCCCGTCCTTCGGTCACCCCGCTGGATGAAGGCTGCCAAACCCTGATGGCCGAACGTCTCGCCGCCATTGGCTTTAATATTGAGCCCATGGTCTTTGAAGACACCACCAATATGTGGGCGCGTCGCGGTAATGAAGGCCCAGTATTTTGTTTTGCCGGCCATACCGATGTAGTGCCCGCAGGCGATTTAAGCCGCTGGCATACCCCGCCTTTTGAGCCAACCATTATCGACGGTTACCTCTATGGGCGCGGCGCAGCCGACATGAAAGGCTCACTGGCGGCGATGATCGTCGCGACCGAGCGTTTTGTGGCTAAGCACCCAAATCATCCCGGCTCGATTGCGTTTTTGATCACTAGCGATGAAGAAGGCCCCTTTATCAATGGCACCACACGGGTTATCGACACCCTAGAAGCCCGTAATGAAAAAATCACTTGGACGCTGGTGGGCGAACCCTCATCGACCCTAAAACTCGGTGATGTGGTCAAAAATGGGCGCCGTGGCAGCCTGACCGCCAACTTAACCGTTAAGGGCATTCAGGGCCATGTGGCCTATCCGCACCTTGCGGATAACCCAATCCACAAAGCCGCGCCGTTTTTAGCCGAGTTAAGCCAAACCCATTGGGATAATGGCAACGAATTCTTCCCGCCCACCAGCATGCAAATCGCCAATATTAATGGCGGTACGGGCGCATCGAACGTGATCCCAGGCACCCTAGAGGTGATGTTTAACTTCCGTTATTCGACCGAAGTGACCGCCGAGATATTAATCGAGCGCGTGGAAGCCTTATTAACCGCCCACGAACTGGATTATGACATCAGCTGGACCTTCAACGGTCTGCCATTTTTAACCGGCGAAGGCCCACTGTTAGACGCGACTCGCCATGCTATACGTCAGATCACTGGCTATGATACCGATCCGCAAACCACGGGCGGCACCTCTGATGGACGCTTTATTGCACCAACGGGCGCCAAAGTGTTGGAACTCGGTCCAGTGAACGCCACTATCCATAAAGTGAACGAGTGCGTGAAAATCGACGATCTCGAGCAGTTAGCCCTGTGCTACGAAGTGATTTTGGAACAGTTACTGTGTTAAACGCCACGCCACGCTTAACCAACACCGCCCAGCTTTATGGGATAGAGAGTGGGGTCACAAGCGGTTTAGACACGGGCTTACATACCGACTTATCCGCTGCTGTAACACCAGAGTCAGCGGATAAGCTGAAGCTGGTCGAACTGCTCAGTCCCTATCACCCGAGCGAAACACGCTTCATGCTGGAGGCTCAAACCGCTCTCGCCTTTAAGGCGATGGCGGACAGCGCCGCCACAGATGGGATAGCCCTCGCGATTTGCTCGGCCTATCGGCCTTTCGACAGGCAACTCGCCATTTGGAACGCCAAGGCCAGCGGTAAGCGCGTTGTGCTGGATATCAACGAGCAGCCAGTGGATATCAGTCCACTGAGCGATGATGCATTAGTCGATTTAATTTTACTCTGGTCGGCATTGCCCGGCGCGTCACGCCATCACTGGGGCACGGATATCGATGTGTTTGATGCCAAGCAAATCGAGGTAAAATCCCTGCGGTTAGTCGAAGCCGAATACACTGATGGCGGCCCCTGCGCCCACTTACACCAGTGGCTACTCCAGCACGCCAAGGATTTTGGGTTTTATTTTCCTTTTCAGCGCGGTAAAAGCGCCGTCAGCGCCGAGCCTTGGCATATCAGCTATTTTCCCGTGTCTCAAACCCTGTTACCCCAATTTGAGGTGCAGGCCTTAGCGCAGGTTATCCAGCAGAGTGATATGTTGCTTAAAGAAGCGGTGCTCGCTCGCTTACCTGTGCTTGTGGCGGAATATGTACATCGAATTGCAAAGCCTTAAGGTGTCGCAATTCGCACAACTTGATGGTGCCTTTTACTCGGCGCTTATCTTAAAAAGTAGGTTTTATGGATTTTTCTTCACACAGAAAACAACTCAACATCGCCGGTAGCCAACTCAGTTACCTCGATATAGGTTCAGGCCCAGCGCTGTTATTTGGTCACAGTTACCTCTGGGATAGCGCCATGTGGGCGCCGCAAATTGCCAGCTTAAGTCAATACTACCGCTGCATCGTGCCTGAGCTCTGGGGACACGGCCAATCGGGCGCAGTCCCAGAAAGCTGCAACAGCCTCTTAGACATCAGCGAGCATATGCTGACCCTGATGGATAGCCTCAATATCGAGCAATTTGCGGTTATCGGTTTATCCGTGGGTGCAATGTGGGGCGCCGAGCTCGTGCTTAAAGCCCCCGCGCGCGTCAATGCACTGGTGATGCTCGACAGTTTTATTGGGTTTGAGCCAGAGATCACCCGCGCTAAATATTATGGCATGCTGGACATGATCCAAGCCGCCGGCAGCATACCTGCGCCGCTTATCAGCGCCATTTCGCCACTGTTTTTCGCCGATAATGCCAAAGCGAATAATCCCGAATTAGTGCAGCGTTTTGAGGCCTACTTGGCCGCGCAAACGCCAGAGACCATCCCGAGCATAGTTAAGCTTGGCCGAATGATTTTTGGCCGCCGCGATACGATGGAATTTGCCGAGCAATTAACTCTGCCCTGTTTAGTCATGGTCGGAGTCGCAGACAAGGCCCGCAGCGTGCTCGAAAGTTATCTGATGAGCGATGCCATCGACGGTAGTCAATTAGTGCATATTCCTAATGCTGGGCATATTTCCAGCCTAGAGCAAGCTGACTTCGTCACTGAGCATTTAACTCGGTTTTTAGTGAAGGTATTGTAACTGCGCACCTATCATCAATGTGCCACTGCACTGTGGCACATTGGATAGACCAGCAAGCGTAAATTTACTGGTATACTCTTGCTAAAAATGTGCTGCTTGCATCACTTAGGGCAATAAAGACATTTTAATATGTCAATAAAACAATAGGTTAAAATGAAACTACTCAAACCCTTATTCGATAACAACCGTCGCTGGGCCGGACGCATTCGCCAAGAGCACCCTGATTTTTTTGAACAACTGGCGAAACAGCAGAACCCTGAATATCTTTGGATTGGTTGTTCCGACAGCCGAGTACCTTCAAACCAAATCATCGATTTAATGCCGGGCGAAGTCTTCGTTCACCGCAATATTGCCAACATGGTGATCCACACCGATCTTAACTGCCTGTCAGTACTGCAATACGCCATTGATGTGCTTAAGGTGAAGCACATTATGGTGGTTGGCCACTACGGCTGTGGCGGTGTACGTGCGGCGATGGGCAGCCAGCGCTTAGGCCTTATCGACAACTGGCTCGGCCATTTACGCGATATTTACCGCATCTACCACGATGAATTAATGCAAATGGATGAAGCCAAGCGTTTCGACCGCCTGTGTGAACTCAACGTAATTGAGCAAGTGGCCAACGTCACCAGCACCACCATCGTGCAGGAAGCGTGGGCTCGCGGCCAAGAACTGGCGATCCACGGCTGGATTTACGGTATTGATAATGGTCTGTTAACCGACCTTGATGTGACCGTCGATCGCGCGCAAAAGATTTAAATCGATTTAGGAAACGCGCCATAAGCGCGACGTTTTCTCCGCCAAAAACCTGCCCAGTGCAGGTTTTTTATTTTGATGCATAGCAACATCTATCGCACGCCACATACAAGCTCCATCCGCCTAATTTAACTTGTTGCCAAGGTACTTCCACACTCGCCCCATTGGCTCTGAATGGCGCAGTTCATCTCAACCAATCTGCTAAACCTCGAGCTGCACCTCGCTTAATGGACTCCCATGCCCTAATACAACGGCTCGCAAAGGCTAACATGCACGAACACATGCAATAACACAGTGTTAAGTGAGCAAAATCTAAGCTCGAAACGTCAACATGACCTTATTTTCATCAATAAAACATCGCAAGGGATCTTTAGCCCAGTTATAATCCGCCAGTTAATTGCAGCGCGACCATGCGCCACAAATTCTAAGGAGATACCTTCCATGCCCGGTTTTGAATTATTTGGTCCAGAAGAAAAGCAAGAAGTCGCCGATGTGATGGAGCACGGCTTTACCTTCCGTTATAACTTCGACCATATGCGTAATGATCGCTGGAAGACTCGCGATATGGAGCAACTGCTCTGCGAGAAAATGAATGTTAAGCATGCTCACCTCTTATCTAGCGGTACTGCTGCGCTGCAAACAGCCTTAATGGCGGCAGGCATTGGTGCTGGCGACGAAGTTATCGTGCCACCTTTTACCTTTGTTGCTTCTGTAGAAGCGATTTTCATGGCCGGTGCTGTGCCAATTTTTGCCGAAATCGACGAGACGCTGTGTCTATCACCAGAAGGCATTGAAGCGGCGATCACCCCACGTACTAAAGCGGTGAACTTAGTACACATGTGTGGCTCTATGGCCAAGATGGACGAAATCAAAGCCGTTTGCGCTAAACACAACATCGTATTGTTAGAAGATGCTTGCCAAGCCATTGGTGGCAGCTACAAGGGCCAAGCCCTAGGTACTATCGGTGATGTAGGTTGCTACTCTTTCGATTCTGTTAAAACCATCACCTGTGGTGAAGGCGGCGCGGTGATCACCAATAACACCGAAATCTACGATCACGCTCATATGTTCTCCGATCACGGCCATGACCATATTGGTAAAGACCGTGGCGCCGAGTCACACCCAATTATGGGTCTGAACTTCCGTATCTCTGAAATGAACGCGGCCTTAGGTTTAGCCCAGTTACGTAAACTCGATACCATTATCGACATTCAACGTAAAAACAAAAAAGTCATTAAAGAAGCGATGGCGAGCATTCCTGAAGTCAGCTTCCGCGAAATCCCCGATCCAGAGGGTGATTCAGCTGGCTTCTTAAGCTTTATGTTACCAACAGAGGCTCGTACCCAAGAGATCAGCAAAAAACTGGCTGAGAATGGCGTTGACGGTTGCTTCTACTGGTACGTGAACAACTGGCATTATCTGAAAAACTGGAAACACATTCAGGAGCTTAAGGCCCCTGCTGCGTTGCCAATCACATTAATCGCCGACAGACCTGACTATACTCAAATTTCTGTGCCGAAATCTGATGCCATTATGAGCCGCACTATTTCCATGCTCATTAAATTGTCTTGGACCGATGCTCAGATTGCCGAGCGTATTGAAAACATTAAGAAAGCATTTGCCCAATAATTAAACGGGAGTTTTTGCAATGAGTTTTAAAAATTTTAAAGTAGTTGAAAAGATGATCTTCGGTCGTGGCTCCTTCGCACAATTAGACGAAGTATTAGCTGCTCAGCGTAAGGCCGACGATGACTTCGTGGTATTTTTAGTCGATGACGTTCACCAAGGCAAACCACTCGAAGCACGCATCCCAGTGAAAGCCCAAGACTTACTGATTTGGGTTAACGTAGATGATGAGCCAAGCACAGTGCAAATCGACACCCTGACCGAGCAAGTTCAAGCCTTCAACGGCAAACAACCGGTTAGCGTCGTCGGTTTAGGTGGCGGTTCAACCATGGACGTTGCAAAAGCAGTATCACTGATGCTGACCAACCCAGGCGGCTCTGCCATGTACCAAGGTTGGGATTTAATCAAAAACCCAGCGGTTCACCACATTGGTATTCCAACGATTTCAGGTACGGGTGCTGAAGCGTCACGCACCGCAGTATTGTGTGGTCCAGTGCGTAAACTGGGTCTGAACTCAGATTACACAGTGTTCGACCAAATCATCATGGACTCTGAGTTAATCGAAGGTGTTGAAACTGACCAATGGTTCTACACAGGTATGGATTGCTATATCCACTGCGTTGAATCATTAGAAGGTACCTTCTTAAACGAATTCTCTAAGTCATACGCCGAAAAAGCCATGGAGCTTTGCCGCCAAGTGTACTTAGAAGATCACCCAGAAAAAGACGACAAGCTGATGATGGCGTCATTTATGGGCGGTATGAGTATCGCTTACAGCCAAGTGGGTGCATGCCACGCGGTATCTTATGGTCTGTCTTACATCCTCGGCTACCACCATGGTATCGGTAACTGTATCGCCTTCGACGTGTTAGAAGAATTCTACCCAGAAGGTGTAGCTGAATTCCGTCTGATGATGAAGAAGCACAACATCACTCTGCCGAAGAACATCTGTAAAGATCTGCCAGATGAAACCATCGCGAAAATGGTTGCCGTGACTAAGAGCATGGGTCCATTATGGGCAAACGTGTACGGCCCAACATGGGAAGAAAAAGTCACTGACGAAATGTTGACTGCGCTGTTCCGTCGCATTTAAGCTCTCAAGCAGATGACAAGGGCTCGTTGTGAGCCCTTTTGTCTATCTACACTGCATATCTTTGATAAATTAGGATAATTTAATGAATGTGACTCTGTTAATCCCGGCGCGTTACGGTTCAAGCCGCTTCCCGGGCAAGCCCTTAGCCCCGATTAACGGCAAGCCGATGATCCAACACGTGTACGAACGCGCGTCGTTAGCCAAAGGCCTCACCAATATTTATGTTGCAACCGATGATGAGCGTATCAAAAGCGCCGTAGAAGGCTTCGGTGGCAAAGTGGTCATGACCAGCCCTGATGCGGCATCGGGCACAGACCGTATCAATGATGCGATTAACCAATTAGGTTTGAAGGATGACGATCTGGTTATCAACCTTCAAGGCGACCAACCCCTAATCGACCCGACTTCTATCGAGCAGGTGATCAGCCTCTTCGAACGTCATCCAGGCGAGTTCGAAATGGCGACCCTCGGCTATGAAATTGTCAACAAAGCCGAGCTCGACGATCCTATGCATGTGAAGATGGTGTTCGATAACGACTACTACGCGCTATATTTCTCCCGCGCGCGTATTCCCTTCGGCCGCGATACCAAAGATTATCCAGTTTACAAGCACTTAGGCGTGTATGCTTACACCCGCAGATTCGTGCAAGCCTTCGCCGCCCTCCCCTTAGGTCGTCTCGAAGATCTGGAAAAGTTAGAGCAGCTACGCGCCCTAGAACATGGCCATAAGATCAAAGTCGCCATCAGCGCCTTCGACTCAATCGAAGTTGACACGCCGGAAGATATTCGTAAGTGTGAGCAGCGTTTAGCCGTTGATTAATCAGGGCGTTGCTCAATAAGGAGTTGTCATGTCGAGCTTAGAAGTGTGGATCATTATTATTTTGGTGGTGGGTGTGATTGCCAGCAATCTTGCCGCACTAAAATACAGTGCAAAATTCAAACTGCCACAGTTTGGTCAGCACGATAAAGAGAAACAGTTAAAGACCGATAATCACGCGAATTCCTCACCCGCTGCCGATAAGTCTGCGGATACGGGGATTGAAAATCGCGATAAATCAACCCAAGTTGAGCAAGATAAACCCTAAGCGAGTACTGATTTATCCATCAAAAAGGCGCAATAGCGCCTTTTTTGTGGGTGAGAAATAACGTTTCGGTATAGCTTTGCGTATAAGCCCAATCTTTCACAGCAAAGATGACGCATTGAATAATAAAGATTTATACTCGCCACTAAAATGTGTCAGGAAAAGAACAGCCTCATGTATTGAAGTTTTATACAAACCGAAGCAAGAGCGCGTGGAAAGGGACAAAGCTTGTCAGGACGTCAGCTGTATCAAGTGAATTTCGGGTAAAAATATCTATGGCTTAACGCCCCAATTTAGCGCGGAATGCCGCGCTGCGGGTTGACGTCACCGCCAGCGCTTTTGGCTGGCGATAAAATTTTATGGTTAGGAGATGGCACGGCTCATGTAGTAAAACCGATCATCTTCACTTGTTAAACCAAACCCTTGTCTCTTATACAAATGAACGGCAGGGCTATTTTTAAACACTTTAAGCTTCAAAATGTGAGAACCATGCTCTTTAGCCAGACGTTCCGCCTCAGCAATAGCGATTGAGCCAATCCCACGATTCTGGTAACTCTGATCCACTTGCAAATCTCGTAACCAGCACTCTTCAATGTCAAAAGATAATCTAACAACACCAACAAGCTTTTCTTCAAATAAAATATCAAAGTTCACAAGTTCTTGCGTCATTTGCTCAATCTGAGCTTCATCCCAATCGACAGAGTATTGTGCATAATATGGCCGCATATTCGACAGAGTAAAATGTGCTGCTTTTGCTAAATCCTTAGCTGGTCTAAATGTAACCATCGCTCTATTCTCCTAACGCCCAATTAAGGGACCACACGTAGTGCCGTCCAACTTCAAGTTTTTGTTAAGTTTATTATGGGCTTATAATTTTTTTCAATTCATCAAATGTCACTGGTTCTGTGATATTATTCAACAGCCCGAAATACTGTTTTGTCGACTGGTGCCAATCAATACCTAATGATACGTTGTAATTTTCTAGCCAATACTTGTCTGTGATAACATCAAACTTATTTTTAATGTGAGAATTTAGGATATTCATAATCAGTTTGACGATCAAAAAAATTTCGTCAAGGATATTTGACGTTGTTTTACACTCAAGTTCGTCAATGTTAGGTATTACTTTAAAAATAAATAATGATTTATTTCTTTCTATTTTAATGTCGTCTACTTGATCTATGCTGAAGATGTTATCTTGTATTATTTTAATTTCAGCTTCAGATACATTTTCTGCTTTTACAATAAACTCTAACAAGAAAAGTCTAGAGCAAGGCAAAATAGGGCTCGGTATGGTTTCTGGATAAGAAGTTATTTCACCACAAATAAATTTTACTTGCTCAGGAAATTCAAAAGGGTCACTTCCGATTATTGAAACCATATGTCGTGCTATGTGCGGTGTTATTATATTTATACCATCTATATTTGATGTTTCATATAAAATCAAAGAACGCTTTTCTAACCATTCACTTTCACTTGGAATTTTTAATACATGATTCAATGATTCATTATTTCTTTGTCTTGGCATGGAAAGATAACCAAGTAATGAATGATGCAGCCAACCGCAGATCATTTGGTTATCAGAAATCCAAGGTGCTTGTTCATCTGGTTCTGGTATATTTTTATATGGCCAAACATCAAATTCATCGATTAAGCAGAAAATTGATTGTTCCCAGTGTAATTTTTTTTGTTCAATTATTGCTAATTTTCTAAGTTGTTCATTCCACTCAATTCGACTTATGATGCTATGGTCAATGCAAACATTAAATTCTTTGTTGAAAATTCTAATGTGTTCAGCTTCTGTAACTCTTGCATCGTTAATGCTGCTCCAATTTACTGAGTTATTAGCTTCAATAAAATCAAGCTCAGTGCCAAAAAATAATTTTGTTTTCACAAAACTAATTGGTTGAATATTGAGTTCTAATTTTGAACCATCCTGAGTGTTGGGTCTATTAATGATGTGAGGTTTACCAAATCTAATAGTAAATGAACTTAAGCGTTGCTGTAACCATTCTGATAAAATTATTGATAGCTTATGAGTCAAATCGTTTATTTCTACTAATGTATTTAGTCCCTCTACAGTTATGGAAGAAAAAGAGAATAATGATGTTGCACCCTCTTCACATGTAAGTGGCAATGGTGCTTTATATGGCTCAAATGTTCTTGTGTCTAAAAGTGTTTTCTTGATAGAAAATTTAAAATGATTTAACGATGTTTTAAGATTAATTAAAAGTTCTGCAACATCTTTTTCTTCTGCATGATCGTTTATGATATATGGAAGATCATTTTCATGTTCTCTTATTAAAATTGGCAAATTGACAGTTAAAAGTTTGCTTATAAATGATTTTCCGTCAAACCAAATTGATCTTAGCAATGGATTATCTAGAATAATTGAGCATAATATATCCCCGTCGATAAAGTTCAGATTGAAATTTTGATAATTATCTAAATATTCTCTTTTAGCCTGTGGCGAAATCTTGGCATTCGTAATGAAAATTCCTTTTTTATAATTGAATTTCATTAAAGCCATTGGTAGTTCCGATAGTTCTCTGCTACCACAGACCAACTCAGAACTGTTGTGAAACTTACATTGTACTAGAAGTTTTTGACCAGACTGGTCTTCGGCATATAGATCTCTTCCACCATCTCCAGGTCCATCCATTTTTTTTGTATTAGTGCAACCTAAAGAAAATAAAACGTCAGCACTTAAATCAACTAATAATTTTGGATCTAAAATTTCAGTTAATTTTAATTTAGGGTTTTCTGGCCCTTTATAACTCATATTTCATTTCCTATTAGCGTATACACTTAACATTTTATTAGTGCTCATGCGCGTTTTCCACATTAGACCAGAGAAAACGCACACAGCTAACCATCTGTATACAAAGAACTTATCAGCTTTTTATTAAATACACCATCAGGAAAAATGTGCATGCGCGTTTTCCAAACCTATTATCTAATTAATGAATTTGTAGGCAACTGATTTTAAAGGTATTTATTTATAAATAAATGTGAGAACACGCAAGAAAATAGGATGGTAATTTCTATGTTAGAAAGTCTAGTTTTGACTGCAACACTGACAACTTGTTAACTACTATTGAGGCAAAAAACTTTTAGCCAGATGAACAGTTCAATGGTCGTAAAGATTGTCATTGTTGCAACTGTGACCGTTGGCGGCATGGATGCCGCCGTCGAGCCTATAGGGATATATTCATGGCGTGTCACAGGGGAAACAGTGGCAATGAATATAGCGCTATATACGATTCAGTCGTTTGCTTGGGGGCTGAAACGAGCCAGAAAAGGCGATTGCGAACTAAATACCTCCTATGCCACATACGATTTATCTACTTCATAAAAAAGGCCAAGTGTGGAGAGCACTTGGCCTTTGGCTGGAGATGGAATGTGAGTCGAGTTTAGAAGCCTTCAACCCCTGCCATATCGGGAAGATGGTGAGCAATCCCTTTATGGCAATCGATACAGGTTTTCTCACCACTGGCCAAGGATGTCGAGTGCATCTGGGCGGCGCGTGGCGACTGTCTGGTAAAGTCCATATAGGTAAAGTTATGGCAGTTACGGCACTCAAGCGAGTCGTTTGCCTTTAACCGTTCCCATTCATGTTCGGCCAACTCGCGACGTTTGTTCTCAAACTTTTCGCGGGTATTGATGGTACCAAACACTTTACCCCACACTTCTTTCGATGCCTGCATCTTACGGGCAATCTTATCGGTCCAGTTGTGCGGCACGTGGCAGTCAGGACAAGTCGCACGCACACCACTGCGGTTAGTGAAATGGATAGTCGACTGTAACTCTTGATAGACGTTATTTTCCATTTCGTGGCAACCGATACAGAAGGCTTCTTTGTTGGTGGCTTCAAGCGCGGTGTTAAAGCCCCCCCAGAAGATCACCCCCGCCACAAAGCCACCTAAGGTTAAAAACCCTAAACTGTAGTGCACACTCGGACGATTGAGAACTTGCCAGATCTTTTTGAGTTTATCTAACATGCTGACTCCTAGTGTGTTTTCTGCTCAGTGTTCGCTTTAATCAGATGATCCATATCCACAAAGTCGTTCTCGACCAGTAATTTGGCATCCAGTTGCGGCACATGGCACTGAGTGCAGAAGTAACGTCTTGGCGAAAGCTCAGCTAAGAAATTGTTATCCCTATCCATATAGTGAGTCACGCTGACCATAGGCGCTTGGGAGTCCCCCGTGCGGTGTCTGGCATGACATGACATACACTTGTTGACCTTAAGATCGAGCTGATAACCGTCGATCTTGTGCGGGATCACTGGTGGCTGCATCGGGTAGTTACGCATCTCTTTGATATCTTTGTTCAGCACCGCCTGCATCGCGGGCGGGGTTGGCTCAACGTTGATTGGCGCCTGACGCAAAGTATCAATTCTGTCCTCAGGAATGCTCGCCGCAGTCACGCTGGTCATCATCAGGGTGGAGAAGGCAAGCACACTGAATGCTGAGACTAATTTGAATGTTTTCATCCTGTACTCCTTATACCTTGACGATTTTCACGGCGCATTTCTTAAAGTCGGTTTGTTTTGACAGAGGATCTGTCGCATCCAAGGTGACTTTGTTAATGAGCTGACTGGCATCGAACCAAGGTACGAACACGAGTCCCACTGGTGGTTTGTTACGACCACGGGTTTCGACACGGGTTTTGATTTCACCGCGGCGAGACACCACGCGCACTTCATCCCCACGGCGTAAACCGCGTTTTTTCGCATCTTCTGGGTGCATAAAACACACGGCATCCGGGAAGGCACGGTAAAGCTCTGGCACGCGTTGAGTCATCGAACCTGAATGCCAATGCTCAAGCACCCGTCCGGTGGATAACCACATATCGTATTCAGTGTCTGGCGACTCTGCGGGCGGCTCGAAGGGCAAGGCATAAATCACTGCGCGGCCATCGGGTTTACCGTAAAACTCAAAGCCTGAGCCAGGTTTGACATAAGGATCGCTGCCCTCACGGAAACGCCATTTGGTTTCTTTACCATCGACCACCGGCCAGCGAATACCGTGGGCTTCGTGGTAGGCATCGAAAGGTGCTAAATCGTGACCATGGCCACGGCCAAAGGTGGCGTATTCTTCAAACAGGCCTTTTTGGACATAGAAGCCAAAATGTTTCGCTTCGTTGTTCAAATACTTAGGATCGGTATCGGCCAGCGGGAACTTATCGACATTGCCGTTTTTGTACAGCACTTCAAATAAGGTTTTGCCCTTAAATTGTGGATTCGCCGCTAGGACTTCCTTCGACCAGACTTCATCGGTCGTAAAGCGCTTAGAGAACTCCATCAATTGCCACAGATCCGAGTGAGATTCGCCCGGCGCCTGCACCATTTGATGCCAGAATTGAGTACGACGCTCGGCATTACCGTAGGCACCCTCTTTCTCAACCCACATGGCGGTTGGCAGAATTAAGTCCGCGGCCTGAGTCGTGACAGTGGGATACGCATCGGACACCACAATAAAGTTGGCAGGATTACGATAGCCAGGTAAGCCTTCCTCGTTGATGTTCGGCCCCGCCTGCATATTGTTGTTCACTTGCACCCAATAGCAGTTCAAGTCGCCATCTTTTAAGCGGCGGTTTTGCTCGACGGCGTGATAACCGGGTTTTGGCGGAATAATCCCACTGGGGATCTTCCAAATTTCTTCGGCGTGTTTTCTATGCTCAGGGTTTGTTACCACCATGTCGGCAGGTAAACGGTGTGAGAAGGTTCCCACTTCGCGAGCCGTACCACAGGCAGAAGGCTGACCGGTTAACGAGAACGGGCTGTTACCGGGCGTTGAAATCTTACCTGTCAGTAAGTGGATGTTATAAATCAGGTTGTTACACCATACACCACGGGTATGTTGGTTGAAGCCCATGGTCCAGAAGGACGTGACTTTAGTCTCGGGATCGGCATAGAGTTTAGCTAACTCGATAAGTTTAGCTTCAGGTACGCCCGACATCTTGCTGACCTTCTCCACCGTATATTCGGCGACAAAAGCCTTAAAGGTGTCGAAATCAATTGGAGTCGAATCCCCTGCCGTTTTCACGTTTTTGGCTTTCTGCTCCAGCGGATGGGTTGGACGTAAACCATAGCCGATATCCGTGGTACCTTGGCGGAAGTTAACGTGCTTCTTCACAAAGTCCCAGTTCACTTTATCGTTTTGAATAATGTAGTTGGCGATAAAGTTTAGGATGGCTAAGTCGGTTTGTGGCGTAAATACTATCGGTAAATCCGCGAGATCGAAGGAGCGATGCTCAAACGTCGAGAGTACAGCCACCTTCACATGGGATGCGCTTAAACGACGGTCAGTCACTCGAGTCCATAAGATCGGGTGCATTTCGGCCATGTTGGAGCCCCAAAGCACAAAGGCATCGGCCGCTTCCATATCATCGTAACAGCCCATAGGCTCATCGATACCGAAGGTACGCATAAAGCCGACAACGGCAGACGCCATACAGTGACGCGCATTCGGGTCGATGTTGTTAGAGCCAAAACCGGCCTTCATCAATTTAACGGCGGCATAGCCTTCCCAAACGGTCCACTGACCCGAGCCAAACATCCCAACCGCGGTCGGGCCTTTAGCTTTTAAGGTTTCTTTCCATTTTTGCGCCATGATATCGAAGGCACTGTCCCAGCTGATGGGAGTAAACTCACCATGCTTGTCGTATTTGCCGTCGGTCATTCTCAGCATTGGCGTGGTCAAACGATCGCTGCCGTACATAATTTTCGACAGGAAATAACCTTTAATACAGTTAAGGCCGCGGTTCACTTCACTGTTTGCATCGCCGTGGGTAGCAACTACTTTGCCCTCGCGGGTCGCGACAATCACAGAGCAGCCCGTACCACAGAAGCGGCATGGGGCTTTGTTCCACTCTAATTTGGTTTGTTCTGAGCTGGTGATTAAATTGCTCGCCGATGCCGGCAGCGCTAAGCCTGCGGCGCCCGCTGCTGCAATCACCGCATTGGCTTTGATAAAGTCACGTCTATTCATGTTCATTCTTCACCCTCTTCGAGCTCTTCACTCTGGTGGTAAACCATAGTGGCGGACAAGACGCCAGGAATGGCATTAATCTGTTCGATACCGTCCATCAAGGCACGTTGGGAGTCACCTTCAAGTACGACGACGAGTTTCACTTCGTTATTAACAGAGAGTTCGGCATTTTCAATCGCCATAATGTGTTGCCTAACATCCGCCATTTTTTGTGGCATGACTTGCACCACTAGACTCGTGATATGAAGCTCTTTGCTCATCCGACACTCCGCTTATTCATGCTGTTGTTATTGTTCTTTAGGCCTCAACCTGCACCCGGTGGGCCGGTGAAGATTTGGCTAAACCATATGGCAAATCCCAATCCACTCACCAACAACACGGATAAGAGGGGGGCGAGAAATACGGTTAAAAAGATAAAAATTTTCAGTTCTAAGGATTTTTCTGCTGCGCTGTTAGCACTCATGCGTCCTCCAAGAGGTTCGTTCCTGTGATGGATTGCTCTGACCAATACAGGATTTATAGGTATATCAATTGCATCTTTGATCCACGAAATGATCATAGCGTTAAGGTGTTAACAAACTGTATACCTCCAAATCGGTAAACCCTTTGATGCTTGATCCAGATCATCAATTTGGCGATAGATTTAGTTAGATCATGGTTTTTAAGCGTTTTTTTAGATTGTAAATAGATTGATTGGTTATGTTTTTTTATTAACCAATTGCTAAAGCATGGAAAAGAGATAGGCGTTAAGCAAGTAAAGCGCACAAGATTTAAACAAAATATTCCTTAAGGAGTATTAGGGGATGGTAAAGAAAGGCGCGAATTGCCGATTATCCACGGCAAAATCTGCTTAATATCTTCGTCAACGCGTTAACTCACTCAAGAGACAGCTAAATATTGGCTAACTGACCACGCAAATTTGAGGTTCTTAATATCGCCATTATGGCCCATTTATTCGCCACCGACTTTGCCCTTTGGAGTTAGTGGCTTGTAATATCCCATAGCGAAAATCTATGCAGTAAGGGACAAGTCTGTCGTGGCTAATGGTAGTTAGGTGAAAATGATCAATAAAAAAGCCGAACCCTAAGGTTCGGCTTTTAATGCTAAAGATAACGCTACGCTCAACTCACTGAATCTACAGATTCAATCCGTAATGTATCAACATCATTAACTCAGCAGGATATGGTTTAAGATACGCTTCTCCGAGATGGGATAAGCCGTTCCCAGCGCCTGTGCAAAGCAAGACACCCGATACTCTTCAATCATCCAACGGGCTTCAATCAGTGCCGCAGGTACGGGCTGTGAGCGCGGCACCTTGGCAAGTTGCGCCGCTAAGGCCTCCTGCACTTTAGTGATACTTTGCATATGCAAACGGTCACGGGTCGGATCCACAGGCAACTTATCGATACGGGTTTCAATCGCCTTTAGGTAACGCGCCACATCCGCTAAGCGATTCCAACCACAGGCTTCGACGAATCCCTTAAACACTAATTGGTCTAATTGGCTTTGAATATCACTCATCGCAAAAGCGATATCTAAGCTAATTTTACCCTTAGTCCGCTTTTTAATGCCCTGATAGAGCGTCAAAATCTGCTCCACTTTTAGGGCGATTTGCTCAGCCGTTGGATTCAGCTCTTGGCGTACCCAATCCTTGGCCTGTTCGAACTGAGCGGCATCGCGTACATCCAGCGCCTTTTCATCAAGCAATTGCTGCACGGCTGCGGCAATGATGTCATCAATCAGAATTTGCACTTGGCCAAAAGGATTGAAATACATTGCCAGCTTTGCCTTGTTTGGCAGTGCCTGTTGCAGGTGTTTTACTGGTGATGGAATATTGAGTAACAGCAGACGACGTAGACCTTGACGATGCGCCGTCTGTGCCTCAAATTCATCATCAAATAATTTGATAGCAACTGAGTCTTTATTGTCTATCAGCGCGGGGAAAGCCCGCACTTGATAGTTGCCCTTACGCTGTTCAAATTGTTTTGGTAAGTCGCCAAAGGACCACTCGGTGAGCGCTTCTTTCTCAATGCCCTTATCCGCTACTTGACGAATCGCCTTAGCGACCACGCCCTGTAACTCGGCCTTTAAGGTATCGAGTACCCGCCCCTGTGCGACTAACTTGCCCTTGTCGTCCTCAATCTTAAAGTTCATTTGCAAATGCGCGGGCATCTGCGTGACATCAAAATCTTCAGGATTGACGCGGGTGCCACTCATACGCAAAAGCTGTTTGCACATGGCGTCGAGTAAACTGGCGCTAAAGGGCTGCATTGCTTGCACGCAGGCTCGGGCATAATCGGGCGCAGGCACAAAGTTACGTCTTAGTCCTTTAGGCAAAGACTTAATCAGCGCGACGCATTTCTCCTCACGCATCCCCGCCACAAGCCAATCGAAATCCGTATCATCGATTTGATTGAGTAGCGCCACTGGAATATGCACAGAGACGCCATCATCACTCGCCGCAGGATCAAAGTGATAACTCAGTTGCAGGCGGATATTGCCCTTGTGCCAAGTATCGGGGAAATCGAGCGCCGAGATGTGATCGGCGCTGCGCTGCATGAGCAGTGACTTATTAAAATCGAGTAAATCGGGCTGAGTTCGGCGCGCTTCTTTCCACCAGCTAAAGAACTTAGGCGCGTTATAGATGCCTTCGGGAATGCGCGGCTCGTAAAAGTCCATCAACACTTGTTCATCGACCAAAATATCGCGGCGACGGGACTTGTGCTCGAGCGCTTCGACATCCTCCAATAACTTTTGGTTAGCGAGAAAGAAGGCTTCTTTGGTTTGTAATTGCCCTTCGGCAAGTGCGCTACGGATAAAGATCTCCCGCGCTTCAACAGGATTAATCGGCCCGTATTGCACGCGGCGGCGATGCACCACGGTCAAACCGTAAAGCACTTGGTTTTCAAAGGCAATCACACTGCCCTGTTTCGCCTCAAAATGTGGCTCTAGGTGATTCTTTTTAATCAGATGCGCCGCTAACGGCTCGAGCCATTCTGGCTCAATTTTGGCGCAGCAGCGGGCAAACAGCTTAGAGGTTTCGGTCAGCTCAGCCGCCATGATCCATTTCGGGCCTTTTTTCGCCAGCGGTGAACCTGGGAACACAAAAAACTTACGATTGCGCGCGCCTAAGTATTCGTTGTTATTATCCTTAAAGCCGATATGACTCAGCAAACCCGATAACAACGCACGGTGCAGCGCATCGTAGTTGGCTGGCGTCTCGTTTAAGCGCCACTTTAAATCGTGAACCGCTTGTTTTAGCTGAGTATATAAATCCTGCCATTCACGCACACGCAGGTAGGCTAAGTACTCGTCGCGGCATTTTTTACGGAACTGGCTGGCGGATAATTCCTTTTGCTGCTCTTTTAAGTGCTGCCATAGGTTCACCCAACTGACAAAATCTGAATGGGGATCGGCAAAACGGCGATGGGCCTCATCGGACGCCTGCTTTTTATCCATGGGACGCTCGCGGGGATCTTGAATCGACAGACCCGCAGCGATCACTAGCACTTCCTGCAAACAGCCCAGCTGATGACTCTCCACCACCATACGCGCTAAACGCGGATCCACCGGGATCTGCGATAGCTGACGCCCAAGCGGCGTTAACACTATATTGCCCTTCTGCTGCTTAACGGCTTGTAATTCCTCAAGCAGTAAGAAGCCATCGCGAATATGGCGCGGATCGGGCGGCTCAATAAAGGGGAACGCCGCAATATCGCCAAGGCCGATGGCGAGCATCTGCAAAATCACCGAGGCTAAGTTGGTGCGTAGGATTTCGGGATCGGTAAACGCGGGACGACTGTTAAAATCCGCCTCATCGTATAAACGAATACAAATACCAGGGCCAACACGGCCGCAGCGACCTTGACGCTGATTGGCACTGGCCTGTGAAATGGGCTCGATGGGCAGGCGCTGCACCTTAGTGCGATAACTATAACGGCTGATCCGCGCAGTCCCAGGGTCAATCACATAACGAATACCAGGGACGGTGAGCGACGTTTCCGCCACGTTAGTGGCAAGCACGATGCGACGCCCAGTATGGCTGCTGAATACCTTGGACTGCTCGCCGTAGGAGAGGCGCGCATATAACGGCAAAATCTCGGTATCGCGGTAATTGCGACGATTAAGCTGCTCGGCGGTATCACGAATTTCGCGCTCGCCGTTCATAAAGATCAGAATATCGCCCAAGCCTTCGGCGACTAATTCGTCAACGGCAGCAAAAATCCCTTCGATTTGGTCGAGATCCGCTTCGGTATCTTGCACTAACGGGCGATAACGGGTTTCCACCGGATACGTCCGGCCAGAGACTTCGATAATAGGAGCATTATTGAAATGCTTAGAAAAACGCTCAACATCGATAGTCGCCGAGGTGATGATAATCTTAAGATCGGGGCGTTTTTTCAGAATTTGCTTGAGGTAACCCAAGATAAAATCGATGTTGAGGCTGCGCTCGTGCGCCTCGTCGATAATGATTGTATCGTATTGATCTAAATAGCGATCCGAGGTGAGCTCCGCCAGTAAAATCCCGTCAGTCATCAGCTTAATATAGGATTCACTCTTTAAGGCATCGGCAAAACGCACCTTAAAGCCCACCAGTTCACCGAGCGGACTTTGTAATTCTTCGGCAACACGTGTCGCCACGCTGCGCGCCGCTAAACGCCGCGGCTGGGTATGACCAATAAAGCCGCGACTACCAAGGCCCAGTTCTAAACAGATTTTGGGGAGCTGTGTGGTTTTACCCGAACCAGTTTCACCCGCAATGATCACCACCTGGTTTTCACTGATGGCTTTAGCGATCTCCTCGCGCATGCCGCTAACGGGCAGATTATCTGGATATTGGATTTTCGGGCGCGCCTTAAGACGCTGCTCGACCTTTTCGAACGCTGCTTGCGCCTGCTCTGCAAGTTTGGCTAACTCTTGGGTTTTCTTATCAGAATCGGCTTCTTTATTGAGCTTAAATAAACGGCGGCGGATCCGCGAGGCATCACTTTGAAAGCACTGCTTGAGAAAGTCGCTCGATAGCGGATGTTTGTCAGAGTTCAAAACCAAATTCCATTGCTAGCATCGAAAACAGCGATCCTAGCAAGGAACGTGACGTATTGGTACGACTAATTTGGCCTCAAAAGGATGAAAAATAGGCAAATTAATCACCTTTTGAAAGGCTTAGCGCTTAGAGCTTAGGCGGGTGCTAAGTAACATTGCTGCATATACACATTCATGGCGCGCAGCACATTGGTGCGGTTAATGGTGCCAACGACTTTGCCCTGCTCGACCACGGGATAAATCTTAGGTTTAGAGCCAAGCATTTGCTCTGCTAATTGCAAAATACTGTCATCGGGACCGACATACAAGACTTCGGTGCGCATACAATCTTTTACCACTGAGGTCATATCACAGTGATAACTGCTCTTTAGCATCACGGCTAAACAATCTTGCTGGGATAAAAAGCCCACTAAATCGCCGTTATCATCCACGACAGCGGCACCCATCTTGTTATTATCTAACAGTTTTTCAACCGCAGTGGCCAGCGACATATTGGCGCGTAGCAATACGGGTTGACGATCCATATGGTCGCGTATTTTTATTGAATCCATAGCAATCTCCCCAATCTATCCTTTACCAACTCAACACACCTACGCTTTGAGTCTAGTCAAAATCTCGCAAGTAGTAAGCGATTAATATCGATTGAACTTATCTATTTGCCTATCCGGATGGATATTGGGTGAACAAAAATGCTATTTAGTGGGCCTAAATTGGATCTTAAAACGCCCATTGTGATGGTAACGCGTTGAGGATATGAGCCTTAGCGCTCACTTCACGTGCGCTAAGGCAATTGATATGGGTTATTGGTCCTGCCAAATCATCACTTGGGCAGGCTCGCCATTACTACGGGTAGCGCGGTACATGCCTTCGGTGTTAAATGGCGTGGCAATATTGCCCCTGTGGTCGACCGCTATCACACCACCAGAGCCGCCAGCGGTGATAAGGCGTTGATTAATCACTTCATCTGCCGCTTGAATAATGGATTTTTGCTGGTATTTCACCTTAGCGCAGATATCGCCCGCCACTTGGTAGCGAATAAAAAACTCGCCGTGGCCCGTGGCCGACACAGCGCAAACGCCGTTTTCGGCATAGGTGCCAGCCCCAATCACGGGCGAGTCTCCAATGCGACCAAAACGCTTGGCCGTCATACCGCCAGTCGAAGTCCCCGCCGCTAAGTTGCCGTTTTTATCTAAGGCGACAGCTCCAACGGTACCAAATTTATAATCGAGATCTTTCATCTCAATACCCGCAATTTGATCTGATTTTTCAGCCGCCTGCAGTTTTTGTCTGGCATCGAGTAATTGCTGATAACTGGCATCGCTATCGAAATGGCTGTTAGGTACCAGTTTAAAACCTTGGGTTAAGGCAAACTCCTCGGCGCCTGCGCCCGACAGCATGACATGCTCGGACTTATTCATCACGGCTAAGGCCAAATCGATGGGATTAGCGATATGGCGCACACCCGCTACGGCGCCCGCATTCATGGTTTTACCATCCATAATCGACGCATCTAACTCGTGGCCGCCATCATAGGTGTAAACCGAACCGACACCGGCGTTAAACAGCGGGCTGTTTTCTAATACATTGATAGCGGTTTGCACCGCGACTAAGCTATCACCGCCCTGCTCAAGCACTTTTGAGCCTTTGTCGACGGCTTCTTTGAGCTTGTCTTTGTAGGCCTGACGCAGCTCTGGCGTGAGGTTGGCCTTAGAAATCGTGCCAGCGCCACCGTGGATCGCAATGGCAAAAGGTTTTTCATTCGCTTGGGTATTTTGTGACATAAAAAGTGCACTCGAGAGAATTAAACTAAAGGTGGCTAATTTTATTTTCATTATTTACATCCCCTTAAACAGTAACGTCCTTTGTAACCATTTCAATGACTAATTTCAATCATCTCCTTGCCTGTTGCGGCTATTCTGGCGACAATGAACTCACATCACAGGGATTATAAAGTGCAGCGATACTTGCAAATAACGTCATTATCTTTTCGTCTTCATTTGCTACTTGGCCTGAGTTTAGTGACATCGGGGGCGATGGCCGCCGATAACTTGTTAACGCTTTCAGTGAACGGGGTCGACGAAGCCCTAAAGCGTAATATTCTCGCCCACTTAGGTGCTATGCCCGACTCCGAAGTGCAGCGCCGAGCCTTCTTATTTAACGTGGAAGACAATGTCTCCACCGCCCTCGAGTCCATGGGCTATTACCATGGCGAAGTGGAAGAACAGTTAGTCGAAAAAGAAAAAGGCCCATGGGAATTAAAGCTCACGGTCAAAGCGGGCGAACCGGTAAAGATCCAATGGGTTGATATTAATTTTTCCGGTGAGATGCTCGACGATCGCGCCTTCGATAAGTGGCTTGCGGAGGTGAATATCAAGCCTGGGGATACGCTCAACCATGGGGTATATGCCGATGTGAAATCCCAACTGGTGACGCTTGCCTTGGCGAGGGGGTATTTCGATGGCGAATTCACCGAGTCACAAATCAAAATCAACCGCGATTTAAACACGGCGCAAATTAGCCTGCATTTTAATTCAGGCGCACGTTACCGTTTTGGACAAGTAAGCTTTGAGGGACACACCTTAGAGCCGGATATTCTCACTAAACTTATCCCTTTCAAAGAAGATGCGGCCTATTCGACCCGTCGGGTCAGCTCTCTAAACCGCCAATTGTTGGATACGGGCTATTTCGCCAATATCAAGGTCATACCGCAGATAGATCAGGCAAAGGATAACCAGTTGCCCGTCAAGGTGGAGCTCACCAATAAGGCCAGCCACTCGATTGAATTAGGTCTCGGTGGCGACATAGGTCAAAGCGCAGATAAAACCTTCGATCCGCGAGTACGGGTCACTTGGCGTACGCCACAAATCAATAAATACGGTCACTCCCAAGAAACCAGTTTGGAGTGGTCGCCTGACAGGCCTAAGTTTTTAACCACTTATACGATTCCGCTGACTCATCCCTTAGACGATCAACTCAAAATTCGCCTAGGCTTGCTGCGGGATAAATACGGGGTGACCCAGATTTACGAGCCCGAGAACCGCGATTTTCGTAACACGGGACAACTGGAATCGACTAAGTATTTGCTCGGACTACTCAGGCAGCAACGCTTGGATAATCAATGGCTGATGACCTATTCCCTCGATGCGATTCGCGAGGAATATACTCAGTCCGATACCGATTACAGCCCCAGTTTTTATCTGGCGGGGATTAACTTTTCTAAAACGACCCGTGGGGATAACTCACTCGATCCTAAGTCTGGTTTCAGGCAAATGTATAGCTTAGATTATGCCGATCCTTATCTTGGCTCCGAGACACGCCTTGCCCGCTTACAGGCCAAGTTTAAGTGGATTGACACCTTTTTTGATAACCACAGAATCGTGGCGCGTATGGATCTCGCCGCCAACTTAGCCAATGAAAATGAGCTGGCCTTTATTCCACCATCACTGCGCTATTTTGCCGGTGGCGACCAAACCATACGTGGTTATGGCTATCAAGAACTTGGGCCTTATCTCGATTACATCGATGCCGATGGCAAAGTCAATCGTGAAGTTATCGGTGGTCGTTATCTCATGGTTGGCAGTTTGGAATATCAATATTACGTCACCCCGACTTGGCGTGTTGCCACCTTTGTGGATGCGGGTAACGCCTTTGATAACAATCAGTTTGAACCCGTAGTCTCAGTGGGTGGTGGTATCCATTGGATCTCCCCCATTGGCCCAATTAAGTTAGATTTAGGGGTTGGTTTGAAAGAGACAGACACCATTGACCGTTCATGGCGCATTCACTTAACCATGGGGACAGAGCTATGAGCAAGCCCCCTATTCATGAGCCTAATGCAACGGCTCAACAAGAGAATCAAATCCCTGAGCAATTGTCTTTGGAACAAAATCCAACGTGTGTGCAGCCCAAAACACTTAAGCTGCGCATTTGGCAAATATTTAAACTCTGCACGCGGATTATTGTTTACGTTCCCTTAAGTCTTTTGGTGTTAACGGCATTACTGCTCGGGACTGAAATTGGCTCGCGGATAACGGTGGGTTTAGCCGATAAGTTTGTGCCCGATCTGGCGCTCACCTACACCTCTGGCTCGTTAAATAAAGATCTCACCTTAGCCCACGCCAGTTGGTCGATGGATGGGATTAAGGTCGAGCTCAAGGATTTACATTTGGCATGGCAACCCACT
Source organism: Shewanella sp. ANA-3 (assembly GCF_000203935.1). Lineage (GTDB taxonomy): Bacteria > Pseudomonadota > Gammaproteobacteria > Enterobacterales > Shewanellaceae > Shewanella. The sequence continues at coordinate 2,246,243 of NC_008577.1, read as the reverse complement.
TGTCTGCTACAAAAGCAGCTGTGCGTGAATGCCTTAACGGCGAGCCAAATCGATGTCAATATCGATACCGAGGCCTTAAGCTCAGGTTCCACTGAAGCAGACGTTACCCCCGAAAATGATCAGCCGAGTGAACTGGTTCTGCCCTTTGGCATAAAGCTCGACAGCGCCGAACTGAACAACATCAATATTGCGGTCGATAAGATGCGCTTTTCGGCAAATCATATTCAGACCGCTGCAACTTGGTTTGCCGAAGGACTGACGGTCGAGCAGCTTAGCAGTGAAGGCTTGGCCGTGTTAATTCCAACCGACGACAGTCCTGCGCCAGACACAGATCCTCAAGGCGCAGGCACTCAAGCTACAGGTACTCAAGCCACTGACACTCAAATCACAGGCACACAAGTCACTGACACCAAGGCAGCCGAGACAGCTGCAACTGCAGCGGCAAAAACCACGACCGCAGCGGCGACAACTCAGCCTGAGACCGAAAAATCAACAACCACAGTGGCGACTGCAAGTGCTAAAGCTTCAGCGGACAAGCCAATTGTCGAAAAGAAACCTTCTACGGAAACTGCCGCAAATCCTCAAGCAGATAAACAAACGGATGAAAACGCCGATAAGCAAGCATCTACAGAGGAATGGGCACTTGCCCATTTACCACAGGTTTTTATGCCTTTCCCGGTGGATGTCAAGCACCTCAGTTTAGACAACAGCCGTTTACAGATTGGTCCGCGCGAAGATCTATTTAGTCATATTGAGCTTCAAGGTCAATTTGCCAAGTATCAGTTAACTCTAGAAAAACTGCTGCTTGCCCATAGTTATGGCGAAGTGTCTGTGGTGGGTCAACTCGCCCTCGAACAGGACTATCCGCTCGCGCTTGAGGTTCAGGCCAATGTCACTCAGGTTGCCGAGTTGCCAGAACTGACCCATCAACAATTAAGCCTAACCCTTAGCCAAAGCGTCGGACAACTGGGGATCCACGCCCTTGCCAAAGGGGATGTGGATTTTAGTCTCAATGGACAATTGACCCTCAAAGATCCCACGCTGCCCTACAAGGTGAAACTGGAAAAAGTCCGCGCACAGTGGCCGCTGCAACATGCCGAGTATCTTGTGAGCGACCTCAATCTCGACAGCCAAGGCTCCCTCACTCAACAGGCCGCGACGCTCAATGGAAATGTCATCACACCTTTCCATAAAGTGTTAGCCATTAGCAGTGAGCTTCATCATCAGGGTGCAAAGCTCGATATTAAGCAGTTTACTGCGAAGGGCGAACTAGGTTCGGTCGATGTGACTGGTGAGCTAGATTACGCTAAGGCGATCACTTGGAAAGCCAAGGTATTGCTCGATAATCTGAAATTACAGGAAATCACACTGCCGGAAACTGCACAGACTCCAGAATCAACACCTACAAAGGACGCTAAAGCACCGAGCACAAATACCGATAAGCCAGCGCCAGCAATAACAAATGCTCCCGCTCCTGCGACAACAACTGCAGCTGCAACTACAAATGCAAAAGCAACTACAACTACAAGTGCAAGTGCAAGTGCAAGTGCAAGTGCAACGAGCAGCTTGCCAAACAGTTTAATCTCGGGCCAATTGCAGACCACCGGGCGCCTGTTAGATAAACAGTGGCAAGTGGCTCTAACGGACACCCAACTGTCAGGCACAATGCAGGGTTATCCGTTTGATATCACAGCCGATGTCAGCATCAACGATAAACTGTATATCAGCGCCAAAGGTGTCAATGCCAAGGTATTGGGTTCCACCTTAACCTTAGCGGGCGAAACCAACAAAACCTGGAACCTTGAGGGTAAACTGCAAGTCCCCGATTTCGGTTTATGGTTGCCCCAGGCCAGTGGTCAATTGCAGGCCGATATCAATGTCACTGGGGAAGAGAAACATCCACAAGTCGAGTTAACCGCGCAACTGGTCGATCTGGTGCATCAAAATATTAAGCTCAGGGAGTCAACACTCAAGGCTTACTATAAGCCTTTGGATGCCCATGAGTTTGCCCTATCACTCAAGTCAAAGGCACTGCAACTTGGCTCACAGAGTTTAGATACCGTGACCTTGGGCAGTAAAGGCGATATTCAAAACCAAAAATTGACTCTCAGCGCCACAGGGGATCTTGGGCTCGAGCTTGGCGTCACTAGCCAATACGATATGAAAAAATCCCAACTGCAGGCGCAGGTGAATAAAATCAACTTGGCAACCCCCGTCGGACGTTGGGAGATAGATAAGGATATTCTTGTCGGCTGGGATCAAAATAAGTCCAAAGGCAATATCAGCCCCTTCTGTCTAGTGAATCCCAACAGTAAGGTTTGCCTCGATAATCAAGTGACTATTGGCAAAACTGGCGAGGCTCAGCTCAGTTATGCGGGCAATCTAGGCAAGCTATTAGTGCCTGTATTACCCAACAATATGCAGTGGGATGGCAGTTCTTCACTGTTGGCAAATTTTGCTTGGGCGGCGGGACGTAAACCCACGGCCAATGTCGACTTTAATTTTACTCCCGGTAGCATCAAGCTTAAACGAGCCAAAAACCGTGAAGTCACCATTAATTATCAACAACTTGATTTCAAAGCTAACTTAGACGCTAAACGACTCCTCTCGTCAATTAGCTTTGAATCGGAAGATGTCGCCAGTTGGCAGAGTGAGGTCACGGTCAACGTAACGCCGGACAGAACCTTGTCGGGTTACGCCAATATCAAGCAAATTAACCTGCAACCTTTAGGTGAGTTTTTCCCGCAGCTCAATACTCTCGAAGGCTTGCTCACCAGCAGATTAAACTTTGCTGGCACCTTGGATGCGCCAGAAGTGTCGGGCAATGTGTCCTTAACCCAAGGCGCCCTCGCATTGACGGCCAACCCTACGCTTATCAATAAAATCGACATGTCGATGGACTTGGGCGGTCAACAGGCATCCCTCAAAGGCCGCTGGATGATGGGCAATGGTTTGGGGCGTGTTACGGGTGATATGCGCTGGCCTCAGGGCCAATTCAGTGGCGAGCTTGCAATTAAGGGCGACAAATTAGCCGTGATCCAACCGCCACTTACGCTACTTGATGTCTCGCCCGATCTCACCATCGCCTTTAGCAGTCAACAGCTCGAACTCAAAGGGGTTGTCGATGTGCCTTCCGGTAATATCAAAATCGTCCAACTCGCTGAAGGCGGTGTTGCCCTGTCGGAAGATGTGGTCTTCGATGACTCGATTGCCGCGGCGCAACCTAAAGCTAGCCCCTATGCCATTGTGGCGGATCTAAACATTAATGTCGGTAACGACTTAAAAGTCGATGGCATGGGCCTTAAAGGTAAACTGCAAGGAACCTTAAAACTGCAGCAACAGGCGTTCCGCCCACCACTGCTATTTGGCGATATTAAAGTCAAACAAGGCAGCTATAAGTTTATGGGACAAACCCTGAAAATCCGTACCGGTGAAGTGCAGTTTGTCGGCCCGACATCCGTGCCTAACTTAAATATCGAAGCTATTCGTGAAATTAAGAGTGAAGATCTAGTCGCGGGTGTCCGTGTCACGGGCACGCCCGCCCGCCCAGTGGTAACCCTGTTCTCTAACCCTGCTAAGGAGCAAGCAGAGATCCTGTCTTACATTATCAAAGGCAGCGGCTTTAACAGCAGCAATAACGAGCAGAACAATTCGTTGATGATGGGAGCGGCGCTGGGCTTAGGTTCACAGGTCGGCGGCGGTGGCGCCATCAATAACATTGGCAGTACCGCCACTGGGATTATTGAAGAGTTTGGCTTCTCTAACGTACAACTGGACACCAACGATGAGGGCCGCGTGGCGATCAGTGGCTTTATCGGTGATAACCTGATGGTGAAATATGGTGTTGGGGTATTTAACCCAGGCTATGAGATGACGGTCAGATACTACCTGTTATCGCAACTCTATCTGGAAACGGTATCAGGTACCTTAGGCCAATCCCTCGATATCTATTACAACTTCAATATCAAGTGATGCTCCCCCGCGTAGTTAGGTTGCGCGGGGATAATTTTATGTTCTTGTTCGTTAAAAAACAGCCACAAAAAAAGCGCCCTATAGGCGCTTTTTTGCTTCAATCACGCGATTAAGCGTAAACGAAGTCAACGTGCTCGATCATTGGCTTGAACGCGTGACGTTGCATAGCTTGTGCACGAACACCTACTTCTTTGCCATCTAAAACGATAGTCACAACAGAAGTGTAGAAGTCTTCGTTAGTTTGAATGTTGATGATGTCTTTGTGATCAAAAACAATAGAAACTGGCTCTTTGCCTGCGCCGTAGATAACAGCAGGAACTTTACCTGCATGACGTAGGCGGCGGCTCGAACCTTTCCCTATTTCAGTGCGGGTTTGTGCTTGGATAGTGTAAGACATGTGTTTCTCACTTAAATTTAGAGTAAAAACCGTCACCATTTTCGACCAATGGTGACTCATATAAAGCGCGCGCATACTAACACAGTTACTCAGCAGGTACAAGAACAGCCCCACTCTTAAACCTGAATGATACCGAGCGGCTATCGTTATAAATCACAAAGAGTATTTATTGAATTGGAAAACTTGTTTGTAGCCTGTTAAATAGCCGAAGCGGCTTTGATCTGAATCAAAAAACCCGCGATCTTGATCACACTTAAGCCAGTCGATGCCTGCTAAGCTCGGGCAAATTTTGTCACTTTAGTCTTGTCAAACATGCGTCACGAGCTGTATTTATTGCAACAAGAAAATCGTCTTTCATGCCAATTAGCCCGTGAACTCGTCTCACTTATCGAAACTGTACCCTATCAGCAGACCACGATCGAATTGAAACTGTTAGAACTGCTCGCCTGCACTCAACAAAAAAATCGTAGCTTACTGATGTTGATGCAGCTTTGTGAATCATCCGCGGTTGAAGGCCAACGACTCAGGCAATTTAAGTTTTCACAGTGCCTCAATCAGCATGTGAACGACTGGCAACAACACCGGGAAATGAACAAGCTTGGGCAACTCTTTTTGCCGCTGTTAAAACATTATTTGCAGGATATTCAAGCACTCGAGCTGCAGTTTTATCAGCAGCTCTCAGTGCAAAACGATAAGACTACCAGTGGCGGACTGGGCCACAGTCAACATGCACAAAACCTGACTTAGGGTAATAACCCACTCCTCCTAATTTAAGCGATAACGCCGCATCACGAAGGGTCTTTAGGTTCACACCCGGGATAGCGATGTCCATTGCCATGCCTTGCATGTGATAACTTTTCTTTGCCACCCCACTGCTCTTACCCGCCAACATGGCGTTAGTCTTGGGCGAACGATAACCAGAAATCACATGGATCTCATTCTCCGTATTGAGGGTGCTCTTGAGGGTGTAAAGCAGATCGAATAAGCGTTTATCCATGGGCGCCGCCACATTCTGGCGATGATCCCGCAGCAAGTGACTAAAATCATTCAACACTTCGCTCTGGTAATGGCCGTCAATCCAATAACTGCCATTGTTATGCTCGCCCGTGTGGCGATTGTAGAGGCTGAGATCGCGAACCCCTTTGGTCGACCGACTTGCAAACGCTTTAGAAGGAATTAAAGAACACAATGCCACACCACTGAGGCCTAACAACAACTGCCTACGGGCAGGACAAAGTAACGTCACATCATCACCTTTTGTTCGTTTTTTGGACACTAAAACCGCAAATTATACTGAATCGCCATTCAGATCAAGCCTTGACTGGCTCACAAGATTTCAGATTTCAAAATCTCTTAAAAGTTCAGGTCGTTATAGAATGTAAAAAATTGCTGCAGGCACCGCCTGGGTAAACTCAACTTCTAAGTGATAAATATCATTGCGATATTGAATTTGCCCAGCATCATCAAGCCATGCTGTCCAATAAACCGTGTAGACAGGCATGGTATCTGACAGCGCAAACCATTGGGATTGAGTGGTATTAGGCGTTAATTTGTCCCAAAGGCGCGTATCTTTAACTAAGTGAGTTTGAAACCAGCGGGCCAGCTCCTCGACCTTTTCAACCCGAATGCAACCCGATGATAAGGCCCTATCGGTCTTTTTAAAGAGACTTGGCTCAGAAGTTCCGTGCAAATACACACTAAAACTGTTGTCGAAATGAAATTTATATCGACCTAAGGCGTTTTTCGCCCCGGGGCGTTGCACTAAACGATAGGGAAAATGGCTGGACGCTAACTCTTGCCACTCCTGCGGCGAATGTTCGACTCGCGCGCCGTCATAGTCGTAAACATCAAACCCGCGGTCCTGCAGGTAATGACCATCTTGGCGTATATGGGGCATGATATCGCGCCGCACAATGGTGCGTGGCACTCGCCACTGTGGATTGAGCACCACGCTGGAGATATGACTACTTAGCAGCGGTGTTGGCCGCGATGCTTTGCCCACTATTACTTTTGAATTAAGGATCACCTTCCCCGCTTCGACGAATTGCAGCTCAAATGCAGGGATGTTTATCACCAGATAGCTTGCAGGTAAGGTGCGAGTAAAAAGCTGCTGCCTAAGGGTATTTTTCGCCAGCAGCTTTGCCCGAGCATAGGGAGATTGATTAAGCCAATACAGGGTTTGTTTACCTATCACCCCATCCGCCTGTAAGCCATGCTGGGTTTGAAAGTTTTTGATCGCGCGAACCAGTTCATCATCATAAGGCATGGAATTGTTATCAGTTGAAGCCTGCTCAGTCCGTGCAACTGTTCCAGCATGAGTTGTTGCGTCTGGTGAAATGATGTCTGGCTCAATGGTTGGCTCAGATCCTAGTTCAGATACTGGCAAAGCTGCTTCATCGGCTACAGACTCGGAAGCCGTGCTAGGCATCTCTGCTAGAAAACCTAATAGGAAAAGGCGCTGTGCAATCGGCGCAATGAGCGGGCTCTCTTGCCCTGGACTGAGCTTATCTTCGAGGATGAGTGTCTCCCACGAAGAGGATTCCGCTAACGCCATCAATTGCTTCAACTTGAGGACCACAGCGCGAAAATACGTATCCTTAGGGATCAGTGCTGCCGATAGGCATGGCGCAGTGCATTCAGCTTGGGCATCAAGATACTGCCAATAGTTATCCAATTGCAGCTGCATTTGGCGAAGCTTCAATTGCTCCTCGTTATTCAGCGCCCTATGTTGCCACTGGATCAACTGTTGATAATTGGCGCTAAAAACCGGGCTAACATCGGCAAGACTCAAGAGTAAGGTTTGCCCTAGAATTTGCTCAACTGCAGTGTCTGGGTCAGCGACTTCTGCGGAAGGCGGAAGAGCGGGCTGTTCAACCCTTTCTGCTTCAACGCTTAAAGGTGCTGTTACCAGTGGTTCGGCGGCGTAGGATTCTATGACTGCAAGCGAAAGTCCCATCAACAATGCACCGAGTGGCCAGCGCTTAAGTGAACTAAAGCTGCGGTTGGATGTATTAGGATTTAGCGTTAATCGACTCACAGGCATCATAAACGTCCCCTGTCACAGCAGATTCTTGACCGTAAAATTACCGCAAGTGCAAACATCGACACTCAATTCACCAGTAATCTGTGTTCACTATAGCTGAAGCCGTTGCCGAAATGCAGGCGAGCAAAGGGATAAAACAAAAATGCCACTGACAGACGTCAGTGGCATTTCAATTATTTGACAACAATTAAGCCCATTAAGCGAGGTGAATTATTACCCTAAAAACGTGTTACCTAGCAGAAAGAGACCAAGTCTTCTGGCACAAACTGCTCTGGCAGCTTTTGCAAGCTTCGCAGCATCAGCGGATTGGCTAGCACCAGCGCCATCTCCTGACGGTTAAATAACGCCAAGGCACTCTGTTGGCACTGCGCTTCATGCACTTTTACGTGCACAATAGCTTCAACCGGTTCAATGGGTGTACCCGCCGCACGCAGTGGCTGCTTATCAACCATAGCTAAATGCAGTTCCATTAACGCTGGATCTTTTAACACTTGCGCTAATGTCCAAGGCTGCTCGATATGCGCCTGATAAGCGGCACGTGCCTCTTGAGCACGAATACAGATAGGCGCAGGATTACGCTCCTCTGGCGTGGCCAAAATGCCAATGCGTTTAAAGAACTCACCAATTTTGATTGACCCCGTCCACGCCGAAATCGGCACGGCTAACCACAGACCAATCAAGGCGGGGCTCATCCACGCAAGCAATGTTAAGGAGTCCAAAATCGCCGCATAACCTAACATCACGCCCGCCAGCATATGCCAGCGGTGGCGATAGATCAGGGTTAACCAAGGCATGCTGCCATCGTCACGGCGCTGTGGAGACCAGCCACTGTCACGCCCCATCAGAATCGACATCACCGCACCGCAGTGGATAAACATCATGATAGGTGCGATTAGCGCAGAGAGGATCACCTCAAAGATCACGCTCAAAATCGCCTTGATGCGACCACCGACACTGCGGGCAAAATTTCCATCTTTTAGCAGCAATAATACGCCGAAAATCTTAGGTCCAAACAACACGCCCATAGTGATATAGAACAATCTTAATGCCCTATCCGAGTCCATGATTGGCCATGTCGGGAACAGCGAGAATTGGTCGGTAAAATACTCAGGACGAATAAAGTGTGCCTGCAACGCGAGCATCAAACCAGTCAGAATCAATAACAACCAGAATGGCGATGACAGATACGCCATAATGCCCGTCATTAAGTGCAAACGGCTGACCCAGTGCAAACCTTTAGTTGGCAGAATACGGGAATGCTGTAAGTTACCTTGACACCAACGGCGATCGCGCACGGCTAAATCGACAATAGATGGCGGACATTCTTCATAAGAGCCGGGTAAGTCGTAGGCAATGACCACACTCCAGCCCGCACGGCGAATCAGCGCCGCTTCGACAAAGTCATGGCTTAGGATATGACCACCAAATGGCGGTTTACCCTTAAGGTTTGGTAGACCTGCTGCGCCCATAAAGGCTTCGGTACGAATAATAGCGTTATGGCCCCAGAAGTTACCTTCTTTTTGTACCCACCAACCAAGCCCCGTACCAATCACAGGACCATAAATACGCGCCGCAAACTGCTGCAGACGCGCCATTAAGGTGGTGCCATTGATGAGCGATGGAATCGTCTGGATAAGTCCGGCGTCAGGATCGGCCTGCATACGTTGTGCTAAGCCAGTGATGGTCGATGACTCCATCAAACTGTCAGCGTCCAGCACCAATAAGTGATCGTAGCGAGAGCCCCATCGGCGGCAGAAATCCGCCACGTTACCCGCTTTACGCGCCACGTTCTTACGACGGCGGCGGTAATACACGCGAGAATGTTTATGGGTTTCTTGGCGTAGCACTAAAAACGCCTGTTCTTCTAACAGGGCGATTTCAGGATCTGTGGTATCACTTAAGATAAACCAATCGAATGCATGGCCATGCCCCGTTTGGGATAAGGCTTCCGCCATCACTGATACCGCGGAGAACACCCGATCAGGCGACTCGTTATAGGTTGGCATCAAAATCGCGGTGCGGGTATGTAGCTCAGTCTGTTCAAGCTCGTTTGGCTTGGGCTTTTTCAGCAACATGAAGAAGCCTGCGATACCACTACAAAACGCCAAGGCAATCCAGCAGAAATTAATCGCAAACAGCGCCAACATCAGATATTCGAGGGGAGTGATCCCTCCGATACTGAATACAGCGCCCATTTCGTAGATAGCAAAAGCAGACAGCGCCAGAGCTCCGCCCACGACAAAGAATCGACGGGATACCTTAGAACGTACACCATTGGCAACGGTGCTACGACGCGGAAATCCTTCAGGCATTTGGCTTAAGCTTTGGGGTTCCATTGCGCCAGGCCTTTCATTAGGCATGGCGCTACCACCCACGAGCACTTCAGTCTCAAGAACCGAATTCTCGGATACAGTCATATTATGTCGCTCCGTCATGGACCTTAAAGCGTCCAGCGATAGAGCCAGGTTTCAACCTGACGCGGTGTTGAGAACTTGAGTTCGGCACGTAATTCGATAAGTTCCTTATCTTCTGGCTCCAACTCAAACGCGAGGCGATAACCATTGTTGGCCGCGTTACGCGCAATAACCACATTTGAAATCACCCCACCGGAAGACTCAACCTTCGCGAGCGGTAATTCATCGGGCATGGCGCCGTTAAGATGATAATCCACGACAAACAAACGTCTTGGGGTCGCTTTTGCGATGTCGGCACGACCACTGGCTGTACGACTCACCACGACAGAATTGGTTTTCGCCACTGGCTCCTCGCCCCAGCTCATACGGTAAGCAAAATGATATTCGCTGCCCGCAGGAATAGGCTGACGCGGCTTCCAGAAGCTCACGATATTATCATGAATTTCTGATTCTGTTGGAATTTCTGTCAGAACGACCGCACCTTGTCCCCAGTTACCCACAGGTTCAATCCACAAACTTGGACGACGCTCGTAGTGGGCTTCGAGATCTTGATAAGAGGCATAATTGCGTTCACGTTGAATTAACCCAAAACCCTGTGGCGAGTTGTCAGAAAATGCACTTACCTGTAATTGGCGTGGGTTAGCCAGTGGGCGCCATAGGTGCTCACCGCGGCCGTTAAACATTAACAAACCGTCTGAATCGTGGACTTCGGGTCTAAAGTCGTCGGTATCATGGCGGCCATTGAGTGAATGTAAGAACATGCTAGTACTTGGCGCTAGACCCACTTTGCTGAGTTCGACGCGAGGGAATAATGTCGCTTCAACGTCAATTTGGGTGTTGTCACCAGGACGCACCGAGAAGCGATACGCACCCGCTACACTTGGGCTATCGAGCAATGCATGAACCACGATCAGGTTGCTGTCGTAGGAAGGACGTTCAACCCAAAATGCGCGGAAAATCGGGAACTCTTCCCCTTCTGGATCTGCGGTTTTCAAGGCTAAACCACGGGCAGATAAACCATAGGAGTTACCTTTACCTAAGGCACGGAAATAGCTCGCACCTTGGAACACCATCAACTCGTCATAAACGCCGTTGGTGTTTAACTGGTTATGAATGCGAAAGCCTGAGTAACCAATGTCATCATTTGGCAACGCTTGAGTGATAACCTCACCCGCAGTGAAATACTTAGGCTCGTAGGCTAAGTGAGTCGCTTGGTTAGCTTCAACAATGGCAATTTCGATTAAATCTTGGAAATAGAAGCCACGGTGAAACATTTGCATTTGGAAGGGTAAACCTTGATCGCGCCAAATCGACGAAATCGGGTTAAAGCGAATGTCACGGTATTCATCGTAGGTTAACTTAGCGAGGCCTGCTGGCAGCGGATCCTTTAGTACCACATAGGGTTTAGAAGCCAACTTGCGAGCTAACTTCACGACTGAGTCGCCATCAAAGGTGCCCGTTTTAGTAAATCTCACTTGATTTTTGTTCGCCGGCTGAGCCGTCGCCTTAGGTGGACTCACCACAGGTGTGGCGGGTTTGTTTTCAGCAGGCTTTGTCTCTTCAGCAAATGCCGAGCTCGACAGCGCAAATGCTGCGCTAAGCGCCAGTGAGCAAATGAGTGAAGAAGAAGGTTTAAACGATTGGCAACGCAACAAGCTAACCATAGGATAGGTAACCTAAAAATAAACTAAGAAATCAACGTTTTTTGTGTGCACAGTGAAATTTTTTTACCGCTGTTTGAACGAAAAAAAACACAGGCTGTTACATATCGCGAAAGATATCAGAAGGAGTAAAAAACTCATAAATAAAGATGCAGTTAACTCCTTTTGCACGATACTATTTAGCAATATACTTATACCAATAAAGAATATCAAATTCGAATTAACATACCAATTTGATCTTTAAAAGTTACAAGTGCTAATAAAGTGCTGCCAAGTTCGCATAATAGAAACAAAATCAATCTGTTTTGCAAATTTGCGGTATCACTCATCTTAGCGATTTGCCCTAACTACAAATCTTAGATGATGCCTGCCAATACGCGAGCCAGCGGGCATAAAATAATTATGTTAAGGCTGCGAATCGCGTTGAAATACCATTTGAAATGTGAGTTACAGGGGAAGCGCAAGCGTGACCACTAAACCGCCATTTTCACGGGGCGTGATCGTCAATTCTCCTTGGTGTAAATCAATGATGTGGTGGCAGATGGACAGCCCCAATCCCGCGCCTATTCCTTCATTTTCATTGACGCGGTAAAAACGCTCCGTCGCACTGGCGATTTGCTCCAGAGTCATGCCCTGCCCGCGGTCGGCGATCTTTATCTCGACATGGGTGTGGGTGACTGCGGCACTGATACTAATCTCAGTTTCGACAGGACTGTATTTACAGGCATTTTCGATGATGTTTTTTAGCACGATCAGCAGGTAAAACCGATCGCAGTTGAGCGTTAATGCCGCATCGATCTCGATTTGCCATTCATAGTCGGTGATCAGTGGCATTAGCTGATTCAGCGCATCTTCCACCATTGGCAGTAACAGATGAGGTTGCACATTGAGTTCGGCAATCGAATCGACCCGCGCAAGCAACAAAAGTTGCTCAACGGTGTGACTCATATGCTTCACACCGGCATCGATAGCGGCAAGGTGAATACGCTCCGCATCACCCTCGCCCACTAAACCTTCTAACCCCTGTTGATGTAATTTAATCACGGATAAGGGGGTTTTTAACTCATGGGCCGCATCGGCACTAAAGCGACGCTCCCTCGCAATAAAGTGCGCAATGCTGCTGATATATTGGTTTAGCGCGCGGCGCACAGGCACAAGCTCCTTAGGCAGTGACATAGTGAGCGGCGTGAGATCGTTAGGCGAGCGTGCCATTAACTCGCGCTCGAAGGACTTCAACGGCCGGAACAAGATGTAAAACAGCAAGCTGACGATAAGTAAGGTCAAGGGCACAACGATCAGCGGCACGATTACGGCATTGTGCATAATTTGCGAGACCAGCTCTTGGCGCACTTCATCTTGCTGGGCTGTGATTATCCAGACTTTGTGTTTGACCGAAAAAAAACTGAACACATGCCACAGCTCCCCTTCAAACACTTTTTTGCTATAGCCTTGAACAAACTTAGTTATGGGTTGTCGGCCGATATTGTCTGAAAACACCAGCGCTTGCCCCGCCTCGCTCCAGATCTGAAATGCGAGTTTGTGCTCATAGGCCAGCTTTAATGCATCGGCCTTTTGAGCAAAGGTACTGATCTGGCTATCGGGGACATGGAGAACTTGCGGCAGCTCTTGTGGCGTTTTAAATTCCGCCTCATCGTGATAAAAAAGCTCAAGCATTTTCGCGCTTTGCAGCATTTGCGCATCAAATAACTCTTCGATTTGATGCTTAGAATCCCGGGTGCTGAACCAGCTTGAAATACCCACGGAAACCGAAATCCCCGAGAGCATCAGCAAGGTTAATAACAAACGTAATGAGTACACATCCAGCACCTTGAGTCGATTCACCCCATAGTCCCCGTCGTTTATGGTGAGAGTAAACATGCCTAAAAGGCTGTTACTAAATACCGATAAACGCCGAGTTTGTCACTTAAATCCTGACTCTCGCGTTAATTTTCAGGTTAATTGACTTCGGTTAGGGTATAGCCAATGCCGCGTACGGTCTTAATCAAGTCATTGGCTAACTTTTTACGTAAATGGTGGATATGGACCTCAATCGAGTTGCTGCCAACCTCATCCCAGCCATAGGTTAACTGCTCTAGCTGATTACGAGTTAACACTCGGCCAGCGGATTGCGCCAGTTCGAGTAGTAGCTGAAACTCCCGACGTGATAGCGGCACATTTTGATCGCGAAAACTCACCTCACGGGTGTTGAGGTCAATACTTAATGCACCGATATTCAAGCTGTTATTATCCAGACCATATTGCCGGCGGACGATCGCCCGAATGCGCGCGGCTAACTCACGCACATCGAAGGGTTTACCTAAATAATCGTCGGCGCCGATATCGAGGCACTCAAGTTTGGTATCAAAATCCGTGTTGGCCGTGAGCACAATGGTCGGAATCGACACGCCCTCTGCCCGCCACGCTTTAAGTAGCTCCTTACCATTGCCGTCGGGTAAGCCTAAATCGAGCACTATGGCGCTAAAGGTTTCATTCTTAATGCCCACTAATGCTTGCTGATAACTACTTAGGTGATCGACCTGCATCCCCATTTTGGCAAGGCTCAAGCAGATCCCTTGGGCTAATAACTCGTTGTCTTCCACTAACATGATACGCATTGATAATGCCCTATCGAAAAATACTAGATTGCACCGATTGCTCGGCTAAAAAGGCTTCGGCCTGCTCACCCTGTAACATGGCCATGGTGGCCAACATGCCTGCGGTGACGCAGTTTGGCCCAAGAACTGTCACCGAGCGCGGCGCCCCACTTACCGGATAGCCAGTGCGCGGATCGACAATATGCCCATAACGCTTGCCATCAACTTCAATAAATCGCCGTGTATCACCGCTGGTTGCTAAGGCGCCTTGGGTGATGGCAAGCACTTTGGCGGCATGGTCAAGCTGATGTGGATCTTCAATCCCTACCTGCCAAGGCACAGCATTGGCCACCGGACAGGCGATATCACCACCAAAATTAACCAATACCGAGATCCCCGCATAGGACTCGGCAAGCTCATAGGCGACCCTATCGACCGCATATTCCTTGGCGATACCGCCAACATCGAGCTGCATGCCTTGGGGCATCAGCAACTCTTGGGAATTAAACTCAATACGCGCAAATCCCACTAAGGCTCGCGCAGCCTCAATATCCGCTTTGGCGGGCATCTTGGCGTCCTGCGTAAAACGCCACACTTGCATTAACGGGCAGGCCGAAATATCAAATAGCCCATCACTTAACTCAAAGCATTGTTTCGCAAAAGCCAACAGTTGCCAGGTTTCTTCATCGATTGACTGCCGTTTGCCATCGGCATGATTCAAACGCCATAGATAATTGCCTTCAATAAAACGACTGTACTTTTGCTCGATTCTTCGCGCCCCACGGGCCGCCATATCGAGCATATCGTAGGCGATATCTTCATCATGACTGGCAATCAATAGCTCACAGGGACTCGCCATGGCCCTAAACTCGCCCAAAAATCCCCAATCACGGCGCACGAGTCGATAAGGCGCATTAGGGGAAACTGCTGGCATCTTCGTATCCTTATTCTGTACTTCGCGTAACGCTCAATATGGGCAACATGTCCCATATTGATGCACTTTGTTTACGGCTCAGTAACAGAGTATACCTTTAAAATGAATAACTAAACTGCGCCGTTATCGCCTTTTGGGTTGGGAACAAGTCGTAGTTTTGCAGCTCGCCAGGGATCGTTGTGCCATTGTTTTTCGGATCCTGTTGGTAATATTCCAAGCGATACGTCATCTCATGGCCGCCTGACAGACGGTGGCCAAACTTAACCCCTATGGTATAAGCACTCATATCACCAATGCGGTAATCCGCACTGGCAAACTCGGGTAGCGGCGTATCGGCAAGCAGGAACGGCTGATAGAAATTCACCGCCGACTGTTGGTAATAACGTAAGTGCAATTGCCCGTAGAAATTGCCACTAAAGTAATAGCGGTAGTGGGTTTCTAAGGTGTGCGAAGTTAAATCCCAATCGTCGGTGCTATAGCGGTAGGAAAAGTCCACAACACCTGAATCGAGTGCGCCTTTGGTCATCACATAAAAGCTGTGTTTCAGGCGCGAATCGGGGCGATTCTCGTAGACTATGTCCTCAGTGGTGCCGTTATTGTCCACCACACTCAACACTTTATAGGGATCGGTTAAATAGCCGCTGACACTGGATAATCCATAGTTCGCCTGCAATAACCACCGCTGATTCAATATTTGGGTAATACCTAACATCAAATCGACGGTTTGTTTATCATCGCTGCTCGTTTGGCGAGTCGCATCGAATGCCGCGCGATAGGCTTCATCCGTGGTAAAGTTATCGCGGATCGCCATAGAGGATAAGGCCACGGGTCTGCCACCCACGGGATCAACCACATCGAAGCTGTAAGACGTCCCTAAAAACAGCGTGGTGTTGTCCTTGTTAAAACCACGTTCTAGCCCGGCATTGATGCCCATCGACATATAGTCGAATTCCTTAGAGCCATAGACGCCGCCGTTGACTTTCCAATCGGAATTAAGCGCCTGTGACCAGTTAGCACTGCCCTGTACTCGGGTATCGTGGAAGGTATCATCGAGCGGTGTCTCACCCGCCGCCACTTTATACTGGCCATTACCGGAAGGACGGGTAAAGGTTTGGCTGTCGCTTTGGGCTACCGCGCCTGAAGCCGAAGCACCGGTTAAACTGTCGACCACCAGTTTTAAATCCAACACACTGTCGTCGCCAAAGTTTTTTTGCGCCGTCCCAATGGCTTCGATTGCCTGCACCCTGTCTTGCTCACCGTAATACATAAGCGCGGCATCGACTTTCCAATCATCGGCATTTTTTGCAAGCTCAGAGGCGTGACCATTAGAGACAAACAAGCCACAACTGGCTAAAGCCAAGGCACTAGCAATGTGTTTAGTCTGCGGTTTAGCTTGGAGAACTTGTGGGGCTATTGAGTCTAACTTATTGTTATTATTTGTCATGGCTGACAACACCTTTATATCACTGAAACTTATTTAGACTAAAAACCGAATAAAAACGAAAATCTATGGCACAACCTGTTCAAGCAATACTGGCTAGTTACAGCCACAACCGCCGCCCGCGAACGCACGGCCGCCGCTGCTGCCTTCCTTACTAAAATAGATATGATCGTCTAATGCTTGGTCTAACTTTTCGCTATCGAGCGCCATATCGGCGCGGGCGAATTGCCCCTTTTCCCACGGTTGCACCCCTAAGCTTGAGCAACCAGTTAACCCCACTATCATCAACGAAACGGCAATCAAGGCGATTTTACGCATACACTACTCCTTCAACAGACTGATGAGTTCTTGCTCATAATCGGCGGCATTGTCTTGGTAAAAGCCCACATGGCTTTTAACTAACTCGCCTTGGCGATTGAACATAAAGCTGCTGGGCATGCCCAGTAAATCAAAGCTTCGTGCTACATCACCCTCAGGGTTAAAACGCACAGTAAAAGTCGCTGGCACCTGCTTTAAAAATTCATCGGCGAGCGCCTTATCAGTATCGAGGTTAATCGCCACCACGGCTAAACCTTGCTCGCGATACTTTTGCGCCATCGCATTCATCCAAGGGAAAGACTTACGGCACGGACCACACCAAGACGCCCAAAAATCGACGTAGACCACTTTGCCCTTAAACTCAGTCAAGGAAACACTTTGGTTATTTGCATCAAACACCTGATGCTCCAGCGACGGTGCAGCCTGGGCGCCAAGACTTAACAAACTGAGTAACAACAAGAGTTTTTTCATACTAGGTCCATCCATCACAATTGCGTTTGAATTTATTAACTGAATCTTAAGGTTTGCTTAAACTGTAGAAGAATAAATTTAAGCTCGCGTTGGCGGTTATTGTTTGCCGTATCAATTGATTGCAAAGTGAGCTGCAACAGAAAAAAGGTTAAAAGTGCGACATTTTGTCCCATTAGCAAAATCGAAATTAGATCTGCATCATGTTAATTAAATGTCAAAATCAGTTTCATCACATCTCTTGAAAATTCTTGATATGCATCAAGAATTCTGTGTCGCCTAAGGCCTAAACTGGCAGTGTCAATTATGTAAACCCTTACCAATTTACATTCAAATAACAAAAAGGTTGACCCATGGACACACATGCAGCCCTCTATGAACAGGGAAAGGCGCGCTTAGACGCACTGCGCCAACTCGCTCCCCGTCAACAGCAAACATTAATCGAAAAATTACAACAACACGGCATCACTCGTCGTGACTTTATGAAGTGGAGCGCCATGGTGACGGGCATGCTCGCCCTACCGCTGCCCTTTAGTAACTTAGTTGCCGAAGCCGCCGAACTGGCCGACCGTGTACCCTTAATCTGGTTACACATGGCCGAATGTACTGGCTGCTCTGAATCCTTAGTGCGCGCCGATACGCCTAATTTAGATTCGCTGATCTTCGACCATATCTCGTTGGAATATCACGAAACCTTAATGGCCGCTGCCGGCTGGCAAGCAGAGGAAAACCTCGAGCACGCTCTTGAAACCTACAAGGGCCGTTATCTACTCGCCGTTGAAGGTGCCGTACCGACCGCTAATAACGGCAGCTTCTTAACCGTGGGCTGTAAAGGTCATACCGGCTTAGAAATTATCAAGCATGCCGCCGAAGACGCCGCGGCGATTATTTCTGTGGGCACCTGCGCTTCCTTTGGTGGCGTGCAAGCCGCCTACCCTAACCCCACAGGGGCGAAAGGGGTACACGAAGTCGTGAGCAAGCCTGTGATCAACTTAGGTGGCTGCCCACCGAGTGAGAAAAACATCGTCGGCACCCTGATGTATTTCATCATGTTCGGCAAATTACCCGCGCTGGATATGTTTAATCGTCCTAAATGGGCCTATGGCGCACGGGTGCACGATAACTGTGAACGCCGCGGCCGTTTCGATGCCGGTGAGTTCGTTGAAGAGTTTGGCGATCACGGAGCGAAGGAAGGTTACTGCCTCTACAAAGTGGGCTGTAAAGGACCTTATACCTATAACAACTGTCCTACAGAGCGCTTTAACCACCATACCAGCTGGCCAGTGTTAGCGGGCCACGGTTGTATGGGCTGCTCAGAACCTAACTTCTGGGATGATATGGCCGACTTTGAAAAACCCCTTGGCCGTCAACTACTCCATGGATTGGATGCTACCGCAGACACAGTCGGTGCGGTGATTTTAGGCGCGACCGTCGTCGGCATTGGAGCCCACGCCGTCGCCAGTATTTTTGCCAAGCCGCTGGAGGAATAACCCATGAGCAAGCGCGTTGTTATCGACCCTATCACCCGTATTGAGGGTCATTTACGTATCGAAGTCGAAGTTGATGAGAATAATGTCATCAACAAAGCATGGTCATCCTCTACCCTGTGGCGTGGTATTGAAGTCATCCTCAAGGGCCGCACACCAATGGACGTGGGGCTGATCGTGCAGCGGATCTGCGGTGTTTGTACCTATTCCCACTATCGCTGTGGTACCGAAGCGGTGGAAAATGCCTTAGGCATTCAAATCCCGTTAAACGCTAAATACCTACGTTCCTTAATGCAAACCTCGCTCTATATGCATGACCATATAGTGCACTTCTATCATCTACACGGTTTAGACTGGGTGGATGTTGTGTCAGCTTTAAGTGCCGATCCCGCCAAGGCTGCACAGGTTGCCCTTAAATATACCGACAAGCCGATTGCTGCGGGCGAAGGCGAATTAAGAGCGGTGCAAGAGCGGGTTAAAGGCTTTGTCGAAACTGGCAAACTCGGCCCCTTCGCTAACGCTTACTGGGGCAATGGCACCTATAAATTTACCCCAGAGCAAAACCTGATTGCCCTGTCGCATTACCTCAAAGCCCTTGAAGTACAAAGGGTTGCCGCCGAAATGCTGGCGATTTTCGGGGGTAAACAGCCGCATCCACAATCATTGGTTGTGGGCGGTGTGACCTCAGTGCGCGATATGTTAAGCCCTGCGCGCCTGCAGGAGTGGAAACAAAAACACGCGATTGTGACTGACTTTATTCTGCGTGCCTATCAAGCAGATATCGTCATGGCGGCGGAAGCCTTTGGTGGTGAAGCCAGCGTACTTGGCGGCGTGAACGTTAAAAACTTCATGGCGACCAATGACTTTGTGCTTGCCAATGGCGAATACCTGTTCGACCAAGGCGTGATTATGAAGGGCGACTTAGCGGGCGTAAGCGACATCAACCCAGAGCTAATCGCCGAAGACGTCAGCCATGCCTGGTATAGCGCAGATGCGCCGCAGCATCCCTACGATGGCACAACTATCCCCAACTACACCGGCTTTGTTGAGCGCGATACGGTTTATGGCAAACTGCCCACCTTAGATGGCGATGGCAAATACTCTTGGGTGAAATCGCCACGTTACCAGGGCGAACCCGTGGAAGTGGGTCCATTGTCCTGCCTGCTGGTGAGCTATGCCCGTGGCAATAAAGTGGTGGTCGATGCCGTCAATGCGCTGCTGGCTCGCACGGGTCTGCCGGTTGAAGCCCTGTTCACCACCTTAGGCCGTACCGCAGCGCGGATGCTGCAAACCGTTATCGTGGCGCAGGAAGGTCTGAAAACCTTCGATGCCCTGTTAACCAATATTCAATCCGATGAAACCACCTATGTGAAACCCCATATCGACCCAAGTCGTGAATATGTGGGTCACGCCATGATTGAAGCACCACGCGGCATGTTAAGCCACTGGATCCGCATCAAAAACGGCGTCATTGAGAACTATCAAGCCGTGGTGCCCACCACTTGGAACGCAGGCCCAGTGGATGCCAATGGCAAGATTGGCCCCTACGAAGCCTCACTCATTGGTTTGAAACTGGAAGATCCCACTAAGCCCCTTGAGGTGATACGTATTATTCACTCATTCGACCCTTGCATGGCGTGTTCAGTACACGTGATGGATTTCAAAGGTCAAGCACTGAGCGAGTTCCGTGTCAGCCCCAATGGTCAATAACAACGAGGGAGGGAACGCAACATGAACCATTCTGAAACCCGCATTCGGACACTGGTTTTTAGTCCCGCGATACGGATTTTTCACTGGCTACGGGCACTGTCGATTTTAGTGCTGGTGATCACCGGATTCTATATCGCTTGGCCGTTTCTTGTGGCGCCCGACAGCACGGATGTATTGGTACAAGGTTGGGTGCGATTTGCCCATCTGATCTGCGGTTTTGTGTTGACCGCAGTCACCTTGGTCCGCTTCTACCTGTATTTTTTCAGTCGAAGCGATATCGAGCGACGCTCATTCCGTGATGTGATGAGCGTTAAGAGCTGGATCACCCAACTGAAATCCTACATTTGGATGGGACACTTGCATAAAGCCGGTGTTTACGGACCGCTGCAATTTGTGACCTACGTAGCAATCTCCTTCGTGGCACTTGTGATATGTATTACTGGACTCGTGCTGTATGCCAACGTCTACCATGAAGGTTTAGGTGGCATGCTTTGGAGCAGCGCAGCTTGGATCACGGCGCAAATGGGTGGACTGGCACAGGTGAGAATTTGGCACCATTACCTCACTTGGGCTTTCGTTATCTTTGTGGTTATCCACGTCTATATGGCGGTTTGGTCAGGGATACGCTTCAAACATAACTCTGTCGACTCAATTGTCTCTGGTTACGACTACCCGAAACCAGACTCACACCACTAGGAGTCCAATGAAGATATTGCTACTGGGTATTGGCAATGTCCTGTACGCCGATGAAGGCATCGGCGTACATTTTGTCAATTACATCGCTGAGAATTATCAGTTCACACACGAGTCCCACCAGCTGGAGATGCTCGATGGCGGCACCTTGGCTCAGGGACTCATTCCGATTATTTGCCAATACGATTATTTGATCGTAGTCGATACCGTCAATGCCAACG
This sequence comes from Shewanella sp. ANA-3, assembly GCF_000203935.1. Taxonomy (GTDB): domain Bacteria; phylum Pseudomonadota; class Gammaproteobacteria; order Enterobacterales; family Shewanellaceae; genus Shewanella. The sequence continues at coordinate 2,224,890 of NC_008577.1, read as the reverse complement.
GCGTCGAGGCTGGCGAAGTGTATTTCTTTGATTTTGATAAAGCCCCGCAGGAAATCGACTGGCAAGGCAGCGCCCATGAAGTCGAAATGCTACAAACCCTCAATATGATGGAAATGGTAGGCGACAGACCCAAAACCTTTGTGTTAGGTGTCACCCCTACCGTGTTAGAACCGATGACACTGGGACTGACCACTAAGGTGGCCGCCGCCGTCCCCTTGATGGAACAAACCCTGTTAACCCACTTAGCCTCCCTCGGGTTCACCGCGACACGCATTGCCGAGCATAGTATCGATTCGCTGATCCCCAATTCTTACAAACGTGGCGTCACTACTGGTGAAAATATAGAAGATGAAACACATCAGATTTGAGTTTACCTGCTCGCGTCAGGTGCCTTTGTATGCGCATTTATGTAATCAATACCTAAATTACGATGCACTCAATATCAGCATCGGCTGCGACAGTCAGCAGGATTTTGGTTCGCACACTTATTTTATTGAGGCCCAAGGCGAACAAGCACAGCTAGAACAATTAGCCGAGGCGATCGCCGCCGACTTTTTAATTTCAGTCTGGCTGGTCGACTCAGGCATTCATGCGATTGAGGCGCCGCAGGGACAACGGACATTATTGACCGTCCCATCCACTGAGGGTGCGCTTAACGTGCAATCGGTCGCGGCTTTTTGCCAGCAGTGTTATCCCAGATTTGGTGATAATCAGGCGGCGCAATTTGGTCAGCTCGATTTAGCCTGCACTTGCTGCCACGGTGAAAAGCGCTTAACCAGCGCCCAAAAGGCGTTAACGCTGTCCGATCTCAAGGCGATGGCCGCGCAGCTTATCAGCCAAGGCTCACTAGATTTAGCCAGCGAAGGCGTGCAATTAAGCCTAACGCCCTTTGCCCATACAACAGCGTCCAGACCGCAACTGCTTATTTGTAATCCCAATACCCTCAACGCGCATTTTTGCCTGAAGGATAATCAAGTCCTCGCCCTATCCAGTATCGAAAAACCGCTGATTAGTGTCAGACCAACCCAAGATAATCAAAAGCTGCCCGCACCACTCTACGATATCTGCTTTGGTTACAGCCGAGTGGTGTTAGTGCTGAGTGAAATCCTGCGGCAAAAAGGTATCGATTGGGTGTATCTTGAGGGGGCGCACCAGAGGCCAGCGCTCGCCTGGGTCGATGGCGCTTGGGCTCAGTTAGGCAGCCACACAGCCGAAAACGCAGCGACGCAGACCATTAAGCAATTCAGTGCGCCGGAGCCTCTGCGGGAAGACATCCACTTTTTAGGCTTTAAGGCCAAATGGCAAGCCAATAAGAAAACCCGTTCACACCAAGGTTTATTGACTGTGCAGGCCATACCAAGTGAGGCCGAGACAGCTGAATATGCCGCGAGTGAGGAAGACCATACCATAGCGGATGCAGCCCTGTTTGCAGCGCTGCTTAATGGTAAATTTACGACCCATAAGCAGGCTAAAAATGCGGCGGTGATTTACTTAAGCCATCACCACACTGGGCAAATCGTTACCTGCGACAATAAGGGAGACACCTCACTGTTTTTCGCCCTGCCCGAACTACCGGACAATGGTTACGAGATTTTCCATTGCCTTGACAGCAGTCCACAAAAAGCCGTCGCGCAAAAATTTAAGAGCTTGTTTCCAGAAGATTACTTAAAGTTGCTGAGCCTAAAACTTAACGGCAGACGTGATAATCTTCAGAGTCTGTGGGCGATTGCTGCGGTATTGATTGGCCTTAATCCACAGGAAGAAACCCAATCGCAAGCCTATTTGAGCGATGCACTGCTCGCCGCCGCCATGCGTTACCATGGTGCGAATGCGCCGCGCATCGATTATCCCCTCACCAAAGGCGAGGCCCACCGCAGCCTGAATTGGTGTAAAACCCTAGGCACTCTGCTGAGTTTTCGCGTTGCAGGGCACAGCGATCCGAGTCAACTGGCCTTTGCAATGCAGGACTCCCTCGCCGACTACCTCGCGAATTGGCTGGAACACATTGACTTAAATATCGGTGTACACAACATTGCGTTAGCGGGCAATGAGTTAGCCAATGAAACCCTCTGCAAGCGTATTAGCCTACGACTCGGGAAAAACTTCCCGCTATTGGTCAATCGCAGTCTGGATTTAGAGGGCGACAACCTGGCCGTAGGCGCGCTCTATGTGAAGCAGCGGCAGTTAAATAGCCTTTAACAACACCCGCTCACCGCTAACCTTACATTCAGATAGCGCTAACGCATGGAAGATAAAATGTTTTATCTTCCATGCAGATGCAGCCAGATAAGCGAAGAATACCGAGATTGAAAAAAGCCACCTCACCCGCCAATCAAACCGAGCAACTCGAGCGCCGCCAGCTGCATATCACGGGCATTGTGCAAGGTGTGGGCTTTCGCCCCTTTGTTTACCGCTGGGCGAGTGAGCTTAAATTAACTGGCACTGTGCTAAATAATGCCAATGGCGTGATGATTGAGCTGCAAGGCCCCACCGCAAACTTAGATAACTTTGTGCGTGAGTTAACCACCAATCCGCCGCCGCTGGCGCGCATCGACCAGATTACCCAGAGTCCGTTAGCGGTAAAGCTTGAAGAGACTAGCTTCGATATTATTCAAAGTGATAGCCAAAGTGATGAATCTGGTGAGCATAACTTTGCAGCGCTGGTTGCCGTATCGGCCGACAAGAGTACCTGTCAGGATTGCTTAAGCGATATGCATAACCCGCAGGACCGCCACTTTGGCTATGCCTTTACCAATTGCACCAACTGCGGCCCAAGATACACCATTATCAACGCCTTACCCTACGATCGCCATCATACCGCCATGGCGGATTTCGCCATGTGCCCCGACTGCGCCAAGGCTTATCAAGATCCGCTAAATCGTAGATACCACGCCCAGCCTGTGAGTTGCCCTAAGTGTGGTCCTCAATTGAGTTTAAAATCACCTCAAGGCGAGTTACTTGCACCTAATTCCTTGTCCGCTTTGCAAGATAACAGCCTAGCAGTATTGTCGGCGGCGGCCGAAAAACTGGCCCAAGGGCAGATTCTTGCGATAAAGGGCTTAGGTGGCTTCCACTTAATGTGCGATGCAACCAACACCCTAGCGGTCAATCAATTAAGGCAACGCAAGCAACGAAAAGCCAAGCCACTAGCGGTGATGATGCCGAGCATCGAAGTGGCAAAACGCTATGTAACGGGCACACAGGTAGAGTGGCAAACCTTAAGCGCGCAGGAGCGGCCCATCGTACTAATGCAGGCGCAGGATAAACACAATCTGAGCCCTGAGATTGCGCCTAATATCCCAAAGCTCGGGATATTTTTGCCCTACACACCGCTGCATCATTTACTGCTCGGGCAATTTAACGGCCCACTGGTCGCGACCAGTGCGAATGTCTCTGGCGAACCGATTATCACCGATTGTGATGAGCTTATCAGCCAACTAGGCCATGTGGTGGATGCCATAGTCGATCACAACCGCCCCATACTCAACGGCTGTGATGACAGCGTGGTGCAACTTATCCAACCGCCAAACGGCTGTGCGCCACAGGTACAAGTGCTGCGTTTAGCGCGGGGATATGCGCCATTAAGCTTCCCGTTACCCAAACCGCTGAGTCACTCCATTCTTGCCGTGGGCGCCCAACAAAAAAATGCCATTGCTTTAGGTTTTGGCTCGAATGTGTTTTTAAGCCCGCATATTGGCGATCTCTTTAGTGTCAGCGCCGAGCAGTACTTCGAGCGAACCTTGGCGACCTTCGCCCGTCTGTATCATTTCAGCCCCGAGCTGATTGTCCACGATAAGCACCCAGACTACGCACCATCGCGCTGGGCAGAGACGCAGCAACAGCACAGCCTTGATACACAAAGCCAAGACACGCAGCCAATCCAAACCTTAAGTGTGCAGCATCACCACGCCCATGTGCTCAGCGTGATGGCCATCAATCAATATCAAGATCCAGTATTAGGCTTTAGTTTCGATGGCACAGGGCTTGGAAACGATGGCAGCCTCTGGGGCGGAGAGGTCTTACTGACCACCCTTAACGGCGCCGAGCGGATTGCCCATTTCGAGGCTATTCCCTTGCTCGGTGGAGAACAGGCAATTAAGCAACCTGTGCGTTTGCTGCTGGCATTACTGTTTCAGCAGATGAGTCTCGAGGAAGTGCAAGCCCTTAAGTTGCCGATTCTGACAACCTTAAGCCCCATCACCTTAAGCAATCTGCATCGGATCTGGCAAAACGGCCATGGGATTAATAGCTCATCGGTGGGACGCTTGTTCGATGCCCTCGCCTGCGCCTTAGGCTTTATCGACACCACTCAATTTGAAGGTCAAGCGGGTATGTTAATTGAAGCAGCAGCAAGACGGGCCGATGCCAAACAACTGCCAACGCTGATGCTCGACTTACCCTTGGAAATCTCAGATATGCCCAGTGATAGCTCGATACACGAACCGCATATCTGGCGCAGTAGCCAGCTCTTTAAGCAGATAATCACGCTAATCACCGAAGCGCCGCTCACTGACGTTCGGCAAGCGCAGTTAGCCCGCGCCTTTTTACATTGTGTGGGGGATGCCATTTGTGGTTATGCCGCGCGCTATCCAGCCCTGCCCGTGGTGCTGTGCGGCGGAGTGTTTCAAAATCAATATTTGCTTGAATATTGCCTCGGTAAACTGCACCTACAGGGCAATACCGTGCTGCCTAACAAACATATTCCCGTCAACGATGGCGGTATTGCCCTCGGGCAGCTTTGGTATGGTATCCATCAAAGCGCAAGCAATAACCAGTGATGGTTAAGACTCAAGCTGACGCATAAAAGCTTTCATTGCGGGCGTAATACTGTGCTTACGGGTCATAAAGACCGTTTGCCCTGAACTGACACCGTCCAAAAGCTGATATGGGATCCCAAAGAGTTGCGCCACCGATTCGGCAATACCGCGGCTGACGATCGCACTGCCTAAGCCATGTTTTACCGCGCCGATTAGGTGGAATAATGAGTCGGTTTCCAGCACCAGATTAAAATCAATCCCCGCCTGCGCCATTGCATTATCTATGTATTTTCTAAACTGCATATTTTGACTCAGCAGCACTAAGGGACGCGTGCCAATGTCATATAAAGACAAGCACTTGCTTGCACTGTCATCAACCGAATCACAGGACAACAGCGCCATTTGATTGGCCCGCTGCGGATAAAACACAAAGCTGCGTCGATTAGCCTCGGTGAGTTGTTCGTCAAATCCAAGGCCGATATCGGTTTTATGTAAGCTCAGGCTTTCAATCAATTGCCCATTGGTCATCACAGATAACTTGATGCTGATATTGGGATAAGCCTGATTAAACAGCTTAATCAGCGGCATGATGTCGATACTCGATTGCGGCACTATGCCAATCCGTAACGAACCGGTGAGCTGGCCGCGAAACAGACTCAATTCCTGCTTTAACGCCGCCTGTTCCTGCAACATTCTCTCAGCGTATTGCAGCATGATCTGCCCCGCATCCGTGAGCGCCACAAACTGGCTGCCCCGCACCACCAGCTCAGTGCCAAGGCTTTTTTCAAGGGCACTGATCCCCGCAGAGAGCGTCGGTTGCGTCACATGGCAGGCGTTCGCCGCTTTGGCAAAATGCTGTAATTGCGCGAGTTGTTGGAAGTAATGCAGATGGCGAATATTCATAGTGCTTTCGATATAGTGTTTTAGACAAATCTGAAAAATCAAACCCTATTGGTATCCATAGTTTAATAGAAATCTTCTATCAATCCATAAAATAGTTTGATTGGCCTAGCGCGTAAGCCCTCTCTAGAATGTGATCAACATCCAGTTTCAGGTTGAAATGCGTGCTAACTCACCCACTCGATTCGGCGAATGACCCAAGGCTCTGCCCTGAATCTCAACACAGCCCAAACGCGGCACAACATGCTAGTGCCCGCTACTCGCATCTGGTTGAAGAGGTCGCTGCCGCCATCAACCTCAATGGCATCAGCTATGCGGTGATGATGATAACGCCCGATCACTTTGAGGACTTTGTGATTGGCTTCTTATTCGCCGAAGGCATTATCAGCCAAGATGAAGATGTGCATGAAATTGATATCACTCCTGTCCAAGACGGCGTAATGCTCGATGTCATCTTAGCTAATCGCTGTTTAATCGCCCTTAAACAACGTAAAAGACGGCTCGTCGGCGCAACTGGCTGCGGGATCTGCGGTGTGGAAGCCCTAGGACATGCCCTACCAGATTTACCGCCATTACCCGCCTGCGCTCCCTTGGTGCTTGAGCATGTCGACTGCCTCAAACAGCAAATACATACACATCAGCTTAAGGCGCAGCGCAGCGGCGCTATCCATGCGGCTTTTGCCTTAGATGAGGCTGGCAATATCCTTGAATGCCGTGAAGATATCGGTCGGCACAATGCGTTAGATAAGCTGATTGGCGCGCTGCTGCGGCAAAAGCGCAGCGCCAAGGCGCTGCTGATGACCAGTCGCTGCAGCAGCGAGTTGATCCAAAAAGCGGTGCGTTATGGTGCCAATCATTTGATTAGTCTCGCGTCACCCAGCCAGCTCGCGGTGAAATTGGCGCTGAAATACCAGCTTAACCTTGTCCATATTCCTAAGTTTGATCCGCCAATCCACTACTCCATATTTGATGAAAGCCTTGCATGCCAATGCAATAGCGGAGAATTTTATGCCTGTTCATATTGAAAAACCGACCAAAGCCGGCGGCTTCCCCTCACTGCAATCGACCTTAAAGCATGTGCTGCGCAGCCAAAAGACCCAGCAAAATATCAAAAACCTGCTCAGGGTGAACCAAACCGATGGCTTTGATTGCCCAGGTTGTGCCTGGGGCGATAACAAGGCAGGCGCCTTTCAGTTTTGCGAAAATGGCGCTAAAGCCGTGGCCTGGGAATCGACAGGCAAGATTGTCGATCGCGACTTTTTCGCCCAGTATTCGGTGCGTCAGTTAGCCAAACAGACCGACTATTGGCTCGAATATCAGGGTCGCTTGGCCGAACCCATGCGTTATAACGCCGCGACTGATCACTATGAACCCATCAGCTGGGATGGAGCCTTTCAGCTGATTGCTGATACGCTTAATGGCCTTAGCGACCCCAATCAAGTCGAGTTTTACACCTCGGGCCGCGCCAGTAACGAGGCCTCCTACCTCTATCAACTGTTTGGCCGACTATATGGCACCAATAACTTTCCCGATTGTTCGAATATGTGCCACGAGGCCAGCGGCGTAGCACTCAACCAAGCCATTGGTGTCGGTAAAGGCACTGTCGTTTTAAGTGATTTCGATGCGGCCGAGGCGATTTTTGTCTTCGGGCAAAACCCCGGCACCAACCATCCACGGATGATGAATGCCCTACGTAAAGCGGCCAAACTGGGTTGTAAAATTGTCACCTTCAATAACTTAAAGGAAGTGGCGCTGGAGCGATTCGCCAGCCCGCAAAGTCCAACGGAGTTATTAACCCCCGCAGCCACAACCATTAGCCATCAATACCTCACGCCGCTGCTGGGCGGCGATATGGCAGCCATTCGCGGCATGGCAAAGCATATTCTTGAGTCGAACTCAAAGTGTATCGACCGGGAGTTTATCGCCGCCCACACTGCGTTTTTCGCAGATTATGAGCAGAGTGTCCGTCACACTGATTGGCAACAGATTGAAGCCCAATCGGGCTTAGCCAAGGACGATATTATTCAAGCCGCCACAGTATTTAGCCAAAGTAAGACGGTGATCAGCTGCTGGGCCATGGGCATCACTCAGCATAAACATTCGGTCGATACCATTCGCGAAATCATTAACTTGCATCTGCTCTGCGGCCAAATGGGCAAAGCTGGCGCAGGGCTTTGCCCGGTGCGCGGTCACAGCAATGTGCAGGGTAACCGCACTATGGGTATTAACGAAAAACCTAAAGCCGAGTTTATTGACCGTTTAGAGCAGTATTTGGGCTGCCAATTACCCCGCGCCGCGGGTCATAACGTGGTAGAGGCCTTAAAGGCCTTAGATAGTGAGCAAAGCAAAGTGCTAATTTGCCTCGGCGGCAACCTAGCTGCCGCGGCGCCCGACAGCGCCTTTACCTATAACGCCATGGGAAAAACGCAGTTAAATGTGCAAATCAGCACTAAGCTCAATCGCAGTCATTTACAGGTCGGCAAAGATGCGCTGATTTTACCTTGCCTTGGGCGCACTGAACTCGATAAGCAAAAACACGGCATTCAAAAAATCACCGTCGAGGATACCTTCAGCATGGTGCATGCCTCGACTGGGATGAACGATGCGGTATCGCCACTATGCCTGTCGGAAATCGATATTGTGGCGCGCATGGCGCACGCTACCTTGGCGGTGAAACCACCATCAATGAGTACACCTAATACCAAATCAATTGACTGGTTAGCCCTAAGGGATGATTACAGCCTGATCCGCGATTTGATTGAGCAAACCATTGCAGGTTTTGAAGATTACAATCAAAAAATTAACGTCCCTGCGGGATTCCATTTAACCAATAATGCAGCGCAGCTCGACTGGCATACCCAAAGCCACAAAGCTGAATTTAGCGCCTGCGCTTTACCCTACTCCATCCTCGCCGACTGTTCGAGTCAGGCCCTGACCAGTACGCTGCCAGTGTTGCTGCTACAGAGTCTGCGATCACACGATCAATACAACACCACCATCTATGGCATGGATGACAGATACCGCGGCATTAAGGGCAAGCGTAATGTGCTCTTCATGAACAGTGATGATGCCAAGGCGCAGGGCTTTAGCGACGGCCAGTTAGTCGATATCCAATCGCTCACTAACGATGGCAAATTGCGCAAGGTGTATGACTTTATGGTGATTTATTACGAGATCCCTAAGGGCAATATCGCCGCCTATTACCCCGAGACCAATCCCTTAGTCGCCATCGACAGTGTGGGCGTGGGCTCCTATACCCCGACCTCAAAATCGGTTCCCGTTATCTTAACCCCCGCGAGCAGCAATAAAATCAGCATCACCCAACTGTAAGTGACTCAAGTGCTTCATCCCACAGGCCAAAGAAATGTTCTTTGGCCTTTGTTTATCCAAATAAACCTGACGAACATCAAAGAATCCGCAGCCGATTTGTATCACACTTAACATTAGCGTAATCAAATTAACCCTATTCGATAGCATCAGCATATTGTCAGGCAAATGCGCCCAAAGAGGCGCTCGGCCTAGGACAAGGAGAAATATAAGATGTGTAAAGACTGCGGCTGCTCCTTACCCCGCCATTCACATGAACACGGCCATCTGCATCACCATCAGGAATTGCACACCAATCCTCAGCTTAACGATAAAAAAACCTTGTCGGTGATCCACAAAATTCTCGATAAAAACGATGTCGAAGCGGCCCATAACCGTGCGCATTTTGAGGCGCACAATATCACTGCCTTCAATTTAATGAGTAGCCCAGGCAGTGGCAAAACCACCTTGCTCGAACACTTAAAAGAGTACACCACCCTCAACTACGCCGTAATTGAAGGGGATTTAGAGACCTCCCGCGATGCCGACCGCTTAATCGCCAAAGGCATTCAGGCCCATCAAATTCAAACGGGCAGTGCCTGCCACCTCGACGCATTCATGGTGCATGGCGCTTTGCATCACTTGCCACTCGAAGGCTTAGATATTTGCTTTGTCGAAAACGTGGGAAACCTCGTCTGCCCCGCCAGTTATGATGTCGGCACCCATAAAAATATCGTGCTGCTCTCGGTTCCCGAAGGCGATGATAAGATTGAGAAATATCCAGTGATGTTCCGCCGTGCCGATCTGGTGCTCATCACCAAATGTGACCTCTTGCCCTACTTCGATTTCAGTGTTGACGAGGCGAAAGCTCAACTTAAAAAGCTCAACCCCAACACACAAATTCTGGAAGTCTCCATTAAGGATGGCGATGCCATGCGTGCCGTCGTTGCATGGCTGAACGATAACCTTCACCACGCTGCGGGAGAGCCACAATAATGTGCCTGTCTATTCCTTCCCAAGTTGTGGCCGTGGATAACGAGCGTCAATCGGTCACCGTCGATACCTTAGGCGTCAGGCGCGATGTGAGCAGCCATTTGATGACTGAGCCTTTAGCCATTGGTGACTATGTGCTTATCCATATCGGTTTTGTGATGAATAAAATTGATCGCAATGATGCACTACAAAGTCTTGAATTATATAAAGAGATAGTCTCAAAACTTGAAAATGAGACCACGCATTGAGTAATCACCGCAGTAAAAGTGATAACAAATAACAGCCAAAACTGCGCAAGGACTGAAGATGCTTGACCTAAAACTACTTTATCAAGGCTTTCGCGACCCCGATACCATAGCCTCGTTTGCGGAGGATATCGCTAAATGCGCCCGCACACTTAAAGAGCCGATCAATATCATGGAGGTCTGTGGCGGCCATACCCACACCATCATGAAATATGGCTTACTGGATTTACTGCCGGAAAATATTGAATTTATCCACGGTCCCGGCTGCCCAGTGTGCGTGATGCCCAAGGAGCGAATTGACCAAGCCGCAGTGCTCGCCCAGCAAGAGAATGTGATTTTAGTAACCCTAGGGGATATGATCCGCGTGCCAGGATCCCAGGGCTCACTTGCCAGTTTCAGGGCCAAGGGCTGTGATATTCGCCCTATCTATGACCCTTTAGATACGCTAAAAATCGCCCGCGATAATCCCGATAAAATCGTGGTGTTTTTCGCCATTGGCTTTGAAACCTCGACCCCTATGACCGCCGTGCTGCTACAGTTGGCCGAGCAGGAAAAACTGGCGAATTTGTTGTTTCATATCAACCACGTCTTAGTACCACCCGCAATTGATGCTGTGATGCAAGACCCTAAAGCCAGGGTAAACGCCTTCATTGGCCCTGCGCACGTCAGCGTGATCAGTGGTGCCAAAATCTATCGCCCCGCGGTCAAGCAATACGGTACGCCTGTGGTGGTTTCGGGGTTCGAACCCGTTGATGTGATGGAGTCCATCCTGCGCATCGTGCGGCAAAAGGTGGCGGGAACGGCGCTATTAGATATCCAATACAGCCGCGCCGTGTCCGAGGAAGGTAATCTTGCCGCTCAGGCCAAGGTTAATCAATTTTTCCAGACTCGGCCGCAATTTCGTTGGCGCGGGCTTGGACCTATTCCCAACTCGGCGCTTGAGTTAAGACCCGAATACGCCCACAGGGACGCTGAGAAATACTTTAAGGACAGATTACCCGTCAAAGAGATTGACGATCATAAGGCTTGCCAATGCGGCGATATTCTTCGCGGGCTCGCCAAACCTAAGGACTGTAAAGTCTTTGGCCGCGGCTGCAATCCCGAAACCCCTCTCGGTAGCTGTATGGTTAGCTCCGAAGGCGCGTGTAATGCGTATTACCGCTATCAAGGCATAGATAGCAAGGAGCCACACCATGGCTGATTTCCAACCCAAAGATAAAGCGATTCAACTCAGCCACGGTGGTGGCGGCAAAGAGATGAACAAACTTATTCGTGAACTGTTTTTTACCGAGTTCGATAACCCCATCCTGCGCAGCGAAGAAGACGCAGCCAAGCTCGATCTGCAAGGCGCCACCGCCTTTACCACTGATTCCTTTACCGTATCACCGCTGTTTTTTGCTGGCGGAGATATTGGCAAGTTAGCGATCGCCGGTACTGTGAATGATCTTGCCATGATGGGCGCCGAGCCACAGTATTTAAGTTGCAGTGTGATCATCGAAGAAGGCTTTTCGCTCAATCAGTTAACCACTATTGTGCGCAGCATGGCGAAGGAGCTTAAACAGAGCGGCGCCAGAATCGTTTGTGGCGATACCAAGGTCGTACCTAAGGGCTGCGCCGATGGCTTGTTTATCAATACCTCCGGCGTTGGACGGATTTTACGTCCGAATATCTCGGCGGCGAATGTCGCGCCGGGGGATGCAATCATTGTTTCCCGCGATGTGGGCTGCCATGGCGCCGCGATTCTGATGGCGCGCGAAGGCCTAACCCTCGAATCGGCTTTACAAAGCGATTGTGCCACCCTTTGGCCCGTGGTTGAGCAGCTTATTGCGGCGAATATTCCCATTCATGCGATGCGTGATGCAACTCGTGGTGGGCTGTCTGCCGTATTAAACGAGTGGGCGGCGGCCGCCAATGTCGGGATTACCGTCAACGAAGCCAGTATTCCGGTTTGCGATGAAGTCAAAGGCTTGTGCGAGCTCTATGGCTTTGAGGCCATGGATTTAGCCAATGAAGGCACCTTTATCTTGGCGGTCCCTAACGATATCGCCCTTGGCGCCTTGGAAATCATGCAGCGCTTTGGTCATTGCGAGCAGGCAGCCATCATCGGCACGGTGAGCGACGAACTTCAAGGAAAAGTGATCTTAAGAACGCCATGGAATACCAAACGTTACTTAGACTTGCCCCAGGGTGAACTGCTGCCAAGGATTTGTTAATGCACGAATATTCCATCGTCAGCGCCTTGATTGAGCAATGCGAGCAACACGCTAGGGCTAATCGAGCCAATAAAATCACCCGCGTCGATATCAAACTCGGCGTGATGAGCGGGGTCGAACCCACCTTGCTCGAGACCGCCTTTGAAACCTTTAAACTCGATGGGCTCTGCCGTGATGCTGAACTGCGAATGACGCTGCAACCCTTAGTGATTGCCTGTTTGGATTGCCACCAAGAGTCTGAGCTTGCTGAGCGCTCTATCGTCTGCCCTGCGTGTCACAGCTACCACACGCGGGTATTAGATGGCGAAGATATGCTACTGATGCAGCTTGAAATGGAGCAAGAAGACGAGCGCTAAGTGGCTGTAAGCCTCTGACTTAAGCATTCACACTTGATATAAAATGGGCTTTAAGTATCCACTTAAAGCCCATTTTATTGGTCTGCTAGCAGCCACTTTCACTATCGATAAGTCGCTATAGATAAATAACTATTGATAAATCGAGGCTTGCCCTTCAGGGCGGGTCTTAAGCAATCTTAAGAACCACATATACTGCTCAGGGTAAGCGAGGATCACTTGCTCAACCGCTTTATTCAGTGCCAACGCTTCGTTTTCTTTACCGACCATGTCTTCGGCGGCAATCGCGGGCATTACGGTTAAATCAAACTGGCGTGAAGCTTGGTTATAACCAATTTTCACCGGCAGCACTTGGGCATTTCCCGCCTGAGCTAAGCGGCCAACCACGGGTAATGTTGCTTTAACTGTGCCTAAAAACGGGGTAAACACGCTTTGATCTGGGCCTAAATCCTCATCGGGCAAATAGAAAAAGCTATTGTTCTGCTTCAATTCGGCCAACAAGGCGCGGATCCCCGCCTCTCGCATATAAACATGGCCACCGCCACTGCTACGTACCCGATTATTAAACCAGTTAAATAGAGCGTTTTTGTGGGCCTTAGCCATGGTCACCATGGGCAAGTCGAGGTTTAACCTCAGTCCCGCATAATCGATGGGCCACACATGGGGCATGATAAATATTACAGGCTGCCCTTCCGCCTGCGCCGCTTGTACGTGCTCAAAGCCCATGAGATTCACACGGCGGCGTAAATGCGCCTTGGAGCGTACTAACAGCTCACCTTGAGATAACAGCACTAATACGAAGTTCTGCACGTTCTCATCGATTAAAGTTTCAATTTCGGCGGCGGATTTTTCAGGGAAACACGCCTTTAAGTTCGCTCTGGCAATGCCTATCGGTTTTTTCGCAATAGGCGCCACCAGTTTGGCCAAGGTTCTGGCGATAGGATCACGCAGCCACGCGGGCATGATCCCAAAAATCACTAATAGGCCGATCGCCAACCAAGTGACCCAATATTTAGGGTGCAATAAGGCCAGTTGAAAACGTCGGTCAAAATGTTTGGGCTGTCTTGACAAAGGAATCACCTCAGACAGTTAAAGACTGAATTCGCATAGGAAGAAAATAGGAAAGCCACTCGCGATGGAGTGGCTTTCCTATCAAACTTTAAGAAATTACTTGCCCGCGTTAGCTGCTTCTACGCGAGTTTTCAGTTTCTGGCCGGGACGGAAGGTCACGACACGGCGAGCGGAAATCGGGATATCCTCGCCTGTTTTTGGGTTCCTTCCCGGTCTTTGATTCTTATCCCTAAGGTCAAAGTTGCCAAAGCCAGATAACTTGACCTGCTCACCACTTTCAAGTGCGCCTCGAATTTCTTCAAAGAACGACTCAACCATCTCTTTAGCTACACGCTTGTTAATGCCTAGTGTTTCAAAAAGATGTTCTGCCATTTCGGCTTTGGTAAGTGCCATACTTTAATCCCTCAACGATGCGTTGAACTCGGTCTTCAGGGCAGAAACAACTGATTCTACTGTCTCAGCGATCTCTTTTTCCTCAAGTGTACGAGTAGTGTCTTGTAATGTAAGTGCTATCGCCAAGCTCTTCTTGCCGGGCTCAACACCTTTACCTAAGTATACATCGAACAAGTTTATGCCAACCAACTGATTTTCGCCAACTTTTCTTATCAATTTCATTACATCGCCTGCAGATACACTTTCATCTACGACTACTGCGATGTCACGACGATTAGCCGGGAACTTAGATACAGCTTGGGCTAGCGGTAAACTGGTATGCAATAAAGCATCCAATTCCAACTCAAAAACGATGGTTTTACCATTGAGTCCAAAAGGCTTCTCCAAACTAGGATGGATAGCACCTATATGACCGATCACTCGATCATTTCTCAATATTTCAGCACATTGCCCTGGATGAAGAGCAGAATGCGTCGCTACTCTAAAGCTAAATTCTGATGCGGAAACTGTCAAGCCGATAATTGCTTCTAAATCGCCTTTAAGGTCGAAAAAATCAACAGTTTTCGATTCCATAGCCCAATGTTCGTCATTTTGGAGGCCAGTTATGATGCAACCGAGCATAGCTTGCTGTCTTACACCTGATTCTGCATTAATATCAGGAACAAAGCGCAGGCCAGTTTCAAAAAGTCTCACACGACCCTGTTGACGACTTTGGTTGTAGCCAACCGCAGTCAATAATCCTGTGAACATCGACAAACGCATGGCCGACATTTCGCTAGAAATTGGGTTCGGCAACACCATGGCTTGCTCGCCTGGGTGAACCAGATTTTGCAGCTTAGGATCGACGAAACTGTAAGTCACGGCTTCTTGGAAACCACGGGCCACTAACAGCGA
Organism: Shewanella sp. ANA-3; assembly: GCF_000203935.1. GTDB lineage: Bacteria > Pseudomonadota > Gammaproteobacteria > Enterobacterales > Shewanellaceae > Shewanella. The sequence continues at coordinate 2,209,765 of NC_008577.1, read as the reverse complement.
ACGTACGCGCTTGAGGCTTAAATCGGTTTCTTTATGGTCTGACATCCGCAGTGACGCCACAGGCGCAACGTTTGGAATGTTGTTGTAACCGTAGATACGGGCCACTTCTTCGATTAAGTCTTCTTCAATCGCCATATCGAAGCGGTAAGTGGCGGTTGTGACCTGCCAGCTACCCTCGCCTGCAACTACTCCAAAACCTAAACGTTCAAGGATTTCAACCACGTCGCTATCGGGAACATGGTGACCCAAAATTTTATCTAACTTGCTGCGACGCAATAGGATTTGCGCAGGCTTTGGTAAGTCAGCGTCAGATTTCGCTTCAACCACAGGACCCGCTTCACCACCGCAAATATCAAGCACTAAGCGAGTCGCACGGTCCATAACCTTGTGCTGCATCTCAGGGTCAACACCACGTTCAAAACGGTGTGATGAATCGGTATGCAGACCTAAACGGCGTGATTTACCCATAATAGCTAACGGTGCGAAGAAGGCACATTCCAGCAGAATGTCTTGCGTGGTGTCACTCACACCCGAGTATTCGCCGCCAAATACGCCAGCAAGCGCTAATGGGCAAACATTGTCGGCAATCACTAAGGTATCGCTTGGAATGGTCACTTCGCTGCCATCGAGCAGAGTGATTTTCTCTTCGCCATTCCCCAAACGCACTTGGATGTCGCCAGTCAGCTTGGCAAGGTCGAAGGCGTGCATAGGTTGGCCGAATTCAACTAACACGAAGTTAGTGATATCGACGATAGGATCGATAGAACGGATACCGCTGCGGCGCAGTTTTTCCTGCATCCATAATGGCGTAGCAGCTTTCACGTTTACATTCTTCACCACACGACCTAAGTAGCGTGGGCACGCTGCGCTTTCCTTCACATTGATAGCCACTTTGGCATCAATCGTTGGCGTAACGGCTTGCCATTGTGGCTCAGTCACAGCAGCACGGTTTAACACGCCTACTTCACGGGCCAGACCCACCATGCCTAAACAGTCGGCACGGTTAGCGGTTAAATCCACTTCAATCACAGCGTCATCAAGCTGGAGATACTCACGTAAATCCGTGCCTAATGGCGCATCTAATGGCAGTTCGATAATGCCATCGCTGTCGATGTCGATACCCAGCTCGCTGTATGAACACAGCATACCTTCTGAAGGCATACCACGCAGCTTAGCCTTTTTAATTTTAAAATCGCCTGGCAATACAGCGCCAACCATGGCAACGGCAACGCGCAGGCCTTGGCGGCAGTTTGGTGCGCCACAGACGATATCGATAAGTTCACCACTGCCGACACTGACTTTAGTCACGCGCAGTTTGTCTGCATCTGGGTGCTGGCCACATTCGACCACTTCACCAATCACAACGCCGCTGAACTCGGCAGCCACGGCATCAACGCCATCGACTTCGAGGCCAGCCATAGTGATCTGGTGGGATAATGCTTCACGGCTAACGGCAGGATTGACCCACTCACGAAGCCAAGATTCGCTAAATTTCATGCTATACAGCTCCGTTATTTAAATTGCTTCAGGAAACGCAGGTCGTTTTCGAAAAACGCACGTAGATCGTTTACGCCGTAACGCAGCATAGTTAAACGCTCAACGCCCATACCAAAAGCAAAACCAGAGTATTTTTCTGGATCGATGCCCACGCTGCGTAGCACGTTCGGGTGCACCATACCGCAGCCTAACACTTCTAACCATTTGCCGTTTTTACCCATTACGTCTACTTCGGCTGAAGGCTCAGTGAATGGGAAATAAGAAGGACGGAAACGCACCTGTAAATCTTCCTCGAAGAAGTTACGTAGGAAGTCATGCAACACGCCTTTTAATTCGGCGAAGTTAACGTTTTCATCCACCAGCAAACCTTCCACTTGGTGGAACATTGGCGTGTGAGTTTGGTCGTAGTCGTTACGATACACACGACCCGGTGAAATAATCCGCAATGGCGGCTTTTCAGTTTCCATAGTACGGATCTGCACGCCCGAAGTTTGGGTACGCAGCATCAGCTTAGGATTAAAGTAAAACGTATCGTGGTCGGCACGCGCTGGGTGGTGCTCAGAGATATTCAAGGCGTCGAAGTTATGGAAGTCATCTTCGATTTCAGGCCCTTGTTTTACCGTAAACCCTAATTCCCCAAAAAAGGTTTCGATACGTTCAATGGTGCGCGTCACTGGGTGTAAACCACCGATGTCGATAGTGCGGCCAGGTAGCGTCACATCAATCTTTTCGGCGATTAACTTGGCTTCCAGTTCGGCACTTTTCAGGCCGTCGATGCGCTCAGTTAATTTCTGTTGAATGGCCTGCTTCGCATCATTGACCGCCTGACCAAAAGCGGGTTTTTCTTCAGGACTTAAGCTGCCCATCATTTTCATCATGTCGGTGATCTTACCCTTCTTACCCAGGTAATCGACACGGATATCATCCAGTGCTTTTAGATCACTGGCCTGGTCAATAATGACTAAGGCTTGTTCTACGATCTCAGTTAACTGCTGCATTTTCTCTTCCACTGCATAGTCGCGCTTGATAAACAAGTGCTATGGGCGCCAAACTTTCAGGCTATTTGGGTGCTCAGGTTATCGGGCGTTAATGCCAGACGCTTTGCTAGCTATAACGAAATAAAAGGAGAGAAATTTTACGCGAGCGAGCGGCATATTACTAGAGTTTATTCGGGGTTTTTATCATGCAAATTCATGTGTTACCCCAACAAATGCGACGAGTTCGAAAGCAACAAATCACGATTGCTGATTTTTACAGCAAACGGTTCCTCATCTGCTACCACTAGCTACATATGTAGCTAAACTGTAAACTCATGTTTGTACCTTGCCAAAATTGCAGCAAATAAACTCAAAAAGACTGCAATTGGACAACAATAATACAAGCAACTGCTTACAAGACAGAAAATCATAAAGTCTATGGCAAACCGACCGATATCCATTTGGTCACAGCCCAATTTATCGAGGCGCTAATGAAAGAAGTAAAATTTCGCTGGATAGATCAATATCTTATCCACATGACCTTAAAAACCAAATTTGCAATTCTCGCCCTAGTTCCCATGTTTATGATTGTGGGATTAGCGGTATTTTTAAATACTCAGTTTAGGGATACCCTGCTCGAAAGCCATTTGAACGGCATTCAGGACTCGTCACAGAAAATCAATCAACTCGCGGCGCAGATCTATAACAAACTGCCCGAACAAGAACAGCAAAATCTCCCTAATCTATTAAGCCAAGGGATGCAGAATGTTCGGATTGTCACGGTTTCAGAGGCCGACAGCCGCGCACAAACCCTTGCACGCAGTGGCGGAGGTATCGATACCAGCAGTTCACCTCAAAGGGCGATAAGCTCGGTTAACGCTCAAAACCTCGTCACTATCATTCCCGTCGACGATCGCGCAATTGATGCCCTGCTGGCCGACGACAACATCTTAGTTTATGGCGTGATGGCAGTGCTGTTATTCGTGCTCTTCCTGTTTAGCTACTACATCTCCACCTTTGTGGGCGGTGCGCTCTACACCACAGTGATGGCACTTAAACGCGCCGCCTCGGGGGATTTGACTGGCCGATTAAACTTCTTCGAAGTGAAAGATGAGTTCAGCATTTTAGCGATTAGTATCGACACCTTGGTCGAGCGTCAACATACCCTAGTGAAGCAAATTGCTGAATCCACCAGCAAAATCCGCGAAGTGGTTTCATCATTTAGAAGCACGGCGCAGCAAGGACAAGCCCTTGCGGTCAATCAACGTCAGCACCTCGATTCCTTAGCCACAGCGATGGAAGAAATGACCGCTGCGGTTAAAGAAGTGGCGCGCAACGCCGAGCAATCCTCCGCCGAAACCCAAGAGGCGAATCAGCAGGTCAATGCGGGCTCTAAGGATATTGAAACCACAGTGAGCGCGATTGATGTGCTATCGGATGAGATTTCTGCCGCCTCGGATGCGGTCAATATCCTCAACGAAAACGCCAGTAAAATCGATGAAGTAGTGTCGACCATTAATGCCATTTCGCAGCAGACTAACCTACTCGCCCTCAATGCTGCGATTGAAGCGGCGCGCGCGGGCGAACAGGGCCGTGGCTTTGCGGTGGTGGCCGATGAGGTGAGAACCCTTGCTGGTCGCACTCAGGCGGCAACGGTTGAAATCAAGTCGATGATCGAGTCATTGCAACAGGGGAGCCGTAACCTGACGCAAGTCATGTCTCGCACGGTAAGCCAAGCGAGTGAAGGCAAACAACATGTGCTGCAAACGGGTAAGGATCTCGAATCCATTGCCCACCACAGCAGCCGCGTATTTGAAATGAGTGTATTGATCGCAACGTCTGCGGAAGAACAATCGGCCGTGGCTAACGAAATCGCCACCAATCTGATGGAAATTCGCAATCAATCCCACGATGTCGAGCAATCGGCGAACCAATCTGTGTCGGGTTGTGATGAATTACAAGCCACCGCTGGCCAACTCGATCAGTTAATGGTTGGACTTAAGGTCTAATACTGAAAAGTGAGTGTCGAGTAATAGTCGAGTAATAGATGAAGGGATAACGCTTATCCCTTCATCTATATGTTTCTATAGCCTCTCCTAGATTTATGACCTTCCCTCAGCATTACCGCTTATTGTCTTATTCAGTGCACCAGCTAACCTGTTAACACTTTAAACTGCCAAGTTTTAACTGAGCTTCTATTAAGCTTCATCTAACGAGGTTCATTTCAAACAGTCGCGACTTAGATGCACGCTAAGCATAAATATTAAGCGCAAACACCAACAACCAGCGTTTATCAAACCCGCTTGCAAAGCATGATTGACTGCATACAACCACTCATCGGGATTTAAGTTCACCTCAAAGCAAATACTTATTTTTACGGTAACAGAACAGTATCCCTTTGTTGTAAATATAAAATTTACACTGGCTTTACACTTAACTGTGGGATAGCGACTTGTTGACGCATTTAAGAATAATTATCATTCGCCAAAATTTTACAAGGAAGAATGATATGCCTGCACAACCCGATTTTACCCCTCGTCTGTCGCGATTTTCCCGCAAAGCCCTCCCCTTAGCTATCAGCCTCGGCCTCAGTGCTATATCGGCAACGGCTCTGGCCAACAATAGCGCCACAGGCGAGATGGAACGTATGGTGATCACTGCGACGCAAACCAAACACTCTGAGCTCTCGGCGCCAGCATCAGTATCAGTGATTAATCGCACCGAGCTTGAAGCCTTAGTGATTGATGACCTCGCCAGTGCAGTGCGTTATTTACAGGGAGTGAATATCAGTGAAGGTACGCCCTATGGCCGCAATGAAATCAGCCTTAGGGGTCTGGATTCTGACTACACCTTAATCTTGATCAATGGCCGCCGCGTCAATTCTCGCGAGGCGCTCACCTCCAACTATGGCAATGACTTCGACCTGTCATCTATCCCCATGTCTGCTATCGAGCGCATTGAGTTAGTTCGCGGCCCCATGTCATCCCTCTATGGCTCCGAAGCCTTAGGTGGCGTAGTCAACGTTATCCTGCGCCAACCAACCGAAACTTGGCAAACCAGCGTCGGCGTGCAATACGACACACCAACCAGTGGTGAAGGTGGCGATAGCACTAAATACAACTTCTACACAAGCGGCGCACTCGTGAAGGATAAACTGCTGGCGAACTTGATTGTCGATAGCAATAAACGTGATGCCTGGCGTTCAGACTTAAAGCCAACTATCGATGCACTCGAAGACAGGGATGAGATCAGCGCCTTAGCCAATCTGCAATGGTTAATCGACAAGCAGCAGGATCTGCAATTCGATATCAGTTACGCCAGCGATGAGCGTGAGTCCGACTGGAATAACTACGGCACGATTCTGACCAACAACCAACAGGCGGAGCGCATTAGCTCAGGTTTGACCCATAACGGCCGTTGGGACTGGGGTGATACTCGCCTGCGTTACTATTATGAAAATGTCGAAGTAACCGATGATTCGGCGCTGATCGCGCAAATTGGCCATATCACTCAAACCAACCACAATCTCGACGGCCAAACCACAGTGTTACTCGGCGAGCATATGCTGACGGGCGGCGCCGAATACCGTTGGACCAAGCTTGAGAACAGCCGCAATATTTTAGGCGATGGCACCTTAGACGACAGTCAGTCGGCACTGTATCTGCAGGATGAGTTCAGTTTAGGCGAACTGAGTCTCACCCTCGGTGGCCGTGTCGATCACCACGATGTGTATGGCACTGAGTTTAGTCCTCGCCTCTATCTGGTTTATCCACTCAGCTCCGAATGGGTGATCAAAGGTGGCGGTGGTAAAGCCTTTAAAGCACCGAATATGTCGCAGTCCCAAGCCGATTATATTATCCCAGCCTGTCGTGGTGCCTGCTCTGTGGCGGGCAATCCCGACTTACAGCCCGAAACCTCGGTGAACTACGAGCTATCGACCCAATACCAAACCGCAGATTTTGGCGGCTCCGTCACCTATTTCCATAATGATGTAGAAAACAAAATCATCACCGAGACCTGGGACAGAACCCCGGGCGCCGTGCTCACCTATCAAAACGTTAACGAAGCTAAGATCACTGGTTGGGAATTACAGGCATGGTACGACTTAACCGACAGTTTAAGTATCAGTGGTAACTACAGTAAAACCGATGCCAAGGATAAACAAAATGGCGCGCCTTTTACTTTAACGCCTGAAGATAGCTACAACCTGAAACTGCAATGGCAGGCGTTAGAGGGATTATCCACCTTTATTGCTTACCACTACACGGGTGAACAATATCTGAGAACCAACGTTAAATCAGATGGTTATGGTTCACTTGATTTAGGTGTGAATTATCAAATCAACCCTATGTTTAGAGTAAAACTAGGGGTGACTAACTTGACGGATGCCGAGCGCGATCAAATTGCCACCGATTTGGATTACATTCAAAAGAGCCGCAGCGTGTATGCTGGGGTAACGGCAAGCTTCTAATCCTGAGATCATGGCCTGCCGCGGCAGGCCATGCTTACCCTCGAATATCAGCAAAATAAGTTTAGATTAATTTTTTATAGGCTCTCAGTGTTTCAACGCGGCGTTTGATCTCATCAAACGTATCAAGGTCAGTATTGAGTCTAGGGCCAAGATAAATCACCACTTCTCTTGCACCAGCGCCCATGGCAAGTTCACGCAGTACCCTATCCTCAACATCGGTAAGGCCGCCTTCAGTCTTCTCTAACTGGTGCACAATCACCCGAGGCGCCGCTCGAAATCTAGATGTATGAAGTTGCGAAATGCCATATTGGAGCAGCTTTTCGGCGAGTTCAAAGCTTGCGACAAACATCCTAGAATGGGAAAAAGGATTAACCAGCCGTACGCCCTCGCCCTGCAAACCCATCGCCTCGCGACCAATTGCCTTGATCCGCGTCTGAGTCGGCTCATCGACGAGGGCAAGCACAGGTTCATATTCGAAACAAGTACGCTCACCAAACACTTTTATCGCAATCTTAGCTTCAGTTAACTCAATCAATACATCTTTAGAAACTAACCCTTTTAACCAAGTAAACACGTTCATTCTCTCTATAAAAAACCTACACAAATGAATCGTTTTAGCTCCAACTTCTTATTGTATTAAGGGATTTTCCTTAAAAATTGCAGGGCTTGGTCTAAATCTCGAGTGCGGGACATCGGTGGCAGGGAATTTAAAAAGGCCTGTCCGTAGGCGCGATTCACAATACGATTATCACACAGAATGAGTACGCCGCAGTCCTTTTCGTCACGGATCAAACGTCCAACCCCTTGTTTGAGCGCAATAATCGCTTGAGGTAACGACACTTGAGTAAAAGGATCGCCCCCCTGACGGCTGATATTGTCGGCGCGAGCACGGTAAAGCGGCTCATCGGGCGAGACAAAGGGTAGCTTATCGATAATCACGCAGCTTAATAACTTGCCGCGAACGTCCACCCCTTCCCAAAAACTGCTCGTCCCCAGTAACACCGCATTTCCCAGTTGGCGAAACTTGGTCAGTAGGCTCTGCTTACCCGCCTGCCCTTGCACTAATAACGGATATTGAGTCCGTGTGCGTAATGCCAGCGCGGTTTGCTCGAGCATTTTATGGCTGGTAAACAGAATGAAGGTTCGTCCCTGCGCCGCCTCAATCGCTTTTACACACACATCGACTAACTGCTTAAGTGCTTGCTGCTGATTCGTCACATTCCCCAGTTGTCTCGGCACACAAAATAAAGCCTGACGTGGATAATCGAAGGGACTGTCTAAAATATGTGCCTTGGCATCGCTTATCCCAAGCTCCTGTGCAAAATGGTCTAGGCTGCGGTTCACTTGCAGGGTCGCCGAAGTAAAAATCCAGCTAGTATTGGCCACAAATAGCTGCTGACATTCGCGGGCAATATTGATGGGTGACATCCGTAGCATGACAAAACGGCTACCAAACTCAACGCTGTACGCCGCCTGCGGATTATCGCAATTAAAAAATTGATTCAGTTTATGGTTTAACTCAGTCAGCTTTACCGCAATATCATCCAATAATTCGCTGCGCCCCACGTGTACAAGTAACAGCTTTTGCAGTGCGGTTAATTCAGCCAATAAATCCCATGAGGCTAAGGCGATGGATTTATTGCCAAGCTGCAGCCGCCAGTCCGACTCGCCGCTCGAAAATAATGCATTATGCCAATCACTTAACTTGGTTAAACAGCGCTGACAGAATTGAGCTATCTGCCCCGTATCGCTGAGCTCAGTTTGGTAAATCTGCAATAACTTTTGCAGATAATCATCAATGGTTCGACTCGAGGATTGTTGCCCAAAGTAACTGACGCAGATGTCTGGCAACAAATGCGCCTCATCGAAGATCACAACATCGGGATCGGGCAACAGCTCGGCAAAGCCCGTATCCTTTAACACGCTGTCGGCAAAGAATAAGTGATGATTCACCACAATGATTTTTGCGTCCATGGCGCGGCCGCGGGCCTTGCGGGTAAAACAAGCATCATAAAATTCGCAGCGCTGGCCAAGACAGGTCTCTTTAGTACTGACCACTAAGGGAAGCGCGGGAGAGTTTTCGGCAACAGAAGTTAAGCCACCGATATCGCCATCCTTACTCATGCCCGCCCATTGGTTGATTTTGAGTAAATCATCCAATAATCGCGCCTCAATATGGCTGGCCTCCTGCATCTGCTTATCGAGTCGATGTTGGCATAAATAGTTATTGCGACCTTTCAATAGCGCGAGCTTGGGCGCAATCCCAAGCATAGAGGTCAACGCGGGTAAATCCTTTAGAAATAATTGCTCCTGCAGGTTTTTACTGCCCGTGCTCACGATCACTTGCTTGCCACTTAAGATGGCTGGAATTAAATACGCGAAGGTTTTACCGACCCCTGTGCCCGCTTCAATCAGTGCATTGCCCTTGCTGGCAATCGCTTCACTGATGATTTGCGCCATTTCAACCTGACTCTGACGCGCACTAAACCCTTGAATATGCTTGGCGAGCACCCCATCGCTGGCAAAAGCGCGCAGCACTTCACTCGCCAATCGGCTCATCGGACGTTGAGCGTCTCTAGACTGCTGATTGGATTGCTGAAGTTTGGCTTGCCGCATAGCAGGGCGTCGGGTGTGATTCAAGGGCGAGCAAGGTCCTTTCATAGGGTTAAAAAATACGGTTCAGAGATGGCTAACCGAGGGTAAATTAGTCAGCAAGCGTTAAAGAGCCTGATTCCGTCGCCGCAGTGTAATTAAGCCCGCCTAATAATACCAATAGTTTCAGTCCTGCGCCGAATTCAACACGAACATAGTTCTATGCGAGAATATTGCGAAATTTGGCGGCCAGTCGACAATACGCTTTAATAGATTGGCGCTCATCAGCCACGGATGAACGTTTATAACGCGACAGGATGATTCGATGAAATACCTTTCAGGCTTTTTACTATTGTTGGCTTTTAACCCCGCCTCATGGGCTGGTTGTGATGAAGTGACCTCGCAATGCCTCGTTATTGATGGGCAGGAAGAGCGTTCTGAATCCTGTGAGATCGCGATTTGCGCCAATATGAACGAATACCTAGTTGATGTCTCGCTCGAAAATGGCGGTACCATTTTTATGAGGCAGGATAATCAATCGCAGCTTATTCGTGTTAATGGCAAGCAAGGAATCTTTATTAGGCCGTCCCCCGAGAAAATCGATCAAACCTGTTATGCTATGGCAGATAAAAGCCTAACTTACTGCTTGCCAGATGCAGTGCTGTAATGAATATTGATAACCGTACACTTTAGACGGCAAAACAGACTGCAGACCACTCACTATGAGGGGCAGCGTGGAGCATAAAGGTTAACCATGCAAACGACATTATCACTGTCACAATATGTGAAAAAGCGAAATGGTGTGCCACTGGGTGCCAATCACTCGATGAGGAATATGCTATCCCGCGCTCTTGGCGCTAAGTCATTCCCTATTTTTTGGCATTATTGGAATCCGATTTGGGGATATTATTTATCTCGTAATGTCATGCGCCCTCTCAGTCAGTTTCTGCCCATCTGGCTCGCCGTCTTGCTCACCTTTTTAGTCAGTGGTGCGCTGCATGATCTCGCCGTTGCTCTGGTTAAATGGCAAGCCATGTTCTTTTTTACACCTTGGTTTGGCATCATGGGAGTTATCGTAATTGCCTCAAATAAATATGGTCTGTCCTACGGTGCATTGCCTTGGATTATGCGGGCCTTGATTAATTTACTGTTTATTTTCTCATCGTTTGCGTTAACCGAATTCATGCTGAGTCTGTGGAGGCCTTAAGCCTAATTCTGTCGGTTTAATTAACTCGCCTTAATTAACTCGCCATAATGATGCAAATGATGCAAATGATGCAAATGATGCAAATGATGCAAATGATGCTCGCACAAAAGGATATTTCATGCGATTAACATTAACCTTGGAAACCCTACTATCCCAACTCGGTTCTTTTTCGTGGTACTTGGATATGTACAAAGCCCTAGATCAACCATTAAGTCCCTCAATGTCGGTATTAATCATTGACGATGAACTTGAAGAGGAGCGCGACCAACAGGATGAGCCTCTCCACCCACAAACCCAAGGCTATCAATACTTTTTAAGCATTGCCGATTTGCAAAGCATCAAGGCTAATTTAGTGCAACAGCAGCCTAATGCCAGCTTACATGACATAATTCATGCAGTCAGTTATTACTATCAAAACGATGCTTATATGAATTTAGAGAGCTAACCGCTTTAATTAAGTTTTATAAGATAAATTAAACCCAATTATTAAAAGATAATAAAGAATCAGCTATGGATAAAAAAGCAAAAAGGATTTTATTCTCCACCTATTGGAAGAATGGTTGGATTGACGCAAAAAATAGAAGTCTCTCCGAGTCCGATTTTAGCTACGCCAAATCGAAAGGATTAATGTTTGATCCTTTAACTATCTCCCACGATGAATGCATCCTTGCCATCACATCGCTAGTTAAAAGCATATCGCAAGCACAAGTAACAAAAGGATTTTTAAGTAGTCTAACCTCTAGGCGATTGGATTGGCGCTCATCCCTTGCATCCTATGCGATCGCCAAAAAAATCCCATCACATCAATATACACCTGTCATTTCAGGCACTTCCTATACGGATGGCAAACCAACGGCACACTCCTATACCTGTGGCATTTGCCGAGATAGTCAATATGGCATCCGAGGAAGCGAATCCTATATCGAGATGGATATTAACGTATTCAATTTCGAGCGTATAAAATGGGGTGGCGTGCGCCATGGGGATATTTTGTATACCTATTTTGATTTAAACCAATTGATTAATGCCGATATTCCAGAGCCAACGTCGGATGATATTGCCTGTTTTAGAGCGATATTAACGACTATCGAAACGTCTGACCCGAGCGATTATCCCAGCACACTAGAGAAAAGATTAGCGAGTGTAATTAAATCGAGTAAAGCAGAGCGACAAATATTAATCGAAATATTAGCCAGTCTGGGAATATTAAAACCCAATACTGTCGATAGACAACGCCAAGGCAAAAATGACTGGGTATTTGCCGAATATTGGCGTGGTGAAGACAAATATTGCCAACAGGCCGTTGATCAACTGTTTGGAGAATATTTAATACGGTAAAAGGGATGTCACGCGCTAATCCAGCATTAGCGCAGTGACTGACACTTAGCCACTATCGCCAGTCTAGATTGAACGCTGTTAGACAAGATTTGCCATACTTACCGCCAGCCGAATTTGTCTAAACGCAGCGTCGGCTTTGTGCCATCCTCTAGGAAACCTCAAGTATTCGCCCCTCCTTGCGATAAGCAGATTATCGTCCTGCGACCACCAAGATGAAACATTTTCACAAAACGCATAAATATTCTTATTTAGTTAAAATTAGCTGTTGCAAACGGCACAGAAAGCGGTTAGCTTAAAAAAACGTTCGATGGATAAGTATCCACCAACACCGAATTCAATAGAATACAGAGTATAGAGAGTCATATGAGCCCATTACTGAACGCTATCCACCATCATCACCACCATATGCGGTAGCCTTCGGACGCTCACTGCCGGAGGACTGTATCCTTCTGGCGGACTGATTCAAAGATGATCACTAACCCCTGGAAGGAATTCCGGGGGTTTTTGCTTTTAGGCTTTTTAACTTACAACTTAACTCATGTTTAGTATGTAATTTCAATATGTTAGCTAGATAAACACCGGCAAAACATAGAAACCAGTTAAACCATGCGACAAAAGAATATCATTTTGAATTTGTTAACTTTGAGCGAGACAAGACTATGACTGAATCAAACCGTTTACGCATCGCCATCCAAAAATCTGGCCGTTTATCCACCGACTCTCAGCAATTACTCAAGAGCTGCGGCATTAAGTTTTCCATTAATGAACAACGCCTTATCGCACACGCAGACAACATGCCTATCGATTTACTCAGAGTGCGTGACGATGATATTCCAGGACTGGTGATGGATGGCGTGGTCGATTTAGGCATTATTGGTGAGAACGTGCTTGAAGAAGAGCAGATTGAGCGTCAAACCTTAAATAAACCCGCCGAGTTTGTGAAGTTACGCCAGTTGGATTTTGGTGCCTGCCGCCTGTCATTAGCCGTACCAAGCGAATTTAGCTATGCCGATGCCTCATCCTTGGAAGGCTTGAGAATTGCCACCTCCTACCCCAATCTACTCCGCCGTTTTATGCAACAAAAAGGCATAAGTTATCGCGACTGTATGTTAAAAGGCTCGGTTGAAGTCGCGCCCCGTGCAGGGCTTGCCGATGGCATTTGTGACTTAGTCTCCACCGGTGCCACCCTTGAGGCCAACGGTTTATACGAGACAGAAGTCATCTACCGTTCTATGGCCTGTGTTATTCAATCGACTCAAACCCAAACGCCGAGCAAACAAGCGCTAATCGACAGAATTTTATCCCGCGTAAACGGCGTGATCCGCGCCCGTGAAAGTAAATATATTTTGCTGCACGCGCCTACAGAAACCTTAGATCAAATTGTCGCCCTGCTGCCCGGCGCCGAAAACCCAACGGTGCTGCCATTAAACGACGATACTAATCGAGTGGCCATCCACGCCGTCAGTACCGAAGATTTATTCTGGGACACCATGGAAGAGCTCACCGCACTCGGCGCCAGCTCTATCCTCGTAATGCCAATTGAAAAAATGATGGGGTGATCTATGGATATTTTGACTTGGGCAGCGTTATCCGTCGATGAACAAAAAGCCGCGCTCCAACGCTCGCCTTTAATCGGTGACAGCGGCTTAGAACAAAGTGTTCGGGCGATTGTCGATGCCGTGGCTAGCCGTGGCGATGCGGCGCTGAAAGAGTTTAATCAAAAGTTTGATGGCTTTAATAGCGCCAATATCGACAGTCTGCGCTTAAGTGAAAGCGAGATTAGCGCCGCCAGCGCACGAGTCTCGGCAGAACTTAAAGCCGCCATTGCCCAAGCGATGGCCAATATTGATGTGTTCCACAGCGCGCAGCAATTTCGCCCCATAGACATTGAAACCCAAGCGGGTGTTCGCTGCGAGCTTCGTAGCGAACCGATTGAAAAAGTCGGTTTATATATTCCCGGCGGCAGCGCGCCTCTCATTTCGACCGTGATGATGTTGGCCCTGCCCGCCAAAATTGCCGGTTGCGAAAAACGCGTATTGGTGAGTCCGCCGCCGATTAACGATGCCATTGTGTATGCGGCAAACGCCTGTGGGATCACCGAAATTTACCAAGTGGGTGGCGCGCAGGCCATTGCCGCATTGGCCTTTGGCACTGAATCTATTCCTAGCGTCGATAAGATTTTTGGTCCGGGTAATCGTTATGTCACCGAAGCCAAACGCTTAGTCTCCCAAGATGGGCGCTGCACTGTGTCTATCGATATGCCTGCGGGGCCTTCCGAGGTGTTGGTGATTGCCGATAGCGATGCCAATGCGCAGTTTATTGCCGCGGATTTACTCTCCCAAGCGGAGCATGGCCCAGATTCGCAGGTCATTTTAGTCACGGATTCTGAGCCATTAGCACAGGCAGTCAATCAAGCGCTCGCGTCACAACTGGCCGCCCTACCGCGCCAAGAGATTGCCACGACCGCCCTAAAAGGCAGCCGCACCATTTTGGTAAAAGATATGCAAGAAGCGGCGCTCGTTTCAAATCGCTATGGGCCCGAACACTTAATTATTCAAACCCGCTTCCCAGGGGACGTGCTAAAACATATTCGGGCCGCAGGCTCAGTGTTTTTAGGCGCTTATACACCTGAATCGGTTGGGGATTATGCCAGTGGGACTAACCATGTATTGCCAACTTACGGTTATAGCCGCGCGGTATCTAGCCTCTCCTTGGCAGACTTTAGCCGCCGCTTTACGGTGCAAGAGCTCAGCGCCAAGGGCCTGCTCGGACTCGGACAAGCGGTGATGACCCTGGCCAGTAATGAGTTACTCGATGCCCATAAAAATGCGGTCGCGATACGCTTAGCCAGTCTTAAGGACTGATGAAAATAAGTAACGCAATCAACAGTACGCTTAATTAACGCCATAGCGAGACTTAGGATGAATAGGATGAGCCAAGTGCCAACTAGCCAAGCCCCAACGAGCCCAGCACCGGCGAGCAATGTGCCTGTGACAAAGATTCCGAGCGCCAATTGCGCCAGTAATACTCTCGACAACAATACTCTCGATAACGTAAACATCGAGCCAACAACTCTGGCCGCACGTCTTGCGCGGCCAGAACTGCTCGAGTTAACGCCCTACCAAAGTGCTCGCAGACTGGGTGGTCGAGGGGATATTTGGATCAACGCTAACGAATCGCCCTTCAATAATGTGGCGGTTGCCGAACTCGATTTATCTAAGTTAAATCGTTACCCCGAGTGCCAACCGCCCGCGTTGATCAATGCCTACAGCCAATATAGTGGTGTAGTGGAGAGTAAAATTGTCGCCAGTCGCGGTGCCGATGAGGCCATCGAACTGCTGATCCGTGCCTTTTGTGTCCCTGGCATCGATTCCATTGCGACCTTTGGGCCCACTTACGGCATGTACGCCATTAGCGCGCAAACCTTTAATGTGGGCGTTAAGGCATTAAGCTTAACGGCTGAGTACGGTCTCCCTGCCGACTTTGCGACGGCTGCACGCGGCGCTAAATTAGTTTTTATCTGCAATCCTAATAACCCAACCGGCACTGTGATTGACAAGGCGCGCATAGAGCAAGCCATCCAAGCCCTGCCCGACGCCATTGTTGTCGTCGATGAGGCTTATATCGAGTTTTGCCCAGAATATAGCGTCGCCGATTTACTCGAGTCTTACCCAAACCTTGTGGTGCTGCGCACCCTTTCAAAGGCCTTTGCCTTAGCAGGCGCCCGCTGCGGCTTTTTGCTCGCCAATGAAGAGATTATCGAAATCATCATGCGGGTCATTGCGCCCTATCCCGTGCCATTGCCCGTGAGTGAAGTGGCCGTGCAAGCGCTATCAGCAGCAGGAATTGCGCGGATGAAAACCCAAGTCAAAGAGCTCAATGCGCAGGGCGAGCGACTCGCGGCGGCGCTGAATTTGTACTGCGAGCAATGGGGCGGCGCCGTGCTAACACCCAATGGCAACTATGTGCTCGCCGAATTTGACGACGTGGCCAAAGTGGCACAGCTGCTTATCGATAATGGCATTGTCGCGCGGGCCTATAAGGACCCAAGGCTGGCTAAAGCCATTCGTTTTAGCTTTAGCTCTCAGGCTGATACCGACCGCTTAGTGTCGCTATTTGAATCGCAAAAGCTATGAGCATTTAGCGCAAGTCTTGTCGCAGCATTGGCCTAATAAACTGATTTTATAAAGATAACAAACTGAATTGAAAGGTAGCAGCATGAACCCAGTATTTACCCCTAATGTCGCCCAGAAAATACTCTTTATCGACCGCGATGGCACCTTGATTGAAGAGCCCATCACCGACAAACAAGTCGATAGCCTCGCCAAACTGGTATTCGAGCCCCAAGTGATCCCAGCCTTACTGCGCCTGCAAAAAGCCGGGTTTAGGTTGGTGATGGTTAGCAATCAGGACGGACTCGGTACCCCTTCCTTCCCGCAGGAAGATTTCGATGCGCCGCACAATATGATGATGCAAATCCTCTCCAGCCAAGGGGTTAAGTTTGAAGATGTACTGATCTGCCCGCACTTTAACGATGAAAACTGCAGCTGCCGTAAACCTAAACTTGGGCTGGTGAAAGACTTTTTGACCCAAGGCACCATCGATTTTACCCAGTCCGCCGTGATTGGTGACAGACACACAGATGTAGAACTGGGCAATGCCATGGGGATAAAAAGCTTTCAATATCAGCGTGGCAGCCTAGGCTGGGACGCAATTGCCGATGCCTTACTCAACAAGGGCCGCACCGCAACAGTTGTACGTACCACCAAGGAAACCGATATTCGCGTAACTGTCGATCTCGACAATCCCAGCAAAGGCGCCATCAACACCGGCATTGGTTTCTTCGACCATATGCTGGATCAAATCGCCACCCACGGAAACTTCAAAATGGAGGTGAATGTCGATGGCGATCTTGAAATAGACGATCACCACAGCGTTGAAGACACGGCATTAGCGATTGGGGATGCACTGCGCCAAGCACTGGGCGATAAACGCGGTATTGCCCGTTTTGGTTTTAGTTTGCCGATGGATGAGGCCAAGGGCGAATGCTTACTCGATCTCTCCGGCAGGCCTTTTATTAAATTCGCCGCCCAATTTGAACGGGAAAAAGTCGGTGAAATGGCCACCGAAATGGTGCCGCACTTTTTCCGCTCCTTTGCCGATGGCCTACGCTGCACCCTACATGTGGCCGCCGAGGGAGACAACGATCACCACAAGGTCGAGGCGCTATTTAAAGTACTGGGCCGCGCGCTACGTCAGGCCGTCAAAGTTGAAGGCGATGTCTTGCCATCGAGTAAAGGCGTGCTCTAACACCTCACTCAATCTGAGTTAGGTGCTTAATGACCTGATGCAGATTGATTAGCGAATAATACAAAGCCTGATGATTTTAACGAGGGCAGTTCCGGAATGCGGCGACAAGCCACTTCCCCCACTGACCCATCAATAGGAAAACCCAATGTCAGCAAACATAGATGAATTTGATGTTGTCATCATAGACACAGGTTGCGCCAACTTAAGCTCGGTCCGTTTCGCCTTTGAGCGCCTCGGCGCTAAGGTGTTAGTCACCGATGACAAGGCCAGCATTAAAGCCGCCAAACGTGTGGTACTGCCAGGTGTCGGCAGCGCTGGCGCCGCGATGGCTTCGTTAACGGAAAAAGCCTTAGTCGAATTAATCCAAGGGTTAACTCAACCCGTGCTGGGCGTCTGTTTAGGGATGCAAATGCTCACCCTGCTCTCTAAAGAACGCGGCGGCCAAGCGTTAGATTGCCAATGCTTAGGCATTATTCCAACCGAGATTGACGAGCTAGACCGTCAAATACTGAAGGCCGAAGGTTTACCTCTGCCGCACATGGGCTGGAACCAACTGACCTTTAGCAATCCGTCTCAGGTTCACCCGCTGTTTACCGGTGTTCCAGCTGGCAGTTATGTGTATTTTGTGCACAGCTACCGCGCGCCATTAAGCGACTACACCTTGGCACAATGCCGTTATGGTGAAGACTTTAGCGCCGCCATCGGTAAAGACAACTTTATGGGCGTGCAATTTCACCCCGAAAAGAGCGCCGCCGTGGGTGCGCAAATCCTAGGTAACTTTTTAAAAATGCAGTAAATGCACCAAAAAGAATTTAAGGACAACAGATGATCATTCCAGCAATTGATTTAATTGATGGCCAGATAGTTAGGCTCTACCAAGGGGATTATGGGCAGCAGACCACTTTCGATTTAAGCCCGCAGACCCAGTTGCAATCCTACCAAGACCAAGGGGCAAGCTGGCTGCATATAGTAGATTTAACTGGCGCCAAAGAACCCGCTAAACGCCAAACGGCTTTGATTGCTAAGCTGACAGCGGGGCTTAACGCCAATATTCAAGTGGGCGGCGGGATCCGCACTGAAGAGCAAGTCGCCGAGTTATTGTCCCTTGGGGTAAAACGCGTGGTAATAGGCTCGCTCGCCGTCAAAGAGCCCGAGTTAGTCAAAGGCTGGTTTAACAAGTTTGGCAGCGAGGCAATTTGCCTGGCACTGGATGTGAATATCAATCAGAACGGCGAGAAAATCGTCGCGGTTTCTGGCTGGCAAAGCGGTGGCGGTAAGAGTCTAGAATCTATCGTCGAGGACTTTAGCCAAGTGGGACTTAAACATGCGCTGGTGACTGACATCAATCGCGATGGCACCCTCACTGGCGCCAATACCGCACTCTACCGTGAGCTATCCAGCCACTATCCCCATATCGCTTGGCAAGCCTCGGGCGGCATTGCCACCCTTGAGGATGTTGCCGCCGTCAGAGACAGTGGCGCCGCGGGGATCATTATCGGTAAAGCTTTACTTATCAATCAGTTTAATGTGGCGGAGGCAATCCAATGCTGGCCAAACGAATAGTCCCCTGTTTAGATGTGAAAGATGGCTGCGTGGTCAAGGGCGTACAGTTTCGCAACCATGAAATTGTTGGCGACATAGTACCTCTCGCGGCGCGTTACGCCGCAGAGGGCGCCGACGAACTGGTGTTTTACGATATCACCGCCAGTGCCCATGACCGAGTGGTCGATAAGTCTTGGGTGAGCCGAGTGGCGGAGCAAATCGATATCCCCTTCTGCGTTGCCGGCGGCATTAAAACCATCGGCCAGGCGCGCGAGTTACTGGCCTTTGGCGCGGATAAGATTTCGGTCAACTCACCCGCTCTTAGCGATCCGAGTTTAATCTCACGCCTGCAGGATGAATTCGGCCGTCAATGCATAGTGATCGGCATAGACTCTTTTTATGATGCGGCAAGCGACAGTTATAAGGTGAAGCAATTTACCGGCGATGAAGCCGCCACCAAAGAAACCGCTTGGTACACTCAGGATTGGGTCGAAGAAGTACAAAAACGCGGCTGCGGCGAAATCGTGCTCAACGTGATGAACCAAGATGGCGTGCGCGGTGGCTATGATATCAAACAGTTAAGCCTAGTACGCCAGCTGTGCGATGTGCCCTTAATCGCCTCGGGCGGCGCTGGCACTATGACACATTTTCGCGATGTGTTTATCGAGGCTAAGGTGGATGCAGCGCTAGCGGCCAGCGTGTTCCATAAAGCCATTATCAATATCGGCGAGTTAAAACAGTATTTAGCGGCCGAAGGCATCGCCATCCGCCAGTAACTCAACATCAGTAGCGATTGATAGAAATAATAAGGTATACAGATATGACAACTGGAACCACTTCAAGCTGTTGCCAAGGCCCTGCAAGCGCAGAACTGGTTAATAGCCTCGACTGGGAAAAACAACAGGGGCTTATCCCTGCAGTTATCCAAAATCATCTATCGGGCAAAGTGTTAATGCTCGGATTTATGGATAAAGCCGCGCTGCAGCACACACTGGCAACCGGTGATGTGACGTTTTTTAGCCGCTCTAAGCAACGTTTATGGACCAAGGGTGAAACCTCGGGCCATACCCTAAAATTGGTTGCCATCGATAAAGACTGTGATAACGACAGCCTGTTAGTGCAGGTATTGCCCAATGGCCCAACCTGCCATAAAGGCACCGAAAGCTGCTGGCTCGATGGCAATGCTCACCCGTTTTTAAATAATCTGGCCGAGCTTATCGCCTCGCGTAAGGGGCAAAACCCTGAGTCGAGCTACACCGCTTCCCTTTTTGCCCGTGGTACTAAGCGCATCGCCCAAAAAGTCGGTGAAGAAGGATTAGAAACCGCCTTGGCCGCTGCGACTCACGATAAGGATGAGCTGATTAACGAGGCATCGGATCTGGTGTATCACTTATTAGTCTTACTTGAAGATCAATCACTAAGCTTAAGTGATATCAACGCCAATTTGCTCGCCCGCCATCAAAAGGCGCAGCAAAAGTAGTCCGCTTTCAAACATCGCAGTACCACTCTGTCGCATTCCTTTGGGTCTGCGGCAGAGTACTCTCCATTTAGCCCCATTTACATGCTTTTTACGTGTCAATTTGCTTGTCTATTTGTGTGCTTTAGCCAACCCAAATCCCGCTTCTACAGTCTGTTTTGTAATCCTTAACCTGGGCTAAAAACGGCACGACGTCACACAAATTGTACACTTGGCTCCTGACAAAAAATCAGCAAAATACTGTTGTAATGGTTGACAAGTACACCTTAACTGCCTATCGTAGCCAGCGTCCTCGAGCCCGCACCGAGGCATTAACGCAACTTATTAACATTTAAGATAAATTTAACAACATGGCGAATTGCCTTAGTTATGTGATGTGATCAAGCCATTAGATGTGATCAAGCCACAAGATGTCATTAAGTGCCGAATTAACCCCAAGCAAAGGCGAGTGTTATGCGTATTACCACAGCTTATTATCCCTATCTGTAGCCGCAATGGCATAGATAGGCACACTCGCCTGACCTTCCATTGTGGCCATATCCCCAACGATCCGCAGATTGCGCCACGATCCCAATACAGGTACACCCAGGTACCCTTTAGATCCCAGTTTCACGCGCCACTCTGCACAGCTCCTCAATAAAGCACTCATCTAACACAGTTGAGCCATTAATAAAGACGTTTGAGCGTAAAGTTATGACACAAAATAAATTTTTCGGCAGTTTGCTACTGATTGCAGGCACCACCATCGGCGCGGGCATGCTTGCACTTCCTATCGCCTCGGCAGGACTCGGTTTTGGTGTATCGAGCCTGATCATGTTGCTCCTCTGGGCGCTCATGGCCTACACCGCCCTGCTGATGGTTGAAATCCATCAATTTGCCCCGAGCGATGCGAGTCTGAACCAATTAGCCCGCACGCTTTTGGGCGCCAAGGGCCAAGTGATTGCCAGTATTGCACTGATGTTTTTACTCTACGCCCTGTGCGCCGCCTACATCGCAGGCGGCGGCGAGCAAGTCAATCAAAAGCTCAATGCTTGGTTAGGGTTAGAACTGCCAACGCAGGCGGGCGCCATCTTCTTTACCCTGTTAATCGGCACCATAGTCGGCTTAGGCACCCATTGTGTCGATTTGATTAACCGCGTGCTCTTTAGTTTAAAAATCATTGCGTTGATCCTAATGCTGGCCCTATTACTGCCGCAGGTCGAAGGCACACATTTACTCGAGTTGCCACTAGAGCAAGGGCTTATCGTGTCAGCTATTCCAGTGATTTTTACCTCCTTTGGATTTCATGGTTCGATTCCATCCGTGGTGCGCTACTTAGGCGTTGAGGTAAAAAGCCTGCGTAAAATCATGCTGCTTGGCTCGGCGTTACCGCTACTGATTTACCTGCTGTGGCAACTGGGCAGCCAAGGCGTGCTCAGCCAAAGCCAACTGATGACGAATCAGAGTCTTTCAGGCTTTATCAATCAGTTAGCCAGCGTTTTGCACAGCCAATACTTAAGTTCTGCCATCAGTGTGTTTGCCGATCTTGCACTGGCAACCTCCTTTTTAGGGGTGAGCCTAGGTCTGTTTGACTTTATGGCGGCTAACTTAAGACAGCAGGATAATGCCGCGGGTCGCAGTATCACCGCCGCCATTACCTTCGTGCCACCTCTGGGTTTTGCCCTCTTTTACCCGCAGGGATTTATTACCGCCCTCGGTTATGCGGCGATCGCCCTCGTGATCCTCGCGATTTTTTTACCTGTGACCATGGTGTGGGTACAAAGACAAACGCGCGATAAGGCAAACCTACCTCAAGGTTACCGCGTCGCGGGGGGGAAGCTTGGTTTATTGTTAGCTATGCTCTGCGGAGTGGCCGTGATTGGCGCTCAGCTCTTGGGATAAGCTGCGCGGATAAACAATCGGGATAACGCTATTTTGCTTTAAGCCGTATAAGTGCCTGTAAAATCAAGATGAATAATGACAGACACTCAGTCTTGCTTCGCGCAAGATTGCCAAGTTCTTTATTAGTCAGCCAGCGGCTTGAGTGTTAAACTGCCGCTAATCCCGCTTGCCGCTGAGCATAGGCAGGCCCAAATCGCCTCACGCTCCCACGGGGAACAATAGCTAGGCGCTGATGATAAGGATGACAGTAAAACCCAATGGTTAACACGCCGACATCGCCAAATCAGGAGACTGCCGAGCACTCGCATCAGGCGATGCCTCAAGAGGCGACTGCGGCCGCAGCGCCACATTCGGCGGCGTCTCGCCGCGGTTCTACACTCAAAAAGCGCCTAAAACAAAGCCTGATTGCCACCACAGTGGCCGGCCTGTTAGCTGGCGCGGCGCTAACCATTTGGATAGTCAACAGCCAAACCGAAGCCCTGATCCTTCGTGTCGCAAATTACGCATTAAGCGGTATGGACGGTGAGCTTAGCGATATTCGTTTAGGCCCCATGGGTTTAGAACATTGGCACATTCGCTCTGCGAGCCTGCGTGTACATGACTCGCATTTAGTGATTAATAATCTTGATATTCAGCTTGAACTCAACTGGCCCAAGAGCCTTGAAGAACTGAAGCAACTTGTCCAAGTTGAGAGTTTGACTCAAAAAATCAAGCGTATTAGCACGGGCGAGATAGACGTTGAACTCGGCGCATCGCTGCTGGAGCGAAGCCCCACCATCGCCGATGAACAAACGCCAGCGTTGGCGTTAAATATCAAATCCTTACCGTTAATTGATATAGGTAAAACCACACTCAGATTAGCGCCGCAAGCTGAGCTTCCCGCCTATCAGCTGGTGATGGATAAACTCAGCCTGAATCATCAAGGTGAATTAACTACAGCCTTTAGCAGCCCTGAGGGTGAGCCGTTAGTCCAGCTTGCCGCCACGCTAGGCAACGAACAATGGCGCCTCAAGAGCGAACTGAATATCGCGCCGCTACTGGAAAACCTGCATCAAATTGGCCTGCGCCAAACCCAAGGGAGCATCCTCAGCCAACTAACTCTGTGGGATCAACAGTGGCAGCAACTTGGGATAGGCTTAAGTGGGCAACTCAGCTCTGAGAGCACGATGACACTCGCCAGCGGCGAAATCACAAGCCGCCACCGCATTCAGCAGCCTAACATCAGCTTAAGCCATTTTGCCGACTTAACGCTCGCGCCCCAGCCGGCTTTGGGGTTTGAGCTTAGTGGATCACTTGCCTCGCTCAATCTCACCCTTGAGCCCTTTAGCCTTGCGCTTACGCCGAATGCGGCACAGCACACGCAGCTATTAGCGGCGCTTAATCAGTCTCTGCAATTGAACGATGAAAACTCTCAAGCGCTCCTTACCCTGCTCTCGGGGCTGAAAAGCACCGAGGCGCCCGTGGGTCTTGGCTTTTCGATGACAGCGCCGCTGCACTATGCGCTGACATCTCAAGCGAGCCCCCATAAACCAATAGCGCTGCCCGCAATAGAGTTAACCACCCTAGGCTGTAAGCTTGAGACGCGCATTCACTTGCAAGAGACCCAGTTAACGCCCACACCAGATGCTTGGAATGTCGCGAGCCGCTGGCAACTGGCGCTTAAGCAAACTTCCCCACTGACGCTGCGAGACCTCTGGCACGTAGCCCCGCAGGATCTCAGTTGGGGCGCGGGAATGCTGCAAACGGCGGGTCAGGTCAGTGTTGCTCAATCGGCTCAAGGACTGAACTGGCAAGTCAGCACTGCCCCAGTGACGAGTGACTCAAGTGACTCAAGTGACACTCTGCAATTTGCGCTGGAAGATGTGCAGCTACAACAAACAGCGCAAGCCGCCGAGCACCAAACGAAACAGACGCAGTTAAGCCTTGGCAGTATTCAACTCAACGCCAAGTCCCCCTTGGCCGCAAGTGCAACCCCGTTAGCGACTCAGGATACTACTGGCGCACAATCGACCGAGTTTGCCTTCAAGCTGCCGCCTTTATCGCTCGCCTTGTCGCAGCTGCGCGTGAGCCAAGCGGTAGAGAATCTTGCGGGCAACAACAGCACCGCGACTGCAATACAGAGCAGTCGCAATGATATTAGCCTCAAGGCGTTTTCCCTTGAGACATCAAAGCCGATGACCCTCGATTACTCGTCGCTGCAATCCATTGTAAATACTATTCAATCGAGTCAGTTGACTAACCAAGTTAACTGGCAAGCGCAGCAACTCTTGATTGAAAAGCAGCTCAGCGCCAAAGGCCGAACACGTAAGCAGACTGTGCTTAAACTGGATAATTTAACGCTCGCGCAGACATTAAACTGGCAAAACCAACGTCTTCACGGCCATGAGCAGTGGCAAGTCGGCAAGGTTGCGCTACAAAGCGATCATCAATTACAGTTCGCCGCGCCTCACAAGCCCCTGCTGTTAACGGGCCAGTGGGTTGTCGATACCAGCATGACAGAGGCGCTATCTTTGCTTAATCAAACCCAGCCCTTGCCCGCTGAGTTAAATGTGACCGGTCATAACCAATTACAGGCACAATTTAAGCTGACACATGAGCCAGAGCAGACCCAATTTGCGATGCAAATTACCCAGTCGATGACAGAGCTGGAAGGTTTTTATCAAGACACGACCTTTGAGGGCGGGAAATTACAGGCCCAATGCGAGTTCACCTGGGGGCAATCCTACAAGTCGCCGCAAGCGCCAGGCTATTTCAGCAGTTTAAGCCGACTAAACTGCCCGCAAACCATGATGACTTTTAACTTGTTCGATCCCGGCTTCCCCTTGACCGATATCGAAGTGGAGGCCGATATTGTCCTCGCCAAGGATGCTGAGAAGCTTCCCGACAATTGGCTGCAACAACTCACGGGCTTAAGCGATACCGATGTCTCGATGACCGCCAAGGGTAAAGTATTGAGCGGCCAGTTTTTACTGCCTGATTTTAATTTAAAATTGCAGGACAAATCCCACGCCTATCTATTATTGCAGGGCATGAGCCTTGAAGAAGTGCTGCGGATTCAGCCGCAAATTGGTATTTATGCCGATGGTATTTTCGATGGTGTGTTACCCGTGGATTTGGTCGATGGCAAAGTCTCGATCAGCGGCGGCCAACTGGCGGCCCGCGCGCCCGGCGGTCTCATCGCCATTTCGGGTAATCCTGCGGTCGATCAAATGCGCCAATCGCAGCCTTATCTCGATTTTGTATTTTCGGCGCTAGAACATTTAGAATACAGCCAGTTATCCAGTAGTTTCGATATGGATCAAACCGGCGATGCCAACTTATTAGTGGAAGTCAAAGGCCGCAGCCGAGGGATTGAACGCCCCATCCACTTGAATTACTCTCATGAAGAGAACATGCTGCAATTATTCAGGAGTCTTCAGATTGGTAACGATCTGCAGGACAGAATCGAAAAATCCGTGAAGTAACAAGGAAACCTCAGTGAAGATCATTCAATTACAGCAAGTGAGTTTAGGTACATTGCTGCTACTGGCGGCATTGCAAGGCTGTGCCCCAACGGTAAAGATTGAGCCGCCTGACAAACCGATTGTGATTAATCTCAATGTGAAAATTGAACACGAGATAAAAATCAAAGTGGATAAGGAGCTAGATCAGCTTCTATCAGA
Organism: Shewanella sp. ANA-3; assembly: GCF_000203935.1. Taxonomy (GTDB): domain Bacteria; phylum Pseudomonadota; class Gammaproteobacteria; order Enterobacterales; family Shewanellaceae; genus Shewanella. The sequence goes on along the minus strand of NC_008577.1, from coordinate 2,183,811 downwards.
TGATAAGTTGTTCTAATCACAAAGAATTGAGGAATATACAATGAAATCAATGCCACTCAAAACCCTGCTACAAAAGCCAACATTACTGCTGTTGCTCGGCCTGAGTTTATTCAGCTTAAATGCCTTTGCCATGTCATTGCAGGAAGCTAAATCCCAAGGTTACTTAGGTGAGCAGCTCAATGGCTATTTGGGTCTAGTGCAAAATAATAGCGAGGCCAAGGCCGTGATGGACGATGTGAACAACAAACGCCGCGCCCATTACGAAACCATCGCTAAAAAGAACAATATCTCCGCCGCCGATGTAGCCAAACTTGCCGGTGAAAAAGCCATCGCCGCCACAGATAAAGGCAACTATGTGCAAAACGCCCAAGGAAAATGGGTTAAAAAATAGTGAGTTAGCACTTCCAAGCGACTAAGCAATGACAAAAACGCCTGCAATTGCAGGCGTTTTTGTATCAAACATCTCTTGCAGATTGACCCTCTCAATACGATTGCACTTGCTAAAGTCTCAAGAGATGAAGTTAAATTTGTACGCGATTTTTACTACCGAGTGATATACAGCTCTTCAACCACGAATTGCCAGCCTTGTTTCTGCATACACTGGACGAGTAAAACACTGCGAAGCGCATGGCTAGGCAACATGTCAGCAGATGAGCTCAACTGTTCCAAACACAAATTCAGCGCCTGAACTTGCTCAGCTTGTCGCTCAGCCGTCATCTGATTGGCTCCTTCATTGCCAATTGGCACCCATGATTTAAAGTAACCAAGATGGGGCGCGATTACTTCAAGTCCCGTCAACTCTTGGCTTGTTTGTTCATAGGTCCCCCTCGTATGGCAACCAAACAACATGGTGAGTGAGCAACACAAAATCAGCAGTTTACCCATAGTTTCCTAAAGCAGATAAGTTGAGGTTAGGCCCACATTGCTCATGGTTATCAATTAGCTATCAGAGCAGCCAGCGAGCCTAATATTTGATGCCTTAAATAACGTTTGCTCAATCCAATCCCGAAAGTATGAAATACGTGAGTAATGTTCAATCACGCCATACTTGCCCTCTTCCCAATTGGTTGACTCGGCATTTTGTCATGAGCTAACACCGATAAGGCAAACTGAATCGGCCGAGGTGAGGTACGCGGGGCCACCCGAATCTCTAGGGCCACTTATCCCCTCCAACGGCAAGGCATTCGCGTCGCGGTCAAAGACAAATTGCAGCCATTGTTCCTGCACCCCGACCACGGCATTGTGGGCCGCGCGTAATTGTTTATCGGCCCCCGCGACGCCCACCAGCCCATTACCATAATCGCCGCGTCCAATGAAGGTGGCGATTTTGCCCGTTTAGGTAGAGGCATGATTCAATTTAGCGAATGTTGCATCTTCAATGGGAGAAGCCAATTGAACCAATGCAATGTCATTGGGAAAGTGCCTTTCTTTCCAAAGTGGATGTTTTATCACCTCTTTAATCGAGTAAAAATCCGTTTTAAATTGCACTTTATTGCCAGTCTTTAGCTCATTGGCCACGTGCGCCGCCGTCACAATCCATTGCTTATCGATAAGGCTGCCAGTGCCAAGCACGATTTCATCACCTTTATAAAGTCCTAAAAAGGTGACCGTCGAATTATCGCTTTGCGCCGCCGCTTGATATTTCGCGTCTTCCACATCATGCCTAATAATCATGGCATTGGCGGTACTTGCAATCGCCAGTAACAGAACGAACATCCATTTCATATTGAACTCCCTATCGTTGTATGTTGTCTTTCGCCACTATTCAGTTAACCGCGCACTTAGCCGTGACATAAGTTGGTATGAAGTAGAATTAACCGTGGTTAAATCTATCGCATTAAAGAGATGGTTTTAACCCTATATCAGCACAGACTTCGGCTAACATTTCTGCCGTCATTCCTGCTGGCAGTTTATCCAGTTTTGGCAGGGCGAATTGCTGCTGCAGTTTTGCGTCGCCACTGGTGATATCCTCAATCCAAGCGCTAAAGAAAGACACTCTGGAATACACTTCCACCACGCCATACTTGCCTATTTCGCCTCCACCCACTCTGGAGCTGATCCCAAGTAAGTAATGTATGCCCTCAAGCGTGAGATAGGCTGGACCACCACTATCACCGCCGCCAGAAACCCCTTCCAAGGGTAGCGCCTCATCCCCCGAATCGAATGTAAATGTTAATAATGGCCCTTGGGCAAATTCGACGCTATTTTGCGCTTTGCGCAGCACTCCTGCATTGGCGCCATTATCCACGGTTTGCCCCGTTAAACCATTTCCGGTGCCACCCGCCCCGATAAACCAGATGTTTTTGCCTAATTCATCGGATTGCTCGTAGAGTCGAGCAGGCGTCACGTCTGTTACGGGGTCGACTAATTTGATTAATGCAATGTCATGGCTAATGCCTGGCTGATATTTCTTATGCACAAATACACTGTCGACCTTATGGTCAGTATCCAGTATCCGAATATCACTCCCGGGGGTGATGCAAAAAGTGGCGTGAGCCGCAGTCACAATCCAATCTGGCTTGATTAAGACGCCATGGGCGCCATCGGTATAAAAAGTGGCTAAGGGTGGAAAATCGCTCGCATCAGCAAGGTACTTTTGCGCATCCACATCGTGGCGCACCACTAGGGCCGATGCCGATAGGCTAAAACAGAGGAGTAAAATCGTTAGAGTGATACGCATTATGTCCCTATGCCATTTAGATTGGGCGAGCGGATTAACTCAAATAAAATGCCCACACTAAGACGGTAACTACCGAGTGATTAAGGCAATGCTATTGCACCCAGCCATTCCTATTAAACCCGATATTCCTATTGGCGAGAACTTAACAGCTTTTTCTTATTTGAGATATAGCCGCTGCATTCAAATCATTCAGGCGCAATGGAACAACATGACATGTTGAATGACATCGCAATTTGTCCGTAGAAAATAAAAAGCGCGGTGAACTTAATGTTCACTGCGCTTTTTATATTAAACCCTAAAGTTTAACTCTAGGGTTTAATGCTTGGGGGTTAACGCTAGGCAGCCTTATTTAAAATACAAGCTATGGAATTTAAGGTGCTCTTCGATAAAGCTCGCAATAAAATAATAGCTATGGTCGTATCCCGCCTGCATACGCAAATCTAAGGGGTAACCTTTTGCTTTGGCAATATCACTGAGCGTTTGCGGCATCAGTTGCGCCTCTAAAAAGCTGTCGGCGTCACCTTGGTCGACTAATACGGGCACTTCGTTAATCGCCAATTTGAGTAACTCACAGGCATCGTATTGGCGCCAGTGCTCGCGATTCTCGCCCAAATACTCGGTAAAAGCTTTAATCCCCCAAGGCGCGTTGCTTGGATTACTGATAGGACTAAAGGCCGAGATTGAACTGTATCTGTGGGGATTGGTTAACCCTATCACTAACGCGCCATGCCCGCCCATCGAATGGCCAGAGATAGCGCGTTGATCTGTCACGGGGAAATTGGCTTCGATCAGCGCAGGCAATTCATGCACTATATAGTCGTACATTTTATAGTGACGATTCCAAGGCGCTCTGGTCGCGTTCAAATAAAACCCCGCGCCTAAGCCTAAGTCATAGGCTTTATCCGGTGCATCGGCAACATCATCACCACGCGGGCTGGTATCGGGGGCAACGATGGCTATCCCCAATTGAGCCGCAATACGCTGCGCGCCCGCCTTCTGCATAAAGTTTTCGTCGGTACAGGTGAGACCCGATAGCCAATACAACACAGGCACAGGTTTGTTGGCCGCCTCCGGAGGCAGGTAAATCGCAAAGCGCATCTCGCAATTCAGCGCCTGAGATTGATGGCGATACTGTTTGTGCCAACCACCAAAGCTCTTGTTACAGCTGATATTTTCTATGGTCATGTCAATCCCTTTCCTGTTCACTTTTAGCGTTTAGCTTGCCGTTCAAGGCCCTATCACAAGCTTAAAACGCATAAGCAGCAGATAAGCCGTTAGCGGTTATCTGCTGCTGTGATGGCAAACTGAGCGCTTATTTATCGAAATGGATCACGCTGCGAATGCTCTTGCCTTCATGCATCAAGTCGAAGGCTTCGTTAACTTGCTCAAGTCCCATAGTGTGGGTGATAAAGTCATCGAGCTTAAACTCACCCGCTAGGTATTGTTCAACGATTTTAGGTAATTGCGAGCGTCCTTTCACGCCACCGAAGGCAGAACCACGCCATACGCGGCCCGTCACCAGTTGGAATGGACGGGTAGAAATCTCCTGCCCTGCGCCCGCAACCCCAATGATCACTGACTCGCCCCAGCCCTTGTGGCAACACTCGAGCGCGCTGCGCATCACATTGACATTACCGATACATTCGAAGGAGTAATCCACGCCGCCATCGGTCATTTCGACAATCACCTCTTGAATGGGTTTGTCGAAATGTTTCGGGTTAATACAATCGGTTGCCCCTAATTTACGGGCAAGTTCAAATTTAGATTCATTGATATCGATGGCAATGATCCGGCTGGCTTTAGCCATGGTCGCACCAATAATGGCCGAAAGACCGATACCGCCAAGGCCGAAAATCGCCACGGTCGCGCCTTCTTCCACTTTAGCCGTGTTCATCACAGCGCCCATACCTGTTGTCACACCACAACCCAGCAAACAGATTTCTTCTAATGGCGCAGTTTTATTAACCTTAGCCAATGAAATTTCAGGTAATACCGTGTATTCAGAGAAGGTAGAACAACCCATGTAATGGAAAATGGGCTGGCCATCTTTATAGAAACGCGTGGTGCCATCTGGCATCAAACCTTTGCCTTGGGTTGCACGGATCTTCTGGCACAGGTTTGTTTTACCCGATAAACAGAATTTACATTCACCACACTCAGGCGTGTAGAGAGGGATCACATGGTCGCCCACCTGCACGCTGGTCACGCCTTCGCCCACTTGCTCAACAATACCACCGCCCTCATGGCCGAGGATCGCTGGGAACACGCCCTCTGGATCGTCACCACTTAAGGTAAACGCATCAGTATGGCAAACCCCAGTCGCCACGATGCGAACTAACACTTCGCCGGCTTTTGGTAACATCACATCGACTTCTTCAATCTTGAGCGGCTGTCCCGGGCCCCAGGCCACGGCGGCCTTTGACTTGATAAACTGTGGTTTTTCGTTCGACATGCTTGTCTTTCCTTCTTTTAATCAATGGGCTTATCGATTTACGGCTTACCCTAGCCCTACTCGCTTGTAAGCATAGATTGAGGTGGACGGATAAGCTTAAAAATAGTGTGCGGTAATGCAGTCACTAGATTGTATTTATTTCCTGATGATTGATAATCTAGCATTTTGGCAATTCATTTTTACCGAGAAGCAACAATGTACCTTTGGGATGGCATATCAGAATTTGTAGCAGTAGCCGAAGTCGAGAACTTTACCTTGGCCGCACTGCGCCTCAATGTGTCCACCGCCCACGTGAGTCGGCAAATCGGTGCACTGGAAAATCGACTCGGTACTAAGCTGTTTTATCGTACAACACGCAAGGTATCGCTCACCGAAGAAGGCACGATTTATTATCGTCATTGCCGCCAATTGCAAACAGGCCTCGAGGAGGCCGAGCGGGCGATTACCGATCTAAAAGGTTCGCCCCAAGGATTGGTAAAACTCACCGCACCCGTGGCCTACGGCGAAAAATTTATCATGCCATTACTCAATGATTTTATGGTGCAATATCCCAGCGTGGAATTTAATGTCGACTTGACCAACAGAACCTTAGATTTGATTGAAGGCGGCTACGATTTGGCCATTCGCCTTGGTAAACTCGCCGACTCCAGCCTGATGGCTAAACCCTTGAGTAGCCGCACCCATTATGTGGCCGCCTCGCCCAGTTACGTTGAAAAATACGGTGAGCCCCATACGCTTTCGGAGTTAAATCAACATAATTGCCTGATCGGGAATCACAATTACTGGCGCTTTATTGAAAATGGCCGCGAGCGCAATATTAAGGTACGTGGCAACCTTATCTGCAACAGCGGTTACGCCCTGCGAGATGCAGCATTAAAGGGTATAGGAATAGTGCAACTCCCTGATTATTATATTGAAGAAGATATACATGCAGGCCGACTCATCTCATTCCTCGACGCGCACCGCGAAGCTAAAGAAGGCATTTGGGCGCTCTATCCGCAGAATCGTCACCTGAGCGCAAAAGTGCGGGTATTAGTGGATTATCTCGCGGAAAAACTGGCGATGGAGGATGCGTAGTAACGAGTCCATTGCAGCGAACCAAAGTAACAAATCACCCAATCTTGCGACCAATAACGCGCTTGAGCTTGACGGATTACTGGCTATTTAGCGCCAGTTTTCCCTCAAGGTGTAGTACAACATCCCTAGCGCAAGGGCCTGATTACCAAACCATTCATTCAATGGGATCCGGATATGACGCATGGAGGCGAAGAGATCGAACTCTCGCATTTGACCATCGATCGCCTGCCCCATGATCTCGGCCATAATATGGGAAGTCGCCACGCCATGGCCCGAATATCCCTGACAATAGAAGATATTCGGCGCAATCTTGCCCAGCTGGGGAATACGGTTAATCACTATCCCCGCCATGCCAGCCCAGGCAAATTCAATGTCGACGCCCTTTAACTGGGGGAAAGTGCGTTCAATCGCCGGACGCAGCTCGGCGGCAACGTTTTTAGGATCGCGGCCGCTGTAATTGGTGCCGCCCCCAAACATCAAACGGTTATCGGCGGTTAAGCGGTAATAATCCAGTACAAAGCGGCAATCATACACGGCTAAATCCTGCGGATTGAGTTGCTTAGCTAAATCTTCTGGCAATTGTGCCGTCGCGCAATTACCAAGGGAGGCCGGAAATAACATGCCCCGCAGCTGAGGTCGGCCTAATTTGTGATAGGCATTACCGGCGATAAGCACACTGTTTGCCTTCACCCTGCCCTTTGGCGTGACCACAGTTGCGAGCTCTCCTTGCTGAATATCCAGCACCTGCGAATGTTCAAAAATCTTAGCGCCTAAGGAAGCCGCGGCTCGTGCCTCACCAAGACATAAATTCACCGAATGCAGATGCATATTCCGCCGATTGACCAGCCCCCCGTGGTACAAGGGCGAAGCTAAGTAGGCGGGCATCTCCTGCGCTGGCACTAAGGTCATCAATTCCCCCATGCCACGGCGATTAGCTTCATCAAACATTTGCTGTAACTCGACCATATGTGCGGGGCGATACGCCGTTTGGATATGGCCAAATTTTAAATCACAATCAATGCCATACTTCGCCACTCTGTTTTTGATAATATCGTGGCCGCGCCAACGAAGGTTCCACACATAATCTTCAGCCTCCTGACCAAGCTGACGCCGCAATTGCTTGGTCATGGCGGCATCGCCGGACAAACTCCCCGTCACTTGGCCGCCATTTCGCCCTGTGGCCCCCCAGGCAATCTTATTGGCCTCAAGTAACGCCACTTGGTAACCCTTTTCGGCCAATTCGACCGCCGTTGCCACACCGGTAAATCCACCGCCGATAATGGCCACATCGACCCGAATATCGCCTTCAAGTTCAGGATAATTAGACTCTTGCTTGATGGTGGCATTGTAATAAGACGCGCAACGTTTAGCAGACATAGGGATCCTTTGAACAGATTTAAGCTGTTTTTGTTTTATATTTTTTACATTTGTTCAGAATTTTTGAGTATATCTAAGCTAATATCGTGGTCAACAGAAGATTGTAGGAACGGAATGAAACTCAAGCAGTGCACCCATCCAGAATCGTGCTTATCAATAGAATTCACCGCCGCATTGGCTTAAGCTACAGACCATTACAACCACGAGGGCTGACTGATACAACGCAATATCTGTAGGACAAACATTCTGTCAGCCCCTCGCAAGGAAAAATTTAGGACATACCATGTTTCAGGACTCTCAAACGCTGCCTAGCTTGCTGCCCTTTTCTCAAGCCTGTGAAAATAACAAAGCGCCCATACTCGCCGTGCTACAAACCGCCTTTGCCAGCGCCAAACAGGTGCTTGAAATTGGCAGCGGCACGGGACAACACGCGGTCTACTTTGCCGAAAATCTGCCTCAGCTTTTTTGGCAAACCAGCGATCAAACCGATTACCTTGAAGGCATTAGCGCAAGATGCCGCCAACAAGGGCATCAAAAAGGCATCAACAACCTCGGCTTGCCCTTCGCACTCGATGTCACCCAACCTTGGCCCATCGATAACATCCGTATCGACGCCGTGTTCAGTGCCAATACCCTGCACATTATGAGTCAAACCATGGTTGAAGCCTTCTTTGCTGGCTTGGGCCAATATTTGCCACAACTCAAGACCCTCTGTATTTACGGCCCTTTTAACTACCAAGGCCAGTTTACTAGCGACAGCAATCGTCAATTTGATCAGTATTTAAAACAAAGAGATAGTGAGAGTGGGATTCGGGACATAGAATGGATTATTCAGCTCGCCCAAGCGCAAGGTATCACACTGATTGCAGATACCGCCATGCCAGCCAATAATCGGCTGCTGCATTTTTCAAAACACGCCACTGACTGATACTAAGTAAAACACTAACTTAATCATGTGGTTAACCTGTACTGACTGACTAGCAAGCCAATTTAACACTCAGTCCCATTTGCGAATAGAACAATGCTCGCTACAATTACTGTATTTACATACAGTAATTATATTGCTATGCGTGTTTACCCTATTATTCCTTGGCCCGCTCACGCGGGAATTAGCGGCTTTGAAAGCCCAGCAGCTGAATATACTCAGCTTGGATTGTGTCTTGATGATTTACTCGTATTGCACCCCAGTGCAACACGGCTTTGCATCGCTCAAGGCGACTCGATGAAAGGTGTCGGCATATTCGATGGCGATCTGCTGATCATCGATCGCCATATAAAACCTCACACAGGGTGTGTGATTTATGGCCAACTCAATGGCGAGTTCATCTGCAAAATCTATGATGAAAAACAGAGAATGCTGCTCTCTTCCCATGAAAACTGCCAAGCCATAGTGATACACGATTACGATGATTTTTGCGTTGAAGGGGTCGTGATCAGAACCTTGAGGCAACATTTCTATCTCAATGATTCTATTAATATTGCTTCAGACTATTCTGAGCTTAGGACAAACCTGGATGATCTATTGGTATTACACCCTTGTGCAACCTGGTTTGGTGTCGCCCAAGGGGACTCCATGCAAGATGAAGGGATATATGATAGAGATATATTAATTATTGACCGACAAGTTAACGCATTACAGGGAGCCGTTATCGTTGCCCAGCTCAATGGCGAGTTTATCTGCAAAATTTTTGATAAAAAACGCAGGATGTTACTGTCTGCTAATCCGCAATACCATGCCGTGCCGATACGAGATTGCGACACTTTTAGTGTTGAAGGAATCGTTATTCGCTCGGTTAGAATGCATTTTAAATCTTCATTACAGGGCTTATGGTCATGTACGCCTTAGTCGATGCCAACTCGTTTTATTGCTCCGCTGAGCAAGTGTTCCGCCCCGATTGGCGCGGCAAACCGATTATCGTACTAAGCAATAACGATGGCTGTATCGTGGCAGCCAACCGTCAGGCCAGAGAACTCGGCATCCCCAAATTTGCGCCGTATTTTCATGTCAAAGAACAATGCGCCAAACTGGGGGTAATAGTGTGTTCTAGCAACTACGAGCTCTATGCCGATTTGTCGGCAAAAATGATGGAAATCATCGGCCGCTTCGCTCCAGACCAACATATTTACTCCATTGATGAATCATTTTTATCCTTCAAGCACTGCCACACCAGCATCCCCTGCTTAAAAACACACGGCCTGCGCATCCGCCAAACCGTTTGGAAAGAAGCGCGCATCCCCGTTTGCGTTGGCATAGGTGCAACACTCACACTGGCTAAAATCGCTAATCATGCCGCTAAAAAATTACCCGGCTATCATGGTGTTTGCCTGATAGATAATGAACCTCAACGAATTGAAATTCTTAAACAACTCTTAGTCAGTGATGTATGGGGTATTGGGCGCCGCCTCAGCAAAAAACTGGTGAGTATGGGCATTCACACCGCTTACGATCTGGCACAAATGCCAACAGGTCTTGCTCGCAAGCAATTCAGCATAGAGATAGAGCGAACCGTCCGAGAGCTTAATGGCACAGCCTGTAAACAATGGGATCACACACGGGCAGATAAACAACAGATATTTTCCACTCGCTCCGTGGGTGAGCGCATCATGGATTTTGAGGCGTTACTACAAGCATTGAGCAAACACGTTGGGATTGCAGCGGCAAAAGCCAGAGCGCAGGGTTCATGCTGCAAATCGATGCTGATTTTTGCCAATAACTCCCCTTACGATGAACAACCCGTTGGTTTTAAATCCCTTATCCATTTCCCCACTGCAACCAATTGCACCATTGAGATGACGCAAGCAGCGTCTTTAGCAGCACCAAGATTATTTCGACCAGGAGTTAAGTACTACAAGATAGGAATAGGCCTGATAAATCTCGAACAAAATAGGTATCAACAACTCGATTTGTTCAATTTATCTAAAACTAAACCCACACTAATGAACGCATTTGATGGAATAAATGCCCGTTATGGGCGAGATACCTTATTTTTAGCCGCACAAGGCATAGAACAGAAATGGGCAATGCGCCGCGCATTACTCACACCACAATACACCACGCTGTGGGGTGGCATACCTAGAGTAAAATGCTAGTCCTCAAGGCAAAAATTGCATTTTCCCCAATTAGTCCCAAAGCAAAAACGGGACTCCGTAAGTTACTGATTCCCGTGAGAGAGGGAGTCTACTTCATGATATAACGCATTGAAAAACATAATAAATACAAGTCAAGCAGAGGGCTGCATTACTTTTTGCATTACTTCTGTTTTTTGATATTTTCTTCAATTAGACCAATGACTTACCCTGAGAATCCGACTCCTCAATTTCAGTTCAAAATAACAACATAACCAATTGTATTTAATGGCTTTTGCTCCATTTCAAAAAAATCAACAAAAATTTAAAACAAATAGCGCTAGTCGTCATTTTTGACCAATATTCGCACATCTGTGATTTATTTTGATAGCCTCAATACCTAGATCAGACGTTCTTTGAGTAATGGGGTTATCACTAACAGCCAAGCTGTGAAGCTTAAAAAAGAATCTTATTCTGTAAAAACTGGCAACGAATTATGGACATCATCTCTTCTCAATTTCTTTATAACGATAAGAAATAATTAAACTTATCCAAATCATTAAATTCTATTGGGGCATGATAGGGCTTGGTTACTTTGATAACGTCATCTTCGATAATCATGGTGAAACCACCACTTCGGATGACATTACCCTGAATAGTATATTGATAATCGTTAAACTCTAACGCTTCGATAACCTCTTCCAGTTTCATAAATTACCTCATTTTCCCGTTTTCATACTTGCACGACCAAACTAACACACTGGGGCAACCTAGGATACCTTACTTATCTTATTAGGACTGCTTCGGTCAGACCTTTTCCCACATGCTCGACAAATCTAAAATTTAAAAGCGAGTGAATAATCACGCTCAGTTATTTTATTTGCTGAAGTACTCTCTCTAAATGAGTTTTAAAAGTACCAACATGAATTAGGACGAGTCTATTTAAGAAAGTGAAAGTATGATGATAGTCATCACTTCGCTCATCGTCATGCGGCAAGTACGTTGAAGTATGCGTATACCAACGGTTAACAGACCCTCCCCATTATTACATTAAAACATCTAAAAAATCATAGACATAATATTTTATTTCTACTAATTTATGCATAGACTCTCCGGTGTAATGGAGTTTCTCTTGGCCACAAATTCTGAGCTCAACGAGGGCCATTTGTTCAAATGTTATTATCCGGAGTTTATGCACCCTATTCTTTATGGCTCAGTTTTTTCACAGCTTGATCTCTGGTGAGTTATGACGCGACAAGATTTGATTTTTATCGGTGATATTCATGGGCAAGACGGAAAACTTCGTGCACTGCTCGAGCATCTCGATTTTATTGCTGATCCGCTTCAAGAACGTCGCCACCTTGTTTTCATCGGCGATCTGATCGATAACGGCCACGAAGTCGGAATCGATCATCAAGGGGTTTTAACCTTGGTCAAGGATCTATGCGATCAGGGACTCGCATGTTGCTTGATGGGGAACCATGAATTTAATGCCGTTGGTTGGGCACTAAAGCACCCAGAGACAGGCTTGCCGCTTCGCCGCCACAATGACAACAACCGCAAACAGCATCAGCGTTTCCTTCAAGATGTGGACGAGGGAAGTGATCTTCATAAAACTTGGATCGACTGGTTTATAAAGCTACCTCTTTTTTATGACTTTGGTCATGTCAGGGCTATTCATGCTTGCTGGCATGAACTGTCTATCCAAAGGATTCTGCCATACCTCAACGAGGATAACAGCTTGAAGATTGAGCATTGGCCTAATGCCTTCGACGAGCGGCACGAGCTATATCATCTATGTGAAATCTTGCTCAAGGGTCCAGAGTTAGCATTACCGCAGGGTTATAGCTTCCAGGATAACACGGGTACAGAGCGTCACAAAGTCCGAATTAAATGGTGGAGTGAAGAGGCTAAAACCTATAGAGATATAGCCCAAGTACAGCCCAATATGGTCAATCGTATCCCCCCTATTTCACTGGCTGATGAACATTGCAATCAGATAATCGAGACACCAGTTGTTATTGGTCACTACACTCTAGCAGGACTCCCTACACCACTCAGCGGTAAGGTAGTATGTGTCGATTACAACGCGGCCAGTGTACAAGGAGAGCTGGTAGCTTACAGCTGGTGGCATGATGAGACGTCGAATCAGTTGCATGAGCGCAACTTTAGCTACTTAAGCGACATGGAGTTTGGTCAGAAGGGAGTAGCAGAGATGAGGGTGTTATTTGACCAGCTTGCCGATCGCTATAACCCTGTACTATTAAAGTCAGAAAAATGCGAGGAGATTCGTCAGTGTCTGCTGAACCATTGGGATCCAGCCTTCGTCAACGGATTCGATGAGTGCCATGACGAATATGACAACTATATAACCCCTTTGGCTACTTTGGGTCAACAAGCAAGCTGGGAGGAGTTATCCTGCTATTTGATGGGTATAACCAAAAGCTATTTCAATCAGGAGTTGGAGTCTGACGCTGCAGACCGATTAGCCAAGCGCTTACAGCTGGTGATGAATTCAGAGCTGGATTGAGCGCAGAGATACATCAATAACTTCTTAATTAGGGAAATAGATATGACACGATATTTGAAAGTGGGTGATAGTTGCAAAGTGTGTAGTACTCCCCGAGTAGACATTAACCATCAGACATTGCTCGAGATACTAGAGCTGCGCCCGTCGATTAAATCGATTCCAGAGAGTGTGTTAGCAAAGGGGAAGGATTTTTATGCTATTTGCCCATGCTGCGATGCTTATGCATTAGGGATAGAACTGTCCACAGGCTTTCCATTCACCGAAGCCGATGGCAACATCACCAATATCCAAGAACTGACTTCAAGATCCGATTTGGGTTGGTAAATCACAAAATGCTTGTGTACGTAACCTCATCTAAACCAAGCGCTTATTTCCGAGTAAGAATGCATGACTATGAATTGACCATGTAGCAATTCATCGACTGTGCGCCTAACCTTTATACCCCAGGATAGCATGCATCTCCCCAAAGTGTTTCAGGATGAGTCATCATGATCTCTATAATCAAAGGCACAAGCTTGCTGAGTAAACTAGCGGAATCTTTAAGTTGCTTGCGATTAACAGAGCTATTCCATGTTGCGCCACCATGGATTAATTGGTTGCGCATCGTATAGAGGCGGTTAAAAATAACACCAAGCAAAATAGGAGTATTACCACTCGACAAGGCGTGGCTCGCCATCTTTTTACCTTGTTGAAGCCGCTCTTTCCATTTGTCTTCAGTTATTTTACCGCTATGAAAATCCCAAAAACTTTGTAGCACAAACGGGGTATCAAGTAAGATACGGATACTCCCCGAAAACTCCCGCCAAACTAACAGATCTATCTGTTTTTGTTTATCTAACTCGCACAACTTCTCTAAAAAACCTTTAAAAGATTCTTGTTCTGACAACTTAAATCGTTCATCAATCTCAGTAGCATAAGCAGCATTAAATGCTATCCAGAGAAAGATAAAACAACCATCGTCATCATCCGCCATTTAAGCTCTTTGCAACCAGCTTAACGCTCGATGAACTCGCAAGTTGAGATTGGTCGGAGACTGTTCACGTAATATCCTTTGTTGATTTTTTAGCTGTACAAAATCCATTGCTATTGATCCTTAACGATCTTTACCTTATTAACAGGCTTATATATGATCCAATTTGGTCATAAATAAGCCATAACATGTCGAAATAACGATTTTAATCAAACACACCGTTACGAGGTTATCAATCCCGTTTCAAGATCCAGTTTCATACGACTAATAATATCTGATTCAAGCAAAGCCTCTTCGCTTACCGCTGCTAATTCTACAATACAGGGATGAATTGCACGGACAAAAAGTTTCGTTCCAGATGGCGCAGCAGGAAAATCAAGTCTGTGGATCAATAACTCAGGATCCCCTTCTTGCATGCCCACTTTAGCTTTCGGACTCACACTGTAACACAGCTTAAAAACCTGCTGAGGCATACTACCCAACAATTGCCACTGTTGATAATCACTAGAGGGGGCCAACTGCGGCGTAAATTGTCCACGACGAATACCGCCCAAATAATAGCGAAATGGCGCTTCATCATGGCTTTCTGTTCTAATCTTATTAATAAGTTTTACTTTCTCACCAGGGCAAAGTCGCAACAAACCGAGTGCAACCCCAGTTTTAGCCGTTGGTGCATGCAAATTATCTTGGTTTACCGCCAAAGGAGGATGAATAACTAATGTTGGACTTCTGCCTTGAAATACCTCTTCAAGCAATGCGTCCCATTCATCACTTTCATTCTCAACCAACGCGGTAATATGCCTTGACCGGCTACCATTCCCTGCCAATAGTAAATGTATAGGCCTTGGACCTAATTGTTCAACTACATGGTCTAATTCTACTAAAAAGGCACGTAAACCTTCTTTAATTCGATTAAATAACAAGACATCTAACTTTTGAACATCAAAACTAATCTCACTCTTAACTTTCTGCCCATCCATATTAAGCAAATCTATGGAAACTTGAGATTCAAGGTGGCTATCAGCATTCTCCATAAATGGGCGTAACTTTGTTCCGAGTAATACAGAGTTAGTTTGCGCCGCTTGAGTTTGTTGGGCAAAAACTTCATCGCCGCTAAAGAATTTGCCATCAAGGGGCCGAGTAAAGGGGAGCTTATATTCACGGCAAATGTCTAAATTGTCTTTAAAGGTCTCATAAACAAGGTGTTCGAGTAAGTTTTCGCCACCTAAAAAATTATCCCCCGATGAATGAAGCGACTCAAATACTTGCTCATAACCTTCATCCTCCTCGACATCCGTTGCCCAGCGCCAAATACCAAAGTCAAAGTCGGTTGTACCACCGCCAAAATCAAATACCGCATAGGCAACACCATCATCGGTTAACTTAGGTTTAATGTAACGGCTATCGCCATTAAGCACAGCACTAGTATCCTCAGCGTCTTGAGATGCTAAATGATGTAACGCCGCAGCGGCATAAGCTGCCGGCTCTGATGCCAATTCTTTTACTTCAAAGTCCCTAAAAATTTCATTTTGAGACACTAACGTGCTTGGCAAGCTACGCTGTAAGCCTCGGCGGAAACTGGCAAGGATTTTATCTTTAGTCGCGCGCTCATATTTTGTTGGGAACGTCAGGTGGTATTTAAGATACAAGCCACGCTCACGCCAGTTGATGGTCATCCCTAAATACCAAGCATATAGCTCGACCGGATCAAAGGGATCGGCAGTGCTCACCTCCATCGCCTGACCACGCACAGGGTTACGTTCTGTTAATGCCGCGAGGGTCAATTCATGGCCTTGGTAGTCAGTTAACCGCAGCAGTTGCTTATCTGAACGCATAGCCCACTGCTTAATACGCGGTAAAATTCTGGCAAGCACTCCAGTATCGCCTGGGTTATTTCTAAAGCTTTCCTGTGCCTCATGGGAGGTATGTAACCAGTTCCAATCAAGCTCTGGCCGGTAAGTTTGGCGTTGCCAGATTGCCCTGAAGCGCTCAAAATCCAATATTTCTAATACTGTGGGGTTTTCATAGTGGGTGGCTTCTGGTTGCTGGTAAAAATCCCGCACGCCAATGCGAAGTAACTGCCGAGCGCCATGTTGGTCGCAATAGGCAACCACAGTGCTACTCGTACCAAAATCGATTGCCACATTGTGCAATTTAACATCCTGCTTGGGATTACGAGCTACCAACTTATGCTTAGCCAGTGTCTCGGGGTCACAGTCCCACAATTCCCATAAGCCTTTATTGAGATCGGTTAACCTCGCCTTTTCTAGTTTAGGTAAACGGCAAGGTCGCCAATCTAATCCATTCAGCATACTAATCGGACTCGTTAAACATTGATCTTGATTAACGCCGCGTAAATAAACCCCCTGTTCATTGAGGGTGATAAGTAGTTGCTCGTGGTCTAGATCTTGCCAATTTCTATCAGCTACAAAAAGCTCACTTTGTTGTTTATCGATAGTGAGTAATGTGCATTGATGTTCAATGATAAATATAGCTATTTGAGAAAAACTAAGGGATTGCCATGCGGAGTTGCAAGCATACAGATATCCCTCATAATAATCCGTAGGATATAAATCCCAATTTTCAAGCCCAACTCGATACTCTCGGGTCATCCAGTCGTTTTGCTTTAATATTCTCTTCCCCGTTACGTCAGGGTTTGCGTTACTTTGGGCAAATTGTTTGAAATCGGACGTTTTAGGTACACACCATTTATCTAATCCAAGGATTCGAAACTTTGCAGCTTCGATTTTAAGCGTATCTAGGTAACCCTTTATCAGGTTTGAGCTATGCCCCCATGACCATAACAGCTTGCGCTGAGTATGAAATCTTGCAGAATTCCCATGTTTGTCCTTGACCAATACAAAAGCATTCGCGGAAAAAAACTGTTGATAAGTAACAATTGGCGGATGTTTTAAGCCCATTTGGGTATCGAATAGTCCACAAGGTTCGTTACTACCAAGGGGGCAAATATGCCAAAACCGCTCAGTTGCTAAAGATTCAGTGAAATCGGCCAGCTCATCATTAAAATGTTGAATAAAATTTGTGGCTGTTTTAGGGCTCGATTTACCACACACACCGCTGGAATGATTCGAGTTAGTTTCTTGCGACTGTAAATGCTGTTTAGGTTGGTGTTGAGTCATATTGCTATTATCCGTAATAGAATCTAGCAGTTAACGCTCGTAAGAGACTGTAGCATTGCATTAAATAAAGCGAATGTTTCGGCCAAATGCAATTATGAGCGTCTGTCTGCTATATCAAAATCGCTAGGGTGTGGTGATAACTAAGGCTTTTTTAAGTAATCGCCCCGCATGATCTCTTATCCCAGGAAGCACCACCGTTTTTACTGTTTCTCCAATCGGTTGGCTGAAGGCTGCGCGCTGCTGTTGGTTAAAATCAAAACTCTGTCCCATCGTTGGCTCAAAGAGCTGATAGGGCTTTTGCTGCCAGTTGTGGTTATGCCAGCCAAGTGCAGTCGCAAGCAATTGGGCCTCGGCTTGGCTGGCGGCTCTATTTTGCTGTTCGCAGCGATCTTTCAGTAAGTCCCATAAGCGTTTAACACTATCGAGTTGGGACATTACCGCAACTGTGCTAATTAAATCTGTACTTGAAGGCTCTGCGCCGCCGGATGCATTAAGGCCCAAATCGGTACTTAAGCTTAAGTCTTGCCTGAGGATATTTTGCACCGGGTGGCTTAATGCTTTGGAAGCAGCCGTTAAGGCCTGTTGGGCTTGTTGATATTGAGCTTCTAAGTGCTTTAGTTTTGCGGTAGCCGACGTTAACGCATTTTCTAATGTGAGATTTTTATTCTGTTGCTCGTCAAGCTCCGATTGAAGTTGTTGCAACTGCTGCACGAGTTGGCTATTGGCCCCATGTGCCTGCGATAACTGATGCTTAAGAGCTTGTAGATCCACCAAGGCAGTTGGCAAACTATGCGCCGCTGTTAAGGAAGTATCTGCGGCTAATGTGCTATTAGCAGTAAAGCTGCTGCCGGCATCAGTATTATCGGATGTGTTGCTATGTGTCTGGTGGGCAAGCTGCTGGATCAAACTTTTTAAGGGTGCAAAATGCAAGAGCAACAGTTTTAAGTCAAACACGCTTAACTTCGGGCTACCCGAAAAAAAGCTTATATCCTCTTTAGCCCAGCTGTAACTGAGTTCATCTAAGCGCTTTTGTTCATCAAGGGTTAAATGCACAAAAGTGTTTTCTTCTTGGTGATCAGGCATGTTTATCCGCCTCTAGTTGCTCTATCAGGCTACGTATTTCAGGACGCGGCGTTAATTGCTGCCGCTGCGGTAATCTTGAAACAAAACCGACAATTTGGCGCTGAATGTCTATTGGTAGGGCTTTAAATTGTCGCTGCAATTGGTAGAGAGTTTCTTGACTCGGTTCAGGGTAAGGGTTTGCGATTTTAAAGGGCTCTATCCGTCCTGCTAATAAAGCCAGCTCATTCCCGTCGATAACGGTAAATACCCGAGGAAATAATGCGGGCAAGTAACTCATCAACTGCTCTGTATCTACACGACGTAGTATGGCATTTTGAGCCACTAACCGTTCATTCTCCTTCATGATTTGTTCTCTATCCCACTGTAGTTGCTGTGTGAGTGCTTCATGCTCGCGATGAGTCGCCGCCTGTAACCTCTGGCGCTCAGTGGTGTTATCTGTAGCAAGCAACATGGGGAGGAGCAACTCAGCGACCAAGCTTCTTTTGGGTAGCTCGGCATTAATAGTCAAAGCACAACGTTTGGCTAAGTGCTCATAGGACAGAATCTGCCAACCACGCTTAGACAATTGAACTAGCAACTTAGGCAGCGCTGCCTCTAGGGTTGACTGACTCTTAGTATCGTAAATTAGTTGCAAAGGATAATTTCCCCCAAGACGTAAATCTATATCGGCAAGTGCTTGGGAAAGCCGTTCCCCATTAGAACAAGCTAACCATTGCTTTTCCTCCTCGATAGGGAGTTCAACTGGAACTTGATTAGCGCTGAGCGCCCAAGCGGCAAGGTGGTCTTGTACCCAAAAAATGATCACAGATGTTATCTGGCTAAGTTGATGAGTTGTCATTGGCCTATTCTTTTATTCTTGATTGGGGATCTGGCGATCTTAACTTGTCATTGTTATTGTCATTGTCTTCAAAGGCTTCAAGATCAAATTGCTGAAGCTTTGCGACGGTTTCATCAAAGTCTGCAAACAGTGCGTCTTTTTGGGTTTCAGGTTTGTCCGCTGCATTTATCTGCGAAAGCGCGCTGGAAATTGAGCTAAAAAATCCCATTTTTATTCCTTGTCGATATTATCTGCACTGTCATTTATGCTGTGCCAGTTATCACTAGCTTTATCAAGAGCTGCAAATAGCGCTTCTTTACTCTCAACCCCACTGCTATTGACTAAGGCATCTGCCATACCTTCTTCCATGCGGTAAGCATCGCCCGCACTGAGTTTACGTTCAAGATAACTAAAAACATCACCGCTTAACTTACCTTGCTGAAGTAACGAATCCATTCGATTAACAGTAAAAAATTCTGGGTTTGCCACAGGTAAAAGCCAGATAGCAGACAATGAGCCAGGGGCTACATCAAACTTTTTTTCTAATCCAAAGGAGCCTACACCAAGGCCTACAACGAGCCTTTCGACATCATTGCGATTTTTGGCTTTATCAGGATCAATTTCAAAGTTACGCAGTGCTTCAACGTAATCGTCAAAATCATCAAACTCTTCAGGTGTGATCCCATCCTGCGCGGCTTGCAGCGCTCGCTCCCCCAACTGCTTTACGTCTTCGTCTGGCTTTAAAATCCCTACTGCTTGTAAAAAGTTGTTCGCAAACTGTCCGAGTGCCTCGCCGAGTTTGGGTAAATGAGTCGCTATAGTGCTCAGCACAGGACCTAAACCACTGGCAAACGAACTCAACGCACTGCCAATAGTGCTGCAGGCAGAACTAATGGCAGTACTCACAAAGCTAATAAATCCCATAATGACGCTCCTATTAATTAAAATTTTTGATAAAAAGATAATTGCTGAAGAACCTTTTGACATTCTCTACTGCTAGATTTTGCCGCGTTGAGCTTATTTATCACCTCAGTAGCAGTACTGGTCGCTAAGGTATTGAGCATGGTTGATAAGCCCTCACTCCAGATTGCTAAATCGGTGGCAGGAAAAGGCCAAATCGCATTTGTTTTCGATTTTGTACGCAGGGTTGGATGACAATCTTTCATTAATGCGAGTAGTAGCACCGTAAAAGGATGAGTCGGCAATGGTAAATTTGCCCCCCTGCTCCATTCATCTTGATTGACGGGATTCAGCGCTGCAATTGGCTGCCATTTCTCTAGCCACTGTATCAAGGCCTCAGAAAGTTTTAGCTGTTTTAACTCGGTTATACTCGACGTCCCCAAAATCGATGGGGTTAATTCTAATAATATATTCAATGCCTTGCGGCCAGTTCGTACAAAATCAGCAAAAGATAATTTTTGTTCTTCTTGGGTAAGCCAGCCCAGGTGAGTAAGTGCAGGATAATATCTGGCTCTCTCTTGCCAGAGCTGATTGACTGCCAGTTGATTAATATCATCCTCGGATAATGGATCTCCATCGGTTTGCGCTAGATCTGCGCGAATAGCCCCATGGGCTGGTCCATGCCATCCGCCACAAAAAATAACAGCCTCACCTGTAGCCAAGTTCGGTAAATAATCACGCTGTGCCTCATCCATCATCATGGCTTCGCCCATTGCACGCCTATCGTCCTCAGCAAACAAACGATGAACAATCTTGATATGGGTATTTTTAATCACATCAGCCACTAACTTGGCTGGAATTTGATCTGCAATGATCAAGCCTTCACCGTATTTTCGCACCTCGGCAAGTAAGTCAGCAAAGGCGTCAACGGCCATTGCGCGCGCCTTATCGCCTGGTTCTGGTTTCGCCAACAAACGATGGGCTTCTTCTATCAATGTTAAATGGCGAAATGTACTGTCTTTTCCATGTCGGTAGCGTATGGCTTCACTCACCGCACCCAACAACAGCGCCATCATTAGCGCCTTACCTTCGCCATCTTTAATTTCTTCTAACTCAATTACGACCTTGTTATCGAGTAGCGCATTAACTTTCAGCGATTGTGGCACATTGAGAATATCCCCGAGTACGCCATGAGTAAGACTGGTCAAACGTGATACCAGAGAGCCGCGATACTTTTCTTCAAACTCTTTACCCATTCCTTGCTCTGGGATCAACTGATCAAGCTGACGGATCATATCTCCCATGGTTGGCCAAGCCTGCGCCGCAGGCGCAAAAGGATCATCGCAGCAAAAACAAGTGTTATCCGTTAGATCCCAGCCCTTTTCCTCGTAGGCACGCACAATCGCTTGCTCAACCAAAAAGGGCATTGATGCTTCCATCGGGAAAATCGCAGCAAATACATTTCGTAAAAATGACGCGTGACTTCTAATATGCTGTTTGGGATGCACCAATGCGAATGGATTAAGCCGCAAACTACGGTGTTGATCGCCATTAGGACGATAATACGCCACCTGATTAGGCATATGTTGATGTAAGGCGCGGTACTCGGTTTTGGCGGGTTCAATAACTAAAAAAGGCAATGCCGATTCAATTAATAAATTAAGGCAGGTTGTGGTTTTACCCGCTCCAGTGACCCCAGTCACAAAGATATGTTTATTAAAATCAGCCTTGTTGAGGTTGATTGAATTAGTGTGTTGCTTACGACCTCGATCAATAACAGCTCCTAATTTAAGAGCGTCATCGGCCTTAACTCTCGGTAAATCAACAATAAACTCTACTGTTTTGCGACGGCGCAGTCCTGGTAACTCATGCCGTGGTAATCCTGCAACCATAGCTAACTCATCACAGGTCAATAACGTCGCAAACTGTGATTCATGACTGCTAGTGATACTGTGAAACAATGAGTTTCTATAGTTAAGTGATTGCTTTAACGTTGGTAACTGTAATAGTTGTGCGGCAGAGGTTTCATTCAGATCAACGACTTCGAGTGGGCTGACAGTGATTTCTCCCCCTTGATAGGTGGAACAAACGGTATTTTTTAAACGGCGATAACTGGATGGCGTATCCGCCGCAAGGTAAATGGCTGTGCCAAATAAGCCTTTAGTTACGCCCTTTTGCAACCTAGGGATAAGGGATTTTTCAATATGATCGAGCAGATGCTGGGCGCGCTTATCGGTCACTTCTTTAGTTAAACCAATATTGCTCCCAGCAGAGCGATTTAGATTATAGGTCTCGTTAATACTGGTTGAGTGGCTACTCCCTTTAGTATCAGCAACACTGGTATTGGTTCCCCAATTTTTGCCTTGAGTATCGCAACTAGAGGTTCCTGACGAGTGATTGGATGATGAATTGTCATTGGAGCTCTTTCCAATATTTTTACTCTGCGAGACACCGTCATTTTTACCGCGAGTATCGGTGCGCCCAGTATTGGTACTATCCGATGTCCCCTCGCTGAAACTATTGCCTTTTTGCTCATTGTTATTACTACCCGCTTGAACACTGGTTTTCACCTGAATGGATAGTTCGCTTGCCAGTTCATAGGCATCATCTAGATAAACTCTTGCATCTTTACGAGTTAAAGGTTGCGTCACGACAACCATTTGCCAATTAGCAGAATTGATACTGCCTGAATCACTGCCGCTGCCTGAAAGCAGAGTTCTAACAAGCCTTTCAATACCTTGATAATCTTCTTCGTTACTGTCTTGATCTTGACTCTTTCCTGTTGGAATACCAAGTACAACACCTTTATGCTTACTTGCTTGTAGACGAGCCATCAAGGGCTCAATGCCTTCTAGCCTAGAAAGATTAATCCCTGGCAATTGGCCCTCAAGCGCCCCGCGTAAATTTTTAAGTGACTCATGCCCAGGTCCATCTATTGCAGAGGTTAACTGGTTAACACCAAAATAAAGAGCAACACCTTCTAAACTCACATCAAGCAAATAGATAAACTGAATTTGATCTTCATGCTCTAAGGCAGCATAAACATTAGCCAAAGCCAGCCTATATGCGCTTGGATTTTCATCATTAATTTCTTCTGCACGTAACAGTTTTAACGATGAACTGGGGAAGGATAATGGCAGTTGGGCAAATTGCGGATTAGGCATGCAGGAAATATGCTGCAAAATATTACTGCGACCCACAATAGAGTCGGAAAATTTGGTGATGACTTCTTGAGACATGCAACAATCCTTATCACAAAGCCAGAAATATAGACTGCGTCAATCCCTGACAAAAAATTAAAAGTACCGATTACCTTACGAAGATATTGGTCAATTTCGATAAACCAGTCTCAATCATTGTTGCAGGACGTTTTTCAAGCGCCCTACCACACTTAGGACATACATCAAACCAGTTGTAGCCACGCGTAATAACATCACTTTTGAACACTACTGTTTTGTGCCAGTCGCAATTCGAACAAATAAATGTCGAGCAAGGGGGAGGAACAGGCATGGTAATCCTTACGCAAGCTTGAATGTGACACATGCTACACGATAAGACTCAACCTTTTCTACTCACTAAGATCATATTTTTAATAAATATTTGCACTATAAATTACGGCGTTTTCATCTTTGCTGTATATGCATTACTCAGCAACAGATCTGCAACTACATTAAGGTATACACAAACACATTAACTTAAACATCAGTGGCATCATGCAGGTGTAGTCGCCACTTACCAGACTAGATAGAAATCTTGCTTCACAATTTCAATTAGACATGCGGTGTTTAAAATTTATTACTTAAAATTAACGTGTTATAGTATTTGAAATTTAAAATAAGGTAGCCAGAATGGACTCAAAAGCTCAAAACATGCGTCAAAAAGTGCAGCAAATTTTAGATAGTAACGCACTGCACTCTCATCAAATCAATGCTGCACAGAAAACTTTTAATGCATTATCAAGTGAGCAAGTCAGGGCCGTTGTTACTGCCGCGGAAATGCAAGCGGGTAAATCAGGAATTGCGCTGGCATTATGCTGTCTGCAGCGGTTGAGCTTAACTGATGCACAAATTTGTGACCGTACACAACTTAAAGACACTCTCTATCTTGTCACGATGCCTGATACTGCATTAAAAGAGCAAGCTGAAGCAGATCTTAAGTTAGCCAAAAACGTCGTCGTGAGTAACTTCGTCAATTTTGAAAAAACGCTAGAAAGTGAGTTCAAAGGCAATCCCCCTAAACTGATTATCATTGACGAATGCCACTATGGGTCCAATGTCGCAGCGGTTCGCTATAGCAAAATCTTTGATTACCTAGAGCTAGAGAATGACAGCTGTAACGTGGTATTTATTTCTGCAACGCCGTTTGGTGCGCTGTATGGTGCAGAAACCGAATATCAAGAAGCACTCGAAGCCAAAACAGAAGCAGAATCAAACCAAGACCTAGAGCTTTTAGAAGAAGCTAATGATATTGCAGCAAAAGCGCTCAAGGATTCGATTTTAAGACGCGACTTTAATACTCGCCTGGTTTTTCATAAAACAAGTGATGAGTACTACGGCGTTCGCGAAATGTTACGTAATGACAAAGTAAAAGCACTCATCGATGATAATCGCAATTTTCTGTTCCCGTCCGCTGAACGCGATGCATTTATCAATCAATTTAAACAGCATGAAGGTATGGGTTGGTCGCTAGTTAGGGTTCCTGCTGGCTTAGCTATGGAAGCCAAACAATTTCTTAAAACCCAAGGTATTGATGAAAACTCAATCTACATTATTGGTAATTCATTGAGTGGTGTGCCTGAAGATGAACACTGCTCAATTGAACGCTTTAAAAAAGAATTTGATGACGCATTATTGTTCGAAGATAAGCTAATTGCAATTACCGTCGCCAGTGCACGCGCGGGCATCAACTTCGGTGCAATGATGAAAAACAATCTCATCTCAACATGGGATAGCACAGTTGCGAGTGTTGCGGCTGTTGTTCAAGCAAACATTGGACGAGCGTGCGGTTATCACGGCAATA
Source organism: Shewanella sp. ANA-3 (assembly GCF_000203935.1). Classification (GTDB taxonomy): domain Bacteria; phylum Pseudomonadota; class Gammaproteobacteria; order Enterobacterales; family Shewanellaceae; genus Shewanella. The sequence goes on along the minus strand of NC_008577.1, from coordinate 2,158,700 downwards.
ACGAGTCCACTCACTATACAAACTTAAATGCCACTGAAGCTTACGGTGCAATCCTCAATCATCTAGAACAAACTTGTTCAGACCAGGCAGCATCAGATTTCGAAGGGCTCAAAGAGTTTTTCGATGACATCTGCCAGGAATATCAAGTTAATGGCTTAGATGTGGGACTCACAATAAAATACAAACGCCGTCGACCTATCGGGGACGTAGAGACTTACAAAACTGATAGTTATGTTGCTGTGCCAGCCAAACTTCTCGACGAAGATGCCAATTTTAGGCAATACACTCAAGACAAGCATTTTCTGCAAGCGATAGAAATTATTCGCAAAGAATTTACCGCTAAGGGCGCACCTTGTGTAAAAGGTAGCAGAGCCATGCGTGGCGCAGGAAAAAATTGGATTAAAGCACACTGGGTTAACGGGGATAGTTTTGATAATCCAGAAAAAGCGCGGGCAGACGGTACACAGAAAGAAAAAACATTTATGTATACCCAAATGCTTGATGATGGCGAAGAACTCGAGTTTAACCGCGTTGTAGCGCCAGGTTCTGGAGAACTATCAGAGAACAAACTCATCACTGCAGCCATATTTAGTGTTTACAACATTTCTCGTCGTGATGTGGCAAAAAAAATCATGTCACAAGAAGATGTTTATCAGATGTGCGATCACTTTGGCATCGAAAGAGATGACACCATGATGGTGCTCTATAAGCGCGGTGAATACGATATTGACCGCTCATTAGCCAAAAAACAACACAATGAACTGCCAGAGAAAACCGGACAACTAAGCGACGAATCCCACTTTTCTGATAAAACACAGGCAGTCTACTGAGTGATTCTCTGACTATGAATATTGCAGAACAACATCGGCAACACGTACAACGAGCGATTGAAACAACCTATGAGCATCAACGAATTGCGGCTAAGAAGACTTTTGACAAGTTTTCGGCAGGCGCTCGAGCAGTCGTCGTTGCCGCAGAAATGCAATCAGGAAAGTCAGGTATCGCTCTTGTACTTGCTGGATTACAACGCCTTGCCCTGTCAGATGAAGCAATCTGCGATAGAAAACGTCTAAAGGATACCTTGTACCTAGTTACCATGGCTGATGTGGCATTACAGGAACAAGCCAAAAGAGACTTAGCTCCGACACCTAACATCGTTATAAGTAACTTTGCCAATTTCGAATCCGCTTTAGTAACCGACTTTAAACACCGGGCTCCCAAACTCATTATCATTGATGAATGCCACTATGGCAGCCACATTGAGGCTATTAGATACAGCCGGGTATTTGACTACATCGAAAAAGAAAACACGGAATGTTGTATTGTTTTTATATCAGCAACACCATTCAGTGCGCTCTATTCTGCTGGCGCCGATTCAATCCTAAGACATAATTTCCACACTAAGCTGGTGTTCCATAAAACGGGCAGTGACTACCATGGAATCCGCGAAATGCATCGACACAACCAACTTATCAAGTTAAGTGAAGATCAACGGGATTTTTGTGATGATTCGTTATTACAAAAGCGTTTCATTCGTCAATTTATGGAACACGAAGGGCCAGGTTGGTCACTCATCAGAGTCCCATCCAGTCAAGCTAGCACTGCCAAACAAGTGCTGATGGCTCATGGTATTGCCGAAGAGCAAATCTACATTATCGGCCAAAAGCTCGTAGGTGTAGCCGAGCATGAACTTTGCAGTATTGATGACTTTAAGTCGGAATATGAAACAGCGGCAATGTTCGACGACAAACTGATTGCAATCACTGTGGCGGGCTTTCGCGCTGGTGTAAACTTTGGCCAAAATATGAAAGAAAACTTGATCAACACTTGGGATAGCACAATCGCAAATATTGCAGCCGTTGTTCAAGCTAACGTCGGCAGAGCATGTGGTTACCATCAAAATACCCAAGCCAAGCACTTTACCAACCTTGATGCGGTGAGAGCCTATTCAGATCTGCTCGATCATCTTGAAGCCAAAGATAATTCTGAAGACTTTGAAGGTTTACACCAACTCTTTGAAGATATCTGCGACAAATATCAAGTGAGAGGAATCGATCGCGGCACAATGATCGCACCGGAACCACAAGTTCAACTAACTAAAAAACTTGATGATTCAGCGACCTATCTAACTAAGGGATATATCGCCGTGCCCGCCAAGCTCTCCTGTATAGACGCAGATTTTAGTGCCTATACGTCTGATCCTGAGGTGCTTGAAGCCATTCAGCTCATCCGCGGTGAATTTTTAGCAGAAGGAACACCCTACCCGAAAAGTGGTCGAGCCATGAAAGGCGACGACAAAAACTGGATTAAAGCGCAATGGGTCAATGGTGTCACTTATGACGACTACACGCCAAGTTGTGCTAAATCAAGAGCAATTGATTTCACTGCTAAATTGAACGATGGCATTGAGGTGGAATTCAACCAAGTGGTAAATCCTGGCGGTGGAGAAATAACGGCAGATAAACGCATAATGGCAACTATCTTTAGCACTTACAATTTATCACGCAAAAAAGATGCTTTTAAACGTGCAATGGATGCCGATGACATGACAGAAATTTGCCAACTTCTCGGCTGCGAATATGACAATACGCTCATTCTACTATATCAACGGGGCGAATTTTCTCAGTCACTCACCGACCAAAAACGGCAGGATCCAATCCAAATTTCAAAAATTCGCAGTGACAGTGTCTTTAAATAACAAAGCCGCTATAAAAAGCGGCTTATCGTCATAGAATATGCTTAATAGCAATCAGCTTTGCTTGCCTTAGCGATCATCTCTTTCTGTTCTTGAATGGTCTCTTTCACAATCTTGTCAAAGAACTTCTTTTTCTCTCTAGATGATGCATTACGCACAAAATCAGAGAAAGCTGTTGATTTAACTCTTTCACGCTTAGATAGCATCACTTCCCCCCTTATGTAACTGGATTTAGGCCAACGATGGCTTCTAAGGACTGGCGATTGTACTTTTTGCGCAATAACGCGTCAATGTCAGTCACATTAAAGTGGGGGTTATCGTTGTCACCGTCAATGTTTTTTTCGATGAACGTAATATTAATTTTGTCTTTAAAATGGCGTTTAAGTTCACTCACCACTCGTTGTGACTCCAAAAATTGCTCAACGAACACAGACTCTGGCACACGACGACCTTCTACCTTCTCTCTCGCCTTGACCAACTGCCATGCTTGCTCAGGCGCTTGGTACACAAAGATCACCATCACAAAGCGATTTTTCTTCAATGAACGCTCAATGTTATCTTTTGCTTTGTCAAAACTCGACAGTGTCGAGTCTAAGATAAAACTAACACCGTTCTTCAGTGCCTTGTCGTGTATAGCTTCCACTAAAAGTGTAGCCGGGCGCTGAAACAACGGCGAATTCAAGCCGTTATAATCTTCAAACTCTTTTCTCAGTTCATCGTTTTCAATATGCACCAAGCCTTGACCATGCTCATTAGCAAATGCGCGGATCATCGCACGGGCCGTTTCTGTTTTACCTGCACCAGGGGAGCCTGCCATAAAAACAGATACCGGAGATTCCTCCTGCGGTAAATGATCAACTAACCTGTTGGCCACCGCTTTTTTCATTTTCTTGGCTTCTTTGGTAGCTTTCTCAGTGATCTGTTGATCGTCCATGGCTAAATCCTAACTATTGGTAATTTTCAGCACAGGCGTTAAACACTCCTGCAGGCTTAATCCACCATGGTTGTAATAGTCACCAGCGGTAAAAGCGCCGACCCCCGGTGCCATGGCAAGCGATACTGCATTATTCCAATGCCAGCCCACCTGCGGAAGATCGGTCGAGGCGTTATCATGCAAAATGGCGCAGCGGGACAAATACTTACGCACCAGTGGCTTATCCAGCTCAACCTTCGGCAGTTTGTCCGGCAACCACAACCAACCATGGTCTGTCACAATGTGAACCTCACGCCAGCCGGCATCCAACAGATGGCAAACCCTATCGGCCACTTCATTGAGCACAGCATCAATCCCCAAAGGCAATTTGCGCTGCTGCTGGTGGCCCAGGTTATCCAGGTCGCCAGTTTGTAACCAGGCAAGTCCTTCTTGCTCGCCACTATCGAGCCCCTCTAAATACTGCCATCCGTGTTCTGCCAGCAGCTTTTTAAGGTGATAAGCACTGAAATCACTCGAAGTCGCCGCAACAGACGGCGTAAAGTCCTGGGTATCCTGCGCTCCCGTTAACAAGCCTGCAATGGGTGTCACTGCAGCTTTAGCGGTGTCAGTCAATGACGGCAATGCACACCACTGGCTAGTCAGCGTGGCCTGTATCTGGCGCGCAAGCAGTTTTTGCTCCAACCATTTGGCGCAGTCATAACGCAAACCATCAACAAAAAACACCACTAAACCTTTGGCAAGATAACCCGCTGTGGCCTCGTTAATCTCCCCATCGCCAGGGTAACCCTGACGCCTCACCAATCCCTGGAAGTTATGGGTCACTTCAGAGAGCCAAGGGGAATAAATAAGTGCAAGTACTTCTGCCACCAGCTCTTGCTGCTGAGGCTCTATTGCCAGTGCCATCGCCTGCAGCGCGGCGGCATCGGCTTGCCAATAAGTTTCACAGTAAAGGGCTGCCATCTCTTGAGGTGATTGATGAGTAAACGGCTGCGCCGTCAGCTTCGCCACTTTGGCAAGCTCGGCCAAAATTTGCAGATACTTAGATTGTCCTAAGCGATACCAAAGCCAGCCTTCACGCACCTGGTGGGCTTTATACAAATCCGCAATGTTGCTCCTAACCAAGCTCAGTTCGCCCTGCCCCAACGCCACTATGGCATTCATCAATCGCTGCTCTTCGCGGGCGTTTTCGATGGGGTAATGACTAAAATCCGCCGCCAAATCGACTGGCACAAGTGTAGCAATCGCAGTGAGGAGAGAATGCAGATTATGGGCCGAATCCTCAAACCGCTGCCACACCGCAGCCCAAGGCCCCTCGGCATTAAGCATGGCTGCCAACATCTGCTGATGGGTATCATCACCTGGTTTCAGACCGAATTCACTCTCACAGGTTTGGCAAAATAGCTGCCACTTGTTTTCATCCCACTGGGCACGTTTCTGGCTGGGATGATTAAGCCACCCCAGCAAATCTTTAATGGGATCGTTAAATACCAACTCTTGAAAGTCTTTCGCCTCTAAACGACGACCTTTAAGTGCATCCACTTGGGTTTCAAGTAAATCACGTAGCACTTTGGGAATGACCTCTTGAGTGCTGTTATCTTTAGCCACATCCAGCTCTAGTCCAACCCTTGGGTTCGTCAAAAACGAGCCAACACTCCAGTCTCGTCCAGCAGTATTATAGGCCCACCAGCTTCCGCGATATTGTAACTCTGCAAGCGGCCGTAAATAATCCGGACAATCCTCAATGGCGCGCAGCGCCTTACGACTCACACCAGGGAGATAGATGATGGGCGTGCGTCCTTCAACCAACGGCGCTTCGTCTAATACCCCAGCAATGGCACACTTGAGCCAAATCGCAGGACCTGTGCGCTGTGATGGTTCATAGTCACCCAACTCCAACAACTCAGGTAAATACTCTTTGATTAATGGCATCGCACTTTGCCATTGACACAGCTCATCGGTCCACAACACCGCAGCAGGCTTGACTTGAACTGACTTGTTATAGGCAGCAGCATTTCTCAACTGCTCGATTAAATAGTTAACAACTAACATCTAGACCCCAATTCTTCTTGCATAAAGTGACCAAGTCAGCTTGTCGGCGGGCTAATACGTCCGGTGTCCAATTAACCTCACTTAGCACCTGCGTCGTCAACACATACGATGACACCCCACTTTTACCGCCAAAATAGGCTGTCTTCTTACGCTCAAAATCAAAATTTGATGCTGAAGAATTTCTACGTTGGGTGAGTGGTACCAGGTTAGCTAAGCGATGCGTCCAGCTGTCGCGAATATCAACATCTGGCCAATTCACTTCCCATTCACTGCCGGCTTCAACCGTTTGCGGTAATACATGTTCAATGGTCAGAATCGAATGGTCATATTTGGCGGCAGCATCTGTCAGAAATGAGTCTGTTCTCAAAATCAGGTAATTACGTCTACGCGCAGTTAAATAGTAAACATTGCCATCAATTGCAGCTAAAAACTCGCCTTGCTCATTTTGCGTTAAATTAATACAAGTAATACTGGGTGAGACAGCGGCATCTATTTCAGCCAAAATTTGGGCATAACGTTCTATCCGTTCATTAATATTAGCGGCACAGATGTGTAGCTTGGCAGCTAAACGTTCTAAGCTGGAAACAAAGTCTAAAACCGCATCACTGTCTGTGCCAAACTTAGCCAGATAGTGAATAGCAACGGGTAACCAGTCAGAGTTATCAATCCTGTTTAACCAATAAAACAACTGATTAATATCGCCAGCATTTTGAGTCGCTTGGTAAGCGCAATCCCTTGCTATTAAATAAGCATCGGCATAAGGAGTAATAACATTATTAATCAACACCTCAGGATGGGTCACCTTGCTCAGCACATGCTCACGGAATTCATCGATTAGCGCACGTTTTGCCTTACTTTTGGCGTAAATCATCCTGATATAGGTTAGAAGATCGTTGAAACCATTACGCCCGGTTTCTACCTCTATCTCTTCCCATTTATCATTAAAAGATTCGCGCTTCGCTTCTGAGATCTGTCCAATTGCCTCAGCTTTTATAAGATCCGATGGCAGCAAATCCAAACCACGGTTATTGAGCACAGAAAAGACACGGAAAGCAGACTGCTGACTGGGCGACGTCACCGCCACCAAGAAACAACGCGTCATCAAAAACATACCAAACTTAATAAGCAGTTCATCCTCAGTAAACTTGGACTGCAGTTTTTCCTTTAGCAACAACGCATTTTGACGAATATTGATTTGTGATTCATTTTCCAACGTCGCAATATCGAGTGCCGCCAATGCGGTAAAATTCAAAGCTTGCACTGTGTCAGCAAAAAATGTTCTATCACGCTGACGTAACGCTAATCTGGGTTTTGCGGGTATGCCCTGCAATTTTTTACCGGGCTCTTGGATATATGCAAAGCACTCGGCGCGAGCCTCTTTATCGTCAATAAGTGACGTCAATGCAGCAATCAAAATCGTCAGTGTGGTGAGTCGTTGCTGACCATCGATCACTTTGGCATGGGGAATATTTTCTTCTTTGATGAGCACAATACTGCCCAAGAAATAACTTTCCTCAGCCTCATGACTGTAAAAATCGTACAGATCATCAAACAACTCTCCCGCCTGTTCGGTCGTCCAGGCATAAGGTCGTTGATATGGCGGGATTTCATAATCAAAATCAGAGCTAAAAATCTTCGACAGTGGGTATTCCGCCCCAGTAATATTTTTGGACATCCCTGTTACTCCTGCTTGTCCCTAGCCGCTTGTTTTTCGGCCAGGCTTAAGTGGTGGTCGTTGATGCGGGCGCCTTCTTTTTCGCCGTATTCTGGGCCTAAGTGATACCAGGGGGCGGAGGCCACGTCGGTGCCGCGGTCTTTATTCCAGTTGATATTGGGCTTGGCGCGCAAAATACCGGCGCCTTTTTTGCCTATATCTGGCGCTTGGATAAAGGGGCGGATATTAAGGCGCACGCCGTCGTTTAAGTCCGGGTGCCAGCCCATGGGCTGCTCGTGCAGCGGTTTCCAGCGCACAAAGATATCGAGGCCACTCTTGGTGCTAATGGCATCACCCTTGAGGATGGCTTCGAGGGTGTCTTTCAGGTTTTTGGCGGCCATCAAACGGCTGTCGGCGCCATCAACGCCCTCTTTCACGCCGTGCTCCTGGGTGCGGATCCACTCGCCAAGATAGGTGTAAATCAGCCGCTCTAAGCCTTTGTAATCGAGCTTATGGTAGTTTACTAGCACCGAGAAGCCGTCATTCAGGCCATCCCATATCTGCCAAATAAAGGGGCGATGCTGGAAGAGCTTGCAGTGCTGCTCAAAAAACTTATCCCTAAGCCAGGTCTCCAGGCTCTTGCTGCCGACACTGGCAAGAAGATTGGTGAGCACCTTGGCGGACCAGTCGTTCTCGTAGGCGGCCTGCAGCATGGCCTCCAAACGGCTTGCCGCCGCCTTTTCACCGCGAATGGCCGGCAAGCAGACGATGCCATCGTCATCTTGCAGCGCTAACAAGTCATCACACTTGGAAAGCCAGGTGAGCATCTCATCGGCAAGCTCCATTTTTTCATCAAGCTCTGCCGGCCAGCGGTAACCGAGCAAGCGCGCCACTGCCACTTGCAGCACGGTCTCGTCGGTGCGCTTCTCGGCGATGGCAGTCCACTTTTTGTGTTCATCCCACACCACAGCGCCGCAGGGATGACCATGGAAGATCCATTGGGTGGGGTCATTGCTGTAAGGTTTTGGTAGGCCGTGGGGGTATTTCTCTTTGGCCACACTAAGCCAATACTCGTGGTCGAATTCTATCTTTCCTAAAGTAGCATTAGTAACCTTAAGTGCTTGATCAACTTCACGAACCGTTGAGCCATAATCCCCAGATGAACAATAGGCCCAAATTGATAACAATGATTCATCACTATTAGGTTTAATCAAACCCGCGTTTTGGTCATAAGGCTTTCCAAGATAAAGACTTACCGGCAGATCTCCCATCAAACTAACCATGACTCCCTTTGCCCCCCAATACTGGGAGCCTGCTTTCCAAATGGCGCTTGTATAATTCTCAAGTAACCTTTTATCTTCCATCATGGCATACAACTGTCCTTCACCACTCTCCCAGCGGACGGTAAACTCACACCCCCCCATGTGGGTTGTAGAACGAACCGTCGACTGACATGGCTCCCATCCATTAGAAAAACTAACTATTTCCCAGAATTGATATATAAACCTTGGTCGGTCAAATGATTGCATCCCTGTTGCTGTATCAGCATGACTATTTACTAAAGCGGTACTATTAGTCTCATTTAGAGCCACTCTAAAATCCGGATTCTCCAACTGCTTCGCTTGCTCTACGCTCTTCAGCGGCTCAATCAGCAGCTGCTCGGCTTTATCGGCGGCGGTTTTGGGGGCGGAGACATCCAGACCATGGAGCAAGGCCCCTTGGGCGGCCTCGCCCTTGCTGAGAGTGATCAATATGGCTTGCACTACCTCGCCGGAGATGGTTTCAAAGGCTCTTGGCCCCAGGCGCGCCACCAGGTTCCAGGTGTCTTGAGTGAGCAGCTTCTCGCGGAACTTTTTATAGCTGGTAAGAAACAGCCAGTTTTGTGGCAGCACTATGGTTGAGCTGCCACCTTTGGGGCTGAAATCGAGGCAACGCTCGAGGAACACGGTCGCTAAATCGGACTTTGCTTCGGGGTAATAGTTTTCACAGAAATCTTTTAGGGTGTCGCACTGCTTACCTCGGGCAAGATACGGCACATTGGTGGCCACCAGGGTGTATTGATTGGCCAGAAGCTTAGCCGCCATCGCCAGGCCCTGGGCGGTGACTTGGGCGATTTGCGCTTCGTCACCCAGGTTTTGCATACCAGCCTGCGCATCCAGCAACACTTGCCAAGGTGCGGGCTCTCCCTCTGTTTTTCCGTGGTAGTAAGCACTATTGACATCAATCAGGCTACCCAACACAGGCGCGTCTTTAAAGGTGCGGGCAAACCAGCTTAAGGCATCGCTTATCTCTGGGCGCTGTTTGGCCAGCGCCTGCCACTCGCTGCCAAGGGCACTGACATCCAGGCCCGAGCAAGCCAAATTAAGAGCCGGCAAACTGCGATAACCGCCGGCGTTAGGATAGCGCCAGGCCTCCAGCGCCAGGGCAAAGGCGGCGATTTCGACGCAGCGGCTATCGAGCTCCAAACCATGGAGGTTGTCACGCAGTATCCGGTCGATGGCGGTTTTGGCATCTATTCCCTCAAGCTCAATACGCATCGGCACCAACATCAAAAACAGCGCCACCAAAAAGTGGCCGGAGCCACAGCAAGGGTCGAGGGTTTTAAGCGCAGCGATATCCTCTGGCCAAGCCTCAAACCAGCCACCCGCCGCTTGCCACAGCACGCCTTGGCTATCCTTGGTTTTCACAAAGCGCAGGTACTCCAGCGGTACGCCAGGAATAGCGGCGGCGCGGCGCAAAGTCGCCTCGTCGCTGGCGCTACGCAGGTCGGCATCGGTTAAGCGTTTTTTCGCCCACCAGGCGCCCAGGCTATTGTCGAGCAAAAAGCTCACCATATAGGGCTCGGTAAAGAGCTGAGTGACCGGACTTAGCTCATCGGCGCCAATGGGGACACCGGCGGCATTCACCTCTTCTTTACGCTTGCTTTGCCAAAACTGATAACACCAGCCGAGACTATCCTGAGCCGTGAACACCGCCGTTGGCAGGGTGAGAATGAGGTCTTCAAGCTCGCGCACCCGATCAATGGCGAGCGGTAAGGCAAACACCGGCGAGTCAGTGCGAAATATCTGCGGCAACATCCGCTCGGCCAATACTCCAGCGAGCTGCCAGCCATCTTTTACGCCTTCATCGGCAGCCAGCTCCTGACACTCGGCCAGGGTGACGGCTGTGTATTGGTCATACATGAGCAGCTGGTTTTGCTCTAAAAAGCGGGCAAATAGCATGCGGTGCCAATGTTCATAGGCCATTTCGGCGCTTAGGTGCGCTATGTCTTGCTTGCCATTGGTGTGCAACCTATCCCCGAGCTGGCGGGCATGGGCGCGCAGGCAGTTACGCAGCGCTCGCTCATCATCGTTTAGGTACGACGGCGCCTCGCCTAAGCCAACGCCTAAGCGGGTTAAGGCCTCGAGTGCGGCAATCTCAGTCAGCTCTCGGGCACGGACAACGGCTTTTTCCAGCAAGTTTCTGAGGGTTTTATCCAGGGCTTGACGCATAAGAGGTTCTCTATCTCAACTAACTGTCATTTGAGTGAGCCTTGCCCTATTTGGGCAAGGCTCAAATTAACGTGGCTCTTGTAAAGAGCTCTTGTTAAGGGCTCTTTTTCTGGGTGCTTTATCAGCGCTACTTTAACGACGCAGGGCGATTATCGTTAAGCGCCGCCATGACATCGGCCCGCACCTGCTTAAGCCAGGCATCGAGCTCAGCTTCGGTATTAATCACCACCTTGGACAGCTGCACCTGCTTGGCCTTGGGCACTAATCTGTCTACCGCCTCTTGCCGTACCCGACTAAAGCGGCCAGCCAAGGCGGAGGTTTTGTCGCTCCATTGGGTGAGCGAGGTGTTTTCGATGCTGTCGATCACTCTGTCGTTGCCGGAAAGCGGCTGCATCTCGAGGTTATCCAAATGGTGCTTGGTTAACAGCTCGCTTTGCTGAGAGCTTGAAAGCTGCGCCCAAATGGCGTCTTGCTCAAGCTCTTGCAAGCAGGTTTGATATTCCTCCTGGAAGTCTTGATACTTCTTCATGATGGCTAGGCGAATCGCTTCAATGGCCTGTTTGAGCAGTGGTTCTATGGGGTTAGGCTCAGCCAAGAGACTGCGATTTTGCTCGATAGCACGTTTTTCACTATCAAGGGCATCGTATCCCGCTAAACCTTGACAGTGCTTGAGTGCAGCCTTGAACTCGTCCCATAGGTAAAGACGAGTACTGACTTTATCTGCCTGCGCTTTCCATTGTTCCAACTCTTGCAGAATAATGGGCTGTGATTGATAGGCGGCAAGCAATTGCGCATTACCTGACAAGACTTCAATCTCATTCAAGTGCGGGGTTGCTGGCGGCAGTGGCAGTGGCGCATCGCCACCGGCCTTACGGGCAATTTGCTTAGCCTGGGCTATCGCCTGGCTTAGCTTGGACTGTTCTTCACCGTTAGTACAACTCACCCCAATGGCATTGATTAAACTGCGCACCTTGAGGATTTGCACCGTACTTAGGCTGACTGTTTCGGGGCGGAATTTAGTTTGGCCGACTTTGGCGCGCTCAAGGCTTTTGGCATCGAGCGGTTTTTCTTGGCCATCGGTCGCCTTTAATACCCCAGAAGCCAACATGGCGTACAGGGCGCCGTCGATAGTGTCTTTAGGCCAACCATAAGGGGCATTTTGGAAGTTATCGCGGATTTCGGCACCAGTTTTCATCACACCGATAAAGCGCTTAATGGCCATGCACACGGGGTGTTTGTCGGCTTCGTCATTAAAGCCAATGGCAGCAAGAGCATTGGCATCGGCCGACTTACTGGCACGGTCGTACACTGTACCCCAGCCTTTGACATCGACCAGTTTGAATTCGTTGTAAAGGCGCTCGCAGGCCTTTTTACCGCCATTTTCAAACTGTTCGGTAAGGGTCTCCCCCATGACCTCAGAGCCGCCGGCTAATTGCACCATAATGCCGTCAAAAATCTCTTTTAAAATAAGCTTTTTGGTGCGTTCGGCCTCATATTTGCGATGCTCCATGGCTGCTTTGGCATCTTTACCAGCATCCGTGGCTGGCAGGCCACTCACATCTAAGGTGGTCTCCGCGGCTTTAAAATCCACAATGGCACTTAATAGATCAGAGCGGCGAATGCTGGGCACATGGACAAATAAGGTGGCATTGTCGGCGCTGGCACGTCTCACCGCATCGGTAAATTGGCGCTCGCTGCATTCCAGCACATGGGCATACAGTCGCTTATTGGCATCGGCGGGGAGATCCGCATCGAAACACAAATTGATAGTACGGCCTTCAGCCACTGTCCCCTGGTTAACTTTGGCTGCTGCCAATTGTCTGCGAATATAATGCTGAATTTCCTGACTGCGGAAAGTCTCAAGCGACTGTGGGTTACCACGCAGGTCGTTTTGCTGCTGCTTGAAGGTGTCATGCCATTTCTGACTCTCGACGGTTTGCAGGCGATATTCAACGCCAGCAGCGCTGTTCATCGGCAGTAATGCGCCCTCTTCCACCAGCTGGCTGAGTAAGCCTGGAAGTCGGGCACGAAGTTCGTGCTTACCTTCACTTAAATGTTCAAGCAGCAAGTCTGCCAAAAAAGCTTCCGTTGAGGCGATACCATGGTTGATATCGGCTGGCAACTTGCTCATAAGCAAGATCAATGACAGCAGACGCCCTTGCAACTGCTCATCGTCATTACCGGCTTTTAAGCGGCCTATTTTTTCGTAGATGTCTTTGCCAATCACGCCAGTTTGCAGCAGATTAATGGCAATTTGATCGTAGATAAAATCGGCTGGCACCACACTGCCCAAGGGTTTAAGTGCTGTTAACTTAGTTGCCTCGTGTACGACTCGAAGCTGGTTACGTAGCTGTGAGCCAGTACCGGTTTTGTCTAGCGCTGGTAATACCCGCTCCCAAAAGCGGCGACGTACTGGCAGCAGAGGATAGTCGGCGACCATCCACTGCTCATCATCTTTATTGGATTCAATAACAGAACCGCGCAGATGGCGGTTGATTTCACCCAAGTTTTCTTGAATCACACTCTCAATACTGACTCTGGCGGTTTCCTTTTTCTGCAGGATCACTTTGCGAATAACGGCATCAACATCGGTGTCTTCCAGTTGGACCGATACCTGGAAGCGACCCATCAGACGCTGCAGGTTTTGCAAGCCAGATAAGGCACTTTGCCCGGTAGCAACAAACAACAAGCGCCCTTTAAATTTGCCTGCTTTACAGCAGGTTTCGATCGCCTCTTGCACTGCATAGGCTTTATCTGGGTCGTCGGCAATATATTGCTGTACCTCATCGAGCACGATTAGGGTTAATGGCATTTCACCATGTGGGGCTAAGGCATCGACTATCGCCTGCACCATTTCAGTGTTTGATACATCCTTAACTATTTTGAATTGAGCTCTGATCATCTGATTGACGCCTACGGCATCACCACTTAAAGCTGGCATGGCGTGCAACACTGCACTGGCCATCACAGGTGACATGTGTAAGTTACGCAGCTCTTTTTGCCACAAATCTTCGCCTTCTTTCCCTTTGGCGTGCTGCTCGATATAGGCCTTTACCTGCGCCAGAATACCTTCGGCCTTAAGCCAAAGTTCAAATCTTGCCAGGTGGTATTGCTCTGATAACCCGACCGATTTGAAAATAACCGCCAATAACGCCAAACGCACCTTATCATCAACACCCGCACCTAAGGTGCCGGAGGCGGCATGTAAACCACCCAATTTGGCGCCTAATGTTGAGAGTTCGTCAAAGTGATGACTTATAGTGTCCGGCAAATCAACCAGTGAGCGAGCATCGGTGCCATCATTTATTTTTTGATTGGTCCATAGCGTTCTGAGCATTTTAGCCAGGTGTGACTTACCAGAACCGAAGAAGCCTGAGATCCATACCCCTGGCTGTTCTCCGCTGCTTTTTACGTTACGTAGAAATGTACTGAGAATATCGTCTAGCCCTTTGGCATAAGCACCACTACACACAAAAGTGCGAAGCTCATACTCGAGTGTTTCGAGCGCGCCTTGAGACAGGTCGTCTTTTACTTCGGCCACGCCGTTGTTGGCGAGTTTGCTTTCCAGTGGGTCTAACTGATATATATCGCGGTTTAGCATTGTTTCGGTCCCTCGTTAAACGGCTGTGATAGCGGTGGCTTGATAGCCCCATCCATCCTTGGCATCAAGTAATTTGTAGTTATTGTCGTGATATTCTCCGGGGAAAAACACCACCAAGCGGCCATTCACCTGCGCAGCCAGCGATTTGACCAGTGCAGATACTGACAGGAAGCCAAATAGCGCACCGCATCCCATTAACGCTACGACAGTGTCGGCCGTTTGCTGGTTGTTAATTTCAGCGCTCAGTAATTTCACTAGTTCATCAGCAAAGTAGTCGTAGCTACCTTCGAGGTATTCAGGGTCTTCAAAATAGCCTTCTTTGTAATCCTGCTCGGCCATCCAGTTGGCAAAGGCGTTGGTTAAATCGAGCAATAACCATGGATGTTGGGCCTCTATACTGGCCTGTTCAAATTCAGTCAATCGTGCTCTAAGCTTGAGTTCATCGGCCTTGTCATACACCACGAAAATTGCTTTTTCCTCGGCGGAGATGGTGTTACTCCAGGGCACACTGATATGGTTGCTAAAGCTGTTAAGTAATTTGGTAAGTCTGTCGGACATGGATTCAATCCTTGAATTCAGGAAGTTTTAATGGTGCAAATGACACTTCTATCACTTCGCTTGCCTGTTTAAAGTGGATCAAGCCTCTAAGCGTCGCACGATGAGCTAATTCGTATAAATCTGCGTGACTCTTTAAGAGCAACTTACACCAGAAACTGTTGAAAAGCCTTATACCACTAAGCTGGTGGTAATGGGCCAAAACCAAGGCAAATACCAGGTTTACATAGGTGACTTTAGGCTCGCTACGGTATTTTTTAGCCTTGCCAGTCAGATAACCCGCCTGAGTCCAGGTACCGTTTAAATTTTGCGAGAAGGACTTTAACGAAGCGGGACTAAATCTGTCCGGGTCATCTTTGGCAAGGTGCGATTCCATGGTTTCTCTATGGAGCATCTCTCCAGGTTCTAGAGATAAAATGACCTCGGCGGAACCTCTTAATAGCGGATCTCTGGCAACGGCTAACTGCAATGCCAATAGCGGCTGAGACTCCTCTGATAAATCCCACAACTGGCGAAATATTTTAAAAAGCGGAACTTGTGGCGACAAACCATAAAGATCGACCATATGTCGAAAAGTAAGCTTACGGGCGTTCTCACTCGATTTATGCAGAAGATTGGCATCGATAATATTAGCGCGGTATTCATCCAACGATGCCTGCTCTGGCAGTGACATCAACAGTTGTGTCAGCTCTTGGATCATCATGCTTCGGGCGGCATGCGCCCCATTTTTACCAAACTTGAAGCCAATTTGAGTCAAATGCGGTAGTTGCTCCATTAATTACTACTCTTTTTCAGCGAACACAGAAACGATGACATATGGTATCGTAGTTCGTTGTAACAGGTTGCTCTTATTCACAAATATTCGCACAAATTACTCGCAATCATCATTAAATAGGCATTCGCTGTAATCCATTGGTACATGACCTTGCCCTCTGGCTTGGATCACCAAAGAAATGCCGTCAGCAATTGAGCAACCTTCACCATTAGGGTGATTACCAATAATTGCATGAGGGGCATAGTGTCTAAATGCGGATTGGAAACGGCGCAGTAGCGCGTTTTCATCTGAGAAATCAGGCTCTCGCGCCTTTAACAAGGCATCAAAGACCTCAAGATCCATGAGGGTGCCGTCCAGCCAATTGACTTCACAACGGTAACCAAACTTCCAAACAATGGGAGAATTTGTCATTGATTCGCCCATGATGTCAGTGTTATTGCCCACTAAACACGAACCGATGACCACACCTAAGATATTATTTTGTTTAGCTTTAGTTTGGATAATCTTTAACGCGTTAGCCAAATTGATGTGATGTAGGCGCTTACCATCACCATGACATGCGATATACACATAACAGCGTTCGTATTGCACTCTAGTGAGGTTATCAAGCGCCATTTTAAAGCTTTTGGCTTCATAGAAGTGGGAGTGGAACAGATCAAAACTCCCTCTCAATCGCTCTAACCCTTGAAAAAAGGGTAAAACACTGACCGTATTTTGGTCTGACTCAGACAACTCCCATGGAGCTTCCAAAATTAGAATTGCATTCTTTTTTTTCATTTCCCTTTGATATCCTAACTTCTATTGGCCCTAAATAGACCACAATTCACTGTATGGCTGACTATAAAAACATTTAACAATAAAATCAGTGTATTGAATACTTTCAATTCGTATTTTTTAGCGAAAGCTTTAAGTACTTTGAGTTTAATCACAATCAAAGGAGCTTTAGCAGTTTTTTCCGAGCTAAGGTTGCATGACAATACAAGGCTTCTACAACCAATAATGTAACTAGTTTCTCACTGATTAATTGGCAATTAGATTCATTACGGTTTTACCTTTTCATGCTCGATTACAGTTATTCATTTTACACTGACTCAATAGCTAAATCTGTTGTTTCTACGAGCTTTTTAAAAAACGTCAGGCATTTTTTCATATCTGGCCGGCTTACTAAATGAGTGGCTTGTTTGTCATTAATAGACCGATGAACTGCTTCACCTCGTTTTCTTATCCATTGGTTTAGTTTGGATTGAACTTGCTCAATATCACCATCAATCCAGGTCCATTTCTCGGTCACATCTACGTATAAAAACCGCTCAAACATTCCCTTGGTTTTCTGAGAATTTGGGGTATGAAAATACTTAAGCTCAGTTTTAAGTGTCGATGTAATAAATTTTCCAACATTCGAGCCAGCCAGGGTTCTCAAATCTGCTGTCAACTTTTCCTCAATGACATCTTCGACATAGGTTTCCCAAGCAGTTAAGGTCATGATCAATGCAGCCCGCTTAAACTCCTCAGGTTCTCTTTCCCTACCTTCAATTTTGTTTAAATGGTCATAGGCTTCTAAAATCCATTCAGCATCTTGAATTGCCTTTTCAAAATTATCTTTAGCTTTTGTCACACGTGCTCCCTTATCACTGATATACGTTATTTTGCAGGTCTAACCAACTTGAAAACTGATGCAACGGGTCACAGATCTTGTCCATCGGCGACAAACTCGACCCAATAACAATCCCATGAATACTCAATCCGCTATTATCCTTACGATGACTAATTTTACGGGTTAGTCCTGAAGACACCGCAAACTTACCATCGCTAACGAGCAATATATCTGCTTGATGCCATTTATTCTTATCACTTTGCTCAAGAGCCAAATTAAGTGGCCCCTCTGCATCTGTACCACCGCCGAATGACATGGACAGAAAAAGTATCATCCGCTCTAAGCCCTCAGCATCGGGTGTCAGCTCCATTTCTGTCACTTCTCCCCAGCTACCAAATAGGTAAACATAACAAGCACGTTTTTCGGTTTTAGCCACACTGATACATTGCAACACCAGCGCCTTGGCAACATTCTCTGGTGTTCCTTGCATGGAACCGGAAGTATCTAGACAAACAATCATGGGACCACGGTTACGATTTATTTTGAAGCCGGATTTTTCTTCCTTAACCTCTTGCTCAAATGTAACCTCTTCAGTGATGACGTCCGTGCCTTCAACAGCATAACTGAGCAATGCATGCTCAGCTCGCCGGGCATGCCAAAGTTTTTTAAGGACTGGATGCCCCAAAAAAGCCGCTTCTTGAGGCAACATTCGACTGATTGAGTCAGAACGAGTAATCCCTTTGGTTTCCATTGGCACAAGCGGCATAGAAATCTCTTTATCGCGCCTTTTCGTTACGCTCATCTTAGAGATAATTTCTTCAATCACGGGCTCACCGTCGCAATCTTTCATGCGCCCCAGGGTTTCAATCACTTCACGCAATTGTGGGATTTGCTCGACCAGCTTCTGTAATCGCACCATGTTCATCCAACCATGGCTTTGCAGCATTCCTTTCAATAGGTCCCAACCAAGACCAGTGACCATACCTAAATCATCAAAAATCTCTGAAAGTATTTGCCAGACTTCCAACCTTTCGGCCCAAACTGATGGCAATGCAAATGGATGTTGTCCATTAGCATTAATTAACTGCAACCAGGCCTCTAATTCAGCCTGGAGCTGACATTCAAGTTTTTTTGCATCTGAAAGAACAAGTAAATTTTTAAGTTTGGCTGAATTGCGTTTGATATGGGCAACGGCGAATTCCTCTTTCAGCACTTCTAACGCCTGCTTATATTTGATTTGAGCTAATTGCCTAGCAAGGATTAATGCTCTTGTCTGAGCACCTTCAAGAGCAGATAGTAAATCCAATATCAAGGCATCGGTGACTTGCGGATTATTTTGACAATAAGTTGCAATACCTGAACGGCTAATTACATTAACAATGTTTTGCTGAACAGCCTCAGGTAACCAAGGACAAGGTTGTGACAATGACTCTCCCGCCAACAACTGATTTCGCAATAATGCGATAGTCATACAGCGAGTAGATAAATCGCCTCCTGGTAGGGTAGCTACAGCTGGCACCAACGAATCAGGTAATAAATCAATATCAACTAACTGCCGCTCCAAACCAGCTAAAATATTAAGTGCTGGAGCCAGCTGTGTTGGTTTTTGTTCATTCACAGAGTTCACCCTCTAACACTGCATCAACTGGAATGCTAGTGTCCGACAAATCAACTTCTTGTTCCCGTGGCAAGGCTTCAAAACCTTGTTTCACTTTTACCAGACGATTGGATAATTTATGGCTGTATTCAAGGGCGTTATCTAAACTCGCAATCACTTTAGAAAGCAGTTCAGGATTTAACCAAAGATGGCTTTCAAATACTGTCTTAGCATCTTCTCGCTGTTTGCTTAAAGCGTTAATGTGGTTTTTTATCTTCGCCAGAATTTCTTCTACGCCTGCAACACGCCCCTTAATATGGTCTTCAGAATAACTAATTGATTCCATAACGGGTTTAAATGCTTGATTAATCATAATGGCATTTAATGAAGAGCTATAACGCCCGCGACTTGAAGTTGTCTCTTTATTGTCATAGTCATCCCAATAGAGAACTTCACCTTTAGCATTTGTTTTTTGGACTTCTCCAGAGGATTGTAATGTCTGTTTACCTTTATCATTAATAAACAGTGGCCGACTTTTGTTGTCTACTTTCTGCTTTTGTTGTGACTTATCAGCCTTTAATCGTCCTTCCCAAGTTGCCACTAAACTTGATGCACGTTCATCGGTAAAATCACCATTGATGGCTACAGCTTGATTATAGAGCTCTTGCAGCCCAGAAAACTCCTCCGGCTTATTCCACAGACAATGAGGTAAAACCCATGCATCATAGTTACTCACTTGCGTCAAGCCAGAGGTGAATGCTGATACCTTCATCAGTTTTATCAACTTGAGCCAACGCCTGTCAGAAACGTAAATATTCTCTCGGTTTAAATAGGCCCGAAACTCTTTACACAATGCCAGCACAGAAGAACTCAGGGTAACCTTGTCAGCTAACTGCTGTACATCTGCAAGATCTTCTAGCTTGAGTCGGATATTCAGCTCAGGCTCAAATTTTTCAGCTGAAAGCTGCAATAATTCACTAAATGAACTATCGGACACTGGACCGACAAAACTACGTAACATAAAGCGATCATACAAAGCAGAAAGCTCCTCACCTTCCGGTAACTCGTTACTCGCAGCAATAACCGAAATTAAGGGCACTTTGTATCGACGATTACCATTATCAAATTCTCGCTCGTTTAATATGGTTAAAAGACTATTCAAAATGGCACTGTTTGCTTTAAAGATTTCATCAATAAAAGCTACTGATGCATCAGGTAGATAACCACTAGTTAAACGAGCATACCTATCATCCTCTAATGCACGAATAGAAAGAGGCCCAAAGACTTCTTCTGGGACAGAAAAACGTGTCAACAAACGCTCAAAATAACTCGCTTCAACAAAGATATTTTTTAGCCGTTTGGCAAGTTCACTCTTTGCGGTGCCCGGAGGACCTACAAGCAAAACATGCTCACCCGCAAGTGCGGCAAGTAAAATCAGCTTAATTTGTTCCTTTCGCTCTAACAGACCAACATTCATCGCAGCCATAAGCTGTGAGATTTTATCTTTACGTGAGAGTGGTTGTATTGCCGTTAATTGTGTCACAGTGGATCTCCTTATGTTGAATTGCATTCCCTGGCTTAATTCAGGGTCAAACTCATATAGCGACTTTTATGCCAATTTAGTCATTGTCGTTTTCTAGACCGAGTTTTTTAAGGCGATTATTTAAAGTTTGGTGATTGTTGTAGCCGAGTAACAACGCCGCTTTACGTTTATTCCCCGACGTAAATGCCAATCCTCGTTCTAAATAGTGCCGTTCTACTAGATCAATAATACTATTTATATCAACACCTTTTGATATATCTCTTTCGAGAATGCTCTCACTATTTTGGAACGTCGAAAGTATCGCCCTGCGTATATCAACTTCTTCCAATACGGCAGTTTCAGACCATAAGGCTGCCCTAAGAATCGTTGCTTTCAGCTCTCTGATATTTCCAGGCCAACGATGATTACTGATAATTTTTTTTGCAGCAGTGGAAATTTTTTTACCACCTAGAGAAGGGTATTCTTGTGTGAGCATGGCGGTAAACTGATCTGCTAGATGGTCTAAATCGCTTTGTCGAGACCTTAGAGGTGGTAAGGACAACACACCAATGGCAACCCTATAGAATAAATCCTCTCTGAACCTACCCTTGGAAACGTCAGCCATCAAGTCTCGATTAGTTGCTGTGATTAAATGGAAATTGCTGCTACGTTCTTTACTATCTCCCAAGCGAGTGAATTTACCATCTTGCAATACTCTAAGGAGCCTGACTTGGGCTGAACTATCAAGCTCGCCAAACTCATCCAAAAAAAGAGTACCTGAATGCGCCAATTCAAAAACTCCTACCTTATCTGAAACCGCACCAGTAAAAGCCCCCTTTTTATGGCCAAAAAGTATTGAATCGATAAGTTCTGAGGGAAATGCGCCACAATTGATCGCAACAAATGGTTTGTCCCTTCTCGCACTTGCATTATGAATTGCCCGAGCAAACATCTCTTTGCCGGTACCACTCTCACCACAAATCAGCACAGATACTTCATGCGATGCTAAAACTTGAGCCTTGGCTTTAAGTAGTAACATTTCAGGATCAAGGGTAATAATGTCATCAAAAGCGGGATCAGCATCAAAGCCCAATAGACCAAGTTGCCCAAGTTCAATAGGGGCTAGATTAGTCATCGAAGGAAAATATTCAGCTGTCAGCTTAAAAGGAATTTCTACAATATTAACGCCTTGTTCTTTTGATGCTTGATAAAAGTTGCAGGCGAATCGAGTTTTACCGAGTAATATCCACACAGCCTGCATAGCAGGTGTACCCGGACTCAATAAAACAGACAGTTGAATGGCTTCACGATTAATACCGTCTAGTAACCGTTCTGCAGCGAGGTAAATTTCTCCGAAATCAACTGGCGAGGATAAATCGGCCTTACGAGCATTGACAGGACAACTCAGATTGCCAGTGAGTAGCTCAAGGTACGGAGTAACTAGGTCCGACGGATAATTGTAAATAAGCTCAAGCCGATCAAAGGTCACATCAGATACTGTCGCCCATATAGGGCCAGTCATTTTACTCCCCTTTGATTCTAAATCGTTGCCACCAATCCAACTAACCAACACTTTTTCGTTAATTATGTTCATCCCTAAACCAACATTTAAATTTATCAATAGTAAAAGCAAACATGCCATGCTGGCTGTTGTTCGTCAGACTTGTAGCGTTTGATTATTTACAGAAAAACAACCATTTTTCAATGCATTTGAATCAATATTGCCTATTGTAGCTCTTTGTTTTTCATTTTGGTTGATGTCGATTACTACCTAACAATTAATTACCCTAAAGCTTGCCAAAATCCCCCCTTATATTTCACTTTCAACCCATGCAACAGACCTACTGCCCAGTTTCACTGCTTTGGGGAAAATACCTTTATCGACATATTTGTAAATGGTTGAACGGGCTAAGCCTGTAGTGTCAATTACGTCTTTCATTCGAATTAGCATTATGTTTGGTGTCATGCTGAACTCTTGGTAATGGTTTCTTCCCATTACCTATGCCAGTAATTTTTAATTTTTCCCATTTTTTCAGATATATATCAATCCTGTGCATATACCGACTTAGCAACATTTGGAGGCGCTATACACAAAGAGATCACCCTCCCCTGCGATAGCAGGTCACAAACCTCATAGCAAATCTTAGAAACCGCAGCAGGTATCGTCGCCGAACGCTTTGTGCGCGGCGATGCCTTTTGTAACAAGCATGCAACTATGGATTTTCTGCGCTTTAAGCTCCACCAGCATCAACGTGAAGTGTTTGCGGTGATGATGCTCGACAGTCAGCATCGACTGTTCGAGTTCAAGGAGATGTTCTTTGGTACAATAATAACTAAAGCCACTTTCAACAATTATCTAGAATGCTTGTACACGATTGTGCCTTTCGCGTATGCCATAGCTATACTAAGTAAGGTTCGTTTTATTACTGGGTTATAGCTATTTTTTCCCTCATTGAATTAAGTGAATATGGTACTTGGAATAACATCTTAAACTCAGTAAGAACAATAGAAATGACTTGTACTATATCTTCATAATTATGCCACTTTACGATTGACTTACACTGGTAAAGCAATAACCAGCTTCTCATCTTGCTGATTCAATTGCTCATTTTTACCAAGCAAAATCTTGTTTTCCAATGAGTTAAGTAAGCTTTTTATGTCATTAAACTTATTAGTTAATAATCGATTATTGTGGCTAGATGATGAACCAGTCAATAAATTGTCGTAAGAATCTCTAGCCCAACCACGATAAGCTTGGAGCACCATGGTATATTTAGCTCCAGCAGTTTCTACTAAGGTATCCGCATGATGGTAATGACCTAATCTAGTGTAAAGAGTTGACTCAATATAAATAGCTTTGGGCATCATATCTAAAACATGAGTGATAAAATCAATTATTAAAGCTGCGTGTTCTTGGGTAATAGTATTTTTACCATCTCGATTATTCCGCTGCTCGATCCACCCGATCAATTTCATCAAAAAGGTACAAAGCTCATTACGTTGTTGAGCCAAAGTAACCAACAAAGGACCAACAATCTCAGGTATAGGATCATGTTCTTGATAAATACCTAGCAACTCATGTGCAGCCATTACACTACCAATATAAGACGAAAGTTTTTCAAGATAAAACAATTGATTTTGTGTTTGAATTTCGATGGCTATCTTGTCGATGGATGCTTGGATTTTTTCCAGTTTCTTCGATAAATATACTGTTTGGATAACAATCGCACCAAGAATGATTCCTGTCGATAAGCCAGCGGCAAAAAAGATACTTTGCTTAACTGCAGCGCTTGCTTTTGCGAGCTCTACTACGTTAACTCCCTCACTAAGATCTACGGTCATCTCCTTGAATGGTAAATGTTTAACAATACTCCCTGCACCATCAATTAATTTCTTGCCTTTTGACCAGTAAACAATACCCTCGCGCAACCGCATGTGACCTGACTTAATTAGCTCAATGATTTCCGGATCAACCTTGTCCCAATCTGGTACCATTATTGTTCTAATTGTATTACTTATCATTACAACTCCTTGTTTAGCAGATCTTATTTGAATGGATTATCGTTACGTCGCAGTTCTCGGAGCATTGCAATATGAATAACACAGGGTAAAGTAACGTTAACATTTGGGGCATCGGCAAATACACCAAAAATCCCACCCAATACACCCATTGGACTGTATGTCATCAGCACTCTTGGCAAAAGTGCTGCACCAACCGCTGCACCACCAAATGCCGAAGCAAGGACTCTAGATACAATAGCGAAATCTTTGCTGCTCCAGTCAAGCGCATTATCAATCTTGCATTGATAATCTTTACTCATTCTCTCGACAAATGCCGAACGATCAGCTTGCGTCATCTTGTCCAATTGCAATTTCATGACCTTAGCGACAATAGCTTTTTCAATTGCAAGAGCACTATCTTTATCTTTAGCACTGACCGAGCAGCCAATTGAACGGGCAGTATATTGCAGTAAATTGAGATAGGTTCCCCCCTTTCCGGTAATAAGATTCATCACTGTTGAATTACCAAAAGTTTGCAATTCAGCGCAGATCTCTTGCCATACTAGCGCCAAGTCATGCTTATTCTTTTTAAACCTTGGGTTAGTCGTTAGTGTCTCAGTGGTTCTAAGTTTACCAATTTTGTCTTTAGTCAAATATTTAACAAGTGGTGTCAGTTGCTTATGAGTGCAAAGAGAAAGAAACTGTAAATCATCATCTTCCCGGTACATGTAGTTCCGCTTCACAAAATCCATATTAGTTCCCTTTTATAAAACAGCTTGCATACTGACGTCTTCTTCACTACCTAATTTTTTCAGAGGGCAAATCGCTAAACGCTCAACTTTAATTTTCGCAAGCAACACCTCGGCGCGGTTAAGCTAAAAGTGGGTTGCACTCTAATCGGCGGTCAGTTCGCGATGAAACTTCTCAACTGAAATCGATTAAGGTTATTCACACTAGCCAGCGCGGCAGGCTGGTGTTGACACGAAATACTAAATTAAGCTTAAAAACCATTGGGTGGCATGGTGTCTCTTTGACTTCATAACGTGAATGTTTGAGATGGGTATTTCCAACCAAAATACAGGTTTTTACAGCCAAAAAACGAGAGGTAAATCAATTTAATACCTGTTTTATTCATCAGTAAAATCCCACCAAGGTTTTTCATTTTTCCTCTTCTCCTTATATGCCTTAAAAGCATCATAATCAGGCTTAAGAATAACGAACCTAATTACAAGCAACACAGCAATGATGAGAATCAAAGGCATGAATCGAACAAGCATTCCCACAAGCAAGTCCATAGAAAAGAATCCTTCGTAAGAGAATGATTATAATGACTATTTAGTATATGCCGGGCGAAAAGGCTTTTTACCGTTCAACTACCAGTGAGATGCAAGGCTAGATTAGCACGAAGATCTATCGCAATATCGGGATCGACTTGATCAATAACATGTTGTTGCTGTAACCAATGCCTTAACTTTCGACCAGTTCTTCCAGCATTAGATACTTCAAGAAATGCTAGTAGGATTTCAAACACTAGAAGTTTTTCCGGTATGTCAGGATAAAAATTCATATCAATCATCAAGATTTTCTGCAAATCAATGCCTAATGATTTAATACAAGCAAAACTCAATTCCAACGAACCATTGGACGCCGCTTTGTTGAAAATTCTTAGCCAGCTGGCGATTGCAGTCGTATCTCTATCAACTGGTTCAGCAAGATCATCTACAAATGTTACGTTCTGTTTGTGTAAAAATGCTGGGATATCAAGGCAATCAAGCACTGAGTTGCTATACACTGGTGCGGCAGAACAAAGAGATACAACCCCTGCCACTGAGCCAAACCCTGCTTCACCGGCTGCACGAGTGTGCCTTATAGTTCGCAACTCTGGTAAACAGTCAGCTTTTTGGTCACGTACGGCGACCAACACACAGCAGGTTTGCTCACAAAGTAAACTATACTTAACGGCAATTTCCTCAGAATCCTTGCTGCTCGACAATTTTTGGTAAGCAGCCAGACGTGACAGAGTTCCAGTACCAATCCCTCGAAACAGCCTTACCGGGATTGACTGATTTTGCTGCATAATTTCAATATTCACGTAGTTTTTTGATGATATTTCAGTCTCAGATGTGGCATAGCATTGATATCCATCACCCGTAAACAGTAACTGTTTATCAACTTGCTCATTAATTGGTATCGGCCAATGTATTTTAAGATCTGTTATCTCTGGCTGACGGCATCGTTTAAATTGTCCCACAATCGCATCTGCCATCGACTCGTTTGGCGATACATAGATGGCTGAAGCGCCAGTACTGCGTGACAATTTATTCAGAAAAGCTTCGTTTACTGCAGAACCCACGCCCACACTGAATAATCGTATATTTGCTTTTGTTGCATCCGCGATTATTGCCGCGGTACCCCACACTTCACCATCAGTGATCAGCAACATTTGCGTCGCAAATTCTGCATGCCGTCCAGTTTTGCGAGCCAAGTTTAATGCTGCTGAAATTTCAGTTCCCCCCATGTTGGCATCTAGCTGGTTGATGTATGCATGAAGTTTTGCAAGATGCTCACTATCGGCAGGAACAGGAGATGGAAACAAACTTTGTGCTTGAGACCCAAAGGAGATGATGTTGAACCAGTCTGATGGCTTGAGAAGTGTTTTAATTGCGACGAAGGCCTTACGCACCTGCTCAATGGCATCTCCGCACATGAACCTGAACGGTCAACAATAAACTGGAAGCACTGAGCTGACTCATTGTGGCTATCTGAGGATGGTAATAACAGGTTGGCGCAGTACTGCAACCCAAAAGCACTCTTTTCAACTAGAATTTCGCCAGTAAATGAAGGTAATGCTTCTAGTGTAATTATGATGTCCCTATCAGGAATAACCCTATCCCCTGATAAGATTAAAGAACTCTCTTCTCGTTTTACCGTTAATGAATGACTTGGACTGGTAACTAATGAGGAAGATAATTCACCGTTAATCGCCAGATTAAATGTTAAGCGTGCGCCATTATCTAGTGTATGCTCAATCTGTTGATAATCATGTAAATTTGCTGATCGCTGATGTCCGTAGCGGTCACCAATTGTACACGGAAAATAAAACCGCAGTTTACGGTCTTGCCAGTTCAGGACTTGGGCATATTGAATAGAAATGGTAACGTCATCATTAGGTAGCAAATTACCAACATTGAGACAATATAGCCCATCATTCAACCGCTCCAGTAATACTGCACTGTCACCTTCTGCTATGGCACCTTCGTATTTATCAGTTCCGATAGCTTTTGGCGTCACTTCACCTGTGAACTGACGCTCACCAATCGCCATAGATAACCCTAAAATGACCGCATCTAGTGGTAACGTAAATGAGAATATGGCTTCAATAGGGCAAGTTTCACGATTTACAAATTCGTGAACCAATTCGACTTCACTGATAGCTCCATTCAGTTGCGCATTAACTAAACTGTGCTTTAAAACAATGTCATGATTAAACCCAAATCCTTCAGAATTACCTAGCGCTATGTTATTTATCACATTGTTGTTCATTTTCCACCCCACCATTATTTTTAGGCAAAGAGCACTGCATAACCTGCTGATAGCTACTTACCATTGCAGGAACTAACATCCTTAACTGCTCACTACTCACACCTGCCGCAACTGGGTCAATCATTAGTGTCAGCCCTTGGCCCAGATACAAATGACTAATTACACGCATGTCCCCTGCTTTTGGTTGCATATCAGGCAACTCAGGTTCATTTGCATAATTCAGTAATTCTTGAATTCGCTCTAAAGACAGCCCCGCACTTTGCCAACGTTTAATTTTTAGCAATTGCTCAACATGTTCTGTGTCGTGCCAGGCTCCACGACCAGCGCCATGAGGCCCTTTAATCAGCCCCTTTTGCAGATAAAACCTGATCGTTCTAACTGGAAAGTCGAGCAATCTTGCCAGATCGCTGATGCCATATTTTTCTTGCATCCTGTACCTCCATTTAAACTTCACCCAAATGTATACACTAGAAATGTACAGATCAAATGTAATGAATAATATTTTTTATGTCGTTTGAATCAATAGAGAAAAAATTAACAATAAGGATAGGTTGATTAACTTCAAACTCTATCGGTGACTCATGTTCTTGCTGGTATTAAAATTTTTCTATGTAATATCTAAACCCACCTTATTTAAAGCTTTTTTGATATAGCATCATGACATTGACCACTTCATTAATGCTTATCTATTACACTTTTTCCAAATATTTTCAGATATATATCACTCCTGTGCATAAGCCCATTAACGCTTTAAAGGAGCCTAATATGTCAACAAAAGCGACGCACGCCAAAACTAAACCAGACAACTTGATAGACCAGCCGATTAACCAGTGGCCGCAAACCGCCGAAGAAGTCCTAGCCTCTGCCGCCAATATCATTGCCGAACGCTATGTAAAGAAGGACGCCTATACCAACCCTCAAGCCACTAAGGATTTTTTAACTTACAAACTGGGCGGTTATGAGCGGGAGGTGTTTGCGGTAATGCTGCTCGATAATCAGCATCAATTACTCGAGTTTAAAGAGTTGTTCTTTGGCACCTTAGATGCCGCCAGTGTTTATCCACGGGAAGTGGTTAAGGTGGTGTTAGCCGTCAATGCGGCAGCGGTGATTTTTGCCCATAACCATCCCTCCGGTGAGTCTGAACCTTCGGTAGCAGATAAGCACATCACTCAACGGTTAACCGATGCATTAGCGCTTATCGATGTGCGCGTGCTTGACCATATCGTTGTTGGCCGCACGCCAGTGTCCTTTGCTGAGCGCGGCTTACTCTAGCCAGCGTTTAAACCTGCCACACCTTTTTAAGGAGTCCATCATGATTGAATTTACCGACAGCTTTTCACAGGCGTGTGTCGCTGAAGCCTGCGCAGCTTTTCCTGAACTGCGTAACCGCTTAACAGTTGAGCTGATTTTGCCGATGTTTGTGCGGCCGCTCAATGCCATGGGCCAAGTGATTGGCAAGCCGATTGTGGCACCGAATCCAAAGCTACATAAAACCGTATTGAGTGTATTTCACCGTGATGTAGTTGAACACTTACCCAAGGAAATTGCCTTTTGCCGCTATGTTTGCCCCTGTGACAGTTATGGTGTGCCAACAGGTGAATGGCAGCGGGTGATCAACGGGGTGTACTTTAACCATGGCAGCAATGAACAGCCTAATTGGAGTGTACATACCTAAAGACCGCTATCTATCATCACCCACTCCACTAGTCGGCAGTATTAACCGCTCTTACTAGTCCGCTAACCAGCAAGCCACTACCTGAGTTTTATCCTTCAACCATTGAGGTCACTATGACAACCCTAAAACTTTTCAATATTGAGCACGCTTGGGGGTTGCCCCGTAAAGTGTCTCCCCGCTTTGGTGCAAGGCTAATTTTACGCGGTCTGCACTTGGATTATCTCCATGACCGCGCAAGCTTTGTCGGTGAATTTCCACCAGCAATTAAACAACAATTTGTCGAGGCCTTTCCAGCTATGGTTAAACAGCTTGAGCGGCTGGTAGCCACCGGCGAGATTGATGCTACTGAGCAGCACTGCGTAAGCATTGAACACGCTGGCTTTACCTGTGAAGCCGACACACTTGGCAGTCACGGTTATTTGTATCTTGCGATTTATCAAACCGAAGCTAAACCAAAACTAAGTCACTGACCACCAGCAACTTCGCCCTGACTCAATAACCCATTCATTATCGTAAGCCAGTACTCATCCGTTAAACATAACCACCAAACTTTAATCTCCCAGCTTAAAAGCCTTAGCAAGTAGCCCTTAGCGACTCACATTAAACCGCTTAGCCAACACCCGTTTTATTAACCCACCCGCATAGACAGCAAGAGTTAAGGCGCAGTTACGCCTTAGCTCTTGCTTATGCCCGTTTTTAAATAAGGAATATTCCATGACATTAACTATCAAGCGTAATCAACTGCCAGCGATGCCTGATCGTTTTTACCAAGTGATTGAAAAGGAACTGGCTGAAGTCACACCAAAAGACGCCAACGCCATCACCCTTAATTTTCGAGACCCAGATTACAGCGCCGAAGCGGGTGGCTTTCATCCCGTCGAAGTCAGGCTTGAGAAACAACAAGATCACTGGCGTTTAGTCTACGTCACCGACTTTGCTTTTCGCGGTCATCCCTTCCCTGAACTGGTTAAAGATATCGATATCTGCTTTAACAGCAACCAGGTCTATAGCCTGTTTAGTGGCTGGATTACTGAGCGGGAATCACAGGGGCTGATTAAGTTGTTCAGCGATAACTTTGTCAGTTACCACCAGATGGAAGTCTATCAAGTGCAGGTAAGCTTGGATTAACCCGACTCACCGTCATTTTACGCGAACATCCTCATCCTATCTACCGGTTTCAGTACTATCGCCAGCAACAGGCCAAGCGCATCACACTCGCGCTAATCAGTCTAATTCATTGCGTCAAGCCCATATCGATAACAACCTACCCTGCCCGCAACGCCTGTCGTTCGCGGGCTTTTTGTTTTGGAGTCCACCATGAAAATACATCGCGAAACCATCCTGCTACTACCAGAGCGCTTTTATAAATTATTAGAACGACAACTGGCCGCACTCAATAACCCCGACCTCAACATCATCACCTTTAACTACCGCGATCCCGAGTACAGCTATGAGAACGGCGGTTATCACCCCGTCGAAATCAACCTCTACCGCCAGGGTGAGTTTTGGTATCTCAATTACTTCACTGACTTTGCCTACTGCGGCGGGCCTTTCCCTGAGCTTGAGAAAGAAATGGAAGTGCTGTTTCAGGAGAAGCAGGTCTACAACAGCTTCTTTGGCCGTTGCTACCTCGAGCATGCCGACAGCCTGGTACGACTGTTACTGGAGAACTTCTGCAACTCCGTCGAGATGGAGGTGTACCAGGTTCAGATCAGCGCCGACTGAACTTGGTGCCCACAAAGGTATTTTGGGCACCAAGCAACGCAGGCCCCATGCGGGTTGGCGATGGGCTGGTGCCCACATTCATCACATAGCCAATTGAGGGAACCAAGCATGAACGAAGTCGAGGCGGTCAAGAACCGCGACACCATCAAGCTTATCAGTTACCTGCTCGAACGTCACTTTGGTCAGCAGATGGCCAATGTCTGGAATATCGGTCTTAACCTGGCCCTTAGGATCTCGGACTTACTGGCGATCAAGTTCAGCGATATCGACGGCGATCGCTTAAATATCATTGAGCAGAAGACCGGTAAACGGGCCAGCATCAAGCTCAATCCTAAGACACTGGCGTTGATTGAGGCGATCCACCAGCGTCACCCCGAGCATATCTACCTGTTCCAATCCCACCGCTCGAGCCAAGCCAAAGACCGACAGGCCCCCGCGAAACCACTGACACGGCGCGCCGTCGCCAAAGCGTTTGCCTTTGTCGGTGACGATATCAAGTTAGCCCTGGGCACCCACTCGATGCGTAAAACCCGCGGCTATCACCTGTACCAAGCCTGCAAAGACATTGGCCGGGTGATGCGTATGCTGCGGCATCAGTCAGAAGCGGTCACCCTGCGTTATATCGGCATTACTCAGCAGCAAATCGATAAGGACTTTGTCGAGCTGGAAATCTGAATCAATCAGCACGCCCATTTCATCCTATTCAACCCATTAGCAGATGCAACCTAGGAGTATCTGCGTTGCTTTCTTGGAGTACATACCATGTATAGATTTCATCCCGGTGATCACCTGGTCACCAATATCGATCCGCTTGGCTTAACCGAACACCATGGCCTGTATGTTGGCCATGGCAATGTGATTCACTTATCTAAACAGGGCATCATCGAAGAAATCGATCTGCAGCAATTTGCTGGTGGCCATAAGATCAGAGTGAAAAAGTCCAGCCTGTTTCCCCATCAAGCTATTGAGCTTGCACGCAGTCAGCTGGGTCACAGTCCATACGACGTTGCCACCAACAATTGCGAGCACTTCGTCAACGAATGCTTAGCGGGGAGCAGCACCTCCAATCAAGTGAGTAATCTTAGCCACATTGCGCTGCAAGGCTCTGCCAGAGCAGGCTTACTGGGGAATGCTGCTTCAAAGCTGGCCACGGGAACTGTCGCAAACGTCGTGTTAGCCTCTACCGCCATCAAAATGACCGGTGAATACCTAGGGCTACCCGATAACGTCAACACGCTACTAGGGACACCTGGAGATCTTGTGGCTAAACCTGCCGAATGCCTACTAAAAGGCACCACGCAAACTCTAGGTGAAACTTATACTTGCTTAAGCCAAGGAGAGATTACCGATGCGGGGATCAAACTCGTCACCGGCAGTGTAGAAACTGGCTTAAACACCATGTTGACGACAGCAGAAGTGGGCATCAATGGCGTAAAAGCCGGTGCAGAGCTAATAGTCGATGCATGGCATTGGTTAAGGTCATGATGCTTCAACTGCAATATTGAGAGCACTCAGTCACCCATTACCCAAACCCTATAAACGAAGCGGCATGCCGCCGCTATCGTTTTTATCCCTCATGCGATTACGTTGAAGATTAGCGTGATAAAGGCGTAACAGGTTTGCCCAGTTAAGTGATACAACCTATCTTCTATCATCCTTGAGCTTATGGCGTTGCTCATGCAGGCAAGTAAACGTGTAATCATTATTTTTTTGTACCACGTTATGCTAAGGTATTACCTAGTAGTACTAAGCATTACCTATGGAGTTACAGATGAGCACAATCAAACCCGTGTCGGTTAAATTAGATGCCGATATTAAAGCCAGAGTCGAGCATTTAGCCGAAACTCGTAAACGTTCATCACACTGGATGATGCGTGAAGCGATCCGTGAGTACGTTGAGAGAGAAGAGAAACGCGAGGCGTTGCAGCAAGAAGCGTTACGTGCATGGGAAGAACACCAGACATCAGGCTTGCATGTGACTGGTGACGAAGTGGTGAGTTGGCTGGAGTCCTGGGGAAGTGAAAATGAACAGGCTGCCCCTACATGCCACAAATAATCTTCACCGCCACTGCATTACGTGATTTAGAGCGCTTACGTGAGTTTCTTCGCAGTAAAAATCCCCCCGCCACACAACGCGCTGCCAGCGCCATAATCAATACCATTAGAAAACTGGAAAGCTATCCAGACATAGGCCGGCCTATCGATGACAATGACTTTAGCTTTAGGGAACTGCTCATTGACTTTGGTGACACAGGTTATTTGGCAATGTACCAGTATGATGGCGGCGAACGATTGACCGTATTGTGTATACGCCACCAAAAAGAAGCTGGTTATTGATAGAGATGCATCAGCAAAGATGTCTTCTCATGACTCAGTGATTATGAATATACAGCTGCTCTCTATAAACACAAAAGCAAGGGATTTAAGCCCTTGCCCTTTACTTCCCTATTTGTACTAGCAGCAATCGTGCTAAGTAAGTTAATCACCAACTTTGTAACCGACCCGAGATACGACTACAACCAAAGTTGTGATTGCCATTCCCATAAATTTTCGTGTCAGTTTTAGCAAAATAACTTAATCTTTTAAACAAGTCTTGGTAAATGTAAGTGAAATCAGCTTGGTTACGACACAGTAAATATTGAGCATTTTCTGGGAAATGAATCAACCCTTGAGCATTGAAAATATCTAACCTTAGTGCACTCGCCCAAGCTTTGTGTATTCTGTTATACATATTAGCCCGACCCAATTCAAACTTTCCTAAACTTTTATACGCATGGCCATTGAAGAACAAACAGACATGGTAATGACACTTATCCCTTCCGCTGATCTCTTTAACCCAGAGGTAAAATAGTTCACTTTCGTGGACCTGGCCTAAGGAAGTATCTCGTAATTTTGCCAGATAATCTGCTTTTAACTGGGCCTTCAACGATTCGAAGAAACGGGTGATCACTGCTGTGTCACTCGATTCAAAAGTATCAGGAAATCGTAGATCAACTCTTATCGCAAACACCTTTGAATAATTCAGCACAACGTAATCCATAACTGACCGGATTTTATATAGATACTCTTCAATTGTACCATTCTTAAGTGAAAGTGTTTGCAATCCATCATATTGAGGCGTTGTTAGCACCGTTAAATTTCTATTAAAATCAGAACCCATATCTAACTCTCCTGTCCCAATCACTATTTAAGGGTGTAGTTAACCACTCGAAATTAATACACTAATTCCGATGAATAAAAACACCCATACAGTACATCAGACAACTAAATTAAAAATTAAGAAAACAACATATAAAACACAGATATAATACTATTAACACCCTAAATAAAAATCATCTGAAACCAACCTGATTAAAACAATATTTTTAAATTATGTAAGGAAAATAATTGTAACTAACAGTTATCGCCACTCTGAATTAATATGCATAGTATAATAAAAATTAAAGCGATTTCTTATGATTTAAACAGTACTGCTCATGAGTAGCGCGCCAGATTTTCAGCTAGTTGAGCATTGTCAGGCTTTAGAACGAAAAATAAATCTATTACCCTAGTCTTATCTATCAAAATTTCTGCCATTGGGTTGCTTTGCTTTAGATAATCTAATGCGGCTTGTAAATCGGCTTTTTTACGAATACAGTTTGGACCAAATTGTAAAATATAATTCTTTCTTATGTATCTTATTCCCGAAGCGGTAAATGGCTTCAGCCATTCGCTCAGCGCACATGCATCCAACACATATTTAGGTGGAGGACAAAAGACTCGCATAAAATCATTTGAGAAATAACTTAACAACTCAACGGCTAACCACAAGGATTCTGCAGATATTTCAAAATCACCCGGATGTTCGAAACAATGGATCAAGGCTGCAACCCTAGCAATGTTCTCTGGCACCTTGGATGCATGGTCTTTTGCACATTCATACATGCCACCAGGGCCCATTTTAATTTCGATGTCATTAGCAATATCTAACCACACATTTTTAGCTTCATTTGAGAATGTGACAGTGATCCTGTTCCTATAATCTTCCATAGCAATGACATTTAATAGTGACTGCTTTATTCTATCGTTAAATTTCTCAATCGCCGTCTTAGAATGTTCATATCCAGTAACTTGCCTGTAGCCACATAAAGAAAAAGGATTAGCCACTATTGCTCGAGCAAAAAAACCATTCCCCCTCATGTCATCCTTCGACCGTGCAATAAAATCTTGCAATGCACTCCATTGAGTCATGATATGCATCGTCAGTCTTGCATCAGACACCACAAAAGACTCTAATGTTTTTCTATCTATATCGAGTTCCCCTCCACTCCATAATGAATTAATAACCGGGGAATTTCGCATAATAGAACTTTTAAATAAAACCCCACCTTCATCGGAATCTAGAAATGCATTTGGTAAGTTTTCATTTAATCCCAAAAGCAATG
Organism: Shewanella sp. ANA-3; assembly: GCF_000203935.1. GTDB lineage: Bacteria > Pseudomonadota > Gammaproteobacteria > Enterobacterales > Shewanellaceae > Shewanella. Next base: position 2,123,365 of record NC_008577.1, on the reverse strand, counting down.
CTTCTTTGGTTATATCCTCATAAAGAAATTTGGGTGCTCTTGGTTTTATCGGTTCAGCATCACGATGTGCTTGCAATTCATTAAGTGCTAATTCATATCTTTCATTATCTTTTTCTTTTGAAAGGCGTCTTCTTAGCCTTACCGTTTCGTCATCATGAATTTCCTTTTCTACTTTATATTTATTAAGTATGCTTCTGTATTCTATCAGAAATTCTTTTTGTGCGGCCTTAAGCCCTTCCATATATTGGCTTTCAACAGTTGATTTTCGCTCACCAGACTCGGCAATCGTAATTGCCAATATTGACACAGGGCATATTTTATTGATTGGGAGCGATACATTAAATGCTCCCTGTAAAGCAGTTGATATTGTGCTTAGCTGAACAAGCATGATCATGCTATATGGAGCCTGAACAGATTCAAAAGTTTCAAAAAAAGCATCGCGAATTAACGGAGCAGCACTTAAATTTGGAAAATTGCCATCCGAGATAGGAAAATAATAATGATATCGAGAATAATTCATAATCCACCCTTATTTAATAAGTTAATCACTTTTAAGGTCTGCAAAATCTTCTACCTTGCAGCCACTGTTCGACTTCTTGCATGTACCAGCCTACAGCACGAGCACCAAGGCAAACTTTTCGCGGAAAAAGTGGATCAAACCTAGGGGATTTGGGATTGAGTTTATCGTAGATAGTTGAACGCGAAAGCCCTGTAAGCTGAACCAAGGTCTTCAGTCTAATAATGGAATTGCTTGTGATAGTGGTGTTCATAATCGTCCTCAGAGTTGTGAATAAACGTCTACAACCCTGAGATTAGATGGTTATCAAGCATGAATAAACGGGGTAAAAACGGTCCCCCTTGCTCACCTAAAGTGCATTATTCATTGTATTATATAAGTTTTTTTGATCCCCTAAGAAATTTACTCGGTCTCAAAAATAATTCAGCATATTTGGCATTATCACTGCTAAAACCTTCTTTAACTAAAAAATCTTTTATTTTAGATGTTATATTTTTATTGTATTCTTCCTGATTATGCCAAAAACGTTCAAGGCAGTAAGTTAAGTATGGAAACTGGCAACCATCTGCAATGGTTTTATCTTTACCGCATAGGCCTTCGGGATTAGGGTTGAGAAAAATGCCGCCGCTTCTGCCTTTTTTTGAGCATAACCGAGTTGATTCATAATCCGCTCTACCAATCCTTTAACTTTGGGCGGATTAGCCGTTTTACCCCAGTAATAACGGCAGCCTAAGAGAGATAATTGGTCCAGATCAGATTGATTACGTAAGAAATCTTTAACATAGTAAGGACTTGTTTCGGGAATGTCAGTGGTATCTATCTCTCGTTCGAAATCTTGATTAACAAATGAAAGAATATCACGTTCAAAAACATAAACTGAATCTATTTTAGTTGGTAAGTCTTCTAGCTGATTTACAATAAAATGTGTATTGGATAAAAATTTAAAGCTTTTTCTTGTAAAGAAAAACTTAATAGTGTAGGTATAGTCATGGAAATCAGACTGAGAATTTATCCGCAAATTTTTTGCATTAATTGGTGTTTCATATTTTTCTATATACTGTTCACCACTCATCAATTCAAGTTCGAAGTTTTCAGCATACCGGTAGAATTCTGTGATGAATTTCAAATTAACAATCCCGTTTTTTATTAATACGGTTAAGTCATCACTCCCCAACCTTAGATATTCTGTTTTCGGAACCAATGATGCCACTGAGAATGATTCACTACGTTTCAATCGTTCCCGTGCAACCTTTCTAGACATAGAATCCACTCTATCTAGATATGGCCCATTACGATTTTTATACGAACTCCTTTCATATACGGCCCAAACATTAATATTAGCAGGAGAAAAAATTAAGACAGGTTTATTTTCTTTCAAAAGGTACTGTATAACTTCTTCTCGGCTAGCATTTAAGTTCACCTTCGATAACTCTACAATTTTTTGCATTGACACATCCATTTTATCTGCTATTTCTGCTATTAGTAGCAGAAATAGCAGATAAAATGAATTTGTTTTTTAAACTTTTCCCTCACTAGATGGCTTAACTTGTGAATATTTTCAACCTGTCTTCGTGACTATGTATAAGAATATGCTTAAAGTGGGTTTTCGTAATGTACCAAGAGTTAGCATTCATATATTGGAAGTTTAAGCAAACAAGTTCACATTAGTGATGTTCACTTCAATATAAGAGTCTGGAGGCCCCTTTAGTCAGTCTTCAAAGATAACCATTCCAACTCCTGCTCTGCAAAGGCAAATAATCTATCGCTATAACCTTGAGAGATCACACTGCGGATGATCTCAGGGTCAATATTCAGATAATCATGTACCAGAGCATTACGCAGGCCTATCACTTTACGCCAGCCATTTAATTCATCAGCTGTTTGTGTTCCTCGTTGACACAGGATCTCAAATGTTTGGTAGGCATCCTGCGGACTATGTCCTGCAAGTGCCTTAGCCCAGTGTTTTGCAATGTCAATGCAAGCTTCAATAGAGACCTGTAGTGTGCGCTCTGCTGCTCGATATTCGAGATTAGATAAGGAACGCTGACTAAGTAATTGACGTAACTCTCCAAGTTCGGCTTGGTACTGGCTAAGGCTTAAACTCAATGACGTGATATAGGCATTATCCAAAATAATAAAGTGGCTTGGGGCTGAATAATCGAGTTCCATTTGCGACATAATGCGGGACTCTTCTTGCATTCTTCGACCTTCATCTCGACTAAAAATAAGTTTGTTGGCATTAATGATACCGTAGGCCAAAGGGATTGGTGCTAGATTGATATCGACAACTGAAAGCTTCCCTTCGGCTAGCCCCAATGCTCTTTGCCAATCCATAGCAAGCAGTTCAGCTCTAATACGAGTATCAAGCACACTATCTGCCTTTACCGGGTCGAATGCGACGGCTAAATCCCAATCGCTATGCTCGCTAGCATTTCCTTTCGCCTGCGAACCATAAAGCCATAATACCGCCACCTCAGGATGGCTTGCAGCTAAAGCGCTTAGTTGATGCAAATTCTGGATCTGTTCGATCGTCATTGGTTTGGCTTTGAAATTGTCATATTGTAAGTGTACCAATCCTAAGTCGAACTTCATCACGTCCCCTAACCTTGTAGCTCAGGGAGATATCTATTCGGCCTCAACAGGTCATCCACCTAATTTTCTTGAACCCGCTGTGACTGACAAAGACCCGACAGCCGCAGTGGCAATATGATTGCTCCACCACTCCATTAACTTGGTCCGTCGCTCTAGGTAGGTCGTGCGATTGTAGGCACTGCGGATTTGGTTTTTATCAACGTGGGCTAACGCGGCCTCAATGACATCACCATCAAAGCCTTGCTCGTTTAAGGTAGTGCTCGCCAGTGAGCGTAAACCATGCCCCGTTGTTCTTCCCTTTAATCCCATGCGCCCTAATGCTTTGTTGATGGTTTCTGGATCTGTGTGCTTTTGAGGATCTTTAGATGATGGAAAGACAAATTGGCTCTGTTCACTAATCGGCTTAACAGTTTCAAGTATTGTGAGGGTATGCTCTGTAAGCGGGATAATATGCTCACGATTCATTTTCATGCGTGATTCAGGAATAGTCCAAAGTTTGGCATCAAAATCGATTTCTTCCCAACGGGCTCCGGCCGCTTCATTTGGCCTGGTCATTGTGTGCAATTGCCATTCAATCAAACACCGGGTCGTTAACAATAAATTGGCGTTTGCAATGGTCTGCAACAACTCAGCTAGCTCTGCTGGTTTTAATGCTTTCAGATGTTCTACTTTGCTCTTTCTAAAAACTTCTCGAATACCTGACAACGGATTGGCGTGAATGTAACCAGAGTTAACTGAAAAGTTCATGATTTCATTCAGCAACTGAGCGGTACGCTTAACCGTTTCAAGATGCCCCTTCTGCTCTAGGGGCTTGAGCGCAGCAATGGCTATGGGAGCCGTGAGTCTGCTAATCGCAATACTCCCCAGTTTAGGGAAGGCATACAGCTCAAGCTTGCGCCAATTGCCTTCGATGGTTTTAGGCTTAATGCTTCCCTGCTTTGAGTCCATCCACATTTGCGCAATATGCTTGAGAGTTTGAGCGTTCTCTGTTGCGGCTTTTAATTTGTTTTCAACTTTAAGTAGTTGAGGGTCGATGCCTTCGGCCAAGTTTTTTCGCGCTTCTAGCGCTTTATCACGCGCCTCAGCTAAGGATACGTCAGGGTATGAACCTAAACCAAAATAGGTGGGTTTGCTGGTGGAGGGACGTATGTATCTAAATTCCCACGTTTTCCCTGCAGTGCGCACATAGAGATAGAGATTGCCACCATCTGACAATCTATAGGGCTTTGCTTCCGCTTTAGCATTGAGCACCGCTTTTGCAGTCAGCTTATTTGTACTCCTTCCCATACCGTTCTACCCCCTCAAATTTAGCCCAAAAGTAATGCTTGATTTTGGCATTATTTCGCACTCTAAAATCAAGCATTACTTTTCACTGAATAAATTCAGATAAATCAGGATATTGCCAAGTTAAATCTGGGCCATAAAATCGAGATAATCAAGTAAAAAACGACATAAAAAAGGATATTTTTGAAGCCGAAAGTAATGCCAAAATTTATCAAATTTCCTTGGCATTACTTTTGGCATGACTAAAAATTTCGGATGCAGTAGGATGTTATTAAACAATATAGGATGGTAAGTTATTGATTTTAATAAAATACAGGTAAGAAAAAAGACGTCCTAGGACGTCTTTAAACTTGAATATGGCGGTGAGAGAGGGAGTCGAACCCTCGATACGTTTCCGTATACACACTTTCCAGGCGTGCTCCTTCGGCCACTCGGACATCTCACCAGATTGTTGTGATTAGTTTCACGTGTTAATCAGCCACGATGTTACAACTTCATAAGCTTTACTCGTAAGCTTTCGTCGTTAACGGAGCGGTACTGTACGCAAAAGCCTGTGGGTGGTCAAGTAAAAAAGAGAGGATTTCAGGCGGTTGCGCAATTGCTAAACAAACCGCCTGATAAAGTGGGATTTATGTCCGGCTTTCACCATTAATTGACGTGGAACTTGTTCACTTCCTTAGACATTAAGGCCGCATCGTAGGTCAGTGCTTTGGTCAATTCCCGTAATTCATCCGAAATCCTCTGGGTATTGAGGTAAATTTCACTGATTTTTAATGCATTGCGATTCACATCCTCTGACACGGCAGACTGCTCATGGGTTGCCGTGGCAATTTGTTCATTCATGCGGTCGATAATATCCACTTGCTCTACGATGCGTTTAAGCTCAATCCCCGCCTGCTCGGCTTCGTGCACGCTGTTATTGGCCTGCATCAGCCCGCGCTCCATCGCTTTAACGGCGATGCTGGCACCCGATTTGAGTCTATCCGTCATGTTCTTAATATCCGAGGTCGAGGTTTGTGAGCGCTGCGCGAGGCTTCGCACCTCATCGGCCACTACAGCAAAGCCTCGTCCCATTTCGCCAGCCCTTGCCGCTTCAATTGCCGCATTAAGCGCGAGTAGATTCGTTTGTTCGGCGATGCCGCTGATCACATCGAGCACCACCACAATACCGTGGATTTCACGGTCGAGTTCATTAATGGCTTTAGAGGCGCCATCAATATCATTGGCTAAAGCCTTAATGGCGGCACTGGTGCGGCCCACTTCGATATTACCCGCTTTCGCTTCATGGTTCGCCGCGGTGGAAGCTTCCGAGGCATTAACGGCGTTACTGGCGATTTCTGCCACGGTTGCGCTCATCTCTGTCATTGCCGAGGCCACTTGCTCAGCCTCACTGTGCCCTGCCATCACATCTTGCTCCATTGCGTGGGTGCACACATCCATTTGCTCTACCGCTTGCTGTAACTTGCTAGCGCTAGCACGCACTTGCAGGATAACACTCTCGAAATCATTCATCATATCGTTGAATGCAATGGCTAATTCCCCAAATTCATCCGAGCTGTTTTGGGTTAAGCGCACACTAAGATCATAATGTTTTCTTGCCTTGGTCACCGTCGAATACACATGATGCACACTGTCGTGTAGATAACGGATCACCGACAAACTCAGCAATAACACTAAGACTAGCACCACAGTTAAGGTCACCAGCACGAAGAACATATGCTTGTTGGCAGTAAAGAGTCGGTCTGTGGTGGTTTTTAACAGATCAGCAGAAACTTGTTGCTCAAAGTCACGCAAACGGTCGATACGCGCCGTGGATTTAGCAAACCAATCCTCTGGGTTTTGTTGTTGAATTTTCTGATTATCTTGATCGGTTGCTATTTGTCTTAATGCCTCAACCTCTTTAACTTCGTTACCATTTTGCAGCTGGCGAATACCATCCACCAAATTGGGCGTGGCCAGCGCCAAGAAGCGCTCAAGATACGTATTTTGCTCAGAGACTAAGGTAATAAACTTGGCATAAACCTTAGGCTTAAAGCCTGCTTGTCCGAAGGTTGAACTCAGTACCGCCCGCTCAATCCCCGCCCTCTCCTTCATCTGTAGATAGGCACTGAATGCTGCAGCCTTAATGGCAATTTCTTGGTTAGCCCCCGCCTTTGCCGTTTCATCGACGATGGCTAATAGCTGTTTGTTTAAGTCGGTGTAATAGGCCACTTCATCGGCCACACTAATGGATAGGCTATCGACCTGAGAACGTATGCTAGAAAGGCGGCCAAGTTGGGTGTTTATCTCCCGCAACTTAGGCGCAAATACTTCGGGTAACGCATTGTTTGCAATGAAATCCTGGAATTGTCTCAACTGAGTGTCGGTCAACTGTCTTTGACCAGGAATTTTGCCTGCAAAGGCTTTACCGGCTGAGCCAATAAAGCCAGCGCTCATGCCGCGCTCTTTTTGTAATTCATGCACCAAGTTACTGTTGGTGACGGCCAGTTCACTCAATTGCACAATCAGCTTGAGCTCTTGACGATATTCATATTTTTCAATGAGAAACAACGCACCATACAGAAAACACGCAAATAACGGTGGCAATACAACCATAAGTAATTTTTGCTTTAAGCTGAGGTTGCCAATCCATTGCCATTTCATAGCGATATCCTTATTAGATGGGGTTAAAAGGTAAGACAAATAAGGTATAGCATAGGATTAACACGATAACGACCATTTTGCGCTAATTTAGCAACTGCTAAACACCTAAAAAACAGATGCTTGCATTCATTAGCGTGGTAGAAGACCTTCTCTTGTCGGAGAATAAGACTTAAGGGAAACCAAAAGAACTAGGTCGATAATTGTGCCAATGCCACACCTAAAACAAGGGAGGACTTGGTGTCCTCCCATCTTCAATTTTAGCTAAAAAGTTGTGGGAACAGCCCTTTAATCCCAGCGGCAATTACCTCAATCCCGATCGACAGCATTAAAAGCCCCATCAAACGGGTAATAACGTTAATCCCTGTTTTACCAAGAATTTTGTAGATGATTGACGCCATTCTGAACAGGGCGAAACTCACCAAACCAAAAATGATTACGGTAATGAACATCGCCACAAAATTGGAGAAGGAATTATGCTCTGCGGCAAATACAATAACCGAGCTGATCGCACCAGGGCCAGCCATTAACGGCAAGGCTAACGGCACCACAGCCACTGACTCCATGGCCGAAGATTCGCGGTCTTCCTCTTGGTTGCGTTTCACCTCGCCCAATTTACCCTGCAACATCGACATCGCAATAATCGCGATCAGCGTGCCGCCAGCGATCCTAAAGGCCGAAAGTGAAATGCTAAACATATTCAAAATATGTTGTCCCGCCACTATGGTCACCAGCAGGATCACCACCACAGCAAAGTTAGCCACTTTACCCGTATGGTTGCGCTCGGCTTCGGTTTGATGGCTGGTTAAGCTCACAAACACTGGCAACAAACCAATGGGGTTGATAATGGCAACCAGGCCAAGAAAAAATTTAACGTAAAGTGTTAACTCCAAGTTGCAGTCCTTATTGAGCGTGTCACGCCAATTTCATCAAACTAACCGTAAGGGCAAGTATAGTAGCTTAACCACAGATGACTGAAAAATGAGATTTTTGAGGTTAAATCACAAGTTTGAGTAATAGCTGCTTTAGATACTCGACTCATTTTAGGGCAAAGAGGCTAAAACAGATCATTGTTACTGTATTTTTATTACATAAAAGCGCCAAACTGACTGAACGATCACACTTTCACTTAGGCTTTAGGTGTAATTTTTCATCATAAAGAAGATTTAGCGAATCGCGCATTCCCTAAATCTTTTTAGGAGTTTTAATCATGACAGTAACCAATGCTCAAGAACTGGATCTCATGGTCGAGCGCGTCGCCAAAGCGCAAGCCGAATATGCCAGTTTTAGCCAAGCCCAAGTCGATGCCATTTTCCGCGCCGCAGCTTTGGCCGCCGCCGATGCACGTATATCGCTCGCGAAAATGGCCGCAGCCGAAACCCGAATGGGGGTGATTGAAGACAAAGTGATTAAAAACCACTTTGCTTCCGAGTACATTTACAACAAGTATAAAGATGAAAAGACCTGCGGGATTTTATCTGAGGACCCGACCTTCGGCACTATCACAATCGCCGAGCCAGTGGGCATTATCTGTGGGATTGTTCCCACCACGAATCCCACCTCCACCGCCATCTTCAAAGCGTTGATAAGCCTTAAAACCCGCAATGCGATTATTTTCTCCCCTCACCCAAGGGCAAAAGTCTCGACCACCACAGCGGCCAAACTGGTGCTAGATGCCGCCATTGCCGCCGGTGCGCCCAAGGACATTATCGGTTGGATTGATGAGCCCAGTGTGGCACTTTCCAACCAATTGATGACCCACCCTAAAGTGAACCTTATCCTCGCCACAGGTGGCCCAGGAATGGTGAAAGCCGCCTACTCCTCCGGCAAACCCGCCATTGGCGTGGGTGCGGGTAACACGCCAATTGTGATTGATGAAACCGCCGATATAAAACGCGCGGTCAGCTCGATTCTGATGTCTAAAACCTTCGATAACGGTGTTGTCTGTGCCTCAGAGCAAGCGGTGATTGTAGTCGATAGTATCTACGAACAAGTTAAAGAGCGCTTCGCGACCCACGGTGGTTATCTCTTAAATGCAGCGCAAACCGCTGCAATGCAACAAGTTATCCTTAAAAATGGCGGCTTAAATGCCGATATCGTCGGCCAAAGCGCCGCGACCATAGCGCAAATGGCGGGCATTGATGTCCCCTACACTACCAAGGTCTTGATTGGTGAAGTCACGGATATCACTGAGGCCGAAGCCTTTGCCCACGAAAAACTCTCTCCTTTACTTGGCATGTACCGCGCCGCCGATTTCAATGACGCCTTCGATAAAGCCGAAGCCTTAGTTGCCTTAGGCGGCATTGGCCACACATCCGGCTTATATACTGACCAAGACACCCAAACCGAGCGGGTGAAAACCTTTGGTTTTAGAATGAAAACCGCGCGAATTCTAATCAATACTCCAGCATCACAAGGCGGAATTGGCGATTTGTACAACTTTAAACTCGCTCCCTCGCTCACCTTAGGCTGCGGCTCTTGGGGCGGAAACTCGATTTCTGAAAACGTCGGTCCAAGCCATTTAATCAATAAGAAAACCGTCGCTAAGAGGGCTGAAAATATGCTGTGGCACAAGCTTCCTTCGTCTATCTACTTCCGCCGCGGCAGTTTACCCATCGCCCTTGAAGAATTGAGCGATAAAAGACGCGCCCTCGTAGTGACCGACAGATTCCTGTTTAACCAAGGTTATTGCGACGAAACCTTAAAGATTTTAAAAGCCCAGGGTCTTGAAACCGAAGTCTTTTACGAGGTGGAAGCCGATCCCACACTGGCCACAGTGCGCCAAGGTGCCAAAGTCGCCAATAGCTTTAAACCCGATGTGATTATCGCCTTAGGCGGTGGCTCGCCCATGGATGCGGCCAAGATTATTTGGGTGATGTACGAGCATCCCGATGTCGATTTTGCCGATTTAGCCCTGCGCTTTATGGATATCCGTAAACGTATCTATAAATTCCCTAAAATGGGCGTCAAAGCCACTATGGTGGCAATCCCCACCACATCCGGCACAGGCTCAGAGGTCACACCTTTTGCCGTGGTGACCGATGAACAAACCGGTAAAAAGTACCCCATCGCCGACTATCAACTCACCCCAAACATGGCGATTGTTGACCCGAATCTGGTGATGGATATGCCGAAATCCTTAACCGCTTTCGGCGGAATTGATGCAATCACCCACGCACTCGAAGCCTATGTCAGCGTAATGGCGAATGAGTACAGCGATGGTCAAGCCCTGCAAGCACTTGACCTACTGTGCAAATATTTACCCGATGCTTATCAGCTTGGCGGCGCATCCCCTATCGCCCGTGAAAAAGTGCACAATGGCGCGACTATAGCTGGTATCGCCTTTGCCAACGCCTTTCTTGGGATCTGTCACTCTATGGCCCATAAACTGGGCGCCGAGTTTCACTTAGCCCATGGGCTGGCCAATGCGCTACTCATTAGTAACGTGATCCGCTTTAATGCGACCGACTTACCCACTAAGCAAGCCGCATTCAGCCAATACGACAGACCCAAAGCCCTCTGTCGCTACGCGGCCATTGCCGATCATTTAGCCTTAGATGGAAACTCAGATGCGGAAAAAGTCGAGAAATTGCTGGAAAAAATCGAGCAACTCAAGAAGACGCTGGGCATTCCAGCATCTATCCAAGAAGCGGGAGTTAACGAAGCCGACTTCCTCGCCAAACTAGACGAGCTCGCCGAGGATGCCTTCGATGATCAATGTACTGGCGCCAACCCTCGCTACCCCTTGATTAGTGAGCTAAAACAGCTACTGCTCGACAGCTACTATGGCCGCCCCTTCACCGAGCAATAGCACATTAAAATAGTACATAAAAATAGTGCATTAAGTAGTAAGTAAATTGACTGGGCTTTGTTTCCTTAGCGATATAGGCAAACAAAGCCCATTATTCACTAAAGTATCGACAAAGAAATTTGAAGATATATTCAACTGGTCGACTTCTCTTAAGCTTTACCAATCGAATGAATCGCGTACCTAAACTTATTGTCTATCCTCACCCAATAGTTTATTAACACCATTTCTAAGATAAATGGAGAGCAATCCTAGAGCGCTCATATCTATATTTACCCACATATCTTGCGTTCAAACATCGGGATGATAAGTATCACTAAAGCCTATAATTTGGATTAATAAGGAGATATAACGCTGTCGATATTCTAAATTGACCTTTCAGTAAATCATGTCTATTTATAGGGTAAATGAATAGTGTCAGATAAGCGGAAAACCGTGCGAAAATAATGAAAAATACCAAGCTATGTTGGCAATAGCTCGCAATAAATAATGACGGCCAAGACTTGGCTAGACCGTCATTTATGCCGCAACAACATGGCGCTGTACCCTTAATGGGTGTAAGCGATTATGCATCACCTTAATGGTTTCAAATTGCGTCATGGTTTTAGCGCCGGATAACACACATTCTGGCGATAATAACATCACTAACGCGGATTGTAGGGTATTTTCGATGACTAAGACTAGCGCACGTTGTTTTTGGCATTTAAGCTCAAAGACTTTACCCACATCGCTAAATACGCACACATCGCTGCAATCAAAAAACCATGATTTTGGCATTTGCGGTGTCAGCATAAAATGCGCGGCAGTTGCATTTAGGGCGATTTGCACTATGGCAGCATCGGTAAGGGATAAGGTTTTCGGCAACTTGTCGAGCAAGCTCATATAAAATTTGGCGTGCGCAATATTAAATTCCATGCTTGATAAGGCATCAGGAATTAATGATTTTGCTTTATAAGCTGTCAGAAACTCTATCTCGGCACCTAACGAAACGCCTAATACACCATACGAATCGTTATATTTCCAGTGCCAATCCTTTTGTGGCAATAATAACATAACGTTTACCTACTATTTGAACACTCGCACATCATAGTAGATATTTTATTCAATATCAAAATAAAAATAATAAAATACAGATTAGTTAACAATTACTTAGTGGATCTGTTTTGAGATCTTAACTGCGATCTAATGATCGTTTTAGATCGCAGTTATTATTAAAAGATCCTATTTTAGATCCTATTTTAGATCCTATATTGATCTAAAGATCATTATTTTAAGCGATAAGCTTCAACAATTTCTTTAATTAACTTTGGACCCTGGTAAATAAAACCTGAGTAAATCTGTACCATAGTCGCGCCGGCATCAAATTTTGCTAACGCATCTTCAGCACTGTTAATTCCACCAACACCAATGATCGGGATCTGGCCATTTAAACCGGTGGCTAATTGTTTGATCACTTTAGTTGAAAGCTCTGTCAATGGCTTACCACTTAACCCACCACTTTCATTGGCATTCGCAAGGCCGCTTACACCGTCACGGGTTAACGTTGTGTTAGTCGCAATCGCACCATCAAACTTGTTTTTAATCAAGGATTGCGCAATATTTTCGATTTCTTCCGTGGTTAAATCGGGCGCAATTTTAAGGGCAATTGGCACATATTTTTTATGTTTCTCGGCCAACTCAAGTTGCTTGGTTTTTAATGCGCTTAATAATTCATCTAATAGATCGCCATATTGCAGCGATCGTAATCCGGGTGTATTCGGTGATGAAATATTCACCGCAATATAGGCCGCATAGGGATAAACTTTATCCATGCAGATCAAATAATCGTCTTTGCCCTGCTCTACTGGAGTGTCTTTATTTTTACCAATATTGACCCCAACCATGATATCGGTTTTCTTTGCGATCAAATTTTTGACCAGATTATCGACACCTTTGTTATTAAAACCCATGCGATTAATGATCGCCTTTGCAGGTTTTAATCTAAATAAACGGGGTAAATCATTACCGGGTTGTGGTCTTGGGGTCACAGTGCCCACTTCAACATGACCAAATCCCATCGCATGAAAGGCATCGATCGATTCGCCATCTTTATCCATACCTGCGGCAAGACCGACAGGGTTTGGAAAAGTCAGTCCCATAAAGCTGACGGGCGCTGGCGCAATATTCTGGGCATAAAACGCATTCAATGGGCTGTTGCCTGTCATTTTCAGGCTGCCAATGGCTAGATTATGCGCTCGCTCAGGATCCATCTGAAACATGACTTTCTGTGCGATTTTATAAAACATGTATTTTCCTCGACCTAAAAAAAGCCCCGGCGATCGCCAGGGCTTCTGATTGTTATAAAAGTTTACTTATGGCCTTCGCAATGAAGGATCAGAAGGTTCAGTTCACGCAGGGCGACAGAGAACTTAGCAAACTCATGGCTTTGCGACGTTTTGAAGTCAGCGAGCATATGGAACCATCTTTCCAGTAGGGCTTGATTGGTATCAATCCACTGAGAAATAACGCTCTGGGCGTCACAGGTTTCACTGCATGTTCTTAAGACCACTGACGTCAACGCACGTTGTTGCCAATCCAACTCTTCCCTAAAGGCTGCACGAGCCAGTGCTTGCCAATGGTTTGCCACAGGCTGTGCACTGATCTGCTCTAGGAACCAGTGCAGCTCAACGCGGGCACCGAGTTTGAAATATGTCTCGGCAACGAGCTCAACTGTTTTCTCTTCGGCTTGGGCAATTTGCGCAATATCCAGCGCCGAGAACAGCGTGCTCATGTTAGCCACGACGGTTGCCACTTCCTGAGGCACATTCTCTTTGATAAGAGCGTTGATCTCAGCTTGGATACCCGCCGCTTCTTCTTCTACCAAGTAAGAATGAACATTCGCTTTGATTTGTTCAAATACAGGTTTGAAGAAGGCTACAGTTTGCTCGATGCTCCAAGTACGGTTGCGGTGACGCAGGAACCAGCGGCATGCACGGCGCATGTTGCGACGTAATTGATGCAGCATTTCGCCCTGAACCACAGCAGGAACAATACCGTTTAAGTCAGTGATCGCTTTAGTTAATTCAGCTAAACCAAACACTTCGCGAGCCATAGTGTAACAAATTGCCGCGTCGGCAACTGAGGCACCAGTCTCATCTTGCATACGTTGAACAAAGTTCAGACCCATGTCGTTGACCAATTCGTTGGCCAGTGACGTGGCGATGATTTCACCGCGCAGTGGGTGCGTCACCATTCTGTGGCTGTACAGTTCCTGAAGTTGTTTCGGGAAGTAAGCAATCAACAGTTGGCTCAGCAGCGTGTCTTCGGTGATTTCTTGAGTCAGTAACTGCTCTTTCAGTACCATCTTAGCGTACGCTACCAGCACCGATAGCTCAGGACGCGTTAAGGCGCGGCCATTGGCTAAACGTTCTGCCAGCTCTTCTTCCGACGGTAAGAATTCTAAGGCGCGGTCTAACTTGCCTTCTTTTTCCAGATACTGGATAAAGCGAATTTGTTCTTTTAACTGCTCAGCACCACGGACTTGGGTGACCGAAATCGTACGGGTTTGATCTTTACAATCCTGCAGTACGATTTGGCCGACTTCTTCAGTCATCTCTTCCAGTAAACGGTTACGTTGCTTGAGTGTCAGTTCACCCTCAGCCACTAACGCGTTTAATAGAATTTTGATGTTAACTTCGTTGTCAGAACAGTCCACACCACCCACGTTATCCACGAAGTCAGTGTTGATACGACCGCCGTTAGCTGCGTATTCGATACGACCTAACTGAGTACAACCTAAGTTACCACCCTCGCCCACGATCTTGGCGCGCAGTTCGCGGCCATTGACACGCAGTGCATCGTTAGCGCGGTCGCCCACTTCAGCATGAGTTTCGCGTGATGACTTAACATAAGTACCGATACCACCGTTCCAAATCAGATCCACTGGCATTTTCAGCAGTTCTTTCATCAGTTCAGTCGGGGTCATCGAGGTCTTTTCCGTTTCCAGCATTTGCTTCATTTCAGCAGACAATGGAATTGACTTAGATGAACGCAGGAAGATACCGCCGCCCTTAGAAATCAGCTTGCTGTTGTAGTCTTCCCAGGTTGAACGTGGCAGTGCAAATAAACGGGCACGTTCTTCATAGCTGGCTGCAGTATCTGGATTCGGGTCGACAAAGATATGCATGTGGTTGAACGCAGCCACAAGTTTTGTGTGCTTAGACAACAACATACCGTTACCGAATACGTCACCCGCCATGTCACCAATACCTAAACAGCTAAAGTCTGTGGTTTGACAATCGATACCCACTTCGCGGAAGTGACGCTTAACCGATTCCCAACCACCTCTGGCCGTGATACCCATTTTCTTATGGTCGTAACCGTTACTACCGCCCGACGCGAACGCATCGCCTAACCAGAAGTTGTATTCCTGCGAAATGGCGTTAGCGATATCCGAGAAGGTTGCAGTACCTTTGTCTGCCGCGACCACTAAATATGGGTCATCTTCATCGTGACGGACCACATCCACCGGATGAACGATTTCGCCGTTAACGATGTTATCAGTGATATCGAGCAGCGCACGGATAAAGATGCGGTAACATTCTTGACCTTCGGTGAAGAAGGCTTCGCGGCCACCTTCAGTTGGCAGCTGTTTACAAACGAAACCACCTTTCGCGCCCACAGGTACGATTACGGTGTTCTTCACTTGTTGTGCTTTTACTAAGCCAAGCACTTCAGTACGGAAGTCTTCACGACGGTCAGACCAACGCAGACCACCACGAGCCACTTTACCGTAACGTAAATGCACACCTTCAACCCGTGGCGAATAAACGAAAATTTCGAATTTCGGCAGCGGGCGCGGCATTTCTGGAATTAACGAAGGCATGAATTTAAACGAGATATAACTCTTAGATTCGCCTTTGGCATCCAGTTGGTAGAAGTTGGTACGCAGCGTTGCATTAATCAGATCGAGGTAACGACGGATAATACGGTCATCATCTAGGCTCGATACTTCGTCTAAACGTAGGTTGATCTGCTCCATAAACTTGCCCAGAGTACGGGTCTTCAGTTTTGGATTGAACTTACGGATAAACATTTTCACCAACAAATCAGCGATTTGTGGGTAACGGCCGAAGGTTTCTTCGATATAAGCTTGGCTGAATGTCGCATCGATTTGACGCATGTACTTAGCGTAAGCACGCAGTACTGACACTTCACGGCCAGTTAAACCTGACGCTAGAATGATGCGGTTAAAGCCGTCATCTTCTAATTTCTTTTGCCACACTTGAGAGAGTGCAGTTTGGAATCTGTCTTGGCTGTCTGCGATATTGTCAGTATTAGTGACTTTAACCGTCATTAAGAAGTCTAAGATCCAGAAGGTAGAACCGTCTGAAGTCGTCACTTCGTATGGGCGCTCGTTGATCACGCGCAGACCAAAGTTTTCCAGCATCGGCAGTACGTCAGAAAGATGGATTGGCTCATCTTTATGGAACAGTTTTAAACGCACTTTGTTGTCGTTCAACGCCGCTTCCTGCGGTTGATAGAACAACATGCCTAACTTGTGTTCGTCATCCAGCGCTTCAAGCTGTTGCATATCCACAACGGCAGAGCTTGGTAATACGTCTTCTTTATAGCTTTGTTCGAAGGCGTTAGCGTAACGCTTCATCAGATGAGTACCGGCTTCTTCACCTAAGGCAGTGTTTAGCGCGGTATTTAACTTATCTTCCCACGAGCGTGCCGCTTCAATTAAATTGTTTTCAATGGCAGCCACATCTACATCCATATTATTGTTATCAACTTTGACAATGTAGTGAGTACGGGCCAGGGTTGACTCGGAGAAATACGTCGTAAACTCTACATCTTCTTTGCTGTTGAAATGCTGAGCCAGAATACGCTGGGTATCTTGGCGAAGTTTAGTGTTGTAACGATCTTTTGAAACGTACACTAAACAGGATAAGAAACGACCGAAACCATCTTTGCGAACAAAGAGTTTCAGCTTGTCCCTGTCTTGCATCTCGAGCACACCGTGCGCCGTGTGTGCTAAATCATCCACATTGGCTTGAATTAGCTCATCGCGCGGCAGGTTTTCGAGAATGTTCAGCAGGGCTTTATAGTCGTGAGAACGTGGCGTTAAACCTGAACGGTCTAATACGCGCTGGACTTTTTCGTTCAGCAGCGGGATCTCACGTGGGCTGCGGTTATACACGTTTGAGGCGTACAAACCAATGAATCTGTCTTCACCGACCACATTGCCTTTCTTGTCGAAGCGTTTGATACCGATATAGTCCACATAGGCAGGACGGTGCACGCGGCTCTTGGCGCTGCTCTTGGTCAGGATCAGTAAACTGTGGTCTAAGGCTTCTTTACGGGCGCTGTCAGAGAAGCTTGATAATAACAAACCTTGCTCTGGCTGAGTCTTATGGTGCTTATTCATTAGACCTAAACTAGAGGCCATATTCGGCACTAGCTCGACGTCGCCTTCAACACGTTTTAAATCGTATTGACGGTAACCCAGTAAGGTAAAGTGATGATTATTAAGATAAGTTAAGAAGTTAATCGCTTCTTCTAACTCTTGCTTCTCACCGGGGAATGGACGCTTAGGTAACTCTTTAATGGTCTCACTCAGCTTAGCTGACATCGCGCTCCAGTCGTTGACTGATGCAGCCACATCACCCAGCACAGATTGGATTTCACGCTCAAGGGCTTTGATATCCACACTGCTGCTTTGACGGTCGATTTCAATCAGGAAAACGGCAACGTGTTCAGTGCTGTCAGGGCTTTGATTCAGGTAAGTGACTTTGGTTACGTCTTGGGCTGAACGCTCAATCGCCAGCGGAGTGTGTAACATCATATGAGCCGTAATACCCATACGATTCAATGCCATACCAACTGAATCTACCAGGAATGGCATGTCAGGTTGGATAACTTCAATGATCGAATGAGTTGATTGCCAGCCGTGCTTTGACTGACTTGGATTGAATACTCTGAGGTGAGTCTCCCCTTTCGGGGTTTTGTTTAGTGCATTCCATAAACTGAGAACCGCACCATACAGGTCGCTGTCGTTACGCGCATTGAGGTCGTCTTTCGACATGTGTGCATAAAGGCAGGTCGCGAACTGTTCAACTTGCTTGGCTTGTGAATTAGGGACTTTAGCGTGAATTAAACTGACTACATTTTCAAGTAGTACTGAAGGCATTGCATCTTTCAAGGCCATGTTGCTGTTTCCTTAAGCGTCTATGGCAGCGCTTTTTTTCATTATTTGGATGCTTCGGCTTAACGATCTCAGAAAATTAGTGTGATCCAGATCATCGCGCGAAGTTTATTACTAAATCCTCTGTATTTCGAGGAAAATTTTAGTGGTACATCCTCTGTAATTCCAGCCAGAGCGTAAAGATGTGATAACAGGTGAGCAAAAAATCAAAAAAACAGCGTTTATATTCAAAGACAATGGGGAGTCAAAAACTCCCCATTGTTTGTATCTACTTAGCCTGCCGCCAGAATACCGCTGCCAGTGCGGGCAGGATAATTATGGCGCCCAACATATTTACCACAAACATGAAGGTGAGCAGGATCCCCATGTCCATTTGGAACTTAAGCGCCGAGAAAAACCAAGTACTCACCCCAATCGCTAATGTCAGACCAGTGAAGATCACCGCACTGCCCCGCTCGACTAACGCTTCATAGTAGGCTTGCTGTACTGGCATTCCATTCGACAACTTAGATGACATGGTCGACAGGATATAAATACCGTAGTCAACACCGATACCCACACCCAGCGCAATTACGGGTAAGGTACTGACTGCTAAGCCAATATTAAGTTGAGTCATCAGTGCCTGCGCCAGTGTGGAGACCACATAGAGCGGAATAATCACCGCGACTGTCGCTTTTAATGACTTAAAGCTGATAAGGCAAAGTACAAATACCGCGCCATACACATAAATCATCATAGGTAATTGAGCTTCCGCTACCGCTTCGTTGGTCGCCGCCATCACTCCAACAGGGCCAGACGCCAACTTAAATTGCAGCTTGTCATTGTCCATTTTGGCCGCGACCGCTTTCACCTTAGCGACAACCGTTTCAATAGTTTCTGCCTTGTGATCCTGCATAAATAGATACACAGGCATCACAGAGCAATCGCCATTTAACAAGCCCGATGTCGTTGGGATCTGGCCAATCGCTTGCACTAAACTCGCAGTGGTGCGCGGTAAGACTTCCCATCTTGGGTTGCCTTCGTTAAAGCCCGCATTCACTTTTTTCGCTACCGAGGCCAAGCTGACGGTTGACTCAACACCCGGGGTATTACGCACTAACCATTCAAACTCATCAATTTGCGTCAGCATATCGTGGTAAGTACAGGCCTCTGGGCTCGCTTCTACAATCACAGTCATCACATCTGTGGTGATCGAAAAGTGGTCTGTAATAAAGAAGGTGTCCAAGTTGTAGCGTGAATCTTGATGCAATGCTGGCGCCCCGCCCTGCAAATCGCCAATTTTCATCTGATTAGCCTGTTGCAGACCCGTAAAATACAAGGCAATGGTCGCCACAATTACCACTACCGCGTATTTCGGCGTAGCAAATTTGGCAAGGTAGCGCCAAATCGCCTCGGCTCGCACTTCATCCGAGGTCGGCGCGCCCTGTGGTGCAACCTTGAGTTCAGTGAAAGAAATCACTAAAGGCAGAAGGATAAGGTTAGTGAAAATAATCACACCCACACCGAGTGAGGCCGAAATGGCCAACTCACGGATAATACCGATATCAATGGATAACAGTGTGATAAAACCAACCGTATCAGAAAGCAACGCTACCCCGCCCGGCACCAATAAGCTGCGAAACGCAGAAGCCGAGGCCGCCTTGGTGGTTTGTCCGTCCATCACCCGGCGTCTGACCGCGTTGATCATCTGCACCCCGTGACTCACCCCGATAGCAAAGACGAGGAATGGCACCAAAATTGACATGGGATCTAAGCCAAAACCGATGACCGTCAGTAAACCCAGCTGCCAGATCACCGCCGTTAAGCTACAAACTAATGGCAATAGGGTCAGGATAAGTGACTTTGAAAATAGATAGACCATCACCGCCGTGATCAAAATGGCAATCACGAAGAACAGTAAAACGCCTTTGGCGCCATCGGCAACATCACCCGCCATCTTCGCAAAACCGATGATATGTATTTTCACCTTATCGGTTTCATACTTACCGCGAAGTTCCTGCTCTAGCTGAGCGGCAAAAGCGATGGTGTCTAAAGGCTTACCCGTTTGTGGATCAAAGTCCATCAACTGGGCCGACACCATGGCGGCACTATAGTCGTTGGCGATCAAGCGCCCCACAATGCCCGCTTTTTCAATGTTATCGCGCACCGTGTTCAAGCCCGCTTCGGTGGTCGTGAAATCTGCGGGGATCACAGGGCCGCCCGCAAAACCATCTTCCACGACTTCAGTAAAACGGGTCGAAGGTGAAAATAAAGATTTCACCTGTGAGCGGTCAACACCGGGAATAAAAAACAGCTGATCGTGAACGTTTTTAAGGGTATCGAAAAAGTTAGGGTTAAAAATATTGCCGCTGGTGTCTTCCACCGCCACCATAATGCTATTCGCGCCACCAAAATCTTTTTGATGTTTGAGGTAGGTATGCATATAGCTATGATTAAGCGGAATATTTTTAATGAATGCCGCATCCATTTTTAATTGGCTAGCTTGGTATCCCAAAAAAACCGTCAGCAAAATAAAAATGCTCACCACCCAAGCACGGTTGCGGAATAAAAATGACTCAAATCCGTTGACCAGTTTTTCTAACATCTTATCGGCCCTGTTATTGTTGTTTTATCATTTATGGCTTTAGAGTGAGTAGCCCTTGGCTACCCGATAACCACACATTCCCTTGGTTATCTTTGGCAATCGAAACTAAGTTCTCCCCCTGGCGGCGCGTGACAATACTCGCACTATCATCCTGATTTAGCTGAATAACGACGCCAGCATTCCCCACTAGGTACAAGCTAGTGTCTGAGCTCACCAAAGCGCCATTGATGGATGATTGCACGGGCATTTCAATCTCATCCCATTGGCCAAGGCTCAAATCCGCCTTAAACACGTGTCCCCTCAGTCCCATCACATAGACCGCATCCTGCAATTGAATGGCATTGAACATAGAGCCGTCGTAATCAAACCCAGTACGGGTAAAGGTTTGGCCCTTATCGGCCGACATTGCAACAAGCCCAAGCTCTCCGACTAATAGCAAACGACCATCATTAAGCACGATCATCCGGTTAAAATGTGGCAGTAACGAGGCGCGCTCGGTCAAATAAGCGGCTTGGTCGCTATTTTTTAACTCAGCCAAATAGGACACGTCTTCTTCGGCCAGCAACTCTTCGTGGAATTCTTCCGCCCAAGTCTTGCCGCCATCATGGGTTCGATAAAACAGTCCGTACGCCCCAATCGCCATGCCGTCCTGCTCATTGAGAAACAGCACATCGAGGAAAGGTTTTTCGATTTCGCTCGACTGCATTTGTAACGACCATGTCTGGCCGCCATCTTGGGTGTGTAAAATAGTGGCATCGTGCCCGACAGCCCAACCGAGTTTTTCATTTAAAAAGAACACTTTTGTCAGCTGCGCCGAGGTCGGTGTCGGCACTTGTTGCCAAGTGTCATTGAGCACAAGCACATGGCCACGCTCGCCCACGGCGACTAAACGCTGTCCCGCATGGGCAATATCTAACACTAAAGAAGATGCCGCTAAGGGCTGAATTTGCGGGAAAGTCTCAGACACCGCAGAAAATGAAGGGGAAGAAAATAAACAACCAACACTGATTGCAGCGGCGCATTGAAGGATGCGAAACGACATACAAACTTCCTTAAACTAATGAGGGGCGCTTAGCGCCCCTTTATACCGTGGCTGATTAACGGATACCTTCGCGACGCAGCGCGTCTGGGGTGAAGTTCGCTTCACTCAACTTGGCATCGAAGTTATACATTCCACTCTGGTTGTCTAAGCCCATGGCCAAATAACGACGGGACTGCAGATCGTGGAACACTTCTAAGGTATCCCACTGGGTTGGGACTTCGTAGTAGTTCAAGCCGTGGGCAACCGCCACACGGTAGAGTTCATCACGGTTGTCATACAGATCCGCAATCGAGACTTGCCATGAGTCTTCGTCAAGATACATCACACGGGTTTTGTAAATGTGGCGCATACCGTCTTTCAAGGTTGCCTTCACTTCCCATACGCGGTGTTTTTCCCAACGGACAAACTCAGGATTGATATGACCGGGTTTTAAAATCTGGTTATATTTCAGCTTATCTGAGTGCAATTTGTAGTCGTTGTATGGAATATAGATTTCCTTCTTGCCCACAAGCTCCCAGTTATAACGCACGGGTGAGCCGTTAAACATGTCGAAATCGTCTGTGGTGCGTAGACCATCGGATACGGTACCCGGTGTATCAAAAGCAACGTTTGGTGCTTTACGAACGCGGCGCTGACCCGTGTTATAGGTCCATGCTTGGCGTGGCAGCGCCTCTTGATCCATGGTTTCTTTCACTAACAGTGCCGTACCTGCCAAACGAGCAGGCTGAGTCACCACTTGTTTAAAGTAGAACAGCGTGTTGCTGGCCTTTAATTGATCAAGGGTGATTTCAGGGCGAGAATACTCGAAGCGAATTTCCTCAGCGGTTTCCACTAAGGTGTAGCTGCCATCGGCCGTCGGTGCCGCTTGGCTACGTGAAGTTTCCACATCCACACCACGGAAGCGTAGAATATGGTTCCAAATCGCTTCTAAGCCATTGGCAGGGATAGGGAATGGAATACCAATTGATGCACCCGCAATACCATTACCCTGTGCAACCAGTTCTGCGCGAGTGGCGTTGGCTTTGGTCGCATCATAGACAAATTGTGGTACTGACGCGCTGCGGCGCGTTTTGTACACATTCATCTTGTATGTATCTGGGTAAAGCTCAAACAGTTTCATTTGACCCGGGGTCAAGAAATCCTTGTATTGGGCTTTGTTCGCATTGGTAATAGTGAATTCAATTTTATCCTCAGGGAAAGGATCGGGGTGATGCATTCCCTTAGTGTATCCGGCAACAGGCTTAGTAATACCGCCATCCCAAGCGGGAATAGAGCCATCGGCATTGCCAGCTTTTTCTGCGCCTAATGGCGTTAATTCGTTACCTAATTTAGCGGCGTCGGCTTCAGATACCTTTGCCATCGCTACAGGTGCTACAAGGGCCATCATCACGGCGCTTGCCAATATCGACAGTTTCTTCATTGTTATAGTCCTTTAGATCGAATACTTGATATTGAAAGAAATATAATCACGATCTGACATCGCGTTGGTTGTTCCTACACCGCCAAAGAAGTTGTTGTAGGATAAGTCTGCACCCCAACGGTTTTGGTATTCAAAATTAACACCTAAGGCCACTGACTTACGTCCTTCGGTAAAGAGGAACATAGGATCAGGCGTAATACCGTCGACATCGTGTGAGAAAATCAACCGAGGAGACATGTTCACGCCCGCAAACAAGTTGTTAAAGTCCGCTTTGGCCACCAGACGGTATCCCCACGCGAAATCCGTTGGGAATGGGTTGGTTTCTGGACCATTGTGCAGCGCTTGGATAATGCCAGGCATATCTGGATTACCGCCAGAACGTGCGGTACCTGGGCCATTGAGGCGCAGTTCATCAAATCCTGGCATATCATGGATCCATACCCCGCCGACTTCCGCCAACATCGTCAGGTTATCCAATCCCAAAGTTGGACCGAATAAGTGAGTAAAAGTGACTTGCGCTTGAGTGGTATCGAGGCGGACAAAGCCGTCAACGGTTTCGCCGGGTTGTACGCCATCAATCTGCGAAATGCCGTCGAAATCGGGGCGAATGCCCGCGTTGGCTAACTGTTGTGGCATACCCGCAAACAACAGTTCTACGTCATCGATTTGCAGTGGTTCATCTTGACGGTGAGCGATTTCGGCGCCGACTGAGGTATCGCCAAGCGAAGTGTTAAAGCTAAAGCCATAGAGTTTAATGTCTTCAGGGTAAACAATTTGCGCCTTAGAGAAGCTCTTTAAGCTGAGCAGCAATTCACGGTTAATATCACCCGCGTTTTGACCCAGTACCGCAAGATCTGACAACAGTGCGCCAGTGCTAAAGTCGGCGGCGGTACCGCTGATCAGCGGACGACGGCTGTGGTAGTTCATAAAGTAGAAACCAAACTCGGTATCGCCTAACTCAGGGGCGTAATAACCCAACTTGATACCATATTGGCCACCGTTGCTTGGGGCTTGCTCATCTTGCACTAACGTCACTTTAGTGGGATAAGCCAGTGCCATTGCCACCAATTGCTGTGTAGGAATCGTTTGACCACTGGCGATCATGCCAGCCAGTTTCTGATATTCCTGCGTCAAGAAGTCTAAATTGATGTCTGGGTTAGCGTTAAAGCCTAATTGCGCGTTCTGGTTATAACCACCGTAACCGGCGAAATCGTTGGTCGCAAAAATCGAACCTGGGGTTGGGATCCAAACGGGTTCCCAATCATATTGATAGAAACCTTCTACCGATAAGTTTTCGGTGATCCCCAATGAGGCCCACACCATACCCTGAGGACGGAAGGCTTCTTTAAGTTCCGCGCCAGGCGCGTTCAGGATGTTCAAATCGACGGGGTTGATTTCACCAATACCGTGGGCGATCAGCGTACTTTCACCCCAAGAAACCACTTGGTTACCTACGCGGATAGAAAGCGGGTTGGCACCATCGTTTAAATCAAAATTCGCGTATACGAAAGCATCCAGTAGACGGATGTCCTTACATTGCACTTCAGAAGCTTTGCTGTCGCGGCAAGGATCGTATTCTTTCCCGGTTAACGGGTCATTGTAGTCGTAGTTACCATCGTTTAGCTTGCGATCGTAGAAGTACATGCCACGAACGAACAGGCCATAGTTCTCGTACTTAAGGGATAACTCGTGCAATCCTTTAACGATTTCGGATGTAGTATCACCTTGAGAATAAAGTAAATTACTCAAATCGTTGTTGCTAGAGTAAGAACCAGGTTGCGCCCAAATCTCAGCAGAAGTGTACTTGGTATTGCCAAATGCGGAGTAATTTGACCAATCAAACTGCGGCTGGTTTACCTTACCAATTTGTCCGTCCCAATCGCGTTCCCCGACACGCCAACTGGCACCCGCAGTCCAAGTCGAGTCAAAAGTCCCTTGTATCTCCCCCCAATCGAACGCAACCGCATTAACATTCGACACCATCAATAAACTCAATGCCGACGCCACCCCCAAAGCAAGCGCCGACTTGTTAAAACTTTTTTTAACAATTTTCATTTTAGCTCTCCGTACCCTGCTGGATTCTTTGTTCTTGGAATTACAACCAACATCTTGTTAGCTCACAGGTAACATCATTGTTACAGCAATTAATCCCCATGAGCAAGGCACAGTTAGAGAAAATTTTCTAAAGAATTAAGCACGTAGACACATTTATGTCATCTACTACGGCAATGGGATTTAAATTAGAAAAGCAGAAGATTAGAAAGCGTGGAGAAAAGCAGATAAAAGACTTTATATTTCATTAACATAATCACAAAGAAAATATCATATTTACGCGATTGTAATTAGTCGACCGTTTAAAGTAATTACTCTAAGTAAAAATCAACAATTTATTAGGCTAACTGCTCCAGCGACACAAATTGCCCTTTATCATCGAGCACCAGTTTGAACTGTCCATGGATGCCGTTATCGGTTAAAAAACGCCTAAAATGTCGGCCATTAATCCAGAGGATCCGCCCCTGACGTTCACGCACTTCAACCTTATCGGCAAGGCCTTGGTAGTAAGGCAAAAACTCTCGATAGCTTAGGTTTAGCTTAAAATACAATTCCATATTGATACTCAAAATAATCTGCGCCTGCTGAACCAAGCAGGCTTTATGGCGAAAATGCGTGACATCATTAGACTCGTCAAAAAGTAAATAAACTATAAGGACTTACAGTAACTCACAATCTAACCGCTACAGTGCTTCATAACAGCAAAACCTTAGACTCCCCAGTATAAAGCGGCTTTCCTTAGGTTTAACTTAACGAGCAAAAGAGTATGACTAAGGTATGCCCCTGACTGTGCATCCATCCAAAAGAGCGCAATTTCCACAGGGTTTAAAAAGGAGTACTGAGTGCTCACTTCAAGGAACTAACACCTAGGACAGACATTTATAAAGCCCTACTTCTAAGGCATTTTCTCCTAGAGCTTAACGTTCAAAGCCCCTATGTGTTTAGTATCTAAATCAAAGACACTCACTTTAAGACACTCGACATCAAGCCACAAAATATCCAGCAGCTTGCAAATTTTCGCGGAAAACGGCTTAAAAGATAAGGGCAGCAAAATGCTGCCCTCGCCCAACTCTTATTGCGCTAAGGCTTTAGATACTTTCTCGAATAAGTCCTTTGAAAGCTCTGGTAACGCCAGTAATCGCGTTAAACAAGCCTTGATCTTGGCCTGACGCGCCGTATCAAACTTACTGAATTGAATGAGTGGCGTCACCATACGCGCTGCAACCTGCGGGTTGAGTTTATTTAAGCTGATAAGGCATTCAGTTAAAAATTCGTAACCTTTGCCATCGGCGCGGTGGAACTGGTAAATATTCCCGGCAGCAAAGCTGCCAATCAGTGAACGTACGCGGTTAGGATTGCTCATGCTAAAGCTCGCGTGCTGCTGTAATTGACGTAAGCTATCAATCACCCCTTCCTCATCATGGGTCGCCTGCAACATAAACCATTTGTCCATGACCAGCGGAGTATCGCGCCAGCGGGCTTCAAACATTGCCATCAAATGTGCACGGCAAGGTAACGAGCCGACATTGGCCGCGCTTAATGCGCCGAGTGAGTCGGTCATATTGGCAGCCTTCTCAAATTGCTCAACCACAAAGCTTTCGGCATCGCTACTGACTCGGCTCAACCAGTTAAGACACTGATTTTTTAACGCGCGCGCTTTAGTGCAATCACGGTTTACCAATGAGCGATACAGCGCCGTTAACTCATCTTCACAATAGGCGGCAAGCTCTGTGAGCACAAATTCACGGGCTAAGGCTAAGGCATCTAAATCGACCGTGTCGGTTTGCTCAATCAAGGCCGAGGCCGATGGTATGGCTAATATTTCCGCCATCAGCGCCTGATCTAACTGCTCATCGAGTAAGGCGCCTTTAAAACTGTCTTTCACACGCTCATCTAAGGTCATGGTGTGATGTTGCTGTAAATGCGCCACATTTTGCCAAATCGCTTGGCTCACGAGCGCAACCGATGCCTCCCAACGCGCCACTTCACTCGAGGCAAAACGCATCAAATGTACTAGGTGGTCGATTTCAAAGGGATAATGCAATTTAACTGGTGCAGAGAAATCCTGTAGTAAGGAGGCAACGGGTTTATGGCGCATACCTTCAAAGTTAAACACTTGCTCTGATTGAGTAAAATCAAGTACTTGATTTACCAGTGATAGCCCTTTCTCATCTAACAGCTCTAGGCTAAAGGGAATATGTAAGGGTGAAGCGCAGCCCGCTAAGGTTTGCTTGAGGGTTAACTGGTAAGTCCCAGTCTCGGCATCCAAACTGTCACTTGCGGTAACAATTGGGGTGCCGGCTTGGCTATACCAGAGGCGGAATTGCGTTAAATCGATACCACTGGCATCTTCCATCGCCGCGACAAAATCATCGCAGGTCACAGCTTGGCCATCATGACGTTTGAAGTATAACTTCATCCCCGCCTGGAAATGGGCTTCCCCCAACAGGGTGTGCATCATGCGAATAACTTCGGCACCCTTGTTATACACGGTCACGGTATAAAAGTTATTCATCTCAATCACAGACTCGGGGCGGATAGGATGCGCCATTGGGCCTGAGTCTTCTGCAAACTGCTGGTTTTTGATGACTTTAATTGCGTGAATTCGGTTCACGGCACGAGAGCCTAAATCCGAACTAAATTCCTGATCTCGAAACACTGTTAAGCCTTCCTTGAGGCTTAATTGGAACCAGTCACGGCAAGTCACACGGTTACCCGTCCAGTTGTGGAAATACTCATGGCCGACCACAGATTCAATGCCGTGGTAATCCTCGTCGGTTGCGGTCAAGGTATCGGCCAACACATACTTGGTATTAAAGATGTTTAAGCCTTTGTTTTCCATCGCCCCCATATTGAAAAAGTCGACCGCGACTATCATGTAAATATCTAAGTCGTACTCGAGGTCAAAACGGGACTCATCCCAAGCCATGGACTTTTTCAGGGACGCCATCGCATGGTGTGCTTTGTGCAAATTACCTTTATCAACAAACACCTGCAGTACCACTTTGCGATGACTACGGGTGATAAACTCATCCTGCAGCAGATCGAAATCGCCAGCGACTAAGGCAAACAGATAGGCGGGTTTTGGGAAGGGATCTTGCCAGCGCACATAATGGCGCCCCCCATCGAGCTCGCCTTTTTCAATCAAGTTGCCGTTGCTGAGCAGGAACGGAAACGCCAGCTTATCGGCCTCGATTCGCACTGTGTATTTGGCTAACACATCCGGGCGATCGAGAAAATAAGTGATACGTCTAAAGCCCTCGGCTTCGCACTGAGTACAGTAGGCGCCGTCGGACATATAGAGCCCTTCGAGGCTTGAGTTAGCCTCGGGATCCAGTTGAGTGATGATGGTCAACTCAAATTCATTCAGCGAAGTCTCGATTGACAACTGCCCTTCACTCGCGTGATACACCGCCGCTTGTCCATCGATAGCCACACTCACTAAGGTCAAACTTTCACCATCGAGCACTAAGGGATTGGTGTGGGAAGAAGTGCGTTTAACTTTGCTAACGGCTTTAACCAGAGTGTTTTTACCATCGAGATTAAAATCTAAATCAATGGTTTCGATCGTGAACTGGGGAGCTTGATAATCTTTAAGGTATTTTGCTTGAGCTTGTGTCATGTCGTTCCCTTTAACACTTTGTTCTAAATAAGAAAAACGCGCCATAAGCGCGTTTTAAAATAAGGTAAACAGGCGCGATAACCGCCTATTTAGTGCCAGCGTTAGCCAGCTTTTTTGCATCCGCCATATCTAAGGTGATATAGGCCGTTTCGTCTAAGAAGGCATCCGGTGCTTCAACATCGTCTTTGTCTTTAATGTCTTCCATCGATTTAACCGCGGCTAAACCATGGGCAACACGACGCTCGTTGGTTCTATCGAGGACTTTCTTCTCATCGGCTTCACGTGAGGCAATACGCTCACTTTCAACTAAGGAGACAGTTTTCTCTTTATGATGCTTTTTAAAGTCGGCAATATCTTGATTGATATAGTTAAACTCAACATCGTTCTGAATACGGGCAAGGTGTTTTTTCTCTAAACTCGCCACTAACTCAGGAGTGATGTCGTTTAGCGTACCGTATTGCGCCATCGGCACTTTGTCCCAAGGTAGAGCATTCTTCTCTTCCGCTTCACCGTATTCACCCGGCTCTAACGCACTTGGGTAAGCAATGTTCGGGGTTACGCCCTTAAGCTGCGTACTACCACCGTTGATACGGTAGAACTTTTGAATCGTATACTGCACATGGCCAATTGGCTTCTCGTACATATCGTAGATACGACCCAGGCTCTTATGCTGCTGCACAGTGCCTTTACCAAAGCTAGACTCACCGACAATCAGCGCACGGTCATAATCTTGCAAGGCAGCGGCAAAAATCTCAGAGGCTGATGCACTGTAACGGTCAACCATAATGGTTAACGGACCAGCATACGTCGTCTTGCCATCGTTATCACGGTGGGCAGACACTCGACCATCGGCGTCACGCACTTGCACTACAGGGCCCATATCGATAAAGAGTCCGGTCAGTAATACGGCTTCGGTTAACGCACCGCCGCCATTACCACGTAAGTCGATAACGACACCTTCAACCTTGGCTTCGTTTAACTTCACCAATTCTTTTTCGACATCCTGGGATAAATTCATATAGAAACCAGGAATTTGAATCACACCCACTTTACGGTTGGCGTATTCACCGTCTTTTGGCTCGATGATCTTTGAGGTCGCGGCACGGTCTTCTAGACGGATTTTGTCGCGCACTAAGGTCAGATTGAACGGCTTAGCGTTAGAACCGCCCTTCTTAGGTAAAATCTGTAATATAACTTTACTGCCCTTAGGGCCTTTAATCAGATCGACCACATCGTCTAATCGCCAGCCGATCACATCAACAATCTCACCGCCTTCTTGGCCGACACCGACAATCTTATCTTCCGGCGACAGTTTTTCACTGCTGGCCGCAGGACCACCTGCAATCAAACTCTTGATGACAGTGTAATCGTCTTCGAGCTGTAACTGCGCACCAATACCTTCGAGGCTTAAGTTCATTTCCATTTGGAAACGCTCAGCATTACGGGGCGATAAATAGCTAGTGTGTGGCTCGATGCTGCGAGAAAATGCATTCATCACCGCTTGGAACACATCTTCGCTATTGGTCTGGGTCAGACGTTTGATGGCGTTGTTATAACGCTTTTGCAGAATATCGACGATCTCAGGCCATTTCTTGCCTGTGAGTTTCAGATTCAACGCATCGTATTTAACACGTTGGCGCCACAACTCGTTGATCTCGGCTTGATCTTTCGGCCAAGCCGCATCTTCTCTGTCGTACTCGTAGGCATCACCTGGCACGGTGAAATCCATCTCTTTATCGAGCAGAGAAAGCGCGTACACAAAGCCTTCGTAGCGGCGCTTTTGCACCAAATCAAACATCTTGTAGGCAGGATCAAGATCGCCCGAACTCAACATATCATCGAATTGATTGGTATAAGGCTTAAAACTGTCGACATCGGCTTGCGTCAGCACATTACGACGGTAATCGAGTTGTTGCAGGTAACGGTCGAAGATCTGCGCCGAAAACGCATCGTCTAAGGCGAATCTGTGATAGTGGGAACGAGTGTATAAATCCGTCACTCGCTTACTCGCCACTTTATGCTGCGCTTCCTGCTTGAGAGTGGGTAACTCGCTGATTTGAATCGTGGGTGGTACAGCCCAAGCCGAGAATCCGACAAAAACAGTGGCAATGGATGTAGCCAAAGTGAGTTTTCGCATCAACAAGTTACTCCGTTTGATTAAATGATTACAGCAGGATATGTTCCGCTTTCACTTTTACCGTTAAGCCGCTATCCAGCTGAACATGAATGTCCTCTTTGTTAATATCGGTGATCACGCCGGCTACTGGCGTCATACCTAACTTAACATTGACACGTTGCTTCTTGGTTAGATCGGTCAATTGCGCTTGCACTAAGTTAACCGCAGGCTCAGCCTTAGGGGCTGCTTTTGCTGGGCGCTCAGTCTTACGTGCAGGTACAGCCACTTTCTTAGGGGCTTTCTTCGCAGGCGCTTTGCCAGCAGGCGCCGCTTTAGGTGCTTGAGCAGCACGCTTAGCTTTGGCTTTATCTTGGCTTTCTTTCAACATCGCTTGAGCATGATCGATATGCTCTTGCTCTAACTCACCGCATGGTTGACCGTCGAGGTCTACACGCTGTGCACCGGCTTTTACCGATTTCAGGTAGCGCCAGCTGCTGGTGTAGCGTCTTAAGGCAACTCGCAGTTGAGTTTTACTGACTTTAGAATCATCAGCCAACCTTTCAGCCAAATCTTGAAACAATCCGATTTTTAATGGCTTAGTTTCACCTTCAGCAATAAAGCACAAAGGAAATGTTTCATACAAATACGCCAAAATTGCGTTGGTGTCGGTCAACTTATCTGTTGATTCCATCATTACTTCCACAGTTAAAAAGGGACATCGAATCCGAGGTGATAAAAATCAGCTTCTTACGAGTCGTTTATCTTGGTTAAGCCCACATATGAGCCAAAGTACAAATTAGCATTCTCGCCGAGTTAACTAAAGTTAAAAAATATAAGTTAACAATTTTTCACGGCTGAACCTATCAGGCTTATTTCGGCTGCGCTCAAAATAAGCCTTATCAATGCATGCGCTATTATAAGGCGCACGCCACCGATTGCGACTATGAATTATGCGTTATTGTACGCAAATTAAGCAAATAGGCAGTTTTCGAAGCTTTTTACCAATAATTCCAAGCCCTTTTGGTCCTCTTCATCGAAGCGGTCAAAAATAGGACTATCGATATCCAGCACGGCCACAACCTTACCATCGGCGCGGACTGGGATAACAATTTCAGAATTACTGGCCGAGTCGCAGGCGATATGGCCATCAAATTGATGCACATCGGCGACACGCTGCGTCTGATTGGTTTGTGCGGCGGTACCGCACACGCCCTTACCCATTGGAATACGGGTACAGGCCACTTTACCTTGGAAAGGACCCAACACCAGCTGTTCGCCACGCATCACGTAAAAACCCACCCAGTTCAGTTCGGTTAGGTTATCGTTTAGCAAAGCAGAAAAGTTAGCCATAGCAGCCACTAAATCATCCTCGCCCTCGAGTAAGGCCAGCGCTTGACGATTCAGTGACTCATAAAATTGCGGTTTCATAGACTTCCTAAAAAATTATTCGGCAGCGTCGTCCTTCTTAGGCGCTTTTTTCGCTGCATTTTGTTTTGATGGCGTACTATTAACTTGAACTATGCCTTTAAGCAAGTTTGTCAGCTCATCTTTATTGTTCGCAAAATAGAATGCGAGCTGTTCGCTCACGGTTTCATCAATTTCGAGCTGCGCTTTTTGAATAAATGGAATGAGGTTATCGGCGATGTCGAGCATCTTATCGTAGGCATCAGCCTCCTTTTTCGATATGAATGTCATCTTCTCCACCCCTTCTCTTACCACGACAAACTGTGTAATAACTGCCATGACTGCCCTCGCACTGTTTTTATATACAGTAATCAGGATGACATAAAGTGAACTAGTGATGCAAGTGTTCTGATTATTCTGATATTATGAGTGCGCTTTTCGTTGTCGAGATGGGTCAAGCTGTTTGATGTCTCATTGGATAATCTGCTCGTTTACAGATTATTTGCGCAATCTCAATGGCTTTGGGGCTAATTTAATATTTTTATATGCATGAAAATACAGCAGAAAACTCTGTAATCCTCTGTCGTTCCTGCGACTTGGCCATTCGAAAGCGCGCCCTACCTACGGGTGTTAGGGCGTTGTGCCCGCGCTGCAGTACCGCACTTTATGACACACCATACTGCTCTGTAAACGGCATGTTGGCGCTGTGCATTACCGCGCTGGTGTTCTATTTCCCCGCCAATTTTTTCCCTGTACTCGAAATCCACTTTTTGGGCAGTATTCGCACCACAACAGTGTTTCAGGGCGCCTTTGCGGTGTTCGACCAAGGTTATTGGGTCGTGGGACTAGCCGTGCTCGCCGCCGCCGTGATTGGTCCGGGTTTATTGATCCTATCGATCCTCAGCCAGATTTTGATTGTCAAATGGGGACTTGGTAGCCCCTTTTGGCGTCGCAGCCTCAAACAGTTATTAAAACTTCAAGGGCTGCTATCCCAGCTGACTATGCTGGAGATTTATGTGATTAGCTTTCTGGTTTCTTCATTTCAATTATCTGATTTTTCTGATATTTACTTCGGAATGGGCACCTTTTGCTTCACTATGCTTTTTTTAGTCACCCTGTTCTTACAGCGGGAATACGATATTGAGCATATGTGGAGTCTACTGATGCAGGGGCGCCGCTAAGATGAAACAACAGGGGAAAGATTTAGACCTGTGTCTGTGCCGAGTGTGCCGGCAGCTCAATAGCAGTGATAACACTCATTGCAGCCGCTGTGAAGCCGAGTTACAGGTGCGCGATTACAGTAGCTTACAAAAAAGTTGGGCGCTGCTGATCACCGCCGCCATTTTGTTGGTTCCCGCTAACCTCTACCCTATTACTATGCTCACCAATCAGGGGCAAGTGCGCCACGATACGATCTTCTCTGGCATTATCCATTTAGTGCATTCGGATATGTTACCCATCGCTATTATCGTGTTTATCGCCAGTATCTTAGTGCCTTGGGTGAAGATTATCGGTTTGGCCACTTACCTCTGTGCCATTAGCTTTAATTTGCCGATTTCAAAAAAGAAACTCATGGTGGGATTTCATGTGATTGAGTGGATTGGCCGCTGGTCGATGCTCGATTTGTTTGTAATTTCCCTAACCGTTGCCCTCGTCAATATGGGGCAACTACTCGATGCAAAGCCTGCACCCGCGGCCACGGCGTTTGCATTGGTGATTTTACTGACGCAACTTGCCGCAAAAGTTTTAGACACTCGTTTACTCTGGGATCGATTGGAACCTCAAGATGACACAAATTGAATCGCCAAAAGTTGTGAAGAAAAAACTCTTTTCGCCGATTTGGCTGCTCCCAATTGTGGCGCTCGCACTCGGCGCATGGCTGGGCATTAAGAGCATCAAAGAATCGGGCATTGAAATTCAGATCCACTTCCCCAGTGCCACGGGGATCGACGTGGGTAAAACCTTAGTCAAATATCAAGGTCTTACCGTCGGTAAGGTGAAAGACATTGGTATCGATGAGGATCTTAAGGGCGTAAACGTCAAAGTCATGATGGACTATCGCGCTAAGCCTTTCTTAAATAAAGAGACCCTTTTCTGGTTAGTCACTCCAAAAGCCAGCATCACGGGTGTTGAAGGCCTAGATGCGCTATTTTCGGGCAACTATATCGCAATTCAGCCCGGTAAAGGCAATGCCGCCACCTTCTTCGAGGCTGAGCGTCAACCACCACCGATGCAAATCGGTACTGAAGGGGTGATGATTGAACTGACGGCCGATAAACTCGGCTCGTTGGACGTAGGCTCGCCGGTATTCTTTCGTCAGATCCCCGTCGGCAGCGTGGTCAGCTACCGTTTAGACGGCAACGCCAGAGTGATTATCAGCGCCTTTATCCAAGAGCAATATGCGCGTTTAGTGAAGAAAAACTCCCACTTTTGGAACGTATCCGGCGTGAAAGTCGACGCCAGTTTAGCGGGCATTAAAGTCAACACAGAGAGCCTGGCTTCGATTCTGGCGGGCGGCGTGAGTTTCAGCTCCGATGATAAAGCGCCTGCGGCACAAAATGGTGACAGTTTTGCCCTCTATGATTCCGAAACCAGCGCCCTTGGCGGAATTGAAGTCAGCCTGACCATGAACGATGGCAACGCGATTGATAAAGGCACTCGCATTGTGTATCGCGGCATCACCATTGGCACCCTACAAAGCAAACAACTCACCGCAACCGGCGTGACTGCGGTGGCAAAGTTTGAGCCTGAATACGCTAACCTGTTAACCAGTGACGGGCTGTTTTGGCTTGAAGGCGCCGATATTTCGCTCTCTGGGATCAAAAACCCCGAACGCTTACTCACGGGCAGCGTGATTAACTTTTTACCCGGCACCAATGCCAATACGGCGCTGCCTAGTAGTTTTGCCCTGCAAGAGTCGGCGCCCGATCTACTGAAGGCCAAGAAACGTCAGCTCACTATTACCTCGACTGAAAATATGGGCCTCACCGCAGGCGCTGAAGTGCGTTACAAGCAGCTGTCTATCGGTGAGGTGCTGGCGGTGAGATTAACTAAAGATCTGTCGGCCGTTGAATATCAACTCGAGCTGCAACCTGAGTTTGCCAGCTTAGTTCGCAGTGACAGCTATTTTATCCCCGAGTCTGCGCTGAGCATCGATGCCTCACTCGATGGAGTGTCGGTGAAAACCCGTGATATGGCGACCCTCACCAAAGGGGCTGTGAGTCTTATTCCAGGAAGTAGCGACACACCGCTTGCGGCCAATACTCGCCTGTCACTCTTTAGCTCGATAGATGAAGCAAAACAATTCTTTGCTCGGCAGCAACGTCTGTACTTTACCCTCAGTAGCGTCGATGGCGCCGATGTCAGCCAAGGCTCACCGATTTACTATAAAAAAATGCAAATCGGTAGCGTGGAATCGGTCAACTGGCAGAGTAAAACCGAAGACTTTGCGATTAAGATCGCTATCGATAAGCAGTTCCAACCCTTAGTGCAAAAACCTAAAGTGTTTTGGCGCAACAGTGCCGTGGATGTCAGTGCCAGTCTTGCGGGTATTGATGTCGCCGTCGCACCACTACAAGGTGCGTTAAAGGGCAGCATCAGCTTAGGTTTGTTGGATAGTTCAACGGCTGAACCGAATGCGGCACTTAAACTATACGAAAGTAAACAGCTCGCCTTAGCCCAGGCTCAAGCCATCAAACTCACCTTACCCGCCTCGGCGAAATTGGCCGCCAAAGCCGCCATTCGTTACCAAGGCCATCAAGTAGGTGAAGTGACGCAAGTTAAGCTCAATACCGACTTAACTACCCTCACGGCAACGGCTTATCTCTATGGCGACTATGCCGAGCACTTCAGCCGCAGTGATACTGAATACCATATGGTTGATGCGCAAATCTCCCTAGCGGGGATCAAAGCGCCAGAAACCTTAATTACTGGACCTTATATTGGCGTGTTACCGGGTAAGAGCAACCAAAAAGCCACCCACTTCCAAGCCAAATTGGTTGAGAGCAGCTATGCCAACGTGGCCGAAGATGCGCTTAAGTTTACCTTAGAGGATAGCAACCTTGGCTCGATGAAAGTCGGCACGCCTATCTTCTTCCGTGGTATTAAAGTCGGCCAAATCGATGGTTATAGTCTGTCGTCTCAAGGCAACAGTGTGCTAATGCAAGCGCATATTGAGCCGCAGTACAGCCACTTAGTGAATCAGAGCAGTCAGTTCTGGGACGCTTCAGGCATTAAAGTCGATGTGGGGATTTTCTCTGGTGCGCAAATTGAAGCCGGCTCGCTCGAAACCCTATTGGCGGGCGGCATTAATGTCGCTACCAAGGAAACAACGCAAACAGGTAACCGCTTAAGCCAAGGTGCTGTGATTAAGTTGCAACACAAGGCCCAGAGCGAATGGCAGGAATGGGCTCCGGCCCAGTAGCTAAAACAATGACTCTGGCCAGCTAAAGCTCTCTAGCGTAAGGGTTTTAGTTAAATCTTAGTCTGAGCCGATGTTCTTGGGTCAGCTTAATAAGCCAAGAGCCCTCGGTATCACTTAACAATCAGGCGCATTAGATAAACTCTAATGCGCCTGATTTTTATATGCTAAAGCAACAGTCTACTATCGCTGTCAATCAGCTCTTCTCAATTGCATCCTTAGCCATAAAACCAATAACAGACCGCAATTGCGGCGCAGATCCCCGCAAAGTCGGCCGTTAAGCCACAGGCGAGCGCATGGCGCCCGTGACGGATCCCAACGGAGCCAAAGTAAACGGCTAACACATAGAAAGTCGTTTCAGTACTCCCTTGGAAAATCGCCGCCAAGCGCCCTGCAAAGGAGTCCACACCATGATGCGCCATGGTTTCGAGCATCATGGCCCGCGCGCCCGAACCGCTAAAAGGTTTCATTAATGCGGTTGGCATCGCATCGACAAAGCGAGTATCAAACCCGAAAAGACTCACCCCACTGGCAATCAGTTGCAGCAGGTAATCCAACGCGCCCGACGCCCTGAGTAAGCCAATCGCCAGCAGCATGGCTAACAGATACGGAATAAGTTGAATCGATTGGTTAAACCCCGCCTTGGCGCCTTCGATAAACTCATCATAAATCGCCACTTTTCGCATGCCAGCCACCAGCACAAAACTGAAGACTAACAGTAGCAATACCCCGTTACCTAAGGCGGTCGATACTGTGCCAATCGCGTCAGCCGTTAAGGTCATCAAATAAAAGCCACTAGCGACTAATGCTGACAGCAGTACTGCGCCATATCCGAGTACCACTGCATTGAGCAGTGAAAGCCGCTGCACAACAGCGACGATCAAAAGCCCCGCTAAGGTTGAGGCTGATGTGGCAAGGATAATGGGTAAAAAAATGTCCGCTGGTGCGGCTGCGCCCTGTTGGGCACGGTATAAAAACACAGTGACAGGAACTAAGGTCACCGAGGAGGTATTGAGCACTAAAAATAGAATTTGCGCATTGGTCGCGACGGTTTTGACCGGATTAAGACTCTGCAAATCCTGCATTGCCTTTAATCCCAATGGCGTTGCGGCATTATCCAGCCCAAATACGTTGGCCGTTAAGTTCATCGTCATACTGCCAAAGGCGGGATGCCCCTTGGGCACTTCAGGCATCACGCGGCGCAGCAGCGGCTCAAACACAAAGGCAATCGCCCCAACAACCCCTGCCTTTTCACCAATTCGCATTAATCCCATCCACAGGGATAAAACGCCCACTAAGCCTAAGGCGATTTCAGCGGCGAGTTTAGCGCTGGCAAACAGGGCCTCTACCGCGTTGGCTAGCACTTCGATATGCCCATTAAACAGCTGTACCGCCATCGCCAGCAGTGATGTGAGGAAAAACACTAACCACACCCGATTTAGCACTCTGCCCCTTCCTTATTCTTATTCATGCTTTGTCTTTGTGTTGCTTTAATGACTCGTTTGGGATGGCAAAAGCCAAGGGAGAAAATCCCAGCCCAGTAAAGGATTATGATATACTTGCCGCAGTTGATACACAGCCTAATCCCGTTATGGTTCAATTAAATCAAAATTTTATCAATACTATTGCCCAAGAACTGCCCGCCCATCTCTCAATGGATGACTTTATTGCGGCCTGTTCGAGACCACTACGTCGCTCGATTCGCGTCAATACCTTAAAGACCAGCAGTGAAGACTTTAAGCGCTTAATGCAGCCCAAAGGATGGACCTTTGAGCCCATTCCATGGTGTGAGGATGGCTTCTGGATAAGCTACGATGAAGAAGAG
The DNA here is from genome assembly GCF_000203935.1 of Shewanella sp. ANA-3. Lineage (GTDB taxonomy): Bacteria > Pseudomonadota > Gammaproteobacteria > Enterobacterales > Shewanellaceae > Shewanella. The sequence continues at coordinate 2,084,850 of NC_008577.1, read as the reverse complement.
CAGCTCGGCAACGCCCTAGAGCATATTCAGGGATTGTTCTATATCCAAGAAGCCAGCTCCATGTTGCCCCCCACAGCGCTATTTACCCCAAATGCGGATTGGCAATGTGTATTAGATTTAGCCTCTGCGCCCGGCTCTAAGACCACTCAAATGGCGGCATTAATGAATAATCAAGGCTTATTAGTCGCCAATGAATATTCCGCCAGCCGTGTCAAAGTGCTCCATGCCAATGTGCTACGCATGGGTGCCAGTCACTGTGCCCTGACCCACTTTGATGGACGGGTATTTGGCGAGTATCTGTATGAAAGTTTTGATGCGGTATTGATTGATGCTCCCTGCGGCGGTGAAGGCACAGTTCGTAAAGATGCGGACGCGTTAAAATCTTGGTCCCTTGATGAAGTAATCGAAATTAGCGAAACCCAAAAGGCGTTAATCGAATCCGCCTTTTTGGCGTTAAAACCGGGTGGCAGTTTGGTGTATTCCACTTGCACCCTTAATCGGCACGAAAACCAAGGCGTGTGCGAATATTTACAGCAAACCTATGGCGATGCGGTGCAATTTGAGTCCTTAAGCCAATTGTTTGATGGCGCTGAAAAAGCCACTACGCCAGAAGGCTTTTTGCACGTTTGGCCGCAAATTTACGACAGTGAAGGCTTTTTTGTCGCTAAGCTGACTAAAACTCGCTCCGTGCCCCGTCTGCAACCTGAGCCTAAATTACAAAAGAATTTCCCCTTTACGGAGGCGAGTGCCAAACAAGCCAAAGCCATTCAAGCCTATTTTGCCGATGATCTGGGTATCGAACTGCCCGATGATCTCATTATGGTGCGCGACGATGAGTTTTGGCTCTTCCCCCATGAATTTAGAGACTTTATTGGCAAAATGCGCTTTCAGCGGATTGGGGTGAAGCTTGCCGACCACAGTAAGCATGGCTTTAAAGTCCGCCATGAAGCCATTATCGCACTTGCGGGTAAAGCGCTTAAAGCTGGGGCAAAAAATGGCGCGAAAGTCGTCGAAGTAAGCGATGAGCAGGCGAAAGAATATTTGATGGGACGAGATATTCCCCTCGATACGGCGGGCAAAGCTCAAGGCGAAGTGATTGTCTGTTATGGCGGTGCGCCTTTAGGCATGGCTAAACATTTAGGCAATAAATTAAAAAACAGCCTGCCCAGAGACTTAGTAAAAGATAAAGTCCTATTGCTACCACCACAGGCATAATGGTTATAAATCGGCGATTTTTTAGCGAGAAATAACCTAAAAAACGAGGCGGAGAAAGTGTCACTCACACTAAACTCAACTACACTGAGTCTATTGTAAAGCGCACTGCATGGCGCTTTCATCTGTAGCGCACGGCTCTTCAACGAGCCATTCCCCTAGGCCCAAACAGCTGGAATCGTTTTGGGCCTTTTTTTATGGGCTTACGCCTAATGAGTTAAGCTTTTGGGTTTTAGCTTTATAGAGCGAGCTTTACTGACTGCCACTTTACTCACAAGGCGCAAGCAAGAGTTACACCTCTTATCGGCCGATTAAACGGGCCGCATCCTTAAACAAGTTAAAGAAGTTCTCACTGGTGTACTCGGCAAGCTCCTCGTAACGCTCTCCGCGCAGCTCTGCCACAAATTCAGCCACATCACGCACATAGGCGGGTTGATTCTCCTGTCCACGGTGTGGAATAGGCGCAAGATAAGGCGAATCGGTTTCCACCAATAAACGCTCTTTCGGCACTTTGCGGATCACGGTTCTTAACTCACCGGCATTTTTAAAGGTCACAATGCCTGAGACGGAAATATAAAAACCTAAGTCAATCGCCGCCTTGGCCATTTCCCAGTTTTCCGTAAAGCAATGCAACACGCCACCGACTTTGTCCGCCTGCCCCGCTTTGAGCATATTGATGGTGTCTTCACGGGCATCGCGGGTATGCACAATCAGCGGCTTATTGACTTCAACCGCTAAGGCAATTTGTTGCTCAAAACACTGTTGTTGCAGGGCTTTGGTCTCATCGGCATAAAAATAATCTAAGCCGGTTTCGCCAATGGCCACCACTTTCGGATCCATCGCAAAACGGCGAATTTGCTCAACATCTAGGCCGTCTTTCACATCCAGCGGATGCACGCCCGAAGACAAAAACACTTGTTCGAAAGCTGCAACCTTGTCACGCATCGACTCGAATCCCTGCTGGCGCACATTGACACAGAGCATATAGTCGACACCGCGCGCCTTAGCGTTGGCGAGGATAAGTTCTAAGGTTTGTTGATCGGGCGCCGCTTTCAGGCGATCGAGATGGCAATGTGAATCGATAAGCACAGCAATTTCCACACAGAGAAACAAAAAGGAGCACAAGGATACTCAGCGATGGGATCGAGGTCAAATTCCGCTAAGGCTTCACTCAGCACTAAATAACCTGAGCTCGGGATAAGTAGAGCCGCTGAATAGGCATCTTTTCGGGCCTCTCTGCGTTGCTCTGTCTAACCATAGCTCGCTATGGCGTACGACAGAGCGCCTTGATATGCGCAAAAATCTGCGCATTCAGTCAGAAAATATTATCAACTTAAAAAACACAATTGGTTACAGCATTGATTTAGGGTGTTAAATTTAGATTTTTTCGACACTCGTTACCCCGAGTTCAGGTTCAATACTCGATGTAAACCCTAGCTGACCACGATAACAGTTACATAGTGCAGGTTAAGTCGCCGGAAGCGAGCTCACGGGATAACAATTTTTCGATATGGTGTTTATGGCTATCGGGATCAGAAACGATTTTAATCCCGATCCCCACGGGACGGCCGCCCGATGCGCCCAGCGGATTAATCCACACAACCACGCCACGAAACTCGTTTGAGGTGGTCGCGCCGGGTAAACGATAGGCAATGGTTAATGTCTCACCGAGATAATGGGTTTCCCCGGTGGCGACAAACAGCCCTGCCGGTTTAATAAACGGCATATAGGCGCGGTAAAGCTGATGTAAGGTATCAAAATTGACGACAAGATCGACCATGGCATGTTACTTATTTGTTATTTCTCTATATTCTAAGACATAACTTTGACACAAGCCTAAATAATTGACACTCGGCATTGCACTTAAGCTATGACACATTCCCATGATTTTCGCCGCCAAGTTCCCTATTTGCGCTTGCACAAACGCATCTTGGTCGCCGTACTTCAGTAAAATTTGTCTCAGGAGTAAGTATAAAACCTTAAGAGCATCAATGATTTGTTGTTCACTTATCGTTAACAAACTAGCACACAGATAGCCTGACGACAAACTTTGCGCCCAATCTTTGCGAAAACCTAACAAAGTTTGATAGCGACTCGGTTGTGCTCCATCTGTTTGCAAACTTTCGGCCAACTTTAATGGGCCGCCGACCACACTCAAACACCAAGTCACATCCTCTTGGATCTGACAGTGCTGAATTAACCAGTTTTTGATCAACATCTTAGACGGCGCCACAAAGGGAAGCCGCTGGCAACGGCTGCTGATCGTTGCCATTAAACGCGCAGGCGTATCGGAATGTAATAGCAGTAAAGTGTCTTTGCCAGGTTCTTCAAGCGTCTTGAGTAACGCATTGGCAGAAGCAGAGTTTAAGCGCTCGCTGTGGTGAATGATGGCGACACGCCGACCACTCTGCTGGGCGGTTGCACTCAGGCGAGTACACAGCTCACGAATTTGGTCGACTTTAATTTGATGACCATCGGCCTCAATTTGATAAAAATCAGGGTGATTACCCGCATCAAATAGCTGGCAGGACTTACAAAAACCGCATCCGCCCGCAGGAGTGGGTTGTGAACACATGGCGGCACGCGCCATAAACACACTCAAGAGTTCACCGCCATAGGCGGAATCGATACCCACGAGTTGCGCGTGGGGGACTTTTTGGGTTTGTAACTGGGTTAAAAACGCCTGTCTTGGCGTATCGAGCCAAGGCAGGGTTAATACATCAAATCCGCTTTGCGCTACCATGCCATCGCCTGTAACACGGCCAGAATATCTTTATGCACTTCGGCCATGGTTTGGCTGGCGTCGATGACAACAATCCGCTCATCTTCGCTGGCAAGCTTGAGGTAAGTTGCGCGCGCCCGTTCAAAAAAGTCGATGGCTTGTTGCTCGATCCTATCAAGCTCGCCCCGCTTTGCTGCGCGCAGCAACCCAAGCTTTGGATCAAGGTCAAGATAGAGGGTTAAATCAGGTTTAAAGCCTTTAAGTGTCGCGTTACTCACGGCTTCGACTAAGGGCATTAAGCCGCGTCCACCGCCTTGGTAAGCTAAGGATGAAAGATTGTGTCTATCCCCTAACACCCACTTGCCTTCTGCCAGCGCGGGTTTGATCACATTGGCGACGAGCTGGGCTCTAGCGGCGTAGATCAATAAACATTCGGACTCATCACACAGAGGATCGCTTGGGTCAGCAATTTTCACTAAGTCACGAATGCGCTCGGCCAGCGGCGTACCGCCTGGCTCGCGGGTACACACGGGTGCAAGGCCGGTATGTTTTTCAATAAAATCGCGAATAAGGGCAATCGCACTCGATTTGCCTGCGCCTTCCAGTCCTTCAACAACAATGAATTTGGCGGATGCTTGGGTCATTTTTTCTTTCTCTGATAAATATCGACGGCGCGATTGTGTTCTTCCAAGGTGGTCGAAAACACATGGGTGCCATCGTTGCGCGACACAAAATATAAATAACTGACCTTGGCAGGTTTAGACACCGCCTGCAATGACGCCTTACTCGGCGCAGCAATCGGCGTTGGCGGTAAACCGAAAATCCGATAGGTGTTAAAGGGGGTCTCTTCGACGAGATCTTTACGGGTGATATTGCCTTTAAATCTATCGCCCATACCATAAATGACCGTTGGATCGGTTTGCAGCTTCATCCCCAGATTGAGTCGATTGATAAAGACGCCAGCGATTTGATCACGCTCAAACGCTTGGCCAGTTTCTTTCTCAACAATCGATGCCAAGATCAACATCTGGTAGGGCGATTTAAGTGGTAAACCGGGCACACGCTCCGCCCATGCTTTGGCCAGCTCCTGCTCCATCATCTTATAACTTTGGGTGAGCAGCGCCTTAGCATCGCTATCGGCAGTGTAATGGTAAGTATCGGGGAAGAATTTTCCTTCGGGCAACGCCGAATCGTCGCCCTGCTCCATCAATACCGCACTAAAGACTTCGGGGGACAACTGTAAGTGCGGCGCACTCGCGAGTTGTTGTTCCCACTCGGCAATGGTTTTGCCTTCGACTAAGGTCAGGCTAAAGGTTTTCACCTTACCATTCGCTAAATCGTTGAGTAAGTCGGCAATCGACTGCGAAGGTGACATCTCGTAAAGACCAGTACGGATCTTCGCCAGCTCCGGGCGCAATTTCAGTAACCATTTGAGTTTCCATTTGTCTTGGATAACACCATCGGTTTCTAACTGCTGCGCTAATTGGTGCACACTGGTGCCACGGGCAATGGTTAATTCTTTGGCTTCGGTTAAGACTAAGGGGGTTTGGCTGTAATCAATAATCGTTCGATAGCCCCAATAACCAACCAAACAAGCTAAGGTCAGCAAGGTCAACAACGTAGAACTTGCGATCAGAATGATTTTTTTCATAGTGAGAGTGAAAGTGTTTGTCTAAGATCTGCTGTCAAAGGAGAAGGAGTAAAAGTGTGCGAGTCAATCGCCAGCACATCCACTACGCCTAAGACGCTGTTAGTGATAAATGCCGAGTCAAACTCCACTAAACGCTCGGCGCCAAACGGCAAACAATCGATATTAATCTGCTGTGCAAGTAAGGCTAACATAACTTGCTCGCGCATCACACCCGCGACGCCGCAGCGCGCCAACGATGGGGTAATCACTTGATTGCCTTTGACAAAAAAGATATTGGCCATCGAAGACTCAATCACCTGCCCAGTACAATCCAGCACCAACCAATCATCAAAACCCTGTGGTAATGGCTGAGATTTGATCAACACTTGCTCGAGGCGATTAAGATGCTTTATGCCCGCCAACAAGGGTTGATGGCCTAATTGGACCGCTGACGTCGCAAGGCGAATACCCTGTTGCTGCCACAAGGCATATTGGGGTGGAATAGGATGAACTGAGACCACTTCAGTGACTTGAACCTGCTCCGGTGGCGCATAACCACGGCCACCCACGCCCCGCGTGAGCATCAATTTAATACAATGCTGTGGGTATTGCTTGGCGAGAGTATCGAGTTGTTGGCTTAGGGCTTGACTCATTTGCCAGTCGAACCCTAGCCGCGCAGCGCCAGCCGTAAGACGGGCTTGGTGCTGCTCAAAAAACAAAATGCCATGCGCATCGGTTCGCATCGTGGCAAATAGGCCATCACCATAGGCAAGCCCTCTGTCCATGGGAGCAATGCTTGCCTGTGATACCCCATTAACCCAAATCAAGGGTATTAGTCCTGACTGATACGGCTGGCGACCGCATCTTGCTGATCTTTATATTTCGCGTTTTTACGCTTGTTGTAAGGACGCGCCACTGGGCCACTTAAACGTTCAAAGTTTAACGCACCAATGGTCATCCGTGGACGCAGCGCTAAAGGCAACTTACCACTGTTATAAAACTCAAGCACGATTTTACCCTGCCAACCCGGATCAATCCGGTGCGCTGTCACGTGCACCATCAGGCCTAAACGCGCCAATGAAGAGCGGCCATCGAGCCAACCGACGATATCGGCGGGCAGCGTCACGCTCTCATAGGTCACGGCGAGCGCCAATTCACCAGGATGCAAGAAGAAGGCTTCGCCGTCAGGGATTTCGATGATTTCGCTCATCACCCGATCAAGCGCCGCCTGCACTTCCGTACTCGGACCACTCAGGTCGATAAAAGGCGCGGTATGGTCTTTAAAGACGCGAAATTGCCCCCCTAATCGCACATCGACACTCACACCAGAAATCGCATCGTTGCTTGGGCGAGGTTCAATCACAATCGAGCCGTTATCAAGGGCCTGTTCAATTTCGATATCGGTTAAGCGCATCTTGCCTTTTACTCCCTGAGTTTTAGTCGTTATTTTGCCAGTAGATGTTGAATACGAGTCTTCAAAATATCGGTCGCGATACGGTTTTTACCGCCGCGAGGCACGATAATATCAGCGTATTGTTTTGAAGGTTCAATAAATTGCAGGAACATAGGACGCACTGTCTTCTTGTACTGTGAAATCACCGATTCCATCGTACGACCACGCTCAGCCACGTCGCGGGTTAAACGGCGCAGGAAGCAAATGTCCAGCGGCGTATCCATAAACACACTCGCATCCATCAATTCACGTAATTTAGGGTCTGTTAACAGCAGAATGCCTTCTAAAATGATCACTTTTTTCGGCGTCATTTTTACGGTTTCGGCCATACGCGTATGTTCGGTATAGCTATAGCAAGGAATATCAACAGCTTCGCCAGACTTGAGCAACTGCAAGTGCGTGCATAGCAGCTGATGGTCTAACGCCTTGGGATGGTCGTAGTTTGTTAACACACGTTCATCCATGGATAAATGACTCTGATCGCGGTAGTACGCGTCTTCGTTAATTACCCCAATCTGATCTGTGCCTAAATCGCGGCGAAGTTCGTCAAAAATCGTCTTGGCAATTAAACTCTTGCCCGATGCTGACGCGCCAGCAATTGCAATAATGACACACTGCTGAGAATTCATACCCTTAAACCTTACTCGTCATCTGATACGCTAATAGAAACTGTTTTTTGACTCTGTTTGAGAGCCAATTCGGCGCCCACTTTACGGGCAATTTCCCGATAAAGTGCCGCCACTTCACTGTCAGGCTCGGCCACAACCGTCGGCGCCCCCACATCCATGGCTTCACGGATATTGATGTGCAGCGGTAAGGCGCCTAGCAGTGGAACTTGATAACGCTCGGCCATTTTACTGCCACCGTGCGTACCAAATGGGTGTTCTTTATGACCACACTCAGGGCATAAATGGAAACTCATATTCTCAACAATCCCAAGGACCGGGATATTCACCTTTTGGAACATGGTGATGCCTTTCTTGGCATCGGCCAGAGCGATGTCCTGCGGCGTTGTCACAATCACAGCGCCACTCACTGGCACTTTTTGTGACAGGGTTAATTGAATGTCACCAGTACCCGGCGGCATGTCGACCACCAGATAATCGAGTTCAGGCCACTGGGTCTCATTGAGCAGCTGCGCAAGCGCGCCAGCCGCCATAGGACCACGCCATACAGCGGCTTCATCACCACTTAACATAAAACCAATCGACTGAGCTGCAATACCGTGGGCACTGGCGGCGCTCATGTGTTTACCATCGAGGGAAACGGGTCTGAAGTTGGGGATCCCGAGCATTAAAGGCACAGAAGGACCATAGATATCGGCATCTAAAATACCGACCTGGGCACCTTCTGCAGCCAAAGCTAAGGCAAGGTTAACCGCTGTGGTCGATTTACCCACACCGCCTTTGCCGGACGCGACGGCAATCACTTGCTTCACATTGGCAATCGGTGCAATAGAGGCTATCGCCGAATACACTTTTGGTTGGAAATCGATTTCACACTCAACTTCGTCGATGGCATCCAGCACCGCGAGTTTGTTGGTGATTGCCATAACAGTATCACGGTATTGGGTCATGCAAGGGTATGGATAGACTAAGCCAAGCTGCAAACGCTTACCTTCAATCGCCAATTTATTCACGCATCCTGCGCTCACTAACCCCTTCGCTAAATACGGGTCGATATATGCATCGAGAATGGCCAGAACGGGCCCGAGAAGATCGTCACTTAAACGATAATCAGTTTGAGTTGAAGACAAAAGAATTACCCTCACCAATAAATTTGCCCAAGTGTACCAGATAATGACAAAAACATTAGCGCAGATTTAACCCAATCGACTCAGGTTTTGATGAAAATCATCCTGTAATCGGTTAGTATCTCTACCATTATTTTTGGCCCACCACGATATTTGAGACAAGATGGCAACTTCACAACGTAAAATTCTCGTGACCAGCGCACTTCCCTACGCGAACGGACCGATTCATTTAGGTCACATGCTGGAATACATCCAGACGGATATCTGGTCGCGTTATCAAAAGCTTCGTGGACATGAGTGCCACTATATTTGTGCCGATGACGCTCACGGCACACCGATCATGCTCAAGGCGCAGCAATTAGGCATGGCGCCTGAAGAAATGATCGCTCAAGTCAACAAAGAGCATCAGCAGGATTTCGCCGATTTTAATATCGCCTTCGATAATTATCACAGCACCCACAGTGAAGAAAATCGCGTGCTGGCGAGCGATATTTACTTAAAACTGCGCGCTAATGGCTATATCAAGAGCAAGAGCATTTCGCAGTTATTTGACCCTGAAAAGTCGATGTTCCTACCAGACCGCTTCGTAAAAGGCACCTGCCCTAAATGTAAGTCACCGGATCAATACGGCGACAACTGTGATGCCTGCGGCGCAACTTACAGCCCAACTGAGCTGATTAACCCTAAATCGGCAGTCTCTGGCGCGACGCCTGTGATGAAGGACACTGAGCACTTTTTCTTCGACTTACCCGCCTTCGAAGACATGCTCAAAGAGTGGACTCGTTCGGGTGCACTGCAAACCGAAATGGCCAACAAACTCGACGAATGGTTCGAACAGGGTCTGCAGCAATGGGATATCACCCGCGATGCGCCTTACTTTGGCTTTGAGATCCCAGATGCACCGGGCAAATACTTCTACGTATGGTTAGATGCGCCTATTGGCTATATGGGCTCATTCAAAAACCTCTGTGACAAACATCCCGAGCTGAGCTTTGACGAATTTTGGGCTAAAGATTCTAAGGCCGAAGTTTACCATTTTATCGGTAAAGACATCGTTTACTTCCACAGCCTGTTCTGGCCAGCCATGCTCCATGGCTCGGGCTACCGTCAACCTAACAGCGTTTACGCCCACGGTTATGTGACAGTAAACGGCGCTAAGATGTCTAAATCTAAGGGCACCTTTATTAAGGCGCGCACCTATTTAGACCACTTAGATCCTGAATACTTACGTTACTACTACGCGGCCAAGCTGAGCAGCCGTATCGACGATCTCGACCTGAATTTAGAAGACTTCGTTCAGCGCGTAAACTCAGACTTAGTGGGTAAGTTGGTGAATCTAGCGTCTCGCACCGCGGGCTTTATCACTAAGCGTTTCGATGGCAAGTTGGCCAAGATTGCCGACACCACGCTTACGGATGCGTTTTTAGCTAAGCAAGAGCAAATCGCCGAGTTCTATGAAACCCGCGAATACGGTAAAGCAATGCGCGAAATCATGGCATTGGCCGATATCGCCAACGGTTTTGTCGCCGACGCAGCACCTTGGCAGTTAGTGAAGCAAGACGATCAACAGGAAACGGCGCACCAAGTGTGCTCGAATGCCCTGAATCTGTTCCGCATTCTGGTCACTTACTTAAAACCTGTGTTGCCACGTTTAGCGTTGGATGTTGAAGCCTTCTTCCAACAGACCTTAACTTGGGATGCGCTAAACCAAGATATGGCTGGCCATGAAATTGCACCATTCAAAGCCATGATGCAACGTGTTGAATTAGAAAAGGTTAACGCTATGGTTGCCGACTCTAAAGAAAACCTGCAAGCCACGAGCGAGCCAGAAGCACCTAAGGGCCCATTGGCGACCGATCCAATTAGCGACACCATCAACTTTGAAGATTTCGCTAAAATCGATCTGCGTATTGCGCGTATCGTCAAAGCCGAGCATGTGGCCGAAGCCGACAAACTGTTAAAACTGCAATTGGATATCGGCGGCGAGACCCGTCAGGTATTTGCAGGCATTAAATCGGCCTACTCGCCAGAAGATCTCGAAGGTAAGCTGACTGTTATGGTCGCCAACCTTGCGCCACGTAAGATGCGTTTTGGCATGTCAGAAGGCATGGTACTGGCAGCAGGCCCAGGTGGTAGCGATTTGTGGATTTTAGAACCCCACGAAGGCGCACAACCTGGTATGCGTGTGAAGTAAGCTAGGCTAAACACGAGTCAAGCTACTGCAAAATTGATATAAGGCCGCATTTAATGCGGCCTTATTTGTTGGTAAAAACATCCCGTTACGCTTTTCTGGAAGTGTAAGTTGATGTGCTCTCGACAAGCGACTCACTGTGCGACACTATCGCGCCTGTGGCTAAGTGAGTGTGATTAAGTGACTTTAGCTAAATTTATCTAAATGACTGTGTCAAAAGCCACTCTATCTAGCCAGCGATAAGTTAACGGTTAATAGCTAAGCGTGAATCGACCGCTAACACTAAGTAGTCATGGCTGAGTTGTAATCGCGGTTGTAATCACTTTTGTAATCGTTAAGCCGCACGGTTTCAGCGGCAACGCACTATGGAATTTTCGAGGAGAAGTTATGGGCAATATCATTGAGCAGCTGTTGTTTTCTGCTTCAATAACCGGTCCCATCTGTTTAATGTTAGCCTTAGGCGTGATGCTTAAACGCACCCAAGTGATTGATGAGCACTTTATTGATGTCGCCTCTAAGCTGGTTTTTAATGTCACCCTGCCCGCGCTGTTGTTCCTCAGCATCATCAGCTCGCATCACGATCTTGCCGCCAGTGCGCCATTAATCGGTTATGGCTTATTAGCCAACTTACTGTTTTTTATCCTCTCGACCTACGCGACGAAACGATTTTTCCCCGAGCCGAAGGATCAAGGCGTCATCATTCAAGGGGGATTTAGAGCCAATACCGCCATTATCGGCTTAGCCTATGTCTCGAATGCCTACGGCGAATCGGGCGTTGCCTTAGCGGCCGTTTATGTGGCGTCCATGACGCTGCTCTACAATATTCAAGCCGTAATTTGTTTAAGCCCACGGGGAGAGGAGTCGAGCCGCCGCGCCTTTGCGGTGATCATTAAAACCATCACTAAAAACCCGCTGATCATTGCCATTATGCTCGGCATGCTGTTTTATCTGCTGGCGATCCCTGTACCGAAAATGGTCCTCGATGCCGGACAATACTTTGCCAATATGACGCTGCCCTTAGCACTGCTGTGCACCGGCGGCTCACTGGATATTGGCTCGCTCAGGCATGAAAAGTATTCCACTTGGTTCTCGACCGCCTTAAAACTGGTGTTTGCTCCACTATTTATCACCCTTGGAGCCTTGATACTTGGCTATCGCGGTGTGGAACTAGCCTTAGTGTTTTTGATGAGCGCCGCGCCCACGGCGGCCGCAAGTTATGTGATGGCGCGGGCCATGGGGGGAAATGCCACCCTAGCCGCCAATATTATCGCCCTCACCACAGTTTGCTCACTGCTCACCTGCACCTTAGGCATTTTTATTCTATCGACCCTAGGGCTGATTTAAACTGAGGCTTATTCAAACTTAGGCTGATTTAAAATTAGGGGTAATTTACATAAAACAAAGGCGAGCATGGCTCGCCTTTCATTTACTCTATGTCGATAAGGCAACGCCATTAGACAGGGTTAGCGATATCCACAAAATGGTGTACTAAATTAAATTCGCGGGCGAGATGACGCCCAAGCGACTCAATGCCAAAACGCTCGGTCGCATGGTGACCCGCAGCATAATAGTGGATACCCTGCTCCACCGCGCTGTGGAACGTCCGCTCGGACACTTCGCCACTGATAAACGCATCGACCCCAAGGCTTGCGGCAATATCGATATAATCCTGAGCGCCGCCGGTACACCAAGCTAAGTGCTGGATTTCATCCGAACTTTCTCCAATATGCAGTGGCGTTCTGCCGAGCACCTCACCTAAGGTCGCGGCAAATTCACTGGCACTGACGGGTAAATCCAGTTTGCCACGCCACACGAACCCCTGCGCCACATCTTCAACCGCTTCGGCATCGAGGATCCCAAGTTTGCGGCCAAGTGTGGCATTGTTACCCAACATAGGATGAGCATCTAAGGGCAAGTGATAGCCGAATAAGTTGATATCATGGGCGAGTAAGGCTTTGATCCGGCGCTGCTTCATGCCGGTGATGACCTCAGGTTCACTCTTCCAGAAAAAGCCATGGTGAACCAAAATCGCATCGGCTTTTAGGCGAATCGCTTCATCGATTAACGCTTGGCATGCCGTCACACCTGTCACTATGGTGCGGATCTCTGCTTTCCCTTCAACCTGTAACCCATTCGGGGCGTAATCTTTAAAAGCCGATACGCGTAAGAAATCGGCTAAATATTGGGTTAGTTCTGTCCGTGTCATTCTATCACCGTTTACATTTTTTCATTGATTATAGGCAGTTACGCTTAAGTTCGCACTTTATCACATGGCTAAATCAACGCGAACCCCACCTTGCAGGTACACCACTCGTACCCTATCCCCCGCATTGAACACCATGCCGGGATCATAATCTTGGATCACCATGACTTGCGTGCCATCTTCCTGAGTGATCATCAGCTCCACTAGCTTAAGTGATTGCACCGTAGTGCCACTGCCATAACGATTGCCAACACCAGCGCCAATCAACGCCCCCAACACTGTCGCGATATCTTGGCCTGAGCCGCCACCAAATTGATGCCCAATCACCCCACCCGCTAAGGCGCCACCAAAGGTTTTCCAACCTTGGTTTCTGTCTTCAATCAATTGGGTTTCGGTGATATTGCGTACCGAGTTAATATCGCCATAGAGGACTTTTTCGACCGGCACAGCCTGATTACGATCGTAGCCTGCTTGCACGGGAGAAATCACTAAAGCACAAATAAACATAAAGCTCACTAGTGTAGGTTTCCACATATCCGAATTTCCGCTAACTTAATATAAGGGTCTATTACTGAATCATACGCAATTGTGAACTCACTGTCTTTTCTGAATCACGAATTTGAAGCTTTTCCTTCGCCCGAACTCGCTCTAACTGATCCAAACGGTTTATTGGCGATAGGCGGCGATCTTCGCCCTGAACGTTTATTGACCGCATATTATCATGGCATTTTCCCTTGGTTTAACGCCGACGATCCCATTTTGTGGTGGTCACCGGATCCACGCGCCATTTTTATTCCTGGCCAAGTGAATATCAGCACCAGTTTGCGTAAATATTTAAAAAAACAGCCCTGGCGTTTCACCATCAACCATGCCTTTACCGATGTCATGGCGGGCTGCGCTCAACCTCGGCGTAAGCAAGCCGGCACTTGGATAACCCATGAAATTCAAATGGCTTATCGCGAGTTGCACCATAATGGCCATGCCCATTCCGTCGAAGTCTGGCACGGCGAGCGTTTAATTGGCGGACTTTATGGCATTGCCATCGGCCAAGTCTTTTGTGGGGAATCCATGTTCCACCGCGAAACTAACGCATCCAAGGCGGCCATGGCGGTGTTGCAACAGCATCTTATCAAAATGAATTTTAAACTGATTGACGCACAAGTGATGAATCCCCACCTTGAGAGCTTAGGGGCCAAACCGGTGAAGCGCGCTGATTTTATTCAACTCTTAACTCAGTTTAGGGATAAGCCAGTCAACCCTGCGGCTTGGATACCAAGTGAGGTCACACTTGAACTCTAACGCAAGTAACACGCCCATCGCTATTGGGATCAGCCAAATCTTTCCCTGCAGTTATCTGGATGGACAGCAAGAACAACTGTTGGTGATCCAAGAGGAAACACTCGACCCGATTTTATTTGATCGCCTATTAGCCATCGGTTTTCGCCGCAGTGGCAGCGCCATCTATAAACCGCGCTGCCCTCGTTGCAGTGCCTGTCAGCCGATTCGGTTACCGATTAATGAGTTTATGCCTTCTAAACGGCAAAAACGCACCTTAGCACATAACCGCGATTTAACTTGGCGTATGACCTCTGAACATACCGAGGCCCAATATGCCCTGTATGAAAAATACATCCGTGAGCGCCACTTCGATGGCCCCATGTTCCCCCCGAGTAAGTCGCAGTATGAGCAATTCTTATTTTGCCATTGGCTACCGCCAACCTTTATCGAAGTCTATGATGGTAATCGACTTTTAGCGGTGGCCGTGACAGATACACTCCCCAATAGTTTGTCGGCCATTTACAGTTATTTTGACCCCGACGAAGAACGTCGCTCCCTTGGCTCACTGCTGATTTTACTCCAGTGCCGCTTAGCAAAATTACAAGACAAAGAATTTCTGTATCTCGGATATCAAATTGATGCCAATCGAAAAATGTCCTACAAGCGCTTATACCGCCCTTATCAGATTTTAACCCCCCAAGGCTGGGAGTATTCCCAAGTTTGCTAGGCACTTCCCCTTTACAGCAAGGTGAATTTGCGGCATGATACGCCCGTTTTTTATATTCGAAGGCTAATGGGATAACTAATTAATGGCGAAAGAAGACAACATTGAAATGCAAGGCACTATCCTTGAAACCTTGCCAAACACAATGTTCCGCGTAGAGCTTGAAAATGGTCATGTGGTGATAGCCCACATTTCTGGCAAAATGCGCAAAAACTACATCCGCATCCTGACTGGTGACAAAGTTACCGTTCAGTTGACTCCTTATGATCTGACCAAAGGTCGTATTGTCTTCCGCGCACGCTAATAGTACCCCTTAGTTGAAAAACCCGGCGAGGCCGGGTTTTTTTGTTGGCGAAAGATCAGAAAAATGGCTGCAATTGCAGCCATTTTATTGGTTTTCAAAGCATTTACGCTTTGCTGGTACTCTTCTCATGCCGTTCGGTGTGGATAACGATTTCCCCTTCCTTCGCATCAACATGGGCAATACCGCCATGCTCAAGCTCACCGAAGAGGATTTCATCCGCTAACGGACGTTTGATAAGCTCAGTCACCACACGGGCCATTGGCCGCGCGCCCATGCTCTTATCATAGCCTTTCTCGGCGAGTAAGGTTCTGGCTTCATCGCTGACTTCAAGCACCACATGCTTTGCATCCAGTTGCGCCTGCAATTCCACCAAGAATTTATCCACCACTTTGGCAATGATGGTCATGTCTAGATGGTTGAACCAAATGATGGAATCTAAGCGGTTGCGGAACTCAGGCGAAAAGACCCGATTGATTTCCGACAGGGCATCTTGGGTATGATCCTGCTGAGTAAAGCCAATGGACTTACGGATCGTTTCCTGAACCCCTGCGTTTGTCGTCATCACTAAGGTGACATGCCTAAAATCCGCCTTGCGACCGTTGTTATCGGTCAAGGTGCCGTGATCCATGACTTGCAGCAACAGGTTATAGACATCGGGGTGAGCCTTCTCAATTTCATCGAGCAGCACCACGCAATGGGGATTCTTAATCACAGCATCTGTAAGTAAGCCACCTTGGTCGTAGCCCACATAACCTGGAGGCGCACCAATTAAGCGAGAAACCGTATGGCTTTCCATGTACTCAGACATATCGAAGCGAACCAGTTTCATGCCAAGGCAACTGGCTAACTGATTGGTGACTTCTGTCTTACCAACCCCTGTTGGGCCTGCAAATAAGAAGCTGCCCACAGGCTTTTTATCGGTACCTAATCCACTGCGAGATAAGCGAATCGCCGAACTTAATGACTCAATCGCCTTATCTTGACCAAAGACTACCATCTTGAGATTGCGCTCAAGATTACGCAGTAAGTCTTTGTCCGTAGCAGACACAGACTTTTCTGGGATCCGAGCAATCTTAGCCACTATGGTTTCAATCTCGGCCTGACCTATGGTTTTCTTACGTTTGCTCTGTGGCAACATGGCCATGCGCGCACCCGCCTCATCGATCACATCGATGGCTTTATCGGGTAAATGCCGGTCATTGATGTGTTTTGCCGACAGCTCAGCCGCGCTGTTAATCGCCGCTTGGGTATAACGCACCCCGTGGTACTCTTCGTACTTGGCCTTGAGCCCCATCAGAATTTTCGTGGTTTCGGCCACTGAAGGCTCATTGATATCAACCTTTTGGAAACGACGCGCCAATGCCCGGTCCTTCTCAAAAATACTTTGATATTCTTGGAAGGTGGTCGAGCCCATGCAGCGCAAGTTACCGCTCGATAATAACGGCTTAAGCAGGTTCGACGCATCCATCACCCCACCCGATGCGGCGCCCGCACCAATGATGGTGTGAATTTCATCGATAAATAAAATAGCGTGCTTATCGGCGCTAAGCTCCTTAAGCAGACTCTTGAAACGTTTTTCGAAATCGCCACGGTATTTAGTGCCAGCAAGCAAGGAGCCTAAGTCGAGGGAATAAACCGTCGCCTGCGACATCACCTCTGGCACTTGATTATTAACGATTCGATAGGCTAAGCCTTCAGCAATCGCAGTTTTACCCACACCGGCCTCACCCACCAATAGCGGATTATTTTTACGGCGACGGCATAGGGTCTGAATTGCCCGTTCAATTTCTTGATCGCGGCCGATGAGTGGGTCGATAATCCCTTGTTTTGCAAGCTGGTTTAAATTGCTCGCAAACTGCGACAACATGCTGCGCTCTTCACCCGCTTCGGCTTGATCTTCGATGCGTTCGTGATCTTGATGGGCGTCGCTGTCCTCATTTTTTGAAAAACCATGGGAAATATAGTTCACCACATCTAAACGGCTGATGTCGCTGCGACGCAGCAGATACACGGCTTGGGATTCTTGCTCACTAAAAATGGCCACCAGCACATTGGCACCAGTGACTTCATTGCGGCCCGAAGACTGCACATGGAAAACGGCGCGTTGCAGCACCCGCTGAAACCCAAGCGTTGGCTGGGTCTCTTTATCATCATCCATATCTGCAATGATTGGGGTGGTTTGTTGGATAAAGCTTGCTACTTCATCTCTGAGTTTATCTAAATTCGCTCCACAGGCGATTAGCGCTTCTTGAGCCGCAGGGTTGTCGATCAGAGCCAATAACAGATGTTCAACTGTCATATACTCGTGACGTGCCTCTCTGGCTTGCTGAAACGCCAGATTTAAGGTGACTTCCAGATCTTTGTTCAGCATAAGCACCCCCAAAATTAACAACTGACAACAGAGTAAGCGCGGTTAAGCCTTCTCTAACGAACACAGTAACGGATGTTGGTTTTGTCTTGCAAATTGATTTACTTGTATCACCTTAGTTTCTGCAATGCCGTAGGGGAAAATCCCGCAGATACCCTTTCCCTGGTGATGAATAGTCAACATGATATCTGTGGCTTCCTGCTCATTCTTGCGAAAGAAGATTTGCAGCACTTCGATCACAAAATCCATTGGAGTGTAATCGTCATTATTGAGGATCACCTTATACATCGAAGGTGGCATTAACTCAGATTCCACACGCTCTTCAACGTGTTCTATGTTTCCTGTCTTACCCATTTTTTAATACTAGCCTCTCGTGTTGGCCTCTTCCAATTGCTATCTTCAAATTAATTAGTTGTTACCTCTTTGTTAATTTTAGCTTGACTTCCGCTTTTACTCCTTACATTCTGTAGCTCAGACGGTGAAACAATCCCGTCTATACAGGTTTTACTATCTTACTGGTAAGTAGACAACAGAAGGAAGTGGAAGTATGGCAAGCGGAACTGTTAAATGGTTCAACAACGCCAAAGGATTCGGGTTTATTTGCCCTGATCAAGGTGGCGAGGACGTTTTTGCACACTATTCTACCATTGAAATGGAAGGCTATAGAACTCTAAAAGCAGGCCAACCAGTTCAATTCGAAGTAGAACAGGGTCCAAAAGGAATGCACGCTTCAGCCATTTCACCAACAAAATAACGTTTGGTGAGGCCAATGATCTAAAAGGCAGGGATTATATCCCTGCCTTTTTATTGGGCGATTGACAACTTTTCTCAAAGATTGAGTCTGATAAAAAAGGCCTGCAATGCAGGCCTTTTCAGTATTAATGCTAAGTTAACGATAAATCGTTAAGCAATTAATAGCTTGTTCAGTGTCTCGCTTGGGCGCATGGCTTTTTCAGCTTTTGCGGCGTCTAAACGATAGTAACCGCCTAAATCCACTGGCGCACCTTGCGCATTGTTTAGCTCAGCAACAATCACTTGCTCATTTGCGCTTAACGCGTGCGCTAATGGAATAAAGTGAGCTTGTAACTGCTCGTCTTTGGTTTGAGCGGCTAACGCTTGTGCCCAGTACATCGCCAGATAGAAATGACTACCACGGTTATCCAGCTCACCAACGCGTCTTGATGGCGACTTGTTGCTATCTAAGAACTGACCGATGGCTTGATCTAAGGTATCTGCCAGTACTTGTGCCTTAGGATTACCCACAGTTTGGCTTAAATGCTCTAAAGAAGCCGCTAAAGCCAGGAACTCACCTAATGAGTCCCAACGTAAGTGACCTTCTTTTTCAACCTGTTGTACGTGTTTAGGCGCACTACCGCCCGCACCCGTTTCGAACAGGCCGCCACCATTCATTAATGGTACGATAGACAGCATCTTAGCACTGGTACCCAGTTCGAGGATTGGGAACAAGTCAGTCAGGTAGTCACGCAGTACGTTACCGGTAACAGAAATAGTATCTTTACCTTCTTTAATGCGCACTAATGAGAAACGAGTCGCTTCTTCTGGTGACATGATGCTGATGTCTAAACCGTCAGTATCATGCTCAGGTAGATATTGCTTCACTTTAGCGATCAGCTGCGCATCGTGGGCGCGATTCGCATCTAACCAGAATACCGCAGGAGTATTGCTTAAACGTGCACGGCGTACAGCTAATTTCACCCAGTCGCGAATTGGAGCGTCTTTAACTTGGCACATTCTCCAAATATCGCCCGCTTCGACGTTGTGGCTCATTAACACTTTGCCACTGGCATCAATCACGTTAACCACGCCATCCGCTGGGATTTCGAAGGTTTTATCGTGGCTACCATATTCTTCGGCTTTTTGCGCCATCAGACCCACGTTTGGCACGCTACCCATAGTGCTTGGATCGAAGGCACCATGCTCTTTACAGAAAGCGATGGTTTCTTGATACACACCCGCGTAGCAACGGTCTGGGATCAGCGCTTTAGTATCGTGCAATTTGCCATCAGGACCCCACATTTGGCCTGATGAACGAATGGCCGCTGGCATAGAAGCATCGATAATGATGTCGCTTGGTACGTGTAAGTTGGTGATGCCTTTGTCAGAATCTACCATCGCCAGCGCTGGGCGCTCAGCATAAACGGCGGCGATATCGGCTTCAATTTGTGCACGAACATCGGCAGGTAAACTAGCGATTTTGGCATATACATCGCCAAAGCCGTTGTTCACATCAACGCCTAGCTCAGCAAATAATGACGCATGTTTATCAAACACAGGTTTGAAGAATACTTTGACTGCGTGACCGAACATAATCGGATCGGACACTTTCATCATGGTGGCTTTAAGGTGCAGTGATAACAACACGTTTTCGGCCTTGGCATTGGCGATCTCACGCTCAAAGAAGCTAACTAGGGCTTTTTTGCTCATCACTGACGCGTCGATGATCTCACCAGCCAGCAGTTTCAGGCCAGATTTCAATACCACTTCTTGACCGTCTTTTTGCGACAGTACGATGTTAACTGTGTCAGCGTTAGCCAGCGTCACAGACTGCTCGCTACCGTAGAAGTCACCTTCGCTCATGTGAGCAACGTGTGATTGAGACTCTTTGGTCCACTTACCCATTGAGTGTGGGTTTTTCTTAGCGAAGTTTTTCACTGACAGCGGCGCGCGGCGATCAGAGTTACCTTCACGCAGTACAGGGTTTACCGCACTGCCTTTGATCTTGTCGTAACGCGCTTTGATAGACTTTTCTTCGTCAGTCTTTGGCTCGTCAGGATAATTTGGAATGTCGTAACCTTTCTGTTGAAGCTCTAAAATACAAGCTTTTAACTGCGGGATTGACGCACTGATGTTTGGCAGTTTGATGATGTTAGCTTCAGGTTGGTTCGCTAATTCACCCAGCTCAGCTAAGTGATCGCCAATCTTTTGCGCGTCAGTCAGTTTTTCAGGGAAATTAGCAATCACACGGCCCGATAAAGAAATATCACGGGTTTCAACCGCAACACCCGCCGCATCGGTAAAGGTTTTGATGATAGGTAACAGAGAAAGCGTTGCTAGCGCTGGTGCTTCATCGGTTTCGGTATAAATAATTGTTGGTGAGTTATCTTTCATGTTACATCCTACATTATTGTAAAATTATAATATTTTTATAATAATTTTATATCATGACGAACAAACATTGGCACGGCGGAATTCTCTATCGAGGCAATCGTGAACGCCTCTGCAACCTCAAAACCCGCGGCAACATCCTCTTTGCGTTCGCCAACGTGGGTAAATCGACTCATTAATACCTAACAAACATTTAGGCGTAGATCACATTTTCAGGCCGACATCATAGAGCATTCGCAGTAATATTCAAATTCCACTAACGGCGAATGCCAAGTACACTGTGTACAGATTATTGATACACGTCCTCAAACTTTTAAGTTCGGTCGTCAGCTTACAGCGACTATTAGCCACAGCATGAACAAAAACAGCACGCCAGCAACCGCATCCAGCCCACGCGCCAGCGGCAAACGCCCCGCAACAGGGCGCGCCAATCCGGCGGATAACCGCAATAGCGCCAAGAAACCCCATACCTTCGCCAAGAATGCCAAGCCAAGTTTACAGCAAGGGGCTAATTCTGAGAGACACAGTGCCAAGCGAAACAGTGCTGAGCGCAGCGGCGCCAAGTCTCGCCCGCAACAGCGCTCAACGGCTGCACGCACAAAACCCCAAGGCGAGCCGATGATCGTCTTATTTAATAAGCCGTTCGATGTCCTATGCCAATTTACCGATGAGCAAGGCCGTAAAACCTTAAAGGATTACATCCCGATTCCGGGAGTGTACGCTGCAGGACGATTGGATCGCGACAGTGAAGGCTTGTTACTCCTCACCAACGATGGTCAACTTCAGGCCAAACTCACTGAGCCGAAAAAGAAAACCTTTAAAACCTATTGGGTGCAAGTCGAGGGAGAACCCACGGATGCGGATTTAGCAAAATTGCGCCAAGGGGTTGAATTAAAAGATGGTATAACACTCCCCGCTAAGGTCAGCATCATGGCGACGCCGAATGTTTGGCCGCGTAATCCGCCGATTCGTGAGCGAAAAAACATCCCTACCACTTGGCTGGAGATTCAAATCCATGAAGGACGCAATCGCCAAGTTCGGCGGATGACGGCCCATATTGGTTTTCCAACCTTAAGACTCATTCGTTATAAAATAGGCCAATGGAGTCTAGATGATTTAGCCACGGGTGAGCATAAATGCATCCAAGTGACTCAAAAGGCTTAATGATTTAACAACACTGCGAATGCAATAAACAGGATGTCATTGTGCCCAGCCAACAGATAAAAAGGTGATTAGCGTGGCAGAAAAACTCAGATACAAACCCAATGTGACTGTGGCCTGTATTATCCACGCTCCTACCGAAGATAAGTATCTGTTGGTAGAAGAGTGGATTGATGGCGAGCAGCGCTTTAACCAGCCCGCCGGACATTTAGAAGCGAATGAGAGTCTGATCCAGGCCTGTAAACGTGAAGTGTTCGAAGAAACTGGGCTTACTCTTGAGCCGCAGGGTTTAGTGGGGATTTATCAGTTTAGTGCCAGTGAAGCCCTCGCTTTTGTGCGCTTTACCTTTTTTGTACAAGTCGATGCGCTGCTCCCACCTCAGCCACAGGATGGGGATATTGATGCCGCCCATTGGCTGAGCTTTGAGCAAATCGAGGCCAAAACGCAACAACTTCGTAGCCCATTAGTGCTCGATTGCCTTAAGGATTACCGCCATCAGCAGCAACAGGGGCAAACCTATTCCCTCGAATTACTCAATAGTCAGCGTCTGACGGGATGTCAAAGATAGCCCCAAGCGACAAGGCGTGATAGAATATGCCCCCGCGTAAATTAGCGATTCAACACGGCATTTAAGCGCTGTTTTAGCAAACACTCGCTCGATGAATCGCCCGCTTGCCTGCCATCAAACACAGTCAAAGCGAAAACGCAGATTTTAACGTGAGAGTGGCCAACCAAGGTGAGTCATTCTCACGGCTAACCAATACATATACTCAATGGTTTTTAGGATCTATGACATCAATCGAACCCACTCATACAGGAAAAAAAGTCATTGTCGGCATGTCCGGCGGTGTTGATTCATCTGTTTCAGCCTATTTGCTTATGCAGCAAGGCTATCAGGTTGAAGGCCTTTTCATGAAGAACTGGGAAGAAGATGACAACGACGAGTATTGCGCGGCCGCCGAAGATTTAAAGGATGCTCAAGCCGTTTGCGACAAGCTTGGGATCAAACTGCACACGGTCAACTTTGCCGCCGAATATTGGGACAATGTGTTCGAGTATTTCCTCGCCGAATACAAGGCGGGTCGTACCCCTAACCCCGACATCATGTGCAACAAAGAAATCAAATTTAAAGCCTTTTTAGACTTTGCCGACGATATCCTCGATGCCGACTACATCGCCATGGGTCACTATGTGCGCCGCCGCGATAATGCCGATGGCACCACGCAAATGCTACGCGGTGTCGATAACAACAAGGATCAGAGCTACTTCCTGTATACCTTAAGCCATGAACAAGTGGCGCGGAGCCTGTTCCCCGTCGGTGAACTCGAAAAGCACGAAGTGCGTGAAATCGCTAAGAAAATGGGCTTAATTACCCATGATAAGAAGGACAGCACCGGCATTTGCTTTATCGGTGAACGTAAATTCACTGAGTTCTTAGGTAATTACTTACCGGCGCAACCTGGCAATATCGAAACCGCCGAAGGCGAAATCATTGGCAAGCACCAAGGCTTGATGTACCAGACCTTAGGTCAACGTAAAGGTCTGGGCATTGGCGGCATGAAAAACAGCAACG
Source organism: Shewanella sp. ANA-3 (assembly GCF_000203935.1). Lineage (GTDB taxonomy): Bacteria > Pseudomonadota > Gammaproteobacteria > Enterobacterales > Shewanellaceae > Shewanella. The sequence goes on along the minus strand of NC_008577.1, from coordinate 2,061,152 downwards.
ACGATCCTTGGTACGTGGTCGATAAAGATCTCAAACGTAATGTCTTGGTGGTTGGCCAAGGTGGGCATCACCCGCGTTTGATGTCCAACGGCATGCTCGTCAATCAATTGCATTGGGTCGACCGCAAAGGTCCCGCCGAAGGCAGCCAGATTGTGGTGAAAACCCGTTACCGCCAACAGGATATCCCCTGCACCCTCACCTATCTTGATGACAATACCCTCAAGGTGGTGTTTGACGAGCCTGTTGCCGCCGTGACGCCTGGCCAATCAGCGGTATTCTACGATGGCGAAGTGTGCCTAGGTGGCGGGATAATCGATCAACTGATCCGAGGATAAGCCGTGAACGAGCAGCTCCATAATCGCACTATGGCCTTTGCAGGAATACTGCAGGCCATTGCGCAAGTTCAGCATTTAGCCCGTCATGGTGAGAGTGACACGGATGAGCTGGCGGCCAGCTTAAACACTATTTTAGTGACAGATCCTGAAAGCGCCGCCGATGTCTATCAAGACAAGGCTGCCCTGCACAAAGGTTATCAGTTGGTGTTAAACCAACTGGGCGACAGCAGTCAAAAGGATGTGGAAATCACCCGCTATCTGGTCGGCATTTTGGCACTTGAACGTAAATTAACTCGCTCGAACAGCGGGTTAGCCATGCTTGCCGAACGCATCAATCAAGTGAATCGTCAGCTACATCATTTTGCGATCACCGACGAGCAAGTCATTGCTAATCTAGCCAGTATTTATAGCGACATTATCAGTAATCTTGGACCTAAGATTCAGATCTCAGGCAATCCGCTGTGTCTGCAACGTCCACTGGTACAACACAAAATTCGCGCCCTGCTGCTCGCAGCCATGCGCAGCGCCGTGTTATGGCGACAACTGGGCGGTAAACGTCGACACTTAGTCTTCGCCCGTAAAGCCATCATAGACACAGCCAAGAAAAGTCTTACCCTATAATAAAATAAGTTTTCATCAAGGAGCTTCACATGGATCTTTCCGCACTAACTGCTATCTCTCCGGTAGACGGCCGTTACGGTAGTAAAACAGCGTCATTGCGAGGGATTTTCAGCGAGTTCGGTCTTACTAAGTACCGTGTTCAAGTTGAAATCAACTGGTTAAAATTACTCGCCGATTGCCCAGAAATCACCGAAGTGCCGCCACTGAGCGAATCTGCTATCGCAGTATTAGATGCAATTAAAGACAATTTCAGCGAGCAAGATGCGCTACGCGTGAAAGCCATTGAAAGCACCACCAACCACGACGTAAAAGCGGTTGAATACTTCATCAAAGAAAAAATCGCAGACAACGCTGAACTCGCCGCTGTGGGTGAATTTGTTCACTTCGCCTGTACCTCTGAAGACATCAACAACCTGAGCCACGGCTTAATGTTGACCGAAGCCCGTGAGCAAGTGGTTCTGCCATACTGCAATGAACTGCTCAGCGCCATCAAAAAACTGGCCGTTGAATACCGCTCAGTGCCATTGATGTCACGCACTCACGGTCAACCCGCTTCACCTTCGACTTTAGGTAAAGAAATGGCGAACGTTGCGGTGCGTTTAGAGCGTCAAATCAAGCAGATCGCAGCTGTTGAAGTCATGGGTAAAATTAACGGCGCCGTGGGTAACTACAACGCCCACTTATCTGCTTACCCAGAAGTGAACTGGCATGCACTGTCTGAGCGTTTTGTCACCAGCTTAGGCCTGCACTGGAACGCTTACACCACGCAAATCGAGCCACACGATTACATCGCCGAACTGTTTGATGCCATCGCACGTTTCAACACTATCCTGATTGACTTCGACCGTGACGTTTGGGGTTATATTGCCCTTGGTCACTTCAAGCAACGTACCGTTGCCGGTGAAATTGGTTCATCAACCATGCCACACAAAGTCAACCCAATCGACTTTGAAAACTCAGAGGGTAACCTCGGGATTGCTAACGCACTGATGCAACACTTAGCGTCTAAGCTGCCGGTTTCAAGATGGCAACGTGACTTAACTGACTCAACCGTACTGCGTAACTTAGGTGTAGGTATTGCCCACTCGCTGATCGCCTACCAAGCCACCTTAAAAGGCATCAGCAAGTTACAAGTGAACGAAGATCATTTACGTGCCGAACTCGACCAAAACTGGGAAGTCTTAGCCGAGCCAGTACAAACCGTTATGCGTCGCTATGGTATTGAAAAGCCATACGAGAAGTTAAAAGAACTGACTCGCGGTAAGCGTATTGATGCCCAGCAATTAGCGGTATTCATCGACGGTTTAGCCCTGCCTGAAGAAGTGAAAGCAGAGCTGAAGAAGATGACGCCAGCCAACTACATTGGCCGTGCTGAAGCCTTCGTCGACGAGCTTAACTAATATTTTTAGCTCTGCGGGGTTTGCTCACAAAGTAGCAAGAGCAAACATTCGCGAGCTGATATTGTTTATCAGCCACAAATAAGGATTAAGGCGGTTACATTCGTTGTAGTCGCCTTTTTTGACACTATGTATACACTCAATCTCGATATCGCCCAATTCCTCAAGGAACACTGGCAACAAAAACCTGTAGTCATCAAGGGGGCTTTCCCTGACTTTGAAGATCCGATCAGCGCCGATGAGCTTGCAGGCCTTGCCTGTGAAGAAGAAATCACCTCGCGCATTGTGGTCACTCAAAAAGACAACTGGGAAGTGATCCAAGGTCCGTTCGAGGATTACGACAATTACGGTGAAACCCACTGGCAATTACTGGTGCAAGCCGTAAACCACTGGTATCCGGACTCTCAGCCGTTAGTGGAAGCGTTTCGTTTTCTGCCCGACTGGCGATTCGATGATTTGATGGTGTCCTTCGCGACCCCGAGTGGCGGTGTCGGTCCACACGTTGATAACTACGATGTGTTTATCATCCAAGGTGAAGGCGAGCGTCGCTGGACTGTGGGAGCTAATACGCCGCAACAACGCCGTGGCGGCAACCCGAACTCGCCACTGGTGGAAGACTTCGAGCCAATCATCGACGTGGTATTAGAAAAAGGCGACGTGCTATATATTCCGCCTGGCTACCCACACTGCGGTGAAACCTTAACCTTAGCCTTAAGCTATTCAATTGGTTACCGTGCGCCGAGCCAACAGGAGCTCGCCAGTGAAGTTGCCGATTACTTGCTCGACAATAACTTAGGTCAGCAGCGTTTTACCTCGGCGACTGAGCCTGCAAATCCTGGCGTGATCAGTCAAGATCATCAGCTCGGGATCATGTCGCTCTTAAGTCAGCTCGCCCAAGATCCAACAAGCTACCAAGTGGTGCTAGGTAAACTGTTGAGTCAAAACCGTTTTGAACTGGATATTTGCGAGGGTGAAGAAGCCTATAACGCCGACGATCTGCAGGATGCCTTCGAGCAAGGTGCCGGCGTTAATCGTATCGGTGGCTTAAAAGTGCTGCGCTTAGAAAACGACACTCAATCACGCTTATTCATCAATGGCGAAATTTATGAGCTGCCCAATACGCCAGAAGCCGTGTTAATCCAGTTAAGCGATCATGTCAGCTTTGATAGCGACAGCGCCATGGCACTGTGTGAGCATGCTGAAGTGCAAGAACTACTGCTTAAGCTTATCAATCAAGGCTTATATTATTTAAGTGACGATGAAGCTTAAGCCTTAGCTCACTATTGCGTTAGGTCGACAGATTAGCGTCACCCAAAACAATAAAGGCACTCAACTGAGTGCCTTTAGTTTTACGCTAACACTAAATTAAGCATTGGTATTCCAAAGCTTTTCGTCATTGTGCATACGATACAAGCTCTCAGCACGTGATACTAATAACTGCGCAAATTTTGCCTGCGTCGCATCACGTTGAACCGCGCCTGAGCGGATCAGGTTTTCGGCCTGCATCTGCCACATCATAGAGAAGTGACGAATCGCATCGCGCGCCGTTTTCGCGACTTTGACGTCGACAAAATCCGACGGTAAATCGCCAGACATCACCCAATAGGTTTTGGCCGAAGGACGCTTAGATTCCATTTTCCAAATCGCTAAATAAGGCGCCAGATAACGGCTTTCGTCGGCTAACACTTTGCTTGGGATCACCCCTTTTTCCGCTAAAAAACGGTTCGCTTTTTGGAATTGAGTTCTGACCCACTCTTGGCGCAGTTTCTCCATTTCTTCTGGAGAGATTGTTGGTTGAGCCTGGTCGACAGCTTGTTCAGTCATACTTCCGTCCTATCTTATTGTTATTACGCGGCTCTCATTCTTGGGACAGCACGCGAATCGTTCTAATGTCTGAGATTATCCCAGTAAAAACTGGTTTCACACTAAAAACCTTACGTTTACGTAAAGTGGAAAGCTAGATTGCCACAAATAATCTATTTATTCGGTCATTATGCATGGTTGAGAGTATCGCTAAATGCTATGGTTCTGCAATAAATATAACGAGCTGTCGATGGGAAGTGATTCCATCGACGTTTTATTGTGTATAGCGGAGAACTTCACGTGGCTGTATTTAATCATGTATCCTTTGATGAACATGAACAGGTCGTATTCTGTCATGATAAAGAGAGTGGCTTAAAAGCCATCGTTGCCATCCATAACACCAACTTAGGTCCTGCTGTGGGTGGCTGTCGGATGTGGAACTACCAATCCGACGATGAAGCCCTGACAGACGTATTACGCCTCTCCCGCGGTATGACGTACAAAAACGCCCTCGCAGGTTTGACTATGGGTGGTGGTAAGTCAGTAATTATTGCCGATCCTAAGCGCCCTGATCGCGAAGCCCTCTTCCGTGCTTTTGGCCGTTTTATCAATAGCCTGGGTGGACGTTACTATTCAGCAGAAGACGTAGGTACCACTACAGCGGATATCATGATCGCCCATCAAGAAACCCCATACATGGCGGGTCTTGAAGGCAAGAGCGGCGATCCATCACCCTTTACTGCATTAGGCACCTATTTAGGGATCAAAGCAGCCGTTAAACACAAACTCGGTTTAGACAGCTTAAAAGGCCTTAAAATTGCCGTTCAAGGTGTGGGCCATGTAGGTTACTACCTGTGTAAACACCTGCATGAAGAAGGTGCAGAGCTTATCGTCACCGATATTCACCAAGCTTCACTCGACAAAGTGGCTACCGACTTTGGCGCCATCGTCGTTGCCCCACAGGATATCTATGCCCAAGACGTTGATGTCTATGCGCCATGTGCATTAGGTGCCACCTTAAACGATGTGACCTTGCCACAGCTTAAAGCTAAGATTGTTGCCGGTTGCGCCAACAACCAATTAGCCGAAGTTCGCCATGGCGAGCAGTTAAAAGAAATGGGCATTCTGTATGCACCAGACTATGTGATTAACGCTGGCGGTATCATCAACGTGTCATTTGAAAAAGACTATGACGCGGCGAAATCAGAAGCTAAGGTCAGAGAAATCTACAATACATTGCTGAAGATTTTCACTAAAGCCGATGCTGAAAACCGCACTACTGCGGCGGTTGCAGACGAAATGGCCCGTGCCATTTATCAAGCGGCAAAAGCTTAACACTGCTTTCGGCGGACAACGACTTGTTGTCCGCCTCAACCTCTTCCCTCGCTTCGCTTATCCAGCTAAAAAATAAATTCCTCTTAATACCAATCAGATACCAGAACGCCACGTAAAATTCACTTTTCTGTAGTGGAAAAGCCTATGTGCCTCTGCTTGAATTAATCACTCGTCTGTCAGTAAAGGGATTGCATATGGTCAGTTTTAAGTACGAGTTAAATCAGGACTCGGTTGAGCTACAGGCCAGTGATTGGTTTGGAATTGAACGTGTGTTCGTGAATGGGCAGATGGTGTCACGCAAATTCAACTTTGGCCCGAACAGCGTACATAAAGTACAGCTCAATGATGGCCATCAATGCAGTTTCAAGCTGTTTATCGATCCTCAAACCGATGAGCTCACTTGCCGAATTTATAAACACAATCAACTTATTACCAGCTTAAAACAAGGTAAAAACAGCCTTATTCAAGGCCAACGCCTGCTGCAACAGGGGTTACTGCTGGGCTCCAGTTTAGTGCTGCTTGCCGTGCTCTTCCCTTTCTAAGCCGATGTTAAAAATTCAGTAATAAAAAACCGCTATTGCCTAAACAATAGCGGTGTAATCCAAACTACTCTGACGTATTACTTCAGCATATAAACCCGCATCATAGTCTGCTGCGCAGTGCTACTGCCATCATTCATTTGTACACGTAAATGCACAAAATTACCCGCGGCAGTATCATTAGGAATGGTCGCAACCCACTGACCATCGACCATTTTGACTTCTGCCGTTTTCCATGCACTTTCAGCAAATTTACTCGCTACGGGGCAGTAAATCGATACAGAGACTGCTGCCAGAGAACACTCTTGGCCATAACCGTACTCTAAGCTGACATCAGCCAAGTCAACTTGACCTATGCCATCCATCACACCCGCAAGCTTGACGGTAACCGCTTCACCCGCAGCCACAGTGTTATCAAGCGCGATAGGGATATCAATTTTAGGTACCAATACCGCCTGAACACCTTGCTTACTCGAATCCGTGCTGAAGTGATAAATCCCTTGGTAGAAAGAGCCTAAGTTATCTTTAATCGGCGAGCTGCTACCGACACCTCGGGCGTAGGAGCGAATTTCGAGCTCTACTTGAGCATTCGAGTCAGGAAGCGTCAGCAGCCCACTGTCGAGATAAGTGTTCTGACCATTCACTTTCAACCCATAGAGAGACTGTGAATTGTAGCCACCTTTGCCATCATGCCCTGCCGCATCACCGAATCGCACAATACTTAAATCGATAGTATTAGTGTCGCGATAGGCAATCGCACCACCATTAGTGAGCAAACTACCCGCCTTAGGTCCTTTAAGCCAAGAGGTGCTCTCAACGGTGCCTTCGGTCATCATACGTGGACCATCGAAGTAAGCGCCTTCGGCCGTCATCGCAGAGCCGGGCATAACGATGTTGGTCCACATATTTTTACGGGTTGCCGTGTAGTATTCATCACGGATTATCGGTGTCATCACCATTTGCGTGCTGCCCGTGGAATAGAACTCGCCCGTACTATTGGTCATCCCCATCACATCCACAAACACAGGACGTTCATCATTTTGTGAATGATAGGCCGCACTAATTTTCTGCATCTTGTGCTCTTGCAGCACCACTTGCCCACCATCGATACGCCCGTCAGTGATATGGTTAATGGAATAAGCATAGGGTGTACGCTCAGCGGCAATTCCTGACCAACTCACCAGATTGTTGCCCGCTTCGACCTGCGCCAATAGGGCTTCACCTTGATCTGAACTGATCCCTACAGCAGGAATGCGCGGCGTGCCACCAATCGTTCCCTTGTAACGCCCCTTAAGACCAGGACGATAGAAAATCACCCCAATCGCGCCATTTTTCAGGGCATTGTTCACCATGGTGGAGGTCAAATAATAGGGATTGCCTATGAGTGCAATGCGTCCCTTAAGATCGAACTGAGTCCAATCCGTGCTGTAACCGCCATCGCCCACAAATACCACTTCTGCTCGGCCTTGGCCATTGAAGGACATTGCCAAACCTTGCTTGTTATACTCCAGCACTTCCCCATTTTGCATCGTCAGCACAGCTTCGGGGGCAATAGCACGAGTCGTCACGAAGGAGCGGAATCTGTCATCGTGCCCCTGTGACCAAGTGTACATATCCTTCACATAGTCAGGTGCAAAGTCCATCGCCGCCAATTTTGCGAGCTTGTTATCATCCAATGCGTAGGTAAATCCAAAGGAGAAACCTTGCGTCGCTAACGGCTTGCTGGCTTTAAACTGCAGTTTTTCAGCATTACGGGCATCAAACTCAAGGTGGGTATCTTGGCTTAACTTGCGATTAAGCACCGCCATTTGTGTCGCCGATTCCACTAAACCATTTGAAGTAAAATCATTGTCATAGGTCATAACATTAGCGACGATTGAATAGTTACCCTCAGGCACTTTCACGCTCGCTTGGCCATTGGTTAAGCTTACGGCTTGTCCCCAATCATCTTCCTCATTCATCAAATACACTTTTGATGGCGAGGTGGCAGGATGACCACGCATATCGGTCACACTTAAGCTCAAGTTTACCTGCGGCGGCTCAATCCAAAACGACACAGGTACAGTGACCCGTTCATCGGATTTACCCGTTGTTGTACCTTCGATGCGCCCAGTGATAGTGCCATAGGCGCCACTACGCAGTGCCACACTCGAGTCTATCCACACAGGGATCTCAGCACTCCCCTTAGCAGGGACGGTAATACTGTTAAGGCTTAATCCCGCTAGTGTGGCTGGCATACGGGTTTTACCATCTTCACCTATCAAGCTCATTTTCAGCTTAAGATTGATGTCCTTGTCAGATAAGTTGCGCAAACTAATGGTTTTTTCTGTAACGCCAATATCCTGATCATAGGCAAAGGAGCCAAGCTCCATATTGGGCGGCGCGATAATGCTTTGAGCGATTGCGCGATTCACATCCATAGGCCCAGCTCCCTGCTCAAGCACGTGTGAATCGTTCGGTAATACCGAAGAGGTCAACACTTCTTTCACTTGCCGCGGACTCAATTCGGGTCTGGCTTGCATCACAATCGCCGCGCCGCCTGACACATGGGGCGCCGACATGGAGGTACCCGACAGAGCGCGATAGGCCGTCGAGCCAAATCCCCCAGAAGCTGCCGACACGACATCCACACCTTGTGAGGCGATATCGGGTTTTGCAGAATGACCATCAGGAGAGGGTCCACGGGATGAGAAAGATGCAGTGTGATTATCGCGGTCAACGGCTCCCACAGTTAACGCACTCGGGGCACATCCTGGGATCCCCACCGTCTCGCGGGTAAAACTATTGCCCGCCGACACCACAAACAAGGCTTTGTCACTCAAGGCTTCGACCATATCGACAAGCGGCCCAGTACAGCTAGTGCCACTACCACCTAAAGACATGCTGACCACATCGGCGCCTTGAGCCACGGCCCACTGCATACCACTCAAGATCCCACTAGTAGAGCCGGAGCCCGCATTTGTCAGCACCTTGCCCACCAGCAACTTAGCTCCTGGCGCCATGCCCGCCCAGCGACCATTAGATTCGACACCTGTGCCTGCAATGGTGGCCGCAGTATGAGTGCCGTGGCCATTGAGATCGTCTATCCCATTACTGGAATAGGTAAAATCTTTACTGACAAGCACTTGCTCTGCTAAATCGTTATGATCAAGATCATAACCAGTATCAAGTACTGCAACAGTGACACCTTGACCATTGAAGTGCTTGGCTAAATTGCCATAGGTACCGGTTAACGGCACGGTTGGGGTTAAGTTTGCCAAGGCATTCACGCCATTTGGCACCTCTTTATCGGCATGCACCACGGCATCTAACCATACAGATTTCACCGAAGCATCCGTGCTGAGAGTTTCCCATACCTTGGCCGCTTTCGACTTACTCACACCAAAGGCGGCGCTGTCGATAAGCTCAATTTCATCGGTTAATGTCGCCCCTTCAATCGGATTCGGTACCGCAGAGCCCGCCAGCGTGCCATCTTGGTATTCGATAATCACGGGCAGCTTATCGGTGGAAGCATCGTCATAGCCCGCTGCATGTAATTTAGTGATGTTAAAAAGCTCTAAATCGACGGCTTGGGATGTCACCAGAGGTTGGGCTTTGGGTGTAATAAGATATTGGCCATTCGCATTTTGAAAAATACTGGTGATCACCTCGGCCCCATGTTCACCGAGCAAACGGATCCCGCCGAGTGAGCCATCAGCACGCACGACTGCTGTGACCACCTCACCGGTAATTAAGGTAAATTGCACCGCACCAGACTGTGCATCCACGAACGCGCTATCATCCGCCAGTGTGGCGTAACTGGTCGCGAGCCCCATTGCCATAAGACAGGTCGCAGCAATACGGCTGCGCTTAAAGAGTTGTTTCATTTCATGTTCCCTGAAAAATCACCTTGTAATTGCTCAGTCGACAAACCAATCTGAGCAATGGTTTTTGTGTTGGAATGCAAGCTTCCAGTGCAACAAGATGGCGTCCAGTGAAACATTTTTGCAACAATACTCGGGTAGCAATTTGTACTGCTGGTTAAAACAAGAATGAGTAATAGGCCGGAGTATTAGTAACAAACCAATACGCTGAGAAAACAAACATTGTGATAGCAGTTTAATCGCCGTTAGCGAATGCGTGGAGACGGTTAAACAGCATTGTCTAAGGGCAGAGCTTACAGCTCTGTGAGTGAAGGTAAGCGATTTATCTTATTGAGTAAGCGCATAAACTGCTGGCGCTCCTCTTCGCTGAGATTGGACAGGTATTTTTCATTGACCCGCTCAGCCTCACGGATCAAATCCTGCTCCAGCGCTTTAGCCTCATCGGTGAGGAAAATCTGGAATGCACGGCGGTTATCGAGCTCTTGGTGACGGGTGATCAATCCCTGAACCTGCAACTGATCGAGCAAACGGGTCATGGTATAGTTGGCCACATCGCAACGCTTAGACAGCTCGGTCTGAGAGATCCCCTCCTCCTGCCAAAGCGCGAACAACACTGGCCACAACTTAATGTCGAGCTGATAGCGTTTCAGCTGTATATCGAGCTCATTTTGCAGCTCAATATTCAAGTGGGAAACAAGATAGCCTAAGCTTTCATAGCGGTTCAAACAGCACCTCCGAAAACACCATTTAGCCCCAACAACACTGACCCAAACCCGAGAAGGATTGGCCGAGGTCAGTTTTAATACTATCACTTAACCCGTAATAAACTAGTCAGCTTGCCCAAGTAATTGCAATCAAAATCTTTACGCATCTGCCTCTTCGTCGTCGGGTAAATTGAATTCATTCACAAAATTATAGTAACAAGCACGGCTCAATTTTCCCCATAGGCCGCGCTCTAGCGGCAGATAAATCCCAAAGTCGGTGAGCTTTAAGTGATTGAGTGTCGCCAGATAATGCTCAGTGCCAATACTACTGCGCAGCGTTAAACCCGATGCTGTTTCATCTTTCACATAATCGACAATCAACAGTGGCGCATCATCCACCTCGACTCGCACCTTCTCGACTGGCGTGATCAGAAAATGTTCGCCATCGATACCATGTAAAATACTGGCAAATAACTTGGCAAACTTGGTCGGTAATGGGCTGTCCTGATATATCCAGTCACTGGAGAGTTGGATACGAAATAACGCGACTTCACTACACAGCGCCGTTGGCTGTGTGACAACATCCGGCGCTGGCTTGCTGGTGAATTCCTGTAGCGTGTCGATAACATTGTCCGTGTGTTTTTCCATAGCGTCCCCTCAATAAAAAAACCAGCCTGACGACTGGTTTAGTGTGGCATTGCTGTAGGGATTATCCAATCCCTAATACAAAATTGCGTTAAGCCTTAACGAGCTCCAATAAAGCCTCTAATGGATGTTTTGGCTTGTAACCGGCGAAACGTTTCACTTGGCTGCGACAAGAGTAGCCAGAGACTAGCACCTGCGACGCGTCTATCCTGCTTAAAGTGTCTTTCCACGACATATCAAACAAGGTCTTAGAACGCTCAAGATTCTCAGCCTCATGGCCGTAAGTACCCGCCATGCCGCAACAACCCAGATTCACCGCGGTTAATTTAGCGCCAAAGTGAGTGAAGATTTTGCTCCACTCATTGGCGGTATTGGGTTTAGCCGTAGACTCAGTACAATGGCTAAACCAGGTAAATTGCTTATCTTGCATGGCCTTAGTCGGAATATCCTGCAGAATGCTAAGCAGCCACTCGTTAGCCAGTTTCACCTCAAACGCGCCGCGATTCGCCCCTAAGATTTCTTTATATTCATCGCGATAACAGAGCACTAAGGCGGGATCGATACCCACCATAGGCATGCCTAACTTATGCACTTGGTTTAAGAAATCCGCGCTCGACTGCGCCGTTTTAGCAAATTTATCCAAGAAACCCTTAATGTGGGTCGGTTTACCATTGGGTTTAAAGGGCAATAGAACAGGCTTTAATCCTAACGTTTCAATCAGTTGGACAAAGCGATACACCAAGCCAGCATCGTAGAAACTGTTAAATGGATCTTGCACCACTAACACAAATTTGGCGCGCTCATCCGCGGGAATGGCCTGCAATGCCGCCAGATCATAACCACGGCTCGCATGACCATCGAGCCGTTGTTTTAATGTCGGCACCGACAGCGCTGGCGCATCCACATAACCGATGGCCTTTTTGATCACCCATTGGCTGAGCGGGTTTTGCGAGGCGAAATTGGTCAGCCTTGGCGCCGCCGCCATAATGGGCAGACTGTCTTCGATGCCCGCCACCAGATAATCTTTAGCCGGACGCAGATAACGTTGATAGTAAATATTAAAGAACTGCGCCCTAAATTTAGGCACATCCACTTTCACAGGACATTGGCTCGAGCAAGCTTTACAGGCCAAACATCCCTTCAGTGATTCCATCACTTCGTGGGAATAATCGTAATCGCGCTTCGCATTGATGGTATTTTGCATGCGCTGCAAAATACCTAAGGGTTTAGCTCTGGCCAGCGCATTGACATCGACGCCTTCGGATTCGAGTAAACGCAGCCACTCACGCATTAAGCCCGCGCGACCTTTAGGCGACTGAACTCTGTCCCCCGTCACTTTAAATGACGGACACATAGGTGAGAAACTGCTGTAGTTAAAGCACAGGCCATTACCGTTACAGTTCATCACATCGGGATAGGCATCGCGTACTTCGACCGGAATTTGCCGGTCAAACTTGCCGCGCTTGGTACTGTCCACATCAAAACACAGGCCACCCGCTTGCTTTGGCGCCACTAATTTGCCTGGGTTGAGTCGATTATCAGGGTCAAATAGGCCTTTAATATCTTGCAGCACGCCATAAAGCTCATCACCAAACACCGAAGGACCATATTCGCCGCGCACGCCCTTACCGTGCTCGCCCCACATCAGGCCACCATATTTGAGTGTCAGCGCCGCGACTTGATCGGAAATCACCCTCAGCAGTTTTTCATCTTCGACATCGCACATATCCAGCGCAGGCCTAACGTGTAATACGCCCGCATCCACATGGCCAAACATGCCGTATTGCAAATTGTGACTATCGAGTAGTGCGCGAAACTCCATAATATAATCGGCGAGCATTTCGGGCGGCACTGCCGTATCTTCGGCAAACGCAATGGGTTTGCGACGTCCTTTGGTAGCACCGAGTAGGCCCACAGCTTTTTTACGCATGCCGTAGATTTTCTCAATGCTGGCCTTATCTTGAGTGACTTGATAACCAACCACGCCACACTCACCACGGTTGATTTGTTCGGTCAGCACGGCTTCGAGTGCCGCAAGCTTTTCGCTCACCTCAACGGCGTCGCCAGCAAACTCGACCATATTGAGCCCATCGATCACTTTGCCCGGTACTTCTTGAATAAGGTCTGAAACCGAATGCCAAACAATGTCCTCACGGGCAAGGTTAAGCACTTTTGAGTCCACGGTTTCAACCACAGTGGCCCGCGCCGCCACTAAGGATGGCGCATGCCGCAGTGCGGACTGGAAGGAGTCATACTTAATGTTCACCATCGCTCGCTCACTCGGCAGTGGTGTAATGTTGAGTTTCGCTTCGGTGATCACCGCCAGCGTGCCTTCAGAGCCAGTTAAAATACGTGAGAGGTCGAACTGGGTTAAGCCGTTGTTCCAGACATTCTTTAAGTCATATCCGGTTAAGAAACGATTGAGCTTAGGAAATTGTTGTTCGATCAGCGCACGCTTCTCGCGGCACACCTCGGCAATCGCAGAAATCAGTTTTTGCCCAAGTGGATTATCGCTCACGTTATCCGGGTTACATAACAGACCCGCATCGAGGGGACGCGTGTCGAACACACTGCCATCAATCAATATGCTGCGTAGCGCTAGCACATGATCTGAGGTTTTACCGTAAACTAAGGATCCCGCGCCCGAGGCATCGGTATTAATCATGCCGCCGATAGTGGCACGGTTTGAGGTTGAGAGATCGGGGCTGAAGAAATAACCGTGGGGACGCAGCGCATCGTTTAGCGCATCTTTGACTACACCCGCTTCGACGCGCACCCAGCCCTGCTCATGGTTCACTTCCAATACGCGATTCATGTAGCGTGACACATCGAGGATCAAGCCGTGGGTCAGCGATTGGCCATTGGTGCCCGTACCACCGCCTCTGGCACTAAAAGTCACACCCGCAAATTCTGCTTTTGCCGCCAGCGACAAGGCAATTTGAATATCTTTTTGATGCTTAGGATAAAGCACTGCCTGCGGCAAAAATTGGTATACGGAGTTATCCGTAGCTTGCACGAGGCGCGCGCTGTAGCGCTTATCGATATCACCGGCGTAGCCACTTTGCGCTAAGGCATCAAGATAGGCCAGATAGACAGGTTCTAACGTTTGTTGGTGTGATAACAGAGGTAACATGAGCGGCTTCAGTCAATTATTGTTATGCGGCCCATTATAAACAAAAAAAAGCCGCTAAAAAGCGGCTTTTTTAACACCTTTATAAAATTACAACCGAGATCAACCGTGCGCTTCGGCTAAATATAACCAAGTATCAATCACTGTATCAGGGTTTAACGATACGGTATCGATGCCTTGTTCAACTAACCAAGCCGCGAAATCGGCGTGATCTGAAGGTCCTTGACCACAGATACCGATGTAAGCGCCCTTCGCCTTAGCCGCTTTAATGGCCATAGACAGCAGGATCTTAACGGCTTCGTTACGCTCATCGAACAGGTGGCTGATGATGCCAGAGTCACGGTCAAGACCGAGTGATAGCTGAGTTAAGTCGTTTGAGCCGATAGAGAAACCATCGAAGTGCTCAAGGAATTGATCCGCTAACAGCGCGTTTGACGGTACTTCACACATCATAATGACGCGCAGACCATCTTTACCACGCTCTAAGCCCTGCTCTTTCAGCAGTTCAATCACTTGCTCGGCTTCTTTCACGGTACGGACGAATGGGATCATCACTTCAACGTTTTTCAGACCCATCTCGTTACGCACGCGCTTAATCGCTTCACATTCTAACGCGAAACAATCGCGGAATGATTCAGAGATATAACGGCTTGCACCACGGAAGCCCAACATTGGGTTTTCTTCCTCTGGCTCGTAACGGTCACCACCCACTAAGTTCGCGTATTCGTTAGACTTGAAGTCAGACATACGCACGATCACTTTCTTCGGATAGAAAGCAGAACCGATTGAGGCGATACCTTCGACTAAACGGGCAATGTAGAACTCAACTGGAGAGTCGTAACCTGCGATCATCTCGTTGATTTCTTCCTGCAGCGCAGCGTCTTGTTGGTTGAATTCAAGCAGCGCTTTCGGGTGAATACCGATCATGCGGTTGATGATGAATTCTAAACGCGCTAGACCCACGCCTTCGTTTGGTAAGCGAGCAAAGTCAAAGGCGCGATCTGGGTTACCCACGTTCATCATGATTTTCATCGGTAATGCAGGCAGAGCGTCAACGCGGTTAGACACCACTTCGAACTCTTGCTTACCTTCGTAGATGTAACCAGTGTCACCTTCGGCGCAAGAAACAGTCACTAACTGACCATTCTTGATACGGTCGGTCACGTCACCACAACCGACTACCGCAGGTACGCCTAATTCACGGGCAATAATCGCCGCGTGACAGGTACGGCCGCCACGGTTAGTCACGATGGCGCTGGCGCGCTTCATGATAGGTTCCCAATCTGGGTCAGTCATATCGGTCACTAACACATCGCCAGGTTGGATTTGATCCATGTCAGCGATTGAAGTTAATACCTTCGCCACACCTGAACCCACTTTATGACCGATAGCGCGACCTTCAGAGATCACCGCGCCACGGCTCTTTAAGTGGTAACGTTCAATTAATTGTACGTCTTCACGGCTACGAACCGTTTCTGGACGCGCTTGAACGATATAAAGTTTGCCATCGTTACCGTCTTTTGCCCACTCGATGTCCATTGGACGACCGTAGTGTTTTTCGATAACCATAGCTTGTTTAGCCAGTTCCATCACTTCGGCGTCGTTGATGGAGAATTGACGACGTTTTTCAGCAGCAACGTCTTCAATTTTCACTTGTTTGCCGTGAGAAGCATCATCGGAATACACCATCTGGATGAGCTTGCTACCGATATTACGGCGAACAACGGCTTTATGGCCTTGAGTGAGGATAGGTTTGTGAACATAGAATTCGTCAGGGTTTACCGCACCTTGAACAACCATTTCACCCAGACCGAAAGATGAAGTGATAAACACTACATCGTTGTTGCCTGATTCAGTGTCCATGGTGAACATTACACCTGATGCAGCTTTGTCTGAACGAACCATGCGTTGTACGCCGGCAGACAGGGCAACACCGTGGTGCTCATAACCTTGGTGAACACGGTATGAAATTGCACGGTCGTTAAAGAGTGACGCGAACACGTGCTTAATCGCCACGAGTACTGAGTCAAATCCTTTCACGTTTAAGAAGGTTTCTTGCTGACCAGCAAAAGAAGCATCTGGCATGTCTTCTGCGGTAGCAGAAGAACGCACCGCGAATGATGCATCGCTCGTTTCAGCGGCAAGTTTGTCGTAAGCTTCACGAATCGCTTGCTCTAGAGCTGGTTGGAACGGGGTATCGATAACCCATTGTCTGATCTGTGCACCTACTTGTGCCAGTGCATTGACATCATCTACATCCAATGTTGCTAGGATGTCATAAATCTTCTGGTTTACTCCACTTTGTTCAAGGAACTCATTGAACGCATAAGAAGTAGTCGCAAATCCGCCAGGTACTTGAACACCGGCATTAGCTAGATTGCTGATCATCTCGCCAAGAGAAGCATTTTTACCGCCAACCAAGTTGACGTCACCCATGCCTAATTCCTGATACCAGAGTACGTATTGCTGCACAGTTCTATCTCCGCAAGTTTATTTCAGTGGCCCCTTCACACGAGGGCAGCGGCATTTTACACTCCCGCCGAAGCAGCGTAAATCTATAATTTTATTTGTAATTTTATTACTACAAGAGGTCAGTATGGCACCAAAGGTATTTTACATCTCCGACGGGACAGCGATCACAGCTGAGGTTTTTGGGCATGCAGTACTCTCGCAATTTCCATTAGAATTTGAGTCACTTACAATTCCATTTGTTGAAACATTGGCAAAAGCCGAGAACGTTAAACGACAAATTAATGATTGTTTTATTACAACAGGTGAAAGGCCGTTAGTGTTCCATTCGATCGTAAAACCTGAAATTCGGGACATTATTTATTCGAGTGAAGGACTCGATTACGATTTTTTAAATACCTTCGTTGCACCACTTGAACAACATTTAGGCGTTAGCGCCTCTCCGGTGTTACATCGCACCCACGGGAAAGCCAATCACGGCTACGAAGCCCGTATCGATGCCATCAATTTTGCGATGGACAATGACGATGGCCAAACCATGAAACATATGGATCAGGCGGATTTAATCCTGCTTGGCGTGTCACGCTGCGGTAAAACACCGTCCAGCCTCTATTTATCGATGCAGTTTGGTATTAAAGCGGCTAACTATCCCTTCACCGAAGACGATATGGATAACCTGAAACTACCTGAAGCGTTAAAACGCAATAAGAAGAAGTTGTTCGGCTTAACCATCGATCCGGTGCGCTTACATGAAATCCGCCAAAGCCGCATGGAAAACAGCCGCTACTCGTCCTTAAAGCAGTGTCGTTTAGAGGTAAAAGAAGTCGAGATGATGTTTAAACGTGAACGTATTCCTTATATCGACACCACCAACCACTCGGTCGAAGAAATCGCCACTAAGATTTTGGATGTGACAGGCTTAGAACGCCATATGTTCTAATCTTGATGATTTCGAACGAGGCAATCGAGTCCCTCGATTTAGGCTAAATAGGTCTAACTTAAATCAAATTCATTGCACAGTTGCCGACAATTAACACAATTGGCACTGTGCAATGCTGTTCGATTCGTTATAATCCGAGGCAATCTGGCGAAAAGCGCCGCACGCAAGCTCGGTATTTTGAATGACCATTAAAACAGACGAATTACGCACTTCCTTATTAGCTAAAGTCATCTCACCTGCACAACTGGCATCTGAGTACCCGTTAACCCAAGATGCAGCCGATTATCTCGTTCAGCAACGTCGTGAAGTCGAAGCCATTATTATGGGCGAAGATCAACGCCTATTAGTGATCATTGGCCCCTGCTCCATCCATGATACTCAAGCCGCCCTCGACTACGCTCGCCGTTTAGCAGTATTGCATCAAGAGTTGAAGGACGATCTCTGCATTTTAATGCGCGTATATTTTGAAAAGCCACGCACTATCGTCGGTTGGAAAGGGTTAATCTCCGATCCTGATTTAGACGGCAGCTTCGAGCCAAATAAAGGTTTACGTATTGCACGCGAGTTATTGCAGCAAATCACAGAGCTCAAATTACCGATTGCCACCGAATTTTTAGATATGGTGAACGGTCAATACATTGCCGACCTAATCACCTGGGGCGCTATCGGTGCCCGCACCACCGAAAGCCAAGTCCACCGCGAAATGGCCTCGGCACTCTCCTGCCCCGTGGGCTTTAAAAACGGTACCGATGGCAATATTAATATCGCCGTCGATGCGGTGCGCGCAGCAAAAGTGCCACATATCTTCTATTCGCCTGATAAAGACGGTGCCATGTCTGTCTATCGCACCCATGGTAATCCTTACGGCCACATCATTTTACGTGGCGGTAAAAAGCCGAATTACTTTGAGCAAGACATTGAAGAAGCAAGATTAAAACTTGAGTCTGTCGATGTAACACCACGTATGGTGGTTGATTTTAGCCATGGTAATAGCGAAAAGAATCACCTGAAGCAGTTAGTTGTTGCCGACAATATCATGGCGCAAATGCGCGCAGGCAGCACGGCAATTGCGGGGGTGATGGCCGAAAGTTTCTTACAGGAAGGCAATCAAAAAGTGGTTGAGGGTCAACCTCTGTGTTACGGCCAAAGCATCACAGATGCGTGCCTGCATTGGGATGACTCGGAAAAGTTACTGCGCGATCTGGCTAAAGCCTCCCGCGATAGACGTGAGTTTCTCGGCAAATAAGTCGATGACCCACGGCAAAAGGCTTCCACTGGAAGCCTTTTTACTTTTCGTGCAGTCTTAAAACCTAACGATATAGCCGTTTTCTACCATTCAAATTGAAAACTCACTATAATTGCGCCTCTTCAAAAATGCATAACCTCAGGTTGCCGTATGCCAAACTCGCTCGACTCTAGCCGCCCCGCCTTTTCTGACGCCATCGAACAGCGGATCAATCAATCCGAAGCGCGGGTGATCAAGGCGGTATTCCCGTCTATCACCAATCACCACAACACCTTATTCGGTGGCGAAGCGTTAGCCTGGATGGATGAAACCGCCTTTATTGCAGCGACTCGCTTTTGCCGCAAAACCTTAGTGACTGTTAGCTCCGACAGAATCGACTTTAAAAAACCTATTCCAGCAGGCACCTTAGCCGAACTCATCGCCCGCGTGATCCATGTGGGTAATACCTCGTTAAAGGTGGAAGTGAATATTTTCGTCGAAGACATGTACCAAGATCATCGCGAGCATGCGATCCGCGGCGTATTCACCTTTGTTGCGGTTGACGAACAACGCCACCCAACCCAGGTGTGGACCGCTGAATAAGATTTAGTCAGCCAAGATAACGCACTCTCGCCCTTAAACACGCTCGTTTGAGGGCGTGTTTTTGTTTGAATAATCCGCCCACCTTTGATAGACAAAAGTATAACAACCAGAAACATATAAAAATTTTGTCAATCTTACTGCATAAAGCAATAGGATCCTCGATTACTTTTCTGTTACATTGGGTTTAATCTTCACGTGCCACGAACATAACCAACAAAGCCATGAAGCTAGAAAACTTAAATATAATTATTGCCGATGACCATCCATTGTTTCGAAATGCACTACGTCAAGCCCTCAGTAGCGCCTTTGAGCACACTCAATGGTATGAGGCCGACAGTGCCGATGCATTGCAGTCAGTGTTAGATTCACAAACTGTGAATTACGATTTGGTTTTGCTGGATCTGCAAATGCCTGGCTCCCATGGCTATTCGACGCTTATCCACCTGCGCTCCCACTACCCTGAACTGCCAGTGGTGGTGATTTCGGCCCATGAGGATATCAATACTATTAGCCGTGCTATCCATTATGGCGGCAGTGGTTTTATTCCTAAATCGGCCTCGATGGAAACCTTAAAAGAAGCGCTCACCGCCGTATTATTTGGGGATATCTGGTTACCTGCTGGCGCCGAAATCATCCCGATTGAAGATGATGATACGGATAAGATGGCGAATAAACTTTCCGATCTGACGCCGCAGCAATATAAAGTACTGCAGATGTTCGCCGAGGGCTTACTCAATAAGCAAATCGCCTATGACTTAGGTGTGTCTGAAGCCACCATCAAAGCCCACGCTACCGCGATTTTTAGAAAGCTGGGTGTGCGTAATCGTACTCAAGCCGTTATTGCCTTAGGCCAGCTTGAAATGGATAAAGTGGATTTGACCTAATTCGGCCGTGACTGCTGTCAATTTCGCATAAAAAATGCCGCATTCATTGCGGCATTTTTTATTGTCTCTAACAACCGCGAATCAACGCATTGGCAAGTTTTTATCGGCAAACATTTCATCAATCAATTGCTGATCGCGTAATGCCACCGCCTTTTCAACGACATCGCGAGTCAAATGCGGTGCAAAGTGTTGAATAAAATCATACATATAACTACGTAAGAAACTGCCTTTTCTAAAACCAATCTTAGTCGTGCTGTGGGCAAATAAATGGCCCGCATCGATAGCCACTAAGTCTTTATCGATATTAGGGTCAATCGCCATCGAGGCTATCACCCCGACTCCTAAGCCTAAACGTACATAGGTTTTCAGCACATCGGCGCTGGTCGCACTAAAGACCACCCGCGGCTCGAGGTTTGCGCGGTTAAAGGCTTTTTCAATTTCCGAGGCACGGTCAAAACCAAACACATAAGTGACTAATGGGAAACGGGCTAAATCTTCAATACTGATATGGGTACGGGTCGCCAAGGGATGATCTTTGGGAACCACAACCGAGCGATTCCAATGGTAACAAGGCAACATGATTAAGTCGGAATACAAGTGCATCGCTTCGGTGGCAATCGCAAAGTCAGCATCGCCACGCGCCGCTTGTTCGCTGATCTGCGATGGCGTGCCTTGGTGCATATGCAGGTTGACTTTAGGATAACGGTCAATGAACTGGCGAATGATATGGGGTAACGCATACCGCGCCTGCGTATCCGTGGTCGCGATATTCAATTCCCCCTGATCAGGTTTAGTGTATTCCTCGGAGACTTTTTTGATGCTTTCAACTTTGCCTAAGATGTCATTGGCGATATTTATCACCTGTTGTCCGGCGGGTGTCACGTGGGTCAAATGTTTACCGCTGCGACCGAAGATTTGAATGCCTAATTCATCTTCCAACATGCGAACTTGCTTACTGATCCCAGGTTGCGATGTATATAAATTTTCCGCGGTGGCCGATACGTTAAGGTTGTGTTTGACGACCTCAGCAATATACCTGAGCTGTTGCAGTTTCATCTTATGTCCTTGTCTCAAACAGGCTGAATTGGATTGGCGAAAATGGCACAACTCAGTATCAGCTATAATCAATCGTTATAGTATATAGTAAAAATTAAAGCAAATAGGAATATAGAGCACAAGTCTTAAGTTTCATACGACAGAAATGATAACCTAGGCTAAGATAACTATGCTAGTTTATTGATTTATTGTAGCATTAGCCCAATTAGATAAATAATGGAACAGCTATGACATTCACCTTGGTTCTGATCCTCATCGGTGCACTTTTACTGCTTGTTATCGGAATTAACGTTATACAACAACAAAAAGAACGTGCTGAGGCTGAACGTCGCATAGAATTTGCCCGTCAACGCGCAATTATTGATGAAACTGAAACCGTATTGTCCAACACAGGGATGATCCCTTGCAGTACACACATCATTTTAGTGCTCTATCGTCGCGTGCAAGAAGCGTTAGAAATCGCCACCACTTTAAGTGCGAGTCAACAGCAATCGGATTTTCAACGTCGTCTTACCGATCTCAAGTCACAAATCGAGACATTGCAATCTAACACGCCACAGATGCCCCCTATTGAGAATTTTAGATTGCCGGATAATGACAAGCAGATCTTAGTGTTAGTACAAACACTCAAGAAACTGAAAGCCATTTTACGTGCAGAGCACAACAAGGGCCGAGTCGACCCCAATGTTTTTGCTCAGGAAGAGAATCGTATCGATAGTTTACAGCTACGGATTAATGTTGATTCCATGCTGTCCCGTGCCCGTGCCGCGAGCTTTATGAAGCAATATGGTTCGTCTAAGCAAATGGTCACAAAAGCTTTAGCAACCCTACACGCTATTAAAGCGCAAACACCGAATGATCCTTTTATTGCCCGCAAGGTCGATGAAGCCAAAATGTTGTTAGATGAGATTATGGGTGCACAAAAGCTTTCTGCGCCGAGTGCGCCTAGACCCAAAAATGAAGAAGATGACATCGATATGCTGTTTCAACCGAAGAAGAAATGGTGATATCGCATTGCTCAATTAAGAACGTTTTCCATAAAAAGCCAAGTCTGTGACTTGGCTTTTTTATGCGTGGTATTTTTATTCACAATATCTCGGTTATCGATACGCCAACATCATTACTGCAATCGGCGATTGTAAGAACCCTAGATAACAAAATGGGCTCACCTAAGTGAACCCATTTATAACCACGAAGAAAAGGATCCTAAACCCTATTCAGATCAGGTTACTTCTTAGCTTTCTTCGCCGTCGATTCAGTCACCCATTTACCATTCACATAATGCGCCGACCATCCGGTTGCTTTACCATCAACTTCGGTCGCCACATATTGCTCTTTGGTCTTACGGCTAAACTTAACCGCCGCTTTATTCCCCTCATCATCGGCGATAGGAGCATCGGCAAGATACTGATATTTTGGCCACAATAGCTCGCGATATTTCACTAACTCTTCAACCAGTGGCGCCCGGGTTTCCCGAGATTTAGGGAAAGTACTGGCTGCCAAGAAAATCCCTGCCGCACCGTCACGCAGCACAAAATGCGCATCAGACTTGCTGCATTTCAGCTCTGGCAGATAAATAGGATCTTCTTTTGGTGGCGCAGCTTCACCGTTTTTCAGTAACTTACGAGTATTCTTACATTCCTCGTTAGTACAACCAAAATATTTACCGAAACGGCCGTTTTTCAGCTCCATATCATGGCCACAGCGGTCACATTCAATTAATGGACCTTCGTAACCTTTGATCTTAAATTGTCCTTCTTCGACTTCATAACCCTCACAGATGGGGTTATTACCGCAAACATGCAGCTTACGCTTTTCGTCGATAAGATAGCTGTCCATCGCAGTGCCACAAATGCCGCAACGATGCTTGGCGCGTAGCGCATCGGTTTCAGCATCTTCACTGTCGCTAATCGCTTCAATGCCTGGCGTTAAGTTCATGGTGGTTTTGCAGCGCTCTTTCGGTGGCAACTCGTAACCCGAACAACCCAGGAACACCCCAGTTGTGCCGGTACGGATCCCCATGGGGCGACCGCAAGTCGGACACTTAATATTGGTCATCACCATTTGATTGAGGCGCATACCGCCTTCTTCTGGTGCCAATTCCGCCTTCTCGAGTTGTTTAGTGAAGTCGGCATAGAAACCATCGAGAACCTTTTTCCAATCCAGCTCACCACTGGCGACATCGTCAAGGGTCTGTTCCATGCTGGCGGTAAAGTCGTAGCTCATCAGCTCAGCAAAACTACCGACTAAACGCTCACTGACAATCTCGCCCATTTTCTCTGCGTAGAAACGGCGGTTTTCAACTTTGACATAACCCCGCTCTTGAATCGTCGAAATAATCGTGGCGTAGGTTGAAGGACGACCGATACCACGCTTCTCTAATTCTTTTACCAATGACGCTTCGCTGTATCTGGCAGGCGGCTTAGTAAAGTGTTGCTTAGGCTCTAGTTCAACCAGAGACAACAGATCACCTTCGTTCACCGATGGCAAGGTATTGTCTTCTTCATTTTTCTTTTTCAATGCGGTTTGAACACGAGTCCAACCGTCAAAGCGCAGGATACGTCCCGTCGCTTTCAGTTCATAGTCACCCGCCTTAACCGTGAGTTTGGTCGCATCGTATTGGGCAGGTGTCATCTGGCATGACACAAACTGACGCCAAATCAGCTCGTAGAGACGCTGTGCATCACGTTCCATATCGGTTAATGCAGCCGCTTCGACCTTCACGTTTGATGGACGAATCGCTTCGTGCGCCTCTTGTGCGCCTTCCTTAGAGCCGTAGCGAATTGGTTCGGCAGGTAAATACTTGGCGCCGTATTCCTTGCCGATCATCTCACGCACACTGTCTAACGCTTCTTGGCTTAAGTTTGTCGAATCGGTACGCATATAAGTGATGTGACCCGCTTCGTACAAGCGCTGGGCCATCATCATGGTTTTCTTCACCCCAAAGCCTAGGCGAGTACTGGCCGCTTGTTGTAGGGTTGAGGTAATAAAAGGAGCCGAAGGTTTACTTTGAGTCGCTTTATCTTCACGAGCGATCACTTTAAAGCTGGCAGAGGATAAGGCTTGAACGGCGGCTAACGCTTGCTGCTCGTTTGTGGGCTCGAAGGCTGAGTCTAAGTACTTTACCACTTCCATGCGTAGCGCTTCGCTCGCAGGCGTATTCAGCTGTGCGTGCACATCCCAAAACTCTTCAGGTACGAAGGCTTTGATTTCGCTTTCACGCTCCACCACAAGACGCACGGCCACGGATTGCACCCGTCCTGCGGATAAGCCGCGGGCAACCTTTTTCCACAACAGTGGAGACACCATAAAGCCGACGACACGGTCTAAAAAGCGTCGCGCCTGCTGGGCATTCACCATATTAGTGTCGAGGGAAGAAGGTTTACTAAAGGCTTCTTGAATCGCAGATTTGGTGATTTCGTTAAATACAACGCGTTGATACCGTGAAGGATCGCCACCAATCACCTCTTGCAAATGCCAGGCGATGGCTTCCCCTTCACGGTCTAAGTCCGTTGCAAGATAGATTTGGTCAGCAGAATCGGCTAAGGCTTGCAGCTCTTTAACGACTTTCTCTTTACCCGGTAGGATTTGATATTTAGCCGCCCAGCCCTTTTCAGGGTTAACGCCCATACGCGACACCAGCGCCTGGTGCTCTTTCACCTTTTTATATCGCGCCTTTTCTTCTGGCGACATCTTCTTCACTTCGGCGGCGGATTTCACCTTTTCATTGCCGTCAGATGAAGAAGAGGTTGGTAGGTCACGGATATGCCCCACGCTCGATTTAACGATGAATTCTTTGCCAAGATATTTATTAATAGTCTTAGCTTTGGCCGGTGATTCGACAATAACTAGCGATTTACCCATAGTTTGATTTGCGCCAAAAAATCTCAAGAAGGTGGAAATTGGCTCCATATATAGAGGGTTGCATTGAGAGTTTCAAGCTAATCCCTCTTTTATATGTACCAGCGAGTCACTTTTTAATCAAAGTTGAAAAAATGTAAAAAAATAATATTGCGTAATTAAAAACTAATATTTCATTATTTGCCAGCAAGCAAGAAATAGTTATGCATTTATCGTGAAAAAGTCGCTTTGAGCACAAAACCGTGCGCTTGTGCCCACAAAAACCTTCAGTATACTGGGTCGCTTCAGGGACCATTTGAATAAATAATAACCTTCCCTATCACAAGGATAAGCAATGAAGCACTTTGAAGCGAATTTCGACGGACTCGTTGGGCCAACCCACAATTATGCCGGTTTGTCTTTTGGCAATGTGGCCTCACTCAACAACGCCGCTTTAGTCTCAAATCCTAAAGCCGCCGCTAAACAGGGTTTGCAAAAAGCCAAAGCACTCGCTGATTTAGGGATGATCCAAGGCATGTTAGCGCCACAAGAGCGCCCAGATCTTAATACACTGCGCCGAATTGGTTTTTCTGGCAGTGATGCCCAAGTTTTACAACAAGCCGCTAAAACCGCGCCTGCGCTGCTTAATGCCTGTTGCAGTGCTTCAAGTATGTGGACGGCGAATGCCGCAACCGTGTCGCCCAGTGCCGACACCCGTGACGGTAAACTGCATTTTACCCCTGCCAACTTAGTCGATAAGTTGCATCGCAGTATCGAGCCCACCACAACGGGGCGCATCTTAACAGCAACTTTCAACGATCCCCACTATTTTCATCACCATAATCATTTACCTGAGCATAATAGCTTCGGTGATGAGGGCGCCGCGAATCATACTCGCCTGTGTCAAGAATATGGTCATGCTGGGGTCGAGCTGTTTGTTTACGGCCAAGAAGCCACCAATCCTAATGCACCAAGACCACAAAAATATCCCGCCAGACAAACCCTCGAAGCGTCGATGGCGATAGCAAGATTGCACCAACTCGAGGAGGATAACTGCGTCTTTATTCAACAAAATCCCGATGTCATTGACCAAGGGGTATTCCACAATGACGTGATCGCCGTGGGTAACCAAAATGTGCTGTTTTACCATGAGCAGGCATTCTTAAATACACAGGCTAAATTGGATGAAATAAGACGAAAACTCGATACCGAATTATTCTTTATCGAGGTTCCAACCACCAAAGTGGCGATTAACAATGCGGTAAAGAGTTATCTATTCAATACCCAAATCATCACTCTCCCCTCTGGCGAAATGGCCATCATTGCCCCAACAGACTGCCAAGAAAATCCTGCTGTTTATGCATATTTAAATGAGCTACTCACGTTAAATACGCCAATCAAGCAAGTGCTGTATTTCGATGTGAAACAAAGTATGCAAAACGGTGGCGGCCCCGCCTGCTTGCGTTTACGGGTTGCCATGAATGAGCGAGAAGTGGCTGCTGCGAATCAACACACTTTACTTAACGATGCTTTATTCGCGCGTTTAAATACTTGGGTGGATAAACACTACCGCGACCGTTTATCGACTCAAGATTTAGCTGATCCGCAATTAGTGGTTGAATCACGCACCGCATTAGATGAGCTCACCCAAATCATGAAATTGGGAAGTGTGTATCCATTCCAAAGATAAACCTCTATCTAACCACGCTAAACCACAAAAATTAAAGGCGATGCTCTGATCGCCTTTAATACTGTTAAGTGAATATTAAGCAGGCTGATTAACCACCATCTTTGACATTCACTGTCACACTCACAGGCGAACCTTTTGGTGTTTTTACGGTTATGACAAGAGCACCAGAGAGCTTTTGGTTAGCTTGGTCTTCTTGACCAATAGTAAATGCATATATTAACGGTTTATTAGATGCATTACTCGCGATTGAGTAACTCCCTCCCACAGGGACTATGAGCTTTCCATTGTCTATTGATGTCGTTATTTTAGTCTCGTAAGGTAATGTATTGTTATTTACATCAGAAACAAACAGATAAACTGTTTGAGGCTCTTTTTCTATCGGGTTTAGTGGATCTGTTCTGTCAATCAAATCTATTTCTGTTACTGCTGTCATCGTGTCTTTATCAGCTGGATCAATCTTTACTAATCGAACCATTGGTGTACTACCAGACATAACAATTGGAATATTTCTGAAGATATTTAGTTGAGCTCGATTATCATCTAAACCAGTGTCAGTGCAAGCAGCACTCGAACCAGAAGCACATAATAGCCCTGTGTATTTATTGTCAGCTTTATTAAAGATGCCATCAAAATTGTAATCAACAAACTCCTCATTCACCGAACCTGCTGGTTGAATAGGTAAATCAGCTAATGAGGAAGGTGAAGCTTTCCGGTAATAACCATCTTCATTATGATCAGTAAAAGCTTCGGATCTGTCAGTAAATGGTTCATTTGTATCAAATAAACCATTGCCATTTAAATCCACAAAACTTTCCTCACCAATAGCATAAGCTGTGATAGTCGCTCTACCTGGCCTAGGTTCTGTCAATATTGAATTGATTCCTGAATCAAACAGACTCTTTGATGGCCCCATACAAGGAGGATTAATATCTCCATAAAATGGTACAGGACATTGCACTACTGTACTCGAAAATGGTCGTGGGCTCTGGCTCCGCCACTGAACACCACAAGCCCCATCAGGATTAGTTAAACCACCAGTTGTACAAGAGCCAGGTATTGCACCGCCTTCTGCAGTGAAAACAATTACTGTGCCAGCGGGTACCATGTTATTAAAATGATCAGCCGCCAATATATTAATATCTACTGTTTCATTATCGTAATCCCAACCTTCAGGATTAAATATGGATGCTGATACAGAAAAACTGTCATCATCAGCAAGGCCTGTTGTGATTGCAAGTTGATCTGACACATTTGAAATAACGCCATTATGGCCATCCGCAGAACTCCCTGCCCATAATGCAAAAACTTTTACAGGAGTCGCTCTATCACCACTTCTTACAATAACAGAAGCGAGTCCTGCACTGTCCGTTACGGCAACAGCATACTTATTAGGCACACTTAAATCAGCAGGATAGTTAGGAGAATTTGGTTTCGGGAAATTAGGGCAATCGAGATAATCTTGCGCTAATGGAGCAGGACTTAGGCTAATCCCTCCTACTTCGGTGCTTAATTCAAAACAAACTCTTTCTTGTCCCGCTGGTGCAGCTGTTTCATCTAACAGCTTGAATGTTACTACTGATGTTTCAGAACGAGCACCCGCACCTGCGATCCCTCCAGTTCCTTGTAAAGCCAACAATGTCGGGCTAGCCGTAACATATTGCAAAGCTCCAACTTTAATAGAATCAATATTGATTACAGCTGTTGAACTTACACTTCCTCCGCCTGTTATAGCAGAAACTGATACTGTGTCCTGTGTTTCGCAACCAGTACTTCTATAAGTCGCGTATCCCTTTCCACCATTTGTAATAACAGGTGAGTCAATTATTGCTTTATTGGATGCTTGGCATTCAGAAGTAAATACAAGAGTAAAAGGTTGACCTGTTGCTAACGAACCGTCTGGATTTAAAACAGTAACATCCAAAATGGTGGAACCACCAGCTGGAAGTAAATTACCGCCAAGGGAAGTTTCTAGTTTAAGTGAAATATTAACCCTACCAATTTCAAAAGCTTTGGTGGCCGTTACATCTTTCACTTTCAGTGAAATCTCTCCAGCTCCAACATTGCCATTCGCATATAAATCGAGAATTGCTTTACCTTCAGCATTTGTAATAGCAGTGCCTGAGCTTGGGCTAATTGCCCCTATAGTAGTCGCAGCAGTAATCAACACTTGTTGCAAAGCTTGTGTGCTGCCGGAACGAGTCACTTTAGCACCGACAATGCCGGGTTTATCATTAGTAATATTGTCTGTAGCCTTACAAACTTCGAAGTTCTTTAACGCTTTATCCCAAGTTGCAACATCATTACAATCATAGATATCAAAGCTAATTTCAGGGCTTGCTTCAACAGGGTCAATTTCATCTCCCGCGGTTACAAATCCAATAATCGCTTTTGCAGTTCCATAAGTTGCAGTAATTTCACCAGCACCTTCAATACTTCCCGCGGTTAATGTAATAGATGCACGGCCAAGAGAATCTGTTAACGCTGTTCCTTGAGTCGGTAGAAAGTTACCTAATGTACTACTAAAACTAACAACTTTACCAACCAAGGGAGTCGAATCTTTATCCACTAAAGCAACAGTTACTTTACCAGGCTGTGTAGCACTAATATCGGTGGTTGGAACCCCTGTCTGACTATTTGTCAGCTGAATAGACAAAGAATTTGCTTCGCCATTACCACCAGGAGCATCACCTGCAACTTCAAAGTTAAAGCTATCAGTTATTGTTTCGTTTTCAAGTGAAAAACTTGCTGTGACAGTACCAGCCCCAGCATTAGTACCAGTCACTAAGGTCACTGATGCATGACCATTCAAGTCAGTTAATGCAGTTCCAGATGAAGGATTTAATGTACCCTGGCCTGTTAAATTAAATGAAATTGTTTGGTAACTAGTTGGAACCCCATCTTTTCGCAGAGTTGCAATCACAGAACCTGGAACACTATGACTAATATTCCGTAATTCTTGACCTTGTGAATCTGTAATCGTTAACGCAATGCTATAGGCATCAATTGGTTTAACAACAACTTCATCGCCTAAGGTATTAAATCCAAAAGCTTCTGACTCTGTATCATCAGCTTTTGCAATAATTTTACCAGCACCAGCGACAGTTCCTGCTGTTATAGCTATTTTAGCAAGACCCTGTGTATCTGTCAGAGCAGTACCTGATTCAGGCTGAAATTTACCTAACGTAGAAGTAAAGGTAATAACCTTACCTACAAGAGGCTCGTCTGAACTATTAGTATATAGTGCTTTAACAACTCCAGGAGTTGCTGTACTAATGCTTGTTATGGCTTGCCCTTGAGCATTCACAAGAAATAGCTTTAGTTTATTTCCCGTTCCCGGATTAATGGCTCCATCGCCTTTAGAATAAAATCCAATACTAGCGGACTCACCTGTTACAATACTAGCAGTCACACTTCCTGCACCTGCTAAATTCCTCGTTTCAAGCTTGATCTTCGCAACCCCAGATGAATCAGTTAACTGAGTACCAGTGGAAGGCGTAAAAGTGCCCAATTCGTCATTGTCGAGCTTAAATGTAACGACAATACCAGCCTTAGGTCCTGTTTTAGAATCCACAACGGTAGCCTGCACTTCCGCAGGAGTATCAAGTGAAACATTGTCACTATTCGAAATACTAAGAGTGACAGTCACTACACTAGGCTGGGGTGTCGTTCCTGTGCCATCGTCGGAGATACTGCCTCCGCCGCCACATGCGACCAAGAAAAGTGAACATAATCCTGCGAGAAAAACCTTATACGCTGACTTCATTGTCAGGCTCCCTGTTACTCTGATGATAATACCAAGATTGACGCTTTTAACTTATAGGCTAACATTACACAATTTTCACCTAACTTTTCCAATACTCTCTCATTTTATTTCTCATATTTTGCAGTCAGTTTAACATCGGAACTCATTTAAACTTCTGCATTTTCTTGCTAGGCTTGTCGTCGCCAATATTAGAATGTATAAAAAACACACAGGAATCCCCATGGCAACCTTATTACAAAAGAAATTCGGCCTTACAAGCAAAATTCTGTTCGGTATGGCAACAGGTATTGCTTTAGGTCTCATACTCCGCAACGTCTTTCCAGAAAGCGATATCGTAAAAGACTATATTACTGAAGGTTTCTTACATGTTATCGGCACTATCTTTATCTCAAGTTTGAAAATGCTAGTGGTTCCACTGGTATTTATTTCATTAGTTTGTGGCACTTGCTCACTGAGTGAACCTTCAAAATTAGGTCGTTTAGGCGGCAAAACATTAGCCTTTTATTTATTCACAACAGCGATTGCTTTAATTCTCGCCATTGTCAGCGCGGTATTAGTTCATCCAGGTAATGCTTCGCTCGCTTCCGAAAAAATGGAGTACACAGCCAAAGAAGCGCCTAGTCTTTCGAGCGTCCTAATCAATATAGTGCCAACGAATCCGATGCAAGCCATGAGCGAAGGCAATATGCTGCAGATTATTATCTTTGCGGTGATTTTTGGCTTTGCGATTGCGCATATTGGCGAACGTGGGAAACGTGTTGCCGCGTTATTTGAAGATTTAAATGAAGTGATCATGCGGGTCGTTACGCTGATCATGCAGCTTGCGCCTTACGGGGTGTTTGCACTGATGGCAAAACTGGCTTTAACGCTAGGTTTGGGAACATTCGAAAGTGTGGTCAAGTATTTCTTTGTCGTGTTGGTGGTGTTACTCATCCACGCCTTTATCGTCTACCCGACCCTGCTTAAGTTATTCTCAGGCTTAAATCCGCTGATCTTTATTCGTAAGATGCGTGATGTGCAGTTGTTTGCCTTTTCAACCGCAAGCTCAAACGCCACCTTACCGATTACGATTGAGGCGTCTGAGCACAGACTCGGTGTTGATAATAAAATTGCCTCTTTCACCCTGCCATTAGGTGCCACCATTAACATGGATGGCACGGCGATTATGCAAGGTGTCGCTACTGTATTTATCGCCCAAGTCTTTGGTATTGAGTTAACCATTACCGATTATGCTGCCGTTGTTGTCACCGCGACCTTAGCGTCAATCGGTACTGCTGGGGTTCCGGGCGTAGGCTTGATCATGTTAGCTATGGTGCTTAACCAAGTTGGTCTGCCCGTTGAAGGTATTGCCCTCATTATCGGGGTTGACCGACTGCTGGATATGGTGCGCACCGCGGTTAACGTAACAGGCGATTGCGTCGCGACTGTGGTGATTGCCAAATCTGAAGGCGAATTTAACGAAACCGTATTCAACAATACTCAAGCCGGTAAAGTCGCCAGTAACTTCGATGAACAAGTGCATAAAGTAGAGTAATCCTCACTTTCGAATGCATCTATATCTACTAAAAAGCCCAACTCAGTTGGGCTTTTTTATTTGTCTTATCCTAATTTTGTGAACAAGCAAATAGAATAGTCCTTTAAAACCCATTACATTAGACCTCGTCAATATAGAAAGATAGAGAGGAAAACTATGTGGTGGAGAGTGAGCTGGATTATTGTCGCCTTTTGGCTGTTAAGCGCGCATTTTCTACGCTATGACCAGCTTGTATTAACTGGCCTATTTGCATTCGCGCCTCTTGGTTTACTCATCAAACACCCTGTCGTCATTCGACTACTGCAGGCGATATTATTCATCAGTGTGGTTATCGTTTGGGGCACAACCGCGATCGATGCAGTACAAGTGCGTATCGCCCACGGCGCGCCTTGGATAAGGCTGGCAATCATCATGGGCGGCGTGATGCTCTTTAGTCTTGGGGCGGTCTGGAGTGCGAACGGAATTTGGCGCAAAAGAGCGCGTTATAGCAAGTCGGCATTCTAGCAATCCGAGACATCACTAAATTGCTTTAAAGACAATAAATTAGTACTTATTTTAGCCACTACTTTAGCTTGGTCAGCCGAGGTTAAGTTGCCATTGGCTAAAATAAGACAATATTTGGCTCCCGCGTATATTTTGCGTACACTGAGTCCAGTCGACTTTAAGGCATGAGAATTATGAGAATTTTGGTTGTTGAAGATGATCTTATTTTATCCCACCATCTAAAAGTACAGTTAAGCGATTTGGGCAACCAAGTTCAAGTCGCCCTCACCGCCAAGGAAGGATTCTTCCAAGCGACTAACTATCCCATCGATGTGGCCATCGTCGATTTAGGTTTACCCGATCAAGACGGCATTAGTCTTATACAACAATTACGCGAAGAAGGCGTTAAGGCGCCTATCTTAATCCTAACGGCCCGAGTTAACTGGCAAGATAAAGTTGAAGGCCTCAACGCGGGTGCCGACGACTATTTAGTCAAACCCTTCCAGAAAGAAGAACTGGTTGCCAGACTCGACGCCTTAGTCAGACGCAGCGCAGGCTTTGTTAAACCCGTTATCACCAGTGGTGAGTTAAAACTCGATCTTGCCGCTAAACAGGTCACCCTCGCGAATGAAGTCATGGAAGTCACTGCCTTTGAATACCTCATCTTGGAATATCTGATGCGCCATTGCCATGAAGTCGTCGCCAAACAGCGGCTACTGGATGTGATTTACGGCGACAAAGAAGGCGATCCTAACACCATTGAGGTTATGGTGAGCCGTCTACGTAAAAAACTCACCCGCGACGGCATAGACAACCCTATTGTGACCATCCGTGGCCAAGGTTATAAATTCAATCTGCCATGCAATTAAGACTCAAAATGAAGAAACGTCTGCTCACGCGGATGTTTCTCACCTCATTATCAATCATCACCTTAGTCGGATTTGGCCTCGCATGGATGGTCAATATTCTGCATGCGCAAAATAGCTACAACGAAGAAACTGCGCAGCTGATCGCCGAGATCCCCCAAGTCGCCGCCGAGTTGAGGGAACATGACTTGATCCCCGACACCAGCGCTTGGTTGGAGGAAAATAACAAGCAAGAACGCTATGTGATGGCGAGCTGCGATGAAAAATTTAAGCAAGTGTGGACATCTTCCCTCGCAGTTGACCGAGGATTGTTTGATACCTGCGAGCGTTTCAACGAAATCCGTAATGACTCCCCGCCCTACTACCTAACTATGGCCGATGACAGAGGCTACTTTGTGTATTTACTCGCTGTCGAAATCGCGGGAGTACATTACAACCTGCTGGTGATGAAGGATGCCGCCAAACTCGAGCAGGAATACAGCAAATTCAGTAAACGCACCTATATACGTTTAGCCATGGTGCTCGCCCTCGCGCTCATTCTGCTGGTCAGTGCGGCTTATTGGGGGATGCGTCCGTTGGTACGGATGCAAAATGAACTGCAATCGATTAACCAAGGTAAGACGAAATCGCTTTCAGAGGGTTACCCTGTTGAGCTTGAAGGGGTTACTCAAGCCCTTAACCAACTCTTACAACAATCAAGCGCGCAACAGCAACGCTATCAAAATGCGATGAACGATCTGGCCCACAGCCTAAAAACCCGTCTTGCCGCCGTTCATGCCATTACCGATGACACGAGTCTCAGTAAACAATCTGCCAATGAAAAAATCATGGAGCAGATCAGCCAAATGGATCAACTGGTTAAATATCAACTTAAACGTGCCATGTTGGGTCGCCAAGGCTTAAAGCAGGAACACACCGCCATCGCCCCGCTCGTCGACCAACTCGCGCAAATGTTGTTTAAAATTTATCGCGAAAAACAGGTGCAATTTAAGGCTAACATTCCCACAAACCTGCAGTTTCCGGGCAATAAGGGCGACTTGATGGAGCTATGTGGCAACCTGATGGAAAATGCCTTCCGTTTGTGTATCAGCCAAGTTCAGGTCAGCGCCCGCTATACAGATCAAGGTGATTTTGAATTAATCGTCGAAGATGACGGACCTGGGGTTGAAGAGAAGCTGCGCCAAAAAATCATTCAACGGGGCGTGAGAGCCGACACCCAATCTCCAGGCCAAGGTATTGGCTTAGCCGTATGTGATGAGATTGTCAGCAGTTATGGCGGCGAACTCAGCATTGAAGAAAGCCATTTAGAGGGCGCGCGCTTTCGCATTCGCATCCCCGTCTAAATAATTCCTAGAATTTTATGCATATACCGCGTATAACTGCTCGGCGCGGTTAAACATTACCCATGACGTGGCAATATATTTATCGTTACTGATCGGCATATTGCCGCGATGGGAATGGGTAAAGCCCGCGGGCGCAATCACCATAGTGCCTTTCTTTGGCGAAATCTTACGCTGCTGGTAATAAAACTCGGTTTCTCCGCCCTCTTCCACATCGTTCAAATAAAACATATACAGCACGACACGGTGCAGCGCCTCATTGTGGTTTAGTTGGGGAAATTGCTCCGAATGCCAGTGGGGATATCCGCCTTTATTTTGCTGATATTGCTGCACATTGATACTGCCACTGCGGTACAAATATTTGACTAAGGCTTCGGCTCTTGGCTTGCCGAGGCGCTCAAAATTATTCGGCGTTAAGGTTACCGCTTGGCCTTGCTCGTCACTCACCGAAACCGCCACCGCGCCCATTAAGGCCATCGAATACTTAGTAAAATAATCCGTTGTGCCCTTTAGGGTATAAGATAACAGTTCATTCTTGATGGGTTGTAAATCGGCAAAATTATCTAAGGTGAGATCGCGGCTGATCTTCTTTTCGAGGTCGACACCATTACCCGTTTGACCATCGACCACACCGGCATGTTGTTCAAATGCAAGAATGAGACGATCACATAGGTCATCGGGTAACGCATTAGGGTATACTTCAATAAAGTCCATATATGCTCAGTGCTTCGGCTATTTTCTACCCTTACTATGCTGACACGTTAGTTAAGTAATTGTAAAGCTGCATCATTGATATAAAATAACCCCATTGGCTTCACGATAACAAGAATATGAAAAAAAGCTGTAAAGTTTCAGTTCATCAATTACAGGTCGGCAATTTTGTGCGTTTGCCCGTGGCTTGGAAAGATCACCCTTTTTTATTCAGTAGCTTTCACATCAAACAAGCTGCGCAGATTGAGCTCATTAAAAATCTGGGCATCGAATTCGTGATTGTCGATTTAGAGCGCAGTGAAACCTCCCCCTTAAATCCAGATGCCGTTAATCCAATAAAATTGCCGCCGACGGCCGAGATCAATGTGTTAAAAAACGACATGGATCAATACAAGGCCGAGCAAATTGAAGTGCAAAAAAAGCTGCGCCGCGATATCCATAAAACCGAGCAAAACTTTACCCGCTCAGTAGCTATGATGCGCAGTCTTATTGCTAAGCTTCGCAATCGCCCACTCAATGCAGTAGATGATGCCAAGGATTTAGTCCATACCATTGTCGAGCAATTGTTAACCTCCGATAACCTAGTACTGCATTTAATGAGTGATGCCAAACAGGATGAGAGCATTTACTACCACTCATTAAACGTAGCCATTCTCTCTATGCTCATCGCCAAAGAGATGGAATGGGATCGCAGCGAAATCGAATTAGTAGGCTTAAGTGCGTTATTTCACGATGTCGGCAAACTCAAAGTGCCGCCGCAAATTTTGAAAAAGACTACACCTTGGTCGGCGCCAGAGCTGAATTTTATCAAGCAACATCCGCTGCTGGGGATTGAACTGCTTAAACTGGCCGATAACTTCCCTGAAGCCGCCTTGCCTCCTATTACCAATCACCATGAGTTTCTCGATGGTACGGGTTATCCAAAAGGGTTAAAGGAAGCAGATCTGGATAAAATCTCCCAGTTGTTAGCCGTCGTAAACGAGTACGACTCGCTTTGTTATCCGAGTAATCAGGGTAAGGCGCGTATGCCCTATGCCGCCTTGGGCTATTTATATAAGCAGTACAAAACCAAATTAAATCAGGAATATATTGGTAAGATGATCAAAATGCTCGGCATTTATCCGCCAGGGAGCGTGGTGGAGTTGTCGAGCGGTCAATATGCCATGGTGATGTCGGTCAATCTGCAAAAACTACTTTGCCCGAAAATCCTTGTGTATGATGCACTGGTGCCCAAAGATCAGGCGCCGATTGTCGATCTTGAAGTCGAAGGGATAACGATAGTCCGCTGTCTGCCGCCCGCCGCACTGCCTGAAAAAGTACACGAGTACCTCAATCCTCGCGAGCGCGTGAGCTACTATTTTGGCGGCGATAGTCGTAAATAATCCATAAAGAGATTCATTTGCCCAATAAAAAGCCGGAGTGACTCCGGCTTTTTGTCTCTTTCGAAATCATTGAATGTCTATTACAGCCAATGCTTACGTTTAAAGAAGAAATACGTTCCCGCAGCACTGGCGAGCATCATCATGATTGCCATCGGATAACCATATTGCCAACCTAACTCAGGCATACCATGGAAGTTCATCCCGTAACTGCTGGCAATCAAGGTGGGCGGTAGGAACACCACAGCGGCAACCGAGAAGATTTTAATGATCTTATTCTGCTGTAAGCCACTGAAACCCATGGCAGCATCGAGCAGGAAGTTTAACTTATCGAAGATAAACTGACTGTGGGGCATTAACGACTCGATATCCGAGAGCATTTCCCGTAAGTCTTTCAAATGTTCATCGGACAATTGGCCACGGTAGTAGCGCTGCATATAACGCAGTGAGCGCTGGGTATCGAGCAAGCTCAATCGAATTTTACCGTTAGAGTCTTCCTGCAAGGTAATAAGCTTAAACACATCATCGAGTTCTTCGCTGTCGAACACTTGTTCACCGACGTTTTCGAGCACGGTATACACGTCTTCAATCAAGTCGGAGAGGTAATCCACTTTGAGATTAAACAGCTCGAGGAATAATTCCTGCGGGGTTGAGACTTCGAGTCGCCCTAAACGTAAATAGTTACGCAACAAACGGATAAGGCCGACATCCTCCTCACGTATGGTTAACAGGAAATTCGTCCGCAGGTTAAAGGAAACGTTCACCCCACGCACGTCTTGCCCCACTCTTTGGGGGAATAACGAATTGATATGTAAGCCGTCGCTGTTTTGATAAAAACGCGCCGAGGCCTCAATCTCGTTGATATCCTCTTCGTCGGGCACTTCTTCAACGGAAAAACGACTTAACCATTCTCGCTCTGCATCATCAGGTTTATAGAGATCCAACCATATGGTCGACGCCGGAATACTGTCTTGTGTGTTAATCTCAGTGACCGTCAGTTGACGGTTTTCGTAGACATAGGCAGTAATCATGTGTCCTCCTGAAAAAAACTTAAGCTAAAAAGTCCACTTAAGTGCAGGCTAAAAAATTGTCGCTAGTTTAACGCATAACTTAGTAATGAAAAGGCGGGAGCGATAAATTCATAAAATAAATCTGTGTTAGTCTTCGAGAATTTCCAGCCGCTCCGCATTAGAAAAGCGAATATGTACGCCCTCAACCGTCACCATTTTGGCCTCAGAGATATCCCCTTTACGCGCCTTGTACACGCCGGATAACACCCCGGCAGGGGACACTATCGTCACAGTCACGACTTTATGTTGATCGCGCCAATACCACACACTGTAGCTTAAAAGACTGAGCCCCAGCAGTAAAAATGCGCCCCGCATGCCGTAACGGCGCCACAGACTCGGCATCGGCGGAAGATCCACCGAAGAGGCAGACGCCTGCTTAGGTCGTCGATTAGCCAGCAGTAAAATCGCCATAATGATAACGGCTAATGTGAGCAGCAGTTTTGTTAACAAGGAACACTCCTGAGGGCGGGACTTAGCTGATTATAATCGACATTGAAATGCGAAACTGTCATTAAGATCAAGCTTATGCAACACAATATCGCGACGGCATAGCCGCTGACACCTATATCAAACTAACAGCAGAAGATGACAACTTATCACTTATCACTTAACTGAGAAAATCGAGTCAATTGAAAGTCAAGTCAATTGAAAGTCGAGTCAATACAAAGCGATGACACGCTAAATGCCATCTACACAGCGGCAGATGAGGCGCCCTAGAATGCCTCAAACTGCGCGGCCATACGCCGTATTTGATTTAGCGGCACACCATGACGATTACGCTCAGCGCACAATTGTTGATGCGCGCGGTCCAAAGGCTCGCCCACCAGTACGATACGCACTTGATAACCTAAGGCTTTCGCTGCCGCCTCATAGGCCATGTATTCCCAGCGGCAAAGATTAGTGTTGTCACAAATCACGATAGGCAGAGCGCTACTGAGCGCGTGAATAAACGCGGTTAAATTACGTTGATGGTATTCGGAGAGTTTTTTCGCATCGAATCGATACTCCTCTCCTTCGTAGAAAAAACTATCGGTCGAAAAAATGCCGCCTTGACGGACGCGCAGCGCCTGTTCTAAGGGCTGATTAGCAACAAACTGCTCGACCCAATGGGATTTACCGCTGCCCGGCAATCCTCGCATAATAATCGCCAGTTTTTGCGTCATACGCTCGCTGCTCATTGTTTTTAATCAGCCCAGTTAAATCAGATTAGATCAGACTCGGCTAAATCGGAGCCAATCACTTTGCCTGCGAGTATGGTATCGACTAATTTAGGCACCAACTCCCCCGCCTTACCGGTTAAATGATATTGGAACTGGCTATGCCTGTCGGGTGTGACTAAATTAACTTCCACCGTTTGCGCGCCATGATGATTGGCCGTATCGACAAACCCTGCCGCCGGATACACAGTGCCAGAGGTGCCAATGGCGATAAACAAATCGCAGTTATCGAGCGCATCGTGAATTCTGTCCATCCCCAGCGGCATTTCACCAAACCACACCACATGGGGGCGTAATCGTTGCGCAGGAATACAGCATGTACAACAGTTATTGGGGCCGAAGGGTTCTCTCAATAAAAAAGTTTGGCGAGAGCGTGGGCAGCGACCTTTGGATAATTCCCCATGCATGTGCAATAAGCGCCGTGAGCCAGCCCTTTCATGTAAGTCATCGATGTTTTGAGTCACAATCAATAATTGCCCGGCAAATTCCGCCTCTAGCTTAGCTAACGCCAGATGCGCCGCATTGGGCATCACGGCGCCACTGTGCAATTGCTCCCAACGACTGTTATAAAATCGCTCAACCAGTTCGGTATCGCGGGCATAACCTTCGGGAGTGGCCACGTCTTCAATATGATGTTCTTCCCATAGACCATCTTGATCGCGAAAGGTACGTAATCCCGATTCGGCAGAAATGCCCGCGCCAGTTAACACCACAATATGCTGGTACATACCGCTTCCTTTTATTGTAATTATTCTGTCCATTGTCCCGACATTTGCGCGTCGTGAACATTATTCCTTGGTATAACCTTACAAAAACTATGCTTGAATTGCCGCAATTTATTGCAATTTCGCGCTAAGTGACACAATTTATCTGCATATAGACCCATAAAGCTAGAACAAAGGTTTAAGTTTTTAATTTGACCCCCTATAATGGCATTCACTATCCACGGATGAACCTATTGGTTCTGCAATCAAGAGATTAGCAATGACAGATGGAAATCAAGCGCTCAAAAAAGCCGGTTTGAAAATCACCCTGCCACGAGTCAAGATCCTCGAACTGATGCAAGGACCTGAAAACCAACATATCAGTGCAGAAGACTTATACAAGAAACTGCTCGATTTAGGTGAAGAAATTGGTCTAGCAACAGTTTACCGTGTATTAAACCAGTTTGATGATGCCGGTATCGTATCTCGCCACCACTTCGAAAGTGGCAAGGCGGTATTCGAGTTATCGACTCAACACCACCACGATCACTTAGTGTGCCTCTCTTGCGGCAAAGTGATTGAGTTTTCAGACGAAGTGATTGAACGTCGTCAAGACGAGATCGCTAGCAAGTACAACATTAAACTGACTAACCACAGCTTATATTTGTACGGTCATTGCACTAACGATAAGTGCGATCATAACGACGAGTAAGCAGATTTAGCTCAATCTGGATATCAACCAGACAGGCCTAATAAAAAAACCAGCCATCTAGGCTGGTTTTTTTATTGAAACGCTCAGGCACTGTTAGAGCACCTTTGCGTAGACATTCACTTTATGCCCCATAAACTCGCTAGGTTCACGCCAATGCATGCCTATGCGTTTAGCAACGCCTTCAGAGCCAATGTTACCCTCTAGGATCAATGCAATGATTTGCGTAATGCCAAACTGCGGGAACACGCTAATTGCCGCTTGAGCAGCTTCGGTACCAATCCCCTTGCCCCAATACTCGGGGAAATAGCGATAGCCAATTTCGACTTCGTTATATTCAGGAATAAACTTTGGTCCGCAAAAGCCAATCACTTTATTATCGGCTTTATGCTCCACCGCCCAGCGACCAAATCCTCGCTGCTGATAATCCTGCGAAATCACGTTATGGAACAGTTCACGTGCCTGCTCACGCTCAGTAAAAGGCACGGTTGGAATGTATTTCAACATCGCAGGGTTACTGTTCATCAAATAGAGGGCATCGATATCCTGCTCGGTAAATGGCCTGAGTATTAAACGCTCTGTTTGTATAATCATTTTGGCTTCCTTCATATTGCCCTCTACACACGAATATCCAGCGCGATTAACGGTGGAAGTCACCGCTACGCTCTGGCTGATAAACGATTTCTTCGATACGCACTTTGACCATTGAGCCACCTGGGCCTGGCCATTCGATTTCATCCCCTTGGGATAAGCCCAATAAGGCACTGCCCACGGGAGCGAGAATAGAAATGGTGCCCTCACCTGCCGCATCCTTTGGATAGACTAACCGTAAGCAGAAGGTATCCTGACTGGATGACACGCTAAATCTCACTTCAGAATTCATCGTCACCACATTACCGGGCATTTGCGCTGCGGGCACAATGTCGGCCCGGTCGAGTTCCGCCTCCAATGCCGCACGCCCTGGGAAGGCGTTCGCCGGTAATGACTCCAACAGACGCTCGAGTCTTTCTAAATCGATTTCTGAAATAATGATCTTTGGTGTTTTCACAGTCTTTCCCTCGTGTAAATAGATGTCCCTTAGGGTTAAACATCTGTGCTGGCCTATCCTCCCCCAATGGGATAAACCGATATAAAAATACGCTCGCAGCTTAATGCCGCAATCGCGTGGTAATTAAGTACAAGATTTATTGCTGAACAGCCGTGGTGCCATAAGCGCAGGGCTTAGGGTTGTGGCTCTACGAATGCATTCACACGTCAATAAGGTGATGACGCTTGGTAGAGAGGCTCAATCTAACCCTTTGTAAATAAAAATGCTAGCCCGCGCGGTGTTAGCTTTGCCCATTCTCACACTTTACTGCTCAGCACTCGCTAACAGACACGCAATAAAAAAGGCGCCTTAGGCGCCTTTTCGTGTGTTAACGGTTAGATTACCAACCCGTTTTAGCACGCAGCGCTTTGCCGATATCCGCTAACGAACGGACAGTTGTCACGCCCGCTGCTTCTAATGCAGCAAATTTGTCAGCAGCAGTACCTTTACCGCCAGCAATGATCGCACCCGCGTGACCCATACGCTTACCAGCAGGAGCAGTTACACCCGCGATGTAAGACACAACTGGTTTAGTCACGTTAGCTTTGATGTAAGCCGCCGCTTCTTCTTCAGCAGTACCACCGATTTCACCGATCATCACGATGGCTTCAGTCTGTGGATCGTTTTGGAACATTTCCAATACGTCGATGAAGTTAGTACCTGGGATTGGGTCACCACCAATACCTACGCAAGTAGATTGGCCGAAACCTTCGTCAGTAGTTTGCTTAACCGCTTCATAGGTCAGCGTACCTGAACGAGAAACGATACCCACTTTTCCTTTTAAGTGGATGTGGCCTGGCATAATACCAATCTTACATTCACCTGGAGTGATAACACCTGGGCAGTTAGGACCGATCATGCGAACGCCAGTTTCTTCTAGCTTCACTTTCACTTCCAGCATATCCAGTGTTGGGATACCTTCAGTGATACATACGATCAGCTCGATACCACCGTCGATTGCTTCAAGGATTGCATCTTTACAGAAAGGAGCAGGAACGTAGATAACAGAAGCAGTTGCGCCAGTCGCAGCCACAGCGTCTTTCACAGTGTTGAACACTGGCAGACCTAAGTGCTCAGTACCGCCTTTACCTGGAGATACACCACCAACCATTTGCGTACCGTAATCGATAGCTTGTTGAGAGTGGAAAGTACCTTGACCACCGGTAAAGCCTTGGCAGATTACCTTGGTATCTTTGTTAATTAATACAGACATTATTTGCCCTCCGCAGCTTTAACTACTTGCTCAGCCGCATCAGTCAGACTGTTAGCTGCAATGATATCAAGACCTGATTTAGCTAATACTTCACGGCCTAATTCAGCGTTAGTACCTTCTAAACGCACTACAACTGGAACTTTAACGCCAACTTCTTTAACAGCGCCAATGATACCTTCTGCGATCATGTCACAACGTACGATACCACCGAAGATGTTAACTAGAACGGCTTTCACATTGCTGTCAGACAGAATGATCTTGAATGCTTCAGCAACACGTTCTTTAGTCGCGCCACCACCTACGTCGAGGAAGTTAGCTGGCTTGCCGCCGTGCAGGTTAACGATGTCCATAGTACCCATCGCTAGGCCAGCACCGTTCACCATACAACCTACGTTTCCGTCTAGCGCAACATAGTTCAGTTCGAACATTGCAGCGTGAGCTTCACGGGCGTCATCTTGAGATGGATCGTGCATTGCTTTGATTTTTGCTTGACGGAACAGTG
The DNA here is from genome assembly GCF_000203935.1 of Shewanella sp. ANA-3. Taxonomy (GTDB): domain Bacteria; phylum Pseudomonadota; class Gammaproteobacteria; order Enterobacterales; family Shewanellaceae; genus Shewanella. The sequence goes on along the minus strand of NC_008577.1, from coordinate 2,017,495 downwards.
CGTTACCATCGATACCAATTTTACCGTCTAAGCAGTGCAGGTTACCTTCAGTGGTGATAACCAGTGGGTTGATTTCCAGCAGAGCGAAATCGTGATCAACGAACATAGTCGCCAGACCCATGAAGATCTTGGTGAATTGCTTCATTTGAGTTGGGTTTAAGCCCAGTTTGAAGCCAAGATCACGTGCTTGGTATGGTTGAGGACCAGTCAGTGGATCGATGATCGCTTTGTGAATGAGTTCTGGCGTTTCTTCGGCCACTTTCTCAATCTCAACACCACCTTCAGTTGACGCCATAAACACTACGCGACGGGTAGCGCGGTCAACTACTGCACCTAAGTACAGTTCGTTAGCGATGTCAGTGCAGCTTTCTACTAAAATTTTAGCAACCGGCTGACCTTTCTCATCAGTTTGATAAGTCACCAGATTTTTGCCTAACCAGTGTTCGGCAAAGGCTCTGATTTCTTCTTTATCGCCAGTGACTTTAACGCCACCCGCTTTACCGCGGCCGCCTGCGTGTACTTGACACTTAACAACCCATAAATTTCCGCCAATACGGCCTGCCGCTTCTACAGCTTCTTGGGCTGTATCACATGCAAAACCTTCTGACACTGGTAAACCATATTCGGCAAATAGGGATTTTGCCTGATACTCATGCAAATTCATGATGATCTATCCGTATACTTCTAATCAAATCCAACTGGCCCCACGGGGCCAGTCACGAGGGTATGTCTGACGCTTGTCTTTAACTAACAGGCTAAACTTTATCGTTTAGCGCATTAGATTATAGGTCAAGTAGCAGACGAGTTGGGTCTTCCAAGAAGTCTTTAATGGCGACTAAGAAGCCAACTGACTCACGGCCATCGACAATACGATGGTCATATGAGAGAGCTAGGTACATCATGGGCAGGATTTCAACCTGACCATTGACTGCCATTGGGCGGTCTTTAATGGCGTGCATGCCTAAAATCGCGCTTTGTGGCAGGTTTAAAATTGGGGTAGACATTAACGAGCCGAATACACCACCGTTAGTCACTGTGAAGTTACCGCCAGTCATATCAGCCACAGTCAGCTTGCCATCACGGCCTTTGATCGCCAGATCGCGGACTGCTTTTTCGATATCAGCTAGGCTCATAGTATCGGTATCACGCAATACTGGAGTGACCAGACCACGAGGAGTCGATACCGCGATGCTGACGTCGAAGTAGTTGTGGTAAACAATATCATCACCGTCGATTGACGCGTTTACTTCTGGGAAGCGTTTCAGCGCTTCGGTTACCGCTTTCACGTAGAAAGACATGAAACCTAAACGGATACCGTGGCGCTTTTCAAAGATATCTTGATATTGCTTACGGATATCCATGATTGGCTTCATGTTCACTTCGTTGAACGTCGTGAGCATTGCAGTAGAGTTTTTCGCTTCTAATAAACGGTTAGCGATAGTCTTACGTAAACGAGTCATTGGAACACGTTTCTCGCTACGACCCGCAGCGAGTGGTTGTACCGCAGGAGCCGCAGGGGCAGCAGCTTTAGGCGCAGACTTGATAAAGGCTTCAACGTCTTCTTTAGTGATACGGCCACCGACACCAGTGCCCTTCACTTTGCTCGCATCAACATTGTGCTCAGCCAGTAAACGACGTACTGATGGGCTTAATGCATCGTTAGACTCTTCAGTTGCAGCAGCGGCAACAGGTGCAGCAGCTTCAGCTTCGGCTTTAGTCACTTCTTGACCAGAAACCGCACCCGCGATGAACTTAGCAATCACTTGCTCGCCCAGAACGGTGTCGCCTTCTTGGAACAGGAACTCACCGATGTGACCATCTTCTGGTGCAACCACTTCCAGTACGACTTTGTCAGTTTCAATATCAACCAGATTTTGATCACGAGAAACTTGCTCACCCACTTTTACGTGCCAAGTGGCGATAGTTGCATCGGCAACAGATTCTGGCAGTACGGGTACCTTGATTTCGATACTCATGAAAAACGATCCTTTTTTATAAAATGTCTATTACTACAGTCTTAGCTATTACAGCTTTAGGGCACTGTTCACTAAAGATTCTTGTTGGTGAGCATGCAGCTCAGGGTAACCACAGGCTGGTGCAGCAGATGCTTCACGGCCAGCATAGGTCAGTTTTGCACCCGCAGGGATAGCAGCCCAGAAGTGATGTTGGCTAGAGTACCAAGCACCCTGGTTTTGCGGCTCTTCCTGACACCATACAAAATCGGTCACATGTTGGTAGTCAGCTAAGGCTGCAACCATTTCTTCATGTGGGAACGGATATAACTGTTCGACACGGATTATTGCGATGTTGTTGATGTTTTCTTTACGGCGTTTTTCCAGTAGCTCGAAGTACACCTTACCGCTACAGAACACGACGCGATCGACTTTGCTCGCTTCTAACGTATCGATTTCACCGATCACGTTTTGGAAGGTGCCATTAGCCAATTCTTCCATGCTAGAAACCGCTAATGGGTGACGTAGCAATGACTTAGGTGACATCACCACCAGTGGACGACGCATTGGGCGCACCACTTGGCGACGCAGCATATGGTAAACCTGTGCTGGCGTTGATGGCACACACACTTGCATGTTGTGGTTAGCACACAGCTGCAAGAAACGCTCTAAACGGGCACTTGAGTGTTCTGGACCTTGACCTTCGTAACCGTGTGGTAACAGCATGGTCAAACCGCATAAACGGCCCCACTTCTGCTCACCAGACGACAGGAACTGGTCGATAACCACTTGCGCACAGTTAGCGAAGTCACCGAATTGAGCTTCCCAAATCGCCAGACCACCAGGCTCTGCTGTGGTGTAGCCGTATTCGAAGGCCAGTACTGACGCTTCAGACAATACTGAGTCTGTGATGTCGATTGGACCTTGGTCTTCAGACAAGTTGCGCAGCGGCATATAGGTGGTTGCATCGTTTTGGTTGTGCAGAACCGCGTGACGGTGGAAGAAAGTACCACGGCCAGAGTCTTGACCCGTAATGCGAACGCGCTTGTTGTCTTCAAGAATCGTGGCGTACGCTAAGGTTTCAGCAAAGCCCCAGTCGAGTAATTTCTCGCCCTTCGCCATAGCAACGCGATCGCCGTAAATCTTAGCAACGCGTGAATGCAGTGGGTGGCTCTCTGGCACGTAGCTGAGCTTGTCAGCCAGATTTTGCAGACGCTCAAGTGGTAGAGATGCTTGATACACTTCGTCCCACTCACGGCCAATGTAAGGAGTCCAATCCACTGTGTGCAGTGTCATTGGGCGCCATTCTTTCACCACACAGTCACCTTGGTCTAAGGCGTCACGGTAGGTGTTGATCATGCTGGTCACTTCATCAGCGCCGATGCTGTTTTCAGCGATCAGTTTGTCAGCGTAGATCTTACGTGGCGTTGGGTGTTTCTTGATCTTGGCATACATCAATGGCTGAGTTGCACTTGGCTCGTCAGCTTCGTTGTGGCCATGACGACGGTAACACACTAAGTCAATCACCACGTCACGTTTAAACTCGTTACGGTAATCAACAGCAAGCTGAGCAACAAAGGCAACGGCTTCTGGATCGTCAGAGTTCACGTGGAAAATCGGTGCCTGAACCATCTTAGCGATGTCAGTACAGTATTCAGTTGAACGCACATCAAAGTGGTTTGACGTTGTAAAACCAACTTGGTTGTTTACAACGATACGGATGCTTCCGCCCACTTTAAAGCCACGGGTTTGAGACATGTTGAATGTCTCTTGCACGATACCTTGACCAGCAATTGCAGAGTCACCGTGAATCGTAATTGGCATCACCTGTAAACCGTCTTTACAACCACGGCGGTCTTGACGAGCACGGACAGAGCCCATAACCACAGGGTTAACGATTTCAAGGTGTGATGGGTTAAAGGCCAGTGCTAAGTGCACGTTGCCGCCCGGCGTTTCGAAATCTGAAGAGAAGCCTTGGTGGTATTTTACGTCGCCTGAACCGTGGGTATCGGCGTGCTTACCGGCGAACTCGTCAAACAGTTCTGCTGGACGCTTACCTAACACGTTCACCAGTACGTTTAAACGACCACGGTGAGCCATACCGACTACGATTTCTTTAGTGCCCGCTTCGCCTGCGCGGTAAATGATTTCGCGCATCATAGGGACTAACGCATCGCCGCCTTCTAACGAGAAGCGTTTTGCACCAGGGAATTTAGCGCCTAAATATTTTTCAATGCCTTCAGCAGCATTTAGGCCTTCGAGAATGCGGGTCTTAACGCTTTTATCGTAGTTGGCTTTACCTAAGGATGGTTCGAGACGTTGTTGGATCCAACGCTTCTCATCGGTATCGGTAATGTGCATGTATTCGGCGCCAATCGAACCACAGTAAGTGGCTTTTAGCGCTTTGACTAAGTCAGCCAGCTTCATGGTTTCGCCGCCGTGGGCGAACGAGCCAGTGTTGAACTCACGTTCCATGTCTTCTTTGGTCAGACCGTGGAATGCGGGATCTAAATCGGCAACAGGTTCACGTTTCCACAATTCTAACGGGTCGAGGTTAGCCCCTTGGTGACCACGGAAACGGTGGGCGTTGATCAGCTGTAGCACTTTAACTTGCTTAGCATCCAACTCAGGATCGGTCACACGAGCTGCGCTCTTATGACGTCCGTCCATCGCTAAACTGCGAAAATAATCACGTACTTTGGAGTGAGCCGCTTCAGGCGCGTCTTTAGAAGCACCGTTCACCGGAGGGAGATTATCAAATACCGCACGCCAATCGTCAGAGACTGACTGTGGGTCTTCTTGATAGGCTTCATACATCTCTTCTACGTAGGTCGAATTTGCACCACTTAAGTGAGATGATTCGAGCCAGGCTTTCATGATGCCTTGGTGCATTGCTATTCCTTTCAAACTTTATACACGTGCTTAGCCATAGTTTTTATATGCAATCTCAAGCAATTACCTTCGACGCATAAATTTTGCCGCCCCTAGATATCCAGATTTCACGGCGCGTTGTCTTCCATTACATACACAAAAGAGCCACCTTCTATACCCAGAAAGTGACTCTTCGAGAGCTATATTATTATTGATTTAAGCTCGGGTTCTCGCATTACACAGCTCGCTTAAGCAGCATTGACTTAATGTGACCAATTGCTTTAGTCGGATTAAGTCCTTTTGGACAGACGTCAACGCAGTTCATGATGCCGTGGCAACGGAACACGCTGTAGGCGTCGTCCAGCTCAGAAAGACGTTCTTCTGTCGCTGTATCGCGGCTGTCGATCAAGAAACGGTAAGCGTGTAGCAGACCGCTAGGACCGATAAACTTATCAGGATTCCACCAGAACGATGGACAAGCCGTAGAACAACATGCACACATGATACATTCGTACAGACCATCTAAATGCGCACGCTGTTCAGGTGACTGTAAATGTTCACGAGCAGGCATCTTCTCATCGTTGATGAGGAACGGCTTGATCTTCTCGTACTGCTTGTAGAACTGAGTTAAATCAACCACTAAGTCACGTACGACTGGCATACCTGGCAGTGGACGAATTTCCAACTTCTTACCTTTGAAGGTAGAGATTGGCGTAATACAAGCCAGACCGTTTTTACCGTTCATGTTCACACCGTCACTACCGCAAACACCTTCACGGCATGAGCGACGGAACGCTAACGTTGGGTCCTGTTCTTTTAACTTGATCAGTGCATCAAGCACCATCATGTCAGAGCCTTCAGCCACTTCGAGGCTGTAATCCTGCATGTAAGGTTTTGTATCTACATCAGGATTGTAACGATAAACTGCAAATTCCAATTTCATCTTTGCAACTCCTAGTAGGTACGTTTCTTCGGCGGGAATGCTTCACGTAACTTAGGCGCCATATTCACAGCACGACGGTCCATGGTTTCAGTCACAGGGTCAAACAGGGTGTGACATAACCAGTTATCATCATCACGCTCTAAATAGTCTTCACGTGAGTGAGCACCACGGCTCTCTGTACGGAAGTTAGCAGCATAAGCGGTGGCAATTGCCGTCGCCATCAGGTTGTCTAACTCTAAACATTCAATACGTTGAGTGTTGAATTCGCGAGAATTATCAGACAACTTGGCATTTTCTAAACGCTTACGGATAGCTTTTAACTGCTCTAAACCTTCTGCCATTGCATCGCCACGGCGGAATACAGAGAAGTTTAATTGCATGCAAAGTTGTAAATCTTTACGGATTTGCGCTGGGTCTTCGCCAGACTTGTTGCTTTCCCAGCGGTTTAAGCGTGCTAAAGTCGCTTGAATTTCCGCATCGGTCGCATCTTTTGGATCCGCAGTCTCATCGAGTGCTTTACCCAAGTGTTGACCCGCAGCGCGGCCAAAGACCACTAAGTCGAGCAGAGAGTTACCGCCTAAGCGGTTAGCACCGTGTACAGACACACAGGCAATCTCACCTACTGCGAATAAACCAACCACATCTTGCTCGCTGCCGTCGTCATTCTTACGAATAACTTGACCGCTCACCTTCGTTGGCAGACCACCCATCATATAGTGACAGGTTGGCAGAACAGGGATTGGACCATCGGCCGGATCGATATGCGCGAAGGTACGAGAAAGTTCACACACGCCTGGTAGACGGGCTTCTAAGGTCTCTTTACCTAAGTGGTCGAGTTTCAGCAAGCAGTGTGGGCCTAATGGACCATCTAAACCACGGCCTTCACGGATTTCAGTCATCATAGAACGTGCTACCACGTCACGAGATGCTAAGTCCTTGGCGTTTGGAGCATAACGCTCCATGAAACGCTCGCCGTCTTTGTTCAGCAGGTAACCGCCTTCACCACGACAACCTTCAGTCACAAGTACACCCGCACCAGCGATACCGGTTGGGTGGAATTGCCACATTTCCATATCTTGCATCTGAACACCAGCACGCATTGCCATACCAACACCGTCACCGGTATTGATGTGTGCGTTTGTGGTTGATGCGTAGATACGACCAGCACCGCCAGTCGCGAGTACAGTGGCTTTGGCTTTGAAGTAAACGATTTCACCCGTTTCGATTTCAATCGCAGTACAACCTACGATGGCACCGTCTTGGTTTTTCACTAAATCGAGGGCATACCACTCAGAAAACACTTGGGTTTTGTGTTTAACGTTCTGTTGGTATAAGCAGTGAAGCAGTGCGTGACCAGTACGGTCTGCTGCTGCAGCGGTACGCGCCGCTTGTTCACCACCGAAGTTTTTAGATTGACCACCGAAAGGACGTTGGTAAATCTTACCGTTATCGAAACGAGAGAAGGGTAAACCCATGTGCTCGAGTTCAATAATGGCTTCTGGACCGGTTTGACACATAAATTCGATAGCGTCTTGGTCACCGATAAAGTCGGAACCTTTTACGGTATCGTACATGTGTTGTTCCCAATGGTCTTCATGGGCGTTACCTAACGCAACGGTGATACCACCCTGCGCAGAAACAGTATGAGAACGGGTTGGGAATACTTTAGATAAAAGCGCACAGCTCTTACCTTCTTTAGAAATCTGTAATGCTGCGCGCATACCAGCACCGCCGGCACCAATCACTACAGCATCAAACTCACGTACTGGAATACTCACTTAGACACCCCACACAATAACAATGCCGGCCGCCAGATAACAAAAGACGGTGACGACGAAGGTGAACTGTAAAACACCGCGTAACGAAGTGCACTTGACGTAATCCGTCAATACTTGCCATACACCAATCCAGGCGTGAACAAGCAGTGCAACTAGCGCAAGCAGGGTAAACACTTTCATTGGCAGAGCGCTAAACAGGCCGTGCCAAACGTCATAGGTGAGAGGGGAACTACATGCAATAAAGCCAACCATGAAAATGGTGTAACAGGCGAGGATTACTGCACTAGCGCGTAGTAGAATAAAGTCATGAACACCACTGCGTCCAAAACTTGCTGCATTGGTTACCATACCCATAACCCCGCTAAAATTGAAAAGGCTACCGTCAGTACAAATACAGCTTTCGCTGAGGCGGTGCCCGAAGCCAACTCTTCCCAACGACCGGTATCCATTACTAAGTGGCGTAGGCCACCGAATAAGTGATAAGCCAGTGCAGTCAAAATGCCCCACATGATGAACTTCACGACGAAGTTATCAAACAGAGATTGTACGCCTGCGAAACTTTCAGCGGAGGCTAAAGATGAATTTAGCAACCAAATAAGAATGCCAACAGCGAACAGCATGATGACACCGGATACACGGTGAAGAATTGACACAATCGCTGTTGCAGGAAAGCGAATGGTCTGCAGATCTAAATGGACAGGTCTTTGCTTTTTCACGTTCTGCTCACTCAGCTCCATTGAGCATTTTTTTTGTTATGTGAACCGCTTTTGTACAAACTTTAAACCGAGGGGTAAATCAGGGCAAAAGTAAACACAAAAGCAAAGTTTAAACAAACAGATAACTATTTGAACACTCACTTATTTAACATGTAAACAAAGGGTGTTTTAACATCATCGTTTGCAGCCCTTATTAGGCGGAGGCAAGTATACTCGCGCGAAATGTCAAATACAAACATCACAGAATGCAAATTTTGTTTTTTTAAGGATATTTTCACCTAAGTGCCAGCTGCACCAAGGAAAGTAAAGAGATTTATACCATGGTCTAACAAATTTAAACGCTTATTTAAATTGAAATGTGATCTAGAATGGCTGTAAAGTAATGGCGGTTTGACATGCCGCACTCACAGATAAGAACGAAGTAAGGAGAACGGGGTATGGCTGATTTAAAAGCCAAATTAGAATTACCAGGGAACGACTCGATAGAATTGCCAGTAAAGCAAGGATCCGCTGGTTTTGACGTAATCGATATCAGTAAACTTGGCAGCAAGGGTTACTTCACTTTTGATCCAGGTTTTCTCGCGACAGCCTCCTGTGAATCTGCAATTACCTATATCGATGGCGATCAAGGTATATTGTTACACCGCGGCTATCCAATCGAGCAACTCGCCGTTGACTCAGATTACTTAGACCTGTGTTACCTGCTGCTTTACGGTGAACTGCCGACGAAAGAGCAATATGCTGAATTTGTACACACAGTAAAAACCCACACTATGGTTCATGAGCAACTCGCCTTCTTCTTTAGAGGTTTCCGTCGTGATGCTCATCCTATGGCGATGTTATGTGGTGTTACTGGTGCATTGTCTGCATTTTATCAAGACTCACTCGATGTCAACGATCCTCGCCACCGCGAAATCGCCGCGTATCGCCTAGTCTCCAAAATGCCAACGATTGCCGCTATGTGCTACAAGTACTCTTCTGGCCAGCCATTCGTTTACCCACGCAATGACTTAAGCTACGCAGGCAACTTCTTAAGCATGATGTTTGCCGTGCCTTGTGAAGAATACAAGGTAAACCCAATCGTTGAACGTGCTATGGATCGTATCTTCATTCTACATGCGGATCACGAACAAAACGCGTCAACATCAACCGTACGTTTAGCCGGTTCTTCAGGCGCGAATCCATTCGCGTGTATCGCTGCGGGTATTGCTTCTTTATGGGGCCCTGCACACGGCGGCGCGAACGAAGCTTGTCTACAAATGTTAGAAGAAATCGGTTCAGTAGACCGTATTCCTGAATTCATCGCCCGTGCGAAAGACAAGAATGACCCATTCCGTCTAATGGGCTTCGGACACCGTGTTTACAAAAACTTTGACCCACGTGCCAAAGTGATGCGTGAAACCTGTCACGAAGTGTTAAAAGAGCTGAAAGTACAAGATCCATTATTAGATGTGGCCATGGAACTTGAGCGTATCGCGCTGGAAGATGAGTACTTCATTTCGAAGAAACTCTATCCAAACGTTGACTTCTACTCTGGCATCATCATGAAAGCCATTGGTATTCCAACTAGCATGTTCACCGTACTGTTCGCATTAGCACGTACTGTGGGTTGGATTGCTCACTGGAAAGAAATGTTGGATCAACCAGGTCACAAGATCAGCCGTCCACGTCAGCTATATACTGGCGAGACTTCGCGTGATTTCGTAAGCCAGGATAAACGCTAATCGGCATTTATCGATTAAAAGCGCCCACTGGGCGCTTTTTTATTGGGATTTTCATACCCGCCCTTCGCTCTTCTTATCACTCCCAGCCACACAATCCCGAATGACCTCGCTTCAGCTTATTTAGCATTTCTCATCACTTTTTAAACTTTTTAGCTACATTTAGTAAGTTTGCCTAATCTACAATCTGACAAATTTAAGTTAATCTACTGAAATTAATGCATTTTTAACTTTGGCATGTTTTCTGCTTTCAGATGGCATCACAAAAATGACAACAGGTAATACTCTTATGGAAAAGTCAACAATTGCTAAGTTCGCCCTACCCGTGCTGTTAGTGTCAATGTTAGCAGCATGCGGCGAAGAGGAAGTGGCTAAAAAAGAAGAACAATATGCCATTCCCGTCGAAACCACTACCGTGATGCAGGGTAATGTGTCTTCGTTTTATAGCACTACCGCCACCCTCGAAGCCCCACAGGAAGCTAACGTCGTGAGCCGCATCGCAGGCCTTATCGAAGCCATTAATGTCGAAGAAGGCGACCGGGTGCAAAAAGGACAAATCCTCGCGGTTATCGATGCCAAACGCCAGCAATACGATCTCGACCGCTCCGAAGCCGAAGTGAAAATCATCGAGCAAGAGTTAAACCGCTTGAAGAAGATGACCAATAAAGAGTTTATCAGTGCCGACTCCATGGCAAAGCTCGAATACAACCTGCAAGCCGCCATTGCAAGACGGGATCTTGCTGAATTACAAGTTAAAGAAAGCCATGTGGTTTCGCCCATCGATGGTATTGTTGCTAAACGTTATGTCAAAGCGGGCAACATGGCGCAGGAATTTGGTGACCTCTTCTATATCGTCAATCAAGACGAGCTGCACGGGATTGTCCATTTACCCGAGCAACAATTAACTAGCCTACGTTTAGGCCAAGAAGCCCAAGTCTTTAGCAATCAACAGAGCAAAAATGCCATCCACGCGAAAGTGCTGCGCATCAGCCCTGTGGTCGACCCACAGAGCGGCACCTTTAAAGTCACCTTGGCCGTGCCCAATCAAAATGCGCATTTAAAAGCCGGGATGTTCACACGGGTCGAATTGAAGTATGACACCCATGAGAATGTGATCACTGTGCCCTACAGTGCCCTGATCAACCAAGACAATAAGCAAGCCCTGTATGTGATTGACGGCAGCAATGCCAACCGCCGCGAAGTCGAAATCGGCTACCGCGAAGGTGACTCGGTGGAAGTCGTCTCCGGTATCAAACCCGGCGAGCAAGTCGTGACCCGTGGTCAGCAAAATTTGAAAGACCAATCCTTAGTTGAAGTCATTACCCCACTCGATTTGGCCTCAGCGAAGAACTGATAGGAGTCTTTCATGTCAATCATCAGCACCTCAGTTAAACGGCCAGTCACGGTATGGATGTTCATGCTGGCCATTATGTTATTCGGTATGGTGGGGTTTTCGCGCTTAGCGGTAAAACTCCTGCCCGATTTAAGTTACCCCACCTTAACCATTCGGACCATGTACGATGGTGCGGCGCCCGTTGAAGTAGAACAACTGGTCTCAAAACCCATTGAAGAAGCCGTCGGCGTGGTGAAAGGCTTGCGTAAGATAAGCTCTATCTCCCGCTCTGGCATGTCCGATGTAGTGCTCGAGTTTGAATGGGGCACCACTATGGATATGGCGAGCCTCGATGTGCGTGAAAAACTCGACACTATCGCACTACCACTGGATGTTAAAAAGCCATTATTGCTTCGCTTTAACCCCAACCTTGACCCTATCATGCGCTTAGCGCTGTCGGTGCCTAATGCGTCTGAGGCTGAACTCAAGCAGATGCGTACCTACGCCGAGGAAGAACTTAAACGCCGTTTAGAAGCCCTCTCTGGTGTGGCTGCGGTGCGCTTATCCGGTGGCTTAGAACAGGAAGTGCATATTCAGCTCAATCAGGAAAAGTTATCCCAGCTCAATTTGAATGCTGACGACATTAAACGCCGCATCAACGAAGAAAACATCAACTTATCTGCGGGTAAAGTGATCCAAGGCGACCGCGAATATCTGGTACGTACCCTTAACCAATTCAATTCATTGGAAGAATTGGGACAAGTGATCGTCTATCGCGACGCACAGACCTTAGTACGTCTATTCGAAGTCGCCACCATTACCGATGCCTTTAAAGAGCGTAGCGACATCACCCGTATCGGCAGCCAAGAGTCGATTGAACTGGCTATCTATAAGGAAGGCGATGCCAACACGGTCGCGGTGGCTAAAAAGCTGCGCGATGAGCTAGTCAAAATCAACCAAGATCCGAAGCAAAACAAACTGGAAGTGATTTACGATCAGTCCGAGTTTATTGAGAGTGCCGTTAGCGAAGTGACCTCGTCCGCGTTGATGGGCAGTATTTTGTCCATGCTGGTGATTTACCTGTTCCTGCGCAATATTATCCCGACGCTGATTATCTCTATCTCGATCCCCTTCTCGGTGATTGCCACCTTTAACATGATGTACTTTGCCGATATCAGCTTAAACATCATGTCATTAGGCGGTATTGCGCTCGCCATTGGGCTCTTGGTTGACAACGCCATTGTGGTGCTGGAAAACATCGACCGCTGCCGTAGTGAAGGCATGAGCAAATTAGATGCGGCAGTGACTGGAACCAAAGAAGTGGCGGGCGCGATTTTCGCCTCCACCCTAACCACACTCGCGGTGTTTGTCCCCTTGGTTTTTGTCGACGGTATTGCCGGCGCCCTGTTCTCGGATCAAGCCCTCACAGTGACCTTTGCTCTGCTAGCATCACTCTTGGTGGCATTAACTTCGATTCCGATGCTAGCCTCCCGCGAAGGCTTTACAGCACTGCCAGAACTCATCAAGAAAACCCCGAAGGAGAAACCCACTACTAAGCTCGGTAAGTTAAAACACTACAGTGCGACGGTATTTTCCTTCCCGATTGTGTTGCTTTTTAGCTACTTACCGAGTGCATTGCTGACATTAGCGTTAGTCATTGGCCGCTTCTTCTCTTGGCTGCTTGGATTAGTGATGCGCCCACTGAGCAGTGGTTTTAACTTTGTTTACCACGCTATCGAGTCGGTTTATCACAAACTGCTGGCGATGGCGCTACGTAAACAAGTCGCCACCTTGTTACTGACCATTGGGATCACAGGTGCCTGTATTAGCCTGCTGCCCCGTCTTGGTATGGAACTCATCCCACCGATGAACCAGGGGGAGTTTTATGTGGAGATCCTGCTGCCTCCTGGCACTGCGGTCGGTGAAACCGATAAAGTGCTGCAACAACTCGCGATGTCGATTAAAGACAGGCCCGAAGTCAAACATGCCTATAGCCAAGCAGGCAGCGGCGGTCTCATGACCTCTGATACCGCCCGTGGCGGCGAAAACTGGGGGCGTTTACAGGTCGTTCTGAACGATCACACGGCTTACCACCAAGTAACGCAAGTGCTGCGAGACACCGCACGCCGCATCCCTGAACTGGAAGCCAAAATCGAGCAACCTGAACTCTTCAGCTTTAAAACCCCATTGGAGATTGAACTCACAGGTTACGATTTACACTTGCTCAAACGCAGTGCCGATAATCTGGTTAAGGCGCTTTCCGCCTCCGAGCGCTTTGCCGATGTGAATACTAGCCTGCGTGATGGTCAGCCAGAACTTAGCATTCGCTTCGACCATGCTCGCTTAGCCGCCTTAGGCATGGATGCGCCCACGGTCGCCAATCGCATTGCCCAGCGCGTCGGTGGCACGGTCGCCAGTCAATACACAGTACGTGACCGCAAAATTGATATTTTAGTGCGTAGCGAACTGAATGAGCGGGATCAAATCAGTGATATCGATGCGCTAATCATCAACCCCAACAGCCCACAACCGATAGCCCTGAGCGCCGTGGCCGAAGTGTCATTGCAATTAGGTCCATCGGCAATTAACCGCATCAGCCAACAACGCGTGGCCTTAGTATCGGCCAACCTTGCCTATGGCGACTTAAGTGACGCAGTGGCCGAAGCGCAGCAAATTTTGTCGGCACAAGTGTTGCCCGCCTCGGTTCAAGCACGCTTTGGTGGGCAAAATGAAGAAATGGAGCATTCATTCCAATCACTGAAGATTGCATTAATCCTAGCTGTTTTTCTGGTGTACTTAGTGATGGCGAGTCAGTTCGAATCGCTGCTGCATCCGCTGCTGATCTTATTTGCAGTGCCGATGGCGCTGGCAGGTAGCGTGCTGGGGCTCTATATCACCCAAACTCATTTGAGTGTGGTGGTGTTTATCGGCCTCATCATGCTCGCGGGGATTGTGGTCAACAACGCCATCGTACTCGTGGATAGGATTAATCAGCTGCGCACCGAAGGCGTGGACAAGCTTGAGGCCATTAAGGTCGCAGCCAAATCCCGTCTGCGCCCGATTATGATGACCACCTTAACCACAACTTTAGGTTTACTGCCGATGGCCTTAGGTTTAGGCGATGGCTCAGAAGTCCGCGCACCAATGGCGATTACCGTAATCTTTGGTCTGAGCCTCTCGACCCTATTGACCCTGATTGTGATTCCAGTGCTCTATGCCTTGTTTGACCGTAAAGAGTTTACGCATACCGCCACAGAGCAAGACAACACGGCAGAAACCACGGAGGCTCGCCTATGAACCTCACCCGTTTAGCGATAAAACGCCCTGTCACCACCAGCATGTTTTTCTTTGCTATCTTGCTGTTTGGTTTGGCTTCTAGTCGCCTATTGCCGCTCGAAATGTTCCCCGGCATCGATATTCCACAAATTGTGGTGCAAGTGCCTTATAAAGGCTCAACGCCAGCGGAAGTTGAGCGCGATATCACTAAGGTGCTCGAAGAGTCCCTCGCCACTATGGGCGGTATCGATGAGCTGGAGTCCGAATCCTCCCAAGAGGGTTCGGAAATCGAAATCAATATGAAATGGGGCGAAAACGTCGCCACTAAAAGCTTAGAAGCGCGGGAAAAAATCGATGCGGTGCGGCATTTATTGCCCAAGGATGTTGAACGGGTGTTTATCCGCCAATTCTCCACCGCCGATATGCCAGTATTGACCATACGGATTTCGAGCGACCGCGAGCTCTCTGGCGCATTCGACTTGCTTGATAAACAGCTCAAACGCCCGCTGGAGCGGGTCGAGGGGGTGTCTAAAGTCAATCTCTATGGGGTTGAGCAAAAGCAGATTGAGGTCAGGATCAATGCTAACCGCCTCGCCGCCAGTGGCTATTCGGCAACCGAGTTACAGACGCGTCTCGGCCGCGAAAACTTTGTGTTGAGCGCTGGCACTTTGCGGGAAAGTAATCTGGTTTATCAGGTGTCACCTAAGGGCGAGTTTCGCAATCTAGAAGACATTAAAGCCCTAGTGCTATTGCCTGGGCTGACCTTAGGTGACGTTGCCGATGTGCAATTTGCGCTGCCTGAACGGGTAGAAGGGCGTCATTTAGATAAGCATTACGCCGTGGGTTTGGATGTATTTAAAGAATCCGGCGCCAACTTAGTGGAAGTGTCTGATCGGGTATTAAAGGTGATTGAGCTTGCCAAGCAAGATCAACAATTCCAAGGTATTCGCTTGTTTATCATGGAAGATCAAGCCTCTGGCGTAAAATCTTCCCTCTCGGATCTGCTGCTGTCGGGATTAATCGGCGCCTTGCTGTCTTTTATCGTGCTGTATTTATTCCTGAGAAACTTCAAGATGACCTTGATTGTGGTGTCATCAGTGCCGATTTCGATTGGTATGACACTGGCCGCCATGTATCTACTGGGTTACAGCTTAAACATTCTGTCGATGATGGGACTGTTATTAGCGGTCGGTATGCTTATCGATAATGCGGTCGTGGTCACCGAGAGTGTGCTGCAGGAGAAACAAGGTAAAAATACTAAGAGTGTTCAAGACAATGAAAATGCGGTCATGACAGGGGTCGATAAAGTCAGTCTTGCCGTACTTGCGGGCACTATGACCACGGCTATCGTATTTTTACCCAACATTTTTGGGGTTAAAGTCGAGCTCACCATCTTCCTTGAGCATGTGGCGATTGCGATTTGTATTTCGCTGGCGGCCTCACTGTTAGTGGCTAAAACATTAATTCCATTGATGTTGACTAAGTTTCACTTCGATATCACGCCGGAGAAAGCGCCAGGTAAGTTACAAAACTTCTACAATCGTAGCCTCAACTGGGTACTGCTGCGTCCTTGGCGTTCTGGGCTGATTTCGGTGGCGATTTTAATATCCACCGCCCTGCCGCTGTCGATGGTCAAACAGGATCAGGAGGACAGCCAAAGTAAGGAGCGCATTTACGTCAACTACCAAGTGGAGGGTCGCCATAACCTCAATGTGACCGAGGCAATGGTGAGCCAAATGGAAGAGTATCTTTATAATAATAAAGAGGAATTCCATATCGACTCAGTGTATAGCTACTATGCGCCCGACGATGCCTCTTCGGTGATTTTGCTGAAAAAAGACCTGCCCATGCCACTGGATGAATTAAAGAAGAAAATCCGCAGCGGTTTTCCTAAATTCTCCATTGCTAAGCCTCAATTTGGCTGGGGCAATGATAACTCGGGCGTACGCGTCACGCTCACAGGTCGCTCCACCTCAGAGCTTATCCATTTGAGTGAGCAAGTATTACCCTTACTCTCCAATATCAAAGGGTTAGTGGATGTGCGATCCGAAGTGAACGGTGCGCAGCAGGAAGTGGTGATCCGCATAAATCGTCAGATGGCGGCACGACTGGATTTAAAACTCAACGAAGTGGCTTCTAGCATATCAATGGCCCTGCGCGGCTCACCGCTACGCTCATTTAGACACGACCCCAATGGGGAACTGCGTATCGAAATGGCCTATGAGAAGGAATGGCAAAAATCCCTCGAGAAGCTAAAACAACTGCCGATCGTGCGTATCGACCAACGTCTGTATACCCTTGATAACCTTGCCAGTATCGAGATCCAACCTAGGTTCGATACCATCAAGCACTATAATCGACAAACCTCGCTTTCTATCGGGGCGAACTTAGATAATCTCACCACAGAGGAAGCCCAAACGAAGATCAAACAGGTGATGGAAAATGTGCGCTTCCCGAATGGTTATAACTATTCGCTGCGCGGTGGATTTGAGCGTCAGGATGAAGATCAGAGCGTGATGGCTATCAATATGCTGCTTGCTATCGCTATGATTTACATCGTAATGGCGGCGCTGTTTGAATCTTTATTATTACCGACGGCGATTATCACCTCAATTCTGTTCTCGATCACAGGGGTCTTTTGGGCTTTGCTGCTCACAGGCACGCCTATGTCAGTCATGGCCATGATAGGGATCTTGATTCTAATGGGCATTGTGGTGAATAACGGCATCGTATTGGTCGACCAAATCAACCAAATGACGCCTGAACTCGATAAGCTGCCGGATACCATACGCGAAGTCTGTATTACCCGTCTGCGCCCGGTACTGATGACAGTGGGAACAACCGTGCTGGGCCTTGTGCCACTGGCGATGGGCGATACCCAAATCGGCGGCGGTGGCCCACCGTACTCGCCAATGGCCATCGCGATTATCGGCGGTTTGTCGTTCTCAACGGTGACGAGTCTATATTTGGTGCCATTATGTTACCAACTGCTCTACAGAATGCGTTATCGCGCCGCGGTGCGCCTGGGTGAATCGAACCGCATCGCCCAAAAGCTCCTACCTTGGACGGTTTAACTAGTTAATGTTTGCGAGATAAGTTCTCATTCCACTTGAAAGATAATAGGCTGACTTGCATCAAAACAAGCCAGCCTATTTTTTATAAACAGAGCTTAGCCAATAGCGTTAACCAATGGGTAAATCAATGGGCTAAATCAACAGGCTTAGTCAATTCAGTTAATTAATAGGGTGCGCCCTTGTATTCACAACACAAAAGTGAATTTGAAATAACTGCTCAAGGCCGGGATAAATCTCTTGGATCACTCGGCGCAGCTCAGGCAGCGTCATATTCTCCTGGGCAGCATGTTGCTCTGTCAGCGCCGAAAACAATACAGGCACAACCTCAATCACCTTAATATCACAAAACCAACGGTCAGCTTCGAAGGTCGATACCGGCAAAATTTGCCCGGCAAATACATGGGACTCGGCTTCATTCCTTAAGGTAATGGTCTTAGCCCCTGACAAAATATCCTGCTCGAAACGCTCAAAGAAAGTGATCTTAGTTAACAAGTGACCTCCACCTATTGCTTTTTAAAGCATTAAAAATTGATGACTATCAATACGTTAAATGGGTAGCTCACGCTAATTTTGACATAAATAAAGTGCATTACCCATAAAAAACGCCATATTCTAGCACGGCTTAGATCTCGCTCTAGATACAGCTTCGACTGCGCCGTAACAGCAAAACATGGAGAGATTGGCAATATTCAGTTAGAATCCAGCTTTAATTGAGCCACTGGACTCAGCCTGCATAGGCAAAAACCGAATTAGAGATGTTATGAACAAGAAGCAAAAGATCGTTAAGAAAATGGCTAAGCGCGAAAAAGCCAAACAAAACAAAATCGAGAAGCCCAAGGTGGGTGTAAAGCCGCGTTATATTTCTAAAGCGGAGCGCGCGCGTCTTGAAGCCGAAACGCCAGAAGCCGTGGCTTTAGAAGTAGCGCAAGAGATCGCAGGTGTCGACGCTTCTAGCGCGGAAGATAAGGCTGCGAGCTAAGCCTCTTTGTGCCGTGACTCTCGGGATGCTCGCACTCGCATAAAACGCTCTCGCGTGAATGCGAACATACCAAACATAAAGGCCACTTTTCAGTGGCCTTTATGCTTTATGAATTTTTATGACTCTTTAAATTACCAAGATGGTTATCTCAGGGTTTACGGCGTATTCGGTTTCGCTTTATCAAAATCCACCGCGGCCGTGGCCGCCTCGCATTCCTGCTCTTCGGTCAATTGGCCCATTTGCACATGGGAGGATGAAAACGGACTCGTAGATGAGGGCAGATTTTGGCCAACACAATTGGCAATTTCTTCCTCATCCCCCGCCAGTAGCTGCTGGCACTTATTCTGCGCCTCTTCGGTATCGCTCACGACAGGCTGCGCTGCGCTTGCACGACTTGCGACTGCGACTTTATCGACTAAGCGGTAGGCCACCCATACACCCATGACCCCAAAAAGAATGGAGCCTAATACTTGGCCGATTAACACACCGTATACCCCGCCCCACTGCGCGCCCAAATACACGAATGGCACAGTGCCTAACGTCGCTTTACCCACGTTGAACAGGGTGGAATATTTGGCTTTACCCAGATTATTAAACGAAGCATTGGCCACAAATAAAATGCCAGAGAAGGTAAAAAACACCGCGATATAGCTACAGAAAAACTCAATAAGCGCCGCGCTATCGCCTTTCATATCGAACAGGCTCACCACCTGCGATTTGAGCAAGAACAGCAATAGCGACATCACCACCACATACAAGGTACAAAATTGAATCGCCTTGGTTAAACTCTCACGCACCCGGTCGAATCGGCCCGCGCCAAAGTTTTGCCCAACAATCGGCCCAATGGCACCGGATAACGCAAAAATCATCCCAAAGGTGACTGGGATTAATCTACCAAGCACCGCCCAACCGGCAACATAGGCATCACCAAAATCGGCAATCGCGCGGGTCACAAAGGCGTTACCTATGGGCGTAGCGATATTCGTCAGCATGGCGGGCCCGGCAATGGCGAAAATCGGTTTGAGATCGGCAACAAAATAGCTGAAGTTAAACTTACCCAGCAGCTGATGTTTTACGACTACGCCGCGCCCGGCAATGATAAAGACCGCGATACGGGCAAGCACCGACGCCAGTGCCGCGCCTTCAATCCCCATGGCAAACAGAAAAATAAAAATCGGATCCAGTACCGCATTAACCCCGCCGCCCGCTAAGGTCGACATCATCGACAGCTTGGCATCCCCAACGGCACGCAGCGCACCGCCAAGGGCCATCGCAAGGCAAATAAAGGGTAAAGAAGGCACCAAAATGTACAGATAACTCTCGGCAAGTTCGGCGGTATGGCCGCTCGCCCCCACCAAGGTCACTAATTCGGGAATAAAACAGGTCACCACCACACTCACAAAGAGGCTGATTAAGGTGGTCACCGCCGCACTATTGAGCAATAGGCGTTTGGCCAGTTCCACATCCTTTGCGCCAATCGAGCGGGAAACTAACGCGCCGAGTGCAATCGAGAGACCAATACCAATCGAAGTGGTAAAAAACGAAATGCTGCCCGCATAGCCCACCGCCGCGGCCAGTTCATGTTCACCAAGCAAACTTAAGAAGAAAATATCGAGCAAATCGACTACAAATAAGGCAGAAATCCCCACGGCGGCGGTCGAACTCATCACGAGGATATGACGAAGAATCGAACCTTCAACGAATTTGGCTTGGGTCATGGGGTTGTTTTACCTTGATCTATTGGATGGACTGACATCAAATCCAGTCTGTGGCTCTCGCCACTTTAGCAGTCTCTTGAGTAAGTAAGCCTACCATGAGGCAGCGCACATAATAAATCATTAAAACGATTTGGTTTGTTACGAATAACTTACACACTCAGGCCTTTACTCTCACAATAGCCTGTTTGGTTCGAATGCCCTCAAGCCATGTAACTCGGTCGTGCTTAAGCCCGTCACTTAAGTCAGTCGCTTAAGCCAAACGGCTTATTCCAAATAGTTAGTCCCAACCTGTTAAATCCAATCACTTAAGCCCAACCAGTTGGTCTAAGTATCTTTCTTTAGTCAGGTCGATGATAACCAGTGGATATCGACATCTCGTTTGGGGGAGTTGCCAAACAGACGCGAGTATTCGCGGGAAAATTGCGATGGACTCTCATAACCAACACGATAAGCGGCTGCGGCAGCATCTATGCTCTCGCTTAACATCAATCGGCGAGCCTCCATCAAGCGTAACCGTTTTTGATATTGCAGCGGACTCATCGAGGTCAATTGACGAAAATGATGGTGAAAGGTCGATTTACTCATTCGGGTCATATCGGCTAAATCATCGATGCTAAAATGCTGGGCAAAATTCACTTTAAGCCACTCGATAGAATGCGCGATGCGTAAACCATGGCTGCCCGCCGACACGATTTGCCTTAAGCGCGCGCCCTGCTCACTGATAAGCACTCGCCAAAAAATCTCTCTTTTAATCAGAGGCGCAAGCACAGGAATCGACTCAGGCTCATCGAGTAAGGCAACTAAACGGCTGAAAGCATTCAACAAGCTTGGGGTGGAATGGCCTAAAATCATGCCTTGGTCGGTAACCGTATCCTTTTGCCTCGCTAAGGGCGTTTGCAACATTAAGTCACTCATCACCGCCAAATCGAGTTTTAGCACGACACCGAGGTAAGGTTTTTCTGTACTGGCCTCTAACACTTGCATGGTGGCGGGTAGTTCTAACGAAGTGATTAAGAATCGACTCGGATCGTAGATCAATACCTGCTCCCCCAAGGTCATACTCTTCGCGCCTTGCACCACAACCGCAATACTTGGCTCGACAATACAAACCGAGTTGGAGGTGGGTGCATTCTGCCGATAAAACTCGAGCCCCTCGACCTCAGATGATGCCCATTCGACGCCAAGGGTTCTTTTGGCCACATTGTCGGCAAGCACTTGAGAAAAACCATTCATCATTTGCATCTCACTCATCTGTTTTCACCCGTTTTTATCAGTAGCAGTAGGCACTCGGTCATTTGAATTTATCTTACTCGCTACCTAACTCGTTAGCATACGAAATGCCTAACAATTGGAGAATTAGGCAAGCATTACCGACGAATGAACTACCCTGCGCGTTTGCAAGTGGCAAGAATAAGGGATCCGAACAAGTGATTTTTTAGCCATTGAATAAGGATGAATCGATGAAACCTATGCATTTTGGATTAGGCTCCCTGCTATTGTTAACTCTTGGCGTTCAGGCAGCAGAGCCAGTGCCAGCATCAGTGCCTGTGTCAGTGCCTGTGTCAGAGGCAAGGCCTAAAACCGTGATTACTGCTGAGCAAATCAGTATTGCCCGCAATGGCACTCAACTCCCAGTGACAGGGCTCGAAGACTATTTTACTGGCCCAGTGCGCGTTGAGCCTTTATTCCAAGCCAAGGGCGAAGGTCGCGCATCTGGCGCCTTAGTCACCTTTGAGCCGGGCAGTCGCACCCATTGGCATACTCATCCAGTGGGGCAAACCATAATCGTCACCTCTGGAATGGGCTGGGTGCAGCAAGAAGGTCAAACACGCCTTGAAATTCACCCTGGGGATGTGGTGCAGATCCCTGTGAATGTCAAACATTGGCATGGCGCGACGAGCAACACACCCATGACGCATATCGCCATACAAGAAGCCAACGCGGGTAAGGTGGTCACATGGCTAGAAAGTGTTTCCCCAGCTCAATACGACAAGCCCTGAATCAAGCTTAGCGACTCTTCGCCAAAGCAAGTTAAACCAAATCAAGCTAAAAACGCCATGACGCAATCTAAGGAGACTTCGATGAACATTATTGTGACCGCAAACGGCAAAGCCTATCGATTTACCCTCCTCGATAATCCAACGGCAAAGGATTTCTACGCCAGCTTACCCCTAAAGCTAACGCTTAAGGACTATGCCAATACCGAAAAAATCGCCATGCTTGAGCAAAAGCTCACCAAAGCGCAGGCCCCCAAAGGCACCAGCGCTAAGCGTGGCGATATCACCTATTATGCCCCTTGGGGTAACTTAGCTCTGTTTTATAGGGACTATGGGTATGCCGATGGCTTAATCCCGCTCGGCACTCTTAATCAAGAGATGAGCAAAGCAATGAGTGAAGAATTTGTCGAACTGCTTAGCGGCGACGATCTCGATGTGGTGTTCGATAAACAGCCCTAATCATCAAAAGCACAACATCAAAAGCAAAACATCAAAAGCAAAAAAGGCGACACTGAGTTCGCCTTTTATTTTAAATTCCGAGTACTTTCGCCAGTGATTGAGTTACTCGCTGACACTGCCGCTATTTAAGTACACTGTATCAGTAACAGGTTCAAACCAATCGACCGGTTTACCATCAAGCGCCTCTTGAACGGCCACATGCTGCATGGAAGATGATGCTGTTGCACCATGCCAATGACGCTTACCACAATTACACCAAATCAAATCCCCGGGGCGAATCGTGGTGCGCTCCCCCCCTTCACACTGGGTCCAGCCTTCACCTTGAGTGACCAATAGCATTTGCCCGAGTGGATGGCTATGCCAATGGGTTCGCGCGCCCGCGGAAAAGTTCACTACGGCCATACCCACCCGCGCGGGTGGCGGCGCATTAAATAAGCTGCTGATCACCACCTCACCGGTAAACCATTCACTCGGCCCTTTAATCGGCTGTTGTGTTCCAGCGGGGATCAGTGTCATAGATGCGGTTTCTAAGGTATTCATTAAAAACTCCTTTACTGACGTTGTCTTAAACTGATTTTTAAAAGTGATGGCGGCATGGGGAATGATCCGCAAACCGTCCTTTTAACAAATGAAATAACCTTCTTAAGCCTAGAAGGAAGAGGCCTGCATATCGATCACAAATCGGTAATGCACGTCGGATTTTTCCAACCGCTCGAAGGCTTCATTAATCTGCTCCATTTTGATCATCTCGACCTCAGGCAAAATGTTCATCCGGCCGCAGAAATCGAGCATCTCCTGAGTCTCGGCAATGCCACCAATGAGTGAGGCGGCAATACGGCGACGTCCCATCACCATAGGCACAGTATTTACTTCAGCAATCGGCCCCACTTGACCGACTAAGGTGAGCGTGCCATCCACATTCAATAATGGCAGGTACGGGGTAATGTCATGCTTTGTTGGCACTGTATCGATGATAAGCTCGAAGCGATTGGCGGCTTGCTGCATGCGCTCAAGATCTGAAGAGATCAAAAAGTCACTCGCACCCAGTTCGAGCGCATCGCTGCGCTTACTTTCCGAGCGGCTCAGTACAGTCACATGGGCGCCCATCGCGGCCGCAAGTTTGATCGCCATATGGCCTAAACCGCCCATACCAATAACAGCAACTTGACTGCCAGGCCCAACGTTCCAAGTTCTTAAGGGCGAATAGGTGGTGATCCCCGCACAGAGTAAGGGCGCGACTTTAGCAAGGTCGAGCGATGTCGGAATACTCAGCACAAACTCTTGGCGCACTACGATATGCTTGGCATAGCCGCCCTTGGTAAGCTCTTGGGTTTGCCTATCGGCACTGTTGTAGGTTTGGGTAAAACCCTGCTCACAGAATTGCTCTTCACCGTGATGACAGTGAGTACATTCCTGACAGCTGTCGACCATACAGCCCACAGCGACATGATCGCCCACCTTGTATTTGTTCACTTGGCTGCCCACTTGCACCACGCGGCCAACGATTTCATGGCCTGGTACAGTAGGATAAACCGTCCAGCCCCAATCGTTTTTCACTGTATGTAAATCGCTATGACAGACGCCGCTATAGAGAATTTCGATAGCGACATCGTTGTCCCGTAATTCACGGCACTCATAGTGATAAGGTTCTAGCGGGCTTTGCGCCGATGCTGCGGCATATCCAATGGTTTGCATATTTCATCCCCTGTGGATTGAGGCAGAAACGTAAAATGACACGCTTCTGCGAAAACGAATCAAGGCCAGCAAAAGCGCTGGCCCATGAGCTAAATTACAGATATTGAGTGAAAAACTGCGTCAACTTATCGAAGGGGATCAGCTTCACTCTGTCATACAAGTCAACATGGCCAGCACCTTTTACCAGATAGAGTTCTTTAGGCTCCGCTGCGAGGCTGTAGGCTTCTTGGCTAAACTCCAGTGAGTGCGCTTCATCGCCAGCAACAAATAACAAGGGGCGCGGAGAAATAGACTCAATATCGTTAAATGGATAGAAATTCATAAACTTAGTGTTACTGCTTAGGGTCGGATGCGTCGTCAGCTCAGGCGATGATCCCGCTGGCGTAAACTCTCCCCTAGGGGTGCGATAGAAATCATAAAACTCCTTAGCAATGGGGTGAGAGTTTTCATCGATTTCATGGGGCGTACCGCCGGTGTATTGGGTTTGACCGCCGCTAAACTCCACATAACGCTGCGCGGCCGCCTCGGCGATCATTTGTTGGCGCTGCGCTAAGGTCAACGACTTGCCATAGAGATGACGGCTAAATCCGCCCATGTCATACATGCTGACGGTGGCAATGGCTTTCATGCGTGGATCAATTTTCGCGGCGCTAATGGCAAAACTACCGCTGCCACAGATCCCGAGCACGCCAATGCGCTCTCTGTCGGCAAACTCGCTAGTGCCCAGAAAGTCTACTGCAGCGCTAAAGTCTTCAGCGTACATGTCCGGCAGCACGGCATTGCGGGGATTGCCCTCACTCTCACCCCAGAAGGATAAGTCGATGGCAAGGGTTACAAAGCCACGCTCGGCCAGTTGCTGGGCATAGAGCACGGCGCTTTGTTCTTTTACCGCACCCATAGGGTGGCCTACGATAATGGCGGCGCGTTTTTCGCCAGCCTTCATATCCTTAGGCAAATAAAGATTGCCCGTGACATTCATCTTGTATTGATTTGGAAAAGTTACTTTTTGCATAGTCAGGGTTTCACTCCGATAAAATTGTTAGCACCATGGGATAAATCACCATGATGGCCCGATGTTGCCGCAAAGGCCGACAAGCTGGTATTTATCAACAATGCCGAGATCAGCAATACCGCCAAAGACAATGCACCGTTCGATGTTTTCATATTCAGTCCTTAATGGGCTTAGGCGATATGCGTTAAATGCCATGGCAACTCATGCTGAAATTGTCGACAAAACGACCACAATATTGAAGCCATGAAACTCGTGGTTACTTGCCTAAAACTCCAAAAATGCGGAAATTGCGCAATGAGAGATGAGGAAATGAATGCCCGATAAGGCAGCAGAAATGTCGCGCTCGGCTGTATGTATCGGTTTAACGCGAATACCCGCAAGGGCAAATTAGGTGTACAAAAAGGCCAACGGGGAGTCGTTGGCCTAAGCGTTCATCAAATATTGAATCTGTGGCGAAGAGCTGCGCCAACGGGCCTAGCAAACTAGAGCGTCACGCGGCTCATCTGGGTCTGGTGATAACGCAATCGACCGATAGCTAAGGCGATTAATGCAAGGAGAGTTAATGATCCCATCACCACTCCCTGCCACTCGGCTTTATGCCAAAATAGCATCAGGTAAGGCCCGCCCAGCGCGGCGCCTAAGTAATAGCAACATAAATACAGCGAGGTGGCTTTAGCGCGGTCACGGCTTGCGCGCATCGCCACAAAGGAGTTACAGCAGCTGTGGGTTAAGAAGAAGCCACAGGCCGTCATCAAAAAGCCTAGGCTAATCGTGACTGGCGTATCAAACAGGGTCAATAAACTGCCCAGTAACATCAAGCACCAAGACCATTGATATAACTTGTGCTGACCAAATTTGGCCAGCCACTTGGCAGTAAAATAAGAAGCCACGGTACCACTGGAATAACACAGGAAGATCAACGTCGCTTGGAAACGGCTCCACTCGTAAGGTGCGGCCATCAAATGCAGCTGAATAAAGCTAAATTGATTCACCATCATCATAAAAGTGATCCCACCGATGGCATAGGCTAAACGCATCTGTGGATCGGTTAGGTGATGGCTAAAGCCATAAATATCCTGTAATAAACGTGCCCGTTTTGACAGTGTTGGCGAGGTGGTTTGTCCGCCCGATACCGCCTGCGCATCGGCGCCAGAAGGCAATAAATAACTGGTTAAGGCAACGCCCGCAAGCGTAACTAAAAACAGCAGCCACATGGACTCTTGCCAAGATAAAAACTGCGACATCACCCCGCCCAGTAACCGACCGACAATCCCGCCGATACTGTTGGCCATGATATAAATACCCGCGGCTTTGAGCATAGTGCTTGGCGAGAGTTGCTCCTTAAAATAGGCCATGGCAATGGCGGGCACCGCCGCTAACAGCACGCCCTGTAAAAAGCGGACGTAGACAAGAGCATTAAAATCCCCAGCCCAAATCAACAGCAGATTCGACAGCGCCAGTAGCCAGAGACTCACGACAATCGGCGTGTGGCGGCCAATTCTGTCGGACACAACCGCATAAATTAACAGCGAAAACGCCAGCGAAAAGCTGGTGACCGAAAGGATAAGCGTTGCCTTAGAGCCCGATACCGCAAAATGCTCGGCGATCAGCGGTAACATGCCCTGCATCAAATACAGATTGATATACACCACCACGGAAGCCACACACAGGGCCCACATCAGTCGGGTATCACGTTGTTTACTGTCGATAATAGTGTCTAACACGGCTTGCACTTTTGGCCTCGATAACGCATCACACTCAGGATAGACAAAGATTAGCACTGGGCATAACATAACAATAATAGATAATTTATATTGAAATTATTGATTTTTGTTATAGCTAACAGTTGCGATACACCCTGTTATCGGCCAAGCAATGCGAGATACGACAGTACAGGGTTGTAGCGCATTATTAACCCTTAAAGCACAGTGCCCTCAAGCATAAGAATAATCGTGCATAAGTGCGCTTGAGCATAAGTACCATCCAGCATAAAAGATGAATCATCATGGATATACGCCAACTTAAACATTTAGATGCGCTGGCCAATACCGGCAGTTTTACCGCGGCGGCCAAGAAGCTCAATATGGCGCAGCCGGCCCTAAGCCAAAGCATTAAACGGCTTGAGCAGTCGCTTGGAGTGACACTGATTAATCGCACCAGCAATAAGAATGACAAGCACCTCGCGCTCACCGCCGAAGGATTAGTGCTGCATCAACATGCCACTTTGATCCTAAAACAAATCAAACAGGCCGAAGCGCAAATCCGCGCCATGGCGAATCTCACCTCAGGGGAAGTGCGGATAGCGGTGCCGGGCATGCTGGGCTCCTTCTATCTGCCCTCTCGTCTCATGGCGTTTCGCCATCAATATCCCGAGCTAAAGCTCTCACTGTTTGAAGGCGGTACCCGTGACGCGCTGCGGATGTTACAGCAGGAAGAAGTAGATATCGCCATCATTACCGCCCAAGATTTACAGAGTGACTTCGATAGCCAATTATTGATCCGTGAACAGATGGTGATCGCCATGGGCGCCGAGCACCCGCTCGCCGATCATCCTGCCGTCAGCCTCAACGACTTCTTTGACCATGAATTAGTGATGTTTAAAACTGGCTATTTCCACCGGGAATGGATCCTCTCCCAGGCCAAAGAGCTGGGTAAAAAGCCCAATATTGCCTTTGAGACCAACCTGATTAACTTAATCAAACAGATTGTGTCACAGGGATTTGGTATTACTAGCGTGCTCGAAATGGCCATCAGTCCAAAAGACGACATTCTCGCCAAACCCTTTGACCCACCGGTGTTTTTAAATCTGCATATCGCGTGGAAAAAGCAGCGCCCCGTCAGCCAAGCCGACCGCGCC
This sequence comes from Shewanella sp. ANA-3, assembly GCF_000203935.1. Lineage (GTDB taxonomy): Bacteria > Pseudomonadota > Gammaproteobacteria > Enterobacterales > Shewanellaceae > Shewanella. The sequence continues at coordinate 1,989,114 of NC_008577.1, read as the reverse complement.
TTTGTGGAATTTTTAATGAAAAACCGTTAACACAAAGCAATAAAAAGGGCCGATTGCTCGGCCCTTTTAATGCGTCACCTAACGTTTAGGTGAAATCATTTTACTCGTCGCAGATTAACGCTGTTTACGGCGACCAAAAGCAAATGGCAGCAGTAATAAACTTAACCAGCCTAAAGCACCACCGTCATCCTTCTTCGGCGGAGTATCGGTAATCGATACCGAAACTAAGCTCGAATCGCTGTTGCCGTGGTTATCGGATACCGTCAGTTGGAATGACACGGTTTGCGCCGCACCATTCACACTTGGCGCCACTAAGTTTAATTTGGCCGCCGTGGGGTCAAAATTAAAGCTGGTGCCACCTAACTGCGTCCACTTGTAGGTCAGCGGATCATTGTTCGCATCCGATGATTTGCTCGCATCGATAAACAGCGGCTTACCTTCTTGGACTGTGGTTGGCGCTTCAACCTTAGCAACTGGCGCCACTTCAGACACATCAAACTGGTAACTTTGAGTCAGGGTTTCTGACGAGGCATTGTTGACCTTGTTTGTCAGGCTTAACTGATTATCGACACTCGCCTTACGTGGAACCAACTCAAAGCTGATGTCTTTCGCGTCAGCGCCCGATGGCATCTCGACCGTCCAAGTGATCTTATTACCATCTTGCTTACCGTCATGGCTGATGTTAGCCACTTCATGGCCTTCAGGCAGCATAGCTTCTAAGTTATACACACGCGTTTCTTGGGTTCTGTTGGCTTCGATGCGGGTTTTCATCACCTTAGCAACGCCCGGTGTCAACTGACCACTTAGCGCATTGCCCAGAGGCGATAGCACATCATCACCGACACGTTCAAAGATAACGGGTAACTTCACTGGCGCCACTTTGTCATCACCCGTGGTGAGGGTCAGCATGGCTAAACCATCGTCACCCACTTTGAGCGCATCCTTCCACGCCAGCTTGACGTCGAAGTCTTTAGTATCACCAGAAAGCGTCGCCGTTAGGTTATCCGCTGCGGTTTCATTGTTGTAGAAGGTCAATTGTTTCAAACCAAACACGTCATCGGCCGTCGCGGATGAGGCGCTGTAGTTTTGCACAATCACATAGTAACTGCCCTTCACCGGATTATTGAGTAAGACACTTTCCTCTGAACCGTCTTTAGCCGATGAACCCACTCGCACAAGTTTGCTGCCATCGTTTTTATCGAGTAGCACGTACATATCGAGATCAGGGGATGTGGTGTAGCTAATGGAAGTACGGAAGAACAGTGCATTCTCATTCACGTCAAACTTAAACACTTTGACGCCATCGGCGAGATCATCAGTGTATGAGGCATTGTTTGAGTCTTGCTTCACACTTGACTCAATGGTTTGGCTCAGCTTTAGGCCCGTCACTTCGGCGCCCACGCTGGCAAAATCCACCGCCTTTAAGCCTTCAAGATTGATTTCATCCGCATTACGGGTCGCTTCAATGTTCACTAAATTGGGCAGGTTACGCTTACCAATCTTAGCGGCAATCGGCATAGTCGCCGTTGGGAAGCTTGCCGACTCGAGCACTAAGTTGCCAAAGCCCCAATCTGCGCCCACTTGTGTCACATCGGCGGTCACGGTAATGGTTTGGCTCGCGCCTTTTTTCAGGGTAAAGCTTTCAGGTGACACGGTTAATGCTAACTTATCGGTCACCGCTTGGCCCTTCGCCGTCCAACTACCATCTTGGGTTGCTGTTACGGTACGGGTCCAAGTACAGGTATTCACGCAGCGAGAATCGGCCATGCTGGGCACGTTTAACTTACGTGGGTCGCCGTTCACGACTGGGTTGGCAATTTCATAGTTCAGGGCACTTTCGTCCATCACTAAACCCGTTTTTGCCGCTAAATCCACACGTATACGGCCAGCGCCCACGTCGAACGGATCGGCAACGGTTTTAGCATCGGCTTTTTTCATCGCCTGCGCAGTCGTAGCGGTCAACATTAATGCGGAGCGAATATTGTCCGGTGTCCAATCCTTGTGCAGTGACTTTAACAGCGAGCCCGCACCCGCAACATGCGGGCTTGCCATTGAAGTGCCCGACATTAAGGTAAAGTCGGCAGGATTTGTGCCCGATTTATCATGGCCAAATTGTTGATCAGCATAAGCAGCGTAAATATCCGTACCCGGAGCAGCCACCGAAGGCACAATCACATCATTGGTCGCATTTGGGCCAATCAGTGAACTGGCAGATAACACATCGGCCTCACGGCTAATCGCTTGCGGTGTCGGGGTTAAGGTTAGCTCCACTGCTGGATTGGCGGCCATGGCCTCGAGTAAGGCTACGCCATCGGTATTACCAATAAATACCGCAGGGACATTTAACTTCTCCAATGCCGACATGGTTAAGCGCGCATTGCCTTCACCATCACGGTTGTACACGATAACCGCTTTAGCGCCCGCCGTTAATGCACCCGATACTTTAGTGGCGAAATCACATGAACCGCGTTTGATAACGGCAATCTTGTCTTTAAAGGCATCGGCAGGGAATACTTTACAGCCTTCCACATTGGTCGCATCAACTGCGCCTGCAAATACGGGCAGTCCTTTCACAACGTCGGTTTGCACAGGGCCAGAGCCTGGGGTGAATTCAAAGGTCTTGCCATTAAATTCCAGCTCACGTACCACTTCACGATTGTGAGTCGAGTTAGCCACCGAGGTATACCAAGGTGCGTTTTTAGACGATGAATAAGGTACCTGCGCGATGTTTGCCCGGGTGTTACCCGCCGCAACCGCAGCAAAAATACCCGCATTACGCACCGCTAAGAAGCCTTGCTCTGTCGCGCTGTTCCATGGATTGCCGCCGCCACTGATGGAGAAGTTGATCACGTCCACGCCATCTTTAATCGCATCATCAATCGCTTTTAAAATCGGCGCAGTTGAACAGCCATTGTAAGTATCTTCTTGATCGCCAGGCTTACAGACTTGATAGGCAATAATGTTTGCGTGGGGAGCCACGCCGGACATTTGCGCAAACGTTAAGCCAGTCGGGATCCCCGAACCTTCGAGTTTACCCACTTCTCCCTCAACATAAGGAACATTGAGCAGGATGTTTCCTGCCGCGGTGCTGGCAACGTGGGAGCCATGACCACCGTAATCTTCGCCGTTTTTAGCGGGCGGCGTCGCGCCGAAAACCTTTTCATCATCATAGACATCGGTGATTTCAGGGTAGCTGCGCACACCAATCAGCTTGTCATTACACATGCTGGCAAAATCGGTTTTACAGTCACCAACATAAATCCCTTGGCCTAAGGGGTTGGTGTGATCGTAACCATCTTCACCGACATCGGCGAAAGAAGCGTGATCAGAGTTAATCCCTGAGTCGATAATCGCCACAATCACGCCTTCCCCCATAGCTTTAGTGCCGGTTGCACTACCGTCCCACACCTTTGGGGAGCCGATCAATGCCTGACTCACATCGGTTTCAAGCTGTTCGACTTTCTCGCGCTCGATATAAACCACTTCAGGTAATTCGGCCAGTTTGATGGCTTGCGCCTGAGTCATACGCACGGCAACACCGTTGATGGCGTATTGGTAAGTGGTCAGCGGCTCAAGACGGCTACCAATGGCCGCGCTGGCACTTGTTAAAAAGCGCTCTTGCTTGACCTTGAGGAAACTGACGTAATTTTTGACTTCAGGTGCGGCGGCATTAAGTTTGACATTACCTGTCTTACCTGTGCTTTTTGCCTGCGAGGTCGGCTGTACATGTTGTGGGCTGGTGGCCTTAAAGCCTGGAATATCCCCCTGATAATTCGCGACCGCGCTGTCACGTAATCTCACGATATAGGTATATTCTCCCTCGGCTAAATCTGGCTCAGGAATAAATTTTACATCTTGGTTGTTAACCGCAGTTAATTGACCTCGGGTCGAATCATTTGATAATTCCGCTGGAATATCTAACTGTAACGTTTCACCAGTTGGCGATAATACGGTTTGCGCATTTGCCGCAGCCGACAGCAATGCCATAGACACCGCTAGTGCAATTTTTGTTTTCATGTTCGCTTCCTTCGCTATATTAAAATTACTACCGAAGTTCCATTTTTAATATTTATTCAGTACAGAAACATCATTAAATGACTGTAACTGAGAGAACTTTACCGCAGCGTTTTAACACGCAATGATACATATTGAAACACCTTATTAACCGAATAATTACCCATAAAATCAATTAATAAGAATGACGTACTCAATAAACATTCATCGCTTACAGGTTAACGGAATGGCAGATGGTTTACACTGTGAAAAGGAATGTTAGCAAGTGCTTAAAAGCAAAATAAAAAATTCATTATCACTCATTAATAAATCCTTTTCTTAATTGATAATTAACAGTTTGCAAAACTGATAAATCAAGATAGAAACGGATTAGATTTAAATGAAATTATTTCAAGCAGACATAATTTCTCACAATTAAGGCTGTGATGAGTTCAATGATTGCATGGACAAATAACCGGCATATTATTTAACGAATGTCGTACTTATTTATCTAAGTCACAGTCATACGAAACGCAATGTACGTAATACTCTGTACGAAATACGCAGTATGGTCACCCAATAATAGTAAGACCGCCGGATAACAGAACTGAAAAAATAGCTGAGTGAAAAACAAGCAATAAAAAAGGGGATTAACTCCCCTTTTCGATAAAATGCAATCACGCATCCTGCCTATAGGCTTTAAAACATTCGACTACTGTTCAGTGCGAACCGCTTTCATCAATACTTCAGTGGTGTATTTATCATTGTTAATCACAGGGAAGCGGTCATAGGTTTGAAAAATCACCTTATCCTGATACTTGATCATGGCCACCACGCCGTAATTAATGCGTTTATCGATAGATTTCGCCGGTAATAAGAACTTAAACGGCACAGGCGCCCTAGCGATATTAAAGCTCTTTTGGGCAATGATGACGCCGGGCGTGTTCAAATCGATAATAGCAATGGTAATTTCACTGCCTTGGGGCAGGAGAATTTTTTCCAAATAGCCCGCCGCCCCATTAACCACCACCGGAGGATCGGGTTGAACCGTCACGCAGCCACTTAAGGCAAATGTCACCAGTAAAAATGACATAAACAACTTTATTTTCATCAACATATTAACTTCCTTTTACCATACGGATCAGCCCCTCTTGAGTCGTCGAGGCGACAAGCTCACCCTGCTGATTAAAAAATTGGCCTCGTACATAACCTCGTCCACCGCTGGCGGTTGGACTGTCGATACTGTAGAGCAACCATTCTCCCATATTAATTGGGCGATGGAACCACATCGCATGATCGATTGTTGCCATGCGGATCCCCGGCGTTAAAAAGGACACACCATGGGGCTGAGCCGCCGTGACTAAAAAGTTAAAGTCAGAGGCGTAGGCCAGCAAATACTCGTGAATATGGGCATCCGTTGGCATTGGCCCATTCGCCCTTAGCCACACATAGCGATAGGGTTCGGTTTCTTTTGGCGCGAAGGGATGCAAAGGATTGACTAACCGCATCTCAATCGGCGCGTCTTCCATAAACTTTTCGAGAATGCGCGCGGGCACTTTATCCCTTAAGGTCATCGCCAGCTCGTTTTGATTCAATAAACCTTCAGGGCCCGGCACCTCAGGCATTTGGGCCTGATGGTCAAAGCCCGCCTCGGGTTCTTGGAAGGAGCAGGTCATATGAAAAATCGGCCGCCCCTTTTGTATTGCGCTCACGCGTCTAGCACTGAAACTGCCGCCGTCACGCATATTTTCCACTTCATAGACTATGGGGAGCTTCTCATCCCCTGCGCGTAAAAAATAAGAGTGTAGCGAATGCACTTTACGTTCGGCTGGCACGGTTTGCTTAGCGGCGCTCAAGGCCTGCCCCATCACTTGACCACCAAACACATGCCCAAATCCTAAGTCTTGGCTTTGACCACGAAACAGCCCGATTTCAATTTGCTCGAGGGATAATAATGATAAGAGATCGTCTAATACCTGACTCATGGGATCCTACTGAAAATTAGCAACTAATGCCCAAGGGTAACTCAGTTAGACTAGGGCTGACCAGTAGAGAGTCGTTAGCTTATTGCATCTTGTGGCTTCTGCACGCCCAAAGCACTACTCAATCTTAATATGATGCTCAAGGGCACTCTGTTTTGACCAAGCCAACACTTTATCTTCGCCGCAGGTATGCAGATTAATCGGAAAGGCATAATGCAACTCAGGCCAGTACTTGACCAGTTTATCGGGTGTGCACAGCCCCTCACTGAAATAAATGGACTGAAATTCGGCAAACATCCCATGACTCACGCTGCCCGCCCCCGCGAGCAAATGTTGGCCATTCGGTGCGGCATGGCTGACTAAAAATGCCATGGTCGCTGTGACCGTATCAAAGGAAAACAGCGGTTGAATCGCTGGCGCTAAGTGTTTATGGGTCATGGCCGTGAGTGCCTGCGGGCACAGACTATTGATATGGATGTTATATTGCTCGCCCTCTAAAGCAAGGCTGTTAACCATACCGACGAGGGCCATCTTGGCGGCGCTAAACGGGACTTGATGTAAGTCACCAAACAACGCCGACACCCCAGTGATCATCAAAATTCGGCCATAGCCATGGGCCTTCATCAGCGGCCAAATTGCTTGAGTCAGATAAAAGCTACCATGCACATCCACATCAAACTGTCGCTGCCAGTCGGCTTGTTGGATATGCTCGAAGGAGCACGCGCCGTAAACCCCGGCGTTATTGACCAAAATATCCACGCGTTGCCAATCTTGCTGTAGGCGATGCACCATCGCCTTGACGTCATCCTGCTGGCTAACATCCACTTCAAAATACAGGCATTCTCCCCCGAGCTTCAAAATGGCCTCATGGGTTTGCTGCAGTTCTGTGTTAGTTACCTGAGTTAAGTTAGAAGAGCTAGTTGCCCTCAATGCCTCGCCTTGGGATGGACGTCCCTTAGGTTGGTCAACTAATACCAATTTGGCGCCCCGCTCAGCCAACATAATGGCATAGGCTCTCCCTAGCCCGGAGCCTGCTCCCGTTACCAACGCCACTTGATTATCGAAACGCATCCTATCGTATCCTTATCATTGACATTAACGCTGAACGCCACACTTAACCATTCACACCACAGCTCTGGTTATTGCAAAAATAGGGGTGAAGTTCATCGGCTTAACCGATGTTCGGCTGTGGATCACAGGGGATATAAAAACACAGGCATAGTGGATTTTCTTTGAACTTGGCGACAAATCTTTCCCCTGAAAGCGAAACATCTGTGCGCCAATTCAAACTCTATTACATGCGTGTATTAGATAGTACTCACTTTAACGCAATTTCTTGTTATGCTATGACGCTGTTCACTACCCAATTCTTTTCTTAGATAACGACTGGACATCATGAATCCTTGGATTTTAGCCATCAGGCCCCGCACCTTACCCGCGGCAATCGGTCCCCTGTTAATTGGTAATATTCTGGCACTGCACCTTGAGCGTTTTAGCTGGTTAATTGCCGCCACCTCGATGTTGTGCGCCATCCTATTGCAGATCGCCGTCAACCTCGCCAATGACTACTTTGACTTTAAAAACGGCATTGATACCGCCGAACGTATTGGTCCGGTTCGCGTAACCCAGAGTGGCATGATACCCCCCCATAAAGTACGCAATGCGATGGTCCTCTGCTTAGTACTAGCATTAACCGTGGGCTCGTATTTGATTTGGCATGGCGGCTGGCCGATTGCTATTTTAGCGGCGGCGGCCATTTTAGGCGCCCTCGGCTACAGCGGCGGCCCGTATCCTCTGGCATCACACGGGCTAGGTGAAGTCGCCGCCTTTGTGTTTTTTGGCTTAGTCGCCGTGGTCGGCAGCTATTATCTGCAGGCGGGTGATACCAATATGAATGCTTGGCTACTAGGCTGTGCGATTGGCTTATTTAACGCCGCCATTATGTTGGTCAACAACACCCGCGATATTCGTACCGACACCCAAGCGGGCAAACATACGCTCGCGGTAAGGATTGGCGAGGCGCAGGCCAAAGTCTTGTATCAAGCCTTAATTTACTTGCCCTTTGGTTTAGTGATCGCGGGATTCTTACTGGGGATTCTGCCGGGCCTACCGGTACTGCTGGCGGGCTTATCCCTGCTTATTGCCCGTAAACTCAGTAGCGATTTCTATGCCGTATCGGGTGAAGCGCTCAATCCGCTATTGGGACGTACGGCAAAACTCACCATGATTTTCAGTACTCTATTCAGTGTGGGACTAGTGTTTACCGCCTAAACGGGAATATCAACGTCTCGGAATTGCCCCATAGTTGAGTTAAAAAACTGCCCACAGGGCGGCTAGTAAAATAGACCAGGCTTAAAATACAAAAGGTTCGTCACGAAGCGTTTAATACGCAACATGACGAACCTTTTGCTTTTAGGGGCAAATTAAGACCAGAGATAACCCGATATTGCGGTGTTAAATAACACGCCACTAAATTGATGCATAGCTTTTGGCGTCTGCAAATGCGCCGCCCCAAAACACACATGTAAAGGGATTAAGTGCTCTTCCCTTGGGTGGCTAAAACGCGCCTCTGGCGCCGATTGCCAATCGATTAATTGTGCCTTGGCGTGGCTATCGCCTGATGTCACTACATCGGTTAACCAAGTATCAAACGCTTGGCTGCGAGGCAACACCTTAGGATCGCCGGAGAAAAACGCGCGCATATTGTGAAACGACATGCCAGAACCGACAATCAACACCCCTTGCGCGCGCAATGCCGCAAGCGCCTCGCCGATCGCGATATGGGCACTCGGGTCGAGGTGCCGCACTAAGGACATTTGCACCACAGGAATATTCGCCTCAGGATACATCAACTTAAGTGGCACAAAGGTGCCGTGATCGAAGGCGCGCTGATTGTCGAGCCGCACCTCAATTCCACTCGCCTTAAGCAAACCGGCAATCGTTTCGGCAAGCTGTGGCTCACCGGGCGCAGGATAAGAAAGCGTATAGGCCTCAGGGGGAAAACCATAGTAATCGAACAACATGCCAGGATGGGGATGGCTCGACAGTGTCACCTGCGCCTCTTCCCAGTGGGCCGTCACCAATACAATGGCCTTGGGTGTCGGGATAGTATCCGAAACCTTGGATAAAAATGCCCTTAACTCCAGATGATTTACATCATTGAGTAGCGGTAATGGCCCGCCACCATGGGGAACAAATAACACTGGCATTAAAGCGGAATTCGCGTGCGTCATAATAAACTTCTCTTGATGAAACCGTTAGTTATCACTTGTAAATCAGATCTTGCCAGCCTTGTGACTAAGAATTAGAAAGCCGCTTTCATGTCCACCAGCTGACGTTGAAAACGCACTAATCTATCAACGGTTTCATCGAGCTTGATGATTAAAAACAACAGCGCAGATAAAGACAGTGCGGGTAACGCGCTCAGGGTGGTTTCGTAATTAAAGTGGTAGTAAATAGCCCCCATCATCACCGACAGTAATGCCGTCGCCGACAGGACTCGATATTCACGCCAGCCAATGCCAATCGCGCCCAGCACTTCAATCACACCGATAAAATAGCCAAAACCCGTGGGCAAATTCATCACGCTAAAGGGCACATGGAAAAACGGCACGCTGAGTAACTTGCCCATGCCCGAGAATAAAAACACTATGCTCATCGCCAGCGTCACCACCACCGCCGCACGATTTAAGGTATTGGCACAGATAAAGAGTTTTTGAGGGTCAGTCTCGGCAACGGTTTTATCTGCATTGCCTTTGGCTAAACATAATTGATTTATCGACATAACTACCTCATTACTCATCTCTTTTAGCCCCTGTTCAGCATTAACCCTCGCTAAACGGCACCCTAAACGCAAAGTAGTGGACTCGCATTGAGCCCACTACTGTCATATGGCGGAATTATGCGCCCACAAAAAATAAATAAATATGGAATAATATCTAACATCTCCTAAAATAATTCTTTATTTGTTTAAGAGTCTTGCCATGACCTTAGAACAACTGCTGATGTTCAATACCGTCGCCCTCGCCGGCTCACTAAAGGCCGCCAGTGACAAACTTCATAAGACCCAACCGGCGATCAGTCAGAGCATTAAACAGCTGGAATCCCAGTTAGATTTAGTGCTGTTCGACCGCCAAGGGTATCGCTTAACGCTCACTCAAGAGGGCCGAAAGCTGTTGCAATACGCCCAGCGCGTGTTGAATGAAGCGCAGGAGATGCGACAAGTCGCTAAGCATTTAGCTAAAGGTAACGAGGCCAGCATCACCTTAGCCTTCGAAGCATCCTTTAATCTTACCCGCATCTTGCCGATACTGGAGCGCACACAAAATGAGTTCCCTCACACTCAAATCATTCTTAAACAAGAATATTTAACCGGCGCGCTTGAAGCCTTAAATCAAGGCAAAGCCGATATTGCCATTTCAGCGGGCGGCATCGAGCCAATACGCTCAAGCCATTTTGAGCTGGCCTACTTATTTTCAGGCAGTCTCTTGGATGTGGCCTCGCCGCGCTTACTGAGTCGCCACCCCACTCTAGGCCATGTGCGCGAATTGGTGAACGAGTACCAAATTGTGATCCAAGATACCGGCACTGGCACCGCCAATATCGAATTTGGGGTGCAAGCTGGGCAACGCCGTTGGTATGTTAATGATTTTTATACGAAGAGAATGCTCATTCAGAGCGGCATGGGCTGGGGGAAATTACCACATTATTTAGTGGAACAAGCCCTTGCGGATGGAAGCCTATTACCACTGGAGCTGCGGGAAAGGCAGAACCTTATCCAACTCGATTACTATGTGATGCGTCCACCCCACTCGCCATTAGGCCCAGTGGCGCAGGCACTGTGGGAAAACTTAGTCCAATTAGCCGCTAAGCAAAGCGTCTAAGCAAGCAATCTGGGTATCACACGCTCAAGATATGTCGACTGAATAAGCATTTATGGAGCAGTCGAAGAGCTAATGACTAAGCAGATTCAACCACTCTTGGGGACTGGCCAAAATAAATTGATACTCGCTGCCATCAATCAAGGTGATTTTTATCGCATCAGAAGTCACAGGTAAAATGCCTCCGCCCTTACCCCAACAGGATTCAACCTTGGCGATATCCTTCCTTTGCAGCTGATATGGCCCAAGTCCTAAGGTTTTATTGTAAGGGGAAAAACAAACCATCTGCTCAGTAACACTTAGCTGGCCATCGGCTCGCACCACACCATCTTGCGCCGTCGCGATAGCAGACTTGATTAGGCTTTCTTGCATAGTTAAGCTTTCTTGAATAGTCTGATTTTCTTGCATAGTTTCACTCCATTGAATAGTGCTAACAGCTTTATTCCAACTTACCAAACACTGTGGGGATTTCAAGTTTAAGGATATTCACGTGCACGATACGACCTACAACAGGCTCTCACGAAAGCCTCTCACTTTAGGCTCTTACGATAGCCCATCACAATAGCACATCACATTAAGCTCTCAATTTAGGCACTAAAGCTGACGCATACACTCGCAAGAGTAAAGCAATTGGTCACTATTAATAAGTAGTGCCAAAAGATTACTGCTCAAAATAAATGGCAGCCTCTTCACGCACATGACCCGAATTAAGCGTCCAAAACGATTCGGTGATAATGGCTCTGTCACTGTCAGATATCCAAATAATCCAATAACTCACATCGGGAAACTGCCCTACTACCTTTTTCATGGCCGCCAAATACATGGCATAGAGTTGCTCCATAAACTCCAGCGCCACCTCTGTGTAGCAAAAAGCTTCATCAGTTACGGTATAGACCTGTGAAAATGCCTGATATAAGGCTTTGTAAGCATGCTTAACCTTCGCAAAATGGTCATCGTGCCATTCGAGCCATTCATCGGGAATGTATCGACTGTAAGTATCAGTGGGGTCGACTAAATCTGACTCACAATTTGTCACCGCAATGGGATACGCCATTTGCAGATCTTCGCCTAGCAGTAACGCATAACCATAGGGGGATTTTTGAGTACTTGCCGCCTGGATAGAAGCAATAAGTTCAGCCTCAAAGAGCCGTTGAATGGATGCGAGTGATTGAATAATATCGTTTTTCATGATGCTGATACTGAAAGTCTATCGTTGGTTTATCCTGCAATCTGCAGCCACTGTGACCTAATTTGCCCGACATACCGCTTAATCATTCTTATCCCGCGAACAAATTCGCTCAGCGTTGATAATAAATAATTGACCAAAAATCAAACTGTTCGCCTTTAGCGGCGCACCAATCCGGAAACGGCTCAACCCCAACAAGAGTGGAATACTCCTCCCAGCAATTGATCATCGACTGGTAATAATCATGCTGGTTTTGCAGCCTTGATTTACTCTCCTTCGTCTGTAATCGTGCGATTAATGCTTGTGCTGACGCTAACGAATCTTTTGCCCGCGATATCTCCCCCAGCAATACAGATTCAGATAAATGGTGGGTCTGAAAATCGACACTGTTTAAATGGGACAACGCGACTTGAGTGAGGCAAATTTCATCGGTAGGCTCGAGCGCCAACGCCCTTTCATAGGAGGAGATATCCTCGCCAATGAAGCCTAACCATTTGTGGGGGATGGGATTATTGGGCTCATCTAACGTCCATTGGGACAATACGCCTTTTAGCAGCATGATAAGGGGATAAGCGAGTAACTGGTGTGTTTCACGGTGCCAAAAGCCTAAGGAAGATAGCTCCTCTGCGATATGCCTTTGCTCTGCCAAGGGCAGGGTCTTACAGTGCGACACGAATTGGTTTACCGTCGCAATCGCTTGCTTCTTTAGTCCTTGCTCTTTTTGCAAGCAATATTGACCAAAAAGTTCATACCCCTTCCGGGCAGAATACAGGGCCCCTATCGCCTTTAATCCTTCAAAGTTGTCGCTATTCCAGTAGTTCATAGAGGTGTTTGAGTTAGGTGCTTGAGCTGCGTTGTCTTCAGCCGCTAGGTATTGGCTGCAGTCAGTAAAAATATAACCCTTAAGCGCAGATTGTAATCACCAAGCCCGCCTAGAACCAGATGATTTATCATTAAGTAGTTAACTATCCACGGTTTTTATCTCAACTTGGCCACTTTTATCACTTCTATTGAGCAGACCATCAGAATAATAAAGGGCCTTGCGGCCCTTTATTCGATGTTAACCTAACAAGATGATTATTGGATTTCTTGCTTGGCGAGTGCGCGGTCAAGTTTGGCGCGCTCAACCTCTGGCGAGGCTTTAATCGCTTGAATTAAACCGAGCAGATCTGTGCCCTCATCGGCAGCAAGCAACAATAAGTTATTGTTATTTTGCCAATCTACTTTTAGACCATGGGCCTTAGCAAAATCGGCAGCCGACACACCAGGTTTTAACTTAACCACTAATTTACCCGTCATTTCGGCAAAGGCCTTACCCGATTGGGTGACCACTTTTTGCCCTTTGACCAACTGCTTAGCCTGCTTAACCCCTGACTCAGTTTTTACAAAGTAAGGCGTATCCAAACCTAAAAACTCAGCACGACTAACCTGAACACCTTTAGACTCGGTTTGAGGTTCAGTAAATTCGACTTTGTCATGCGCCATCGCCTGCACCGACAGTGAAAGGGCCACAGCCACTAACGATAAATTTAACGCTTTCATTGATTACTCCTTAAGATGCAGACTTGGCAGCATGGCCATGGAAACGAATTGACCAACCTTTCAGCTTGCCATCGGCTTCGTTAGGGATAGAGATATAGCCTTGATCGTATTTAACAAATCGATAGCTACCGCTATTCACATCAATCAGCTTGATTGTCCATTCACCTTTTGATGATTCGCCATAGAAGGCATTCGATAACATAGGAGTTGCATCGTAGCCAGTGACCAGATCATCAGGGTCAGTTTTATCCATCACACCTTGGTAAACTAAACCGTTATAAGGTGTCATCAACACACTCTTAGTACCCGAAGGTGAAATCAGCTCGACCGCTAAATCCGGTAGACGTAGGTGGTCGGCAGTCAGCTCAATCTGTACGGCTTCAATCACTAAATCGTCTGCGACCACTTGGGTATCAGTCACACCATTGACGTCCGCATCGGGGATAGCCTTAGTGAGTTCAGGGCTTGCTTGCCACTCAGTGACCACATAGTCACCTAAATCTTCGGCATAGGATTTAGCCAGTTTAACGGCTTCGGTAAGATCCACACGACCAAAACCATAGAGGTTATGGAAAGAGAACCCAGCCGCGTTTTGCAACCAGCCAGGGATAGCCGTATACACTGGAGCGGCTTCACCCTCACCTATGGTCACCGTTTTAGGCGCAATATCCGCATCTACTTTGGTTGCTGTCTTGGCGAGGATATAGCGAACATCACGCCAAGAGAGATCTGGATTCGCACTCATGATCACCGCCACCGCGCCCGAGGTATTTGGCGCTGCAGACGAGGTGCCGTTCATGGTCGAAGTGTAGTCACAGTTAGGGTTTAATGGGTTCAACCCACCGTGGAATGGCGTGCTCGGTCTATCTTCAGCAATCGCGGAACCATTCTCACATCCCATACGGTCAGTAGTCACAATTGCTGGATCGTCATCACCATATTCACCACCCGGTGCAGTGACGAAAATGTTCGAACCCACAGATGAGTAGCTTGAGAGCTCGCCCTTAGCGTTAATGGCGCTGACCACTAAGTTATACACGTTAGCATTGTCAGAGGACATGTTGGAGTTATGGAAAGGTAAGCCATGGTTAGCAGGCTTTTCCGCCGTTGCAGTGAAGTAATCCCCAGGCAACCAGAAGGTGCGGTAACGGTAGTAGTTATAGCCGTTGCCTGCAGATTTAACGAAAATACTGCCTTTACCATCGAAACTTTGGGTTGCAATATCTTGATAAACTTCGGTTTCATCCTCATCAAAACCATGTGGGAATGGCACGCTGTAACCATAGCTTTGGTTAAAGACACGCGCGCTATCACTATAGGCACTAGCACCATGTGATTTAGCAAAGTTTTCAAATGTTTGAACGTTCTCGACTTTACCCGTTGGGTCTTGGTCTAAAAAGTTAAAGCCAATCAACTTAGCCTTAGGTGCAACACCACGACCGCCGATACCATTCCAGCCCTCGGCCGCAATAATTCCACCAACGGCGGTACCATGGCCCGATTCACCCGAGAAAGGCGTTGGGTCAACTGTGCCGGTAATCAAATTATAAGAACCGCCATTGACCGTGTTGTTCATCAAATCTGGGTGCGCAATCTCTAAACCATCATCTACCACAGCAACGGTAATACCTTGTCCCATGGCATTATCTGAAATCGCACCGCTCACATTCATATCTTCACCAGCCACACCGCGGTGAGCCGCAAAAGCATTCTGCCCGGTGTTTTTTAAATGCCATTGGTAGGTAAAGAGTGGATCGCCATGCTTAATATTGATTGTCAGATTGGCTTCAGCCTGTAATTGGCCGTCTGACACTTTGAACCGAACCACTTCAGTCCCTTCGCTGGCATCGGATGCATAGGTAAATTCGCCAGTGTTTTTATTCACTAGCGTAAAGGTGCCCAGTTTAAGATCGGCTGGGTCAACCAATGAATAGGTCAAACCACCTTCGGCATCGCTCGCTTCTAGTTTTCCAGTAAACAGCATCGACTGTGACACATCAACAGTCATATCCGCCGTGGTCGGGGCAGTATTCACTTTAGGCACAGGTGCCGGAGCCTTCTTATCATCGCTCCCACAGCCAGCCAATAAGGCCGCCGTGATGCTCAATGCAACAATGGACATACGCATAGTAGACATTCCTTCTTGTCATTACTTATTGCAACTTAATTTGGCGTGATAATTTTGATTAACCTTATTCCGCATTAAGTTCTGTTATTTTAGTTATTCCCTATGATTCCCGATAAAACACAAGCACCAAACAGGAAGCAAAGATTTAACACAAAAGAAATAATTGTGAAAACAAATATAAATAGAATGGTAGACCGATTAAATATTTGTGATTATTTTATCGACAACATTAAAAAGAAACCAAGATAAGCTAAAGCGAAGCATATTGAGTTAAAACTAAATTAAAACAATAAATTATATAAAATTAAATTGTTTTAAATTTACAGTATGACAAACAGTTAAACACACATACTTTTTTACATTTTTAAATATTCAAATCCTTTTATGATGTTACATTTATAAAAATAACCATACTATAGATACGGCAAATAATATAATTAAACACCTCTAAATCAACATTTAAATAACATTCAGTATTTATCAAAATAAAGCCAAGCAATAAAAAAGCCCCTATTTAGGGGCCTTTTTACAATTTATCTAGAGTTTAATTAATACCCTGTTTGGGGCACTCCAATCTAAATGATATTTCTCGCCAGCGGGCTTATCTAAGCGCTCAAAGGTATGGGCACCGAAAAAGTCCCTTTGACCTTGAAGCAAGTTTGCTGGCAGGGTCTCGCTGCGGTAACTGTCGTAATAGGCCAGTGCCGAACTAATACAAGGTACAGGGATCCCTTGCATCACAGCCGCTGCTACAGCACTGCGCCACTCGGTTTGTTTTTCCGACAAGGTAGTTGCAAAGATGTCTGCCATCAATAAACAGCTTAAGTCCGCATCCGCTTGATAAGCTTGAGTGATTGATTGCAAGAAGGTGGCACGAATAATACAACCCGCACGCCAAATCTTCGCGATTTCAGCAAAATCGAGCTGCCATTTTTGCTCCTGCGCCGTCATCGCCATCAGTTGGAAACCCTGGGCGTAGCAACACACTTTCGCGCAATAGAGCGCACTCTCTAAGGCATCGATTAAACTGGCTTTTTGAGCATCATCCATCGCCACGGAGGCAGGACCTGCGAGCTTTTTACTGAGCTCAACACGGAGGGATTTTTGGGTGCTCACCGCGCGCGCATAAACCGCTTCGGCAATAGTGGGAGCGGGACAACCAATTTGCAAACTGCTGACCGCAGTCCAAAGCCCGGTGCCCTTTTGCCCTGCTTTATCGAGGATCATCTCAACTAACGGCTGACCGGTTAGTGGATCCGCCTGTTTGAGTACTTCGGCGCTGATCCCCATCAGATAGCTATTTAAACTGCCCTTATTCCAGCGTTCAAACACCTCACCCACTTGTGCTGCACTCATGCCTAAACCATCGAGCATTAACTGATAGGCTTCGCAAATCAGTTGCATATCGGCGTATTCAATCCCGTTATGCACCATTTTCACATAATGCCCGGCGCCAGCTGGACCAATATAGGTCGTGCAAGGCTCACCGTCGGTCACGGGATTGCCCGGCTCAAAACGTTCAATCGGCAACCCTGTTTGAGGATCAACCTTAGCAGCAATGGCCTTCCAAATCGGCGCCACATTCTGCCAAGCCCCAAGATCGCCACTTGGCATTAATGAAGGGCCAAAACGGGCACCGACTTCCCCACCCGAAACCGCCGAGCTGAAGAAGATAAATTTCCCTTGGTAACGCTTTTCGCGCTCAACGGTGTCCGTCCAAAGACTGTTGCCCGTATCGATAACGATATCGTCCGCTTCGATACCGGCAGAAATCAGGGCATGACATACCCCATCCACAGGCGCACCCGCAGGGACTGACAGCACGAGAATACGGGGGTGAGCGAGGCTTGCTAACATTTCTGAAAGATTAGCACAGCCTGTAATACGCAGCTCCTGTCCTACACGTTCTTGTTTTTCTTGTTGTAAAACACCATTGACTTTAACAGGATCAAGGTCGAAGGCACTGACGCGATATTGATTGTCGGCAATGTTTAGCGCGAGGTTTTTTCCCATCACGCCAAGGCCAATAACGCCAATGTCATTAAGATTGCTGTGGTTTTGCATTATATAATTCCCACGGGTCACAGAGGTTAGAAATAACCAATTTGGAGGTGTAATTATATCGGGCTTTGTAACTTAATTACCAGAGACAATAGACGATACATACGATTGGCAATCTCGATTACAGCCTAAGATGTGTTGTTTTTTCAGGAGAATATTCCTAGATCTCATCAAACATCTTTACCAATCGTATACATCTGGGCAAGCTCTTCCCTAGGGAAGTAAATGGATTAATGAGCGAGTTTTAAGCCGAGCACGCCAAGTAAAATCAGGATTAAGCTGGCGATTTTCAGCAGGCTCACGCCCTCACCTAACAAAATAATGCCCGCAATTGCCGTGCCCATGGCACCGATGCCGACCCAAACACCATACGCCGTGCCTATCGGCAGCTGCTTAACCGCCAGCCCCAACAGCAGCACACTCACTGTCATGGAGAATACAGTAAACACACTCGGCCAGAGGCGGCTAAATCCGTCGGTGTACTTAAGCCCGATCGCCCAACCAATTTCAAATAGCCCAGCAAGAATTAATAGAAACCAGCTCATAGAGAACTCCCATACGGGGTCGTCCCCAAATTGATATCGGCGTATTTAGGGTCGTCCCTAAGCCGTTGTGAAATGTTTAATGTCGCTAACAATTTGAATCTAGATATAAAGTTTAGATCCAATGCCTTAATAGTGCTTCGTAAAGGCTTACTATTAAGCATGCGGGCTAGACTAGCAAATAGTGATGTATAAGAGCAAGCCTTGGGCTCCAGCCCTTTCCGCAAAATAAAAGCGATAATCAGATGGGACTGCTCTCATCGGACTATCGCTTTATCTTGGCTGTACGGCCCTTATTTTTGACCGCTCACTACTGCCTTGTCACTTAGCCCACAAGAGCATCGGCATAGCCCATGCGGGTTAAGGTCGTGCGGACTAAGTCGAGGGTTTGTGGATCTTCAATCGTCGCTGGCGCCGTATATTGCTGATTGTCGGCAATTTTACGCATAGTGCCGCGCAGGATTTTGCCCGAGCGGGTTTTCGGCAGCTTTTGAATCGCGCTCACCAACCTAAAGGACGCGACGGGACCAATTTCTTGGCGAACGAGGGCAATTAACTGCTTATGCAGTTCCTCGTCCGTAATGGTCACGCCCTTTTTCAGCACCACTAAGCCCAAGGGCACTTGGCCTTTGAGTTTATCATCGACGCCAATCACGGCCGCTTCGGCCACATCGGGATGCTGGCACAGGACCTCTTCAAACCGCCCGGTGGAGAGTCGATGGCCAGCAACGTTAATAATGTCATCGATACGGCTCATGATATACAGATAGCCATCTTCATCCATGTAACCCGCATCCCCCGTGAGGTAATAGCCTGGGTACATAGATAAGTAACTGTCTTGATAGCGTTTATTATTTTGCCAAAGCGTAGTGAGCGTACCCGGTGGCAGCGGTAATTTGATGACCACGTTGCCTGAGACATTCGCCGCCACTTTGGCGCCCAGTTCATCGACCACATCGACTTCATATCCTGGGACGGGTCGACCAGGCGATCCCGCTTTAACGGCTATCGGTGCCACCCCCATCAGGTTTGCCGCTACTGGCCAGCCCGTTTCTGTTTGCCACCAATGGTCGATAACTGGTTTATGCAGTTTGGCTTCAGCCCAATGTAAGGTATCAGGATCGCAGCGCTCCCCAGCTAAAAAGACATTCTTCAAGCAGCTTAAGTCGACACCTAGAATAAATTCGCCGTCGGGATCCTCGCGCTTAATGGCGCGGATCGCCGTGGGCGCCGTAAAAAAGCTTTTGACTCGATATTTAGCAATCGTGCGCCAAAAGGCGCCGGGATCCGGCGTGCCTACGGGTTTTCCTTCGTATAAAAGCGTCGTCGCCCCGACAAGCAGCGGGCCATAGACAATATAGGAGTGTCCCACAACCCAGCCCACATCCGATGCAGCCCAAAACACATCCCCTTGGGCAATATCGTAAATGTTGGCCATGGACCAAGCCAATGCCACCGCATGACCGCCATTGTCCCGCACCACCCCTTTAGGTTGACCCGTGGTCCCCGAGGTATAAAGCACATACAAAGGATCGGTGGCTTTCACCGTCACACAATCGGCACTGTCGCTAGTGCATAAAGCAGTTTGCCAATCCTTATCGCGCCCCGCTTGCATCTGCGCCTCATATTGGGGGCGATTTAAAATCAAGCAGTGCTCAACTTTATGCACGGCTTCATTTAATGCTTTGTCGAGTAAGGGTTTATAGGGCACCACGCCCGAAGGTTCAATCCCGCAGGAGGCGGACATCACCAACTTTGGCTTAGCATCATTGATACGGGTCGCCAGCTCATTAGCCGCAAAGCCGCCGAAGACCACCGAATGGATGGCGCCAATGCGCGCGCAGGCAAGCATGGCATAGGCAGTCTCGGGCACCATGGGCATGTAGATGACGACACGGTCTCCCTTAGCCACACCCACACTTTGTAAATAGCCCGCAAGCCTTGCCACTTGAGCCTGCAACTCACGATAAGTAATGCTGTATTCGGTTTCCGTCACAGGGCTCACGTAATGGATGGCAATTTGCTCACCACGCCCCGCCAACACGTGTCTGTCCACCGCGTTGTAGCAAGTGTTTAACTCGCCATCGCTAAACCAGTGATAAAACGGTGCCTCGCTTTCATCTAATATTTGTTTGCTCGGCGTAACCCAATCTAAGGCCTTGGCGGCTTGTTGCCAAAATGCCTGTTTATTCGCAATAGATGTCTGATGTAATTGTTGTCCAGCATCTGTCATAAGGCCTCCCATCATGACACTCACCCGTGTCACCACAGATGAAACTCTCCCCTTCCTTCCCAAATTGATTATGACCTGCCCCGCACTATTCCCCCATTAGACTAAGGGATATAGCCGCTAAAATTGTTAAACATGTTGGATAATTGTACAGCACACTTGCTGTGCGAAATGATTCAACATAGTCTTATGTCTTTAATGGATTTTTTCATGGAAAGAAATACTCATTATGATGCGCTTCAAACAATTCAAACCTACCTTACTCCTGCTCCTCAGTCTCGTTAGCGCGAGCGGCATTGCTTCAACCCAGCAGCTAGAAACTTTACTCGAACCCTTATCTATTGGTGAACGAGCCAAGGTCGACAATACTCAGGTCATTAGTGCCAAGTTGCTGTCGCGGGTCTACCAAGTGCGTCAATATCAGCCGCTCTGGCAAGACAGAGACTACGCGGGCACTATGCTAGATGTGATTAAAAGTGCCGATGATGAAGGGTTGTCGAAGGAAGATTATCACTACTCCAAGCTAGTCGAACTTTACCAACAGCTCAGTGCCTCGAATTGGCAGGATGAATACCGCAGCAGTGTATTTGAAGTGCTACTAAGCGATGGGATCATCACCTACGCCATTCACTTGCTAAACGGCAAAGTGAACCCCAGTATGCTCGGCAAAACTTGGAATTATGATGAAACCCATCTGGATTTCGATACCACGTTAAAGCAGCTCGAAGAACACATAAAAGCACACACTGTGGCTGATGCTATTGCAGGCTTAGCGCCTAAGATTGAGCCCTATCACCAGCTAAAACAGTATCTTGCCCAGTACAAAGACTTAGCGGCACGCTATCCCTTTAGCCCCATTCCCTATACGGAAGTCATCAAGCCCGGCAGCACTTCCCCTTCGGTACAAGGCATTGCTACACGGCTAACAGAGTTAGGTTACTTAGCGGCAAGCGCGCCAGCGGACAATAGCGCCGCCGTGAACCAGCCCTTAACGTACGACAGCACGCTTGAAGCTGCGGTGCGTCAATTCCAAACCGACCATAGTCTCAAAGCCGATGGCGTGATTGGTGCGGGCACTATGGCGGCGCTGAATGTGCCCTACTCGCAACTGGTCGATCAGATCCGTATTAACCTCGAGCGAGCGCGCTGGTTATCGGCAAACTTGCCCACCAATTATCTTATCGTCAACTTGGCAGGTTACGAGCTGTTACTCTTTAAAGACAACAGCTTAAGCTGGCGAACCGACATTATCATCGGCAAAATTAACGCTAAAACACCACTGTTTAAATCCAAGTTAAAATACGTGGTCGTTAACCCTACTTGGACTGTGCCCCGCAGCATCTCGACTGAAATCATCAATCACTTGCGTAAAGAGCCCGATTATTTACAGAAGAAACACTTTAAAGTGGTCGAAGGCTCGGGCACACCCGTGGATGCAAGCGGCATCGACTGGCATAGCATGACGCGCAAAAACTTCCCCTACTGGTTTGTGCAAGACCCGGGTGAAGATAACTCACTGGGATTAGTGAAGTTTATCTTCCCTAACCAATACTCGATTTATCTACATGATACGCCAGCAAAAAGTCTGTTTGAACAAACGGATAGAGCCTTCAGTCATGGCTGTATTCGAGTCAAAGATCCGCTCGTGCTGGCGGATAAATTGCTGAGTGCCAATGCCAATTGGTCAAGTAGCACGCTCAGTAGCAAATTAAGTGAGGGAAAAACGGAAAACCTGTTCTTAGATGAACCCTTAGACATTTTGATCATGTATTGGACCGTCACCTTAAAGGACGGGAAAATCAAGTTTTACAATGACGTATATAAACGCGATCCGGTCCTTATCGAGGCGTTAAACCGCCCAACCTATGAGGGTGTGTTAGCCGATGATGGCTTGCTCAACACCATGGAGTAAACGCCGATAATCGCGGCTTTTGATACAAGTTGCTTGCTCAATCCACTGCGCTGCGTTGCCCAATTTCAAGACGAGGGCAACGCGGCACTTCCCCGCATCAAAAGTGCCTTTCCTACTCAGTGTTTAGCTCATTAATATCAATAGGTTGATTTGAGGTCATTCGAGCGAGTGGCAACAAGAATTGACAAAAAATTCAGACTAACCACGAAGCAATCTTTACCTTTACGTAAACTTCATATATCTTGCTAAAAAATGATTAACTAAGGTGCCTGAATGAGCGCAACTAACACGCCACAAACGACTTATTCGATCAGTGATCTCTCTAAAGAGTTTGATATCACGACCCGAAGCATTCGTTTTTACGAAGACCAAGGCTTACTTAAGCCAAAACGTCGCGGTCAAACCCGTATTTACAGTCTCAAAGACAGGGTTCGACTCAAACTTATCCTGCGCGGCAAGCGCCTTGGGTTCTCTCTCGCGGAAACCCGTCGCCTGTTCGAACTTTACGATGCCGACAAGAGCAGCACCACCCAGCTCAATACCATGCTTGCCCTAGTGGAAGAGAAAAAATCCGCACTGCAGCAGCAAATGGATGACATTAAAGTGGTACTGATGGAGCTGAATTCGGCCGAGCAGCAATGCCGCCTCGCTTTAGAAGAAAGCAAGGCCAAGGCCTAATTCCTTCGAGGCTTGCGAGCATAGCATTAATCAACACCTCAGTTGGTACGACCGCGTGACAGGGATATATCACGCACTGTAAGACGGTTTTAAAGACTCAAGCACCTAATAATCATAAAAATATAAATTAGAACCTAAGATAGGACACAAGCAATGAACTCACTCTACACCAGTCTCAATTTTGGCCTAGGCGAAGAAGTCGATATGCTGCGCGATGCGGTGCAAGATTTCGCTAAACACGAAATCGCCCCTATTGCCGCTAAAGTCGACCACGACAACGCCTTTCCTAACGAAATTTGGCCCGTACTCGGTGGAATGGGACTCTTAGGTGTTACTGTGCCTGAGGAATACGGCGGTGCAAATATGGGCTATCTTGCCCACGTGGTCGCCATGGAAGAGATCTCCCGCGCCTCGGCCTCAATCGGATTAAGTTACGGCGCCCACTCTAACCTGTGCGTAAACCAAATTAACCGCAACGGTAATGCAGAGCAAAAAGCCAAGTATTTACCAAAGCTGGTCAGCGGTGAACATATCGGCGCACTGGCGATGAGTGAGCCCAATGCAGGCTCAGATGTGGTTTCGATGAAGCTGCATGCCCGTAAAGAAGGCGACCGTTACATCCTTAATGGCAACAAGATGTGGATCACCAACGGTCCCGATGCCAATACCTATGTGATTTATGCCAAAACCGACTTAACCAAAGGCGCACACGGTATCACCGCCTTTATCGTTGAGCGTGGTTTTAAAGGTTTCAGCCAAGCGCAAAAACTCGACAAACTGGGGATGCGCGGTTCAAACACCTGTGAACTGGTGTTTGAAGATGTCGAAGTACCAGAGGAAAACATTCTCGGCGGCCTCAACAATGGCGTTAAAGTGCTGATGAGTGGCTTAGATTACGAGCGCGTCGTGCTCTCAGGCGGCCCGCTTGGGATCATGAACGCCTGTATGGACATCGTCGTGCCTTATATCCACGAGCGTGAGCAATTTGGTAAATCCATCGGTGAATTCCAATTAGTCCAAGGCAAATTAGCCGATATGTACACAGGTATGAACGCCGCTAAAGCCTATGTGTATAGCGTAGCGAAATCCTGCGATCGCGGTGAAACCACCCGTAAAGACGCCGCAGGCGCCATCCTTTACAGCGCGGAGCTGGCGACCAAAATGGCTCTGGATGCCATTCAATTACTCGGCGGTAACGGTTACGTCAATGAGTATGCGACTGGCCGCTTACTGCGCGATGCCAAACTCTATGAGATTGGCGCTGGCACCTCAGAAATTCGCCGTATGCTGATTGGCCGCGAGCTCTTTAACGAATCGAAATAAGCAGCCTAGGGCGAACGGCGCATGACGAGCTTTAGCCTTTCATGCTCCTCGCCCACCGAGCCAACTGATACTGAGTTACCGCTTTATAAGGACAATCAAAGTGACGCAATTAAGCAGTCGTATCAACGCCCGTAGCGATGAATTTAAAGCCAAATCCGATGATATGGCCGCCCTAGTGGCCGATCTTAAAACCAAACTCGCCAAAATTGAACTTGGCGGCGGCCCCGTTGCCCTAGAGCGCCATTTGGCCCGCGGCAAACTCCTTCCCCGTCAACGGGTTGAGAAACTCCTCGACGCTGGTTCGCCCTTTTTAGAACTGTCCCAGTTCGCCGCCTTCGACGTTTACGATGAAGAAGTACCCGCCGCAGGAATTATCGCCGGTATCGGCCGAGTGAGCGGCGTAGAGTGCATGATTATCGCCAACGATGCCACGGTCAAAGGCGGCACTTACTACCCTATCACGGTCAAAAAACACTTAAGGGCACAAGAGATTGCCAGCCGCTGTCATCTGCCCTGCATCTATTTAGTCGACTCTGGCGGCGCTAACTTGCCCCGTCAGGATGAAGTCTTCCCGGATCGCGACCATTTCGGCCGGATTTTCTACAACCAAGCACAAATGTCCGCCAAGGGCATTCCGCAAATTGCGGTGGTGATGGGTCTGTGTACCGCGGGCGGCGCCTATGTGCCTGCCATGGCCGATGAATCTATTATAGTTAAAGAACAAGGCACTATCTTTTTAGCTGGGCCGCCGTTAGTTAAAGCCGCGACCGGTGAGGAAGTCAGCGCCGAAGAACTCGGCGGCGCCGACGTACACACTAAAATTTCGGGTGTAGCGGACCACTTAGCCCAAAACGATGAGCATGCCTTAGAGCTTGCCCGCCGCGCTGTGCTGCGTCTGAATCATCAAAAACAAATCAATAGTCTGCTGAGCCCAGTTAAGCCACCTAAGTTTGATATCAGCGAACTCTATGGCATTGTCGGCACCGACTTGAAAAAGCCCTTCGATGTGAAAGAAGTGATCGCCCGCATCGTCGACGACTCCGATTTCGATGAGTTTAAGGCCAACTATGGCGCTACTTTAGTCTGTGGTTTTGCCCGTATTCACGGTTATCCCGTAGGGATTGTGGCCAACAATGGCATTTTATTCTCCGAATCAGCGCAAAAAGGCGCGCACTTTATCGAACTGTGCTGCCAGCGCAAGATACCGCTGCTGTTCCTGCAAAACATCACCGGCTTTATGGTGGGTAAAAAGTACGAACACGAAGGTATCGCTAAGCACGGCGCCAAGATGGTGACCGCAGTCTCCTGCGCCAATGTGCCTAAATTCACTGTGATTATCGGTGGCAGCTACGGCGCGGGTAACTACGGTATGTGTGGCCGCGCCTTCGAACCAACCATGATGTGGATGTGGCCCAATGCGCGCATCTCTGTGATGGGTGGCGAGCAAGCCGCAGGCGTATTAGCCACAGTGCGCCGCGACGGCTTAGCCCGTAAAGGCGAAGAATGGTCTGCTGAGGATGAAAAGGCCTTCAAGGCGCCGATTATTGCCCAGTACGATAAAGAGGGTCATCCCTACCATGCCAGCGCCCGCCTGTGGGATGACGGCATTATCGACCCGGCGCAAACCCGTGATGTGGTGGGCCTTGCCCTGTCAGCCGCATTAAATGCCCCTATCGAAGACACCCGCTTCGGCGTCTTCCGTATGTAACGCATCTTGCGATGCCTTACGTATCACTCATAGAGGGAATCACTATGACGGGAATAATAATGACTGACACACAACACCAGAACACTAGCACTCAATCCTTAGCTAATTTGCAGCACGTCAGCTATGCGCTGAATAACGGCGTGGGCGAGTTAATCCTTAACCGCGCAGAAGTGCACAACGCCTTCGATGAGGTGATGATCAGCGAAATGATCGCCGTCCTCGGTTATTTTGCCGAGCACAAAGACTGCAAACTGTTGGTATTAAAAGCCAATGGCAAAAACTTCAGCGCTGGCGCCGACTTAAACTGGATGCGCAAACAAGCCAAGATGGATTTTGAGCAAAATCTGAATGACGCCAAGGCGCTGGCTAAGCTGATGCAGGATTTAGATACCTTTCCAAAACCCACTATCGCCTTAGTCCAAGGTGCGGCCTTTGGCGGCGCGCTTGGGTTAATCTGCGCCAGTGATATTGCCATCGCCACCGAGCGTGCCAGTTTCTGCTTAAGCGAAGTCAAACTAGGGCTGATCCCTGCGGTGATTAGCCCCTACGTTGCGCGCGCCATGGGCAATCGCGCCTCACGCCGCTATATGCTGACCGCGGAGCGTTTTGATGCGCAAACGGCGCTCAAACTCAATGTTATCCATGAGATTAACGATGATTTAGCGGCCGCAGCCCAACCCATTATCACCGCGCTACAGGCCAACAGTCCGCAGGGAATGGCATGGGTAAAGACCTTACTTGCCCGCCTCGAAGATGGCGTGATAGACCAAGATACGATTGATTACACCAGCGAGCGCATCGCCCGCATTCGGGTATCTGATGAAGGCCAAGAAGGTTTAAACGCCTTCTTTGAAAAACGTCAGCCGAACTGGCACACGCCAACAGATACTCAAGGAGTTCTTTGATGTTGACTAAGCTTTTAATTGCTAACCGTGGTGAAATTGCCTGCCGCATTATCAAAACCGCGCAGGCCATGGGCGTTCGCACCGTAGCCTTATATTCCGATGCCGATAAAAACGCCCGCCATGTTGCTATGGCCGACGAATCGTTTTACTTAGGTGGCAGCGCTCCAGCGGATTCTTACCTCAAGGGCGACTTGATTATCGAAATCGCCAAAAAAGCCCAGGCGCAAGCCATTCACCCAGGTTATGGCTTCTTATCGGAAAACGCCGATTTTGCCCGTAAGTGTGAGGCGGCTGGAATCGTATTTGTTGGCCCTGGCAGCGATGCCATAGATGCCATGGGCAGCAAGAGCGCGGCCAAAGCCATTATGACTGCAGCCCAAGTGCCTTTAGTGCCAGGTTACCATGGCGACGATCAAACCGACGCAACCCTCAAGGCCGAAGCCTTAAAAATCGGCTTCCCCATGCTGATTAAAGCCGCCTACGGTGGCGGTGGCAAAGGTATGCGTATCGTTGAGCATGAAGGCGAAATCATGGACGCCATCAACTCGGCGCGCCGTGAAGCGGCCTCCTCCTTCGGTAACGATAAGTTATTGATGGAGCGTTATTTACGCCAGCCTCGCCATGTCGAAGTGCAAGTGTTTGCCGATACCTTTGGCAATGCAATTTACCTATCGGATCGCGACTGCTCGATTCAGCGCCGCCACCAAAAAGTGGTCGAAGAAGCGCCTGCGCCCGGTTTAAGCGATGAGCTGCGCACCCAAATGGGTGAAGCCGCTGTCGCTGCCGCCAAGGCCATCGATTATGTTGGTGCTGGAACCGTTGAATTCCTGTTAGATACCGACAATAGCTTCTACTTTATGGAGATGAATACCCGTCTGCAGGTAGAGCATCCAGTGACCGAAATGGTGACGGGCCAAGACTTAGTCAAATGGCAGTTAATGGTTGCCAGTGGCCAGCCGTTACCGCTCAAACAGGACGAAGTGCGTATCCATGGACACGCCTTTGAGGTACGTATTTACGCCGAAGATCCGCAAAATGAGTTCTTACCCGCCAGCGGTAAGCTCAACTTCCTGCGCGAACCCGAGCAAAGCAAATACGTGCGTATCGATTCAGGCATCCGTGAAAACGATGTGATCAGTAATTTCTACGATCCTATGATAGCTAAGCTCATCGTGTGGGATGAGTCGCGTCCACGTGCGCTGCAACGCCTAGTGCATGCCCTCGAGTCCTATCAAATCAGCGGGCTTAAACACAATATTGAATTTTTAGCCAATATTGCCGAGCATCCCGCCTTTGCCAAGGCAGACTTTAGCACCGACTTTATCAACCGTTACGGCGATGCGCTGATTAGCAGTGCTTCAAGCGAAACCGACACTGCACTTGCCTTTGCCGCGCTGTATCAAGTGCTTGCCCGTAAAGAAGCCGCCAAGGCACAGGCGATTAATAGCGCCGATCCTTACTCGCCTTGGGGCCAAGTCAGTGGCTTTAGACTCAACAGCGTTAGCCAGCATTCTATTGCCCTGCTCGACGATGCCCACGAGTTACAACAATTGGTGCTATTAGACTTTGGTGATCACTACCAATTATCCCAACCCACAGCAGATGGCCAAGTGAGCAAGTCCCTTAGTGGTGAGCTTAAGCAGGATTTACTGTTAGCCGAAATCAACGGCCATAAGAGCAAAGTGCCTGTTAGCGCTCAGGGCGATGATTTTACGCTGTTTTTACCCTCAGGCAGTTATCACTTCAGGGCGGTAAAAACCCAAGTGGTTGAGGCAGAATCGAGCAATGAAGATAAGCTCAAGGCCCCAATGAACGGCACCGTCGTGACCCACTTAGTGGAAGTCGGTGCTGAGGTGAATGCGGGACAAGGGCTACTGGTGATGGAAGCGATGAAGATGGAATACACCATCGAAGCGCCCTTCGACGGTATCGTTACCGAGTTCTACTTTAAGGCGGGCGAGTTAGTGAGCGACGGCGCTGTGCTGCTCCATGTTGAGCCCAAAGCCCAGAGCGAGGAAGCCTAAATGTCTGCGCTGGATCTTTCGACCTTAAGCGCCAGCTCGGATAGGGTTAGCCTATTCGAGATGGGGCCCCGTGATGGCTTGCAGAATGAGGCCGCCGTCCCAACACAGGCCAAAGTCGCCTTGATTGAATCCCTCGCCGATGCGGGCGTGAAGCGAATTGAAGCAGGCAGTTTTGTGTCACCCAAATGGGTGCCACAAATGGCCGATAGCGGTGACGTATTGCGCCAAATTCGCCGTCAAGCGGGCGTGGTTTACAGCGCCCTCACCCCTAATGTCAAAGGCTTAGAACTGGCGCTGGATGCAAAAGCTTCCGAAGTCGCTATCTTTGGTGCGGCGTCACAAAGCTTTAGCCAACGCAATATCAACTGTTCGATTGAAGAGTCGATTGAACGCTTTATCCCGTTGATGGACATGGCAAAAGCCGCCAATATCCCAGTGCGTGGCTATGTGTCCTGCGTTTTAGGTTGCCCCTATGAAGGGGAAATCGCGGCGAGCGAAGTGGCAAGAGTGTCTGAAATCCTTTACAAAATGGGCTGTTACGAAATTTCGCTCGGCGACACTATCGGTGTAGGCACGCCGTTAAAAGCCCGTAAAATGCTGCAGGCCGTGATGGAGCGAGTCCCGGTTGAAATGCTCGCCTTGCACTTTCACGACACCTATGGCCAAGCATTAGCCAATATTACCGCCTGCCTCGACTTAGGTGTGCGCAGCTTTGACGCCTCAGTGGCGGGTCTTGGTGGCTGCCCGTATGCAAAAGGCGCGTCGGGCAATCTGGCGAGTGAGGACTTGGTCTATATGCTCCACGGACTCGGTTTGAAGACGGGTATCGATTTAGAAAAACTGGCATTAGCGGGTTTTGGGATCAGCAAACAATTAAATCGTCTTAATGGCTCTAAAGTCGCCAATGCAATCTTGCAGGGCGCCAAAGCCTAGACTCAAGCGTCGAGGCGCTCAACATACCTAGCGCCTTGGGGACTGAATAACAGTAAAAGGACATCAAAATGGCAGGACTCAATAAAGTCGTCAGCAGCTATGAAGAAGCGTTAACAGGTTTATCCGATGATATGACCATTATGGTTGGCGGTTTTGGCCTGTGCGGTATTCCTGAAGGCTTAATCAATCAAATGGTTAAGATGGGCATTAAGGGCTTAACCGCCATTTCGAATAATGCCGGTGTGGATGATTTCGGTCTGGGCTTATTGTTAAAACACCGCCAGATTTCGACCATGATCGCCTCCTACGTGGGTGAGAACGCCACCTTCGAGCAGCAAATGCTCTCGGGCGAACTGAATGTGATTTTAACGCCACAGGGCACGCTGGCGGAAAAAATCCGCGCCGGCGGTGCAGGTATTCCGGCATTTTTCACCGCCACAGGCTACGGCACCCCCGTGGCGGAGGGTAAAGAAACCCGTGAAATCAAAGGCCGTCACTATGTGTTAGAAGAATCTCTGACCGCCGATTTTGCCCTCGTTCGCGCTTGGAAGGCCGATACTATGGGTAACTTAGTGTTTCGCAAAACCGCCGCGAACTTTAACCCTATGATGGCGACTGCGGGTAAAATCACGGTAGTGGAAGCCGAGTTTATTGTTGAGCCGGGCGAGCTCGATCCTGGTCATATCCATACTCCCGGCATTTATGTTGATCGCGTCATCCAAGGCAAGTTCGAGAAACGTATCGAGCAGCGCACGGTAAAAGCGGCGAAATAAGAAACGCGAACGATTAACAACGCAAGCTAAAGCGACAGAGTCTAAGCCCTAAATAAAGACCGAAAAATTGAGGCCAATAGCGACTCTAGGTAAAGGAAGGATAAAGATCATGGCATTATCAAGAGAACAACTGGCACAGCGCGTTGCCAAAGAATTACAAGACGGCTACTACGTCAACCTCGGTATTGGCATTCCCACGCTAGTGGCTAACTATATTCCCGCAGGAATGGAAGTGATGCTGCAATCGGAAAACGGCCTGCTCGGCATGGGGGAATTTCCGACAGAAGAAACCATAGATCCGGATTTAATTAACGCCGGCAAACAAACCGTTACCGCAGTAAAAGGTGCCTCGTTTTTCTCCTCCGCCGAAAGCTTTGCGATGATCCGTGGCGGCCATGTGGACTTAACCGTACTCGGCGCCTTTGAGGTCGATGTGAATGGTTCCATCGCCTCATGGATGATCCCAGGTAAGCTTATCAAGGGCATGGGCGGCGCAATGGATTTAGTGGCGGGCGCGGAAAATATTATCGTGACTATGATGCACGCCGATAAGTACGGTAACTCTAAGCTGTTACCCGTGTGCGAATTGCCCCTCACAGGTTACGGCTGTATCAAACGTGTTGTTACCGATTTAGCCTTTATCGAGATTAAAGATGGCGCCTTTCATCTGTTAGAACGCGCACCGGGTGTCAGCGTTGAAGAAATTGTTAGCAAAACCGCTGGCAAATTAATTGTGCCAGACCATGTACCAGAGATGGTGTTTTAAGCGTTCTTTAAAATGCGCAAATAACCTATAGCAATAAGGCTTGAAACTTACGTTAAATTGAAGCTTTAGCCTAAAAAGTGTTGAGCGTTAACCAATATTTTAGTTTTAAAAAGCCCAGAAGAGGATTCTGGGCTTTTTATTGCTTTGATTAACGCATTGACCTGTCGAGTGCAACAGCACTTATGCTCTGGAGACACACCGTAAATCCATCCTTGGGAGCTCAACGAAAAAGTCCCTTTTTTCGATGGTCACCAACGCATCAGCGCTGTTTGCTGCAATGTTCTGCGTATTCAACCCTGCTTTACACATCGTGTGCATTGGTGACTTGTATAGCCGCCGTTTTACTTCACAGTTAGCCACCAAGTATGCAGTTACGGTAAACTCACCGCAGACCAAATAGTAAGGATGCTCAAGTTGTTAGCTAAATTTCTCAATAAACGCAGTCGCAGTCGTAGACATATGCGCGATTATGCCAAAAACGTCTTTGAATATGACCAGTATTTACTGACCGATTATATCGACAGTGGAATGACAGATGGTTTCGAAAGAGTGAAACAATATCGTGAGTTTGATGAGGATTTTCGGCAATGGCAATTGTTTGGAGCTGAGTTTGGTGTACCCGAGTGTCATTGGGGCAATGTAGCCCAACTTACCTATATTGAATCGGGCTTGCTGGAGCCTAAGCCGCTTATGTGCTCGCTTGCTTACGGCTATTTTCGTACCGCGATAGACTACTATCAATACTACACTGCGGTTGAGAAAACAGGTGAAGTAGCTAATGCCGGATGGATGACAACCAGTGTTTTTCGGCTTGTACTTATGCTGTTTTCTGAGCAGAAGACTGAGACTGACGAACTGTATCAAGCCTTGGCGACCGCCTGGCGCGCTTGCTGGATAATTCGTTCCCACGGGTTTATCGGTGATTTTTTGGTGTTGTTATATGGGCGATATTTGGGTGTTATTGAGCCGCCTTTTGCTACTGAAGTACAAGTGACACTTCGTAAAACAGCCTCCTTTCCCTATGCTGAATTTCTAGATAACTGGGATACTCAAGATGAAGTGTTTGTTCGCACTATGTTGCAAACCCTGTGTGACCATCAGGTAGAGCAAGCGGTTATCGGCGATAAAAAGTGCTTTTTTGAGTTCAACGGAGGACCACATACATATTTACCGCTAACAGCGTTAATGCTGCTGAAACTGCGGTCTCTTAGAGGCTTGCCTAATCCGCAGTTCAGTCATCCCGCATTTGGCGATATAACAGCGTTGTTTGAGCAAGTCTCCACAGCCTTTAGCGACTATGTCGCAGCAGAGAAGATCCAGCGGATTGAAGATGCGGCTGATGACGTGTTAACCCAGACATTAACCAGAATGCAAAGCCAAGATTTTAATGCCCATGCTATTTTTGCCAAGCGACTCCCATCGTTGAGTGCTGGTTAAGGTGTTGATTAACCATGCATTCCAATAACCCCATTTTGATAACCCCAGACTTATGGTTGAGCCTATTCAAGCCTTAAGTCATCCCAATGCAAACGAGAGGACAAAGGATGTACCAGATTGCGATTGTGATATTTGATGAATTTACCGATATCGATTTCTTTTTAATGCGCGATATTCTTGGCCGCACAACAACCGATTGGACAGTCAAAGTGCTAGGTACCAAACCAAGCCACAGGTCAAGTTTGGGAATGACGGTAGAAACCCATGGTCATGTCTCCGAAATCGCCGATGCTGACGTGGTATTATTCAGCAGTGGCTACAAAGGCGTACCTGCCGCACTTGCGGATCCTGAGTTTATGTCGGCCCTTAAATTAGATCCCACACGGCAATTGCTTGGCAGTATTTGTGCAGGCTCATTCTTCTTTGCCAAGTTAGGCTTACTCGACAATATTTCGGCAACAACGCACCCCGATGCCAAACCCGCATTGGTAGCTATGGGCGTGGAGGTGGAAGACTCTGCTCTGGTGGTCAATGGCAATATTGCCACTGCAGGAGGTTGTCTGTCCTCACTCTATTTAACGGGTTGGGTTGCGGAGCGCTTGTTCGACAGTGCAAAGCGTCGCGAAATTCATCGGCAACTGCTCCCCGCAGGCCAAGCCGATGTGTTTGACGCTTTAATCGAGTCGTCGATTGCCTCAGCCATTCGCTAATATGGTGTGCAATCCTCTGGATAAAGGGCGCAATTATGACACTCAAAGCATTACTCAATCAGTTAAAAACCGAGCACAAGATCACCAGCGCAGCCGAACTTGCGGCGCTATTGGCGCAAGATAAGGAGCTGGTACAGCAGATAAAACAAGCGGATGCGCAGTATTGGGTCAACTTTAGCAAGCAGACGTTTGATGGTTGGTACTGCGTCGCTACGCCATCGAATGCCAGTTACCATGTGTACTATCAAGAGCGTGGGCAACATTGCTGGGAAGAAGAAGTATTTAGCGATCAATACTTGGCCATCGCCACTGTGATATTTGCTTCAGGACTTTTCCATGCTGAATAAAGGCATCAGTGCTAAGCCTTAATAACTTTTGATGAATCTAGCGGCATAACACTTAAAGCCAAGACTTTCTACCTAAACCGATTCAGACCCTATAACAAAGCCATCAATCTGCCGCTACTTAGCAATATTGATGGCTTTTCATCTGACTAACTTACTGTTAAGGTGATGTTTTTATAGGCAATTGACGTTCAACTTCTACACGTCAATGGCAGCGGAGCATTCACTATGGATTGGTTACTGATCGCCCTCGCAGGCTTACTCGGCGGCATGTTAAATGCGGTGGCGGGCGGCGGCAGCTTTATCACCTTATTTGCCCTTGTGTTTGTGGGCGTGCCACCACTCATGGCCAACGCGACGGGCACCGCCGCTCTGCTCCCCGGCTACCTTGCCAGTGCTTGGCGTTTTCGAAAAGAGATTGAATATCCAGCAAATCTTAACCTAAAAACCCTGTGCCTGATTGCGATAGCTGGCGGATGCCTAGGCGCGGCGATACTGCTAAGTACCAGCGAGCAAGTATTTGCTTATCTCGTCCCTTGGTTGATTTTGCTGGCCACACTCGCCTTTATCGCCGGACCTTGGTTACTGAAAAAACGCTTAGCGAATGCCAGCATCCCCCGTGTGAATACCGTCAAGCCACTGACGGTAATGATGATTCTCTTTATCGTCTGTATTTACGGCGGTTATTTTAACGGGGGATTAGGGATTATTTTACTCGCCACCTTTGGGCTACTCGGCCAGACCCAATTACATGGGATGAACGGGCTTAAAAATTTACTCTCCGCCCTACTCACCACCATTGCCGTGGTGATTTACGCCCTAGGTAATCTGATTGACGGGCAATATCTGTTACTGCTTGCCATTATGGCGATTATTGGCGGCTATCTCGGTGCCGCGCTGGCTTATCGCATTCCCCAATCCCTGTTGCGGGGTTTTATTGTGCTTGTCGGTTTCGCCATGAGTGTTGGATTTTTTATGCGTTAATGACATCTCCACGCTAGAAAGAGCGCTTTTAAGACCATCAGTAAGCGAAATTAAACAGTTAAGATCAAATGGATGGGAAGTAAGAAAACTTTCTATCAGCCCAATACTCCTAATATGACAAGGCTTGACATGTATATCCCTAAAAATGTGGCACTTCACGATAAGCAAGCGATAGCCGACTTAATTAACCATTTTGGTTTTGGATTACTCATCTCCCCCACCTTAGAAGCGACCCACTTACCTCTACTTTACGAAGCGGCCGACGATGGGCAAGAGTATCTCTATGGTCATATAGCAAAAGCCAATGGGCATTGGCAGCAGCTTGATGGCCAGCAAGTGCTAGTAGTGTTCTCTGGGCCGCATTCCTATATTTCACCCACTTGGTACGCTAATAGTCCTGCGGTACCGACTTGGAACTACGCAGCAGTTCACTGCACTGGCAGAGTCGAGCTCTTAGATGCTAGCGCGACCGCCAAAACCATAGATAAATTAATCGAAAAATATGAACCGAGCCTATCGGGAAATGCCGCAATAATGCCTGCTGAGTATGTTGACAAACTCTCGCAGGCAATTGTTGGTTTTCGCGTGATTGTCGATTCGATTCAAGCGAAGGAAAAATTAGGACAACACAGAAAGCGAGAAGACCAAATGGGTGTCTATCACGCCTTGACCCAAAGCGCTTCAGCCGAAAGTCGCGCCTTAGCAGAATACATGCTTAACAGAAATATTGGGACTGGGCAGAACAAGGAAGCGTGATGGCCGCCATTTCGATTAGACAAGCACAAATAGCCGACCTTAACGCCATGGCTAACTTACTGCTGCAGCTGGGTTACAGTGCCAGCGAGGCACAATTACAGCAATATCTCGATGATCCCAAAAGATCGGATGAAATCTATCTCGCCGAGTCTGAGGGAGTTGTGGTGGGGTTGATAAGTTTGATCTTTTTTGATTATTTTCCCTCGCAGCAACAAATTTGCCGCATTACCGCCTTAGTGGTGGCTGAAGCGAGTCGAGGTTTAGGTGTAGGGACGCAACTGATTGATTTGGCCAAAGGCAGAGCAAGTGAGCTGGGTTGTCGCCAGCTTGAGGTCACTACGTCTATGCGCCGCGAGCAGACCCAAGCCTACTATGAGGCCATCGGCTTTGAGAAAACCTCCTTTCGCTATATCCAAGCTATCGAAGGTAAATGAGTAGAGTGTTCACCAAATAAAATAGGCGCTTAAGTGTACTTAAGCGCCTATTTTGGCTAAGCGTTCGCGAGGGATTAATCCTGCGCCAACTCCTTATCTAATTGCTGGGCAATCGCTTCTGGCGAACCGCTGTTACGGGCAAAGAGACCGTAGGCGGTTGGGATCACAAAGATAGTGAACAAGGTCGCCAGCATAATGCCCGAAAGCACCACTACACCAATCACGAAACGGGTTTCCGCCCCCGCACCTGCGGCCAATACCAGAGGTACGGCGCCCGCGGCAGTGGTAATCCCCGTCATCAGGATCGGGCGTAAACGCTGGCAAGAGGCTTGAATAATGGCGCGGTCAAAATCGACGCCCTTATCCCGCAACTGGTTGGCAAATTCGACGATCAGAATACCGTTTTTCGCCGCCAAACCGACAAGCATAATAATCCCAATCTGGCTGTAGATATTGAGACTCTGGCCCGTAAACCACAGCCCTATCAAGGCGCCAACCGTAGCAAGCGGTACCGTCAGCATGATCACCATTGGGTGAATATAGCTTTCGAACTGCGCCGCTAATACCAGGAACACAATCCCCAGCGCCAGCAGGAACACAAAGTACATTGAGCTGCCAGACTCTTGATAATCAAGGGATTGTCCCTTGTAGCTGATCACCGCTTCCGCAGGCAGATAAGCACGCGCCACTTGATTGAGGTAATCCAGTGCTTCACCTAGGCTATAACCATCCGCCAAGCTGGCCTCAATGGTGATCGCCCGCATACGGTTATAACGGTTAAGGGAACTGGCATCGGCAAACTCTTCTACCGTAACTAAGTTCGACAGTGGGATCAGCTCCTTCGTCCGCTCGGAGCGAACATAGATATTTTGCAGATCGGCCGCAGTATTTTGGTTACTGCGCTCCCCTTCCACAATCACATCATACTCTTCGCCATCACGCATAAAGGTAGTGACTAAACGCGAGCCCAGCATAGATTCTAAGGTACGGCCGATATTGGAAATCGATACCCCAAGGCTGGCCGCCCTGTCCCTGTCGATGACCACTCTAAGCTGCGGTTTGGTCTCTTTATAGTCGTGGTCAAGGCCAAGCAGTTTAGGATTTTCCGCCGCCTTTTCCATCATAATATCGCGCCAGCGAGCCAATTCTTCGTAGCTTGGGCCACCAATCACAAACTGCACCGGTTTACCCACGCCACGACCAAAGGCTTGGCGCATCACAGGGAAAGCTTGCACACCGGCTAAATCCGCGAGGCGCTTGTTAATATCGCCTATCACTTCTTTCATCGGGCGACGTTGTCCCCAATCTTCGAGCACGATAATCGCCATGCCGTTAGAGAAGTCGGCGGCGCGGCCAAAGCCACGGGGAGCACGGATCAGCAAGCGTTTAATGTCGCCCGAGTCCACCAACGGCATTAACCGGTTTTCCACTTCGTTCATATAGGATTCGATATATTCGTAACTCGCGCCCTGCGGCCCGTTCACCATCAAAAATAACGAACCCCGGTCCTCCTGCGGCGCAAATTCCTGCGGCACTTTTTGGGCGAGCAGCACACTGCTCCCGAGCGCAATCAAGACCAATATCGACATCAGCACAGGTCTTGCCATCGCCTTCTCAAGCGAGTTTTGATAGCCACGGGAAATCCCCGTCATAATGCTATCGACCTTACGCACTAACCACGAATCCTGCGATGCGGGTTTAAGCAGCTTTGAGCACATCATCGGGCTTAAGGTTAAGGCCACGATACTGGAGAAGATCACCGCCGCGCTCATTGCTACCGCAAACTCTTTGAAGAGCTTACCTAAGTCCCCTTCGAGGAAAGTGATCGGCATAAATACCGCCACTAGCACTAAGGTGGTGGCGATAACCGCAAAGGCCACCTCACGGGCGCCCAAGAATGCCGCCTTTAAGGGTGAATCTCCTTCTTCGATACGGCGGTGAATGTTTTCCAGCATCACAATCGCATCGTCTACCACCATACCGATGGCGAGGATCATCGCCAGCAGCGTCAACAGGTTGATTGTGTATCCTAGCGCATAGAGGACGATAAACGTCCCGAGCAAAGACACGGGCACGGTAATCGCGGGGATTAACATGGCGCGCACGCTGCCAAGGAACAGATAAATCACGATAATCACCAGCACCATGGCGGTGAACAGGGTTTGGTACACCTCTTTAATCGAGGCTTCGATAAACACTGAGCTGTCGTAGCTGCGTTTAATCGACATGCCAGCGGGTAAGGTTGGATTGATTTTATCGACTAAGGCGTTAACGGCGCGGGCCACTTCTAAGGTGTTGGCGGTCGACTGTTTCGACACCCCAAGACCAATCATGGCCTCCTTGTTGCCGCGGAACATGATGCGCTCTTCTTCTGAGCCAATTTCCACCTTAGCCACATCGCCAAGTTTGACTAAATAGCCATCTTCGCCTTGGGAAATCACCAAATTGGCAAAGTCCTCGGCGGTGCGATAACTACGCTCTAAACGCACGGTAAAGTGACGCTCCTTGGACTCGAGCGAACCTGCGGGCAACTCAACGTTTTCAGCTCTTAACGCGGCTTCAACATCGGCCACAGTAAGGCTTCTGGATGCTAATGCTTGTCTATCGAGCCACACGCGCATGGCATAAACTTTGCCACCACCGATACGGATCATCGACACCCCGTCCACCACGGACAGACGGTCAGATAAATAGCGACGGGTGTAATCGGTCAGCTCTAATGT
Source organism: Shewanella sp. ANA-3 (assembly GCF_000203935.1). Lineage (GTDB taxonomy): Bacteria > Pseudomonadota > Gammaproteobacteria > Enterobacterales > Shewanellaceae > Shewanella. The sequence continues at coordinate 1,950,160 of NC_008577.1, read as the reverse complement.
GGTCATTTGATCCGACACTAAGTTGAGCCACATAATCACTTCATCGCCACCGTTGGCCTTTTGCACCTCTGGGGGATCGGCTTCTTCGGGTAAGTTATCTAACAGGCCCGAAATTCTGTCGCGCACATCGTTGGCCGCATCTTCAATGTTGCGGCTGATATCGAACTCTAAGGTCACCTGCGAGCGACCATCGCTGCTCGATGAACTCACATGGCGAATACCTTCGACGCCGCTGATCCTATCTTCAATCAGCTGGGTGATACGGCTCTCGACCACGGCGGCACTGGCGCCGCGATAGTTAGTTTCAATCGAGACAATCGGCGGGTCGATATTAGGGTATTCCCGCAGCGGTAACTTATCGAATGCCACTAAACCAAAGGCCACCAGCAATAGGCTAATAACCGAGGCAAATACCGGTCGTTTAACGGAAAGATCTGTCAGGATCATACACTTGGCTCCGTATTAGCATCGGAAAGATAGCTAAACTTCTCGGCCAATTCGGTTTTGACCACATCGCCTGGGTGCACTTTGAGTAGCCCGCGGATCACCACATTTTCACCAATCTCTAAACCACCGAGGATTTCGACCCAACCGCGGGTACGAATACCAATGGTGACTTGCTTACGCTCAATCACATTGTCCTTATTGACGCTGTAAACAAAGTGCTCTTTTTGGATCGGGATAATCGCCGACTCAGGCAGCATCAAAGCTTCGCGGCTGCGCTTGATGAGTTTCACCTTCATCAGCATGCCGGGCAGTAAACGTAAATCAGGATTTGGGATTTCGGCTCGTACAATCACGGCGCGAGTGGTTGGGTTTACACGGCTATCGATAGAAATCACTTTGCCTTTAAAGATTTCATCGGGGAACGCCACGGCTTTGGCTTCGACTTGCTTGCCGGGCTGTAGGTCTTGAATAAAGCGCTCAGGCACCGAAAAGTCTAATTTAATCTTAGAAATATCATCGAGTGTGGTGATCTCAGTCCCCGGAGTCACTAGGCTACCCACACTCACTTGGCGCAGACCCAAACGGCCATTAAAAGGCGCCACTATGCTGCGATCATTGAGGGATGATTGTGCCTGCTCTAACTCGGCGCGGGTGGTATCGATTAAGGTTTGCAGGCGGTCACGCTCTAGCTCCGCCACAGTGCGGCTAGTAACCAAAGAGCTGATCCGCGCTAATTCGCGCTGGTTGTCGCTCACCTTCACCTGCGCCACTTTCACTTTGGCTATCTGCTCGGCATTTTGCAACTGCACCAATAAGTCGCCCTTCTTGACGATATCTCCATCATCAAACTTGAGTGAGGTGACTACATCGGTGACCTTAGGCGTGATAGTGACTGACTCAAAGGCCTTGTTGGTGCCTATGGCTTCGACTTCGTCACGCACTGGGGCCATGGCGGCCATCGCGATGACCACATTAGGGGTGAGCTTAACTTTTGCTTGCTGAGGTGCTTGGGGTTGCATACTTTGGTATCCAAACCAGCCCGCAGCCAAAATGGCGATGATAATTATGATTTTTTTCATCTGGCTTCCAAATGATGATGACTCGCATTAGTGACGGCTAGTTTACCCACTCGCATCATTGCATCAATACGTTTTACTTTTTCTTACAAATTACGCCAACTGCATAAAATATGTAATAAACGGCGATTCGAGTCAGAAAGGGGAAGATGGATTAAGAATACAGTAGGATAATTGGCATTTTTAGCGAATTGCTTCAACAAATATCAAAACTAAAACCAATTTATCTAAAACCATGCTTTAAATATTGATATACGCCAGAAATATTCTGAAACATCATTCTGTATAGTTAACGCGCAGGGCGAGCACAGCGGTGCTCAAATGGCAGGCACAAAAAAGGGCGATAAATCGCCCTTTTTTGACTGAGATAGAATTAACGCAGTTTGCGCTCTTCTTTCATCAGGCTAGACAATGATTGGTACACATTCGTGACCACCTCATTCGACAGCGGTTGGTCTTCACCGTCGCGCAGCAGGATTTTAGTTTCCTCTAGGCTATCACCGTCTTCCAGCAGTATGCGGTAACTGCCTTCCTTCAGGGCCAATTGCTTGTCGTTCCACAACGAACTCCAGAAACCAGAGTTGTCGGTAAACTTAATGAAGTATAAGCCCTTGGCGCTATCCATATCGGCAATTTCAAAGCCCATTTCTGGCAGCACGATACGCAGACGTTCCCACACTTGCTTGTATGGCGCTTTCGCGGACCAGTAAGCAGCCCCTTCTTCAGGCGTAACTAAATCCACATTGATCCCTAAGGTCTGCTTCAGACGGTTCGCTTGAATCGCTTGCTCGCGCTTCACACTCATGTAAGCGATAGAGCTGTTTAGCATGTCGATGGTGTAACGCTGTTTATCTTCACTGCTTAACAGGACATCTTGCTCTTTACCGTCGTAAAACTCTTGGTGTTCAACCAAGTGAATAACGATATTCGCGGTACGGCCGTGTGGACGGGTTTCGACGTCGAAGCGATAACGTTGACGCAGCAGATACTCTTTATCCGAACCCCAGAGGCTAGACTCCAACACTTCCGTGTTTTCAATCCAATCGGTTTCGATAGTACCTTTATCGAAATCGCGGTTGCGGATGCTAATGCCTTGCTTAGCAAAGAAACCATCTAAGTTAGTGAAGATCTCTTGCTTAAGATCGACGCTGTTATCAATCGATTCAACCACGATCTTAATGTTATCGCTGCCCTCTTCCACGTGCGTACCTTCTGCCATTGGCAATACTTGCAGTGGAGGACGGATATCGAGGTTTTTACCAACCAGCGCGGAATTCGCCTTTGGCCCTAAGTTAGGCACTTCAAATTCTTTATTGTATGGCGGTGCTTTTAATCCCTCGGGGATCTTCAGCATTGGCGCTTGCTCGGCCTGCACATAGTCTTCACCGCCGTTTGCTTGGCGACGCTCTAATGGCGAGCTACAAGCTGCAACGGCAGCAACTAGGAACAGTGGGGTGACTTTCTTTAACATTAATTATTTAACCTCTATCTGGGCGCGAGTCATTGCATCTAACAACAGACCATGACATTGCTCAGAAAGTTCAGTCAAAGGTAAACGAATATGGCCACACTCAATCAGTCCCATACGGTGGGCGGCCCACTTCACAGGAATTGGGTTCGCTTCACAGAACAGTGTGCTATACAGACCACGCAGCGGCTCATCGATGCTCGCCGCTAATTCGGCGTTGCCCGCCAGTGCTGCATCACACATGGCTTTAAATGCTTTTGGCACTATGTTGTTAGCAACCGAAATCACGCCATTACCGCCAAGGAGTAAAAACTCCCTCGCCGTTGCGTCATCGCCGCTGTACAACATAAAGTCATTACCGCAAAGCTCACGTAAACGCTGTACGCGTGATACATCACCCGTGGCTTCTTTAACACCAATAATATTGCTCACAGCGACCAATTCGGCCACGGTTTCGGGCTTCATGTCGACGGCGGTGCGTCCTGGTACGTTATAGAGAATTTGCGGAATATCCGTGCTCGCCGCGACCGCTTTATAGTGCGCGACTAAGCCCTTTGGCGTGGGCTTGTTGTAGTAAGGTGTCACGCCTAACATGGCGGCAACCCCTACTTTAGATAAAGACTTGGTGAGTTCGATAGCTTCAGATGTCGCATTCGCGCCATTGCCACCAATCACAGGAATACGGCCTGCGGCAAACTTAACCGTTTGCGCGACCACAGTAACGTGCTCATTCATTGGCAGAGTCGCTGACTCGCCGGTAGTGCCCACGGCGACGATGGCGTCTGTGCCTTGGTCAATATGGAATTCGACTAACCTTTCAAGACTTGCAAAATCTACTGAGCCATCACTGTTCATTGGCGTGATTAAGGCTACGATGCTTCCGTTTATCATCTGACTTCCCCAAAATTTCAGGATTCGCTATGGTACTGATGCCAACCATTAATGACAAGCACTAACGGGGCTCTCAAATTGAATTAGTTATGGTAGCATTACATCCCGCACAAAAACTCGGCACTCAGTCTCGAGTTTTCGCTCTATGATATCGAAAAAGTGAGGACAATTCATGACCAATTTCCTGGTCGTAACCGCAATGGGCGTAGACCGTCCTGGACTCGTAAGTAAACTAGCTCGGCTTGCCAGCGACTGTGACTGCGATATCGTCGACAGCCGTATGGCATTATTTGGTAACGAATTTACCTTAATCATGATGTTGTCAGGTTCGTGGGCATCCATAACGAAAATTGAAAGCCTGCTCCCGAGTCTCAGTGTTGAATTAGAACTGATGACAGTGATGAAGCGCACCTCTAAACATACGCCGCAAAACTACCTTTCACGCCTTGAAGTGCGCTTTACCGGTAAGGATCAGCGCGGCACCATGAAGCTTATCACCCAGTTCCTCGCCGACCGTTCCTTAGACTTAGCCGCAGTACGCTCTTTCTCTGAAGAACTCGACAACGGTGAGCAAACCCAGACGATTTCGTTAACCATCAATATTCCTGAAAAAGTTGAACTAGAAAAGCTCGAAAAGAGTATCTATCAACTCTCTGAAGAAATGGCACTGGATTGCACCATTAGACGCATGGAAGGCACCACCTCAAGAAGCGATAGAGGATAATTGATGAACACATTAACCGCTGGCGCGAAAGCGCCGCTATTTACCCTTCAAGATCAACAGGGTAATGCTGTTTCTCTACAAGAATGCTTAACGCGCGGCCCGGTTTTAGTCTATTTTTACCCTAAGGCTTCAACCCCAGGCTGCACAGTGCAAGCCTGTGGTTTACGTGACAGCAAAGCTGAACTGGACAGCCACAAAGTGACCGTGCTTGGCATTAGCCCAGATCCCGTGGCTAAATTAGCTAAGTTTGCAGAAAAACAGTCGCTTAACTTTACTCTGCTCAGCGATGAAGACCATAGCGTGGCCGATGCCTTTGGCGTTTGGGGCGAGAAAAAGTTTATGGGCAAAATCTACGACGGTATCCATAGATTGAGCTTCCTCATCAATACAGACGGCACCATTGCCCACGTGTTCGATAAGTTTAAAACCAGCGATCATCACCAAGTCGTGCTGGCGCAAATTGCCGGTTAATTGCGCATTTTAGTGCCGCATTAATGCCTCTCGCCTCAAAACAGCGTACAAAAAATTAGCAGTTGAACGCAAAAAGGCCCTTTATCAGGGCCTTTTTTCATGAAAAATTTTCAGCTTGCGTCTAAAAATCAACCTAATTTGCGGAATAAATTCAAGCGGATGCTGCTTAGTTGCCCAAGATTAGGCCAGATAAGGCCAAATAACTGCCGCGGCAATGCTCCACATGGTCAACCAAATAAAGCGGTCTAAGTATCGCCACGCCGCTGGGCGACTAAATATCGGCGCCAATAAACGCGCACCAAAACTTAGGCTGAAGAACCAAATAAACGAAGCCAGTACCGCGCCCGCACCAAACCAAGGACGATGGGCATCTTCGAACTGAGTACTAATACTCCCCAGCAGCACGACGGTATCTAAATAAAGGTGTGGATTGAGCAGGCTGATCCCAAGCGTGGTCAGCATGGCCTTACGCAAAGTATCGGCATTTTGCGCATTGCCCATCTCCATCCCTTTAGCGACAAACGAGGCCTTAAGTGCATTAGCTCCGTACCAAATCAAAAAAGCGGCGCCACCAAAACTGGCTACATGTTTGATGGTCGGGAAGGCTTCGATAATGTGCCCAAGCCCCGCCACACCCGCAGTGATCATTAAGGCATCGATGATTGAACAAAGCAGCGCAATCGGCAAAGGATACGCTCGCTTAATCCCCTGCTTTAGCACAAAGGCATTTTGCGCCCCTACGGCAATAATCAAACTACCACCAATGCCCATACCTTGTATAAACGCCGTTTGCATAACTACCTCTCATGTCTGAAGAAGGCGCTAGCATAGACAAAACAACAAAATTAATATAACTAATGTTTTTTATGTATCATAAGTAAAATTAATAATTTTAAGGAGGACAAAGATGTTGGAATACGCCAATCTTAAAGCGCTTGCGGTCGTCGTCTCCGAAGGTGGTTTCGAGCGCGCCGCCAAAGTGTTGCATATCACCCAATCGGCGGTGTCACAGCGCGTTAGGCAGTTAGAAGAACGAGTCGGCCAATCCTTACTTATTCGCTCAACGCCCGTGGTGGCTACCCCTACGGGTAAACGTTTATTGCGCCACTATTCACAGGTGCAACTACTCGAGAGCGAGTTGAGAGCCGAGTTAGATGCCGATGACCCAAACCATCCCACGACAGTGCGAATTGCTGTCAATGCCGACAGTTTAGCGACATGGTTTTTGCCCGCCTTGGCCGATATGTTCAGCCGCCATGCTTGGCTGCTGGAATTGATTGTCGATGATGAGTCCTACACCCATCACCTACTGAAAAACGGTGAGGCCGTCGGTTGCGTGACCACAACAGCCAACCCCATGGCCGGTTGTAGCAGCGAGTTTTTAGGAACCATGGAATATATGTGCGTCGCCACCCCGGCATTTGCGGCGCGTTATTTCGAATGGGTAGAAAATAGCGATGATGTCGGCGCTCAAATTACCCAAGCGCAGCTAGCGAAAGCCCCGGCCGTGGTGTTTTCAACTAAAGATAAAATGCATGAAAAGTATCTCGCCCAGTATTTTCAAATGTTGCCAGGCCAATGGTGGCAACACAGCATTCCCTCATCGGAAAGTTTTTTGGAGGCGATTAACTTAAGTCTGGGTTATGGCTTAGTGGGACACTTACAGGCAAAACCTCTGATAGACAAAGGCATATTAATTGAGCTCACCCCAGAAAAACGCATTCGAGTGCCCCTATATTGGCAGCATTGGAATATAAAGGCCAAGCAAACGACCTTGGTGTATCGCGCCCTCGCCGCCACCGCGCAGCATCTATTACAGCAATAATGGGTACATCAAGAGTGAGTAAAACAATTGTTAGTAGAAATAGTTAGCGGACAAAAAACTGAGCACTCAGGCCCAGTTTTTTTCTATTCGTTTTTACCTACTGCCAGCGGCTTAGGCTTCTGCCGAATCCGCCTTCACCTGCGTTATCGCCACGGGTTCAATCTCGGTTTTCGGCCAAGCGTTGATCACCGCTTTCACCAAGGAGGCTAATGGAATAGCAAAGAAAACGCCCCAAACGCCCCATAAACCACCAAACACCAACACGGCGGCGATAATGATGACTGGGTGTAAATCCACCGCATCGGAAAACAAAATAGGCACCAGCACGTTACCATCTAACGCCTGAATAATGCCGTAACCTAACATCAAATAGCCAAACTCGGAGCTAAAGCCCCACTGGAAGAAGGCCACCAACATGATAGGTAAAGTGACTAAGGTCGCGCCTACATAGGGAATGAGCACCGACAAACCAGTCAATACCCCGAGTAAAGCCGAGTATCTCAGCCCCATAAAGGCAAAGAAGATGTAGCTCGCCACCCCGACAATCACAATCTCAATCACTTTGCCGCGGATATAGTTGAAGATCTGCTGGTGCATCTCAAACCATACCTTGCGGGCTAATTGTCGATTAGTAGGGAAAAAACGTTTGCTACCACTGATCAGCTGGTCTTTATCCTTCAGAAAGAAAAACACTAATAAGGGCACTAAAATGGCGTACACCATCAGCACCAATAACGAGGCAGAATAACCAATCAACTGCTTGGCAATATCGAGCAGATGCTGGGTATCGAGCAGTTTTTTAAGCTCGGCGACCATTAAATTGAGCTGCTCAGAGCTGACAAACTGCGGATACTGGGTCGCTAATCCCTGCAAGGTTTGTAAGCCCTTGTCGATCATACTCGGCAAATCTGTCATCAAGCTCACGCCTTGGCGCCACACGCTCGGGATAAGGCCAAAGGTCAGCAGCACCACTATCCCTAAAAACAGCACGAGTACTAAAGAAGCGCCAGTCGTGCGATTAATCCCCAATTTCAGCATTTGCGCCACGGGCCATTCGAGCAAAAAGGCCAGCACTAACGCCACGAGTAACGGCGCTAATAAGCCACCCGCAAAATACAACACTAGGGCAAGGCCGACGAGAATGGCGAGCAACGTCACCGCCTGAGGATCGCTAAAGCGCTCTTGATACCAACGAGAGAAAAAACTAAACATGAATTCGTTCCAATGAGGTGATTGGCTTTCCGAAAACGCAGGAAAGATGCTTATGCTTTGGTGGTTAACCTTATCGCATCCGTTTTACTGTGTATATGCTTGAAAATCAGTTAACTGCTACCTATGACCGACACGCAAAGGCGAAGTTGCAACCAGCGATGCTAACTGGCCATTTTTACTGCGGCATTGAATCATGCTTTGTGCAGACTTATCCCTGCGATAAATCAACTTTTGTGATTAATAACCCTAATTGGCTGGCATCATCTTGCAATGTCACCACGCTATGCCCCTGTTTTTTAAAAAACGCGGGAACATCTCGGCGGGAACCTGGGTCTGAGAGTAGGATATGTAAGCTGTCACCAGCAGACACGGACTTCAACGCAAGTTTAACCTTAACCAAGGGAACGGGGCAGCGAAATGATGTTAAATCAATAAAAATCATAATGAACTTGCTATGAATGAACTTGGGCTATTATCCTAAGTTGCAACTCAAACTACAAGCTAAGGGCTACCCTCGCCTTAGTTGAGACACTTAAAAGAGATAAAGGATCCACTTGCGTAATTTGACGTTTTTGACCCGATGTAAACCCCTTGCGGCGAGTGTACTTTCATTAATGTTACTCGGTGGAGCCGCAAAGAGTTTTGCCAACAACGACTTGCCCGACTTGGGCACCGCCGCCGTCAATACCTTCAGCCTAGAAAAAGAAATGGTCTATGGCGATGCCTACATGCGCGTTATTCGCTCATCGGCGCCGATGCTGAACGATCCGGTATTGAGCCAATATTTGACTGAACTGGGCAACAAACTGGTCGCCCATGCCACGGGAGTCAAAACGCCCTTTTATTTCTTCTTACTGCAAAACGATGAGATCAACGCCTTCGCCTTCTTCGGCGGCCACGTTGCAGTACACACAGGGCTATTCCTTAACGCCGATAACGAAAGTGAGCTGGCCTCAGTGCTCGGCCACGAAATTACCCACGTGACCCAACGTCACTTGGCGCGCTCCCTCGAAGCGCAGCAAAAAAGTGGTCCAGCGACCGTTGCAGGACTACTGGGGGCGATTTTATTAACCATCGCCGTGCCTCAGGCGGGGATGGCCGCGCTGGCAACCACTCAAGCCATGGCGACCCAATCAAAAATCAACTATACCCGTCTGCATGAAAAAGAAGCCGACCGGATTGGCATGCAGATTTTGGTCGATGCGGGCTTTGACCCCAATGCGGCCGCAGATTTCTTTGGTAAACTCGCCAGTCGCTACCGTTTTACCACCACGCCGCCGCAAATGTTGCTGACTCACCCATTACCCGAGTCACGGATCTCCGAGGCGCGGGATCGCGCCCACCAGTATCCACACCGCTATGTGCCGGATAATCTCAACTTCCAGCTCGCCAAAGCCCGTATTCAGGTGCGTTTTTCCAGTTACAGCGACGATGCGGTATTGAGCATGTTTGAAAAGCAGCTCAATAAGCAAACCTACGGCTTTAAAGAGGCCGCGCTCTACGGCAAAGCCTTAGCGCTGTTTAGATTGAAGAAATTTGATGAGTCCGAAAAGATTATCGATGAGCTATTAAAAATCGATGATAACAACTTGTTTTATATCGATACTAAGACGGATTTGCTCAACGAGCGCAAGGATTTTGCTCAGGCGACTAAGTTACTCGAAGCCCAGCGTAAGATGAAACCCACATCGCAGGTGATTAACGCGAACTTGGCCAATATCTATATTGAGGCCGGAGAGCCAGCTAAGGCTATCCCACTGCTGGAAGACATGATTTTCCTCGATAAGCAAAATCAACTTCCCTATCAACTGCTCAATCTTGCCTATAAAAAATTGGGCAATCAGGGCATGGAGTATTTTTCCAATGCCGAGTTAATGGCGCTAGGCGCTAACTATAAGGGCGCTATCGATCAATTGAACTTTGCCTACCGCGCTTCGGAAGGCAATCCATTACAGCTGGCACGAATCGAAGCACGTATCCGCCAATTTAAACAAGCGGATAAAGAGATGGATGCCCTGAAGTAAAATAGCCATTTTATCTCTATCCCTTATAATCGCGCCCCGAACACCCTGACGGGGCGCTGTTTTTTCTGCTATCATCCGCGCCATTGTTTTAGCCGATTGAGCATAAGTACTATGACCCAAGCAACGATTTACCATAACCCACGTTGTTCAAAGAGCCGCGAAACCTTAGCCCTACTCGAGCAACAAGGCTGCGATATCACAGTCGTTGAATACCTTAAGAATCCACCAAGCGCCGCTGACATCCGTGGGATTTTAGCCACTATCAAACTCAGCGCCCGTGAGTTAATGCGCACTAAGGAAGACGAGTATCAAGCACTGGGACTCGCCAATCCGGCATTAACCGAAGAGCAACTTATCGACGCCATGGTCAAAACGCCAAAATTGATTGAACGCCCAATCGTACTAGCCAATCAACAGGCAGCCATTGGTCGTCCACCGGAAAATGTACTGAACATTCTCTAATCTTCGGCCATTTCACCATCATTCGATGCGAAAAAAATAGGAACATCATGACCTCAAGCACTCTGCTGACACTGAGCCGTTTAGGCTACCTTGCCCTCGTACTCCTGCTGGGTGGGTGGTTTATTGGTCAGGGCATCAATGGGGAATACACCTTATTATTCAGCCTACTCTGGCTAGTGCCTTTATTATTGCCTGTACGAGGCATTTTAAAGGGCAACCCGTACACCTACGCCTGGGCCAGCTTTATTTTATGCTTATATATGCTGCACGCCCTCACCTTGTTGTACGTCACGACCGATGCATTGGCCTTTGCCATTATTGAAGTCCTGCTGATTGGCGCGCTGTTAGTCGCGTTCCCGTTTTATGCTCGTATCCGTGGACGTGAGCTCGGTCTGGGCCTTAAGAAAAAGTCCGACAAGCAAGACTGATTGTGAGATCCAATCAATCTCATCGCTGGCGGTGAATAGCAAGTCACGATTAGCCAGTGCCGATGAGCAAGCGCGGTTCGGTTTTAATACCGATCCGCGCTCTTTGTTTTGAGAAGTTGTGATTCAAAACATCATGATTCGATAAATCCTCCCACTTTTATAATCTTCACTGACAGTCAAATACGCTGCTGTATTAATCCCTTTTCGGTACGACTCCAACTCCGCAAGTTGACAACATTTAACCTACCTTTCATCACTTTTTGTAACCAAAAGAGCGTGCTATAGTCGGTCGATATGCCAAGGAATGACGGCTAATCAAGCCAGTCATACTACAAAAACAATAACATAGCGTTAATTGGAGTGAGTCATGATGGAAATATGGGTTCCAATGCGTCGATTAAGTATTATCGCGGCTGCCGTCGCACTCAGCGCCTGTGGTGGCGGTGGTGGGGAGAATAATGATGGTGGTACAGTCACCCCACCAACCACTAACGTGCCACGCTGCACCACAGTGGCTGCGCTCATCACCACAGACTCAGGCGCCATCCGCTTTAAAACTGAGCCCCAATATGTGGTGGGACAATCCAGCGCCATTATTGCCAGCCTAGGGAATCGCGATTCACAGGATCTTACTTTCCGCTGGCAACAGTTAGAAGGACCCAGCATTGAACTCGTGAGTCAAAATAGTCCAGTATTAGCCTTCGATATTCCCACTGCAGGTAGCTACCGTTTTAGCCTACATATCAGCGGCAGTAATATCGATGAGACTGGCGAAATAGCGATCAATGCCGACAGCAGCGCGGGGGCAATGCTGAACATTCGCCAAGATCATCAAGCCGTTGAGGGTAACGATGTCAGTCTACGAATCGCCCAGCAAGCGGGACTTAGTGCATCAAACATCAATTGGTGTATCGCCGAGGGCCCCAGTGTTAGTCTCGATATCAGCGATCCCTTTAGACCCCTGTTTACCGCGCCCATTGTAGGTCAAGATACCTTAACCCGCCTTAGGGCATCGGCCACTATTAACGGTAATACCGTGACAGACGAAGCCTATGTGCTCACTACGGCATCGCCCACGATAAGCTCTACCTACTTCGATACACCCGTGGCTCGCACCCACGCTTATAACCCCGCCTCACCTTATGCCAGTGCCTTAACGAGCTGTGTGTACTCGAATCAGTTAAAAGAGGCTTGTACTATCAACCAATTGCCGCTTATTGGCCAAGTCTCAAATACGCTCGATGTCGATACAATTCTCGATCGTGTATTAGTGTCCCACGATTGGATGGGAGACAATTTCGCCGCGTTTTTACGTCAAATGGACCCGAACAGCGATTTCGCCCGCCTGCTACAATCGGTCACCGCCGTGGTGATAAGCTATGATGTGCGCCCCTCGTTTTATTGGGTCGTCACAGGGGCGATTTATCTCGACCCGAATGATTTGTGGCTCACGCCAACCCAGCGTGACAGCATTAACGAGGCGCCGGATTATCGCAGCGACTTTGGCAGTGAGCTCAATTTCCTCATGCCGTGGCGTTACGTTAAAAATAACCAATATGCTTCACAGGGATTCCCAATCACGACGCGCGCCACCCGCACGCTCAGCCAGATTAATCCCGATCTCGCCTCACTCTTGTACCATGAGCTCGCCCACGCCAATGACTTCTTCCCAAGAAGCATTCACGCCACGCTCACTGGCCCCAGATTGTTGGACGACTATAGCCGCCGAAATGCCAATAAGAGTTTGATATCCGATCAAGTGAGTCGCAACTATCCCCTCACCAGTACCGAAATGACAGGCCTTGCAGCGGTGAGCTTCTTGGGCGCCAAAGCCACTGCAACCCAAAAAGCCTATCAACCCTCGGATGTGAGTACGTTTTTCTCCGGTGATATCGCCAATGACTTTTATAACTATTCCAGTACCCGTGAAGACGCGGCGATGTTATTCGAAGAAGCCATGATGAGCTATCGCTATCAAATCCAGCGCGATGTGGCCGTCACTAACCTGCCCGCCGTACTCACGGCAGATACAGTGATAGTTGACTGGGGACAAAGGGGACGAATTGGTGATGATAGTCTGGCAAACCGCGCCGCCTTAGTGATCGATGGCATGCTGCCAGAGCTTGACGGCATCAGCCTGCTCGCGAGCCTGCCCGAGCCCATTGCTATGACTCAAGGCCAAAGCTGGCGCCAAACCCTGGGGATTTCACCCAATACCACAGTGAAAGGACTACAAGGAGTTGCGGCAAGTAGCGAAACGCTTACCGAGCCAGAGCTGCGTTTCAGTGGCGATCGTCACCGCCATCCACAGCAGTGATCTGGATTGCTAAATCGGGCAAATACACTAGACTCAAGCCTGTTAGCAGACCTAAGTTAAAGATTAATATGTCTCGTCCTAAGATAGGTTGACAGTTTTTAGGCCAGCTCCAGTAGCTGGCCTTTTCTATTGTGCACCTGATTAGGGGAGTCCATATTCAAACTCAGATGCGGTCTCATATTGTTGTATATTGCTATCGATTCTCTAACAAGTATCTTCAGCTCCGCAAATGTCCTACATCGGTGCAGTAAAAACTCCTGCTTCAGTATGCCATTTACTCTTTCTGCTAATGCATTTTGGTAGCAATCATAACCATCCGTCATTGACGGCTGGATTTGGCTCGCCTGAAGCGCATTCTGATAAACGGCTGAGCAGTACTGTAAGCCTCTGTCTGAGTGATGCACCGCGTTGCCGATATAGCGCTTATCTTTGATGGCCATTTTTAACGCTTTCACCACACTCTCGGCTTTCATGTCTTTACTCACGTGATGACCGACTATTTTACGAGAACTGGCATCGGTGACCAGTGACAGGTAGTGCACACCTTGGTCTGACTCAAGATAGGTGATATCGCTGACCAGTACATGCCCTGCATCGTGCAGTCCCTCCTCTTTCAGCAGATTAGGATGCTTCTTCATCCAGTGTTTGCTGAACGTGGTTTTTGTGTAGCTTTTCTTCGGTTTAACCAGTAAACCTTCACTTCTCAAATAGGTAAAGAACCCATCTCGCCCGAGTTTAATATTGTGCTCAACCAACTTGGATTTTATCAACGTGTAGAGCTTACGGGCCCCTAACCTTGGCATATATTTACGCCAGTACTGGACCCAGTCTTTGATAACCGATAGCTCAGCTCTACGACTTTCCATTCGAGCAACTGCCTGATAAATACCTTGCCTCGACATACCCGCAGCACGACATGCGGCAGCGAGGTTTATTTCTCCGTTGCCTTTTGCTTGCCAGACGTACCGGATAAGTACTTTTTTCTGAGGCCAGCTCCATATTCATTGTCCATGATATCAACCATGCCATTGAGGATTTGGTTACGCAGTTTCTCTTCTGCTAACTCACGTTCAAGGCGCTTGATCGTTTCGGCAGGGGTTTCTTTTGATTTAGGCATAAGGGGATGTTGAAAAGGTTTCGACCAATCGAGTCTACCATGTTTTCTAAGCCAAACGAGAACCGTTGAACGGCCTTGAATACCAAAATGGGTTTGGGCTTGTTTGTACGTCATTTCGCCTTTTTCAACACGCTCTACAACGCCTAATTTAAAGGCTAAGGTGTAATCTCGTTGTGTGCGCTTACGGCTTGAGTTAATTAATGTTGTCATAAAGAAATCCTCTTTATGTCAACGTATTTCAGGACGGGACAATAGAGATAAAAAAGCCCGTCGTGATACGACGGGCTTTTTGTTAACACTAAATGTTTATTAACACAGGCTTTCGATTAACAGTAAGCCAATGCGATTACAAGTGGAGCATTTCTTTGGCAAAAGGAATCGTGAGCTTGCGCTGATGTACGAGGGATGCCTTATCCAGTTTATCTAACACATCAAACAAAGTACGCAGATCCCTTGCCATACGATTAAGTAAGAAACGGCCAACGTCTTCTGGCAACTGTAATCCGCGCATCGCCGCACGGCGTTGTAGTGCCGCTAACTTTTCATCATCGGCCATAGGTTGCAGCTGATAATTGAGTCCCCACTGCATCCGAGAGACTAAGTCAGGTAACAAGAAGCCAGCATCCGCGGGCGCCGAGCGGCCGCTGACCACCAGCGCACAACGCTTGTTCTCGGCGACACGATTGTACAAATCGAATATGGCTTCTTCCCAAATCGGGTGACCCGCAATGTCATCCACATCGTCGATGCAGATCAAATCGAGCTGTTCCAGCCCCTCCAACAGCGCGGTTGAGATACTCGCATGAATGCCAAGGGGAAGGTAAAAACTGCGGCGGTCGAGTTCATTGGCATGGGCACAGGCGGCGTGCATTAAGTGAGTCCGCCCCGATTTCACAGGTCCCCACACATAAATAGCGGCTTCACCTTGGCCTTCGGCATTGGCGCGCAGCTTTTGGATAAGTTCATCATTACCCGCTGCCGGATAATAACTGTTAAAGGTTTCATCATCCGGTAAGTAAACCGGTAACGACAGTTGTAGCGGTGAGTTTAATGGCACTCGTACGTCTCAATATCAATAAATTATCGACTCCCCCACATGACTGAGCAGAGCATGCCCAGTCACAACGAGGGAAGTTTAAGGTAACCGCCATTGATAGACAGTTTTACCCGCTGGGCTGGCACCGGCAGAAAACTCCCCTGGCGCCACCACCGAAATTCGCGGCTCTAGACTTAGTAAACGCTCAAAGTCGGTCTGAGAACCAAATAAATCCAAGGAAAACGTCGCGGTATTACCTTGGATGCGCGACAGCGTCGCATTCTTCACAGCGCTGAGTTGCTTTAAGTATTTTTCCACTTCAACTAGCTGCGCCATTTTATCAATGTTCACGAAGGTCACACTGGCACCGACCTGTTCACCGGAATCGGCAATGGCGTACTTAGTGAAATAATAATCGCCGAGGGCGGCCATCATAGCGGTGATCGCCTGCGCGCTATTTTCTGCCGAGCCATTAAAACTAAACAGTGGCGGCGTTAACGAGTCGATCGTGGCCTTGGTGTACAAATTCAAGCGATAACGCACTTGGTTTCCAGCTGGTTCAATAGCGACCAGAGCTAAGAAGTCGGCTTGATAACGCCCAGAGACACTGGCCACGATATCGGCAAACATGCCTTTAACATCATTTGGATTGATGCCCATTAACTCATCGAGGTCGAGAATAGGCAGCAAGACGGGAATGCCGCGCTCATCGGAAAAGGTATTGAATGCCTGACGCTCGGCTAAGGTCGATGAATCACTCAGTAAAATCGTGTCGCCTTCACTTGGCATGGCAACCCAAAAGAGTGTCAGTGGACGTTGAATGCCCCACACGGGTAATTGGGCCTGACGTAACAGGGTAATAATGCGGCGATGCTCAAAGTTGGCTTTTAACAGCAGTTGGCCATTTTGCTCCACATAACCATATTGGCTCAGCAGTGCATCGGGATTGGCCAGTTGTGATTGGATAACGCCGTTATCCAAAGAACGTGCTGTCCCGGTATTTTTAATGATCACTTTTTCCAGCGCGGCTTTAAGGGCTTTATTCCGCTCAGGCACGGCGCGGGAAGCCACGGGCACATCGGCTTCATCTAATTTACTCACTTCAACAGCTTGCAGGCTATTAACGGTAAACAGGCAGTATAAAAACGCGAGTAAGCTTGGCTTTAATAGGAATTTCAGCATCTTTGAGTAGTTGAAGTAACGTCAGATAGTGCAAATTGTACCATAGTTAGCGCCTTTAGCGAGTCTTGGGGAGATTTCGACCACGGATTAAGTGCTGTCACTCGCTTTAGCAATAAAACAGTGATCCTTACCTACAATCGGGGCATTTTATAAGGAACATATAGCAACAAACTGTTATCATCTCGCGGTTTACCCTAAATTTACGAGAATAATAAATGAAACGACTCGCTATTCCGCTTCAGGGCGCGCAAATGCTGTTTGTTGCATTTGGCGCCCTAGTGCTAATGCCGCTACTCACGGGGCTTGATACCAGTGTCGCCCTGTTTACTGCGGGTATTGGTACTCTACTGTTTCAGTTGATCACGAAACGCCAAGTCCCTATCTTCCTCGCCTCCTCCTTCGCTTTTATTGCTCCAATTCTCTACGGAGTACAAACCTGGGGGATCCCATCAACCATGGGCGGCATCATTGCCGCGGGTCTAGTCTATGTGCTCCTTGGGGCACTCGTTAAAGTGCGCGGCACCGACTTTATCCATAAGCTGCTACCGCCTGTGGTGGTTGGCCCAGTGATTATTATCATTGGTCTAGGTTTAGCCCCTGTGGCGGTGAATATGGCGCTGGGTAAAAGTGGAGATGGCAGTTTAACGCTCGTCCCCACCAATACGGCTTTGATTATTTCCCTCGCCTCACTCTGTACCACTATAGCTGTGGCTATTTTTGCCAAGGGCTTACTTAAAGTCATGCCGATTCTGGCGGGGATTGTGGTGGGTTATGGCCTAAGTCTTGCCTTTGGTATCGTGGATTTTGCGGTGGTTACCGCAGCAAGCTGGATTGCTATCCCAAAATTTGTCGCGCCCGAATTTAACTGGCATGCCATCGCCTTTATGATCCCAGTCGCGATTGCGCCTGCGGTTGAACATATTGGTGACATCCTTGCCATTTCTAATGTCACGGGTAAAGACTTTATGAAAAAACCCGGCCTGCATCGCACCTTAACCGGTGACGGCGTCGCGACAATTGCCGCAGCAGCCTTCGGCGGTCCACCAAACACGACCTATTCGGAAGTGACAGGCGCTGTGACTTTAACCCGCAACTTCGACCCCAAAATCATGACGTGGACAGCGATTACCGCCATTACATTGGCCTTCGTGGGTAAGTTAGGCGCCCTGATGCAAACCATTCCCGTCCCTGTGATGGGCGGCATCATGTGTTTGCTATTCGGTTCTATCGCCGCGGTGGGTTTAAACACCTTAATCCGCAATCATGTAGATTTATCCGAGCCACGTAACTTAAGCATTGTCGGCGTGACGCTGGTATTTGGTATCGGTGGTATGGCCTTTGGCATCGGCTCCTTCAGCCTCACGGGCATCAGCCTCTGTGGTATTGTGGCCATCACCATGAATCTGTTGTTACCCGCGAGCAAACACCACGAGCGTGACGCTGCATCACACTAAACAGTGTGAGTTCGCGCAGTAAAGCATCACTTATCGCCTAATCCTTATGTTAGGAGCAGGCAACAAAAAAGCCGCTAAGTTATTCACTTAACGGCTTTTTTATTATTCTTTCATCACTTTTGCGCGTGATTACTCTGCGGTTTTGTATTTATCAGCAGTCGCTTTGATTAACGGCTGTAATTCGCCTTTTTGGTACATATCAACCACGATATCACAACCACCAATCAGCTCGCCTTCAATCCACAATTGTGGGAAAGTTGGCCAGTTTGCATACTTAGGTAATTCAGCACGGATATCTGGGTGCTGGAGAATATCCACAAATGCAAACTGCTCACCGCAGTTGATCATGATTTGTGCTACCTGAGATGAAAAACCACAGCTTGGTAATTTAGGAGAACCCTTCATGTATACGATGATTGGGTTTTCAGCGATCTGCTGTTTAATTTTCTCTACTGTTTCCATTTTAATTCCTAAGTACGATGACATTGACTCAATGCTGCTATTGTACGACAGCTAGGCACAGAACAAAATCCCACAGTTTGTAAGGTTATGCCCTACAATTAGTTTTTCGATGACGCCTATCTAATCAATTAGCCAAACAATGATTCACATCACAAATATTATCGGTACAATAGAGCGCAGTGAGCACGTTTAAAAAACGATAACCTAAGACCATGGAGAGATACTAATGGCTTTCGAATTACCCGCATTACCATATGCAAAGAACGCACTAGAACCACACATTTCTCAAGAAACCATTGAATACCACTACGGCAAGCATCACAACACCTACGTTGTTAAGCTAAACGGTTTAATCGAAGGAACCGATTTCGCAGGTAAATCTTTAGAAGAGATCATCAAGACTTCTACTGGTGGGGTATTTAACAACGCAGCTCAAGTTTGGAACCACACTTTCTACTGGAACTGCTTAGCGCCTAACGCTGGCGGTGAGCCAACAGGTCCTGTGGCTGATGCGATCAATGCTGCATTCGGTTCATTCGACGCATTCAAAGCACAATTTACCGATTCTGCGGTAAACAACTTTGGTAGCGCTTGGACTTGGTTAGTGAAAAAAGCCGATGGCACTGTAGCTATCGTTAACACTAGCAATGCTGCAACGCCTCTGACTGACAGCACTGTGACACCAATCCTGACTGTTGACGTGTGGGAACACGCTTACTACATCGATTACCGCAACGTACGTCCTGACTACTTAGCCCACTTCTGGCAATTAGTTAACTGGGACTTCGTGAACCAAAACTTCGCTGGCTAATCGTTGCTAAGTCATTCCTAAAAAGAGCCCAAGTGGCTCTTTTTTTATGGCCTCAACAATCATTCACCTTTGCCCTTTCGCCGAACGCAGCCCAATCGCTACAAGTGCAATAATTGCAATTGCAATCATTTGTTATTGTTTTTATTTGATATTTTTTTGACACAGCTGGCAAGTTTGTGTCTAAGATTAGTGTAGGAAGCTGAAAAATCAGTTATCCATCCATGACATCACTGGCGTTTCAGGGGGTTTATATGGGCATTTTCGAGCATTACCAAAAGCGCTACGAACAAAAACTCGATGAAGAATACACTTTGCAAGAATACCTCGATATCTGCAAAGAAGATCGCAGTGCTTATATGTCAGCGTCCGAGCGATTACTGCTTGCCATCGGCGAAGCCGAAATTATTGATACCGCGAAAAATCCAACCCTAAGCCGTATCTTTTCGAATCGTCTCATCTCACGCTATCCCGCCTTTAAAGACTTTTACGGTATGGAAGATGCGATTGAACAAATCGTCGCCTACCTAAAACACTCGGCCCAAGGCTTAGAGGAATCGAAGCAAATTTTGTACTTACTCGGCCCAGTGGGTGGCGGTAAGTCATCATTGGCGGAAAAACTCAAAGCCTTGATGCAAAAAGTGCCAATTTACATTCTCAGTGCTAATGGCGTGAGAAGCCCGGTGAATGACCACCCCTTCTGTCTCTTCGATGTCGAAGAAGACGGCCAGCTGCTGCGGGATGAGTTTAATATTCCCACCCGTTATCTTAAAACCATTATGTCGCCTTGGGCGGTGAAACGTCTGCATGAGTTTGGCGGCGATATTTCAAAATTCCGCGTGGTCAAGGTCTATCCCTCTATCCTCGACCAATTGGCGATTGCCAAAACCGAACCTGGGGATGAAAACAACCAAGATATTTCCTCCCTGGTCGGTAAGGTTGATATTCGTCAGCTAGAACATTTCTCGCAGGACGATGCCGATGCTTACGCCTACTCGGGTGCACTGTGCCGTGCAAACCAAGGGATGATGGAGTTCGTGGAAATGTTCAAGGCGCCGATTAAGGTGCTACACCCACTGCTCACCGCTACCCAAGAAGGTAACTATAACGGCACCGAAGGCTTATCCGCCCTGCCTTATAGCGGTATCATTTTGGCGCACTCTAACGAATCAGAATGGTCAACCTTCAAAAACAATAAGAACAATGAAGCGTTTCTCGACAGGGTTTATATCGTCAAAGTGCCCTATTGTCTGCGGGTATCGGAAGAATTGCAGATTTACAAAAAATTACTGCAAAACTCCGAGCTGTCCCAAGCCCCTTGCGCACCTGGCACCTTAGAAACCCTAGCGCAATTTAGTGTGCTCTCGAGGATAAAAACACCTGAAAACTCCTCCATCTACTCTAAGATGCGGGTCTATGATGGTGAAAGCCTTAAAGATACCGATCCTAAAGCCAAATCCTACCAAGAGTACCGCGACTACGCAGGTGTTGATGAAGGTATGAACGGTCTTTCTACCCGTTTCGCCTTCAAGATCCTGTCGCGGGTATTTAACTTTGACCACTCAGAGATTGCCGCTAACCCTGTCCATTTGTTCTATGTACTCGAACGCCAAATCGAGCAGGAACAATTCCCCGGCGATACCGCCGAACGTTATCTGGAGTTCTTAAAAGGCTATTTGATCCCTAAATACGTCGAATTTATCGGTAAGGAAATCCAAACCGCGTACTTAGAGTCCTACTCTGAATACGGCCAAAATATCTTCGACCGTTATGTCACCTACGCCGATTTCTGGATCCAAGATCAGGAATACCGTGACCCCGAAACTGGCCAATTGTTTGACCGCTCCGCACTGAATGCCGAACTGGAGAAAATCGAAAAACCCGCGGGGATCAGCAACCCTAAAGATTTCCGTAATGAGATCGTTAACTTTGTCCTGCGCGCCCGCGCAAGCCATGAGGGCAACAACCCACTCTGGACCAGCTACGAAAAACTACGCACTGTAATTGAGAAGAAAATGTTCTCAAATACAGAGGACTTATTGCCTGTAATTTCCTTTAACGCCAAAACCTCGACTGACGATCAACGTAAACACGATGATTTTGTTAATCGAATGATGGAGAAAGGCTATACCAAAAAACAAGTCAGACTGCTGTCTGAGTGGTATTTACGGGTTCGTAAATCCTCTTAACTTGCGCTCACTAAAAACGAGGCTTTGGTGTTGCCAAAGCCTTCGCTGGGGTTTGGGAGGTGCGTATGGCGAACTTTATCGATAGACGGTTGAATGCGAAAGGAAAAAGCACAGTCAACCGCCAACGCTTTATCAACCGATATAAGCAACAAATCAAAAAAGCCGTCAGCGATGCCGTCACGCGTCGCAGTGTAACGGATGTAGATAAAGGCGAAAAAATCAGTATTCCCACACGGGATATCAGTGAACCTATGTTCCATCAAGGCAAAGGAGGCGTAAGAGACAGAGTCCACCCAGGCAATGATCAATTCACCCGCGGCGATAAAATCGACAGACCTCAAGGCGGCGCTGGCGGTGGAGCGGGTAAAGGCGATGCCTCGGATTCGGGCGAAGGTAATGATGACTTTGTGTTTGAAATCTCAAAGGATGAATACCTAGAGCTGCTCTTTGAGGACTTAGAACTACCCAATCTGCAGAAGAATCGCTTAAACAAGCTCGTCGAGTATCAAATCTACCGTGCGGGTTTCACCAATGATGGTGTACCAGCCAATATCAATATTGTGCGCTCGCTGCGTTCCTCCTTGGCGCGCCGCATCGCCATGTCGGCAAGTAAAAAGAAATTGCTCAAAGAGTTAGAGCAAGAACTGGCGGAGCTTGAAAATATACCTGGCACTAAAGCCGAACTGATTTTGGATTTAAAAGCCCAAATTGAGGCGCTCAAGCAGAAGATTGCTAAAGTCCCCTTTATCGATACCTTTGACTTACGTTTCAATAACTTTGCAAGGCGCGAGGTACCCTCGAGTCAAGCGGTCATGTTCTGCTTAATGGACGTGTCAGGTTCGATGGATCAAGCGACAAAGGATATGGCTAAACGTTTCTATATCTTGCTGTACTTGTTTCTCACCCGAACCTACAAAAACCTCGAGGTGGTCCATATCCGCCACCATACCCAGGCGAAGGAAGTGGACGAGCATGAGTTCTTCTACTCCCAAGAAACTGGCGGCACGATTGTCTCAAGCGCATTGAAATTAATGCACGAAATTCAGCAGGCTCGCTACCCTGCCGATGAGTGGAATATCTATGCCGCACAAGCCTCTGACGGTGATAACTGGGCCGATGACTCACCCACCTGTCGACAATTATTGGAACAAAAAATCCTGCCGCTAGTACGCTATTTTAGCTATATCGAAATCACCAATCGTGCGCACCAAACCCTGTGGCGCGAATACGAATCCCTACAACAACACTACGACAACATAGCGGTGCAACATATTCGTCAAGCCGAAGATATCTACCCTGTATTTAGAGAATTATTTAAAAAACAGGCGGTTTAAGGGGGCTCTATGGGGATAAAAGAATCAAAAACGCGTACAGCCTTGAGTGACGGTCCCGACTGGAGCTTTGAGCTGTTACAAAGTTATCTGAAAGAGATTGAGCGGGTGGCGGCCATTTATAAGCTAAGCGCCTATCCCAATCAAATCGAAATCATCACCGCCGAGCAGATGATGGATGCCTATGCCGGCATTGGCATGCCCATTGGCTATACCCATTGGTCCTTCGGCAAACGTTTTATCGAAACCGAACAAGGCTACAAACGTGGGCAAATGGGGCTCGCCTACGAAATTGTGATTAACTCTAACCCTTGTATCGCGTATTTAATGGAAGAAAACACCATTACCATGCAGGCTTTAGTAATGGCCCATGCCTGTTTTGGCCATAATAGTTTCTTTAAAAATAACTACTTATTTAAGACCTGGACGGATGCAAGCTCGATTATCGACTACTTGGTGTTTGCCAAAAACTACATCAGTGATTGCGAACAAAAATACGGTGTCGAACAGGTTGAAAGCATCATCGACTCCTGCCACGCTCTAATGAATTACGGTGTCGACCGCTATAAACGCCCATCGGAAATCTCCTTTAGGGAAGAACAGGCAAGGCAAAAAGACCGCGAGGCTTACCTGCAAAGCCAAGTGAACGATTTGTGGCGCACCATTCCCACCCATCAACAGCAGCAACCTTCGACCACTAAGCGCCGCTTTCCCGCCGAGCCGCAGGAAAATATTCTGTATTTTATTGAAAAAAATGCACCATTGCTGGAGTCATGGCAGCGGGAAATTATCCGTATCGTGCGTAAGATGGCGCAGTATTTTTATCCGCAAAAACAAACACAAGTGATGAATGAGGGCTGGGCAACCTTCTGGCATTACACCATTTTGAATCATCTATACGATGATGGCGTGGTCACCGACCGCTTTATGATGGAGTTTTTGCAGAGCCATACTGGCGTTGTCGCCCAGCCTGAATATAACAGCCGTTACTACAGCGGCATTAATCCCTATGCCCTCGGATTTGCGATGTTTACCGATATTCGGCGCATGTGTGAGTCTCCCACAGAGGAAGACAAAGCCTGGTTCCCTGATATTGCGGGCAGTAATTGGCTCGATACCTTACATTTTGCGATGCAAAACTTTAAAGATGAAAGTTTTATCAGCCAATACCTGTCACCGAGGGTGATCCGTCAGTTCAAACTGTTTGGCATCCACGATGATGAGAAACGCAATTATCTGTCCGTGTCGGCCATTCACGATGAGCAGGGCTATCAAGACATTCGTAATCTACTCTCGCAGCAGTACAATTTGTCGAATATTGAACCTAATATTCAAGTACATAACGTTGAGATAAATGGCGACCGCTCCTTAACTTTAAGGTATGTCCCCAGTAATGACATTCCGCTCGCCAGCACCTATAAGGAAGTGTTAAAACATCTGCATCGCCTCTGGGGCTTTACCGTCAGCTTGGAGCAGTTAAATGCCGATACCAGCGTAACCTTGTTAGCCTCCTGTCCAGAGCAACCAAAGGCCGACTAAATATCGCTTGAATTAAAAAGCAAAAAGCCGTTTCTCAATGAAACGGCTTTTTATTTAACCAGTCTTAAAACAGGCCACTGACCACTTTTACACTTCAGAATCGAAACTTAAGCGTTACCGTCCTGCTGGGCAATCGAAGATGGCATATCGTCACGCAATTGCAACCACATTTTGCCGCTGTTGATACCGTAGGTACGCATTAATGCGGGCACATCGATATAGTTTTTAGCTTTGGCTAATATTTCGAGTTCTTTATAGAAGTTCAGCGCTAACTGACGCGCCTCAGGACTACTGAAATAGTAACGACCCACCCGGCTATACAAACCTTTAAAGCCGTTTAAAATCAACACGTACAGTGGATTACCAGAAGAGAAGGCCAAGGTGTGGTGCAACAGGTAATCATACTCGGCGAAGGATTCGGCCGTATCTTCTAATTGGTGAATTTGTCCTAAGACTTCAACGGCGGTATCTGGGCTGTTGCGCAGTGCGCCACGGAAGTAAATCGCACTGACATTGGTGCGAGCCGACAGCAATTGGTCCACCAGCACAGGGAAACCTTCCGGGTTGAGATCCGCAATCGTCTCAAGAATGTTAAGGCCCGAGGTTTCCCAAAAATTGTTCACCCGAGTCGGTTTACCATGTTGAATTTTCAACCAACCATCACGGGCTAAGCGTTGCAGCACTTCACGCAAGGTAGTACGTGTAACGCCAATTAATTCAGAAAGCTCACGTTCAGCCGGTAAAATGGACCCTGGGGGAAACTTATTTTCCCAAATCGATCTTACAATATACTTCTCTGCAAAACTTGCAGGTCCTTTGGCATTGATAATCATCAGCCCACTTTTCCAGTTGTTGTGCTTTATAATGGTCACTGATCATACCAGAGCGGTAAAAAATGGAAACCATTGACTGAGGCTCACCTTAAAATCACCGTACAATTGTCACAGAAATGTTCAAAAAAACGACATGAATCAACAGCAATTGTGCCAATTTTGCCGATTAGCTCCGCTTTTTGAAATCTGGGTTTCAGTATATCGTTACATTAGCATTCTCTTTAGGCTAGACTGATTTTCTAAAACAAATGCCAGAAACAATAACCTGTGCAATTTTAAAAGATAATTAGAAGAGAGGATGCCATGCCGATGACAATGAGTCAGGCGTTTATTGGGAACTTCTTAGGGAATTCTCCTAAGTGGTACAAGATCGCAATACTGTCGTTTTTAATAATCAATCCAATACTCTTTTTCTATGTCAGCCCCTTTGTGGCTGGTTGGGTATTAGTACTTGAGTTTATTTTTACCTTGGCAATGGCGCTAAAATGCTACCCATTACAACCCGGTGGTCTATTAGCGATTGAAGCTGTCGCCATCGGCATGACCTCAGCAAGCCAAGTGCTGCACGAAATTGAAGCGAACCTTGAAGTGCTATTACTGCTGGTATTTATGGTGGCCGGCATTTACTTCATGAAGCAGCTACTGCTGTTTGTGTTCACTAAGATGATCACTAAAGTACGTTCGAAAATCTTAGTGTCTTTGTTGTTCTGTCTAGCTTCCGCCTTCTTATCCGCCTTCTTAGATGCGTTAACTGTTATCGCCGTGATTATCACCGTGGCGGTTGGTTTTTACTCCATCTATCACAAAGTCGCCTCAGGTAAAGATTTCTCGGCCGATCATGACCATACCTCCGAAGGCAAAAATGACGATGGTGAAAATCAGCTCAACGAAGACGAGCTGGAATCCTTCCGTGGTTTCCTACGTAACCTGTTAATGCACGCCGGTGTCGGTACTGCATTGGGTGGCGTGTGTACTATGGTGGGTGAACCGCAAAACTTAATTATTGCAGCTCAAGCAAACTGGCAATTTGGCGAATTTGCGATCCGTATGTCACCTGTGACAGTGCCTGTATTGTTCGCAGGTATCCTCACCTGCTTTATCGTCGAGAAATTCCGTTGGTTTGGTTATGGTGCCCAGCTTCCGGATGCGGTGCATAAAATCCTATGTGATTACGCCGCCTATGAAGACGCACGTCGTACCAACAAAGACAAGATGAAGCTGGTTATCCAAGCCTTTGTGGGTGTGTGGTTGATTGCGGGTCTCGCGCTGCACTTAGCGTCTGTGGGCTTGATTGGTCTGTCTGTGATCATCTTAACCACGGCCTTTAACGGTATTACCGATGAGCATGCGCTAGGTAAAGCCTTCGAAGAAGCCCTGCCCTTTACGGCCTTGTTAGCGGTGTTCTTTGCGGTTGTTGCCGTAATCATCGACCAACAACTGTTTGGCCCTGTCATCCAATGGGCACTAAACCATGAAGGTAATACCCAATTAGTGATCTTCTATATCGCTAACGGTTTACTCTCTATGGTCAGTGATAACGTGTTTGTGGGCACGGTTTACATTAACGAGGTCAAAGCCGCCCTGATTAACGGTCAAATCACCCGGGATCAATTCGACCTGTTAGCAGTTGCGATTAACACTGGTACTAACTTGCCTTCGGTGGCAACACCAAACGGTCAAGCCGCATTCCTGTTCTTATTGACCTCGGCTCTTGCACCGCTGATCCGTTTATCCTACGGCAGAATGGTTTGGATGGCATTGCCCTACACTATCGTGCTATCGATTGTGGGCGTGATGGCTATTCAATCGGGCTTCTTAGAGCAGATGACCCAGTACTTCTATGACTCCCATGCAATATTGCACCACAGTGTTAAAGAAGCGTTAGCGCCTGCTGCAGCTCACTAACATAAATATCGGAGTTGACTGAACTTTATGAGTTCAGTAAAGTCAAAAAAACGCCCTACCTTCGAGGGCGTTTTTTGTTGATACGGAGTTCACTTTTGACAGCATTCACTCGCTTTGCCCATTCCCGCGCATCTTGGTTCATTCTCACAGGCTCTGCGATTGCCCTCGAAGCGGCCGCCTTGTATTTCCAATATGTGATGAAGTTAGACCCCTGCGTGATGTGTATCTACCAGCGGCTCGCCGTATTCGGCATTTTGGCATCTGGACTGATTGGTATGACGGCGCCCAAGTTCCTTATCGTTCGCATTCTAGGCGCCATTGGTTGGGCCGTCAGTGCAACCTGGGGACTAAAACTGGCGCTAGCCTTAGTCGATATGCAGAATAATCCTTCGCCCTTCTCGACTTGCTCATTTTTACCCGAATTTCCAGCTTGGATGCCACTCCACGAATGGTTCCCATCCGTCATGTTACCCACGGGCATGTGTACCGATGTGCCATGGCAGTTTATGGGCGTCACCATGGCCGAATGGATGGTGGTTGCCTTTAGTGGTTATCTGGTCGCACTGTTACTGTTTATTGTGCCCATCCTAAGCGGTTCGAATAAACCTTCGCTCTACAAATAATCTTCATCAATAATCTTCCTAAGGCAGACATGAGGTCTGCCTTATTTTTAACGACCTCTGTCAATATTTATCACCGAAAGCACTGTGCGAACTTTGATTTAAGCCAATGGCAAATAGGCGAAAAAACGCTAAACTGGCTCCATGATAACGGCATTTGGAATGCGTAGAACATGGATAAACGGCCTCTCATTGAGCCTCAAGCACCGTTAACCCAATGGCAAAAAAGCCTGCCGTTTAAACTCAGCCTGATCCAACTGTTGATCGCCAGCATACTGATCTTCAGCACGGCGTGGGTCATTCTCAACATTCAGACCCAACAGATCAGTGAGCAACAAACTCTGCTCAATCAAAACCATGGCCAAATCATCATAGCCAAATTGCAGGAAATGACCTCCCAAGTGGAGAATCAGGTCAATGCCATCAGCCAAATCGCCATGCTATACCGTTATGAGCCCGAGCAGCTCAGTAAGAGCATTCCGGTATTACTCTCGATTGAAAATCAAAAGGCGATTATTTCAGGTGGCGGGATTTGGCCCGAGCCAGGGGCATTTGACCGGCAAAAGTTTCGCGATAGCTTATTCTGGTCACACAATATTCACGGCGAATTAGTCGCCATCAATAGCTATAACGACGACAGCTTTCCAAGCTACCACACCGAAGAATGGTATCGGCCAACCCGCTATTTTCCCGTGGGAAAAATATTTTGGTCTAAATCCTACGTCGACCCCACCACCCATGAGCCTATGGTGACCGCATCGGGCGCCATGTGGATGGACCATCAGTTTATTGGGGCGGCCACTACGGACATCAGCCTTGAAAAACTTAGTCAGCTCCTACGCAATACCATGCTCGATGTGAGCGGCTATGTGATAGCCCTCGACCATCAAAACCAAATCTTGGCCTCGCCGAATAGCGATAATTGGCCGCAATCCTCGCAAAATCCGCCCCATACGCTACAAACCTTCGACGAGTTAGCAAAAACAGAGGCGGCCTTCAGCCCAATCGCCTCGGCACTGCACTTAGCCGACCGCAGTTTTATCGAACAAGCCGTGGCTGAGCGCGTATTTACCCAAGAGCAAATGGATAACCTCACCCGCCTAAGCGGTGACAATGAACGGGAGATGCTATCCGCCATCGTCAATGACAATGCTAAGAGCCAGTTCTCGAGCCCAAGGCGGATAGCCTCTGTTTCATTAACAATGGACCCCATCCTCAAAGGGCCTTCGCTGGTGTCGGTGTTTTTAATGCCCCACACCTACTGGAAAATTCTCGTCGTCACCCCCATCGCCCCCTTACAGGACACGGCCAAAAAACTTATCGAAAAAGTCGGGCTCTCCCTAGTGCTAATTCAGATGCTCGGCCTTATCCTGCTGTTTTTGCTGCAACATCGACTGATTATCGCCCCCATTATGGAGATGGTGCAGGCACTCAAACGCAATGATTCGGCGTCTATCGAATTAAAAGCCAAGGAGCGACACGATGAGGTCGGCCTGCTCGCAAAAAGCTTTTTATCCCGCACTCAACAGCTTGAAGTTGCCATGGCCAGTTTAGACGCCAGTAATCTCGCGCTCGAGCAGCAATTGCTAACCCAACAACATTTTCAGCAGGAGTTGAGTCAGCGCAAGGAGCAATTAAGATCCTTGCTCGACTTTTCCTCCACCATCATTTATATCAAAGACTTAAATGGCCGATACACCTTAGTAAACAACAAATACTGCGAAGTTTTAGGGATTGAGCGGCGCAAGATCATCGGAGCCACGGACTTTGAGCTGTTCCCAAACTCACTCGCACAGCAGTATCAACAGAACGACCAAAGGGTCACCCATAGCCACGAGGCCCTGCATTTCGAAGAAGTCATTCCCTCCCTTCGAGGCGAACTTATCTATCAAATAAGTAAATTCGACATTCGCGACGATGAGGATAATTCCTTGGGCGTCGGCGCCATAGGCTTTAATGTGGACTTGAGAAAACGCCAAGAAAAAGAACAAGAAAAGCTGCTGCAAGCGCAATTAAGCCTGCTTAAAGAGCAGCAGCACAAGACCCAACTCTCGCAGCAAGAAAACAGTCAGCTCAGGGAACAACTCGCGGCGATTCAAGATGAGATCAATCAGCAAATCCAACTCAACTTGAGCAAACAGCAAAGTCAGAAACTGATGCAGAACTTCCTAGCCGATGTCATGAGCCAAATGATGCTCGAGCAGGACAAACTCCTCGCTCAGATCTGCCAAGTGCGCAGTAAAGAGGATGACAGCCATCAAACCCAAGTGGTACAGCTGATGAGCCAGCAGGCGGCGAGACTCAGGCACATATCGCAGCTGTTTACCGATCAGCATAGTGAGATACGCCCGCTGCATTTAGCCCAGTTTATCAATCAATTACTGAGCTTATTACAGCCACAATTGTTGAAAACTCAGGTTAAGGTCAAGCTAGAGTGCGACGAGCAATTGGTGATAGATGGCAATGCCTGGCAATATTTGCAGTTTTTCTACCGGCTTATCAACAACACCTTGCACCATGCCTTTAAAGAGCATAATCAAGACAGAACCTTAGTGTTAACACTCGAGAAAAAAGACGGTGAGTTGTACATGCAGCTTAAGGACAATGGTGTTGGGATACCAATAACACACCTTGAGCAGCTAAGACAGGAAATGCAACAAAACCAATGTATTGGCACACTGACTTGCATTAATCTTTGGATAAAAGAAGAATTACATGGCGAGCTGAAGGTAGAGAGTGAGCTCAATCGTGGCACTCTGATTGAGTGCCACTGGCCATTATCTGCGATATAGCCACGGCTATACACAAACCGATTGAGAGAAACTAATCGCTCGACTTATCGAGGGTCACATCCACCAGATAATGGCCCTGTAGCCAGTTACGCCCAATCAAGAGTTTATTGGACATCTGACTGCGATCCTTCAGATTCACTTTGACGGGATACTCCAATCCCGGCTCACCTAAGGTCAATTCGACCATATAACGCACTTCACTCCCCTGCGCGTTCCGGATAAGCGAGGTATCGACAATCCGTGCCCTTAACCGCTTTTCCTCACCACGCTCATTTTCGGTGGTGAAATTAAGCCACTTACCGATGTTGTTATCCATATTGGTAGGATCTTCATCGTCAATCTTGATATCGACCGCATGCAGGGAATTTTCAACCGCGCCGGTATCGATGCGTGTTTTAAAGGTCAATTCCGCCTCTTTCACATTGATAAAAGCCGTCGGGCCAATCAGACGTTTCTCGGCCACATCGACAACATAACGTCCCGCTAACCAATTACGGCCGATCAGTAATTTGTAATCCATATGGCTTCGGTCACGTAGATTAACGGCAACCAGACGATGCTGGCCCTCAAAACCAATATCTAACTCCACCAGATAGCGCACTTCACTGCCTTGAGCGTTATTCACTGTGGTGGTCTTTAAAATTTTCGCTGCTAAGCGCCGCTGCTCACCCGCCTCATTTTCGGTGGTAAAGTGTAGTGTTTTACCTATGTTATCCTGCATCTTGTCGGATGCACCGCCTTCAACTTGCAGATCGATGGCATGCAAGGAGGTATTCGCCGCGCCCGTATCAATTCTTGCCTGAAAATCCAGTTGTGCGGTGATTAGGCGCATCTTCTCCGATTGACCAATTATCGCCTTAGTGTCAGCAGATACCGCGCTCTTAGCTGTCGTTTGCGCCTCTTCGCTGACTTTGCCGCAGCCAGCAAGACTCAAACTTGCGATAACGGCGCCTAGCAATAATGTGGTGCAACGACCGACACTCTGATGTTGTAACATCCTCACTCCTTATCTGAACGATGACGGGTCAGCCACATTGAGCCCCATCACCTTGGTCGATGTAGGGGCTAGTGATAGCATAAAAGCACAGGAAAAGAGCCGAAAAACACTAAGCCGGGGGCAAATACAGCATTTAAGCCAATGAATAAATAAGAAATAGTCACAAGTTAACACACTATGGTTACAGCCGTTACACCTCTGCCACTTTCGCTTCGTCTAACCAAGCCTTCGCCAGCGCGCGCTCATGTTCGCTAAAAACCTTCACCGGACAGGGCAACATAAAAGCCAGTGTATTGACCATAGCACCAAGGCTTTGCATGTCCGCAATCATCACAACCCGCGAGAAATCACTAAAATGAAACACACTGAGTAAAGCATCATCCCAGAGTGCACCCACGGTAATACCAATAAAGTCTGGGCTGAACTCGTACCATAAGCGAAGGCTTGCATGATCCTGCAACTTGGCCTCAATTGCAGGCAGCAGTAAGGCTTCGATATCTTCATGGGTGACTTGGCCAGATACTACTATGGTCAGCATATCTTCGGCATAGCTTGGACGTATGGTTAGCATCATGCATCTCCCTTTACAGCGCAGTAGAAAATACGGCTATAGAGTAAAGATATACCCTGTAAATGAAGATGCTTGAAAAGTGTGCATTATTTTACTCAAACTTTGGGGAAACGGATGCGATAACGGATGCGATACGAAGTGAGATGGTTTGCAAAGGTTGCACACGAACATAACACTATGCCCGATAAAGTAGGCTCCACTGACTTCGCACCCTCAACACCAGCACGAAAGCCATCGACTGGTGACATCAAACAACGCGCAGGCCGAAGTTACAAACTAAAAGTGAAGTAATGATGGGGATAACTAACGAACGGATAGGACTAACCCCATAGACAAGGTTAATCCTAAGATTAAGCCTAGGCGAAGGTATTACACATGGACTTGGATTTTCGCAATTTCTTGATCGAATAAATTCTTGATAAGGCCTGAAAACTCAGTGATAAACAGCGTTTGTTCTGGCGTGGCTCTATGATTTGCCACTGAGGCTAAGATTTCCTCAAGATCGTACACAATCGCATCGACCTCACGGATAATGGTGTTTCGTTCGGCAAAAGAGAGGGAAGGATTTTGGCCGCAAACCATAATAATCTGTGCGGATAATTGCTCTTCAAACAACTCCATCACAGTATCATCGGACACATTTTGGGTATCAGGCGTTTCGAACAAGCCAAGATGCTCAGTCAAATACTGGATCAAATGCATGTAACCGTCTTTATCTGTGACCATTTTTTACCCTTCACACACCAAAATCTATCGCCAAAGGCGACACTGAAAAAACCAAACCCACCTATTAAGTGGTCGATATAAAGATTTGCACGTCAGCCACTCACTAACCATATCTCGAACTGGAGAGCTGACGTATTGATCTAAGCCAATCTTATCGCTGTTACTTTGTTAAGGTTAGTACAAACGACACAGGAACGGCTTGGCTAATACTAGATAAACCCGCGATATCACGCAATTTATCCACACCCGAGACCAAATCGAATTCGTTAGCATTGACTATTATCGGCTGAAAACTGCTAACCATCAGTTTATTATCAGATACTTTGGTTAAAATTACCGAAAAAGTTTTCGTTTGTTGTTTGCCATGGAGGGAAATTTTCCCATCGATGTCAGCAACCTTGGACTCACCCACGGCAAGATCTTTGAGCATCTTGGTATCCACCTGCGAGCTTAATTTCAACTCGGGATACAAGGACACCTCAAACAACAGGTTTTGCATACGCTCATCGCGTACCTCAATACCAGTTGCCACGCCGACCAAAGGAATGGTTAATTCAAATTGACCATTATCTTTAAGTACACCATTGAGTTGCTTAAAGTGGTGAACTTCAGCGATATCACCCTTTTTTACCGATACAAAACTGACCCGAGAATCCTGCTCCATCACTTGCCACTGGGCCGCACAACTAAAACTAACCAGCGTCGATAATGCCGCGATTCCTATCCATTTTTTCATTGTATCTATCCTCAATCAGTGAGTTTAAAGGCAAGACAGTCACCCGATAACACGCGCGTAACCGCCAAATCACTCAGACAATCTGTGACAAAGATCACCTAAGTCTCGCTAAAGATACTCTTTTTCTTAATTAGCGACCAGTTAACTATCGTTAAACTCGCACCAACCACTTATCTAAACTATTGGCAAAAGCCTGTTTATCCGCCGCCGATAACGCATCTGGGCCACCCGTGTGTACGCCCGATGAACGTAAATCTTCCATAAAATCGCGCATCGTCAATTTTTGGCGAATATTGTCAGTGGTGTAGAGTTCGCCGCGGGGATTGAGCGCCAGCGCCCCCTTTTCAATCACTTGCGCCGCTAACGGGATATCGGCGGTGATCACTAAATGCGTTGGCTCAACATGGTTGACAATGTATTGATCTGCCACATCAAAGCCTGAGCCGACACGCACTTGGCTGATATAGGGCGACGGCGGCACCCGAAGCATTTGGTTCGCCACCAGCACTAACGGTAGTGATTTACGCTCAGCCGCGCGAAATAAAATCTCCTTAATCGGGTTTGGGCAGGCATCGGCATCGACCCAAATCTTATACTGTCCCACGCTTACGCTCCTAGCCAATTAAGGTGCTAAACGGTCAATGACCCATTCATCCGCTTGGCGAGTGTAGAGGAAGCGGTCATGCAGTCTGTGCTCCCCGCCCTGCCAAAACTCAATACTCGAGGGCTTGACCAAGTAGCCGCCCCAAAAACTTGGTAATGGCACATCGCCCTTGGCAAATTTGGCTTTCATCTCAAAGAACTTGCCTTCGAGTACTTGTCGCGCGCTCAGTTTACTCGATTGCTGTGACACCCAAGCGGCAATCTGGCTATCCTTGGGACGGGTCATAAAGTATTTCAGTACTTCGGCAGTAGAGAGTGGCTGCGCCTCACCGAGAATCGATACTTGGCGTTCAATCGGATGCCAAGGGAAATGCAGGCTCACTTTATTGTTGGTTGCGATCTGCTGCGCCTTACGACTGCCTAGGTTAGTGAAGAAAACAAATCCCGTGTCATCGAAACGCTTTAATAACACTATCCGCTGGTAGGGCTGACCATGCTCATCGACTGTGGCAACACACATTGCCGTTGGGTCGCTGAGCTCAGCATCGCGAGCTTGCGTCATCCATAACTCGAATAGCTGCATGGGATTTTGAGGTAAATCGGCGCGTCTTAAGCCGCCTTTGGTGTATTCGCGGCGAATATCACTGAGATCTGTCATAGGGTTTCCTTTTACAAGCGCACAATGATTGCCATCGGTGCAATCCGCTGATAAGGCAAGTTTACCATGCCTTACTCGCAATTCGCTGCTCTGTTATTAAGCCATCAATAAAAAAGCCAAGGCAGATAACCTTAGCTTTTTATTGATAATCCAGCGCTTAAGCAAGGTACTGAGATAGTACTAAGATGGACTAAAGCGGCGCAGGCGAAACTCACCAGAGTTTGCCACTACATAAACTCGGGCTGTAACACTTGGGTTTCAAGCTGTTGGTAATGACTAAAGGTGATCTCCCCTCCAGATGCTGTGGTGACCTCGGCTTGGCCAAGACACAGATGCTCAGGGAGTCCCGCGGTAAGAATGGGCTGATTAAAACTAATCAAATCCCAACTGATTGGAGAGAATAAATCTACTAGCCGCGCCACAACGGGATGGGAGTAATTCGCTAAATCGAGATTAGTCTCGAAGCTCACATAGGAATGCTCCCCTAGCCCCAGAGATGGCGTAATATGCAAGGTAACATAGTCTGTCCCACGTATCGCATTCAACGAAAACCCAGCAGGCTGAAAACAATGCATATCAAACTGAAAATCGCCGAAAAGTTGCTGAAATCCAAGCCGCTGATAAATCCCCTGCTCAGTTTGTGTCGGCAGCTTGAGATAATCGGCAAGTTCGCCACGGATGTGGTACATCATCAATTCAAGGCAAGTCTCGGTTGAGGATACAGTTTGCTTGTCAGTACAAAACAGATAGTGATGATGTGAGTCTAAATGGCCCACTCGAAAGGCTTTGCCGGGGATCAAAGTCCGCAATTTCGCGATATCGTCCACAAAGCTCGTGCTTTGTCGCTGGGCTTGGTATTCATTCTTGCGCTGATAACAGAGTGCGGCGATGTGCTCCACGCCTAAGGCGTTGATAAAATGGCAGGCAGCATCCACTAAGGTGCTATTACCGCAGGTGAGTAGCAGAATTTTATCATCCCAGACGAACAAACTGGATTCACTCAGTAGATAGGCATCGCAGGCTGGATTACTGATTGTGGACAGGATTTCCGCATTGGCGCAGGCCACTAAGGTTGACCAAAAGCCGTACTCTCGTTGGCGTAATGACGCCATCTTGGGAGTAAGTCTGATTTCAAGCTTTTTTTCCGCGCCTTCAAAAAACATCAAGCCGTACGCCTCATCTTATCCCTGTGTTTGGGCATCTATTGGTATATCAGTTATTCATGCTTCACTGGCAACGCTGACTTAAGTGAATGCACACATTTAAGACTGGTAATCCATCAATTTCGCGCGGCTATTTTTACACGACTGACGCCGCAATAAAACCACCGAGCTTGCTGTTACAAGATTCCAGCCTTACAAAGCACTCACGCTTATAACTCGCTAGCAAAAACAACTGGCCATAAAACAAAAAGTCAGCCTAAGTGTCCCTAGGCTGACTTTTTTAACACACTCAATATTAAGAAAAATCTTCTAAATAAGTGTAACCTTTTAGGCCCACTTGCAGTTCTTCTAAAATCTGGGCGCGTTCTTCTTCGGCAATGTGCTGATTCACTAACTCTTCGTAAGTACGCATAAAGTCAACGGCATCTAAGTTAACATAGCGCAATACGTCAGCAACCGTATCACCGGCAAGGACCGACTCAATGTTGGTCATACCGTTCTCTTCGATGCTGACCACCGCAGAGTTGGTATCACCAAACAGGTTGTGCATATCACCTAAGATCTCTTGATAGGCGCCAACCATAAAGAAGCCCATCAGATAAGGACTTTCAGCGCTCCAAGCCGGCACTGGCAGCGTGGTTTCAATCCCTTGACCGTCTACGTATTGGTCAACAATACCGTCAGAGTCACAGGTGATGTCCAGCATCACGGCACGGCGCTCTGGCGCCTTGTCTAAACCAGACAGTGGCAGCACAGGGAACACCTGATCGATACCCCAAGCATCCGGTAACGATTGGAATAATGAGAAGTTAACGAAGAACTTATCGGCTAACTTTTCGTTTAACTCATCGATAATCGGTCTGTGGTAACGGTTTTTGGTGCTTAACAAACCTTGCACTTCGTGGCATACACGCAGGTTAGCCTGCTCAGCCCACGCACGTTCTGCCAAGCTTAATTGACCCAAGGCAAACAGCGATTGCGCTTCTTGCAGGTCACTTTGGCTATCGTGGTAAATCTCAATCAAAGCACGTTGGTCAGCGCGGCCGCTTATCTCAGTCCAAGATTGCCACATGTTGTGCAGCAGCTGTGGTGACTCTTCCGCAGGTGGCTGAATTTCTTCGACTTGATAGGCTTCAGTACCAATCACATCGGTGATCAACACTGCATGGTGCGCCGTTAAGTGACGGCCAGATTCTGAAATAATACGTGGCATAGGTTGCTCGTATTCATTACAGATATCGGTAAGCACGTTGACGATGTTGTTCGCGTATTCGCTTAAGCCATAGTTCATTGAGTTGTTACTTTGGCTACGGGTACCGTCGTAATCCACCGCTAAACCACCGCCGACGTCGAAGCAGTTAATGCTGGCGCCTAACTCACGTAATTCACAGTAGAAACGCGCCGCTTCGCTCACACCTTGACGAATATCACGGATGTTGGCGATTTGTGAACCTAAGTGGAAGTGCAGTAACTGCAGAGAATCTAACATATCCTCTTGTTTTAACTGATCAACCACGGTCAGAATTTGCGCTGCTGATAAACCAAACTTAGACTTTTCACCGCCGCTGGCTTGCCACTTGCCTTTACCTTGGAAAGCAAGGCGAGCACGTAGACCTAAGCGAGGTTTCACCCCTAGACGCTTAGACTCGGCCAACACCATCTTCAACTCAGACAGTTTTTCTAAAACGATGTAGACCTTATGGCCTAACTTTTCACCAATTAAGGCTAAACGAATGTATTCGTTATCTTTGTAACCGTTACATACGATCACTGAACTGGCTTTTTGCGCCATGGCCAACACGGCCATTAATTCTGGCTTACTGCCGGCTTCTAGGCCTAATTGTGGAACTTCTTTTGATGCTTGGCTCGCAAGGATCTCTTCTACCACAGTTTTTTGTTGGTTTACTTTAATGGGGTAAACCAGCAAATAGTCCGCCTGATACTCATATTTTTGTATCGCTTGGTCGAATGCTTGGCACAAACTGTTCACTCTGTGGTGCAGAATTTGCGGGAAACGAACTAATACAGGTAAAGCGACCCCTGCTTTAACCATGTCTTTTGCTAGCTCATTTAAGCCAATCTTGTGATCAGGATTCTTAGGATCCGGCGACACTGTCACCTCACCTTGGTCGCTGATCCCATAAAACCCTTGGCTCCAGTGGGTAACGTTGTACCCAGCACGAGCAGCATCAATAGACCAATCATTCATTTTTATTTAGCCCGTCTATAAAAAAATGGGTTAAACGGCCACAGCATTCTTGCGCGACCGCCCGTTCGACAAACCCAGGTAAAACAAATATTTACCTGACATACAATTAGGATGAACTCACCCTATTTAATGCAGCAAAATCAACCCAGCTTAGGTGACATTGATGCGTTTTTCCTTAACGCAGCCGGGGTAGACCCCAGATTCTTATTACTTTGGCGATGGTAGGAGATTGCGTTCATATCACCCTTTATCGCCAAGGTTTCTCACCAATGGCATTAACCTTAGCGCGCTTTGAGGTTAAAAAACACCCAAAACCCTAACGTTAGGCGTCGCATCACAGCTCAAGACCCAAAATTCACTAACAAGGGGTTTTAAGCATGTCTACAACAACAGGTAACACTAAAGGAACAACATTACATATTAAGCGGCTAGGCAAGACCGAGCGCACCTAATAACAGGCAAGATTATTGTAACAGGGGACTGTTGGCTTCTTCGCGGCCAGAATTGATACGGATTAACGTGAGATGTTTAAGGCTGGTATCGTCATAGGGCACAACGATTGAGCGCTGACATTGTGATGCTTTTAGGCAAAGAGCAAAAAATGGATGCTTGTGCATTAGCTAAACAATTCCTCTTAACCCCATGTAACCATTATAAATTGTACGTTACACGGTTAATGACCTGTGAACCATAAAACCATTACAACTCACGTAATATTTGTCATGTCTGTAACGAGCGAAGTCGTTAAACGGCGCAATTAAACCGCGCAATGTCACAGATTGCAAGCAAGAATCTCATTTAATATTTTTCATTAAAATATAACAAACACCTCATTAACAGGGATGACTGCCTAGCGTAGGGTTAATTTCCATAAATTAATAACTTAGAGAATAATCCTACTTTTAATACGTTCAATATTTTTTAATAGGCTTGCAGAATAAATGGCTAACAATCGCAGCGGCGACATGATTTTTAACGGCTACTAAGCCATTAATCCTAAAGTGCAAACCTAAAAGCCGAACTGGAAGCTGCCGTTTACGGATAAAGCGGTTATAATCACCGCCGAATGACATCTATAGATAGAGAGCTACATGGTACAGATAGGAAAAACCTGCAAACTTGAGGTGGTAAAACAAGTAAGCTTCGGTGTGTATTTAAATGCCCACGAATTTGGCCAAGTGTTACTGCCCAACAAAGCCACCCCAAAAGATTGCCAAGTCGGTGACTGGCTAGAGGTATTTTTATATCTGGACTCTGAAGATATTGTCATTGCCACAACGCGCAAACCGCTTGCGCAAGTCGGTGAGTTTGCCTATCTAAAAGTCGTGGCAACGGGTCCCTACGGGGCATTTTTAGACTGGGGATTAGATAAAGATCTGCTGCTGCCCTTTGGCGAGCAGCATAAACCCATCGAAGAAGGCCGCTCATACCTCGTTTACGTGCATGTTAACCGCGCGGATGAACGTATTGTCGCCTCATCAAAAATTGATAAGTTCCTCGATAAAACTCCAGCGCAGTATGAAGTGGGTCAACAGGTTGACTTATATATCGGTGGCACCACAGATTTAGGCTACAAAGCCATTATTAACCATGCCCACTGGGGCGTGATTTACCAAAACGAAGTGTTCCAAAAGCTGCGTTTTGGCCAAAGGGTTAAAGGTTTTATCAAACAAGTGCGCCGCGATGGCAAAATCGATCTGGTCTTGCAGCAAGGCAGTAAGCAAGAGCTCGATAAGCATGCGCACATTATCTTAGTAAAACTCAAGCAAGCGGGTGGTTTCTTACCGCTGACCGATAAAACCGATGCCGAAGTGATTTACGAGCAACTCGGCATGAGTAAAAAAGCCTTCAAGAAGAGCATCGGCGGCCTGTTTAAAGCGGGCAAATTAAGTATCGACGATGATGGCTTACGCCTGACGGAAACAGACTGATCAGGCAGAATAGTCAACCGAATACGGAACTTAGCACTCTCTCCCCCTAATGTTCGTGCTTTATTTGTGCAAATAGTTGGCCTTAAACCTCAGTTTACCGACAAGCGCTAGGATATTAAGCATGGCTCTGTTATAACAAAGCCATGCTTTTTTCTTTGGAGCTTATATGGAACTCACGTTACACGAAGCCAGAGTTATCGGTTGCCTACTTGAAAAAGAAGTCACCACCCCAGAGCAATACCCGCTTTCACTCAATGCCCTGACCCTCGCCTGTAATCAAAAAACCAGCCGCGATCCCGTATTGGACTTAAGTGAGGCGCAGGTTCAAGACGCCCTCGATTCATTGAATAAAAAGCGCTTAATCAGCGAACAATCCGGCTTTGGTAGCCGAGTCGTCAAATATAAGCACAGATTCTGCAACACCGAATTTAGCGAGTTACAACTTTCGAGCGCTGCGGTAGCCATTGTCTGTTTGCTGCTGCTTCGCGGCCCACAAACGCCGGGCGAATTGCGTACCCGCAGCAACAGGCTGCATGACTTTAAAGATGTGCTCGAAGTGGAAGCCTGCATTAAGCAACTGATGGAGCGAGATAAACCCGTGCTAGCCCAACTGCCACGGGAGCCGGGTAAGCGTGAATGCCGTTACACTGAGCTGTTCTCCCAAGGTGCTGAGCAAATTAGCGCCGCGTCATTCACCAGTGCCGACGCACACCCGCTAAACGAGCAGGATAGACAACAACTGGAAGCAAGAGTCACGCAGCTTGAAGAGCAAGTGGCTGAACTTAAAGATAAGTTAGACTCACTTATCGCTTCTTTATCCTAACCGCGCTGCGGACGACTTTCGCGAATGGTCGCTCTTAATGATGACTAACGTGAAAGTTTGTCCGCTCACTCACTGACGAGACAGCGAATGACACCGAACGCTCCCAGTACATTCAACAACATGCTTTTGATCGCTGGCTTTGAATGTCGAAAATTTCTATTTAACCTTCGCGGGATTATCGCCCTTATCGCCTTTGCATTAGTGTGGGGCATACTATTGCTCTACCCCATCCAAGGCGCTTCGACCCTATTGATGCAGCCCAATATCAAAGATCTGATCGACGGTCTCTTAGGCAACCAAGCACTCAATGTACTGTTTGACTGGCCCGTGGCGGAAATGGCCATCTTCTGGTGCTTTGCGCTGTATCTGTTTCCCATGTTCAGTATTTTGATTGCCGCCGATCAGTTTTCCTCAGACAAAACCCGCGGCACATTGCGCTTCTATACCCTAAGAACCAGCAAAGACAGCCTGCTCTTCGGCCGCTTTTTGGGGCAAATCTTGATCCAAGGTCTACTGATCTTATTGACCATACTCGCCACCATAGCACTGGCACTCACTCGCGATATCGGCTTGTTATTACCCGCATTAACGTCGGGGGCCTTGGTCGGCGTCAACTTGGTTATCGTGATTTTACCCTTTACCGCGGTGATGACCCTATTGTCCCTCTATGCCAACACGGCAAGACAGGCTATGGTGCTCGCCACCATCTTGTGGACCGTCGTCTCAATTGCACTATTGATTTTGGGTAATCAATCCAGCTTATTTGAAGGTTTACAATGGATATTACCGGGCGCTCAACTGTCGAACATGGTCAACACCAATGGACTCAATAGCTTTGCCTACGCACCTATTCCCCTATTACAAACTGCATTCGCCCTCTTCCTTGGCCGCGTTTATATCCAAAGGAGTCAACTATGATCCTCATTCAATGCCAAGGACTGTCCAAACACTATGGCAGTAAAAAAGCGCTCAATAACGTTAACTTAACCCTCGAAGCGGGAGCGCCCATCGCCTTGGTTGGCCCTAACGGAGCAGGTAAAACCACACTGTTTAGCCTGCTCTGTGGTTACCTCACCCCAAGCGCGGGCACGGTGCGTATTCTGGGAGAAGCGCCCAATAGTCCAGCATTATTAGGCCAAATTGCCGCCCTGCCACAGGATGCAACGCTCGATCCCAATTTAACCATTATCAGCCAGTTAAGCTTCTTTGCGCGTATTCAAGGGATGGATAGCAAGCAGGCAAATCAAGAAGCCCTGCGAGTACTGAATTTAGTTGACTTAGCCGAGGTGGCGCAGCAAAAGCCACCGAGTCTAAGCCATGGGATGAGTAAACGTGTGGCGATTGCCCAAGCCTTAATCGGCTCGCCTAAGCTGGTATTACTAGATGAACCCACCGCAGGACTCGATCCCGCCAATGCCAAGAAAATCCGTGAACTCGTCAGAACGCTTTCGCCCAGTATCACCTTTGTGATCAGCTCACATAACTTGGACGAGCTCGAAAAGCTCTGTGACCAAGTGTTGTATCTAGATAAAGGTGAGTTGGGCCAATCGATTTCGATGCGCTCATCCAATAGCGGCAGTGATTATCTCACCCTCACGATGGAACACTGCGACAGTGAAATGCTTATCCAAGCCGTAGGTCAAATACCCGGAGTAGTGAATATCACCTCAAAACAAGCCCATGTATTTGTTATCCAATTGAATGACACGGCAAATCGCCATTATGAATTTGAAACCGCCCTGCTCGCCTTATTTAAGCTGCAGCATTGGCAATACAAGATGCTGCTGAAAGGACGCACATTGGAAGATACGTTATTTTCTTAACCGTTATTCAGTTACAGCAAACTTCAATATAATCAAATTAAAGTATCCACTCTTAATTAAGTTTAAAAGTGGATACTTAGGAGTATGGAGTTAAGCATTTTTTACATTTAAATATTTCAGCTACAGATAAGAAATAAAATCATCTACGGAGCTATAAATTTTCAATGTTTGCTCTGGTAATTTTGCAAAATCATTCCAACCCACTGAGTTTGGACACAAATCAAGCATGCTAAACTCATCATCACTGATATATTTTTTCAATCTGTTTAATTGCTCTTTTGATAACGCCTCACAGTTCAAAGAACCTATCCTATCAAGCTCAGTTTTCACATCAAACAGCTCTCCTGCTGACTGCAAGCGTTCAAGCTTTACTAGCAGCAAGTCATAGGATGTAACGTTAGCAAGATTAGAGAGTTTATTGATTAGCTCATCAGCAGCATCAAGATCTTTCAATGCTAAATGCGCCAAAGCCATCGTTTTAAGATAAATCACCTGAGTAGCAGGATAAGTGATTTCAGCCAACTTAGGCTCCAACATGTTAATGAGTGTCTCAACATCAGCAGTATCGCCAAGTTGAATCTGAAGTTGTAGCTTTGAAATCAGTGACAGAATATAAAAATTACTGGCTTCACCATAATGCTTTCGGTAAAAAGGTAGAGCTTCATTACATGCATTCAGCCCATTTTTGATATCGAGGATATCAGGCTCGAATTGTTTAGCCGAACTGCTGCACTGAGAATATGCAAAATAACCCGCATGTCCAATATTTCCCTTTGCTTTATAGTGTTCGCTCAATAAGTACAGTTGATTTAAATACAATTCTTGTTTATCAAAAGCATTAGCAAATACTGAAAACTGTAAGTAATAATTTAACGCATTTTCACCGTAACTCGATAGCTCAGGGGATACAGTCACCATTACTTGATAAGCGTCTGCGAATCTTCTTTCAGAGATGGCATTTGTCAGTTCAATGATAAAATAATTAGTTCGATAAACGGCTGGAAGCGTGTCAGCATCGATTGAGTTATAAATTTCATCAATGATATCGCCGAGCTTAAATCGATTAATAGATGCTGACTGTTTGGCTAAAATGGCCAACACATAGACAGATGGATGTTTGTTATCATAAAGGGAGTTTAATAACCCAGTGTTACTGACGATCCGATGATTAAGATTTTCAACGGACTGCTTTCCTTGTAAATTTGACATGATATACCAATCGTGCAACAGGCTCGCCCAATGTTTGGCAGATACAGATGCGATATCACTTTCACTTTTATCAAGCAGCGCCTCTAATTGTTGTAATTTATCTTGGTCTACCGTATTAGATGACGCAATAATACTGGCATGCTGCAACAGTATTTCTTGGTTTATATCTTTTGCTCTCAGGTGCGGTATCACAGACTGAAACAACTGATGATAAGCTTTGTTAGACAAAGGTGCGCTGCCAATTTCCCAATCTACTAATGCAAATAATCTGTTGTCACCTGTATTGGGTAATGATGCAACTGCATTATTTAACATCTCTAATCGTTTTTCGATATCCTGACGGCGATTATCCATGATGTCCAATTCCAATTGGAATTTGGTCGCGATCAAATGCTCTGTCGAATATTCAGGCAGGCCTGATGTGAGGTTAATGAGTTTGTCACTTTCAAGTCGTGCTTTGACGTAATCTCCAATCACTTTATTAGCTTCCATCAACGACAATGTAAAACGCACTGCCTGCGCTTTAGGAAGCAAGTTCAACTCTACG
The DNA here is from genome assembly GCF_000203935.1 of Shewanella sp. ANA-3. Lineage (GTDB taxonomy): Bacteria > Pseudomonadota > Gammaproteobacteria > Enterobacterales > Shewanellaceae > Shewanella. The sequence continues at coordinate 1,905,551 of NC_008577.1, read as the reverse complement.
TGACTGGCTGACTCGACTAACGCCCGTTGTCGTTCAATTTCACTGACCACTTTCACATCAACTTGGGCCAGCATAGCTTCAGCCAACTTCAAGTTACTGTCCGCCAACTGAGCCTGCTGCATCGATTCCAGTTTAGCCTCATAGTAATGATAGCCAGTCACCGATCCTGCAATGCAAAGTCCAATGGTCATAGACACAGCTAAGCGATGCCGCTTAAACCATAATCCTGCATTGTAACCTCGGCTCGGATAAGCAAGAATTGGGCGAGAAGCGAGATAGTTGAACAGCTCAGTTTTGAGTTCAGCTACAGTCTGATACCGCTCTTCGACCTGAGCTGCAGAGGCTTTAGCGGCAATCCTTCCAATAATCTTGTCGTCAGGAACTAAAATGTTAAGTACCTTTCCCAAACTATAAATATCTGATGCAACGGTAACTTTCCCACCAGCTTTTTGCTCGGGTGAAGCATATTCAAACGACAGCGCATTAAGATAGAACTGGTCACCGTTCCCCTGCTCCCCCATCAATTTTGAAATACCAAAATCAATTACATGCACGCGCCCATCATCGTCAACCAAAATATTGTCGGGCTTAATATCACGGTGCAGCACTTGGTTTGCGTGGGAGTGAATAATGCCATCAAGCACTTGAATAAACACCCTGACTTTATCCGCTACCGAAATAAGCGGCATGCAATACTGGGTAATGGACTCGCCCTGAATATAGGGCATGACAACATAAGCCATGCCGCGACTATCTTGTCCAGCATCAAGGATGGTCACAACATTGGGATGACTCAGGGAGGCTAACGCCTGCGCTTCATAATTGAAAAAGGAGCCAGCTTCTGCAGACATAAGCGCTAGTGGCACCGCTTTAATGGCCACAACTTGAGAATACGTACCATCTTGGCGTTCACCTAGATACACATGTCCCATCCCGCCTTGTCCTATCTGGCGTATCACTTTATATTTGCCGACGATATCCCCTTCATCAAGTATATCGAATATCCCTTCAGCAGCCTGCTGAATACCAGCTTGAAATAGTTGAGTGGTATCCATCTCTGGTATATTCAACATGGTGCACAGACGCTGATACAGTGAATAATCATCATGCTTAAGCGTTTGCAAATACGCCTCTTGTTCGGAAGAAGATAATTCAGACAGGCGTGAAAAGTGTTCGTACAGTGAAGACATGCGGGTTCCATCCGGTTTAATCGGTAAGGTGTATAGATAAGTATTTCTTGATAAAAGAGAGATCCTTGTCAACCGAAGATTCTGAAATACTAAACATTTGAGAAATTTCTTTCGATGAGCTCAAGCAAACATATTTATAAATGAATACAGACACCTGACGCGGGTAGTCAATCGCCAACTTCTTTAGTAAATGCTCAACTTCAAATAGTTGTTGAAAAGCTGAAGAAGCTTGAAGCAAGCTACGGGCCTCAATTTGACGTTTTTTAGCCTGAGACTTACGTAGATTATCAATGAGGATCGAGTAAATGACCTGTGAAAACAACATATAAAACTCCCTGCTGTTTTCAACGGTAACCTCATGACTTTGGGCCACACGAATAAAAGCGTCATGTACAAGGGAGGTAGTGTTGCAGGAAATCCTAAGCAACGTATTTTGCTCAAACTCAGCCAAAGACTTTGCTCTAACTTCTGACGCAATACTACGAAATTTCTGGTAGGCAAATTGGTATAACTGCGATTCAACCTGTTGAGATTCATGCTCCCAGCGAAGCACTATATCCGTCAACAGCACCACATCTGCACTGCTGTGTCTTACTAATTGATCCAAAATTAGACACTCACAATTTATTAACACGCTAAAATGTAACAACAATTCCCAAATTTTACAACTGGTTGCAATAAAAGCTATATCTGTTTGCTAAGTTACCGTAAGTAAGGTGACGAAATTCACAGTTACCCGCACAATGACTGAAAACGTGTAAATTTTTTTCGACTGGCCTATCGGATTTCTTAGCATATTTACCTCTTTGGTCACTCTTTTTGTGCTCACCCTGCTGCTATACCAGATTTAACAATAGCAACGACACACTAGCACAATCATTGTTTACGCCTTTCTACAAAAAAAACGTATCTTTTTTGTTCCTTCATGACTTTATATCTTTCCCAAATCACATGCTAAATTGATAAGGCTAGTAAAATGCAAGGAAAAATACTCAATATTACAGGGGCATTCGCCCTAATTAGAGCAGAGAATCAGGACAAATTTGAGGTACCACTCTCAAAAATAAAATCTGAAATTTCACCGCGTGTAGGCGATGATGTTGACTTCGATCTGATAGAAGGGAGAGTAGAATCAGTTTACATACTCAGACAATCCGCTTATATAGACGATCACCTTTCTTCTGCCAAAGAAACCGCAAATCATATTTATAAAAAAGTGAAAAGCAATATCAATGAGGAAAACTTAGAAAAAGCCAAAGATCTTGCAGCAAAAGCAACAGACAAAGTTAAAGAAAAAATACAAAGTATTGATGTGTCCAAAGCGAAAGAGACATTAAGATCTATTGACATGCCTAATTTAAATTTAAACTCTGCATCTAGGTTGTCTGTCCACAACAAATTTGCGCTTTTTACACTGACTTGCTTGTTTGTCTCAATGTTACTGCCAGCAGTTGATTTGGGACTCGGTACAACAGTGAGCTACATAGAGTTGGTTGATAGCATGACATTGCAAATCATATTTATGCTCGCATCGTCTGTTAGTTTGGCAATCGGTGCGCCACGCTTTATCAGCAAAATGCTCTGCGCTATCTGTTTAGTCACCATATTGATTCCCATCTATGAGGTTTTCAACTCACTTACAGAGCTTGCTAACTTGGGACGAGAATTTGGTATAACAGATAAAAGCGTGATCAACAGCTTAATGAAAACCGTTAAAATTGGCTTACCTATGCTAATAATTTCATTCTTATTATTTTTCTTTACCACCCTACTGCCACGCTACAAGACGTCATCTATATTCATAGCAACCGAAAATTAAATTTAAAAGAACAATAGCATAAAAATAACATTACTAGCTTCTCAAGAATAATATCAAGCTCATTTAATGACATAATAGTTAAATTTTCAAATATGCATGTGTGGTCAACTCAATTTACAATGGATTTAAAATGCGAAAAATAATAACCTCCGTCAGCACAGTACTCCTTGCAGTAACAACATTAACAGGATGCAATGATTATCCAGATAAAGCAAAACTCGATTTCCAGTCTGATATACAACAAGACCAAGTAGCCTTTGCAGCAAAGCGCATTCATCTTATCCCTTTAGATGATAGTGATCTTAAAGAATGGATAATAAAGATAAAAGAACTAGAAAAAAATACGCTGGGCAACATCAAAGGTCAAGAAGTCACTGATGACGTTTTCACACAAGTTCAAACACTCGCGAAACAGATCGCTTCAAGTCCACTAGGTCAGCAGCCTGCACCTAATACTGAAATAGGTACTGTGGAACAATTTCTGACTATCAATGGGCAACTTTATCTTCACGATAAAGAACTCAAGGAAGATATTGCTAAACATCAAGCAGTTATTCAAAGTCAACAAGTGGCTTTAGATAAATTAAAAGAAGTACACGATCGAAGTGCTGCGGCCTCTGATAAATTGAAAGAAATTTTGAAGCCATATGATGAAAAACTGACTGCTCTACAGTCAACAGCGTCTTTAGCACAATCAAATATGAATGAAGCTCTTAAGAAATTAAACCCTTTAGACTTCAATGTAAGAGAGTTTGATATAAAAGCCAGTTGGTATCCCTTTAGCGGGAAGGATAGAGCCATTCCTGATTGTGTGACAGATATAGAAAGTCGAATGAAAGCAAGTAGCCGTGCAAGTGGTATTATTGCGTTTCCGACATTTAAGGGAGAAGAAGGGCGTTATTACTGTTCTTATATGGACTCAATTGGTGGGGGCGAAAACACCCAAGCTAGATTTGTCGCAGCACTGAAATCTACCGGCATCGACATATTAGTAATGAATTATGTGAAAGCCGTTGTTTTATTAGATGCTGATACCGATTATTTAACTTCACTACGTAAAAATGCCGAACGGGCAGAAACAGATTTAAAATCTCAAATTAATTTAATGAGTTTCTCCGAAAGAAAATCTTGGGATTACTCACAAAAAACAATAGCGTCAAAACAAGCTGAAATTAAACAACTTGAGGACTATAATTCAGATGATAATCGTCAAAAGTTATACAGAGAAAACTTGACCGCTGCCGTCCATAGTTTATTTACTCGATATACAATTTTTCTACTAGCTGAAGATCATGATCTGCTCACCTTCGACTACAAGGGCGAATTGGAGCTAACAGGTGATGAGCAGTATGTACTGATTAACGAGGTTAATCCACGCAAACCGACCTACGAACTGATTGACGCTACTACTTTTAAAGAGCAGAACATATTGCTCATTTCTGCCGACCCTAGCCAATATAAAAAATTTAAAAATTTCACTCAAGGATTAGCAGATAAGCTATTTCAAAAAGGTTAACTAATACAACTAACAACCTTTTAAACTAAAAAACATTTTTAGATATGCAGATTTAAATCTGTCAACTTTGTCAGCCAAAAGTCTATCCAACAATAGTCAATAATCCGCCTTTTTATAAGGCGGAATTTAACTAACTCTAGAATGAGCTATTTCTACTGTTCTAGTTCTTTTGCAACAAAATTTGGGCCCCATGTTCTAGAAATTTCACGACATTCGTCTGATGATGACCTGCTTACACCTATTGCATCTACAAAATAACCTATTCCCCAAAAGATACTCACAAGTAATTGTTTTAAATATTAGGGAATTAGTTAGAAATTTCTATTTCGCTACTGCCATTCAATCCCCATTAAGTCGACAAAGACAACTTTGAAGGAATTATCACGACTAGCATACATGAACTATCTGAACATTTAATTATAAGACCTCATATCTATTAATATTGCATAGAATGCAAATCGACCTGTATAGATCCTTACCAAGGTTACCTTTTAAGATTTTGAATCTATACTTAGGTGTCTAAACGATATGATATTTGCAACGCCAGTAAACATGTGATGAACTTCTGAATCGCTCTTGTTTCTCGTTTCCTCTTACTAGTGATGAATAAGAAGGTCTCTTTTAACTTGGGCATTTTTCAGGCTATAGCTTTAAGAGACTATCATCACCTCAGAGGCGGTGGTTTGGGAACGGAAATAAACAGATAGCTGGACAGCCTCCAGATAATTATCTCCATACACTACAAAACAAGTTCTCCTCGTTAACCAATAAAGCAGCAGTTAAGCCGCTTTGGTAAACCTAGGCTTTCAATCTGATCCCGAGCTTGTTATAACTCCCCTTTCCTGCTCTTTCGCTGAATTCAGAGGTTTCAATGAACAAAGCACAACTTATCCAACGTATCGCCACTTCGCTTGAACAGTCCCAGGCCAGTACTAGACCTGTTGTCGAACAAATCCTGCAACAGATCCATATCGCCTTAAGCGAAGGTGAGAAAGTCTTCCTGCCACAATTCGGCACCTTCGAGTTACGTTATCATTTACCTAAATCGGGTCGGAACCCGCAAACCGGCGAGACGATGGAGATTGCTGGCTTTAACCAGCCAAGCTTTAAGGCGGCGACAGCGCTTAAACAAGCGATAAATGAGTAGTATTGCGGATACGTAAAAGAGCCTCGTGAAAACCACGGGGCTTTTTTATGGGTGAAGGTTAACGATATTACTTTGACAATAGGGAGGGAAGAGGCAACCTACCCTGCTGAGTTTGACGCTATCAAGGCCTTAATGCCTAAATGAATGAACCTTCCGCCCCAGATGCGAACAGTTCGGTGAATACAACGCAGGAACCGCTATCAGATGAACAAATTCAAGTATCGCATCACTAATTGACCGAATATATCAAGGCGTTGACGAACCGTGGCTTACAAGCTTTTGGATAGACGAGCAGGCGAACAACCTCTGATGTAACTGAACATAATGGTGATTGGGCATATCAATATTGTGACACGGCAATAGAAGCCGCCTTGATACACAAAGGTTATTTAATCTCCCTTACAACACTAGAAGATTTTCTCAGCTCAGTGTTTAGTTTGATGAATGTACAACTAATTTCACCTAGTTACAGTTGCATCAGCAAGTGGGCAAAGACCATCAAGATTAACTACCGCAACCCTAGCCGTGGTGCGATGACTCACTTGGTTGTCGATACTACAGGATTGAAAGTATATGGTGAAGGTGAAGGTGAATGCGTAAGCAGGATTAGGAAAACGTCGCCCTCGACATAAGTTGCATCTTGCGCTAGATGCGGCCACACATGAAGTCGTCGCACCCTAAGCCAGTTTAGAGAGTGTGGCAGATAGCGAGATTCTACCCACTTCATTAAGCATGCAGAGGTGCAAGATAAAACAAGTTTCAACCCCAATGGCATTTATGACAGAAAATGGTCATAAGATATTGAAACACCTAGAGAGTGAACCTACGAAAATGCAAGTTAAAGGCCCCCAGAAACGGCTTTATATCGTTATAAACAGCTGATTGACCTGAAATTGAGCCTGTGCAACTAAAGCGACCAAATCGACGAGGTATGGGCTGGCATGAAAGTAATGAGCAAAGTCATAGGGCTAGGTATGCTTAATCGCCAGAGAGCCAGTTAATGCCAGGCCCCCTGTTAGGAGAAGGCATACCTAAGATTGAGTTATACAATAACGTTCATTTAGCAATACCCTTCCCGAATCTTGATGGATATTGCCATTTGTTACCTCAAAAAAATAATGGTACGGTTAGATAATCAAAGGAATATATGTCATAAATTTTACAAGCAAGAAATATTTAACTCGGCAGTGCTAAAATCGAACTCTTTAATCTCAGAACACTTGCCAATCTTACAGACTCTTACGCCATAATTAGCAAAGTCTTTTTTGATAACTAAGCTAGTTTGTAAGCGAGGTGATTTGTCATCAGTTTCAATTAAAGTTGAATTTGAAACTGTCATTGCTTCTGCAGCATTTGTTCCATATACTTCAAAATCAACACCTTTTGAATTTGATTGATAAACATCTTGCCAATCAAGTTTATACGTTGAACAAACATTATCCTTTCCATGTGAGCTGATCATTTTCTGAACATATTTATCACTTGCTCCATTCATTGAATGAGAAACAGTAGTTTTACCAACATGTAAAGTTTCATTATCAGCAGCTAACAAAGCTTCTTTAAAATTGATAATTCTGTTTTCTGGTGCATTTCTAAACATGTTAGTGGAATTACCCGCCTCATTCACATGAAATTTATTGCCAGAGTCATAAATAACATTGAAAATTTCATCAGGGTTTAAACTAGGGTTTTGCATCAACACCATAGAAACTAAACCAGATACAATAGGTGCTGAGTAACTCGTTCCTTGTCCTGTAGCATAGCAAGATTCAATACTACCTTGACAGTTTGTATCAATAAAATTTCTGTCAATATACGTTGTAGTTGTTACCTTGGGCAACGTCATATCTTCACCAATTGTTGACAATGTTCTTTTATCACTTAGGTAACTTGAGAAATATGATAGTTGTCCATGTACGTTATTTGACGACACAGGAATAACACCGTTACATGTTGCTGGCGTAAATATATCACCAGATACACCATCGTTACCTAATGCTGCAACAACCACAATACCTTTCTGTTTTGCATAATCTACAGCATCAGCAAAAGCATTGTATCCAACTTCACAAAGCTCATTTTTATTTGAGCCTAAGCTTAAATTGATCACATCAACAGGTTCAGAAATTGGTTCCAATCCTTCAAATGTGTCATCACTTTTAGCAGCCCAATAGATAGCTTTAATTAAATCAGATGTTAAAGCCGAACCTGTACAAGAATCGATAACTTTAACTGGTACAATATCAATATTTTCTGAACCTACTGCTGAGGCAATGCCTTTACCATTGTTTTGAATAGCAGCAATAGATGACGCTACACTAAGTCCATGACCGTTAATACAGATTTTATATTCTGTAGGATCATTTAGTTTTGTTTGTTCATTGTAAACAAATTTAGATGGCTTCCATGATTTATCTAATGCATTATTAGTTTGATCTCCAAGTGTTACAATGTTTGAAGCATCACACGTAGCATCCAATCCTGAGTTTGTGGGATCTTGCGTTAAACAATTCAAGGCTAAATTATACGCATAATTCCCTTCTGGAAAATAGTACATTGCTGATTTAATGAATTTTGCTTGTTCTTTTGGCGTTTCCATATCTTCATGTGGAAAATAACCAGAATCTAACACAGCTACTCTTGCTTTCCTGCCAAGATTATTTTTAAAAACTGATTTTGCTTCTAACGCTGAAGTTGCACCATTTGTAAAATCTTTTTGCGCATCATGGTAATATTCATTTTCAACAAGAGGATCTTTAAATTTATTCAAATCAATTGAATAAGTTATTGGATTCTTGGGCTTTAGAACAATGTTAGCTTGATTTAATTTTACAGGAATTGTAGTTTCATTTTTTTCAAAATGAATTTTAGTATTTTCCACAACAGAGGCAAATAATCCACTATCAGTTAATCTTGAAATCGTTAAATCAACATTATCTTCAACAACAATTACAGAATAACCTCCAAATGTTGTTCTTTCGAAAAATTTTACTTTTACATTGTTAACAAAAGAATCATCTTTCATTGAGTTTAATTGAGAAACATCATTCCACTTAACAATATAACTTGTGTCAGCAAATGTTGATGTTGATGCTATCAGTGAAGATAAAATCAAAATTTTCATCAGTTTTGATTTTTTCATTTTTTATCCCTTACTATATTATTCAACATTAAAACTATAAATCATATTTAAATTAACATCTAATGCATCAAAATATCATTTAAAAAATCATACTGTGTAGAGAAAATCCATTTCCCACTTACTTCATAAGAACCATAAGCAGTGTTACCAATAAATCTTGAGTATGAGCCATCACTTAACAACACTAATTTTTCTTGATTAAATAGATACATTGATGGATAAACATCATTAACCAATTCATTTAGAACGCCAATTGATTCAAATGGATCATCAATTCTAGCCTCAACCTCTAAGCTATTGTAGTTTATTATTTCATTAAATTCAGCTTCAATTTCTTTATCTTTTTGAAGTAAACCATTAAGAACAAAATGATATCTGTTTTCTAAAAAAGCAATCTTCTTAGTAATCATTTCATCATCAGATAATTGAATTTTTCTTTTATTACTTAAATAAATATCACTGTTGATTTTTTTAGAAAAAAACAATTCATCATTAAAATAGCTTGCTATTTTTTCATACTCAGCTGAGGCGTTAGCCAACTTTTTAAGTTCTTGTATTTTAGTATTCCAAACTGATTCAATGCTTCCTGAATTAATTGGTTTAATAAAAGTCGAAAATTGTGATGTTAGACCAGTTGAATCTTCAAATGAAATATTAATGGCAACCAATTCATTAGCAACACTAGGTATAGGTGTTACAGAAAAGCTATTTTTAGTTAAATCTTTAATACCTAAAGGATTCGTTGTGTTATATTCTGGAATAGAATACGAAACTTTTATAGCACTATTGATTTCATTGCCTCTACTAACAAAATATGTATTAATCAGAGATTCTTCACCGACTAATGGATATTTATTAGAAAGATCGTCTAAATATGAAACTGATGATTTGCTTGAAAAAGCTAAGAAAAGTTCTTTAGAAGATGATTCATTAGATTTTTCATCAACAACATTTAAAGTTACTGCAATTTGAATTTTTCCGTAAGTAGAATTAGGAATTCGCATTCTTGCTACACCAGAAACTTTATCGATATCAATAGAGAATTTTTTAATGATACTTGATTTATCAGTATCATTTAACGATGTCAAAAATCTTAATTTGTATGTAATATTTAACTGAGAAATATCACTATCTTCATCAGAAACAGTAAACACAAAATCTTCCATTGTCATTTCGTTAACGCTGAATGTAGGCGTATCCCCATACTCTGATGACCATGCAATAACTGGAGCTTTTGTTGGTTCAGGCGGTTGAACCACTGGTTTATCCATGACTGTTAATATAAATTCTTTTGTTGATGCCAATTTCCCATCACTTGCCGTCAGCGAAATAGTTACTGATATATCTCGTGTGATTTCTCCTGCTATCAACAATATCTGAGAATTTCCATTGTAACTAATAGTAATTATGGGATCAGACGAGGCTGTAGATAATGTAATTTCATCACCTTCCGTATCAGTTACAGTGAAGGGGAGTAGGATCTGTGCGTTTTCCTCCATTTGATATGTATCAGAGAGACCACTAATGACTGGTGCATTATTTTTTGTAATATTTAGGATAAACGACTTGCTAGAACTGGTTTGACCATCGCTAGCCGACAAGGTGACCGTGGTCGAAGTATTCTGATTTATATCTGCTGTAACCAACAGCAACTTTTGACCACTGAGGCTGGCTGTTACTGCTGCATTAGACGATATAACTGATAGTGTAATAGTATCTCCCTCTGCATCAGTCACACTGAAGGGAATGGTTAATTCTGCCCTCTCCATCATTCGATAAACGTCTGATAAGCCACTGATCACAGGCGCCGTATTCGAAGCAGATGGGGGCGTGGTATTATCGCCGTTATTATCGGAAGAATCGCCACCACCACATGCAGTGAGGACGAGCGCTAACAGCATGGATATATAAAAGTCTGTACGCTTCATAGACTATACTCTCAGATATGTTGTAGGTTTTGCTCTTAAATACTCAGTCACCACAGAAGGAACTTGAGTTTTCCATGCTTTCCGTATACGCCGTTGTCAAAGCAGGTTAAGCGCTTTTTAATCAATCATTGCAATTGGTTACATGGGTTCTAACTGCCTACAATGAGTAATTCAGTTGCTGTTTTCAAGCTACGAAGTTTGTTGAAAAAAGCGTAACGGCCGTGCCGAAATTTGAGAAGTGCATCAGAATTAACAGGTTTATTTCTCGACGGCAGGTTACCGACTACTTATCTATATGGAGTTACCAGTGAGTTAATCACCAGAAAAATCAGACGACTGTCGCCCCTGTTCAGGTCGACCTAGTTTGGTTGTGCGATACAGATTGCCTTGACTTCAGCCAAGGCAATAGGACACTTTGCTATTAATGTTAAAAGCATTACAGCATTTCACCGAATCGAGCGGATTGTGTGATGCAATGACATAATAATTTGGAAGTTAAACCCAAAATCTCCAGCAAATAATTGAAATACGATGCTCAATGGTTTTTTGATGAGTGAAATGAATCAACTTTCTTGACTTTCAGCTTTTCTAATTACTTCATTATTGAATGCAATTACGCCTTTATACCCCCAATACATTGAAAGTACATAGAGTATAAATGCTATAGGACTGGCAACAATAGTTATAGCAAGTATCACTACCAAGACAAAATTAATAATTCCGTATCCCACACTACCAGCGTACATCTGGCCTGCACCCGGTATTAAGAAACCCAGTACTAAAGCCGTGGTTGAGTTTTTCATCTCATTTTGTAACCGCGCAAGCTTAATTGCGTCATTCATTTGCTACTCTCCCATGATTGCATTGTATATCGTTTTATAAATTGCCATTTTATCTACATAACTTATTTTTAATTCATCTTGTAACAACAACCACTTACGATTTTTTGGTTCGAACATACATAATGAGAACTTTTGCATGCGGCCAGAAATAGTAAAAGATACGTATTTTTATAGATTTTCCGTAATGTGGTTTAGTGAAAAACTGGTGAATTTTCGTCAATGACTATTTTAACACTCGTTCTTGATGCCTTTATTCGTGTAACTCAAAGAAGGGACATACAGTCGAAAACAGTGGGGAGCTCCTCATTGCTTTCACAGATCGTCTACTCGATTCTGATTGCTGATCTGCGAAAGTCTAAGGCTAAAAAATGGCAGTGAGAAACTGCTGATGAGCCGCAAACCTCCTAGGCTTTACAGCAATTGCTTAGAATGGAGCAGGTATTGAAGAAACCGTTACTTGGCTATCATCATCAAGCATCTGTTTTCATAGAATATTTTATTTCGGCTCGTTGAAAGATATTTCCAACATATTAGGTATTTCGGAATCTTCGGCCGACAAAGACCTCTTTTTATTAAGAAATGCTTATCTGTACACCTTAACGATTAAACCTGATGGGGCCAGAATGGCTTCTCTTTACGAACATTATTCGCACATATTGGAACTTGCATTTGCCGAACAAGAGAGCTATCTGCAACCAATGAAGTGAGATGACAACGACTTTTATCAGCGTCTGCGTATTAGGCTTAATAAACACTAAATTAATGCAACCCATTTATTTTAGGCAGATCTTGAATAAGCTTCGGAGTAAATAAACCGATCCATTTTATTCCAACAGCATTTCCAAACAAACCTAGAAACAATCGCGTGCTGCAAATGCAAAAAAGCCCCGACTGATGTCGAGGCTTATTTACTATTCACTAAGAATAATGGTACCCGAGGCCAGACTTGAACTGGCACGCTGTTACCAGCGAGGGATTTTAAATCCCTTGTGTCTACCGATTCCACCACTCGGGCAAACTCTGAATATCGCAAGCACAGCTATTGATATTGTTAACTCTTTGCTTCGTTATTTTACTTATATTTCAAAAATATAATTAACGAAGTTTAACGCTTCAGCTCGCTTTGAGCCGTCACCATTATAATAATGGTACCCGAGGCCAGACTTGAACTGGCACGCTGTTACCAGCGAGGGATTTTAAATCCCTTGTGTCTACCGATTCCACCACTCGGGCAAACTCTTTATATTAACGACGGGAATCGTGTCATTAATATCTTGATTATGGAGGCGCGACCCGGAGTCGAACCGAGATCGACGGATTTGCAATCCGCAGCATAGCCATTCTGCCATCGCGCCATCTTTCCAATCATTTAGATTGGAGCGACATATCGGGTTCGAACCGATGACCTATACCTTGGCAAGGTATCGCTCTACCAACTGAGCTAATGTCGCATTTCGATTTCACACTCACTCAAAAAACAAGGCATCGTATTCACCTTATCAACTGAGCTTATGTTGCATCTCGTAGAGTTAAGATTTTGTTTTCACTTCGTCTCTCGTCTACGGGGAGGCATTCTACCTATTTACCATGCAGTGTCAACCGCTGTTTTATCGATAACTTACTGCTTGCGCACTAAATAATCTCTTTGATCTTTTATTGTGCTATTCAGCCGTTAAATCTTTCCAAGCGGCTAAAATGTAGCTCATCATTGACCAGAAGGTTAACACGGCAGCGATATATAACAGCACAAATGCCGCGGTGATCATGAGTGGGTTGTATTGCCAGATCAGGCCAATAATCGCCACCATCTGCGCCGCCGTTTTATATTTGCCGATCCAAGAAACCGCAACCGTCCCGCGCTTACCTAATTCAGCCATCCATTCACGTAGGGCTGAAATCACAATTTCGCGACCAATCATAAACAGTGCCGGCAACGTTAACCAAATATCGGCATATTGCTCCACCAGCAACACCAGCGCGGTGATCACCATTAGTTTATCGGCAACGGGATCGAGAAAAGCCCCAAAACGCGTGAGTTGCTTGAGTTTACGGGCGGCATAGCCATCCAAGGCATCGGTAATGGCGGCAAGCCAAAACACAAATGCAGCCACGAAGGGAGTCCAACTGTACGGCAGATAAAAGAGCACCACGAAGATGGGCAGTAAAAAAAGCCTAAAAAGGGTTAATGCTATAGGTAAGTTAAACGGCATGATCAAACCAGTTAGTCAAAAGCAGCGCCAATCTTGCCTTAAATTTATCACCCTCGCAATGCATCATGAATGGTTTGTGCCATTTCTATGCTAATACCGGGTACTTTCGCTAACTCGGCCACACTCGCGCCCTTCACTTCCTGTAAACCACCAAGATGTTGCAATAACGCCTTGCGCCGCTTAGGACCAATGCCAGGAATCGACTCGAGCGTCGAGGTGTTACGGGTTTTCTGGCGACGATTGCGATGGCCTGTAATCGCAAAGCGGTGGGACTCATCGCGAATATGTTGAATAAGGTGCAGCGCTGGCGAGTCATCCTCAAGGGAAAAGCTCGTTTCTGTGTCGCCGAAGATTAAGGTTTCAAGCCCGGGTTTACGGCTCTCCCCCTTTGCCACCCCAATCAGTTGCGGCGCTTTATCTAAATTGACGAATTTCTCATCCACTATTTGCTGGGCGATACGCAGCTGGCCCAAGCCACCGTCGATAAATAAGATGTCAGGAATTTTGCCGCTGGCATCGATTTTATCAAATCGGCGACTAATAGCTTGTTTCATCGCAGCATAATCATCGCCAGGTGTAATCCCTTCAATATTGTAGCGGCGGTATTCGGCCTTATGGGGCCCCTCGCGGTTAAACACCACGCAGGAGGCTACCGTGCTCTCCCCCATGGTATGGCTGATATCGAAACACTCCATCCGCTGAATTGGCGCATTAAGCTCGAGGATTTCCTCCAGCAAGACAAAACGCTGTTCAACGGTGTTTTTATGGGACAAACGCGTCATCACCGCATTGGTGGCATTGGTCAGCGCGAGGCGCAAAAAGCTTGCCCTGTCGGCGCGCACATTGGTTTTGATGCTGAACTTTTTATTTAACGCCTCAGAGACGGCCGCTTCTAACTCATGCAATTCTTCAAAGTGATGGCTTATCACCACTTCCTTAGGAATTGTGCGTTGAATATCGGCATTTAAATAAAACTGTAATAGGAAGGAACGTAAGACTTCTTCGATATCTGTTTGCGCGGGCACCGTTGGATAATAGCTGCGGCTACCAAAAATTTTACCTTCGCGGATAAATAATAGGTGAAAACACGCGATGCCCGAAGCGTAGTGCACACCGATAACATCCATATCCCCAGTATTACCTGAGACTTCTTGCTGCTCGGCCACCCGGCGTAGCGCCATAATTTGATCGCGAAAGCGCGCAGCTTGCTCATAGGCTTGCTGCCCGGCGGCCTCTTCCATCTTTGCCACAAGTTCACTGATGACTTGCTTATCTTTTCCCTTAAGGAACAAACTGGCGAGTTTAACCTGCTCGTCATACTCCGCATTACTGACCTTACCGACGCAAGGTGCACTGCAACGGGATAACTGGTACTGCAGGCAGGGACGAGTGCGGGATTTATAATAGAGATCATCACACTGGCGGATAGGAAACAGCTTTTGCATCAAGTGCAAACTTTCACGCACCGCGCCGCCATTAGGATAAGGCCCAAAGTAATAGCCCTTTTCCCGCTGCGGTCCGCGATGGTATGCGAGGCGTGGATGCTCGTGTTGGCTCAAGAAAATATAAGGGTATGACTTATCGTCCCGCAGTAACACATTGTATTTGGGCATGTACTGCTTGATATAGTCATTCTCAAGCAGCAGCGCATCGGTCTCGCTGTGGGTCAGCGTCACATCGATATGATGGATATGGGACACCAGCGCTTGGGTTTTCACATTCCCAAGGTTTTTACGGAAATAGGAGGATAAGCGCTTCTTAAGATCTTTGGCTTTACCCACATAGATGACGTCACCTTTGACGTCATACATGCGATAAACCCCAGCAGAGGATGAGACCATGCGTAAAAAACTCTGGGCGTTAAAACCTGTCGACATCGTTATAAACCCACTCTTTTACTCACGGTCTTCAACACAACTTGATAAATCGTCTTCACACTCACTGCTAACACTTAATTAATGCTAGATTCATTGACACAAGCGGCCACTAGAAATGGCCAGCGTCTAACATTTTATAACGGATCGCTAAACGGGTCAGCTCCACATCACCACTGATCCCAAGCTTCGCAAATAAGCGATAACGGTAGCTGTTAACGGTTTTGGGGCTTAAGTTGAGCTGCTCAGAAATATCATTGACCTTTTCACCATTGGTGATCATCAACATAATTTGCAGCTCACGCTCGGACAAGGCTTTAAACGGATTCTCATCGGCGGGATTGAATTGGCTCAATGCCATTTGTTGGGCAATTTCTGGAGATAAATAACGCTGACCACGGGAAACCTGACGTATCGCTTGCAGTACTTCGGGAGGTGTCGCCCCTTTGGTTAAATAACCAGACGCGCCCGCCTGCATCACTTTGCTGGGGAAAGGATCTTCAGTATGCACAGTTAACACAATAATCTTGGCATGGGGCTGATAACGTAAAATCTTACGCGTGGCTTCAAGCCCGCCCATCCCTGGCATATTCATGTCCATTAAGATGACATCGGCTTCATTTTGTCTCGCCCACTGTACCGCGGTTTCGCCATCAGGCGCTTCTCCCACGACTTTGATCCCACGTTCATCTTCTAAGATGCGGCGGATCCCAGTTCTTACAAGCTCATGGTCGTCAACTAAATATATCGATATCAACTTTTATCCACCTTTAACCAATGTCGACTAACACAGTGTAGTCAAATCAGAATACCGCAACCGGAATATAGGTTATCAGGGTAATTTAGCCCAACAATGGCATTTCGCAAAGCATAAAATGAATATTGTTAACTAGATGATATTTAAAGGAACAACGGACTCATTAACCCAGTTTAAATTCTGCACTTAAGGCGCTGCTGGTTTCGGTATTCACGGCAAATAACCAAGAGTATGCTCAACGCCGCAAGTTTTAAACACAATAGAATGGAAGGCCAAAATGCAAAAGACCGCGAATTGGTTAGCGGTCTTTGGATTGCATTTGACGGAGAAGCAGCGCTTAACATGATGAATCCAGCAGGGCAAATGGCAAAAATAAAAAAGCCATCATTGTTGATGGTTTAACTGTGGAATATTGCGGAGGCGCTGCGCTGAGAATAAGAAACCAGAGGGTTCAACTTCCGAAATGCCAAAAACAAAAAAGCCATCATTGCTGATGGCTTTTCCGTAGAATATGGCGGAGGAGCAGGGATTTGAACCCTGGGTGGGCTATAAACCCACGCCGGTTTTCAAGACCGGTGCATTAAACCACTCTGCCACCCCTCCGAACGAGCGAGATAATAGCTATCTCCCCTCTGGTTGTAAACCTAAATTTATTATTAATTGAATTGATTGGCGATTTGATACTCAGTCGTCGATAAAACCATCGCATAACGCCTATTCTTCAATCAAAAGCCGTGTTATCCCTAAATTAAGGTTGTACTTATAGCTACTTAGGCCAAAACACGCTGCGCTCAATACACTCGCCTCCTTTAACTCCTTTAACTCCTTTAACTCCTTTAACTCCTTTAATGCGACAGCACCTTAAAGTAGCCACTTTATATAGTCGAAATAAAAACTCGATAAAAAGTCACTCAAATCAAAGCGCGCTAAAGGCTTGTGAAGGCAAATTGCCGATGCTGATGACTGCACTCAGAAGTGGCTAAGAAGGTAGATATAAACCCTCAAGGCAAATATAAGTTCACTAAAAAATGCCGGGGGGACTTAAGCGAATGCTCCACATATAAGCCAAGGAAGTACTCAAGCAGGCTCTGCTCAGATGCAATATTAAATACAGAACAGAAAACTTGTGTGGACTTGAATGCAAAAAGGCCGCTAATGACTTAGCGGCCTTTCTAACAAATATGGCGTAGGAGCTGCACTTAGAATGAAGAACCCGGGTTCAAATTGTACAAACAAAAAAGCCATCATTGCTGATGGCTTTTCCGTAAAATATGGCGGAGGAGCAGGGATTTGAACCCTGGGTGGGCTATAAACCCACGCCGGTTTTCAAGACCGGTGCATTAAACCACTCTGCCACCCCTCCGAATGGCGCAAATAATATAAGCATCATCGGTGCTTGTAAACAGCAATTTTTCAATATTGTGTCAAATGCTCATCTTATGCTCACCAAGATGTTTTTTCAGGCAAATAGCCAACAAGTTTTCAGCAATATCTGAGTAAACCAACGCAAAAACACCTATACAGTAAGAGACTTGCTGTCTTGGTATGGTAAAATCGCGGTAACTTTTCATGGTAAATGCTTATATGAATTCACTCTTGATACCATCATCCTCACTCGCGCCTGAATTTAACCTTCCTACCCTGCCGCAATCGGCCACAGGGTTAAAAGCCCTGCTTTTAGGGCAAGAACGTGTATTGGATGCCTTTAAGTTACATAACGCCATTGCCGATCAACAGCTCTACCTCGCCGATTTTCCGGGCATCGACCGACAATTAATCATGCAAGCCCTAATGGAAACCGTCGAGCCCTTATCCAGTGCTTATTTAGTGGCGGCTCGGCCTGTAGAAAAAGCCATTCAGTTCCAATGGCAGTATGAAGCGCCGCTCGATAATCAAGGCGCCATTGCCGAGAAAAATGTCAGTTACCGTTACCTGAGTGGCAATATCCGCCGTGCCGATCTTCTTGGTCGCATGGTGCAATCGGCAAATGGCAGCAAATATCAACCCGGTGCACTGGCCCAGTGCCACTATGTGTTTATCTGCGCCGAATCACTGTGGAAACGCGAAGGCCTGTGGGATCTGGTCATGCAAATTCTGACGCAAAAATCCTATCAGATAAGCAACCACCTAAGCCCTATTCCGCTAAATTGTAAAATCATTCTGATTGGCGCAGGCTTAATCTACAGCCAAGTCCGCTCAGAAGACTGGCAATTTCAGCGCCACTTTAGTTTGCTGGCAGAGCTGGCAAGTGAACTCGATCTGACCCGCTTTAAAGAAGTGCAATATGCCAATTGGTTACAAGCCGTGGCTCAGAGTGTTGAGGTTGGTTTAGAGCAATCAAGCCTTGCGCCACTGTTTAGATACAGTTCGAGGTTGACCGAACATCAACGCCGTTTAAGCCTATCTATGCTCGATTTCGCCCAATTAATGGCTCAGGCTAAGGTTTATCGCGGCAAAGCCACTATCAATGCCGCCAGTGTTGAGCACGCACTCGAGCAAGCCAATTATCGCCATAACAGCTCTGAAGAATTTTCAGGGCAAAGTTTTGATGACAATTTCATAAATCTGCCAACTGAAGGCGCTATGGTAGGACAGATTAATGGCCTGACGGTGATCGATGCGATTGACCATAGTTATGGTGAACCCGCGCGGATCACTGCAACCGTGCATTATGGTGATGGCGAAGTAGCGGACATTGAAAGGAAGTCCGAGCTGGGTGGCAATATCCACGCCAAGGGCATGATGATCCTTTCTGCCTGTTTGTATCGTATCTTTGGTCGCGATGCTCCGCTACACCTTAATGCCAACATCGTATTCGAGCAGTCCTATCAAGAGATCGATGGTGATAGCGCCTCGCTCGCCGAGTATTGCTGTTTGATGTCGGCGATTGCCGAGCAGCCGATTATCCAGTCGCTCGCGATTACCGGCGCCTTAGATCAATTCGGCAATGTGCAAGCCATTGGCGGCATTAATGAGAAAATTGAAGGCTTCTTTAATCTTTGTGAGCGTCGCGGCTTAACTGGCGAACAGGGCGTGATTATGCCGAAGTCGAACGTTCTACAACTTAACCTCGCCCCAAAAGTGATAACAGCTGTAGGCAAAGGACAATTCCATATCTATGCGATTGAGCATATGGACGAAGCGGTGGAGCTGCTGATGCAGATGCCCGCAGGGGTTGCCAATGAAGATAATGACTTCCCAGAAGACTCCTTATACGGCTTAGTGCAAGAACGGCTCGATAAGTTGGCAGGAAATGGCGAGGAGGAGATTAGCTTAATGACGAGATTACTCGCAAAACTGGGATTATTTCGCCATTAATTAGCTGATCGGAGTTGTTTAGCTTACACGTGTTCGCTAATCTTGGCGGCTCTTATTGCTGGAGTAGTAAAACAATGAATAAAGCAAACAGTTTCAATAAAGAAGAACTCATCGCCTGTGGCCATGGGAATTTATTTGGTCCAAACTCGCCTCGCTTACCCGTCGATAATATGTTGATGATCGACCGGATCATTACCATTAACGATAACGGCGGTGAATTTGGCAAAGGTGAAATTGTTGCTGAACTCGATATTAATCCAGACCTATGGTTCTTTGGCTGCCACTTTATCAGCGATCCAGTGATGCCAGGTTGTTTAGGCTTAGACGCCATGTGGCAGTTAGTGGGTTTTTACCTCGGTTGGGAAGGCGCTGAGGGTAAAGGCCGCGCGCTGGGCGTAGGTGAAGTGAAATTTACCGGACAAGTTTTACCCGGTGCGAAAAAAGTGACCTATAAGCTAAATATCAAGCGTACTATTCATCGTAAGTTAGTCATGGGTATTGCCGATGCCATCCTTGAAGTGGATGGTCGTCAAATCTATAGCGCGACCGATTTAAAAGTTGGCGTGTTTAGCGATACATCGACCTTCTAATCACTGCTGTACCCTACACGACTCGATACAAAAATGCCCTCATCTGAGGGCAATTATGCTGCATTACTCTGTCTGTTCTGGGCTATTTAATCCACGAGAAACACTCGTTATTTATTAAATAGCCCATTAACTCGGCCATCCACACCTTCACGCCAGCCACCTAACCACTGTGACCGCGAATCAAGATTTGCATAAGGACAAAGCTCTTTAGAGCGGCCCCCAATACCAGCCTGGAATCCTTTGGAAAAAGCTCTGTCTAAACGATCTCGTTTTTGTCTTTTCATGCAAGCGTCCTCTGTTCTACGTGAAATAGAAGCAACAGCTTCATCCATAGAGATAGTGCTTTTCAGCCTCGAGATCAATCAAAAAATCGTCCATTTTATCGACTATTTATTAAACTATTGAGATCATGATTAAAAAAAATCGAGGCATTTTGCCTCGATTTTTTGAGTCTGAATTCAAGCTGAAAAATTAGCGAGTGCGGCGACGTAACCAGACTAAAGGTAACGCTAATAACCAAGCAAGAGAAGCGGCGCCTTTACGTTCGTAATTGCCTGTGTCAGTGCTGTCATCCACAGTACAAGCTTCACCATTAGTAGATGGCTTTAGCACCACCATACGCGGGATATAGGCTGTTACTGGGTCACCACTACCGCTAAGTTCAAACAGGGGAAGACCATTCTCACCTACGATAATATTGCCATCTGAGTCAAACTGGTAGGAAGGTTTACGAATAAAGGCAGTACCTACGATAGTGCCATCTTCATTAATGCTTGCGGCTTCAACAACGAGAATATCACTGTTGTAGCTTAGCACCTTACCAGTCCCATCCTGCACTTCGACCTGATGGCGAGTCCAATTACCATCAGAGCCCTTTTCAAAACCCTTAGACTCACAGGTCAGCAAGTTATTGAGGTTACTGAACTCCCCAGTAGATTTCTCATACAGGAAGCCCGCCTTAGGACGTGGTTTTTCCTTATCATAGGTGGTTTCAATATAACCAACAACTTGACCTTTATTATTGATATCTTTGGGTTTGCTAGATAGGTCCGTGGTAGTTGATGCAAAGTCATTTGGCGTAACATAAGCCACTTCAGGCGTATTGGTATCAAAGTAGAAGAACTTATCACGTAAATATCCTTGGATATAACTACGATAACTACCAACAAGAATACCGCTATCGTTCACATCATAGGCGATGGAGCTTGAAATAGAATCACCCATCGGGATCCAATGGTATTGATAGTTACCCTCGGCATCTTTGCTCCAATAAGCCGCATCTTGGCGTAATCTATCGGTATTGCCGTTACGGTACACGTGCGAGCGTCCGGCGACCACACCTTCATTATTTACACCCAACGCTTGGGCGGTAAAGGTCAGTGAATTGTCACTGGCTGGGGTTAACCCTAAAGGTAGAGCTGTACCCGTTGCAACACCATTGTCCAGTTGCCATACATAAGCACGGGTTTGGTACTGAATATTGCGCGTACCTTGAGTATTAGGGTATTGCTCGCGTTGAATACACACATCTAACGGTAACGTATTATCTGTGCCTAAACAGTAGGCTACGCGATCGCCACCGTATTTGCTGATATCGGTACTGGCATAACCAACAACCAAATTATTGTTGTTAACCGCCGTCGCCGCCGACCAGCCGCCTAACTCAACCGTTTTATCATCCTTCACATACTGAGTGTAAGGTGGCGGTAATGGGATTTCGCTATCGCCTACTTTGGCAACACCGCGATACTCATAATCTCGGTAATACCAGTAATCGGTCGTATCATCTGTAGTCGTATTTTCCGTTTTCTTTTCAGGGGCCGTCATGCTGCCCACTTTCACGCCAGCATCGTTGATGCCGTAGTAAAAGGTATCAACAGAGTTAACTACCGAAATATCGCTGGGTGCTGTAGTGCCATTGATACTATCGAAGGTCGGTAACCATGCACCAGCGGCACCATTTTGCGCGGCAACAAAAGCAAAGTTATTGGCAACAATAGCTGCCGTAATGGAGTAAGTAATGGTTTCCTCAGGGGCAATACCATCTTCAACGTCGATAACCCCACCTTCCACATCAGAAGTACTGAGTTTTTTCTTACCTTTAGCGATACCGACTAACTCATCGTTGGCATTCACGCCCAAGGCATAACCGTTTCGAGTGCCTTCGAGCGTACCTTGCAGATCATAATTATCAAGATTAACAATTTCATATACGGGTGCGGCATGGGCACTGTGTAATACGCCAAGGACACCTAAGGCAACCAAGGAGAGGGCTTTATCCAACTTTGACTTCATTAATTCTATTCCCATTTTATTATTGGTTTACTTCAGTGACTCAAGCTCTTCCCATCGCTCGAAGCAAACTTCCAATTGCTTTTCTTTATCCGCCAACAGGTTCAATACCGAATTGATTTTATCCTGTGTTTGGCTATAAAAATCTGGGCTTGCCACTGTGGTTTGCAATTCGAGGATTTCTGCCTCTAATGTTTCCATCAACTCAGGCATGGCCTCTAATTCACGCTGTAACTTATAGGACAGTTTTTTCGCGGCTTTGGCGGGCTCGGCCACTTTTACCTCAGCGGTTTTTACTGTCGCAGGAGCTTCGACCGTGTTTGGCTGACTAGGTTCCTCTGAATAAAACTTTGCCCCTTGATCAATTGCGTCTTGATAACCACCGACATACTCGCTCCAATGCCCATTACCCGCATACCACCAGCTGCTGGTGACAGTGTTATCGATAAAAGCCCTATCATGGCTCACAAGCAACAGTGTGCCTTGATACTCAGTCAGCAGCGACTCTAGCAATTCTAGGGTCTCAATATCAAGATCGTTTGTCGGTTCGTCGAGGATAATCAGGTTAGCCGGACGAATAAGTAACTTAGCCAGTAATAACCGATTCTTCTCACCGCCAGATAATGCCTTCACCGGCGTACGGGCGCGCATCGGCGAAAATAGGAAATCCTGCAGATAACTTAAGATATGACGGTCTTGACCATTAATGGTGATGGTCTTTTTACCCTCACCCACGTTGTCTTCAACGGTTTGCTCTGGATCCAGCGCCTCACGGTATTGGTCGAAATAGGCAATCTCTAACTTAGTGCCGACTTTCACCTCACCCGATTGGGGTTGTAACTTCTCAATCAACAGCTTGATAAGGGTCGATTTACCACAACCGTTCGGACCGATAAGTGCGATACGATCGCCTCGAAGTACCGTGGTATTAAAGTTTTTAACCAGATTTTTATCGGGCAGATTGTAGTTTAAGTCCTTCACATCAAAGACCAACTTACCCGAACGCTCGGTATCGGCCACCGCCATCTTGGCATTGCCCTGACGATTCAATCGCTCACTGCGTTCTTGACGCAGCGCCTTGAGTGCACGCACGCGGCCTTCGTTACGGGTACGACGAGCCTTAACCCCTTGGCGGATCCAGACTTCTTCTTCGGCTAATCGCTTATCGAATAAGGCGTTTTTCTCGGCTTCAACCCTTAACCATTCCTGCTTACCATCAAGATAAGCTTGGTAATTACCAGGCCATGAGGTCACCACGCCGCGGTCTAAATCGACGATGCGGGTCGCCATGCGGGCAATAAAGCCCCTATCGTGGCTGATAAACACGATAGCGCCTTGGAAATCCAGCAGGAATTTCTCCAGCCATTCGATGGTATCGATATCTAAATGGTTAGTCGGTTCATCGAGCAGCAATAAATCCGGCTCACTGACGAGGGCACGGGCAAGCGCTACTTTACGCTGCCAACCACCGGATAACTCACTTAAGGATTTATCGGGATCGAGGCCTAATAACTCACAGTTTTGTTTGATGCGCGAGTCAAGCTGCCAGCCATTGTGATGATCTAACGTTTCCTGCAGCTTTTGCATTTGATTAAGCATGCGCTCCATCAGCTCAGGTTCGGCATAAGCCACATCGTGGGACAGTTGATGGTATTGCTCTAACGCTTCACCGACTTCCTTTAAGCCTGCAGCGATATAAGAGTAAACCGAGCCCTGCTCCGCCTTTGGTGGATCTTGCTGCAAACGGCTGACTGTGACGCTGCCATCAATGTTGAATTCCCCTTCATCGAGCAGCACATCGCCGGATAAAATCTTCAATAGACTCGACTTGCCCGCACCGTTGCGGCCAACAATACACACTCGCTCGCCGCGCTCGATAGTAAAATCGGCATTTTGCAGCAGCGGAGTATAACCATAGGCTAACGAGCCATTATTGATACGAACCAGACTCAAACTAAGCTCCTAAAAATTCTTGTAATTGGGTAGCGTCAAAGGGCCAAAACAGGCAACGCTCATCCTCGGCCTTCACCACGGGAATACACACGCCATAACGTTCAGCTAAGGCTTCATCATCGCAAATATCGATGGCCGTAAAAGGCACCTCGGCGGCATTAAGCAATGCCGCAGCCTGTTCACATAAGTGACAGCCTTCGGTGTGGTATAGTATGTAACCCGCTTGCGGTACATTATGCATGGGTGATTAACCAAGTATTATGGATATGGGGATTGCGCTTGTAATCCATAGGCAAGGTCAGATCATCGATGTTTTCCACCTTGATTTTCATCTTGACCAAGGTGTCGGTGTCCATCTTAAACTTGCGTTTGTTGTTGGAGAACACTATCTCCCCATTTGGACTTAACAGCTTGATAAGCATGCCTAGTAAATTCACATGGTCACGCTGTACATCGAAGGAATCTTCCATCCGCTTAGAGTTAGAGAAGGTCGGCGGATCGATAAAAATCAAATCGTATTGCGCGGATTTATCGTGCGCACTATCGCGGATCCATTGCAAACAATCGGCCTGCACAAACTCATACTGCTTGCCACTGAGATCGTTTAACGCAAAGTTTTCCTTTGCCCACGCAAGATAAGTGTTGGACATATCAACCGTCGTGACCGACTTAGCACCGCCTAATGCGGCATGCACAGAGGCAGAACCTGTGTAGGAGAACAGGTTCAATACCCGGCGACCTTTCGATTTTTGTCCCACTAAACGGCGGGTTAATCTGTGATCGAGGAACAAGCCAGTATCCAAATAGCCTGTCAGGTTCAGCTTAAACTTAGCGCCATATTCGGTGGTGATAAGCTCAAGCTTACGCTCATCGAGCTTTTGATATTGATTGGTGCCCTTTTGACGCTCACGGGTCTTCATAGTGATCTTGTGCGGATCGACACCAATCGCAGCAGGCAGCGCCAAGAGCACATCGCTTAAACGACGTTTTGTCACGGCCTCAGGAATGCTGGCCGGCGCCATATATTCCTGCACCACGATATGATCTAAGTAGCGGTCGACCGCCACGTTATATTCGGGAATGTCGGCATCATATAAACGGTAGCTATCGATACCTTCTTTTTTCGCCCACTTTTCTAATTGCTTGGCGTTTTTCTTAATACGGTTAGCAAATGCTGGCGCGATATCGGCAATGTCTACTCCTTCCGGCAATACTGGCGTATCTCGGCGAGTGCTTTGCGCGTGCAAGGTATACAGGTTAAAGGCACACTCCAGCGCACCATTAAACATCTTCATCTGTTTATCGGCTTTGAGTTTCAGCGCCGAAATCAGCTCAATATCGCTACAGAGCATAGCCACTTTCCAGCCGCCAAACTCCTTTTTAAACTTGTCGCCTAATTGGTAATACAGCTGCAATAGCTCAGAAACACTGCCTAAACGCTCACCGTAGGGAGGGTTAGTAATCAGGTAACCTTCGGCGGCGGGCGGCTCGACATTGAGCGCATTAGCGACTTTAAAGTCAATCAGCTCAAATACACCGGCGTTTTGCGCATTGCGTTTTGCTAGGGCCACTAAGCGCGAATCGATATCCGAGCCGTAGAACTTCACGTCACAACGCTTTACACCTAAGGATGCGCGCGCCTTGGCCTCTTCTAAAATCTCATGCCATGTCGCTTTATCATGGCGGCGCCAATGCTCAAAACCAAAACGGCTGCGCTGCAACCCTGGAGCAATATCGGCAGCCATTAATGCGGCCTCAATCAGTACAGTACCACTGCCGCAGAAAGGATCGAGTAAGGTCGTTGGCGCGGCTTTCCAGCCACTGCGCACTAGCATGTTGGCGGCGAGGTTTTCTTTTAACGGTGCTTCACCGGTCGTAGAGCGATAACCGCGTTGATGCAAAGAAGGTCCCGAGAAGTTCATCGCAATGGTAATCACCCCATTACGGAAATGGGCGTCGATTTTAATGTCGGCATCGATACGGGCGACGTTTGGACGGGCATCACCGTCATCACGGAAACGGTCAACAATCGCATCTTTAATCTTTAACGCACCAAACTGGGTGTTGTTGATAAAGCCGCCAGTGCCGTGAAAATCGATACTAAAGGTGTTGCGATTGGAGAAATGAGCTGACCAATCAATACAATAAGCTGCGTTATATAATTGCTCCGCCGACTCACAGGGGCCCTTATAGATCACCAGCACGATACGGCTGGCCAAACGCGTCCACAGGGTAATACGGTAGGCTAAGGCAAGCGGCGCGGTAAAATAGACACCGGCAACACTCTCTTTAATCTCAGTCGCACCAAATTCTGTCAGTTCTTGGGCTAAGCTATATTCAAAGCCCTTAGGGGCGGCAGCAAAAAAATTAAGCATGGGATAATCAATACGCAGTCAAAATCAAAGCGACATTATACCTGTGAAGCGACATAAAAGATAAACAGTTATTAGCCGAAACTCGATTTAGTCAGGCAGTTACCACTCTCTTTACGACAGATAAGCGGGCCATATTGCCCAGATTGTCCGAAATTCCCCCATTACGATTCATAATTAAGCACTCGTTCATTTTTTTGAAATTCCTCCTTGCAATGCCACAGCACTGCCGTTATAGTTCGCCCCGCTTTAGAGACGGACGCGGGATGGAGCAGCTTGGTAGCTCGTCGGGCTCATAACCCGAAGGTCGTTGGTTCAAATCCAGCTCCCGCAACCAATTTAAAGCCAAGGTTATGATATTCAAAAGGATATCCAATCTTGTAAATCCTCAATATCGGACGCGGGATGGAGCAGCTTGGTAGCTCGTCGGGCTCATAACCCGAAGGTCGTTGGTTCAAATCCAGCTCCCGCAACCAATTGATGGATAACAAATAGAAGTAATAATCGGACGCGGGATGGAGCAGCTTGGTAGCTCGTCGGGCTCATAACCCGAAGGTCGTTGGTTCAAATCCAGCTCCCGCAACCAATTATCGACTTATTATCACTAGGCCAGCATTAAGCTGGTTTTTTTATGCCTAAAATTCACTTCTTGTGTATCTGATTCGTTTCAGCCAATGGTAACGACTCGCTCGTCGGGCTCTACTATCTATAAGCAACAGACGAAGTGGCTGGTTTAAATCCAGCACAAGTTGCTAGCCATCAACTCACTCAGTTTACTTATCTTTTCCCCCGCCCCTGTTTGGCTTTATATACCTTATCTCCAAAAGCGCCGGCGATTTTTATCAAGCCTAATAAATGCCACGATTTCAGTCATAAATGCCAACAGAGTCGTTTGCCGCCTAATGCGCATTTCTGCTATGATCCATCGCTGACTAATCATAATTCCACAAATTGACAGATAATCAGCACTTAGCTTTTATCTTGCGATACCAACCCATCGCCTGCAGGTACAAATATGATTAACCACTTTAGTGTGCTCGGTATCAAACCTAGCGCCAAAGAAGACGACATTAAAAAAGCCTATCGCCGGCTCTCAAATAAATACCATCCCGATAAGTTGTTAGGTGCCTCTGATGAAGAAAAAGAGCAAGCATCACAACAACTTGAGCGCGTTAAAAAAGCTTATGAAGTGCTCTCAGATCCCAAGCTTAGAAATGCGTTTATCCGAGACTTCAACAATGTGATCGTGACCGATCCCAATGGCGCGATGCGCGAATTGTGGGATCAATTTTACCCTTAAGCGGGTTATTTCCAGTGCAACACTGGGAGTGCCAAATTAATGAGCTTAGTTTGCCAAGCCCCTTAATTTGGACCTTTTATTGCAACACGGTTTATTTTGAGAAGCTGTTTGTTTGATAGCTTTTTATTTCGAGACATGCCCATGGCCAAAAAACTGAATATCTCACGCATTAATGAGCTTAAGACCAATGCCTACGACAATATCGAGTCCTATGATGACCCGGATACGCCCAAGGCACTAGAGCAATTTACCAGTCAAATCAAAAAAGTATTACAGGCTGACCCTAAAATGCTCGAGTCGGTACCCGAGTATCTGCCTGTAGCACTCTATGGCCGAGTAAAATTTCCAAGTGATGCCAAGCTCAAGTGGGCTCACTGGATTAATACCGCAACGCAGCCCGAGTGGGACGAGTTCAAGGTCACTATTGGCTTTAACAATGCCGATGTCCCCTTAGTGCAGGCGGTGCGCGCCTATTCAGAAGATTTATTGATTGAAAGCTGCGCCGTACTCTATTTACTGGAAAACCAAGGCAAAAGTGCACCAGCGCCTAAACGCAGCGCTGATGATGATTTTGAAGACGAAGACAGTGATTACGCCGACTATTCCGATGACGACGATGATGACGGCGAAGAGGAAGATGGCTACTACGATCACTACGATGATGAGGACCGCTAATGAACACTAGTCTCATTGAAATAACCGTTGCCGAGATTAAAGAACTCGCCGATGTCGAGCCAAAACAGGCCAGTAAACGTTTCGAACTCATCGCCACCACAATGAACGATGAGCAATTAGTCGAAGTCATTGAAAAAATGGATATTGTGACCCTGACGCAAATCAACAGTCACCACGATATCTCCTGCCCGTCAATTATGTCGGAGCTGATGACCCCTGAACAAATTCGCGACATCGTCTGTCAGCAACCTTTGTATTGGGAAGAAAAAATCAAGAATAATGCCGAAGAACTCATTCAGCATACCTTTGATTTTTTAACTTATTTAATTCGCATCCAAGACAGCGAAGAAAAACAAACCGCTATTTTAGAGTGCATTGCCGAAGATCCCGCAGGCCTCTTCTATCTGTCTATACCCTTTATCGAGATGATGTTGGGTGAGCGCCACGACGATGAAGACCACTTCAACGATTATTACGACGACGAGGAAGATACCGACACCGTCGGCTATGACAGTCGTGTCGACAGTGAAGAAGCCCATAGTTTAAGCCTAGATGACCCACGTAGTCTGATGGCGTTAATCCATGAGCTGGCACCCGATGTAGAAAAAGCCATTAAAAACCTGCTGCATAACGAAAGCTCTGGTTGGGAGATAATCATTAACAAGTTCGTCAATGAACTGGTTATCCAAGCGAAAGAGAAAAACCAAGTCACGGACGAATACGCAGAAGTGGATGATATGTTTAGCTTTTTAGATTAAGGATCCCTAGATGCAACTGGTACTGCGTGATTTAGACCAAGGCCCATACCTGAGCAAGGTGTTGGCCAAAGGCCAAGCAGACGACACCCTTAGTGGTGAGCAGCTCGCACAAATCAAATCTAAAGCCATTTTGATGAGCCTCAAATTGGCGGATAAGTTCTACAACAAGTACAAGATGCACTTACTGGAACAGGCGGCGCACGATGTGATTGGCGTCGTCAGTCTCGGATTAATGGAACTGTCTGATCAGGACCAACAGCAAGCGGTGCGTTTATTGCTCACCGCCGATGGCGTGGTCAAATGCTTCCAAAAGGGTTGGAGCATGCTCAGCGTCGTCAGCAAACATAAACTGGTGAATGGTAAGTCGCTCTATGGTGACGTGGATAAATTCCTGCTGGAACAAGTCTCTACGCCGCCAGACGCCGAAGAGTGGCTGGGGTATGAGGCCTACCAAGATGCATTGGCCGAGCACCAACGTCAGCAATCGATTGCGGCGCTAATGGCACAGTTTTATGCCCAAACCAGCTACGATCCTTTGGATTTCTTAAATCTAGAGAGCGTATTGGCCGAAGCCGTGTTGTATCGGATGTTGTTTGATAATGCCAAAGTCAGACAAGATTTGAAAAAGCGCATTGCTAAAATCAGCTTGCAGGACGAATGGTTTAGCCTCGAGTATATCGAGCAGCAAACCCAAAAAGCCCTGGCGGAACTCCCCGCAGAGCTGGCCGAGACCATCGGTAAAGATCTGGGTAAAAACTTTGCACCAGCATTGCTGCGTACATTGAATTTTGCGAAAAGCTACCGCGAACTGCTGCTGAGCGACGCCTCCCCTGAGCGTTTAGAAAGATTCGAACATAAAGAAGGACTCGTCGGCCTACTCGGCTGGCCGCTTTATATCGTGCTTTAATCCTTAGCGGGGCGCTAATCAATTAGCGCCCCGCTTTTTATCTACCATCAGAAGTTGCTTACGCTTCCTTTATCGTCTCGCCACCAGCTGCAATACAAAATACTGGCATAGCCGCATCGGGGCGAAGATAGCCCCAAATCCGGATCCCTTGAGCTTCTTTGCTGTAGGGGAGCCGATACTTGTGCAGTTGCGCCTCGATATAATCAGTAAAATCCGTAGTTTTTTCAGGTAGCAATCTGCCGCGGTGTTCTCTTTTGAGCGGATCAATCTCAAGCCATTCAATCCTCTCGCAAATTGCGAGTAACTCATCCCACCACACTGGCGTAAAACCTGGATTTGGCCCTTCATCTTCCAGTAGCTTGTAACGCACATGGGACACAAAATCCGGCTCTTCATGGAGTGCCTGCTCAAGCTGACGCCATTTAGTGAGGTTCATCACTGAGGTTAATTGATGCTGATTGAGGTACGTCAAGGTGTCTGCATTCATTGCAATGCGTCTGCTCCCTGTGAGTAAAAATCCATAAGTGGCGTCATCTTAGCTCAAGCGAATAGATACTTAAATCGACTTAGCTTGAATTTAAAGCACGCGATAGTCCGTTAATATAGGTTCGTTAATATAGTCAGTTAATATAGTCATTAAGTAAGTGATGAAGTAAGTGAATCAAAGTAAAAAAGCCTGCAATGCAGGCTTTTGATATTTAAAGAAAGAGGCTAACGCTTAACGGAACGTCAGTGACGTGGTATCCGTTAATTTATCATTGTCTTTCACGGTTAACTCGACCGTATGCAGCCCGCGGCGTGCTTGGCGAAACACAACAGGACCACTTGCACGGCTACCGTTATCAAACTTCCATTTATGCTGTTTAATCACGCCGTCAGTGTCATAGCTGGTCGAAATAAACATATCGACTAACCATAAATTGATGTGCTGAATTTGCGCCACGGGTGGCTTTTTCACGTTCTCAACCACCACAGACACCATTTGTGAGCTGCTATGGCTTAAACCGTCATTATCGGTCACTGTTAACGTCACTAGATAATCACCAGTTTGCGCATAGGTGTGGGATACCGACTCGCCCATGGCTTGGCTATTATCGCCAAAGTCCCACTCAGTAGAAACAATTTGGCCGTCGCTATCAATGGAGGTTGAAGTCAATTGCACACTCGCACCATTCACAAGCTGAGTGAAGCTGGCTTCAGGAGCCACGTTTTCCGCTTCGAGCAGGAGTGAAATCACCACAGGATCATGATCCGATGAGCGATAAGCATCACTGGCATAAAGGTCTTGCACCTGCGCAGCCGTCTTAAACTCTTCGTTGTAATCTAACACCCGTGGCTCGTCGGTATTGATATGCCACTCGGTCACATCCACGACTTTATCCACTAACGCGGTATTGGCCAGCGCATGGTCTAACTGCCCAGATTCACCCGAGAATACATAGGAATAAGGATTGGCTTTTTCAAGTTTTGCAAACAACTCGCTAAAGCCAGCGTTAGCCAATGCGCTTAGCGGATCTTCCTTGGCATAGGAGTTTAAGTCGCCGATCAGCAGTACGCCTTGCTCTGGATACTGCTCTGCAATCCACTGCCCCGCCGCCGTTGCTGCGCGGGTACGGGTAATATTGCAGTTACCTTGACCATCGTTCATATCTGGATCGCCAGCACACTCACTACCCTTAGATTTCAAGTGATTAACCGCAACGACTACACTCTCCTCACTGCCGTTTAGCACGAAGGCTTGAGTCAACATAGGGCGGTTTTTGCTGTCGTCGAATAGTGGCTGCCCGGCGTCATCTAAGGGAGAGTTCGCGCTGGATAAAATACGCGCGTCACCCTGAGGGCTCACTTTGTCACTGCGATAGATGAGACCGACGGTAATCGCATCCGTACCGATCGCACTTAAGTTGCTACCATTGACCTTTGGAATAACATAGGCATAGCGATTTTCACCCACGGCGGCATTGAGGCCCGCCACGAGATCGGCAATCGCCGAGTTGGCGCCAAAGCCATCGTTCTCGATTTCCATCAGACCAAACACATCGGCACTGGTCCCTACCATGGCGCTGACAATCTTCGCTTTTTGACGCTCAAACTCACTCAGGGTATTGGCACCGCGCGCAGTAGGGAAACCGCTGCCCTGTCCATCGCCATTAAAGTAGTTCAGTACGTTAAAGCTAGCGACTTTCAGGTTGCCGCCTTCGGCAAGCACTGGCGATTGTGGACGAGGGTTTTCTGCCACAAAATTAACTGGCTCAGTCGGCATAATGCGATAAAGATTAAAGCCATAGTGCATAACGCCCGTCAGACTCGTTGCTTTATCGCCCACACGCACAGTGTTTGAAGCGCTTAAACCTGGCGCCGGGAAAATCACAGGATCAGGGTTCTGCGCCGTTAAGCCATCGTCGAGTAAAATACTGTCTTTGAGATTGGCAGCAGTGACGGCTAAGGCATCTGTGCCTGGCGCGGCCACTTGCGTCCCAATAAAGTGACGGCTGCTACCGAGTGAAATTTCACCATAGCGGCCCAAGTTGTAGACTTCGTTCACCACCAGGTCTTGGCTAAAGCGGACGCGCATGCCTTCAAAGGGTTCAAAGTCATCGCTCGAATTCACAGGTAAGGTCACCACGGCGGCTGTCGGTAGGGTCTGACCTGCGGCGCACAGTTTATGATCGGCAACGGTAGTCAGTTCCGTTAAGCCTTGATATTCAGTGACTTTAGCTTTTAAGCGTACACGGTCGCCCGCCACATAACCCGTTGGCGCATTACCGGTATAAACAAACACCCCTTCCGAGGTTTGTGGATCGTTATCGGCTTCGTTATCGGCCATTTGCACGAAGATGCCCTTGAGGCCAGCTTCTTGGTTACTCACCACAATGGCTTCTACCACTAAGGTTTGTCCGTTTAACGGACTGACATTGGTCGAACCTTGCAGGGCATGGATAGGCGTTGAGGCTTCACCACAGGCTAGTGAACTCGGTGGCGGCTCAACAGGATCGGTGGGGGTGCCTGCGCTGAATTTGCCCAGATCCGAGATATCGTCTTTGGCAAAACCTAACCATGTATTAAAGGTGACAACATCATCAATAATGGTATCGGCGATTAGCTGTTCGGGATTGCGGCGCAGGGTATTGTCCTGCGTCGATAAATCACCACTGCCCCACTCACTGCCGGGATCTACGCCCACTTGGCCTAAGCTATCAATCACTTGGTCTTGATAGGTCAGCACAATGGCATCGTCACCATTGAAAAAACTCGCGCTGCTTTGTTGATTCGTCACCGCCAGAATATCGGCCGATGCATCATTATCAGCAACCACATGAGTCGCCCCTGCGGCTAAGGTGCCGGTCAGGGCGATAGTCGTGCCCACCGTTGTGCTACCATTAAAATAGAAGCGCAATTGATACTGGCTTAAATCGATGCTGCTGGCGGTTGGGTTGTATAACTCAATGGCTTTGTTGTTGCTGCTGCCTTCAACATATTCAGTAATAATCAGATTATCGGCAGCATGGGCAAACCCACACACGCCACTGATGGCTAACGCCAACAGCGTTTTGTTATTAAACATAATGACCCCTAATAAGTATCTTTTTTATATTGGTATTGAAGTTAAAGACTTACGATTTCACGAAGCGCTTAGCCTCGAAAACTGACGATACTATAGGGAATTAAGGTTACAAATTAGTTGCACGCAAGTTGCAACTTAAGACGGATATTTAGGCGGCGATTTAGCGGATTGGACTAGGAAAAATAGCGAAGATGGCGGGCATGGCTCACCATCTTGTTAAAGATCATCAGAGTAGCCCGTTATAGCGGCTGCAACTGCGCATCGAGTAGGCTGACTAACAACAATTCTCCCTTATCGCTAACTCTAAACTCGCCATACTTTGCTTGGCTGAAGTGGTCAGCTTGGCCCTCTTCGAAGAAGAAACTATTTGAGGCAAGCTTTACTCTATGATTACGCAGACGAAAATCTACCGTGAGTTGCTCAGCCGTTTTGGGTTGATCACGGTAAATACCAACAAAGTGCGCCACTTTTTGCGAGTCGAGCGTCAACAGCAGTTGCCCCTGCGTCATCCCTTCAGGCAGTGCGGCGCGCACCTCCTGCGCAATGGCATACTCCAAGGCCATGTAATCCCCCTGCATAATCGAGCGAGGATCCACTGGCGCTAAGGCAAAACGTACCACTTGGCCATCTTGTAATAACTGCTCAAACTGGGCTATTCGCCAGTTGATGCTTATCAGCAGTGCTGCGGCGGTAAACACCACTAAGACTAAGGCGCGCTTATGGAAACGGCTAAATGCTAAGGTCGCTTTATCCATTATGCTTGCTCCTTATGCTCAACCTGCACTTGCGTGATCGGAAAAAAGCGCCACATCAATAGCCTCGCGATAATAAGCACTCCGCCTAATCCCATTAAATACAGAGATTTAAGCATCAAAGTGGTCTCGAGGGAATAATAATAGCCCGCCGCAAACACTAGCCCGGAGGCGATACCCATCCCCTTAAGCCACGCCTCGTGCCCGTAGTGCCCCAACAATATCAGCAGCACTGCCGTTGATAAGCCCTCCATGGGGAAAGACAGTGCAGTAATGAGCACTAATCCTAAAAACGCAAATAATATGGCGGGATGGGTGAATGGAGTCTGCCATTGTTTACAAAGACTCAGGAGTAAAAAGCTGCAGATGGCAAACACGACCAGTAAATGAACTGCGGTTATCCCCGATTGCCAATCCACGGCATACAACTGCGAAAACTCGCTATCCAGACTAAACACATGCATAAGTTGAATGGTGAGCAGATTTGCACTGGTGGCAAAAATCCACATCCTCGCCCTTTGATAGTGGTGCCCAGTGCGGTGAAGATTGAGTAGCATAATGCTCGATAGCAATAGCCACAGCGTCGGCGTAAACGATAACAGATGCCACTCGGCCAACAGGCCGGTGACACAGACACTACAACCAAATGCAAATACCCACTGAGCCACAGCGTGCTTGATAATCCCCCAAAGCAGAAAAAACAATGCCGCCATGCTCAGATACCAAGCAAGATTGAACGCTTCGCCGAGTAAATCAAACAGCCCCCAAGCTAGAGCAAGCGTGCCGCTTAAACAGGAGGCAAAGGCAAACTGCTGCAAAAAGTGTTGTTGGCGCCCGCCCCAATATAAGGCAAGCCCTAAGCCTAAATAGCTGCCACCGATAAAAAGTGCCGTGCCCCCTTCGAATCGCCCCCACAGGCTATCGAAAAGTGACACCATAAAACCTAATAAGAACCAAGCGGCTATCCAGGCCGCACCAGCTTGCATCAGGGCGATATACCAGGGCATATCTTGGGATTCGGGCAACTCTGGGGTATTCACTGCGCCCTTGGCATATAAACTCTGCCACAAGGTTTGTACCTCAGATACGCCGCTTGTTTGCAGCGACTCATTAGGGTGCTTATTCATGGCTTAGCTCCTCATTCTCACTGGGAGTCTGCGTAGGCGAGATGCCCGCTTTAGCTTGCCGATGCAATCGCCTTAACACAGTGCTTAAGCCTGTGCTCGCTAAAATGATGTAAAGCCCAATCAACAAAAAGCCGCCAATGGGATCGCTATTGCGAAACAGCAGTTCGGTGAATAACGCCGCGCCGACGCTGATCAAGCTAAAACCACCCAATGCCAAGGGATAAACCTGCAATCGTTTGTGCCTGAACCACCAGAATCCAAACAATAGATGGCCAAAATAACCAACCCACACCGCAACCAGCAGCGGCTTAGTGTCGCTCGGCTCAAAAATCATCCAACACACCAGTAAGGTAAAGCACCCCATGGCCGTCAATGAACTCGCATACTCTACGAATGGCGCATGCCAACGTCTGCTGGTACTGCCGAGAAACACAAAACCGTAGTAGATGGTCAGATTAAGGACCACAAAGAGACATAACCACAACTGTTCATCCAGCCAGAGCAAAGTCGTATCGGCATACAACCCAAGGCTTAAATTAACTAGCCCCACCAGCAGTAACCATAGGCCATCAAAGCCTGCCACCCATGCGAAGGGCAAAATCGCAAGCGCCCAAATGGCGAACAGCTGCCAAGGATCGGCGCCAGTTTGATAAGTTTGCCCAACGAGGGCGAGCAGCCCACCCACTAACATGCTCACCACCAGCAGCGCAGCATTGGCAAGGGTTGCTCCGAACAGACAATGAGAAGGGTCAACGAGCTGCTTCGCTGCGCTGTGATAATACAACCAGACAAAGCTGACAAGGCTAATTAATAGCGCCGCTTCAATCAGCGCAAACTTGCTCATTCGCGCGAGCGACTGCCAGTTATAGGCAAAAAAGAAAATCACCCCGCAGGCAAAGCTTAACGCCCCCGCCCATTGTAAAAGCTGCGCTAATAAGCTGCGCCAACTGGCGGCATTGGGTGGTACGGATAACTGTCGATAGAGTTCATTTGCCTCGGTTGGCGTGATATGTCCCTGTTCCAACCATTCATAGACGTGCGAGGTAAGATGGCGCAATCTAAAATCTCCCTATTATTACCTGACGTTGACAGCGCAACTATCACTAAAAGCTACCACTAAGTGCTATCACTAAGTGCGCGACAAACCTACCAAGCAAATTTTCAAAGATAGTCCCTATTGTATTGATCAATAGAGCAAATAGATAAGTGAATCTTCAGCCTTATCCATAAATCAACCAAAGGGATATAGGTACTGTCTATTGGCTGGGGAAATCCTAGTTCAACGAACGCGTTTATACCTGCAGTGGACTCAGCACCGCAAGCAAGGCTATCAATAAAAAGACTAAGGATTGCAAACGGAGTCGCAGGCTGGCTTGAGGTGGGGATAACAACGCCACGTAAAACAGCCAAATGGCATACATACCGTAGTTAAGCCCCAAAAACAGCAATAGGCTATAGCCATACATTTCAGGAAGGAGTTTGAGCGCACACACCAAAAACACCGCGGTAGTGGATACATAGAATACCGATTGGCAATAAAATAGCGCGCTGAACCACTGCTTATCTGGCTCAGATAATGGCGCACTCATCAGCTTCGGCAGCCGCTTTTGTTTCCCCTCCAGTAAGTGGTAAACGCACACACCTGCGCTCAGGATTGATGCTATCGCCAAACTGATCATTGGTTATCTCTCGCCCTTATTCGCGGCCATTAGGCCCATGTTCATCTAGGGAGTAAGACCTGCCAAAGCGACGCTCTCTTACAACAGCCTTACTCTTAATGACAAAAGCTGTACGCTATTACACATAGCATGTGCCATGACACAGGTATCGGCGGAATCACATTCATAAAGACTAAATCATGCTAAACCACAGTAAATCTAAAAATAGACTTCAGATAACACAAAGGAGCCTCAGGCTCCTTTGTTTAACGCAGGC
This sequence comes from Shewanella sp. ANA-3, assembly GCF_000203935.1. Taxonomy (GTDB): domain Bacteria; phylum Pseudomonadota; class Gammaproteobacteria; order Enterobacterales; family Shewanellaceae; genus Shewanella. Next base: position 1,867,582 of record NC_008577.1, on the reverse strand, counting down.
AAGGCTTACATGGTGGCCATGGTCCAGTAATCGAGGCGCTTTTGCGGATCGGCTAACAGGTTTTTACACTCTTCTTTGTATTTGCCCATTAGCGCACCTAAGTTACTTGAGCCGCCTAAACTCTGGATCTGGCGCGCTTTAGCGTCGGCCACCGCTTGAGTAACTTCGGCTTCTGACTGATACTTCTTCGCCAGATTTTCAGCCTCGACTTTAGAGGTTTTTAAGCGCTCACCCACAGCTTGCATTTGCGGGGCATTCATGGCACCAATGGCCTCGGAACTGATTTGATAATAAGCAGCACATTCAATGGCTTCTTTACTAAAGGCCTTTTCTGCCTCATCGGCGACTACGCTATGGCTCACGGTTAACATTAAGCCAGCAACGGCAAACGCTTTAAACATCTTGTTGTCCTTTTTATTAGCAATTAAGCATAAACTACTTAAGCAATGAGTGGATCTCAAGCTCGTAAGTTAAAAATTTCTGATCCCGCACAAACCCTAAGGCCTCATACAATCCCTGCGCGCGGACATTCTCCTTTTGGGTCTCCAGCACTAAGGCGCGAGCGCCTTGGGCTTTGGCATATTCCGCCGCCTGTTGCACCAACGCCCGACCGATGCCAACACAACGCGCATGCTGGGTGACAAACACATCGTTTAGGATAAAAATCGGCGCTAAACGCAGTGATGAAAAACTGGGATACAACTGCACAAACCCCAGCCCCATTCCCTCGGGGGAGCGCGCCATAAACACCACGGACGAGGCATCCTGCAAACGCGCACGAATAAACTGCTCCGCCGCGAGGACATCATCCTTACAGCCGTAAAACTGCCGATACTCATTAAATAACAGGGCAACCTCATGACTATGGGATACGTCAGCGCGAGAAATAATGTTTGCCATCGGCCTTTCCAACCTCAAATCTACATGCGTGTTGCGAGTCCAAATAGCGAATGACCATCGCCATTTGAAGCAGCAATCCGCCCTACTCTACTGGTCGCTGTTGTAAGCGAAATGCTAAGTTGTGTTTCACTGTGGCCCATTCGGAATCGATAATGGAATACACCACGGTATCGCGGATCGTGCCATCCTTGAGGATCTTATTGTTGCGCAGCACGCCATCTTGCTTGGCGCCGAGGCGGGCAATGGCTTGGCGAGAAGCCTGATTATGCCAATGGGTGCGAAACTCGACGGCAATGGCATCGAGGGTTTCGAATGCAAAGGTCAGCAGTAATAACTTGGATTCGGTATTGATCCCCGTGCGCTGGGCGCGCTTGGCATACCAAGTGTAACCAATCTCCAAATGGCGATGCTCGCTCTCCCAATGGCTGATACGGGTGCAGCCGACAATCTCACCTGAGAGACGGTCGCGCACCGCAAATGGGAAACTCTCTCCGCGTGCTTTCTCATCCAAGGCTTTAGTCACATAGGCTTTCATCTCGCTTGGCTCTGGCACGCTGGTAAACCATAAACGCCACAACTCGCCATCTGTCACAGCTAAACTCAAGGCGGCAACATGGGATAAAGAGAGGGGTTCTAGCACTACATGTTCACCCGTTAAACAACCTAAAAGATCGCGTTCGCCCACAGTATCGCCTCCATTAGCTGACTAAAAAGTGTGTCCTTGCGCACATTTTTTACTAGCCTAACATTAATCTAAAATAAAAAAACCTCTCTTTTCAATGTGATTTGATAATTTCATTCTAGGTGCTGACGCTAAGATTTTCTTAAGCTTCGCCTTAGAAAATGACATGTTAATGAATCGAATGAGACTGGTTCTGATGCCGCTAAATAACGCAGGGATCGAAAGAGTTCGGATAGTGATGCCCCTTTTAGCCTAGCGTCAGCGCAAACTAGCAAAAGAGAACGACTTAGGTATCGATTTGCCGGATGTCGATAACACCCCTTTAAGATCAAAAAAGCGCAGTGTTTACTTAGAAACACTGCGCCTTGAAATCATATTAAGCATTTCAGCAGCATCAAGCCTTTACGGCCCAATCATTAAAACCCGTGCACGCTATTACTCACCCTAAACCAACCAGCAATACTGTTGCGCTGGGCTAAGGTTCTACTCACCTCATGGGGGAAGCGCTCGCTTAAGAAAATCACAAAGTGACCCATCTTAGGCGCGATGCGTTCAATCTCATTATCGGTTTCATCGTAAATAATCAGCTCGCCGCAATCTGCTGGCGTCCAATCGGGATTTAAGAAAAACACCGTGGTTAAGATACGGTTTTGACTGCCTTTTAGCGCATCCACATGCTTCTTATAAAAGGCGCCGGGTTGGTACACGGCATAATGGCTTTCGTAGTCGAATAACCCCATAAATAATCGACGATTTAGGCCATCCTTTAACTGCGTCATCAAGTCTAAATAGAGGCTATCAGGTTCACTCTGCTCCTCCAGCCACTGGATCCTATCGCGGCGGATATCGGGGTTAAGCTGCTGCTCAGCGCCACGTCCAATCGAGGCCGCTTTGAGCTCATGTATTTCTGTTGCTTGGATTTTTTCCAATAATACTTGGCTAATGGGTTGAGGAATTAACTCGGGTAAAAAAATATAGCCTTTGTCTACCAAGGCGTCAGCGATCACATCCAGCACTGCTTCACTTAATTGCGAAACCATTAATGCTACATCCAATAATAAAAGGCTACGCTTTAGCTGTACTCAAGGGCTCAAAGGAGGGGGAACTGAGCCTGATTTTCGAGGGGCGTCGATACGGGATAAAGAAGCTATCCCACAGTCAAATTTGGCGGGATTTTAGAGTAAAGATTATCGAAAAACAATAGCGTAAAAAAAGGCTTGATAGGTTGCCCTACCAAGCCTTTGGCCCTTTTTACAATGAATCGTTTAATCGACTAAACCACGGCGCTTTAATAAGGCATCGGTCGTGGGTTTTTGACCGGTAAAGTGGATGTAATCCTGCATCAGATCTTCGCTGTTGCCTTTAGACAATACCGCATCACGGAACTTATCGCCGTTTTCGGCTTTTAAGCCACCATGTTGGCCCATATAGGCAAAGGCATCGGCGGCAAACACTTCCGTCCACAGGTAAGCGTAATAACCGGCAGAATAGCCACCCGAGAAGGCATGGCTAAAATAGCTCGACTTATAACGCGGTGGAATTGGCGCGAAATCGAGGCCGTGTTTGGCTAACACTTGATGCTCAAACTGTTCCACATCCTTATTTTGGGTGTCAGCACCAATCGAGTGCCATTCCATATCCAGTAATGCGGCCGCTAAATACTCAACAGTATCAAAACCTTGACCAAATTTATTCGATGCTAAGATTTTATCGAGTAAAGCTTTAGGAATAGGCTCACCAGTTTGGTAGTGCTTGGCGTAATTGGCAATGACCGCAGGGTCAATGTTCCAATCTTCGTTAACTTGAGACGGAAACTCCACAAAATCGCGCGCGGTAGAGGTACCTGCCACACTCGGGTATTTCACCTTGGAGAATAAACCGTGCACCGCATGACCAAATTCATGGAACATAGTGGTCACTTCATCGAAGGTCATCAAGGTTGGACCGTCGGCAGGTTTCGGGATATTCAGTGCGTTATACACCACAGGCTTAGTGCCTAGCAGGCCGCTTTGAGTGACAAACTCATCCATCCAAGCGCCGCCGCCCTTACCTTCACGGGCATAAGGGTCAAGATAGAACAGACCAATAGAGCTGTTGTCTTTATCGAAAACCTCAAAGGCGAGGACATCGCTATTCCATACTGGTAAATCGGTGCGCGGTTTAACGCTGATGCCGTAGAGTTTGTGCATCGCGAAGAACAAGCCATCCTTCAGCACAGAGTTAAATTCAAAGTAGGGTTTGATGCTGCTCTCATCGAGGGCGTACTTTTGCTGACGCACTTTCTCGGCGTAATAAGCCCAATCCCAAGGTTGTAATTCAAAATTACCGCCAGCCTTTTTGATTTCAGCTTGGATATCCGCCGCATCGGCCTTAGCGTGAGCCAACGCCTTAGGCGCCAAGTCATCTAAAATTTCATACACGGCGCTTGGCGTTTTAGCCATTTGGTCGGCCACGGCGTAGGCTGCCCAAGTATCAAAGCCGAGTAAATTGGCTTTCTTGGCGCGCAGCTGCGCCATCTTCACGATTAAAGGGCCATTACTGGCAACGGCGCGGTGAGCCGAGGTTTCCCAGACTTTTTGGCGCAGTTCGCGGTTATTTAAACTGGCTAAAATAGGCTGACGAGTCGTGTTCACTAAGGTAATCAGGTAACCCGTTTTACCCGCTGCCTGCGCTGCGGCCGCTAAGGTCGCGATTTCGCTGTCAGATAGACCGTCCAGTTGTGCCTTGTCGGTCACAACAATCACATCGTCTTTAAATGACTTTAAGCTGTTTTGGGAAAACTCAGTCGCAAGGGTCGCTAACTCAGCGTTAAAGTCTCGCATTTTGGCTTTATCGGCATCGGATAATTTGGCCCCTGCACGTACAAACTGCTCGTAATAAAACTCGACCAAGCGTTTATCTTCGGCATTTAACCCGGCACGTTGCTGATATACGGTTTCAACACGGGCAAATAAACTTGGATCTAAGTAAATGTTATCGCGGTGAGCCGATAGCTTAGGCGCTAAATCCGCCTCGGTCTTTTGAAAATCATCGTCGGAGATTAACCCCGCCAGATTGAAGAAGGTGCGTGACACTCGAGTTAACAACTCACCCGAGGTTTCCATGGCTAAAATCGTATTATCGAAGGTGGGCGCCTGTTTATTGGCAATAATGGCGGCAATTTCAGCTTCATGTTCTTTTATGCCCTGCGCAAACGCGGGGGCATAATCCGAACTCTTGATCAGATTAAACTGTGGAGCTTGATCCTGCAGTGGACTCTTACTCAATAACACATTGGTTGCATCAGCTTGAGTCGATGCAGCAGCTTGCGTCGCGACCGCATTGGCGGCCTCGGTATTGGCTGCCGGTTTTTCTGAGCAAGCGCCCAATAACAATGCCGCGGCCACGGCAGTAGTAATAACAGACTTACGCATAGGAACTCCCTAGAGTGTTACTGCCCTGTCTTTATATTTTTTAAGTGAAAGGTGCGAGTAACGGATTTTGGCTTCTCTTCCAACTGACGCATGCTTTGGGCGCCCGTTTTCAACGCACAACCTTAGCAAGTTAAGCGACCTTCGGCCAAGTTTTCGAAGCCAGGGATCGAGGGGAATTTGTATCTCTTTATGTGTGACTGCCGTCAAACTACGCAATCAAGGGCATTTGGTCTGCGATTGTGCGACGAGCGGCCATAGGTAAGGCGCAGAAACAATCAAGGTTTTAAATGATAGAATTTATTTTATAAATAAAAACTTAGGCGAAAACACTTCATAAAAATCGTCAACATTATCTCAAAGACTCATCGAATATCAGCACAGGCGAAATTCAATCAGCTAACAAATATTAATTATTCTTAATAAATAGCTGGCAACATCGAATTAACCAGCCGATGAATAAAAATACCGCAGCCATGGTGCACAAATTAATCAATCAAGCGCCTAGTCACAATTTGAAACAGCTTTTATCCAATTAATGTCACATTCAGATCATCAAATCTCTTTATAATCCCCGTCCGTTAACTGAATGACGCGACAACCTAACAGTTCTTTCGTTATGAATTAACAGGATGATGGGCATGTTCTCAAAAGAACATGTATTAGGGTCAAATAAATATAAATAGAGAAAACGATGTTAAATAAAAAACTACTCGCAGTGATGATCACTGCCGCCTTAGGCGTAAGCGCCTGTGGCTCGGATGATGAGCAAATCGTTCAAGCAGATTTACGTGTATTAGAAACCACGGATCTGCACACAAATATCATGGATTTCAACTACTACAGTGGTAAAGAAGACCCAACAATTGGTCTAGCTCGTACCGCAAGCCTTATCCATGCCGCCCGTAAAGAAGCCAAAAACAGTGTACTCGTAGATAACGGCGACCTGCTTCAAGGTAGCCCTATGGGTGACTACATGGCTAAAGTAGGCCTGCAAATGGGCGATGTTCACCCCGCCTATAAAGCGATGAATCTATTAGATTACGAAGTAGGTAATATCGGTAACCACGAATTTAACTATGGTTTAGATTTTTTAAATAAATCACTTCATGGTGCAGAATTCCCTTATATTAACGCCAACGTCTATTGTACCGACGATAATGGCTGCTGGAATGATGTGAAAAAAGGTGAGCATTTATTCACCCCTTATATCATTAAAGAAAAACAAATTGTCGATAGCGAAGGAAATAACCAAACCATTAAGATTGGTTATATTGGTTTTGTGCCACCACAAATCTTATTGTGGGATAAACAAAATCTGACCGGCAAAGTAACGGTTGAAGATATTGTGGCGACTGCCAAAAAATATGTGCCTGAAATGAAAGCAAAAGGCGCTGATTTGATTATCGCAATTCCACACTCTGGTATTGGTTCGACCGAAAATCCTGGCGATCCTATGGCAGAGAACGCAACCTATGCCTTGACCTATGTCGACGGTATTAATGCCATCCTCTTTGGTCACAGCCACTCTATTTTCCCCGATGCCAAATATGCCGACTTACCTAACACAGACGTGACTAAAGGCCTGTTAAATGGTGTGCCAGCCGTCATGCCTGGACGCTGGGGTGACAACTTAGGTGTGGTCGACTTTAAACTCGAGCGTAAAGACGGTAAGTGGTCTGTGCTTAGTGCCACCACTAAGGCACGTCCTATCTATGATGGTGCAACTAAAACACCATTAGTCGAAGCCGACGCCGCCATCCATGATGCTGTCGCTGCCGAGCACCAAGGAACACTCGCCTTCGTGGACGAGCCAATTGGGGTTGCTGCCGCCGATATGTATAGCTTCTTGACCTTAGTGCAAGACGATCCAACCGTACAAATCGTTTCTGACGCGCAAATTGCTAACGTTAAAGCCAAACTCCCCGAGGCATTAAAAGACCTGCCAGTTTTATCGGCTTCTGCACCATTCAAAGCCGGTGGTCGCCACGGTACAACCAGCGATGCAGACCAATATGTACAAGTGGATAAAGGCGCATTGACCTTTAAAAACGCCGCCGATCTTTACCTCTACCCCAACACTATGGTGGCGGTCAAAGCGACAGGTGCTGAATTGAAAGATTGGCTGGAGTGCTCGGTTAACCAATTCAATCAAATCGATCCAACCAAGACTACGCCGCAGGAATTAATCAACTGGGATGGTCACCCAACCTACAACTTCGACGTGCTCGATGGCTTGACCTACAAGATTGATGTGACTCAACCAAGCAAGTTCGACCGCGACTGCGCCGTCGTTAATGCCAATGCTAACCGTATCGTCGATTTAAGCTACACAGATACCAACGGTAAAGTCTTCACTGGCGAAGAGTTTGCGGCCAAAGAATTTATCGTGGCCTCAAATAACTACCGCGCCTTTGGTGGCAAGTTTGCCGGTACAGGCAGTGATCATGTGGTACTCGAACTGCCAGATACTAACCGTGAAGCCTTAGCGGCCTACATCACAGCGCAATCTAAGTTCAACGAAACCACAGGCAAGTATGAAGGCATGGTCAACCCAAGTGCTGACTACAACTGGGATTTCAAAACCATCAGCACCAATGTTGCGTTAGATATTCGCTTCCAGACCCAAGATAGCGATAAAGCCGCTGCCTTTATCGAAGCCAATAAACAACGCGAAATGACCAAGATTAGTAAAGATGAACTCGGTTTTGCCGTGTACCGCATCAACCTAAGCCAAGATAAAGCGAAGTAATTTGCGTTATTACACTTAGGTTAAGCCAATATCAGGCTAAACTCAGTCTCGTACTTAGACAAGAAAGGGCTCCCAGTGAGCCTTTTCTTTATTCAAGATCCCAACCAAATATCGATGAATGTATAGTGCTTTGAGTGTCCTTTGTGATCATCGGCTTAGCTCTCCACTTTGTGTTAACGGCTATCTCACTTATCATTAGTGCGTGATATCAACCAAGAGAAAGCCTATGAAATCCCCCTCTATCCTGTGCGCATCCGCCATACTGCTTGCCAGCCTGCAACCCGTTAGTGCCGAAGTTCTCCTGCAGCTACCAAGTGATGTCGAGCTGTTAACCGTGAATGGACAAAAGCCATTAAGCACCTCGCCAGTCACGCTGAGTGATGGATTGAACCAAATCGCGTTTCGCTACAATGCCCAGTACCGCAAACAGGCTAATTCGGTACGCTACCAATCGGACGTACTGATCATCCGCTTTAATGAAACCGACCAAGCATTACAGCTCAAACTGCCCAATATCGACTCGGCTAAAGCCGCAAAGCAGTTCGATGAGTCACCGTCAATCACGCTGTTAGATAAGCACAATCAAGCGATTAGCTTTGACCAAGACAGATTAGTGAAAAACGGGCTTCAGATAGGCCGAAACTTCGAGCAGGAAATCTTTCAATACAATCAAGGCCAACATCCCGCCTCGATAACGCTTGCTGCGGTGCAAAGCCAGCCTCAAGTATCAGCGACAACGAGAGCACCAACTCTGCAAGCCGCCACTTCAGCGCCATCAACAGCCGTAACCGCCAGTGCAGCCGCATCAACAGCTGCAGTAACACAAGACACAGCACCTGACTCGCCGACCCAAGCTGAAATCAGCCATATGCTGGATTATTGGTATCACCTCGCCGATGACGCCACCAAAGCAAAATTCAAGGCCAAAATTAACGAGCAATAAGCGTATTCGTAAGGTTTTGGCAGTAACAAGCGAGCAAGACACCTATCCAATACAGAAAGAGCAGCCTAGGTTGCTCTTTTTATTGGATCGAACAAAGCTCTTGGAACCACTATTTATCGTTCAAATCGATAAGCAGGCAATGAATGTGGTCTTCGCAGAGGCGAATAAAAGGAAGGAATAGAACATTGAAATGGAAACAGCACAAACAAAAAAGCCAGCTTATGCAGCTGGCTTTCTGCTCTCTTTACGAGAATATTTAGGTGCTTGGCGATGACCTACTCTCACATGGGGAGACCCCACACTACCATCGGCGCGATTGCGTTTCACTTCTGAGTTCGGGATGGGATCAGGTGGGACCACAATGCTATTGTCACCAAGCAAATTTGTTATTCACTACCCGTCTTATCTTGATGCAGGCAGTAAATTAAATTCGGAAAGCTGTTTGAGTTCACTTCTTAAGTGTTTGTATTCAAGCTAAGTACTGTACGACCTCCAGGGAAGGAGGAAGTACTGGAAAATGTCTGGAACATTTTCAGTAAAACCCATCTGGGTTGTATGGTTAAGCCTCTCGAGTCATTAGTATCAGTTAGCTCAACGCCTCACAACGCTTACACACCTGACCTATCAACGTCCTAGTCTCGAACGGCTCTTTAGTGGACTTAAAGTCCAAGGGATGACTCATCTTGGGGCTCGCTTCCCGCTTAGATGCTTTCAGCGGTTATCGATTCCGAACATAGCTACCGGGCAATGCCATTGGCATGACAACCCGAACACCAGCGGTTCGTTCACTCCGGTCCTCTCGTACTAGGAGCAACTCCCCTCAATCATCCAACGCCCACGGCAGATAGGGACCGAACTGTCTCACGACGTTCTGAACCCAGCTCGCGTACCACTTTAAATGGCGAACAGCCATACCCTTGGGACCGACTTCAGCCCCAGGATGTGATGAGCCGACATCGAGGTGCCAAACACCGCCGTCGATATGAACTCTTGGGCGGTATCAGCCTGTTATCCCCGGAGTACCTTTTATCCGTTGAGCGATGGCCCTTCCATTCAGAACCACCGGATCACTATGACCTACTTTCGTACCTGCTCGACGTGTCTGTCTCGCAGTTAAGCTGGCTTATGCCATTGCACTAACCGTACGATGTCCGACCGTACTTAGCCAACCTTCGTGCTCCTCCGTTACTCTTTGGGAGGAGACCGCCCCAGTCAAACTACCCACCAGGCACTGTCCTTAACCCCGATTAGGGGCCCAAGTTAGAACATCAACACTACAAGGGTGGTATTTCAAGGACGACTCCACGAGAACTAGCGTTCCCGCTTCAAAGTCTCCCACCTATCCTACACATGTAGGGTCAATGTTCAGTGCCAAGCTATAGTAAAGGTTCACGGGGTCTTTCCGTCTAGCCGCGGGTATACGGCATCTTCACCGCAATTTCAACTTCACTGAGTCTCGGCTGGAGACAGCGTGGCCATCATTACGCCATTCGTGCAGGTCGGAACTTACCCGACAAGGAATTTCGCTACCTTAGGACCGTTATAGTTACGGCCGCCGTTTACCGGGGCTTCGATCATGAGCTTCTCTTGCGATAACCCAATCAATTAACCTTCCGGCACCGGGCAGGCGTCACACCGTATACGTCATCTTGCGATTTTGCACAGTGCTGTGTTTTTGATAAACAGTTGCAGCCACCTGGTATCTGCGACTGCCGTCAGCTTAGGGAGCAAGTCCCATCACCAACAGCAGCGTACCTTCTCCCGAAGTTACGGTACCATTTTGCCTAGTTCCTTCAGCCGAGTTCTCTCAAGCGCCTTGGTATTCTCTACCCGACCACCTGTGTCGGTTTGGGGTACGATTCCCGCTAACCTGAAGCTTAGAAGATTTTCCTGGAAGCATGGCATCAACTACTTCATCCCCTTGGGGACTCGTCATCAGCTCTCAGTGTATAGTGACCCGGATTTGCCTAAGTCACCCACCTACCACCTTAAACGCGGACTACCAACGCCGCGCTAGCCTAGCCTTCTCCGTCTCTCCATCGCAGTTAGCGGAAGTACAGAAATATTAATCTGTTTCCCATCGACTACGCCTTTCGGCCTCGCCTTAGGGGTCGACTCACCCTGCCCCGATTAACGTTGGACAGGAACCCTTGGTCTTTCGGCGAGGGGGTTTTTCACCCCCTTTATCGTTACTCATGTCAGCATTCGCACTTCTGATACCTCCAGTGTGGGTTACCCCTTCACCTTCAACGGCTTACAGAACGCTCCTCTACCGCGCAACCCTAATGGATTGCACCCGTAGCTTCGGTGGTATGTTTAGCCCCGTTACATCTTCCGCGCAGGCCGACTCGACTAGTGAGCTATTACGCTTTCTTTAAATGATGGCTGCTTCTAAGCCAACATCCTAGCTGTCTAAGCCTTCCCACATCGTTTCCCACTTAACATACACTTTGGGACCTTAGCTGACGGTCTGGGTTGTTTCCCTTTTGACGACGGACGTTAGCACCCGCCGTCTGTCTCCCGGATAGCACTCTTTGGTATTCGGAGTTTGCAAAGGGTTGGTAAGTCGGGATGACCCCCTAGCCTTAACAGTGCTCTACCCCCAAAGGTGTTCGTCCGAGGCGCTACCTAAATAGCTTTCGAGGAGAACCAGATATCTCCCGGTTTGATTGGCCTTTCACCCCCAGCCACAAGTCATCCGCTAATTTTTCAACATTAGTCGGTTCGGTCCTCCAGTTGATGTTACTCAACCTTCAACCTGCCCATGGCTAGATCACCGGGTTTCGGGTCTACGCCTTGCAACTAAACGCGCAGTTAACACTCGGTTTCCCTACGGCTCCGCTATTCGCTTAACCTCGCTACAAAACGTAAGTCGCTGACCCATTATACAAAAGGTACGCAGTCACGGTCTCAAGAACCGCTCCCACTGCTTGTACGTATACGGTTTCAGGTTCTATTTCACTCCCCTCACAGGGGTTCTTTTCGCCTTTCCCTCACGGTACTGGTTCACTATCGGTCAGTCAGGAGTATTTAGCCTTGGAGGATGGTCCCCCCATATTCAAACAGGATATCACGTGTCCCGCCTTACTCGTTTTCATCAAAGGTTAGTTTTCGTGTACGGGGCTATCACCCTGTGCCGCTGGACTTTCCAGACCATTCCACTAACACCCCTCTGACTTAAGGGCTAATCCCCGTTCGCTCGCCGCTACTAGGGGAATCTCGGTTGATTTCTTTTCCTAAGGGTACTTAGATGTTTCAGTTCCCCTCGTTTGCCTCATGTAGCTATGTATTCACTACATGATGACCGCTTATGCGGCCGGGTTCCCCCATTCGGACATCGTTAGCTCAAATGCTTGTTACTAGCTCGCCAACGCTTTTCGCAAGTTACTACGTCCTTCATCGCCTCTGACTGCCAAGGCATCCACCGTATACGCTTAGTCGCTTAACCATACAACCCAAATGAGTTTCACATCACTTGCGTCGTTGCGACCAGCTGGTTTTACTTGTCTCATCTTCGACCAAGAAGATGGACTCGCCTTAGACTTGAATATTCAAGACACTTAAAAAGTGTTTTAAGAACTCAATTTTTTCGTATTAACACAACGACAGACATCATTGTATTAATTACTATCAGCTTTCCAAATTGTTAAAGAGCGGGCTTAAAAAAGCCAAAGATAATTTTTCAGTTTATCTTTGGCATCTCTAACCAGATTGCAGTAAATGGTGGAGCTATGCGGGATCGAACCGCAGACCTCCTGCGTGCAAGGCAGGCGCTCTCCCAGCTGAGCTATAGCCCCATTTACATGCAGTGCGAGTATCAGATGTCCCAACCCTCAAAGGATTGGTGGGTCAGAGTGGACTTGAACCACCGACCTCACCCTTATCAGGGGTGCGCTCTAACCAGCTGAGCTACAGACCCATCGTTTACTCTATCTTCTATCAAGCAAATCTGTGTGAACACTCAACAAACATCAAGTTAGTCGTATAGGTAAGGAGGTGATCCAGCCCCAGGTTCCCCTAGGGCTACCTTGTTACGACTTCACCCCAGTCATGAACCACAAAGTGGTGAGCGCCCTCCCGAAGGTTAAGCTACCCACTTCTTTTGCAGCCCACTCCCATGGTGTGACGGGCGGTGTGTACAAGGCCCGGGAACGTATTCACCGTGGCATTCTGATCCACGATTACTAGCGATTCCGACTTCATGGAGTCGAGTTGCAGACTCCAATCCGGACTACGACGAGCTTTGTGAGATTAGCTCCACCTCGCGGCTTTGCAACCCTCTGTACTCGCCATTGTAGCACGTGTGTAGCCCTACTCGTAAGGGCCATGATGACTTGACGTCGTCCCCACCTTCCTCCGGTTTATCACCGGCAGTCTCCCTAGAGTTCCCACCATTACGTGCTGGCAAATAAGGATAGGGGTTGCGCTCGTTGCGGGACTTAACCCAACATTTCACAACACGAGCTGACGACAGCCATGCAGCACCTGTCTCAGAGTTCCCGAAGGCACTAAGCTATCTCTAGCGAATTCTCTGGATGTCAAGAGTAGGTAAGGTTCTTCGCGTTGCATCGAATTAAACCACATGCTCCACCGCTTGTGCGGGCCCCCGTCAATTCATTTGAGTTTTAACCTTGCGGCCGTACTCCCCAGGCGGTCTACTTAATGCGTTAGCTTGAGAGCCCAGTGTTCAAGACACCAAACTCCGAGTAGACATCGTTTACGGCGTGGACTACCAGGGTATCTAATCCTGTTTGCTCCCCACGCTTTCGTGCCTGAGCGTCAGTCTTTGTCCAGGGGGCCGCCTTCGCCACCGGTATTCCTCCAGATCTCTACGCATTTCACCGCTACACCTGGAATTCTACCCCCCTCTACAAGACTCTAGTTTGCCAGTTCGAAATGCAATTCCCAGGTTGAGCCCGGGGCTTTCACATCTCGCTTAACAAACCGCCTGCGCACGCTTTACGCCCAGTAATTCCGATTAACGCTTGGACCCTCCGTATTACCGCGGCTGCTGGCACGGAGTTAGCCGGTCCTTCTTCTGTAGGTAACGTCACAGCTAGCAGGTATTAACTACTAACCTTTCCTCCCTACTGAAAGTGCTTTACAACCCGAAGGCCTTCTTCACACACGCGGCATGGCTGCATCAGGGTTTCCCCCATTGTGCAATATTCCCCACTGCTGCCTCCCGTAGGAGTCTGGGCCGTGTCTCAGTCCCAGTGTGGCTGATCATCCTCTCAGAACAGCTAGGGATCGTCGCCTTGGTGAGCCATTACCTCACCAACTAGCTAATCCCACCTAGGTTCATCCAATCGCGGAAGGCCCGAAGGTCCCCTCCTTTCCCCCGTAGGGCGTATGCGGTATTAGCAGTCGTTTCCAACTGTTATCCCCCACGACTGGGCAGATCCCTAGGCATTACTCACCCGTCCGCCGCTCGCCACCTCAGGAGTAAACTCCCTTGTGCTGCCGCTCGACTTGCATGTGTTAGGCCTGCCGCCAGCGTTCAATCTGAGCCATGATCAAACTCTTCAATTAAAAGTTTTGTGAACCCGAAGGTTCGGCTCAATGAATTCTGAATCGACTTAACTTAATAAGTCGTTGTACATATTGCTATGAACACTCATTCATTGATTTAAATTTTGATTACTCGCCAAACGGCAGAGTAATTTCGATTAACTCAACACCTGTGAGTGTCCACACAGATTTGCTTGATAAATTGTTAAAGAGCATGGTTATTTACCTTAAGCATTTAGCGCTTTTGGCTTTCACCGTTGACCCCGCTGGGCCAGTGGATGCGCATTATAGGGATGTCAGATTTTACCGCAACCCCTTAAGGCAAAATAATTAGAAAAAGCGAAGTGAGTGCGCATTTTTTAAACCAAACGTCGGTTTTAGCGCCTAAGTCGCTGTAATTTTCATCACTTTGACTATATCTATCACCTAGCTAACGCCGTTAGCATCGCTCACAAAGCAAAACGATAAAGCCAATACCGCACTTTTTTCTTGTTTAGCTCGCGCCTCAAGTTCAATCTTACAATTCGAATAGATTGATGCGCGCTTTAAGTAGCAAGGATAGGCTACTTCTTTAAAAATCCTGGCACATCGACAATGCTATCGAGCACCACAGAAGCCTCGCTATCATCAGCAATGGCTTTACCTGTACGGACGAGGATACGTGTCGGCACCCCTGCCGCTTTGGCCGCAAGCATATCGTCTGCTTTATCGCCCACCATCACCGACTGCGACAAATCGATTTTCAGGAATTTTGCCGCATCGAGTAGCATGCCTGGTTTTGGCTTACGGCAATCGCAATCGACTTTATATTCACCGAGACCTTTTTCATTATGGTGTGGGCAATAATAGATACCATCGAGGTCGACACCTTTATCGGCAAAGTTCCAATCCATCCATTCAGTGAGACTGTGGAATTGATCTTCGGTATACATGCCACGGGCAATCCCCGACTGATTGGTGACCACCACCAATTTGTATCCCATTTGCTTTAATGCAAGGCAAGCTTCAAACACACCTTCTATATATTCAAAGTCATCCACCTGATGCACATAACCATGATCTTTGTTGATCACACCATCACGGTCTAAAAATACGGCTCGATTGACTGTACCCACAGTACTACTCCACTCACTAAAAACGGCGCTTAATACGTAATTTCCCTATTATTCCATCCATTGCAAGAAATTGCACCGCGAAGTTGTCAGCGACATGACGTAGTTTGAACAAGTTCCGGCTTATCTCGCCCCAAGCGGGCGTTAAACAGTATTAAATCGTACTTATCCCGATGCATTTCGCCGATAAAATCGGCCGATAATGCTTTTTTAGGCTTAAGGGATGCGGTATTCAATCGAGCTTTTCCCTTTATTTGTGCTGTTTTTAACGGTAATCTTGCACGGATAACAATAAAACACCTAAAAATAGACGGTCATAATGAGTCGAACTACGCCTATAGTCCATAAAACCCGCACCCAATTAGTTGTAGAAGTGCTCAGAGAGAAAATTCTTTCGGGTGATATAGCCGCAGGAGAACCACTCAGACAAAGCGCCTTAGCCGAAGCCTTACATGTAAGCCGCATTCCCGTGAGAGAAGCCTTACTACAACTGGAGGCGGAGGGGCTGGTGAAGTTCGAACCCCATAAAGGGGCGACCGCGACCGAATTATCCGTTGAACAAGTGACTGAGCTTTTTGAATTACGCGCCATGATCGAAACCGATCTGCTCGCCAAAGCCATACCACGACTTCAAGAAGACGATTTAATACAAGCAGAACGCGTATTGGAGCAATTGGAATCGGCCTTTAAGCATGAAGATGCCGTCGCCAGTTGGAGTGAGCTAAATACACAGTTTCATACCTGTTTATATCAAGCCGCCAATCGTCCACATACGCTAGAGGTTGTCCACGGCCTCAATACTAACTGCGATAGATATATCCGTTTGCAATTGCTGCTCGCAGGAGGTATTCCCGCAGCAGAGCACGAGCACCGCGAACTGCTCAACTATTGCAAACAAAGAGAAACAGAGAAAGCCACGGCGTTGCTGCGACATCATATTTTGCATGCCGCAATGACAATTCGGGATCTCGTCGCCAAACAGGTGGTCTAGATCACGGACTGTCATTCGTTATACCGATAAGCTTTGTTGTCGATTTGAGGCAGCACTTCAGGTTCTGCCTTTTTTATTTGAGAGAAAACACCATGCAGTACGCCACTATCACTGGCTGGGGAAAATGTGTTCCTCCCGCCACTTTGACTAACGATGATCTTGCTACTTTTATCGAAACTTCCGATGAATGGATTAAAAGCCGTACCGGGATCAGCCAGCGTCATATCAGCCATGTGAATACCTCTGAGTTAGCATCGGTTGCCGCTAAACGCGCCCTTGCTGCGGCGGGCATTGACGGCAGCGAAATTGATATGATCATTTTAGCCAGCGCCAGCCCAGATACCTTGATCCCGAATATTGCCTCCACAGTACAGGCGAATATTGGTGCAAGTTGCGCAGCTTTCGATATCAACGCGGCCTGCAGTGGCTTTTTGTATGGCTTAGGCTTAGCCAGCTCACAGATCAAGAGTGGCCAATGCAAAAAAGTACTAGTAGTCGGTGCAGAGCGTTTATCTTTCTACCTCGATTGGTCACGCCGTGAAACCGCAGTACTGTTTGGTGATGGCGCGGGCGCGGTTGTTGTGGAAGCGACCGATGTGCCAGGCGGTGTGTTAGGCTATGAGCTGAATAACGACCCTGACGGTCGCGATATCCTAAAAGCCGGTTTTGGTACTGCGATGGATAGATTCTCCGCCGAATCCTTAGATTTTTATATTCAATTCGATGGCCAAGAAATCTTTAAACGTGCCATCAATGGTATGAATAAGTTAAGCACTCAAGTGCTGGAAAAATGTGGCGTCGATAAGGATGAAGTCGACTTAGTGATCCCACACCAAGCGAACGAGCGCATTATCGATACCCTCGTTAGCCGCATGAAGATCCCTAAAGAAAAAGCCTTCGTGAACATTGCTAACTATGGTAATACCTCTGCGGCCACTATTCCCATTGCCATCTGCGATGCATTGGAGAAAGGTTTAATTAAGCCAAATCAAACTATTTTGTCATGTGCCTTCGGTGCGGGGTTAACCTCAGCAGCGCTGCTATTGCAATGGGGCGAACGCGTAACACCAGTTCAAGTGAGCGATGCCCAGCTGCCACCTTGCGAGTTGAGTGGCATTGAGCTGGTTAAACGTGCAGTGGATTATTTCTGTAAGTAATAAATCCCGAACACAGATAAAAGGCCATCTTGGGATGGCCTTTTACATTTTTATCTCTTCAGGCACTCGACGCATTTCATCCCAGTAAATCCCCTGCTTAAAATAGCCTGCGAGTTTTTGATTTAATTCGTTAAAACTTTTTATGGCCACCTCCTCACCACACAAGCATGACCAGACGAATCGATGGCAGTTGTTGTCGAACAAATCGTATTCGCGGTATTGATAAATGGCCCGCTGGGCGCGGCTCACCATATCACTGGCAATCAGTGGTTGATGTTGATGATTACAGGCAATATAGATTTGGCTACCAGTGCGCCCCGCTAAAAAGCGCTTTACCGATACCGCCCTTATCAGCCCTGAGCCATGTAGCTCGACGAGGCAATCATCCGCCAACCAAATGCCCGTATGTTCAATGACCCCAAACACATAGCAGCAGACAATACTGCCTGGCTGCGGCGAGACTTGTTTAAAGCCCTTTTGCCACTGACTTGGCGCTGCGACCATGGCTTGGCTGCCCGTCGTTTGCCGTGGAGCCTTGCCTAATAAGCGGTCACGCTCAAGCTGCAGGCGCTTTTCACGCTCATCGGCGAGCAACAACGCCCCCATAGCCGCGCTGCCTAGCCAAAGTAACGGTAATGGCATCATCATCCCCTTATGGCATCACTTATCTGTAAAAGGCATCATTAAGAAATAGTAGGTTATGAAATAGCAGGTTAAGTAAGTCGGATGGAATTTGCGCCCCCTCATGCGCTCACCTTTGTTTAAGGCCTCATTCTTTAAACCCACCTTTCTTTAAACCGATAGTTCTAAAGAACTATCGTTCGGTCAGTATGCCTTAGCCTTTGAATTCTCACTAATAAGAGTGAAGTACAGTTTCACTTAATTGCCAAGTTTTCCGTAAAGCTCCCCAAGCAAGATACGGGGAACTTACCTTTTATCGGGTTACTGGTCGTTCAAAGACCTGTGGCTTTTTGCAGTGTAATGGGATAAGCGTGAATTAAAGATGAAATCGCTAGCCGGAGCACAAACTCAGCCGACTTGATTGTGAATAGAAAAACTGAAGCCCGAGTAACACAGGCTTCAGCTCAAACGGTAACTCTATTTGCGACAGCAAGTGGCATGCGCCGCAGCATGACTCACGCTTGACATGATCCACGACATCAAGGTGCATCGGATTTCACCTTTGCACCTCAATGGTTAGTCATAAAAGCCTAGCAAGATTAGAGTTTAACGAGCATTTTGCCTTTGTTTTTGCCTTCAAACAGGCCGATAAACGCCTCAGCAGCTTGGTCTAAACCATGATAAACGGTTTCTTGCGATTTCACTTTACCCGCTTGCAGCCACTGCGCCATTTGAGCGATGAATTCTTCAAACTGATCGAAGTAGTCCATCACAATAAAGCCCTGCATGGTTAACTTTTTAGTGTTGATGGCTAACAGATTACTTGGCCCCGAGACTGGTGCCTGCGCATTGTAATCGGCAATCATCCCACATACAGGAATGCGGCCATATTCGTTTAACACATTCAACGCGGCTTCAAGATGAGCGCCGCCGACATTCTCAAAATACACATCAATGCCATTAGGCGCCGCGTCGCGCAAAGCCTGAGTTAAATCAGTGACTTTTTTATAGTTAATCACGGCATCCACGCCCAAACTTTGAACCAATTCGGCCTTCTCATCCGAGCCAACCGAAGCAATCACTTTACAGCCATTAAGCTTAGCGATTTGACAGACAACCATACCGACAGCACCCGATGCGGCTGAAACAAATACAGTATCCGTTGGTTTTAACTTAGCGATTTGCATCAGCCCCACCCAAGCAGTTAATCCGGGCATGCCGATAACACCTAAAAAGTATTGCTCAGGAATATTCACCGCAGGCAATAAGGTGAGATCCTGCCCATCACTAATAAAGGCGCTGCGCCAACCGCTGATATGGCTCACTTTTGAACCTACTGGGAATTGTGGATTGAGTGACTCAATCACTTCGCCTATTGCCCCGCCGTCCATAACCGCATCAATCTGGAAGGGTGGAATGTAGGAATCCCTATCCATCATACGACCACGCATATAGGGATCGACCGACATCCAGGTGTTTTTAACCAACACTTCACCGGCTTTTAATGCGGGCAACGTCACCTCGACCTGTTTAAAGTTTGCCAGCG
The DNA here is from genome assembly GCF_000203935.1 of Shewanella sp. ANA-3. Classification (GTDB taxonomy): domain Bacteria; phylum Pseudomonadota; class Gammaproteobacteria; order Enterobacterales; family Shewanellaceae; genus Shewanella. The sequence continues at coordinate 1,847,957 of NC_008577.1, read as the reverse complement.
TCGGCATACCAACAGGGCGTGATGCTAAATGAATTTGACTGCTTATCATGGGATTAACCTCTATTACGTCGAACACACAGCAAACAGGGAGTGGAGTTATGTGTTGTCGACAATGAACCAATTTATTAGCTTGCAAATAGTTTGCGCACAAACTGTTTGCCAATAAACTACCCACAAGTGATACACAAATCAACCATTACGCCTAAAAATATTTTGCACACAAACTATTTTTACAGGGTGGAATTTGTTAACATCAGCCTTCATTGTTTATTCTGGGTACGCTTTATGGCTCAAAAATTATCAGACAACGTATGCTTTGCACTGTATTCGGCGACCAACTCATTAGTGCGAGCCTTTCGTCCCATCCTTGACGAGTATGATCTCACCTACCCCCAGTACATAGTGATGCACTCACTTTGGTACGTGAACGACGTCAGCCTCAAAGAATTGTCTAACGACACGCGTTTAGATCCCAGCACCTTAACGCCAATCGTTAAACGCTTGGAGTCAAAAGGATTACTCACCCGTAATTTATCCGAGTTGGATGAACGTAAAAAGGTCATTTCCCTCACCGATAAGGGCCGACAATTACAGGAAGAAGCGACTCAACTTACGGAGAAATTGGTGGCTCGCTCCAATATGAATGCTGAGCGTATCGAGGAATTACGTCGCTTATGTCTTGAATTAGAAGCAGATTTATCGAAAGACTAGCGAGCCGAATTAGCACGCTTTTAAAGCCTCCTTTTGTGAGCTCTCAATTCTAACGACATGCATCAGATTTAGAAATTCAATCTAAGAAGAGATTTCGGCGTAGAGGCGATCAAACGCAGCCTTTAGTGCGCTAACACACCGTTTAGCGTGAGTAAGCTAACAATTCCCCCACCTTTAGCTCATCGGCGCCGCCCATGCTTGCCACCTGCGCCAATAACAGTTCGCCGCAGGCCAGTGCGTCAGTCAGGGCGCTGTGGGCGCCATATATCGGCAATCCATACCGTTCTCGGCATGCCCCAAGCCTTAAGCTGCCTTCTTTAAGCACTGAGTGTTCGCGTAGCAAACGGTGTTTTTCCAGCAGTAGAGTATCAATCGCAGGCAGTACAATCGCTTGATGATAAATCGACAAGATATCTTGCTGTAAGAAACGGCAATCGAGGGGGGAATGGTGCGCGACCAATACATGACCACGGGTTTGAGCCACAAACCATGCCATCGCCTCTTCAATCGTCACCGCCTCGGTTAAATGATTATCGAGGATCCCATGGATGGTCGCACTCTGCCCTACACTACCCTGTATTTGCACCAGTTTTTGCTGCGCGCCCATCAAGGGAATCGCCCCATTTTCAATCGGCACTAGCCCAATACTTAAGATTTGGTCCTGTAAAGGGTTGAGGCCTGTCATCTCCAAATCCATCGCAATTAAGGGCGCCCGACTAATGGGTAACTCCAACAGCGGCACTAAGGATTGGTAATAATCCTTAAATAGCCGATGCTGGCAGCGTAGCGCACGCCAGCGCAGCTTAACGTTCACCCACCAAGGCCCCATTAAAAGCTCCGCATAAATTTCATCTTCATCCCCGACTGGGCATCATGGACCACCTTAAACGCATCCCGCAGTTGATGCCTCACCAAAGAAGATAGATGGCCGGGTAACAAATAATTGCTGATCTTAAGCCCCTGCGTATGTTGGTAGCCTTGATTCGATAAACGCATATGGGCAATAAATTCATGGGCATCGGCCAAATTAAGCGCATCCTTACGATTGAGAATATTGGCGTCCATCAGCGCCCGAATTCGTTTGGCGGTATTCACTTCCTTAATCCCAGCCGACAACGCATACACGCGGGCGATATCGTTGATTAACGCATTTCCTTTATGTTTTAAATCAATGCCTTTTACCTCACTGCCATCGCGCTCTAACACAAATTTTCGAAAAAAGCCTAAGGGCGGCGACTCGACGAGGGAATTGCCCGTCATCCCCGCAAGGAAAATATCATTGTCTTTGGTTTGTGCCAGCACTTTGTCCTGTAGGGCATCGAACAGGGATTGCGGGCCAAAGACTGAACGCATATCGAAGAAAATACTGGCATGCATCAATGCCTTAGGTTCTGGCGTGACCACCCACTTTTCAAAGACCTGCTGCCATTCGTTGAGTGACATCCGCCACAGGGGGTTTTGCGCCATGATATTACCGGGACAAAAAGCATAACCGCATTGATCCAGCCCTGCGCAAACTGCATGGGTCAAGGCATCGAAATAGCCTTTGGCGTAGTCGTCCATTTCTTCGGCCACCAGCAAGCCGTTATCTTGATCCGAACAAGCAGCTTGGTCTTGTCGCCCTTGCGAGCCAAAGGCTAACCAGCAAAACGCCATCGGCGCCTCACCGAGAATTTGCTGATTTAACACAATCAAGCGCCGCGTTAGTGCATCGGTGACCGAGGTCAATACCCGACCAATCTCCTCCGCTCTGGCATCGGCACTGATTAAATTTTGCAATAACAAGGGAATTTGTTTACTGACGCTAATGAGGCTGGCGAGATCACGCTGCCGCTCGATTTCACCAATCAGCAGCAGGGGCTGCGAACCTTGACCGCGCAAAATGTCGGTACTGGTCACCATGCCAATGGCTTTTACTTCCTCAGTATTTTGCTCATCGATGATCGGCAAGTGATGAATGTTATGCTCACTCATCAATAACATCGCCTCGAAAATCAATGCATTGGATGAAATCGAAATCGGCGATGTGGTCATAGCTTGATGCACGGCAATTCGGCCATCAAGCCCCGCGGCGAGCACCCGGTTACGCAGATCTTTATCGGTTAAAATCCCCACCAGCTTATGATTGTCCGTGACCAATAAGGACGAAACCCGCGAGTTACGCATCAAGAGCGCGGCTTGCGTGACGCTGGCATGGGCGTCGATCATAATTGGCGAAGATGACATTAAGGTACTGATACGACTAGTGGTTGTCAGATCTTTCGCCTTAAACCTCGCCTCGTGACGTAAACGCTTGGCAAAGGCACGGGTAAAAAATTTATCAAAGTGCCGACTCTCGCTTCGCAGTTGGTCAAACAATGCCTGCGGTAGGTGATACACCAAACTGTCTTCGAGAATAGCGACCCGGTTAACCACTTTCTCCCCAGACAATAGCGTCGAAAAGCCAAAAAACTCCCCTTCAGCGACCCTGTCCACTAGCACCCCTTCGGGATCCCGCACCTCAAAGGCGCCGCTGCGAACCAGATACAATTTCGGCGCATCGGCATCAAATTTCACAAACCCCGAGGCTTTACTGTAGTAACCAACGGTCACCGACTTAGCGCAACGCAGAATGGTCTCGTTGGGCAAAGTGTCGAAGGGAGCTGTGGATGTTAAAAACTGCACAACGGGTTGTAATTCGCTGGCGTTCATAGCAACACCTTATTTTAGGTGAATTTTATCCCACTATAGCGCGCCCAATTGTTGGGCCATATACGACTAAAGTCAGCCTTAAGCTTGCGCTGACCCCATTAAAACAAAAGGACGCTAATGCGTCCTTTTATCTTAATTTAGCTTAGCTAAACCCAGCAGTGATTAATGGCTGCTCGCTTCTCCCGCCCCTTTAGGGAAACGGATAGATTCAACCATATCTTGTACATGGGCAGGTGCCGCTGCGGTCACCTTACAGACGATAGCCGCCACCGCAAAGTTCACCACCATACCGACCATACCGATACCTTCTGGCGAAATACCGAGGAACCAGTTAGCCGCCACGTTAGCTGTTGGGTCCACAAACTTGAAGTAGATGATGTAACCCGCAGTGAACAGTAGACCGATAACCATACCTGCGATTGCACCTTCTTTGTTCATCGTCTTAGAGAAGATACCCATGATGATGGCTGGGAACAGAGAGGATGCCGCCAGACCAAAGGCGAACGCCACTACCGCTGCCACGAATCCTGGTGGGTTAACCCCGAAGTAACCCGCAATCACGATGCCGATACCGGCTGCCAGTCGAGCGTACATCAGCTCTTTCTTGTCAGAGATATTTGGCATCAGGTTCTTCTTCAGTAAGTCGTGTGATACTGAAGTCGAGATAACCAGTAACAGACCCGCAGAGGTAGATAACGCCGCTGCTAAACCACCCGCAGCTACCAGTGCGATAACCCAAGCTGGCAGATTCGCGATTTCTGGCGTTGCTAATACGATGATGTCGTTGTCGATCTTCATTTCGTTAGGGCTAGCAGCATCTTCCATTTTGCCTTTGGCATAGTAGATTTTGCCGTCGCCGTTTTTGTCATCCCATTTGATCAGACCGGTTTTTTCCCAGTTTTTGATCCAATCTGGCGCAGTTTCATAGGCAACACCCTTTTGATCTGGACCGTTAATGGTTTCGATCATATTGACGCGAGAGAATGCCGCCAATGCAGGAACTGTGGTGTACATGATGGCGATAAACACCAGCGCCCAACCGGCTGATACACGCGCATCTTTCACTTTAGGAACAGTAAAGAAACGCACGATAACGTGGGGTAAGCCCGCAGTACCCACCATCAAAGCGCCAGTAATACAGAACACGTCGATCATGCTCTTAGAGCCATCGGTATAAGGAGCAAAGCCTAAATCCACAGACAGATTGTTCAGTTTCTCTAACAGATAAACGCCAGAGTTATTCCCCGCAGCATCAAGTAACTGAGCACCGAAACCAATTTGAGGAATGATATGACCCGTCATCATCACAGATAAGAAGATTGCTGGCACCATAAAGGCGAAAATCAGTACGCAGTATTGGGCAACCTGAGTATAGGTAATACCCTTCATACCGCCGAGCACCGCGTAGAAGAACACCACAGCCATACCGATATACACGCCAGTGTCCACATCCACTTCGAGGAAGCGCGAGAAAACCACGCCCACACCGCGCATTTGGCCCGCGATGTAAGTAAAGCAGATGAAGATAGCGCAAATAACCGCGACCGTACGCGCCGCTTGCGAGTAGTAACGCTCACCCACGAAATCAGGCACAGTGAACTTACCAAATTTACGTAAGTACGGCGCCATACACAGGGCTAATAATACGTAACCGCCCGTCCAGCCCATCAGGTACACACTGCCGTCGTAACCGACGAAAGAGACAATACCCGCTAACGAAATAAAGGATGCTGCTGACATCCAGTCGGCTGCAGTCGCCATACCGTTCACTACAGGGTGAACACCGCCACCCGCAACATAAAACTCTTTAGTCGAACCCGCACGGGACCAAATCGCGATCCCAATGTAGAGCGCGAACGACAGCCCCACAATCAGATAAGTTAATCCTTGTACACCCATTTCCGTTCTCCTTAGTCTTCTTGTACGTTATATTTTTTATCTAAGGCGTTGGCTTTTGCCGCGTAGACAAAAATAAGCGCAACAAAGACATACATAGATCCCTGTTGAGCAAACCAGAAACCTAACTTGAAGCCCATGAAATGGATTTCATTGAGTACATCAACCAATAGAATGCCACATCCGAATGAGACTGCGGCCCAAATAGCCAATAGGCCTAAAACGAGACGTAAATTCTCATTCCAGTAACCTTTTGCTTTATCGTTGTTTTCAAATGCCATAGCGACTCCCCTGTGCTGTTTTATTTTTAAGTCTTGTTAAATCTAGCAACAGCTGGAGTGACCACAATCAAGACCTTAGTCTAATTTGCGAAGCGGCTCACATCCGGAAAAATCGAATAGCATTTAAAATCATAAAGTTAACAATGACTTTACATCTTGATGCAAAAGTTATTTTTTAAGCGGCTTAGACCAATGTCGAAGATCCTAAGGCTAGAAACCGACAAAATGACGTGCTAGATGACAGTAAGATACGACGATAGGTAACAGTAACTGGCTGTGATATAAACAAAATATCGTACTGCATTGGGGTTAATTGGTTGTCATAAACCCAATTGCTACAGCTCAGATGCCTCAGCAAAATGGCAAAAATAACCCAGCATAGCTGGGTTATTGGAAAACAGATCGGCGGGTAATACCAATCGTATTAAATATCTGTTCATTCAGCGGGAGTTAAACGGGCTTTAGACAAGGCGAAGGCTTGAAGGCATAGTGGCGCTCTGTCGAAAGCCTTAAACGCAGTATAAAGCCCGTTCAACCCCGCCCTTCGGGAGCCTCACAGGCATCTCACTCCCGTGTTACATTGACTTAAAAGGGAATAACCATTTCTTCGTCAATGCGCCTTGGATTGAGATGCCTGTGAGGCCCTGAACTGATTAGATATTTAATGTGATTGGTATAAGTTTACGCAGCCATAAACACAGTGATTAGCCTTTTATTTGGCGGCTAAGAATTTGACCAGCTCGGCCAATTCTTCAGGTGTATGCACCTTAGACGTCACTAAATAGCGGCCATTGACTAATAATGATGGCACGCCCTTAATACCCGATAATTCCGCCTGCGAGTCGTAATTCATCATAGTAAACTTCGCATCGACAGAGTTCATCGCCGCATCGACATCATCGGCCTTCGCGCCCTGAGCCACAAAGAAAGCTTTTACCTGTTCAGGGCGAGTAAATTGTTCACCCTTTTCATGGATTTGTTTAAAAATCGCTTCGTGCACTTGCTTGGTCATTTTCAGCTTTTGTGCAACAAAATAGGCTAATTGACTCAACTCCCACGCCGGACGTCCCGCGCCCACCGGCGTGCGCTCGAAGACCACATCCTTGCCTAAGAGTTTTACCGTGGAAGCGACAAAGGGTTCCTGCTTGTAGCAATGCGGGCAGTTATAGGAGAAGAACTCACGCAGCACAGGCTTTTGTGCTTCGTTGATCCCAGCGACAGTGACATAATCCTTCCCTTCTTCAAAACTCGCCGCCTGCAGTGCAAAGCTCGCACTTAACACCAATCCACAGGCCAGCGCCGCCAAAGGTCGAACAAAATTAGTTAGGCTTTTCATATTTTCTCTTCTTATTAGTAACTGCATCATTTAATCGTAAGTCGTTTGCGACACGCACAGGCCATTAAGATACCTCAAAATATGGCTAAGGTTCTTAAACATTTGTTAACAATAGGTGCTAAATCACCCACTAACAGGCCGTCAGCATTGCAAGGGGCGAAACAAACTGATACTCAAACCCCAGCTCGCGGACTATCGCATCTCCTAGAATGACTTTGCTGGCTTGTACCTGCTCATTAAATTGCGGCGCCACTAATCCCAAGGACTCGGCGGCAGCCACATAAAATTCACTTCTGGAAGGATGCTCTGGCGCACAAAGATTATAGATAGCAGCAACCTTCTCTCCCTTCGCCTTTGCAGCAATAATCAAGCTCACCGCCGTCACGCAGTCCTGCAAATGCACCAGATTGACCGCAACATTGCCGCCCGACACATCGGTTTTACCGGCAAAGAAGCGACCAGGATGACGTTTAGGTCCAACCAAGCCGGCAAAACGTACAATGCAACTATTCGGCTGGCGAGCAAATAAGGCTTCGGCATCCAATAACACCTGTGATGAAGCCGATTCCGCCTGCGCATCCGCTTCGGTCATCGACTTATCGAGGGAAGGGTAAACGCCTGTGGTGCTGATAAACACTATGCCTTGATAGTGCCAGCCCTGGGTTAGCGCAATTAACTGCTGTAATTCTTGAAGATAGGCACTATTGCCATGTTTTAGGCGCGGAGGAATATTGACGACAAGAAAGTCTGTCTGAAACAAGGCTTTTAAAGCCTGCGCATCTGGGAGTACATCGGCTTCATCCCCGAGTTGCAGTTGGAATCCATGGATCCCCGCCTCAGTGAGAGGTGCTAACTCCTCTGCGTGGCGTTTAGCACCAGTGACTCGGTAACCCGCTTGCACTAACTGCTTAGCGAGGGCAAAACCAAACCAACCACAACCGACAACCGCAACACTTTTTTGATCTGCCACTCTTAGCTCCATTTCCATTGACCGACAACCCAAGGTATTTCGGCCAATAGCATACGGAACTCAGGTGGCGTGATTCAAGCTTGGAACGAGCTAAAATAAAAACTAATGCCTTTATCCATTTGCAAGGTGCGGATCGCGCCCTCGGTTAACTCTTCCGCGCGAATGGTTTTTTGTACCGTCACCCCTTCATCACTTAAAAAGCGTAACGAGGCCTCGCTGCCATCTTCCTTACAGGCCCACACCTGCGGCTGACTCACCTCTTTGGTGGTCATGATCACCTTAGCAACAGTGTCGTCGGATAACTTGACGATAGTACCCGGCGGATAGATACCTAAAATCTTAACCAACACCGCAATTAAGGATTCGGCATGTTTACTCGCACGATTTTTAAATAAATAACCTAAAGCCACCTGCGGTGAAGACGCCTGCTCACCACTGAGCTGCTGATCGTAATCGTTCGCCAGACTCACTATTTGAGTGGTAATGGGGATTTTGGCCCCTGAGAGTCCATCGGGAAAACCTGAACCATCAATAAACTCATGGTGATGCAATACAATATTCAGCACTTCCTTTGGGAAAAGTCCCGAGCGATTCAGCATGTCATAACCAAAGTTCGGGTGCATTTGCAGGTAATTGGCCTCATGGGGAGTTAATGCGCCCCGTTTACGGCGGATCACATCCGGGACTTTGAGTTTGCCTATATCGTGGAACAGGCTCCCCAAGGCAATATCGCGCAGATCCCGCGCCGGCAAGTCGAGTGCCTGACCTATCATCATGGCTAATACTGCTACCGAGATGCCGTGTTGAGTCACACTGACATCTTTTTCATCCATTCCGACCAAAGTGAGGAAAGGTTTCTCGACCTCTTGCAGGTGGCTGAGTAAATCTTCTACTAAGGCGGCCGACAAGCGATAAGCGCCTTCTGGGTCGCTCACCACTTTGCCATACACATTGCGGCACTGGTTAACGCTCTCTAAAAAACGCCTCTGGCTAAAACGCATCGCCTTACGGGTATCGGCCTTTAAGTCGCGCTCCGGTGGTGCTTCTTCAATCTCCTCGACATTTTCCTCTTCATCCGTCGATTCGAGTTCATCACTACTGCCTGAGATCAGATACACATAGGGCACACCGAGTCCGCGGATCATCTCAATGTGAGCCGGACTACTGATATCCACACGGTTAAATAAAAAAGGGTGATTCGTCCATGACAAAGGCAACTTGACCCTCATGCCAAGTTGAAGTTCGGAAAGTAATAGTTTTCGTTGGGCTGCTTTTGCCACGCAATATGACTCCTTTCATGTACGCAAGACGCATCAAATTTTCGCTTCTTCGGTCGCACATTTAAGCTAAGTACATATAACTATAGATGATTCAACAAAATCAGTAAGCTATAAGTGAAAAAATGCTTATCAAACTGAGGGATAGTACACACAAATTATCCCTCAGTGATTAGATATTAGATAAAAAGCTGAAATTACAACGAGATGACCTTAGTCTTCTTTTACCGACGTCACAGTCTCTTTCGGCCAATCGGCGAGGTAATAGCTGAGACGTTTTGACTTGTAGACATACAAACCTGACCAGAACAACACTAAGGCGTCGAGGGCTAAACTCCAATGGAATAAAAATTGCCCATGGATTAATCGCTGCGCGAGTAAGGTCGCATCGAGTAATAATAAAATCCACAATCCCCATTTAAGCTGGACAAACACCGGGCGTAGCCAAGAGGGCGAGCGGCGACGCTCCGCCAGCACCACAACATAGAGCACCACAGCGCCCAGCCCCGCCGCGAGTGCGAGTAAAAAGTCAGACTTTTCGGGATAGAAGAGCCTGACTAATTCTGATCTATCACTGGCTTGGGTCAGAGAGGCAATAAAAATACACCAGCCACGGGCGAGAAAAGCCAAGATGGCATATAAAAAAATCGGTGGTTTGATATGGCCTTTATCATCGAGCCAAGTGATGTGACTAAAATTCAATCGCAATCCATTTAGTAAAAACTAAAGCAATATAAACAAGATGGTGGCGTAACGGCTAAATTCAATGGCTGGTGTGAATAATTCGTGCAAGCTTGTTACGTTTAAGTGTCACGCTCAAGTTTGCTAGGCTCAAGTTGTGTTATGCCAAGTTCACCACACAAACCACGGCCCCATATCTTAGCCATAAAAAAGCCCCGCAAGGCAGGGCTTTATCAATGAAGCGGCAGCGTGTTAGCTATTTGCTGCTAGAAGAGCCAACAACTCATCTTCACCAATCACTTTCACGCCAAGCTCCTGCGCTTTGGCAAGCTTAGAACCCGCCGCTTCACCCGCAACTAAGCAATCGGTATTTTTCGATACACTGCCCGCCACTTTGGCGCCTAAGGCCTGTAGTTGCGCCTTAGCATCGTTACGGTTGAGTTGATTTAAGGTGCCGGTTAGCACCCAAGTCTGCCCCTTCAACGGCTGCTCATCGGCGCTTGGTGCTGCAATCGCAGGCCAGTTGACGCCAGCCGCAATCAAGGCATCGATCACCTCTAGGTTATGGGGCTGGGCAAAGAAATGCGCCACATGCTGGGCAACCACTTCACCAATATCTTCAACTTGAATAAGTTGCTCAATAGTAGCTACACGCAGCGCCTCTAGGCTGCCAAAGTGAGTCGCCAGGTTCGCCGCCGTGGTCTCCCCCACCTCTCGAATGCCTAAGGCATAAAGGAAACGTGGCAAGGTGGTGGTTTTAGCCGCTTCAATCGCCAGCGCAAGATTGGTGGCCGACTTAATTCCCATACGGTCGAGCATGGTCATCATCGAGGCGGTGAGTTTAAATAAGTCCGCCGGGCTTTGAACCAGCTCCTTATCAATCAACTGCTCGACAATTTTATCGCCCATGCCGTCGATATCTAATGCCTTGCGGGAGGCAAAATGCTTGATCGCCTCTTTACGCTGCGCCTCACAGAATAAGCCGCCGCTACAACGGGCCACGGCTTCACCTTCTAATCGCTCAACCAAACTGCCGCAAACGGGGCAATGTTGCGGGAAGGCAATCGCCTTAGCATCTTCTGGGCGACGCTCGGGCACTATGGCGACAATTTGCGGGATCACATCACCGGCGCGGCGGATAATCACAGTATCACCCACCATTACACCTAAACGAGCGATTTCATCGGCATTGTGTAAGGTGGCGTTCGATACCGTCACGCCGCCGACAAACACAGGTTTTAAGCGCGCGACTGGAGTCACTGCGCCAGTGCGGCCGACCTGAAAATCTACGCCTTCGAGCAGGGTCATTTCTTCCTGTGCGGGGAACTTATAGGCAATCGCCCAACGGGGAGATTTGGCCACAAACCCTAAAGTTTGCTGCTGGGCGATATCGTTCACCTTCATCACCACGCCATCGATCTCAAAGGGTAAGTCGGCGCGGCGAGTCAATATATCTTGATAGTAGGCAAAGACTTGGCTGAGTTCGTCGCAGACTTTGATCTCGCTGCTGACTGGCAGCCCCCAAGATTTTAGTTGCTGCAATTGCTCGTAGTGCGTCTTAGCTAGCTCATGGGAAGTCGGCTCCACCACGCCTAAGGCATAGGCATAAAAAGACAGCGCCCGTGACGCGGTAATTTTACTGTCGAGCTGACGTAAGCTGCCCGCCGCCGCATTACGCGGATTGACGAACAGTTTTTCATCCTTTAAGCGTGCACGCTCATTTAGCGCCTCAAACGCCGCCTTGGGCATAAAGGCTTCGCCGCGCACTTCGACCAATTCGGGATAGTTGTCACCGCGCAGTTTGAGCGGAATCGACTTAATGGTTTTAACGTTTTCGGTAATATCTTCGCCCACGGTACCATCACCCCGAGTCGCAGCGCGCTCAAGCACACCATTGCGATACAAAATACTCACCGCCAAACCATCGAGTTTCGGCTCACAACAAAAACTCACTTCGCCAACTCTGTCGCTGACACGTTTATGAAACGCGCTAAAGTCTGCCTCATCGAAGGCATTATCGAGACTTAACATAGGTTTAAGGTGAGTGATTTGCTCAAACTTGGCCAGTGCCATACCGCCCACTCTTTGGGTGGGCGAGTCGGCAGCAACAAACTGAGGATACTCGGCCTCAAGCTGTTTCAGACGCTGCATTAATCTGTCGTATTCGGAGTCGGTAATGCTTGGCGCATCATCGACATAGTAACGAATATTGTGTTCATTCAGAGATTGGCAGAGCGCCTGCATTATTGGCTGCGCATTGTGTGGCGTGACAGCTTGAGAAAGCAGTTCAGATAGGCGTTTATCGAGTTGAATGTCTTGCATATTCATTATCCAGAATTCTTAAGCATCAAAAAGTTGCAAAAAATGAGGCCGCATTTAGCGGCCCCATCTGTCTATCACCGCGGTCTCGCGGCGTTGCATTAAGCGTTTGCGCGAATGCGATGTAAATAATCTTGCTTAGTAAACTCACCCCAAGGTTGACGCTGACCATCGAGCACCACCGCATCGATATCATCCGCCAATTGGCGCGCCGAGTTAAGCATGATGGAGAAGTTCATTAGCGCATCACCGTAGCAAGGTAAGGTCATAAAGAACACCACACCTTGGGTGCTGAATTGTTCCATATTATCTGGGTCAAAAAACCCAGGCTTTACCATATTTGCAATGGAGAACAACACCTTACCATTACCCGCATTATCCACATGGCGGTGGAAAATATTCATATCGCCATATTTAAAATTAAGGGTTAAGAAGCAAGGTAACAATTCGGCGCCATTAAGCTGCTGACCTTCCTTTGCCACTACGTGCAGCACTAATACATCGCGAGGCTCGCCTAAATCATCATCTGGCTGTTCAACGACTTGAGGTTGCTCTTCTTCATACGCCTCTTCCTCATCGAACAGGGCGGTTTGGGTAGGCATTTGCACCTGCGCACGTTGTTCTTCGGCGGCTTTTTGCGCCACCATGGCCGCATGGGATTGCCCTACATGGGCTTGAGCTAAATTGGCAGAATGGCCTGGTAATACGGGCTCTTGGCGTGATGCTTTAGGACCGCGGTGTTGCTCTTTGGCCGTGGGCGATTGCAGACTAAAATCAGGCTGCGCCATGCTTGGCTCTTGCTTAAATAGCGGCTTAGGTTCAACTTGCACGGGTTCAACGGGTTGCGGTTGTGCTTTGGCTTCTTGCTTTAAGTAAGGGTTAAACGCAGGTGCCTCTGGGGTATGGGCTTCATTCGCTTTACGGACTCTGACGGCACCTATCCCATCGGCGTCGAAACCATCGGCATCGACACGCTTAGGCGCACCCTCGCCTCGTTCGGCCTGCTTTTTATAGAAATTGCCCATTGGACTATCTTTCAATGACTTAGGTTGTTGTCTTCTGATAGACCAAAATCCATGCACCAGCACAGCAACTATGGCTATGGCGCCTAAAACGAACAATACTAGTTGCAAATCTTCCATTGGTTACCCTGTCTTTCTTCTAGTTATCAAGCGTCGGCCATTGCCACCGCTTGCTCTAAATCTACTGCGACTATACGGGATACACCCGGCTCATGCATAGTCACACCGATAAGTTGATCAGCCATCTCCATCGTAATTTTGTTATGGCTGATATAGATAAACTGTACGCTCTGCGACATTTCCTTCAATAATCGACAGAATCGTTCTACGTTGGCATCGTCTAAGGGCGCATCCACTTCGTCTAACATACAGAAGGGAGCTGGATTCAACCTGAAAATCGCGAATACCAATGATAAAGCCGTTAGGGCTTTTTCACCACCGGAAAGAAGATGGATTGTACTGTTCTTCTTACCTGGCGGCTGGGCCATGATGGTCACGCCCGTTTCTAATAAATCGTCTTCCGTCAGCGCTAAATACGCGCGTCCGCCACCGAATACCTTAGGGAATAAACGCCCTAGATCTTCGTTTACCGCATCAAATGTGGTCTTAAAGCGAGTGCGGGTCTCCTTATCGATTTTCCGAATGGCTTCCTCTAGGGTGGCCAGACCGTTATTTAGATCTTCATCTTGATGATCCAAATAGGATTTTCGCTCACTTTGTTGTTCGAATTCTTCGATCGCCGCGAGGTTTATCGCCCCTAAGCGGATAATTTTTTGGCGGATCTGATCCAAATCACGCTGCCACTTGTCGGGATGCCCATCCGCAGGCAGGGAATCGACAATCTGGGCGAGCACAATTTGTTGCTCTGACAGTGCAGCCAATTGGCTATCAGCCTGCCCTTTTAATCCCTCACGACGTAACTTTAACGTGCTGAGGCTTTGAGTCAAGCCCTCAAGCTTACCAAGCTCTTGTTTTTGCTTTAATCCTATACTGTTTAGCGTTTCAGTGAGCGAACTTTGTTGCGACCTGAGGCTTTTAAGTGCCTGTTGCTGACCCTGCTGTTGATTGAGTAACTGCGCCAGTTGTTCGCTGAGCTGTACCGTTTGCTGATCGCCCTCTTGTGCCGCTACGTTGGCAAGTTGGGCTGACAGTGTTTCCTTTGAGTGGACTAATTCACTGACACGTACCCGCTGTAATTCAATTTGTTCTGTGCTCACCGCCATCCGAGTGGTGACCGATTGCAGACTAGCATTGAGACTCGCTAAACGGCGCTCCGCATCACCAATTTGAGCCTTCAGGGCTTGATGGCGGGCCATATCCCCTTGCGCATCTTGGCTTTGTTGCTGTTGCTGCTCAAGGCTTACCTCTAGCGCCTCTGCCAGCTCATCCTCTTGCTCCGCAAGCAGCATTAACTGCTCAGCAAGCTCGGCTAACTCGGCCTGGGTTCGGGCAACGGTTTCAGCTAGTTGCCCCCGTTTAGCTTCACGCTGTTTGGCCTGAGCTTCTGCGTTATTAAGCTGGGTAGATTTGGTGGCTTTATCCAGCTGTAACTGGTGTAAGCGCTTGGTGCCTTGGCTTAAGCTGTCACGCACTTGAGTTAATTGCTGCGCTAATTCATCGAGCTTTGCCTGCTGTATGGCCTTCGCCTGCTCACACTCAGCGATGGCCTCGCTCAGCTGGGTTTGCTCTTTACTCAATTGCACCAAAGATTGGCTATTGTCTTGTTTAGCAATCAAAAAACCTTTGCCGAGCAAGTAACCGTCGGCGGTCACGATTCGCTCATCGGCCGCCAAGCTCGGCAGCTGTGCTTGCGCGCTGGCGAGATTATCGGCCCATTTGAGTCCCTTAAGCCAAGGGGCAAGGTTCAATTTAGCATCTAAGATGGGAGAGCCATCGAGATGCACATCCGCCGACAAGGCCGCATCGGCATAAAACCCTATCTCGTTGGCGTTAACACCCACGGGCAGCGTCATCAATCCCTGCAGCGCCAGTTCGGCTGCGGCTTCCCAGCCGTTTTCGACTTGAATGCTTTGCCACAGCTGCGGCTTATCACTTAACTCTTCTTGTTTCGCGAGCCATTGTTCAACCAGTTCGAAGCGTGCCCGCATCGAGGTTAAACGCTGTGATAATTGCTCAAACTCACCGCGTGCTACATCTAACGTGTGAGTAACGGCAGCCAAGGTTGATTCAAACCCTTGATTGATTTCAACTTGTTCAGCTAATGCTTGCTCTAACTGGGTAATCTCGTCATTAAGTGATGCGCTGTTATCTTCGAGGGCATGCGCATTAAGCGAGGCCAACTCTTGTTGTTGCTCTTGGTGGAGCTGGGTTTTATGGGCATTTAATTGCTGCTGATGAGCCAGTTTGCTGCGATGTAATTCTAATTGCAGCTTATGCTGAGCGACGGCCGCCGCCAGCACTCTGGCGCTTTCACTTTGCGCCTCACTGCGCGAAACACTCATCTCCCACTGGGCTTGCAGTTCATCCATCATTTCTTGCTGCAACTCATGTTGCGGCGCTAGTTGGCTAAGCTCCGCCTCAAGCGCTTGAAAGCTGGCTTGGTAAGCGGCTAATTTGGCTTGGTTTTGAATGATTTGCTCACTCAACTGCTCAAGCTGATTATGCAGCTGGGCGTCGCGCTGCTTTTGGCTCTGTAACTGTTGCTCAAGCTTGGCGATTTCGGTACCGGTCAGGTAATAGGCTTCGACCGCCTGCTGCTCCTGCTCGGCTAACTGCGAAAGTTTAAGTTGCAGCTCGGTGCTTTCTAACTCGCCGGTTTGCGCTAAGGACTGGGCAGCAGCTTGTTGCAGCTCGAGCGAGCTAATCTGCTCCGATAGACTCGCCATTTGGCTCTGCAGTTCTTGATAACGCATCACCAGCAGCTCGGCATGGGTTTTACGCTCAGCTTGTTTCAGCTCACGATATTGTTTTGCCGCCTTGGCCTGCTGACTGAGTTTTTCCAGTTGTTTAGCTAACTCGCTGCGAATATCCCCTAAACGCTCCAAGTTTTCACGGGTATGGCGGATACGGTTTTCCGTTTCACGCCGACGCTCTTTATAGCGAGAAATTCCCGCCGCTTCTTCAATAAAAGTACGTAAATCTTGGGGTTTAGATTCGATTAAACGTGAAATAGTGCCCTGTTCGATAATGGCGTAACTGCGCGGCCCAAGCCCAGTGCCCATAAATAGATCTGTGATGTCTTTACGGCGGCACTTTTGGCCATTGAGAAAATACCAAGACTCGCCGTCACGGCTCACCTGACGTTTTACCGAGATTTCTTCATAACTGGCGTATTGGCCCGCAAGGCGGCCCTCTTTATTTTCAAACACCAGCTCAACGCCCGCCACAGACACAGGTTTACGGGCGCTGGAGCCGTTAAAAATCACGTCACTCATGGAGTCGCCACGCAAATGTTTTGCCGAACTTTCGCCTAGCACCCAACGCACGGCGTCAATCACGTTGGACTTACCGCAGCCATTTGGGCCAATAATGGCGCTTAATGCCTGCAAAAACGGAATTTTGGTGGGATCGACAAACGACTTAAAGCCGGCAAGTTTTATTTGTTTTAATCTCATGGTGCCAGTTAGCGCGTCTCAGTATAAAAAGCCATCAGGGCGATGACTAATAGGGATGCAGGCCAATATTAGCCCGAGTCGTGTCATAGAATTCTGAGGCCAACTTTAGCAAAGCAGGCAGTATTTTGTAACGCTTTTTATTGAATTCATATGGCTTTTAGCTTGTCATCTCGTGACGAGTTGATCACAATCGCACTTATCTGTATCTCACGCTGTATCTCAACTTTTTTGGAATGACGATATGACACAGAAATCCTCCTCCCCTTCACAGGGTAAAAGTGGTGTGAATTATTTTCTCGATGGCTTTGGTTTAATCAAACGTAAAGGCCTGCGCACCTTTGTATTTATTCCCTTAATGATCAACTTAGTGCTGTTTGCGGCGGTTATCTATGTGGCGATTGGGCAGCTCGATGTGCTCTTCACTTGGATGAATGCCCAGCTTCCCGAATACTTAAGTTGGCTTAACTTTTTGCTCTGGCCGTTAGCGGTGACCACTATGTTGGTGATGCTGGCGTTTGTCTTTAGTTCGGTAATGAACTGGCTGGCCGCGCCCTTTAATGGTTTGCTGGCCGAAAAGGTCGAGCAGTTATTGACCGGCAAGCCGATGAATACGGGCTCGGGCATGGACGTCGTCAAAGACTTACCACGCATTCTTGGCCGTGAATGGATCAAACTCAAATACTATTTGCCCCGGGCGCTAGTATTTTTGCTGCTGTTTTTAGTGCCCATGGTGGGGCAAACCTTAGCGCCAATTTTGTGGTTTTTATTCAGCGCTTGGATGATGGCGATTCAATACTGCGACTATCCCTTCGATAACCACAAGGTGAGCTTCAAAGATATGCGCTTTGCCCTTAATCAAACCCGTGGCACCAGCTTTACCTTTGGTGCGACTGTGACCCTGTTTTCGATGATCCCTGTGGTGAACTTTATCGTGATGCCAGTGGCGATTTGTGGTGCCACCGCCATGTGGGTCGATAAATACCGCGAAGCTTACCGTAATCCTGTGGTTTCTCCCGAATAATCCCCCAAAGCACTGGATGCTCGCCATCCAGTGCCACCTGAGTTTTCAGCTATTTTAAATACAATTCTTGTAACAATTGCCCACTCTTGTTAACGCGCAATTTCTGGCACACTGCGCGCCATTTCAGAATGATTTGGGCCTTGTTGTTGAAGACGTTTCTCCCCTTAGTGTTATCGAGCGCAGTATTTCTCAGTTCGCCAAGCTTGGCGGGCTCTGCCAGCCAATTTCAATTAACGATTCCGACCTTAGAAGATGCCGCCAATATCGATGGCGAATTTGATGAGGCGGTGTGGCAGCACGCAGCGCAGGCAAAGCTAGGCTATGAGACTCAGCCTGGCGAAAACACGGCGGCACCCGTTTACACCGAGGCCAGAATCTATGCGACCCAAACCAGCCTATTTGTGGCCTTTACCGCCAAAGACAGTCAATCACAACATATTCGCGCCACACTCAAGGACAGGGATAATCTCTGGGGCGACGATCTGGTGGGGATCAAACTCGATACCTTTAACAATGCGCGTTTGGCCTATCAGTTTTTTATTAACCCACTGGGCGTGCAACTAGACTCGATAGAGAATGAGCTCACGGGCGAAGAGAGCGAAGCTTGGGATGGCATTTGGAAAACCGCCGGAAAAATCACCGCCGAGGGTTACCAAGTTGAAGTCGAGCTGCCATTACGGCTATTTAACTTTGACGATAAAAAGCCTATTCAAGAATGGGGATTTGAGCTGATCCGCTACTATCCACGCAATGAAAATCATCGCATCTCTACCCATAGAATCGATCGCAACATCAGTTGCCAGCTCTGTCAGCTCGGCGTCGCTACAGGCTTAGCCTCCGCCAAGCAAGGACAAGATCTGCAAATTACCCCGTCCTTTGTCGCCAATCGCAATGAACAAAAAAGCGCAAATGGTTGGCAAGCGGAGAGTAACTATGAGCCTGGGCTCGATTTGCGCTGGGGCATTAACTCGCGCACCTTGCTAAATGCCACCATAAATCCCGATTTCTCCCAGGTGGAGTCCGATGCTGGCCAGCTCGATATCAACAGCACTTTTGCGCTGTTTTTTGATGAGAAACGCCCCTTCTTCCTCGACAATAAAGACTACTTCGATACCCAAGTGAATCTGCTGCATACCCGCAATATTGTATCGCCGGACTATGGGCTAAAACTCACCAGCCAAACCGAGCAACACACTTGGGCATTGCTGGCCGCCAATGACAGCCAGACCACTTTTTTGATGCCGGGGAATTTAAGTTCTGAGGTTACCTCCTTAGCGGAGGAAAGCCTTAACTTGGCGGCGCGATACCGCTTCGACATGGATAAAACCTTCTCCTTTGGTGGGCTTATCACGGCCAAGAGCAGTGCAGACAATCAACTAACAGAATTTGCCGCGCAAAATGATTACCACAATTATGTCATGAGCTTAGATGCGAAATACCAACCGACAGCTCAGGATATTTTTACCGCTCAAGTCGCCCATTCGCAGACACGTTACCCTACGGCCCTGCACCAACAATTTTGTGGCAATGTGGAAGGAGAACTGACAGAAGGGCTACTCTGCGGCCAAACGCCGTTAAGCTGTGAGCTTGGCCAATGCCAAGTGAATGAGCAAGTGTTACGTAGCCAATCGGATCGGGATTTCAGTGGCGCCCTGTATCAACTGACCTATGAACACAACGCCCGCGATTGGTTCGCCTACGGCGAGTACCACGATGTGTCTCCCGATTTTCGCGCCGATTTAGGCTTTGTGGAAAAAATTGATTACCGCACCTTTATGGCCGGTGGTGGCTTAATTTGGTATCCCGAAACCGTATTTAACAAGATTAAATTCGGTGGCGACTGGGATATCACCCACAATCAAGCCGGGGAGCAGCTCGAGCAAGAGTTTGAAATTTTTTGGGAAATGTATGGCGCGCTGCAGAGTGAGCTATCCTTTGGGATAGAAACCCGTGAACGCGTCGGCCCACGCCATGACAGCGCGCAACTGGCGGTGTTAGATAACAGCAATCAATACCAAGAAACCCAAGGCTGGCTTTACGGCGCGATTACGCCCACCTCAGCCCTCAGCCTTGAGCTGGAGATCCACTATGGCGATGAGATTGATTTCCTTAACGATCGCTTAGGCACAAAAACCTTAATCAATCCGATGTTCAAATGGAAAATTGCCAACGGCCTGTCGGTGGATGTTTCCCATCAATATCAACATATGGAAATCGAGCAGGATAAACTCTTTACCGCAAATCTCTCGGATGTGCGCCTGCACTGGCAATTGAGTCTGCACAGCTTTATTCGCCTATCGAGCATTTACACCCAAATCGAGCGTAACCTTGCGCAGTATTTGTATTCGACACCCGATAGCGAAGCGGCACACTTAGGGAATGAAATCCTCTATGGCTACAAGCTCAATCCCCAGAGCGTGTTCTATTTGGGCTATTCCGACAGTTTAATCTCGGATGATGAGCTCACGCGGCTCACTCGGGATGAGAAGAGCTATTTTATGAAGCTAAGCTACGCCTGGTTGCTCTAGGCTGAAAGATTTTGCATAAAGCCCACAATAAGGCTTGTGGGCTTAAATCGAGATTCTAACTAAGACTCATAAATACCCAATAAGCTTGGGCTGGGAAGTGCAATCCCCATTGCGGTAAGCTCCATTCCCCAATGTCGCAGCAGCGCAAGATATGCCTGCTCAAAGGGATAGCGTGGCTTAAGGAATGCCCACTCAGAGGGAAAACACCATTCCTCCTCGCTCTCATCAATCGCTAAATAGGCGGCGAAATCATGCTTTGTCTCACTCAGCGCGGCGATTAGATTTGTCGCCATTGCAGCCCTGTGGGCTGAGGTAAATCCCGACTGTTCACCAAACTCATCAAACACATAAGCATCGTACAGCCCTTGCAGCTGCGCGGGATCTAAAGGATCGTAGCGATTGAGTGTTTCCCCGAGCGTTTCCTCACGGTCATAACAATTAAAGGCGCCAAGAAACCAGCCAGGATTGGGATGAAACGGAATATCCGAATCAGGGTAAAGAAGCGTCATGGTGACAGGTTCTCGTATCGGATCTGAGGCTTTAAAAAAGTGTTTTTTAGACAGCTAACTGCCTTGTTTGATTAAAGGCATTTTCGGCTAAGGTACCGCATCGAGCCGTTTAATCAATGTGCTGATATAAAAGCTCAGGCCCCATTGCTTGCAATGGGGCCTGAGTCGATTTAGCGTTTTTGCAAAATCACGCTACCGATGGAGTAACCCGCGCCAAAGGAACTTAATAGCCCTAAATCGCCCGCGTTAAAGTCAGCGGAATATTTATGGAAGGCAATCACAGAGCCAGCGGAGGCGGTATTGGCATACTCGTCGAGCACCACAGGTGCTTGCTCTGGCGTTACCTCATCCCCTAGCAGTTTTTTCACCACGAATTGGTTCATGTTGATGTTGGCTTGATGCAACCACAAACGTTTAAAGGACTGTGGTGTGAGGGATTGCTCGGCCAGATGCTCGTCTAAATGCTGATAAATCATCGGCAACAGCTCTTTAAAGACTTTGCGTCCCTGTTGGTGGAATAACTTATCCGCCTGATGCGCCGAGCTTGGGTCGCAGCGATTTAAAAAGCCGAAATTACTGCGAATATTGTTCGAGTAGTCAGTAAAACAACGGCTTGAAACAATGTTAAAGCCCTTATTGGCGGCCACTAGGCTTTGCTCTTCAAGCACCATAGCAGTCGCTACATCCCCGAAGATAAAGTGACTGTCACGGTCACGGTAGTTAACCTGCGCCGAACAAATTTCGGGGTTAATCACTAACACCCGTGACGCCGAGCCCGTCGCAATCGCATTGGCGGCGGCCACAATGGCAAAGGTGGCCGAAGAACAGGCAACCTGCATATCATAGCCATAGCCATAGCCACGGGTACCGAGTGCGCGCTGGATTTCAATCGCCATCGCAGGATAAGCGCGCTGCGTATAAGCACAGGCAACGATCACTAAATCGATTTGCTCGGCCTTCACATCCGCTTGCTTGAGCGCCATCACTGCCGCCTCAACCCCAATTTCGGCCTGCATAGATAACTCGTCACTGCTACGCTCAGGAATAAGCGGCATCATGATTTCAGGATCGAGAATACCGTCTTTAACCATCACATATCTGTGCTTGATGCCCGAGGCCTTCTCGATAAACTCACTGGAGGAATAAGACAGCGGCTCAACATGGCCCTGCTCAATTAACCCTGCATTTTCAAGGTTAAACATATCCACATAGGCGTTGAAGCTCTCCACCAAAGCTTCATTAGAAATACTGTGTGGCGGCGTAAATAAACCGCTGCCAGAAATAACGACCTGTTTCATAGGTGCTCCGAACGGGTGCTTGTTGTAAGGTGAGCAGACGTCGCATTATTCTGTGTTGGCACGGCGGCCAATGCGTGTTCAGCCTGCGCCTGTTGCTGCTCTATTTGTTGCTTTTTATGCATTTGCGCTAAGTCTATCACGACTGTGGAAGATATTTTATCTTGGATCCCCTGCCGATTGGCATCCCAAAATATCTGCATAAAGCCCAGTAAACCCGTCGTGAAGCCCGCCGCATAACCACCATAACGGCCAAATGCCCCCCAAAGGCTGATTTTAGCGCCATCGAGTTGGATAACGCGGATGCCTAAGAGTTTCTTCCCTAAGGTCTGACCATCAAATTTGGCAGTAAACACGGTGAAGTAAAATGCAGCCCAGCCAAAGCCTAAGCCCATATCGCTCATAAAGCCTTTGATCCACGCCAGCACACTGCGGGTGTCACTCTCTTCCTCGTCGGCGATGTCACTGTTGCGGCCTTCGGTTTTATGCGCAGGAATCAGATTGGCGTCTGGAGCTGAGGGAGCGTTTTCCATGGCCCCTCGAATATCGGTTTGAACGTTAGCTAATCCATCGGTTTGCGGTTCAGATACGGGAACTGCGTCAAGCTTGCCATCGGTCGATTGATTTACGAGCGACTGATTTGGCTGTGGCGGCTGTGATAATGTGCTTGAATCCTTGGTTGAATTTTTAGCTAAGCCCTTGGTGGAGTCTAGGGTGACTTCAAGCCCTTTCACCTCGGGCCAGAGGCTGCCCGCCATAATTTCATCACGTAACTGTGCTTTATCTGCATCGGATAAATCCGTGCTTGCTAAAGTCTCTAATACCATATCGCGGCGCTCAACTGCCGACATTCCCTCCATAGGCACATTCTCGAGCGTCTGAGTGTCGAGCGTCTGTTGCAAAGAATGGATCTGTTCACGGGCACAATCGGTATTTTCACAGAGTCCGAGGGAGACAAGACCTGGAATCGCCTTAACAACAGCATTGATATCTTGAGGGGCAGAGACCTTTTCGCGGGAAGTTTTACTCGATTGATGGAAATTCCACAAATTCCCCGCCGAGCTAAAGAGCATTAACCCCAGCATGGCCGCATACAGGCCCCATTTGAGTAAGCGGCCAAACTGACGACTGCGTTTCTCGATATAAATAATCCCCACCACCAGCAGAACAAACAGCCAATCCATTTGTTCGGCTAAAATAGTGATAAATAAACCGTCGATTAACATCGCCAATGCCCGCTTAAATGGCGTAGCTAACGGGGTATAAAGTACCGATTCGGCAATAGTGAATGCCTTAGGGGTGACCATAGTTCTTGGATCTTTGCCCAAGTCCGTTTGTTGTTGCTTCATAGTGTGGCAATCCGATTCCGATAGACGTTTTATAAGTGAAACATCAAGTGGTTATTCTTATTTACAGGTTATTTTTTATTGATGTTAGCAAGAGGTTAACACAGTTAAACCCACTGCCAATTGGGCTTTGCGAATAACAGGATTACCTTTAATAACCAAATCGAATAAAGAAGAACAAACAATCACTTCTAAATGCGCCACAGGCGATTATGATTCAATAGTGCAAACATAGGAGCAAGCAATCCATGAGCAAAATTTTCGAAGACAATTCATATACTATTGGCAATACTCCGTTAGTGCGTTTAAACCGCGTAAGCCAAGGTAAAGTGCTGGCAAAGGTCGAAGCACGTAATCCAAGTTTCAGTGTCAAATGCCGTATCGGTGCCAATATGATTTGGGATGCCGAGAAAAAAGGCCTGCTCACCAAAGATCACGAACTGATTGAGCCTACCTCTGGTAATACAGGGATTGCCTTAGCCTATGTGGCGGCCGCCCGTGGTTATAAACTGACGTTAACTATGCCAAATACTATGAGCTTAGAGCGTCGTAAACTGCTGAAAGCCTTAGGTGCAAACCTAGTGCTGACCGAAGGCGCAAAAGGCATGAAAGGTGCTATCGATAAAGCGGAAGAAATCCGTCAATCGGCGCCTGAAAAATACATTATGCTGCAGCAGTTTAATAACCCAGCAAACCCTGAAATCCATGAAAAAACCACTGGTCCAGAGATTTGGAACGATACCGATGGTGCAGTGGATGTGTTTGTTGCAGGCGTGGGTACTGGCGGTACTATCACAGGTGTAAGCCGTTACCTGAAGAAAGTCGCTGGCAAAGCCATTACTTCTGTCGCGGTAGAACCTGCTGATTCACCAGTTATCACCCAAACCTTAGCGGGATTACCAGTGCAACCTGGTCCACACAAAATTCAAGGTATTGGCGCAGGTTTTATCCCTGGTAACTTAGATCTTGAGTTAATCGATCGCGTTGAAACCGTCACCAACGATGAAGCCATCGACATGGCGCGCCGCTTAATGCAAGAAGAAGGCATTTTAGTCGGTATTTCTTCTGGCGCTGCTGTGGTTGCGGCGAACCGCATCGCGGCTCTGCCTGAATTTGCGGATAAAAACATTGTGGTTATCCTGCCTTCGGCTGCCGAGCGTTACTTATCTTCTGTACTGTTCCAAGGCCAGTTTGGCGACGAAGAGAACATTCAGTAATAAGTCGATTCGTCCGGCTAAAAATACCCAGCATTGTCTGGGTATTTTTATGGCCGAAATTGATGGGCAAACACGATTAACACCACTTCCCTCTCCTCCAAATCCGCATTTATTCACTAAGTTGGAGCTAGTTCATAGTTTTCCACCGCCGCTCTGACTTTTGCCGTTAACTTCGCTATAAAGATTGTATTCCTTTGTAAACTCAGCCAATTTATGTCCTTCTACCACACCCCAAAAGCCTTAAGCGCCTTCGATGCCAAATTTGAGGCGCAAAAAATCGCCTTTGGCCCCATTAGTTTTCAGGTTGCCCATTGCCTGCTGAAATTTGAAGTATTAGCCACCATTGACCAAGCAGGCGAACAAGGGCTGAGCATCGCCCAACTTGCGCAAACCAATGTGTTAAACGAGTATGCCCTTGGCGTCTTACTCGATATGGGACTGAGCATGGGGCTGGTATGGCTCAATGGTGATGCCTATGTGCTCGATAAAACAGGCTATTTTTTACTGCACGATGATATGGCGGCCATTAACCTCAACTTTGTGCAGGACGTGTGTTACCAGGGACTGTTTCAACTCGATAAGGCGCTAGTCGCGGGTAAACCCTCTGGCTTAGCGGTATTTGGCGATTGGCAAACGATTTACCCCGCCCTTAAGGATTTACCTGCTGAGGCTAAGGCCAGTTGGTTTGCCTTCGATCACTACTATTCTGATCACGCCTTTCCACAGATTTTACCCTTAGTATTTGCCCATTCTCCCAAACACTTAGTCGATATAGGCGGAAATACGGGTAAATGGGCACTAAGCTGCTGCGAGTTTAATCCAGAGGTTGAAGTCACCCTGATGGACTTCCCCGGCCAATTAGCCGTAGCCAAAGACAATGCCACCAAGCATGGCTTTGCCGAGCGGATCCACACCTTTGCCACCGATTTGCTCGATGAATCACGCCCCTTTGTCGAAGGCGCCGATACCTATTGGATGAGCCAGTTCCTCGATTGCTTCTCTCAAGAGCAAATCCTCAGCATCTTGCAACGCACCGCTCAGGCGATGACGCCGAACAGCCAGTTATTCATTGTCGAAACCTTCTGGGACAGACAACCCTCTGCAGCCTCAGCCTATTGCGTCAATGCGACAAGCTTGTACTTTACTGCGATGGCCAACGGTAATAGCCGTATGTACCACTCTAAGGACTTGATAAAGTTACTACATCAAGCGGGTTTATACGTCGATGAAGACACTGACAACCTTGGTCTTGGGCATACTTTGCTGCGTTGTAAACGCAAACCCTAAAGATTAATAAAATTTGAATCTCTGAATAAAATTAATCAATTTTATTTACCACACTCTCAGTCATACACTGGCATTAACAGACAGACACATCGAATTAATGTCAGTGTTGAGAGGTAACAAACATGACTTCAAAACGTAAACGTTGGACAGCACAGGCAGCAAAATTACCCAGCCCTATGGGCGGCCTCGCCCTCGCGATTGCAAGCTTGGGTTGGACTTGGGAGAGTGTGATGCCCTCACTCAATGGTTGGGGCCAACTGATGGGGGCTGTCATAGCCTCAGTCTTACTCATGCTGCTGGCTGCAAAATTTGTACTGCATCCCTCAGTGCTGAAGAACGAACTCAGCCATCCGGTTGTCGGTAGCGTGATCCCAACATTCGCCATGGCGTTAATGGTGGTTTCGAACCTACTCGGCCACTATTCCCCCCATGCAGGCTTAACCCTGTGGCTAGCGGCCATTGTTATCCATGTCCTCTTTTTAGGCGCCTTTATCTATTACCGCGCTATCGACTTCAAGCTCGAACATATGGTACCTAGCTGGTTTGTGCCACCCATTGGCATCATAGTGGCGGCAGTATCCTTCCCCAGTAATGGCGCGCCATGGTTAGTGAACTTGATCCTAGCCTTCGGCATGCTCACATATTTAGTCATGCTGCCATTGATGCTCTACCGATTAATCTTCTGTCAGGCAGTGCCCGATGCGGCTAAACCCACCATTGCCATCCTCGCCGCGCCAGCCAGTCTATCCTTAGCAGGCTACTTAACTGTGTGCGAGCAACCTTCGGTTGCCTTGGTAGCCGTATTGGCCAGCATTGCGGTATTGATGACTGCAGTGATTTATCTCGCTTTTTTCCATCTGCTCAAATTGCCCTTTAGCCCAGGCTATGCCGCTTTCACCTTTCCCATGGTGATCGGCGCGACAGCACTGTTTAAAACCGCCCACTGGCTCGCGCAATTTAGTCAAATGAGCGACCTCACTCAGTGGGTAAGGTTACTTGCGGACTTCGAACTCGGTGTTGCAACCATAGTCGTTTGTTATGTCGCACTCAGGTATTTAACTCATTATCTACCTAATCCTGCTCACATAATAGATAACACCACTACAGCTTAACCTACTCATAAGTATTAAAAACGCTTAGCATCGGGTGTCTATAACACATTCAAATCTCATGTCATAAAATATTTGCATGACAAAAGAAGTGAATTTAAATTCACTTCTTTTGTCTAGTTAAGTGCATTTTGCTAAAAAATCCCCATAAAATAGTTAGCTTAAATTAAAAACACAGAATACTTAAAATCCACTGAATAAAAGATATTCAACAACTAGTCAATAACCGTACAGCATCTACTGATTTAAGCTATTTTTAATACGGCACCAATAAAAATACAGTATTCAAAACCGTATAAACACCGAGGTTAAATAAAAATCTAAATATACAAAAAAAGTATGATTATTTTATTCTTACAAAAACTTTCAATTTTTACAAAATAAGAACAATTTATTAATATATATTCAAATTTAATGCTGATTTTATTGCCAAAATTGGTTTTAAACTTCTAAAAACCGCTAACACACTCACAAATAAAACCAACAAAAAACATTTAATTAACAATTAATGGTTAGGCATTGCAACTTACGCAAATTTACACTGTTGCACTTGTTATTTTCTTGTGGTTATATCTTGAGCCTAATTAAATAGGGCTCTATTTCTTAAAACGTTCCGTATTTAATTAAAATAACAATTAAACAAATAACAAGTGTTAAGGGAGAATGATATGCGCGCTAATTCGACATTAGCCAAAGCGGTTCGCTTTGCGTTAATTGGTGGTGCCACAACAGCAGCTTTATCTAGTACTGTTGTTTATGCTGCAGAGGATAACGCTAAGGTAGAACGTATTGAAGTAACAGGTTCCCGTATTCAAAGAACTGATATGGAATCAGCGTTACCTGTTACTGTTTTATCGGCCGAAGATATTGCCAAAACAGGTTTAAGTGATGTTTCTGCTGTTTTAGCACAAATGCCATTTAACACTGCTGGTAGTTTTATTAGTGATGCAGGTAGCTCTGCAAGTAACCATGCCAGTTCTGGTATGCGTGGTTTAGGTTCAAACCGTACGTTAACCCTGATCAACGGTCGCCGTATTGCGCCATCTGCAACCTTTGGTGGCGATTCAACGAACCTCAACTTAATCCCTATGGATGCAATCGAGCGTATTGAAATTTTACGTGACGGTGCATCAGCAATTTACGGTTCAGATGCTATCGGTGGTGTAATTAACATCATCCTGAAAAAAACCTTTGACGGTTTAGCATTCGACGCTAAGTTTGGTAGCCCAACTCAAGGTGGTAGAGATGAGAAATCAGCTTCTGTCACTTTCGGTAATACTAGCGATAAAAGCAGCAGCTTAGTGATCATCGAACACAAGCAATTTGATCCACTACAAGGTGGTCAACGTCCTCACTTAACGGCTAACTGGGATAAAAAATACGGTCGTAGTGGTTTATATGCGCCAGAAGGCACATATCGTCCAGTTGAATCTCGCCCGGTAAAAGGTGCTGATGGTACTTTCGGCACTCCTGTTTATACAGGTTTGCAAGTTCCAGGTAAGGACTGTCCAGCGGATCGTATTGTTACCAGCAAAGACGGTTCTGCTTGTGGTTTTAACCAATTTGATGGCACTGATTACCTACCAGATCAGACAAAAGACTCTGTATTCTCGAATATGACTTATCGCATTACCGATGAATTAGAGTGGTTTGGTCAAGCTATCGTTATGCGTGATAAATCCATCACCTCTTCAACTGCGCTATGGACTCCTAACTTATACATGGCAGCAGATAACCCATTAAACCCAACATTCGGTACCGCTAATGCATCTGAAGTGCAAGCCTATCACCGTTTGAAAGGGGTTGCAGACCGTAAAACAGAATTCGATTCAAACGTAGTTGATATCGTAACGGGTCTAAACCTTGAATTAGATGCAGGCTCTCTAAGCTGGTACGTACAATACTCAGATCAAATCGTGAACATTGAAACTGACTCTTACGTATTCGAAGATAAGTTACAAGAAGCAGTAGATAAAGGCTTGTACAACCCATTCGTTGAGGGTGGTAACGCAACCCAAGACACGTTAGACACCTTCTTACACACAGCTACTCGTAAAGCGACATCTAACACAACAGGTACTGGTATATCTTGGGCTGCACTGGCTCCAATTTCATTACCTGGTGGTGACTTAGGTTACGCAGTGGGTATGGAATACCAAAAAATCGAATACAAAGATACCCGTGATGCTCAACAAGCAGCAGGTAACGTATTAGGTACTTACGGCGGTGATTCTGCTGGTGATAGAAGCTATAAAGCAGCATTCGTTGAGTTGGAACTGCCAGTATTAGATCACTTAAACGTGAAACTAGCGAGCCGTTACGACCAATATAGCTTGCCAGATGTTGGTCAGCTTTCAAGCTCTGTAAACGTACGTTACGAAGCATTAGATAACCTAGTGTTACGTGCATCTTACGGCCAAGGCTTTAGAGCACCATCACTGGATGACTTGTTAGGCAAGCCAGCAACCAGTTATGACAGAATCACTGACACCACTCTGTGTCAAAGTCTGCCTGCTGATCAGAAAGACGGCAACCCAGCTTGTGAAGATAACCAATACCTACGTAAGAGTTCAGGTAACACAGAGCTAGATCCTGAGAAATCTGCTCAGTACTCTTTCGGTGCCGTATGGAATATCACTGAAAACATCGACTTAGTTGTTGATTATTACAACATCGAAATCACAGACCAAGTCAGCTACATCGATGCACAAACAATTGTGGATTTAGAAGCGATTGGTGGCTTAGGTGCTTATGACCCTAACTACATCTACGTCAAACGTAAAGCTGACGGTACCATCGATGAAATTGGCGCTGGCAACATCAACATGGATGGCGTACAAACATCAGGTCTTGACGTGTCATTCACCTCAAACTTCGATTTTGCTGAATTTGGTGCATTTAAGTTTGCGGTTGAAGGAACCTATGCTCTTGAATATACAGAGCAAGCAAGCCCGATTGCAAAACGTTATGACGTATTAGGCACTAAGGGTTATCCACCACTACGTTTCAATACAACATTTAGCTACGCCATTGATGACTTCTCAGCATCTTTGATTGCTAAATACATTGATTCTTATGATGGTGAAACTCCACAACAACAAGAAGTTGGCACAAATAAACAAGACTTCTCATCGTTCACTACGTGGGATCTGACATTGAACTACGACTTCGACAGCTATGGCAAAGTTACTGTTGGTGCTCGTAACTTGTTCGATGCGATGCCAACAGTTAACTACAGCTTAGGTTACCCTGGATACGATACTGACACCCATAACATCGTGGGCCGTGTAGTGTTTGCAGGATATAAAGTGAAATTCTAATTTCCCTATAGGAAGATAGAAAACCACACAAAAACGGCATCCTCGGATGCCGTTTTTTTATCTACTATTTAACCAAATAACTAAGTTAGCCTTTAGCGCCTATTTACCCGCAGCTTAAGATAAACCCCAGCGCCCAGCTAAATCCGCGCACCTAGTTAAATCCCCGTACCTAGTTAAATCCAAGATAGTGCGCGCCAATCACCAGCACGCTTGAGACCAACATCAGCAGCAACATAAAACGCCACACAAATTTCAGCCAGTTGCCCCAATCGACGCGGCATACGCCAAGGGTCGCCATTAAAGACGCTGAGGTGGGCACTATGATATTGGTGAGGCCATCGCCTAGCTGAAAGGCCAATACCGCCACTTGGCGCGTCACACCGACGATATCAGAGAGAGGTGCCATCAGTGGCATAGTCA
The DNA here is from genome assembly GCF_000203935.1 of Shewanella sp. ANA-3. Taxonomy (GTDB): domain Bacteria; phylum Pseudomonadota; class Gammaproteobacteria; order Enterobacterales; family Shewanellaceae; genus Shewanella. The sequence goes on along the minus strand of NC_008577.1, from coordinate 1,817,146 downwards.
ATGCGGCCTGCCCTGAACCCGAGGTCACAAAAAAGTTGAATACGGATTGAAACAACAACATAAACCACGCCGAAAGTGCATCCGGCAGATGACCAATCACCCCGCCAGCGCTGTTCAGAATCGAATTAAGCACACTCGGTTCAGTCGGTGTACCGCCGCCAAGGAGCAGTAAAATCCCCGAGGCACATCCCACTAAAAGGGCTGGCTCTAACATGGTTTTAGCGCCATCCTTAAAACTCTGCGCGACCTTGTTAAGCGTTAAGCCATTGAGCTTAAACACGCAGCCAATAACGCCGGCCACCATACCCATGGTAAAAAACTGGCTGGCGATCTCAGGGATAAACCACGCTTTTGCCACAACGCCCCAAATCACCCACACCATAGTTAACACTAACAACAACAGCACCAACACATCCCCAAGATTAAAGCGGCTCTCGAGCTTCGTATTAGCATGGTGCTCACGGAAATAAGCATCGGACTGATAGCTATGGGAAATACTTGGTTGCTGTTGAATGCGATGGGCGTAACGCATGGTAAAAACGATGCCAAGCAATGTGAATCCGAGCCACATAGGGAAGCGAAACTCACTGCCTGAAAGAACCGGGATCCCCGCAATGCCCTGCGCAATTGCCACACTGAAAGGATTCATCCAAGAACTAGCGAAACCAATTTGGGTCGCCACATAGGTCACCATCACAGTGGTGATGCCGTCGTACCCTAAACGGATCATGAGTGGGCAGATGATAATCGCGAAGGCAATGGCCTCTTCTCCCATGCCAAACACGGCGCCGCCGAGGGAAAACAGCGTAAATATCACCGGAATGAATAACTTTTCATTGCCACGGGTTTTATCGATTAACTTTAAGATGCCGTTATCTATGGTGCCTGTGGCCATCACCACCCCGAAGGAGCCACCAATCACTAGCATAAACATGATCACGCCAATCGCGCTGCCCCATTTAGAACCCGAGGTTAAGCCCTCAAAGGCGAAGTTAAAAAAGCCAACCCCGCCCTCGCCTTTAAACAGTGCCACTGGTTGCAGCTTAGGCTCGCCCGCATCATCCAATTGATAGGCAAATGAATTAGGGTCGACTACTGTCCTCGCTTTATCGACACCTTCGGCCAGATAATGCACCTCTTGGGTTTGAAACGACCCAATCGGAATAAAGTAAGTCATTAATCCCGCAAGTAATGCCACAAAAAAGATGATCACTAAGGTATCGGGCATTTGAAAGGATGAGGGAGCGTGTGAAGCGGATGGTGCCATAGCAGTCTGAGCTGCTTCTGTTGGCTGAGTCGTCGAGGGTGGAGTCGTCATAGATGCGCCATTTTATGTCAAACGGAAAAGGCCGCACTATAAACTAAAGCGCTGTAAATCAGTACATAAAATCTTCATTCGCTTGCATGAATACGCAAAATGCTTACATCTATCACACCCAAGCAATCCACATAAAAATGTCAGCTACGGCGAATACAGCAAAAAAAGCCCAGTAACACTGGGCATTTTTTATAAGCCTAAGGCAAACAGTCACTCAAGGAACAATTATCACAAACCTAAGTAACTGACTCTCTTACTTACTTTCTTGGCTATTTTTCGCCTTTTCAGTATGCAGAGGCGATGCAAAAAAATGAGGTTGATGGGATTTTTGCGGATCGGGTAAGGCAATTTGACCTTGCTCAATCCACCAATAGCCAAGGCCAACGATCACGCCGCCACCGACAATGTTCCCTAAGGTAACGGGAATTAAGTTATTAAATACAAAGTTTGCCACGGTTAAATCGGCAAATTGCTCTTGGGTCACGCCTAAAGAAGCAAAAAACTCAGGGCTGGCGACCGACTGAATAGTGATCCCAAGCGGCACCATAAAAAGGTTTGCAATACTGTGCTCAAAGCCACTGCTGACAAACATGGCTACAGGGAGGATCAGTAAAATCGCTTTGGTTAGGGATTCGCGGCTGGCGAAGGTCATCCAAATACCCAGACACACCAACATGTTACATAAAATACCTAAGCTGAATGCCTGCACCCAAGTATGATGCAGCTTATGTTGCGACACTTTTAGCGCGTTTAAGCCCCAGTTACCGCCATCGAGCTCATACAAGCCCGCCGCCATGATCAAGCCAACCATTAACATGGCGCCGACGAAGTTGCCGATATACACGCGGCTCCAGCATTTGAGCAATTCACTGGTGGTCACCTGTTTTTGCGCCCATGCAACGCTGCTCAGCACCGAACTGGTAAACAGCTCGCCACCGCAAATCACCACCAAAATTAAACCTAAGCTGAAGGCAATCCCGCCCACCAGGCGCACTAAACCCCAGGCGCTATCACCGGCACCCGTAGTGACTGTCAGATAAAACACAAAGGCTAAGGCAATAAAAGCGCCAGCAAATACCGCTAAACCAAAGGATTGCCAAGGCGCCTTAACCACTTTGCTTTTGCCGTAAATTTCGGCTTGGTGATAACAACTAAAGTGTGAAGAAACCTGTATTGGCTCATGGCCAGTCGAGGATGTTTGTGGAGCGTTAGCATGTGAGTCTTTCATAACTGTACTCCCAAAACCGATAAACAAACGCGAACTTCCAACATAGGTCTCTCCTACAGCGCCCAGGCGCAGATCAAACCAATCAAAATTTACATTAAGACTTGCTTAAATGATGACTCACTAAAGTCACGCTTTGTAACATACAAATCGCATTGGCCGTGAAGCAGAGTTTGCCAAAGCGTGATGCTATTCACAGGTAAAATGTAAAATTTTTGAAGCCATAAACACAAAAGGTTAATTGGTCATACCAATTTTAGTCAGTTTTCACCTTTTTGCTATGGCGCTTTTAAAGCGCATTTTTAGGTAAGATTAAGCAGATTTAACCTTACAGAAGGCAGAGTTTCCATAATCTAGATGACGACTTGGTGACGAGCTCCTGTTCGCGCGGCATTCATTTAAGTAAAAACAATCATGTTTTCCATCCACTCAAATGAAACAATTTTATGTCGGCTTATTTCTATCAAACGCCCTACTACCGCCCAGCATTCCGTATAAACAAGCCTTTTGCGATAGCGGTTTTATCAGGCCAAAGGCCGCCTAAATCGTAAACAATCAAAATCAATCGATACGGTGATAGCTTTCGTCGGTTAAAAGCGCGACAGTCAATCAAATAAGCGATGACATTGGCCCATAATCGGCCAGCAAAAGCGTGCTTTAAACCTTATTGTGCTAAAAAAATGCTACCTTGCTAGCAAATTTGCGATTAACCGGGCACAAACTCGCCCGTTTAAGATGCGAGAGTATAAGAGCTATGTTAATATGCTCATGGATAATTGGTCTTACCAATTTATAAAGAGTTATCGATAACCGATAATCCAAGTTAAACGAATATTTGTCATCTTATCGGGTATCAATAGACAGACACTTGGCGCGATAAACATCCCCAAGTTCCAGTTCCCATCATAGGGCGTCATCTTGAAGGGAGCTTTAATCAGGAAATAGCGATTGGCCTATACTCAACATGGTTTGCCCCATGAGCGCCAATGACCTTTATCTCAACCAAAAGGTATTAGTACGATGACCGACAAAACTGAACTGTTTTCCAACGCATGGGAAGGTTTTACCCCTGGCGATTGGAAATCTGAAGTCAATGTACGTGACTTTATTCAACAAAACTATGCTCCCTATGAAGGTGACGAGTCATTCCTAGCCGGTGCCACCGAAGCCACAACTCAGTTGTGGGACAAAGTGATGGAAGGCATCAAGCAAGAAAACCGCACCCACGCGCCAGTTGATTTCGATACTAAGATGGTCTCTACCATCACTTCCCATGACGCGGGTTATATCAATAAAGATTTAGAAACTATCGTTGGTTTACAAACCGATGCGCCGCTCAAGCGCGCTATGTTACCTAACGGTGGTATTCGCATGGTTGAAGGCTCATGTGCCGCTTACAACCGCGAACTCGACGCCGATGTAAAATACATCTACTCAGAACTGCGTAAAACACACAACCAAGGCGTATTCGACGTCTACACCCCAGAAATCATGGCGTGCCGTAAATCCGGCGTATTAACTGGTTTACCCGATGCCTATGGTCGTGGTCGTATTATCGGTGACTATCGCCGCGTAGCGCTCTACGGTATCGACTTCTTAATGAAGGATAAATTTGCCCAGTTCAGCTCACTGCAAGCGCAGTTCGAAGCCGGCGAAGATTTATCTAACGTTATCCAACTGCGTGAAGAAATTGCCGAGCAGCACCGCGCTCTAGGTCAAATGAAGACCATGGCGGCTAAATACGGTTTCGATATTTCTCGCCCAGCCGCTAACGCCAAAGAAGCGATTCAATGGACATATTTTGGCTACTTAGCTGCGGTTAAGAGCCAAAACGGCGCAGCTATGTCTTTAGGCCGTACCTCATCTTTCCTCGATATCTACATCGAGCGCGATCTGAAAAACGGCACCATCACAGAGCAACAAGCTCAAGAAATGATTGACCATTTCGTGATGAAACTGCGTATGGTGCGTTTCCTACGTACTCCAGAATACGATGAGTTATTCTCAGGCGATCCTATTTGGGCAACTGAATCTATCGGCGGTATGGGCTTAGATGGCCGTACACTAGTGACCAAATCCAGCTTCCGTTTCTTAAACACCTTATACACTATGGGCCCAAGCCCAGAGCCAAACATCACTGTGCTCTGGTCTGACAAACTGCCTGTAGGCTTTAAAAAGTACTGCGCGAAAGTGTCTATCGACACCAGCTCTATCCAGTACGAAAACGATGACTTAATGCGCCCAGATTTCCAATCTGACGATTACGCTATCGCTTGCTGCGTGAGCCCAATGGTTGTGGGTAAACACATGCAGTTCTTCGGCGCCCGTGCAAACTTGGCAAAAACCATGTTGTATGCGATCAACGGCGGTGTTGACGAAAAACTGAAAATCCAAATCGCGCCAAAAGCCGCCCCAATCACCGACGAAGTGTTGAACTTCGATGACGTGATGAATCGTTTAGACGGCCTGATGGATTGGTTAGCGACGCAATATGTCACTGCGCTGAACTCTATTCACTACATGCACGACAAGTACTCCTACGAAGCTGCGCTAATGGCGCTGCACGACAGAGACGTTCGTCGTACCATGGCTTGTGGTATCGCAGGGCTTTCAATCGCGGCCGACTCACTGTCTGCCATCAAGTACGCTCAAGTTAAACCTGTGCGTGATGAAAACGGCATTGCCGTCGACTTTGAGATCAGCGGTGATTATCCAAAATTTGGTAACAACGACCCACGCGTCGACGATATCGCCTGTGACTTAGTTGAACGTTTTATGTCGAAGATCCGCGACCGTAAAATGTACCGCAACGCTATCCCAACTCAGTCAATTCTGACCATTACCTCTAACGTGGTTTATGGTAAGAAAACCGGTAACACGCCAGACGGTCGCCGTTCAGGTGCGCCATTTGCACCGGGTGCAAACCCAATGCACGGCCGTGATGAGAAAGGTGCGATTGCCTCGTTAACCTCAGTGGCAAAACTGCCTTTTGCCCACGCACAGGACGGTATCTCATACACCTTCTCCATCGTGCCTAATGCCTTAGGTAAAGATGAAGACGGTCGCCGTACTAACCTCGCGGCGTTGATGGACGGATATTTCGCCCACAACGAAGGACACGAAGGCGGTCAACACTTGAACGTTAACGTGATGAACCGTGAAATGCTTGAGGATGCGGTCGTTAACCCTGACAAGTATCCGCAACTGACCATCCGGGTATCGGGTTACGCAGTGCGCTTTAACTCTTTGACCCCAGAGCAGCAGCAAGACGTGATCACACGTACTTTCACAAAAGGTCTGTAAGCTAAATTAGGTAAGGCTGTAGTACAATGTGCTACAGCCTCACTTATTTCAACAGGAGTCACAATGGCAGTTACCGGTCGGATCCACTCAGTGGAATCCTTTGGCACAGTGGATGGTCCAGGCATACGGTTTATCACCTTTATGCAGGGCTGTTTAATGCGCTGTCAGTATTGTCATAACCGTGATACTTGGGATCTTGATGGTGGCAAGGAAGTACAGGTCGACGAGTTAATGAGCCAAATCATTAGCTACCGTCCCTTCCTAGATGCCAGCAACGGCGGTGTGACCGCCAGCGGTGGCGAAGCCATATTACAGGCGGAGTTTGTCGCCGAACTCTTTAAAGCCTGTAAAAAAGAAGGCATTCATACCTGTTTAGATACCAACGGCTTTGTGCGTAAGTACACGCCAGTGATTGATGAGCTACTCGATAATACCGATCTGGTGTTGCTCGATATCAAACAAATGAATGACGATAAACACATTGAACTGACTAAGGTCAGTAACCACAGAACGCTGCAATTTGCCGAGTATCTCGCCAAACGCAATCAGCCTACCTGGATACGTTATGTGGTCGTGGGTGGATTTACTGACGATGAAGCTTCGGCATTACAGCTGGCCGAATTTATCAAGCCCATGAAGAATATTGAAAAAGTTGAACTCCTGCCCTACCACGAACTGGGTAAACATAAGTGGGAAGCGATGGGAGAAACCTATCAACTCGATGGCGTTGCACCACCGAGTCGCGACACAATGGAAAAAATTAAAGCCGTGTTTAGCTCACAGGGGATTAATGCGGTGTATTAAGACGCCAAGGGAGGCTTAAAGCTCCTCCCAATAACTGGCATCTAAGCGCTCAAAGGCTATTTTTAAGATGAGCGCCATATCAAGGTAACACGCCTTAGCGCCCAAGGATTGGCAATGAATGCCCATGGCAGACAATTTCGCACTCAACTGATTACTCCAGTCGAACAGCGATAAAGGTAATGGATGGCGCGCACGCCAGCCTAACCACAATAAGCCCTGCAACGGCAGGCTAATAAAGAACAACGCGATTGTGAGAGCTTGGGGTAAAAACGCCCAACCATAGGTATAAATCTGACTCACACTCGCCAAAATCGCCAGCACTGGCATCACCAGAATGGCAAGCTGAGTGGCGCGTACCACCCGATACTCAGGAAAATATAAACCCAGTTGTCTAACCATAGGCCACGTCTTCATATAGCGACGACCATCACCTAAGGTTTTGAGAATATTGATACTCAATTTTAGACACCTACAACAGAGGAACACTGCTTTTACCATAGCACAATCTGGCACTGCGCCCCAAGACTGTGATGGCAAATTACGCAAGCGTTCCCAAGATTTTGAATCGTTAACTTAAACACAATGGCAAAAGGTTTACACATGTCTAATAAACTGGTTTTAGTACTCAATTGCGGTAGCTCTTCACTCAAATTTGCCGTCATTGACGCGCAAACAGGTGACGATCAGATCTCTGGCCTAGCCGAGTGTTTTGGCTTAGAAGACTCGCGCATTAAATGGAAAATCAACGGTGAAAAGCATGAATCCTCTTTAGGTGCATTTACCGCTCACCGCGAAGCCGTTGAATTTATTGTCAATAAAATCCTTGCTGGTCAACCTGAATTAGCCGCGCAGATCCAAGCCGTGGGTCACCGTATCGTACACGGCGGTGAGAAGTTCACTCGCTCTGTGATCATCGACGAGCATGTGATCAAAGGTATTGAAGAATGTTCTTCACTGGCGCCACTGCATAACCCAGCACACCTTATCGGTATTCGCGCGGCCATTGCATCTTTCCCTAAACTGCCACAAGTGGCGGTATTCGATACTGCATTCCACCAAAGCATGCCTGAGCGCGCGTACATCTACGCTCTACCATACAAGCTGTACCGTGAGCATGGTATTCGCCGTTATGGTATGCACGGCACTAGCCACCTGTTTGTGAGTCGTGAAGCCGCTAAAGTGTTGAACAAACCTTTAGAAGAAACCAATGTGATCTGCGCGCATTTAGGTAACGGCGCCTCGGTGACTGCGGTTAAAGGCGGTAAGAGCGTTGATACCTCAATGGGACTGACGCCGCTTGAAGGTTTAGTCATGGGTACTCGCTGTGGCGATCTCGACCCCTCTATCATCTACCACTTAGTGCACCAACTGGGTTACACACTGGAAGAAGTCAACAACCTGATGAACAAGCAAAGTGGTCTGCTAGGGATTTCTGAGCTGACCAACGATTGCCGTGGCATCGAAGAAGGTTATGCCGATGGTCACAAAGGCGCGACCTTAGCACTGGAAATCTTCTGCTACCGTCTGGCGAAATATATCGCGTCTTACACTGTGCCGCTCGGTCGTTTAGATGCCGTAGTCTTTACCGGTGGTATCGGCGAAAACTCCGACATCATCCGCGAGAAAGTGCTCAACATGCTGCAAATCTTCAATTTCCATGTGGATAGCGAGCGTAACAAAGCGGCCCGCTTCGGCAAGAAAGGCATCATCACCACTGACAACAGTACCGTTGCCATGGTCATCCCGACCAACGAAGAGTGGGTTATCGCCGAAGATTCGATTAAACTCATTACAAAATAATAAGATGATTCAAGCCGTTTGCTCAGCCAAACGGCTTTATTATTAGCGACCTACAGCTAAATAAACACAAGCAAAGCAGAGACGACTCACTCTGCCAAAAACCATCGAACTTAGAGGTTTTTATGTCTCGAAATATCATGTTAATCCCCATAGGCACTGGAGTTGGCCTGACCTCCTTAAGCCTAGGTATGGTGCGCGCGTTAGAGCGCCACGGGGTAAAAGTCCAATTCTTTAAACCCATTTCCCAGCTGCGTCCTAATGATAATGGCCCAGAGCGCTCAACCACGATTTTAAGCAAATCGCCCACGGTCAATCCGTTAGAGCCCTTCGACATGGCCCATGCCGAAGCACTGATCCGTGCCGATCAAACCGATGTGCTAATGGAGCAAATCATTGCCCGCGCCGCAGAATGCGCCAGCAATACCGAAACCCTGATTGTTGAAGGCCTAGTGCCAACCCGTAACCATCCCTTTGCCGACGATGTGAACTACGCCATCGCCAAGGCAATGGATGCGGACGTGATTTTCATTGCCACCCCCGGCAGCGACACCCCAACCGGCCTGATGAACCGCCTCGAAATTGCCTACAACTCGTGGGGCGGCAAAAACAACAAACGTCTTATTGGTGCCGTGATCAACAAGATTGGCGCACCGGTAGACGATGAAGGTCGCGCTCGCCCAGACTTATCGGAAGTGTTCGATCATCAAGGCGTACAACGCTCAGATGCGTCCATCATGTTCCAAATGCCAGGTAAGAGCCCACTGCGCATCTTAGGTAGCGTGCCTTACAACCTCGATTTGGTTGCGCCACGCGCATCGGATCTGGCGAAGCATTTACGTGCCCGCATTCTCAATGCCGGCGAGATGAACACCCGCCGTCTGCGTAAAGTCACCTTCTGCGCCCGCAGCTTGCCCAATATGGTCAACCACATTAAGACAGACTCACTGCTGGTGACCTCTGGCGATCGCTCCGATGTGATTGTGTCAGCGTGTCTCGCCGCCATGAACGGCGTGAAGATTGGTGCCCTACTGCTCACTGGTAGCTACGAGCCAGAGCCTGAAATTCTGAAACTGTGTGAACAGGCCTTCGAGACAGGTTTACCGGTATTCCTCATCGATACTAACACTTGGCAGACGTCATTAAATATCCAACGCTTCGACCACGAAGTGCCAGTGGATGATGCGGTACGTATCGATTTAGTCCAAGAGTACGTTGCCAGCCATATCGATCAGAGCTGGATTGAAAGCGTGACCAAAAACTCTCCAAGGGAACATCGTTTATCACCTCCCGCGTTCCGTTATAAGCTCACCGAACTTGCGCGCGCCGCCCACAAAACTGTGGTACTGCCTGAGGGTGATGAGCCACGTACCATCAAGGCCGCCGCGATATGTGCCGAACGGGGTATTGCGCGTTGCGTGCTGTTAGGTAAAAAAGATGAAATTCAACGTATTGCAGCACAGCAAGACGTTGTTCTGGGCGAAGGCGTTGTGATTGTCGACCCCGATGAAGTTCGCGATCGCTATGTTGAACCAATGCTCGATCTGCGTCGCAACAAAGGTTTGACTGAAGTCGTTGCCAAAGAACAATTAGAAGACAACATGGTGCTCGGCACTATGATGCTGGCGCAAAACGAAGTCGATGGTATCGTCTCTGGCGCGGTAAACACTACGGCCAATACGATTCGTCCGCCGCTGCAACTGATCAAAACCGCACCGGGTTCTAGCCTTGTTTCTTCCATCTTCTTTATGTTGATGCCAGACCAAGTGCTGGTTTACGGTGACTGTGCGATTAACCCCGATCCTAACGCTGAACAACTGGCCGATATCGCGATTCAATCGGCAGAATCTGCCAAGGCCTTCGGCATAGAACCAAGAGTGGCGATGATCAGCTACTCAACCGGTAACTCAGGTACTGGTTCAGATGTGGATAAAGTGCGTGAAGCGACCCGTATCGCGAAAGAAAAACGTCCTGATCTAGTAATCGACGGTCCACTGCAATACGATGCGGCCGTCATGCCAAACGTGGCTCGCTCTAAGGCGCCTAACAGCCCTGTTGCAGGTCAAGCGACTGTATTCGTGTTCCCAGATCTCAACACGGGTAACACCACTTACAAAGCTGTACAGCGTAGTGCTGACCTCATCAGTATTGGCCCCATGCTGCAAGGCATGCGTAAGCCTGTGAACGACTTATCCCGCGGCGCCTTAGTGGACGATATCGTCTACACTATCGCACTGACGGCGATTCAAGCGTCACAAAACGATGCCAGCAAAGCCTAATGTAGGCTGCTAAGGCTTAACAAAAGCTGTCTCGTCCTAAGATAGGTTGACAGTTTTTAGGCCAGCTCCAGTAGCTGGCCTTTTCTATTGTGCACCTGATTAGGGGAGTCCATATTCAAACTCAGATGCGGTCTCATATTGTTGTATATTGCTATCGATTCTCTAACAAGTATCTTCAGCTCCGCAAATGTCCTACATCGGTGCAGTAAAAACTCCTGCTTCAGTATGCCATTTACTCTTTCTGCTAATGCATTTTGGTAGCAATCATAACCATCCGTCATTGACGGCTGGATTTGGCTCGCCTGAAGCGCATTCTGATAAACGGCTGAGCAGTACTGTAAGCCTCTGTCTGAGTGATGCACCGCGTTGCCGATATAGCGCTTATCTTTGATGGCCATTTTTAACGCTTTCACCACACTCTCGGCTTTCATGTCTTTACTCACGTGATGACCGACTATTTTACGAGAACTGGCATCGGTGACCAGTGACAGGTAGTGCACACCTTGGTCTGACTCAAGATAGGTGATATCGCTGACCAGTACATGCCCTGCATCGTGCAGTCCCTCCTCTTTCAGCAGATTAGGATGCTTCTTCATCCAGTGTTTGCTGAACGTGGTTTTTGTGTAGCTTTTCTTCGGTTTAACCAGTAAACCTTCACTTCTCAAATAGGTAAAGAACCCATCTCGCCCGAGTTTAATATTGTGCTCAACCAACTTGGATTTTATCAACGTGTAGAGCTTACGGGCCCCTAACCTTGGCATATATTTACGCCAGTACTGGACCCAGTCTTTGATAACCGATAGCTCAGCTCTACGACTTTCCATTCGAGCAACTGCCTGATAAATACCTTGCCTCGACATACCCGCAGCACGACATGCGGCAGCGAGGTTTATTTCTCCGTTGCCTTTTGCTTGCCAGACGTACCGGATAAGTACTTTTTTCTGAGGCCAGCTCCATATTCATTGTCCATGATATCAACCATGCCATTGAGGATTTGGTTACGCAGTTTCTCTTCTGCTAACTCACGTTCAAGGCGCTTGATCGTTTCGGCAGGGGTTTCTTTTGATTTAGGCATAAGGGGATGTTGAAAAGGTTTCGACCAATCGAGTCTACCATGTTTTCTAAGCCAAACGAGAACCGTTGAACGGCCTTGAATACCAAAATGGGTTTGGGCTTGTTTGTACGTCATTTCGCCTTTTTCAACACGCTCTACAACGCCTAATTTAAAGGCTAAGGTGTAATCTCGTTGTGTGCGCTTACGGCTTGAGTTAATTAATGTTGTCATAAAGAAATCCTCTTTATGTCAACGTATTTCAGGACGGGACAAGCATTATCAAAAAAGCACTGAGCTCCTCAGTGCTTTTTTATTTCCGAAGGGAAAAGCTCACAAAACGGGTAGCATTAAACGCTTAAAATATCCTCAAAAGGTCATAAAAATGCTGTTTTGGGAAATTCACACGCTGTGAATAGACTGGGAAAATCTAAGAAAATATCCACAAGGAAATGCCTGGATAACGGCGTCACAGAAAAGCGTCACTTTTTAACCAGCAAATAAATCGATATACAATCAGCAACTTAAAAATTATCCCTCTAGTCTTCAACATAGTTGTCCACAGATTCTGTGGATAACCTAATGAAGTCATCCTTTCAGATATGCCACAGGCGGCCGATCCGAGTCAAGTCATTTTCGGCAGTGACCGCCATTATTACAAAACTTGAACATAGCCGCTAAAATCGCGATACTCATGACAAATTCCTATAACGAAAAGCCATGAGAACCTTATTTTTCCTTTCACTATTGTTTTTGTTTGGTTGTGGCGATGCTGGAGACAAAGAGCAGCACGTGCTCACTCCCGAAGAGGTAAGTCTCGGCTTTTTTAGCGCCATTTACGTTGACCGAGATGTGGAGAAAGCCAAGTTATATGTCGATGCTCCACTCAAAGAAGTCTTAACCCACTATTACATCGCCGCAGCGGTACAGCGTAATATGCTCGGCCTGTCGATGACCAATGTCGAAATGGAAATTGATGATATCGATATCGACTTTTTCCGTAAGTTCACCAAAGACGTCATGGTCGTTGTTAAAATGAAGGGCTTAAAGGGTGGACAGCCTTGGATTGATGACAGAACCATTCGCCTGCATAAAATTGGCGGCAAATGGATTATCGTTGAGTTCATGCCAGAAAAACGTAAGGTGAATGGCTAAACGGTTTTCCCCACTCTGCTTGCACTCCCACAACGGATAAAAAAATAGCAACCCTAGGGTTGCTATTTTCATGTGCTTGTATTTGTTACTTCAGACTCAGAATTCGCACTGTAAACCTTAGGTTTACAAGACTTAGACCGCTTCTTCTTCGCTCTGTGCAGGTAAAGACGTCATCACGTCGTCTTTAACTTGGTAGTAAGCGTTTTCGTATTCATGAACTTCCATAACAACTCCTGCTCGATTTTGTAAGGTCGCAAAGGCATGCCGTTCTATGCTGACATTTTGCCCATGAGGAAAGGGAATTTCCGTGGCGCTGAGTATACCAAAGCCAGATTAATAATTACAGAAAACTTTCAGTTTTGTTTCGATTTAAAAGATAAAAACGGTTTTTAACGCTTAAAAAAGCCGCAAAAACGTATCTCGAAATGAAAGCCTTTCAGCTGATATAGCCTAATGCACTAAAGGGCGCGTGCTTACAAACAAAGAATCTAGGAAGACGGGCACAAACTGCTATCAATTAAATAATGATGCGAGTAGGAGGTCGATATGAATGCCATCATTGAGTTTGAAGCCGCAAAACTCACTACCTTATTCAGCCACGGCGATATCTTGGGGATCCATATGTTTATGGATCAAATGAATATCCCGCTCGATGTACAGGATAAGCTCTATGCTGAAATTTCGGCGCTTAAGCACTTAGACCCACACAATGTCAGTCTCGCCATTGAACATCATGGACAATCGCAACTCTCAGAGCGACTAAGCTATTAACAGGCCAGTTAAGTAAAGATGAAATAAGGCGCGAAGCGACATCATTCGACGCCATCATAAAGCCTCTCAAGGGCTTATGATGGCATTTCATGACGGCGTTGTATGACAGCGTTTAATGAGACCAGAGGGCTTACGCCTTTAAGCGGTAGCGCAGCACCTTTAATGATTTCTCCTCAGAAACATCAACAAATGCGGCGGGATTGGGTAAGCGCTCAAGGAATTCGAGCGCGGGCGCTGCGTCTTCGACCTGCTGGCGCAAAAATTGAGTATCGAGTTCCGGTGCATTTAAGCAGAGTAGCACCTCGGCATTCTCGGCTAACAACTCGGGTAAATGCCTGATCAAACGCACGTAATCCTTAGTCGCCACGAAACTGCCCTTTTGATTACTCGGCGGATCGGCAACAACTATGTCATAGGGGCCTAACTTGCGTAACTTACCCCATGACTTAAAAATATCGTGCCCTAAGAAACGTGCGCCCGCGCTAAAGCCATTGAGAAGATGATTCTGCTTGCCTATGGCTAACGCGCCTTTACTCATGTCCATGTTCACGACTTCATCGGCGCCGCCCTGCAGTGCTGCCACCGAGAAACCACAGGTATAAGCAAACAAATTCAGCACTTTCTTATGGCGAGCATGGGCTCTGACCCATTCACGGCCATTGGCCATATCAAGGAACAAACCGTGGTTTTGTCCCCGCAATAAATGCACCTGAAACTGGGCGCCGTTCTCGGTGACCACATGGGGATCGGGCACCTCACCCGCCAGTACTTGGCTAAAGGTTTCGCCTGCACTGCGGTATTGATACACCAAGTTTAACAACCGATTGGGCTGTATCGCTTGCCAGCGCGCCGTAATCGCCTGTTGGCACTCGGCCAACTCAGCCGCATCGAGGGGAATAAAACTGGTCAATAACAATACTGGCGCGAACCAATCTAAACAAAGATGTTCGCAGCCAGGGTAATAACCACCGCGGCCATGGAATAATCGCGTGGCATCTTCACCGACTTCTATCGTCGCCAGTGCATCTATAAAACGTTGCATTATCTACTACTTATTATCTGTTGAATGGGTATCGACAGGTTCAGAAATCGGAGCGGTGCTTGTCGATTGGCTCACCAGTTTATCATCCACATCGTCGGATAATAAAATGGCTAACCAGCTACCACTCTTGCTGGATTCGAGGGCGATCTTGACGACCATGGTTAAGGGAACCGACAGCAACATGCCCACCGAGCCCAGCAACCAGCCCCAAAAAATTAATGATAAAAACACCACTAAGGTAGAAAGCCCAAGACCGCGGCCCATAAATTTAGGCTCGACCAGGTTGCCCATCACCATATTGGCAGCAACGTACAGCAGCGCAGTACCGCCAGCCGCTGCGGGGCCTAATTGGATAAAGGCCAGTAATACGGCGGGAATGGCCGCGATAATCGAGCCAATGTTGGGAATATAGTTGAATAAAAAGGCGATCACAGCCCAAAGCAGCGCGTAATCCACCCCAATCACCGCAAGCCCCACGCCGACAATCAAGCCCGTCGCTAAACTGACTAAGGTCTTGATCACCATATATTGATTCACCGATTGCAGAAAACGGTCAATCTGCTGCAAACGCATATCGGGATCGTCCAGTGCCAAGTGCAGTTTTTTCGGCAAAGATTGCGCCTCAAACAACATAAAGACGATGGTCAGAATGATCAGGAACAAATTCGCCATCACATTGCCGACACCCGAGAGCATATTGGTGGTCATAGACAACGCCATACCGGGGTCAAAATAGGCCAGCACTTGCTCCTTAGAGATTTGGATATTCAGCGCCTGCAACTTATGCAGCACCCAAGAAAACTGCTCCACCAGCTGGTCTCGATACTGCGGCAACTGCTTAGAAAACTCGTTAATGGAGCTGCCAACAAGGGAGGCGAGCCACAAGCCCATCAACACGATAAACCCCATCAACAGGATCACGGCGAGCCATTTAGGTACGCGGTATTTGGTCATCAAACCAATCGCCGGATTACAAATCACCGCAATAAAACTGGATAGTACAAAGGGAACAACAATCGGGCTGGCGGCCTTTATCCCTGCCAAAATAATCACCACAAAGGCCATGACGGCAAAACCTTTGTAAGCGGCAGACGGCGTATTGGAACGTGTCATGGCGTAAAAATCCTTCTTGATCTTAGATAAAGTTGTTAGGCTAGCCCAAGAAAAGTCTCAAACTCAATCACCTAAGCCATAAAACTAGATTGTCATTATGAAACCAGAAACCGCGATTATACGCATTAAAAACTTAAGACTGCGCACTTTTATCGGTATAAAAGAAGATGAAATCCAAAATCGGCAGGATGTGATCGTCAATGTCGTCATCCACTACTGTGCCGACAAGGCGCGCAACAGTGATAATGTCGACGATGCGCTGAATTATCGTACCATCACAAAAAAAATCATTGAGTTGATTGAAAACAATCGCTTCTCACTGCTCGAAAATCTCACCAGCCAGACATTAGCCATCGCCAGTGAGCATCCTTGGGTTGAATTTGCCAGTGTCGAAATCGATAAGCCACACGCCCTGCGCTTTGCCGATTCGGTGTCGATGGAGCTGTGTTACCAAAAACAGTAATAAAGTGATCCCCGCACGCCCGTTATCGTATATTGCTTATAATCAAAGAAAACCATCAACCAAGGACTCGACGATGAAGATATTGATAACGGGAGCTAGTGGGTTTATTGGTCAGCAGTTAGTCGCCCATTTAGCCAATCAGCATGAATTGGTCTTGCTCACCCGCCACCCCGGCACCAGTCGGCAACTATTAGGCCCGCAGCACCAATATCTCAGCACCTTAGATGAAGTTGATGATTTAAATCATATCGATGCGGTGATAAATCTCGCCGGCGAGCCCATTGTGGCTAAACGTTGGAGCGCGCAGCAAAAACAGCGCATCTGCGATAGCCGCTGGAATACCACGGCGCGACTGAGCCAACTGATTTTACACAGCTGCACCCCGCCCAAAGTGATGATAAGTGGCTCTGCCATTGGTTTTTATGGCCGCCAAGGTGCCATCCCCATCGATGAAACCGCAGCACCACACCCCGAATTTAGCCATGATATTTGTCAGGAATGGGAGCGACTCGCGCAGCAAGCCGCCACCAAAACCCGCGTCTGCATCCTACGCACGGGTATAGTGCTTGGCCATGGCGGCGCACTCGCGAAGATGTTGCCACCGTTTAAATTGGGGCTAGGTGGACCTATAGGCCACGGATGCCAGGGCATGAGTTGGATACACATTCAGGATATGGTGGCGCTGATAGACTTTTTACTCAACCATGACGAATGCGAGGGCATTTTCAATGCCACCGCGCCTAATCCTGTCAGTAACGCCGAGTTTGCCACCACCCTAGGTCGAGTATTAAATCGCCCGACCTTTATCACGACCCCAGCCGCGATGCTGCGACTCGCGATGGGCGAAATGGCGGAGTTACTTATCGAAGGGCAATTTGTGCTCCCCAAACATGCGCTAGATGCAGGGTTTAGCTTCCGTTTTGAGCGACTCGAACCTGCGCTAAGGGACGTACTCGCGAGTTAACAGTTTTTTCGACTCCGCCATTATCGGTAACTGGCTTGAGAATAAAATGTTACCAAGCGCAGAGTCGAGGGTTAACGCTATGCTGAATAATGGCTTGAAAATCAGAGATAAAAATCCCCTGTGGCGATTTATTTATCGACGTGATTTTTTGCAATGCAGCGCTCGCATCTGGCAACAGCCGAAAAACATAAATGCAACACAATGATTTTAAAGACAATTTAACGACATTGGCGCATTTTTCTGTTACACTCCCCACCTCTTGCTTATCGCTATTGACGTGTTAGCGCCCGCACTGAAGCACAGTTAACACTCCGAGCAAGTTCATTATCTTCAGTATCCGCACCCTCTGTCGCGATACTGATCAACTACACCAATACGGTTCATATTCGCGCTTAATACTCCTTCTCCAGTCTTGGGGATTGATAAGAATCTGTCCTTAGGTCGCGCGTTTAACACTTAGCATTAGATAATGCTAAATAACGAGATGGGTCGCCCTCACTCAGCTTGAATACAGCCAGCTTGAGTACAGCGGTATTCCCACACAAACCATTTGTAAGGAACTATCATGCACACCACTTATACAATTGGCGAACTCGAGTCGTTCTTAATTGCTATCTTCGTGCTGTTTATTGGCCATTCCATCAATCGCCATGTGCGTGTTTTTAGACAATACAATATTCCCGAACCTATCGTTGGCGGGCTAGTCGTCGCCGCCGTCGTGGCCTTTTTACATTTCCAAGACATCACCCTCGCCTTTAGTTTACCCATGCAAAATACCTTAATGCTGATGTTTTTCAGTACGATAGGTTTATCTGCAAACTATAAGCTACTGCTCAGTGGCGGCAAAAAAGTGTTTATCTTTTTAGGCGTCGCTTCGGTCTATATCGTCATTCAAAATGCTGTTGGGGTGAGTCTTGCAAGCCTCCTCGGTTTAGACCCCATCTTAGGCCTTATCGCAGGCTCAATTACGCTGTCAGGCGGCCATGGGACTGGCGTTGCCTGGTCACAAACCTTTGCCGAAAACTACGGCATCAACACCTTAGAGCTGGCCATGGCGGCGGCTACCTTTGGCTTAGTCATGGGCGGCATTATCGGCGGCCCCGTCGCGCAGCGATTAATTGGCAAACACAATCTGGTCTCAAGCTACGGCATGGGCCGTAAACACCACGCCACGCATCCTCAACTGGTCACCTACGATCAGCTCGAAGAAGACCAAGTCACCGCTAAGACAATCATCGAAACCCTGTTTGTACTGCTTATCTGCGTTGCTGGGGCGAAATGGTTTACTGTGCTTGTCAGCGAATATCAGCTGAATTGGCTCAAGATGCCGGACTTTGTCTATGCCCTGTTTCTTGGGGTGATCATCGCCAACATCACCGAAGTGACCCGAGGTTATAAACCCCATACCGAGAGTATCGATGTAATAGGCACTGTGGCACTGTCGTTATTTCTCTCTATGGCCTTGATGAACCTCAAATTGTGGGAAATTTTGGATCTGGCTATCCCACTACTGATTATCCTGCTAGTGCAAACCGCAGTGCTGGCGGTATTCGCCTATTTTGTGACCTTTAAAATCATGGGCAGCAACTATGACGCAGCGGTGATCACCGGCGGTCACTGTGGCTTTGGTATGGGCGCCACTCCTACGGCGGTGATGAATATGGGCGCACTGGTGTCACGCACAGGCCCCTCTCCTCAGGCCTTTATGGTGGTACCGATTGTCGGCGCCTTCTTTATCGATATAGTCAATTTAATTGTATTGCAGGGCTACCTCAGCTTTTTGATGTAAGAGTGCAACGCTTTATCATTAAACAAAAATGGCGCCGATAAGGGCGCCATTTTTATATCTCGTGAAGAGTGAAATCAAAGGACAAGTTAGAACGTGCGCATCATACGCTCTGGCCGCGGCAAGTAATAATCGTTGTAATCCAATGAGAAGACTACGGAGCTTGAGCGGCCAACAATCTCCTCTCTGGGCACAAAACCTATGACTCTTGAATCGGCACTGTTATCTCGATTGTCCCCTAGCGCCAAATACTGGTTATCAGGAACCGTAACTGGGCCAAAATTAGCCAGCTGCGAGGGCTGCGGATTAAGTCGAATACTGTGGGCTATGCCGAGTAGATCCTCCTGCCATTCGGTGACATTCTCCGGCGCATAGGCACTTAATGTTTGCTGTGTATATGCGAGTGGTTTGCCATTTAAATACAAGCGATTATCCCGCATCACCACTGTATCACCGGGTACGGCGATCACCCGCTTAATCAGCTTTTTATCGGCTTTTTTAGAGTCGAACACGATAATATCCCCACGTGTTGGATCCGCAAGTTTAACGAGTGGGATATGGGTAAATGGCACTCTGATATCGTAAGCCATCTTATTCACCAGAATGCGATCGCCCTCGACAATCGTCGGCAACATAGAACCTGTCGGCACTGTATTCCAATCGGCGACCGCGCTCCTGAACACCAGCATTAGGCTGATAAACAATAAAATGGAGCGATTATCTCTAAGTAATGTTCTTATTCTTTTAAACATTCTGTTTATCTCCCTGAGGCCAAAATCCAGTAATCTTTTCGTTTGATGACAATGCGAAGCTATCAATTGCCTGACGTAAGCAACGCTTGCTCGTTTAATAGACTCATCAATATCGGCAAAGTTCTTCGCGGATAACATCTTGGCTTTTTCCATTTGTAAGCCAATGTGACAAATGCTCAAACTTTGCCTCAACCTAAAACACTCAAATAATCGCCATTAAAAAAGTGGTTTAAAAATAATGGCATTACGGCATTTGTCTTAACCGCTAACGCACCTTAACTTAAGCGCCCGCTTTTAATAATTCGGCGCAGGATTGATTGAGCAATTGGCGGCAGCGCCAAACACCCAGCAGCGCAACTAACAAGGCACCGCAGACAGGGGCAATCCCCCACCAGGGCCAGTGCATATACACATTGAGTTCAAATACTTGGGTCTTTAACAGATACAGGGCAAATTCCGCCACTATCACTGCAAGCACCCCAGCTATGCCCCCCAGTAACGCAAATTCAAGCCCAGTGGCACTTCGCAGTAACCAGCCAGAAGCGCCAAAGGTGCGCAGCACTGCGAGTTCACGCTGGCGTGTCGCCATTCCCGCCTCAGTTTGCGCGATAAGCACTAAAGAACTGGCCAGTAAGACGAGAACCAAAACCAACGTCAGCGACAGGGACACCTGCTCAATAATCTGCCGCAATTGCCCTACCATAGCGCCGACATCGATAATCGACACCGTTGGGAACTGCTGGATAAGTTCGAGGATCACTGTGCTCTTCGGAGCATCACTCCCTTGCACATCCGTTTTTTTGTCGTCGAGGTAGAAGCTTGCCATCGAGGTATAGGCAAAGGGCGCCAGCGCTTCTTGAGTGAAGATCATAAAGAAGTTTGGCTGCATAGTTTCCCAGTGCACGGCACGGATACTGGCTACCTTGACCTTAAGCTCTTGGTTATCAATCATATAGGTCAGCGTATCGCCCAGCTTTAGCCCTAAACGCTCGGCAACACCTGACTCGACAGAAACCTCATCCGCCGCCTGATTAAAATGCCCTTCGACCAACTCGTTGTTGGCGGGCAAGGTATTGCGCCAGGTGAGATTAAGCTCGCGGGAGATCCCTACTCGCCCCTTCTCCCCCGCCTCGGCCTGCTCGTCGGAAATCAAGGTTTCACCATTGATTTGAGTCAAGCGGCCGCGAATCACGGGATAGATATCCGTGGCTGCTATGCCTTTTTGCGCCATAAAGTCATTTAATGGCTTAGCATCATCGGGGGCGATATTGACCAAGAAATAGTTGGGTGCATTCTCGGGCAGCTGTTTTTGCCACTCGTTCAGTAAATCTTGCCTCAGAGCCAAAATGGTCAGTAGTAATACCAAGGCCGCACTAAAGCCCACCAATTGCACCGCATTTTGCCGCGCGCGGCGGCGTAAACCCGCGAGTGCCAGTTGCAAGGGATTGGTGGTTTTCATGCCGACACTGTGACCAAGGCGGATCATCACAAAGCCTAAAATACTGAGCAATACGCCCAGTAGCAGCACAGCCGCAACTACTGTGAGTGTCAGCGCCCAGCTTTGGGAATACAAATATCCCAACAGTGCCATCGCCCCTAAACTGAGGAGTAAATGCAGCCACATGCCGAGCTGCAAACCTTCGAGCTGTCTTTGTAAGACCCGCAGTGGCGGAATCGCCAGCAGACGCATTAAAGGATAGGCCGAAAACATAAAGGCGCTGATAAGCCCAGTGCTGATCCCAAGCAGTAGCGGCCGAGTCAACGGCGGCGAATAGGCGGCGATTTCAGGGGGTAACAGTTGATTAATGCCTAAATCCAGCAGTGCCCCGCCGATTAACCCCAGCACAATGCCAAATAGTGTCACTAGCAGTAAATGGATACCGAATAGTCGACGAATTTGAGTTGATGAGGCGCCAAAGGTTTTAAGCATAGCCACCACATCATAATGACGTTGGCAGTAACGCTGGGCGGCAATCCCAATCGCGGCGCAGGCCAGCGCAATACCGAGCAAGCTTGCCAGCAGTAAAAAACGCTCCGCCCGCTTCACCGCGCCCGCTATCGGTGAGTCGCCAGACTGCACATCGACCCAGCGCTGGGAATTATTCAGCAGCGGTTTAACGCTATTCTCAAAGGCGCTTAAGGCGCTTTCTTCACCCACAAACTGATACAGATAAGTCACTCGGCTGCCGGGTTGAATAACCCCAGTCTTGGCGACATCTTCAATCCGCATTAACACCACGGGGGAAGAAGCGAATGGATTAAAACCCGCATCGGGTAAGCGGCTGATTTCTTGACTTAAACGAAACTCACTGTTGCCTAGCTCCAAGGTTTGCGGGTATCCCAAGAGTCCCCCTAAGCGACTCTCAAACCACACCTCATCGGCGTGGGGCAAGCCTTGAGCTTTTTCATCTTGGCCATTGGCCGCTTTAAGTTTTATGTCGCCCTTAAGTGGATAACCAGACTCAACCGCCCGCACTGTGACTAACTGAAACTTATCCCCCGCATACACCATGGAGTTAAATTGCATATTGGTCACATGCTTAAGACCAAGCTCGTCGGCCTTGGCCAGAATGCTGGCATCAATTTGAACGGGAGAATCGATAATACGATCGGCGGCGATAAACTGAGTCGCTTGCCCGTTTATCGCGACCTGCAAGCGCTCGCTGACTCGCGCTAGACCACTGACCGACAGCACCGCCAAGGTAATCGCGAGGATAATCAATAACAACTGCCCCTGTTGCAGCTCTCGCTTAAACAGGCGCCATGCCAAATTAAGCTCCATGGGTTAGGCCTCCTTGGCGCTTAATTCAAGGTTGTCATTCACGCTGTGCGATTGGGCCGAATCTAACTCTTCCTGTAAGTGGCCGTTGTCCATAACCAGTTGCCGTTGGCAGCGCTTCGCCAATTGCAAGTCGTGGGTGACCAGGATGAGCGTGGTGTGGCTCTCTTGGTTCAGCTCAAACAACATATCGGCAATTTTATGGCCGTTAACACTGTCCAAATTGCCGGTTGGCTCGTCGGCAAATAGCACCTTAGGTTCACAAATAAAGGCGCGGGCAATGGCCACCCTTTGCTGCTCGCCGCCGGATAATTGTTTAGGTAAATGGGTCAAACGGTGGGATAACCCCACGCGCCCCAGCATAGCCTCGGCCTTCTCCTTGGCATTTTTAACTCCAGCAAGCTCGGCAGGTAACATCACATTTTCGAGGGCAGTTAAGGTATCAACTAACATAAAAGATTGAAAAATAAAGCTCACTTTCTGCTTACGCAGCGCGGCTTTCTGTTCTTCATTGAGCGGTGATAGGGCTTGGCCATCGAGCCAAATCTCCCCCGACGTGGGGGTATCGAGCGCGGCGAGTAAGCCCAGCAGTGTCGATTTGCCCGAACCTGAGGGGCCTAATATCGCCACACTTTCCCCCTGCTTGACATCTAAGTTAATGCCCTTGAGGATAGTGAGCGAACCTTCCTGAGTAGTCACCGATTTTTCGAGGTTAACAACATTGATGGCACTGTTTTTTGAAACGACGTTAGACATAGGATCCTTCTTATACAAATCGTTCTTGCGTCAATCGCTAAGATGCAAGCCGATGGCAAAGGCCGTGAGCGCCTGCATCCTGTTAAGTCTGTTTATAACCACGCCAGTTCAGGCGGCGAAAGTGTTGATCCTCGGCGATAGCTTAGGTGCCAGCTATGGCATGTCGGAACAAGTAGGCTGGGTGGCGCTGCTGCAAAAAAATTTACCCGAGCATGAATTTACCAATGGTTCGGTGAGCGGTGAAACCACAGCGGGCGGTTTGCGTCGTTTGCCTGCGCTGCTCGATTCCGTGGCCCCCGATTTGGTGGTGGTCGAACTCGGTGGTAACGATGGTTTACGTGGATTCCCCCCGACGCAACTCAAAAATAACCTAATCCAAATCATTACCCTAGCTAAAAATAGCGGTGCTAAAGTGCTACTGACCGAAATCATGGTACCGCCTAACTATGGCCCTCGCTATACCCAAAAGTTCACCCAAGTGTATCAAGAGATTGCTAAAGACGAGGAGATTGCATTAATTCCCTTCTTTATGCAGGACATTGCTCCCCACCCTGAGTTAATGCAAAGGGACGGAATTCATCCCAATGAAAAGGCCCAAGAGAAGATCGCTACTTGGATGCAACCTTGGATTGAAAAAGCATTAACTCAATAAAATCGCTGCAATTTTAAGCTATTAAACAGCTTGCTGATGTAAAGTTGCATTTAAGCGATAAAAACATGCTCCAACGCAACATTAACGCCTGAGATAAACAGTAAAATTCGTGTTAGCAAATGGTTAACCCAACAAGGAGTCAATATGTCCCTTAGCCATCAGCAAAAAGTGTACATACCCAAGGAAGCTCGTACCAACCAGTACATCACCGCCGAAATTAAAGTCACGGATGAATTACTGGCGCAATACCCCGATTACCATAGCTGTTATCAAACCTTAAGCCGCATTATTTTTAACTTGGCAGAACAACACGATCTCCGTAACGTTCATGTGATCACTAACGATAAACTGCCAGTCGTGCGTTACCACACCGAAGCCTATTGTTTCCAAACCGCTGAACAAATTCTGTTTTTTTACAATCCCGCCTATCACGAGGCACAAAACCTGTTCTCCGAGGATAACTACCGCGCCCGCAAACTGCGTATTGTGTTCTTAGCGACTGGCGATGAGATCCGCAGCAACTCGGCCAATTTCCATACCCGAGTACGGGAACTCCTAAACGAATTAATGCCTAAGCTGCCGATTAAAGATCTCAAAGTGAAGATCCGCGACCATCAGCATTTATCCTATGATTTATTTGCTAAATCAAAAGGTAATAAAGAAACCTATGGTTATAAACTCAGAGCCATTGCACCAAGATACAAGGCCAGAAAATGTGACCTGCCTGAAAATGTCAGCTCACTCACCTATGTCACCGTCAGCCTGCCGCTGAGTCGCAAACTCAAACAAGGTTTACTACCCGACTCCGCAACGGACTTTAGCCCGTTATATCAACATCTTGAAGATAACTTCCTCAAGGCCGCAGCTAATAAGCAATTAACGCGATTGGCTATGATAGCCAACGGCTTAACCCCCTTAGTGCGGAACAGTAAGTTTGAGAAACTCGACAGCAAGGCCGAAGTGCAAATGATCGGTTTTGACCCGAACGCAACCGAGCAACAAGTGATCCGCCGCTGGGATGCCGACAACTTAGTCGAAGCCGCGCATTTTACTATCGTCGCGGGCGCCAAGGACTGTGATGACTCCGGCTATGGCCGTTTTATGAATAACGTCGAAGCCGCACTGAAAACCTTTGCCGCCGAGATTGGGCTAGATCCAGAGCGTGAAGATCTCGTGGTGCGCTTCCACCAGCACATTAGCTATCAGCTCTAGTCATTCGCTGTAGTACAACCTAAAACAAAGGGCGCATCTGCGCCCTTTTTATGTTTTATTCCAAAGCATTAGGCCATGCACTAAAGCGCGCTAACTTGGCTTTAGCCAACCTTTTATCAACTTGACCACTTTATCGTAATCATCGTCAAAACTGTGGCCACCGCTTAACTCCATCACAGTGACATTGGGCTGCTTAACCTCAGGGCATAAATGCAGCGGCGCATCGTCCTCTTTACCGTAGAGGCAAAGCATAGGCACAGTGGTTTGTTTGTTCACTTCGGGCAAGGTTAAGTAACGAGCCGATTGATTATCCGAGGTGACCATCTCGCTCACGTGGATTTCAAAATCCGAGGATTGTGAAGGAGAGAGCAGCACAGCCCCCAAGACATTCTTCCGATACCGCGCGGGCATCTCATTTAGCACAAAGGGGATAACTTCGGCCCCAAAGGAATAACCAATCAAAATCACTTTTTGCGTGCCAAATTCCGCCTGGTACTTGTCGATTATGGCTAAGGTATCTTGGGTGACATCTTTGGGATCTTTTTGTTTCCAATAGTATTTCAGCGAGCTCCAGCCGACCACAGGCCAGCCCTGCTGCTGTAAAATGCCCCCTACGGCTTTATCAAGGGTCGCCCAACCGCCATCGCCACTCAAAAAAATCACCAGCGGTGGTTTGGTATGGGATGATGCAGCGTTTACCTGAGTTGATGGTTCGACAGGCAACAGGGTCAGCCCCAGATTATCGGCAAACTCATCGGCAAAGGCGTTAGCAGTTGAACATAAAAGTAAAACGCTCAGTATCTTGATTAAGGATTTCGTCATCTCGCACCTACTTTTTAAATACGCCAGTTGCACCACGACTCGTTAAGGTCACCAAACTACCCACCACTACGGGTAAAGATAGCCCGCCATAACAAATCAAATACTTAGCTTCCCATCTTGGATTAAACTTATCCTTATACCTTCTAAGCCCCTGAAAGTTGTAAAATTTATTCCCCTTCTTATAAACCGTTTTGGCAAGCTTGGTCCAAAACGGTACCAAGGCTCTATCGGTTAATCCAGACATGGGCGCCATGCCAAGATTAAACTGCTGATATCCTTGCTGTTTGCCCCAAAGCAATAGCTCAGTAAACAAGAAGTCCATTATGTTGCTGCCCGATAAATTCGGCAGATAACGCATCAAATCAACGGAGAACTCCATTTTGGCGCCACTGGCCCACACATTGGAAAAAGCCACCAGCTCGCCATTCAAATACACTAAGGCCATTGGCGTAGCGCACAGGTAAGCGGCGGAGAAATAACCAACCGAAAATCCCTTCTCTCGCCCCTGTTTGGCTTTAAGCCAACTGGTTGAAATAGCCTCTAATGTTGGCAATAGACTCTGCACTTCACTGGCATCGACAACTTTAAAGCTCAAGCCTTCCCTTAATGCCTTGGCATGGCTCTGCCGCAAACTGCGATACTTACTCGACTGCAACTCAAATTCCGCTAAGGACACTATGGCCTCTTCGCCGAGTTTATACAGGCTCAACCCTTGCTCTAAAAAGTGGGGTAAATACTTTTGCGTCACTTGATAAAACACTGGCCAACCATCGTAGGCGTCACACAGCTCGCGAAACTGCCACAGGAGATCATCAAATTTATCTGGATTACCGATAGGATCGCCCATCACCACCCAACAATGTCCGGCGCGGGCATACATTAAGAAGGCATCTTTATCTTCATTAAATAACAGCGATTTATCTTGTACTAAGGCAAGATAACCGTGGCTACTCGGCGCATTGGCAACAATCTCCATGGCGCAGCTCAAGGCTGAGCTATCTAGGCGACTGGTATGGGGTTTTCGCACCGCAAGCACATAGCGAATGGCAAAGCCGAGCAGAATCGCGAGAGCTATCGCACCGCCCCGTAACGCACGGGACACATGGCTATCCTGCGAGAAGGTTAACCAGAGCGAATGGTCATAATCCACATCTTGGTAGGCAAAAAACAATACCCACACCATCAAAAATAACGCCGCGGCGAGGGATAATAACCAGCCGAAGGAATATTTAACACCCACAATCGAACCTTGGCGATAAAACACCTGTTCACAGGGCAGCATTAATAAATAGATAAGACCGAGTGCTAGGGAAATCTGCCACTCTGCACCCTTAAGCACAATAAAAACAATGGCTACTAATAACAACTTTTGGGTGAGTATGAAGGCTTTTTTATAACGCTTAAACAAGCCATGGGATAATAACAGTAGTAAAATACCACTGGCACTCAATATTAAGCTCGACAATTCGACTATCGGCAGCGGCACTATCTCCCCTAGCCAATGATATTTATGCACAATGGAAGGGTTAACCACTGACAGCAATAAAACTAACCCGACGGAAAACACACTAATGCTTAATAGTGGTGGCAATAACTGCCTGACAATATGTAAATCAATATTTATCTTAGATAATTTATCCTTATTATTTAATACCAAGCCTGCCACAAAATAAATCAGGGCCAGCATAAAAGGCACAATATAATAAATGACCCGATACACAATCACCGAGCCCAGTATTTGCTCAACGGGTAAATACTGGGATAAGGTCACTGTAACCACAGATTCAAAAACACCAATCCCTCCAGGCACATGGGCAAGCACCCCGATGGCATTCGCCACAAAGAAAATACTGAGCACTTGAAGGTAACTTAAACCATCCACCGCAGGCAGCAGGGAATAGAATAATGTTCCCACCACTAACCAATCGAGTGTCGAAACCACAAATTGCTTTAACGACTGAGACAGTACGGGAGGCGCAAACTCAAACCCACGAAAATAAATCGGTTTTTTACGCAATAGACTAAACAGAAAATAGCCTACGACACCGAGCAGCATCAGAACACCAAACACGCGGCTTAAGGAAAACAACCACGTCGGCAACGGCAAATCAGCCAGTTGCTGCGCCGGGAAGTTAATCAGCGCGATACCACAAATAAAGAAAAACCCGAGGAAAAAAGTCACCGAGCAGGCGAGCACTATTTGAGTAATTTGATTACCGGTTAACCCTAACTCTGAATAAAACTTATAGCGTATCGAAGTGCCTGTGAGTAATGAAAACCCTATGGTATTGGAAAAGGTAAAGGCTAAAAATGAAACGGGAGCGACCTTTTGATAACTTAATGATGAGCCAAGTTGTTTAATCGCAAGATAATCATACAAGGTCAACATTAAGTAGCTTGTCACAGTCAATGCAACGGCAAGCGCAAGCTGTGAAAATGAAAATAATTTAACCTCAGCCAAAATATCATTTAGTTGATAATCCTGCTCAAGGTTATACAAAAGCAATAACGAGACTGTGAATATTAGTAAGCTAATAATCACCCGAATGCGTCTCCCCATTTTCATCTCCACATATTATTAAGGGGCAAATCAAGGTTAATGGCTATTATTGATAAAGCATTAAATCTGAATTAACTTTAATTTATTATTAAGCACTGTTTTAGCGAAAGATTTTTAACATAGTGATTTTTGAGTGGCAATCAAATTAAGCGTTAACTAGATGATGTTTTATTCATCTTGTAACAAGTATGTTTTAATTTGCATTAATAATATCCAACCGCCTTATCTGAAGATAAAAACACCAGTAAAGGTATTCAGTTCCTCCCCAACCACTCACCCATATTTTGGGATAAGAATGTTGAGCTTAAATCGAGTCGCGTAAAACCATCCCCCTTTACCGCAGCGATAACTTGCACCATTTTGGCCATATTTCACATTGCCTTTTGCTGCCCCTAGCGCATTCTGTTAACGAAATAATAACAAAAAGCAGGAGCACCTATGTTCAACAAGACGACACACCCACTGGCGAAGAAGGGCGTTAAGGCGACACCACGCCACCTTTGGCCGAGTAACTCCCACAGGAATAAAGCTCAAAGTAAGGCGAATTGGCTGATGCCAACTGGGGTCGCCCTACTGATGGCTTTTAATCTCACGGGTTGTTTTTCTGACGATGATCCAGCACCAGA
This sequence comes from Shewanella sp. ANA-3, assembly GCF_000203935.1. Classification (GTDB taxonomy): domain Bacteria; phylum Pseudomonadota; class Gammaproteobacteria; order Enterobacterales; family Shewanellaceae; genus Shewanella. The sequence goes on along the minus strand of NC_008577.1, from coordinate 1,787,916 downwards.
GGTCGTCACGCCCCCCGTAGTTCAGCCCCCTGAAACGGGCCCCACCTTCCCCGAAGGCGCCATCAAAATCCTTCGGGGGGATAATCTCACCACCCGTATTCAAGAAGCCTTAATCAACGCGCAAAGTGGCGCTGTGATTGTGCTACCAAAGGGCACCTTTAATATCGATTCAACATTACTGTTCGATGGCGACGTGGATGGGGATGGCAGTTATGCCAAAAACATCACTATCATGGGCTACGGGATGAAGGACACTATCCTCAATTTCGCCCAAGCCAACTCGGGGGATGGGATTTTCGTGCAAAATGCGCTGAACATTACCATTCAAGATATGTCGGTCAATGAGGCCAAAAACAATGGCATCAAGCTTAAAAATACCAATGGCATCATACTGCGCCGCGTGGGGGCGGTGTGGGAAGGTGAGCTCGACAAAGATAACGGCGCCTATGGTCTGTATCCCGTTGAGTGTGAAAACATTTTGATTGAAGACAGCTATGTCCGAGGAAGTGCCGATGCGGGGATTTATGTGGGCCAATCCCAATATATTGTGGTGCGCCGCAATATCGCCAAGGAGAACGTTGCCGGGATTGAAGTCGAAAACTCTAAGTATGCCGATGTGTATGACAACGAAGCCATGGGCAACACTGGCGGGATTTTAGTGTTCGACTTGCCGATCAACAACCACAGATACGGCTCTAGCGTGCGGATTTTCAACAACAAAGTGTATGACAACAACACGCCTAACTTCGCCAACGCCTCGGCCAACCCCGCAGGGGTGCATATAGTGCCGCCAGGCACAGGGGTGATTGTGCTGTCGACCGCCGATGTGGAAATCTTCAATAACGAAATTACCCACCACGATACCTTAGGGGTGACTGTCAGCAGCTTCTTTATTGCAGAACCCGACATGACCTCCTTTGTCGGCAACTATGGGCAACCAGGTCAAGCCATTGAAGATGGCTGGCGCCCAGTGCCGCGCAATATCTACTTGCACGATAACGTGATCACTGACTATGGCAGCAAGCCTAAAGGCTATTTAATTCAAGATATTATCCGCGCGTATGTCATCAGTCACGGCACCTTGCCCGGCGTGCTCTACGATGGCTTAGGGGAAATGCTTGCCAATAACGGCACCGCCGCTTACCTAGGTTTGAAAGAGGCACCCTTTGCCACAGATGGCAGCGATAACGTCTGCGCCAGTGATAACGGTGATGTGTCCTACGGCAGACTCTATGCCAACAGCAACACCGACATCAGTATCGCTGATGTGCAATACGAGAAGACTCAGAACAACCTACTGAAATGTACCCAGGTGAGCCTACCCGTGCACACAGTCACCTTCGCGGGCCAAGTGTTTGGCTGCGGAGTTGACGATAATACAGCGGGTTGTGATGGCGGCGTGCTCGTTGGCGGCGGAGGCACTATCGGTGAAGGCGAAGGTGGTTTAGTGGGTGATGGTGACCAAAGTCTTTGTCAGGCGACTGGGTCAAACGTCAGTTGGGATGCGCTGCTAAAAGCAAACTGCCCTAAACTGTCGGACTACAACCTGTTCAGCGATGCCAAAAACCCTACGACAGGGCCTAATTCGGGCGGTGTCCCTTACGATCTTAACACTCAGCTCTTTACCGACTACGCCAGTAAATACCGCTTTGTGTATTTGCCTTCGGGACAAAAAGCCAGTTACTCCGAAAACGAAGCGTTTGATTTCCCTGTGGGTAGCGTTATCGTCAAAACCTTTGCCTTGCCAAGCAACACCAGTAAGCGCGGGATCAGTAACGAGAGTTTGATTGAAACCCGTCTGCTAATCCATCGTCCAACGGGTTGGAGCGCCCTGCCCTATGTGTGGAATGCCGATAAGACAGATGCGACGCTGGCGAAAGCCGGTGCAATTAGCAGCCAAACCTTAAGCCATAAAGGGGAAAGCCTCACCTTTAACTACATGGTCCCGAGCATGAACCAATGTAAGCAGTGTCACCAGTTTAAGGCCGATGACAACAGCAACGCCGTGTTTGTACCTATTGGTCCTAAGGCGCGCCATTTAAACCGCAACTACAGCTATCAAGATGGCACCATGAACCAACTGCTGAAATGGGAAAGCCTAGGTATTTTGCAGGGATTACCAAATCTGAGCCAAGTACCACAAGTACCCGCCTACCACGATGGTGACGAAGCCACAGTCGCAAGCTTAAGCGATACCGCATTAATGCAAACGGCTAAGGGTTATCTCGACATCAACTGTGCCCATTGCCATAGACCCGAGGGCAACGCCTCTAACACCGGCCTTAAACTCGAGTACTGGCGTGGCTACAGCGATGATGCGGGTTTCTCCCACGGTACCTGTAAATCGCCCGTCGCCTATGGTGGTGGAAACTTAGGTTTCGACGTTGTGCCTGGCAATGCCGCAGAGTCCATCATGCACTTTAGAATGCAAAGCACGACCCCGGGCGATCGTATGCCTGAAATTGGTCGCAGCTTATCCCATGATGAAGGCGTGGCGCTGATCAGTGAATGGATAAAACGCCTGCCCGCAGCAAGCTGCTCGCACTAGCGTTATCGGTAACAGTGGGTGAAAGCAGGCTTGCAATCACCCACTTGCTTACCATTCCAAGACTGAGCAACACCCTGACAGAGAAGGCCGACTTAGGCCTTCTTATTGCAAGCAACAGCTTAAAGAGCGGATAATCCAATGAAAAACCGCCTAACACTCATCGCAATCTTCAGCTTAACGATGTTAGTAACAGCCTGTGGCGGCGGTGACAGCCAAAGCAACGACAATGGCCAAACGCCGACTCCGCCAACGACACCGACTGTACCGACAACGCCCACCAGTCTGTGCGTGAATACCACAGGGCAAGTTAACTGGCCCGCCTTAATGGCAGAGGACTGCCCAGAGTTAAGTCAATACGGGCTCTTTATCGACCCCGCAAACCCTACCGCGCAGCCGCAAGCACCGGGATTTGGTTATCAGCTCGCCACACAGCTTTTTTCTAATTACGCCAGTAAATACCGCTTTATCTATTTACCCGCAAGCAGCAGCATGCAATACCAAGCGCAGGAAGCATTCGAGTTTCCAACTAGCGCCGTACTGGTCAAAACCTTTGCTCTGCCACAGGATACGGCTATCAAAGGCATAGCCAATGAAACCCTTATCGAAACACGGCTATTGATAAAACGCCCCCAAGGCTGGACGAGTCTGGTTTATCAATGGCAACAAGGTGAAGCAAAGCTGCTAACCGCGGGCGCAAGCGTGCACCATACCCTGATTAATCAAGGTCAAAACCAAAGCTTCGATTACAACATTCCGAGCCGCGCCGAGTGCAAAATTTGCCACCAAATCAACCAAGATAACAGCAGCCAAATCATTCCGATTGGCCTTAAAGCCCATCTCTTGAATCGCGATATCATCGACCAAGGGCAAAGTGTCAATCAACTCAGTCTCTGGGCTAAACAAGGCAAGCTTGAGCTGTTACCCGAGTTAAGCCAAGTCGCTAAAACCTATGCCATAGACAACCTCCAAGCCGATTTAACCAGCCGTGCTAAGGGCTATTTAGATGTTAACTGCGCCCATTGCCACAGCGCCAAAGGCTATGCCAGCATCTCCGGCTTACGCCTTGGGTTTTATATCGACCATACCAGTTATCAATATGGGATCTGCAAACAACCACCCGGCTGGGATGGTGGCCCTAAAGGACTCGATTACGATATCGTCCCCGGCAATGCTGACCATTCGATTTTGCTCTATCGCCAAACGCTGTCAGAACCTAAGGACCGCATGCCGCCCATCGGCCGCAACCTTGAGCACCAAGAAGGCGTGGAATTAATTCGTCAATGGATAGATTCACTGGCACCGAGTTTAGGGAATTGTACTTAGATGGATGGCTAGCGGTTATCAACACTAGGAAGGAGATGCAGGCAATATGACTGTATCTCCAACCAACCGCCAAATGATTTAACTATGGTTTTAACGGCAAAACTGCGGCTTCAAGGGCAAAGTTCAGTCAATCGCCTTATTTAGTTAGCCCTTTCACCACCATTTAGCCGGCTAAAATATCCAGGCGGATGGCCAATCCAATGCTTAAAGGATTGACGAAAATGGCTAACATCGCTGTAGCCTAGGGTCTCGGCAATCGCCTCAATATCCAATTCGCTTGCTAAAATCAACTCGACCGCCCTTTGGCAACGCACCTGATCGACTAAACGTTGATAACTCGAACCAAGCTGTGCCAGCTTGCGCCGAAAACTGCGATCGCTCATATGCAGTTGCGCCGCCATATCATCTAAATGGAGCACTTGGGGAAAATGTTCGTTGATTGCCGCCAGCACGGTTTCGATAAAGGATGTGGTCGAGACAGCAGTGACCTTTTCGGCGTAGGCAGGGAAAGGATACTGGATAGCAAGCGCAAGATGGTTAAGGGAAATGCTCCATTCGTAATATTCGCAATTAAACTGCACTTGAGCACCGGTGGCTTCATTTAAAAAATAGCTGTCACGGACAGGTTCCGCCAAATGGATTTGCCTAAGCGTTATCGCCTCCCCCGTGAGCTCTCTGGCAAGCCCTAACAGCGAACCTATGCTGTGCAGAAATTGAAATCCATATTGTGCTTGGTCGATACGGCCAGTATTGAGCCAACGAATGCAAACACAGTCTTCCTCGAGGCGCACTAAGGTATCGGTAAAACTGCCAACCAGTTGGGGATGATTGACCACAAACTGCAGGCAGGCCTGTAAAGACGTTAGCTGTGCGAGATGGGGCAAGAGCACATCTAAACTACTCACCCGATAGCTCAGGCCTAATTTAGTGCCGATATCGGGGTCGCCGCCCTGCAAGCGTAAAAACTCCATTGCATATTCCACCTGCCACACAAACACAAACTGGCAATGATTGAGCTCTGCTTGGCCAACGCCGATATGCTCACAGACTTGCTGTAAGGCGTTTTCGCCTAACTGCGAGGCAATAAAATCGAGAATATTACGTAGCTCAAATGCGGGATAGGTTTGATCACCAACCATCAGGTTCGTCTTGTAGTCGACGCGCTGTAACATGGAAAATCCTTAATATGATTTGTTCAGCTTTTAATTCCCTAGGTGATTAGTTGTATAAGATCTCGCTTATTTTGAATAGTCTTAAACCAAACTTAATGTTAAAAAAATGTATTATTTTATTTCGCACCCGGACAAAACAAAAACGCCTGCATTTTCGCAGGCGTTTTCATCAGGATTGAGTTAGCTCGTCGGCTTACATGGGACGATTTTTCTCAACTAAGCGATTAAAAATCGCATTGACCGATAAGGACGCACCATGGGCGATTTTGTCGGCCAACTTCTTACGGACTTGATAGCGCAACTTGTAGACGGTACGTTCGCCAGCTAACTGCATTAACACATCATCACTGGTTGAAATCGCATCGATAAGGCCTAATTCAATCGCCTGTTGACCGTACCAATGTTCACCCGTGGCCACCTTTGCCAAGTCGAGCTGAGGACGATATTTGCTCACGAAAGCTTTAAACAATACATGGGTTTCTTCCAGCTCCTGTTGGAACTTCTGTCTGCCTTCGTCAGTATTCTCGCCAAAAACGGTTAAGGTGCGTTTAAAATCACCGGCCGTATGTTGCTCGTAGTCGATTTCATGTTTCTTCAATAAACGGTTGAAGTTAGGCAACTGGGCAACGACACCGATTGAGCCTACGATGGCGAATGGCGCGGCATACACTTTGTTTGCCACACAGGCCATCATATAACCACCGCTGGCAGCGACCTTATCCACGCAAATCGTTAATGGGATCTCTGCCTGACGCAGGCGGTCAAGCTGGCTAGAGGCTAAACCGTAGCCATGTACCATGCCTCCACCACTTTCGACATTCACCACCACTTCATCGCCCTTTTCGGCGATGGTTAAAATCGCGCTGATTTCTTCCCGCAGAGAAGCCACTTCGGCGGCATCAATACTGCCTTTAAAATCAATAACAAAAACTTTGCCTTTGCTGTCTTCTTCGGCCGTTTTTTCCTTTGCTTTTTCGTCTGCTTTCAGCTGTTTTTCGTAGGCTTTAAACTGCTTCTTCGACAGCAGTTCTTCCTTCAAGCTGTGTTTAAGCTCTTCCAGTTCTTCTGAAAGGTTGGTGATCCTCAGTTCACCTTTATCCGATTTGTGCTTCACCGTGGACGCGAGCACCACAATAATCACAGCTACAAGCGCAACCACAATCGTCACGGCTTTCGCTAAAAACATGCCATATTCGTATAGAAATTCCAAAGTACTCTCCGTTGGGGCCTAAGGTGATCCGGTTTAGTGCGCGCTATTCTAACAGCCTAAAGCGCCATAAAAAAACCCAGCAAAGGCTGGGTTTTTAGGATTTTACACGCGACTAGTTAGAACAGGTCGCGATCACGCTTGGATCAGTGACGAAAATAGTCGCTTCACCCTTACCTGCAGTCCATGCATAGGTCGCCACTTGCGTCTGCATCTCAACCGTTGCCGCAGCAGCCATACCATCCGTTGAACTCTTCTCGCTTGGATCAACAATTGAGCTATGATGACCCTTAGCAAAACGCACCGCACCAGAACCTTTGGTGGTTGCATCCACACAAGGCAGACCGATTGCCGAAATCAACGGCTCAGTGCCTGAGAGTGGGAAGTTATCCACGCGATTAGGTAACACTTGGTCAGGTAAGTTGCCGTTACCATCACCCGCAATTTCGATTAAATGTACGGGTAATCCTGTTTCTTTCAACATGCCTGCATGGTTAACCGGATCCGCCGAATCCACCGCCGTTTGCACCGCAAAGGCAAAGGTTGGAATAAACTGCGCGTAAACCCCTTGTACTAATGCCGCATATTCAGGGCTGCCTGGCTCGTATCCCGCAGTATTGGCCTTATCCACTAATGCTTGGAACGTCGATGAGGCAGTGACGTTGCTAAACAACACTGGTCCAAAGGTCGCAGAACCGGCAAATGCACCCGCTAAACCACCCGCTGGCGCCGCCAGAGAGACCGCATTGATGGCATAAGGGTTAGGTAGCGCTTCGCCCGTGCTTGGATTTTTCATGCCCGTGCTGGCATAAGTCGCAAAGTCGGTACCGACAATCGCACCCAAACTTAAGCCCTGTGCACTAATCTTGGAAATATCAAATAATTGCTTCTGTCCTGCCTGTGCAAGCCCCTGCGCTAAACCTGTTAAGGCTAAACGCACGCCAAGGTGATCCATAGTGGCCTGACGGAAGTTATCCCGCACCGACAGCGTGCTTGAGATATTCACGAAGACGAGTGGATTACCATTTTTAAAGGCATCAGGTGTACCAATCACGTTACCGAAGGAAGGGTCGGTTGCCGAAACTTCGTAAACCCCATCACCATTGGCATCGAACGAGCGGGCACCATGCAAAGGCATATCGATGGCCACCGTTGCCACACCCATAGCGGCATAGCTACCCGCATAGGCTAATGACATTTCCTTACCGCCGCCTAAACCATGCAATGCAATCGTCGTTGGCCAGCCAGAAGTCGGTGGTGTAAAGGTTAAACCTTGTTGCTGATAGAAGGCCGCGAGTTTGGTCGCATTCGGCATAGAAATCAGTACAGGTACCGTTTCATAACCTTTAATCGCAGGGATGGGGTTAAATTTGGTTAAATGCTTGGTTTTATCCGCAGCCGTTCCATCATCTAGCAACCAGGTTTTACCGGCCATCAAAGAAGGATTCGCTAACGCATCGGCAGGGTTAGCAATCCCATTGGCCACCGCCTGCATACCAAAGTTGGTTTGACTTAAGGTACCCGCTTGCAGCGCTAATAATACCGAAACTGGGCTATCGCCTTGGGCTTTCCAGCGGCCATTGATCAGCGGCTGACCTGCCGATGACAGGCAGCTGACTGAGGAGCAGTCACCGTAAATTGGCAATTTAATCTTAGCGGTATAAACGTCGGCTAAGCTTGAAACCACATAGACAGGATCATTTGCATTAGGTGGTAACCTTAACATATCTGCTACTGTAAACCCTGTAGGCGTTGGCATTTGCGCAAAACTTGGCGCATAAGGTGCGCCCTGTGCCATCAAGAGTTTTGTGGTTTCATAGACGTTTGCAACCGATTGAGTGGTAAACAAGCCTGAATAGGTAATGGTTGAAGTATCGACATTGTGTGCCGCTGCAATCCCTTTCTCATAGCTGTTGACTAAGGTTTGTAGCATCAATTGGTCAGGCGTTTCTAAGGGTAAGGTGTTGATATCCATCTTCAACGTACCATAGGTCGTTGAAGGGGCAATGCCTCGTCCCTCTGAATCTTGGATTAACTTGGTTGTCGCATAAATATAAGACTGACCGGCTTTAAGCGGTTTGAGTGGCACGATAACGACTTTATTACCCGATGCCATCGACACAAAATCCACACCAAATTGCAATTCGTCGCCGACTTTACAGGCAGATACTGACGGCTTAGTTGTACATTCAGGATCCGATGACAACGGCCCCCCCACAGTGGCCTCAAACATTCTCACTGCGCCCGGTTGAGCAACCGATGCCGCCATCAGGGTCAGTTGGGTGCCATCATGGTCTTTTGCTAAATCGATATCAATTGAAATGGGTGATGTGGTTGACCATCCATCTAAGGCACCAAGGGCAATTTGCGGATCGACATAGTTCCCCGAACTTTCACCCGGGATTGATAAGGTGCCATCCGTGGTGCCGCTGAACAGCAAATCATTAGGCAAAGGCACTTTAGCATTCGCGGGGTCAAACACCATATGGGATTCAGGGATGAGCGGCTCTGTCTTATCCTTGAGTTCGTTATAACTGTCCTCGCCACATCCTGTGAGGCCCAGTGCTGATGCAATCGCAACACACAAAATGAGTCTTTTCATTTTTTTTCCCCAAATCTTGTTGTAATAGTTTTGTTTTCCCCAAGAAATTAGTCACAATAGCGCAAAAGCTATGACTAATAGGGCTTATGTTAGCCCCTAACTCGTTTCAAGTTAACGTAAAAATATTGAGTTAGCCACAAGTTTGTCACAAACACTTTAGCTATTTATAACAAAGTTTCATTCATTTGTTTGAAACATGCGTTTAGCAATTCGGCGACTCTAGAAGTGGCGGGCATTTTCGCCAAGAGGAATAAAAGGCTCATGTTGGAATATCAAGCAGCAAAAGATTTACTCCAAGGTAAAACCATCCTGGTGACAGGCGCTGGCGCAGGTATCGGTCGCGCGGCGGCCATTGAATTTGCCAAACACGGTGCTACCGTGATTTTACTCGGTAAAACCGTCAAAAAACTCGAAGCCGTATACGATGTAATCGAACAGGCGGGTTACCCAACGCCAGCGATCGTGCCGTTGGATTTAAAAGGCGCCACCGAACAAAACTACCGCGATATGGCCGAAACCATTGGCGAGCAGTTTGGTCATTTAGATGGTTTACTGCACAACGCTAGTTTACTCGGCGCCTTAGGTCCGTTTGAACACATCGATATTCCATCACTCGAAGATGTACTTAAAGTCAACGTCACCTCACAGGTCATGCTGACCAAGGCCTTATTGCCTATTATGCGTCAAGCACCCAGTGCCTCGATTATCTTTACCTCAAGCAGTGTTGGCCGTCAGGGCCGCGCCTACTGGGGCCCCTATGCCTTCTCTAAATTTGCAACCGAAGGTATGATGCAAGTACTCGCCCACGAATGTGATGGCACTTCTGTACGCGTTAACAGCATTAATCCAGGTGCGACTCGCACCGAAATGCGTGCTAAAGCATACCCTGCCGAAAATCCATTAGATTTAAAAACGGCCGAAGAAATCATGCCAACTTACCTCTATTTAATGGGGCAAGATTCTAGCGAAATTAACGGTCAGCAATTTAACGCTCAATAAGCAATGCAGCTCTAACGCACGAATAGATAAAAGTAAAGAATCCGCCTTCTTAGAAGGCGGCTTTGATTTGCCCCTGGAAGGGGCTATTTCCTTACACCTACTTCATCTGTAGCGACAATTGAGCATCATGCTCTAGATCTTGCTTATCTTGATGGCGAACATAGCGTCTTATGATTTCCTCATTTACGCCTACCGTATCAACAAAATAACCCCTCGCCCAAAAGCTATTTCCCCATAACTTCTTGCGAGCATGAGGGAATTTGTTAAAAAGCCTTATTGCGCTCCTACCCTTCAATATCCCCATTAATGTGGATACTGACAACTTTGGGGGAATTATCACGACTAGATGCACATGATCTATCTGGACGTTTAATTCTAAGACCTCACAACTTTTCATATTGCATAGAATATAAATCGACCTGTAGAGCTCTTTACCAAGGTTACCTTTTAGAATTTTGAATCTGTACTTAGGCGTCCAAACGATATGATATTTACAACGCCAGTAAACATGTGATGAACTTCTGTAATCGCCCATGTTTCTCGTTTCCTCTTACTTGTGGTGAATAAGAAGGTCTCTTTTAACATGGGCGTTATTCAGGCTATAGCCTTAAGGGACAATCACCACCGCCAGAGGCGGTGGTTTTGGGATGACAATAAAGGGAGCCCTACGCTCCCTTTATTTTTGCTCAATCACTGAACCTAATCTTCGCAAAGTAAATCATCGTCTTATGCTTCTCTGGAGCCTCTCCATTATGGACTTGGCTCTTATCTGAAACCGATATCATTTCGTGACTTGAATAATAGCTCACGTAAAGATAACCCCCTTCGAGCACAACTCCAGCATAACTGGTATCGCCTTGCGAAGGTAAAGTAAGCCACTCGTGAATTGTGCCCGTCTCTTTATTTATCTCAATAAGTGCTGTGCGAACGCTTCCTTCATAAAGACGCACAACCGCCATCAAATGGGATTGATAAACAAACATCACCGGCCCACCAATGCGTTTATCGAGTGTTTGCCACGCCCATTGATTGAATGGCGGTAAACTATGGCCGAGTAAACCTAAAAACTCGTCACTCCACACGGGATCGCGCCTTAATAAACAAAAACAACTCCCTTGGTGAAATACGAGCGAGCTTTCATTTACATAGCCTTGATTATTAAACACTGACATCCAAGACTTGAACTGCTGTCCATCATCACTTTTATAGAGACGGGTATCCCCATCAGGCCCCGCTCGATACCCCACGCCATAGAGTGCATCTTGATGCTCAGTTAAGCGCCATAACCAATAACCTTTATCAGCGACCTCCTGTGCTTCAGACCAATGTACGCCATCCTTTGAGCGCCAAAGATAGGACTGTAAACCTGATTTATCGTGCTGAGTCCCCCCGCCCAATAACAATAATTCCCCTCTAAACTCAATTAACTTGCCATCGCGCAAATCCGCTCGAGTGGAAGTAAGCAGCGACATACTTTGCCACGTCCCACCAGCATCTTGAGAACGGAGAATACGTAAGGCGCCATCGGGAGAAACATGGGCGGAACCTTCCCTAAACACACAGAATAATGCGCCCTGAAATAAGACGAGATCGGTAAAGGCATTGTGTTCACCTTGGTCCCAAATTCGCTTGACCGATATTAACTCCATGGTTCATCTCCTCGTCATCTTTAGGTTTGTTATAGCATAACCGCTGGCCGCAGAAAGCAAAAAAGGCCGCATGCGGCCTTTTTACTGAGAGACTAAACATCACTCGAAAGATATTAACTACGCTGACGTGTTGGCTTAGCCTTAGGCGTCGCAGTCACTTTATGCTTGCGTACGGCGCGGCGAATTTTAGCACTCTTTACCTGAGCACGGGCCACGCTGTGTTTATCGGCGGCCAGCATAGTGCGAGTTTCAGGTTCAAGACCCGCTAATTGGCGCAGGTAGTTAACTTGCTCAATAGGCAATTCAACCCAGCCACCACGAGGCAGAGATTTAGGCAATTCCACCATACCGTAACGCACACGGATCAGACGGCTAACTTGCACCTCTTGGGATTCCCATAAACGACGCACTTCGCGGTTGCGGCCTTCACGTAAACATACGTGCCACCATTGGTTCATGCCCTCGCCGCCTGCGGCTTTGATGGCATCGAACTGCGCCATGCCGTCTTCTAACATTACGCCGGTACGCAGACGTTGTACCGCAGCCTCAGGCACCTCACCAAAGGTACGTACTGCGTATTCACGTTCAACTTCGTTAGAAGGGTGCATCAAACGGTTTGCTAATTCACCATCTGAGGTAAACAGCAATAAGCCTGAAGTGTTGATATCCAGACGGCCGACCGCAACCCAACGGGAGTCACGCACTTTCGGCAAACGGTCAAACACGGTTGGACGACCTTCAGGGTCTTTACGGCTACAAATCTCACCTTCGGGTTTGTGATAGGCGAGTACGCGGCAAATCACATCGTCAGCGGACTTAAGCGATACGGCTCTACCATCGATACGAACCTTCGCATCGGCTTCGATACGGTCGCCAAGATTGGCAATCACGCCATCAATACTAACTCGGCCTGCAGCAATCCATGCCTCCATCTCACGACGGGAGCCATGGCCTGCACGGGCCAAGACTTTCTGCAATTTTTCACTCATTAGTATCTTGCTCTTCTGACTGTTCAGGCGTTACTTTCAAACCTGAAAATACCGCCTGCAATGACTCAGTATCCGTAAGCGCAGGTAAATCCGCTAGGGTATCTAAGCCAAAATAGGCTAAAAATTCTAAGGTCGTGGCGTAGAGTGCGGGTCGCCCCGGGACTTCTTTATGGCCAACGACTTTAATCCAATGTCTATCTGACAAACTTTTAATGATATGGCTACTAATGGCCACACCTCGCACCTGCTCAATATCACCACGGGTCACGGGTTGACGATAGGCGATCACCGCCAAGGTCTCTAATGTTGCCCGCGAATACTTAGGTGCTTTTTCCTGCCACAGGGGTTGCAAAAAAGGACTCAGGACTTCCAAGGTCTGGAAGCGATAACCTCCAGCCACTTTCACAAGTTGAACACCCCGTTCCTGATAATCCTGCTGCAGCTCTTCCAATGCGGCTTTGATTTTGTCTCTGGAAACACTGAAATCCGCCAACACGGTTTCTTTCAACATTTTCACCGACAAGGGTTTCCCCAATACAAACAGACTCGCTTCAATAAGCTGTTTTAATTGAATTGGATTTATCTGCATCAATTAATAGGCCTTTACGTAAATAGTTGAAAACGGCTCTGTTTGGTACAATTCCACTAATAGTTCTTTGACCAATTCCATCAGCGCTAAAAAGGTCACCACCACACCGGCTCGGCCTTCTTCGACGCTAAATAAACGCTCAAAGGGCGTAAACGTCTCGCTATTAAGCATGGCTAAAATTTGGCTCATACGCTCGCGGGTCGATAACTGTTCACGCTTAACATGATGATCTTCATTGGCATCGATACGTCTAAGCACCTCGCCAAAGGCGCGGGCGATTTCAAATAACGATACATCTGGCGGGATCACCAAAGGTTTGATATTCGGTGAAGGTGCCGCGGTTGCTTGAAACACATCGCGTTCAAGCCGAGGTAAATCATCAATTTTTTGCGAGGCTTCTTTGATCACCTCATAGGCCTTCAATTGACGGATCAACTGGGCCCGTGGATCTTCCTCCACTTCATCTTCCGCCACCATACGCGGCAGCAGCAGCCGGGATTTAATCTCAGCCAGTGTTGCCGCCATGACCAAATAATCCGAGGCCAATTCGATACGCGCCTGAGTAAGCATCGCGATATATTCTAGATATTGCGCGGTGATCTGCGAAATGGGTAAATCGACAACATCTAATTTTTGCTTACGGATCAAATACAAAAGTAAGTCGAGCGGCCCTTCGAAGGACTCCAAGAACACTTCTAACGCCTCAGGTGGAATAAATAAATCCTGTGGCATTTCGGTCATCGCCTGACCGCGAACAACGGCTAAGGGTAAACTTTGTTGCGTGCCCTGCATCCGCTATCCCCATGTAAAACAATCGTTTTTAAACGGTTGTAGATGACTGACTCGAACCTGTACTGAGCGCGGCATAAGCTCGCTATGCAAGCGCCCCTACGCCAAACGCGCGATTATACCCGCAATTGAGCGGCGATAACACTGTCAAATGATGGTTTTATCGCCTCAATCTCTTAGGATAAATCGCGGTTAGAGAAAGGGGGTCACATCACCCGCGCCTTCACGCAGCACTTCGAAACCATCTTCCGACATATCAATGACCGTGGTCGGTTTTTCACCTAAATAACCGCCGTGAATAATCACATCCACTTGATGTTCTAACAGATCGCGAATGTGCTCAGGATCAGATTCAGCAAAATCACTATTTGGCATCACCAAACTGGTCGACATCAGCGGCGCATCTAACGCTTCGAGCAGAGCTAAGGCAATAATATTATCAGGCACGCGGATACCTATGGTTTTCTTCTTGTCATTTTGCAGACGACGGGGTACTTCCTTGCTCGCCTTAAAGATGAAAGTGTAAGGTCCAGGCGTGCAGCTTTTTAAGATGCGGTAGGCCTGATTATCCACCTTGGCATAGGTCGCTAACTCGGATAAGTCGCGGCACATTAACGAGAAATTATGGTCATGCTCGATTTGACGAATGCGGGTAATGCGCGTCATCGCGTCTTTCTCGCCAATCATACAACCGAGGGCATAGCCCGAATCGGTTGGATATACAATCACACCGCCGGACTTAAGCACAGCCACTGCTTGACTGATCAGGCGTACCTGTGGATTTACTTCGTGTACATAAAAAAACTGACTCATGGTCGTTCCACCCAAGATCCCGACTGCCAGACCCAATCAATACCTTGAGGCTGGTAGAGATTTTTACCTAGTTCAATCCAATTGCTTGGAAAGTGAAAATCACTCCCTATCGATGCAAGCAACTGATTTTGGACACTCAGCGCCACTAAATTTGCCCTGTCATCCACCGTTTGTTGGCCGAGTACCACTTCCATGGCATCCCCGCCTGCTTCTTTAAATTCTCGCACTAACCGCTTTAACCACTTGGCCGACAACTTATAACCGCTCGGATGGGCCAATACCGCAAGGCCGCCCGCGTTGTGGATCACCTCAATCGCGCTGGCCATATCGCCCCAATTATTGGGCACATAGCCGGTTTTACCACGAGCTAAATAGCGTTTGAACACACTTGGCATATCCACCGCATGGCCATTATCGGCAAGCCAGCGTGCATAGTGACCGCGGCTTATGGCAGCGCCAGCGGCGAGTTTTTTAGCGCCCTCATAGGCGCCTTCAATCCCGGCTTTAGCCAAACGATGGCCGATTTCTTCGGCACGCTGCTCACGCAACTCACGCTGATGCGCTAAAAAGCCTAATAACTCGGCATGGGTCTCATCAAAGTTGAGCGCCACTATGTGAATATCGTAACTATTCCAACGGGTTGAAATCTCAACCCCAGAAATCAGTTTTAACGGTTCGGCCTGCGCTTGATTGAAGGCGCGGGCTTCACCTAAGCCAGCAACCGTATCGTGATCCGTAATTGCAAATAACTGCACGCCCTTTTCAAGGGCTCTGGCGACCAGCTCGGACGGCGTGAGATGACCGTCGGATGCGGTCGTGTGGCTGTGCAAGTCAGCCAATATGCTTTGAGTATTCATGCCGTTATTGTACGTGAATTTAAGATGAAATGTGCATTTATCTCACACTTTATCGAGTAGGAATGGCATTCGGTACAGTGATTTAGCGGCGTGAATCCATCATTTTGAAAAATATTCAATTGACTTTCGACTCAGGCTCATGTTTTCTATAGCTCAACTAACGAATTATTGAGGCCCTTTTGAATGACTCAGATTAACGCTTCTTTCAACATCATTTGGTGGTGGTACTTCCCAACTTAGCGGGTGGTGTGAAGCTCTGTGCTCATTTGAAAGTAACAGAATCAACAAAAAAGCCCGCAGAAATGCGGGCTTTTTTGTTGGTGCGAAAAATGTCTGCAACGCGGTAAACGGATAAAAAGCGAGATAAGCATGACCCTAAAGACATTTAATCAGGTTACCCAAGTTGATGGCGCGCATTTTGCCCCGTCTCAACAGACATTCGCACGTTCGCATACGCTCAAGGCGACGCTGGCATATCATAGCGACCCACTGCGCCTGTACCAGCACATCACCCAAGATGTACCCCATACCATGTTGTTAGAATCGGCAGAAATCGACAGCAAGGAAAATCTTAAGAGCATGGTGATGACCCATGCGGCGCTGATGATCCGCTGCGATGGCTATCGTTTACGCTTTAGCGCACTGAGTGACAATGGCGTCAGTTTACTCGCCCCCATCGAGCAATTTTTTATTGCTCGTTCAAGCCAAACTCAATGCCAACGCGATGGCCACAACTTAGTGGTCACGCTGCAAAAGGACACTGAGCTTAAGGATGAAGATGCCCGCTTAAAATCCACCTCGCCCCTCGATGGTTTGCGCTTGTTTGTAAAGCATATCGACTGCGGCCAGACGCCAGCATTCGAAGACTTATTTTTAGGTGGCGTGCTCTCCTACGATTTGATTGATACCGTCGAGCCACTGCCTGAAGCACCAAATGGTGCAAATGATTGTCCTGATTATTTATTTTATCTCGCCGAAACCTTAATTCTTATCGATCACAAGCAAAAACACGCCGAGATCATCACTCACAACTTCAGTGAAGGCACTGAACAACATTTAGAGGTGACCCAAGCCTTAGCCGAGCGAGCAGAGAACATCAGCGCCCAATGTGAAGCCCTAGCCAAGAGTGCAACACCTGCACCCGCCCTCGTCGGCATAACGGCCACAGAGCAAGTGAATGTTAGTGATGATGACTTCAAGCAAACCGTTATTGATTTAAAAGAACACATTATTGCCGGCGACATCTTCCAAGTCGTGCCTTCACGCAGCTTTAGCCTGCCCTGCCCCGATACCTTGGGAGCTTACCGCGCACTACGTTTAACCAACCCCAGCCCCTATATGTTTTATTTCAGGGGCTATGACTTCACCCTGTTTGGCGCCTCGCCCGAGAGCGCGCTGAAATATGAAGCCAGCAATAATCAGGTCGAAGTCTACCCGATTGCAGGCACCCGTAAACGCGGCAAAACCGCCAGCGGCGAGATCGATTTCGACCTCGATAGCCGTATCGAACTCGAATTGCGTTTGGATAAAAAAGAGCTCTCCGAACATTTAATGTTGGTCGATTTAGCCCGTAACGATATCGCCCGTATCAGCCAAAGCGGCAGCCGCAAAGTGGCCGAGTTACTTAAAGTCGACCGTTATTCCCACGTCATGCACTTAGTCAGCCGCGTCACAGGTCAACTACGCCAAGACTTAGATGCACTCCACGCCTATCAGGCCTGTATGAATATGGGCACGCTAGTTGGCGCCCCGAAAGTGCGCGCCTCTCAATTGGTGCGTCAAGCAGAAAAGACCCGCCGCGGCAGCTACGGCGGCGCTGTGGGTTACCTCAACGCCCTTGGGGATATGGACACCTGTATCGTTATCCGCTCCGCCTTTGTGAAAAACGGCGTTGCCCATATCCAAGCGGGTGCTGGCGTGGTGTTTGATTCCGATCCGCAGAGTGAAGCCGATGAAACCCGCCAAAAGGCGCAGGCTGTGATTTCGGCCATCAAGATGGGCGCAGGCTTGGATGAAAGCCAGCAAGCAACTGCGACCACTACGACTGAACAACAAAGATAAGGAGCCCAAGATGAAACTCTATTTACTCGATAACTTCGACTCCTTTACCTACAACTTAGTCGACCAATTTAGAAGCCTTGGCTGTGAAGTGGTGATCTACCGTAACGATGTTGCCGCCGACTATATTGCCAACAAGCTGTTAGCGGAAACAGAGCCCAGCGCCTTAGTCCTATCGCCAGGCCCAGGTGCGCCCCATGAAGCGGGCTCCATGATGTCGCTGATCGACAAAGTCGCGGGCAAAGTGCCTATGCTTGGGATCTGCTTAGGCCATCAAGCCATGGTGGAATATTACGGTGGTAAAGTGGAGCGCGCGCCTTTTGTGGTGCACGGTAAAGCCAGCCCCACCTTCCATAATGGTACAGGTGTGTTTGCTAACTTGCCTTCGCCCTTACCTGTCGCCCGTTATCACAGCTTAGTCGCCACAAAAGTCCCCGATTGTCTTGAAGTGATTGCCACCACAGAAGAGATGCCAATGGCGATTTTGCATGCCGAGCACAGGGCGGTCGGTTTTCAGTTTCACCCAGAATCCATCTTAACCACCTTGGGCAGCACATTGTTAACCCAAACCTTACGCTTTTTGACTCAAGACATCGTCCACAATACCGCAGGAGCCCAATAATGAGCGCAACATCGATTCAGCCCCTGCTCGATATCTTGTTTCTGGGTAAAGCATTAACCCGCGAGCAAACCGCCAGCCTCTTTAGCACCCTTATCCAAGGTGAAATGAATGAGGCCGTGATGGCGGCAATGTTAATGGCCCTTAAAATTCGCGGCGAAACCATTGCCGAAATCAGTGGCGCCGCCGATGCGATGCGCGCCGCCGCCAAGCCATTCCCCTATCCAGCCTCAAGCCGTAGCCAAGGGATTATCGATATCGTCGGCACAGGTGGTGATGGTTTTAATACCATCAATATCTCCACCACAGCAGCCTTTGTCGCGGCAGCCGCTGGCGCCAAGGTCGCAAAACACGGTAATCGCTCGGTCTCGAGCAAATCGGGCTCTTCGGATTTACTCGCCCAATTTGGCATCGATTTAACCATGTCACCCGAGCTGGCGAGCCGTTGCCTGGAATCACTCAATCTGTGCTTCCTGTTTGCGCCCCACTACCATGGCGGTGTCAAACATGCGGTGCCTGTTCGCCAAGCGCTGAAAACTCGCACCTTATTCAATGTGTTAGGGCCATTGATTAACCCTGCGCGCCCAGAATTTATGTTGCTTGGGGTGTATAGCCCAGAGCTAGTGACGCCCATCGCCCGCGTACTGCAAGCCCTTGGTACGCAAAGAGCCATGGTGGTACACGGCAGTGGTTTAGATGAAGTAGCGCTCCATGGCAGCACGCAAGTCGCCGAACTTAAAGACGGTGAGATTATTGAATATCAACTAACGCCTGCGGATTTTGGCGTGCCACAAGCCCAAATTAGCGAGCTTGAAGGCGGAGAGCCCGCACAAAACGCCCAAATCACTCAATCTATTTTGCAAGGACAAGGCAGCGATGCCCACACCCATGCGGTTGCCATCAATGCAGGTTGTGCCTTATATCTGTGTGGCCTGTCGGACTCAGTCAAAGCTGGCACCGCCCTTGCGCTCAATACCATAAAAAGCGGCAAAGCCTTTGAATTACTGAATCAACTCGCTAAAGTCAGCAGCGAAGCACAGGAATAATGACCATGACACAGGTTCAACAACCCGACGCCCATCGCTCGGAAGATAATCAAGCATCGCAGGATGTAAGGGGTAGCATGCAAACCAGCACCGCAAAAGCCAACGTTTTAACCCGTATCGTCGATACTAAGGCCGCCCATATCGCCGCCCTTAAGTTGCGCTTTCCTGAAGACAGCTTAACCCCCAAGATTTCGGATCGTAGTCTATTTGCTGCCTTAAAAGCCCCGAAGGCGGGTTATATTTTAGAGTGTAAAAAAGCCAGTCCATCCAAAGGCTTAATCCGTAAAGACTTTGATGTCGAAGCCATCGCCTCGATTTATACCCAATATGCCGCTGGAATTTCAGTATTAACCGATGAGCAATTTTTCCAAGGGGACATTGACTATATCCCGAAAGTGCGGGCCAAAGTGAGCCAACCGATTCTGTGTAAAGACTTTTTTGTTGACGAATATCAAGTCAAGTTGGCCGCTCACCAGGGCGCCGATGCGATTCTGCTGATGCTTTCTGTGCTCGAGGATGAGCGATATCAGCAACTTGCCAGCGAGGCGGCCAAGTATCAACTCGATGTGCTGACGGAAGTCAGCAATGAGGAAGAACTGAAACGCGCCATCGCCTTAAACGCACCTATTATTGGCATTAATAACCGCAACTTACGGGATTTAAGTACCGATTTGGCCACCACAGAAGCCCTTGCGCCGCACATTGGCAGCGATCGCGTGGTGATCAGCGAATCGGGCATTTACACTAACGAACAAGTGCGCCGCTTAAGTCCGTTAGTCGATGGCTTCTTAGTCGGTAGCTCGATTATGGCCGAAGAAGACATTGATTTAGCCTGCCGTAAATTGATCTTCGGTCACAATAAAGTCTGTGGCCTCACCCGCCTTGAAGATATTCAAGCGGCGGCCACTGCCGGCGCCGTGTATGCAGGGCTGATTTTTGCTGAAAAATCGCCGCGCGCGCTCACCCAAGAGGCCGCAAAGCAGTTAGTACAGCAATACCGCGCCGCCAACTTGCCCGCCATTGAGTTTGTCGGCGTATTTGTAAACAGCACACCTGAGCTGATGGCGAGTGTCGCCCAAGAATGCAGCTTAGCCGCGCTGCAACTGCATGGCAGTGAGACGGAACTGGAAATTGCCGAATTGAGCCAATTGCTGCAACAGGCCGGACTGAACACCCAGATTTGGAAGGCGGTCAGTGTCGATGCGCAAAGCGGCGAGCTTGCTGCGATGCCAAGAGGTGTGCAGCGTTATCTTTTTGATAGCAAGAATGACGCAGGTTTTGGTGGCACAGGGCAAGCCTTTAATTGGCAACTCCCCATTGCCCATAAAGCCGAGGCCATGCTCGCGGGCGGCCTCAATGCTGACAATGCTGCCCGTGCCAATGCCCAAGGATTTTACGGTTTAGATTTTAACTCTGGCCTCGAAACGGCTCCCGGCGTTAAGTCGGCAGAGAAAATCCAAGCGGCATTTAGTCAACTACGACTCTAGACCAGCTTTTATAAAAACCTGTGCAAAGCACAGGCTAGCCAGAATTGAAACTCGATGGCGTTAACCTAAACCGCCATCGAAACAAATGAATAGGATAAGGAACAAGGTATGTCACAGTTAAAGCTTAACCCTTATTTCGGCGAATACGGCGGTATGTATGTGCCGCAGATTTTAGTCCCCGCCCTCAAGCAACTCGAAAACGCCTTTGTCGAAGCGCAGGCCGATGAATCCTTTCAAGCCGAGTTTACCGATCTACTGAAAAACTACGCGGGCCGCCCAACGGCACTGACCTTAACCCGCAATTTAAGCCCTAACCCTATGGTGAAAATCTACCTCAAGCGGGAAGATTTACTCCACGGCGGCGCCCATAAAACCAACCAGGTATTGGGCCAAGCATTATTGGCTAAACGTATGGGTAAAAAGGAGATTATTGCAGAAACCGGCGCAGGCCAACACGGTGTTGCCACCGCCCTTGCCTGTGCGCTACTGGGATTAAAGTGCAAAGTGTATATGGGCGCGAAAGACGTTGCCCGCCAATCACCTAACGTATTTAGAATGCGTTTGATGGGCGCAGAAGTCATTCCTGTCACCTCAGGCTCTGCCACCTTAAAAGATGCCTGTAACGAGGCGATGCGCGACTGGTCCGGCAGCTACGAAAAAGCCCACTATCTATTAGGCACAGCTGCAGGGCCGCACCCTTTCCCGACTATAGTGCGTGAGTTCCAACGTATGATAGGCGAAGAAACCAAGAAGCAAATGCTGGAGCGCGAAGGTCGTCTGCCCGATGCGGTGATCGCCTGTGTCGGCGGAGGCTCCAATGCTATCGGTATGTTTGCCGACTTTATTGATGAAACCAGTGTCGAGCTGATTGGGGTCGAACCCGCAGGTAAAGGCATCGATACCCATATGCACGGTGCGCCACTCAAACATGGCAAAACTGGGATTTTCTTTGGTATGAAGGCGCCCTTGATGCAGGACAGCGAAGGCCAAATCGAAGAATCCTATTCGATTTCGGCAGGCCTTGACTTCCCCTCCGTTGGCCCACAACACGCCCATTTGAACGCGATTGGCCGTGCGCGCTACGAATCGGCCACCGATGATGAAGCCCTAGAAGCCTTCCAATTATTGGCTCGCAGCGAAGGGATTATCCCTGCGCTCGAATCGGCCCACGCCCTCGCTTACGCCCTGCGCCTAGCGAAAGAGTGCACTAAAGAAACCATTTTGGTCGTTAACCTCTCGGGACGAGGCGATAAGGATATTTTCACTGTGTCAGACATTTTAAACGGTAAAGAGGAATAACAACGATGAGCAACACTGCAACCCAAACTATCCCTCAGCAAGGCGGCCGTTATCACGCAGCGTTTAGCCGTTTAAAAGCCGAAGGCCGCGGCGCCTTTGTGCCCTTTGTCACTTTGGGCGATCCAAGCCCTGAGCTGTCGCTGAAAATTATCGATACCTTAGTGCAAAATGGTGCCGATGCTCTGGAATTAGGTTTTCCCTTCTCCGATCCGCTAGCAGACGGCCCGGTGATCCAAGGCGCGAACCTCAGAGCCCTCGCCGCGGGTACGACGCCAACGCAGTGCTTCAACTTATTAGCGCAAATTCGCGCTAAATACCCAGAGCTGCCGATTGGATTATTGCTGTACGCGAACCTGGTATTCGCTAATGGCATCGATGCTTTTTATGCCAAAGCGCAGCAAGCGGGCGTGGACTCAGTGCTTATCGCCGATGTGCCAGTAGAAGAAGCGGCGCCTTTTATTCAAGCCGCTAAGGCCCACGGTATCGCGCCGATTTTTATCGCGCCGCCCAATGCCGATAGCGAAACCCTTGAAAAAGTGAGCCAAAGTGGCGAAGGCTATACCTATCTATTGTCCCGCGCCGGTGTCACTGGCACAGACACTAAGGCGGGTACGCCCGTTGAAGAAATTTTAGCTAAGCTGCAAGCATTCAATGCGCCGCCACCGCTATTAGGCTTTGGGATTGCCGAGCCAGCTCAAGTGAGCGCCGCAATCAAGGCGGGCGCAGCGGGCGCGATTTCTGGCTCGGCCGTGGTGAAAATTATCGAAGCTCATCAACAGGATGAAGCTAAGTTGCTGTCCACTTTAGGTGAATTTACCCGCGCCATGAAAGCGGCAACCTAATTAAACTACTGACCATCTGAGCATAGGCGTGTTTGCACCTGTGCTCAGTTGTTTCTAAGCGCTAAAAATGCCTCCAGCTCAGTTCGACAATCAGGTCTACCTCAGTGCCTCATTTGACTTAACATCAGCAAAATACGCTTTCAATGACTCAAGACTTTGTCTGCGATCGCTGAGCTGTTGTCTCTCGCTATATTGGATCAACTGCTCGAGGTATTGCTGAGGTGGAGTCACCCTCAAGCCAAAGCGCTCCGATAATAATTGATATTGGTCAATCACTTGCTGCTTACTAAACGTCTCGGCATAGATATCGATGGCGAAGTCTTTAAACAGATGGCGAATACCATCGTATAAACCTATATGACTCACACTCTGATGTGTCTCGTCGGGATAGTATTGGGCCGCAAAACTCAGCCCTTGAGGGGGACTTTTGGTCAGCTTGTCCGCAAAGGCCAAATTTAAATCTCTATGATAGGAAGACACGCCAAATCCCGGTGACAAGGGATTATTTGCAATCGCCATAAAGAGTTGTTTCTGCTTGAAATCGCCCTTTTCAACTCGGTTTTCGAGCTGAGTGAGGTAATGTGGGCTGTCAAACCACAGACTAGTATCAATGGCGATATAGGCCGAAAAAAGTTGCCTGTCGGTACGCAGCGCTTCCATCGCTAATAAGCCCCCAAAGGAGTGGCCCACCAACACATTAATACCATTGGTTCGCAGCTGACTATGTATGCTCGTCGCTAATTCCTGCTCGATAAAATCTAAAAATCGCCCCGCGCCCCCCGTTTGCTGGTATTTGGGATTGCCTTTTTTCCCACTCGGCAACACCAGCGTATGGGTCGGAGTGTAATCCCGCATCCTTTCGGTGTTATTAATGCCAACAATAATCATCTTAGGGATTTGCGGCATAGCGCCTTGACTTAAAAATTGCAGCAAGCTTGCCATATGATCAAATTGTTCATCTGCATCAAGTAGATAAACAACGGGATACGCCTCAGTCGCTTGTGCATATCCCTCAGGAAGTGCAATCAGATACTGCCGTGTTTCCTTAAGCAGTTTGGACTGCAATTGCTGGCTTTGATATTCCACCGCCGCAGTTGGCTGTGATATCACGCTCCCCATCAATAAACCGACTACAACTAAAAAGTATCGCATTGGGTACTGTTTCCTATTAGGAAGATATTGAATATTCGATGAAAACGCATTTAAGACGCTAATAATGCGCAGTCTGCATTGAGGGACAAGGCGACAATATTTCCCCTCCTCCATCCTGCTAAGTGACGTGAATCACATCATCTTCGATTACATTGTAAATGACAATTATTATCATTCAAAGAAATGAGTGATTGTGCTATTTTGGCGACCAGTTGAAATAGTCGATTTACAAAGATTTACCATTTTTGCTTTGTTAATTAATTAGATAATGGATATCGGGGGATTGAAATTGAGTAACCATAAAACGCTAAATCGTTTTCCTTTCGCACTGTTAGCACTCGCCTGTTCACTGCAACCACTCCTGTCGGCACAGGCCGATGACACAGAACTCGAACATATAGTGGTCACCGCCAGCGCTAAGGACCAACAGTTAAGTTCGGCGCCCGCCTCTATCTCTGTCATCGATGCCGAAGAGATTAAATTACTGCCCGTTAAAGATCTCGGCGACGTGCTGCGTGGCAGTGTCGGGGTCAACGTGGTCAGCGGTAACGCAGGACGTAACAGCCTCTATGTCCGTGGTATGGATGAAACCTATGTACTAATGCTCGTTAACGGCAAACGCGTGTCCTCCTCAAACGGCCTATGGCGCGGCGGTAACTTCGACATTACCGCAATTCCGATTGATGCAATCTCGCGGGTCGAAATTGTCCGTGGTCCAATGTCGGCACTCTACGGCTCAGACGCCGTTGGCGGGGTGATTAACGTGATCACTAAGGCGCCGACCGAGGATTGGCAGCTCACCCTCGATGCCGAATACAGTCAAATGCAAGAAGGGGATGGTGGCGATAGACAACGCTACAACGTGTTTACCTCGGGCAAATTGACCGATAGCTTAGGGCTGATGCTCACCGCCGAATCCGCAGAGCAGGATCTTTGGCAATTACCCGAAATCACGCCGACTTTTGATACCATAGAAGAGCGTAAAACCAAGAAACTCTACAGCGCACTCACTTGGCAGTTGGCTGACAATCAAACATTAGACTTTGATTATCAATATGATAAAGACAAAGTCCCCCTCACAACCTATGCTGAGAAATCAAAGCGCGAACAGCAAATCGAGCGCAATACCTTTGGCCTTACCCACAAGGCAGACTGGCAATGGGGCCAAACCCAGTTAGAGGCCAATCTCGAAGATTCTAAGCTCTACGACTACAACAGCCGTTACAGCCTGCAACCGCCCTTGGGTCGCCATATTGATGAAAAGAATACTAGCTTCAAAGCCACCAGCTTTTTCAGCCTATGGCAGCAGGACTTTACCTTAGGCGGCGAATACCATAAGACCGAGGTTGAAGATCCTGTTCAGTACCCCACAACTAAGGGTGACAGCGTCGACCAATACTCACTCTTCGCCCAAGATGAAATCGACTTCTTAGATGACTGGACGCTGACCTTAGGTGCCCGCTACGAAGATAATGAAAAGTATGGCAATAACCTCAGCCCGCGCGCCTATATTGTCTATCGTGCCACCGATAAACTGACCTTTAAAGGCGGTGTCGGCACGGCCTTTAGGGCTCCGGCATTATTTGAGTCATCGCCCACCTTTGCATCAGTCAGTTGCGGTGGCGCCTGCTCCGTGGTTGGTAATCCCGATCTCGACCCAGAAACCAGCGTAAACTATGAGTTCTCAGTGCTAATGAGTGATAACACCTGGGATATTTCGGCAACGGCCTACCATAATAAAGTCAAAGACTTAATCACTGTATCGACCTGGGATAGAGTGAGCCCGAGCCGGACTTATTACAATGAGTCCGAAGTGACTTTACAGGGGATAGAACTGACGGGCCGAATCGATTTGACCGAAGATCTCAGTCTTAAAGGCAACTACAGCTATCTAGATACGGAAAAAAGCGATGGCTCAGAGTTAAATGGACGTCCCGATCAAACCGCCAACCTTCAGCTCGATTGGCATATGACTGATGACTGGCAACTTTATGTCAGCGGTAACTATTTTGGTGACTACTTAGATAGCAGCGCGATAAAACGCAGTGGCTATAGCCGCTTCGATTTTGGCACCAGCTATCGGTTAACGGAAAACATCAAGCTACGCGCGGGTATGACCAACTTTACCAATGAGCAACCCGCTGAAGATTCCGACGGCACCACAGAAACCATTCTGCCGGGACGCGCCGTGTTCGCCGGGGTGACGTTAACGCTGTAATCGCCTTCTATTAGTGTTTCGCCACTGAAGGGCCAAATCATCGGATTTGGCCCTTTTCTTTCTCGCCTCCCACACTGCGACAACCAATGATGCCAAAGTAAGAACTCTCAGCTTCTTAAAACTGTCAAACCCAAGGCTTATATTGAGCGCTGAGTCGCATGTCTTAGCGAAAGAGATGTTAATATAGCGCCGGTAACATCGGCCGTTTTGTTATGGTAAATGGACTTTTTATGCAGTATCAAATCTATATTCTCGACGTCACCCCTTGGGGTTGTGGTTTTCAAGGTGAAGTGGCCGCCCAATGGGATAATGGCGCCCCGGTGTGGTTTTATTATCAGGGGAGCGATCAACAGGCTAAACAACGTTTTACCGTTAATCAGTGGGTTAAGGTTGAACTCTTCGGCCGCTTAGCCAAGGCAAACCTGCAGACCGACATCATTGAACACCGCCAGAGTCTGCACTTCCCTAAACATAATTGTCACTTTGAGGCATCCGGACAAATCGTTGAGATCACCCAAACGCCCGATGATACTGTGTATCTATTGCAATCTAGCCTTCCCCTACCCTTCGATAACGAACTGGGCACCTCTCCGATCTCCCGCGGTCATTGGGTCAATGTCACTGGGGAATTATGGGTGACTAACTGGCAAGATTAAGGCTAAGCTAGACTCCCTCCCTAAACCATGACTTTGCCTAACGAGACGGTGAATCATGGCTAAGCGTCAATGGCTTTTAGGCCACTTTGTCTCTAGAATGGCGAACAGGTTGTGCTTAAGGTATTAATGATTAAGCCTAATCTATACATTCTTTCGCCAGAGCAAATCCGATTGAGGCCCCATGTCCAGCTTAGATTCTGTACCCAATAAAAACCGTACGATTTTTGGTACTCCCAAATTACCCGCTAAATACGTTACGATTGTGATGCCGTTTTTTCTATCAATTTTAATGAGTTGCATCGTTTCAGGGATCAGCACCTTAAACGGTGTCGGTGCATCGGCGCAGTTTGTTGAGCTCTGGTTTAGCGCATGGTTTATCTCTTGGATTGTCGCCTTCCCGACTCTATTGATGGTGCTCCCCCTAGTGCGAAAGCTAACCGCCGCCTTTGTGCAATTACCTTAAACTCACTTCTGCGTTTAATGCCGTTAAAGCCATTTTCTAAAATGGCTTTTCTGTTTTTCCTCGCTTTACCCCTAAATCATCTAATAACCTAGTCAAGCGCTCGGATTTACAGTCGATTTACACTCAAGATTGGCTCACACTTTCGTTGCTTAAGCCTGCGTCCTCCAATCCCATCAGTCCGAAATAAATCCCTATTCAACTCAAATATAATTAACTGTTTTATTTTAAATAATTTTTAAAACATCTCCTTAAGCATAAGTTTTACACCATTTTTGCTACGGCAATTCCCTCGCTTACAAACCGTATTTCAGCCCTTTATTTCCCAGTCAAAAGTACGACTCCTCCGACAATAGGTAAATGAGAATGATTTGCATTTATAAATTTTGAAGTGCTAATTTATTCGCCGTTGCGCTGATGCAGTAATCCTCAGCTTATGCGCAACACATGGAACCGATCCTGATCCGCAAGATAAGGGAATGACTCACTCGGCTGAGATAGAGAGAACCACTCCTGGCTTGCCCATCAGCCGATGATGACAACCACAGTTTCGGTTGGCAGCTGGAACTTAAGGAGGCGTAAGTGACTACCCCAAAAAAGGAAAACGATCGCAGGATTCTCGATCTACTCGGTATCGGCATAGGTCCGTTCAATCTCGGATTAGCCGCCCTGAGTGAACCCATCGATGGCTTTAGCTGTTTGTTTCTTGATGCCAAAATCGAGTTTGACTGGCACCCGGGCATGCTGCTCAGCGCTTCTCGGCTGCAAACACCGTTTATGTCCGACTTAGTGACCATGGCCGATCCCACAAGTCGCTATAGTTACCTGAATTTTGCCAAGCAAACTGGCAGGCTGTATCCCTTTTATATCCGTGAAAACTTTTTCCTGCCGCGAAATGAGTATAACCAGTATTGTCAATGGGTTAGCAAACAGCTCTCCAATCTGAGATTCGGTTTTAAGGTCACCCAACTAGATTACAACGCCGGTGAAGGTATTTACCATGTTACGGGGGTTGATAGACGCAGCGGCCAGCCCCAAACCTATTTGTGCCGCAAACTGGTACTCGGCACGGGCACCACGCCCTACGTGCCAGACAATTGCCCGATGCACGATCCCCGCGTGATGCACAGCGCCAGCTATATGCAGCAGAAAACTTACCTGCAGAGCCAAAGCGCCATTACCGTGATCGGCAGTGGTCAAAGCGCGGCAGAAATCTTTTACGATCTGTTGCAAGATATTGATACCTATGGTTATCAATTAAATTGGATGACCCGCTCGCCACGCTTCTATCCGCTGGAATACACCAAACTCACCCTAGAAATGACTTCGCCAGATTATGTGGATTACTTCCACGAACTGTCGCCAGAGAAACGCAGCCGATTGATTGCAAATCAAAAATCCCTCTACAAGGGGATCAATGCCGAGTTAATCAACGATATTTATGATCTGCTTTACCAAAAACGTTTAGTCAGTGATATCCAATGCCAGCTGCTGACCAACGTGGCACTCGATAAGATAGAAACCTCGGGCGACAAGCTAACGCTCAAATTCAACCACTTCGAACAGGAATATGCCCTCGAGCAACAGACGGGCGCCGTCGTCTTAGGCACTGGCTATCAATATCGTTTACCCGAATTTATTCAAGGAATTAAATCACAAATTGAATTTGATGATCGCGGCCAACTCGCCATCCAGCGGGATTATGGCATCGATATCAGAGGCGATATTTTCATCCAAAATGCGGGCCTGCATACCCATGGCATCAGCTCACCGGATCTGGGCATGGGCTGCTATCGCAATGCGACGATTCTGCAAGCGGTTTTAGGTTACGCACCCTATCCGATTGAAGACAGTATCGCCTTCCAAACCTTCGACCCAACCAAGATCCGCGCGCAGCAAAACCAGCCCACCAGCAGCCCCCACTCAGCCATAACAGCCACACCAAGCAAGACGGTATCTTCGGCGGCGCAACCTACGCAGCATCGTAATGTTGAGCCACTGGCCGCGTTGCGGATAAGTCCTTCGGGCGGCAGCGTGTCGGTGTTGATGGCACCCCACAAGGAGGCGCAGTAATGGCCAGACATTGGAGTCGCCACTGTGTGGCCTCGCTCTCAACACCCATTGTGATTGATGAGTTTGTGTTTAAACCGCTCAATCTCCCGCAACACCTAGCTATGTTGCAGAGCTGGTTTAACCAAGACTATGCCCGCTTTTGGGGGATGCAGGGGATGAGTCTCGATGCACTTGCTGAGGCGTTGGCGCCAAGCGAGCACAAGGTTGCGCTAATAGGTGAATGGCAAGCCAAACCGCTGTTTATGGTGGAGTTGTACGATCCCGCCCAGGATGAAGTGGGTGAGCACTATGCCGTGGAGCGACTCGATTGCGGTATGCACCTCATCCTCGCGCCGCTTGAGGGTAAGCCCGTTCATGGCTTGTCCGGTCAAGTGATGCAGGCTATTGCTGAGCTCATTCTCGAAAAGCTTGCCTTTAAACGAATGGTTGTCGAGCCGGATCAGCAAAATCACAAAATCCACCGCTTAAACAGCCAAGTTGGGATCCGCTACCAAAAAGCCATTCAACTGCGCAGCAAAGCCGCATTCCTCGGTTTTTGTAGCGCCCAGAGTCGCCAATTAGCGCAAAAGACGAGCGCCCCTTTTATGCAATGCGCAGCAACTCAAACAACACATGCAACCCATGCAACCGCAGTTAACCCTATCACTTCGCAGGTAACCCGATGAACTTAGCCACTAACCGCGCATTACTCACGCCATTCACTCAAGCCGAATTCCCCACGCTGGAGGCCGCTGCCCACAGGCATGTTCCCGCCCACTTAATACCGGAATATTGGCAGGCGGCCAATCGCCATTTGGTGAAGAAAATTCTCTGTGAATTTACCCATGAGAAGATCATCACCTCACAGATATACCGCCAAGCGGCAGGCATCAATCACTATGAACTGAGGCTCAAGGACTGTACCTATTACTTCAGTGCGCGCCATTATCAGCTCGACCACCTTGAGATAGAAACCGGGTCGATTCGAGTCAGCAGCGCGGGCCAAGACAAGCCACTCGATGCCATGAGTTTGATTATCAAACTGAAAGATGCCTTGGGCATGAGTGAAACCCTGCTGCCAACCTATCTGGAGGAAATCACCAGTACCCTCTACAGCAAGGCCTACAAGTTGGCCCATCAAGCCATCCCCGCCGCAACACTCGCTAAGGCCGATTATCAAACCATTGAGGCGGGCATGACCGAGGGGCACCCAGTGTTTATCGCCAACAATGGCCGCATTGGTTTTGATATGCAGGACTATGACCAATTTGCCCCCGAGAGTCCCAGCGCGCTCCAGCTAGTGTGGATTGCAGTGCGTAAGGACAATACCACCTTCTCCGCCCTCGAAGGATTAGACCATGATAGCTTGTTAAAACAGGAGCTTGGCGAACAGTTCTCCGAGTTTCAACAACACTTAAGCGCACAGGGGCAAGCGGCCGACGGCTTTTATTTTATGCCCGTTCATCCTTGGCAGTGGCGCGAAAAAATTGCCCGCACTTTTGCTGGCGAAATCGCCGGCGGCGACATTATTTATCTCGGCGAAAGCCAAGATTGCTATCAAGTTCAACAATCGATCCGCACCTTCTTTAACTTAAGCGCGCCGCAAAAATGCTACGTCAAAACCGCGCTTTCTATCTTAAACATGGGCTTTATGCGTGGGCTTTCGCCGCTGTATATGAGCTGCACCCCGCAGATCAACGCTTGGGTGGCCGACCTTATCGAAAGCGACAGCTATTTTGCCGAACAAGGTTTTGTGATCCTCAAGGAAATCGCTGCAATTGGTTATCACCACAGATATTATGAAGAGGCACTCACCCAAGATAGCGCCTATAAGAAAATGCTGTCGGCGCTGTGGCGCGAGAGTCCGCTGCAGCACATTGAGCCGCAGCAAACCCTGATGACCATGGCGGCGTTATTACACGTCGATCATCAGGAGCAAGCCCTGCTTGCCGCCTTAATCACGCACTCGGGCTTAAGCGCCAAGGAGTGGGTCAAGCGCTATCTCAACCTCTACTTATCACCGCTATTGCACGCCTTCTTTGCCTACGATCTGGTGTTTATGCCCCATGGCGAGAACCTGATTTTAGTGCTCGATGCTGGCATCCCGGTCAAAATATTGATGAAGGATATCGGCGAAGAAGTCGCAGTACTCAACGGCAGCGAGCCACTGCCGCAAGAAGTACAGCGCCTTGCGGTCGAGCTTGAGGAAGAGATGAAGCTCAACTATATCTTGCTCGATATTTTCGACTGTATTTTCCGTTATTTAGCGCCAATTCTGGATAAGCAAACCGAGGTCAGCGAAGCGCTGTTTTGGGAGTTGGTGGCAGACAATGTGCGCGACTATCAAGCGCAGCATCCGCAGTTGGCGGACAAATTTGCACAATACGATCTCTTTAAAGACAGCTTCGTTCGCACTTGCCTGAATCGCATTCAGCTTAATAACAACCAGCAGATGATTGACCTAGCCGACCGGGAAAAAAATCTGCGCTTTGCGGGCGGGATTGATAATCCGCTGGCCGCCTTCAGGCAAAGCCATGCCTTTGGCTCAGCAAATCAGAAGCTCAAACCCAACCCCTAAATCACTTTTCACCTTGAGTGGGCCCGCGCCCACTCTGGGCACGCGTCTGTGCCTAAAAACAACCTAGTCAATCAAACAGCCTAAATGGAATTTAAGATCATTATTATGAAAACCTTCCCCCTCAACAGCCTCGCGGCGCACTGCCAACTCGCCATCACACGCCCTGAGCTTATCCTCTGCTCTGCCATACTCAGCATGCCCTATGCTTATGCCGATGCCAGCGATACCCAGAAAAAATCCACCAAAGACATTGAAATCATTAATGTCGTTGGCGCTAAGGATCTCCACGATAATCGCTACAAAACTCAGGCGATGAATACGGCAACGGGCTTAGATTTGTCCTATTTAGAGACGCCGCAATCCGTCACCTCTGTGACTAGCCAAATGATGCATGACCAGCAACTAAACAGCGTGATCGACGCCATGACTAGCGTAGCAGGCATCAACGCTCGGCCGATGGACAACGACAGGTACAGCATCAGCTCCCGCGGGATTGCGGTCACCAGTATTCTTTACGATGGCGTGCCCACCACCTATGACACCCGTTTTAACTACGGCGATAACCTTATCGATACCGCCATCTACGAGCGGGTGGAAATTGTACGTGGCGCCACAGGATTAATGACGGGTGCGGGTAATCCCTCGGCCGCGATTAACCTTATTCGTAAACGCCCGACACAAGAATTTATGGGCAGCACCTCAGTGAGTGTTGGCTCATGGAACAATCTGCGCGGCATGGTCGATTTATCAAGCGGCTTAAATGACAGTGGCAGCATTCGTGGCCGTGTTGTCGCCGCCTATCAGGATAAGGAATCCTTCCAAGACAGATATGAGCAGCAACGCACCACCCTCTATGGCATTGTTGAAGCCGATATTACCGCCAGCACATTGCTGACCTTAGGCGTGGATTATCAAGACACCACGCCCGAAGGCACTATGTCCGGCGGTCTGCCGCTGTTCCACAGTGATGGCAGCCGTACAAATTACGATCGCGCGACCTCCACCGCCCCCGATTGGGCCTCGGCGCATACCCAAGGACTCAATACCTTCGCCAGCCTTGAACATCGTTTTGATAACGGTTGGGAGCTAAAAGGCACCTACAGTTACGGCGATAACTCACTGAAATACGATGTACTCTGGGCTACGGGGTATCCCGATCCGGTAACAAACATAGGCGCAACCGCAGGCTCAATCGCCTATGTCGATGGTAGTCGTACCCAACATAACCTCGACTTACGGGCACAGGGAATGTTTGCCCTGTTTGGCCAAGAGCACCAGCTCACCTTTGGCTGGACGGGTCAGCGCCAAGAGTTTGCCAACCCTTACTATTATCCTACGGCCGCCGTACCGCCCTTAGGGGATTTTCGCGATCCCAACTTCCAGTATCCAAAACCTCAGTGGAAGGAGACTCACACCACGGGAACCTTCGGCGAAACCGAACAAAGCGCCGCCTATGTGGCCACGAAGCTTAATCTGACCGATGCCTTGGCATTGCTTGCGGGGCTGCGCCTGAACAAGTGGCAAACCGACCAAGATAACTTTGGCAGCATGTATGACTTTAAGGTCGACAATGAGCTCACCACCTATTTTGGCCTGACCTACGCACTCGGCGAGCAATACTCCCTCTACGCCAGTTATACGGATATTTTTGCGCCGCAAACCTTGCAGCGCATCGATGCCAGCTACATCGACCCCGTCAAAGGTAAAAACTACGAGGCGGGTATTAAGGCCAGCTTGATGGATGAAAGCTTAGATATGTCGTTGTCGGTATTTGAAATTCGCCAAGACAATGTTGGTGAACGCACTGGCGATGTGTTGCCGGGCACCACTATTCCAGTATATCGAGAGGTTAACAGCACTAAAACCCAAGGCTTTGAGTTTGAATCCACGGGCAAAATCACCGATGACTGGAATATCTACTTCGGCTACACCCAATTCAGCACCGATGACCCTAAGGGCAATCGCATCAACACCACTTCCCCTCGCCAGCAGCTAAAACTCTTTACCACTTATACCTTTAGCGGCGATTGGAACAAATTGCAGCTTGGCGCTGGGGTCAATTGGCAAAGCCGTGTCTACCAAACCGTGAACTCGCCCTTAGGCAGAGTCGAGGTTGAGCAAGACTCCTACGCGTTAGCCAGCTTAATGGCAAGTTATGCCTTTACCGAGCAGCTAAAGCTAAGCGCCAATGTGCACAACGCCTTAGATAAAACCTACTACAGCCAAGTGGGGCAATATAGCCAATTCCAATACGGCGCCCCACGCAGCATGAGTGTGAATTTGGATTATCGCTTCTAACGGACTGTCGATAACCAGTTGTTCATCAATGAAAACTGCGGTGAATAAACTCACCGCAGTTTAATCAATTCAAGCCTAAGGAGTGATTATGGCGCGCCAAGGAGAGTCAGCCCCAGCCTTAGCCAAGCTTTCCAGTGAGACTAAACCGAGTCGTAGCAAGCACTGCCAAACCAAGCGCTCGCAAAGTTTAAACACAGTGGGCGGCGTGCAAACAACCGACTTAACAGCGCTAAGCCCTGCGGATTTAACTCAAGTAGCCAAAGCGTTTAATCAACGACTGGCGCTGCGCGCCCCTTTTTATGCACAGCACTTTGTGGCAACCACCAAGCCCCAAGGACTCAGTATTGATACTTGGAGTCAGCCAGCCGTTTATCAGCAGCTATTACTGGATTTTGCCAAGGCCTATCCACCTTTGGCAAAAACCACATATTCCATCCCGTTAGAAAATATTCCCGAGCAGATATTGCTCAGCCATAGCCGTAACTCCAAAGCCCTGCACTCGCTCTGGGGGCAGTGGTATTTCGGTCTGTTAGTGCCACCCATGTTGGAGTGGATTATTAACGCGCCGCACTCGCTCGCCAGCCCCCTTGAGCAGATTGATATTGCACCTAAGCATTTTTACCTTAGGCCCCACGATTCGGGCAGAGTCGCAGGTTTTGAGTTTCAATTAACCTTAGCCCCCACTCCTAAGGT
Organism: Shewanella sp. ANA-3; assembly: GCF_000203935.1. Lineage (GTDB taxonomy): Bacteria > Pseudomonadota > Gammaproteobacteria > Enterobacterales > Shewanellaceae > Shewanella. The sequence continues at coordinate 1,752,921 of NC_008577.1, read as the reverse complement.
GAAAACCGCCATAGTGAAAGCCGCCAGAGTTAAAACCACGGTCTTAACGCCCCACCGCGAACGACGACTTATAAAGTGGATTCAACGCCATCTAATCCCTAGCGTTGAGCGATTAACCGGTTTAAGCCCAACACCCACCAAGCTGTATTGGAGCCATTTAGGCTACCTTATTCACTGGTATTTAGGCGAAATCGCATTGCAAAATATTGAATTTGAACGCATTAAGTCGCTGCTTTTTAACACAAAATCCTTTGAAGATGGTGAGGCTAATCCACTCTATAACAGCATTAACCTGCTGCCCGCCTCAGCAGCTCACTCAGACAATATTCGCCGCGTGTGCTGCTTAAGGTATCAACTCGCTAATAGTCATCGCTGCGGCGATTGCCCGTTGGCCACGCGCGCCCAAGCCAAACGTGCCGCACAAGCTTAGCCTTATCGGTCAGGCACTCTTACTTATAAGGGCTACATGGATTGCAACAGCCGTTCGCGCCGCTTTCATGCAACAGTTAGCAATCGGTCACCTTTCACGGCTTTTTCCCTCTAGCCCCCCGTGCTACACTCAAGCCCACGTCTTCTTAACACGATTATTTATGAAACAACTGCTTGATTTTCTGCCCCTCATTATCTTTTTTGCCGTCTATAAATTTTTCGATATTTATATCGCCAGTGGCGCCTTAATCGCAGCCACCGCACTGCAATTAGTCGTGACCTATGCGCTGTACAAAAAATTGGAGAAGATGCACCTTATTACCTTCGCTATGGTGACAGTGTTTGGCACACTCACCTTAGTGTTCCATGACGATGCCTTTATCAAGTGGAAAGTCACTATTATTTATGCTTTATTTGCCCTAGCTCTTGGCGTGAGCCAGCTACTCAACAAGTCGATTTTAAAGTCCATGTTGGGTAAAGAGATGAAGGTGGCCGATAAGATTTGGGCACACGTAACTTGGTACTGGGTGAGCTTTTTTGCCATCTGTGGCCTAGTCAATATCTATGTCGCCTTTAGACTGCCGTTAGAAACTTGGGTGAACTTTAAAGTGTTTGGCCTTACCGCCTTAACCCTGATTAATACCGTTATCACCGTCTTTTACCTTTATAAACATCTTCCCGAAGATCAACGCAAGGAACTCAAATAATGTGGTATATGATTTCAGCTCAAGATGTTGAGAACAGCTTAGAAAAACGTTTAGCGGCGCGCCCTGCGCATTTAGCTCGCTTACAGGAACTGGCCGATGAAGGTCGTTTGCTGGTTGCGGGTCCACACCCCGCTATCGATAGCGAAAACCCAGGCGATGCGGGGTTTAGCGGCTCATTAGTGGTTGCGGATTTCGATTCGTTAGCCACGGCTCAAGCCTGGGCAGATGCTGATCCTTACTTCGCGGCGGGCGTATATCAAAGCGTTGTGGTTAAACCCTTTAAACGAGTTCTCCCTTAATGAAAATCGTTTCTTTCAATATCAATGGATTGCGTTCTCGCCTGCATCAATTGCAAGCGTTAATCGACAGCCATCAGCCCGACATTATCGGCCTGCAAGAAACCAAAGTGCACGATGAAGCCTTCCCGCTCGCCGAAGTCGAGGCCATGGGCTATCACGTGCATTACCACGGTGGCAAGGCGCACTATGGCGTAGCCATGCTCTCCAAAGTCGCCCCACTTAAGGTGCAAAAGGGTTTTGCAACTGATGAAGAAGATGCGCAGCGCCGCATGATTATCGGTACCTTTGCTCAGGCAAATGGCCACCCGCTAACTGTGTTGAATGGTTATTTTCCTCAGGGCGAAAGCATCGACCATCCGACAAAGTACCCTGCTAAGCGCAAGTTTTATCAGGATTTAATGGCGCATTTGCACGCTAATCATAGCAACGATGAAGATATCGCCATCATTGGGGATATCAATATTTCGCCCATCGATTTGGATATCGGCATCGGTGAAGTTAACCGCAAACGTTGGCTAAAAACCGGCAAATGCAGCTTCCAACCCGAAGAGCGTGAATGGCTCAAGACCCTGCAAGGTTGGGGATTGGTGGATACCTTCCGTCAACTGCACCCCGACCGCTGCGAGCGTTATTCATGGTTCGATTACCGCAGCAAAGGCTTCGATGATAACCGTGGCCTACGCATCGATGTGATCTTAGCGACGCCGTCACTGGCCGCACGTTTAGTTGAATCCGACGTCGATTACGAGCTGCGCGGTATCGACAAACCCTCAGATCACGCGCCAATTTGGAGCACCTTTAAAGAAGCCTAACTCGATTGAGTGACTACTTTAATCGATATAAAAAACATCGGCCTAGGCCGATGTTTTTTTGTTATAGAGTCCAATAAAGTACCCATCTAATGTCACTGCCGGATAATGATCTGGATCAGCCGCCGATAACGCGTTTAATGTATTGAGTAATTCCGTTATCCTTGTCACAACATACTCCATTGCGAAGACTTGTTCTCGATCATGGTTTAACGTACTGCTCACCTACACAATGCTACTCATTAGGCCTGCTGTTGACCTGACAATACAGAGCTCCTCGCTACATCGAGGCTTGGGAAGTCAGGGTCGACGTACACGTACATGCGACTAATAAGATGGTCAGTAAACTCAAAAACACTGCAAAAACGACCAGTTGAAATTTTGTTGTCTGGCCAAACGGTGCCATCACTCATGACCCCACCTTCTTGCCCTTCAACGATAACTGTATTGCCAGACACTGTGATGTTAAAACCGTCGATATCATGCCAAATACTGCTAAGTGAACTGCCGATGCGATTGCCAAACTCAACTAAGCTGTCCTTGCCCATAGCACGTCCAAATTTGGGGAAGAAAAAGTCTACCTCTTCGCTAAATAAATCTAAGTAACTCGCATCACCCGCATCAACTTTCTTAAAGTATTCAATAGCAAGCTTAACTAATGCATCCTTTTCCATCATTATTCCTGTATCTATGCTGATTTTTAAACAAAATTCCATCTAGCGGGGCACTAAAGAGTCCATGACAATATAGAGTCAAACCACGGATATTTCTGACATTAACCACTTGTTCAAATCAGTTGCCCTCAGGCTCTTAAATCTTCAGCAAGTAATCCATAAAGAGCAGAATCCGAGATAACGCTACTCACCTCCCAGCGCTGCCTTAGATGACCTTCTTTGATAAACCCCATACGCTCCAACACCTTGGCAGAAGAAACATTCTCTGGGTCAATCTCGGCTTCAATTCGACGCAAACCTAATGTATTGAATGCAAATTTAATTAATGCTGTCCCAGCCTCGGAAACGATGCCTTTTCCCCAATATTTGGGGCTTATTCCAAATCCAATTTCAGCTCGCTTTGACTCTTTGTCATAATTAAAGAGCATCACTTTACCTAGCAGTTCACCACTATGTTTTTTATAAACCCCTAAAGTCATTCCGCGGAAATCACACATGGAGTCGGAACTATTATTTATAAATGCAGCGGCATCATCTAATGATCGCCAAGGAGGAGTATTCCAATATTTCATCACCTCTGGATCGGAAAAAATGTCAAATAATGCTTTAGAGTCATCTTCATTAAATGCTCTAAGAACTAAACGTTCTGTTTCAATTTTTATTCCTAACATTAAAGCTATCCATTTACTGTTTAAGTTGGAAATGCACACGGAGTCACTATATTCAGAGAGATTTGTTTAGTTTATCAAAAACATAGCTACTGAATAGATAGTGAAATAAGGCCATTAGACTCTTGCGGCATTAGGCAATATTCGGCTAAAGGAGCATAACTTAATCACTTTTAAAAGGCAGATATTGAGCTTGGCAAATCAACCTCATTCCGCTAATTCAAAGCTTGATAATCAAGACTGCCATTGTAATACAGCCGGATTTCAATCATCTCTATTTGCTGTTTTAGTAATGACAAGCGTTCTATTAACCAGAGATAGCCAATTTTATAGGCCGTCTGCAATAATGCGATCAATTCATCTTCTGGCGTATGCGCTTCATCAATGTCCAAGATACGGTACCAGTCGAAGGATTTAAAATGAGCAATCGTGTCAGACTCAAGCTCGGCCGTTAATAGCCATGAACCATTCATCATAGATGCTATATCAACAAAAAAATCGCAGTAAGCTTCACCTTGAGTATGGGATAAATTCGCATATTCCCTCACCAAGCCATCAAATTCCTCTCGGTAGCCATCAAGTGTGTCTTTAACCACGCAGGCGGCTCTCTCAACCCTTTGCATATGTTCGTCAAATCTCTCTTATGCCTTCGCCCCTAATCACAGGGGATATAAGGCTGATAACCTACCCCAGTTTCAGCGCCTCTCCAACGGTATTTTGATAATGAAACCAAAGTCACGCTTTAGACTGATGAAGTATTTACCTTTTAGTAACAATGAGTTGAATTTAAACCAAGCTGTAGTTTCAATGCTAAGCGGCTAAATGAATGTCTGTAAGGCTTTGGTTCACTTTGGCGTGTCTCGGCCAAAGGCAATAACGATAGCGGATGTAAATGACATAAAAAATGGCGACTGCATTAGATGCAACCGCCATTTGGATTTGGATATTTGGATTTGCCTCGCCAGCGAACCACTCTTTCGCTGTTATGCTAATGAAATCCAATCGAATTCACCCACATAAAAGCCGCGGCTTAGCTAGTGCGGTACTGTTTAAGGATCCCTTCGAGTTCAACCGAGGCATGTTGCAAATCATGCGCTAGGGTGACACTGCGCTGCGCCGTTTGTTTAATGGTATCGGATTGATGACGGATCTCATTGAGTTGGCCAGCAATATCACGGGCGGCAACGCTCTGCTCTTCCGCCGATGCAGCAATCTGGCTACTCATATCGAATACAGCATTAACCGATTGTGCCATCCCTTCGACATCGTCGCCCACGGCAATAATGGCGCTGCGGCCTTCATCGGCGCGGTCCACAATCTCAGTGGTGATATTGGAGAGCTGACGAGTGCCCGATTGCAATCCTTCGATCATCGCTTGGATCTCAACTGTCGCTTGTTGAGTCCGTCCCGCTAAGGTACGAACTTCATCGGCAACCACCGCAAAACCACGGCCTTGCTCACCCGCACGGGCAGCTTCAATCGCCGCATTCAGCGCCAGCAAATTGGTCTGCTCGGAAATACTGTTGATGGTCGTCACTACGGCATCGATACCCGCCGCATCCTTAGATAACTGTTCCACCGACGAAAATGCTGCGCCAATCTTGGTTGAGAGCTGCCCGATACTGTCCACCGTGTGGCTAATACGTCCTTGGCTGGCACTCATTTGGCTGGCGTTATCTTTGGTCTGGAGCGAGGTGTTGCTGGCATTGACCGACACTTCTTCAATCGCCGAAGTCATCTGCGCCATGGCCACGGCAACTGAGTCTAAAAATTGATGCTGGGCACCAATTAACTCGCCACTGCTTTTGGCCTGTTGATTAAACTCATCAGCGGCGAGGGAGAGCGTCTGCGCATTGCTGCGGATAGCACTCACCATTTCGCTCATGTTATCGGCGCAGCGGTCGATTTCGCGAGCGATTAAGCTGAAGTCATCGGTGCCGAAAAAGTTTAATCTAAAACTTAGGTCACCATCGGCTAAGCGTTTGATGGCCATGTACATATCCCACAGACCACCGCCGAGGGAGGTTGAAATCCAGTAGCTGAGTTGGAATAAGGGCAATAAACCGATTAACGCGAGCCAAAACATTAAGTTGGCATCGCTACGCCCCTCGCTTTCCCATTGAGCAACATTTTGCGACAGCTCGAGTGCGCCGCCTGATCCCACGCTGGCACTGGCAGTCACATTATCCCTTTGGCGCAGCGCCTCTGTTTGGCGAGTGACAACACTTAAACCATTGTCACGGGCAAACTGTGACAGGGCATCACCCTGCAATTTTTGCGCATTCGCGACTTGGGCAAAGGCATCGACGGTCGCCTGTACCCGAGCCAAAGAGGCGGCTTCGAGGTTACGGTGAGCATGTTGGTAATTGACGAGTGCAACGGCGGCGGTGATCAGCGCCACCATAGAACAGACAACCCAAAACTTTCCGTTGAGACTGAATTTGATCAATATGGCATCAATGGTGCGAAACTGGATTTGTTTCATCTTGATATTTCCTAAGACCTAAAGGCTATCGGGTACTAAATCAGCATTATAGCTCATCTATTCCATCACTTTTTTACCGCATAGGCATCATCTGCAGATTAAAACATGATGAATTTAATCGGCACTGGCGATTTCAGAACCTGTTGATGCTGACCATTTTTGGCGAAGAGTAACTAACTGCGCCGTCAACAAACTCATGCAAAAACCTAACAGCGCGCCCAACACTAAGGATGGCACAATATTGGCGACATCCCCTGCCATGGCAAAGGTAATACAACAGCCAATAAAGGCACCGGGAATAAAGCTTAATTTTTGATAACTGGCCTGCAGGCACATTGCCGAGGTCGCGATACCCGTAAACAGATAACCTGCCACAGGCGATACGAAGAAACTGCTACCGCTGATAATGAGCCAAGCCCAAAACACACCGGAGAGATTGGTGCACCACGCCATCATCACGCCTTGAAAACCGGCCTTCGGCTGAGCAAAGAAAGTGCTACAACCTAAAAAGCCAATCCAAGTAACGAGATGAAAGGCATCTGCGATACCACACCAGACAGCGGCTAATAGCCCCGCCGAAATAGCGACTTGCCAACGATTTTCCATGATGCCCCCTTTGTATTGTGTTCACGGAAGTTAATACTCAAATGTGCTTAAGGTGCGGCTGTATTATGGTGTTATAGCGCCCTTCACTTCCGTGTCGATCAATTTTTAGTAGGGATCTGCAATCGAAAACAGACTCACAGGCCGACTAGGAACCGATTCAAATGAATGTGTACGCGAGTCCGCATACCTTAGGTCACTTGAGTAAACATATTGGTTAAATTACCTCTATTCTGGTAACAAAAACCTGATCTATTGCTAATTTTCGGCATTAATGCCCGTAAATTTGCTAACAAGCAATTTATTTGTGGTAAAAAAACGAAAAAAGCGCTTGTTAGGCGCTTTTTTGCTCACTCAGGTGTCGTTTACAGCATCACACCTTTAACTGTTTATTAACCGGCAGGTCGCGGATCCTAAGGCCTGTTGCGGCAAATATCGCGTTGGTCAGGCTAGGTGCCACTGGCGGTACGCCTGGCTCCCCCACTCCCGCAGGCGGTGCATCCGAGTCGATAATGATGACCTCCATCTCTGGCACTTGGGGTAAACGTAGAAGCGGATAATCATGGAAGTTAGACTGCATCACCTTACCCTGTTGGTAACTGATCTCCCCCATTAGCGCCAAGCTTAACCCAAAGACTATCGCGCCTTCAGTCTGCGCTTTCACCCTGTCGGGGTTAACCACAGTGCCGGCATCAATCGCAGCAATGGCATTAAGCACTTTAAGTTGTTTATCCTCACCGACCTCAACCCGCATCGCCACCGCCACCACACTCACAAAGCTGCGGTGCACCGCAAAGCCCCAACCTTGATTCTTACCCGCTTTAGGCGCCTTGGCTTGGGCTTGTTCAACCGCCTCAATCACCTTGAGATAACGGCCAACATCAACGGGGTGACGAGTTAAGTCTTCGCCATAGTTGCCATATTTAAAGCCTTGGTTCTCAAAGGTCTCTCGCCTCGCTTGACCCAGTAAGCTACGCCACATATCGGGGCAAGATAACTTGGCTTTATGGGCCATTTCATCGACAAAACTGCCCACGCCAAACCCATGTTGAATGTTGCATACCGAGCGCATCCAACCAATCCGGCTATGGGCGCTGGCCTTAACGGCCTCGTAGCGTAAATTGGCGAGGGCAAAGGGCACATCGACAAAACCTAAATCCAACTCACCGCCGGATGGATATTCGACGCCCTCGGCAAAGGTGGAGCTTATCGACGGGAAGCCCGTACGCGCCAGTAGCGCCGTGGGTTTGTTATTGGCATCGAACAAGGCCTGATAACACTGGGCACTGATGGCGTGATAATAACCGTTTTGGATTTCATCCTCACGGCTCCAACTCACCTTTACCGGCCGTTTGAATTGCTTGGAGAGTAGCGCCGCCTCCACACTGAAATCCGGTTTGGACTTGCGCCCAAAGCCGCCGCCCAGCAGCGTCACATTCACTTTCACCGCATCTTCGGCAATACCTAAGGCCACAGCCACATTTTGCTGGGTACTCTGCGGTGTTTGTGTCGATGCCCAAATTTCACAGCCCTTCTCGGTCACATTAGCGGTGGCCACGGGTGGCTCAATGGAGGAATGGATAAGATAAGGCACGGTATAAATCGCCTTAAGGGTATCGTCCTTCGGCCAGGCTTTTACCTCATCCCCAACTTGACGTACCACCTTGCCAGGGGCTTGTACCTTGTCCACCAGCTCTTGCAGGTAGGTTTTAGAATCGTGGCTGCTGTTGGCAGACTGAGTCCAGCTCACTTGCAAGGCTTTACGTCCCTGTAGCGCGCTCCAAGTATTTGTCGCCACCACAGCTACGCCGCCTAGGGCTTGAAAAGCGGGAGCGCCCTTGGACGTTGGCAAACGGTACACATCGACCACCCCCGCTACTTTGCGCGCCGCACTATCGTCAAGACTTGCCACATCGCTCCCCAATACGGGTGGGCGCATAATGCTGGCATAAAGCATGTTATCCACTTGGATATCATAGCCATAGACAGCCTTACCCGTGAGCATGGCCTGCATATCGACTATCTGACGCGAAGCCCCAATTTGCTTGAAATCCTTAACCGCCTTTAACCGCAGCGAATCGGCCGTGGGCAGTGGTAATCCCGCCGCATCGAGGGCTAATTCACCAAAGCGCGCAGCACGGCCAGATTTGGCATGCAGCACTTGATGATCTTTGGCCTGCACTTCACTCACGGGGACTTTCCAGCGGGCTGCGGCGGCTTGCTCAAGCATGGTTCGAGCCATCGCGCCCATCTCGCGCATACGGTCATAGTTTTCGCGGATACTGCGACTACCATCAGTATTTTGGCTAGCGTAGCGTTTATCGGCGAGCCCTTGAATAGGCACAATTTTATCCCAATCGGCCTCCAGTTCTTCGGCCAAGATTTGTAAAATCCCAGTGCGGATCCCCTGACCCATTTCGGAGCGGTGGCAGGTCAAATAGACCTTGTCATCCTCACCGATGGCGATAAACAGATTGAGCCGCGCCTGCTGATCCTGCGCCAATGCCATTGGGCTCCAACTGAGGCCACTCGCCCCCAGGGCGAGGCCGCCCCCGACTGCGCCGAAGAGTTTTAACACATCGCGGCGACTGATATTTTCAACTGCGGTGAATGTACTCATCTTAGCCCTCCTGTTTGGCATAGCTTTGCAGCGCCGCTTTTATCCGAGGATAGGTACCGCAGCGACACAAATTACCCGACATGGCAGCATCGATTTGCTCCGCCGATGGTTTTGGATGCTGAGTGACTAAGGCCGCAGCCGACATTAATTGCCCGGCCTGACAATAACCACACTGGGGCACATTGTGTTCGGCCCAAGCATTTTTAAGCTTTTGATTATCCAGCCCTTCAATCGTGGTCAGTTGTTTGCCTTGCGCCTGGGATACGCTGGTTAAACAGGCGCGCACAGGTTGACCATCTAAATGCACAGTACACGCGCCGCAGAGCCCGGCGCCGCAGCCATATTTAGTGCCCGTTAAGCCTAAAATATCCCGTAACGCCCAGAGGATAGGCATATTCGGATCCGCATTTAAGGTAAAAGATCTGCCGTTAATGGTCAGGTTTTGGGAAGGCATCGCAAGACTCTGGTCCTTTGCCGCCTCCGAGGATGGTATTGCCATAACTCACTCCTTAAGTGCCAACCACAACGCAAGATCGGCTTTAGTATCAATATCAATCGCGGCATGGGGTAAGGGAACAGCCACGAGCTCACCCACATTTGCCAGTTGTTTTAAGATGGATTTGGCGCCGCGATCACCTGTCAAATCCGTTAATAAATCGAGTATTGAGGCATTAAAAATAGCAGGGGCGCCTAATTCATCCAACTTATCTTGTCCATTCAAGGTCCCTGCTTCGTTCGCATAAAGCGCGGCCACAGATTGCTGACTCATCTGCCAAGTCTCAATCAACTGCCGATAGTCTTCAAATGTCAGCGCGACCTGATCCGCTAAGGTGAGTAACATGCCATCAAACTGCTGCGCTTTTGCATAATCCGCCGCGACTCGCAGCGACGATGACAAACCCGTCTGCCAGTCGGCATTATGCAGTAGCGTGAATTGATTCGCCCCAAGAGCCTCAAGTTGAGGGCGCAGCTCGTTAGCATGAGCACCGAGCACCACCAGCAGCGAAACGCTGACTTGATTGGATGCCCCTATTACCAATGGCGCCGAGGTGAAACGAGCCAGACGATCGATATGGTGTTGTAAGATGCTTTGCCCGCTATTTGCATTTGAGGACGTCGATAATGGCTGCGCCAGTTTAATCCCCTGAAATCGCCTGCTCTCACCCGCGGCCAGCACGACAATTAACAGCCGTTGGCGACTCAGCATTAAGGCATGATCCCATCGAGGGTCGAACATGGCGCGCCGTGTAGCACCCCATGGCATTGGGCTAAAATGCTCAATGCCACAGCGCAGGGTAACTCGCCGCCAAGCGCTAGCCCCGCAGGCGCCGAGAAGTAACCGCTAAATGAGTCTGTACTGAGGTCGGCCATCGCCAACACTTTGTCCCGCCTATGGGCAGGCCCCAAGAGTGCAACATATTTAAGATCATAAGCTTGAATGGCTTTAAGCGTTGCGGCATCCAAGTTCAAGTTATGGTGCATCACAACGGCACAGTCCAACTGCGCGATAAGCCCTTCGACCTCATCAAGGCCTTGCTTAACGATATGGGCGTGGGGAAAATCGGCAGTTCGCGCATACGCGGTGCGAGTATCAAATACGCTTACCTGCCAACCTAAACTATGGGCAATTGCCGCCACAGGCTGGGCATCAATTCCGCCGCCAAAAATCCCTAAATGAAATCGCGGTCTTAAGGGCATGATTAACATATCCCCTTCGGGAGCGCTGAATATCCCTGATTTTGCAAAATCTGCAGTGGGAAAAGGTGCGTTATCCACCGAATAAAACTGCGCCGAGTAACTGCGAGCATCACTGCCTGCAGGTGCGAGAGGCAATTGATAAAACCCTGATTGCCTCTTACGCAGCGCTTTTGCTACTTCGACAAGTCCTAGGTCGTGATTTTCTTTTAGTAGTGGGATCAACATGATATCGACTTTACCACCACAACCTAAGCGGTAGCTGGCATCGGACTCATCCGTCGCATCGTAGGTGACGCAGGCAATCTGTTGCGACTGCATGGCATTTTGCGCATAGCGACGCAGATCCGCCTCTAAACAACCACCGCTTAATATCCCAGCGCCTTGGCCAAATTCATGGAACAGCATCATGGCGCCGGGTTTACGGTAGGACGAGCCTTGAATATGAGTGATCACCGCCAGCACCCAGGCATCATCGGCTAAGGGCAACCAATGCTCTAATAAGTCTTCAATTTGCTGAACCATGCACAACACTCCATGCTTGCACCTGCGACTAGAGAGATGAGTGAAGCCAATAAATGACATTCGACTTAACAAGTTAACAAAGCTGAACTCGCATTGATAGGGGAAATGGTGAACAAAATATTGCGGCGAACGAAACGAAGATAGGCGGCAATGGCAGCGAAAGTGAATGGGCTAAATGGATTGCTCGCGACGCATGGGCATGCGTCGCGATGAAGAAGCGTCTACCTAGAGTAATAATTGATCGGCCACAAAGGGGTTGTGTTCGCGCTCTTCCCCAAAGGTCGACATAGGACCATGGCCAGGAATAAATTCCACATCCGCCCCTAAAGGCCAGAGTTTAGTGGTAATGGATTGGATTAAATCCTGATGATTAGATTGCGGAAAATCCGTACGGCCAATCGAGCTCCTAAACAGAATATCGCCCACCCAAGCCAGATGCGCGTCCGCAGAATAAAATGCCACGTGTCCCGGAGTATGCCCAGGGCAATGCAACACTTTTAAGCTTTGCTCACCCACAGTGACTACATCGCCATCCTGCAAATATTGCTCTGGCTCAAAGGCATCACAGTGGGGAAACCCAAAGTTTTGGCTCTGCTTGGGCAGATTATCAATCCAAAACTTATCCGCTACATGGGGGCCCACTATGGGCACATTTGTTTGCTGGGCTAATGATTTAGCGCCACCCACATGATCAATATGACCATGAGTGAGTAAGATTTTTTGGAGGGTGAGCCCCAATTTGTTCATTTCGCCTAGAATACGGTCGACATTCCCTCCCGGATCGACAACCGCAGCACGCTTCGTTTTTTCACACCAGATCAAGCTGCAATTCTGCTGGAAAGGTGTCACAGGAATAATTTGGTACTTCATAGCTTCAATCTCGTGTTATCCATAGCCGATAGATTACGCTAAGAGGCTTATCATGGCTCAAATTTTTACAATAAAAATTGATCTTGACCAAAGGCGAATCAAATAATCCTAACTTGCGACAACAGGGCTTTTGTATACAATCTGCCATAAACAACAGACCCTACCCTTAAGGTTAATTGATGAAACCCGATATGATGCTCGCCGGTGTCCTCGCCAAAAAACACACATTCAACCTGCCACTTGATTATCAACAACCGATTGGTGAACAGATCAGTGTGTTCGCGCGGGAGCTCTGCGCCATTGAAAATAAAGATAAAAAACTACCTTATATCGTCTTTTTTCAGGGTGGCCCCGGCTTTGCTGCCATGCGCCCAGCGAATAACAGCGGTTGGATCCGCCGCGCACTCAAAGAGTTTAGAGTATTATTGCTCGACCAACGGGGAACTGGGCTTTCTAGCCCCATTAATTACCAAAGCCTCGGGCACTTAACGCCTGAACAGCAGGCCGATTATTTAAGCCATTTTAGGGCCGACAATATCGTCCGCGATGCCGAATCAATTCGCGCCCAGCTCTGCCCCGCCGACAAGTGGGCGATTCTAGGTCAAAGCTTTGGTGGTTTCTGCGTGCTTCATTATTTAAGCGCCGCGCCTCAGGGCGTGAGTGAAGCCTATATCACCGGCGGCATTCCTTCCCTTACGCGCAGCAGTGATGAAGTCTATCAGGCTACCTATCAGCGCGTACTCGCCAAGAATAAAGACTTCTTCCAGCGCTTCCACGATGCGCAGCATCTCGTGACACGCCTCACCAAACATTTACTCGAGCACCCAGTGCAGTTAGCCACGGGCGAGCGCCTCACGGTTGAAATGTTGCAGCTGCTCGGCATTAACTTGGGCATGGAGCAAGGCCCAGAGTCGGTTTACTATTTGCTTGAACAAGCACTAGTGCACTCGCCCCAAGGTGATTATGTCAACCCACTGTTTTTAAATCATTTCGGCCAATTGCTCGACTATAACACCAACCCAATTTTTGCCCTGTTACACGAGGCCATCTACTGCCAACACAGTGCGTCACAGTGGTCTGCCCATAGGGTGCGTGAACAGTATCCGGCCTTTAACTATCAAGTCGGTAAGCCTTTCCTGTTTACTGGCGAGATGATTTACCCTTGGATGTTTGAGCAATTTAGCCATTTAGCCCCACTCCAAGCCGCGGCCAATCTCCTTGCCCATAAAACGGACTGGCCGGCGTTATACAATCTTGAGCAGCTCAGCCAGAACCGCGTCCCAGTTGCGGCCGCGATTTACAGCGAAGATATGTATGTCGAGATGGACTACAGCCTAGAAACCGCCAAACAAGTAGCTCATCTAAGATATTGGTTAACCTCGGAATATGAGCACAATGGCATTCGAATGGATGGCGAGCGGATCTTAGATAAGCTCATCAGTCTCAACCGCGGTGACAGCTTAAGATAAATGTTAATTTTAAGGGTTAATTAAGTAAAAGCTGTCATTGTGTGCTGGCTCCTCATCCATATGAGTGATTTTGGCTACAACATTCAACGACCAATTTTCCGTAAGAGTAATCCGTATTGGCTTACTCTTTTTTTTGCCTAAAAAAATGCACTCAACCGGGTTGAGTGCATGACAAAGATAGTCAAAAAAAGCAGGGGAGCGAGTTTCTAATCGAGATGAAATTAACGTTTCATCTGAGGATAAGTAAATTCATGGCATTGATTGCAATAGACTTTACTTTCTTTGTGTTCCTGATGGCAGTAAGTACATGGCAGATCAGTGCCGTAGTGCAGACTGTCATGAGGATTAGGCTCAACCGAATGGCCCGCATCGGCTGGACGCTCAGTCAGCTTAGCCACCTCCTCAGGTGAACCATGGCAACTACTGCAACTCGCTGCATCGGGAACGGTTTTACGTTTTGCATCACCGTGGCATGCCGCGCAATCGACTTTACCATCGGCTCCTGTCATCACCTCTTTATGGTAATCCTTGATATTCAATGCATTAGCGGCCATAGGCGTTGCCAGCACGACACCGAGTAATAGAATAAATACGGGTTTTAACATCAGAGTCTTCCTAGGCGGGGCATCGCGCCCCGCATCGTAGATTAATAGTTTGCAATAAAGTCAGTTGACGCTTGGATATCGGGGGTAAACGGACGGTCCTTGGCGACAAAAGGCACTTTTTCACGGTAGGCCTTGTACATGGCTTGCGTGGCCTTGCCGAGTTGTAGCTCTGGGTGAGCTTGCTTACGTAAATCAATCGCTTGAGTAGAGTGCAACAGTTCTAAACCGTAGATGACTCGGGTGTTATCCACGATTTGGATCAGGTTATCCGACGCCAACTTAAGGTTAGTGAAGGTATCTTCAATCCCGCCGGCGATAGAGATCCCATCGAAGGAGACTGGCGTGGCTAACTGCTTATTGCGCACTTGCATATCCACAAAGGCTTTTTGAATCGCACCGAAGGCATGGCCTTGATTCTCCGGAGCACTCAGGAAGCGCGTCAGCTTAGTAAAGTGCTCATCGGACAGATGAATGGTACGCATCACACTGTTATGGGACACATGGGTCAGGGCCACACTCAGGTTTTGCACCGCGAGTGCCACAGGCAGCGGCTCAAAGTTTGTGGTAGGGAACACACCGCCCTGCCCTTCGACCAAATATTTAGCCACTTGTGGGAACTGGGCATACTGGTTCGACGCGCCCACAATCACGGCTGGGTTATCGTCCGAATGGTTGATTTGGATATTGATCACTTCAACTAATGAAGCTAGGGCCTGCTCGGCGCCTGCAAAGGTGTAAGCCGTGGTTCTAAAGCTTAATGGATCCTGTAATGGACGCTCATCGTTAAGCTGCCATAAATAGCTACCATCGAGCTGCTTGAGAATGTCACTGGTGGCCGATTTAATGTAAGGGAACGGCCGAATGTCGTTGGTTTGCGGCAAGAATGGCGCCACGTTACCGTTTAATCCCTCAAGGCTTAAGCCAAAGACGGTGGGCGATACGGACAACAATTGCTTCGCCTCACGGTAACCTTGCATGGCATAGGCGACTGCAAAGGCATTGTTAGACAAAATCGATAGCGCGTCTTTCCCCATAGGCGCTAAGGGCGTGATCCCCGCATCTGCCATCGCCTCTTTACTGCTCACACGCTGACCTTTGTAGAACACCTCCCATTCACCAATCATGGCTAAACCGACATGGGATGACAGCAGAATATCCGCTTCACCTACCGTGCCCTTGGCTGGGATCACAGGGGTCAGTCCCTGATTAAGATAGGCTTCATAAAGCTCGGCCACCACAGGTTGCACACCGGTTTGTCCGGCCAACATGGTATTTAACCGCACGGCTAAGGCTAAGCGTGTTAAGCGGATGGGCGCGGCTTCACCGACACCGGCACTGTGGGCACGCAGGGTGCTGAGGTTAAAGCTTCGAGAGGCGTCGAGCACGGCATCACTCAACTTACCGTTAGCATCGAACAGCTTGTGATCTTTGTTTAGCCCAACGCCCACGGTTAAGCCATACACAGGTTTGCCCAGACGCGCCGCTTCCATCAGTAGTGCGTTGGCTTTCACGAGTTGGGTCTTGGCCTGAGGTGCAATCTTCACTTTTGCACCATCGGCAATTGCCCAGGCTTGGTCTTGGGTTAAATGTTTACCATCGAGTACAACTTGCTCCATCGCGAGCGCGCTGCCTGAAAGTAGACTCAAGGTGAGTGAGGCCATCAATATGGATTTATTCATTATCATTCTCCAACATTTTATTATTTTTGATAAAAACTAAACTTGCTTGAGCGTCACAGCACTCGCCGCGGCGCAGTTACGACCGGCATTACGCCCAGTGACAACCCCTTCGGCCACAGCACAGGCGCCTAAACGGCTGGCACCATGGATACCGCCCGTGGCTTCGCCTGCGGCATATAATCCGGGAATGGCTTTATTACTGACCAAATGCAGCACTTCGGATTGGGTATTCACCTTCACGCCGCCCATGCAGTAATGCACCTTCGGCCACATGCGCACCGCATACCAAGGCCCTTTATCGAGCACTATCGCCTCCTGCATAGGGCGGTCGAACTCTTTATCTACCCCTGTTTTTACCGCTTCATTCCAACGCGCCACCTGCGCCTTTAATGCCTTAGCTGGCATGCCGTAAATCGTGGCCAGTTCGTCTAAGGTCTCGGCCTTGCTGATGACCTTGTATTTCAGACCCCAATCTAAGGTCTGTGCCTTACTGGCTCCGGCAGCATTAGTAAAACCAATGGGATAGACAGGCTGTCCTTTCTCATCCCGTCGGGTCATGATGGCGTCTGCACGGGCTTTACGGTCGGCTAATTCATTGAAGAAACGCTCTCCGGTGCGCACATCCACCACAATGCCGTGGGGATAGGTGGCGATAGTGTTGAACTGGGAAGCCGTGCCAAAGCCCTTCTCGTCGGGGGATGCCCATGGGCCAAGCTGAATTTGGTCTAAATGAATGGGATTGGCCCCAATGAGCATCATCTGCTTGAGCGCTTCAGAGGTAGCACCTGCATGGTTGGTTGAATCTAAATCACTATTTAACTCAGGTAATTGCATCATGCGGTATTCAATATCGCGACCAAAACCGCCAGTCGCCATAATCACGCCACGGCGCGCACCGATTCTAGATATTTTACCCGTGCGCTCATTGGGAAAATAAAAACCTTCGCGAACTTCGACACCGATCACCCGTCCGGCCTCATCTTGTACAAAGCCTTCGAGCTTGGTCTGATTTTTCATGATGACGCCCTTGTCTCGGGCAGCTTTAATTAGGGGGCGAATAATGCCAGCGCCTGAACTTTCAACGGTTTGTAGCACTCGTTGTACCGAGTGGCCGCCAAAGTGCTGTACAAAAGGTTTCCAGTTCACGCCGTAATCGATCAGCCACTGGCAGGATTCTGCGGTGCCGTTACATACCAGTTTGAGCATTTCCACATCGTTCATGCCGCGACCAGCCCGCAGCATGTCCGCCACCATGGCATCGACCGAATCTTCAATCCCTGCCTGCTTTTGTAGGGCAGAACCTGCTACCGCCATCGCGCCGCCGTTGATGGTCGAGTTGCCACCAAACACGGGCATCTTATCGATAACCATCACGCTCACGCCGGCTTCTCTGGCCTGCAACGCCGCAGACATGCCCGCAAAACCGCTGCCTACCACGAGCACATCGACAATTTCATCGAAGTTAATAGGAGCCAAGTCACAGCTGGCAGAGCTAGGCAACGCGATACTCGCCCCGAGCCCTGCGGCCATGACCATACCGCCCTTTAATAATTGTCGACGCCCCGAATTAATACCTTGGGTTTTACTCATGCTGATTTCCTTCAATAATCATTGGAACTTGTCAGCGTGAAAGTGCAGATGCTGTGCCAAGCACCTAAAAAGAGGTATTTATGCGGTGAACTTTGATTGCAGGCACAAAATCACGAAATATAAAGATCTACAATCACGATACTTAGTGATTAACTTGAAATATCAATGGAAAAACACTTCTATTACGAATCAACCCTAAGACTCTGTAGCAGTCTGCAGCTCGAAAAATCGTTGCACAGTTACTTCGAGTTTATTCGGAATGAACTGCCTATTGACGGGCTATTTGTGAATATTTTTCGCAAACAATTTAATGATATACAGTTTATCGCCCATGTTGATGATAGCCATTGCTGCACGTTAGATAAGCGCATCCAAATTCCTGAGAAGATGGCGCAATACTTAGAAGATCCCGAGCGACCAAGGGTTAGAATTGTTAACGACATAGAGCATGATCCTGTCACCTCTTTAGTCGCACCACAGGTGATTAAAGACATTCGCTCGGTGATTATTCTGCGAATGTCGATAGAAAATACCCACCTTGGGATAGTTGGCTTTTATGCCAAAAGCACTGGAGTGTTTAGGCCCCGCCATGCCGACTTAATCGCGCCGCATATGCAAAACCTAGCACTGATCACGGCGCTGAATTTAAGGGATCGCAACTTACTCAAAGAGAACGAAGCGCTCTCGAAGCAAAACGTGAGTCTGCGTCGTACCTTAGATATTCAAAATGGCGTGGTTGGCGCCAATTCTGGCCTGAAACAGGTCATGCAACAGGTGCAATCTATCGCCAAAATCAACACCACAGTGTTAATGCTTGGGGAAACGGGCTGCGGCAAGGAAGTCATCGCCAACGCCATTCACGAATTGTCGGAGCGCTCGGGTAAGCCTTTTATCAAGGTAAACTGCGGCGCCATCCCAGATACCTTGATTGACTCCGAGCTTTTTGGTTATGAAAAAGGCGCATTTACCGGCGCCGATTCGCGCAAAGTTGGCTACTTCGAGCAGGCCAACGGCGGCACCATTTTCTTAGATGAGATAGGGGAATTGCCGCTTTCGGCTCAAGTTCGACTACTTAGGGTACTGCAAAATAGTTGTATCACCCGCGTTGGCGGTCACGATGCGGTTCAGCTCGATATTCGTATTGTGGCCGCAACCCACAGAAACCTTCAGGCCATGGTGCACAGAGAAGTGTTTCGCGAGGATCTCTGGTATCGGCTGGCGATTTTCCCCATCGAGATCCCATCACTCAGACAAAGACGCACAGATATACCTCTGCTGGTACAACATTTTATCGAGCAGCTCAGTGCCAAATTCAATTTACCGCAGCTGCCAAGAATCGCCCCAGAACAACTGAATATTCTCAACCAATATGGTTGGCCAGGGAATGTGCGCGAACTCATTAATGTGCTCGAGCGCGCCATCATTCAGCACCCTGCAGGGCCGCTGGATTTTAGTTTTCTAGCACCAAAGAGCCTCGAAGCCGTTAAAACGCCATCCAATCAAACCGTGATTATCGATCCAAGTCATGCCAGCGATAAGCTGGTGCCGCTGGAAGTGATGACCAAAAAATACATCAGCCATGCCTTAAGGATCACGGGGGGTAAACTCTATGGCCCAGGCGGCGCCGCCGAGTTGCTGGATATCAATGCCAATACCCTGCGCAGTAAAATGAAGAAGTTAGGGATTGTGTAATGCATTGATAAGAAATGGATAGTTATGGAAAAGGCCACAATATGTGGCCTTTGCTTTATGTGCTTTTTTAGCGCAATCAGTCGTCGAACTTAGAAGAAATAACGAATACCAACGGCATAGTTGTTATCCTGCAGATCTTCGTAGGCTTTATCGTCCATATCGCTGAAATCGATTTTGGCTTCAGCATACATAATAGTGTCGCGGCTATAACGATAATGCAGGCCTAACACGGCAAATTGGCGGGTCCATTTACCTTGGATGACGGTGTTTTCATCGGTGTCCAAATCTTGGTAAGTCAGCAATAAGCTAGGTACGAATCCGTTATCGTAGTGATAGGCAACAATAAATTCGGCGCCAGTTGAGTCGTAGAGATCGCCACCCACTAACTCGTTTTGCTCACTCTTATGGGCGTTAAAACCGACATACAGGCCGTCGGCATCACGACCCGGCGCATATTGGTAGAAGCTGCCGTATTGGGCGCCGATACCGATGATTTGATTGGTATTATCGACGTCTTTACCCGCAAGATTGCCGGTGAAGTCACCGCGGTTAAAGCCCGCTAACACCTTAAATTTGTCGGTGAAATAGTAAGTAGCACTCGCACCATAGCTAGGATCGAAGCTCAGCTCAGACCCATCGTTTAAGGCGTTTCCTAAATTGTCATAGAGCGCCACATCGCTATTTTGCTTAGAGGCGTATTGCACCGCGATATGCAGATTGCCAAAGGTATTACGGTATTGCAGCGCTGCATCGGCACGCCCCGCGCCAGTGAGGCCGCCATCGCCAAAGGTATAAGCACCGACAGACCAGCCGGTAAAGGCATTGAGCACGTCAGTGGTGTAAGCCACATCATAATAAGCCCCCCACTGCTTACCAAAGGTGAGCGAGCCCCATTTGTCGTGCGACATGCCGACATAACCTAAACGGTTAAAGAGGAAATCTGAGGTTTTTGAAGCCGATAACTGACCACCACCTTGACCTTGGGTATAGATCAGGCCATCGTCACTGGTGACCATGTTAATGCCCCATTCGGTATGGGCAAAGGAGCGCCAACCATTTTTCTCTTGGCGGTCGAAACGAAATCCCACGCGGGAAAAGTTATCAATTACTGAAGTTTCGTGGCCATCGTTTAACGCCGCAAAGCCTAGCCAGCCCATCATATTGACGCTATTGGTTTGATCGTTATACAGCTCGACCGCTTGCGTTGTACCAGACAACAGCACCGCAGGGATCATCACTGCTAGCAATTTCTTTTTCATATCATCTACACCTTTTAATTCAGCTAAATCATAAATAATCATATGATTTAATTGGCTTATTATATTCTCCAGCCAACACACAGCAGTTTGCATGCCACGGCGCTGAAAAGCTGAATTTGAAGGTGTTTTTTAGAAGTGGATCCGCCAATCACGAAATATCGTGATTGGCGGTAATTAAATATCGCGGAATAAATTAAATATCGTTACCAAATCCCGTGGTTTAGCGACAGTTTGATCACATATGTGTCATCAAGCTTGGGCAGGCACTTTGCTCGTTCGCCGCCTAGGGGCAGTCGGTTTAGCTGTCGTGGAGGTAGAAGATGCTGCGGCCGAATTGCTAGCATTCCCTTTTTTAGCGCCCGTTCCGGCTTTTTTCCCGCCTGCAGCGCCTCTGGTTCCGGCTTTTCGATAACCGGACTTTTTAGTCGCGGCACGCTTAAAGCCCTGCCCTTTTAAGCCATTGAGGGCTGAGGGTAATTGAGCGCCTGCATTTTCGATTAAGTTATTTAGCGTCCCCAGCAGTGGCTGCATAAACCCGTGATATGAGATTTCTTTATGGCAGATACCGTTTAGGCTTGCCTCCCACAGCGCCGTCATATCGGGTGTCGTGGCGCTAATGGGTAAACTATTGATTAAACCCTTGCCTATCTCAGTGGCCACAATCGACTTCCCCTGACGCTGAATAAAGCCTCGCTTAAACAGCAGCTCAATAATGCCTGCGCGAGTCGCTTCCGTACCTAAGCCATCGGTTTCCTTTAAAATTTTGCGGATCTCGGGATCTGTCACATAACGGTTAATCCCTGTCATAGCACTCAGCAAGGTCGCATCGGTAAAGGCTTTGGGGGGTTGAGTTTGCTTCTCGACTAATTCACCTTGGTGACAATGAAGCACTTGCCCTAAGGTAAGCGGCGGTAGTTGACCAACATATTCTCCTTCCTCTGCGTCCTTATCGCCTTGCGCAAAACTCGCTGCGGATGATGCGTCTTTTCGTTCGTTCTCTTCTCTGGCAAACAGTTGTTTCCAACCGAGGGACTTATCCTGTTTTGCCTTAGTTTTAAAAAGACCACCTTCGATCGTCACCTCGACCGCAGTTTCACTGTAGCAATAGGCGGGGTAAAACTGTGCCAAATACTGGCGAGCAATATGCAGATAAAGCTGTCTTTCCCGCTGGCTTAAACCAGCTAGATTGGGCTGTTTTTCCGTTGGAATAATGGCGTGATGGGCATCGACTTTTTTATCATCCCACGCCTTAGATTTAAGCCGAGGATTCGGCGCCTCAGCGTGTGCGACTAACTCGGGCGCACCACCCATGATGGCCGCTAATACCCCGCTTGCAAGCGCATGCTGCTCTGTGGGCAAATAACGGCTGTCTGAGCGTGGATAGGTGATTAGCTTATGGCGCTCGTATAAGCTCTGGCAGGTATCGAGCACGTCCTTCGCGCTCATACCAAAGCGCTTGGCGGCATCGATTTGCAGCGCCGATAAACTGTAGGGTAAAGGCGGATTCTGCTGCTTATCCTTAGTGCTTAACTGGGTTACTTTGGCGGGTTTATCGGTGATCCGCCGCACCACATTTTGCGCTAAGCCCTTAGCGAGCACGCGCCCTTCCTCATCCATATAGGGTAAACAAGCTTCACTGGGTTGCCACTTCGCCGTAAAAGTCTGATCTTTGTCCGTCACTAAGTGAGCCAGAACCTCATAAAAAGGCTTAGATTGAAAGTTCGCGATTTCTTCATCGCGGCGCACGATAAGCCCAAGCAGTGGTGTCTGTACTCGACCGACCGATAGTACGCCTTGATAGCCGACCTTTTTCCCTTGAATAGTGTAGGCCCGAGTCATATTCATGCCATAGAGCCAATCGGCGCGGCTTCGGGCAAGTGCCGAAGTCGACAAAGGAATAAACTCACGGTTACTGCGTAGCTGCGACAGGGCACGTTTCACCGCCTGCGGGTTTAAGTCACTGATAAGGAGTCGCTGCGTTTGCTGTAATTTATCGCCCGTCACGCCCAAATAGGCGATCACTTCATCAACCAATAGCTGCCCTTCACGGTCGGGATCGCCAGCGTTCACTAGCGTATCGGCCTGTTTAACCAGTTTTTTAAGTACTGTGAGTTGGCTTCGGGTCGCGGCCTTAGGTTTAAGCTGCCACTTCTCGGGCACTATGGGTAAATGCTCAAACTTCCACGATTTAAACTCGGGATTATAGGCATCGGGCTCGGCCTGTTCGAGCAAGTGCCCCACACACCAAGACACACAGTTGCCCTGGGCGTCTTCAATAAACCCGTCACCTTTTTTGTGGGGTTTAGGCAGCACATCGGCAATTGCACGCCCAAGGCTTGGTTTTTCAGCAATATAGAGGATCATATCTACATTAAACACTGGATATAATTACAGTGTAATTTAGCCCAAAGCAGACAAGAGTGCAAACCGCCGTTTTATCTTGATGGCCGATTTAACTCGCTCTGCGGCAATGGAACACTAAAGCTGTGTAAATTTAGTTGAGAATAATTCTCATCTAAAACTAAAATCCCTTGCATCGGTTACGAGGAATTGAGAAAAAGAGATGAATACACTGACCTTACCAAGCCCTACACCCCCCGTCTTTAAGCCTGCGCTTGCCTTAAGATTCAATCAATTAGTGATCTTCCACAGCCTGTTATTGCTGGCGTTAAGTCTACTTTGTGAAATGGGGCTAAAAAGGCTTGGGCTTGAGACACCTTACCTTTCTTGGGGAGTTTTCCTGTATTTGCCCGTGGCAGTAAGCCTATCTTTGCTATTAAAACATAGGGTTAGCCGACGCAGTCTGGTATGGCTTTTCGGACTATGGATGCTGTTATGGCTGGTAATGTAAGCCCCGTTTTTAAGCCTTGCACTGATACCCACACCTACATCCGCTTCGGCAAAAATAAAGAGTGCCGCCCCAAACACCTTGCCCCGCCTTTACTCCTACATCCCGACTGTCAAACTCAGTTAGTAATCTAGTCAGTTAACGCACCGCTAAACCCCTGCTCAGTAAAGCCACCAAATAAAGAACGTTAAATTATCAATTATTTAACAACTTTAGCTATGAAGCGGCTCAAAAAGCCGTTATGTTGAAGCTCTTGGGCGTGCGCACACGTCTTAACCTTAGGCCAAATTGGCCGTTTAGTACCCAAACTTACAAGCAAATATCTTAAAAACTCTGCAAAAACAACAGAATATTGGAGTTAAATTATATGAATGAGATTGTTAATGCGGTCAACAATATCGTTTGGAGCCCCGCACTCGTTTATCTTTGCCTCGGTGTAGGACTCTTTTTCTCCCTGCGCTCACGTTTCCTACAGTTACGCCATTTACCCGAAATGATCCGTTTAATGTTTGATGGTAAGAGCACTGATGCTGGTGTGTCTTCCTTCCAAGCCTTAGCCATGACTTTAGCAGGTCGTGTGGGAACCGGAAACATTGCCGGTGTCGCCACGGCGATTACCTTCGGCGGTCCGGGGGCATTGTTTTGGATGTGGATGGTAGCGTTTCTTGGCGCCAGCTCCGCATTCGTCGAATCCACCTTAGGCCAAGTCTACAAAGAAAAAATCAATGGAGAGTATCGCGGCGGCCCCGCCTTTTACATTGAAAAAGGCTTAGGCATGAAGTGGTACGCTTGGACATTTGCCATTGCGACCATTTTTGCCTGCGGAATTTTACTGCCTGGCGTGCAAGCCAACTCGATTGGTTCGAGCCTAAAAACCGCCTTCGATATCGACCCTAACGTCACCGCCGCTATCCTCGCTATGCTGTTAGGGTTCATTATCTTTGGTGGCGTAAAACGTATTGCCCACTTTGCCAGTACCGTAGTGCCCTTTATGGCACTGGGTTATATCATTGTCGCCTGCGTGATTATTGCCCTTAACATTGGTCAGCTGCCCGATATTATTATGTTGATCCTAAAAAGTGCCTTCGGACTCGATGCGGGCTTTGGTGCGATTTTGGGTCTTGCGATTATGTGGGGGGTAAAACGTGGTATTTACTCAAACGAAGCGGGCCAAGGTACTGGGCCGCACGCTTCTTCTGCCGCCGCCGTGAGCCACCCTGCCAAACAAGGTTTAGTGCAAGCCTTCTCAGTGTATGTCGATACCCTATTTGTCTGTTCAGCTACCGGCTTTATGCTACTGATCACGGGTTTGTATAATGTGCAGGGCCCAGATGGCGCCGCGCTGTATACTGGGATTGCGGGCGTCGCAGCAGGCCCAGGTTATGTGCAAACCGCAATGGAAAGCATGATGCCAGGCTTTGGTAATATGTTCGTTGCCGTCGCGCTGTTCTTCTTCGCCTTCACCACCATTGTGGCCTACTACTATATCGCCGAAACCAACATAGCCTATATCAATCGCAAGGCGAATCGTCCTTGGCTCACAGTGGTGCTGAAAGTGGTGCTGATGGCATCAACTGTTTATGGCACAGTGAAAACCGCCGATTTGGCCTGGGGCATGGGTGACATTGGTGTGGGACTGATGGCATGGCTAAACATCATCGCCATTATTCTGCTGCAACGCATCGCCTTTACTTGCCTGAAGGATTATGAGTCGCAACAGAAACAAGGGGTTGAGCCGTTGTTCGATCCTGAAAAACTCGGTATTCCCCACGCAGACTATTGGGTTGAACGCAAAAATGCGCAGGATGAACTAGCGCAGAGTCAATCCAGCGAGACTCCTAAAATCTCCTAAGGATTGCAGCTCCCAATAAAAAAGCCAGTGACTTATCACTGGCTTTTTTATTGTGCATTTTAAAGTGTGCCCACTTAACGCCAAGCACACTCTTTTATCTTAAGAATTTCATCTTAAGAATTTCGTCTTATGGATGGCAAACGTTGTGTAACTCTAAGTTAGTGCCAATGTCTTTATTACGGTCGGCCTTGGCATCGTCGTTACGTAACTGAGTTAAGTGGTCGAGGTAAGATTGGTCAACATCGTTAGTGATGTAGTGACCGTCGAACACTGAGGTTTCGAAACGTTTGATCTCTGGGTTTTCCATTCTCACCGCTTCAACCAGATCCGGCAGATTTTGGAAGATAATGCCATCGGCGCCAATCAGCTTAGCAATTTCATCGGCATCACGACCGTGGGCAATCAGCTCATTCGAGGTTGGCATATCGATACCATAAACGTTCGGGAAACGGATTTCCGGTGCCGCCGAGGCAAAGTACACTTTCTTAGCACCCGCTTCACGCGCCATCTCAATGATTTGCTCCGACGTGGTACCACGCACGATAGAGTCATCGACTAACAAAACGTTCTTACCTTTAAACTCAGTGTTGATGGCATTGAGTTTACGGCGTACCGATTTTTTACGCTCCTGTTGACCAGGCATAATAAAGGTGCGGCCGATATAACGGTTCTTCACAAAACCTTGGCGGTAAGGTAAGTCCATGCAACGGGCGATTTCTAATGCGATATCGCATGAGGTTTCAGGAATAGGGATCACCACGTCGATATCATGGTCGTACCATTCTTTTTTGATCTTTTCACCGAGCTTAGCCCCCATGTTTACGCGGCTGGCGTAAACAGAGACGTTGTCGATAGTCGAATCTGGACGGGCAAAATACACGAATTCGAAGATACAAGGTGAGTAGCTTGGCTCTTTCGCGCATTGGCGAGTGTAAAGCTGGCCATCGAGAGAGATATAAATCGCTTCGCCTGGCGCCACATCACGCATCACTTCAAAACCCACGGCATCGAGGGCCACGCTCTCAGAGGCCACCATGTACTCAGTACCGGTTGGGGTTTCGTGCTTACCTAATACCAGTGGACGAATACCGAATGGATCGCGAAATGCCACCAGACCTTGACCGATAATCATGGCCACAACCGCATAGGCGCCACGGGCTTGCTCGTGCACTTTGGCGATAGTGTCGAACACTTCGTCAGGCGTCAGCATTAAGCTAGTGGTTTTTTGCAGCTCATCGGCCAGCAGGTTTAATAATACTTCTGAGTCGGATGTGGTGTTCACATGGCGACGTTTTTTGATCAGGCCTTCAGCTAATTCAACCGTGTTGGTTAAGTTACCGTTATGGGCTAATGAAATCCCAAATGGCGAGTTAACATAGAAAGGCTGCGCTTCTGACGCGCTGGAACTGCCTGCAGTAGGATAACGTACGTGGCCAATACCTGCATTGCCCTGTAGGCGTTGCATGTGTTTGACTTCAAATACATCTTTGACCAGACCATTGGCTTTACGTAGTCTGAAAGCACCACGATCAACGGTCACAATACCTGCCGCATCCTGACCTCTGTGTTGAAGCACGGTCAGTGCGTCATAAATGGTCTGATTAACCGATGATTGGCCAACTATTCCGACGATACCACACATGGGTAAGCTTCCTCATTGTAAGATGTTCTATGCCCTTTCATGTTGAAATATAAGTAAAAGACGAAGTAAATCCCCAGCCATACGGCTTAAGTGCTTCATCTCAGTGTTGAGTCAGTGGCCTTAGGCTTCGGACTCAACCTTACTTATCCTCCATCACTTAGGATAAATTTATTGTCTTTTTTATAGTTTGGGTACAAAGCTGGAGGTGTTTTCCAAATAGTGAAAGAACCATTGGATCACAACGCCAAATTCGGGCACTAGTACAGAGTCCTTCCACCATTGGGTGTTGGGTGAGCCTGTAAAAGCATCCATAAAAAACAGCAGCGCACTGACGATCAGCGCGCCCCTAATGGCACCGAAACACAGACCTAAGAGTCTGTCAGTGCCAGATAATCCGGTTTTAACCACTAGTTGCCCAATGATGTAATTGATGAGGGCGCCGAGTATTAAGGTGGTGATAAAAAGAATAGCAATGGAGACCCCATTGCGTAGCACCTCATCGTTCATTTGCGTGAGATAAACGGCGAGGTCTTGGTAAAATTGGCTGGCAACAAAGAAAGCCGCGAACCATACCACTAACGACATGGCTTCTTTGGCAAATCCACGGATCAGACTGATAAGAGTCGATAACCCGATAACGAAGATGATAGCGTAATCAATCCAAACCATTGAGATGGCTTTCCAGCATAGGCTTTAAGACGGCGCGATTCTACCAGAGACTGAAACGATTCTCACCCCTAGCGAGGTAAATAAATTATTTCAGTCCCTGCTGAATGGCATTAAGATTCCAAGGGATTAAAAGGCACAATCCGGCCTTTCAAACGGGTTAGAGTTTCAATTTCTTCCTGCATTTTCTTCAGCTTAGCTTCGGAAACATCGGGTCCCACAAACACTTTCGTCAATACGCCATCCTTAGGCGTGTCTGGAATTGTGTACGCCTTGTAACCACTTTTACGTAACTGCGCCACCAGCGCTTTTACGTTGGCGGCATTGCTAAATGCGCCTAGTTGCAGGGTAAGTCCAGGTTTTAATGAATCGCGGCTGACCACTTTAATGCCATCGTCTTTGGCAGGTTTTGCAGATTCTGTTTTCGCGGTTTCGGCTTTAGGCTTGTCCGTTTTCGCGACTACGGTTGGCTTGGTTTCTGGCTTTTTGGTTTCTGTTTTAGTTGGAGTCGGCTTTGGCGTCTCTTTCTTCGGTTCGGCCTTAGCGGTCTCGGTTTTCGCAGGCGCTTTCACCTCAGGCTTAGTTTCCGCTTTTGCCGTCTGTGGTTTGGCGGTCTCTTTCACCGCTTCCGACTTAGGCTCGACTTTTGCCGCAGGCGCGTCTTTGACATCAGTATTGACCGCCTGCGCTAACGCCGCCTCATCATTCGGAGAAGCCTCTTCGGGTAAAGCACCTTCGCCATCCACATCTTGGGTGGACAACACCTCAAACATATCATCGGCGTTTTGCTGCGCTATCGCGGCTGGACGCAGGGGAATTTCGGCAAATTGTTCCTCTTGACGCTCCTTCTTGCCATCTAAAATATCCGGCAGAAAAATCACCCCGAGGGCGACCAGCACCACAGTGCCGACTAATCGATTATGAAACTGGCTAGACAAAACGGTTATCCTGCTTAAAGAGAGACTTAAAACCTGCCACAGTGTAAAAGGAGCCAAACACAATTACCACATCATCGGGCTGAATTTGCGCTTTTAATGCCGTCCATGCCGCGGCGATATCGCCAAACTCATGGGCCTTAGTGTCTTGCGCTAAGGTTTGGCGCAGCAGGCTTGCATTCGCGCCGCGCTCCCCCTGTAAACTCACTAAGTACCAAGTATCGATTAAGGGCGAAATCACAGGCAATACGCCAGCAATGTCCTTATCCTTTAGCATGCCGCACAGGGCAAACACTCGCTTCCCCGTCACCATTGGCGTGAGCTGCTTGACTAAAAAGCGCGCCGCATGGGGATTGTGGGCCACATCGAGTAAAATCAGCGGCTGCTCGTTAACTTGCTCTAAACGCCCGGTTAAGCGCGCACTGCTGATGCCTTTGTCAATGATATCGGCGGTAATATGCGGCCAGCCATGCTCAACAATCGCAATCACAGTCGCGGCGTTCGGCAATGGCAGTGTCGGCAAACTCAGCTGCTTAAGGTTGAATACTTGGCCTTGGTAATCCCACGTCTGGCCATCTTGCTGATAACTAAACTCCTCGCCCACACGATAGAGCTTGGCGCCAACATCTTGGGCGACATCATTGACCGTATGGGGTAAGTTTGGCTCGCCGACAATCGCAGGGCGACCTTGGCGAAAAATGCCCGCCTTTTCACGGCCGACCAGCTCGCGGGTATTGCCCAAATAGGCCTCGTGGTCTAAATCGATGGACGTCACCACGCTGATATCGGCATCAATCATGTTGGTGGCATCCAAACGGCCGCCAAGACCGACTTCTAAGATCACCACATCCAACTTGGCCGCTTTAAACAGAATTAAGCCCGCCAAGGTGGCATATTCGAAGAAGGTCAGCGAAATCTCGCCGCGCGCTGCCTCAATTTGTTCAAAGGCAGCAACAAAGGCTTCATCGCTGGCGTCCTGACCGTTAATGCGCACCCTTTCGTTGTACTTGAGCATATGGGGCGAGCTGTAGACGCCCACCGTCAGACCAGATAAACGCAGGATATTCTCGAGCATGGCGCAGGTGGTGCCTTTACCATTGGTGCCCCCTACAGTGACCACTTTGCTAGGCCCGAGATCCAATAATTGCAGGCGCGCGGCAACCTTTGAAACCCGGGTTAATCCCATATCGATTTCGGTTGGGTGAATCGATAATAAATAATCTAACCATTGTGTCAGTGGCGCATTGGCACTCGGCACAGTTAAAGATGTCTGCTCTGTCGGGGCTGTGGTCATCTGTTCTTTCCTTCCTTCGATACGCGCTTCACTTAACGAGCAAAGCGGCGATTAATCCAGCATAAACAATGGCCCTAAAGCCAACTTAGGCAGTTGATACTGCTCGGGATACGTCACATCGACTAAATAGAGCCCATTGGGTTTAGCGGTGGCCGCCGCTTGATTTCTGTCTTTAAGGGCCAGTAAATCCGCCATCCAGGTCAATGGTTGGTTGCCTAGGCCGATTTCCAGCAGGGAGCCCACAATGTTACGCACCATATGGTGCAAGAAGGCGTTAGCAGAAATATCGACAATCACATACATCCCCTGACGCGTCACTTTAACGCTGTGCACATTGCGAAACGGGGTTTTCGATTGACATTGAATAGCGCGAAAACTGGTAAAGTCCTGCTCACCCAGCAACGCCTGCGCCGCAACATGCATTTTATCGGTGTCGATATCACCGTGGTAATGGCTCACGCCGTGACGTAGGATCCCGGGGCGAAAATTATGATTGTAAATCACATAGCGATAACGTCTGGCCGTGGCGGAAAAGCGGGCATGGAAAGTATCATCCACCTCTTTTGCCCAGCGAACGGCGATATTATCGGGCAAATTGGCATTCACCCCTAAGGTCCACGCGCCTTCGTTACGTATGGCATTAGTCTCGAAATGCACCACCTGCCCCGTTGCATGAACGCCGGCATCGGTTCGCCCCGCACAGAACAAGCTGATGGGTTCGTTCGCCACCTTAGATAAGGCTTGTTCTAATTGCCCTTGTACTGAATCGACTTCGGCCTGACGCTGCCAACCGAAATAACCACTTCCGTCATATTCAATACCTAATGCAATCCGCATCCACACATCCTCACAGTTAATTTAGCGGCGCATTTTATCACAGCAGCCCACAAAAAAAACGGCGCTCTGCGCGCCGTTAGTGTGAAATCAAGCCCCTTAAGGATTAACCCATCTCTTTAAGTAAACGGGCCGCTTCTTCTTGCTGACGCTCGTTACCGTCGATTTGGACTTCCCGTAGCAATGCTTTAGCACTGTCACTGTCATCGATTTCGATATAGGCACGGGCTAAATCGAGCTTGGCATTGACTGAATTTTCCTCATCGTCCACGTCGATCATGGCAGCATCGCCAATCAGCGCGCCCACATCACTCATCTCAACATCCATTTCGGGATAAAGATCTGTCTCAGTATTGTCTTGCTCAGCATCGTTAAGCAGTTTCTCGATATCGATATAACCATGCTCGTTTTGGAAGTTAGTTAAATCATGCTCTGGAACAAACTTCTTCGACTTGCGGGATTCCTGCGCATCGAGGGCGGCTAAGGCCTCATCGACGGTGAGCGTGTGTTCATCATCGAGGGCAAAGCTATCCTCAGGCGTTAATACCTCTTCCTCTTCGGGTTCGGTATTGGTGCTAAAGGCGGCAAGCACGCTGTCATCGCTTAAATCGACATCATCGGTATCGTCTTTTAAATCAAACTCGCGGCCCAAATCCAGCTCATCGTCGAGGTTAAACTCAGTGCTCGCAGCTGTATTTTTGGCATCAACCTCTGGTTTCGCATCTGGCGCAAACTCCAGCGGTTGACGTTTAGTGCCCTGCACTGGTACAGGATCTAAAGGCAAATCGGTTTCCGGTTTGACCAGCGTTTCCGCCTTAGGCGTAGGCGCAAAATTCAGTTCGGTATCCCAATCGAGCACATGGGGATCTTTAGTCTTATTGGCCTTTAAGTCATTGAAGAAAGATGACTCTTTTTCCTTCGCACTTGCTGCAGCCGCTACTGATGCGGCGACAGCGGCACCCGCCAGTGCCGGCGCGATATCGTCAGTATCTTCATCAAAGCCTGTAAACTTAGGTTCTGCGGCAGCGTTATCCGCACTGTCTTGGTTATCCGCAATCTCTTCGCTCAGCTCGAAAGTATCGTCTGTGCCATCAATGGCATGGGCGGCACCAATGCCCTTGAGTAAATCTTCTTCCTCGTCTTTTTCTTCTGGCTCGACATGCGTGGTTTCTAAGTCGAAGTTAAAGTCGTCGGCATCAGCCTCGGCTTGTTCTGGCACATCGAACTCGGCTAAGAGTGAATCGAGGTCGTCATCAGCCATCGACAGGTCTTCAGGTAATGCGGCTTCGAGTTCGGTGGCGATGTCATCGCGCTCAAGGGCGGCTTCAACTTGAGCCATATCCTCGGCCTCAGCATCGTCGGCTCCAGTAACGTCGGCAGCAGCCTCTTCGACGAGCGCTTCTTGCGTGTTAAAGCCTGCCAATAACTGGTCGAGGTCTTCATCGCTCGTTGGTAAGTCGGGAGCGAGTTCATCATCCAACTCGGCAGCAATCGCCGCGGCGACTTCAGGATCGGGCTGCGCGGGAGCATCAAAGCTGGCAAGAAGCGCATCGATATCATCGGATTCGCTTACGCCTATATCAGTTAAGTCATCATCGAGCTCGGCGGCAATTTCATCGCTTAAATCGGGTTCGGGCGCGGCGGGTTTATCAAAATCTGCCAGTAAAGCATCAATATCATCGGTTTGCGCGACGCCTAACTCGGCTAAGTCATCATCCAACTCGGCGGCAATTTCATCGCCGAGATCGTCAGCTGCTTCTGCTGGTGCCTGAGCATCATCGGTCAGTAAGGCATCAAGATCCTCATCGGCCGCTGTGGCAGGCTCGTTAACCTCGGGCTGGTTAAAGCCTGCGAGTAACGCATCGATATCATCGTCGGCTGGCGCTGCGTCGTTTTCAAGCTCAGAATCGAGTTCGGCGGCAATCGCGGCGGCTAAATCTTCATCCTCAGCGGCGGGCTCTGGTTCAGCAGGTAAATCGAAACCGGCTAATTCGTCGAGTTCGTCAAGCCCGGCAGCAGTGGCTTGAGCTTCCTGCGGGGTATCTTCTTCATCAGAGCCTAATCCAGCCAGCAGTGCATCGAGATCTTCTTCCTCCAGAATATTGCCGGATGCGGCTTTTTCTTCGGCAAAAGCTTCGGCTTCCTCTTGATCACCCATGGCCTCAGCCCAGAGATCGTCTAGAGACTGGCCTTCTTCCTCTTCAAACTGAGGTTCAGTGCTAACACCTGGGTCAATAAACATTTCTGATGCCATGTCCATCTGTTCATGGCTATCGGTCATTTCCTGCTCGGGTTGCAGGTCGACACTGCCGACATCGAGTAAACTGTCGATGGAATCGGCATGGTCAGTATCTAAATGCACCGCCATGTCGCTAAGATCATCATCGTCCATCGCCAGCACAGACGCACTCGCCACGCCAGCCGCACCCGCGGCCATCATAGCCGCCTGCTGCACTTCTAGCTCGCGGCGCTCTTTATTGCGTTTACGGCGTAATAGCCAGAAGACGAGGACCAGTAGCAATAATGCGGGGATCACCGCCGCCGCAACGAGGAGTAGCGGATTACTCATCAGGTTGCGCCACAGATCATCGGGCTCTGCTGGCATGGCAGGTTCGTCTGTTGTCGCGGTCTCTGGCGTTTGTGCAGCCTCAACCTCGGCTTTAAGGGCAAGGTTTTGCTTCTTGCTGGCCTGCAGAGTTTCTTCTAATACCGCAATCTGTTGATTTAATTCTTCAACCTTAGCTTTGAGTGTCTCAACATCGGTATTTCTCACCGCGAGTTGATCTTGCGCTCTGGCTAACTCGTCAGTCAGGGATAAATTCTTGCTCTCCGCCGCTTCGAGGCGTGCATTGATATCCGAGCTCACCATCTTAGGCGCGGTTGGCGTCGCAGCTACTTCCGCTTTAGTCACTGTTGCCGCTTCAGGCTTCACCTCGGCCTTAGGGGGCGTATCCACCTTAGGTTTAGGCTGTGCCACGGTCTGAGTCGGTGCAGCTGGCTTAGTCGCAGGTTTGGTTTCTACCCTAGGCGTGGCTTTAGCGCCAGAACGGGCCTGCTTATCGCTGCGTTCGGCGCGGGCAATGGCCAGACTATTGGGAATGGCGAGCATCACTTCTTTCGAAGGGATCAGCAAAATCATGCCACGTTCGAGGCTGTTATAACTGTCGGAGTTAAACGCATGGGGGTTAGCATCAAATACCGCGGCCATCACCTGATAAACACTGACGCTGGCATCGGGACGGACTTTTTGCGCAATGCTCCAGAAAGTGTCCTTAGAGGTCGTTGGTCCATATTGATGATTGACCTGACGGATCTGTCCGTCTGGCCCCATGATTTTTAAAGGTTTTATTTTGGGAGTATCAGCAGCTATCGCAGGATCAATAAAAGAGGTCGTGGAAGAAACAGCTAAAACGGTGGCCATCAGGCCCACAAGATACGAAGTGCGAAATTTCATCAATCCTTCCCTTTGAAGCGCTATTTAAGTTATCTCGCTGATAACAGGCTTTAGGCAATTGTATTTATTGAGATTACTATAAACTAGAAATCCCAGCCCTGCTACTGTTCACAATTGTAAAACAAAAAAAGCCTGCTGGCAGCAGGCTTTTTCACTGGGCATCAATTGCCACTTAAGAGTTAGTAATAGTCTCTCACTAAAATCTCAGCAATTTGCACACTGTTTAAGGCTGCGCCTTTACGGATATTGTCCGATACCACCCAAAGGTTAATACCATGAGAATGGGAAATATCCTTACGCACACGGCCCACATAAACCGGATCGGTACCCGCTGCATGGGTCACAGCCGTTGGATATTCGTCATCGGATTCGAACAATACCACTCCTTCGGCATCGCGCAGTAAAGCTTTAATATCTTCTGCATCCGCAGGTTGACGCGTCTCGATATGTACGGCTTCAGAGTGACCATAGAAGACTGGTACACGCACGGCCGTTGCGTTAACGAGGATTTCGTCATCACCGAAAATCTTCTGGGTTTCCCAGACCATTTTCATTTCTTCTTTGGTGTAGCCGTTATCCATAAATTTATCGATTTGCGGCAATACGTTAAACGCGATTTGCTTTGGATAAACTTCAGCGTCAGCAGGCAGACCTTGCAGCAACTTAGTGCATTGTTTTGCCAGTTCTTCAATCGCCTTTTTACCTGTACCAGAGACAGACTGATAGGTCGCGACGTTAATACGGCTGATACCGTAAGTGTCGTAAATCGGTTTTAGAGCCACCAACATTTGGATGGTCGAGCAGTTCGGGTTCGCAATGATATTACGGTTGCGGAAATCGGCAATCGCATGGGGGTTAACCTCAGGCACAACCAATGGAATATCAATGTCATAGCGGAAGTGAGAGGTGTTATCGATCACCACACAACCCGCTTCAGCGGCAATAGGCGCCCACTTGGCCGAGACATCACCACCAGCAGAGAAGAAGCCTAACTGCGCTTGACTCCAATCGAAGGTTTCGACGTCCAAAATGGTAACTTGTTTGCCATGGAAGCTGACCGTTTCACCGGCGCTACGGCTACTGGCTAAAGGATATAAGTTCGCAACCGGGAAGTTACGCTCTTCGAGGATCTCAATCATTGTTTGACCCACTGCACCCGATGCACCTAAAACGACAACATTAAATTCCTGCGACATAATTACCGACCGACTCCTGAAAAACCTAAATTGGACAACCAATCTACCTCAGATTGGCCGTGATAAGCCAGCGCCAATGCACTAAATTCGCGCCTATGTTTGTGATTTTTTCTCATAGTGTCGAAACCATTCGACCTTGCAAAGCCATTTCGGAATACGGCATCGTCATCACGCAGGTCGTAGACGAATCTCGCCAGCTGTAATAAGGCTTTTTCATCGGGGGCTTGTTCGAGTTCAACCGCCTTAAAATGAAATGGAGGCAATAGCTCGGATAAGCGTTTAGTGGCCGGAATGGCTAGCAACTCACACAACTTTTGGTACAGCATAAAAGTGCCACGTGCCTTACCTTCTAAGCTGTAACCGGCGATATGCGGGGTCGCAAACTCCGCAAAAGGCACCAGCTCCGGCATGGGATTTGGCTCCCCTTCCCATACATCGAGCACCAATTTAAGGTCATCCCTTTGCTCTTTGACCTTAATTAAGGCTTGGTTATCAATCACATCACCACGACAACAGTTCAGCAGCCAGGTATTGGGTTTAAGACTCATCATGCGCGCTTCATCGAATAAATGCAGCGTTTTATGCTCGCCAGTGCGAGTGATGGGCACATGTAAGCTGATGATATCCGCTTCATGTAATAGGGTCTCAAGGCTCACAAAATGACGGGGATCGCCTTCGGCCGCTTTGATGGGGTCATTGAGTAATACCTTAATGCCGTAGGCTTCGAGGCATTTGGCCGTCGCGCTACCAGTATTGCCTGCACCGACAATTCCCACGACCTTGCCCTTGAGCGGCGAATTAAACCGCGCCGCCAGTTCTAACATCGCAATAAAGGCAAACTCCCCGACAGCGGTCGCATTACAGCCGGGCGCATTCGAAAAGGGGATGCCACGCCCGGCAAGGTAAGCCAGATCCACATGGTCCGTCCCAATGGTGGCACTGCCGACAAACTTAAGTTTCGAATTGGCATCTAACAATGCAGCATTGACTCGGGTGACAGAGCGCACCAGCAGTACATCGGCATCTTGCACCTGCTCAGGCGTCAGCGTGCGACCATTGACTGGGATTATCTCGCCTAACGCCCCAAATAAGGGTTCGACATAGGGCATATTTTCATCGACAACAATCTTCATGGGGACCTTTCTGATAAAAATGGGCTAGAGAGTGAGTAGCCAAGGATTCTAGCAAGACTCTGATCATAAACCCAATCCTTGAGTCGCATTATACCAATCGTATTAAATATCTGTTCATTCAGCGGGAGTTCAACACGCTTTAGACAAGGCGAAGGCTTGAAGGCATAGTGGTGCTCTGTCGAAAGCCTTAAACGCAGTATAAAGCGCGTTGCTATACAGTGAACATCAGCCGCCCTTCGGGAGCCACACAGGCATCCCATTCCCTCGTTACATTGACTTAAAAGGGAATAACCATTTCTACATCAATGCGCCTTGGATTGATATGCCGAAGAGGCTCTGAACTGATTAGATATTTACTGTGATTGGTATTACTCAATTTCAGCCAATAAAAAAGGAAGCCTAGGCTTCCTTTTTTAACGAAAATAATGGCTTACTTATATTTACGCATCACTAATGTTGCGTTAGTGCCACCAAAACCAAAGCTGTTGCTCATGACAGTGTTTAACTCTGCATCGCGGTATTCACGCACGATTGGCATGTCCTTCGCAGCTTCATCTAAGTTATCGATGTTGATGCTAGGCGCAATAAAGCTGTTTTCCATCATGATCAAGCTGTAGATGGCTTCGTGTACACCCGCCGCGCCTAATGCATGACCAGTCATAGACTTAGTCGATGCAACTGGTGGGCACTTGTCTTTAAAGACTTCACGCAGTGCTTCTAACTCACGTACGTCACCGACTGGGGTAGAAGTACCGTGGGTGTTGATGAAATCAATTGGCGTGTCCACATCGGCCAGAGCCATTTGCATACAACGCACCGCACCTTCGCCAGACGGAGCAACCATGTCGTAACCGTCTGATGATGCGCCATAACCAATCACTTCAGCGTAAATCTTCGCGCCACGAGCCAGAGCATGCTCTAACTCTTCAACGATTAAGATGCCGCCGCCGCCGGAGATCACGAAACCATCACGGTCTGCATCATAGGTACGAGAGGCTTTTTCTGGAGTGTCGTTATATTTAGTCGACAGTGCGCCCATTGCATCGAAGCCCATGGTCAGGGTCCAATCCACTTCTTCCGAACCGCCCGCAAACACCATATCTTGCTTACCCATTTGGATAAGTTCAACGGCGTGACCGATACAGTGAGCACTGGTCGCACAGGCTGAACTGATTGAATAGTTCATGCCTTTGATTTTGAAGGGTGTCGCCAAACACGCGCTGGCAGTGCTCGACATAATGCGTGGCACAATATAAGGACCGACGCGTTTTACGCCTTTTTCGCGCAAAATATCCGCCGCTTGGACTTGGTTAGAAGACGAAGCGCCGCCTGTGCCCACAATCAAACCTACGCGAGGATTTGAATACTGCTCTTCAGTTAACTGAGCATCCTTAATGGCTTCTTGCATTGCAATGTAAGCATATGCCGCAGCATCGCCCATAAAACGCAGCGCTTTACGGTCAATCAGCTCAGAAGGATCTAATTTGATATTGCCCCATACATGACTGCGTAGTTGCATTTCTTCAAACTGAGCGGAATGTGTAATACCACTACGGCCCGCTTTAAGTGACTCAGTCACTTCTTGCTTGTTATTACCGATACTTGAAACAACACCCATTCCGGTGATCACGACTCTTTTCATTTTATTGCTATCCATTGTGTACATGTCAGTACCTACTTTTTGCTGAGCCAATAGTATCTGTTTTGCTTCAATTAAGTGGTCAGCTTTCCATAAAGGCGGGTAAAATAATGCCCAATATGAGACCGAGAGTATATTTCTTTGACTGCTAAGCCCCACAAATCTTGCCAATTTAAGCGTGATTACCCGCAATTGATCAACCTTTATCCCCCATGCGCGTTGACTACTGCACAGTCTCTGGACAATTTTACTCGCCTTCGACGCTCTCGCTTAACGACGCCATCAGCCCAACTCGGTCAGGAACTGTACGTCATGGGGCAATGGGGATTGGGCGATGGACTCGAGCTGCTCTCTTTACTGCATCACTGGCAAACGCAGACTCAAAGCAACACACGGCTGTTAGTGAAAGTGTTTGAGCCCAATCCCATTAACGATTACGAACTTAAATTACTTTGGGATCAATCGCAAAGCTTAATTTCCACGCCTCATTTACAACCGATTGCCAATGCCATCCTTAAGGCAAAACCTGCGCGCATTATAGGGTGCCAGAGATTAATCTTTGATGACGGCCGCATCACGGTCGATTTACATTTTGGCGACCTGCACACCTCACTCACCAATTTGCCCCACAGCCCTGCTCATCCTATTCAGCAATGGCTGGTTTTACCGCATTTGGCATCGCAGTTAAGCGGCAAACTAGCGTGGCAAATGGCGCGTTTAAGTGCCGATGATGCCCAGCTGATTGGGGTCAATTTGGCAGAAACCGTGCAGCAGCTTGCCCACAGCAGTGGCTTTAGCACCCTTAATGTCAGCCAAGATGCC
Source organism: Shewanella sp. ANA-3 (assembly GCF_000203935.1). GTDB lineage: Bacteria > Pseudomonadota > Gammaproteobacteria > Enterobacterales > Shewanellaceae > Shewanella. Next base: position 1,713,928 of record NC_008577.1, on the reverse strand, counting down.
TTGAATGGTGATGCAAGTGACGCACTGCCAAGCCAGATTATCACCGATGAGATTTTGCTCCATGAGCGCAAACTGCTGCGCCAACAAGCCGATACCGCTCAGGCATTTACCCCAAAACCTGCCACGCTCGCGGCTATAGATCACCCTGTTGCCATCGTCGGTGGCGGACTGGCCTCAGCGAACCTAATGCTATCCCTCGCCGAACGAGGCCAGAGTAGCACATTGTTTTGTAAGGATAATGAGTTAGGTCAAGGCGCATCAGGCAATCGTCAAGGAGCAATTTACCCCCTACTCACGCCTGAAAATGATGAGCTTAGCCGTTTTTTCCAACAGGCCTTTTTGTTCAGCCGCCGCCGTATTGAGGCGCTGAGCCAAGCGTCGATGATGGATACAAACGCCGCCCCTCATGTTACGGTGATTTCCCATGATTTTTGTGGGGTACTGCAAACGGGTCATGATGAGCGCAGCCAACAACGGCTGGATAAAATCATCCAAAGTCAGGACTGGCCGGCGGAAATCGCCTACGCCGTTGATGCGAATGAAGCCAACGAAATAGCCCAAATAGGTATTGATAAGGCTGGATTTTTTTATCCACTCGGAGGCTGGGTATGCCCATTTGAATACGCCAAGGCGGCGGTGGACAAGGCCTCGCAACTTGCCAATGTGCAGTGCCATTTCAATACCGAGATCACCGAAATTGAATGTGATGCACAGGCTTGGTATCTTCACAGTCAAGGCCAGCGTTTTGGACCATTCCGCCAACTCGTGCTCGCCAATGGCGCGCAGCTCACCCAATTTTCGGCCAGTGAGCGATTACAGATAAGTCCGTTTCGCGGCCAAGTGAGCCACGTCCCCGCCCAATTTAAATTGAGCCAATTGGCGACAGTGTTATGTGCGAACGGTTATCTCACGCCGAGTCATCAAGGCTTGCATTGCCTCGGCGCCAGTTATGTCAAAGCGGCAGAGCACTTCGATTTTTGCCCGCAGGAGCAACGGGAAAACCTCGGGAAAATGCAAGAAAGCTACCCCAACCAAGCCTGGGTTGACGATATCGATATCAGTGGCAATAGCGCTCGTGTCGGCGTGCGGATGGTGACGCGGGATCATTTCCCCATGATGGGCTGTGCGCCCGATGTGGCTGAAATATTGGCGCGCTATGAACTGCATCAACTCAATCAACAGCAGGCCGAACAAAGCAAGCATTATTGGCAAACAACCCCCGCGCCTATCCTCGATGGCCTTTATATTTTGGGTGGTTTAGGGTCGCGGGGATTAAGTTCAGGCCCCTTGGCGGCCGAATGCTTGGCGGCACAGTTAACCGGAGAGCCGCTGCCACTGGATTGGTCAACCTTAAATAAACTCAACCCCAATCGGATGTGGCTACGCAAATTACTAAAGGGGAAAGCGCTTTAATAAAAAGCGGTTTGGTAAAAAGTGCTTTAGTCAAGATAAGCATCGTGGTTTGAGTAAAGCCTGTGTAATTAAAACAAGGTTTATCATTAAGCGCTAATCAGCGCTTGCATCTTAACGCCCCAAAAATTGGCAGCCCAAAACAAAAAAGGATTAAGCAGTGCTTAATCCTTTTTTGTATTTCGACTGAGCATTGAGCGTTAACCCTAGAGCGAAGAACCCTGCTTAGTGGTTTTTACTCGGGTGCGATTATTGTTGTCGCGACTTTGGCGGATCAAGGCATCGCCATCGAACTCGGTCTGAGCAGATACCTGCTCGCGATGGGCTTTCGCCAATCTATCGTAAAGTAGCACATTGACCGAGGCCGCCAGATTCATACAGCCTACCGTAGGTACATACACTACGGCATCGGCTCTATCGATAATCTCTTGGCCAATGGTGCCATCCTCTGGGCCAAACACATAAAAGGCTTTCTCGGGATGCACAAACTCAGGCAAGGGTGTCGCCCCTAGAACTAAATCCACGCACACCAGCTTAGTGTCAGAGGGGAGCGCATCGAGTAAGGAGGCCACTCCAGTTAACGGAATGCGCTCGGCGGCGCTCTGCGTATCGGCGTTATACTGCTGCGGCCCACGGGCAGCATACTCATAGCGTTTGCCAGTGTAGAACACGGCATCGACACCATAACAGCCCGAAGCGCGCATAATGCCGCCCACATTGGTCGGGGTTTTCGGATTGACTAGACCGATATAAACCGCTTGCTGCACTTCAGGTTTTGCCATGGCATCAACCGAAGTAGTCGTGGATGAACTCATCAATTATGCCGCTAAATGACTAACAATCTTGCCATGTAATTGTGCCCACGCCGCTTCTACTAAGGCAAAATCGGCATCATTTAATTCTTGGCGCGCTAGGGCTAAACAGTCGGTCATTTTTTCAAGCAAGGCTTCTAGCGTGCTCTCGCCTTCGTCTTCGAGTTGCGATAACACCACCGCCACATGGCCTTGCAGATAACCGCAGGCAAATAAGGCATCGTCATCACCATGGCTCACTACCGACTCAATCCACTGTTCTAGTGCTTCTTCATACTGCTCTAACATCGGGTCAAACTCTCCAATAACGTATTTCGCCCAAATGGCCGCTGGCCCCTCGGTGCTATAAATCTGAATAGTCGGGGTTGGCCACCTGATACATTACATAATCATGGTAACCCGTCGTCACTTTGTAATAGCCACAAAGCTCACGATCTAATTGAGGGTCGCCACTATCCACAATTAAGGGTCGTCCTTCAAGTGCTTTTAGCTTAGTTTTTGTGGCGAGGATAATAATATTGTCCTTACCGAGGCGGCGGATAAGCTCTGGCGACAACTGCTGGTTGCCACGGCCGAGAATATGCCCCTGCCCGCCAATCAAGGTAATAACCAGTTTTGCTGGCTTATCTTGGGTAAAGTCGAGCAACTGCTTAGCGGTTAAATCACTCGCTACTAAGATTTTATCTTGGATTAGATCAACCCCCAGTAGGGTGTTATCGAGCCCAAGCTCTTCCATCACAAAGGCGACTGTACTGCCCGAGCCCATAATGTACAGCTCATCTTCCATCTGCTGGATAACATCGGCGGCAATGTCGGCGAGCACTAGCTCATCGACTTCTTTTCCACCCATTTTCACCGCTTGCACATAACGCGGCTCAGCAGGCACTAACAGCTCACCAAAACGTTTGGCGCGCACTGTGCCTTGGCGAAAGGCCACTTCATCGATATCCATCACATCGGCGCTCATCAGGCTGACTAACTCACCCTCGAGCAGCATTTTCACGACCATACCCGCAGCATGGGGTGTAATGCCGTAAACGCCCGAATGGATTTTTACCCCAGCCGGAACACCAAGCACGGGTAATTTATCGTCGATAACCGCTTGTTCAAACACGCTATACACATCACGCGCGGTGCCATCGCCCCCCGCAAACAGTAATAAATCCAACGGTTCGTTCAGTAAGGTACGAACAACTGCTTGGGTGTCGACGGCCTGGGTTTTCTCCGGAGTTTGATACACCACACGGGAGTTAAAACCTAAGGCGTTGGCGGCGTCTTCCCCCATCACACCGGAGGCGGTAATGATTTCGATATCATTAGCAAAAGGAACAATCACCTCTAAGGCTTGCATCATGCGTTTTATCGCCTTGGGCTCGGCACCTAAGGCGAGTGCCTGCTCAGCCACGCCATCGCTGCCTTTGAGCCCCACACTGCCACCTAAACCCGCCAGTGGATTGATGACTAAGCCTAAACGAAACCGGATCACCTTAACCTCTCTTGTTCATTATTTTAGTTTTTACAATGAGTTGTTTTTCACAATCAATATCAGCTTATGCCGCAACCGCTTGCGCCCTATCCTTAGGGATCAAAAATACCGCGAGCATAGCAGCAAAGGCACAGGCCGCCGCGAATACCCAAGACCACACAGCGCCGCTGCCATCGCCCCAGATATAACCGCAAATCCAAGTTCCGAGTGCGCCGCCAACCCCAAAGCTTAAGCTGGCATACAGGGCTTGCCCTTGACTGCGATGACTGGCATCAAAATGGCGGTGCACAAATTGAATCGAGGCCGCATGAGTCAAACCGAAGGTGAACGCATGCAGTACTTGGCTTAAGCCCAGTAATAACATGCTCTCAACGCCAAAGGCGACCAGCAACCAGCGCACGGCGGTCATGGCGATACTGACGACAAGCAAGGTATTAACGCCATAACGTCCAAGCAAGCGAGGCGCAAACATAAACATCACGATTTCGGCCATTGCACCGAAGGCGACAAAAATCCCCGCGGCTGCTTCGGTGTATCCCGCCTGCTTAAGATAGAGCACAAAGAAACCGTAAAAAGGCCCAGCGCTCATCTGTAATAACATCGCCGACACCATGAACCACAGAATGGGTTTAGTCCATTTGAGGGGCTGCCGCTCCTGCCCTTGAGGCCGCACTGCACGATTCGCAGGCAAGGGCAAGGCGCTGACCAGCATCCCAGTAAACAAAGCTAAACCAATATAAGGTAACACCTCGGTGCCCCATTGGCCGATGGCAAAACCAGCGCCGACCACTAAGCAGATATAGCCAATGCTGCCAAAACTGCGGATTTGCCCATAGCGGCTGGCATTTTCACCTAAAGTCTCAAGGGTGATCACCTCAAGCTGCGCCAAAATCGCATTCCAGAAGAAGGTATACAGCGCAAGGCTGAGCGCCATATACACAAAGCCACCGTGGTAGAAGAAACTCAAATACGCCAGCATTGCGGCGCCCGCACCCATCTTCACCAATTCGGAGCGCATGCCAGTGCGATCGGCCACCTTGGCCCACACATTGGGTGCCACGATACGGGTCGCCATTAAAATCGCGAGCAAAAAACCGATTTCTTGAGGGTTAAATCCACGGTTTTCGAAGAAGACCCCAAGGTAAGGGATCATAGTGCCGAGAATTGAAAAGAAGAAAAAATAACAGGCACATAGCCAGCGTAACTGCTGGCTTGTGCTAGAGATTGTTGGCATTAACGCATTCCATTTATTACACAGCCGCTATGCATTTTTATTCCATGCAGACTGTCTCATTCATCGCACCTATCTCATGCCGAGGATCGGAGTATGACTGCGAACATCCTGATTTTGAGCTCTGTGTCTTAACAGATGATCCATCAACACAATCGCCAGCATAGCTTCGGCGATCGGTACCGCGCGGATCCCGACACAGGGGTCGTGACGACCTTTAGTCACCACTTCCGCCATTTCCCCTTGGGCCGTCATGCTTTGGCCCGGCACACTGATACTCGAGGTGGGTTTTAATGCAATATGGGCAACAATGGGTTGACCCGATGAAATGCCGCCAAGTATGCCACCGGCATGATTTGATTCAAAACCCAGTGGCGACATTAAATCGCGACCTTCCGAGCCCTTTTGCGTCACAACGCCAAAACCATCACCGATTTCAACGCCTTTTACCGCGTTGATGCCCATTAAGGCATGGGCGATGTCGGCATCGAGCCTGTCAAACACGGGTTCGCCCAGTCCCACGGGAACACCAGTCGCTACTACAGAGATTTTGGCGCCAATGGAATCACCGGATTTTTTCAGCTCGCGCATATACTCATCCAGCGCCTCGAGCTTACTCGCATCGGGGAAGAAAAAGGCGTTCTGCTCGATTTGACTAAAATCGAGGGTTTCGGCACTAATCGGTCCAAGTTGCGACATATAGCCTTGGATACTAATGCCGTGCACTTGTTTTAAATACTTTTTCGCCACAGCACCCGCAGCAACGCGCATAGCAGTTTCGCGGGCAGATGAGCGGCCGCCACCACGGTAATCACGCAGGCCATACTTTTGCTGATAGGTGTAATCGGCGTGTCCTGGGCGGAATAAATCTTTGATATTCGAGTAATCTTGGCTGCGCTGATCGGTATTTTCGATCAGAAGCCCAATGGAAGTGCCCGTGGTTTTGCCTTCAAACACACCGGATAAGATCCGTACTTCATCAGGCTCACGGCGCGCTGTGGTATAACGGGATGTGCCAGGACGACGACGGTCTAAATCATGCTGCATATCGGCTTCGGTGAGTTCGAGCCCTGGTGGGCAACCATCAATAATACACCCGAGCGCCACACCGTGACTTTCACCAAAGGTAGTCACCACAAAATTTTGACCAATACTGTTTCCAGACATCCGCTTCTTACACCTTAAATGATTTGCTTATCGCTCCGCGCCCAGCAATGGCTGGACAATTCTTTTTCCCGCTGCAAGCCTAACTGGCAGCGGGAAAAGACTCAACCTAATTTATTATTGCGCGTCGCGATAAATAGCAAAAAGCGATTGATGTTCGACCAGTTGATCGCGAGTCAACACAAACACACCGTCTCCGCCGTGTTCAAAACTCACCCAAGTGAAAGGCACTTCAGGGAATTGCTCCATCAAATGCACCATAGAGTTACCCACCTCAACCACTAAAATGCCCGTTGGTGTCAGGTATTGGGCCGCATTCGCTAAAATGCGTTTGGTTAAATCGAGGCCATCACGACCCGAGGCTAAACCAATAGCTGGCTCATGGTGGTATTCATCTGGCATATCGCCGATATCTTCTTCATCCACATAGGGCGGATTAGAAACAATCAAATCATATTGTGGACCTTCAGGAATGGCTGAAAACAGATCCGATTGCATCGGGAAGACTCTGTCCATCACCCCTAAGGTTTCAACGTTGATTTGCGCCACATCGAGGGCATCTTCGCTGATATCCAGCGCATCGACCTCGGCCTCATCAAATTCGTAGGCACAGGCAATTGCGATACATCCACTGCCAGTACATAAATCTAAAATACGATTAACGGGTTTGCCGTATAACCAAGGGCCAAAGCGATTGGCAATCATCTCGGCGATAGGTGAACGTGGCACCAATACGCGCTCATCCACATAGAACTCAAGCCCTGCAAAGCGCGCTTTATTGGTTAAATAAGGCACTGGCAAACGTTCACGTACGCGGCGAATGATCAGCTCAACGATTTTGTGTTTTTCGCTGCTGGTTAAGTTACTTAAAATCACCTGTTGGCCGATTTCTTCGGGCAAGTGCAGCGCATGAAACACTAAGGCGATAGCCTCGTCCCACGCGTTATCCGTGCCGTGGCCATAGTACACATTGGCATCATTAAAGCGGCTCACCGCCCAACGCAACATGTCACCTATGGTGCGTAACTCTGTCACAGCTTCATCTACAAAGATCTTATCCAAAACGCTCTCCCGCTTGTTTGTTCGCAAACATTGTAACTGAACTCTATTCAGAAACCATAGGATTCAATAGAATACCCGCCATGAATAAAAACGATGATAAAGAAGGCATGGCGATGTTTTCGGCGCTGATCGAGGGGATAAAACCTATCGCCCAAGATAAGCGGCATTTTCGCACGCCCCTAAAAACCAAACAGGAAATTGAACTGAAAGAGCAGCAACTGCATGCTGACAGTTATTTCTCAGATACTTATCAACCTCTGCTGCCCGTTCAGGGGCCAATGCGTTGGCTCGACGAGGGTGTCGATAGTCTCGAGCTTAAACGCTTAAGACGCGGCGATTACCAACCGGATTTATTGCTAGACTTACACGGTTACCGCCAATCTGAGGCTAAACTCGAGCTCGCGGCGCTCATTCAAGCCTGCGTAAAACAGCAAAGCCAATGTTGTTGTGTGATGCACGGTTACGGCACTGGCATACTTAAACAGCAGGTGCCTATGTGGTTGGTGCAACATCCTAAGGTAAAAGCCTTTCATCAGGCCCCAAAAGAATGGGGTGGCGATGCGGCGCTGCTGGTGCTTATCGATATTGGCGACCAACCACATCGACGTTAATGGACATATTTATCCTCTAAAAACAAAGGGCCCACTAATGTGAGCCCTTTGTTTTATCAAAGAAATTAACTAATGCTGTGGGGCGCATGCTGCCAAACAATGCAGGCCTGCTCGGCATGTTTATCTATCAGAGTGATCCCCGAGGTGGCAAATAGGGGCGGCTCAACACCTGCAACTAACTCGCTGACCAAATAGCCTAAGAGCGGCATATGGGAAATCACCAGCACTTTATCGGCCTTGTACAGCTCGGCATAGGCAACAATTAAGGCGGCCACATTGGCGGGATCACCTGAAGGCACTAAATCATCCACGACCAACCATTTGCGAGGCTCGGGAAAATGTTGACTCAATTCTTGCCACGTTTGCTGCGCACGTAAATAAGGGCTGACCAAAACAAGATCAAAATCGCTGACACTTCGGGCTAACCAGTTACTCATTAAGACGGTATGGTGTCTTCCTAAATCGGTAAGCGTTCTGTCCCTATCCGACTGAGCATTAAATCCAGCGTCACCATGTCGCATCAAAAATAGCTGCATACTTCTCTCGCTACCCACACTTGTTTTTGTTTTATCCCAATTGTAGCCCTAAAATGGATTTCAACAAACCTTGTAAGGGTTAATCTTTAGTCGATAAACACAAGAGATATTTGCCAAAAACCATTAAGACTATCAATATATAACAAGCCATCGTTACCGGAGTGTCTCTTTGCAAGCCTCTCAGTCTATTTACAAAAGTCCAAACGATCATCGTCAGTACCGTTATCTCGTGTTAGATAATGCCCTGCGGGTATTATTGGTCGAAGATTTTGACGCCAGCCAAGCCGCCGCTTCCATGGCGGTGGCCGTAGGACATTTTGATGATCCTGTTGATAGACCCGGTATGGCGCACTTTTTAGAGCATATGCTCTTTTTAGGCACGGAAAAATTCCCCGATTCCGGCGAGTATCATGCCTTTATCAATCAGCATGGCGGCAGTAACAATGCTTGGACTGGCACAGAGCACACCAATTTCTTTTTTACCATCAACGCCGACGTGTTTGCCGACTCCCTAGACAGATTTAGCCAATTCTTTATCGCCCCCAAATTTGACCTCGACCTGGTCGATAGGGAGCGCCAAGCGATTGAATCTGAATTTAGTTTAAAGCTGAAGGACGACATCCGCCGCACCTATCAAGTGCTAAAAGAAACCGTTAATCAACAACATCCGTTTTCAAAGTTTTCCGTGGGCAATTTAGTCACGCTAGGCGGAGAACAGGCTCAGGTCAGAAGCGAGCTATTGGCGTTTTATCAAAGCCATTACAGTGCCAATTTAATGACGCTCTGTTTAGTCGCCCCTATGCCGTTAGATGAGCTTCAATCGCTTGCGGCCCAATATTTCAGTGCGGTCCGCAACTTAAATCTCGTCAAACAGTATCCTGATGTGCCGCTGTTTTCTGAAAACGAACTGCTTAAGCAAATCAATATTATCCCCTTAAAGGAACAAAAGCGTTTAAGTATCAGTTTTAACTTCCCAGGTATCGACCACTACTACAAACGCAAGCCGCTGACCTACATTAGCCATATCCTCGGCAATGAGAGTAAGGGCAGCCTGCTGTCGTATCTTAAAGAACAAGGTTTAGTGAATAACCTCTCCGCAGGCGGCGGAGTCAATGGCTATAACTTTAAGGACTACTGCATAGGTCTACAACTGACCGATAAAGGCGTGGCCAATATTGACGATATTGTCTGTAGCTGCTTTGAGTACATTGAGCTGATAAAAAACCAAGGCCTTGAGGATTGGCGCTATCTAGAACGAGCGAATTTGCTCAAAATGGCATTCCGCTATCAGGAGCAGGTGAAGTCCCTCGATTTAGCCAGCCACTTAAGCATCAACATGCACCACTACGAAGTGGAAGACTTAGTCTTTGGCGACTATCGCATGGATGGCTTAGATATTGATGAAACTCTTGATCTATTGCGCTTAATGACGCCGCAAAATATGCGCTTGCAACTCATAGCACAGTCCGTTAAGACCGACCGCAAAGCCAATTGGTATCATACGCCATACCAAGTCTTACCGATAAAACCCGAATCCCTTGCCCGTTGGCAAGTCACACACATTCGCCCTGAGCTGCAATTGCCCGCTGCCAATCCCTTTATCGTAGCCGATTCCATTGCCCGCCCCGATAAAAGTGAAGTCGCCGTACCCGTGATTGTCGCGGAATCAACGGGATACCGAATTTGGCATAAAAAAGACGATGAGTTTAATGTCCCGAAAGGCCATATGTATCTATCCCTCGATTCGGAGCAAGCGAGTAAAACCCCAAAACATGCTGCCCTCACCCGCTTATACGTTGAGATGCTGCTCGATTACTTGACTGAGCCCACTTACCAAGCGGAAGTCGCAGGGCTTAGCTATAACATTTACCCCCATCAGGGTGGGATCACCCTGCATTTGTCTGGTTTTACGGGGAATCAAGAAACGCTGTTAGCCCTGCTGATCCAAAAGGCGAGAGAACGTAATTTCACCGAAGAACGGTTTGCGTTAATTAAATCTCAGCTGCTACGTAGCTGGCAAAACCTCGCGCAAGCCAAGCCGATTTCGCAGCTATTCACTAGCCTGACCGCCACGCTGCAAAAACGCAGCTACGAGCCAGCGCGTATGGCGCAGATGCTTGAAAATATCACCTTAAATGATCTGCATAACCATGTACGCGCCTTTTACGAGAAGATTTACCTCGAAGGGCTGATTTATGGCGACTGGCTTGTGTCAGAGGCGCAAGCCTTAGGAAAACGACTGGAACATATCTTGTCCTTAGTCTCTAGCCCAAGCGCGGAGTCGACCCGTGAATTAATCAACTTAACCGGACAAGGCACCCTGCTTCGGGAATTGGCAATAGACCATCAAGACAGTGCGATTATTGTTTATTATCAATCTGCTTCAGCGACGCCAGAAAAAATGGCGCTGTTTAGCTTACTCAATCACACTATGTCTTCGACCTTCTTCCATGAACTACGCACCGAAAAACAATTGGGCTATATGGTAGGCACAGGTTATTTGCCACTCAATCGCCATCCGGGACTCATTTTCTATATTCAATCCCCGACAACGGGACCACTACATTTGTTAGAGGCAATCGATGAGTTTATCGCGGACTTTAATTATGCCGTGATGCAAATTACCAATGAAGAATGGGAAAGCACTAAACAGGGACTCATCAATCAAGTGATGGAACATGATGCTAACCTCAAAACCCGAGGCCAGCGTTATTGGGTGAGCGTGGGCAACCGTGATTACCAGTTTAATCAGCGTGAATTAGTGGTCGAGGAAATCAACAAACTCACTCGCCCAGACCTTATTAAGTTTATGATGCGAAAAATGCGCACTAAGCATAGCGACAGACTGGTGCTTTTTAGCACAGGCTCTGCCCATGCGGCGCAGTCAGAGCTTGAATCAGGCAATATGATTACCGATCTTAAACTCTTTAAACAAAACACTGAAAAGTTCAATTTTTGACAAGTTAGCACTTACGTAATGGTATTCATGTCATATGGGTAACCAACAAACAAAATCGCTAAATGCACGTAAATCTATAGTTGTATCTATTGTCAGTAAGCAAAAAACTGATGAAAAAGTTGGTAGAACAATGCCAATGCGTCAAGACAAAGTACAAAATTAGTCCATCTATATGCTATTAAAAGGATTTTTTACATTCTGGCTTTTGACAAAAGCTTCTATTTCTGGAAAAGTGATGTAACACAATTGTTTCATGGCATCCTCGGACAATACTAAGAACTACACTATGCCAAAAGCACTCTTACAAATAATCCTACTTAGTTGCTTATTTTTAAGCACTTTGATTTCATCTTTCTCTGCTTCAGCATTTTCGAGTGAAACCTCTCCCATAGTGATTTTACAGTCACAGTCATTTGGTGTCGCACAAGGTCTTTCACAAGGTACTGTAACTTCAATAGTTCAAGATAACGATGGCTATCTCTGGATAGGTACGCTTAACGGGCTTAACCGGTTTGATGGAAGAAATTTCAAACATTTTTATGCAGATGGAACAGATTCGGGCTTGCCTAGCTCATTTATTAGAAGTTTACAATTAGATAAGAATGGTGATCTTTACGTAGGTACTGATAATGGTTTAGCGATATATGATAAAAGTAAAGACTCATTCATAAAATACGGCCATCCACTTGAGAACAAACCTATTTGGAGCATAAATATATCAATAAATAGCCTAATCATTGGCACCGATAACTCAATAATAGAAATAACTGGGAAAAATAACTTTAATACATTAGCACAAGAAGGAATAGGAGAAATAAAGAAGTCCATAAAAATAGGTTATACTTACTTATTTAAAGACTATTCAGGAAAACTGTATGAGTTAAAGAACGGAAACTTAACTCTCATTAAAGAAAATGTTATAGATATTGAACAAAAAGATGCCAACACTCTCATACTATCTTCAAAGAATGGTCTTTTTGAATATGATGGAAACCTTGTAAAAAAAATAGATGACCGTGCATTTTCACAATTAGCCAAAAACAATGAGCTTATATATGGGATTTCCGAAAACAGTATCATTAACATTCTTACAAGAAAAATCATAGGATCATTATCCGAATACGCTCAAGATAAAGCAACTTACTTTTATGTGAACAAAAGTTACTTTTCGGTTGGTAGTGTTGACCAAGGATTTTCAATCATAAAAAGTCAAAGTAACTTAGTAAAACATACCACGCTCGCTAACGACAGCACTTGGCATATAACTAAAAACAAAAGTGGTTTCCTTGTATCATCAGATTCAGAATATATCTCTCTTTTCAATAATAATTTTCAAAAAGCAGTTGATTTCAATACCCATACAAAGGGATATAAATATGCGGTAATGAACGAAGGGAAACTTTTTTACGGAACTAGCTCTGGATTATTCGTTTTAGAAAACGAATCAGCTACTATGCTGAGTCAAGAAACTATCTCATCATTATCTAGTAATGATGATGGTTCAATCTTATCTGCTGGAACTCCAGATGGAAAAATATTGATAATTAAAGATTCTAATGTAATAAATACCTTTGACACACAAAGAGGGGAGCCGATTTTCGATATTGAAATAATATCTGAAAACCTGTTTTATGTGGCAAGTCAAGGTGGTTTAAGAAAATATGAGAATGGCAACGAAACTGTTGTCAGCGAACAATTAACTTACAGTATAGAAAAAGATAACAACAACATATTATTTGGAACTTCGTCAGCCCTAATGCGTTACAACACATTAACTGGCACAATAGAAAAAGTATTATCAAACAATAAAGAAATATATTCAATTGTTAGTGACATAGACTTCATTACGGTATCATCACTAGGTGAAGTCATTGTTTACAACAAAAAAAACCACTCTTCATATACATTAAATACATCAAATGGAAGTCAATATGAGTATAACTCTCCTAGTGCTATAAGAGTTAACGAATTTGTTCTATTGGCAGGAATAAATGGGATAAGTATTGTTTCTCCTGAAGAAGTTAATGAATACATAAAAAACCAAAAAGTCAGCAAAACTGAGATAACAAACTTTTCAGTTTTCAATATTTCACAAGAAAAAAATGGCAAATACTTAAGCCAACCAATTGATGTTACAAACGAAATAAAACTAAAATACTCTGAATATCCATTTTCTTTCGATTTCATATCTCCAATGTCAGATGAATTTGCTACAAGCTATTACTATAGAATGCAAGGACTTTCTGACACTTGGATTTATTCAAATGGGACTAATTCTGCAACTTACACGAACTTATCACCAGGAAAATACGTTTTTCAAGTTTATGCTATGAATAAACTTTCAGGAGATAAATCCCCTGAAAAAGAAGTAAATATTATAATAACTCCACCCTGGTGGTCTTCAACTCAAGCCAAAGTAATTTATTTCATTATTTTAATGCTTTTCACCCTCTTTGTTTTCAAAGCAATCCTACGTAAACGAGAAATTCAACGCCAAATTGCATTAAGCGAAGAACGCCTAAAACTTTCTTTATGGGGGAGTGGCGATGAAATGTGGGACTGGGATATTGAGACTGGCAATATTTTCCGTTCGAATATTTGGGGAGCATTGGAATTTCCGAGGGATGGTCACCGTTCTGGCAACAGTGATGAAGAGAGTAATATTCATCCCATGGAGCAAGAACGTGTAAGGGAAGCACTCAACAAACACTTCTACGGTGAAACTGATCATTTTGAAGCGGCCTATAGAGTTAAGGGCAAAGATGATAGCTGGATCTGGATCTTAGACCGAGCAAAAATTGTAGAAAGAGATGATAAAGATAATGCGCTGCGGATGACGGGCACAATAAAAAATATTAGCCAGTTCAAGCAAAAGGAAGAACAATTAAAACTGTTCGAAAAAGCCATTGAAAATATTTCCGAAGGTATGTTTATTCTCGACAGCGAATATCGATTTGTAGAGGTGAACGAAGCGTGCTGTAGAATATCTCAGCGTAATCGAACCGATTTTATTGGTAATCTGCTTACCTTCGATTTGTATCCGGAATCCTTTTCTAATCAAATTCGTACCATGTTAAAACAACAAGGCCGTTGGGCCAGCGAAGTCGAAGCCAGCCGTGGTGACAATAGTCATTTCCATATGGAGCTGACTATTGACGCCATTTACGATGAATTAGGTGAATTATCGCATTACGTAGGGGTATTTTCTGATATATCGAGACGTAAACAGCAAGAAGAAGAACTTCGTAAACTCACCAACAATGACCTATTAACGGGGCTGCCCAATCGCTCAAACTTGCAAGTCACATTAGGAAACTTGGTTAATAAAGAAATTACCCATGCCTTAATGGTACTCGACCTCGACAATTTTAAACGTATCAATGACTCCTTAGGCCATCAAATTGGCGATCAGTTACTCAAACTCGTCTCCATCAGAATTAAGTCAATTCTCCCTAAAAACACCAGTATCTATCGTCTAGGTGGCGATGAGTTTGCGATTGTACTCGATAAAACATCTGACATCAGTGCTTCTGCCGCGATTGCAGGACGAGTAATTGAAGCCTTTAAAACCATGTTTGAAATCGGTAATGAGCAGCTCGTTTTGGGCGTAAGTATTGGTATTGTTTTCTATCCTGAAGATGAACAGAGTGAGCAGGCACTTCTGAGAAAAGCCGATATTGCCATGTATCATGCTAAATCTGCTGGCGGTAATTGTTACCAATTCTACTCAGAATCCCTTAACCAACATGCGATTAAACAATTAGAAATTGAAAACCTCATTCGTGAAGGATTAAAAGAAGATTTATTTGAGGTGTATTATCAACCCAAAGTCGATCTTAAAAGTGGTCACGTCGCGGGGATGGAAGCCTTAGTCCGTTTAAATCATCCCACCCGTGGACTGATCCCACCGAATGATTTTATTCCCCTTGCGGAAGAAAATGGCCTTATTATTGAAATCGGTGAAATTGTACTTAGAAAAGCCTGTTTTGCGGCGCAGAAATGGCGTGAACAAGGGCTCTTCAAAGGAAGAGTCGCCGTCAATTTATCGTCACGTCAGTTTGCCCTACCCGATTTACAGCAACGCATAGAATCTATTTTACGCTTAACGCAATTACCGGCCTCTCACCTAGAACTCGAAATCACCGAAGGGACGGTTATTAAGCAGCCAGAAATGGCTATAACCGTTATGCAGCAATTAGCTAAGATGGGAGTGAGCCTCGCGTTGGATGACTTCGGTACGGGTTATTCTTCACTTTCTTACTTAAAACGGTTCCCAATTCATACGCTCAAAATCGATAAAGCCTTTGTCGATGATATTGATAAATCTGACCGAGATTTGAAGATGGTCGATTCAATCATTACCATCGCTCACAATATGGGTCTGTCGGTTGTCGGCGAAGGTGTAGAACAAGCCGCGCAGCTAAATATCCTTCGGGCCCTTAACTGCGAAGAAATACAAGGTTATATCTTTAGCAAAGCGATTAATGAAATTGAATTTACTCAATTGCTTCAAGATGATCGGAGTAAATTCATGCCCCACCACAAGATTATTTGATCATAAAATTATCTCTCAATCGGTAGTTTGAAACATTGGCACAACATCTGCATTAAGATGTTCAGAGTCAAAAAATAAAACATTATCAACTACCCTGAGAGATAAAATGATGAAAGGAATTCTAACTGCAGCAGCATTACTGTCTACAATCGGCTTTGTAACAACAGCCGCGGCCATTGAAACAACTGTAGAGAAAAGCCTTTCTCAAACTGTTGTATCATCCGAAGCGACTAAAGACGTTAATCCAGAAGTAGCTGGTCATCCATATGTAAAATTCAAATCACTAGAAGTCGCTGGCCATCCATATGTGAAATTCAAGCCACTTGAAGTCGCTGGCCATCCATATGTGAAATTCAAGCCACTTGAAGTTGCTGGCCATCCATATGTGAAGTTCAAGCCATTAGAAGTCGCTGGCCATCCATATGTGAAATTCAAGCCATTAGAAGTCGCTGGCCATCCATATGTGAAATTCAAGCCATTAGAAGTCGCTGGCCATCCATATGTGAAATTCAAGCCATTAGAAGTCGCTGGCCATCCATATGTGAAGTTCAAACCATTAGAAGTCGCTGGCCATCCATATGTTAAGTTCAAACCACTTGAAGTCGCTGGCCATCCATATGTGAAATTCAAGCCATTAGAAGTCGCTGGCCATCCATATGTGAAATTTGCTAATTCCAATACAGAAATCGCGTAATTAATCTTTAAATTGAGGTAATAAAATATGATTAACTCACTCAAAAAAGCACTTGGTTTCGCAAAGCCTGTTCGTAAAAAAGTGAAATTACCAGAAGGCTTAAACCACCTTGAAGTGATCCCTGCAAAGGGTTGGTGGAATTAATTTCCCCTTCAAGCGGAAATATACCGTTCACAGAGCCTAGAGCCATTTGCTAGCGCGTAGCCTAGGGCAATAAAAAAGGAGCTTTATGCTCCTTTTTTATTGCCCACATTTACGACAAATCATATCAACATTAAGCGGTTAGACTAGCGTCAGAAGTTCGGCGCATTCTGCTTAGCGCAATACGTTTATGGGAGGAAAACAGTGGAAACGCTAAGGGTCCCAGTATAAATCCCATTACAGCCCAATAGCTTACCGAAAGTCCTACTCTAAAAGCCGCAACGCCAAAACACCAGGAGCAACTCACCGACAAGGCGACAACCACATAAAACATGAATCCCACAGCAACCTCTTTATCGGCTAAGCCATTATGTGCAAATCAAAAAATAGCCGTTCTCAATATAAATAGACTCTGAGCGAGGCTATTTATCAGCACTAAGCAACATCTACACTGACGGTATCACGGCACAACTGCCGTAAATAGGGACGCCATAATACAAGATCACTCAAACAAATGTGAACATTTTTTAGGCAAAAATTAGCCTTGAGGCAATAAAAAAGCGGCATCATATTGCCGCTTTTTTAATCAACCTCTATTTGTGCACTTAGAAGAAACGAGCCTTTTCTGCCGCCATCGCCTTAAGACGTGGGCATGGCTCAAATCGGTCGCCGTATTGAGCTTGATAACGTTCCAGTATGTTGACCAAGTTATCGGCACCTAGGGTATCAATATAGTGGAATGGGCCACCTAAGAATGGTGGGAAACCAATACCGAAAATGGCGCCAATATCACCATCACGCGGGGAAGCAATAATGCCGTCATCTAAACAACGTACTGCTTCATTGAGCATTTGCACCACACAACGCTCGGCCACAGCACTTAAGTCTTTGTCCATACCTGGCTTGATGCCAAGTACTGCGTAAACACTTTCATCCACGGCTTTCTTCTTGCTCGACGCTTTATTGCCAGCAGCATATTGATAGAAACCTTTGCCATTTTTACGGCCTTTTCTATCATCGCTCAGTAACTTATCGAAGGCTGCTGGGGCTTTAAAGCGCTCGCCCAGTTCTTTTTCAAGGATTGGAGCGATTTTAGCACCGACATCGATACCCACTTCATCGAGCAAAGTGATAGGGCCAACGGGGAAACCGAACTTCACTAAGGCTTTGTCTAAGTGCTCAATACTCTGGCCTTCCAGCAGTAATTGTGCAGCTTCGTTCATATACAGCGCGAGGATACGGTTAACATAAAAACCGGCACCGTCTTGTACCACGATTGGCGTTTTACCCTGTTTGCGGGCAAAGGCCACTGTGGTGGCAATCGTCTCAGGAGACGTTTTCGCATGGGCAATCACTTCCACCAGCGGCATTTTTTCTACTGGTGAGAAATAATGTAAGCCAATCACATTTTCAGGACGGCTGGCCGCCTGTGCAATTTGGCCAATGGGTAAAGATGAGGTGTTAGATGCAAAAATCGTGTGCTCGCCGCATTCACGCTCAATATCTTTAACCATCTGATGTTTAAGCGCTAAATCCTCAAATACGGCTTCAACAACAATATCAGCGTCCTTAACGCCTTTATATTCGGTCGTCGTTGTCATCAGTGCCATTAAATTGTCGCGAACGGCCGGCGTCATATGACGACGTTTAACGCCTTTATCCAATAACTTATAGGCGTAAGAAAGCGCATTGCTTAAGCCCTTTTCGTTAATGTCTTTTACCCGCGCAGGAATTTTCGCCTTAGTCGTCGTGACCGAAGCAATACCACCGCCCATCAAACCGCCACCTAAGATCACGGCTTTTTTGACTTTACGTGGTGTCGCCCCTTCGGCGCCAGTTTCTTTCTTCATCTCTGTAGTGGCAAAGAAAATACTGCGCAGCGCCTCAGATTCTTTCGACACCACCAGCTCAGCAAAATGGCTGGCTTCCACCTCAAGCCCTTTCTGCATTCCCTTCGCCATACCTTGGCGCACGCAATCAATAATTTTTGCTGGTGCAGGATAGTTACCTTGGGTTTTCTTAACGACTTGCTTGGCAGCTTGATCGAAAATAATGTTACGACCAAACCCTGTGCCTTCGAGTAATTGATTAACCAGAGATTTTTTAACTGGTTTCGCCGTGCGCTTACCCGCGAGCGCCATCTCCACTGCGGTTTGCAGTAAAATTGTCTGTGGCACCACATCGTTAACTAAGCCCATCTTTAACGCTTGTTTAGGACGAATTTGTTTACCCGTCAACATCATATCCAGCGCAGTAGTGATCCCCACTAAACGAGGCAAACGCTGAGTACCGCCGCCACCGGGTAACAAACCGAGTTGCACTTCGGGTACGCCCAACATGGTCTTGCCGTCATCACTGCACACACGTTGATGGCAGGCAAGCGCAAGCTCAAGACCGCCCCCTAAACAGGCGCCATGTATCGCGGCAACCACAGGGATATTCAAGGCTTCTAACTCGTTAAACACCACATGCCCTTGCTGGGATAAGGCTTTCGCATCGCCCGCCGTTTGGCAAGCGTCGAGCATAGAAATATCCGCCCCAGCTACGAAGGAGTCTTTTTTACCCGAAATCAGCACTAGGCCACGGATACTGCTATCGCGTTTAATCTCAGACAGGATCTCACTGATCTCAGGGCCAAACTCTGCCTTGAGGGTATTCATGGTTTCGCCGGGTACGTCCATCATTAGAATGGCGATACCGTCTTCACGGCGGGTTAAATTAAATGTCTTTTCCATCGCCATTACTCCACTTCCACAATCATTGCAGCCCCTAAACCACCCGCAGCACAGGCCGTTGCTAGTCCCGTTCCGCCACCACGACGTTTAAGCTCACGACAAACCTGAGTGATTAAACGCGTACCTGTGGCCGCAAAAGGATGGCCGTAAGCTAAAGAGCCGCCGAGCACGTTAAATTTGCTCATATCGATTTCACCAATGGCACGATTGCGCCCTAATTTTTCTTCGGCAAATTTCTTTGAGGCAAACATCTGCATGTTCGCTAAGGTTTGTGCCGCAAAGGCTTCGTGCATTTCGATGAGGGTTAAATCTTCTAATTCCATGCCGGCGCGTTTTAATGCCAATGGCGTTGCGTAGGAAGGTCCCATCAACATGTCTTGCCAGACATCAATCGCGGTAAATGCGTAGCTCTTAATGTAACCAATAGGTTGATACCCCAAGGCTTTAGCACGGCCTTCACTCATCAAAATGATCGCCGAGGCGCCATCGGTCAGCGGTGTACTGTTCGCGGCGGTGACACTGCCATGCTTTTTATCGAAAGCGGGACGCAGTTTAGCGTAAGAGCTTAAATCGGAGTTTTCACGAATGTTATTATCGCGCTCGATAAACTGTTTGTAGGGGGGAACATGGGCCACCATCACTTCGTCACGTAGGTGACCTGAGGCCCACGTTTCACTCGCCAGCGTGTGGGAGCGGTGCGCCAGCGCATCTTGGTCAGCACGGCTGATATTATACGTTTTGGCCATTTGTTCAGCGGTTTGCCCCATGGACAATCCCGTAGAATACTCAGCAACGGCAGGTGGCACAGGCAATAAATCTTTGATGCCTAAACGACGGAAAATCTGTAGTTTTTGGCCAAAGCTGCGGGCTTTATTCAGATCGACTAAGGCATGGGCAAGTTTTTTAGATACCCCAATAGGCAATACCGAGGAAGAATCGGCGCCGCCGGCAATACCAATCTCAATATTGCCCGTCATGATTGACTCGGCCACATTCACCGCAGATTGAAAACTGGTCGCACAGGCGCGGGTCACGCTATAAGCATCGGTTGACACATCCATGCCGGTCCCTAACACGATTTCACGGGCAATGTTGGGTGCCGCTGGCATTTGTACCACCTGACCATACACCAGTTGCTCAATCAATTTAGGATCCAGTTCGCTACGGGCCAGCAGCTCGTTAACCACCATTTTGCCCATATCGAGCGCCGACACACCGTGGAATGCGGTCGCCTGTTTCGCAAATGGCGTTCTTAAGCCAGCCACAATGGCGATACGCTCACCCTTTGCGTTAGTTACCTGTTGTCTATCACTCATTTGTCACCCTCTTTATGTGCGCTATCGCTGAGAGATTTCAGGCGGCGCTATCGATTTCCATGTTTGCCCTGCTGTTTGGCACTAAAAAAGCCCAATAACAGGTCTGACCATTAAAGTGTGATCTGATTCTAACTTCTTGTCAGCAAGTTTTAAACACCTGTTTGTTTTTTTAACACTAGCCAAACCCTTAGGGAATTCTTTACCATATTCGTTGTCTATAGCCCACACACGTATTTTCAATCGATATTTTCAACCTAAAAAACGAGTAGCATCATGCCTTTGAGTCGCTTCCACGCATTACGCACTTACCTAAATAAGGTTGTTTTAGGGCAGCCAGTTTTGACCGAAAACCTGCTCATTGCCCTCATTGCCAATGGCCATTTATTAGTAGAAGGCCCACCAGGTCTTGCTAAAACCCGTGCGGTTAAAGCCCTCTGCGATGGTGTGGAAGGGGATTTTCACCGGATCCAATTTACCCCTGACCTGCTGCCCGCTGACCTTACGGGCACGGATATCTATCGCTCACAAACTGGCACCTTTGAATTTGAGGCGGGCCCGATTTTCCATAACCTGATCCTCGCCGATGAAATCAACCGTGCCCCCGCTAAAGTGCAATCGGCGTTATTAGAGGCCATGGCCGAAGGTCAAGTGACCGTTGGGAAAAACAGTTATAAGTTGCCGCCGCTCTTCCTCGTGATGGCAACACAAAACCCCTTAGAAAACGAAGGCACTTATCCGCTGCCCGAAGCCCAGCTCGACCGCTTTTTAATGCACTTGAATTTAGATTACCCAAGCGGTGACACTGAAATCGAAATTCTGCGCCAATCCCGTCAAGAAGCGCTCACCCATGAGTTGCCGACTGCGGAGCCGATTGCCCAGGCCGATATTTTTGCCGCCCGTGACGAAGCGATGGAAATTTATCTCGCCGAACCGCTAGAAAAATACATAGTCGAAATCATTATGGCGACCCGCCAACCCGCGCGTTACAGTGACGAGCTGGCAAAATGGTTAGAGTACGGTGTGAGCCCTCGCGCGACAATTTCGCTTGAGCGCTGCGCCCGTGCCAGAGCCTGGTTACACGAGCGCGATTTTGTCTCTCCCGAGGATATTCAAGCCGTTGCGCCCAATGTGTTAAGACACAGACTGCTGCTGAGTTATCAAGCGCAGGCCGAAGGTGTCAGTCGCGACCAAGTGATCAACCATATTTTGACCCAGGTGGCCGTCCCTTAATCGCATGGCAGGTCTGAATACACTGTCTGATAAATCCTAGGAAACTGAATCGCTTTGTATGAGTAGCTTTGAATGAATAACAGTGCGCTACACGCATCCCTACACAGTGACGGCAATCCACATGGCTTGCCATTGTTTGCCGACGGGCTGCATTTAACCGAGAAAGAACTGCTCGCCTGCCAGACGATTGCGCGGGCTATTCCTGAGCGTCACAGCCGGGCACGAGCCAATATGGCGGGACATCGCAGCAGTTTAATCAAAGGCCGCGGGATGGAATTTGCCGAAGTGCGTCACTATCAACAGGGCGACGATGTCCGCACCATAGACTGGCGCGTGACCGCCCGCACTGGGCAAACCCACACTAAGTTATTTATTGAGGAGCGCGAGCGCCCTATTCTGTTACTGCTCGATTTAAGCCAGAGCCTGTATTTTGGCTCGAGTTTATTATTGCAGTCGGTACAAGCGGGACATTTAGCGACCACCCTAGGTTGGAATGCCATCAACCACGGTGACAGACTCGGCGCCTTAATCGCCTGCGAATCTGAGCATCTAGAGTTAAAACCCCGCAGTCGCCGCCAAGGGATATTGCAGCTCATTTCAGGATTGCGCCGAGTGCACGAGCAACAACTCAATCAGCTCGGCAGTCATCCTCGGGATCCTGATCATATCCTGCGCGCATGCCAGCGCTTGCAACGTATCGCGAAACCGGGCTCATTGATTTGGATCATCACAGATGGCAGCCATTTTACGCCGCAATGTATCGCGCCGCTGACAGAACTTAAGCGCCATTGTGATATTGGCGCCTATCTGGTGACCGACCCACTCAGACAGGGCAACCTCAATTTACCCAAGCAGTTTAGTTTGCCCGTTCGCGAAGGGGACCAAGATCGAGTGCTGACTCGCGACAGTTATCAAGCATGGCTTGGGCAGCAACAACAGCAGCAAAATGACTTTATCGCCATGATGCAAAAGCTGAAGGTTCGTACCCAATTTATCGACGCGGGTTTACCCCTTGCGCAACAGTTAGCCTTACTGCAATAACAGCACGGCAAATAAGTGAGTAATAGTAGACAGTGCAACTTAAAGCATAAGTGAGTCCAAAGCGTGAACCCACAAACTCTAAATCCAGCCTTGGATAAGGCTGCCACGCCAAATCCCGCTTTGGCGGATTTACAAGATATTATTCTCCCCGACCCGATTGGGGCTTGGCCATGGGCCATAGGTTATTGGTTAGCACTCGCTATCCTGTTGGTTTTATTGATTGCCGCAATTCTTTGGCTCAAAAAACGTGCCGCCTACTTAGCGCCTAAAAAAGCCGCCCAAGGTTTATTTGCAGCACTTGATCCTCATTCAACCCAGTATCCCTCTGACGTGAATCAGCTGTTGAAGCGCACCGTCTTAAGTTATCTGCCAAGGGAAGTGATAGCAAAACTCGACGGCCCCGCATGGGCAACCTGGTTAGATAGCCATTTGCCCGCAAAGCAGCGCGGCCGCATTGGGCCCTTATTAGAAAAACGTCACCAAGCTAAACCACTCAGCGCCAAGGAGGCCCTTGAGTTACAGACCCTCGCCCGCAGCTGGTTTGCCTCAAAAGCCAAATTAAGCGCACCAGTAATGCACTCTACTGCAAACCAAAACCCAGCTACAACAGCAGTATTAACACCGGCTCCAGCTAAGCCTGCGGAGGAGCAATGTTAACAGTCGCATGGCCTTTGGCATTGATTTTACTGCCTTTACCTTTTATTTTTTGGCGTCGCCAAACGGTGCAAGCCGAAGGTGGCCGCCTGCAATTGCCCGGTATTAGTCAAACGGACAAGGCCAATATCACTAGCCACAGCCGCCAAAGCCGCAAACGTTATTGGTTGATGTGGAGCTTGTTAGTGCTTGCTATCGCCCGCCCACAATGGCTCGGCGATCCGATTGAACTACCAAGCCAAGGGCGGGATCTGATGCTGGCGGTGGATTTATCCGGCAGTATGCAGATTGAAGATATGGTGATTAACGGCAAAGTGGTCGACCGTTTTACCCTGATCCAACACGTGGTCAGTGAGTTTATTGAGCGTCGCAAAGGTGATCGTATCGGTTTGATTTTATTTGCCGATCACGCCTATCTACAGGCACCACTCACCCAAGATAGACGCTCTGTCGCCCAGTTTTTAAAGGAGGCGCAGATTGGCCTTGTCGGTAAACAAACGGCGATCGGCGAGTCGATTGCGCTCGCGGTCAAGCGCTTCGACAAAATGGATGAGAGTAACAGAGTCTTGATTTTATTGACTGACGGTTCAAATAACGCCGGTAATATCGAGCCTGAGCAAGCGGCACAAATCGCCGCTAATCGCAAAGTGACGATTTATACCGTGGGCGTGGGTGCCGATGTTATGGAAAGACGCACCCTGTTTGGTCGTGAGCGCGTCAATCCGTCGATGGATCTCGATGAAAACCAACTCAAGCATATTGCCGATGTTACCCATGGCCGCTATTTCCGCGCCCGTAACAGTCAAGAGCTGGAACAGATTTATCAAGAAATAGACAAACTGGAGCCCGTGAGTCGCGATCAACTCAGCTATCGTCCTCAAGCGGAACTATTCTATTGGCCGCTCGCCCTCGCGCTGCTCACCAGCATTTGGATAGCCTTAGGTCAGTTATCACTGTTTTCGCGGACTAAAAACCCTGTTCCATCTGCAACACCACGGGGGGATGTTCGTTAATGAGCCTGCATTTTATTCGTCCAGAATGGTTACTCGCCCTGTTGCCACTCGCCATCATCCTGTGGGCGCTGTGGCGCCAACACCAGAGTAATAGCGCCTGGAACCGTTATATTGCGCCGCACTTGGCCAAAATATTGGTTACAGAGGGCACGCAAAAATCCCGTCGACCATTGCATATCTTGGCTTTCACTTGGGTGATTGCCACCTTGGCCTTAGCTGGCCCAGCGCTCAATAAGCAAACCTTGCCGGTTTTTGCCGCCGAGCAAGGCCGAGTGTTGGTGATGGATATGTCCGTTTCCATGTTTGCCACCGATCTGGCACCCAACCGCTTAACCCAAACCAAGTTTCGGGCGACGGATTTGCTCCGCGGCTTAAAAGAAGGCGAAACTGGCCTGATTGCCTTCGCCGGCGATGCCTTTACCATAAGCCCGCTCACCCGAGACACGGGCACGCTGCTTAATTTATTACCCACTTTAAGCCCTGACATTATGCCCGTGTTGGGCTCAAACCTAGCGGCCGCGCTAACCCAAGCCAAAAATTTACTGGCGCAGGGCGGGCATCTACGGGGCGATATTATTGTGATGACAGATGGCATCACCCCGAGGCAATTCGATGAGGCTAACTCGGCCTTAGCCGGTAGCCAATATCGGCTCGCGATCATGGGATTTGGTAGCCCACAAGGCGCGCCAATCCGCTTACCCGATGGCCAATTACAGCGGGACAGCAGCAATGAAGTCGTTGTCGCCAAAACCGACTTTGGCTTGCTGCAAAAATTAGCCGATAACCATAATGGCATCATGATCCCCAATCGGGCCGATGGTCAGGATTTAGTGCAGTTGCAACATTGGTTAAGCGACAGTGGCGATGCCAAAGCCACGGATCTCGATGGGGAAACCTGGCAGGATCTCGGTCCTTACCTCGCCTTACTCTTACTCATCCCTGCCCTGCTGAGCTTTAGGCAAGGCATGCTCGCCAACTGGCTGCTGATGGGATTAGCTGGCCTATTGATCGGTGCTGCGCCGCAGAATGCCCATGCCAGTGCATGGGACTCGCTCTGGCACACCAAAGATCAACAGGCGATGCAGGCCTATCAAGCCGAAGATTACGCCAATGCCGCTCAAAAATTCGAAACGCCACAATGGCAAGGCGCAGCGCAGTACAAGGCCGGCGAGTACGAACAGGCGCTAAAAAACTTTGAGCAAGATAGCTCTGCTAATGGCCTGTACAATCAAGGCAACGCGCTGATGCAACTTGGTAAACCCGATAAAGCCAAGGAGCGTTATCAGGCCGCACTCGACAAGCAGCCCGATTTTCCACAGGCCAAAGCCAACCTTGAGTTAGCAGAGAAATTGCTGAACCAGCAACAATCGCAGCAAAATGCTGACAATCAAGAGAAGCAGTCTCAAGGCGATGAAAACCAACAGGGACAGAATCAGAACGATCAGCAGCAGGGACAAAACCAGCAGCAGGGTCAGCAGGGAGATCAACAATCCTCGCAAAACGACCAAGCTCAAGATCAGTCTCAAGAGCAGCAGTCCCAACAGCAAAATAATCCTGACCAAGCGGACGAAAAACCGTCGCAGGAGCAAGAGTCTTCATCCGAGCAGAGTAATCTTGAGCAAGGCGCACAGGATAAACAGCAAGCGAGTGATGATAAGGCCAAGCAAGATCAGCAAGATGCACAGCAGGAACAACAGCAGGCCGAGCAACAAGCCAATCAGCAAAACCGCGCCGATAACAATGCAGAAGATAAAGAAGAGCAAGCCAGCAACGAGGCCAAAATGCAGGCACAGGTCGAGGATGATAAGTCCAAAGCCGAGCAAGAACAGCAACAGGCCGTAGCGCAAAAAGCGGATAAAGAGAAACAGTCACAGGCGGATAAAAACCCAGATACCGCAATTGAGTCTGTTGAAGCGCCGCCGAGCAACAGCGAGCCTTTGCCCGCGGAGATGCAGCGAGCACTGCGGGGCGTGAGTGAAGATCCACAGGTGTTACTGCGTAACAAGATGCAACTCGAATATCAAAAACGCCGTCAAAATGGCCAAATATCAAGGGATAACGAACAGTGGTGATCAGACAATTTTTTATCCTCCTCACGCTTTGCATCGCGGTCATTCAGCCCGCCTTTGCCCTGAGCAAACTCGAGGCGTCGGTCGATCGCAATCCGGTGATGGAGGGAGAGTACTTTGTGCTCAATGTCAGTGCCGACGATGAGGTCGACACGGGTAAACTCGATACCTCCATCCTGCTTAAGGATTTCATCGTGGGTCGCACCAGCGTGAGCCGTAGCACCCAGATAATGAACTTCGATGCGGTTAAAGAAACTCGCTGGCAAGTACTGCTTGCCCCAAAGCAAAAGGGCCAACTCACTATTCCATCCTTTAGCATTGATGGCGTCAGCTCCGCCGAAATTCCCCTCAAGGTCGTCGAAGCGGGCGCACAACCTGAGCAGGCCAAAAATCTGTTTATCGATGCCAAAGTCTCGACCGATGAGGCCTACGTCGGCCAGCTTATCACCTACAAAGTGAAGCTCTACCTTGCGGTCGAACTGCAACGCGGTGTGCTCAATGCCCCCGTTATCGAAGGCGCGCAGATTAAGCAAATTGGCGAAGACAAGGACGGCTCGGAGATCATCGAAGGCCGTCGTTACCGCGTGATTGAACGCACCTATGGCATCATTCCCGACTTACCCGGCCAAGTGAACATCAAAGGCGCGACCTTTTCTGGCGATGTATTAGTGGAATCCCAACGCCGCGGCGGCATGTTTGGCTTTAACGAGAGCCGCCCAATGCAGGCTGGCGCGCCCTCCTTAAGCATTCAAGTCGAACCTGCGCCAACGAGCTTTCAAGGCCAATGGCTTGTGGCCGATTTAGTGGCCTTAAAAGAGAGTTTTCCTGAGGATGTAAAAGAGTTTACCGTCGGAAGCCCCATCACCCGCACGCTCACGTTATTGGCCTCCAACGCCGATGAGAATAGCCTGCCAGATATCGCCCAAAACCTGCCGCCAGAGCTCAAATCCTATCCCGAAAAACCTCAGCGTCAGAGCTTTGTGCGCGACGCGCAGATAGTGTCACAGTACAGTATTACCTCGGCTATCGTCCCCAGTAAGGCAGGCACTTTTACCTTACCCGAAGTGAAAGTACCTTGGTGGAATCCGCATCTTAAACGCCAAGAAATGGCAACCCTGCCCGCCCGTACCATTCAAGTAAAAGGTGGCGCCGTGGTCGATACGCCCATCGAACCCAACTGGCAGGCAAATACCAGCGAGAGCAGTGAAAGCCATTGGAGCGCGAATCTGTTCGCCCTGCTGTGGCTGGTGACATTAGTTGCTTGGGCCGTCACTTTTGTCGCTTGGCGACGCGCGCTTAAGCGCCAACCGACGGTCCATACACAAGTCGCCTCGCAACCGCTCGCTCTTGGCACAGGCATTAAGGGCTTAGAGCAAGCCTGCGCTAAAGGCAATGTCAGTGATATTTTGCAGCAATTGCAGCAATACTGTAGTGAGCAGGCCGCTCGCCCTATGACGCTCGATAAAATTGCGGCGCAGTCGAGCGAGTTAGCAGAGGCGATTCGTCAGCTGCAAGCCTTGGCCTACGGCGGCAAAGCCAATAGCGACGCCCAACTGGCAAGCGCTGTAAAAGCATTGTTAAGCGCGGTGAAAAGCGGCAAGCTACACCCTATGGCGCAGCAATCTACGCAATTACAACCGCTGAACCCCAATGGCTAAACAGAGACGGATAAATCAAAACGACGCACGGCTTAATCGAATGAGTAAGGTGTAATCTTTTGAATCGTAAAATAAAAAGAAAATATCGAAAAAATGTTTGCTAACTGGCGAAAGAAATCCGTCGAGCCTGCGGTCTCTTCTGACATGCTGAGCAAACAACGACGATACAATAGCCTAGTCAAGGCGCTGCACGCCGATATCTTCCGCTATGCCTTTTGGTTATGCGGCGATAAGCAGGTGGCAGAGGACATCACCCAAGAAACCTTCTTGCGGGCATGGCGCTCTTTAGATTCCCTACAGGATGATAAAGCGGCGAAGGCTTGGCTGATCACGATTCTGAGGCGCGAAAATGCCCGTCGATTCGAGCGCAAACAATTCGATTACGCCGATGTCGAGCAAGACAGCTTAGAAGATCACATCGCCTCCAGCACAGAAGAGCAAACTGAGCAATATTGGCTGAGGCGACAAATCGCTAAGCTGGATATTGAATATCGGGAACCCTTATTACTGCAATTGATTGGCGGTTTTAGTGGGGATGAAATCGCCCAACTATTGGAACTGAATCGTAATACCGTGATGACGCGTTTATTTCGGGCGAGGAACCAATTGAAAGAATTACTTGAGAAAACTGAGGTAAGAGGCCAATCCAATGGATGAGCTTAAATTTAGACGTCAAGCTTATGAAGATCCTCATAATCAAGATCCTGAGTTTGTTGCGCAAATGCAGGAAAGCGCAGAAAACCAAGCATTCGTCGCTGAGCTTAAAAGCTTAGACGCCAAACTCACCCACGCCTTAAAAGTGGATGTGCCAGAAGATTTAGCCGACAAGCTGATCCTGCGCCAACAATTGCAGCAGCACCATAAGCAGCGCCGTCAAACGGGCTTTTTGGTGGCCATGGCCGCGTCCATTGCCTTTATTGTGGGGATCAGTTTCAGCTTGTTGCGCTTAGGTCCGGTGGATTTAGCCGAGCATGCATTAGCCCATGTCTACCATGAAGGCGTGGCCTTGCAGGTGGATCAAAATGTCAACTTTAGCCAAGTGAACGCGCAGCTCGCCTCCTTAAAAAACCTCGGCCACGCTAAATTTACTGAGCAGCCCGGTAAGGTCTATTACACCTCTTACTGCGATTTTCAAGGGGTTAAGAGTCTGCACTTAGTGCTGCAAGCTGAAAAAGGCAAAGTCACTCTGTTTATTGTGCCGATTGAAAAACGCATGGTGCTGGACAACACCTTCGCCGACGGTAAATATCAAGGTATGGGCTTTGAGGCTGGTGATGCATACATTTTGCTTGTGGGTGAAGATAAGACCGACCTTAGCTTCGTAAAAGACGAAATCAAGAACACCTTTATCTAACCTATTAATATCAAATCCTTTCTTATGCCGACCTCCGATCTTTTCTCATGCTAGGAGGTCGGATTTCGGTCACATCTTTATCTACTAATGGGTTCTTGCTCAAACATCTGGTAGCATGCTTGCCACTTTTAATAATAACAAGATGGGATAAAGACAATATGACGATTGAAACCCCGATTTTAATCACATTTGTTGGCTATTTAGTATTGATGATGGGCATAGGATTTTGGGCTTACCGTGCCACCGATACTGTTGATGATTATATTTTAGGTGGCCGTAAAATGGGCCCCGCCGTAACCGCGCTCAGCGTGGGCGCCTCCGATATGTCAGGCTGGTTACTCTTAGGTTTACCCGGCGCCGTTTACTTAGGCGGCTTAGGCGAAGCTTGGATTGGTATCGGCTTAGTCGTCGGTGCTTGGCTTAACTGGTTGTTTGTGGCCAAACGTTTGCGCATTTACACTCAATTAGCGGACAACGCCCTCACCCTGCCCGACTTCTTCGAGAAACGTTTTCACGATAAACAGGGCTACCTCAAACTCGTCTCTGCGGTCACGATTCTGGTGTTTTTCACCTTCTATGCATCCTCTGGCATGGTGGGCGGCGCCATTCTGTTCGAAAAAGTCTTCGGACTCGATTACACCGTTGCCTTAGTCATTGGTTCGGCCATCATCGTGGGTTACACCTTTATTGGCGGCTTTTTTGCCGTGAGTTGGACCGACTTCTTCCAAGGCTGCTTGATGCTGATAGCCCTGCTGATCATCCCCTTTGCGGTGTTCTCGCACCCAGAGAGCCATGCGGGAATTGAGTCTATCGACCCGGCTATGCTGGCACTTATCAGTGACAAAACCACGGTAATTGGCTTGTTATCACTGCTGGCGTGGGGACTAGGTTATTTCGGCCAGCCACATATTTTGTCGCGCTTTATGGCCATTGGCACTGCCGATGCACTACCGCTGTCTCGCCGTATCGCCATGAGCTGGATGATGTTATCCCTCATCGGCGCTTTAGCCACAGGGTTAGCGGGTTCACTGTATTTTGCCAATCAACCACTCGCCAATGCCGAAACCGTGTTTATTCATTTAGCCCAAGCCGCCTTTAACCCTTGGATTGGGGGCTTGCTGATCGCCGCAATTCTATCGGCCATTATGAGTACCATTGATTCGCAGTTATTGGTGTGCTCGAGCGTCATCACCGAAGACTTTTACCGCAAGTGGTTGCGCCCTCAAGCCGACGATCGCGAGTTGATGATGGTAGGTCGTATGGGCGTGCTGGCCATTGCCGTGATCGCAGGCATCATTGCATTGAATCCTGAAAGCAGTGTATTAAGCCTTGTGAGCTATGCGTGGGCAGGTTTTGGCGCTGCCTTTGGCCCTGTGGTGCTCCTGTCACTCTTCTGGAAGCAATACAGCCGTAACGGTGCAATTGCTACCATTATTGTCGGCGCATTAACCGTGGTGATATGGAAGCAGCTCACAGGTGGCATTTTCGACCTATACGAAATCTTACCTGGATTTGTGTTTGCAATTATTGCAGGGGTTGTTGTGAGCAAGATGTCTCGCCCAGCAGAAACCATCACCGCAGAGTTTGAGCAATTTAAGTCCGCGTTGTAACAGCTGAAATAATTTCTGAGAACGTAAAAAGCGTACAAGTGTACGCTTTTTACAATTTGTATAAATTTATTAACCTTTCATCAGTTACAAAACGTTAACCTCAATTAAAACCTCGCCTTAAGATAAAAGCCAAAGATACCAAGCATCTGGCCCGACCATTCGTTCATGCTAAAGTATGACCCCGTTTTAATTAACTGTTTTTTAACAAAAATCAAATCTGGTCGGACTTGTTGAGGTTACACACAATCCCTAACATGCCGAAGATTATAAAAGGATTTGCGCGTTGTTCCGGCGACTAGGACCGAACAAAATCCAATACCAAAATAATGAGAGAATAATAATGAAATCATTCAACAAGACGCTGCTTGCCGTTGCAGTTGCACTGGCGAGCTCACAAACTTTCGCTTCGGGTTTCCAATTAAACAGCCAATCAGCTACAGGTATGGGCCGTGCTTTTGCTGGTGACGCAGTCATCGCCGATAACGCCTCTGTGTTATCGCGTAACCCAGCAGCGATGGCATTATTCGATAAAGATGCAATCTCTTTAGGCCTAACCTATGCCGATATTACTGTTGACGTTAAAGACGTTAACTTTGGCGGTGGCGCCTATGACTTAGGCAGTATCGACGATGCGGGTAGCTCTAAAGTTATCCCGAACATTTTCTACATCCACCCAATCGACGATAAATTCGCCGTGGGTTTTGCCGCATTCTCTAACTTCGGTACAGGTACTGACGCCAGCTCTTTGTCTAAGAACAAGCCTGCAGCACCTTTCGACCTACTCGGTGAAACTGAAGTCACTACAGTTAACTTCAACGCCAGCGTGTCATACCGCATCAACGATATGTTCAGCATCGGTGCGGGTTTGGATGCCGTCTACGGCGAAGGCCGCTTAACCCGTAATATGGGCACTACGCCTCTGGTTGACGTAGACGCTGATGGTTGGGCTTTCGGTGGTATCGTGGGTGCCACTGTTGAATTAAATAAAGATAACCGTTTCGGTATCAGCTACCGTTTCAGCCCAACCGTAAATGTTGAAGGCGATATCAATACTGTCTCGATGACAACCATTCCTGGTGTAGGTGCAGTACCAGTTACGACCAGTTTCGATAGCTTAGATGTACCGTTAGCGGATATTTTCCAAGTAGCCGGTTTCCATCAGATCACACCTAAGTTTGCACTGCACTACACTGCGCAGCACACCCAATGGGGCAACTTCGATCAAATCACTGCGAAAGACGGTACTGCAACGATTGCCGCTGTGGGTGTGACTCAACCCGTAGGTGACGTAGCCCTGAAAGAATACCAATGGAAAGATTCATGGTTATTCAGCGTAGGTGGTACATACACCATCAACGAACAATTCACTGTTCGTGCAGGTTATATGCATGACCAAGGCGTTGTGGACGAAATCAGCTCGATTTCATTCCCAGACTCTGACCGTAACTGGTACACAGCGGGTATGAGCTACCACATCAACCCACAAAACACCGTTGACTTAGGTATCGCGTACATTAAAGGTGAAGAAGTTCACCTGATCGAAAACAGCGCTATCACAGGCCCTGTGAACGCCGTAACTGAATCAAAAGGTATGTACTACTCAGTACAGTACAGCTACCAGTTCTAAGCTGTTTACGCCTCAAAAAAGCCGCATTTATGCGGCTTTTTTGTATCTTGCGTATTTATTGCCTAAAGTTAATCCATCCTTCCCTTGCACTGTCACCCTTATGGCAAAAGTCATTGGACTTGGTGGTATTTTTTTTAAAAGTACTGATCCCGTCGCGTTAGCCACTTGGTATCAAACCCATCTGCAAATACCGATTGAAAACTGGGGCGGCGCGGCTTTTTATCATAACGATAAACCCACGCCCGGTTACCATGTGTGGACCCCCTTCGACCATAACACTAGCTATTTTGCCCCGACTGATAAAAGCTTTATGGTCAATTTTATCGTTGACGATCTGGAGCAGGCCCTACAGCAAGTCTCTCAGGGCGGCGGTGAACAGATTGGGGAGATTGAAGACTCGGAATTTGGCCGTTTCGGTTGGTTTATCGACCCCGATGGCAATAAAGTCGAATTATGGCAGCCAAGTCCAACGCCGCCAGCCAATTAAGCCGTTCAGTTATAAGCCACTTTGCAACAACAGCTTTTCAATCCTGAATAGCAGCTGAGCATTTAGTATTAAGCGCTCAGCTTTGCGCCTTCACCTATGCCCAAAATCATCTAATTGCAGTATGGTAGCGAAAGGCATCCCATCGAGAGAATCAGTTATGCAAAAGAGTTACCTACTCCCCGCCCTCGTGCTTGGCGGTTTTTTATGTGCGGGCATGGTCTATGTAGGACAAAGCGCTAGCTCGGCGCTGTTAGAGATGAAAGCCCTAGAGCGCACAGTCACAGTTAAAGGGCTGGCCGAAAAGGAAGTGAAAGCCAATATCGCCATCTGGCCGATTAACTTCACCGAAGTCGACAATAACCTGCCTAAGCTCTACGACACAGTGCAGCAAAAAACCGACAGAGTGGTCGCCTTCCTCAAGGAACAGGGTTTTAGCGACAGCGAGATTACCGTATCGCTGCCGACGATAGAAGACAGGCAGGCCCAAGGCTACGTCGACCCGAACGTGAGGTATCGTTACTCGGCTAAGGTGAATCTTTCTGTCTATACCCCACAGATTGATTTAATGCTAAGCACGCGTAAGCAAATGATAAATTTGGTTAAAGAAGGCATTGCCATCGGTAGCCAAGATTATGAAAACCGCACCGAGTTTTTATTTACGGCGCTCAATGATGTGAAACCGACCATGGTGCAGGAAGCGACGCAAAATGCGCGGGAAGTGGCCGAAAAGTTTGCCAAGGACTCACAATCGCGTTTGGGTAAGATTAAGAGTGCCAGCCAAGGCCAGTTTACGATTTCCGATCGTGACAGCAGCACGCCTTACATAAAACAAATTCGCATTGTGTCTACGCTGACCTATTATTTAAACGACTGATATTTAAAGCAGGACAAAGACCTAAGAGTGATGACATGGCGATTGATGTAAGGGAAGATTCATTCGCCGTTTCCCTATATTAGCGAAATCGATTACATTAAATTTTTCTAATAAATATTGATTGCCTAATCAAAACAACTCCATTAGAATTTACTCATGAATTATTTTTGGGATGATTTGGTATGGCTGCAATCTCACGTACTCTATTCACATTATTCGTTTTTTCCCCCTTTGCCACCCAGGCTGCGCCCTTAGCGACCCTCGAGGTGATGAGCAAACCGTACGCGAATTGGGTGACCTTAGACGCCAGTATCGAGGCTGTCAAAGCGGCTACCGTCTCGGCGCAAACCTCAGGGCGTATCGTTAAGCTCAACTACGATGTTAATGATGTCGTGCCAGAAGGCGCGGCGTTACTCGAGATCACCAGCAAAGAGCAAGGCGCAGAACTGGCAAGCTATGAAGCCGATCTCGCCAAAGCAACAGCCCTGAATGTCGAGGCGCAGGCCCAATACAAACGCTATAAAGAACTCTTCCCCCAAGGCGCGATTTCAAAAGGCGCCATGGATGAAGCGACCGCCAATGCCAAGGCCGCCGAACAAGCCGTGAGTGCCGCCAAAGCTAGGGTTATCAAAGCCACTGAATCCCTCAAATATACTGTGGTATCGGCACCATTTAGCGGCATTGTCACCGAGCGTTTAGTCGAATTAGGCGAAACCGTCAGTGTCGGTCAGCCACTGCTATCGGGGTTTTCACCGAGCCAAATGCGCGCTATCACCCAAGTGCCACAGCGCTATATTCAGCAACTGAAAAACGCGCCTGAGTTTATGGTGCGCTTAAGTGATGGTCGTGAACTCACCTCCAAGGATCTCACCATCTTTAGCTTTGCCGACCCAGTGAGCCACAGCTATCAGGTACGGATTAACCTGCCAAAGGATGAGCCTAACCTTCAACCCGGTACTTGGGCCAAGGCGCTGTTTAAAAATGGCGAACGGGAAAAAATCCAACTGCCGACCTCGACGCTTATCACCATGAATGAGCTTAGCAGTGTCTACTTGAAAAAAGGCGAGCAATTTGTGCTCACCCAGGTGCGCGTCTCTGAGCCCGTCGGTGGTGAAGTAGAAGTCCTCGCGGGACTGCGAACCGGTGATATTGTCGCCATGGATGCTTACCAAGTGTTGCTTGAACAAAAGCAATAATTCCCTAGCGATATCAACTTGATGAGGTTGTTGAATGAAACACGCTACTGAATCTTCGACGTCACTTGGCATTTCGGGTCGGATTGCGGCCGCATTTCAAAACAGTGCCATTACGCCGCTGCTGGCACTGCTGGGTTTGTTACTCGGCTTATTTGCCATCTTAGTGACCCCAAAGGAAGAAGAACCGCAGATTGACGTCACTTTTGCCGACGTCTTTATCCCTTTCCCCGGCGCGACTCCGACCGAAGTCGAAAACTTAGTCACCCTGCCCGCAGAGCAAGTGATCTCTGAGCTCAAAGGGATAGACACGCTCTATTCTTTCTCCCAGCCCGATGGCGCGATGATCATTGTGATCTTTAAAGTCGGCGTAACCCGCAACGATGCCATTGTCAGCCTCTACAACCAGATTTATTCCAATATGGATAAACTGCCACAGGGGGCGGGTGTCGGCGAACCATTGATTAAACCCCGCGGTATCGATGATGTGCCGATTGTCAGCCTGACACTCTGGTCCAAGGACAAACAGGTCTCGGCCGAACAGTTGACCCATCTGGCGTTAGGACTTGAAACCGAAATCAAGCGGATCCCGGGTACGCGGGAGATTTACACCGTTGGCCAACATGAGATGGTGGCGAATGTGCGTATCGATCCCGCCAAGATGAACAGCTTTAATCTCACCTATGACAAGTTGAGACAGAGCCTGAATGACAATAATCACATCTCGATGCCTGCATCTTTAGTGCAAGGTAATCAAGAGATTAAGGTTCAAGCGGGTCAGTTTTTACAATCCATCGACGATGTAAAACAGCTGGTAGTGAGTATTTCTCAGGATAAGCAGGGTAAACCTATCCCCGTTTATTTGGCCGATACTGCCGACATCAGTTTAAAGAGTGATATTCCCACCCAAAGCGTTTGGCATAGCGACAAGACAGATATTTACCCCGCAGTAACCATAGCCATTGGTAAGCAGCCGGGGCAAAACGCCGTCGATATTGCCGATGCGACCCTCGCGCGCATTGCTAAGGTCAAGAATGTGTTGATCCCAAGCAATGTCGAAGTGACTGTTTCGCGCAACTATGGTGAAACGGCGGCGGATAAATCTAACACCCTTATTCTTAAGCTGATTTTTGCCACCAGCGCCGTTGTCGTATTGGTCTTTTTAACCATGGGCGCCCGCGAATCACTGGTGGTCGGTGTCGCCATTATTATCACCTTGGCGATCACCCTGTTCGCCTCCTGGGCGTGGGGATTTACCCTTAACCGAGTGTCACTATTCGCGCTGATTTTCTCCATCGGGATCTTGGTCGACGATGCCATTGTGGTGGTGGAGAATATCCACCGGCACATGGCGCTCGGTAAAAAATCCTTTAGCGAACTCATCCCCGTTGCGGTCGATGAAGTCGGCGGCCCGACGATTCTCGCCACCTTTACCGTTATCGCCGCCCTGCTGCCCATGGCATTTGTGTCGGGATTAATGGGTCCTTATATGAGCCCCATTCCCATCAACGCCAGTATGGGCATGCTGATTTCCCTTGTGGTCGCCTTTATGGTGACCCCATGGCTGAGTCGTAAGCTGCTCAAACACCACAGCGGTTCAGCCACTAATACCGCGCACAGCAGCGATGCCGATGCTCAGATGAACGAGAGCAAAATGGTGCGTCTGTTTACCCGTTTAATCGGTCCCTTTCTGCTAGGTAAAGGTGCCCGTAAAGCACGGATTGGACTTGCTGCTGGGGTCTTTGTGCTTATCGGTATCGCCGTGGCGCTGCCTGTGGGTCAGCTCGTAGTGTTAAAGATGCTGCCCTTCGATAATAAATCCGAGTTCCAAGTCATGGTGGATATGCCTGAAGGCACGCCAGTGGAGCAAACCCAGCGTGTCCTTCAGGATTTAAGTCGCTACCTGGCTACTGTGCCCGAGGTGGAACATTTGCAGCTCTATGCCGGCACCAATGCACCGATGAATTTTAACGGCTTAGTACGGCACTATTTTCTGCGCCATAGCCAAGAGCTTGGCGACATTCAGGTTAACTTAGTCGATAAAAAGCATCGCAAGCGTGATAGTCACAGCATTGCGCTGTCGGTACGTGAAGAATTACAGCATATCGGCGCTAAATATCAGGCCAATGTGAAAGTCGTCGAAGTGCCACCTGGCCCGCCAGTCTGGTCGCCGATTGTGGCCGAAGTCTATGGTCCAAGTCCTGCGATTCGCGAACAAGCGGCCTACGAGCTGCAGTCACTGTTCCGTGAGACTAAAGATGTGGTCGATATTGATATTTTCTTGCCCGCAGCGCAGCAAAAATGGCAGGTAATGATCGACCGTTCGAAAGCCAGTCTGATGGCCGTGCCCTACAGCAATATCGTTGATTTAATTGCAACTTCGGTTGGCGGTAAGGATGTAAGCTACTTGCATATCGCGCAGCAGAAGCAACCTGTGCCTATCCGCCTGCAACTGCAAGAAGGGGCTAAAATCGATTTAGAGCAAGTGCTGAATATGAAGCTACAGAGCCAAACGGGGCAATCAGTGCCCGTGTCTGAGCTGGTGACGATTAAGCGCGGTAAAATCGATGCTCCTATCATCCATAAGAATATGATCCCTATGGTGATGGTGGTTGCCGATATGGCCGGTCCGCTCGACAGTCCGCTCTATGGCATGTTCGACATGGCGGGTAAAATCGACGGCGAAGGTGGCTTAGGTTTCGATCAGCATTATATCCACCAACCAACCGGACTAGACTCAGTCGCCGTGCTTTGGGACGGAGAATGGAAGATCACCTACGAAACCTTCAGGGATATGGGCATTGCCTATGCCGTGGGGATGATTGCGATTTACTTATTGGTCGTTGCCCAATTTAGATCCTATCTGGTGCCGCTTATCATTATGGCGCCGATCCCACTGACAGTGATTGGGGTCATGCCGGGGCATGCCCTGCTCGGCGCGCAATTTACCGCGACATCTATGATTGGCATGATTGCCTTGGCGGGGATTATTGTCCGTAACTCGATATTATTAGTGGATTTTATCAATCAGGAAACCGCCTCAGGGGTTCCCTTTGAGCGGGCTGTCATCCACTCGGGCGCCGTACGGGCCAAACCCATTATGCTGACCGCTTTGGCGGCCATGATTGGCGCCCTGTTTATCCTGGACGACCCTATCTTCAACGGGCTTGCGATCAGTCTGATTTTCGGGATTTTTATCTCGACCTTACTGACCCTAATCGTTATTCCAGTGCTTTACTACGCGGCGATGAAAAATCGCATAACTTAACTCAAACAGCTGATTAACCCACAATAGGCAGCCATAGCGCTGCCTCTAGGAGCAACCTATGTCACTCGAACGCAGCATTATGGCTTTTGCCGGATTTATGGTGTTACTGTCTTTGGTGTTAACCGCTTTTGTACACCATAACTTTTTGTGGTTAACGGCCTTCGTTGGCGCTAACCTATTCCAAAGCGCTTTTACGGGTTTTTGCCCTGCGGCCATGGTATTACGCAAGCTAGGCGTCAAATCCGAGGCTGAAATCGCTAGACAAGGTTAATGCATATTTGCAAAGGAGAAAGTCAGTGTTCAACAAGTTACTGTGTCGCAGTAAAACCTTACTGGGGGTGGCCCTCTTGAGTCTGTCATCACTCGCCTTAGTCCCCAGCGCGGCAAGTGCCGCCGATCAAGAGCCCCAAGTGGCGTGGCAGAAAATCGCTGCTGGCGCTATGGTGCTCGATGTTCGCACCCCAGAGGAGTTTGCCGAAGGCCATTTAGCCAATGCGGTTAATATTCCCTTTGAGCAAGTCGCCGCTGAGTTTGCTAAGCGCGGTATCGCCAAAGATGCGCCCGTAGTGTTGTATTGCCGTAGTGGTCGACGCAGCAGTATCGCGACCGAAGCTTTAGTCGCAGCGGGTTACACTCAAACCTATAACGGTGGCGGTTATCAGACCTTAGCCGACGCTCAGCCGAAAACAGAATAATTCGCTGTTGAGATTTACGATGAAAAGCGCCCGTTGGCGCTTTTTTTGTATTTTGTTCTTTTCATTTACCCTGACACAGATATTTATCTGTCGTTTATGCTGTTAATGATATGCAAATAAGCCAATAAATTGGCAAACGACAAACTACCGACACTAAAATTCAATAAAACCGCATAATCAATCACTTGAATAAAATTCAACATCTTAACCAAACAGATAAAACTATTTTTGAAATTATTCATTCCAAAAAAATATATAAAGTAATTTCAATTAAATAACTTCACACCGTTTTAAAGATATCGCCATTTTTAGCGTAAAAATTCGCATTTGCTTATTCACCTTTTCCACATAAAAAAACATAAATATTTAAAAATATCGGTTACAACTTGTTACACATGAGTATTTATTCATTTTAAACGCTTATCAACACAGTTGTTTTTACCAACCACCATACCATTAACATTTAATTTACAAATACTTACCTCAAAGATAAATTCACTAACCGAGTAGCATCTGAGTCGTAGTTATTCTTTAAAAGCACAAAATAATAATGATTAACACTAAATTGAACATGGAAGAAAAACATGACAATCAATCGAACCACTAAGATAGCCCTGAGTTTATCTAGCTTAGCTATTGCGATCTCGGCAGGTGTTAATGCTGCCCCAGACGCACCAGGTTTTGCCGCAGCCAAACAAGCACAGACCTCTCCACTGCCAAAGCGCTATATCGTTAAATTTAAAAATGCCGATGCGCCAGCCTTGATGTCTGAAAGCAGCCTGCAGAGCAGCGATCAGCTTGCCACCACAATGAATTATCAGCCTCAAGTAGCTGAAATTAGCGCCCAGCACAGTGTGCTAAACAAGGCGCAAGCCAAAGAAATGAAGCGTATCGGCCGCAGTAACAGCTACTCAGTTAAGCTGGATAACAATGGCATTAAGGCATTAAGAGCCCGCGCCGATGTGGAATATGTGGAAGAAGACATGCCACGCCACCTGCTAAGCGAAACAACGCCTTGGGGACAAACCTTTGTGGGTGCAACCCAATTAAGCGACAGTCAGGCCGGCAACCGTACCATCTGTATTATCGACTCTGGTTATGACCGTGGTCATAGCGACTTAAGCGGAAACAATGTCACGGGCACCAACAACTCAGGTACAGGTAACTGGTACGAGCCAGGCAATAACAACGCCCATGGTACCCACGTTGCCGGTACTATCGCGGCGATCGCCAACAACGATGGCGTGATTGGCGTAATGCCAAATCAAAATGCCAACATCCATGTGATTAAAGTCTTTAACGAGGCTGGCTGGGGTTACTCCTCATCACTGGTGTCAGCAGTCGATACCTGTGTGGCGAATGGTGCAAACGTCGTCACCATGAGCTTAGGCGGCGCAGGTTCAAGCACTACCGAGCGTAACGCGTTAGCGGCTCACTACAATAACGGCGTACTGTTGATTGCCGCTGCCGGTAACGATGGTAACAATACCCACAGTTACCCTGCTTCGTACGATGCGGTGATGTCTGTGGCATCGGTCGATAATCATAAAGACCACTCAGCTTTCTCTCAGTACACCAACCAAGTTGAGATCTCGGGTCCTGGTGAAGCCATTCTCTCTACCGTTACCCGCGGTGAGGGTCGCTTAGCCGATATTACTATCGGTGGTCAGTCTTACTTCAACTCAGGCGTTGTGCCGCACAATCGCTTTACGCCATCGGGCACCAACTACGCGCCCAATCCATACAATGGCACGGCAACCGCAACCTTAGCCGAATGTACGGTTAGCGGCTCAACCTTCAACTGCGGCAACATGGCTAACAAGGTGTGTTTAGTTGAGCGTGTGGGTAACCAAGGCACTTCATACCCAGAAATCAACGCAGTAAAAGCCTGTAAGAATGCAGGTGCCAGCGCCGTTATCGTGTACAGTAACAGCGCCTTACCTGGGTTACAAAACCCCTTCTTGGTCGATGCGAACAGCGAAATCAACATGGTGTCAGTGTCTGTTGACCGTGCAACCGGTTTAGCACTGCGTAACCAGTTAGGTGCAACAGTGACCGTAAGCAACCAAGGCAATAAGGACTACGAGTACTACAACGGTACGTCGATGGCGACCCCGCACGTTTCTGGTGTGGCAACCTTAGTGTGGAGCTACCACCCAGAATGTAGCGCAGCTCAAGTACGTAACGCGCTCAAACAAACCGCTGAAGACTTAGGCACTGCAGGCCGTGATGACTACTATGGCTATGGTCTGGTCAATGCCGTTGCAGCGAAAACCTTCTTAGATGCTTCCTGTAATGGTCCAACGGATCCGGTTGACCCTACTCCAACTGACAGCGTGTTGGTGAACGGTGTGCCAAAAACCGGTCTAAGCGGCGCCGCCAGTGAAGAACTGCATTTCTCGTTTGAAGTGCCACAGGGTGCAACTAACTTAGGCTTTGTGATGAACGGTGGCACGGGTGATGCGGATCTGTACGTACAGTACGGCGCAGCGCCAACGACCTCAAACTACGATTGCCGTCCATATAAAGGTGGTAACAGTGAATCTTGCCCAATCAGCAACGTTCAATCTGGTACTTACTACGCGATGGTGAAAGGCTATTCAGCCTTTAGCGGTGTATCGTTAACCGCAAGCTACACAGCCCAAAGCGGTGGTGGTACTCCTACCACGCCAGCAAGTTACACCAATGCTGATAACTACAATATTCCTGATAACAAAACCGCAGGTATCACTAGCCCTATCACAGTCACTCGCACGGGTAACTCAGGCACTGTGACTGCCGTGGTGAATATTGTTCACCCTTACATTGGTGATTTAAAAGTGCAGCTCATCAGCCCTACAGGCCAAACAGCAACACTGCATAACAACACTGGCGCAGGCGCAGACAACATCAACAAGAGCTACACAGTTGATATGACTGGCGTGGAGTCAAGCGGTGTGTGGAAACTCAAAGCGGTTGATAGCGGCCGTGGCGACGTAGGCTATATCGATAGCTGGGAACTCAAATTCCAATAATCTTCGTCTAAACAAAGAGCCTGCAATTGCAGGCTCTTTTTTATTGGTCATCTTTCAGCATTTCGGGCTCGATAAGCACACTGTGCTCATTATCCGATAACCAGACTTGCCCTTCACTGATGGACGCCTGCAGCGACATAGTGCGGCTCACTAAGGCCTCCATCGCCGTCACCGACTCTTCGGCAATATTCCACACTTTAAGGTTTTTATAACGCTCTAGGGCCGCTTGATTCTGTTTCCACCAAATTGGAACACTGCGTCCGCCGTAGGTAAACAACTGTACCGCTTTTGCGCGACCGCTCGCCTTACGCAGCCATTTCTCATCGGCTTGGCCAAACTCAATCCACAGGTCCACTTCACCAGAGAGACTCTTGTCCCACAGCTCAGGCTCATCGTCGACGCACAATCCCTTAGTAAAACTTAAAGTCTCGGAAGCGTTTAGGATAAAGGCCAGCAGACGCACCATCATGCGGCCATCGGTCTCGGAGGGATGCTGCGCTAACGTCAGCTGATGATCTTGATAATAACCTCGGTCCATATCGGCGATCTGAAGATTGACCTTAAACACGGTCGCTTTGAGAGCCATAGTACATCCTAAACTTAACGATAAAAAAATAACGGCGAGTCTACCTAAGACTCGCCGTCAGCTCAAACAAACTGCGATAAAGAAGACTAAATCGCGCCGGGGCGTAAATGCTTCGCCACCGGGAAATGCGCCTTAAGTTGCGCAATCTTCTGGGTATCGGCGACCAACAACATCCGCGAGCCTTGCTCATATTCCCGGCTGATATCACTCAGCGCGGGAAGCGCTGCACGATTAGCATCGCGGCGCACCAGCTCGGCCAAGTCCTCGGCTAAACCTGCTTCGCTGTAAATCCAATCGAGGCGCTGTAATAACGGCATGGCCGCCAGCGGCAATAACTCGACGGGCGTAGCATCGTCCAATAACAGGATTTCCCCGCGGCTGACGATATGGTTAAAAGCATTCTGATAATGCTCGGGGGTTCGCGCATCAAATCTATCGCCATTGGTGTCGAAAAAGCGTTCCCAGAATAATCGGCGCGTCGCGGTTTTAGTGAGTCTTTGCTGCACTTCGAGACGCTTGTCGGCCACAAAGTCAAACAAGGGCTTAAGCGATTGCGGCAGGCTGGTCTCTAAACGAGCTCGAATGGTGCGCGCAAACACAGGCGCTGCACCCGCAGTGCTGATCGCCACCACAAGACGTCCCCTATCGACAATCGATGGGGTAATAAAGCGGCAATAGGCGGGATTATCCACGGCATTGACCCAAATTCCCCGCTCGGTAGCTAAGGTGGCTAATTCAGCATTGAGCTTATCGTTCGCGGTCGCTAAATAAATGAGATCGTAATTTTGAATATCGGCCTGCACCACGGGCCGCTCAGACAATAAAATCCTGCCTGCATCGGCATAGGCCTTTACCTCGGGATTCACCTCGGGGGCAATCACATGGATATTGGCTTCGGTACGCGTCAGCAAAGCCAGCTTACGACTGGCAACATCCCCCGCCCCCACTAACAGGACATTTAAATTCACAGTATCAATAAACAGCGGGAAATATTGCATGCCACTCGCCTATAAAAAGTAAAACCAGCCTAAATTACTCTTGCACCACGGGTAACTGGCGTTGGATCCAGCCCTTGTAACCACCAATCAAGGAGGCGACCTTTTGGTAGCCCATTAGCTGCAAACTGCTTGCCGCCAGCACTGAGCGAGCACCGCCCGCGCAGTAAAGCAATAGAGGCGTATGTTTATCGGGAAAGCGCTGTTCAATGTCGCGCTCAATAATGCCGCGGCTCATGTGCTTC
Organism: Shewanella sp. ANA-3; assembly: GCF_000203935.1. Taxonomy (GTDB): domain Bacteria; phylum Pseudomonadota; class Gammaproteobacteria; order Enterobacterales; family Shewanellaceae; genus Shewanella. The sequence continues at coordinate 1,669,603 of NC_008577.1, read as the reverse complement.
GCCTGCGGCAGGTGATCCTGTAGCCATTCATTATCTTCGCGGACATCTATCAACACCCAAGCGTCATCGGCTTGATAGGCTTCAATACTCACTTCAACAACATGGGGACGAATCGATTCGACAAGGGCTGAAAAAGCACTGGATGGATGCATCAGATCCTCCTTAGATAAGGGATTGAATGACTTAGCTAATATGAATTGAAGTGTAATTCGCTACGCGGGGAGACGCAATCCTTGCGGTTAACGACATGTGACAATCGCGGACTTTATGAGCCAAAGCGTGCGTGAGGTGGAATCACCTCCCGTCCCTTAGCCTTGTTCGGGTAGCAGGTGCTTAACGCTGATAGCAAGCCGCATTGCCAGCGCTGTGAATTCAACGCTTCGCAGTGCTAGCGGTTTGAGGCCAAGTGTATGGGATAAGATTAGTTATGGCTTTCGCTGCGCTCGGCGCTGCAATGCCAACACAATTCAAAGTTGCCCTCGTTCATCTCATGGCATTGCACGCATTGCCACTGGGGACTCACGACGTCCAAGGCACTTAACTGGGCCTGTGCTTTTGCCAATTGCGACTCGCGCACCCAAAGCTCAATGTTATGCAGCCCAGCGGGCAACTCACCCACACCGCCTAATAAGGCCTCGCCACGTAACTCCACATGAATACCACAGGCTTCTAACAATCCCTTCCATGTGTGGGCCTGCAATAAATTTCCACCAGCAACTAACGTCTTACGTTCTTCCATGCGACATCCTACAACAATACTCTCTAGATATGGGCAGCCGACATCCTACTGTGAAATAACCGAGCCTGTCGAGCGCTGTTTTTTGCAGCAGTTGTTAATAAAATTAACATTTAGGTTTTACAGCATTAGTCACTATAAAGTTGTGAGTTTGCTAGCAGATTATCGGAAAGGTCAAAATCCACCGAAAAAAAAGCCACCTTTAAGGTGGCTTTTTTTTGAACAGTCGTGATACACGACCTCGAGTCTCAATGCCGGATTAAGGCATCATCGAAGGCTGGTCGGCGCCTTCTTTCTCGACTTCAACTGGCATCATATGCTCACGGCAAATGCCCAGTTTGATCGCAAGGTAACTTGCTACGTAGATAGAAGAATAGGTACCGACGAAAATACCCAACAAGAGTGCTGTCGCAAAACCGTGGATCATAGTGCCGCCCTTCAGGAACAGCGCCACAACGGTCACCAACGTCGTACCCGTAGTGATAATGGTACGGCTCATGGTTTGCGTGATAGAGACGTTGACCACTTCTTCTGGCTCGCTCTTACGCATCTTGAGGAAGTTTTCACGGATACGGTCAAACACAACGATGGTATCGTTGAGTGAGTAACCCACAACGGTTAACACGCCGGCTAATACGGTCAGGTCGAATTCCAGTTGGAACACAGAGAACACACCTAAGGTCACAATCACGTCGTGGGCAAGTGCAGCCACCGAACCGAACGCTAAACGCCATTCGAAACGGAAAGACACGTAGATCATGATACAGATAAGCGCGACCAATACCGCTAAACCGCCCTGTTCGGCCAGTTCTTTACCCACTTGAGGACCAACGAATTCAACACGTTTCTGTTGAACGCCCGCATCCACTTGTTGAGCCGCAGCCATGACAGATTTGACCTGTACATCGCTGCTCACGCCTTCTTTCACCGACAGACGCACTAATACGTCACGGCTCGAACCGAAGTTTTGCACCACCGCACCGTCTAATTCAGGCGCAGACAGCTTAGTACGCAGCACGTTTAAATCGACAGGTTGAGTAAACTCCATCTCAACCACAGTACCGCCGGTAAAGTCTAAGCCCCAGTTAATGCCTTTGGTCGCCAAGGACACCAGCGAACCAAATACCAAAATGGCAGACATGATACTGATAGGCAGCGCATGACGGAGGAAGTTAACCGTACGTTTTAAAGATAAAATTTCTAACATTATCGCTTCCCCTTAGATAGACAGCGTCTTCACGCGCTTACCGCCCCAAATCGCGTTCACGATTGCGCGGGTACCCACGATAGCGGTAAACATCGATGTAGCAATACCGATCATCAGGGTCACCGCGAAGCCTTTGATCGCGCCAGTACCGACGGCGAACAGGATCAGCGCTGTCAAGAAGGTAGTGATGTTAGCGTCAGCGATGGTAGAGAATGCGTTACCGTAACCTTCGTGAATCGCCTGCTGTACGCTACGACCTGCACGTAATTCTTCACGGATACGTTCGTAAATCAGTACGTTACCGTCAACCGCCATACCCACTGTTAACACCATACCCGCAATACCAGGCAGGGTTAATACGGCGCCAGGGATCATAGACATCACCCCAACCACCATCACTAAGTTGGCCGTCAAGGCTAAGTTAGCGATCAAGCCGAAACTACGGTAATAAACCAGCATGAAGATAAGTACGACTGCCATACCCCAAATCATGGCTTGCACACCGCTTTCGATGTTTTCCGCACCCAGGCTTGGGCCGATAGTACGTTCTTCCACAATCGATACGGGCGCAATCAGGGCACCAGCACGCAGCAGCAGTGCGAGGTTTTGTGCTTCACCATGACTTAAGCCGGTGATCACAAAGTTACGGCCTAAACGCGCTTGAATGGTCGCCACAGAAATCACTTCTTGGATTTTCTGCATCTTGACGCTGCCATCGGCGTTACGCTCACCGCTGTCTTTATATTCGATGAACAAGGTCGCCATCGGTTTACCGATATTGTCCTTAGTCACGTTAGAGAAAATGGTACCGCCTTTAGCATCGAGGTTGATGCTCACCTGTGGACGGCTATATTGGTCGAAGCTAGGTTGTGCGCCAGTGATATGATCACCCGTTAGCATCACTTCCTTCTTCAGTACCACTTGACCGCCTTCACGGCGTTGATACACCTCAGAACCCGCAGGTACACGGCCAGATTGCGCCGCATTGGGGTCAGCCTTATCGTCCACCATGTGGAATTCAATCGATGCCGTCGCACCTAAGATTTCCTTGGCGCGGGCAGTGTCTTGTACACCTGGCAGCTCAACGATAATACGCTCAGCACCTTGGCGTTGAACCACCGGCTCAGCTACCCCTAACTCGTTCACACGGTTACGGATAGTGGTAATGTTTTGCTGCAGCGCTTCTTCTTTAATCTGCTTAAGATAGGTTTCGCTCATGACGGCTTGCAGGGCAAAGTCTTCACCCTTGCTCACATCGCTGAACACCATATCGTTGCTGCGAGATTTTAAGAAACGTTCTGCACTGGCTAAACTTTCGGCATCACGGAATTTAATCTCGATACCTTGCGCATTGTTGCGAATGCCCGCGTAACGGATTTTTTCTTCACGTAATTGAGAACGGAAATCGGCCACTTTGGCCTCTTCCATCTTGCGGATGGCTTCGCCCATGTCCACTTCCATTAAGAAGTGCACACCACCACGAAGGTCCAGACCGAGTTTCATTGGGCTACCGCCCATAGACTCGAGCCACTGCGGGGTGGCAGGGGCAAGGTTGAGTGCCACAGTAAACTTGTCACCTAAGTCTTCGGCGATGGTTTCCTTGGCCAGCAACTGTTGATCCGCGTTTTGTACGCGAACCAACAATTGACCTTTTTCAAGCTCAGAGCGTTTTACCGCAATGCCCTTACTGGCTAACAGCTCGTTCACTCTGGCTTGGGTAGATGCCGTGACTTCAGCACCTCGAGTCGCCACTACTTGCACCGCATGATCTTCACCGAACAGGTTAGGTACGGCATAGAAACAACCTATGGCGATGACGAGCACCACCATAATGTTTTTCCACATTGGGTATTTATTTAACACGCCTGAGCCCTCTTGGCTTACAACGACTGGATAGAGCCCTTAGGCAATACAGCTGCAATGTAATCTTTTTTAATTGTAATTTGAGTCGTGTCGTTCAAGCTCAGTAACACGTAGTCATTTTCATCGCTGATCTTTGCAATCTTACCTAAGATACCGCCGCTGGTCAGGACTTCGTCGCCCTTGGTTAAAGATGACATCAGGTTCTTGTGCTCTTTAACACGCTTAGATTGCGGACGGAAAATCATGAAATAGAAAATCAGACCGAAAATCACCAGCATGAAAATCAATTCCATGGTGCCGCCACCCTGTGGAGCGCCTGCAGCATTTGCATATGCATTTGAAATGAACATAGTTTTCTCTTCTTATTAGCAAAAAATCAATCGACTAACTCTGGTACTTCACGACCTTGACTGGTATAGAAGTCCTTTACAAAGGCGTCTAATGTACCCGTCTCAATCGCCCCGCGCAAACCTTCCATTAACATTTGATAGTATCTCAAGTTGTGAATGGTGTTTAAACGCGCACCCAGAATCTCATTACAACGATCTAAATGGTAAAGGTATGCCCGTGAATAGTTTTTACAGGTATAACAATCACACTTAGGATCGAGCGGTGAAGTGTCATCACGATGACGCGCATTGCGGATCTTAATCACACCTTCACTGGTAAACAGATGACCGTTACGGGCGTTACGGGTTGGCATCACACAGTCAAACATGTCGATACCACGACGCACACCTTCTACTAAATCCTCTGGCTTACCGACCCCCATCAGATAGCGAGGCTTGTCCGCAGGAATTTGTGGACAGACATGCTCAAGAATGCGGTGCATGTCTTCCTTAGGCTCACCTACGGCCAAACCACCGACGGCATAACCGTCGAAACCAATTTCGACTAAGCCTTTTAAGCTCTCGTCGCGTAAATCTTCATAAACACTGCCTTGGATGATCCCGAATAATGAATTGGGGTTTTCCAGACGGTCGAACTCGTCGCGTGAACGCTTAGCCCAACGCAGTGACATCTGCATTGACTTGCGCGCTTCATCTTCTGTCGCCGGATACGGAGTACATTCGTCAAAAATCATCACCACATCACTGCCCAATGCATGTTGAATTTGCATTGATTTTTCAGGATCTAAGAAGATTTTCTCGCCATTAATTGGCGAACGGAAATGCACACCTTCTTCGGTAATTTTACGAATGTCACCCAAACTGAACACTTGGAAACCGCCCGAATCGGTCAGAATAGGACGCTGCCAGTTCATAAAATCGTGCAAGTCACCATGCTTACGCATGATTTCTTCGCCTGGACGTAACCACAGGTGGAAAGTGTTACCGAGCAGAATGTCCGCACCAGTAGCACGCACTTCTTCAGGCGTCATGCCTTTTACCGTGCCGTAAGTACCAACAGGCATAAAGGCTGGGGTTTCCACCGTGCCGCGTTCAAAAATCAAGCGACCACGGCGCGCACGGCCGTCGGTAGTGTCGAGTTCAAATTTCATAATTCACCTCGCCAGATAAACAGTCTGACTACATTTGTAATGGCACGCGCCATTTTGATTAACAATAGAGATAGGGGCAGATCCAAAAGGTTCAACCTTTGGCTGAAAAAAATTACCGCCCAAACTCAATGTGGGCGGCTATTTTAAAACAAAATCTTGGTCTAGTGAGCTTTTTTCGTCACAAACATGGCATCGCCATAGCTAAAGAAGCGATATTTTTGCGTGATTGCGTGTTGATACGCCGCCATAACATGATCAAAACCGGCAAAGGCACTGACCAACATAATGAGGGTCGATTCCGGCAGGTGGAAGTTAGTGATCATGGCATCGACGATTTGGAACTGATACCCAGGGTAGATAAAGATATCGGTATCGCCGCTAAAGGCTTTAAGTTCGCCTTCACTTGCACGGGCCGCACTCTCCAGTGAACGCACGGACGTCGTCCCCACAGCAACCACACGCTTGCCTGCCGCCTTGGTTTGGGCAATTAAATCCACCACATCCTGCGGCACATTGGCCCACTCGGAATGCATTTTGTGCTCGAGCACGTTATCGACGCGCACAGGCTGGAAGGTGCCAGCGCCGACGTGCAAGGTCACAAACGCGATATTCACGCCCTTGGCTTTTAAGGCATCGAGCATGGCATCGTCAAAGTGCAAGCCCGCCGTTGGCGCAGCAACCGCACCGGGGTTTTGGTTATACACGGTTTGATAGCGCTCTTTATCGGCATCCTCATCGGGACGGTCGATATAAGGCGGCAGTGGCATATGCCCTACCGCTTCGAGCACTTCTAAAATCGTCAGGTCGGATAAGAGTTCGAGCTCAAATAAGGCGTCATAGCGCGCTGCCATCTTCATCTCATAACCGCCATCGAGGTGGATAATGCTGTCCACCTTCGGGGATTTAGAGCTACGCACATGGGCGAGGATGCGCTTATCGTCGAGCATACGCTCAACTAAAATCTCGAGTTTGCCACCACTGGCCTTTTGGCCAAATAGACGCGCAGGGATTACCCGGGTATTGTTAAATACCATTAAATCGCCAGGATTAATCATCCCCAGCAGATCGGTAAACTGTTTATCAGCGAGCGTGCCAGTATTGCCATCTAGGGTTAACAGACGTGACGCATTGCGTTGCGCCATGGGATAACGAGCGATAAGTTCGTCGGGAAGATCGAAGGAAAAGTCTGTTACGCGCATGCAAAGGCCTCTAGATAGCTTAGAACGGCGGCTAGTCTATGGTTAGAGGCCAATAAGATCAAGATTACTTGTTCGCGATATCCATATCGGCGTCTGACTCATTTAGCACATTTGAGGCTAACGCATCATCGACATCATATTTAGGTCGAGTCCGCGAAAAATGATCCATACGAAAGCTATGTTGCTCATAGGGAATATCGACAAGCACTTTTTTACGCTTAGGGCGCTCGTCTTTACCGAGCATTTTGGTAAACCAGTTCCACATCATCCATGATCCTTAACAGGTTAATTGATTGGTGCATTTTCAGCCCATTGTTAGCATTTACCCTCCTGTTGAAACGCTAACGTAAGCACTCCCTTAGAAAAGCACACGATTTTTGCCTATTTGCGCTTTCCTCAGCGCGCCCGCCCATGATACCGTGAACTAACGCGATTAACCAAGCACAAAAAATGAACATTCTTACACACTTACATCTGGCCGAGATCAGTAAAACCCACCTAGGCGCCAATCTGGCAGGCAATTTTATCACCGCGCCAATCGATTCTGCGCCACAAGCACTTCGCCAAGGACTGTGGTTAAACCAAGAAATCAATCAGCTCTGCGCCACCCATGAACTGACCCAAGAGCTAATGGCCCTGTTCCCTGCCCAGTTAACAAGCATAGCAGCAGATTTGATGTTCGTAAGTTTCGATCATTATTTAGCCTACTACTGGGAAGAATATCATCACCTGCCGCTGCCCGAGTTTAGCCAAAAGGCCTATCGCGAACTGGCAGAATTTGCGACGCAAAGCGATGAGTATCACCCTCAGCCCTGTCTGAACCTCATCGCCGATATGCGCAGTCAAGATTGGTTAAACGCTTACGCCACACCTAAAGGCATTCAACAGGCCTTAGCACAACGGGCCAAAGGTCATCCGCACTGTGCCTTATTTAACGGCGCGGATAAACTGCTAGCGAAAATGCAGATAGAGACAGAAACCGCCTTTCGCACCTTTTACCCTCAGTTGATGGCCTACACCCGTATTTGGAGTCGTAAAACCCCGAGTGACTATCTACCTAATGGTTCTGCCGACTAGATTCTAACTCTGCGCGTAGCTCGAACTAAGCTCGGAGGTTGGCACAGACTCGAATAAGTGAATTAAGTGTTCAAGCCTTGTTTAAGCCTAAGCGTTTACCCTAACGCCTTTGCGATAACGCCTATTTAGTGAGGTTCCCGTCACAGTGACAACTGCAAACTCAAGCGCTAAACCAGCTCAAGCACTCAATTGGCGCCAAAAACTACAAAGCCCGCGCTTTTGGCTCAAACAACTTAGGGATCTTAGCATCATGGCGCTGGTGCTTTACGGCGTCAGCCTCTATTTGCAACGGGATATGATCACTGGCCAAGCACCAGTATTAAGCGGTATCGCGATTGATGGTAGCCAGCTTGCACTTAATTCGGCCCAGACAGAGCCAACATTAGTCTATTTCTGGGGCACTTGGTGCCCTGTGTGCCGCGTCACTTCCCCTATGGTTGAGAGTATCAGCCAAGACCATAATGTCATTTCAGTGGCGGTGGCTTCTGGCAGTGATCGCGAGATCCAGCACTATATGGACGAGCATCAGTATCACTTTCCGGTGCTAAACGATAACAAAGGTGAGCGAAGCACTCAGTGGGGCGCGATGGCATTTCCAGCCATTTATATTATCGATACCCAAGGGGAGATCCGTTATATCACCTCGGGAGTCACCTCGACTTGGGGCATGAAGTTCAGATTGTGGTTGGCACAGTTCTAGTTCTAGTTCTAGTTCAAGTTCAGTTATAACAGCCTCAGCAAACGCCAGCTCGAGAATATACTGCTTAGTGACTGATATTTTGCTAGTATGACCGCGCAAATGATGAGGATACGATGCAGATATTTGATTACCAGCCCCCTTCAGTCCCTTGGTTAGATCTTCGCTATCAAGATAGGGATTTGATCATTATTAATAAACCTTCTGGATTGTTGTCTAATCCCGGCCGAGCCGCACATACCTTCGATTGCGCCCTCACCCGGCTACAACGCTTGTATCCTGACACTATTCTCGTGCATCGACTCGATTGTGCTACCTCAGGCATTATGGTGTTTGCCCGCAACAAAAAGGCCGAGTCCCAGTTAAAAACCCAGTTCCAAGATAGGCAAAACGAGAAAGTGTATATCGCCGAAGTCATGGGGGGGATAGCAAAGGATGCAGGGATAATCGATTTAGCTATCGCGCCCGATCCCGAGCACCCGCCCTATCAAAAGACGCAAACGCCGGGAACGGCTGGCGCGAAGAGTGCTCTAACCCATTACCGAGTGCTAGAAAGACGCGAAAACAGCACCTTAGTCGAGTTAACGCCACAAACGGGCCGAACCCACCAACTGAGGGTGCATATGCTCGCCCTGGGGCATCCCATTCTTGGGGATGAATTTTATGGCGATGATGAGGTGATAAAGGCCAGACCGAGACTCTGTCTTCACGCCCAAAGTTTACGTTTTACCCATCCTTACTCGGGTAAAGCCATGCATTTTTACAGTAAGCATCCCTTCTCGGCTTAGCGCAAATAGTTAACCGCTAAAAAGACACGAGGTCGCCTTAAGCGACCTCGTATCAAGCAAACCGGGTTGGTGTTTGCCGATTTATTGATTAGCGTCTTTCACGGCGACTCATTAAGCCACGCGCTGATTGAAATCAATATCCGCCATCAACTTATCGACTTGGAAATAACTGCCCTGCTCATTGCAAAACTGCAGTTGCATGGCAGGCGTCACCATAAAATATTCACCGAAGAAGTTACCGCCGACATCTTCGACTTTTTGGCCTTGCGGCGTATCGGACAGACTCACTTCATCCAAACTATGGCAGCCATCGCTAAACCAGGTTTCTAAATAATATTTGTCCGCTTCTTTATAGAGGGTAATTTTGTCACCAAGCAGTGGACGCTCATCTAACCAACGACCAATAATTTCTCGATTTTGCATATCTGACTCCCGCCAATGAAGGCGACGGCGTTTTTCAATCCCAGACATCCTGATATCCTTATGCAATACCCACTCACCTAAAGTGAACGTCAGTTGTGGTAGTACATTAAGCATAGAACCCATTTACCGCTTTACTCCCCCGAGTCGCAAATTACCCCAAATCAACCACAAAATGTAACTTTTTGGTTAAATTAAATTTGCTAAACGTTTAAAAACTAAAAGATAATTTCGCCTGATTAATTAATCGGCAGTGTAGCTTAATTAGAAAATAAAAACGCGATCTTTATCACTATTTACCTATCGCTAAAGTAAAGATAAATACCTTATTTCACATCTTGCGCATTCATCCCCACGAATGAGGTTGTTACATCTTTTATTATTCACTCGGCTTGGGATTCTGATATAACAAACGGGATATACATTGCCCTACAAATAATCAAAAAATAATGCAGGAAGTTTATGCACAATATTCATCGCCGCCATTTTCTAAAAGCTGCGGGCGCCGTTACCGCAGGTCTGGTTACGGCCAATATTGCCCTCAATGCCAACGCCAGCAGCGTTGCCCCTAAACCCCGCGTTGGAAAATCCGTGATCGGACTTATCGCCCCAAAAATGGAGCTGGTTAGAGTCGGTTTTATCGGTGTGGGAGAGCGGGGTTTTAGCCATGTCGAACAATTCTGTCACTTAGAAGGCGTGGAACTTAAAGCCATTTGTGATACCCACCAAGCCGTTATCGATAGAGCCGTTGAGCATATCGTTAAACAAAACCGGCCAAAACCTGCGGTCTACACGGGGAATGATCTCAGCTATCGCGAACTGTTAAACCGCGATGATATCGATATTGTGATTATTTCAACCCCGTGGGAATGGCACGCTCCCATGGCCATAGATACCATGGAAAGTGGTAAACACGCCTTTGTGGAAGTGCCATTGGCACTGACGGTGGAAGAATGCTGGCAACTTGTCGACACCGCCGAACGCACCCAGAAAAACTGCATGATGATGGAGAACGTCAATTACGGCCGCGAAGAATTGATGGTGCTCAACATGGTGCGCCAAGGTGTGTTTGGCGAGCTGCTCCACGGTGAGGCGGCTTATATCCATGAGCTGCGCTGGCAAATGAAGGAAATCGACCATAAAACCGGTTCGTGGCGCACCTATTGGCACACCAAACGCAACGGTAACTTATATCCGACCCACGGCTTAGGGCCGATTTCTCAATATATGAACATCAACCGCGGTGATCGTTTCGATTATCTCACCTCCATGAGTTCACCCGCGCTCGGTCGCGCGCTGTATGCCAAACGAGAATTCCCTGCCGATCATGAGCGTAATCAGCTCAAGTACATCAATGGCGATATGAGCACTAGCCTGATTAAAACCGTTAAGGGCCGAACCATTATGGTTCAGCACGATACCACTACTCCTCGGCCCTACAGCCGCCATAATCTTATTCAAGGCACCAATGGCGTTTTTGCCGGATTCCCAAATCGGATTGCCGTTGAGCACGGCGGTTTTGGTAAGAGTTACCACGAGTGGGATATGGACATGCAAAAGTGGTATGACAAATACGATCATCCACTCTGGCAACGAATTGGTAAAGAAGCCGAAATCAACGGCGGTCACGGCGGGATGGATTTTGTGATGCTCTGGCGTATGGTCTATTGCCTACGTAACGGCGAGGCGCTCGATCAGGATGTGTACGATGGCGCCGCTTGGTCTGTGGTGAATATTTTAAGTGAGCAATCGCTGAATAACCGCAGCAACTCGGTCAACTTCCCCGACTTTACCCGCGGCGCGTGGGAGCATGCCACGCCATTGGGGATTGTCGGCGCCTAAATCACTCTAAATTGAGCGATTAACGTAAAGGGATACACTTAGGGTTATCCCTTTAATAGCAACCTATCGATTTAATCTTCAACGAAAAATCACCACTTTGCTGCGCACCAATCACCAGCCCTATGCTAGTCAAACGGCTTAAATCTATCGCAGCACGCTCAATCGGCTTACCACGGCACTGGGGATGAAACGCTGTAAAAGGGATTTCGATGCGTTGCCAGTGAATAATACTGCCACCGTTAACGCCAAAGGATTGATGCTTAGCATCGGGCATTGGCGCCTGATAAACCGTGCTCTGCGGCGTATCGGCATCCTTAAGGTTCACTTTGTAGTGCTTGCTTCTGTCGCGGTCGAGTTCGAGGTAAATCCCACTAAACTCGCCGACATCAAGCGGCGAAAACTCGCAGCGCACCGAGGCAAAGCCACCCCCATTGGCGAGCGACACATGGCCGCTAAACATCCCATAACCTAAAGGTGAGATGGTGAGCCTACTGCGTGACAGGCCACCCATCACGGTATCATTGACGCCATACCAAGACTTAGCCGCATCTAAGTCCTTAAAATCGAAAAGGATCATAACTACTCCCATAAAAAAAGCAGCCACCGTGGTGACTGCTCTTATGATACTTTTTCTACACTAACAACAGCACACTTTATCCAAGTTTAGCTTTGTTTTCAGCGGCTTCACAAGCTGCGGCGGTAAAAATCACATCCGTAGAGCTATTCAGTGCGGTTTCGGCCGCATCTTGGATAACCCCGATAATAAAGCCAACGGCAACCACTTGCATGGCCACATCATTGGAAATACCAAACAGGCTACAGGCCAGTGGAATAAGTAGTAACGAACCACCGGCCACACCCGATGCGCCACAGGCCGAAATTGCCGCCACGACACTCAGCAGTAACGCCGTTAATAAATCCACCTGAATCCCTAAGGTATGCGCCGCGGCTAAGGTCAGCACGGTGATGGTAATCGCCGCGCCGCCCATGTTGATGGTTGCACCTAGAGGAATAGAGACAGAATAGGTATCTTCATGCAGCTTTAACTTTTCACACAGCGCCATATTCACCGGAATGTTCGCCGCACTCGAGCGGGTGAAAAATGCGGTTACGCCACTTTCGCGCAGACAACGGATCACTAAAGGATAGGGATTACGTTTAATTTTCACGTAAACAATCAGCGGGTTAACAATCAAAGCTATGATAGCCATCGCGCCGAGTAACACGGCCAATAGCTTGGCGTAACCGGCAATGGCGGCAAAACCGGTTTCGGCAAAGGTTGCCGCCACCAGACCAAAAATACCGATAGGCGCTAAACGAATGATAAAACGCACCATTTGCGAAATACCGTGGCTCACATCGGCAAACACTTGCTTGGTCGAGTCGCTCGCATGGTGCAGGGCTAAACCTAAACCCACACCCCAAGCCAAAATGCCAATGTAGTTGCCCGTCATTAACGCATTGACTGGGTTATCAACCAGTTTAAAGAGTAAGGTATTGATCACTTCGCCAATGCCCTGCGGCGGGCTGGTGCCCTCAACGCCAGCGACCAACACTAAATTGGTTGGGAACATCATACTTAACACCACGGCGGTTAACGCAGCAGCGAAGGTGCCAAATAAGTACAGCACCACTATCGGACGCATATTGGTTTGAGTATTTTTCTTTTGATTGGCGATGGAAGACGCCACTAGGATAAACACCAGAATAGGTGCAATGGCTTTTAATGCACCTACGAAGAGACTTCCTAAAAACGCGACTTGCTTTGCGGCTTCATGTGAAAAACTGGCTAGACTCACACCAGCGATGATCCCCACGAGAATTTGCAGCACCAAACTGCCATTAGCCAACTTGGCTAACAAAGACGATTCTTGTTTCATTACTTAACCTATCGTTATTATATTTCGGCTGAGTTTCCCCACCCCACACCTTCAAAATCGAGGCCAATAAGGTTTTTATAGGATGTGATCGAACTTGTCTAGCTTTGCAGGGAAATAAGCCGATTAAATTACCCTGCCCCTGCAAAACCCTTACAAAAATCCAACATGGGGCCTAATTCGCCCGCGTAGCCGCTAAATCGGCGCCCCGCAGCATGGCTTCCACCAGCTCATGGGCATCAAACTTTGTCAGCGCCTCATTTGCGCCAACTTGGTGGGCTTGGCTGACGCTGATCTCGCTCGAAAGTGAGGTATGCAGAATGATATAAGCTTTGGCGAGAAGAGGATTGTCACGCACTTCAAACGCCAGCTCATAACCATCGAGTCCAGGCATTTCAATATCGCTGACCAGAATATCGATAGGATGATGCTCGGCGGCGGCCTGTTCCATAATCGAGAGCGCCTCTTTACCGTCTGGGGTCACAAAATAGGGAATGTTAATGCTATCGAGCGCATCGGAAAGTTGTTTGCGCGCGACCTTAGAATCATCCACCAGCAAAATACGCATGGGTTTTAACTTCTCGCGCTGCACGTCAGTTAAAATGGCGCGATTGGCCTCGGGCGCATCGGGGAAGACCTTCGACAGCAACAACTCAACGTCGAGTAACTGCACCAGCTGATTATCGTAACGTGTCACTCCGGTTAAAAAGGCATTACGGCCTAAATTAGCCGATGGCGCTTCAATATCGCGCCAATTGCACTCGATGATCTTATCAATCGCACGCACCAAAAAGCCGATAATCATCCGCTGACAATCGGTAATGATGATATAGCAATGTTGGCGCTCTTCATCGCTGATGGGGCGATAACCAATCGCTGCCGCCATATCTACCACAGGAATGGTATGGCCGCGAATCGTTGCGGCTCCCATGATAGTCGGATGAGATTGAGGAATTTTACTTAGCGGAGTGTAAGGCACTAACTCACGGATTTTAAGCGTGCCCAGAGCAAAGACCTGTGTTTGCGACAACCGAAACAGTAATAGCCCTTGGGACTGACTTGCCTTGCTTTTCATAAACCTAAATTCTCATTAACTATTCTGTTTTTATCATAACGGTTCACAAAATGAGTTGCGATAGCTAAAACCGCTATTTAGTCACCTTAGCTTATAACTGTGACTCTATTGGCAATAGCCCGAGAAAATCGGCGACAAAGATACGCCAAAATCCCGCGTCTGGCTCACTGTCGTAGCGCTGCTGCGCCCCATCGTCCCACCAGACGAGATCGCCATCCTCCAAGGCGAGTCGATAGGTATTCGTCGCGAGCTTCTCCTCAATATTATGGCTGACATGGCCACTCAATTGTGGCTGAGTGATCAACAATCCAAGCTCGGTATTCACCGCAGCAGAACGGGGATCAAAATTAAATGAGCCCACAAATATCTGATTATTATCAAATACAAATGATTTTGCGTGCAGGCTGCTTTTTGAGCTGCCATGCCAGCTGTGGGAGCGCTCCCCTGCCTGTGCTTTCACTTCGTAGATTTCGACGCCCGCGGCCAACAAGGTTTTTCGATATTGCTTATATCCCGCATGCACCGCCAGCACATCGGTCGCCGCCAGACTATTAGTAATGACTCGTACCCGCTTACCCGACTGCGCCAAAAGTGTGAGCAGATCGGTTCCCGATTGCGTCGGCACAAAATAAGGCGAAATGATGAGTAACTCGGACTCCACCTGCGTCAGGTAAGGTAATAACTGGCTGAGCAACCAAGTGGATTTATCGCCCTGCTGCAATTTATCGGGCGGGTCAACCAGCACTAAGGCTTTGCCCCAAAACCAAGTCATGCTATCGCTCTGCAAATTTGCCAATAATTGGCTTTCGGCTAAGCGCTTCACATATTCGCTGGATTTGGACTGTTCACGCTGTTCACTCACCCGCTGCGCCAGCGCCTCAAGCTCCGCATGCGTGGGATTATGGTCACTTAAGACTTCAATTGGATGGGTCGTGTCGGCATTCCAATATCGATCAAATTCGTCGGATACCTTAGGCACGGCATCACCCATGGCTAACAGGTCAAAGTCACCAAATTCGAGGTCACGATTCGCCGCAAAATACTCATCACCAATATTACGTCCACCAACAATGGTCATCACATTGTCCACTGTGAACGATTTATTGTGCATTCTGTGGTTTAAGCGACTAAAACCAAACAACATGGCAAGGCCGCGGTAATTACGCTCTGTGCTTGGGTTAAACAGCCGAATATTGATGTTAGGGTGGCGCGCGAGGGCGATTAGCTGCTCGTCCATGTCGGCACTGGTCATATCATCCAGCAATAAACGCACTCGCACCCCGCGATCCGCGGCATCCAATAAAAACCACGTCAGCAAGCGGCCGGTTTCATCATTACGATAAATATAATATTGCAGATCGATACTACTGACGGCGGACTCAATCAGCAACAAGCGAGCGACGAAGGCATCGACCCCATCACCGAGGGGAAACACCCCAGTTTGCTCGGAATGCTGCGCGATGGCGGTTTTTACCGCCTGATACAGGGTGGAGTTTTCGGCTAAGGGATAGGCTGTTTCAATTGATTTTGCGGGTAATTCTGCCATTGAGCTACAACCGTTAATCAACAGGAGCAAAAGCCCCCAAAAGGGAAGCGAGAGACGAAATACCATTTGTTTGACGGGATAACTCTTGCGTTGTTGCCCTATCTCCTTGGCAAGATGCTGAGCGATTGTGTTGGCGAAGGTGGCGCCACAATTGCGCGATGATATCCCTAATATCGTCACTAAATGGTATTCCTTATTTTATGAATTCAGATGGTTATTCCTGTAACGCATAGAGCACATCGAAGGCAAACTGATCCCAACCTTCGGCAGTAAACGCAATGTCGCGAATGCTGCGCACTTGGCTAACGGCATGCAAAGGCGCGGCGCCATTCACCATCAAGTAATAGGCCATAATAAGCCCTGTACGGTCTTTACCCGATCGGCAATGGATTAGCACGGGCAAGTTATCGGCTTCACACTGCTGAATAAAGGCCAGCGCCCGCGGTAACTGAGCAACACATATAGCAACATCCCCTTCCTGCGGCGGGACATTGCGGGAAAAAGGAATGCATTCATAACGCAGTCCGTGGTGCTTAAAACTGCCAGGCTCACAGCCCTCACCGCCATTCACAGATAACACCGCACGGATCCCCAAAGACTTAAGCTCGGCTAAATCCCAAGGGTCCTTGTTGGGGCCACTTCGACCCGCGATCTTGCCTTCAACTAACCAAAATAGATGCTGCATACTGCTCCCACAAACCAGATGCGAAGGGACATGAGATGCACTAAGCATAACTCACGTCCAAGGAATTAAGACTTTTTACCCCAAAATTCAAGGTTCGCCGCGGGTAACTGTTTACGCTTTTTCTTGCCGGTGCCTTCGGGTTTAGCCTGCGGTTTTTCCTGCGCTAACACTTCGAGTGGCATCTCGGCATTCGCTTCAAATCCTGGGATTTGTTCACGTACAAGTTTGATTTTGTTTTTCTTTTCTATCACGCCGAAGTGATGATATTCCTCATGTGAAATCAAGGTCACCGCCAAACCCGCCTCTCCCGCGCGGCCGCTACGGCCAATACGGTGCATATAATCGGCCGGACTTCTTGGTAAATCGAAGTTAATCACCACTGGGAGTTTATCAATATCAATACCGCGGGCTGCGATATCGGTCGCAATCAACACACTGATTTCACCACTTTTAAAACCATCGAGTACTCGAGTTCGCGCACCTTGCGCCTTATCGCCATGGAAGACTTCGGCACTGATCCCACGTTTAGACAGCTTCTGTGCGAGGTGATTACAGGTGTTTTTAGCACTGACAAAAATAAGCGCCTGCGACCACTGATGCTGTTTTATCAAGTGTGCCAACAGCGCCGTTTTTTGTTCACGGTTGACTGTGATAACGCGCTGTTCAATGGTGCTTTCTTGCTCACTTTGCAGATGATATTCAAGCGGTTGATGGAGTAATTTGGCCGTGAGTGCACGCACTTCTTCAGGGAATGTCGCCGAATATAATAAGGTTTGTTTCTTGGACGGCAGCGCCTCAAGCACTTGATTTAATTCATCAGTAAACCCAAGGCTTAGCATTCGGTCTGCTTCATCCAACACTAAGGCCGAGACGCGATTTAACTTAAGCGCATTGCTGGCTAATAAATCCAATAAACGGCCAGGCGTTGCCACCAACACATCGGCTCCCGCGCGTAAGCTTTGCATTTGCAGATTGACAGACACGCCACCAAACGCCGCAACTATCTTAAGTTGGCCATTGAAGTGAGAGGCATAGGATAAAAAGCTATCGGCAACTTGCTGCGCCAATTCGCGGGTTGGCACGAGTACCAAACAACGCACTTGGCCTGCCGATTTTTCCGCGGTTTTCGCCTCAAACAGGCGCTGTAATAACGGCACGGCAAAGGCGGCCGTTTTGCCTGAGCCCGTATTCGCCCCCGCTAATACGTCCCGTCCACTGAGCACGGCCGGAATAGTCGCCGCTTGTATGGGCGTAGGCGCCGCATAGGTCAGCTCAGAGAGTCGATTACACAGGGGCGCAATAATGCCAAGTTCGGCAAAGCTGGCAACGGAGGAAGAAGCTTGGGTCATAAAAAATTACATGGCTCATCAATAACAAATATGACCGCTATTCTAACGTAAAATCCGCCCCCTTGCTTGTCGATTCCAGCATTAACAGCTGTTGTTTCATCGTGAGTCCATAGGCATAACCAGTTAATTGGCCATTTTTACCAATGATACGGTGACAGGGCACAATAATCGCGATGGGATTGGCACCATTTGCGGCTCCCACCGCCCTGACGGCTTTGGGTCTGTCGATACGCTGGGCGATATCGCCATAACTGCAACTTTGCCCATAACCGACCTGTACCAGCGCCTGCCACACCTGCTGCTGAAATTCGGTTCCCTTAGGCGCTAAGCTTAAGTGGAACTCAGTTAGCTCACCGCGAAAATATTCCTGAAGCTGGGCCTTTGCCTGTTCAATATGGCTTTTAGCCCGCGTGAGTTCATCATCAGTTGCAACCTTTAGCGGGATCTCCGTTCGGCTCGACCCAACGACCGTTAAGTGGCTCAATCCGTAGGCATTGGCATTGAGTTGTAGTATGCCGACAGGGGTATTTAAGGTATCGACAACGCACGGCTGATAATCTTTAGCCGTTGGCGCGCTAATCAGTTGGGATATATTCGGGCTCATAATGGGTCTCGTAAACGGCTTTAGTACAGTGTTTTCGTACTGTGTTTCAAATAGTTAATAGTGGCTCTCATATGGAGCCTCGTCACTGGTTCCTAGTCACTGGAACAATAACGAGTGGCCTGAAATGCCTATGCATTGGACCACAGCTGGAAGGTCAAATAACTTCCCCAAGGGGCGATATCCGCACTCACCCGCTGTGCAAGCGCCGTATAATCCAGCTGTTTTACCGTTTCAATATCCAAGCCACTTTGCTCGGCAACACAGGCTAACAATTGTTTTTTAACAATTAAATCCGTGTGCAAGAAGATATTCGGATCGCCAAGTCCACGTAATTTGGCGTAGGCAATGGTCCAAGGGCCTATGCCTTTTACCCCAATCCACTCATCGACTGAGGCTTCGGGCTGCTCACAGATAAAGGCTGCAAGCGCATTGAGCGCCAGTTTGCGGGCACCGGGCATTTTAAGCTCATCGAGACTCGCATCACGAATCGCCTGCGGCGTAGGAAACAGGCGATATTCCCGTCCGTTTAAACTAAAGCACTCGCCATAGGCTTCGACCAATATATTCAGTAATTTAGTCGCCTGCACTACGCTCACCTGCTGACCTAAGACGGCTCGGCAACCCGCCTCAAACACCGCGCCTGCGCCGGGGATCCTAAGCCCGGATTTGCTACTGAGTTTAAGATCGGTCAAATGCTGAAGGTTGTGTTCAATCTTCTGCATATCTGCATCGAGATCTAAAATGCGCCGCACTTGGGTGATGAGCTTTTGTAGACCCGATAAGGGCGAGTCAGGCGTTAACGTCAGCGTGATTTTAAAGCGATGCAAAGGCGCCTCATGGACGATATGTACCACTGCGCGAATATCCTCAATTTGCAGGGTGCGGCCATACTCAAGTGGTATATTTGGGTCAATCGCCTCATGGAAGTGAGGGGCTACACTCTCACTAAACCATTCCATGCCTTCGACGGCGCGCAGGCGATAAAAGGCTAATTGCGCCGACCAATCGAGCGGCGGTCGATAATACTGATACAGACTCAAGCTGTGCGCTGGCATCTCCTGTGAACAAGCGAGTTCAGTACTCTCCCCGTCGTCTATTTTAATAGTCGATTTCTGACTGGATTTTCGCAACTGGGTGGGCGTTAATTGCAGCGCCTGCTGAAATGCCTCGTTAAAACGGCGAATACTGTTAAAGCCTGCGGCAAGGGCGACCTGAGTGATGGGCAACTGCGTCTGATGCAACAACTGCTTTGCGAACAATAACTGACGATAGAGGGCAAATTGTTTAGGTGAAGTGCCAAATCCTGCGGTAAATAATTTATTTAAATAACGGCTGCTGATCCCCAATTTGTCCGCCAAGGCCTCGACCGTTAATCCGTGCTCACCAGATAAGGCGCCAGCTTCAATCAAACCTATGGCTCTGTCTAGGGTTGTGTTAGTGCCTTTCCACGGATTAGAGCCAGGAGCACTGTCGGGGCGGCAACGTAGACAAGGCCTGAGTCCCGCCTGTGCAGCTTTAATGGCCGAGTCAAAATAACGCACATTTTCTTCCTTCGGCGCTACTGCTGGGCACACTGTTCGGCAATAAATCCCCGTACTTAACACGCCCACAAAGAACTTACCGTCAAAACGTGGATCGCGGCTCATGCGCGCTTCACGGCAAATCCCGGCGGATATTTGGCAATCCTGCGCGTCGCTTGATGTCGGCTCGGATGGCGGTTGTGGGGCTGAATTTTGGCTCACGCTTGTCTGCTTCATTTGGCTATCCGACACTCTTATTCACAATTTTGTACTTGTCGGTTACTGTACGTCACCCTATGCTAGCACACTCGCGGAAAACGGAACTGGATCATCGCGTGCTTTTAAAGTGCAAGATCCTATATGCTAGACACCTCGACGTTTTCCCCATCCACTTTTCTCAATAAAATAGAGTCAATTCATGTTTAAACGATTTGAATCTTGGGTTGAAGCCCTGCCCGATGGCGAACCAACCAAGCCGCCCACGGGGGTATATGCGTTTTGCCGCCATTACACTAAGGGCTATGAATTACCGCTTATATTAATGTCAGTGCTGACGGCATTAATCGCCATGCTCGAAGTCTCGCTCTTTGGCTTTATGGGGCAATTAGTCGATTGGTTAGTGAAAAAAAGCCCTGAGACGCTCTTTCAAGATGAAGGCTCGACGCTGTTATTAATGGGGCTGATGGTCCTAGTGGTGATGCCATTATTAGTGCTATTTCATGCGCTGATCATGCATCAAACCTTGCTGGGTAATTATCCCATGTCGATTCGTTGGCTTGCGCATCGCTATCTGCTCAAGCAAAGCGTGTCCTTCTATCAAAATGATTTTGCCGGCCGCATTGCCACTAAAGTGATGCAAACTTCCCTTGCGGTCCGTGAGACCGTCATGAAACTGCTCGATGTGCTGGTGTACATTTTAGTGTATTTCACCTCCATGCTGGTGATGGTGGCCAGTGCCGATGTTCGTCTGGTGATCCCCATGCTGATCTGGCTGGCGCTCTATATCGGTTTACAGTGGTATTTTGTGCCTAGGCTGAAAACAGTTTCGACTGAACAGGCCGATGCGCGCTCGACGATGACAGGACGCATTGTCGACAGTTACACCAATATCACCACGGTGAAACTCTTCGCCCATACGGATAAAGAAGCCGAGTATGCCAAGGCGAGTATGCGCAGTTTCCTCGACACTGTTTACCGCCAGATGCGCCTTGTCACGGGGATCAGTGTTAGTGTGCAAGTGATTAACTATATGCTCGCCTTCAGTATTGCCGCTGTGTCTATCCTGCTCTGGAGTGACAATGCCATCTCCGTTGGAGCGATTGCGATTGCCGTGAGTTTAGCGCTGCGTCTCAATGGCATGTCGCAATGGATCATGTGGGAAATCAGTTCGTTATTTGAAAATATCGGCACAGTAACCGATGGGATGAATACCCTTTCCAAGACAACACTTATCCAAGATTCGCCCAATGCCAACACTTTAGTGGTTGAGCAAGGACGTATCGATTTTAATCAGGTGAGTTTCCATTACGGCGAAGAAACTGGTGTTATTGAAGATCTGAACCTCAATATCAAAGCGGGCGAAAAGGTCGGTCTCGTTGGCCGCTCGGGCGCGGGTAAGTCCACGCTAGTGAACCTGTTGATGCGTTTTTACGATGTTGAGAAAGGCCAAATTTGTATCGATGGTCAAGATATTAAAGCGGTCAAGCAGGACTCACTGCGTTCACAGATTGGTATGGTGACCCAAGATACGTCTCTACTGCATCGCACTATTCGGGAGAATATTCTTTACGGTAATCCTGATGCGAGCGAAACCCAGCTCGAGCATGCAATAAAACAGGCTCAGGCCCATGATTTTATTAATGAACTGACCGATCCTAATGGCAACCATGGCTTAGATGCACAAGTGGGTGAACGTGGGGTTAAGCTCTCCGGCGGACAGAGACAGCGTATCGCGATTGCTCGGGTACTATTGAAAAATGCGCCGATTTTACTGCTCGATGAGGCAACTTCTGCCTTGGACTCCGAAGTGGAAGCTGCGATTCAGGAAAGCTTGTACGAATTGATGCAAGGAAAGACGGTGATCGCGATTGCCCATAGATTGTCTACTATCGCCGCGATGGACAGATTAATCGTGCTCGATCAAGGTCGTATCGTCGAACAAGGCAACCATCAAGAGTTGATTGCTGCTGGCGGTATCTATGCCCAGCTTTGGGCGCATCAAACTGGTGGCTTCCTCGGGGTTGAGTAGCTTTAAGCGTTTCTTAAGCTCACCACCTTGTACTTTGATTTGAAAAATCATTGAGCTTGGATGTACAAGGCGACCTCGAGTCGCCTTTTTATTTGGCTTTATTATTTGCGTTTGCTTTATTGGCTGGGGGGAGAGGCACAAAGAGTTAGTTGCAGGTAACTATCCCCCACAATCCCCTCAATCCTCAACAGGATCCGCATCCTCAACAATATCCGCAAACAGGCCCCTCTAAGTATGGTGCTCTGCTGAAATGAGACGCCATTTACTCTTATATAGGTACTGCGATTTGATAAGAGGTAAATACAGCAAAAAGTACCAACTCCCCTACTACCCCCCAAGACAAATAAACTGATACGATCTCAATAGAATAGGCTTATGGCTTATGGCTTATGGCTTATGGCTTATGGCTTATGGCTTATGGCTTATGGCTTATGGCAGGATAACGAATTTTAGATACAAAAAAACCACCTAATGGTGGCTTATTGTTCTCAACTAACATTAGCGATTAATCTTAGTTGAGGTGGTATCCCCTAGGGGATTCGAACCCCTGTTACCGCCGTGAAAGGGCGGTGTCCTAGGCCTCTAGACGAAGGGGACACAAGGACTTATGTTTTTCCTCATAACTGAGGTATTGCTATTTATCTCAAATAACTCGTTAGTCATTTGTGATAGCACCCTATCTTTAAGGGATAGAGTGGTATCCCCTAGGGGATTCGAACCCCTGTTACCGCCGTGAAAGGGCGGTGTCCTAGGCCTCTAGACGAAGGGGACACAAGGACCGATGTTTAGCCTCATCACTGAGGTCTTGCCGTTAACTCACAAATCACTCGCTAGTCATTTGTGATAGCACCCTATCTTTAAGGGATAGAGTGGTATCCCCTAGGGGATTCGAACCCCTGTTACCGCCGTGAAAGGGCGGTGTCCTAGGCCTCTAGACGAAGGGGACACAAGGACCGATATTTAGCCTCATCACTGAGGTCTGACTGTTAACTCACAAATCACTCGCTAGTCATTTGTGATAACACCCTATCTTTAAGGGATAGAGTGGTATCCCCTAGGGGATTCGAACCCCTGTTACCGCCGTGAAAGGGCGGTGTCCTAGGCCTCTAGACGAAGGGGACACAAGGACTGATGTTTAACCTCATCACTGAGGTCTTGCTGTTAACTCACAAATCACTCGTTAGTCATTTGTGATAGCACCCTATCTTTAAGGGATAGAGTGGTATCCCCTAGGGGATTCGAACCCCTGTTACCGCCGTGAAAGGGCGGTGTCCTAGGCCTCTAGACGAAGGGGACACAAGGACATATTAATTCGAATTTTCATCCCCGCTTAACATTGGCGGTATCCTAGGCGCACTTCTAAGAACAGAAGGAGACACAAGGACCGATATTTAGCCTCATCACTGAGGTCTTGCCGTTATCTCACAAATCACTCGCTAGTCATTTGTGATAGCACCCTATCTTTATGGGATAGGGTGGTATCCCCTAGGGGATTCGAACCCCTGTTACCGCCGTGAAAGGGCGGTGTCCTAGGCCTCTAGACGAAGGGGACACAAGGACATATTAATTTGAAAACTATTAATGACTAACAGTGCTCTCGCTTAATACGGCGAATTTGGTGGAGCTAGACGGGATCGAACCGTCGACCTCTTGCATGCCATGCAAGCGCTCTCCCAGCTGAGCTATAGCCCCAAATTCTTTCGACATGACTGATATTCAGTATATATCGCAGAAACTGGATTTGTTCTTACCAAACGACTCGTTAGTCATTTGCTAGGAACCCTATGTGATAAACATAGTGGTATCCCCTAGGGGATTCGAACCCCTGTTACCGCCGTGAAAGGGCGGTGTCCTAGGCCTCTAGACGAAGGGGACACAAGGACATATTAATTTAACTCACATTATTACTAATGCTTATCTCGCTTAATATCGGCGGTAAGTTTGGTGGAGCTAGACGGGATCGAACCGTCGACCTCTTGCATGCCATGCAAGCGCTCTCCCAGCTGAGCTATAGCCCCAAACTTATCAAGCTGTATTTAAGTGCACTACAAGCATTCGCTCGTCTGTGTCTCAACTACGGGGCGCATTCTATGCAGCGCACCTAAATGTGTCAACTCGTTTTTTAGGAATTTATTCTATCTGCTACAAATTCAATCGCTTTGGATATTCTTTGCTCAGAACGCGCCTTTCCTATTAAGAATAAGGTGATATCTAAGCCAGGAGACTGCCCTGCACCTGTCACAGCGACACGTAATGGCATACCCACTTTACCCATACCGACTTCTAATTCGGTCGCGGTAGCTTCAATCGCTTGGTGGATAGCTTCAACAGTCCACTCAGTTAATGCAGCCAGTTTTTGTTGCACTAATTGTAATGGCTCAAGCGCGACACCACGTAAGTGCTTTTTCGCTTGCTCAGCATCGAACTCTGCGAAGTCTTCATAGAAGTAGCGGCTAGAAGCGGCTAACTCTTTTAAAGTTTTAGCGCGTTCAGCCAATGCTGTTACTACCGCAGATAAAGCAGGGCCATTTGAGGTATCAATCTTTTGATCGTCCATGTGCCACTGTAAATGGCTAGCCACATATTCAGGATCAAGCGTCTTAATATAGTGTTGGTTTAACCAAACCAGTTTTTCGGTATTAAAAGCAGAAGGCGCTTTGTTGATGTCATCTAACTTAAAGAGCTGCTTCATTTCTTCTAAAGAGAACACTTCTTGATCGCCATGTGACCAACCTAAGCGAACTAAGTAGTTAAGCAGTGCTTCTGGTAGGTAACCATCATCACGGTATTGCATTACGCTTACCGCACCGTGACGCTTAGACAACTTGGCACCGTCATCCCCTAAAATCATCGACACGTGGGCATATTCAGGAATAGGCGCGCCTAATGCTTTAAGGATGTTGATTTGACGTGGCGTGTTGTTGATATGGTCTTCACCGCGAACCACACAGGTAATACCCATATCCCAATCGTCAACAACCACACAGAAGTTATAAGTCGGTACGCCATCGGTACGGGCAATGATCAGATCATCTAATGCATCGTTTGAAAACTCGATACGGCCACGGACATGGTCATCAAATACCACTGAACCGCCGATGGGGTTTTTAAAACGCACAACAAAAGGCTCATCAGTGTCACGCGCCGGCAAGTCACGGCAGCAACCATCGTATTTTTGGGCTTCGCCATTTGCCGCTTGTGCTTCTCTTAAAGCATCGATACGTTCACGCGAGCAATAACATTTATAAGCTGTGCCCTGCTCTAACATCTGCGCGATGATTTCGTTATAACGATCAAAACGCTTAGTTTGATAGTACGGGCCCTCGTCCCACGTCAGACCTAACCAGTTCATGCCCTCTAAAATGGCATCACAGGCAGCCTGAGTTGAACGTTCAATATCCGTATCTTCGATACGTAAAACAAACTCACCATTATTGGCACGAGCTTGTAACCAAGAATAAAGAGCTGTACGGGCACCGCCCACGTGCAAAAAGCCTGTTGGGCTGGGGGCAAAACGCGTCTTAGTTGTCATAATGGGACACTAACCTATATAAAGTCGTCTAGATAAAGACAATCACGGTAAAAAGTGGCCTTATTCTAGCAGCCTAAGTCTGCGCTGCAAATGGCACTGAGTGCAGGTATTGTAGATCCCCTCAAAGTATCTGCCCAAAGGTGAGCGCTTTAGATGGCTCTGATAAAAATGAGAATCCAGCATTCCATATCCGAAAACAAACACTCGAAAACCAAAGCCATGTAATTGAAGGATACGCATCTCTATTTAGAAACATACCATCGAAATTTAGCAAAATAGATGAAGAGAACGTCGCTGCGCCCTACTCCTTTATCATTTAAGCCGTATAGACAACACTCTTTAGCCTAAAAAAGCCGCAAACCCTCAAAAAAGAACGCTTAATGATGCGATAGGCTGACTTATTGGCAAGGTGAGCGCAAAAGCCTGAAAAGAAAATACCGACGAAATTGTCCAATAAAGTAACACTTTGAATGATGACATGATTAACATTAAGTCAATCCGAGCAAAAATAGCGCGACCAATGCTTTTTTCATTAAAAAGCGTTGACACTCGATCGAACCTCCCTATAATACGGCTCCACACAGCAGAGGTCGCTTAGCTCAGCTGGGAGAGCACCTCCCTTACAAGGAGGGGGTCACTGGTTCGATCCCAGTAGCGACCACCATGTGTTAAATGCAAATTTAATCATGGTATACAAGTTGTTATATGCCCGGGTCGCTTAGCTCAGCCGGGAGAGCACCTCCCTTACAAGGAGGGGGTCACTGGTTCGATCCCAGTAGCGACCACCATATACTTCTCATTCACTGTGTCGTCATTCTCCGGTCGCTTAGCTCAGCCGGGAGAGCACCTCCCTTACAAGGAGGGGGTCACTGGTTCGATCCCAGTAGCGACCACCATTTTTTTAGAATGACATTAAAATTTGTATTGAAAGAATTCCGGTCGCTTAGCTCAGCCGGGAGAGCACCTCCCTTACAAGGAGGGGGTCACTGGTTCGATCCCAGTAGCGACCACCATATTCTTCAGTACTGATTTACCCCGGGTCGCTTAGCTCAGCCGGGAGAGCACCTCCCTTACAAGGAGGGGGTCACTGGTTCGATCCCAGTAGCGACCACCATATTCTTCAGTATTGATTTACCCCGGGTCGCTTAGCTCAGCCGGGAGAGCACCTCCCTTACAAGGAGGGGGTCACTGGTTCGATCCCAGTAGCGACCACCATATTCCCCCAAAAACTTTACCCCTAGCTCAACTCAACTATGCTTGATCTTAATCAGCATCTGCTTAACTGAGTCTGTTACCCAGTATTTAATCCGATTAAACGCTGCTGATTGTTGCCTTAGGCATATTCGGAGATCAGCACTATGGCCAGCGTCAGTCAATCTGCATCCCTCACCAATATTGCAGCGTATTTAAAGCATACTCATGCCTGCGATGAACAAACCGCGCTGAGGGAAGCCCGTGAAGTCATGCGCAATCTCGTCAGCATGCGCCAAAAAGGTTTTATTACTGGCTGGTATTTCGATGAGCGCGGGCATTTGGAGTTACTTCCTAGTGATGAAATCCTTAAGCGAATTGGCGAAGATCACGGCTGACTGCCGCATTACTTCATCTTAGCCATCTCACCAATCCCCTGCTCTATAGTCATTTTTCAGCCAGCTTTTGATCTAAAAGCAACTTATTTTGCTCAGTTAATCATCAAGCTAAAAACCTCTGCTCATACCCCACAAAATGCAGTTTGGGTGGATTTCCACCCATAGCCAAAATCAACGTGAGCGAGATCTCACCCACAAAACTAAAAGCGTGACAAACGTCAAATGAACTACACTTTATTAACCAAACACTTACAGAGTGCATCGTAAGTTGGCGTGGTATTTGCCTTTATTAAGACAGACCTCAGGGAAATCAAGGCTGTATTCCTACTCACACTTGGTAACAAACTAACCAAGGCTGAGGACAAATCCTAACAACAGAAAAAGGAACTCAAAAATGACATTGAATCAACAAATGGGTATCACACGTCCATTAAAAACCGTCGCAAAAATGCTGGCACTGGCCTCAGTGTTTGCGACCAGCTTTAACGTGTTTGCGGCGCCCGTTGAAATCAAGTTCTCCCACGTGGTTGCAGAAAATACGCCAAAGGGTCAAATGGCGTTGAAGTTTAAAGAACTCGTTGAGCAACGTTTACCTGGTGAATATACGGTCAGTGTATTCCCTAACTCACAGTTATTTGGGGATAACAACGAGTTAGCGGCACTGCTCTTAAACGATGTGCAATTTGTCGCGCCTTCTCTCTCAAAATTTGAACGTTATACCAAACGCCTACAGGTTTTCGACCTGCCATTCCTGTTTAATGACATGGATGCAGTAAACCGTTTCCAACAAGGTGAAGCCGGTCAAGCACTGCTGAACTCAATGAGCCGTAAAGGTATTGTCGGTTTAGGTTATCTGCACAATGGTATGAAGCAGTTTTCTGCTAACACACCACTGAAACAACCTTCTGATGCTAAAGGCTTAAAATTCCGTGTAATGGCATCTGACGTATTAGCCGCCCAGTTTGATGCTGTGGGCGCCATTCCTGTGAAGAAACCATTCTCTGAAGTGTTTACCCTGCTGCAAACCCGTGCGATCGACGGTCAAGAAAACACTTGGTCTAACACCTACTCACAAAAATTCTATGAAGTTCAAAGCCAAATAACCGAAAGTAACCACGGCGTGCTGGACTACATGGTCGTAACCTCTGACGCCTTCTGGAAGAGCTTACCAGCGGATAAACGTAAAGTGATCAAAGAAGCCTTAGATGAATCTATCGCTTTAGGTAACAAGATCGCCGCTGAAAAAGATAACGAAGACAAGCAATTAATCCTTGATTCTAAACGTTCGCAACTGGTGACCTTAACGCCAGATGAGCGTCAAAAATGGATTGATGTAATGAAACCTGTTTGGGCGAAATTTGAAGACCAAGTAGGTAAAGATGTGATTGAAGCCGCTGTTGCTGCAAATAAACAATAATGAAATAAACCGCTTAACCTCTATTTGGGGTTAAGCGGTATTTGAGCGAGGGGAGTACAGCTGTGATATCGCGAATTTTTGGTTACTTTGAAGAAGGGGTGCTCAACCTCTTAATCACCTTAATGACACTCTTAGTGTTCACAGAGGTAGTGGCGCGGTTTTTCTTCAATACCGGTTTTTTATGGATCCAAGAACTGACCTTAACCCTTTGTGGTTGGTTTGTGCTTTTTGGTATGTCCTATGGGGTGAAAGTCGGTGCTCACATCGGTGTTGATGCGTTTGTAAAAAATCTGCCCCCTAAGGCTAAAAAGATCACTTCCCTAGTGACGGCATTGATTTGCTTAGCTTATTGCGGACTATTTTTAAAAGGTAGCTGGGAATATCTGTCACAGATGTACCAAATCGGCGTACCGATGGAAGATATTCACTTTCCTAAGTTCCTGTTAAACAGCTTAGATCCCGACTTTGCTTGGAACACCTTAAAGATTGATGTCGAAGACGGCGCTGTGCCCATTTGGTTATCCCAAAGCATTCTATTAATTGGTTTTAGCATGTTGACTTGGCGTTTCTTAGAACTGTTTATCGCCATCCTACGCAACCAAGTTTCTGGATTCCAATTTGCCGATGAAGCGAAAGAAAGCATGCATTTAATTGACGAAGCTGCTCAGCACGCACAACAAGAAACAGACAATAAGGAAGCGAAGTAATGGCCATTGCGACCCTCTTTACTGCCCTACTCGTCTGTATGTTTTTAGGTATGCCTATCGCGATTGCGTTAGGTTTCTCGAGCATGCTGACGATTTTATTCTTCTCCAACGACTCCCTCGCCTCAGTGGCGTTAAAACTTTATGAGTCATCGTCAGAGCACTATACCCTGCTGGCGATCCCCTTCTTTATTCTGTCCTCAGCCTTTCTGTCAACCGGTGGGGTGGCACGACGGATCATCGACTTTGCGATGGACAGTATCGGCCATATCCGTGGCGGTTTAGCCATGGCCTCTGTGATGGCCTGTATGTTGTTTGCCGCGGTATCGGGTTCATCTCCAGCAACTGTGGCCGCCATCGGTTCCATTGTTATCGTCGGTATGGTGAAAGCAGGTTACCCCGAAAAGTTTGCCGCCGGTGTGATTACCACTTCTGGCACCTTAGGGATTTTGATCCCCCCTTCAATCGTGATGCTAGTGTATGCGGCGGCGACGGAAGTCTCGGCTGCCAGAATGTTTATGGCGGGCTTAATCCCAGGTTTGATGATGGGTTTCCTGCTGATGATAGTGATTTATATCGTCGCCCGTTTTAAAAATCTGCCATCACGCCCCTTCCCTGGCTTTAAACAACTGGGGATTTCCAGTGCTAAAGCCTTAGGTGGTCTGGCGCTGATCATTATCGTGTTAGGTTCAATCTATGGCGGTGTAGCCAGTCCAACCGAAGCCTCTGCCGTAGCCTGTATGTATGCCTATTTCATTGCGGTATTTGGTTATCGCGATATTGGCCCATTGAAAAATGTCGCATGGCGTAACCCTAATGAGCCGATCCCCAGCGCCATTGTCCGTAACTTAGGCCATATGGCGCTCGGACTGATTAAAACCCCAATCGACAAAGAAATCCGCCATGTGGTGCGCGACGGGGCAAAGGTCAGCATCATGTTGCTGTTTATCATTGCCAACGCCATGCTATTCGCCCACGTGCTGACTACTGAGCGTATTCCCCATATCATTGCCGAACATATTGTGGGCATGGGCTTACCTGCGTGGGGCTTCTTAATCATTGTCAACTTACTGCTGTTAGCGGCGGGTAACTTTATGGAGCCATCGGCCATCGTGCTGATTATGGCGCCAATCTTGTTCCCGATTGCCACCCACTTAGGTATCGACCCTATCCACTTAGGCATCATCATGGTGGTGAACATGGAGATTGGTATGCTGACACCGCCGGTGGGGCTTAACCTCTTCGTGACGGCGGGGATCACAGGCCGCAGTATCGGCTGGGTGATCCAATCAGTACTACCTTGGTTAGCACTGATGTTGGCCTTCTTGGCGCTTATCACCTACGTGCCACAAATCTCCCTGTTCTTGCCAGAATTTCTGGATAAGCTCAACGGATATTAATCTCAAGGAATAAGGATTATTCCTTGATTCTAGATAGTTTTTAAGCGAGCCTACTCAGGCTCGCTTTGTTTTATTCAGTGTGGACAGGATTACCTGCTATGTTGCCCATGACGCCCAAGGCCAAACAACGTCTTTTAATGACCATAGTGCTACTTGCGGGCTTATTTGCCATCTTAAAATTGACCTACTGGGTGCACTTTCATCAGGGCAAAATTGAAATACAACAACAATCCGAGCGACAACTCAAAGAGCTGGTTAGCTTCTTAGATGGCGCCCTGTCGCGTTACGAGAGTATCCCCCACGTACTTTCAACTAACCCTATGCTCGCTAATGTGCTCAACGATCAACAAAACCCCAAGAAGGTGCAAGAGCTCAACCTGTACTTGGAAGAAATTCAGCATGTCACTGAGGCATCCGATATCTATCTTATCGACGCCCTAGGCATTGCGATTGCCGCCAGCAACTGGCAGCAGAGTTTTTCGTTTATCGGCAAAGACTACTCCTTCAGACCCTATTACACCGACGCGATTTCGGGCAATTTAGGCCGCTACTATGCGGTGGGCACCAGTTCGGATAAACGTGGTTTTTACTTCTCTTACCCTATTTATCAGCAAGGCGCCAAAGGCATTCTGGGCGCCATTATTGTAAAAGTGGATATCGCCGATATCGAGCAGCAAAGCACCAGCATTGCGATGGCGGGGCAATATCAATTCCTCATCAGCGACCCCGACGATATCGTATTTATCTCCAGTGTCGATGAATGGCGCTTAGCCTCACTCACGCCGCTAACTCAGGCCAAACAATATGCCTTAAATGCCTCAAAACGTTACGCGGAGCGGCCGATTGGCGAATTACTGATAAAGCCACAATATCAAGAAGATAGTCTGAGTAATGGCCATATCTATCAAATTCGCTCCGGCAACAGTCAGGCGCAATATATGGACACCCATCATTTGATGACCAAGGCGGGTTGGCGGGTGCATATTCTGGCGCCGATGAAACCCCTGCTCGAATCCATGCCCGCACTTATGCTGTTATCGGCCTCTATCTACTTACTGCTCGCCTTAGGCTTACTCTTTAGTAGCGAGCGGCGCCGCAACTTGCAACGTATGCAACTCGCCCAGAGTTTACTGGAGCAAAGAGTGGAAGAGCGCACCCAAGATCTGCAACAGGCCAATGATCGCCTCAAAGATACTCAGGATGAACTCATTCAAGCGGCTAAGTTGACCGTGATAGGTAGCCTATCCGCCAGTATCAACCATGAACTGAATCAACCCTTAGCCGCCCTTCGCAGCTATGCGCAAAATACCCAGACCTTCCTCGCCCGCAATATGCCGGATAAAGCCTCTGATAACCTTAAAATTATCATCGAACTGACCGACCGGTTAGCCGATATTGTCGGCCAATTTAAGAGTTTTACCCGTAAGAGCCAAGGCACGGATAGCGCGACCGATCTCAAGGGCTGTATCAAGCAAGCCCTGACCATAGTCCAGCCCGAAATCGACAAGCAAGGGGTTGAGCTCGATGTGCTGTTGCCAGAAGGCCAATATCAGGTTTGGGGTGATAAAGTGCGATTGCAGCAAGTGTTTGTGAATATTATGAGCAACGCGATTGTCGCCATGCAGCAATCTTCAAAACGGACACTGAGTATTAGGGTAAACTGTGCGGACAAGTTCTGTATCAGTATTCAGGACTCAGGCCCCGGGGTGCGCGAGAGCCAGATGGAGAAGATTTTCGAGCCCTATTTCACCACCAGCGAGCGTACAGGGCTTGGTCTGGGTTTATCCATTTCCCAGCGCATTATCGAGTCTATGCAGGGGCAAATTAATGTTGCCAATGCCGAGGACGGCGGCGCCATTTTCCATATTATTTTACCGATTTATTTAGCCGAGGAACGTCAGTCATCATGAGTCTGCCCAATTCAATTCAAGACTATAGCGTACTGATCATCGACGATGAGCCCCATATTGGCACAGTGCTCGTACAGCTTTTTGAGCTTGAAGGCATTAAAGCCTTCGCCACTACCGATCCCAAAGGGATTGCCAAATTACTCGACAGGGACTGGGCGGGCGTGGTGATTTCCGATGTGAATATGCCGCAACTCGATGGCATCAGCCTGATGCAACAAATTCGTCAACAGGACCCCGATTTACCCGTGGTGCTGCTCACAGGCTTTGGCGATATCGCCATGGCCGTCAATGCCTTAAAACAAGGTGCCTACGATTTTCTCGAAAAACCCTTTAACAACGAACACATGTTAGATGTGGTGAAACGCGCCTTAGATAAACGCAGTCTCACCCTAGAGAACCGTAAATTAAAGAAAGAGTTAGAAAGCCATAACGTGCCCGGGCCAAGAATATTAGGCCACAGTGTCGGCATTTTGCGCATGCGTCATATCATAGACCAAGTAATCGATACCCCCGCCGATGTGCTTATCGAAGGTGAAACGGGTACGGGTAAGGAATTGGTCGCCCGCTATCTACACGACCACAGCAGTCGCAATCAGGCCAACTTTGTCGCCATTAACTGCGGCGCGATTCCCGAAAACTTGATTGAGAGCGAACTCTTTGGCGCCGAAGCCGGAGCCTTTACCGGTGTCGATAAACTGCGTATCGGTAAGTTTGAGTATGCCAACGGCGGCACACTCTTTTTAGATGAAATCGAAAGCACGCCACTGTCGTTACAGGTCAAACTGCTGCGGGTGCTCGAAGATCGCAAGGTCGAGCGCTTAGGCTCCAATAAGAGCATTCATTTGGATATTCGAGTGATTGCCGCCACTAAGGTGGATTTAAAGTCCCTGTGCGACACCGGAGAGTTTCGCCAAGACTTGCTCTATCGCTTAAATCTGGTGACAGTGCCGATTCCACCACTCAGGGATCGCCGCGAAGATATTCCCTTATTATTCTTACATTTTGCCCGTATGGCTTCTGCACGTTACCACAAGGCGCTGATTGCCCTCAATGCCGAGCAGAATGCTATCCTCACCTCCCACGACTGGCCGGGTAATGTGCGTGAGCTGCGAAATCTGGCCGAACGTTATGTATTACTCGGTGGTGAAGCGGCCTTCGCCGGCAGCTTAGGTAATGCACCGAGCCTGCATACCAGTATGTCGCTGCTGCAACGGGTCGAGTTTTTTGAGCGGGTATTGATAGAAGAGGCCTTAAGCCATAACAAGGGCAGCATTAAGCAGACCATGGAACAACTCGAACTGCCGCGTAAAACCTTATACGACAAGATGCGTAAGTACGATTTAGACCGCAAACAATATATCAACGCTGACGAGTAATACTGTCGGTGCCAATAAAAACCCCGCAAACCGATTCACGGCTGCGGGGTTTGCTTTATCTAAGGAACCTCAAGCTAGCATTTCAATGCTGATGTATCAAAAACGCATATCGCAAAAGTGAGTCATTACTCATCCCGCACACACATGCCCTTCGAAGATTTCACATAAGGCGCGAGAATTGGCATCATGCCTTTCATCACTTGTAATGGCAGAGCCGAAGTAAAACTAAAATCGTCCGACTTACTGCCCGGCACAAACGCTGTTAAGGTGCCGAAGTAGTTATCGCCTAAGTAGAACACAAAAGTCGCGGTACGGTTCATCGCAGTGGTAGCCACTTTGCGGCCCTGCTGCATCTGAGTCACGATACGGTTATCACCCGTCCCCGTTTTACCACCAATTGCCAGCATCTCACCGTTGTCGTCGGTAAAGATGCCCTTAAGACGTCGTGCAGTACCGTTTTGAACGACGTTTGCCAGCGCCGCCTTTAAGGCTTGGGCGACTTCATGGCGCATCACTCGTTCACCTTGAGTATTTTGGTTTTCGAGCCGAACTTCATAGGGGGTTTCCTCGGCAAAGTGCAGTTGATTAATCCGCACCGTCGGTAAACGATAACCATCGTTTTGAATAATCCCCATCAATTCCGCCAGCGCCGCGGGTCTGTCACCCGAACTGCCAAGTGCCGAGCCTAAAGAAGGCACCATAGATTCAAATGGATAGCCTAAACGCGCCCAACGTTGATGAATGTCGAGGAAGGCTTCCACCTCCAGCATTACCTGTACCCGCACATCCCGCGCGTTTTTATGGCGCGTTCTGAACAACCAACGATAAACCTCTTGGCGCTCATATTTACTGGCCTCCTTCACATCG
Organism: Shewanella sp. ANA-3; assembly: GCF_000203935.1. Classification (GTDB taxonomy): domain Bacteria; phylum Pseudomonadota; class Gammaproteobacteria; order Enterobacterales; family Shewanellaceae; genus Shewanella. The sequence goes on along the minus strand of NC_008577.1, from coordinate 1,634,574 downwards.
TTGAGATTAGCCTCAGGGTGTTGATTCAAGTAATCGAGCACCCATAGCTCGAGTGGATGCACCCGCGCAATATAACCTTGGTCAGGCAGATTATATTTTTCAGGGCCGTACTTGTTATACAGCTCTTTGATGCGCTTATCTGTGTAATTGTTTTGCGGCAAACGCTGCTGCAAGAAGGCCTTAAACGAGGCCACAGACTCATTAGGCTGCAAATAACGGTAAGCCGCAGTGAGCTGCTGCTCCGCTTGGGTTTGGCCATCGAAGAACAGCTCTAAACGCTCATTGGGCGCCACTTTCTTATATTTACGGTAGAACTTATTGACGAAGGTATTGCCTTCGCGGTCCGCAAACACCCGCAAATACTCCTCACGGCGTGGATCCTTATCGTTGCGCAGCAGACGCGCCATATTGCCTTCGTTTTGCATACTACTGCTGTAGTTGACTATGTCACGCATCAAACGAACGAAGGGTAAGTTGATGGAGTTTTGCAACGCCTCGTACATGGTCGGCACTTTAAAATCTTCTGATTTTTTAAAGTTATTAAACACATGTAAACCGCCACCCGTGAAGAATTGCTCATTCGGTGAGGCTGAGTATTCCCGTTGCAACGCCGCATCCAGCATGCGGTCGAGGCGTCTATCCGGATTCACAATCAAGTAATCAATCGCCCAGCGCGTGAGATGGTCGCGGGGTTCAATCTCAATCGACTCCAACTCAATGCCGTGTTTCTTCGAGTATTTGTCGTGGATCTCGGCAATGATCTCAAGGTAAGTTGCGAGCACCCTGAGTTTGGCCGTCGAGCCCAGCTCTAACTTACTGCCCTCGTTAATATCGAAGGGTTGGTCAGTACTGTCGGTTTGCACCCGCACACGGTTCGCCGTCTCGGTTTTTTCATAGAGGGTAAAACTGTAGAGCACGTTTTGCAGTTGGCTGGGTTCGAGTAATCGCTCACCTAAGAGGCCTACCTTCTCGGCCGTAGCGGCCTGCCCAAGACTGCGTAAGTAATGACTCACCTGTTGTTGTAAGTCGCTGTGCAAGCTGCTGTTGACGGTCAAATCGAGGCGGTCCAAATCATACAGGCCGACATTTAACATGCCCGCAGTACGAATGCGTATCGTATTAACGCCCTTATCCGCTCCCGACTGGGTATTACGTTGGGCTTTAGCCACCTTAAACTGCAGTTTTTGAGCAAGCGCTGCGTCTCTAAGTTGGCGGTCAATCAAATAGTATTGGCCGAGTAAACGAATATGGCTGTCGACCAGATTTTCTAAATCCTCATGTCCCTGTAACAAATAATAGGAAGGACGGCGCTGGGCAATCATCAAGGCCACCACTTGACGGAACACTTGGCCACGCTTAGCGGCATTGGCTTTGATTTGCGGCGAAGCAAGCAGTTTATTGGCGGTATCGAAATCGGTACCAAACCACGCCCACAGGCCATCGCCTATGCCATGTACTTCACCGTGGTTAGGCGCTGAGGATAAAGGCACAGTATTTAAATAATCTTGAATAATCCGCTTACGGGCAGGCTCAGTAATTTCCCCCTGCTGATAAACCCGCACTGTGGCCGAGCCAATTTGCAGCAGCTTATCCTTAATGCTTAAGGTTAACCCTTGGGAGGAATGGCGAAACTTCTCAATTTGCGTCGCCAGTGTACTGCCACCGGCGGTAGAAACATTCATCCCCACCATTTCAGCGATTTGACTCATCCCCGCCACAATAAAGCGTGGCCAGTCGATCACCGGATTAAGTTTAGGCTCAGTCGTCCACAGCTCGCGGTTTTCAATAAATAACAAGGTATTGACGATTTCATTGGGGATTTTATCGTCATCTTGGTACACACGTTTAGGATAAGCAAACTCATAGAGATCGGTATTGCGACAATCCAGCAGCGCTAACCCCGATTGCGCCTTCTCATGGTAAGGCGGGAAAAAGCCCATTTGGGCGTATTCCTGTAGCGCAGGGGAAAACTCCACTTGCTGCGTCACTTGGAAATTACGCTGAAGCAATCTATCGATGTACTGGGGCAACTTACTGTAGCCGTGACGTTCATCGAAGGGTCCGTAACTTGGATAGATAATTGACTGAGTGGGCTGATTTTTCAGCTCATAGGTCAAGGTCTGCGCATATTGATGAACATACTTAGACTGGAAATAAGAGGTTTTAACCTCTTGGCCAATTAAAATCGCCACACAGATAATCAGAATAAAAAACAGGAACCAGACACGCCCCTTAGATCTCGGCTTGCGCTGACGCTTAGCCTTAGGTTCGGGTTGTGGCGGACGAGGACGATAATTTTCGAATTGCATTTCTTGCGTAGAATTAGGCAAAACGGCTCCCAAAAATCACTTAACAAATCCTTTCTACGTGGGAAAGTTCCCAACCTATGCTCAACACATCCAGTATCAGGGCAAAACTCACACTTAAGTTCGTCCACTGTGCATGAGTCTGCAAATACATTCCTTTGCCTTCATTGAGCAAGACCTAACAACACAGGATCATTGCGTCTCTTGTTAGATCTCACCGTATTTTAATGAGTTGGCAGCGCGCCTCAAAGTGGTTAGCGCAAAAATACTTAGCAACTTATCGCAAGTGCTAACCGCGCTTGAGGCTTCAATCAATCCCAAATAAACTCACGAAAATGCTTACGGCAAACCGATTCGTAACTTTCATTACCGCCGATTGCCACCTGCTCACCTTCGCGCATCACTTTACCTTCACCATCAAGACGCACCACCATATTGGCTTTGCGTCCACAGTGACAAATGGTTTTCAGCTCGACTAACTTATCGGCCCATGCCAACAAATAATGACTGCCAGTGAAGAGTTCACCTTGGAAGTCGGTACGTAAACCATAGCACAAAACTGGGATATCAATTTTATCAACAACATAAGTAAGTTGTTTAACTTGCTCTTTGCTTAAGAATTGGCACTCGTCCACCAGCACACAGCTCAAATGATTCTGTTGGTGCGCCGTGGTGATCATGTCTATCAGATTGTCGTGGCTGCTAAATACCTGGGCATCGGTTTCAATACCAATACGTGATGCCACCTTACCTTTACCGTATCTGTCGTCGATAGAGGCCGTCATCACTAGGGTATTCATGCCGCGCTCGCGGTAGTTATAGGAAGATTGTAATAGAGAGGTGGATTTACCCGCATTCATTGCTGAATAGTAAAAATACAATTGCGCCAAAACGAATCCCTTTTTTAACTTAAATTTATTGTTTCTCTGTTGCCAGAGCTTATGGCGCCTAGTTTACCATTGCGCCGTGCCCTAACACACTAGGCCAATCTCAGCTTTTCTACTGAAATCCCAATCTTGTGGCTTCGAACGGATATTAAACCAACGACCTCTTCTACCTCGGCTTAACATGATTGTTCGTATTTCCGTCCAAACCAGAAAATAGTCATCAGACAAACCCTGTCACAGCCCAATTGTTACAATAAGCTTAATTTAACCTTAAATATTGTTTTATATAAGAAATGACACATTAACAAATATTTAAAATTGAGATCTACCTCCAAAGATATAGGCTAAAATGCGGTTTGGTTCAAAAAACAAACATTCCATTATCCGTAATATTTGCTCGAGACAAATGTACTCACAAAAACAAAAAAAGTTATTCGAACGCTTGCAAATTAAATCAGCGGCTCAAAGCACTAATCTCCCCTGCAAACTTTAGTGCTGCAATCCGTGCCTTTAAATGCGTATTGGATTAAATGGAGATTATGATGAGAATATTCACATCTAAAAAACTGGCATACCTAGTCGCAATCGCCCTAACTGGCGCTCTAGCAGGCTGTGGCAGTGATGGTAAAGACGGCGCACCAGGCCAACCCGGCGATCCAGGTCAACCCGGTAAGCCTGGAGACCCATGGACGCCACCACCAGTTACAAGTTCAGCGGTGACCAATGTTAAAGTACTGGGCTACAGCTTTGGCGAAGGCAGTATCACCTATGAATTTGAAGTCACCGACGAAAACGGCAACTTAGTCAATGGCCTGTTAAATGCAGAAGCTAAAGTCGCCGCCTTAACCGACAAAGGCTTTATCAATAACCGCGACGAAGCCGACATTAACAATGTCACCGACAACGTGCATATCGGCGGCGCTGCAACTCAAGCCACTGAAGGCGCTGAAATCAAGTCGCTAGGCGATGGTCATTACAGCTTTAAAGCTCCAATGAAAGGTGTCAACGCCAGTACTGAAGGCATCGTCTGGCTCAGAGTCGGCGGTAACAGCGAAAGCGGTATTGCGCGCTCTGCGCCAATGGTTGTGAATAAGCCTGAAGGCACGCATTCAACCACCACCGACAGTTGCTATGCTTGTCACGTCGATTACGCCACTAGCCCACGTCGCCATGCTAGCTATGTCGCTACAGGTATGGACAGCGAAGTCACTTTCGTTGAAGGCTGTTTGGTCTGTCACGGCTCGGTGAGCCGCGGCGCGAAAAATGCCGAAGGCTTCTCTATCGGCGGTTACGCCACCAATACACTGTCTAAAATTGGCCACATTAATCACCAGAAATTCACTAAAGATTTCAGCGTGATGAACTGTACTTCTTGCCACGTTGAAGCGCCAACCAATATCAGCGTTTCAGGCCCTGGTTGTATCGACTGCCACAACACTGGCGGCGTACCAGGTGCGATTGTGCCAAGTAACGGTGCCGATGTGCGCCCAATGCATGAAGGCAAAGAAGGCATTACCGAGCGTCAAGCTATCCGTGCTAAGTACCAAGTAACACTCTCAACCCCCGTTAAAGTAGATGATATTTCCACCTTAACCGACCACTATGCGCCCGATGGCTCAAGCGTAGCGAAAGCGGAACCCGGTTGGTGTACCACCATCACAGTGAAAGACACTGACGGCAACATCTTTAGCATTAAAGATAACTTCAACTACTCAGATCCTCTGGTATTTGATGCCAAGAAGCCGATTGTCTACGCTGGTGCCTATCTGCATGCTTATGACAACAACACCTTAGTAGGCCGCCCAGGTAACCGTACAAACTATTACTATGGTTACAACACCGATGGTACTAAGAATATCTGTCACCTACTGACGGATATCAGCGCAGTGAATGCTAACTATGCTTACTCTGCACGGGTCACCTTCAGCACCGCAGGCTGGATGGAATACGACGGTAATCAACGCTATCAAAGCAATGGTAACCTCAGAGCCAAGGGCTATGACGGTTCAATGGGTGTTTCTTTCACCGCCTACTCAGATGTAGTTAATCCAGTAAGTGCTGAGAAAGTATCTGGTTTTGAACGTCGCACTGTGATCAGCGATAACAGCTGTACGACTTGCCACAACGATGCCACCGCTTTCCACAAAAACGGTGCATTCGACCAAGGCGGTAACGGCTGTATTGCCTGCCACGATAACGGCATGGCTCGGACTTCGGCCACACTGGGTGCAGGTTTTGGTCCTATGATCCACAGCTGGCACTGGGGTAATGGTGCAAATGTTGGTGAGATGAAGGCCGACGGCACCCAAGCCAAGACAGCGAACGGCGCAGGCGCTATCAACCCAGTCACTAGCTGTGTTGCCTGTCACGAAACCGCTATTGATTTAAACAAAGTGCCAAATCAATACATTCTTGAACCCGGCAGCAAGATGACCAGCCCTGTTACCGCTAACTGTTATGCCTGCCATACTGGCGATGCAGTTAAAGCCCACATGGTGAGCAACGGTGGCGAGATCAGCGTGCCAGCCACTGGCGATTGGTTCAAGCAACCTACGGGTGAATCTTGTGCCGTGTGCCACAACACAGGTAGCAGCTCTGGTATCGACAAGTACCATAACTTTACCCGTAAATAACTAGTCGTCCCGCTATTTTCCCTGCAAGAAAATAGTTCAAGCGCCCTACGGTTGTAGGGCGCTTTTTTTGTTTACTTTTACTTACAACTTCACCCCATAGGTTTTCAGTCCTATTTAAGTTAGTAACGCTAGAGTCACAAAAAACTACAATTCTAAGGAAATCACTCAACTATGCGTAAAAGTTTTATTGCCATCGCCATTGGCGCCACTTTGATGACAGGCGCACTCGCAGGCTGCAGCACTCAAGATACTAAAGCGACGAATGTGACCGCAGTTCAAACCCAAAATCCTCTGTTCCAAGCCAGCACGCTGCAATACCAAGCGCCTGATTTTAGTGTCATTAAAGACGAGCATTTTCAGCCCGCATTAGAGCAAGGCATTAAAGAGCATTATCAAGAGATTTTGGCCATTGCCAACAATCCTGCCGCCCCAACCTTCGACAACACGATTGTCGCCATGGAAAAAAGCGGTGCCCTGCTGACCCGTGCATCGAGCGTGTTTTACAACCTCGCGGGTTCAAACAGCAATCCTGCCCTGCGTAAAATCCAAGGTGAGATGGCCCCGAAAATGGCAGCGCACTCAGATAACATCAACCTCAATCCAGCACTATTCGCCCGTATTGAAACTATTTATAACGACCGCAATAACTTAGGCTTAACGTCTGAAGCGGTACGTTTGGTTGAGGTGTATCACCAACGCTTTATCATGGCCGGTGCTAAACTGACCGATGAGCAGAAAGTGAAGATCCGTGCCCTGAACGAAGAACAATCGACGCTGACCAACGAGTTCTCACAACGTTTACTGCGCTTAACCAAAGAAATCGCCATCGTTGTCGATAACAAAGAGCAACTGGCGGGCCTGACTGACAGCGAAATCACCTCGGCAGCAAACGATGCCAAGGCCGCAGGCCACGAAGGTAAGTACTTAATCAACATCACCAACACCACTCGCCAGCCTGTTCTCGCCTCTTTAGAGAACCGTGAACTGCGCCAACGCATTTGGGAAGCCTCGGCAAACCGTGGCTTAACGGGTGAAAACGAAACCGCATCTTTAGTGTCTCGCCTTGCGCAATTACGTGCCGAGCGTGCCGCTCTATTAGGTTATGAAAACTGGGCCAGCTACCGCCTCGCGCCACAAATGGCAAAAACGCCTGAAGCGGTATACAGCATGTTTGGTTCAATGGTGCCTGCCGTCGTCGCTAATACCGAAAAAGAAGCTGCCGATATCCAAGCGATGATCGACAAGACTGGCGGCAAGTTTGAACTCGCGCCATGGGACTGGGAATTCTACGCTGAGAAGGTTCGCCAAGAGAAATACGCCCTCGATGCCAATAGCATTCGCCCTTATTTCGAATTTAACCGCGTACTCGAAGACGGTGTGTTCTACACCCTCAAAGAACTCTATGGCGTCACCTTAAAGCCGCGCCCAGATTTACCCGTGTACCACCCGGATGTGAAAGCCTACGAAATGTTTGATGCCGATGGTTCAAGCATGGCGATTTTCTACGCCGACTACTTTGCCCGTGAAGGCAAACGCGGCGGCGCATGGATGAGCTCGTTCGCGGGTCAATCCTTCCTCGAAGGCACTAAGCCTGTCGTGGTCAACGTGATGAACATTAAAAAGGCGCCAGAGGGACAACCGACCTTCGTCAGCTACAACGAAGTGACCACTATGTTCCACGAAATGGGCCATGGTACCCACGGTATGTTCTCTAAGGTGACTTACCCAAGCTTGGCGGGTACTTCTGTCTCCCGTGACTTTGTGGAATTCCCATCAACCTTCGAAGAAGACTGGGCAGCCCACCCTAAAGTGTTAGCCAACTACGCCAAACACTACGAAACAGGTAAGCCAATTCCCGATGATTTGCTGCAAAAACTGCTCAAATCCGGCAGCTTTAACCAAGGCTTCGATACCTTAGAGTATATGGCTGCGGCGCTCGTCGACATGGAATGGCACTCATTAAGCCCAGATGCCCCACTGCAAGATGTGGCGACATTTGAAGCCAATGCGCTGAAAAAACACGGCTTAAATATCACCGCCGTGCCACCACGTTATAAGTCAACTTACTTTGCCCACGCCTTCCCAGGTGGTTACTCAGCAAGTTACTACGCGTATATGTGGAGTGAAATTTTAGCGGCTGACGCCTTTGCCTATGTGCAAACCCAAGGTGGATTAAACCGTGAAATCGGTATGAAATACCGCAAGACAATTCGCGAAGTGGGCAACAGCATTGCGCCAATGGAAGCCTATAAGAACTTCCGTGGTCAAGAGCCTACCACCGAAGGGTTATTGAACCGCCGTGGACTCAACACCGCCCTGTAATTAGGGATGAGTGAACAATAAAAAATCAGCCAGCGTAATTGCTGGCTGATTTGTTTTTAGCGCTGGGTAAATTCACAGAGAAGACACGCGAATAAACAGCTCGCTTAAATTAGGCTTATTTCGCGTTGCTTTGTGATTTGAATCGTAACCACACAATGCTTAAGACAAACAGCACGCCACAGGTCAGCAGTCCCGCATTCACCGACTCAGTAAAGCCAAGCACTACGTAGCCCACCATGCTGATCAGTGCCACAATCACAGCGTAAGGCAGCTGAGTGACAACGTGGTCGATATGGTGACAGCTCGCGCCGGTTGACGACAGAATCGTGGTATCCGAAATCGGTGAGCAGTGGTCACCAAATACTGCGCCCGCCAAGACAGAAGCCAGCATAGGTAACATCATGGCAGTGTGGCTACCCATCGCCATATCGGCGGCAATCGGCAACATAATACCGAACGTGCCCCAACTGGTGCCGGTAGAAAACGCCGTCAGACCCGCTAACACAAACATCAACGCAGGTAAGAAGGCAAAGGGAATGTTTCCTGTGGCGAGGCTTGCCATAAACTTACCGGTCTCAAGCTGGCCAATCACGCCCGCGATGGTCCAAGCAAATAACAGGATATAAATCGCAGGCAGCATAGAGCGAGCGCCCTGCACCACGCCTTTGACGACCATCGACTTTTCGACGCCTTGCACTAGGTTAAGCACCAGCGCAACCGCTAAACCAATCAGTGCACCAAAGAACAGTGATGAACTCACATCGGTTTTTTCAAAAGCAGAAATAATATTAAATTCAATGCCTTCTTTCGTTAATACCTGGGCACCACTGTCGACCATAAAATACAGGGTCGCAAATACCAGCACAGTAATAGGTAAGAATAAACCGAGGATTTTACCCGTTTCGGCTTCGGGTAAATCGGCATTCGCCCCAGGCGGTAATCCTTTATTCTCGTCATATAAATTACCGCGCTGTGCATTTAATTCATGCTCACGCATAGGGCCAATATCCAAGCCCATAAATGCAACACAAAGTAATAATAATAAAGAGAAAATAGCGTAGAAATTCATAGGGATCATTTGAATAAACACACTCAAATGACCAGAATCAGCAAAACCGTGGGCGGTTAATATGCCGCCGATCAGCGCGATAATATAAGCGCCCCAACTGGATACCGGCGAAATAACGCAAACTGGCGCCGCCGTTGAATCTAATAAATAGGCTAACTTAGCGCGGGAAATATAATAACGGTCAGTGACGGGTCTGGCGACAGAGCCCACGACTAAGCTATTGAAATAATCGTCAATAAAGACAACACAACCTAAAAACATGGTCAGTAATTTGGCATCGCGTTTATTGCGAATATGCAGGCGCGCCCAATCGGCAAATGCCCTGGCACTCCCACTGACGGTAATTAATGCCGTGATCATCCCTAATACAATTAAAAAGCCGAGAATGTATAAATTCCAAGAATTTACGCCATCTTCTGACCAAAAAAGTCCTTTTACACTGTTAAATAAAAACTCACCGCTGGCCACAGGTGAAAATTGATTGAGTAATAACACCCCAATCACAATACCTAAACCGAGGGAAAGGAGAACGCGGCGAGTGAAAATCGCCAACACAATTGCGACCACAGGCGGCAGCAAAGAAAGTGCCGAATCGGCGTAACTTACTACAGTCATTGATTATTTCTTCGTCAAAATACGAATGGAGGGCGACTGAACTGGTGGGAAAAGGCAATAGATACCCAAGATCACCTGTCCTATCAGTAGCGCTCCATAGTAACTATTCCTAATATCCGTATCAGAAAATACTATGGCAGTGTTGTACCTATTCGGCACAACCCCAGCAGTTGATCGTGATAAATCAAACCACTTCGGCACCAAATCCTTTCGTGAACGATCAACGGAATCACCCTACTGATCACTACTGATATTTGGTGCGCCTCTACTTCTAAGAACGCCCATGCACGGGCGTGAGGCAGATAAAAACATAAGCGGCTAAGCAGTTGCCACCGCAAAGCCGCTTACTTTGACTTAGATCACGGATAAAATCAACCTAGAGTTGAAATCAACTCTGGAACGGCGTCGAACAGGTCGGCTTCGAGGCCATAATCGGCCACTTGGAAGATTGGCGCTTCAGGATCTTTGTTGATTGCCACAATCACCTTAGCGTCTTTCATCCCTGCTAAATGCTGAATCGCACCCGAAATCCCCACGGCGATGTAGAGATTTGGCGCCACAATCTTACCGGTTTGACCCACTTGCAGATCGTTAGGCACAAAACCTGCGTCAACCGCGGCGCGAGAAGCCCCAACCGCGGCACCGAGTTTGTCCGCCAATTGCTCTAACATACCGAAGTTTTCACCGCTGCCCATACCACGGCCACCAGAAACGATAATGCCCGCATTACCTAACTCTGGACGTGCTGAAACGGTCAATGATTGAGATACAAACTGGGTTTTGGCTTCAAATACTTTATCTAAGGTGGTCACGGCGGCACTGTTGCCCTGCGCCGCTGCATCGAAGGCACTGGCACGGACTGTCATCACTTTAATCGCGTCATGGCTTTGTACTGTCGCTAAAGCGTTACCCGCGTAAATCGGGCGAACAAAAGTATCACTGCTCACCACGCCAATCACTTCAGAAATTTGCGCAACGTCTAACAAGGCCGCCACACGTGGTAGCGTATCTTTGCCAGCGCTCGATGCTGCAGCCAAGATATGGCTGTAGTTTGGTGCTAAGTCCACCAACAATTTAGCTACGTTTTCGGCTAAATGCGCTTCATAGGCACTGTTATCGGCGACTAATACTTGAGCGACACCTTGTAAGGCTTGCGCGGCTTGTGCCACGGCGCCACATTGGTGACCTACCACCAATACATGCACATCATCACCAATGGCACACGCAGCGGTGACAACCTTTGCGGTATCCAGTTTCAGTGCCGCATTATCGTGTTCTGCTAATACTAAAATGGCCATTTAGATCACCTTCGCTTCATTCTTTAACTTTTCAACCAGCTCAGCTACCGACGCAACCATGATGCCCGCCTTACGTTCGGCAGGTGGCGTCACCTTCACCACAGTTTGATGGGCTTTTAGCGTCACACCTAAATCCGCAACAGTGAGCACATCTAATGGCTTACGTTTAGCTTTCATGATGTTAGGCAATGAAGCGTAACGAGGTTCGTTCAAACGTAAATCGGCAGTCACCACAGCTGGCAGCGGCAGACTTAAGGTTTGCATCCCGCCATCTATCTCGCGAGCCACTTGCACTGAATGACCTTCGACTTTGATTTCAGAAGCAAAAGTGGCTTGTGGCATATCCGTTAATGCCGCAAACATTTGGCCAGTTTGGTTATTATCGCCATCGATAGATTGCTTACCAAACAGCACTAATTGCGCTTGTTCTTTTTCTTGTACGGCTTTGAGTAATTTGGCAATCGATACTGGGGTTAACTCTTCTTCAGTATCAATGTGAATCGCACGGTCAGCACCTAGTGCTAACGCGGTACGCAATTGTTCTTGAACGGCTTTATTGCCGATACTGACGACCACTACTTCAGTAGCACTGCCCGCTTCTTTTAAACGAACCGCTTCTTCTACTGCAATTTCACAAAAAGGGTTCAACGCCATTTTGAGGTTTGCGGTATCAACGCTGGTGTTGTCAGCTTTTACCCTGACCTTCACATTGGCATCAACTACGCGCTTAACAGGCACCAATACTTTCATAGGGTTTCCTTCCTACAATTTCATGTACATGGACAAAACATTGGTCATCACCAATGCAGGATAGAGCCACTTTACGTCCTGTTAACGTTAACGTCAACCAAACTCAAACGCCTGTTTGCATTTTTTAAGACTGTGGTATTGGCCACATTTTTGAACACTTATCTGCCATATTTAAAAAGTTCAAAAATTAAATAATATTTAATTTCTGTTTATTGCATAATTTTATTTGATTCGAGCTATATTACTTTCTATCATTTAGCTGTTGTTCACCATTATCCTGTAATAAAAATAGAGTGGGACGAAAATAGATATGAGCGAATTTTTAGAGATATTAACTCACGGTCGTCGTTTTAAAGCTGCAGTAAAAGATCTCAGCATTGAAGAACTGCGAGATTTAGCGGCTAAGCTAGATAAAATTTTAGTTGAGCGTGAGTCAATGGCAGCAGAAGAGCAGCAAGCTATTGCTGCACGTAATGCTAAAATCGAAGAAATCCGCCAACAAATGGAAGCAGTTGGTTTATCAATCGACGACTTAGGTGGCGTTGCAGTTAAAGCTGCAGGTAAAAAACGCGCTCCACGTCCAGCAAAATACCAAATCGAAGTAAACGGCGAAGTGATCCAGTGGACTGGTCAAGGTCGTATGCCAACGGTATTTAAGAACGAAGTCAATAAAGGCCGTTCTATGGATGATTTCTTAATCTAATCCAATACCGTGCTGGTAATAGCCGTTTGCTATTACCACTGAGTAACATAAAAAAGCTCGCGCCCTGCGAGCTTTTTTATGCCTGAATGCCACCACCATTGCATTCAAGCAAATGCTTAAATTGCGTTACAATTCAGCTTTAGTATTTACATCTGCTTTAGGTTACTCTTTATTCCCCCTCCGTCTAAGTGAATAAAAAATGCAGATAAACAATAAGATAATAATAAGCTGCGGCATTATAAGTAGTTTTGTATCCCACAACATTTTTGCCGAGGCCAATCCCATCTCCCCCGTCAATAAGTTAACGGCCTTCACCAATGCTGAATTAATCATGGCGCCAGGGAAGCGACTCACAAATGCCACATTATTAGTTGAAAACAATCGGATCAAAGCCATTATTGAAAAAGGGGATATCCCAGCAGCGGCATTAAAAGTTGATCTCAGTGGTTATACTATCTATCCCGGTTTTATCGATCCCTTTACCGATTATGGTATCGAGTTTGAATATCCAAAATTGGGGCTGACTCGACCGGTATATGATATTAAGCGTATCGGCGGTAATGCGGAAAATGGCGCAATTCACGCTGAAAAAGAATGGTTTAATTACGTTTACCCAAATAAAGAACGCGCACGTGATTGGATCAATAACGGCTTTACCAGCGTACAAAGCAGTAAACTCGACGGTATTTTCCGCGGTACGGGTGTGAGCCTTTCATTAGCCGATAAAACCGCCAACGAGGTGATTTATCGCGCGCGCAGTCAACCTTTTATGGCCTTCGATAAAGGCACATCTGAACAAGACTACCCCAATTCTCTGATGGGCAGTATTGCACTTATCCGACAAACCTTTGCCGATGCTAACTGGTATAACCAAAATAAGCACAAATCGGTTAATAGTTCAGCAAATGCTCAAATTGAATTTAATATCGCCTTCGAACGCTTAGATAACTTAGCCGAGAAACAAATCGTCTTTGAAACAAAAAACCTCAACGATTTACTGCGCGCCGCTAACCTGCTCAAAGAACACCAGCAACCCGCCAACCTACTCGCAAGTGGTCAAGAATATGCGCGCATCAATGAATTAAAGGCCCTGAATTATCCCCTGATCCTACCGCTCAACTATCCGCAGGCACCGGATGTGGGCACCGATGATGCCGACCGTGAAGTCTCCCTTGCAGAACTCAGACAATGGGAACGCGCGCCCACAAACCCAGCAGCAGTGGCCAATGCGGGCATCCCCTTTGCCTTTACCCAATTTGGCATTAAGACCGAGGCGTTTTGGCCTCGCCTACGTCAAGCCATCGCGCAGGGATTAAGTGAGGACAATGCCCTCGCCGCGCTCACGACTCAAGCCGCCGAGATGGCGGGGACGGCTGACTTCGCCGGTAAACTTGCCCCCGGCTATATGGCCGACTTTGTGATTACCAAGGGCAATATCTTTAAGGATGGCCAGATTTATAGCGTCTGGCTGCAGGGCGAAGAGCAGTCCATTCGCTCACTCCCACAGGCTAAACTCTTGGGTGACTATCAGCTTACGTTGAATAATCTCACCTTAGATTTGAGCCTTGAAAAAACGGGCAAAGCAGGCAAAACCACCTTCCAAGGTCAGTTGAGCAGTGGCGAGAAGAGCATTGCACTCACCAATCTTAAGCTTGAAAACGACGGCCGCGTGAGCTTTAACGCCGATTTAAGCGATGCGGGCATACATGGCATCAGCCGTTTTACCCTCTGGCTCGCTAAAGATGGTATTCAAGGCCGTATGGTGGACGCCCAAAGTCGCAGCATTAATGTGGCGGGTATTGCTATCGCTTCGAGTCCAAAGACGGAACAAGAAGGCACGCCTAAAACCGATGCTGCACCAACCTTAGTGAGTCAACTCACCTACCCTAACGTTGCCTATGGTTTGAGCGAGGCACCCAAAGCCGAGAAACTCCATATTAAAAATGCCACCCTGTGGACCTCAGATAAACAGGGCATTTTAGAACATGCGGATCTGTTAATGGCCAATGGCCGAATTGAAAAAATCGGTCAGCAACTCAGCACACCTTCGGGTTATCAAGTTCTCGATGCAACGGGTAAACACTTAACTGCGGGTATCGTCGATGAGCATTCCCATATTGCGATCAATGGTGGTACCAACGAAGGCACTGACGCGGTCACTTCTGAAGTGCGGATTGGCGATGTGATCAATCCCGAAGATATCTCCATCTATCGCGCACTCGCAGGCGGCGTCACCAGCGCACAATTACTCCATGGCAGCGCTAACCCTATTGGTGGTCAATCCCAGTTAATCAAGATGAAATGGGGTGAAAGTGCCGAGCAGCTTAAATTTGCCAATGCCCCTGCCAGTATCAAATTCGCCCTTGGCGAAAACGTCAAACAGAGTAACTGGGGCGAGAAGTTTGTTCAGCGTTTCCCACAGACGCGCATGGGCGTAAAAGCCTTATTTGAAGAAACCTTCGATGCCGCAATCGCCTATGAGAAAGGGCTGAAGGACTATGATGACTTACGCAGCAGCGAGAAGAAGAAAACCATTGCACCACGTCCAAGCTATCGCCTACAGGCGGTCGCCGAAGTGTTAAAGCAGCAGCGTGATGTGCATATCCACTCCTATGTGCAGTCAGAAATATTGATGTTCTTGCGATTAGCCGAAGCCTATCACTTTAAGGTGCAAACCTTTACCCACGTACTCGAAGGTTACAAGGTTGCCAGTGAACTGGCCGCCCATGGCGCAGGCGCCTCGACCTTTGCCGATTGGTGGGCCTATAAGTTCGAAGTCTATGATGCGATTCCACAAAACGCCTGCCTGATGCAGAAACAGGGCGTGCTCACCAGCATCAACTCTGACGACTACGAAATGCAGCGCAGACTCAACCAAGAAGCGGCGAAGTCAATGATGTATTGCGATATGTCTAAAGAAGATGCCTGGAATATGGTGACCATCAACCCGGCGAAACAACTCAGGGTCGATGAGTACGTTGGCTCACTCACCCCAGGCAAAATGGCCGATATCGTGCTTTGGAACGCCGAGCCGCTGTCAATTTACGCCAAAGTGACGCAGGCTTGGGTCGAAGGCAAACGCTATTTCGATCGCGACCAAGACCAACTTGCCCAGCAGCAGGTCGTCGCAGAGCGCGCCGCCCTTATCCAAAAAATTCTCAGTAGTGATGATAACGCCAAGGCGGGTGAGAAAGTCACACCGCTTAACGAGCCACAATGGCACTGCGATACCCATTATCAAGCTTGGGGCCAACATCATCAGGGAGCAAAATAATGAAGCACTTACCCACTAGCTTGCTGCTGTCGACACTGGCTGTCGCGCTGTCAGCCCAGGCACATAATCTCGTCCCTGCGGCCAAGCAAACCCAGAGCGTGTTGATTAAAAATGCCACAGTGCATACCGTCAGCCAAGGGACATTAACCAATACCGATGTGTTGATTGAGCAAGGTAAAATTAGCGCCATCGGGCCACAGCTAAGCGTCAATGGCGCTGATAGCCAAGCGCAGGTCATCGATGCCACGGGTAAACACTTATACCCCGGCCTTATCGCACTCGATACCAGTCTCGGTTTAGTCGAAATCGAGATGGTGCGCCCAACCGTCGATAATGCAGAAGTCGGTGATTTTAATCCGCAAATTAGCGCGGCGACGGCTTACAACCCAGATTCAGAGTTATTGCCGACCATTCGTTACAATGGCATCACCCACGCCCAAATCGTCCCCAGTGGGGATGGATTAGCCGGCCAATCTGTGATCGTCGACCTCGATGCTTGGACGATTGAGGACGCCCTGCAACCAAGCGAAGGCCAATTCCATGTTTACTGGCCACAAATCAAGCGCATGCCTGAAGATGAAAAGGAAAAAGCCAAGGCCATAGAGAAAAATCAGCAGGCCATAGATAAACTGACCACAGCCTTTGAGGATGGCTATCGCTACTTTTTAAGTCATAAAGCAAAGGATTCGGCCAAGACAACCAATTTACGTTGGCAGGCCATGTTGCCCCTATACCAAGGCAAGGCCACGCTATTTGCCCATGCGGACAGCGTCAGCCAAATTGAGCAAGTCATTGCCCTGACTAAAAAATATCAATTTAAATTGGTGATTGTCGGAGGCTATGATGCGTGGCGATTAGCTTCAAGCTTGAGGGAAGTTAACGCCAGTGTGATTTACCCGCACACCCTGAGTCTGCCCAAACGAAAAGATGAACCTGTGGATTTACCCTTTAAAATCCCTTCGTTACTGGCAAGTGCAGGCATTCCCTATGCCCTTGGATTTTCATCGGATTGGAACAGTCGTAACCTTCCCTATGCCGCGGGCTACAGTGCCGCTTACGGCGTCACGCCCGAGCAAGCATTAAAATCGGTGACCTTAGATGCAGCAAAACTGCTGGGGATCACCGATTTAGGCGCCATAGCCATCGGTTATCAGGGCAGTGTTGTGCTGAGTGACGGGGATATCCTCGACCCTATAAGCAACAAAATTAATGCGATCTGGATTGAAGGACGGCAAATAGATCTGAATAATCGCCACCAGCAGCTTTATCAAAAGTATCTTAAGCGCTAGAATTTGCTCAGATAAATCGCTCGATAACGCGCAGTCCGTTGGACTGCGCTTATTTACCCTTACTCTCAGGTCAAACCATGAAAATCATCCTCTCAAGTGCATTAGTGCTAATGCTTAGCGCCTGTGCCAGCGATTACAGTTTTAACAGCAATTTGGACGGCGAGGCGATTAATGACTACTTCAAGGCGGGCGATGTCACGCTGTTTGAGGGCGATAGTTTGCCTAAAGGTCATTACGAATTAAAAGGTTTGGTACAGGGCGAATCATGCCAAGCCGATGTGAATGCAGTGCCCGCTTCCTTAAGTGAAGCAAGAACCGAAGCCCGCCGCGCGGCGGCCGATAAAGGCGCCAATGGCATCATCATCAAACAATGCGTAATGATGGAAGAAGCAGCCCAAGGCTGCGTCAGCCGCGCCCTCTGCGTTGGCCAAGCCATCAAAATGACCTCTGCCGACTAGTTCAAAGCGTGTATACTGCACGCCAATATTGATGTACTTAGCAACCTAGACCATCGGCGTTTGGGTTGTTGTCCTTGCTTTAGGTATTTTTTGCATGACATTTACCAACCAAATTACCGCTGTGGCCACCTGCCGTACCCCCTACAAACAAAAATTTGGCATTCCAAGGCAACCTGGTTTGGTGGAAGCACGCGGTTATGTTGAGCTGGAAGGCCATATCAATCATCTCGACGCCGTGCGTGGCATCGAGCAATATTCCCACCTTTGGCTGCTGTTTTGTTTCCATGAAAATCTCGCCCAAGGCTGGAAAACCACCGTACGCCCACCGCGTTTAGGCGGTAATGAAAAACTCGGTGTATTCGCAACCCGCTCGACTTTTCGCCCAAACGGCATTGGCCAATCCGTGGTAAAACTCCACCGAGTGGTGCAACGTAAAGGCAAAGTATGCCTGGAGATTTCAGGCATGGATCTTGTCGATGGCACGCCGATTATCGATATAAAGCCCTATATTCCCTTCTCAGATTCGATTGAAGGTGCCGTCGGCGGTATCGCTCAAGAAGCGCCTAAGCTGATTAGCGTGGTTTTTTCCGAGCTCGCGGCAACGCAGATTAACGCCTATAGCAAACAGGACGCTTATACTGATTTGGCCGAACTTATCCGCGGCGTACTCGGACAAGACCCTCGCCCTGCCTATAAAAAAGCCAAGGATGATCCCAAGCTATATCAAGTGGCTTTGTATGACTTAGATATCTTTTGGCGGATGGCGGTTGATGAGGATGATCGGGAATATATTCAAGTGCTCGAACTCAAACCGGGGAAATGTGGCTAAATGCAGACGCTAAACACAACCGCATTGCCTGATTATCAGAGCCAACACAAAAAGCGTCTGTCTTGGATGCCCTGGCTGTATTTTTCACTCAAAGAAAAACACTTAGTCTGGGCTAAACCTTGGCAGGATGAAATTCAAACCAACCTTTGCGCCCTCGAAACCGTCACCATTGGTGATAACTGTTTTATCGCCCCCGAGGCACAATTATTTGCTGAGCCCAATCGCGATATCAAGATAGGTAATCATTGCATGATTGCCGCCGAATGTTTTTTACATGGCCCTATTACCCTTGGTAACGAAGTCGCCATCAATCATGGCTGCTCCTTCGATGGCGGTCGAGTGGGGATTCAAATTGGCTCCCAAACTCGCATTGCTAATCATGTCACTATCTATGCCTTTAATCATGGCATGGCGCCCGATACGCCCATTTATCAACAAGCCTCCCACTCTAAAGGCGTCGTGATAGGTAAAGATGTTTGGATTGGCGCACAGGCCGGGATAGTTGATGGTGTCACCATTGGCGACCATGCGGTGATTGGCATGGGCTGTATTGTCACCAAAGATGTCCCCGCATGGGCTATCGTCGCCGGTAATCCTGCACGGGTGATTGGCGATCGGCGAAATAAGTAAGCAGCGACGAGAATCTAGATACGAGCAATGACGAAGTCGCACCCTAACGGCGCAGCGCTTATCTTTGCTTTATCGGTTATCCAGCATCAAAAATGCTATTTGTCTCCCAGCTAGTTGAATTTAACCTAAATCCATAGGTGACATCATCAAAGCAGGTGATAAAATGGCGCCCATTCAACTCAAATTTGGACATCGGTAATGCGCGTTAGCAAATACCTACTTTCTACTCAAAAAGAAACACCTGCGAATGCAGAAGTCATCAGCCATCAGTTAATGCTACGTGCGGGTATGATCCGCCGTAACGCTTCAGGTCTATACAGCTATCTGCCCACGGGCCTGCGTGTATTGCGTAAAGTCGAAGCCATTGTTCGTGAAGAAATGAACAAAGCGGGCGCGATTGAAATCCTAATGCCTATGGTGCAACCGGCTGATTTATGGGTAGAAACGGGTCGCTGGGACAAATTTGGTCCTGAACTACTGCGTTTTAAAGACCGTCATAACCGTGACTTCGTGCTGGGGCCAACCCACGAAGAAGTGATCACCGACTTAATCCGTAAAGAAGTCAGCTCTTACAAGCAATTACCGCTGAATCTTTACCAAATCCAGACCAAATTCCGTGACGAAGTCCGCCCACGTTTCGGGGTGATGCGTTCGCGCGAATTCCTGATGAAAGATGCGTATTCTTTCCATCTTGACGTGGATACCATGAATGAAACCTATGAGGCCATGTATCAAGCCTATAGCAACATTCTGTCGCGCATGGGCTTAGCCTTCCGCCCTGTTTTAGCGGACACAGGTTCTATCGGTGGCAGCATGTCACACGAGTTCCATGTATTGGCGCAAAGCGGTGAAGACTTAATCGCCTACTCTACTGGCAGCGACTATGCCGCTAACATCGAGAAAGCCGAATCGCCAATGCCAACCGAAGCGCGTGGCGCGGCAACAGAAGCATTACGTTTAGTCGATACCCCAAATGCGAAAACCATTGCCGAGTTAGTTGAGCAATTCGGTTTGGATATCACTAAGACAGTGAAAACCTTGATTGTGAAAGGTGCGACGGAAGAAGCACCGCTGGTAGCGCTGATTGTACGTGGCGACCACGAGCTGAACGAAATCAAGGCAGACAAGCTAGATTTAGTGGCATCACCATTAGAATTTGCCCCAGAAGCCCTGATCCGTGATGCCATTGGCGCAGGTCCTGGCTCATTAGGTCCTGTCGGCCTGAATATGCCTGTCATCATCGACCACAGCGTTAGCGTAATGAGCGACTTCGCCGCCGGCGCAAACCTTGATGACAAACACTACTTTGGCATCAACTGGGAGCGCGATCTGCCTCTGGCACAAGCAGCCGATATCCGTAACGTGGTTGAAGGCGAGCCAACACCTGATGGTTTAGGTACTTACGCGATGGCGCGTGGTATCGAAGTGGGTCATATCTTCCAACTCGGTACTAACTATTCTAAATCGATGAATGCGACTGTTCTCGATGAGAACGGTAAATCACAAGTGCTGCTGATGGGTTGTTACGGTGTGGGCGTGAGCCGTATCGTGGCGGCAGCCATTGAGCAAAACTTCGATGATCGCGGCATTGTATGGCCAGAAGCCATTGCCCCATTCAGTGTAGGCATTCTGCCAATGAATATGCACAAATCACACCGCGTGACCGATATCGCCGAGCAGTTATACAAAGACTTAAGTGCTGTGGGTATCGATGTGCTATTGGATGACCGTAAAGAGCGCCCAGGCGTCATGTTCGCCGATATGGAACTGATTGGTATTCCACACACTGTGGTGATTGGCGATCGCAATATCGACGCTGGCGTATTTGAATACAAAAACCGCCGCACCGGTGAAAAGCAAGATGTGCCATTCGACCAAATCGTCGATTTCTTAAAAAATCTGCAAGCTTAAGCGAAGGCTTACTGCGCCGAACTTAGTGCGCCGACACAGTCCGTTTGAGCAGATGCTTAAATAAGATTCTCGCGATATAAATGCAAACGCACTTGAGTCTCCCTCAAGTGCGTTTTTTATTCCCGCCCCAAAAACAGATTGCCTTCTACGAGCCCACTCAAGACAAACTAAAGAAATGTCATTGAGATAACAGCTCAGACTTGCTTTTTTAGATAAGGCATTGCTTTAATAAAATCATAATAACAAGTCGTTGAGTCATAAGATTGCCAACATCAACAGCATTAGTTCTCGGTGGCGGTGGCGCTCGGGCCGCCTATCAAGTGGGAGTGTTAAAAGCACTGGTCCAGCTTTATCCGCGCAACCATGGCGTGCCCTTTAAAATCATTTGTGGCACCTCTGCGGGCGCCATTAATGGCACCTCCATCGCCACCCACGCCTCCTGCTTTCATTTAGGCGTCAAAAAACTAGAGTGGGTTTGGCGCCATTTTGAAACGAGAAAGGTATATCGCGCCTCCATCCCAGGCGTGTTAAGTCATTTAGCCAAGATGGCGCTCAAGGGCCTGCAAGATGATAAGGTGAATACCGACGCGGGTAGCCTACTCGATAACGAGCCTTTACGGCATTTACTGAATGAACTTATCGATTTTAAGAGAATCGATCGCAATATCCGCAACGGTGCATTGACGGCGCTCAGTGTCGATACCTCGTGCTATAACAACTCGCGCTCGGTGACGTTTTTTCAAGCGGCCAGGGATATTGAAAACTGGACTCGCGCTAGGCGCAGCGGTGAGAGACGGATGTTAAATACCGAACATCTTTTGGCAAGCTCGGCGATCCCTATGGTGTTTCCGTCGATTAAACTCAATCAAGCTTATTATGGTGATGGCTCAGTCCACCAACTCGCGCCGCTCTCAAGCCCAATTCATTTAGGCGCCAATAAGCTATTAGTAATCAACCTAGACAGTCCCCATAAGCATTTTCCTATGGAGCTAGAATATCACCCGAAGACAGCGACCATTGCTGGTCATCTGCTGGATACTATCTTTTCCGATACCTTAAATAGCGATCTTGAGCGCCTAGAGCGGATTAATCACACGCTGTCGCTTATTCCCGAAGAGAGCCGTACTCAACTGTCATTACATCCCATACAGACCCTAGTGATAAAACCCAGTGAAGACTTAAGTAAAATCGCCGCCCGTTTCTATGATGATATGCCTTGGGCGATTAAAACCTTACTGGGCTTTATCGGTATCGACAGGCAGTCAGACTCAAGTATTGTGTCCTATCTTTTGTTTGAAAAGTCCTACACCAGCGCCTTGATCGAATTAGGCTATAAAGACGGTATGGCTCAAATGGATGAAATAAAAGCATTTTTTAATCTGACATGAGGATGGCTTAAGACTTGTTACAAACGGCCAAATAAATCGATTTGAAGCACCACCTTCTGCGTGGTATAAAATAGGAGTAGCCTAAGAGTTATCCCGTGAATGTGGCAAACCCATTCTAAATTAAGGATTATTTGAAGGCGAATCGGCAGCAAATCAGTCTAAAGTTTGAATAGCGAAACAGATTTAACATTGATCATTTAAGTTGAATCGCCTATCATGCTGTACTAGATTAGCTAAAAATTAGGTTAATTTTTTCTAAAAGGGAATCACGATGAAAAAAACTTCATTAGCACTTATTGCTGCTATTTCAATGTTAGGTTCAGTTGCTGCTAATGCTAACCCAACGACTGGTGGAACGACTACTGGTGGTACTACGAGTGGCGGCGCTACTGGTACTATTGTTGCGGGTAGTATCGCAGCAGGGGCAGTTGTAACAGGAGCGTTAGTTGCTGCAAATGGTTCAGATGGCAACCCTGTCACAACATCTAACAGCAACTCTACATCAGTGTCATCTAACTAATCATTAGTTAGTACATATCGCTAATAACCGCCTTCTGGCGGTTGTTTTTTTTAGGGTATTTAAATTTCCTAATCAAAATAGTGAAAACTTGAAATCATCTCGCCATATATTTACATTGGTTATCTATCATTATTGAGAATAAGCAACTCGGATGCGTGTATATAAAAAACTCCTCCCCTTTTTTGCCATTTCGGCAATAATTGCAGGGCTCTCGGGCTGTAGCCAACGAATTAATGCTCTGAACGAAACCGCCAAACTCGCCTTTTTAGGAAGTGAGGATGTTGTTCTCCCCCCTGAGCAAATATCTGCAAATCCCTATGCCAGCATCTATGTAAAAATTGAAGATACACCTCAGGCATTTGTGGTGCTAGCTTTTGCTGAACCTAAAACTAGTCTATCTGCAGTAAAAAAGGTACCTGAAGCACTAGAGCTTAAATGGTTATCTGCGGATAAAGGTATGTTAGTTACGGTAAACGGCCGCTTAGTCAAAACCCACAATCTACTCACTGGTAATTTAAGTGCGGTTGAAAGTGATGACCCGGACCCTTTGCTACTAGGTTTGCACTTAAGCAATACACCCAAATTCTGGACTCGTACACTGGACTGGCAACCCGGTTATCATTATGGCTACAAAGCAAAGTCAGAATTTAAATTGATTGCCGAAGAGAATATTCTAATCAATGGCTTTCCTACGCAAGCCCTACATTTTAGTGAATATGTCTCTGTGGATACCCTCAATATCCAATACCAAAATGATTTTTGGCTAGATCCACAAAATGGTAACGTCCTTAAGAGTCGTCAAAAGATTGCACCTAATCTGCCATTTATTGACATCACATTACTAAAGCCTTTTGCGGCATAGTGGAGCCATAATGAGATCCTATATAACACCTGTGGCTTTACTGCTCAGTACCTTGTCTTTATCAACAGCCCAAGCAAATATCCAACTTTATGTCAGTATATCTTCGACTAAAGAGCCGCTGGTACAAATAACCTATCCCACGACAATCCGAGTTGGCCAAGCTGTACAAGATGGTTTAGCACAACTCCCCCTTTATAATCAGAGTGCTAAAAGCGAAGAAATACCGATTTACTGGTTAGGTGCAGCTCTACTGGACATTCACAATACAGCGGCACTGGAAACGACTCGTCAGCAAGTGTTACAAAAATTAGCCAATATGGGCCAGCAGGCAGACAACAATAGTCAGTATATTGCTAAGCTCTCCAAGTTTGCACAATTTCTGCGTAATATAAAACTTGGACAAAGAGTTAATCAGCCATTAGATCTCGATTTAATTCGTATTACCGATGCCTACAATCCCATAATTGATGGTCAATTTTTATTAGTGTTGCCTCCACGCCCAAGCACAGTGACAGTGGTTGGTGCAGTATCACAAACTGGTGAGCAAGCGTGGCAATCTCAAACAAGTAGCAGAGAATATCTTCAACAGGCTGGTTTATTGGAAAATGCTGAAAATAGCTTTGTTTGGATTATCCAACCCGATGGTAACGCTATTCGACAACCCATTGCCTATTGGAATCATCAGGCCCAGGATATAGCTCCAGGCGCCACACTCTTCGTTGAGTTTTCAGGCCTTTTTGATGACTATTCCACATTAAACAACAACATCATTGAATTACTCAAAAATCGGGCTCTGTAATGAAAAACTCGACTCCCACTTTTCCCTCTTTCGGGCGTTTATCAGCGCTATCTTTAGCACTGCTACCATTATTACACGTTAGCGCCGATGAATTTTCTTACCCAACATCGTTGCCTTCACAGTCTGACTTTGGTGGTGTAGGTTTAATGCAAATGCCAACAGGCCGTATGACGCCTGAAGGTGAATTTAACTTTGCCACGACTTACAACGATGACTATCAGCATTTTAGCGCTTCAGTGCAGCTCTTCCCTTGGTTTGAAACAACAATACGCTACACCCTAGTACAAGACCTGCTTTACAGTAGCGACCCCAACTTTAGTGGTAATACTAAATACACGGATAAAGGCATAGACTTTAAAGTTCGTCTACTCGAAGAAAGTAACTGGCTGCCTGAAACCTCTATTGGGGTGAGGGACTTTGGTGGCACTGGTTTATTTGATGGTGAATTTGTTGCTGCGACAAAGCGCGTCGGTCCACTCGATTTTACTCTAGGTATAGGTTGGGGCTATATCGGCAATAGCGGTAATCTCACTTCCGATAAAAAAGATCTTAATTACAACTGTGATAGAGATACTTCTTATGGGGGTAAAGGTGGCACTGTTGATTACCAGCGTTGGTTTAAGGGCTGCGCATCCCTCTTTGGTGGCGTTGAATATCAGACTCCTTGGGAACCTTTACGTTTGAAAGTCGAATACGATGGTAACGACTATCAATCAGACTTTCCCGTTGTTCGTGGTGGTATAGATATGCCTCAGGACAGCAAGTTTAACTATGGAATGCTCTATCGTTTTGGAGACTGGGGCGATCTACATTTAAGTTATGAGCGTGGCAATACTTGGACACTTGGCTTTAGTCTGCAGACCAATTTTAATACCTTGTCACAGATTAAACGAGATCCAAAGGCAGCTAAATATAAGCCACTTCCTGCCGCGCCATTAACCCTTACGCAAACAGAATCCTCTGCTCAAGTAAACACACTAAGAGCCGAACAAGCGACTGTGAGTACAGAAACTTCAACGCATAAATCAGAAGTGCAAAATGATGAAGTAGCAAATCTAGAGCTTGTAAATGCATCCAGTCAGACTGCTGCGAATCCCCTGGTGGATTGGAATAAAATTGCTCAGGATTTACAAACTATTGCTGGTTACGCAAACGCCAAAATTTACCTTGATAATGACAGTATTACCGTTGTAGGTGAACAGACAAAATTCCGCGATAGAAATGAAGCGCATAAAAGAGCTGCCACCATTCTAGCCAACAATACTGATGCCAACTTTATTAAAGAGTATCGACTAATTGAGACTCGTTATAGCCAACCAATAACGGAAACCCGTATTGATGCTCAGAAGTTTGCCAAAGTCGCAAGTTATGGCTATCTCAATGCCAAAGTCACTGATGCTAGTGTTGTGAGTATTCCAAGCTTACCTCAGGGACAACTAGTCAATAATACTGATAAAGATTGGCTAGATAAGCTTAGTTTTGATGTTTCGCCTACCATGTCCCAATCCTTCGGCGGTTCCGAAGGGTTTTATATGTTTAGTATTGGAATGACTGGCAGTGCAAGTTACCGATTTACCGATAACTTTGAGTTTTCAAGCTCTCTTTATCTTAACCTCTACGATAACTTTGATAAGTTTTTATACGAAGTTCCACCCGATGGCACTGACTTAAAACGTGTTCGCACCCTGGTTCGTCAATATATTCATGATAATCCTGTACGAGTGAATAACCTGCAACTAACCTGGATGGATAATTTAACCGATAACATTTCTTTCCAAGCCTACGGCGGCTATTTAGAAATGATGTATGGTGGTGTGGGCACAGAGGTTCTCTATCGACCACTTAACAGCCAATGGGCTTTTGGGGTTGATGTGAATTATGTTAAGCAGCGCGATCCAGACAGCATGCTAGGCTTCTTTGAAGATGAGCATCAATTTGACTCACTCACTAACCGCCCCTATCGAGTGCAAACGGGTACGGTAACAGGACACGCATCAATCTATTATCAACCTGACTGGTTCCCCAATACTTTACTGAGAATCAGTGCCGGCCAGTATTTGGCCGAGGATAAAGGAGTAACAGTTGATTTCTCAAAACAATTCGATAGTGGGGTGATTGTTGGCGCTTTCGCCACTAAGACTAATCTTTCATCAGAGGAGTATGGTGAGGGCAGTTTTACTAAAGGCTTCTACGTGTCGATTCCATTTGACTTGATGACCATTAAATCAACCCATAGCCGGGCGACAATCAGTTGGATGCCACTGACACGCGATGGTGGTCAAACATTAGGGCGCAAGTACAGTCTATATGATGTAATGGATGCTAGAGATCCTTGGTTCACACGCGCAAGCATCACAAGTGAGTCTGTCAAATAACGCAAACAAAATGCCGCTAGTACCTTAGGCGCTAGCGGCAGCATCCCTTTCAGACAGAATCGGCGTTTCATTTAGCAGCGGCCAGTCAATCGCAAACTCGGCACTATTCCATGCCAGCACATATTCATCATCTGGCGCGTAATAATCAGTGCAGCGATAAAGCACATCGGCATATTCACTCAACACATAAAATCCATGAGCAAAGCTAGGCGGGATCCACATTTGCAAATGGTTATCAGCAGAGAGCACACGCCCTACCCATTTACCATAGGTTTTAGATTGCGGGCGAATATCCACAGCGACATCAAAAATACTGCCAGCACACACGCGAACTAACTTTCCCTGCGGATGCTCACGTTGGTAGTGCAAGCCACGTAATACGTGTTGTTGTGATCGGCTAAAGTTATCTTGGACTAACTCCTGCACCTTTAATCCTCTACTTTTCAAACACTCGGAGAAAAACGATTGTCTAAAGGTTTCCATAAAAAAACCGCGTTCATCACCAAAAACTTGAGGTTCGAACACCAATACTTCTGCAAGCTCGGTTTCAATGCACTTCATTGAACACCTGCTTATTTAATAAGCCCAAAAGATACTCACCATAACCGCTTTTAAGCAAAGGTTGTGCTAAAGCGGTAAGCTGCGCAGCATCTATCCAACCAGAATGAAAAGCAACCTCTTCAGGGCAGTTCACTTTCAACCCTTGGCGTTTCTCTATGGCAGCAATAAATTGTGTTGCTTCAGCCATCGCATCCGGCGTTCCCGTATCGAGCCAAGCAGTGCCCCGCCCCATTATTTCTACCTGCAATTCCCCCAGCAGAAGATATTGATTGATTAGATCAACGATCTCCAACTCGCCCCGCGCCGAAGGCATTACTTTTTTAGCCCACTCACTAGCCCTATTATCAAAGAAATACAATCCAGGAATAGCATAGGAAGAACGCGCAACTCGGGGTTTCTCTTCGATAGAAATCGCTTTTCCGCTCATATCAAATTCGACAACACCGTAGGCATTCGGATTAGCCACATGGTAGCCAAAAACGGTCGCCCCCACTTCGAGTAGAGAAGCTCTATACAAGTTTGTGCTCAGTTGTTGCCCGTAAAATAAGTTATCGCCCAGAATCAACGCACAGGCCTCTCCCGCCAAAAAAGCCTCTCCGATAATAAGTGCTTCGGCTAATCCCTTTGGAGAAGGCTGTACCGCATATTCAAGCTGAATGCCCCAACAGTGACCATCACCAAGCAATGCCTGAAAAAGAGGCAAATCAGCGCGAGTACAGATAATCAGAATCTCTTTTATGCCCGCCTGCATTAAGGTAACAAGTGGATAATAAATCATTGGCTTATCGTAAATAGGCAATAATTGCTTACATACAACCTGTGTCATCGGATATAGGCGAGAACCGGTCCCGCCCGCCAATAAAATGCCTTTTCTCATTGATATATCAAGGATTAGTGAGTCAAAGTGAAGGGATGATTGTAGCATATAAATGCCGATAAAGCTGAATGGCACGAGGTCTTCAACAAGATCGCATTGTCGCCTAAACAATATCTAAGCTTATTTCTCAGGGATCTGTATTTCGACCTTCACACCTTGATCTGGGGATGAGGCTAGCAAAATGGTGCCATGAAGTTTTTGCGTCACCAGATTATAAATAATAGACATACCAAGACCTGTGCCGCCGTCTTTACGTGCGGTAGTGAAAAAAGGCTCGAAGGCTTTCAGTTTAACCTCATCGCTCATCCCTACCCCATTATCTTGATACTGCATACAAATGTTCGAGTCTTGTTTTTGTACTCGAATAGTGATGCTTTTATCCCCCGTAAAACTCTCAGGAAATCCATGGCGAAAGCTATTGGCCACTAAATTAGTGAAAATCTGTGCGATGGCACCAGGGTAAGATTCGATAAAGATGTCGTCATCAAGCTCCACGTTCAAGACAATATTCTTCTTACGCATTAGCGGCCTTAATGAGCTGAAAATTTGGAAAATATAGGTCTTTAAATTAAACCGCTCACGTTCTAGCACCGATTGGTCTGCGGCGGTGCGCTTAAAGTTATGGACTAACTCCGCTGCTCGCGAAAGATTGCGCTCAATCAACCCTAAACCATCCTGCATGGTATTGATAAAGGATAAAAATTTATCCTCATCCAACTCGTTTTGCTCAAAAGCCGTTTTCAGCAGTGCCACTTCATCTAAACAATGGGTTACGGATGTCACGGCAATCCCTAGAGGCGTATTGACCTCGTGCGCAACCCCTGCAACCAAACTTCCTAAAGCCGCCATTTTCTCGTTTTCAACTAAATGGTGTTGTATTGAGCGTAAATCCGATAATGCAGTTTCAAGTTCTTGCGTTCGCTGCTCAACCTGGACCTCCAAATCCGCATTAATAGCCTTTAATTGATGCTGATAATCCAAAATTTCCTTTGCGCTCATCGCTCGGCCGAATAAATCGGCCAAAGCAGAAGCAAAGGCTCTTTCGTCACGCGTCCATTCTCGAGGCACACCTTGATGCTCGGAGCAGATAATGCCGACCATTTTTCCGCGATGACGTATGGGACTATCTAACAGAGAACTAATACGATTAGGGACTAAGTAGGCACTAACAAACTCATGGGTCGCCCCATCTGTTTGCGCATGATTCGCGACAATAGCGCGCTCATTATCTAATAGACTGAAATAATGTGGATAATCCTGCCGAGTTAATATCAACGCCTCTTGCCTGTGCATATTATCGAGCAGGTAAAAGCAATGCATACTTTGGTGATCTTCACTCCATAACCAAATGCCAGCACGGGTGATTTTTAACCCTTGGCACACAGATGTCACGATAAGTTGTGAGGCCTCAACAAGATCGCCACCATCAATAATGGATGAACGGCTTACATCGAATAAAATCCTGTCTAACATACGTGTCATAATGCAGATTTACCCCGCGTGGTACCGCCTGACTTAAAAATGAGGCAATAAACTTGGTGACCTAAGCTTAAGTGGTTCTCTTTAGTATAGATTCAATCTGCAAACACACTAGTTGAGATGCACTCGCTAGTTACAATTGGTTTTGCAGATCAATGCCTACTGCTGCTTTGCCTAAACTCGCCGATAAAAAATCACCCAACACTTAGCACATTTTTTGCTGAACTCGTAATGAAGTTCAAACACATAAAGTCCGTCTTTAACATTAAGACACTCAAAGAAACACCAGACATAAATAAGGTTGGAACCCGTAATGATGGCGGTTATCATCACACGACAGTCAATTAATCAAACGGTTAAGATCAATATGAAACTTTCACAGATATCACTCGCCCTTCTCGCTTTAATGATTACCGCATGCAGTGAGCCAGCTAAGACAGTGGCTAATGAGCCTGTCGCTGCGCCACATCAAGATACGCAAACAAACCTACCACTTGGCGATACCAGCCAAAATGCGCTTGATTGGCCCGGAGTATATGAAGGCGTTATCCCCTGTGCAAGTTGCGAAGGGATCCAAACCACACTCACGCTCCAAGCGGATAATAGCTTTGAATTAAAGAGTATTTACTTGGGTAAAGATGAGTCCATCTTTAAAGTGGCAGGAAAATTTGACTGGGATAGCAATGGCTCAAAAATCACCTTATCCGATGGCACTAAATACTTGGTAGGAGAAAACCAACTGTTTATGTTAGATATGGAAGGTAATCGGGTAAGTGGCGAACTAGCAGATCATTACATTTTGAAGAAGAAAGAGATTTAGCTGTAAACGCAGTAGCTGCGATACGCCACTGCATTATGCGCCGAAGTAGGTATCCTCTGTACTGAAACAATCCATAATAAAAAGAGAAGCTTAAATTGAATCCCAATATCCGGATCATCCGTTATGAAGAATGCGAATCGAGCTTATGGAAAAACGGTGGTGGCAGCACTAAGCAACTGTTGATATGGCCAAAGGGGGCAGATCTCAGCAACTTTGATTTTAGGATCAGCATCGCCACCATTTCGAGCGATGCTCCCTTCTCACTCTTCCACGGCATCGATAGACAGCTATGTATATTGGAAGGTGAAGGGGTAAGACTACACATCAAGGGGAATGATTTAGGGCAATCGGATGAAATCGTTCTGCGCCCGAACGATCCTCCATTGTGCTTTAGCGGGGAAACTCAAATAGAGAGCAAACTATTAGATAGCCAGATCCTAGACTTTAATGTGATGACGAGGCGCGGAAAATACCGCTCACGTATTGAACCGCTGGAATTGGATGGCCCCTTCAGTCTTGAACCCACCAAAACCAGTCGTGAAGATAATGTCCATCAACAAACGAACCCACACAACAACGAACTACAACAATGGTTATTATGCCTTGAACCGCTGAACCTTTTTTATCAGGGACAAACTATTCAACTTAAACGTTACGATATGATGCAATGCCTACAATGGCCAGATTCAAAAACGCAGCTGTCAGAAATACATCCACAAGAAGGTACTGCTCTCAAAGCACCCCTTTCAAACGCTGAACGACCAGAAGTTGAGCATACAGATATAAAAAACCAGCACCGAATTCGCAATAAACAATGTCAGGTACTGCGCATCATTATAATAAGGAACGATATATGAAGAGTTAAGTTATAGTGTCTAGAGAAGCACTTTGAGACGCTTCAAAAATAGTAAATCCTTACCACCGATTGCAAAACTGATACCCAAAAGAGGCGTAGAAAAAAACTCATAAAAAGCCGAATACACTCCGGCCTTTAAATAAGATAGCAAATGAAATAATTGTTAATCACTACCAAATAAATCGCGTGTATATAGTTTATCAGCAACATCTGCGAGTTCATTAGCCATACGATTAGAAACAATCACATCCGCTTTCGCTTTAAATTCAGCAAGGTCAGTTATAACCCTCGAGTGGAAAAACTCCGACTCATTTAAAACGGGTTCATAAATGACAACTTCAATCCCCTTAGCCTTAATACGCTTCATTATGCCTTGAATGCTCGAAGCTCTAAAATTATCGGAACCAGCCTTCATGATCAGTCGATAAATGCCGACAACTTTAGGATTACGACTTAAAATAGAATCCGCGATAAAATCTTTACGCGTAGTGTTCGACTCAACAATCGCGCCAATAATACTATTAGGTACATCGGCGTAATTGGCTCTAAGTTGCTTGGTATCTTTAGGCAAACAATAACCACCATACCCAAACGACGGATTATTGTAATGATTTCCAATACGAGGATCTAAACATACACCCTCGATAATTTGACGAGTGTTTAAACCATGGGCTTCAGCGTAAGTATCAAGCTCATTAAAGTAAGCAACACGCATCGCGAGATATGTATTAGAGAATAATTTAACCGCTTCAGCTTCAATAGAATCAGTAAATAACACTTGAATATCTTGTTTAATCGCACCTTGCACTAATAAATTTGCAAAAACTTCAGCGCGTTCTGAGCGTTCACCAACAATGATACGTGATGGGTGCAAATTATCATAAAGTGCCTTACCCTCGCGCAAAAACTCAGGTGAAAAAAGAATATTATCACAATTGTATTTTTGTTTAACTTTAGCGGTAAACCCAACAGGAACCGTAGACTTAATCACCATAACAGCATTCGGATTAATCATTAAAACATCTTGAATAACAGATTCAACAGATGAAGTATTAAAATAATTAGTCTTTGGATCATAATCTGTTGGTGTGGCAATAATAACAAAGTCAGCATCTTGATATGCAAGTTGTCTATCTAAAGTCGCAGTTAAATCAAGTTCATAATTAGCTAAAAAATATTCAATTTCAGCATCAACAATCGGAGACTTACGATTATTAATTAATTCAACTTTATAATCAACAACATCGACTGCGGTCACTTTATGATTCTGCGCTAAGAGTACAGAATTTGATAAACCTACATAACCTGTACCGGCTATAGCAATCTTCATAGCATCTAACTCCCCAAAAAAACAAATATCTCTTGACACTAACTAAAATTCAGAATAATAAAAAACATTATTCTGCTCACCTAAAAAGCCTGCCCATTTAGCGAAAGTTGATTGAGACAAGATCTTATTTTTAGCAGAAAATAGATATTTAAAATTGCTCACAGGATCTGGAGTATGAATTTCATCAAAAATGCAGATACCTTCCAAGAGTTTAGTAGCATAAACAACATCATCTGTTATCAAGTGAAATACTGGATTAGGAATCACAAGCTTAATTTCAGAGATTGATTTTTTATAATACTCTCTATCAGATCCACTGGACAAACCAATCCTTACAAATTCTCCACCTCTAACATTTATAACAACCAAATTAGAAGGCAAATCAATAAATAGATCGTCTCTCAGTATAGGCTTCAAAATATCCTTATAATCAAATCTAATAGCTACTTTTTCAAAATAACCGTCTAAAACTAAATTCTTAGGTAAATTTCTGTCTGACAATATTGATTCATCGATGCAATCTGATATAAAACCAAACCTTGACAAATCTAATTTAATTTTTTTTGCAATTTTCGGAATTCTATATTTAAGAATAGGAAATTCGCCATATTCAACAAAGTTTGATATTTTTTTTTGAGATATAACAATATCAAGAAGCACCCCCCAAAACTCATTGTAAGTTGACATTCCGCTAGTATCAATTTTAATTTTATCAAAATCGAATCTTTCTCTAAGATAATAAGCGAAAGCAAATTGATACAATTGATTACCAAGCCCACCAACCAAACGTAAATAGATTACTCTTTCATTCATAACAATCCCAAAAAGCCAAAAAACAATGTTAATAAAATAGATGAAAATAATCTCCCATAAATAAAACTTACTATAGCAGATAATGCATTCCCAATATTTTCATCACAATTCCTTGCTAAAACTGGATCTACCAAGAAAGCATGAATCAAAGTGCCAAACATAGTAATAAAAGCCGACATCTGGACAATCATCGCTCTATTATCAATAAAAATAGTAGCTAAATAATTTACAATTAAAATACCACTAGCTGTCATTAAAAATGAAAAACTCGAGCACAAAACTAACTTTTTATTAACCGTAATTTTAAAAAATGATTTAGCAAAGTCATTTTTTACACCTGATGACAAAGTTTCTCTATTCAAAAGATGATATATTTTAAAGATAAATTCGGTAACTCTCACGTTAAAACTTATCAGTAAAAATACAAAAACAAGCAAAAAAGTCAAAAAACCTATATATGCTATGCTTTTTGAGTCAATACCATTATCTATTAGTAAACCAAGTAAAGGCGCAGAGATTAAAATGAAAAATCGACCGAGAGTTGCGAGCCTTACATGCGAAGAGTAACCTAAAGCTGGTTCATCGTATAGCGAGCCTACATATCGAAGCCAAACACCTAAAGACTCCACAATAATTGACATGGCTATAAAAATAGCGACAACAAATGATATTACCATCTTGATAACCAATTAATGAACGAAGGGCGCCATATATTCAAGAACTGCCTTTTTGAACTAATTAAGCTGCCTGTTGCTGCATGCGCATCATGCTTATAAATAATTTTTGTTTTAACAAAGGCACATTTATACTTTTCCATATAAGAACCAAACTCTAGTTCTTCAGAATATAAAAATGATTTATCATTAAAAATCAACTCTCCATTTGCAATACATTTTCCATTAAAAGTAAAAAGAGAACCATGTAAAGTCCATATATCGCTAGGTAAAAAACCAATTAATTTTAGAATAATAGTATTACACAGCAAGAAAAATACCAAGTCTGTTTTTAAAGTGATTCTATGTAAAAATAAAAATTTCTTTTGCAGTTTAGTCAAAAATGGATTTCTATTCCTACTCCCCTCTAAAGCAGTAGATATATAAACATATCTCCCATCATGATAATTTTCAGGAATGTGTTCATATATTATGTCTAGATTACCAACAAAAAAAACAGAATTACAATAGTCTAAATTCTGTTTACAATAGCTCAATGCATGATTTAATGCACGACCATATCCGACATTATCGATTTCTAACAAAGTTATATTATATTCAGCTGAAATAGATCTTATCTTATTAAGCTCGCTGATTGATTTAAAATTATTAACGATAATGATAACCGCATCCATATCAAAACGTCTAATATTTTCGACCCAGCCAGAAACAAGGTTACTTGTCCCATAATTTACAGCAATAAATATTTTCATTTAAATTTACACCACTTAAAATTTGAGGAAGATTTTTGTATTTGCAATTTATGCCCCTTTTGTGCAGAGTTGCACTCTAAATGTTAGTTTTTAGTCATTTAAACTTAACAAAAAACAATGAAGCTAGAGAAAAACAAAAAAAGGAAAATAATATTGTATTGTACACAAAAATACTGGTCACAAAAGACCAACACAAATACACGGTTATTCCAACACAGCATATAAATAGAACGCCCTTAAATTGCATATGCTTAGTCTTAATAAAAAATGAGAAAATCAGGCCAAATATTGTATAAACAACAAAAACACCCAATATTGAATAATCTTCAATTAATGGCCTCAAGCTAGTATATATATTTGTTAAACGTCCTTCACCAATATCGGTCGCAACGTATATTCCTGAATCTCGCTCCTTAACACCTATTAAATCGGATATACCAGCCAATGTGCTAAAACCTAAATTAGGTTTTGTGTATAAATCATAAGCATCAATCCAATTTGAAAATGCAGAAATATGGCCGATAAACCATGTAAGAAGATGATTAACAATATTTAAAAAATCATAATCTTCTTTTCCGCCACGAAATATCTGTATAACAAGAAAAAAACCAAATATTAAAAAAAACACAGAAAGCAACTTGAATATAATAGGAATCGAAATTGCAATTAACTTTCCAGACTTTAAGTATTGAGATGTAACGAAATAGGATGAAAAAAAGCAAAATGACATCATCATCATTCCTGCTCTTGCAGCCATTAAAAAACTGTCAAGCAGTGCAATCAAAAAAAGTAATACAGCTAAAAAATAATAATGTTTTATACTATTACATTTAACAGACTTAGTTCCAACTAAAAAACCAACAGTAAACATTGCATAGTAGCAAAAAATAGAACCTATTTTGTACTGGATAGTTAGAACTTGAGTTCCAGAATATCGCTCTAGCGCACTAGAGTTTGCAATACTTAAATAATTTGACAAACTAAAATCAGCAAGCTGAGATAGTGAAAAATTACTTAAAACACCGACAAGGTAAAATGGAATTGAAATATAAATCGTATTCAATAATATTTTCTTCTTAATAACAACCGCGTTGACTCGATTATTAGGAAGAGATTTCAATGGGAGTAACCCTATTTGAAGTGAGAGTATACTACTATATAACACTATAAAACCATAAATACTCCACTTCAAACCAAGAATATCTACAATAAAAAATGGATATATAAAAATTAATTCTAAAAATAAAGGCAAAATGTAACCTATATTTCTAGAACCATTAAAATACTTTAAAAATGTAATTCTAAGAATTATAACTGAAACAATTAAAAAATATAACACATTAGGTTCTCATCGTATGAGATAAAGCTAAAATAAACCTGCAACATCTACACTAAATAACATAACAATAAGCCAACCTTATAGATGCATTTGCAACTAATCTTATCAGTTATATTATTAAAGATACTGAATTTTATCAAATGGTATTCCATTTGAGTCTTTAGATGAAAGCAATACTCTTTCAGTTTCGGGGATAGGCCAATCAATCTGAAGATTAGAATCATTCCATATTAAACATTTTTCATAATTTGGATTATAGTATTTCGTGCATTTATAGACAAATTCACATTCATTAGAAATAACATAGAAACCATGAGCAAAACCTTCTGGTATCCATAACTGGCGCTTATTTTCTGCAGAAAGATACTCTCCAACCCATTGTCCGAATGTGGGCGAGTCCTTACGGATGTCAACTGCTACATCAAATACCTCACCACTAATCACTCTAACTAATTTACCTTGAGTATCTTTAGTTTGATAATGCAACCCTCGGAGTATACCCCTTTTAGATTTTGAGTGATTATCCTGTACAAAAGTAGTAGACTTACCCGTTACTAAATTTTCAAATTGCTTCTGGTTCCAAGTCTCCATGAAAAAACCACGTTCATCACCAAACACTTTTGGTTCAATTACTTTTACATCTGGAATTTTAGTATTAATTATCTTCATATAATTAGTGTATAGTTAATCTTTAATTTAATTGTTAATACCGGGGATGAGTTAGAAGTGAAATAAGCAACTAATATGATTTAAAAATAACCCATTAAGTTATTTAAAGCCGATTGCCAGTCGCAGGGCTTAACACCAAAGGTTTGCTCAATTTTTCGACAACTCAATTTAGAGTTAGCAGGACGTTTAACAGGGGTCGGGTATTGTTCAGAGGATATGCCGTTTATTAGCATATCTTTACTAACGAGCTTCTGAGCCTTGGCCTGCTTAAAGATCTGACAGGAAAATTGATACCAACTAACATGAGGCAACCCAGAAAAATGATAAATCCCATAGTGAGTATTGCCTGCATACAGCGCTTGGGCTATTTCAATAAGTGTATTGGCGATATCACCAGCATAGGTTGGGCCACCAAATTGATCAGCCACAACGCCAAGTTCATCACGGGATTGCGCTAATCGAAGCATGGTTTTTATAAAGTTATTACCAGTTTCGCAAAATACCCAAGCAGTTCGCATAATAATATGACGCGGGCAAGCTGCAGCAACAGCAAGTTCGCCTGCGAGTTTGCTTTTACCATATATTCCTTGCGGTGCAACTTCATCAGTTTCAACATACTCACCAACTTTATCACCTGCAAATACATAGTCGGTTGAGATATGTAGTATGGTTGCACCAACACTATTGGCGGCTTGGGCTAAAAATTGTGGACCATCACGGTTAATGGCATATGAAAGTTCGACTTCTTGCTCTGCTTTATCAACAGCCGTGTGCGCCGCTGCATTAATAATGGCATCTGGTTTGAATTCACTAACCAGTTTGTTTACTGCTTCATAGTCAGTAATATCGAGCTGCTCACGATCTACAGCCAAAAATTCAATCTCTGGTATCTGGTTTAAGAGTTTTACTAGGCAGCTACCTACTTGGCCATTACTTCCGGTGACTAATATTTTCATAGTGTTGAATTGTTAATTGTGAGGTGTAAGTAAATGCTGAATGCTGAATGCTGAATGCTGAGACAGAAAACTCAACATTCAACACAAAGCAATCAAGACTACTTTAAGTGTGCTAAATACTGACCATAGTCATTTTTAAGCATGGGTTTCGCGAGTTCTTTAAGTTGATCTGCAGTTAACCAGCCATTTCGATAGGCAATTTCTTCTAAACAAGCTACTTTTAAGCCCTGAACGTGCTCAATGGTTTGCACAAAAGAGGATGCTTCATGCAGACTCTCATGAGTTCCAGTGTCTAACCAAGCAAAGCCACGACCAAGAAGCTCAACATTTAACTCACCGGCCTTGAGATACATTTCATTAAGAGTAGTGATCTCAAGCTCACCGCGATGTGAAGGCTTAACCTGTTTCGCCAGTTCCACCACTTTATTGTCGTAAAAATAGAGTCCTGTTACTGCATAAGATGATTTAGGTTTGAGTGGTTTTTCCTCAATAGAAACCGCCTTCATCTCAGCATCGAATTCCACAACCCCAAAACGCTCAGGATCTTTTACTTGATAGCCGAAAACAGTAGCCCCAGTTTGGCGATTCGCAGCATTTTTAAGTGTCTTTGAAAAAGATTGACCATAAAAAATATTATCACCAAGCACCAAACACACATTTGAGTTACCGATAAATTCTTCACCGATGATAAAAGCTTGAGCTAAACCGTCAGGAAAGGGTTGAACGGCATAACTCAAGTTGATGCCAAAATCTGACCCATTACCTAATAATCGTTTAAAGCTATCGTTATCTTCTGGGGTGGTAATAATCAATACATCTCGAATTCCGGCTAGCATTAGTGTAGATAAAGGATAGTAAATCATTGGTTTATCATAAATTGGGAGCAGTTGTTTTGACACACCTCGAGTAAGTGGATACAACCGTGTACCAGAACCGCCAGCTAAAATAATTCCTTTCATTTAAATCAAGTTCCTAGGTAAATAGGCCCTAGGTGAAAACTAGGACTTTAAAATAAAGTTGTTAAAGTGATTAAATACCTAAACGCTCACGCTGATAGGTGCCGTCTTGTACATGCTGGCACCATTCTTGGTTAGCTAAATACCATTCGATGGTTTTACGTAAGCCAGTTTCGAAAGTTTCTTGGGGCTGCCAATTTAGTTCTGCACTCATTTTACTTGCATCAATGGCATAACGGCGATCATGGCCAGGCCTATCGGTCACAAAAGTAATTTGCTCGGCATAAGGCGTAGCTTTGGGCACTAATGAATCTAAGATACTACAAATGGTTTTCACCACCTCTATGTTCTGCTTCTCATTATGACCACCAATATTGTAGGTTTCACCAACTTTACCTTCGGTAACGACTTTGTATAACGCACGAGCATGGTCTTCAACATATAACCAATCACGGATTTGATCACCTTTACCGTAAATAGGTAATGACTTACCTTCAAGTGCATTGAGAATTACCAGAGGGATCAACTTTTCAGGAAAATGATAAGGACCATAGTTATTTGAGCAGTTTGTCACTATGGTTGGAAATCCGTAGGTACGAAGCCAAGCTCGTACCAGATGGTCACTTGAAGCTTTAGAGGCTGAATATGGGCTGCTCGGAGCATAAGGCGTCGTCTCGGTAAATAAAGGCAGGTATTGATTTACTGCTTGTCCTTCTTGCTCATCCGGATGTGGCAAATCACCATAGACTTCATCAGTTGAAATATGGTGAAAACGGAATGCAGCTTTACGTTCAGCATCGAGTTGTGTCCAATATTGACGAGCGGCTTCGAGTAATATGTAAGTCCCCACAATATTAGTTTGGATAAAATCGCTAGGGCCAGTGATTGAGCGATCTACATGAGATTCTGCAGCTAGATGCATAACAGCATCGGGTTGGTATTGTGAAAAAACTCTCTCGAGTGTTGCACGATCACAAATATCGACTTGCTCGAAGTTATACCGTGGATTAGTGCTAACCAATTTTAAGGATTCTAAATTTCCAGCGTACGTCAGTTTATCTACGTTAATTACGCTGTCATTGGTGTTCATTATTATGTGTCGAATCACAGCCGAACCAATAAAACCAGCACCACCTGTTACTAAAATTTTCATTTAATTACTCTTTCATATTCTACTTTTCAAGAAGCCTTTATAGGCATATAAAATAAAACATTTAATCGTTTTAAAAAAGTTCAAACCAAGTACATCTCGATAGAAAGCCCACTGCCATTTCAAAATGTTTAATTTATTTTTTGTCATACCTGTATCGACACGATATTTAGCTAAAACATCACTAATACCATAGGCCATATCGATGTCTTCTAAAATATTGAGCCACAGGCCCATATCTTGTCTTTTCCGTATTAGTGGCATATAGCGTTTACCTAATACTTTCGCGTTATATATAGCAGTTAAACAACCAATTACATTGCCCGTCAACAATTCCTCATAAGTAACTGAACTTGGAGGTATAATTACCCCTCCATCTCCCTCACGACTAAACTTCTGATATGCACTGTACGATAATAAAACATTATTTAACTTCATAAAGGCAATCTGGGTGGATAATTTATCTGAAAACCATAAGTCATCAGAATCAAGAAATGCAATATAAATGCCTTTTGAATTTTCAATACTATTATTACGTGAAGCACCTGCGCCAGAATTTACATCTAACTCAAATAACTTGATTCGACTATCTTTAGCACAATATGAGCGTACTATATCTCTAGTATTATCAACAGATACATCATCTGTAATTAACAATTCCCAATTTTGATATGTTTGAGAGATAACTGACTCTATACTTTCAGCAATAGTTTTAGCTGAGTTATAGCTGGGCATGATAATCGATACTAATGGTTGCTCTTGCATTTATCGTCCCATGCCAAATAAAACAA
Organism: Shewanella sp. ANA-3; assembly: GCF_000203935.1. Taxonomy (GTDB): domain Bacteria; phylum Pseudomonadota; class Gammaproteobacteria; order Enterobacterales; family Shewanellaceae; genus Shewanella. The sequence goes on along the minus strand of NC_008577.1, from coordinate 1,593,633 downwards.
CTTTAATTGTTTTAAGTAAAATTTTCACATCTAATAAAGTACTGTGGTGTTTAATATAAAAAATATCATACTTATGCTTCCAAACCGCATCCTCAACAGAAGCACCGTATGGATAACTGACTTGGGCGAGACCCGTTACACCGGGTTTAACTGCGTGGCGGAAGCGATAATAAGGAATTTCTTGTTCTAATTCTGCAATAAAGACCTCACGCTCTGGTCTCGGACCAACAATCGACATTTCACCTTTCAGAATATTGATGATCTGCGGTAATTCATCGATGCGGGTCTTACGAATAAAGTTACCTACTTTTGTAACACGAGCATCATTTTGAGTAGCCCATTGCGCACCAGACTTTTCAGCATCATTACGCATAGAACGAAATTTAATCACTTCAAATTCGTCATTATATTGTCCTGTACGTCGCTGTTTATAAAATACTGGCCCTGGACTTTCTAACTTAATCGCCAATGCTGTAAGTAATCCGACAGGTATTGCTACAGTACAAAGCAGAAACGCCGCAAATAAATCAACAACTCTTTTAGCTAATTGAGTACGCTTTGTCGATAAAATGGAAAAAGCTTTCTGATGTAGAAAATAGCCACTATGTAGTAATCGGACCTCAGTATAGCCAAGTCTTTCATCAAGATAGCTAACTAAAGGCTCTACCCAAGCACCAAGTTCAGTCGCTTTGACAAGAAACTGTCTCTGTTCTTTAGTCAAACGCGCGCTTTCAAAATGACAAATAACCTTACAACTCAAATCAGTAATGCTGTAATCATTGACAACCATATCAAAGCTGTAGTCATCAATAATTTGACCAATCTCTAATTCTCTATCCACAGGACAATAGACATAAATAAGCAGCTGATTTAGCACCTGATACTTTGACTTGAAACGCTTCGCAACTGTTTTAATCGGCTGAAACTCATGAGTGTCAACCGTTTCATTAACTCGTATATTCATAGATTAAACCAAATTAATAGGGGGTCTAGGATCTAGAGCTTACTCTTTTCTCATAAAATGCCTTACCAGCACTAACATCAAACCTAACATACCGCCGAGCATGGTGCCTAAAACGCAAATTAATGCACGTTTGGGTTTAGCCTTTTCTTCAGGCGCTAATGCGGGATCGATAGTTTTAAATACATATTCGTCGCGCACTTCAGCAAACATAATGGTTTTTGCCTGCTCTTCAATCAGCTTATAAAGTACAGTTTTAATATCGGCAACATTGGTTAAAGCGATTTGCTTATTTAAAAACTCAGTACTGCGGTGCGCTTCTGCAACATCACGTTCCTTCATCACTTTATTAATATCTTGAATTAACCAAGTGACCCATTGCTGGGCAACTGTTGGTGATAAGTGCTCAATTGAAATAGTTACCATACCTGATTCTTTATCTTTATTCGCTGCAAAAATCTTGCTGAATTCTTTATAGGCTTCTTGCATTGAAGGCACAGGTTTAAATGGTGGTTCGACATCGCGCACCCAGGTATTGGTTTGCTCGTTATATAGCTCAGAGTCATAAATAATTTTATCTGCATCCCTATCCCATTTTTTTGCGGCCATTAAATTAGCAAGAATATTATGCTTTTGAATAAACTCACTGGTAAATTGGCGGGATTTTAATACTTCAATTGCAAGCTGGGTTTTATCAGTACTACCTTTAGCGCCGAGGTTAACCCCAGCAAGACTTGCTAAACCACCAAACTGTGATGCCAAGGCGCTTAAGCCACCGCCCTGCTCCTCTGATGCTGGCGCCAACAAAGCTTCGGATTTATAGATATTGGGTTGCAAAATAGCAAAGGCGACAGAGGCAATCGCAAAAACAGCGGTTATGGCAATAATGAGCCATTTGCCTTGCCAGATGACGGCAAAAAGCTCACGAAGATCGATTTCGTCATCTTGCACTTGAGGAAATCTGGCGTCTTTCATATATTGATTTAATTCATTAGACATCTAAAACTTATCTCGTTGTGTAAGTTCTCATAAACTGTTGGGGGTTATCGTTGACGGTTGACGGAACGTTCGCAAGCTCACTAACGGAACGCTCGATAACTGCTCCTACGTTATTCTGCTTCCTGCATCCATGCAGTCGTTCGCCTACGGTAAGGGCAAAAACTAAGAGCGCTGCGTTTACCGTGAGAGCTAAGCCCGTTCCGTTATCCTATTAACATCCGTGAGCCACGAAGTGGCGTTCTAAATCCCCGATATTGCGGATACAGCGACGGCGGTGTTGTAGATAATGCTCGTAACTTGAGTCCACAACGTTAGATTATCTTTGTATTCGGTATCTAATGGTACAACTATGGTGTCACCAGGTTCCATTGAGCTACCGCCAGTAAACCACAATGAAGATTCTGGCATTTGTACCGAGCCATCAGCTTTTAATATATAAGTGCGAGATTCATCAGCACGTTTACGTGGACCGCCGGATAACGCTAGATATTGTTCAAACGTTAATCCAGTTTTAAAGCGATGAGTACTTGGATGCTGCACTTGCCCCATTACTGATACTGTTTGATTTATAGCAGGAACATATAAGGCATCAGAATCTTCCAACATTAAATCAGCACTTTCGATGCCTAATTCAATCGCATTAACATCGACGACTAAGCGACCAACTGTTTTAACGTTTTCCAATTGATTTAACATCATTTGTGCATCGTTATAACCAATGGTAGGCGTATCTTTGGTCAAGGCTTTTGCAGCAATCTCCCGGCGCAATTCATCGGCAAGCTTTGCAAGTTCTTGCTGTTCTTTTTGTTGGATCGATTTGCGTAAAAAGACTGCACTGCGTGGTGCAGCATCACTCGTCATACCACCAGCACGGGCAAGCACTTGTTTTAAGGTTTCGCCGCGCTGGATACTGTAAGTGCCAGGGAATTTAACTTCACCTTTAATGGTGACCCAGCGAGTTTCTTGCCAGTCTGGCAACGTACGTACGGTTAAGATGTCACGGCTTTGCAGTTTGATATTGGCTGCCGGATCATTTTGCATAACGCGATCCAAGCTAAGCTGTACATGTTCTACTTTAACCCCATTTTGCTCAGACACTTGTTGACGAGTCAGCTCTGCTGATAGGGTATATGCACCTTCTTCTAGCCCGCCTGCAGCTATAAGTAACTCTTTAACATCGGCATTAACCGTTATTGGATACTGACCAGGGAAGCGTACATTCCCATTGATATTAACCAGTTTAGCGGCATCGCCAAAACGGCTTTGCTCTTTTAGCTTTTTAATAATGGGCTTAAGCAGCGATTCACGATCGGCATAGTCAAATACAATGACCGAATCTCGTGGTTTTAGTGTGGGGTTGTAATGTGATTTTGGCTCACCAATTGCGCGACCGAGGTTGATGCGCTCGACTTCGATATCACCACGTTGGTTGATTTCTCTTACCAATAAGCTGTAATCCAAATCTGCGGAGATGGTTAAATCCCCCCAAATGGAAGGCAATAAATCGGCAACTGTTAGCCCATTTGTCCATTGATATTTACCTGGGCGGATTACTGCACCCGAGACCGTAATAGCATTATCAATACGGCTTGAAGCAGAGCGAACATTAAGTAAATCGCCATTTTTCGCTAACGTACTTAAGCCTGAATTTTCGGTTAAATCAACACTTACCACGGTTTTTACCGCTTCACGACTATAACGTTCAATGGTACTGGCTTTGGGATATGCACCTGGGTTTAAACCACTAGCCATATTAATCACATCGGCCATGGTTTCGTTATTTTTAAGCTCGTAAATAGCAGGGCGACGCACTTCACCTATAACACTCACTGTCCCCCCAGTAGATGGAACAAATACCACATCACCGGATTGTAAACGCATATCGCCTGACGCATCGCCGCGAAGCAATAAATCATATAAGTCTAAACGGCCAATAGTTTTACCAGAGCGCTTTAATTGGATATCACGCAAGCTACCGATTTGGTTTACGCCACCCGAGATAAACAGCGCTTGAGTAATGGTCGATAAACTCGACACAGTGTAAGAGCCAGGTTTGTAAGCATCACCAGCCACAAAAATCCGGATTGAACGCAACTCACCCATAGTGATATTGGACTCAATACCTATCATGCTTTGGCTGATTTTTTGTTGTAATAGCTCGCGTGTTTCAGCAAAGGTTAAGCCTACTAGTGAGATAGGCCCCAAGTTAGGGAATTGCACTGCACCATCACGGCCCACGGTTAACGTGAACTGATTATTTTCTTTACCAAAAAACTGCACATTTAAGGTATCACCTGGGCCCATCATGTATTCAGCAGGCACTGGTACGTCAGAAACGGGAGCAAACGTACTTGGAGAACCAGCAAATAAGTCATAGCCAAAGCGTTTTAGCTGATCTTCTTTTTTGCTTTCAATCGCTTCAACCTTAGCTTCCGTTTTGGTTGCCTGGTTAAGTTTATCGTCCTCAGATTGATCGATGACGTTATTACCAGTTTCCGTTCGTGGCGTAACTACAGTTGGGTTTTCAACAACAGTAGCAGTAGTTGAGGACCCCGTAATCATTGACGGATCAATACCGTATTGGCGAGCTAAACGTTCTTGCTCTGACTTAGGTAGTTGTTTGAATTGTTCTATCATCTGCGGAGAGGGCGTAATAGCTTGCGCCGATGTGCCCATCAATATCGTGGCAGTGATGCCTACTAATATTGCGGTTTTGGGAACCGCTTTGATGTATTTTTTGAATTGTTGTAACACCAGATATCTCCGATTGGGTAAAAATGATGGAAAACATTAAAAACTTTAAAGGCTGATTGGGTTTCGCCCAGCGAGAAGATTGTACTTAAGCTAACTTGCGAGCGTTGCAGAACGGCGCGTTGAGCTATAATCTTGAGGCCGAACACCAACTAAGCAGCAGCGCAATTCATCGAAACCTAACACGCTACCAATCTGCGTGCCAGACAGAAACCTTCTGCATTCTTCGCTTAACGAATGAAGCTATCGATTTGATGTCATTCAGACACGCTACCGCCCATGGATTACGGTCTCCAAAATCCCCTTCGCAACGCGAAAAACCTTATTTTTCAATTGGTCACACTAAGCTTCGCACCAATTTCAAATTCTATTAGAACCTAAATCCAAGTAGAACTTAACTTCAAGCATGGTTAAGGATAGCACTCAGAAAGGATATGATTTATCACATATCCTAATTAAATCATGAGCGTACTCTCTTACCGCTAAAATGCTGTACAAAATGATACTTCTTTATTTCTATTAAAGGCGCAAAATCCCGCACCAAAACTGAAACATATATTTTACATATTACACTGCAGAGAATTTAAGCATTGCTAAGGCTAATCCGCTATTTTAGCGAATAACTTAAGTAAGATACTCAATTTCAAAGCACTCTATAGTCTCACTACAGAATCCTGAGGAACAGTAACGACTTTGCTCTGCCCCATAATATTGAACAATACATGACAGCGCTTGTTCGGGCATTTCTCTTGAAAAATGCCTTCTAAATCCACAAAAGGGCCGTCTTTAAAGCGAATTTTTTCCCCGGTTTTTAGTTCTAATTCATGGTCTAAAACCGCTTGGGAAGGCGTTAATTCTTTCATGCGAATGGCGTGAATAATACGATCGTCAATGGGAGTCATTTTTTCCTGACAGTTGACGATACGGCTCACTCCACGAGTAGAGTTGACCTGCTTAACACTGGTTTGGCTTGGGTCGAAATTGATGAACAGATAATTTGGGAATAGAGGTACGCGACAGATCCGCTTCTGCCCGCGTTGAGATTTTTCTTCAGAAACCATCGGTAAGTATGTCTCTAAATTTTGAAGCGCTAAGTTCTGTTGTGCCCTCGCTTCACTTCGAGGTTTACAATACAAAAGGTACCATGCCTTCATCTACTAATCTCACTACCCTATGTTAAGTGACGTCCATTCACGGCTCGCAATCATAGCAAAGTTGTGAATAGGGATGGAAGCAGTTTTTTGGCGCAAAAGGATTGCCGCTCGGTATATGAACAATAACGACTTATATTAGTAAAATCAGCATTAATCGGCCTTTGCCGTAAGTTGCAGATAATCTCACCAGTTAGCAAGCCAAAATTGACTTTAGCCACTTTTAAAGGGTATATAAGGTGGGATTTTAGCGAAATCGTTCAATTTAATGCTATAAAATATTACTTTTATTATAAGAACGTAACAATAACTCATACCAAAGCCGCCGTAATTCAACAAGTTACTCTTGCTTTAAAGCTTCAGTAAACCAACGAATTCACAGTGGATAAATGAGAAGAGCAACAACCATTTTTCTGTGGTGACATCATCCTGTTACAGGGGCGCCACAGGCAATCACGAGCTTAAGGTGGAAACTTCATGAGCGTAGCAAAACCACAAGGGACGATGCTTGGTCATCCCAAGGGCCTGTTCCTTCTATTTACAACAGAACTGTGGGAACGTTTTAGTTATTACGCAATGCGCGCCATTTTGGTGCTGTATTTAGTGGACAAAGTGCAGAGTGAAGGGGGACACGGTTTAGGTTGGACGCAAGCCGATGCGATTTCACTCTATGGTACATTCACTGGCCTAGTTTACTTAACGCCGCTTATCGGTGGCTGGTTAGCAGACACCTTTTTAGGCCAACGCCGCGCGATTATGATTGGCGGTACTTTAATGGCCGCAGGTCAATTTATTCTCGGTACGCCGCACGCTTGGGTACCTGGTATGGAAACCGAAGTTTTCTATGTCGGCTTAGGAACCTTGATCTTAGGTAACGGCCTATTCAAGCCGAATATCTCTACCATGGTAGGCGATCTGTACGAAGAAGGTGATCATCGCCGTGACGGTGCATTCACCATTTTCTATATGGGGATCAACGTCGGTGCTTTCCTATCGGGTATTATCGTAGGTTCTGTGGTGGCGGCTTATGATGGCAACTTCCAAGCCGGCTTTATCTGTGCCGGTATTGGTATGATCCTGTCATTAATCATCCAACTTGTGTTTGCGCAAAAGCTACTTGGTGATATCGGTAGAACCCCAGCTGCTAAGCTTGAAAAGCAAAAAGCGGCAGAAAAAGGCGAAGTTCGCAAAGAGCCACTCACCAAAGTTGAGCGTGACCGTATTAAAGTCATCATGGTGATGGGCTTATTTACCATCATCTTCTGGGCGGGGTTTGAACAAGCTGGCGGCTTGATGAACCTGTTCACGAATGACTTTACCGACCGTATGATCGGTACTTGGGAAGTTCCTACCACTTGGTTCCAATCCTTGAACGCGATGTTTATCGTGATTTTTGCACCTGTTGTAGCCTCGATTTGGGTACGCTTAGGTAAGAATGAACCAAACTCGCCTGTTAAGTTTGCTTTAGGCTTAGTGCTATTAGCCGTTGGCTTCTTATTCATGATCGGTGCCGTTGTTGAGATGGGTGGCGATGCTTCAGCGAAATCGAGCATGTGGTGGTTAGTCGGTGCTTATTTCTTCCACACCATGGGTGAGCTTTGCTTATCACCAATTGGTTTATCTATGGTGACTAAGCTAGCCCCATTACGTATAGCTTCATTAATGATGGGTTCTTGGTTCCTGTTCGTTGCTGCAGCTAACAAGATTGGTGGCGTAGTGGGTTCATTCATCGGCCACGGCGGTGAAAAAGAAGAACAACTCGCCAATGCAATGGCCATTTTCTCGGGTATCGCGATTACTGCAGCACTTTCTGGTGTGGTCTTATACTTCATGGCCGACAAACTTGTGGATTGGATGCATGGTGCAGAAAGCAAGCATCACAACGAAGCTGAAGCGTTAGAAGATGAAATCGCCGTTACCGGTGAGCATGAAGCGATCAAACGTTAATTTGCGTTAGGTTCAATCAATAAAAAACGCTGCCATGGCAGCGTTTTTTATTTGTAACTTAGATAATTAACATAAGCGTCGAGCTAATTTCCGATAACATTTTAGATTAAAAGTCGATATCGCCAACCTTCATATTCGTTATCATAGGTACGCACAAAGTCACTGTAGTGGCATAGTGAACTGGGCCACAGTTATAGGCTTAATTGCAGAAAGCCACCCGCGGGTAACTGCGGATCATATACAAGGCCTTTAAATTGGTTTTCTAAAAGTTGCTGCTTGTGTTCTGGCTCACTGGTTGCGATACAAAGCTGCTCCTGCGGCAATATAGTGCGAAACTGAATGCTCGGCTTGCCCCAATCTAACATCCCCAATTGCAAGCTCTCAGAAAGCGCTAATGGACTCAAACCTTCATCATTACGCAAATAGCACCTAAGACCCTTACCTGCTTGCGCAATCGCGGCGCGATAGCGTGTTAATTCGATAGCGACATAAATAATATCGACTGTAATATCGAGGCCAGATTTGACTAAACGTTCGTTCAAATAACTCAACATATTGAAGGGCTCGATAATGGTCTTACTTTGGCCGCTACGATAACTTTTGAGCTTTTGGTTAACAAAACTGCGCAGCAACACACAGGCAAAAGCCGCTCTATTGTCTTCGGGATAGAGATGGGCCATGTACATAATGAGGTAGTCACTGCCCACCATAGTGGAATCAATAAAGTAACTGCTTATATCGCTACTCTTAAACAGACTGTAATCCACTTTGGCCGTGGGATAGCTAATGTTAGAGGCAGGAAACAGCTGCTGCTGAACTTGCTTAGCCGCCTCAACACTTTGTTCTAACAGAACCAAGTTATCCTTGAGTTCTTGATTAGATAAAGCATCAAACTCTGCTTGAGTCACATCATCGGAATGGTGTCGTTGCAACCCCTGTTTTATGGCTTGTTCGATGATAAATAAATCGGGGACGGGTTTAACGAGATAATCACAGGCACCAACACGCAGGGCTTCAACGACATCCGCCATTACGTTATTACCAGAGACCACAATTGAAGGCACCAGCGGCTCTAATTTACTCATTTCCTTGAGCATATCGAGTCCACCGAGTTTAGGCATGCTGAGATCGGCAAGAATAATATCGAAACGTTGTTGCTTAAAAATATACAGTCCCTGCTCACCATCGCAGGCCTGCACTACTTTGGCACCGCGCCCAATCAGAAAAGTGGCGACGATTTGCCTAAAGACCGGGTCGTCTTCGACCCAAAGAATAGAAACATCATTTAACGCCATAAAGATTCCCGAATAACATTCATTGCGATAGCAATAACTCAATCATGACATCGGAAGAATCATTCAATACGGCAAGGGCTTGGCTGCAAAAAAGGATTTACAGCCAAGTACAGCGCATAAGCTTACTCAAGTTCCTGCATGTACTGATCGAGCAACTCATCATCTTCTTGTTTTTGAGGAACATTGCCATCATAGACTTTATAGTCCATGTGTTGTAAGTACGCATCTTTCACAAAGGTATAGGGATCGAGCGCATTATCAACAAGCCTTTCTTGGTCAATCGCCGATGCTCTCGCATGAAGACTCTTAAGTCCCCATTTAACAATGGATTGCCACACTGTTAGCTCAGATAGTGGAAAGTATAGACCATCAACCCAATCCGACGCGAGTTCTCGCACTACATAGGGGCCGGCAAAAGGAGCCATAAAATACGGTCCGTTTGGCACGCCGTAGTAGCCTAACACTTCGTTAAATTCATCTTGCTTGCGTGGCATCCCCATCATATCGGCCACATCGAATACCCCGAGTAACCCGATTGTGGTGTTCACCGTAAAACGGCCGCCAGCATTTGCCGCCCAACCCCATTTACCCTGTAAGGCATTGTTAACTAGGCTACTCGGTTCTTCCAAATTCTGTACGAAGTTGTTTATCCCCGTTTTGGCGGGCAATGGCAGATAATCGTTATATCCATGTGCGACAGGACGATAAATATACCGATCCAAATACAGATAGTTGAAATCCCACATTGCACGGTTAAATCCCTCAAAGGGATCACGCGGATCATCGTAAGTAATCTTAACCGTTGAAGCCGTATCCTTTGGAGTAGTCTCAGGTACAGTCGCCTCTGCCCCATACACCTTAGGCAGTAATGCAAATCCTAAAAGTACCCCTAGCCATTTCAACTTCATATTGCTCTCTTAAATAAATGTACTGCTTAGATATCGAGTTTTGCTAAAGTGACCAAGGACAAGTGACGATAAAAGATCATTCACCTGAGTGGCATACTCTAGTATGACAGAGAAACTGTCGTTGTTTTTACAAAGCGCATAAGCATACTTGGCAAAACATTTTGGTCAATTGTTAATTTTTCAAAATAGCGTGCCGTTAGATACACCAACAAGGGCCTCACATGGAGTCGATTCCACTTATTAACACCGCCAATGCGCAATTAATCACTTCAGGGACATCAAACGATGCCACCAGCGCGACTCCGCGGCCAATTCCTGCTGAGGTACAGGTTTCTCCCGAAGGCGACAGTATTATTCTAAACGGTACAGAATATAATTTAAAGCTTGTTAATGCACAGCAACGGCAAGCCTTGATTGTGGCAAGTAGCTTTTTAGTGAATCCAATCCCCACAGAGTCCAGCCAAACTGCCACCCCATCCAATGCACAACTAGTCACCTTAGGGGCGGTACTGACACTGAAATTACCCGATGCCATTGCCCAACTTGCGCAGCAAAATGGCATTTCCTTGGATAAGCTCTATACCCTAGCGGCACGGCCACAGGGATATCCGCTGCCCAATGTCACTGTTACAACAAAAGAATTTCAATTTGCGAACGGAACTGTGGTACCACAGGATCCAGGCACTCGACTCAGCACAGGAGAATATCAAGCCAAGATTAGTCTTGCTCAAGGAAGGCCTATTTTAGTCCTGACCCCCATACTGAGCAAACTCGAAATCCACATTGGCGCGCCAATAAATGAAACTCAACTTCCCATAATTGATAAACAAGCAGCTAATGTGGTCATTACTAAAACTGAGCCTGCTCAGATAATTGCTGCATTTTTACGTAAACTTGAAGGAATTGCGCCACAGGCCGAGCCATCAAATGCAGCGAAGCATAGCAATCAAGTACTTGTTTCTTCTGAGAGTAAAGCTGCCAATATGCTAGCTCCTTCTTCCGCAACAGATATGCCAAGCATCAAAGTCAATGTATCGGCCGCGAATCCTCAAACCAGTCTACAAGCCAATACTGAACCTAAGCTGACTGTTGTAAGTCAAACGTTAAATACTGCGGCGCAATCGCAAGAAACTTCCCAAAATCAGCAAAAAGCACAAGTGCTGGATGCTAAGACGTTAGAATCCAAGGCCTTTGAATCAAAGCCTTTTGAATCTAAGCCACTAGAATTTAAACCTTTAGAGGCTAAAACTATGGCATCGGGGGCGAGCAATCTCGATAGCAATCGAAATTCGCTTTTAGCAGCCAAGGCTCAACAGGATCTCCCCCCTACAAGTTCCACTAAAACTGGCTTAGTCGGTAACGAGTTGCCGCTGAGTCTCAAACCACAGGCAATGGAGGCTCAATTAGGCGAAAAAACAAATAAGTCCACCGAGGCACAAATCAGTGTCAATGAAGTGCTACAAAAGGCCTTTACCAAGGCTGGCGCACTACCGTTAGAACAAATGCTAACGCGAGGGGGAGCCAATCTTGCGGCCGAGCTTTTAAAACACTTACCGCATTTGGGCCCACCAACATTAGGTCAGTTAAGCGATCCTGGGGAGTTAAAAGACACTATGTTTGGGCTTTCAGCCTTAAATCTTGCGACGCCACAACTTAATCAAGCCGCGATATTTATGAACGCCAGCGCGATCACCTCATTATTTCAATTGCTACTGGGGTTTAGGGCTAATAACGCCAATAATACCGTCAGCCAGAAGTTGGCAGATTACCTAGAGCAATTACAGGCTAAAACGGGTTTATCGACCAATCAGCTTGGACAATTGAGTAAAGCCGGAGGGCTTGAAAGCATGGGCCAACTGGCCTCGAGCTTACACCTTTATCAGCAGGCAAGCGGCGAAAACAACGGCAATCTGGTATGGTTTTTTGCCCTGCCCTATGGGATCAATCAACGGCATGAACAGCTCGAAGGAAAATTTGAACGAGATGCCAATGATGACGAACAACAAAAGCACAAAGGTTGGCATCTGCAATTGAAGTTTAATCTTGCACAGGGGCCGCTGCTGATTTCGGCACGCTTCCATCAGCAAGTGTTAGATATTCAATTTAAAGGTAATAGCCAACAACTGCTTAATCGTGTCGATAATTTTCTAGCACCTCTAGGTCAAAAATTATCCCAGCTAGGCTTTACGCCAGGTGAGCTTTCAACGCAAATAGCCCAAGTGCCGGCGACACTGCTCCCGGGCGATCATTTTTTAGTGAAAATACGTGCTTAAAATCGAGAACGAATGATGAATGAAGAACCCAAAACCCAGCAAGCCGTCGCCTTAAGTTACGATGGGAAAAATGCCCCTAAAGTTGTGGCGTCCGGGGAAGGATTAGTTGCGGATGAGATTATTGCGCTTGCCAAAGCGTCAGGTGTTTTCATTCATCAAGATCCTCACCTGAGCAATTTTTTAAGATTACTCGAATTAGGCGAGGAAATTCCGAAAGAACTTTATCTGCTGATCGCAGAACTGATTGCATTTGTGTACATGCTGGATGGCAAATTTCCTGAGCAGTGGAATAACATGCACAAGAAAATTGTAGAGAAAGCTTAAAAATAAGGACGATGCGACTTTGTCTGCCTATTTTCGATGAAGGCGAATTAACAGCTCAGCCTCAGCTTTAGGTAACTCACACTCTTTAATCAGTTCGTCCACCCCCGCGCCTAACGCGACCATTTTCATCGCTCGGGTATAGAGTTTGGCTTGAGGATCCTGCTGCGTCGACTCTTCGATACGCTCGGATTGTTGATGTAAGCGCTTCTCAAGCTCGATAACACGTCGCCCCATGCCGATAGTGCCACTGCGAAGCTCCTGCAACTCCCGTTTAAAGGACTCACGTTGGCGATCGCCTTCTTTGACCAGCACGGTTAACGCTTCAACTTTACTGCGCAACTTACTCAATTGTTTTTGGAGATAAAGGACTAACCCTAAACACGCAATCACATAAACTAAGGCTGCGATTAAAAATTCATCGCCCATTAATCATCCTTACGCATCACAATAAACTGAAATCAACAATACAATAGGCTCACCAAACGGCAATCAAAATGATTAAACAATGGCAAAATGAACCGTTTGTATAGTGAAAAGCAAGGACGACAGATTAGCTAATCTGTCGTCTCATCATGGAAGCTTAGAGCTGATTTAACTCAGCCCATTCTTCATCGGATAATAACTTGTCTAAGTCAACAAGGATCAGTAGCTCGTTATCGCGATTGCTCACGCCTTGGATAAACTTGGCGCTTTCTTCAGTGCCGACATTCGGGGCATTATCAATTTCAGAACGGCGCAAATAAACCACTTCGGCCACACTATCCACCAAAATACCGATAACTTGTTTTTCAGCTTCGATAATCACGATACGAGTCGAATCATCCACTTCCGCCGATTGCAGGCCAAAACGTGAGCGAGTATCGATAACGGTCACCACATTGCCGCGCAGGTTAATGATCCCTAATACGTAATGGGGTGCGCCAGGCACAGGGGCAATCTCGGTGTAACGCAACACCTCTTGCACCTGCATCACATTGATACCATAAGTTTCGTTGTCTAACTTAAAGGTAACCCATTGCAATACTGCATCATCTTTACTTGCAGCCACGGCCGCGACATTTCTTGTATCTTTCATGTTTACCTCAACCAATGGAGTCCTGACAGCCTAAACCCGCATCAAGCATTTCAACTAAGGCTTGTACGTGCAAAATGCCACACATTTGTTCTTTCACTACACCAGCTAACCAAGGACGTTTCCCGGCTTTGCTGCGCCAGTTTACTTGCGATTTATTAATTTTTACTGCATTAACGAGAGACTCACAAGCTAATCCCCAATTACTGCCTTCTAATAATACAAGATATTGATAATTTACCGATTGCGCCAGTTTATCCGTGTATTTTTCTGGCATCACCCATGCACAGGTATCAACCAGATTTAACTGCTCTTCCCTATGGGTTTGCACCCCTAAAAACCAAGAAGGGCGACCGATAATATGATTAATCCGCTCAACCTTAACGATCCCACCCAGACTCACTAAAGGCACAGCTAAGGTTAACCCTGCCACTTTAAAGAATAGTACTTGAAACTCATCATCGAGTACTTCTTGCAGGTCTTTTGTGATACTTGGAGGGGCAAACCCCACCTGAGTCTCGGGTGTTGTCTCAATGATTATCTCGTCATCTACGACAGTGGATGGCTGCTCAATGGTGACGCTAGCGTCGCATTCGGGTAGCGAAGAGATACTCTCTTGGATCTCCTCAGGCACCTTATCCATCTCGGGCGCGACTTCGCTCAACACTTCCGCAGGCTTATCCTCAATCACCACCGTTTTTAATACCGGCGCGAGGAGTTTCTCCAAAGCCTGCTTATTAACTAACGGCGCTGGCTCATCAAGATGAGGCATATTACTGACAGACTTTGCCTTCTGCGGCTGCACTTCAGCAGCAATGGTCACACTCGCGTGCACTTTAGCCTGACTGTGCTCGGCTAAAATGGCGTCATCGAGTAATTGTGCTTCATTTTTTTTGCCAACCAGTGGTGCCACAACCTCATGTTGAGGCGCACTCGGGGAATCCACAGCTTTGCAGTCTTCTTCATGCAGCAATAATTCAAAAAAATCAAAAACAGTTTCATCAACCGATTTTGACATGGCCAAACTCCCCAGCTAAAAGAAAATCTAATAATCGCTCGTAAGCTTTTACGCCACGACTGCCGCTTGCATAATGGGAAGCGGGTAAATGTGCCAAACTGGCGTCTCTAAATTTAGTATCTACTGGGATCACATCTCGCCAAAGGCTGTCGCCATATTGTTCACTCAGCACCTGCAAGGCAGCAGGTGATGCCTTGGTACGTTTATCGTACATAGTGGGTACAACAGTATAGCTATAACGGGTTTTCTTTGACCGCCCCATGATTTCCATGGTTTTGACCATGCGCTCGAGCCCTTTTATGGCCAAAAACTCGGTTTGCACTGGGATCACTATGTGTTGACTGGCCGCCAGCGCGTTCACCATTAATACCCCTAACACGGGTGGACAGTCGATTATCGCCACATCGTATTCATCGGCAACCAGAGCCAATAAATTACGCAGCACTAACCCCATGCCCTCTTGATGTCCTAGGGCTCTGTCTAGCGTGGCTAACGCCATCGTAGCGGGCAGTAAATCTAAACCATCGACTAAGGTGGGCACTATGTGGGATTTCACTAAGTCTGTCGTCAGACTCTTATGCGCCACAAACACGTCAAATAGCGAACCAGGAACCTCTTCAGAGTCAATGCCAAGATAATAACCAAGCGATGCATGGGGATCGGTATCAATCATCAGTACACGTTTACCCCGTTTAGTGAGCGCACCCGCTAAACTGGCTACTGAAGTGGTTTTTCCAACCCCACCTTTTTGATTCGCAATGGTCCAGACTTTCAAAGAACTGACCTCTTTAATGTTGATTCTCGGCTATTTATCATGCCCGTTTGAGCAACGACAAGCACTACTCGCCTTCCCTTGTGGTCACTCTTATGCCGCCGTTAGGCAAACTAATGACTTTGACCCCATCGGCATTTTCTGAAATCACCACGGGAACATTACTCGACTGAGGTTGTGCTTCCGTAGCAGCAGCCGATGAAGCTTCTGTACGCAGAGACTCAGGCACGGGATCGACAGCAGTTTGCTGCTGCGACGGTTTATCCTCTACCGGTTTCTCAAGCGTCGGCGGAATTTTTGCATCGGATGCCGAGAACGCCTCAGGGCCCAGCGTCACCGCCTTTTGCTCTCCCGGTGAAGCCAACTTTAACATTGCTTTGGTTTGATCCGGATGGGAAGCGAGCCAAGACGCAATCGCCTGTGCCTGTTCATCCGGCACCATGAGCAAAATCTGTGTCGACTCCAATCGCTTTACATCATCGCGTAATGCAGTGATTTTTCGATGATAGTCGAGACTTAACGCGCCGAGGCACAATATAGCGATCGCCATTAACACTATGATAAGCACAATATTTGTGCTTATCGGTGTTTTCGACTTAGCCACGCGCAGACTCTTTTAAAATCGACTCCGCCATGTTATCCAGAGAAATTGACTGAGTGGCGATACCCGCACTGGCCACCGCCTGCGGCATACCATAAACCACGCAGCTGGCCTCATCCTGAGCCCAAATAGTCGCGCCCACCGATTTCAGCATACGCGCACCTTCGCGGCCGTCAGCTCCCATGCCCGTCAGCACGACCGCCAGCACATCCCCGCCATAGGCTTTAGATGCTGAGGCAAAGGTAATGTCGACGCAGGGTTTGTAATTCATCTCAGCGCTACCCGCCAAGACTTTAACACGGCCAGTAACACCAGCGCGCTCAACCATCATTTGCATTCCACCTGGCGCAAGATAAGCGCAACCTGGACGCAATACATCACCATTAGCCGCTTCTTTCACTTCAATCTTACACAAACCGTTTAAACGGTTCGCAAAAGCGGGGGTGAAAGCCGCAGGCATATGCTGGATAAGCAAAATAGGATGAGGATAATTTGCTGGGAACTGAGTCAAAATCTTCTGCAAGGCGACAGGCCCGCCAGTCGATGTGCCAATCAGCAATAATTTATATTGCTTACCACTTGGACGAATCGAGGTTGCAGGTGAAGAACGCACAGGCGCTGGCGCAGGTTGCGCATGGGTAGCAGCGCCGCCTAATACGGTACTCGCACTCTGGCGAGGTGGCGGCGTAGGCGCCGTTGGACGCACCGTCGGGCGGAAAATCCGGCGACGACCTAAGGCTTTAACCCTTTGCTGCAATAATAGAATTGCTTCGTCTTTATTGGTCGCAATATCTTCAAAGCGCTTAGGTAAGAAATCGAGCGCCCCCGCATCGAGGGCATCTAGCGTGGCTTTGGCGCCATCGTGGGTCAATGAAGAAAACATCAAAATTGGTGTTGGACATTTCGCCATGATCTCACGCACGGCCGTAATACCGTCCATGACAGGCATTTCAATATCCATTGTAATGACTTGAGGATTTAGCTCGGCAGCCATCTTCACCGCTTCGGCCCCGTTAGAGGCCGTCGCGATCACTTCCAGTTCAGGATCTTGATTGACTATTTCACTAACACGTCGTCTAAAAAAACTTGAGTCATCAACGACTAATACTTTAATGGCCATTCCATTCCTTATTGGAAACTAACTTTTATTTTTCGCATAATGCTTTAATAACCCTGGGACATCCAAGATGAGGGCGATGCCACCGTCGGATGTGATTGTCGCCCCCGCCATACCTGGCGTGCCATGCAACAATGCACCCAAGGGTTTAATCACCACTTCTTCTTGTCCAATTAAAGCATCAACAACAAAACCAATTTGCATCATTCCCAGCTGTACAATCACCACATGGCCATGTTTCTTGTCACCATGTTTAAAGTTGGTTCTATTGCGATGTAACCACTGCTCCAGATAGAAAAGCGGTACGGCCTTGTTGCGGACAATCACAGTAAGTTGTCCATCGACAATATTGGTCTTGGTGAGATCGAGATGGAAAATCTCATTCACACTGGATAAAGGCAACGCAAACACCTGCTTGGCAACGTCCACCATTAAGGTAGGCATAATCGCCAAGGTCAGCGGCACTTTAATCTCAAGTACGGTGCCCTTGCCTTTCATCGAGTCGATATGCACGGTTCCGTTAAGTTGGGTAATACGGGTTTTCACCACGTCCATCCCAACACCACGGCCGGAAATATCTGAAATCTCCACTTTCGTCGAGAAGCCAGGCGCAAAAATCAGGTTATAAGCTTCGCTGTCGGTCATCCGCGCCGCGGTATCCTCATCGAGTACCCCACGCTTGATGGCAATTTGCTTCAACTTTTCAGGATCCATACCCGCGCCATCGTCTTCAATTTTCAGCAGGATATGATCACCCTCTTGGCTTGCAGACAGAGTGATGGTGCCTGTTCTAGGTTTGCCGCTGGCCTCACGATCATTAGGCATCTCAATGCCATGATCTACTGAGTTACGCACTAAGTGCACTAACGGATCGGCAAGCGCCTCGACTAAGTTTTTATCGAGGTCCGTCTCTTCGCCCACGAGGACTAAATCAATTTCTTTATTCAGAGTACGAGCTAAATCGCGTACAACCCGAGGGAAGCGACCAAAGACTTTCTTGATGGGTTGCATACGCGTTTTCATCACCGCGCCCTGCAAATCCGCTGTCACCAAGTCTAAATTCGCTAGCGCCTTAGACATTTCTTCGTCATCACGACTAATACCTAAGCTCAATAAGCGGTTACGCACTAACACTAACTCGCCGACCATGTTCATGATTTGGTCGAGTCTCGCGGTATCGACGCGAACAGTTGTCTCGCCCTGAGGTACGTTAGCAGACGCTGCTGCCGCTGCTTTAGCAGGGGCTTTTTCAGCAACCGCCACATCAGTTTTGGCTTTTACCGCAGGAGGTGTTGCTGGTGTAGCAACACTGGCTTTGGGAGCGGCAGGAGTTGAAGGCGCTGCGGCACTTGGAGGCGCTTTAGCGGGCTCGGTTTTAGCTGGAGCAGATTCGGCTTTCGCAGTCACTTTTGCAGGTGCACCGCCTTTACCGTGTAACTCATCGAGGAGACGCTCGAACTCATCTTCAGTGATTTCGTCCGAATCAACCGCTGGAGCGGCAGGTTTGGGTGCCGCGGCAACTGCTTCAGCTTTTGGCTTGGCAGGCTCTTCCACTTTACCTTTAAACTTACCAGAACCGTGCAGCTCATCGAGCAGCGCTTCAAACTCGTCATCGGTGATATCATCGCTTGCGCTTGCAGATGTCGCTTGAGGCTTATTTTGCACAGCAGGGGCAGCATCGGCTTGTGGAGCAGAAACTCCGGGACCTTTTCCGGCGCCGTGCAGCGCATCGAGTAATGCTTCAAACTCCGCTTCATCGATTTCATCGATACTGGAATCTGAAAGCTCTGATTTCTCAATCGGCATGTCTTCAACAGCGGCAACTTCAAACACAGTTTCTATGACAGGTTCGGGCTCAGGTTCTGGTTCAGGCAATGGTTCAACTTCGGCACTGCTTTGACCCGATTCGGAAGGAAGCGGCTCACCGGAGCTGAGCATTTTCAATTTAGCCAATAATGCAGGATCTGCTGGGTCTTGTTGCTCGCCTTGTTGGGTTTGAGCAAACATAGTGTTAATCGCATCGACAGCCTGAAGAATGATGTCCATTAACTCGGCGGAGACACTGCGCTTGCCTGTGCGTAATAAATCGAAGGTGTTCTCTGCTTCGTGACAGACATCCACCATGGGAGTGAGACTAAGGAAACCCGCACCGCCCTTTACAGTATGAAACCCCCTGAAAATGGCATTTAGCAAGTTAGTATCATCAGGATTGTTTTCAAGCGCGACCAGCTGCTCTTGCAGCAACTCAAGAATTTCGCCCGCTTCAATTAAAAAGTCCTGGAGTATCTCTTCATCTACATCAAAGGCCATCAAATTGACTCCCAGTTAGAAACCCAGACTCGACAGCAGATCATCGACTTCATCTTGACCGGTAACGACGTCTTGACGAAGCTCGGCATTCATTATCGGTCCTTCAGCTTCAATATTATTTTTCTGAGTAATCTGACTCTCAATCACGGGTTGCTCACCAAATACTGTCAGCATAGACACCAGATTACTTTCAACTTCCATCACTAGATCGATCACCCGCCGGATCATTTGTCCAGTCAGGTCCTGAAAATCCTGCGCCATCAAAATCTGGTTGAGCAATTCGCGTAAGCGATTGGAATCCAATTCGCTACGTGACATCAAATGCTGCACATTGTGGCAAAGCGCTTTAAAATCGCTCAGAGCGATTTCACGGCGCATCAATTTGTCCCAAGAAGGCATCACTTGTTGAATATTCGCCGTTAATGCATTCG
Organism: Shewanella sp. ANA-3; assembly: GCF_000203935.1. Taxonomy (GTDB): domain Bacteria; phylum Pseudomonadota; class Gammaproteobacteria; order Enterobacterales; family Shewanellaceae; genus Shewanella. The sequence goes on along the minus strand of NC_008577.1, from coordinate 1,573,703 downwards.
CGAGCGGCAAGCACTCTTCTACCGCATCCATGGTTTTATTCGCTGCTTGCTCGGTCATGTCAATGACATAACTTAGCCGTTCCTTAGCATCGGGAATTTCGGTATTCGCAAGTTCAACCAAACGATTATCAACTTGGAAATCCATTAATGCGCTGTGAAGTTGCCTTGTAAGTTTACCAACTTCATCAAAGAGCTCCCGTTGAAGTGGAGCCGCGAGTTCCCTAAATAAATCATCTGCTTGAGCTTGTTCATTCGCGCTTAATAGTTCAACTAAACGCTGAGCCTTCTCGAGCGTAATGAGCCCTGATGTTTGTGACTTCATAGCTCATCCCTGCTTAAGCGAGTCGTTCGAATATTTTATCTAACTTCTCTTTAAGTGTTGCTGCGGTAAAAGGTTTAACCACATAGCCGTTAACACCGGCTTGTGCGGCAGCAATAATTTGTTCACGTTTTGCTTCAGCGGTAACCATTAATACGGGTAAATGCTTAAGGGAATCGTCAGCCCGAATAGCCTTCAGCAAATCAATACCCTGCATTCCTGGCATGTTCCAGTCTGTCACGACAAAATCAAAGTCGCCCTTTTGTAACATAGGCAGCGCAGTTGAGCCGTCGTCTGCTTCTTGGGTATTGTTAAAGCCCAAGTCTCGCAACAAGTTCTTGATGATACGTCTCATTGTCGAAAAGTCATCAACGATGAGAATCTTCATATTCTTGTCCAAGGTTTCCTCCGGTGAGCCGACATTCTGTGCTCAATAAATAATTATACTTATGTCCAATGCTTGAGTTTGCCTTTGAGCCGCAACATTGCCTGACTTAATATCTGGCTAACTCGCGATTCACTTACCTCAAGAATGGCGCCAATTTCTTTTAAATTCAATGCTTCATCGTAGTATAACGATAGCACTAGCGCATCTCTTTCGGGCAATAATTTTATCGCCTCAACTAGTGCTGAATGAAACTGGGTTTCTGCTAACGCTTCATATGTACCATCACTGACATTATCGCTCGAAGTGAGTATATCCTGCGATACGCCTAAGTCTTCTATCCCTATGATTTTACCAACAGAAACATCGTTAAGAATATGATGGTACTCATCGAGCGTCATATCAAGTTTTTCTGCAATTTCTGTGTCGCGTGCATCACGACCCAACACTTGCTCTAACTCATCAATGGCTTGAGCTACTCGACGATTATTTCGATGAACAGAACGGGGAACCCAGTCGCCACGACGGATCTCATCCAACATGGCGCCACGGATCCGTATGCCGGCGAAGGTTTCAAACTTTGCACCTTTGCCACCATCAAACTTGGATGATGCTTCTAATAACCCCATCATCCCCGCTTGAAGCAAGTCATCGAGCTGCACTGAGGCAGGTAATCTGGCGAGCAAGTGATGTGCAATTCTTTTAACCAACGGTGCATACTGTTCAACGATTGACGTTTTACTGTCTAAACAAGTATACGCTGCGGCTTTATTCACTCGTTTTTTCCTCTTGAAAATCTGGTCGCTGAACTAAACGCTCAACGAAAAACTCCAAATGCCCACCAGGTTGCTGTGGTACTGGCCAGCTCATGATTTTATTCGCTAAGCCATGGTACGCAATCGCAGCAGGAGACTTAGGATAAGCCTCAACCACTAACTTTTGTTTACGCACTGATTTGCGAAGGTTTTCATCAAACGGAATGGTCGCAACCAGTTCGAGTGCCACGTCCAAGAATCTGTCGGTCACTTTACTGAGTTTAGCAAACAATTCCATACCTTCGCGCAAACTGCGCACCATATTAGCAACAATTTTAAAGCGGAAAACGCCGTGTTCACGGCTGAGAATTTTGATTAACGCATAGGCGTCAGTGATAGAAGTTGGCTCGTCACAAACAACCACCAACACATCCTGTGAGGCACGGGAGAAACTGAGTACCATGTCAGAAATCCCCGCGGCAGTATCCACGATGAGGATATCAAACTGGGTACGCATCTCACTAAAAGCACGAATTAAGCCCGCATGTTGCGCAGGGCTCAACTCTACCATGCCTTGAGTTCCTGAGGTCGCAGGGACAATGCCTATGCCCTTAGGTCCTCGGACGATAATATCATCCAGCTCAGCATCGCCAGAGAGTACGTGGGAAAGGTTACGTTCAGCACGGATCCCTAACATGACATCGACGTTTGCTAAGCCTAAGTCGGCATCAAGCACTAAGACACGCTTGCCCTTTTCGGCTAATGCTACTGCGGTATTGATAGACACGCTGGTTTTACCCACGCCACCTTTACCACCCGTAACCGCGATTACTTTCACTTTTTCGTTATAGGGTTGATTCATCATACGTAAACCACTTGCTTGATCCAGGGTCATAACTCTACTCAAATGCACAGGTCATATTATCTGACCACGCTGTGTCTGGTAACGATTGTTGTTCAGTGTTTTCTAAGGCCGCTAACGCCTGCTCTGCGAGCAATAAAGTATCGGCAACTTTCATATCTTCGGGCACTCGCTGCCCATCCGTAACATAACTTAATGGCAACCCACTTTGGATCAACACACTTAATGCACCCGCTAACGACACGGACTCATCGAGCTTGGTGAGTACAACACCAGATAATGGAATGCGTTTAAAGTGATTTACAGCATCCTGTAGCACACGGCGCTGTCCTGTGGCAGACAGTACCAGATAACTGCGGATAGGTATTCTGCTATTTGCAGTTAAATTATCAAGTTGCTGGTAAAGCCGCATATCTCGTTGGCCCATTCCTGCGGTATCTATCAATACTAGCTTGCGATTTCTGAACTGATACAGTATTTGCTCTAGCTCAGCAAGATCATGGGCTTGCTTAACTGGGCATCCCATAATTTTGCCATAGGTGGCCAATTGCTCATAAGCGCCAATACGATAATGATCTGTCGTGATCAAGGCGACTTGATCCGCACCATGATGGGCAGCGAAACGAGCCGCTAATTTGGCTAAGGAAGTGGTTTTGCCTACACCCGTTGGGCCAACCAGCGCCACAACACCACCTTGCTTAACGATATCATCACCTTGATTATCAAGCATATTCGCTAGACTTTGTGGCAAGGCACGAACTAATTCTGCCGGGGTATAGTGTTGACTAAGCGCCGCTAACTTGTTCGCGACCGCAGGCGAAAACTCCGCTTCCAGTAACTTTGACTCCAGCATGGCACCCACAGGATCGATACGCTTTTTGTGTTCAGTCATCAGCGCAGACACTTGATGAGTAAGCAAATTGCGTAAGGATGCTAACTCATCACGCATCGCTTCAATATCCGCATTTTGCTTCTGTGAAACCTGCGGCTTCTTATCGAAAGTCTGTCCCATATCTCGGCGTTCAGCTTTTGGCACTGCAGGAGCTTGTAGACCTTGTGCCCACGCAGGCAATTCGGCGTCTTGCTGTTGATGGGTGAGCTGTTGGTTTAAACGGCTTTGTTGCTTCTCGAGCAATGCTTGGAGAGAGTCCGCTGGCGCCGAGGGTTTAAGCTTAGTTTCAGCGCGAATCGGCGCTTTAGCACCGAGCGACACTAAATCATCACTCACATCCATAAAAGTCGGTGCAGTTGCAGGCGCCTTCGCTTTGGGCTCGTCATAGTCAACGGCGGCCACAATCTCAATGCCGCCATTCACTTTTTTATTCGACATAATCACGGCATCGGAGCCGAGCGTGTCCTTCACTTGGGCCAGTGCAGCACGCATGTCTTTGGCAAAAAAACGTTTAATCTTCACTTATGCGTCCTCTACTGGCCGACAGCAGACACTATGCGTATTTGCTTTTCATCGGGGATTTCTTGATAAGAAATCACTCTGAGATTAGGAATAGTATATTTAACAAAGCGAGACAGTGTCGCACGTAACATACCTGACGTTAGCAAAATAGCGGGCTGACCAACCATTTCTTGCTTTTGAGCGGCATCCGCTAAGGATTGCTGCATACGCTCGGCAAGACCGGGTTCGATATTGGGACCATCGCCACCGGTTGCTTGCATTGATTGATGCAACATCTGTTCCAACTCTGGCGCCAAAGTTATGACAGGTATTTCAAGTTCAGGACCCGAGATCTCTTGAACTATCATGCGCTTCAATGCAATACGCACGGCCGCCGTTAACACTTCGGTATCGTTACTCTTAGTGCCGTATTCTAACAAAGTTTGCACTATGGTACGCAAGTCTCTGACAGAAACTCCTTCATTTAATAGGTTTTGCATCACTTTTACGACATTTCCGAGCGGCATCACATCAGGAATAAAGCCATCCACCAGCTTAGGCGAATGCTTGGCAAGCATATCCATCAGTTGTTGCACTTCTTCGTAGCCTAAGAGTTTCGCCGCATTATTCGTCAAAATCTGGCTGATATGGGTTGCCACCACTGTCGCAGCATCCACCACGGTATAACCTAAGGTTTGTGCATGTTCGCGCAGCTCAGGGGCAATCCACACAGCTTCGAGACCAAAGGCTGGGTCCCGGGTTTCGATACCATCGAGCTTACCGTAAACTTGGCCTGGGTTGATGGCAAGTTCGCAGTCATGGCGAATATCCGCCTCACCAACTACCACGCCCATTAACGAGATGCGGTAGGCATTGGGTGATAAATCGAGGTTGTCGCGAATATGCACCGCAGGCACCAAGAAGCCCAGTTCTTGCGAAAGTTTTTTACGTACCCCTTTGATCCGACTCAGTAACTCTCCACCTTGGCCCTTATCGACCAATGGGATCAAACGGTATCCCACTTCTAGACCGATAGTGTCAACATGGTGCACATCGTCCCAGCTAAGTTCTTTAGGTTCTCTTTCGGCTCTTTCCGTTGGGCCCGTTTTGACTTGCTCAAGGGCTTTGGCACGTTTGGCTTCATTACGTTTGAAGATAAAGTAAGCGGCACCGGCGGTGATCACGGCAAAGCTTAAAAACGCCATATGTGGCATGCCAGGCACAATACCCATCACAAAGAGTACGCCAGCCGCAATACTGAGCGACTTGTGACTGTCAAACATCTGACTGATCAGCATCTGGCCCATGTCGCCAGATTCATTTTGACGGGTCACCATCAACGCCGCGGCAATTGACAGTAATAAACCAGGGATTTGCGCGACGAGACCGTCACCAATGGTTAACAGGGTATAAATTTCAACGGCTTGGGAGAATGTCAAACCGTGCTGCACAATCCCGATAATAAACCCACCGAGAATGTTGATCACCAAGATCATAATACCGGCAATCGCATCGCCCTTCACAAATTTAGACGCACCGTCCATTGCGCCATAGAAGTCGGCTTCGCGGGTCACCTCGGCGCGTCTGGTTCTGGCTTGATCCTGATTAATAATACCTGCGTTCAAATCGGCATCGATGGCCATTTGCTTACCGGGCATCGCATCTAAGGTAAAGCGAGCACTCACCTCGGCAATACGGCCAGCACCTTTAGTCACAACGGCAAAGTTGATAATAATCAAAATGATAAATACGACTAAACCGACAGCATAGTTACCGCCAATCACCACGGAGCCGAAGGCCTCGATCACCTTACCCGCGGCATCACCACCATTGTGACCTTCGAGTAACACCACTCGGGTCGATGCCACGTTAAGTGCGAGTCGTAGCAGTGTTGCAACTAGTAAAACAGTTGGAAACGCAGCAAAGTCTAAGGGTCTGTCGGTATAAATCGCGACAAGAAGAACAATCAAAGCCAAGGCAATGTTAAAGGAGAATAAAACGTCGAGTAGAAACGGCGGGATAGGTAATACAATCATGGCCAATGCCGCAAGCACTAACATTGGTGTACCTATGCCCTTGAAAGAGCTCAGTTTCAACTGTTTTACTTGGCCTAGGGAGGCTTTAACATCCATTCACAGATACCTAAACTTTGACGTATAACAACCTGAAAGCAAAAAGCGCGCCAACCGCTAGCGCTTCTTGTTGTGGGTTTATCTTTGTGAACTATTTCTTCGGTAACCTAACACTTAACTAGTGTTTTAGATCGTCAGGAATGGGTTGATTAACAGGGATAGGGATAGGTTTACGACCACGACCTTTTTGGTACTGGCGTAACTGGAACACATAAGCCAGTACCTGCGCCACCGCAGTAAATAGGCCCTCAGGGATCTGCTGCTCAAGCTTAGTGGTGTGATAAATGGCTCGCGCCAGCGGTGGCGCCGAGACAATCGCAATATTATGTGCCCTTGCCACTTCGCGGATTTTAAACGCGACTTCATCCACTCCTTTAGCGATAACAAAAGGCGCTGCAGAGCGCTTTACATCGTACTTAATGGCCACCGCATAATGTTCAGGGTTTACCACAATCACATCCGCATTGGGGACTTCGGCCATCATGCGCCGCTGCGCTAACTCACGCTGCATTTGCCGTACTCGCCCTTTGACCTCGGGTTTACCTTCGGTATCTTTGTACTCGTCTTTGACTTCCTGCTTAGTCATTTTCAGCTGTTTGTTGTGGTTCCAGATCTGAAACGGCACATCGATGACCACTATGACCAAGACGGAGGAGCAAAGCAGAATAAACATCCACACCAATAAATCCAGCGCATGATGGACGTTACCGGGGAGATGATCGGCAGATAGGAGCAGAATATCGTTGAAATAATGACTGAGTAGCAAATAAGCCGCGATAGCCACCACGGAGAACTTAGCAATCCCTTTGGTTAATTCAACCAAGGCCTGCACACCAAACATCCGCTTAAAGCCTGCAATCGGGCTCATCTTACTGGCTTTAGGCATCATGGCTTGGGTGGAGAAATTCATCCCTCCAAGGGATACGTTACCGATAAATGCCACCACCACAATCAGTAACATAATCTTGAGTAACGGCCAGCCAATCTCGCTTCCCACGACTCCCCATACATTAAACATCTGGTTCGTATCGAAAATCGCTGCGCGCTCCATGGTAAATACACGCTCGAATACGTTGGATAGGGCTTTCGCTATTCCAGGTCCGAGCATATATAAGCCAGTCGCCGCCGAGAGTAACACGGTCGCAGTACCTAACTCTTTTGAACGGGCTACCTGCCCTTTTTCTCGCGCCTGTTCGAGGCGCCTCCCGGTGGGTTCCTCGCTGCGTTCGCCGCTACTTTCTTCAGCCATTACGCGTTCCTATCCGGTTAGAATATGCCATTGGCTTGACACTGAAGCCCTAAAATATCGCAAAGCAAAAGCTGTGCCGACGCCCAGACTTCTTCGAAATGGGCCATTACGGGAGTCAAGGTCAACCATAAAATCAGCAGTCCACCAATCATAGTGATGGGGAAACCTATCGAGAAAATGTTCAGCTGCGGCGCGGCGCGGGTCATTACCCCAAAGGATAAGTTAACAAGTAGTAAGGCAATAATCGCCGAGAGCGACATAGTCAGTGCCGCGCCAAACATATAGGAGCCCCATTCAGCCAGCGAGCGATAACTTGTCAAGGTTAATCCTTGATTCGAAATCGGTAAGGTCTCAAAACTGGCGACAAGCATGCGGATCATCAACAGGTGTCCATCGACGGCGAGAAAAATCAACGTTGCGAGTAACAAAAAGAAGTTACCTATCACTGGCGTTTGTTGACCAGAGCCAGGGTCAACCATAGAAGCAAAACCTAAACTGGTTTGCATACCAATGATCTGGCCCGTTAACACAAAGGTTTGCATCACCATTTGGGTCACAAAACCCATGGCGACACCAATAATAATTTGCTGAGCGGTAATAAAAACAGCGCTTAAGGAAAAGAGTTCGGCATCCTTTACGGGGGGCAAAACTGGCGCAATGGCAAGCGTGATGGTAACGGCTAACAGTAAACGGACTCGAGTCGGGGTTGTTGTAGCACCAAACACCACCATGACCATCAACATGCTGGTCACACGAAACAATGGCCACATGTAAGAGGCGATGGTTTGCATTAAGGTGTCGAGCAGCAGCTCCATGGACTTAACCCACCACTTGGGGAATGCGGTTAACCATTTCGATAAAGAAATCCATCAGGGTTTGGACTAACCAGTGTCCCATGACCATCAAGGCCAGTAAGGTCACTATCAATCGAGGTAAAAAGCTTAAAGTCTGTTCGTTAATTGAGGTCGCGGCTTGAAACACCGCCACAATTAAGCCAATGCCGAGCCCAGGCAGAACAATAGCCGAAACCATCATCACAATAACGGCTAGAGCTTCGCGAAAAATATCGATTAGCGCTTCTGGCGTCATCTCAGTACTCCGCCTGTCTAACCGAAGCTATTGGCTAAGGTGCCCATCACAAGCCCCCAGCCATCAACAAGTACAAACAGCATAATTTTAAAGGGCAATGACACAATCATCGGCGAGAGCATCATCATACCCATGGCCATCAAGATACTGGCCACCACGAGATCGAGCACCAAGAAAGGCACAAACAACATAAAGCCAATTTGAAAGGCGGTTTTCAGTTCGCTGGTAATAAAAGCTGGCACCAACACGCTCATTGGCGCTTCTTCTGGGGAATTAATGTTTTGATACCCAGAGATATCGATAAAGGTTTTCAGATCTGTGGTACGCACTTGCCCTAACATAAATGCCCGTAATGGCTCTTTGCCCTTATCGAAGGCCTGTTGCAGCGTGAGCTGCTCATCGATATAAGGTTTTACCCCTTGATCATAAATTTTGTCGAACACCGGCGCCATAATGAAAAAGGTCATAAACAGGCTCATGCCAATCAAAACTTGGTTAGAAGGGGTCTGTTGTAAACCAATGGCTTGGCGCAAAATCGATAGCACCACTATGATGCGGGTAAAGGAGGTCAACATAATGACCATTGCTGGGATAAAGCTCAGCGAGGTCATTAGCAACAGGATCTGCATGGTCACCGAATATTCGGTCGAACCATCGGCGGCGGTTTTTACGGTTACCGCTGGCAATACACCATCGGCCGCGCCCACCGATGCGGCAAACAACAGGGTACTGACCCCAATAAAGGTGAGTATGTACTTCATCATTGTTTTAATTTCGCCTGCCGTAGCTTGTCCGCAAAGGAAGTGGACTCAATTTCGATAGGTTCAGCTAATTTATCAATTAAATTAACCTGTTGCCCGCTAACACCCAACAAATACTGCTGCTCGCCGACCTGAACGAGTACCAAACGCTCCTTCTGTCCAAGCGATGTTACCGCGAGGGTTTTCAGCACACTGTGATTTGTCGGCACCAAATTAAATCGCCGCAGCAGATACGCTAAAGCGAAGATAAGCAATAACACTAAAATAAGACCGCCAAGCATGCTCGCTGCGGCGGCCATTTGCGAAGGTTCAGCCACTTTCGTTGCTGTCGCGGTACTTTCGTTAGCAACGCCAGCAACACTCGCCTGAGTTGCTACTACTAGACTGAGAATTACCGATGTGCTCATCTCGCTCCTTCAGGCTTCGTGTTTATCGTTGAATTACTTAAGCTTTTTAATCCGCTCAGTTTGACTGATCACATCCGTTAGGCGGATACCAAACTTATCGTTAACCACAACCACTTCGCCATGGGCGATAAGTGTGCCATTGACCATCACATCTAGCGGCTCACCCGCCACCCTGTCCAACTCCACGACAGAACCTTGGTTCAGCTGCAGCAGGTTACGAATGCTGATATAGCTGCGACCAACTTCCATCGAAATCGTCACAGGGATATCTAAAATAGTGTCTAGTTTGGCGGCTTCGGCCTTACTAATTGGCTGTGACTCGTCTACAAGCTCGTCAAGGTCAATGGCATTAGCCTCTTCCAATGCCTGTTCGGCCATGGCTGCTGCCCAATCATCATCTGTACTCATCTCACTTCACCTTTATAATTCGGATATGTCTCTGGCTTTGCCTTTACGTGTCACTAATTGCAGTTCGGATTTGACCGTTTCAGGACGTGGGATTTTTTCGTAAATTTTAAGTGCTAGATTATCGCGTGAACGCCCCATTTTACAGCGATACGTCGGTAAGTCTTCGATTTTCATCATAATGTATTCAGGCAGCTCGATTGGAATAATATCCCCGGCCTTGAAGTTCATGACGTCTTTGAGTGTGAGTTCATGTTCAACCACACTGGCATCAAACCCGACTTTCACATCCATAATTTCGTCATGCAGCGCCTGTGACCAACGCATGTCAGTGTCTTGTTTATCACTCTGCACACCGGCATCAAGTAGTTCACGGATAGGTTCAATCATCGAATACGGCATAGTGATATGGAAGTCACCGCCGCCGCCATCCACCTCGATATGGAAGGAGTTAATCACCACCACTTCAGTTGGACTGACGATGTTGGCCATCGCGGGGTTGACTTCGGAGTCTAAATAATCAAACTCCACATCCATCACCGGCGCCCACGCATCTTTATAGTCTTCAAAGATAATCTTAAGCAAAAGTTGCACGATGCGACGCTCGGTCGGGGTAAACTCCCGCCCTTCAATCTTGGCATGGAAACGGCCATCGCCGCCAAAAAAGTTGTCCACCAGAATAAACACTAAACGCGCTTCCATGGTGATCAGTGCCGTACCTTTTAAGGGATGAAAGCGCACCATGTTCAAGCTGGTCGGGACGAATAAGGTGTGTACGTACTCACCAAATTTCAGCATTTGCACGCCGTTAATCGACACTTCGGCTGCACGACGCATCATGTTGAACATGCTGATCCGCAGATGGCGGGCAAAACGCTCATTCACAATTTCGAGCGTGGGCATACGGCCACGCACGATGCGGTCTTGGGAGGAAAAGTCGTAGGAGCGAGCTTCCAGCCCCGCGGCATCAAGCTCATTATCCTCTTCGACGTCATCGACTCCGTGTAAGAGCGCATCAATTTCGTCCTGGCTTAATAAATCACTCACAGTATTGTCTTCGCCTCTTTAAGGTGCTGAAGATAAAAGGTTATTGCATTACAAAACCGGTAAAGAGTACTTTCTCAACCACTTTACGTCCGGTCACGGATTGCAAGGTATTTTGCACGCTCAGCAGCGCTAATTGCCGCAATTCATCTTTACCCGCCTGAGTGCTCAATTTTTGTACATCGGCACCACTAAAGGTGGTTAACAGCGCATCTTCAATCAATGGAATGTGTTTTTGGGTCAACACATCATCGTCTTGGCCTCTAACCATCAATTGCACTTTAATTTCAACAAGACGAGCGCGATCTGGCCCAGGGAGATTAAATAAAAAGGGTCGTGGCATTGGTACATAGGCCGCCATTGCCGCATCGGCGGCTGGAGTGGTCGATTCAGTAGGCGCAGTCCCTTCAGCCGATGCCGCAGGGGCTTCATCACTGCTACCGAGGAAAAACCACAGCGCACCACCTATTAATAGTGCCGCTAAGACTCCCGCACCGATAAAAATAAACTTCTTCTTACTTTTAGGCGCTTCGGTGCTTTCAAGTTCTAGTGATTCTTCCTTGGCCATTTTATGTACTCTTTAATTGGCTAAATGCGGGAATGGATTAGGATGCGGATTATAATCCGCATTATTACTATAGGTTACCTTCTTAAGCGTAATAATCTATACCTGAATTTAAACTAGTTGCTTGATTTAAACCTAAATCTAGCTCTTCTGCCGAGAAATCATCCACATTTCCACCACTCGAACCACCCGCTTCACCAAATCCCCCCTCCCGGCGTTGACCATGGTCACCTTGAGAAACATGACTGTCGGCCAATTGCATGCCTTGTTCCTGTAATAATTCACGCAGGCGGGGAATGGCTTGTTCGACCACATCACGGGTTTGCGATTGTGTGACATGGAACTGCACTTGTGTCTGGTCGCCATGGACTTGCACTTTAACCAACATATGCCCAAGTTCTGGCGGATCTAATCGGATTTCCGCCTGTTGGATCCCTTGGCTCACCATAGTCACCAATTGCTGCTTCATCACAGGTGAAAAGCGCTGGATCATCTCCTGCATTTGGTTTTGAGTTTCTACACCTTGGCGCAAAGAAAGCTGCACTTGAGGAATATCTTGACGCTGGGTTGCCGGCGTTGCCAAAGAATGCAGTGAAGGTACCGCTTTAAACTCCACTGGCTTAAACTCGCTGTCCGCCTCTTCACTGCCAGAACTTAAAGCAGCAACCCGGCTATCTTGCTGCGCATCGAGAGTAACCGCCAACTTAGCGTCTTTTAGCAAAAAGCCTGCTGAAATCTCGGCGCGGGATGGGTTGTCGTCAGTAAAGCTCGGTTCTATGGCTGTGGTCCCTGATACATTAGTCGCAGCATTAGTGCCTAAGGTATTAAGATCGTTAGTATTCGTGGCTGCTGCGGTATTCACTTGCAACGTACCTGCATCACTTGAAGCGCTGGCCGCTTTGATTGATATTTGATTATCAACGGCTTGGGATACCATACTTTGGGGTGCAAGAACTTTATCTGCTGGCTGCGTCGACACATTTATCGCCTTAGCGCCAATCTCTGTTGCACCAAGCTCTTTTGCCCCTAACAAAGGCTCACCCTCAATGGGTAAAATATGATTTTCGGGCGGTTTAACGAACTTTTCGCTGCGCAGACCTGTAAGTATCGCTGCATCATCAATCAAAAGCGAATCATCAACTGAGGTACCCGGAGTATCTGTTTCCGCCACAGTCGCGGCCGCAACCAAAGCATCAACATCAACAGCAAGGATCTGTGGTTCTACACTCTCAGTATCAGCAACATCTGCCGCGTTCTGTTGTGAGACTTGCTGCTGTAATAACTGAGCGGTGACTTGCGCAGTATTTTGTCCAACTGACTTTGAGGCAACTGACTCAGAGTCTGGTGTTTCTGAACTCACATCCACTTTTGCATTGCCAATGCTTGTGTTGGAGGCCTCGACAAACTTAGCCATTTCATTGGAAAAAGTGCCGTCAACGATAGAACTGTCGGCCTGAGATTGATCATCGACCAATAACGAGGTTGAGTCGGCATCTTTCATTGCCGTGATATCGGCCTCAAGCGGCAAAGACTCGCCCGGAGCTGCCGCTTGCTTCATCTCATTTGCCATACCAATCTGGGCGAAAATCAAGCTGATATCGGCTTCATCACCGGTATTGGTATCGTCAGTGCTGGCTTCCGCTTTAGCAGATTTGACAGCCACATCCTGAGATACAGGGGTTTTAGTCGAGGTGGATGATACGGATGTAACTGAAGCCAACGCTGCAGAAAAGTCTTCACTATTAGTATCTTGAGTCAATGCTTTACTCGAGCTAGCGCTGTTTTTCGCGCTTGGCGCTAATAGGATATTGTTCATTTGTTGCATATCAGCTCCTAAACTTTCACCCCAAGAAATAAAAACATGCGGGCAAACGTCAATTTATGCGGCTTTGGCCATATCTGGCATAAAGCAAGCAAATAAAGTGCCAACAAATGGAGGTTACTGATTGAAGAAACAACTTAAACAAGCAATCGCGAGCTTGGGTTAGGGTTTATTGCGGCGAAAAAACTGCTGAGAGGCAAATTCATCGGTCATCTTTTGCTCTTTCTTCAACTCAAGAGCTTGGCGTTTTTTCTCTTTATTATCTAAGAGTAGTTCTACCGCCTTGCGTTTCTTCTGCTTCTCGAGCCAATGCTGCTGACGATAATTTTTTTGCTTCTCCCCATCGGCGACCACACGATTTTGCTGCGCAATGGCCTCATCGATTTGGCGGATAAAACGGTGGAATTGGTGATAATGGCTGGCGCTGATGGCTTGTCCCTGCTGAGACTGCATCTGCTTCATATAGTCCAAGCGATAATTATTGAGTGCATCCAACTGATTTTGGCGCTTTTGACACTCTAGTTGCGCCGACTTTAGCAGCAGCGCGGCCTGCTCCTCTGCATCGAGGGCTAATTTCAACACCAGCAATAAGGGATCGGCATTCGCCATAACAGTCTCGATTATTTACATTGTGCCGCGAGTTGCCCAAGCATGACTTGGCTATCGGCAAAACTAAAGGCATCACGCATGGTCTGCCGTAAGAAGGCATTCATCGCAGGTTGCAGGCGTATAGCGTTATCGATTCGCGGATCGCTGCCTTGGGCATAGGCACCAATCGAAATCAGATCCTTATTCTGTTGATAGAGGGAATAAGTCTGCTTGACGCGGCGCATGGCTTCTAAGTGCTCGTTCGAAATCACCATTGGGGCCACACGGCTGATCGAAGCTTCAATATCGATTGCAGGATAATGCCCAGAATCCGCCAGTGAGCGAGATAGCACAATATGGCCATCGAGGATCGCCCGAGATGCATCGGCAATCGGATCCTGTTGATCGTCGCCCTCGGTCAGCACAGTATAAAATGCGGTGATTGAACCTTGTCCAGGCCCGCCATTACCCGCCCGCTCAACCAAACGCGGCAATTTAGCAAATACCGAAGGTGGATAACCTTTAGTCGCCGGAGGTTCACCTACGGCCAGAGCAATCTCACGCTGCGCTTGGGCGTAACGAGTCAGACTATCCATTAATAACAATACGTTATAGCCTAAATCACGAAAATACTCAGCGATACGAGTCGAAGTTTCACAGGCGCGAAGGCGCATCAAGGGTGAGGTATCGGCGGGCGCCGCCACCACAACTGAGCGTGCTCTCCCCTTTTCACCGAGGATTTCTTCAATAAATTCTTTAACTTCGCGGCCACGCTCCCCGACGAGCCCCACCACAATGATGTCAGCTGTCGTGCCCCGGGTCATCATCCCTAACAGCACACTCTTACCCACACCCGAGCCAGCAAATAGGCCCATACGTTGGCCTTTACCAACGGTGAGCATGGCATTGATGGCGCGCACGCCCACATCGAGTGGTTCGGTGATCGCACGGCGAGAAAGTGGGTTGATGGCGTTACTGTGCCTTGGCGCCTGCTGTTCGGTCGATAATGCGCCAAGACCGTCTAACGGCACACCATTGCCGTCGAGCACGCGTCCCAAGAGGGATAAGCCCACGCTCAGCCCCGCCTGCTCACCGAGGGGGACGACACGGGCGCCTGGTAACACGCCGCGTAATTCCTCAATCGGCATAAGGTACAGCAGTTCATCGTCAAAACCGACGACTTCGGCAATCAACTCTCCTGCCATGGTTTCGATAGAGCACAGGCTACCCACGGGCGCACGGCAACCACTCGCCTCTAAGGTTAAACCTACCACACGCACCAGTTGACCACTGGCGACGGCTCGAAACGGCGGGACTTTATCGATGCAATGATTCAATTTATTCAGCAGTTGATGGCGGCGATTTTGCATCTTGCTCTCCATCAGCTTGCGACTCTGTACTCAGGGACTCGGTGCTCTGCGCCTCGTCACCTAGCTCTGAACTCGATCCCCGTTTTGCAGCGTTTTCCTCATCGAGAACCGCTTGGCGCTGTTGCTGCTGGTGACTCAAATGGGACTGTTGATTACGTAAGGACTCAAACACCGCATCGATGCGCGAGGACAGGGTTAAGTCCACCAGCGAGCGTTGGCTGCTGATAATACAATCCCCAGAATTTAAGCTGGGATCGGCCTCTAACTGCCACTGATTACGGTTCAATTGGGTACTGGAATATAGCTGCTCCACCAAGGCAACATCATCGGGATGCATGCGAATACTGACGCTTTGCTCCTTGATTGGCAGAGATTCGACCCCTAAACGTAGCGCCGACAGGATTTGTTCTGGATGAGTTTTAAGTTCATGACCAATCACAGATTTGGCCAGCGCCATAGTGAGTGTCATTAAGGAATGTTCAATATCGCCATCGAGTAATTGCAATGGCTTTTCAAATTGGCTTAACAGTCCTTCGAAGCGGCTGACTAATGCCTTGGCTTCAGCAAGCCCAGCCTCAAGCCCTTGCTCATGACCTTGGGCTAGGCCCTCGGTATGGCCTTGCTCTAAACCTTCGAGTCTGCCCTGCTCCAGTCCTTCGGCATAACCTTGCGTCTTACCTTCGTTAAAACCTTCTTCTTCGGCTTGAGCGCGAATATCTTCAATTTCCGCCATGGTGGGTGGCGCAATGGTTTCGGCGGCCACCGCCTTCGGCGCTTGCTGCGGCGAATAACCAAAGAGGTTTGAAATACTCACCTCTTCGGTTTGGGTCACATCGGGTAATTGCCAATGGCTGAACTCGATCTCCGAGTCGCTCACCACCCGATGGGACAATTTATTGTCGCTATTGTCACTCCGATTAGAGGAACTCATCGCCGCCACCGCCGCCTAACATGATTTCACCGCTGTCACTTAATCGACGCGCAATTGACAGAATTTCTTTTTGGGCGATTTCCACTTCGCTGATCCGGATTGGGCCCATGGCCTCTAAATCGTCACGCAGCAATTCGGCAGCCCGTTTCGACATATTGCCCAATATTTTGTCTTTGAGCTGATCATCTGCGCCTTTCAGCGCCTTCATCAATACATCCTGCTGCACTTCACGCAGCAAGGTTTGGATACCACGGTCGTCCACATCGATCAGGTTTTCGAATACGAACATTAAGTCTTGGATTTGCTGCGCCATTTCCTCATCGGTTTCGCGCATGGTTTCCATCAACTGACTTTCGACACCCGTATCGAGGTAGTTCATAATGTTGGCCGCCGCCTTTAGGCCGCCCATCTTCGCTGCTTGCGCGCCGCCTTGACCGGCGAATTGTTTCTCCATGATGTCGTTTAATTCCTGCAATGCCGCAGGTTGCACTTCTTCAAGGTTAGCAATACGCATCATTAAGTCTAAGCGGGTATTCTCTGGGAACTGGCCGAAAATTTCCGCCGCTTGATCTGGCTCTAAATACGATAAAACAATGGTTTGGATCTGTGGATGTTCGTTTTGGATGATAGTCGCGACTTGGCGCGCATCCATCCATTTAAGCGAGTCCAAACCTTTGGCGCCGCTGCCCATGATAATTTGTTCAATCAAATTACCGGCTTTGTCTTCACCTAGAGCCGCGGTTAACGCCTTACGGACGAACTCTTCGCTGTTAAAGCCAATAGAAGAATACTTTTGAATATCATCGAGAAACAGCTTATGCACTCCGATGACTTTTTCCTGCCCAAAGTCTTCCATGGCCGCCATCGCCATACCGACCTTTTGCACTTGTTTAGGTTCTAAGTGCTTTAAAATAGAGGCGGCATCGGCTTCACTCAAACTTAACAGTAAAATCGCCGTTTTTTCGATGCCACTGAGATCCTTAATATTGAAACTTGAGGTTTCAGCGGCGTCTTTTGATTTATTCTCAGCCATTGTCTTGTAACCAGTTTTTCACGACTTGGGTTGAAAGCTCGGGCTCATTGGCCACAAGCGCACGGATAGCTTTAATCATATCATCATCTTTATGCAGATTAGGGATAAGAATTGAGCCATCGTCGGCATAACTATACTCTGCTTCTTTGGTATTGAGCATCCCTAAGGTGTCGGCAGCGTATTGATCCTCAATCTCGGCCAGCTCATTACCCAATCTTGAATCTTCAGGCATGTTCACACTGTCTGGGTAGATTAAGCGTTTCAGCATTGGGCGCACCACAGCAAGGATCAGCACTAAGATAACTAAGGCACCGATACCTAACTTAACGGCACGCCAGAACCAAGGCTGTTCCCAAAGCTCAGGCGCAGGTACATCTTCAACCAATTGATCCATAAAGGGAACAGTGACCACCTCTAAAACATCACCACGCTGCGCGCTAAAGCCTACCGCGCCTTCCAGTAAACGGCGGATATTGGTGAGCTCTTGCTCAGTGCGGGCAACGCGCGCCACTTGACCATTTTCACCCGCAGCACCCGGTTTAAAGTCCACGGCTACTGACACACTGACGCGGCGCACTACGCCAATTTGCTGACGGGTATGGCTGATGGTGGTATCTAACTCAAAATTACGGGTCGCTTCGCGGTGCGAGTTACCTGCCGTCACGCTTTCTGTCGCCTTGGTCGCATCCTGAGGAATATTTGACTCCATCGGAGGTTGGTTCGACAACGCGCCAGGAATACCGCCAGTTGAACCGCCTGTCGAATTATTCTCAACAGTCATTTCGCTACGCAGCGACGGTAAGTCAGGGTTAAAACGTTTAGCGGTTTGCTCAACCGCGGTGAAATCCATGCTCACATCCACTTGGGAGGTGAAATTATCTGGGCCAAGGATGGGCGAGAGAATCGAATCAATCTTGGTTCGGTATTCGGCTTCTTTTTGTTGAACCAACTCAAGCTCGCGGCGCGCCCTGGCAGAGATGCCATCTTGGCTGCCAGAGTTCAGTAAACGGCCGTTAGAATCTGTGACGGTAACGCGAGATGGCTCTAAGCCCTGAACCGCAGAAGCGACGATATCAACGATGGCATCAACTTCACCTTGGCCTAAGCCACCACGGCGAGTGTTAATTACAACTGTTGCACTTGGCTGAGAAGTATTACGGGCAAATACGTTTTCTTTGGGGAGTGCCAAAATCACTTTAGCGCGGCTTACGCTTTGTAACTGTTCAATCGCGCGGGCAAGGTTTTCTTCTTGGCTATGCTTGAGGCGAGCCTGTTCCATTCTTTGGCTCACACCAAAACCACTGTCTTGGGTAAGAAAGTCTTGGGTCGATGCAGCAGGACTATTAACCCCTGCACGGCTAAGCATCATTTTGACTTCTTGGTATTTATCTTCTGGTACTTTAACAACATCAACTTCGATCTGATATTTGATCTTGTTTTTATCAAGTACATCGAGTACTTGCACCATTTCCTGAGTTTCCATTTTACCCAATGGACGGTACTCAGGCTCCTGTGCCCAGATCATGACAAACACGGCGAGCGCCAAACAAATGGCTAATGCTAGAATCATGGTGATTTGACGCATCATATCGACGCCACCGAGACTCCCCAGCACGCCGGATTTATTTTCCTGTTGGACCCCTTGGTCCATTACGCCGGCGTTTGATCCGACAATCATTTCTGTGCTCACGATTCGTACCTGCTAATTGCGTTATTCAAGGCCTAAACAGGCATGCTCATTATTTCTTTATAAGCTTCAACGAGCTTATTGCGCACTTGTACAGTGGCTTCAAAGGCAACACTGGCCTTTTCGCGGGCGATAACAGTATCAGACAAGCTCACGGTGGTATCACCCATTTCTAAGCGAGTCGAGAGGTTAGATGAGGTTGACTGCAAACCACTCACATTACCAATGGCTTGTGAAAGTAGCTGGCCAAAGTCAGCACCACTGGTGTTATTCACTTGCTGCACAATATTATTAGGTGAAATCCCAAAAGAGGGTTTGATTTCACCTTGAAGTGACTGCATTTCTTGCAGTAATGAATTCGCGCCAATTTGCATGTCGTGCTCCCCATCGTCGAGTTATTGACGATTAAACTCTCAAGATAACGAGGATATGCAAAACTACGGCCAAGTTTTTACTTGGCCGAGCTAAAAAGAATTGCAGAGGTCATAGGTGTGAAATCGCCAAAGGATAACCAGTGGCGATGGTGCTAGAAAGGTTGCAAAACTCGACTTAGTTAGGCAATTGAATCCCCATATCGCGCATTCTGGCCATCTTGTATCTTAAGGTGCGCGCGCTGATCCCTAGTTTCTCAGCAACCAACTTACGGCTGCCTTGGCATTGCGCTAGGGTTTCGAGAATGATCACATGTTCCTGCGCCTTTAACTCTTCACCTAACCCCTCTGGCTCACTGCAATATTCAGCATCATCGGATGATAACGGCACATCTTGAGCATCAATAATAATGTCATTGGCAGTAATCACCGTACCTGATCGCAAAATCAAGGCTCGCTGCACAACGTTATCGAGCTCTCGCACATTACCTGGCCAGCGATGGCCAAGTAAACGGCGGCATGCGGCCTCATCAAATTCGGGTACGTCGATGATACTCAGTGCCTTTGCGTGTTTTGTGAGTAAATGCCGAGCTAAGGGTAAAATATCCGCAGGCCGTTGATTCAGCGCAGGCCACGTCAATGGAAACACGTTAATGCGATAATAGAGATCTTCCCTAAATTGCCCCGCGGCAACTACGGCTTTTAAATCACGATTTGAGGTTGCTAGCACTCTCACATCCAGCTTGATGGTTTTACGGCCGCCTAACCGCTCTACTTCACGCTCTTGCAATACGCGCAGCAGTTTGGCCTGTAACCCTAAATCCATCTCTGAAATTTCATCGAGTAATAAAGTTCCGCCCTGTGCTTGTTCGAATTTACCGGGGCAAGCTTGGTAAGCACCGGTAAAGGCGCCCTTTTCATAACCAAATAATGTGGCTTCAAGCATATTCTCGGGGATGGCCGCACAGTTGATGGCCACAAAGGCCTCGTCAGCACGGCTACTATGTTGATGAATATAACGGGCTAACACTTCTTTACCCGAACCACTTGGCCCAAGGATCATCACAGAAGCATCGGATGCTGCCACCCGCTGTGCCAGAGACAAGAGCGCAAGACTCTTTTCATCGGCAACCACAGGTTGATCGCTATTTTGTTTGAGTGGTAAATAGCGGGAAACTTGATTGAGCAACACCTCTGGAGCGAAGGGTTTTGCCAGATAATCGACGGCGCCCAATTTAATTGCACTGACAGCACTGCCTATAGTGGCGTACGCCGTCATTAACAGCACGGGCAATTTGGGATGATGTTGCTGTAAGTAATTTAATAAGCCTAAGCCGCCAATCCCCTGCATTTGCACATCGCTGATCACAAGATCAAATTGATGTTGTTTTAGTACGATTATGGCTTCTTCACCTGATGCCACATCAATACAGTCGTATTGCGCCAACATTAAGGTATCGAGCAAAGCCTCACGCAGGGAGGCATCGTCTTCGACTAAGAGTAATTTGGCTTCAGACATAGGGTTTCTCCAGCGGCAATACAGCAGCCGATTTCGCCTGCGGGAAGGTTAGCGACACAGTACAACCCTTATTGGGCATGCAGCTTAATTGCAGTTGGCCGCCATGATTACGCACCACAGACTGTACAACGGCTAAGCCTAAACCAGTCCCCTGAGCTTTAGTGGTAAAGAAAGGTTCCAACACTTTTTGCTGCATTTTGGCATCCAATCCTTTGCCATTATCGATAACATTGAGATGTAACTGTTCATTGCTATCACTAGCAACGATTTGGATCTGCGTAGCCCCGGCTTCAAGACTGTTCATCACGAGGTTATTGACGGCTGAACTGAGCGCATTCACATTCGCCAGCATTAAGCTATTAGAAATATTGGTTACCGCCAGTTCAGCGCCATGCTTAGCAACTATTGGTTCACAGTTAGCAACAACATTCTCGATAACATCATTAAGATTAATCAGTTCGCCCAGCTCATCTTGACGTCCTTTGGCCATCAGCAGCATATCGTTCACTTGGCGTTCAAGCTCATTGAGTCTATCCACTAATTTCTGCTGAAATTTTGCCTTAGCAGATTCCGATAATTTGGGACTGGCCAGATTAGCAGCATAGAGCAGTGCAGCCGACAGTGGAGTCCGCACCTGATGCGCCAGCGTCGCGACCATTTTGCCGAGGGCTGACAGGCGCTGCAGATGGGAAAGATTCTTTTGCAGTAGACGAGTTTCGGTCAGATCCGTCAGCACAATTAATTGGCCAGGTTCCGGCGTTAATGGGGTAATCGCAAATTTGACTCGGCGGCCATTGCGTAATGAGACTTCATGGCCATCATCGTCCTGTGGCGCAAACGCCGTATGGATCACATCAATCCAGCGGGCGCCGCATAACGACTGCTCCAGCAATTCGACGGCAACGGGGTTTGCATCAGTGACAATACCATCACCGTTCAAAATCACCACGCCAGAGGGCATAGCCTGTAAAATATGCTCCATCCGATTGGACATATTGGCGGCCTCACGCAGTTGGTTCCATTGTTTGCTAGTGTGCTTGAATGTTTCAATTTGCGCTAGTGGATGAGCAGACATAGTCACTCCGTCAAAAAATTGCTTATGACGGAGTGCTTGCAGATTCTATGCCAAATTAAGAAATGAATTTAGATAGATAAAACAATAAGATAAATAACATCAAAATGACTATTCTTTCGTCATTCCGTACTTACGCATTTTCTCAACCAAGGTAGTACGGCGAATACCGAGCATTTCTGCAGCACGCGCAACGACGTTATCCTGCAGCTCTAACGCCTGGCGAATCATATCGATTTCAAGCTCTGCCAGCAGATCCTTGAGGTTAACGCCTTCAGGTGGTAACTCACTGGGGAAACGCGTTTCAGGAATTTCAACTGGCTCTTCGCTGGTGAAAATCGAAGCGAGCGCATCACGCTCCTGTTGCTCTTCACTCATTTCAACACAGTATTCTGGCACATCAATGTGGCGATATTTAACAGGCAGATCGTTAACATCAACTAAGCCACCTGGATACAAGATTGTGAGGCGCTCAACTAAGTTAGATAATTCTCGAACGTTACCTGACCAAGCATGTTCTTTTAACGATTCAATAGCACGCTGAGTAAAACGAACTTTGCCACGTCCCTCGTTATAGACACGACTCACTAACTCTTGCAGCAGTAAAGGAACATCATCCTTACGCTCACTTAATGCTGGCATTTCGATCGGGAAGACGTTAAGGCGGTAATAAAGATCTTCACGGAACTCATTGCTGCTGATCATAGTTTCAAGATCCCTATGGGTTGCCGCTACGACACGTACATCAGCATTAATCGTTTTAGTTCCCCCAACACGCTCAAAGACACGTTCTTGCAACACGCGCAGCAATTTTACCTGCATTTGCAAAGGCATATCGCCAATTTCATCGAGGAACAGCGTGCCACCTTCGGCAAGTTCGAAACGGCCCTTACGAGAACTAATTGCCCCAGTAAAAGAGCCCTTTTCATGGCCAAATAATTCACTCTCCAATAACTCAGGCGGAATCGCGCCACAGTTAACCGGAATAAAAGGACCATCTCGGCGCTCAGATAAATAATGAATGTTCCGAGCAACCACTTCCTTACCCGTCCCCGACTGACCCAGGACTAATACAGTGGCATCAGAGGTGGCGACTTGGCTAATCAAGTGACGCACATTGGCAATGCCTTCACTACGACCCACTAAGCTACGAAACAGTTTGGTTTGATTTGCACTGGTTGGGACTTGTGGACGTTTGACTTGCCCATAAACCTGACAAAAATGCAGGAGTTCGGTTAGTTGTGGGTAGTTTAATGGCTCTTCAATGTGACCCAGTACATTCGACACTTGCAGATCATCTACATTGCCAAATAACAAAATGGGTTGCCATGGGTACTGACTCGCAAGTGACTTGAGAGCATCAGCTGGCATGTTATCAGCAGTGACCACTAAAGCGCGGAACCGGGTATCTTGCAGACAAAGACTTAACTTTTCGATGGCGACGATTTCAATCTGCTCACCCAAAAATTCAAAAATGCAACACAGGCGACTTAAGCGCTCTGATGGGGTTCCGACAAGTAAAATTCGTTGATCTGTTTGCATCATTCAGTAGGCCGTAAAGCTCTAATATGTATTAATTTGCATTAATTATTTTATGATTAGTTGCTGTAAAAGCTTAACAAATTCAATGTAACAATCTGTGCCACCATCACTACTGTGATGAATATTGTATTATCAGCAGTCGAGAAGCAAGCCTCGAATGCCGATTCTGCCAAACTGAATTGATTTTAGTTCATTTAAGCTATGATTCTAGCTAAAAAGGTCAATTAATTGACACAAGACAAAAAAGACGCACTTTAGGGTGCGTCTTTTTTATTACTTAAAAGTAGGGTTAACGAGCTTCTTCAGTATGGGAAGATATATTGTGTTTATCTACAGGGATGGCATCCCACCCTTCTTTGATGGTTCGTAAAATATCACAAACATCATCAATGGCCTTTACATCGTTATTGAGGTTAGCTTCAGAAATCTTACGTAACATAAAATCGTATAACTCACTCAAATTTTTAGCTATTTGCCCACCAGCATCCATATTTAAACTATTACTCAATCCTGTAATAATTCCAATAGCCTTACTGATATAAATACCCTTATTGACTAAATCATTTTGTTCGATAGCGTAACGGCTCTGAGCCAAGCGTTGTAATGCCCCTGCAAACATCAGCTGAATAATGCGATGTGGTGAAGCTACAGTGATCTCACTTTCTAACGAAACCTTACGATATGATTGCAGCGATCCTCTCATAAATACCTACCTGTTTGAATCTATTGTCTCGTAAACACTGATCTGGCGCTTATTCTTACTGCCCGCATGTAATAATGCTTGCCTGTCCGCCATGATGTGATTTGCCTTAATAGTGAACTCTTTAGTGAGGTCAAGCTGACACTGAAGATAATCAGCGTCCGTCATGCTAGCATCAGCCACTAATACATTGAGTAAAAGTTGACGCTCTCCAACGAGTACCTGCAAATTTGACACCAACTCGTCAGTTTGAGGATATTCTGCGGGGATGCGAGTTAACTGATTCAATGTGTCGCTGAGCGTTATATTAAGTTCATTAAGTTCATTAAGTTGTTTCACTAGACGTTTCCTTACTTACTAACTCTTTTTAACTACTCCAGGAAGCGAGTTTAAACTAGCAAGTAAAGCACTACTCTGCTGGTTAAGTTGTCCTACGACAAGATCCATTGCATTAAACTGTTTTGTTAAACGGGCAGTTAACTGGTCCATTTTAAGAGTAAAAGCTTCTCTTTGTTCTGCTAACCTACTTTGCTGATTAGTATAACTTGTCTCTCTATCTGCAATCACGCCTCGGGATTTAACATAGCTTTCAGAAACATCGTAAAACCGATTAGCTAAGCCTTTTTCTGGTGTAGCAAAGAGAGCTTCAACACTAGACATATCCTCAGAAAGCACTTTATCAAGCTTAGTATCATCAATAGATAACTTACCATATCTATCTGTTGTGATACCTATATCATACAAAGCTATAGAACCACCATCTTCGGTAGGCACTCGTTCGCTCGCAATACTACGGAGTTGTGATTCAATCGAACGGATCATCGAGTCGCCCTGCAATGCCGCTGCAGTATTTGTATCTTGATCGTAGGATGACAGCTTATCGACCGTTGTAACTAAGCTATTGTAGGCATCAACAAATGCCTTAACGTTTGTTTTAACTGCATCGTTATCTTGTTCTATTTTGAGTGAAGTGGTTTTAGTAAGATCAGCATCTGTTAACTGTAAAGTCACACCTGTAATCGCATTCTTAACTTCATTAGTTTGCGAGGTGACTTTTTGATTATCAATGTAGAGGACAGCATTTTTTGCATCTTGAAGCGTTGTGGTATTCATTGCATCAAACATATTGCTAAGGCCAGAGCCTGTGGTATCTGTAGCCGTGATGCTGATTTGGTTATCTTCGCCAGATTTATCGGAACTAAAAACTAATCGACTTCCGGCGTCACTGGTTATAACGGTGGCAGTGACACCGACATTATCGGGTGCTTCATTGACTTTTTTCGCTATCGCATCAAGAGAATCCGTTGCCGATACGTCCACGGAAAAATTATTACCATTGACCCCAAAAGCTAGACTTCCCTCACCAACACCTAATGCAGGATCAGTTACATTCGTTCCAGCAATTTTATGATTGACAGCGAGCTGTTCAACTTTAATAGCATAACTACCTGTTTGAGCTGTTTTATCAGCAGTTGCAGTTATATATGTACTATTACTAACGGATATTTTGCGTTGATTTAAAGCGTCGCCAGTTTGTAATTTTTTTACGGCATCCTGAAATGTCGTCAGTGCGCTTTTTAAGGTTCCCATAGCAGAAACCTCAGCTTTAATGCTGTCTTCTTGTGCTTTAAACATTGCTTCTTTAGGAGTTTTTTCAGCATCCACTAATACTTTTACAATGTTATCAACATCTAACCCTGAACCAATACCTGTCGCTGTTAATGCCATATAAACCTCTTACCTATCAACGGATATATAAAATTGTGTGAATTTTAAGCCTCTGTTTTCATCAAAAGCCCAGTCACTTCAGACAGTTTTTCGGCTAACTTGAGCGCTTCCTCACTGGGCATCTGCCTAATCACATCACCCGTATCTCTATCCAACACAGTGACGACGGCTTGACCAGAGTTTTCATCTACTTTAAAAGCAAGTCCTTTACGCATCATTGACATCATATCAGAAAGCTCAGATGCCACTTGAGTTAACTTTCTTGGATTTTGTTCATTCTCTGCCGCACTCTGCTCTGTAGACTGTTCAACCGCAGATACGGCAGCATCGCGTTTTAATTCAACATCCGCCGTAGGTGCTTTCAGTGGTACTTGAGCCAAATCAACACGGTTTGAAGCCGCCATTGATGTGCTTGCTATATTAATATCCATAGCGATACCTCACCATCTTAAGCATTTGTCTTTAACTGCCTAACAAACACTATAACTTTAATGACCATTTATGTGGCAAAGGGAGATCCGTCGCCGAACCTCCCTTAGAGCCTTATACTTCAGTATGTTATTAAAGTAGTGATAAGGCCACTTGAGGTAATTGGTTAGCTTGTGCCAACATCGCAGAACCCGTTTGTTGTAACACTTGGTTCTTGGTCATTTGCGATGTTTCTTTCGCAAAATCCACATCCACAATACGACTCTTCGCATCAGCAATGTTGGCCTGAGTGTTAGCACTATTACTGATGTTATAGGCTAAACGGTTTTGCTTAGCACCAAGATCCGCACGCTGACTATCAATGGTTTTAATTGCAGCATCAATCGCAGCCAGTGCAGAGGCTCTGGCAGAGCCTGTAATATCTAAACTATCAACCTTTAATGCTGATGCAGTGGTTTTTGCCACAGAAATCGTAATATCTTCACCTGATTGGTGCCCTACTTGGAAAGTCTTACCAGAGAAAGTGCCATCAAGTAATTTAGTACTACCAAAGGCCGTATTATCACCGATCTCAGTGATTTCTAATGCTAACTGATCAATCTCTTTTTGTATTGCATCTAAGTCATCGGTACTGTTGGCACCGTTTTCCGATTGAACAGTTAAGTCACGCATACGTTGCAACATGTTAGTTTGTTCTTGCATCGCACCTTCAGAAATTTGGGCGATAGAGATAGCATCGTTAGCGTTACGCATACCCACTTCTAAGCCACGAACCTGACTATTTAAGCGGTTAGAAATAGCTAAACCTGCTGCGTCGTCTTTTGCGCTATTAATGCGAAGACCACTGGATAAACGTTCCATTGAAGTGGCCAAACCGCTAGCGGAAGTATTTAAGTTTTTCTGTGCTTTTAAAGATGTAACGTTTGTGTTTACTGTAATGGCCATGATCGTTTCCTCTTTATACCTGGCTTGTCTAAACTTGCCTGTCTACTTAAGCCAGGCGGGTCTTAGTGGTTACAGTATATTTAACGGCAGCATCTTTTTTATCTTTAGGATTATTTTTAAAAAAATTTAACTTTATATAAAAGCAATATTTTCAATAACATAAAAAACGTATAAAAACACTTTGCCTACTATATCTCCTTTTTTAGGAGACAGTAGGCAAAAGCAACGTCCTGTATTGATATGTTCAGCTTAGTAAATTATCCCAGTAGTGACAGCGCAACTTGAGGCAATTGGTTAGCTTGAGCTAACATTGCAGACCCCGTTTGTTGTAATACTTGGTTTTTCGTCATTACTGAGGTTTCTTTTGCAAAGTCTACATCCACAATGCGGCTCTTAGCATCGGCAACGTTGGCTTGAGTGTTCGCGCTGTTGCTGATGTTATAAGCTAAACGGTTTTGTTTAGCGCCTAAGTTTGCACGTTGGTTATCAATGGTTTTTATCGCTGCATCAATGTTTGCTAGCGCAGTGGAACGACCTCCTGCGCTAGCAATAGCTAATGCGTTGACAGATAAACTCCCGGCATTAGTAGTACCAACGGAAATAGTGATATCTTCACCTTCTTGGTGACCCACTTGGAACGTTTTACCCGTTGAAAATAGGCCAGTCATCAGTAGAGTATTACCAAAAGCGGTGCTGTCACCAATGGCAGTAATTTCTTCAGATAATTGATTGATCTCTTTTTGTATTGCATCTAAATCATCGGTACTATTTGCACCGTTTTCAGCTTGTACAGTCAAGTCACGCATACGCTGCAACATGTTAGTTTGTTCTTGCATCGCACCTTCAGCGATTTGAGCAATAGAAATCGCATCGTTAGCATTACGCATGCCCACATCTAGGCCACGAACTTGGCTATTTAAGCGGTTAGAAATAGCTAGACCAGCAGCGTCATCTTTCGCACTGTTAATACGCAGACCGCTCGATAGACGTTCCATAGAGGTTGCTAAACCACTACTGGATGTATTTAAATTTTTCTGTGCCTTCATCGAAGTCACGTTGGTATTAACTGTAATAGCCATAGTATTTTCCTCTTCTAAGTATCTTGCCAAGACTTCGAAGCTTGGCCATTTCCAATCTTGAAACTACCAGTGCATTTAGGCTATTACACCTAAAAATCACGATTAAATATAATCAAACAGGGAAACAGAACCCACCTTACTAAACACGCTAGAGACTGCGTTCAATGCAAGCTGCTGCTTTGCAAATTCCGTAATCGCTGACGCGTAATCAAGATCCTCAAGTAGAGAAAGAGCAGATGTATTCAACACTTGTTCCTCGATGTGAGTATCTTTGTAGCTT
Source organism: Shewanella sp. ANA-3 (assembly GCF_000203935.1). Lineage (GTDB taxonomy): Bacteria > Pseudomonadota > Gammaproteobacteria > Enterobacterales > Shewanellaceae > Shewanella. The sequence goes on along the minus strand of NC_008577.1, from coordinate 1,545,241 downwards.
TCAACGGCTTTCAGATTATTCCCCGCCACACTTCTGGCAGAACTGATCTGATTGACACCACTATCGATGTCATTCAATATCTGTGCCAACTGAGATCGACCTTGAGGTGTGTTAGCTGAATTAGGATCTTCAATTAATGCGATCGCACGACTGATTGTATCGAAAATGCTGACTTCAGACTGTGGCTCCATGGTGAAACTATCGCCAGCGCTGGGTTTTCCAGAAATGTTGACTTCAATACCATTAAAACTTACAGGGGTTGCCGCATCAAAATTAGCAATGTTCGCCACTGGATTATTGGCTGAATCAAGTACTTGTAAATTGGTTCCACCAGAACCATTATCTGAAAAATTAAATGTATATGTATCAGCTAGATAAGTTGCTGGATCAGCAATCTTCGCCGTTTTAACACTAAACTCGCCCTGCTGGCTGGCCAAATAATTGACACTATAATCGCCAAGTCCATTGGGGGCTTTCATAAAAGCGGTGTCGCCAGGGACATTAGTTCCTAGTGCAACGCCAGACTGCACTAAACTATTTCGAATGCCAGAATCACCGCTATAAACTATTTTGGGTGGTGTAGAGTTATCGAAAGCAAAAGGCTCTTTATCAGTGCTGTAGCCAGAAAACATATAATTGCCAGATTCATCCTTACTATTGGCAATAGATAAGAGTTCTTCTAAGCTGCCTTTCATTTCATCGGCAATCATTTGCCGCTCAGAATCCGCGAGAGTGCCGTTTACCGCTCGCATAACTTGTTCACGTATGGAAGATGCCAGATTTTCGGCACTCCCCAACTTACTTTCAGTTACTGCTAATCGATTAGTCGCGTAGTCAATATTCTTCATAAATTGATCGACTAAGGCATTGCGTTGATTCAGGTTATCGATACCTAGCGCCGCGACAGGATCATCACCTGCAGTATTGACTTTTTTGCCACTACTGAGCTGTTCGAGGATCTTGCTAGTTGCCGTTTGCTTTTGCAGTACACTCGTAATGCTTTGATTAAAGATCTGCGCGGATGATAGTCGCATGATTAAATCTCCTAACGCACTGAAGTTAATAGGGTGTCAAAAATTTGTTGTGCCGTAGTCATGATACGGGCTGAGGCTTGATAAGCTTGTTGAAAACGCATTAAATTGGCGGCTTCTTCATCTAAGTTGACGCCCGATTCGCTTTCTACTCTGGCATAGGCTTGTTGGTAAATAGCCTCTGCAGACCCTACACGCACTTCGGCCGCTTTTGTCTTACTGCCTATGTCAATTTTTGTATTTTCAAATACATCCGCTAAGGTTGACTTCCCCCCATTCATCACTTTACTTTCACTCAATTTGGCCATAGCAACGGCGTTAGAGTTGTCGCCTTCAGCAAAGGCTAGGTTAAAGGTAAATCTGTCATTACTGGCGGCTGCGGTACTATCAACTTCAAAGGTAAAACCAAAGGCACTTATACTTGGGGGAGTATAAGGAGCGGCAGCGCCAAGGGAGGTTCCGGAGGCATCAAATGCTTCATAGGTTGGAGGTATCGCGGTGGTATCGAGCTGGATCGTCAATTCACTGCCAGTAATAGGAAAATTGGCTGCACTGCGATTCGTAATTTGCGTCAACTTAACTTGGGTATTACCTGAGTTCGCTGCATCAGCGGTTATTTTAGGCGAAGCGGCGGCAATGCCTTTTGGATCCGTCATTTCAACGGTAATGCCGTTAGCGGCGCCCGCAGTAGGGCGAATAACAAAGCGATCACCTGAAGCCATCGCCCCAGCTTTAATATCGATTGAAAATCCAGCACCACCTTCTAAGGTCGACCCATTTAAGGTCAGTGGTGTAATTACCCCGGTTTCTGTATCCCTTAATTCATAGGAGGCCGGCGCAGTAAAAGATAACTCATATGAGCCACCCGTTAATAAACGCGTATCATCAATATTCACACCTAAAGTTGCGTTACCAGTATTGTTTGAATAGCCACCAACACGACCCAATGACATTAAAGGATCATTAATATCCCTAAAGATATTCGATCCAACTTGACCATTGAGATCAAATCCTTGAGCTTGCATTTTATTGAAGTTATCAGCAATCCCTAGGGCTAACTGATCGAGCTCGTGACTTGCCGGAATTAATGTTTGATCACGGTACTCAAACAGCGCACCTAATTGCCCGCCTAATTTACTCGGATCGGCAGCAACACTTTGTGAGCCAATACTTGACGTCAATTGCAATTCATTGGGAAATGGATCTCCAGTTTTAGTATCCATCGTCATGGCGATTTCACCGGAAACCAACATCACCGAGCCGCCCAACATAATGCTTTTGGCACCATTCTCTTGAGGAATAACATTCACTTGAGCATATTGGCTTAGCTCTTGAATGAGCGCATCTTGTTTATCGAGTAACATGGCATCTTGATTTGGCGATTTCATCAGCTCGAGATTTAAATTAGCCAACTCCTTACTAATCTCGTTGATACGCTTAGTCATACCTGTGATCTGATCATTAGTTTGCGTCATCTGGCCATTTAAGCTCGATTGCATCTGATTCAAACTATTAGCCAATTGTTTAGCATCGTTTAGGGTTGAACTACGAATACCTAAGTCAGCGGGCAAATCCGCGAGACTGTTTAATCCAGTAAAAAGAGAGTTTAAGCTCTGAGGTACCATTTTACCGATTTGAGAAAACAGTTGATCGAGCTCACTGAGTTTGCCATAACTCGCTTCAGCACCACTTAGGGTTGTTTGTCCAATACGTAATTCTCTTGCCGCATAGTCGTTGTAAATACGTTTTACATCATCAACGTAAGTCCCCGTGCCATAAAAACTATTACCAAGCCGTTGTGACTCTAGCGTCGACTGGGTTGCCACCTGCCTGTGATAACCTGCGGTATTCGCGTTGGCAATGTTATTACTGGTAACCCCAAGTTGCGACTGCGAGGCTAGCACCCCAGTACGAGCAATATTTAATAGGTCAATCGCCATTAGCCGACACTCCTCAGAACTAATAACCTATGAAGATTTATCATTTGTCTTCTCCTTGCAGTATCGACTTAAGCTCTTGGCTTATTGTCTGCATCACTTTAATGACTTTCTCAGCATATTTTGGATCGGTGGCATAGCCCGCATCCTGCAATGCACGAATAAATTGGGTTGGTGAAGCGGCGACTTTTTTAGCATCTTGATAACGCTCACCCTCAGCAATAAAGGTGACAAAATCGTTAAAACTATGTTCAAAATCAGTGTAAACGCGAAAATCGGCTTTTTGTCTAACGGCAATACCCTGCTCGAATTCCAAGGTACTCACGTTAGCCTTATCCCCAAGCCAACGGCGATCAGCCTTAATGTTGAATAGGTTGTGACTAGGTGCACCATTGCTACCTCGTACAATTTTCTGTCCCCAACCGGTTTCGAGCGCCGACTGCGCCAGTAGCACTTCAGGTTGGGTACCCAAAGCCTTAGCCGCTTTTTCTGCATGGGGATACAAGGTCGCCAAAAACTCTTCCCGACTACCAAATTTGAGTGTCTTTTGGGTTTCTCTAAATGCCACTGTCGGCAAAATCTGGCCGCTAATTACAGGCTCAATGGGCGATAGTGGTTGCTCTGACCAGGTTGGTTTGGGTGTACTAACCGCTAATGAAGGTGCTGGCGTGTCGATATCCAATGACGAGGCCACATCATCTGGCCTATCTGACTCAAAGGTTGGACGAACAATATAGGCTGGGATGCCTGCAGAAGTGCTTGCAGAAGTGCTTGCAGTCGTTGCTGAAGCATTAAGCACATCTTGGGTTGCCGTATTTTGCGCTGGAACACTCAATGCTTTATCGCCTTGCAGCAATTTTTCGCCGCCATCACTACGTAATACAGAGGCAGGAATATGCTGGCTAGACTCAGGTGATAACTGTTGCACCATCATGTCGGCAAGACCTAACACACCTTTATCCGACAAATCGACCGACAATTGCTGATCACGCATTTGCTCATAAAACTTAGTGTATTGGCTATTGAGGGGACTATCCGATTCAAATACCGCATTAGCATCGCGCATGCTTTTCATCAACATTTGCACGAAAATGCCTTCAAATTGTTGGGCAACTTGTTTTAAAGTGCCCTTCTCATCCTTCTGTGCCTGGGCGCGAAGTGAATCTAGCCCGCCCAGGTCAAGAAAATGTGATGAACTTGAAAGCTTTTCCATAATTTTCCCGACAGAAATTAGATGATGATAAGCTCACCATGCAAAGCACCTGCCACTTTTAATGCTTCTAGGATAGCAAGTACATCTGAAGGTGCTGCACCCACTAAGTTGACGGCTCTGACCAACTCATCCAGAGTGGTTCCCGGGCTAAACATAAACATGCGGCGATCACTTTCATTGACACCTATAGTGGTGTTGGCAGTCACTACGGTTTCACCATTAGCCAATGCATTAGGTTGAGAGACTTGTGTCGCTTCAGCAATTGTCACGGTTAAACCACCATGGGTTACTGCAGCAGGCAATAATTTAACGTGTTGACCCACTACTATGGTTCCAGTTCGAGAATTAACAATCACCTTGGCCGACTCTTCTGCAGGAATAACATCCAGATTTTCTAGGGTTGCAAGGAAGGATACGCGTTGTGAGACATCTCGTGGAGCACTCACTTGAACTGATGTTGCATCCAGTGGGCGCGCCATATCGGGACCGAGTAAATCATTAATAGCATCAGCCATCCGTTGAGCCGTTGAAAAATCGGCGCGGCGCAGATTAAACGTCAAATAATCGCCACTTGAAAATGGCGTTGCTACACTACGCTCGACTATCGCACCATTTGGAATACGGCCTACTGTAGGGGTATTTTGAATGACTTTAGAGCCATCCAAACCTTCTGCACTAAAACCACTAACCACTAAACTCCCTTGGGCAATAGCGTACACATTACCATCGACCCCTTTGAGGAACGTCTGCAATAGCGTGCCACCACGCAGGCTTTTGGCCTCGCCTAAACTAGATACAGTAACATCTAATTGTTGCCCAGGTTTAATAAACGCAGGCATATCGGCGTGAACGGCCACTACGGCTACGTTTTTGATTTTAGGTCTAAAATTATCTGGTAAATTGATCCCGAAATTTTTCAACATCGTTGTAAAGGTTTGCTCGGTATAATTGGTTTTCTCGCCAGTACCGGGTAAACCAACAACCAAGCCATAACCAATTAACTGGTTACTGCGAACCCCCTGAACATTAGCAATATCTTTAATTCTTTCGGCCTGACTAGGTAGAGAAAGCACTAACATGGCAAGTGCGACAATCAGTCTATATTTCATGATTTGACTCCTCAGAAAGGCCACCAATCGCTCATAAAGAACTGGCTTAACCAGCCCACTTTTTGCGCTTCGGCGAAAGTACCAGTACCGCTATATTGAATACGCGCATTGGCCATACGGGTTGAATCAATGGTGTTATCTGGCTTGATATCCTGCGAGCGTACAATACCGGTCACGCGAATAAACTCATCACCATTGTTGATTGAAATCCACTTTTCACCGCGCACAACTAAGTTACCGTTATTGAGCACTTGCATAATATTGGCGGAGATACTGCCATCTAAGCTATTGCTTTGATCTGCATCGGATTCACGCTTAGTATTCATGCTGTCTTTGTAGCGTAAATCGAGGGGAATACCGCCTAAAGACACATTGCTCCCACCGGCATAAATGGGATCGAGTGTCATATCAGAACCTTTTTTGATCTGATTACCGGCACTCTTTTTCGCCTGAGTCGCTTCTTTCAACACGATAGTGATAATGTCACCGACTTTATGGGCACGAATATCCGAGTAAAGACTCGCCGCTTGGCTATCTTGGTAAATCGACCCCGTTGCAGCAATTTTAGTCGGTGGTGCTTCGGGATAAACTGGGGCATAGAAGGGATCATCCGCAATCGGCTTCTTTGGAGTTGAACTACATGCCGCCAGCAAGAGCGTACTAGCCAATAGTAGATATCTAGCCATGATCATGTGCCTCTATAGATTCTGATTCACATAAGCCAGCATCTGATCGACCGCCGAAATCACTTTGGAGTTCATCTCGTAGATCCGCTGACTTTCAATGAGGTTAACTAGCTCTTCGGTCACGTTCACGTTAGAGGTTTCTAACGCACCTTGACGAATCGCTCCCATACCATCAAGTGATGCAGTGCCTTGAATAGGCGTACCACTCGCACCAGTTTCGGTGTATAGGTTTTGTCCCATAGGATCTAAACCCGACGGGTTAATAAAGTCGGTCATACTGAGCTGCCCAACGACTTGGTTTTCCGCCGCACCTGGTGTTTTTACCGAGACTTCCCCTTCAGCAGAGACAGTAATACTGGTTGCATCCTCAGGAATAGTGATCGCAGGTTGCAACACATAACCCGAACCCGGTGTGACAATTTGCCCAGTATCATCTAAGGTAAATTGACCATTACGGGTATAAGCCGTAGTCCCATCGGGGAGCTGCACTTCGAAAAATCCTGGGCCTTCAATCATCAAATCGAGCGAGTTATCCGTGGTCAGCATATTGCCTTGGGTAAACATTTTTTGGGTGGCTACCACCTTGGTACCCGCACCAATGTTCAAACCGTTTGGCAACTTAGTGTTAGAGGCGCTGATCCCACCCGCTTGGTTAACAGTTTGATAAAGTAAGTCCTCAAATACCGCGCGGCTTTTTTTATAGCCCACAGTGCTGGCGTTAGCGACGTTGTTTGAAATCACCGCAATATCGGTTTGCTGTGCGTCTAAGCCAGTTTTACTAATCCATAACGCTGGATGCATAATTTATCTCCTAACTAATCCGCATTAATGAGGATGAAGCGCGGTCATTTTCTTCCGCGGTTTTCATCATCTTCACTTGCAATTCAAATTGTCGCTGTAGGTCGATTAAGGACACCATCTCATCCACGGGGTTGACGTTACTGCCCTCTACAGCACCACTTTCAACAAATACACTAGGATCGGCAGGCGCCGGATCACCGGATACCAAACGGAACAACCCATCCTCGCCGCGCATCATTTGTGCATTGCCGGGGTTTACCAACTTTAATCTTCCAACCTCTTCGACGACTTCTGTCGTCGCACCTTGAGGACGAACAGAGATAATCCCATCCTGTGAAATAGTGACCTTTTCAATTGGCAGCGGTAACACAATCGGTCCGGCATCACCCATCACGGGATTACCACGGTCGTTATGCAATAAACCTGTTGAGTCAAAACTGAGACTGCCAGAACGGGTATAAGCTTCACTACCATCCTGTGCTTGCACGGCAAACCAACCGTCACCTTTAATGGCAACGTCAAGATCGCGTCCAGTAGATTTAATCGGGCCCGAACGAAAATTGGCGGAGGGGGTTTCAACCATGGCAAAGACCCTTGTCGGCAATCCTTCACCAAAGGCTTGCATCGATCTGGCTTGCGCCATATCCGACTTAAATCCATCGGTATTGGCGTTAGCTAAGTTGTTGGCACGCAAAGCCAACTCATTCATATTTTGCTTAGCGCCGCTCATGGAGATATAAAGGAATTTGTCCACAGACTGCTCCGTCAAAGTTTCAACCTGATAATAGCAAAGCAAGCATCATGCCAATAAAATAAGCAGCTAGTTAACTGATAAATTAGGAGATTTTAATAAACGAATGAATGCACAACAGAAAGAGGCTAAGTGTTGCCGCTTGCGGCAACACTTAGCAGAGGCAAGATTAACTTAACGAATTTGCAGAACAGTTTGTTGCAGAGTGTTATTCACTTCCAGCGTACGTGAGTTGGCTTGGAAGTTACGTTGTGCCGAAATCAAATCCACCAGCTCAGTCGTCAAGTCAATGTTAGATTGCTCTAACGCTGAAGAACTGAGACTACCAAACGTACCACTGTTAGGCTCACCAGCCAGCGCAGGACCTGACGATAAACTGGCTTTCCACGAGGTATTACCCACTTGTGTCAACCCTTGTTCGTTTGCAAAGCGAACTAAAGCAACGCGGGCTAATGGCACTGTTGAACCATTGGAGTAACTGGCAGTGATCAAACCATCTTCACCAATTTCGACATTGGTTAAACGCCCTACTGTGGTACCGTCCTGTGACAATTCAGTGGCGGCAAAGGGAGCTGAATATTGGGTTGGTGCATTAAATTTAATAATCACGGCTTGAGTGCCATCAGCACCAGGGCCTAACACGCCAGCGCCGCCAACCCCTAACGTTTCGGTGGCGACGACTGCCGGATCACTCCCAGTATACACACCGACGGAGTTAAACTTCAGAACCGACCCCTTCCAGCCGCCAGCCGTTTGAGCTGTGCCAGAGGCATCGGGAGTGCCATCACCATTGGTGTCAGTCTGATATGTACCAGCAGGGCCAGAAATATCAACTTGTTTACCATCAATGGCATAGTATGCAACCCAGTTGTTTTCACCATTATATGAGCCATTATTTGGTTTGACGAAATAGGTCGTCATGATATGTGGCTCACCCAGAGAGTCATAAATCGTCATGGATGTCACACTGTTATAGGTTTTGGAGTCTAACGGATCAAAAGCAGCAGGGTCGAGTGAACCTTCTTTTGCATTTAAATTCATCTGCAAAGTCACGTTTTCAGTTTGAACAGGGCTACCCGCAGTATCAGGAATTTGTACTGGCTTAGCTGTCGTTAAACTGACAGAAGTGGAGTTACCATCTTTATCCACTGGGAAGGTTTGCAAATAATTACCAGCAGAGTCAACCATATAATTATTTTTGTCGACTTTGAAAGCACCTGCCCGAGTAAACTGATGATCCAAGGTACCTATCTCGGACGCAGTTACAAAAAAGCCACCGCCTTTAATCGCTAAATCTAACGAGTTATTCGTCAGTTGCAAACTACCTTGGTGGAATTGCTGCGCCACTTGGCTCGTAGCCACACCACCACCCACAGCGGTTTTTGAGTTTGAGAAAATTGAATTAGCGTAAACATCCGCAAATTCAGCACGCGACTCTTTAAAGCCAATGGTGTTAGCATTCGCGATATTGTTCGCCGTAGTGTTCAAATCTTTCTGCGCAGCAGAAATGCCACTCAATGCAATGTTAAACGACATAATTCACCTCTACATTTGCTCAATTCAATGATGGACAAGTGTGATGTCCATTTACAATCTTGATAACGATTAAACTTCACTAATCGCAAGTACATCCGACAGCTTAAAGGCCATTCCACCCTTGAGATTCAAAATGGCGCCAGTCGCTGCAGTACCTAAAGAAACACTGGTAACATGCGCATAGGTCGATACAGCTAACGCTTGTGATTTATCATTCACCAAACCCGATGCTTTAATCGAGTAATTACCTGCAGCAACGGGTTCTCCTTTATCATTCAAACCATCCCACTTGACATCAGTGTTACCACCCTTACTACCATCAACAGTAAATGTTCTAACGACTTGCCCTTTATCATCTTCGATTCGAACATTAATGACGGGAATTTTCTCGGAAGTACTGATCACACCATTTAAGCCTGGGCTTTCTGCAGAGATATAACCCGTATCTGTCGGTAACAGCACTTTTCGCCCAACTAATCCCGATGCTTGCAAAGCTTGGCTTGATGTCATCACACTGTTTAAATTAACGATTTGATCATTTAACTTAGAAATGCCATCGACAGTAGAAAAAGATGCCATCTGTGCAATCATCTGGTCGTTATCAACGGGCTTAAAGGGATCCTGCATCGATAACTGCTGGCTGAGTAATGAGAAAAAATCCTCTTGAGTGAGCTGCTGACTCTTAGCCTCTGGAACAGCAGAACTAGTCGGCAAACGTAATCCATCCAAAAATGGATTGCCGGTAGAATTAGTCGACGTCTTGGTGTTATTGGTTGATACCGTATTCGATTGAGTGTTTGTTTGAGTCAGCTGCGATGAGGTTTGACTCAGTTGGTTAATGAGGCTCACAACGTACCTCCTAAATAACGCATATTATTTACCCATCCCAAGTGTTTGTTGCAGCATAGATTTTGCCGCCTCAGCCACTTGAACATTCATCTGATATGAGCGAGAAGCTGAAATCATGTCAGCCATTTCTTCCATGACATTCACATTTGGTTTGTAAATAAAGCCATCAGCATCCGCCATCGGATGATCCGGCGAATACTCTTTTAATAGGGGCTTATCACTCTCGACTATGCCTTTCACCGTGACACCTTGGGAAGCTTGTTGCTGACTTTGCGCCTTGGCCATTTCGGCTTCAAAAATGGGATGACGAGAACGGTAAGTTTTATCTACACTGCTGGAGACTGAATCTGCGTTAGCAATGTTACTCGCGGTAGTATTTAGCCGCAGAGACTGGGCTGACATGCCAGACCCCGCAACATCGAAGATATTAAATAAACTCATGATTAATCCCCTCTCAGCGCTTTTTTCATGCCGCTAAACTTACTGTCCAAAAATCCCAGAGACATTTGATATTCGAGCGCATTTTGCATAAATGCCGACTGTTCCTGTTGAATATCCACTGTATTGCCATCTCCAGTATCTGGCTGATTTGGCACACGGAACTTCACGTATTGTCCCGTTAACTGTGCGAGGCCAAAATGCTGCTCATCGCCTGTCATCTCAAGGCTATTGCGTTGCTGTTGCTGGGTTTTCGCAATATTTAAGGCCGCAGAAAAATCGACGTCACGGGCTTTATAATGTGGCGTATCGGCGTTTGCGATGTTGCTTGAAATTACTTCGGCACGCTCGGCACGTATCCCCAAAGTAAATTGGTGCACACCTAGTGCCTTATCAAAATTAATCGCCATAAAATTGCCTCCATCGTGACTCTCACGGGAACAAAGCAATTCATGTGCCAAAAAACAGAAACTATCAGAAATGTGTAGAAAAGGGGTTTGACGGGGTAAAAAATTACCGACTCATGTCGGTAATTTTTATTTAATATCATAATATTAAGTCTTTTTCTGGTAATAGATACCCGGGTTGCAACGAACCATATCAAATTCATCCGTCAGACCCGCAATCGACTCTGACGCGCCGAGAAAGAGTATGCCCTTCGGATTTAAAGCGGCAGCGAATTGCCGCAAAATTTTTGCTTTTGCCTCTGGGGCAAAATAGATCAGCACATTTCGACAGAAGATAATGTCGAACTTGCCGAGTAAGGTGTAACTCTCAAGTAAGTTATGGGCGCGAAAATTGACTAAACGCTTAACGTTATCCTTAACTCGCATGTTGCCAGAGGGCAAAGCATCAAAAAACTGGCGCTTACGTTCCTCGGATAAACCACGCGCTAGCGCCAAACTATCGTATTCGGCATTTTTGCAACGTTCCAACATCGAAGGTGAAAGATCGGTTGCTTGAATCGAGGCGCCGCCCGGCAAAGCTCCCGGCTTCTTCTGTTGATATTCTAAGATAGTCATTGCCAACGAATAAGGCTCTTGGCCAGACGAGCAGGCAGCGGACCATATTTTTAATGGACGCCCCAACTTACTGTATTCAGGTAACAACACATTATTGAGCAACTCAAACGGATAACGGTCACGAAACCATAAGGTTTCATTGGTAGTCATGGCGTCGATCACTTCTGCCCGTAAGGCTCGCTCCGTGGGCTTCATCGAATGTTTTACCACATCGGATAACGAAGGCAGATTATATTTGCCCATCAAGGGAGCAAGACGGCTACGTACTAGGTATTGTTTATTTTCCCCCAGTACGATGCCGCTGTGTTGTTCTAGGAACAACCTAAATTGATTATATTCGGCTTCAGCGAGTGATTTGTCAGGCACATTCACGTCCTAGATCCTATAGCAAGCACCCAAATAAGTGCCAACAATCATGTAATAAGGGCTAGATTATAGCGTAAAGCGCTACTAGGCACTAACCCACACTTTCACTACAAACTTAAATGCTTGTTCACTGCTGCCGCTAATTCATCAGGATTGAATTTCGCGATAAAGTCGTTGGCGCCTACTTTTTGCACCATGGCCTGGTTGAACACGCCGCTGAGTGAGGTATGTAAAACGACCTTAATATGCTTAAGTTTTGGATCGTCGCGGATTTCTGCCGTTAAGGTATAACCATCCATTTCAGGCATTTCGATATCAGAAATAATTAATGGGATCTCTTCGGCGACATTGTTCATTTCACCAGCAATCGCCTTTAACTTGTCCAATGCCTCGCGGCCATCTTTTGCCGTATCAATCTGTAAGTTTAATGATTCCAACGCGCGAATAATCTGTTTACGAGCCACAGCCGAATCATCAATCACCATGATGTGATAATGCTGACTTCTATCGATAGTGAGCTGCTCATTGACTTCTTCACTAATCGCGGTTTTTACTGGGGAGATTTCATCAAGAATCTTTTCAACATCGAGAATTTCGACTAACTCGCCTTCAATTTCAGTCACCGCCGTCAAATAGGAATAACGGCCAGCACCTTGCGGTGGCGGCATAATAGCTTCCCAATTCATGTTGATGATACGTTCAACTGAACTGACCAAGAAACCTTGCACGCTGCGGTTATATTCTGAAATGATAATAAAGCAATTTTCGGTACTCGCGAGCGGACGTCCGCCAGTTGCGGCACTTAAATCGATCACTGAAATGGTCGTTCCGCGAATATGTGCCACCCCTTTGACGTAGGGATTAAGTTTAGGCAAGGCCGTTAATGGTGGACACTGCAGAACCTCTTTCACTTTGAATACGTTAATCCCAAAACGTTGACGACCATTCAACTTAAATAGCAATAGTTCTAGTCGGTTTTGACCTACGAGTTGGGTGCGTTTGTTGACTGAATCAAGAATACTCGACATAACTCTGCCTTGTTGTTCTGTTTATGTACGGCCATAAAACTCGTTTGAGTATAGGCATATTAATTGCTTGCGTCTTGTTATCCATAACCATAGTTGAAACTGAGTCAAACTTCTGACACGAAATTTTGGCCTTAACGACACAGGACAGTTTCACGTTTGATAAAAGTATAGGTGCATTCTGGCGTTACAAGCTAGTCTCTTCATTATGAAAGTAAATTTAGTATATTTTTTATGTGTTATCGCATTATTTCTCACCTCGGCGGCCAATGCAGCTCCCGAGGTACCTAGCGTATCGGCGATATCAGAGTTAGCTAAAGCCCTTATTAATGAAAAGATTTCAGTGCCAGCGAATGCCAAAGTGGAAATCGCTCCCCAACCTATCGACAACCGACTACTGCCAGCACAATGCGCATCCCCAATAAAAGTTGAACTAGCATCCGATAGGGAAATCAGCCGCAACAACACAGTAAAAGTCAGCTGTGATACACCTGATTTGGCCTACCCTTGGCAGATTTTTATGTCGGTGCGTGTTGATATTCTGTTCCCTGTGGTCGTTGCCAGCGAAACACTGGCGCCAGGGGAGTTAATCAGTCCGACTCAGGTTGAAATCCGTTATATTGATCAAAATAGTTTACGCGGAATGCAATTTAGCGATACCAGCCAACTTTCAGGCGTACGGGTTAAACGCCGTGTTGCCAAAAATTTTCCCATTTTTGCCAACAACCTTTGCTTTGTCTGTAAGAATGATTCAGTGTCGATTTATGTCCGTTCCAGTAATTTTGTGCTAAAAACCGTGGGTGAAGCACTGCAAGATGGTAATATTGGTGACCAAATTAGGGTCAAAAATAGCAGCTCAAACAAGGAACTAGATGCTATAGTCACAGCCATTGGCGAAGTCGAAGTTAGAATGTAAAATAAGCTAAAGCTTTTCGTTGGGCTGCCGATACCCCAGTTAAGAAATCCCGTATACACGACGCTGGAGCCTAAAATGGCAATTGATATTAGCAAATTTAACGCCGGAGCGGCCGCGCAAGTCCGTTCAAACAGTACTAAAAAGAGCAGTGAAAGCGAGCAATCGACTCAGGTTGCGGCCAAATCGACTCAACAAAAAGGTGACTCTGTTGTCATTACGGCTCAAGCTCAACAGCTACAAGGAGCTCAAACCAAAATGGCCAGCCTACCTGAAGTCGACCAAAAGAAAGTCGCTGAAATTAAGCAAGCGATTGCCGAAGGTCGCTATAAAATTGATCCCGAAAAGTTGGCGGCCAACATTGCCAGCTTCGAAGCTGAATTGAATGACCTCAATAAAGAGTAACTATGACAGAAATAGCTAAACTGGTAGATCAACAACACGCCCATTTGGCTGTTCTTAAACAGATTATTCTTAAGGAAAAAGGCGCTTTGGTTGACCAAAACGCCGATTTGCTTTTATCGCTTGCGGAGCAAAAATCAACATGCCTGCAAGAACTCAAGGCCAACGATGACTTACTGGCCAATCACAGCGATAAATCCTTACTCTCCTCGCAAGTAGAACTATCCCATAAAATGGCCGCCGTAAAAGAGGCCCTTGCCGAATGTAAGGATCTTAACGCTCAAAATGCCAGTCTCATCGAGATGAATTTGGCGAGTCTAAACCGTTTTGCCCAAGCCTTACAGGCGAGCCGAAACGCGACCACTCTGACTTATAACGATAAAGGCAGAACTTCGACCCTTTCTAGCTTAGGCAATGATTTAAAAGCATAAGTCGAGCAGTAAATAGTAAACGGGATATAAAAAAAGCCGCGCTAAAACTGAGTGCGGCTTTTGTTTATTGGTACTGCAAGGACTAGTCACCCTGCCCTAGTGCTAAAAATAGGTAACGTCTTTAATTCTTTGTGGGCGGCTCTGCTGTTGGTAAATTTGCCATACCTTGGCAAAATCAAGCTCCAACTCAGTGACATAGTGATCCCCTGCCGGATAGCTTTTTACCACTCTCGCGCCGCGGATCACCCCAGTCACAGAAGCTTTAACATTGTCATCTGTCAGCATCCAATCACTGACACTGCTATTGGCGGTGATCTTTTGTCCATACACTTGTTCAGCCAGTTCACGATAAGCCACAATTTTTGAGGCCTGCATCGCCATCAATACTCGTTGGGACTGCTCTTTAGCCGGTTGAGTCGCAAGCGGGGCATAACCTATGGCCGTCAGCTTAGGAAAACTGCTTGGCGGTACATCTTCCCACTGAACATATTTATCTTTGGCAGCACACCCTGTTAGTAGGAGCGCCGCAACAATGAATAGGTAGCGTTTCATTTTCCATCTCCTAGCACTCGCACTTCATTCATACCAGGGCTCGACTGGCGGTATAAAATCCCATCCTGAGAGATAACTTGCTCTGAAGGCTGCATGTAATTGCTCAACTCTTTTTGGGTCACATAGGTTTGAGAGGCTGACACCACGCGGTTATTACTCAAGGTAACAATCCGAGTGTTGATTGCCATGCCATTGGTCGTGGGGCTCATCGTCGATACCACAATATGGTCAACGGGTAAGTTGGTCGAAAGCTTTTGCCAATCGCGCGTCAAAATAAAATCGCCATCAGCCGTCACACTCAGCCCATCACCTAAATTCAAATCCACCACATTAAACATAAAGCTATGCAAAGACGTCATCAGCCCTTGCTGGAGCTGCTGCGCCAGCGCATTGGTGCTACTCAAGTCCCCCACTAACACAGGCGTGGCAACAACGATAGGTTGGTCGGGACGCAAGGCATCATTCTGCTTGACTAACTCAGTCACAATGCGCTGCGCTAGATGATTAATTGTCGCCGTAGGCGGCAAACCATTGCCGTCAGCTAAGCTAGGTTTGGGCGGTGCCACGGGTTTAGTCGCACACCCAACCAGCACTAACAGTGCCAGAGGAATGAATGCACGCTTAAGCATAGGAGTAACCTCGTCATCAGTATCAATGTGGCCCAGTGGGAGCCGCAATCTTTGCCATAAAACAAGCAAGTATTAGACCAAGTCAAAATATTGCGCTTAATGAACTCTTCAGATTATCGACAAATCTATTGATAACTTTATCCCTATACCACGATAAATCAGGCATACAATTTGCTTGGAGCCATAAAGCACCGCCAGTAAACTGACTCATCCTAGCAATTTTAGTTAAGGGCTTATTGATGAACATACTAAGAAAGAACTTGCTCATAATCAGCAGCCTACTGCTATTTGCTGCACAGGCAAACGCCGAATGGGTCGAGGCCAGTGGAGAAGCGGTGATCACCAATGGCAACATCGCCCAAGCACGTGAAGAAGCCATCAATCAAGCGGTGAGTTATGCCACGCTCAGTACCGGTATCCAAATCACCAGCGAACAGCAAACGACTAACGGCAACTTAACGCAAAACAGCTTTGCGATTAATCGTTATGCCCAGGCGATTAGCATTCAATTGGTGAGCGAGCGTATTCAAGGCAATAAAATCTATGTATCCCTCAGGCTCGATCTCAATGATGATCCAACCCAGCAATGCCCGGCAGGCCAATTAAAGGCCGCCATCTTAATTCCCCAAGCGCAAATAAAAGACCGAGCACAGTTACGCTACGGACAATTATCGGGATTTGAAGAAGTCATCTCCGAGAAACTGGGTAATAGTATTGATGGCTACTCATCTACTGGTTTTAGCCATATCCATGCCAAAGAACGGCTTGATATCGCACAAGAATTGGTCGATATCCGTGGCTATCGACTCCCAAGCTGGTTGAGTGAAATCACCGATAGCCAATATATTTTATTGCCACAAATCATTGATATATCGACTGAGCCTGTGCAATCTACCTTTATGGGATGGTGGGATGAAGCGCCACTCAGACAATTCCAATTTAAACTCAGTCTCTTTCACGGCATTAGCGGCGAGGAAGTGTGGAGCAAAACCTACAGTACCTCTGCCCCGTGGGAGTTTGAAGAACAGGCCATCATAGCCCCTAATAGTGACCGATTTTGGCGTTCATCCTATGGCAGAAATATCAGCCAAATCATGCAAGAAGCAACTCGAGATATAGACAACACGCTCAATTGCAGACCATTATTGGGGCAAGTCGTCAGCCGTCAAGGCGATAGAATTATCCTCAACTTAGGTCGCAAACACGGCATTCGAGTTGGCGATAAATTCCAGGTCGTGTTACAACAAAACTTACCCGATAGACTCAACGAAATGCGTGCCGTCGCCACCAAGAGCCGAGCAACGGTAAAAATCGAACAAGTTAGCGAAGAAAGTGCAACCGCGATCCTCGTTGACCAAAATGCGGCTTACAATGTACAGATAAACGACATCGCGCTTAAGATTTAACCAACTAAATCATAAACCTTTTAATCAAAGATAAAACCAGTATAATCACTGGCGTCTCTTCATAGCTCAACAGGATAGAGCAGCCGCCTCCTAAGCGGCCGATCGGGGTTCGAGTCCCTGTGGAGAGACCATAAGTCATTTCTTACCTATAAAATTCAATTGGTTACGAAAAACCCAAAAGTCCTGTGCCGCCATAGGAATGTCATTTTTTAGAATTTTTCGTAACTTTTTCAAAAATCCCCTTTTCACTCATTTCATCCGGTTACTTGACTATCACGTTCATTTCCGTTAGCTATCTTAGATTTAGAAAATTGATACGTATCGAATGGAAGCTGTAGAAGTCATCGGAACCAATACTTCTGGACATATTGCTAAATGAGTAAACTCGCCTATTGAGGTGGAGCGTGTTAACAAAGAAACCCCGTAAAATCCATACAAGAATTCAAAGTTTGGGCTTTGAACCGTACTGATAAAATTGGTATAGTGGTAACCACTCACCAACTAAGTTCTTGTAAATCAAAAGTCTAAGTTCATCAAACCCAATATCGAAAAAAAATACAACCGCTATGTAAGCTGAAATCACTTGGCTTAAACGCCAATTAGTAAAGCAAGTTGAAAATTTGAAAATCCTAAAAAAGCAGCCACCAACTTTCGAAAGGAACCAAAGTAGCCAAATTTGAGTTAATCCTCGAACATCAACACCGCTTTTCTCTTTATCCGATGGTAGCTGTGATCAGGAGTGGGAATTATGCTATGGCACTGAGTCCTAGAGCGATTCAACGTATGGCCCTTTATACGTGGATTTAGGCTCCCTTTGACGATTCAATGGAACTCTACGGCGCGGGACACATTCAGTGGGATTTAGGAAGACTATTTATGTAAGATGGGTATTAAAACCATTATGCTAGCATCTCAAACCGATAATTGTTGCCAAAGGCTGCTAAGATATTTATGGTGACAACCGACAGTAATCATAATTATCGGTTCTAGCAAATCGGCTAGAATAGAACTTTATTGCTGACGCGCAAAATTAGGAATGAGCTGCCAATATTACCTATATAAACCAGTGAGAGGATAGCCCTATCTGTTTGTAACCATTGTTCTTTACTATCGAGCCGTTTTGGATTAGTTGATGGCAAGCAGAATAACAGTGGAGCCTATTTATGAGGTATTGAAGATAGCCCGATTCCGCTGAGAATTTCCTACGGACGTGATTATTAAAAAATGCCTGAGACAGCTAATACTACGCAAATGATAACCTTACTTTACTTTAAAGGTGTCAGATTGTACAAAGTATGAGCAACAAAGGGAGCTGCAGGGATAATGTTTGTGTGGAAAGTTCCTTCCACACGTTAAAAATTAAGGCGCTACAAGACGTAACGCTCATGACTTGTCCTCAAATCAAACTAACAGTATTTGAGTACAAAGTTGATTACAATCGAACCAAACAGCATAGTGCTCCTATTTATTCAGTCCAGAAAGTTTTGAATTAAAATGCGTACTTCGCAAAGCGTCCAATATTACGGCAGTCAGATCATTAGGTCTCTATCAACTTAAAATGACAAAGAGTATTTGCCAACATCGCCATCCAAATCAGGGATTTCAGTTATCTTAAATATGCATTATTAGATTTTATCAAATCAAATGAAAGCCATCTAACTGCTTGCAACAAAGTAAAAACTTTTTCGTAGGAACGTGCTCCATGACTGATTTACTACAACAGAATATGGCTATTATCCGCCGTCGCTGGCCGGAAGTGGCTCAGACCATGGACGCAGCAAATCCCGACAGCCTGGATGCCATGTTGGTGACAGGTGCCAATCACACTATCAGCGTTAACGGTATCCAGCTCAGCAGCTGTTATAATCGCTTGGCCGAAGCGGAACTTATGATAAATCAGCTTCCAGCTTGGTGCAGCACCGTTTCTGTTTATGGGGTCGGCATGGGTGATGTACCCACCTTGCTCTCTGATAACAAACACTTGGAACATATTCGTATCTGCCCGCTCAATTTGAATCTGTTAGTTTTGTTGCTCAGCTACACAGATCAAAGCGAGTGGTTAAGCGATCTGCGGGTAGTACTGGAACCCAATCCCCGGCAAGATGAGCTGGCGCAGCATTACATTGCAATAATATCTGATCTGCAGCTCATCAGTGACCATAACGCCAGACTGCGTGATCTGTTGATGTTTCATAATAATCTTGCGTTTGCCAACAAGCGGCACAAACCTGAAGATGTGAAATTTCAGCGCAGGTTGGCAGACAATCTTGAGACCATAAAACAGGATCCCGATGCTGCATCACTAAGCTTGCTCTTTCAACCAAGCAAGACTTTGGTTATAGGTACGGGTCCGTCGCTGGAACAGCATTATGATTATTTGAGGGCACAAATGGCATTACCCTTGGCAACACGGCCCCTGATGATAGCTGTAGATACGGCATTAAAAGCCTTGGTCAACGAAAATATCATTCCGGATATTGTCATAAGCTTGGATTACAACATTTCTCTTGCTCACTTGCCCGAAGTGCTTCCGGAAAAAGTTAAATTGGTCTATTTTCCCAGGTCTCAGCCACAGGTATTGCATGCCTGGCCCGGGGAGCGCTTCGCTGCCTATTCGCTCAATGAAACCTATGATGAACTCAACAGCCGCTATCCCAAGCTGCGCTTGTTTGCCAATGGCAGTGTCATACATCCGGCCATTGACTTGGCGGTATACCTGAAGAGTAAACAAATCATCTTATTTGGTTGTGACTTCTGTTATCCCAAAAACAAGACCCATGCCTTCTGGCCCGAGGGCAAGCTCGGGCCCTCAATAACAGACTCCAAACACCACTGGGTCATCAACGGGCATGGAGATAAAGTGATTACTCACTTGAATTTCCGTGGTTATTTACTCGCACTGGAACACTATATCCGCACAAAACCAGAGGTGGCATTTTATAACTCGAGTCTGGAAGGCGCCGCCATTAAAGGAACCCTTTATCTGGAGTGTAAATGATGAAAAATGATATCAATACAGTCCTGATCCCCAAGTTGATAAGTACAGCCCATAAATTGAGATTAGGTCAGGAAGCCGATGGTTCAAGCGATTTTGGTGAATGCATTGTCTTAATCACCACCATACTGCCGGAACTGCAGAACACCAAGGCCATGATGACCTTGTTTCGACACATGCTCGCCACTCAGGAAAGGCATGATTGGCTGGCGCTGGCTGACTGCCTAGAATATGAATTACCCTTACAATTACAACAGCAGGCCACAGATCAAATCTGAAGCCTTGCTATTTGCAGAATTGCAGAGAGTCCAGTTATGAAAATTGCCATAATTCCAGCCAGAGGCGGCAGTAAAAGAATACCAGGGAAAAATATTCGTCTGTTCCATGACAAACCCATTATTGTGTGGTCCATCGAGGCGGCACTTGCCAGCGGTTGCTTTGATAAAGTCATTGTTTCTACTGATGATCCAAATATTACCGACATTGCGATTCAGGCCGGTGCAGAAGCCCCCTTTATGCGACCAGCTGAATTATCAGACGATATGACAGGAACCATGGCGGTGATCCGCCATGCCATCCACTGGCTAAATGGCACCTTGTCTCGGCAAAGTGGGGATATGGAGCTTACCCATGTGTGTTGTATATATGCCACGGCCCCCTTCATCAGCGCCGAAGACATCAAAATTGGCTTGCAGAAGCTGACTAGTGGTGAAAACGACTACGCCCTGGCCGTCACCAATTTTGAATTTCCCATTCAACGTGCAGTGATACTCAATGCACAACATCAGCTTGAAATGTTACAACCCAACCACTTCATGACCCGCTCACAGGATCTGCCAATTGCATACCACGATGCAGGACAATTTTGCTGGGGAACCACTGCAGCCTGGCTGCAACAGAAGGCCATCTTCACCAGCCCAACAGCACCGGTGTTTATTCCCAGTTATAGAGTGCAGGATGTTGATACCGAAGACGATTGGATAAGAGCTGAACTCATGTTCAAAGCCATTTATACTATGCAGGGTGTGTGAGGCCAATGGTGGATAATTTACAGGCAGCGTTATCAGACAGCCAGACCGTTGTTTTTCGCACAGACTCAAGCCGGAGCATAGGTTATGGACATGTTATGCGCTGCCTTACGCTGGCAATGGCCTTAAAACAGCAGGGTTGCCAATGCTATTTCATATGCCGTGATCTACTCAATAATCACAGCGCTTTGGTCGAACAACATGGCTTTGTGTTGGTGCTATTACCCCGGGATACATATCTGAGTCCAGAAAATGATACCTCAGAGCCACGTCACTGCAGCTTGCTGGAGACAAGTTGGCAGCATGACATCAGCCAATGTGTTTCACATTTTAATGTAATCAAACCAGATATTATTGTTGTCGATCATTATGCTCTTGATGAAAAATGGGAAACACAAGCCAAGGCATATTGCAAAAAGCTGATGGTTATCGATGACCTGGCAGACAGGATGCATAGATGCGATATATTACTCGACTACAACTTGAGCGTTAAATCCAACGCATATAAAACTTGGGTTCCTCAAAAGTGCCAATTACTACTTGGTGGAAAATATGTCTTGCTGCGAGACGAATTCAAGCAGTGGCAATATTTGAGTATCCAAAGGCGCATTTCCAAACGGCTCGAGACAATTCTCGTTACGTTCGGCGGGATAGACAGCGACAACAACAGCGAAAAGGTCTTACAGGTCATTAAAGACACACCATTGTTGGCCCTGAAACGAATAGACGTTGTAGTCAGCGCCAATGCACCCCATTTGTCATCCTTGCAATCTGCCGCACAAGCCATGCAAATCGAAACCCACATCCATACCAATGTAAATAACATGGCAGAGCTTATGGCAGTCGCTGATCTCGCCATTGGCTCGGGAGGGGGCTGCACTTACGAAAGATTGTTTATGAAATTGCCCTCGTTATTGATGCCTATTGCCGACAATCAGGTTACCCCCTTACTTTCCATGAGCCAATTAGGCCTCTTTGAGCTGTTTTTAAATTTTAATGAACTCTCAATAAAACTTGGACGCTATTGTTCACATCCCCTGCCTTTGGTTGCGGCGCCAGTGCTGTTTGGTGCACCTCTGGTGTGTCAAAACCTATTGGCCAAAGAGGTTACCTTGGCCGATGTGAAACCGCTGGATATCAGACGAACCTTCCATTGGTTGCAAGATGTAACACTAAGGGGGCAGTTTGTACAAACCAAAGCCCCTGTCAAAGCATCGCACTTTATCTATTGGCGAGCATTGCTCAAAGATCAAACCCAATATACCTTCAGCATCCTTCAACAAGGACGGCACGTGGGTAACCTAGGTATTAAACACCTAAACGTGCAACGGAGCGAAGCCGAGCTGTGGATCTACATTGGCGTACAAACCGAACAGAATAAAGGTTTGGGAACCATAGCCTTGACATTGCTGGAAAACATCATTAAACACACTCTGCTCATTAATAACATTGTGATCCATGTAGCTAAAGACAATAGCCCAGCACTGTCGTTTTACAATAAACTGGGATATGTGATCTGCGATGACAAACTGATCGCTGCGGAATTTTCCGAAAAAAATGTACTACAAATGAGAAAAGTATTATGAAATGCGCCATTATGCAACCGACTTTTTTGCCTTGGAGTGGCTACTTTAACTTAATGGCCGAGGTGGATGTGTTTGTCTTTCTCGATGATGCCCAGTTTCAAAAAAGCTCTTGGCATAACCGCAATCGTATTCCTTTGAATAATATGCCTAATTGGCTAACAGTACCGGTACGGCACCAACACTTGGATCAAACATTGCTTGCAACACGTCTTGACAATAAGACTCACTGGCGTGAAAAAATGACAAGAATGCTCGAACAGACCTATGCCAAACACGCTTTTAATTCTGAACTGTACTGTTTCATCAATCTCATATCAAACGACAACCACACCTCGCTTGCCGAATTAAATATTGCTCTCATTGAAATGATGGCTCAAAAATTAAGTATTCAATGTAAAACTATAAGATCCAGTGAACTCGATATTCCCGGTGTGAGGACGCGGAGATTATTGTCGATTCTGCATGAAATTAAAGCGACTGAGTACTTATCTCCACAGGGGGCAAGGGAGTATCTAACAGCTGATGATTTTACTGGTCAAACTGATATCCAATTATCTTTTCAGGAGTTCTTACCGCAGGTATATCCTCAAAGAAAAACTAATCACTTTATCGAAAAGCTTTCAATGCTGGATGTGGTAATGAATATCGGTTGGTCTAATTCAAAAGCTTACATAACACAAAATTATTCAGGTAATTGATCATGAAACAAGAAAACAACTTCACCCTTAAACCTCATCCGGATTATGGTTTTCTTCAAGTGACGCCGATGCCAACAACAGCGGAAATAGATCAATTTTACGCCAACGAATTTTACTCGAACGACTATAAAAATTTCAATAACTCCTCCCTTGAAGTGCAACTTATAGACAAAGAGTTTTGGGAAGGAACATGGAACGATCAAGCTAAAATAATCGAGTCACAGCTTGGAGTTTCCATGGACGAGATTGAAATTCTCGACGTCGGTTGTGGTTGGGGACAGGCATTAAGTTATTTCAAACAATTGGGAGCCAGCTGCTATGGATTTGATCCTGCCAAAGAGGCGGTTGAATATGGCATCAGCCAAGGACTAAACGTAAAGCATTGCGGGGTCGAAAGCATGAATGCCTTCAACAACAAGCAATTTGACGTTGTCATGCTTAACAACGTCTTGGAGCATCTTGCCGATCCAGTTAAGATACTTACCGAGATAAGAAGCAAGGTTCTCAAACAAGGTGGGTTACTCATAATCACTGTGCCGAATGATTTCAATACGCTGCAGGTTACAGCACAGAAATTGCTTAACATGCAACAATGGTGGGTTTCTCCCCCTGCACATCTCAACTATTTCTCACGTGCATCTTTGCAGTCATTGTTGGCAGGATGCCATTTCCAAAATGAACTAGCCATCGCGTCTTTCCCCTTGGAAATGTTTTTATTGATGGGAGACAATTACTTGAATAACAGAAACATAGGGAAAGCCTGCCACCAACGCAGGGTACAGTTTGAACTTAATTTGCGAAAACTGGGCGAAGAGCAAACGCTTCAACAGTTTTACCGATCACTGGCCGATGCTAATTTGGGTCGCCAAATCACTTGTTATGCGAAGGCCATATAACATGAAGGCGTATATTGAACATTTCCTGAATCATGGTTACGTCTTATTACCCAATATACTTACAGCGGAGGAATGCAAGCATTTCAGGGCACTGCTTGAAGCAAATTATCAAAAATATGCTCCTCAGTATGCCAATGCTTCCTCTACAGCGGGTACGCTTTCAGATAAATCCACAGAAAAAGTGGTATTTAATCTCCACAATAAATCCATGGACTGGTTCAGACTGTTTGAGCATCCCGATGTATTGGCACTGCTGGATGTGGTACTTAAACAAGGCTCATATAACAATAATGAACCCTATTACCTGAACAATATATCTGCACGTTGTCCATTGAAAGGCAATCCAGGGCAGCAGTTGCATGTCGACAGCGCTTTACCCGGAGTGAATTACTGCTTAAAAGCCAATGCAGTCTGGTTACTGGATGATTTTACACCCTCCAATGGCGCAACACGCTTGGTACCAGGCAGCCACACATGGACCGAATTCCCTGAGAATGGCAAACAACATCCCAATGAAATATTGATCACGGGCCAACAAGGTGGAGTGCTGATCTTTAACGCCAATATGTGGCATGGGGGAGGAGCAAATATGACAGATGTCAGCCGCTGGGCACTGCTGCTAGGATACGCAAGATGGTTTATCAAACCGTCATTCGACTTTATGCAAAATACTCCCGAGCATATCTACAATCGAATGAGTGACGCCCAAAGACGATTGCTGGGTTTTCATTTAGTGCCCCCAAAAGATGAATTCACGCGCCTGCGGCGAATAGGCAACACGCCAGAATGGCCAGCGCCTTATGAATTGTCCTAGCCTGATGCTCGGCATACAAGAACAGATTGACACTTATGTCTTAATTTTTTAAAGGCTTTTTATGACTCATCCAATGATTTCAATTTCAGGTCGGAAAATAGGCATAGATTATCCTCCGTATATTGTTGCCGAACTGTCGGCCAACCATAACGGTGATATTGAGCGCGCCAAACAGATTATTGCCATGGCGAAGCGCTGCAACGCCGATGCCATCAAGCTGCAAACCTACAGCGCCGATACCATCACCTTAAACTCAAAAAAAGAAGAGTTTATGATCCGCGGTGGTTTATGGGATGGAAAAAGTCTTTATGAACTCTATCAATGGGCACAAATGCCCTGGGAGTGGCATAAGCCTTTATTTGATTATGCACGCAACCTAGGTATCACTATTTTCAGCTCACCGTTCGACAACACCGCCGTTGATCTGCTGGAGGATTTGAATGCACCCGTCTATAAGGTCGCGTCATTTGAGGCCATTGATCTACCGCTGATAAAATACATTGCTGGCACCGGAAAACCTATGATTATCTCCACAGGCATGGCCAACAGAGATGAAATAGCAGAAGCCGTAGAGGCGGCCCGCAGCGGAGGTTGTAACGAACTGGCTTTACTGCATTGTGTCAGCAGCTATCCAGCACCTTCGTCCGAATACAATTTAAAAACCATTGCCGATTTAGCAAAACGCTTCAATGTCGTCGGCGGATTATCCGACCATACCATAGACAATGTCACTGCAGTAACCTCCGTGGCAGTTGGTGCAGCCATAATAGAAAAACACGTAACATTGGATCGAAACTCTGGCGGGCCGGACGACAGTTTCTCCATTGAGGAGGTGGAATTAGAGCGTCTGTGCACAGATGCCAAAATAGCCTGGCAGGCACTGGGGAAAGTGGACTATTCGCAGCAAAACAGCGAAAAAGCAACCATAAAATATCGACGTTCCCTATACATAGTTAATGACAAAAAGGCTGGAGAGCTGATACTACAAGAAGATATTCGAAGTGTGAGGCCAGGATTTGGTTTGGCACCCAAATTCTATGAGCAAATCATAGGCCGTAAACTGACAACCGATGTCAGCGTAAACTCGCCTGTCAGCTGGTCAATGTTTGAGTGACCTGCTCAGCATGGGCTAGAGGGCTTTCGACAAGGTCTCAATAACATAGGCTTGCTGCTCCTCGGTTAGCCCGGGAAACAATGGCAAACTGAGGATGCGGCTATAAAAATCTTCCGCTACTGGGAACTGTCCTTGCTTGAATCCTTTGTTCATGTAGAAAGGCTGCAGATGCACAGGAAAGTAATGAACATGCACCTGAATTCCGGCAGCCCTCATATCATCGAAAATGTGTTTTCTGTGAGACTTGTCCCGCAGGCAGATAATCAGCAAATGCCAAGCACTGTCGGAACCGGCCAAGGATTCCAAACAATGGCAAAGGCTTGACAATCCCTGACGATATCGGTTGGCCAGCTCGTTACGACGCTTAACAAAAGCATCGATGCGTTTCATCTGGGACACACCTAACGCCGCCTGCAGCTCAGTCATACGGTAGTTAAACCCCAGCTCATGCTGTTCGTAATACCAGTCCCCTTCATTTGGTCTTAGCATCTGCTGCGGCAACCTAACTATCCCGTGGCTGCGAAGCAGTCTCAACTTTTCGGCCAGCTCAGCGCTGTTGGTCATGGCCATACCACCTTCGGCACAGGTGATTATCTTGACCGGGTGAAAGCTGAATACAGTGATGTCCGAGTAATAACAACTTCCGAGTTTATGCCCTTGGAAACCGCCACCTATACCATGGGAGGCGTCCTCTATGACCCTGAAACCATATTCAGCAGCGAGCGATGCTATTGCGGCCATATCGCAGCTGTGGCCACACAGATGTACTGGAATGACAACTTTGGGCAAAGTTCCTGTCACTTTTGCTTGGGCAAGTTTGATGGCGAGAGCCTGGGAACACATGTTGCCCGTGGCAGGGTCCACATCGACAAAATCCACTTCAGCGCCACAGTACAGGGCGCAATTGGCCGAGGCGACGAAAGTGATGGGCGAGGTCCATACCAAATCGCCCTGCCCAATCCCCAATGCGAGACAGGCAATATGCAAGGCAGAGGTTGCACTGTTAACAGCGACACCGAAATTAGCACCTGTATAGTCACAGACGGCATTTTCAAATTCCGGAACCTTGGGTCCCTGGGTCAAAAAATCTGACTCAAGCACCTCAACCACAGCTGCAATATCGGTACTGTCAATATCCTGTCTGCCATAGGGGATCATGCTAAAGCGTCCATATCAAGGATCTCATTCACATTCAAAAAATGACTGTTGTTTCCGGAGTTATATTCAAAACCGGCAGCCACCAACGTGCCTTTCTCTCCAAGGGAATTGGTAGAAAAATCCGTTTCACGTCCAAAAAACTTGATGCTAGGAGTAATCACAAAATGGTCGTCAAATTCTATGGTGTGGTGCGAATCATCCCCTGGACACATTACCTCATGCATTTTTTCCCCTGGACGAATTCCTACAATCTTTTGTTCTAAACTCGGTCCATAGGCTGCAGCAAGATCGGTAATACGAATAGAAGGAATTTTTGGCACGAAGATCTCCCCCCCTTGCATACGGGAAAAATTCTTTAGCACAAAATCGACACCCTCTTGAAGGGTGATCCAGAATCGCGTCATATCTGGATGAGTAATAGGTAGCGAAGTGGCTCCATTTGCAATTAATTGCTTAAAGAAAGGAACTACTGAACCTCTCGATCCCACGACGTTACCGTAGCGGACTGCAGCGAATCGTGTTTTACCATCTCCGACGACGTTGTTTGCAGCAACAAACAGCTTATCTGACGCTAACTTTGTCGCGCCATAGAGATTAATCGGGCTTGCCGCTTTATCAGTTGATAGTGCAATAACCTTGACAACATTATTACTGATTGCAGCCCGAATGACATTTTCAGCCCCATGGATGTTAGTTTTAATACACTCCATAGGATTATATTCTGCCGCAGGTACCTGCTTAAGTGCGGCAGCGTGGATTACAAAATCCACATCTTTAAATGCTTGTTTGAGACGGTCACCATCACGCACATCGCCAATGAAATAACGCATACAAGGAGCATTAAAGACCTGCTGCATCTCATATTGCTTTAGTTCATCACGGGAGAAAATGATCAAGCGTTTTGGCTTATATCGTTCAAGAATGGTTTTGGTGTATTTTTGTCCAAATGACCCTGTGCCACCAGTAATCAAAATTGTTTTATTATCAAACATAGAGTTCCCCACTCAAGATTGTTAGCTTCAATTAACTACTTGCGACACTTATGATTAAATACATCAGTACGGTAACCATACAAGATTCTTGCCAACTCTGTGCATAAACACATGTTGACAACATGGTGTAACCAATGAAGCCTATTATAGGCAACTATATATAATATATGTAGTTTTTCATAGTTCAATTGCGATTAGGGTAACATTTGTCCGCTTTTCATTTTCGACTAGAGTTACATGAACTGCGTCAATTAACCGTTGGTATAGAGATTGCTTGCAAGCATCGCGATGACATAGTCTCATGTAGTTATAACCACTAGCTTCAATTGCTCATTAGGGTAAGAATTCCATGCAATTACAATCTAACATTTTGAATAATTTTGCTATTAGTCGCTTTAATGAGTACTACTTACCCAGTGTCAATCGCAATACATTCGAGGGAATCGACTCAAGAACCTTCTACGATAGGAAATTTGGAACACTTTTCAACCAAAAAGATAAGTTAAACATAATTATCGGTATGGACTCAGGTCTGCTGGCTAACTATATACTTGAACTAAAAGAAGGTATTCCAGATGGTAGTAAATTTGTTTTTATTGAATTATCTACTATTTTACCTTTATTACTCATTGATATTCCTAGTAAGTTGAGAAGTAAACTCGTTATCATTGATGAATCTGGCTTAGATGAACTATTTAAGCAAGATGATATCAAACTCTTCATTGCAAAAGGTGAATACTGGTTAATTCCTTCATCTTCTGTATCCTCTCGTCATATTGATGATTACAACACATTACTAAACACTGTTGAATCTAGATTACAGAATGAATATTTTGACAACAGCGTTAACTTTACACAAAAAATATTTGTAAGAACTCAATTAGAAAACATTGCAGATAATCATACGCAAGCAAAAGAACTTAGAAATACACATAGACAAATGACTTGCATTGTTATCGCGGGTGGTCCATCACTTGATGATGCCATTCAATGGATAAAGGAAAATCAAAATAGTTTATATGTAATCGCTGTATCAAGGATAGCAGGAAAGCTTGCAAGGTTTGGTATAAATGTTGATATTGTTGTCTGTGTAGACCCTCAAGATTTTAGCTTTGATGTCAGTAGAGGTATGTTTGAATTAAACGAGGAGTCACTACTTGTACACTCATATCACGTCAATCCTAAAGTATTATCTCAATGGCAAGGTGATTGTTATTATATGGGGCAACGTTTTCCTTGGAATAATGATAAAGACTTTGACAACATACCGACTGTCGGACCAACAGTCACGAATAGTGCAGTACGTTTGGCTATAGAAATGGGATTCAAGCAGGTCTTGTTAAGTGGCGTGGATTTTTGTTATTCAAAATCTGGATATAGTCACGCCAGCGGTACAGTTGAAGCAAGTTTGGGGCCGAGTTTAGGGCACGATACATTATGGGTAAGCACTTATGACGGTTACCAAGCAGAGACCTTAATCCAACTTAAGCAAGCAATGGAGTCACTTGAAAATGAAGCAAAAACCTACCCTCATGTTGATATAATCAATTTATCATCAAATGCAGCATGTATTGAGGGAATTACCCATCAACCCACAAAAGAAATAACACTTCCCCCTCTAGAGAAAAGCAAACTACTATCGGATAGTCAATTTAACACTATAAAAGAAAATGACCTAAACAAAGCTTATTTTGAGTGTAAAAAAATTAGAAATGAACTTATCAAGTTACAGTATTTAATCACTGAGGCAAAAAAACTCGCGTCAAAACTTAACTTAGACTCAAAAAAATCATCAAGCACTCTTGAAAAAATAGATAAAATTGAGTTAAAAATAAACAAAAAATATAAAAATCTATCTCAGCTAATCAAGTTTTATGGTTACTTCGAATTCTCTAAATTCTTAACAACTCGAGAGATAGAAAGCTGGACGCAACCGCAAATAAACCAAATGACAGAAAGATACTATGAGGCATTTTTGTCTAGCTGTGTTCAAGTTTTTAAACTAGTAGAAAGTGCTTGTAACAAACTGCAAGATAGAATAAACGAGCTGAAAACTACTCCATTTAATACATTAGCAGAGCAATGGAAAAGAGATAATCAACCAGGAAGGTGCTTTATATGGAAAAGGATGCATCCTGACTATTCATTCTCAGCAGATGAAAAATTACTTTGGACGAAACTAAATAATCTATACCAGCTTAGCTTAACTCAAGTGAGACAAGTCTATGTTGAAGCACTTAATACAGGCTCCGCAATGGAGCACGTTTATACTAAAATATTGCGATTGAACAAATCGAAAAGTCATCAAGGCTTAGCATTATTAACTCATAACCTTATGCCTTTAACCGAAAAAGATCCAGAAGCTAAGCGGCTATACCATCTTGCATTATCGTTTCAACTTTGTCTTGAACAGCAACCTCAACAAGCATTAGATGCATTGCTTGCATTACCCGAAGAACTCTGTACGGAAATGGAGTTAAAGCACATTATTTTACTTGCACTGAAATTAGGTAAACTTGAGCTTGCGGAAGATACCCTTGTCAAAATTTTGACCCACAGTGACGAGTACATACCGCAGTATGCGCATATCCTTAAGCTCCGGGGAAAAATCCAAGAGTCAGTCAACGTCTATCTAGACTACTTAGAAAAATATCCTTCAGATACGCAGACTTGGATAAAACTTGGTTTATTCATGGTTGAGCTAGGTCAAGCGGAGGGAGCACACACCGCGTTTTCAAATGCCTTGAATGTCGATCCGGATAATCAGGTGGCACAGCATTATGTGGCCGAACTAACCCGTATCATCACTGAAGCTCAATAGACTATGGTTCCGAGCGGCAATATCTCCGCTCGGTGGTTTTATTATTAGCACATCACATCTTATAATGAGCCCGTTTCAATTTTCCCATTTCCTAGGAGACCTTTTTTGGCTCATACCTATATACCTTTAGATACCTATCGCCGTAAGTGGATTTTTAACCACAAGGACTTGCCTGTAAGCGATGATGACAAGACTGGCATTCTGCCGCTGACGGA
The DNA here is from genome assembly GCF_000203935.1 of Shewanella sp. ANA-3. GTDB lineage: Bacteria > Pseudomonadota > Gammaproteobacteria > Enterobacterales > Shewanellaceae > Shewanella. The sequence goes on along the minus strand of NC_008577.1, from coordinate 1,513,827 downwards.
CAAAAGCGCCATGCTGGTTTGGAATCAGTGGATTAGCAATAAAAGTAGCCGCGCCGAGCAGTTTACTAAAGGGGATTGGGCCGCTAAAGCCAACGCATGGGTCAAAACGGATCATTGGCAGAGTGCGTGGGACCGTGAAGATAATAGCCTACCCGAGATGTTGGCCGAGTTTATCCAGTGGCCAGATGATACTCAGGTCTATTTTTGCTACGAAAAATATCAAGTGATTGAGACTCGTTGGGATGTCTTTGTCCGCAACTGGAAGTGCTTTCTGTTTTTCGATGATGGCCCAATTCTGATCTCCCCTAAGCAAAAACAAGCGGTGATGTTTGAGCAAAATGGCCAATATAAATTAGGTATACGTGGCTAACCACGTCAGCCAATAAGTCGAATGACTCGAACAAAGAATTCCGACTTTTTGCTTTCTTAAGGTATCCCTCAAAAGAAAGCTGCCCAACTTGATTTACCTCCTAAGCGATAGCTTGAACAGATTAGGCTATCGCTCCTCTTTGGTTTCGATTAGTATCGCTTGGCAATCAACAGATAATCTTCGTTTGAGCCGTCAATCCCATGGATACGCTCAACGACCATAACTAAAAAAATATGAGGTGTATGATGAAGTTACTCTCAACCCTGACACTAACTACCGCTTTGCTTTTTCCACTATTCACCCAAGCTAAAGAAGTCTCTGGTGTCCAAGTCGCCGATACCATCACGCTCGACGCTCAGGCGCTGCAATTGAATGGCGTTGGTGTTCGCAGCAAGTTCTTTATGGATTTGTATGTGGGTAGTCTATATGTGCCCACCCCGAGCAAAACCATGACTGAGGTCATCAATGCCCCGGTTGCGGCGATTCGACTCAATATTACGTCAGGAATGATTACTTCCGAGAAAATGCGTGATGCGATAACCGAAGGTTTTGAGCACGCGACCGCCGATAATACGACCGACATTCAGCCACAAATTGACGCCTTTATGGCGTTATTTAAGGATGAAATCAAAGAAGGCGACCAATTCACCTTGGTCGCCAACAAAAGCCGTGGCGTTACCGCCTATAAAAATGGCCAAGAACAAGCCACGATTGAAGGGGAAATGTTCCGCCAAGCCTTACTCAAAATTTGGCTAGGGGAAAAACCAGCCCAGAAGAGCCTCAAAGAGGCCATGCTGGGCCAGTAATTAAAATCGGAACTCGAGATCCAAGGCGGCTGCGCCTTGGTTATCCATATCGAGCGCCGCTTGATGGGTGACTTCCAATTCACCATTGAAGTAGTAACCCGCGTAAAGATTCAGCGCAATAGCCGGCGTAGCTTGCCAACCGGCACGCAGATAACTCACCCACTCGTTAGTCTCTACCACGGTATCCTTATCGGCGACTAAAAATCGCTCGGTGCGACGTGAATTACCAAAGCCAACATTCCATGCAGGGCTCACTTGATAACTCAGCTCCAAACCCGCAGGGCCACTAAATCCCGCTTGGGATGGGTTCGCTAACCGCCAACGATCATTAATCTGCCAACTCACCGCCAGATAAGGCATAGTGCGTACTTCATCAATATCGTTTAAATACGCAACGCCAAAACCGAGCATATTGCCCGACTCGAAGGCATACATGGCCGACGCAACCACACCATAACTCTGCGCATGGCTCGCCGATGCGGTATCGGCATAGGCATATTGAAGTTGTGGCGACAACATAAAGGACCAATGCTTATCCATCCGATAGCTAAGGGATAGGCCCGCGCGATAACGGTCGATATTTTCCCAGGTTTCACCCGCATCACTAAACAGGCCAGCGGCGTTATTCGCCCCCGTTAAACGGATATTGCGCCAATCGTAATCAAGCCTATCGTAACCGACACGCATTCCAATAGACCACTGTTTATCTAGGGGAATATTGACGCTGGCGTTGAGTAATAAGCTGTCCCGCTGCAACTCTGTATCGCCATTGGCAACCGATGCACTCTGGGTACTAATCTGCGATACGCTCAGCTTAAATGGTTTATATTGCGCTGGTTGACGCGCCTCAGCCGCGGACACGGCATAACTTAAAAAAGGCGTTAATCCCAATCCTATATACATTAGGCTGGGCTTTATGCTGACTCGAGAATCAAGTGATTTAGTCACGCCTGCTCCTTGCGTTACTGTTAAGTCATTTGTTGCGGATAATACGCTCGATTTCAAACAAAAGTAAACTCTTTTCGAAGAAGATACAAACTGATACCAACCGCTTAATGTTGTTACACTCGGTAGGCTTTTAAGAACATCTCGGCACAACCCCGAATATACTGCTCACGCTCCCCCAATAAGCTCTCCGTCTCCAGTCCCAGCTCTAACCTGAGTTTCAACTCACCAAACAACATTAAACACAAACGTACCGCGCAGTGATGCGGTTGTGAAAAGCGATACACTCCAAGCGCTTCAACCGCCCCTAAATATTTTGTCAGCATCGCAAGCATATGCTGTGGCCCCGCCTCAAAAAACAACCTTGAAACTTCAGGGTGGCTCTCAGATTGCGCCACACAGGCTTTAAATACGGTAATCGCCTCAGGGCTAACAATCATCTCACCAAATTGCAGCGCAAATTCGGTGAGGGTAGCTTCGGGTTGACTTGGATTGCTGAGTAAGTCGGCATTTAGGTTGTGACCAACGCATTTGGATTCAATCGCCGCCACAAACAAATCATCTTTACTGCCGTAATGGGAGTACACCGTTTGTTTGGACACGCCCGCCTGTTTCGCCACTTCATCCATGCTGGTATGGGGAAACCCCTGGCGGCAAAACAAGTCAATGGCCGCCACCAGCACTTGCTGTTTCTTTTGTTCACTGCGGCTCATCGGAATATCGGAGGACTGAGTCATATCTTCACTCAAGGTAGCAACATAATTAATTCGTATTAGTTAAGCATAAAATAGACTAGACAGTCTAGTTCCGCACAACTAGACTAGCAAGTCTAGTTACATAAAATTAACTTTAAGCTTACAACGGAAGGATTCAAATGGATCGAGCTGCCCGACGTTCTTGGCGTGCATTTTACCTTTGCGTGATTGCCGTCTCCACCTTAACGGCCTGTCAAAAGGAAGTGACAGAGCATGCCAACGCCACGCAATTGCAAACCGTGACGACGGCGCCACTGCGCTTGTCGACTAGCTATCAGAGTGAACAAGTATTCACTGGCACGATCCGCGCCGGCAATACCACGGGTGTCGGCTTCGAACTATCGGGTAAGCTGAGTGAGCTAACTGTCGATAGCGGCGCTAAGGTGACGCAAGGGCAAGTATTGGCCAAGCTCGATACCCGTTTGCTCGATGCAGAGCATCAGGAGATCCAAGCTAGCCTTGCGCAAACCCAAGCCGATGTTGACCTTGCCACCAGCACCCTCAACCGAAATCTTGAGCTAAAAAAATCGGGTTATGTCTCAGAGCAGTTACTCGACGAGAACCGCACACAACTGGCGAGTCTCGAAGCCGCCAAAAAACGATTATTGGCCTCGCAGCGGGCAAACCAACTAAAACGCGATAAATCACAGCTACTTGCGCCCTTCGACGGCATAATCAGCCAACGACAACACAATCTAGGGGAAGTGGTCGCCGCAGGCAGCCCAGTGTTTACCTTAGTCGGCAGTGTGAATACCGAAGCCTATATCGGTGTTCCGGTCGCGGTCGCTCAGCAATTCGTCAATGGGCAGAATGTGACTGTGAGCGTGCATAATCAGCAATTTATCGCCAAGATCGCCGGGATCAGTGCCGAGGTAAACCCCATTAGTCGCACCCTGCAGCTAAGGATCAGCCTGCCGGAACATGCCAATGTGATCAACGGTGAAATCGCCTATTTGCATCAACAACAAACCGTCGAGCAAGCGGGCTATTGGGTGCCAGTATCGGCACTTATCGATGGGATCCGCGGCCGCTGGAATATCTATGTAACCACGCCGCCTTCACATTCAACAACCGATAGCATTTCAACTCAGATAGAGCGTCGCGATGTCGATATCCTCTACACCACTCAAGATATGGCCTACATTCAAGGCGCGATTAAGGCCGACGAACAGTATGTGACTCAAGGCTTACATAAGTTAGTGGTGGGCCAAGCCGTTTCTTCCATCGCATCGACGAGGTAATCATGATTAAAGCCTTCGTCGAAAATGGTCGCTTAGTCAGCCTAGTGATCGCCCTACTGCTGGTCGCGGGATTTGGCGCAATGTCCAGTTTGCCACGCACCGAAGATCCACACATCACCAACCGATTTGCGTCTGTCATCACCCCTTATCCCGGCGCCTCCGCCGAGCGGGTCGAGGCGCTTGTCACCGAAGTATTAGAGAATCAATTGCGTCGACTTGAGGAAATTAAGCTTATTCAATCCACCTCAAGACCCGGTATTTCGGTGATCCAGTTGGAGCTTAAAGATACCGTCACTGACACAGATCCTGTCTGGTCTAGGGCGCGGGATCTATTAGCCGATGCCAGAAACACCCTCCCCGATGGCATACAAACACCGACCTTAGACGATCAAGTCGGCTACGCCTACACCGCCATTTTAAGCCTAGTGTGGAACGATAGCAGTCAACCGCGGGTGGATATGCTCAACCGCTACGCCAAGGAATTACAGAGCAGGCTCAGGCTCTTATCCGGCACCGACTTCGTTAAACTTTACGGCGCGCCCGAGGAGGAAATCCTGGTTCAGCTCGATGGCTATAAGATGAGCCAATTGCAATTAACGCCGGGAACCATAGCGAAAATCTTAAGCAGCGCCGACAGTAAAATTGCCGCGGGCGAGATTAATAACAATCACTTTCGCGCCCTCGTCGAAGTCTCGGGTGAGCTCGATTCCCAAAGCCGTATTCGCCAAGTGCCACTCAAGGTGGATGCGCAGGGACAAATTATTCGTTTAGGGGATATCGCCCACATCAGCCGTCAACCTAAAACCCCCGCTGACAGTATCGCCCTAGTCGATGGCGAGCAGGGCGTGTTTGTTGCGGCGCGCATGCTCAACAATACCCGCGTCGATATCTGGCAAGGACAAGTCAAACAGCTGGTCGATGAGTTCAATCAGGAGCTGCCGGCCAATATCAAAGTGCAATGGCTTTTTGAGCAAAACAGCTACACCAGCGAACGTCTCGGCGGATTAATCGTCAACCTATTACAAGGGTTTGTGATTATTCTGGCGGTCTTACTGCTGACCTTAGGCTTAAGAAACGCGATTATCGTTGCGCTGTCACTCCCCCTGACCGCCCTCTTCACCTTGGCCTGTATGAAATATATCGGCCTACCCATTCATCAAATGTCGGTCACAGGACTAGTCGTCGCCCTTGGGATCATGGTGGACAATGCCATTGTGATCGTCGATGCTATCGCCCAGCGTCGCCAGCAGGGGATGAGTCGCTTAAGCGCGGTAAGTGAGACCTTACATCACCTCTGGCTACCCTTAGCCGGGTCAACCATTACCACAATTTTAGCCTTCGCCCCTATCGTGCTGATGCCGGGTGCGGCGGGGGAATTTGTTGGTGGCATAGCCATGTCGGTGATGTTTGCCCTGCTGGGTTCCTATGTGATTTCCCATACTTTGATCGCGGGCCTTGCGGGACGCTTTAGCCTCGAAGGTAAACATCCTGTCTGGTACCAACATGGCATCAACGTGCCTTTAGTAAGTGGTTACTTTCAAGCAAGCCTAAGATTTGCGTTAAATCGCCCATTACTGAGCGCTACGTTTATCGGGATAATTCCCCTGCTAGGGTTTTATGCTTCCGGCAAAATGACTGAGCAGTTTTTCCCGCCGTCGGATCGGGATATGTTCCAAATTGAGCTGTATCTCGCGCCCCATGTCAGCCTCGAAAACACCTTAAACCAAGTGCAGTTGATGGATAAGCAATTGCATCAAATCGAGGGCATCATCCAAGTCGATTGGGTTGTAGGCGGCAATACGCCTTCGTTTTATTACAACCTAACTCAGCGCCAACAGGGAGCCACCAACTATGCTCAGGCCATGGTGAAAGCCAGTGACTTTGAGCGCGCTAACGCCCTCATACCTGAGCTGCAGCAAACCTTAGATAAGGCCTTTCCCGAAGCACAGGTGTTAGTGCGTAAACTTGAGCAAGGCCCGCCCTTTAATGCGCCAGTCGAGTTAATGATTTTTGGCCCTAACCTTGAAACCTTACGCTCACTCGGCGATGAAGTGCGCAATATCCTAGCCGCCACGCCCGATGTACTTCATACCCGCGCAACTCTAAGCGCTGGCGCTCCTAAGGTGTGGCTACAAGTGAATGAAGATGCGAGTTTGATCAGTGGATTAACTCTGACGGATATCGCCAGACAAGTTCAAATGGCGACTACGGGCGTTATCGGCGGCAGTGTGCTCGAACAGACAGAGTCTTTGCCGATTCGAGTCCGTTTGGGCGACACCAGCCGCGAGCAAGCCAGTCGCCTCTCAGAAATTCAGCTTGTGACCCCCTCAGGCACAGCCGTGCCTTTGTCTGCGCTGTCCCACAATGAGGTGCAAGTCAGTCGCGGGGCGATCCCTAGGCGTAATGGTCAACGCGTCAACACGATTGAAGCCTATATCGTCAGCGGCGTATTGCCCGCTCAAGTATTAAACGATGTGAAAGCTAAAGTCGCGGCGATTTCGCTCCCTGCGGGTTATCGAATTGAAATCGGTGGTGAAAGCGCTAAACGTAATGAGGCGGTCGGCAATCTGCTCTCCAATCTGATTTTGGTCGTTACCCTGCTGCTGGCCACTGTCGTCTTGTCCTTTAACTCCTTTAGGCTTACAGCGATTATTTTACTGAGCGCATTACAGTCGGCGGGGCTTGGGTTACTTGCGGTGTATGTGTTTGGTTATCCCTTTGGCTTTCCAGTCATCATCGCCCTACTCGGCCTAATGGGGCTTGCGATCAACGCGGCGATTGTGATTTTGGCCGAGCTGGAAGATACCGACAATGCCCGAGCGGGTGATAAAGAGGTGATCATCACCACGGTCAGCAGCTGCGGTCGTCATATCAGTTCGACCACTATCACCACGGTCGGCGGGTTTATTCCGCTGATTATTGCAGGTGGTGGCTTCTGGCCTCCCTTTGCCATCGCAATTGCCGGCGGGACGTTACTCACGACGTTGCTGTCGCTCGTCTGGGTGCCAACCATGTATCTGTTGCTGATGAAAACGCGCCGCACGGCTCCAACACCAGCGTTATCGTCTCAAATCGCATCATGAACAAGGTATTGATATAACTTATCTTTAAGATGGAGTCGTTCTAATTTTAAGGCAACAAAGTGCTCATCATCGGTGGGCACTTTGGTTAATTCAAGGGCGCGGATTTTATGGTCTAGCTCATGGTAGCGCTCCGCCATAGTGGCAAAAACGGTATTGCTCGTTTTAAGCTTTTGAATATTTTCGACAAAATCTGGGAACTCATAAACCAATGCGTGATTTTCGCCTAGCATAGTGTCACTCCTTGTTTCTGGTATCGACTCAATCGCAGTAAACCATAGGGATACTTCCGTTTAGTCCCTCAACGCTCGCCTTACGCCACTCTTCCTACCACTCAAATGTATATTCCTATCGACTAAAATAGAGACTGGTCTACACTGGTATCTGTGAGCGAACTATTTATAAATAATAGAAAATCTTAGACCCATATCAAGACCACGACGTAAAAGTTCGGTTACATTAGCGTTAACCTTTACCCTATAGGATCGTACAATGAACTATAAAAATTGGCCTATTGCGAAACAGATTGGTGCCCTCGCTTTTATCCTTACCCTGATCATTTTCTGCATACTGAGTACCCTCTCCTACAAATCCGCGTCAAACGTGCTCGAAGATAAAGGCATCAGTGCCATGAAAGCCGAGATGCACGCCGTCTCCGACATGCTGGAACTGCAATACGATAGCTTGCTGCAACTAGCAAGACGCAATGCCGATGTCTTTAAGGAAATGTACCCCGGCCAATTTAGTCGCCCAGATAAAACCGTGAATGTACTCGGCGTCAGCACACCTGCGTTACTACATGAAAAAGAACAAATTAACTCGTCAAAGAGTAAAGTTGACCGCTTTGCCAACCTCACAGGCGGAACCGCCACTGTGTTTGTGCGCGATGGGGATGACTTTGTCCGGATTGCGTCCTCGTTAAAAAAGGCCGATGGTAGCCGAGCCCTCGGTACCTTCCTCGGTAAAACCCATCCCGGTTATCCAACACTTATCAAAGGTGAAGTTTACGAAGGCTACGCCAAACTCTTCGGTAAAGACTACATGACAGTCTATCGCCCAATTAAAGATGCCCAAGGGCAAGTGATTGGGATCTTATATATCGGCTTTGAAATCACTCAATCCCTCACACAGTTACAAGCCGCGGTGAATAAAATCACCCTAGAAGAAACCGGTAGCTTCCTGCTGATGCGCAAAGCCGACAATGTGTTGGTCGCCAATCCCAAATTTAATGCGGGCGAGCCAGTAACTGAGTCCATGCTCGATGGATTAACCCTTAGCCAAGCCACACAGGATCAATCGGAGTTTCGCTACACTAACAGTAAAAACCAACCTATGTTTGCCTACACCCAAACGGTAAATGGGTGGAATTGGATGTTGATTGGTCAAGTGAATGCAAACGAATTAAATGAAGAGAGCCTACTGCTACTCACCATCAACGCCATAGTGGCGGTCACAGGTATTGTGCTTATTACCGTACTGCTATCCTTTGTGCTAATCCGCTCACTCAAGCCTTTGCATGCGCTGCAGCGCCATATGGAAATCCTCGGCACGGGGGACTTTAGTCATCCGCTTCCACCATCGGCCTACGATAGTCAAAACGAGGTCGACAAGATCACCACCAGCGTGTCGACCATGTCATCGGAATTGCGACAATTAATCAGTGCACTGCAAGCCTCAGTGCAAAGCATTGAACAACAAGCCTCCAAAGCACAGCGGATTGCTAAGCAAAACGGTGAAGAAGCCCAGGCATTGATGCAACAAACGGATCAAATCGCCACCGCGATTGAAGAAATGTCCACCTCCATCCGCGATGTCGCCAACCACGCTCAAGATGGTGCGAACCAGAGCCAACAAGTGGATCTCGCTGCCAAAGAAGGCCAACAGCAACAAACCCAAGTGGTGCAGGATCTGTTGAAACTAAGCCAACAACTCAGTAGTAGCCATCAGGCCGTCGAAAAAGTCAGCCAAGAGAGTGAGGCTATCAGTAAAGTCACCGAGGTGATTAACAGCATTGCCGAACAAACCAACCTGCTCGCACTCAACGCGGCCATTGAAGCGGCCCGCGCAGGGGAACAGGGCCGAGGCTTTGCCGTGGTCGCCGATGAGGTGCGAACCTTAGCCCAGCGGACACAATCCTCCATTCTGGAAATTTCGCAAACCATTGATAAGCTACAATCTCAAGTGAAAACGACCACCAGCCAAATGGCGCAGAGCCACCAGCTGGGTATCGCCTCGGCGAATCAAGGGGAAGAAACCGGCAAGCAGCTGGAGGAAATCACCCGCAGAATTGGCGAACTGGCGATTAGCTCACGCAATATTGCTTCGGCGACTGAGCAGCAAAGCAGCGTTGCCCAAGAGATCACTCATAATCTGCACCAGATAAGCGAACTGGCGAATGAAGGTGAGCACAGAGCAGCCGAAACAGTAAACTCGGCGAATGATCTATCCTCCCTCGCCGTCGCGCTTAAACAACAAATCAGCCAATTTAAGGCCTAAATCAAATCATTGCTTTACTAAGATACCGCCCACTTGGGCGGTATTTTTTTACTTTTCAACTTAAGTTACATCTATTCAATTAAGTCGACATTGCTAAATCCATGCAGCAAAACTGCAAGGTAAACCACGCTAAACGCCTATCGCGTTAGTGCTACTTCATGCTCGAGCAACGTGCTGGCTTTGGCTTTGGCTTTGGCTTTGGCTTTGGCTTTGGCTTTGGCTTTGGCTTTGGCTTTGGCAATTGAGCATAAGCTTTCAGATAAGCTTGAACTAACGCTTTAATAAGCTGTGGGGTTTATCGAGACTGTGCGGCTAAAACAAATTGAGCCCTGTTTCTTATGGAACCCCGCTGCTAACTTCTTGCTTGTTGCTTGTTGCTTGTTGCTTGTTGTGGCACAACATATTTCAGCAAATCAAGTCACCTTAGCGAATCCCTTAAACTTAATAACGTGGTAATAAAAAATGTCCGCTGTCAAGTCGTTAGTGCGGACATGCAACGGTACGAAAGGTCTTGTGGGGCAATAGGTTAGGCCAGATTTCGGCCTCGGTGTGCTCTTACCGCGTTTTGAGCTAGGTGCCGCATAGGCGCTTCGCGGAAGCAAGCCTAGGAGCGGCGGAGCGGGCAAGGTCGCACCGCCATCATAGCCCGGCCTATCGCAAGCCACCGCTCAAAGCGAAAGCGCAGCCCTTGGGCTGCGCTTTCATCGTGGGCGGATGGTAGAGGCGTCCGCATCGTCAACTCGGCTTCGGCGGGGCGGCCTTGCCTGCCCCTCCTTTTCTGAATCCCCGATCCCCCGCCATGAACGCTTCCAGCATGTGCGGGATCAGCGTCGCCGCATCGACTGCCTCGCCATACGCCTGCGCGTGCAGCGCGGCGTAGCGGTCGAGGTCGGTTTTAAGACTGGCCGGGCAGGCAAAGGTGAGCTTGACGCTTTCGGTCTTGGGCAGCGGCCCCAGCCGCAGCTTCTTGGTTGTGCTCATCGTGAAGTCCCCCGATTGAAGAACAGCGGCTGGTACGGCCGCAACACCAAGTCGCGGTTGACGATGATCCGCACCGGCAGGCCGGGCCGTTGGGTCAAGGTGGGCTGGATGTTGAGGTTGCGCCGGGTCACTTCCTGGCCGATTTGATTCACCGTGTCCTGCAAACTGTCACGCCCGGCGATGATGACGCGATCGCCATCTTGTCGATTCTCCGGCGCGGCCAGTTCGGCGCCGACGCCCAGCAGGGTCGTCAGCGCCGCACCGGCAAAGATGCGGCCCCAGTGGTAGTCCACATCGTCTTCCAGGCCGGCATAGCCGGCCGGATCTGCGCCGGCCAGATTGTCGAGCGTCAACGAAGACGTGTCCGGCAGAATGATCCGATTCCAGACGACTTGAACGCGGCTCTGCCCGTAACTGACCTGGCTGTTGTATTTGCCCAGGATGCGCGAACCCTGCGGGATCAGCAGGAAACGCCCGGTGGCCGTGTCATAGACCGGCTCTGTCACAGTGGCGATCACGTCGCCGGGCAAGTCCGACTTGATGCCCGTCACCAGCGCTCCGGCAACCACCGTTCCGGCCATGACCTGATACGGCGAAGCCGGCAGGGTCAGGTTGCCGGAATTGCGGGTTTCCGTAGAGCCGCCTTTCAGGAAAGCCTCCTTCTGGTCTTGCCGGTTCTGCACGGCGGTCGGATCGGCAGGCTGGGCCGCCGTCGAGGCCGGCCCGGCGGCCATCGGGTCGAACGCCGCATTGGCGGCGAAGCCCGGCGCGGTGGCGGCCTGCGACTGCGCGACCGGCGCGGCCGCCTGCGCACCCGAGCGGAAGAACACGGACGATGCTGCGGCAGCTTCGGCTTCCTTGCGCAGCGCATCGTTCGGGTCGTGGCCGGGAGCCGCGTAGGCGGCTGTCACCGGCTGCTGCGACTTCACGATGGCCGGGCCGAGGTCGCCCGGCAGCGGCGGCCCCAGCTCGGGTACATCGTGCGGCAAGGCTGGCGGCAGCTTCGAGTAGTCCGTCGGTAGCGCATCCAGCCCTTCGGACTTCGAGACGCGATCGACGTTGTAAAGCTCGGTTTGCTCGCCCGTACCGCGCCGATGCGGTTGCAGCGACCAGATCGTGGCCCCAAGCACGGCGACCGACAGGCCGCCCGCGAGGATGGCCAGCGTGCGCCGGTTCAGGCGCGTGACCGGACGCGGCTGGGCACGCAGCGCCACAGCCTCGGGCGCCACCTTGCCCGCCGGCGGAGCGGCGAGGTCGGGAGTGTCATCCTGGCTCATGGTCAGTTCCTCCGCGCCACGCCATCGGTGCGCTCGATCCGCACCACGTCGCCGCCATCGCCGCCCAGCCGCAGTTCGGCCGCGCCGAACAGGCGATCCACGATGTAGTACGGCGAGCGGAAACGATAATTCACCAGTTGCCCGTCGCCCTGCACGCCGATGACGAACAGCGGCGGCAGCTCGCCCTGGGCAATGCCCGCCGGAAACTGGATATAGACCTTCTCGCCGTCATCGAAGGCACGCAGCGGCTTCCACGGCGGGTTGCTGCCCGATACCGCGTAACGGAAGCGGATCTTCTCCAACGCCAGGCCGGTATCGACTGGCGCGGCGGCGCTGGCCGCCTGCGACTGGCGCTGCAAGGCCAGCATCCGGTCGCGTGGATAGTCCCAGGATACCGAGGCCATCCATGCCTTTTCCGTTGAGGTCAGCTCCAGCAGGTAGGTGCGCCGGCTGGTGGTGATGACCAGATTGGTTTTCAGGCCCGAGCGGATGGGCTTGACCAGCACATTAACGCGCAGCGCGTCGCTGCTGCCGCTGGACGTGTCGCCCACGATCCAGCGCACGGTATCGCCGGCGGCGACCGTCACCAGTTCCTCGCCCGGCTGGAGCGAAACCACGGTCACGCGCCCCGGCGAGGCATAGACCTGATAAAGCGCACCATCGGTGAAAGGCCACACCTGGATAGCATTGACGTAGCCCTCGCGTGTGGGTGCGATGCGTGCCTCGGCGTTGGCACGGGAAACACGTACCTTCTCGTCGGCTGGCTCCGGCGCAGCCGGGGCCGCATCGACCTCCGGCAGTGGCTTCAACTGCGCCGGCAACGCCAGCGGCTCGGGGACGGCGACGACTTCCACCGGCGCGAGCGGTTCGGGCAGCGGCTGGGCCAGCACTGACTCATCAAGTGAGATGGTCGGCGGCGGCTTGCCCTGCGAGGCGCAGCCCGCGAGGGCAAGCAGGATCAACGGCAAAGCGTGAAAGCGGAAAGGCAGGTTCATGGCTTGGCTCCTTCGGAAGAATCCAGTTCGCGGCTCCACGACAGGCCGTTGACGTAGATACCCAACGGGTTCTTGCGCAGGCGCTGTTCGGTGCGCGGGGTTTGCAGGACGGTGGAAAGCACGGCGTTCCAGCGTTCGGTGCCAGCGGGTGCGCCATTGACGAACCGTTGCTCCGTCCAGCGCACGTTGAAAGACGTGTCGCTGGCACGCACCACGCTGGTGATCTGCACCGTCACCGATTCCTTGCCGATGCGAGCGAATGGATCATTGGTGCGGGCGTAGTCGTTGAGCACGGCCGCGCCCCGGTCGGTGGTGTAGTCGTAGGCATCGAGCCAGTTTTGCCGCACGACGATGGGGTCGATGGACAGCGAGCGCACCAGGCTGACGAAGCGTGCCAGGTGGTGCGCGATCTGCGCATCGGCGGGCCGGTACGGCGTGGCGGCCTCGCCCACGGCGCGAACCTGTCCGGCCTGATCGACCTCGATGACGTAAGGCGTCACGATGGACTGCGCCGAGCGCCATACCAGGCCACCGGCCATCAGTAGCGCGAGCACCAGGCAGCCGAAGGCCATCAGCCGCCAGTTCTTGGCCTGCACGCGGGCCGAGCCGATACGCTCGTCCCACACCTGGGCGGCGGCTTGATACGGGGTGGCAGGCTGCGGCGTATCGGCGTAGCGCACCTGCGGTCGTTTGAATCGCATGGGTGTTCTCCTTGAGGGTCAGGTATCGGAATCGCGCAGGCTCGGGCCTTGCCCTGAGCCGCCGCCGTCGCCACCGCGCAGCGTGTGGGCGGTGGTGGTCGCGGCATGGGTGATCTGCTGGCGGCGGTGCATCCGCTTGGCCCAGGCGGGTTGCTCTTGCTTCTGCGAGTTGGCAGCGCCGTCTGCGGCCTCGCTTGCGGCGGATTGGCCCGCCGCGGCTGCACCGGCATCGTCCGAAGATCCGTTCCAGCCGGCACGAAAGGAACTGGTCATCTTCTGCCCTGCTGCGGAAGCACCAGAAGCGACGCGGCGGCTGGCGGCCTGTGCGCTGGTCTTGGCGACATTGCCAAGGCCAGCCGCCGCGCCTTTGGCCCCGCCGCCCGCAGCGGTGGAACCCGCCTGGAACGCCGACCGCGCGTTGCCAGCCGCTGAGGTGGCGGCACGCGCCCCGGCACCGGCCAGCTTCGCGGCGGCTGGCGCCATGCGTGCCCCGGCGGCTACGGCGGCGCCCACGCCGGTCGCGGCGGCACCGATGGCGACGCCCGTGCCGACAGCGCCGACAGCAGCACCGGCCATCGCGCCCGCGCCAAGCTGAGGCGCACCGGACACCAGGCCGGTGGCGATGCCGGGGCCGAAGATGCCCAGCGCCAGCAGCGCGAGCGAGGCCAGCATCACGACCAGCGCATGGTCGATGGATGGTTCATCGGGATGCGCTTGGAACTCGGCGAACAGACCCGAACCGATGCCGACGATGACGGCCAGCACCAAGACTTTGATGCCCGAAGACACCACGTTGCCGAGCACCTTTTCCGCCAGGAAGCTCGTCTTGTTCCACAGCGCGAACGGCACCAGCACGAAGCCGGCGAGCGTGGTCAGCTTGAACTCGATCAGCGTGATGAAAAGCTGCACCGCCAGCACGAAGAAGCAGAGGATCACCACCAGCCAGGCGAGGAACATCACCACGATGGGGTCGATGTTCACGAACACCTCGGGGAACCCGGCCATGTCCCCGATCTGTTCCAGAATCGGTGCTCCTGCGTCAATGCCGGTTTTCGCCAGCCGCCCCGGCTGAAGAAAATTCTCCATCGTGATGGCCGATCCGGTGGCCGTGATTCCCAGGCCGGCGAACGAGCGGAACACGATGCTCGCCAGCCAGTTGAAGTTGCCGATGATGTAGGCGAAGGCGCCGACGTAGAGCACCTTGCGCAGCAGCTTGGCGATCACGTCCTCGCCCTGGCCGGTGGCGTGGCTCATGGCCCAGTACAGTCCCGCGATCGTCATGTCGATGACGATGAGCGTGGCGGTGAGAAACGCCACTTCGCCTTGTAGCAGCCCGAAGCCCGAGTCGATGTAGCGCGAGAACGTATCGAGGAAACGGTCGATGATGGTCACGTCGTTCATGGCGTGTTCTCCGGCGAGGTGAGCGGCGCTGGCATGTCGTCGGTGGGCGTGTCGAAGCTCGGCGGAATCGGCGGCAGTTCGGCCAGCGATTCGTATTCGTCCGGCCCGGTGTGGCCGGCGAAGAAGCGTCGCCGGAAGGCTTCGGCGGCGGCGCGGCAGGCGTCCTCGCCTACGGTTTGCCGATCAGCCGCGCATTGCCCGCGTAGCTCCTTGAGCCGCACGGGGTCGGCGGCCAGGGCGTCGGCCAAGTTCTCGACCGGCTGCTGGCCGCAAGCGGTCAGCAGCACGGCCAGCAGGACGGAAGCGCATCGCATGGCCGCCCCCCGTCAGTTGTTGTAGAAGTTGACGGACTGCGGCGTGTACGGTGTGCCGGTGCCGAGGAAGCGCCGCCGCACTTCGCGGGCGCGTTCGGTCGCCGCCGCCTGCCGCGCCAGTTCCAGCGAAGCGGCCCGGTCTTGCGTGATCTGGAGCTGCTGCGCCTGGATCGACTGCTTGGCCTGCAAGGCGAGAAGCTGATTCGTCGCCTGCATGGCTTGCAGCGCGCCGGTGGCCGACTGGCTCTGGCTCACGAGGTCGGCCAGCGCACTTTCGTCTTGAGCAAGGTTTTGCGACACCTGCGCCTGCATCCGCATCGCGGTGTGCAGACCGTTCAAGGTGTTCTGCCAGCGTTCGCGGGCGTCCTGCGCCATGCGGTCGCCGCTGATAGTGGCGGCATATTGCTCCGGGTACAGGCGGGCGAACGTGGCGTCCATGCTCTGCACGTCGTAGGCCAGGCCGCGTGCCTCGGCGATCAGGCGCTCAGTGGTGGCGAGCGTCGAGCGCAGCCGATTGACGATGTTGAAGTCCAGCTTCGCCAGATTGCGCGCCTGGTTCATCAGCATCTGCGCTTCGTTCTGGAGCTGGTTGATCTGGTTGTTGATCTGCTCCAGCGTGCGGATGGCTGTCAGCGTGTTCTGCACGAAGTTCGACGGGTCGAACACCGTCAGCGCGGACGCGGGCTGCACGGCCAGCAGCGATACCGACAGCACGGCGGCGAGCGAGACGGACAGCAAACGGGGCTTAGTCTTCATGGTGAAACCTCCAGTGGTTGGGAGTTGAGAAACGAAGCGGCCGCCGGTGAGGACGGCAGCAGGTCGGCGGCCCAGTCGAGGCCGCGATGGCGCAGCCACGCGCCGGTGAAGCCGGGGGCGCCGGCCTGCGTCAACACGCGGTCGATGTCGCGTTGGTCTTGAGGGGTGGATGCGCCCGCGAAGGCGAGCGCCAACGGCCCCAGGTCGAGGTCGAATAGGCGGTTGCCGAGACGCGACTGGTAGTAGTAGTCGCGCTTGGGCTGCGCGGTGGCGACGATCTCGATCTGCCGGCTGTTGAGCCCGAAACCCTCATAGATCGTGCGAATCTGCGGCTCGGTCGCCTGCGGGTTAGGCAAGAAAATCCGACTGGCGCAGCTCTCGATGATCGCGGGCGCGATGGTCGAGTCCTTGATGTCTGCCAGGCTCTGCGTGGCGAAGATGACGCTGACGTTCTTTTTCCTGAGCGTCTTGAGCCATTGCCGGATGCGGGCCGCGAAAGATGGCTCATCGAGGAACAGCCAGGCTTCATCCAGAATCAGCAGCGTGGGCGCACCATCGAAACGCTCATCGAAGCGGGCGAACAGGTAGCGCAGCACCGCTTGCACGGCGGCGGGGCTGTGCATCAGTTCTTCCATCTCGAAGCCCTGCACGTCGGCCATGCCCAGCCGGTCGCGGTCGGCGTCCAGCAGCTTGCCGTGGGCGCCGCCAAGCACATAGGGCGACAGCGCTTGCCGTAGCGCGTTCGATTGCAGCAGCACGGAAAGCCCGGTCAGCGTGCGCTGTTCCACCGGCGCACCGGCGAGGCTACCCAGCGCCGACCAGATGGCTGCCTTCTCGTCGGGGCCGACGGTCACGCCTTCGTGCAGTAGCCGGCCTTCCACCCATTCAGCCGCCCAGGTGCGGTAGCCCTCGCTGTCGATACGGGCCAACGGCTGAAAGGCGATGCCGCCATCGGCGCCGAGGTCGTAGTGTTCGCCGCCGAGGCCGAGGATGGTGGCACGCATGGAGCGGCCCATGTCGAAGGCGAAGATCCGCGAGCCGAAGTAGCGCCGGAACTGCATGGCCAGAATGGCAAGCAGTACCGACTTGCCCATGCCGGTCGGCCCGGCGACCAGTGTGTGGCCCACGTCGCCGATGTGCGTGACCAAGCGAAAAGGCGTCGCGCCATCGGTGCGGGTGACGATCAGCGGCGGGCCGTCCAGATGGTCGTTCTTCTCCGGCCCGGCCCACACCGCCGACAGCGGCATCATGTGCGCCAGGTTCAGCGTCGAGAAGATGGGCTGGCGCACGTTCGCGTAAGCGTTGCCGGGGATGGACGACAGCCAGGCATCGACCGCGTTCAAGGTTTCGGGAATCGTCACGAAGCCCCGACCCTGGATGACGCGCTCCACCATGCGCAGCTTCTCGTCGGCCACTGCCGGGTCGGCGTCGAGCACTGTCACCGTGGCGGTGAGATAGCCGAACGCGACTTGATCGCTGCCCAACTCCTGCAAGGCCGCATCGGCGTCGGCGGCCTTGTTGCTGGCGTCGGTATCCACCAGCGGGCTTTCCTGCTGGAAGATCGTTTCGCGCAGCAGTGCGACGACGTTCTTGCGCTTGGCGAACCACTGGCGGCGCAGGCGGCCGAGTTCCTTTTCGGCCTCGGCTTTGTCCATGCAGAGAAAGCGTGTGCTCCAGCGGTAGCCAAAGCCCAGGCGGTTGAGGTCGTCCAGAATCCCCGGCCAGGTCGAGGTCGGAAAGCCACGCACCGACACCACCCGCAGGTGCTGGTCGCCCAGCATCGGCGCAAGGCCACCGACCAGGGCGCAGTCGGCCAGTAGCGCGTCGATATGGAACGGTACTTCGGGTACGCCGAGCCGGTAGCGCCGCGTCGAAACCGTCGCGTGCAGGCCGGTCAGCGTGTCGTCGTCATCGAGCCAGGCGATTTCCGGCATCACGCCATCGAGCAGATCGAACACGCGATCGGTTTCAGCCACGAAGGCATCGAGCCGACCACGCCAGTCCACGCCGTCGCCGGGCGAGTTCTCGTAGAGCAGCTTGGCAGCGCGGGCGCGCGATTCCTCCGGCGGGAGAAACACCATCGTCAGGTGATAACCGCTCTCGAAGTGATGGCCCGATTCCTCGAAGGCGGCGCGGCGTTCCTCGTCCACCAACCAGGACAGCGGCTCGGGAAAATCCGAGTGCGGATAGCCCGCAGCCGGTCGGCGCTCGGCCTCGATGAACAAGGCCCAGCCCGAACCCAGGCGGCGCAGCGCGTTGTTGAGCCGCGCGGATGCGGCGATCAACTCGCCTTGCGTGGCGCTGTCCAAGTCCGGCCCGCGAAAACGTGCCGTGCGCTGGAAAGAGCCATCCTTGTTCAGCACAACGCCCGGCGCGATCAGCCCGGCCCAGGGAAGCCAGTCGGCCAGCAGCGCGGGCCGCTGGCGGTATTCGGCAAGGTTCAGCATGGCATCGTCCTCACACGTCCAGCAGCGGCTTGTGCTTGATGTGCCGGGCGAAGACCTGCATGAACTGCGGATCGACACGCGCGCCCCATACGGCCAGCGAATGGCCGACGATCCAGAGCACCACGCCGGGAATCCACAGTTGCAGGCCCAGCCCCACGGCGGCGGCCAGCGTGCCGTTCGCAATGGCGACCGTGCGCGGCGCACCACCAAGCAGGATTGGCTCGGTCAGCGAGCGATGCAGCGGCACCTCGAAGCCGGGAAGATCGTTGGCCGTGCTCATACGACGGCCCCGCCGGAGAAGCTGAAGAACGACAGGAAGAACGAGGACGCGGCGAACGCAATGGACAGACCGAAGACGATCTGGATCAGTTTGCGAAAGCCTCCCGACGTGTCGCCGAAGGCGAGCGCGAGGCCCGTGGCGATGATGATGATGACCGCGACGATGCGTGCGACCGGCCCCTGAATCGACTCCAAGATCGACTGCAACGGCCCCTCCCACGGCATCGAGGAACCGGCGGCCTGCGCCGTATCCGCCAGGAACAGCAGCAGTGCGGCCAGCAGCAGCCCCTGCCCCGCAGGGCGCGCGAGGCTGCGCAGCCGCATGAGACCGGACAGGTGGGGAAGCGGATTTACGGAAAAGCGGAAAGCATGGGCGTGTGTCATGGCAGTTCTCCAGGTTGGTCAGGGGACGGGGGAAGCGCAGCGGCGTCGGCTGCGAGCGGAAGCGGGATCAATTCGGGAAACGGCGTTTCCAGCGCGTCCGCCAGGCGATAGCCGGTGCCGTCGAAGCCGACGACACGGGCGATGGTTTCGACGTGGCGCTTGCGGCCACGTCCGGCGATGTGGATGACGACGTTGACCGCCTCGGCGATCAGCGCCCGTGGCGGATTCACTGCGACTTCGAGGATCAACTGTTCGAGGCGCAGCAAAGCGCCTAGCGCGGAACCGGCGTGGATGGTGGCGATGCCGCCGGGGTGGCCTGTTCCCCACACTTTGATGAGGTCGAGGGCTTCGCCGCCGCGTACTTCGCCGACGACGACGCGATCCGGGCGCAGGCGCATCGTGGCGCGCACCAGTTCCTGCATCGACACCACGCCCGCACGGGTGCGCAGCGGCACATGGTCACGGGCTGCGCATTGCAGCTCGATGGTGTCTTCGAGCACCAGCACGCGGTCGCCGGTGGCGGCGATCTCGGCCAGCAAAGCGTTGGCGAGGGTGGTCTTGCCGGTACTGGTGCCGCCGGCGATCAGTACGTTCTGGCGCTCGCGCACGGCGCGGCGCAGGAAGTCCGCCTGGCCAGCGGTCAGGATGCCGTCGGCCACATACTGATCCAGGCCGATGATGTTCACGGCACGCTTGCGCAGCGCGAAGGCCGGGCCGGGAGCGGCTGGCGGCAAGATGCCCTCGAAGCGTTCGCCCGTCTCCGGCAGCTCGGCGGTTAGCAGCGGCTGGCCGCGATGCACTTCCGCACCGACGTGCGCAGCCACCAGGCGGATGATGCGTTCGCCATCGGCTTCGGGCAGTTCCACGCCCAGCGGTGCGCGGCCCGACGACAGCCGATCCACCCATAGGGTGCGGTCGGGGTTGAGCATGATTTCCACCACGTCCGGGTCTTCGAGCGCGGTGGCAATCAGCGGCCCCATTGCCGTGCGCAGCATCTGGATTCGTCGATCCAGTGAGGTTGCGGCGGACGAACGAGGTTGAGGCGGGATCTGCGGAACGGCGCTCATGAGGCCCGCTCCCGCGCTTCGGCCAGCGCCACCGCGTCATCCAGTCGCATCGGGTCGGGATGCAGCTCCTCCACCACGTCGCGCACCAGGCTGCGCCCGCGCAGCAGATGGCGGCCGAGCTGTTCGACGAACTGCTCGAAGCGTGCCTTGCCCTGGGCGCGAGCCGCTTCTTGATGGGCCTCGGGAACCGGCGTGCTGACGGTGAGGAAGTAGCGGATGAACAGCGCCAGCGTTTCGATCTGGATGTTCTGGTCGCGCTCCAGGCGTTCGGCCTGCCGTGACAAGCGATCCAGTCGCTTGGCGATGGCGGCCTCGCGCTGGTCGCCTGCGTCCGGCGACAGCCAGGACGCCAGCGCCGCCGCGACGATGGACGACTTGGACACGCCTTTCTTGGCGGCCAGTTCTTCCAGGCGCTTGGCGTGCTCGTGCTGAATGAACAGGTTGAGGCGGTATTGGCTCATAAGTCGATTCCGTCGTTGGGGTCGAGGGAAGCCAGCCGGGCCGTGCGCTGCATGGCCGGGTCGAGCTGGCCGGGAAGCGGCAGCGGCAGGTCGTCGTCATCGAGCAGCGCGAGGTCGGAAGCGTGTGCGTCCGGCTCGGGGTCGTAGGCGACGGTTTCGGAGAGTTCGGGCTGGCGGCGCAGGCCGCCGTCGTCGGCGCCGCCGGGGTCATCGGCGGATGCCGTGGCCAGCGCCACAGGCACGGTCGGGATCGCCAGGTCGCCCCAGTCGTCGAGCCGCGATGGCGGCGCGTCGGCGTACTGCCCGGCTGCCAGCGTGGGCGGCGGTAGTACGCGGCGCTTGAAGTTGGCGTCGGCGTAGTAGCGCAATTTCTTCGCCTTGATCGGCGCGACGCTGGACACCATCACCACCGATTCGTCTGGCGGAAGCTGCATCACTTCGCCAGGCGTCAGCAGTGGCCGTGCGGTTTCCTGCCGTGACACCATCAGATGGCCCAACCACGGCGCGAGCCGGTGGCCGGCATAGTTGCGCTGCGCGCGCAGTTCGGTGGCGGTGCCCAACGTCTCGGAAATGCGCTTGGCGGTACGCTCGTCGTTGGTGGCAAACGTCACTCGTACATGGCAGTTGTCCAGAATCGAATGGTTCTGCCCATACGCCTTGTCGATCTGGTTCAGGCTTTGCGCGATGAGGAAGCTGCGGATGCCGTAGCCGGCCATAAAAGCCAGAGCAGTCTCAAAGAAATCGAGCCGGCCAAGCGCCGGGAACTCATCGAGCATTAGCAGCAGCTTGTGGCGCCTTTGAATGCCGTCAGAGCCATCGAGTGACTCCGTGAGCCGACGCCCTATCTGGTTGAGGATCAGCCGGATAAGCGGTTTAGTCCGGCTGATGTCCGATGGCGGTACCACCAGGTACAACGAAACAGGGTGCTCGGCCGCAATAAGATCAGCGATGCGCCAGTCACAGCGTGACGTGACTTCTGCCACCGTGGGGTCACGGTACAACCCCAGGAAGGACATAGCAGTGGAGAGCACACCCGAACGCTCATTGTCTGCCTTGTTGAGAACTTCCCGTGCAGCAGAAGCCACCACTGGATGCGGCTTATCGCCCAAGTGCTTCGTCGTCATCATCCGGTGCAGGGCCAGTTCGAACGGGCACGCCGGATCGGACAGGAAATTGGCGACACCGCACAGCGTTTTGTCTTCGCCTGCATAAAGCACATGCAGGATGGCACCCACTAGCAGCGCATGACTGGTTTTTTCCCAGTGATTGCGACGCTCTAGCGCGCCTTCGGGATCAACCAGGATGTCGGCAATGTTTTGCACGTCGCGCACTTCATGCGCGCCACGCCGTACTTCCAGCAACGGGTTGTAGCCGGCCGAGTTCGAATCGGTGGGATTGAACAGTAGGCAGTGTGAGAAGCGCGAACGCCAGCCGGCAGTGAGCTGCCAGTTCTCACCTTTGATGTCGTGGATAACCACAGAGGCGGGCCAAGACAGTAGCGTTGGGACGACAAGACCAACACCCTTGCCGGAGCGCGTCGGTGCGAAGGCGAGTACATGTTCTGGACCTTCATGGCGCAGGTATTGGTCGTTGTGCAGCCCGAGAAAAACACCCATCGGCTCGGACAGTTTGGCCTTACGGATATCGGAGGCGTTGGCCCAGCGTGCTGACCCATAGGTGGTGACCCGCTTGGATTGCCGAGAACGCCATACCGACATGGTGATGGCAACGACGACGGCCATCAGGCCACTGCAGGCGGCAATCGCTCCACCGGTGTCGAAAACTTCCGGCGCGTAAGCGCCAAAGAAGAACCACCATTCGAATAATTTCCAAGGGGGATAAACCGGTGTGCCGAAGAGATCAAACCAAGGCAAACCGAGGCGTAGCTGATAGCCCAGAGCGGCGGCAGTCCATTGTGTGGCTCCCCACACACCGGCGATCACGATGCCGAAAACGGCAGCGATCTGCCCAAACAGTACGCCCTGAGCTTGCATTGGCTGGCCTCCAGTATTCCCGCGTTAATTCTTCGGTCAATCACGACACGAGAATGTGCCGCATAACGCGAGGATCAGTGCCAGGCCGGTGCCGGTCAAAGACTGTTATCAGAACCAAGATGATGCAAAAAACATCGTTTCATGCAGGGAAAAAGGCAGGAAAAACACCGCAAGCATGAGCGCATTGCGGCGTGTTAGTAAAAAAAGCGAACTATGTTGGTAAGTATTGACCGTCAGAACCTGGGCGACTCCTCCGGCGGGGTGTAAGGCGTACCCCCTTCGCCAAAGAAGCGCTGGTTCGTAGCCTCGGCGACTCGGTTGCACAGCACATCGCCCAACTGAGCGCGTTCCGTTTTGCACTGCTGGCGTAACTCCTTCAGCCGCGCGGGATCAGCAGCCAGTTCTTCCACAGTCAACACGTCGGCCTGTCGAGGCGAGTCCGACTGACCGCATCCGGCCAATGTCGCGACCAGTAATAATGGGACGATCTGCTTCATAGTTCGATTTCCTCCTGATCGGATTCGGGCGGTGGCACTAGCCTGACGCCCTCAGGCGATTCGATAGCCTGTACCCGCTCGATGAAACGGGCCAGCACTTCCGAGGTCTCCGCTTCCCGATGCAGCAGATACGTTGTCAGCATCGGCGAACGGCCCGCTAGTGGCCGAGCGACCACACCAGATTCGCGGCTGGAAGCGATATGCGGCGCGCCCGCCAGGCCCAGAGCAAAGCCGGCTGACACCAGCGCCATCATCAGGTCGCAGGAGGCCACGCGCTCGGCGATCAAGGGTTCTTGCTCCGCACGCCGCAACACACGTTCGACCTGGCGTGTATGGCCCTCACATACCTTGGGATCACATAGCACCAGTGGATAGCGCAGCACTTCATCGAGAGGAATGCGTTTATGTATCAGCAATGGATGCCGGGCTGGTACTGCGACCATGAGCGGATCGTGCCACACCGCCTCTACGGTGATGCCGTCACCCACGTCATCGGATTGTGCGAATCCCACGTCATACAGGTCGTCCTGCAACCCCTTGATCTGCTGCGACAGCGGCACCTCGAAGAATCTGAGTTCAACTTCCGGTTCCTCCTGTCTGCAAAGCGCCAGCAAGATCGGTAGACGCGATGGTGTGATGCCGTCGGACAACGCGATGCGCAGCTGTCCGTGAAAGCCATTGGCTGCAGCCTTCACGCTGTCGCGCGCCTGCTCCAAAGCAGTGAAGACGCGCGGCACATGCTCCAAAAACAGTTTGCCTGCCCGTGTCAACCGTGTGCTGCGGCTGGTGCGGACGAATAACTGCTCGCCCAAGTCTTCTTCCAGTTCTTTGATAGCACGTGACAGCGGTGACTGTTCGATGTGCAGTTTCTCCGCCGCACGAGCGAAGTGGAGTTCGTCAGCAACGGCAAGGAAGCAACGAAGGTGGCGAAGTTCCATGCCGTATCCTCATTCCTGAAACCAGGAGATCCGCTGAAGTTCCACGGACTCGCAACATGCTTGCACACGCGCCACGCCTTCCAAGTAATGCGGCGTCGTTTCGTGCCTGCTCAACGAATCATTGTCGGCCCAACGCTCCACAAGGAAGAAGCGGTTGACCGACGCCTGTCCCTGCGCCAAACGATATTCCAAGCAGCCCGGCTCCGTCAGACTGTTATTGCGTAAGAACATCAGTACATCTCGCAATTCTTCAATGCGTTTCTCATGTGCCCGCATAGATACTAGCAATTCAACTGGAGACATTTCGGCCCTCCTGAGAAAGAGGCAACTTCGTTGCAATGGGCTGGTTGTTCTTGCGCACGAGCCATAACAGAGGCAATTGCGCTAGTAGCACAAGTGCCACGCCGGCCCACGGCGTCATATCCATTTGCTCCTGGGCCACTAGGCCACTGCCCAATGTTTCACCCAGAGTAATGCCGAGATTGAAAGCTGAGATGTTCAACGCAGAAGCGAAATCCACCGCGCGTGGAGTCCAGCGTCCAGCCGTCTCCAGCATGCCTGCCTGGAATCCCGGCGACATGCCGAAAGCCAGCACGCCCCAAACAAACAACAGCGGCACCATCACCCACTTCAACGGCAACGCCACGGCCAATGCCACCAGCACCAGAAGTAGTCCGGCTAGCATACGCCTTAGCGCCACCGGCCAACCCAAACTGGCCGCCCAACGCCCGCCTGCAAGATTGCCGACCAGCGTCGCGACACCGAACACCACCAGCAGCAAGCTGACCGTATGGGTCGAAAAACCAGTGATGTCTGTCAGGATCGGGTTAATGAAGGTGAAGGTGGCAAAACTCGCACCGAACCCGAGTACAGTTATAGCCATCATCGCTAGGATCGGCGCACTGGCAAGTGCCGCCAGTTGCGTGCCTACCGGGCCAGTCGCTTGCGTCGGCAGCGCCGGCACCCATCGTGCGGTTGCGAGAAACGCCAGACCCGCCAACCCAGCCACGGCGAAGAACGGAAGACGCCAGCCCAGCGCGTTGCCGATCAGGCTGCCTAGCGGCACGCCAACCACCATCGCTAGGGTGAGACCTGCGAACATCATCGCTATGGCGCGACTAGCCTGGCCTTTCGGCGCCAACCGCGCCGCGACGGTGGCGCCGATGGCGAAAAAACTGCCATGTGCCACCGCAGTCAGGATGCGTCCGGCCAGCAGCAGCTCATAGCTGGCCGATAGTGCCGATATCAGATTACCTGCCAAGAACACCGCTACCAAAGCCATTAGTAGTGGCTTGCGTGGTAGGCGCGCTAAGGTCAAGACGACTATGGGTGTACCGACCGCAAGCGCCAGCGCATACAAACCAACTAGCCCTCCAGCACGTGCCAATGGGACATTCAGATCATCAGCGATGGCTGGCAGAATGCCGACCACGATGAACTCGGCCACGCCAATGGCGAAGGCCGTGACCGCCAGCGCCCAGACACCAGGATGGGTACGATGAGTCTGTTTCATAAGCTCCTTCCCGCCGCTTGCAAGGCAATAATCTGATCTGCTTCGACCGTGGCCCCCGCCACGCCGACGGCACCAATCGTGCGGCCGAGCTCGTCATGAAGCACAACGCCGCCGCCAAAGCTGATCAGGCCGCCATTGGTTGCCTCCAGCGTGTAGATCGCCCCGCCCGGCTGGGCGGCCGCACCAAGCTCTAGGCTGTCGGTACGGAATAGCGCTGCTGTACGAGCTTTCTTGATGGAGACGTCTATAGCACCGGGAACCGCGCCATCCATGCTCAGGAAGCCCTGTAGCAGACCAGCATCGTTCACGACGGCGATGTTGATGGCGAAACCCTGTTCGCGTGCGATCACCAGGGCACGTTCTATGACACTTTGGATAGTGGCTTCGCTTAGGAATAGCGACATAACAAAAACTCCTTGGAAGTTAAAAGAGTCTTCTATTATTTCTTCGCATCCACGTCGCGGGAAGGTGCTGAGACTAACCAGAGGCTAAAGTTTGATTATGTCGAACATATCGCGCATAAAGGTTGTAGCTAGCTTGCACAGTACGGGTTCTCGTAGCCGCTGAGAGGGACCAGCGATACCCAAAGCAGCGACGACGTGTCCCTGTCGCCGCAGGGGGAGCGCCAGACAGTTCAGGCCGAGCTCGGCCCCTTCCAAATCCAGTGCGTAGCCTGTTTCTTTGATGGATTGCAGTTCTTGCTCTAGTGAGGCAGGTAGTGATCCCGCTCGCCGAAGACTGCGCGCCAGGTTCGAATCATGAGCCAGAAAGATCTTCCCGATGGCCGAGGTGGTCAGTCCTTCGCGGCGTCCACGCGGACTGGCCACGCGCAGACTGCCTTTACCTTCCACCGCGTCGATATAGAGATATTCGCGAGTCCCGCAAGGCACGGCCAAGTAGCAAGTCTCGTTACTGCGATTCGCCAGCTCTTGCAGTGCGGAGGCGAAGACCGTGCGCAGTGCCGCGTCGGCATCGGCCAGCGGCTGTGCTAACTCGCGCAGCCGCAGCCCCAAGACGTAGCGGGTACCGTGGCGTGACACGTAGCCCATTGCCGCCAGCGTATTGAGCAGGCCATGCAGAGTGCTCTTACTTAGACCGAGTTGACACGACAGATCGACCAAACGTGCTTCGCCGCCCGCTGCTGCAATGGCTTCGAGTAGTAGCATCGCCCGCTCCACGGATTGGATGCGCCGATTTTCGTTGATCATTGACATAAGAGAACTGGCACGCGCCACCTCCAAAATGGCATATCAATTAAGTTCGATATTATAGAATATTTACGATGACATACCTACTAGATGACATACCTACTATTGGATTGAGTAGACATTGGCTTCTAAATTCGAGATTGTAGGGCCGATGGAGGTGGTCGATTTGCTACCGCCCCCCTGATAGGATCGCGCCACACCGTGTAATTTGACACTTTCTCAATCAGCAATCACAAACCAAACCCATTTCTTGAACACATTTTTTCTACTTTCACACGATCCAACCTAGCAAGACCTTGATCCAGAGGCACACTGTCACTCCTTGAAAAGATAACGTCGAATACCAGGGATTTCGGGATGTACGGCGTACAGATCCCCAGCGTCTGGATAATCGGCCAGTTCCAAGGATGTCATGGCAAAACGTGCCGTGGTGATGTACAAGGTGTCCAACTCTTCTCCGCCGAAGCAGCAACTAGTGGGACGGGGCACGGGCATGTTGATTCGATTACTCAGATTTCCGATACTGTCGCAACGTAGCAAGCATCCACCATTGAACTGGCAGACCCACACCTCTCCCGCTATATCCAAGGCAATACCATCAGGGCGCCCCAAATTAGCCGGAGTTTCGGCGAATAATGTCACGGTCCCGATTGAACCTTCAGCCGAATAATCGGCACGAAAGATCGAACGTGCCACGGAATCGACGAAGAATAGTGTGCGCCCATCTTCCGACTAGACCAGGCCGTTGGGCGGCGCCATGTCCCGGAGGATCACCTGAGTATTCAGCTCGCTGTCGTAGCGATACAGTACTCCGGTCTTGCGGCTCGGCCCCTCATCCATAAGGCCAGTGACAAAGCGTCCCTGCGGATCGCAAGCGCCATTATTGAAGCGATAACTCACTCCGTCATGGACATCGTTAGAGTGCATATATACCTCGCCACTATCGACGTCGAGCATAGCAACGCTGGCGTTCTCGGCGAAGATCAGATTGCCTTTATCGATCTGCGCTAAGGCACCGGTGCGCGTCGTGATAGATAGATGGCCTCCACTCGTGCTTGCGGGGTCAGAACGAGGATCTTCCCACCGGAAATATCGACAAAATATAAAAGCCCCTTGCGCGCATCCCAGACTGGACTCTCGCCAAGATCGGCACGGACATGGGCGACCTTTCGCAGGCCATGATCGCCACTCGTTGCCAAATTCCTTGATGCGCCTCCAGTTCCGGGCAACGACTTCTACGCTGTCACATTCGACCCGTGCCAGATCCGTGGGACAAAAGACGCCGGGGTTCTCGCAGAAACGCGTGGCACATGCTCCAAAAACAATTTACCGGCCCGTGTCAGTCGCGTGCTGCGGCTGGTATGGACGAACAGCTGTTCACCCAGGTCTGCTTCCAGCTCTTTGATGGCACGCGATAGCGGCGACTGCTCAATATGCAGTCGTTCAGCAGCACGAGCGAAGTGTAGTTCTTCGGCCACGGCCAGAAGGCAACGCAGATGCCGACATTCCATTAACTCCTCTTTTGCTAGCTAGCCGACCTTTGCGACCTTGCCAGAATAAGCAACAAAAAGCATATAAGTAGCGCGGCACCCAAGTTGTAGAGCATTCCCGAGACAAAGGCCGAAGCGTATTGGTCCGCTTGCGCTAACGCACCGTTACTTGCGGTCAACGCCGTCCCGAACAGGATGCCGACTATGGCTACACCCAATGCAGCACCGACCTGCTGAACAGTGGAAATCACACCAGACGCCATACCAGCTTGGTTCTCCTTTACAAAGCCCAGTACCAGGTTCAGTAGTGGCGTCATTATTAAACCCTGACCAGCTCCGACTATGATTAACACGGGAATCAACGTTACCGGCAGCAGCTCTGCGCCAGCCATCTGCACTTGCGTAATCAGCAGCCCGATGGAAATCGCGTAGACCAACGCGCCTGCGACGATAGCGCGCGCTCCCCATAGTGCCACTAGCCGGGGTGCGGTTAGTGATGCCAAGACGAAGCCCACGCTGCATGGTGCGAAGATGCTGCCCGCGACGAAGGGGTCAAGCCCCAAACCGGTTTGCACCAGCAAGGCAAAGGACAAAAAGAATGAGCTGGATGTGGAATAGACTAGCAGAACCAACAAGGCTCCCAGCGCAAAGCGACGCTGCCTCATCAGTTGCATATCCACTAACGGAAAACGTCCGGCGATTCGCTGACGCTCCTGATACCGATAAAACGTCACCATCAGCGCTACGGCGCCGCCTAAGCTCCACAGGCTCCAGGCAGGCCAGCCTTGCCCAGGCCCCTCAATCAGCGGCACCAGCAAGAGTGCCAGCCCACTACTGACCAGTATCACACCACTCCAATCCAGTGCCGGGCTTTGCTCGGCTCTGGACTCGGGAATGCAAGATGCTGCGGTGATCGCGAACAGCCCGATAGGTACGTTGATGAGGAAGATCGTACGCCAGCTTAATCCGAACAGATCGGCATGCACCAGCCAACCACCCAGCACCTGGCCAGCGATGGCGGCCAGGCCCAGCGTCATACCCAGCAAGCCAAAGGCGCGCCGACTATCGTCGCCGTCGAAATTCACGCGAATGGAAGCATAGACCTGCGGGAACAGTAATGCAGCAGCTAGGCCCTGCAACACGCGCGCAACGATCAAAATTTCTGCGCTGGGGGCTAACCCACACATCGCCGATGCCAACGTGAATCCCGCCATACCAACGATGAATAACCGGCGGCGACCAAACAAATCGCCTAATCGTCCGCCCATAATAAGCAATACACCGAAGGCCAGTTCATAACCCGCGACGATAAAGCCAATCTGCGCAAAGCTCGCCCCCAAGTTTGCTTGCATGCTGGGGATGGCCACATTGACCACAAACAGGTCAAAGATGGTGACGAAGCCAGCCAGCAACAGGACGGACAACCCGAGCCATGGGGGACGTCTGGCAGGGGCGGTACAGGTTGTGAAAAGATGAGAATCATCGTTCATATTGCATCTCCATCGCGATAAAGCGATCATTCTCAAACCCTTTTTAAACAAGTACAATTTAACAACTTATGCTATTACTAAAAGCAACGAGATAAACTATGCGCACCTTGAAACGAACTCGCGACGAACTCGGGGCTTTTTTGCGCGCACGTCGTGAACGGTTATCGCCCACTGATTTAGGCCTCCCTAGTGGAGGACGTCGGCGTACGCCAGGGCTTCGCAGAGAGGAGGTGGCAGCACTCGCCGGTGTTGGGCTGACTTGGTATACATGGCTGGAGCAAGGCCGTGACATAGGCGTGTCAGCCACGTTCCTGGACAATTTGGCAAGGGTACTGAAGCTAGATGCAGCAGAGCGCCGCCACCTGTATCTGTTGGCCCACGAACGCCCACCAGCCGAACCAGGCAAAACCTGGTGCGTGCTGCCGCCACTGGTGCGACGTTTGATGCTCGACTTGCCGCACCCCGCCTTCGTGCTCAACCTGCGCTGGGACGTGCTGGGCTTCAATGCGCCAGCTGATGCACTGTTCGGCTTTGGCAAGCACGCCCCCGAACGTCGCAACCTGCTATGGATGCTGTTTACCGATTCCGTCCTGCACGAGCGCGTGGACGCCTGGGAAGAGCAAGCCCAGCAAATGCTGTCGAGCTTTCGTCTCGATTTCGCCCGAGCCACCCAGGAAGTAGACATCCATGAATTGGTGGACGAGCTGAAACGGGTGTCGCCGGAATTCAAAATGTGGTGGCGAGCGCACGATGTGCACGCCCCCTGTAACGGCGTGCGCGATTTTAAACTGGATGGTGAGGTGGTTGAATTTGAGCACACTTCGTTGACCATCGACGCAGAACGCCATCTGCGCTTGGTGGTCTATGCGAAAGTCGAGACAACAGCTTACTAAGCGATGGTTGGCCCTCTCTGCCGCCCAATCTCCCACGACACCCCACCACCACGTACAGTCGCGGCGATCTGCTGACCCAGCCGCTGCTCGATCACCGGCTT
The DNA here is from genome assembly GCF_000203935.1 of Shewanella sp. ANA-3. Lineage (GTDB taxonomy): Bacteria > Pseudomonadota > Gammaproteobacteria > Enterobacterales > Shewanellaceae > Shewanella. Next base: position 1,482,947 of record NC_008577.1, on the reverse strand, counting down.
CCACGGCACCAGGCTGAACCCCATACCGTCATCGAGCATGGCGTAGCGTCCACTGGCAAGCATGACGTTGCGCCGGTAGATCCCCGCCACGCGCTGCCCATCGGCCACGGGGCGATGCTCCAGGCCGGTATCGGCGACAATGTCCTGCGCGGCTCGTGCCAGTTCCCGATTGCGCAGCGTCGCCAACAAGTTGCGCGCCAGGATCACACCCAGCCCGCGTCGATGGGCCAGCCCCTGTTCTTCGAGGAAGTCGGCTCGTTCCTGCAACGCTTCCTTCACCTCTCCACCAAAGCCTATGTCACTGAATCCTCGACCACCGCCGATTAGTTGCTGGTCAAGCCAAGTAGCGCCGATCACGCGCGCCTGACGTTCGATGGGCAGGTGCGATTTCAGCTCCACCGCCACACCGCCCAGACGCTGAGTATCATACTGACGCCCACGCTCAGGCAGGTCGCCCGGCACCTTCCATAGCCCCTCGGCCACGCGCTCCACAATGCCCACACGACGTAACGCTTCCAGGCGACGAACATGGGCTGCGACGATTTCTTGTGGGTCGCGCCCAGCCTTGGTTCGGCCTTGTTCGATGACTAGGTGATGGTCTGTGCGGTACAGGCCGTCGCTTGCCAGTTCCGCGATGTTGCGGTCGGCCGAACGTAGTTCAGCAGAACAGCGCACTTCCACCACGGCCCCGGTGGGATAGTTCGTCAACTCGTCACTGGTGTTGAGTGAAATGTAATGGGCCTTGCCATCCACGCCGTCAATCACCAAATAACCCCGGTCGCGCAGCTCATCGGCGAGTCCTTTACCAGCCACACGCCCGATGACACTGCGCCCGCTCTCACCCGGTTCAAAGACGGTCAGTTCTCGTGAAAGGCCGCTCATGGACCTTTGCAGGGTGCGGATGATATCGCCACGTTCACCCAGGGCACGCAATGTCTTCTCAGCATCGGCGTGAATGTTCCAGGTGCCGGGCTGTATCTCGTCCGCCAAGCCCAGGCGCTGCAAGTGTTGCAAGCGACCAATGAGCAGTTGTCTCTGACGTTGCAACGCCGGGTCGATAAAGCGTTCGATCTGCACCCGGTGGTCATCGCCAGCCTCTCGTTGCAGCGTGCGATCCAGGCTCGTCCACCGCTCCTGTTCCACCTCGCGTCGCAAGGTCTGCTGGATCTCCAGTTCAGTGCGCCGCCCCAGCCATTCCGTCGCCAGTTCGGCGGCGCGATGGCGGAAGCCGTGGGCGATGTAGTCGCCGGCGATGATGAGGTCTTTGCCAGTGTCGTCACGCCCACGCACAACCAGATGCGTGTGTGGGTTGTCAGTATTCCAGTGATCCACTGCCACCCAATCCAGCTGCGTGCCTAGATCAGCTTCCATCCGGCTCATCAGATGACGTGTGTAAGTGCGTAGATCACCTAGCTCAGCTCCATCCTCGGGCGAAAGGATGAAACGGAAATGGTGCCGGTCGCCCTGACAGCGTTCCTTGAAAGCGTCGAGATCGGCCTCGTCGATCTGCGGCCCATAGGCTCGGCCTGGCTCACCATTACGCCCCGCTCCGTCGCGCTCGATATAGCGCAGGTGCTTCCCCAGCGACTGCGGGCTAGCCCGGCGCTGATTGACCAGCAGGGTTTTGATAGTGACACGGCGCGAGAACGGCGTCAGTGAAGAGCCCGTAAAGCGTGCGGCGGTATGGCCACGCCCCAAACGTGAGCCGGGCCGCTGGCCAGCGCTACCCGCCGATGTCTGACGGCGTGCCGAGGATTTGCCCCCACTGGCTTTGCCTGTCTGCTTGAGCACTTTGGAAACAAAGCCCTGTCCCCGGTGCTTTGGCGCATTGGGACGGATACGAAAATCATCATCGTGGTAGTCACTCATGGCTGAGTCTCTAGAAAGCTGTGGCGTGTTCCGTCGCGTAAAGCACGCCGATAAATCAACATCAGTGCGGGTTTCGCGCTCCTCACGGCACCGTGGCAACGCCGCGATGTGCCGCGCCACCCACACGTGCAGACTGACTTTACGGACGGCCAGGTGCCGCCCCCTTTTGTCTTGCCTTCCGCCTTTGCCCTTCGCTGTCGCTCCGGGCAGCGGCGGACCGGGGGCGCGGTGCTGCTGGCAACCAGCGCGCCGGCGAACACAGCCACGACCACAGGCCGGGCATGTTCGAGGCAAGACGCCTGCACGTTGGAAGGCAGCGCGGATGCGCTCGCACTACACGCGCGATAGCACGGCGACGCGCCATCAAGGAGGAGATTCGATGGCACAATGAAGCGCAGTAAATCGGCCGCTATCATTGACGTTTCTCCAGCCAAACAGGGCTCGCAATACCGATCACGGCGGACACGCTGACCGGGCCGAAATAGCGGCTGTCAAACGACGCCGGGTTGGTCACACTCAACAGGAACAGTTCGCCAGGTTGAAGCTGTCGGCAGTGCGGCCAGGCTTGCAGCTCCCGGCCAAGCCGATCGGTGTGCAACAGAGCGGCCACCGGTACACCGTCGATGCGTACCTGATCGGCCGAAATGCATACATGTTGTGGTGCGACTGCACCCACACGTTTCAGCAATGGAATGTGGTCTGGCAGGTAACCACGCTGCGCGGCGAGCACAGCCGTTTCTGGCGGCAATGTGGTCAGGACGATGCTGCCGACTTCCGCCCTATGTGATAGCGAGTCGGAGGGGTGGTGCAGCGGATCGAGGCGATACCAGCCTACTGCCACGCTGTCAGACGGGTTGTAGATCAGGCGTGGCAACGGCTGCACGAAGGACGCCCAAGCCAATGCAGCCAAGCCGCAGACGGAAAGAACTATCAGTAAGATGTGCACGCTCAGGCGCGAGCGAGAACGCGATGCGGGGCCAGCAGTAGAAGCAGCGGTCATTGCAGCGCCCTCCCGGCCAGCCAGGCGGCATGCCGCTCGGCGGTGTACTCAGGCAACGGCAAACGCGCAGCAAGCCTATTGGCGAGCGTACGCCAATACGCGGGCGGCACCGTTGCCGGTGCAATACCTTGTGCCTCGATAGCGTCGATGCGCTCCAGCATAGTGCGCACCCTGTGGTCGCCTTGCGTGTGCAGCAGAAGACGCGCGCCGGGCTTCACACCAGGGATACGCTGCATGGCATCTCGCGGCAGACCAGACTGCATCACCATGAGTTGCCAACGCACAGTGCCGTAGTCATTAGCCTGCCAGCGGATGCGGCAGAATATGGCGTTTGGCAGGAACACCGCCACGCGCCGCCAGCGATCGAATCGAATGATGCGTACGGGTTCACCGAAGCGCAGGTAAAGCTTGAAGCGGGATTCGAGATAGGCCAGCGAGACGCGCGTCAGCGGTGCGCTGTCGGCCTGGCCGGGGAACGAGGCGAGCGGCGGTCGCGATGCAACTGGTGCCGTCGAAGGTTGTGTGTTCATGATGGGTTCTCCGGGAACTCGCGTTCCAGCAAGGCACGCAGCAACTCGGCCACGGTCACGCCCTGCGTGAAGGCTGAGACCTTGATGCGCGCCCGCATGGCGGGCGTGATATCGAGGGTCAATCGAGCGGTGTAGACATCGCCCTTGTTGAGTGCGTCGGCGTCGCCTTGGCGAATCCATGCCTCCGCCTGTGGATTGGCGGGAGGACGCGCACCGATGCCGACGCGTTTGCTGTGCGCCTTGCTCATAACGGCCACCGCAGCAGTTCATCCACCAGCGCCGTGATTTCACGTGCGGCGATGCTTTTTGGCGACGTTTCGCGTGCCAATCGGCCAGCGGTCACGCTGTCGGCGAAAACGATACGCTGGCGCACTTCAGCGCGCAGTACGGGCAACGGCTGTCCGGCCAGTGCCTGTCGTGCTTCACGTCCGATTACCGTGGTGCTGACGCGCCGATTGATGACGAAGGCCGCAGTTAGCTGCGGGCGGAACATGTGTGCCTCGCGGATCAACGCCATCATCTCGGTAGAAGCCCATAGGTCGTAGGGGCTCGGTTGCACCGGGATCAGTACCCGCTCGGCCGCCAGCAGTGCGGAGCGTGCCAAGGCGGCAATCCGGGGCGGGCCATCGATGATGACGTGATCGGCTCTTCTGGCGAGTTCTGGCGCCTCTTGATGCAAGGTCTCACGGGCGAGACCCACGGCACTGAACAGCCTGGGCAAACCTTGCTGGCTTCGGCGCTGTGTCCAGTCCAGTGATGATCCTTGCGGATCGGCATCCAGCAGGATGACGTTCTGACCGCGCAGCGCGAGTTCACCGGCGATGTGGGTAGCGAGCGTGGTCTTGCCTACGCCGCCTTTCTGGTTGAGCAAAGCAACGATCATGGCGCGGCCCTCCGTACAGGAAAGCAATACCTTGAAAAGCCTGAAAAACGCTTTTGCCGTTGCTGGTTGACGGTTATCCACCGCTTCAATAAGTGTTTATTATTATTGGTTAGATAATTTTTTAAGTTAGATACAAAGTTAAGGGCTAAAAAAGTATTTATAAAACAGTTTGTTAGACTAAATTCTCGCGGCTGATAGCACGATACCTGTGCGCCTGATAGCACGAGTCTTAGCGCGCCCGATAGCACGAGCCCGTTCACAGCTTGTTCTGCTGCCATCCCCAGACTTATCCCCGTGCCGTTTGCGGCACGGGCCGGAAGGCGAGAATCTCTGGTTCGCCGGGCCAGCGCTCGATGGACAGCTCGTAACCAGGCAGTGACTGCTTGGCTACCAGGGCGCGCAGATCGCGTGCAAAATCGCGCGGCTGCGCCAAGCTGCCGGACTTGCGATACAGGTAAGGAACATCGAACTGCCAACCGTTTGCCTGCCGACCACCATGCTTGCGTACCAGTCGGTACAGCCAGCGCTCTATACCGCCGGTGAGCCGGAAATATGTCGGGTCGATGGTCAATACCAGTGCAGCATCGAGTACGCCCGCATAGAACCAGTCCGGCAAGATCAGCTCGATGCCTAGCGGCTTGCCGTTGGCATCGGCCAGTTCTTTCCACTCGTTGATCCAGGAAAACCGGTGCAGGCGCCGCCCGGTGGTCTCGCGGATGGAGGTGGCCACCGTGGTCGATTGCAGCCGGTCGAATGCGGCTTTGAGGCGCTGGTAGTCGCGCAGCGACGTACCGCGCCCGATAAAGCGCAGGATCTCGTAGGGCGTGGCCTGCATTCGACGTGACGGCTGGATGCCCGCATCGCGGGCTTCGACAATCTGGCTGGCGGCCCAGATCAATATATCGGCATCCCAGATAGTGGCGATGCCGTGTTCCTGCGTGCCCTCGACACGAATGGTGATCTTGCCGCTGCGAAAGTCGATCGGCGCCGTGCGCCGCGACTTTGCCAGCGAGAAGAACGGATAGGCCATCAAGTCCTGGGCGTCGCGCGGTGCCATATCCTCGGCCGGCAGTGCGCGGAACAGGTCGAGCTGCTCTCGCTGCTGCGTTGGCCGCTGCCGGAGTGGCAGCGATGGACTGGACATGGCGACGGCCACCGGCGAGCTGTCGATCAGCGGCCATCACGGTAGTCACCCGCGTGGCGTTCGGCGTATTCGGGGTCGGAGGTGGCCTCGTAGCTGCGCGCATCGGCCCACGCATCAAGATCGGCCACAGCGTACATGACACGGCGGCCGAACTTGCGGAACTTCGGCCCGCCGCCGATCACGCGCTGCTTTTCCAGCGTACGCGGCGACAGGCGTAGATATTCGGCGGCTTCGTCGTTGGTTAGGTAGCGTTGTGGCTGCGAGGGCGCAGCGGCAGTAACGGCGGCAGGTCGTAAAGGAGCGGGTCGCATGGGATGTACCTCCATCGGTTGAAAACGTCCGGCCACACAGCGCGGCCGGATGGAGGCAGTCTCAAGAAACATGGGGCTCTTGTTCAGGGACGTTTTGCGGTAACCGCAGCGCGTCCCTGCTCAACGGGAGGAAGTTGCACCAAGCGGCGATAGCCGCCGCGCATCAGCGCATTACCCCGGCGAACCAACCGGCGCACGCGGGCGCGCAAGGCGCTGTCGGCATGCCAGTCATCGGCGACGGCATCGACCCCGAACAGCCCTTCGGCTACTTCACGCAATGACGCGCCCGCCAAGGTCGCGTCGAGTGCCTGCAAGGTGTGTAGTTCCAACAGAGGCGCCAGAGATGGCCGAGGCCCCGTCAGCGCGACAGGAGGGATGCCGGTGACGGTTGCCAGCTTACTCAGCGAGGCCGACAACGCCTGGCAGCGTGCGCGGGACATGCCGGATGCTCGAATGGCATAGGCGTAAGCCATGCCATCGGCCAGGTCGGGCGCCAAAGCGAAGCGCAGACAGGCACCCGGCCAGCGGGCCACCAGTATCAATCGCCTCCCATCATGAATCAGGTGCTTGTGGCCCGGAAGGCGCCAAAGCGTGAAGACTTCCGTATCGAGCGGCGGGTCGACATCTGGATAGAGTTGGAGCACTGCATCGTGATCGGGAAACCAGGCTGGATGCGCGTCGCGCGCATCCAGCGCCGGGTTTTCCAGCAGGCGTAAGCCCCAGCGCAGCGCCGCGTCCGATCGGCGCCGACAGCGTAGCCAGTCTTGGCGATAGTCAGGATGACGGCGCAGGTATTCCCACGCCAGCGCGGGGCCATCTAAGTGCAGAGCATAGAGATAGGCCGCCGCTGGATACCAATACTCAGAGCTGCGATCAGCCATGGCGCAACCTCCCTCGGCTTGAGGTACGTCGCCACGGCGGATACTCGTGCTATGGAGCGATCATCGAAACGTCATAGATAAAGCGATAAACTAATAGTATCAGGGACGACTGTCTCCAAGGCGTTGCAGACTTCCTCCAAATGCGACGACGGCTAGCCCCAAAATGGCGTGCCGCATCGGCCAGCCTGCCAAAAGCCGCGCCAGACATCATGACCGTTTCGATCAGGTGCGCACCATTTCGATGCAAGGTCGGCCATTGAGACCCAACCGGTCTGAGGCCAGACCCAAAAAGACACAATGCGCTGGCGTTGTCTCTGATTGTTCAGTCGATGATCGAGCCGTTCTCCTCAGCTAGCCGCAGGTATTCCGACAGCCGGCGCACCGGCTGGAAGTAGCGATCGCGCATCACGGGCTGCCGGTGCGGCCCAACCATGGACGCCAGATCAGACAGCTTCACCGCTCCCAACTCAGGCATCCCGATCCCCAGGTCGATCAGGCCGTGGGCTGTGTCCCCGTCAGCAGGATCGAGCGAGGCCAACAGCCAGGTAGCGTGCGCATCCGGGGTGAACAGGCGCACCACTGGTATTGGGTCCAGGGAGTCGCCGTTGGTGATCAATTGTGCACGCTCCGCGTCAGTGATGAGCAGAGTCATGGTCGCACGCCTTCCCCAAAAGAACAGAACCACCAAACCGCGTCACCATTTGTACGTGAAAACTCAAAAGCGCAACCCCACGAATCAGCCGAAGCGTAGAAGCGTGAAGGCGCATTGGAGTAAGTCTGGAAAGGCACAAATACGACTCCTCGAATTTGGCGAGATCCGCAAAAGCGGATTTCTGTAAAAGCACGAAACGGGGGATTATCACCAAATGAACACTATAGATTGTAGCCCTATAGGACGCAATAGGTTGTCATCTTGGTTTTTAAGAGGAAACCATAGGTGGCAGCAGAATACTCATTGGCGAGGGCGTTGAAAGCAGTCAGGAAAGCGCGTGGCTTGAGCCAAGAAGCGTTTTCCGACGTGTCGAGCCGCACCTACATGAGTACCTTGGAGCGCGACCTGAAAAGCCCGACCCTCAGCAAGCTGGCCGAGCTGTGCGAGGTGATGGAGGTGCATCCGCTTACGTTACTAACGCTGGCTTATACAGAGAACGACCAGCACAAAACTAGCCAGTTGCTGGATCAAGTCCAGCGTGAATTGGATGCGATCGTTGAGGGTAAAAAGGAATGAGCGACGCCACCTCCTCCTCATCGCTCTCCAAGGAATACGCTAGCGACAACGTATGCCGTGTCCTTGCTCTTGATGGCGGTGGCGCAAAGGGCTTTTATACACTGGGCGTTCTCAAGGAAATTGAGGCCATGCTTGGATGCCCACTATACAAGCGGTTCGACCTTGTGTTCGGCACGAGCACTGGGGCGATCATTGCTGCACTCATCGCTCTAGGATATGAAGTAGACCAGATACACGCCCTCTACACCGCGCATGTGCCGCGGGTTATGTCCAGCCGATCAGCTTCAGAAAGAACAGCAGCACTTCAAGATTTGGCGAAGGAAGTATTTACAGACAAGACTTTTGAAGATGTCAAGACGGGTATCGGTATCGTCGCTACCCGTTGGATGACCGAGCGTCCCATGATCTTCAAGGGTAGCGTTGCGCAGGCACATGGCCGCAAGGGAACCTTCAGTCCTGGATTCGGAGTCAGCATTGCTGACGCAGTGCAAGCGTCTTGTTCGGCCTATCCATTTTTCAATAGGAAGACGGTCGTCACTGCAGCCGGCGACAAGATCGAATTGATCGATGGAGGCTATTGCGCAAACAATCCCACCCTTTTTGCAGTAGCAGACGCGACTGTCGCCTTAGAAATGGAACGCAAAGATATTCGGGTCGTGAACGTCGGCGTCGGTACTTACCCTGAACCAAAGCCGGGATTACTGATGCGGATAGCCAAAAAATGGCTTGCCGTCCAGTTGCTTCAGAAGACGCTTGAGATTAACACTCAATCAATGGATCAGTTGCGCAACATTCTATTCAATGACATTCCAACAATTCGTATCAGCGATACCTTTGAGCGCCCAGAAATGGCGACAGACTTGCTTGAGCACGACCTTGATAAATTGAATCTCCTTCGACAGCGCGGCAGTGAATCGTTCGCAGCGCATGAGGCACAGCTAAAGGAGTTTTTGATATGAGGGAGGCAGAGCATGGGAATACCTGAGTCACAGCTCGAAGTCTGGTCCCACCAAGGATCTATCAAGCAGTCAGCTGCAACCTACCATAGCATCAAAGATGCACTGGAGACTGCGAGTGCTGCGTACCACGGCAAGAACTATCAGGTGTTCCTGCAAGGCTCCTATGGAAACGATACAAACATCTACTCCGAAAGCGATGTGGATGTGGTCATACGACTCGATGATGTTTACTACACCGATTTGACATCGCTTTCGCCTGAAGATAAAGCGATATATGACCAGGCACGTATTCCGGCCACTTACGCATATGACCAGTACAAGAAGGATGTAATTAAGGCGCTTACTGACCGTTTTGGCTCTGACGTCAAGGTCGGAGACAAGGCCATTGCCGTAGCGGCGAATGGTAGCAGACGGAAAGCCGATGTCATCGCAGCGATGCAGTTCCGGCATTATTGGAATTTCAAGAGCAGCCAAGATGCGCAGTACACCGAGGGCATCTGTTTCTTCAATGGAGCAGGAGAACGCATTGCCAACTATCCGAAGCAGCACTCGCAAAACCTGACCGCCAAGCATCAGGACAGCAACCAATGGCTCAAACCTATGGTTCGCGTCCTGAAGAATATTAGAAGCAAGCTCGTTGATAACGGCACATTGCAACCTGGAGTCGCCCCGTCCTACTTCTTGGAAGGCTTGCTCTATAACGTCCCGAACGACAAATTCAGCTCCAGTTATGCGGACGCCTTCGTCGACGCAATAAATTGGATTCAGAATGAAGCGGACAAGACTAAATTAGTGTGTGCCAATGAGCAGTACTACCTGCTCCGCAGTGGAGCGCCCAATTGTTGGGAAAGCGCTGACGCGGACACATTTATCAACGCCAGCATTGACCTCTGGAATACTTGGTGAGGCACGCCAAAAAACAAGCATTCGCCGCTAGGACAATGCGGCCTGCAAGTAGGTGGAGTTAGGAATGGGCGGTCGCGTCATCAACCTTTTCATGTGGGGATACCAAGACAGCTACAGAATTCGGATTCAGTTGCTAGCTCGCAATGTCCTTAGGGAGTTGGGCGCACCTGCAGAGGCAGAAGTGCTTCTTGTTGGAGCACGAAGACCTAATAGCGAAAACCGGAATCCGGTTTGCGTCGAGCCAGAAGCGGGAAAATGGCCCCTGTCGCTATTTGATGGCTTGCTCGATTCAGTCGAATCGACTTACCTCAACCACGATATGCAGAACCTTTTTTATGGTGACGAGGCAAGTATGCGGGACAAGCCTGAATGGATGCGCCGAGATTCGGTACGCATATCTGTTGGGCAGGCTCTCAAGGTCTTCGATGCCGAGCACGACGTGGCTTCGTTCTGTGGCGAAGTCAGACGCATTGATGATTACTACATTACCCCGGTCATACAGATTCCAAACGCAACTTTTGTGCAGTTCCCGCCGTTGCCTTCAAAGCCTGTTGATAAAGGACAACAAGGAAGTGGGCTTCGCAGTTTGATACATGCAGCGATGTATGCAGTTCTTCATGAGGCTACTGAAGAGTTGCAGAGCCCTCAGCCTGGACGATTTATCCAAAACAGTATGAGAGATGCAGAAGAAATCGTACGCATTGCTGCGAAGAATTTCCTGCATACTCCAGGACTCTCAATCGAGAAGCGGTATATTCATGCCGATCTTTTCGATGTAATGAACCTTATCTCATCTCTCATGTATGAAGGGGCGAAAGGTGTTGGTCAGCTTACTCTCGTCGACCCCGAGAACGATGCGATCGAATTCCTAGCAAAGTTTGCTCAGCCGGTTCCTTTTCGTGAGCCACGATGGGCGCGGAAGGTCTTGCAGATGGCGACAACAGGTGTTGGCATCATTGCAGACAGTCAGCGCATTTACGGACTTGGTAAGCTGAGGGATCCGCACGATTTCAGCGCACAGGATGCGTTCACAGTTGCTTTTATCGATCACTATCACTGGGAGCTGCGTTGTGGCAATCAAGTACTGCTGCGCAGTCACTATGCTGTGCCCAAGCTTCCGCAGGAACCTTTCGACAAGGCTGCCTTCCTCTCAAACTATACTCGCCTGTTTCCACAAGCTTCACGGGAAAATGGATTGCACCTATGGAGCCTATTGCTGGCCCAGACTAGACAAGATTACGGCAGCATGATTGTCGTCGCTGCCGACGCAGCCAGCGAAGCACGACGGCTTAGAAAGCAGGGTACCTGTATAGATCCAACCTTGCTTTCTGAATCGTTGATGCAGAGTGTCAGTGGAATCGACGGTACCATACTGCTCGACCCCTCTGGCTTTTGCCATGCCATCGGGATCATTCTCGATGGCGAGGCGACCGATCAATGTACGCCTTCAAGGGGCTCTCGATACAATTCCGGCGTTCGCTACGTAACAGCGAGCTGTCCCAGAAGGCTTGCCATTGTCGTATCTGATGATCGCACCGTCGACATTATTCCTCGGCTCCGACCGCTGGTTAGCCGTGCGAAGATAGAACAGCATATAGCTCGGTTAGAAGCGGCGACACTCGACAACTATCACGATTCTCGAAACTGGCTGGACGAACATCGGTTTTACATCAATAACGAGCAATGCTCTCGGATCAACAATGCAATCGAAAGATTGGATGCTCTTCCGAAGGAAGTGGGCTTGATCTACATCGGAACGGAAAAGTTTGAATCTCATCCCGAGATGGATGAAAGCTATCTTACTGACTAGCCGATTACTGCCGCGCGATGGAGGCGTAAGCTCCACTGCAATGGGCCTCACCAACTGTAGGAATAGGAAAGAGTTTTGAAAGTAGAGGAAAGCATTGTCCGGTATTGGCATGCCGTTGAGTTGCTGCAACCGCAGTCTGCCCCTAAGTTGAAGAAACGCAGCAGTTCCTACGGTGCGTTCATTCACAACACGCCCATAGGGAATCCTATCCCTCCTTGGTCAACGGCAAGTATTGTTGCAAAGCAAAAATTGCCCAAGCGGCGCGTCTGGAGCCACACACTCTTTGCCCATATCTATGACAGTCGGCGTATCACTGAACACCTCAAGGAAGTCTATGGCGCTGATCAGGGCTATCGTGAGCCACAGTATCGAGAGTCGGCCCTATTCGCAGCGAAATTCACTATGACTGGTCAGTTCGTCGATGACAGTTTCGTGCTCTCCAGCGAAGCATGGTTTCTGGGGCGGGTGTTGACGGGAAAGGATTGGACCAGAGGGTTTGAGGAGGACCAAACAGCCATCGGCGATCATGTGAAAGTGCTGTTCGAGGGTCAGGTATCCAGCGGAGCGCTGCGTGAACTGACACACTGGATTCTCCAATACATCGGCGTAGCGGGTTTCTTTGGTGACATGGACGGCCACGTATTTCGCTTTCGCTCCCAGCCTGTCAATCCCAACAAGCCAGAGTCGGAAGACGATCCACTCAATAGCTTTCTGCTCGATGATCTCGCCAACGTCGCCGACAGCATCATCAAGGGAGGAAAAAGCAATCCGTTAGATCAATACTTATATCGACACGATGCACGACTACGATTGCAAATAGACAATGATCGCGAATCGCTACCACTAATCGATCGATTGATGCCAGACGCCTATCCCACGAGCTGCTGGCCCTCGGAACAGCATCTGGGGCTGGTGCATTCCCAGCAGTTGGCTGTCAATACGATCCTCGCCACGCTTGGCAACGGACAAGGACTGTTGGGCATCAATGGCCCCCCAGGCACAGGCAAGACGACGCTGCTGCGTGATTTGATTGCCACCATTGTTACCAGCCGGGCCGATGTGCTCGCCAAGCTACCCCGCGCCTCCGATGGGTTTGTCCGAAACGGACGCGAAGCAGCCAATGATGGCGGTAAGGAACAGTCGTGCTTCAAACTCGATCCAGCTCTGTATGGCTTCGAGATCGTTGTGGCTTCGTCCAATAACGGCGCGGTGGAAAACGTCACGCTCGAATTACCCCAGCGCGACAAGATCGACGAGAGCTGGCTGCCCGAGGCGGAGTATTTCGCCGAGCTGGGCGAACTGGTGAGTGGAAAACCTGCGTGGGGATTGATTTCCGGTGCGCTGGGTAGCAAAACGCGGCGAACCAAGTTCGTGGAGCGCTACTTCTATGGTCAGCGCCCGTTCGGCAGCGACGACAAGGCGGACCCTGACGCCGAAGATGAGGCCGAATTAGATGATGAATTTGGCGATGCTGTAAATACCTTGTTTTCTACGCCTTCCACGGTAGAGGAAAAGTTTGGTGCAAGCGAGGAGAGCGACGAGGCACCGGCGGACAAGGAAGAAGGACCGAAAGGCTTTCTCGGATGGCTCAGTGCATGCGCTGAGGTCAACAAGACTCGCTCCCCGGAACAACGCCAAGCCTTGTGGCAGGAAGCCATCGCCGATTATGAGGCTGCCAAGACAGAGGTGCGCAGAACGTGTGCTGCTGCCAATCGCATCCGCGAGCTGATCCAAGCCCTCTGCAAGACAAGAAAGCAGGTCGCGGAGCAATCTGAAGCGCTACGCACTCTTGAAAGTAAACTGGCTGATGCGGTCAATCAACTCTCTCGCCTGGATGCCGAAGAGAACCGTCCTGCCAGCATGGCGCTGAAACAGTGCTTGTATGAACTTGAGGTGCATCAAGCACGAAAGCCGGGATTTTGGGCGAAAGTTTTCAGTTTTTGGGGCGCGCAGCGAGACTGGGATGCTAAGCGGAAACGGCTCGAAAGCCACCACGACTTGGCCAAATCCGAGTTTAGCCGGATAGCACGCCTCACCAAGCAACTGGGTGCTTCGCGGGAGAGCTTAGAAAAGCACACCGCCGATACGCGACGTGCGCTTCAACGCTTGCGCAGCCAATGCCAAGCACACATGCAAGATGCCATCGACGTGGCAAGGGAAGGCCAAGCCGATCACCTGCTCGCATGGCTGGAAGACGGCGCTATTGGTCGCGGCGATGCCATCGAGCTGGCCGAGCCTTGGCGCTTTGAAGGCTGGCGCCAAGCGCGGGCCCGCGTCTTCATTCAGGCACTCAAGCTTCATCGGGTGTTCTTTGAATTGGAAGCATCCCGTATGCGCTCAAATCTGTTTCTCATCAACGGAATGTTGACTGGCACCCGCTACCACGGCATCTCGCGTGACGCTATTCGCTCTGCCTGGGCGTCGCTGTTCATGGTCGTGCCGGTATTGAGTAGCACCTTCGCGTCGTTTGCGCGCTCATTCGGCTCGTTGGGGGGCGGCGATATTGGCTGGCTGTTGGTGGACGAGGCTGGCCAGGCATCACCCCAAGCAGCTGTCGGCGCGTTATGGCGGTCCCGGCGTGCATTGCTGGTGGGCGATCCGCTTCAACTCAAGCCGATCGTCACCGTCTCCGATGCCGTGCTCGAACATATGCGTACACGCTACCAAGTCGATACACACTGGCTCCCCAATCGACAATCCGCACAGACACTGGCTGATGAAGCTACCCGCTGGGGGCGCATGGCTGGACCGACCGATGGCAAGACTTGGGTAGGATTACCGTTGGTTGTTCACCGACGCTGCGACAAACCCATGTATGCGCTCGCTAATCGCATCGCCTATGACGGAGCGATGGTGTATGGAACCCTCACACCGCGCCCCGACAAGGAAACACCTGCCAGCTTCCTGACAGGATGGATTCAAGCCAGCGGGGCGTCACAAGACAACTGGGTACCAGCCGAAGGCAAGGCCCTTCAGGATCTGCTTACGCTGTTGCATAGGGATGGCGTGAAGGCTGAAGACATTGCGGTCATCACCCCGTACAAAGCCGTCCAAGAAAATCTTAAAAGCATGCTCTCTGACAAGATGATATCCGGCACTATCCATACCATGCAGGGCAAGGAAGCACCTATTGTCATTTTGGTGCTGGGCGGGAATACGGCTGGCTCGGGAGCCCGCAATTGGGCAGTTTCGGAGCCGAATCTTTTGAATGTAGCGGCAACGCGCGCCAAACGACGCCTCTATGTGATTGGCGACAGAAACGACTGGAAGAATCGAGCGTTGTTTTGTGATGTCATGGATCTGTTACCACTGCAGACCACTTCGGAGCGCGAGCAGGAACAGATGCCAATTTCCCCTTAGTCGCCCACTCGAACCGATGAGGGCGATCATAGTGTAGTTGGTGAGTGGTATGGAGGTACCTCAACGTCTATTAAATAGTGTTTGCTGAGATACCGACGAATTCGCTTTGACTCAATATGCTGTGGAGCACTACAACATTGAGGATCGACCATGAGTTCAACAGGAACAATGAATCCACAGCAGATCTGCGAAGACTTTCTCCGAAAGGAAATTCGTTACAACAGTGAACACCATATCCTGCCAAGCGAAAGCGCCGTCGCGGATCGGCTGCTAGATCGCGGGATTGAGATGAAGCACGTCTATGAAGAACTGCATGAAAAGCTTCACCTGCACCCACCAGCACTCTCGCTTCTCCTTGGTTTGGTTCTGAGTGCAGCCGCTTTCTGGAGCCCGGAGAAAATACAGAGAGCGCGAACTGCGCGAGACGATCTCACCAAGACCAATCACCAAATTGCAAAGAAGGCGACAGAGTTAGCAATGCTGCTGGAGCGACGTTCTGACCTGCATAATACATCTGGCTTTAGTAGTGATACTCACTATCACGTCTGCGACGTGCTTGAGGCGGCCTCCCAGCACAATTATCTATTCACGTCCTATGTACAAGATCACCTGGATGCTTTGAGAGGACAATTTGACCTCAAGTACTGGCCTTCACTGAGCGAATTTTTGCAGGTATTAGCATTAGATGCGAAGACCGCCAACACGACTGCAACGGATCCCTTGACCGCTGCCGCAACTGCGGCAGTCCGTGCATCCAAGGCAGATTTTTTCAAAGCGCTGTTCGCCGCTATTGAGGAGAACTGCGCCGATAATTACGGCCGCTTACCAAACGGCTTCAAGCTTTCCGACCGGGCACTGGCCTCACTAGGCAACTGCGCATTGGATCTTGACCCCGACGACTTGGTCGATGATGCATATATCAAACGATTCCGGCAGCGTGAACGCAGTGGAGCCAAGTAGCAAAGTCCGGCGAAGCAAAAAAAGGGGGCCGAAGCCCCCTGGGTCAGATCAGGCCACGTTCGGCAAAGGACATAGTATCGCTACCGGCGACAATGACATGATCCAGCGAGCGTACATCCACCAGAGCCAGAGCCTCCTTGAGCCGATTGGTGATGGCTTCATCGGCACGGCTCGGCTCGGAATTTCCGCTGGGGTGATTATGCGAGAATATCACCGCCGCCGCATTGAGCCTCAGGGCCTCCTTGACCACCTCGCGTGGATACACCGAAGCACTGTCGATGGTGCCCCTGAACATCTCGGTGTATTCGATCAAGCGATGCTGCGAGTCTAGGAACAGTACTGCGAAGACTTCGTGCTCGAAACCAGCCAGCTTGGCACACAGGTACTCTTTGACAAGTGTTGGTGAGGTGAAGGACATACCACGCTGTATTTTCTGGTCGATGACCTGACGCGCGGCGTCAAGAATCTGATCTACCGACGCCGGCAGGTAGCGCCCTTGTGCGTCACGGACCAGCAGAGAGGAATCGAACGAGGAAAAGGACAGTTGTGTCATGATCGTGCTCCGGTTGCTCGGGCGGAATTGCCCGGAACCGGCGTCAGCACGGCGCAGCGCAAGCTGTCACAGGGTCATGAACGGCCATGGCCGCAAGCGTGCGAGCACGCGCAGCCCTTGACGGCGAGAACGCCGTGGTACGGTGAAGGGAACAGTAAGACCGCCCATACCCTACCCACTACATACACTCGCCCTTGGCAAGCGGAGCGCGCAGGCCCTTATGGTGCGTATTCCGGCGAAGTTGAACAGCCATTCCGGCCAACGTGAACACCCTGATCCTTAACGCGCTCACGTCACCCCGTTTCTAACTCGAGTGTTCAGATTGGGTCAACTCACTTCTCCTCTTTCTCATCGATTCTCCCTTCAGTGACAGCCGGTGAGCGTTGTGCATCAGCCGGTCCAGGATCGCATCTGCCAGAGTGTTGTCCCCCAAGCTCGCGTACCACTCTTCCGTTGGCAGCTGACTGACCACGACCGTCGAGTATTTCCCGTACCGATCATCCATGATCTCCAGCAGGGCGTTGCGCTGCTCGGCATTCACCGCTTCCAGTCCCCAGTCATCCAGGATCAGCAGCTCTATCCTTGCCAGTTGACCCAGCAGTCTGGCGTAACTGCCATCTACCTTGGCCTGGCTCAGCTCAAGTAGCAGACGCGGCAGCCGGTAGTAACGAGTGCTGTGCCCCTGCTGACAGGCTTGGTAGCCCAGCGCACAGGCTAGGTAGGTTTTTCCGCAGCCACAGGGGCCGGTAATGAGCAGGTTCTGGCCCCGGCGCAGCCACTCTCCTTGGGCCAGGTTTGCCACCTGTGACCGCTCCAGGTTGCGTGCAGACTGGTAGTCCACCTCTTGCACCGTGGCCTGGAGTTTGAGCCTCGCCTGCTTGACCAGCCGAGCTTGTTTACGCTGCTCCCGGCTCAGTTGTTCGTGTTCGACCAGCAGGCTTAGCCGCTCGATGAAGGGCAGCCCTTCGTAGGTACTTGCCTGTTCCAGTTGTTGTTGCACGGCATCCGCCATGCCGGTCAGTTTCAGGTGTCTCAAGCGGGTCAGCGTTTGTTGGGTCATGGGACGTATCCTCTTTAGTGGAAGCTCTGGGGGCCACGGATGTTCTCGTGCTCTTGCGGTAACTCTGGGTAGCTCAGCGGGCTTGCGGGCAGTTGGTCGCGGCCACTGGTCAGCACCGACTTGAGCTGTTTGAGTCGCACCAGACCTTCCCGGTTGGCCAACTGGCAACAGGCTTCAACCCGTGATGGCGGATACTCCCGGCTAAGACTCAGCAGCCCCAGGCAGAGTCGGTATGCCTGCTCGGCATGGGCTTTCTCTTCCAACCGTTCGCTAACCCAGCACAAGGTGCTCGGTCCGATGTCAGCAGCCCACTGTTTAAGACGCCCTGGGGTCCAGCGTTGCTGCTTGCTGTGACGTTCCGGCATGTGCTCAGGGAGCGTGCTCATCCCCGGGATGGTTTTACGTGGATGGCTCGCGACCAGCTGTTGCTGGTGATAGACCTGAAGCAGGGTATCGCCCGCATGGAGCTCCAGTTGCTGACCCACATACTGGTGTGGCACCGAGTAATGGTGCTGCTCATAACTGACGTGATAGTCGATGTTGACCTTGACCGTTTTGATGGCGACATAGCGATAGGGATGCACCGGCAGTGGTCCCAGTGCCGGGCGGTCCAACTGCTCAAATGCGTCACGTCGGTTACCGGGCAGTTGCTTGAACGGACGCTCGTTGAGTTCGTTCAGCAAGGCACGGATGCACTGGTTGAGTTCGGCAAGCGAGAAGAAGGTCTGATGGCGTAGACGGGCCAGGATCCAGCGCTCGACGATCTGCACACCCACCTCCGCCTTGGCCTTGTCCTTGGGCTTGTAAGGACGAGCTGGCATCACCGCCACCTGATAGTGCTCGGCCAACTGCTGGTAGCTGGGGTTGAGCTCGGGATCGTATCGGCAAGCCTTGCTGACACCGCTCTTGAGGTTGTCGGGGATCAGCAGTGCCGGTGTCCCGCCGAAAAACTCAAAGGCACGGACATGGCTTTGCAGCCAGTCCGGCAGTGACTGTGACCAGGTGGCCTCGGCAAAGGTGTAGTTGGACGCACCGAGCACGGCGACAAAGACTTGTGCCTGACGGACCTCACCCGTGGTCGGCGACACGATGGGCACCGTGGGCCCGCAGTAGTCGATAAAGAGCTTTTCCCCCGCCTTGTGGATCTGGCGCATGGAGCGCTTTTGCAACTGACACCAGGACTTGTAACGGTCACAGAACTGGGAGTAGCTGTAACAGCTATTGGGATAGCGCTGGGTGTACTCCTCCCAGAGCAGCTGTTTGGAGACCCCCTTGCGCTTGAGCTCCTGATGGACAGAGGGCCAATCCGGCACAACATGGCGGGCCGAGATGGTGGTATCGGCCTGCGGATAGAACAGGGCAGCCAGTCGGCCATCATCAAGCTCGGTAGGTAAGGGCCAGGTAAGGCCGAGCGCCTGGGCACTTTTGAGGAGTTTCTGGATGGAGCCGACACTGACCTTGGTACAGATACTGATTTGGCGAACAGAGAGGTCAGCTTCCAGCCGCAGTCGCAGTACTTCACGAATTTTACGCATTGCAATCCTCTTGGCAGACATAGGCTCTTCCCTGGCAAAAGGGAGAGCGTATCAAAGGTTTTTAAATCAATGCGTTAAGGATGATTCCGGTGAATGTGAACAGTGATTCCGGGATGTTGAACACTGTTTCCGGAAAGGAGGGGCGAAGTGTTCAGGTTGAACCGGAATGAGCGTTCACATTGGTCCGGAAATGGTGTTCACGTTGAATCGGAATTGGTGTTCATGATCGGCCGGAATATGCATATGGGCCGGAGGTGTCAGGGATCAAAGCCGGATGGCCGCGATTCGGTACGAAGCGCGGGGCGTAGCCCGCGAGCCCGACGGCGGCACGCCGGGATGAAAAGCTTAGGTGTGAGTAAACTTTAATGAGCATCCAGATTAATCGTTTGATGAATGACTCTTACAGAAAGGAGCTTAAACATACCCGTGATTCAGAGAAAGAGCACGACAACAACGCCTGAAAAACGCTTCGTCATCACCGGCGGCCCCGGATCGGGAAAAAGCACCTTGCTTGAAGCACTTGTTTCTGTGGGAATCATGCATATGCCTGAGGCCGGGAGAGCCATCATTCAGAATCAAGTGGCCATCGAAGGCGACGCGCTGCCTTGGAGAAATAGAGAGGCCTTCGCAGAGTTGATGCTCAGCTGGGAGCTGCGCTCTTGGCATGAAGCGGCTGAGTTCGCCGGACCTGTGCTGTTCGATAGGGGAGTACCCGATGTGATCGGCTATAGGCGAGTCGCTGGCCTCTCCGTACCGGGCCATGTACGGCGCGCCGCCGAGCAGTTTCGTTATGCGTCGACGGTGTTCGTGGCACCTCCGTGGGAAGCTATCTTCGCTGGCGACGCCGAACGCAAACAGAGCTTTTCTGAGGCGATGGCCACCTGGGAAACGATGGTCGCCACTTATACCGAGCTGGGTTATACCCTTATCGAATTGCCCCGTGTCAGTATCGACAAGCGTGTAGCTTTCGTGCGCGAAAAATTGGAATGCTGAATTAAGCCTTGGAAGAACTTGAGAGGCGCCCTTATCAACCAAGTAATCCGGACACCCACTTTAAATAGCGTTCTGTATGCCAAGATCGCATGGTGCCAAGCAACATGCAGCGTCAGTCACGTAGTAAAGCCTGGCTTGGCTACGCCGGAGTGCTTATAAGGGGTTTCACATCTCGTGGCGGGCTGCTGTGTGATTACGTCTGAGATCCGAAACTACGGCGATCAATCTATTGACCGGCTCGGCCAATCGTTTCGGTAATACACGATGCTCGGAAAAGATTTTTTCATTGGCAATCCAGCGCTTCGCAACCCATATATCGTCTTCGGGATGATTGTTGTCCACACCGTTGCAATACTTGTAGCCAACAAGTGCATCGGTATGCGATAGCAGGATACGCGCCATGGTCATGTGGAAGCGGTGCGCCTGAAGATCTGCTGGCCCCTTGGGGCGAGGAAGCGTCAGGCGAAGACATTTCTGATCATTGAAGTCCCTCCAGTCAGGCCCAACAACCTGCCCGGCACGCTCCAGCATCTTGCGAGCCTGGTCGTTCTTACCATTGACTATCGCCACAGCAACAGTTCCCTTCGAATACTCCAGCTTTTCAGCCAGCAGATTCATCCAGTTCACCAGTTTGTTCAGCGTTTTATCGTCGGCAAACACCAGGAACTGATGGCGCTGCTCGTCGTCGAGAAACGCCGGCAATTGCGCATAGAGTGGGTATAGCAAGTCATGGAGATAGATGTAGGTCTGCCGGCGCCCTTGCTCATGGCTGCGTGTGGTCGCAGTCAATACCCGCTGTGCCCACTCCGGCGTAAGTTCGGGCAGGGTCATTTCGGTGATATCGATGGAGATGAGTGGGAAACCGAGAGACTTTCCGATCAGCGCCTTGCGACCGTCAAAGGCGTGGCCAAGTTCGATTTCAACACCGCCAAGCACCATCGGCTCAGCCTGGACCGGCGGCCCAAGCACAGCCACATCGAGCCTGAACTTGCTGCCGAAAGGCGTCTCCAGGGGATGCTCCGTTGCCACTCGGTCGGCGCCAAGCAGCAAGTTCCCCTCCAGCGAATAATCCGATGAGTCCACATCCTTGAACGCCCAGGGCATAGCAAGTCCAGCACGCAAACGCCTTGAGAGTTCGTCCGCGACAAGTTCTTTCGCCCGCCGGTGTTCTGGGCTTTCTTGCACAACACGCCCCCGGCTGGCCTCTTCATCATCGAAGTGCGCTTTAGGGTTAAAGGTGTGTTGGGCAGGGAGTACCCGAAAATGGGATCGCCGACGCAATTTCCCATTTTCAAAAGAGGGGCTGACCCACGTCACCATCTGTCGCGATCCGTCGGGAGAGACTAATGGCCAAAGCTTGCGTGCATGTTCACGGCTTCGTACATCACGTGCCAAGATTGTGGTTTGGAAAATTCCTTTCCGGGAGAAAACTACAATCGCCTCGTCCATTTTCTCTCCCCGGTTACGCCGATACGGCAGTTAGTCTCGTGGCGCCATCCAACTTACGATGAATCAGCGATACCAGCGTCAGGATGTCCAAGGCGTCCTGTTCGGACATAGGCCAATTCGTTTTCGCGGCATGGGCAAGCGGATTGCGTACCGCTCCAAACAGACCGATCAGCAGGTTCACAAAGCCTTTCTGCTCGCTTTTTTCAGACTCCGTACTCAGCGCCTTCAAGACAAGTACAGGTTGCTGACCGCCAAATGCCTTATTCACAAGGTCAGCACCATCGCCACTCAGCCCCGAGAGCTGGCGAATCCGCTCGGCAACGCCCTTGGTCGCTTCAAATACCGCGTGAAAATAGTTCTCGTCCATGAGTTCTACGCGACAGTAGTTCAGGACTTCTACATGTACAGCGCGACTTTCCAG
Organism: Shewanella sp. ANA-3; assembly: GCF_000203935.1. Taxonomy (GTDB): domain Bacteria; phylum Pseudomonadota; class Gammaproteobacteria; order Enterobacterales; family Shewanellaceae; genus Shewanella. The sequence continues at coordinate 1,461,095 of NC_008577.1, read as the reverse complement.
CGCCGCCTTGAGTCGCCCGGCTCGTGCACGGGCTTCGTCCAGCGTATTGGCCTTATCGGCATATCCGACTTTGCCATCTTCACGCACGTAGAAACCCGAGAACGCCAAAACAACATTGAGTTCATCACGGCGCCAAGCAAATGTTCCGGGATCGCTTGCGTAACTCACCGGATTCATCGCGCGATTGATGAACATGATGAGATGGTTGCCAACCTGATGCTGGTTCTGAGCGCCTGCCAACGCATTGAACAGCCGTTTCCACTTGGTCATATCTGGTGAGGGGTCGGCTACCTGGGTTTCTTGCAACAAACGCCCGATTTGCGTGCCGGTCAGACCTTGTGCCGTATCGGCAAGAACGCGGCAGGCAGCTTCCAGGTGCTGAGAACTGAATGGGGCAATTTGTGACGCCACTATCTACATCTCCGTCGCACACTCATCAGATAATGGCCTGCAAGCCTTTGTCGGCGATGACATTAAGCAGCTTGAGCGCAGGACCGGCTGGACGCGTTTCGCCTTGTTCCCACTTGCGCACCGTCGAGGCGGTGGTGTGCAGATGATGAGCGAACACTGGCTGACTGAAGTGCAGTCCCTCACGCAGACGTTTAATGTCGTCAGCACTGAACTCGCGTACTGGCGGCGGACAGATCTCGTCAAACTCGCGCATCGTCACCTTGCTGATTGCGCCAGCGTTGTGCAATGCGTCCAGGTCACCGCGCAGGGATTCAATGATTTTGCTCGTCACAACACACCTCCAGTAAAACACCCGCCTGCAATGCCTTTACCAACTCTTTGGCTGATAGCTCCAGAAATACCTTGCCAGCATATTGCAGCGCTTTTTTCTCGTCTCGCGTGATGTTCGCCTTGTCGCTTTTCGGGAACCCATGCAGAAATACATAACGGTGGCCAACACGGGCCGACAATAATGTGCGGTAGCCACCGCTCTTACCTGCACCTGGGCGGGCGACTCGTTTTTTGTAGAGGTGGCCGCCCAAGTCGGCATCAATCAGTCCACTTTCCATTTCTTGGACCGCCTTGCAAAGAGCCGCATCGGACAGTTTCTCGCCTGTCTGCCATCGCGCAAAGTCTTTTCGCTTCAAGACGTTCATACTCGCTCACCATCAAAACTATACCCGTAACGGGCATGATTGTCTAGCCCTTGCAAGTGGCAGGTTGCCACTCGCCCCTAGAGACCGTCCATGCCCAATAGCCGTAACAGCGTTGCGACTATTGGATCGGCAAACCGAAACGCCGCGATATTGAGCCTGCTCATACTGCGGTTTCCTTCACGCGCGACGCTCCTGTAATCGTCTTGCGCCGGTTCGCCACCAGTTCAGCTGCTTGACGCACCGGATCGTCCTCGGTGTGGATATAGCGCATGAACATGGTCACCGTCTTATGCGCGGTCAGCACCATGCCGACCTTGACCGGGATACCCGAGTTAGCGATGTCGGTAGCCGAGCGGTGGCGGATGCCGTGGGTGCCAACGTGAGGTACGCCAGCCGCTTTGAGCGTCCGGGTCCAACCGCCGTAGTACTCCCCATAGGTCAAGTGGGTAAGCGGGTTGCGCGGCGACGGCAGGACATAACGTGCACCGGGCTGCCGAGGCGCAGTGGAAAGCAGCCGATAGGCTTCCTCGCTCATGGGTTTGGACATACCACCGGTCTTGCTGTCGGGCCAGACCACCCGGCGGTTCTCCAGGTCAATCCATTCCCATTCGAGTAGCACGATTTCGGAGCGCCGGGCAGCAAACTCGAATTGCAGACGGATCGCCAACGGGACGACATAGGGCACCAAGCCCTCGGCCTCGATTTGGTCAAGGTGCTTGAATAGCTTGACCATCTCTTCGTCAGTAATGAGGCGGGTTGTCTTGCCGCCGGTGTACAGCGGAATGTGTCGGCACGGGTTAGAGCCATCCGTGCGGTAGCCCCAAATCTCAGCAAGGTTGAACATCTTACGCAGGACGGACAGAGCTTTATTAGCCTCGCCTGGCTTATAGTCAAGCTTCTTCATCATCGCCGCCACGTCAGCGCGCTTCACATCCTGTACCTTCATACGACCCAGGATTGGAATGATGTTGCGGTCAATATTGCCTTGGTAGCCTCTCTGAGTGCTGGGTTTGTTGCGGTGCCTGGAGTAGTCCTCCATGAACTTCACACACAGTTCCTTGACCGTCGGCGCTTTGCGCGCTTCGGCCTTGGCAGCTCCGGGATCGCCACCCCGGCGTACCTCAGCCAACCAACTCTGTGCCAATGAGCGGGCTTGCTCAACGGTCAATTCTCCGTACAAACCCAATGCAGGCTTGCGCCGCTCGCCGGCGTTCGTCCGATACTGGAGCATGAAGACTTTGCGACCGGCAGGTGTAATCTTGCACAGGAAGCCGGGAACGAGGGTGTCACGCAGTTCGACGGGCTGTGCTTGGGGTTTTGCCGCATCGATTGCGGACTTGGTGAGCTTGATCTTGGCCATAGCTGACTCCTTGGAAAGACCCGTTTCCAGGAGCCTGTTAGGAGCCAAACGGATGGAAGCCGGGTCAAGTTTCGGAAAGCACCGGCATATGATGAATTAGCCTAAGTTATTGATAAACCAGCTGTAGCGAGCTTAGGCGTAGTCCAGCGAAGTACGGTGCTGGAGTCATGGTGAAATAAAAAACCCCGCAGTTGCGGGGTTTTAAAGGGTTCAGCTATAGGAGGTTAGCTATTACTCAGCGTCATCGCTTGAGCGGTCCATGTTCTCCGTGTTTTCAAGCCACAGGGCGTTGATCACACCAAAAGAACAGGCTAACAAAACCCCTAATATCCACGTGAAATACCACATAGTAGATGCTCCTTAATTCTAATAGAGTGAGGCTTTGTTATCTTCAATATGTTTGCGGTTTAAGCGGCCAAACATCTTGAAGTAAGTCCATACAGTGTAACTTAACACGATTGGAACGAAGATAATCGCCGCCCAAGTCATTACAGTTAATGTCATTTCACTCGCAGTCGCATCCCACATGGTTAAGCTCACGTTAGGATCTAATGAAGATGGCATAACGAATGGGAACATTGCTGCACCACAAGTTAAGATCACCATAGCCACTGTCAGCGAGCTAAATAAGAACGCAAAACCTGAACGATTTAAGCGGCTCACTAGGATAACCAGCAGTGGTAATGCCACACCTAATACTGGGAACAGCATAGTAATAGGATACTTATCATAGTTGGCTAACCAAGCGCCAGACTCAACCGCAACGGTTTTCAGCGTTGGGTTAGACAGTGCATGGTGGTCAAGGGTTGAAGTGATAACATAACCATCAATACCATTGGCTAACCACACACCCGCAGCGGCAAATAATACTGCCACTAACAGTGCACATAGCTGAGTCGCATTCGCGGCACGTACACGCAGCTCACCGTCGGTCTTCATTTGTAACCAAGCAGCGCCTTGCATCATAAACATGCTCACGCTCACTAAGCCTGCCAGTAAACCGAATGGGTTCAACAGGCCAAATAAACCACCGTGATAAGTCGCACGCAGGAACTCATCGAAATTGAATGGCACACCTTGGAGTAAGTTACCGAAGGCCACACCGATGATCAGCGGTGGAATAAAGCCACCACAGAACAACGCCCAGTCCCACGACTTACGCCATTTTGGATTTTCAATCTTAGAGCGATAGTCAAATCCTACAGGACGAGTGTACAAGGCAAACAGTACTAACATCATGGCCACATAGAAGCCAGAGAAAGACACTGCATACACCATAGGCCATGCAGCAAACAAGGCACCACCTGCGGTGATTAACCATACTTGGTTACCGTCCCAATGGGGAGCAATGGTGTTGACCATAATACGACGCTCAGTATCGTCTTTACCGATAATCGGTAAAAGTGCACCCACGCCCATGTCAAAACCGTCAGTGACCGCAAATCCGATGAACAGTACGCCGATCAGAGCCCACCAGATAACTCTCAATATTTCATAATCAAACATAATGAAATCCTCTGCTTAGGCTTCTAGTTTCTCGAAGTGATAACGACCAGTCTTTAAACTGCTAGGGCCAAGACGGGCAAACTTAAGCATCAAGAATATCTCGATCACCAGCAGCACAGTGTAGAACAGTGAAATCGAAATAATACTGAACCACAGATCCCCAGTCGTTAAACTCGAAGCAGACATAAAGGTCGGCAGCACCTCAGAGATGGTCCAAGGTTGACGGCCATATTCCGCCACAAACCAACCACACTCGATCGCAATCCAAGGTAATGGCAAGCTAAAGAGTGCTGCTTTAAGTACCCATTTCTTCTCTTCGATCTGATGACGTGTGCTTTGCCAGAAGGCTGCAGCGAACACAAACAACATCACAAAGCCTAAGCCAACCATCACACGGAAGCTCCAGAAAATCGGTGCCACATTCGGGATAGAATCCTTCGCTGCCGCTTTGATTTGCTCTTCTGTCGCATCTACAACATTGTCGGTGTAACGCTTCAGCAGTAAGCCGTAACCTAAGTCAACTTTCGCCGCTTCGAACGCGTCACGTAACTCTGGAGACTTATCACCAGCGCGCAGTTTCACCAGCATCTCGTAAGCTTTCATACCGTTGCGGATACGTACTTCGTGTTCAGCCACTAAGTCACGTAGGCCTGTTACTTCTTCATCTAAAGAACGTGTTGCTACGATACCCATAGCGTAAGGGATCTTAACCGCGAAATCGGTGTGCATGGTTTCTTGATTTGGGAAACCAACTGCAGTAAAGGCTGCAGGAGCAGGTTCTGTATGCCACTCAGCTTCAATTGCCGCTAACTTAACGCGCTGCGCTTCACCCACTTTATAGCCTGATTCGTCACCCAGAACGATAACAGACAGGATAGACGCCATACCGAAGCTGGCTGCAATCGCAAATGAACGACGTGCAAAAGGTAAGTCACGTTTCTTCAGAATGTAGTAAGAGCTGATCGCTAATACGAACATTGCGCCAGTCACATAGCCAGAAGCCACAGTGTGAACAAACTTCACCTGTGCAACAGGGTTGAAGATAACATCAGCGAAGCTGGTCATTTCCATACGCATGGTTTCGTAATTGAATACGCTACCCACAGGGTTTTGCATCCAACCGTTTGCCACCAGAATCCATAATGCGGAGAAGTTGGAACCAAAGGCTACCAACCAGGTTGTCGCTAAGTGTTGACGCTTAGAGAAACGATCCCAACCGAAGAAGAACATACCCACGAAGGTCGATTCTAAGAAGAACGCCATTAATCCTTCAATGGCCAGTGGTGCACCAAAGATGTCACCCACATAGTGCGAATAATAAGACCAGTTAGTACCAAACTGGAATTCCATCGCTAAACCCGTTGAAACACCCAAGGCAAAGTTGATACCAAACAACTTACCCCAGAACTTAGTCATATCTTTATAAATTTGTTTATCAGTCATCACATAGAGTGATTCCATGATAGCCAGCAAAAATGCCAACCCCAAGGTTAAGGGAACAAACAGGAAGTGATACATGGCTGTCAGCGCAAACTGCAACCGTGATAGCTCAACAACCTCTTCAACAATCATCGGTGACTCCTTACGTGGTGCGTCCAATTGCTACGACTACTTGAGCCATTCGTAGCAAGTGCCTTTGTAGGATAGTGAGTTTTCATTTTGTGTTTATAGCTGAATTCAGTATAAACCGTTAAATTTCATCTTTTTCATTACATCGAAGCAGCAAGGCTTAAAAATCCCCTTTTCCCTCGCATACTGAGACCCTAGTCACACTATCGCTCGGCTTTGAGACTTTCACCTCACCACCCAATCCTACAAATGATCCCATCGATATAAATATCAGATAGTTAAGATATTTAATCGCTTTCATTTGTGAGTATTTTATACCACCCGCCTTTGATTCAAATCAATCAAACTCAGGGCTTTAGATGGGTTTTGCAACGGGGCACACACTTCACTTTTACCCACTGTTGACAGAGTCATAATTATGGGGTAGAGAACACGCCAAGCTAAACTAAAAAGTTAGTTTTTACCAACTTGAGCAAAAATCTAATGGATAAGCAGCAAAAATCACCAAAAACAAATTAAAAACAATATTTACACTAATAAAACATTACCAATACCATTATTATTTAAATAATTAGATATATAAAAATCATGCACTTAATTCACAAAAATCTTTAAAGCCGGAATATTTCAAAACCAAAATCAATTAGTTTTACTAATGATAAAATGTATTTTTTCTCGTTTGAGAAGACGGCTTAAGCTGGTTAATATATCTCCTGTGTTAAGGAGACGGTTTGATGTGACTGGTGAAGCGCCCCAGGCAAGCCAAACTCCGCGCACATAGGTATAACTTTGGTGTGGAGAAAGAGATATGACAAACTTATTTGAACGTCTGGTTAACAGCTATAAGCGTGTTTTTGTTGAACTTTATACAGCTCGTGAGCTGTAATCGTTCACCGCTTACTCTGAAATAATACTGATTTGATTTGAAGTTTTGTTAGCGCAAAACGAGCCCCCTTCTCGATGAGTTGGGGGCTTTTTGCTTTTATGTCTTGAGAATACGGGCAAGTACAGTGACTAAATTAAAGCAAGTCAGTTTTGTTTCACTTGTGTGAACTACTTATTAAGGGGTATTTAGTCTTTAAGATTGATATTTTTGAACTTCATTTTATTAGGTTTAACAAATATAAGACTAAGATCTTAAAATACCTTATCTTTTTTAAAGATGCGTTTTATATATAAAAAAGGAGCGAAAAATTTCGCTCCTTTTTTTACTCACTTAAGTCGTGGTTTTCTCAATAAAAACCTTAGCCTAAGTTAACTCGCGCATTGCGGAACATACGCATCCATGGGCTGTCTTCACCCCAGTTATCTGGGTGCCAAGAGTTTGCAACCGTTCTAAATACACGCTCAGGATGTGGCATCATCAGTGTCACACGGCCATCGGTAGTACAGATACCGGTTAAACCGTTTGGCGAACCGTTCGGGTTTTGTGGGTATTGGGTGGCAATTTCACCTTTACCATTCACAAAACGCAGCGCGATAGTGCCAGAAGCCTCAGCTAAGGCCAGCGCCTGCGCACTAGCAAACTCTGCATGTCCTTCACCGTGGGACACGGCGATAGGCATACGTGAACCCGCCATACCTTGGAAGAACAGTGATGGACTTTGCTGCACTTCAACTAAGCTGAAACGCGCTTCGAAACGCTCAGAGCGGTTACGCACGAAACGTGGCCAGTGCTCGCTACCAGGAATGATTTCCTTCAGGTTCGACAGCATTTGGCAACCGTTACACACACCGAGGGCAAAGCTTGAGTCGCGCTCGAAGAAGCGTGAGAACTCATCGCGAGCACGGGCGTTGAACAGGATAGACTTAGCCCAACCTTCACCCGCACCTAATACGTCACCGTAGGAGAAGCCACCACAGGCCACCAGACCTTGGAACTCTTCGAGGCTAATGCGGCCTGACAGAATGTCAGACATATGCACGTCACGGCTCTCAAAACCTGCGCGGTCAAACGCGGCCGCCATTTCCACATGGGAGTTAACGCCCTGCTCGCGCAGAATAGCCATCTTAGGTGCAGCACCTTTGAGGATGTACGGCGCAGCAACGTCTTCACTTGGATCGAAGCTTAAGTTAACCGTTAAACCTAAGTCGGTTTCATCCTGTTTGAGCTTAAACTCTTCTAATGCGCAGGCTGGGTTATCACGCAGCGCTTGCATACGGTAAGTGGTTTCAGACCATAAAGTACGCAGTGCAACACGTGTCTCGCTGAACACTTCACGCGCACCATCTTTAATGGTTACGCGTTGGTCATTCGCCAGAGTACCAATCATGTGGCAAGGTACGCCTGCTTGGGCGAATTGCGCAGCGATAAGCTCGGCATCAGCGCGGCTCACTTGCAGTACGCCACCGAGTTCTTCATTGAATAGACGTTCAACGTCAGTACCTTGCAGTGCACTTAAGTCGATAGCAAGACCCGTGTTACCCGCAAAGGCCATTTCCACTAACGTCGTGAATAAACCACCGTCACTGCGGTCGTGGTATGCAATAACCGACTTCTTCGCCACCAGCTTTTGCATGGTTTCGAAGAAACCACGTAACAGAGCTGCATCGTCTAAGTCTGGCGCGATATCGCCTAACTCACCGTAAACCTGTGCCAAACAAGAACCGCCTAAACGATTTTTGCCAGCGCCTAAGTCGACTAATAACAGCGAGGTTTCGCCTTTATCACTGCGAAGTTCAGGCGTTACCGTGTTACGGATATCCTGCACCACACCGAAGGCAGAAATGACCAACGACATAGGTGCCGTCACGGTTTTGTTCGCGCCGTCTTGCTGCCATGCGGTTTTCATCGACATGGAGTCTTTACCGACAGGAATGGTCAGGCTCAGTTCTGGACACAGCTCTTCACCCACGGCCTTAACCGCTTCATAAAGACCCGCATCTTCGCCAGGGTGGCCCGCGGCAGACATCCAGTTAGCCGACAGTTTGATACGTTTGAACGAACCAATATCCGCACCCGCGATGTTCATAATCGATTCGGCAACCGCCATACGGGCAGAGGCGCCAAAATCGAGCAGTGCCAGCGGCGTACGTTCACCCATAGACATGGCTTCACCAGCATAGGTATCAAAGCTTGCCGCCGTTACCGCGCAATCAGCCACAGGGACTTGCCATGGGCCAACCATTTGGTCACGGTTTACTAGACCCGTTACCGTGCGGTCACCAATGGTGATAAGGAAGGTTTTGTCCGCCACAGTTGGCAGGCTAAGAATGCGTTTGACCGCTTCTTTCACATCGATGTTGCTTTGCTCAAGTGCAGGTGAAACTGCCTTAGCGGATACCACATTACGGCTCATCTTAGGTGCTTTACCTAATAACACCTCGAGTGGTAAATCGATAGGATTGTTATCGAAATGGCTGTCAGCTAGGGTTAAATGCTGCTCTTGCGTTGCCTCGCCCACTACCGCAAACGGTGCGCGCTCACGCTCACAAATCGCAGTAAATAACGGCAGGTCTTCGGCAGCAACCGAAAGCACATAACGTTCCTGCGATTCGTTACACCAGATCTCCAGCGGGCTCATGCCCGGCTCGTCCGATGGCACGTTGCGCAGATTGAAGATACCACCACGGCCGCCATCGTTAACTAACTCAGGGAAAGCGTTAGATAAACCACCCGCGCCCACGTCGTGGATAAATTGGATCGGGTTTTTATCGCCTAATTGCCAGCAGCGGTCGATCACTTCTTGACAGCGGCGTTCCATTTCTGGGTTTTCACGCTGAACCGACGCAAAGTCTAAATCTTCGCTCGATTGACCCGACGCCATAGAAGAGGCAGCGCCGCCGCCAAGACCAATGTTCATCGCAGGGCCACCGAGTACGATAAGCTTAGCACCGACGGTGATTTCGCCTTTTTGTACGTGCTCTTCGCGGATGTTACCTAAACCACCGGCTAACATGATGGGCTTGTGATAACCACGGACTTCTACGCCGTTGTGGCTTGAGACTTCTTGCTCATAGGTACGGAAGTAACCTAACAGGGCTGGACGACCAAACTCGTTGTTAAACGCCGCGCCGCCAAGTGGGCCTTCGGTCATGATATCCAGCGCACTGACGATACGCTCAGGCTTACCGTAGTTGCCTTCCCATGGTTGTACAAAACCTGGGATTTTTAAATTCGATACGCTAAAGCCAGTTAAACCCGCTTTAGGTTTAGAGCCACGACCGGTTGCACCTTCGTCGCGGATCTCACCACCTGAACCCGTCGCCGCACCAGGGTATGGACTGATTGCCGTAGGATGGTTGTGGGTTTCCACTTTCATCAGTACGTGCATTGGTTCAGTGTGATAGCTGTAAACACCGTTTGGATCGGGGAAGAAACGTCCCGCAACCGAACCTTCCATCACAGCGGCGTTATCTTTATAGGCAGATAACACGTGGTCTGGTGTAGTTTCAAAGGTGTTTTTAATCATCTTGAACAGAGACTTAGGCTGCGCCTCGCCATCAATTGTCCAATCTGCGTTAAAAATCTTGTGACGGCAGTGCTCTGAGTTAGCCTGAGCAAACATCATCAGTTCAATATCGTTTGGATTACGGTTCAAACGCACAAAGTTTTCGACAAGATAATCGATTTCATCTTCGGCGAGCGCCAGACCCATTTCGACGTTGGCCACTTCAAGTGCACGGCGGCCTTCAGCCAATACGTTCACACTCTTGAAAGGCGCAGGTTCAGTGCGCTTAAACAGCACATCGGCCTTAGCAAAATCGTCCAGAACCACTTCAACCATACGGTCGTGCAATAACCCTTTGAGGGTTTGTTGCTGCTCGACAGTCAAAGTGTCTGACTCCACATAATAGGCAACACCACGCTCTAAGCGCTTCACTTTACCTAAACCACAATTGTGGGCGATATCAGTGGCTTTAGAAGACCATGGAGAAATTGTGCCGGGACGGGGAGTAACAAACAGGAGTGAACCTTGGGGGGTATGGGCTTCGATAGCAGGTCCATAGGTGAGAATTTTTTCAAGTTGCTCGCGCTCATTGGTCTCAAGCAACTCGCTCAAATCCGCTAAATGAACATACTCAGCATAGATTTGGCGTACCGGAAGCGCAGCGTTTACGCAGGCCTCCATTAGCTTTTGCACTCTAAACGTCGAGAGTGCTGGGGCTCCGCGGATGATCTCCATCACGTCAATTCACCTTATATTTATAATTGCAGGGGTCAGAGATGGCGCTATTATAAGGAAATGTCTGTCACAAATCACCTGTGACCTTACGTAAAACAGTGTTTCCTATTAAGATAAAAAGCGGCCCTTTTCCCCTCCTTCGTATTCCATGCGATACGATTTTTTTACGTAATTGGCGACAAACGGATATAATCACAGCAATGTCAGCCAGTTTATCCTTGTTACCTCACTGACCTTCTACTGTTCATCATTTTGATTTTATTTAATAAAGTGTGTTTAATGACTCGATTTCTGTTCGCGATTATCTTAGGTTTCTTACTGACGGCTTGTCAGCAAGTGACCGTGGAAGAAACAGAATATGTCCCCCATAAACTCACCGAATTAAGGGTCGGCACCCTTTATGGCCCGCAAATTTATATGACCTCGGGCCAAGGCAACAGCGGCTTCGATTACGATATGGCAGTGCTCTTTGCCGAGTATCTCGATGTGCCCTTAAAAATGGTGCCCTACACCAACCGTGCCGAACTCTATGATGCACTTAAAAAAAACGAGATTGATATTATTGCCGCGGGGATGACTGAAACCCCAGCGCGGCGCGAACAATTCCGTTTAGGCCCGCCGCTGTATCGCGTCAATCAAGTACTGGTTTACCGTGAAGGCATGCCAACACCCAAAGATATCACTGACTTAAAAGGCAAAATTACTGTAATTGCCGACTCTTCTTTTGTGGAAACCTTGACGCAATTACAGAAACGTCATCCGACGCTGGTGTGGGATCAAGTCACAGATAAAGACAGCGAAGAGCTGCTGGCGATGATCGCCAACAAGGAAATCGACTACACCATCGCCGACTCGAGCAGCGTGCAGATTAACCGCCGCTATTTACCGGATCTACGTTCGGGGCTCGTGCTAGAAGAAAAGCTCGATGTGGTTTGGTTGCTCCCCCCCACACACAGTGACGGCTTGATGAGTCAGTTATTGGCGTTTTGGCACCAAGAAAAACTCGCCGGTACCCTCGATCATCTTAATGAAAAGTACTTTGGCCACGTTAAGCGTTTCGACTATATCGATACCCGCGCCTTCCTGCGCGCCATCGAAACCGTATTGCCTCGTTATCGTCAGCTTTTCGAAACCCACGCTGGTGACTTAGATTGGCGTAAATTGGCGGCAACCAGTTATCAAGAGTCACATTGGAATCCTAATGCCCGCTCACCCACTGGGGTGCGCGGCATGATGATGTTAACGCAGCCGACCGCCAAAGAAATTGGCATTACAAATCGACTCGATGCGGAAGAAAGTATTCGCGGCGGCGCCGCTTATTTACGGGATATGATCAACCGTCTGCCCGAGTCTATCCCCGAGAGTCAACGCATGTGGTTTGCGCTGGCCTCTTACAATATCGGTTATGCCCATGTGGAAGACGCCCGTAAACTCGCTGAGTCCATGGAGCTGAATCCTAACGCCTGGCGGGATCTTAAAAAAGTATTGCCACTACTGCAAAAGCGTAAATATTACCAAAAGACTCGCTACGGCTATGCCCGTGGTAGCGAAGCCGTGCATTACGTCGACAGCATCCGCCGTTATTACGACACCTTAGTCTGGGTCGATAATCAGTCTAAACAGCAAAATAGCGATGAGGAAGAACCAAGCGACCTCGCCTCGGAAGATGGCCCAGCGCCAGTGCCCGGCACCCTCAGCCCTGATAAGCCGAAATAGCCCTAACCGCTTCCCCCTCAATAACTTGACTTGCGCCGCAGCCTTGCTTTTTTACGGCTTTCAAACCACGATTTTAATCTTAGATTAAGCCAATACAGGCTAAAGTGAGCTAGCTTTGGGCTAAAAACGCTGCTTTATAGAGCAGATGCATCGAGGGGGATTGCCGCCTGAGATCTCTGCTGATACTGTCATAGTGACAGGTCAATATAATAATCATTGCGCGTTAACCCATAGCCGTTAACCAAAGCAAAAAAGCCTTAACCTAGACAATAACAAGATACAAAACGGGGTCTATATGAGAAGAAAAACCATCAATAACAGCGCATCACGCCGTCGCACCACACTGAAAATTCGCCATCGCCGAGTGCTGAATCGCCACAAACTGTTTTTTACGTTTATCCAAGCCCAAGACTAACGCTTAGGCGAGTCCCCAAACTCCTTAGGATAGCGTCCCCTGCTGCGCCTTTTGAGCCTGTTTTAAAGCCTTCTTTTCCTCCCTGCGACGTTTAAAAAAGCGGCTCAATTGGTCAGCACAGTCCTGCGCTAACACCCCAGATGTGACCTCAACTTGATGATTAAAGGCTGGATGCTGCAAGAGATTAAGCACGGTTCCTGCGGCGCCCGTCTTCTCATCTTTCGCCCCAAATACCACGCGGGCAATCCGGCTATGCACCATGGCACCGGCGCACATCGCACAAGGCTCAAGAGTTACGTAAAGAGTGGTATCGAGGAGTCGATAGTTTTCAATCGTTTGCCCCGCTGCTCGCAAGCACTGAATTTCAGCATGGGCGCAGGGGTCGTGCTCACTGATAGACAAGTTATATCCGGCCGCGATTTGCTGACCACCTTTGACTAAAACCGCCCCCACTGGTACTTCACCCGCTGCTTCGGCCTTTTCAGCCATACTCATCGCGACACGCATCCAATGTTCATCGACTCGAGCTTGTTCAATATCCGCTTGATTGAGACTCGCTTGATTGAGACAAGGTTGCTCGCCAATTAGCACATTACCACTAGCTTCATCAGAGCCAAGTTCATCAGAGCCAAGTTCATCGGAGCTAAGCGTCTTCGCATGCAAGGTTTTTGGATTCAGTTTTGTCTGCTCCACTTAAGGATTCTCTTCAATCAACAATTTAGGCAATTATACCCATAACCAATAAAAAAGGCGCACTTGGCGCCTTCACTGGGTAAGGATTGAGCCCTTTCGATCGTTGCTTGAGTAGATAGTGGGCTTTCATCTCTCTCGGGATTGGACCTGCAAAATTCGGATTAGAGTAACCTTTATTCAAACCTTTGCTCGCGCTCCATATCCTCCCGCTGTTCTCGCTCTTTCTGGCGCTCGATTAGTTGAACCAAGTTTGCAGAGAGTGTTTTAGCTGCGGCCGCAATATCTGATCTTTCATGTTCAACCAACTTTCTAATGGCATCCGTTCCAGGTTGCATTGCGTTTGCTCGGCTACCAGAAGTAACACGTTCAGCAAATGCCTCCAGAACAGCTTCAGGTTCAGGAGATGCTTCCAGCAGTCTGAGAGCTGACTCTGACATAATAACTGCCCCCTGATTTCCATCCTGTTCCCAGAGACTAATACCCGCCGCTAACATCGCCCACACTTTGGAATCGTTTCTGGCTCTGCACCATTCAATCAACACGTCCACATCGATTTTGGCGAGAATTGACTGGTCCACGCTATGCAGAATAAAGAACTGTCGCAGATGTTGTTGCTCTTCAGTGCCCTCAAAAACACGATTCAGGAATGCTGTTGGCATTAATGCCGCAGTCGACGCAATGGTGTTTTCGCATGAATAAATGTATCCATAGTTGTCATCTACAACAGTAAATATGGTATCCAACCACTCTTGCTTTGCGGCCTCATTGCCATTAAAGCGTAACGCAGCACTGATCACACGCTCCATTCGGTAATCCCTGCAACCACTATAATCGTCATGATTTTTTGAGAGACTCAAAATCGCAGCTCTTAAACCTATTTGTCGAAAGTCGGGACCAAGTGTATCAACTGTACCATCTAACCTCATGCTTAGCGCCTCAAGCACCACATCATCACCGTTCGGTTTACTCAGGAGCCGTCGCGCGAGTTCGATAATACTGGCTTTAGGCAAGTGCGCATACTCGTCCCTCCAAAGGATTGGTTCATACATGCTAGGTTGAATATCAGGATCATCCAGAATTGTCATACAACGATCTAGGTCGGTTTCTGTAAATTTTCCCCAAGGGTGTAAATTAACTAAGGCCTGTCGAAGCTTAGGATGTTGCGCGCACTGATCGAGTAACTCTTGGGCTAGAACTGTATCGATAGAGTCCACCTCTTTGATGAAACCACCAAAAACAGCAATATCCATCCTCCCCCTAGGCAAAGGTGCCAGTTGCTCAACAAGTTGTCGCCAACCCGCTAGCAAATCATGCATCCCCTTAGCTAATCCTCTTCCGAACGTATAGATATTCGGCATCCAATCATTGGAAAACAAGCTTGGCCCCAGCTCATCAAGTTTATGACCTGATATCGCAAACTCCTCACCTAATTGCAGCGCCTTGGCTTCAAGCAGTTTCCTAGCCTCATCATATTTGTTGATGTTGTCATGAGCAAAATTGGCCAATGCCCAATAATCCTGCCTATTACTCAACACATAAGTCAGGATTGCCGGAATTAAGTCATGGGGCTCTAGATCTTTCTCCAAGGCGGCAAGATTATCTGGTAGCAGTGCACGCTTTGTATAATCGAAATAGATCACTGACTGGATGGCTTTCCAACCTTCGCCCCAAGGCTTATGAGCATGAAGCTTACGGGCCGCATCGTTCAGCTTTTCCCTCATTGCAACTTGTCGCCACATTCCTCGAAATGCATTTGCCATAATCTGCCTTGCAGGAACTTCAAGAGTTAGATCGCCAGAAGTGCCCAATTTTAGGGCCTTGTCGATAAAAGCACTACGCCACTGCACCAACTGTTCTTGATTGGGGTGAAGTCCATTGTCTCTAGGCCGAGCACCAAACTCGTTTAACCCTGACCCACTCCACCGCGCTTCTAAGGCAGTAGAGAGCATCCTTAAACCCAGCGACCTACGTCCAGCAACACTTGATGAAAGACATTCATTCATGATCGCAACGCGCTGTTCTAAAGTAGCGTGGGTGCCAGAGAGATATGCTTGGAAGAACTTTGTTATCTGGTTTCGCACCGAGGTGTTATTATTACTTTCCTCTTCTAAATCAGCCAGATGAATGAGCAATCTAATGCACCGTTCAAAGGAGATCTGTTCATACGCGAGTAATAGCAGAAGATTGATAATTGACGTTCGCCGAGATTTATAACCCGGTTTCATGCCTTCAAAATCAGAGGAGATAAGTACCGCTTCAATCCTGTCGAGCAGAACTTCAGGCGCTACTGGTGCAATATAATCCAGCATTCGTGCCGATATATCGTCTAATTCTGTTATCCGCCCCAGCAACCCATCGGGTTGAAGCCAAGTTTCAACGATCTCTTTCGCCACAGGATGATCGTGCAACAGCCCTAACCTGTGCGCGAAAGACATGAGTATGCGTTGACGACCGGAGGCTTCAAAGGTCGCCCTGAGTTGCTCAACTGGAATGCTATCAAGTGCCAATGCAGCCAGCCTATTGGCAACGGCATGGGGTAAAATGGCCCGCCAATGGGCCCTCTTTTGTACGATATGGCGATCTGATAACTTGCTTGTTGCTCGAAACAACTGGCTTACGGAATACCCCGAGATAGAACCCAATACCCCCAGTTCGCTTTGTCCTTCCTCAGCCGTTGAGACCGAAAATGAATAGACTAGAGACAATATTTCAGCCTGCTCCCGTAGACTATCATCCGGATTGTTTCGCTGTTCAAACAAACGGTTAAATAACTGTGCATCTGAAAGCTGGGCCAGACTTTCACCTTCCTCAACCCTCTCGGCAATAGCCAGAGATACCCTCGCATTGCCATCAGAAAACTCTGCTATTCGGCGGGCGTTATTTCGACCGATATTGGGAAAACGACGGAGAAGAAGCTGTTCGGCAACCTCAGGCCCCACCGCTTCAATTTGGATGACCTCAGTGGTCTGAGGCTTGTCATCTCTAATGTCATACTCAACGGTAATAAGGCTTATCGTACCTTTAGCCGCTACTTTACTGGCTAGAAGTGTGTGCAATTCAGAAGGGCAATTATCAAGGATCATAATGGCCCGTCGCCCCTCAGCAATCAGTCGTTCCAGCATTGCTGTTGCAGAGGGCTCTGGGTTTTCACCGGTATCCACATAAACTGCGATAGTCCGATCGAGCGCATCTTCGCCGACTGATTCATCGAAAAGAGCCTGTACAATTCGGGTCTTTCCAACACCGGATAATCCCGTAATACGGACAGCTTTATTGGTTGAGCGAATCAGCTCACGCATTGGCCCGATAGCATCCTGAATAGCTAGCTGTTGCCCTTTTCCTGATGGCAGAGTAATTGTCACCCCTGGTGCTGAAATCAAGGTATCTTCTGACCCCTGAGGCGGATTACTCCAAGCCCCATATGGCTGCCACCCAGAATATCCCTGACCGAGTATTTTTTGGGCCCAGAGCATGACTGACGGGTGCTGCCGCAACCATTGCGCCAATTTCGAGCGGTCGTAAAAATCCAAGTGAATATTAGAGTGATTAGGTTCATCCGCTACCGCATACTGCATTGCTTGCAGGCGATCCACTTTCATAAGAGGAGAACAATCATCACCCAAGCTGACGATGATATAGCTCCCTCCTTTTGCCACTTGCTCAGAGATCGTCGGTGATAATGCTCCATCAGTAGTCATTTCTGAGGTTATCGCAGCCCTCGGCATTGGATGCTTTTTGGCTTGAAAAATCGTATCAGGTCTTTCAATAAAGCCAGAGCTCATTTGCTCGACCGGTACTTTAACGTGCACATCGATACCGCCGTCGGGAGCATTTATAGAGCCTGACCAGTGTACATAAGCAGGGCTATGACCGTGGGTTGCAATTTCCGCCTCAGCAAGGCGCGCTATTAACTCTTCAAGCTGGGTATCAGAGAGCCGGAGTAATTCGTCTTTCTCAATATCAAAAATTGTCACGGTAATCCTCAGCAGAACATCTTGTTAACTCTATCTAGAGCAAGATAATTTTATTGGATAATAACGAATTCGATAATAGCAGCTCTTAGTGCATGATTAAAAAGAAGTTTAAGGAGGAAACTTTATAAAATTAGATATGCTAACTCGCATAGTGATACACACCCCGCATTGATAAGAAAGCGCTGTCTTATATTATTACAAGATCAAAGGACTGAAGTTTACGTCCGAAGCGATAATGAACCACTTAAGATTTTTGGCTCACCTTATTTTTAGGTAAATACCCTCATCCCAATAAAAATGCCAATCAATTAAGTGACTGGCATTGAGTTAAATCATTATATTATTAGCTATTTATGTTTGAGCTATTCCCACTCGATAGTTGCAGGTGGCTTACCTGAAATATCGTAAACCACACGGGATATGCCGTCGATTTCGTTGATGATACGGTTAGACACACGGCCTAAGAAATCGTATGGCAAGTGCGCCCAGTGAGCGGTCATAAAGTCGATGGTTTCAACGGCGCGCAGTGACACCACCCAATCGTATTTACGGCCATCGCCCATCACACCGACAGAGCGAACGGGTAAGAACACGGTAAAGGCTTGGCTGACTTTGTTATAAAGATCAGCTTTATGCAGCTCTTCGATGAAAATCGCATCGGCGCGGCGCAGCAAATCGCAGTATTCTTTCTTCACTTCGCCCAGTACACGCACGCCTAAACCAGGGCCTGGGAACGGGTGGCGGTAAAGCATGTTGTATGGCAGACCTAGCTCAAGGCCAATCTTACGCACTTCGTCTTTAAAGAGTTCGCGCAGAGGCTCAACCAGACCTAACTCCATATCGTCTGGCAGACCGCCAACGTTATGGTGCGACTTAATCACATGGGCTTTACCTGTGGCGCTGCCAGCAGATTCAATCACGTCTGGGTAGATGGTGCCTTGGGCTAACCATTTAGCGTTAACGCATTTCTTGGCTTCTTCGTCGAAGATCTCAACGAATACACGGCCGATGATTTTACGTTTCGCTTCTGGATCGGCTTCGCCTTTCAGCGCGTCAAGGAAGCGGTTTTCCGCATCGACGTGAACAATGTTCAGACCGAAATGATCACCAAACATTTCCATGACTTGCTTCGCTTCGTTTAAACGCAGTAAGCCGTTATCAACAAATACGCAGGTCAGTTTTTTGCCAATTGCGCGGTGCAGCAGCATGGCCACTACCGATGAATCCACACCACCAGACAGGCCTAAAATCACTTCGTCGTCGCCAACTTGCTTTTTCAAGCGTTCGATAGCGTCTTCGATGATTGAAGAAGGTTTCCAGTTGGCCGCACAGCCGCAGATATCTAAGGCAAAGTGCGACAGCATACGCATGCCCTGGCGGGTATGGGTTACTTCAGGGTGGAACTGCACGCCGTAGAAACGTTTTTCCTCACAAGACATGGCCGCAAATGGGCAAGTGTCAGTTTTAGCAACGGCCACAAAACCTTCTGGGATAGCCGAAACTTTATCGCCATGGCTCATCCACACATCGAGCAGCGATTTGCCATCGGCACTGACTGCGTCTTCGATATCTTTAAACAGAGCCGATTGCGCTAACATTTCGATTTGAGCGTAGCCGAACTCGCCTTCACCCACGCCTTGAATCACTTTACCGCCCAGCTGCTCAGACATGGTTTGCATGCCGTAGCAGATCCCTAAAACGGGTACGCCAGCATTGAACACATATTCAGGTGCACGGGGAGAGTTGTCGGCAGTAACACTTTCTGGGCCGCCAGCGAGGATAATCCCGTTAGGGGCAAACTCACGGATTTGGGCTTCGGTCACATCCCACGCCCATAACTCACAGTAAACACCAATTTCACGGATACGACGGGCAATTAGCTGGGTGTACTGAGATCCAAAGTCGAGGATCAGTATCTTATGCTCATGAATATCGCTCATGGATAACCTTTATCTCATCTATTGTTTTAACTTAGCTCAAGACTGCGAGGTTCAATCTTGAGGGCATACAAATCTTAATAACGGGGCGGCTTATCGCCGCCCCGTCATCACAAACGTTTACGCACCTGAACGGTAGTTTGGCGCTTCTTTAGTGATGGTCACATCGTGAACGTGGGACTCGCCCATGCCCGCAGACGTTACTTTCACAAACTGCGCTTTTTCGTTCAGTTCTTGGATCGTGGCACAGCCTGTTAAGCCCATGCATGAACGCAGACCGCCCATATGCTGATGGATGATTTCCTTAAGCTTGCCTTTGTAAGGTACACGACCTTCAATGCCTTCTGGCACCAGCTTGTCGGCAGCATTATCAGATTGGAAATAACGGTCAGAAGAACCTTGAGACATGGCGCCTAAAGAACCCATACCGCGGTATGACTTATAGGCACGGCCTTGGTAGAGTTCGGTTTCGCCCGGCGCTTCGTCGGTACCCGCAAACATTGAACCCGCCATGATGCATGATGCACCTGCGGCTAAGGCTTTGGCTAAGTCACCGGAGAAACGCACACCGCCGTCGGCGATAACTGGGATCCCTAAACCTTTTACAGCTTCGGCAGCGTCAGACACTGCGGTAATTTGTGGCACGCCCACACCCGTCACGATACGTGTGGTACAGATAGAACCAGGGCCAATACCCACTTTAACCGCGTTAACGCCAGCTTCAACTAGGGCTAATGCGCCTTCAGCTGTTGCCACGTTACCACCGATGATTTGCAGTTCTGGGTATTTAGCGCGGGTTTCACGGATACGTTGCAACACGCCTTCAGAGTGGCCGTGAGAAGAATCGATCAGCAGCACGTCAACACCGGCTTTCACCAGCGCATCGACACGCTCTTCGTTACCAGCACCAGCACCTACGGCGGCGCCCACACGTAAACGACCTAATTCGTCTTTACAGGCATTCGGCTTACGCTCAGCTTTTTCGAAGTCTTTTACTGTGATTAAGCCTTTCAGCTTGAAGTTATCGTCGACAACTAACACTTTTTCGATACGGTTTGAGTGCATTAATTTTTGCACTTCATCTAACTTAGTGCCTTCCGCAACAGTGACTAAACGCGCTTTTGGCGTCATCACTTCTTCTACGGTTTTGCTCCAGTCAGTCACGAAACGTACGTCACGGCCAGTGATGATACCCACCAATTCGTTGGCTTCGTTTACCACAGGGTAACCCGCAAAACCATTCTTCGCGGTCAGCACTTTAAGATCCGCCAGCGTAGTTGAAGGCGTTACCGTCACAGGTTGTTGCACCACACCCGCTTCGTAAATTTTTACTTTACGAACTTCTTCGGCCTGCTTTTCTATGCTCATGTTTTTATGAATAAAACCTAAGCCACCTTCCTGTGCCATGGCGATAGCAAGACGCGCTTCGGTCACAGTGTCCATAGCGGCAGACACAAGCGGAATATTCAGTTCAATGGTATTAGTCAGGCGAGTTTTAAGGATGGCGGTGTTTGGGAGTACAGTCGAATGCGCAGGAACAAGTAACACATCGTCAAAGGTTAGCGCTTCTTTAATTAAACGTAGCATAGGCAACATCTCCCCAGTTGAGTAGGATTTTAGAGGTGAAATATTGCGGCGGGATTATACCTTGCATCTGGGGAGCGGTAAATGGAAAATAGTGAAAAAATCCCATTTGCACGAGAAAACACATGCAAGTCCCTAAAAATAATATTTATACCGTCTCACGCCTTAATGGTGAAGTCAGGCAAATTCTCGAGGGACAACTGGGAAAAGTCTGGTTAAATGGTGAAATTTCCAACTTTTCGGCCCCCAGTTCAGGACATTGGTATTTAACCCTTAAGGATCATTATTCCCAAATTCGCTGCGCCATGTTCAAGGGGCGCAACCAAAGCGTGAGCTTTAAACCTGTGAATGGTCAGCAGGTGCTCGTGAAAGGCGCCATCAGCGTGTACGAGCCTAGAGGCGACTATCAATTATTGATTGAATCTATGCTCCCCGCAGGGGATGGCTTACTGGCACAGCAATTTGAAGCGCTCAAAATGAAGCTCGCAGCGCAGGGATTATTTGCCGCCGACACTAAACGTCAGTTACCGAAAAATATTCAACGTATTGGGGTCATCACCTCCCCTACTGGCGCGGCTATCCGTGATGTGTTGCATGTGCTTGCCCGCCGTGACCCTTCCATCGAAGTGATTATTTATCCGACACAAGTACAGGGTGAAAATGCGGATATGAATATCTGCCAAGCCATCAATATCGCCAACCAACGGCTCGAGGTCGATGTATTACTGCTCACCCGCGGCGGCGGCTCACTCGAAGATTTATGGTGTTTTAATAGCGAAGCGCTCGCCCATACCATCTACAACAGCGCTTTACCCGTTGTCAGCGCCGTAGGCCATGAAGTCGACACTACCATTAGTGACTATGTGGCCGACGTTCGCGCCCCGACGCCTTCTGCGGGCGCAGAGCTACTGTCTCAGGATAGCGACAATAAGAGCCAACGCTTAGCCACTGTACTCTCGCGCCTCAAACAGAGCGCGAGCCACTATCAGCTCAAGCAGGAAAAACGCTTAAGTTTGCTCGAACACAGACTGCAACGCTTGGATCCTAAGCGCACCTTGCAACAATTTGAGCAGCGTTTCGATGAGATGCAATTACGGCTCGAAGCCGCATTGTCTAACAAACTGCACGGTTTAAGTCGCCGTCAGCAGCAACTGGCAAATCGCCTCGAGCAGCAATCTCCAAAGCACAAGCTCGCACTCGAGACCAATAGGTTGAGCTATTTAGCGACGCGTTTGCAGGATGCTATGCAAGATACCCTCAACCAAAGCGAGCAGCGGATCACATATGCCGCCCATCAATTGGAAACGGTTAGTCCATTAGCTACTTTGAGCCGGGGTTACAGCATCACCACAGATGCAAATAACCAAGTCATAGACAATGCCGCCCAGCTGAGTGTGGGCGATAAGATAAACACTCGCCTACGCCATGGACAAGTGCAGTCGACTGTGACGCAAATAACCGATGAAAGCTAAAACTAAATGGCCTTAAGGCTCAACGTCTAAGCCCATAACCATAAAGCATTTTATCTAAACAAGACTTATGATTGCGCCCTAAAATACGCCAATAAAAAAGGAACCCTAGGGTTCCTTTTTTATGTTCCGCTTAAGCCAATAGCACAGATTTACTTTGTCTTGCGATCTTTAATATGGCTCAGTGCGCGCTTACGACGACGCTCTTGGCTCATGGTCAGCTTTTCAACCTTGTTTTCAAACGGGTTATCACCCTCTTGGAAACGCAGCTGAATTGGCGTACCGACCACTTTTAATGAACGACGGAAGTAGTTCATCATGTAGCGCTTGTAAGAATCCGGTAGCTTGCTGACTTGGTTACCGTGAATAACCACAATTGGCGGGTTATAACCACCGGCGTGGGCGTATTTCAGTTTCACACGGCGACCGTTCACCAATGGTGGCTGATGGTCATCCTGCGACATTTGCATAATGCGGGTCAGCATAGAGGTGCTCACGCGGCGAGTCGCACTGTCGTAAGCTTCTTCAATCGACTCAAACAGATGGCCAACGCCCGTACCATGTAGCGCCGAAATAAAGTGAATACGAGCAAAGTCGATAAAGCCTAAACGGCGGTCGAGTTCACTCTTAACCCGGTCTTTAATGCCCTGATCGATACCGTCCCACTTGTTGACGGCGATAACTAAGGCGCGGCCCGCGTTCAAAGCAAAACCTAATAGACCTAAATCCTGCTCGGCAATCCCTTCACGGGCATCGATGATCAGCAGCACAACGTTGGCATCTTCAACCGCTTTTAGGGTTTTGATCACCGAGAATTTTTCAATCACTTCATGGACTTTACTGCGGCGACGCACACCAGCTGTATCGATAATCACGTATTCGCGGCCATCGCGTTCCATCGGAATGTAAATACTGTCGCGAGTGGTGCCCGGCTCGTCGTAAACCACCACACGCTCTTCACCTAAAATACGGTTAGTCAGCGTCGATTTACCTACGTTAGGCTTACCGATAATCGCAAGCTTAATCGGTAAATCCTGCAGACGCTTCTGCTCGGCTTCGGCTTCTTCTTCGGTGTACTGACGCTCGTCGACCTCTTCCTCTTCGCCTTGGCGTTCAATCCCCATCGCTTCAGCATAAGGAGTTAAGGCGTACTCAATCATGTTGGTCACGCCGCGGCCTTGGGCGGCAGCCATTTGGTAGACCTCACCTAAACCTAACGACCAAAACTCGGCGCAGGCAGAATCGGCATCGATACCGTCAATCTTGTTAGCGACCACGAAAGTGGTTTTTTGACGGCTACGTAAGTGTTGAGCGATAGACAAATCCGCGGCGGTTAAGCCCGCGCGCGCATCGGTCATAAATAAGACAACATCGGCTTCTTCGATAGCGGCAAGGGACTGCTCGGCCATCTTAGTTTCGATCCCCTCTTCGGTGCCGTCGATACCGCCGGTATCCACCACGATAAACTCATAGCCGGATAGGAATGCTCGACCATATTTACGGTCACGTGTTAGGCCAGGAAAGTCAGCAACCAGCGCATCACGCGTACGCGTAAGGCGGTTAAATAAAGTGGATTTACCGACGTTCGGCCGACCAACAAGGGCCACTACAGGGATCATGATTTTGCCTCTAAAAAACTTTTCAATAAAAAGCCCCCGGAACACACTTCCAGGGGCTCTACAAGGATAACACTTTTAACTAAGGAAGTGTTACAACAGCTAACTTTCCGCTGCGACCTTGCACGTAGATTTTATCATCCACCACTAATGGCTGGCTGAATAATCCAGAGCTGTCCACTTGGATACGACCGACAATACTGCCTGTGCTGCGGTCAATAAAGTGCAGATAACCTTCAAAATCGCCCACGACCAGATAGTCGCGATATACGGCTGGTGACGTGAGTGTACGGTTTGCCAGCTCAGAGTTGCTCCACAATTCTAAGCCGTTACGTCTGTCCACAGAGTAGATACGGCTGTGATCATCGACTAGGAATAAGCTTAAACCTGCAGACGCTAACTCATTGAAGCTGGAGTACTTACGCGTCCAAATCACACGTCCGGTACGCAGTTCCATCGACACCAAGTTACCGTTGTAGCTCACCGCATAAAGGTTGTCACCTAAGATCAGCGGCGTCATATCCACATCGGCCATACGAGTAAACTCATTGCCGCCAGTTGGATTATAAATCGCTTGTTCCCATGCGGCTTGTCCATTGTTTTTCACCACAACTGCGACTTTGCCATCGGCGGTCCCGATAAAGAAACCACCCGCTTCATAGGCCGCAGAACCTGTGCCACGTAAGGTCAGATTAGGCAACTGCATCTCATAGGCCCACAGCTTAGCGCCCGTATCGACGTTAAAGGCTTCGAGGGCGCCAGAGCTCGTGCTCACCACCACCACATCGTCAGCAACGGTTGGCTTAGAGAGTAACTCCCCCCCAGTCACGACATGCCACAGCACTTGACCATCTTCGGCATTCAGCGCGGCCAAAAGACCACTCTCTCCACCGACAAAGATTTTATTGCGCGCGGCAGTAACACCTGCGGCTAAGCGTGCGCCCTTGTTTTTGGCTAAGGCGTTATCGCGAAACTCTTCACTAAAATCTTTCTTCCAAACGCGCTCACCCGTGGCTTCATCAAAGGCCACGACTTCGCCGTAGCGGTCGGCTGCAAAAATTTTACCGTAACGAACTGCAGGAGTGAGGCGAGAGTAATAATCACCGACACCGTCACCTACAGAGGCGCTCCAACTTACTTCAGGAAACACTGTCGCCTGAATCGCAGTTAACTCACTTACCGGTTCTTCTTCTACATCGCTAGAAGAACAGGCGGATAACATGGCTAGGCTTAACCCAGCGGCTAGCAGGTTCTTGCACCAAGACTTCATCAAGGGATCCCTTATGCTTGATTTAGGTTATCAAGTTTGATTTTAAGTGCAGGGCTGGTCACAACACCGCCATTGTCCATTGCCGCTTGGTAAGCGGTTTTCGCTTTATCCGCTTCACCTTGGCGTACAAAGAAATCGCCTTTGAGTTCTTCACGTTGTGCTAAGAATGCTTTATCCGTCACTTGATCTAAGGTCGCCAGCGCAGTGCCGATTTGGCCTTGCTCTGCTTGAATGCGTGCTAAACGCAGTGTTGCCACTGTGTCTAATCCAGCACCTGGCTTAGCGGCAATCACCTTCTTCAGCGCTTCTTCGGCCTTAGCAAAATCTTTCGCTTCAACTGCGGTTTTCGCAACGATCAGATCCAGCAGGGCTTGATAGCCCTTTTGGTCGTGATTTTTGGAAAACTCAGCAACGCCAGCCAGCATGGCCGCTTCGTCACTTGATTTGGTGGTTAAGGTTTGGAAAGCCTGTGATGCTTCTTCGGCCTTCACGATTTTCATGTCGGAGTAATAGTTCCAACCGTACAGGCCGCCTAAACCAACGACCGCCCCGATAACAATCGAGGTTCCATAGTCTTTCCAGAACTGCTTGATAGCATCAACTTGTTGTTCTTCTGTGCTATAAATTTCCACGCGCACGTCCCCTTATTTGGTAAGTTCAGCTAAAAATGCGCTTAATGCATTTCGAGCGACCCGTTGTTGTTCGTTGTCATTGCGTAAATATTTAACGGTAACCACACCTTCGGCGAGTTCTTCTTCACCGATGAGTAAGGCTACTTGTGCGCCGCTTTTATCGGCACGCTTAATTTGCTTCTTGAAGTTACCGCCGCCACAGTGGCTCATAACACGCAGTGTCGGTAAGGTTGAGCGTAACTCCTGCGCCACTTTAATGGCTTCAACCAAGCAGCTATCCCCCATCGCCGCGACGTAAACATCAACAGCCGCAGGGATATCTTGGGTCAGCTCTAAGGTTTCAAGCAGCAGAACGATGCGCTCTAATCCCATCGCAAAACCGACGGCTGGCGTATCTTTACCGCCCAATTGAGCGACTAAACCATCGTAGCGACCGCCCGCAAGTACAGTGCCTTGAGAGCCTAAGCTATTGGTAACCCATTCAAAAACCGTACGATTATAATAATCCAAACCACGGACTAAGCGCGGGTTAACTCGGTATTGGATGCCAACCGCGTCGAGGAGTTCACGCAATTGTGCAAAATGTTGTGAAGATTCTTCACCTAAGTAATCCATCAGCGCAGGCGCATCAGCTAAAATGCTTTGCACTTGAGGATCTTTTGAGTCCAGTACGCGCAGCGGATTGCTGTACATACGGCGCTGGCTATCTTCGTCTAATTTGTCTTTGTGTTGCTCTAAGAAGGCAATCAAGGCTTCACGGTAAGCGGCGCGCTCAGCAGGGTCACCTAAGGTGTTCAGCTCAAGCGTCACATGCTCGCTAATGCCGAGTTTTTCCCATAGACGTGCCGATAACATCAACACTTCAGCGTCGATATCGGCGCTACCAATGCCGTAAACTTCCACACCGAACTGGTGGAATTGACGATAACGACCTTTTTGAGGACGTTCGTGGCGGAACATTGGGCCCATGTACCACAGGCGTTGTTCTTGGTTATAGAGCAGACCATGCTCATTACCCGCACGCACGGTTGAGGCGGTGCCTTCAGGACGTAGGGTTAAACTGTCACCGTTACGGTCCTCGAAGGTATACATTTCTTTTTCAACAATATCAGTCACTTCACCGATAGAGCGTTTAAAAAGATCGGTATTTTCCACTATTGGAGTGCGGATCTCACTGTAACCATAAGCAGCCACGCTCGCACGTAGTACCGCTTCCACTTTTTGCCATAGAGGACTTTGAGTTGGCAGAATGTCGTTCATTCCGCGAATCGCTTGGATCTGTTTTGCCACTGTATCGACTCGTCCGATTTTCGCTAAATTAATAAAAAATGTCAGGCATTATAGGCTGTTCAACACTAAACGTAAAATGACCCCGTCGGTTTCGGGGTCTAGCTCAAGGCTTGAGTGTTTTTATAACGCTTAACCTATGGGTTGATTCGGCTGTGTCTGTTACTCAGTCGTGTCTTTCACTTGGATGCGATTGGCCATTTGGCTCGCCTTAGCGCGAATTTTCGCCTCGAGGGAATCGACTAAGTTGTCATTGTCGAAACGCTCTTTTTGACGCTCGCCTTCATCGTAGTAACCACTCTTACGATGTCCACCCGTTAAGCCAATGTGTGACACTAAGGCTTCGCCTGGACCATTGACCACACAGCCGATGATAGACACATCCATCGCGGTCGTCACATCTTCGAGGCGGCGCTCTAATTCATTTACCGTGCTGATCACATCGAACTCTTGGCGCGAGCAAGAAGGACAGGCAATAAAGTTAATACCACGGCTACGGATACGCAGTGACTTTAGGATATCAAAGCCAACTTTGATTTCTTCCACCGGGTCGGCCGCCAAGGAAATACGCAGCGTATCACCAATGCCTTCAGCAAGCAGCATACCTAAGCCAACGGCTGATTTCACCGCCCCCGCACGGGCACCACCCGCTTCGGTAATACCTAAATGCAATGGTTGGCGAATTTGTTTGGCCAATAAACGATAAGATTCTACAGCTAAGAACACATCGGAGGCTTTTACGCTGACCTTAAATTGGTCGAAGTTCAAACGGTCGAGAATATCCACATGGCGCATGGCCGATTCGAGTAAGGCTTCTGGCGTGGGCTCTTTGTATTTGTCCATCAGATCTTTTTCTAATGAACCGCCGTTCACCCCAATACGGATAGGAATGTTTTTGTCGCGGGCGCACTCCACCACACTGCGGATACGCTCTTCGTTACCAATATTGCCGGGGTTGATACGCAAACAGTCCACACCATATTCCGCCACTTTTAAGGCGATACGGTAATCGAAATGGATATCCGCAACCAAGGGCACAGATACCGATTGCTTAATCACTTTAAAAGCTTCGGCGGCGTCCATGGTCGGCACAGAGACACGCACAATATCGGCACCCACTTTTTCTAGGGCACGGATTTGGGCAACGGTTGCCTCAACATCTGTGGTCTTAGTGTTAGTCATCGACTGTACGGCAATCGGCGCACCATCACCAATCGGCACATTGCCCACATAAATGCGAGTTGAAGGACGTCTCTTTATGGGTGTTTCGTTATACATACTCAATACGCTCTTTTCGGTACTCTGCGTCAGGCGCCAGACTTAAACCTGTGGGATAGTCAAACGCGCAACACGACCCTTAGGAAATTCAGCAAGGCTGATGGCTTTACCATCGACCGTAAACGTGGACACAACAGTGGGAGCGCCTAGGATCACTTTAAACGGAGGCACACCACTGGCTTGAATATTCGCACCAGCCCCACGGACACCGTCGACAATCGCTTTGCCCTTGGCATCGACTATGTTGATCCAGCAATCGCCCGTGAGCTCAATAGTAATGCTCGACTGCCCTGCGGCTACTGGCATGGCTTGCGCTGTCGACGCAGTATTGGTTGCTGGTGCATTCGATGCGGATGGGTTCTGCTCTGGGGCGGTATTGGTCGCTGCGTTTTGTGTAACGTTTGGAATCGCAACGGCATTACTCGCTGCAGAGCTCGGTGCTGTGTTAGAAGCATTGTTCGTCAGAGCGTTGTTAGATCCGCTCGGATTCACAGCCGAATTGGCAGGCGTCTGCTCTACTTCCATCGCCGCCGTATCGTTCATATTCGGGTCGATAGTGCTCTCATCGGTATCTTTTATCGGACCATCGGTCGCCATTGAGCCATTGACCGCAATCTCGCTTAAGCGCTCGCTCGCGTCAGTTTCCGTCAGCAAAACATCCCCCGGCAAGGTTTGATTCGCCGCAGCTAACTCTTCCGCCGTCGGTTGAGACACATCAACATGGGTCACTAGCGTGGTTCGTTGCATCCACCACAGGACGAACAGGCCCAATAACACGATGACAATAAAAAAGCTCAGCCACTTTAATTTAGTGTCACGAGCTTGATAGGTCGTCTTGCGGGAAAAGCTTTGCATGGCAGGCTGCGTCACTAACGGCACCTGCCGCGCTAGGCATGCCTCAATCAGGGCGTTATCCACCCCCAGCATGCGGGCATAGTTTTTGACGTATCCGCGAACATAAGTCGAAGAAGAAATATTGGAAAAATCGTCGGCTTCGAGATTTTCAACAATCCCTGGGCGCAGATGTAACTTCACCGCGGTATCCGCAATGCTTAAGCCCATCTGCTCACGAGCCGTTCTGAGTACAGTGCCGAGCGTTACATCAGGCGTCGATTCAGCTTCACTCGCGGCTACTGGTTCTACTGACGCGTTTATTTCGTTATCTTTCATTGATGCAAATTAACTCTGTATTGCTTGGCTTGAGGCGATGCTGGGAATTTGGCGAGCAATAAAATGCCAAATCGCTTCATAGCAGCATCATCATTCAACGCCTGCTCAATTTTTATTCCGAGCGTTAAACTCTCTGGAGTTTGGGCTGCCACTTGGTGATAACGCGCTAATTGGTTTTGCGCATCGACATAATCACCTTTCTCTACCCCAAGCTCAGCCAGCTCCAGTAAAGACACCGAGCGTCTCGGGTCATACTTTAACGCCATCTGAAAATACTGTCGTGCCTTTTCTGTTTGTCCCGCGTCTCGGCTGCAAATGCCTAAGTTTTCATAACTGGACGCGGTACGCGTATATTTGGGCATTTCTATCGCGGCCAAAAACATTTTTTCAGCTTTGTCGTATCGCTTTTGTTGGCACAAAAACACCCCAAAGTTGTTCATGGAATCGCCAGAGGCGTCCTTAGTATTGATAGCGTCTTGATACGCCTGTTCGGTACGTACTAAATCGCCAACGGTTTGATAGTAATAGGCCATGGCCACATGCACATCTTCGAGCTCTGGCGCATATTCAACGGCTTTATCAAGATTGTATTTGGCTTGTTCCGAGTTACCTCGATTAAGGTAGGTTAAACCGAGCTGCATACGCTCCCGTGCGGCGGCAACTTTATCGAGTTTTCGCTCCGACACGGGAATATCAGTCCCTGAATAGGTACGCTCAGTTACGCATCCTGTCACTAATAATGACAGGGCAATTGCTAATGATAACCCTGACAATCCATGCTTCATGGGCAAGCCTATAAATCTGTGCAAACAAAGAGTTAATTCATTGTGACCGAAATCTGATTTTCTTGCATGCGTTTTTTTGCTAAACGCTTGGTTCGATCGCGAATATCACCCGCTAACTGTCCACAGGCCGCGTCAATATCATCACCACGGGTTTTGCGTACAATCACGGTTAAGCCATATTCCATCAATACCTTAGAAAAACGGTCGATGCGCGAGTTTGACGAGCGACCATAGGGCGAGCCTGGGTATGGGTTGAACGGGATCAGGTTAACCTTGCAGGGCGTATCCTTCATTAATTGTGCTAATTCATGGGCTTGTTCAGTACTGTCGTTGATGTGATCGAGCATCACATACTCCACAGTCACGCGGCCACGGTTAGCGTTAGATTTAGCGATATAACGGCGAATTCCCGCGAGGAATTCCTGCAGCGGATACTTTTTATTTACGGGAACCAGAATATCGCGCAGTTCATCGTTTGGCGCATGGATACTCACGGCCAGCGCCACATCGAGGGCATCACCGAGTTTATCTAATGCTGGCACTACGCCCGAAGTTGACAGGGTCACACGGCGTTTTGACAGGCTAAAGCCGAAGTCGTCCAGCATGATATCCATCGCAGGGATCACGTTGGCAAGGTTAAGCAGCGGTTCACCCATGCCCATCATCACCACGTTGGTGATTGGGCGCTCGCCGGTTTCTTTGGCGAACCCTAAGAAGTGGGAAACACGCCAAATTTGACCGACAATTTCAGAGACAGTTAAGTTGCGGTTAAAGCCTTGCTGTGCGGTCGAGCAGAAAGTACATTCGAGGGCGCAGCCCACTTGAGACGACACACACAGGGTGGCGCGGTCATCTTCAGGAATATATACGGTTTCAACTTCTTGGCCTTCGCCGACATGGATGGCGAACTTAATTGTGCCATCGGTGGATTTTTGATAGCTAGAAATCTCAGGCGCCACAATCTCACAGCGCGCCGCCAGTTTTTGGCGTAACACTTTGTTGATGTTAGTCATCTCTTCGAAGTCACTGACACCGAAATGATAGATCCATTTCATCAGCTGATCGGCACGGAAAGGCTTCTCACCCAGATCCGCAAATAATGCGCGCATCGCCTTACGATCAAGGTCTAATAAATTGATCTTTTTTTCACTCATAGGACTAACCTCAACACCAAAACCTGCAACAGGGCGGCGAATTATACAGACGCAGAAAAATTTTAGCCAGCAACTCCACACTCCTATGCTAGAATCGGCGTGGGTCAATGTTGGCCTAAATTATGGAGTTGTAATACCACCTATATGTTAACCCTCATCATTATAGTGCTTGTCGCTGTCGGAGTTTCTTTTCTGTGCAGTGTATTCGAAGCAGTGTTGCTCTCGGTTACCCCTAGTTATATCGCCTCGCTCGAACAAACTGACAGTGCCGCGGCCGCCCGGTTGCGTAAACTAAAAGAAAACATCGAAGCGCCTCTCGTGTCTATTTTGACCCTAAACACCATTGCCCACACTGTGGGTGCCGCCGTTGCAGGTGCGCAAGCGGCCAAGGTCTTTGGTGATGACATGCTCGGCGTGTTCTCCGGAGTGTTAACTTTTATCATCCTATTCTTCTCAGAGATTATTCCGAAATCTGTGGGAGCCAATCACTGGCGCCGTTTAGCCCCGAGTGTATCGATTGCCATCACTTGGATGAAGCGTGTCACTAAGCCGCTGATTTGGATGTCGCAACAGGTGACTCGCCTGCTAGGTAAAGGGGAAGAAGGTCAGTACATTCGCCAAGAAATGAGCGCCATGGCCAAGATTGGTCACGAATCCGGTGAGTTAGACGAGCAAGAGTCTAAAATTTTGACCCAAATGCTCAAGGTGCGTGACGTGCCTGTGACGGCGATTATGACGCCGCGTACCGTGATGTTCTCGTTACCCGTTTCACTG
Source organism: Shewanella sp. ANA-3 (assembly GCF_000203935.1). Classification (GTDB taxonomy): domain Bacteria; phylum Pseudomonadota; class Gammaproteobacteria; order Enterobacterales; family Shewanellaceae; genus Shewanella. The sequence goes on along the minus strand of NC_008577.1, from coordinate 1,428,674 downwards.
ACGCAAAATGAGTTTGTGCAAGAATATCGCGACAAACCTTTTACCCGTATTCCGGTATACGATCAGGACCACGACGACATTATCGGTTACATCACCCGTACCGATGTTTTGCTGGCTGAGCGTTACACCCCTGATGCACCGATTGGTGAACTCAAGCGCAGCCTATTTGTGGTGCCCGAGACGGCTAAAATCCTGCCGTTATTCGAGCGGATGATTAAACGCAATACCCAAATTGCGATGGTGGTTGACGAATACGGCAGTAGCCAAGGTATTGTGACCCAAGAAGACATTATCGAATCGCTACTTGGCTTAGAGATTGTCGATGTGAATGACCCTGCGACCGATATGCAGCAATTGGCCCGTAAACTCTGGACCAAACGCATGAAGCAAAAAGGCATTCGTCTCTCCGATGATGGCGACTTCGAAGCCGCCGCCGAAGATGACGAGGCGCGCTCGGGTTAATGACATTATTTAGTCATTGTTAAAGTAAAGGGAGCTTGGCTCCCTTTCTTGTTTTTGGGGAGAAGGTTATAATCTCCCGCCGTAAAAGAGGTAGGTTATGACACAGGGATACACACTCTCACTCGCGCACATCAACGATACCCATTCGAATTTTGAGCCCAGCCGCGTACAATTTTCCTTCAATCTCGGGCTTAAAGCCTTAGATATCACCAGTCACAGCGGTGGCTATGCGCGCCTGGGGTATCAGATTAGTCAGGCACGTGACCGAGCCGCACAAAGCCAAATGCCGTTTTTATTTTTGCATGGGGGTGACAGTTTCCAAGGCACGCTGTATTTCAGCCATTTTAAGGGTAAGGCCAACGCCCATTTGCTGAATTTACTCTCACCCGATGCCATGGTGATTGGTAATCACGATATTGATGAAGGCAATGCGCGGCTCGCCGAATTTGCTAAGCAAATCGATTTTCCGCTGCTGGCAGGCAATATGGACTTAAGCCAAGAGGATATCCGCAAGCCGGGTAACCTGCGTACTGTGGCGAATATTCTGGCCTATGATGAAAAAAACCAACTTGCCAGCTACCTCGAAAAGCCCTTCTACGACAAAAAGCTCGCTATCATCGGCATTACTCTGGATCAGATGAAAAACATCGCCAGACCCGATCCCGACACTCACTTTGTCGATGCGATTGCGACCACGGCGCGCACAGTCGCGCATCTGCATGCCAAAGGCATCAAGCACATTATCGTACTGAGTCACTTAGGTTTAGATCAGGACAAAAGGCTTGCAGAACAAGTCGATGGCATCAGCCTTATCGTCGGTGGCCATACCCATACATTGCAGGGCGATTTTAGTGCCTTGGGGTTAAGCAATATACCCTATGGTGAAACCATCCATGGCACTCCTATCGTTCATGCGGGGAAATACGCCGAAACCTTAGGCTTGGCCGAGATTGAATTTGATGCAGCGGGCCGCGCGATAAGCCTAAAAGGTGGCAACTATTTTATGCTCGATAAGCAGTTTATGTTGAGTTCGAGTGAGCAAGTGGATGACACTGACTATCGAGCCGTGCAGCAACGCTTTAATGAGCATCCCTATGTATTGTGGGATGATGCCGATGAAGACATTCACGGTGTGATCCAAGATATCTATCGCCCCGCGATTGCCGAGATGGAAAACAAAGTCTTAGCCCTTGTGCCTAAGAATCTAGTGCATACCAGGCTGCCTTCTAAGGCATTACCCCATGGCAGCGAAATCGCCCCTTGGGTGAGCCGCAGTATGTTCCAAGAGGCCAAACTTGAAGATCCTCGCATCCACTTTGCCCTGCATAACGCGGGCGGAGTGAGACAATCTGTCGCCCAAGGCAGGCTCACCCTCGCCGATGTGTTGGGCCAATTGCTCCCCTTCGAATTGCCATTAGTCAAATACGAAATCCAAGGCCAGTATTTATACCAAGCGCTGGAATCGGCGATTAACGCCGCGACAAACAACAGTGTGCGCGGCACCGGTGCGGGCAGCTTCCCCTATACCTACGGATTGCGTTATTACTACGATGGTAGACGCCCATTAGGGGAGCGTTTGTTCAAGCTTGAAATGATGCAGCAGGATGGCTTATCGCTCTGGTATCCAGTGCAACCCAATGCACTCTATGTGGGGGTTTCTACCTCTTATACCGCTGCGGGGAAAGAAGGCTATCACCCACTGTTACAGGCGCGCTGGCAGGAATCGATTGAGACGCTCACCCTACCCCAGGCCTTTATTCGCTTCCTCAATCGAGCGCCCAACCCCAATTTAGCGGATTTGCTCTCGCCCCATGTGCATTACACCAGCCATGTAAAGCGCTCGGTGTAAGCGCACTGCCGCGAAGCTCTGTCCTCTTAACTCTGTCCTCTTAATTAATCACAGTACTTAGCCAATGGGTTAAGTACTGTGATTAATTCAATCCACATCAACATGTGCTCTTTACATCTCACTAAAACAACCAGTCGCAATGGGGTAAACGTTCGGCAAACCACGCCTGCGCTTTGCCTTGATTTCCCTTGCGCCACGCGAGAAACACTGGCTGCGCCGGTCTTGGGATCTCAACCTTGCACGCAACTAATGCGCCTGAAGCGAGTTCTTCGCGGATCAAATGCTTGGGAAGATAACCCACACCCAGTCCAAGTTGCTGGGCTTTAATCTTGGTCTGCATGTTCGGCACACGAATAACTTGGCGACTATCAAATAATCCACTGGAGCGCTGCGCGAGCGCCGTCGAGCTATCGGCCACCACCACGGAGGGAAATTGCAACAAGGCTTCGGTCGGGATGGGATGGTCAAACTGTGCTAAGGGATGGTGAGGCGCTAGGGCAAACACGAATTCAAGCATGCCGATTTCGACTAAGTGATATTGCCCCTTTGGTAACTCTCCGGTGACCCCAATGGCAATATCGGCGCGGCCCGAATACAGCGCATCCCAACCGCCACCTAATGACTCCTCAGTGATATTAATAGTCACCTGTTTACCTAACTCGGTAAATTCAGCAATCAGTTTTAACAGTGGCAAATCGGGCACCACAGTATCAATCGCTAAGGTTAACGCCGACTCCCAGCCCGTTTCGAGTTGCCGAACCGCCTCTTCAAGCCTTGCGGTGGCGGCTAAAATCTCCCGCCCTTGGCGTAATACCAACTGGCCAACTAAGGTTAGCTCGGCGCGCTGGCCCTTACGTTCAAATAATTTTACCCCTAAGTCGCTCTCTAATTTCTGCACTGTGTAGGTCAACGCCGATGGTACTCGGAATAAGGACTCGGCCGCTGCCGAAAAACTGCCTTTCTTATCAATAGCATCGAGCACTATCAATCCATCGAGACTCATCACAGGTAACATAGCCACCTCTTGTTCAATTTTTTTGAAATAAACCTTGAAAAGGTTCCGATTTTCTTTCAGCAAGGTCAAGACTAAACTTTAAACCAATGGAGAAATTAACGCTAAGCCTCCACCGACTAACCCATTAACGACATAGTTAAAAAATTTGAATTAAGGAACATCCCATGAAAGCACTTATCACAAAATTACTGACCTCTGCCCCAAGCTTCGCCCCATTGGCCCTGCGTATTCCTATCGGGATCATCCTCATGGCCCACGGTTCACAAAAACTCTTCGGCTGGTTTGGTGGCTACGGCCTAGAAGGCACAGGACAATGGATGGCCTCCATCGGCTTAACCCCTGGCTACTTAATGGCACTGATGGCGGGCTCGAGCGAATTCTTTGGTGGCTTGCTGATCATTATCGGTTTACTGACTCGCCCAACGGCACTGGTATTGTCCTTTACTATGGTGGTCGCGATTTTCTCGGTCCACATTGGTAACGGTCTGTTCCTCAGCAATAACGGTTATGAGTTTGGTTTAGCCCTGTTAGCTGCCACTGTGTCTCTGGCTGTATCAGGTGCAGGTAAACTGAGCGCCGACAACCTATTAGCCGCACGCTTAAAATAAGGAGGAAATGATGATCCGTATACGTAAAGCGCAGGACCGTGGGCAGGCTGATTTAGGCTGGTTAAAGAGCCAACATACCTTCTCGTTTGCCAGCTACTACGATCCACAGCATATGGGCGTGTCTTCCCTACGAGTGATTAACGATGACAGAGTCGCGCCGGGCGCTGGGTTTGAAACCCATGGTCATAAAGACATGGAAATCATCAGTTATGTGATTTCAGGCACCATAGCCCATAAGGACAGCTTTGGTAATGTTAAGACCTTACCAGCGGGAGAGTTCCAGCTAATGTCCGCCGGTAAAGGGATTTACCACAGCGAGTTTAATGCATCAAACACTGAGTCACTGCACTTTTTGCAGGTCTGGATCCAACCAGATACCTTAGGCATTGATGCGGGTTATCAGCAAAAGGCCTTCGAGCAAACCTCGGCGCTGACCGCAGTAGTCACCCCAACGGGTGAAAATGGCACCTTAAAAGTGCAGCAAGATGCAACCTTGTATCGCTTAATGCTGACACCGCAAGAGCAAGTGCATATGCCGCAGCTTAAGCCACAGCGTCAGCTCTATGTGCAATTGGTGGAAGGTACACTTAAGGTCAATGACCAAGTGCTCACCCCAGGGGATGGCGCACATATCACCGCCGAAGAAGTGGTTCGATTTAGCGCCGCCGACAGCTATGTCACCGCACTGGTGTTTGACTTAGCCTGATGAATATTGTGACCAATAAAAAAACCGCCGAGGAAACGAGGCGGTTTTTTTATTGGTCTGCGTATGCCTAAAGGGATCCCCTTCGAGCGCAAACCTATGTTAAGGACATAATCAAACTAAAGTTCACTAACACCTGCGCCCTGTCGTTTTGTTTATCTTCGGCGGTCAGATAGCGACGTAGTTCATTACGGCGAATGCAATTAAAACCCTGTTTCTCAAAGAAAGGACGCGCCTGGTAGGAGGCCTCAACGGTAAGCCGTTTAAGATTACGGCTTTTAGCCTCTTCGAGTAAGGCTAAATAGAGATGCGTCGCCACTCCGGCACGGCTGTATTCTGGGTGGACAAACAGACAATCGACTTCGCCGACCATACAATTGAGTTCTTTATCGGGACAGAGCCTTAAGTTGGTAAAGCCAACCAACTTACTGCCTTCCTGCGCCACCCAAGTAGTGGTGTCTTCTAACTTAGCCAGCCAGTAGGCATCACTTCGCGCCTCACCTTGGTTTTGCGCCCAAGCTAAACGTTCGGTAAGCGAGTAATATTCCTGCGCGCCCTCCATAACACTGGCATTAAATACCGCCGCCACCTGTGCCACATCCGGAGGTGAAAATAAGCGTATCTGCATTGGAGTCCACTCCTATGGGTTAATCATGACCAATGGGCACACAGGCAATGTATTCCCATTCAGTTACAGTTTTTTAGTCATATAAAAACTCGGCAACACTTGGCCCAGTTTTTGTTGATAGCTGCGCTGCTGTTGGACAAATCCGAGCTTAATAAACAGCCCGCGGGAAAGATAAGATGCATCGGCACTCAATTGACAATAGCCCTGCTCTTTTGCCCACTGTTCGAGCTGTCGATAAGCTCGCTCCCCCAGCCCTTGCCGTTGCCAATCTGGATGAATATAGAGGCTATCTATATATCCTCTATGGTGAAAATCCGTTTCGACATTGATAAAACCTGCACAAATCTTAGATAAGCTCGCGGCATCTGTCACCAAAATAATCCAAGCTTGGGAACGACTTAAGCGTAAATGCCAATGCTGACTCGAGCGGGGCGCCTGCGACCAAGCCTTGAGCTGCGCGGCGTTATAACGCTCATGTTGTATTTGATGCACGCACTGATGAAAGAGTTCACTCACCGCACGCGCATAACAGCGCTGATAGGGGACGACTTCGACTGGCTTTTCGATTGAATTAGCGGCGAACACGAGTAATCAACCAAGAGTGTAAATAATCGCTATATTCTGCCGTGATTTAGATTCGAGCGATAGCATCAGAACGATAAGAAAAGGTTTGCCGCTGTAAACAAAACCGCCTCGAACAAGGCGAGGCGGTTTAGGAACTCATCGCAACATGAATGTTGCTAAGACATCGATTATTTCTTCTCGATTTGGCCAACAAACAGCAGCTTGTCGAAGGTGCGGTTTAAGGTTTTGCTGGTGAATTGATTCATCCACATTTGCTCAACCACGGCCACTTTGTCGCCTTTCTTGACTTCAGCTTCTGGGCCGGCTGCCCAAAACGTGTTGTCAGCTTCTTTAATTTGAACATAGGTGTAGCCGCCACCATTCATGGTATCCACAACTGTACCTTCATGAACGACGCCCTGTGCCCAAGCACTTGACATACCTAACGCTAATGTTGCTACAGCCGCTAATTTTACCAATTTTGCCATCATGCCTTTTGTTCCTTGTGTTTTACTAATATGCGGCATTAAAACATGCCATAGGTAATAAATCGCCAATCTCTATCACGAAATACAACACTTATCGCAAAAGTAGGATTTTTATCGCTCACTGGGGAACTCATTTCAACAGTGGTTTTAACATGCCCTCGAGGCCGTTGAGTTTGACCTCATAAATCAGCGCTAACTGCTCCCCTAACTTTCCCTTCGGAAAACCCTGTTGATGAAACCACACTAGATAGGGTTCGGGCAATTCGAGTAAGCGGCGACCGGCATATTTACCAAAGGGCATCACCTGATTCACGGCATCGATAAACTGTTGTTGATCCATTGCATTACCACTTCAAACAAAAAACACACTAATAGGTGGATGCTACGCTATTGACAGACAAATGCCTAAAGTTAACGAGTTGATTTAATCATGAGGTCATACTGCAAGCTAAGTGACTTGTGAAGCAAAACGATATGACTATTATCCTGCAAGTATCCGGCAAGCGTACTCAGGATAAGCCATCCACTTACCCTGAGTCAGGAAATAAAGATTAAGAATAGATTTTACGCATGTTCGGCCCAAGGTTGGCGCAGGGAGAATAGACAAAACCATAATCGCCGCAGAGTCGCTCCTCTTCGCCATGCACATTGATGCTGACACAGGTGCCTGGGGCGGCATGTTCATCAATATAAGTCATCACCCGCTCTAACATGATGCTAGCCAAGCCTAAATGACGATACTCAGGTAAAACAATAAAGTCCTCAATCGCCAAATGGTTAGCCTTATCGCCATACACGCAGCTGGTCGCGATGATTGACGGCGAGTTTTTTTCTTGTTCCCCCGTCACCCGAATCGACACCCAATATAAAGGCTGTAACGGATGACCCTCCCCCATTTCCACACCGATAGAGGGATGCCCCGCAGCATCACGTAGATTCAGCAGCTCATGAAATAAAGGTGCAGATTCAACCAACTCAAATTCAATAGGCATAAGCATTTTAATATCCATTTTGGCATCCCTTCACGAATGGTAGAAAAATCAAGGTGATTAGACGGCATAATAGGAAAATCCTAACTGAATTAGGTGGCAATTTGATGACATACAGAACAGAGACAAGACAACTTTCGACTGAAAATCATAAAGCAAACAACAAGGTTTCAATAATATTTAAGAATAAATACCAAAAATTATATTCATAAAAGAAATATAAGAATTAAGACTGAGGCAATCGTTGCACTCGACTCAAGTAGTGACGCTGACTTAAATACGCCCAAAAGAATCACAAAAGCATTTTAAATCATGTAATTAATCACAAATCAGCCTCATTTATCTTTGCTCGATATAAGAGTCAAATAAACGGCACACGTCACTGTAACGTCAAATAATAATCGCGCGACATTTTATAAAAAAACGTCAAAAATCAGCTAATTGACCTCAATTAACATAGGGTTTACATTCATTTATGACAACAAGGTGCGGTAAAAGCTCGACACTTATAACAGCCGCCCAAGTGATACCCTAAGCATTGAGGAATTCGTCATGATAGTGTTAGTCGGCGGCGAAAAAGGCGGCAGCGGTAAGAGTTGCCTCGCACAAAATATCGCAGTATTTCTCACCACTGAATGTGGTGCCTCTGTCATCATGGTGGATTGCGATCCACAACGCACCACATCCGATTGGATCCAAGCCAGAAACAACAATCCAAAACTTGCTAGCATCAACTGTGTGCAACTTTATGGCAAAATCCGTAATGACTTGCTGAGTTTAGAGCAGCACTATGACTTCGTTCTCGTAGATTGTGGTGGACAGGATAACCTCGCATTAAGGGCGACTATGTCAGTGGCATCCCATATTTTAATGCCACTGCGACCAAAACGCCGCGACTTAAAAACCGTGAGTCATATGGATGATATCGTCGCAACTTGTAAGATGATTAACCCCAAGCTGCACGCCTCCTTCGTTATCACCCAATGCCCTAACCTGCCGAATCAAGCGAACCGTATTTTAGAGGCCAAAGAGGTCTGCAAAACCTACGATATCAATGTATTAGATGCGATTACCTATAGCCGTAATATCTATGATGACAGCGAAGAGTCAGGGTTATCTGTTATCGAGATAGAACCTAAGGGTAAAGCCGCCACCGAAATTCGTGCTATCGCCTGTGAAATGTTCCAAGTGGACTGCGCCGCCTCATTAACGGCCTTACTCAGACCAAGCACACCAATGGCCGCGCATCGTGCCGCGATGAATCAACCTCAGCCGAATCATCTGAGAGGACAATATGGGACTCAGCGACCTCAAGAAAAACGCTATGCCATCTAGGGGAGGCGCACAGCCCCTCTCCCTCGATGAGTTTATTGACGCCGCGACCCTCTATGCCATGGGAGAAAACCGTCTCCCAAGTACCGGCGGCTCATTGGCGGCGATGGAATTAGTGAAAGAATTACCGCTTCAAGCGGCGCCGCTTGAAGTCGCACCACTTGAAGTCGCACCATTTGAAGTCAAGTTAGATACTTCCAATGTGGTGACTTTGCATCGGCCTAAAACGGCATCGATGCAGCAGGATGCGAACCATGAAGAGGAAAGGCCGCATTATCGTAAAGCCACGTTTTCGTTGAGTGAAGCGGCAATCAGCCATTTAGCCAAGCTCTCTGAAGAAAGTGACATTTCCAAATCTAAATTGATCCGTTTTTTAATTGAACAACACTATGCTTTGCCAACCGCCTTGCGGCAGATGCGCGAGCAACAGATAAAAAAATCTTAGTACCGCGCCATCTCCCACCCTTTTCCGGTGATCCACATTGATTAGGTCACCGGTTTTTTTTGCCTCAAAAAAACCTTACAAAAATTAAGTTATAATTTGTATCAAGCCTATCCTTAATGTACAGCTAAGTTTATTAATGCTATTTATTAGCATGTTAACCCTTGTATCTGAGGAGTCATTCTTGTTTAGACCTTTATCGCTCCTATTTATTGGACTTGGATTAACGCTAACAAAACCCTCTTTAGCGGAATTTTCCTTGGCTCAAATTCCCCCGCTATCGAATAAAACCCCCATCACCTTAGTCGCCGAAAAAGGCTTTTGGACCGACTATCTGACCCGCGAAATGCTGCCTAAATTCACCGAAAAAACCGGTGTCAAAGTCAATGTGGTTAGCACCGAGCTTGAGAGCATGTTTGAGCTTCAGACCCAAGCGTTGCTGCAAGGTGAAGGTAAGTACGATTTGCTCACTATGGAGGCGGGTTGGGCCAAAGAGTGGGCTGCCAATGGCTATACCGTGCCGCTACCAGAATTAGCCAAACTATACGATCCCGATGGCGAAAAAGCGATGGAAAGGTATCTCGAACCTTACTATCCATCACTTCTTAACATTTTGTCTTATCACGGCGAGTTACACGCCATCCCCTACAATAACTATGTGATGGGCAGCCACTACCGTGCCGATCTGTTTGAAAATAAGACCGAGCAAACCCACTTTCAGCAACGTTTCGGTTATCCACTCAAACCTGCGACCAATTTTGATGAACTGCAGGATCAAGCGGTATTTTTTACTCGAAAGAGCGGTGAACTCCTCGCCGATAAACAGCTAAGCCACAACTTTTATGGTCTTGCCTTAATGTCAGGCAATAAGCCCCATATTAACGATGAGTTTTCTAGCATTATCTGGAGCTTAGGTGGTGCTTGGATGTGGCCCATCTATAATCAACAAAAACAGTTGACGCATTTTGAGGTGCCCGCTGTCAATCAAGAGGCGCTAAAAGCGGCCATTATTTACCGTAAGCTGATGCCCTACGCTATCCCTGCGGATGACAAATTTGCCTTTAACGAAGCGGCCAATGCAATGGCTTCAGGGCAAGTGGCTATTTGGCCTTTTGCTTACAACAATCTATGGTCGGCCTCCTTTAAAGTCGAGGCCAATGTGCCGGGTGCTCGACTTGGCGTAGCTCAAGTGCCAGGCGGTACCCCCTATAACGGCGCCTACGCCTTTGCAGTGAGCTACGACAGTAAAAATCCGCAAGCCGCCTATTGGTTACTTAAATACATGGGCACCTATGAAGCCCAATACGCCTATGCCCTCGGTGGCGGCAATCCCTGCAGAATGGACGTAGTAACGGCGCCCGAATTTAACCAAGCCTCAAAAAGAGCCATTGCTGGCGCATTCGAGGCGAGCCATATCGCAAATTTATTTTGGTCAACTAAAGTCTTGGATGTCGGGCACTTTACCACGACCGCCATGGGACAAATTTACCCAGAATTAAGCCATGCGTGTTACGCCGCAAGCCGGCATGAAGCGGACAGCGCCGATATTTTTATTGAATTGAGTGCCAAAATTAAGCATCTGCAGAATACCTATGGGGAAGTGCCTGCAATTGATAAGAACAATAGCCAATGAATGCTAAACGACTCACAAGTCTAAAACATAAAATTACGCTGGCCTTTTATATCATTCTGGGCATGGCGTTGCTTAATGGCGTTATCGCTATCCTATTGTCACAACAGCTAAGGTCGGAAATCGAACTCTTGGTTAATAGCGATGTGGTGAAAGTGACAACCGCGCTGCAACTGGCAAAAAACAGTGAAAGACTGCAAATCATCACCACTGAGTTAAACCATTATGATACCGAGGAGCAGCGCCTACGTTTGTTGCAAGAACTCACAAGCCAATGGGAACACTTGCTTAGGGATACCAAAACCCTCGCCAGCATGGAAACCTCGCCGCATATGCATGAGGCGCTTAACCACGCCATAGACACTCAACTTTATTATCAGCAGCAATTACCCCTGCTCAACACTTTGACCGACACAGCGCTGCAAGCCAAATTCCAAGCCCAGAATATTCAGGCGAATCTCTCGGGGATGGCAATAGCATTTTCCGATAGCATGCAAACTCAGTTGCAGCAAATTCATGGCCACTATAACCGCTTAATCGCCCAAAAGCAGTTGAATGCAATTGCAGAGAATCTATCAGAAGATCAAAAACTTTCAGCATTTCTTCATCAGGGCGAGCATCTGTTTGTGCTCCTCGATAACGTAAAAAATGTGACAAGCCTTGTCGAGCTTAACCAATTACAACGGGATGGGATGCGCCGACTGATAACCATGGACAACATCTCGCGCTCCTTTAATCAAGACAGCGCCATTTATATCGACTGGTTATCGCAAATCAGGCAAAACATGGTGGGTAAAGACAACCTTTTTGACCTCTCCCGTAACGCGCTAAAAAGCACCCAAATTGCCAATGCACATTTTGGCTATCAAGCTGGTGCGGCGCAGGAAATCGCCTCCTTTACCCAAGAATTAGTCAACCATGTAGAAGAAGAAATTCAACTCGCGGGCGCAAATCTTAAGAGTGACAGCACATCCTTCGTGATTTTGATCTTTTGTGGCGGCATTCTCTATTGCTTCTTTATCTGGCTCACCAGTTGGCATTTTATCGCTAAAGGCATCATTAAGCCTGTTATCGCCACCCGTGATGCCATGAATGCCATCGCCAATGAAAAACTCGACACCCAAATGCCCATTACCGATAACCTCGAGCTACAACAGATGGTGAGCTCGCTCGAAACCCTTAAAACCTATGCGGCTCAGGTTAAAGCCATGGCCGAAACCGACGGATTAACCGGCTGTTATAATCGCCGCTATTTAGACAGCCAAATTCAGAAGGAATTGATTTACGCTAACGATCATAATATGCCCCTCAGCATTGTGATGTTCGATATCGATAACTTTAAGCAATTTAACGACAGATACGGCCATGTACTGGGCGATCAATGCTTAAAGCAAATCGTCAATGCCGCCAAATCGATTCTGCAACGGCCGACGGATATTCTTGCCCGCTATGGGGGGGAGGAATTTATGCTGTTACTGCCCTCAAGCCATCTAGAGGATGCCTACAAAATTGCCGAACGTTTGCGCAAAGCCATCATCGCCCTGCACATTCCCCATGAGGACTCCTCCCATTCGGGATTAGTGACCATCAGCTTAGGTGTAGCCTGCTGGCAACCGTCACAATTAATCGACACCAATAGACTCCTTTGCCAGGCCGATGAAGCACTTTATCAAGCCAAACAACAGGGCCGAAACCGCACCGAAGTTTTGCTCAACACCCCCTCACTTTATCCGTAAGAAGCACATCCTAGAGCGTTTTATTTTTAGCCAAAGCATTGAGTTAGCCTCGCTGAATCCCCATTAGCTAATATACCTAAGGAAATAGTGCACTGAGGAATTCATGCTCGCAGTTTTCATTACCCTAACGCTTGGCCTCGGTGCGATCGCTTGGTTAGCGTCGAGCCGCTGGCGCAAGACGCTCCACCGCAAGCGCGTAATGGCCAGCGCCTTTCCTAAGGCTTGGCGAACAATTTTGAAGAAAAGATTGCCTTATTTCCACGCCTTGCCAGCGGATCTTCAGCTGCAACTCAAACGCCATATCCAAGTCTTTTTGGATGAGAAACGATTCGTCGGCTGCGACGGTTTGCAAATAACCGACGAAATTCGCGTCACCATCGCCGCCCAAGCATGCTTGCTTCTGCTAAACCGCAATACCGATTTTTACCCCAATCTAAGGCAGATATTGGTCTATCCCGATGCTTTTATTGTCGATAGCCAACACCAAGATCCCGCGGGTTTGATCTGGGAGCAACGCAATGTGCTGGCAGGGGAATCCTGGGAGCAAGGCCAAGTGATACTGTCGTGGAAGAATACTTTAGAGGGCGCTGCCAATCCCCACGATGGCAACAACGTGGTGATCCACGAGTTTGCCCATCAATTAGATCAAGAAGATGGCCACGCCAATGGCGCGCCGATTTTACAGCGCCGCCAAGATTATCTGTCGTGGTCGAGCGTATTTAGTCAGGCCTTTAATGAGTTAGTTCAAGCTGCCGCCCTTGGCCGCCCGTCCCTGTTTAATTACTATGGTGCCACCAATCCAGCAGAATTTTTTGCCGTAGTGACTGAGGTCTTTTTTGAAAAGCCAGAAGCACTTAATCTAGAGCATCCAGCCCTTTACCGCGAGTTGAGCCATTTTTATCAACTCGATCCGATAAACTGGCATTGATCTAATTAGCATCTGTTCTAGAAACCATCAGACCGAATAACCATAACGATAAGGAATCCACGATGACAATTTTCACTCGCACGGAGCGTAGCTCCAATTTGGCTCGCACTCGCCAACGTCTTGCACTGTTCAGCGCTAGCCTGTTAATGCTTGGCGCCCTATGTTTTCATCCACAAACCGTCATTGCTAACGAACAAGTTGCAACAACGCTTAGCGATGAGCAAGCGGCCGCTCAAGTGCTGGATAAATTGAATCAATATTCGAGTAGTGCCGATTGGGACAAGTATTTTGCCCTCTATCGTCAGGATGGTATTTTTATTGGAACCGATGCGACAGAGCGTTGGGGCATGGCCGAGTTTGAACGCTATTCACGCCCGACCAAAGGTTGGCGCTACGATTTAACCAGCCGCCATTTAGTGCAGCATGGTGATGTGATCCTGTTCGATGAACTGCTCAACAGCCCTAGTTATGGCGTGAGTCGAGGGACAGGCACCCTAATTAAAACCAATGGGGAATGGAAAATTGCCCAATATCATTTGAGCTTTCCCATCCCAAATTCGATTGCCAAACAGATTACCGCTGAAATTAAAAACGCTCAGTAAACTATTTTAACGACACGGTAAAACACACATTGGCCAGCTGCGAGAAGTGGATAAAAGCTTGAAAGTCCACTTCGCTAAAACTTCTTTCCGATGGCCCGCGGTCAGCATAATAAAAGCCTATCACTTTGCTATCGACCAAGAGTGGCGCCATCAAAAAACCCGACTCAGGCAGCTGAGTCTTGAGTTCTTTGCATTGCTCGAGCCACTTTTTAGCATTGGGGTTATCAATCCACTGGCATTCCTTATGCTCCATCGCCAGTGAAAATAAGCCCTTTTTATCGCCAAGATCGATAATAAACAGTTGCTTCATCTCTTCAGCATCTCGACCGAGCATAATCCTAGGTTGCAGCTGTTTACGACTGGGCGACAGGAGTAACACCCCACAGCGATCCACGCCGACGCCTTCTAAAATCCCTTCGAGCACGGTCTGCATGATTTGGTTAAAATCGGCTTTATTGATCGCAAAGGCGGTGAGCTCACGCAGTTTGGCCAGTTGCACATTCAAGTTGGCCTCAAATACGGGCAGCTCAACCGCAGGTACGCTGGGCTCAAGCTTATTAATGCGCTTAGGATCGGGCAGATAATCAATCAACACTTTAGCGCCATAGGCTTCGGCTAGTTTATGGGTCGCCTTAGTGCAGCGCTGCATTCTCAGGGTTAATTCTTTCTCATCCAGCCCAGTAAAATTAGCGGCTTGGCTGATACGCTTATCCAGCTCGCTTTTATCAATCACCTCTTGGGAGAGAATCTCACAGAGCTTATCGGCGAGAAAGATAGAGCGAATTTCAGGGCGTTGATCATCGGGATAATTCACCGCTTGGATCAATAACTCCCCTAATCCCCAGTGGCGCGCAATACTCTGCGTCAGTTGCGAGAATGAGGTACCTAAAGCTTCACGAATGACGCTACGCTCCTCGACGGAGTTTTCACACTCGGTTAATTGGCTGTCTAAGGTTTCGGTAAACTCACCGCCAATACTCCAAAATGCACTCTCACCAATGTGATAAAGCAAAGAGGCGATAAAGGCTTCTTCTTGAATATCATCATCGTAATCACTGAGCATCATCCGCGCTAACATGGCGGCTTGGAATGCCTTCGCCATTAATTTGATGAGGCGCTGATAAACGGCGGGGGCAAGATTTTTGCTCTCTAACAGACTCGATAACAACTGAGCCGTGATACAAATATTACGCACCGCATCAAACCCTAGCACAATGGCGGCTCGGCTGACGGTCGAAATTTGGGTACTGCCCTTATGGTAAATCGCGCTGTTAGCGACACGTAAGATACGGGATGTGAGGGCGTTATCGTGCATCACGCTTCGCCCGAGTAAGGCGAGAGACGATACGTCATCCTTGGCAAGCTTTTCTAACGTTTGGACGGTGGAACAGAGCGCTGGCATTTCCAATTCACTGATCCGTTTTGTCCAATAATCGACCCCTTTATTAGTATTATTGTTAGGTTTCAACCCTGCTCGACCTCAATGATGTGAACTTATTGTTTTTAGTATAGATAGGCTTAAAAAAATTCGCCTAGCATCTGGCTCACAATTCGACTTTTGATTTTAAAATCGGCGATATAGTAAGCAAGATGTATAAAAAAGCCCAAGTTTTCACTTGGGCTCAACGCCGATTATGCCTGCAAATGTAATTTAAACACTTGTAGCACTTTATCAATATCCTGACGCGACACATCTTTATGGGTCACAAAGCGTAGCGTGCGGCCAGGGCTGATGATAATGCCCGCCTCACGGCAACGTTTCGCCAGCGCTTTCTCATCGACATTGGTCGCGAGGTTTGCAAACACCATATTGGTTTGAACGGCGGCTAAATCGATTTCAAACTCACTCAACTGACTCAATTGCTGGGCAAGATACGCAGCATTTTCATGGTCTTCCCCAAGTCTCTCAACCTGCTCTATGAGCGCTAATTTACCCGCCGCCGCTAAAATCCCCGCCTGGCGCATGCCGCCGCCAAGCATTTTACGCCAGCGCGTGGCCTTTTTAATTAGGCGCTCATCACCTAGGAGCAGCGAGCCAACAGGCGCGCATAATCCCTTGGATAAACAGATGGAGACCGAATCAAAATGCCCCGCAATATCGGCAATCCCTATCCCCTGCGCCACGGCGGCATTGGCCACCCTAGCGCCATCTAAATGAATTTTTAAGCCACGCTGAAATGCCAGTGCCTGCGCATTGGCAAGATAAGTCTGGGGCAAGACTTTACCGCCGATAGTGTTTTCTAGGCTCAGTAAGCGCGTGCGCGCAAAGTGAATGTCATCGGGTTTAATCGCCGCTTCAATATCGGTCAAGGCGATAGTGCCATCCAGCTGATTGGTCAGCGGTTGTGGCTGAATGCTGCCGAGAACCGCAGCGCCACCGCCCTCAAATTTATAGTTATGCGCCTGCTGGCCGCACAGGTATTCATCCCCGCGCTCACAATGTGCCATCAATGCGAGTAAATTGGCCTGAGTGCCCGATGCCGTAAACAGCGCACTCTCAAAACCAAACATCTCTGCGGCCATATCTTGCAAACTGTTGACGGTCGGATCATCACCATAAACATCATCACCCACTTCAGCCCTCGACATGGCTAAGCGCATCGCCTCTGTTGGCTGGGTCACGGTATCACTGCGTAAATCTATCATCTTGTCCTCGACTTCTTCTGCCTATCCCCGACGCGGATATTCATCGCGTAAGTGCGACTCTAGCCTCAAAGGAAAAATTTGTATAGTTTGCCTTTATGTCTGCCGATAAAATCAACAAGGAGCCGATGTTATCTATGCTGATGCAATTGATTTGCATCAAATAACGGGCAAAACTTGGCGTTAGGCCGATAAAAAAGATAGAATACCAGACTAAGATGCTCATGCTAATGCAGTGCAAATCTCTTAGTGGTTTTAGCTACTCAAGATAAAATACAAGGTGATTTGTGGTGAAAATATCCGTAATGCAATGGATTAAATTAACGTGTTTAGCGCTGAGCCTAAGCCAGATGTTACCAGCGTATGCATGGCAAGATACAGATCAAGACGGCGTCCCGGATATTAAAGATGCCTGTCCAAACACACCAGCAAACACCACTGTGATGGCCAATGGCTGTGTTTACCAAGCCGAAGTAAAATCCAGCAGTATTCAATGTGATCTCAATGACCCCAGTACTTATTCAGCCG
Organism: Shewanella sp. ANA-3; assembly: GCF_000203935.1. Taxonomy (GTDB): domain Bacteria; phylum Pseudomonadota; class Gammaproteobacteria; order Enterobacterales; family Shewanellaceae; genus Shewanella. The sequence goes on along the minus strand of NC_008577.1, from coordinate 1,411,527 downwards.
CTGATTGTCATAATATTGAGACCGCGATTGTGTATTTTGAGTTTGCGATTGCCGAAGTAGATTTATCGCAATGGAAAGCTTTAGCCTTAGTGAAAGCTTTTTTAGACGCGAATACTGAGACTCGATTAACTTTAGTTGGGCATACGGACATTGTCGGTACGCCAGAGTTTAATTATCAGTTATCACTACGACGGGCTCAAAATGTGAAACGTATTTTGGTTGAAGACTATGGCTTCAATCCAAATCGCTTTACCGTTGTCGGTAAAGGTATATCTGAACCTGTTGCGGATAATCATTCCAGCGAAGGTCGCAGATTAAATCGACGAGTACAATTTATCGTCAATAATAACTAGTTTTGTTAGCGTATTTTTAGGGAGTAATTTAATGGAAAACCTCGAAGGTTTATTAAAGCAGGCGCCTGATTTGGTCATGACCTATGGCTTAAAAATCTTATTTGCCCTCATTATTTTCTTCGTCGGTAAATATTTTTCTGGCGTCGCACAAAAGTTAGTACGTAAGGTACTCAACAGCCGCAAGATTGACCCAACAGTGGTGTCTTTTGTGGCTAACTTAGCTTGGGCAGTGGTGTTTGTGTTCACCATTATCGCCACCTTAGGCCAAATTGGCGTACAAACCGCCTCTTTAGTCGCCGTTATCGGTGCCGCGGGTTTAGCCGTTGGTTTAGCACTACAAGGTTCTCTGTCTAACTTTGCCTCAGGCGTATTAATGGTGCTATTCCGTCCATGCCGCGTAGGTGATTATATTGAAGCGGCGGGTATTGCCGGTACTGTTGATGAAATCACCATTTTCTCAACCAAATTACGCACCCCAGATAATAAAGTGATTGTGGCGCCAAACTCTTCAATCATGAATGGCACTATCACAAACTACTCTGCCTCTGAAAATCGTCGTATCGATTTAGTGATTGGTGTGTCTTATTCTGCGGATATTGCGCAAACCAAAAAAGTATTAACAGAGATTTTAGATAACAACCAATACGTGCTGAAAGAGCCTGGTTACACCATAGGTCTTTCTGAATTGGCAAACTCTTCAATCAACTTTGTGGTTCGTCCTTGGGTTAAAACCGCCGATTACTGGACTGCGCGTTTCCAAATTTTAGAACAAATCAAAAATGCACTCGATGCAGCGAACATTGAAATTCCATTCCCACAAATGGATATTCATGTGAAGCAATTGCCTGAGAGCAAATAATCAGCAAGCATATTAAAAGGCCGGTGAATACCGGCCTTTTTTATGGTGATAGTTTAGGTTTTGTCGTACCTTAAGCCAATGTGCACAACATACCTGAGTAAGGGAGAGAAAATGCAAAAGTATGTTTCATTTCTAGCCGCTGGCTGTGTTTTTAGTTTAATGGTTCTCAGCCCCACCGCTATCGCCAATGATAAAACCCAAGTGATGATGGGCGACAAGACTGTCACTCTCGCAGGGAAATTACCCAAGCTTGAGCAAATGGCGCCACGGTTTAAAGTTGTCGACGAAAAATTTACCCCTATCAGCCTGAGTGACTTTAAAGGCAAAACCGTGCTGATCAGTGCCGTGCCCAGCTTAGATACGGGTGTCTGTGCGCTGCAAACTAAGCGCTTTAACAGTGAAGTCAGTCACTTCTCCGATGATGTCGTCATGCTGACCATCAGTACAGATTTGCCCTTCGCGCAAAAACGCTTCTGTAAGGTGGAGAACGTCGACAAAATCAAAGTGCTTTCCGACTCAGTGTGGCGTGATTTTGGTGAGAAATACGGTTTATTGATTGAGGATTACGGCTTACTCGCTCGGGCCATCTTTATTATCGATGCCGAAGGTCAGCTTAAGTACCAGGAGCTAGTCCCCAATATTACCGAACACCCCAATTACGACGCCGCGCTTGAAGCGTTAAAAACCATTCAAGCACAGCAATAAGCATAAAAAATGGGGCATTAAATGCCCCATTTTTATTAGTGCGTATGTTGGTCGCCATTGGCTTGATAGTCAAAGGTCGGCATAGACCAATGATAACGCAGCGCTAACATTCGTAAGCTAAAGCCAAGCGTTAAACAGACCACTAGGTTTATCCACTCAGCCAATTGATAAGCGTTGAGGGTGATATATAAGCCTGCGGTAAAGAGCGAAATCACCGCATAGAGTTCTTTCTTAAAAATCAAAGGCACTTGATTACAGAGAATATCGCGGATCACCCCGCCAAAGACCCCTGTGACGAGCCCCATCACCACCGCAATCGTTGGACTAAAGCCTAACATTAGGGTTTTTTGGGCGCCAACAATCGAGAATACGGCTAGGCCTAAGGCATCAATGGCCAAGAATAACTTAGACAGGTAACGCATCACAGGCGCAATGGCGACCGTTAGTAAAGACGCAAATGCAATCGCGAGCAGGTAATGGACATTCTCGACCCAAATCAAAGGGTAATTTCCGAGCAGCATGTCTCTTAGGGTGCCACCACCAATTGCCGTCGCGCAGCCAATGATAACCACGCCGAATAGGTCCATCTGCTTACGACCCGCCGCTAATGCCCCTGTCATGGCCTCGGCTAAAATCCCAATCAGCCATAATAATCCGATAAATTGCGCTTCTTGCATTTAAACTACTTATTACCCATGCATAAAGAACGGATTTTGCCTGATAATGCACGGACTGGATAATGAGATTATTTAAATTTTGTCATTAGAATATTTCATCTATTGATAGTTTTTGCGCATTAGCTATTTCTACTTTTCTATATTACGTTACACTACAGCCCTTCAATAACAATGCATTAACCAACAGACGACAGTTCCTCTCATTCAATTAAGCTTATTTTTTGATAAGTTTTAATAAAGCATAATCAATTAAAATTTTAAAATTTTTAGAAAATTCATCTTAATACCACTCAAGCCTAAATTTTAGCCACAAAAAAGCGGCCAAAGGGCCGCTTTTTTAGACTAAAAGTAAATTATTTGTTTTCAGGCTTTGGCGGGAAATTCGCCATCAGACTGCCGACCGCTTCGTTGATCAGCTGTACTCTTTCCGAAGGGGTATTTTTATCACGGATAGTGTCAGCCACTGAGCCGCGCCAAATTAACTTAGCGGTTTTATTATCAACTAAATCAATGATCAGGGTGCCGACTTCATATTCTCTGACTGTGGTCTGGGTTTGCATGTTACCGCCCCAGCCCCAACCTGGGCCATAGTAAGGGTTATAACCAAAATTGGTATTGAAGGTATCTACATTAATCTTCTTATCGATTTTGGTCAGATAGTTCACTAATACATCGGCATCCTTTGCATCGACCAAGGTCATGCCCTTAGATGAAAGCTGAGAATTCACCGCATCCCGCACGCGCTGATCCATTAAACCATCGAGGTGATAACCCGAAGCATCGGTCTTTTGCGCGACCCACGCATAGGTCTTGTACTGAGTAAAATTGGCGCTTGGGTCAAAATCCCAACCCGACTTAAGGGAACTACAGGCACTCAATGCCAGTACGGCTAAACCTACAATTATATTTTTCATGGTGATTTCCTTGGTCGTTCTTATCGAACACAAATAAGCCGAAAATAAATTTAGCTTACAGAGCAATGGACGGTTCTACAACTCAATATGATGAAAAAGCAGTGTGTTATTCAGCTTGACTTCAGCAATCGCTTTAAATGATAATGATTATCACTTAAAGCGATTAAGGGATAACTAACATGTACTGGTTCATTAGCGCATTGATTGTGGCATCGGCGATTTTCTGGTTCGCACCGCAAAAAGTCTCTGCTGATACCCATAACAGTAAGCTCACACCTCATCTCCCCATGATGTTGCTGTTTTTACCTTTAGTCGTATTGAGTTGGCTCGTGTTTGAGACTGTGTCGAACGGGGTGAATTACACCACGGTTGCCGCCTTTGGGTTTGTTGCCACCGCTTGCTTAATCGCCCTCCCTAAATTGCATCGTTTTATCATGCCCTGCGCCCTACTCACCGCATTGGCATTAATCGCTATGGTATTGCAGCATCTCTAAGTCTGCTTTTTAAACATGCTACTTCCCTGCAAAGAGCTAGCATTGACCTTCGGCCACTTTCAGTCTCTGTCAGTGGCCTTTTTTTACCTCCCCGAAAGACGTTGAGTTTGGTAAACTTAAGCGGCGTATATTCAGATAAAAGATGACTTATGAGAGTAGATCCCAACGTTTCCTTAGTGTACAGCACAGATAAAGGCCGCATTACTGCCGAGCCAGAAGCCAAAGCTATCCCCGCATCCGATGGGATTGTGCGTATCCACAGAGACAGCAAAGGCCGCAAAGGTAAAGGTGTCTCGGTCATTTCAGGCCTAGGGCTTGATGAAGCGGGCTTAAAAGCCCTGGCACAAACCCTTAAAAAACAATGTGGTTGTGGTGGCACAGTCAAAGATTTCACTATCGAAGTGCAAACCGATAATCGTGAACAACTAAAACAACTGCTTGAAAAACAAAACTACAAAGTCAAATTAGCCGGCGGTTGATACGCCACCAGCCTAAGCCGCTGGATTTAATCTATTGGTCAACGCCTGTGGGCTGAACGGAGCATTTAATGGAGAGTTTGCAGAACCATTTTTTAATCGCCATGCCGTCGCTCGATGACACTTTTTTTGAACGCACCGTCATCTATCTATGCGAACACGATGAAAAAGGCGCCATGGGGCTCGTGATTAATAAACCATTGGGCATTGAAGTGAACTCATTGCTCGAACAGATGGATTTGCCCGCTGAGCAAGTGTCGACCGACCTCGCATTAGGCGCGCAGGTTTTAATGGGCGGCCCCGTGTCCCAAGATAGAGGCTTTGTCTTGCATACATCCCAGCCCTATTGGGCCAACAGTACAGAATTAAGCTCTGGCCTCATGCTCACCACCTCAAGGGATGTATTAACGGCGATTGGCAGCGAGCGCTCGCCAGAAAAATTTATCGTGGCATTAGGTTATGCGGGTTGGAGCAAAAACCAGCTGGAGCAAGAACTGGCCGATAACTCATGGCTGACTATCCCTGCCGATCAGGCCCTACTCTTCGATGTCAAACACGAGGATAGATGGCAACAAGCGAGCCGCGCGCTCGGCTTTGATGCTTGGCAATTGTCATCACAGGCGGGCCACGCCTAGCCGATTTTATTGTGACGAGTGAATATAGATGAACGCAAAAACCGTTTTAGGTTTTGATTTTGGAACAAAAAGTATTGGTGTCGCCATAGGGCAACAAATCACCGCCAGCGCCACGCCACTATTATCCCTAAAAGCCGTCGATGGTATTCCCAATTGGGATGAAATCGGCAAGCTCATTAAAGAGTGGCAACCCGATTTAGTCGTCGTAGGTTTACCGCTCAATATGGATGGTACAGAGCAAGAGATGACCCACAGGGCGAGAAAATTTGCCAACCGCCTGAACGCTAAGTTTGGGGTTAAAATTGTCACTCAAGATGAAAGACTGACCACCACAGATGCAAAAGCTCGGTTATTTGAACTCGGTGGCTTTAAAGCCCTCACCAAAGGTCAAGTCGATGCCGTGTCTGCCGTATTGATTGTCGAAAGCTATTTTGAAAATCATTTCGGTGAATGATAAGTCGTAAAAACAAAAGGATAGCCTGAGCTATCCTTTTTTATTTCTACGGTTATAAAGCTTACAGATGGGGCTTAACCAAGTTAGCCATCATGCTGATATGGTCATCATTATCGTTCAGCGCAGGAATGTAACGGAACTTCTCCCCGCCGGCATTAGCAAAGATATGACCGTTTTCACCGACAATCTCTTCTAAGGTCTCTAAGCAATCGGCACTAAACGCTGGGCACACAATCGCCACGTCACGTACACCTTCACTCGGCAACGCATGCATAGTGGCATCCGTATAAGGTTGTAACCATTTAGCCTTACCAAACCGTGATTGAAATGTCATCACAAACTCATCCGCTGTAAGCCCTAATTGCTCAGCCACCAGACGGGTCGTCTTCATGCAAAAGCAATAGTAAGGATCGCCTAAGTGCAGATTACGCTCGGGCATACCATGGTAAGAAAGCACTAACTTTTGTGGCTTACCGTGTTGCTCAAAGTCGGCGCGAATCGAGTTCACCAATGCGGTAATAAAGTCGGGGTTATCATGATAAGTGTGAATAAAATGCAGCGATGGCAGAAAGCGCCACTGGGTTAATTCCCTTGCAATAGCGTCAAAAGCCGAGCCCGTTGTCGGCGCCGCATATTGCGGATAGAGCGGTAACACCACCAACTTATCAATCCCCTGCTGATGCATCGTTTGTAAGGTGCTCGCCACCGAAGGATTGCCATAACGCATGGCTAAATGTACTGATACTTGATGCCCACCGGCTGTTAACTTGTCCGATAATTTAGCGGTTTGGCGCAAGCTGATATCCATCAGCGGTGAACCCGCCTCAGTCCAGACCTTCTGATAGAGCGCCGCAGACTTAGCCGGGCGAACGCGCAGCACTATGCCATGTAAAATCAGCATCCACAGGAGTTTTGGAATTTCGACCACCCGAGGGTCGGATAAAAACTCAGCAAGGTAACGCCTTACCGCCGATGCCGTTGGCGCATCTGGAGTGCCAAGGTTGAGTAGCAACACGCCCACTTTGCCACGCTTTGCGTGACCCATCTCTTTTGATAATCCTGAAAACCTAGCCAAAGTAGCCTCTTAACATGAGTAAAATGAATAAATTGGGCATTAAAGCACTGATTCTATTGCCTGCTTAAGCTCGGCGCTATCGGGTTTAACCTTAGAATTAAACTGCTGCACAGTATTGCCATCGCCACTGACGACATACTTGTAGAAGTTCCACTTAGGCGAGTCGGCTTTATCTCCTAAGTATTTGAAGACACTGTTAGCATCGCTGCCTCTCACGGGCGATGTAGCGAGCATAGTAAAGGTGACACCATAGTTGATGTAGCACACCTTAGCCGTGTCTTTTTCATCATTTTCTTCTTGGAAAAAGTCATCGGAAGGGAAACCAATCACCACTAAGCCTTTGTCTTTGTATTCTTTATGGAGCGCTTCGAGGGCCTTAAATTGCGGAGTGTAACCACAGTTACTCGCGGTGTTGACCAGTAACACTGGCTTGCCCTGAGTCAATTCACACAGATTAATCTTCTCATCCGAGTGTAATTTACGCACTTCAACATCAAGATAACTCGGGCAAGTTGCCGCAAATGCGCTAGTGCTTAACAGGCTGGCAAAGATAACTAAGGGGAGTTTCATCATAATGTCCTTCTCATTGGGCGCGCCAAGATTGGCAAACTCGTTATTCTCTATTACGTCACTCACTAATATAGAGATCATATTGAATAAAAAAATAAAAGCTACAGCGAGTTATCGATTGTCTTAAGCGATAAAAAAAGCAGCTCAAGGGAGCTGCTTTCACATCACCGCGGACAGGATTAATCCATATCCAAGGTCACGCCTTCCATAAAGCTTGAACTGGTAGGCTCTTTATTTTGCAATTTGATCATTAAACGTAAGTCGTTTGGCGAGTCAGCATGGTGAAGCGCATCGGCATAGCTGATTTCCCCATCGATATAGAGTTGCAGCAAGGCTTGGTCGAAGGTCTGCATCCCCTGCTCATTCGATTTAGCCATAGTTTCTTTAAGCAAATGCAGCTCGTTTTTAGCAATCAAGCTCGCGACACGTGGCGTATTGATCAAGACTTCAATCGCTGCCCGTCGTCCTGTACCATCAACCTTAGGCACCAGTTGCTGCGCCACAATGCCGCGCAGGTTGAGTGACAAGTCGAATAGCAACTGCTGGTGTTTACTCTCAGGCACTAAGTGCATGATCCGGTCTAACGCTTGGTTAGCGTTGTTTGCGTGCAATGTCGCCATACAGAGGTGACCCGTTTCGGCGAAGGAGAGCGCAAACTCCATGGTTTCTTGAGTACGGATCTCACCAATCAAAATCACATCGGGCGCCTGACGCAGCGAACTCTTCAACGCCGCATCAAAGGATTCTGTATCTATACCCACTTCGCGTTGAGTGATGATACTTTTGCGATGATCGTGCACAAATTCCACTGGGTCTTCGATGGTGAGGATATGACCACGGGCATGGGCGTTACGATAACCCACTAACGCCGCCAAGGAGGTCGACTTACCGGTTCCCGTCCCCCCGACCATGATGATAAGACCCCGTTTACTCATCACCAGATCTTTTAAAATCGGTGGCAGTTTTAAGTCCTCTACCTCAGGGATCTTGGTCTCAATCCGGCGCATAACGCATCCCGGAGATTCACGCTGCCAGAATGCGCTGACGCGGAAACGCCCTAAATCCTTAACCGCAAAAGCAAAGTTACACTCGCGAGTGCTGTGAAACTCCTTCTTTTGCGCCTCAGTCATTACAGATTCGACAAAATCCAAAGACTGCGCGGGCGTGAAGGCACTCTCGGCTAATGGGCGTAACTCGCCATCGATTTTGGCGCTTGGCGGAAAACCTGCGGTAATAAACAAGTCCGAGGCTTTACGCTCCACCATGACTTTTAAAAACGGACGGACATCCATCATAAATCCTTAAAACGTCGCTTGTTTGTTTGAACTCTTCGACATGGCATCCTCACGGGTGATGAGGCCACGGTTCACTAAGTTTTGCAGACACTGTTCGAGCGTTTGCATGCCATGGGCCATCCCCGTTTGAATGGCCGAGTACATCTGCGCTACTTTATCTTCACGGATAAGGTTACGGATAGCGGGCGTACCCATCATGATTTCGTGGGCAGCCACACGGCCACCACCGATTTTCTTAATCAGGGTTTGCGAAATAACCGCCTGTAATGATTCAGATAACATGGTACGCACCATGTCCTTTTCACCGGCAGGGAAAACGTCAACCACACGGTCGATGGTCTTAGCCGCCGAGGTGGTATGCAAGGTACCAAAAACTAAGTGACCCGTTTCAGCCGCCGTCATAGCCAGACGAATGGTTTCAAGGTCACGCATCTCACCGACGAGAATAACGTCAGGGTCTTCACGCAGTGCGCTACGTAGCGCCGCGTTAAAGCTGTGGGTATGGCGATGCACTTCCCGTTGGTTAATCAAACATTGCTTATTCTGGTGAACGAATTCAATAGGATCTTCAATGGTTAAGATATGGTCGTGGCGGTTCTCATTGATGTAATCCACCATGGCCGCAAGTGTGGTACTCTTACCCGAACCAGTAGGCCCAGTAACAAGCACTAAGCCGCGGGGAAAGCTGGAAATTTTTTTAAAAATCTCTGGCGCCCCTAACTGCTCGAGTGACAAAATTTCGCTGGGAATGGTACGAAATACCGCCGCCGCGCCGCGGGATTGGTTAAAGGCGTTCACACGGAAACGCGCTAAATTAGGGACTTCGAACGAAAAGTCGATTTCTAAATGCTCTTCAAAGTCCTTACGCTGTTTATCATTCATAATGTCGTACACAAGGCTGTGTACACCCTGATGATCGAGCGCGGGCAGGTTAATTTTTCTCACTTCACCGTCGACACGGATCATGGGAGATATCCCTGCAGAGAGGTGTAGATCCGAGGCTTTGTGTTTTACACTAAAGGCTAATAACTCAGTGATTTCCATAGTTTGGGATATCCTTGCAACCAGATAATTACATCATGACAACAATAGCAGACAGACTCGCAGTCGCCCAGAGCAGGATCGCGCAAGCGGCGCAAAAATGCGCACGCCTACCTCACAGTATTCGCTTACTTGCCGTCAGTAAGACTAAACCCATGGAAGATATTATAGCAGCCTATAATGCGGGCCAGCGTTGCTTTGGCGAGAACTATGTTCAAGAAGGTGTGACAAAAATTGAGGCGCTAAAGGCCACGCACCCTGATATTGAATGGCATTTTATTGGGCCACTGCAATCCAATAAAACCGCTTTAGTCGCCCAGCACTTCGATTGGATGCATACCCTCTCGCGGGAGAAAATTGCCCAGCGCCTCAATGAGCAGCGCCCAGCACACCTTGCGCCGCTCAAGGTGTGTATTCAAATCAACATCAGTGATGAATACACAAAATCCGGTATCGATGCCGAGCAGATGCTGCCACTGGCCGATAGCATCAGCCAATTACCCCATTTACAACTGCGGGGCTTAATGGCGATTCCCAGTGCCACCAATGACATCGCGCAGCAGACCGACGAACTCAGCAAGCTTAAGCAGTTATTCGATACATTAAAACAGCATTATCCCGCGGTAGATACTCTCTCCATGGGCATGAGTAATGACTTAGACGTCGCTGTTGAGTGCGGCTCAACCATGGTGCGTATCGGCAGCGCCATCTTTGGTGAACGGGATTATGGTGTAAAAGACACCACCAGCAATTAATCGGTACGGATTAAACCGTCATCACTGATGCTAAGGGAAATGACAGAGATAGCCAAAGGTGCGCCAGCAAAATCGGCTTTAGCCTTGTTTTTAGTGGCTAAAGCCCAAATACTGTTAGAGAACATTAAATAGAAATTTTTATCCGGCCTAATAACGCTAATTCAATGATATTAATGCTGAATGTTATCCACTCAGCCTAGGCCAGACATTATGGGGTACACATGAGTCAACAAAAAATCTGCTTTATCGGTGCGGGCAATATGACCCGTAGTATTATCAGCGGCTTAATTCGTAGCGGCTATCCTGCTGCGCTAGTGCAAGCTACCAATCCTAGCCAAGGTAAACTCGATGCCCTCGCCGCCGACTTTGGTGTGCGTGTATCCCAAGACAATTTCAGCGCCGCCCAAGATGCCGATGTCATCGTATTATCCGTCAAGCCGCAGTTGATGGAGCAAGTCTGCCAAGCACTGCAAGGCATTGATATGTCTAACAAGCTGGTCATTACCATTGCCGCAGGGATTAAAGCAGAGCGCTACAGCCAATATTTAGCGCAATCCATTACACTGGTTCGCACTATGCCAAACACGCCCATGCAAATCGGTGTTGGTATGACAGGTCTCTACGCGCCGCAGCCCCTCTCTGATGCCCAACAAGCCATTGCCGAACGCTTGATGTCCAGCGGCGGAGAAATTGTGTGGGTGAATGAGGAGTCAGAGATTAATCAAGTGATTGCCCTTGCGGGTAGTTCACCTGCCTATTTCTTCCTGCTGATGGAATCTATGATTGATGCTGGCAAGCAAATGGGCATGGATGAAGCCAAAGCCAGAAGCTTAGTACAGCAAGCGGCCCTCGGTGCTGCTATGATGGCAAAGCAAAATCCTGAGCTTACGCTGGGTAATTTACGGGAGAATGTCACCTCGAAGGGCGGCACAACAGCGCAAGCCATCGCCACATTTGAAGCGGCGGATCTCCGTGGTGTGGTCAAAAATGCGATGGAAAACTGCATCAAACGTGCAGAGGAAATGGCCAATACTTTTTGATCCAGCAATGGCTGGGTGACTCACTCACTTTTAACGCGGGCGTTTTTAATCGGACTCATATAGGCAGAAATCTCGATGAATGCATTAACCTTTTTGATCAGCACACTCTTCGATTTGTATTTGATGGTGGTGATATTACGGATCTGGCTCCCCTTGGCCCGTGCCGATTTTTATAATCCCTTCAGTCAGTTTGTGGTCAAAGCCACTCACCCGTTGATCGCACCTATGCGTCGATTAATTCCTTCAATGGGAAGATTCGACACTTCTTCATTTGTGCTCGCCCTATTAGTGGTGATGGTCAAAGTGCTGCTGATAAGTCTTATTGCCGGCGGCGGTATTGATATAGTGCTGTTCTTTGTGTTTGCGCTTGTTACTGTCATCAAGCAGGCGGGCATTTTGCTCTTCTGGATGCTGATCATTCGTGCAATTTTAAGCTGGTTCAATCAAGGCTATAACCCCATTGTGATGATCATGGGACAACTAACAGAGCCCATTTTAGCACCAGTGCGCCGCATTATTCCGCCCATTGGTGGCTTAGATCTGTCGGTGATGTTAGTGATTATCGGCATGAACTTTATCAACATGCTGTTGGCGCAATACGTACCATTTTGGGCCGTGATTTAATGAGCGCAGTCATTATGCAGCAAGGTGACTTGCTGCTTAATTTGTATATTCAACCCAAAGCGAGTCGCGATCAGATAGTTGGGCTACACGGTGATGAGTTAAAAGTCGCCATCACAGCACCGCCTATCGATGGCAAGGCCAACGCCCATTTAAGCAAGTATTTAGCCAAGGCCTTTAAAGTCCCTAAAAGCGATGTTCACATCCTTAAGGGCGAATTAGGACGTCATAAGCAGGTACGCATTAGCCCCCCCAAAAACGTCCCCGCAGAAATCGCGACACTGCTCGAATAAACACAGCGTTGGAAGTCTCCTTCCTGCGACCTATACTCAAGTAATCCCTCATATGAAGGTACAACATCATGTTACGTAATCTCCTTATTATGCTCGCCTTAACCGCAAGCCTGTGCGGTATCGCTAATGCCGAGCAAAAAGAAACCGTCGGTAATTTCGACATTCATTACATGGCGCTGGGCAGCACTTTTTTAACGCCTAGTATTGCGAAATCCTATGGCATCGAACGCAGTAGCTACAGAGGCATCATTAACATTGCCGTATTAGATATGAGTGAAGAAGGCTCACCCGCAGTGCCCGTGGAAATCACTGGCGTAGCCAATAACCTACTCGATGCACGTATCGATTTGAAATTTAGAGAGATCCGTGAGGGTAAGGCGATTTACTACATCGCCGAAGTACCTTACCGCGACGATCAAGAAATCAATTTCAACATCGCCATCAAACACGGCAACCAACTCAACACCAATCTGCAGTTTAAGCAAAAGTTCTACGTCGAATAATCTCAACCTCACAAGGCAGGACGATACTAAGGATACTAAGTTTCGTCCTGCCTTTTTCTGTCCTTTACCGCCAAGCTTGGGTATCATTGCCGCATACAGTCCAATGACATCGCTCAATGTTCACACTCAGTGACATACAGCCAAGAGCGCCCAATCCAATAGGTATTCCATGCAACAAATCGTCCTCGCCAGTGGCAATAAAGGTAAACTTGCCGAATTCGATCAAATGCTCGCCGCCTATGGCGTAAAAGTGCTGCCACAAAGCCAATTTAACGTTAGCGAAGTGGCTGAAACGGGCACCACCTTTGTCGAAAACGCCATTATCAAAGCCAGACATGCGGCGCAAATTACCGGACTTGCCGCCATTGCCGATGACTCGGGATTAGAAGTCGATTTACTCCAAGGTGCACCGGGCATCTACTCTGCGCGCTATGCGGGGGAAAATGCCAAGGATCAAGACAATGTGTTAAAACTCTTAGACACATTAAAGGATAATCCTGCGCCGCGTACGGCCAGATTCCAATGCGTTTTAGTCTATATGCGCCATGCGAAGGACCCAACGCCCATCATTTGCCAAGCCTCTTGGGAAGGCCAGATCGATTTCGTGCAACGGGGTGACAACGGCCATGGTTACGATCCGATTTTTATTCCAGAGCACCACGATTGCAGCGCCGCGCAAATGAGCAGTGACGAAAAAAATGCCTTGAGTCACCGTGGTAAAGCTTTAGTGCAACTGATTGCTGCCATGCAGGAAAAAGGCGTATTTACCGACGGGAACGCCCAATAATGTCAGTGAATGTGTCACCTCAGTTAACCCTGCCGCCGTTGAGCCTGTACATCCATATCCCTTGGTGTGTACAAAAATGCCCTTACTGCGACTTTAACTCCCATGGGCAAAACGGTGAATTACCCCAAAAGGCCTATGTGGATACGCTGCTAGCGGACTTACGCCAAGACTTGCACTTAGTACAAGGCCGTAAGTTACACACCATTTTTATTGGTGGTGGAACGCCGTCTCTGTTTGATGCTAATCAAATCAAACGGATATTGGATGGCGCCAATGCGCTCATTCCCTTCAGTGACGATATTGAAATCACCATGGAGGCCAACCCTGGCACCCTAGAGCACGATGACTTTAGTGCCTACCGCGCCGCAGGGGTCACCCGATTATCCATTGGGGTGCAGAGTTTCTCTAAGGATAAGCTCAATCTGCTGGGGCGGATCCACGATCAAAACGAAGCCCAAACCGCCGCCCAAAAAGCCAGCCAAGCGGGTTATTTAAGTTTTAACTTGGATTTGATGCACGGACTTCCGAATCAAAGTTTTGCTGAGGCCATGGCGGATATAGATACCGCTGCGGCGCTCAATCCGCCGCATTTGTCTTGGTACCAACTGACGATTGAGCCCAATACCCTGTTCCACTCAAAACCGCCGCAGCTGCCCGACGATGAAGATCTCTGGCAGATCTACGAACAAGGGCAACAAAAGTTAGCGGCACTCGGTTATGAACAGTATGAAATCTCGGCCTATGCCAAACCCGGTTATCAATGCAGGCATAACCTTAACTATTGGCAGTTTGGTGATTACTTAGGCATTGGCTGTGGCGCCCATGGCAAAGTGACCTTGCCCGAAGAAAATCGCATTATTCGCACGGTAAAAATCAAACACCCTAAGGGGTATTTAGCTGCCGACAACTATCACTTCGAGCAGACTGAGGTCGCCGAAGAAGATCGCGCCCTCGAATACTTGATGAATCGTCTGCGCTTAATGACACCTATCCCTAAGCAAGAGTTTGAAGACAGAACCGGTTTACACCGAGATTCTTTGAAAGAGGGAATGGAAAAGGCCAAACAACGGGGTTTACTCACCGAATCTGCTGAACATTGGCAATTAACCAGTAAAGGTCACATGTTTGTGAACGATTTACTGACGCAATTTTGTTAATTCACCAATTAAATTTCCCATATAAATAATGTGTTAGCCTAGGTTTCTCGATGAGACATCTTTTATGGCTAACACATTTTCTAACATTTATATTCATACATTTTCCCCCTGCTTCTTTAGAATTACCTGAACATTGTTAAGGAAGCCTGATCATGCCAATAAAAACGAACATCAGCTTAGTCGCATTTACCCTCTCCGCCCTGCTAGCACTGCCTTCCTATGCGGTGCCGACCTTAAGTGACTCACATAATGTGGCCAGTGCAAGTGTTGCAGCCCAAAGCGAGTCAGAAAAAGCCAACGCCTTGTTTGAAGCCATCTTCATGGAAAACATCATGGCAAGCCCCATTGCGCAAACCTATATGGGCATTAAGCAGGACTATGATAAGTGGGACGACATTGGCGATGAAGCGGATGCCCGTGAGTTGGCGCGTACCAAGAAACAGCTAACCGAAGTGAATCAACTGGATGCGAGTAAGCTTGATCCACAAACTCGCCTAAGCCTGACGTTACTCACTCAAAACCTGAATAACGATATCAAAGACTATCAGTGGCGTTACCATAACTACCCAGTAAATCAGATGCATGGTGGCCACTCGATGATCGCCTCCTTCCTGATTAATCAGCACCAGATCACCGATGTCAGCGATGCTAAGGCCTATATCAGCCGCTTAAATGGCGTGCCCAAACGCCTAAGCCAACTGCAACAGGCGCTAGAAGTGCGCGCTGATAAAGGCATTATTGCCCCTAAATTTGTGTTTGGTTACGTGATATCTGACAGCCAAAACATCATTAAAGGCGCCCCCTTCGATAAAGGCGAAGACAGTGCCTTGTTAGCGGATTTTCGCAAAAAAGTGAGCGCACTCAGCATCACTGAAGCAGAAAAAGCCCAACTTATTGCCGATGCAGAAAAAGCACTGGTTTCGCAAGTTGAGCCTGCATACAAGACGCTTATCGCCTATATCAAAACCTTAGAAGCCAAGGCCGATACCCGCGATGGGGTTTGGAAACTCCCCGACGGCGAGGCGTTTTATAACAATGCCCTTGCGCGCACCACGACTACCCAAATGACGGCGGATGAAATCCATCAACTTGGTCTTGCCGAAGTGGAGCGCATCCATAATGAAATGCGCGCCATCATGAAAAAGGTGAATTTTAACGGCACCTTGCAAGAGTTCTTCGCCTTTATGCGCGATGATCCGCAGTTCTATTATCCAAATACCGCCGAAGGCAAAGCGGCATATTTAGCAGATGCAACCAAGCTTATCGATAATATGCGCTCACGCTTGGATGAAGTCTTTAAGGTCAAGCCTAAGGCGGCCATGATAGTCAAACAGGTTGAAGCCTTTAGGGAAAAATCCGCGGGTAAAGCCTTCTATGAGCAACCTGCGCCCGATGGATCTCGCCCTGGTAGCTACTATGCCAACCTCTACGATATGAAAGCCATGCCCAAATACCAGATGGAAGCACTGGCTTACCATGAGGGGATCCCAGGCCACCATATGCAAATCGCTATCTCGCAGGAGCTAAAGGATATTCCTAAGTTCCGTAAGTTTGGTGGCTATACCGCTTATATCGAAGGTTGGGGGCTCTACAGTGAGTCTTTCCCGAAGGAGATGGGCTTATATGCTGACCCTTACTCCGATTTTGGTCGACTGGCGATGGAGTTATGGCGAGCTTGTCGTTTAGTGGTCGATACAGGGATCCACGCCAAGAAATGGACCCGCGAACAAGGGATAGCTTATTACGTCGATAATACCCCTAACGCAAAATCCGATGCGAAGAAAATGGTCGAACGTCATATCGTTATGCCATCGCAAGCTACTGCCTATAAAGTTGGGATGATTAAGTTACTCGAACTGAGACACAAGGCGGAAAAACAACTGGGTGATAAGTTTGATATCCGGGATTTCCATACTTTAGTCTTGGCAAATGGCGCGCTGCCTTTAGATGTACTGGAAGAGCAAGTCGATCAATGGATTGCTAGTGTTAACAAAGCCTAAGCTTGAAACCGTGGGAGGCTAACGCTAGCCTCCCTTGAACGCCTTGCCAATAAAATCGTTAAATCGCAGCCAATAAAAAAGCCACTATTAAGTGGCTTTTTTATTGGATTTATCACCGGCTAGGTCATAAAACCCTATCTCACTGTGGGTCACTATATTTGATGTATTAAGCAAGTAGCTAACACTCGGTGTGACTTTAGGGTACAGAGAGACAAAACTCGTTTCCCGCACTCAACCATCAGAAAAAAATTACCTCAGCCTAATGAGCTGAGGTAAACCAAAAACTAGGATGATGGTTTAAAAGCCAACATTGTTTTAGTTCGCAAACTTCTGCTGGCTGTGATCCGAAACTGCATTGCTGCCAACCTGTACGCTAATACCAAAAGGGGTCATTTCCAGTAAAAGTGTAGGACTCAGGTCATTCCGAATCATCTGGCAACCATTGTATTCATTTAAGAACAGACTTCAATACGCCTACTAAAAAGCTGTTTTAGATAACCCTAAAAAACCAAACTAAAATACAAACTAATCTCGACGCAAATAATTGATTTTAAATGAATTTCAAAACCATCAAACTCTCTAGAAATGCATTAACCGCATTTTAAGAACAATGTTTCCAAAATTACTGACGTTCACTGAAGAGTTCCGCATAGGGAATGTCCCAATAAGGCGGATTACCAATGTGGTCTTTAATAAACTCAATGAAAGCACTCACCTTAGGCGCTAAGTGTTTACGGCGTGGGTAAACGGCCTGTAGCGGTAAATGATGAGTCAGTTGCCAATCCCTCAGCAGCGGCACTAAGGTGCCCTTAGCGATTTCATCTTCCATCAAGTAGCTGGCAAGATATACAACCCCTAAGCCACTGATTGCGGCTGATTTTAAAGCAGGAGCGTTATCCACTCTAAAGTTACCAGAGACACCTATCTCACAGTAATCATCGCCCTTTTTAAACTGCCACATGCTGTGCTCATGCCACTCGCCTTGATACACCAAGCAGTTATGGTCGACCAATTGTTCAGGGCGCGACGGTTCGCCATGTTTCGCAATGTAATCGGGGGAGGCAACGAGGAGGAACTGACACTTCATCAAAGGGCGCGCCACCATACCGAGAGGAAGCTGCTCAGACATAGTCAACAATAGGTCTAAACCTTCGCTGACCACATCCACCTTATGATCTAATAAGCTGACTTGCAGCTCTAGCTCAGGGTGTTTTGCCATAAATGATGGCAGTGCGGGAATGATATGCATAGCGCCAAAGGACTGGGAAATCCCCACCTTTAACACGCCGCGGGTGGCATCGTTTAAGTTATGCACGCTAGCAATGGCCTGTTCGGCATCGCGGAGCAACTCTTCACCTTGCAGATATAACAAATGTCCAGCTTCAGTCAGACTTAAGCTTCGGGTGGTACGCTGGATCAGTTGAACACCGAGTCTATGCTCGAGATCGGCGACCTGCGTACTGACCTTAGATTTAGAGATCCCAAGCCTTCTTGCGGCGGCACTAAAACTACCAGCTCTGGCCACATGAGTAAAAATCGCAATAGGTTCTAACAGTTCTAACATGGAAAGTCGCCTTAAGCAGTTTCGACAGTGATATTAACTTTCGGAATAGCATAGGAATGCAGCACAAATGCCTCAAAGCATCCCTCAATGCCTTAATATCTCACAGCAATTGGGTTAGTTGTAGAGATTTAGCCCGAAAAAGTCCGCTAAAGTAGAGTGTTCTATCTGACTGAATTGCCAGCTTTTCATTATATTTTAAGAGTATACCAAACATTAGTCTTTAGAATGTAATATTCCATAGTAAATAGCCGCAAGCAATCAGATTAATATCAATCCGTTTGGCTAAAATGAATCAAGAAAAAGCCCCAGACACTTAACGTACTGGGGCTTTTTCATTTATATCACGGCATTGATAGTGTCAGTTAGGTCGACTTTACCTGGTTCAAACCCGTTTAGGCCTTAACTACCCTTGCGAGCATTATTCACGTAATTCACGGTGCGTGTTTTGCGTCAACACATAGGGTGCTAACTCAGGCACTTCTTTACGCAGTTGATTTTCAAGCACGAGCAGGTTTTCAAAACGGTCACACAAACGGTCGGCTTTCGCTTCAATCCCCTTAGACTGGGACTCAATTTGCTGCTCAATATCGTCGCCTAATCTATCCATTTTTTGTGAGAATGCGTCCATCTTGGCTTCGAAGGATTCACCGTCGCCGGCAAGAATTTGGCCGCCGATATTCATCATCAGAGTGCCAATGGAGTTTTGCACGATTTGCTCCATTTCCCGTTCAAATTCATCGTTAAAGGTGTTTTGCATCGACTCTTCGGTCGCGCCAAGGTAAAAACTATCGCCTTGCTTGTAGGCTACGGTATCGACACGCTTCTGCACGCCCGCCATCATCTCATCAAACTTGGCGCCTGCGGCATCACCCATCAGTGGCGTTAATGCCATACTCACAGCTTGAGAGGCCAGTGCAACCGCTTCATTCACTAATTCAATGACTTCAGGAACCTGAGTCGATACCTCATCGGCATATTGGCTCACGAGCTTTTTCTGTTTGTCGGTTAAGGTGACCTGTTTGCCTTCAACATATAACTTGTCGACCTCGATGCGATACTTCTCGGCGCCCTTCTCGCTCATCACTAATTTTTTAGGCTCGACTCTCACATCATAATTAAGGGAAACCTCACAGCGCTCATCAATTTGCGGCTCGGTTTTCGCTTGTGCTGATTGCCAGCCTGAAGCGCCTAAAATAACGCCCGATAATGCCACTCCAGTTAATAGCGTATTTATCTTCATTGTTGTTCATCCTTTAATCTGAGGGATTCGACTAAGCTAACATGCTAAAAGACGAATAGCAGAAGACATGCCAACTTTGTAACAATATGATTAGTATGGAGTTATAAAAATTAGCACCGATAGCAGATTAGTGAATTTCACTAATAGTTAGCCTAACAGTGCTAATAGAAGAGTTAAATCAGAAGATTGAACGTCCGAGGCGCTGGCTAAGATGCTCAAGCATCGCCGTCCCCGCGAGGGAGTTACCTTGATTATCTAATTCGGGTGACCAAACGCAGACCGAGAGTTCCCCAGGGATCACCGCAATAATGCCGCCACCGACACCGCTTTTACCCGGCATACCAACACGATAGGCAAACTCACCGGCGCCGTCGTACAAGCCTGAGGTTGCTAACAGGGCATTTAACTGCCGAGTCTGCACCTGCGAAATAAGCTCAGTGCCATCTAAGGTTTTACCGCGATTGGCTAAATACAGCATCGCCCGCGATAGGTCGGCGCAATTCATTTTTAAGGCGCAATAATGAAAATAAGTGCGCAGCACTGTATCGACATCGCCTTGAAAATTGCCGAAGGATTTCATCAGATAAGCGATGGCCGCATTACGTGCACTGTGCTGATATTCAGAATCCGCGACTTGCTTATCGAAACAGACTTTATCGTTTTGGCTCAGCGCCCTGACCAATTCCAACATCCGATGCTTAGGTGCCCCTAAACGGCTCTGTAATAAGTCAGCGATGACTAATGCGCCAGCATTAATAAAGGGATTGCGAGGTTTACCCCGCTCGAGTTCAACTTGGACTAATGAATTGAAGGAGTGTCCCGAGGGTTCTTTGCCGACGCGGCTCCAAATTTCGGTTTCTTCATATAAAGTTAGCGCTAAGGTTAAGCTGAAAACTTTAGAAATACTTTGAATTGAAAATGGCTCAAGGTAATCGCCTGCGCCTATGGTTTCACCGTCGATTGTGGTCACGGCAATGCCCAATTTACCAGCATCAACATTGGCGAGCGCAGGGATGTAATTAGCAACCTTTCCTTGGCCGAGCAAGGGTCGAACTTTGTCGACCACTTCCTCTAATAACGCCTGTTCTGGCATTAACTCCACCAGATATCGTACAGATCGCTAACTTCGAGTTGAGTCACTTTTTGACCCGCCCAGAATGCCTTCACTGCAGCAACATCTTCCTCGGTGCACTTACCGATAGTTTGGGTAGCAATAATACCTTCCCACTCGATATGACCACCGCCGTGGAAACCTAACTTACGGGCTTCAATGACTTCATCGATAAACTTATCGACCGTTGCATCAATATCGGCTTCAGAGACAGATGCATCGAAGGTCCAAGTAATGTCAAAACCTAACTCTTGGAATTCATCAACGCGCATTTTCTTACGTAAACGACGGCTACGATTCTTTGCCATAGTGATTTTCCCCGTTGTGTTAAAAAATAAAATCAATAAAAGATGTTAAGCGATACGCTCAAACATCAGATCCCACACGCCATGGCCGAGGCGATGGCCGCGAGCTTCAAATTTAGTCAGTGGACGATGATCTGGACGCGGCACCACGGTACCATCGGCGGATTGGTTTTTGTAACCATTGGCCGCATTCATCACTTCCAGCATATGTTCGCTGTAGTTTTCCCAGTCGGTCGCCATATGGAACACGCCGCCAATCTTCAGTTTACGGCGAATAAGCTCAGCAAACTCCGCCTGCACGATACGGCGCTTGTGGTGGCGCTTTTTATGCCACGGATCAGGGAAGAACAATTGCACGCGCGCAAGGCTGCCATCGGCGATAGCATGTTCTAACACTTCCATTGCATCATGGTGATACACGCGAAGATTAGTCACCCCAGCAGCGGCAGCGTCACTTAAGCATGAACCCACGCCAGGCTTATGGACTTCAATACCGATAAAGTTCTGTTCTGGAGCTTCTTGTGCCATTTGTACTAAAGAGGCGCCCATGCCGAAACCGATTTCCAGTACGGTATCGGCTTCGCGACCAAATACTTCGGTCAGGTTTAATGGTGTTGGGCTGTAATCTAAGCCCATTGTTGGCCACTGAGTCTCAATGGCTTGCGCTTGACCTTTAGTCAAACGACCTTCTCTTAGGACAAAGCTTCTGATCTTACGCAGATACTTGCCTTCTTCATTAAATTCAGCGGTAGTGACTTCGCTCATTTTTGCCTCGTCTCGTGGACAACACCATCTAAAAAGAAGGGCATTATCCAAAGTTCAACTTACAGTGCAAGCACTAATGGAGGCGAAGTATAACAAGATTATCCTAGAGAGCGAATCTAGGCCGATTTTTCGATGGGGTGTTACTTGTTTGCCAACCAATCTCCCGCTACACTGCGCCGATGAAATCTACAGCCTCCTTTGCTACACGTATCGTTAATTGGTACGACACCCACGGTCGTAAAACCCTCCCTTGGCAGCAAGATAAAACCCCATATCGAGTATGGGTTTCTGAGATTATGTTGCAACAAACTCAGGTAGCGACTGTAATCCCCTATTACCAGCGTTTTATGGCACGTTTCCCCGATGTGTTAGCCCTCGCTAACGCGCCGGATGATGAAGTACTGCATCATTGGACTGGGCTTGGTTATTACGCCAGAGCTCGCAATCTACATAAAGCCGCTAAGATGGTTCGCGATCTGTATCAGGGGCAATTTCCAACAGACTTTGAGCAAGTGTTAGCGCTGCCAGGTATTGGCCGCTCGACAGCAGGTGCAGTGTTATCCCTATCACTTGGGCAACATCATCCGATCCTTGATGGCAATGTTAAGCGCGTATTAGCAAGACATGGCGCGATTGCGGGCTGGCCCGGTCAAAAACCTGTGGAAGAACAACTCTGGCAATTAACCGAGCAGTTAACGCCAGAGCAGGATATTCAAAAATATAACCAAGCCATGATGGATATTGGTGCCAGTATTTGTACTCGCAGCAAACCCAATTGTGCCGCTTGCCCAGTGGCTATTGATTGCAAAGCTCAATTAATGGGAAGACAAACTGAGTTCCCCGGTAAAAAGCCTAAGAAAACTATCCCAGAGAAAGCCGCTTGGATGTTGGTTTTACTCAAAGATAACCAAGTCTTCTTGGCTAAGCGCCCTCCTGCCGGCATTTGGGGCGGACTCTGGTGCTTCCCCGAATTTAGTACTCAAGCCGCACTCAATGCAGAGCTTGAGGCCCAGGGTTATCACGCCGCACAACTCGAACCATTAATCGGTTTTAGGCATACCTTTAGCCATTTCCATTTAGATATTCAGCCCATGCTACTGAATTTAGATAGCCAAGCAAATGGCTACGACAAGCAAACCTTGGGTATGCAGAGCGTGGGCGCAGTCATGGAACAAAACCAGTCTCTCTGGTATAACATCAATCAACCTTCCAAAGTGGGACTCGCCTCCGCAACCGAGCGCGTGTTGGCCAACTTGGGATCACTCGTAGCTATTGCTAGCAACCTCGACAGTCAGTAAGGAATAATCATGGCGCGTACAGTCAATTGCGTATATTTAAACAAAGAAGCCGACGGCCTAGACTTTCAACTGTATCCAGGTGATTTAGGTAAACGTATTTTCGATAACGTCAGTAAAGAAGCTTGGGGCCTATGGCAGAAAAAGCAGACCATGCTGATCAACGAAAAGAAGCTCAACATGATGAATGTTGATGATCGTAAATTTTTGGAAGAACAAATGACCTCTTTCCTCTTCGAAGGTAAAGACGTGGAAATTGAAGGTTTTGTGCCTGAAAAGGGTCAGGAATAAGCCTAAGCGCCTATCCATAAAAGCAAAAAAGCGCCCAAAGGCGCTTTTTTATTCGCTGATAAATGCAGCTCAGTAGCGTTAAGCTTACTTACGCACGCCTTCTACCACTAAATCTAACTCAACATTGGCAGACGCTGGGCCTAAATCCATCTTGATACCGTAATCTTTCATCGCAAACGTGGTAGTACCGGTAAAACCTGCACGGTATCCGCCCCAAGGATCTTGACCTTCGCCCACAGCATGCGCTTGGATTGCCAACGGTTTAGTCACACCGTTTAGCGTGAAGTTACCTGTGATAACCATATCGCCATTGCCTTTGTCTTCAACCGAGGTCGAAACGAAAGTCGCTTCTGCAAATTTAGCAGTATTCAAAAAATCGCCACTACGGATGTGCTTATCACGCTCGGCATGGTTAGAGTCAACGCTTAAGGTGTTCACTTTAACATTCACTTTAGCTGCCGTTGGATTTTTAGCGTCGTAGCTGAAATCACCGCTGAAATCGTTAAAACGACCGACGACATAGCTATAACCTAAGTGACTTACTTTAAAGGTAATAGATGCATGAGCACCTTCGCGGTCAATTACATAATCGGCGGCAGATGCAGCCATTGGAGCCAGTAAAGACCCACCAATCAAAGCAGCTAATAGTTGTTTTTTCATTATATTATCCTCGGTTAAATTTAATCATCTTGAGTAGTGTTGAATCTTTATCGATAAAATGGTGCTTTAACGCGCCTAACGCATGCAGTAAAACCAGAGCAATCAAGCTGTAGGCGGCATATTGATGAATATCCCCCGCGATATCAGCCTGATTTTCAATCAGTGGCGTTAGGCCGGGTAACTCAAACCAGTCAAACACCATAATTCCACGGCCCTCTGCCGTCGAAATCAAAATACCTGCGGCCATAATCACTAGTAATAAGAGGTAAATCGCGCCATGGGCAATGTGGGCGCTAACCTTTTCCCATGTCTGGTGATTTTGCTCAGGAGCGGGCTTTGGATTAACCAAACGCCAAACTAAACGAAACAGGGTTACCGCCAGCAGCAAAACTCCAATGCTTTTATGCCAATGTGGCGCCGTTTTGTACCATGCACTGTAGTAGGTCAATTCCACCATCCACACACCGACGGCAAAGAGTCCAATCACCACAACCGCACTTAGCCAATGGCTGGCAATAGCAATAAGTCCATAATTCAACTTAGTATTTCTAAACATATAGCTACCCCACACCTCTGCACTTAAGTCGCACAATCAAATAATAGTCATTATCATAAAACGAAAATTAAAAACTAAAATCAGTAAAAATCGCTCATATCTTTCTAAAATTCAGAAAGATTAACGCTATTATGGTATTAACGCTGATTGTGGGGCTTAAACGGGTCACTCACGCGGCTGGAAATACAACTTTGAGGCATCAAAAAGGCTCATTCCCAACTGGTTTATAGATAAAAAACAGCCAAAGTGCACATTAAACAGTCGAACACATCATTTATCAGGAAAAAGCACTTGCAGAGGATAAACACCCTCGTTAATATAGCCGCACTTCGAACGAGGCAGCATTAAGTTGTCGGTTTAAAGTAGTCAACTAACGCTTAGTTTAGTTGCCCGAATAGCTCAGTCGGTAGAGCAGAGGATTGAAAATCCTCGTGTCCCTGGTTCGATTCCGGGTTCGGGCACCACCATTCGCCGGCATAGCTCAGTTGGTAGAGCAACTGACTTGTAATCAGTAGGTCCCGAGTTCGACTCTTGGTGCCGGCACCATAAAAAACAAAAAAGCCACTCACTGAGTGGCTTTTTTGTTTCTGGGATTTGGATGAGTTCAAACTCCTTCAATGTTCGATGTTCAATGCAACTACGTTACGACTAACCAGCTATCAATCATTTAAACAGTGCTTAAGTTCGGTTCTTGGGCATGACGTCATATAAACAAAATACTGATTAACAGCTTAGTACTTAGCACTGCGAATATTTAAAATTCCCAGTCATCCACAGCCGTTTTACTCATTTATCCCACGACTAAATCGAATTAACCCATTGGAATTAACCCATTGATAGTTCGGCCAAGTAAACCATTCGCATCTCTATAAAGCCTTAAATAAGGCGCTTTTTGTTTAATACTTGGTCAGTCGAATTAAAAGGACTTGCACAGTGAAAGCGAGCACTATATGATACGCGCACTTCGAACGAATGGGGTGTTAAACACTCGGTTTGAAGTAGTTAACTAACGCTTAGTTTAGTTGCCCGAATAGCTCAGTCGGTAGAGCAGAGGATTGAAAATCCTCGTGTCCCTGGTTCGATTCCGGGTTCGGGCACCACCATTCGCCGGCATAGCTCAGTTGGTAGAGCAACTGACTTGTAATCAGTAGGTCCCGAGTTCGACTCTTGGTGCCGGCACCATAAAAAACAAACAAGCCACTCAATGAGTGGCTTTTTTGTATCTGTGATTTTAGTAATTTACTTAGTCAGCTCATGCACTATCGGCCTATCCCCTGCCTGCACTTGATGTTGCAAATGCCGCCAACCATGGGTCAACTCATTAAGCGGTTCTTTTCGTTCTGGAAACTGTGCAGATAATTTATCAATAATATCAATTTGTTTTTTGCACAATAACGACCAACGGTCTGCATTCGATAGGTACATGGCGTTTTCCTTAACTGAGGGAGTACATTTCCTGAGCAGTTTAAGACTAGGCCAAATTCATTCCATTGCCAAATAAAAATTGCGTGTTAGCGCACTGTTAAAAGCCATAACTCCAGAGTATCTTTGTCCTATAAACATAAGAGAGGAGGCATTATGACAGCCACGATTTTAAAGCTCGTTTTTATCGCTATTGGTTTGTTTCTGGTTTATAAGCTGATTTTTGCAGGTAAGAAAGGACTGACAATTTTTGAAATGCATTTTAAAGATGGCCGCATGACTCAGCATAAAGGCAAAATCCCAGAACGCTTCGAGCGCGAATGCCGCCAACTGGCCAAAGCGGAAAAGTTGACTTGCACTATTCGAGCCGAAAAAAGCTCCGGCGTGCGTCTACATATTTCTGCCAATGTGAATGACAACTTACAACAGCGGATCCGTAACCAATTTCCCTTTGAGTATTACGATAAAAAGGCGGTCGACAATAGTCGTCAAGCGGGTTAATTTTCAGAATCATCAGCCCTTATGTCAAAGTAAGGGCTGCACAATTCACTTAAACTCTTTTGAGTCACTCAAACTCTGTTCAGATTTATCAACCTTAGAATTTAATCGGATCCTTTGGCTCTAGCTTTCCATCTTCGCGCGCATCACGAACACGGCGCTCATTATCCTGCACCATAGGATCGCTAATGGGTTGATTGGGATCAGCTTGCTTTTCTGAAATATCTTCAAAGCGAAAATCAATATTTGAGCAAGCAGTTAAAGAAAGGTTTGCGAGTACCGCCAATAAAATCCAATGCTTTTTCATCGTAAAACTCATTTAAGATTGATTTATTTCACCCAGTCTAAAGCATGAAACGCTGGATTATTAGCCAAGCTATACCGTTAACTCGACAGCAAAATACTAGCGCTTTTGGATCACTAAGGTCACTTTGGCGACAGTGACGCCCCATTTAATAATATCGCTTTGGTTAATAATGGTATTGTCGTTCACTAAGTACATCCAATCATCAAAGTGTACTTGGTATTCATCACCATCGACGGGTAGTAGCATATCGTAGCGCCAACGCAGCGCACTCCCGCTCGCCTCCCCTTGCGCAGTACCGATAATATCGTCAGCCCTGCCAGTGTATTGCCCTTCCCCTTGGGATTGAATGCGCCAAATGCGAGTTTGGGTTTCGCCATCATCATAGATAAACCACTCTTTGATAATGCCTTCCGTCCCCAGCCAACTCGCCTCCATGGTGACATTAAACCGACGTATCACTTTGCCACTGAAGTTCTCAACAATGCCCGATGCCTTAAGCGGGCCATTAAAGAAGCTTTCTAACACTAAGGGGGGATTAGTGCCTCGATAGTCACTCACATCGACGCTGGAGCAGCTAGTCAAAAGACTGGCCATCAACAAGCCTAAGACAATAGGCTTACCCCAGTTAAGCTTTAGCAATCGCATGATTTTTCTCCCAATAATTGCGCCCTTAAGGTTGGCTGGCTGGTATTGGTCGATAACCAAATCGCCAGAAAAGCTTCGGCTAATTTGGGCTCTTCGATAATCCCAAGCGGCTGTCCATTGAAAAAGAACTGACTGCGCTGCGCATCGATGAGTTTGAAACTTAAATGATCGCCAGGCACAACATTAGGCCAAATTCCCTTGAGTAATTGCAGCCAATTGGCAATTTCATCCTTGGTGTAGCCTAAGTGTCGCCACTGATCCGCAGTCGCCTCTAACAGGTCATTCGCCTCAATATCACGATAATATTCAATGTCTAATAACTGCGGATAAATCCCGCTCTGGTATTTACCCGTAGTAGTCATCAGTGTGGCTTTATAGACATTAAACCAGAGCCAATCCATCTCACCTCGGCCAACCTCAACCAGCCCTGAGGTCATAGTCTTTTCGATGGCCGCTGGCGTGGCGCTATATCCTGCGACTGGCAGCATTAATCCAAACAGGGCGCCGAGATATCGCTTTTTTAACAACATCACTGACAATATGGATGAAGGATGAGACATCAGATTTCTCCAGCAAGACAAGGATTAACGACGATATAACGCGCCTAGATAGTTCATCCCATAGACCTATGGCTGCGCGAGAGTTTGATAAAAAGAGGCAATAACACAGCCCAAATAATCGCGAGAAACACCGCAGACACGCCCTCACCATAGGGAAGGCTCACGGCATGAAATGCGGCCCCAGCCAAGTAACTCAGGCTGCCGAAGATTGCCCCTAGAATGGCTTGCAATAGAATCGCAAAGGCGCGGATAAGCTTAAGGCTATGGTGCAAACTCAACGCAAAATGCAACCAGAGACACGCCAACCAAGCGGGAAAAGCGGAAAATTCAAATACACTAGCCAACGTTAGCAGGCTATCAACCGCCATACCGAGTAACCCAATCTTAAGCATTGCGCTTAAGTCCCGCGGGATAGCGACGGCAGTTTCCACTCGCGGCAGTAATATAAAATGCAGCACTAACAGAGGGATACTCAGTAACAGCGCGCGATTGCCGAACAACACGCCAGTCCACCACACACACTGAAAACTTAAGGCGTTATAGAGTATAAAACCCTGATGCTTTGAGATATTGAGTATATTTCCCGCCATCGAGGACATCTCATCACCACCTTAGTTACCGCTCACCGCATTCGGCAAACGGTAGTCTGGGCGCACCGCAACCAAATGCACAGTGCTCGTGGTGCGCTCTAAAAAGCCTCCTTCGCAATAACTTAAGTAAAACTTCCACATGCGGATAAAATCGTCACCATAGCCAAGGGCTTGCACTTGCTCAATGGCGCGGTCGAAATTGTTATGCCAGTCCCTCAGTGTCTTGGCATAATCGAGGCCCATATCATCAATCGACCACACCTGCATATCGGTGCGCTTGGCCAAGTGTCCAACCATTTGGTGCACAGAAGGTAAGCAACCGCCAGGGAAAATATATCGCTGAATAAAATCAACACCCTTGCGATAACTGTCGTAACGTTGGTCGGCGATGGTGATAGCCTGCAATAACATGCGGCCATGGGGTTTGAGTAAGGATTCGAGCTTTTTAAAGAACCCCGGCAGGTACTCATGGCCAACGGCTTCAATCATCTCGATAGACACTAGTCTGTCGTAGGTGCCACCGAGATTACGGTAATCCTCAGTCAATAAGGTGATGCTATCGCTTAAGCCTTCCCGTTCGACTCGCGCTTTCGCGTAAGCATATTGCGCATCCGAAATCGTTGTGGTCGTCACGTGCACGCCATAATGTTTAGCTGCGTAAATGGCTAAGGCGCCCCACCCCGTACCGATTTCGAGTAAGGTCTGCCCAGGTTGTAGGTCGAGCCGCTCACAAATGGTTTTTAATTTATGTAGCTGCGCCTGTTCCAGACTCGCTTCGCTATCGGGATAAAGAGCGCTGGAGTACAACATTTCGCGATCTAAAAACTGCTCATACAAGGCATTACCTAAGTCGTAATGGGCCAAGATATTACGTTTAGAACCCTGCTGTGAGTTGCGATTCAGCAAATGTTTCATACGGTTAACCGATCCAGTCAGCCAACCGAATTTCGCTTCAATCTTATCGAGCAAGGGGAGATTGCGGGCAAACAGCTGCACCACCTTAGTGAGATCCGGGCTAGTCCAGTGACCTTGGATATAGCTTTCACCGGCGCCAATGGAGCCCGAAAACATCGCTTGGCGATAGAAGCTCGGATGCTTCACCACCAGGGTGGCATGCAAATCACTGTGATGCTCACCAAAGCGATAGCTCTTGTCGCCCTCCACTAAGGTTAAACAGCCGTGGGGGAGATTTTCTAATGCTTTAAGCAGTAGCTTACGGGCCAGACTGTCAGGCAATTTTGCCGTAATAACAGAAGATTGCGATGCAGTGTTTTCCATTTTATTTCTCCACTTGGGCTGGATGTGGCACAAAAGGTACGCGCTTAAAGAACAGCTTTAACGCCTGCCAATAAATCCCGCCGAAAATTTTCAGCGTCATAAATGGAAAGCGAAACAACAAGGCGCGAAGGGATTGAGCATTGATAGCTTGGCGAGTCATCGACAGGCTGGCATTGAACAAACGCTTACCCGACTGGTTCGGTAGATTCTCGATGCCAATGTTTAAACGTTCAGCGGGCGGTTCAACATGCCATTGGTAGCGCATATCGAGGTTCATAAAAGGCGAAACGTGAAACACTTTATCCGTAGTTTTAGGGACGGATAAATCCACTAAATAACAGTGACGTTGGTCCCACGGGGTGTTACTCACTTCGGCAAGCATATATAGAGGCTGTTGTGCTTGATAACAAAAGTAAAAATTCACAGGGCTGAAATACACGCCAAAGTGGCGAATCTGCCCAACAAACAACACTCTGTCGCATGGTTGGTGACCGCCTAACTCAGCAACTTGCTCAAGCACCCGCTGCTTAAGGGCATAGCTGCTTGGCTCGTTTATCTCAAGCTGTCGGCTCTGGTTATCCCTTGTCGTAAAAGTGCAAAGGTAATCCTTGGGATTAAATCTGAGCAGAGCGCGCCGCTGACTGGCGAAACTGCGCCCCATGGCACTGATGCTATCGACCTCGTCTAAATCAATCGCCAGCAACGCCATTTGGTAGCTAAAGTGATGTTTTACTGGCGTATAGCGACTATGGGTCACGCTGCCGTAGTAAATCCCGCTATTGAGCTCACTACTCATAGCGTAACCCCAAAGTGAACGCACACATCTAAGGCGCTGCGGACACCGTCTTCATGGAAACCATTGTGCCAATAGGCACCCGCAAAATGGGTATGGTTTTGTCCCGAGATTTCTTCCCGGCGCGCCTGCGCCTGCAAACTCTGCTCATTAAACACAGGGTGCGCATAGTTAAAACGGCGCAGAATTTTGGCTTCGTCAATCAGCTCAGTCTGGTTAAGCGTTACGCAAAAGGTTGGCGCATCGCTTGGTAGGCGCTGCAGAATATTCATATTGTAAGTCACAGAGGCGGGGCGATTTTGATTGCCATCCAAACGATAATTCCAGCTGGCCCACGCCGCCTTACGCTTAGGTAAAAGGTTGGTATCTGTATGTAAAACCACCTCATTATTTTGATACTGCAAGTCACCCAGAATCGCTTTTTCAGCCGAGCTGGCATCGGTTAACATCTTAAGCGCTTGGTCGCTATGACAAGCGAGGATCACCTCATCGAATTCCTGCCACTCACCATTCACATAGAGTTTAACGCCGTCAGCATGGCGTTCGATGGCACTCACTGGGCTGTTTAAATGCAGATTGTCTTTAAAAGGGGCAATTAAATCCGGAATATAACTGCGTGAGCCGCCCTTGAGCACATACCATTGCGGTCTGTTACTGACGTTTAATAAGCCATGGTGCTCAAAGAAACGGATAAAGAAGCGCAGCGAAAAGGCGCGCATATCCTCGATGCTTGATGACCAAATTGCCGCGCCCATCGGCAAAATATAATGTTCGGCAAAAAAAGGAGAAAACTGCTCGCGGTCGAGAAACTCACCCAAGTTGCCAGCGGGGTAATTATCCTGCTGATAAATCGCCTTGCAGCTTTTATTAAACCGCACAATTTCATTTAAAAAGGCCCAAAAGCGCGGATTCAGGAGGTTACGCTTTTGGGCAAACAAACTGGCAACGTTATGGCCATTGTACTCAAGCCCCGTCAGGGCGTTGTGCACACTAAAACTCATTTCGGTCGGTAAAATACTGACATTTAAACGGGCTAACAGCCGCTCAAAACGGGGATAGGTTCGGTCGTTAAACACGATAAAACCAGTGTCTATCGCATAGTGTTTACCAAGATGCTCCACATCCACGGTCGCGGTATGGCCGCCTATATAGTCATTGGCCTCAAACACAGTAACCTTGTGGGATTGGCTGAGTAGATAGCCACAGGTCAGCCCTGAAATTCCCGTCCCTACAATGGCAATATTTTTCATCGTCCTGCATCCTTAAGTGCCTTCGGCTGGTTATCCCGTTGGATCATTTTTTGCCAAACCAAGGCTGGTAGAAATGACATCAATTTCAATAAATAAGTAAATCGTTTAGGGAAATAGATCTCGGTTACGCCGCGCGAGAGCCCACGGCGAATTGCCGTTGACGCCGCCTTTACATCAACTTGCATCGGCATGGCAAAATCATTCTTGGCCGTTAGAGGCGTTGCCACAAATCCTGGACAAATCACACTCACAGATATCCCGTGTTGAGCAAGGTCAAGCCTTAGGCTAGCGGCCAAGTACTGCACGCCCGCCTTAGAAGCGCCATAGGCCTCCGCGCGGGGAAAGGCTAAATACGTCGCGCTCGAACTCATCAGTGCCAAGCGCGCGCCTCTTGGCATTAAGGGTAAAAACGCACCGAGGCAGAAGCCCATGGCTATCAGATTGGTGTGCACGACACGCTCAAACAATCTGTCGTCGAAGTGTTTAGCGTCATCGATATACTCGCAGCCACCCGCATTGAGGATTACTAAATCCAGCTGACAGGCGCACTGAGTCAGTAAATCTTTGATACGGAGAGCATTCTCTTGGACTTGGCTGCGCTCATTAATATCAAAGCTGATACAAGTCGCCCCAATCAGCACGGTTTCGGCAAGGGCATCGAGTTTGGCTTTGTCTCGCCCGCAGGCAATCACATGCCAGCCTGCGGCGAGATAATCCTTGGCTAATTGCAGCCCAATTCCCGAGCTTGCCCCTGTGATCAGCACAGTGTTGATTTTGTGGTTCTGCACAGAGGTCATCACTTTGCCGCCCTGTCTTTAAGCAGGCGAATCAGACCGCCCATGCAGGGCAAATGCTCATACAACATTTGCCCTAAGTCGAAATAATCCCGATGAAAGTAAATCCGCTGATGAAACTTAAGCTGACTCATACCATCGACCCGGATGAGTTCGCCCTTGTTTAACTTAGGATGGCGATATTGCATCTGCCAGAATAGCGAAGCTTGGGAGTCATCTTGCAATACTTCTTTGATTTCAAAGTGAATATAGCCAACGTTTTTGTAGAGTTTGGCAAAATACTCAGTCAAAGCAGTTAAACCATTCACTTGATGCATAGGATCGATAAAACAAATATTGTCATCATAGACCTGAGCCAACAGATGCAGATTGTCCTTGTTTAATGCTTGATAGAGCGCGATAAACTCATCAACCACACCGCTCTGTTCAATCTTCGCTTGGTTTATCATCCAGATAACTCCCTAAGGGATAAGTTGTAAGGTTGAGCCTATGGCCTAGGCCTTTTTCAGCACCCCAAGTACCGCCAGCGCCCTCGCCCTTGCCGCATTGTGCTCCACAATCGCACAGGGATAAGCTGAGTCAGACTCCAGCATTGGCGCCTCAAATAACGAAGGCGTTTTTTGCATATTGGGTTGGTGCAAACGCTTGATTCCCCAAGATGCCAGCTCTGGTAAGTACTTACGGATAAAGCTGCCATCTGGATCAAACTTTTCGCTCTGGCTGATGGGATTAAAAATGCGGAAATAAGGCTGAGCATCACAGCCACAGCCCGCCGACCATTGCCAGCCACCGTTATTGGCCGCCAGATCGCCGTCGATAAGGTGCTGGCGGAAATAGCGTTCACCCCAGCGCCAATCGATAAGCAAGTGTTTGGTTAAAAAGCTCGCCACCACCATGCGCAGCCGATTGTGCATCCAGCCGGTTTGATTGAGCTGGCGCATCGCCGCATCCACAATCGGATAACCGGTTTTGCCCTCGCACCACGCTAAAAACTCAGCTTGGTTGTTACGCCACTGCACATGATCGGCCTGACGATTAAAGTTGTGCCCCTTGGATAAATCAGGAAAAGCCACCAACAAATGACGATAAAACTCCCGCCAGATAAGCTCATTCAACCAGGTTCGCCCAGGGCTAGTATCATCGACAATCACATCGGGAAAACGCCCAAGCAGCGCCGCAATACATTGCCTTGGGCTGAGCACGCCTAGCGCCAAATAAGGGGAGATAACACTGGTGCCATCGAGAGCAGGAAAGTCCCTATCCTGCTTATAGTCTTGGACTTTCTGCTTAATAAATGCGGTAAGAATACGTTTTGCCTGCCCCTCTCCCGCCGCCCATTGCTCGCTCGAGGTTAGCTTGCTTGTCGATTGAAAACGCTCTTTAAAACTGATTGGCTTTGGTTCAGGTAACATAGGGCCAAGCGGCGCGGGCACAGCAAGCGGAAAAATGGCGCGTTTGGCGGCAATTTCTCGCCACTTGCGGCTAAAGGGCGTAAACACCTTATACATATCACCGCTTAAGTTAAGCACAGTACCTGGCGGCAATAGGCAATGCTCGTCGCTGAGCACTAAGGGGATACCCGTATCGAGACAGGCTTGGTCGCGCTTTTGCTCGTTGATTTCGGGTTCTCGCCCCGCAAATACCCGCTCAACCCCAAGTTTTTCGCAGTAACTTGCTAAAAAAGCGGGCACCTCTTTAAAGCTATCGAGCTGAATAAGCTCAAATTCAATCCCTAGGCTTGCCAGTCCTTGGGCAAGTAAATTCACATGCCGCTGGATAAAATCAATCTGGATCGGCGCCATATCGTGGCTGAGCCACTGGTTCGGAGTCGCAATATAAATCGCCCTGAGTTTTGCGCCAGGCGCTTGCCGCACCCAATCACAGGCGGCCGTCAGCGCTTGGTTATCCGTTAGACGCAGATCCTGACGAAACCACATCAACGCGTGCTTTGCCGCTGGGGTTTGATTATCGCTCATCGGCTTGCTCTCCTTGCTGCGCTTCAGCCGCGTTTTTCTGCTTGCGCAGCTGTTTCTTATGTTGCTCTTTTGCCGCCGAAACTTGGCTAACCCATTCAGCCAAGTCTGGCGCCATAAACGCCGATAAGGCCGTTAGGGTCGGTGCAAAGGGTCCGATGAGATAACTGGGCTGAGCCATTTGTTCGAGCAAGCTTTGCAGCTCAAAGATTTTCGATGGCGGATGATTCGCCTCAGGCAGTAGCAAGACAGCATCTACCTTGAGCCGATTGTTGATAAGCCCAAGGCTTGTGGTGTCGAGCACGCCAAGGTTAATGACTGACACTCTTAACTCGGCAAGTTCTAAGCGTAAAACCAGGCAATACAAGCGATTAGTGATACTCGAATTCATTATATTAGAATGAGTCATGTTCGACTGACCGCTAAGCTGCTCGGCCGTTTTTTGCCCTTGGACAGATGGCAAACACACTAGACCGATTTGCGCCAAACTGGCCTGCCCGGCAAAACTGGCGCGCCCTCCAATGCGGCTGGCTAACTCGCTCTCTAACCATGTAAGCAACAGCTCGGCATCTAAACGAGGCTCAAGCAACGCAGGTAACTGTGCCATCCAAGCCTGCAGCAATTTTTGCTTAACCAATTGAAAGGGATATAAACCTAGGGCTTCATCAAGGATTTGGTGCAGCTTTTGTTGATCCAGTTCAAACAGCGCACTATTTAAAGCTGTGATCTGCTCCTGCCACAAATCCCCTTCTTGCAGTGCAGTGCTGTCGGCATTGGTCGCAAGTGCCGAACTCATCAATAAAGGTTTGACCTTACTGATGGCGACCCCCTTGGCTAACCAGGCATTGATCTCATGGATTTGTTGAATATTTTCAGGTGTGTATAACCTATGGCCCTTAGGCGTGCGCGCAGGAATGACCAGCCCAAAGCGGCGCTGCCATGCTCTTAGCGTTACCGCATTTACCCCTGTGAGTAGCGACACTTCGCCGATTGGAAGTAGCTCGCGACTCTCGAGGTTTTCGGCCTCAACCTTTGAATCATCTCGTTTCATATCATCACTTAACTTGTTAATTTTGATGCATTATCTAATCGCTCAAGCGCAGGTCTAGGCTAGTACCTGTGATTAATAGGCATAGCGCAGCTTTAATTCCTCAGGGTGAGGATTTAAGTACACTTGATCCTCAATATAGGGGGTAGGAAATTGACGCAAATAGTGGTTAATCAAGGTGATTGGCACCAGCAAAGGGAGAAGCCCTTGGCGATATTTCATTATCATTTCAGACAGTTCCAACTTCTGTTCCTTATTCAAATGCTTTTTAAAATAGCCCTGAATATGCTGTAAGGTGCTGGTATGGTTTCGACGGGTGGCATTGATTTTTAAGGCGGTCATAAAGCCCGCAAAATAGCGCTCAGCGGTTTGAGCTAAGTCTTCAATATTGGCCACTATCGGCCCAAGCTCGCGGTACCATTTGGGGCTATGGGCCATCAACAGATACTTATAGCGGGAGTGAAACTTGACTAGCTTGTGCTTAGTTAAGCCTTCATGACACATTCTGTGCCAGTCATGATAGGCATAGACTCGGGTAAAAAAGTTCTCCCGCAGCACCATATCGTGCAGACGACCTTCTTCTTCAACCGGTAGATAGGGGTAACGCTCCATCAACTTACGGGCAAACACTCCAATCCCTGATTTAGTGCCATTATTGGTGCCAATTTTGTACTCGGTCACCCGCTCCATACCGCAGGTCGGCGATTTAGCGCAGAGTAAGTAACCGCCTAAAAAGCCTAATTC
The DNA here is from genome assembly GCF_000203935.1 of Shewanella sp. ANA-3. GTDB lineage: Bacteria > Pseudomonadota > Gammaproteobacteria > Enterobacterales > Shewanellaceae > Shewanella. The sequence goes on along the minus strand of NC_008577.1, from coordinate 1,375,134 downwards.
CTCAACCTTTTGCTCGCTAAAGCGATTGAGTTTGTCGGTGACATCTAAGCTGCCATCACCACTCTGCACGCGGATCAGCTCACCATCGCGCACTAATCGAATGCTTTTTCGCGGTGCACCTAGGCCAATCGCCATTTCTGGACACAAGGGAACATAATTAAAAAATGGGGCAATCTCTTGATTACAATAGGAAGAATTTTTATGCCCACCGTCAAAGCGCACCTTCTCCCCTAATAAGCAGGCACTGATCCCGATTTGAATTCGCTGCGGATTAAACTTGTACATAATGCTATTCCTTGTATCACTTTGAATAATATTACGGACCATTCTTGTACAAGGATCAAGTTTTTGTACAAATTTTTATAAAAATTTCCTGACGCTAAAAATCCAACGAAAGTCGCTAGGGCTTGGCCCTGATATTGCTTAGTTTATTCGCCCGATTGGCGCGGCATCAGGAAGTAAACATCGACGAGGGAGAATAGGGAAATGACGGCCATCAATCCCAATAGCTATGCAGCCATTGCACTAAGCCAGCTAAAATCGGCTCAGACTCAACAAACGCAGGGCGTACCAAGCACTTCGGAAAGTTCGAGACCTCAAATGACAGCTCCGCAAGATACTGTCACCCTATCGGGCGGCGTGACTCGAAGCTCTGAAACCAGTGATACCTATAGCCAGCTTGCGCCCAATGCCAAACAACATTACACCAGCAATGTGCAAAATATTGCCGATACAGAAGAGAGCGCAAAACCCGAAGACAGATTAGCGGAGGCCATGCAGGCAATCCTCGATAAACGCACCGGAGTCGACAGGGAAAAACTGAAGCAACTAGAAGAAGAAATGGCGAAAATTGCCGCCAATGACAGCTTATCCGAGGAAGAAAAGGCCAAGCAGATAGCGCTACTCGAAGCCCAAAAAACTGAGCTAATTAAAGAAGCGACTGAAAAAAATGAAGAGCGGCAACGTAATAACCAAGCTGAAGTCTATTTTAGTTAATGCTTAACATTTTTCGCTAAGAACCTGAAAAATAAGACCTTTACAAGCAAGTTACTAGACACACAATGAGCGAGATGCGACCCCAAATGCCATCGGCAGCGTGAGAGCCGTGAAAGATTAGTAAACTGCCACGCAAGAGAACCGCAGAATCGTCAACGGTTGAAAAACAAAAATCCGCCCCATCTCTGGGGCGGATAAGTATCTAAATCAGGACTTTTGATAACGCTTTAAACCCACAAGCTTAGCCATACGCGATAGCAAACTAGCGTTACCGTTTCTTGCCGCCTAGGGCGCGCTTCTTAGCTCGCTGTTTTTGAGCCGCTTTACTATTGCGTCTTGGCTCGGGCTCCATTTTATTAAAATCAGGTTCAAAGCCGGGATACCATTGCTGCGGCAGGCGTTTATCGAGCAATGCTTCTACCTCTTCAAGCAGCAGTGCATCCTCTTGGCTAAAGAGCGTAATCGCTAAACCAGCGCTACCCGCACGCCCAGTGCGACCGATACGGTGGATATAATCTTCGGCAATAAAGGGCAGTTCGAAATTAATTACATACTGCAAGTCAGCAATATCGAGGCCACGAGCGGCGACATCGGTCGCGACTAAAACCTGCACTAGTCCTTGTTTAAAATCCTTTAAAACCTTCTCCCTTGCGCCTTGGGATAAGTCACCGTGAAATGCCTGCGTTGCCACCCCGAGTTGATTGAGCTGAGTGGTCAGCTTATCGACACCCTGCTTAGTGCGGCTAAAGATCAGCACTTGCTGCCAATTTTTACTGCGCACTAAATGGCTGACAAACTCGGTTTTACGGTCACTGTCGATGGCATAGACCCGCTGCTCCACCTGTGCGGCCGTGGTATTGCGTTTCGCGACTTCGATAAGCTTAGGATCACGGAGCAGATTTTTACTAAAACCGAAAATCGAATCGTCTAAGGTGGCCGAGAACAGCAGTGTCTGTCGCTGCGCGGGCACTTGCTTGAGCACCGCTTTGATTTCATCCATAAATCCCATATCGAGCATACGGTCGGCTTCATCAAATACCAGCACACTCAAACGCTTAAGGTTAAGTGCACCTTGACGCAGGTGATCGAGCAGGCGCCCAGGCGTCGCGATAAGCACATCGATGCCAGCCTTAAATTCGGCTTGCTGAGCCTCGATACTCACGCCGCCGTAGGCAATCCCAACACGAATATCCGTGCCTTTGGCATATTTCACAAAACTCTGCTGCACTTGCACCGCCAACTCACGAGTCGGCACTAGCACTAGGGCTCGAACATCTTTAGGGGCATCTTGGCTTTCGTTATCGATGAGTAATTGTTGCAAAATTGGGAGAGCAAAGGCTGCGGTTTTTCCCGTTCCCGTTTGTGCGCCCGCCATCACATCCTGTTTTGCCAAAATAGCGGGAATGGCTTCAATTTGGATGGGCGTGGGCTGCTGATAGCCAAGTTCGGCTAAGGTATTCACTAACTGAGAATGTAAGGAAAGCGCGCTAAAAGACATGGAAGATCACCAAAAACAATAATGGCGCCATGTTAACAGACAGCCGCTAGAGCGACCAGTTGCATTGCATCTGTCAGTTGCTCACGGCGTTAATCGTGCCTAATCAGCCTTATGGTCGATAGGCACGCTTAGGCTTTCACTAGACGCGCTTAAGCTTTCGCTAAAAACGCCTCAACATCCGCGGGTAATAGCGGACGGCTGAAGAGATACCCCTGCGCCTGATCGCACAGGTTTTGGGTTAAAAACTCAGCCTGTGCTTGAGTCTCAACCCCTTCTGCCACTATCTCTAACTTGAGCGCATGCCCTAGGGCAATTACGGCTTTAGCGATAGCGGTATTGTTGGTGTCGAAGGGGATATCCCGCACAAAGGATTGGTCAATTTTAAGCTTATGAATCGGCAGTTTTTTCAGATAGTTAAGAGAGGAATAACCGGTTCCAAAATCGTCGACCGAAAGCTCAATGCCAAGATCCCCTAGCAGCTTTAAGTCGCGAATCGCCACATCGGGATTGTGCATCATCACGCTTTCAGTCACTTCAAGCTCAAGGCAAGTGGCGGGCAATCCTGTTTGCGTCAGGATGCGTTTCACATCCTCGACAAAGGAGCTACGTTGTAGCTGTTGTCCGGCAACGTTAACGGCAATTCGGCCAAAAGGTTTCCCCTCGGTAAGCCAACGCACGCCTTGAAGGCAAGCGGTTTCGAGCACCCACAAACCAATATCGTAAATCAGCCCGATTTTCTCGGCGACGGGAATAAACACCCCAGGGGAAATTTGCCCTAATATGGGGTCATTCCAACGCAGTAACGCCTCAACCCCTATGGTTTTACGACTGACTAAATCCAATTTAGGCTGATACATCAAATACAAAGCGTTCTGCTCAAGGGCGCCATAAAGCGCACTCTGCAGTTTTAGATGCTCAAATGATTGCTTAGTGAGCGACTCAGTGTAAAAGGCAAAGTTATTGCGGCCCTCACTCTTAGCGCGGTACATGGCGGCATCGGCGTTACGCAGTAAGGTATCGGCATTACTGCCATCATCGGGATAGATGGACACTCCCATACTGGCTGTCAGACGCAGATGATCCCCAGTGCTCACCACAAAGGGCTGTTCAAAAACTTGGCGTAATTGGTTAATGGCCGCGGCGGCATCCTCATGGCTTTGAATTCCCGAGATCAGTGCTACAAACTCATCGCCGCCAATTCGCGACAACACATCTTGCTCTTGCAGCTGACTGCGTAACCGCTTAGCCAGCTCCACCAGCATTTCGTCACCAATACTGTGGCCGAAACTGTCGTTAATGTGTTTAAACAAATCCACATCAATAAACACTGTGGCTAGTTGGGCATTGAGCCTTTTTGCATGTCTGAGTTCCTGTTTGAGCTGCATCATCAGCTTCATGCGGTTTGGCAGATGGGTCAAAGGATCGAAATAAGCTAAATGGGCTAGCTGGGCCTCGCTCTGCTTTTGAGCGGAAATATCGGAAAATACCGCCACAAAATAGCGCACATCACCTAACTCATCATAAATGGTGCTGATGGTGATATTTTGCGGGAAGATAGTGCCATCCTTGCGGCGATTCCAAATTTCGCCATTCCACTTACCCGTCTCGAGTAAGTGATTCCACATGGCATCGAAAAAGGCTTTCTCGTGGCGACCCGAGTTAAATAATCGTGGATTTTGACCGAGCAACTCTTCCCGAGAGTAGCCAGTGATTTCATAGAAGGCACCATTCACATCGGTGATATTGCCATGCCTGTCGGTGATCACCACACCTTCGAGGGTATGTTTAAACACATTGGTCGCCAGCGTGAGCTGCTCTTCAACCTCTTTATGCTTGGAGATATTGCGGGTCATGCCTATGACACCGGCAAGTGCGCCCTCAGAGGTCATTGCTGGAATTTTAAGGGTTTCTAACCATAAGTGTTTATTCTGTTTTTCACCGTCTAAACACTCGGCGACGATAATCGGTGTCCCCGCTTCAATGGCAAGCCTATCACCATTGAGAAAAATCTCGGCGATTTCTTTACCAAAAAGGTCTTCATCCGTCTTGCCAACAATTTCACTGCGGGGCAACTCCCAGGCTTTCTCCACACTGTGGTTGCAGATGGTGTAAACACCTTGGGAATTTTTGACCCAAATATGCTCTTCAAAACTATCGATAAAGGTTTGTAAGTCAATCACATCGGGCGCATAAACTTGCCCACGCTGCATATCCAACGCCTGTTTTTGCTGCTTTAACCACTCGCTCAAATTAAGTTGCAGGCTATTGACCGTTAGAGACGCAAGTTGCAACGCCCTATCCCCTAAATGTAGAGGATCGCTGTGATATACACATAAGACGCCAAAATGTGCCCCCGAGGTCCAGAGGATCGGCAGGTAAATTAAGCTCCCGAGCCCAGTGTCGCACCATTGCTGATTCGCGCTGATATCTTGGATAAGGGCGTGCTGATAGGCACTGCCGCTGCGGATATCCTCAGGCAGATTTACCTGATGGTGGCTAAAAGTACGTGATTCATTAAAGGGGTTATCAGCAGCGTCTACAGAGGAAGCGACTTTGACCTTAGGGGTGGCATTTTGATGTAAGGTTAAATGCGCTTGGAGATTAAAATGCCTAATAAGGGCTTCAATATCAGCCAATTTGCATTGTGCTGACTGTACAAGTACGCGATAGTCACCCGCCGCGCTGGCTTGTAAAATCACCGCATGCGACTGCGTTATATCGGCAATCAACTGCAAGTCGTTTGCCCAATCCGTCAACTGTTTTTGTGAAATTGCAACATCAATCATAAGCTTGCTTACTGTAGCCTCTACAATTCCATTTTATTGAGGACATCACTCGCCCTCACCTTCACACGCCGCAATCCAGCCTTGATAGCCACCAGCTTAGATTCATCGCTTTAAGCGTTTCTACGCGCTAACCCGCACAGCATCTGGGTAGATATTACCGCAGACACTCAATCATCGTCATTCACTAATACATAAATATTTGACTCAATCGCCGATTACTTTGTTTCAAATAACGCTCCGAGGAAACCAGCAAATCTAACACAATGAAAAGCAATGCTTTTTCATCTTGTCGTTCTGCAAAAAACCATGTATCAGCCACAACACTGATTTAAAGACAAATTACCGCCTTTTGATTGACAACAACATTATCCTATTGTCTACAATGGAAATAATCAGGATGAAAAACAAGGATCTCTATGCCTACCGTGCCCACAGCAACACCCGCCATCCCGTTAACGAGTCAACAGCTTTATCGTAAATCCGAACTTAAACAGCTTAACCCTGAGTGTCAGTCTACCGCTCAGCTCACGCCACTCGATGATATTGTCGGTCAAGAACGTGCCCAACAGGCGGTGGAATTCGCCATGGGGATCAAGGAAAAGGGCTATAACATTTATGCGATTGGCCAAAACGGCTTAGGTAAACGTACTATGATGCTGCGTTACCTAAATCGCCATGATCCCATTGAACCGTCACTGTTTGACTGGTGCTATGTGGTTAACTTTGACGATACCCGCAGTCCTAAAGTGCTCAAGCTGACCGCAGGAACGGGGCAAGAGTTTAAAAAGTCCATCGAAAAACTCATGCTAAAACTGGTCAAAGCGCTGCCCTTAGCCTTCGATAACGAAATGTATTATGCCCGAGCTGAAAAGCTCAAAAGCCAACTAGCACAAAAACAAGAAGCCGCGCTGACAGAGCTGAGTGAAGAAGCCAAACAGAAAAACATTAGCCTCAGTTTAACCCTGCAGGGCGATTATCAAATGGTTGCCCTCAATGGCGAAGAGCCCCATGACGAGGTCTCCTTTGGCGCCTTAACCGAAGCCGAGCGCGCCCAGTTTGAAAGCAATATCAATGGGCTCGAAGTTAAACTTCGCGGCATCATTCGACAAAATACCGAATGGGAAGAAGAGTTTAGCGATACCCAACAGGAACACGACGAACAAGTCGCTAAAGATGTGCTGGTGCACTTTTTCAAACCCTTGAAAGACAAATACAAACATCAGCCCGAAGTCAGAGCCTTCTTAACGGGGATGCAGTCGGATATCTTAAGTAATTTAGATATTTTCCTTGAGGAGAGTGAAGAGCAACTCGCCCTCGCCTACGCCTCCCTTGAAAAGAAAATGCCACGCCGCTATCAGGTCAACGTCATCGTATGCCAAGGGGAGCAAAAATTCCCGATTGTGGTCGAAGAAAGCCCAAGCTACCACAGCCTGTTTGGCTATGTTGAGAACGCTACCTTTAGGGGCACAGTGTTTACCGACTTCTCACTCATCCGCCCAGGAAGCTTACACAAGGCCAACGGTGGCGTGCTGTTGATGGATGCCATCAAAGTGCTGGAGCGCCCCTATGTGTGGGACGGCTTGAAACGCGCACTGCGCTCACGCAAGTTAGATTTAAGTTCCTTAGAGCGGGAAGTCTCACTGTCGGGCACTATCTCATTGGCGCCGGAACCTATTCCCTTAGATGTGAAGATCATTCTGTTTGGGGATCACGAAACCTATCAGCTTTTACAGCATTATGATCCTGATTTTAGTGAGTTATTTAGGATCACGGCCGATTTTGAAGATGTGATGGACAGAACCGATATCTCAGAGGCGCAATATGCACGATTTATTTCCAGCATAGTCCACGATAACAATATGTTGCACTGTGACCGCAGTGCCATCGCACGCATCATCGAATACAGTTCCCGTGAGGCGCAGGACCAACAAAAGCTGTCGCTGCATTCGGCAAACATCGCCAATCTGCTGAGGGAATCAAACTTCTGCGCTAAGGCCGCCGCAAGTCAATGTATTGAAAAACAGCACGTTGAGCAGGCACTGAAAAACCAAGAGCAACGGGTCTCACGCCTGCACGACAATATTATGGAGAGCTTTATCAACGGCACGACATTAATCAATACCCACGATAAAGTTGTCGGCCAAATCAATGCGTTATCAGTGATATCAACCTCAGATCATCAATTTGGTCTCCCGAATCGTATTACCGCAACCACCGCCTTCGGTAAGGGTGAAGTGCTGGATATTGAGCATAGGGTTAAGCTCGGTGGGCGCATTCACTCTAAAGGAGTGTTAATCCTGACGGCTTATTTGGCTTCGGTCCTTGGTAAAACCGCGCAAATCCCCCTCACCACCTATCTCACCTTCGAGCAATCCTACAGCGGTGTCGATGGTGATAGCGCCTCGATGGCCGAATGCTGCGCCATCATCTCCGCCATCAGTGAGTTGCCCTTAAGGCAGGATATTGCCATTACCGGATCGATGAATCAGTTTGGTGAGGCGCAACCCATCGGCGGCGTAAATGAAAAAATCGAAGGCTTTTTCGATGTGTGTAAGATTAAGGGCCGCTCATCGAGCCAAGGGGTAATTATTCCCGAGTCGAATATCGCCAACCTCATGTTACGCCAAGACATTGTGGAAGCGGTTGAGCGTGGAGAATTCCATATTTGGGCGATTAGCCATGTTACCCAAGCGATGGCACTACTCCTAGGTAAAACGGCGGCGACCTTAGGAGGCGATGATGGGAAACACGCAGGCCATTATGCCCCAGAGTGCGTATTTGGGATTGCCCAGCAGAAACTCAATGCCCTGAGGGCGCTCCCTAAAGCCAATTGATCGTTGAACCAAAAGCAAAAGGGTTAGCTAAGCTAACCCTTTCTTATCGGTAATTGCTGCTCTGAGTTACACCAAGCTTGCCAGCATTTCATCGCTATAGGTCACCAATTCATGACCTTGGCGCACTCTTGCCACATAATCAGGGTTGGCAATAAAGGGGCGACCAATCGCAATTAAATCAAACTTATCGGCGGCAATCGCTTCACTTGCCGATTGGGCGCTGTAGCCACCTACACCCACTAAGGTTTTGCCATAGTTAGCACGCACATAGCTTGAAACACGGCCATCTAAGTAATCAAACTCCATGCTGTCGTCGAAGATACCGATATGCACAAAGGCCAGTTCACGTTTTTCAAGCTCAGGTAATAGGTAGTCAAACACGGCGCGGTCACGGTTATCGACAGCCATATTGAAATAGGCGCCGGGAGAAATACGAAGACCGGTTCTGTCTTTACCAATACGCGCCGCAATCGCATCAACCACTTCTAAGGCAAAGCGTGACATATTGGCAGGTGTGCCGCCATATTCATCGGTACGACGGTTGCTGTCATGGTGTAAGAATGCATCGATTAGATATCCGTTTGCACCGTGGATCTCAACCCCATCGAATCCGGCTTCAATCGCGTTTTCAGCCGCTTTCGCATAATCGCGGACTAAGCCCTGAATATCTTCAAGAGTTGCCGCTTTTGGAGTGACATAGATCAGCTCACGCATTCTGGGCACACTGCCCTCTACTTTTTCTGCCGAAGGCGCCAGTACATCGCCGCCACCGAAGAAATGTGGGTGCGCGACACGGCCGGTATGCCATAACTGCACAAAAATCTTGCCGCCATTGGCATGCACACCATCCGTTACTTTACGCCAACCGGCGATCTGCGCTTGATTAAAAATGCCGGGCGTATTTGGGTAACCTTGACCATCAGGGCGAATGATCGTCGCTTCGGAGATAATCAATCCCGCTTCGGCGCGGCGAGCATAGTAAGCCACCATGTCATCGGTCGGCACTAAATCCGCATCGGCCATACAGCGCGTTAATGGCGCCATTAAGATACGGTTTTTTAAGGTAATAGTGTCATTAAGTTTGTAGGTATCGAATAAATTACCCACGGAATTCGCTGCATGTTCAATCGTCATTGGTGTTGCCCCATTCTTGAATGTGCATTCAAGATATTCTTATTTGAACGATCATTCAAGAACATTTTTGAATGTTTGTTCAAAATTAGTTAGAATCAGCACAAGTATCGGTGAGAGGTGACATTGCAATGCGAAACGCAGAGTTTGATAGGGCGCAGGTGCTCAGGGGAGCGATGGCCGCCTTTATGCACAAGGGATACACCAAAACCAGCATGCAGGATCTGACCCAAGCAACGGGATTACATCCCGGCTCCATTTATTGCGCTTTTAGTAATAAGCGTGGGTTGCTCATCGCCGCTATCGAGCAATATCAGCAGGATAGAGACGAGCAGTTCAAGCTTATCTTCTCCAATGGCCGTCCCGTGCTGGGTAATTTAAAGACCTACTTAGACAATATCGTGGTCGAATGTTTAAGCTGCGATAGCCAGCAAGCTTGTTTGCTCACTAAAGCCTTAAATGAAATTGCAGAGCAAGATGATGAAATCCAAAACATTATCAGTCAAAACCTCATGCTTTGGCAGTATGCGTTGACGGCACAATTTGAATTAGCGGACTCCCAAGGGATGTTGCATGGCGAGCTTAACAGTGAGCAGCGGGCGCAATACTTGATGATGGGCATTTATGGGTTAAGAACCTTTGCCCATACCCATCCGCAGGCGGAAATCCTACAGCAATTGGCCGATAAGTTGTTTGATGATGTCTGCAGATAAAAGCGGCGTGCTTAGTTAAGCCGCCCCAAAAACGCAAAAGGACGATAAATCCACTTATCGTCCTTTAAGTTTCAAGTGTTGCCAGTGCTATTTTTCGTTTTTATTAACCTATATTAGCCTGCGCAAATACCCGCTCACCGAGTGAGTTCAATATTTTACACTCACCTTCAAGCACGGCGATGATGGATTTTCCCTTACGAAAACTCGCAGGTATCATCACACGACCGGAATCGCTCACAGGTAAACCTTCTAACACCGCGTTGTGCATAATTAACCCGACTGGCGCGTCATAATACAAAACGGTAACTGTCGCTTGTGTTGCTTGCATAACTTTTAACTCACATTAAGCAGAATCTACTGCTATCGATCAAAGTGGCAAGAGTCTCCCTTCATCTCTTATAACAACAAAACTCCAAGATGCATTTTACCTTTTAAAATCAAAAAACTATAAAAACATCATGCGACAAGCCTAAATACAACCCTTAGGAAAATCTTAGCGCCATGAATATCCAGTTATTTAAGCACTTCGACAAATAGATGCCAAACTATTTCTATTCTGTTAAGCAAATACGCGCCAAAGATCACAACTAGTCAACATTTTATTCTGCGTCGTTATGCAACAAATTTAGAATAAACACACTAATTAAGATTTCGCCTTAAATCCAACCCTAAAACCGCCCCAATGTTTGCCATTGACATAAATCGGGACGGACAAATCATGCATCACTTCCCCGGTATCTCGCTTATAGGTTTGCAGCAGCACAGGCTCAGTATGGGCGCCGCAGCGTATTCCGGTCGGGTCGTTAAACAAACGCTTAGTGCGATTATGCACCATATCAATTTCCACCTTACCGGTTAAGGCTTGGCTAAAGCGCTTATTGTGGGTTGGGAAATAACCTTTTCTATCCACGGCGCCGGCATACACTATCTCACTGTGCTTGGCGAGGATTGGCTCTTGTATGGCAGGAAAATGTTGATCGGTATAGCGGTCAAAGGCCGTGCTGTATTTTTGTGGCTGAGTATTCGCAATTGGTTGATATTGTGGATTAAACAATTCAGTCTCGGTAAAACTACGATTAGCTAATCCCTGGGAGAGCTTTTCGCCACAGGCTTTAGCCGCTTCATTGGCGAGTAATAACACTTGCTGGTCAAAGGTGTGGGTATCCCAATTCGCTAGGGCTCTGAAAATACCCTCAGTGGTTAAAGACAGGGTAAACGCCTGCTCCGAGAGTTTGTGGCTTTGCTTGCCTGTGACGTTAAGGGAGTCGCGGATCTGGCTCACCGAACCGCTTATCTCATTGGTGGTGTGGTTATATTGTTTGAGTGAGTCTTCCATATCACCCAGAGCCCGCGCCGAATGGGTAACGGATGTAGAAATGTCGGTAAAGTGGCCATCGAGTGTACCCATTGCCATCACCACATCGGCGGTTTGCGAGACAACCCGCTCCATCAGTCCCGAGGTTTTATCGGTTTCGGCGCGGATCTCGAGCAACATCTTGCCAATATCTTTGGTTGCGCCCGCCGTTTTGCCCGCAAGGCTGCGGACCTCATCGGCGACCACGGCAAAGCCACGCCCCTGCTCTCCCGCCCGAGCGGCCTCAATGGCGGCATTGAGAGCCAGTAAATTCGTTTGCTCGGCAACAGAGTTAATCACCTCGGTAATTTTTTGAATTTGTTCGGCTTTAGATTTTAGTGCTTGCACCTGCTGTGCGGCGGTATTGATGTCGCCACTGAGGGATTCTATCGCCGATACGCCCTTTTGTGCTTGGGTACGCCCCTGCACACTTAAACGCTCCGCCTCTTGAGTTTGCCCTAAAATATGCGTGGCATTGTCGCCTAACAGCGCCGTGGTATGGCTTAACTGTGACGCCGCCACCGCAATGGCACTGGCATGTTCGCCATTGGACTCGATGGATTTATTCAATAGGTCAATAAAATGCGACACCTCGGCCGAGCCAATCGCAATCTTACTGGTTTGCACGCTGATCTCATGCTCTGGCGAGTTAACTGATTTGAATGCCTTCGTCACTTGCTCAGATTTTGGCGTGGAATGGCTTACTAAGCGCTGCACTATCCACAGCACCCAAGCACAGACAATTCCCCCCAAGATCAGCGCCTGCGTGAAACCAGACAGTGCTATCGCGTTGAGAAGGAGGCTACTGAGTACGACTAAAACAAAGCTGAGCGCAATGGCGACTTTATGTTGTAATTCCATAATGTTTCTCACTGAATACACGCACTAGGGGAGTGAGAGAAGCGGACATTCACTGGCTATCCTTTGCCATTCGATTCGCAAAGCTTTGCGAAATAGGCAAGATTGAGAACGATAAAGTGAGTCTATCCCTCTGACTAAATTGAACTATTCGCCCATAGGAAATATAAACTATCTTGCTATCATCAGCACTCTATCGCGCTTATGGCATTAGACCTTAGTATAGATATAACCGAATTGCCTATTTCCCCAAGCCAAAAGTGTCAGCAATAAATGCCATCTTAAAATGTGGTATCCATCGCTTTATCCGCAATAATTCCCGCGAGAGTGACTGCACAATCAGACTTAAAACTGCTAATATCGGCGCAATTTTTTTGAGCTAACGAGATCAAGATGGGCAGAGCATATCAAAACCGTAAAGAATCCATGGCGAAAACAGCTGGCCAGAAAACCCGCCTATATTCGCGCTACGGTAAAGAAATTTACGTAGTCGCCAAACAAGGTGGTGTTGAGCCAGACGGCAACTTATCACTTCGCCGTTTAATCGAACGCGCTAAGAAAGACCAAGTGCCAGCACACGTTATTGAACGTGCTATCGATAAAGCCAAAGGTGGTGGCGGTGAAGATTATGATACTGCGCGTTACGAAGGTTTCGGCCCAGGTAACTGCATGGTTATCGTGGACTGCTTAACCGACAACGTAAAACGTACCTTCACCGAAGTGCGTCAAGCCTTCGTGAAGAACGATGCCAAACTCGGCACCCCAGGCACTGTGGGCCATATGTTTGATCAATCTGCTGTTTTCGTATTCCCTGGTGAAGACGAAGATGCCATCCTCGAGATCCTGATGATGGCCGATGCCGATGTAAACGACGTCGAAGTGGAAAACGGCATGATCAGTGTTATCGCGCCGCACACTGAGTTCTTCAAAGTGAAAACTGCACTGACCGATGCGATGCCAGACATCAACTTCGAAGTGGAAAACATCACCTTCGTACCACAAAACATGACCCCAGTGTCAGGCGAAGATGTTGCAACATTCGATAAGTTTATTGCCGCATTAGAAGACTGTGACGACGTACAAAACGTGTATCACAACGCAGACATTCAAGAATAAGTTGATTCTGATATCAAAAAACGCAGCCTAAGGGCTGCGTTTTTGTTTGTTGGCATCAACGAAATACGATATCCGCACTCTTAGCTAAACGCACAAAGGCGCCTTGGAGCGTGGCATTGTGGTGAGCAATAATCGCCTCAGCCGAGAGCTGCGCCGTATCCATACAAGTGTGCGCATCGTCGGCTAACACCACCTGCCAGCCAAGTTCAGCCGCAATCCGGCAATTGGTATCGATACAATACTGGGTTTTCATCCCCACTATCACCAGCTCGCTGATCCCCTCATGGGTTAACGCCTCTGCAAATCCGGTTTGATAAAAACAACTTGGCTTAGTTTTATCAAAGATATTATCCAGCTGCGGATTAATCGCTAAGGATTCTATCAATTGCCAATTTGCCGTTCCGGCAGCAATGGGTGAACCTTCCGGCCCGGTATGGCGAACCGCCCAAATCGGTGCCCCTGCCTCGCGGGCGTTGGCAATTAACAGATTGATATTATTTAGCACCTGTTCCCGATTAAAGGGCGGCGCATCGGCGTAAAACAGTCCCTGCTGCATATCAATAATTAACAGCGCAGTTTTAGGCAAGCTCATGTTATCCATCACATTCTCCAGCGTTATTGCCCAAAAGACGGAAAAAACAACCCCGCCACTTTGGGCGGGGTTGAGTAATCGATTTTTTGAAGCACAAATCGCTACGCACGCACCGCCGAAGCAGTTGTGGTCGTAGTGTGGGTGAAGTAAACGGCAAATTTGTGCATAAAGCCAAATTATGCCAGCAGCTTAAGAAGATCAAGCCAAGTTTGATGACAATTTAATGAAATAAATCAAATTGCTTATGAAGCCACTGACACTGTGCCACCTTTGCCACAGTGACACTTAGTTAGTTTAGTGACTGAGTGACTTAGTGACTTAGTGACTTAGTGACTTATTGCATTCTTGCCTTAGAATGGGTGCAACATGAATAAAAGGAAACCAATCAGTGCAGGGAAATCGATTAATCAGAGCAGAAACTATGCTGATTGGCGCAGGCAGCCTCACCTGGGCGCTCGTTGCTTGGCTAGGGCTCAATCAGGATATGCAAGCAAAGCTCCCCACGCTCGCGACCTTTAGCCATATCACCCTGTATTCCTTGTTTATCTTGCTCTTCTTGTTATTAACGACACAGGACTTTCCCCGAAAAAACCTCAATCTGAGCAGGCTGTTAAGTACCGCACTCATCGGCAGCGTCTTCGGATTGATGCTGTTGAGTCAACATCCATTGCTCCCCATTCTGCTGGTAATTTGGGCCTCGCTCTTGCCAGAATTTTTTAATCGCCGCGTCGCAATAGCACAGATCTTATTGGCCAATCTTGGTTATTACCTGATCCTGCACACCCAAACCTCAAACAATGTGATGATTAATGTGCTTATTTATATGGGGTTTCAACTGTTTGCCTACAGCAGTAGCCAAGCGAGATTATCCGAGCGCGAGTCTCGCCGGATACAGGAACATCTTAATCAACAACTTATCGCCACCAGAGCCTTGCTGAGCCAAACGAGCGAGCAGCAAGAAAGGTTGAGGATCTCACGGGATCTGCACGATATTCTCGGCCACCAGCTCACGGCGTTATCGTTGCAACTTGAGCTCTTAAGTCATCAAGCGCCTTCGGAGCTCAAACCCACAGTCAATCAGAGTAAATCGCTTGCCAAGGAATTATTAGAGAGCATCCGCGCCGTAGTTCGGGCGCAGCGGGTGAATATTGGTCTCGATTTAACGCCGCCGCTCGATGCCATTGCAAGCCGTTTGCCCAATGTTAGCCTGCGGTACGAATCGTTAATGCCGCTCCAGTCGACTGAACTGGCACAAGCCTTATTGCTCGTGCTGCAGGAGGGGATCAGTAATGCAGTGCGCCATGGCCATGCCAATCAACTCACGCTGTCGATGCAAGAGGAGCAGGCGGAGCTTATCATTTGCCTTAAAGATAATGGCCAAGGAATTAGCCAAAGCCCCTCTCAGGGCGTTGGGCTAAGTAGCATGCAAGAAAGGTTATCCCCCTTTCACGGCAGTGCGCGTTTGCAAGCTAATCACGCAGGCGTAGATAGTTCGCGTACTCAAGGCTGCTCGCTAATGATTCGTCTGCCGCGCTGCAACGCATTGTAATGCGCCATGTAAACCGACACGCTTAATCAAGGAATGAATCCCCCATGGAATCTCAGCATAAAGTCACAACCTATGGTCAGCCCACGGCGCGCACTATCAGAGTAGGATTAGTGGAAGATCAACAGCTTGTACGTCAGGGTATCGCCAGCTTGATTGCCATCTCACAGCATATCGAGGTGAGCTGGCAGGCAGAGAATGGTCAAGAGGCGCTAAAACGACTGCAAACCGATGCCGTAGATGTGCTTTTAAGCGATATACGCATGCCTGTGCTCGATGGTATCAGTCTGCTAAAACAGCTTCGCGCTGCACAAAATTCCATACCAGTCATTATGTTAACCACCTTTGATGACAGCGAATTGTTTTTAAATAGCCTGCAGGCGGGCGCGAATGGCTTCTTATTGAAAGATGTCTCTCTGGATAAATTACTTGAGGCCATCGAAACCGTGGCTCAGGGCGGACACTTGATTGAACCATCAGTGTTAGAACAGATGCAGCAATCCTCTGCAACAGCGCAAAGCGGCCCGACTCACGACTTATTATCCGAACGCGAGCGGGAGATCTTAGGTTTTATGGCGGGGGGATTTTCCAATAAAGAAATTGCCAATGCAGTGTTTTTGGCCGAAGGCACGGTCAAAAACCATGTCTCCACCATACTGGCTAAACTCGATTGCCGTGACCGCACCCAAGCCGTGCTTAAGGGGTTGCAGCTCTCTTTGATTTAAGAAATCCGGCAAGTTTAAGGATTGGCTTATAAATGCCAGGCTCTAAATATTCTGCCTTTAACCATTTGATTTAAGACAAATCGCAACCAATAAAAAAGGGCCAGTTGGCCCTTTTTTATTGCATCCTAAGGCTTAATCCTAGCGCAAATCCATCTCTTGGATAATTTCGTGGGCGATAGGTGCTGTGGTGCAGGTTGGCTTTTCATGTAAGTCTGCCTTTAACTGACCTTTACGGTGTTTTAATGCTGCATCCAGTTTTTTGGCTGCGGCGGCAATCGCGGGATACATGATTTCATCCGTACCCGATGCTGAGATGCGACTACCTTCGTAATTTGTTCGAATTTCAACCTGAAACTCGCCATGCTCCTTAGCAATAATGATATCGAGGCCGATGAGTGTGGGGAAATGAGTGGCGATTTTAGAAAACTTTTCGTTAACGTGTTCTTTTACAGAATCAGTAACATCGACATGGTGACCAGAAAGATTAATTTTCATAGGGTGTCCCTTTTAGTGTCTTTACTTTTTTTCGCTTCACTATTAGAGCTTGGGGCATGGCAAATAAAACACAAGCCCCCTAGACAAATATTTCGAGCTAAACGGGTATTAGCAGTCGCTAAATGTGAGACTTATCAAAGAAATGACACGCGAAGGGAACTTAAAAAACAGCTAACTGGTTGATTTATAATCAGCAACAAAAAATATAAACCAACCAATCAAATAACAATGGTTAATACTTACGTTGTACGCTCTGCTGCCAAAATTGCTGCGACAGATGGTGGGTTTTAGTGGATAAGCGCGAAACCTGATCGCCCCTCGCCGCCGCATCCTGTGTCTGCTCTAAACTCTGCTGCGCCAAATCGCTGATCACATGGATGGCTCGACTGATTTCCGCCGCCACCGATGCCTGCTGCGTCATGGCTGCGGCATTGTCATCACTTAAGGAATTGATGCGAGCGATAGAAGATAACAACTCGCCAAAGGCAATGCTGGCATCCTGCGCCAAGGACACAGAGCGCTTAACCTGTTCCTGTCCGGCCGTCATGGTTGAGGTTGCTTTTTGTGTGCTGTCTTTAAAGCGGCTTACAATCAGCTCAATTTGTGAGGTCGACTGACTGGTTCGGCTAGATAACTGCCGGACTTCATCGGCAACGACCGCAAAACCGCGACCGCTTTCCCCTGCCCGCGCCGCTTCAATCGCGGCATTCAGCGCTAACAGATTGGTTTGATCGGCAATCGCGCGGATCACTTCTAGCACTTGATGAATCGCTTGGCTGTCCTGCTCAATCGTTTGCACCACATCGGAGAAATGGCTCACCTGCACACTCAGTTGATGTATCGCCTCGATAACGGTTTCAAGCCGTGAATGACCGCGCTGCGCCGCCTCATGGCTAGAAACCATCTCGGATGCGGTGCGATGGATATTATCCGTTACCTCGGCAAAGCTGGCGCTCATTTGCTCCATCGCCGTTGCCGCCTGCGTGGTTTGCGCGCTCTGGCTATCGGCATGCTCCCATGTATTGGTGATAGTTTGTTTAAGATTCACGCTCTGCTCTTGGATCTCACTGGCAGAGTCCGCCATTCGGCCCACTACGCCGCCAATTTCGGTGATCAAAAAACGCAGCGCCAGATCTAGCTTACCGATTTCATCCTGCCTGCCGGTGTAAACCCCCATAGCAACGGGATCATCGATAATATTGCTGGCCACCTGCACTAATGCCTGAAAGGGTTGCATGAGCATGTACCACAGACCCAAGGCAAGCAGTCCACCAGCAAGGGCGGCTAAAATGGGCGAATACGTTGCCAAGTAAGCGGTTAGAGCGATGGTAAACAACATCGCCATGAGTATTTTTCCGCGAAATCCTAAGCGGTCTTTTTTCAGCGCCTTGGGCTGTTGTCCTTGATTGATCCCTTGGTAGATTTCCTCGGCCGCCTTGATTTGTTCTGGCGTTGCTTGGCGGCGAACGGATTGATATTCATGAATTTTGCCATTTTCGTACACTGGGGCGACGTAGGCATTCACCCAGTAATAGCCACCGTTTTTTGTTCTATTTTTGACAATCCCCATCCAAGGTTTGCCGCTTCTTATCCGCTCCCAAAGCATTTTAAAGGCGGCTGATGGCATATCACCATGGCGCACTATGTTGTGCGGGCTCCCCTGCAACTCGGCAACGCTATATTCACTGATCTGCGAAAAGGTTTGATTAACATACTTAATGTTGCCTTTCAGATCGGTCGTCGAGAGGAGAATAGCGTTTTCGGATAGGTGTTTTTCACCATTTTTTGAATGTGTTTGCATAGGGCGCACTAACGGATTCCATGTGAAAGTTGCGCCGCATTTTGCCAAAAGCACAGAACGCCTGCTTTGATTAAGCTCACAGTGACAGCATAAAAATTAACCAAATTCTAAACAAGCAAGATCAATCACATCAATAAAACCAAACATTTGTGACAAATTGCACATTATGAAATGTTTGCCGCTTAAACGACTCCAGCGTGATGTTTACGCTGTCACAAATTCGTTAGGGATCTCACAGATAAACGCAAATGATATTGTTTATCATTTAAGTAAACTAGGTTATACTTCAAGCCGAGTAGCGACTCTCCTTTGCTCATGCACCCAAGTGGACTGGGTTAGGCATAAGAATAATCAATGGAGTGGTATGCATGATATGGCACATCGCCATAACGGTTTTAATATTGACTGAAATAAGCAGCACTTATGTCTCATATCCCAGTTTCCAATACACCAACATCGGCAGCCTCAGCTTCCGCTGTGACGAGTTATTTTCACGCCGTCATTCGCTGGATTAAGCAAGACCAGACCCAGTTTGGTTTGCAGGTGTTTGTGCGCGCCACTGCCGCTTTATTAGCGGGTTATATCGCTGCGGCAACACTAGCCTGTATGTTGACCCAAGTCCTGCCAATGTCTCGATTTGAAAGCACCTTAACCGCCAATATGCTGGCCTTTTTGTTTTATGCCATCGCCATCATTTACGCCTTCTGTGTGCGTAAAACCTGGCATGCGTGGCGTGACTTAAGCCTATTTAGCCTCCTATGTTTTGCTCTGCTTAAGGTGTGTGGACAGTAAGATGAAAGAAACTTTTTTTAGAACCCTCTCATGGCTGCACACTTGGGCGGGTTTGCTCGTGTGCTGGGTATTACTGCTGATTTTTTTTGCTGGTAGCCTGAGTTATTTTCGCCATGAAATGAGCCTTTGGGCCGAGCCAGAACTCCACCGCGGCGCCTTTCAAGACTATCAAACGAATCAAGTAGCGAGTCAGCTTGACCAAGGTCAAGACTATATTGAAGCGCATTCCGCTGCGACAACCCAACGCTGGTTAATCAATTTCCCAACCGATAGAAGCCCCATGCTGAGCTTTGCGTGGCAACTGCCGCCTGAAAAGGGTCAACGCCGTGGCAAAATCGAGCAGCATGTCACCAAGGCCGATGGCAGTGGCATGATCACCGATGTCCGCGATAGCCGCGGCGGTGACTTCTTCTACCGTTTACATTTCGACCTGCACTACATGCCAGCCATTACGGCGCGCTACATTGTGGGTGTCTGCACTATGTTTATGTTGATTGCCCTTATCAGCGGCATCGTTATCCATAAGCGTATCTTTAAAGACTTGTTTAGCTTTCGTCAGAACAAGGGCGCTCGCTCTTGGTTAGATGCCCATAATGTCAGCTCTGTGATTGCCCTGCCCTACCATTTAATGATCACCTATACTGGCTTAATCACCTTAATGCTGATCTATATCCCATGGACGGTAAGCACGGCTTATCCTGAGGATAATCAAGCCTTTTTAAAAGAACTCAATCCGGCAAGACAGACAGAAAAAGCCTCGGGCATTCAGGCAAAGCAAGTGCGCTTGAGCCAACTGTTGCCGCAAGTTCAGGCAGAATGGGGCGATGCACCTATCAAGCAGGTGATTGTTTCCTATCCGAAAGATCAAAATAGCCAAGTGACCTTCTACCAAAATACCGGTAAAGACGTCACCGACGAATCAACACTCTTAGTGTTTAACGGTGTCACGGGTGAACTCAAGTACGCCAGCCCCCATGAGATGTCGGCAACCGTCGTGACCTACGACACTATGATGTCACTGCACACTGCGCGTTTTGCCGCGCCACTGCTACGTATTTTGTTCTTCTTCTGTGGCTTACTCGGCTGCGCCATGGTCGCAACGGGCACCTTAATGTGGGCGATTCGTCTGCGCCAGAAACAGCAAAAAGCAATCGATAAAGGCGAGAAAGCAAGCCGTGGCCTGCGCTTAGTCGAAGGATTAAACTTCATGTTTATCTTAGGCTTGCCCTTGGGCGCGGCGGCATTTTTCTATGCAAACCGCCTATTACCAACGGATTTTGCCGCCCGATCAGCCTGGGAAGTACACAGTTTCTTTATCGCCTTAGGAGTGATGGGCGTATGGGCATTTTTCGGTCGAAGCCGACGCCATTGGCAATTCGCCTTGATGCTTATCGGAGCGCTTTATTGCGCACTGCCGCTGTTAAATGCGGCCACGTCTCCGAGCCACTTAATTGATAATATCCGCAGCCAACAATGGGCACTGGTGGGGTTTGATGTGCTCGCGCTGTTACTGGGCTGTGCCATGCTTTTTGCGAGCACTCGACTCTCGGCCGTGGTGAAAACACTGCAAAAGCCGAGTCGAAAAAATACCACAGCAGTTGAAAAAGTCAGGAGAAAACAACCTGATCCGAGTTATGCTAACGAACTTGCCTCGTCGTCTCCCTTGGAGGAAGCAAAATCATGATGCCAGAATTTATCCCAGTGCTCGGCATTCTCGGGCTCAGTTATCTCTCCCTTGCGCTGTTTGCGTTAGCCAAGTTTGGCCATTTTAAGGATGTGTTTAAGCGCCCACCATCGCAGTGGCAGAGCCGTCTGTTAACCCTGTTTGCTTGGCTGTTATTAATCATCAGCCTAAGCACCTGCGCTCAGGGACAAGGTTGGGCCTATGGCAGCATTTTATTTATGGGGATCATCTCGCTGGCCGCGATGTTAGTGATTTTGACCCTAAGCTACAGCCCGCGCCATCTTCCCATCGGTATAGTCACCGGCAGTGTACTGACTTGCAGCTTGTTGTTAACGGGTGGGATCTAAGTCGTTTCAAAGGCGGCGCACTAAACTGTGCGCCCCATGCTGGAGAAGTCTTTTTAGCTAAGCTATAGTGCCCTGATGTCCTGCTATGAGGAGAAAAACATGGGCTTTAACTTAACGGTGAATTGGCAAACCTCTCCAGCCGAAGAAGGCGAATTCTGCCGTGACCACAGCATTACGTTTGGCAGCGGTCAAACGATTCAGGCATCTTCCGCCCCCGAGTACAAGGGCAATGAACACTTGGTTAATCCAGAGGAAAGCCTGCTTGCAGCCTTATCCTCCTGTCATATGTTGACCTTCCTCGCCATTGCTCATCTTAAACGTCTCCCTGTCGCCTCCTATGTCGACGAGGCTTCGGCAGAGTTGGGTAAAAACGAGACTGGTAAGCTTGCCGTCACAAAAATGATCTTAAATCCTAAGGTAGTGTTTGCCGAAGGTGTCGAGGTTTCTGCTGAGACTCTTGAGAAAATTCACGAAAAAGCACACGCAAACTGCTTTATCGCCAATACGTTAGCGACAGACATTCAAATTAAGTTTTAACGATTTGGGGCAAGTTTATTGCGATGAACTTGCCCTCTCCGATGACCTATTTTCCCACCCGTTCAGCTTAGCTCAAGCTCGGTTACCGTATGATAACGCCATATCGCACGCCCACACTCGAGGTAAGCTATGCAAATCCAAGCCTATCGTAATACCGCAACCCCCTATCAACAGCCAGCAGCAACAGCCACGACGGGTACGGCAACAGCCGCACCCGCCAGCGCGAGCACTGTGACCCTATCTAATGAAGCGAAACAACTGTCGCAGGTGGACCCGATCCCACAACCTCATGCGCCAGACTTAAGCAAAGTGAAGGCGGGTGTTGAGCAATATGCTCATATTCAAGCAACCAAAATGAAGTATCAGGTCGCATCGGACATGGTCAATATCGCGATGGGAACGAACGATGGGATTTCGGCTCCCACGGCTTACTATTTGAGTCACAACGATCCGGCTAGAACCGCAACTGTGGAGCAAATGGCGAATCAACAACAAGTCAACACCCTGCAAGCCTATGTTGATGCCAGCGAAAACATTAATGAGTGGGCATAAAAAAAGGTGTTGTCTCGGGAACCACAAGACAACACCCTAACATTGAACCAAGCCAGCTTAACTCGGCTAACTTAAACCTTAGTTAAATTTCTATTTTTTAAGCTAATTACTTAGCTTTTATGTCTTCTGCCATTCCTTTCGCTGGCATGGGCTGCGCCTTCAATGCGGGGATAGGCTGCTTAATCAACTCATCCTTAAGATAGCTGATGGCCGTTTCGAGCTGCGCATCATGGCCGTTAAAGGTCGCAAAGGGTAAGTTATCCACCTCGATATCCGGTGTTACCCCATGTCCTTCGAGTACCCAGCGGCCATCCATCGCATATTGCGGATATTCGGCGACCCGCGCCATGCCTTTATCTGTGAGTGAGTTACGACCCGATAACCACACGCCTGCGCCCGCAGTTTGCTTACCAATGAGCGGAGCAATGCCCAGCGCCTTAATCCCCGCCGAGAAGGTTTCACCATCTGAGTACGTTAGCTCGTCGGTTAACACCACTAAATGGCCACGGAAGGTTTGCTGCATATTGGTATTAGGCGTGCCATGGGTTGGCTGCCAGAATGCCCAAGCGCGGCGTAAAAGTTTTTCGATGATCCAACTATCAATATTACCACCGCGGTTACGGCGCACGTCGATAATCAAACCGTCCTTGTCGTAATTGGTGTAAAACTCACGGGCAAAACTCTCAATATCGCCGCCGCCCATGGCGTATAAATGCAGGTAACCAATCTTGCCCTTACTCGCCTCGGTCACGACACCTGCGTTGTGGTTAACCCAATCTAAATAACGTAATTGGCTATCGACCTGAGTGCTAACCGGCATCACCACGGTTTTATGGTTTTGGCCGCCGCGTTTAAGCTCGAGTAATACCTGCTTATCCTGCTGATTACGCAATAAACGAGTCACATCGGCCACATTAGTCACAGGAGTGCCATTGATGGCGAGTAACATATCGCCTTCTTTCGCATCGACTTCGATACGGCTTAAGGGCGATGCCTGGCTTGGCAGTTCAGGATCATTACGATAGATATGGGCAATTTTTACCCCATCGTTAGTTTGTTGTAGCCGCGCGCCTAAACTCGCGCCTTTGGCCGCGTCTGGGTCTTTTGGCAGATCGCCACCCCGCACTTGCGAGTGCAACGAGTCTAGCTCACCCATCATCTGCATAAAGATATCGTTTAACTCGTTACGATCGGTTAAACGGTCAAGTAGCGGCTGGTACTTGGCCTTGGTCGCCTGCCAATCGAGGCCGCGCATCTTCTTATCGAAGAAGGAGTCCCTATGCATTAACCAAGCATCTTCAAACATTTGTTGCCATTCTAGGGTGGGTGAAATCGCTAATTGCCACTGATCCGTTTGCACCTTGGCATTTTCGGTATCGCCCAACTTGTCGCCCGCATCGACGATCAGCAGCGACTTTTCATTGCTTTTTTTGCGCAGCAACAACTTGCTACCATCGGCGGACACACTGTAGTTCGCCACGTCTTCGGCAAACACTTCGGCTTTAGGGCGCTGCTCGCTAAACTTAATCCTCATTAAGCTAGGCTCAGTGTCATCGCCAATGGCTTGGTCGAGCACATAGAGACGACCATCAATCGCAGTTAACTGGCTGTAATTGCCAGAATCGACAGGCACTTGCCATAAACGCTCGCCAATTCCCGCCCAATCAATTTTTACTGGCGTCGGCTTATCTTTAGAGTCTGTCTTTTCCGCCGTCTTAGCCGTCAGCTCAGTGGGTTTGCTGAAGGGGAACTTGGCATTCTTCACTAAAGCAATCGCAAAAATCTGGCTGCGTTTATCAAACACTGGCCCCATATTGCGGTCGCCCCAAGGTGAACTTGGTGTCGCAGTAAACTGGCGATTGGAGAGGAAATATAACCACTGGCCATCGCGACTAAAGGTCGGCGAATAGGACTCATACTTGTCACTGGTGAGCGTTTGTGCCTTATTTTCGTCCACAGAATACAGCACGATTTGTGGCCTTTGCTTACCGATTTCGGATTTAGTTAACGCGATAAAACGACTGTCGGCCGACCAGCGAATATCTGCATAGGGGCCTAGTCCCTCACCGTTGCTGATGATTTTTTGATTGGAATTTTTCTTCAGATCCAGCAACCACACATTGCCATCGTTATCGTCGTGGGCAAGGTAACGGCCATCGTTTGACAGACTCAGCGTCATTCTTAAGGTATGGCCATCTTTGGTGAGTTGCTTCGCGCCGCTGCTGCCATCGGCAGGGAATTGCCAAATTTCCTGCTGGCCACTCATGTCGCTGATGGCATAAACCGATTTACCATCCTGACTCATAATCGCATTGCGCACGCGATAGGTACCAGGCAGTGCCACTTGCACTAAACGTGAACCATCAATTCCCGCAATCGCCACATGGCTGCGGGCGGTGATAACCACTTTATCGCCCGCAAGCGCAAGGTTCGCTGAGGTCGCAAAATCCATAGGATCTTTTACCCAATGCTCGCGGCGCTGGGCAAAATCGGACGTTAATTCAATATCTAATAATGAGTCTTTGGCAGAGGCGATATCAAAAACATGAATATCGGCGCCCTGCTGGAACACGACTTTACCTTGGTCCATGCGCGCGCCGCGCACCTGCCAATCTTTATATTGGGTCAACTGTTTCGCGTCACTGCCATCCAGAGCCATGGACCAGAGATTGTCGTTACCATCGCTGTCGCTGATAAAGTAGAGTCTGTCTTGCCATAGCATAGGCTGACGCACCGAACCTTGATGCTGACCACTGAGCAACTGCGCCTCGTCTTTGCCGCCGAGTTTAAAGCGCCATAACTCACCCTTAGCGCCGCCGCGATAAACCTTAGCGTTATCGCCGGTGACCTGCAGGCCAAAACGGGTAAAGTACACATATTGATTATTGGCATCGACTACCCCTTCCACCGCATCAGCGAGTGGTAAGTCGGTCGTCGCCAAGGTCTCAGGGTTAACCAGTCGCAACATCCAATTGTTCGCAGGGCCAAAGCCACTGTCGGTGGAATAAAGCACTTCGCCCTTTGCGGTCCAGCCTTGCAAGCGCACTCGGCTGTTTTCGAAACTCACTCGTTTGGCCACACCACCCGCGACAGGAATGACATAAACCTCACTCGCGCCCTCATAATTGGCGACATAAGCCACCCATTTACCATCGGCGGAGATGGCCGCACCTAACTCTTCGGCGGGTAAAGTGGTCAGGCGCGTCGCCGCCTTTTGCCCGAGCGTTTGAGTCCAAAGATCGCCTTCGGCCGTAAAGACTAAGGTTTGGTCATGCAATGCTGGCGCACGGTAATAACCTTGATTGCTGGCAGGTTGAGCGATGGCGTGGGCTGCGGACAAAGTGCCAAGGGCGAGCATGCAGCAGGCAACAGAATGACGAAGTTTCATGTGTAATCTCTATCCTATTGTTATTGTTAGCAATGGACTTTCTAGTGGGCGTGATTGACGAATGATGACCCAAAGTCTGGCAAAGTAATCCCACAAGCTAGCAGAAATTGAGAGAGAGAGCAGTAACTGAAGGCAACAGAAGTTTTAGCAAATGTGTCATAGGCTTACCATTTGCTATACCGATAATCTTAACGGTATTTCCTAGGTCTAATCGAGGGTGAGTAAGTCGGCATATTGCACGGAGAGCGAATTAAACTGATGACTGGTTTTCGTTTGCTGCGCCAACGAAATTTGCTGCCATTTATATACAATTCGGGCTATTTCACCGTTAGTACTTAACGCCTTAATTGCAGCATTAAATTGCTTTAATTGCGCTGATGAAAGGGTTTGCTTGCTGAGCATTAAGTGAATTTGGTTGCGGTCCAACACTGGCTTTAGCGGTGATAACCTCACCCCTTGATGCTGACTGGCGATATAAGGCATGGCCATGGCATCACCAATAATCAGATCCGCACGGCCATAGGTGAGCATTTGCACCGACTTATCGGCATCGGGACTGAGTATCAACAGATGCTCTTGCTCCAAGCGCTGCCGTGTCCGCTCATAATCCACCCCATACCAACCACTGATAGGCACTAACAAACGCAGTTTTTGGCTAAAAATATCCTGCCACTGGGTTAAGCGGATCTTGTCTTTGTTTTCATCCAATACAAATAAACGCACGGTTTCATCACGGTAGGCGGCGGAAAATAAGGCATACTCTTCACGCTCAGCGGTTTTAGTGGCGCCCATCATCATGTCTAAGGAGCCACTTTTCAGCATTTGATGCGAGCGCTTCGCCGGCACATTGATAAAAGTGACCTCGCAGCCTAAGTGTTCGGCAAAGGCGCGAAGCAGCTCCACATCTAACCCCTGCGCCTCCCCCTGTGGATCTTCCCAGGCATAGGGCGGCCAATCGTTATAACCCACTTTGAGGGGATTTAAGCAAACGGGCGCTCCGGCCTCAGATGGAACACCTAAAGCGGGGAAAATAAAAATACATAACAGCAGGATATGGCTAAGCTGAAAAACGAACCTAGGCACAATAGTCGCCCCATAATCGGTTGTTCTCGTCCTCATCTAGAATGTCTAACGCAATGAGTTTACCGTTAGAGCCGCAGCGTTCCCATCGCCTTCCTAAGCTTAGTCTGCATCAACTGAGGATGCCATCGGCTTGAACTCCCGTAAGAAAGCCATCGCTTAAGGTATCCGATTTAAAGCAGGCACTTATACACTATCGCCACCACTTTGGTTGGTTCGCCCATATCCGTTTGCAACCACACTATATGAGTGCCTCCTAACTCCTCCCCTTGTAAGGCGGCGGATTGTTTTGCTTCGGCAAGGTTATTGGCATGGCGACTTACACCAGTGACTAGCGCAAAACTGTCACAGTGAGTCACTTCAAAATCATAGGCTTCGTTAATGCGCCGTGGTAATTGAGGGGGTTCTAGGGCGCAACTTGAGAGAAAAAAGATAAGGCAAATCCCTGATAAGGCACATTTAAACAAAACAGTTTATCCAATTGTTAAATCCTAAATAGGCGGGCGAACATAACGAATTCGATTCAACTTAATTGTGAAGCAACTCACATCCCTTTAACGACAACCAATACACTAAGTTACAAATATTAATTTGATTTCATATGGTTATATAAAGGTTTGATAATCACTGTGGATGATAAGCTTTGATTAATTCTCTCGAGCCTCATTTACACTTGTAAAAAAGGGAGTCAATCGACTCCCTTTTACCAATGGTTTAATGGCGATTCGCCACCTCAGCTTAACACCGCAAATAAATGTGACTTTAACTGAGCAAAATCGGCGGCTAATTCAGCCGAGAGTATGGGTTTATGCTCCACCGCTTTAAGTTCTGCAGGCAGAGGTAAATCGAGGTTAAGCTCTCTATCTACGACGTCCTTAAACTTGGCAGGATGTGCTGTACCTAAAAATATCCCCACTTCATCAGGCACTAAGTTAAGCGTTAAGGCTCTGGCAGCAATCGCTGCATGGGGTTCGGACACATAACCTTTTGCATGTAACTCCGCCAGCGCCTCCGAGGTTTGCGCCTCTGATAAACGAATCCCCACTAGGTCCGCCAATGGCCAACCGAGTTTCTCGCAAATTGCCTCGACGCGCGGCCAGTTACTTGGCTCGCTCACATCCATCGCATTGGACATAGTCGCTTGAGTAGGATTAGGCTGCCAATCACCACTCTCTAAATAACGTGGGACAGTGTCATTGGCGTTGGTCGCGGCAATAAAACGTTTAACAGGTAAGCCCATGGCTTTGGCAAACAAGCCCGCGGTGAGATTACCAAAATTACCACTGGGCACAGCAATCACAGGATCGGCCTCATGGCGCTGTTTCGATTGGGCGACCGCTTCGAAGTAATAACAAATCTGTGCCAGCAAACGACTGATATTGATTGAGTTGGCCGAGTTTAAATGCAAGCCATCACGCACATCGCTATCTTCAAAAGCCTGTTTGACTAAGTGCTGGCAAGCATCGAAATCGGACGCTACTGCCACAGTGTGAATGTTCTTACCTAAGGTGGTGAACATCTTTTCCTGTAGCTCACTGATTTTGCCCTTAGGATAGAGCACGACGACATTGACTTTATCTAGGCCGTAAAAGGCATCGGCCACCGCCGCCCCAGTGTCACCCGAGGTCGCGGTTAGAATGGTTAAGCGCGAGTCTTGAGCAAAGGCATTGATGCATTGCGCCATAAAGCGCGCACCAAAATCCTTGAATGCTAAAGTTGGCCCATGGAAAAGCTCGAGGCACGAGCGCTGCTCATCGACCGCCACCAAGGGCAAATCGAAATTAAAGGCACGCTCGACCAGTTTATCTACCGCGTCTTGCCCAAGCTCTGAGGCAAGCCAAGCGCCGAGTACTTTTTTACTGCGCTCGACAAAAGGCATCGCCAGCAGCGCCTCGATATCGTGCAACACAGGGATTTGAGTAGGAAAAAACAGCCCTCTGTCTTTACCGAGTCCTAATTGCACCGCTTCCTTAAAGCTCACTTTCTGCGAAGGGTGTTTTAAATTATATAGTTCCATGCTCACTCGACCTTATCAGTGCCAAGCCGTTAGGCTTGGGCTTAATGCTTTTAAAAGTAAGAAAATTAATCGACTCGGCGCGTACCTTGCTCATCGAGGCGGCACACATGGGCAAAGCCCCCCGCTTCAGTCAGATAATGAGCCTCTAACCACGCCTTGGCGGCGTTAGCGGTCACAAGATTGTCTGTCACCGAAAACAGCGTTGGCCCACTGCCCGAGATGCCAGTGGTTAACATGCCTAATTCGGCGAGCGCCGCCCTGGCATTGTCATAACCCGGTATCGCCGCTGCGCGGTAAGGTTCGGCCAGCACATCCTTCAAGACTTGAATCGCAAGCTTGGCGTTTTGCTGATAAGAGGCGTGTACAAAGGCACTCAAATAACGCCCAAAATCGATGGCCACCGACTTATCGTATTGTTCTGGCATGAGTTTACGCATCATTGCCGTTGAGAGTGAAATCCCAGGATACGCCACCACCCAATACCATTGTTTAAAACTGGGAATCGGCTCACAGATAGCGCCAGGCACATTTAGCATCAGCTGCATGCCGCCCAAATAACAGGGCGCGACGTTGTCGTAATGCACGCTACCGCTGATCTTGCCCTCAAACTCGCCCATGAGTTCGAGTAGCGCTTGCTTATCGTATGGACGCTCAAAATGCTCGTTAAGCGCGTAAAGCGCTGCAACCACAGAACTGGCGCTCGAACCTAAGCCACTGCCGACGGGCAAGTTTTTTTCTAGGGTTAATGCCACGCCTTGGTTTTCTTTTCCAAGGGCTTTCAAGAAAAACACCGCGCATTGATGGACGATATTCTCCTCAGGATTGCTGGGTAACTTATGCGCCCACGCTCCCACTTGAGTGAGGCTCACCCCCGCATCCGCAGCCGCAATTGTGACTCTATCGCCCAATAAACTGCCATCGATGGGCGCAAGTGCTGCGCCCAATAAATCAAAGCCCACACCCACATTACCCATAGAGGCGGGAGCGTAAACGGTCAAACTCATACACTCACCTCACGAGTCCAATTTAAGGTTCTTAATACATCGGCAAAGGCGCCGGCCGCTGTCACTTCTGTACCCGCACCGTATCCACGTAATACAAAAGGAATCGGCTGATAATAACGGCTGTAGAATGCCAGGGCATTTTCACCACCTTTTACGCTGTAGAGCGGATCGGTAGCATCGACTTCGGTGATACGCACATAACACGCGCCTTCTTCAATCTGCCCCACATAACGCAGCACTTTACCCTGCGCTTTCGCCTCTGCCACTCGCGCCGCAATCGCCGCATCTGCCTCGGTTAAACGCGCCATAAAACTTTCCACATCGCCTGAATCATCAAAATCGTCAGGTAAGACTGAGTCGACAACGATATCGCTTAGCTCAAGTTTCAAACCCACTTCACGGGCCAAAATCAGCACTTTACGCGCCACATCCATACCACTTAAATCATCACGGGGATCGGGCTCGGTAAAGCATTTTTCCCGCGCCAGTTTAGTCGCTTCTGACAGCGTCATACCCTCATCGAGTTTACCGAAGATAAAGGATAAGGAGCCTGACAAAATACCGTTAAACTTGTGTAACTTATCGCCAGCAAATAACAGTTTTTTCAAATTATCGATAACGGGCAATCCGGCGCCAACGTTGGTCTCATACAGGAACTGACGACGTTGTTTCAAGGCTGTTTGACGCAGTGCTTGGTAGTAAGCGTAGTCTCGAGTATTGGCCTTCTTATTGGGCGTCACCACGTGCATGCCCGCATTCATCACCTCTAAATACTGGTTCGACACTTGATCGCTTGAAGTACAATCCACCAGCACAGGGTTTAATAACTGTTGCTCTTTCACCCAAGCCAATAGCGCAGAAAGATCGCTTGGTTGCTGACTGTCGGCAAGCAGGTTTTGCCAATTGTTTAAATCGATACCCGCACTATCGAGTAACATCTTGCTTGAATTCACGATGCCGCAGACACGAATGCTAATGTGCTGCTCTTTTAACACGCTCGCCTGATGTTTGATTTGCTCGAGTAAGCCTGCGCCAACATTGCCGCAACCCACTAAAAACACATCCAAATATTGCTGCACATCGAAAAAGCCCTGATGACAAGCCGCTACCGCATGCTTGGTCTTTCGCTGCTCGATTACCGTTGAAATAGAACGTTCAGAAGAGCCTTGCGCAATCGCGATGATATTCACACTCGCCTGCGCTAACGCCTGGAAGAACCGCGCCGCCACACCTTTATGGGTACGCATGCCATCACCGATCAAGGAGACGATTGCTAAGTCATGGCGCATTTCAATCGGCTCGAGTAAATCACTTTTGATTTCTAGTTCAAACTCTTGCTCCAGCGCCGATTTCACCTTGGCCGCATCGCTAGTCGCCACACAAAAGCTGATGCTGTATTCGCAAGAACTCTGGGTGATGAGTGACACGGAAACGCCACTACGGGAAATTGCCGCCAGCGTGCGGCTCGCCATGCCGACCATGCCCTTCATGCCGGGGCCTGAAACATCAAACATGGTTTGATTATCCAGATTAGAAATGGCCTTCACCTGCAGACCGCTTTCATCGGCCTGATTCGATACCAGAGTGCCGGGCGCATCGGGATTAAAGCTGTTCTTGATATAACAGGGGATGTGGAACTGAGCGATAGGCGCAATGGTTTTAGGATGCAGCACCTTAGCCCCAAAGTAAGACAGCTCCATCGCCTCTTGATAACTGAGCTGTGACAACAATTTAGCATCGGTGACAACCCGAGGATCGGTGTTGTATACGCCGTCAACGTCGGTCCAAATCTCACAACTTGAAGCATCTAAACAAGCGGCCAGCACGGCAGCGGAATAGTCAGAGCCATTACGGCCTAAGGTCACGACCTTGCCGTCTTCATCGGCGGCGGTAAAGCCGGGCATCACCCAAACCCGTTTTTCATCGAGGGCAAGATTTTTGAATCGCGGTTTACTGACGGCAATATCCACCACGGATTCGAGCGGACGACCACGACCTAAAAACAGCTCACGCGGGTCTAGCTGCGCCGAAGTGATGCCTTTTGCCAGCATGACTTGCTCCATCAAAGCAGCAGACAAACGCTCGCCAGCAACAACGATTTCAGCGCGTACTCCGTCAGGGCATTCCTGCAGCAGCGTAATACCGCGTAATCTGTCCTGCCAACGCGCAAGCTGCACACTCAGTCCGGCGAACAACACTTCGCTTTGACTGCTCGAGAGTCCAGAACTGACCGCATCCTGATAGAGCGAGGTAAACACCCGTTCAACGTGTTGAATGACTGGCGAATAATCTTCCCCTTTCACCGCCACATCCACCATTTCTAGCAAGGCGTTTGTCACTGTCGCGGGCGCAGAAAGCACTGTAGCCACAGGTTCTGCTTTCGCCGCCTTGGCCACGATATCCGCCGCCATTGAAAATCGCTGCCAATTTGCAAGCGAGGTACCACCAAATTTCATTACTTTCATCTTGATCTCCTGTACCGCGCCCGACTAAGAAACATAAGCTAGAAACAAAAAAGCCCGCTTCTTTGTGGGAAGCGGGCTCGTCGTTAAAATTCTTTAGGGTGTATCAGCCCGCCCCCACTCTGGTTGTAGTGGTGGTTGTAATAATGGTAATTACTACAAAACCTAGGCTATGCATACGTTTGGGCTAATCCATGTCAATGTGATGTAAAACAGAATTGCCTTTTTCACCTAGCCTTGTCAACCCCCTAACTGGATTATTTATGAACAAATCTTTCACAGCCTCAAATTCGCTTCTTAACATTCATTAATATCAAGTTTTCCTAGGGTAAAAATGCGATTTCATCAATAGAAAACTGTTGACGTAAACGTAATACCGCGCAAATACATCTATTTTTAAACATTTAAATTCAATCAATTATATCAAGCATGTAGTAATGACTTTAGATTAGGCTATGTAAACCCACTTTCGAGGCCAACAAACCACAAGCCATATCCATCAACAATTTGGCGTAAATTCCTCTCCAAATGCCTGTTCATCACATCAACAAAAAGCTGTGCGATATCTAACATAAGCAACTTCAAATTATCGCCAGCGCCCTAAAAGCACGTTATTATGCGCGCACATTCCGAACCGGAGGCGATATGAAGATCACCCAACACAGCGCGGTAACCATTCATTACCGTTTATCAGATCAAGACGGCAGACTTTTAGAAGACTCTTTTGATGCCGAACCTATGCTCTATCTGCACGGTGCAGAAAACCTGATCCCAGGATTAGAAGCTGCATTAGAAGGTAAAACCAAGGGCGAAACACTGGATGTGACTATTAGTGCCGAAGAAGCCTACGGTCCTTACCACGATGGTCTGCGTCAAGCTGTGCCATTAGAAGCATTCGGTGATATCGAAGATATCGTTCCTGGTATGCGCTTTATTGCCGAGACAGAAATGGGTCAACGCCCAGTGCAAGTTGTCGAAGTCAAAGATGATGTGGTCATCGTTGATGGCAACCATCCTTTAGCGGGACAAGCACTGAGCTTCAACATTGAAATTATCGATGTTCGCGCTGCAACTGCAGAAGAAGTTGCCCATGGCCATATCCATGCCCACGGCGGATGTGGTAGCCATGGACACAGCCATGATCATGACCACGGCGGCGGATGCTGTGGTGGTTCAAGCCAAGATGCGGGTGGCTGTTGTGGCGGTTCTGATGATCATGGTCATCATCACCATGACCATGATCACGATCATGAAGCATGCGACACACCAAAAACAGGTTGTGATGGCAATGGCGGTTGCGGTTGCCGCGGCTAATCTAGGCCGTAACGCCTAAAGCTCACTAACCTGAGCAAGATAATGAAGCACTTCCTTACATAAGGAGGTGCTTTTTTTTATCCACAAATGTTTATAATCCAAAGGTAAACACGGAAGTTTTAGATAGATTTAGCATTTTTAACTGGAATATTAGGGTTTTAAACCTATTTCGATATCATGCGACGGAGTGCATATGTTAACAAAACCGGTATATGAAGCTTTACCTTATGGTTATATGGCATTAGGCATCACAAGCTTTATGCTGCTCGAACCCAATTATGCTTTGATTGCTGCAGCAGTCATCTTTGTGCTTGGCGCAAGAATTTACACTATGCGCTCCCAAAACCGTCGCACCGACCCTATCAAACGTAGGAAATCAGGCGGGATCCCTAAGATGATTTATGACCTATTACCCTTCCTATACTTGCTCGGTGCATTGTCAATCTTTAAGTTTTTACCCGAAAAGTTTTACCCATTATTAGCCATATTACTCTTAAGCTACAGCTTCTACATTCTAGTAAGACGTACGCTTTATCGTCGTCATAAGTTGCCTGTCACCCCAATGTTTTAGGCTATTAAGGATAAAGGCACCACAGCGACCTTATTTGATGAGCTGTTGAATTTTTTCTCTATGGCTAGGTGCCATATTCTTTAAATAGTTTGAACAGCGTGTGATCGTGGCGATGCTGACCTCGTATTCCGCCGCGATTTGCCGCTGGCTCATCTCACCATCGAGTAATAATTGAAATACCTTTAATCGTCCCGCGATCGCACTGCGCTCCTCTTCTGTCAGCAATAAATGGAACAACACTGAGAGTTCTTCATAGTTTCCATGGCTCAAGATTTTCTCTAAAACTAAGTCCCAATTGGCTCGCATAATCGCCCCAGTAGTATTGTTTAAGCATTACAACGGCAGTTTAGCAGATTTACTCAACCAACAAATAACTTGTTACGTTTATCCCTCCCGCCTAGACAAAAACTGACAAAAATGCTTCTAGTACATTGAGTTAATTTGTGTACAATAGGAGCGCAATGTCACACTTCGACGCTAATTTGTGAGAATACGATGAAAAAATTACTCCTGACTCTCGTTGCCGGTACCTTATTGGCTTCAACTGCACAAGCACACAATTTTGAAGATGCGAAGGACGCGATTGAATATCGCCAATCTGCATTTGGCCTGATTGCTTATAACTTTGGCGATATGGGCGCAATGATGAAAGGCAAGAAACCTTTCGAAGCTGAAACCTTCGCAATGCGCGCCAACAATGTTGCTGCTCTTTCGCACATTCCTTTCGAAGGCTTTATTGAAGGTTCAGATAAAGGCGATACCGAAGCGCTAGCCAAAGTATGGCAAGATAAGGCTGACTTCGACGCTAAGATGAAAACCTTCCAAGAAAATGCCGCTATTTTAGCGACTGTGGCTCAAAAAGGTGACCAAGCTGAAATCAAGCAAGCCTTTATGAACACCGGCAAGAGCTGTAAAGGCTGTCACGACGTGTACAAAAAAGACTAATTACGCGTTGTAATGTCTAATAAAAAAGCCTGCTACATGCAGGCTTTTTTAATGTTCAGCACTTGTTAGAGCACTTGTACTATGGGCCACATCAAATAGGTAAACACCACTCCAGCGATGATTAACAGCACAATTAAAGCCAACCAGTGTGATTTAAACAC
The DNA here is from genome assembly GCF_000203935.1 of Shewanella sp. ANA-3. Classification (GTDB taxonomy): domain Bacteria; phylum Pseudomonadota; class Gammaproteobacteria; order Enterobacterales; family Shewanellaceae; genus Shewanella. The sequence continues at coordinate 1,339,835 of NC_008577.1, read as the reverse complement.
CAACTGAGTCTCAGATTTGGCGTGCTCAACTTTAGACACGCGTTTGTAACCGCTGAGCATGGCTCCCACTAACTTGTCACCTTTAAGCGCGTGTACAACGACAGCCAACACATGCACGGCACTCAAGGCTAAGATGAGGTTGAAATTCATTTTATGCAACCAAGTGAGAAACGAAGCAGTATCAGCACTCACATAGCTGTACAGTGGACCTTCGGTAAACACATCATCGGTAGCAAAGAGTCCAGTGATTAGCTGTAAGCTGATAATGGCAATCAACACAATCACCATATAACCGCCCATCGGGTTATGCCCTAAAACCACTGACACGCCCTTTGCACGAACATCTTTCAAATACTCAAACACCACCTTGGGATGATGCACGAAGTGACTAAACCTCGCAGTATCACTGCCAATCAAGCCCCATAAAAGCCGAAAGCCAATCAGGATCAACAAACTATAAGCAAAGATCTGGTGCCATTGCATTTCGCCCACTTCGGCACTCCACCAGAGTAAGGCCATGAGGGCCACCATGCCCCAGTGAAAAAAGCGTGTGGGTAAATCCCAGACTTTAACTTTGATATGTTCGGTTTCCATAATACCTGCCACTCGACTGAGCAATGAAATAAGTGAAGGTATTTTATCGGGATCTAATGAAAAACTTAAAGTAAAGATAGGTAAATGATGGGAAAGACTGCGTAGTTATCCCATCAAATATGGCCTGTTCCGATAACCAATTCAAGCCTTTTCGACCAAGAATCCTCGAGATTTGTCTAAGCGATCAAATAACCAACGAACAGAACTGAACGGGGTAAAAAATGTGATTTAGATCTCGTTTTTAAGGGTGTAGATTGGTAATCTGAAATCGAAGGAAACAAATAGAAGGTGCAACATATGCTAAAGATTACGAGCAAACAACTAGAAGTCACTGCCCCAATCCGTGAACGCATTGAAAGCCGTTTTGACAAACTTTCTAGGCACGATGTGCAGTTGATTAATCCCCATGTCATCATCACAGAGGAGAAACCTGGTTTCAAAATTGAAGCATCGGTTGGCATCCCAAATGGAGAACTTTTTGCTCAAGCAAAACACGACAATCTTTATGCAGCCATTACGGCCATGGGTCAAAAATTAGAGAAACAACTCAATCGATTAACCCATAAACCTGAAGCACAACGTTTCGCATCCATTACTCATCCCGAAGACGCTGTTAATGTCGAGGATGATTACGAGGAGGAAGATGCAGCTTAAGTTACTCGATGTTAGTGCGAGACCACATCACTTCGAGAGCATAAAGTAGATAAGGTTTAATAGGTCACATTTTTTAGCAAAAGTTTGATAGACCATCCTAATGGTCCGTAAAAAGAGTGTGAACCTGTAAATAACTACTACACTTTACTAAGTGACAGCAGAATCGAAGTGATGTGAATTTCAACTTAAAAGCGTTAAATATCACCATAAGAAGGAGTACGCCGCCACACAAAACTCACACTCAAAAACAGTGACACAGGCAGTTACATTAAGACAGTCACATTACGGCAGTCATATTAAGACGGCCACATAAATTGAGTAACACCAAGCTCAAGCTGTAGTGTTTATGCGTTTTCCCTCTGATGATCAAATGAGATGCGAGGTTACTAAAAAATAGAGACCGATGACCAACAACCAACAACTAACAACTAACGACAAACGCACTAAAAGTGTGTTAACACACGAGTCGATCATAAAGGAGTAACCTACTACATCATATTGCCAATTTTAGTCTTACACACTCTTTGAGCACAAATGTAACAATCAAGAGGAGGACGTCAGCAATAGAGCCACATAGCTACCATGAAAGACCACTTTAGGTGAATTAGCTTCTTAACAGTCAAACAATATGAGGAGGTTAATAGCGTTATCGGTAATATGAGCAAGTGGGCATATTACAAATAGTGAGTAAAAAGAATTTAGATAACACGGAACAAGGCGAGCTGCTTAACAGCAAAATACCCAGTACCTTTTTGAGTACTAATATCAGCCAGATTCCTTTATTTATATTCTGAAATGTAATCGTAAGCGAAAATGTAAGTTGAAAGTGAGTTAACCTGCTGAATAAACAAAATCTAATGCGATATGTGTTGTTTATTCACAAAGCGTCAATAAATCCTTTAATAACAATGCTCAATAACCTAGGAGGAATAGTTTGTTTGACCAGTCTTTCAACCAGCGCACCTTCGGGTGCGCTTTGCTTTTATATCCCCAGATCCCATAGTCGTTTAACCATTACTCTTAGCCTTGAGCGAGTACTTAAGCTGTGCACATTTGGCACTGTAACTGTTTAAGCCCCCCAGTCCCCGCCGCTCAAGCTCCCGTGAAAAACCCCGATGCTAAGCGTTAACCCCGCTTGAGTTTTAGTGTAAACTTACCCGTTCGTCTATAACTTAAAGCAAGGCATTGAAATCATGACTCAAGCGCTGTTTTATTTACTGCCGCCGATGGGCGTGAACACGGCCCTTAATGACATGTATCAATTAGCTTGCCGTCTAGCCCAACAGGGATTTATAAACCAGCAGCAGGTCTATATTCACTGTCAGGACAAGAACATCGCCTTCGAAATCGACGAGTTACTATGGCAGTTTGAACCCAGTGCATTTGTCCCCCATAACCTCAAAGGTGAAGGCCCCACTACTGGCTCACCCGTTGAAATCGGTTTTGACAGACTCGGCCCAAACAAAAGTCGCCAACTTCTGATTAATCTTGCAGACCAAGTGCCTCCGTTTGCGGTAAACTTTGGTCAAATCTTCGATTTTGTGGCTAATGACGACCAACATAAAGCGATAGCACGTGAACGCTATCGCCAATATCGTGGCTTAGGGATTGAATTAACAACCCAAAATTTAGCAACACATCCACTTAATTTAGCTTGAGACAGATACGTTCCCATGGAAAAAACATACGATCCTCAGTCCATTGAGCAGACTCTTTACCAAAACTGGGAAGAGCAAGGTTACTTTAAGCCCCACGGCGATGCCTCACAGGGCAACTATTGCATCATGATCCCGCCACCTAACGTGACGGGCAGTCTGCACATGGGCCACGCTTTCCAAGATACCATCATGGATACACTGATCCGCTACCAACGTATGAAGGGTAAAAACACCCTGTGGCAAGTCGGTACTGACCATGCGGGTATTGCGACTCAAATGCTGGTTGAGCGTAAGCTTGAAGCCGAAGAAGGCAAGAGCCGCCATGACCTTGGCCGCGATGCTTTTATGGAAAAAGTATGGGAATGGAAAGCGCAATCTGGCGGCACCATCACTAAGCAGCTGCGTCGTATGGGCGCCTCTGTGGATTGGGACCGTGAGCGCTTCACTATGGACGAAGGCTTGTCTAAAGCCGTTCAAGAAGTGTTTGTCCGTCTCTATGAAGATGATTTGATTTACCGTGGTAAACGTTTAGTGAATTGGGATCCTAAACTACACACCGCGATTTCAGATCTCGAAGTGGAAAACAAAGAAAAGCAAGGCCACATGTGGCACCTGCGTTATCCATTAGCCGATGGCGAGCTGACTGCCGACGGTAAAGATTACCTCGAAGTCGCCACCACACGTCCAGAAACTATGCTGGGCGATAGCGCGGTTGCAGTTCATCCAGACGATGAGCGTTATCAAGCGCTGATCGGCAAATTTATTCTGCTGCCTATTGTTAATCGTCGCATCCCTATCGTTGCCGATGACTATGTAGACATGGAGTTTGGCACAGGCTGTGTGAAGATCACTCCTGCCCACGACTTTAACGACTATGAAGTCGGTAAACGTCACAAGCTTCCTATGTTCAACGTGTTGACCTTAGATGCAGCCATTCGTGCATCCGCTGAAGTCGTCAATACCGATGGCACCATCAACACTAGCTTAGATGGCAGCCTGCCAGAGCGTTTCGCTGGCCTTGATCGTTTCAAAGCCCGTGATGCCATCGTGGCCGAGTTTGAAACCTTGGGTCTGCTCGAAAAAATCGCGCCACATGGCCTAAAAGTGCCCTACGGTGACCGCTCTGGCGTGGTAATCGAACCAATGCTGACCGACCAATGGTACGTCGCCGTTGCACCTATGGCGAAAACCGCTATCGAAGCCGTTGAAAATGGCGACATTAAATTTGTGCCGCAGCAGTACGAAAACATGTACTTCTCTTGGATGCGCGACATTCAAGATTGGTGTATCTCTCGCCAATTATGGTGGGGTCACCGCATCCCCGCTTGGTACGATGCGAACGGTAAGGTGTATGTTGGCCGTAACGAAGCTGAAGTGCGTGCTAAGCACAATATCGATGATGCAATCGCCCTGCGCCAAGATGAAGACGTACTAGATACCTGGTTCAGCTCTGCCCTGTGGACATTCTCAACCTTAGGCTGGCCTGACAATGTTGAAGATTTAAAAACCTTCCACCCGACCGACGTGTTGGTGACGGGTTTTGACATCATCTTCTTCTGGGTTGCCCGTATGATCATGATGACCATGCACCTCATCAAAGATGAAGACGGTAAGCCACAGGTGCCATTTAAAACCGTTTATGTGACAGGCCTTATCCGCGATGAAGCGGGTAACAAGATGTCAAAATCTAAGGGCAACGTACTTGACCCATTAGATATGATTGACGGTATCGATCTAGAAGCCCTAGTTGAAAAACGCACTGGCAACATGATGCAACCTCAACTCGCCGCCAAGATCGAAAAGAGCACCCGTAAAGAATTTGAAAATGGCATCGAAGCCCACGGTACCGATGCCCTGCGCTTTACCCTAGCGGCAATGGCCTCAACTGGCCGTGATATCAACTGGGATATGAAGCGTTTAGACGGTTACCGCAGCTTCTGTAACAAGCTTTGGAACGCGTCACGCTACGTGCTGATGAATACAGAAGGCCAAGATTGCGGCCCGAACTCACCGGATTACCAAGGCGGTGAGATGGAACTGTCACTGGCGGATCGCTGGATTATCGGTTTATTCAACCAAACCGTGAAAACCTACGACGACCACATGACAAACTACCGTTTCGACCTTGCAGCGAACACGCTGTACGAGTTCACCTGGAACCAGTTCTGCGATTGGTATTTAGAGTTAACTAAACCAGTACTGCAAAACGGCAATGAAGCGCAAATGCGTGGCACCCGCCATACGCTGGTTAATGTGTTAGAAGCGATGCAACGTTTGATGCACCCAATGATGCCATACATCACTGAAACCATCTGGCAACGCGTTAAACCGCTGACTGGCGCTCAAGGCGACACCATCATGCTAGCACCATTCCCAAGCTATGATGCCGCCAAAGTAGATGCGACCGCGATGGCCGATCTCGAGTGGGTTAAGCAAGTCATTGTTGCAGTACGTAATATCCGTGCCGAACTCAATATTGCGCCTTCTAAGCCATTAAATGCCCTACTGCGTGGCGTGAGCGCCCAAGATCAAGCCCGTGTTGAAGCTAACCAAGCCTTCTTCACAACGCTTGCGCGCTTAGAGAGCATGACGATTCTTGGCGAAGGTGAAACAGCGCCAATGTCGACCACAGGTCTGATTGGCGAAATGGAATTATTGATTCCGATGGCAGGTCTGGTGGATGTCGCGGCTGAAATGGCTCGCATCGACAAGCAGCTTGAAAAACTGACTCAAGAGATTGCTCGTATCGAAGGTAAATTATCGAATGAAGGCTTCGTGGCGAAAGCACCGCCAGCCGTCATTGATAAAGAGCGCGCAAAAATGGCCGATCTGAGCCGCGATATGGACAAACTAAAAGAGCAAAAAGCCGAGTTTGCTAAGCTAGAAGCCTAATCACGACATCTACGCTAAAAAGGGCTGCATTTTACAGCCCTTTTTATTTCCCCAAATTGCTGCGCTAACACTCTTCAAACCTCTCTCAGGACTCGTCCCTAAGACGCGAAGTCACTCATCAATCCCTTGTTCCATGCTTATCTCTTCGTCTCTTTTACAGCTCAACTTGCGAGTCAAGATAACCCTTACAGCTATCTCTTTATCAGGCGCTAAACAGCAAGCCAGCGCGATAACATCATCGCTTAAGGCATAGGTACTAGATTAAACATAGCGTGGCGCAAGAAGCGAATTATCAAGGTTTTAAAGCATGGGAACAGATAAGGATTGATTCGAGATGAAGCAGAAAAATTTCATTAAAAAAGCCCTGCAATTGCTTGCAGGGCTTATCTAAATCTAACTAAGTAGATGGTGCGCGTGGAAGGATTCGAACCTCCGACCGCCTGGTTCGTAGCCAGGTACTCTATCCAGCTGAGCTACACGCGCTTAAATACTGGGTAAGTTGCCACCTTACCGATAGACTTGAGTCTAGAAGAAGCACTTAAGTCTCGCAAATTAAATCTATTCACTAGGAATAGAATGGCGGAGAAGGAGGGATTCGAACCCTCGATGGGAGATAAAGCCCATACTCCCTTAGCAGGGGAGCGCCTTCGGCCACTCGGCCACCTCTCCGCAAAATCTGCATTTGTAAGCTAATGCTTACTAAAATGGTGCGCGTGGAAGGATTCGAACCTCCGACCGCCTGGTTCGTAGCCAGGTACTCTATCCAGCTGAGCTACACGCGCGATTTTTGCGTTTTGCTAACAAAGCTAAAGCTCTGTCGGCGAATTGGTGCGCATGGAAGGAGTCGAACCTCCGACCGCCTGGTTCGTAGCCAGGTACTCTATCCAGCTGAGCTACATGCGCATTTTTAACTGTTATCTCAACACATTCGCATTAAGATTGAATATGGTGCGCGTGGAAGGATTCGAACCTCCGACCGCCTGGTTCGTAGCCAGGTACTCTATCCAGCTGAGCTACACGCGCTTAAAACACTTACTTGAAGCACTAATTACAAAATTTCGTCTGAAATTCAAACCTGATGAGTTAAACATAACTAATGCAGAGATGGTGCGCATGGAAGGAGTCGAACCTCCGACCGCCTGGTTCGTAGCCAGGTACTCTATCCAGCTGAGCTACATGCGCGACTTGTATCTATCTTGCTTCAATAAAATGGTGCGCGTGGAAGGATTCGAACCTCCGACCGCCTGGTTCGTAGCCAGGTACTCTATCCAGCTGAGCTACACGCGCACTTTTATCGGTAAGAAATGGCGGAGAAGGAGGGATTCGAACCCTCGATGGGAGATAAAGCCCATACTCCCTTAGCAGGGGAGCGCCTTCGGCCACTCGGCCACCTCTCCGTTTTCTTGGCGCACATATTACTGTTTGACGAAAATAAGTCAAACCCTTTTTCTGAAACAACTTCTGTTTGAAGCGTTTTTAATCACATTGCTGTTATATCCATCCAATGTGTTGATTTGCGCCAATCTTTCGGTTCAAAAAATAAAAAAGCCAGTTAAAAAACTGACTCTTCTATGTCGCTAATACTCGCCTAAGCGCCGTATTAAAAGTTACCACCTTCTGAAGGTGTACCTGATTTTTCAGATTGAATGCGTTGATAGATTTCTTCACGGTGGACAGAAACCTCTTTCGGTGCATTAACACCAATACGCACTTGATTGCCTTTTACCCCTAGCACTGTAACTGTGACTTCATCACCAATCATCAGTGTTTCGCCAACACGACGAGTCAAAATCAGCATTCGATAGCTCCTTTATGTCTTAATTCAGCTTACACACGGCACTCATCCGGTAGATGGGCTTATTATAGGGTCAGCTGAGTACAAATTAATAGTATTCAATACTCAAACGGTTATTTAATTACACCTTATTTAGCTCGAAAGCGTGATGTAGCGCCCGAACCGCCTTGTGTAAGTCCCTTTCATCGATCACAGTTGACAATTTACTCTCCGATGTCGAAAGTAACTTAGCATGGATTGTTTCATTACCCAATACATCTAACATCTTAGTCAATAATCCAACTTTTGCCTGTAAACCTTTGCCAACTAAAGACACTTTTGCACGTTGGCGCTCAACAATCAATTGGCCTAGATCAAGACTTTCACTTAAAAGCTCTAGCTCATGCAATAAAATATCGACCTTGGCTTCGGCCAGCATAAAACTGACACATTCGGCTGCTGAGGTTTCATTGAGTTTGAGCGGGGTAATAAACTCAACATCAATCTCAAGCCGTGCCAAGCAAGCTAACAGTGCTTGATAATGCTCACTACTGGTAAACAAACCTTTTATGGTTAAGGTCGCGAGCGCCTTATTAATCGCAATGCCTTGCACAGATGCCGCCATCGCCAGCTCTGATTCGTCACCAAATTGGATCAATGTCCCATGGCCTGCCTCAAAGCTCGATAATACACGCAGTGGCACTTTAAAACGCTGTGCGTATTCAACTGAATCGGGATGCAACACCTTAGCGCCGAGTTTTGCCATTTCTAGCATCACATCAAAACCAATCACATCGAGGCGTCTGGCGCTACTATCGATATTAGGATCGGTAGTAAAAACACCAGGCACATCGGTAAAGATTTGGCATTCATCGGCTTTTAACGCCGCAGCAAGTGCCACAGCCGTAGTATCAGAACCGCCGCGCCCTAAGGTTGTTACGTCACCATTGGGATCTATACCTTGAAAGCCGGCCACAATCGGCACAATGCCGTCGTTCAGCAAAGACGTTAAGTATGCCGTATCGACACGCTCAATACTCGCCCGACCAAACTGACTGTTTGTATGAATTTGGACTTGATCGCCAGTCAGGGATCTCGCGTTTATGCCGCGACGTTGCAACGCCATAGCCATTAACGCAATACTGATTTGCTCTCCCGTCGAGACCAGCATATCGAGTTCCCGCGCACTCGCGCGGGGATCGATTTGCGCCGCAAGCGCAAATAGTCTGTTGGTCTCCCCTGCCATCGCAGAAAGCACCAAGACTTGCAGCTCACCATTGTGAGCGGACTTTGCAATTTGCTCGGCAACCACTTCGATGCGTTCAATCGAACCCACCGAAGTGCCACCAAACTTCTTCACAAAAAGCTTGCTACCACTAAGCTTTCGTTTTTCGAGCACAGCAACCTCTTAAGCTAAACGCTCAGTAATCCAAGGTAATACTTGAGACAGTGCCGCATCCAGATTTTCTGGCTGGCTACCACCCGCTTGGGCCATATCAGGGCGACCACCGCCTTTACCACCCACCTGGGCAGCAACCATAGCAACCAGTTCACCGGCCTTCACTTTACCGACTAAGTCATTGCTCACGCCCGCGATAAGGTTCACTTTGCCTTCTTGAGCCACACCGAGCAGGATAACGGCGGATTTCAGTTTTTGCTTTAACTCATCTTGCAGGCCACGTAGTGCACCTGCTTCAACGCCTTCAAGTTTCTTAATCAGCACATTTACGCCATTAACTACAACCGCATCACCGGCTAAATCCGCACTCGCTGCCGCAGCTAACTTATCTTTCAGTTGCTGCATGTCTTTTTCAAGTTGCTTCATTTTATCCAGTTGTGCTTTCAGCTTAGCCACAACAGATTGAGTATCGCCTTTAAGCAGTGCTGCTGCTTCTTCAAGTTGCGCTTGTTGCTGTGCCACATAGGCCATCGCCGCTGCGCCGGTTACCGCTTCGATACGGCGAACGCCCGCAGCAATACCGCCTTCAGAGGTAATTTTGAACAGACCAATGTCACCGGTACGGCCAACGTGAGTACCACCACACAGCTCGATAGAGAAATCGCCCATAGTGACAACACGCACTTGTGCATCGTACTTCTCACCAAAGAGCGCCATTGCGCCTTTTTCTTTGGCTTCATCAATCGCCATTTCAGCGACTTTCAGCTCATGGTTACGACGAATTTGGGTGTTGACTAACTCTTCAACCTGTTTCAATTCAGCAGGTTTCACCGCTTCGAAATGAGAGAAGTCGAAACGTAAACGCTCTGGGTCAACTAACGAACCTTTTTGAGTAACGTGAGTACCTAACACTTGACGCAGCGCAGCATGTAATAAGTGAGTCACTGAGTGGTTTAACTGGGTGCGGTGACGCAGTTTCTTATCCACTTTTGCTTCGAGTACTTGGCCAACGCTTAAGCTGCCAGCCGTTAACGTACCTTTGTGACCTGAAGCTTGACCAAACTTTTGCGTATCGCTAACAGCAAACTCAATACCTTGAGCCACTAATACGCCCTTGTCACCGACTTGGCCGCCCGATTCTGCATAGAATGGCGTCACATCGAGCACGACTACGGCATCGTCACCCGCACTGATTGCAGAAACTGACTCGCCGTTTAGGTAAAGTGCAGTGACTTTGGCATTGCCTGTGAGTTCTGAGTAACCACAGAATGCAGTTTCAGCATCAATTTTCAGAGCAGCGTTGTAATCGGCGCCGAAGTTACCCGCGGCTTGAGCACGGCTACGTTGTTCTGCCATCGCCACTTCGAAACCGGCTTCATCGACGATAATGTTGCGCTCACGGCATACGTCAGCGGTTAAATCCACTGGGAAGCCATAGGTATCGTACAGTTTGAAGACAGTTTCACCGTCTAAGGTGTCGCCCTGCAATTCGTTTAATGCGCTATCCAGAATACCTAAACCACGCTCAAGCGTACGAGCAAACTGCTCTTCTTCCGCTTTAAGGGCTTTTTCAACAATCACTTGAGTATCTGCAAGACCTTTAGCGGCATCGCCCATCACTTCGATTAGCGTCGGAACTAACTTGTAGAAGAAGGCTTCGGTTGCCCCTAACTTGTTACCGTGACGCACGGCGCGGCGAATAATACGGCGCAGCACATAGCCACGACCTTCGTTCGATGGCATTACACCATCGGCAACTAAGAAGGCGCATGAACGGATATGGTCGGCAATAACGCGCAGTGACTTGTTAGATAAGTCAGTCACGCCGATGATTTCAGCCGCTTTAGCAATCAAGGCGCGGAAAATATCGATTTCGTAGTTTGAATGAACGCCCTGCATAATCGCAGCGATACGCTCAATCCCCATACCGGTATCGACGGAAGGTTTTGGCAGCGGCAACATTTCACCAGAGGCTTGGCGATTGTATTGCATGAATACGATGTTCCAGATTTCGATGAAACGGTCGCCATCTTCTTCTGGGCTACCGGGACGTCCGCCCCAGATATGATCGCCGTGATCGTAGAAAATTTCGGTACATGGACCACAAGGACCTGTGTCACCCATTTGCCAGAAGTTATCTGAAGCGTATGGCGCGCCCTTGTTATCGCCGATGCGAATGATGTTTTCAGCGGCAACACCAATCTTTTTATTCCAAATTTCAAAGGCTTCATCGTCTGTTTGATAAACAGTCACACACAGACGTTCCTTTGGTAGCTTCAAGACTTCAGTCAGGAATGTCCAACCAAAACGAATCGCATCTTCTTTGAAATAATCACCAAAGCTGAAGTTACCTAGCATTTCGAAGAAAGTATGGTGACGCGCGGTGTAACCAACGTTATCTAAATCGTTGTGTTTACCACCCGCACGGACGCAGCGTTGAGCAGTGGTCGCACGTGTATAGCTACGTTTGTCCATGCCAAGAAACACGTCCTTGAACTGGTTCATACCGGCGTTGGTGAATAAAAGCGTGGGATCGTTGCCTGGTACAAGAGAACTACTGTCCACAACTTGGTGACCATTGCTGCGGAAAAATTCGAGGAAAGCACTTCTAAGCGCTGCTGTCGTTTGATACATGAAATCGTCCTGAATTGGGTAAGCATGACCAGCTACACCATAAGGTAGCCGTATTTCTATTTGCCCAGCATTATAAGCAGACTGAGGAAAGACGACCAGCCTTGAATAGCGATATAGGCTTAGGAATCTCATATTTTCGGTGAGTTTGCAGCTAAGACATGGCTTATCACAAAAGCCAAGCGGTAAAGAAGAGTCGATGAGGCGAACCCGCACTGCTGCCGAACGCAAAAGACAATGGCCAGACAAGCCTAGGGCTGCGAGTTTATGCCATGACGTTAGTCATCATTATCTTCCATAGGGTCGTAATCTAAGGCGTAGGAGACTTGTTCGTAATTAAAGCCTTGGCTCAGTAAAAACCGCACCCGTTTGGCTTTTTCTTTCGCCACCAGCTCGCGGGATTGTGAGCCTTTGACCTCGGTGACTTTTGGGATAGCATATTTTTTGATGGCTTTAGCTTTTGCTAGCTCAAACCAATCATGATCATTTGCAGATAACGCGGCTTCGATACAATCCTTTAAAAGCCCCTTTTGGGCAATGGCTTGACGAATACGGATAGGCCCATGACCACGGGCAATATGGCTGCGAACGAGAAGCTCGGCATAGCGCTTATCATTGATAAAACCCGATGCTTCACAATCATCGAGCACGGGATCGATATCTACGACCTCAAAGCCTTTTTCGAGCAGTTTGGAGCGGATTTCTTGGCGGGAATAGTCGCGGCGCGCTAACAGCGCGACCGCGATTTGACGGGCAGACTGGCTCAGAATACTTCGCCTGTTTCGAAATCAACATTGCCTTCGCTGTTTTCATCATCAGATGAAGATGAAGACATAGCGCTTGGGTTACTCAGCAGTAACTCACGCAGTGTTTTATCGATTTCAGCGGCAATTGCTGGGTTTTCAGTCAGATATTTACCGGCATTTGCACGACCTTGACCAATCTTGTCACCCTTGTAGCTGTACCATGCACCGGCTTTTTCAATCAGTTTATGGGCAACACCTAAATCGACTAACTCACCAGTACGGTTGATACCTTGACCGTAAAGAATTTGGAACTCAGCTTGTTTAAACGGCGCGGCAACCTTGTTTTTAACCACTTTAACGCGCGTCTCGTTACCCACCACTTCATCGCCTTCTTTGATAGCACCAGTACGGCGAATATCGAGACGAACAGAAGCGTAGAACTTCAGCGCGTTACCGCCCGTTGTGGTTTCTGGGTTACCAAACATCACACCAATCTTCATACGAATTTGGTTAATGAAGATTAATAGTGTATTCGATTGCTTGAGGTTACCCGCGAGCTTACGCATCGCTTGGCTCATCATACGCGCCGCTAGGCCCATGTGTGAGTCACCAATTTCACCTTCAATTTCTGCTTTGGGTGTTAATGCCGCAACCGAGTCAACGATGATCACATCTACCGCGCCAGAACGGGTTAACGCATCACAGATCTCAAGGGCTTGTTCGCCGGTATCGGGTTGTGAACACAGTAAGTTATCGATATCTACGCCTAACTTTTTAGCATAGATAGGGTCTAGCGCGTGCTCGGCATCGATAAAGGCACAGGTTTTACCTTCGCGCTGAGCAGCGGCAATCACTTCTAATGTCAGCGTCGTTTTACCTGATGATTCGGGACCATAGATCTCAACGATACGTCCCATTGGTAAACCGCCAGCCCCTAAGGCGACGTCAAGGGAAAGTGAACCAGTAGAAATAGTCTCAACATCCATAGAGCGGTCTTCGCCCAGCTTCATGATGGAGCCTTTACCAAATTGCTTTTCAATTTGGCTCAATACCGCAGCAAGTGCTTTCTCTTTGTTTGGATCGACTTTCATTCCTGTTCCCTCATCTAGACAGTATCAGTACTGTCAAAAGTGATATTCAATTTAATAAAGCGGGTAATACAAAAAGCGAGGCTCTTTGTCATAATCTGCTGACTAGTATACTGTACAATCATACAGTATCAAGACCTGTGAATGATTTATTTTTAAGTCAGAAAATTTTCCCGTTGAGACAAGCTTTTACCGACTCGTGCTGCAGATTTGTCAGGATATCAGTGAATATCCATGGTTTAAGGGTCAATTTTCAGAAAATTATTGCTAAGATTGGCGTCAATTTATTTTAGACAGTAATAGTGCACATCCACTGATTTTTTATCCCATTACTGTACGACTTATTTCCCCGCTTTGGGCCGGCATAACGGACGAAAACGATTTAATGAATCCTATAGATACCGATGATTTAGAAAAACATACCCCTATGATGCGTCAATATTTGACCATGAAAGCAGAGCATCACGACATGCTGCTGTTTTATCGTATGGGTGACTTCTATGAACTCTTCTATGATGACGCTAAACGAGCCTCAGAATTATTGGGCATTTCCCTTACGGCCCGCGGCAAAAGTGGTGGCGATCCGATCCCGATGGCGGGTATCCCTTACCATGCGGTTGAAGGCTATCTAGCAAAACTAGTTCAAATTGGTCAATCGGTCGCGATCTGTGAGCAGATTGGCGACCCCGCCACCTCAAAGGGTCCAGTTGAGCGAAAAGTGGTGCGCATCGTCACCCCAGGTACTTTGACCGATGAAGCCCTGTTGCAGGAGAGACAAGACAATCTGTTAGCCGCGGTTTACCAAGGTAAAGTTGGGTTTGGCTACGCGACCCTCGATGTGTCTTCCGGCCGTTTCGTGATTGCCGAATTAGAGACAAAAGAGTCCCTCGAAGCCGAGCTGCAACGTACCAATCCGGTCGAAATTCTCTATAGCGAAGATTTTGGCGCGATGGAGTTATTGCATCATTTTAAAGGCAAGCGTCGCCGCCCTGAGTGGGAGTTTGATTACGATACCAGCATTAAACTGCTACTGGCACAATTTGGCACTAAGGATTTGCACGGCTTTGGGATTACCGATGCGAGGCTTTCGCTGCAAGCGGCGGGCTGCTTAATGCAATATGTGAAAGACACTCAGCGCACTGCTCTGCCCCATATCAATGCCATTACCCGTTTCAATCAAACCGATACGATTGTCTTGGATGCAGCAACGCGCCGTAACCTCGAGCTGACACAAAATTTGAGTGGTGGTCGAGATAACACCCTAGCAGCCGTGCTCGACAATACAGCCACAGCGATGGGCAGCCGGATGTTGCAACGCTGGATCCATCAGCCGCTGAGAGACCATGCGCAGATTTTTGCTCGCCAAACGGCGGTCAATGAATTACTCGAGACCACGGCCCATGAGTCATTGCATGATCAGCTTAAAGCCCTAGGCGATATTGAACGTATCATGGCAAGACTGGCACTGCGTACAGCTCGTCCAAGGGATTTTGCCCGCCTACGCCAAGCATTAAACCTATTGCCTCAATTGCAGCAGTCACTCGCGCAGTTAAGTGCGCCCCATACGGTGAAACTAGGCCAACTCTTAGGTGAGTTTCCCGAAGAGCAACAACTGCTTGAGCGCGCGATTGTCGATAACCCTCCCATGCTTATCCGTGATGGCGGCGTGATCCGCGAAGGCTACAATGCCGAGTTAGATGAATGGCGAGGCTTAAGTGAAGGAGCCACAGATTATCTGGTTCAGCTCGAAGCGCGGGAAAAAGAGCGTACCGGCATTGCCACGCTGAAGGTTGGCTACAACCGAGTGCATGGCTACTACATCGAAGTCAGTCGCCTGCAATCACAGCAAGTGCCATTAAATTACCAGCGCCGTCAAACCCTTAAGAATATGGAGCGTTACATCACGCCCGAGCTTAAGGAATACGAAGAAAAAGTGCTGTCGAGCCAAGGTAAGGCGCTTGCCCTTGAAAAACAACTTTGGGACGAATTATTTGATTTAATCCTCCCCAAGTTGCATGAGCTACAAGCCTTCGCCAGAGCCGCAGCCGAACTCGATGTGCTGAGTAACTTTGCCGAACGTGCCGAAACCTTAGGCTATACCTGCCCAGAACTGAGCAGCGAAATCGGGGTAAAAATCGAAGCAGGTCGCCACCCAGTGGTCGAGCGTGTGAGTCAAACGCCTTTTATCGCCAACCCTGTCACCCTGCACAATCAACGCCGGATGTTGATTGTTACCGGTCCAAACATGGGCGGTAAATCAACCTACATGCGCCAAGTGGCGCTTATCACGCTAATGGCCCATATTGGCTGCTTTGTGCCAGCAGATCGCGCCATCATTGGCCCTATCGATCGGATTTTTACTCGGATTGGCGCCTCAGACGATCTCGCCTCTGGTCGCTCAACCTTTATGGTAGAAATGACTGAAACGGCAAATATTCTCCATAATGCGACCGCACAGAGTTTAGTCTTGATGGATGAAATTGGCCGTGGCACATCAACCTACGATGGTCTGTCATTAGCATGGTCTGCAGCGGAATATTTAGCGCAGCAAGTCGGCGCAATGACGCTGTTTGCGACCCATTATTTCGAGTTAACACAATTACCGGAACTCATGGCTGGCGTCTATAACGTGCACCTCGATGCAATTGAGCACGAAGACACCATCGCCTTTATGCACGCGGTGCAAGAAGGTGCTGCCAGTAAGAGTTATGGTTTGCAAGTTGCGGCCCTTGCCGGGGTACCTGCACGGGTGATTAAGGCGGCAAAACACAAGTTACATCAGCTTGAGAGCCGCGATCATCAAGTGGAAGGTGCTAATGTTAACGGCACTAGGGCACCGATCCAAACCCTGCTCGCCCTGCCTGAGCCAGTGGAGAATCCCGCCGTCAGCAAATTAAAAGATATCAATCCCGATAACCTGACCCCAAAACAGGCGCTGGATTTACTCTACGAGCTAAAACGCTTGAGTTAACACATAGAGTGAAAAACTCGCGATAGCATAAAAGTGAAAGCATAAAAAAACGCCCTCAAAATTGGGCGTTTTTTTATGACTTGTTTAACTGGTGGAAGGCTAAATATCTGAACCTTAGTTTCTAAAGAGTGCCTCTACAGAGAGACCTTGAGCGCCCAGCAAATCACGTAGGCGTTTTAGGGCTTCCACTTGAATTTGGCGAACACGTTCACGGGTGAGGCCAATTTCAGCACCGACGTCTTCAAGGGTTGAGGGTTCATAACCTAACAAACCAAAGCGGCGCGCTAACACTTCTCTTTGCTTGGTATTGAGTTCATTAAGCCATTTCACCACTGAGTTTGAAATGTCTTCATCTTGTACTTTGTAGTCAGGGCCTACGTTGTCGTCATCGGCCAGCACATCGAGTAACGCCTTGTCGTTATCGCCACCTAAGGGGATATCGACAGAGGTGATCTTCTCATTGAGCTTCAGCATACGGCTGACGTCAACACTGGATACTTGCAGTTTTTCGGCAATTTCTTCTGCCGTAGGTTCGTGGTCAAGTTTTTGCGCTAATTCCCGAGCCGTACGTAAATACACGTTGAGTTCTTTTACAACATGGATTGGCAAGCGAATCGTGCGGGTTTGATTCATGATGGCACGTTCAATCGTTTGTCTGATCCACCAAGTCGCATAGGTTGAGAAACGGAAGCCTCTTTCTGGATCGAATTTTTCCACCGCACGGATCAAGCCAAGATTACCCTCTTCGATTAAATCCAGCAGCGCTAGGCCGCGATTATTGTAACGACGGGCAATTTTAACCACGAGTCGCAGGTTACTCTCAATCATGCGATTACGGGATTTTTCGCAGCCTTTTAAGGCCTTACGGGAAAAGTAAACTTCTTCTTCTGCGCTAAGCAGTGGGGAAAATCCTATTTCACCTAAATAGAGCTGAGTGGCATCAAGATTTTTTTGCAGGTCATCTTGAACCTGTTGTTCGAGTCCTAGTTCTTGAACTAAATCAGCGGCAATATCCTCTTTATCGAGATCAAACTCTGCGGTATCTACGGAAAAATCTACTAGTTCTTCTGCGGCAGTGCTATTTATGCGGCTCATGATCAAATCTCCCAAACCTAATGTAAACTGCTTGAATTACTGCAATTTTTTATCCTCCATGCCAACAAGGCCCTAAACAATCATTGCTTAGGTAAATAGTTAAGTGGGTTAACAGACTGACCGTGGTAACGGATCTCGAAGCGAAGCATTACCTGATTAGTACCTGTACTGCCCATTTTTGCAACTGTCTGTCCAGCGAGGACATGTTGCTTTTCTTCGACTAAGATCTGATCTGCATGAGCATAGGCACTAAGGTAATCGTCACTATGTTTAATAATCACTAAATTACCATAACCCCTAAGAGCACTACCTGCGTATACCACCCGCCCATCTGCAGCGGCTTTGATGATATCTCCGCGTTTTCCTGCGATCTTAATTCCTTTATTTCCCTGCTCATTGGCAGAGTATGTCCCAATCAATTTACCTCTTACTGGCCATTGCCACTGACTCACACTGTCTGGCAGTGTTGATGTCGGGGCGACGATCGAAGGGTTAATACTTTGTTGAGAGCTTGTTGCAGAATACGCAGGCTTGGCTTTCTGATCAAGTGTTTTTTTCTGCTGTTCACTTGACAAGTTTTTCGCGGATGAATTGTTACTAGCTGATTGTTTATCAACAGAATTAGCTTTATTTTGTCCTTTAGACGCTGAATTACTTCCACCTAAAGTTGTAGAGCCTTTGCCATTTTGCCCGCGATCATTCGTTAAATATAGAATCTGTCCAGGGTAGATGGTGTACGATTTATCTAATTGATTAATTTTAGCAATTTCGGCGAAATCTTTACCTGCAGCCCAAGAGATCGAGTAAAGGGTGTCACCTTTCTTAACTTTATATGAATTAGATTTAATGTGGCCTTTGTTATGTTTGGAATAACTGTGGGAAAGACTTTCGACAGGTGCGGGGCGACTCGCCTGAAAGCTACAGCCCGCAAGCAACAACACTAAACTGAGGTTTAAGAGTAAACCCACATTCAACAATAAAAACTCCTCTTTAGGGCTATCTTACTGTTTTACCTAATTATAAAGTTAAAGTATTTAACGAAGTGACCTAAAGCTAAAAACTTAAGCGAGCTCGCCATTGATCAAGGGAACAAATTTGACGGTTTCGATCACTTCAGAACTAAAACGGTCCGAGCGGCGGGTAAAGCGCATCAATTGCTGCGTCTCTTCCCCCACAGGGATGATCAGCACGCCCCCTTCAGCTAACTGGGACAATAAGGCTTCGGGAACCTTAGCCGCTGCCGCCGTGACCATAATGCCATCAAAGGGGCTGCGATTCGGCCAGCCCTGCCAGCCATCGCCATATTTAAATGACACATTATGCAGATCGAGTCGCTTTAATCTTTGTCTCGCTTGGATCTGTAACCCTTTGATACGTTCAATGGTGCACAGTTCTGGCACTAATTGCGCGAGGATCGCCGCTTGGTAGCCAGAGCCCGTTCCTACCTCAAGTACCTTTTGCGGCTGATGTTGCAGCAGTAATTCTGTCATACGCGCGACGATATAAGGCTGAGAAATCGTTTGTCCTTGGCCTATAGGCAAGGCGGTATTTTCGTAGGCTTTATGGGCCAGCGCATTATCAAGAAACAACTCGCGCGGGGTACGGGATATTGCCTTAAGAACGGCTGGATGGCGGATCCCCGCCTCCTGAAGCTTTTTAGCTAAATTCACCGCCGATGTTAAGGCAACCCGAGTCATATTTTA
Source organism: Shewanella sp. ANA-3 (assembly GCF_000203935.1). Lineage (GTDB taxonomy): Bacteria > Pseudomonadota > Gammaproteobacteria > Enterobacterales > Shewanellaceae > Shewanella. The sequence continues at coordinate 1,320,630 of NC_008577.1, read as the reverse complement.
TCTACCCAATCTTGCAATACCGATAATTGTCTATGCGCAGTCAAGTCCACGGTTAAGGGAGTGATCGACACATAACCATGGGCTACCGCATGGAAGTCCGTTCCTTCACTCGCATCTTGTTCTACACCCGGTGGACCGAGCCAAAAAATCTCTTTCCCCGCAGGATCTTGTGTTCGCACTATGCCTTCGGCCTTATGCCGTGCACCTAGGCGCGTCACCCTGATCCCTTTAATCTCATCGAGCGGTAAATCGGGCACATTGATATTGAGGATCTGATCGCTCGCAATTGGATGCGCTAACAGCCCCTGCACAATTCGCCGCGCATACACAGCCGCGGTGTGATAATGCTTTAATGCCTTACCATTAAGCGAAATCGCAACGGCGGGGAAACCTAAAAACCGCCCCTCCATCGCCGCCGCTACCGTGCCCGAATATAAAGTGTCATCCCCCATATTCGCGCCAGCATTGATACCCGATACCACCATATCCGGCTCACCATCACAAAGCTCACGTATGGCTAAGTGAACGCAATCCGTGGGTGTACCGTGAACCGAAATATAACCATTATCTAACCTATTAATTCTTAATGGGTTAGTCAAGGTTAAAGAGTTACTTGCGCCGGAGCAATTACGATCGGGCGCGACCGTCATCACAGTAGCGATTTCGGCGAGCGCCTCGGTTAAGGCTCTGATCCCCGGCGCATTCACACCATCATCATTACTGACTAGGATGCGGATCATAAAGCTGACTCGCCCTTATCGGTTGTAATGGCCTCTGCTGAATCGGTTTCTGATGCTGTGTTTGTTTCAGCTGCGTTTGCATCAGGCGTGACTGTCGCTTGCCATTGCAGCTCTTTCACATCTTGATAATCAACCAGCTCTCGTAACAGCGATGTCGCAAAGCTGCCCGCAGGTAAGATAAATTCGAGCACTAATCCATCCTCGGTTTGCTCGTATTTAAGGCCTTGAGGTTCAAGCAGCAATGGACGGCGCTCCTGCTCAAGCCCCGCGTGCTCAAGGCCGTAGCAATCTTCGCTCAGCTCTGCCATGGCGAGGGTTTCAACCTCGGCGGCTTCGCCCTGCGGCAACATTTTTCCGCGGCCCCAAAGTGGCGCAGAAAGCTGAATATCCTTCTCAATCAAGCGTTTCAATACCACTAAGTCCCATTCTGGCGTGACGAAAAAGCTCTTACTGCCCGCCAGCATCACGCAATCCCCCGCTAAGGGTTTAGTGCCATGATTCGCCAAACGATAGGAGACAACGGTATTGAACAGATTGGAGCGCACCGCAGACAGGTACATGCTGCGCTTATTACGGTCTTTCACCTTTTTGCCCGCCAGCATTTGCCGACCCATCACCAGGTTTTTACCATCGTGGCCGAAACGCTGCTCACCAAAATAGTTAGGCACACCAATTTGGCTGACTTTTTCGATGCGGCTGATAATGTCTTCCACGTTTGTGACATTACGCAGGGTAAGAATAAAACGGTTGCCCAAGAGCGCGCCAATACGCAGTTTTTTGCTATGGCGACTGCTGGATAAAATGGTTAAGCGCTCGCTGTTAAGCTCGCTCCACGCCGGGGTTTCTTTACCTGGGATACGAATGCCAAACCACTGTTCTGTGATGGCATTTTTATCTTTTTGTCCGGCATAGGTCACTTCTTTGGGATGAACCTTAGCGAACTTGGCCAGCATTTCAGCCACTTGCACCGTATTCAGCCCATCCTTACGAATGTGGACTAAATGATGCTCGCCCTCGCCCGACGGGCTAAAAGGCAAAATCTCTTTCACGATAAAGTCGCTGTTAACGGTTCTTAAATCGGCGGTGGCCGTCGGTTTGCCGTACAGGTAATGTAGTTCGCTCATGGGTCTTTCTTATCTCTTAAAGTTTCAAGCTATTGGCGGCTGAGTAATACAACGGCTTCGACCGCAATGCCTTCTTTGCGGCCGGTAAACCCGAGTTTTTCAGTGGTGGTAGCCTTAACGTTGATATCGGCAATGTCAGCATTAAGATCGGCCGCCAACACTTGGCGCATATCCTCGATATGCGGCGCCATCTTTGGTGCCTGGGCAATGATAGTGACATCCAGATTACCCAGCTCAAATCCCTTCGCCCGCGCTAACGCATAACAGTGTCGCAGCAAGACGCGACTATCGGCGCCTTTATAGGCGGCATCGGTATCGGGGAAATGTTTACCAATATCCCCAAGGGCCATCGCCCCTAGAATGGCATCGGAGATGGCATGCAACACCACATCACCGTCGGAATGAGCCACCAACCCAGTTTCGTAAGGGACTTCGACCCCACATAAAATTAACGGGCGCGCTTCACCAAATTTATGGACATCAAAACCATGGCCGATTCGGATTTTCATTACTTATTTCCTAACGTATTTAATAGATTGCGCAATTCACTCTGCTTGGCTTCAAGCATTCGCGCGCAGTAAAAAAAGTTCTGCCAACTCCAAATCATCGGGATGGGTGACTTTAATGTTATCCGCCCGCCCCGCGACCAAACCAGGGGAAATGCCCGCCCACTCCATCGCCGAGGCTTCATCGGTCACGACAGCCCCCGCGGCAAGCGCGGCTTTTAAATGTAATCGCAACAAGGAGGTTGGGAATAACTGCGGTGTCAACGCATGCCAGAGATTATCGCGGCAAACAGTCGAGCTAATTTCACCTAAGCTATTGGCGCGCTTCATGGTATCCCGCACAGGCATGGCTAAAATCGCCCCTTGGGGAAAGTGCACCCGCGATGCCAACAATTTATCAATGTCTTGCGCCGTCAGGCAGGGTCTGGCCGCATCGTGAACTAAAGCCCAACCATTATCAGGCGCCTTATCGAGTGCCGCCAGCACCGAGTCGGCACGCTCAGAACCGCCAATGACAGTTACCAGCTTGGGATGCTTGGCCTGCGGCAACGCGGCAAACTTGGTATCCTCAGGATGCAGCGCCACAATCACTTGGTTAATTTGCGGATGGGATAATAACTTATCTAAGGTATGAGCCAGAATGCTTTGTCCCAGCAAGGTTAAATATTGTTTGGGTTTGCCCGCGCCCATGCGGCTGCCAATCCCCGCGGCGGGCACAATCGCCACCACATGGTGCGAGAAAGGATCAATTTGAACTGCAACTTGGGTTTCGACCTGCGGCGCGGCCTCTAATACGGTATCCATAGGCGCTCCGTTACTGCGAGGGACTCGATACTGAACGGTCACCGCCCACCACGCGATAGAAGGTTTCGCCTTCTTTCACCATGCCTAGCTCGTTACGCGCCCGCTCTTCAATCGCTTCGGTACCACTCTTAAGGTCGATAATTTCCTCTTTAAGCACTTGATTACGCTCATTGAGTTTTGCATTACCTTCTTGCTGAGCCGCGATCTGTTTTTGCAGAACAAAGTATTCGGGCAGGCTATTATCACCCGACCACAGCCGATATTGCAGCAAACCGAGAAGCACTATGAGTGCAATGACAAAGAATTTCATGGAGGAATTAGCGTCAGTATCTTGAATTAAAAAAATATACTGCAGATAGTACAACAAAAAAGGCCACCAAGTGGTGGCCTTTTTACATCAGACGACTAAATTACGCCTGACCTTTGATTTCTTTCAAACCGCGGTATGGCGCTTTTTCACCTAATTGCTCTTCGATACGCAGCAATTGGTTGTATTTAGCAACACGGTCAGAACGGCACAGTGAACCCGTCTTGATTTGGCCAGCCGCAGTACCTACCGCTAAATCAGCGATAGTAGAGTCTTCAGTTTCACCGCTACGGTGTGAAATCACCGCAGTGTAACCCGCCGCTTTTGCCATACGGATAGCCGCTAAGGTTTCAGTTAATGAACCGATTTGGTTGAACTTGATCAGGATTGAGTTAGCGATGCCGTTCTCGATACCACGGGTTAAGATCTTAGTGTTAGTTACGAATAAATCGTCGCCCACTAATTGGATCTTGTCACCCATGATCTTAGTTTGGTATGCCCAACCATCCCAATCTGACTCGTCCAGACCGTCTTCAATAGACACGATTGGATATTGCTCAGTCAGTGATTTCAGGAAGTCAGAGAAACCGTTTGAATCGAATACTTTGCCTTCGCCAGACAGGTCATATTTACCGTCTTTGTAGAACTCAGAAGCCGCACAGTCTAATGCCAGAGTCACGTCGGTACCCAGCTTGTAACCTGCTAATTCAACGGCTTCTTTGATTACCGCTAATGCATCAGCGTTAGAAGACAGGTTAGGTGCGAAACCACCTTCGTCACCCACAGAAGTGCTTAAACCTTTGCCGTGCAGTACTTTCTTCAGTGTGTGGAAAATCTCAGCGCCCATACGTAAAGCTTCGCGGAAGTTTTTCGCGCCAACAGGTTGAACCATGAACTCTTGGATATCAACGTTGTTATCAGCGTGCTCGCCACCGTTGAGGATGTTCATCATAGGCACTGGCATAGCGTATTGGCCAGGAGTACCGTTTAATTCCGCAATGTGAGCGTATAAAGGCATGCCTTTGAATGCTGCAGCCGCTTTAGCCGCCGCTAAAGACACAGCCAGAATCGCGTTAGCGCCTAACTTGTCTTTGTTTTCAGTGCCGTCTAAGTCGATCATGATTTGATCAAGCTCAGCCTGTGCAGTCGCATCTTTACCGATTAACGCCGCACGGATAGGGCCGTTTACGTTAGCCACAGCCGTTAATACACCTTTACCTAAGTAACGGCTCTTGTCGCCATCACGCAGTTCCAGCGCTTCGCGGCTACCGGTAGAAGCACCAGATGGCGCAGCCGCCATACCGATAAAACCACCTTCTAAATGCACTTCGGCTTCAACTGTTGGGTTACCACGAGAATCCATAATCTCGCGACCAATCACGTTAATAATCTTAGCCATATTACCCTCGATTTAAGTTTAAAAGAGAAAAGAAAAAACCAATACCAATGGGAATTAACAGATGTAGAGTACGACCAAAATCTTTAAATTCCGTTTACTATTTCCGTCTATACGCATGTCGTTTATACACATGGGTATGAGTTTTGACTCATGATTACGCGGCCTGAGTGTAACAAAAGGCCGGGCCCACTGTCGCGGGTCCGGCCTTAAAATTTATTTCTTCAGATCACGTTTTTGATGTGCACTTGCGGCAGCAACGAAACCTTCGAACAATGGATGACCATCGCGTGGGGTCGAAGTGAATTCTGGGTGGAATTGACCCGCTACAAACCAAGGATGATCTTTCAGCTCAATCATCTCAACCAGTTTACGGTCCGAAGATAAACCACTAAATACCAGACCCGCTTGCTCTAAACGTTCTCTGTACTTGTTGTTCACTTCGTAACGGTGACGGTGACGCTCAACACAAGTGTTACCTTTGTACGCTTGCGCCGCTTTTGAGCCTTCCAGCAGGTGACATAACTGCGCACCTAAACGCATAGTGCCACCTAAATCAGAAGCTTCATGGCGTTGTTCAACGTTACCTTCTTCATCAACCCATTCAGTGATTAAGCCAACCACAGGGAATGGCGTTGCTTTATTGAACTCGGTTGAGTGAGCATCGGTCATGCCAGCAACGTTACGAGCGAATTCAATCAGCGCCACTTGCATACCTAAACAGATACCAAAGTACGGCAGCTCGTTTTCACGGGCATATTTAGCCGCTAGGATCTTACCTTCCACACCGCGCTCACCGAAGCCACCTGGAACTAAGATACCGTCTAAACCTTGCAGAACTTCATCGCCTTTCGCTTCAACGGTTTGTGAGTCAATATACTTGATGCTCACAGATACACGGTTCTTCAGACCCGCGTGTTTTAATGCTTCGTTGACTGACTTATAGGCGTCTGGCAGTTCGATGTATTTACCGACCATACCAATCACGACTTCGCCGTTTGGATTGGCTTCTTGGTAAATGACGTTTTCCCACTCAGACAAGTCAGCTTCGCGGCATTCTAAGCCAAAACGCTTAACCACTAAGTCATCTAAACCCTGTGAACGCAGCAGCGCAGGGATCTTGTAGATGCTGTCGACGTCTTTTAATGAAATAACCGCACGTTCTTCAACGTTACAGAATAACGAAATCTTCGCACGTTCGTTGGCAGGAATCGCGCGGTCGCCACGGCAGATCAGCACATCCGGTGCAATACCGATAGAACGCAATTCTTTCACTGAATGTTGAGTCGGTTTCGTTTTCACTTCACCCGCGGCGCCAAGGAATGGCACTAAGGTTAAATGCATAAACAGGGTACGATCGCGGCCCAGTTCAACGCCTAATTGGCGGATAGACTCAAGGAATGGCAGTGATTCGATATCACCAACAGTACCGCCGATTTCAACGATAGCCACATCGTGACCTTCACCGCCTGCAATCACTTTTTCTTTGATCGCGTTAGTGATGTGTGGGATCACCTGAATCGTCGCGCCTAAATAGTCACCGCGACGCTCTTTACGCAGTACTTCCTCGTAAATACGACCCGTAGTGAAGTTGTTGCGACGGTTCATCTTAGTACGGATGAAACGCTCATAGTGGCCAAGATCAAGGTCTGTTTCTGCGCCGTCCTCAGTCACAAACACTTCACCATGTTGCGTTGGGCTCATGGTACCTGGATCAACGTTAATGTATGGGTCCAGTTTCATGATGGTTACATTGAGACCACGGGCCTCTAAAATTGCGGCTAATGAAGCGGCTGCAATGCCTTTACCTAGTGATGAAACCACACCACCAGTAACGAAGATATACCTTGTAGTCATGCTGAACCTGAGAAAATGAGTTTGAAAATACGTGCTTGTAAGAAAGCACTAGGACGGGGCAGTAGTATACCAAAGGTGTTGCCATTCGACAAACACCAATCCGGATAATTTGCCCTTTATCTTGACTCGCCCTGTTTAACCTTATCCCAATAGACATCTAACTCTTCTAAGCTATGTTCTTCTAATGCTTTATTATTTTGTCTTGCAAATGCCTCAACACCTTTAAAACGGCGTTCAAATTTAACATTGGCTTGGCGCAGCGCTTGTTCTGGGTCCACCTTTAAATGGCGCGCCAAATTCACCACTGCAAATAATAAGTCGCCCATTTCGGCCTGCACTTTGGCTTGGTCGAGCGTTGGCTGATTCACCTCCGCAAACACTTCATCAATTTCTTCATGGATTTTTGCGACAACAGGCTCAAGCTCAGGCCAATCGAACCCAACGCGCGCGACCCGTTGCTGAATTTTGATTGAACGGGATAACGCTGGCTGCGCGCGCGGAATATCATCAAGCACAGAAACCTCGCTTAATGAAGCCCCCCCAGCCGCCAATGCCTTTTGTTCACGCTCGCTGGCTTTGATTGCTTCCCAATTGGCCTTCATCTGCTGACTACTGGCATCGGCCTCGAATACTTCATTACCAAACACATGGGGATGACGGCGGGTCAGTTTGTCGGTGATTTTATTAACGACAGTGCTGAAATCGAACCTGCCCTGCTCTTTGCCAAGCTGGCAATAAAACACCACTTGGAATAATAAATCCCCCAGCTCATCAGGTAATTCGTCTAAGGCTAAACGTTCAATCGTGTCAGCCACCTCATAGGCCTCTTCGAGGGTAAAAGGCACTATGGTTTGATAAGTCTGGGCTTTATCCCATGGGCAACCCGTTTGCGGATCGCGCAGCTTCTCCATAATCTTCAGTAGCGGCGCAACATCGGTTGCAGAAAGTGCTGTTGCGGGAAGCTCAGTAATAGAAGGCGTGATATGGGAAGTCATGCAGATATCCTTTCAAGAGAGTCGACACAGGTGCAGGATGCGTAAACAGGAATACACTCAAGCTGAGTCGCAACTAAGGCTGTAATAAGGGCAATAAAGCGCTAATGATAAAGTAGCCAAGCTCAAAGTGCTATTTAGAGTCTGGTATTAGGTTTTAACGAAGAGGATATGCCCATCATAGGCTTCATCCTTTTGCCGTTTACACTCAAGGGCGGCAACTTGTTCATCCGAAAGGATTATCCCTTCTGGCTCGACTTTGGCTTCGAGGGCTTCTAATCGCTTTTGAAGTTCTCTAAGCCATGCAGTAACCAAATGGAGCTCACGCCACTGGCGGAGACAAATATCCCTTGTTTTCGAAGCTCGTTACTAGAGCGAGACTGCCCATGGGCAGGAAATACGATAGCATGTGTTAAGACAGCATTTTCAGTTACATCATCAACACGATTCTTGAGGTACAGTGTTCTTCTGGGCTGCAATCCCCAAAAAAGAAGGCCAGCTGGATTGCTGACCTTCTCTTTACAACTATTCACCTTCAGTCGCCAAACACTCAGTAACCGCCCCCCCAAATAGCTATATGGCAACTTTACACAAGTCGCCTAGGCACCAAATACTAAAATCCAAGTGCCGGGGTTTGGCTGGGTTCCAACACCAAACGGGCAACACCAGTGACGCCTGCACCATAAGGCCTGCTGGCCTGTATACCTCGACTGGATGCAGCCGGTGCTGCTGCTTGGTTCCAGTAATCAAAGGCTATTTCTTCATAGATATTGAGTCTGGGGCCCAAACCGCGGGCAACATACCAAGGCGACTGGCTGTCATTTCTGCGTTCTTCAAATTCAAATACATAAATACGTGGGCCCAAAACGCCAAACTCCAATTCTTTAAGCACATACCAATCACGGCGAGCGCATGCCTCGGTGGTCACATCACCACACTTCCAGCGGTAAATTGACTGGAATGCCACATCATCCGATTCGGTATCTACTATCCAATTAATGGGAGTGTTAAATATGGGCGCAAAATCAGGTGGTGAGGATTGGAAACTGCCCAACTGATAACCTTCACCATTGGCATTGAACTGCCAACCAAAATAGGCGAAACCGTTATCCCATAACAAATTACCGTTATCCCAGGCCGATTTATGCCATTGATTGATAGTGGTATTCCAGTACTTGCCCTCTGCGTTGGTCAAGTCAAAGGTCCCAATCACACCGTTTTCAAGCTCCAATGCATAGTCTGTATCTGCGGCAAGTAAGTTACCCTCTGCATCGTAGGATTCACTGAATACCTGTATATCGCTGCCTGACTGGTCAAGCTTGCTGATATGCACGCTACTGCCATCTTCAAATCGGGCAATAAAGGTGCCATGCTCATTAATGCTCCAGGTGAAAGGCCGCTCCAGTACCCTAGCTATACCTGTACCATCAGCACTAACCTCAAACAAGTCGGCAAACATATCAGAGTAACCGAGTCCTGGCTCACCAAAGTAGTAATAATGTTCGATAATCCAGTCGCTGACTACCTCGTCGGCGGTGAGTTTAAGTTCACTCAGTTTATCGCCATTGCGCATCAGCTGATCGGTGGTGGACTCATTCAACTTTCCACTGGTCGAAATCACCACACCACCATCCAACGTCACCGGCGTCATGGTTTCTTTTACCGATGCGACAATACGGAAGGTGTCAGTTTTCTCGCCTTCGATTACCCGTTTCATAGTGGTGCTTTGCGGTTTACGCAGCACCTCCACCTGGTTGACTCCTGCATTATGCAGCTGGTTAACCTGCGCCATAGTTAATCCGGCAACGCCCTCCTCGACGGCGGGATAACTGTAGGAGCCAATGGGATCGGAATAGGTGAGGGTTAAGATGCCATCGGTGAGTGCCCAGCTGAACTTCTCTACACGACCAGTTGTTTCAATCCCGCTGCCGTTCTGGTGGAATTCAAATCGGCCACCGCCGCGGGACAAAAAGCCTGCCGCCGCTGGATACACTTCATAGTAGGTGCTGGCGAGACTGTCTGGCGCAATCGGGGGGGTCAGTTCAGGATCAGCGATGATATCATCGACGGTCGCACTAATAATACCTGGCGTGGCGGTTTCGGCCGCTGTCACGTAGCTGTTGTATGCTTCGGTATTGGTCAGCAACTCCAGCACATTACTGACCCCTTCCGGCAAGGCAAACGCCCCCCCCTGTGTAATCAGTTTCACCACAGCGGCTGCCTCTATCAACTCATCCGGACTAACTGATTTTTCAACCAGAGTGAATTGGTCTAAATCAGCTGGAACCTCACCATTGTTAGCTGAGACTATCAGCGAATACAAAGCGGTTGAAACTGCATTGATAGACACAGTATTGGCGACCTCATCGGCCAGAGTTTCTGCCTTGGTAGCAGTTGGCGAAACCTGAATTCTGGAGGTCACTTTGCCTACCACAGCCGTCTGTACCGGATCCGCTGTCAGCTGGGGGACAAACTTGTAATACTCCAAACCGGCAGTGCTGGCTGATTTAACAATGAGATTGGTAAACAGATTGGTTTCATCATCGTCAGCTTTAAGTGGCAGGCTAAAAGCACCATTGCTGTCAGTTGTGGTGCTAAAACTGGTACCAGCCACGGTGCCGCTGACCTCGGAGCTGGCAAAGGCTGCGTCAGTAACATTCCCCGTGACGGTATAAGTCACCATGACTGGGGTCACGATGACAGTTCCGACTACTGAGGCGGATTCATCATCATCGTCAGTAACCATCAGACTGAAGCCTAGGTCAGTATCAACCGAAACACTTGGCGCCGTAAAACTTAAGGAAGCCGTGGTTTCACCGGCCAGAGTTACCGGGGAGCCAGAGGTTTGGGTCCAAAGATATGAGCTGATACTACCATCCGGATCAGTCGCTGAGGCTGTTAAGGTCACGGCCGACTTTTCAACTACACCTTCAAAGACGGCTGTGACCGTGGGTAACTTATTGTTGGCCACCAGCACCGAAACCATGGCACTGGCAGTTTGATTGGCGCTGTCAGTAACAGTGACCCGAAGCACTGCGGTCCCATCAGCATCAACGCTCGGAGCGGTCACACCAACGATGGCGCTGGTGATGTTGGCCAGCGTTAACGTGGGGCCAGATTCTTGAGTCCATAGATAGCTGAGCGAGCTGCCATCGTCCTGGCCGACCGAAATAATATCGACGCTTCGGTTTTCTTTAAGCGCAACAGAACTCGCAACGGTTACCGTTGGCATTTCATCGGAGTCATCAGAGCCGCAGGCTGCCAGTATGACAAAAGCCAAAAAACTCACAGACAACTGTTTGAAATTTTTAAATTTCATCGTCACTCCTTAACGAGCTATTGGGTATACACGAGAGGTATGAGATAGAAAACAATCGATAGGTATTGACGAATAATAAGGAATTAGTTCGCCTTTTGACCAATCAAAAAAAGCATAGTTCATATTTAAAAGACGCACGAGAATAATTCTGATTACAGTTCAGTGATTATTGGGTGCGGCCATATCTTTTGTGGTTCGAGCCCTGTTCATACTAGTCTTTAGATTTCCTTCACTTTTTCTATTTTAGAGCGGGTGATGACCTCTGATAGAAGAATACTTATAGTAGGTGCCAATAAACGCACATTTATCATCTAATTAATCGCTACGTCAGAAGTACTTTTTTGTATGATGGAGATAAACTCACGTGGCGAAACCATGAGCGAATACATGGATGTATTATTTATCAAGTAAAGAAATCACCTTCTGAAGAAGGTGGTTTAGGGCTGAAAATAAAAAAGCGGTAGCGCTTTATGCCCTACCGCTTTTTTACAACGCATAATCACAGAATCGAGAATTACAATCTGCGCGCTTCTATCACGCTATCGACTTGGGAGAGCTTAGATAACACCCGCGATAAACCATCAAGATTATAAAGCTCTAATTCCAGCTCAATGGCTGCCGTCTGATTCTTAATATCCGATGAGGAGCTCATGGCAAGCACATTGGACTTTTCGGCGGCTAGTACCGAGGTGAGATCCCGCAATAATCCGCTGCGATCATGGGCTAAGACGCGCAGACGCATGCGATAACCACCTGAATAGTTTTCGCCCCAAACCACATCGACGCCGCGTTCTGGGTGAACGCGCATTAACTCTTTCACCTGCTCACAGTCGGAGCGATGCACAGAAATACCGCGCCCTTTGGTGATAAAGCCTAAAATCTCATCCCCAGGCACGGGTTGGCAGCAACGGGCGATATGGCTAAGTAAATTACCCACGCCATTCACTTCCACCTGTCCTCGGCTATTGGTGCCAGATTTAGGTTGGCTCTTCTTAACTAATTCTTCAACCGCATCTTCTTCGCTCGCCTCATCGAGGCGCAACTTGCTTTGAATATGGTTAACAACCTGATGTAAACGCACATCACCGCCGCCGATGGCGGCAAGCAAGTCGTCCATACTCGCCATATTAAAACGCTCAACGGCGATGGCAGCATCTTTGATTTTAAGGCTGACTCGCGCCAGCTCGGCTTCGAGCATTTCTTTACCGGCGATAATGTTTTTATCGCGGTCTTGCTGCTTAAACCAATGCTGAATTTTCGAACGCGCCCGCGATGTGCGGATATAGCCTAAGTTTGGATTGAGCCAATCGCGCTTAGGATTGGGGTGCTTCGAGGTGATAATCTCGATGCGCTCGCCCGTTTCAACCTGGTAGGTAAACGGTACAATCCGGCCATCGACCTTGGCGCCGATACACTTATGGCCAACCTGCGAGTGAATATAGTAGGCAAAGTCGAGCACGGTTGAACCCAGTGGCAAGTCAACGACTTCACCACTTGGAGTAAAGACATAGACTCTATCTTCAAACACTTGGCTGCGGACTTCTTCGACCAAATTGCCGCTTTCGACCACGTCTTCCTGCCATTGCAGAATTTTACGCAGCCAATTGATTTTTTCTTCGTAGCCGCTCTGTTTGCCGGAGTGATTACCTTCCTTGTATTTCCAGTGCGCGGCAACACCCAGCTCTGCATCTTCATGCATATCTTGGGTACGAATTTGAATTTCAACGGTTTTACCTTCTGGCCCCACCACAACAGTATGGATGGATTGATAACCGTTAGGTTTAGGGTTGGCCACGTAGTCATCAAACTCGCGTGGAATATGATGCCAAAGAGTGTGCACGACCCCTAAGGCGCCGTAGCAATCCTGCAAACGTTCGGTGACAATCCGCACGGCGCGCACGTCAAACAACTCATCAAACTTGAGGTGTTTGCCCTTCATTTTGCGCCAAATGCTGTAGATATGTTTTGGACGACCATAGACCTTAGCGCGGATATGATCCTCATCGAGGCGCTGCTGCAACTGCTCGACAAATTTTTCGATATAGACTTCGCGGTCTAACCGCTTACCATCTAGCTGTTTCGCAATGTCCTTGTAGGTATCTGGATGCAGATAACGGAAGGAAATATCTTCTAATTCCCACTTTAACTGACCAATACCCAAACGGTTCGCGAGCGGCGCATAGATGTCGGCAATTTCGCGGGCCAATAAGACACGGGTTTCTTCATCGGCATTTTTCACGGCGCGAAGCAAACAAACACGCTCGGCTAGTTTTATCACCACGGCGCGCACGTCTTCGACCATTGCCAGCAACATGCGGCGGATATTGTCGATTTGCGGCTCGCTTGAGCGGCTATTGGGATTGATTTTTAACGCGCCAATCGCATCCATGGTCACGACGCTGGCAACTAACCGCGCCAGCGGCTCGCCAAATTTTTCTTTGATCGCCTCTTCATTTAGTAAGCCAGCATCAAACACCACAAACAGAATGGCCGCTTGCAGCGTCTCGATATCCATGTTCAATGGCGCGAGGATTTCAATCATCTCACGGGCACGTTCGAGCAGTTCTCTTTTCGCGGCAGGACTCTTAGCGGGTAAGGCTTCCACCTGTGCAATCAGGGTGAGTAAGGTCTGGGCCTCCTCGACATGACTGACATAGCGAGCCACCCAATCTTCAAGATGAAAATCGGGATCATTAAAGTGCGCTTCGCGAACAGAGACCATCTAATTTATTTCCTTATTCGTGCTCAGAGAAAAGTGGCACCACCTCGGCACTCCTATCTTCAGCATTGGCACGGACTTGTCAAACCCAACGAGACGAAACTTCACATTTTTTACGTTATTCAAACGCTTTGCTTACTTTACACTCGAATAACGCGGGCAAGTGAGGAAACCTTGCCCAATCGATAAGCCTTATTTTGCAAGCTCAAACAAGGCCATGGCTTCGATATGATGTGTCTGCGGGAACATATCGATTAAACCTAACTTTTGTAACTTGTAACCACGCTCGAGCAACACAGCACTGTCGCGGGCCAAGCTCGCCGGATTACAAGAGACATAAACCACTTGGCGGGGTTTCATCTTCTTAAGCCATTGCAAACTCTCGAACGCACCCGCGCGGGCAGGATCGAGTAGCAACTTATCAATCTTCCCCATCCAAGGCTCACAGGATAAATCGGCGCTTAAGTCGCCATGGTAAAAGGTTAAATTGCTTAAGCCATTTGCCGCCGCGTTTTCGCGGGCTTGGCTGACCATTTCTGGCACCCCTTCAACCCCAATCACTTCGGCGCCCAGTTTAGCTAAAGGCAAACTGAAGTTCCCCATACCGCAGAAGAGATCGAGAATTCGCTCACCCGGCTGTGGTGCTAACCATTCTAACGCCTGCGCCACCATGGTCTTGTTAATTTGCGCATTCACTTGCACAAAGTTACCAGGGGTAAAGGTGAGGCTCACAGGCGTTGCATCGGCGTTATCATCGAGTAACTGGTAAACGGGCAATAACAGCGTGCCATTCACTCCATGGAACTCGCCGTTGTTGTCTTGCAGACAAATATGGATTTGATGCTGCTCAGCAAACTGCGCCAGCTTAGCCATATCCTTATCATTTAAGGGTTTAGTGATCCGAATTACCGCAAAATGGCCGTTGTCGGCATCAATTAATTCTACATGCCCAAGGCTCGACTTGGCCGCCAGTTGATTAAGCAACTTAGCAAATGGGGCAATTAAATCCGCTAAGGGTTTCGCCAAGACTAAACAGCTATCAATAGGCACCACTTGGTTGCTGCTCGAAGCGCGAAACCCTAGGCTCAACTGCTTGGTATTTTTATCAAATAGGGTCGCAAGGCGGGCGCGGCGACGATAGTGCCAACCTTCGCCCGTCAATGCAGGCACTGAGTTGCCTTCGGCACCAGCAAATTTGGCCATAATATCAACCAAGGCCGCGGACTTATGCTCGCGCTGCCCTGCTAATGACATATGCTGTAAATCGCAGCCACCACAGCTTTGGTAATGTGGGCATAGCGGCGTGACTCGCTCAGCGCTCGGTGTCTCAACTTTAATCAGCTTGGCTCGGGCATAGTTTTTCTTTTGTTCGGTCAGCTGCGCCTGCACGGTTTCATTCGGCAAGGCGCCGGGGATAAATACGACTTTTCCCTGATGTTGTGCTATACCTGCCCCTAGATGATCCAGCTGGTGCACGCTAAAGGATTGCTTCGCGGACAATTGCTTGGAACTATTTGGTTTTGCTTTAAAAAATTGTGCCATTTCGGCCTCTAAATCAATAAAAAACTGGTAAAGACCGCCCTTTTTCTGGCAGTCTTATAAAATTATATCGTCCCTAGAATTTAGGAAACTGCGCTGCTGCTATGAACCCTGTCAACAACATGACCAAATACAGCTTACGTTCCTGGGTTCTGGTGCTTGCGCTTGCGCCGACGATCTTAGTCGGTATTCTGCTGGGCAGCTACTTTACCATAAATCGCTTCTATGAACTCGAAGATACGCTGATTGAACAGGGCAGCAATATTATCGAACCTTTAGCGATTGCCAGTGAAGTGGGACTCGTGGGCAATGACAGGGAAGCGACGAAACGGCTCCTTGCCGCAGCCCAACTGAATAAATCCACGCTCGTTAAATCTATCGCTATTTTTGACATTCAAAATCAACTGTTTGTCACATCGCATTACCACAAAGATTTCGAAATCATGCGCTATAAAGAGGCGCTGACTAATCTGCACAAAACCGAAATCGAACATGTGGGCGACAGCCTTATCCTACGCACACCGATTTTTGCCACCGCACCACCTGCGCCGGGCGCGCCCGTCAATTTTGATATCCAAACCGATAATGGCGAGTTGCTTGGCTATATTTCGGTGATTATCAATAAAGAACGCGCGCTACTCGAACAACACAGGGCCGCCGTGGCCGCCTTTATTATCGTCTTGATTGGGGTGCAATTAAACCTGTTGTTTACCTTTCGTCTGGTTAAAAACGTCACCCAGCCGATTACCGAAATGGTGCGGGTGGTCGCCAAAATTCGCGAGGGTAAACTCGATGCCAGACTCGAGGGTAATCTTATCGGAGAGCTGGATTTACTCAAACGCGGTATTAACGCCATGGCGGGCTCGCTATCGGAATATCACGATGAGATGCAGCAAAATATCGATCAGGCAACTTCGGATCTGCGGGAAACCTTAGAGCAGATTGAGATCCAAAACGTCGAGCTCGACTTAGCCAAAAAACGCGCGCTGGAGGCCAGCCGCATTAAGTCGGAATTCTTGGCGAACATGTCCCACGAGCTGCGCACACCATTAAACGGCGTGATAGGCTTTGCCCGTCAACTCGTTAAAACCCCGCTACACTCGAGCCAAGTCGATTACATTAATACCATCGAGCGCAGCGCGACTAACCTACTGGCGATTATCAACGATATTCTCGACTTCTCTAAACTCGAAGCCGGTAAAATGGTGCTAGAAAACATGCCATTCGGCCTAAGGGAAACCCTAGGTGAGACAATCACTTTAATCTCCGGCAGCGCGCAGGCGAAAGGGCTGGAGTTAGTGGTCGATATTGCACCCAACGTCCCCGACAATGTTAACGGCGATGCTATGCGTGTTTGCCAAATTATCAATAACTTAGTGGGAAATGCCATCAAGTTTACCGATTCGGGCAGCGTGTTAGTCAAGTTAGAGTTACAAAACCAGACCGATGATCAAGTGGTACTGCGCTGTGATGTGATTGATACCGGCATTGGAATTGATGAAAACCAACAGGACTTCCTGTTCCAAGCCTTTGGCCAAGCGGACTCCTCGATTTCTCGCCGCTTTGGTGGAACAGGGCTAGGGCTGGTCATCACTAAGCGCCTCGTCAACCAAATGGGTGGCCAAATTGGCTTTACCTCTTCGGTGGATAAAGGGTCTAACTTCTGGTTCACTCTGCCATTGGGCCTAGGTCAATTCCAGATTGGCGATTCGCTACCCTTTGAAAAGCTTAAAGATAAAACCGTGCTGTTTTATGAGCCCAGAGTACTCACCCATTCGGTTATTAGTCGCCAGCTAAAACAGTGGGATACAAAAGTCACTCACCATCAACACATTCCGAGCTTGCTGACGACGCTCTCGACCACTGAGCATCAGTTCGATTATGTGCTGTTGAGTTGCCATGGATTTAGCAATCCGAATCAATTGGTCAGCACCTTAAATCAAGCTAAGAGTAAAACAGATTGCTTGATCGTGCTGTTCGATTGCCAAGAGCAGGAAGTACTAAGCCAGTTTATTCGCCCCAATGCCGATGTGGTGTTGTCACTGCCGGTGAGTGAACATCAATTGGCGCGTAATATGCTCTATCCACCAATGGAATATGACATTTTACCTCCCGTGGCGATTACCGTCCCCGCCGCGCGCCAATCCCTTACGGTGTTGGCGGTGGATGATAACTTTGCCAATTTAAAACTGATTGATACGCTGCTTAACGAGTTAGTGACGACCGTCATCGCCGTTAACAGCGGTGAAGAAGCCGTCAAACAAGCCAAGAGTCGCACCTTTGACCTTATCTTTATGGATATCCAGATGCCGGGCACCGACGGCATCAGCGCCACCAAGCAAATCCGCCAAGGGTCGATGAACCGCAACACGCCCATTATTGCCGTGACCGCCCACGCGATTGCCGAGGAACGAGAGCTGATTTTAGGCAGCGGCATGGATGGTTACTTGCCTAAGCCCATAGATGAAGCCGCCCTCAAAGCGGAAATAAACCGCTGGATCACTCGGCCCAAGTTCACCCACTTCGATTTACACACCCTCAACTGGGATCTTTGCTTAACCCAAGCCAACCATAAGTCGGATTTAGCCTTAGATATGTTGCGCATGTTATTGGATTCCTTGCCACAAACGGTCTCGGCAATTGAGACGGCGCTGAGTCAGAACGATCAAGCGACTATGCTCACCACTATCCACAAACTCCATGGAGCCAGTTGCTATTGCGGAGTACCGACCACACAGCGATTATGCCAAGAGATTGAATCGGCATTGAAACGAGATGCTCGTGTCGAAGATCTCGAACCGGAAATACTAGAGTTACTTGATGAGCTAACTAAGGTAGAATCGGCGGCAAAACAAGTGCTATCACAGCTATCAGCGGAAATAACAGATGACCAAAAAAACGGGCTTCTTTAAGCGTTTAAAGGCGCTAGAACTACCACAGAAAAAACTCTTTGCCATTGCCCTTTGCCAACGAATGTTACCTAACTATCAATTGTTTTCAGAGGTTTGCGAGTTTGGCGATCCTGCGGTATTAAGCACTGTGCTCGATCTTCTTTGGCAATCCCAGTACGACAATAAGCTGAAATTCAACATTGATGTGCATTTGCAGCGCTTAGAAGATAACACCCCGGAACCCGCCGATTTTGATAACTATGGCGTATACCCGGCGATGGATGCCGTGGTTGCTCTGTCTACGTTACTCGGTGCGATTCAAACCGATCTTGAAGAAGATATCACCAATATCAGCAAGTTATCCTCAAGCACTGTGGCGAACTACATTGAGACCATCAGCGATGTGGATTTAACCGATGATGCCTTAGATGACTATGTCTTCGCCCATGAAGTGATGGAAGAAGAGCGTGAACTGCAGAATACACTGCTGGAAATTATCGAAGAGAATCCTAAGATCACCGCAGAATTGGTGAAAGGTTTACGCAAAGAGATTATCGAAGCGGGTGTCTCGAATATCGGTATTAGCGTCGCGTAAGTGAGCCCTGCTACCTAAGAGTGGTTCACTATTAGGTAGCATCTTATACCAATCGTATTAAATATCTGTTTATTCAGCGGGAGTTAAACGGGCTTTAGACAAGGCGAAGGCTTGAAGGCATAGTGGCGCTCTGTCGAAAGCCTTAAACGCAGTATAAAGCCCGTTCAACCCCGCCCTTCGGGAGCCTCACAGGCGTCTCACTCCCGTGTTACATTGACTTAAAAGGGAATAACCATTTCTTCGTCAATGCGCCTTGGATTGAGACGCCTGTGAGGCTCTGAACTGATTAGATATTTAATGTGATTGGTATTAGCCAAGGGATAACACTGCGAGGGATAGGATTTAGCCGAGCATCCATTCAATATGAAAAAACTCGTTTACCAAGGATTTATCTTAACCAATAGCGAAGGTCGCACCGATACCTGGAAACTCACCATAGGCCAGCAAAGCCGTATTGGTTCTCTGTTTGAACTGCGCCGTTTAGTCAATTACTACCTTGAGCTGGGGATTGTGCCCGCCACCCGCGCTAGCCTACAAGAGGCGAAACAGACCCAAAACTCCATGAGTAAAAATCCGCTAAAACCCCGCAAACGCTAACGAGCTTAAATCATCGAAAACAGCTCGGGCGCCTTAGACTGCATAAACTCTATAAATACTTTTACCTTTAGCGGCTGCTGACTCCGCTGGTGATACAAAATCGATATTCTGCGCTGCTCACCTATCCATTCGGGCAAGAGTACTTTTAACTGTCCCTCTTTAATCTGCTGTTTTACAAATAATTCTGGGCCATAGAGAATGCCGCCGTGATCGAGAGTCGCCTGAATCGCCCCGTGTAGATCCGTGAGCGTGAGTTTTGTCGGGCCATTAAAATAAAACGACTCGCCATTCGAGTGCTTTAAGTGCCAGTTAAACAGTGGCCACACTTTAATTAACTGATGGGCTTCAAGATCATCGGGATGGGTTAACTTAGGCGCCGAGGCTAAATATTCCGGCGTCGCAAACAGGCGGTAATCGAGTTCGCCTAAGGTGCTCGACACCCAAGAGGAATCGGGCTGGGCACCGCCCACAATCGCCACATCGATCCCTTTATCGATCAAATCCACCAACTCATTGCTTTGGGAAATATGCAGGCGAATATCGGGATATAAACGCCCAAATTCGTTCAGTGCACGGATAAAGATGATGGAGATAATCGAAATCGGCGCAGCTATTCGCAATGTTCCTTCGGGCTTATCACTGCCAACACCACTGAGTTCATCAAATTGGGCAATGACACTCTGGTAGCGTTGAAATAAAGCTAGACCTTCTTCGGTTAACCGCAGCTTACGAGTGCTACGCATAAACAATTGCTTATCGAGTTTCTCCTCAAGTTTGGCCAGCTTGCGGCTCACAGTGGCGATGGGCATATCGAGCTCTTTAGCCGCTTGGGAAAAACTCCCCGCATTCACTAAATGCACAAACAGATAAATTAACTGCAGCTCGGCGCCTATATCATCAGCCATTTTCTATCCCAATTGTTTATGTGAGTGCTTGCATTCAGACTATGCACTAACTCATTGTGTTTTAAACGTAGAATTATTCACTTCTACGACCATAGCGCAATAGCCTCTAGGGGGAATGCTATGCTATTTTGCTAACAGATTTACTGCGCTAGCGCCGATTATCGTCAATTCGCTGAAATAACATCCCAACCGATCTCACCTTGGCGGCTTGAATGAAATCAAGCATCACTAAGGCTATCTCGCGGGATAAGCAACACAAAAGGATGAGTGAGGGTCATGAACATTTTAACCCCTCTGTTTGCCGTCTTCGGGATCATGCTACTGGGCACACTAGTGCAAAAACTGCGCTTTCTTCCAGTAGAAACAGACCAAGTACTCAATCAATATGTTTACTATATTGCGTTTCCTGCCATCCTGTTGATAGCACTGGCGCAGCAGCCCATTGAAGAGATCCTACAGTGGGGGTTTATCGCCGGCTACAGCGCAGCCATGCTGGTGATTTACCTCGTTTGTATCGGCATATCCCTGCTGGCTAACCCTAAACAACATGCGATTGCCGCCGTGCGCGCCTTAAATGCCACTTTTGGTAATACCGCATTTATTGGTATTCCACTCCTTATCATCTTATTTCCCCAACAACAAAGCGCCTTAGTTGCCGCTGCGATTGCCAGTTTATTATCCGTACTCATGTTTGCCGTGGCCTTGGTCTCGCTAGAACTCGCCACCAATAAACAACGACAACATCACGCCGCGGTGATCATGTTGTTAGCCGTGGTGAAAAACCCAATTGTGATAGGTTGCTTTATTGGCGTGGCCATTTCGGCATTAGGGATAACTCTCCCCTCCGGTTTGGCAATGATGATCCAGCAGATAGGCAATACGTCCAGTCCCTGCGCCCTCTTTGCCGTCGGCATGGTGTTGGCGAAAGCTATGCGCTATCAAAAAGATAGCAAGGTCTTTAGCCTGACAAACTTTATCGAACTGAGCCTTATCAACCTGTTTAAACTTATCCTGCAACCCGCCTTGGTTTACTTCATGTTAAAAGGCGTGGGTGTCACGGGCGACTATCTCGTTATGGGCGTCATCCTTAGCGCCTTACCCACGGCGGCAAGTGTCTATCTGTTGGCTCAGCGCTATAACACTCAAGCCTCCAGCAGTGCCCAAGGGATACTCTTTGGTACCATAGTGACCTTTTTCAGCTTACCCATTCTGGAACAACTAGTTAAAACCTATTCATAAACAAATAATTAGATTTTATGATATAGCGACATGTCGAATATTCACCCAAAGCCACTTTACTGTATATAAATTCAGTATATACTGTTTATCAATACAGTGATTTGGTAAGTTTTTCGACAGGAACTCACTATGCTTTGCCAACTCAGCATCAACAATTTCGCTATCGTACGTTTCCTTGAATTGGACTTTCGCCCCGGAATGACCAGCATTACTGGTGAGACTGGCGCGGGGAAATCCATCGCCATCGACGCCCTAGGTTTGTGCCTAGGCAACCGTGCCGATGCCAGCAGTGTTCGTCCTGGCGCGAGCAAAACCGAAGTCAGTGCCCGATTTTCACTCGAGGATGTGCCTCTGGCAAAACGCTGGCTCGAAGATAACGATCTCGAACTCGATGATGAGTGTATTCTGCGTCGAACCATTGGCAGTGACGGCCGCTCACGCGCCTATATCAATGGCAATCCCGTTCCTTTGACTCAGTTAAAATTACTGGGCCAATTGCTGGTGGGGATCCATGGCCAGCACGCCCACCATGCAATGTTAAAGAGTGAACATCAGCTCACCTTACTCGATAGCTACGCCAATCACAGGCTACTGATAGACACTGTCGCAGCAAGCTATCAGCGCTGTAAACAAATCGAAGCAGAACTCAAGCAATTAGAAGCCTCACAGCAGGAACGTATCGCCCGTAAACAACTGGTGCAATATCAAGTTGAAGAGTTAGATGAGTTTGATCTCAAGGTGGGAGAGTTTGAAGAGATTGAACAGGAACACAAACGCCTAGCAAACGGCACCGAGTTGGTTGATAGCTGCCAAGCCAGCCTGTTTTTGCTCACCGATGGTGAAGAGAGCAATATCGAGTCACTGCTGAATAAAGCCGTTGGCCTTGCAGAGAATTTGCAAAGCTATGATCCCGCATTAACCAATGTCAGCACTATGCTGAACGAGGCGCTTATTCAAGTACAAGAGAGCGCAGGCGAATTGCAGCACTACCTAAGTAAACTTGAACTCGACCCCGCGCATTTTGCCTATTTAGAGGAAAGACTCTCTAAAGCCATGCAACTGGCCCGTAAGCACCATGTTAGCCCAGACAAATTAGCCGAGCATCATCTCGCCCTCAAGTCAGAACTCACCACACTCGATGATGATGAAAATAAGCTAGAAGATATCCAACGCCAAGTGGAGGCCAGTAAAGTGGCCTACCTCGCTAACGCGCAAAAGCTGAGTCAGAGCCGCGCCCGTTACGCGAAAGAGTTGGATAAGTTGGTGACTCAATCCATCCACGAACTCAATATGCCTAAGGGTAAGTTCACCATTGAAGTGAATTTCAACCCAGAAATCATATCGATGAATGGCAGCGATAATATTGAGTTTATGGTTACCACCAACCCAGGTCAGCCATTACAACCTATATCTAGGGTTGCCTCAGGCGGCGAATTGTCACGTATAGGCCTTGGTATTCAAGTCATTACCGCGAAAAAGGTTGCCACTCCGACACTTATTTTCGACGAGGTGGATGTTGGGATCTCGGGCCCCACCGCAGCCGTGGTTGGACGTATGCTACGTAGCCTTGGCGAATCGACCCAAGTGCTGTGTGTGACCCATTTACCGCAAGTTGCCGGTAATGGCCATCAACATATGTTTGTGAATAAATTCAACAAGGCGGGAAGTACTGAAACTACTATGACGCCTTTAGATAGGGAACAACGCATCCAAGAGCTCGCCAGATTACTCGGTGGCGATACGATTACCACCAACACCTTAGCCAATGCACGGGAGTTATTGCAGTAGTCATTCGCTTAATCCTGTAAATGAAGGTGTACACATAATGAAGGTTCTGAGAGAGCCTTCATTTTTTATTGTGCAGAATAATTATCCAAGCTAAAGCATAAATAATATTAAATTTTAGAATACGTTAGAATATTCAAACAACCTAATATCTAAATACTCGATACCAAATACCCTCTGATGATAACAATCACCCTTAGTGAAGGGTGAATGAATAAATTTTTATATAAATAGGCATGATTATAAAAAAATATTCGAAAGCACTATCGTGGATTAAGGTAACTACATGATATTTAATTATTAACTTTAGTTAGATTATTATCGGCTAGATTGCAAATTTAATAGCGATAATTAATATTACCGTATGAGCCCTATTTTCCTAGACTTAATTACCTCTCAGGTCAATAGGAGTTTTAGCATGCCTTTCCAGCATATTCTCGCGGCGGTGGATGAATCAGTTCCCCCCAACGCGGTTCTAAAAAAGTCCGTCGTATTGGCCAGGAAATGCCACGCATCGTTAACTATCCTAAAAGTGAAACGAACCCACAATTTTAATCTTAATCTGTTATTTCATAGAGATAAGTCTAAGATAATGCCTGATGACAGGCGAAAGCCTATCTTGGCCTATCCCGATAAACAATATCCAATCCGTATAAAGGAATGCCTTTCCCATTCAATTCATAATGCTATCGTCAATGAATGTAGCCAGTTAGATTACGACCTCATCATCGTCAGTCATAAATTCTATCCACCTTTCTTCAGTGAATTTTTAATTGCAGATGAATGGCAATTACTGAGATTGCCTAATATTCCGGTGATGTTTGTCGATCTTGAAGATTGGCACGAAAATGGTCACGTACTCACCGCCCTTGAACTAGACAATGAAAATACCAGTCACCTTGATTTTAATGAAACGCTGATAGAAGAAAGTAAACGGATTGCAACCTTGCTATCTAATGATCTGCACTTAATTAACAGTTACTTGCCCGATCCCTTCTATATGAGCTTTAATCAACAGCCACAAGAGCAACTCTGTGAACGGGACAAATATAAGGCAAGACTCACCACAGTGGCACGGCAGCATAATCTCAACACACGCAACTTACACATTGAAGAAGGCTTGCCCGAAGATACTATTGCCAAGGAAGCACGTAGACTTAACGTTAATATGCTGGTGATGGGCAGCGCCGAACGCAAAGGCATGTTGAGCGCATTCAAAGGTAATGCGGCGCGAAATATCATTAACAAACTGCGAACCGATCTCTTTATTGTCAAACCGAGACATCCGCATTAAAACATCAATACAAACAAAAGCCGCCTTTAGTCTTCACTAACGGCGGCTTAATTAACACCAATCGCTTTCGTTAATGGATAAAAGCCGCCAGGGCCTGCACACCAATAAGCGCAAAAATGCCTGCTAATACATCGTCTATCATAATGCCAAAGCCGCCTTCGACCTTGGCATCGAGCCAACGAATTGGCCAAGGCTTGATGATGTCAAAGAGACGAAACAGCACAAAACCAACGACTAACCAGAGCACTCCGGCTGGCGCGGCAACCATAGTGATTAATAGACCCGCCACTTCATCCCAAACGATTGCACCATGGTCATGTACGCCCATGTCTTTAGCAGCTTTATCGCAGATATAAATCCCCGCGAGTACGCATACTAAGGTCACAACTAAATACCAACTTAAGGGCAATTGAGCCAATAACAAATAGAGCGGAACTGCCGCCAAGGTGCCAAAGGTGCCGGGGGCCTTAGCCGCTAAACCGCTGCCAAAGCCTAAAGCTAAAAAATGGATCGGATTTTTAAGAGACAGGCGCGACAGCGCCTGATCTTGGGATAACAACTTCATTAAAAATGCTCAAAACCATGATATGGCGGCGTAAAGGGCTCACCATTGAGTTGCAACTTAAGTTTACTGCCCGCGCAAATTTGCCCAACCCGCACAAACTTAGTCCCAGCGTGGCTCAACGCCGTTTCTAACGCACCTTTTTGCGCCTCTGGCACGGTAAAGAGCAGCTCGTAATCCTCGCCCCCTGTTAGCGCATAACCTAAGGCATGCTCTTCGCTCACGGTATCTTGCATGGCGCGGGACAACGGAATCGTGCCCACATCCACAACCGCGCCTACCTGCGATGCTTTGAGGATATGGCCAATGTCGGAGATAAAACCGTCGGATAAGTCGATGGCACTGGATGCCAAAGACCGTAACGACTGACCCGCTAACACTCGAGGCGTCGGACGATAATGGCGATTGATTAAGAACTCTTTATGCTCCGCACGCGCATGCTGCACACCACGGATCAAATCCAGACCTAAAGCCGAATCACCGAGTGTACCGGTCACATAAATCCAGTCACCCGCTTTTGCACCGTGGCGAGTCAGCGCCTTACCCTGCGGCACTTGCCCATGCACGGTAATGTTAATGGCTCTAGGGCCGCGGGTAGTATCGCCGCCAATAAGGGCAATACCATAGTATTCCGCCGCTTCGAAGAGTCCCTCACTAAAACCACTCAGCCAGGCTTCGTTAACCTCTGGTAAGGTAAGCGCAAGCGTCATCCAAGCAGGCTCAGCCCCCATGGCCGCTAAATCGGAAAGATTCACTGCTAAGGCTTTGTAACCTAAGGCTTGTGGGGGAATATCGGGGAAGAAGTGAACGTTTTCGACTAAGGTATCGCAGGAGATGGCGATCGACTTGTTTTCGGCGGGCTGCACTAGGGCACAATCATCGCCAATACTCAGTTTGACATCACGGCGCGTGGGGCCGCGGTGATTGAAATAACATTCAATAAGTTGGAATTCTTTCACTGTACAGTTTGGCGCGACTCACATCGGCCACCTTTGTTAGCAATGAAAAACGGTATCCTAAGATACCGTTTGTCCTTATTACTTACGTGCAACCAGTTTGTCGAGTAATCCATTAACAAACTTATGGCTTTCATCCGCACCGAAAGCTTTAGCCAGTTCAATCGCCTCGTTAATCGCGACTTTGAACGGCACATCTTTACGGAAAGTCAGCTCATAGGCCGCTAAGCGAACTATGGCCTTCTCCACTGGCGACACCTCATCAATGGGGCGGTCTAAGTGTGGAATGAACAACTCATCCAGTTGGGTTTTCTTAGTTGCTACGCCTGCAAATAGCTCACGAAAATAAGCTACATCAACACCGTCGAGGCTCTGTTCAGTTAAAAACTCGTGCTCGACATCGGCAATATTATTCCCGCTTAGTTGCCATGAATAAATGGCTTGTACGGCTAAACGGCGGGCCTTGCGGCGCTCAGAAGGCTTCATTATTTTTCCTACTATTACAACTGTTGTTCTAGCTGTTGCAGAACATTGACCATTTCAAGCAAGCTTAGTGCAGCTTCGCCGCCCTTGTTACCTGCTTTAGTACCTGAACGCTCAATGGCTTGTTCAATGGTATCTGTCGTCAATACACCGAAGGCAACGGGCAGATCGAACTCTAATGCGATTTGAGCTAGACCTTTGTTACATTCACCTGCAACAAAATCAAAATGAGGGGTACCACCACGGATCACAGCACCAAGTGCGATGATACCGTCAAACTTACCACTTGCGGCAACACGACGTGCAGCCAGCGGTAACTCAACCGCACCAGGTACACGGACGACAGTGATGTTTTCATCACTGACTTGGCCAAAACGTTTCAGCGTGTCAAGTGCACTTTCAAGCAAGCTCTCAACTAAAAAGCTGTTAAAACGCGAAATTACAATCGCAACTTTGGCATTCTTCGCTTCGATATTACCTTGAACTACGTTCATTTTCTTACCTAATTTAGCTAAAGCACCCGGCTTGGGCGAAAAGTGGCGACATGATACCACAGTCAATCGCCCACAGCCCTATGCAAATTATACAAATGATTAATTTTACCTTAGTGCAACGTCTAACAAGCTCGGCCTGTTACTCCGCTACGTATTCAGTCACTTCAAGCCCAAAGCCAGAGAGCGAGTGATAACGCTTAGGCGAACTCAAGAGACGCATTTTGGTTACCCCAAGGCTGGCAAGGATTTGCGAACCTACACCCACGCGGCGTGAAGTGCCTTGCCATTTTGCAGAGGCTGGCGCTTGACCTTGATCTTCTGCTTCAAAGGCTTTGACTTTAGAGAGAATTTCACAGGTATGCTCTTGATTGCCCAGTAGCACCAACACTCCACCTTCGGCAGAAATGCGCTCCATGGCTTTTTCAAGCGGCCAGCTACGCTGCTGATCGCGCTCTGAGTGGAGTAAATCGTTGAAGGTATTTTGTAAGTGTACGCGCACTAAACAATCCGGTTTCACCTCGCCCTTCACTAAGGCAAAGTGCAGTTGATTGTCGATAGTATCCCTAAAGGTCACCATGTCGAACTCGCCAAAGCGGGTTGGCAGTTTACATTTGGCTTCGCGCACGACAGTGGTTTCTTTGGTGTTGCGGTATTCGATAAGCGCCGCAATAGTGCCGATTTTAATCCCGTGTAATTCAGAGAAAATCTCTAAATCGGGGCGACGAGCCATAGTGCCGTCTTCATTGAGGATCTCAACAATCACCCCCGATGGCTCAAGTCCTGCTAAACGGGCTAAATCACAACCCGCTTCCGTGTGACCTGCGCGGGTTAACACGCCGCCGTCCTGCGCCATTAATGGGAAGATATGACCAGGTTGTACTAAATCCGATGCCTTGGCATCTTTAGCCACGGCAGCTTTTACCGTTACAGCGCGATCGTGGGCCGAAATCCCGGTGGTTACACCTTCTGCCGCTTCAATCGATACCGTAAAGTTAGTCGAGAACTGCGCATTGTTATTAGTCACCATCAAGGGCAGGTTTAGCTGCTGACAACGGGCCTTAGTCATCGTTTGGCAGATAAGTCCACGGCCGTATTTCGCCATAAAGTTAATCGCTTCAGGCGTCACCAGCTCGGCCGCCATAATCAGGTCGCCTTCGTTTTCTCTGTCTTCGTCATCCATCAAAATAACCATTTTGCCTTGACGAATATCCTCGATGATCTCTTCTATACTGTGCAGCGCCATTGTAGGACCTTTATGATTTTACTGTTGTTATGAAATTCTATACCTAAGTGAGCTAAGTGCCAGTGCCCTAACGCACAAAGCCAGCACGGGCTAACATTTCCATGGTCACCCCACCGCCTTGGGTTTCTTTAGTATCAAAGCGCATTAAACGCTCTAAATAGCGGGCGATTAAATCCACTTCAATATTCACCTTATCGCCAGCTTTTAAATCCACCAGTGTGGTTTCACCCGCAGTATGAGGCACTATGGTTAAACGAAAACGGTGTCCATCGACTTCATTTACCGTCAGGCTCACACCATCGATGGTGATAGAACCTTTATGGGCGATATAGCGCGCCAGCTCAGTTGGCGCCGCTAACCAAAACTCGATTGCTTGGCCCCGGGCTAAACGCTGCTCTACGGTGGCAATGCCATCCACATGGCCGCTGACCATATGCCCGCCGAGGCGAGTTGTCGGGGTAACGGCTTTTTCAAGATTAACCTTAGTGCCCACTTTATAGTTAGCAAAGCCTGTGAGACTGACAGTTTCAGCCGACACATCCGCCACATAGCCGTCGGCTAATTGCTGAACCACAGTCAAACACACACCATTGGTGGCGATACTGTCGCCTAAACGCACATCGCTTAAATCCAGTTTGCCACTGGCGACCGTCAAACGAATATCATCGCCTTTACGTTCAAGCTTTCGCAGCGTGCCTACGGCCTCAATAATCCCAGTAAACATGGTTAACTCACTTATTCGCTAAAGATGGATTGGACGTGAGCCGCAAGGTGAAACGCATATCCGCGCCCACTTTACGCTCATCGACCAGTTTGAGGGTCGGAATATCGGCCATCATTTGATAATCGGGTAATTCGAGTAGATTACGTCCTTGTGCCCCAAGGATTTTCATCGCTTGATACAGCACTAACTCATCGGCTAATCCGTCACCGATAAAGGCGCCGGCTAAGGTCGCGCCCGCTTCGATAAGCACCTGATTACAGCTTTTGCCTAAATAGCTTAAGAGTGCAGGCAGCGAGATTCGACCATCAATCGCCGGTAATTGAAGACAAGTCACATGGGCAGGCAACTGCGCCATAAAGGCTGGCGAGTAAGGCTCTGTTGAGACTAATAAAATCGGCGATTCAATCGCAAGCAAGGCTGCCGTAATCGGCATGCGGCAACGACTATCTAAAATCACCCGCAGCGGTTGTAAAATTTGCGCTTCACTCAATTGCAAGTTAAGACTGCCAAGCTCTGAGTAGCGCACATTAAGCGAAGGGGCATCGGCCAGTACGGTTTCAATCCCAGTGACCAGTGCACAGGCGCGCAAACGTAAGCGCTGCACATCGCGGCGAGCTTCGGGGCCTGTAATCCACTTAGAGACACCGTTGGATAATGCGGTTTTACCATCGAGACTCGCGGCAAGCTTTACCGTCACCCAAGGTAAGCCCGATTCCATGCGCTTCATAAAACCAAGATTTAAAGCATAAGCTTCGTCGCGATGTAAGCCGACATCCACTTCAATGCCCGCATCGCGCAGCATTTGAATACCGCGACCACCGACCTGCGGATTGGGATCTTCAACCGCGACCACTACACGTTTTACACCAATATTGATCAGCGCCAAGGCACACGGCGGTGTGCGGCCATAATGGCTGCAAGGTTCTAAGGTGACATAGGCGGTCGCGCCACGGGCAAGCTCGCCAGCCATGCGCAGTGCATGCACCTCGGCGTGGGGCTCGCCGGCTTTTTGATGATAACCTTCACCGACAATCTGATTATCTTTTACGATAACGCAGCCCACACTGGGATTGGGGCGAGTGGTATAAAAACCTTTGCGAGCCAGTTGTATGGCTCGGCTCATCATCTGGTTATCGAGTTCTGACCAATTCATATAAACCCTATGAAATCTTGAGGAAGCGTGCCCGAACAAGGCGCTAACCTAAGCACTAACCTAAGATAACCCACGTTACTTTTGCAGTTTCGCAATCGCCTCACCAAATTCGGAGACGTCTTCAAAGGCGCGATAAACCGAGGCAAAACGAATATAGGCAACCTTATCTAGGCTCATTAACTGTTCCATCATCAAGTTACCTATCATCTCGGATGGCACTTCGCGCTCACCAGTAGCCCGCAGCGTTGACTTGATTTTACTTAAGGCCTGCTCGATTTCATCCATAGACACGGGGCGCTTTTCGACCGCGCGTAACATACCTGCTTGCAGCTTTTCTTCATCGAAGGGTTGGCGCGTACCATCGCGTTTAATCACCCGTGGCATGACTAATTCTGCCCCTTCGAAGGTAGTAAATCTTTCGTGGCATTCGGTGCATTCTCGGCGACGACGCACTTGATGGCCTTCCGCCACTAATCGGGAATCGATCACTTTAGTATCTGTCGCGCTGCAAAATGGACAATGCATTGAGCCTCCTGCCGTGAATGGAATAAAGCCTATGGCTTTCGCTGTTTCTCGCTTAAACCGAGCGGGTTTAAGTCTAAGATTTTAGCAATAAAAATGGCCGCTTAATGCGGCCATGGGATTTTATCCTATTTATCGGCTGAGGTTAACCACCTGAGAGTAACACCCTAAGCAGTTGTGAACTCAGCCGTCATATTCAGATAAATTAACGAATTAACCGTAAACAGGGAAACGGGCGCACAGTGCCAATACTTGGCCTTTAACGCGCTCGATGACCGCTGGGTTGTGGGCATCGTCGAGGATGTCACAGATCCAACCGGTTAACTCTTTCGCTTCAGCTTCTTTAAAGCCACGGCGAGTGATCGCAGGCGTACCGATACGTACACCAGAGGTCACGAATGGAGAACGTGGGTCATTTGGCACAGAGTTTTTGTTTACTGTGATGTTGGCGCTACCTAAAGCGGCATCGGCTTCTTTACCAGTCAGGTCGCGACCGATTAAGTCCACCAGCATTAAGTGGTTGTCAGTACCGCCAGAAACGATCTTGTAACCGCGCTCTAAGAACACTTCAACCATGGCTTTAGCATTCTTAACCACTTGTTGTTGGTAAGCTTTGAACTCTGGCTCTAAAGCTTCTTTGAAGGCTACCGCTTTACCTGCGATAACGTGCATCAAAGGACCGCCTTGACCGCCTGGGAATACCGCAGAGTTCAGCTTCTTGTATAACTCTTCATCATCGGCAGCAGACAGAATGATACCGCCACGAGGACCGGCTAAGGTCTTGTGAGTGGTTGAGGTCACAACGTGCGCGTGTGGCACTGGGTTTGGATACACACCAGCGGCGATAAGACCCGCAACGTGCGCCATGTCGACAAACAGGTAAGCACCGATTTTGTCTGCAATTTCGCGCATTCTTGCCCAGTCAACGATGCCTGAGTAAGCAGAGAAACCACCGATCATCATCTTAGGCTTATGTTCAACCGCCAGACGTTCCATTTCGTCATAGTCGATTTTGCCTGATTCATCGATGCCGTAAGGAATGATGTTGTACAGTCTACCGGAGAAGTTTACTGGCGAACCGTGGGTCAAGTGACCACCGTGAGCGAGGTTCATACCTAAAACGGTATCGCCTGGTTTTAACAATGCCATGTAAACGGCGCTGTTTGCTTGAGAACCTGAGTGAGGTTGCACGTTTGCGTAAGTCGCACCAAACAATTGTTTTGCACGCTCAATCGCTAAGGTTTCAACTACGTCCACATACTCACAACCACCGTAGTAACGCTTGCCAGGATAACCTTCGGCGTACTTGTTGGTTAATTGTGAACCTTGCGCTTGCATCACGCGTGGACTGGTGTAGTTTTCAGAAGCAATCAGCTCAATATGCTCTTCTTGACGCAGAGTTTCGTTCTGAATTGCGTTGAACAGTTCCGGATCATAATCTGCGATATTCATATCTTTTTTCAGCATTGCTTACTCCAGCTGCCAATTCTTGTAGGTAGGGTTGCGCGGTATTCTACTCGTAACGAGCCGACAATCCCAGTCTCTGAAACATGAAAATCCTACAGTTTTACCTTGAACTCGCCTCAATGCCGAGTTGAGTTCGGCGCGCAATCGAGTAGAATTAGCCGCATCATTAGTCACTTATAGATGCAGAAAAATGGCTCAGTTTGTTTACAGCATGCTGCGGGTGGGCAAGGTTGTTCCTCCTAAGAAGCAGATCCTTAAAGACATTTCCTTAAGCTTTTTCCCCGGCGCTAAGATCGGTGTGTTAGGTCTTAACGGTTCAGGTAAATCCACCCTACTGCGCATCATGGCCGGTATCGATACCGAGATTGAGGGTGAAGCGCGCCCAATGCCAGGGCTGAAGATTGGTTATCTGCCGCAAGAACCGAAACTCGATCCGACGCAAACCGTGCGTGAAGCGATTGAAGAAGCGGTTTCTGAAGCCAAAAATGCCCTCAAACGCTTAGACGAAGTCTATGCGGCTTACGCCGATCCCGATGCGGACTTCGACGCACTAGCCAAAGAGCAAGGTGAACTCGAAGCTATCATTCAGGCGCAGGACGCCCACAATCTGGACAACATCCTCGAGCGTGCGGCGAATGCCCTGCGTCTACCTGATTGGGATGAGAAGATTGAAGTATTATCGGGTGGTGAGCGTCGCCGTGTGGCGATTTGTCGTCTGCTGCTGGAAAAACCAGAGATGCTGCTACTCGACGAACCCACCAACCACTTGGACGCCGAATCAGTCGCTTGGCTCGAGCACTTCCTGCAGGAATACTCGGGCACTGTTGTGGCGATTACCCACGACCGTTACTTCCTCGACAATGCTGCAGGCTGGATTTTAGAACTTGACCGTGGTGAGGGTATCCCATGGGAAGGCAACTACTCTTCATGGCTTGAGCAAAAAGATGCTCGCTTGAAGCAGGAATCTGCCGCAGAAAGCGCGCGTCAAAAGACCATTGCGAAAGAATTAGAATGGGTTCGCCAAGGCGCGAAAGGCCGTCAGTCTAAGGGCAAAGCCCGTATGGCGCGCTTCGAAGAGCTGAACACCACTGATTACCAAAAACGTAACGAAACCAACGAGCTGTTTATTCCGCCCGGACCGCGTTTAGGTGACAAAGTGATTGAGGTTAACAACTTAACCAAATCCTACGGTGACCGCGTTCTGATCGATAACCTGTCGTTCTCCATTCCTAAGGGCGCGATCGTCGGTATTATCGGTGCCAACGGTGCAGGTAAATCGACCCTGTTCCGCATGCTGTCTGGCAGCGAGCAGCCTGATAGCGGCACCATCGAGCTGGGTGAAACCGTGCAACTGGCGTCGGTTGAACAGTTCCGTGACTCGATGAATGACAAGAACACCATTTGGCAAGAAATTTCCGGTGGTCAAGACATCATGCGTATCAACAACATGGAAATCCCAAGCCGCGCCTATGTAGGCCGCTTCAACTTCCGTGGTGCGGATCAGCAAAAAGTTATCGGCACGCTGTCGGGCGGTGAGCGCAACCGTGTTCACTTAGCTAAACTGCTGCAGGCTGGCGGTAACGTACTGCTCCTCGACGAACCTACCAACGACTTAGACGTTGAAACCCTGCGCGCACTGGAAGAAGCGATTCTCGAATTCCCAGGTTGCGCTATGGTGATCTCGCACGACCGTTGGTTCTTAGACCGTATCGCGACCCATATTCTGGACTACCGCGACGAAGGCCAAGTGAACTTCTACGAAGGTAACTACACCGAATACTCGGCGTGGTTGAAGAACACCTATGGTGCCGATGTGGTTGAGCCACACCGCTTAAAATACAAGCGTATGACTAAGTAAGCGCGATGCGTTTACAGGTACAAATAAGCCCCGCAATTGCGGGGCTTTTCTTTGATACACAAAAGGTTATGCCGACTAATCCTGTTCCTGAATCGCTTTCACATCACCATCGCGGTCAATCACATCGACCTGAAAGTAACGCACGCGCACGGTCGCCGGTTTTACTTGCCCCGTCTGCGTCAACTCACTCTCCAGTAGTCGCACAAAGCTGGCATCTGGTTTTTTAATGCCGCCAACGGTGACCCGCACTATCCATTGACTCGCCTCTTCCTCAATCCCGACTTTAATCAACCGCATATTGGGGAACTTGAGTAACTGCTCGCTCACAATGCGAGTCACTTTGCTCTCATACAATTGCCTTGCCACCACATTATGCAGATTCACGCTGAGGGCGATAATCAAAATAACCAGCAGAATCAATGTAATGAAGTTACGTTTCAACAACTCCCACAGCGAGCTTTTTTGCCAAAAATAAAATCCGTGGAAACCGTTCAACCACAGCACAACCGAGGACACAAATTGGATGGCGACTATGTTGGTAAACGTCAGTAAGAAGGCACCTCGGGCGAGTTCAAAATTACCATGGCCTAGCAATATCGCCGAGGCACACAGGGGCGGCACTAATGCGGTAGCAATCGCAACCCCCACAAAGGAAGTACTTAACCGCGGCGAAATAGTCGCATAGGCGCCCGCTGCACCACCTGCAAACGCGACCATTAAATCGAGAAAGTTTGGCGCCGTTCTCGCCATGATCTCCGGCGTGATAGGAATATCGGAATGCAGAAAGCCAATTAAAAAGGCGGTGAAATAAACCAGAATACTCCCCACGATTAAACTTTTAATGGCATGGCGAACTAGCAGCTTTTCCCCTTCGACCAGTCCTAATGCCAAGCCTAAAATGGGGGAAAACAGCATAGCGACAATCATGGCGCCAATGACCACCGCTGCGCTGTTAGCCAAGAGTCCGTAGCTGGCGATGATGGCCGCTAGGGTGTTCATCGCCAAAAAGGGCACATCGAGCTGGGCATTAACGCGAATATTCGCGCGGGTAATTTCTTTGTGATCTTTAATATCTTCGCTCATATCGTCTGCTCAGCAAGGGAGGATGGGACCTAAGTTGCACATTTAAAACAAAAATATCCCAAACAATATAGCTGAACAGAAAATAGCCGCAATGGGGTTTAAGCGTCTGGCGCAAAATATAAATCGAAGGAAGGAGCTGGGTTGAATAACGATTCCGAAGTGACGTTAACCGAGTGACAGAGTCGAACGAACAACGCAACCCAGTCGCCGCTATCTCATAGAGATGCAAGCGCAAGTGCAAGTCGCGCATTCAAGATCACGCCCTTAAATTGCCCCATTAAAATGCTGCACTAGCATATCCATCATCACCCTTAATGCGGGCTGCATATGTTTGCGGGATTGATAAACCCCGTACACGCCTAGGGATTGAGGTTTGAATTCCCGCAGCAATGGCACTAATGCCCCCGAATCGAGGTGCGGTTTAGCCGCCCACAGGGGCTGCATGGCAATTCCCTCCCCCGCCAAAGTGGCGTTTAACACCACCATAGAGTCATTGGCACTTAGGTTGCCCTTCACCGGAATATTGAATATCTGCCCGACTTCCTGCGTTGGCGTTGCCTTCACGGCGATAGGCGTTTGAGTGAATCGCCACATCACATCGCCAAAGTAGGAATAGGTTAGGCAGTTATGCCGAGTTAAATCCTCGGGATGCGTGATGGCCGAATGGCTGGCAAGATAACTCGGTGCCGCGCACACCACAGACTCACACTCGCCTAAACGTCTGGCGATAAGCGTAGGGTCGAGTTCGTTGGTGATACGAATGGCAAGATCGATTCGTTCAGCCACTAAATCAACGGTTTGACTCGTCACATGAAAGTTCACACTCGCCTGCGGGTATTGTGCTAAATAAGGGCGCACGACGCTGGGGAGGAGTAAATGCGCCATAAATTGCGAGCAGCTGATCCGCAGTAGCCCTCGGGGCTGGGCACTCTGAGCATGACTTACCGCAGGGACTTCCTGCGCCAACTCAAGCAAACGCTGACAATAATCGAGCACCTGTTCACCCGCATCGGTCAGGCTCAAACGTCTTGTCGAACGGTGCAATAAACGGGCGCCCGACCATTCTTCCATCTCGGCCAAGTAACGGGTCACCATGGAGCGCGACATATCTAACGCCTCGGCGGCGCCAATCATGCTCCCCCGTTCGACAATAGTCACAAACACCTTTGCCGCTTCGAGTCTATCCATGGTTATTCTCCCTTGTGGATTAGCTTGCACTAGATTCTCGGCTTTCAACACCAATTCATCCGAATTATGCAACAAACAAGCGCAATTTTCCGTGTTTATCTAACGTTTTTTGCAACCTAAACTAAGCTCACTTTTGCAGCAGTGCAAATCACCGAATGCCTATTTGAATGAATAAGTGAGAACTGAAATGACACTATTGAATAACCTCAGCTTAGCCAGCTTCAAACCCCAATTCGCCGCTGCAATGTTGGTGGCAGGAATGGCTACGGCGCAGGCCGCACCTTTGCAAGTGAGCCATTTTAATCCGGGTGAAAACAGCATCTTTGCCGTGTCCTCCAGCTTTATCAGTGGCGAGCATGAAATGATGTTGGTCGATGCTCAGTTCCAAAAAAATGATGCCCAGACCTTAGTGAATACCATTAAGGCCAGCGGTAAAAAACTCACCTTGGTTTATATCAGCCACAGCGATCCTGACTTTTACTTTGGGTTGGATGTGATTAAGCAAAACTTTCCCGAGGTAGAAATCGTCGCCACCCAAACCACGGTCGATGATATTAAAGCCTCGATGGAGGGCAAACTCGCCTACTGGGGACCGATTTTAAAGGACAATGCGCCGAGCCAATTAGTGTTGCCAAAGGTGGTGACAACCAATAGCTTTAGTATCGACGGCGAACAAGTGCTGATTGAAGGTCTAGAGGATGCTCATCCTAAGCATACTTTCCTGTGGGTACCTTCGGCTAAGACCATCACTGGCGGAGTTGAAGTATTTGATAATACCCATGTTTGGATAGCTGATACCCAAAGTATCGAGTCTCGCCAGGCTTGGTTAGCCCATTTAGATAAAATGAGCGCCCTCTCCCCCGAAACAGTGATCCCTGGCCATTATCTTGGCAAAGCGAGATTTGATCAGCGCGCGATTAGCTTTACCCGCGACTATATTCATGCCTTTGAAAATGCGGCTAAAACAGCAAAAAATTCTGCGGACTTAATCGCCAAGATGCTCGCACTCTACCCACAAATCCCCAGCGATGTGGGCCTTGAGATCAGCGCCAAAGTGATTATGGGTGAAATGCGCTGGCCCATGTAAGCGCATCGGGGCACGGTATTCCCTGCCCCATTCATTCTGATGTAAGCCTCGGTTAGCACTCAAGCAAAAGCCAAAGCTCAGTTCAGTTAAGCCCGTTTTATAGGAAGTTCCCATGAATACCACTGAAAATCCACCAGCCGTTTTACATGCCATTATCGACCCTCTGTGCGGTTGGTGTTATGCGGCCGCACCGTTGTTTGATGCCGCAGCCGCTGCCGGATTTACCATTAAACTCCACGCAGGCGGCATGCTCACAGGCCCAAGACGCAAACAGATTGATAATCAATGGCGCGACTATGTAATGCCCCATGATCAGCGTATTGCCGCGCTAACCGGACAAGCCTTTGGTAAGAGCTACTATGAAGGCCTATTGCGTGACACCAGTATCCTATTGGATTCGGCGCCGCCCATCAGGGCGCTACTCGCTGTGGCCGCCTTAGGAGGCGATGATTTAGCCTACTTACATGCGGTGCAGCTCGCCCATTATCGCGATGGCAAGTGCGCGAGCGATGAAAACAACCTGCATCTTTTAGCGGAAAAATTGGGGATAGATGGCGCCGCCTTCGCCCGGGAATACGCCGAAAATGAAGAAGCCCTTTATCAACATATCGTCGCTTCGCGGGCATTAATGAATCAGCTCGGCGCCCAAGGGTTTCCCTCCGTGGCGCTAGAGACCGATGAAGGCCACTTAAAGCTTATCAATCACAGCCGCTTTTACGGTCAACCTTCGAAGTGGCTTGAATATCTGAAAGAGCAGCTATCCTAATCGGCAGCGTTCTTATCAAGTTGGTAATTAAAAGCATACGCCTTAGGAAGTTTACTACCTAAGGCGTAATATATTAGCCCTGAGTACAAAGCGATTTTCTAAGTCTTTTTAAATGCTTATAAAATCGGTTAACCTTGGTTTTCAGGAGCAAACTCGGCTTGCTTGGCCTCTTCGAGGGTAAAACTCTCCGTCTTTTTCACGCATTCCAGCACCGTCTTAACATAGAGCGCTATCGGCTTATCCTGCGGTAAACGGGGTAATTTTGTTCCGGGTAAAGACAGCTGATACTGCTCGACTTTAGATTCAAACCAGGAGAAACGCATCAATTTAACTCCTTGATTCGTTTCTAAATAGCATTTGTAATCCTGTCGCTTCTCTTTTTCTGTCGCCATCGCAGGCCATTGAAGCCCCCATAACAGCAACAGACAAACGGCACCATATTTCATCATCAAGCTATCACTCATATTGATTTATTAAGGCTTTGCGTCATTGATCTACGTAGTAGTAAATCTTGTTTGCCTTGGGACCACTGCCGATACACTTAGGATTACCACTCTCACAAGTCGCCTCCTCGGGCACCGCCTTACCAATCCCAATCAAAAACATATCTGGAGTGGGAGCCTTAGCATTGGGGGCATCGGGCTGCGCAGCCGGGGGGATAACCAATTGCGGCGTATCCAAAACCAGTTCACCGGCATACAAGAAATCGGTTCTATAGCCATTTGTGCCCTTGTGTAAGTTCTTTTTATAGAGGTAGCCCTTACCCGAACTCAAACATTGGTTCACCGAAGCATCACTGCCTGGCACAAAACTAGTGAAATACACCTCGCCCTGAACTATGGTCGCAGAAGATAGACTCTTTTCACCTTTGCGGGAGAAGTTATAGTACCAGCCCCGCTTTTGACCAAAAGCGATTTCGCTGGCTTTATCATTTGGCGCCGCCGTAGTTACATCGTATAAGTCACTTAAGGTTAAGGCGCTCGGCACTGGCTTTTGATTAGGTTTACCTTGGAATGATTGAGTCACTATGTTCCTATCTTGCAAGGCAAAAAACATATCCGAACGGGACGCATCGCTAGGCTTCGCCCTGTGACCGCTGCCTACAACTACGGCATCGTAGG
Organism: Shewanella sp. ANA-3; assembly: GCF_000203935.1. Taxonomy (GTDB): domain Bacteria; phylum Pseudomonadota; class Gammaproteobacteria; order Enterobacterales; family Shewanellaceae; genus Shewanella. Next base: position 1,281,314 of record NC_008577.1, on the reverse strand, counting down.
GAATATTCTGCTTAGTCACTGTCTTGGTCGATTTCCCATTCACCACCTGAGTCAACTCGAAGGTATTGGTGACCATGGTCTGCGCAACCGCCGGCCCCGAGAAAAATCGCCGATCCCCAGCCACCGAACTCCTGTCCCCTAATGCGGCAAATTTAAATCCCGACCAAGTCGAAGTATTTGCCGAAGGCATGTCCATTCGCCACACATTCCCTTGTGTGTCTGTGGCATAGATCCTATCCGTTCGGCCATCGCCATTACCATCTAACACGGCAACGCTGCTCGGAATACTGTTGGCAATCCCCGGCAATAGGGTGTTGGCGCCATTGCCACCAAATTGATGAATTAATGCCCCCGTTTCGGCGTCGACAATAAACACGCCTCGACCTTGGCTATCGTCACTGCCAATCTCGGCGCCATCCTTGGTCGCGGGGGTATATCCCGCACCGAAGATCAGCACAGGTTTATCGCCTGTGGCACTCGGAATCGTGGTGACGACAGGCGTCGACCAGGATTGACCTAATTCGCCCATTCCCGGAGAACTAGCATCAATCCTCCACATAAAAGTAGGATTATCGGGGGAGGTGATATCGAGGGCATAATAAGCATTTCCCCCACGGCGCATCCCCACAAACACCCACGCTTTTTCAATACGTTTGCCCTGCATTTTGGTGTAAGCGACTGGCGAGCCATCGATGCCGTATACCGAGTGCACGCCCGTTGGCGCGTTCGCCTTCAGATCGCGAAAATTCGGCAGCAACTCATAGGGGATAAAACCCCAAGTCTCAGACACGCTATCGCCTTCATCCTTGAACATATGCAGGAACCCATGGTTAGTCCCCACGATAATCCGAATATCGGGCTGGTCTTCAGAGCCAAAATTGAGTGCTAAGGGTTTGGAATGTAAAGCATCCCCCATAATATCGGCGCGCCAATTGGGGGTTGCGCCACTCGCGGCACTGAGGTCCTGATTCTTGTCATTATCGACATCGATGCCCTTGGCCCAATCAAAATGCTCGCTAAGCTCAGTTTCATCGACCCCCATATACAAGGCCAAACGGGCATCGCCCCCCGCTTTGCGAGAGGCATTCGACAGGGTAAATGGGCTTAATCCCGTGCCTAAATTACTGTACAAGGTGCGACTACTCGCCTGCTGCATTGCACCTAGCACTCCACCCCGCTTCACATCGTTACCATCGCCACTCGCACCACACTCTTCGGCCGAGGTCCAATAGGAGCAGGCCTCGGCTTTGATGTTGCCATCTTCACCTATCGCATTGTTGCCTTTGCTATCGACAACATCACCACTACTGGTCACCTTAAATTTCTTGATATTGCCTAACCATCTCGGCCCTTTGTTCGGCAAAAACATAGAGTAATAAGCGGAATCAAAGGTTTGTGTTCGGTTAAAGTTATTACTTGCCACCGAGGGAGAGGTAAAGCTGGCATTTTTTTCGAGGATATTGTTCAGGGCCGTTTGTAATGAAGAGCGTAATTTACTGGCATCGGTCGCATCGAAATACTTACCTCCGCCATTTTCGGCGGTCTGCTTCAGTAAATGTTCGGCACTGGCGGCACCTTCACTAAAGCCGATGGTAAAGGTTCTAACGGTTTGTTTACCCGCAGAATTAGGATTGACGTCTTCATTTCTCATCCAGCCCGAAAGCGCACTAAGGTAACTGACAGGACTTGAGGTATGTTTTCCCACACCTTTAGTTAACTGTTCAACCAAACCATCGGCCGCGTTATCCAAGGTGGGTTCACCGTCGGTGATATAGATGATATAGGCTTCGTTTTGGCAACGTTTGAAAGGCGAGTTATAGTTATTGGTCCCCACGACTAATGCTTCGGGATCAGTAAAAGGGTTTCTTTTCGCTTGGTAAGTCCCTTGATAGCGCCCCCACTGATCGTAATAATGGTAATCGCTATCGTCGTCACCAAAATACTGACTCTGCCCGCCAAAATAGCGGTACGCCTCATAGAGGGTTTCGCATAAGGGGGTATTTTGAGCGTAGTTAATATCATTGATCCCTTTGAGCAAATCAATTTTAGCTGCAGCGGACATGGGCTTAATCCCAGAGATAATCCGTCCACCATCACGCTGGCCATCATAGGGGCCATTCATATTAAAAATCGCTAGGCCAAAATCCACACCCGGCGTGGTTAGAATCACACTTTCAATCGCATCTTTAGCCAAGGCCAGTCGTGTTTTATTGACCTTAGTTTTCGGGCCATGCAGCCAGTTTAAGTAATCTTCGGTATAGACGGTAACCACTTTACCAGTACCAAACGCGGTTTTTTCGGCCTTGGCCTTAGCCGCAGACTTTGCGCTGTCTGACGAGCTAGTACTGGCCTTTGTGTAACGAACCGGTTTGCTTGCCGTCCCTAGGCTATCCACGGGTAAACCTTCAGCTTCGCCTACCGCGTTACCGAACTTGTTTTCCTGAATATCCTCAAAACAATCGACAGCGGAAATGGAACTGCCGTTAAGCTCTGAAAACTCTCTCCAAGACCCCGAGCTTCCCGAAAAACCATACTCCCTAAAAAACCCCGTAAAGGTGCCGTAACGATTGAGATATTCCCATGAACTTTCGCAGCCATTGAGCGCCCCTTTGAACTTACGTTTTTCCCTCCGTGAATTAGGGTTGGGCGCTGCCGCGTTTTCCGATGAGCCTCGGCTATAGAATAAATTACCCGATTGGGCATAATTTACTGCGCGCTTATTCTCGTAGGGCGCCTCGACATCATAGGCGAGACTGCTCATGCTGCCCGAGTTATCGAAAATAATCAGTACCTGAGGACGCGAGCCATTACGGGCCGATGCCTCGAAAACATAAAGCTCAGTATCATCGGCGTGAGTCGGCGCCATAAATAAGCTGGCCGCACTCACAATTACACTCGACAGAATAAGGGAAATGACGGACGTTAACGTATGGCGAACGTTTTGTGGTCGAGAGTTAAGGGATATCAGTGAAGAAGCACGAGCAATAGAGAATACCAACCGATTATGTGGCTGGCATTTAAATAAAAACGGAATCATACGGTATGCATATCTGTTATTTAGATAAAAATAAAAACACTTTCACCTAGGATTTAATAATTTAAATCGCACGATTTAAAATAGAAAAGCAAAAATTACCGAATGAAGCACAGTAAAATCATATCATTAGGTGACACTCGTGACTTTTACCACTATCAACACTTATTTGGCAATAAATAAACAAAAATATTTAAGCCTCAACACAAATATCCACATATCAGCGTTAATCAAACATTGTCACTTAATCAACCAAGTGAAATAACTCGATATTGAGCAGACTTAAAAAATAACCGTATATAGTCCGATTAAAATAACGATATAAATTTAAATAGAATACTTATTTTAATGGTTTGATAAAAATAAATTCACTCTCATTTTAAACACAGCATTCAAGATAAACTCTCAAGTTTTGTATGAGATAAGCATGACTTTCAATCGCTTGCTCATGAACAGCTCCCCTCTTGATGACTCTTGCCGCATTCAATTATTAACATTATGCTAACCAGCCCTAAATAGGTGACGTAAAACAATAATAAGGAACATCGAATGCGCATACTCTCCGAATCAGGTCTACCCCATGCCAACAGCCCATCGCGGGATGTGTGTTCGTCCGTGTCACCTAAAAAGCGCAGCAATATCGCCGCTCAGGGAGTTTTATTCTCACTACTCAGTTTATTTTCCGTTGCCAGTAATAGTGCAGAGCCAAGCTCCCCAGTCACCGATGGCCCCTATGTGTTTCTCGACCAAGGAAAAGAAAACACTGCTTACTGGATCTGCCAGAGTGAGTTAAAACAAACTCCTATCGCAAACAATCAATTGGCTCGCCCAAACGATTGCGGCAACTTGCCACAACCTTTACGCCATAACGCAGCCCCTCAGATTGAAGCCGATACTTACACCCATGCGGGTAAAATTGTGGCCTTAAGCGATGTGCATGGCCAATTTGACGTGATGATTAATTTACTTAAAGCCCACAAGATTATTGATGAAAATAATCATTGGGCCTTTGGTGATGGCCATATGGTGATGACAGGCGATATGTTCGACCGCGGTCATCAAGTCAACGAAGTCCTGTGGTTTTTATATGAGTTAGATAAGGAGGCGCAAGCCGCGGGTGGCCGTTTACATTTACTTATGGGCAACCACGAGCAAATGGTGTTTCGCGGCGACTTACGCTATATCAATGAGCGTTACAAAACCTCAGCCGAATTGCTTAATCGCAGCTATGATGCACTCTACAATAAAGACACCGAAATTGGCCGTTGGCTTCGTAGTAAAAACACGCTGGTGAAGATCAACAATCTGCTATTTATGCACGGTGGAATAAGCCCTGAGTGGGTCGAGCGTAAACTCAATATCAGCGATGCCAACCAGTTATTTCGCCAACATTTAGACGATAAAAAAGAAGAGCTAAAACAAAACGATCTGCTGAATTTTCTGTTTTTCACCAACGGCCCGACTTGGTACCGAGGCTACTTTAAAGACGCGCTTAGCGAGCAAGAAATTGACCAGATCCTTAGCTACTTTAAGGTTGACCACATCATAGTCGGCCATACCTCGCAAGATCGGGTTCTTGGGCTTTACCATAATAAAATCATTGCGATAGATAGCAGTATTAAGAATGGTCAATCTGGCGAGCTATTGCTGATAGACAAAGATAAACTTACCCGCGGCCTCTTTCAGGGTGAGCAAGTACAACTTTAAGCCATTAGAAGAAAATTAAAGGATTAAGGGCTTATGGCATTTCCCCATAAGCCCTATTTTTTCGAGGCGATGATTCGACTAAATATCCATTTCTCGCTGTAGTTATAGATAGTGATCACCATAGCTATTGCCATAGTTATTGTCATAGTCATCGCCACTTCAATTGTCATAGCTCTCACCATAATAACAACCACACAAAATTCCCACTCAAGGTTCAAACAGCCCCTATACTCAGCAAAGTGACGCTTTATTTTAAGGGACAAGTATGAACCTCAAGTCGCTAATCAAGATTAGCCTTGTATTGCAGCTCTTAGGATTATCTACGCCGTGTATGGCGGGACGAGAGTTAACACTGGTCGCGACTAACTACCCTCCCTTTTATACCAATGAGTTACCCGACCAAGGCGGCGTCGCGCTTGTGGTCAAAGAAGCCTTTAAACGTCGCGGCTACAATGCCAGTGTCAAATTCTATCCCTTCGCGCGGGCAGCATTGCTTGTTAAAACCGGCCAAGCCGATGGCATTATTGGCCTTTGGTATCGCAAAGAACGTGAGCAATGGGCACACTATTCCGATCCCATCCAAGCAGTCCAAATTGTGTTCTATAAACGCAAGGATAATCCGTTAAGTTTTAGTCAATTAACTGAACTAAAGCCCTTCACCATAGGTATTGGTCGCGGCTATGCCAATCCACCCGAGATAGCTGGTGCGGGACTCACAACAGAGGAAGGTAATTCAGATGAGATGAATCTTAAGAAATTATTTCTAAAACGCATCGACTTAGTCTTAATAGGTCACAACCTTGCTGAGTATTTAATCAAACAACATGGCGATGAATATACCGATGCCTTCGAGCAGGTTGGCGAGCCTATCGCGACTGAAGTATTTCATTTAGGGGTTTCCTTGGCCGTTAGCGATCAAATAACCTTAGTGGCAGAGTTTAACAAAGGCCTTGAATCAATGAAGAAAGATGGCCGTTTAGCCGCGATTTTAAGCCGATTCCCTCAACTTCTATCTACTTCAGATCCGATAGAAAAAATACGAACACAAGCACATCCTTAGCCCGATAACTAGGCTATTTTAGCCACGCCCACACAGCCTGAAAAAATTGTTGGCCGTCTTTTCGACAAAAACACAATTTCTTTCACTTTCGTGCGCTTAACTTTACAAAGTTTTACTCACCTGATGACGGTTATTCACTAGAATAGCGCCATTAGTGCGATCGCCTCTTAACCGTCTTTGTGCGAGATAATTATTCCAATGAAAAAAACCATAATAGCCATTGCCTTAATTGCTGCGGTTGCCACCGCTGTGAGTTTTAGTGATGTACTGCAGGCGGCCAAACCCGAAAGCGCGCCCCATTTAATGCGCACTGTACCTGTGGTCACAGGAGAAGTGGTTGAACATCCACTGGCACAATCGATTTCACTCATAGGTAAACTCGCCGCCGATCGCGCCGTGGTTATCGCGCCGCAAGTCACAGGCAAAATTAAGCAAATCGCCGTGACATCGAATCAGGCGGTCAAAAAAGGCCAACTGCTTATCGAACTCGATGATATGAAAGCCCAGGCCGCAGTAGCCGAGGCCAATGCCTTTTTAAATGATGAAACCCGTAAACTCAGGGAATTTGAAAAACTCATCAGCCGCAACGCCATCACCCAAACCGAAATCGATGCGCAAAAGGCCAGCGTCGATATCGCCAGAGCCCGACTCGCCTCGGCGCAGGCAGATTTACATTACCATTCGCTAATCGCTCCCTTTGCTGGCAAAACCGGCCTGATTAACTTCAGTGAAGGAAAAATGGTCAGCATTGGCACAGAGCTGATGACCTTGGATGATTTATCCAGCATGCGACTCGACCTACAAGTGCCCGAACATTTTCTGTCACAGCTCAGCATTGGCATGCCCGTCTCGGCGACCAGCCGCGCCTGGCCGGGAGAAACCTTTATCGGCAAAGTAGTCGCCATCGATCCCCGCGTCAATGAAGAAACCTTAAACTTGAAGATCCGCGTACAATTTGAAAACGCGAAAAACCGTTTAAAGCCGGGCATGATGATGTCATCGACCCTCACCTTCCCGCCGATTTCCGCCCCGATTGTGCCAGTGCAAGCCTTAGAATATTCAGGCACTAAGCGCTATGTGTATGTGGTGGGTGAGGACCATATCGCCCATCGCACCGAAGTAATTTTAGGTGCCCGCGTGGGTGACCAAGTGCTTATTGATTCGGGCCTCAAGATTGGCGACAAAGTGGTGGTGCAAGGGCTAGTGAACATGCGCGATGGCTTAAAGATCAATGAAGTGGTGCTCGAAGCCAAAAACGATGCTAACCGTCCAGCGGCCAAGTCTGACGTCAACACCGCGGAGACGAAATAATGTGGCTGTCCGATGTATCCGTTAAGCGCCCCGTCGTCGCGATCGTATTAAGCTTATTGCTGTGCGTCTTTGGTTTAGTATCCTTCACTAAACTGTCGGTACGGGAAATGCCCGATGTCGAAAGCCCAGTAGTGACCGTCAGTACCAGCTACTCAGGTGCCTCGGCCGCGATTATGGAGAGCCAGATCACTAAGACCCTTGAAGATGAACTCACGGGGATCAGCGGCATAGATGAAATCACCTCAACCACCCGTAACGGCAGCTCGCGGATCACAGTGAAATTCCTCCTCGGTTGGAACTTAACCGAAGGCGTGAGTGATGTGCGTGACGCCGTGGCCCGCGCCCAGCGCCGTCTGCCCGAAGATGCCAACGATCCTGTGGTCTCTAAGGACAATGGCTCAGGCGAGCCGTCCGTCTATGTCAACTTAAGCTCCAGCGTGATGGACAGAACTCAGCTGACCGATTACGCCCAGCGCGTATTAGAAGACAGATTTAGCCTCATCAGCGGCGTGAGTTCCATCAGCATCTCGGGCGGTCTGTACAAGGTGATGTACGTCAAGCTCAGACCCGAGCAAATGGCGGGACGCAATGTCACAGTCACCGACATTATTAACGCACTGCGTAAAGAAAACGTCGAAACCCCGGGCGGTCAAGTACGTAACGATACCACTGTGATGTCGGTGCGCACCAAGAGACTCTATTACACCCCGAAGGATTTTGACTATTTAGTGGTACGCACCGCCAGCGATGGCACGCCTATTTATCTTAAGGATGTGGCGGATGTGGCCGTTGGCGCCCAGAACGAAAACTCCACCTTTAAGAGCGATGGTATCGTTAACTTAAGCTTAGGCGTCATCACTCAGTCCGATGCGAACCCTTTGATTGTGGCGCAGGAAGTCCATAAAGAAGTCGATAGAATTCAAGACTTTCTCCCCGAAGGCACAAGCCTAGTGGTGGACTTTGACTCGACCGTCTTTATCGACCGCTCAATTAACGAGGTATACAACACCCTCTATGTCACTGGCGCCCTCGTAGTATTAGTGCTGTATATCTTTATCGGCCAAGCCAGAGCGACCCTTATCCCAGCGGTGACAGTACCCGTGTCGCTGATCTCGGCCTTTATTGCCGCCAATATGTTTGGCTACTCGATTAACCTCTTGACGCTGATGGCATTAATTCTCGCCATCGGTCTTGTCGTCGACGATGCCATCGTCGTGGTAGAGAACATCTTCCACCATATTGAGCGCGGCGAAGAGCCACTACTCGCCGCTTACAAAGGCACGCGGGAAGTAGGCTTTGCGGTTGTGGCCACCACCGCCGTGTTAGTCATGGTGTTCCTGCCGATTTCCTTTATGGAGGGCATGGTCGGTTTACTCTTTACCGAGTTCTCCGTAATGCTGGCAGTATCCGTGCTGTTTTCTTCACTTATCGCCCTGACGCTGACGCCAGTATTGAGTAGCAAACTGCTTAAAGCCAATGTTAAACCGAACCGTTTCAACCGTTTCGTCGACAGTGGTTTTGCCCGCATGGAAAAGGTTTACCGTGTTGGCGTGACTCAGGCGATCCGTTTTAAATGGTTGGCGCCACTGGTGATCCTCGCCTGCGTTGGCGGCAGCGCCTGGTTAATGCAGCAAGTGCCCTCACAGTTGGCCCCGCAGGAAGACCGCGGCGTACTGTTCGCCTTCGTAAAAGGTGCCGAAGGCACCAGCTATAACCGTATGACGGCAAACATGGACATAGTTGAAGACCGACTGATGCCCCTGCTCGGCCAAGGCGTGTTACGTTCTTTTAGCGTGCAAGCCCCCGCCTTCGGTGGCCGCGCTGGCGATCAAACTGGCTTTGTGATCATGCAGTTAGAGGATTGGGAGCATCGCCATGTCACGGCGCAGCAAGCCCTTGGCATTATCAGCAACGCCTTAAAAGACATTCCCGACGTGATGGTTCGCCCTATGATGCCAGGCTTTAGGGGTCAATCGAGTGAGCCAGTACAATTCGTGCTCGGCGGCTCAGATTATGCTGAGCTGTTTAAATGGGCACAGGTATTAAAAGAAGAAGCCAACGCCAGCCCTATGATGGAAGGCGCGGATTTAGACTATGCCGAAACCACGCCAGAGCTTATCGTTACCGTCGATAAAGAACGGGCGGCAGAGCTTGGGATCAGCGTAGATGAAGTCTCACAAACCTTAGAAGTGATGCTCGGCGGTCGTAAAGAAACCACCTATGTCGACCGAGGCGAAGAGTACGATGTGTATCTGCGCGGCGATGAAAACAGCTTTAACAACGTCGGCGATTTGAGCCAAATCTATATGCGCTCGGCCAAGGGTGAATTAGTGACGCTCGATACCCTAACCCATATCGAAGAAGTCGCATCGGCACAAAAACTTAGCCATACCAATAAGCAAAAATCGATCACCCTTAAGGCCAACATCAGTAAAGGCTACACCTTGGGCGAAGCCTTAAAGTTTTTGGATAATAAGGCCATTGAGTTATTACCTAAGGATATTTCCATCGGTTATACCGGCGAATCTAAGGACTTTAAAGAAAACCAGAGCAGCATCTTAATCGTGTTCGGTTTAGCGCTCCTAGTGGCTTATCTGGTACTGGCGGCGCAATTTGAAAGCTTTATCAACCCCTTAGTGGTGATGTTTACCGTGCCTATGGGGGTATTTGGTGGTTTCCTCGGCCTGTTGGTCACCAGTCAAGGCATTAACATCTATAGCCAGATTGGGATGATCATGTTGATTGGTATGGTGACTAAAAACGGCATCTTAATCGTCGAGTTTGCCAACCAATTGCGTGACCGTGGTTTAGCCCTAGATAAAGCCATTATCGACGCCTCGACTCGTCGCTTACGCCCCATTCTGATGACAGCCTTCACCACCTTGGTAGGTGCAGTGCCGCTGATCTTCTCATCGGGAGCGGGCTCTGAGAGTCGGATTGCCGTGGGTACTGTGGTGTTCTTCGGCATGGCCTTCGCCACCTTTGTGACCCTATTTGTGATCCCAGCCATGTACCGCTTAATCTCGGCCGCAACCCATTCACCGGGTTATGTTGAGGCAAAACTCGAAGCGGCCATTAAGGCTCAAGAATTAGCAGCTCAAGAATTAGCAGCGCAAGAGGCGGCCAAACAACAGGAACACACTGCTAAAGCCTAGCACGAGACAGTAAAGCGAAACGGCATAAGGTTTGTTAAAACCATAAAGCCAAGGGAATCACCCTTGGCTTTTTATTTACGCTCGAGACGACTTCCCTCTTAGCACTGTCCTGCCTGCCAAACCCGCATATCCAAGCCCAACACATAGCAGTGCAGCTAAGGTAATAACGCCCCCAAGATGGCTTACCATGCCCGCACCGCCTAAACCTAGCCCCAACAGAATGTAATAAAACAGTCCAAACAGTGCACCCGCGGAACCTGCATAAGCGCGGTAGTTTGCCAGCGCCGAGCTCAGGATATTAGGAATCGCGATCCCATAAGCAATCACAATCAACAGCATGGGTAGTAAGAAATAAACATTATTCAAGCCAATATTAGTCGATTGGAACAGCCAAATACCGAGTCCTCCGAATAGTGCCATAAGGCTTGCTAACCGCACTAATAGCGCACAGGAATAGCCTCTACCCAGCAATAGTTTATTAAAATAACTGCCAAGGAATGCGCCAAAGCCCAATAACAACCCACTGGCACCGAAGGCAAGCGTCGACAATCCTCGCGCCTCAAACATAAATGGTGCCAGCGAAAAGTAGCTAAACCACATCAAGTTAAATGAGGCCACCAGCAGAGTATTTTTAATTATCCCAATGTCGGTAAGCATCTTGATAGCTAATTCAACTATCGCGATTTTTTGAGTGTGTTCAGGCTTGGTTTCGGGCAAAGATTTTACCGACAAAAACAACAACACAATGGCAGAAACCATCAGGGCGACAAATACCCCTTGATATCCCCAATAAGCACTGAGGATGCTCCCCAATAGCAATCCGATAATGGGACTAATCCCAAGAGACATGCCCATCACCGAAAAGACTTTCGCGAGTTCCTCCCCGTTGTAACTGTCACGCATCATGGTTTGAGTGATGACAGAACCCACTGCTGCACCAAAGGCCGATAATACCCGAGCGAACAACAACAGGGTAAAGTCGCTAATCATCAACGCGCATGCGGAACCAATGGCATAACAGAGTAAGCCCGCAAGCATGGCATTGCGGCGACCAATGATGTCGGCTAAACGACCCCAGCAAAATACGCCTACAGCAAAAGCGATAAAGTACACAGATAAAGTCTGCGAGGCGCTGGTAACAGACACCGCAAAATTTTCTGCAATATTAGGCAACGCAGGGCTATAGATGGTTTCCATAATTTGCGGAAACATCATCAAGAGTACGCACAGCCAGAGTGGTGGTTTTATTTTCATGATTTTTATCTACGTTTTAGCTTTCAGGGTTAACCGATAAACCAAAACGGCGCTCCATACTTGTCAAAGAGGGCGCAGTATAGATAGGATCCCTAAGTGACAATTAACGACACTTAGACAAAAAACATCAAAAATAAGACAGCATGGCCTTTATTCAACCCGAGCAGCAATTTAATCCCGATGCCTTAGACAACCTAGTGATCGGCATTGCCGCCGAAATGGGCGAGCATGACTCAGGCGTACATCAGCATAGCAAGGCTCAGTTGCTCTACTCATCGGCGGGATGTATGCGGTTTAACTTAGCCGATACTCAAGTCGTGTTGCCGCCAACCCGTGCGGCTTGGCTGCCCGCAGGCGTGATCCACCAAGTCACAATGCGCAATGTTGTGGCGTATCGTTCACTCTACTTTGAGCCTGAAACCGTGGCGTCTTTGCCGGATAACGTCACGATTTTCCATGTGGATCCGTTACTCAAAGCGTTAATCGACACTATGTCCTTTTGGCCTTGGGACAAACCCAGACACAGCCAGCACAATGCCTTTGCCCTGCTGATTGAAGAATTAGTCAATGCGGATGCAGAGAATTTAAGCTTACCCCTGCCCAAGGACAAACGGCTACAGAGCTGGCTTAAGCAATTGCAGCAACAGCAAAAAATCCCCGCCAGCTTGCAGGAAATGGCCATTGAAATTGGCGCTAGCGAACGCACCATCAGCCGTATCTTTAGCAACGAAACGGGCATGGCTTATCAGGCGTGGCGGCAGCAATGGCGCTTACTATCAGCTATTGAGCAATTAGCTGCGGGCGCCTCGGTGGCGCAGGTAGGATTTAACTTACAGTTTTCCAGCGACAGCGCCTTTATCAGCTTTTTTAAACAATATACCGGCACCACTCCGGCGCAATACTTTAGATAATCAATCTGTTAACCTAACTAAAAATCCATTAAACACAACGACACACGGCAACTCCCGATTAGACCCATTGCCGTTTTGCCTGCTCGCGCCATTAGCCGCCTTGCTGTGCTATAGTGCGAACAGTCTTCCAGCTGATAGCCATAACTTATCCCTTGAAAAAAATCGCCCTATTTGTCGACGTGCAAAACATCTACTACACCTGCCGTGAGGCCTATCAGCGCCAGTTTAACTATCGCAAACTCTGGCAACAGTTAAGCGCGCAGGGTGAGATTGTCAGCGCCATTGCCTATGCCATTCATCGCGGCGACGATGGCCAGTTAAAGTTTCAAGATGCGCTCAGACATATTGGTTTTGAGCTAAAGCTCAAGCCCTTTATTCAGCGCAGTGATGGTTCGGCGAAGGGGGATTGGGATGTGGGCATCACCATAGATGTACTGGAAATGGCGCCCGAGGTGGATACTGTAATACTGCTGTCTGGCGATGGGGACTTTGCCCTCTTGCTCGATAAGATAAGGCAAAAATACGCAATCGAGGCCGAGGTGTATGGCGTGCCCTCCCTCACGGCCAAATCCTTGATGGATGCTGCCACAAGGTTTACACCAATCACTCCCGATTTGCTGCTCTAACCTTTTACGCTAGTGAGCCACTAAGCCTCATACTCTTGTGTCGAGAGTTGGTAAAAATTATCGGCATCGGCTAGCAACACATCATAAACGTTCGAGTCCAACTTACCTTGTTGAACCATAGGCAACATAATCTCCAGCACCTCACTTAAGGACATTGAACCTCGATAAGGCCGCTTTTGGGTTAAGGCTTGAAATACATCGACGAGTGCAAGGATACGCGAAGGTAAATCTAATTGTTCTGGTCCTTTTCTAAAGGGGTAACCCGACCCATCGAGACGCTCATGGTGGTTTGAGGCCCACTCACCAATCACAGACTTTGGAAAAAAGCTCTTTAAGGTGTGGTCGGTATCGACGGTGTGACGCTTCATAATCGAGTATTCCTCCCTAGTCAGCTTGCCTTCCTTATGGAGTAATAAATCGGGGGTTTTGAGCTTACCAACATCGTGTAACAGCCCTGCCACATACAATAACTCGGCATCGGTATCCGATATGCCACAATCCTTAGCGACCAGTTTTGCCAGCAGTGCAACCTTGTCCGAATGATGAAAAGTAAAGGGACTCTTGGCATCGACAATCCGCGCCAGAAATCTTGATATCTGCTTAACGCCTTCGAGATCCAGCTGTTTGTCGTATAGTTGATTCGCTTCAAACTCGAGGGCCATTTGCTCGATATGGGCAGCCTCCATGTTGTACCAAAAGCCGTCTTTGCTGACTAATTGGCACATGGCCGCCACCATATTCGGCTCGAAGAGCACGCCACTGTGGGCTAGCAAATTATCCGCAACTAACCCCTCGTGGAGGGTGATTAGCTCTTGGTGACAACCATGGGTATAGCGCGCCCGCAGAAAATCGGTCCGATCGGCCAGAAACACCAATGCAGCAAGGTCACGGTCAAACTCAGAGATTGCCGCGGTTTGCAACTCTAGCCAAGGTGTATGGTGATAAAGCACAGTGAGGGCAAAGGCATCTAAGATAGGACACTTCATTAATGCCTCATACCCACGACGACTGTGGGAGGTGGCATCTTCTGGCTGCATTAATTTGAGTAGGCGTAGATGTTCCTCGGAGGAAGACACGCCGCAGTCATGGATAAGCCCCGCAAAATAGGCAAACTGCTTCTTTTCATCTGACCAGCCCAGCACATTGGCGCATTCGTAGGCCATATAGGCCACTCGATGACCGTGGTGTAAATCATCCACGCCGACAAAATCCAATGCCGTCGCCACGGCTAACAGCGCATGCCGCACATCAATTTTGATGCTGATTTCCTGGGGCTGAAAAGCATTCATCGCATTTTCCTAATTTAATGCACTGATCTAACTATAGTTACTTCGTCGATATTTACCCGCAAAAATAAAAAAAGACCTGCATTTGCAGGTCTTTTAAGGAGATAACAGATTGAACTGGCTTAATTACTGTGCCGTTAGCGCTTCCGCTTTACGGCGACCGCGTTTAGCGAGGGCGTAGTAAAATAGTGGCGTCAGGATTAATCCAAACAGTGTCACCCCTATCATGCCGGCAAATACCGCAACCCCCATGGCCTGACGCATCTCGGCGCCCGCGCCCGTTGAAAACACCATGGGTACCACTCCCATGATAAAGGCAATAGAGGTCATCAAGATCGGGCGTAAACGTAAGCGCGCCGCCTCGAGAATCGACTCCATGACTTCCATACCATGGTCTTGTTTTTCCTTGGCAAATTCGACAATCAGAATCGCGTTCTTGGTCGCTAAGCCTACGAGGACGATAAGACCAATCTGGGTGAAAATATTATTATCACCGCCATAGATAAGCACGCCACTGAGCGCTGAGAGTAAGGTCATTGGGATAATTAAGATAATCGCCAATGGTAAACTCAAACTCTCGTACTGCGCCGCCAGCACCATAAACACCAGCAGGATCACCAGAGGGAACACTAACAAGCCTGTGTTACCGGCGAGGATCTGCTGATAGGTCAGCTCAGTCCACTCGTAGGTCATGCCTATCGGCAAAGTCTCGGCGAGGATTTTCTCAATCGCAGCCTGCGCTTGCCCCGAACTCACACCGGGTGCCGGGCCACCGTTAATCTCAGCCGTGGTGAAACCGTTATAGTGCATCACACGATCGGGCCCCGCGCTCTGACTCACGTTAATAAAGGAGCCGAGTGGGATCATATCGCCATTCACATTCGGCACTTTTAGCTGGCTAATTTGCTGCGGGCTTTGACGGAATGCTTCGTCGGCCTGCATATTCACCTGATAGGTTCGACCGAAACGATTGAAGTCGTTGACATAGGTCGAGCCCATATAGGTTTGTAATGTCTGGAAAATTTGATCGAGCGACACTGCCTGCTGTTTCGCTTTAGTCCGATCGATATCCAGTTCAAGTTGTGGCACGTTCACTTGATAGCTAGAGAAAATCCCCGCTAATTGTGGATCGGCCCACGCCTTGTACATCACTTGTTGGGTCACCTGATACAAGGCCTCATAACCAAGGTTGGCTCTGTCTTGAATTTGCAGACGGAACCCTCCAATAGTGCCGAGGCCTTGCACAGGTGGCGGCGGGAAGATGGCAATAAACGCATCCTGAATACCAGCAAATTGCTGATTTAATTGGCCAGCAATCGCATTCGCCGACAGTTCAGGACTCTTACGTAACTCAAAATCATCTAGGGCAACAAACACCACGCCCGAGTTAGGACTATTGGTAAAACCGTTAATACTCAGACCGGGGAAGGCAATAGAGTGCGCCACACCGGGGTGATTTAAGGCGATGTCGGACATTTTCTTGATCACCGCATCGGTACGCTCGAGTGAGGCCGCATCCGGTAATTGGGCAAATGCCACTAAATACTGTTTATCCTGTCCTGGCACATAGCCCGTTGGGGTATTTACAAATTGCACGCCCGTAAGCGCAACCATGCCCAGATACACTAGTCCGATGATGCCGCCAAAACGGATCACCTTACGTACTAAATAGCCATAACCTTCTGAGGCACGGTTGAATAAGCGGTTAAAGGGTGTAAATAACCAGCCACCAAACAGCTTATCCATTAACCGAGTGAGCGCATCCTTAGGCGCATCATGCCCCTTGAGTAACAACGCCGATAACGCTGGGCTCAAGGTGAGCGAGTTAATGGCCGAAATAAAGGTCGAAATCGTAATAGTCAGTGCAAACTGCTTATAAAACTGCCCCGTTAATCCGCTCATAAAGGCGGTCGGAATAAACACCGCGGCCAACACTAAGGTGGTTGCCACAATCGGCCCAGTCACTTCCTTCATGGCTTTTTGTGTTGCGGCAATAGGGCTTAAACCCGAAGCGATATTTCGCTCCACGTTTTCTACCACCACGATGGCATCGTCGACCACAATCCCGATGGCCAGCACCAGACCAAACAGCGACAGCGCATTCAGCGAGAAACCCATCAAGTGCATAAAGGCGAAGGTACCCACCAAAGACACAGGCACGGCCACAAGCGGAATAATCGAGGCGCGCCAAGTCTGCAGAAACAGCACCACCACGAGTACCACTAAGAGCACGGCTTCGAGCAGGGTTTTCACTACCGCATGGATAGAGCCACGCACAAACACAGTCGGGTCGTACACAATCTCGTATTGCAGCCCTTCGGGGAAAGACTTCGCCAGTCTTGCCATTTCGGCGCGCACATCGTCGGAGATTTGAATCGCATTCGAGCCTGATGCTTGGAACACTGGGATCGCTACCGCGTCCTTGTTATCCAGCAATGAACGCAGCGCATAGCTGGTTGCACCGAGTTCGACACGGGCCACATCCTTAAGACGGATCACCTCACCGTTTTGACCGACCTTGATGATGATGTCTTCGAATTCTGACAGTTCAGTCAGACGCCCCTTAACGTTAATCAAGAGTTGGAAGTCGGCATTACCGCTAGGCTGCGCCCCTAAACTGCCCGCTGCCGCTTGCTGATTTTGCTCACGTACCGCGGCAATAATTTCAGCTGGCGACATGCCAAGCGCCGAGACTTTATTCGGGTCAAGCCAGATCCGCAGACTATATTCGCCCGCACCGAATAAACGCACCGCGCCCACGCCTTTGATACGCGCTAACTCATCTTTTACGTTGAGCGCCGCGTAGTTAGACAAATACAGCATGTCATAACGGTTATCCGGCGACAGTAAATGCACCACCATGGTTAAGTCTGGCGAAGATTTTTCGGTCACAATCCCCAGGCGTTGAACCTCCTGCGGCAAACGTGGCATAGCACGGTCAACCCGGCTCTGTACTTGGGTTTGCGCCCTGTCCACATCGGTGCCAATGGCAAAGGTGATGGTCAAGGTCATGCGTCCATCGGACGTTGCCTGCGATGACATATACAGCATGTCTTCGACACCGTTGATTTCCTGCTCTAAAGGCGAGGCAACCGTTTCAGCGATGACTTTAGGGTTAGCGCCAGGGTAGTTGGCGGTTACCACGACCGTCGGAGGCACCACTTCAGGGTATTCGGTAATGGGTAATTGCCAGACGGCAATCGCCCCTGTGATAAAAAACAGCAGCGAGAGAACGGCTGCAAATATCGGTCTTTTAATAAAAAACTGCGACAACATTCTGTTGGATTCCTTAACCGCGGCTCGCTACTTCAACGTCTGGAGTGGTGATATTTTCTTGATGTTTATCAAGCAGTAATTGAGCTTGACGAAGCGCCTCTAGCTGTTCGCTGTCGGCCATATCAACCAGGTGTGGCTCAATTTGCATCTTAGGACGAACCCTTTGCATGCCATTGACGACGATTTTGTCGTCTGCCGCTAAACCTTGCTTAACAATGCGTAAACCTTGAACTTTTTCACCTAGGGTGACGCCGCGATACTCAACAGTGCCATCGTTTGCCACCACTAACACGAACTTGTTGTTCAGATCCGTGCCCACGGCTTTATCGTCAATTAAGATGCCGTCATAGGCGCCGCTACCGGCGGTACGTAATCTGGCGAACAGACCTGGGAGCAAGCTGTTGTCTTCATTGCTAAACGTGGCGCGTACTCGAATAGTGCCCGTCTGTCTATCCATCGAGTTATCGACAAAGTCCACTAGGCCTATGTGTTGATATTCGCGCTCGTTAGCCAGCGCCATATACACGGGATTGTCGCCGGCACGAGGGTCTTTACGCTTTTTCTCGGCGGTTAACTTGACGTATTTCAGATAGGTTTGCTCATCCACATCGAAGTAGGCATACATGCTGGCGGTCGATACTAAGCTGGTTAACACACTCTGCCCCGCAGACACATAGTTACCCGCAGTGACATTGGCGTAGGAGGCTCGGCCATCAATCGGCGCGCGCACTTGGGTGTAATCCAAGTCCAACTCAGCGCGCAGCAGCGCAGCTTTTACAGAGGCTACGGCCGCCGTGGTTTGACGTTTGTTAGACTCACGGGTATCGAGTAATTCTGCAGATACCGCCTTTTGGGCAAAGAGTTTACGGGCACGTTCTAAGTCGTTAGTGGCCAGTTGCTCAGCAGAGAGCGCGCTAGCAAGATCTGCTCTTAACCGGGCCACTTCCGCTTCGAACACACTCGCATCGATATGGAATAGCACATCGCCTTTTTTCACTAAGGCGCCTTCTTTAAAGTTTACCGACGCGATATAGCCAGATACGCGTGGCACTAAGGTCACACTCTCTGGCGCCTGCAAACGGCCGGTAAATTCATCCCACTCGGTAACGCGCTCATGCAATACCTGCGCAACATCGACCTTAGGTGCACCCGGTGCTTGCCCCTGCTGGGCTTCGGGTTCACCACAGGCCGAAAGGACAAAAGCCGCCACGGCAGTCAACATCAATATCCGTAAAGGTTGGTTACTTTTCATCTTACAATCCTCATGTGGCAGGCATTTATCTCGTTTAAGACAGACATCAGTAATGAACACTCGGTCAAAACCAATAAATACCGACTGGTAAAAAATATTATGTACTGGGCGGTAATATATAGTGTAAAATGACCCTGTCAACTTATTTTGTACCGATGAGTATTTAATTTTTTGTGACAGCTTGAAACTATGTAGTTAAGCCTTTGAGGTAATTAGCCACAGCGAACGTGCTATGTGGGCTTGAATGGACGATATATTTTGATGAGTTACTCACCTAACCCGCAGACAGCTGGCAAGAGTGGCTGGACATGAACTAAACCCATGTCTATCCTAGGGGCAATTGAGAATTGAGGAGCCTAATGATGTCAACCGTCACCCAGACGCCCTGCGTAGGTCGCCCACGAGCCTTCGACGCCGACGATGCATTGGCCAAAGCCTTGGAAGTCTTCTGGCAAAAAGGTTTTGAAGGTACATCGTTAACCGATCTGACTCAGGCCATGGGCATCAACAAACCCAGCCTATATGCCGCCTTTGGTAATAAAGAGCAGCTGTTTCTGAAAGCGATCGAGTTATACGAGCAGCGACCCTGTGCATTTTTCTATCCTTCGCTTGAAAAAGAAACCGCCTATCAAGTGGTTGAGGCCATGCTCTATGGCGCTGCATCATCTTTAGTGGATGAGAGTCACCCCCAAGGCTGCTTAATTGTTCAAGGCGCCCTCGCCTGTAGCGAAGCCGGACAAGCGATCAAAGATACATTAATTACCCGCCGCCGTGACGGAGAACAGGCACTATGCCAACGTCTGCAACGGGCAAAGGATGAAGGCGATTTACCCGCAGATGCCGATCCGCTGCTGCTGTCTCGATACATTGGCACAGTGCTGCAAGGCATGGCAGTGCAAGCCACCAATGGCATATGCCCCGGAGAATTACGCAAAGTCGCC
Source organism: Shewanella sp. ANA-3 (assembly GCF_000203935.1). Taxonomy (GTDB): domain Bacteria; phylum Pseudomonadota; class Gammaproteobacteria; order Enterobacterales; family Shewanellaceae; genus Shewanella. The sequence continues at coordinate 1,261,501 of NC_008577.1, read as the reverse complement.
GAGCTAGTGTTAGCCAACTTTCCGAAAAATAATGCGTGATAGTGCGACTAGCTGATAATCATTGACATAAACCCCAGCAAACTCTGGGGTTTATGCTTTTAAGCCGCTATCGAAATTAATCTTGAGATTAGTGCTGAACTTGGTGAGTGACTAAGCTTGGACGCAGCAGATTGTCGTGGACAGGACAACGGTTACACACGGTATCTAAAAACTCGCTCTTTTGTGCATCGGTTAAGTCAGCATCAATGCTGGCATTGATGGCAATTTCTTTAAACCCCACAGGATCATCCGAAGGCTGGCCTAGTAATCCCGCCGAATTCATCACGGCTCTGACATGCACATCGAACTGGTGAATGGTGATATTGCGCTCACGCGCAACCATCTTAGCAATCGCCGAGATGCAGCCTCCGAGCGAAAATAAAAAGGTCTCTAAGGGATTAGCGCCTTCATTGGTCGCGCTGGGTTGATCGATAATCAGCAAATGCTCACGTACCTGCGCCGTAACCTTCCAACCGCTTCCCATATGTGTGGTGACTTCAACGACTTTATCCGCCATGACTTACTCCATTAGTTTTTTTTCAATCAGATAATCCTAATAATTAAAAAACCAAAAGTCACAACTTAAGATCACAGTTTTATGGCCTAACTCGTTTTGTCATAAACAATCTCGGCCACATCACAAATCGCAAAATCATTAGGTTCGTTATAGGCACTTATGATATAAATTTCCGATTAGGAATAGGATGATACGGAAATAAGATGCGTGTTTGCAGCCCAACAAGGAATGAATTTCAGCGAGTAATAAATAACCCGCTGACGTTGTTGATTGCGGCTTGCTTATTTTTATTCTCTGCCACAAGCCACTCCTCCTTTGCCCAAGAAAGCCAAAGTAGCCCACAAGCCGTAGGCCATAGCATCACCTTAGCCGCCGAAGACAGCTGGCCACCGTTTGCCAATCAGTTTGGCCAAGGGATCTCCCATCGCCTTATCGCGGCAGCATTCAAACAATCTCAAGTGGAAGTCAACAGCCTAGTCGTGCCCTATAGCCGCGCCCTTATGATGGCCGAAAAAGGCGCCGTCGATGGAGTCTTTAACGTGACCCGCGAGGCGAGTACCGAGCAACGGTTTGTGTTTGGTAACACGCCGCTATTTGTGGCGAAAGCCTCTTTTTATCAACGCAAACAACGCCCGCTCATCGCCGCCAATAAATGGGAAATTCCCAAAGGCAGCATAGTCGGGGTCATAAAAAGTTATGAGTATGGCGATGAGTTTCCCGAACTGGTGAAACAGCGCCAACTGAATGTCATCACGGTCGCTAACCAACAGCAACTGATTAATCTGTTGATGATTGGCCGAGTCGATGCGGCAGTTATGTTCGACTTAGTCGCACAGGAAAACCTGCAAAAAATGGGCGTCAGTGACGATGTGATCCCCGCCTTTAACAACCACAGCAGCGAGATTTATCTGGCCTTTTCGAAGGAAAACCCCAAAGCCGCACAACTCGCTAAAGAGCTAGATCTGGGCTTAACCCAGTTAAAAGCCAATGGACAGTATCAACAACTGCTTAGCACTAAGTAACCCTTCAAACCGCCATTAGCTGCCTTGGGTACGGATAATCTCTTGATTCACCCAATGTAGCAGCTGCTTAATCGCTTTCGATAGGATCTGATTCTGCCGCACTATGTAGCCCAAACTGGTGCTCGGAAACTGTGGCAATGGCGTGACTTTACTCTTTAAGTGCGTCTTAGTGTAAATCGAAAACTCAGGCACAATCGCCACCCCAAAGCCCGCTTCGGCCCAATCGATTTGCGCATCCACACTGCCGACTTCCATGATCCGATAACGGGGTAAATTTAAGGTCGGTAATGCGGGATCGAGCAACTCACGGGTACGGGTATCATGGCCGAGCAGAATCAAAGTCGGCCGCTCCGCATGGGGCGTATCATGGCTGGCTTGGCTTTGCTGCCACAGGTGCAAATTATCCCCAAGGGCACACCATTTGATTTGCTGTAACTCGGTAAAATGCAGCGGCTGACTCTCCTTTTGCGCGATCACAAAGCCTAAATCCGCTTCGGCATTAGTCACTAATTCTGAGGCTTGGGAAGACGTGGTATTAAGCAGGGAAAAATCAATCCCGGGGAATTCCGCTTTAAATAACTGAAATGGCTGAATAAGCAGCAAACGCGAAATGATATCGCTGGCCGCTATGGTCAAGGTACCTTGACTGAGATCGTTGATGGCATTGAGATCCGCCTGACACACTTGCAGTTCCATCAAGGTCTTCTGGCTGCTCTCGAGTAAACGAAACCCAGCCTGAGTTAGCCTAAACGGATTGCGCTCAATCAACTTAACTCGAGTATTCTGCTCCAGTTGTTTGATATGCAAGCTGACATTGGGCTGCGTCATATGCAGCGCCGCTGCCGCCTTTCCGAAGTGCTTACACTCGGCTAAGGTCACGAAGGTCTTTAACCAATGAAGTTCGAGCATCGCATTCATCTCCATCCATTCAGCTCACCCTATGATATATGATTTCCTTATCACGACGATAACTATAATTAATTTCTCTTATTCATTAAGCAGGTCTAGCATAATCGCTTAATTCCTGTGGAGATGATGTTATGCCGTCTATCGTAGTTGTTGGTGCAAATTGGGGTGATGAAGGCAAAGGCCGAATCGTAGATTATTTAGCCGCAGATGCTGCAGCGAGTGTCCGCTTCCAAGGCGGTAACAACGCAGGCCATACGGTCGTTAACGACTTTGGCACCTTTAAATTACACCAATTACCTAGCGGTATTTTCAATCCAAACTGCGTTGCAGTACTTGGCCCTGGCATGGTGATCAGCCCAGAAAAACTCAGTGTTGAAATCGCCGAAGTCGAAGCGGCTGGCATTGAAGTTAAACTGTGCATTTCTGACCGTGCGACCCTGTGCTTACCTATCCATGCACTGGAAGATACCTTAGAAGAACAACGTTTAGGCGATCTGGCCTATGGTTCAACCCGTCAAGGGATTGCCCCAGCCTATGGCGACCGCGTAATGAAGAAAGGTATTCTGGTTGGCTGGTTAAACCAACCCGAAGTGCTGCAAGAACGCATTCAATTTATGCTCGACTGGAAACTGCCCCAGTTAAAAGCATTGTACCCAAGCTGTGACTTTAGCCAAACGGCCGCCGAAATGACCCAATGGTTGTTGGATGTGACCGCCCCATGGCGTCCATTTATTTGCAACGTGACAGAGCCATTAAAAGCCTTACAAAAACAAGATGCTAACTTGTTATTTGAAGCGCAATTAGGCGCGGGTCGTGACTTGATTTACGGTGAGTATCCTTACACTACCTCTTCTAACGTGACGGCGGCTTTCGCTGGTCTGGGTAGTGGTTTACCGGCTCTGCGCCCAGAGCGTGTGATTGCTGTAGCGAAAGCCTTCAGCTCATCTGTCGGTACTGGCACCTTAGTGACTGCGATGGAAGAGCAGGATGATTTCCGTAAAAACGCCAACGAGTTTGGTGCAACTACGGGTCGTCCACGTGATATGGGTTACTTCGATGCGGTAGCAACTCGTAACGGTGTTGAACTGCAAGCTGCGACTGAAATCGCCCTGACCAAGATTGACTGCCTGACTGGCATGAAAGATCTTAAGATTTGTGTTGCCTACGAAGGCGAGCACACTGAAAACCCCATTTGGCCTCAAACTGCGGCATTAAGCCCAGTGTATGAACAAATGGAAAGCTGGAGCGAAGACATCACTGGCTGTCGCACCTTCGAAAGCCTACCAAAGGCAGCACAACATTATGTTGAGCGCATCGAAGCCTTAATGGGTGTGCGTGTGAGCATGGTGTCTGTAGGACCTGAACGCGACCAGATGATCATTCGCTAAGCGCTAGGCTTTAGCCACCGATTACCCTACAAAAAAGCCATATTCGTTTCGGCGAATATGGCTTTTTACTTTGTGTCGTCTAGATATTCTCAATCCTAACCACCGAATTTACCTGCACCTTGGGTTTTGTTTAGCCCGATAAACCGCTAGACTGCGCTCACTCAACATACTTCATATCGAAAACGCCATGCCGCAATTTAGCCCAAGTTATTCTTTCCCTGTGCAAATTTACTATGAAGATACCGATTTTTCTGGCGTGGTGTATCACCCGAACTTTTTGAAATACTTCGAGCGCGCCCGTGAGCATGTGATTGGCGCCGAGCGCTTACGCGACCTCTGGCAACAGCAGCAATTGGGTTTTGCGGTGTATCGCAGCGACATGTTGTGCCACGAAGGGGTGGAGTTTGCCGATATCATCGATATCCGCACTAAGTTCTACTTTGAGAGTAAATATCGCACCGTCTGGCATCAGGAAATTTGGCGCCCAAATGGTAAAAAACCCGCGGTCACCGCCACCATTGAAATGGTGTGTATGAATCAGGCGCGCCAACTTGCGCCCATGCCCGCCGACTTAATCGCCCAATTAAGCCTAGGGATGTAAAGCTTAGTCTAAGGATGTGAACCATTAACGCAGAGCATTTCGGGTCTGGGTCTTAGCTGGTTCCAGTTCATTTCAAGCTCTGCGGCCCGCATCGGCTTGGCATAAAAAATCCCTTGAATACGGTCGACGCCCATCTTCACTAACATATCGTGGATATTAAGGGTCTCAACCCCTTCGACCGTCACCTCATAGCCGAGCTTTTTCGCAATATTAATGCTGGCCTCAAGGATATATTCTGAAGGCTGATTAGGCTCTAGATCCCGAAGAAAGGCTTTATCAATTTTGACTTCATTGGCGGGTAAATGCTTTAAATACGCCAGCGATGAATGACCCGTACCAAAGTCATCGATTGCCAATTTCACCCCAAGACGACGGATCTGTTCTAAAGTATCCACGGCCTTGTTTAAATCGGCCATCAGAGTGCTCTCGGTGATCTCAATCATCAAGCATTCTGGCGGTAATTTATAATGCTCGAGGCGAGTCGCGATATCATGGGGCAAAGTTTCACTGTCGAGATCTCGAGTCGAGAGATTAAGCGCCACACACACAGACACGCCCGCCGCACGCCACTTTACCTGCTGCTGTAACACTTGCTCCAGCGCCCAATTGCTCACTAAATCGATCATCCCGGCGCACTCTGCCAGCGGAATAAATTCTCCGGGGGAAATAAACCCGAGCTCCTCATGCTCCCAACGGATCAAGGCTTCGACTTGGGTGCAGGCGCCCGTGTGAATATCCTGCTTAGGCTGATACACCATATACAGATGATTTCGCTGCAAACCACTGGGAAGGCTGTCGATAATCTTAAGCTCCCTCAATTGGCGGATATCATCATTCTCACTGTAACAGGCGATGGCGCTACGGGTCGCGCGGGCCTTTTTAAGGGCAAGATCCAGCCTTCTGAGCATATGGCTGACATCGGCATGATGCTTAGCAAGTTGCAGACACCCAATCTGCATCCGCACACTGACGGGGGTATCTTTAATTTTAAAGGGCACCTGTAGTCGACCGCGTAAATGCAGCAGTTGCTCCTCGGACAGACTTTGCTCGTAATAGAGGAAAAACTCATCGCCGTTTAGGCGCGCAATCAACTTAGGTTTAAGGCTTAGACTGGTTAAGCGCTCGGCAAACTGTTTAAGCAGAATATCGCCAAACACAAAACCAAAGAGATCATTTACATAGCGAAAGCGATAAATATCGATAAGCACTAAAGTGCCTTGGGTGATGGGCATCAATGCGGTCAGTGAACGCTTAAGCCCGACACGGTTATTCAACCCTGTGAGTTTATCCTTACCCATGCCCGCAGGCAGCGCTGCGAGCATCTCGTTTAAGGAATGGTAAAGCGGTGCAAACTCCTGCGGCACCACAGGTACATTCAAAGGACGGCGTTCAATCTTTTGCTGATCGAGCTGCGGGCATAATTGCGCCAAAAATCGCTGCTGTAACCGCAGCGCTTGGTATCTAGCGAGTAATATATAAAGCACGGCTATCAAGATGATGCCCAGTGCTAAACCGATAAATCCCAGAATAACCATAATTTGGCCTCAATCTTACCACGTAAGCTTAACCACCATTCTCCCCTGACTCAGGGCAAGAATGGCTTCCCTATAGGCCCTACGACTACTGGTAACTCTCTCTGATTGAATGGAATTTATCCATAAATTCGTCACTAGCTAAATCATTCGCCGAGACGGGTAAACCACGACTCACAAAGACTTCCATCCGTTGCTCGAAATCGGCTCCGGCACGTAACTCACCGGTGTAAAAGGCTGCGGCACGGATAAAATCTAAGTAGGTCACATGGTCTGGCAGATAAGGTAAATCCGCCCAGCGCTCAACCACTTCCATCACCTCTGGCGCAAAATCCCAACTCTTTAATACTGCGCGTCCTAATGGGCCTTGCATTTTACGTACTAAAGAGCGCAATTGATCAATACTGGTGAATAACTCTGGATGGGCTTCGGCTTCGGTCAATACAGGTAATGCACCGATATTATGGACTAAACCTGCCAGTGTTAAGGTATCTAAATTGAGCTGCCCAGGGTGACGTCTATTATACATTTGCAACATGGCACAGGCGGCCGCCGTTACTTCAATCGAGGTGCGCCACACTTCATCCATCACTTCCCATACCATTTCATTGGTGGAAATAAATAGCTGCTCCATCGCCACTGAGGTCGCAATACTCTTGATTTGGATGAGGCCAATGCGAGACACAGCGCTACTAATGCTCTCGGCGGGAATGCCGCGGCTATATAAGGCACTGTTGGCCACTTTAATGATACGCGCCGAAATCGCCGCGTCTTGACCTATCACCTCACCCACTTGCTTTAGGCTCGCATCGGAGCGACTCACCACTTCTTGCACCCGCATGGCCACTTCGGGCAGGGTTGGCAACACTAAAGCATCATCTTTTAATTTTTTGAGTAATCCGACTAACAGTAGATGTTCAGTAGACATCTTCGCTCCCATCAATCTGCAAACATAAATCTTCAATAGTTGGAGTATATCAGTTGCCCACCGATTGATGGGCAGAAAAAAGCAACAGACGTTAATTATTTGTATGACGCTGTTATCAATTTCACCCAGAACGGCATACGAAACTTCTTGGCTATCCCTTGATTCACTTAAGCGAAATCGCACTAAGCAGACGAGACGTCGTCAATCCACAGACAAGCGTCATCCCCCGCCATCACCTAGCTTAGGGGTATATTCGTAAAATGCGAACTATACCTAATCTTAGACGAGGTGATTTGCATAACCCTACTTTGATTGTGTAAAATGCCGCCCCCGCGCACTGCGCCTCCATCTACCAACCAATTCGAGAGTCATTATGTTTAAACCTGAGTTGTTATCTCCCGCTGGGACGCTGAAAAACATGCGTTACGCTTTTGCCTATGGTGCAGATGCCGTGTATGCCGGTCAGCCGAGATACAGCCTGAGGGTTCGTAATAACGACTTCAAAATGGAAAACCTCGCAACGGGTATCGAAGAAGCCCATGCGCTGGGTAAAAAGCTTTATGTGGTGAGTAACATTGCTCCCCACAACGCCAAGCTCAAAACCTATATCAAAGATATGGAACCGGTAGTGGCGATGAAGCCCGATGCGCTGATCATGTCAGATCCAGGCCTTATCATGATGGTGCGTGAGGCCTTCCCTGAGCAGGTAGTGCATTTATCGGTGCAAGCCAACGCCATTAACTGGGCGTCGGTCAAATTCTGGCAGACTCAAGGCATTAAACGGGTGATTTTATCCCGCGAATTGTCCTTAGATGAAATTGAAGAAATCCGTCAACGCTGCCCCGATATCGAGCTAGAAGTGTTTGTCCACGGCGCCCTGTGTATGGCTTACTCTGGCCGTTGTTTGCTGTCGGGTTATATCAATAAGCGCGATCCAAACCAAGGCACTTGCACTAACGCTTGCCGCTGGAAATACGATGTGCACGAAGCGCAGCAAACTGACTCTGGCGATATCATTGCCACCCCCAATGCGGTGCAAATCGAGACGCCAACCTTAGGCACGGGTCCTGCGACCGACCAAATCTTCCTGCTTCAAGAGGCCAATCGCCCCGGCGAATACATGCCAGCGTTTGAAGATGAGCATGGCACTTATATCATGAACTCTAAGGACTTGCGTGCAATCCAACACGTTGAGCGTTTGGCGAAAATGGGCATCGACTCGCTGAAGATCGAAGGCCGTACTAAGTCGTTTTACTATGTGGCCCGTACCGCCCAGCTATACCGTCAGGCCATCGACGATGCCGCCTCAGGCAAGAGCTTCGATCGCAGCTTGATGAACCAACTCGAAGGCTTAGCCCACCGCGGCTATACGGAAGGTTTCTTACGTCGCCACGTACATGATGAATATCAAAACTACGACTATGGTTACTCGGTCAGCGATACCCAACAATTTGTGGGTGAATTAACCGGTAAACGCAATCTGGCTGGCCTTGCCGAAATCGAAGTGAAGAACAAATTCTCTGTCGGTGATAGTGTTGAATTAATGACGCCACAGGGCAATATCAGCCTCACCATCGAGCAACTCGAAAACCGCAAAGCCGAATCGGTTGAAGCGGGATTAGGTTCGGGCCATACCGTTTACTTGCCCGTCCCGAAAGAGGTTGATCTGCACCACGGCATTTTACTGCGTAACCTGCCCCAAGGTCAGGATACCCGCAACCCACACGAAGCAGGCTAAGGCATGGCATTACTGATCGACGACAGCTGCATCAATTGCGACATGTGTGAACCTGAATGTCCGAATCAGGCCATCACCATGGGGGAAGAAATCTACGAAATCGACCCAGAGCGCTGCACCGAATGCGTAGGCCATTACGATAAGCCGACCTGCGTCTCCGTCTGTCCGATTGATTGTATTGACCCCGATCCTAACCGCGTCGAGTCCCGCGACGAGCTATTGGTCAAATTTGCCATACTCACGCAAAAAATTTAAGTGAGCATCGACCGTTTAAGCTAAACAAAAAGCCCCGCTATGTCAGCGGGGCTTTTGTTTATCGGTTGATTACAGCCAAGTTCGCATCAGCTTAAGCTTGGGGATTTAGCCAAAATCACCGTCGGTTTTGCCTCAAGCTGCAAACGCACAATGGCATCGGCCAGCTTTTCAACGCTTAAGCGAATGGGTGTCGGCAGGCTGGCAAACTCGATACTCAGCAGCAGGTTTTTCACCTCAAGCCCTAACTCGGTATCGCCTTCGATGCTCAGTTTGCGTTGGAAAAACAGTGTATCAGGGTCTTCTTTTGCCGCAGCGACCAATAAGAGCTCGGCGGAATTGGCACTGAAGCTGACCTCGGCATCGGTCAGCTCACGCACCTGCCAGCGACCATCGAAACTCACTTCAAAATACAGATTTAAATCTTCAACCCGAATCGCAACCCACTTACCCGCCAAGAAATCTAACTCGCCATCTTCAGCCTGCGGCGCCAGCAGCTGCGTTAGGAGTTGGCTAAGCACCTTGGCCTTGAGGCTAAAGGGCACTTTGGAGAGTGGTAAGCGGATCAGCTTTGGGGTGAGTTCAAGCAGTTGTTTTGCAAGGTTTGCTGAAAAAACAGCGGACATAATCAGTTACCTAAGGATAAAAAACACTATATCTCCCAGTTTACCGAGATTTTATGATCTTAAACCTGTTTTAAATCAATTCACCGCCAATCAATCTTCCCTACACTCTGCCCCTGTTATTTTATCGGGAGCACCATTATGGAGTTGTTGTGTCCAGCAGGAAACCTGGCCTCGCTAAAGTCGGCGCTGCAGGCCGGAGCCGATGCTGTCTACCTTGGGTTAAAGGATGATACCAATGCACGTTCATTCGCGGGCTTAAACTTCACCCCCGCAAAATTACAGGAAGCCGCCGAACTGACCCATCAGCGGGGCAAAAAAATCTTCCTCACCTTGAATACCTTTCCTAAGCCGAATGAGGAACACCGCTGGTATCAAGCCATCGACTTGGCGGCCAGCATTGGCGTCGATGCCTTAATCGTCGCCGATCTGTCACTGCTCGACTATGCCCACAGGCAATATCCGCATATTCCGCTGCATTTATCGGTACAGGCGAGCGCCACCAACTTGGGCGCACTGAGCTTTTATAAAGAAGCTTTTAATATCGCGCGGGTGGTGTTACCCAGAGTGCTGTCTATGAAACAAGTGCGCGATTTAGCTAAGGTCAGCCCAGTCGATTTAGAGGTCTTTGCCTTTGGCAGCCTGTGCATCATGGCCGAAGGTCGCTTCCACTTATCCTCCTATGTTACCGGCCAATCGCCAAACACTGGCGGCTCTTGCTCTCCGGCAAAACACGTGCGCTGGCAGGAACAGGGGCAAGACAGATTGACCCGCCTCAACGAAGTCTTAATTGATAAGTCAGGGCTCGATGAACAAATGGGCTACCCAGTCGTCTGTAAGGGCCGTTATCTCACCCAAGACGATGATAAGCCGCAATATCTGCTCGAGTCTCCCACCAGCTTAAATACCCTTAGCCTGCTGCCTGAGCTTGCCAAGGCGGGCATAGTGTCACTTAAGATTGAGGGGCGTCAGCGCAGCCCAGCCTATGTAGAGCAAGTGACTAAGGTGTGGCGTCAAGCGATTGATACTTATCTTAATCAGCCAGATAAATTCCAGACGCAGGCCCATTGGGAGCAAGCCCTCGCGAAAGTCTCCGAAGGGCAAATTACCACCTTAGGCGCCTACGAGCGTGACTGGCAATAGCCCTAGCGATAACCACGAAGAAGAAACGATTATGAAAATTTCCCTCGGCCCACTGCTCTATTGCTGGGAAAAACAGCAGGTCATCGACTTTTATCAGCAGGTGGCCAACAGCCAGATCCCGTTAGTTTATCTGGGTGAAGCCGTTTGTAGCCGTCGACGCGAGCTCAAGTTTGGCGACTATCTCGAACTGGCCAAAATGCTTAAATCTGCGGGTAAAGAGGTGGTGCTGTCGACGCTCGCCCTTATCGAAGCGCCCTCAGAATACACAGAGCTTAAACGTCAGGTCGACAATGGCGAATTTAGCATTGAGGCCAACGACATGGCGGCCGTGTATCTCGCTAAGGAGCACAAGCTGCCCTTTGTCTGCGGTGCCAGCATCAACAACTACAACCGCGCCAGTTTAGATATTTTGCAGCGCTTTGGTATGCATCGCTTTGTGATGCCTGTAGAACTGTCTAAGACTTGGCTAAACCAAGTAATAGAGAGCAAGCCCGTATTCGAAGTCGAAGTGCTTGGCCATGGCTACTTGCCACTCGCCCACTCGGCGCGCTGCTTTACCGCTAGGCATCAACACTTGTCGAAGGACAGCTGCGAAACCGTTTGCCGCCAATACAGCAAGGGCTTACTGGCACAGACGCAAGAGGCGCAACCTTTGCTCAGGTTAAACGGCATCCAAACCCAGTCGGCCAGCTGTGTCGATTTACGCAGCGAAATCAATGAAATGATAAAGATGGACGTCGATGTGTTTCGGGTTTCGCCCAGCAGCTTAGCCTGCATCACTAAGGCCGATGCGCTGGTCGAGGCGTTAAAGACTGGGGCAACAGACGCTCACTACCCTCTTAACGATGAGCACTGTAACGGTTACTGGTTTGGCGAAGCGGGACTGAAATCCTTAAGCTACTGAAATACTTAAGCTGATAGCATTATGGGCTATCAGCTTAATCATTCACTCGGGAGCTTGCTCCTGAGCGAGTGATTGTGGAGTAAGCAGCAGCGCTTGCCGTCCAACTTAATAAACTCCCAAGCGCAATCCACTCCAACAATGCTGGCCACCACAAATCGGGCCTAGGCAGTTGCAACACCATTTCTTGATAGAAGGGCCTGTCCCCCTCGGTTAAGCCCAGCTCTAATAAGGGCGCGTAGAGAAAGGTCATCATACTCAGCAATACCACAAGCGCTAACAATAGCGTCCAAGATTGTCGCCTTTGTGAATTAAGGCCAGCCCACAGCAGATAACAGATGGCACTCGAACTGCCGAAGTAGAAAAACCATTTCAGGGCGAGGATATGTAGGTGATACACATTGACCGGAAACAATCCCACGCAGGCCAAGGCTAAAAACGTCAGCGCCAGCGCGCAGTAAAAGGGATAGCCCCAAAAACCACTTACGGTTTGCAAGGATGAAAGGCAGTAAAACACAATGCTTAAGCTACCAAAAAACAAGCCGCCATTGAGTACCACTGCAAGAGCGGAATGCCCATAGGTTCCCAATTCACTCAAGGTATGATTCAAAAAGTTGAAGGCTCGAGTCTCGGTCTGATCGAAGCCTAACACCGCCACGCCTATCCCGAGCAATAATCCAAAAATACCAAGAAAACCAAACTTAGTGGCGAGCGAAAAACCTCTTGTCGCGACATTCATTTTTGTAACAGTCATGGATAATTTAGCTAAACAAAAGTAGTACTAACTTACATGGAATTGAAAAGAATTAAAGCGGCGTTCATCCTCTTTAGAAGAAATATTTTATTTCACCACTATTTACGCTTATTTAGTCACTCGCGCGCTGCGCCCGCACTTAGTCAATATTCAATTTAAAATATGCAAATACCGACTAAAAACCGCATAAAAATGCACAACTCATTCAACAACACTGAGCTTATTGTCGGCGATAACGTCGCCATTACAATTCGCGTTAACTGCTTCACATTGTATGGTGAGCAACTAGAGCGCTATTGCCATTAACGGATAAATAATCCGCAAAAGCGGAATATTCGAAGAATCTAAGGGAAAATTTTGTACAAAATCCCCCATGGCCGCTAACAATATCAAGAATAAAACAACTCGATAAACCCGCTGCAACACCAAGATTTAATTGCATGATTTAGTTATCAAAACATCTAGCTTTCGCTAAATATCCGCCAAGATAAGCATTCAGAAATAGCCCAAATAACTATGCTATTTTGCTGCTTATCTCAAACAAATTTCCGAATCGTTTTACATAGCGGCGCTAAGCGAGTAATCTTCCCCCTTCTCGATTTTGAGTTGAATGAAAATGCACCTAACATCCGCCTAACATGCGGCTTTGAGGGGCAATTTGTTCAAGTTTATTTGTGCGACTCGTACTTTTAAGGTGTACACCATTGGCTACTGAATATAAAAACCGCAACATTAAGACGATACTCACCTTTATCGTCCCTTCGCTGATCGGTCTGCTGCTGTTTATGACCCCTATCAGCTACAACGATGCGATTACCATTCCCATCGCAATCATCTCTAAAGCACTGCAAAGCGTGTTAAGCGATGTATTAACCTTAATCGTGACTGTGATTGTTGTCGCCATGGCCTTGGCTTCGTTGCTGACTAAGTTACTCAAACCTAAGTTTGTGTTGAACAATCACTTTCTCAATGGGTTACTCAACATCAGCCCGCTGTGGCTTGCGACGCGCGTCGTCGGCGCTGTATTTATTGTGCTGACCTACTTTGGCATTGGCCCCGAAGCCATCAACTCTTCAAGCACTGGCGCCTTAGTACTGAACGACCTATTACCCGTACTCTTCTCGGTGTTTATCTTCGCCGGTATGTTACTGCCACTGCTGTTAAACTTCGGTCTATTAGAGCTATTTGGCACCCTGCTGACCAAGGTAATGCGCCCCGTGTTTAACCTGCCAGGTCGCAGCGCCATCGACTGTATGGCCTCTTGGTTAGGTGATGGTAGCGTTGGGATTTTGCTAACCAGCAAGCAATACGAAGCGCGTTTTTACACCCAAAGAGAAGCCGCGGTTATCGGTACTACCTTCTCGGCGGTATCAATTACCTTCAGCTTAGTGGTGATCTCGCAGGTGAAGTTGGAACAAATGTTTGTCCCCTTCTACCTGACCGTATGTTTAGCGGGTTTTGCGGCGGCCGTGATTGTGCCTAAGCTGCCACCGCTGTCCTGGAAAAAAGATAACTATATCGACGATACGCCACGTCAACCCGACGATGAAATGATCCCCGCTGGACACGGCGCACTCTCTTGGGGCTTTGATAAAGCGCTTGAGAAAGCCGCCAGTGCTGGTGGTGTCAAAGCCGTTTTAAATGAAGGCGTTAAAAACGTTATCGATATGGTATTTGGCATTATCCCAGTGGTAATGGCCATTGGTACTACGGCGCTGATCATCGCTGAGCATACGCCTATCTTCAATTACTTAGGTATGCCGTTTATTCCGTTACTGGAACTGCTGCATATCCCAGAAGCCACCGAAGCCTCTAAAACTATCGTTGTGGGCTTTGCCGATATGTTTATCCCGTCGATTTTAGCCAGCTCTATCGAATCGGATATGACCCGCTTTGTGATTGCAGCCTTATCAGTAACCCAGCTGATTTACATGAGTGAAGTCGGCGCACTGCTGATTGGCAGTAAGATCCCAGTGAACTTTGTTGAGCTATTCGTCGTGTTCGTACTGCGCACCTTAGTCACTCTGCCAGTGATTGCCGGCGTGGCTCACCTGCTGTTCTAAGCGCAACATCACCTTAAATATCAAGGGGAGCCAGATTCACTGACTCCCCTTTTTTATACTGATTCAAACACGAATTCGTACACAAACAGGCAGTTTTGATTACTTCGTTGAGTGTGGGTTAGTCGTGCAAATTCCACTCATCACCATATAACTCAGTTTTACAGGAAGTCATTTAGATTTTCTGGATACTACTGCTGAAGGATAAAGCTTGGCCATTTAATTCTTTAAGTGCTGGCTTTTGGTGAGCCATGGCATTCTCTCACCGACACGCAGCAAGTCCATCCTTGGATGCTCGACCGCCCCGTCCATGGGGCGGACGGTCGTCTCGCTAATCGCCATGGCTCACCTGTTTAGAATCGGCGAAGCCTGTTTGTTTTAAAGAAGATAGTGACTCGTTTTGGGACAAAAGCATGTTAGATTCCCAACTCTAATTATTGAGTTTCGGATTAAAATTTCTATGGAGATAACGCCCGCTTAAGGGGCAGACAACGCTACTACCAACTTTCGCATAACATCGTAACCACAAAAACCAACGCATGGTAAAAATGCCGCGCGTTGGCTGTCCCTCTTGAAGCGTTTGTTAGGCTTTTTGATCAACGTTAAATATAGCTGTACAACCCAATCCAGTAGAATGAAGTATCATATTTACGCCCCCTTTATTCTGCATCCAGATGTAATCTCCAGTTTCAGCAACATAGTCAAAAGCAGACATTTCCTTAGCGTATGCCATACATGATTTTGAAGATTGAATTACTGAAGTAAGGTCATACTTGCATTGAGTTCCAACTTTAAACAACGTAACTTTGTCAAAAACAGAATCCCCTTTGCTACCCCAAGTACCAATCATTGTAAGTTGATTTGGGTTGTCATTATGTTTGGTAACATTAATGCGTATGTCAGAGCCTCCCGCATTTTCATATATCTTTTTTATAGCAGTATCACAACCTGTAAAGCCTTGGTTATGAGCTTGTTTTACTGCAAAAGCTATAAACTCAGGATCTCCAGAAAAGGATGGAGATGAGATAAAAAGTAATGATAGTAACGTAGTTCTAATTTTCATAAATATTCCTCAATAGTAATTTGTAAGCCTAACATTTTATTCATGCGCATGCGCGTTTACCTCGTTAGACCAGTGAAAGCGCGCACGGTTAACTATCTGTATGCAAAGAACTTATCAGCTTTCTGCCAAATACACCATCTGGAAAAACACGCATGCGCGTTTTCCAAACCTATTAACTAAAATTCAGTTACTATATTCACCTGATTTTATAGCGTTTTATTTTTTGCAGATAGAGTTAATGCGCACTGATATTGTCAGAAAATCATACCAAAACACCCAAATTTAAATATGACTGTATATCCATGCATTGTTAGCCGATTTCTTGTAAGACCAAACATAGGCAAATAGATAAGAATATGTATGGCAGCAGGTGTAGGAATTTTCGGTTAAGCTAACGAGCCGAAACACGAAATGGGGCAGAAATGAGTTAACTCAATCTATCAACAGTCAATGCATCCAGAATGGAATCTGATGGGTTAACTCCAGCCTAATCCACCTTGTTGTCATCTGCATGTCACTTAAGCTTCATCATTCAGTCAAAGCGCGTCACTAATCTCTAAGGCAGTCAACAGCCGCATAGGGTGAATATGAGATGACTGGAGCTAATTACAGGGGACTTGATCGCACGCTTATCGACGCACTCAAGGCTCCCCGCAACTCTTCCCGTAACACTCCTTCCAACTCTTCCGACAATGCTCCATCCAGTGTTTACGACACTTCCTTCTCAACATCACATATTGCCAGCGCTGCAAATAGCCAAACCATCACAGTCAACGGCCTCTGGTTATCGGATATCCATCTAGGTTGTAAGGATTGCAAAGCCGACTACCTGTTAAGCCTGCTAAATACCGTGCGTTGCCAGCACTTGTATCTGGTCGGCGATATTGTGGATCTATGGGCGCTCAAACGCCGCCTGCACTGGCCCGAGAGCCACAATAAGGTATTGCAAAAGCTGATTGAACTGGCACAAAACGGCACTCAGGTGATGTATCTGCCGGGTAACCACGATGAGTTACTCAAGCCCTATGCCGAACTGACGCTGCTGAATATCAAAATTGCCCGCCAACATATTCATCAAGGTATTGGCGGCCACAAACTGTTAATGCTGCATGGCGATCAGTTCGATGCCGATGTTTGCGTTGGCCGCTTCTACGCCATCTTGGGCGATCATCTCTACGACTTATTGCTGTTCCTCAACCGCAATCTCCATCGCCTGCGTGAGCGTTTAGGCTACCCGTACTGGTCTCTCGCCAGCTATATCAAATCCCGCGTTGGCAAGGCGCAGACGGCTATCGCCCGTTTCCGCCAAGCCGTGGTGAATTATGCCCAGCACTATGATGTGGATGGCGTCATCTGCGGCCATATCCACCAGCCTGAGTTATCGATTCACCCTCGAGAGAACCAATACACCACGCCGGATAAGCGCCAGATAGTCTACGCCAATGATGGCGACTGGGTCGAAAACTGCAGCCTAATCACCGAAACCTTAACTGGGGAACTACAGCTCTGCCGCTGGAACGAGCAAAGCTTAAACCTCGATATTCTGAGCAGTATTGTGCTGGCGCAAACGCCGCCTAAAGCGCCTGTTAACGCCCCAAAACCTATTCCACAAACGGCCACACACAGCCCCAAACAAGCAGAAATCCAACCAAGGGATGTCGCCTAATTATGAATCAATTAACTCCTCATACCCCAAATACCGAGTCATTAAGCGCCAACGCATTAACGCAGGACGCAGCCATGCCACTGCCCACCTTAAAAGCCAGTTCGATGATCTTTACCGTCGATAATGTGGTAGAGCAAAACCTGCCCGCCCTCAAGGACAAACCTTGGTTAGCCAAGCCAACTAAGGCCATGCTGCGCTACCTGTTGAATGAAAAACAATGTAACGATATCGCCAATCAATTTGCCTATCTGCAAGGGGTCGATTTTGTCGAGCAAGTGCTCGCCAGCTTCGATTTTAGTTTTACCGTGCCCGCTAACGAGGTCGAAAACATTCCCTGCGAAGGCCGCGTGGTGATCTTCGCCAATCATCCGATTGGCTCCCTAGATGCCCTTGCTCTGATTAAACTCGTCAGCGAAATTCGCCCTGATATCAAGGTTGTGGCGAACGAGCTTCTGATGGCGCTCGAGCCTTTGCATTCTATCCTGTTGCCAGTGCGTAATATGACGGGCGGCACGCCGAAACAGCACCTCGAAAAAATCCACCAGCATCTGCGTAATGAAGGCGCGGTACTGATTTTCCCGTCGGGAGAAGTCTCTCGCCTGCGTCCCAATGGCGTGCGCGATACCCAGTGGCACTCAGGCTTTTTAAAGATGGCGATTTCCTGTAATGCGCCGCTGCTGCCAATCTTTTTGGATGCTAAAAACTCGGCCACCTTCTACGGCGCCTCGATGATTTACAAACCCTTAGCCACATTGCTACTGGTCAAGGAGATGTTTAAACAGGCTAAGCGCAATATGCCTATTCGCATCGGCGAGCTTATCCCGAATGAAGCCGTGCGCTCGATGGATTTTCCGCTAAAGACCAAGATAAAACTGCTGAAGAATCATCTGTATCGCATCGGCAAAGATAAAGACCCGCTGTTTATCACCCAAAGCGCCATCGCTCACCCTGAGTCGCGCCGAGAGCTGCAAGCCGCGCTGCAACAATGTGAACTCCTCGGTGAAACTCAAGATAACAAGCTGATTTATTTGTATCAGCATCAGGACAGCAACCCCATCATGCGCGAAATTGGTCGCCTGCGGGAAATCGCCTTTCGCGCCGTTGGCGAAGGCACGGGCAAGCGCCGCGATATTGATAAATACGATTCCTACTACCAACATCTGGTGTTGTGGGATAAAGAGCAGTTTGAAATTGTCGGCGCCTATCGTTTCGCCAGCGGCGAGCAAGTGCTAAATCGCTACGGCGACAACGCCCTCTACAGCCAATCCCTGTTCCAATATGCCGACGGCTTTATGCCCTTCGTCAAACAAGGCTTAGAACTTGGCCGCAGCTTTGTGCAGCCCAAATATTGGGGCAAACGCAGTCTCGACTACCTCTGGTTTGGCATTGGTGCCTTCCTCGCCAAACATCCCGAATACCGCTACCTGTTTGGCCCTGTTTCCATCAGTAATCAACTGCCTGGCAGCGCGCGGGAGATGTTAGTGCATTTCTACTCCAAGGAGTTTGCGCCAGCAGAGCAGCTGGCGGTGTCTATGTCCCCCTTTGGCCTGTCCAAGCAACGCAAGTTGCAGCTGGATGAACTCTATTCGGGTGAGGATTACCCAAGCCACTTTAAGCAACTCAAACAAATGCTGGCGAGTATGGGCGCCGCTGTGCCAACCCTGTACAAGCAGTATGGCGAGCTGTGCAAACAGGATGGGGTGAAGTTTCTCGCCTTCGGGATCGATGCCGATTTCGGCGATTGTGTCGATGGCTTAGTCTTGGTCGATACCCATAAACTCAAGGGGAAAAAGTATCAACGTTATATCGGCGCCCATTTGCCCGAAGACTTACGCAACCCTTTGATGGCAGAGGATGAAACCGACGAGCAGGATTAGGCCTGTTCATGTCTAAGATATTGGCTAAATAAACATCGGTCTGTTATAAGTATCTGTAATACAGTGCATTAACGATACACGTCCTAGGAAGGGGTTTATCATGCCGATCATTATCGCCGATATTATGCGTACCCGAGTCGTCACGGTCGAAATGGATGATCGTTTAACCGTGGCGAAGGAGATTTTCGAGCAGGCAAATTTCCACCATCTGCTGGTGGTGGATGAATATAAACTCGAAGGCGTATTGTCGGAGCGCGACTTACTGCGTGCCATCAGCCCGAATCTAGGCAGCAGCGCCGAAACCGCTAAGGATCTCGAAACCCTACAAAAACGCGTTCATCAGGTGATGACCCGTAATCCCGTTACCGTTGCGCCGCATGTGTCGCTCGATGCTGCGACGCACACCCTGCTAGAACACAATATTGGCTGTTTGCCTGTGCTCGATAATGGCGATTTGGTCGGGATTGTGACTTGGAAGGATTTGCTGCGAGCCTATTGTGAACACAATGAGGTCAATGAAAGCGAGTGCTAACGGCACTCGCTTTCAACTTTATAAACTAGATCGCCCAGCCGCCCATATAGAAGGCCACCAGGCCTAGCGTAATCGCGAGCACGCCTAACTTAAGCTGACGGATTTCACCGCTAAAAATACGGCCAACCACTAAGGTCACAAAGCCAAGCATAATACCGGTCACAATGTTACAGCTGAGGATGATGAATACGGCGCAGGTTAAGCCCGCCATCGCATCGACCTTATCGTTAAAGTCCAGCTTAGTCACATTGCTGAGCATCAATAGCCCCACGTACATCAGCGCAGGCGCCGTCGCATAGGCAGGCACTAAATAGCTGAGCGGTGCTAAAAACACCATCAGCAGGAATAAACCGCCCACTATGGTCGCGGTTAAGCCCGTCTTACCGCCCGCCGCCGTACCCGCCGCCGATTCGATATACACGGCCGCAGGGGCGCCACCAACGATACCCGCAAACATGCTGCTGACAGAATCTGACGTTAATGCCTTGCCACCGCCGACGATATTATCGTCTTTATCCAGCAGATTGGCTTGCCCCGCGACCGCGCGGATGGTGCCCGTGGCATCAAAAATCGCCGTCATCACCAGCGCCAGCACAATCGGTAATACCACAGGATTCAAGGCGCCCATAATATCCATTTGACCAATCAGCGAGTGCTCAGAGGTAAAATCAGGAACGGCGAAGAAACCTTGGAATGTCACGCTTGGGTCAAACACTAAACCGAACAGGGATAGGCCAATAATCACCAATAAAATCCCGCCGGGTACACCGCGACGCTCTAAACCGATAGTGGCCGCTAACCCCAGTACGGTAGCGATAACGGGCAAGCTGTTAATGTCGCCTAACTTCACTGGCAGACCCGCGTCATTGGCCACAATCAACTGCACACTGTTAGTGGCAATTAAGAGTAAAAACAAGCCAATACCTATACCTGTACCATGGGCAATCCCCTTGGGTAGGTTAGCCAACACCCATTGACGCACGCCCGTGACGCTCACGACGGTAAAGATCACCCCCATCCAAAAGATGGCGCCTAAGGTCACAGGGATACTCATGCCCTGACCTAACACTAAGCCGAAGGCAGTAAAGGCGGTGAGTGAAATCGCACAACCAATGGCCATGGGTAGATTCGCCCAGAGTCCCATCAGCAGCGAGCCAAAGGAGGCAATTAAACAGGTGGCGACGAACACGGCGCCGGGATCGAATCTCGCTTTGCCTAACATATTGGGTACCACAATCACTGAGTACACCATAGCGAGGAAAGTGGTTAACCCTGCAATCACTTCTTGGCGAACTGTGCTACCACGTTGTTGAATTGAAAAAAAACGGTCCAGAAACGAACCAGAGGGTACGGCTGTTGAACTCAATTGCTCAGACATATCTTGTTATACCTTGTGATCTCTTAAAATAGGGTCGATACCAATTGGCTTAACCATTGGCGACGCTGGCTGCGGCAGATTAGAGCCCCAAATCCAATGACTTGGGTGAGAGATCCACATCATTCTCCTACATCGGGAAAAATCCATGATCTGCAAGCAGTGACGCTTTGCATCGTTAAAATGGCTTCAACGACACAAACGCAGCCTTTGTTGGGCGCGGATAATACTGTAAACGCCGCCAGATAGCTAAGACCTCGCCTGCACTTCAGTAAATAATTAGCGAAAAAATTCAAAATCAGTGTTTAAAAAAACGCCTAAACCGCATGACAAACTGCCGAGTTCGATCACAGAAATACAATTAACTCTCTGTCAGTAAAAGCAAAACTTATTGGCTTTTAAAATTTTCATAATTTTTCATATATTGTCAAAGCCCATTCATCCCAGCAGGCAAGTCCATTCACATCTGCCCTTTATAGTGCTCCCATCAAAAATCGCTTTCGAACGGAGCTCTTCCCAATGACAAAGCCCACCATGCAAACATCGGATAAGTCCACACGCAGCAATGAGTTAAAGGCGCTGGGATTCATCATTTTCATACTCTTTCCCGCACTGACGGTCGCGGGGATCAGTCTCTACGGTTTCATCATTTGGATGATCCAAGCCTTCGGCGGCGTTGTCGGCCACTAATTCACTGATACATTGAGGACGCTATTATGAAGTGGTTAATCAACCTCTGGCGCACACTAAACAAACCCACAAAAGCTCTCACCTTAGGCGCTGTCAGCATCAGTGCTTTTATCATGGGCATCATCTTCTGGGGCGGATTTAACACCGCACTGGAAGCCACCAACACCGAAGCCTTCTGTATTAGCTGCCACAGTATGGAAAGCAAGCCTTACCAAGAGTTGCAGGAAACTGTGCATTGGTCGAATCACTCTGGCGTGCGCGCCACCTGCCCCGACTGTCACGTGCCCCACAACTGGAGCCGTAAGATTGCCCGTAAGATGGAAGCTTCCCACGATGTCTGGGGCTGGTTATTCAACACGGTCAACACCCCTGAAAAATTTGAAGCTAAACGCCTCGAAATGGCGAGCCGCGAATGGAAACGTTTCGATCGCGACAATTCTCTGGCCTGTAAAAACTGCCACAACTACAACTCGATCAAGTGGGAAAGCATGTCACCACTGGCGCAAAAACAGATGAAACGCGCCGCCGAAATCGACCAAAGCTGTATCGATTGCCACAAAGGCATTGCCCACCATTTACCTGAAATGGGCACGGCCCGCGCACCCGAACTCATCGCCGAAGTCGGCGCTGGCGTCAGCTCAGTCGAAACCAACCAAACCTACTACAGCGCCCTGACTAAGCCACTGTTCTTTAGTGAAAAAGGTGACGTTGAAGCCGGTACTTTAAACGTTGCGACTAAAGTAAAAGTGCTCGAAACCCAAGGTAAGCGTATCAAAATTGGTATCGATGGCTGGCGTAAGAAAATCGGCGCAGGCCGCGTGATCTACATGGACTTTGGCGTAAACATTCTGTCGGCGCAGTTAAGCAAAGATGCAGCCGAAACCGAAGGTGTTATCCAAACCTTTGAAGAGAAAGAAGACCCAATGACAGGCCTGAAATGGCAACGGGTAGAAGCCCAAATCTGGACCGATAAGGATTACCTGCTCACCGAGCTGCAACCACTCTGGGGCTATGCCCGCGACACGTTCCGCTCAAGCTGTAGTGTGTGCCACACCCAGCCAGATGAAGCGCATTTCGATGCCAATACCTGGCCAGGCATGTTCCAAGGCATGTTGGCCTTCGTGAACATGGACCAAGACACCCAAGCGCTGGTGCAGAAATACCTGCAGGAACATTCGTCAACCTTCGTGAAAAAAGAGCACTAATTCGGGAGTAATACCATGAATAGAAGAGACTTTTTAAAAGGCTTAGCCTCAACCTCTTTCGTTGCTTTAGGTGGCAGCTCAGTGTTAGCGCCCTTAAACGCGCTGGCCAGCACGGGCTTAAATGAAGACGAATGGCTGACCACGGGCTCGCACTTCGGCGCCTTTAAAATCAAACGTAAAAACGGTGTGATTGCCGAGGTCAAAGCTTTCGATTTAGATAAATATCCAACGGACATGATTAACGGTATCCGCGGCATGGTCTACAACCCATCTCGCGTGCGTTACCCTATGGTTCGCTTAGACTTTTTACTTAAAGGCCATAAGAGCAATACCCAGCAACGGGGGGATTTCCGCTTCGTTCGCGTGACCTGGGATAAAGCATTAAAACTGTTTAAACACTCACTTGATGAAGTCCAAACCAAGTACGGTCCATCGGGCTTACACGCGGGCCAAACCGGTTGGCGCGCAACGGGGCAACTGCATTCCAGCACCAGCCATATGCAGCGTGCGGTAGGAATGCACGGCAACTATGTGAAGAAAATCGGTGACTACTCCACCGGGGCCGGCCAAACCATTCTGCCCTATGTGTTAGGTTCAACCGAAGTGTATGCCCAAGGCACCTCTTGGCCGCTGATCTTAGAAAACAGCAACACTATCGTGCTCTGGTCGAACGATCCTTACAAAAACCTGCAAGTGGGTTGGAACGCCGAAACCCATGAGGCCTTCGCTTACCTCGCGCAGCTAAAAGAGAAGGTCAAACAGGGTAAGATCCGCGTGATCAGTATCGACCCTGTGGTCACCAAAACCCAGGCTTACCTTGGCTGTGAACAGTTATATGTGAACCCACAGACTGACGTGACGCTGATGCTGGCCATCGCCCATGAGATGATCACCCAAAAACTTTACGATGATAAATTCATCCAAGGCTACAGCTTAGGCTTTGAAGAGTTTGTGCCTTACGTGATGGGCACTAAAGATGGTATCGCTAAAACTCCAGAGTGGGCGGCGCCAATCTGTGGGGTTGAGCCACACATCATCCGCGATCTGGCGAAAACCTTAGTGAAGGGCCGCACCCAAATCATGATGGGTTGGTGTATTCAACGCCAACAACACGGTGAACAACCTTACTGGATGGCCGCGGTGCTCGCGACCATGATAGGCCAAATTGGTTTGCCCGGCGGCGGCATCAGCTATGGTCACCACTACTCCAGTATTGGTGTGCCTGCGACAAATGCGGCGGCGCCCGGCGCCTTCCCGCGTAACTTAGACGAGAACCAAAAACCCCTGTTCGATAGCACCGACTTTAAAGGCGCGAGCAGCACCATTCCCGTCGCCCGTTGGATTGATGCGATTCTCGAACCCGGCAAAACCATTGATGCCAACGGTTCGAAAGTCGTGTATCCCGATATTAAGATGATGATTTTCTCGGGTAATAACCCATGGAACCACCATCAAGACCGTAACCGCATGAAGCAAGCCTTCCATAAGCTGGAATGCGTGGTCACTATCGATGTGAACTGGACGGCGACGTGCCGCTTCTCCGACATAGTGCTGCCCGCCTGCACCACCTATGAGCGCAACGATATCGACGTATACGGCGCCTATGCTAACCGCGGTATTTTGGCGATGCAGAAGATGGTCGAGCCGCTATTTGAGAGCTTATCAGACTTTGAGATCTTTACTCGCTTTGCCGCACTGATGGGTAAAGAGAAAGAATACACCCGCAATATGAGCGAAATGGAGTGGATAGAAACCCTCTATAACGAGTGTAAAGCCGCGAACGCGGGTAAATATGAGATGCCAGATTTTGCCACCTTCTGGAAGCAAGGTTATGTGCACTTTGGCGATGGCGAGCTGTGGACACGCCATGCCGACTTTAGAAACGATCCGGAAATCAATCCATTAGGTACGCCTTCTGGCTTGATTGAAATCTTCAGCCGTAAGATTGAACAGTTCGGTTATGACGACTGCCAAGGCCACCCAATTTGGATGGAAAAAGCCGAGCGTAGCCATGGTGGCCCGGGTTCAGACAAATATCCTGTGTGGCTACAATCTTGCCATCCGGATAAACGTCTGCACTCACAGATGTGTGAGTCGAAGGAATACCGCGAAACCTACACAGTCAACGGCCGCGAACCCATCTATATCAGCCCTGTGGATGCCAAAGCGCGCGGCATTAAAGATGGCGATATAGTGCGCGTCTTTAACGACCGTGGCCAACTGTTAGCGGGCGCCATGGTATCGGATCGCTTCCCTAAAGGTGTAGTGCGAATTCATGAAGGCGCATGGTATGGCCCAGTGGGTAAAGATGGCAGCGTCGAAGGCGGCGCCGAAATCGGTGCCCTGTGCAGCTATGGTGACCCGAATACTCTGACCTTAGACATTGGCACCTCGAAGTTGGCGCAAGCCTGCTCAGCCTATACTTGTCTGGTCGAGTTTGAGAAATACCAAGGCAAAGTCCCTAAGGTCAGCTCCTTCGATGGTCCTATCGAAGTCGAAATCTAACCGAGCCAATAAGGCGATGCGCCTAGTTAACTAGGCGCATACCACTGTTAATCTTGAGGAACATGCGATGAGCAATGTCGATATCAATCATGCCAGAGCCTTAGTGTATCAGCTGCTGTCTTCTCTGTTTGCCCGTGAAATTGATGAGCAGCGCCTTAAGCAACTCACCAGTGAGCAAGCCCAGCAATTCTGGACACAACTGGGTTATGCGCCCGAGTTTAGTGCGTCAGTGGCCAGCATACAGAAGGTGCTAAATGGCTTAACGAGCGATGAAGCCTTGCTCGAACTGGCCGCCGATTACTGCGGTTTATTCCTCGTAGGCACAAAGCACAGCGCCTCACCCTATGCCAGCCTGTACTTGAATCGCGAGGAAGAACCCTTGCTATTTGGGCAGCAGCATCAACAAATGAGCGAGTTTTTACACCAGAGCAAACTACAAGTACAGAGTCACTTCCCTGAGCCTGCCGATCACTTAGCCGTGATCTTAGCCTATATGGGACACTTAGCTTGCCACAGTGAAGATGCCGCCCAGTTAAGCTTTCTAAATGCCTGTATAGACTCATGGTTAGCCAAGTTTGTCGCCAAGGTCGTTGAGTGCGATAGCAAGCACAGCAATGGCTTTTACAGCGCTCTCGCCACACTCACCTTGGCTTGGGTGCAGCAAGATAAACAGCAGTTAGAACAGGCAATGCATTAATCGCCACTAGCCTAAAGCCCGTGTAGCGTTAAACCTGAGTAGCGTTAAGGCTCAAGGTAATGGCTCATGTCTCGTCCTGAAATAAGTTAACAAAAGCGGCTCATTAGAGCCGCTTTTTTATTCCTCGATTTGCACTGATTAGGCAGAAATACGTGTTGCTTATGTACTACTCAGGACGACTTACTCCTAGCGCTAACCTCTTATCGATAAACCTTTGCTGCTAGCCCTTTGTTGCCAACCATTGCTCAATCGCTGTTATCGACGCCTGCCAGCAGGCGGTTAATTCAGTCACCGCCTTGCTATCCAATGCATTTTCCCCTGTGGTGTTGAGTGCTTTCTCCCACTGCTGACAACACTGAGTCAATGCTTTTAGCCCCATGCTGGCACTGCTGCCCTTAAGCGAGTGCAATAGTTTTGCGCCCTCACTGAAATGCGCCACAGAGCTTAGCGCCGAGAGTCGCTCCATTTGCTCGGCACTGGAGGTTCGATAGAGCGCCAACATATCACTCACGGCTTTCACGCCTAAGACCTCAAGATCTTGCTGTAACTGGTTAAGATCTAACAAGGTTTCTGCTTGATGGTTATGGCTGGTAGGTTCGGCATTGTTCGACGATTGAAGCGATTGTGGCGAGTGCGCCGATGACTCACTTAGTGAAGCTGGTATTGAAGCAGACACACGCGCAACACCTAACCATTCTGTCAGGGTTTGCAGGCTCAAGGGTTTAGCCAACACAGTATCAAACCCAGCCTCCCGATACAGGCTAAGCTCCTCCGTCTGCATCTGCGCGGTAAAGGCGGCAAACTTCACATTGTCATTGGCGAATAACGCCTTTAACTGGGGTAATAGTGTGAGTCCAGAGCCATCACTCAGCTGAATATCGAGCATCACGGCATCGAATGCCTTATCGCCACTCACATGCGCCAGCGCCTGCTGACAACTGACGGCCAAGCTGGAACTGTGGCCTAAATGCGCCAAAAATCCCTGCGCGACCATGGCATTGACCTTGTTGTCTTCAATCACTAACACCCGTTGGGGATTAACCCGTTTTTGCACCTGAGTTTGCGTATCTAATGCCTTATCACACTGGGTAAAGCTCAGCTCAAAACCAAACTCGCTGCCCTTGCCTGGCTCGCTCTTAACCCAAATGCCTGGCCCCTCGGCATCCATCAGTTCAACTAACTGTTTGCAGATGGCAAGCCCTAAGCCTGTCCCACGGCTGCGCCCCTGATTAGGCAATACGCAGTAAGGCATAAATAATTGCTCGCGCACCTCGGGCGCAATCCCCACGCCGGTATCGGCCACCACAAAGGCTAACTTATCGCCTCGTACGCTAACATTGAGACTCACGCCGCCTTCGGGGGTGAATTTTATGCCGTTACCAATCAAGTTAAACAGCACTTGCCTCAGCTTAGGGCCATCGATATGAATACAGGCGGGTAACTGGGGACAATTCAGCCTTAGGCTCAATCCCGCCAAATTGGCGCCCGCCACCATGATTGCCAGCACTTCATCGAGCAGAGCGTTGATATCCGTTGGCCGCGGCTCATTGGTTAAATTGCCCTGCTCGAGGCGGGAGAAGTCGAGAATATCGCTCAGCACGGTTTGCAGCAGCGTGCCGCTGTATTGCGACAGCGCGAGCATCTGTTGCTGCGCTGGCGGTAATTGACTATGGCCGAGCAAGGTGAGCGTCCCGAGTAAACCGTTGAGCGGGGTGCGAATTTCATGGCTCATGGTCGCCAAGAATTGGGATTTTGCCTGACTCGCCTCCTCGGCAACGATTCTTGCCTTAGCGTGGCCTTTGGCCTCCGCATCGAGGCGCAGGTTGGCTTCGGCCAATTCCTGCGTGCGCGTGGCCACGGTTTGTTCGAGGGCCTTTTTATGCTCGGTCAGCTCATCGGCGACCTGGCGTAAATCCGTCTGCAATTTCAGGTTATGGGCGGTTTTTCGCTTAAATGCCTCGATAGCATTGGCCATGGCGGTCAATTCATCGTCGCCGTGGGCATCGAGGCTCATATTGGTGTCCCCTAAACTTAAGCGCGACATGGCCTCGGTCGCCTGATTTAACCTCAAGGCAATGCCGCGATAGATCACTCGATAGACCACGACCGCCATGATAACCAACATTAATATACCCGTGCCCCACAGCCCCAAGCGGGCGTAAGACAACTGCATTAAATAATCACTTCGCGCCAGCTCTGCCCGCTGTTGCTGTTGATTAAGCGCACTGTCCACCAGCGTGTTGAGGCTATAGAGTTTTTCCGCTAACTCCTGCTGCTGACGCTGTTGGCGCTGCAGGCTTTGGCTCAGTTCTCGCTGTAATTTAATGATTTTTGGGGTATGAAGAAGAATAGCCAGCTCCGCCTTTAGCGCATTGAGCCTGCCGGGGTCGCGGATAAGCTCAGCCACTGTGGTGAGCGCCATTAAATCGATACCCACCTCTGCCGTTGGCGCCTCAGTAGTCGCCAGCTCGATAGCCGTCCCTTGCTTTGGATGATCTGGATGATTCTGCGCCATGGGGTGGGATGGTGCAGTGCTGGCAAAGGTGGCCAATAAACGGGGAACACTCAATTGCAGTTCGGACTGTAATTCGGATGCCTCAAATAACTGACTGAGCAGCGCAATTTGATGCACTAACTTGAGCACACGGTTGAGCTGCTCCTGCACATCTAACTCTCGCTCAATCACATCATCGAGCAATTGACCACTGCGTTTATCCCCCGCCATATCCGGATAGGCTTGGCTGAGTTTTGCCAAAATCGCCGAGTCGACAACCGCTAATTCGGATTGCAATAGCTCAGAGGCTCGGCCTGCGGCAACCGATAATTCGCGGGCTCTGAGCTGCAACTCATCGCCTAAGGTAATGCGCTGGCCCACACTCTTACCCAGTAAGGTTAATTGCTCGATGATTTGCCCAGCTAATACGGATAAATGATTATCCTCGTTCACATCCAGTGTCAGTAACACTTTGATGCTATTTAACATTGTGGCGCTTTCAAGGCTGAGCTTACGGCCGATAAATTCCCGCTGCCGCTCATCCTCTACTTGGCCTAACTGGGTCACGCCATCGGATAAGGCATTAGAGGCCTGCACTAATTGGCGCGCGGCTTGAGAGGCGGGTAAGGATTCTTCATACAGATAACTGTCGGCCTGTTTGAGCCAATGCAAACTCAGGCTACCTAAGCTAACCAGTAGCAACAGCAATACCCCAAGCACGCCGAAGGCGAGCATAAGTCTGCCGGTTAAACTACTTCGCGATAAAGATAAAGGCGCCACACTTGTTCCTTCTGTTACAATGCCTTCGAGATAATCACTGTGGATGATACGAGACAATGGGAAAATTTTGGCAAGCTTTGCTCACACTCACCACTTTTGGCCTGTTATGTTTATCGTCTGCCAATGCCAACAGCCAAACTTGGCCATTAGAGCAACGCCATCCCTTTAATGCCAAAATTCAACAGGCGCAGGCACTTGATTATCATCCTCTGAGTAAAGCACAACAGGCTTGGCGCATTTGTGCCTTAGTGCCTCATCTTAAGGACGCCTATTGGATTGGCATCGACTACGGCCTGATCCAACAGGCGAAACACCTCGGTGTGTCGCTGGATCTGTTCGAAGCGGGCAGCTACTACCATCAAGATAAACAGCTCGAGCAATTAAGCGCATGTATGAAGGGAGATTACGATGCAATTTTGCTCGGCGCCGTGAGCCCCAATCTGCTCGAACATTTCTCAGAGCCGTTAACCAAACCTGTGCTTGCCCTAGTGAATAAACTCAATGCTGAGCAAGTGCAGACCCATATCGGCGTTAACTGGTATCAAATGGGGCTAAGCGCGGGCAATTTTATTAAGGCAGATGCCAAGGCGCATTCCCCAACCCAGCCGACCACCTTGGCCCTCTTAGCGGGTCCCGAAAACCTAGGTGGCACAGATTTAGTCGAACAAGGCATTCGCCATGCCCTTGAGGGCAGCAATGTCAGCATCAGTGCGATTCAGCATGCCGATAACAATCGCAATCTCTACCGCGATCAATTACAGATACTGCTTAAAGCCCAGCGCCCCAACTATATTCTTGGCAGTGCGGTGGCGATAGAAGCCGCCGTCAGCACCCTCAAACAAAAACAGCTGACGCAAGACATCAAG
The DNA here is from genome assembly GCF_000203935.1 of Shewanella sp. ANA-3. Lineage (GTDB taxonomy): Bacteria > Pseudomonadota > Gammaproteobacteria > Enterobacterales > Shewanellaceae > Shewanella. The sequence goes on along the minus strand of NC_008577.1, from coordinate 1,231,344 downwards.
CTGGTGAGCAGTTACTTATCCCCCGCGATTCTGCGCGGCTTGAAGCGACAAAAAGTGGTCTACAGCAATGATGACTTGGTCGTGTTACAGGGCAAACTCGCCATCGATGTCACGGTAAAACAACTCGAAGGCGCCGCACCTTTTGGCGATATAGGTCCTGCTATCGTTGAGCGCACGACTTCACCAAATACCCTATCGGATCTTAACGTTAGCCTCGCCGAAGCGGATTTTTATCCCTTGTATCAAGTGCGCCCCTGAGCGCTTTACATAGCGATTAACTCAACGCTCAACACAATATTTAGTTAGAGATTAGTCATCCACCTTAGCGGCAAACAAATAGCCCTCACCATGGACTGTGACAAAGAGTTCGGGATTGAGCTTATTACGCAGGCGACGGATGATGACATCTATGGTTCTGTCATTCACATCCTGATTACGATGACTGGTTTGCTGCATTAAGCGCTCACGGGAAAGTACCTGCTGCGGATGCAAAGCAAAGGCGGTTAACAACTCAAATTCGGCCTTAGTGAGCTTGATAAGCTCCTCCCCTTGGCGCAGCTTACGGCTGTTTAACTCGAGCCGATAACCTTCAAAACTCATCACATCATCGGGCTCGGATAATTCCTGCACCAGCGCTTGTTCGGCTTGTTTTACCAGAGAAATCCGCCACAGTAGGTTTTTAACCCTAACCAATAGCTCCCGCAGCTCGAAGGGCTTAGTCACATAATCATCGGCGCCCATCTCCAGACCAACGATTTTATCAATTGATTCATCACGGCCCGAGACTAAGATAATCCCCACATGGGAGCGGCTACGTAACTCACGGGTTAAGCTTAAGCCATCTACTCCAGGCAGGTTAATGTCTAACATAATCAAATCAATATGTTGACGATTAAACTCGTGCCACATCTGCTCGCCATCGGCCGCCTCGACAACGCGGTAACCTTCTTTTTCAAAATACCCTTTCAATCGAGCACGAATCACCGCTTCATCATCGACAACGAGCACACTATAGGCCATGTTCTACATCTCTTATTTTGCTTAACTGAATTATTCATACTTTTTCATATTTGCATATGAGGAAAAGGTAAAATATGCGATCTCCGTTACTTTCTGGCACAAAAAACTGCCGAACTTTTACAGTAACATCAATATGACATATGCTTAGGCATATTGATTGGGGTGAGCACTAACAAACTATGAACAATAAAGAAGTCGTGATTGATGAAAGACGAAAGTTCTCGCGGATCCTCTTTGCCGCTAGCGCATCGGTACACCAAGGCGATAAACAGTGGCAAACCACCATACTCGACCTCAGCCTAAATGGCGCACTGGTGGACGAACCTGCCGGATTTAGCCATACGGATGCGCCTATCACCCTCAGTTTTACCCTACCGGGCTCGGATATTGAGCTGCAAATGGAAACCGAGTTAGTGCATCAACGCAACCAACAGCTGGGGCTCAAGTGTAAATTTATCGATGTCGACAGCATCAGCCACCTCAAACGCATCGTTGAGCTAAATCTAGGCGATGCGTCGATACTGAATCGTGAATTAGCGCTATTTATCGAGAAGCACAACAGCGCCGATTAAGCGAAAACCTCAGCGTGACACAGACTTCACTGCCTAAGAATCCATAAAAAACAGCGCCATTGGGTGCTGTTTTTTGTTTTGAGGATTATATCGCTTCGAGGGCTTCGGATAATTTTGCCACACCCACCACTTCCATACCTGCGGGCGGCTTTTTTGGCACATTGGCACGGGGCACAATCGCCCGCTTAAAGCCATGTTTGGCGGCTTCGACGAGACGTTCTTGACCATTGGGCACGGGGCGAATTTCCCCGGATAACCCCACTTCACCAAACACCACTAAATCGCTCGGTAAAATATCGCCACGGAAACTCGACACCATGGCCAGCAACAAGGTTAGGTCGGCACTGGTTTCTGTCACTTTAACCCCACCAACGACGTTGACAAACACGTCCTGATCCGACATTTGTAACCCACCATGGCGATGCATCACTGCCAGTAGCATGGCTAAACGGTTTGCATCCATCCCCACTGCCACGCGGCGTGGGTTCGACATCGCCGAATTGTCCACCAGCACCTGAAGTTCTACCAACAGCGGACGCGTACCTTCCCACACCACCATCACTAAGGAGCCAGAGGATTCTTCTTCACCGCGGGAGAGGAAAATCGCCGAAGGGTTAGCCACTTCCTTCAAACCACGCTCAGTCATGGCGAATACGCCTAACTCGTTAATCGCCCCGAAACGGTTCTTGTGGGAGCGCAAGGTACGATAACGGCTGTCGCTATCCCCTTCAAACATCACAGAACAATCGATACAGTGCTCAAGCACTTTAGGCCCGGCGAGGCTACCGTCTTTGGTCACATGGCCGACCATAATCACGGCAATGCCGTTTTGCTTGGCAAAGCGAGTTAAATAGGAGGCCGATTCACGCACCTGCGACACACTGCCGGGGCTCGATGCCACATCGCTCATGTGCATGACTTGAATAGAGTCGACGACGATGACTTTTGGCGATTCTTGCAGGGCGACTTCGCAGATCTGCTCCACACTGGTCTCAGATAACATCCGCAGTTTATTGGTTGGCAGCCCTAAGCGATGAGCGCGCATAGCGACTTGCTGCAGGGACTCTTCCCCCGTCACATAAAGTGCAGGCATTTGCTCGGCTAAATGGCACAGGGTTTGGAGTAACAGCGTACTCTTACCGGCACCGGGATGACCGCCAATCAGAATCGCTGAGCCTGGCACTATGCCGCCCCCGAGCACGCGGTCGAGCTCGCCAAAATGGCTCACAATCCGTGGTAAGGCATTAAGGTCAATTTGGTCTAAGGTTTTGACTTCGCTACTGCCAGCACCGGCATAACCCGCAAACTTAGTTCCCCGTCCGGGCGAGGCGGCGCCTAAACGCACTTCGGTTATCGTATTCCACTCCTGACAAGCACTGCACTGCCCTTGCCAGCGTGGAAAATCCTGTCCACACTCATTGCACACGTACGCGGTTTTATTCTTTGCCATAACTTATTAAAATCTGTATAAAATCAATTTAAGTAACTGTGAATACTGCCGACATTAGACTAACACAGCACGGCATAAAATCAGCATTAGAAAAGACCCTACATGAGTTTAGATAACCATAATGCACTCATAGAACAGCTCAAGCCGCTACTCATGGAACCGAATTTCCAAGAGATTTTTCAGCAGCTGACTGCCGATGAAAACAATTCGACCCGTTTTCTGTTGAAAATGGAGTTGAATCGTTTGGCTTCGCCCTGCACCCGGATTATCGATCTTAGGGACAAGTCTGAGTTGCCCTGCACCGAAGTCATGCTTGGCCAGCAGCGCCATTTTCTCGATGAGCCCGCCAAGCATAGTCTGCAAGCGGCTATGTCTTTATACCGCAATAAGTACACCTTAGGGGTGTATGAATACGTCATCAATGCCCATCAACAGCGGCGACAAAAGCTACGTCAGGTGACGCAACAACCAGATGGCATCGAACCCGAACCTTTTATGGTGCCCGGTGTGGTGCTCGGCAGTTATTTTAATCGCGCTGAAGAACGGATGAATTACAGTATCCGCATTGCGGTGTCGCAACCCGGACGAACCGAAATGCCGGGGATCACCGTCGATTTATCGGTGGGCGGTGCGCGTATTCGCTTGGCGGCGAATCATCCCTTCGATCTCGACAAGCCCCTCAAGGTCAAACTGCTCGAGCTTAGTGAAGAATATTACTACCCCGATTTACAACTCGGGGTCGATTATCAGATTGTCGATAGCCAAACCAATGGTGAATTCATTTGGTTACGCTTACGCCGGATTGGTGGCACGGATGCCCTAGGTGAAATGCTGGGCAACTTAATCCGAGGCTACAAGCTCCGTTATAAACTGGATGTGAATGATGTCCTAGTGACGGCCTCTGGTCTGGGGTTCGAGCGCCATTACCTACCGCATCTGCCGCATTTGCCTTTGTTTCTCAGTCAGCAGTCCCAATCCATCAGCCATATGCTGCTGAGCCGCGACAATCAGCAGATAGTGCATTATTTTCAGGATGAGAATGATATCAGCCAATTGCCCGCCATGCTGACGCCAGCAAGACTCTCGGCGCTGGTCAATCATCCCGAAAACCCCGATTACGGATTGTTTTTTAGCTTTACCTACAACGCCCAAGGCTCACTGTATTTTTACTCGGCCACCTTAGCCGAATTAAAAGCCAAGGGCATGACGTCTTTATTCCTCGGTTTTGCCTCAACGAAACCGAGCTGGCGTATTTTCAAACTCATCCCAGATAAGATTTACCATGCGAAAGGTTATCGCCGTGCGACCTTACCGGGGGATGATGCTAAGTACAGCCCGCTGGTGGAACAGCAATTGTCCCAGTTCAGCCATATGCTGCAACTAATAGACCTTACCAATGAGGATGAAAGGGCTAGTTACAAGGCCTGGCAGGACGATAGCAATGCCAATGCGCTCAAAGCCTTTGGCCAACAGCGCCTGACGGCACACCAAATCAAGCCGGTTTCGATGCAATTTAGTGAGCGTCGACAGGAAGCGCGTTTTGCCTTCAAAACCTTAGTTAATGTGTCACAGGGAGCCTTAAAAGCGACGGGGATAAGCTTAGATATTTCTGGTCGAGGCATGCAGCTGACTCTGGATAATCCAACTGAGTTTGCCACCAACAAGCCAATAATGATCAGTTTGCCTAAGTTGCAGACCATTGCCGGTAAAACCCAACTGGATAATTTACCCTACCGCCTAGTGCGTACCCGTAAAAATGGCGTGACACTGCATTTAGCCGCAGTGATGGGCCATACGCCCCATGTTGGCGTGGAGTTTTTAAATAAACTGATCGCCCATAACCGTGAAAAACTCGAACAGCTAACCGAGAACAACAGCGAGATAAAAGAGCTGGCCGATGGTTTGAAAAACATTCTATTACGCGAGCTGCATTCGGTACCCTACTTTGTTGAAAAAACAACAAAATCTGCACAGGTCGCCTGTTTAGGGGTCAGCACTGAGCATGATGAGATCAGCGATATTTTTGCCGCTGGCTCCTCGGATACCCTGCAATATAATCTCGCGCCGCTACTAAAAGATGGATTCTTTAAACGGGATATTCTCGATCCTATCCGCCAAATGAAGCCACAACAGGATATGGATTTTATTGAGGTATTTATCCAATTGACCCGCCAGTCCCGCGGTCAATTCCATTTAAAATGTGTTCCCGCCACCGAGCTTGGAGATGCGCAGGCCAAAATCGCCTTTATCAACCAAAGTAAACTGGCGGGACGCTTTATGGCGCTGCGGATTTACCGTGGTGCGACTGAGAAACCGGATATGGGTTATCTGCGCCGCGAATTGGAATACATCAACATCCACGCCAACCACAGAGCGAAACAACTCGAGGAACAACTCTGGCGGATTATCGGTGTTGGTGAGCTACTCGATATCACCCAAGAGGTAGAGCTGCGCTACCCTGCTCTGCAAAAATAAACTAGGGGGGCATCGCCCTAGTCTTTTAACACTGCCAATTCAAACCCGAGATACCAATCGCGGATCAGCGGAAAATGGTCACCCATCGCATCCAGATGGGTCAGCATATCCGCATGACCATAGTCGTGTTTAAAGCCGTTCGCCTTTGAGAGCAGAGTGTATTTCACTTGGCGAAAACCACACTCAGAGATCATATCGGCGACATCTTCGGGATGCCCGAGCACAGTATCGTTTTGCCCAGCAATAAACCACGCGATGGGCCAGTTAGCCGCCTTCGCCGCCTTGCCATAATCGAAGCCATCATCATGGTCGAGCCACTCTCCACGCACCCAATCTATGCTTTGAGTTAACGAGGCGCGGCTCTCGTTATCCATACCGACACGCAGCTTATCGGCGGCGAGATACCCCTGCCCCACGGCTAAACTTGGGGCGAGGCGATTCCAAAACACATCGACCATCAACCATTTTTTAAAGGACTTCACTCGAATCGTGCGTTTACTGCCAAAGGTCAGCAGCGACCGCACACTCTGCTGCAATTCGGGATAACGCGCTAAGGCGCTTGCCATCAACACGCCGCCCCAAGAATGCGCACACCAATGCAGCTGCGATGGTGCAGGCTTTCCCTGTTCTTGGCAAAGCTGTTGATGCATAGTCAAAATAGACTGCTGCACTAATGGCAGCTGCTCGCGGATCACCTCCCCTTGCCCCAGAGTAAAGCCACGCGCAATTTTGGGCAGACTCATACCCCTGCCCGCCGTATCCAGCACATAAACCACAAAGCCCGCCTGAGCGAGAAAACATCCTAAGCCTCGACCACTTTGGCTGTAAAATACCCGGCCATTGGACATGGCACCATGCAACATAAGGATCGGTGGCTTCGAAAAATCCGCATTGGCAGGCAACAACTGACGCAGATGCAGCTGTCCATCTCGGTACGGAATATAGAAGGAAGTTTGTGCAGGCGTTGGCGCCGAGTGTTGGGATGCAGGGGAAGTCAAAGTCAGTCGCTGGTAGTCCATTAATGAACACTAAACTACCAGCTAAGCGTCAAAAAACAAGAGTCATTACTCTAATGTTAACGACTCGGATACAGAGGATGAATTAAAACTGCAGCAGATAAGGCAATACACGCAGATCTAAACTGCGGATCCGCGCATCCGCCGCTGCCGCAAGTTTAGGCTTGGCATGGAAGGCAATCCCAAAGTCCGCCGCCTGAACCATAGGGATATCGTTGGCACCGTCACCGATGGCGACACGCTGCCCAGCAGGGATCTGCCAGTCTTGGCTACAACGGTTAACCACATAGGCCTTAAACTGGGCATCGACGACTTTCCCCGTGACGGTTCCCGCAAGCTTACCGTCCGCAATCACTAATTCATTGGCAAAGGCCGCGTCTAAATTCAGCAGCTGTTTTAAGTGACCTACAAACGGCGTGAAACCGCCTGACGCGACAACCAAACGCCAATGGTGCGACTTAAGCTCGGTCAGCATGGCCTCAAGGCCCGGCATCAGTGGCAAAGTGTCACACAAGGTTTGAATAATCTTGGCATCGGCGCCCTGAAGTTGGGCAACCCTTTGGCGCAAACTCTGCTCGAAATCGAGCTCGCCTTGCATGGCGCGCTCTGTGATTGCCGCCACTTGCTCGCCGACCCCTGCCATAGCGGCAAGTTCGTCGATACATTCAATTTGGATCGCGGTAGAATCCATGTCCATCACCAGTAAACCGGGCTCGCTCAGTTTAGGTAATGGGCCGCGAATAAGGTGTAACTCCACCAGTGATGGACAAGTGGCTAACAACTCGGCACTCGGCTCCACGGGAAGCGCTAATTCAACACAATGCAGCGCGACTTGACGGCGAATAGGTGCGATGGAGAGCGAAGTTAATTTAAGGCTTTTAGCCAGAGAAACAATCCAAGCCGCTAATGAGTCTTCAATGCTTAAATCTTCGTAAATCAGACGCATAGCAAATCCGCTCTGGGATGGCCGCGTAGACGATTCCTGATAAGTCTCGAAACTGAGCCCCTGATATTCAAAGCGAGGTGAAGGGCTAGCAGCTAACCATACAAACAGCGCATTTTGGTTCAAGCTTTCCATAGGACTCGTGTTCTCCAACTATCGGGCTCACTCAGAATCAATTATGATTAGGCAAGCGCTCTAACTATTAAGGGTCAAAGTGTTATATCTTAAAGGGCTAAAGAAAAGCCATAAAATCAGTAGACTGCTCCAAATCGCCATCGCCTTGACCTTGATGGTCGGCTTAGTGCAATTGTGGCAGACAAGCCTACTACAAGGTCAGCTGCTTCTAAAGTCCCAAACGCAAAAGATGGCCAGATTACTGGTGCAACAAACGGCCTACAGCGCGGCGCCCGCCCTGCAATTGCAAAACGATGAACAGCTCCAATGGCTGGCCAGCGCCTTAGTCGAAGATCCTAAGGTGATGTCGGCGGCTATTTTCAGCGACCAAGGTATACGCTTAGCCTTCGCCCAAAGCCTGACCAATGAAGCCTTAGATCCCGAATCCGAAGACATGAGTTTGCTCCTAAGCAAGTATCCGCCCTATGTCGAACCCGTGATCCAAGATGGAAAAAATTTAGGCTATGTCGAGGTTAGACTCGATACCAAACTATTTTTTAATGAAATCAAAGAGGCACATAACCTGAATATGGAGCAGCAGCAAATGATGCTGCTGGTTGCCGGCCTTATCGGCATGTTGTTATCACGCGCCTTGTCCTTTAAGCGCGCCGATTTTGACCGACGTCGCACCCGCGCCAAATTGCGTAAAAACCCTAAGAAGAATAAAGCCATAAAAGCAGCCGAGGAACCTACAGCCGCGGATAATCAAGATACGCAGCAGGATGCAGTTATCGCAAGTGACACTGAGGCTCAGCAAAAGCCAACAGAAGCTAAGAAGGCAAAAGAAAGCAAAGCAGCAACAGATCTCGACACTCAGCCCTTGGATAAATCGGCAGCAGGTAAAGCGCCGGATGAAGACAGCAACGAAGCAATTGCCGAACCTAAAGCAAGGAAAACCAAAGCAACCACAGGGACAAAAGCTGTGCTTGCGCCAGAACTCGTAGCATCAGAGAAAGCGCTTGATGTGAAGCCAGAGCTTAAACCAGAGAAAGATACAAAGGATGGGGCATCATCTGAGTCTACGTCTCTGTCTCAGTCTAAAGCGGATACCAAGGAACAGACGACCCAAGCGACAGCTTCAACAACTGAGTCGCAAAGCTCTACGCCAGCACCAAATAAACCTAAGGTTAAATCGGTGCGCCGAGTCAAAACCAATGCGGCCAAATCCACCGCGGAGAAAGCCCCGGCACAACCGAGCGATTTAGATACCGATTCTACGGGTTAATAGAAGCGTATCTGCCCAAACTGAAGCGTCTTGGGTTCAGCGCCGCCTTGCAAAATTATCCATCTAAGAGCCAGCAACACAGCTAAGCCGATTGAACTTGAAGATACGAGGCAATAAAAAAGGGTTCGCAATGCGAACCCTTTTTTTATAACGAGATTAGCGACAGATTACAGCGTAATTGCTGCGTCTAATGTCATCACGATCATATCGTTGAACGTGGTTTGACGCTCATCAGAAGTGGTTTTCTCGCCAGTACGGATATGGTCAGATACAGTTACCACACACAGTGCACGAGCACCGAATTCATGGGCAACACCATATAAACCAGCGGCTTCCATCTCTACGCCTAACACGCCCATTTTTTCCATCACGTCAAACATTTGTGGATCAGGAGTGTAGAACAGATCGGCAGAGAAAACGTTACCAACACGGATCTTAGTGCCTTTCACTTTGGCAGATTCGATCACGGCATTCATCAGCTCGTAGTTCGCGATAGCAGCGAAATCTTGGCCTTTGAAACGTAAACGGTTAACTTGAGAATCGGTACAAGCACCCATGCCGATGATCACATCGCGCACTTTAACGTCAGTGCTGATCGCGCCACAAGTACCCACGCGGATCAGGTTCTTAACACCGTAGTCTTTAATTAATTCAGTTGCATAGATTGAGCATGAAGGAATACCCATGCCTGAACCCATAACAGAAATACGTTTACCTTTGTAAGTACCGGTAAAACCTAGCATGTTTCGAACGTCAGTCACTTGCTCAACATTTTCTAAGAATGTTTCAGCAATATATTTTGCACGTAATGGATCGCCTGGAAACAGAACTGTCTCAGCGAATGCGCCCTCTACAGCATTAATGTGTGGTGTTGCCATCGAAATAACCCCTGTTTATTTTATTAAGACTTAAGTCTTTGTTTACTGGCGGCCCAATGTTGGCCGCCAAATCGAGATCTTGCACGTTTACTTAGATAAACGACTCACCGTATTCCATCGGCTCAAGCTTGAAGTAGCTTGCGATAGATTGACCGATATCGGCGAAACTGTTACGGCGACCGAGTGACCCCGCTTTCAGCCCTGCGCCATAGGCCAATACAGGCACATATTCACGAGTATGGTCAGTACCTTGCCATGTTGGGTCGCAACCATGGTCAGCGGTGAGGATTAACAGATCGTCCTCATCCAGCAGCGCCAGCATTTCAGGTAAACGCGAGTCGAAATACTCCAGCCCTTTCGCATAACCTGCTACATCACGGCGGTGGCCATAGTGGGAGTCAAAATCAACAAAGTTAGTGAATACGATAGTATTTTCACCCGCTGATTTCACTTCGGCTAACGTTGCATCAAATAACGCTTCTAAACCGTTTGCCTTCACCTTTTTGGTGATGCCACAGTAAGCGTAAATGTCGGCAATCTTGCCCACACTCACCACTTCACCACCGGCGGCTTTTAACTTATCTAACACTGTCTTCGCTGGCGGCTCGAGGGAGTAATCCTTACGGTTACCAGTACGAGCAAAGTCGCTTGGGCCAGTACCATCGAATGGACGCGCAATCACGCGGCCAATGTTATAAGGTTCTAACTCTTCACGGGCGATTTCGCAAAGACGATATAAATTTTCTAAGCCAAATGTGCCTTCATGGCATGCAATCTGGAATACAGAATCTGCCGAGGTGTAAAAAATTGGCTTACCAGAGCGCATGTGCTCTTCGCCTAATTCTTCCAGAATAGTAGTACCAGAAGCATGGCAGTTACCTAAAAAGCCATCGAGTCCCGCACGGGCCAAAATCTTATCGGTCAGCTCTTTAGGGAATGAGTTTTGGTGCTCGCTAAAATAGCCCCATTCGAATAATACGGGTACTCCCGCCATTTCCCAGTGACCGCTCGGGGTATCTTTACCCGAACTTAATTCCTGAGCATGGCCATAGGCACCAATCAACTCAACATTGTCCGCAAAGCCTGGAGCAAACGCCCCCGTGCTTTCCATCGCCGCATGGGCTAACCCTAAACGGGCCAAGTTTGGCAGCGTTAACGGACCTTCACGGCCGATATCGGCTTCACCTTCGGCACACGCTTTAGCGATATGGCCAAATGTGTCAGAACCTAGATCCCCAAACTTGGCGGCGTCACCAGCAGCGCCCACGCCAAAGGAATCCAACATCATTATAACTGTACGTTTCATAATTCTTCCTTAAAGATCCGAAGCTCGAATATAAGCATAGATCTCAGGTGTTTTTTCTGGAGCGACTTCATCGATATGAATCGCTTTTTTCACCGCTTCTTCTGCCTGCGCAAAGGCTTCTTCAGATTGCGCGTGGATCACAGCAATCGGCGTAGAAGCATCAATTTTATCGCCAAGGGCACAGACTTGCGTCAAACCAACACTGTAGTCGAGTGCATCACCAGGTTTGCGACGACCACCACCTAAGGTAACCACGGCTAAACCGAGTTCGCGGGTATCCATGCTGTAAGCATAACCTTGGGTATCCGCAAAGACAGGGCGAATAATTTGTGATTGCGGTAAGTACTTACTGTAGTTTTCGACAAAATCGACGGGGCCACCGAGGCCTGAAACCATCTTGCCAAAGATCTCGGCAGCACGGCCGTTGTCTAGCACGCGGTTCAACTTGGCACGGGCATCGGCTTCATCGCTCGCCAGACCACCCAGGAGTAACATCTCGGCACATAGCCCCATAGTCACTGCGTAGAGGCGAGGATTACGGTAAGCACCGGTTAAAAAATCGATGGCTTCTTTCACTTCAACCGCATTACCCGCACATGAGGCTAACACTTGGTTCATGTCGGTGAGTAAGGCCGTCGTTTTAGTACCTGCGCCATTGGCTACCGCCGCAATGCTGCGAGCAAGCTCTTCAGAGGCTTCGTAAGTTGGCATAAATGCGCCGCTACCGACTTTGACGTCCATCGCCAATGCATCGAGACTACAAGCTAATTTCTTAGAGAGAATTGAGGCGGTGATGAGGGAGATGGATTCGACGGTCGCAGTGTTGTCACGGATGGAATAAAAACGTTTATCGGCGGGAACCAGATCGCCAGTTTGGCCGATAATCGCCACACCAACGTCTTTAACTACTTTGCGGAACAATTCACTCGAAGGTTCGGTTTGATAACCGGGAATAGCGTCGAACTTATCGAGCGTACCGCCTGTGTGTCCGAGTCCGCGACCCGAAATCATCGGCACATAACCACCGCAAGCCGCAGCCATGGGGCCGAGCATGAGACTAATCACATCACCGACACCACCTGTACTGTGTTTATCGATGACAGGGCCATTCAGACCAAGTGATTGCCAGTTGAGTACAGTGCCAGAATCGCGCATTGCCGTGGTCAAAGCGATTCTTTCATCCATATTCATGTCATTAAAATACACAGCCATGCCTAGTGCGGCGATCTGACCTTCCGACACTGCATTAGTGGTTATGCCCTTAACGAAGAACTGGATCTCTTCTGTACTTAAGGCTAACCCATTGCGTTTCTTACGTATAATTTCCTGAGCTAGAAACATGATACTGCCTCCAAGCTAAATACTAATACAACATATCCGTTATTTAGCTTTGCAATGAAACATCAAAACTGTAGCAATATTACAATTACATGCTATCGAAGTTTTGATGTTTCCAACTAGATTTAGGTCACACTTAATTAGTTTCGATATACGATTTTGGTATTAATCGAGATGCAATGTTCGATTAATAGCCTTGAGTCGGCTTAGGCGCATCGGCTAATTCTAATGTGTGTAACAAGCTGTTGAGTAAGCTTGAAGCACCAAATCTAAAGGTACGTGGAGAGACCCAATCCGCACCGAGAATACGCTCAGCCACACCTAAAAACTCTGCAGCTTGAGCAGCATCACGTACGCCGCCAGCAGGCTTAAAGCCCACTTTGGTGTTCTTTTCACTGATCACAGTCAGCATGATTTCGGCCGCTTCAAGGGTCGCGTTGACAGGTACTTTACCGGTAGAGGTCTTGATAAAATCAGCACCCGCATCGATAGACAGTTCAGAGGCGCGGCGGATAAGCGCAGGATCGGCTAATACACCTGATTCGATAATCACTTTCAGTAATACATCGCCACAGGCTTCTTTACAGGCTTTGACTAACTCGTAACCGACACTTTCGTTACCTTCCATCAGCGCGCGGTATGGGAATACCACGTCAACTTCATCGGCACCATAGGCAACGGCGGCACGGGTTTCTAATACAGCAATAGCAATATCATCGTTACCGTGTGGGAAATTGGTTACTGTTGCGATTTGAATGTCTTCTGCGCCCAGCTCATCGAGGGTCTTACGTGCGATAGGAATGAAGCGAGGATAGATACAGATGGCAGCAGTATTACCCGCTGGTGTCACGGCTTTGTGACACAGGTCGATCACTTTCTGATCGGTATCGTCATCGTTTAAGGTGGTTAAATCCATAAGTTCGATGGCGCGTTGTGCTGCTTTTTTTAAATCAGTCATAATAGCTCTCCAAAATAAAAAACAAATAAATAGAAATCAGTCGCTTATACGCAACGCTCAGAGCTGGCATTATTTTGATTATTTTTATATGGCCGGGCCTTCAGGCGATGCCGAGTAATTTGTGTAGGGCAAATTACATTTTTATTAGGTATTCAATCTTGCCTATGCATAACACATACGCATCCTGACACTTAAATGAACTATAAGTGATCACGACTTGAATCCTTGAAGACCGGAAGAGAGGATACGAATAATGTCTTGTTCCTACTTTTCCGCGAAAAATCCGTTTTAGCGCGAGAAAAACACAAACCTTTATATAAACGCACTGCTCAAATTATAAATGGGTTTAGATAAAGATTCATGACACATAAAAGATGGAGCCGCCATCGCGGCTCCAACGGCTTTTACAAGAAATTAGAACTTGTAAGTAGCTGACAGGTAGTGAGACCAACCTGTTGATTCTAGAGCCAGTGCACCAGCACCGTCTTCTAACAGGTAAACGTCTTTGAAGCCTTTCAAGCCATAGCCCAGAGCGTAACGATCTGAGTGCCAGTATAGACCGAAGAAGATGTTACCACCGTTAGAGGTTTTTGGTACGAAAGCAGTCTTGTCTTCGTCAGCACCGAATTGGTAATCGATGTAACCTTGGAATGACAGGAAGCTCTTGTTGTCGAAGAAGTAGAAAGGCTTGAACCAGTTAGCAGAGAATTGGTAACCGTTCCACTCTTTCGCGTTCATGTCGTAATAACCGTACAGGTTCATACCTGTTTTGCCTAACCAAGGCACGTTTACGTCAGCACCAACACCCCAGAAAGTAGAGTTAACGCCTTCACCGTTCAGACCGTCCCAGTTGAACAGAGTAGAGAAGTAAACTTCTTGTACTGGACCGAAAGATAAATCTTTACCAGTTAATGCATCGATAGAAACACGTGGAGCAAATTTCATGAACAGTTTGCTGGTGCCTGAACCTGGGTTCTTGTCACCGTCTTTGGTGTTCTCGTTTGCTAAGTTGAATACGTCAACATAACCATACAGATCGAAAATACCAGAACGGCCGCCGAACTCCATTTCTAAGTAGTTGTGTTGGTCGCCAGAAGCTGGGTTATCAGGCTTTTCGCCGATAGAGTACATAGCGTTGAACTGCATCCACTTGTAGTCAGAACCGTGAAGGTCTGAACGGTCTGCAGCAAATGCGTTACCAGACATTGCAGCTACTGCTGTAGCAGCTAAAGCTAAAGTTTTAACGTTTTTCATCATCAACCCCATTATTTTGTTTGCTACCGTCAAGGGTAGCGTTCTTTTTGTGGCGCTCGCATTCTACCTCGATTAAAAAAAATCTCAATAATCTGGCGTAAAATCACGAACACAAAATTCTTAATTGTGAACAAAGTCGCGACTTGTTGTTTACGATTAATTAACTTAACCGTACGTCACGACTGTTAAGACAGCATCACAGCTAAAGTCTAGTTGTAATCTGGCCTATACAATCGGGAAATATTCACTACTGGAAAATGGTTGAATTAACTTAGGTCCCGCCCTGCATGGTCAGGACCCAGTTAGTGGGGAGCGTCTCCCCTACACGTCTATGCTTAGATAGCTAAGAACAGACCTGCAATTGTTGCACTCATTAAGTTAGCTAAAGAACCGGCGATAACAGCACGGATACCTAACTTAGCTAAATCGTGACGACGGTTAGGAGCCATAGCACCTAAACCACCTAGCAGAATCGCAATAGAAGACAAGTTAGCGAAACCACACAGTGCAAATGAAATAATCGCTTTGGTTCTGTCAGTCATTGCTAAACCAGTGTCAGCAACAATCATACCGCCATCAGCGATGTCTTTTAGGTATGGAGCAAAGTTCAGGTAAGCTACGAATTCGTTAACAACGATCTTCTGACCGATGAAAGAACCAGCAACCAGTGCTTCGTTCCAAGGTACACCGATTAAGAAAGCTAAAGGCATGAAGATGTAACCAAGGATCAGTTCCAGTGTTAAACCTTCAACACCGAACCAACCACCTACACCACCGATGATGCCGTTGATCATTGCGATCAAACCAACGAAGGCTAACAGCATTGCACCAACGTTTAACGCTAAGTGCATACCAGATGAAGCACCCGCAGCAGCAGCGTCTAATACGTTAGCTGGCTTATCAGGATCTTCTGGTAATTCATCCATGTCGTTTTTAGCAACTTCAGTCTCTGGGTGCATCAGTTTAGCCATTAATAGACCACCTGGTGCCGCCATGAATGACGCAGCAACTAAGTACTCAATAGGCACGCCCATTTGTGCGTAACCAGCCAGTACTGAACCTGCGATAGAAGCTAAACCACCCACCATGATCGCAAACAGTTCTGATTGAGTCATAGTTGGGATGAATGGACGAACCACTAACGGCGCTTCAGTTTGACCAACGAAGATGTTAGCAGTCGCTGACATAGATTCAGTACGGCTTGTGCCTAATGCTTTTTGCAGACCACCACCGATGATACGGATGATCCACTGCATGATGCCTAAGTAGTACAGAACGGCGATCAGAGAAGAGAAGAACACGATAACTGGCAACACGTTTACCGCGAAGATAAAGCCAAGTTTGAAGTTAGCTAAATCACCGAACAGGAAGCCGATACCGTTTTGTGCATAACCGATAACGCTAGAAACCGCGTCAGATACACTTTTCAGGATATCTTTACCGACAGGAACGTACAGTACAAAACCACCGAAGGCGGCCTGGATGGCTAATGCACCACCCACAGTACGCAAGTTAATTGCTTTTTTGTTATTCGATAGGAGGAAACCTATCGCAAGTAGGACGACCACCCCTACTAAGCTCATCAATATATTCATTAACCATCACCCTATTGTTAACACTTTTTAATTATGTTGTTAATCAACCTATTTCCGAGTCAGATTATACCCGAGAGAAAGTCGAAAATCGTCGTTTTGATCAAAATTTTGGAGTTTAATTTCAACCGCTTAGAGCAAAATGCTATTGCGACCTACACCTGTTTAACCAAAAACAACTAAAGGTCAAACAGTTGCATTGCATTCGACACCAAGTGTTCTGATATTAGAACACTAGATTTTTTTTGCAAAGTTGCAATTTTGTCTATAAAAAGTACAGCGTTAGCGGGTTGATTCCGTTTTTCTGTAACATTTTGCGGGGTCATGGCTGGAGAATCAGTCTCAAGTAGGAAGCTGTCTAGGGGCAATTCGCTGACGGTTTTGAGCAGTTTTTTCGCATTGGGATTCATCACTAAGCCCCCAATACCTAGCTTAAAACCCAACTTAATATATTCAGCAGCTATATCGGGACTGCCAGAAAAGGCGTGTATTACGCCACCTTTTGGGAGTTTGTGGCGCTTTAAATGGGACAATACCTCTTGATGAGCTTTGACTGCATGGACGATAACGGGCAAGTTCAGCTCATTGGCGAGAGTTAGCTGCGCATCGAAAAATGCTAACTGTTTACTCCAATTATCAGCATAAAGTTTGTCTAATCCGCATTCACCAATAGCAACAAAACGGGGACATTCTCGTAACTGAGAAACTTGAAATGTTAATGCAGAAATAGCCTTATCAACATCTTCGGGGCAAAACCAAGGATGGATACCTAAGGCAAAATAACATTGATATTGCTCTGCAATCGCCAACTGCTTTTCCCAATGCAGCGGGGAAACTCCCGGAATAATCAGATTATCGATGCCCGCTTGTCGCATACGCTGCACGACCTGTTCGCGGTCACTATCAAACTCTGCGAAATCGAGGTGTGCGTGGGTATCTAGCATCATCAATCTGTTACTCCGATTTTGTTTCTCCTTGGGGTGCAGGCGCCTTTTCTTGGCAATTCGGCTTGTTGCGGGCTAATGGCGGGTCCTCCAATCGAGGCATACAACAACGGCGATTCTCTGGCGTCAGCCCCATCTTGTCACACCAACGAATATAGGCACGCCACGCCCGAGTTATCCAATGAATCATGAGTCATCCCACAAATTGTAGATACAAAAAAGGCGGTGAATCACCGCCTTTTAGCCTAGGTTACTTACCTGTTAGTGTTCGCGCGTTTTAGCGAACTCGATATCAGGGTATCTTTCCATCGAAAGATTTAAGTTAACCATAGTTGGCGCAATATAAGTTAAGTTATCGCCACCATCGAGCGCCAAGTTTTGGCTGCACTTACGGCGGAACTCTTCTAGCTTACGCTCATCTTTACAATAAACCCAGCGTGCCGTTGAAACGCTAATACCTTCGTAAATCGCTTCAACGTTGTACTCGCTCTTTAAGCGGCCGACAACCACTTCAAACTGCAGCACACCCACAGCCCCAACGATCAAATCGTTCGAATCTAATGGACGGAATACCTGCACAGCACCTTCTTCAGACAACTGAACTAGGCCCTTAAGCAATTGTTTTTGCTTGAGTGGATCACGCAGACGAATACGGCGGAACATTTCAGGTGCGAAGTTAGGTACACCGGTAAAGCGGAACTTTTCACCTTGGGTGAAAGTATCACCAATACGAATGGTCCCATGGTTATGTAAACCAATAATATCACCAGGATACGCCACTTCAGCACGTTCTCGGTCACCCGCCATAAAGGTCAAGGCATCACTGACGTTAACATCTTTGCCAATGCGCACATGGTGCATCTTCATGCCTTGCTCATAGCGACCCGAGCAAACGCGCATAAAGGCAACGCGGTCACGGTGTTTAGGATCCATGTTAGCTTGGATTTTAAACACAAAACCGGTGAATTTTTCTTCGTCAGGCATGATCATCCGCGCATCGCTTTCACGAGGCAACGGCTTTGGCGCCCACTCCACAATACCATCGAGGATATGGTCAACACCGAAGTTACCCAATGCAGTACCGAAGAAGACTGGCGTAAGTTCACCCTTTAAGAAGGCTTGATGATCAAATTCATTCGATGCACCGCGAACCAACTCCATTTCATCACGTAAATCGGCAGCATAACTACCAATCGCCTTATCCAGCTCAGGGTTATCGATGCCTTCAATCACGCGGCGCTCTTGAATCGTGTGTCCCATACCGCTCTGATACAGTACCACTTCATCACGCAGAATATGGTAAACACCTTTGAACTCTTTACCGCTGCCAATAGGCCAAGTGATAGGCGCACAGGCGATATTAAGAACATCTTCAACCTCATCCATCAGTTCGATGGGATCGCGAATATCACGGTCGAGTTTGTTCATAAAGGTGACGATAGGCGTATCGCGCAGACGCGTGACTTCCATCAATTTGATGGTACGATCCTCTACCCCTTTTGCCGAGTCGATAACCATCAAGCAAGAGTCAACCGCCGTCAAGGTGCGGTAAGTATCTTCTGAGAAGTCTTCGTGGCCGGGAGTATCGAGTAGGTTAACGAGCGCGCCACCATAGGGGAACTGCATGACAGACGTAGTAATCGAAATACCACGGTCTTTTTCCATTTCCATCCAGTCAGACTTAGCATGCTGACCCGATTTTTTGCCCTTAACGGTACCCGCTTTCTGCAGCGCGTTTCCGAATAACAGCACTTTTTCGGTAATGGTGGTTTTACCCGCGTCGGGGTGCGATATAATCGCGAAGGTGCGACGTTTATCGACCTCTACTTTATTGTCTGACATTTAACCTATGCACTCGTATCGCTAAAAAAGGCGCAAATTATAGCGCCTCAGTACGTACTTGGCTAGGTAAAGCCCAAGATGTGTCTCGGGCGATATGGCTTATTTTGTGCCTTCGAGCAAACCTTTAACTTTGGCTAACTCAATTCGCGCGTATCTGTGCTCAACAAAGTCATAGATATTGGTCGCGAGGGCAAGACGGAAATAATTCGCCGCCTCTTGGTATTGATTCTTGGCGATTTCGATTTTCGCGAGGTAGAAATACGCTTCACACAAACGCTCAGCATATTCTTTGGGGTGGGTCAGGCCTAACTTGGCGTCAGCAAAAACCTGCTCGCGGCTCTTAGCACCGAGGTAATAATCAACAATTACGGTTGACCAGGCATCGGCTTCCAGTCCCTTGCGGTGCTCCTGTAACTGACGTTTAGCTTCCTCAGCGTTATCCTTTGACTGGATGAGATATAACCACAGGGCGCGGTAACCGTCTTTATTATCGCCGGCATAAAACGCCTGCATATCTTTTAAGGCGAGATCGTTCCGATCACCATAATAAAGCGCAATGCCGCGATTCAAATAGGCATAATCATAGTTTGGCGACAGCTCTAATACCCCATCAAACGCCTCATAAGCGCTATCGTATTCACCCTCTTGGGTGTAATAAATACCAAGGAAATTATAGGCATCGGCTAAGTCGGGTTGCAGTTTAAGCGCCTGCATAAAATCGATACGCGCCATTAAGCGTAAACCAACGCTGTCGTAAATCACGCCACGGTCGTAATGAAAACGTGCGCGCTGCTCGTTGGTTAGCTCAACCGCCGATAATATTTCATTCAGCTTGGCAAGGGTGACTTCAACTTTATAGTCTGGCATCACGGGGGCGATGACTAACTTGCCTTCAACGTCATTTTGGTTGTCTAAGGGAGACTTAGTGGTCGCACATCCAGCCAACATCAAGCTGGCACCCGCCAGCACAGCAACAACAGCGGTTCTAATTTTAAGACTCATCCATTTCTACCTTTTTAGATTCCCAACCCACGCAGAAGAATGTTCATGATAGCAATCCCACTTCAGGACTGCTATTGAGGAATAGCATTAAACGCAATTTTATTAAACCTAAACAAACAAAAAGGAGATCAATTGATCTCCTTTTAGTCACGTCATGTCGAAACTGACGCCGATAATGTCAGTAAAGACGATTATTCAGCAGCGGCTTCTTTAGTCTGTGCTTCTTTGATTGACAGTCTTACACGACCTTGACGATCCACTTCCATTACCTTAACGGTAACTTCTTGGTTCAGTTCAAGGTGGTCAGAGACGTTAGCAACACGCTCATCGCTGATTTGCGAAATGTGTACTAAACCATCTTTGCCAGGCAGAATGTTAACGAAGGCACCGAAGTCTACGATACGGATAACTTTACCGTTGTAGATACGACCCACTTCAACTTCTGAAGTGATTTCTTCGATACGACGGATGGCTTCACGGGTTGCATCGCCATTTGACGAAGCAATCTTCACAGTACCGTCATCTTCCAGTTCGATAGTGGTGCCGGTTTCTTCGGTCAGCGCACGAATAACCGCGCCGCCTTTACCGATAACATCACGGATCTTCTCTGGGTTGATCTTGATAGTTGTGATACGTGGAGCGTGGTCAGAGATATCATCACGGTGTGAACCAATCGCTTGGTCCATCACGTTCAGGATATGTACACGTGCGCCGTAGGCTTGTTGCAGTGCAATTTCCATGATTTCTTTGGTGATACCTTCGATCTTGATGTCCATCTGCAGTGCAGTCACACCGTCACGAGTACCGGCTACTTTGAAGTCCATGTCACCTAAGTGGTCTTCATCACCTAAGATGTCAGACAGAACAACGAAGTTGTCGCCTTCTTTTACTAGACCCATAGCGATACCCGCTACAGAAGTCTTGATTGGTACACCCGCATCCATCAGCGCAAGAGACGTACCACAAACTGATGCCATAGAGCTTGAACCGTTAGATTCAGTGATTTCAGAAACCACGCGAACGCTGTATGGGAATTCTTCAGCCGTTGGCATGACTGCGTTGATACCGCGCCATGCTAACTTGCCGTGACCGATTTCGCGACGCTTAGGTGAACCCACCATACCTGTCTCACCCACAGAGTAAGGAGGGAAGTTGTAGTGCAGCATAAAGCGGTTAGTACGCTCGCCCATGATGCTATCAATCTTCTGTGCGTCACGCTCAGTACCTAGAGTACAAGTTACCAGTGCTTGAGTTTCGCCACGGGTAAACAGTGCACTACCGTGAGTACGTGGTAATACGCCTGCTAATACGCTGAGAGCACGAACCATGTCTGGCTCACGACCGTCGATACGAGGCTCACCACGGATGATGCGACCACGAACCACTTTCTTCTCTAAGCTACCGAGCAAACCGTCAACTTCACGTAAATCGACGTCTGGGTTTGCAGCCAACAGTGCTTCTTTAGCAGCGGCTTTAACCACAGCAACTTGAGCATAACGATCTTGTTTAACTTGAATTTGATACGCTTGCGCTAAACCGTCTTCAGCTAATTCTTTAACTTGAGCAACTAAGGCTTCATTGGCAACTGGTGCAGTCCAATTCCAAGCTGGTTTACCCGCTTCTGCTTTGAATTCAGCAATCGCTTTGATAACCACTTGTTGTTGGTCATGGCCATAAACCACTGAGCCTAACATCACTTCTTCTGGTAATGCTTGAGCTTCTGACTCAACCATCAATACCGCGCTCTCAGTACCGGCAACAACTAGGTTCAGTTGGCTGCTTTCTAACTGAGTCACTGTTGGGTTCAGTACGTATTCGCCATTGATGTAACCCACGCGCGCTGCACCTAATGGGCCGCTGAATGGGATACCCGAAATAGCAAGCGCAGCCGAAGTACCGATCATTGAAATAATATCCGGCTCGATTTGTGGATCGACAGATACAACAGTAATGATCACTTGAACTTCGTTTGTGAAGCCATTAGGGAAAAGAGGACGAATTGGACGGTCGATCAGGCGAGCGATTAATGTCTCATCTTCTGAAGGACGGCCTTCACGCTTAAAGAAACCACCAGGAATTTTACCTGCTGCGTAGGTCTTTTCTTGATAGTTAACAGTCAGAGGAAAGAAGTCACGGCCTGCTTCAGCTTCTTTTTTACCAACAACAGTGACTAACACTGTCGTGTCACCCATGCTAGCTAAAACGGCAGCGTCTGCTTGACGTGCAATAACACCTGTTTCCAGGGTGACTGTATGTTGACCATACTCAAAACTCTTTACAATTGGATTCACGTGACCCATTCCTTAATTAATGACCTTGAATTACGCGCGTAAGTATACTGCAATTATCCACAATAGATAAAGAGCAGATAATGATGACAAAGGTCTATCTTTTCACTAAAGTGGGTAAACGAACAAAGAGTTATGCTGTAACTTAATGTCGCAAGATCCCCATAGCGAAAACAATAATAAAGGATGTGTTGAATGACGGGTCGCTTTAAATCCCTAACTTGGAAACAAACAAATCTCGTCGTTTTTACAGCGCTTTTTTCGCTATCGCCATCTTCATTGTTGAAATCGCCCTCGTCGTCTCCACCAAGCAGCAACTCACTACCACTCAACAGGAATTACTCGATTCTGTAGAACAACCCGCCGCCAACGCCGTCTGGGCTTTAGATGATAATTTGGCAAGGCAAACCCTAGAGGGGGCGATTAAAGTAGAGCATGTGGGCTCTGCGGTGATTGAACTCGATGACGGCTCGATGTTTGTTTCCGTGAGCAATAATAAGAAAAACAACTCACAAACCTTTATCAGCCTCAGCAATAAACTCTTTGATGACTTAAAAGAAATCTCACGGCCCTTGTATCGGCCCTTTTACTTTGAAGGCACTCAAAAACAGCAGCTTATCGGCACGCTAACCATTTTTTACGATACGCAGGAACTGACCAACACCCTCTTTAGCCAGTTACGCTTCAGCTTTTTTGCCACCTTAGCCCGCGCGCTGTTACTCACCTTAGTGCTGTCTGTCGTATTCCACCGCTTCTTGACACAGCCAATAGCCAGGATCAGCGAGGCCATTGATAAGATTTCCCCCGATTCGCCCGATGAAAACCTGCTGCCCATGTCCAACGCCCATAAGGATGATGAATTAGGTCTAGTGACATCGAAGTTTAACCAGATCCTTATTCAATTCAGTCAGACCCAATCCAAACTGCGTAAAATGGCCACCCGAGACCCATTAACAGGCCTTCCTAATCGAACCCTATTACTCGAAACCATTGCCGTGACTATCCAGCGCTCACGGGTTCATAAAAGCAGTTTTGCTTTGATGTTTATCGACTTAGACCGTTTCAAAAATATCAATGACTCCCTCGGACACGCCCTTGGCGATCAATTCCTCGCCCGCATCGCCCGTATTTTGGAACGCGTGGTGGGCGATAAAGGGTCAGTATCACGCCTAGGCGGCGATGAATTCGTGATTCTAGCCGACTCAGTTCACTCCCCCGACCAAGCTGCCGACTTTGTCGATAAGCTGTTAGTGCAGCTGAATGTGCCGATTCAGCTGAATGAACATGCGATTCACCCGGCGGCATCGATTGGGATTTCCATCTATCCAGAAGATGGCAACAGCGCCGAAGATCTTATCCGCCATGCCGATATCGCCATGTACAGCGCCAAGGCCGCAGGATCGAATCAATGGGCCTTCTTCAAACAACAGATGACCGAGCGCGCGGCTGTGCGACTCCGTACCGAAGCATCGCTACATGATGCCTTGAAAAACAATGAATTTTTGCTCTACTTTCAGCCCAAATTAGATTTACAAACCGGTAAGATCACCGCTTGTGAAGCCCTGATCCGTTGGCAAAAGGATGGCCGTTTAATCAGCCCCATCTCCTTTATTCCGGTGGCGGAAGAAACCGGCATTATTATTCCGATTGGACGTTGGGTTATCGAGCAAAGCTGCCGCGTGCTACGCGACTGGCAGAAGAAATATAACTATGCGATACCGATTGCTATTAATGTCGCGTCACAACAATTTGCCGATGCCAGCTTAGTGTCGGACATTAAGCAAATGGCGCTGCGTTACCAAATTCAACCGGAATTGCTCGAAATTGAAATCACCGAAACATCGTTGATGAATGACATTGAGCTTGCGATCAACAAGTTAGAACAGCTCAAGTCGGCCGGATTTGGTATCGCCGTCGATGACTTTGGTACCGGCTACTCTTCCCTGTCTTACCTGCGGCATTTGCCGATCACGACCATGAAAATCGACCGCTGCTTCGTATCCGACTTACCAGGAGACAGTGCGATTGCCTCGACCATTTTGATGTTAGGTAAACAGTTAAATCTGACTATCGTCGCCGAAGGCATCGAAAACGAGCAGCAACTCGATTGGCTCAAGCGTAACCAATGTCAAATAGGTCAAGGCTTCTACTTTAGCCAGCCGTTACCACAGGCAGAGTTTGAGGCGCTGTATATTGCCAACCAAACCGCAACCATTAGCAATATTGATGGATTTCGTGGCGCCTAACGCACCGAAGAGAGAGTGTAAAAGAGTAAATTTGAGGCAATAAAAAAGGAGGCTTAGCCTCCTTTTTTATGTCAGTAAACGCGTGATTAACGACGTAAACCTAACTTTTGGATCAGCTCATTGTAACGCGCTGCTTCAGTACGCTTCAGGTAAGCTAATAACTTACGACGAGCGCTAACCATGCGTAACAGACCACGACGTGAGTGGTGATCGTGGATGTGCTCTTTGAAGTGATCTTGCAAATGGTTGATTTGAGCAGTTAACAGCGCAACTTGAACTTCAGTTGAACCAGTGTCGTTTGCGCCACGGCCAAATTCAGCCAGGATCTTTGCTTTCGCTTCAGTACTTAGTGACATGTGTCTCTCCAAATATAAAATGTGAATCTCTAGCCGATCACTAACTCAGCCAGAGGGCGCGCTATTCTACCCATAATCCTTGGCGCGCGCAATAAATGCGATGGATTAATAACCCAAGACAATCAATTAAGATGCTTTAGCTTGGTCGTGGAGCACAACTAAGCGCTTTGGTGCCAGTAAGCCATCTTGGTTCATCTCGCCAATTCCAACGAAACGACGCTCAGTGCCCAACGTAATGCGCACCAATGTATCTGCAACGAGTCCAGAGACACGTACCGCCTGACCTTGCATTAAGTAAGCTGCGCTTGCATCTGGCACATTGACCTCAGGAAAGTCAGCAACAGCGGTATCCATAGGTAGCAGCAACGAGTCAAGCAAACTGCTAGGGTCAAGCTGCTCTTCCTGCGCCTTAGCGACTAAGGCTTCGAGTTGCTCCAAGGTGACCATTTTGTCGTAGGGATAATGCGCGACTTGAGTACGACGCAGCATAATCACATGGGCGCCACAACCAAGCATCTCACCTAAATCATCGATGATAGTGCGAATATAAGTGCCCTTTGAACAATGAATGTCTAAGGTCAGCTCATCGCCTTCTAGACCGATGAAGTTCAGTTCAAAGACCGTAATTGGACGCGCCTCGCGCGGCACTTCAATCCCCTCGCGGGCATACTTATACAAAGGCTGGCCTTGGTATTTCAGCGCCGAATACATGGAGGGTACTTGCTGGGTATCGCCACGAAAATGCTCTAAGGCGGACATTAACTGCGCCTCAGTGAATTCGAGCGGGCGAGTCTGCACCACTTCACCGTCGGAGTCGCTAGTATCTGTGCGTTGTCCCAGTTTTGCGGTAACCAGATAACGCTTATCCGAATCCAGCAAATGCTGCGAAAACTTAGTCGCTTCGCCTAAACACACAGGTAGCATACCCGTTGCCAAGGGATCGAGCGCCCCCGTGTGCCCCGCTTTATTGGCATTAAAAAAGCGCTTTACCCGTTGTAATGCAAAGTTGGAACTCATGCCAGTGGCTTTGTCCAACAACACAATACCGTCGATAAAGCGGCCCTTCGAACGTCTCGCCATTACGCTTTACCTTCGGTGTCATCGGCTTCGTCGATGTCATTCGACGTCACATCTTCGGCGCTACCAAACTGTTGCTGCTTGGCTTTATCACTGTTGATCACTTGGCTGACGAGGTTAGACATACGCATACCTTCAACCAATGAACTGTCATACACGAAACGGATTTCAGGCATGACTCTCAGCTTCATGCGGCCCGCAACTAAAGTACGGATATAAGGCGCAGCTGTAATCAAGGCATTGAGCTTTTCTTGCACCAGCTCTTTGTCTTCTTCGAAGAAAGTCACAAACACTTTGGCGTAACTTAAATCGCGGGATACATCGACATCATTAACGGTTACAAAACCAATACGGGGATCTTTCATGTCGCGTTGTAACACAACAGCCAGCTCTTGCTGCAACTGCTGGGCTATGCGACGTGTACGACTGAATTCTTTTGCCATAATAGAGTTACCATAGCTAATGTATTAAATTGAAAGGGCGGCTAATGCCGCCCTCTTTATCGTTACAGTGTACGTGCCACTTCGACGGTTTCGAATACTTCGATTTGGTCACCCACGCGGACATCGTTGTAGTTCTTAACACCGATACCACATTCCATGCCGTTGCGAACTTCGTTAACGTCGTCTTTAAAGCGACGTAGCGATTCGAGTTCACCTTCGAAGATCACCACGTTATCACGCAGTACGCGGATTGGTGCGCTGCGCTTGATGGTACCTTCAGTCACCATACAACCGGCGATTGCGCCAAGTTTTGGTGACTTGAACACGTCACGTACTTCAGCCAGACCGATAATCTGTTGCTTGAATTCTGGTGACAACATACCCGTCATCGCCGCTTTCACTTCATCAATCAGATTATAGATAACGCTGTAGTAACGCAGGTCAACACTTTCGCTTTCGATAGTCTTACGTGCCTGTGCATCGGCACGGACGTTAAAGCCAACCATGATAGCGTTAGAAGCCGCAGCTAAAGTCGCGTCGGTTTCGGTCAGAGCACCCACACCGCGAGCGATGATGTTCACTTTCACTTCGTCGGTAGACAGACCCATTAAGGAGTCGGTAATCGCTTCGAGTGAACCTTGAACGTCTGCCTTCAGAACGATGTTCAGTTCCTTCACTTCGCCTTCGGTCATGTTCGCGAACATGTTTTCCAGCTTAGACTTCTGCTGACGTGCTAATTTCACGTCACGGAACTTACCTTGACGGTACAGCGCTACTTCACGGGCTTTACGCTCGTCGCGAACAACAGTTGCTTCATCACCGGCAGATGGCACACCTGACAGACCTAAGATCTCAACAGGGATTGATGGGCCCGCTTCAGTGATTGAACGACCGTTCTCGTCTTTCATCGCACGGATTTTGCCGTATTCTAAACCACACAGAACGATGTCGCCTTGGCGCAATGTACCTTCTTGAACCAGAATCGTTGCCACAGGGCCACGACCTTTGTCCAGTTGTGATTCGATAACCACACCTGCCGCCATACCGTCACGTACTGCTTTAAGCTCTAATACTTCAGCTTGCAGCAGAATGCCTTCGAGTAGGTCGTCAACGCCAGCACCTGTCTTAGCAGATACGAAGGCGAACATGTTGTCACCGCCCCAATCTTCAGACATAACGCCGTGTTGCGCTAATTCGCTCTTCACGCGGTCGATATCGGCTTCTGGTTTGTCCATCTTGTTGACGGCAACAATCAATGGCACGTTACCGGCTTTAGCGTGTTGAATCGCTTCGATAGTTTGTGGCATTACGCCGTCATCGGCAGCAACAACCAGTACAACGATGTCAGTCGCTTTAGCACCACGGGCACGCATTGCGGTAAACGCGGCGTGACCAGGGGTGTCTAAGAAAGTAATCATGCCGTTTTCCGTCTCAACATGGTATGCACCGATATGCTGAGTAATACCACCGGCCTCACCCGCAGCGACTTTCGCGCGGCGGATATAGTCGAGCAGAGACGTTTTACCGTGGTCAACGTGACCCATGATGGTCACAACTGGCGCACGAGGTTCAAGCTTAACGCCACCCTCTTCATCACGCTCAGACAGTACTTGTTGCTCTAATTCGTTTTCACGGATCAGTACTACTTTGTGGCCCATTTCTTCGGCAACTAATTGGGCGGTTTCTTGATCTAACACTTGGTTGATCGTCACCATTGAACCCATCTTCATCATTTGTTTGATGATTTCAGTCGCTTTAACAGCCATTAAGTGCGCAAGTTCTGCCACAGTAACGGTTTCACCGATACGTACGTCACGGGTAACAGCAGCTACTGGCTTGTTAAAGCCGTGTGCCATTGATTCTGGCGCTGTGCTGCGGTTACGCATGTGTTTTTCGCGACCATCGCGAGCATCTTTACCACCGCGTTTAGTCTTAGCGGTGTTTTTGTTACGTGCACGACGACCACGCTTTTCTTCATCCATATCCGATGAATCTTCAGCGGCACGGGCCACTTTAGAGGTAGTGATATGGTGATCGCTATAACGCTCAGCCTCTTTACGTTGACGCTCTTCTTCGTCCCAACGCTTAGAGTTTTCTTCTGCTAACAGACGTGCTTTTTCAGCCGCTTTAGCCGCTTCTTCGTCTTGCTTACGCTTAGTCGCTTCCGCTTGAGCCGCTTTTAAACGCTCAGCTTCAACACGCGCCGCTTCCGCTTCTGGCGAAGTATCTTTTGTGGTTTTCGCATCAGTCGCCGCTTTGGCTTTAGCTTTTGCTTCAGCATCCGCTTTCGCCTTGGCTTCAGCTTTTGCTTCGGCGTCTGCTTTAGCCTTAGCTTCGGCTTCCGCTCTGGCCTTGGCTTCTGCTTCAGCTTTTGCCTGAGCTTCGGCTTCTGCCTTCGCTTTAGCTTCTTCTTCAGCTTTCAGAACCGCTTCGCTCACGTCGCGCTTAACGAAAGTACGGGTCTTACGTACTTCTACTTTAACGTCTTTAGATTGACCACCATTACCGGCCACACTCAGGGTCGATACGGTTTTACGTTGCAGTGTCATTTTGGTCGGTGCACTTTCGCCGCCATGCTGCTTCTTCAGATAATCCAGTAACTGTTGCTTCTCAGCTTCAGACACGTTATCAGTTTGGCCTTTCTTAATTCCGGCCTGAGAGAATTGCTCAATCAGACGTTCAACACTTTTACCCACTTCCGTGGCCAATTTCTCTACGGTAGTATCTGCCATCAGTTAAATCCCCCTGTTGATCGACTTATGCTTCTTCGCCAAACCAACAGATGTTGCGGGCAGCCATGATCAGCGCACCTGCTTTTTCTTCTGTCAATTCTTCAATTTCGATCAAATCATCAATGCCTTGTTCAGCCAAGTCTTCTAGAGTCACGATACCTTTGCTTGCTAAAACATAGGCTAAGTGTCTTTCAACACCTTCAAGTGCTAATAACTCTTCACTTGGCTCCACACCATCTAGTGCTTCTTCAGTGGCGAGAGCTCGAGTTGAGATCGCCGCTTTTGCACGCTCACGTAATGCTTCAACGATATCTTCATCGAAGCCATCAATTGCTAATAATTCAGATACAGGCACGTAAGCCACTTCTTCGAGAGAAGTAAAACCTTCGTCAGCCAGTACTTGAGCAAAATCTTCATCTACATCCAGTGCGTTAATGAATAAGCTCTTCACCTTAGCGCTCTCGGCTTGGTGCTTCTTGTTCATGTCTTCCACTGTCATTACGTTCAGTTCCCAACCAGTCAGCTGAGTCGCTAAACGTACGTTTTGACCGTTACGGCCAATCGCTTGTGCCAGACTTTCCGCTTCAACGGCGATATCCATTGAGTGGTTGTCTTCATCAACGATGATAGAAGCCACATCGGCAGGCGCCATTGCGTTGATCACATATTGTGCTGGATTATCATCCCACAACACGATATCCACACGCTCGCCACCGAGTTCATTCGATACTGCTTGTACACGTGCACCACGCATACCTACGCAAGCACCGATTGGGTCGATACGACGGTCGTTTGACTTCACGGCGATCTTAGCGCGTGCACCTGGGTCGCGCGCAGCGCCCATGACTTCGATCAGCTCATCGGCGATTTCCGGTACTTCAACACGGAACAGCTCAATCAGCATATCTGGCTTAGTGCGAGTTAAGAATAACTGCGCGCCACGTGCCTCTGGACGTACTGAATACAGCAGTGCACGGACACGGTCACCAGGACGGAAAGATTCGCGTGAAATTAAATCTTCACGGAACAATACGCCGTCAGCGTTGTTACCTAAGTCAACAACAACACTTTCACGGGTCGCTTTTTTCACAACACCAGTGATCAGCTCGCCTTCTTTATCTTGGAACTGTTCAACGACTTGCGCACGCTCGGCTTCACGTACTTTTTGTACGATCACTTGCTTAGCGGTTTGCGTCGTAATACGGTCGAAGGCAACAGATTCGATCTGATCTTCGATGTAATCGCCAGGTTGGATTTCTGGGTTTTCGTAACGCGCAGCTTCCAAGGTGATTTCGCGGTATGGGTTTTCTAACGCAACACCGTTATCATCGATCACCATCCAGCGGCGGAACGTTTCATAGGCGCCGGTTTTACGGTCGATAGAAACACGAACGTCGATATCGCCTTCGTATTTTTTCTTGGTTGCAGTTGCCAGCGCAGTTTCTAGCGCTTCAAAAATTTTCTCGCGTGGAACGGCTTTTTCATTTGAAACCGCCTCAGCGACTAGCAGAATCTCTTTATTCATTTCGTCTTGCCTCGTTCACCTTGAAACCATCAAAACTTAGCGATGATGTTGCCTTTACGGATATTATCCAAGGCGACAACCAGCTCTTTACCATTCACATTGAGTGACAGCATTTGGCCGTCAACCTGTGTAATGGCGCCTTTTAAATTACGACTGCCCGCGACAGGCATAGTCAGTTGAAGCTTGACATCCTCACCGACGTAGGCCGCATATTGTTCAGCAGTGAACAGCGGTCTATCTACACCGGGTGAAGAAACCTCTAAGGTATATTCGGTCGAAATAGGGTCTTCAACATCGAGTACAGCGCTGACTTGGCGACTTACGTTGGCACAATCTTCGATATTGATACCATTCTCACCATCAATGAACACGCGCAGGATTGAATGTTTACCCGCTTGTACATATTCAATGCCCCAAAGTTGGAAGCCTAATGCCTCCACAGGCACTTTGAGCATGTCTGCCAGTCTGGATTCTAATGTTGCCAAAATTGACCCCCGGAAAAAACAAAAAAGGGCTTAATAGCCCTAGTAAAACGTCGCATCGGATACGACAAATTTAAAAGTCCCAGATAACAAAAAACCCCGTAATGACGAGGTTATTAGCTTCAAGAACCTGTAAACCATAACGAATTCAAATACTATTCGTTACTAGGAGCTGGTTGCGGGGGCCGGATTTGAACCGACGACCTTCGGGTTATGAGCCCGACGAGCTACCAAGCTGCTCCACCCCGCGTCAACTGTGTGCAAGTATATTGACTATCGTCTTTGCTTGCAATAACTAAGTCAGCGCTTACTTCGTCTCACTTAGCTATATTATGGTGCCGAGAGCGGGACTTGAACCCGCACGTCCGTTAGGACACAGCCACCTCAAGGCTGCGCGTCTACCAATTTCACCACCTCGGCGACACCTTTTACTAGTCAGGAATTTTCGTTTCTGACTTTTCGGTTGCTTGATCAACTGGTTGAGTAACCTGTTCATCAGCACCTAAATTTTTCCATGCATCTTCATTTTTTGCGTGGTTTGCACTTAAGTTGCCAATCAGCAGACTTAACGTGAAAAACGCAATGGCCAGAATCGCCGTTGTACGTGTCAGGAAGTTACCTGAACCGCTTGAACCGAATAAGGTACCTGATGCACCGGCGCCAAATGAGGCACCCATGTCAGCTCCTTTGCCTTGCTGGATTAAGATCAGGCCAATTAAACCTAATGCAACCAACAAGTAAACAACTACTAAAACTTCATACATATTATGCGCTCATCGCTATGGTACACAGACTTAAAAACTCGGTAGAGTTTAAACTGGCACCGCCAATCAGTCCACCATCAACATCAGGTTGGGCAAATAAATCTGCCGCATTACTCGGTGTCACACTGCCACCGTACAAAATCCTGATATTTTCTCCGATAAACGGAGACACTTCAGAGAGACGCTTGCGTATAAACGCATGTACTTCTTGTGCCTGCTCTGGTGTCGCGCTCTTACCAGTCCCTACCGCCCATAACGGCTCGTAAGCGATAATGGCGTTATCAAAAGCCATAGTGCCATTTTTCTGGATCACTATATCCAACTCTTCCGCAATCACCTCGAAGGTACGTCTTGCTTCACGTGCTGGACCCGACTCACCCACGCATAAAATGGGGGTTAAACCGTGCTTTTGTGCTGCAGCGAATTTCTCCGCTACGATATTACTCGTCTCTCCGTACATACGGCGACGTTCTGAATGCCCGATAATGACATATCGACATCCGCAATCTTTAAGCATCTGACCCGAAACTTCTCCGGTATAAGCGCCAAAGTCATGTTGACTTAAATTCTGAGCGCCCATCCTAACAAGTGAACCGTCTAACGCTTCCTTGTTTGCTTCTAGCAGTTGCCTTACGCTTTCTAGATAGATAGAAGGCGGGCATAAAACCACTTCAGCTGAATCATTTTGGAGCTTTGAGGCAAATTTCTTGAACAACTCTTGGGCTAATGCCGCGCTGCCGTTCATCTTCCAATTGCCAGCTACCATAGGACGTCTGAGTGCCATCACTGTCTCCTCTGAAAGCGGCGTGAATAATAGCGAACCACTTATTAAGTTACAATAGCTAAATTCGAAATTTTTCAGATATTAGGTTGGAATGCTTACTTTTTACACGCCAAACCCTATTCTTGCTCATTAATGCAGCTAACACCTTCATTTTTAATCGGTATCAGCTGCACTCGACTAAAGATTGGTCTGATTAGCTCGCCGATTTTACCGCATCTGCGATCAAATTGGCGTGCGCTAACACAGTATTGTGATCATCACCTTCAACCATTACGCGAATTAACGGTTCAGTACCTGATTTACGTAGTAATACGCGACCTCGGGCCCCCAGTTCTGATTCAACCTGAGCTTGAGCGGCTTTAACTTTATCTGAGCTTAATGGGTCGTGTTCCCCCTCAAAACGCACATTCACTAACACTTGTGGCAGCATCTCCATTGGGGCAGTGAGTTGCTCTAGTGTGGCATTTTGTCGACGCATTGCCGCCAATACCAAGATACCTGCCACGATACCATCTCCCGTCGTGCCATGGTCAAGGTTAAGGATGTGGCCCGAGTTTTCGCCGCCAATGCGCCAATCGAGTTCTTTCAGTAACTCCATCACATAACGGTCACCCACTTTAGAGCGGGCAAAAGGAATATCTAAGGCTTGCAAGGCTAAATCGAGGCCTAGATTAGACATTAGCGTGCCGACAACGCCACCACGCAGCACGCCACGGGCTTTAGCATCGCAGGCCAGAATATAGAGAATTTGGTCACCATCGATAACTTCACCACGGCTGTTGACCATCATAATACGGTCACCGTCACCATCGAGTGCAATCCCTAAATCGGCGCCTTCGGTCAATACGGTTTCGCAAATTTTCGCCATGGACGTGGCGCCCACTTTGTCATTGATGTTGACGCCATTGGGCTTATCACCAATGGCAATCACCTCTGCGCCTAACTCACGGAATACCGCAGGTGCAATGTGATAGGTCGCTCCGTGAGCACAGTCCACGACAATTTTTAACCCTGTTAGGGTTTGATCCGCAGGGAAGTTACCCTTGCAGTATTCGATATAACGGCCACGCGCATCTTCAATACGTGACACTTTGCCCAATAGATGTGACTCAACACACTCTAAGGGCTTTTCTAATTCGGCTTCAATTTCCAGCTCTAGGTTATCGTCGAGCTTGCTGCCATCGGTTGAGAAAAACTTAATGCCATTATCGTAATAAGGATTGTGGGATGCACTGATCACCACCCCCGCCTCTGCGCGGAAAGTGCGAGTGAGATAAGCCACAGCAGGTGTTGGCATTGGCCCCATTAACATCACATTGAGGCCAGCTGCCGAAAGACCCGCCTCTAAGGCAGACTCAAACATATAACCCGAAATACGGGTATCTTTACCAATAATCACTTTTTTCGTGCCGCTGCGGGATAACACCCGCCCAGCAGCCCAACCCAACTTTAATGCCAGCTCGGGAGTCATCTGGCCTGAACCTACCTTGCCACGAATACCATCGGTTCCAAAAAATTTACGTTCGCTCATATTGCCCCACAAACTTCAATGTGTCCCTTCGGTTGGGATCATAATATTAATGAAATACTTAACAAAAATAGCCTTTATAGATATGCCTGTGTCGCTTGTAACACTTTCAGCATATCGACAGTTTCAGGGACATCATGGACACGAATGATATGTGCCCCTTTCTGGGCCGCTATCATGGCGCCAGCAAGGCTCCCCGCTAAACGCTCGGAGGTCGGTCTAGCAAGGAGGTTTCCTATCATGCTCTTACGGGATAAACCTATCAATATCGGCAGTTCAAACTGCTCAAAACTATCTAACTTCGCCAGCAGTTCATAGTTGTGTTCTAAGGTTTTACCAAAGCCAAAACCCGGGTCGATTAACAATCGCTCCCGCGGGATCCCCGCATCGATGCAGGCTTGAATACGCTCGTACAAAAACTCAGAAACATCGGCAACAAGGTCTTGGTATTCGGGCGCCGTTTGCATACTGCGCGGTGCGCCCTGCATGTGCATCAAACAGATGGGCACATTTAGCTGCGCCGCAGTCTCTAAAGCCCCAGGCTCCAACAAGGCACGCACATCGTTGATTAAATGGGCGCCAGCATTCACCGCTTGTCGCATCACTTCCGGTTTACTGGTATCGACCGAAATCCACACATCATGGTGTTTCGCGACATATTCCACCAAAGGGATCACCCGTGCGAGTTCATCTTGAACCGACACATCGGCCGCGCCCGGTCTTGTCGACTCGCCACCGATATCGATGATAAGCGCCCCTTGGGCGACCATCTCATCGGCATGTTGGCAAGCTAATTCAAAGGAAGAGAACTTTCCACCATCGGAAAAAGAATCGGGAGTAACATTCAGAATGCCCATCACGACGGGCGAGGCTAAGGATAAGCGTTTGGTTCCAGCAATTAATTCAAACACGCATTGACTCCATTTGGGACAGCTTGCTAGCGCGCTTCATCCGTTTTCTGCGCTTTTCACTCATGTGACTGATTTATATTGAATGACAGCGCAGTCAATTTTCTAGCAAGATAAAACAAGAAAACCCCTTAACGGGGTTCTCTTTCAATTAACAACCGCTACTTAACGGGTGACTCATCGGCATCTTTCAGCTCTGCCTCAACGGGAGCAGTTTTTACCACTTCGTCGACTTTAACGGCAGGTTCACCTTTGCCATTGCCTTTGTCATTTGAACCATTGTCATCCGCTTGCCAATCGGCAGGCTGACGCACTTCACGACGGTTCATTAAATCGTCAATTTGCAGTGAATCAATGGTTTCATACTTCATCAGCGCGTCTTTCATCGAATGTAGAATATCGATGTTATCCAGCAGGATTTGCTTAGCACGGCCATAGTTTTTATCGATAAAGGCTTTCACCTCGGCATCGATAACCGTCGCGGTTTCGTCGGACATTGCCTTGGCTTTACCCATGCTACGACCTAAGAACACTTCGCCCTCTTCCTCTGCATAAAGCAGTGGGCCGAGTTTTTCAGAGAAGCCCCATTGGGTCACCATATTACGGGCAATCGACGTCGCATATTTAATGTCTTGTGAAGCGCCTGTAGACACTTTTTCGCTACCGTAGATCAGCTCTTCGGCTAATCGACCACCGTAGGCAACCGAAATCTGGCTCTCTAACTTACGACGGCTTTGGCTAATCGCATCGGCCTCAGGTAAGAAGAAGGTCACACCCAGCGCACGACCACGCGGGATGATGGTTACCTTGTGCACAGGGTCATGCTCTGGCACTAAACAGCCCACAATCGCGTGACCCGCTTCGTGGTATGCTGTCATTTCTTTTTCAGCTTCCGACATCACCATAGAGCGGCGCTCAGCCCCCATCATGATCTTGTCTTTTGCACGCTCGAATTCTTCCATACCGACAACACGGCGGTTACCGCGCGCCGCAAACAGTGCCGCTTCGTTAACTAAGTTGGCTAAATCGGCACCGGAGAAACCTGGAGTACCGCGGGCAATTACGCTTGCTTTCACATCTTCAGAAAGTGGCACTTTACGCATATGCACTTTAAGGATTTGCTCACGACCGCGAACGTCCGGTAGACCCACAACCACTTGACGGTCGAAACGACCTGGACGCAGCAGCGCAGAGTCCAATACGTCAGGGCGGTTGGTCGCCGCAATTACGATAATCCCTTCGTTACCTTCGAAGCCGTCCATCTCAACCAGCATTTGGTTAAGGGTTTGCTCACGTTCATCGTGACCACCACCTAAGCCTGCGCCACGCTGGCGACCTACGGCATCGATTTCGTCGATGAAGATAATACAAGGGGCTGATTTTTTCGCCTGTTCGAACATGTCACGCACACGAGATGCACCGACACCGACGAACATTTCTACGAAGTCAGAACCTGAAATGGTAAAGAAAGGTACCTTTGACTCGCCCGCAATCGCTTTAGCCAGTAAGGTTTTACCTGTACCTGGTGGGCCAACCATGAGCACGCCCGTTGGAATACGACCACCCAGTTTTTGGAATTTGGTTGGATCACGCAGATAATCGACCAGTTCTTTCACTTCTTCTTTGGCTTCATCACAGCCAGCAACGTCAGCAAAAGTGGTCTTGATTTGATCTTCGCTCATCAGCTTGGCTTTGCTCTTGCCAAAGGACATAGCGCCTTTGCCACCGCCGCCCTGCATCTGGCGCATAAAGAAAATCCATACCCCAATCAGCAGCAACATTGGGAACCAAGAAATAAAGAT
Source organism: Shewanella sp. ANA-3 (assembly GCF_000203935.1). Lineage (GTDB taxonomy): Bacteria > Pseudomonadota > Gammaproteobacteria > Enterobacterales > Shewanellaceae > Shewanella. The sequence continues at coordinate 1,194,420 of NC_008577.1, read as the reverse complement.
CTGGGTTAAGAAACCCGATTCTTCGGCTTCTTGGCCTTTCATGGTGATGCCTTTACGGTCAAGATCATTAATTAAATCTTGGTCATACAGTGGCATGATGGTCGTGAATTTTTCGCCCGTGCGCTTAGAACCTTCGATAGTACGTTGGTCACTTTTCACTTCAACACTAGCGACTTGTCCATCACGAACATTGTCTAGGAAAGTAGAATAATCCATCTTCTGCGATGACGAAGAAGAGGGGGAGTAACCCTGAAACACTGACATCAGCACGACGGCGATGACAACCCAGAGTATTAGATTTTTTGCCATGTCACTCAAATTACTAGACCTCATAAAGTCTTGCGATGATTAACGCTAGGGTACTACAACTTGTACCCTGTCGCCACAAGATAGACTTCACGGGAGCGTGCCCGCGACGAGTCCGGTTTACGTGTTTTTACTACTTTGAATGCGTCTTTTACCGCCTTCATATATTCGTCAAATCCCTCCCCCTGAAAGACTTTGACCGCAAAACTGCCGTTAGGTGCCAATACTTGATGACACATATCTAACGCCAGTTCGACTAAATACATGGCGCGCGGCTGATCGACACCATCGGAACCACTCATGTTGGGCGCCATATCAGATAATACAACGTCAACCTTATCCGCACCGACGCGAGTTAGCAATGCTTCGAGCACTTTCTCTTCACGAAAGTCCCCTTGCAAGAAATCCACGCCGACAATAGGATCCATTGGCAAAATATCACAGGCGATCACTTTACCTTTATCTCCGGTCAGCTTGACGGCTATTTGAGACCAACCACCAGGAGCCGCACCTAAGTCCACCACAGTCATTCCAGGGCGGATCAATTGGTCCTTCTCCTGGAGCTCCTCAAGCTTGAACGCAGCGCGAGAACGCAATCCCCGTTTCTGTGCTAGTTTGACATAATGATCATCAAAGTGTTCCTGCATCCAACGGGTGGAACTGGCCGTACGTTTTTTACCTGACATTTAAAATCCGCAACAATTGAGAGTTACACAAGGGCTATATAAGGGTAGAATAGCGGTTTTTCAACAGTAACTCAGCAAAAGTTGGTAGAAATGAACTTAACAACCAAACAAAAACAGCATTTAAAAGGTCTGGCGCACAATTTAAAGCCAGTGGTGCTGCTTGGTGCCAATGGATTGACTGAAGGTGTACTCGCTGAAATTGAAAGCGCACTCGCTTATCATGAACTGATTAAAGTGAAAGTAGCCTCTACCGATAGAGAGCTAAAAAATGCCATCGTTGATGCCATAGTACGTGAAACTCAATCTGCAAAAGTGCAACTTATTGGTCATATTCTGGTGATTTATCGTCAATCGCCTGAAATGAAAATTGCCCTGCCAAGAGCTAAGTAATTTTCCAGCCTTAAACAAAACGGCCACTCAAGCGAGTGGCCGTTTTGTTTTCAGCACTTAAGGCGTGTCGGTGATGACTTGCACTTTATAATGCTCTGGCGTTAATCCCAAAAATTCAGGCAATGAAGTCCCGACCGATATCGATGAGAAAGTACCAGTCAAGATGCCGATAAACATGGCTATCGAGAATCCTTCCAACGGCCCACCACCCATAATCCATAACGCTCCGACCGTCATTAAGGTGGTTCCCGAAGTCACCATAGTGCGGGAAAATGTCGCGACAATCGCTTGGTTATTAATCTCCTGAATAGCAAGCTTTGGCTTAGCAATCAATAACTCCCGAATCCGGTCGGCGATAATGATCGAATCGTTGAGTGAATAACCTAAAATCGCCAGCACTGCAGCGAGTACAGTTAAATTAAACTCCATCTGGGTTAATGAGAAAAAGGCGAGCACAAAAATCACGTCGTGCACCAGCGCAAATAACGCGCCGGAGGCGAGACGCCATTCGAAGCGATAACTCAAATACCCTAAGATACACAGCATGGCCACCAACAGGGCAAGACCGCCCTGCTCGGCTAACTCTTTACCCACTTGCGGGCCGACAATACTGGTGTTCAGTACTTGCACCTCACCCAGTGGCGCTAAGGTTTGCGCAATATCAACATTACTTTGTGCAGTGTCCGCATAGCGTAATACCCAACGCCCAGGCTCACTGGCCGAAATCACCGTCACCTCTTGCTGATAAGCCGCGTTCAATAAGGGTTGCAACTCGCTGCTGGTGATACGCCTGTCGAGCTGAACCTCAGTCACCACACCGCCAGTAAAGTCTAAGCCCCAGTTAAAGCCTTTCATCCCGATGATGGTGAGTGAGGCCAGCATTAAAAAGATAGAGATAGCGCTCGATACATAACGCCATTTAGTCAGATTGATATTCTTCATAGTTATACCCTCACATGGCGGCGCGCATCACGCCCATACACTAGGTTGATTAAGGCTCTTGAGGCAAAAATACCGGTAAACATACTGGTTAGCAGGCCCAAACCCAAGGTCAAGGCAAAGCCTTGGATGGGACCATTACCGATGGAATAGAGCACAACCGCGGTAATCATAGTGGTGAAGTTAGCGTCGAAAATGGTTGAAAACGCACTGTCAAAGCCAGTGTCGATAGCCAGAGCGAAGCTGCGCCCCTCTTTCAACTTGTCTTTAATCCGCTCGAAGATCAGTACGTTGGTATCGACCGCCATGCCGACCGTTAACACCAGACCGGCAATACCGGGTAAGGTCAATACCGCGCCGGGGATCAGCGCCAGCAAACCAAAGAGGATCACCATGTTAGCAATCAAGGCCACATTGGCCACCCAACCAAGACGGCGATACCAGAGCGCCATAAACAGCAAGGTAATTCCCATGCCAAGACCGAGCGCTGCAAAACCGTTTTGAATGTTTTCGGCGCCAAGGGTTGGGCCAATGGTACGCTCTTCAACAATGGTCACGGGCGCCGTCATTGAGCCCGCGCGTAGCAGCAGCGCTAATTGCTGCGCCTCTTGATAGGTGCCTGCGCCCGTAATTCTAAAGCGATCTCCGAGCTGTGATTGAATGGTCGCGACACTGATAATCTCTTGGGTTTGCTTAGCTTTGCCCTGCTCATCCCGGCTATATTCGCTGTAGGATGTTGCCATCGGTTTACCGATATTGGCGCGGGAGAACTCCGACATTTTTTGGCCGCCGATACGGTCGAGGTGAATGTTCACTTCGGCCATGCCCATTTCACCAATATTGGCGCGGGCATCGACAATATGATCGCCACCCAATACGGGCGTGCGGGCCACATAAACAGGATTGCCAGATTTATCCTTCAGCACCTGCGCATTCACTGAACCCGACTCTTTGACCTCAAAAAAGGCCAGACTTGCGGTCGCGCCTATCACGTTTTTAGCTGCAGCAGGGTCTTGGACACCGGGCAGCTCGATACGAATACGATGTTCGCCCTGACGCTGCACTAGAGCCTCAGTGATGCCCAGCTCCTCAATCCGGCTACGCATAATTTGCAGGTTTTGCTGCACGGTTAAATTACGTAACTTGATTTGCTCTTCTTGAGCGAGTTTGACCACTAAGCCATTATCCGCATTGGTTAATTGCCAAGTCGGGTAGCTTTGCTGCATAAACTGGCGAATGGTTGAGCGCGCGTTATTGGTGGATTGAGCCGCGTCATTAAATGCAATTTCGATTTGCAACCCTGCATCATCGCGCGTGCTATCAATACGCACACTGGCGCCACGAATTTGCTGTTCACGCAAAAACAGCCTAAGGGACTCGACTAACGCATCGGCTTGGGCTTGATAGACAGGCTGCACATCCACATCGAGCAAAAATTGCACCCCACCGCGCAAATCGAGCCCGAGTTTAATCGGTTCAAAGCCCATATTTTGCAGCCAGCTTGGCGCAGCACTCACCAGTGCCAGCGTGAGCTCTTTCGGCTCACTCACCATGGATGACACTAAGGTCTTTACCAAGGTTTGCTCGCTGTCATCATTGAGCACGATAAGGGTTTGCCCGCCTTCTGAGCTGTTGGCACTGCCCTGTTGGGCATGCTTAACTTCGATACGTTTAACCTCAACGCCCTGCGCCTTTAATTTATCCCGCAGTTCAATGGGGGTTAAGTTAAGCCCCGCTTTAGCGCCCACCTGCACGGCGGCGTCTTCTCCATACCAAGTCGGTAATGCACTGAATAACATCACGATAATGGTGACGATAAGCACAAGGTATTTCCAAGCTGAATAATGATTTAGCAGCTTTTTACTCTGAATTTTATCCATAGATATCACTCGCATGATATTGCCCGCTCTGATAGCCATCTGTAGTGCAAATAGCGCTAATAACCATGAGCGAACAATCACTGTATTACGGTGAAACCTGTAAACACGGATCCCACAAGGAGAACGCTAGATGCGAGCAAACTCAGTGGTGATAACCGATTCAAATTCGTCTAAACCGAATGGATTTAAATCCAATGCGATTTAGTCGCACCTTCGGCAATCACTCCGCAGGCTTTGACATTAGGTTATCGGGTACAGGTTTCGGATGACAAAATGCAAAGTTAATCAAAGGTATCCGTAGAAGCGTATGGTTCAGGGGACGAACTCAAACGGTATCCTGATGGATAAACCTTGCTAACTTGCAACAGAGAAGTGAGTTAAGCGGCTTGCTGACTAAAGCGATATTGGAGGTTGGAGACTTTCCAGCCGGAGATCCGCGCGGGTGAAGATTCGGCTAAGAGGGTCCAATCCGGGCGAGCATCGAGGCGAATATTTTCCCCTAATGCGGGCGCTGACTCGGGTACAAACTCAAAGGCCAACAGATAAACAGGCTTCACCTCACGCATATCATGCTGAACAAGATTGATAAAACGCTGGGAGTTAACCGGAGCAAAATTAAAATCATCCGAGTGACTGACTAATTCAGGCTCGGAGCAATCGGTGGCTTGTGTCTTATCTGAAGCGGTGCAGACAGCTTGAGTATCGGTCGCAGTCGATGGTGCCGTTGAGTGATGTGATGCAGTGCTCTCTTGCACTGAGAGTGACGGCGTATCCGCAGTAGGCGCAGTTGTTACTACCGTTGTCGCTACAGTTTTAGGCGCCAGATGCTGTTGCTGGGCGGTTAAGCTGCGCGGCGCATAGCCACCCGCATGGGCGATCAAGATGATCGACACGCAGAGTAACATTAATCCTTGGCGCCAGTGCTTAATCAAACTCAGTTCCTAAAAGGTACACGCAACCATTTACGTGATGAAATATTTGCAGAAGAAACCACACTTTCTTGGATAGCTTTCGTAAAGAACCTGATGAATGCATAGAAAACTCCAAGCATGCAGCTTAGGTAACGGCCGCTTTAGAGGCAAGTTAAACTTTATCCATCTTGCGAATTTGTGCGCTGAAGATGCTGATTTTGCAGTGTTTTAGGTATAAAAAAGCCGCACTAGGCGGCTTTTTTATACGTAAACAATCGAGTCTGGCGTACTAAGACTTAGATGTATTGCACCGAAATAATTTCGTAATCGGTCAAACCACCTGGGGTTGCGATCGACACTTCATCACCTTCATTCTTGCCCACTAAACCACGGGCAATCGGAGAATTAACTGAAATCAGGTTTTCTTTGATGTTAGCTTCATCGTCGCCCACGATACGGTAAGTCACTTCCGCATCGGTATCCAGATTGAGGATAGTCACAGTGGTACCAAAAATGATACGACCATTGTTCGCCATCTTAGTCACGTCGATGATCTGCGCGTTAGAAAGTTTGCCTTCAATGTCACGAATACGCGCTTCACAGATCCCTTGCTCTTCACGGGCTGCATGATATTCCGCGTTTTCCTTTAGATCGCCTAACTCTCTCGCTGAGGCAATCGCTTCAGTGATTTTCGGGCGACGTTCAAACTTGAGCATATCTAACTCTTTACGCAGCTGTTCTGCACCGACAACTGTCATAGGAACCTTAGTCATAACTTCTTTCGTCTCCTTTAAAACAAAAGCAACCCGTGCCGACGCTAAAGGTCAACACAGTAAAATCAGGGTGGAATTGCGCTATTCTAATCGTTATGCGCTTGGGATGCATCAAGAACTATGCACCAGTGCAGCTTACTGAAGCTCAGGCTCAGATGCTAGTGCCAAAGTATAATAGTGCGAACTTAAGTAGGAAATGCCCACAAACGAACTTGTAGGCATTGCTAAGGAGGAGCGTTAAAGCATGCGCTTATTCAAGCCCTGCTTCGAAGGTCAAAAAGATTTCGCTAACTGTTTTATCGGCAAGCGATTTATCAGGACTTGGACGTTCGATTGAAGCATGCAGCAGATAACGACCAGCAGCGGGCAGCGTCATCGCCACTTTACCTTCTTTATCCGAAGTTAAACTGATTTCTTCCGGCTTGTTACGGTACAGGCTGCCATCCTTCATGATCGCTACACTCACGCCTTCGACAGGTTTACCATCGTAAACAAACTGCAGTGTAGCGGGTTCATTTTCAACGATATCAGCGGGATGGGTAATAGGCACCAATTCCAAGTATTCACCTTTCGGCGCTAATACCTTATCGGTGGGTTTGTTGCGGGTCACATAGGTTTCGACCCGCGCCACATTTAATGAACCTTTTAGCTCATAGGCATCCTTTGGCATCACGGCCGCTGTCGCTTTTTTATCGAGTCGACTGCGAACCATGCCTTCTTTACCTTTGATTTTATAAACAGAAAAGTATCTCGGCGTGACTTCCTTTTCAAACTTATAGGTACCGTCTTGCAGTAACTGCACGTCGAACACCGATTTACGACCGCCAGTGTAGCTTGAACTTGGGGAGCTTGGCTTACCATCGGGTAAGTACACCCGAACATCGCTGGCGGTGACCGGTTTATCAAACATAAACACTTGGTTACTGGCGGACACATCAGATGTGATCCACACCGCCTCTTGGCTTTCGGCCGAGACATTATAGTGGCTGGGTAGAATCCAGCGGTCATGGCTGCTCGCCAATGGGCTGATGCAGAGCGCGCTAACTAAGGCAAGTAAACGTAGTTTCATCTTCATATCCTTTCAGTAAAGTGCAGGGCTTAGCGAGTCATACCGCTTAAGCGAATATCAATCACGCCAGTTTCAGTGGTTGCTGGTAGTTGGGCGGTAAAATCCCCCGCCGTTAAATCCAGGTTTTGCCTCACGAGATCACGCCCGCCGTGCTCGCGCACCACTTCGATAAACACTGTGTAGGAGGCTGGAGTCAGCGGTTTACCCGCATCATCCGTTAAGTCCCAATCAATTTTGTAATGGCCTGCAGGCTTGGTCGCCGAGGCAATACCGTCGACAAAGCTCATATCTTCGCGCCCCGCCTTTCGCCACCAACGACGAATATCCTTGAGCCATTTATGGCCCTCGTCCCATACCCATAGACTTATGGTTTTAACGGTTTGGCCCTTGGCATCTTCAACCCACACGGCCACATAGGGTCTGTGATACTGACCCTCAGTAATTTCTGGCAAGGTCAGATCAACGGTCATTTTCGGCGCGGCAAATACCGCTGAACTCACAAACAACGCACCTATGGCGCTGGTGCGAATAAGCTGACGCATCATTAATCGGTTCTCCCTATGGAACAAAATAGACATACACAAGTGCACAGCCTGAACTGACGAGCACCATATAAAACAAGGATTTTTTAAGTCGTTTCGTTTGAGGCAGCAGCAAATAGGCGCCGGTGAGCGAAAAGAGAATAATCAGCAAGGCGCAGAGATCTAACACCCAAGCCCAGACAATCCCGGTATTGCGCCCCTTGTGCAGGTCGTTCAGCACCGCAATAACGCCATAATCTAAAGTCTCAACATAGGCTTTGCCGTCAAGCAGATCTAAGGTGACGGTGCGATAGGTGCCTGGGCCTTTATTCACTAGGCTTATCTCATCCTCATCGATATCGGCAGTGCCAATATCCATATCCCACTGGCTTTTTAACCAATGCCCCGCCGCTAAACGCCACTCAGGCTCCTGCGGCGCTGCAGGTGTTAAATAATTAGGAATATCAAACTGTTCACGTCGTGGTTCTTGATCCGCTGAAGAAAACCAATTGGGATGGTTTAAGGTGATCCCGGTTACGGCAAAAAACAGCATTAACAGCAGCAGTGCCATAGAGACATAAACATGAATAGTCCGAGCGAAGGAAAGCGATGATTTACTAACTTTTAATTTCAATGACTGACTCTCAAGAAGGGATATTAGGCGAGCGCCTAAATCGCCACCAACCTTTAGCTAATAGCCTGTATTAACGAAAGTTAATGGGTTAGAGAGTAAATGATATTTATTATCAACAAAACCCGACTTTACATTCTTTACATCACAAGTACGGTATAACGGCAACGTTGATGGGAAATATCACAAACTCGTAGAGCAAGAAAAGCAGCGGAGAATACAGAAATAATTGTAAAACCAGTACAATTTCAATTAGATAAAACTTAACCTTTTACCCTCTAACCTTTTACCCTCTAATCACTGTAAAAATTTACTTATTCACCCCTCTCGTTTACAGAATCGCAATCGGCTACAATCCGCCGCCGGCGACTTGCTGGTACTTCCAAAGGAAATATCATCTTGAGTACAACTCTGCTCAAAAAAATGCGTTGCCTACATATTATCTGGCTCGCACTAATGCTTAATGCCTGTGTTGCCCCACTGCTATTGATGTCACCCCAAGGCCAACTCATGTGGGCACTGCTAAAACCCCTTGTCGGATTAAATCCAAATGACGTGGGGCTGTTCGAACAGCCACTGATTAAAGATCGGATGAAAGCTCTGCTCGGAGACAACTACGAGACCACGGTATCGCTGCTGAAAACCGCCGATAAAATCCAGCAGGAAGGTCCACTGTTTTATATGGTATCGACCTATACGCCAGTGCCGGAAATGGCCGAAAAAGCAGGCTTTGTGTGGAACTCAGAAACCAACCAAATGGCGGTGATGTTGCTTACGGGTGGATCGCCAAAAATTATCTCTGAGCAATTTACCGATCAGGCTGAGAAACTGGTACCAAGCTGGCCTAAAGAACTGGCTGACTACACAGATCCGCAAAAACTACAGCAAAAGGCGATAGATGCAGGCACGGAAAAGCTGCAAGAACAAATCCCAGCGGCTGCGCCCCTAAAAGCGGTTGCCACTGGAGATGTAAAAGCGACACATGAAGCGGTGCTTGAACAGGCAGTGAGCGAAGTCGCAGCTCCCGCAGCGGTTAAAGAAGTTAAACCCGTACAATAATCACTAATCAACGCTCTGCGAGCGTTTTAGTCGCGCTTCACGTTTGTCGGTGTCAGCCACAGTGTTTATTCAGCACTGTGGCTTTTTTATCTCAATGAACACCAATTAAGCACATCTTAGCCATTAGCACATAGCCAAAATTCAAGGCTTGCTCTAGTGATGCCATAGCACGCTAACGATATCGGAAAAGAAGATTGGAAAATAACGAAGTAATGAGGGAGTGACTCGAAAAGCACATCACAAAAGACAGAAAGCAAAAAGCCCGTCGTAGGACGGGCTTTTTAACTATGGCTGGGGTACTAGGATTCGAACCTAGGTATGCCGGGATCAAAACCCGGTGCCTTACCGCTTGGCGATACCCCAATTAACTTGTCATCAACCTTAAAGGTTCCACTTTGATGGTACGGGAAGAGAGACTTGAACTCTCACACCTCGCGGCACCAGAACCTAAATCTGGCGTGTCTACCAATTTCACCATTCCCGCATCAAAATGTACCAGATTGGCAAACAAAGGCGTCTCTGGATTTTTACCAGATAAATCAAATTGATTTAACGTGGATTTAAATATGGTAGCAATGGCGGGACTTGAACCTGCGACCCCAGCATTATGAGTGCTGTGCTCTAACCAGCTGAGCTACATTGCCATGGCTGGGGTACTAGGATTCGAACCTAGGTATGCCGGGATCAAAACCCGGTGCCTTACCGCTTGGCGATACCCCAAAAACTGAGAAACATGAAATGATGGCTGGGGTACTAGGATTCGAACCTAGGTATGCCGGGATCAAAACCCGGTGCCTTACCGCTTGGCGATACCCCATCACTAACTTGTTTCATACATCCGCTTACGCCGATGGTTAAAAATAATGGTACGGGAAGAGAGACTTGAACTCTCACACCTTTCGGCACCAGAACCTAAATCTGGCGTGTCTACCAATTTCACCATTCCCGCACTGCTTCAAGTTGACATCCTGAATTGATGCTAGCAAACGCTAGGATAACGAAATGGTAGCAATGGCGGGACTTGAACCTGCGACCCCAGCATTATGAGTGCTGTGCTCTAACCAGCTGAGCTACATTGCCACTTCGTTATTGCGCGCCCCTCGTAGCGAGGAACGGGGCGTATTATGCTTATTCGAGGTATCGAGGTCAACAGCTTTTTTTCGCTATTTCCCTCGAGACAAACCGTTCGGCTATTACTTCACCAAACTGAGCAACAGATGCGCTAAATCGACCTCTGTTGCCCGTATTTTGCCTTACTTTCTAGAGCTTAGCCCTTTATCAAAGCTGTTAGACGTTAAACAGGAAGTGCATAACATCGCCGTCTTGAACAATGTATGTCTTGCCTTCTACACGTAACTTACCCGCTTCTTTGGCGCCCGCTTCACCTTTATAGGTAATAAAGTCGTCAAATGCCATCACTTGAGCACGAATAAAGCCACGTTCGAAGTCGGTGTGGATAACACCCGCCGCTTGTGGTGCAGTCGCGCCGACAGAAACGGTCCAAGCGCGCACCTCTTTCACACCCGCAGTGAAGTAAGTTTGCAGGCTCAGCAATTGGTAACCTGCGCGGATCACGCGGTCTAACCCAGGCTCTTCTAACCCGAGGTCAGCCATAAACTCATCACGTTCTTCGGCCTCCATTTCAGCCAGTTCAGACTCAATGGCGGCACACACAGACACAACAATGGCATTTTCTTTTTCAGCAATGGCACGCACTGCATCTAAGTGTGGGTTATTTTCGAAACCATCTTCAGCCACGTTAGCGATATACATGGTTGGCTTTAAGGTTAAGAAGTTTAAGTAAGCAACCGCTTCTAATTCTTCCTTAGACAGCTCCATAGAACGCAGCATATGGCCTTCATCGAGGATGGGGCGCATCTTCTCGAGAACATCCACTTCAAACTTAGCGTCTTTATCGCCACCCTTAGCGCGTTTTTGTTGGCGGATCACCGCACGCTCTAAGCTGTCTAAGTCGGCTAATGCCAATTCAGTGTTGATGACTTCAATATCGCGCGCAGGGTCAACACGGTTAGCCACGTGGACAATGTTGTCATCTTCAAAGCAGCGCACCACGTGACCGATAGCATCGGTTTCGCGGATGTTAGCAAGGAACTTGTTACCTAAACCTTCACCTTTCGACGCGCCCGCTACTAGACCAGCAATATCCACGAATTCCATGGTGGTTGGCAGTACACGTTGCGGATTTACAATTGCCGCCAGCGCATCTAAGCGTGGATCCGGCACTGGTACTACGCCAGTGTTTGGCTCGATGGTACAAAACGGGAAGTTTGCCGCTTCGATGCCAGCCTTAGTTAACGCATTAAAAAGCGTTGATTTACCTACGTTAGGAAGACCAACAATGCCGCATTTAAAACCCATATTCTTACCTTTCTCTCGATGATAGGCTGGCGAGTCACACTCACCAGCAAGTTTATAGTCAGCCTGCCCTTAGGCAGTACATTGATTAATTCTATTGTCCTTGTGTTCGCCGTCCTTTCGCGGGCCGCGAGCACTGGGCTTACTCTGCTTTAAAGGAGTGTAAGCGAGTCATGGCTTTCACCATGTCCTCTTTAAATAGCACTTCTGTGGAACGTACGGCTTCATCCACGGCGGCGTTGATCAGCTCTTGTTCTTTGGCTGGCGCTTTACCCAGTACGTAACCACTTACTTTATTCTTATCGCCAGGATGGCCAATCCCAATCCGTAAACGGTAGAAGTTTTTATCATTAGCCAGTTTAGCAATAATGTCTTTTAAACCGTTATGGCCACCATGACCGCCACCGAGTTTAAATTTAGCCACACCTGGCGGCATATCCAACTCATCGTGGGCCACTAGAATTTCTTCAGGCGTAATACGGAAGAAATTCGCTAAGGCCCCCACGGCTTTGCCGCTTAAGTTCATATAGGTAGTTGGGATCAGCAAACGCACATCTTTACCATGCAATACAGCTCTGGCGGTAAGGCCAAAATACTTACTATCCGGCACTAAGCTGACGCCACAGATGCGGGCCAATTCTTCCACATACCAAGCACCCGCATTATGGCGAGTCTGCGCATATTCGGCGCCCGGATTGGCAAGACCTACGATTAATTTAATTTCGCCCATGACACTCACTAATGGCACTCAATACAGTGTTAATTGGTCGCTGGCAAAGCGCACATGGACGACCATCTTGAGTTAATAATGCCGCTTATGCTCGTTAAAAACGCGGCATTTTAGCACTCAATGCGTAAGTCAACAAATGCCGAGTGAGTCAGCACTCACGATGTGGCCTAATTGAGCCCCATCGCATACTTCAGCACGGTTCGCTTGATGGGAGAATTAATATTGGCCAGTTTTAACGCGCCGTTACGCAGTAATTTAAGTGGCAGAATGTCATTACTAAAGCCTGCGTAAAACACATCCATGGTCGTCATCATCAGCTGATTATCGCGATAACGTTTAGCTTGATAGGCATTTAATACCTCGGTGGACCACCAAGGTTTATCCTCGGTTAATGCAGTCTTGATGACCGCCAGTAAGGCTTCGACATCCTTAAAGCCGAGGTTAACCCCTTGGCCCGCCAACGGGTTAATGGTGTGCGCAGCATCCCCTAAAATAACCACATTCGGCTTATAATAGGCATTCGCGTGGCGGCGCGTGAGGGCAAAGCTGCCCTTAGCTTCAACGGTAAAGTCACTGTCCAAGCGAGCGGGAAAATGCTGGCGGATTTGGTCGGCAAGCTGCTTATGATTCAGCTGCATTAACTGTTTAATGCGATTGGCATCGTCATACCAGACTAACGACGCATGATTGCCGGGTAGAGGTAATAACGAGCGCGGGCCGTTAGGGGTAAATTGTTGCCAAGTAACATCTTGCTGGCCTTGGGCGGTTTGGATATTAATCAGCATCGCCGATTGAGCATAGTCCCACCCCGAAATGCCAATCCCCGCCCATTGGCGCACCTGCGAATTGGCGCCATCGGCCCCGATGAGCAGCTTTGCCTCAAGCTTGATACCGGATTGTAAGTGCACACTCACCCCGTCTGCGAGGCGCGAAAATGTCGCCACACGCTCGGGGCAAAACAATTTAATCGCATCCCATTGCTGCATTTGCTCCCACAGGGCGAGTTGCACCAAGCGGTTTTCAACAATATGCCCTAAATGGCTCGCGCCAATTTGTGAGCTATGGAATTGGGTAATGCAACCATCAAGCTCCCAGGTTTCTAAGCCCAGATAAGGCACATTACGCATGTTAAGCAGACTATCGAGCGCGCCGAGTTGTTCGAGTAACTGTTCGGAGGCCACACTTATCGCCGACACGCGCACATCTAATGCCTGCTCGGGGGAATAAGCCTCGGGGGCAAATGATTCAATCACCGCCACCTGTAAGCCTTGCTTCGCCAGCCCGATAGCCGTTGCCGCGCCCACCATACCGCCACCGACAAGGATCACATCAAATAGCTGAGTAGCTGTGGTTGTCTGGCTTGGTTGCTGTGTTTGGCTTATCGCTTGGCTCATCTTAGTTACCACTCTTTAGAATTCTTTCCATTTATCTGACCCACTTTACTCTTAGATAGAGCTCGAACTTAAGCCCCAAGCTTAAAGCGCATCACGCTGATCACAGGCATTGTATCAAAAGCATGTCAATTTCCGCTCAAAGGTGAGCAAATGTTGCTAGGGGCGCATTTGCTCACAGTTGCTTACAAAGGCAAGTTTTCAGCCTTGGCAAAGCCACTACACTCTAAGGCAACCCCGCGGGGATCTCAGGCGGTCTGCGGGACAAGCCGATTAGCTTCTCACTTAGCGAGCCCTAGCCGTTCGGGACGAGTTACCAGTGAATCCACTTAATAGAGTTAGTGAGGATGTCATGAAAACACTCATCCACTTGCAGATAGCCAGTAGTCTACTGATTTGCAGCGCGATCCCATTTAGTCATGCATTGGCAGCAACACCCGTGATGGAAACCATCACAGTCAATTACCGCGACCCGCTCGATTATGCCCTATATCTACATACCACGGAAATGTTGAGCGTATTTCGACTCGAAATCCGTGAGGACATTAGCATTCAAGCCCGTAATAGCTTGTTAGAAATGGCAAATGCTGCCCAATTTAGCCAACCATCACTCGCACAAAACCCATCAGCTGAGATAAACCTAGCTTCTTTGTGGGTATCACAATCTCAAGGGATTAGCGAGTAAAAATGTGGACAAAGCTGGTCAGCAGCCATAACTGCGGGTAAAATGTCGCGCTATTTTTACTGGGCGGCCGGATTTGTCTGTAACAGGGCAAAGGCAGCTTGGGCACATATTTACTGGGCAGCGTAGGGCAACACAACTGATGAGCAAAAAACTCCATATTAAAACTTGGGGCTGTCAAATGAATGAGTATGACTCATCCAAGATGGCGGATCTTTTAGGCGAATACCAAGGTTACACCTTGACTGAAGAAGCAGAAGAAGCGGACATTCTACTGCTGAACACTTGTTCTATCCGCGAAAAAGCGCAGGAAAAAGTGTTCCATCAGTTAGGTCGTTGGAAAACCCTTAAAGATAAAAATCCCGATCTGATCATTGGTGTGGGTGGTTGTGTTGCATCGCAGGAAGGTAAAGCGATCAAAGACCGTGCTCAGTGCGTCGACATCATCTTTGGACCACAGACACTACACCGTCTGCCAGATATGATCGACCAAGTACGCCGTGGCGAAAAGGCCGTGATCGACGTTAGCTTCCCTGAAATCGAGAAATTTGACCGTCTACCAGAACCGCGCGCCGAAGGCCCAACGGCGTTTGTGTCTATCATGGAAGGTTGCAGCAAGTACTGTTCATTCTGCGTGGTGCCTTATACCCGTGGTGAAGAAGTCAGCCGTCCATCGGACGATATCATCCTCGAGATTGCCCAACTGGCAGAACAAGGTGTGCGCGAAGTCAACCTGCTCGGTCAAAACGTTAACGCCTACCGTGGTGCAACCCACGACGGCGGCATTTGTACCTTTGCCGAGCTATTACGCTATGTTGCCGCTATCGATGGTATCGACCGTATTCGCTTCACCACCAGTCACCCGATTGAATTTACGCAGGACATTATCGACGTTTACGAAGATACTCCTGAATTAGTCAGCTTCCTGCACTTACCAGTGCAATCGGGTTCTGACCGCATTCTGACGGCAATGAAGCGTGGCCATATGGCGATAGAGTACAAGTCAATCATCCGCCGTCTGCGCAAAGCCCGTCCTGATATCCAAATCAGCTCTGACTTTATCATTGGCTTCCCTGGCGAAACCAAAGAAGACTTCGCCGATACCATGAAGCTGATTGAAGATGTGGCGTTTGACCACAGCTTTAGCTTTATCTACAGTGCGCGCCCTGGTACACCTGCGGCAGATTTACCCGATGACGTTGATATGGAAGAGAAAAAACAACGTCTGGCGATTCTGCAGGACCGTATCACTCAACAAGCCATGCGTTACAGCCGCCATATGATGGGCACAGTACAACGTATTCTGGTTGAAGGCCCATCGGTGAAAAACCCTATGGAGCTGCGCGGCCGTACCGAAAACAACCGTGTCGTCAACTTCGAAGGTCAGCCAAAGCACATCGGTAGCTTTGTGGATGTCGAAATTGTTGACGTTTACACTAACTCACTGCGCGGTAAATTTATCCGTGGTGAAGATGAAATGGATCTGCGCCGCAACCTGCGCCCATCGGATATTCTGGCCAAACACAAACAGGATGACGATCTCGGTGTGACACAATTTAAACCTTAAGGGTTTAAAATCGAGCAAGCAGCACCTATATCAGGGCGACATGGTTTAGCTAACCTCAGTGTCGCCCTTTTTGTTTTGTGTACTTTTGCCTTTTATAGAGCAGTCATTCAAAACCCTTGGGCTTAACGATTTTCCGTTAGCAATTATCCGCTATGGCTCGTAAACTGAGATTATCTTCTGATTAGAGACTGCGATAGCAAACAGGCATCGCACTTGGCTTTTCACTCAGCACTTTGCTTGGTATTTGACAATAGGAGTACTATTTGTCCAGTAAATTAACCACAATGAATCTGTATCTCGAACCCGCAGAAACCCGCCGTTTGGCCTCGCTGTGCGGTCCCTTCGATGACAATATCAAACAGATTGAGCGTCGCGTTGGCGTTGAGATAGTCCGTAAGAACAACCATTTTCAAATTACCGGACTGCCGCGTAACTGTTTAAGTGCCAATAACTTACTTAAGCAGCTCTATATCGAGACCCAAACGGTCAAGGGCAGCACGCCGGATCTCGACCCTGAGCAGGTGCATTTGGCAATTCAAGAAGCCATAGCCCTCGAACAGGACGACAGCGGTGACGATAAATCTTTATTTATCAAAACCCGCCGTGGTGTGATTAAACCGCGTAACCCCAACCAAAGCACCTATGTGGCCAACATTGTGCGCCATGATATTACCTTTGGTATTGGCCCAGCGGGAACGGGTAAAACCTACTTAGCAGTGGCCGCCGCAGTAGATGCATTAGAGCGTCAAGAAGTGCGCCGTATTCTGCTCACCCGCCCTGCGGTTGAAGCAGGGGAAAAACTCGGCTTCTTACCCGGCGATTTAAGCCAGAAAGTCGACCCTTACCTGCGCCCACTTTATGATGCCTTGTTCGAAATGCTCGGCTTTGAAAAGGTGGAACGCTTAATCGAGAAAAACGTCATCGAAGTGGCGCCGCTCGCCTATATGCGTGGTCGCACCCTAAACGATGCCTTTATTATTCTCGATGAGAGCCAAAACACCACCGTCGAACAGATGAAGATGTTCCTAACCCGTATTGGCTTTAACTCACGCGCGGTGATCACGGGGGACATCACCCAGACAGACTTACCCAAACATGTTAAGTCGGGTCTGCGCCACGCTATTGAAGTCCTGAGCCAAGTCGAGGAAATCAGCTTTAACTTCTTCGTGTCTCAAGACGTAGTGCGCCACCCAGTGGTTGCTCGGATTGTTGAAGCCTATGATGCTTACGATCGTAAGGAGCAGGCATTAAAGGCTGAAAAAGAGCGCCGCGACTATCAACAAGCGCATCCACAAACGCAACAGGAAGTCTTAAAGCATGAGTCTTGATTTAGCCTTAGATGTGCAATACGCCACGGCGAGTGACTATCTGCCCAGTGAAGATCAGTTTGCTCTTTGGGTAAAAACTGCCATTGGTAACAGCATGGAACAGGCGGAGCTGACCATTCGCATCGTCGATGCCCGTGAAAGCCAAATGCTAAACAGCACCTACAGAGGCAAAGACAAACCGACCAATGTGTTGTCGTTTCCCTTTGAAGCACCGCCAGAAATTGAACTTCCACTGCTTGGAGATCTTGTCATTTGTGCCGCAGTCGTTGAAAATGAAGCGCGTGAACAAGATAAAACCCTAGAAGCCCATTGGGCACACATGGTTGTACATGGTTGCCTGCATCTGCTAGGTTATGATCACATTGAAGACGAAGAAGCCGAAGAGATGGAGTCGTTAGAGACTCAACTCATTGAAAGCTTAGGTTTTACTGACCCATATAAGGAACAATAATTAACCACGGTGCACAGCATCAAGGTTAATGAGAAAACTATGAGTGACGATATCCCCCCGAGTACGAGCGCCCAAAAGAAAGGCTGGTTTGACAGAGTAAGTCAGTTATTTCAGGGCGAACCTCAAAATCGCGAAGACTTAGTCGATGTGATTGATGGCGCAGAGCAGCGCGAGTTAATCACCGAAGACACCCGCGAAATGATCAAAGGTGTATTAGAAGTTTCTGATATGCGTGTTCGGGATATTATGATCCCACGAGCTCAAATTGTCGCGATTCAAATCGACAATACTGTCGAAGAATTGCTCGCAACTGTTATCGGTTCAGGCCATTCTCGCTTCCCTGTGGTTAACGAAGATAAGGACCATATCGAAGGCATTTTACTGGCTAAAGATTTGATCCCCTATGGTTTCTCAAACAGTGAAG
The DNA here is from genome assembly GCF_000203935.1 of Shewanella sp. ANA-3. Taxonomy (GTDB): domain Bacteria; phylum Pseudomonadota; class Gammaproteobacteria; order Enterobacterales; family Shewanellaceae; genus Shewanella. Next base: position 1,176,306 of record NC_008577.1, on the reverse strand, counting down.
AACCCTTCTCCCTTGAGCGCGTGATCCGCCCCGCCGTCGTTGTGCCAGAGAGCAAACGCGTCGACGTATTACTCAAAGAATTCCGCTCCCAGCGTTACCATATGGCGATTGTCGTCGACGAATACGGCGGAGTATCGGGTCTAGTGACCATTGAAGATATTCTCGAAGAAATCGTCGGTGAGATTGAAGACGAATTCGACCACGATAGCCCTGAAGATACTGAGATCCGCAAAGTCGGTAACACTGTCTACATGGTAAAAGCGTTGACGCCTATCGAGGATTTTAACGAAGAATTCAATACTCACTTCAGCGATGAAGAGTTTGATACCGTCGGTGGTTTAGTGTCCCATGCCTTTGGTCATCTACCAGAGCGTAATGAGAGCATTATGATCGAAGGAATTGAATTTAAAGTCATCAATGCCGATACCAGACGCTTAATCCAACTCAGAGTTAAACTCCCCGATCCCAATGTCGGTGAAGACGTAGAATAACCCTCTACGTAAGAATAACGCTCAGTGTAAGAAGAATTATCCGTGCTAACTAACATTCGGGCTTTTGCCCAACAAAAGTCCCGACTGAGCGTGTTACGGCTCGTGCTGGCGTTTATTTTAGGCGCCAGTACGGCGCTTTCCTTTGCCCCTTATTCCTTGTGGATTATCTATCCCGTCGCCATGGCCTTAGCCCTGTGGCTGAGTGGCTCCTTGACTCCTAAAGCCAGCTTCTTCCATTGGTTAAGCTTTGGTTTTGGCTGTTTCGCCGTTGGGATCAGTTGGGTGCATGTCAGTATGGACACCTTCGGTGGCCTCCCCTTGGCCGCCTCAGTGGGGCTAATGGCGCTGTTAGCCCTCTATTTAGCCCTTTATCCGGCCTTAACGGGTCTCGGTTTAGCGTGGTTGACCCGCACTAATACTCCGTCGCTATGGCGCAATCTATTACTCTTCCCCTCGCTTTGGGTCTTAGCCGAATGGGCTAGAGGCTGGGTGATGACAGGATTTCCCTGGATCTGGGCCGGCTACTCTCAAACCCAAGGTCCATTAAAGGAACTCGCGAGTATTATTGGTGCCCTAGGACTCAGTTTCTTAATTGCGATGCTCGCAGGCGCCTTAGCCCTGTGTTTTAGCAAGCGCTACAAAAGCCTGTTGATTTTACTGCCCATCATCGCAGCTGCGGCTTGGGTTGCCCCAAAGCTAACGCAAATCCAGCCGACAGGCGAATCAGTTAAAGTTGCTCTGGTGCAGGGAAACATTCCCCAAAGTATGAAATGGGAACCCGAGGCACTCTGGCCAACCCTATTGAAATACATGGATTTATCCCGTGAGCACTTCGACGCTGACATTATCGTCTGGCCAGAAGCCGCGATCCCGGCGCCAGAATCTATGGTGCAAGACTTTTTGGATAATGCTAACAAGGTTGCCAACCTTAACCACACTTCCATCATCACGGGGATTATTAGCCGTCAACAGAACGAGTTTTATAACTCTTTGATCGTGCTAGGTAACCATAATCAGAAGCAACAAGATACGCCGGATTATGAGAGCGATGGCAGCAACCAGTTTAAAAAACACCATCTACTGCCTATCGGCGAGTTTGTGCCCTTTGAAACCTTACTGCGCCCAATTGCGCCTTTCTTCAATCTGCCAATGTCCTCCTTCGCTCGGGGCGATTATCAACAGCCGAACTTGAGCGCCGTAGGCCATAAAATTGCCCCGGCAATTTGTTATGAAATCGCCTTCCCAGAGCAGCTGCGTGACAGTGTTAACCTCGGCACCGATCTGCTGTTAACCGTATCGAACGATGCGTGGTTTGGCACCTCAAATGGGCCGTTGCAGCACATGGAAATCGCCCAAATGCGCGCCATCGAATTGGGCCGTCCTCTGGTGCGCGCCACCAACAACGGTGTGACCGCGGTTGTTGATGAGAAAGGCAATATCACAGCTGCACTGCCGCAATTCGAAACGGGCGTGCTAAGCGCGACGATTCCACTGGTCACAGGCCAAACTTGGTTTGCCAAAATCGGCCAAACACCGCTGCTATTGCTGTGTGGTGCGCTGCTGTTCGTCGGGTTTATTCGTCGTAAAAAATAACAATAGAGTCAGAAATTGATTAATCAGAAACGCATTCAAGGTTTTACCTTAATCGAACTCGTCGTCGTTATCATAGTGCTCGGGATTTTAGCGGTTATTGCGGCGCCGAAATTTATCGGTATGAGCAAAGAGGCGCGGGAGAAAAGTCTGCTGCAACTTCAAGCCAGCGTAAAAACCGCCAATACCTTGGCCTATTCCAAGACCCAAATGCCCAGTTTGCAAAGCCAAGCCGTTGTGGGCCGTGACGATATTATCGACATCGACCTCGATGGTAATGGCACGGTCGACACTCGCCTCAAGTGGGGATATCTGGACAATACCGATATCGAAAAATGGATAACGAAAGACGATAAACTCGTCATTCAATATCAAGGCATTGATATTACTTATATTGGTTACGACTTAAATGACAATTCCATTGTCGACGACGATCAGTGTTATTTCCGCTACACCCAAGCTGCCGATTCGAGCACTCCGCCGCTTTACGATATCAATGTTCAAGGCTGTTGATGACTCACAAAAAAACGACGCAAAGCGTCGTTTTTTATTTATGCACGTTGAAGCAATCCCCTTAAGGCGTTAACGCCTCACGGGTAAACTCCTCATGGTCACACTCGGGGCAATCTGGGATCACTCCCGGGAACTCGATACTCATTTCATGGCCGCAGTTAGTGCACACCATCACCCCTTGACTCACAATATCGCCACTCTGGTAATAGCCGTGGTGCTTGAAGTCTTGAGTCAGCTCGTGCCACTCCACTTGGCTGCGGTCAGTGATTTCACTTAACCAATGCCAAAGGGTGTTTTCAAGGGTGATCACCGTCGGGCTGTGGCTTAAGCTGTCGGCATTTTGCTCACGCAAAAAGCTGGCGATATCACGCTTTAAGAATTGCTCCACTAAGGCGAGCTCATCTTCCCCCGCTTGTTCTTTGAGGCGTAAAAACTCCTTCCCTTGAGTGACAGACTTAAATAAATTCTTTGCAGTCAGCGAGTTATCTTCCGCAAATTGCGCTTTCACTTCGTTAATTAAGGCTTGATACAGTCCTAGTAGCGCACTACTTCTATCATTCATAACCAATACTCCTTCATAGAACCTTTTTAATGCATCGCTTCTAGTTTATTCTATGCAGATCTTATTCGCGTCGATATGGCGTTAGATCAAATAAATAGGCGGCACTGCCGGAAATAGCGTGATGCAAGAGCAATATAATCCCTCAGAAATTGAAGCCTTAGTGCAAAAGCACTGGCACGACAACAAAACCTTTGAAGTTACTGAAGATGCGAACAAAGAAAAGTTTTATTGCCTTTCGATGTTCCCCTATCCTTCAGGTCGACTCCACATGGGACACGTTCGCAACTATACCATAGGCGATGTGGTTGCCCGCTTCCAGCGTCTTCAAGGCAAAAACGTGCTACAACCTATCGGTTGGGACTCTTTCGGTTTGCCTGCAGAAAACGCCGCAATCAACAACAAAACAGCCCCAGCACCATGGACTTATCAAAATATTGAGTACATGAAGAATCAGCTAAAACTGTTAGGTTTTGGCTATGACTGGAGCCGTGAAATCGCCACTTGTACCCCAGAATACTACCGCTGGGAACAATGGTTCTTCACTAAACTGTACGAAAAAGGCTTAGTTTACAAGAAGACAGCTTCTGTTAACTGGTGCCCTAACGATGAAACCGTACTGGCCAACGAGCAGGTACAAGACGGTTGCTGCTGGCGTTGTGATACCCCTGTAGAACAAAAAGAAATTCCACAGTGGTTCATTAAGATCACCGCCTACGCCGAAGAACTGTTAAACGATATCGACACCTTAGACGGCTGGCCTGAGCAAGTTAAGACCATGCAGCGCAACTGGATTGGTCGCAGTGAAGGCGTGGAAATGACCTTCGGTGTGGCAGGTAGCGACAAGTCATTCGATATCTACACAACCCGTCCAGATACCCTGATGGGCGTAACCTATGTGGCTATTGCTGCGGGTCATCCATTAGCAGAATTAGCGGCTCAAACTAACCCAGAGCTGGCTCAATTTATTGAAGAGTGCAAAAACAGCACCACTTCAGAAGCCGATTTGGCCACCATGGAAAAACGCGGTGTAGCAACAGGCCTTTACGCGATTCACCCCATCACTGGCAAACAAGTGCCTATTTGGGCGGCGAACTTTGTACTGATGAACTACGGCACCGGCGCCGTAATGTCAGTCCCTGGCCACGACCAACGCGATTACGAATTTGCTAAAAAGTACAATCTGCCCATCGAAGCAGTTATCAAGCCTGTTGATGGCGAGTTAGACATCAGCGAAGCGGCTTACACCGAAAAAGGCGTACTGTTTAACTCTGGTGAGTTCGACGGTTTAGACTTTGACGGCGCCTTCAATGCCATCGCCGACAAGTTAGTGGCTGAAGGTAAAGGCAAACGCCAAGTCAACTATCGCCTACGCGACTGGGGTGTATCACGTCAACGTTACTGGGGCGCACCTATTCCTATGGTGACCTTAGCCGACGGCACTGTTATTCCAACGCCTGAAGATCAACTGCCAGTTATTCTGCCAGAAGATGTGGTGATGGATGGTATTCAAAGCCCAATCAAGGCCGACAAAGAATGGGCGAAAACCCAAGTTAACGGCCAAGATGCGCTGCGCGAAACCGATACCTTCGATACCTTTATGGAATCTTCTTGGTATTACGCCCGTTACTGCAGCCCACAAGCAGACCAAATGTTAGATCCGACTAAGGCTAACTACTGGTTACCAGTAGATCAGTATATTGGTGGTATCGAACACGCTTGTATGCACTTGTTATACTTCCGCTTCTTCCACAAGTTGCTGCGTGATGCGGGTCTAGTGAACTCTAACGAGCCAGCGAAACAACTGCTGACTCAGGGCATGGTTTTAGCCGATGCCTTCTACTACACCAACGACAAAGGTGCCCGTGTATGGGTGTCTCCGCTGGATGTAGTGACCACAGAAAAAGACGATAAAGGCCGAGTCACCAAAGCCATCGATAAAGACGGTAACGAACTGGTTTACACCGGTATGTGCAAGATGTCTAAGTCGAAAAACAACGGTATCGACCCACAGGTGATGGTAGAGAAATACGGTGCCGACACAGTTCGTCTGTTTATGATGTTCGCATCACCACCAGAATTAACTCTGGAATGGCAAGAGTCTGGCGTTGAAGGCGCACACCGCTTTATCAAACGTCTGTGGAAACTGGCCAGCGATTATGTGGCTCAGGACAACAGCGAAGCCTTAGACGTTAGCAAATTAACTAGCGAGCAAAAAGCGCTGCGCCGTGAAGTACACAAGACCATCGCTAAGGTGACCGATGATATCGGCCGTCGCCAGATGTTCAACACTGCGGTTGCCGCCGTGATGGAACTGATGAACCACCTGCAAAAAGCGCCACAAACCACAGGTCAAGACCGAGCCATTATCGGTGAAGCTTTAACTGCGGTAGTGCGTTTACTGTACCCAATCATCCCACACGTGAGCTTTACCCTGTGGAACGAACTGGGCAACACCAACAGCATCGAAGACAGCCAATGGCCTGTTGTCGATGAATCTGCTCTGGTAGAAGACAGCAAACTCATCGTGGTACAAGTGAACGGTAAAGTGCGCGCTAAGATCACTGTCGCTGCCGATGCTGACCAAGCGTCAGTGGAAGCGCTGGGTATGGCGGACGAGCAAGTCATCAAGTACTTAGATGGTGTTACGGTTCGTAAAGTTATCTATGTACCCGGTAAACTGCTCAGCATCGTTGCCAACTAACATCGTTGCTGTGATAAACGGATGCTGTCCACAAGACAAACAGGAAACCGCGAAAACTTATGCTAATTAAACGCTTAGCTTTCGCAATCATGGCGCTGGTCATTATGACCAGCGCAGGTTGCGGTTTTAAGCTTCAACGTAGCTACCAAATCCCCGAGCAGCTCAATCAACTCAGTTTGAGCAGCTCGGACGAATACAGCGAACTCACCCGTTTGGTGCGTGAGCGGTTACGTTTGAACAACGTCAAGATTGTCGATGCTGCCAATGATGTGCCAGTGTTAAGGCTCATCACCGACTCCTTAGAGCGTTCTACCCTGTCACTTTACCCTACGGGCAATGTGGCTGAGTATGAGCTTATCTATTTCGTCGAATTTGCCGTGGCCTTGCCGGGCAAAGAGGCGCAGCCTTTCAAGATTGAAATTCGCCGCGATTACTTAGACGACCCTCGCACCGCACTGGCGAAAAGCCGTGAGATGGAACTGTTAGTCAAAGAAATGCGTATCCAGGCGGCCGACCGGATCCTGCAATCCATGGCCAGCACAGAGGTGAATTAATGCAGGGTCCAAATTAATGTGGAACTGCAATAAAATGTGGAGAGTGATTTAAATGCGTGTTTATCCTGATCAACTCTCCCGCCATCTCAATCCGCTTCACGCTTGCTACCTGATTTTTGGTGATGATCCTTGGTTGCTCGAAACCTCCAAGGATCAGATCCGCCAAGCAGCCAAACGCCAAGGGTTTGAAGAGCGCGTTCAGTTAATTCAAGAAACGGGTTTTAACTGGGGTGACTTGACCCAAGAATGGCAATCCATGAGCCTGTTTTCTAGTCGGCGCATCATTGAGCTAACACTGCCCAACGCAAAACCCGGTGCTGATGGTTCGGCGGCGCTACAAGCGTTACTACAAACGCCAAATCCCGATGTGTTGCTGATCCTCGAAGGCCCCAAACTCGCCAGCGAGCAAACCAATAGCAAGTGGTTCAAAACCTTGGATAGTTTAGGGATTTATTTGCCCTGCACTACGCCAGAGAGCGACCAATTCAGACGTTGGCTCGACTCACGAATTGCGCACTTTAAGCTGAATTTACAACCCGATGCGCGCGCTATGCTGTACACACTCTACGAAGGGAATTTACTCGCCGCCGATCAGGCCATGCAGTTGCTGCAACTGTTAAGCCCAAGCCAGCCCATCGGCGCCGACGAATTAAGCCATTACTTTGAAGATCAATCCCGCTTTACTGTGTTTCAGCTCACCGATGCACTGCTGAATAATCGTCAAGACAGTGCTCAGCATATGCTGGCCCAGCTCAACGGTGAAGGCACGGCCATGCCGATTTTACTCTGGGCCTTATTCAAAGAGCTGCAGTTACTGCTTAGCCTCAAGAGTGAACAAGCCCAAGGCGCGCCCTTAAATAGCTTGTTTGGTAAACATCGAATTTGGGATAAACGCAAACCCTTGTACCAGACCGCGTTGCAGCGCTTAAGCCTCACCCAAATCGAACATATGCTTGCCTTCGCGTCTAAGCTGGAGCTAAACCTTAAGCAATTAGGCCATGAAGATTGGACAGGGCTTAGCCACCTGTGCTTATTATTCGATCCTAAGGCCCACGGCCATTTGGCCCATATCAGCTTAGATTAAGGCTCTGACTGAATGCGTATCGGTATTTTAGGCGGCACCTTCGACCCCATACATTACGGCCATATTCGCCCCGCGATGGAAGTCAAAGCCAGCCTCAAGCTGGATAAAATCCTGCTGATGCCCAACCATATTCCGCCGCATAAAAACACCACCCACTCGAGCACGGCGCAGCGGCTCGAAATGGTCGCGCAGGTATGTGAGGCATTAACCGGTTTTGAGCTTTGTGATATCGAAGCTAAACGCGACAGCCCATCCTATACGGTTGTCACCCTTCAGCAGTTAAGTCGGCTTTATCCCGATGACGAACTGTTTTTTATTATGGGGATGGATTCGTTTATTCACCTGCAAAGCTGGCATAAATGGCTGCAACTGTTTGAATTAGCCAATATTGTGGTATGTCAGCGCCCGGGCTGGCATTTAGCCGAAGGGCACCCAATGCAGCATGAACTCAGCGCACGTCACGCAACGCTTGAAGCCTTAAGTCACTCAAGCGAGCCGCAACATGGGCGCATCTTTACCGTCGACATCAGCCCACAGGATATTTCGTCCACTCAAATTCGCTCACAGCTGGCCATGGGGGAAATTCCACAGGACGCCCTCCTACCCGTCACTCTAAATTACATTCAAAAACAACGGCTTTATTTTTCTTAGGCTGAAAATCAAGCGCTAAGAGTACAAACTCAGCCGCTAAGATCGCTAAGAGAATGTATTCCCCCGCTTAAGACTGATATACTAGCGCGCTATTTAAAATGAATGAGGTACATCAGCGTGCAGAGCGCCGAATTAAAGCAGTTTGTTGTCGACAAAATCGACGATTTAAAAGCCCGTGACGTCGTGGTTATCGATGTCAGCAACCAATCTAACATCACCGACTATATGGTGATTTGTTCAGGTACATCTAAAACTCACGTGAAAGCGATCGCCGAAAACCTCGTGCTCGAAGCGAAAGCCGCTGGCATTCCACCAATTGGTATCGAAGGCCGCGACAGCAGCGAATGGGTATTGGTGGATATGGGCAACGTGATCCTGCATGTTATGCAAGACCAAACCCGCGATTTCTACCAGCTTGAAAAGCTCTGGTCAGAAAAGCAAGCCTAATGAAGTTGCAACTTATCGCAGTAGGGACACGGATGCCCGATTGGGTCACCCGCGGCTTTGAAGAGTACCAACGCCGCTTCCCCCGAGATATGGCACTGGAACTTATCGAAATCCCTGCCGGCAAGCGCGGAAAAAACGCTGATATCGTTCGTATCCTGCAAAAGGAAGGCGAGCAAATGTTAGCGGCAATCCCTAAGGGCAATCACATTGTCACCTTAGATCTTCCCGGCAAAAACTGGACTACGCCAGAACTGGCGACCGCCATGAACAAATGGCAACTCGATGGTCGTGATGTGAGTTTACTGGTTGGCGGCCCCGAAGGCTTAGCGCCCGCCTGTAAGGAAGCAGCCCATCAGAGTTGGTGCCTGTCGGCATTAACCCTGCCCCATCCTCTGGTGCGGATTGTGGTTGCCGAAAGCTTATACCGCGCGTGGAGCGTGAACACCAATCACCCTTATCACAGAGAATAGCGGGATCTTGATGTTAACGAGTGTCAACCACCCGGATGGGATCAGCTGGAGATAGCCTAAGTGTCGCCAAAAAAGCGGATAACCATGCACGACCACGCCGCCGAGGCGTCACTGTTTAAGCGCCGTGCGCTGTTCACTTTTTTTTGTGTAGTCGCCCTCCTGAGCGTGTTGGTGACCAATCTTTATCACCTTCAGGTTGAATCCTATAAAGATTACGCAACACGTTCTAATGACAACCGTATTCGTGTCGTGCCCATCGCTCCAAGCCGTGGCCTGATTTACGACAGAAACGGCGTACTCCTCGCCGAAAACCAACCCTTTTACTCCCTCGATCTGGTGCCTGAGAAAATTGCCAATATGTCCGAGACCTTGGACGAGCTAGGCAAGTTAATCGAAATCACCCCAGATGAGCGCGAAACCTTTACCGACGCCTTAAAGTTTCACCGCCGCTTTAAGCCGCTTACCCTTAAAAATCAGCTGACTGAAGAACAAGTGGCGATTTTTAGCGTGAACCAGCATCGCTTTCCCGGTATTTCCGTCGAGGCGGGTTTAAAGCGTAACTACCCCTATGCGAGCCAGCTCACCCATGTGCTGGGCTATGTAGGCAAAATCAACACCCGCGATCGCGCCCAATTGGAGCGTAACGATCAATGGAAGAACTATGCCGCCACCAAGGATATTGGTAAGCAAGGCATTGAAAAGTTTTATGAATCTCTGCTACACGGCACGCCGGGTCACCTCGAAGAAGAAGTGAACAACCGCGGCCGAACTATCCGTACCCTTAAAATCGTACCGCCGGAGCCGGGGCAAGATATTTACTTAACCCTAGATTTGCAATTGCAGCAAAAGGCGGTGGAATTACTCCAAGGTCACCGTGGCTCAATTGTCGCTATCGACCCGAGGGACGGCGGCATCTTAGCCCTAGTCTCAAGCCCTAGTTACGACCCGAATCAGTTCGTTCAAGGGATTAACAGCAAAGATTACAGTGATTTATTAAACGATAAATCTCGCCCACTGATTAACCGCGCGACCCAAGGTCAGTATGCGCCAGCTTCGACGGTCAAACCCATTATCGCCCTACTGGGGTTAGATGAAAAAGCCGTCACCGAACACACTCGTATTTGGGACCCTGGCTTTTGGCAAATCCCTGGCGTTGAGCGTAAATACCGCGACTGGAAACGTTGGGGCCATGGCTGGGTGAACGTCTACAGCGCCATCGTGGAATCCTGCGATACCTACTTCTATGAATTGGCTTATAAAATCGGTGTCGATCCTATCGCCCGCTTTATGGAGCAATTCGGCTTTGGACAAAATACCGGTGTCGATATTTTCGAAGAGTCGGCGGGCAATATGCCGTCGAAGGAATGGAAGCGCTTAAAATACAACCAAGCTTGGTATATTGGTGACACCATTTCTGTCGGTATCGGCCAAGGTTACTGGACCGCCACGCCATTGCAATTGGCCAGCGCCACCGCCATTCTCGCCAACGATGGCCGCCGCTTCCCGCCACATTTGTTAAAGTCGATTAAGGATAATACGGCCAAAATTGACTCACCAATTAACGAGTTACCGCCGATTGAGCTTAAAAATCCGCGCAACTGGAAAATCATTAATGAAGCGATGCGCCAAACGGCTCATAAGTCTCGCTTCACCGACGCCAGTTACACGGCTGCGATGAAAACCGGTACGGCGCAGGTCATTGGCGTGGCCGAAAACACTAAGTACGATGCCAATAAAATTGCCGAGCATTTCCGCGATAACGCCCTCGTGGTCGCCTACGCGCCCTTTGAAGATCCTAAAATCGTCCTCGCTGTGGTAATGGAAAACGCCGGCTGGGGTGGCGCAAACGCAGGCCCAGTCGCCCGCGCTATGCTCGATGAATACATGCTAAGAGACACTTGGAAACCAACGCCATGAGTGCCCAACCACGTCAAAATATCTGGCAACGAATGCATATCGACTTGCCCTTACTGCTCGGTCTGTTTGCCGTCATGGGCTTTGGCCTGTTTGTTATTTACTCCGCCAGCGGTGAAGACCTTGGCATGATGGAGCGCCAACTGTTTAGGATGTTTTTATCCCTAGGCATTATGTTTACCATGGCGCAGATCAATCCCGAGGCGCTAAAACGCTGGGCTTTACCGATTTACCTTGCGGGGATTGTACTGCTGCTTGGGGTGCATTTTTTTGGGGAAATAAATAAAGGCGCGCAGCGCTGGTTGAACTTAGGCTTTATGGAGTTCCAGCCATCGGAACTGATTAAACTCGCCTTCCCCATCACTATGGCGTGGTATATCAGTAAGTTCCCTCTGCCGCCGAAGAAACGTTACCTTGCAGGTGCGGCGGTGATTTTGTTAGTCCCGACGCTGCTAATTGCCAAGCAACCAGACTTAGGTACCTCAATTTTGGTTGCGGCATCGGGCATTTTCGTGCTGTTTTTATCGGGCATGAGCTGGGCGATTGTGGGCGGTTTTATTGCCGCTGTATTAGCCTTCTTGCCGATCCTCTGGTACTTCCTGATGCACGATTACCAAAGAACCCGCGTGATGACCCTACTCGATCCGGAGAAGGATCCGCTAGGCGCTGGTTACCACATCATTCAATCAAAAATCGCCATTGGCTCCGGCGGCCTCTGGGGCAAAGGTTGGCTCGATGGCACCCAATCCCAATTAGAATTTATCCCCGAACGTCACACCGACTTCATCTTTGCGGTGATCGGTGAAGAGTTTGGCCTGATAGGCAGTATTATCCTGCTCCTGATGTATCTGTATATCATCGGACGCGGCTTAGTCATCGCCTCTCGCGCGCAAACCAGCTTCGCCCGGCTCCTTGCAGGCAGTATCACATTGACTTTCTTCGTTTATGTTTTTGTGAATATTGGTATGGTTTCAGGTATCCTGCCTGTGGTGGGTGTACCTTTACCCCTTGTCAGTTATGGTGGTACTTCCATGCTGACATTGATGACAGGGTTTGGCATTCTTATGAGCATTCATACCCATAGACGTTTTGTAGATAGATAATTTTTAGGGACTTTTTAATGCCTATTCTTCGAGCTTGTTTGGCTCCACTGGCAGTACTTTGCCTCAGTTCATATCTCCTTGGTTGCTCGACGGCAAACGAGCCTGCGGCCCCCACACCGCAGCCAAGTGCGGCGGTGACCACACAGGCGCCAACGCCAGTATTACCCGAGGCCTTAAAGGCTGAGTTTATTAAAACCCAAATGGCACAAGGCTTTACCCAAGCCGAAGTTGAAAGTTTTTTAGCAAAGGCCAACTACAACCAAGCCGTTATCGATGCTATTTCTCGCCCTTGGGAAGCCAAGCCTTGGCATCAGTATTATCCGATTTTCCTCACCGAGAAACGCCTCAATGCAGGTCTAGCCTTCTGGAAAAAACACGAGGCAACGATTGCCAAGGCCGCGACAAAGTACCAAGTCGAGCCACAAATTATTGTGGCCATTATTGGTATCGAAACCTTCTATGGTCAGTACACAGGTAATTATCCGGTAATCGATGCGCTCTATACCTTAGGGTTTTATTACGAGCCAAGAGCCACTTTCTTTCGCAAGGAATTTGGCGAGCTGATGAAGCTGGTAAAAGAAGAACACTTAGATATCAATAGCCTCAAGGGTTCCTACGCCGGAGCCATGGGCTTTGGTCAGTTTATTCCTTCAAGCTACCGCCACTATGCCGTGGATTTTGATGGCAGCGGTAACCGTGATTTACTCCAGAGTCCAGAGGATGCCATTGGCAGTGTTGCCAATTATTTCCATGAACACGGCTGGCAGTTGCATGCACCCGTTGCGCTCCCTTTAGTGAATAGCAGTGCCAATGCGCCTAAAGCCAAAGTGTGGGCTGGTGAGAAGTTGCAGTACAAGGTCTCTGATATTCTCAGCCCAAGCTTATCGCTGGCCACCGCCCGCGATTTAGATGCCTCGCAAAAGGCCATGCTCATCGAGCTCGAACAAGTGGGTAGCAAGGACTACTGGCTAGGACTCAATAACTTTTATGTGATCACCCGTTATAACCGTAGCCCTTTGTATTCCATGGCCGTTTATCAATTTAGCCAACAACTGAAGCAACAACATGACGCTAAAAAATAACCTTTTACCGCTCTTGATGCTCGGCTGCTGTTTTGTGCTCGCGGCCTGCTCGAGTTCTAATTCTGGCTCTGCCAGCGAAAAGAACAAGAACATGGATCCCAACAAGGGCCGCTACGCGCTAAAAAACGATAAGATGCCCATCAATCCACCCAATGTGGACCATGTGCCAAACGCGACCCCAAAATACGAGCCTTACAGCCGCCGCGGTAATAAACCTTATACGGTTTATGGAGAGTCCTATACGGTGTTAGATTCGGGCCAAGGCTTTTCCGAAACGGGACGCGCCTCATGGTACGGCGAGAAATTCCACGGCTATGAGACATCGAACGGCGAGCCCTACGACATGTATGGCATGTCAGGTGCCCACAAGACCTTGCCCCTGCCAAGCTATGCCCGCGTCACTAACTTAGATAACAATAAGCAGGTGATTATTCGGATTAACGATCGCGGCCCTTTCCATTCGGATAGGATTTTAGACTTATCCTACGCCGCCGCTTATAAGCTGGGCATGCTAGGCACTGGCACCGCACGGATTAAGCTAGATGTGATCTATATTGGCACTCAGGCTGCGACACAGTCCGCCATCGCCAATATCCAATCCTCAGGCAATCACTACATACAATTGGTGGCTTCTAAGGATCAGCATAGGCTGAACAAAATGGCGAAGGATCTGGAGAAGAAATATCAGGTCAAGACCCGTGTACAACCGGCAAACAATATGTATAGACTACAGCTCGGTCCAATTGGTCAAACCGAACTAGCCGACCGATTACTCAATAAAGTGAAACAAGACGGTTACCCCGAAGGCTATATGGTTTTAGAGTAGTGACCGCTCACTATAAGATGTAAATTTAGCTTAAAAATACCCCAGATGAAGGAACCTTCACTGAAAACCTTTGTCGAAGGGTGGTATACTCGCGAAACTATTTTGCCTTTTCTTTCAATACAACCAAAAAGACGTGCTAAGTTAATGATGAATTTTGTAAAAAGTCCCATTAAAACATTGCTGCTAATTTCGAGTGTTTCTCTTCCTGTTTATGCTGCGCAGCCGATTGTTACCCCTGATGCACCTACAGTTGCCGCCAAGGCTTACGTCTTGATGGATTATTACTCGGGCCAAATCATTGCCGAAGAAAATGCCTACGAAAGCTTAAACCCAGCCAGCTTAACGAAGATGATGACCAGTTACGTGATTGGTCAAGAAATCAAAGCCGGTAACGTATCCCCAGATGATGATGTGACCATCAGTAAAAATGCGTGGTCGAAGAACTTCTCTGACTCATCAAAAATGTTCATCGAAGTGGGTAAAACCGTTAAGGTTTCCGACTTAAACCGCGGCATCATCATCCAGTCGGGTAACGATGCCTGTGTGGCCATGGCCGAACACATTGCCGGCACCGAAGGCGCCTTCGTCGACATGATGAACTCATGGGCCAAGCAGCTTGGCATGCGTGACAGCTACTTCGAAAACTCCCACGGTTTAGACTCAGAAAACCACAAATCCACTGCCTACGATATGGCGTTATTAGGTGCTGCGCTTATCCGTGATGTGCCTGAAGAATACCGTGTCTACAGCGAAAAATATTATACCTTCAACGGTATCAAGCAATATAACCGCAACGGCCTGCTGTGGGATAACAGCATGAATGTCGACGGTATTAAAACCGGCCACACCTCTGGCGCGGGTTATAACTTAGTCGCATCTGCTACCAAAGACGGCATGCGTTTAATTTCAGTGGTAATGGGCACCCAGAGTGAAGCCGCCCGTAAAGCCGAAAGTAAAAAGCTGCTTACCTATGGTTTCCGCTTCTTCGAAACCGTAACCCCTTACAAGGCGGGCGACAGCTTCGTGACCCAACAAATTTGGTACGGCGATAAGAGCACTGTCGATTTAGGTGTTGCTACTGATACCCCAATAACCATCAGCCGTGGCCGTGCGAAAGACTTAAAAGCCAACTTCGAACTGACTAAGCCACTGGATGCACCACTGAAAAAAGGTGAAACCGTTGGCCGCTTATACTTCCAGTTAGATGGCAAAGATATTGCGCAATTCCCGCTGGTTACCCTGCAAGAAGTCAATGAAGGCAGCTGGTTCAGCAAATTAGTTGATTACTTTAAGCAACTGTTTTCTGGTTGGTTTAGCTAATCGGAATCACAAAAACTAAGCCACCTTCGGGTGGCTTAGTTGTTTTTGGGGGAGTATCGCCCTTGAATCGGGTATAATCGTCACCATATAGTTCCCATTAAAATGGTTATAGAGCACGACTATGTTAAACACGAAATTTGATGAACTCATGGAGTTCCCCTGCGCCTTCCCCTTCAAAGTGGTTGGCGATGCCCACGAAGCCCTGACCGACAGAGTCGTTGCCGTAGTGCAAAGACACGCCCCAGGTGATTATTCACCTACGGTTAAGGCCTCAAGCAAAGGTAGCTACTACTCTGTGACCATCCGCGTCACAGTGACCAGCAAAGATCATATTGAGACTCTGTACACTGAGCTTGCCGGTATCGAAGGCGTACGCCGCGTACTATAAGTATTCCTCAAGGCCATGAAATGTGATCTGTCTTACATTTATGGTCAAGAGGCGTATAATAGCGCCACTCAATTCTAGGGGAGAGGTTGCCCTTGCAAGACACCACTTTGCATATTCGGCATCTGGGACAACAGGATTACGAGTCTGTGTGGCATGCGATGCAGCATTACACCGACACACGTAACAGCGATAGCCCAGACGAACTGTGGATCGTTGAACATCCACCCGTATTTACCCAAGGCCAAGCAGGTAAAAGCGAACATATTTTGAATCCGGGTGATATTCCCGTGATCCAAGTGGATCGTGGCGGCCAAGTGACTTACCACGGGCCGGGACAATTAGTTGTCTACCCTCTCCTCGATATTAAACGCAGCAAGATTGGCGTCCGTCAGCTCGTGACCCATATCGAGCAAAGCATTATCGATATGCTCGCCAAATACGATATCAATGCCTACGCCAAGGCCGATGCGCCGGGCGTGTATGTGGATCAGCGCAAAGTCGCCTCTTTAGGGCTTCGCATTCGTAAGGGCTGCTCCTTCCACGGCTTAGCACTGAATGTCGATATGGATCTTGCGCCGTTTCGCCGCATTAACCCTTGCGGTTATGCCGGGCTTGAAATGGTGCAATGCAAGGAACTCGGCGGCCCACAAACCGTGATAGAAGCAGGCGACCAACTCATAATTACCCTTAGCCAACTATTGGGCTACCAACAACTAGTTCATCATCAAGGATTAGCAGCGTCATGAATAGGCCTGAACGTTTACAACCCGGAGTCAAATTAAGAGATGCCGATAAGGTCTCGCGCATTCCGGTTAAAATCGTGCCCTCTGAGCGCGAAACCATGTTACGCAAACCCGATTGGTTAAGGGTCAAACTGCCCGCATCTAACCAACGCATTCTCGAGATCAAGCAAGCATTACGTTCGAACGGTCTGCACTCGGTCTGTGAAGAAGCTTCTTGCCCTAACTTGGCAGAATGTTTTAACCACGGCACCGCGACCTTTATGATTTTGGGCGCAATTTGTACTCGCCGCTGCCCATTCTGCGACGTGGCCCACGGTCGTCCATTGAAACCTGATGCAGAAGAGCCGGTCAAACTGGCACAAACCATTCGCGATATGAAGCTGAAATACGTGGTTATCACCTCGGTTGACCGCGATGACCTGCGTGATGGCGGTGCCCAGCACTTTGCCGACTGTATCCGTGAGATCCGTAAACTGAATCCTGAAATTAAGATTGAGATCTTAGTGCCCGATTTCCGTGGTCGTATCGACGCTGCCCTCGACATTCTGTCGACCGAGCCGCCTGATGTGTTCAACCACAACCTCGAAACTGCGCCTATGCATTACCGCAAAGCGCGTCCAGGGGCGAACTATCAATGGTCACTCGACCTACTGAAGCGCTTTAAAGAGCGTCACCCCAATGTGCCGACAAAATCGGGACTAATGATGGGTCTAGGTGAAACCAACGAAGAAATCGCCCAAGTGCTGCGCGACTTACGTGAGCACAAGGTAGAAATGTTGACCTTAGGTCAATATCTGCAACCGTCTAAGTTCCACCTGCCGGTTGAGCGTTACGTCTCGCCAGCCGAGTTCGATGAGCTTAAAGTCCTTGCCGATGAGCTGGGCTTTACTCACGCCGCCTGTGGCCCATTAGTACGTTCAAGCTACCATGCAGACCTGCAAGCTCAAGGTAAAGAAGTGAAGTAACCTTCGCTTTATTAACTCCATAAAAAAACAGCGCTAAAGCGCTGTTTTTTTTATCGACTTCTAAAATCTTAAGCCGTTTCGCTTAAGGCTAAGTCCATCAAAATCGCATCTTCTTTGCCCTCAGCCAAAGGGTAATAGCCCTTGCGACGGCCAGTTTCGACAAACCCCCGCTTCTGATAGAGCGCGCGCGCGGCAAGGTTTGATTCGCGAACCTCCAGCATCAGCACCACCGCCTTGGCAGCCTTAGCGCAGTCGATAACCGCCGTGAGTAGCAGATGCCCATAACCTCGCCCTTGTTGCGCTGGCGACAAACAAATATCCAGCAGCGTTGCCTCATCGACAATCTGCTGCACAATCGCAAAGCCGAGTAACTCGCCATCGCGTTGCATTAATCCAAGGACGCGGTACAAGTGGCCAAAACAATCGGCAAGATTATTCTCACTCATAGGATGGGAATGGGCACTCGCTTCAATGCGTGCTATTTGGCTTACATCCGTTGGCGTCAGGAGCACAATTTGCAACGATTCACTAAGGGTCTTAAGAACTTGATGACTCACGGGAAAATCCAAATTAAAAGGTAACTCACGATAATGTACAGGGCACAACCAATAGAGGCTTAGGCCGTTAATTGCTGCTCACGCCACTGGCAGATCTGGGCCCATAAGGCACGCTTTGCCTCACTGCGTGACAGCAAGTCCGCTAAGGGATCCGACACTAACCAAGCTACTCTGGGCCTAACCCTATTGCGGCGTAAATCCCAGACTATGGTTTTGCCCTTATGCGGCTCAGTGTTGAACTCACAGTCGTCCTTACTGATGCCGATTAATCCGAGCACGGTTTCGAGTAAAGGCTCGGCGGCGGGCGTCATCTCGTCTGCATCCCAAACCACTTGATAAGGTCGCACTTTAGTATCGCGAAGCTGCCAGGGAGTAATCTCCATTGCGGCTAAATAGGCTGATTTATTCATGGGGTGATTGGGGTTTCATTAGGTTCTAACACAAGTACAAGGATACCAGCTAAATAGACCGAATGTTATTGTCACGACGCAGGTCTCCATGCAAATTCATCCCAAAATCCCAATTAAGCTGTAAAGGTTAATCTATAAATTCGATTCATAAAATCTATTTTAACCGCTTTAGATGTTTAGCTCATTTGATAAGCTATCCCCATTGAGTAGGACAATAGGAGGTATTTCCATGATTAACATCGGCATCAACCAGAGTCACAGAGAAGAAATCGCCGCTGGGTTAAATCAGTTATTGGCCGACAGCTACAGCCTTTACCTTAAGACCCACAGCTTCCACTGGAACGTCACAGGCCCCATGTTCACTAGCTTGCACTTGTTGTTTGAACAGCAATATACCGAGCTTGCCTTAGCGGTCGATTTAATCGCCGAGCGAGTGCGCGCATTAGGCGCAAGGGCATTAGGCTCCTATTCGGCCTATGCCAAGTTGACTGAAATCCGTGAAGATCAAGGTGTCACTAAAGCAGAAACCATGATCCGTGAACTGTTAAGCGACCAAGAAGTGGTGATCAGAAACGCTCGTGCGCTCTATCCCTTGGTTAGCCAAGCCAACGATGAGGCAACGGCAGATTTACTCACCCAGCGTATTCAACTCCATGAGAAAAATGCGTGGATGTTACGTAGCTTATTAAGCGAATAACCCTTTCATCATCCCCAAGCCAAATGGCCGAGCAGTCACGCGCTCGGCCATTTTTATTAGGCATTTATCGGTACTAAAGCCAATTTAGAGATACTTAAGCCAAGCCTGCTGACTCTGTCCTTTGTAACGGCTAAACCAACGCACGGGGTAATAGAGTAAGGGGATCAAGACTAAGCTTATCAGCCATACCCACCCCATATGCGCTACGCCAAACAGCTCACCATGGTTTGCGCCAAATACCCATTTAGCCAGCGAATACAGCAACAGCAGCACATATAAGTGCAAGATATAGAAGAACATAGGCACTGAACCAAACACTGCTAACCTCTGCCCCATCCAACCTAATACACTGCCTGTCGCAAAATAACGCTCAAACAGCACTAAGCTATAGAACATTCCGCCCAAGGTCACCAACAAAAAACTGAGGGATGGCGGATACTTAGTTAAGTTAAATACCAACATTAAGGTTTGGCCTAAGGTATCGCCAAACTGCCAAGGCAGCGTCTCGCCGTAGATATTGAATCCACGCAGCAAGCCAAACAGCAGAGCGCAGCCAAGCCCTAGCAATATCAATTTTTGCTGACGCTGCCACGCATCGCCCCCTCGGCCAAAGACGGGGCCTGTCACATAGCCCAATAAAATCACGCCAATCCAAGGTAGCGCTGGGTAACTTATCTTCAGCTTAAGCTCGCCCTCGGCAATCAAATAACCTCGGTCATGCAGTATCGTCCACAGACTATAGCCCCACTCGTCTGGCGTAAAATGAATAGGCGACAATAGGTTATGGCCAAAGATAATCAATAGCCCGAGCAATGCCATCCACAGCCTTGGGAGGTTGATAAGTGCCGCAAGGGCCAACATGCTCAGTCCTATCACCCAAATCACCTGCAACCACAGGGTGTGATAATTGCCCATCCATGAGAAATTAATCACCAGCACCTCGAGTGCGATTAAGAATAGTCCGCGCTTGATTAAAAACTCGCGCGCAGACCGCGGTTCACCATAGCCACGATTAGCGTAAAGCCAAGCCGAGACCCCAGTTAAAAAGACGAAGACCGGCGCACAAAAGTGCGCCGCAAAACGGCTGACAAACAGCGCCCAGTTTGTTGTGCTTAAATCCATAGGATCGCTCACCTGCATATGCAGGAAAAACCGCTCCCGCACATGATCGAGCAACATAATCAGCATCACTAAGCCGCGCATCATGTCGATGCTATTGATCCGCTGACGCCCCTGTAGCTTAGGCGCCACCAGCAAAGCCTTGGGTGTCACTGTGGTATTAGAATTCATAGCTAACACTCACTTTAACGTTACGTGGCTCACCCGGTACGGCCCACAGCGCCGAGTAACTGCTGGCGATATAGTGCTCATCCAGCAGGTTATCGACATTGAGCGCGAGACTTAGATTTTCGCCAAGCCGAGTAGTGAAGAACATTCCAAGCAACTGATAACTCGGTAATTGAAAACTTGGATCGGCCGAATCGCCCAAGCGTGAGTCCACATAACGCCAACTCAACCCTAAATGACCGTCGATAGAAAGATCATTTAAGTCCTGTTTGAGAATGACACTGCCCGTGTGTTTTGGCACATTGACCAACGGACTGCCCGCCGGAATTAACACGCCCCAATCTAGATTCAGACTGTCGTTCGCCGTCCGGGTATTCAGGTAGGCATAGGACAAGGACGCTTGTAAGTTCTCGGTCAACTCGGCCGTAATATCCAATTCAATCCCCGTGCTCTTGGCTTCACCAAGGGTCGCCGAAAAGCCAACATTGACGGGATCTGAGGTCAAGATATTGCTCTTTTGCGCATCAAACCAAGCCAAACTGCCATTGACGGGTAGCTCAAACCAAGTGCTGTTGAACTTAACCCCCAACTCGACGGATTTGCTCTCCTCTGGCTCGAAGGGATTACCCGCATAATCAGTGCCTGAAAGCGGTAAAAATCCTTCCGAATAGGAACCGTAAACACTTAGCGCCTCAGACCATTGGTACACTAATCCGACTTTCGGGCTGACCCTGTGATCGCTTTGATCCGACAGACTCGCGTTGACCTGCTCTGCGATTTCTTGGGAATAACGGTCAAACCTTAACCCTAAATGCAGTTTCCAACGCTCGGTTAACTCCAATTGGTCCTGTAAATAGGCACCCCAAGCATCTTGAGTCTCTCGGTTTTCATACAACAGACTCACCTCAGGCTGAGCAGCGCCATATTGGGGGGTAAAAATATCGATAGCATAGGCGCCCTTCTGGCCTCGATAACGGTAGAGTCCCGTTTTCAGTCGATAATGATAGGCATCCGTTCCGAGCAGCAGATTGTGCCTTATGCTACCAGTATCAAACTGACCGCTGAGTTCGGCCCGCACTGAATGGTCTTCAGAAGCATAATCTCGATAACGATGCTGCCGCGTCAGCGTACGGCCATCGTCATATAAGGATTGACGCCCCTTTGCTAATTCAGCATCCGAAGAGTAGCCATTTAAACTCGAATCGCGATAGTTATAACCCGCGGTCAGCGACCAATCCTCATTCAATTCATACTCATAGGTAAGCTGATGCCCAGTCGCATCCACTTTTGTTGGCCCATCATTGGGCTCGCCCAAGTAACGCGAACGGGACACGGTATTAAAATCGTTATTGAGCACTACTACACCACGGTCAAATAACTGTTCTTGTTTAAGATATTCAACCTCATACAGGAGCGATGACCTATCCGACAGTTGCCAACGCAGCGATGGTGTGACGATTTTTTTATCGCTAAACACGTAATCGCGAAAACTGTCATGTTCCTGCCAAGCACCATTGATCCTAAAAGCTAAGCTATCAGTCAGCCCCGAAGTAAAATCCCCTTCTAACCGATATTGATCAAAACTCCCCGCGGAGGCTTTTAAATAGCCCTGCGCCTCGTACTGCGGCTTTTTAGTCACAATATTTACAGTGCCGCCGGGCTCCGAGCGTCCATAAAGCGCCGAGCCCGGGCCTTTGAGAATTTCCACATAGGCCACGTTCGATAGGTCTCTGTGGCCGCTAAAACCTCGGCCACCATTAAAACCATTGATTAAATAGCCCGATGGCATGTTTTCATTCCCAGGAAAGCCCCGTAACGAAAAACTATCCCATAACCCACCACCGTTATTTTGCCGCGCGACACTGGCGGAATAATCCAATAAGTCTTGAAAACGCGTCAGCCCAGTATCTTTAATCAGTTGCTCATCCAGCACAGTAATTGCCTGGGGCAACTCAGTCGCCGGCACATTGCCGCGGTATGCCTGACGATAATGAATACTTAAACGCTCGATATCGCCATTAAGTCCAACGGTATCAGTTGGCATAGCCTCGGCGGCCAATAGGGGAACACTCGCATCCAACGCCAATAACGCCACGCCCAGCACGAATGCCGAGCGCTTGTGGCTAATATAAACAGCCATTTTTACTCCAAAAATAAACAGCATCGGGCACCTTAGTTAAGCCAAGGCGCTCGAAAAATAAGAGAAATAGATAAAAAGCAGGAGTTAGGCTGTTAGCGGCGGCGCGCGGCTATGGAAGTGGCGCCTAAATGGCGTCTTAAAGGAAATAACATCAAACTCAACCGAGATAACACCCTGTTGAGCAACTTGAAAATCTAAAGGAGAGTATGAGAGGGCATGCTGCAATTGATGCTGATGCAAACACAGCGCGCAGTGGGCCTTGGCATCATCATTGAGGTGGGAAACACTGTGCACCGCAAACGCAACAGACAGCAACACTAAGATGGCTGCAAGCCATAGTGCTAATCTGCGCCTTGTTTGCATCACAGAACTCAAACCATACCTCCTCAAACCAAAGGGCTTGCGATTGTATGTTAGACACTACGAAAGTTGCAAATACCTTTACTTAACAAATGTAAGCAAATGCGGTGAGAAAATTTATCGCGCGCAAAATAAAACGGCTCGCATATTTCTATGCAAGCCGTTGTTTTATTTGGCAGGGGTGGCAGGACTCGAACCCGCAACCATCGGTTTTGGAGACCGCTGTTCTACCAATTGGAACTACACCCCTGTTGACGTGGGGCATTATGCTAAAAGCACTCTCAAAGGTAAAGGACTTTTTATGACAAACTTAATTAACTGAGGAATTTTCAAACAAGTTTTGCATCTACTGTTGATTTAATTGGCATAAAGCTGAAAAAGTCGGCATTTACACTCAGTGCCGAGCGTTAAAAAACCGCCAGCAACTGGCAAACATTAAAACCTGATGCTCTGTCTGTGCCCAAAAACTCACAAAAGAGTCATGGGTACGCCTTAAAAGATGAATTAAAGCGCAGCGTGTACCACGCACTCGCGACCAAATCCCATCACGGATGGTTAATCATCAAGGGTTGAGATAAAAATCCGCCGCAAGTCATTGTCCCAAAGCTGGATAATTTTGCGGGTCTTATCCTTATTCCAAAAACACTTACCAAACAGGATAAGCCCTGCGCCCTCTAAATCCCGTTTATCTTCGATATTAAAGCGCTTAAACAGTTTAGTTTTAACGGCCTCAATAGGAATACCTATGTCTTTACTGTCGGCGGGATTAAGCCAAGATAGCGTCGGGTCGCTGTGGGAGATAGTGCCCCAGTACATATGGGGTTTGTAATCTGTAGGATCCGCATCGGCAAAATTCACAAACAAATTCTTCGCCCGCCAGCGATACTTGCGCTCATCATCGGTGTAAACCCAAAGATCCGAAGTCGCCAGATCCGAGCCGCGCAGCAGGCTATGGAGTAACTTTTCTAGCCCTTGGCTCGGAGTACGCGTTGCCGTGATGGCTATCTCGGGCTTATCGGTCGCCACTTGATAGCCAGCTTTAGGCTCCTGCACTGACTCTAATGGCTCGGTCTCATTTGCAGTTTTACTTTTGGACCCAACCTCTTGCTCTTGGGGAGCGTTCACTTTGAGCGTTGAGCTAGATGGTCTCTTATTACTGGGATTGAGCGAAAAATCGATAACCAAGGCATCGGCGTCGAGCAGTTGTTGCTGCACTTCGAGTGCATCTTGTTCTTCACGGGACTTTTGCGCCGACGGATTAAATTCGATGCAATCGAGCTTATGGTAACGGGAGCCAAAACAGGCGGCCCTACCATCCTTAGATGCTTTACGAAAATAGGCTTTGCCGTAGCAGGCGGGGCAATATAAATGTTGGCGTAAACGCTCAATCTCAGCCTCGGGTAACTGCTGAAATTTGAACACACTGTAAGTGACACCAGCCATTACATTAGGGTTGAGTCGTAGTGGCGACGAAGCCTGCTCTACCGCAGCCTCGGTTGTGAGTACACAAATCGCATCCAACATCTCTTGCTCCCCTAATCCTTATCTTCGCGAGCTTATCTCAAGTCTTAAGCCGGATGAAAATAGCTCGCGAGTCGCGCGGCTAAACTCGGCGGCAATATGGGTTTATTACCAACAGTCGTTTTGCCATAAAAACCTTGCAGCTTGTCGATTAACTGCCAAAAACACAGGGTTGCCGCCAATGCATCGAGGGCGGCGTACTGAACTTGCGCTTGGGATAAAGGCACCTGTTGCCAATTCGAGAGGGTAATTTTTTTAGGTTTATCGATGCGTTTATGCAGTAATGCCGCCACCAATTGACGCGTGCCCATTTCCTTCCCAGCACCAAGCTGCGCCATCGCCCAATTCAAATCAAGTCGTGGAGAGACCTGAATATCCCAATCCCGTTTCAGTGCTTGGCCATCGCCCCTTAATCCGATCCCCACTTTGAGGATCTGCTCATTTTCGAGCAAAGGTTTAAGCTCGGCGAGCCTCTCGCCCAATACCGCCTGCTGAAATAAATAGCAGGTATCGGAGGTCGCCAGTTGCACTAAGCTCAAGGGATGTTGAACGCCCGGCTCAAAGCTTGCCCGCGTTTCGGTATCAAACCCCAGTACGGATTCACGGCTAAGTTGTTGTAATGCGGTGGCAAGCTTATCGAGCGTGACTAATTCAACATGCATTTCAACCCGCCTCTCCTCCCGTATTTCGCCCCTAATATCCACCAGCGACAGTGGCGTAAGGTTTGCCAGCTCGGCATCAGTTAATCGCGTAGTTAAGGCAAGCTTCTGCTGAAACCATTGGAACTTAAGTTGCGAATCGGCTGCCGATAAGTCCCCCGCTTGGGACTCGGCTAATCCAGCTAGATAGTTACCCCCAGCTTTATCCATCGCCGCGATAAGCTCGTCGGCGTGTTCGCCTAATTCCTGGCGCAGCCAAGCCAACTTATTGGGAGAAAGGCAAAAACGCATTAATTGCATACTTCGTCCTTGAGCACTGAAATACTCGCAGCGAGCACCTTGGTACTCGCGCAACTCGGGTTAGCTGACTCAATAATGGCCAGCAATAAAGGATGAAAAATGGATCAGCTCCGCAGCTTTTGGAATCCCGTCATCAGCAGCACCGCCACCGCGCCCGCTGCAATACCAAAGAGCGCGTTGAGCACACTCGGCGTCAGTAACCCAAGTACAGGGCCGACGACGGCAATGGTTTCCACAAATTGCTCGGCATGGTGAATTTGCTCGCCGACCCAATGTAATCCATGGGTCAGAATGCCGCCGCCCACCATAAACATGGCGGCAGTACCAATAATGGTTAAGCTCTTCATCAACACGGGAGCCGCGCTAAGCAAGCCAAAACCCAACTTACGATTAAAGCGAGTGAAGCTCGACTCGCCCTGACACTGGCTCAGATATAGACCCGCATCGTCCATTTTGACAATCGCCGCCACCAGACCATAAACACCTATAGTCATCACAATACCGATAATCGCGAGGGTAAAAAATTGCGTCGTCAGCGACTTATCCGCGACTATGCCTAAGGTGATGGCGATAATTTCTGCCGACAGCACAAAGTCGGTGCGGATCGCGCCCTTCACCTTTTCCTTCTCATAGGCCGCGAGATCGCTTATCTCCGGTAAGTCAGATTCGCCCTGCTCCGCATGTTTGTCTTTTCGATGGCTATAGCTGTGGTGCAATTTCTCAAAGCCTTCAAAACATAAAAACAAGCCGCCGAACATCAATAAGGGGGTCACAGCCCAAGGAATAAAGGCGCTGATCAACATGGCTGCGGGCACTAAAATCAATTTATTGCGAAACGAGCCTAAGGCGACCGCCCAAACCACGGGTAATTCACGGTCAGCACTCACACCTGTGACTTGCTGGGCGTTTAAAGCCAAATCGTCCCCTAATACCCCAGCGGTTTTCTTGGCCGCGACCTTACTCATCACCGCCACGTCATCCAAAATGGATGCAATATCGTCGAGTAAGGTTAATAAACTCGCCCCAGCCATACATGCTCCCTTAAATAAATAATGCTGTTCTTATCAATTCTGCTTTCGCCAATTCTGCTTTCACCATAGTAACTTAGTTAGATTAAGCCCGCCTAGCGAATCGTCAATAGCCAAATGGGCTTTATCTTAGGCGCATCACTCATTTTAACGAGTTCACTTAGTGATTAAATCTGTAAGCACTGTAAACAGGACACTGCACGAGATCACCGCCCAAGATCACAGCTACAGTGCAATAGCACCACACACTTTGATGGAAAAGAGTATACTAAGCCCAGAATTTTTTACTCATTTGCCATTACAGGATGTCAACATGACTCAAGATGAAATGAAAAAAGCCGCTGGCTGGGCTGCTCTCAAATACGTTGAGAAAGACAGCATTGTGGGTGTAGGCACAGGCTCAACCGTCAATCACTTTATCGATGCCCTCGCCACCATGAAGGCCGATATTGAAGGTGCGGTATCAAGCTCAGAAGCCTCAACCCAAAAGATGAAAGCCCTTGGCATCCCAGTTTATGACTTAAACAGCGTCGATAAATTATCTGTGTATGTCGATGGTGCCGATGAAATCAACGGCCATATGGACATGATCAAAGGCGGCGGCGCGGCATTAACCCGCGAGAAAATCGTTGCGGCTGTGGCTGAAAAGTTTGTCTGTATCGTGGATAACACTAAACAAGTGGATATTTTGGGTAAATTCCCACTGCCCGTTGAAGTGATCCCAATGGCGCGCTCTTACGTGGCCCGTGAACTGGTCAAACTCGGCGGCGACCCTGTGTACCGTGAAGGCGTTGTCACGGATAACGGCAACGTGATCCTCGACGTTTACAACCTTAAGATCATCAATCCTAAGGAATTAGAAGAGAAGATCAACGCCATCGTCGGCGTAGTCACCAACGGCCTGTTCGCAAAACGCGGCGCCGATGTGTTATTGGTTGGCACCCCTGAAGGTGTAAAAACCTTTACCGCTTAAGGCAAGGTGAGTCAAAAGACTCCCATGCGAGAAACAAAAATGCCGGTGCAGTTGCACCGGCATTTTTTATGACCCTAGGGCTATTAAGCGATTACCACACTCGAGCCACTAAGCCCTTGAGGTAAAAACCTTCTGGGAAGGCGCTGCCAATCGGGTGATCGCTCGCCTGGCTTAAACGCTCAATAAATTGGATCTCACGTTTGGCATCTAATGCTGCATCGGCAACGATTTTTTGGAACAGATCCGCAGGCATTAATCCCGAGCAAGAGAAGGTCAACAGCACCCCGCCCGGATTTAATAATTGCAGCGCAATCATATTGATATCTTTATAGCCGCGGCAGGCGCCATTGAGCTGCGACTTATTGTCGGCAAACTTTGGCGGGTCGAGTACGATCACATCGAAGGTTTTACCCTCATCGCGGTACTGGCGTAGCAACTTAAACACATCGGCTTCGTTGTAATGCACATTGTCATCATTTAAGCCATTGACTCGCATGTTCAAACGCGCGGTATCGAGGGCAAGCGCCGATACATCGACGTTTTCAATGCTAGCAGCGCCGGCATTAGCGGCATACAGACCAAAGGTACCCGTGTAGCAAAAACAGTTCAGAACCGATTTGCCCTTCACAAACCGCGCCGCCATGGCACGGTTGTCGCGCTGGTCGAGGTAGAAGCCAGTCTTATGACCCTTAGTCACATCGACGGCAATCTTAATACCGTTTTCTTCAATAATGACGGGCATCTCAGGCAACGTGCCATGGAGTAAGCCCATGGTAGAGGCTAAGCCTTCTTTCTTACGGGAATCGACGTCAGAGCGCTCGTAAATCGCGCAATCGGGATACAGCTCGGCGAGCACATCAACAATAGTGTCACGCCATACATCGGCGCCCATGCTCAGCAATTGGCAGACCAACACATTGGCGTATTTATCAATAGTAATACCGGGCAAACCATCGGACTCAGCGGCAATTAAGCGGTAACCGGTTAAGCCTTGCTCACGAATGAGATCGTCGCGGCCCGCTTGGGCACGCAGAATACGGCGCTTAAAAAACTCACGGTCGATTTCTTCTTCGCGATCAAAAGTCCAAATCCGCACTTGGATTTGAGACTCAGGAGACCAGGCGCCACGGCCCAACCAATGACCATCATGGGCAACCACATCGACGGTCTCGCCCGCTTCGGGCTTACCTTTAACGTTGTGGATCCCGTTGGAAAAGACCCAAGGATGACGACGCTCAAGGGACTTTTCGCGACCGGGTTTAAGTTTGATTCTGACTGCCATAGTACCGCCTTAAAAAAGTACCGCCTTGCTAAATTGAACCGCCACAACAAACTGCGTTAAGTTCGTCAGGCGCCGTCTTCAAAAAATGGAAGCGGATAATATACCTAATATCGTTTGAGCGCGAGCCATCCACCGTAAACAACACACGTCCACCGTCAACCACGCGCGATAGTGCCGCGCTAAGTGATGGCGATCATAGCTTAGTTTTCGCCGTAAAACCCAGTTGTCACAGCCGATTTTTGGCAAGCCAGCGCGATTATAGATGAGATAAACAACATTGCGCTGAAAGATATTCTCCTCCCTTAAGGTCTTATTCCAGTAACAGGACTTAAGCAAAAGCTGCATAAGCAACTAGGCTTATTCCTGTATTTATCCATCCGCTTTATATGCTGCCTATTGGTGCTGTCGTTATAAAAGCAAGCTAATCAACAAGATACTCATATCGTCAGATATGCAAAGGAAGAGACCATGAATAAGAAAGCCCAAACCGCACTTTCAGGTGTAGCACTTGCTATGGCCATGGCTGGTATGGCAAGCCAAGTCAATGCAGCAGAACCCATGACCAGCGCCGACAGTAGCGACCTCGTCCACTGTTATGGCGTGAATACCTGTAAAGGCCATAACGATTGTAAAACTGCAGACAATGCCTGCGCCGGCCACGCCAGCTGTAAAGGCAGTGGATTTGTGGCTATGCCATCCAAAAGTTGTGGCGATGTCGGCGGCAAAGTAGCCGATGATTGGGTGGGCAAAATCGCCAATACCGAGCTAGTGCACTGCTATGGCATTAATACCTGTAAAGGCCATAACGACTGCAAAACCGCAGACAATGCCTGCGCAGGACACGCCAGCTGTAAAGGCAGTGGTTTTGTAGCCACCCCAGCCAAAGCCTGTGGCGACTTAGGCGGAAAAGTCGGCGCTTAAGACAAATAGGTGTTTATCGATAAAGAAGCGGTCGGAATGTGGGCCGCTTAAGCCATTCAGTCAGCATAAGGTTTATACATGGATAAGCAGAGTCTCACTCACCTCACCCTAGGTTTTGGTTTAGGACTGCGAACCCAACACTTCGATCATGTGCTTAGGCATCAGCCCGAGGTCGACTGGTTCGAAATACTCTCGGAAAACTTTATGGTCGCGGGCGGAAAACCCCGCTATTACCTGAGTGAGATTGCCGAGCGTTATCCGCTGGTGATGCACGGCGTATCTTTATCCATAGGCAGTACAGATCCGCTGAATATGGATTATCTTAAGGCGCTAAAACAACTCGCGAATGAAGTGCAGCCCCAATGGATTTCGGATCATATTTGCTGGACCTCTATTCACGGCATCAATAGCCATGACTTACTGCCCCTACCCTACACCGAAGAAACCGTGAGACACGTGGCCGAGCGCATCGGCATAGTGCAGGACTTTTTAGGCCGCCGTATTCTGATGGAGAACGTCTCCAGCTATTTGTCCTACCAAGATTCCACCATGAATGAATGGCAATTTGTTAACGCGGTAGCCGAGGAGGCCGATTGCCTATTGCTGTTAGATATCAACAACATCTACGTCAGTGCCCGTAACCATCAGTTTCCCCCTGAGGATTATCTGCTGCAAATCGCACCTAATCGGGTGCAACAATTTCACTTAGCGGGCCACTCGGATTACGGCGACTATGTTATCGACACCCATGATCACGACGTTTGCCCCAGTGTGTGGGAGCTGTATCGGCGGGCATTAACCCGCTTTGGCGGTGTGAGCACTATGATCGAGCGCGATGCCAATATCCCCGAATTTGATGCATTGGAAGCCGAATTGGCGATTGCCCGTAACATCGCCCGCACCACGTTAGGCGAGTCACATCCTCTGGTCCACAGACCGCGGCAGGAGACGGTGGCATGAGTCAACTTCGCGAGATCCAACAGCAATTTATGGATTATCTGCTGGCAAGTGCCGCCCAAACGCCGATACCAGAAACTATAGAGAAATCCTTTAGCGACAAGGTTGCCGAGCAAGGCGGCGTTGGCCGTGATATACGGATGCAGATTTACGCCAATGCCTATCGCATTCGCTTAACCGAAGTCCTCGATACCGACCATGAAATACTCGGTCTGTATTTAGGCGATGACTTATTCGCGCGGATGGCCAATGGCTATATCGCCCACCAGCCCTCACGTTTAACCTCGCTACGCCAATTTGCCGATGCCCTGCCCGACTACTTAGCCAGCGACGCTTTTTTTAGTCAGTATCCGATTATCAGCGATATCGCCAGATTCGAGCGCCGCCTACTCAACGCCTTCGATGCCAAGGATGAACAACGCGCAAGCTTTGCGGCGCTGCAATCTTTACCTGCCGATGCTTGGCCCTATTGCCAACTGCGTTTTCACCCTAGCGTGCAGCTATTTGAATGTGCCAGCAATGCGGTAGAAACCTGGCAAGCCTTAAAGCATCAACAAGTCCCGCCCGCGCCCGATTATCAAGGTAAACGCGCATGGCTACTCTGGCGCGGCGAGAGCCGTTTAACGGAGTTTATCTCCCTTGCAGAATACCAATTAGCCTTGATTCAAGGATTTATTCACGGGGCCAATATTGCCGAGCAATGCGAATTGATGCTGAACTTTTTTGCGCCAGAAGAGGCCATGCAGCAGCTGTTACAAGCACTGCAAGCTTGGTTTCAGTTGGGCTTGATATTGAGTGTTCAGCCGAACGATTAAAGTTTGAGATGCTAACGCCGCAGTGCTAATTCCACCATCACGGGCGCATGGTCGGTGCTATAGGCATCACGCTCATATTCCGGCCTGACTAAGTGTCTATCACAGGTCTGATAATCCACCACCTGCGCCAAACTGCGGCTATCGCTGGCATCAAACTCATTGGAAAGCAACACATAGTCCAGCACAGATCCTTTTGGGCCATAGTAATGGGTGGGGGCCCTATGCTCTCGATAATGGACGGCGTTATCAACTACATTGGCTTCGATAAACAGCTCATAGGCATCTTGTAATCGATAGTGGCCAAACACTTGCGCTAACGCCGCATCGGATAAATGCCCAAGCCCAGCGGCTTTAATATCGTTACTGTGCAGCGCTTCGCCTTGGAGCGTTAACGCATCTAACGCGCCTAAGGACAAACTATCGTTAAAATCCCCCATCAGGATCACCGGATATTTGGCACTCTGCCTTCTGGCGAGTATGGCATGGAACAGCAATGCCGCCTCGGCGCCCCGCTGCATGGTCGAGGCCCAGCGCCCGAGGGCCTGTTCGGTTAATAACTTAGTCTCGGCGTGTAACTTAAGATCCGACGGCGCATTTAACGACAAGCCCAAAGGATGCGGCTCAAGAGCCAATCCTGCCCGCTTAGATTTAAAATGCACCACATAGCAATCACAGGGGCCAATCTGCGGCACCGCCACCGTCGCCCGTAACACTTTACGGCTAAAGCTAAATTCGCTCGACAGCCCCATCGCCGCCACTAAGTTCGCCTCAGGCTCGATAGCGTGTACCTCAAGGATAGGGAAGCGAGACGCCAGTGCCACCACAGGGCTTTGGTAGATATAGTCACTGACCAAGGTCGCGCTATCGACCACCGCAAAGTGAGTGAGTCCCTGCTGCAACGCAAGCTGGCGTAACGGTTCGGGGCTAAAGACCTCCTGAAACCCGACAATATCCGGATGATGTTGATTCAACAACTCGCTAAACCATTGGCACTTTTTCTGCCATTGGCCGTGGCTATAGATATTCTCAAAGTCGTAAAAGGCTGAGGGCGGCTCGATAAAGTTAAATAGATTCACGGTCGCAATTTTAATATTCGATTGCGTTGACTCAGTTAAACTCGACAATTCTGGGGAATGCTGCGCCACGGTATTATTCCTCTTTAGCCAAATCATGCACTCAACAGCGCCTTTAACGGATTTGCGCGTCAAAATACCTCTTTACCCAACAACTTAGGCAAGAGATGCCATCTTAAGGCGTGATACCCAAGGTTATACCTAAATCGATTGGGTCATCAATCACAGCATGCTCATTGCCACCAGCGACCTAGGCAGGAAAGTCCATAAAACCAACAACAACCCCACTCGCAGAGAACATTTAGTCACCAAGGCACAACAAGATTAAAACTAACCAACTCAATTCACCCAAAAATAAAAACCATATTCAAACGTAAACATGACGAATTGGCGTTCGGGTTTGACTTTGCGTTTTCGCGGTTTAGAATCTAGCCACTTTTATCATTGCGGAGACCCACTGTGGGCACACACATAAGTGACAGTAGATGCCCTGTCCAAGTGACAGGATTAAACACCTAGCACTAGCCCGCAATGTTTTTGCTGCTACCTGCTAGGCAGGGTAGTAGCGTGACGCTTTCTCACTCCACTCCCATATATTCAATTTAAGCCTTTACTCATGGCCAATCATGCCCGTGCATGTGCTCGGCTATTGGTTTTATCCGGCCTTGCGCTGGAGCTAGAGTGCTGGCCATTGAATATATCTTCACACATGTTTTGCCCCAGTAGGCTTCCCTTACTTTGGGAGTTTACCTATGGCTTATATCAAGCACACATCCACCTTAGCTCGGCAACCTTTGGCTCTATTTGGGCTATGCCTTAGCGTCACGGCGAACGCTTCTTTGTTGGACCTTGATGATCCTGGCATCGCCGAGCGCTGCGAGCTGCAACTCGGCTGGCAACAACCTAGGTCCGATCACTCTGCGACAACGCTCAAAACGGCGGCGACCTGCAACCAAGGACAATGGGAATGGCACTTAGGTTTTGAACATCAACATCTAAGCGTTGAAGATCAAGCAGACAGCAGCAATAGCGAACAGCAAACCGAGCTGGGCATTAAATTGCCCTTGCACGTTGGCACGGGCCCTTGGCAGAGCGCGCTGGCCATGAATCTGCAACACCATCATCAAGACCATCACCCCATTAGCGCAGAAGTGCTCGGCATTATGGGATATCAGATGGCGGAGCGGGATTTACACCTCTATAGCAATTTAGGCTTTTATCAGCATGCGGCTCAGTCGCCGCAACTCATCGCAGGCATCGCCATTGCCTTAGCGCCAAGCGAAGATCAGCAATGGGTCGGCGAAATTTATCGCAAGGCACCCGAGGCACACGCCTACCGGCTTGCCTATCAATGGTTACTCAAAAGACAGTTGCAACTCGAATTCAGCCTAGGTAACGACCTTAAGGGAAACGCCCAGCAATTCGGTGCAGATATCACTTTTTTCTTTGGCTAATAGCTCGTTGGGAGAATGACCTATGAACATGAACAACAACCAAAAAAACACTAAGCAAATCATCTTAGCCCTGCAAATCATCCTAGAACAACGCGACAGCGCGAGCATGGTCGCCTTGGCCAAAGAGCGCCATCCCGCGGATATTGCCGCCGCGCTCAGCACCTTTAGTCAGTCGCAGCAATTAGTATTTTTGCAACTGGCACCGGCAAAAGTTGCCGCCGATTTACTGCGCTATTTAAGCGATGAGCAGCAAGCCGCATTAGTGCAACAGCTTGATAAAGCCACACTATCGTCGCTCTTGCTGACGATGGCGGCGGATGAGCGCGCCGATCTCTACAATCTGCTCGAACCTGAGCAGCAACAACTCTTCTTGCCCGTGTTAGCGCAGGCTAAACGGGAAGATCTGCGCACCTTAGCCGCCTACGATAAAACCAAGGTCGGTGCAGCGATGACATCGGACTACACCTTGCTCAATAGTCGACATACCGCCACCCAAGCGATTGATATGCTTCGCACGGAAACCGCCGACAAAGAAACCATATATCAAGCCTATGTGGTTGATATGTTGGGGCGCTTAATTGGTACCGTCTCGCTACGGCAATTACTACTGGCCCAGCCAGAAGAACGGGTGGTCGATTTCATGAAACCCAACCCCATTGCCTTAGATGCTAACGCCCAATGCCAAGAAGCGGTGCAGATGATCGCCCATTACGATCTGCTAGCTTTGCCCATCATCAATGGCAAGGGGCAATTAGTGGGGATTGTGACCTATGACGATGCGATGGATATTGCCAGCTCACAGGCCGATCTCGAGTTCACCAAAACCGCGGCCATAGGCAATATCGAGCACAATTTAAAGACCGCAAGCATAGGACTACTCTACCGTAAGCGCGTGGTCTGGTTGGTGATTTTGGTCTTTGGCAATATCTTCTCAGGGGCGGGCATCGCCTTTTTCGAAGATACGATTTCGAGCTATGTGTCTTTAGTGTTCTTCCTGCCCTTACTTATCGACAGCGGCGGTAATGCTGGCTCACAATCCGCGACCTTAATGGTGCGAGGCTTAGCCACGGGC
The DNA here is from genome assembly GCF_000203935.1 of Shewanella sp. ANA-3. Classification (GTDB taxonomy): domain Bacteria; phylum Pseudomonadota; class Gammaproteobacteria; order Enterobacterales; family Shewanellaceae; genus Shewanella. The sequence goes on along the minus strand of NC_008577.1, from coordinate 1,141,396 downwards.
GAAGTGATACTCAAGGATTGGCTCTCATTGCTAGGGCGCGAGTTAGGGGTTGCGGGATTACTCGGTGCCAGCATGGCACTGGCGGTGTCCTTGCTCGGTTTCTGGCGCGGCGGCCCTGAAATTGCCCTCGTCGTCGCACTGACCATGCAAATTGTGGTGCTCATTGGCAGCTTGATTGGTATGTCACTGCCCTTTTTACTCAGCAAGTTAAAAATGGATCCCGCTTCAGCCAGCGCGCCACTTATCACCTCAATAGCCGATATCATTGGTGTGCTGGTTTACTTTAGTATTGCCACTCTGATACTCGACTTACCGACGGCATAGGTAAATTGAGACTTAAAGTGCCGTTGCTCAATACACTCACCCAAAGGATAACGGCACAGCTCTAGGCTCAAGATTGATGATGGGAATACAAGGTATTCAGCAATAACTGACTTGTATTCCCTCATTATTAAGCATTTATTTGCTCAAGCTCATAAATCCACTGTTCTTTTATCAATGAAGCTTGGGCATACACTAATATTTAACCACCAGCAGCTTGCGATTTATTTCAACCTCGCTGGGGTTGCACCATAAAATTAATAAGCTGTCGCCATAACAATAACTAGAGGTTTATATGTGGTTTAACGCTCAACTCAAGTCTGAAAATAACGCTCTCAAGCAACAGCTCATTCAATTACAACAGCAGCATCAACAAGAATTAGATGAACTAAAAACCATCATCCATGAACACGAAACAATGAAACAACAGTCACGCCAAGCGGCCGATCTGTTTACCGAGGTCATAGCCTGTCAAAATCAGGGCGGCGAAATGTTAAATGCGATCCGAGATGGCTTAGCGGGCAGTGCGACTCAACTCACCGAAGAAAAGGATTCTCTCTCCGAACTTGATGCCATTTTCGATCAAACTAGGCTCGCCATTGCGAACTTAGGCCAAAGGGCACATGAGATAAACACTCAGGCTAGCCAAAGTATGGAAGCCGTGACCGCTCTTAATGGCACGACAGCGTCCATCAACCAGTTTGTTTCTGCCATTCAAGGGATCTCAGAGCAAACCAACCTACTTGCCCTCAATGCCGCCATTGAAGCTGCCCGCGCGGGCGAAGCAGGCCGCGGTTTTGCCGTGGTCGCCGACGAAGTTAGGCAACTAGCGAGTAAGGCTCACGAGGCCAGCAGCCAGATTGAAAAGTTGGTAAAACAGATAGTTACCCAAGCAAGCGAGATTAAAAATATTGTTCATACCAATCAATCCAGTGCCAGCGATATTGCCGCCTCATCGACACAAATCGGCCACGTGGTTGAGGATGTCCTTCAGCGGTCACATAAAATGCAGCAGGTGATCCATAATGCGGCAACCACCTCTTTCCTAAACACCACTAAACTCGACCATGCAGTCTGGAAGAGTAATGTTTACCAACTAATTGAAAAACCAAAGCATGATCATAGCGTTAATTCACATACCGAATGTCGCTTAGGCCAATGGTATTTCAAAGGATTTGGCGCGGAAAATTATCAGCATTTAAGCAACTTTAAAGCCCTAGATACTCCCCATAAGGCGGTACACGATGCGGGTAAAGCGGCGTTGGCAGCGAGACAAAAAGGCAACTTGTCCGACATGGTTAAACAACTCCATGTGATGGAAGACGCCAGTATGCGGGTAGTCCAGTGCATAGACCATTTGATGCATGATGTGTATCAGCGTTAATGGATTTTAGTCCCCCAAAGAGCACTCGCTGCTCTTTGGGTTTATTTATCCTGTAAAAGGCAAATTAGTAGCTTAGCCGAGATACTTTTTTCACATTGCTATTTACAAAATAATCTCGGTTAGCTATTGATAGCCGTACACTTATCATCTTTAATTCATTCAGAGCACGCCGTGAGACTCTAATATAACGTTCTAATTTTTTTAGGGTTATTAATGAAATTTTTCACAGGCCTACTGCTATTACTCACCGTTGGCGCCTTTCCCTTGCGCGTAGCAGCCACACTGAATATTTATACCGAAGAATGGGCCCCCATTAGTTTTTCCGTCGACGGCAAACCCGATGGTTTAGCGGTACAAGTGGTGCAAGAAATCCAAAAGCGTGTGAATAATCAGGATCCCATCAAGGTGGTGCCCTGGGCACGCGGCTGGAAAATCATGACGGAACAAGCTAATACAGTGCTGTTTACTATGACTCGTACCCCCGAGCGAGAACAGCTGTTTAGTATGATAGGCCCAGTCGCCGTTGGCACGACAAACTTCTACGCACTCAAAAACAGTCAACTCAACATTAGCTCGATTGATGATGCTAAACAGGCTAAAGCCGTAGGAGTGTATCGCTCCTCCGTTGAGGAACAATTATTAATGGAGCATGGTTTGACGAATCTCGCTCCCTCATCGACACCACTACTGAGCGCTAAGCAACTGATGAAGCGCCGAATCGATCTCTGGTGCAATGCCAATCTTACCGCCCCAAGTATTCTCGCCGAAGCGGGTGCGAGTATTGATGATGTCAAATCCCTCTACACTATCAGTGCGAATCATCTATACATTGCCTTTTCGAAGGGAACGCCAAGTGAAGAAATCGATAAATGGAAAGAGGCACTTATCAGCATTAAGGCCGATGGCACCTTTGCACAAATCTATCACCACTGGCTGCCCAATGATGCGCCGCCAATGGAAACCGAGCGCATTGGGCAATAAATTTGAGCGTAAGTTTTTGAACGCAAAAACAAAGGCCGGATAACTTAAGTTATCCGGCCTTTTGATGACAGAGGCTTATGGCTTATTTAGCCAATACGCGCTGATGCAGCTCTTGCACTGAGGTCACGTTAGTGCGGTCGTCCGCAGCGTGTGCCATACAAGTGGCGAATGCTGCGTTCATGGTCGTGGTGTAGTTCACTTTGTAACGCAGTGCACCGCGACGTAATTGACGAGAGTCTTCAATCGCTTGACGGCCTTCGGTGGTGTTCACGATATAGGTGTACTCACCGTTCTTGATGCGGTCAAGAATGTGTGGACGGCCTTCGTGTACCTTGTTCACTAAGCGTGGGTTGATACCCGCTTCACCTAGGATAACCGCGGTACCGTGGGTGGCATCAATTTGATAACCCAGCTCAATCAACTTAGCGGCTAAGTCGGCAACACGTTTCTTGTCGCTGTTACGCACAGACAACAGAGCACGACCAGACTTAGGCACTTCAGAAGTCGCACCTAACTGCGCCTTAGCATAGGCTTCGGCGAAGGTATCGCCCACGCCCATCACCTCACCTGTTGAGCGCATTTCAGGGCCTAACAGTGGGTCAACGCCAGGGAACTTGTTAAATGGCAGTACCACTTCTTTCACTGAGTAGAAAGGTGGGATCACTTCTTGAGTGAAGTTTTGCGCCTTCAAGCTTTGACCCGCCATCACACGGGCGGCAATCTTAGCTAACGGTACACCTGTCGCTTTCGATACGAATGGCACGGTACGCGCTGCACGTGGGTTAACTTCAATCATGTAGATTTCGTTATTCTTCACGGCAAACTGTACGTTCATCAGACCGACAACACCCAGCTCCATCGCAAGCTTACGCACTTGTACGCGCATTTCGTCTTGGATAGCTTGGCTTAAGGTGTAAGGAGGCAGTGAACAGCCAGAGTCACCTGAGTGAACACCCGCCTGCTCGATATGCTCCATGATCGCGCCGATAACTACAGTTTCACCGTCACATACGGCGTCGATATCCACTTCGATAGCATCGTCTAGGAAGTGGTCTAACAGTACTGGCGAAGCGTTAGATACGCTTACCGCTTCGTTGAAGTAACGCAGTAAATCCTGTTGGTCGTACACGATTTCCATCGCGCGGCCGCCCAGTACGTAGGATGGACGAACAACTAATGGATAACCGATACGCTCAGCGGCAATCACAGCACCTTCAACTGTGGTGACTGTATCGTTTTCAGGTTGCTTCATTTCCAAGCGTTGAATCGCTTGCTGGAAACGCTCACGGTCTTCTGCACGGTCAATCGCATCAGGGCTAGTACCAATAATGGGCACACCTGCCGCTTCAAGGGCACGAGCCAGTTTCAGCGGAGTTTGACCACCGTACTGTACGATAACGCCCTTTGGCTTCTCGATACGGACGATTTCTAATACGTCTTCTAGGGTAACAGGCTCGAAGTACAGACGATCTGAAGTGTCATAGTCGGTAGAAACGGTTTCAGGGTTACAGTTAACCATGATAGTTTCATAACCGTCTTCACGCAGGGCTAATGCCGCGTGCACACAACAGTAATCGAATTCGATACCTTGACCGATACGGTTTGGACCGCCACCTAACACCATGATTTTCTCACGGTCTGATGGGTTCGCTTCACACTCTTCCTCATAGGTTGAGTACATGTAAGCAGTATCAGTAGCAAATTCAGCCGCACAGGTATCTACGCGCTTGTACACTGGGTGGATGTCGAAACGGTCACGCAGTTTACGGACTTCAGTCTCGTTTACGCCAAGGACCGCCGCCAGACGCGCATCGGCAAAGCCTTTACGCTTAAGCTTACGCAGCAGCTCTTCGTTAAGACCGGCTAAACCACCTTCGGCCACTTGGCCTTCCAGCTTAATCAGCTCTTCAATCTGAACTAAGAACCATGGGTCGATGTTGGTTAAACGGAAGATTTCATCCAGGGTTAAACCCGCACGCATCGCATCGGCGATGTACCAAATACGGTCACAGCCTGGCTCTTTCAGCTCGAGGCGAATACGCGCTAGTGCATCGGCTTTGGTTAAGTCAGTGATTGGGTCAAAACCGTGACGGCTCACTTCTAAACCGCGCAGGGCTTTTTGCAGTGACTCTTGGAAAGTACGGCCAATCGCCATGACTTCGCCCACTGACTTCATCTGAGTGGTTAAGCGATCGTTTGAGCCAGCAAACTTTTCAAAGTTAAAGCGAGGTACTTTAGTCACGACGTAGTCGATAGCTGGCTCGAATGACGCTGGCGTACGGCCACCAGTGATGTCGTTCATCAGCTCATCAAGAGTGAAACCGACCGCTAACTTGGCGGCGATTTTCGCAATCGGGAAGCCCGTTGCTTTAGACGCCAGTGCCGATGAACGTGATACGCGTGGGTTCATCTCGATGATAACCATACGGCCATCTTTCGGGTTGATACCAAACTGTACGTTCGAACCACCAGTTTCAACACCAATCTCACGCAGTACCGCCATAGAGGCGTTACGCATCAGTTGGTATTCTTTGTCAGTCAGGGTCTGCGCTGGGGCAACGGTAATAGAGTCACCGGTGTGCACGCCCATTGGATCAAAGTTTTCGATAGAACAGACGATGATGCAGTTGTCGTTACGGTCACGAACCACTTCCATCTCGTATTCTTTCCAACCAATTAAGCTCTCGTCGATGAGTAGCTCTTTAGTTGGCGATAAATCTAAACCTTGAGAACAGATTTCTTCGAACTCTTCCTTGTTGTAGGCGATACCACCGCCCGAGCCACCCATAGTGAATGATGGACGGATAATACAAGGGAAACCAACGAGGTCGAGTACACCATAGGCTTCTTCCATGCTGTGGGCGATGCCCGCGCGTGGGCACTCTAAGCCGATGCTCTTCATGGCTTTGTCAAAGCGGCTACGGTCTTCTGCTTTATCAATCGCATCGGCGGTTGCACCGATCATTTCAACGTTGAATTCAGCCAGTACGCCTTTGGCTTCAAGCTCAAGGGCGCAGTTCAGCGCGGTTTGACCGCCCATGGTTGGCAGAATCGCATCAGGACGTTCTTTCGCGATAATGTTACGTACCACTTCCCATTGGATTGGCTCGATGTAAGTGGCATCGGCCATTTCAGGGTCGGTCATAATGGTGGCAGGGTTAGAGTTCACCAGAATGACGCGGTAACCTTCTTCACGCAGGGCTTTACAGGCTTGAGCGCCTGAATAGTCGAATTCACACGCCTGACCAATAACAATTGGGCCTGCACCTAGGATAAGAATACTCTTTATATCTGTACGTTTTGGCATTGCTTCTCTCTTCTCCTAGCTTGCGTATTACTTAGCGTTCTGACGGTATTGTTCAATAAGCTCGATAAAGTGATCGAACAGTGGGGCCGCATCGTTCGGACCTGGGCTCGCTTCAGGGTGACCTTGGAAGCTGAACGCAGGTTTGTCCGTTAGATGGATACCTTGCAGTGAACCATCGAACAGTGACTTGTGGGTCACTTTGATATTGGCAGGTAATGTGGCTTCATCGGCAGCAAAACCGTGGTTTTGGCTGGTGATCATCACGTTACCTTTTTCGATATTGCTCACTGGGTGGTTAGCACCGTGGTGACCAAACTTCATCTTTAAGGTTTTCGCGCCTGATGCCAATGCCAGTAACTGGTGGCCTAAACAGATACCGAAAATCGGCGTATCAGTTTTCAGGATTTGTTGAATCGCTTCAATCGCGTAGTCGCATGGCTCTGGGTCGCCAGGACCGTTAGAGAGGAACACACCGTCTGGGTTCATCGCTAACACGTCAGCAGCCGATGTTTTTGCCGGAACAACGGTGACGTCACAGCCACGGTCAACCAACATACGCAGGATGTTTTGCTTAACGCCATAATCGTAGGCAACGACTTTGTACTTCAGCGCTTCGGCAGGTGTATCTTCAGGCAAGCCGCCCACTAAACGCCAGCTACCCTTGCGCCATGGGTAAGCTTTGTCAGTCGTCACTTCTTTTGCTAAATCCATGCCCTTTAAACCTGGGAAGGCTTTAGCCGCAGCCAGTGCTTTCGCTTCATCTAAGTCAGCACCTGCCATGATGCAACCCGCTTGGGCACCTTTTTCACGGAGGATTCGAGTTAATTTACGAGTATCGATATCTGCGATGCCAACAACATTGTTCGCTTTGAGATAATCACTGAGGGTTTGCTGATTGCGGAAACTACTTGCTACGAGTGGAAGATCGCGAATGATTAAACCACAAGCATGAACCCCATTGGATTCGACGTCTTCATTATTGGTACCAGTGTTACCAATGTGGGGGTAGGTTAAAGTTACTATTTGGCGTGAATAAGAGGGATCAGTTAAAATTTCTTGGTATCCTGTCATGGAAGTGTTAAAAACAACTTCACCAACAGAGAGACCATCGGCACCAATTGCTGTGCCAGTGAATACGGTTCCATCTTCGAGTACGAGTAAGGCAGACTTTGTCAACGCGACCTCCATAAAGAGCCAAGCCACTGAAATATAATGTTTTTATGCTATGTTAAGATACCAATTTCCGCTTATTTACGAAATTTTGACAAATTCCAGCGAGTTTACAGGATAAATCCAAACTCGTCTACACCTTGGTATCTGAGTGCAAAAAAAAACGCCAATATGGCGTTTTTTCTGTTAATTCAAACCTAATACCTGCTGCATATCATACAGACCCGGTTTTTGCTCCACTAACCAATGGGCGGCACGCATAGCGCCATTTGCAAAGGTCATACGACTAGAGGCTTTATGGGTGATCTCTAAACGCTCACCGATATCGGCAAACATGGCGGTATGCTCACCGACTAAGTCGCCCGCGCGCACAGTCGCAAAACCGATAGTTTCACGGTCGCGCTCGCCAGTGATCCCTTCGCGGCCATAAACAGCGCATTTTTCGAGATCACGACCTAAGGTCTTAGCAATCACTTCACCCATTTTTAGTGCCGTGCCAGATGGCGCGTCTTTCTTATATCTGTGGTGACCTTCGATAATTTCGATATCGGTGTAATCGCCCATGACCTCTGCGGCCAACTCGAGCAATTTCCACATCAGATTGACACCCACAGACATATTCGGCGCCATCACTACCGGCGTTTGCTCGGCAAAGGCATTGATCTGTTCTTTTTGAGCATGATTGAAACCAGTTGTGCCGATCACCATGGCTTTCTTATGACGCACACACCAGTCTAAATGGACAATACTGGCCTCTGGCGCAGTAAAATCAATCAGCACATCAAAGTCATCGGTCGCATAGTCGAGCGAATCCATGATAATGACATTTAACTTACCCACACCCACGAGTTCGCCCGCATCCACGCCGACTAAGCTTGAACCGGGACGCTCGATAGCCGCGCCTAAGCGAATGTGCTCTTGATGATAAGCCGATTCAATAAGAGTCCGTCCCATGCGTCCACCCGCACCGACAATTGCAACTCTCACTTGTCCACCCATTTCAATCTCCTCAAACCTGTTCATCACTTCCATACAAAAACGCCTAAGACTGGCTTAGGCGTTTCAATCACATTAGACGATGTCTAATAACTCGACTTCGAATACTAACGTTGAGTATGGAGGAATAGAAGCACCCGCACCACGCTCACCGTATGCTAAGTGATGTGGAACGAATAACTTTAACTTGGTACCAACTGGCATCAGTTGCAGAGCTTCAGTCCAGCCAGCGATAACGCCAGATACTGGGAATTCAGCTGGTTGACCACGAACAACAGAGCTGTCGAACACGTCACCATTGATGAAAGAACCATGGTAGTGAGTACGTACTGTGTCTTCGTAGGTTGGTTTTGCACCGCTACCTTGAACTAATACTTCGTATTGCAGACCAGAGTCAGTCACGATCACGCCTGCACGCTTAGCGTTTTCAGCTAAAAAGGCTTCGCCTTCGGCAGAAGCTTCTGCTGCAGCTTGCTCTTGAGCCGCTTGAATGCGACGGCTGATCTCAGTGAATGCAACTTGCATATCTTGCATAGATACAGCGCTTTCAACGCCAGCAAATGCATCGGCTAAACCTGCTTGAACGGCAGCAATATCCACACCTTCAAAAGAATTAGCAGCCAGTTGCTCGCCCATTTGACGACCTACACCATAGCTTGCTTGCTGTTCAACAGTACTGAATTTATCAGACATAATTAACGACTCTCAATGTTCAATGGAATTTTGCGCGCCAGTTTATCATAGTTCCACGCCCTATGCTGATAAACTGACTGCTTATTTAACTTTGGCGGCGATTTTACGTAACCGATGCGTATTTATCCAGCAATAGCGCCTAATTGCGGCAAGATAAGGCCTGCATCTAAACGAGCGCCACGCCCTAAATCGCTATTTCGGCAACACGCATTGGTTTTTAACACTTGCCTTTGCGCTCTGATACAAAGGCTGCATTTGCCCCTGTAATTGCTCGAGTTGGGCGATACGATTGCTGTTGGATGGATGCGTTGATAACAGCTCTGGCCCTTGGCTACCACCCGCTTTCGACATATTGTGCCACAGCACCACGCTCTGCGCTGGGTCGAATCCCGCCCTCGCCATCAGCTCCAGCCCCATCACATCTGCCTCACTCTCCTGAGCGCGACCAAAGGGTAAAATCACCCCGACCTGCGCCCCCAGTCCTAAGGCAGACATATATAAGTCACGGTTTGAGACTCCACTCGCGCCAAGGGCTGCATCGGCGATTTGCATCCCCATGCCCGTCATCTGCGCCCGAGAGACCTGTTCATTACCGTGTTGGGCTAATACGTGGGCCACTTCATGGCCTAATACGGTCGCCAGTTGGTCCGGAGTACTCGCGACGTTAAGTAAGCCGGTATACACACCAATGTGTCCGCCAGGCAATGCAAAGGCGTTAACTTGCTCGGAGTTGAACAAGACGACATCCCACTTCTGGCTTTGATCGGGCAGCACTGCAGTGACGCGATTCGCCACGCAATTTACATACTGAGTCAGCTTTTTATCGCTACTGATCTTTTGCTGCTTTTTCATTTCTTCAAAAGAAGCATCCCCCATTTGCTGCATTTGCGATGCCGAATACAGCAAGGTTTGACCCCTCCCCGTGGGCGATTTAGTGGTCGCGCAGCCCGATAATCCTAACGTGAGTCCAACCGCCACTAAGGCGAGTGTTGTTGCTTTCATAGGGAACTCCTTAATCCGAACGAGGCCGAACCTAGCTAATCATGATTAAGATTTTACTGAGATAGCAAGCAGAAGCCAAACGACATTCAGAACTTGCCTTAAAGCCGAGTGAGCTTTGAGCCCGTTAAGGTGCAATATAGTCTCCCCTTAACATGGCATAGAGGTATTCATCGCCCCATGCGCCCTTAAAGAAGATATTTTTGACATAATGGGCTTCGCGCCGAAAACCGAGTTTTTCGAGTAATCGACAGCTGGCAAGATTTTGAGTATCGGTTATCGCAATAACACGATGCTTATCTAATTCCACAAAGAGGTAATCCAGTAATGCGCTGACTGCCTCAAACGCAACCTGCTGACCTTGATACTCAGGCGCAATCGTAAAGCCGATTTCCATTTGCTGCTCATCAATAAAATACAGCGCCAAATCGCCCACTAAGGTGGCAGGCGTTACAAGCGATGCCGCAGTGACAATCGCCAATTGAAACCAAGTGTCCGCCGCGCCAAATTGTGCGTAATCCATGTTCTCGAATAACGCGACAGCATCGCTATAAGAGTAATCCGTCCAGCTTTGATATTTGGCGACCTTAGGCTCGGCTCGATAGGCAGTAAAAGCCTCGAGATCCGCTCGCTGAAATGGCCGAAGCCTAAAACGTTGAGTGATTAACCCGTGATTGACCATGTGGTGAAGTGCGTTACTTATCGCTAATGTCGACGCCATGCCGGATCCTTTAATCAGAGTAAGCCTCTAATGTGAGTAAGCTTCTAATATGAATAAGCACACAGGTAAACAGCAGCCAATAAGTGCTAGCAATTTATGGATAGCAATTTATGGATAGCAGCACAGGCTCTCTCAACGCTTACCTTTAAAGGCTTTTACACTGTGCTTATTAAGACTGCGACGATTTGCCTGTTTATCCCGAGGTGGGCGCTTAGGTGCCACTTTATTATCAGTACCGCCCTCTCTGGCTCTTTCGCTCGGCTTATCAGTCACAGGAAAGTCCGCCAATGATGCTAACGGTAACTCACGCGCCGTCAAGTTGCGGATCGCGGTTAAGCTTAGCATTTCACCATGACACACCAAAGAGATGGCGAGCCCATTAGCGCCCGCCCTTGCGGTGCGGCCAATGCGGTGCACATACACAGGCGCACTCGTGGGTAAGTCTAAGTTGATCACCACAGGCAAGGCATCGACATGAATCCCACGGGCCATTAAATCCGTCGCCACCACCACTTGAATGCGATGGGCTTTAAAGTCGGCCAAGGTCTGACTGCGCACAGTTTGATCTTTTTCGCCGTGCAGCGCAGCAGCATTTATCCCCGCCTTAAGTAGCCGTTTCGCTATCGCATCCGCATCGTCGCGGGCACTGATAAACACCAGCACCTGCGGCCATCGATACTGTTTGAGTAATGCAATCAATGCCTGCGCCTTGCTGCCCTTATTGACTAAATACAGTCGCTCTTCGATGTCGGCGGCGACAGCATTGCGCGTACTGGCCTCAACCCGTTGGGGATTATTGGTCAGCAATTTACCCGCCAAAGAATCTAAAGCCTCTGGCAAGGTGGCAGAAAACAGTAAGGTTTGCTTACGCTTAGGCATCATTGCCATCAGCTTTTGCACATCTGGCCAAAATCCCATTTCCAGTAAGCGGTCGGCTTCGTCTAACACTAGGTATTTAATCGAGTCGAGACTGATATGGGACTGTGTGCATAAATCCAATAACCGCCCAGGGGTTGCCACGATAAGCTGCGGTTTAGCGGTGAGTTCAACTAATTGTTCTTCCTGCGCTATGCCGCCACAGAGAAGCTGAATATTCAAAGGGACAGGTGATAACTGAGTCGCCAGCGCTTGCAGTGCCATAGTTACCTGCTGCGCTAACTCCCGTGTCGGCACGAGCACTAAAGCCTGCGCCTTGCAGGCCGAGGATGACACTGACTCGAGTTGTTGATGGATGGCTTGCAGCAAGGGCAAACCAAAAGCCAAGGTCTTACCGCTACCGGTTTGCGACAGCGCTAACACATCTCGCCCCGCAAGAATCGCCGGAATCGCTAATTGCTGCACCCGTGTCGGATGCTTGAGCCCGGCAGGCAATACCGAACATAACGCCGAATTGATGCCAAGCTCAGCAAAGGTTAACGACTCAGGAGAAGGCTCTGGGGAAGTAGAAGGCTTAAGAATGGTCATCGCAACACCAATAAAAACATGGGAGCGAAAGTTTACGCAGAGTTGGCGTTGAATACCAATGTTGTTTCGGCTTTGACTAAAGCCTTGGGATAGTTGTTTCGTCATATCCAGTGACGTATCGAATTACCAACTATCGACAAGCAATCATTGAGTTAAAGGTTTTTAAATCAAAGTCGTGGGTCTTCAACCCACACCCGACCAAGCGAAGTTACATGCATTAGAGACTAGCTTCGTGCTTATTCGAAAATCGCTAACGCTTCCGATGGTACATCCTGTACCCCGAAAGCTAACTCGGCATCCATGCCTCGCTCACGCGATTTCCTTCAACGCCCTTCAGCAACTTCGCAGGGGAAGGTGTATACCTCTTGTTTTGTGTTCGGCTGTAAATTTTTCAAAAGAGAATAGCTTACTCGTCCCGAACATTTGATTTTTATAAACCTAAAGTGTGCACAAAGTGATCAATGTTGATTTTTTGGTACAACGTTCTGATATAGGCTATGTTTGTTTACTGAGTCAAACTATGAGGCCAATAAGATGGATTTTATTGAACGTATAAATGTTTTAGCAAAACGTATTCCACAAATTCAAAGCAATTTGCAGACTGAGGAAGCTACAAAAAACGCCTTAATTATGCCTTTCTTAGATAAAGTATTAGGATGGGATGTATACGACCCAACGGAAGTTATTCCAGAGTTTACTGCTGATACGATAAACAAAAAGGGTGAAAAAGTTGATTACGCTTTAATGAAGGATGGAGAGGTTCAAATACTCATCGAATGTAAGAAATATGGTGAAAAGCTTACAATTAAACATGCTTCGCAATTATTTAGATATTTTTCAGTTACTAATGCCCGTCTTGCAATACTTACTAACGGTTCAGAATATCAAATATTTACTGACTCCGATGCTCCAAATAAAATGGATGAAAAGCCATTTTTGAAATTTGATTTAGAAGATATAGATGAACATATTATTCCAGAAGTTAGGAAACTCGCTAAATCTGTATTTAATATTGATTCTATTGTAAGTAGCGCTGGAGAGTTAAAGTACCTCAGTCAAATTAAGAAAATTGTGGCTGAGCAATTCAAAGAGCCAGAGGAGGAGTTTGTAAGATTTTTTGCTTCAAGAACGTATGAAGGTACTTTAACACCAAAAGTGAAGCAACAATTTCATGATATAACGCAAAAAGCTTTGATGCAGTTTTTGAGTGATAGCATTAATGAAAGAATAAAAACAGCATTAAATAATGATAAGTTAACTGAGGTACCACAAACCGATGTACCTTCAACTCCCGAGGAAGAAAAGAATAAAGTAATAACGACAGAAGAAGAGGTTGAAGGTTATAACATTATCAAAGCTATCCTAAGACAGAAGGTTGATTTGAGTCGTGTTGTTGCTAGGGATACACAAAGTTATTTCGGTATATTGCTTGATGATAACAACCGTAAACCACTCTGTAGATTACATTTTAATGCAAAGCAGAAATATCTAGGCCTTTTAGATGCTGAAAAGAATGAAACAAGGCATCCAATTAATAACTTAGATGAGATATTTAACTTTAGTGAGCAATTGATGAATACAGTCAACTTTTATGAGTAGTCAATGTCTACTCGAAATGTGATGTGTATACCATCCCCTCGGAGTTGCCGCAGGGCGAATAGGCAAATTGCGTGAGTCTCGCCATGGATGGCGAGCTAGCTTTCGCAGGTGCAGGGACGCATCCTTCGGAAGCGATAGCAAATTTGGCAATGAGCACAAGGGGCTTTCAACTCCGTTGGGGACGCCGGGGGATATCCAAAAGGGGAACAGGCGCTTTTCCCCTTTTGGTCGGGTGTGGGGTGAAGCCCCACGACTTTGACTTTGCTTTAAAGCCAACGAAATCTCAAACTAGATTTGAGATATAAAAAAGCCCCGCTAGTGTTAAACACTGCGAGGCTTTATTTATCTAGTGCGCAGCTAACATAACAGCGGCGCCAGCAAACCTAATTAGCTATTCAGGTCTTGGAAAAACTTCTTCACGCCATCGAAAAAGCCTTCAGCCTTTGGGCTGTGCTTCTTTGATTCGCCAGTTAATGTTGCCTCAAACTCACGCAGTAATTCCTTCTGACGCTCGTTTAGGTTGACAGGCGTTTCCATCACGACTTTGCAGAGCAAGTCGCCCACGGCATGACTGCGAACCGATTTAACCCCTTTACCACGTAGACGGAACATACGGCCCGTTTGCGTTTCGGCTGGGATCTTCAGGCTGACTTTGCCGTCCAGTGTTGGCACTTCAATCTCGCCGCCGAGCGCCGCTTTGCTGAATGAAATTGGCACTTCGCAGTAGAGGTTGTTGCCATCACGCACGAAAATAGCATGTTCACGTACTGTGACCTGAACGTATAAATCGCCCGGTGGCGCACCAAACTCGCCCGCTTCACCTTCACCCGCTAAGCGGATACGGTCGCCAGTGTCGACACCCGCTGGGATCTTAACTGACAGCGTTTTGGTCTTCTCGACACGGCCATCACCATGGCACTTAGAGCAAGGATCTTTAATGATCTTGCCGCGACCATGACAGGTTGGACATGGCTGTTGTACGGTGAAGAAACCTTGGCGCATTTGCACTTGGCCTTGACCATGACAGGTGCCACAGGTGGTCGCCGAAGAGCCTTTTTTCGCCCCGCTGCCGTCACACACATCACAGCTGGCTAAGGTTGGAATACGCAGTTCTTTGGTGAGGCCTTTGACGGCTTCTTCCAGTGATAACTCTAGGTTGTAACGTAAATCTGAGCCGCGGGCCGCTTGGCGTTGACCGCCACGGCGTCCACCGCCGAAAATATCGCCAAAGACATCACCGAAAATATCGCCGAAATCTCCCGCGCCGCCGTAGCCACCACCGCCGCCGCGATTCGGATCCACACCCGCATGACCAAATTGGTCATAGGCCGCTTTTTTGTTGGCATCGGTAAGGATTTCGTAGGCTTCTTTAACTTCTTTAAAGCTCGCCTCGGCAGCTTTGTCGCCAGGGTTGCGATCGGGGTGAAACTTCATCGCCAAACGCTTGTAGGCTTTTTTAATTTCACGTTCGCTGGCGTCACGACCAACGCCTAATACTTCGTAATAATCTCGCTTTGACATAATCTCATGCTTCTCAGCTTAAGTTGAACGAACGGGCGTTAGGGTTTCCCCGTAACGCCCGCCTAGAAATTAACTATTTGAAATCAATCAATTTGATTGAGAGCAAATGTTATTTCTTGTCGTCTTTCACTTCTTCAAATTCAGCATCGACAACGTCATCGGCAGTCGCGTTAGACTGTTTTGCAGCACCTTCTTGTGCGCCGCCTTGAGTTTGAGCTTTAGCCTGAGCAATTTCCATCAGCTTAGCAGACGCTTCAATCAGCTCTTGAGTCGCTTTCTCAATGGCTTCTTTGTCGTTGCCTTTAGTTGCAACTTCAACTGCGCTCATTGCCGCTTCAATCTTAGCTTTGTCGTCTGCTGGCAGTGCATCGCCCGCTTCTTCAACTTGTTTCTTAGTTGCGTGAACTAAGCCGTCAGCTTGGTTGCGAGATTGCACTAACTCTTCAAACTTCTTGTCTTCTTCAGCGTGTGCTTCAGCGTCACGTACCATTTGCGCCACTTCTTCTTCGCTTAAGCCTGAAGAAGCTTTGATGGTGATGTTTTGTTTCTTACCGGTTTTCTTGTCGGTGGCAGAAACATGCAGAATACCGTCAGCGTCGATATCGAACATCACTTCGATTTGTGGCATGCCACGTGGTGCTGGCTCAATACCGTCAAGGTTGAACTGACCTAATGACTTGTTCGCGCTCGCTTGCTTACGCTCACCTTGCAGTACGTGAATGGTTACTGCACTTTGGTTGTCATCGGCTGTTGAGAACACTTGCTGTGCCTTAGTCGGAATAGTCGTGTTTTTCTCAATCAGCTTGGTCATTACGCTGCCCATGGTTTCGATACCCAGAGACAGTGGTGTTACGTCTAACAGCAGAACGTCTTTCACGTCGCCTGACAGTACGCCCGCTTGAATCGCGGCACCTACGGCTACGGCTTCGTCAGGGTTTACGTCTTTACGAGGTTCTTTACCGAAGAAGTTAGAAACCGCTTCTTGAACCTTAGGCATACGGGTTTGACCGCCCACTAAAATCACTTCGTTAATGTCTGATACTGATAAGTCAGCGTCAGCCAGTGCCACTTTTAATGGCTCTAAGGTACGAATGATTAAGTCTTCAACCAGTGACTCTAACTTAGCACGGGTGATTTTCACCACTAAGTGCTTAGGACCTGTTGCATCGGCAGTGATGTATGGCAGGTTCACTTCAGTTTGGTTGGTGCTTGAAAGCTCAATTTTCGCCTTTTCAGCCGCTTCTTTCAGACGTTGCATTGCTAATGGATCTTTACGCAGATCTAAGCCTTGCTCTTTCTTGAATTCGTCAGCTAAGTAGTTGATTAAACGGTTGTCAAAGTCTTCACCACCTAAGTGAGTGTCACCGTTAGTCGCTAATACTTCGAAGGTTTGGTCGCCGTCGTTGCTGTCGATTTCGATGATAGAGATATCGAATGTACCACCACCTAAGTCGTACACGGCAACGATGTTGTCACCTTGCTTCTTGTCGATACCGTAGGCCAGTGCGGCAGCCGTTGGTTCGTTGATAATACGTTTAACTTCAAGACCCGCGATGCGGCCCGCATCTTTAGTGGCTTGACGTTGTGAATCGTTAAAGTATGCAGGAACGGTAATTACCGCTTCTGTCACTTCTTCACCTAAGAAGTCTTCTGCAGTTTTCTTCATCTTTTTCAAGATTTCAGCAGAAACTTGTGGTGGAGCCATTTTGTTGCCACGTGATTCAACCCACGCATCACCGTTGTCGGCTGCAATGATTTTGAATGGCATGATGTTCACGTCACGTTGAACTTCGTCGTCTTTGAAGCGACGACCGATCAGACGCTTAATCGCGAAGAATGTGTTATTTGGGTTAGTTACAGCTTGGCGTTTTGCTGGCTGACCCACGATGGTCTCATCATCGGTGTAAGCGATGATAGACGGGGTTGTGCGATCGCCTTCAGCATTCTCTAATACGCGTGCTTTGCCACCATCGAGGACAGCTACACAAGAGTTTGTTGTGCCTAAGTCGATACCAATAATT
The DNA here is from genome assembly GCF_000203935.1 of Shewanella sp. ANA-3. Taxonomy (GTDB): domain Bacteria; phylum Pseudomonadota; class Gammaproteobacteria; order Enterobacterales; family Shewanellaceae; genus Shewanella. The sequence continues at coordinate 1,124,219 of NC_008577.1, read as the reverse complement.
TTACCCATGAGGTCCTCCGAAAAATTTCTGTCTAACTAAATTTATAAGTTGGTTTTGATATGGGGCCGGACGGTTTTTTTTCAAGTCCACTGTTAGCCACCTTCTCTGCCTTAACACCTATATTGGGACAGGGAATTTAATTACAAGGGCCGATAAAAAATTTTTCTGATTTATCTTTTCAAAGTGCGCGACTGTATAAAATATTCAAAACCGCAAAATCCGCTTGCTTATCAGCAATAGCTGTTATTCAATCTGCGCACATTGAGTGATGTTTAAGCGCATAGGGTAATAGTGTGAAATCTTCAAATTTGGCATATGTGTACGGCATGGCCGCGGTATTCCTCTGGTCGACGGTGGCAACCGCCTTTAAGATTGCCCTCGGATTTTATAGCCCATTGCAGCTGGTGTTTGTGGCGGTACTCACCTCAATCATCGCCCTAGGTGCTATTCTCGCTTGGCAGAAAAAACTGCCACTCCTTAAAGCGCAGCTCCTGCGTCGCCCGGCGTTTTATCTGGTTACCGGGCTGATAAACCCTTTTCTGTATTATGTAGTGCTGTTTAAAGCCTATTCACTGTTACCCGCCCAGCAGGCACTCTCACTCAATTACACTTGGGCGGTATTGCTGCCGCTGTTAGCTGCGCCGCTCTTGAAACAACATTTGCGTAAGAGCGATATGATTGCGGCACTGATCGCCTACTCAGGGGTCTTCATTATCGCCACCGGCGGCGATGTCAGCGGTTTTCGCTTCGACAGTCCGCTCGGGATTGGTCTTGCATTAACCAGCACTTTGCTCTGGTGCCTATATTGGATTGTGAACACTAAAGATCAAGGCGACCCCGTCGTCAGCCTACTATTGAGCTTTTTAATTGGTTTACCTTTTATTACCGTGACACTGCTGCTGACCGATACCCTACCCAGCTTTAGTTTGAGCGCCGTGATGGCGGGGATGTATGTTGGCTTATTTGAGATGGGCATTACCTTCGTGCTGTGGTTAATGGCACTTAAAACCGCGACTCGCACGGCCAATATCAGTACCTTAGTATTCTTATCGCCAGTAATGTCGATTGGCTTTATTGCCTGGATTCTGCAAGAGACTATCGCCACCGCAACGTATATCGGATTAGGTTTTATTTTGAGTGGCATGATGTTGCAGCAGTTATTCCCGCGCTATCTGGAGCGCAAAACCAAGCTCAATGCCAAGCTTGCAGACTGAGTAAGGCATATCGGGCATAGATAATTTATGCCCGAGCTAACATTTTAACGCCGCAGAAAGGGCTACTATGGCGGACTTTTATTGCCCCTAGACTTTTATTGCACCTAATTGGGGCGCGAGGACGAGAGCATGACACCAGCCGTACAAATGGCAAAGAAAGCCAAAATTCCCTTTGAAATCTTAGAATACAGTCACGACCCACACTGCGCCGCCTACGGCGAAGAAGCCGCCAATGTGTTAGGGCTCGCCCCCGCGCAGGTATTTAAAACCTTACTGGTCGCGACCGATAAAGCCCATCCGCCGCTTGCTGTTGCGCTCGTTCCAGTTGATCATCAACTCAATTTAAAAGCCGTCGCTAAATGTTTAGGCCTGAAGAAACTGCAAATGGCCGATGCGGATTTAGCGCAAAAATCCTCTGGCTACCTCGTTGGCGGCATTAGCCCCCTAGCTCAGAAAAAACAGCTGCCAACGCTGATCGATGCGACGGCTCAGCAATTCGATAAAATCTATGTCAGTGCCGGCCGCCGCGGCCTTGAAATCTGCCTTGCGGCGAATGACTTAGCGAAATTATGCCGCGGATCATTTGCGGATATTAAAACCCTTTAAGGCAAAACATCAGATATTGCTAAAATATGCTGAGAGCGTCACAGCATTTATCCTCAACAGAGTTGAAAACTGCAGCATATCCGTCTATAAATTGAACTGTACGCAGACGACTAAGGATAGTCAGATGGAAAAATCAACTCAATGGAATCAAGAAGATGGCATAAGCCCTATCGGTTGGGTCGCCATGCTCATTTGTATTGCCCTGTTTATCTATGAGCATTTTTTCGGAAATGGTTTCACAACCATGGTGGTGATGCTCTATTGCACTTTTTTACTCCCCTCGGTACTGATCACCCGCAGAGTGCAGGAGAAGTATTTTTTGTATACCTTGGAGTACATTAGAGCCTTTCGTAAGTTCACCACTGCGATGTCGGTAGCATTTCTGTGCCTATGGTTAATTGCCACTTACACCCCGCTTATCCATTAACCGAGATATTTGCCAACAAAAAAAGCCGCTATTGCGGCTTTTTTAATGGAACGATTTGATAAAACGATAAGGACTAAGCGCGGCTAGTGTAATCACCCCATGCTAACCACTTATAGGTGGTCAGCGCCTCAAGCCCCATAGGACCACGGGCATGGAGTTTTTGTGTGCTCACGGCCACCTCCGCACCCAAGCCAAATTGGCCGCCATCGGTAAAGCGGGTACTGGCATTCACATACACAGCAGCCGAATTCACTTCGTTCATAAAATGCGTTGCCACGTGGATATCATCGGTGAGAATCGCCTCAGAGTGCCCACTGGAATAGGTACGGATATGGGCAATGGCTGTATCTATATCGCTCACCACTTTAATGCCTAAGGTCAAAGACAGCCATTCGGTCGCAAAGCTTTGCTCTGTTGCTGGGGAAATATCAAAACCCAGCCCATCGAGCAGCGCATAGCTTTGTTCACACACCGAAAAACGCACACCTAAGCGGTGTAAGTACTCGGCAATTTGCGGCACAAAGCGCTCGGCAACCGCGGTATCCACCAGCAAGGTGTCTAACGCATTACACACCGTGGGGCGCTGCACTTTTGCGTTAGCAATCACCTCGAGTGCGCGCTCAAGATCGGCATGTTTATCGACATACAGATGGCAAATCCCTATGCCGCCTAAAATCACCGGAATCGTCGCTTGCTCGGCGCAAAGACGCTGCAGTGCTTGTCCGCCACGGGGGACTATCATATCGACATATTGGTCGAGCTTGAGTAGACCTGTGACTAAGGCTCTATCGGGAGAATCAATCAGCTGCACCGCATCGACTGGCAGACCTTGGCTCGCAATCGCGCCACGGATCACTTCACTAATCAGTTTGTTAGATTCGAGCGTCTCTTTTCCGCCGCGCAAAATCACTGCGTTACCGGTTTTCAGTGCCAATACCGCAATATCGACCGTCACATTCGGCCGCGCCTCATAAATAACCCCAATTACCCCCAGCGGTACGCGGCGGCGCGTGAGCCTTAACCCATTGTCCAACACGCGGCTGCCAAACTCTTCGCCAACGGGATCGGCAAGACGCACCACATCGCCGATATCACCGATAATCCCCGCCAGACGCGACTCGTTAAGCAACAATCTATCGATCATCGCATCATTCAAGCCTTCAGCCTTAGCAGCGGCAACATCTTTGGCGTTAGCCGCAAGAATCGCCTGAGTGTTCTGCGTCAGGGCCTCGGCAATCGCCTCGAGTAAATCCGCTTTCTGTACGGCGCTTAGATTGGCCAAGGCATAGCTGGCTTGCTTAGCCTGACTGCCCAGTTGTTGTAAATATTGCGCTTGATTAGTTTGACTCAAAACAGACCTCGCTTATAAGACGACCATGTCGTTGCGGTGCACTATTGCGTCACCATAATCGTAACCGAGCACTGACTCGATTTCGTCGGAATGTTTACCCGCAATTAACCCTAAGGCCTCACCACAGTAGCGGGTGATGCCTCTGGCAATGATTTTGCCTTTTTGGTCAACCAATTGCAGGGTTGCACCACGTTCAAATTCCCCTTTAACGCCAATAATCCCCTTAGAGAGCAAGCTGCGACCTTTTTCGGTCACGGCTTTCACCGCGCCCGCATCGAGCACCAGTGAACCTTGGGCGGCAGGTCCCGCTAAAATCCACTGTTTGCGGCTCTCTAACGGATTTTCGATGGCACTAAAATGCGTGCCGACAGATTCTTTGCCGACAACCTTTTTAATCACATCGGGGTGATGACCCGAGGCAATCACCACTTCAATACCCGCGCGGCGAGCAATATCCGCAGCTTCTAGCTTAGTCGACATTCCGCCCGTACCTAAGCCAGAAACCGAACCACCCGCTAACAGGCGCAGACTGTCGTCAATTTTCTCGACCTGCGAAATCAGCTTAGCATTAGGGTTAGTGCGCGGATCGGCATCGAATAAGCCCTTTTGATCCGTCAACAAAATCAACAGGTCGGCATCACACAGCAGTGCCGCACGCGCCGACAAGTTGTCGTTGTCGCCCACTTTGATCTCATTAGTAGCAACGGCATCGTTTTCGTTGATGATTGGGATAATATTGTTTGCCAGCAAGGCATTAAGCGTATCGCGGGCATTCAAATATCGCTCTCTATCGTGTAGGTCAGCACGGGTCAGCAGCAATTGCCCCACATGCAAACCATAGATGCTAAAGAGTTGTGCCCAAGCGAGAATAAGCTGACTCTGCCCGACAGCGGCTAATAACTGTTTATTGGCCATAGTGTCGGGCAATTCCGGGTATTGGAGATGTTCGCGTCCGGCGGCAATTGCGCCAGAAGTGCATAATACGACTTCGACCCCTGATCTCATCAGTGCTGCCATTTGACGAGCAAGCTCAACCATATGGGCTTTATCTAGCTGTTTACTGCCAGACGTCAGCACACTCGTCCCTAACTTCACTACCACGCGGCGATACGCAATCTCACTTAAATTCATTATTCATATGTAGAAAATAACCGGATAATCCTTATACCTAATCCGCAGAGCAATTGGTAGTTAGTGGGCCGGATGTTGGTAGAAATTTTCAATTCTGCTTGGGATCGCGCATAAAAAAGGGCCATCGATTAGATGACCCTCAAAAAAACCGTCTAATTGGCGACTGGCTAAGTATCAGCCGTAAATAAATTTCGCAATAAACATCGCCGCGAGCACAATCACCCCGATATTTAAATCGCTAAAACGGCCTGTTAACAGTTTGATGGCGGCATAGGAAATAATCCCCAGCGCAATCCCTGTCGCGATAGAGAAGGTAAGCGGCATTAGGATACAGACCACAACTACTGGCGCTGCTTCTGTTAAATCTTCCCATTCGACGTGAACCAGTCCGGACATCATCAGAATCGCCACATAGAACAGCGTACCAGCCGTGGCATAGGCAGGGATCATCCCTGCTAATGGTGATAGAAATAAGGCCAAGATAAACAGTAAACCAACCACGACAGCGGTTAAGCCAGTACGACCGCCCGCGCTCACCCCTGCGGTACTTTCGATATAACTGGTGGTAGTTGACGTGCCTAAGGCTGCGCCCGCAATCGTGGCTAAACTGTCAGCGGTTAAAGCACGGTTTAAGCGAGGTAAACGGCCTTTCTCATCGAGGAAACCACCACGCTGCGCCACCGCAACTAAGGTGCCAGAGGTATCAAAGAGATCCACAAATAAGAAGGCAAATACCACAGACAGCATTGTCACTTCAAATACTTGGGATAAATCCATCGCCATAAAGGTCGGTGCGACTGAAGGCGGCATAGAGACGATACCGTTGTAATGCACATCACCGAAGATTAATCCCAGTCCTGTGATGATAAGGATGCTTAAAATCACTGCCGATTTCATGCCACGTTGCACCATGGCGATGATCAGGAAGAAACCTAACACGGCCATTACCGCAGGGAAGGCGGTAATATCGCCCATGGTCACTAAGGTTGCAGGGCTTGCTACCACAATGCCAGCACTCTTAAGACCGATCAGCGCGAGGAATAAACCAATACCCGCGGCAATACCGATACGCAGCGACATAGGAATACTGTTCACAATCCACTCGCGAATACGCACTAGAGACAGAATTAAAAAGCAAATTCCCGACAGGAAAACTGCGCCGAGTGCCGTTTCCCAGCTATAGCCCATTTCACCCACGACTGTGTAGGTAAAAAAGGCATTGAGTCCCATACCTGGAGCCAGTGCAATGGGATAGTTCGCCATGACACCCATCACAATACAACCCACCGCCGCCGCTAAACAGGTGGCCACAAACACGGCGCCATGATCCATACCCGCATCGGCTAACATCATTGGATTCACAAAAATGATGTAGGCCATAGTCATAAATGTTGTCAAACCTGCTATCGCTTCCTGCTTGAGGCTCGTTTGATTTTGTTTCAGTTTGAACAGCTTTTCTAACATGGAACTGGGTTCCTTTTCTTTTAAAGTAGGTAGGGTCAAAAATGTAAACACTATGTAGTCGTGTTTTTCGCTGGGGATTATAGGGAGTTTGTGCTGGTCAGGCCAGAAAATTGATGGAGATTTTCTTGATAGAAATCGCTAAACAGAACAAAAAACCACCGAGCTTAATTTACATTAAAGCTCACGCTAAATAGGGGTTAGCAAGCCAATCTTAATACCGGGAAAATTCAAACGTCGTTCAGGATGAATAGCACATTGTTTTTAAAGCGAAATAATCACAAAACAGCACAATGCTTATCCCATGCTGGCATACTCGGTCGCATCTACGCCAAAAATCGTAGTGAAGTCGATAGCAAAAAGCCGGTGCCCTTAAGTGCACCGGCTTTTTGAGTTCAACGGGGAAAATGCTTAGAAGCGATAGTTAAAGCTAACGGTAAAGTTACGTGGCGCACCGTAGTGATATACGCTATAAGCTTCTGGCAAATAACTAGAGGTTGACATATAGGCGTAATATTTCTCATCCAGTAAATTCTCTACGTTAACCTGCAGATCCATATTTTCAGCCAGATCGTAGCGCGCCATCAGATTCACCAAAGAATAGGCATCCTGCGTGATAGTGACATTGCCACCTGTAGAATAACTGTCGCTTTGCCAATTCACTCCACCACCAATGGTTAACTCTGGTAATAAATCCACAAATTGATAGGTAGTAAAGAGTTTAAATTGCTTACGTGGACTGGTTGTATCCAGCTTATTTCCTTCAGCATCTTCGGCTTTAAATTGTGAATAGCCTGCTGAAATATTCCAACCGTCGATAAACTCCCCAACAACTTCTAACTCGAAGCCCTTACTTTCCGTACCTTGGATAGCATAGTATGCGGTCGTTTGGCCGTTGGCGATTTGCTCTTCAGTCGGTACAAAGTCCGGATCTTGTTTACCAAAGTTATCCTGCTCGATTTTAAACAATGCTAGCGATGTATGCAGACGGTCATCTAAATACGCACTTTTTAAACCAATCTCATATGCTTTCCCCTCTAATGGGTCAAGATAATCGCCACTCGCATCCTGTTTATTCTGCGGATTAAAAATCCCGGTATAGCTGGCGTAAATACGGTGCTCTTCATTGATATCGTATAAGGCACCAACATAGGGCACAAACACACCATCATCGCCAAAGTTAGTATCGGTACCATAGCTCACGCCTTCACGGTTCCAGCTTGAGATACGCCCACCGGCAATCAGTTTGAAATCATCGGTGATGGTCAGGCGAGTCGCCGCATAAAAGCCTTTTTGCTCGGTATCCATATTGAGCTGACGGTTCGCATTGGTCGACCATTCAGGCTCAGCAAACTGATTTTGTTGCCATTCGTAGAAGTTATCGACCACTTGTGAGTCCCAACCCGTCATATCGTCACGGATAGGCTCATAAGTATCGGCGTAGGATTTTTGCTTACTATATAAGGCGCCCGTCACAAACTCATGGGTTTGACCAAAGAGGTCATAGTCGCCCTTAAGCTGCACATCAAAGTTATTCGAGTTACTTTCACCATGGCTGTGATAACGCTGACCACTGAGCCCAGCACCCGTGTCTTTATCGAGTAAACCCGACATGTAGATCATCTTAGTTGTGGTTTCATATTCCATGCGGTTGTAGTTAGCCACCAGTTGCCAACCATTGCTGAAGTAATGATTTAGGTTAGCAAAGTAGTTGATATTCTTGGTTTCCCAGCGGCTCCAATCGGCGGCTGTGGTGGCCGAAGTATCCCAATCTGTGGCTGAGCCATCGCTAAAGACGGCGGGCAACGCGCCCCACATCGCGCCTTTTGGATCGTTGTGGTTATAGCTAGCACCGACACGCAGTAAAGTGTTGGCGGTGATATCGCTATCAACCACACCATAGAGAATGGTTTTACGGTCTTGATACAGATTTTGGTAAGAATCGCTATTCACATACTTAGCGACTAAACGGCCACGGACACTGCCGTCTTCATTCAAACCATTGGACACATCCGCAGTGACTTGTTTTTTATCCCAACTTCCCGTTGCGACATCCACATAACCTTTAAGATCTGAGCTGTCGGCATGCTTACGCACTAAGTTAATCGAGGCAGAAGGATCGCCTGCACCCGTTAATAAACCGGTAGCACCACGCACAACTTCAACACGCTCGTAGATAGACACATCCGATACCGTTTCGCCAGCATCGCCGCCTAAACTCCAAGATAAAGGCACGCCATCAATTTGATAGTTTTGTACGGTAAAACCGCGGGCCGAAAAACCGTTACGCACGTTATCGGTTTTTGAAGAAGACAGGCCCACAGTGTTATTCACCACGTCGACCACAGTATTTAACGCCTGATCTTCAATCCGATCCGCCGTCATGATGCTGACCGACTGTGGCGTTTCCCGTAATGTGAGTCCGAGACCTGTCGCTGTATCAATATTTCGACTCACAGTGTATTTACCCATCACGGTGATTTTTTCGATATTTTGATCTTGTGTCTCTGTTTTAGAAGAGGTTTGTTCTTCGGCCATCAACGCCAAAGGATTCAATGCTAGTGTTACCGCAGCCGCAAGAGGAAGTAGATTAAAACGCATAGTCGTTCAGCAAGTTTTGTTAAGGTGCGCATACGGTAACACCATTGAGAACGATTTGCATTTGTATTTTATGTGATAAATATAACAAATTTGTCATTCTTAAGTCGTATCAAATAAAAGCCGCGCTCACAAAAAAGTTTTACGCTTTAAAAACAAATAATTAAAGAAACTCATCAACACAGGACATTTTTTGCCATTAGGCAAAAATTTTTTGACGAGATACTAGGATATGAGCGAAATCAGTTATCTAAGCTGAAAAACAGGTAAAAAAAAGCCTGCTCAATGAGCAGGCAAGACATATTTCAAGCGTCCCTTTCGGGGAAGTACATTACCGCGCTAGCGGAAAAACCTGGCATACCCATGCAAAAACACCGATATGCTACTTGAGTCTAAACACGCCAAAAAGGCGATACAAAGGTTGATGGATGATGGAAACTAGGTTTAAAGGGATAGTTAGCCCTTAAAGCTCATAGCGAATAAACCGCCACGCAAAACATCTGAGTTAATCCAAGTGTTTTGCCAAACAAAGTGATTCTTGCCTGTATAAGACATAGTCAATTACTCCTAAGTAAAGTTGAGATTAAGTACTCTAGTAAAGCTTGGCTCGGTTCCTTGGAACTAGAGATTCTCAAATCCGTTGAGACGACTTGTCACTCGGGTCCTTGGAGAAGGATATCCATCCTGGATAGACTAGAGGGGATGGGCGTATTGCCCTGTCCACGAAAACTATTATATGGTTTCGTAGTTTTATTACAAGCTTTATTTGTATTTTTTTTAATTAAGGCTTTTTAACGTAATTTTATTACGTAAAACCATCAAAAATCTTGGCGACCTGCGTCACATAAAAACAGAAATAACCCTGTAACCACCTAATAAGTAAGATATTACAGAATTATTTCTATTTATTACGTTAAATTGTTAACGATTGATCAGATATTGATACAGACCGACTAAGGGACTCGCAGTGGGTTTACCATAGAGCGGATCGCCCTCAGTGGCACTGCCTGCGATATCTAAGTGTGTGTAAGCTAAAGGAATTGCGGCGTTAATACCGTGATCAAACAATCCCGAAGCCTTGAGCAGAAACGCCGCAGGATATTGATGCCCACGGGCCGTCACCGAAGATGGCGCATTGTTAGAAGATAAAATATCGGCCGCCCCCGACACTTCGCGGATCTTGGCAAAGTCATCGCGACGTAATGTAGAAACCTCAAAGGGTTCGCCCCATTGGCTCGCCTGTAACGCGAGTGTCTGCGCACACTGGGCGCCACTGGCGACCGCATTTTCAACCGCAGCAGGATACGACCCGTAACAACGCACCACGTGACCCGTCAGCGTCGCGACCGAAAACAGCTCTGGTTGCACCGCCGAGACCGCTTTAATGCGCAGATGACTTAACAGGTCTGCCAAGACTAAGCGCCCTTCCGCATCCGTATTACCAATGCGTACCCGCACGCCCGCATGGCTAGTGATAATTTCATCGGTGACAAAGGCTTCGCTGCCAATGCTATTACGCACTAAGCCCAGTTCGGCGATCACTCGGATCCCTTTAGGCTTGAGCATAGACAAGGTTTTAAATAACCCCGCCACGGCAGAGGCGCCGCCTTTATCGCGGCTCATGCCGGCCATTGCGCCGCCGACTTTCAGATCGGCACCGCCCGTATCGTAGACCACACCTTTACCAGCAAATAAGAAGGTACGAGTAATCTCACCTTCGGGCTGATATTCGAGTTTCACCACCCGCGGTTGATGCCGGCCAACGGCAAAGGAAGAACGCGCCACCGCACTTAACAGCGGATAATCTCGCTCGAGAATATCCCTATCTTCCACCACTGCGGTTTTAATCACGCTGCCTTTAAAGGCTTGCAAACAATATTCGGCAAAAGCCTTAGCCGACATGCGCTCAGGTTCAGTGCCACATAAATCCCGAGCCAATACACGGCCAGCTTCTAATGCGTTGAGCAAGTGGCTCTTTTCAGATGATAAAGACAACAACCCTATGGCTTCAAAGGCTGGCGTTAAGCCCGTTGCCTCGCGCAATTCTAAGGTTTGCCATAATTCTTGGCCGCAGGCGAGCGCCGCAACTTCACTCGCAAAACCAAACTTAGGCGTGGCAGAAGGCACCACATACAGTAGGGGGCGCTTAGCCCCCGCGTCTTTAGCGATGGCAATCGCGGCTCTTGCCGCATCGCCATAAATACGCACATCGGCATAATCATCAGCCACTTGAGTGACGGGCGCTATGATTAAACGGCCACCGGCTAAACCGGGGGCAAACAGTAACGTCGGGCTCTTACCGACACGCTTATCGACCTTAGCGCCATGCTCGGCCAATAAACTGATCTCATCAATTCCGATAGAAACGAGATCCGGAGTGACCACCACAACCGCATCCCAACCTTCGCCATCAAAAATGGCATTTTCTGCTTGTACATCAACAAAGTTAACTTGAAACATGACCCATCCTTTTTCATTATTGTGCCTGCATTATTCCCGCTATAACGCTTAATTACCAATCAAAAAATCCCTTTGTCCCCATCGAAAAGACTGAGGCTGGCAACTTTCGCTGCCACAAGCACACAGAGGCTTATCGAGAAGATTAATCGGCCGAGCAGAATGTGGTAGGATCAAGCCAAATTTGCCCTATACCCACAAGACCTGATGAGGGACCTCCTGTGACAGCGTTAAGTCAGTTATACCCACAGCCTTTATGGCAATGGTTCGAACAAATCTGTGCAATTCCCCACCCTTCCAAACATGAACAAGCACTCAGCCAACACATCCAAGCCTGGGCTAAGAGTAAACAACTCGATGTCGTGGAAGATGCGGTCGGCAATTTAATCATTCGCAAACCCGCAACCGCGGGAATGGAAGATCGCAAAATCGTCGTGATCCAAGCTCACATCGATATGGTGCCGCAAAAGAATGCCGACAAAGTGCATGACTTTACCAAAGATCCTATCGAAGCCCATGTTGACGGTGACTGGGTAAAAGCCAAAGGCACGACCTTAGGCGCCGACAATGGTATTGGCATGGCGTCGGCCTTAGCGATTTTAGGTAGCGACGACATCAAACACGGCCCACTGGAAGTGCTGCTTACAATTGATGAAGAAGCGGGCATGACAGGCGCCTTCGGCCTGCAAGCGGGTATGCTGGATGCTGAAATCCTGATCAATACCGACTCAGAGCAAGAAGGTGAAATCTACATGGGCTGCGCTGGCGGCGTCGATGCCCAGATCACTCTGCCTATGGTATGGCAAGCGTCGGAGCAAAGTTACGCATCATTTAGCCTACATTTATCGGGCTTAAAAGGCGGTCACTCAGGGGTGAACATCCATTTAGGTCGCGGTAATGCCAATAAGCTTCTGGCACGCTTCCTGTTTGAAAATGCTGATGAATTAGCGTTGGAATTAACCCAATTTACCGGTGGTTCACTGCGTAATGCCATCCCACGCGAAGCCAATATCAGCTTTATGTTACCCGCTGAAAATGTCGATGCACTGAATGAAAAAGTGCGTGCTTTTGAAGCCTTAGTCCGCGCTGAGCTGGCCATTGCCGACCCAGACATGCGTTTAGTGTTGAGCGAAATCCCAACGCCAAAACGTGTGATGAGTGAAAACAGCCAAAACACGCTTATCGACCTGCTGCATGTATGCCCTAATGGCGTGATGCGTATGAGCGATGAAGTCGCGGGCGTGACCGAAACCTCACTCAACGTAGGCGTGATCAGCACTAATGATGAAGAAGTTAGCATTCTGTGCTTAATTCGCTCGCTCATCGATTCGGGCCGCACTCAGGTTGAAGGCATGCTCAATGCACTGACCAACCTCGCTGGCGCTGAAATTGAATTCAGTGGCGCTTACCCAGGTTGGAAGCCTGATAACAGCTCACCCGTAATGGCGATTGTGCGTGAGACCTACGAGTCTATCTACCATAAAGAACCTGTTATCATGGTGATCCACGCGGGTCTTGAATGTGGTCTGTTCAAGAAGCCTTATCCAGAAATGGACATGGTGTCGATTGGCCCTACTATCCGCTACCCACATGGCCCGGATGAAATGGTCAATATCACCACAGTTGGTCAATACTGGGATCTGCTCCTTGCTGTGCTAGAACGCATTCCCGCTAAAGGTGAATAATCACTCCAGCTGAATAGTCGCTAAGCAGACTTAAATAACAAAGGCCGCAGAGGGTTTACCAATGCGGCCTTTTTGTGGCTTCTATTTGCGCACTGCGTAAGGCTGATTATCGCGTTATCTAAACTAAACTAGGTTAGATTGGCGCGGAGCCAGATCCGCTCTGATTAGATTGACACTAAAACACAAAATCCAACTGCTTCGTTTCGCGTACCATGAGCGGCGAAAGCGTGTCTTTACTCTCGGCGAGTCCAACAGAAACCCCGAGTAACCGAATTCCACGGCCCTCTTGCCTAGCCATTGCTTGGCTCAGTAGCTCATAGAACATCACCACGGAGACCTCGTCACTGCGATGCTCGATGGTGGTCTGTTTAAAATCATTAAATTTAAGTTTGACCACCTGCTTATGGATTTGCCTCCCCTTAGCGCTTCGCCCTAAACGGCTGGACAGCTCTTGAATTAATCCCGGCATCACCTGCTGACACTGCTCAAGCGTGTAAATATCCTGAGCGAGTGTGGTCTCAACCCCCACAGATTTGCGCTCGCGGCTAACCGAAATTCCACGTTCATCGATGCCATGGGCCCGCTCGACTAACACTGTGCCAAACTTACCAAAACGAGCAATCAACTCTTGCTTAGGATAAGCCTGCACATCGGCGCAGGTATTTAAGCCTAGTGAAGACAGTTTTTCAGCGGTCACCTTACCTACTCCGGGAATTTTCCGCAGGGATAAGCTTTTAACGAACTCGGCAACCTCATCGGGTGGAATAACACATTGCCCGTTGGGTTTATTTAAATCAGAGGCGACCTTAGCGAGAAATTTAATCGGCGCCACGCCAGCCGATGCCGTCAGCCCAGTTTCGGCCAAAATATCCCGGCGAATTGCCTCGGCGATTAAAGTGGCAGAGCCCTTAAACAGCTTACAATCGCTGACATCTAAATAGGCTTCATCGAGGGAAAGCGGTTCGATTAACTCTGTGTAGCGGCAGAAAATGGCGCGAATTTGCTGTGAGACCTCTTTGTAAACCTGCATACGACCGGGAACGAGGATAAGATCGGGACACAATTTCAATGCGTAGCCCGTCGCCATGGCAGAACGCACACCAAATTTGCGCGCCTCATAATTACAAGTGCTGATGACGCCACGCTGCACCCGACTGCCGCCGACGGCCAAAGGCTTACCGCGGTATTCGGGAAAATCCCGCATTTCCACCGCAGCAAAATAGCAATCCATATCGATATGAATGATTTTTCGCACCTTGCATTCCTCCGACACTCAAAATACTGTATATAAAAACAGTAATCAAGTGTCACTTATCAATTTGCAACGGTGCTGTTTGCGCTTGGATTGTAAGCGCCCAAAAAACAAAGGGAGCCCTAAGGCTCCCTTGATTTACAACTATTTGAATTAAATCTTAAATTGGCCAATGTTGCGGGTCAGTTCGTGAGTAGCTTGCTCAAACCCCTGCAAACTTTGGGATAAATCTTGGCTTGAGAGCAAAGACTGATCGGATAGACCACGCACGCTAACGACGTTTTGTGCCACCTCTTCAGCCACAACGGCCTGCTGGCCAATCGCAACGGTAATTTCCACCGTTTGCTGCTGAATCGACACAATCGCACTGGCGATATCACTTAAGGCTTGCTCCACTTGCGTGGTCAGGTCTTGCCCGACTCTTGCCTGCTCAACCCCAGACTCCATCACCTGCTCGGCTTGTAGCGCGCTCTGCTGCAGGGTTTGGATAATGCCTTGAATGTTGGCGGTAGAATCTTGGGTGCGGGATGCGAGAGTTCGCACTTCATCGGCCACCACAGCAAAACCTCGACCTTGCTCACCCGCCCGCGCCGCCTCGATGGCAGCATTGAGCGCCAGCAAGTTGGTTTGGTCGGCAATGTTGCGGATCACGCTTAACACTTCGCCTATTTGCTCAGAGCTGCTACGTAACTCCTTGATGACTTTGGCCGCCTCAATCACTTGAACCGATAATGCCTTCATGCCTTCGGTCGCGCGGGATACGATTTGGGTACCGTCATGGGCCTGAGTCTGCGCCTTTTCGGCAAAATCATTCGCCCGTTGAGCGCTTATCGCCATTTCTTGGCTCGTCTGTGCCATTTGGGTGGCGGCCGTGGCCACAGAATCGATTTGTTGTTTCTGCGATGACACCGAAGAGACCGCTAAATCACAAACTTGGCGTGCATCCATCACCCCTGTTCCAACCTCTTGGGTTAAATTGCGAGTATGCAACAGCATCTGCTGCACCTTTTCGGCAAAGCGATTGAAGGCATCGCCCAGCTTGCCTAACTCATCTTCCCGTTCCATTAGAATGCGTTGGGATAAGTCACTGTCCCCCTCGGCAATGTCTTCCATCGCATCGAGTAACTTGCTGAGCTGGCGTCTAAAGGGCAATAACATCAACCATACTGTGATGCCGACTAAGAGCATAATCCCCAAGGCCACAAAACAGGCATTCCAAAAGGCTTCGGTTACAGGCGCTTCAATCACCTCATGGGGCAACATAAAGGCTAAGTGCCATTTTTGCTTAGGATAATCACCGCCCACAGACACAAAGGTTACCCGCTGTGGCACACCGTTAAAGGTGACTTCGGCAAAGCCCTGCGCTTCGCGCTGCATTTGCTGTCTTAAGGCGGTAAAGCCTGAGGTGTCCTTAAACTGGCTATCGATTTGATTCGCAAGTGAGCCCGGCGGGAACTTATCCGAGAATCCGGGGAAATACACCAGCTTACCTTCATCCGTCATCAGGAAGGCTTGACCATAGTTACGGTATTTGATTGGCGCTAACAGGGTTTTACCAATGGTATCGATGAGAATATCCATACCACCAATCCCGATGAGCTCGCCATTGGCACCGTAGACAGGGGTTTTAACTGTGGCCGAAATCGAGCCATCGTTCGCATCGACCGCAGGATCGCCCACAAATAGGCCGCGCTGATCAATAGCTTCCTGCCACCAAGGACGTTTATTGGTGTAATAGTTTGGATCGCCATCGAAACGGCCATTAAGGTCGAAATATTCGAAGGTATTTGCCGAGCCGAAGAACACTGACTTCACATCGGTATCACGGTCGGAAAACGAGCGGAAATAACGAATAATATCTTGGTACTGCTGGTCATTGGCTAGATTACTGCCACGGGCATGGTATTGGCTAAACCAGTTGATAAGCCCAGGCTCGGCAAAGACCGAGTGGATCACTTGCCCCTTAGCCACAAAATAACCACCAATCTCATTGGCCTTTAAGGCAACGAGCGCCGAAATGTCCGCATCCACTTGCTTACGTGTGTTATTACTTTCTTTATTCACGAGCAAAGCGGCAACTAAAGTAAGAAGTACAGCAAGGGCACCGACGATAGTGACCACTAACTGCAAACTTAGAGAACGTTTTATATATCTCATTCATCTTCCCGTCTGGCTGACCAACCACTTAACAAAAAATCACGCAAAAACAGTTTCACACGGTAACAATTTTTACCAGTCAACAACAGATGAAAATGTGAGAAAAAACGTAAACAAGTATTTGTAAAAAATAGACATTAACCCAATAACAGGAATCACTAAAGATTGAATAACACTCAGAACATCAGATTGCATAAGCAATATTTTACAGAGTGTTAGACTAAATACTCGAAATAAAAAAACAAAGGCCAGTCATTTCGTGACTAGCCTTGGTGCTTGAGCCGCGCAACTGGGCGGTATTACATCTTAGTTTGCAGGTAATTCGCTAAACCGATACGGTCAATCAAACCGAGTTGTTTTTCTAACCAATACATATGGTCAGATTCGGTATCGTCGAGTAAGACTTCTAAGATCTCACGGGTTTGGTAATCTTTCTTCGATTCACACAGGGCAATCACCTTACGCAAATCATCGGCCACCTTGTACTCATAGGCCAAATCGTTACGCAGCATCTCTTCGACGTTTGCGCCGATATTGAGCGCTTCCCGCGCGGCCACATTCGGCACGCCTTCGAGGAATAAAATACGTTGTACCAGCTTGGCCGCATGGTGCTTTTCATCATCTGACTCATGGGCAATACGTTCATAGAGTTCATTCAGGCCCCAGTCTTCGTACATATGGGCATGCACAAAATACTGATCCATCGCCGATAACTCTCCCGTTAGGAGTCGATTCAACGCGTCGATGACTTCTTTATCACCTTTCATATTCTGCTCCTATGACTCACTAATTTGCGATTGAAGATAGTTTTGAATGCCGGTTAAGCTAATCAGCTCCTGTTGTGACTCGAGCCAATCTAAGTGCTCTTCTTCATCTTCAAGAATATCTTCAAGCAGATCGCGACTCACATAATCCTGCTCCGCTTCGCAGAGGTTAATGGCATCCCGTAACAGAGTGAGTTGTTCCTGCACCATGGCTAAATCGCAATCGAGCATCTCTTGAGTGTGCTCGCCAATACGCAGTTTTTCGAGCTGTTGCAGATTCGGTAATCCCTCTAAAAATAATACCCGCTCGATAATCTTATCGGCGTGCTTCATATCTTGGATGGATTTCTTGTATTCGACGTGATTTAGCTTCTCGAGGCCCCAATGTTTGAACATTCTGGCGTGGAGAAAATATTGATTAATGGCCGTTAACTCACAGGTAAGTACCCGATTGAGTTGTCCCACCACTTTAGGATGACCTTTCATAAGTAACTATCCTTGATATGAGTGAAAGATTGATCTAAATCAAGCTTCTAGCCTAGTACAGTTTTCAAGCCAACTCAAATTTTCTTTATTTTTCACAAACTTAAAGATAAAAAGCATTCTCATTATCGCTTAGATTAGCCCGCTATCCTCCTCATATATCAAGGATTAATTTTGCCAATGCTAAAATCGAGGCAAAAAAATAGCCTCCAGAGGAGGCTATTTCAGTTGAAGCGGATAATTAAATGATCCTGTCTTTCGTTAACTTCTCACGGCGCGCTTCTTCTGCGGCCATACGACGCTTACGCTTGTCGCAGGGATCATCACAATCGCAGGCTTTTTCAATCCCTAATACACCTAAACCGCCACAGCTTCCTTCAACGGCTTTGCGCTTGATGAGATAACCTATCGACATAAGCAAAAAGAACAGTAATAAAATCACAAATGCCGCGATAAAAGTGCTCATGTTAACTCCAACTACTTAAGGAAAGGCTTGAAGGCGTCACTGTAGTAGACTTTAAATCCTTCGCCTTGCTTTTCTATTAGCATTATCGCCAAGTGTTCTTTCTTGGCAAGCTCCAATGACGCTTCTGTGCCTAAAACCATCATCGCCGTCGCAAAACCATCGGCCGTCATACATTTCTTATGCAAAACGGTCACAGATGCTAGCTTATGATTAATAGGCAAACCGGTACGTGGATCAATTATATGAGTAAAGCGCTGACCTTCTTCCTCATAATAATTACGATAATCCCCCGACGTTGCCATCGCCATAGTGCCAGGCTCAATCACCTGTTGCACCGCCATGCCATCGTCGGTCGGTTTCTCTATCGCGACGCGCCACGAACTGCCATCGCCTTTAGTACCTTTAATGCTCAGCTCGCCGCCAATTTCGACTAAGTAGCCACTTGCATGGTACTTATCTAAAATCGAGGCCACTTTATCCACGCCAAAACCTTTGGCGATTGAAGACAGGTCCACATATAAATGCGCATTGTGTTTGCTTAAGCGATTACCTTCGATAGAAAGCTCACTGATACCGGTTTTGGCTTTAGCCGCATCGATATCTGCTTGAGTCGGCACTTTGGTTGGGCGCTTATCGGGACCAAATCCCCATAGGTTCACCAGCGGCCCTAAGGTAATGTCTAAGGCTTTGTCTGTCACGTTATACAAACGCATGCCTTCTTTAACCACTTTGATGGTATCAGGAGAGACTTCTACACTCTGCTCGAGCGGTAACTGGTTGAAACGAGACAATTCTGAATTGGGTCGATAGGTCGACATCTGGTTATTGACCAGCTCTAAGGCTAAGTCAATTTCGGCCTGCAGTAACTGGGCCGTCGGCATTTGCTCATTGGGAACCACTTTAATGTGGTAGGTCGTGCCCATTGTGCTGCCCGCGAGGGAGATAACCTCATCCTGTTTGCTACAGGCTGAAATAAAAAAGGCTAGACCTACAAGGACCAGCCAGCTCACTGAATGCTTTAACACTGAGGTTTTTAACACGGGGGTTTTTAACGCTAGGGTTTTAAACATAGTGACTAACAACTCTTTTGGATGCCCTTTAATGCAAAAGTTGCAGATGAGAGCTCTACTCCACATCTGCAACTCTTCTCACCTTGGGCTAATTCACATTAGCCGCCGAAGTCATCCAACAGGATGTTTTCGTCTTCGACACCAAGATTTTTCAACATACCGATCACGGCCGCGTTCATCATTGGAGGTCCACACATGTAGAACTCACAATCTTCTGGCGCTTCATGGTCTTTCAGGTAGTTTTCATACAGTACGTTATGGATGAAACCTGTGTAACCATCCCAGTTGTCCTCTGGTTGAGGATCAGACAGGGCCACATGCCATACGAAGTTGTCGTTTTCAGCCGCTAGGCCGTCAAAGTCTTCCACGTAGAACATTTCACGCTTAGAACGTGCACCGTACCAGAAGCTCATCTTACGCTTAGACTTCAGACGCTTCAGTTGATCGAAAATGTGTGAACGCATTGGGGCCATACCCGCACCACCACCGATAAACACCATTTCTGCATCGGTATCTTTCGCGAAGAATTCACCGAATGGGCCAGAAATCGTGACTTTATCGCCAGCCTTCAGGCTCCAAATGTAAGATGACATCTTACCGCATGGTAAGCTCAGGTTACGTGGAGGTGGCGTTGCGATACGCACGTTCAACATGATGATGCCAAACTCTTCTGGGTAGTTAGCCATTGAGTAAGCACGGATCGTTTCTTCGTCAACTTTAGATTCTAACTTGAAGAAGCCAAAGTGTTCCCAGTCACCACGGTATTTTGCAGGTACGTCGAAATCAGCATATTTAACATGGTGTGCAGGCGCTTCGATCTGGATGTAACCACCCGCACGGAACGGAACAGATTCACCATCAGGAATTTGCAGCTTCAGTTCTTTAATGAAGGTCGCCTTGTTATCGTTAGAGATAACAGTACATTCCCACTTCTTAATACCGAAGATTTCTTCGTCAAGCTCGATTTCCATATCGTTCTTAACGTTCACCTGGCAAGACAGACGGCAACCTTTACGGGCGTCACCCTTGCTGATGTGGTCTAATTCTGTTGGCAGAATATCACCGCCGCCAGACTTCACCACTACGCGACATTGGCCACAAGAACCACCGCCACCACAGGCGCTCGATACGAAGATACCACTGTTCGCTAGCACGCCTAACAGCTTGCCACCGGCACCGGTTGTAATCGCTTTTTCAGGATCGTCGTTGATGCCGATCGTGATGTCACCGCTAGACACTAGCTTAGATTTAGCGAATAAAATCACTAACACTAAGACGAGGACGATAGCAGTAAACATACTCACACCGAGGTAAACCTCGAGCGGAGTAGATTTAAAAATACCAAGAATATCCATTAACTTATCCTTAGAAGGTCCAATTCAAGAAGCCGTTTGGTGTCTCTTACAGAGACACACCAGAAAACGACATGAAACCTAAGGCCATTAAACCAGCGGTAATAAAGGTAATACCTAAACCACGCAGGCCATTCGGCACATCGGCATACTTCAGCTTCTCACGGATACCGGCCATCAATACGATAGCTAATGCCCAACCTACTCCAGAGCCGAAACCAAACACCACACTTTCGCCCAGCTTGTAGTCACGCTCAACCATGAATGATACCGCACCGAAAATCGCACAGTTCACAGTGATCAGAGGTAAGAAGATACCTAACGCGTTGTACAAAGGAGGAAAGTACTTATCCAGTGCCATTTCCAGAATTTGAACTAAAGCCGCAATCACACCGATAAAGGTAATGAATTTCAAGAAGCTTAGGTCAGCTTCAGGTGCACCAGCCCAAGCCAGTGCGCCAGGTGCTAACAGCCCTTGGTAAATAACTTGGTTAGCAGGAACAGAGATAGTTAACACTACAACTACCGCAATCCCTAGGCCCATCGCGGTAGTCACTTTCTTCGATACCGCTAAGAAAGTACACATACCTAAGAAGAAGGCCAGTGCCATGTTTTCGATGAAAACAGAGCGAATTAACAGGCTAATATAATGTTCCATCTCAAATTACCCTTTTGCTTCAACTTGCTCTGGCTTATAGGTACGAATAATCCAAATCAGAATACCGATCAGGAAGAACGCACTTGGCGGCAGTAATAACAGACCGTTTGGTTGATACCAGCCACCTTCAGAGATCTTGTGCAGGATTTGAACACCGAACAGAGAACCGTTACCAAACAGTTCACGCACGAAGCCAACGGCTAACAGAATCGCACCGTAACCTAAACCGTTACCGATACCATCCATAAAGCTCATCATTGGCGGTGTTTTCATCGCATAGGCTTCAGCGCGACCCATTACGATACAGTTCGTAATGATCAGGCCCACGAATACCGATAACTGCTTAGAAATCTGATAAGCATAAGCCTGCAGCAATTGGTCAACCACGATTACCAAAGAGGCAATAATGGTCATCTGTACGATAATACGTACGCTGCTAGGAATATGGTTACGGATCATTGAGATAAACAGGTTAGAAAACGCTGTTACCGCAGTTAATGCCAACGCCATTACCAGTGCAGTTTCGAGTTTGCTCGTTACCGCTAACGCACTACATACACCAAGGACTTGTAATGCAATCGGGTTGTTGTTGACGATAGGTCCAGTCAGAACCTGTTTCAGCTCTTTAGCGTCAGACATTAGCTGAGACCTCCATTGCGTGCTTTTTCAATGAAACTCGCAAAACCTTCTTTACCTAACCAGAATGTCAGAGAGTGTTGAACACCGTTACTGGTCAGAGTCGCGCCGGATAATGCATCCACACCGTATTCAGTGCTAGCCACAGCTGGGTTTTTAGTTACGCTGATAGCAATGTTACCTTGCTCATCAAATAACTTTTTACCGTGCCATTTCGCTTTCCACTGAGCGTTTTGCACTTCACCACCAAGACCTGGGGTTTCACCTTGCTCGTAGTACACTAAGCTTTGAATCGTGTTCAGATCAGCATCTAACGCGAGGAAAGCATACATAGTCGACCACAGGCCATAACCATGAACTGGCAGGATCACGCTGGTTAACTTACCTTGTTCATCACGCACTAAATAAACCACTGCATCTTCAGCAACACGCTTAACCGAAGCGATGTCGTTTTCAGGTACAAAAGAGGTTTTCACATCGCGAGACGCTTTGCGTTGATCGAATGTGTTGGCATCAACACCTTCAACCCAATCACCGGTTTTTAAGTTAACTAACTTAGCTTCAATGTGCTTGCCGTAAGTATCCAAAATCTGAGCTTTGGTTACTTTGCCCGCTTTCGTGTCAATCAGACCCGCAGCTTCGAGGATGTACTTTTGCTTATCAAGCAGCTTGTTTTCTGCTTGAGTTGGGCGCAGTAATACTGCCGCAGTCGACACGAATATCGCACAAATTAGGCATAAGCCAACGACGATAAATAACGTTCTGCCGAACGAATCTTTATTACTAGCCACGAGCAATCCTCCGCTTGATATTTGCCTGAACCACGAAGTGGTCGAACAATGGCGCGAACAAGTTAGCAAACAGAATCGCTAACATCATGCCTTCTGGGAATGCAGGGTTAATCACGCGGATAAACACAGCCATTGCACCAATCAAGATACCGTATGCCCATTTAGCTTGGTTAGTGAATGACGCAGACACTGGGTCAGTCGCCATAAACATCATGCCAAATGCAAAACCACCTAACACTAAGTGCCAGTACCAAGGCATTGCAAACATTGGGTTAGTGTCGCTACCGATCACATTTAACAGTGTAGAGATAGCAATCATACCGACCATCACGCCGCCAACGATGCGCCATGAAGCGATACGGGTATAGATGATAACCAGACCACCTAACAGAATCGCCAGAGTCGATACTTCACCCACAGAGCCTGGGATGAAACCGAAAAACGCATCCCACCAGTTTTGGTTGAATGTGTAATCTAAGGTACCCGCTGCCGCTTGGCTCAGAGCCGTTGCACCAGAGTAACCGTCAGCCACAACCCATGAAGTGTCACCAGACATGTTCAGTGGGTAAGCGAAGAACAGGAAGGCACGACCGGCTAATGCTGGGTTTAAGAAATTACGACCCGTACCACCGAACACTTCTTTAGCCACAACCACACCGAAGGTGATACCTAAGGCCACCATCCACAATGGGATAGTTGCAGGCAGGGTTAACGCGAACAGGATAGAGGTAACGAAGAAACCTTCGTTAACTTCGTGGCCACGGATAGCGGCAAACAGCACTTCCCAAATACCACCCACGGCGAAGGTCACCGCGTAGATAGGTAGGAAGAAACAGGCGCCGTACCACATCAGTGCAGGCCAGCCAGAGTTGGCGGTCAGTTCGGTACCGAACATGCCGAACAGGCTCACTTGCCATACGTCAGGCGTTGCAAAACCCGCGATTAACGCAAGTTGTGCTTGCAGACCGACGTTGTACATACCCACGAACATCGCTGGGAAGGCACAGGCCCAAACCGTGATCATCATACGTTTCAGGTCGATGTTGTCGCGAACGTGGGTTTTACCCTTGTTCACTTTACCTGGCGTATAAAAAATGGTGTATGCCGCTTCGAAGAGGGCATAAAACTTTTCGTATTTACCGCCTTTTTCAAAGTCGGGTTCAATACGTTCGAAAAAATCTTTCAAGCTCATTAGCCTTCCCTCTCGATCGTATCTAAACAGTCACGCAGATATGAACCGTAGTCATATTTGCCTGGACATACGAACGTACACAGTGCGAGATCTTCTTCATCCAACTCTAACGCGCCTAAAGTGGCAGCACCGTCAAAGTCACCTGAGATCAGGTCACGCAACAACATAGTAGGAAGAATATCCAATGGCATTACACGCTCGTAGTTGCCGATTGGCACCATAGCGCGGTCTGAACCACCTGTGCTCGTTGTCATGTTGAACAGACGAGAAGCGCTTAAGTGGCCAAGGAATGCACGGGTAATAGAGTATTTGTTTGAGCCTGGTAACACCCAACCAAAGAATTCTTTTTCAGTGCCTTCTTCTAACAGACTCACCTGCGCGTGGTAACGACCTAAATATCCTTGAGGACCTACAGCAGTACGGCCATTCAGCACAGAGCCTGAAACAACACGTACGTTACCGTCTAAGGTTTCGCCCGCGGTCAGTTCAGTCATGCTTGCACCTAAAACAGTGCGAACCAGACGTGGCTTAGCCGCTTTAGGACCGGCAATTGCGATCACACGTTCGGTATTCAGTTGACCGGTAGTAAATAGCTGACCAATGGCTATTACATCTTGGTAACCGACATGCCAAACAGTACGTTTTGCAGAAGCAGGAAGTAGGAAATGGATATGAGTACCAACAAGACCCGCAGGGTGAACACCGGCAAATTCTTCAACTTGGGCATTAGCGGCAGGAATATCGGCGCCAGGCGCTTTACAAAGGTAAACTTTACCTTCGGTAAGTCTTGCTAAGACCTTAAGACCATTAGCAAAATCTTCTTTATGCTCACGGATCACTACAACAGGATCGGCGGCATGGGGTTGCGTATCAATCGCGGTGACGAAAATACCAGCGGCAGAAGAATCTACGGCAGGCACTTTGCTGAAAGGACGTGTACGCAATGCAGTCCATAAGCCTGATTCGATCAGGTTGTCACGGACCAGTTGCGAGTCTAGCGTATCGAGAGCAGTGGCGTCATACTTAGCAAAGGCAACGCTTTCGTTCCCTTCTACTTGAATAACAACAGACTGCAGCACACGCTGGGCGCCCCGGTTAATGTCTAATATAGTACCACTGGCTAAAGCCGTATATTTTACGCCAGGATTTTTCTTATCTTCGAAAATCACCTGACCTTTTTGAACTTTGTCGCCCACTTTGATCTTCATCGTTGGACGTAAGCCAATATACTCTTCACCCAAAGTAGCTACATGTTTAATGGCTGGGCCATTATGGATAACTTGCTCTGGTCCGCCTGCTATAGGCAGTTCCAATCCTTTCTTAATTGTAATCATATCCACAAGCACTACGTTTTGAAGGAAAGACAATGCGCCGCGTTCCTGCTAAATACTGAGGTTTTAAACAAAACCTACTGCATTGAGCTAGCGCAGATTTATCACAGAAATGCGATCGCAATCACGCTGGTCGCGCGCATTTTACCCCAATTGCCGTGGCATCGCCACGAAAATTATAGGTGATTTCAAACCTCAAATAAGGATTTAAAAGAATCATGCGCTACAGCGTTCACCTTCCGACCGAGTGAGGGTGCAGAAAGAGAAAATATTACGGTCGACAAATACTATAACATTAATTTTTAAAGAAATAATTTAGCGAAAGGTCGATACCTCTTTATGACGATAGCTAAAACGACCTTTTCGCTTTCTCTTTGAATAATCTTTAAACAAAATTTAATTCAGTTTAGAAACGCCACTGATAACCCAAATAGCTGATCCGTCCATTTTCAGTCCGAATTCCGCTATTTGATGCTGCGGTCACTAAGGACTCATCGAGGAGGTTTTCTACCCTAAAATACAACCTATGGTGTTTATCAAAATCATAGTTTGCCGCTAAATCGACCCGCCATTGGCCTGATACCCGTTGCAACTCACTGCCAAATTGGCTGAAATCGCGCTCAGATTGATAGGCCGCCTCAAGATTTAATTGATATTCGCCATAGTTAACCCCTGCACTCAACTGCAATTGATGTTCGGGTAACCAAGCTAATCTATCGCCCTCTAGAACACAGCCTTGAACATCGGTACAAGTACTGGTTTGATACTCAGCGCTAAGATATTGATAATTTAGCCCTAAGGGTAGCTCTACCCCACCCAAGTCCCAGCGATAGCCAAGGCCAAGTTCTACACCATAGGTGAGTACATCGGGAATATTCTCTTGGGTTAACAAGCGTGCATCGGCGCACATCGAATAGCTATCGCAGTCCACATGCAAATTGTCGAACTCTTGCACATAGGCCCGTAAATCGGCTTTTATCCCTTCACGCGCATATTGGGCGCTCACTTGATAGTGCAGCGACACCTGAGCCTCTTGTGTAGTATTTCCCGCACTCGCCGCAGTCCATGCCCTACGGATATCGGTACTAAAACGCCAATCGCCCGCATCATAAAGCACACCTAATTGCGGCATCCAATCACTGTCGGAGAAATCCGCTTCATCGAGTCTCGCAACAGGCTGATTCACTTCACGATTAACACTCACATGCTCGTAAGTCAGGCCTAACTTGATTTGCATGCCTTGCCAGCGAAATAGCGAATCAATGGCCGACGTTAGCGCAGTGGCATCATCGGTATAAGCGAACAACGCGTTTGACTCATCAACCGCAAGGCTTCTATCCGCTTGCCATAACGCCGTTTGCTCGCCAAAGCGCATTTCCGCCTTATCCGTATGATAACGAGCGCTGTAAATGATCTGATGTTCGCCGTACTGGTTTATGGCTTGGGTCTGGGCGCCAAAGGCACTGTAATCGTTATCTTGGACGAGCAGATTTAAATCGGCGCCATTTGCACTTGGAGCTCGATCAAAGGCGGCGATATCGGCAAGCGTTGCTGTGTCAATCTCTTGCCCATTAAACAACCCAAGTTGTGCCAGCTGTTGTGAATAGGACTGATAGTAAAAGTCACTGATCACTTTACTGCCGCCTAAATCCACTTGGTGTGAAAGCTGATACTTGTGCTGCCGCCCTTTATGCTTATCCTGCGCCGTTGCCGAGTACAAGAGTAAGGGATCCTGCTGCCAGTCCGCCGTGGTGACACCAAGCTGCGAGCGATAACTGTTATCATCGATAAATTGGTAGGTAAATTCCGTCTGCTGCGGACTGCGTGCGCCAAGCAAACTTGCCGCATTCACCTTGAACAACATATCCGTTTTGGTTCTATCGGCATCGCTGCCATTGAAAAAATTCGCATCACCTTGTTCTTTCTGGTAATTCGCTGCGAATAATGCGCCATATTCTTTTTGCTTAACGCCCCAACTCATGCCGGCATTCAAATCCGACTCTGTCGAACCTTCAACGAGAAAGCTGCCCGACTGAGGTCGGTTAGCTATTTCAAGGCTCTGATAATTCACCACACCGAAAGCGCCCTGCCCGCCTACCGTCATATCCGCCAGTGGTATGCTAGTAACATTTTGCTGTAGTAAAAGGTTAGGCAATAACTGCAACTGCGGCGCCGAATAAGGCGCGGGTGAAAAATACACCCTATCTTGCATCACGGCCACACCTTGGCTAGCGGAGCGCATACTGATATTCGCGGTATTTCCACTGTGGTCGGCCCGCAATAAGGTTAAGCTATTTAAGTAACTCAGCTGCATCCCATCATCACTGGAGTGATATTGGTCATTGAGCTCAATCAGATCGAGTGTTTGAGAATAGAGTGGGTTTGCTTTGAGGGGATGAGTGTAGACACAGGAAACCGCAAGCGCGGTCAGCGACATGACAAAGTAGCGACTAGACATACCAAGCTCCCAAAAGTGTTTGTTAGCGTACGGCGTTTTTGTTGTTATTTTGTAAAATAGCTGAATTTGCTCGAAAAAAAAAGCGACGAATGTCGCTTTCTTGACGCTAAGGCCTTAAGTCTAGGCACCACACCTTGTGATGCCTTAGCAAAGCTTAGAGCTGACCTAAGATCTCATCGCTGAGTTTTAAGTCATCATTACGGTTAACACTCACACCTGCGGCGATAATGTTACGGGCGATATCTTGGGCTTGTTCTAACGAGTGCATCTCGTAAGTGCCACATTGATACTCGTTAAGCTCAGGAATTTCAGATTGCTCAACCACTTTGAGCACATCTTCCATTGAGGCAAGCCATGCATCGGCCACTTGGCGCTCACTCGGCTCACCAATCAGGCTCATGTAGAAACCGGTGCGGCATCCCATTGGTGAAATATCAATAATTTCAACATCGCTGCCGTTTAGATGATCACGCATAAAGCCTGCAAACAGATGTTCTAGGGTATGGATACCACGCTCGCTGAGGATATCTTTATTCGGTGCACAAAAACGTAGATCGAATACGGTAATCGCATCGCCTTTTGGGGTACTCATATGTTTGGCAACACGCACGGCTGGCGCATTCATCCGAGTATGGTCAACGGTAAAGCTATCAAGTAATGGCATAGGAAACTCCAAATTCTTAGGGCGATACAACCGCTATCGGTTTATGGGCGCAAGCATAACACCAAATGGATTAGGTCGATAACAAGATAATGTAAGATGAAATCATCTCACATTAATCAGACGCTAATATGAACATTTTGTTCAAATTATCGGCATTAGTGCTGGCGCTGCTGGCTGTAAGCATCCTCTGAAATCTTATGATACTCACGCCCCCCCTGCTCATAGGCATGGTAAGCGCGATACACTTTGCGCATCATAGGATCCTGCTCGGCCTGCTCTTCAATGACCTGCTGTGAAATACGTTCAAGCTCGGTGAGCACCTGGGGCGGAAAAGCCTTAAGCACCACACCTTCATCTTTGACTAAGGTGTCAAGCGCAGTCACGTTACGCGTGGTGTATTCGTCCAACATATCTTGATTGATGGCGCGTGCAGCCGTTTTGACTATGGCTTGTAAATCTTGGGGAAGACTCTCGAACGCACCCTTATTAATCAAAAACTCCATATTGGAGCCAGGCTCGTGCCAACCGGGGTAATAGTAATATTTGGCGACTTTATGTAAACCAAAAGCGAGGTCATTGACAGGCCCAACCCACTCAGCCGCATCGATAGACCCCGTTTGCAAAGCGCCATAAAGCTCCCTGCCCGCCATATTGACGGGTACGGCACCAACGCGTTTTAGCACTTCGCCCCCCAAGCCCGGCATACGGATCTTCAAGCCTTTAAAATCGGCAATGCTATTAATAGGTTTATTAAACCAGCCGCCCATCTGCATCCCCGTATTGCCACCCGCTAATGGAATGATGCCAAAGGGGCGATAGACCTCCTCCCACAATGCCATGCCGCCACCATAATGCAGCCAGCCGTTCATCTCTTGGGCCGTCATACCAAAGGGGATAGAAGAAAAAAACTGTGAGGCGGGCGCTTTCCCCTTCCAATAATAGGAGGCGGCGTGGGCCATTTGGATTTTACCTTGGCTTACCCCGTCGAACACCGCAAAGGCGGGCATTAATTCTCCCGCGCCATACACATGAATTTGCAAGCGGCCATGGGACATCTCGTTCACCAGCTTGGCAAAACGCTCAGGTGCCATACCTAAACCAGCAAAGTTTTTCGGCCAAGACGTGGCTAAACGCCACTCGATAACATCTTTAACGGGAGTCGCATCGGGATGAGGTGCTGCAGTCTGCTCGATATGCTGGGGCGCGGGATTACACCCTCCGAGACCAATAAGCAATACCGCAAAGATTAGGCACCCCAAATGACGCATCGAACACTCTCCCTGAATGCGAAGTTAGTTAACAGTATGAAAATTAGCGCTCTTAAGTATCGACTGCTCTAAAGCACTCTTGTTTAGATGCTTACTACTTACACTTCAGTCGCAAGAAACAGTGAGCACTAATTCAGTACAAAATAGAACATATTGTTAACACAGAAAATTCAACAGGGAAACCGCATATTGTCGTCTATTTGACCTAAAACAAAAAAGCCACGTTGATAACGTGGCTTTTATAAAGTTCAGGGGCCGAATTAACCGCGGCAATTTGGCGTTTTAGGCACTTCAACATCCTTAGCCCATTCACTCTGAGTGAAGGTATGGATAGAAAGTGCATGCACACCGTTCGCTAACTCGTTGGCTAAACAGTTATTAACCAAACGATGGCGGGCGAGCAAACGAAGCCCATCAAATTCATCACTGACGACAACCACTTTAAAGTGAGTCTCTGAATTAGGCGGAACATGGTGACGGTGACTTTCGTTAAGGACTTCTAAATGAGTTGGCGAGAAGCTTTCAGTCAGCTTCTGATCAATGGTCTGTGCCACTGTGCCCTGCGCATGGGTATTGGACATATTCTAATCTCAACATGGGAAAATCCAGTGGCCGCAGAGTACTGCTTCAAGTACAAAAGATCAAATCCCAACGTCAGCTTTGCAGCTTTAAACTGAGCCAATTTAGCAACAGTATGAAATAATTTAGCTTTCAATCAGCCATGATAATTAACAATCAATTGCCTAAAGGTGTAGTTCCAGCGGGGTTCCTTAACCTTTAAGCGCTTAGGCACGCTGTGTAACCAATCTTGCTGCATTGGCCAGTGCATAATCAGTAAGTCACCACTGTGTAAGCTAATCGTGTATTTCACCTTGCTGTGTTTATGTTTAATCACAAAATCCCGCGAGGCGCCAAGGCTGATAGAGGCGATATCACTGCCGCTTGCAATCTCGGGCTCATCATCGCTGTGGGCGCCCATGCAATCTTGACCATCGGCATAGCGATTCACTAACACACCATTGCTGCCCAGGCCAAAATCCCGCTGCAACTTGTCACGCAATTTTTGCAAATACTTAGGCCAAGGCAAAGCACGAATAAATAGCCCCGAATATAAATAGTCGCATCCCAAATCGCCATACCAAACCTGCTGCCTTGGAATGGCATGATATTCCCCAAATACTTGAATTTGTGGGCGGTTCAGAGGGTAAGATTCGGCCTCCTTGATTAGGGCATTCTGCTGCGCCACATTCAAATAATCCCTAACTAAGGTGATAGGCGGCTCGACTTGTGCCGCATCTTGATGATGGGCGCAAGAGATGCCGCTATCAGCTTCAAGATTGGCCTCAGGTTCGAGTCCTAAATCGACTTGTTTCATACAGTACCTTATACCACTGACGACTTGATTGACCCCATCCAATCACCCATAAATGCACGAGCAGATATACAACCTCAGGCAAGCATCGCACGATAAGGGGAAATCTGCGATAATCTGCGCCTTATTTAATTGGCGCTGTTTTAATGGCAGCGTTTTTATTCGCACTGTTTTTATTGGCTTAGCACAAAGATGACGACACAATTTTCAGTGGCAGGGATTGAGCTTGAACTCTTTCGCTACCCCGCTTCGCAGGAATCCAATCTCCAAGCTTGGGATGCGGCAGACGAGCATTTGATTAACACCCTAGTAGAAGGCGGACAAACCGCGGTGCCAACGGCCATTATCAACGACAGCTTTGGCGCCTTAAGCTGCGCCCTATCGCGACTTAATCCCGATTGGCCACTGAATGTCGAAACCGATGCCAGAACCAGTTTTTTAGGTGCAGAGCAAAATCATCATCGCAATCAGTTACCTATGGATAACCTAACCAGGTTTACCAGTCGCGATGCCTTGCCTTGCGATCTCGCCCTCGTATTGATGAAGCTGCCTAAAAACCTTACTTACTTTGCCCACCAGCTGATGCGCTTATCGCAAGTGTTGCCCGCGGGCTGCAAAGTGTTGGTTGGCGCAAAAGCCAAGTCCATCAACGCGAGCTTATTGGAAGTATTCGCGACACACTTAGGGCCAGCAAGCGCCAGCCTCGCTTGGAAGAAAACCCGCGTCATCACCTGTATTAGCGATGGCAAGCCACGCGCCTTACCGAAGGAAGTCACTTGGGATATTCCCGAATTCAACCTCCACATCAGTAATTTAAGCAATGTGTTTGCCGCCAATAAACTCGATATCGGTGCGCGCATTATGTTGGATAACCTCCCTCAGGGCGACTTTAAAACGATTGTCGACCTAGGTTGTGGCAATGGCGTGCTAGGTCTGCGTGCGGCCCAGTTATACCCTAATGCCGATATCCATTTTATTGATGATTCCGAAATGGCGGTGGCCTCGGCAAAAGCCAACTGGGCAAACAACCAACTCCCCGCGGAAAAAGGCCATTTCCATTGGGATGATTGCATGACCCATTTACCCGATGGTGTAGAACCCGATTTAGTGCTCTGCAATCCGCCCTTCCATCAGGGCGAGGCGATTACCGACCACATTGCTTGGCAGATGTTTTTAGACGCGCGGCGCCGACTCAAAAATGGCGGCATTTTACATATAGTGGGGAATCGCCACTTGGCTTACCACGTCAAATTGCAGCGTTTATTTAAAAACTGCACCACAGTCGCCTCCAACGGCAAATTTGTGATCCTGCAAGCGCAGAAATAACCGCTTTAGCTCAGCAAAGATAGGGCAAAATCATTGCGCTATCTTTGCCTCATCTCCTCCACTTTCGCATTCGCACATACTGAGTAACGGCTTTTTACTAGCCGTTATGCCTAGTTGTCAGTACAATCTTTCACAGTAAAAGCATAGAAGTGAGTCACTTAGACTTTTATGCCCCATGGAGATGGAAAGCATATTTAGGATATTGAGATGCCGTTAAAGGATGACGTTGACCAACTCAAGGCAGAATTGGCGCAGTTAAAACTGCAGCACCTGTCGCAGCAATCTTCACTCAGCCGCCAACTGGCAGAATTCTCGGCCAAGCTCGACAGCATCAGTCTTCAGCTTGAGCAACAAGACAACGCCACTCTCACCACCGCATCCACCTGCACGGACGATATCACAACGCCATTCGGCACGACGATTGAGCCAAGGGATGGGCGCGCCTCACTGCAAACTGAAGAAATGGCTCCCCATATCCAACCACAAGCGCCCGAGGCAAATCCTTGGCAAGACGATCCTTGGCAGCGCCACGCAAAGGCTCCCTCAAAAGCCGTGCATTCACCAGTGGATTCGCAGCAGGATGATTTGCAGCAAGATAAGGCCTTTTCTCAGCAAGCCGGACTTGAAGTGGGTGTGCAGGCCACAAGTCAGTTAGGGACCATCTTATCCCAAAGCGTTGCCGCCATTATGGCGCCATTTGCAGCCATCACTGAACAGGTCAAAGGCTTTTATCAACATTATCAAGCCAAGGGTCTAGGCCCAGTGTTTTTGATGACGGTCGCGGGCATCATCACCCTCACCCTAGGTTTTGGCTACCTACTGCAATATTCCATCAACCATTGGTTTTCCGAACTCGGTAAAGCCCTACTAGGTTTTGGCTGCGCCAATGCGATTATTGCGGGCGGGATTTTTATCCGCCAAAAAAGGGCGGGCATGGCCGACTTTGGATCTGGGGTTGTCGGATTAGGCCTTATCCTAAACTATCTCTGCGCCTATTTTATTGGCCCCTACTTTGAGATTATCCCTAACAGTGCCAGCTTTATCCTGCTGCTATTGATTACCTTAGCGGGCTATGGCCTGTCGATGCGACTCGATGCCAAGGTCATTGCCGTGATAGCTTTAGTCGGCGGCTCAATGGCGCCTATGATGTTGTTATCCCAAAGCTATGCGCCGCTACTGTATATTCCCTATCTGCTACTGATAGGTGCGGGCGCCCTCGCCCAAAGCCGTAAATTACACTGGCCATTACTGCTGGAAATCACCGCCTTCCTGCATATCGCCTGCATCGAAGCCTTCAGTTATTTTATCGATTTACCGCTCACTCAATGGGGCGGCGCAGCAGTGCTCGCCCTAGTGAGCATTAACGCACTGTTTTATCTCTATGGTCTATTTGGGTTTATGGTGAATCCTTCAACGACCTCACTTAGCCATAGAGCCTTAGTTCTGCCGATAGCCCTACTGGCCTTTGTTATCTTCGAACTCACCCAATTTACGCCATTTGCAGGGGAGATATTTATTGCCAACGCACTCATCTGCGCAGGCTTATACGTTAAGCTCAAGTCTCGACTCGCCCCGTCCCAGCGCAGTCTCTTGTTAGTCTTTGGCGGCAGTTTTGCCGCCTTTGCTGCCCTTTATCTATTAAGCCATGATTTCCTGGGATTAGTGCTCATTCTCGAAGCATTGCTCCTGCTATGGATTGGCCTTAAGGAGAAACTGATTTCGGTGCGCGCCGAAGCCTACGTGTTATTGCTGACAGGGCTGGTTCTCAATTTATATGCGGTGCTGACAGGTTTTTCCTTACTCGGACTTGGCGAGCAAACGATGATGGCGGCGCTTGGGTTCCCGCTGCTCGCGCTAGCCTTAAGCGCGGCGGCCCTGCTCTTTGTTATCCGCCAAGTTGGCAATGATGAGTTGCCACTGTCGCGGCTCGAGCGGCAATTGAGTTATTTATTCAAAGAGTTCCTCAGCGGCTTTTATGTGGCGACCCTTTTGCTGGCGGCTTACCTTATCAGCAGCGATTATTACCTCGCCATCATCCCGCTCGTGAGTCTGTTGATGTTGTATTTAAGTGGTAAAGACAAGTTGATGGTCAGCGAATTTGCCGCTTGGCTCTTGCTGCTGCCGCTCTTGTTTTCTGTGGTCGAAGGAGTGACCCTCACTGGCAGCCTGAGCTTTAGTGCGCAGCCACTGATGGCCAAACTGGCACGCATTGAATTATTCGCCGCCCTGTTGCTGGCCCACTATTGGTATCGTAAGCATTACCCAAGCTCGCTGTTCGCCCAGGCCGCCAAGCAGATACAACTCGGCTGTTATCTGCTGCTGCCGCTAATCTTATTGCCTAAGGTGATGCGCAGTTATTGGGAGTTTACCGCGGTTGCACTCTGGCTCAGCAGCTTGTTCAGCCTCGCCCTTGCCTATGTTATCAAGCATAAAGCCCTTGAGATTGAAACCAAGATTTTGACTTGGCTAGCGATCCTCACCACCGCCAGCTTGTGCCTATTTGAAGTTTGGCAAGGACTTATCGCACTGCTCATTGGCGCCCTAGCCATGGGCTTTGTACTGCTGCGTTATCGCAAGCTTGCCAAGCCTTGTGCATCACTGCTAACCCTGCAATGGCAACTTAGCCCTTATTATTTCGCGCTGGTGCTGGCCGTATTGGTCTATGGATTTAACCGCGTCGATGTAGTGGCATGGTCGATGACGGCATTAGCACTGAGCGGCTACTTTGCCCTCTTGCTCCAAAGACGCACCAAACATGGCTCAGTGCAAACGGGATTGATGGCGCACTTAGCCATCGAAATCCAAGCCGCGGTGCGCTCAAGCTACAGCTTGGCCTACGGGCTTTGTCTAGGGCTAGTGCTGCTGCCGATAATGCTGCATTTTGAGTTGTCGCTAAGACTCGATCTGGATAACGTGTTATTGATCCTCTGTGAATTGATGGCATTAGCACTGCTCGCGCTACTTATCTTACGCCGCGGCGTCGCTATTCGTTTGCATCAGCGTTTCTTACCGCTGCAATGGCTCAAATGGGGCTGGCATGGATTGCTCGCGCTGAGTTATCTCACCTGGAGTTATGCGTTCGATAATATGATTGCCGCGCCACTCAGCGCCATTTTGCTCGTCGTCCATGGCAGCGTGTTAATGTTTATCAGCCTAAAACCCCAGCATGGGGATATGATCCGCCTCGCCGCTGGACTCTTTACCTTAGCCACACTCAAAGTGTTATTGCTGGATATGGCGTCCTTCGAGCTAGTGCAAAAGGTTATCGCCTTTATGTTGATTGGGGTGATCTTACTGACCGTATCTTACTTCTATCAAAAGGCGCGTAATCGCCTACAAGAAGCAAACCAATAAGTCGTCAGTTATGCAAAGTAAAAGGCCGCTAACATTAGCGGCCTTTTTCATTCGAATAATCAAGTTAATACGTTAAGCCAAGGCTTTTTCCAGCGCCTGCGCCACATCGGCAATAATATCGTCGATATGTTCAATGCCGACGGAGATTCGAATTAAGTCCTCAGACACCCCGGCTCTAGCAAGCTCGTTCGCGTCCAACTGTCTGTGAGTGGTGCTGGCGGGATGGCAGGCAAGCGATTTGGCATCACCTATATTCACTAAGCGCAAAATCATCTGCAGCGCGTCGATAAACTTGCCACCAGCGATTTTACCCTCCTCGGGAGTGGCCGCTTTAATACCAAAGCTGATAATCCCAGAGGCTTTACCACCGGTGATCTTTTGGCAATTTTCACGGTAAGGGCTACTCGGCAAAGCACCGTAATTCACCCAGCTGACTGAAGGATGCAGTATCAAGTATTCGGCCAATGCCAAGGCATTCGAGCAGTGGCGTTCCATACGCAGACTCAAGGTTTCCAGCCCTTGTAGCAGCAAAAATGCACTGTGAGGTGAGAGCGCCGCCCCAGTATTACGCAGCGGCACCACGCGGCAGCGTCCAATAAAGGCTGCGGCACCAAAGGCCTCGGTATACACCACACCATGGTAGGAAGGATCGGCTTGATTGAGCAGGGCAAAGCGTTCTTTGTTCGCCACCCAATCGAACTTGCCCGAGTCAATAATCACGCCGCCAATTGTCGTTCCATGGCCGCCAATGTATTTGGTCAACGAATGGATAACGATATCGGCGCCATGTTCAAACGGGCGACATAAAACAGGGGTGGCAACAGTGTTATCGACAATTAAAGGCACGCCGTGTTTATGGGCTATCTCGGCTAAACGTTTAAGATCAACAATATTGCCAGCAGGGTTACCTATGGACTCACAGAATAGCGCCTTGGTCTTAGCATCAATTAAAGCATCGAGCTCTTCAAAATCATCGAAGGCTGCCATCCGCACTTCGACTCCTTGGCGCGGCAATGTATGGGCAAACAGATTATAAGTGCCGCCGTAGAGCTGACTGGTACTGACAATATTGTCCCCCACCTGAGTAAGCGCTTGAATCGCATAGGTAATGGCCGCCATTCCCGAGGCAAGCGCCAGCGCGCCTATGCCGCCTTCAATGGCCGCAAGTCGCTGTTCGAGCACGCTGCTCGTCGGGTTCATAATCCGCGTATAGATATTACCTGCGACTTTTAAGTCAAATAAATCAGCACCATGTTGGGTATCATCGAAGGTGTAGGAAGTGGTCTGATAGATAGGTACCGCAGCGGCTTTCGTGGTCGCCTCTGATTCATATCCGTGGTGTAATGCCAGTGATTCAAGTTTCATCTTTGTGTCCTTCCCCAATAAATTCCCCGAACAACGCCAAAAACAGTTCCCTAAACTGTTCTCAAAACATAGCCACTCCCCAAGTCAAATTGAGGGGGAGCGTTATCCTAACCCATGCTCTAATCGCACAAGATTTGTGCACTGCACTCAAGCTAACAGATAGACATCTAGAAGTCTAAAAATTTTTAAATCGCCATTAAAATTGACGCAACGGCTCACACTTTGGCCTATTAATTCGGGGAGTGCTCTAGGATCTGCGCGAGCGCTTTTACCGCACGCACTAACTCGGGTGAGCAATCGTAGGAGGCATTAATGCGCATAAAATGGCGAAACTCTGCTTGATTACTAAAGAGATTCCCCGGCGCGATACTGATCCCTCGCTCAAGTGCACTATGGTATATCTGCGTCGCATCCATATGACTAGGCAACGCCAGCCAGAGGAAATAACCGCCCGGCTCAAAGTTCACACTTACAGACTCCGGCAAGTGAGCCCGCAGCAACTGATACATGGCAAATTTGCGATCCGCTAAGGTGTGGCGTAAGCGCTTTAAATGACGCTCATATTGGGGTGACTGAATAAAATCGGCGATGGCCAGTTGCATAGGCGCACTGGTTGAGAGGGTCGACATTAATTGCAAGCGTTGCAATTGCGGGGCATGGCGCCCCGCGGCAACCCAACCGACTCGATATCCCGCAATCAAGGATTTAGAAAAGGAACCACAATGCAGTACGCAGCCTTGAGTGTCTAAGGCTTTAATCGGCCTAGGCGCACTCGAACCGACATAAAGCTCTTGATATACATCATCTTCAATCAGACTGACATTATGTTCACAAAGCAGTTGATAAACAGCCTGTTTTTTCTGGTCAGACAAACTACAACCTAAGGGGTTTTGATGCAGACTCATCAACCAACAGGCTTTGACGGGATAGGTCTTAAGTACTTCAGCCAAAGCGTTAAGATCAATCCCTTCGCGGGGATCCGTCGCGACCGCAATCGCCCTCAGCTTGAGGCGTTCAATGGCTTGCATCGCACCATAAAAGGTAGGCGATTCAATCACGACCCAATCCCCCGCCTGAGCCAAGGCCGCTAAGCTCAAGTTCAGCGCCTCCATCGCCCCCGAGGTAATTAAAATTTCATCGGGCGCCACGCTCATGCCTAACTTGGCATAACGTTGGGAAATCGCCTTGCGTAACCCAGCATTACCGGGGGGAAGATTATCGGCCGCAAACGACGGCGACATCTGCCGAGTGACCTTGACCAACGAGCGCGCCAAGGCTTGCTGTGGAAATAAACTGGGATCGGGGAATGCTGAGCCAAAGGGCACAATCCCCGCCTGTTTCGATGCCTGTAATACGTTAAACACAAACTCGTTAATATCGAGCCTATCGGAGAAATAGATTTGTCGTTGAGTCTCTGGATAACGAAAGGCTTCGGGCTGAGGCGCCACTATGTAACCGGATTTTGCCTGCGCCAATATCACGCCTTGGCTTTCGAGCAACTGATAGGCGTTAAGCACCGTCATTAAACTCAGCCCCGAATCCGTCACGGTTTGCCGCAATGAGGGCAGTTTATCCCCCGCCTGCCAGACACCTTGAGAAATTCGGTTTTTGAGATCCTGCGCTAACTGTTGGTATTTAGACATCTGTTATAGCTAACTCAGTTAATTCTGTATCTGTTATAGCCAGGTTACCCCATGGTCTAATAGCGCACAAGCCATCAGCGGTACGAATCCGAGGCGCTGAGCGACTTGCATTTACACATCCCTTTGCTGCACGCCTGAGGACACTATGTTTGATTTTGATGCCACCGTACTCGCGAGGATCCAATTCGCTTTTACCGTTTCTTTTCACATTATCTTTCCCGCAATCACTATTGGGTTAGCCACCTATTTAGCCGTGTTAGAAGGACTCTGGTTGAAGACAAACAATCAGATTTATCAGCAGCTTTATCAATTCTGGGTCAAGATTTTTGCCATTAACTTCGGCATGGGCGTGGTCTCAGGCATAGTGATGGCATACCAATTTGGCACCCACTGGAGTGGTTTTTCGGCCTTTGCGGGCAGCGTAACCGGCCCTCTGCTCACCTATGAAGTGCTGACAGCATTTTTCCTCGAGGCGGGATTTCTCGGAGTGATGCTGTTTGGGCAAAATAAGGTTGGCAAAAAGCTGCACTTTTTTGCCACTTGCATGGTGGCCACGGGCACTGTGATTTCAACCTTTTGGATCCTCGCCTCCAATAGTTGGATGCACACACCTCAGGGGGTTGAAATCATTGATAACCGAGTCGTCCCCATCGACTGGTGGCAAATCGTGTTTAATCCTTCATTTCCCTACCGTTTAACCCATATGACGGTTGCCGCCTTTCTCTCCTCGGCCTTCTTTGTTGGCGCCTCCGCCGCGTGGCATTTGCTCAAAGGAAACGATACTCCCGCGATTCGTAAAATGCTTTCCATGGCCATGTGGATGGCATTGATTGTTGCACCGCTGCAAGCAGTGATTGGTGACTTTCACGGGCTAAATACCCTTGAGTATCAACCAGTAAAAATCGCGGCGATGGAAGGCCACTGGCGTAATGAAGGGGATGAACCTACGCCGCTCATCTTATTCGCGATGCCCGATATGGATAAGCAAACCAATCATTTCAGTTTGGAAATTCCAGGATTAGCCAGTCTGATTTTAAAACACGATATAACCAAGCAAGTGCCAGCACTCACTGAGTTTCCTGCCGAGGATTGGCCCAATGTGTCCTTAGTGTTTTGGAGTTTTAGGGTGATGGTGGGCTTAGGCGTGCTGATGATTTTGGCGGGCGTCTGGAGCCTCTACCTTAGACGCAAGCAGACGCTATACAGCAATCGCCTGTTCCTGCGCTTGGTACTCTTGTTAGGTCCCGCGGGATTAATCGCGACCCTCGCGGGCTGGTTTACCACTGAACTTGGCCGCCAACCTTGGGTTATCCAAGGGTTAATGCGCACTCAAGATGCGGTTTCGTCCCACAGTGTGACCCATTTAAGCATCAGCCTGATGATGTTTGTTATCTGTTACTTCGGCATTTTTGGCGTGGGTTATCGCTACATGATGCGGCTCATCAGTAAAGGGCCGATAGCGCAAGGGATTGAGCACCATGGATAACAAATCCAGTTTTTTAGCATATCAATTGATTAATCAACCCATTTAAAGGCACAACATGGAATTCGACTTACCCCTGATTTGGTTTGGGATCATCATCTTTGCCACACTCATGTATATAGTGATGGATGGCTTCGATCTTGGCATCGGCATCTTATTTCCCTTCATCCATGATGAGGACGATAGGGATGTAATGGTCAACACCGTCGCGCCAGTGTGGGATGGAAACGAGACTTGGCTGGTACTCGGTGGTGCTAGCCTGCTCGGCGCCTTTCCTCTCGCCTACGCCATAGTGCTCGAAGCCCTGACCATTCCCTTACTGATCATGCTACTCGCGTTGATTTTTCGCGGCGTCGCCTTTGAATTTAGGTTTAAATCCAGCGCAGAGACCAAACCCTTTTGGGACAAAGCCTTTATGTTCGGCTCGATTATTGCCACCTTTGCCCAAGGCGTAGTGCTCGGCGCATTTATCTCGGGCATTTCGGTAGATGGACAAAGGTTCAGCGGTAGCAGCTTCGATTGGTTATCGCCCTTCTCACTCTTCTGTGGTTTTGGGCTGATGCTGGCCTACGCGCTGCTTGGCGCAACTTGGTTAGTGAAGAAATGCACAGGCACACTCAAGACGACCATGCAGCAACTTGCTAAAGTCCTCGCTGTTTGCCTGCTGATGACCATAGGAATCGTCAGTTTATGGACACCCTTCGTACAACCCAATATTGCCCTGCGCTGGTTTAGTCTGCCGAATTTATTCTATTTTGCGCCTGTACCTCTGCTGGTATTACTCTGCACTAAGGCACTTATTCGCGCTTTAAATACTGAGGATGACTATCGCCCCTTCTTGCTAACGCTCGCGTTAATCTTCTTAGGCTTTAGTGGCTTGGGCATCAGCATCTGGCCACATATTATTCCGCCAACGATCAGCCTATGGCAGGCGGCTGCACCTGAGAGCAGCTTAGGTTTTATGCTCATCGGCGCACTGATGATTATCCCCTTGATCTTGGCCTACACCTTTTGGAGCTATTACGTGTTTCGCGGCAAAGTCACCAAGGATGCGGGTTATCACTAAAACGACTTCATGCAGCCGATATCGACTCGGCTGCCAGCAACACAACTTAGGAGATTGCAATGACGACTCAGACTTCATCGCTCCCCAAACGGCTCGGCTGGTTACTACTGATTTGGTGCACCAGCGTCAGTTGCCTACTGCTGGTTTCCCTCTGCCTTAAAATTATCCTGCAAGGTGCAGGGCTAACAACTTAGTGGCTTAACATTCAGCCACGTTAATCAATTTATGCGCTAATAATTGCCTAAAAATATCGCCGGTTATTAAGAAAATATTTTTATTTAATAGGAAAACGTCATTCCAGAAATAAAGAGCCTAGAGTTAAAACATGGGTTGCTTTATTTTTTCAGTTGGCCTATGGTATGGACAGTTTATTAGTCATTAATCATCAACCCAATTGGATGATTAATTTAGCCTTAATTTGATATGGAGATGTAGCAACATGTTAAACAATGCATTTTCATCTATCACATTTGAATCATCGCCTTTTACGCTAAATAAGCCTCATTATTTATCCCGCTTTGTACGCCTTTCACTTAAATTTCCAGTTTAAGCCGAGTGCCACTCGCACTCGGCATCGAATTCCCATATTTTAATTTATCGCTTCCATTTTTATTTTGGGGCACGGCAGTTATCTAGCTCATATTTTGAGGTAGTTATGTTTTATTCTTTTTTTAGCAATCTATTTCAGTCTTTTATGTTGAAAACTGAAACCTATTACCTGCAAAACAGTTTTAATGCCTCACTGCGCCCGACTTCATTAGCTGCGGTGATCGCAAAACTGGATCAACTTAAGAGTGAAGAAACCCAAGATAAAGTGACAGTTGGTCGAGAAATTTTACTGGTTAACCAACAGGACCAGCAGGAATACCGTATCGAGCTGGTGTATCCGCCCAGGCACAAACCCAGAGCGGGACGTTATTCGGTGATCTCTGACCTCGGCGTAAGCTTACTCGGGCGCACAAAGGGCGAATATGCCGAAGTCAATATTCTAGGTAAACCTGTATTATTTATGGTGAAAGACATCACCCTCAGCAAAAAATAAATTAACGGTAAAAATAGTTTTATCAGAATAAAGTATGCTCAAATTTCAGTGGCAGCATGCTTTTAGGTCGCTATTTGCGGCGGCATCTAGCATTGGCATATAAGGAAATAGGGAGAGCGCTATTTTGAAGTCATTAACAGGCCGCGAAACAAATTAAAGCCGATGAGCCAAGGCTTAGACCTCTTGCATATTTACCGAGTATGGCAGCGCTTATGTAAAAACCATCAAGAGGTATAAGTTTATTTATCTGGCTCATACGGCTTTTCATGAGTTAATTTTGCCGACGGGTAATATTAACGACACTATCGGTAAGAATGCGGCGCTACAGTCGATAGTCTCATTTTATGAAGTTTCACTTTACTAAGTATCACTTTGCTGAGTTTAGATTCAGTTAGGAGTCATTGTCATGAGTAAAGAAAAAGCGAAAAAACCGCCGATGAAAACCTTAAAAGAGAAACGTCAGGATAAACGGAATCGACAGAAAAACTCCGATTAATCCCTGTGTAAAAAATCCCTTAAATCCTCTCTTTATGAGCAAGAGGGCGTGGTGACTATCACGCCCTCTTTTTTATCCCAATTGTCGGCGATATTGCTCAGGCGAATATTGAGCATATTTT
The DNA here is from genome assembly GCF_000203935.1 of Shewanella sp. ANA-3. Classification (GTDB taxonomy): domain Bacteria; phylum Pseudomonadota; class Gammaproteobacteria; order Enterobacterales; family Shewanellaceae; genus Shewanella. The sequence continues at coordinate 1,081,479 of NC_008577.1, read as the reverse complement.
TTAAACATCACAATATAAGGTGAGGTTTGGTTATAGCCCAAGGTCAGCGCCACCTCCTTGATTGCCAATCCTTCACGTAATAGCTGTAACGAATAAATAAACTTATGTCGCTGCCGCAGCTCAGTAAAACTCATCCCAAGGCTGTCTTGGCATCGCCGAGCCAGAGTGCGCTCTGTGGTATGCAGCTCGCTTGCCCAACTCTTAAGGCTCTTTTGGCTGGCGGGGTCGAGTTCGAGTTGCTGCAAAATGGGCTGTAATAATTTATCGCTACTCGAAGGTAAAAATTGCGGCTGTGCCTGACCTAAAATCAACTGATCGATTAACACTTCAACTAGACGTTTATCTGCGTCGCTCTCGGCCACTCTGATTTGCCGCTCCCTCAGGTCGTTCACTATCGCCAGTGCGATGGGCGTGACCGCCAGCAGGCAGGTTTCATTCGGAAAAGCCCCAGCACGACTAGCAACTATATTCATCGAGCAATAATGAATACTGCGGCGAGTAAAACTCTCATGTTCAATCCCAGCAGGTACCCAAATCGCATATTGGGAAGGTGATAAAAACCGCTGCCCTGCGGCATGCAGCTCCATAATACCACCGCTGATCAGCTGCAACTGCCCCCAAGTGTGACTGTGTTTTGGGGTGATGGTATTAGGGAGAAACGCTTCATAGTTGAAGAAAATATCGGCAACAGGCGCTTGTTCAGCCTTGAGCGGATGATAAACGGGACGCATCAGAACTCCAAAAATAGGCTGGCAAATTCGAGGCGAATACTGAGACTTAAAAAGGATTGTCCGCCGACGAACTGACATTGTCTTTTAAGCGATATTTATATCATAAAAGACCAGAGATAATAGCAGCAGCCTAAAACATCGGGTTTAAGCCCCTTCGCCTAACCCCGTCTCCACACCAATTAAGACTGACCTATGCTGTATTTATTTCCCCTGCTCGCCGTCGTGATTTGGGCGGGCAACGCCATTGTTAACAAACTCTCCTTTGGGATCATCGCCCCCGAAGCGATAGCCTTTTATCGCTGGTTTTTTGCGATGCTAGTATTAACACCTTTTATGCTAAAACCCGTCTGGCGTAAGCGTAAAACGATTGCACCATTACTGCCCAAACTCGCCACCTTGGCCGCCTTAGGCATGGTATTAAACCAAAGCCTAGCTTATTTTGCGGCGGCAACCACAACTGCGACCAATATGGCCCTAATCAACTCGCTGGTGCCTATGGTGAGCTTGTTCTTGGCCGTACCACTACTCAAACAAAAGCTGACGCCTCTTGTCTTTGGTGGCACTGTGATTTCGCTCTTGGGCTTAGTGTTCATGTTAAGCCACGGCGATATGGCCAATCTTGCCATCGGCGTGACCCAAGGGGATTTACTGTTACTCATCAGCGCCTTTGTATACGCACTTTATGGGGTATTGCTTAAACGCTGGCAATTGCCGATATCGACGTGGGAGTCAGTGTATATTCAAGGGCTTATCGCGGTGTTGATGTTAATCCCGCTGCTGTTTAGCGCGCCAAGTACAGCCATTAGCAGCCAAGCCGCGCCGTTAATACTCTATGCCGCTCTGGGGGCCTCACTCATCGCACCTTGGGCCTGGATTAATGGCATCAGCAAGTTAGGGGCCGAGCGCACCAGTATTTTCTTCAACTTGATGCCGATCCTCGCGGCAATCTTAGCGGCGATTATTCTGAATGAAACCTTAGCCGTTTATCACTATATAGGTGGTGCTATGGTCATCTTTGGGGTGATGTTAGTACAGGTAAAACCTAAACCGAAAACACCAGCGCCTATCGCCTGCACCGAATAAATCGCTTAACTCAACGCCCCAAAACCTTGGGGCGTTTTTTTATCATCGCTTCTAATACAGACTTTTCGCAGGCTGCTGCAAACAACCAAATAGCGACTAAGCTATTTAATAAGTCGTTTTGTCAGAGAGTTATGGAGAGTCCCATGTTTAATAGCATTAGAGTCAAGTTTTCGCTGATGTTTGCCATTATGGCCACAGCCTTAATTGTGATGGCCGTGACGGATGCGATGCAGAACCGCACCACCCTCAAGCAAATGCAGGAGTTTAGCCAACGATTTAATCCGGCGATTTCGGCTATCCTCAACGCCGACCGCGATCTCTATCAGGCCCAATTGAGTGAAGAAGTACTGCTTAGGCCCGAGCTCAGCAGCGAGAACCGCAAGAGTGAGATAGACAACTGGCAGGAAAACGTCGACCAAGCGCGCGATCGCATGGGGGAATTTAAAAATTATCTGCAAGACCATTTAGAAGTTATCAAGTCCACCAGCGGTTTTGAGGCGCAATTTTCACTCTGGTATCAAGCCTCATCGGAAGTGATCAATGCTGTGAAAAACAATGACTTTGAACTGGCAAGACAACTCCATGAAAACAAATCTAAAAAAGAGTTTAAGGCCTTAAGGAGTATCTACAACGCCGCCGGTGAAGCCGCCGATAACCGCGTTAAGGAACTGGATTTACAGGCCTCAGAGCAGGCCACCACGCAAACCCAAATTTCGGTCACCATAGCCACCTTAGTCGCGATAGTAGCTCTCGTGATCGCCTACTTTGGTCCCAAAATCATAGTCAATGCGATCCGCGATATTACCGACAGGATCAACGATATTGTCGATGGCGACGGAAACTTAACCCAACGAATCCCCATCACCCGTCAAGATGAAATTGGCGAGCTAGCCAATGCCTTTAACTTGTTTGTGGCCCAATTGCAGCAAATGGTTATCGCGATTATCAGCCAAACCAAAGATGTCAGCCAAACCGTTGAAAATCTCGCGACAAAATCAACCACCACCATAGGCATCAGTTACGAGCAGGAACAGTTTGTCGATACCATAGTCACGGCGGTGAATGAGATGAGCGCTGCGGTGCGAGAGGTGGCCAGCAACGCCCTGCATACCGCCACCGAAATAACTAAAGTCAACGACCAAACCATTGAGGGTAAAAATATCCTTACCCAGTCGGTTAACCATATTCAGCAACTGTCTGAGTCGGTGAAACAAGCCGTGGCGGTTATCGAAAAACTCTCAGTGAATTCCGCCAATATCGCCTCGGTATTGGATGTTATCCGCTCGATTGCAGAGCAAACTAACCTACTCGCCCTCAACGCCGCCATTGAGGCGGCCCGTGCGGGTGAGCAAGGACGCGGCTTTGCGGTGGTTGCCGATGAGGTGCGGACACTGGCGAGCCGCACCGAAACCTCGACCCAAGATATTCAGCGTATGATTGAGGAGTTACAACGGGGTGTAAATGATGCAGTTAAGAGCATTGAATCGGGCGCCAGCCTCACGAACTCGACCGTGACCCTCGCCAGTCAGACACAGGATGCCTTAGATGAGATCCTGAACTCCACCTCTAAGGTCAGTGAGATGTCGACCCAAACCGCCACGGCCACCGAAGAGCAAACCCATGTGACCGAAGAAATCAATCGCAACTTGACCGAGCTGTCTGACAAAACCCGCTACTGCAATACCGTTATCCAAGAGACTCAGCAAATCGTCGTCAACACCCAAACCATTTGCAGCAACTTACAAAAAGAAGTGTCACGCTTTAAAGTCGCTTAACGAGAGTAACGCGCCCAGATGTCCCTGACTTCGCGTCGCTCAAAGACAGATAAAAAAGAGTGCCTAGGCACTCTTTTTTATGGATTAGAGGATACGCTGACGCGTTAAGGATTGCTGCCGAATTTGCTGGCCGTGCCAGTAATGCCAGCCAAAGCCGCCACAGAGTAATAGCCCTAAAAAAGTGTGCAATAAACTCGCGGCCAACTGCGCCGATTCTGAGCTCAAGTAATACAAACCCACGCCCGTTAACGCTAATGCCAACAAACTGAGTGACATCACTAATCCACTCTTATGATTAAGCTTTTTACGCCAGCCTGCACGGATATGGCTATGCCACAGTGCGCCGAGCAAGATGAGCATCAGCCAGCCCAGCAGCACATGCATCACAACCGCGGGTAAACGCAGCTCCCCGCTCAGGCCAAAATCCACATCCCACTGCAGTTTAAATTCCATCACCCAAGGCAGCATAAATAAGCCTGTAAGGCCCGTTACTGTGATGGCAAGAATGATCAACCAGAAAAACCAATTGGGATAACCACTTAATTTTTTCATTTTTATTTATATCGTCAAAAATACTAAAGATTGATGAAAGCTTTGTCCGCAAACCTTAGAGCGCGAAGTTGACTAAATCGCCACCCAACTGCTGAATTTTTGTCGCGGCGGTAGCATCGTCAAGGTAACCCGCGACCTTGGTTAACGCATCGGCGCGCCAGGCAAACGGTGCGCGCACACTTACAACCCTTTCTTGGTCGCTGGCACACTGCTGCTCGTCTAAATTGCCCGTCGGTAACAATAACGCGGGATAATCATGGCTTAAATGCTGGGAAACCCGCGAACTGGCAAGGGCGGTATTGCTGACATTGATCTTTTGACTCAATCCGTTCGGACCACGGCACAACACATTTAATGAAGCGCTGCCAAACACTTTTAAATCACCACCCGCATTCACCCAGCCACCGCACACGCCGGCCCGTCGCAATTCAGTGACAGCCATATCGACCGCATAACCTTTAGCTATGCCATCTAAGGTCAAAATCAGTGGACGAGCTAACCTTGCTTTATCCGCTTGGATTTCAATATCTCGCCAATCCCCCTGCAACAGCAGCGGCATCCCGAGATAGGCAGGCAAGGCGCCGCGGGACATCATCTCGCCGCCCACAGTGCAGTTGAAGAGGTTGTCACTAGCCCTGCCAAACCACTTGGCGAGCTTCAACACCCTCAGGCTATCAGGGCTTAAGGATATCCACTGCCCCGGCTGGCGATTCAGTAGATTAAGCTCACTGTCCTGCTGGTGAAAACTGAGTAAGCGGCCAATATGGGCCACACGCGAAAAAGCCGCTGTTATAGCGGCTTGAAGGGCAGGCTCATCAAATGAAGGATGAGCATTGTGCTCGGCAACGGACTCAGCGGCAATTTCGACTAAGGTGCCGAGTAAGGGTTTGGCTCTACGTATCACTATGCGACTGACTGCGACAAAAAGAGTTGATGGATAACAAGTAACCGTTTTACGCCATCGAGTAAATTACGGCAACTTAATGTGGCACCGCTAATATTGCTGACATCCTCATCGAGTTTAAAGGGATCTTTGAGGGTTTTACCGTGGAATTGATCGCGCCAACTCGCTTCACGCACTTGGCCACCGTGGGTTTCACGATAACTGAGCACCTCTAACCCGAGCACTTCGCCCTGCGGACTGATGCCGATAGCGTAGGTAATATACTCATGTTTACCGACAACATCATCCACCACAAACCAACCGAGAAACTGACCGTCCTTTTCAACTTTCCAGATAGGCTGCTGATCTTGGCGTTGGCGAACGCCCGATAAATCTTTGATCTGATCTTTCGCATCGGAGCTCAGTAAGGTTGGACGCTCACTAAATACCGCTGCCTTATCAAAAATCAACGCCTGCGCTTGGGCCACTGTTAAATAATCCGCAGAAAATGCAGGGGCGGCCACGACGACCATTGGCATAAACCACAAGCTATTCAGATATGTATGCGCCATTTCAATACCTAGTGTTAAAGCAAAAGCTTGATTCATCGCAGGCAGAGCAACGCTGCCCTGCCTATGAGTAAAATACAAATTAGAAGTTAAATGCCACTTTTAATCTGACTTCTTGTTCTGTTTTTTCAATCAGATGCAGACTGGTGTCCTTTTGACCTTCGTACTGCTCACCGCCACCACTTAACTGAGGTAACCAAGTGAGGGTCGCCCACCAATCGGCGCTACCATAGTGCAATGAAGGGCCGGCGAAGAATGACCAACGCTCTTGACCAATCTCAGTCTCAAATTCGGTCTCGAATAACACTTCGGCACTGATAAACCAGTTAGGCGCGAAACGGTAGCTCAGGCCAGTGCCCATTTTCAGCTCCAGTTCCATCTCAGGGTCGGTTGACCAGTCAAAGTCTTCAGGCAAATTCGCAATTGGTGCGCGGTCGGCATAGGTCGATTCCATGCCAAGGTTGCCAACCCAAATTAACTCGCCTTCGAGCATGTACTTTTGAGTCTGTAAGCCTAAATCGAGTGACAGGGTGTCTTTGTCTTGACCAGAGTGCACATCAATCCAGTCATAGTCTAAAGAGGCAGTCATAGACAGACCGATATCATCCTTGGCAGGGCTTAAAAACATGTAACTTAAGCCAACTTCAGCGCCAGAGGTGGCAAAACCAATGTTTTTCTCTTTCGGCAGGTAACCATCAATGATTAAGCCGCTGGTATCTAGAGACATAAACTTAGCCGAACCCGATACCGCAAACTTGTCGGTCACACCGTATTCCAGCTCAGTTTCGTAATTAATACCACGGTAAGTACCTTGGCCTTTGTCGTTACGCAACGTCACTTTTTGATAGAGTTCAATGGCTTCTTTAGGCATAGCCTCAGCGCCTTTGACATAACCAAATAAATCTTCACCCGCAGTGGCTGTGTGGCAGATACCGAGTGTTAGCACAGAGGCTGCGACGACACTCAGGCGATGACGAGAAGATGTGCGCATTTAAACAAAGCTCCAAAGAGTTATTAACATAATTTGGAGGCGATTCTAGTAGAGCAACAAAAACAACGCAAATCATTATCATTAGTGTTTTATCAGATAAAGTACCAAATAATAAGGATATTTCATTTAAAACATGATGTTACAAATTAATGTTGAATTAATATTTTTTTGCTATGCAATCGGCTAATGGCCTAAATCGGCACATTTCTGCCTAAAGGCTATACTCACCATAGCATTTGTAACAGGTCACCCCCTATACAGCTTTCATGCCCTGTATCTTTTCGAAAAAAGTGCTATAGGTAATAGATTGATTAATAAGGTCTAAAATGGCTATCCACCACGATTTAAACCTCTTTTTAACGAACAGATCACAATGGAAGTAAAAACATCTAGACGTCTAGATTGACAGTAAAATGGCAATCCAATATGCTTGGCACCAAGTTGCTAGGATATGATGCCAAAGCGGCATAGATTTTAAGCGAGTTCGACTGCCAAGGATCCCGCGGAAAACCCGCCGAGTAAAAGAGACATTACATTGAGTCAATCAGCCCAAACCACTGCACCGAGTAGCCCGGCATCCTTTATTGCCCTGTTACCCTTATTCGTTTTTTTAAGTCTGTTTATTGGCGCAGGCGTCTATTTCCAAAGCCAAGGTGTAGACTTTGCCTTCTATCAATTACCGAGTGTGATTGCCATTCTGCCAGCCATAATTCTGGCCTTGGTATTATCAAAACAAAAACTCAATCAAGCGATTGATACCTTTATCGGCGGTATTGGCCACAGCAATATTATTGCTATGTGTTTGATTTACTTGCTGGCTGGCGGTTTTGCTGCGGTAGCGAAAGCCACTGGTGGTGTCGATGCGACCGTTGCCTTAGGTTTATCCCTTATTCCTTCAAACCTATTACTGCCCGGCTTTTTTGTGATTGCCGCCTTTATTGCCACCGCAATGGGTACCTCAATGGGCACAATCGCCGCCGTGGCACCTATCGCCTTAGGCGTTGCCGATCAGGCACAAATTGATTATGCCCTGATGGCGGGCGCCGTGATGTCTGGCGCACTGTTTGGCGATAACCTTTCGATTATTTCGGATACCACTATTGCGGCCACTCGTACTCAAGGCTGTGATATGAAAGATAAATTCCGCGAGAACCTGATTTTTGCGATCCCTGCTTCACTGCTAACTTTTGTCGCCTTTGTGATTGCAGGCCAAGGCCAAGCCGATCTAGCCGCTCAGGATATCGACTTTATCAAGGTGATTCCTTACCTGACGATTCTGGTATTAGCAGTCGCAGGGTTAAACGTGTTCGTCGTCTTGACCTTAGGCATTCTGCTGGCGGGCGCTGCGGGATTCCTGACCATGGACTATGGCGTTATCCAATTTGGTAAGGATATCTACGCGGGCTTTAGCAATATGCAGGAAATCTTCATCCTGTCGATGTTAGTCGGTGGTTTAGCAGCGCTGATGCAGCAACAAGGTGGTTTAGCCTTTGTGAGCAAACAGATTGAAAAGCTCATCACCCGTTTCTCAAAAGCTCAAGGTGAAGCCTCATGCCGCGCGGCCGAATTAGGCATGGCAGGGATTGTGGCCGTCACCAACAGCTGCGTTGCCAACAACACAGTGTCTATCGTAGTGACGGGTGATATTGCTAAAGATCTGGCAGAAAAACACGGTGTTAGCCCTAAGCGTGCGGCCAGTGTACTCGATATTTTTGCCTGTATTATCCAAGGATTAATTCCCTATGGCGCCCAAGCACTGCTAATCGCTTCAACCTTTAGCATCACACCGCTGGCGGCTGTATCCCACGCTTGGTACTGCATGATCCTAGCGGCTGTCGCGATTGCGATTGTGATTTTCCGTAAGCGCCACTAATCTTATTCGACTGTCGATAACACCAAGGGAGCTATTAGCTCCCTTTGTTTTTATCAGCCGAAAGATCAAATCAGGCCGAGACTTGCCATCAGTTTCGGATTCAGGCAAGTTACAGCGGGTTATTCGCGCGGTATGAAGCTTAATTTACGCCATAGTCATTCACCACAAAATGCATCCATCACAATATGAATCCGCAGCATGAACCCAGTTTTTACGACTTACATCGCCTGATCACATGGTTGATTGTGGGCGCGGCGCTGCTGAGTGCCACAGGGGTTATCATCGCGCTCTACGCCGAATATCAAGTTGTAGGCACTCCCGCCCTGTTTATGCGTGCCGATTTTCTCGGTGACTATATCAACTCGCCCCTCGCCTATGTGTTTAACCTCGGATTACTCGCCGCAGGGATTTGTATGTTGAGCTCTATGGCTGGGCTCTACTTACTTAAACTCGACACCTTTAGCCAATATATTGCGCTCACCGGCGCCTGGGTTGGCACCTCGGTGATTTTGATGGGTATTTTTCCGATTAACTTTTTAACCATGCACAGGCTGGTTTCGACGAGTTATCTGTTAAGTACGCTAACCCTGCATGCCTTGGTGATTATCGCGGGAATCGTGCCTAAGCTTATCTGCCCAAGACCCTTGTTTTACTTAAGCTTATTAAGCTTTATCAGTGCCGTTAGCCTGAGCTTACAACTGGATTGGAGCCAGCTAGATTTCCCGCCCTGCGAGACAGGCAATCACTTCTGTTTTGTCGCCGCCAATATGTGGCTGCAAACAAACCTTAATATTATTTGGTGCTTAAGCCTCGCATTTGCCATGCGCCGTTTATCCAAAATCCTGTATTATCGCGCCCAAGTCCATCACCCGTTTTAGCTTAGTCATTTATGCGTCTCGCCAAATACCTTGCCCAATGCGGCATTAGTTCACGCCGTGAAGCCTGCCGCTTGATTGAGGCCGGACGCATCAGCCTCAATGGCAAGATAGCCAAGCATACCGATGCCGTGCATTTCGATGCTGACGGCCAATGTCTCGATAGCCTCTGCTTAGATGAAAAGCCCATTTCGGGCGCCGAAGCACTCAGCTATTGGATCTTCAATAAAGCCGTGGGCACAGATTGCCGTTTGTTAGACGCCGATAAATCCAGTTTGCTGCATTTACTGCCAACTACGCCAAGACTCTACCCTGTTGGCAGATTAGACAAGGATTCCCGCGGTTTATTATTGCTGACTAACGATGGCGAACTCACCCATAAACTGATGCACCCTAGTTTTGCCCACAGTAAAACCTACCATGTGCAGCTCGATAGACCCTTCAACGATGCCTTTATCGCGCAAATGGCCAGCGGCGTGCAATACAAAGAAGTACGCACACTCCCCTGCCAAGTCACACGGTTAAGCGCAGACCGTTTTGAAATTGTGCTCACCCAAGGGTTAAATCGCCAAATTCGGCGCATGTCCAACGCCTTGGGTTATAAGGTGATTGACTTACAACGCGTCGCGTTAATGACATTAACCCTAGCATCCTTAGCCGAAGGCGAAATGCGCCCACTCAGCCCAGAGGAAATTACAACACTTAAAGCCGCAGTGATGATTTAGTGAGGACAAGTAGCGAATGCCCTCAAGCAGCTAACCTCAATATAAGACAAATGCCTGCGCGAACAATATCTTCCGATGAACGCCAATACCAGTAAAAACGCCTGAGATGGCTCAGGCGTTGTTAATGAAGCTAAAGTAGCCTTTCAAGCTGATGAAATAGAGCTACTTTTTATCGGAACGAAGCACTAACTCCACTCTGCGATTCAACTTTTGTCCGGCATCATTAGTGTTACTGGCCACAGGGCTGTATTCCCCGTTACCGTGGGCGGTTAATTGGGCTGACGGAATTTTAAACCCGTCACTCAACTGCTTAATCACTGCTGCGGCGCGGCGCTCCGATAAGCTTTGATTGTAACTCCGCTCGCCCTTGTCATCGGTATGTCCGACCACATAAAAACTCAGCTTCGGATTCTGCTTAAGATAACTCGCGAGGACCTCGAGTACAGGCTTAGACTCGGGCAACATACGCTCACTGTCATAATCAAACAACAATCCCTCTAATGTTGCCTTGCCAGTTTGGCTAATCGCATCGGTCAGGGCATCGAGATTAATCGCCACACGATCATCCTTCAGAGTAGAAAGCTCCATTACCCTAAGCGTAGTATCGGCAGGTGTGCCATCGAAATATCCTTGGGAATAGATATCGAAGTAAACATCTCCCTTGGCGTGACTCAGCTTAAACAGCTGATACTCCTGCCATTCGTCTTCTTTATCATCCTTGATTAATTTGATGGCATTAATCAGGCTATCATCGTCACCGCAGGCCGTACCTTTACAGTGGAACACCCGCTCAGCCTGCAGCTTTTGTGCTGCTGCGGCATAATTGCTGTTGATTTCAAACAACGAGTAGCTTTCAGGCATCTGATAAGTTATTTGGGTAAGCTTGGCGTCCAGCGGTTTGGTTTGATAATCTGCGCCCGAGATCCCCACCAATACAGGCACTTGAGTAAAGTTAGTTTGTTTGTAACTGGTAATATAACTGCCGGGTATACGCCCCAGCAAAGGATGGTCTGTCGCGCCTTGAGCGTCGTCACTGCGCCTATCTTTAATCTCAATGTCCTTCGGCGCCTGCTGTAAAAAGTCACTATTCGCTTGGATCAAATCCAGCGGCTCAGGGATAGCGTCGAGGATATCGACCTGTAGATAGGTGTATCTATCCTCCCGATTGACGACATAGATACTGGTGTAAACCTCACCACGAGAGCCTTTCAGTTTTGCCGCCACATAAGCACTGTGATAGTCGGCATTCACGCTCTTAAGCGGCTTTAGCTGAGTTTGCATGGCTTGACCATCACCACAGGTGGCAGCCTTGCAGCTAAATAACACTTCAGCATTCAGTTTTTTAAGCTGTGCCAAATAGTTATTGATCACATGTTCAGGACTATACCCCTCTGGTAACTCAACGCTTTGTCGAGTTAATTTCCCCGATACAGGCAACAGAGTGAACTTGTCACCATTCACTGCGGTGATAAGCTCAAAGGGCGTAAAGTGGATGCGCTTTTCTTCATGCGATTTGGAATCCGGGAAGGGAGTAAACAGCGATTCAGCATTCACCGCAAAAGTAGCGACACCGCAGGTTGCAGTCAAAAATACAGCACTCAATAACGTCTTATGTCCCATAAAAAATCCTTTTCTGTGGGGGAAAGTTAGCCCTCGCGAACCAACTAACTAGATAAAAAATAGTGACGGGATAATACGATAAAAATATTTACCTAGGTATTAAACGACATAAAAGTAATACTTTTTATTGAAAAGGAAATACGGGAAATACTGCGAAGAAATAAAGAAAAATAATATAGAAGCCCCACCTTTAAATAGCACACAGAAATAGAAATACCACGTTCATATGAATGTGAAATAGCAACCATGCTACTAACGGTCACAGTTGTAACAGTGGCAATCTTAACAACCATTGAACTGTTCATCTGGCTAAAAGCTTTTACCCCCAAACAAGACTGTCGAATCGGATATTGGGTTATATGCATTGCCACTGTTTCCCCAGTGAAGCGCCCCCTCTTCATTTAACAAGAAGTATCCCTATAGGCTCGACGGCGGCATCTAATGTATATGGATTTACGAATGTTGCGATCACATGGATGTGAATAAGCAACCATGCCGCCAACGGTCACTGTTGTAACAGTGGTAATCTTAACGACCATTGAACCGTTCATCTGGCTAAAAGCTTTCTGCCCCATTCCGTATTTCGGCTCGTTAGCTCAACCGAAAATTCCCACTCCAGTTGCCATACAAATTCTTAACTATTTGCCTAAGTTTGGCCATACCAGAAATCGACTAACAATGTATGGGTATACAGTCATATTTAAATTTAGGTATTTTTGTATGATTTTAAGACAAGAACAGTGCGCACTAACTCCAACCGAAATAAATAAAACGCTATAAAATCAGTTAAATATAGTGACTGAATTTTAGTTAATAGGTTTGGAAAACGCGCATGCGCGTTTTTCCAGATAGTGTATTTGGCAGAAAGCTGATAAGTTCTTTGCATACAGATAGTTAACCGTGCGCGTTTTCACTAGTCCAACGAGGCAAACGCGCATGCGCACGAATAAAATGTTATAACCCTAGGTAGCTATGAAGTTAGACATTACCAATAGATACAAGACGGACTCTCTTATACTTCTCGAAGAAGAGTATGGTTACCGGCGTTGGTTTTGGTTTCCTAGTATGTCTCTAGAGGAATTAGAGCTTTGGTGGCGGAATCTAGAAACTGTAGAGCCATACTTTATGACACCTGAACCATTGCCAGGTGATCTATATAAAGCAGAAAGTGAAGACGAGTTTGATCTTTTTTATGAGCTAGAATCATCTTCAGATTATTATTTCGCGCACATTCATTGTGATGACGATAGTGTTTTAATGAAGCCAGATAAAACTAAGGTTTTTCACAAAGGCTATGAAGATTAGTTGGGTTATAACAAAGCAAATTAAAAAGGACGGACAAAAAACAGTTGGCTTTGTTCGTACCTCACAAATTTTAGCCAACTATTTTTAGCCGTTTATTTGCAGCGTTATATACACAAGGAGTACAAGCATTGTTCAATAAATTAATTCCAGTTTCGCTGATAGTTTTGTTATCAGCTTGTGGTGCAACTCAACCACCACCTTATCAAAAAGATAGAAACTCCGTAGATAGAGATCAATATAACGGTGTAGAAGGCATGGCTCAGTTTCAAAAGGATCAGAGTTACTTAGCTAGTAAAGAGCTATCTGATAAATGTAAAAAAGCTAAAATTGACTTAGCAATTGCAGAAACAGAAAAAAATGCTAGTGAAATTAAAAAGCAAAATGCATTAATTAGTAATACGTGCATATAACCATCGCCATCAAAACGCCGCTTTGCGGCTCGACTCGCAACAAGTTGCTCGCGTTTGTGCGGGCGTTACCCATAGAAATTTTAATCCGAAACAGACGTGTAAGAGCAAAGGGTCTATGACGCTTTCGTCTCAAAACGAGTCACTATCTGCTTTAAAACAAACAGGCCACACCGATGTTAAACAGGAGAACCATGGTAATTAGCGAGACGACCGTCCGCCCCATGGCCGCTCTTTGGCATTCATGCCATCGCGGCATTCGTGAATCCATTCACATCAGACTGGGCGGCCCTACATCCACGGATGGACTTGAACAACATCCCTGTTTAACGGCCAGTTCGCCATCCATGGCTCTCGTTCATAAGCTTAGAAACCCTAGGTTTCTATTCACCGTGTCGGTGAGCGAATACCATGGCTCGCCTAGCAATACTGTTTTCAACAATTATCGGCAAGTCATTACATACAAAAAAGCGATAAACCACATTGGCTTATCGCTTTTTATTATCTTGCGATTGCTACCTAGTTATCACGTAAATCATATGACATAAGCAACTTCGCAATCATATTCGCCGCACCTGTGCGATGCGGTGATGGATTACTTAACGATTTCCATCTCGGCTAATAGGTTGTCGGCATTATCTAAATACTTCATTACCCATAGCATATAACGGCTATCGACTTGGATTGAGCGGTTGATATTGTCGTCGTACGCCCAGTCACCGATGATGCTTTCATATACGCCATCGAACAGTAAACCTACTAATTCGGCGCGGCCGTTTAGGGTTGGGGAGCCTGAGTTGCCGCCGGTGGTGTCTAAGGTCGACAGGAAGTTTACCGGCACAGAATCGATGGCTTTCACATAGAAATCACCGTATTGCTTCTGCTTGATAAGCTCTAACTGCTTTTTCGGCGCATCGAATGGGTCAACGCCAGTGTCTTTTTGCACTATGCCTTCGAGGCGAGTAAAGGGCTTAGCCACTAAACCATCTTTAGGTTCATAACCTTTAACATGGCCGACGGTCACGCGCAGGCTAGAGTTCGCATCGGCATACACTGGCTTACCTTGCTCACGGTTATAGGCGATGATGGCATCCATATACTGCGGACGCACTTTCATCAACTCGCCATCTAACTCTTTCTCTTTCTTCTCTTCGCTCATGTTGGTGTCATACATGGCCACGGCGAATTGAATAAAAGGATCCTTAGAGGCTTTGAAGTCATCAACGGATTTTTCCATCCAAGCTAAACGCACATCTTTATTGCCCAACTCGGTTTTGGCGTACATTTTGTCTAAGGTCTTCGCCAGTTTAGCTTCGTTAACCTTTTTATCGATACCAAAGGCTTTATCCATAGCAGGTAAGCGCTGCGCCTCGGGTAATGCGGCATAACGTTTAAGCATATCCAAGAGCACGGCCTTATCGACACTTGGCGCATAACGACGATCGATACGCTCCATACTGGCCTTGAAACGCGTCATATCGCGGTCTTGGAAGCCGGGTTCGCGTTGCATATCAGGCAGTTGCTTCTCATGGGCTAAACGGTACAGATTGGTCGCCGTTGGCACCATAGTGGTGTTGCCAATGTAGCTTAAAATCATATCCCGTTCTTGATGGGCTTTGCTCTTGGCGATCAGCGCGTCTAACTCGCTTAAGGTTTTACCGTATTTGGCTTCGCGGCTGCCGTCTTTAGCAATCCATGCGGCGAGCTCGGCTTCACGGGCCTTGCGGTCGGCTAACATGGTGGATTTGCCATAAAACTCGATCATCGAAGTGAAGTTTTTAGCGTAGTTCGCTAAGCCTGCAATTTGGCTCTCGTACTTAATGCGCTCGTCGCTGCCTTCTGGCGCGGTTTCTTTGATGATTTCAATAAAACGTTCGCGCAGCATCTTGCCTTCTGGGTAAGCCCATTCGAACTGATTTTGCACTTCGTTCGCGGTGCGGTATCTGTTGGTACGGCCGGGGTAACCCGCCACCATCACAAAATCCCCTTCGCTCACGCCTTTGGCCGAGACTTTTAAGAAACTCTTTGGCTCGTACGGCACGTTGTCGGCGCTAAATTCGGCAGGTTTACCGGTTTTAGACACATAGGCGCGGTAGAAAGAAAAGTCGCCCGTGTGGCGCGGCCACATCCAGTTATCGACATCGCCGCCGTATTTACCAACGCTGCCCGCTGGGTTATAGACTAAACGTACGTCGCGGATTTCTAACTGTTTTACCAGATAGTATTCTAAGCCACCGTGGAAGCTATACACTTGGCAGCGGTAGCCTTCATCCTTTTCACACTCGGCAACGAGTGCTTTTTCTTGGTTCTCAACGCCTTGATAAAACTCACGGCCCGTCTTGTTTTCAAGCCCAGCGTTGACGCGCTCAGTCACGTTGGTGACATCTTCGGTGACATAAACGCGAGAACCAGGCGCCGCAGGTAATTCATCGGCAAAGGTCTTGGCTAAGAAACCGTCCTGTAACAGGTTTTTCTCTGGAGTCGAGTTATATTGAATCGAACCATAGGCACAGTGATGGTTTGTCACGACTAAGCCTTTTGGCGATACAAAAGATGCCGTACAGCCACCTAGGCTAATCACGGCATTCATGGGGAATTCGGTCAGTTTGGAAATCGATTTCGCATCAATCTCTAAGCCTTTCGCTTTGAGTTCATCGGCCATTGCGGGCAATTGGTGTGGCTGCCACATACCTTCATCGGCATGGGAGGCAAAACTCGCCGCCACGGCAACTGAGAGTAACCATTTTTTCATTATCTTAAGTCCGTTTTAGGTGAAGAAAGCCGAGCGCTTGCGAGGCCATTTCTTATATTTATTGGGATTACATGCCGCTTTGGTTAACGCTAAAAAGCAAAAAGTCAGGCACTGGGCCTGACTTTAGCATATCGCACGCACTCTATAACAGAGTTAGAAAAATTCGCTTACAAAGCAAATACATTCATCATAGATTATCGGTTTCACTCTACCGTTTCAGCGCATTAAACAACCTTAAGTTACAGCGCGACAAATAGCTGAGCGCCGATAATCACTGCGCCTAGCAGACCGGCAATGCCGAGGGAAAATGTCCCGCCGGACACTTGATATCCCTGTGGCGTAGCTTGGCGCTGACGCAGTGCCATCACGATCGGCAGGAAGATAATCATCACCACCAGCGGCACGGCGGCAAAGCCTAATACGGCAACAAAACCTTCGGGGACATAGAGCGCACATAACAGCGGCGGCACAAAGGTTAACAGCCAAGTTTGAGCGCGGCCGAGGAAGGTCTTCTTCGCGCGGGTCAGTTCAGCCACAAAATCATACAGGCTTAAGGTTACCCCGAGGAAAGAGGTGATTAAGGCTAAATCCGCAAACAGCGAAATACATTTGCTGATCCAAGGCGTGTGAGCAATCTCTTGTAATGCACTGATAAGCGCAGGTAAAGAGCCATTAAAGCTGCTGATTTCGGTGCCCCCCACAGTGCCTAAAGTCACCAATAACCAGAAGATATAACAAGCGAGTGGAATGGTTGAACCTATTAATAATACTTTGCGCAGCGAAACAGCATCGCCATCCAAATAACGTACTAAAGTCGCGATACACACGTGGAAACCGAAGGAGGTAAACACCACAGGAATCGCCGCCATCCAACTGCTGGTCATGGACTCGGCCACCGCACTGGTTGCCATACTCGAGATGCTGACTTCGGGTAATAAAAACAGCACGACCACAATCAGCAATAAAATCATCAGCGAAAACAAGAAACGCGAGGCTTTATCGACCCAAGCCACCCCTAAGGCTGCAAATCCACCCAACACTAAGGTAAACAGCACCACAGCCAGTTGGTTGTCTAACACGAGGTCGAACATATTTTTGGCTTTAAGCACTAACAGCGATGAGCCGCCCGTCAAATAGGCTGCTGTTAAAGCAAAGAGCAAGCTGAGAAATGAGGCGCCTTGCACCATTTGGCCTTTCTTGCCGAGGAGTTTGCCCGTGATAGCGTGGACGTTATCACCGACGCCAGAGCGCAGGTTAATCTCAAGCATTAACAATGAGGTATAGGCTGACAAGCCCCAAATCACCACCATTAACAAAATGGCTGGCACCATGCCTAAAGCGGCCGTGGCTAAGGGTAAGGCTAACATTCCCGCGCCAATGGCGGTCCCCGCGACAATGGCTATCGAGCCTAACATTTTTGAATTCACACAATTATCCTGTTCAAGTATTAATTATTATTTTTTAAGGTTTTTTGAGTAGATTTGAAGGATAAAGCCTTGCGCACTCTGTGATTAAGCCAACAGCAATCTCAAACGAAAAGCGTCACTAAACTTAAAGCATCCAATCCGATCTCAAAGAGCAGATCAATTGGCCCCAATAGCTTTTGAATATTTCAACCCAGTCGCCATTGAGGCTAACTAAATCGTTTGCAGAAAAGTGACATTAATTTCAACCGTGATTGCCTTAGCAAAGCAGCGACATCGCGCGTAATAGAAGATAGCTAGGGACATTAACAGAGCCTATCCCAGCGGGCAAGCCAGTTATAGACAAAGATGACGCCGCTTTGGCTATCCGAAGAGGAAATGTGAGTAAAAGATAAAAAATCGAGGCGGATCTGTTATCAAAACAATAACCCCTGCAACACCTGTGGCATTGCAGGGGTTATCTATTGGCTTTGCGATTCGCTCAGGGGATACGGGATTGCGCTAACGCGGAGTAACACGACTCACAATCCGCTTATTCCCCTGTTAACCAATTACAGCTCAGTCCAAGCCATATTCCAAGAGCCGCCGACACCCGGTTCAAACCCAGTTGCCGTTGGCGACCATTGCATGCAATAACCACTGTAGGGCCAAGGTTTACATTGATAGACCTTGCCAGTTTTAGGTTGCAGCACTTTAGTACCCGCCACATAGTTTTTAATGCCCTCGGGGAAGACAAAGTCGGCATCGGGTGCTGTGGCTTGGTCCTTTAAGAACAGATCGAAGTTTTGCTGGATAACCTCACCTTGCTTTGGCTCGCCCTTCACTTGTAAGTGATAATGGCCCGCCTTTGGCGCAACGACATCCAGCACTAAACTCGCGCGGTATTGTTGACCGCTTGCGTCACATACCCTGCTGCCGTGCCATCATGGCTAAACAGGTAAGCCGAAACCTGCATATCGGTATTAGTGCTAACATCGAAACCCACCTTTGCGGCGCCATCGACAATGGTGTAATCATCGGCCAGTGACGTGACATCGAGCTGATTGCCCGGCGCAGGCGCAATATCAAAGCTCACTTCCACTCGCTCTAGGCCCGAATTTGGCGCGGCATAAATTTCATTTTTACCGTAAACGGGCGAGATCACCCCAGAGGCATTCTTCTGCCCCGCCTTAAGTTGTGGCTGCTGGGCATTAATCGCGCTGGCTAACAGGAATGGCCAATTTTGCTTGGCGCCTTGGGTGGCATCGGCAATGGTTATCTGGGTTTGCTTAGCAGTTTGCTCGCCGTTGGCGTCAAACACCCGAGTCATCACCTTATCACCCGCCTTAAGATCGAGTGACGGATTGATATCACCAATGTCGGTCCACTCGCCCGGCACCACGGTGCCAGAGCTAAAGTTCACATCGATGGCATTGTAGAAACTGTTGGTGGTGTCCCCCACTTCCCACACGGCCAAAATCACGTGATAACCGGTTCTATCTTCAGGCACATAACAGTTATGCGTCACTAACTTAGGCGGCTGCACCATGCCACCATCGATCACACAGAAGGGCGCTAAGTCAAAACTTGCACGGCTCAACGCTTGGTTTTGATCCCAACCTTGGCGAGTTAAATAGTAACGCCAATTGCGGGTCACATGGTTAGCGGTGAACTGCCAAGAAAAGTCATTCCAACCCGACTTGATATCACGTTTGGACCAACGACTTGGACTCTGTTCATCCAAGGGAGAAAATGCCCCGTTGGCTGCGCTGGCAATTTTACCGTCGGCAGGGCCTGACTCCGGAAAACCTGATGGGCCTTCGACACTTTGCGGTTCCCACTGAACGGCGCCGCAGTTTAAATTGCTGCCGGTTTTACAGGCGTACGAGCGTGACTCAGGTGATACTACATAACCGTGGGCCGACGCCGTTTGACTGACGATCGCACTCGTGGCGCTTAAAGCTAAGGCAATTAGGCTTAAGCGAGCCAGTTGCGGACGTTTGAGTTTAGCGTTTGTGATTGGTGAAAAAGCAGTTTGATGTTCCACTTTCATGTACTCCGTAGGGTGCCTTTCTCGACGAGATTGGCATAGGTATAAAAGTGGTATTTAGGCAAAACAGCATTAAGCAAAGCCGTTTATTTTTCAAAGAATTGAAAGCATTAAATCAATTCAGAGGCAACCCCGCTATCTTAGTTACAACATCCCTTTACAACCTTAGACCGGAGGCTTTGCGTCCTAATTTTTCAATTAGTTTGCCAAATACGGTGGTTCTCCATTCAAGTTAACAATATGTAACTTAAATTGAGACAGGGCTAACCTAACAATAAAAGACAACGTTGTCAAAAATTAAAATGTTACAATTCAATGCATTACAAAACGTCGAGCGGTATTTTATTGGCGTTTGTCATATTATTTGCGCTTAAGCTTAATGACTTTACCCTTGAAACAGACTCTTACTTGGGTATAATGCCCTCCTCGCTTCGGGGGAGTAGCTAACTGGATTTCGAGCCGTCGATATTCAGGGTGAACATCAACATACTTGGCCGCATGCCATGGTGTTCACAGCAAATCATCGATTTGTCCTGCAAGACCTGAGCACAGTAACCGCACCTAGGGGTGGACGGTCTATTGTGCTTATGTCAAAAACCACCCCTAAAAGGATCACACTTGGAAGCGTTACTCGCCTCAACCTTTACGGTTGCCATCGCCGAGATTGGCGATAAAACCCAACTGCTTGCCCTATTGCTCGCTGCAAGATTTAAAAATAAAACCGCGATTATCTTGGGTATTTTACTCTCAACCCTATTTAACCATTTTGCCGCCGCTTGGCTTGGTCAATGGGCGATTAACTGGGTAAGTCCAGATGTAGCACGCTACTTGGTTGCCGCTTCCTTCTTTGCGATTGCGCTATGGGTGTTAATCCCCGATAAAGTAGACGCCGAAGAAAGCCGTTTCTATAAGATGGGGCCTTTTATAGCGACCTTTATTCTGTTCTTTATTGCCGAAATGGGCGACAAAACCCAGATCGCGACTGTCGTATTAGCCGCTAAATACGATGCCTTAGCCATGGTGGTTGCAGGGACCACTTTGGGTATGTTGCTGGCGAACGTCCCAGTGGTGATTGCAGGGCATTTTAGTGCCGAAAAACTACCAATGAAGTGGATCCACAGGGGCTGCGCGGTTTTATTCGCCCTGTTAGGTGTCGCAACGTTAGTGCTTTAACCAATTGATTAAATTTAGATAAACAAAAAGGCCAGTGATAACACTGGCCTTTTTTATGGGTTGATTAAGCTTATAACCCGAGTGCAGTTTGGATTCGTTGACCGTAATCCGCATCGGCCTTGTGGAAATGTGCCAGCATACGTTGCTGTACATCCAAACTCGCCTGACGCAGTGAGCCAGAAATCGTTTCCACTAAGCGCGCTTTCTCTGCTTCGCTGAAGATGCGATACAGATTACCCGCTTGCGTGTAATCATCCTGATTGTAACGGCTGTAACGCGCCGCTTCGCCATCTAAACGAAGTGGTGGCTCGGCAAAGTTTGCCAGTTCAACTAAAGCCCCCGCAGTGCTGTTTGGACCATAGTTAGCTGTAGCATCGCCACCGGTTTGGCTACCATGGTATGGGCATTGCGTTCCCGCCATAGCGCCAGCACGTTGGTGATGATTCGCTTTAGTCGCATGCGGGCAGTTTACTGGTAACTGGTTGTAGTTCGCCCCAATACGGTAACGCTGCGCATCGGCATAGGCAAATAAACGCGCCTGTAACATCTTGTCGGGCGATGCGCCCACACCTGGTACTAAGTTGCTCGGTGCTAATGCCACTTGCTCGACTTCGGCAAAGTAGTTTTGCGGTAAACGATTCAGCTCTAACACACCAATCTCAATTAACGGGTAATCGCCATGTGGCCACACCTTAGTTAAATCGAATGGGTTGATATGGTAAGTGTTGGCGTCGCTCTCAGGCATAATCTGTACGTTCACAGTCCAGCGTGGGAAGTTGCCATCGGTCACTGCCACCACCATATCGCGCTGGGATGAGTCAGGGTCGATACCCTTTAACTTATCGGCTTGCTCGTTGGTTAAGTTCACCACGCCTTGCTGCGATTTGAAGTGGAACTTCACCCAGAAACGCTCACCTTTAGCATTCCAGAACGAGAAAGTATGTGAACCATAACCATGCATTTGGCGGTAGTTTGCCGGAATACCACGGTCAGACATCAGTATCGTCACTTGGTGCATGGCTTCAGGGTTTAATGACCAGAAGTCCCACATAGCTTGTGGATCTTTTAAATTCGTCAATGGGTTACGCTTTTGGGTATGGATAAAATCAGGGAACTTAATCCCATCACGCAGGAAGAAGGTCGGCGTGTTGTTACCCACTATGTCGTGATTACCGCGAGCGGTATAAAAGCGCAGACCAAAACCACGGGGGTCACGTTCGGCATCGGCAGAGCCCATTTCACCGCCTACGGTAGAGAAGCGCACGAAGGTTTCAGTTTGCTTACCAACACCGTTAAAATGGTCGGCAATGGTGTATTCGCTTAAGTCTTTGGTCAGGGTGAAAGTACCGTATACGCCAGTGCCTTTGGCATGCACAACACGCTCAGGAATACGCTCACGGTTAAAGTGGGCAAGCTTTTCAATTAAATGCCAATCTTGCAGTAGTAAAGGACCACGCTCGCCCGCTGACAATGAGTTTTGATCGTCAGCAATTGGAGAACCGCTTTGGCTTGTTAAATACTGTTGACTCATACCTTGCTCCTCATTCTTGATTGGTGTTAACCCAAGATTCAATTAAATCGTAAATTGTGGCCATGGCTTATCTCCTTGGCGGGGCGACGTTTTGTCGATGGAGTTAGAATAGACAAAGATACAAATTCAATAAAACGATTAATATAGATTCAAACAATCTACATTTCAGATTAACGAAGAGTGCTTAGATCATTCAGGGAGTAAAGTTCACTCCCCGTATGCGATGAAATAGCCAGCGACAGAATAAAGAGTATGCCAGCCGTAACGCAAACCGACTTGGCAAAAATGAGAACTCGAGCTTAAGACAAACTTAAAAAATACTTCAATTGATTCAAAGTGCTACATATTACTCATTGACAGAAGCCGCCTGTTCGCGATAGATGACGACCAAATAATAGGCATCGATTATCACGATAAAAAAGTTAACCGCCGCCACAGGGTAAGCTTGTATCGCCACCCCATAGGCAACGAATAATGCCGACCCCAGCAAGTTCCACCAGCGTAACTTTTTGATGTTAGACATCATCAAAGAGATGGCCACCACTACAGACGCTAAATAACCAACCCATTCCCACATCATTGCACTATCCATATCACGTCCTTATTTATCGATTGATACAACTAAAACAGGTTGGTTGAGCCTTCTTAGCGTTTTACTACCGCCGCCGTCATCCGTGAAATACAGGTCAACTCCCCTGCACTATTATGGATTAAGATTTCCCACACCGAACTGCGTTTCCCCAAATGAACTGGTTTAGCCGTCGCTGTCAGTACGCCATTACGCGAAGCGCGTAAATGGTTGGCGTTAATCTCTTGTCCAACACAATAATATTGCTCGAAATCCACCGCAAAGTTTGCGGCATAGCTGGCAACCGTTTCGGCCAGCGCCACGTTAGCACCGCCATGAACTATGCCTAAGGGATTATGTACGGCGGGCGTGGCAGGCATAGTCGCCTTCATGTAGTCATCGCCAATCTCGCTGATCTCAATCCCGAGAGTCTGCATCAAGGTGCCTTTGCCCCCCATACCAGCATCTAAACGGGCACAATCCTCTAAGGTGACAGGTCTAAACCAAATACTCATTTCAACATCCTAGTAAAGAAAACCAGCTAGCAGTTTACTAAGAAGTGACTGAAGTTCAACACATACGCATTGGCTTAATCAGTATAAGACGGCAAGGAGTCGCTACGCCTAAGTTAACCAATGCTTTGTGACAGCCAAACGACTAAACCAGACTAAAAACAGCCCCCACAGGATCACCACACTCGGCATCATAAGGGCATCGCTGCCTAATACCGCTGCCGCCTGCTGAATCCCAAATACATAGCCCATCTGCACCAATACGGCGACCAGAGACGCGAGCAACACTTTATAAGAAAAGGCTTTTTTAACGAGTAACAACAGACAACCGATAACGCCAGAAACCACCGCAAAACCAAACACAAAGTCGAGCCAAGCGGGTGTCGATTCATAGAGTTTTATCTGATCTGGGCTCATCTGCGCCATAGCCTCAGGCGTCATGGTCATTTGAATAACAAATGCCAATAAGCCCATGATGTTCCATAACAAACTGATGAGTGCGACAAAATAAAACCACAGTGGCGCTTTTGCCACTTCGATTGAATGGTAGGAACCAGTCACTGCCATCTTCTCTTCTCCGTTTGACTAACCTTCTCGACATTTCACCCGATGCGAGCCATAAAAAAGGGATGGTAAAACCATCCCTTAGCTCTGAGTTTAGCTCACAAACTTAGCCGTAAGTATGCAAACTCTCGATTAACGGCGACGGCGTTGCAGACCGAATAGGGATAGTAAGGCTAAACCTAAGTATCCTAATGCACCACCATCATCCTTTGGCTTTGGCTCAGGTTTTGGTGGCTCAACTGGCGCTGGGTAGCTCAATGCCACAATCACAGGGTCATGGTCAGAGGCTGAGAAAGCATTCTCAGATTTGGCCAGTTCGCCAGAGAATTTTTTGCCATATTCGAACAGGTTAGATTCAACCGAGTTGATATGCCAATCTTCGATATCCACTAAACGCTTGGCAAGACTGGTGTTTGCTAAGGCATGGTCTAGGTTACCTAACTCACCGTTGTAGCTGTATGAGTAAGTACCTGCGCCATGGGCCTTGGTATTGAGGTTGATTAGGCCATAGCCCTTCTCAATCTTGCTACCTTGGCGCTCAAACACTTTGCCATCAAGAGTAGTCCATGAGGCCGTCATGATATCGCGCTCAGACTTGCTCGCATCGTAATCGGTCAATACGCGGATAGGATCTTCCATGCCGTAGGCATTCATATCACCAATCACCAGCAGATCGCCTTTAACGTCTTTTAAGGCTTCGCCGAGCACTTTAGCCGCCGATACACGGAAGGCGTTACACTTGCCTTGTTGATCGGCAGGATCGACTGACTCTTCGAAGTTGACCCAATCTTCTAAACAGCCTGAACCTTTTGATTTCAGATGGTTAACAACAACTGTTAAGTTTTCATCATGGATCTTAAAGGTTTGCGCTAAGCTGTGACGTTGGTAAGCATCGTTACCTGGATTAGTCTCAGTCTTGCCGTCTTTAGTGCGAGTCACACTGCCAGCTGTCGCGTGTTGCTCAGGGGTATCAATCGCACGAGCCGCACCCGCTAGGCTCACTTTACCCGCGCGGTAAAGCATACCCACAGTAATGGCATCGCTACCGAAGTACTTACCGTCGTATTTATCTTCATCGGTGATTTCAACGAAGCTGTAAGCATTGTCAGCGGTTTGCTTCTCGTTTAAGGCATCGACTAAGTTCTTAATCGCGCTCTTTTCACCAAAGCCGTTGTTAGCGATTTCCATTAAACCGACGATATCGGCGTTCATGGCGGTAATCGCGCTGACGATTTTCGCGCGTTGCAGCAGCATTTCTTCTTCAGTCAAGGCGCCGCGGTTACTGCCCGATGGGTTAGTATCTCCGCCAACAACATCGTTAAAGAAGTTCAGTACGTTAAAGCTAGCAACACGGATATCGCCCTTAGTTGCCACACTTGGCGCGTCGGTTCTATCGTCACCGCGGATAAAGTCACCAGCGGTAATGGTGTTAGTTGCCACCAAACGGTAAGCACCGTAGCTATAACCAATCACCCCTTCGAGGTTAGTCAGTTGGTCACCCACACGGATATAACCAGTTTCGACGTTAAAGTCAGGGAAGTAAGGGATAACACCGTCGGCTGGCTTGTAGTCAGATTCGATAAACAGCTGATTTTCAAGGTTAGATTTAACTAACGCCGTCGCTTCTGGTGACAATGCTGGATAGAGCTGAGTCGGCTTCATCAACGGCGCCTTGTAAGACACCAACATGTTATTACGACGGCCCGCATAATCGTAACTGAAGGTACGGCTGATCTTCAGATCGCTACCCGCATCCAGTTTCACGTTCATGCCTTCGTAGCGCTCTAATGCCTGCGCTAAGGTTTCGCCATCGGCTACGTAGAATGGTGTTGCAGCTGGGACTTCGCCCTTAGCACCCACTTCAAATTTCTTATCGGCTTTAATATCGATTTGGGTTAGGCCGAAGTATTCCTTCACCTTACCCTGAACACAGACTTCAACGCCTGGTTGAATCGCTTCTGGTGGATTCTCACCTAAAAACACGAACACACCGTCGGAGGTGTATGGCGAGTTATCGCCTTTCACTTCTTGGAGGTAGAAGCCTTTAAATAAGCTCTCGCCACGGGCAGTCACTACGCCGCGAACCGTCACTTCGGTTTCAGACTCGAATGCGCCTTCAGGTACATAAGGGCTGGATTCACCCGCACCTTGGACTTGATAAATAGGGACGATTTTCGCACCGCTGCAGCTAAAGACGGGCGTTTCAGGCTCAGTCGCCGCTTCTAGCGAACCTAAACCGGTGAAAGTGTCCTTAGGTAATTGTTCCCACTGGGCAGGATTAAAAACAGTGTTGGCGACTAATGAATCGAGTTTACGCTGCAGGGTGACATCGAGGCCCCATCCTGTCGGCGTAGGCACATCACCGATAATATCGACTACGGCACCATCTTTGACTAAGGCAACCGCATCACCACCGTTAAAACTTAAAGAACCCGAAAAACTATCGACACCTTGAGGAAGAGTAATGACTGCGCTTGAGTTTAAAATCACTTTTGTGGATTTTGGCGCAATACTTTGTCCATCTAATGCTTGCATATCTAAAGCATCAGTGGCGCCATCTTTATAACGAACGAGTTTATAACCCGCCAGATCAATTGCCGTATCACCGCTGTTATACAATTCGATAGCTTTGTTGTTCGAGCTACCTTCAACATATTCAGTGATCATCACATCAGCGCTTGCCATCATTGGCAAAGCTGCGGCCACAGCTAAAGAAATAGCCGTTAACTTATTAACATTATCCATATTATCAACCCCATTATTATAATATCGCCGCTAATTTTTATTAACGTGCGGGCGGATTATTCCAGAGTTGAAAAGCTAAAAAAAGAGGGGAAGATCCCACTATGCGCTCATAAGATATTGATGGAAATGAAATTTTACAACTCAAACTGTCTTGTATACAGAACAGTGATATAACACAAAAGTATTAAGCGGTAAGAAAACAATAAGTAAGATAAAGACATCACAGTGATATATCAGAGTGAAAACGAGCAAATAACAATCAAAAAATAAATGTGATATTTTGATGATATTTTTAAGAATGCCATACCGAATAAAATAGGCGTTTTCGATAATTTCAATTATGGCAATTTATTTAAAACTTAATTATTTGATCATTATTTTGAAATATTATTCGTCGTCAAAAGAATACGCCTTTATCCATCTTTTAAACGCTAATTCGATTTAAAAAGCCTAGCCCTTGGTCGTTTGCGAGATGCTGTAAAACGGTTAAACGAGTTGCCCCATGGTTTTATGTGTATCGCTTACAGCATTGCTTAGTCATTTCGACTGCAAAAAAATACCGCCCTAGGTGGGCGGTATTCTATGAGTGCAAAACTTAACCCGAGTTAAGCCGTTACACTGTAAATTACTTTTTAGCAGGCTCAGCAGCAGGAGCCGCTTGTGCTTTCTCAATTGATTTCAGTTCAACTTCAAAAATCAGGGTTGAGTTTGGTGGAATAGTACCAGTATCACGGTCGCCGTAAGCTAAGTTTGCAGGGATCACAAACTTGTACTTAGCGCCCACAGGCATTAACTGTACGCCTTCGGTCCAGCCTGGAATAACGCGGTTTAATGGGAACTTAGCCGTTTGACCACGTTTGTATGAGCTATCAAACTCAGTGCCGTCAAGCAGAGTACCTACGTAATCCACTTCTACAGTGTCTTCAGCCGCTGGCTTGTCACCAGAACCTGGTGTTAACACTTCGTATTGCAGACCCGATTCAGTGGTTACTACGCCAGGCTTAGCTTTGTTTTCCTCGAGGAACTTTTTACCGTCCTCGATGTTTTTCGCTGCAATGGCTTTAGCTTGTTCTGTACGTTTGTCGTTTAACTTTTTGTCTAAACCTTGAAGAATGGTTTGCATTTCTTCTTCGGTTAATTTCAGTTGGTCATTCAGACCGTTAGTAAAACCAGTCACGATCAGCGCACGGTCAACTGGCAGGCCTAATTCTTCTTGCTCTTTGATATGGCCAGACATATAACGACCGATTGAAGCGCCAACACTGTAGGCTTCTTTTTGTGCTTCAGTCGTTAATTCAACATTTGTGCTTGCATTTGTTGCTTTTTCTTCTTGATTACAAGCAGATAGGCCAATAACAGCCAATGCAACTAACGATAATTTATAAATCGATTTCATTAAAGCTTCCTCAGCATCCTCAAGCGGTTACAATAACCTAAGCGCGACAACTGTATACTAGTTATCTGGGTTATACCAACTAGATTCTGTTATGTGTTAACTGTGATTAATCTCACTCTACCGGACTAGAGACACCAACTTTAGGAGCAAGTTCATGAAGAAAACCCTACTGCTGGTATTTTGCACACTTTTTTTAGCGGCCTGTCAGCCCAAAGCCGATGATATTCGAGTGCTTTCACAGGAACCCTCATACAGCGCCAGCCTCTCTAGCGACGGCAATATCGCCATTGTCGCCACCCAAAGCCAAGGAGTGCAATGTTGGGACTTAACCACCCACAGCCTCAAGTACCAATGGGTGCATGGCGACCTCAACACTGGCGTCACGGCCACCGCTATTTCCCCTAACGGCGAGTTCGCCGCCTCGTTAAGCCGCGATTCAGTTGCCCTGTGGACAATAGCCGACGGCAAATCCCGTGGATGGTGGTCGCTGCCCGCCTCGGGTGAGAGTGTGGCGGTAGCTAACAATGGCGCTTTACTGATTGGTTTGAACGATGGCAGCGTGATGTCACTCAATGCCGCTAAAACCGCATTGATAAAATTCTTAGGGCATAAGGAAAGAGTGAATACGGTTGCGCTTTCCGCCGATGGACGCATTGCCCTCTCGGGTTCCAATGATATGCAAGCTATCCTGTGGCAGGCGCAAACTGGGCAGCCTATCCACACTTGGGATGTAGGTAGCCGAGTAACTAAGGTGGCACTCAACGACAGCGGCACATTAAGCTTTACCAATGGCAGTACCAATGAGGCGAAGATTTGGGACAACACTAATGGTAAGCTGTTAAATCAATTAGAGATTAAACGTCGGCAAATGACCTTCTCGGCGGTACGTTTCGCCAAGCAAGATACTCAGTTGCTCACAGGCACGCCCGCACGCGAAGTCATACTCTGGCAACGCCAAACGGGTAAACCTATTGCTAAGTGGCAAATTGCGCTGACTAAAAACAGCCAAAACCGAGGAGCCGTTGTATACTCTGTGGCAATTCGAGATACCAATAAAGTGGTTAGTATCAGTAGCCAAGGCCTAGTTGAGACTTGGCAGGAGTAGAGGTTAGTCATGCAAGGCGTACAAGAACAGATTGAAGAGCTGCAAATGAAATTGGCTTTTCAAGAGCTCACGGTCGAAGAGTTAAACCAAGAGGTCATTAAGCTGAACCAGCTCATCGCCAATCAGCAACATCAAATTCAGTTATTGATTGGTAAGTTAAAGGCGATGGAGCCCAGTAATATTGCGACTCAAGCAGAAGAAACACCACCGCCACATTACTAATTCAATAACGGATAATCCAATCCATTAACGACAATATGACCACTAAATATCCAGGGAATGCGATGTTTAAAGATGAGATGTTACCAGCCCCCAATCAGCCACTACCAATAGCCTTGGTGGGTGAAGCCATTTTAAAACAGCAGGCGGATGAAGTACGCGACTTTGATGAAAAGCTCAGTCATTTAGCATCGCAAATGGTGGCAAGCATGGTTGAGGCAAAAGGTGTCGGAATTGCCGCTCCTCAAGTCCATAGCCCACTCGCCCTGTTTATTATGGCATCCCGGCCAAACGAGCGTTATCCCGATGCGCCGCTAATGGACCCTGTCGTGGTGGTTAATCCACAGATCTTGTCTGCCTCTGCGGAATTAGTTAGCGGTGAAGAAGGCTGTTTATCGGTTCCCGGCCAAAGGTTTAGCATTTGGCGCCACCAGACGATTGTCGTGCGCTATCAAGATCTTGCAGGACACTGGCAACAGACTGAGTTAACAGGTTTTATCGCTCGTATTTTCCAACATGAGTTTGATCATCTACAAGGGATCACTTTGCTTGAACGCTCTCAAATGCCAGAACAAAAACTAATGGCAAGAAGGTAAACCACAGGCATGAAAACCACCTTCATATACTCTTTTATTAAACCCACACTTAGCACGCTAATGCTCGCCGCCATCTTAGGCTCGAGCGGCTGTGCCTATAACAGTATTTTTATTAATTATCCGGCACAAATTGCACCGATAAAACAACAGCTCAATACCGCAACGCCCATGGCGGATATCGACAAACTAGCCAGCAATATCCAAGGTAATGATGGCCTGCTCTACGCCCAAGAAGCAGGACGTGTAGCGCAGGTGGCCGGCGATTTTGCCAGCAGCCGTAAGTACTATCAGCAAGCGGTTGAGGCCTATACTGCCTTCGATGATAAAGCCAAGATTAGCGCCAGCGATATAGGTGCAACGGCCACCAGTTTAGTATTAAACGATAATGCCATTCCCTATCGTGGCCCAGGCTACGAGCGCATTATGCTGCACCAATATCAAGCCTTGAATTACCTGTTCAGCGGTGACTATCAAGGCGCATTAGTGGAGGTTCGCCGCAGTAACGAGCTGCAAGGCTCTGAGCAGGAGCGTTATCAAAAGTCACAAAAATCCGTACAGGCCATGGCCAATGGCACCATAGATGCCGAAGTGAATAAGCTAGGCCAAGCCGCTGGCACAGTGACCAGCTCCTTCCTCAATGCCTACAGCTACTACACTACGGGTCTGTTGCATGAAGTATTAGGTGAGCCAAACGATGCCTTTATCGACTACCGTAAAGCGGCGCAAATCACTCCAGATAACACTTATCTGCAACAGGATTTAGTTCGTCTTGCCAAGCAACTCGGCATGCCGCAATACGATGAGTTTAAAAGGCGCTGGGGCGATGCCAAGCTTCCCAAGGCGGGTGAAGGCCAAGTGATTCTCATGGTCGAAAAGGGCTTTGTACCTGAAAAACAAGCGCTCACAGTGCCCTTCACTATCCATGGCAATTGGCAAACCGTCTCTTTGGCAACCTATGGACCGAACAATAGTTTTGTTGCCGAGGCTCAAGTGCAAGGCTTAGGCTCAGTGCTGAAAACCGAGCCTATCGCCAATATCGATGCCCTAGCGATTAACGCGCTCAAGGAAGATTTGCCCGGTACTTTGGTTCGCCAAGTCGCGCGGGTGTATGCCAAATCGGAAATGGCCTATCAGGTCGAAAAAAGCGGTAAGCCTGGCAATAATGCTGCCGATATTGGCAGTATCGCGATGCAGATTTTTAACGTGGTCACCGAGCAGGCGGATCGCCGCAGTTGGTTGACCCTGCCGAAACAGGCGCAAATTGGCAGACGTTACCTCAATCCGGGGCAATACACGCTACAGTTGGACAAGGCACCACCGGCCAAAATTGACGTTGCCGCAGGCAAGACCACCTTGGTCTGGGCAATTGATACTGGTAATTACACCCGAATTTATTCAATAATCATTTAACCTAGCGGTGAATGTTTGAATAAAACGAGTGTCATTAAGTTTTTACAATCACAAAATGGAACTGACTATGAAACAATTTAAACTGATTTTTGTGCTGGCTGCCGTAATGGGTCTGGCTGCATGTCAATCGAAAGTCGAGTATGGCGATGCCACAGAAGTGGAAACCGTTAACGAAAACTTTGGCTCAACGGATCTGCAAGCCATCGCCGCTAAGATGGTCGATAGCATGATGACTTTCCCACCTATCGTGGCCATGACGGCGAACAACCGCCCAATTTTGTTTGTCGATAGCATCAAAAACAAAACCTCTGAGCATATCGATACTGAGTCAGTGACCGACTCTATCAGCAACAAGTTACTGCGCTCAGGCAAGTTCCGTTTTATCGACATGACAAAAGTAGATTCAGTTCGTAAGCAACTGGATTACCAAAACAATACCGGTATGGTTGATCCATCAACCGCCATCAAGTTTGGCCGTCAAATCGGCGCCCAATACATGCTGTATGGCAACCTGTCTAGCATCGTTAAGCAAGATGGCAGCACCAAAGACGTTTACTACAAGATGACTATGCGTCTGATGGACTTAGAAACAGGCCTGATCGAATGGTCTGACGAAAAAGAAATCCGTAAGACTAAGTCTAAGTCTTTCTTAGGCATGTAATCCCGTTAAGCCCCATGGGCTAAAGCCGAAATACTTAAAAAAAGCCAGCATTTTCGCTGGCTTTTTTTTACATTTTTAACATTGGTTATCCCTGCTAAATAAGGTAGTGTACTCGGCCAAAATACCCAGCATGGGTGCCGCTTTCAAATGGGGATAAGTTTGCTAGGCCACAGAGCCTAAACTTGCCAGCCTGCGCCGCATCCAAGCCATAAATAAAGTAAATCGTTGAAGGATTGAAGTCGTGAATTTGTTCAAAGCCAGCCTAGTTGCCATCACCTGCTCGGCACTCATGTCGTGCGCCGTCCAAAGTCCGTTAAATACGGGCCCAAGGGATGCAAGCCCCTATATCAGCCAATATCAGGCGAGCTTACGTTCTCAGGTGATTTCGAATGTGCATTATGAGCTGGATTTTCAACTGACTGGCGACACTGAGTTTAGCGCAACGACTAAGGTCAACTTCAATCTCAGCGAAGTGCCCAAGCAATTGAGCCTCGATTTGAACAAGGCACAAATTAAGCGCTTTTTGATCAACGGCACTGCGGTTTACCCCAACTACAACGGCGCCTATATCAGCCTGAATACTCGTTTGCTGTCCTCGGGTGACAACACCATTGAAGTGCAATTTACTCGCCCCCACAGCACCAATGGTGAAGGCTTGCACCGTTTCCAAGATCCCGTCGATGGCAAGGTCTACCTGTATTCACACTTCGAACCTGCTGCGGCGCAGCAAATGTTTGCGGTGTTCGACCAACCCGACTTGAAAGCCAACTATAAAATCAGCGTGACCGCGCCGAAGGACTGGCAAGTGATCAGCACCATGCGCGAGTCCTCAGTCACACCAGCTGGGGCCATGAATCGTTGGGATTTTCCTGAAACGCCTAAGTTAAGCCCTTATAACTTCTCGATGCATGCCGGCCCGTACCATATGTGGCAGGACAACTCTGGCCGCTATCCGATGCGCCTGTTCGCGCGCCAATCGGTGGCTAACCAAGTCACGCCTGAAGATTGGTTTACCTATACCAAACAAGGCTTAACCTTCTTTGATGCCTATTTCGGTATTCCTTATCCCTTTAAAAAGTACGACCAACTTCTAGTGCCTGATTTCCTCTACGGCGCAATGGAAAACGCTGGCGCCATCACTTTCGCCGAAGATCGTTTCCTCCACAAAGCGGCAATGACCGCTGAGCAAAAACAAAGCTTAGCCGGCGTTATCATGCATGAGATGGCGCACCAATGGTTTGGCGATCTCGTCACCATGAAATGGTGGAATGGCCTGTGGTTAAACGAGAGTTTTGCTTCTTTTATGGGCACACTCGCCACCCAAGAAGCCACAGAATTTACCAACGCTTGGCGCAGTTTTTACGCCCAAGGCAAACAGCGCGCCTATGAGCAAGACAGCCTAGTGACCACGCATCCTATCGAAGTGCCCGTGGCGACCACGCAAAATGCCTTCGATAATATCGATGCCATTACCTATCAAAAAGGCGCCTCGACCCTCAAGCAGCTACGCCATTTGCTCGGCGATCTGGTGTTCCAGCGCGGCGTGAGTAACTATTTAAAGCAATACAGCTATCAAAATGCCGAGCTAGATGACTTTATCAATAGCCTCGCCAAAGCCGCTGGCCGTGACTTAAGCTCCTGGACGAAGGACTGGCTCTACAGTGCGGGAGTCAACACCATTAAGGCCGAGTATCGCTGCGACGGTAACCGCATCAGCGAATTTAGCCTGTTGCAGTATCCTGCCAGCAGCGAGTTGCCGACGCTGAGGGAACAAAAAGTCCAAATCGCCCTGTTCACTAAGGGACGGTTCGATTTAAGACATGAAACCACAATACCAGTTACCTACAAGGGCGAACGCACTGAAGTGAAGCAATTAGTCGGTGAGCGTTGTCCAGATTTGGTTTACCCCAACTACGATGACTGGGGCTTTGTGAAGGTGCAACTCGATGACAAATCCTTCGACACCGCTAAGCAACAGCTAAGCCGTGTTACAGATCCGCTGCTGCGTTCTATGCTGTGGCAAAGCCTATGGGATAGTGTGCGTGAAGGCAACCTGAGCCTAGATCAATACTTAAGCACAGTATTCGTCAACGCCCCTGCGGAGAATGACTACACTGTGGTCGGCCAGATTATTTCGAGCTTGCTACGCAGTAAAGAATACCTCGCACAAATCGCGCCGATTCAGCAAAACTATGCTGAAAACGCGGTCAAAGGCTTAGCACAAATGAGCCTTCGTAAGACCATGGAGAGTCGAGGCGACAATGACTTCCAGCGCCGCTGGTTCAATGCCTATATTCAGTTGGCTGGCGATCGCGACAGTCTGCGCCACTTAGCACAATTGCTGGATGGCACAACCAAAATCAAGGGCTTAACTTTAGACCAAGATCTGCGCTGGGCCATCATCACTCAGCTGAATCGCTACGACTTCCCGAATGCGCAGCAACGTATTAGCCAAGAAGCCGCTCGCGATAACTCAGATTCGGGTGAAAAAGCCGCATTGGCCGCACAAGTTATCCGCCCAGAAGCTGCCGCAAAACGTCGCTGGTTGAGTAAAGTCCACGCCGACGCCCTGCCGTTTGCCAAACAGCGCATCATTATGGAAAACCTCTATCCTGCGGAGCAAAAACTCTTAAGCGCCGCGACCGCCGAAGAGCGCCTCGCCAACTTAGGGGATATGGATAAAAAAGGCCCAGTATTTATGCGTAGCTACAGCCGTAACTTGATCCCAACCGACTGTAACTACACCAGTATTGCCGCCTTGGATAAAGTGCTAGATCGCCAAACTGGATTATCGAATCTTGCCCGCCGTACCCTGTTAGAAACTCGCCAAGCCGAGCAGCGCTGCGTATTGATTAAGAATAAAATGACCCATTGATAAATCGGTTCATTATCCACAAAAAAAGAGGCTCATAGGAGCCTCTTTTTTGTGCGTCCATCTTACTTTTTATTGGATAAGTTCTGGTAAAACGTCAGCAAATCCTCAAAGGCCAAAGGTTTCGCATAAAAATACCCTTGATGTTGATATACCCCTTTGGCGGCCAAATACTCCACCTGCGCTTGGGTTTCGACACCTTCGGCCACCATATCCATCTGTGACTCACGGCCAAAGGCGATAATGGCATCGAGTACAGCGCCCTTTAAGTCCTGCGTGCCTATGGTGTCAGTAAACATCTTATCGATTTTGATGCTGTTAATCCCAAGGCGCTGCAAATAACTAAAACCACCAAAGCCTGTGCCAAAGTCGTCCAGTTTAAAGTCATGGCACAGGGGGTGACCGCCTTCATTTCGGCCAAGGCTAATTCGAATTGAGTGATGGGTTTGCGCTCGGTCAACTCGAAGGAAATACGCTTAGCCCTAGGATCGGGATGAGACGAAAACCATTGGCTGAGTAAACCCAATTCTAAATGTTGGGCGACAATATTGACGCTGACCCAGCCCTTAAGCTGAGGCAAGTCCTGATATACCTGCTCCAAAATCAGATCGGTGATCGGCAGGATTAATCCCGAATCTTCGGCATAGGGAATAAACTGATTCGGCTGTACGAGTACACCATCGAACCTTCGCCAACGGACTAACATTTCCTGACCGACCACCTCGCCGCTGCGACAATCGATAATAGGTTGATAGTAAGGAATAAACTCTTTACGACTAATGCCCTTTTGGATCAGCATTCCCATAGACACCCGAGCCGATTGCCAATTCCAATAAAAAATCACCGCTAAAAAAGCCACAATAAGCGCAGAGATAAACAATACAACCCCAATCCGAGAAGCCTCTCGCCAATAAAGCTCATCCCCCGCCCTCAAGGTCAAAGTCACATCTAATACGCTGATATAACGCGAATCTTCGATAAAAGTTTGGGTTTGCAGTAAATCTTCAACGCCTCGCTCGAGGGAAGAAAGACCTTGGTAACCAATCATTAATTGGTAACAACCGTGGCATAGGGTAGATAGGGTTTCGTTATAGACAGAGCTATTAGTGAGCACCACTAACCTCTGCTCACCAAGATGAAAAATGTAAGCGATGCTGCGGGCTCTATCATTGGCGGCGACTGTGGTGGCAATATCCACCAATTGCGAATCGATAAATAGGCTGCGAAATCGGTCAAACTGATAATGCACCGGCGGGCCAATATTGGAGCATTGCCGGCCATCGGCGAGTTCGAGTTGAATAAAGCGTACGATTGCGGGGCTCAGTGAGGGGCTATTCAGTAGGGCAATATCCTCTGAATCACAACTAAAAGATAACTCGGCAAAAGCTTGTTCAACATTGCGCTGCTCAAAACCATCTAAACCACTCGCAAAATCGGTGGCAATATTATCGAGATCTTGGGTAAATCTTTTCTCCATGCTGTAAGACGTTAACCAAGGTTGCAGTGCGCTCGCCAGCAGGATAGGCAAAATAAATAACAGGCTTGTATGTAGCCAAGGATTTAAGCACCAGCGCGGAAAATTCCATTTCATATAGGGCCACTCATTGTATTAATCGGTGCTGTTTGCACTAACTGATCGTTCCCTCAGCGTATGCTCCATAGCGGCTAAAAGCTGTGCAATAAATCAAATTCGTCATGTTAGCGGTATAAACTCCTATAAAAGCAATTAGCTAACTCAATTGGCTATTTGCCGAGATTACACTCACAGCGCCATGAATTCCAATTTCAACCGTCATAAAAAGAGTGACTTATCTATTCATGCTTTCACACTTTCAGCCGCTATACTCTATTAACGTTAGACAGCTAACGGAATTTAAAGGAATTACATATGAGATCAACACTCAAAACCCGCTTACTCTTTAGTAGTCTCTTCGCCGTTCTCATTACTGTCGCAGTGCTGGTAAGCATTTCAAGTTACTTCATTAGAAATAATGCCTTAGAAAATACTCAACATGAAATTGATCAACTGGCGAACACCTTTGCCGAAGGTATTGGCCTGTGGATGCAAGATAGAAAAATGGCCATCACTAGTCTTAAAAAGACCATAGAGGCCGATCCCAGTGTGCAGATCACCCCCTATTTATTACAAGCCCATAATGGTATGGGATTCGCGCTGACCTATTTTGGAGATGAACAAGGCAACATGTATCGCCAAGATCCTGCGCTTAACGTCGCTAACTATGACCCCAGAATTCGTCCTTGGTATATGGATGCCAAAGCCGCCAATGCCATTGTGATGACCGCGCCCTATGTCAGCGCCACCTTAAAAAAACAAGTAGTGACCATTGCAGAACCTGTGACTGTCTCTGGTAGTTTGTTCGGGGTTGCCGCAGCTAACCTCACCATAGACCAACTCACAGATGCGGTGCAGCGCCTTCAAGTGCCAGGCAAAGGCTACACCATCATGGTGGACAAGACAGGGCTTATCATTAGCCATCCTAAAAGCCAGCTCAATAACGAACAACTCAATAAAATCGATAACAGTTTTACCCCGAGCTGGTTATCTCAACGTGCCAACGCCAATACCTTAGAAGAGCGCGAACTCGATGGCGAGACCCAACTTATTTATGTTGCGGCTGTACCATCCACCGATTGGGAATTAGTTTTCGTAATGAATAAAGACGAAATCATGTCGCAGGCCACCACACTCGCCTGGTGGATGT
The DNA here is from genome assembly GCF_000203935.1 of Shewanella sp. ANA-3. GTDB lineage: Bacteria > Pseudomonadota > Gammaproteobacteria > Enterobacterales > Shewanellaceae > Shewanella. The sequence continues at coordinate 1,043,810 of NC_008577.1, read as the reverse complement.
CCGCCGTCGGTGCTGGCTTACTGGTGATTTTCGGCTTAGTCCTAGTCGCCATCTTCAAGATCCAATTTAAAGACTTAGAACGCGTTGCCTTGGCACTCAATGATATTGCCGAAGGGGATGGTGACCTGACGGTGAGAATTCACACCGCCAACAGCCACGACGAGATTGGCATCTTAGCTTCGGGCTTTAACCGCTTCGTCGAGCGTCTACACGGCATGATCTCAAGAATGCACAAGATTGCGGGCCAACTGGAATATCAAGCCCAAGGCAGTAGCGCCTCGGCCACAGATAATAGCCAGCGCATCGCCGTGCAGCAGGACGAAGTGACTATGGTTGCCACCGCAGTGACTGAAATGGCGAGCGCCACCGAAGAGATTGCCAGCAATGCCGAACACACAGCGCAAACGGCGCAGGATGCGGTAGGGTTGTCGAACCACGGCCAAAAACAAGTGATGCAAAGTCAGCAATCAATCCGCAACTTAGCCAATGAGGTCGAAACTGCGGGTCGTATTATCAGCGAGTTGAACGAACACTCGCAGAAAATTAATAGCATCCTGCTCACCATCAGTGGCATTGCCGAACAAACCAACTTACTGGCGCTGAACGCCGCCATTGAAGCCGCCCGCGCTGGTGAACAAGGTCGCGGCTTTGCTGTGGTGGCTGACGAGGTGCGCGTGTTGTCGCAGCGTACTCACTCCTCGACCCAAGAAATTCAAGCCATGATCGAAACCCTACAACAAACTGCGGGTAAGGCGGTTAAATCTATGACTCAAAGTCATGATATGGCTGAAACCAGTGTCGCCGACGCTAATTCGGCCAGTGAGAGCCTGCTACAGATCAGCAAAGCCATTAATGAGATCTCGGATATGGCGAGCCAAATTGCCACGGCCGCAGAGGAGCAAACCTCGGTCACCAGCGAAATTAACCGTAATACCGAATCGATTCGTGAGGTCTCTGAAAATCTCTCTATCGAAGCACAAAGCTCTATGGTTCAGGCGCAGGAATTGGCTCACTTAGCCGCCTCGCTGCAACAGGAAGTCGGCCGCTTTAAGCTATAAATGCACCAACGGCTTATGCCGTAACGCATAGCAACGCTATAAAAATCCCCGATAATCTTAAACTTATCGGGGATTTTTATTTATGCTAAAACTATCTCTTTTACGCTTAGAGATGATGCGGGCTCAAGGATTCAAAATAGCAGGTCTTTAAGCCTTGATAGCCCATTTCAACCCGATTCCCCCCATTACGCTTCGCCTTATACATCGCCGAATCGGCGCAGGACAGCAGCTGTTTTTCATCCTTACCATGTTCGGGATAAAGGGCAATGCCTATGCTGGGCAAAATATGGATCTGTTGATTGACTAATTCGAAGGGGTGGTTAAGCACTTCAAGAATTTTTTGGGCAACGAGCAGGGTATTCTGCGCCGAATCGACACGTTCCAATAGGATCACAAACTCATCGCCACCAAAACGAGCAACCGTATCCGAGTTTCTGACGCATCCCAAAATCCGCTGGGCGGTGATTTGCAGTAACAAGTCGCCCACACCATGGCCATAGGTATCATTCACCCATTTAAACTTGTCTAAGTCCAAATAGAGTAAGGAGAAATAGCTCGACTCACGATTCGCGCGTGATAGCGCCTTCTGGAATCTGTCATAAAACAACTCACGATTTGGCAAATGGGTGAGTTGGTCATAAAGCGCAATATGCTCTAAACGCGCCAACATCTGCCGCCGCTCAATCGCAAAGGCAATTTGGGTCGACACAAATTCCACCAGCTCGCAATCTTGCTTAGTGTAGGCCCGAGAATCCGGAGTGCTATGCATGATCAGCGCGCCAATTATGCCCTTTTGTAGCTTTAACGGGACCCCAAGCCAGCTAATAGGTTGATTTTGAAAATCTTGCTCCTGAGCATGGGAAACTGGCATGGCAACCGGACAAATCAGCAGAGACTCGGCGCTTTGGATCACTTGCTCGGTAAACAGATCGAAGCTGGCACACTGCGCCCGATTCTGCTCGCCAACCCCAACACGATAAGGAAAATCCAGGTCATTAAGATCTTGATCATAAAGCGCAATGGCAAAATTCGCCGCCGGTAATAACTTGGCCATGATCTGATGAATATGCCGATACAGGGCTAAGAGATCTTCGGCCACATGCACGGCTTCTGAAATTTCATAGAGCGCGGCTTGGCGCCGCTCGGCAATTTTATTCTTAGTGATATCACGAGCCACGGCAATCCGCTGCTGACGGTCCTCGGACCAACGGGCGGACCAAAGAATATCGACAAGAGTACCGTCCTTTCGTACATAACGGTTTTCAAAGTCGAGCTTAAAACGCCCTTCCATGATGTCATTGGCTGCGGCGAGAGTCCGTTCCCTGTCCGGTGGATAGACAAGATCTAACATCTGCATGCCGAGCATTTCGTCCGGGGTATAGCCAAAAATACGTTCGGCCCCCGCACTAACAAACTCAAAGTGCCCCGTTTTATCGACGACACAGATGGCATCCAATAGCAGATCAACAAATTGGCTTAGGGAAGTATAACCATCGTTTTTCACACAACTCTCCAACCATGCCTGCGGCTCATTTACATCATCATACTGAGGCAATTTATCCCCAGTCGTTAAAGCTCTCACCACACAATAACATACTATTAGAGTAGGTTAATTATTATGACAGTTCCACGCAGGCTTAAACACTAAACCAAGCACTGTAAGTTGAGGGTAAAAGCGATTTGACCTAGATAAAGGGATTTGAGCACAATACTCACATAAAGCGGCGATGATAAGCCCGCAACGCTGTTTTATCCATTGAATATCAGGCAATAAGTTTAACTAGGAGCATTTTTGGCATCACTCAAGTCCCCTTGCCATACTGCACAAAATTTACGTCTCGGGCTTGCCATGTGGTCGCATAACCATTGGCAAGAAAGTGTTTATGGTTCAAGCACTAAACAAGCTGAAAGACTTGCTCGCTATGCCAGTATCTTCAACACAGTGGAAGGCAACACCAGCTTTTACGCGACGCCAAATGCGCAAACAGTGATGAATTGGCACAGCGCCACTCCCGATGATTTTCGCTTTACCTTTAAACTGCCACAAACCATCACCCATCAAAAGCAGTTGCAGGATTGTCAGCAGGAGTTATTGGCCTTCTTCCAAGTGATGTCGCCCTTGGTTGAAAAAACTGGCTTGTGGAAAATTCAGCTTCCCGCTTCCTTCGGCCCCGAACAGCTGCCAGTGTTAGCAGGTTTTTTTGATCTTTTACCGCAAGGTTTAAACTATGGCGTCGAGGTTCGCCATTTAGCCTTTTTTGCCAAGGGAGACGCCGAGCGAACACTGAATCGCCTGCTGATGGACAGACAAATCAATCGCATCATCATGGACAGTCGACCGCTGTTTGCCCTGCCGCCCGCCAACGAGGCGATTATTGATGCTCATAAGAAAAAGCCACAGGTGCCCGTTCACGCTATCGCGACCGCCCATACGCCCGTGGTGCGTTTTATTGGCCAAACGGATGGCACGATTGAAGCATTGGCGGCGAGTAACGATAAATTGCAGGTGAAGAATAACGATAGCTTTTTTAACAACTGGCTAAGGCAACTCGCACTCTGGATAAAAGAGGGGCGCGAGCCTTATCTGTTTATTCATACGCCCGATAACCAGACCGCGCCCGAATTAGCGGTACGTTTATACCAGCAGTTGCAGCAACAACTGGCCGATGAGGTCAGCTTGCCCACTATTCAGTTGCATAAAGCGTTGGCAGAGTCTGCCGCGCAGATGCAACTGACGTGGTAAAAGGACTTTAGCTTAACCCCAGAGCGCGTTAGCCAAGATAAACACCAATGCAGATAGGAGCATGGTAATCGGCAGTGTCAGTACCCAAGCTAATAAAATCTGCTTAATGGTTTGGCTTTGTAGGCCTGAGCGATTGGCCACCATAGTGCCCGCCACCGCCGAAGACAGAATATGGGTGGTTGAAACTGGCATCCCCGTCACGCTAGCAATCCCAATCGATGCCGCCGCCGTCACCTGCGCCGCAATCCCTTGGCTGTAGGTCATCCCCGAGGAGCCTATCTTCTCACCGACGGTATAAACAATGCGGCGCCAACCCACTAAGGTGCCACAGCCCAAGGCCGTCGCAATGGCCACTATCACCCACAAAGGCGCGTATTCGGTTGACTTAGTTAAGTCCTTACGCCATTTATTGAGTGATGTTAACTCCTTGGCGGGTAAGTCTAATTTTGCCACTTTACGCGCAGTATCATCGATACAGAGCAGCAAGCGGCGCACTTCACGACGTTCTTCGACACTCATCTCTTGAAAACTGCTGGCCTTATCTAAACGGCGATCGAGCAGCGACATAGCCGGTAATACGGTTTGTGCCGAGCAGTGGCTCAGTAAAGTGTCAGTCACATTCACTTGGGCTTTAACATCCACCAGATCGCTAATCACAGCTTGATTGCGACTGTAGATAGCCATAATGCGGCGGTTAGCATCCTGTGTTCTTTCTAAATCATAGGATTGGCTACTCATGTCGAGGGCAAAATACGCTGGCGCCATACAGATCAGTACCAGCATCACTAAGCCAATGCCCTTTTGGCCATCGTTAGAACCGTGGGCAAAGCTCACCCCCATGGCCGAGGCAATCAAACTGACGCGCGCCCAGAACGGCGGATGGCGTTTGCCATTAATCTGAAATTGTTCATCGGGGGTGCGGTGGATCTTGTGCTTTTGCCACACAAACTTCATTAGCAATAACAGTACCCCCGCCAACACAAATCCCAGCGTGGGCGAAATGATCAACGACAGCATAATTTGCGTGGCTTTGGTAAGATTAATGCCGTGCAGTACAGGTTCATTGTGTATCCAGGCGAATGCGCCGCCAACACCCATAATCGAGCCAATCAGAGTGTGGGAACTGGAGGCCGGAATACCAAAATACCAAGTCCCTAAGTTCCAAATAATGGCCGAAAAGAGTAGTGAGAACACCATCAACAGCCCTTGGGTTGAATCCATTCCCAGTAAAGAATCGACCGGCAAGAGATGCACTATAGCGTAGGCGACGCCAAGTCCACCGAGCAGCACTCCGGCAAAGTTGAACAGGGCTGAAGAAATCACCGCGAGGTTGGCAGGCATTGCCTTGGTGTAGATGACTGTGGCAACAGCATTGGCGGTATCGTGGAAACCATTGATAAATTCGTAGGCCAGCACAAATAACACCGCCAGCACTAAAGCTACCGACCAACCCAGGCCGATAGAAGTCAATATCTCAAACATGAATCGCTAACCTATAACGAGGACGCCACAGGTTACGCCTAAGGTTGGCCTCTTTGACAGTGAAAAATTATTTAGATTTGCAAAAAGTGAATCAGTCCTCAATAACTCTGTTACATACTTGCATTTAACACTGGCTTGATTTTATTCTGCGCCCATGAACACTCAGGCCAAAAAGCACTCAAAATATTGATTAAATTTAATAAATTCTAACTGGATAGAGCATTCTTTACCATAAGTCGTAATAGCGTTATATCCCATGATCGCCTAACCGAAATCGCTGTGGCGTCATCCCAAAACGCTCCTTGAAAGCTTTGATATAGGATGAATCATTTTGATAACCAATTTGGTGGGCCACATTCTGTATTGATAGGTTAGTGGCCAATAGTGATAGCGAATAGATCAACCGTAAATGTTGGCGCCATAATCCGAAGGAAGAACCAAACTCCCTAACAAATAACCTCGACAATGTTCGTTCCGATGCCCCAACCATCTCACCCCATTTCGCTAAAGATAAATCTAAAGCTGGCGTTTGAGTTAAGTGCTCAAAAATCAATTTTAGGCGCCTATCTTGTGGTATCAATAACTTAAAAGTCTGTCCCTCTGCACTATTAATTTGATCGTATAACACCTCAAGCAAACGCTGTATTGTCGGCAGAGCTATTGGTTCAACATTCATTGAGGTATTAAAAACACATTGTTTTCTGATCGTTAACACTAATTCCCTTAGAAAAGCACTCATAGCGACGGGTTTTATCGTGGCGCCATAATCTCGACCACACATTGGATTCAGATAGACACCAATAAAACAAGTATCAGTAATCGCAACAGACTCATGTATCACCCCTGCTGGCACAAAAAGCGCTGTGGTATGGGGAACTAAGAACAGTGCCCCATTTGCTTCTGTCTGTAACAGGCCTTGAAGCGGAAGAATAAGCTGATGCCAACAGTGCTTATGTAAAACATCCACATACCCCTTCTGCATCTCAATCGTTTTTACAAAGCAAGGCATATTAGGTGCTTGCTCAATAATAGTATTAATCGAATCAGGTTGGCGACTTAACATTATTACTTGTCCATATGACGTTATTCGGCCAAATAAAAGAATTGTAGCATAGCGTAATCCCATAAAAGACACAGGAAAACTCAATGCAGATTCATTGCATTATTCATGAAAGCTATGAAGGTCCAGGATATTTTAATGATTGGGCCGCCAGCAAAAACTACAAAATGAGCTTTAGCAGAGTCTATCTAGGTGAAGCCCTCCCCGAAGATACTGATGGTTTTGATCTGTTAATTATCCTCGGAGGCCCTCAGTCTCCCGCCACATGCCAAAGCGATTGTCCATATTTTGATAGTCAAGCAGAACAAAGACTTATCAGGCAAGCTATTCAAACAAATAAAGCCGTTGTGGGGGTTTGCCTTGGCGCACAATTAATTGGCGAAGCATTAGGCGCCCGTTATCAAAAGAGCCCACATGCCGAGATTGGTTATTTCCCCATAGAGCTAACAGCAGCAGGTAAAAATGATATTAACCTTAAGACATTTTCGACAACCGAAATAGTCGGCCACTGGCATAACGACATGCCAGGCCTCACTCCCAATAGCGAAGTACTCGCCACCAGTGAAGCTTGCCCACGACAAATTGTGCGTTACACAAATTTAGTTTATGGATTCCAATGCCATCTTGAATTTATCAGTAGTCAATTAACGCCACTCATTGCCCAAGAACAGGCTTTTTCCAGTACGCATACCATGCCATACATTCAAAGCCCTGAGTTCATCCTGGAGCAATCAACGACTCAGATGAATCAGTTGCTAGGGCATTTTTTAGATAATCTAGTCTTAGCCTATCAAGCGGTATAAACACCATACTGAGTAAAAAGTAGCTAAGGCCAAAACAAAAACGCCAGCACAGGGCTGGCGTTTTAAGATTTAAAACTGAGTCACGGCTTACTGCAGATGACCGGCGTTATGCAGCTCACGCTCGTTCACTGGTGGTGGTGTCCACTGGTACATCCAAGTCTCAGTTAACGGCTGACCATCTACCTCTAAGTAAACTCTGAGGTTAATTGGCTCAACGCTGTCTTCTGGCGGCACTAGGTCAAACATAGCGCGGTAACCGTTAATCGCATGTTGTGGGCGAGCAGATTCGATTTCTACACGACCCTGAGAGGTCGAAATCACCGCTTTCACTTGGGTATCTTTACCCAGCATAGGTAAGGAACCACCAGCAAAATCAATCACAAAGCGCTTGCTATAGTACTTACGCTTTTGACCAACCACACCACCAATACCGGTAAAGGTATCGACTACGCGGGCACGGGGTGACTGCACGGGTGGAATACCGCCCCAGTACATGTTGTAGCTGTAGAGTAACTCTTGACCCGGTTGAATGGGCTCAGCAGGGTTCCAAAACGCCACGATATTGTCGAAGGTTTCATCCAGTGTTGGAATTTCCACTAACTGCACCGAACCTTTACCCCAGTTACCAGTTGGCTCAATCCACAGGCTTGGACGCTTCTCGTAGAACACACCATCATCTTGATAATGGTCGAAGTTACGGTCACGCTGCATTAAACCAAAGCCCTTTGGATTCTCATCGCTGTAGGCATTGAAACGCAGGTTGCTTGGGTTGCCCAGCGGACGCCAAATCCATTCACCGTTACCCGTGTGCATGGCAAGACCGTCTGAATCGTGGATCTCTTGGCGCCAGTCGTAACCGGTGCGGCGATCGTTTTCACCCACCATGTACATACTGGTCAGTGGTGCAACGCCTAAACGTTCGATGGCCTTACGCGGGTAAATCGCCGCATCGACCTTCATTTTTAAACGCTCACCCGGTTCGATATCAAAACGGTAAGCCCCTGTTACACTTGGTGAATCTAACAGAGCGTACACAGTCGCAATATTAGAACCCGGTTGTGGTTTCTCTAACCAGAAACGGGTAAACATAGGGAATTCTTCAGGCTTAGGCAGCGCAGTGTCGACCGCTAAACCACGGGCAGATAGACCATATTGCATTTCTTGACCTACGGCGCGGAAATAGCTGGCCCCTAAGAAGGCGACCACGTCACGCTGCCAGTCGGTATTAAACTGCATTCTAAACCCAGCAAAGCCTAGGTCTTTCGGTAATTGGCTACCCTTTACCTTGGATTTACCGTAATCGAACATGGAAGACGAATATTCGATCAGCTTTGCCTTGCCATTTTCCAATTGGTAAATATGCACAGGCGTATCGAAGTACAGACCTAAGTGGAATAACTCGGCGCGAAACTCCGAATCATCCTCACGCCACAGGGCGGCTTTTTTCTTGAAATGAAACTGCTGGTAATCATCCCAGCTCATGCCCTGTAAGCTTTTTGGCAACTCGCCCTTATGGCTCACATAGGACTCAGCCGCCAACGTATGGGCATAGCCTTTCAACCAGGCGTAGCTAAACTCTTCTTCCTGCGGCGCACTCGCCTTACCCGCTGCACAAGCAGATAAGCTTAACAACACGCTGCAAGTGAGTAGCACACTGCCCACCATGCGTTGTAAACGGCTACGGGTAGACTGAGCTTCCACCGACGGCATCACCATCGGCTCACGATTTAAATGTCTTTGTTCGGGAAATAAATTGGGTTGCATAAGCAGACTCTGATTTGGTGTAACTTCCTGACACTTCTCTGCAAAAGTAAGCAATATTGCAGTGACTGCCCTGTGGAGAACTGTTGATGACAGTGATAACCATACCTCTATCTCCATCAGTTCGCCAGAATCTAACATAATTTCGACGCAATGGAATATGTCACAGTGACAATATTCAATACTGACGCCAGTTTATGAAAATAGTATTAAAAAGGGCTGCAAAATGCAGCCCTTAGCAGTCATAAAACCAATGAGGTTAAGAGTTTGTATCCAGCACGGTTTTACGTTTGTTATGGGCAATAATCAAGGCCACTAAACACACCACGCCGACCGCAATCCCCACGGGTTGGCTCAGAGATTGAGGCAAACCTAAACCAATGCCCGCCGTCATGATGTAAGAGATGGTCACACAAGTTCCGGCAATCGCAGGCAAACTCACAATCCAATGGAAGCTGCCTCTATCGAACAGGTACTTAGTCGCCAACCACAGCACGCTTGTCGATAACAGCATGTTTGAGAAGGCGAAATAACGCCAGATCAAGGAGAAGTCGATCTTAGTCATAAAGTAAGCGATAGTCAGGATAGGCGCAGCCACCAGCAAACGGTTACGCATACTCTGTGGGATGTTAAAGGCGTCGATAATGGTGAGGCGCAGCGATCTAAATGCAGTATCACCCGAGGTAATAGGGAATACAGCCACCGCAATAATCGCCATTACACCGCCTAATACACCAAGATAGCTAGTGGCCACTTGGTTAACGACCAGGCCTGGACCACCTTGGTCGAGTAAGCTCTTAAGCTCAACATAACCACCTGGGAAGGCTGCAATACCCGCAGTCGCCCACACACAAGCCACAACACCTTCAGCCACCATAGCGCCATAGTAAACGGGGCGAACGTATTTCTCGTTGGTCAGGCAGCGCGCCATAATAGGTGCTTGAGTCGAGTGGAAACCACTGATTGCACCACAGGTAATAGTCACAAACAGCAATGGCCAAATCGGCAAACCGTCAGGGTTTGGCTCGAGTAACTCATTGTTGTAATGGCTGTGATTGAAGTAAGCAAACACATCGCCCATTTCGGGTAACTGTGGCGCGCTGATCAGCAGAGCAACCGCAATCGAAGTGGTCATAACGATCATCAACAGACCAAAAGCAGGGTAAAGCTTAGTGATGATCTTATCGATTGGCAGCATAGTGGCTAAGAAGTAATAAGCCAAAATCACTAACACCCAGAAGGTGTTATTGCCAAAAATGGTGTCTTTAAAATAGTCTAGGTTACTTAACAGGCCCGCAGGGCTCATGATGAACACCACGCCCACGAAGAACAGTAACATCGCAGTAAACAGCAGCATCACGCCTTTAAAGTAGACATTAAAGTAGTGACCAGCGATTTCTGGCAGGCTCTTACCGTCTTCTTTAATGCTTAACACACCCGAGAAATAGTCGTGTACCGCGCCGCCAATAATGTTACCTAACACAATCCAGAGTAACGCCACTGGACCATATAAAGCACCTAGGATCGGACCAAAAATCGGGCCTACACCGGCAACGTTTAAGAATTGGATCAAAAACGCTTTGGCGGGGTGAACGGGCACATAGTCCACACCGTCTTCGAATCTTGCTTGGGGTGTTTGCGCTTTAGGATCAATCCCTGCTTGGCGCTCAACAAATGGGCTATAAAACTTGTATGCCAGCACTAAGAGCGCAAGGCATAAGAAGAAAATAAACATTATTTAATTATCCATACTTTAGTAGGAGGTGATTAAATGGAGAGTTTCATTGAGTTAGCCAATGAGGTCAAGCCATCAGGTACTAGACTAAAGTCGGGTTGATAAATCTAAATTTACGATAAAACACGTATATCTAAATAGATTTATTAAATAATGTATCGGCTCTCAATATGCCAAAATCTCAGGTTAAGGGCTTTAAGCCTTTGGTTAGTGTGATGGTTTAAGCATCAGCGCAGCACAAACTCCAACAAAGGCGCCACATCGTCCGCCTCTTGAATGAGTCTGTCCATCTTTACAAACCCATGGCGCAGCAACACCCGCTGGGACGCAAGATTATGCTGTGCTACATGGGCAAAAAGCGGCCTTGAGGTCACTAAAGGTAAAAACGCGCTTAAGGTTAAGGTTGCTACCCCACGCCCCCAAAATGCGCGGTCAATCCAGTAACCAATCATCGCCTGACCGTCCATATGCCAATGGCCAATATTGCCAACCAGCAAGCCATCGACTTCTATCCCCCGTGCCAGTACCGACGCCTGTCCGAGAATATTTTGCTGCCAATGAAGGTAAAATGCCTCACGATCCCGCGAGGGAAATTGCGCCAATTGGGACGCAATCGGATCCTGTTGATGGGTGAAGATCAACTCCAGATCGTCTTGTCCTATGGGTCTCAATGTCACATTCGATACCCGTGTTTGCTTGTCCATCCTATGTCCCTATTCGATTTAATTTAGTGTAATTCTATTTCGACATTCGCCGCCAGTTAAAAAAATGGGCGCATAACCCAAGCAGAGGTTAGCGCCCTAAGAGGCAAAACAACATCATTTAAACTAACAAAATCACATTAAGGTGGAGAGGGTTAACGCAAATTCAGCACATCACTCTCGAACACTAACTGAAGATCACAGCAAATACGGGCGCGCCCAGCACCATAGCAATCCCGATAAAAATCATGGTCAAACTGGCAATAACGCCCTCTTGCTGGCCTAACTCACTGGCTTTTGCGGCGCCCGCACCGTGGGCCGAAGCGCCCAATGCCACGCCCTTACCTAAAGACGTACGAATGTGCATCAGCTTGAACAGCGGCTCACATACCAACATGCCGATAATGCCGGTGATGAGCACCATCATGGCGGTCAGTTCTGGCACTCCGCCAAAGGCGCTTGTCGCTTCCATCGCAAAGGGCGTAGATACCGAACGCACCAACAAGCTCTTAGACAGCTCGACCGGCAGTGGCACAAATTTCACTAACAGCCAGCTAGAAATCATGCCCAGCAACAATCCCGCTATCACCCCAAGGGCAATGGTCAGCGGATATTGGCGAATGAGTTTACGCTCCCGATAAATCGGCAAGGCAAATGCAATCGTCGCTGGTGCTAACATCGCCATTAACCAATGGGTGTATTCAAAATAAGTCGGCAGTGGAATATCGAGATTAAACACCAAGAGCGTAATCACCACGGGCGCAAGTACAATCGGCGCCAACCACCACACACGGTGGAGCCTATATAAACGCTTGGCCGCAAAGTAACAGAATAGCGTTAATAACAAGCTGATAAGTGCCAATCCCGTCTGCGAAAACAGTAATTCAGAAATCGCTGCAGGGCTTAAGTTAAGGCTCGACATTAGGCGGCCTTAGCATGGCGACGCGCATGCTTTTTGATATTGAGTTGACGCTCGAATCGAAATACTCGGTCAACCACAAATCCCGTGCCCACCATCACGCACACACTGCCCATGACTAAGGTGAAGAGAATATTCACCCCATATTGCTCAAACAGGCCTTCGTACTTGATAACTGAGATCACTGGCGGAATAAAAAACAGCAGTAACTCACCAATCAACCAAGCGGCACCAAGCTGCACCGCATTTTCAGGGATTAGCTTAGTCGCCAGTAAAATCAGTAAGATACCTAAACCTAAAACACTACCTGGCACAGGTAAATGCGCCCAAGTGGCTAACCAATGGCAGGCGAAAGACAATAAACAAAAGAGGCCAATTTGAGTTAACAATAAAGCCCCATGACGGCATCGACGTATTGCGGCTTGTAGGAAAGACATGCGGTTTCTCGATTTACACTAAAGTTGCTATGGGAATATTTTAGGCTTGCCTATTCAATAAAAAAAATGAATATTAAGCATGTAATCCATGAATTTTAAGAATGTATTATCGAGGCGAGAATGGATCTTAAAGTGCTGCGTTATTTTATCGAGATCATCGATGCTGGCGGTTTCGGTAAGGCCAGCGAAAAGGTTCACCTCACCCAACCCGCCCTCTCCAAGGCGCTGCGCCAATTAGAGGAAGAACTCGATCTGGTACTACTCGAGCGCGGCAAACGTGGCACTCAGGTTAAGCTCACCCAAGCGGGAGAAGTGGTCTATCGCCATGGTAAGGAGTTACTCGCAGGGCGACAACGCATGCTGGCCGAACTCAGCGCCCAGCGCAGTTTAACCGCAGGCGAATTAAAACTCGGTCTCGCGCCACTCGGCAGTGCTGAAATTTTTGCCCCTATCATTGCCAAATATCGCCAGCAATATCCGCAAATTGATATGCACCTGCTGGTGCGCGGCGGCGTGGAGCAAACCTTAGCGATTCAAAAGGGGGAAATTGAACTGGCCACCGGGATTATCAACTTCGACGATGGTTACCACGGCATTCGGGTGTTTAACGATCCCATGGTGGTGGTGCTGCCCAAGGAGAATCCCCTCACCTCACAAGCTATGCTGTCGATCCACGACTTAGTCGACGAGCCGCAAGTGATGTTTGAAACCGAATACACCTTGTATCAACTGGTGTTAACCGCTTGCCAACACGCCGGATTTACTCCTAAAAACATCACTCGAGTCAGCCAAGCCGACTTCGGGATCGCCCTTGTGGCGGCGGGCACGGGCGTGATGATACTGCCGCGCTCTATCGCGCGGCGTTACAGCGTATCTGGGGTGGTGAATATTCCATTGGCGAGCGATGAACTGCGCTGGGAGTTATCACTGTTTTGGCGCAAAGAACAGGTATTGTCCTTTGCGGCACAGGCGATGATTGCGTTAGTGGAGAAACACTTAACGCAAAAGTAGCTCACTACCAAGGCACGACTAAGCTAAAGCGCACTAAGGTATCGTTATCCCAAGGCAGAATGGGCAAGTAGTCGGGTGAGTGCACACTCTCCTTGGCATAGTGGTCCAGATTGTATTCGGTATGCTCCACATACAGTAACCACTGGCTACCCTTCTCCCAATAATCCGTGTCGTAACTCATGCTGAAGCGATATTGATTTTCAAGCCATTTATCACCGTCGTTCCAGTTTTGCGCGGCAAAACTCATGTTTAATTTAGGCGTGATATCAAAACCAAAACTGCCCATTAAGGTGTAAGCGAACTCGCCATTACCAAAATCGCCCCGATCGTAACCACGGGTACGGGGCACGTCGTCATCGATTTCTAAATAGTAATAACCCGCGCCCGCCTTTAACTGGGCCTGCGATTCCTGCCCCTTATAATTGGCGGTTAATTCAGGGAATAGCTTGGCTTGCTTTTCGATAGAACTCACAGTGTTACGTTTACCCTGTAGGTCCACTTGCCATCCGAAGAAGAAGCGAGGATCGATATGGTAGAACTCACCCGAGGCCACATAGTCCGATTTAAACCACACGGGAATATGGTCGGGGTCGAGATCGTCGGTATCAATGTCGATAAACATATCCAGCATGGCAGACAGGTAAATATCCGATGCCGTGGTATGTTCAATCATAATGTTGCCGTTAAATCCAAAGGTATGTGAACTCTCCTGTTCCACAATAAAATCGTGTATCCCCATGGTGTAATGCCACTGGGTCGATTCTTCTGCACTGACCGAAGTTGCTAGACCCAAAAGGAGTGCCGCTGGTGCCAGAGTTAGGTATCTCACATTTCGCTCCATAAATTGCTATTTGATCCTGCATTAAGATTAGATTAACTGGGCATAATTTAATGAAGTTTTTACAATTTTTGTTAGAAATCGTTCATCACCAACTATTTTAGCCGTAAAAATGAATAAAAAATGATATATCCCGCACAAGTGAAAGCCGAAAATTGCTATTCACGGTCATCCTAAACAATTCACTAACGCTTTAAAAACGTATCTATATCAAACACAGCCAGCGTTGTAATCACAAGTGTTTAGGCATACAACAACTGCGACCTGATATGCATTTTTAATCATTTTTAAAGCATAATTATTGAAATAAGAGCGTCGCATCCCTATAGTCGCCACATTGCGAGTCATTCAAAAGAGAGTCTTAAATGAAAAAATCCATGTTATTAGGCGGCCTAGCCCTCACTGCCACCTTGTTGTTAGCTGGATGTGGGAAAAGCAACGATATTTTAGTGGTTGGCACCAATGCGGCCTTCCCGCCCTTTGAATACGTTGGCGGACAAAGTGGCGACGAGATCAAAGGCTTCGACATTGAGCTTGCCAAACGAATCGCTAAAGATGCCGGCAAGACGCTCAAAGTCGAGAATATGAAATTCGATTCACTGATCGTGGCGCTAAACTCAGGCAAGATTGATTTTATCGCCTCGGGCATGACCATCACCCCGGAGCGTCAGGCCAGCGTTAACTTTTCGGAGCCCTACTATGAGGCGACTCAAGTGCTGCTCGTGAATAAAGATAACGACACCATTCATACCCTTGATGACATTAAAGACAAACACTTTGCAGTGCAGCTCGGCTCAACCGCCGATATGATGTCTAAAAAATACACCCAAAATGTCACCGCCTTTAACACCGGCTTCGAAGCCATCATGGAACTGAAGAATGGCAAAGTCGACTTAGTGCTATTCGATAGCGAGCCTGCGGCGAACTATCTGGCGAAAAACCCCGATCTCAAACTGATCAAGCTGGACTTCCCCCCAGAGTTTTATGGCTTTGCAGTGTCAAAGCAGCAGCCTGAACTTCTCAATAGCATTAATAACACGCTGAAAAACTTGAAAGAAAGCGGCCAATATCAGACGCTCGTTTCAGCCCATATCAAGTGATCCCTATGTTAGAAGCAATCAATACTTCGCTGTTTAGCCCGATTGGCGACGACGGCATGATAGGCATACTGCTGATCCTAAACGGCTTAAAAGTCACCTTGATTGTGACCTTCTTCGCCATGTTATTAGGCGCAGTATTAGGCGTGGGTACCACACTGATGAAGATGTCATCAAAGTGGTATATCCGCTTCCCCGCCGAGCTTTATGTTGGCGTGATCCGCGGTACGCCAGTGGTGGTGCAGTTAGTGATCCTTTACTTCATCGTGCTGGCCGCATTCGATGTCGATAAGGTCACCGCTGCCATCATCGCCTTTGGTTTAAACAGCGGCGCTTATATCTCTGAGATTATTCGCGCAGGAATTCAAGCCGTTGATAAAGGTCAAACCGAAGCGGCACGCTCACTCGGCCTGTCGCAGGCGATGACCATGAAGCTAATTATTCTGCCGCAGGCGATTAAGAATATTCTGCCCGCGTTAGGTAATGAGTTTATCGTGCTACTCAAAGAAACCGCCGTAATTGGCTTTATTGGCGGCGTGGATTTAATGCGGGCGGGTGAGATTATTCGCAGCCGTACTTTTGAAGACAGTATCCCACTCTTTACCTGTGCACTGATTTACCTGTTCCTGACCTACAGCTTCACATTTATGCTGTCGAAATTCGAAAAGAGGTTGAAGCAAAGTGATTAACATAACCAACCTACACAAAAGTTACGGCGATAATGCTGTTCTTAAGGGCATCAACGAACATATTCGCCAAGGCGAAGTGGTGAGTGTTATCGGCCCTAGCGGCAGCGGTAAAAGCACCTTTTTACGTTGCATCAACCTGTTAGAAAAACCCACCCAAGGGGATATTGAAATCGAAGGGCAATCCATTACCGCCAAGGATGCCTGTGTCGACAAATTACGGCAAAAAGTGGGCATGGTGTTCCAAAACTTCAACCTGTTCCCCCATAAAACCGTATTGCAAAACATTACCTTAGCGCCAGTGAGCCTAAAGTTAATGACCCAAGCCGAAGCCGATAACAAGGCGTTGGCGCTGCTTACTCAAGTGGGGTTGCAGGATAAAGCCAATGCCTATCCTTCGAGTCTCTCGGGTGGACAAAAACAAAGGGTTGCCATTGCCCGCGCGCTGGCGATGGAGCCGGATCTGATGCTATTCGATGAGCCCACCTCGGCACTCGACCCCGAAATGGTCGGCGATGTACTGGATGTGATGAAGGACTTAGCGCAAAAAGGCATGACCATGGTGATTGTCACTCATGAAATGGGCTTTGCACGCGATGTTTCCGACAGAGTCATCTTTATGGATGGCGGCTATGTGGTGGAGTCCAATATCCCCGAGGAATTATTCACCCGCCCCAAAGAAGCCAGAACCCAAAGCTTTTTAAGTAAGGTGCTGAGGTAATAAAGACTTATACAACATTGAAAGTTGAACAATGGTATTTGCTCGATGACACGCCGAAAGCTTTGAGACACTTAAAAGCTGGCTCTGATTGATGGATGAGTCATGGCATTCACTCGACGACTCGCAGCAAGTCCATCCGTGGATGCTCGACCGCCCCGTCCATGGGGCGGACGGTCGTCTCGCAAATCACCATGACTCTCCTGTTTAACATCGGTGTAGTCTGGTTGTTTTAAAGAAGATATTGACTCGTTTTGGGACAAAAGCGCGTTACATATTTTGCTAATTTAGCTTGTAGAGAATTATCAGAAGTATGGCAAAACCTCCAGTCCAGTGACCATTGTTTGTTAACCACTACACCTCCTTACATTAACGCTCCATACTTGCATACGAACGGAAAGCTCCAGCTCTTGCGTTAGAACCCGCGTTATGTAGACCTAAAGCTTGGCAAACCTGCTTGTAGTACTGAGGGTCAATAGCTGCCCCAAAGTTCCATGACATCTCGCCATCGTGCATAGTCAAGTCGCCTGTTAGTGTCGGATATTTAGTCCACAGCTTATTAGCCCGAATCCATGCTGACAATTGTCCACTAGTTGAGAACCCTTGGCTACGTGCAGCTACAATCAGGGCATTGAGTTCAGAATCACGAACTTCACGTGCTTTACGAAGAGCCTCTTGCTGAATGCGCTCCTCAGCTTCACGAGCACGTTTCTCTGCTTTAGCTGCTTCATAGATCTTAATATTCTCCGCTACTTGTTTAATGAACTCGGCGTTACCTTCACGAATATCTTGAGGGATGTCGGATAGCTTGATCCACATCTGCTTAACGGCCTCGCCTTTACGAGTAGTTTCTGTAGTGAGCCAGAAGCATAGGTCTTCTTGAGGTGTAGCTGATTTCAGTGTGGATTCAAACTTCTTAGCCTGTTTGATGTGAAAGAACACTTCTTTAGAACCTATGATTGCATGGTGAATGAATTTACATTCCGAGAAGATGAAACCGAAGCCACGATCGTCTTTGTAATTTTTGATCTTACCGAATTTAAGTTGTTGCATAATAACTACCCTTTCAATTCACAGGCCCCGCGAGTAAGGTTCGGGACAGAACCTTGCCCGTGAATTTGCTAAATTAGAAGCCAATACATAACTTTTTGTAACGCAAAGTCTGCTCGATTTGTTTGTAACCACTAATTTGATAAAGTTACGAGTTGAGCTTTTTATACTTTCGTACTTGCATATACATAAAGAACTGTGTGCAAGCATGAAATCAAAACGGTTCTGCTTTGACTGCTACTTTGGTCATTCATATCACCATCTTTATAGGAATGATGTGCGAAGTAGTTTCTAGATGCGATGAACTTTAGTGTTTGAGTGAGAAAGTAACGTTGTTCCTTAGACCATCTTTGGCCTACTGAGACTGAATCTATTTTATGGAAAATATCTTCAGGTGTATGTCTCAAGCTAGTAAGATCCCAACAATCTTTCCCTGTAATAGCTTCATATACTACCTTCGATTTTGTATCTGCTACATGCGCGGCTAGTAACTTAATGGCTTTCTTTAAATCATCTTCAGATTCTGCGTACTTGTTGAGCAATATGCTTTTTATTAAGATCTCTGTTCTTATTGTCAAGACTAGCAAGTTGTCTAGAATTCGTGGCTGAACGAGGTGTACATTGCTTTTCGAGTTAAGTGTGTAATGCAGATCATGAAAACTTCGAATCCACGGATAGAAACTAGGGAGTAACTCTAATTCGTTATACCAAGAGCCTAAATCTTGCTTATCCAGCAATTTATCTATTGATGATAAGTAAACTGGGGTATATCGAGAAAAAGTCTCTTTAAACTTCAACTCTTCAAAATCTAAAACATCTGCTAATTGAGAATGGCGTTCTCTCATACGACTACGATATGACCATTTTTCTATAAGCTCACGTTCGTTTTCACCCAAATAAGTTAGCCACTCAAATAAGAAATATATGTCTTTTCGCAGTAATTCTAATGCTAACTCATAGCAATTTATTCCTTGAACTTTACTTTTATCTTCCCATAAAGAAAAAAGCTCTAGCAATAAAGTCATGTCAGATATAAGTTGATCTTTAGATGAATGTGTTAGATCCAAGACAAACAGGGACATTTCAGAGAATGTATTTCCAATTTTACCATCATCAAAAACAAACCTTGTATTAATAGTTCTATAGTTAGCAATACGCTTGAACGTTTGAGCGTATTTGGAAACCCAATGAGCGTTGACTTTATTATATTCTTTTTTAAAGTATTCAGTACCTGAGCGCTTATCGAGGTATTTCTCTATAAACATACAGTTAGCAATAGTTTCAAATATGATGTAAGAGCGCCAATACGCAAGGTAGTATTCGCATGAACGATAAGAGCGACCGTTAGGATGGTCTTTTAAATTAGGCTTTAAAGTGGTATCAGTTTTAAACACATTCACGAATATCTCTTTCAAAGAAGTATCGTAAGGGTGTATAAAATCAGTTAGTGATTCGTCTTGAAAATTTCTTATCAATACATCGTAATATGCAGCATTCTTTACTTGAGGATCTACACATTGTTTCCCTCCTATCCTTGGATAGTTCTCCCAGTCTAAAAAATACTTATCAGGCAAATTGACACAAAGTTCATAAGCACTAACATCGTTCGAAATTAAGTCTATCAACTTCAAGTTATAGGGAAGTTGCTTGATACCAAAATTATTGTTGATGTACGAGAAAAACTTGCTACCGCTACATAGTTGACGATTGTCATTGGTGTTATGGGCAGAAATGTTAAGGTAGTTTAAATAATAGTCACTATCACTATGCCTAATGCTTCGATGCATTTCCCTCTCCTTCATACGCCCGTTCACTACAAAATAGTAGCTTAAAATCAGATGGATAGCATTTCATCTTTACACTAATTGATATACAGGGCTAGAGTTGTACGCGCACTAGTCAACTTGGTCAACTCTACCTCGTGATACAGGCTAGATAACAAACAAAAGCTAGGGATAACTTTTCGTAGGGCAAACTCGCATTAACAAGACTAGGCAAGTTTGATCCACTTTCACGTTTGAATATTGATAGGGTAATTCCAAATTAATACAGCAACTGATTACCAATGATCTTTTATCACCAACTTATGGATATAAAAGACTGTGCAAACATCTGTTTGTGACTTTTTGGCGTCAGCACTCTCCAAAACGGTCTCTAGAACATAACCTCTATGACATTACATTCCCGTAGGTTTCTCGCAGGTCTCATAGTTCTGCTGAGTACAAAAGGTCACAGGTGTGTAGATAATTTCATCGTATTTTTGTTTCGTGACAATTTTATATAAGGTCAAAATGGCCTGCCTGCCCATTTCATAGGGACTTTGACCAATGTTGATATGGGCAAGGCGGTCTTTTAACATAGTTAATTGCTCTGGAGAGGTGTCGGTAATAATAATGACGATGTCCTTGTTATCGATTTTATCTTGATAGGGAGCCATCATTTCACGGTAGAGAGCTACATCATTTTGCGCCCAACCGCCTACGGCAACGAAGGAGTCGGCTTTAACAGGCTTACCTTTCATCACGGACTCCATTTGCTTAACCGCTTGACTAAGTTGGTCAAAATTAAACAAAGGCTCCCGCACTTCAGTCCAGCCCAAATCGTTATTGAGCAATTCACCAGGAGGGGTATTGTAAGTTTTGCCTGATAACGCAGTGCGAACGCCCATTAGTCTTAGATTCAGATTCGGAGAATCGGGTCGCCCCGATTGCATGATGAGGGTTCCGCCATTGGGTCGTAACTTTTTAAGCTCCTCCCCTAACGACTGACCTAGTGCAAAATTGTCGGTGCCGATATAAGCCAAACGTAAACTCTTAGGGTCTTCATCGATAGAAGCATCAAAGTCTGAGTCATAGGTAACAACAGGAATACCGACTTCCTTTGCTCTCTTTAGGCTATTTTCGGCAAGATATTTAGATTGCGTAACCGCGACGGCAATTCCATCCACACCTTCATCAATCAGCTGATTTATCACTTGATCTTGCAATCTCACACTACTTAATTCGGGTCCTCGATAGATGCATTCAACCCCTTTAATTTGTGCGGCGGCGTCAACACAACCCGTTTTGCTTTGATCAAAAAAAACACTATAGAATTTAGGCACGACTGCAAACTTAAGCTCCTTTCCGTAGCCACATGACAGCGGTAATAGGCTAAAAGCAATCAGCAGCATCAATAATCTCGCCATACATTCCCCTAAACAGTAAGCTCGACTTAATAAAATGTAGTAAAGGAATAGATTAAACCACACAAGTGTCAACTGTATTATGGAAGACTTTTGATCTCACTAAGTATTTTTAAGTTAGCTCATCTCTCTACCCACATCAAAACCGCACTCAGCAATTTGTTTAACCAGCCATAACGCCATGAGATGACTCTGGTTATTCACTGCTATTCACAAAGGCCCCTAAGGCTTCGTTGCGCAAAACGACTATTAATTTCAAAAATATTTTGAAACTGATAGCTGTTTTGATCACATTGTTTTTTACCCAAACCTGCTTAAAATGCTGAGGTTGAATTTGTATTCCTAGATGATTTGGAGCCGTTACATGAGTGATTTAAGTTTTCTCGCTAAAAAGCGTTACACCACTAAGGCCTTTGATCCAACCAAGACGATTCCTGCCGACAAGATTGCCGAAATCAAGACCTTACTGCAATTCAGCCCATCATCGACCAACTCGCAGCCTTGGCACTTTGTTTTAGCTGGCACGGCGGAAGGCAAAGCCTTGATCGCACAAGCGACCGAAAACTACGCCTTCAATACTCAAAAAATTCTCAACGCTTCCCATGTAGTCGTGCTGTGTACACGCACACAACTCGATGAAGCCCATTTGCTGCAAGTGCTAGAGCAAGAAGCCAAAGATGGCCGCTTTGCCAGTGAAGAAGCCAAGCAAGGTCAACATAATGGCCGCTCTTTCTTCGCCAATATGCACAAATATGAGCTAAAAGACGCCCAGCACTGGATGGAGAAGCAAGTGTATTTAGCACTGGGTACCATGATGTTGGGCGCAAGTGTGCTCGATATCGATGCCTGTCCTATCGAAGGTTTCGATGCGGCTAAACTCAATCAAGTCTTAGGCTTACGCGAAAAAGGCCTGTGCGCCTCTGTAGTGGTCGCTCTAGGTTATCGCTCCGAAGAAGATTTTAACGCTAAGTTACCTAAGTCACGTTTAGCGCAAGAGGTTATCTTTACCGAGATCTAAACCTCGCCCCTTCAGCGAATTTGTATATGCCCTTGTTTGTATTGCAAACAAGGGCATTTTTATCGCATGCACTCCAGCATCAGCCAACTCCCATTGCCGCAGTAAAAATCAACCAAAGTCGGAGTGACCTTGGGGTAAATTGCTCTAGAATCCTTCTTTGCCTACACTTTTCCTCTATGGCATAGTGTATTCCAAGCTCAGTAACGACTCGCATCACAATAAGATAAAAGCATTTAAAATCTTATAGATAGTGAATTTTACTTTTAATCACACTCGCTTGATAACAACTTAGGATGGGACAGTCAGTATGCTACTCGCTAAACCTTCACTCAGTGCAGAAGCTCAATCGGCAACGCTCTCGACCACTAAGGGCGATAACCCGTTAATCTGGCCCGTGTTATCCGTGTTACAAGCCTCTAATCAAAGCTGGAAAATCCATCATCTCGCCACCGAACTGCAAAATCGCGGGCTAATCCATCCGTTAGATGAAAACCCAGGTAATGATTTGTTTAAACGCAATTTTTTACTGATGAATGCCCTGTTCGAACTGCAAGAGATCCTGATGCCAAAGCAATGGCTGCAAGTCAAAGCCATGGAGATCCAGATTTTCCGCCTCGTGCCTTCCAACGTTAACCTATTGATAATGGAAGATACTTCCCTGCGGGAATACTATCTTGACTGGAATAACTACGACACCAGTGAAAACGTAGTGCGTGAATTATTAGAAGCCTTCTGGAGCAGTTATAAGAGCTATATTGGCCTGAACGTGAATTTGATGCACAAGGGCCATGCGTTGAGGGTATTCGAGTTAGATGAGAGCGCAACCCCAAGGGATATTCGCAAACAGTGGCGCCGTTTAGCGCTAAAATGGCATCCCGATAGACCCGAAGGCGACGCCGCGCGTTTTCGCGAAGTCTGTGAGGCTTGGCAATCTCTGCGGGATATTGCTTAAGTTTTCCCTTTTATAACTGTGATCCCCTTTGCAGTCCTGCAATTCTCACGGTGAAACTCCCGCGGGATCACAGATTTAGTCCGATATCCGCCGCCTAATTCAGCGATAATTAAGCCTTGCCATCTAACCTAAAACCATATTCACGCGGGTATAATTCCAGCGTATTTTTCAGTTTGAAGTCATCTCGCGAATTGAGTTAATTGCGCATCTCAAGCGATACGATGAATTCACGCTAACCGACTTTGAGGGAACTATGATCAAACCATTAGCCTTGGCTGTCGCCTTAATCATTGCACCATTTAGCGCCTTTGCCGCGAATTATGTTGAAGGTACTCATTACACTCAAATCTCTGACAAAGCGCCGAGCAGCGAACCCAAACTGACTGAGTTTTTCTCCTTCTATTGCCATAACTGCTTCAATATGGAAACCAACTATCTGCCCGATATCAAAGCGAACCTAAACAAAGGCATTGCATTTGATACTAAGCATGTCGACTTTATGAATAGCGACATTGGCACCGAAGTGATGCGCTCGCTGGCAGTGATCCAAGAGTTAGACAATAAAGATGCATTAACCCATGCGATGTTCGCCGCCATCCAAGGCGAAGCAGGCGCAAATGGCCACGACCACAGTGCGCCAGGCCATAAACACGAACCACAAATTAATAGCCGTGACGACATTAAACAAGTCTTCGCTAAGTTTGGTATCGATGCGGCCAAGTACGACAAACTGGCTGACAGCAAGAGTACAGATGAGAAGCTCGCCCTATGGCGTGCCCAGCAGAACCAATTCCGCGTTGAAAGCGTACCTGCTTTTATCGTGAATGATAAATATGCCGTTAACTTAAGCAGTATCAGAACCTTAGATGAATTAATTGGCCTGATTAACTACCTAGCTGTCGAGAAAGATGCTCAGGCACCTAAGAGTTCTGGTGGTAGCCTAAACTGGTTATTCTTAGCCTTTGCCGCGGCGATTGCTCTCGGCCGTCAAAAGCGTTTGAGCTAACACTCGACTGGCGAATTACCAATAAAAAACCAGCATTTCTGCTGGTTTTTTTATTGTGTTTTATTCGCGAACTAACTCTACGGGACGTGACTCCTACGGGAAGTTACGTATGGGACATTAGGCCTACGGAAAGTTACGCTCAGCAACGCCATTAGCGGTAACTGTCACCCCAGTTTCTGCGGCATGGATAAAGAAAGGCGCTTCCACATCATCGGGATTGTTACTCACATCCGGATCATCATTTTGCGCTAAGCAGGTATAGCCTAAGCTGTAATCACCCGCGACCACAAAACCAAATTCATAATCGTGGCCGACGACTTGGCCGTTTGTGTCTGTGACATCATTCACCCGAGCGGCGGCGATAGGTGCGATTTCAGTCGCCGTGTCAGCTTCGGTTCTGAAATCTTTCATCTGCTCAAGCGTGGTATTGGCGGGATACAAATAAACCGCTGGCGAGAACTCAGAGCCACCTGCGGCGACTTCACAGCCTTCCATCACTGTCGCGCCCACTGTGCCTTTAATCGCACCCACTTCGGACTGATTAAATAATTGCACTGAAGTCGGTTTCAGCGTCCAGTAGTCCTTGTTGCCATGGGGATCTTGCAGACCTTTGCTTAAATCAAACTCGGCGACAAAGCTGTTTACACCCGCCGCAATGGTGAATTTTTTATTAAAAAACAATCGGCCAGTGTCACTTTCATCGGCGCCCATACCACCGCATGAGCCATTGCTGTTGGTCGTTAGCCCATAAAGAGTGTCATCGAAGGTTTGTACGTGTGAGCTTTCGCTATTGGCTACTGTGCTGTTTTTCATATACAGGCACATTTGGTATTCACCGACAGGAATGGATTGACCACTCACCAGCGTTTCTACCGCGCTGCCTTGAAACTCTAATAGATCGACAAATTTGAGCTCGCCATTTGGAGTGACATTAAATGAGTAGCTACCCGTGTCGTTCTTCAGCACGACCTGCCTAAATGCGATAGTGACCGATTTTGCATCGGCGGGGTTATCTGAAACCCCTAGGCTAAAGGTCGCCATTTGAGTGGCGGGCTCGCCCGAATCAGAGCCGCCGCAACCAAACAGTAAACCCGTCAACGCTATCGCTAGAGCACTTTTTTGAATATTCATAGGATACCTTCATTTGTTCCAAAAAATTCTCAGCATCGCCTACCTCAATCTTTGAGCACAATTCAGTAAAGCCAAAGCATGAAAACATCGGCTCAAACGGCTGGGTAGGCATGTAGAAATAAGTCTAGGGCTGAGTGTGCAGCTTGTCGATGAACGTACGCTGAACGGTGAAAACCCGCTCAACCGAGAAAGAGGTGAACCCTATAGTGGGAGGAGGCGCACAAATAGGCCAAATCCTTGAACGAACCTGACCGAGATAAAATGTTATTGGCGAATAAATTCAATAATATGTGTTGCTGCAAGCACCAAGTGAACGACTAAAAAACCAATAAAAAAATCGGCACAGATTTGATGATAACCACGCCAAGTCATCGCGAACGGAGTGCCTTGATAAATAAACCATATCGCGCCCGTCACGCCAGTGGCCACCAGCAGCAACATGCCTATGCCTTCCACAGTACTGAACAAGCCCTTACCACCCGCGACTGGCAGTTTGCCCTTAAACAGCCCTTTAATGTCCTGCGCTAATTGCCCCCAATCTCCCACTAACCAGGCAAAATACTGATGCCATTTCCCTTGGAGGGTATTGCGCAGTAAAAATAAGATCCCGAGTACGGCACAGATTAATCCAAGATAAACATGCAGATAATCCCAAACGCTAGCATTAGCGCGCAGGCTTCTACCGATAAAGATCCACGGGCTAGTACAGACGAGTAAAGTAGAAGACAGCACAATCCAAACGTGCAAACGTGCCAACAAAAAACCGAGTGCCTGTGTTAATTTTTCTGACATAGTTGGGTTACCTTTGCGGCAGACTTATCCCATTCGCCCATTTAGGCTTGATGGATCTGTTGGCCAAAATCATTCACTTTTTGCCAGTCAGTGTATTCCACATTAGTGACAGGATCCGTAGGCCCCTTAGTTAACCACATGATAAAGCGGATGATATTTCTATCTAACGCGTTATAGCCTTGGTAATTTAAGTTACCGCCAAATACCTGTAACAGCTTAGGGCGCCACGTCGTTTTACTTAAAAACGCCTGCATATAGGGATTGGTTTCAGGGGTATTTTTCTCTGGCTTACGGGCGACTAAACTGACGGAGAAAAAGCCACTCACCTTTTGTGTGAGGATCTGTTGATGCTTCTGAATAAACTCGTACAGCGCGGGGTTATGTTTCCCATGGCGAATGCTGGCGCCAATAATGATCTTATCGAAGGATTCCATCGCAGGGACGGCCTTAATATCCGCAATCACCACTGAGTTGCCTAACTCTTTGAGTTGCTGCGCCAATTGATTGGTGATTTTACGAGTTTGACCATGAACACTAGAGAAGATGATCAGAATTTTTTTCACTTAAGCCTCGATTATCTCAACAAAAATAAGAAAAAGCGGCCAGAAAAAGACAAAGACGGCGGCTTTATGTTGACCTAAACAAACGAATAGATTCAGCCTCGATGACCCAATCAACCACTGCGCTTATTAAGCACCAGAGGGGTGCTTTATGGCTCACCAGTCAAATAAGAAGCCGTTTAGGTTTATCACGCAAAAAGCAAACTGCCTATTACGATATTGCATACTAGGTGATTTAGTCATCAATTTACATGAAATAGATCACGGGCTTAGCGCCAAATGTGCCCTAGATATACGGTAATTCTAGCTTGCTCACAAAAACAAATATCCACTACCTTGGGATCAAAATGTTACAAAATCAGGAATGAGTACTATAGCTCTCGGGTGGCTAATAACAGGTAAAAGCATTAGCATTTGTTCACTTATCGCCTGAGTACCCCATCCATGAACGCAACTCAAACCCAAAATCCAAAGGCATTACTGCTGTGGATGACCTTTGTTATGTCGCTGGTCTTCGCCGTCTGGCAAGCCCTGCTGAATAACTTTGTGATTGAAAAAGCGCAATTTACCGGCGCCGAAATCGGTATGCTGCAAAGCCTAAGGGAAATCCCCGGCTTCTTAGCCTTTACCGCTATTTTTGTATTGCTGTTAGTGCGCGAACAAGCCTTTGCTCTGCTCTCATTAGCCCTGCTCTGTATTGGTGTGGCGATTACTGGCTTTTTTTCGCAGGTGTTGGGGTTATATCTGACCACAATTCTGATGTCAGTTGGGTTTCATTATTTTGAAACTATTAACCAATCCCTCACTCTGCAATGGGTCGATAAACAAGACACTGCGGCGTTTATGGGTAAAGCCCTCGCATGGCGCTCGGCGGCGGCCTTAGTCGGTTATGGCAGTATTTGGCTAGTCATGACCTGGCTGAAGCTAGATTACTGGCATATGTATTTGATTATTGGTGTATTAGGTTTACTGATGGTGATCAGCATGAGCCTGTATTACCCCCAGTTCGATACCCATGAAGTACAACATAAAAAAGTCATCCTACGTAAACGCTACTGGCTGTATTACTTACTGACCTTCTTCTCCGGCGCCCGTCGGCAGATTTTTATGGTGTTTGCAGGCTTTATGATGGTCGAGAAATTCGGCTACAGCGTTAGTGAAATCACCGCCCTGTTCCTTATCAATTATGTGGTTAACCTGCTTTTCGCCCCAGCAATTGGCCGCTTTATCGGCCGTATTGGTGAACGTAATGCCCTCACAGTGGAATACATTGGGCTGTTTTTTGTGTTTGTCAGCTATGCCCTTGTCGAACAACCCCATATGGCCGCCGCGCTCTATGTGATTGACCATTTACTGTTTGCGATGGCGATAGCCATGAAAACCTATTTCCAAAAGATTGCCGACAGCAAAGATATTGCCGCCACTATGTCAGTCAGCTTTACCATTAACCATATCGCCGCGGTCGTTATCCCCGTACTCTTAGGTCTGTTGTGGCTAAGCGATCCGGCCCTCGTCTTCTATATAGGTGCAGGCTTTGCGGTGTGCTCACTCGTGTTAGCTCTCAATGTGCCGCGCCATCCATCCCCAGGTAATGAAACCTACTGGGCATGGCCAGCTAAAAGCATTGATAAACCGAGTCTCGACAGTTAAAACGGTAGGCTGCGCAATAAAAGCAATCCAGCGCAGAGACTTAAGGATTGCAATCGACTAAGCTGGTCACGCGGGATAAGCTAGTACTCCGCGTATCAACAGCGATTAAGCCACAGGATAAAGGCATGAAGGATTCAGACATTTTAATGCTTGCGGATGAAGCGGCTCCCGCAGCCGAGGTCTCGGCCCGTAAAAAAGCCCTGCTCCTTGGGCGCCAACTCGGGCTCGCCAGTGAGCAGGAATATCGCCCCGCCAATGCCTCTGTTGCCGAACGTGCACAGCATAGGGAGCGCAAACTCGCCAGCCAATATCAGGCCAATGTCGAAACCATTTTCGCCCTCGCCTTGAGCTACACGCCATCGGATGTTACGGGTGTCGATCTCGACCCCGACTGGAGTCATCAATTTTTCCTGATGGCGGAGCAAATCCACAACCGCAAAATGCAGGATTTGTGGGCCCGTATTCTCTCGAGTGAAATCGTCAACCCGGGTAACTTTAGCCTGCGCACCTTAGCGCTACTCAAACAACTTACCCACAGAGAAGCGCAAATCCTCGAAAAGGCCCTCGGTATGGCGGCCAAGGTCAATAATGAGCAGCGCTTAAAACTGATCAGCGGCTATCGACTCACCGGCGGACTCGGGCAGTATTTTCGCAAAAATAGCACTGTGACTCTTGGCTTATCCCAATTCGGTCTACCCTACTCCAGCATTCTCACCTTAGTCGATGCAGGGATCCTCCACAGCAGTGAGTTTGAAACCGGGTTACTCAACAGTAAAACCCCCATCCAACTGAGCATGCCCGGCATCCAAATGAAGCTCACCCCCAAGAGCGGAAACTTGCTGTTTAGCTACTATCGATTGACGCCGATTGGCGATGAACTGGCGCAGCTCGTGTTGCCCAAACAGGATCAAGAATACCTTAAGGCGTTACAGGCGCTGTTTTCTAAGGATTTCAAAATCGAGTAATTGCTTAAAAAGACTTATATATCTGACCACAAAATATTTTCTTGAATAAAGCCTAGCTGTCGCAAATACTTTGAGTATAAAAATTGCTCACTTCTAGGCTGAGTTAATAAGGATGCTTAGGCATCTCAAGGAAAGAGAATATGGTTAGTCAATCGCAAGAAATTGTTTTTTTAGATGAGCCCATAGCAAGCACAGCGGTAAAGGCTGCTAAAGCAGTCAAAATACTCACAGTTGATGATGATATTAACTTCCAACGCTCTACCGCATTTGCACTGTCTACCCTGACCATTCTTGGCTCAAAAATAGAATTAACCCAAGCATTTAGCTACGCAGAAGCCTGCCAAATCGTCGCCAATGAAGACGATTTTGCCATTGCCTTAGTCGATGTGGTGATGGAGACCGAAGACGCAGGGCTGAGATTAGTTCGCGGCATTCGAGAAGTCCTCGGCAACGAGAAAATTCGCATTATTCTGCTCACCGGACAACCCGGCATGGCACCAGTTTTTAACGTGATGCGCGACTATGATATCAACGATTATTGGACTAAGTCGGAACTCTCCGCCGACCGCCTACAAACCATACTGACCACCAACCTGCGCTCATATCAACAGATCAGCAATATCGCCAACGCAAAACGCGGGCTGCAATTAATCGCCGAGTCCAGCGGCGCCCTCTATACCTCGCGCAATATCAAAGAACTCTCGAGCAAGATGCTACAGCAACTGGCCATACTGCTGAATTTGCCTTCAGGCGGGATTGTCTGTGTCAAAGCCATTAATGATCTCAGCGAGTTTGGTCATATACATCAGATCATTGGTGCCTCAGGGGAATTTGAGTCTTACTATGGCAAAGCCTTGCAAGAGCTCGAGCAGCAACATATTCGCATCCAGCTCGAATTATCGCTCAGCAGTAAACAATCACGCATCGAGCCACAATACACTTGTCTGTTTTTCCCCGGCGAGCTGGCTGGCAATGACTATGCGGTTTACCTCGCCACGGGGCGACTCTTAGATGCGACCGAAACCGAGCTAATTCGCGTCTTTAGCATGAATATTTGCGGCGGCTTACACAGTGTCTCCTTGATGAGTCAATTGGATAAGATCGCCTTCGAAGATCCTTTACTTAAGATCCCGAATCGCAATGTACTCATTCGCACACTCGATGGCATTTTAAAGGAAGATGTTCGCGATAAATTTAATCTATTACTCATTGATATTGATAAGTTTTCAGACTTTAACCATGTGTTTGGCTCTGAGCATGGCAACGATATGCTCAAGCATGTGGCCAATAGTCTGAGGGAGCAGTTCGATGCGAGCGTGCTCGTCAGCCGCTTAAAGGATGATAAGTTCGCCATTTTAGGCCCGAAGCACTTAGTCACCGCCGCACTGATTGAGCAGCTGTTTGTCGCCCCCTATCAACAGGGTACCTCCTGCATTACCGTCAATATCAGCACTGTGACTCTCCCCCTTGAGCTCGCCGAAGGGGATGCGGTCGCCGCCATCACTCAGCTGAATATGGCGCTCAAAAAGGCCAAGAGTCTGGGCATTCGTCAGCATGTGACCTATCAGCCCAACAACGATGATGTGACGTCACATTTTGAATTACTACAGGCACTGCAGTTAGGCATTACCCAAGGGGATATTCATATTGCTCTGCAGCCACAGGTGTCGTTACAAACGGGAGAAGTCGTTGGGGTCGAAGCGCTGGCGCGCTGGACTTTACCCAATGGTGATAAGGTGCCGCCCCTACGTTTTATCCCCATCGCCGAAGCGACGGGGCTGATCACTCAGTTGGGGGAACAACTGTTTGTGCAATCATGCCAAGCCATGCATGCTCTCGCCGAGGCGGGTTATCAAAACTTACGTATTGGCGTTAACCTCTCCGCAATGCAATTTGAGCAGGAAAAAATCGTTAATCAACTGCATAGCCATATTGAGGCCGCGCAGATTGCCAGCAAACATATCGAAATCGAAGTCACAGAATCCATTGCCATGCAGAATTTTGAGGTGATCAACAAACAGCTTAAGGCACTGCGCAATATGAATATCAAGGTCGCGATCGATGACTTTGGTACTGGGTTTTCTTCCCTTGCCTACCTTAGCAAGCTGACCTTTGACAGGATTAAGATTGATAAATCCTTTATCGATAATATCACCACCGACGATGGCGCCGCGGCGATTGTCGACAGCATTATTCTCCTCGGTGAACGCTTCAAGATGAATGTGATTGCCGAAGGCGTTGAAACCCGCGAGCAAGCCCGCTGGCTTAAAGACCGCGGCTGCCATGATGCCCAAGGCTATTTTTACGCTAAACCAATGCCGCTCCAAGAGTTATTAGTGTGGCTCGCCAATTATCAAAAAAGCATTCTGTGATGATATTGAAACGCGCGATAACCTCCCAGCAGTTATTTTGGCGATATTGGCTTAAGCTGATGTTACCTTGGCTGTTATTGGTGCCGCTGCTCAGCTTGGTGCTCTACCAAAAGCGCCACGAAGATGCGATGACTCCCTTATATCGACAGGCCGATGCCGTGCTTGCCGATGCCAATCAAACCATAGCTTACTATCTCGGTAGTCTGAAACGAGACGCGCTGTTTCTCGCTAAATATCAACTTCTTCTCGATACCGCGTCGGGCAAAAATGCCGATCTGACAGCTGTTGAGAACTTCTTTAAAGCCTTTAGCGACGCCTCGTTACAGTACGATCAAGTGCGCTGGCTCGATAACGACGCCATGGAAAAGGTGCGCATTAATCTTATCAACCATGAAGCACAAATTGTCCCGCAAGCAGAGTTGCAATCTAAACAAGGACGCTACTACATAGCGCCGAGTTTAGCGCTCGAACCCGATACGTTTTACTTTTCCCCCTTAGATTTAAATGTTGAAAATAAAGTCATTGAGACCCCTATCAAACCTATGCTGCGCATTACCACACCTGTGTTTTTAGCCTCTGGGGAGAGAAAAGGGTTTATTGCGCTGAATTTTCTCGCACAAACCATGCTGGATGCCATCGCCAATACGGCTAAAGAGGGCGTCGAGCTGTCGATGTTAAACTCAGACGGCTACTGGCTTTTAGCCCCACAGCCACAAATGGCATGGGGATTTATGTATGGGCGGGAAGAGGTAAACTTTAGCAAATTCAATCCCTCCGCTTGGCAAGAAATCCGCAAAAATACCGAGGTAGCCTTTACCACCCCAGATGGACTCTGGGACTACGAAAATGTGCATGACATAGGTAATGCGGCCCTTCCTGAATGGCGGCTCGTGACTCATATTTCCCACAGCGTATTGGCAAGCATCACCAAACAATGCATTGTCGAAGCATTGAGTATTGGTCTGTTGCTGTTGTTATTGGGCAGCGCCGTTTGCTGGCGTACGGCAAAATCAATGTTCGAGCGGGATAAGCTCCATGATGACTTAACCGAGCAGCAGCGACGGCTAGCAAATAGTAATAAAGCGCTGGCGCAGTCACTGCAACACCTGCACGATACTCAGCAGCAACTGATTGAAACCGGTAAATTATCTTCTCTTGGGATGATGGTGGCGGGTGTCGCCCATGAGCTCAATACTCCTGTGGGGGCCTCTTTAATGACCCTATCGAGCATGAAGAATGAGTGCAGCAAATTGCAATCTGCCTTCGAAACGGGCCTTAAACGCTCCGATGTCGATACGTATTTTGAGCACTTTTATGAAGGCGCCGAGATAGTCCAAGCAAACCTAGAACGCGCAGCCGCCTTAGTGAAAAGCTTCAAACGGTTAGCGGTCGACCGCACAGGTGAAGAACGTCGTGTCTTTAAACTCACTAGTTTAGTGCAAGATATGCTTCACACCTCATGGCTAAGAATGAAGAAGCAATTTCATGAACTGAACATCGACATATCACCTGAGATAGAGCTCAATAGTTACCCCGGCGCCCTTGGGCAAGTACTCGAGAATTTAGTCTCAAATGCGCTCACCCATGCGTTCGAAGATGTCGGTAATGGGCAAATCAATATTACGGCCTACAGCCTCGAAGATGCCTTTGTCGCCATTACCGTCACAGACAATGGCGGCGGCATGGACGATGCTACCTTAAAGCAGATCTTCGATCCCTTCTTTACCACTCGAAGAGGCAAAGGCGGCACAGGTTTAGGATTACATTTAGCACATCAACTGGTGACCCAGTTATTAGGCGGGTATATCAAAGTGACGAGTGAACTGGGCAAAGGCACTTGTTTTACATTAACCATTCCAACAAATGCCCCTGAGTCCCATAAAATCAACTTAGGCTAATGCTTTAGCCTTATCGGGATTGATGACCCCAATCGCGGTTAAATAATCGATTAAAGCACGCACTTGCGAGGCTAAATCCCCTTTACTGGTATCAATCGTTAACTCCGCCGAGAGCGGCGCCTCGTAGGGTGATGAAATACCGGTAAAGTTGCTGATCTCACCGCGGCGAGCCTTAACATACAAGCCCTTAGGATCGCGCTGCTCACATATGCTAAGCGGCGTCGACACATGCACTTCGATAAATTGACCTTCTGGAAAACGTGCCCGTATGCTATCGCGCTCCTCGCGGGTCGGCGAGATAAAGGCCGATAATACGACTAAGCCCGCATCCACCATGAGTTTTGCCACTTCGCCAACGCGGCGTAAGTTTTCATCCCTATCGGCGACGCTAAAACCCAGATCCTTACATAAACCATGGCGAACATTGTCACCATCGAGCAAATAAGTGTGAAAGCCCGCCTCAAACAGTGCGCGCTCAAGCGCCCCTGCTAAAGTCGACTTACCCGCACCAGACAGCCCAGTAAACCAGAGTAACACTGGATTTTGGCCCTTCAGTTTCGCTCTGGCCGCTTGGTCGACACTATGTTGGTGCCACACAATATTGCTCATAAACACTCCTCAAACCTTAGACCGCAAAAGCCCAAAGCAAAAAATCATTAAAACGGAAAGATGACTGGCACCATAAAAATCACTATCAGGGAATAAAGCACAGATAGCGGTAGCCCTAAGCGCAAAAAGTCACTGAAACGATAGTTGCCCGCGTTAAACACCATCAAGTTGGTTTGATAACCGTAGGGCGAAATAAAACTGGCACTGGCCCCAAACACTACCGCCATAATAAATGGCCTAGGATCGACGCCATAATTCAGCGCCACCGCATAGGCAATAGGAAAGGCCAAGGCCGCCGCGGCATTATTGGTAACGAGTTCAGTCAACAATAAGGTGACTAAATAGACACCCACAAAGGCGCCAAACACTCCATAACCATTGATGGTACCGAGCAAGCCTTGCGCTAACCCATCGGCAAGGCCAGTGCTCATCATCAGATTCGCCAGCCCTAAGGCACTGCCAACTATCACCACTAATTCCAGTGGGAAGCGACGCTTAAGCTCCGACAAGGTCACGGCGCCAATGGCAAAGTAGCTCAGCAGCAATAGCACCAAGCCCTTGGCCAGCGGTAATACGCCGGTCAGACTAAGCACAATGGTGATCACAAAACTGCTTAATACAAAACGGCTGCGGCGGCTGTCTAAGCGCACATTTAAATCGAGTCCGCTGACGGCGGCAAATTCAGTACTCAGCTTAGCATTGGTGCTAAAACCATCCCCCGGCGTCAGCAGTAACACATCGCCCGGTTGTAATACGATATCGCCCAAACCACCTTTTAGCGGATGATGACCACGACGAATCGCCATTACAGCCGCATCAAACTGTTCGCGAAAGCGAGACTCCTTTAAGGTACTACCCACTAGGCTCGATGAAGGGGCCAACACGGCTTCGACTAGGTTTTGCCCTTTTGCTTGATGTTTGCCAAACCAATCTAGGCCATCGAATTGATGCAACAGCTCCACCGACTCCACCGCGCCACTGAAACGCAGCACATCGTCCGCCTGTAACACTAACTGTGGTGGAACCGGACAAATACAAATACCGCTGCGCTCAAGCTCAACTAAATAGAGCTTTTTCAGGGCTCTTAATTTGTTATCCACCACGCTACGCCCAACTAAAGACGAGCCTTTGGCCACGTGGGCTTCCAGCAGATAGGGCAGTGTCTCTTCGGTCGAATCCTCTCGCCTGTCGGGTAAGGTATTAGCCAGCACAATCAGCAGCACTATGCCTAACAGCACAATCAGCATGGCCACTGGGGTGAACTCAAAGAACCCCAGCGCAGGCAAGCCCGCATTCTCGACAAACGAGTTGACGATAAGGTTAGTGGAAGTACCAATTAAGGTCAGCGTACCGCCCAGAATCGCCGCATAGTTAAGTGGCAACAACAACTTAGCTGGAGCATGGGCCTGATTGCGGCGCACCACCCCAATCAAAGATGCGACGACGGCGGTGTTATTGGTAAAAGAGGACAGCAGCGCCGTCGAAAATCCCAATTTTGCCATAGTCACCGCAAGCGAATTATTGCCAATCACTTGGCTTAACTTGCCCAGCAGTGAGGTTTTTTCCAGCGCCGTCGCCGCCAGTACCAATAACACCAGAGTGACTAAACCTGTGTTGGTAAAGCTAGTGAGCGCCGTGTCGAGTGATACCATTCCTAGGAGGTAACAGAGTAAAAAAGCAAATAAAAACAACACAGCGGGATTAATGCGGCCGGCGATTAAGCCAGCCACTAATCCAAACAGCACTATAGCTAATAGCCACAAGTCACTCACGTATTAGGCTCCAAGCTTTGAAATATCAATCGCTTGCCAATGCGGGAAGTGCTTACGCACCAGCGCATTAAACTCGATTTCAAAGGCGCTAAATTGTGAGGACGCTTGCTTGTTCACATGCTGTCCCGATACCACCATCACAGCCGCAACAGTAGCATTGGATAAACGGTCAATCAGGATCATGCCGCCAGTATCACGCACCAGAGAATAGGCATCGAAGACGATATCTTCGGTCAGCTCTAAGGTCACGCGGGCGATGGCATTGAGCCCTAAAGTGTCGGCGCTGCTGCGCGCAAGTGTGTTCACATCAACCACATACTCGATGGCCGTAACAGAGGCTTGGGTCTTCTTACCCGCGACTTTAATGTCGTATAACTGGCCGAGTTGTAATGGTTTTTCATCCATCCACACTAGGTCAGCCACGATTTGATTGGCAACCTGTGGCGCACTCTCTGGCAGTGCAAGTAAGTCACCGCGGGAAATATCGATTTCATCTTCTAAGGTGATAGTGACGGCTTGCCCAGCCGTTGCTTCGGCGAGATCGCCATCGAAGGTCACAATGCGTTCAACCTTGCTACGCTTACCCGAAGGCAGCGCAACCACCTCGTCACCCACCTTGATGACGCCAGAGGCTAAAGTACCGGCAAAACCACGAAAATCGAGATTGGGACGCGACACATATTGCACCGGGAAGCGTACAGGCAAGGCGCTGAGTTCACGTTGGGTATCAATGGTTTCGAGTAACTCCAGCAGTGTGCCGCCCTGATACCAAGGCGTATGCAGACTCGGCTCAACCACGTTATCGCCATTGAGGGCTGATAAAGGCACAAAGTGGATATCTAAGTCGCCAAAATCTTTTACGAACTCACTGAAATCATTACGGATACGATTGAAGACTTGCTCATCGAACCCGAGTAAATCCATCTTATTAACCGCAACCACAAAGTGGCGAATACCCAGCAAAGAGGCAATAAAGGCATGACGCTTGGTTTGAGTCTGCACGCCGTAACGCGCATCCACTAAGATCACTGCTAAATCACAGGTTGAGGCGCCAGTCGCCATATTACGGGTGTACTGCTCATGGCCTGGGGTGTCGGCGATAATAAACTTACGCTTGTCGCTTGAAAAATAACGATAAGCCACATCGATAGTAATGCCCTGCTCACGCTCGGCTTGCAGACCATCGACCAACAAAGCCAAGTCGATGGCTTCGCCCGTTGTGCCCATCTTAGCGCTATCATTTTTTAAGCTAGCGAGTTGGTCTTCATAAATCTGCGCGCTGTCATGCAGTAAACGGCCAATCAGGGTGCTCTTGCCATCGTCTACGCTGCCGCAGGTTAAAAAGCGCAACAAACCTTTATGTTGTTGCTGGGCTAGATATTCTTTTACCCCGTGCTGGCTAATTTCTGCCGCCATACGATTGGTTTTATTGACCGCTTTATCCATCTTTATCTCACTCTTATCTTGCTCAACTGTTCGTGAAGTCACTGGTACTCGATTGCTCTAAGAGCCTTCATCGGGACATTCACGAAATCGGTTTAATCTGTCTCTAACCTGCGCTCGAAATGCCTTGGTTTAGAAATAACCTTGGCGTTTCTTCTGCTCCATCGATGCACTCTGATCCGAGTCAATCAATCGCCCTTGGCGTTCGCTCGAGCGAGTTAGCAGCATTTCTTCGATGATTTTTTCGAGATTATCCGCCTGCGAATGCATCGCCGCCGTCAATGGATAACAACCTAAGGTTCTAAAACGTACCACCTCATGCTTGATGGTTTCGCCTTCCTCGAGCTTCATACGCTCATCGTCGGCCATAATTAACTGACCGCCACGCTCAACCACAGGGCGCTCGGCGGCAAAATACAGTGGTACTAACTCAATGTTTTCTTGATAGATATATTGCCAAATATCGAGTTCGGTCCAGTTAGATAACGGGAAGACACGAATACTTTCGCCCTTATTTACCGCACCGTTATAGGTGCGCCACAGTTCGGGACGCTGATTCTTGGGATCCCATCTATGGTGACGATCGCGGAACGAATACACCCGCTCCTTCGCGCGGGACTTTTCCTCATCGCGGCGCGCACCACCGAATGCGGCATCGAAACCATATTGGTTTAAGGCTTGTTTTAAACCTTGAGTTTTCATGATGTCAGTGTGCTTGGCACTGCCATGATCGAAGGGGTTAATCCCTTGGGCAACGCCTTCGGGGTTGGTGTGGGTTAATAATTCAAAGCCAAACTTTTTCGCCTGCGCATCACGAAAAGCGATCATCTCTTTGAATTTCCAGCCCGTATCCACGTGCAGCAAGGGGAATGGGATCTTGCCGGGATAAAAAGCTTTACGCGCAAGGTGTAACATCACCGAAGAATCTTTTCCGATGGAATACAACATTACTGGATTGTCGAATTCGGCAGCGACTTCACGAATGATCTGAATGCTTTCGGCTTCCAGTTGTTGTAAGTGGCTTAATTCACGCCCGGCCATACTCTTCTCCGTTTACCTAAAATGGGCTGCGACAGGCAGCTGGATTTAACTTAACTATTTCTAAAAAATCTGATTTAACTAAATTTTTGCCACAATCTTGGCGGCATCAGTGGTATCGAGTGATGACTCGCCTTCACCTTTAGGTTGGAACCAATTTAAGCTGTCAGCTAACGCAACCACTTCGCCAATAATCATCAGGGCGGGCATTTGCAATTGCGGATCGGCCGCGAGCTGCTCGAGTGAATCTAATTGACCAATAAAACGTTGCTGCGACTGAGTGGTCGCCTTAGAGACAATCGCCACAGGTGTGTTTGGGCTACGGCCAGCATCGATTAGTCCTTGACGAATAATGCCCGCATTTAAAATCCCCATATACACAACTAAGGTATTGTTTGAATTAGCATACCCCTGCCAGTCCATCGGACGGCTTTCAAGCTGACAATGGCCAGTAATAAAAGTCACCCCTTGGGCATAATCCCTGTGGGTTAAGGGAATGCCCGCATAGGCCGAAGTGCCACTGGCGGCGGTAATGCCAGGAACCACTTCAAATTCGACGCCTGCTTCAACTAAGGTTTGTAACTCTTCACCACCGCGGCCAAAAATAAAGGGATCGCCGCCCTTGAGGCGTACCACGTTTTTACGGGTATAGGCTTTAGTCACCAGTAACTGATTAATTTCATCTTGCGCAGCACTATGCTTACCGGCACGTTTGCCGACGGCAATCTTCTCTGCATCCTTAGGGATTAAATCGAGGATATCTTGGCTGACGAGCGCATCGTATAGCACAGCGTCGGCTGACTTAAGAATGCGCCAAGCCTTGAGGGTTAAGAGTTCAACGTCTCCGGGGCCTGCGCCAACCAGCCAGACTTTGCCCTTCGCCCTTTGGCCCGGTAAAGATAAAATTTCCATCACATTCCCCGATATGAGATCAATGTGTAGCAATATAGCCCTAGTTATATTCCTTAATAAATATAAAATCATTAATTGTTATATCAAAAAGAAATAACAACAGGACTTCGAATCCAGCCAATTAACTATAAGTGAGGGCGGCAAAAGTGCCATAGGCAGGAAAATCATTTAAATAAATGAAATGATTAGATAAAGTATGCTTTCAAGGCGAATATATCGGCAATCAAAACTTGCATCAGCTCACATAACCGCACTATGTTATTGCAAAAAATTCTACTTAGTTGCTTCTTTAGACCACGAAAATAGGCTCCATCTCGCCAGAACGGAATAAGACACATGGCAGGATTTCTCATAATAAATCCACAAACTAATGTTAAGCTGGGTAAACAACGAGAAAGCGTAAGGCAAACAGACACATCAAGGAGGGCCGATGTCCCTATTTTATAAAGGTATCGCATTAATTGGACTGTTAACTTGTACAGGACTTCAAGCGGAAGAATCCCTCGTTAAAGGACGGGTACAGGACGAGCTAGCCACCTCAGAACGTCCATTCGTGATCACGCCGCATAAAGTGAATTACATTTTACCCGCCACTTACAACCCCGATCCCAATATGGCGCCCTTCGCCCAAGATGCGGCCGAAAACGACTATACCCTGGATGAAATGGAAGCTAAGTTCCAGATAAGTTTTAAATTTCCTCTTTGGTATAATGTCTTTGGCGATAATGGCCACCTGTTTTTTGCCTACACCAACCAGTCCTATTGGCAGCTTTACAACAAGGA
Organism: Shewanella sp. ANA-3; assembly: GCF_000203935.1. Taxonomy (GTDB): domain Bacteria; phylum Pseudomonadota; class Gammaproteobacteria; order Enterobacterales; family Shewanellaceae; genus Shewanella. The sequence continues at coordinate 1,003,626 of NC_008577.1, read as the reverse complement.
TATTTCTTCCCCCTTCCGTGAGACTAACCACGAACCCGAAATCTTTATGCTGTTCAACAACGATTGGAAAATCGGCAGCGTGACTAACTCCTTCTGGGGCTTTGGCGCCGTGCATCAATCTAATGGTAAGTCAGGGTTATTATCCCGTAGCTGGAACCGTATCTATGGCACCATGATCTTCGATGCCGGCCCGCTGGCCTTTGCCACTAAGGTGTGGTGGCGTATTCCAGAGGACGAAAAAACCGATATCCATCAACCCCGCGGTGACGATAACCCCGATATTGATGAATACATAGGTAAAGCCGAGTTTGTAGGGGTTTATGGCATTGATGACCATAGATTCACCCTCACCCTAAAAACTAACTTTAAAGATATTGATCGAGGATCGGCAGAATTTACATGGAGCTATCCGATAATCGGTAATTTACGCCTTTATACTCAATACTTTAACGGCTATGGCGAGAGTCTTATCGACTACAACTACCATAACCAACGCATAGGTATCGGCCTATCACTCAACGATATTCTCTAACGCTACAACCGTGACAGAGCACAAAAAACAGCCATAATTCTATGCTGACTTGCAAAAACTGCTGCTAAATTGCTCAAATGGATACGAGCAAAAGGTGAGCAAAGACGATTTTTATTGCCAAAATAGGCATTTACATCGATAGTCGCACACCTTTTTAGCCGTAAAAGTAAGTGGTCATGGAGGAATATGAATTTTAGCTATCGCACTGTCGTGACGTTACTGGGCGTGATCATTTGCGCGAGCCTTATCAGGCTCGCGCTTTTCGCTATTCCTGAAAAAGCGCAGCCCACACTAACGACCAAAGATATTCGCCAAGATCTCTATATTCTGTTCGACCAAATTGAGCAACACTCGGCATTTTACGCACTGGATCCACAAGCTAATGAGCAGCGGCTCAAACGACTGGCGGGATTAATCACAGAACAATATCAAGATGTTGTGCCAAAAGAGCGCTTCGCCGCCGAGCTCACTAAGCTACTTAATACTTTAAAAGACCCAGGGACACAGGTTGCGAAAGTCGAAAATAGCAGCGGTGAACTGCCCTTAACGCTCAGGCCTGTCAACGAGCAATGGCTCGCCTTGGACAGCAAAAATAACCCCATCAGCGCCGATTTTCCCTTTATCACTCATATAGATGGCATCCCATTAAGCAAATGGATTTCGGCCAGCCAAGCCTACTTATCAGAGCCAGCGAAAAACAGCCAAGAGATGCAGCTGATTTGGCTCAAGCGACTCAATTTATTGCGGGAGGACTTAGGCTTAAGTATCAAACCCCATGTGCTTATCAGCTTGATTAATGACGATTTGCAGACCACGCAAGTGACTATCGCCCTGCCGCAACCATCGAAAACTATAGTTAAACCGATTGAGGATGAGACTGAACTGAGTTTTGAAAGCCTGATCACCCAACTCGATAATTTGGCCCCGACGGCGCCAATCAGGCCTGATTATTCATTGGAGCAGATTAATCAGGCGACTGCACGACTCAAGATTGATGATCTCTATGGCTTTGAACTCGATAAGAGACAACAGGACGCCCTACGCCAAGGCATGGAGCAACCATTATTGATAGTCGATTTAAGGCAAGCGAGGGGCTTTAGCCCTAAATTACTGACCATGTTGTCGCGTTATCAAGATGTCCCTCAAAATGCGACGCCCTATACCTCAGCCATGACACAAATTATGGGTTTTGCCCATTATCGCCGCTCGCCAGAACTGAGGAATGATTATTTAAGGCCCCTAAATTTTAGGCCGCTCGAGGCACTTGAACTCAGCTCGCCTCGGCTTAAGGTGCTAACGAGGCGTCTGCCAAGCATAGATGAAAGCCGATTCAGCCCTTGGTTTGTCCGCACAAAACCCGAAGTTTTAGCCGAAGGCAATAATCGCCTTGCGCTACTTGTCAGCCCTTTGTGTAAACAGGAATGCGAGTGGATAGCTTACCGCACTAAAGCTTGGTCGAGAGTGAATCTGATTGGGGAGAAAACCTCAGGAGATTTTGCCAGACAATATCAACTCACCTTACCTAACAGTGATTTAGATGTTCGTTTTAGCAGCTCACTCACCTATGACGCCTCGGGCGAGCTGCTTTCAGGAAAAGGCACTGAGCCGGATATTTGGCTGCCACAGAACAACGATATTGAATGGCAGGGACTGGTCAGTTTAGTGCGCGCTGCGAAACCGAAATCCATAGACACGCCCCTCGGTTCTCAACCTAAGTTAGCGCAAGCCAATTAACAAAAAAGCCAGCAATCAGCTGGCTTTTCGATTAACACTCTAAGGTATCAAGCTTACTTCTTCTCGCTCGCTTTTGAGTTCATCACAGAACCAAACACTATGCCTTGTTTGTTCACATCGAAGCTCATTTGCACGCGCATATTGTAATCTTTCAGCATTTGCAGCTCTTCAGGAATCGGCTCGCCAGTCAGTTCTAACAGGGTCAGCACCGGGGTAAACATCTTACCGTAATCAGCCGACATGCTGTAAAGCCCATTGGCCAATGGCTTCTCGCCAGCCAGTTTGTTGGCTAATGCTAAGCCTTTATCGCCAGAGTAAACCACTAAGTGTTGTCCCTTAATTGCCAGCATCGGCTTGATGTTCATCTCAGGTGGCAACATTAACAGTGGTGATAAGTCGGTAGGCTCGCCATTATCCGCAACTTGCAGTTCAGCTAACATTGGAGCAAAAGGTTTCACCATATTGAACAGCATTGAAGGATTATCAGCCGTTAAGCTCACTAAGGCATCTAAGCTTTCAAGCTTTGGCTCTTGGTCTTGTGTGCTCATCTTATAATCGAGCAATGACAGGCTCACACCTTTAACCCCATTAGCCATGCCAGTAAACATACCTAACATCGCAGGGCTCTGTTGGCTTAACTCTGCTTGCAACTCGGCAAGCGGCGCGCAGGTTAACTGCGGCTTTTGCAGGTCATCCCAGATCGCCGTCAGTGAAGGCGCAACTTCGTTAACGTCAATCCCCAGCCCCATAGAGAAGATAGTGCTGTTAATATCGGCTAAGTGGGTTGGAATGTAGCCGCGCATTTTTTGCAATGCGGTTAAGATTGCCTGGTTTTTGCTTTCAACCACAAAAGAGGCAGCCATATGGCTTTCTTTTTCGGTCGAGCTAAATGCGGTTAACCCAGCCACAGTACGAGGCCAGTTAGCGGCAATGGCGGTTAGCTCAGTTTTACATTCAGGAGTGCGAATCTCAGCAAAAGGATCTTCACCTTGGCTTTCTTCTGCCATGAACTGAGTGAGCTGTTTGCCTAGCATATTGCCATCGGGAGAGGTAATCGCTTTAACAATCTCAACGTGGTTGATAAAGCTGATGCTATCTTCCATAAAACCATGGGTTTTGATGATGTCTTTCAGCATGCCTGAAGCGGCTAAGGATTGAGTCGGTTTCTTTAATCCAAAGGCCATTTCTAAGATTTCTGGCTCAATCGTTGTGCCAGACAAGGTCACAGTTAAGATGCCATCTTTATGGGCAAATAACAGGTCAACCTTCTCAGTAGAACCTTCTTCGGCGAGTGAATAAGCGCGATAATCAACGCCCGCTAAGGTGCGCTTTTCATGGGTGAAGCCGCTGTCTTTCTCGGCTTTATCCAAGACGGCCCAAAATGCATCGATTTGATCCACATTGGTTTTAAGAACAGGGATCACGCCTAAGGTGTAGAAAAAAGGCTCGACTTCATTTGGTAAACCAAAGGTCTTAAGCAATTGGGTTGGATTTTTTATCCCATCCATATACTGCGTATAGATGCTGACAAAAAACTTGGCCATAGGGCTATCTAATTCGCCTAATTCGGCCAACGAATCTGTTGAATATTGCTGGTAATTGCCAGAAATAGATTGCAGGTAGTTTTTCAGTGGGAAAGGTTTTAACTGACCTGAAAATACTGGGGTGTCGGCAGGGATATAATCAAGCAAAGGATTGGCCGAAGCACTCGAGCTAGTTCCATGCTGAGTGTACCAATAAGCACCTGCTCCCGCTGCAATAATTGCCGCAGCAATAACAATCTTCTTCATCTAAAACTCCATTTAATAACCGTCAAAGTGACAAAAATAATACCGAAAGCACTCACCTTCGGTATTTAAATACTGACCTGTTGTCATTCCTTTTTACACGCATCATGGCAAACCAACATCCGACACAAGCTAAAAATTAGCGAGGGGAATAGCCAAAGGACTGAGTGTATTTGAAGGGGAAATTCGTGCGTTAATTTACCATTAATTAACCTAGGATGCGAATCAAGCTGCGCAATTAAGGCAAATTCGCTTGGCAAACTAAATGAAATTTACATTCAGAGCCTAATTCATCTTGAGGATAAAGTTCATATTAACGATAAAGCGCATGGCATATTAATAAGACGAAAGTTATCGCCTTATTTATCCGTTAATCGGCCTGATGAACACGGTTAAGAGTCACTTCCCCTAACTGGCGCATTTGCTTACGGATCCAAGCGGAGCGCTGCTCAACATAGGGTGAAGGCGGCGAGACTTTATAACGCCAAGGATTAGGCAATACCGCCGCTAATAATGACGCCTCATAACGGGTTAATTTGGCGGCACTCTTACCAAAATAATGTTTCGATGCGGCTTCGGCGCCATATATTCCGGGGCCGAATTCGACGATATTCAGATACACTTCGAGTATGCGCGACTTATCCCAAATCAATTCCATTAATAGGGTAAACCAGGCCTCAATTCCCTTGCGGATAAAACTGCGGCTCGACCACATAAACAGGTTTTTCGCCGCTTGCTGACTTAAGGTACTCGCACCACGAACCTTGTTGCCCTTTTGATTGTATTCAATGGCCGAACTTATCGCGGCTAAATCAAACCCCGTGTGGCTGGCAAACTTTTGATCCTCTGCGGCAATCACGGCTAATTGTAATTCAGGGGAGATTTGCTCGAGTGAGCGCCATTGATGTCGCACTTCTGTCACTGGTGCGGGCGGGAATAATGCCCGTTCAATCCGCCAAGTCCACATCGGCGGGTCAATAAAACGCAGTAGCACCACGCTTAAAATGGAGGCGAGTAATAAGCCTAAGATGAGTTTAACGAGCCAAGCGACTATTCGCTTAAGGCCACGCGCTTTGGGCTTTTGTGCTGGACGATTAGATTTATTCCCTTGAGGACGATTGACATGATCGCGCATGGCATACATAGGGGCGGTCATCCAGTAATCCTCATCAATAATTCCATCAAAGGGGCCATATGCGGCGGCATTAGCCACTCAGCATAAAATAGCACAGTGTAAGTTGATGATAATATTGTCATAAACAGCGCCAAAAACCGAGCTGAATTGATGAATTAACGAAATAAACGATGTTAACTATGTTGACTCAACCTCGGCAGCTTTGACCACAGCTGACCGAGGTGAAATGGGCAGATTAACGAGGGCTAGCAAGTCAATCAAACTGCTTGATACTCGCGGCGGCGAGCAAGGTCTTTTGGAAGTGCGACTGTTTTCCGTCTCGTTATATCGTTACACAGCAAACTAAGCCCATAAATAACGATATTCAACAACTTAACTTGGCAAAATACCGACTAGGGCATATCTGCGCAGTAAACTCCCTCAAAACCATCTACGGGAACTTTGTAATATAGCTCAGAACATTTTAATGTGCATAACTCTGTGAGTAAAAATGTACAAAAATTTTGTCGTTGGTGAAAAAGACTTAACTAACTCTATGAAAATAAACTTTATCTGACTTTAATGACGCCAGAATGACACTCAAAATACTTTAACGGCCAAACCGCTGCAAAATTAAGCAAAGTATTCTTTTGGCGGCATAAAATAAAAAATGCCACAGGGAATACTGTGGCATTTATCTATTAAATCAGATAGATGGTTATATTTCGTAATGCAAACCGCATTCGCGTTTTAAGCCATTAAAGCGGGTTTCTTCTTCAGTCATCCCTAATTCTAAGGGTTTACTCGAGTGGGTATCCCCAACAGAAACATAACCTTGATCCCATAGAGGATGGTAAGGCAAGTCAAATTGCGTCAGATACAGATGCACATCTTTGTTCGACCACTCGATAATCGGCAACAACTTAAAGCGAGTGCCATGGATAGCCAATATCGGTAACTCTTCGCGTGTGCTCGACTGGCTGCGGCGTAGTCCCGCGAACCAAGTACCTACTTCAAGTTCCGCCAAAGCACGTTGCATCGGCTCCACTTTATTCAGTCGATTGTAACGCTCGAGCCCATCTAAGCCCTGCTCCCACAACTTGCCAAAACGCGCCTCCTGCCATGCCGAGGTCATTGGCGCTTGGTAAACCTTGAGGTTTAAGGATAAACGCTCGGTAAGCTGGTCAATAAACTGATATGTCTCAGGAAAGAGATAGCCAGTATCCGTTAAGATAACCGGAATATCCGATTGCACCTGACTCACCATATGCAGCATCACCGCCGCCTGGATCCCAAAACTGGATGACAGCGCGTGATTACCCGGCAGATAGGCTAAGCCCCAGAGCACTCGCTCTTGAGCCGTCAATCCGGCCAAGAAGCGATTAATGCGCTCCAGTTCCGCTTGCTGCACATCCTTAGGCGCCGTCAGCAGCGCTTTAAGTTCGCTGTGACTTACCACGCTCTGCAACGCGTTCGGCAAGCCAGAACCCGTTACCCCAGAATCAAGATCAGCCATGGAAATCCTTAGCGGCATCGATAACCGCCTTCACCACGCCCGTGCGGACGGTGAAGTTACCAAAGGTTTCGCCTGCATTACGCTCAACCGCGTAGCGGGCAAATAATGCATCCAATTCAGCAAGGATCTCAGCCTCTTGGATATTCTCTCTGTACATCTTATTCAGACGAGTACCTTCGAAGTTCGCCCCGAGATACAGGTTATAGCGACCCGGCGCCTTACCCACTAAGCCGATTTCGGCGGCAAATGGACGGGCGCAACCATTTGGACAGCCGGTCATACGCACCACAATGGCTTGATCGCTAATGCCATTTTTAGCCTGCAGCGCATCGATATGGTCAATAAACTCAGGGAAATAACGCTCAGCTTCCGCCATCGCCAATGGACAGGTTGGCAAGGCCACACAGGCAATCGAATGACCGCGGGTTTGGGTCAGCACTTGGCCGAGTAAACCGTGTTTACGGGCAAGGCCTTCGATGGTCGCTTTATCTTCAGGCGCCACACCAGCAATAATCATATTCTGGTTTGAGGTCATGCGGAAATCGCCCTTGTGGATCTTCGCGATTTCACGCATACCTGTTTGCAAACTCTTACCGGGCACATCTTTAATGCGGCCGCTTTCGATAAACAGGGTTAAATGCCACTTACCATCGACACCTTCGACCCAGCCGTAACGATCGCCGCGATCGCCAATCACCACATCACGCTTAGGCTCAAATTTGACGCCAGCACGGGCTTCCACTTCGGCCTTAAACTTCTCATAACCATGGTCAACGATAGTGTATTTAAGGCGTGAACGTTTACGGTTGGTACGATTACCCCAGTCACGCTGCACTGTCATCACGGCTTCGGCAAACTTCATCACATCTTCAGTTTTGATAAAACCAAAGTCATCGGCCAAGCGCGGGAAGGTTTCGACTTCACCGTGGGTCGAGCCCATGCCGCCGCCAGCGGTCAGGTTAAAACCGACTAATTCGCCATTTTCGGCCACCGCAATAAAGCCTAAGTCGTTGGTGTAGACATCAACATCGTTATCCGGCGGTACGGCAACGGCCATCTTAAACTTACGTGGCAAGTAGGTTTTGCCGTATACAGGTTCAACGGTTTCGTCTTCTGTGGTCAGTAACTTCTCTTCATCTAACCAAATCTCGGCGTAGGCACGAGTGTGGGGCAGCAGGTGATCAGACAGCTTTTTCGCGACTTCATAGGCCTGCGCATGCAGCTTAGATTCGACCGGATTCGGGTTACACATCACGTTACGGTTAACGTCACCACAGGCGGCGATAGAATCGAGTGCCTCACGGTCCAAGCCTTGAATAATGGTCTTGAGGTTACGCTTTGGAATGCCGTGGTATTGGAACGTCTGACGCGTCGTTAAACGAATGCTGTTAGAGCTGGTGAGCGTCGAGGCAATTTCATCCACGCCTAACCATTGCTTAGGCGTACACACACCGCCAGGCACGCGGGCACGTAACATAAAGCTATATAAGGGTTCGAGTTTTTGCTCTTTACGCTCGTTACGTAAATCACGGTCATCCTGCTGATAGAAGCCGTGGAATTTGATCAATTGCTGATCGCCATCGCTAAAACTGCCCGTCACCGAGGAATCTAATCCCTCTTTAATGGTGCCACGCAGATAATCACTGTCGGTCTTTAGGTATTCGTTTAATGCTAACTTTTGCTCACTCATGGCAACTGCCTCTTAAAATTCGTTCGGCGGCAGTATCTCAGTGGATACTACTCTCTATCTTTGGGATCGATTAATTAGTACACGTCTTTTTGGTAACGTTTATGACTGCGCAGAGTCTCGAAATATTCTTCCGCCGCCTCGCTCGACAGTCCGCCAAACTCCACCGCAACCGCTAATAGGGCTTGATGTACGTCTTTAGCCATACGCTCGGCATCACCACAAATATAAAGATGCGCGCCATTTTGCAGCCATTGCCACAGGGTTTGTCCCTGCTCTTTAATGCGGTGCTGCACGTAAATCTTATGAGCCTGATCGCGCGAAAATGCCACATCGATACGGGTTAAATCGCCGTTTTTCAGATACTGTTGCCACTCGGTTTGATACAGGAAGTCCTGCTCAAAGTGAGGATTACCGAAGAATAACCAGCTATCGCCCTCAGCGCCTTGCGCCACGCGTTCCTGCATAAAGGCGCGAAACGGCGCAACACCAGTGCCTGGGCCAATCATGATGACAGGCGTTTGTGGATCTTCAGGTAAACGGAAATGCTTGTTCGGTTCAACATACACTTTTACTTCGGCGCCTTCCTCTGCCGAGGCTAAGAAATGCGATGCGCCGCCAAAACGGGCTTGCCCTTGGTGCTCATCCTCCACCAAGGCCACTGTCAGATGCACTTCGGTATCGACTTCACTCTGGCTCGAAGCGATGGAGTAGAGTCTTGGCGTTAATGGGCGTAATAGCTCCACTAACTTGTTTGCATCCAGATTAGCATCGGCCTTGAGCTGATAGTTCGCCACTAAGTCTGCAAATTGATGATGTAAGATAAACTGGCGAACCTGTTCTTTATCTTCGCTAATAGCAAGCAGCTCAGGGCTTGCGGACAACTCGGCCCAGGCTTTGACTAAACCAGGATATAACTGTGTCAGCTCTTTCTTCTCGATTAAGGCTTGTTTGAGGTTGATTGACTCATTACCGACGGTCACAGTGGCATCGGCCGCTAACCCTAAGCCCGCTAAAATCTCATCGACCAAAGTTTCATTGTTGCTAAACCACACCCCAAGGGCATCACCCACTTCGTAGCGTAAGCCTGACTCGCCTAAATCGATTTCAACGTGGCGTACGTCTCGGTCTGAACCGCGTCCAGTGATCTTCTGGCTCACCAACACCTCAGCACTGTAAGGGTTTTGCTTAGTAAATTCGCTTTCGCTGGCAACTTGTGCCGAGCCGGTATCATTGAGCGCCACCACGTTAGCCGTGGTTTGAATCAGTGGCTTCACGGCGGTGAGTACATCGGCGTGCCACTGTCCGGCCGCAGCCTCATAGTCCACATCACACTCAACCAGAGGCAGCAGCGCTTTGGCGCCTAATGCCGACAGACGAGCATCGAAGTCTTTACCTGTCTGGCAGAAAAACTCATAGCTTGAATCGCCCAGCGCCAACACAGAGTAATGTAAGTTGTTTAATTGAGGTGCGCGTTTCGATGCTAAAAACTTATGTAATTCAATCGCATCATCCGGCGCTTCCCCCTCACCATGGGTACTGACCACCAGCAATAACAAGGTTTCTTGTTTAAGCTGGCGCACATTGTATTCACCCATAGAGGCTAGATTCACGCTATAGCCCTGCGCTTTTGCCTTCTCGGCCAAGGCTTTGGCAATACCACGACCATTGCCGGTTTGGCTGCCATAGAGAATGGTCACTGTCTGCGCCGCCGGTGCATCGGACACGGGCGCGAGCTGGGCTAGATTACCCGACGCATTGGCCGTTGCGGCTAAATAACCGCTCACCCAAGCAAGTTGCACCGCGTTTAATTCAGCGGTGAGTTGTTTCAGCTTTTCGACCTGCGGTTGCGACAGGGGTGAAGCCAGTGATGAAAGTTCTTTTAACAACATGAGACGGCCCTATGACAGTGTAATGTCCAGCAGATTAGCGTGGTTTTAGAAAAGCAAAAAAGAATAATATTTGATTTTTAATTCCATTTTGGAATATACAAAGTGCAAAATTTAAGCTACAAAAGTGTGCACTGGTTAAAAGTTTTTGATACGACCAGTTCAGAAACGACCAGCTTGAGCAATATGCGCTTGTGTCAAACCAAAGTATTGCCACAATGGTGACGAGCCTGCTGTACAGTACCTTCTGTTGCTCGCAAAGAAGTTTGTTTTCAAGCACAAATTTCATACCAAGATTGAATGCGCTAACTGCCACAACTGAATAAACGAGTTCATTCTTATCGCGGCCTAGCCCTACCTAGGTTTAGCTCAGGGGAAGCACTCAGGCGGAACGATTATATAAACCACCAGGGAGTAATCATGCAGATTGGAATACCGAGAGAGAGTCTCGCCGGTGAGACTCGGGTCGCCGCGACCCCTGCCACCGTCGAACAACTTAAAAAGCTCGGCTTTGAAGTTGTTGTTGAGGCCAATGCTGGCTTACTGTCTAGCTTTGACGATGCCGCTTTTGAAGCCGCTGGGGCGAAGATCACGGCAGAGGTTTGGCAAGCGGATCTGATTTTTAAGGTCAATGCACCGACCGATGCTGAAATTGCGCAAATTAAAGAAGGCGCGACCTTAATCAGCTTTATCTGGCCGGCTCAAAATGCTGAGTTGGTCGAGAAACTGTCTAAACGCAACATCAATGTGATGGCGATGGACATGGTGCCACGTATTTCCCGCGCCCAATCCCTCGATGCTCTCTCTTCTATGGCCAATATCGGCGGTTATCGCGCCGTTGTTGAAGCCGCGCACCACTTTGGCCGTTTCTTTACCGGACAAATTACTGCCGCGGGTAAGGTTCCGCCAGCCAAAGTGCTGGTGATTGGTGCCGGTGTAGCGGGTCTTGCCGCCATTGGTACCGCAGGTTCGCTAGGGGCTATCGTTCGTGCCTTCGACACACGCTTAGAAGTGGCCGAACAAATCGAATCTATGGGTGGCCAGTTCCTCAAACTGGACTTTACCAATGAAGATGGCAGCTCATCGGACGGTTACGCTAAAACCATGTCGGACGAGTTTATCGCCGCCGAAATGGCACTGTTTGCCGAGCAAGCCAAAGAAGTCGATATCATCATTACCACAGCGCTGATCCCTGGCCGCCCTGCACCTAAGCTCATTACTAAGGCGATGGTCGACAGCATGAAACCCGGCTCTGTGATTGTCGATATGGCCGCGCAAGCGGGCGGTAACTGTGAATACACTCAGCCTAGCGAGCTATTCGTGACCGAGAATGGCGTTAAAGTCATCGGCTTTACCGATCTTCCCGGCCGCCTGCCCGCGCAGTCTTCACAGCTTTACGGCACTAACTTAGTCAACCTGATGAAGTTAATGTGTAAAGAGAAAAACGGCGTCGCCAGCATCAACTTCGATGATGTGGTGATGCGCAATATGACAGTGGTCAAAGCAGGCGAAGTGACCTTCCCGCCACCGGCGATTTCGGTGTCGGCAGCGCCCGCCAAACCTGCGGCTAAGGTTGAAGCCAAAGCGGCTGAAGCCAAAAAGCCATCCAAACTTAAGTATATTCTCGCTGCCCTTGGTGCTGCGGGTTTTGCCGCGGTTGCCTCAGTTGCGCCAGCCGAGTTCTTATCCCACTTTACGGTTTTTGTCCTGTCCTGCGTGGTGGGCTATTACGTGGTGTGGAACGTATCCCACTCACTACATACGCCTTTAATGTCAGTGACTAACGCGATTTCGGGCATTATCGTGGTCGGCGCCTTGCTGCAAATTGGTCAAGGTTCAACCTTGGTCACTGTGCTGGCGTTTATTGCCGTGCTGATCGCCAGTATTAACATCTTCGGCGGTTTCACCGTCACTCAGCGCATGCTGAAGATGTTCCGTAAAGATTAAGGGGGTATAACGTGTCTCAAGGACTGGTAACTGCAGCTTACATTATTGCCGCCGTGCTCTTTATCTTCAGTCTCGCAGGATTGTCGAAGCAAGAAACGGCCAAACACGGCAATTTATTTGGTATCACAGGTATGGCCATTGCCCTACTGGCGACCATTTTTAATCCTGACACCAGCGGTGTCGCTTGGATTATTGTCGCCATGGTGATTGGTGGTGCCATCGGCGTGCGTTTAGCACTTAAAGTCGAAATGACGGAAATGCCCGAACTGGTCGCAGTACTCCACAGCTTTGTGGGTATGGCGGCGGTATTAGTGGGCTTTAACAGCTTTATCGACCTACACCCAGAGCAAGTATCGCAAGTGGTAGTGGCCGTTGGCGGAGATATCAACTCCACCTTAGCCGCAGTGCAGGATGCGCTAAGCGAAGCGGCCAAAGCCGCCGAGAAAGCCCATTTAACTGGCGCTATGCTCAACATTCACTTAGTGGAAGTGTTCCTCGGGATCTTTATCGGTGCGGTGACCTTCACGGGTTCTATCGTGGCCTTCGGTAAGTTACGCGGATTAATTTCCTCAAAACCTTTGATGTTGCCACATCGCCATAAACTGAACCTCGCAGCGGTATTGGTATCATTGGCGCTATTGGTTTACTTCGTACAAACGGGTGGCACTATGCCCGCCCTACTGTTGATGACACTTATCGCCTTCGCCTTTGGCTGGCATTTAGTGGCCTCAATCGGCGGTGCGGACATGCCAGTTGTGGTCTCTATGCTGAACTCCTACTCAGGTTGGGCGGCAGCGGCGGCGGGCTTTATGCTGTCAAACGATCTGCTGATCGTAACAGGTGCGCTCGTGGGTTCATCGGGTGCAATTCTGTCTTACATCATGTGTAAGGCGATGAACCGCTCGTTTATCTCGGTTATCGCAGGTGGATTTGGCACCGATGGTGTGGCCTCATCTGGCGATGAAGAAATGGGCGAATACCGCGAAACCAACGCCGAAGATGTGGCTGACATGCTGAAAAACGCAACTTCTGTCATCATCACCCCAGGCTATGGTATGGCAGTGGCGCAGGCGCAATATCCTGTGGCTGAAATCACTCAAAAACTGCGTGATCGCGGCGTGAAGGTACGCTTTGGTATTCACCCAGTGGCGGGTCGCTTACCAGGCCATATGAACGTACTCTTGGCTGAAGCCAAAGTGCCCTACGATATCGTGCTCGAAATGGACGAAATCAACGAGGACTTTAGCGATACCGACGTAGTACTCGTCATTGGTGCCAACGATACGGTGAACCCTGCGGCGATGGAAGATCCGGGCAGCCCAATTGCGGGCATGCCTGTGCTCGAAGTGTGGAAAGCGCAAAACGTGATTGGCTTTAAACGCTCAATGAATACAGGTTATGCGGGTGTACAAAACCCACTGTTCTTTAAAGACAATACTCAAATGCTGTTCGGCGATGCTAAGGCCAGCGTTGAGGCGATTTTAAAAGCGCTGTAATGCTTAAGTTTGCGTATTAACCATAAAGGGAGCCACTTGGCTCCCTTTATCTTTTCCCCTGCTTAGGGATGTGTTTTCACACGTTTTTAAGCCAGCTCAGCTAGTCTCTGCGCAACTTGTTTATGGTCGCCCCATTCATTGAAAGGATAGCTTGATGCTGCTTGGATTATTTATGCTGTCGGCAATTTTGATTAAAACCTCATTGCTGGGGCTCGGCTGGATATCGATTGGCATTGGCACCGGCGGTTATCTGTTTTGCCGCTATTACCGCTTTAATCTCGCCGCTTGTTTGATGCAAAAGTTTAAGCGCCTCTTTATCACAGGAGCGATATTGCACTTACTCTTGTACCTTGGGCTTATCGTTAAACTCTTCCTTATCGATAGTATTGAGGATATTCCAGCCTTCTTTATCAGCCATTTGGTGTTCCATCATGCGCTTTGTGCCCTGATCGCCGCGGCGCTGACCTTTATGGCTGTCGGCGTTTATCTTACCCAACAAAAGTTAAAACAAGCGCAGCTGTCTCCCCCATTGCAGCTTAACTAACTTAACAGTGCGAAAACGTAATCGGCGCGCCAAACCATAGAAACAAAAAAGGAGCCTGAGGCTCCTTTTTGTGGTGATGCTTATGATTATGCCGCTTTGGCAACATCAAAATTAGACAGCAGCATAACCGCAGTACGGCCTAATAGATGATTGATGGTGCGATCACCGACCAATCCTAATTCAGCAATGGCTTGCTGACGTGCTGTGCTGACCGCTCTGAAGAGGGTGATTTCATTATTCGCGCCACCACAGAGGCTGAAGAATAATCTTAACACTGCGCGGTAATGCTCTTCTTGCATCGCTTTCATCCAAGAGGCTTCTAAGGCTTCTTGGCTAGAAAAGTCGAGCGCGGCAACAAATAAATTGCCAATACGACTATCTAAACGGATTAAGAAGTCGTTTTTACGCGGAAAGTGATGACTAATACCGGTGCGGCTAATCCCCGTTGCTTCAGATAACGTGGTATAAGACATAGTCTCAAAGCCAATAGTCAAAATTTGTCTTAACGCTTCATCCATAATCTGATTTATGGTCTGCTCAGTCTGTACTCGCGAGCGCTTAGCCATAGTAAAGTCTCCCGTTGTTCTTTTTCTGGGGTAGAGCTTACCAAAGCCTTTCAGGGATTACTGCTGTTTGGAAACGCCAAACAAGTGTATTTCGCTTTTGTTCAGCTAGGGTTCAGTTTGAAACAGGGAGATTTATCGATTCTGTTTACATATTCACAACATTGAATTTTGTACTAACCAGTCGTGGGCTTTTGCCTCCCCCATCAGCAATGTCAGTGTCGGGTTAAGGTAACGTCCAAGATCTGGCTTACGCCAAGATAGGTATGCTGGCAGGGGTTGCAGCACAGTCTCACCAAAAGTACGCTGCATTAAACTCGAATATTCGCGAAATACCTCTGGTTCTATTTGTACTATTTTAGGATAAAAATCGGCGACAAAATCACGATATTGGCTGTAGTGGGTAATCTGGCTCACATGATACTTTTTTAACACTTGTATCATCATCGGGCTGCTCCAGTGAGACATATACTGCGAACTTGTTAACGCCGCAAGGTTGCGTCTGTGGTATTGCTGCCAGGCTAAATCCAGATTGCCTTTGGCCTTAGCAACACGCCAAACCAGATAGAGATCCGCTAACCACTCATGCTGGTAAGCTGTTAATTCTTTTGGCAATAAACTGCCCTGCAAGGCCAGATTCTCAAGGTGCCCTAGCTCATGCCACAGGGTTAATAATGCCTGTTCTTTGAGGTCATATTGATAGGTTGTGCCATCGATATTAAGCAGTTGAAACTCTGGTGTTTCTCGCTCATTTACCAGGATTAAACCGGAGAAATGACTATTTTCGACGGGTAACACCATGGCACTGCGAAGCCCAAGCTCTGTTTGAAATTGGGCTTCGCTGCGGGGGAGTTGTTCACGGACCTGAGTTGGAAAGCTTGCCAGACACTGACTCAATTGCGCTAACGGGCAAATTAACGCCTGCTTGTCGCCAATAGGCACCCAAGTCAGGCTAGAGATCAGTGTCAGGGCAATGAGACTCACTGTTTTGCCATGATATTTTGGATAATGGCTGTGGTTGATATCCCGTCTTCAAACCCTAACACTTGGACTTGGCCACCCGCGGCGATCACCTCGGCACCACCCGCGATATCTTCAACTTTATAATCACCGCCTTTGACGAGGAGATCGGGGAGTAATCTGGCGATTATCCGCTGTGGCGTGTCTTCACTAAAAGGCACAACCCAATCGACGGCGGCTAATCCCGCTAACACCGCCATACGTCTATCCACTTGATTGACAGGGCGGCCTTCGCCTTTTAAGCGTTTGACCGAGGCATCATCATTCACGGCCACTATCAATCTATCGCCTAAGGCTTTGGCTTGCTTGAGGTAACTGACGTGCCCCGCGTGCAGAATATCGAAGCAACCGTTGGTCATCACCACTCGCTCGCCGCGCAATTTGGCTTGCTCTAGGGCATAGGCAAGTTGATCTTCACTCACCACCCCAAAACCCGACTCACCGTGGTGCAGTGCTAAGGCTTCAATCAGCTCGATACGAGACACGGTTGAAGTGCCTAATTTACCCACCACAACCCCTGCGGCGGTATTGGCAATGGCGCACGCCTGCGGCAGTTCTGCGCCCGCGGCGAGTGAGGTCGCGAGAGCTGAAATCACTGTATCACCGGCGCCTGTCACGTCATACACCTCACGGGCCACCGTGGGAATGTGTAACTCTGGGGCATTGGCCGTCACTAAGGTCATGCCCTTTTCGGAGCGAGTGACTAAGATAGCGTCGAACTGATGCTTATTGAGTAAGCCACGGGCCTTTTCGAGCAGATCCGCCTCAGAGGTTACCGCGCCAACCACGGCTTCAAATTCACTCATATTGGGTGTGATCAGTGAAGCGCCATGGTAACGGCTAAAATCGGAACCCTTTGGATCGACAAGCACTTTCACGCCTTTAGCGCGAGCCAGCGCAATAAAATCCTGCGGCTTATCGATAGCGCCCTTCGCATAATCCGACAGCACCACTACATCGACCGAATCGAGTAAGGCTTCAGACTGTTTAAGCAAACGCGCACTATCCTGCTTATCGAAGGATTCTTCAAAATCGAGGCGAATGAGCTGCTGGTTACGCGACAGGACGCGCAGTTTAGTAATGGTCGGTTTGTCGGCAATATTCAACCACTGTGGCTCAACGCCCAGCGCTTGCACGCCAAGGGTTAACGCCTTAGCGGTATCATCTTCGCCCACTAACCCCGCCAATTGCACTTGGCCGCCTAGGGTCGCGATATTTAACGCCACGTTGGCCGCACCGCCCGGTCTGTCTTCGACTTGGTTAATCTTCACCACGGGCACAGGCGCTTCGGGCGAGATACGACCCGTTGGCCCAACCCAGTAGCGATCTAACATCACATCGCCGACAACTAACACTTTGGCTTTTTCAAATGCTGGCAGAGAAACCTTCATAGCGCTCTTATCTATTGCAGAAATTAAACCGTGATTGTACCTAATTTTCGGCAAAATATGAGTTAGAATAAGCAGTAATTTTCAAAAGTAGTGAGTATTTTTGTGGTCGAGAAAGCTGAGTTTTCATCATCCTTATATCATCCGAAGCACTGGCCCATGTGGTTTGGGGTGTTAGTGATGCGGATTACCCAAGTGTTACCTCTTTCGTGGCAGATGAAGTTAGGTAAAGGATTAGGCCGATTAGTTAAGACTATTGCAGGCAGCCGTACCCATACCGCGCGCCGCAATTTAACTCTCTGCTTCCCCGACATGCCCGAGTCAGAGCGCGAAGCCCTGCTGACACGTAACTTTGAAGAAACGGGTAAAGCGATTTTTGATACCATCAATGCCTGGTGGTGGACCGATGAAAAAATCCAACAGCATATGCAGATCACCGGCAAAGAATACGTGCAAGACACCTTGAATGCCGGCCATGGGGTGATTCTGTTTGCCGTGCACTGCTTACCACTGGAAATGGGCGCGCGTATTTTTGGTCAATTCCAACCCGGTGTTGGGGTGTATCGTCCACACAACAATCCGGTGATGGAATATCTACAGGTAAAAGGCCGCTTACGCTCAAACAAAGCCTTAGTGCCGAAACGCGATCTACGCCAGATGGTGCGTTGTTTACGCAATCCCGATGTGATTTGGTATACCGCCGATCAAGATTTTGGGCGTTCGAGTGCGGTGTTTATTCCCTTCTATGCCGTGCCCGATGCCGCGACCATTACCGGTGCCACCACACTGGCTAAACTCGGTAAGGCCAAAGTGCTGCCCTTCTTTGTGGAGCGCACCGAAGGCGATAAGGGTTACCATATTGAGATTATGCCGCCGCTGGATAACTTCCCCGGTGAAGATGAGCTAGCCGATGCCATTCGTGGTAACAAAATTATCGAAGGGATTATCGATAGAAATCGCGCCCAATATATGTGGCTTCACCGCCGCTTTAAGACTCGCCCAGATCCCACGGACAAGTCCTTATATAAATAAGCTTTCGTTCTATCTGTTCAAGATAAGTGCTTAAAAGCGGATAAAAAAATGCCAAGCAATTGCTTGGCATTTTTTGTTGGATGTTTTGTTTAAGGCATTTTGAAGGTTTGAAATACCAAGAACCATATCCAGTGAAGCCCTGCATTGCAGGCACTTCAATACAGCTTCACTTAAGCCTCCGCCGGTAAGCGAATACCCACATTGGTGACTTTGCCTTCATTGAGCCCTGCAACCACCCAATGCAGCGACTGCCATAGGAACTGATCCCCAAGTACCGGATGCGAGCCTAATTCAGCCGCTACTAAATCTGCGACCGTCATGTCGCCGGTTGCTTCGTCTAACTCCAGCCCATAAATCGGCGCCAGATCCAGCAGCTTAACCTCGGTATCGATAAAGAAGTCACCGAAGAAACGTGGCACTTCCTTGGTTTCGGGCGCCTGACTAAACAGGTTACTTAAGGCTTCTAGGCTCTTCTCTTGCCCAAGCACACACAAAATATCCCCCGCTTCGAGGCAGGTACTGCCCGATGGGTGCAACAGCGTATTATGGCGAAATACCGCCGCAATCCTTGTTCCATCTGGCATTGAGAGGCGTTTAAGCGGTTCGCCGATGCACCATTTGTTTTCACTCAGATGGTACACAAACACTTCCCATTCACTGCTCGGGTATATTTCAACCCCAGAACGTGAAATCGGCAACGGCTTAGGCGGTAACTCCACCTTAGCTAAACGCGCCGCCGTGGTGAGTGACGCCCCCTGCACAAGCAGTGACACTAACACCACGAAGAATGCCAAGTTAAAGTACAACTGAGCGCCTGGTAATCCCGCCATCATAGGGAATACCGCTAAAATAATCGGCACGGCGCCACGAAGCCCGACCCAAGAGATAAACCAGCGGTCACGACTGCTAAAGCTCTTAAAGGGCAGCAAGCTGAGCCATACAGCTAACGGTCTGGCAAACAGGATCATCCCAAAGGCTAACGCTAAGCCCGGTAGCCAAATATCCAACAAATCAGATGGTGTGAGCAGCAGCCCTAATACGAGGAACATACCGATTTGGCTGACCCAAGTCATGCCATCCAATACGTTTAGGATGGAATGGCGACCGCGGGTAGGCTTGTTGCCGAGGAAGAGACCGACGAGATAAATCGACAGGATGCCGCTACCGCCGAGTTTGTTCGAGGCGGCATAAATCATCAGACCGCCACTGAGCACTAAAATCGAATACAAGCCTTCGGCAAGCTTGCTTAAATTCACCAACTTCCACAGCAGCCAACCGCCGCCAAGACCAAGGAAAATCCCCAAACCAAACTGCTTGATAAAGCTTATCAGCATAAAGCTTACGGATAACTCGGCGTCCACATTAGCGAGGATGGCAATCAGGGTTACGGTTAAAAACACCGCCATTGGGTCGTTACTGCCCGATTCGATTTCCAGCGTCGCGCCAACACGCTCGTTAAGACTACGTCCCTTTAATAGCGAGAATACCGCCGCCGCATCGGTGGAGCCGACAATTGCCCCCACCAGCAAGCCTTGCAACCAGTGTAAGTCAAATAACCATGCGGCCATTACGCCCGTGATACTGGTGGTGATAGCGACCCCAAAGGTCGCCAGCGACAATGCTGGCCACAGTGCCACCCTAAAGCTTGCGACACGCGTGCGCATACCGCCATCGAGCAAGATAATGGCTAAGGCTAAGTTACTGACAAGATAAGCGGTTGAGTAGTCGTCAAACAGAATACCGCCGGGACCATCCTCCCCAGCTAAAATCCCTACAGCGAGGAAAATTAATAAGATAGGGATACCCAAGCGCGAAGACACGGGACTTAACAAAACACTCACAGCGGCAAGCAAGGCACCGATCAGAAAAAAACTATTGATGGAATCTGCATCCACACATGCCTCCTTAAATACAAGAGTGTTTAGTTAAACGATAAAGAAATCACCTAGATTAAAAATGACTCAATTGAAAATTTTTGTGTTTCTATACTAGCATAAAAAATGCAAATTAATGGAGTTTTAAATATTAAATTTCAAACATCTACATCCAAATCCTCAGTAAAAGGCCATTTTGACTAACTTTTACATAAAAACCAGTACAACCACAAACGCCTACCGAACATGAACCCAAGCTCATAAACAAGATAAAATCTTTATTTATCAATATATTTAAAAATAGCATTCCATATAAACTCACGTTATACCGCCAAAATCGCGAGGATAACCATATAAAAATATGCTGTATTCGACAAAAGCCGGCTTAAGTCCAGTTAAACTCTGCAATAACTTGAAAGCATAGATAAAATCACCTTTCCATTGTGTTATCGACATACAAGCCTCTAAAGCTGTCATAAAGACAATCACTGTCATATCAACAATCAATATTCAGTATCAAAAAGACAATCAAGCATAGAGTAAAATTTATATTCTTCTTTATTTTCAACAACAAAAATGTTTGGCACGTATTACGCAATAGCAGGTGAAACGTATCAAAATGACGTTGCATCAAGGAGACTTATGAGCAAACAAAAACTCACCGCTTTCGCACTGTTAATAGTGCTGATTGCTTCATTCACTGTGCTGCTGAGCATAGGCAGTGAAATTTATAGGGAAAAACCGCCGATCCCCACTGCATTTACCGATGTAAATGGTCAGCTTGTGTTTAACGAAAATGATATCGAACAAGGTCAATTGGTCTGGCGCTCCATGGGCGGCCATCAACTGGGGTCGGTTTGGGGACATGGCTCTTATGTTGCCCCGGATTGGACTGCCGACTGGTTACACAGAGAAGCCGAAGCTTGGCTCGATATTCGCGCCGAGCAGCAATATCAAACGCCGTTCGCCCAATTAAACTCCCAACAAAAAGCTGGGCTTGAGCAAGCCTTAAGGGAAGATTTACGCCATAACAGCGTCGAGCCACAGGCCGATGGCACTGTGCTTATTCGCTTGTCTAACACTCGTATCGAAGCGATAAATAAGGTCGAGCAGCATTATTTATCCCTGTTTGGGAGCGATCCAGAACTCAGCAGCCTTCGTGAACAATACGCCATGAAAGAAGGCACTGTGCCCGATCTAGCGCGCCGCGAACAACTCAATGCGTTCCTCTTTTGGGGAGCTTGGGCGGCAATCACCGAGCGCCCCGATGCCCCCTATACCTACACTAATAACTGGCCCTTCGATCCCCAACTAGGCAACACACCGACCTCAGATAATATCGTCTGGTCAATACTCAGTATTGTGACCTTAATTGCGGGGATTGGCGGATTAATCTGGCACCATGCGAGTGGCAAGCATGAGAGTCTACCCAAGCCTTCGGAGCAAGATCCGCTGTTTGTCACTAAACCCACCGCCTCACAAAAAGCCGTCGGTAAATACTTCATTACGGCAATTGGTTTGTTTTTACTGCAAATTTTACTCGGCGGGATCACGGCCCACTATGCGGTTGAAGGTCAAGAGTTTTACGGTTTACCGATTTCAGAAATACTGCCCTACTCAGTCACTCGTACCTGGCACACTCAATTAGCGGTATTTTGGATTGCCACGGCCTGGTTAGGCACTGGGCTCTATATTGCTCCCGCCTTATCGGGTTATGAGCCTAAATATCAACGTCTTGGCGTTAACGTACTCTGGGTAGCCTTGGTCGTCGTAGTGCTTGGATCCATGGCGGGCGAATGGATTGGGGTACAGCAGTATTTTGACCTCGACATGAACTTCCTCTTTGGTCATCAAGGATATGAGTACATAGATCTTGGCCGAGTATGGCAAATCTTACTCCTCGTTGGATTATTGATTTGGCTGGCCCTAGTCACCGCCGCCATCAAACCCGCCCTTAAAGTGCAAGGCGAGATGCGCCCTGTGATTTGGGTACTCTATGCCTCCTGCGTGGCAATTGGTTTGTTCTATGGCGCTGGCCTCTTTATGGGCAAACACGCCAACTTAGCGATTGCAGAATATTGGCGTTGGTGGGTCGTGCACCTGTGGGTTGAGGGCTTCTTCGAAACCTTTGCCACCGCCGTTATCGCCTTGATGTTGGTACGTTTAGGCTTAATCCGCGGTCGCAGTGCCAACGGTGCGGTGTTATTCACGACAGTGATCTTCCTAACCGGTGGTTTGATTGGCACCCTACACCACCTATACTTTACTGGCACACCCACCTCAGTGATCGCTTGGGGCGCCATCTTCTCCGCCTTAGAAGTCGTTCCCCTCGCCATTATTGGTTTTGAAGCGATGGAAACCTACCGTCTGCGCAAAGCCAGTGGCTGGATGCAACGTTATCATTGGGCGATTATGTTCTTTGTGGCGACCGCGTTTTGGAACTTAGTCGGTGCAGGTATGCTGGGCTTCTTAATCAATCCACCTATCTCGCTCTACTATATTCAAGGACTCAACACCACGGCCACCCACGGTCACGCCGCCTTTATGGGCGTGTACGGTATGCTGGGCATGGGCTTGATGCTCTTCTGTCTGCGGGGCCTCACCGGCAATATGCAGTGGAATGACAAAATGCTTAAGGGCGCCTTCTGGAGCCTCAACATTGGCCTAGCGGCTATGGTGTTTATGTCGTTATTGCCCGTGGGGATTACGCAGTTTTTTGCCGTCATCGACCATGGATATTGGTTCGCCCGCTCGCCAGAAGTGATCCATAGTCCACTGGTTGAAAAGCTGGTTTGGATGCGTATGTTTGGGGATGTCATCTTCAGCATCGGCGGTCTCTTAATGGGCGCCTTCTTGCTCGATTTGATCAGAAAAACCCTGAATAAACCTGCCAAAGTGCAACAGGAAGTCTTACAAACAAATCACTAATCACAACGATTAATCCGGTCTGACCAAGGTGTCGTTTAGGCACCTTGGTTGCTTAGTTTGATGGCCTGCGCCGTTTATCGTTTACCACGCTTTTATAGCCTTACCGCAATAACGGTTAGCAGTGTCTAAATAACCTGTGTCAATATAACAATCAATGCTATAAATCAGGGGAACCTCGCTGCAGGAGTTTTTATGGCCCTTAGTCAAACCGACCTTACCCGCATCGCACTGGACATCACCTCTGGTTTAGCCCACAGGGACCGCTTCTCACGCTTGCTCGACACGGTAAGAGCTAACCTGCACTGTGATGCGGCGGCGTTACTCACCTTCCATGGACACTATTTTACCCCACTGGCCATCGACGGTTTGAACGAGGATGTGCTCGGCAGACGCTTTATCCTGAATGAGCATCCAAGGCTTGAAGCCATTGCCCGTGCGGGGGATATAGTGCGCTTTCCCGCCGACAGTGAACTTGCCGATCCCTACGATGGCTTGATCCCCAATCAAACCGGGGCATTGAAGGTTCATGCCTGTATCGGACTCCCCTTATTTGCCGACGAACAGCTTATCGGTGCCGTGACCATCGATGCCTTTAATTCCCTGCAGTTCGATCAATTCAGTAATACCGAACTTCGCAGCTTAAGTGCGATTGCCGCCGCATCCTTAAGCAACGCCCTGCTGGTTGAAAAACTGGAGCGCATGGCACTCAATAGCCACTCAAGCCATGTGCAGGAAAAGAGCCCGAACCTTAACCACGATGCCGAAATCATCGGTAACTCGTCCCAGATGCAAAGCTTGAATCGGGAGATTGAAGTCGTTGCCCATAGCGACCTTAACGTACTGATTTTAGGCGAGACAGGAACGGGCAAAGAATTAGTCGCCCAGTCAATCCATCAAAAATCCGCGAGATCTCACAAACCCTTGGTCTATCTCAATTGCGCGGCGCTTCCTGAATCGGTTGCCGAAAGCGAACTCTTTGGCCATATCAAAGGCGCGTTCACCGGCGCCATCAGCCATCGCAGTGGCAAGTTTGAAATGGCCGATAAGGGCACACTCTTTCTCGATGAGATTGGCGAGCTTCCGCTCACGCTTCAGGCCAAGTTGCTGCGGGTCTTACAATATGGCGACATTCAGAAAGTGGGGGATGATCGCAGCCTTAAAGTCGATGTGCGTATCATTGCTGCCACCAATAAGGATCTGAAAACGGAAGTGCTGGCTGGCCGTTTTAGGGCCGATCTTTACCATAGGTTGAGCGTGTTTCCCCTGCTGGTGCCTCCACTGCGCGAGCGCGAGCAGGACATCACCTTGTTGAGCGGATTCTTTGCCGAGCGATATCGGCAAAAGCTTGGGATGAAACAGCTTAATTTCAGTCCCAGTAGCTTAATCTTGCTCAATCAATATACCTGGCCGGGCAATGTGCGCGAGCTCGAGCACGCCATTCACAGGGCGACCGTACTGGCGCGAGTCTCGGCACAGGATGGCTGCTGCACCATAGCGCCACAACATTTTGATTTACCGTTTAAACAAAGTCCTTTAGAAACAAACGCATCGACAAGTTTAAGCGTAAACGATATGCAGCTTCGCCCGTTGGAAGGAGCCAGTTTAGCCCAAGCGACCGACGCCTTTCAGCGTGACTTCATTAAACAAGTGCTCACGGCACAAAACGGCAATTGGGCCGCCTCGGCCAGAGTCTTAGGACTCGACCCGGGCAATCTGCATCGCCTCGCAAAACGCTTAAGGCTAAAATAAGTGATAAATACGCCGTACGGATCATATTTCAGTTGAAATAATGGCCAAAATAAGGAAGGATGCGAGCTTCGCGCGCCAGTGCACTTTGCCCAACAATTTGCCGCCCTGTTTTGGGGAGAAAAAGCCGCGTAAAACAGGTTATTTTATTAACAGGAATCGTAGTATCCGCTTATGAGTATGCTTCGCACCACAGCTTTATTATTGACTCTGGTTTTTCCGAGTCTTTCCGCTTTAGCAACGGAATACCCTTTACCGTCTTCGAAGAGTCGGTTAGTTGGCGAGAACCTGTATTACACAGTGCCAGAGGGTAAACACACCCTCGAAGATATTGCCGCTAAATTCCAACTCGGTCTAAGCAACTTGCTGGAAGCAAACCCTGGCGTGGATCCTTTCCTACCAACACCAGGCAGCAAGCTATTAATTCCTCAACAGCTCATTCTGCCAAATGCGCCGCGTGAAGGCATTGTCATCAACGTCGCCGAAATGCGCCTGTATTACTATCCAAAAGGTAAGAACACAGTTGAAGTACTGCCAATCGGTATTGGTCAGATTGGTAAAGATACCCCTGAAAACTGGGTCACCAGTGTTCAACGTAAACGCGCTAACCCAACTTGGACACCGACACCACGTATTCGTAAAGAATATGCGGCAAGGGGTGAAATTCTGCCTGCGGTATGGCCAGCGGGTCCCGATAACCCAATGGGACTCTACGCGCTCTACATTGGTAACTTGTATGCCATCCATGGTACCAACGCCAGCTTCGGTATTGGTTTACGTGTCAGCCAAGGCTGCGTGCGTTTACGCCACGATGACATTGAACACTTATTCAAAACGGTTCCAGTGGGTACCCGAGTACAATTTGTGAACCAACCGATTAAAGCGACCGAAGAGCCAGATGGTAAGCGCTACTTAGCCGTGCACCAGCCACTGTCACGCACTATTGCCGAGTTTGAATCAGCAGAGCCAGTATCTCTGACCTTACCGAAAGAAATCGCCAAGTTTATTGCTAAGGCCGATACCGATTCAGCAGTGATTAAAAAGCTGCTCGATGAGCGTACAGGCGTGCCAACGATTATTAATCAGTAATAAGCGAATCAATAGAGCAGCGGTTGATACCGCTGCGCCCATAAAAATACCCGCCTAGGCGGGTATTTTTGTTTCAATCGAAATAAGACTTATCAATCAATCGCATAATGGTGCGCAAAGGGCCAAGAAATGAGTCATTGCCGCGCTATTTGCCAAGACGCGTTGGTCAAAGTTTTGCAGTGCTGGCGTTTCGGTACAGGCACCAACACGCGCGCCGCTACGCACTAAACACGCCTCAAATGAGGTATCGAAGTGGTTGAAAATGAGGCCATCTTTAACCGGGCAACCATCAATTTCACCATCTTCTGCGATAGGGAAATAGCCGCCTAGGGTATCGCGTAAATCGATACTAAAACGTCCCGGTACTTGGCTTGGCTCGAAGGAATACACATAAGCATCACGGCTCAGCACGTCCTCATGGCAGGTTAAAATACCGTCACGGCTCGCCGCGATGAGTAACTGCGCATGGTCTAACAGCAGTTTACCTTCGACCGAGGTGCTTTCATTGGCCTTAGGTTTACCATTTTCAAACACGAAACCACGGTTAGGGTTTTCACCAAACTTGTTAAATCGATGGCCACGCTTAAAGCCTGTTGGATTCACCAGAGGCAAAATGCTCAAATTCACCCGTTCAAACAAATCGGCCGATGCCTCACTTAAAAAGTGCAGTAAGCCCCAAGGGCCTGCCGATTCTTCACCGTGAAAACCTGCGCTGATCAATAACGAAGGTAAGCCAGATTTGGCGGCGGGAGATTGATACAGACTAACGCTGTACTTGCCGACTTCACCGAGTTTTTTCTCAACCATCCCCAAACGGGACATTTCCTGCTCAAGCTGTAGATAAAAATTATCGATATCAGTGCTTTCACAGTTAAAAATATCGCTTTTCCACTGAAAGGATTCGAACGGAGATCTGCTTACCATATCTTGTACTTATGCCAGAAAAAGAACTGTGCCATCATAGCAGTTCTTTTAAAAAACTGAATGCTATTCAACTGATTTAGATGAAATCAGACGAGTGGGTTAGCCTGCTTACCAACCACACGGATGAAAGCCTTCAGCGGGTAATTTAGATAGGATGCTAAATGAGACCATACCTTAGCGGTTATTTTGGCCTAGTTCTCGCGTTGCTTAGCCCTTCACTTAAGGCGCAGTGCCAGATAACGGGCGCCGAGCGACTGTATCAACTCGAATCGCAAATTGAGACTTACACTTTGGCCAATGGCCTCACGGTACACCTCTTGCCGCAAGCGGATATGCATACCTTGAGCATTGCCAGCCAGTTTAATGTCGGCGCGCGCAATGAGGCCAAGGGCCAAACGGGCTATGCGCACTTATTCGAGCACATGCTCTTCAAGGGCAGCGAGCAGGCTCCCGGCGACAGCTATGCCCAGCAGTTAAGTGCTCTTGGGGCGCGTTTTAACGCCAGTACCCACTTCGATTACACCAATTATTACGTCACTCTTCCCAGCCAAGCCCTTAACTTAGGGCTGTTCCTCGAGGGCGATCGTTTTATTCGCCCCGATTTGAACCAGACTACGGTGAAAAATCAGCAGGAAACCGTGCTCCAAGAAATGGCGCAAACCATAGATAACCAGCCCTATGTGCGCAGTGCGATGGAGTTTCTGCTAGAGCAGGTTAAGGATACGCCCTATGGCCACGGCATTATTGGCAGCCGCGAGGATATTACCGAGGCGAGTCCCGAGCGTTTAACCGCCTTTCACCGCGACCATTATCGCCCCGATGCGATGCAGTTATCTCTGGTCGGCAAACTACCCTCCGACATCAAGTCGCTTATAGCACAACACTTTAATGCTTGGCCCACGCCTAATCAGCCCATAACCGAATTTGATGAACTAAAAATCACGCCTAAGCCCATACATGCAGAGCTTATTGATGAGCGTGGTCCTTGGCCTGGCTTACTGCTCGCCTGGCATACTGTGGGTAAAAATCATCCCGACGCCGCCGCTATGCGCCTGCTCGAGGGCTATTTATTCCAAAATACCCGCAGCGCCATAGCGCAAATCAGCCAGCACGACCCGGCGCAAATGTTGAGTTATTCACTGCCCTTTGAACTGGAAAATCATGGCATAACCAATCTGGTCTTAGTGCCTAGGGCCAAAACCTCCCTCGATGACTTAACGGAAAAGGTTTTAGGCGTGGTTGCCAAAGTGCAGCAGACGTCATTGAGTGACGCTGAACTGTGCCAACTCAAACAAACTTGGCTGAACAATCAGTTAGCGCAGCTCGATAACACTCAATCGCTCGCCACTCTGCTATCCGCCACGGCGAAACAAGACCAAATGCATCCTTTAACGGCCCAGTGGCAACGGATTAACTCCGTTAGTGCAGAGGATATTCAACGGGTTGCCACGCGATACTTTACCACCGATATGGTCAGGGTTGACCTGTTACCGCCTTGGTATATCCGCGTAGGAAAGACATTGCTGGAGTGGCTGCCATCGGGTGTGAGCGATAGCCTTGAGGACGCGGTACTATGATAAAAACGATTCCATTCACTAGATTGGCAATAGTGCAAAATATCCTTAAAGGCCTAAAAGCCATGAGTCTTGGTCTTATCGGTATCACGCTAATGGCCTGCCAACAGACCCAGCTGAACTTTACCGCCACCCAAGCGCCCAGTTTGGCAAGCTTCGATACCCCAACTCAGCTACCAGAGGTGGGGCTGATCCGCCTGCCCACGGAACCGGCGTTTATCGATGTTGTTCCCGATGGCCTAACACTCCCCTACCAGCTCCACAGAGTACAAAGCAGTCAAGGGCTGAGTAACAGGGTGAGCCTTGTCGCCATCAGCCCCAGCAAACCCTTCGAAAATCCGGATATTTTACAGTTCGCCCTGCAGGAGAAAGCCCTTAGTCTGGCGCTAAACCAACCCGATGCCTGCCTTGAAACCTTCGAGACTCGCGTGACCCTGCACAGTATCAATTTGAGCCTAGCCTGCCCCATGCCAGTTAATCATCTCTACCGCCTATTGATACAGTTTTGGCAAGCCGATGCGTTTAGCGAACATGCCGTGGCAGCGGTCGATATCGACAATATCCGCCGCCAATTGAAACTCAATAAGCACTTGAATGCCTTTAGTGGTGCCGAAATTGATAAAGTCTGGCGCGATAAACTCCTCGGGGCGGCGCATCCCTATAATCAGAGCATCAATAATCAGGCACTGTACGACTCACTCACCTTAAGTGAACTGTCGCAATTGCAGCAGCGCACGTTTGCCCAAGCACAGTGGCACCTGTTTTTAGAAGGAACTGAGGCCGCAGAAGCCGAATTTGATTTAAAGCAAAGCCTCGCCCTGTGGCCGAGTGGCACAAACTTAAGCTTGCCCACTGCATCAACTAAAGCAAAACCCCTTAATCGAGCGACTTCGTCGATAAAGCAGTCCCACACTATCTATCTGATTGATGCGCCGGGCAGCGTACAAACTCAGGTACGAATTGGTTATGCCCTCGACGATAAACACTTGTCTGTCCAAGATATACCGCTCGCTTGCCGCAGTTTAGCCGCCATCTTGGGACGCAGCTTTTCGGGCCGACTCTATTACGACTTGCGTGAACAGCGCGGCTTAACCTATGGCATTTACGGTCAATGCGCTAATGCGCCGCTCACCACCAGCATCAAGTTTTATGGCAGTACGGCGATAGAGCACACGGGCGCCTTTGTGGTGGGGATCTTAGATCATCTCAACCTGCTGGCCTCAGCGCCCGCGAGCGAGGGGGAAATTGCAGCCCTCAAAACCTATCTGATTGGTGAAGCGCTGTTAACGCAAGACAATCCCAGCCAGCGCGAAACCCAGTTTATTCATCAACTCGTGTTGGGATTAGATCCCCAGTCAAACCAAGCGATGAACGCTAAGCTGCAGGACCTCACGCCCGCTCAGTTACAGCAATTAACCCAGCAAGCCTTTAGCGGCGAACCTCTGGTGATTTTACGGGGGGATGTCGATAGGATAACGGCCGACCTCACCCATAAGCTGCCGGGCTGGCAGCTAGAGGTGGTCAAAGTAAACGATTAATTTTTAGAGTTTACCGCTAGGTACATCGCTCGCCGTGCCCTGTTGTAACATCTGGGCATGGCCTTGCTCCATTTGCGCTAAGTCTTCCATTGCGGCGCCAGACTCCATATTAGGATGCCCTTCGCTTGGGTGTTCTGGATTGCTGCCATCGTGGCTATCCAATGCCATGGCTGAAGCCGTTTGCGTGTCGTTATCGCTTGCTACAGCGCCATCCTTGGCGAGCGAGTCATCTTTCACGGGGGATTGCAGCAGAGTTTCACTATTCAGGGCATCGCCCTGCGCAGTATTTGCTGTAATGGCCGCTGGTTGACCAAGGGTGCTTAGCCAAGTAGTTAACTTTGCTGGTGTTATGACACTGACCAGCACAATAACGGCGGCGGCGCCATAGGGCAACCATTTGCGCGCACCCGGCTGATTATCCCGAGCATACAAGGCGTTAGTCTGAGCGGTGTTGGTATTTTTAGCTGCGCCCTCTGGCGCTAAGGTTTGTAATAGCTCGGGTAAATGTTCCAACTCTTGGCCGATAATGCGCTGACCGATAAATTGCCCGCCCTCATAAATTTCTAATTGGTGGCTAAGCACTTCGCCCTCGACCGTGCCAGAGCTGACAATCACTAATTTATTACAACGCACCTTGCCGCGAAAAACTCCGCAGACTTTCAGTTCATCACAGCTGAGCTCACCCGAGACTTCACCACCAAGCTCGATTTTAATCTGTCCGGCGCAGCGGATATTCCCCGCTAATTTCCCCGCAACTAATGCCGTGCCCACCAGTTGCATCTCGCCCTCAATGGAGGTGGAGGCACTGATAAAAGTGACACCATTACCTTTGCTACCCATAGGTTTAATTCCATATCATTATTTTTGTGAAAAAGATGTTAAGTGAAAATGCCTGAAGAATAAAGCATTGGATTCCTTTGATATTTAACTTGAGTCGGTTTTAGGTAAGATTTTAGTCCGCTAATTAACTGTGTTAGGCTGGCAAGGTTTTTCAGCAGACTTAGGCTTAGCACCTCACACGAAATAAGCCCAAGCTTGCTGCCGCAAAGGGATAACACTGACTCAATTGATGACAAATTCCATGGTCTTAAACCCACTCACAACTGCAACTATTCCCCAATCACCTCAGGCCATTTATCAAGCCAAGATCGGCGCCGAGCTGATTGAAGATCCCGCGCAAGCACAGGCGGTACTCGCCTTAGATGAGCTGTATCAGCAGATTATTGGCCAAACAGATGCTCAGCCACCCAAGGGCTTGTATCTGTGGGGCGATGTCGGCCGGGGTAAGACCTTTCTTATGGATTTGTTCTTCGATGCCCTGCCACAACAGGGAAAGCTCAGGCTGCACTTTCATCGCTTTATGGCGCGGGTACACCAAGCCTTAAAAGAACATGCAGGGCAGCGCGATCCTCTTAAGTTGATCGCAAAAAATTTAGCGCAGGAGTGCAAGGTACTCTGTTTCGATGAGTTTTTTGTATCAGACATAGGGGATGCCATGATCCTCGCCGGTTTGTTTGAAACCTTGTTTGCCCAAGGGGTGGTGCTAGTCGCCACATCCAACATTCCCATCGAACGCTTATATGAGAATGGTCTTGCCAGACACAGATTTTTACCCTGCATTGCCCTGCTCCAAGCCCATACCCAAATGCTGCATTTGAATGGCGAGCAAGACCACAGGTTGCACGCCTTGAATCACGAACCGTCGGCAGAGTCCATTGCCGCCACCTCAAAGAATATTGGCCTGACTGCCACAGTGGATTTCGAGGCCATTTTTAAGGCGCTGACGCATGGCGCGCCCGTGCTTGAAGCGAGCACGCTGCGCATCTGTCAGCGGGATATTCCCGTCGTGCGCGCCACTGCTGAAGGCCAGTTGCCATCGGTCGCTTGGTTTGATTTTCATGCCCTGTGCGATGGCCCGCGCTCGCAACTCGACTATATTGAAATTGCGAGCCGATTTAAGGTGTTAATGCTAAGCAATGTGCCCAGACTTGGGGGCGAAGTAAAAGGCTGGATCCGCGCCCGCGGCACTGAAGATGGCACAGGCGACAACCAAGCGGCCACTACGGGAGAGCGGCAACTGTCCTACGCCGCTAACGACGACCCCGCACGGCGTTTTATCAGCCTTATCGATGAGTTATATGATCAAGGGGTGAGCTTATATTTAAGTTGCGACGTGCCACTGAGCGAACTCTACCAAGGCGGCGCCCTCAGTTTTGAGTTTCGCCGTACCTATAGTCGGCTCATTGAAATGAGCCAGCAAAGAGTAGAATGAGGCGTCCCGCAATGGGCACGATTAACATCAGCAAGAAAGTGATATCAAGATGAATATTGGTGAATTATCCCAAAAGACCGGACTTGCGGCGTCGCGGATCCGATTCTACGAACGCATTGGTTTACTCAAAGCGGTGAAACGTAAAGCGAATGGTTATCGCAGTTATCCGCCTGAGGCAGTGATGGCGCTGGAGATGATCACTACGGGGCAACAGGCGGGATTTAGCCTCGATGAACTGCGGTTATTACTGCCAGCCGATCTGGCCAACTGGGATCATCAGCATTTACTCAATACGCTGCGGCAAAAGGTCAACGATCTCGAAGAAATCGAGCGAAAAATCGCACTCAACAAAGCCAAGTTATTGGAGGTCTTAACCGAAATTGAAGCTAAACCCCAAGATATGGACTGCCAAACCAATGCGCAGCGGGTGATGTCTCAATTCGGTTGGGATATTTTACCCGCCCAATCGCAGCCAAAGTCCAAATAACCCCATCATCGAAGGGCCTCATTTCGAAGACAATAACGGCCCCCTCTTTTTGCCACCACTTTGCTGGCAGTGGATTTAGCCTAAATGAGTCACCATATTCCAACTAGCTTCTTTATTCTTATGGCATCACTAGGTGCGGTTAAGCTCAAGCGAATAAACTCAAAGATTGGCTATTGACCTTAAACTTAGCTTTAACCTTAGGATAGTGGCAAACGAGTCATCCCTTTGGAGAAAACATGAGACAAACCATACTCGGAGCCAATGGCCAAATCGGCAGAGAACTAGCCCTTAGCCTTAACCGCGAGTTTGACTGTGACATTCGCCTTGTTAGCCGTAAACCGCAAAAAGTGAATGCCACGGACGAGTTAAAGAGCGCCAACCTGCTCGACTTAGCACAAACCTTAGCCGCGGTGGAAGGCTCTGACATCGTTTATCTCACGGCGGGACTGCCAATGGATACTCAGCTTTGGGTCGAGCAATGGCCTGTTATCATGGGTAATGTTATCCAGGCCTGTAAGACTCACGGCGCCAAGCTGGTGTATTTCGATAATACCTATATGTATCCGCAAACGGCGCAGCCGCAGCACGAGGATGCAGCCTTTGTGCCCAATGGTGCCAAAGGCCGCGTGAGGGGCGACATTACCCAAATATTACTCGATGAGATGAAGGCCGGGCGACTCGAGGCGATGATCTGCCGCGCGCCAGAATTTTACGGCCCTGGCCAAACCCAAAGTATTACCAACACCACGGCTATCGACAATCTCGCCCAAGGGAAAAAGGCCAAAGTGTTTTTACGTGACGATACGAAACGCAGTTTGATTTACACCCCAGATGCCAGCCGCGCCATGGCCTTACTCGGGAATACGCCTGATGCCTATGGACAAACATGGCACTTACCTTGTGATGACAATAGATTGACCTATAAGGAATTTATTACTCTTGCCGCCGACATTTTTAAAGTATCGGCGCGATATACTGTGGTCAAAGAATGGCAACTGTGGCTCGCGGGTAAATTCAACCCCACCATACGTGATGCGGGAGAATTGCTGCCCCGTTATCGCTGCGACAATCTGTTTATTTCCGATAAATTTAAAGCTCGCTTCCCTGATTTTAAGGTCACTCGCTTTGAACAAGGGCTGGCTGAAATCGCCAAGGAACGCAAGTTAATCTAAGCGTATGCTCGATGGCATCGTGGATAAGTGTGACGCCATCTCATGCATTCACTAACTGGCAGTGAGTAAGAGTCAGACGCTTAGGTTATCAGTCGCTAATAGCGACTTTTCCGGCAAGCCCGACCAGTAACACGCCGGAAACGCCCTCAAGTCCGCGAGCGTAACGCTGTGAATCGGGTCGATTAAATAGCCAACTGCCACAGGCGGCATATAGCAGGTTGACCAAGGTTGCTAGGCCACTGAAGAGTAAACCTAAGATTAACAGTTGCGTGGCAACCTCGCCCGAGGTCGGGTCGATAAATTGCGGTAAAAATGATAGGAAAAACAGCGCTACCTTAGGATTTAACACACTCACCACCATGCCCTGTAAAAACACATTGGTGTTTGACGTGGCGTTGTCGCCAATCACGATTCTGCTCTGGCCCTGCCAGCAGGATATCAGGGCTTTTACACCTAAATACAATAAGTAAGCCGCACCGAGCCATTTCACTATATTAAAGGCCAAGGCCGAACTTAAGATAATGGCGGAGAGCCCTAAGCAAGCGGCCAAGGTATGCACAAAATAACCTGCGCCTAATCCTAACGCCGCTTTAAGACCGCTGGCCATCTTACCCTTCATAGTGTTCGAAACGATGTAGACCACATCGGGCCCAGGGATCAGATTGATTGAAAGGCACGCAATCACAAACATCAGCAACGAATCTAGCTCCATTTATATTCCCCTGATTATCGGCACCGACATATTTTCTTAAACTACCCTATCCTCACTGCCGCGCCAAGACGAGTATCATCCACTAAATCGCTGGCTTAACTGCTGAATATCCGCAGCAACCCATTCAGGTTCAATACAGTCTGCAAGTTGGCTCGCCATAAACGACACCAACTGCATAGCGGCATAGGGTAAGCGCCTGTCCCTGCGCCCCACCAGATACCAGTTACTCTCCAGTGGAAATCCTTTCACCGACAATATTGCGGGTTTTTCACGCCCTTCCTGCAACGTGTGGGCCGAGATCACCGATAAGCCTAAGCCCGACGCCACGCTTAAACGAATCGCCTCGTTGCTCTCAATTTGCATAGTGTCGCTCAAGGCAATCCCTTGGGCACTACACCAAGATTCAAACATCAGCCGTGTGGCAGAGCCCGGCTCGCGCATGATAAAGCGCTCTTGTTTCAACTCATTAAAGTTGAGGTGTTGGCGCTCAACCGCCCAATGATCCTTAGGGGCTATTAGTTGCAGCGGATTTTTAATGATCCGCGCCGATAACACATGCTCACCACTGGGTGGATGACTAAAGAGATATAAATCATCTTCTTGGCGCTCGAATCGCCCCAAAATATGTGCACGGTTGCCAATATTTAAGGTGACTTTAACCTGCGGAAATTGGCGATAGAAGGCCCCTAGAATCCGAGGCATCACGTATTTTGCCGTGGTCACTAGACCAATATTGATATGCCCCACACTGCCGCCCCTTGCCTGTTGGATAAAGGCATCGAAGTCTTCGAAACGACTCAAGGTATCGCAGGCAACCCGATAGAGCTCTTGCCCGACTAAGGTTGGCTGCATTCGCCCCTCTGCGCTTATCAATAGAGGCTCGCCCAAAATATCGGCCAATTTCTTCAGTTGTAGCGAAACTGTCGGCTGGGTGAGATGCAAGGCGCGCGCAGCGGCCGAGATATTGCCAAGCCTGACAACCTGTACATACACCTCGAGCAAACGAAAGCTTAAGTGCCGAAGTTTAAGTTGGCCTTGGGAAGACTTACCCATAGACATTTATCTATACCTAATCAGCAAACAATTTATTTTTCAATATAACGAATTGGGTTCAGAATCTCCAGCCATCGATGCCCGCAGAACTTTCTCGGCGCATTATTCTGTTGATGTCGTTATTAATGAGATACTTATGCCAGATATTGTCATTGCGTTTTTCGCCTTAGGTTTACTCGCCGGTTTAGTTAAATCCGATCTTAAGGTTCCCCCCGCCATCTACGAAACCCTCTCGATTTTGTTAATGCTGACCTTAGGGCTTAAGGGCGGCATGGCGCTGCACGGTCATACCCAAAACCTAGTGATCACCGAATTGGTTGCTGTGGTCGCCTTAGGTTTACTCATCCCCTTAGTGCTTTACCCTGTGCTGACGCGCTTAGTGCAACTCGGTCGAACCGATGCCATCAGTATCGCCGCCCATTATGGGTCGGTGAGCGCGGGCACCTTTGCCGTGGTGCTCGCCATGGTGGAAAAATCAGGGATGACATTAAGACCCGAAACCACCCTATACCTAGTGCTACTCGAACTGCCCGCGATTGTAGTTATGCTCTGGCTGCACAGATACTTAAGCTCAAAACAGGCGGGGCAAGATGCCGCGCCAACGGCCCATAAATCCAGTGTGTTACACGAGGCGCTAACCAGCCGTGGCGTCGTGCTACTGGTAGGTGGTGTCGTGATAGGTTGGCTCTATGGCCCGACGGGACTAGCTCCTCTCACACCTGTGCTGCTCGGCGGCTTTAAAACCCTACTGGCTCTGTTTTTACTGGAGATGGGCTTAGTCACGGCGAAAGTCTGTTTACCGCTACCGCTGCAACAATGGCGCCTGTTAGTGTTTGCCGCCGTAACGCCATTTATCTTGGCATGGTGTGGTATCGGTGTCGGTTTATGGTTGGAATTGCCCGAAGGCAGCATCTTAGTGCTTGCGGCGTTAAGTGCTAGCGCCTCCTATATTGCAGCGCCTGCCGCTATCCGCGCCGCCATTCCCGAGGCCAATATCGGTTTGGCTATGCTGGCATCGCTTGGGATTACCTTCCCGGTAAATGTGTTAATCGGTTTGCCCTTGTATCAACACTGGGTGTTACAAATTACCGTTTAATTTTCACCCATGAAAAGGGAGACTACAGTCTCCCTTTTTACCTTATAAACCTGTTTATCTTATAAATCTGATTAACACAGAGTCTACGACCCGATTAACTAAGGCTTATCCAAGTGATGCACCGCTTTATCTCGATACATGGCTCGATCGGCCGCGTCGAGTAGATCATCCAGATTCATATCCGATGCTGGCGACCAATGGGCTATGCCTATGCTGGTTTCGAGGGGATGCTCTGAATGTTGTTGATTATACTCGCCAAGTAACAGCTTAAAGCGCTCAATCGCAAAGTTCACTGTATCGCGCTCGATAAAACTTAATAGCACCACAAACTCATCGCCGCCTAGCCGTGCAATCACATCGGACTCCCTAAAGGCCGCCATCAAAATATGGGCAAAATCATAGAGCAATTGGTCGCCCTTACGGTGACCAAAGCTATCGTTTACCTCCTTAAAAAAGTCGAGGTCGAAAAAGACTAAGGCAGCCTCAGCATCGGTACGACGACAACTCGCCAGCGATTGATAGGCGAGCAACTCAAACCCTCGGCGATTGGAGATCATGGTCAGTGGGTCTAAGGTATTTTGCGCGATGGACAAGAGCTCAGCCTCCACCATTTGCCCGAGATCCGTTAAGGTTTCGGCATCTTCTTCGGTAAAATCGCGCGGTTCATTACCGATTAAGCACAGAGTACCGACCCGATATTCCCCTTGGATGGTAAGAGGGTAACCCACATAAAAACGAATATGGGGCGGCTCAGTGACTAAAGGATTATCACAAAAGCGTGGATCCTTTAGCGCATCATGCACAACGAAAATCCCATCATGATTAATCGCATGGGCGCAGAGGGAAATATCCCTAGGGGTTTGCTCCACTTCTATCCCTTGGCGAGATTTAAACCACTGGCGATTCGCATCGACTAGGGTCACTAAACAAATGGGCAGTGAAAAGATCCGCCGAGTCAATCGAGTGATCCTATCGAATCTTTCTTCGGCATCGGTATCGAGTACATTCAGCGCTCTTAGAGTAGCTAAACGCTGCAACTCGTTTTCAGGAACTGGAGGTAATTGCATAGTACGCTCCGCTAACGGCTCTTAATCAAGCTTAGTCTAAGCCCAAGGAGTGGAACAGCAAGGAATGGCGTTAACCGCCCTGCTATTCCTCCGTAGCTTTAGCTATTCGAGTATATTTCGATAAATATTCATCACCCTTTCAGCATGTTCTTCCACATCGGCATAGGCTAACTTACCGGCTTTTTGTTGCAGGGTGAGACGATGATTTTCATCCCTTAGCCAGCAATAACTCTGAGTTAAGTGCTGCGCACTCATCAGCGGCAAAAGCTCAAGCTCGGCCAGCACACCAAAAATACGCACGTTATCAGACCAAATCGACAGTTCAGGATACTCATGTGCATGAGCAAGCACTAAATATTGGGCGATAAACTCAATATCCGTGATCCCGCCGGGGCTCTGTTTCAAGTCGAATTCACCTTCACTGACCTTGAGTAAATGATCGCGCATCTTTTGGCGCATCTCACGCACGGCCTTTTTCAGCTCGTCTTTGTCCCTTGCCTGCTCGAGCACCGATGCGCGGATCTGGCTAAATTTAGCGGCTAAACTATTATCGCCAAACACAAAACGTGAACGTACTAAGGCTTGATGCTCCCAAGTCCAAGCCTCCTGCGTTTGATACTCGCCAAAGCGCGCAATCTCACTCACCATTAACCCCGATGAGCCAGACGGACGCAGGCGCATATCCACTTCATACAATTCACCCGAGGTGGTTCGAGTCGAGAATAAGTGCAGAATACGTTGAGCCAGTTTCAAATAAAAATGGCCCACTTCTATCGGTCTATCGCCATTGGTGAGGCTATTGGCCATGTTTTCGGGCGCTTCGTAGAGGAAGACTAAATCCAGATCCGAACCGTAACCCAGTTCGATACCGCCTAACTTGCCATAGCCTATGACCGCAAAGCCGGTGTCGTTACCTTCCTCAAGATAACTGGGCACACCATGGCGAACCGCTACTTGCTGCCATGCCTGTATCACCACTTGCTCAATAATGGCTTCGGCCAAAAAGGTTAAGTGGTCGCTCACCTGCATCACGGGCAAAACACCAGTGACATCGGCGGCGGCAATTTTCAGCTGTTGTGACAACTTAAACTGGCGCAGCGCCTCCATTTGCTGCTCCATATCCTCCTCAGGTACTCGCAGAAGATACTGGCGCAATTCACTGGGATAATCATCGAGTGATGTAGTGTCATATAGATGCGCAGGGTCGATAAGCTCATCGAGCAACATCGGGAATTTAGCAAGCTGTGCCGCAATCCAAGGGCTGGCGCAGCACAGACTCACGAGCTGCTGACGGGCGCCAGGATTTTCGCATAGCAATTCGAGATAGGTCGTGCGCGTCAGAATTTGCTCCAGTACCTTTGAGACAGGCTCGAAGGCCGCTGAAGGACTCGGCTGATTGAGTAACTCGTCGAGCAACCTTGGCATTAATTTATCCAAGGTCTCACGGCCACGAGGACCAATCGATCGTTTCGTCACTGTGTCGCGCCAACTGCTAAGCAGCGGCCAGAGTTTATCGTCGTCAATCTGCTGCTCGGCGAGGAGATTAACTGCGTGGTCGTCCTGCTGCACATTCCACAGCTGCGCAGTCCAATGCTCGGCTTTTTCCTCACCTTCTTCACCGCCAACTGTGGCTTTAAAATGACGATGAATTTTCGCCATCGCCGCCTCAATATGGGTGCGAAGATCGGTTTCGTTGGTCATATTCAGCACTGCGCACAGTCTTGCCCAATCGAGGGGATTATTTGGCAGAGTCTGGGTTTGCTTATCATCAATTGCCTGTAACAGGTTCTCGACTCGGCGCAGTAATAAGTAACTGTGTTTTAACTCATCGACCGCTAAGTATTCGAATTGCCCTAGACTGTAAAGGGTATCCATGGCCCCAAATAGGCTCTGCTGGCGCAGGGCGGGTTCACGACCGCCGCGGATCAGCTGGAAGCTTTGCACCACGAACTCCACTTCACGTATCCCGCCGGCACCGAGTTTAATATTGTCGGTTAACTGACGGCGACGCACCTCTTGGGCAATGAGTTGTTTCATTTTGCGCAGGGATTCAATCGCCGAGAAGTCGATATAGCGGCGATAAACAAAGGGGCGCAGCAAGCTGTGTAATTCGTCGGAAAAATGGTTCCAAGGCCCAAGCGAACGAGCTTTGACCATGGCATAGCGTTCCCAATCGCGCCCTTGCTCTTGGTAATAATCCTCAAGACCACTGAAGCTCACCACCAATGGGCCGCTCTCGCCGTAGGGACGTAGGCGCATGTCGACGCGGAACACAAACCCATCGACGGTAATTTGGTCGAGTAAATTAACTAGCCGCTGCCCCATACGGATGAAAAACTGTTGGTTATCTAGGCTTCGGCGCCCACCCACGGTTTCGCCATGTTCGGGGAAGGTAAAAATCAGGTCGATATCGGAGGAGAAGTTAAGCTCACGCCCACCGAGCTTGCCCATGCCCAAAATAAGCAATGGCTGCGGATTGCCCGCCTTATCCATTGGCGTGCCATATTGGGTACACATTTCCTTATAGAGCCAATCCCTTGCCCCGATCACTAACGCTTCGGCGAGTGCCGAGAGGTCTAACAGTGACTCCTCTAAGCTGGCGTAATCTAAAAAATCTCGCCAGGCTAAACGCACCATTTGATAGTTACGGAATCGGCGTAATTGACGTTTTGCGAGATCTTCAGTCGTCGAACTACTTAACTGATCGTGTAACTGGGCATCAAAGGTCTGCCGCTCCACTTGCTGCAAATCGCCCGCGAATAAAGTGTTAATCCACTCGGGTGACCGAGTTAACTGCGCTGCGATATAATCGCTTAATCCTAAAACGTTTTTCAGTTCCTGCTGCTGCGCAGGCGTTAAATTTGCCAGTCCTTCTGACCATACTTCGGCGAGGCGTGCCCAATGCCGCTCTGCGGCTTGAGTAACAAGGGGAGACAATGACTTATTACTGTCTTTTTGTACGGCCATAATAATCCCTAACAAATTTAAACGTCGACATATTATGTCATAAGTGATATAGAATGAAGCCACATCAGGTTTGATGCCATTGCCATGCCTCAAGGCAAATTTCCCTCCATGGCAAATGCAAGCTCAGCCCAACAGAAAGTGGCCCCCTCTTTCTTGGCTGTTTAGGGTACTATAACCTGTGAGGCAAACATATTGGGCAAGTCGATTATTATTGTCCGCCCATATTTGAGTTTTATTTCAGCACTTTTGGAGAAAACATGGCAGGAATGCTAATGCGGGTTCTCACGTCGATACTCATTTTGGCTGCGACCTTATCGCTTACGGGTTGTGGCGATGACAGGCCAGAGAAAATTGAGAAGTATCAACAACTCACTCAGCAGCGCCTCTCGACACTCAATACTATGCTCGAGGACGGCCAAGTACGTAACGCCAATCTGCTCAAGCAATACAGCAGTTTGCTCAAACAGCAAAAGCCCGATTTCGCGCCACTCTTGGATGAATTAGCCAAGGATTCGACCGCCGAAGGGCCAATGTATACCTCGCTGAAGCGCCGCTTAGACGATGCCAAAAACTCGGCTAACTTTACCGATCTCGACCAGCAACTCGCCGAGGTTGAGAACCTTTATCAAGCGGCCGATCCCAGCCTGTATAACGACATGCTTTCCGATCCAGTGAACGTGATTGCCGATATGTCGGAGGGCAAGCTTGCCCGTGTTAATGCCATCAGCCGTGAAGCGGCGGCCCTTGCCAATAATGCCGAAGATTTTGGCCCTGGTAGCCAATTGGTGGGTAACCCGGCTTACGGTAGCTGGCAGACAGACTCGAGCGGCATGTCCTTCTGGGCTTGGTACGGCATGTATTCGATGTTTTCGAATATTTTCCACCGCCCCATTTATTACGACCGTTGGTCGGGTAACCGTGGCTACAGCTATTACAACGACGTAGGTCGCTATCGCTACACCTCGCCAAAACAAGCACAGGCGCAGGAAAAAACCTTCGAGCAGACCAAAAAACGTTTCGATTCTCAAGGGAAACGCTTCGACAGCCCCTATTCAAAATCGCG
Source organism: Shewanella sp. ANA-3 (assembly GCF_000203935.1). Classification (GTDB taxonomy): domain Bacteria; phylum Pseudomonadota; class Gammaproteobacteria; order Enterobacterales; family Shewanellaceae; genus Shewanella. The sequence continues at coordinate 961,815 of NC_008577.1, read as the reverse complement.
TACAGGTGCCACGGCTCTCTCCCGTGAGAGCAGCAGCGCACCTAAAACCAATACCACAGCGAATAAGTCGAGCGCGCAGTCGGGCAGTAAATTCCGCTCAAATTATTCTAAAGACAGCAGTTTCCGTAATTCCAGCAACCGCACGACCCGCAGTGTGCGCCGAGGCAAGTAAACTAAAGGATCTCCCATGACATTATTTCAGGATTTCGGTATCACACCAGAGCTAGTCACCATACTGGCAATTGACCTCACTATTGCGGTTATCTTATTGACATTAATGCGTTATTTGCAGGGCTGGAGCGTCAGAGTCAACAGCAGTAAAGAACTGGCTGAACGCGATAACTTTGCCTTTGGGATCAGTACCGCTGGCGCCGTTGCCGCGCTCGGCATAGTGCTAACGGGTGCAATCACTGGCGCCGCTGCGCCCTCGTATTTAACCGAAGCTATTGGCATGAGCGCCTACGGGTTATTTGGTTTAGTGCTGATTAAACTCGGGCGCTTTTTACACGACAAAATCGCGCTAAACGAGTTAGATAAGAACCAGCAAATCCTTAAAGGCAACGTGTCTGTCGCCATTGTGGATGCGAGCGCGGCCATCGCTACCGCGATCATTATTCGCGCCGTACTGCTATGGGCCGAGGATTTAACACTCGATACCTTTATCGCCATCTTCAGCGCCTTTGCGATTTCGCAGTTGATGCTAGTGCTACTCACCCGCCTACGCGAAAAACGCTTCGCGAGTCGTAATCAAGACTCTTCTATGCAACAGGCGCTCGCCCAAGGCCACACTGCGTTAGCCATTCGCCACGCAGGCTTTATGATCGCCATGGCACTAAGCTTTAATGCCGCGAGTCATTTTATCCTGTTCAACCCAACCGCCTATGTGACTAACATCATCGGCTGGTTAGTGTTCTCCATCATCATGTTGGTGGTACTGACACTGCTGCTATTTGTGATCAAAAAGCTGGTGCTGGCACGAATCGATTTAGCGGATGAAGTCGAAAGACAGCACAACATTGGTATCGCTGCCGTAGAAATGGCCATCAGTATTGCTATCGCACTTATTCTCACGGCCCTAATGGCGTAATCCAATGCACGAATCCCAAACAACCAGCTCGGCGACTCAAGCGGTACAAACGAGTCGCCTAAGCTGGTTCGATGATGTCCTACTATTGGGCATTATGGCCGTGCTCGCTGGGTGCGGCCTGATCTACGAATACCTGTTGTCCCACTACGCAGGCCGGATCTTAGGCGCGTTAGAAGCCGCCATTTACACTATGATCGGCCTGATGATCGTCTCCATGGGTCTTGGCGCCTTTGCCGCACGCAAAATTAAAGATGCCTTTACTGGCTTTGTGGTGCTGGAACTCACGGTCGCGCTCTGTGGCTCGCTGGCGATTTTAATTACCGCTGCCGTGATAGGTTTTGGTCAGCAGCTGCCGATGCTTATCGCCTCCACCTTAGGTTTACCACCGGATCAACTGCCCGAAGGTGGCATGATTGGCTCGCTGCAAAAGCTGAGCGAACATCTGCCCTATGTCTGGGGCGTGCTGCTCGGCTTGATGATCGGGATGGAAATTCCGCTGATCGCGAGGGTGAGACAATCCCTATCAGATGAACACTTACTGCATAATGCCGGTACCATTTATGGCGCCGACTATATTGGTGCAGGCATTGGCGCGGCCATTTGGGTCGGCTTTATGCTGGCCATCGATATTCAACTCGCCGCAGCTCTGACCGCCAGCTTTAACTTGCTCGCCGGCTTTGTGTTTATCTGGCGTTTTTGGCCCAAAATCCAAAGAGCAAAATTATTGCTCGCGGGGCATTTTGTGGTCACGGGCGTATTATTATTGCTCGCCATTCAAGGGCCGAGTTGGGAGCAACAGTTCAACAATCTACTTTATAAAGACAAAGTGGTTTACGCTAAGGCCACGCGTTTTCAACAACTTACCTTTACCGAGCGCTTACGCGGCAATGGCCTCTCCCCCATATACTCTTTGTATATCAATGGCCGATTACAGTTTTCGAGTATCGATGAGCATATCTACCATGCGTTTTTAGTTCACCCAACGCTTGCGGCCAGCGCTCGCCACAACAAGGTATTAATCATTGGTGGTGGTGATGGACTGGGCCTAAAGCAAGTGCTGCGTTGGGAACCTGAGCAAGTGACCTTGCTCGATCTTGATGCCGCATTGGTGCAACTCTTTAAAACGCCCGATACGGATATGCCTAAACGCCTAAGCCAAGCCCTGTTAGCCCTTAATGGCAATGCCTTTAACGATCCTCGCGTTAAGGTGATTAACGACGATGCCTTTAATGGAGTCGATAAATTGATTGCCGCAGGAGATAAATACGACGCCATTATTGTGGACTTGCCCGATCCTAGCCATCCCGATTTAAATAAGCTCTATTCGGATTATTTCTATCGCAAGCTCAAGGAACTAATGAGCAATGATGGCGCTCTGACTGTACAGTCAACCTCACCCTATCACGCGCAAAAGGCCTTTATCTCGGTAGCCAAAACCTTGGCCTTAGCGGGGTTTGACGTAAAACAGTATCACCATAACGTCCCAAGCTTTGGAGAATGGGGCTGGAGTATTGCCACCCTATCTGGAAAGGATGCCCAGCATCGCCTTGGCGAGCTGACCACACTACCGATAGCGGATGACTGGTTAACCTTAGGTTTAGTCAAAGGTGCCTTTGAATTTCCTGCCAATTTTTATCAGGACGCCGCCAGTATTAAGCCTAACGAACTCGGTTCGTTACAGTTGTACCATTATCATCAACAGGCATGGTCCGAAACCCAAGGACTGGATCTTTTTTAACGGATAAAGATAGTGCTTGACATATTATGTCTCGGTGCTATCTTTGAATACAGACATAATATGTCAATAAGGACAAATATGAATATCCATACTCTTGCTAATCACCTCAACAGCCTTGGCAATAACAGCCAGACCGGCTTCCAATTCGATTGCTATCCAATTGATGGTGAAGTCGAAGTGTTGCAAGTGAATGTGGTCGGCCGTGAAGAAATCCCGGTATTCGTATCGGTGACGGACAACCAAATTCTCTGCATCAGCTACCTGTGGGGCGAGAACGAAGTAAACCAAGAACGTCGCAGCGAAATGTTTGAAACCATGCTCGAATTAAACATTCCAATGCCATTGTCAGCCTTTGCCAAAATTGATGACAAATACGTGGTTTACGGCGCGCTGTCTCTGCAATCTAGCATGCTCGAAATCGAGCAAGAGTTAGCAGTCTTATCCGATAACTGCTTAGAAGTTATCGATGAAATGGTCGACTATCTGAAATAAGGAGCCACAATTATGGGCATTCTGAACAAAATTTTAACAGCGTTTCGCGGTGGTGCCACCGAAGTTGGCCAAAGCATCGTAGACGCAAACTCGACTCGAATTTTCGAACAGGAAATCCGTGATGCCGAGAAACACTTAACCAACGCCAAGCGCGAACTGACCGATGTGATGGCGAAAGAAATGCAAGCCAGCCGTGAAGTTGACCGCTTAAAGCGCTCAATTGCCGAACACGAAGGCTATGCAACGCAAGCTTTAGATAAAGGCAACGAAGCCTTAGCCATTGAAGTAGCTGAAAAAATTGCTCAATTAGAGCAAGAGCTGGCTGAGCAGCAAACTGCTAATGATAGCTTCAGCGCCCATGCAGTACGTCTGAAAGATTTAGTGAAGAAAACCGAGCGTCAACTGTCTGATTATCAACGTCAGTTAAGCATGGTTAAAACCACTGAAAGCGTACAAAAGGCGACGGCGACCATTACCGACTCTTTTGCCTCAAGCAACTCTAAGCTGCTGAATGCCAAAGATTCATTAGAGCGTATCAAGGCGCGTCAACAACAGTTTGACGACAGATTGAAAGCCGCTGAAACCTTAGCCGAAGAAGGCAGCGATAAATCATTGCAGGCCAAATTAGCGGAAGCTGGCATTGGTGAGCAAAAATCGAATGCCAACGCCGTGCTCGAACGTATCAAGGCACGTAAAAGCTAATTCATGATTGACCAAACGCCGAGCACCGATGGGACCATCACCCCCTATTGTGCTCGGCTTTTTTGTTTTTTGTTTTAGACACGCGAATATGTCCAATCACCCACTCATAGCGTGAGCTTTGGCATTGTGCGCACTGTTTAGGAGCGAATATGGGATTTTTTAACAGTATTTTTGGTAAAAAGGCGCCGCCAGCGCGTGAACTCAATCATCCCTCTGCGCTCAAGATCGGCGATATGATCTCCATCGACAATAGTTTTGCTCTGCCGCCACAATTGCGCGGTCAACAACTGAAAGTCGAAGCGGTGAATACCTATGAGTTTGAACGCAATCAGCAAACCGAGTGGGTACTTAAGGGTCATGGTAGCGAGACGCTATTTTTGAGTATTGAAGAAGACGATGAAACTTACCTCGCCTTCTCTATGAAAATTACCCGCGCGCAGGTGGAACAGTTATTCGATTTAGAGCAATTCAGTACCCTGTTCGATGAACCAGGTCATGCCGAACTCACCACTCAGGAGTTGTCGCCACAGTTAGCCGAGCAGCTCGAACAATGGCTGGGTAAGCAATACCATCAAGTGACCTTTGCGCTGTTTGGCTATTTTCACCGCGAAGACTACCGCGGCCTAAAACCACCGCAGGATGCCAATGGTGCAACCGGCGAGCCCTTCGAATATTATTTACTGCTCGATGATGACGAAAGCCGCGCGGTAGAAGTCGAAGTGTACGAGGGAGGCGATACCGATGTGGTACTGACCTTATACCGCCCCCTGTCGGACATTCGTGACTACTGGCCCGGTCAATAAAGTTTGGCATACGATAAAGTGCGCGACTCGCACTTTATTGCTTAAGCCATTACAATCCCAATTAAATTCGCTCGAATTGTACGGTTGATAGCAACAGGTAACGCCTAATGAGTAAAACGAAACACCCTCTCCCAGAGCAATGGCAAAAGAACCAGCAAGCCGCAAAAGCGACGCAAGTGGCCTTCGATCTCGATGAAAAGTTTCAATATTCAATTCGTAAAGCCGCACTCGATGCGGGTGTCAGCCCTTCCGATCAGATCCGTACCATTTTGGGCTTAAGTGTTTCAAAACGTCCGACTCGTCCCCGCTTAACCGTCTCTCTAAACGCCGAAGATTATGTACAACTCGCTGAAAAATACGGCCTTAGCGCCGATTCTCAGCTTGAGATTAAACGCCGCGTGCTCGAAGACTTAGTACGCTTTGTCGCCGAAGATTAATTGCTGTTACGCCTCTCAGCATTTAAGCGCCCGATAAACCTAAGTCGGGCGATTTATCACAAAGTTAATTTACTCATAGCGTAAACTCTTTTACCTTAGACATTCGCCTTAAAACACAGGGATCATGTTAGGCATGACAGATAAAACCCCTTGGTCGCTCCGCTCTTTGGGTAATCCATCTCCCTTCGAATTCGCCATGATGCTGTTATCGCTGCTCTCGGTCATCATAGTGTTAGTGATGACCTTTGGCCGACTCGACAAAGAAACCTACCGATTACTGTTTTTTATCGATACCACGATTTGCATGATTTTTATGGTCAACTTTTTCGTTGGCCTGTTTCGCGCACGCGATAAAGTTTTTTATCTGCGCCATCATTGGATCGATTTTATCGCCAGTATTCCCGCCATCGAGGCACTACGCATCGCGAGGGTGTTCCAAATTTTGCGGGTAATTCGTTTAATCCGCATGAGTCGCTCCTACCTTATTCCCTTGATAAAGCAGCGTAAACAAGCCACCCTCGCCAGTTTACTGGTCGCTATGGTGACCATTTTAACCTTCGCATCTATCATCATTCTGATTGTCGAAAGTGGTACCGAAGGCGCCAATATCCAAACCGCCGAGCAAGCCATATGGTGGGCCTTAGTGACGATTTCGACCGTGGGTTATGGCGATTTTTATCCCGTCAGCACCGCAGGGCATATTGTGGGCGGTATAGTGATAGTCAGTGGCGTAAGCTTTTTCGGGGTGATTTCGGGTTATATGGCCTCGGTATTTGTCGCCCCCGATGAAAGTGAGCGCCAAGAACGTCAGGACGCGCATAAGGCAGAGATTAAAAGCGAACTCGAAATGGCTCTTGCCAGAATGGAAGAAAACCAGCGGCAGATGGAGCAGAATCAGGCGCAGATGTTGGCCAAAATTGCCGAGTTAAAACAGGCATTGGAAGCCCAAAAGAATTAGGAAGGCATGGCCTTCCTAAACTTTATTCAAAGTGGTGACGACCAATCGGCCGTTTACCAATAGGTCGTTTGCGTCATCGCGTTTTGTCTCGATGCCTCCATCGCAAAAAGTAAGCTTTGCTGCTTAGCCTCAAGCCAGTCGCTTAAATCGATGCCAAGGGCTTGCGCCGCCAGCGTTAATTGCTGATAACAAGCTAAGGTTCTAATCCCTAACACTAAATCCTGCCAAGGTGCCCTGAAAGCATCGCGGGATTTTGCTTCATACAAAAGCCCATAGGCTTGCCCGACTTGAATACTCTCATCGAGTAACGCCGCGCACTGTAAATAATCCTCGGCTGTCATGGTCTTATCGCTAGGCATGGCAGCCAAAACCGCCTGCCATGAGGCTTCCTGTGCATTATCAGCATGCTGGGATAATCCAAGTTCTGCGGGCAGCTCGAGCTTACCCGCGCTGAGCGCCAATAGGATCTCGACAATCGCTAACTGCAATTGACCGTATTCAACACTTTGCCAGAGTGAGTCTAACCGCCCAGAGATATCCATGGCCTCAAATTGCAGCTGTAGTTGTTGCATCAAGGCTTGACGGGCATCGTGCCGAGTGAATAAGCCTTTTTGACTACCGAGCAAAGCTGCTAGGGCCTGTGCCTCCTCAATGAACACCTGCTGGGATTCAATCAGAGTAAAGTGCTGCATCAAAGTAGCGTTAGCGAGGCCAAACTGGCTCAGCGTTATCCGTAATAAACGGATACAGGCGCGCATCCGCCACCACAGGGCAATGACGGCTTCGTTATCGTGTTCTTCGGCAATCATGGCTTCGAGCAACTGCCAACGTTCGAGCGCAGTTTCCAGTAAGACTTGGCAAGTGGCAATTAAATCCTGTTGGTGGGGCTGATGAAGGTTGAGATCTTCAGGCACGGGCAGTGGTAAATACTCGAGTGCACTTAAGGTTAGCGGCTTAGATTGCCCCGCGAGTCGATAGCCGCGCTGCGCCTTACTGGCTTTACCTAAACGAACAGGGACGCTGTCGGCCACTTGCGTCGCCAAGGTTAATAAGGCACTGGCATCCCCCGACAATAGCTCAAATTCGAGTTCGCAGAGGGCTTCATGCTGACCATTAGCGGTAATGTCCCCCGTGTCCAAGGCAACCTCTATAAGGCTCTCTTGGAGAGTCACATGCCAAGCTCGGCGATAAAAATCGGTGTGAAATACGCAGCCAAGTGCCGCTTGCACTGAGGCTAAATCGGCATTGGCGGGCCAGATATTGGCGGGAAAGAGGCTTAAATTTGGGCTGTCGGCTTCAATGGTGACGTTATATTCGGGACGAGAATGGATCCCGCCAACCACTTGCCCCGCCGTCTTAATGGTTTGCTCTTTGTGACCATCGAACCCGCGCACCCTTAACCCCATGTCCCATTGGCGTAATTGTAATCCGGGTGTATCAAAGTAACCGTTGCTTAAGCGGCGCTTTCCCTGCGGAGTGGCGTTTGGCAGGCTATCTAACTTATTTATCAAGGATTCTTGAAACTTAGGGAGGAAAAACAGTTTTAATTCTATCTCTGCATTCATTGCGGCACCGCTCATTTTGTCATCAAAGATTCATTGATGCGTCACTTTTAGTTCATAATGTCACAAATGTGTCATAAAAATCCCGTAGGATTTGGTTTTGAAGTTGGTATATAACCCGTTAGAATAAAGCTGTGATTTTTTCTCAAAAAACACAGTTTCAATACGCGGACGCATAGGGTAACATGCGCCCGCTTTTTCCAATCATGGAACAATCTAAATAGGTAAACGGCAATGCCAGTAAACTCTATTTTGGGCGTGTTTGCAAAATCGCCAATCAAGCCTCTTCAAGAGCACATGGACAAAGTCTACGATTGCGCATCGTTACTGGTCCCCTTTTTCGAAGCCACCATCACAGGTAACTGGGATGGCGCAGTTCAACTACGCAAGCAAATCAGTTTAGCGGAAAAGCAAGGTGACTCACTCAAGCGTGAAATTCGCCTCACTCTGCCAAGCGGTTTGTTTATGCCAGTTGAGCGTACAGATCTATTGGAACTACTGACTCAACAAGACAAAATCGCTAACAAAGCAAAAGATATCTCTGGTCGTGTTATCGGCCGTCAATTATTAATCCCTCAGGTCATGCAAGTGCCCTTTATTGCGTATCTACAACGTTGTATCGACGCAGTAGGTCTTGCAAAACAAGTCATTAACGAACTCGAAGATTTGCTTGAAGCAGGTTTCCGCGGTCGTGAAGTCGACTTAGTGGCTAAAATGATCAACGAACTCGATATCATCGAAGAAGATACTGACGATCTACAAATTCAATTACGTCGTCAACTATTTGCATTGGAATCAGAATTGAATCCTGTCGATGTGATGTTCCTCTATAAAACGATTGAATGGGTCGGCGGTCTTGCAGATCTTGCCGAACGAGTCGGTTCGCGTCTTGAGCTTATGCTGGCTCGCGTTTAATAAATAAGGTTATCAAGGTATCAATATGGTTGATGCAGGTATGGAGGTGGCTAACGTCTTAGCCACTAATGGGCCGTGGCTTATTGCCATTGCGGCCGCGTTTGGTTTTCTAATGGCGTGGGGTATTGGTGCGAACGACGTGGCCAATGCAATGGGAACCTCTGTGGGTTCCAACGCTATTACTATTAAACAAGCGATTATTATCGCAATGATCTTCGAATTTGCTGGTGCTTACTTAGCCGGCGGCGAAGTAACCAGTACGATCCGTAACGGTATTATTGATTCAAGTTACTTTACCCAAACCCCTGAATTGCTGGTATACGGCATGATTGGCTCGCTGTTAGCCGCAGGGATTTGGTTAGTTGTCGCATCAGCCTTAGGCTGGCCAGTATCGACCACTCACTCAATCGTGGGTGCGATTATCGGCTTCGCGGCTGTGGGTGTTGGCACTGATTCAGTCGCTTGGGAAAAAGTAGGTGGTATCGTTGGCTCTTGGGTCATCACCCCTGCAATCTCTGGCTTTATGGCTTTCATTCTGTTCCAAAGCACGCAAAAACTGATTTTCAACACAGATAACCCACTCGCTAACGCGAAACGCTATGTGCCTTTCTACATGGCATTTGCGGGCTTTATCATGTCGTTAGTCACCATCCTTAAGGGTCTATCACACGTTGGTATTCACTTAAAAGGTGCCGAAGCGTACTTGTTAGCCGGTGTGATTGCGCTGATCGTGGGTATCGTGGGTAAAGTGGTAATTTCTCGTTTAAAAATGGATGAGAAAGCCACCCACAAAACCATGTACGCTAACGTTGAAAAAGTGTTTGCTATCCTGATGGTACTCACCGCCTGTTGTATGGCGTTCGCCCACGGTTCAAACGACGTAGCTAACGCGATTGGCCCATTAGCGGCGGTTGTGTCTGTGGTAAACAGTGGCGGTCAAATTGCGTCTAAGTCTGCGTTAGTTTGGTGGATCCTGCCTTTAGGTGCCGTTGGTATCGTGATGGGTCTGGCAATCTTCGGTAAGCGCGTGATGCAAACCATTGGTAAAAACATCACTCACTTAACCCCAAGCCGTGGTTTTGCTGCCGAATTAGCTGCAGCATCAACCGTAGTTATTGCCTCTGGTACTGGTTTACCTATCTCAACTACACAAACCTTAGTGGGTGCGGTATTAGGTGTGGGTATGGCCCGTGGTATTGCTGCAATCAATATCGGTGTAGTACGTAATATTGTTGTGTCTTGGGTGGTAACCTTACCTGCGGGTGCGGGTCTGTCGATCATCTTCTTCTTTATGATTAAAGGTATCTTTAACTAAGAAGCCCAAGGTGACTATGGCAAGCCTGCCGTAGAAACGCACAAAACACACAGGAATCGCTAGCATGGATGCGGCAAAGTTGAGGGAAGTCTATGACTTCCCTCTTGCATTGCAGGCCTCAAATCCCTAGCATGTGGTCACTATTTCGTTGATGAGAATACAAAAGTGTTAAGAATGCTGACTCTGGTGGGAATGATGTTACTCTCCCCCAACCTGCTGGCCGAAGGCCAACCCCGTTATATCTCGGACAACGTGTTTCTTTATATTCTCAATGGTCCGAGTACAGACTACCGTATCTTAGGCTCGATTGAAGCGGGACAACCTATTACCTTATTGGGCGAAACCCAAGGCGATTACTCCAAAATTGTCGACCACAAGGGTCGCGAAGGTTGGGTACCAACTAACATGATTAGTTCTACCACCAGTTTTCGCGAGCAAGTATCGTCACTCACCAGTGAACTGGCTGAAGCCAAGGCAAAACTGGACGAAGTGATGAGCTCAACCGATAACCACGCCGATGAAGTGGCCGAACTTAAAGCCAAGCTGACCGAAGCCGAAGCTATGCTTAACAAAACCACTCAAGAGCGTGACAGTTTGAAAGTGGCCGTGGATCGCAGCGCTCAGGAAGCACAATTTGCCCTATGGCGTGAAGGTGGTTTGATAGCAGCGGCCGGTTTAGTGGTGGGGGTGATTTTGGTGTATCTGCCGAGACCACAGCGCCGCAATAAAAAGCGTTGGATGTAAATTTTTACGCGAATCACCTGAAAGTAAAATCAAAAGCCAGTGTTTTCAAACACTGGCTTTTTTGTCAATTGAGCGTTACATCTGGCGCGTAACAAGCTAATCAAACAATCTTCACATTCTTTCACGCTATAGTGTTGTCCGTCACATTTTGGTTGTATAATCTGCGCGCGCAAAGCTTCATATTGTATACAAAATATCAAATGCGTTTCGCGCCCCCCATTTTTGTTTCAACAATAGAGCCGAAAACAACTGGCCAAGATGGAAGCGATTACTATGTTCAAAGCGAGTGAAGTGCTGGCAGGCCGCTACGATTCTGCCAATCTCGACGAACTGTTCAAAGCCGTCACCGACAACTACATTGTCGATGAAGAACAATACTTGTCAGAGCTAATCAAACTAGTGCCCTCCAGTGATGAAGCCATCGAGCGCGTCACTCGTCGTGCCCACGAACTGGTCAACAAAGTTCGTCAATTCGATAAGAAAGGTTTAATGGTTGGCATCGACGCCTTCCTGCAGCAATACAGCTTAGAAACACAGGAAGGGATTATCCTGATGTGTTTAGCCGAAGCCCTGCTGCGTATTCCCGATGCGGCCACCGCCGACGCCTTGATTGAAGATAAACTCTCAGGCGCAAAATGGGATGAACACTTAAGCAAGAGCGATTCGGTACTGGTTAACGCCTCCACTTGGGGCTTAATGCTCACTGGCAAAATCGTCAAACTCGATAAAAAAATCGATGGTACGCCAAGCAACCTGTTAAGCCGTTTAGTAAACCGTTTAGGTGAGCCTGTGATCCGCCAAGCCATGATGGCGGCGATGAAGATCATGGGTAAGCAGTTCGTTCTCGGTCGCACCATGAAAGAAGCGCTCAAGAACAGTGAAGACAAGCGTAAATTAGGTTATACCCACTCCTACGATATGCTGGGTGAAGCCGCGCTGACGCGTAAGGATGCCGAAAAATACTTTAACGATTATGCCAATGCGATTACCGAGTTAGGCGCGCAAAGCTATAACGAAAACGAATCTCCACGCCCAACCATTTCGATCAAGCTGTCGGCACTGCACCCACGTTACGAAGTCGCTAACGAAGACCGTGTACTGACCGAGCTGTATGACACAGTTATTCGCCTGATTAAGTTAGCCCGTGGCTTAAATATCGGTATTTCTATCGACGCCGAAGAAGTTGACCGCCTCGAACTGTCATTAAAACTGTTCCAAAAGCTGTTTAACGCTGACGCCACTAAGGGTTGGGGCTTACTCGGTATCGTAGTGCAAGCTTACTCTAAGCGCGCCCTGCCTGTACTGGTATGGTTAACCCGTCTAGCGAAAGAGCAAGGCGACGAAATTCCGGTTCGCTTAGTGAAAGGCGCTTACTGGGATAGTGAGCTGAAATGGGCACAACAAGCTGGCGAAGCCGCATACCCACTCTACACCCGCAAAGCAGGTACCGACGTATCTTACTTAGCCTGTGCGCGTTACCTGTTATCTGACGCCACCCGCGGCGCGATTTACCCCCAATTTGCCAGCCACAACGCGCAAACCGTTGCCGCGATTTCAGATATGGCGGGCGATCGTAACCACGAGTTCCAACGCCTACACGGCATGGGACAAGAGCTGTACGACACTATTCTGTCGGAAGCTGGCGCGAAAGCGGTACGTATCTACGCCCCAATCGGTGCCCATAAAGATCTACTGCCCTACTTAGTGCGTCGCCTACTGGAAAACGGTGCGAACACCTCGTTCGTACACAAGCTGGTCGATCCTAAAACCCCTATCGAGTCTTTAGTGGTTCACCCACTGAAAACCCTGACAGGCTACAAAACCCTGGCTAACAACAAAATCGTTTTACCTACCGACATCTTCGGTAGCGATCGCAAAAATTCCAAGGGACTCAATATGAACATCATTTCAGAAGCAGAGCCATTCTTCGCGGCCTTAGACAAATTCAAATCGACGCAGTGGCAAGCGGGCCCTCTGGTTAATGGCCAAACCTTAACTGGCGAGCACAAAACCGTGGTGAGCCCATTCGATACCACCCAAACTGTGGGTCAAGTGGCCTTTGCTGACAAAGCGGCTATCGAACAAGCTGTGGCCTCTGCCGATGCGGCGTTTGCAACTTGGACTCGTACTCCGGTTGAAGTACGCGCCTCAGCCCTGCAAAAGCTTGCGGACCTGTTAGAAGAAAACCGCGAAGAACTGATTGCTCTGTGTACCCGTGAAGCGGGCAAGAGCATTCAAGACGGTATCGATGAAGTGCGTGAAGCCGTAGACTTCTGCCGCTACTACGCGGTGCAAGCTAAGAAGCTGATGTCAAAACCTGAACTGCTCCCTGGCCCAACGGGTGAATTAAACGAACTCTTCCTCCAAGGTCGCGGTGTGTTCGTCTGTATCAGCCCATGGAACTTCCCATTGGCTATCTTCCTAGGCCAAGTATCAGCAGCCCTCGCTGCGGGTAACACTGTAGTAGCTAAACCTGCAGAGCAAACCTCTATCATTGGTTACCGTGCAGTGCAGCTCGCACACCAAGCGGGTATTCCAACGGACGTGCTGCAATATCTACCAGGCACAGGCGCTACCGTAGGTAACGCACTGACGGCAGATGAGCGCATCGGCGGCGTATGTTTTACCGGTTCAACGGGCACAGCCAAACTCATCAACCGCACACTGGCCAACCGTGAAGGCGCAATTATTCCATTAATCGCCGAAACTGGTGGTCAAAACGCTATGGTGGTTGACTCTACTTCTCAGCCAGAACAAGTGGTTAACGATGTAGTATCTTCATCCTTCACCAGCGCGGGTCAACGCTGCTCGGCGCTGCGTGTACTCTTCCTACAGGAAGATATTGCTGACCGCGTTATCGACGTACTCCAAGGTGCGATGGATGAGTTAGTGATTGGCAACCCAAGTTCAGTGAAAACCGACGTAGGCCCAGTTATCGATGCGACCGCGAAGGCGAACCTTGACGCCCATATCGACCACATCAAGCAAGTGGGCAAGCTTATCAAGCAAATGTCCCTGCCAGCGGGCACTGAAAACGGTCACTTTGTGTCGCCAACTGCCGTTGAAATCGACTCAATCAAAGTGCTTGAAAAAGAACACTTTGGTCCAATCCTGCACGTAATCCGTTACAAGGCATCTGAACTTGCCCATGTGATCGATGAAATCAACAGCACAGGCTTTGGCTTAACCTTAGGTATCCACAGCCGTAACGAAGGCCATGCCCTCGAAGTAGCTGACAAGGTTAACGTAGGTAACGTGTACATCAACCGTAACCAAATCGGCGCAGTCGTTGGCGTACAGCCTTTCGGCGGCCAAGGTCTGTCAGGCACAGGTCCAAAAGCCGGTGGTCCACACTACTTAACTCGCTTCGTGACTGAAAAGACACGCACTAACAACATCACCGCTATCGGTGGTAATGCGACCCTGTTGTCACTGGGTGATAGCGACGCCTAAGTCCTAACGACTTATTGATAAACGAAAGCCAGACTCAGTCTGGCTTTTTTATGGGCTAATGAATGTGTATACCTATATTCAATGAGAGAAATGATCATAGGAATCAGTGGCTCGACCATAAACTTCCGTTGTCTTGGTGTCGGTAGCTAATCCTAAAAGAGTTACACCCCGTTTTTGCTTACATACATGCATCGATAAACTTATCTAATCAATGATTAAGCACCGTCATTTCAGTGACACGCAGCAAGTACATCCTTGTATGCTCGACCGTGACATCCATGTCACGGACGGTCACTTCCATGTCGGCGCTTAATCCTGCTAACCATTGAGTATCCTGTTAGCTTGAACATGCCTCAATTTTGTCTTTTCGTTGCAAAATTAAAAAATGGATGTGTCAATCAATCAGCTTTTCGATAAATTCTCGATAACTCTCACTAACTGAAGAACCAAGCCTTTATAGAAGGCCAGGCATCCATTTTTTCTAATTTATCGTCACCGCAATTGTGAACTTTGACTAATTCGTTATGGCATAAATCAATTACTGAATTCATAATCGGTGGTTCTTCCATTTCAATACTGATTCTACGTTGTTGAAAGGTTGTTAATTCATCTTCACTGTGTTCTTCCTTAGCAATTATGTCTGACTCTAAGTACAGATATTTCTGTCTAAGTGAGGCGTGAAATAATGACCTCCCTTTAGTATCAACAACTAAATCTAGGATCTGAGCTAAAGTAACAAGACATGCCAAAACTTTTGCACATGTAGTATTGTTCTGATAAATCGTTACAAAAGCTGCAGAGCTTGTTACAAGGGAAAACACAGTTATAAATTTTCCAGCCTTTGAGTAAAAGTTCTGTAAGTGCATGTGGTAACGAACACCAAGTCTAGTATTCCACAGTATGTCCCATCTTTTACTTACCATAAATTCACCTTTTTATTACTTTCCGGTGTTTTTTCCCGCTCCGGGTTCAGGTGGCGTCGTAGTTCGTTGAGTAATATCTACCCCGCCTCTTTGTCCTGATGGTTCTCTTTGCAATACGCTATCATTTGTATAAATCAGCCTACCATATGAACTATCAGACTTAGCTTTATTATCGTTGTCATCTTTTGAGCTTTTATTGCTATGTTTTACCATTTTTAACTCCATTGTAGGTCATTAATTCAGAGTTTAAACTTATACTGACTGCTATAAAAAGCTTAAAAATTAATTATTTTCTAAATTGATTGTGCCACCCATTTTAAATGTCCAGTTATTGATAACTCACTTTCGGGTTTATGAATGGTTAGGGTAATTGAGCATTGCCATAAATTGACCATTCACGGCATGGTAAAGCTCGTCTTTTGGATCAGCAGATTACGCTGATTTCAAAAGGCAAACCATGGTAATGTGCGAGACGACCGTCCGCCCCATGGACGGGGCGGTCGAGCATCCACGGATGGACTCGCTGCGTGTCGGTGAGTCATTACCATGATTGGCCTCACTCCTAATTTTGGCCAGATGCCAATCATAACTTCCTCTTAGGGAGATAAAATTTAACAAACCGCCATTCACTCTATAGTTACGTTTTAAGTTATTGTGTGAACAACACCTTTAGCATGAACTTTTAAGCCTATTCCTCCCAAATGAACCAGCTCTAAAACAGGACTTCAAAACTACCAATGTGAGCGGCTTCAAATTGTGAATAGGCGAGATTTGAAAGCGATATGAGGGGATTGCGCCTAAGAGATAAAAACCTTCATAATCGCCATTCAATCAACCGATTTTTTACTTTCTCAAAGTCACTTTCTCAAGGCAACTATGACATTCTCGCTATTAGATATTTCTGCATTAACGTGGTTTATCGTTTCTTGGGCTGGCTATACCGCTTTTGCCCGACGTAAGGCGAAGGATACCGACTGTATTGCCCGTGGCCTGCATAAGCACAGGATCTACTGGATGCTCGAGCTGATGACTCGAGGCGTGCGGGTAGGCGATGCGGCGTTATTAGCTAACCTTGAGCGTAATATTGCCTTTTTTGCTTCGACCACACTGTTCGTACTGGCGGGGGTATTAACCTTATTTGCACAGGTTGAACGCCTCGAAGCCGTGATCGCCACTATTCCCTATGCTACGCCGCCGAACCACTCTTTAGTTCAAGTTAAGCTGGCGCTATTAGTAGTAATCTTCGTGATGGCGTTTTTCCAATTTACCTGGTCGATGCGCCAATACGGCTTTGTAAACGTGATGATTGGCGCAGGCCCCATGGATAGCGAAGGCGCCAACGACAACCTCAAAGCCTACGCTCGGCAAATGGCGACAGTGCAAGATCAAGCCGCCCATTCCTATAACTATGGCCTGCGGGCTTACTACTTTTCGATGGCCGTGCTCTGCTGGTTTGTGCACCCGATACTGTTTATTTTGGCCAGCCTATTTGTGGTGGTCACCCTATATCGCCGCGAATTTAAATCCCGCGCCGTGATGGCTATTACCGCCGCCAAGGCACATTTGGGCAGCGAATATCAAGCGCGAGAAGCCCAGCGCCAAGCCAAGTAGTCGCCAGCCAACCCCAGACTGCGCCCGCCAAAGCGCAGTCTGATTCTTGTTCTATACTCATTGGGTTAATCACCAATCAATAAGTGGGAGTGAGCCATGAGTGATAATCTGTTAACTGTGGATGAAGTATGCAAGTTGCTGGATAAGAGCCCGGCAACGATTAAACGCTATGCACGGGAAAACCTGCTCAGCAGCGTGAAAGACGGTGAAGAATTGCGATTCCCCGAAGAAGAGGTCAAACGTTACTTAGCCTTTTCGCAGCGCTTAGGAAGATAAGCCGCTGCGCCTTGTATCGATCCATCCCCAAATGGACTTGGGATGCCTCGCTTATCCTTGTATAGCCATCTGTCCGACTTTCCGCACCTGATTTAGGAATAAATTTGCCGATACCGTTCGCCTAACACGTCGAGAATGATCTGCTGGTCCACTGTGAGTCCTGTGACTTGAGGTGGCGCCTCTCCCAACTGGTACTCGTGCACCCCGCCAAAGCGTAAAAAAATCCACCGCGCAGTCGGTTTTTGCGTGGGTTTCTTTTTCATGTCCGCCACACTCCGGTTCTGCTCTACTAAGCCCTGCCGGATCCGGTGCTCCAGCGCCGCATAAATCATCAGGCTACAGGTCATCACCATCAGCAACGCTTCGATACGTTCCGGTTTTTTAAGATATAACGAGGAGGTTAAAAATTCGGGACTTTTCAGAAACCTAAAACCACGCTCGACATTCTGCTGGGCTTTATAGGTAGCCAACAGCTCAGCCATGGTGAGCGTTTCACTGTGATCATTGGTCGCGAGGATGAACACCCCTGTCTGGTTGCGCGCCTCAGCCACCCGCGCCAAGCTACTTGCGGCTAACCCCTTGATGTGAAATTGGTAGTTCACCGGCATTTCACCCTTTTGGGGCCTTCCGCGCCCTGCATAGATAGGTTCACTCACGACTTCTGCTTCTAGTTGCAGCAGATTTAAGCTGACAGCAAAACGGGCTAATTCAGCCTGCGCATCGGTCTCGCAGGCAAAACGCTGGGCACATAATTTGTTGAAGGCTTTCAGTTCACGCGTGCTGTCTTTCAGTAGGTTTTTGGCTAATGTTTGCTGCTCACGGTGGCTGGCCTGTTCGCTGCGCACCAGCAACCAACGCTGCGCGACGTCGGCATAATTGGCGCTTTGCCAACAGCCATGATAGCCATTGCCCAGCGCAACCAGCGACTGGGTGCCAATGGTTGCCACGGCTCGCTTGGCTTCATTGAGGGTGACAGGCACACGAGTCACGAACAACTGTTGCTGTTGTGCCAGTAGTTGCAAGGTGTCGGCGCAATACAGCGCCGCATCGCCGACCAGATAACGACTCTCCTGCGCGGCCTTGAGACTGCTCAAGTGGCGCCGTACCGTCTGGGCAAAGGCCTTGGTATCATTAATATTACCACTCAAGGCTTGCATGTAGATGGGCAGGCCGGCCTGATTTTCACAGATAAGCTCCAGGATAACCTGGTTTAGCTCTGGCCGATGGTCGCGGCTATAGCCCCGTACCAATTGCAACTTACCGAGCTGCTCGCCATCGGCTTGGTCATAGGCGCCATCGACGTGGAAGCTGGTGATATCGAGGTGTACTGCAGTACTTTTGAGCCCCAATCGTTCAACGACCTGCTCCGCCATCACCTGATAAAGCGTGCTGACATCGGCCTCAAAGAGGGCATCAAGGCAGCGGCCGAGCACATCATCATTGAGGTCATCGGCACAGATCCCCGGGCCAATCAGGCGTTCTACAGGCTTGTTGGCAAAGAATTGCGGGAACATGTGCAAGGTCGAACTATGAAAGCCAAGACCGTTCAGTATCATCGCCACCAACGCTTCACCATGTGAGACTTTGTAGGGCGGCGTTTTGGGTAGCACCGCATCAATCATGCGAGCAATGCCGAGTTCTTGGCAAAGTGCAGCGACCAAACCAAGGTGGTCGAGGTTACGGATAGAGATAGCGGGAGCGGCCATGATGAATTACCTGCAAAAGAGAGTAATAGATCAGAATGACCGATCGCCGTCAAGTTTTTTAAATCGAAAATTAGGTGCGGAATGACGGATCTGTAACTGCCTGTAAGATAAGAATTCCCGTTGTGATTCCTCCAGCCCAAGTTCTGCTGCTAAGGCGAGGAGCTGTGCTTCATAGATTGGCAGCTTAGCTTCATCATTAGTCATGATTGCAAGCTCGGCAAAGTCACCTAAGCCTTCGAGCCAATCAAGCGTTAAATGAAATTCCCCAAGAAAATACACGCTGCGGCGTTTTTTAATCTCAAGCACACATTGATACCCTAAAGTCCGTAGCATACTTTTGGCTTTGTTGGCATCCGTAATATTGACCGCCTCACAGCGGTCTTTCTCGGGCCCTTTCACAATCCACAGCATGATGCCGGAGGGCTGCATCTCGCGAATACACAGGCTTTTATGCTCAGCCGCTAAGGAGGCTATAGGTGAATCAAAATAGCAGTCATGCTCAAGATTATCCTCGAGCATCACCTCGGGTGATTTAGCGCTTAAGCGCGCCCAAAAAGCCTCGCGGTCTGTGAGTCGATACTTAAGCTCTACCTCAAACTTGCCGTTAAAATGGGCGTTAATTTGCGGGGCTAATTCTTTTGGTGCTGGATCTGCTTGCATAGGGTTATTCATCTAACGGCTTTACTCCTGCTGCACATATTTCTCACCCAATCGACATCCTGACTCAAGCTAAGCGACGATAGAGCGCCTGATAGGCGGGACAAGTTTGCAGTAACTGCTGATGATCGCCCGATGCCACAATTTGCCCCTCGGCGAGGAGGTGAATTTGGTCCATCTTGGCCATCGCCGTTAATCTGTGGCTGATCATTAGCAAGGTTTTATCCTTTGCAAATTCAAATAGTAAACTTAAGATTTCCCGCTCGGTGCGCTTATCTAAGCCCTCGGTTGGCTCATCTAACAATAACAAAGGCGCATCACGTAGCAGTGCCCTCGCCACGCCGATACGGCGCTGCTCGCCGCCCGATAACTGCCGGCCACCCTCGCCAATCCACATATCTAGTGGCTTATCGCCTTTGAGCAACTCGCCTAGACCTACCTGCTGTAAGACTTGGATAAAACGCTCATCATTGGCGGTGCGTTTTTGCCCTTCTGGCACAGGCAAAGCGATAGCAAGGTTCTCCCGCAGCGTGCCCGCGTACAGGTAAATCCGCTGGCTTACCACAGTCATCGCCGATCTTAAGGCGGCCTCGCTATAGTCCGTCAGCGGCTGACCATCGAGGCAAATTTGGCCACGCTGCGCCTGCCATTCCCGGGTGATTAAGGACAATAAACTGGATTTGCCGCAGCCCGTGGCGCCCAATAACGCCACCTTTTGCCCAGGCTGTACCGTTAAGGATAAGCCCTGCAGTACGCTCTGATTGCCGTGATAGCCAAAGTGGATATCCGTCATCTGCAGCCCGCCCGATGTCGCGCTAAGCGTTGAATCTTCGTTAAAACGAATATCGCTTTCTTGCTCGGTGATTTCGTGGATTCGGGTCGCCGCCAGCACACAGCCCGACAAATGTTGGAAAGCGCCCGCGATTGGCATCATCATTTCGACGCAGGCCATGGTGGCAAACACCATCAAGGCGAACATGGGGCCGGGAGGCACGGCATCACCCACGCCATTGGCGGCTAAAAATAGCATCATGATGAGCGCCGAGCCCGTCGCGAGGATCAGCATGGCTTGGCTCAAGGCGGTGATATTTGCCATCGCCCCTTGGCTGGTAAATAACGCCTGCTCGGCCTCGTCAAGCTTGTGCCTGTATCTGGCGTTTGCACCAAATAAACTCAGTTCTGCTTGGCCCTGCAGCATCTCAAGCAACTGCACCCGATATTGGCGTTTGGTCTCCAGCATATTGCGACTTGGCTCGTGCCCAAGCCGATAAAACAGCAGTGGTAGCAGCAGCCAAACCACCACTAAAAACAGGCATAAACTTAGGGCCAGCTTGGCATCAAACCATGCGAGGAACAGATATAACAACGCCGTCATCAGTAAGGAAGCCGCCATCGGCGTCAACAATCGTAAATACAGATGGTCGAGCGTGTCTATATCCGCCACGAGGCGGTTGAGCATATCCGCACGGCGCAACCCCTGCAGATTTTTAGCGCTGAGTGGGAAGAGTTTTCGCCACGCCCAAACTCTGAGTTCCGTCAGTAATTTAAAGGTCGCCTCATGGGTCGCGAGGCGCTCACCGTAACGGCTGGCCGTTCGCGCGATAGAAAGAAAACGCACGCCACCTGCGGGAGTAAAAAAGTTAAAGGATTGGGAGCCGATAACCGTTAATCCCGCCACCGCTGTCGCCGATAAAAACCAGCCCGACAGCGACAATAAACCAATCCCCGCCATAAGTGTGGTCAGAGTGAGCACTAGCCCAACGACCATCATTAGCCATTGGTGGGAGAACAACCGAATAAAGGGAAGGAGTATTTTCATTGTGCGGCTCCTTCGATTGTCCCTAACGCGATATCGCTGTGGGTATCAGGCATTGACGGTTCAAGCCCAATATCGGCTACTGATTCAGTATTTTCATGCAACATGGTTTGGAATAACCCCACCTCAGTAGACAGCGTCGCAAAATCCCCCCGCTGGACTATCTTGCCCTTATCGAGCACCAGGATGGACGACATATGATCCAGCTGATCGACCCTGTGGGTCACCATAATGCCCATCTTGCCCGCCATCGCCGCTTTTAAGGTGCGGCTAACGAGTTGTTCGCTGACACTGTCTAAACTCGCCGTCGGTTCATCGAGAATAAAGACCTGCGCCGCCTGCCCCAATGCCCGCGCGAGCGCAATACGTTGCGCCTGCCCAACCGATAAGGTCGATGACTGCTCGCCTATCGGCGTGGCTAACCCAAGGGGTTGCGCGCGGACAAACTCATGGATATTGGCCTGCTCCAGCAATTGCCAAACCTGCTCATCCGTCATTTCGGGATTGGCTAAGGCGACGTTTTCCCGCACTGTGCCATGGAATAACTGCGGCTCCTGCCCAAGCCATGCTAACTGCTGTCGCCAATGGGCAAGGTCGAGGCTTGCGAGCTCAACCCCATCGATTAGCAGCTTGCCTTTATAGGGTAAAAATCCTAATAAGGCATTGAGTAAACTTGTTTTACCGGCACCGCTTGGGCCAACCAGAGCCAAGTGTTCGCCCTGCTTCAACTCAAAACTGATGGGGCCGAGTAAACGGCTGCCATCGGTACTATAGACTTCTAGATCTTTTACGCTAAGGTGAGTCAGCTTATCGAGTCGCGTTTGCAGCCCTAGCTTGTCCTGCGCAGAACCCGACTTTGGCTCAGAACTCGACTCGGGCTCAGGATGCTCCAGCAGTGTCATCAATGCTTGGGCTGCGCCAATCGCCTGCGCTTTAGCATGGTAGTGAGTGCCCATATCCCTTAGGGGCTGATAAAACTCAGGCGCCAAGATTAAGATAAATAAGCCGACAAACAGGCTAAAAGGTAAGCCTTCATTCGCATTAGGCCCAAGTTGAGCGTGCGCGCCATAGTAGCCAAAATCGAGGTGACCTAAATAACTGAAACCAAAGTAAACCGCTAATACGGCAATCGATACCGCGGCAAAAAACTCCAGTACCGCCGAACTTAAAAAGGCCATGCGCAGCACTGACATAGTACGGCTACGGAACTCCTCCGAGGCTTTTTCGATAACCTTAAGTTCAGCATCCCCCCTATGGAACAGTTTTAAGGTCGCCAGCCCTTTTAATCTATCCATAAAGTGGCCACTTAATCTGGCTAAGGCATTGAAGTTTTTACGGTTGGCATCGGCCGCGCCCATACCGACAAGGATCATAAACAGCGGGATAAGTGGCGCGGTTAACAGCAAAATCAGCCCCGCCGCCCAGTTGATGGGAAACACGGCGATGAGGATCAATAAAGGGATCACGCCAGCAAGGGTCATTTGCGGTAGATAACGGGCATAAAAATCTTGTAAATCTTCCACTTGCTCCAAGACTATGCTCGCCCAACTGCCTGCGGGTTTACCTTTAATAAACGCAGGCCCTAGCCGAGTTAACTTATCCATTACCGCACCGCGGATCTGTTGGCGTAAGCGCTTACCCGCTTCAAAACTGGCGCGCTCGCGGCCATAGGCGAGTAAGGCTCGCAGCAACATTAAGCCAATCAGGGCCATAAAATGTGGCAGATAATCGCTCGCACCTACAGCAGGCTGGATTGGCGTGCTATTCCCTCCCTCAGTAAAAGCCTGCAAGGCATTGTCAACAATGACGCCATCGAGGAGTGTGGCTATCAGATAAGCCTGTGCTATCAATGCAATAGCACTTAACATTCCACACCATACGGAGAGCTTAACAAACCAGCCACAGGCTTTTTTTTGCGACTTGAGCCAAACGAGAAGGGACTTTTCTAACGACTTATCCATGGTGCTCCAACAGAAACTAGCAAAGCAGTAGGTTGTAGAAATAGGCTAAACACTGAATCCCCCCGAGGGGCTTGCAAGTGTTGAAAAGTTTCGATAGGGACGCAGTATCGCAGGCATCCAAGGTAGATGAAACCTTAGCGAAAGCTTTTGTTAGCCTATTCACAAAAATGAGATAAAGATCAATAAATTCCCAAAGTACGGGAACCCAGAGCTGATTCTCGCCGCCAGCTTAATCAATCGGCCTTAATTATTGCTGAGCGCCGTATTTGACTAACACATGCCAGAGCAGCTTGAGTTCGTGTGCCACCTGAGCGCGATTCCCCCGATGGCGCCAATGTTGGGGCGAATGGTACAAATCCCGCGCCGCCACGCCAATGGCATAGGCATCGACACGCTCATCGATAGCGATGCGACTCGCCAAAGATGGCATAGTCGGGCCACGGAAATCACTGGGGATCTGCGCCGTGTGCAGGCTAAAGCCATTATGGTATTGCAGCTCGATATCATAGCGATCGCAGAGCTTGCTTAAGGTGGCACCGATTTCAGTCCCTTTAAAACTCGGATCTGCCACCAACATGGCAATATCTTCATCGAGGGACACATCACCGTGGATCTGCGCCTCAATATAATGGTCGAGATTCGTCGACATCGGCCGTTCAAAGCGCGACAGCAGGGAGGAGTTCAGTTGATGCGCCAAATATTGGATCACGTTTAGCGGCTTAAAATCCACTTTACCCAAGGCATAGTGGCGCTCAAAACTCTCGGTGAGCAGCGCCGCCAATACATCATCAAAACAGGATAAGGTGCCCTTTTCCTTAGGGTTACGGTAGGAATCTAAATAAGTGAAGGTCGAGCGCGTGAGCAACTGCGAGTGGGTTAGCAAATAACAGCTGCCAAAACGTGGGGCTGGACCATCCTGCCACATGCCTAAATCCAAGGCACCATACTTAGGCCGAGACTTAGTCCCCTTGTAAGCATCGCCAAAGAGTTGATTTTCCCAATGATCCCTTGGCCCACCTAACTCGGGGGATAACTGCCCGTTGGAGATATGGGTTTCGAATTGGCTGCGGTATTGACCATCACGCAATAATCCTTCGGCCACTGTGATACCGCGGCTATCGATTCTGTCGGGATGAAAATGCAGTGCGACTCGGCCACAGTGTAACAATTGCTTCAGCGCCGCTTGCATCTCCTGCATGGGAATGTTGGACATCTGCTGCACGTTTCGAATAACCGCCACGGCCTGTTCACTTCGGCTACGAGCGAGGCGTTCAATATGCTGTATTGCTGTCATAATCCACCTGCCATGGAGCGTCAATATGCCTAAGAGGACACATCCTAAGAATTCAATGGTGCAGAGTTCAAGCTGCAAGGGGAAATATCCCCGGTTATCTTTACTAATCTGATTTACGACAACGTCACGCTAATGTCTTTGCAACCTATTGAGGATGTTTGTTAATTTTACCCCAAGTTGAATTACTTAGAAGCAATGAAATTAACACAAGCGTGATCTTTCCCTAAATACTGAACAAGATACTGATAGGTCGATAAATTAGCCACTCCTGAATCGGCTTTTGCGGCAGATAAACAACAAACCACTTTCAAACATGGCGATCTAGCGCCTCTTCATGTAAGCTGCACGCCCGCCAATTCGGCCATACTACTGCTGCGACCCTTTGCTGCCACAAGAGACCCATTAATGAGTTTTTCCTCCCTAGGTTTATCTGCTCCAATCCAAAAAGCCGTGACTGAACAAGGTTATGACACACCCTCGCCCATTCAAGCACAGGCGATTCCCGCCGTACTGACGGGTAAAGACGTGATGGCTGCGGCCCAAACGGGGACAGGAAAAACCGCAGGCTTTACCCTGCCGTTGCTCGAATTACTCTCTAAAGGCAATAAAGCGAAGGCAGGACAAATCCGCGCCCTAGTGCTCACCCCCACGCGTGAGTTAGCGGCTCAAGTAAGCGAAAGTGTTGAAACCTATGGTAAATATCTGCCATTACGCTCAGCGGTTGTCTTTGGTGGCGTGCCGATTAATCCCCAAATTCAAAAGCTACGCCATGGGGTAGATGTACTGGTCGCAACGCCAGGCCGATTATTAGATCTAGAGCAGCAAAAGGCGGTGAAGTTTAATCAACTCGAAGTTTTAGTGCTGGATGAAGCGGATCGCATGCTCGACATGGGTTTTATTCGCGATATCAAAAAGATCCTCGCCATGTTGCCCGCTAAACGACAAAACCTGATGTTTTCGGCGACCTTCTCCGATGAAATCCGCGAGCTCGCCAAAGGCCTAGTGAATCAACCAGTAGAAATTTCAGTTACGCCACGCAACGCCGCGGCAAACACGGTCAAGCAATGGATTTGCCCCGTCGATAAGAATCAAAAATCGGCGCTGCTTATTCAGCTCATCAAGCAGGAAGACTGGCAGCAGGTACTAGTGTTTTCACGCACTAAGCACGGTGCCAACAGACTGGCTAAGAGTCTTATTCAAGCCGAGATCAGCGCCGCCGCTATCCACGGCAACAAGAGCCAAGGCGCACGCACCAAAGCCTTAGCCGACTTTAAGAGTGGCGAAGTACGAGTACTCGTGGCGACCGACATTGCGGCGCGCGGGCTCGATATCGACCAATTACCACAAGTGGTGAACTTCGATCTGCCCAATGTGCCCGAAGATTACGTGCACCGCATTGGCCGCACCGGCCGTGCTGGCGCCTTAGGCCAAGCCGTATCCTTAGTCAGTAGCGAAGAAACTAAGCTGCTCAGGGATATTGAGCGTTTGATCAATCGCGTGCTCGAAAGGCAGGAAGTTGAAGGCTTCAGCCCTGTCCATACGCTTCCCGAATCGACCCTAAATGCCCATGGTAAAGAGAACAAAATCAAAGCCGTGGCGAGTCAACGTAAGCACCGCAGCGCAGGTAAACCCGCGCCAAGAGCCGGTTCGGGCCGCGATGGTCGTAAAACACCGGCACCTAAAACAGCTGACAATGGCGACTTAGCACAGCAAAAGGGCCAAAACGCGCAGCCAAACTCAAGTCAGCGTAACAATCAAGGCCAGCGCAGTCATCAAGGTCAACGCAACCAGCACCAAGAGCAACGCAATCACCAAGGCGAGTCTAAGCGTCCGCAAGCGGCAAAAAACGCTGAGCACAAGAATGCACCTGCGACAGCCGAACAGGCCCGCTCGCCAAAACCGCAGGATAAATATCCGCAACGTAGTAAAGGCCCTGCTAACTCAAGTAATAGCGAACATAAGGCCAATCGTGAGCATAAAGCCAAAGGCCAGTCTCATTCAGGCTCGCAGCAACGCAGTCAAGAGGCTCGCCATCACGAAGGGTCTAGCGAAAAGACAAACCAAGGGCTGCGTCGCCAAGGCAAGCCACAGGGACGAGTTCAACAGAGTACAAACTCCGCAGCTAATGCCCCGAAAAAGTAATCCTATCGCCCAGATAATCGCGGTAATGGTGTGAAGTAAGCAAGTTGCCACACTTATCACCACATTAAATATGATGGCAAAACCGTGGTTTTAAGCAATGTGATACCTTGAGTTAAGCTCCATAAAAATGCCCAACTTTATAAGCTGGGCATTTTTTATGGATGTCACACACGCTTAAATCTAGACGATTCGAACCTTAAACTGCTGCATCCCCTCCCGCAACGAATTTGCCTGTTGCGATAATGACTCACTGGCTTTAGCCGTTTCGAAAGCACTATTTAAAACGAGCTCCCCCGAATCACGTATCGCATTAATGCGCTCGCTAATATCTTCCGCCGTGACCGCCTGCTCCTCACTCGCGGTCGCTACCTGCGAGTTCGCCTGCGAAAGTTGCGTCAATGCATCTAATATCTCAAATAAGTTCTGTTTAATTTGATTAACCAGTACGGATGACTCACTGATTTGACGTTCATTTTCCTCAAAGGAACTCACAGCCGATTTAGCATCGACCACTAAGGTTTGGATAAGCTCACTGATTTCCTGTGTTGCCGTTTGGCTACGAGTCGCTAATGCTCGCACCTCATCGGCCACCACGGCAAATCCTCGGCCTTGATCGCCCGCCCGCGCCGCCTCAATCGAGGCATTTAACGCCAACAGATTCGTTTGCCCGGCAATCGCATCCACTACCGACACAAAGTTTAAGATCTTGCCCGTACTGGCCTGTAATTGCTGAATAAGTTGACTCGAATGTTGAGCGCTAACGACCAATTGTTGAGTGATTTTCTCGCTAGCCTCAACAACGCCACAGCTCTCCTTCGCTCTGTTTTCCGCCTGTCCCGCCGAAAAGGATGCCGTCTCGGCGCTGCAGGCCACCTCGGTAATCGTCGCGGCCATTTGTGTCATAGAGGCGGCGACCTGATCCGTATTGTCCTGCTGTTTCAGTATCGCCTCGCGATTGTTTTCGGCCACCGCATTAAGCTCTGTGACCATCGAAGCGATTTCTTCGCTACGATCAACCACTTGCCCCACGGTTTTGCTTAAGGTTAATGCCATTTGATTCATGCTTATGGTCAACTCACCTAATTCGTCCTTTGAGGTGACGGCAAGTTCGTGGCTAAAATTTCCCGATTGCATTAAGGAGGCCGCATTACGCAGCTGGGTGATGGATTGCACTATGTAACGACTAGAAAGCAGTCCGACAAATAAACCGATAACGACCGCAATTGAGGAGATAATCATCATACCGTAGGCGGCCTTAATCTCTTCCTCTTCGGTCACAGATACCGCTGTCTTCGTCATTTGCTCCAATTGCAGCGCAAATTGGCTTAACTCGGTATTGAACTCTTTTTGCGTTTTCTCTAGCGCATCAACTCGCTGCGCTAACAGGGCAGACTCCTGTTTTTGCTCAATTCCCGCTATCACAGCCACTAATTGGGCGTCGTAGTGACGAAAGCCTTGGATGATGTTGGCAATCTCTTGACTCAATTGTAGGGTTTTGTCGCGCAGCTCAGCGGGTTGAGATAATTTCAGCGCATCATTGAGCATGGTTTGAGTCGATTGTAATTCATGATTTATCAACTCTTTATGCTTTATCACGTCGGCAATAAAACCATCTATCAACCTTTGTTCGGGAGAGACTTTAATGTCCGAGGCACGAAAAGCCTTTTCGAGGATAATCGAGCTTTCAAGCTGTTGAATCGTCACATCGGTAGACAGCCTAACGAGTGGAATATTCTCGGTCGCAATACCATGGACTTCGTCCGACACTCGCTTCATTTTCAGCAAACTAAAGCCTGATAACAGCAACATCAACACTAGCATCATCCCAACGAGGGCAAACATCTTATGCTTGATGCTGAGATCTTTTAAAAAACGGCCCATAAAACCTCTCTCCATGAATAGCGCTGCTCATCCTTTATTTAGGATAGTCGCAGTTTTCAACAAGAGCGGAAGAATTGAAGCTAAACTCAAGAAAAAACTAACTTATATAGAAACACTTGAGCATAAAACCTCCCATTTTCTTTGGTGTTTGACCACAAAGGAGAGAGCTTAAATCGCTTCATCTTTGGCGTATTTCAACCTCAGTAACCACAGCAACAATAACGGGAAATTAGCCCGCGAAAACTTGCATTCGGCAGGGAGATAACCGAAGATCCCAAAGCCTTTTTTATTGCGTAAAGCCCTAGATGACACACTCAGCCTCGACCGACACAGCATTGCCCGATAGCCATAACCAAATCCGCGCGCAATTTCCTACCCTCTCGCAAATGTTGGGCGATTATCCCCTGTGTTATCTCGATACTGCGGCCACCAGCCAAAAGCCGCAATCCGTGTTAGATGCCATGGCGCAGTATTACCTGAACGACAATGCCAATGTGCACCGCGCGGCGCACCAATTGTCGGCGCGCGCGACTTCTAGCTACGAGAAGGTTCGCGATGACTTACAAGGGTTTATTAATGCTAAACGCCGCGAAGAAATCATCTTCACCCATGGCACCACTGAGTCGATCAATCTAGTTGCCTATGGCTTAACGCCACAGATAGCAGCGGGCGATCTGATTTTGATCGATACCGCCGCCCACCACGCCAACATAGTGCCGTGGCAAGAATTGGCAAAACGCACGGGTGCCATCATTAAACCTATTCCTCTCGATCAGGATGGCAGGCTCGATCGCCATGCCTATCAAGCACTGCTCACCCTCAAGCCAAAGGTAGTTGCCCTTTGCCATGTGTCGAACGCCTTAGGCACAGTGAATCCTGTTGTCGAGTTAGTACAGCAAGCCAAGGCGCAGGGGGCGCTCACCTTAGTCGATGGAGCACAGGCGGTTGCACACTTAAACTTAGATATGGCCGCCATCGATTGTGATTTTTATGTGTTTTCAGGCCATAAGATGTATGGTCCAACTGGCATTGGTGTGCTTTATGGCCGCTTCGATAAGTTAGATACGCTCACCCCGCTGTTAACGGGCGGCGAGATGATTAAACGAGTGAGTTTCGATGGCACAGAATTTGGCAGTTTACCTAATCGCTTAGAGGCAGGCACCCCGCCCATCAGTGAAGTCATCGGCCTAGGCGCCGCTATCCGCTTTTTGCAACAACACTTAACGCCAGCGGTTCAGGCCCATGAGGCAGAACTACTGCAGTATTTACAGCAGCAGCTGCGCGCCCTCGGAGATGTGCATCTCTATGCTGCCCATAGTGATAATCTCGGTGCTGTCGCCTTTAATCTGGGTGATGAACATCATCAAGATGTGGGGATTTTATTAGACCAACAAGGCGTTGCCGTGCGCTGCGGCCATCACTGCGCCATGCCCTTGATGCAAAGCCTTAACCTGAAGGGCTGCTGCCGCGCATCGATTGGGATCTACACCAATAAAGCCGATATCGACCGCTTTATTGCCGCCTTAGCCTCAGTCAAAGAGTTGCTGCTCTAATCCGCTCGCTAAGGGTTAATATCATTGCGCCATCAGGCAACATGCTTAAGAAGAGGACATTTTCCCCATGACATTGCCAATCATGCCCGCTGCCACCGAGTTTGATTACTCCGTTGAGGATTCATCAAGCCTGTTAGCCCGTTTTGAGCAAGCGCCAAACTGGCAGGAAAGATATCGCCAAATCATGTTATTAGGTAAAACCTTACCGAGTTTAGCGGATGAATTTCGCCTTGAGGCCGCCCAAGTCAAAGGCTGCGAGAGCGATGCCTGGCTGTACCATATTGAGCGAGACGCTAAGCATTATTTTCTAGCCGATAGCGATGCACGCATAGTGAAGGGGTTAATCGGTTTACTGCTGAGCGCCTGTCACGGCAAACAGAGCGACGAGATACTCGCCTTCGACCCTTCCACCTATTTCAAACAATTAGGGCTTGAGGGCCAATTAAGTCCCTCGCGCACCAATGGCTTACATGCCTTAGCCAAGGCAATGATTGATGCGGTAAAACCCTAAATCAATCTGCGGGTTAAATCGGTAAAAGAGGGATTTAATCAAAGACTTCTACGCCTTAACAGGGTATAAAGAAGTAAAAATTAGCTTCATCTGAAGGAGAGCGCACGCCCATGAAGGCTGTTAATCAAGATCGTCGAACGCTGTTAAAAGGGATTGGCGCCGCCACGCTACTTTGTCCCTTTGCCAGTTTCTCCAGCCTTGCTGCGCCGCGCTCTCGGCGCTTATATATCGATGGTTTATCCTTTTTGCCCGATGATTTAGCCGATGTCCCCGCATCTGGGCTCGATGCCTTTCTATGTGATATCTCTGCCATCGAAACCATTGAACAAGCCGACGGCACCTTAAACTACAAACGCACTTACAAAGCCTGTATGGAAAGCATCCAGCAAGCCGCGAAACGTGTCAGCGAACATCCTGATATTCTCCTGCAAGGCTTAACCGGACGCGATATCCAATTGGCGAGGGAGAGCAATCGCACTGCGGTTTTCTTCCAAATCCAAGGTGCGGATTGCGTTGAAGAAGACAGCGAGGCCAATCAATGGGCCCGCGTCGATGAGTTTCACCGCCAAGGTCTGCGAGCACTGCAGCTCACCCACCATTACGGCAATACCTTTGCGGGCGGCGCCCTCGATAACGATGCCAATGGCGGGCTCAATAAACCTCTTACCGCCCATGGCCGTGCTCTGATTGAAAAACTCAATCATGCCAATATCTTAGTCGATGTCAGCCACTCAAGTGCCCAAACCGCATTAGATGTTGCCAAACTCAGCCGCGCGCCCATAGTCCAAAGCCATGGCGCGGCGCGTGGTATTGTCAAACATGCCCGTTGTAGCCCCGATGAGGTGATCCGCGCCATTGCCAACTCAGGCGGCGTATTCGGGGTCTTTATGATGAGCTTTTGGCTCACCAATAATGCCGTCCCGACCGTTGATGACTATATCCGCCAGTTAGAATATGTAGCCCGTATCGGCGGGGTCGGTTGTGTCGCCATCGCCAATGATTATCCACTCAGAGGCCAAGAAAATCTGTTAGCCCTGAATAACGACAATGCCCAGGGCGTGAAGGAATATCAGGAATGGTGGTACAGCCTAAGGGCTAAAAAAGTGTTAGGTTTTGATGCGGAGCCAAGACATGTGGTCATTCCCGAGCTAAACCATATCGAGCGTATGAGCCGTATCGACGATGCGTTAGCTAAGGCCCGCTTTAAGTCGACCGATCGCGACCGCTTTATGGGCGGAAACTGGCAAAGAGTGCTCAATCAGGTACTCATCTAAGCGCACTAACAACGTCATGGTTGAATTGCGAATAATCACTCGAGTAAATGGACCGTCATGCTGACCACCCTAGCCATCTCTAACTATCGTACCTTGAGGGAGATAGTCTTACCCCTTGGACGCCTAAACCTAGTGACTGGCGCTAACGGCAGTGGCAAATCCAATTTATACAAAGCCTTACGGCTATTAGCTCAAACGGCGCAGGGTGGCGTTGTTAATGCGTTAGCGCAGGAAGGCGGCTTAGACTCCTGTTTTTGGGCGGGACCAGAGAATCTCACCAAGGGCATGTTAGCAGGAGATACGCCAATTGAAGCGACGGTCAGGCAAACGCCCAAACGTCTAAAACTTGGGTTCGCTGGCGAAGATTTTAGTTATCTGATTGAACTTGGTCTCCCCAAACCGGACTCCACCACCCTATTTGGCTTAGATCCGCAAATCAAACGCGAGGCGATTTGGAATGGCCCCAAATATCGCTCCGCCAGCGTGTTAGTGGAGCGCCGCGGTCCTATGGTGAAGAGTCGCAGCCCCGAGGGACAAGGTTGGCTCACCTTGAGCGCTCATCTGCAAAGTGGTGACAGTATTTTTACCGAACTTGCCGATCCGGAGCGTAGCCCTGAAGTGTTAACGCTAAGGGACAGCATTCGCGCCTGGCGCTTTTACGATCATTTTCGAACCGATGCAGAGGCCGCTGCGCGTCGTCCGCAGCTCGGGACAGCCACTCCCGTATTGCACCATGACGGTCGAGATCTCCCCTCTGCCATACAAACTATTTTTGAGATTGGCGATAAAGCGGCATTCGATCATGCGGTAACCGATGCTTTTCCGGGGGCCAAGGTGCGTATCACGCCCCAAGCGGGCGGGATACTCCAACTCGAATTCCACCAGCAGGGCTTGTTAAGGCCACTACATGCCAGTGAACTCTCAGACGGTACCCTGAGGTATTTACTGCTTATCGCCGCATTACTTACCCCAAGACCACCCGAGCTAATGGTATTAAACGAACCCGAAACCAGCCTGCACCCCGATCTATTGCCCGCTTTGGCTCGGCTTATCGCCAAGGCTTCCGAGGGGTGTCAGCTTTGGGTCGTGTCCCACGCTAACCGCTTGATTAATGCCTTGAGTCAGTTTGAGCATTGCAATACCTTGGCACTCGATAAAAATCTAGGGCAAACCCAAATTGTGGGGCAGGATTTACTCAATACGCCGAGCTGGCAATGGCAACTCAAATAGCCGCTAAGATATAACGTCTCTGCATCATTCGGCATCGTAAAACACGGCCAGCCATAGGGTTTCATCCTCTGAACTGGTCGACGCAACTCTGTGCTTTTGATGCGGCGCTAGGGTGAGGTAATCCCCTGGTTTTAGGGTAACTAACTGAGCATCTTCGAATTCGAGCTGCGCCTCTCCTTTGAGCAACATGACCCACTCATATTGAGATTGATCGTACCACTCCCCCGACGGCGTCGAATGACCTTGCGAGATAATGCGTTCAATCTTCACCTTGCCATTGCAAGCAAGGGTTTCGAACACTTCTAGTGATAAATCATCGGGGAGTGACTGATAAAAATTTTGTAGCATCTTGAATCCTTATCATGGCTCGAGAGCAAGATAATCTATTGAGAAACCAAAGTATAAACCGTTATCATAGGCGCTCTTAGGGCTAAGAGCCTTATGAGATGACAAAAAAGATCGTTGTATCATATGGATATGGAGAAGTTGACCTATGTCGTTGTTTCGCGCATTTAAAGCTAAGTTATTTAATGCAAAAAAGAATAGCTGCGCCCACCAAGACATACCTCTTCAAACCTCTCCCAATCCCGCTCCACTCCCATCCAGTACGTTCAAACCTTATTTTAGTCTTGCCATTCAAGCGACTCCGGCGCAAGCCACTCATTCAGACACCCACGAAGAGTTTACCCGCCACTACTTCGACAGCCCGCAAACGATCGAGCTGCTCGGTTGGGAACGAGAGCATGAATCCTGCACCTTCCACGAGAACCAATTTGACCGCATAGAGATACACGGCCCAGTGCAAGATTTTTATCTCGGTCAGGATAAGACCTGTAGCCTAGAGCAAGATGCTGATGCTGATGCTGATGCGAACCAAGCCCGTTGGCAAGTGGCACTGGTAAACCCGCAGGAATTAGTGATCTGCCGTTTTTATATCGATGCAGGGTACAGAGTACAAGGCGATATGCAGGACTTCGGCAGTCTCACTGGCAAACTGCAACGGACATTCCACCAGATTGAGACCGAGCAAGGTCAGAATCTACTCAGAATTGTCACCCAATCCCCCAACCTCACTCAGGCAGTCGATTGTAATTACTTTGGTGAGCGCAACGGCATCACTCGCCAATTCAATGCCTTAGGTGTATTGCAGTTCGAAGGACATTTTATTGAGGAACAGCAGCTCGGGCGCCAGACTTGGTATGACAATGAGGGCAAAATCAATCAAGTCGAGGAGCGCCACGCCGAAGGAATGTTACTAACCCGCTACTATAGCAATGGTCAGATAAAAGAAACCGCCGAAAAGGATAGTGAAGATAATTATATCAATCAGTTAACTCGCTATTATGAATCAGGCGCCCTGTGGCTGATACGCCCCATGCAGGCGGGAAAAATCCATGGAACCGAGCATATCTACTATGAAGATGGCACGCTGCAGGCCAAATTAAGCTATGACATGGGGGAATTGGTTAAAGAGCTTTGGTACCATACCAACGGCAATCTTAAACAAGAAGTCCATCTCGATGCAGCGGGCAAAAGCCTCGAAACCTATTACGAAGATGGCCAACTCGCCTGGCGAGAACGCCTCAATCCACAGGGGTTAAATTGCGGTTTACGTCAGGAATGGCACCCCAATGGCTTGCTGGCAAATCAACTCAATTTTGTTGATGGCGTTGCCCATGGTAACAGCGAGAAATGGTATTCG
Organism: Shewanella sp. ANA-3; assembly: GCF_000203935.1. Classification (GTDB taxonomy): domain Bacteria; phylum Pseudomonadota; class Gammaproteobacteria; order Enterobacterales; family Shewanellaceae; genus Shewanella. Next base: position 927,072 of record NC_008577.1, on the reverse strand, counting down.
AACGGACAGCTTGAACAATGCATCCCCTTTGAAAATGGCCATGAGCAGGGTCTTGCTACTTGGTACCATGAAAATGGTCAACTCTCCCTTGAGATCTACCTTGAAAAGGGCTTAAGAGAAGGCCTTTTCCGCAGTTATTACGAAAGCGGCGTATTGTCAGCCGAGGGCCAATATCAGCGTAACCTCTCCATCGCGCCCTTTATCGAATACTATGAAAACCAGCAAATTCAAATGTATTTGCCCCACACTCAAGGCAATCGCGATGGCACGGCCCGCTGGTTTTATGAAGACGGTACCATCAAGACGATTGCTGAATATGTTGTCCGCGATGGCCAAGGTTACCTTAAGGAACGCTCCTCCTATAACAAACAAGGTGTTCTCGAATCCTTTGAGAGCCACTCCAACACCCGTTGCGGCTACCATCTTGAGGATAATCAACGGGAATATTATCAAACGGGTCACCCTGACACTCGCATCGAATACTATGAGGATGGGGCTATCCGTTGGCTGCTCACTCGCCTAGACGAGAACCTATTCAGCTCAAAAGCCTTTTCAAAACAAGGCGAATTGCTCGAGTCAGGCTTTGTAAAAGTGATAGAAAACGATTATCAGGATGTCGGCCACTGGCAACTTTTTACAGCTCAAGGCCAGTTACAACGCGAAGCCTGGCTCAGCGACGATGGCAAGCTCAATGAAACCCGCCACTATTTTGATGCTACCGAGCAGGAACAGACGGTAGCAACGGAAACCTGCGGCGATGACAGCAACATTGTCGAAGCAATGGCTCGGGCCAATGATGCGAAGGAGCCTCAAACCTCGGCGCCTATCCTCAGCTACCATTTAAAATTTGACCCAGATAGCCAACTCTATGCCATGAAACGCTATCATCCGAATCGTCAAATCGCCGAAGAAGGCAACTTACTTTTTCAGGGGCAAGAACACTTTTGGGTGGGGATCCACAATCAGTACGATAAACAAGGCCAGCTCGAATTATCCGAAACCTATACTATGAGTGGTGAACCGATAGAACAGACAACAAGGTCAAATACCATTCGTTTAAATTAACTAGTTTTACAGAAAACTAAGGATGACTAGATGTGCAATCATATGGGCACCAATTGCGCACTCTAAACCTCGCTTCCAATACAAGTAGCCAGCGATCAAGCCAAAGCCAGCATTACCAAAAATAATATACACAACTAAGGCTAAATTAACCTCAGAACTAAGCGCAAAGGCAACAGGTAAGTGACCAACTCCGAACAGAAAAGCAGATAACACTATCGCGAATAGATAATTATGAGATTGAATCACAGAGTTTTTTGCTTGGGTTAATCGATAGCAACACCAAGTGAGGAACGACATTAATCCCCATCGAATTAATATCTCTTCAGTTATCCCGCCATAGATAACTTTCGAATACCAAGGAGGGGTGAACTTCTCTCCTGCACGAATAAAATCTTCAGGTAGATAGCCAACCAAAACAACCATAAACCCCAAAACAAACAGTCCCCCTAATACTCCGCCTATCACGGCTGGAATCACCTGCGACTTCAGAATACTGTAGGGCTTCTGTCCCTCTGCATAAGCAGCAATAACGGGGGCATGCAAGCCAACTTTGGATGAGAATATAGAACCGATAAACATCATCAGTACTAACATCAACGATGACTGTATAACCGTTAGTAAAACCAATAGAAAAACGGGAATTGCTAACTGAATAGAATGTGTTTCGAGTAGTTTCGAAATAAAAGGGATAATTGATATTATCCCTAAAAAACCAAAGCTAAATAATAGCTTATTAAAACGCCATGTTTTTACATCCATGTATCTTCTCCAAACCCCTTAGTTGTTAAAGCGCGAACGTCGCTATGGTCTTTTGGATCCCAACGACATCGGTACCGCGTTTGAGTTCTTTAACCAGAGGATCACTTTGGCCAGAGATCCAGATCCTAAGCTCGGCATCCATATCGAAATGACCAGTGGTTTCCACTTCAAAATGAGTAATGGATTTATAGGGCACGGAGTGATAGCTGGTTTTTTGGCCCGTGAGCCCTTGCTTATCAATTAAGATCAAGCGCTTATTGGTAAATACAAACAGATCACGGACCACTTTATAGGCCAGCTTTAATTCTTCCTGAATCCCCATGATTGGGCGCAGCTCTTCGGCCAGCTCCTGTAAATTCACCTCAGAAGCATTTCCGAGCAACCCATCTAATAGTCCCATGCTGACATCCTTTATTATTAAAATTTTTCAATAAAGTATCCTTTCAGTAACCCATAGGCAACAATGAGAAAGCTGAGCAGCTGAAAAACAATAAAAAAGGGAGCATTTAATGCTCAATGCTCCCTTACTATGAAGGCGTTAATTAAAGCGCTTTTTGGCCGCGAACCTGACGGTTTTCACCGACAACCAGCATCTCGCACTTAGGACAATCAAATACTAACTTAAGTACATCGTTACCGATTTCGAGCACCATAGGATCGGCCTTTATTCCCGGCACTTCCTTAGGACAAAGATTAAAGTTAAATCTCAGGCAGTGCTTAGTCACCATCAAAGGCACGTCTTCAGTCACGCCGTTTTTCTCGTAGGTATCTTGAATTTCAATCACGCCATGGCGTTGATAAAAATCCTTCGCCTTTTCGTTTGCCACGTTACCTAAGTAACTTAAGTGTTTGAATGGATACACAGCATCTTGGTTATATTTCCAAGGTTTTGGGCGCTGGTAACCTTCAACACGGGCAAGTTCTAATGCCGCTACCGCATCACGGCGCAGGCCGTTAAGGGTTGAAGCAGGCAGGAACCAAGGCTGAGCGGTTTCGATACTGATCTGGCGCGCCGTAAAATCGGTACTGCCAAGCTTCGATAATTGTGTACGAATCGTCTGCAAGGTTTTTTCAGCGTCGGTGGCGGGTGTCTTTTCGACTTCCAACTCAACCGTAGCACTGAGGCCGTAGATATCGGTTAAAGTCAGCGCTACGCCCATAGCGGTATCGGTTAAACGCATATCTACACCGATAATTCGCTTGGCCGACTCTTTCGCTAACAAGGCTTCAAATGCCTGATTATGGTTACGGTATAAAGTCATACCAACACGTAAATCCCGTGGAACTTGTAACACATGCAGCTTATGGCCTTCGGCGCGGTTTACCCGTAAACCTTGCAACTTGTCGTCGGACTGCTTTGCCATCGCATAATTGGGTGGAAAGTAAGCCAACCCATCACCGTTATTAAATTCGTGGGTTGAACTGACTTGAATAAAATCCTTACCAAGAGCGACCACTTTACCCACATCTTGGCCAATATATTTGGGCGAGCGAAAATCTTTAATCCCTTGGCTACGCTCATGGACAAAATAGTCGGTGCTGCCACGATTAAAGGTTTTTTCGGGATCTGGGGTAAAAGTATGCTCAGTACGGCCATGGGATGAAGCCACAAACTCAGGGCGACGCGCCATAATGGCATCGAGTTTTTGGCGATAATGAGCAGTCACGTTTTTTACATAACTTAAATCTTTTAAACGCCCCTCGATTTTGAACGAACGCACGCCAGCATCTATCAGGGCTTCGAGGTTATCGGTTTGATTATTATCTTTTAATGAGAGTAAGTGTTCGTTTTGTGCTAACACATCCCCTTGGCGAGTCTTTAGATTGCCCGGCAAACGACACATTTGCGAACATTCACCGCGGTTAGCACTGCGATTACTAAAGGCATGGCTTAAGTTACATAATCCACTGTAGGCCACACACAGGGCGCCGTGGATAAAGAACTCAATCTGCATATTGGTATGAGCCGCAACCTCACGGATTTGGCTTAAGCCCAGCTCGCGCGCCAATACCACCTGCGAGAATCCCACTTGCTCTAAGAAGGCAACTTTTTCGGGATTACGGTTGTCCATTTGCGTACTAGCATGCAGCGCAATCGGCGGCAGATTAAGTTGCAATACGCCCATGTCCTGCACAATCAGTGCATCGGCGCCCGCGTTATACACATCCCAAATCAGTTTTTCAGCCGTCTCGAGCTCATCGTCCATCAGAATCGTATTGAGGGCGACAAACACTTGAGCATGATACTTATGTGCAAAAGCACATAGGCGAGCGATATCTTCCACACTGTTACCCGCCGTTGCACGCGCCCCAAATGCTGGACCACCGATATAAACCGCATCGGCACCATGGCGAATGGCTTCAATACCATAATCGGCATTTTTTGCTGGCGCCAATAACTCTAGACGGTTATTAACGTGAGAAAGTGTCTCAGGGGTGTAAATCTCTGGCTGGCTCATACTTCACAGGCTCAAAATGAACAATAACGAAAAAGGTGACGAGTATAACAAAAACTCAAATCCAGCTCTATCTGCAAATCATTTTTCGCTGGATTAAAGCGAGGCGAGCTCAGGAGGAGAGACAACAAACTTGCACCCCAGAGCCTAGCGGAGTATCTTTGCCGCGCATTATTGAATAGGCGCGATTATGACTGATTTTATTTACCAACCACCAACAACTCCCTGGCTCGATGTGCTTTACCAAGATAAAGACATTATCGTCGTCAACAAGCCTTCGGGGTTGTTATCAGTGCCTGGTCGCGATCCCGCCCATTACGACAGTGTGTACGCCCGAGTAAAAGCTGAGCATCCGCATTGCCAAATCGTCCATCGCCTTGATATGGCGACCTCAGGTGTAATAGTGGTTGCGCTCATTCGTAGCGCCGAACGCGAATTAAAACGCCAGTTTCATGATAGAGAAACCAGCAAAACCTATCTCGCCAGAGTTGCTGGACACGTTAAAAATACAACGGGTAGCGTGGATTATCCGCTGATCTGCGACTGGCCCAATCGCCCAAAACAGAAGGTTGACCACGAAATAGGTAAACCCTCATTAACCCACTTTGAAGTGCTAAGCCGTGCCAAACGCTCGACGCTGGTAAAGCTTAAGCCTATTACAGGGCGCTCACACCAACTCAGGGTACATATGATGGCGCTGGGGCATCCGATCCTCGGCGACGGCTTTTATGCCGATCCTTTAGCAAAATCCTTAGCACCGCGATTATTACTCCACGCCGCAGAGCTCACCATCAAACACCCGTACACGGGTGAGAGCATGACGTTCAGTGCCAATGCTTCCTTTTGTGAGCCAGAAGGTGAGCAATGATCACTAAAAACAATAAAAACACCTAAAAGCAGTAGCCATTCACCATAAAAGAACGTAACTTTATGACAATTCATTATGTTATAGAGAGTTTATTTATGGAAACCGCATTTCAGCGCGATCAGCTTGATAACCATATCCTCGAAGCCTTAATGCAAGACGCGCGCACACCTTTTGCCGAACTTGCCAAACGTTTCGGCGTGAGTGCGGGTACCATTCATGTGCGTGTCGAGAAAATGAAACAAGCGGGGATTATCACGGGTGCCCAGATCACCATCAATCCCAAGGCACTGGGTTACGATGTCTGCTGTTTTATTGGAATTAATCTCAAAAGTGCTGGCGACTACCCCGCCGCCATCGCCAAGCTAAACGCCCTAGAAGAAGTGGTTGAAGCCTACTATACCACTGGCAACTACAGCATTTTTGTCAAAGTCATGTGCCAATCCATCGATGGCCTGCAACATGTGCTGATTAACCGCATCCAATCAATCGACGAAATTCAATCGACTGAAACCCTGATCAGCCTGCAAAACCCGATTACACGGGCAGTAAAGCCTTAATCAACCCACGAATATAAAGCCCAACAAACAGAACGATATATTGCAAAAGTATGACTTAAGTCTTTTTTACTTCAAAAGTGTTAACCGTACGATATTTTTGTGTTACAACTCCATTGCTAGCCACAAAATGCGCAGCATAATTATAACAATTTAGCTACAAGTGCGATTGATTTTGCACTACAAGCATTAATTGACAAGGAATGAAGTTGTGAAGACAAAACTATCTATCGCTATCTCCGCGGCACTACTATCAAGTGCTGCTGTTGCAGACAATAATACTCTGCGTATACATCAAATCAGTAATAACTTAGCCAAAAATCAGCATAGCCAGAGCGTAACTTCAGTCAGTGGTATGAAAGATCAATATGATCAAGAAACTGGAGAAGCCACTTTTCAATGGGCAAAATCAGATCAAAGAACTCCCGATATGGGGGCCCTTGATTCACAATATAAACTTGCCTTTGCAGCCGATTACTATCTGAACCAAGTAACGGGTCTATCAACTAGCAAAAATGCTAGTTTGAAACCAGTGCTAACCAACTTGCACGATACAGGCCGTGGGGCAAAAATTGCTAAATACCAGCAAGAATATCAAGGCGTTGAGGTTTTCAACCGTAATTTCAATGTGTTGATGAATAGTAATTTTGAACTCGTGGCAACTTCTGGAAGCTTATTACCCTCAAGTACAGCTAACACAACTGAGCTCAAAGGGATTAAAACGACTTTTAATGATCCTTTAAATGCGGTGAAAGCGGCTTCAAAGGCAATGGGTGTTTCCGATGCCAATATCAGCGCATCGACAACGTCAGGTAAATTTCAATCTTTTAACGTAACAGCTTCTGGTAATTCGAAAATACTTAAAGGTGAACCACGTTCTAAACCCGTATTTTTTGAATTGAAAGGTTCGCTCGTACCTGCTCATTACGTGGAGATTGAGGTCGCAGATAACGACAGTGTTGACTCTGAATTTTATTCATTTGTTATTAGCGACTTAGATAATAAAGTCCTTTTTAAACATAACCTGACAGCACAAGAAGCCGCGTTTAATTATCGTATATATGCTGATGAGCAAGGTGTGCCTTGGGATGGTCCACATGGCAATGTTATTCCAGCTATGAGTGAAGACCAAGTCGACGCAACTGAGTATTTAGATGCTCCAATGGTTACTATCACCACTGGCCCCATCAGTACAATGGATCCATGGTTAGCGGAAGATGCCACCACAACATCGGGTAATAACGTCTTTGCCTATGTAGACGCTCTAGCCCCAGATGGCTTTACCAATGGTGACTTCACAGCAGAAATCACTAGCGATAAAACTTTTGACTATCAATATAATACAAATCAAGTCGAAAGCTCTGTTAACAACCGCAAAGCATCTATTGTTAACCTGTTCTATATGAACAACTATTTACATGATTTATTTTATGATCATGGCTTTGATGAAGCCTCTGGTAATGCTCAAGCTCAAAACTACGGGCGTGGCGGTGAAGAGGGAGATGCAATTAGAGCTGAAGTTCAAGATAACTCAGGCTTTAACAATGCAAACATGAGCACTCCAGCTGATGGCCGCTCACCGAGAATGCAAATGTATCTTTGGGATAGTAAAGATGCAGTCAATGGTGAAGACTATGGTGTAACCGTAACCTCTGATGCTGCGATTGGTCTACTCCCGTCGACACAACGCGCAAGCTTTGGTCAAGGTCAATTTGAAATCAGTGGTGAAGTGGTTCGTCTTGTTGATGGTGTAGCCCCTGTGAATGATGGATGTACGACACCAACAAATGCAGCAGATTTAGCAGGCAAAATAGCCATTATTGACCGTGGTGTTTGCGGCTTTACCGTGAAAGCTAAATTCGCCCAAACTGCAGGAGCAATTGGCGTACTCATAGCTAACAACTCGGGTACCACAGAGCCAGCGCCAATGGGCGGCAGCGACGATACGGTAAAAATTCCAAGCATCGGCTTATCAAAAAATGACGGTGCGTTGATTTATGCCCAGCTCGATGCAGCCAAACCTGTCAGTGTCACCATGTTCAACAAAAAGCCGTTTAAAGACAGCTCTTGGGATAATGCTATTGTTGCCCATGAATGGGGACATTACATCAGTAACCGTTTAGTGGGTAACTCTTCGGGTTTAATCAACCAACAAGGCCGTTCTATGGGCGAAGGTTGGGGGGACTTCCATGCATTGCTCGTGATATCAGAAGCAGACGATGCATTAATCCCAGGTAACGAGCTATTCCAAAAGCCTTATGCTGCAATTACTTATGTAGCCTCTTTCTATTCTGGCATCCGCAATTACCCTTACAGCACAAATATGGACGTGAATCCTCTCACTTTCGGTAATGTCGAGTTAAATAAAGGAACTAGTGCTGACCAGTATGGCAATGCGGAAGTCCATGATGCAGGTGAACCATGGGCCGCTATGCTATGGGATTGTTATGTCTCTTTAATCAATGATGAACGCTATACCTTTGCAGAAGCGCGCAGCATGATGATGAGTTATCTCGTTGCAGCCTATAAAATGACACCTATTGCACCAACTTATACCGAAGCCCGTGATGCCTTGTTAGCCGCAGCGTATGCAAATGAGCCTAAGGACTATGAACTATTCCTAAAAGCCTTTGCTCGTAGAGGTATGGGCCTTGGAGCCGTTTCACCTGAACGGTATGACACCAAACACCGTGGTGTGGTCGAATCTTATAAAACTGAATTATCCACCTTTAATGTGACTAACCATGAAATCAATGCAGACTATGAAGGATTAACTGTCGGTTATTGCAGTAAAGACGGCATTTTAGATAAAGGCGAAACGGGGACTGTCAGCTTCACGATAACTAACCGAGGAAGTAAAACTTTTGAAAGGCTAGAAGGAAAAGTTGAAGTTGTCAGCGGCCAAGATATTACGCTGGCAAACGACGGTAAAGTCACCTTTGGAGCTCTAGACTTATTTGCAGAAGTTACTAGTACTCCGATAGAGATGACTCTTAACGAAGCTACAACAGCCGATACTGTAGAGTTAAAACTGACGTTCCCAACTTTAGAGGGAACCGATGTAAACGAATATAGCTTTACAACTGTCGTTAACATGGACTTTAAAGACAAAGCGCCTGAAGGCAATAAGTCTACGAGTAATATGGAAAGCCAAGCTGGGCGAGTTGACTTTAAGGAACATGTGCTTGGAGGCGGTGACATGGCCAAGGGCACTGCGAAACTTGAAAGCCAATATGCCGATTACTTCCCTGTTGACACTCAATATCTACGTATTGCCAATAATGGCTTTGCATCAGATGTCGCTTATGAAACTAAACCTGTAACTGTTGGTTACGGTGGTGATTTCAAAATCAGCTGGTTCCAATATTTTGAAATTGAAGAAAACTACGACGGTGGTGTAGTTGAAATTAGCGTCAACGGAGGGGATTGGGCAGATGTAACTCAAATGGGCGGTGTCTTTGAAGGTGCTGGCTATACTGGTGAGTTAGCGGATCTGCTACCTGGTCGCCAAGCATTTACTGGCTTTATGGATTTCCCTGGTGATATTGAAACAGTAAACTTTGGAACTAAGTTAAATGGTAACGAAGTTCGTTTCCGTTTCCGTATTGTCTCAGATACCAATTCGAATGAGTTTGGTTGGATTATTGATAACGTCACCTTTACAAATATTGTGACTAGTGTCTTCCATGAGCAAACGGCAGGTGATGTAAATCCATGCGTTAACCGTTTACCCAATGTTAGCTTAGTCACCAGCGCAACAGAGGTAAAAGAAGGCGAAGCTGTGAGCATCACTGCTGCTGCTATTGATGCGAATGCAGGTGATACTCTCACTTATACTTGGGTTCAAACGTCAGGCACTGCAGCGACACTTACAGGCAAAGATACTGCTTCGTTAAGTTTTACAGCTCCAAATGTTGATGCTGATGAAGTTTTAGAATTCGCGTTAACTGTAAATGATGGAACAGATGATGTTGTAAGCACTGTGTTGATAACAGTAAAAAATAATAACATTCCTGTTGTCAGTTTGACTCCAAGTGCAACTGAAGTAAAAGAGGGTGAAGATGTTAGCATAACGGCTGTTGCGATTGATGCAGATTCTGATGATATACTCACCTATTCTTGGGCACAAACTTCAGGTACTGCAGTCACCCTGACTGGGGCAGATACGGCATCATTAAGCTTCACAGCCCCGCAAGTTAGTGCAAATGAGACTCTTGAATTTACGTTAACCGTGAATGATGGAACTGATGATGCTGTAAGCACTATATCAGTGAAGGTAAATGATGTACCTGCTCCTACACCAACTCCTACGCCTACTAAATCTTCTGGGGGTAGTTTAGGTTGGTTAACGTTTATCTTATTGCCTTTAGCTGCATTACGTCGCCGTAAATAACGCTAACTCAGATAAAAAAAGCCGCAATTTGCGGCTTTTTTATTTCAAATAATTCATTACTGCTACATTTCAAAATTTTTATCTCGTGGAGTGTAATCCACCTCTAATTCGACTTGGCCTAATTTCTGTAGCTTTTCGAGGATATCTAATAATAAAAAAGAGCTATCGATTGGCGTTAATCGATAAGTATTTTCTGCAATGCGCTCAATCCTAAAACCAGAGGATAATGTTGCTAAATCGGATTTAGAAACCAGCACGAAAGAACCTCTTAGTTTTCCAAACATCGATATTTGCGTATCGTAAACCACGGTTCCTTTAACTAATCTAGCAGTATCAGCAGTAAACTGACGCTCATTAAATTGATAACTGTATAATTTACTTTTCTGGGCCAAGCCCTTTGACGCTGTAGAAGATAGGTTGCTTTGCGGATTGCGTTCTCCTTCGGCAAATAAAGCTGTTACTTGAGCATTGCTAGTCGAAAGAGCGTCACTAGCAATAACTTCATTTTTTGCATTCGAACAACCAAACAAGCAACTCGCAATCAGTATATATAAAGTCCTGTCCATACCAATCCTTCACTACAAATCAACTTATAGTTTTACCTTAGCAAGTTATCACCAAAAATGAAGCTAAATAATCCTCCAAACAGAAACCCACAAATGAAAAGGCATAAAATTTATGCCTTCCAAAATGCAACCTTGAGCGTTATTTACGAACGCAGCCCTATTCCCCGCGAGATTAGGTAATAAGCAACACCCCAGAGTACGGCGCAAAAGCCCACCATAATGCCAATAGAAAGCGGAATGCTGATATCGGCAAAACCTAAGAAACCGTAACGAAAGACGTTGATCATATAGACCACAGGGTTCAGTGCAGAAACGCCTTGCCAGAAGGATGGCAGCAACGACAGTGAATAGAATACCCCTCCGAGGTAGGTTAAGGGCGTGAGCACAAACGTCGGGATGATGCTGATATCATCGAAACTCTTGGCAAATACCGCGTTAATTAATCCCCCTAAGGAGAACAGCACTGAGGTTAAAAATACCGTCATGACCACAAGGCCTGCATGGTGCAAGCTGATATCGACAAAGAACATGGCGACTAGCGTGACGATTAAACCAACGCATAAGCCCCGTGCGACACCGCCACCCACATAGCCTGCGATCATCACATAGTGAGGTACAGGCGCGACCATTAACTCCTCGAGATTGCGTTGAAATTTCGCGCTATAGAAAGAGCTCGCCACATTCGAATAGGAGTTAGTAATCACCGACATCATGATTAGACCAGGCGCAATAAACTCCATATAAGATACGCCCCCCATATCGCCAATGCGGCTACCGACCAAGTTACCAAAAATCAAAAAATACAAGGTCATAGTGATTGCTGGCGGGACTAAGGTCTGGATCCAGATCCGGGTAAAACGATTGATTTCCTTAGTTAATATGCTTTTAAAGGCGATAAAATACAGCTGTTTCATGCCTTAGCTCCTTGGGTTTTCTTTACTAACTCGACGAAGAGTTCTTCTAAACGATTGGATTTGTTACGCATCGACAAAACCTCTACCTTAGCGGCGGTTAGTTGCGTAAACACATCATTGAGGTTGTGGTCCTTCGCCACATCCACCTCTAAGGTATGCGGATCGGTTAAACGGCACACCATACCATTCAATGTAGGGGCGACATCGATGTCGCGGCGCAGGTCGAGGATAAAGGTTTCGAGATTCAGTTTACTCAGCAAGGCCTTCATGCTCGTACACTCCACCAGCACGCCCTTATCGATAATGCCGATATTGCGACACAGCATTTCAGCTTCTTCAAGGTAGTGGGTAGTCAGAATAATAGTCACGCCCTGTTGGTTGATTTGCTTGAGGAATTCCCACATTGAGCGGCGTAGCTCAATATCGACCCCCGCCGTTGGTTCATCTAAGATCAGTAACTTAGGTTCGTGCATCAGGGCGCGGGCAATCATTAATCGCCGCTTCATCCCGCCCGACAAGGTGCGAGATTGGCTGTTGCGCTTATCCCACAAATCCAGCTGGCTTAAGTATTTTTCAGCACGCTCAAGGGCAATATGCTTTGGCACGCCGTAGTAACCGGCTTGGTTCACTACAATTTGCAGTACGGTTTCAAATTGGTTGAAGTTAAATTCCTGTGGCACTAAACCTATGCACAGCTTGGCTTCCTCGAGCTGCTTATCGATATCAAAATCAAACACCTGCACAGAGCCAGCGGTTTTCTGCACTAAGGAGCTGATAATCCCAATGGTGGTCGACTTACCCGCGCCATTCGGGCCGAGCAATGCAAAAAAGTCTCCCTGTTCAACGGTAAGGCTAATCCCCTTTACCGCCTCAACGCCGCCTTTGTAGGTTTTTTTTAGCCCCTCGAGTACGAGAGCATGGGCATGATTGGCCATAGTGCTACCTGATCCTGAAAGAATGAACAAAACAATAAGATGGTGTCGAAAACAGCAAATGCAATACGCCAAGCTGTATAAAAACGAAGTATGACTCTAGTTGATTGAATCAATACAGATTAATTTATTAAAAATAACTAATGGATCACCAAACGCGGATACGTGACCCCAAACAACATTTGCGTAGCCAACTTTCGGCACAAAACAAAACTCCCGCCTAGGCGGGAGTTTGAGTCATAACGCATCGGGCTTATTCGAGCGGCACCACTTTGGCGATATAAGGCAAGTTGCGGTATTGCTCCGCATAATCGATGCCGTAACCCACAATAAACTCGTCTGGGATCGTAAAACCGATAAAGTCGACTTTAACATCCACTTCACGGCGTTCGGGTTTATCCAACAGAGTGCACAGGGCTAAGCTCTTTGGCTCACGCAATAACAGCATTTCGCGCACTTTGTTTAAAGTGTTGCCCGAGTCAATTAAGTCTTCGACAATCAGCACGTCGCGGCCCGCGATATCCGATTGCACATCCTTCAGCACTTTCACATCCCGTGAGCTGGTCATGGCATTGCCATAACTCGAAACCGACATAAAATCGATTTCAACGTGGCCTTTAATACGGCGGCACAGATCAGCCATAAATACGACTGAACCTTTTAACAATCCCACCATCAGCAAACGCTCGCTGTTGGCATAGTGGGCATTGATTTGCTCGGCCATTTGATCCAATTTTTGGCTGATCTCTTCGGCGGAGATCATCACTTCGGTGGTGTGTTTCATATCAGTCTCAATTGTCGATGTCATTGGGGGAGTGTTTGTCATAGCCCCAGCGACTCGTTAATGCATGGTCAACGCCCAAATGATCGAGGATTCGAGCGACCATGAAGTCTACCAGATCTTCTACGGATTTGGGATTATGATAAAAGCCCGGCGCCGCAGGCATAATAGTGGCACCTAAGCGCGACAGAGTTAACATATGCTCTAAGTGTATGGCATTAAATGGAGTTTCACGCGGAACTAGGATCAGCTGACCGCGCTCTTTTAATACCACGTCCGCCGCCCGTTCGAGCAAATTATTGCTCATGCCAGTGGCAACAGCTGCCAGTGTCCCCGTCGAACAAGGGCAAATCACCATTTGTTTGGGTGCAGCACTGCCGGATGCTGGCGGCGAAAACCACTCATCTTTGCCTAATACCACTAACTCGCCAGATAAGGTTATCTGTTTCTGTGCCAGCACCTCGAGCAGTTGTGCCTTGGCTTTATCGCTGTTCGCACTGAGCTGCAAGCCATGCTCAGTGGCCAGCACCACACGGGCGGCGCTCGAGATCATTAAAAATACTTGATAGCCCGAGGCTAATAAACATTCTAATAATTTCAAGCCATAGGGCGCGCCCGAGGCCCCCGTCCAGGCTAAGCTAATGGCTTTCTCAGATTTGGCGTAGGCCATATTTAGTCCGCCTGCTGAACAAACTGTGGGCTGACTTCGAGCGCCGCCAACAGTTTCTTATGTAAGCCACCAAAGCCGCCGTTACTCATCACCACGATAGTGTCACCCACTTTTGCCGAAGCAGAGACTTTAGCCACAACATCATCAATTTGATGCAGAACAGTCACAGGGATCACCGCCGCTTCCATCGCCTCTTTCATATTCCAATCGATAGTATCGGCTTGATATAAAAAGGCTTCGTCCGCTTGCAGCATGGAATGAGCCAGCGTGTCTTTGTGCACCCCACTCTTCATGGTGTTTGAGCGTGGCTCTAATACGATAGTGATTTTGCTTTGACCGACCTTGGCACGCATGCCCTTAATGGTGGTCGCAATCGCCGTTGGATGGTGAGCAAAATCATCGTATACGCTCACACCGTGAACAGTACCCAACAGCTCTAGACGACGTTTCGGCGGTACAAAGCGGGTTAATGCCGCGATAGCAGCACTCGGTTTAACCCCAACATGGCGCGCGGCCGCGATGGCCATTAGCGCGTTTTCAATATTGTGCTGACCAATCAGCGCCCATTCGAGCACACCTTGGGATTCGCCGTCGAAGAACACTTCAAACTCATGGCAATCATCACTTAAAGCCTTAGCATGCCAGCCCTTAGTCACCTCAGCGGTGTGGAACGTCTCTTGCTCGCTCCAGCAGCCCATATCAATGGTTTGCTTAACCGCGTGGGAATCGGCAGGCCAAATCACTTTGCCTTGCCCTGGCACGGTTCGGATCAGATGATGGAACTGTTTTTGGATCGCCGCTAAATCGGCAAAAATATCGGCATGGTCAAACTCGAGGTTATTGATCACCAGCGTACGGGGATGATAATGCACAAATTTAGAACGCTTATCGAAGAAGGCGCTGTCGTACTCATCGGCTTCGACCACAAAAAACGCCGACTCCCCTAAACGGGCCGACACGCCAAAGTTTTGCGGCACGCCGCCAATCAAGAAACCGGGTTGATAACCACAATCCTCTAAGATCCACGCCAGCATGCTTGAGGTGGAGGTCTTTCCATGGGTACCAGACACGGCTAACACCCAACGCTCAGGCAGAATATGATCGGCTAAAAACTGTGGTCCAGAAGTGTAAGGGATCCCAAGGTTTAATACCGCTTCGACGCAAGGATTACCTCGGCTCATGGCATTACCAATCACCACAAGATCGGGATAACTGCCCGCTTCACCTAACTGGCTTTGGTCAAAACCTTGAATGAGTTCAATACCTTGCTCTTCAAGCTGCGTACTCATCGGTGGATAGACGTTGGCATCCGAGCCTGTCACTCTGTGCCCTTTTGCCCTAGCCAAGAGTGCTAGACCACCCATGAAGGTTCCACAAATTCCTAAAATATGTACGTGCATACCGCTCGCTCTGATGTTTTTGAATTCAAGGCTATTCTAATCCATAGCACCGCAGATTGGCAGGTTAGGATCTCGGAAAAGCCACTTGTTTGGCAAAGATACTGATAGAGAAAGGGATTTTTACAATTGAGTGAAGTTTAGCTAACAGAATTGTGCCACTCAGCTCACTTATCCGCGCAAGCTGGCATAGAGCTTTGGATATTGACTGCGGTGACGATTAAAGAGGAACTGACGCAGGGCTTCTCGCTCTTCGGCTTCGGCCTGAAACCTGACAATCGCCAGTCCCTCTTCATGGCGAATAGGCTCGATTTTAACCCGCATGGTTTCACCATCGGGCAACTGTAATTGCAGTTCTTGACTATCGACTAAGCGCTCAAACTGTTGTGGTGATTTAGCACGGATCGCCATACCAGAACTCGACAAAGACACCACAGACCACTGTTCACCCCGATCTTGGTCGAAGATCCACACATCTTCTGGCTGAGTCAAACGCCAACTTCGCTCCGCGCCAGTCGCGTCAAACACTTCAGGCACCCCAAGAGTAGGCTGCAATTGACCAAAATCATCGAGGCGCATCTCTAAGGGAAACCAGAGTTTATAGGGGCCGACCTCGGCCAGCAGGGTTAACTTGGCCTTACCCAATAGCAAAGCCAGCGCCTGCGGCACATCGGTTTTGACCGTTAATACATGGTTAACCAAGGGCTCAGGATAAGCATCCTCGGCGTTATGGGTTATGCGATTAGGAGAAAATAGCTCTCTAAAACAAGCCAATTCCTCTAAGGTTAAATGCGGCTCATCGACCATACTGCAACCTACTCAGATGAATCCCTTGTACAAAAAATTACCACCAAAGCATGGTGCTGTACATTTTTTCATCTGTAAATTTGCAAAAAAAGAAAAGTAGGCTAGCAAGGCTAAGCTCTGACTCCTATTAGCCATTTGCACTATTTAATGAAGAGCGAACCACTCGTTGAGTGGCTACTGCTCGCGTATTGAGCTAAATCATTCATCCTTTTGCTGGCTTGCAGGAGGGGCGAAGAGGATTTTACATCGCTCCGAGAATGTCAGCCCCCGCGTCGTCACCTCGCTGAACATATCGCGCCATTCGCTAAAGGTCACTTTAAGTGGATTAAAACTGTTGACGGGTTTAGTGATCCCGTAAATCACTGTTTCCTCTTCGGGTACAAAGGTACCAAATAGTTTGTCCCAGATGATTAAAATACCAGCATAATTTTTATCAATATATTGTGGATTACGCCCATGGTGCACTCTGTGATGTGATGGCGTATTAAACAGCCATTCTAATGGGCCTAGTTTTTTCACCGCTTGGGTATGCACAAAAAACTGCAATCCTAAGTTCAGCAGTACCACAAAAACCACCCAATTAGGGTCGAAGCCTAAGATCACCAGCGGCAACCAAAACACCCACATACCAGCAAAGGGATACATCAAACTCTGGCGAAACGCAGTGCTAAAATTCATATTCTCCGAGCTATGGTGTACCACATGGGCCGCCCACATCCAACGCACTCTATGGCTCGCACGATGGAACCAGTAATAGCAAAAATCTTGGGCAATCATCAGCAGCACAAAGCTGAGTGGCCCCATTTGAATATCGAATAATTTCCAACCAAATACCGCTAGATACAACTTAGCAATCAGCAAACCCGCGAGGATATCCACCCCTTGATGCATGGCGGCAAGACTAAAATTACACAGCACTTCCTTGGTGTGATAACGGGCACTCACTGGTAGTTTTTGTCTTCTGTCGCCGAAATACCATTCCAGCAAAATGCAGACAAAAAATAGCGGAGCCAATACCAGCAGCAACACCTCGGGGTGATTGATTAACGCGGCGATATCCATATACCTTTATCCTATTGTTATTATTGTATTAAAGCGTAAATCAGCCCATAGTCTACCAACGAGCGTAATGGTCCTCGGTCAATCCCAACACATTGTTGAGCTGGAATTTACGTCCCTGATTGTCGATGATAAAACCGCTAAAAAGCCCCAGATATTGACGGAAATTACTCTTCAGCAAGATAAAATTGCGTTTCTCACTGCGGCAATTTCGCGCCGTAAACTCTAAATCGACGCGGCCATCGTGACTATGAATACGCCAGAGATCTGTGCCCTGCTGACCATGACGGTCAAACTCAAATTGCACAGGTCCGAGTAAATGGCGCTCGCCATTGATCCAAAACACGTTTTCATTGGCACCGGTTTCATTAACGCCCGCAGCAAGATTTAATCCAATCACCCCTTCATCAATTTGGGTATTGATGGATGCCCAGCGCCAGCTGGTATCTCGGCGCATAAAGCCCGCGGAAAAATCATAACCTGCGAGGGCAAAATTCAATGGTTGCGGTTCATGGTCTATGGTGAGTTGTCCTTTGACCGATAAGCCATTGTGTTTTTGGGTATAGGTCCAGCCGTTGTATCCCGTGGGACTACACATGGCCATAGGTAAACTTAAGGGTAAGGCATGCAGGGTTAAATCGGCTTGAATGCTTTTAGTATCAATGACTAAATGCCAATTACCCTCTTGGATCTTAAAGGTCACGCTAGCGCCTTTACCGCCGATTACGGCAACCCCGTTGGCGGGTGAAGGCGTCATCCGGTAGCCAATCCCAAAGGGTTTTAGCCAGTCCTGTTGAGTTAACCTGTTATTTTTAATGTCATATAAATAACAGAAACCACTCCCCAGATAGGCAATATCCGCCAGTGCGATGCCAATGATGTAGCGCGGCGTGATAATCGAAATAAACTGGAACTGCTTAAAATCGAACCGTTTTGCCCAGGCCGATGCGGGCTTGTCCATGGTATCGAAATAGGCAAAATCCGCTAAACCTAAGCTACCGACTATGCCATCGAAATGGCCGAAATGTGGCTGACCTTTGGCATTGATTAAACTGTCGGGGGCGATTTGGGTAATAATCCTAGACATAAACTCGCCTTTACTTGTGCAGTCGAAGGAGCATTTATGCTCTCTTATTTAATGTTGAATTTTTACTCTAACCTGTCGCCCATTGCATTAAAAGAGTGCAAGCTCAAATTGTTGTGATTTTGTTGCCGACAGGAATTCGGTTTAATCCCACCTGCGGATCATAAAAAAGCGCACGAAGGCGCTTAATCGACACAGACTGCTCCACTAAATGATAGTGAATGACTAAGTAAACCTGATTCCGCAAACCTAATTCCGCAAACCTAAGTCGTTAGAAACGATAACTCATGCCAAAGTTTACCCCTTGTAGCTCGAGCTCTTTCATTGGCACATATTGGTATTCAAGGTTTAGCCCAAAGCCCGAGCGAAAACGATATTGCCAACCGACCGCGCCGTAAAAGCCCACATCGTCCGAATCCATCTCTTGCTTATCCATCTCATAACTCACTTGGGTGTAAGCCGCGCCGAGTTTGGCGTACAGACTATTACCGCGGGAGAGCGCATATTCGCCGTAGGCGGTAGCTCTAACACCTTGGAAGCGTAAATCTTTTATCTCGCTGAATGTACTAACGAGCGCACTTGCCACACCACCAGAACCCGTTAAATACCCTGCTTCAACGCCAAAGTTGTCGTTAAGCATATAGCGATAATACAAGTCGCTGGTGAAGGTATCGCCCGCATCATATTTGCCGCTCTTCGTTTCAAATTCTTGAGTGCCATAGCCTAAGCTGCCCCCCAACACATGGGGAGAATCGCCAGCATTCGCCTTGCCCACGACAGCCCCAGCCAACAGTGCGAACGACAACAGCCAAGTATTAATTGTTAAGTATTTCATATTGTTTAAATTCAGTATCCAGATGTAGGCACATCATAACCTTTGCACCTGTATCGGTACTGAACCCGAGTGCATTGTGGTAACGGGGGGGATTTCTGGTATGCTGTAGCCACTTTTTACTTGCATGAGATCCCCCATGAAAAAGTTATTATTGACGCTGACTTTCCCCCTGCTCTTCGTGGGCTGCGCGAGCCAAAATCCAACTCATATGGCATTTAGCCCACAGGTTCCCGATATTAGCCAACAGACCACCAGACCCGTACAGATCTCATTGGATACCATTGATACCCGTAACGTTGAGTACGTGGCGCGTTTTATCGAAGAAGGCACTAAGACTCGCCTCGTCGGCCCGAGTGAGCCACCTAAATTATTGCTCGATGAAGTTTTCCGTAACGGTTTTACCCAAGCGGGCTACCAGATTGACCCAAGCGCGACCAACTCAGTGCAAGTTCAGTTAGAAGAGCTGCAAATGGATGTCACCAAAAAGACCTTCGGTTATGAGGCCAAACACAGCGTGCTGATTGCCGTGCAAGCCCGTAATTCCAGTCAAGAATTGGTCAAACGCTATAAAGCCAAGGGCACTTTAAAAGGCCCATTAACGCCAGACTTTGCCACTCTAGAGCTGGATATGAACAAGTTACTCGGCCAACTCACAGGGGAAATTTTGAATGACCCTGAGTTAAACCAGTTCCTGCAACAATAATAGTGCTAATCGATAATTAATAAGGAAATCATAATGTTTCGTTGGATATCTGCACTCTTAGTTCTGTGTGCCAGCTATAGCAGCTGGGCGGCAATCGACATTCAACCCGATACCTTGTATCCCCAAGTCGAGTTTGATACCAGCCTAGGTAAGATTGTGGTCGAACTCGATAGAACCCGCGCACCGATTACCGTCGATAACTTCCTGACCTATGTGGTCAAAGGCGAGTACAACAACACGATTTTCCATCGTATTATCAGTGACTTTGTCGTTCAAGGTGGCGGACTAAACCCACAGTTAGAAGAGTTACCCGCGGGTAAGCCTATCGTTAACGAGTCTGGCAACGGCTTATCCAACAGCATGGGCACTATTGCGATGGCGCGCGACAATGATCCTCATTCGGCTACCCGCCAGTTTTACTTCAACGTGGCGGATAACACTAAGCTGGATCCATCCAAACGTCGTTGGGGTTATGCGGTATTTGGTGAAGTGATTGAGGGCAAACAAGTGCTGGAAGCCATGGCCGTGGTCGAGACCACGACCAATGCAAAACTCAATTGGCCCGATGTGCCAGTGACACCTATCATATTGAAAACAGCTAAATTACTGCCGAAAAAATAATCGAAAAAAATTTGAGCAAAAGCCCTAATCCTCTGTCTATACTCAAAAGGCAACAGAAAGGAGGCAAGGGTGACGATTGAAGAATTTATCGATAATAAAGCGCCCCAGCTTGCTATGTATGGCAAAGCATTTTTGAGTGACGAGCTCGATTTCCATGAAGTCCAGCTCTATCTTTGGGACACACTCGAGGAATGGCAATTACTCATTCCAAGTAGTGAAGCGCAAACAGAAACAGAAACCGTGTTTTGGCATTTGCTCCATAGCTTTAACAAGTGGCCAGACTGGATGATCCGTGGCAATCAGTACCTGTGTCAGCAGTTGCATGCGTGCTGTGACTTCCTTAGTTTGGGAGGCCAAATGCCCTCGGGGTGCATTGGTGTTCGACCTTGAGCAATACACTCGCTAAAGACTCAGCTTGCTGGGTCTTTTTTATTTTCAGCCCTTTCGGACAGAAACCCAGCGAGCATCAAAAGGATGCGCATTAATCCTTGAATCCCACCGCATCTTCCCCGTAAGCTAGGCGGATTCGACTCCTCGGCCCATGCTTATGTTCGTAATCGGTTTAAATCGACGCATCTTAGAATTCTTCAGCGTTTACTACCATAAGCGCGTGTTGATTCTGCTGTTACTCGGCTTTTCTGCCGGCCTGCCATTAATGCTGGTCTTTTCAACTTTGTCTTTTTGGCTACGGGAAGCGGGAGTCGACCGCACTTCTATCGGGTATTTCAGTTGGATAGCGCTGGCTTATGCCTTCAAATGGGCTTGGTCACCCTTAGTGGACAGATTATCACTGCCCATACTGACGCGCTTTTTAGGCCGTCGGCGCAGTTGGATGCTGTTCGCCCAGCTGTTGTTAGTTGGCGCCATTTTGGGCATGTCCTTTAGCGACCCACTCCAAGATCTCGAACGTTTGGCCGTATTTGCCCTCATGGTCGCCTTTGCATCCGCCACCCAAGATATTGTGATTGACGCCTTTCGTATCGAATCAGCCCCCGAAAAAATGCAGGCCGCACTTGCCGCCGCCTATCAGGTGGGTTATCGCAGCGCCATGATTGTGGCGACGGCTGGAGCCTTGAGCATCGCCGCTTGGGTTGAGCCAGGCAATACCGAATATAATCTGCTCGCTTGGCAAACTTCCTATTTGGTGATGGCAGGACTGATGTTTGTCGGGGTGTTAACAACGCTTTTTAGCCGCGAGCCACAG
This sequence comes from Shewanella sp. ANA-3, assembly GCF_000203935.1. Lineage (GTDB taxonomy): Bacteria > Pseudomonadota > Gammaproteobacteria > Enterobacterales > Shewanellaceae > Shewanella. Next base: position 905,404 of record NC_008577.1, on the reverse strand, counting down.
GTCGATACCCGCGCCGCCGATGAGACCGAATTAGCGGTAAAACAACGCTTGAGCGAGCGTTACCCCAAGCTGCTTGCGGCGAGCCTCTCATGGATTTATACCGCCAGCATACTGCCCTTTATCGACTTTTTTAAACGCTATGGTCGCAGCGCCATTTTGATTTTATTGCTGATTTCCTGCTATCGCATTTCGGATATTGTGATGGGGATTATGGCCAACGTGTTCTACGTGGACATGGGATTTAGCAAAGAAGAAATTGCTTATCTGAGTAAGATCTACGGTCTTATCATGACCTTAGTTGGCGCCGCCTTCGGCGGTATCCTTTTAGCCCGCTTCGGCACCATGAAGATTTTATTCCTTGGCGCCCTCTTGGTCGCCGTAACCAATCTACTGTTTGCCTGGCAGGCGATGATTGGTTACAACGTCCAATTTTTAACCTTTGCGATCTCGGTCGATAACTTTAGTGCCGGTATTGCCACCGCAGCCTTTATCGCTTATCTCTCGAGCCTCACCAGCAGCGGCTATAGCGCGACCCAATATGCACTGCTCTCCTCAATTATGTTGCTCTTCCCAAAATTTATTGCTGGCTTCTCGGGCGCCTATGTTGATGCCTATGGCTATGTGAACTTCTTTGTCGCCGCCAGTGTAATTGGTTTTCCCGTGTTGCTGCTTATTCATTTAGTGAATAAATACGTACCCCATAACAGCAAGGGCGACGCCGAATCCTAAGTAATAAAAAAGCCCCTCGCCTTTGATAGCAAGGGGCTTTTAAGTGTCTATCAGCAAACTGACTCGAGGTGAATCAAATGCTGGCTAGGCCTTGCGATTAATCGCGGAAGTTATTGAACTGGAAAGGCTGACCCAGATCCGCTTGACGCACTAACGCCATAACAGCTTGTAAATCATCGCGGGCTTTACCCGTCACACGCACTGTGTCGCCTTGGATCTGAGATTGCACTTTAATCTTGCTATCTTTGACCATCTTAACGATTTTCTTGGCAATATCCGTCTCGATCCCCTGCTTAAAGCGCACTTTCAGGGAGAAGGTCTTGCCGCTGTGAACCGACTTTTCGTCGACATCCATAGTCGAAGGCTCAACATTACGTTTGCTCAATTGGGTACGCAGAATATCGACCAACTGTTTGCATTGGAAATCATCTTCCGCGGTGAGAGTCACCACATGATCTTTATATTCGATGCTGGCCTCTTTACCACGAAAATCGAATCGGCTGCTGAGTTCACGGCGGGAGTTTTCGACCGCGTTACGTAATTCAACCTCATCCACTTCAGACACAATATCAAATGAAGGCATAGTTGCCGCCCCTTAGGTGATTGTAAATGCCCATAGTTTACCGACTCCCTCCCCCAAGTTGAAGGTTAACTTTACCCAAGCAAGATAAAACTCGGGTTATGGATGACTTTGGCGGCACATTTTCCTATTATGGCGTCACACTAAGATAATCAAATTGTATTTGTGATAACTAAAAACACCCTATTCAAATTGGCTTTAGCCGTAGCCTTTGTCGTGATCAGTTATCTGGTGTTTTCCAGACCAACCTATTCGCAAAGTATCCCCAATATCGATAAGGTAGGACATCTTGGGAGCTTCTTCTGCCTCTCTTATCTGACCTTTCTCGCCTTTCGCCCCAAGTGGTATTGGCTCTCGCTGGTGCTTGCCGCATACGCGATTTTGATTGAGCTAGTGCAATCGCGTTTACCCTACCGCAGCGCCTCTGTGGGCGACGTGTTAGCGGACTTTGCGGGTATCGCTTTGTTTTACTTCTGTCTTTGGGCCTATCGAAAATACTTTAGCGCCGCCCAACTCAAGGAAGAATAATGTTCGGCCAAGGTGCGTCATCGACTGTAGAGTCTCAAGTCACCGATATCGCGATTTTAGGTGCTGGCGCCGTGGGACAATTGATTTGTCATCAACTGCATTCGACGGGGTTAGCCGTAGGCTTGATAGCGCGTGAGACCTCTGCATCCACCTCTGAGGCGACGGATTGGCAAGACCTCGTGTTTTGCCCTCTGCCATCAACGGATGCTGATACCGACTCAGTGTCATACCGAGTGCCAACATTTAGTCTAGACGGCACAAGCTTACTGCAGATCAGGCTGCTAATTGTGTGCGTTAAGGCTTATCAAGTCATTGATGCCATTAGCCCTTTACTCGACAAACTCTCGCCCCAGTGTCATATCCTGTTACTGCATAATGGCATGGGTCCACACTTGGCACTGGCGCCCAAATTACAGGGTCGTGGCTTAAGCCTTGGTACTACCTCCCAAGGCGTGATGCGCCAGTCCCGCTGGCAAATCAAACAAACTGGCCAAGGCTTAACCCAGTTTGGCCACTTTATCGGCCCCGCATTACCGCAAGCACTGCGTGACGGGCTGCTCAACGCTATCCCCAACAGTGAATGGGTTGAGGCAATAATCCCTAGTCTTTGGCAAAAGCTCGCGGTAAACGCTGCAATTAATCCCCTGACTGCCCTGCATCAATGTCCCAATGGCACATTGGCTCAGGCGCAATTTACCCAGACCATAACCAGTATCTTAGATGAGCTGGTCGAGGTGGCCGCCCACGATGGCATAGCACTGGATAGACAAATGCTTGAAGAGCGCGCGTACCGGGTGATTGAACTCACGGCCGCGAATTTCTCGTCGATGCACCAAGATGTAGCACACCATAGGCCAACCGAGATTGAACAAATTAATGGTTATATTTGCGACCGCGCCAGCGCGCACGGTTTAAGTGCAGCAACCAATGCCCAAATGTGCCAAGCCATTAAACAGTTGTCGGCAATAACACCACAAGCTTAATCAATATACTCAATTGATTTTAAATGGATTTACCCATATCCAACCGAGCCAAATAAAACTCGGCGATATTCCAGCATTTTTAAATGCACTCGAATTGGCATTTTGATACTAAATGCACCATCACAGCGCACCAAATCGGGGCGTAATCACCTGTTTTTGCACTGTTTTGCGGCAAAAACGCTGTCTATTTGAGTGCGCCACATTGTTAACATAATGATAATAAAAACATTATTGTTATGGCCTGATTCCTGCTTTGTTCACCTAACTTACGTCTGAAGTTCGTTGGAGAATAAAGTTGAAACTCATCACCGCTATTATTAAACCCTTTAAAATTGATGATGTACGTGAAGCGCTGACGCAACTTGGTATCCAAGGTATGACAGTGACCGAAGTACGCGGCTTTGGTCGCCAGAAGGGACATACAGAGCTGTATCGCGGCGCCGAATATGCGGTCGACTTTCTCCCCAAAATGAAGCTTGAAATCGCCATCCATTCCGAGCAAGAAGATGCGGTCATCGAAGCGATTGTTGCCGCCGCTCACACGGGTAAAGTCGGTGACGGAAAGATATTCGTCACCCCACTCGAACAAGTGATCCGCGTGCGCACCTCGGAAGAAGGGAGTGATGCGATATGAGCCAACAGACAGCCGCACTTAACGCTAAGCTAGAGCGCAGCACGAATATTCCAAACGGCCAGCACGCTAAGTTCGCTCAGCCAAACGCCCGTTATTCAAAATTGGGTTATCAGGCATTATTGGCTCTGCTCACCAGCGGCTTTGCGGGCTCGGTTTTGGCCGATGAGGCGCAGCTCAGCGGCGCCAACACCGCATGGATTTTAAGCTCATCCGCCCTCGTCTTATTGATGACACTCCCTGGACTGGCGCTGTTTTACGGCGGTCTGGTGCGCAGTAAAAACGTACTCTCGATTTTAATGCAGTGTTTTTCTATCGCTGCTATCGCCTCTGTACTGTGGTTTGTGGTGGGTTACTCCATCGCCTTCGATACCGGCAACGGTTTTATCGGCGGGCTTGGCAAAGCTTTTCTAGCCAGCATTGGTCGCGATAGTGTCAGTGGGGATATTCCTGAACCTCTGTTTATGCTTTTCCAGATGACCTTCGCGATTATCACGCCAGCGCTGATCATCGGTGGCTTTGCCGAGCGGATGAGGTTCTCCGCCGTACTGATGTTTTCAAGCGCTTGGTTGCTGTTAGTCTATGCACCTATCACGCACTGGGTGTGGGGCGGTGGCTGGTTGGCCGAGCTTGGATTGTATGACTTTGCTGGCGGTACAGTCGTACACATTACCGCTGGGGTGGCGGCACTGGTGGCGGCAAAAGTATTAGGGCCGCGTAAGGGATTTTTAAACTCGGCCATTATGCCCCATAACTTGACCATGACAGTGACAGGCGCGGGCATGCTGTGGGTAGGCTGGTTTGGCTTTAATGGCGGCAGCGCTTTAGGCGCCAATGGCACTGCGGCCATGGCGATTCTCGCGACCCATTTAGCCGCGTCGATGGGCGCCATTACTTGGGCGGGTATCGAGTGGTATAAATTCGGTAAGGCCAGTGCACTCGGTATCGTCACTGGCATGGTGGCAGGCCTTGGCACTATCACGCCCGCATCGGGTTATGTCGGCCCAGCTGGCGCATTAGTGATAGGTTTTCTTGGCGGCGTGGTTTGCTTTTTTTCAACTGTTTATATTAAACAAAAGCTTAAGATTGACGACTCACTCGATGTGTTCCCAGTGCATGGTGTCGGCGGTATTCTCGGCACTTTACTGGCGGGGGTATTTAGTTCGACTCAGCTTGGGATCTTCAGCGGTTATGGCTTTGCCAGTGTTAACCCCACTATGCTCGACCAACTCGGAGCGCAGGCCATTGGGGTTATTGCCACCTTGAGTTACACCGCCCTGGTGTCTTGGTTGTTGTTTGTGGTCATTGGCAAAATCCTCGGCGGACTTCGTGTCAGTACCGAACAGGAAGTGAATGGCCTCGATCTTTCCGAACATGAAGAAACAGGCTACAGCCTCTAATACTCGCCTCGCAAAACTGACCGTCAGGGGCATATCTGCCCTGACGGTTATTAACTAGTTATGCTCCTTAAGCCACAGTTCCAGTTCATTTAATTTCATCGGCTTAGCGTATAAATAGCCCTGCAAAAAATGCACATCACGACTGATTAAATAGTCCGCCTGCTCTTGGGTCTCCACGCCTTCGGCCACGGCCACATAATTCATCTTATGACAGAGTTCGATGATGGTATCGAGCACATGGGAGGTCACCGAATCTTGGCCTATGGTATCGATAAAGCATTTATCGATTTTAAGGTAATCCAGCGTAAAGGTTTGCAGCAGCGACAAGGTTGTTTGCCCTGTGCCGAAATCATCAATCGCCACGAGAATGCCCAGCTCACGCAGCGCTGCAATTCGCTCACACATATCCACCGTTAATAGTTGCCGCTCGGTGATTTCGATTAGCGGCTGCACGCCGATTTCGGCAAACGCATCCCTAAGGTAACGAAACTTAGCCTCGATATCGCTTTGGATAAAATGCTCGGGCGCCACGTTAAAGCCAATCCTGAAATCCGAGGTTAACTGCAATTGCCTAAAATCCGCCAAGGCGCGTTCAAAAATATAATTGGTCAACGGCACGATTAATTGGCTTTCTTCGGCGATGGGAATAAACAAATCGGGACGAACTAAGCCCATTTGCGGATGCTGCCAACGCACTAACGCCTCGACACCTTTGGCCTTACCGTCTTCACTACTTACAACAGGTTGGTAGACCAAGAAAAACTCTTGGTTCTCGATACCACTTTTTATGTCATCGGCTAGCGAATGACGCCCATTACGCTTCCAGAACAGTAGGCTAGATAAAACGAACAAGGTGAAAATCAACGGTAATAACAGGCCAAAGGCAATCCAATAAAAGTGCCAAAACAGCGCCTTAGAGATCTCCAGCAGGATAACGAAATCTTGGTGGACCTCAAATTTATCCCCAGCAAACACAGTAATCACTTCATTACCGCTAAACTGTGGCGCCGCTGGCAAGGTCGCACCATGCAAACCTAAGACAACGGTTTTTACCGCGCGGGGAAATACATCGGGTTGAATAAAGCTATCAATCAGGTATTGGCCTTCGAATACCACAACCGCGCCGTATTGCGTTTGTTCATTCTTAAAAGTGGTGATAATGGCTGGCACGCCTGGCCGCGCTGGCGTTTCCGGCACTATATGTTGCGAACCATCTTTGAGTCTATCAACTGGCAGCAGAGTATTTAGGGGTAAATTGAGGTCCCCGGTTGTCGAGGAGCAGTAAAATGACTTGTCATTGAAAAGTAACACGCCCCGAAAATAAGGCCGAAAACGCATGTATTCAGTTAACTTGCCACAATCCTCTTCGGTTAGGTTCATGGCATATTCACCTATCTGATCGGACAGTTTTAAGATGGCCTCTAAACGCTCTAGGTTGAACTCGCCAATCTCAGTCGCCTTGTTATGTGCCAGATAAACTGCGATAAAATAGCTAAAAACAAAAGCTAATACGACGGGTAACAGCAGTAAGAACAACCACTTTTTTAGGAGTAATTCGAAGAGAGAGGCAAAGTTACGCATCGACGTTTGGATAAGATTTGAACGGTTTGGCATAGTAACAAATCCCTTTCGAGTAAATTGTTAATTTTTGCATCAAGGATATTTAGCATAGATAAAGAGAGTGAGGCATAAACTATAGGACATTTCTGTGAGCTATGTTTTTGATAATTAAAAATATAAGCCTTTATGACTAATCTCATTGATAGCAAACACGGTCAATAATGAGCCTTATTCCCACATCACGAGTATTGCCGCGAGCGCGATCAAGACGAGGCCAAGCAGCTCTTTTATTTTCACTTTTTCCTTAAGCCAGAATGCGGAAATCAACATCATAAAGAAGATTTCCACTTGGCCTAGGGTTTTAACATAGGGCACGGCCTGCAAAGACATAGCACTAAACCAACCAATGGAGCCAAAGCAACTGGCGCTGCTCGTCAGCAAGGTTAACTTAGGACGTTGAATTAAAGCGCTGAGAGTGGCTTTATCCTTCAAGACTAAATAACCGACTAACACTAAGGTTTGTAGACATATCACCAAAAGCAATACCCAAGCGGCGCTATGGGGAAAGCCGACATTTAGCCTTAGGCTTGCTTCCCTCACCCATAAAGAGGTCAGTGCAAAGGCACTGCCGCTAGCAATACCGAGGAGCACAGTGCTTAAGGACAGCTGCCTAAGCCCTTGCTTGGCGCTCAGTAAAAACACGGCAAAGCCACCTAAAATCACCCCAATCCAACCGAGTAACGATAAATGGGTGCCAAAAAAGAAGGTGCCTAATATCGCGGCGACGATGGCCTCACTCTTGGCAAGCCCGGCACCGATGGCAAAATTTTGTTGTTGAAACAACTTAACCATCAAGCCAGTCGCGAGGATCTGCATCATGGAGGCGCCGACAATAAAGCCGATAAACTCCGCCGTAAAATGCGGTAATTCCACATTGTCCCAAAGATATAACAGCCCAAGATACAAGGCCGCAATCGGGCCTGCCCAAATAAACCGCGCTAAGGTGACACCCGCCACCTTAACCTCTTTACTCAGTTGGCTTTGAAAGGCATTGCGCCACGCCTGCATAAATGCGGCTAATAAGGTAAAGAAAATCCACATCCGAGCCATCCTGTAACTGCCAGACTGCACTCTGACATGGGTTATGCGCTAATTAGAGCCAACATCATAAACACAAGGTTTTGATATCGCTATGGAGAAAATTTCACCCAATAAAAAGCCCCGAACGATTCGGGGCTTTTTAGTTGATAAGGTTAAACCAAGCTTACTTGCTGGTATCTATCGGGTCGAAGGATTTCACTAAATCATCAATCGCCTTCATCTGTTTCAGATAGTTTTCTAACTGATGCAGTGGCAGCGCACATGGGCCATCACATTTAGCGTTATCTGGATCTGGGTGAGCCTCAATAAACAGACCCGCTAAGCCTAACGCCATGCCACTACGGGCTAATTCAGTCGCTTGAGCACGACGGCCGCCCGCCGAATCGGCACGACCACCAGGACGTTGTAATGCGTGGGTGGCGTCGAAAATCACCGGATAACCGGATTGCTTCATCTCATCCATACCCAGCATATCAACCACTAGGTTGTTGTAACCGAAGCATGAACCACGTTCACACAGGATAATCTCATCGTTACCCGCTTCGTTAAACTTAGTGATGATATGGCGCATTTCGTGTGGCGCTAAAAACTGCGGCTTTTTCACGTTGATGATAGCGCCCGTTTTCGCCATGGCGACAACGAGGTCTGTTTGGCGCGCTAAGAAAGCAGGCAGCTGAATAATATCAACCACTTCAGCGACAGGCGCACATTGGTAAGTCTCATGCACATCGGTGATCAATGGCAGATTGAAGGTCTTTTTGATTTCTTCAAAAATCTTTAAGCCTTCTTCCATGCCAGGACCACGGTAAGAGTTAACAGAAGAGCGGTTAGCCTTGTCGAACGACGCCTTGAAAACATAGGGAATACCCAGTTTTTGCGTCACTTCGGCATAGGTTTCAGCAATCGACATAGCGAGATCGCGAGACTCAAGCACGTTCATGCCACCAAACAACACGAAAGGTTTATCGTTAGCGATCTCGATTGAACCTAGGTTTATGATTTTATTACTCATCGCAACTTCTCTCTAAAATGCTGGAACCTTACCAGCGCTGAACAGGAGCTAAGGCAACTATACCGCGACGGCTTGCAGTAACTGACCGCAGAGCCACGCCATATAAGTGCCTAGCGCATAACCAAATACGGCTAACAATACCCCTACAGGGGCTAAAGCTGGGTGGAACGCCGCTGCCACAACGGGCGCCGATGCAGCTCCCCCCACGTTTGCCTGACTGCCCACGGCCATATAAAACAATGGAGCCTTAATTAACTTAGCAATCAATAACATAAAGCCAGCGTGCACTATCATCCAAATAATGCCCACTAAAAAATATAGCGGTGTATCAAGCACCTTGCTTACATCCATATGTAAACCAATGGTCGCCACCAAAATATACAAGAACGCCGACGCCACCTTAGAAGCCCCCGCCGCCTCTAAATGGCGCATAGGGCTAAAGGACATAGCTAAACCTATGGTGGTCACAATCACCACTAACCAGAAGAACTTAGAGGTTAAACTGTAATCCTCAGTCCAAGGATAGTTGGCCTCAAAATAAGGACCGAGGAAATCGGCGGCAATATGGGCCACGCCCGTGATGCCAAATCCGACAGCCACAATCAGCATTAGATCACGCAGGCTTGGAATACGCGCATTTTCAGCGTGATACTGTTCAACCTTGTTCTTTAAAGTCTCAATTGCTGAGGTATCCGCACCTGTTTTGGCATCGATTTCCTTGGCTTTTGACGCCATAAACAACAATACCGCCATCCAAATATTGGCCACAATCACATCGACTGTCACCATCACGGAGAAGATATTGCCGCCCACTTCATAAATTTCTTTCATCGCGGCTTGGTTCGCACCGCCGCCAATCCAACTGCCCGCAAGGGTCGTCATGCCACGCCACACCGCATCAGGACTATCGACACCAATCAACGATGGCTCGATAAAGGACACCACGAGCAGTGCAATCGGCCCGCCAATCACAATGCCGACTGTCCCAGTTAAAAACATGATCACTGCCTTAGGCCCAAGTCCTAAGATGGCTTTTAAATCCACACTTAAAATCAATAACACCAAACAGGCGGGCAATAGGTAGCGCGAGGCAACATAGTAAAGCTGTGATGTCCCACCATCGATCACACCAAAGGTATTCAACAACGATGGCAAGAAATAGCAGAGTAATAACGCTGGGATAAAACGGTAAAACTTTTGCCAAAATGGATGACTACTACTGCTGGTATAAAACACAAATCCCAGAATCGTTGCCAATATTCCCAGCGCCACCGCGTCATTGGTGACTAATGCCGTGCTTGCCATGTGTATTCTCCCTGTTTGGTACAGTTGTTATTGTATTTATGCTAAAAACTGCCGTTTGCAGTTAGTGGGCAAACTTCCCATTCGCCCCATTTATTGTTGTTTTTTTGAAAAACAAGGAGAGCCTGTTAGGCTCTCCTTTAAGATTTAGTGATAGATTTCAGCGTGTTCGCTAAGCTCTTTGAGCTGCATTTTGACGATTTCGATGACAGGATCATGCGGGCTGTTATCGACAAAGTGTTGCAGATCGGCCGCCGCGACATTGATACACCCCAGTTGCTGGGCGATAAAGGCGCGCTCCCGATTTAAGTGCACATCATCAGGGTGCCACTGTAGCAGCAAGTTGCAACATTCCATCGCCGCCTCAAATTGATGCGACACGATACACCCCGCCTTAAGCTCATGCAGCATGCGCGAAATCAGCTTCTTCACCGACGCCGCCTTTAAGTAGCTTGGCTTAAGCTCAGCCGCGTTACCCAGCTCACCACGCACTAACACATGGAGCTGATGTTTCGTCAACTCTTTGCCCGTCAGCGGATCGTGATAACGCACAACACCAGCAACGTTACTGCGAAGCACGGTATTACCCGGTAAGAGTAAGGCTTCGAGCTCTAAATCGAGCTGCTTGGCCAGTAGCATCAATACCGTCGCCAGTGCGGTGCTATTGCCCTGTTTAGTGATAAGACAAGTGCCTAAATCCGCCGCTTCGGTACTGAAGTAATTGTCGCGGACACTAAAACCCAAGTCCTGATAAAACCAATGCAGCAACGCATTTAAGCGTTGCTGTTGATCCACCAGGTAATGACTTAATACGGCTCCCGCCAATTCAAACCAAGCCCATTTCGCCGCTTCGAGGTTTGAAAATCCAAGGTGAGCACCTACATCCAATGCCGACTCGGGCAAAGAAATGCCATCTTGCAGATTGTATTTACCCATTAACCCAATAATACCGCTTGTTTAAAATGCGCCAATTTGGCCGCGTAAACTAACCAACCTAATGCACCTAAAAAGGCAAAAACTTTGAACAATTTGTTTCTGTTCGCTTTTATCGCAATTACGCCCAAGGCAATATACGCGAGCACTGCGCCAATTTTTTCGGTCAACCAAGGGTCCACAAAGGGATATTGCTTGATCATAAAGCACAGGGTTAAGCCCGACAGCAGTAAAAAAGTGTCGATAACATGGGGCGCGATTTTGAATACTTTCTTGCCCATCAGTGCTGACTGACGTAAGTGCAACACAAAACGAACGACAAAAAACAGCACACTCACGGCAATTAAGGTTAAATGCAGGTGCTTAACAGCAGGATAAAGACTGTAAAAAGTTTCCATTGTGATACTTATGGCCAGTGACAAAGGCGCTAGTTTACCCTAATCATAACGCCAGACCAATGCCTAACGCGCGAGATTCGCAGACGAAAATCCGTCCCTCAGTTTGTAGGAAACCACAATGAATTTAATGATAATTGACGATGAATCCGCCGAATTTGCCGATGCGGTAAAGCAAAAAATCGTCGAATTTAATCAGCTGCACTGGCAAACGCTAAAGCGTCAAAACCTAGGATTAAAATTACAGGATGAGGACGGTAACTTGCTCGCGGGCTTAAGCGGTAAAACCTTTGGTAATTGGCTATTAATTGATTACCTTTGGGTCGATGCCGCATTGCGCCAGCAAAACATCGGCTCACGCTTATTACTCGAGGCCGAAAGCAAGGCCAAACAACGTGGCTGCCAATTTGTCCTGCTCGATACCTTAGATTTTCAAGCCAAACCTTTCTATGAGCGCCACGGATATCGCGTGCAATGGGTACAACAAGCCTATCCCGAAACCGGCAGTAAATTCTTTATGGTCAAAGTGCTATAGCTTGAACCTAAGCTTAGAGCTGATTTTGAAGATGTTGAGTCGGGTGTTTGTCAAAAGCTAACCATTTCAACCAATACACAAACAAAAACGCCATTGATAAATAACCAATGGCGTTGTTTTGTGCTTTGCGGGATTGGATTAAATATTAAATTCCAATCAATCCCATCCACTTACCCATAGTGCATCTGTCGTTGCTGCCAAAATCCCGCACGGTCGCGACATTTTGATAACCCAGCTCGGTCAGTTTTTCTCTGAGCTTTACCGCCTGCTCAAATCCGTGTTCGAGCAGAATATAGCCGTTGGGCTTCAGATAATCCCGAGCAGTTTTTGCGATGTAGTAGAGATCGGCAAAACCCTCATCGGCGGCGGTGAGCGCACTTTGCGGCTCGAAGCGCACATCCCCTTGATGTAAATGCTCATCGGCCTCATCGATGTAAGGCGGATTTGAGACAATTAAATCAAAGTCGTGGGCCTTGATAGCGCTAAACCAGTCACTTTGGAGGATCTCCACCTGCTCGAGCTTAAGGTTAGTCCGGTTCGCTTTGGCCAATGCCACTGCATCTTCCACCTTATCGACGGCGGTGATTTGCCAAGTCGCTCGCTCAGAAGCCAACGCCAGCGCAATAGCACCGGTTCCAGTTCCTAAATCCAGCACCTTAGCATTGCTCTCAAGCGGCAAGTTTAAGGCGGTTTCAACCAGGATTTCGGTATCTGGGCGAGGGATTAACGTGGTGTCATTCACGATAAAGGGCAGCGACCAAAACTCACGCTCGCCCACAATATGTGCCACGGGTACGCCCTGCTGGCGACGTTGCACCATTTGCTGGAAACGTTTCCACTGCTCCACCGTCAAGGCTTTTTCGGGCCAAGTGTAGAGAAATGCACGGTTTTTATTGAGGCAATACAGCAGGAAAACCTCTGCATCCAGATGGGCGGATTCAGAGGTAGGCGCTAGCTGAACATAGGCCCATTGCAGGGCCTCGGCGATACTCGATTGATCAGCCAAAATTACCCCTGCTCATCAGCCAGAGCGGCTAATAGGTCGGCCTGATGCTCTTGCATCAGCGGTCCTAAAATCGCATCTAAGTCACCTTCCATCACTTCGTTTAAGCGATACAAGGTTAAGTTGATACGGTGTTCACTCACGCGGCCCTGTGGGAAGTTATAGGTACGCACACGCTCGGAGCGGTCGCCACTGGCTACCAGACTACGGCGAGTCGACTCTTCGGCGCTGCGGCGCTTTTCGTCTTCAACGGCTTGGATACGCGCCGCTAACACGCTCATCGCTTGGGCACGGTTTTTATGCTGTGAACGTTGATCCTGACATTCCACCACAATCCCGGTTGGAATGTGGGTAATACGAATGGCAGAATCGGTTTTGTTAACGTGCTGACCACCCGCGCCCGATGAACGGAAGGTATCGACCTTCAGATCGGCTGGGTTGATTGAAATCGCTTCCGCCTCAGGCACTTCGTGCATGACTACCACAGTCACGGCAGAGGTGTGTACACGGCCTTGAGATTCAGTTTCAGGCACACGTTGAACACGGTGACCGCCGGATTCAAACTTGAGTTTACCGTAGGCACCTTCACCACTGACTTTAACGATGATTTCTTTAAAGCCACCGTGTTCGCCTTCGTTCGAGCTCATGATTTCGAGCTGCCAACGGTTGGCTTCGGCATAACGGCTATACATACGGAACAGATCACCCGCGAAGATTGCGGCTTCGTCGCCACCCGCACCGGCACGAATTTCGATAAAGGCGTTGGTGTCGTCGTTAGGATCTTTTGGTAATAACAGAATTTGCAGCTCGGCTTCGAGACGTTCAAGTTCAGCTTTAGCTGCCTTGATTTCTTCCTGCGCCATTTCGCGCATTTCAGCGTCATCTTCTTCCAGCATTTCCTTTGCAGACTCAAGATCCGCCTGTGCTTGCTGGTAGGCTTTAAAGCCTGCAACCACTTCTTCTAACTGAGAATATTCTTTGGATAACGCGCGAAAACGCTCCTGATCGGCGATAACGGACGCATCACCAAGCAAGGCTAAGACTTCTTCATTGCGCTCGAGCAAGCCTTCCAGCTTGCGGATAACGGATTCCTTCATTTAACTCGCTAACCTTAGTTTTTATCTAATCCGAGCGCTGTTCTTAACTGACCTAAGGTATTCAAATCACCCTGACGACTCGCCACTGTGAGGGCTTGGGTTGGTGCGTGAATAAGTCTATTTGTCAGGCGATTGGCTAGTTCAATCAATACCTGCTCAGTGTCGCCCCCCTGCGCTAATTTATTCAGGGCGCGTTCCACTAACTCATCCTTTATCGCCATGCTTTGGCTGCGATACTCGCGAATACTGTCGACCGACTCTAAAGAACGTACCCAATCCATAAAGAGGTAGGATTGTTCTTCAGTAATTAATTCAGCTTGCTCGGCGGCCTCCTTACGGGAAGCCTTATTCTGTTCAATAATGCTATGCAGGTCGTCCACTGTATACAGAAACGCATCGTCCAAATCGGCGACTTCCGGCTCAATATCCCGGGGAACTGCTATATCAACCAATAACATAGGTTGATGGCGACGCTGCTTTAGCGCTTTTTCTACCATGCCTTTACCAAGGATTGGTAGCGGGCTGGCGGTAGAGGATATCACGATATCGGCTTTAGGGAGAAAATCTGGTATCTGTGCCAGCGTAATTGCCGTGGCATTAAACTCTTCACACATGCTTTGAGCACGTTCCAGAGTACGGTTTGCCACGACCATAGAAGCAACACCGTTATCCTTAAGATGTTTAGCCACCAGCTCAATGGTTTCACCGGCACCAATTAACAGCACCTTAGTGGTCGACAGCGAAGAGAAGATATGTTTTGCCATGCTCACGGCGGCAAAGGCCACCGAGACAGCTGCGGCACCGATTTCGGTTTCGGTACGCACTTTTTTCGCCACGGAGAAGGTATTTTGGAATAAGCGATCGATGGTTAGCGCAACGGTACCCGCTTCTTTGGCTTTGACAAAAGCCTGCTTAACCTGCCCCAGAATTTGCGGCTCACCCAAAATCAGCGAGTCAAGACCCGAGGCCACGCGCATTAAATGCCTTACCGCCGCTTGACCGTGGTAATTGTAGAGGCACGGCGCTACATCTTGATGATCTAGGCCATGATATTCTTCAAGCCACTCAATGATGTCGGCCTCATCGCCATTGTTACAATACAATTCAGTGCGATTACAGGTCGAGACGATAACGGCTTCACCCGAGCGTGTACGACTGGCCAGACTCTTCATGGCATCATGAATTTTGTCCGGAGAGAAGGCAACTTTCTCACGCAGGTCTACCGTGGCTGTTTTATGGTTAATACCGATTGCTACAAGGCTCATCTGACTCTTTTCTAGATTCTTGGCGTCTCTCTTAATAAGGGCATTCTACTGAATTGGCCCAACTAAAAACAGAATACGCTTAACAAAACCGAATAAAGGTCTAACTTCTTACCTAAATTTTCTATCAATGATAGACAAATGCAGATTATCGCGACCGAAGTTATCCCAAGTGACCGCCAATGGAAATTTTACGATTGGCATTGGTATTCTTTACAAGCCCTCGTATCATAAGGACTTTGGTATATCAGTTATAGATGAATAATTTGAAGCGCTTCACAAAATCCATTTTCTCTTGTATCGCCTTGAGCGGCCTATTGTTTTTAGGCGGCTGTGAAACCCTGCCGCCAACGACAGATCTCAGCCCTATGACGGTCGACAATGCCGCCCAAGCCAAGGCATGGGAATTACAGGGGAAACTCGCTATCCGCACGCCACAGGATAAGCTCAGCGCCAATCTCTATTGGCGCCACAGTGAGGAGCGAGACGAACTCACCCTCACCACTATGCTCGGCACCACAGTGTTGACCTTGGATGCTACGCCTAACTCGGCTCACCTGCATGTCGATGGCAAAGATTTTCGTGATAGCAACGCCCAAGCATTACTCGAGCGAGTCAGCGGCTGGTCCATCCCGATTAACGACTTACCCCTTTGGATAACAGGCCAAGTCGGCGCTTTAGACCGTGTGCTTGCCGTCGATAGCAATGGCAAAACCAAACAAATTCAAAACTCGCAAACCTTGCCGCCTTGGGTCGTCACATTTTTGAGTTGGCAGCCCCAAAGCGGTGCCGAGGTGCCCTATCAGTTAAAGCTTGAACGTGGTGATTTACAGCTCAAGCTGCAACTCAATCAATGGCAAGCCTTAGGTAAACCCTCAATACTGCTCGGAGAAAAACCTTAGCATGTCGAATGAGATTTCACGCAACTGGCCCGCGCCCGCCAAATTAAATCTGTTTTTGCATATCAACGGGCGCCGCGCCGACGGTTACCATGAGTTGCAAACCCTGTTTCAATTTATCGATTGTTGCGATCAACTCGATTTTAGGGTGACGCAGACGCCTGAGCTGATATTGCACTCGAACATGTCGGCCGTTGTCGCCGATAGCGATAACTTAATTCTGCGAGCCGCAAAATCATTACAGCAAGCGACAAGTTATCCTGGCGGCGCCGAAATCTGGCTCGAAAAACGTTTACCCATGGGCGGTGGTTTAGGTGGCGGCTCCTCCGATGCGGCCACCACACTCGTGGCCTTAAATCAGTTGTGGAACACCCAATTATCTAACGATGAATTAGCGGCGATTGGTTTAAAACTCGGTGCCGATATCCCTGTTTTTATTCGCGGTTTCGCGGCATTTGCCGAAGGCGTTGGCGAACGTTTACAGGCGGTGACGCCCACTGAATTTTGGTATTTAGTGATAGCGCCCGATGCCCATGTCTCCACCGCTGCGGTGTTCCAAGATCCTTTGCTACCCCGCAATACACCTAAGCTTGGCATCGACACCTTAATGAGCCAACCTTGGGCAAATGATTGCCAAGATCTGGTCGTTTCCAAATACCCTCAAGTTGCCAAGGCCTTAGGCTGGCTGCTAGAATATGCGCCGTCGAGAATGACCGGAACGGGCGCATGCGTGTTTGGGGAGTTTTCTTCGCAGCAGCAAGCTCTCGCAGCCTTGGCGAAATTACCGTCTGATATGCAAGGATTTGTTGCAAAAGGGATGAATATTTCGCCGCTCATAGTGCGACTCACTCATCCATAAACTACTTTCTTCTAGAGCAACTTTTTACGATAGCCCACGGGTTCCGCTCCCGTCCCCGCATCGTCGTTGCTCTAGCCACTAAAATATAAAGCAAACGCCTGAGGTTCATACAGTGCCCGACATCAAGCTCTTTGCTGGGAACGCCACCCCCAGTCTCGCTAAGAAGATAGCCGATCGTCTATTTTGTAAACTCGGAGACGCAGTGGTTGGTCGTTTCAGCGATGGTGAAATCAGTGTCCAAATTAACGAAAATGTACGTGGTGCCGATGTGTTTATCATCCAATCCACCTGCGCCCCAACTAACGATAACCTAATGGAACTTATCGTTATGGTTGACGCGCTACGCCGTGCATCTGCCGGTCGTATCACTGCCGTTATTCCTTACTTTGGTTATGCTCGTCAAGACCGTCGCGTACGTAGCGCACGTGTACCTATTACTGCGAAAGTCGTTGCTGACTTCCTGTCAAGCGTCGGTGTTGACCGCGTTCTGACCTGTGATTTACACGCAGAGCAAATTCAAGGCTTCTTCGACGTACCAGTAGACAACGTGTTCGGTAGCCCAGTGCTGCTCGAAGATATGCTGGCGAAGAAATTAGATAACCCTGTGGTTGTTTCTCCAGATATCGGTGGTGTTGTCCGCGCTCGAGCAGTGGCAAAACTATTAGATGATTCTGATCTGGCCATTATCGACAAGCGTCGTCCACAGGCAAACGTAGCACAAGTGATGCACATCATTGGTGACGTTCAAGGCCGAGACTGCATTATCGTTGACGATATGATCGACACAGGCGGCACTCTGTGTAAAGCGGCTGAAGCCTTAAAAGAACACGGTGCAAACCGCGTATTTGCTTACGCGACTCACCCAGTATTCTCTGGCAAAGCGGCTGAAAATATCGAAAACTCAGTGATCGATGAAGTTATCGTGACTGATACTGTACCTTTAAGCCCTGAAATGCTTAAAGTGGCTAAAGTGACTCAACTGACTATGTCGGCCGTATTGGCAGAAGCCATTCGCCGCGTCAGCAACGAAGAGTCTATCTCTGCAATGTTCAGCCACTAATCGCGGCGCTTTGCATAAAAAACGCACCTTAGGGTGCGTTTTTTGTTGGTGGATTTTATTGCGTTACTACTTTCGAGCTTTTCGTATTAATAGCTCGTGCGCCATCATATTCAAATAAACCTCAACAGCGCTTCGCCATAAAAAAACGCCCCCTAAGGTGCGTTTCTGACAGACAAAAGTGCGACTAGATCTTAAAGTGGCTCACGGCACTGACTAGATACTCGGCGCGGGATTTAAGTTCATCCGAAGCCGATGCATTGGCATCGGCAGCCCGAGAAGAATCCTCAGCAATATCACGGATAACGACCACGTTCTTATTCACTTCGGCGGCAACCATGCTCTGCTCTTCAATCGCTGCAGCAATCTGAGTGCTCATATCCATAATATTATGCACATCGGTATTGATAAGCTTCAGCAATTCTCCCGCCGCCGCAGCCTGCTCGGCACTCTCGGCGCCTTGCTTTTGGCTCGCATCCATTAATTGCACTATTGCGCGGGTTCGACTTTGCAGGGTTTGAATAATATTGGCAATCTCCTGAGTTGATGTCTGAGTTCGCATCGCCAGACTACGTACTTCGTCGGCAACCACGGCAAAACCACGGCCTTGTTCACCCGCGCGGGCCGCTTCAATCGCCGCATTGAGTGCCAGTAAATTGGTTTGTTCCGCAATGCCACGGATCACATCGAGCACGCTACCAATGGTTTCACTATCACGCTCGAGCTCATCCACCACTGAGGCGCTGCTGTTAATTTGTTCAGACAATTGTCTGATCTTGAGGATGGTTTGCTCCACCTCAGTTTGCCCTAATTGAGCGTTATCATGGGTTTTACCCGCTTTGAGGGCCGCAAGCTCGGTCGTTTTAGCAATTTCATCAATGGTCGCGCCCATTTCGGTAATCGCCGTCGCCACCATATCGGTTTCATTAAGCTGCTGAGCAACGCCTTCGGAGGCGAGCATTGCATTCTCTGACACACTCTTACAGGACGTGTTAATCGTGGCGACTGAGTCAATAACCTGCTCGATAAGCTGCTGAAAGCTCCCCACCATGCTATTGAAATGCTGCGCAATTTCACCCAGCTCATCCTGAGTCGAGGCATCGCATCTGAGGGTTAAGTCTTTGCTGACTTCGATACGTGAAATCACCTGCGTTATACGTTCCACCGGGGTGATAATGCTGCGGATAATAAGGTAAGTAATCACTGCAAGGATCAGGGCGATAATCACGAAGACCAAAATCCCGATATTCACACTGCTGCTTTCGGTATCATCAATCGCCTTTAACGCAAGATTATGCAGCTCGTCGGCACTGGCCTCGGTTAACTTGTTTGCGGCGATCAATTTCGCCATAGTGCCATCTTTTTCACTGAGCCCCAGTTGCTGCTCTTTATTGACTAAGCTCTTAAAATCCTTTTGATATTGCTCAATTAGGGCCGCAATTTTATTTTGTGTATCAAAATCTAAGCTGGATGCACGCAGACTTGTGTTGAACTGAGCAATATTCGAGTCGAAGGTCTCGACATAGCTCATCTCGCGGCGCAGCATAAAGTCTTTCTCATTGCGTCTTAGCTGCAACATGGCAACTTCGAGGGATAACTGGTCGTATTCCTTCAGCATGGACTCAACATTGTGCACTGCCGTTCTTAAGGTGCCGTAGAGACCCGTTTTAGGCGTTAAACCAATTTCTTGCTGCAGTTGTACGACTTCATTGAAGGCGACTTGGTACTGATTAAGGTTACGGTCAAAACTTTCGAGTGGCGCAGTGGAAACCTTGTATTTTTTAAAAATACTCTCAAGATTCGGGACTAACTCATCAATCTTGGCATGTACCTCACCATGCAGTTGAACATACTGCATATCTTTACGACCAAAAAAATCCTTTTCATTTTTACGCAGTAGCAATACATCTCGCTCCAATTCGAGAACGCTTTGTGCTGCGTGGGAGAGTTCCGACTCAACCGAATTTGAATGAAGCTGCAATCCAAACATGGCAATCAAGGCCGTAACGGATACAGCGGCACTGAGTAACAACTTTGAGCGGATTAACATAAAAAGCCCCTAATAAATAACTTCTCTTAAAAAGATAGCTGGGAGTTAGGCCTTTAACAGCAAAATATCCCTGATATACAAAGTTTATCTTCTATTTATTTTGCATCGGTCGTTCAATGCTCCTGTTTTGATACTCACCTCTGACAGTCGCCCCACGGTCATGCTTAATGTCAGTGATAATCCATAATATGATTTTAGCTTTCTACTCAGCATACCATTTGGTATAAAATTAATAACTTCATAAACTTAGCGCTAAAAGTTTTTGCAAATGTTACTACAACAAGGATGTGAGTTACGCAATATCTAACAATAAACCGAATATTTTTTATAGGATACAAACCTTTTGCGCTTTTCAAAGCGTCCAATCAGTAACCATTCACCTTGATGACAGGAAAATACAGTGACGGCAGGGAGACTCCCACTCAACAATGCGATGTCAGAACTTGACCTCATCACCTTGGCTAGCCAAGGGAATAGAGCCGCATTCAAGCAGCTGTATTTACACCATCATCCAAGGGTTTATGCCCTGTCACTGCGATTATCAGGCCAAGCCTCGCAGGCGGAAGAGATCACTCAGGAGTGCTTTATTCTGGTCTGGCAGAAATTGCCGCAGTTTAGGGGAGAGAGCCAGTTTTCTACTTGGTTACACAGTATTTGTGTGAATCAAGCACTGAGCTTTATCCGTAAGCAAAAGTCGTTTTGGGCGCGTTTTATCCCGATGGAGAGCGACGATGAACATTCAAGCGCAGATGAGCATTATCAAGGGTTAGACAAATTGATCCTCAGACTGCCAGAGCGGGCGCGTATCGTGTTTGTGCTCTGCGCCATTGAAGGCTACCAACATGAAGAAATTGCACAATTACTTGGTATTGCCGTGGGAACCAGTAAGACCCAGTACCACAGAGCCAAGCAATTACTACAGGAGATGCTGTAATGTCCTTATCTAACGATCCCCGCGAGGCCAAACTCCAGCAATTGATTGATAATGCCCCCAAAGCATTAACCCCCGAACGGGATCTTTGGCAAGGCATCGAAAAACGTATGGATAAGCCATTGGCGTCGCAAACGGCGAGTCGCCAAGCGCCGCGACCGCAAGGTGCGCAATGGGCGATTGCCGCAGCTGTGGTGATGGCGGTGTTCTTCGGGTTCTACACTCAAGCGCCGATAAAAACGTCGCTCCCTGAACAAATCGCTAGCCAATCGGCGGATGATGAGCAAGCGCTGCACACTCTGCTTAACCAAATTGCCCAGACACATCAAGCCCAAGTCACGAGCCTCGAACAAACCCCAACGGTTGTCGCGTGGCAAACCAGTCGCTTTAGCGCGCCGCTAGAGCAAGGCTTAGCAGAATTACGACGCGCAGGCGAACAGATTTATCAAGCGTTACAAGCTAATCCAACCGACAAACAACTTTGGCAACTCTGGCTTTGGGTGCAACAACGTGAACTCGATTTGCTACAGCAAGGCCAAAAACTTCCGATTCAAAACTCAACACAAGGAAATAGCATATGAGCCATTTTACCCTCACGAAAACCAGTCTCTTAGTGTCAACGCTTTATCTTGGCCTCATGGGCAGTGTATTTGCCGCTGAAAGTGTGGATAAACAGTTACCGATAAGTAGCGATACCCTGCTGCAAATCAAAGTCCAACGGGGCGAAGTTCAAATTCAAAGCTGGGATAAAAATGAAGTCAGCGTGACGGGCACTCTCGATGAGCTGAGCGAAGGCTTTGTTTTCGAGCAGAAAGGTAACAACCTAAATATCGAAGATAAAATGCCACGCCACTATAATGGCAGTGACAACAACGGCTCAAAACTCATCATTAAAGTACCTAAATCCGTCAAGCTGAACGCCGATACGATTTCAGCCAATCTGCAAATCAGCCAGACTCAAGGCGAGCTCGAGCTGAATACCGTTAGCGGTAATATCACCGCCGAAGCACTGGATGGCACACCGACATTGCACACTGTGTCTGGCGATATCACCACTAAGGAATTAGCGGGTAAAGTGATGTTAGATACCGTCTCAGGTGAGATTAAAGACACCCAGAGCAAAGGCGAAATCAAATACCGTTTAGTAAGCGGCGATCTCAACAGCCAAACCTTAGCCGATAAAGTGAAAGTCGAGCAGGTCTCAGGGGAAATCAAAGCCGACTTTAACAGCGCCAAAGAGGTTAATGTCCGCACCGTGAGCGGCGACACTCAAGTATCACTGGCGAAAAGTTTCGATAAAGCCAATCTTGAGAGCGTCAGCGGCGATATTATTGTGACATTTTCGGATACACCCGATGCTAATTTCGAGCTCAATGGCGGCCCAGGTGGCAAAATCAAAAATGGCTTGAGCCAAGATGTGCCACAAAGACAAAAATACGTGCCGAATGAATCCTTAAACTTCCAAACAGGTGCTGGTAGCGCCACTGTGAAGATGGATACCATTAGCGGTAATCTGATCCTGAAAAAACAATAGCCTTATCAGAAAACACGAATCAGCGATAAAAAGGCAATAAAAATGCCGCTCATCAGGAGCGGCATTTTTTTAGCCAAACGGTGTTAAATCGAGGCGATTTCTTCGCTCGTCAGATAACGCCATTCACCTAGGGCAAGTTCTGCGTCTAATTCAATTTTGCCAATGCTTTCACGGTGTAAGCCAACCACATGATTACCTACGGCGGCAAACATCCGCTTCACTTGGTGATACTTACCTTCGGTAATGGTTAAACGCACCAGCTGCGGCTCGATGATTTCAAGCAAGGCGGGTTTTGTCAGGCAGTCTTCGTTTCTCAGCTCCACTCCAGCAGCAAAGACACCAATCAGACTCTCATCCACAGGCTCGGCTAAGGTCACTAAGTAACGCTTGCCACAGTCTTTTTTAGGCGAGGTGATCCGATGCGACCATTGACCATCGCTCGTGATCAGCACAAGGCCAGTAGTATCGGCATCTAAACGGCCGGCAATGTGTAAGGTTTCGGGCTTTTCAATATCCAGCAAGCTCAATACCGAAGGGTAGACTTCATCTATGGTCGAGCAAATCGTATCCACAGGCTTATTTAGCATCAGGTAGCGCTCACCAACGAGGGAGATAAACTCACCTTCGAGACATACTTGCATCCCCTCGAGCACTTTAAAACCAGCATCTTTAATCACAGCCCCATCACAGGTGATGTCACCACGGTGCAGGGCTTTTTTCGCTAAAGAACGGGTAAGCGAGGTACTTTCACAGATAAATTTGTCTAAACGCACGGGACGACTCAACTTCAATAAATGAAAACCGCCGTATTATGAGGCCCAACGAACGAAAGGGCAAAGCCTAGCCAATCAAATTGCCCAAATGCCCCCTTAGTTACGCCAGACAAACCTAAGTGCTTACTAACTTGTCAGAGCTTGCGTACGGTATGTTTGGTGGTTTTTAGGCCAATTTCAACCATGGTAATTTTTAGTTACAACTGACGGATAAGAAATCTGACTGAAAAAGTGTGATCACCTTGTTTAGATTCCCACTAAAGCATTAACATACGTTGCGTTGCGCCTGAAGCAATCCCATTTTGCACCAAACAGCCCCAGAGATGGGCACAATAACAAACTCGAAGGAAACGACATGAGAAAAGTACTCATTGGGGGACTGTGTGCCTCACTCATCGCGGGCCTCACTGCCTGTAATGACAAGCCCGCTGAAGTTAAAGCGCCTGAAACGGCTAAAACCGCCACTGCTGCCGCAGTCACTAAAGCATTGGGCTCAGGTATCGAATTTGAAAACTTCGATAAATCAGTGCGTCCACAGGACGACTTCTATGAATATGTTAACGGCGCTTGGCTGAAGAAAGCCGAGATCCCAGCCGATCGCACTAGCATTGGTGCCTTCTACGATCTGCGTGAAAAATCCCGTGATGACGTTAAAGCCATTATCGAAGAAGTGGCCGCCACGCCAAATCTGGCCGTAGGCACTGACGAGCAAAAAGTGGCTGACCTTTACCGTTCATTTATGGACACAGCAACGCTAAACAAGCTGGGCGTGACGCCACTGAAAGGCGAGTTTGATGCCATTAACGCTCTAAAAGATAAAAATGAGCTGGTGAAATACTTCGCCCACAGCCAAATCATGGGCGCCGGTACACCTATCGCCTTCTACATCGATATCGATGCGAAAAACTCGAGCCGTTACGCCACTCACCTATGGCAATACGGTTTAAGCCTGCCGGAAAAAGATTACTACTTCAACGAAGCAGAGCGTTTCGTCAATATCCGTAAAGCTTACCTTGCCCATATTGAAAAAATGTTCACGCTGGCTGGTCTTGCAGATCCAAAAGCTAGCGCTGAGTCAATCCTCGCACTCGAAACTGCGATTGCCTCTAAACATTGGGATGTAGTTGAAACACGCGACAGCACTAAGACCTACAACCTGTACCAAGTCAAAGATCTGCCAAGCTTAGCGCCAGATATCGACTGGACTGGCTACTTAACGACATTAGGTGCTGACAAGCAAACCGACATTATCGTTAACCAACCAAGCTATATCCAAGGCCTGAACGAAGTCCTCAAAACGACCGATCTAGCGACTTGGAAAACCTACATGCAATGGCAAGTGCTGACCCACGCGGCGAGCAACTTGAGCGAAGAGTTAGACAACGAGAACTTTGCTTTCTTCTCTAAAACCCTAAACGGGCAAGAAGAACAAGAGCCACGTTGGAAGCGCGGTGTTGCGGCAGTCAACGGCGTATTAGGTGAAGTGGTGGGTAAAGTGTACGTGAAGCGTCACTTCGCTCCAGAAGCTAAAGAGCGTATGCAAGCATTGGTTGAAAACCTGCGCGGCGCCTACGGCGACAGCATCAAAGATCTGACTTGGATGAGCGATACCACTAAGCAAGCTGCTGCCGAAAAATTAGCGAAATTCAACCCGAAAATTGGTTATCCAAACAAATGGGAAGATTACAGCAAGCTGACCATCAAAGCCGATGATTTGATTGGTAACGCGGTTCGCGCAAGCGAAGTTGAGCACGCTAAGTCGCTGGCTAAGTTAGGCGCGCCAATCGATAAAGACGAGTGGCACATGACCCCACAAACGGTTAACGCCTACTACAACCCAACCATGAACGAAATCGTGTTCCCTGCAGCAATTCTGCAACCACCTTTCTTCAACATGGAAGCGGATGATGCCGTTAACTACGGTGGTATCGGTGCGGTTATCGGCCACGAAATGGGCCATGGCTTCGACGACCAAGGCGCTAAGTTCGACGGCGAAGGCAATATGCGCGACTGGTGGACAGAGAAAGACTTAGAAGAATTCTCTGCCCGTGGTAAGGCGCTGATCGCACAATACGATGGCTACTATGTGTTTGACGATCTGCACGTGAACGGCAGCCTGACCTTAGGCGAAAACATCGGTGACTTATCGGGCGTGACTATCGCTTACCGTGCGTACAAAAAGTCACTCAATGGCAAAGAAGCACCGGTTATCGACGGTCTGACTGGCGACCAACGTTTCTTCATCGGCTTCACGCAAATTTGGCGTGCAAAAGCCAAAGAAGAAGCCCTGCGTAACCGTGTAGCGACAGATCCACACTCACCTGCGGAATTCCGTGCATTAGGTGCGCTGTCTAACATGCCAGAGTTCTACACTACCTATGATGTGAAACCTGGTGATGCTATGTATATCGCGCCAGAGAAACGCGTGAAAATTTGGTAATTCCAAATTAATTCAAGATAGTAATCAACAAACCCAATGGCGCCGCTCACTATAGCGGCGCCATTTTTTTAGGCAGGAAAAATGTGAACCTAAGCCAAACATGAACAAGTCTTCATCATTGATTCAGCTTTAATTAAGCCACTCCAGCCTATGGTATTCCCGTGATGTGTATCACTCCCATAAGGAAGTAGGCCGTTATGAATAAGTTATTTCGTACCTTTTTTATCTTTCTACTCTTATTATCGACCCGCACAGGCGTAGCCAATCCTTTAGATATCAATGACAGCAGAGCCGAACGCGGTAATTACAGTGCAAGACAGGCTCAAAGCCATGATCTGCATGGTCTTTATGCGCTCAACACTCAAACTTTCGACACTCCGCGTCAAGCGTCAACCTGTTTAGACAACTTATATTCCAACGCCCACGCGGCCCAGAATGAACTCGCAAGCCTGTTGCAGACAGTGACGGCCAGTTCACAGGCGCAGGTGATTTTACCTGACGTGAAAAGCTATCAACGCGCCGCCGAGAAGGTCGCCACCAAATTTAATGGGGATGCTAGCCAGATCACCGATCTTGCCCGCGCCAGCATCGTCAGTAACAGCATCTCCGAGCTGATGCAAAGCTACTACGCCTTAAGCGAGCAAGCTCAGGTCGTGAAACAGAAAAACCGTTTCGCCGAGCCTAAAGCCTCAGGTTATCGCGACCTTAACTTACTGGTACGTTTGCCCGAAAGCGGCATGATTGCCGAGGTCCAATTACACCTTAAGGATATTGCCGACATCAAAAGTGGCCCAGAGCACAAGGTTTACGAACAGGTTCAACAGATTGAGGCAAATGCAATAAAACAACAACGTGCATTAAGTGAGTTTGAAACCGCACAGATCGCTAAGCTGTGCCAAGAGTCCCATAAGCTGTATCACAAAGCTTGGCTTAACTATAAACGCGTCGATGAAGGACTGTTGCTGACTAACTCAGTTGCTTAATCACCCGTTTGTTTAATCGCTTAACCGTTTAACGCTGTACCACTTCCACTGTTGCGCTGGCTATTTGTGAAAACAGATACCAGCGCTTTTTTATGGCGTAACACCAGACTTAGCCTAAAGCGTCATCTCACTAACAATCGATCTATGCCCACTATCGCTCACAGCCCTTCCCTCGCATCCAACCTTGTTTCCCTATATAATCCCGCGCCATAAGGCGACCCTTAAGGAAATTCCATGCACGACATTATTGAGCAACTCCAAGAACGCAGCGAAACCGTGCCTGTGCCACTCGAGTTACCCACATTCGAGCAGTTAGTGGAGGTTGAGGAACAGATTTTGATCCCGCTGCCACGGGAATTAAAGGAATACCTACTCCATGCCAGTGATGTGATTTATGGCGCGATTGAGCCTGTGACTGCAGCCGATCCCTATTCACACACCTATTTACCCGAAGTCACCTGCTATGCTTGGTCAATCGGCTTGCCAAGGGACTTAATCGCCATCTGCCAATTGGGCGATGACTTTTACTGTATCGATCAGGATGGCCAAGTTCACTTCTGGCAAAACGGTGACTTTACCGATACTTATTGGGAATCCTTCTGGGAATGGGTCGAAGATATTTGGCTTAAAAACAAATACTGATTTTACCGAGATTTTATTTTTATCAACTTGAGAACCGCATTATGTCGAAAAATATTGGCTTGAACGCCATCGAAATGAGCTACTTACGCCAATCACTCAGCCTCAGTGCGGCTCAAGTAGGACAACTGACCAACCATAGCGAAGCCGAAGTATTAGCGTGGGAAAATGCTGAAACACAGGCCCCTGAACTGGCACAGAAAAAGCTGCTAGATCTCGATGATATTATCGAGATGCAAGTACTGAATACCACTGACGGCATCGAAGCCTTATTCAAGAAAGAGCCTAAGCGTCACCTAGCCTTCGTGGTGTATCCAACTCAAGCCGTTTACACCCAATATAATCCTGAATTTTTAAGCTCGCTGCCGTTGACTGAGCTATACAATACGGCGGCATGGCGCATTAAGAAAGAATGTAAACTGGTGCTCGAAGTAGATGTTAGCTTAGTCAATCTCGATGTCGAAGCCTACAAGGCATTCCGTGAGCAAAATGGGTTAAGCGAAAGCCGTGAAAGCCGCTCCAAATGGGCGGCGACTCAGCTATAAACGCCTAAGGATTTAAGCAAAAAGGGCAGAAGTAAATCTTCTGCCCTTTTGTTTTTTATCGCTTTGTGCCAATTAAGCCTGCGCTGCGTTGGCCACGGCTTCCATTTTTGCGAGTGCCGATTTACGCGAAGGACGCGCCGCAATTCTATCGCGATATGCCGCCAATTTAGGCGGGATCTGCTGCTCAAATAAGGTGCCCCACATCAGTGTATGCGCCAGCAGAATATCGGCTACCGATAAGGTGTCACCGAGTAAAAAGTCACTATCGGGCAGCATAGCTTCAGCCAAGGCCGCCGCCTTATCAAACTCCCACACAGCACAAGGCATGATAGAAGGATGACGCTGCGCTTCCGGCAGCGCAAATTTATGCTTGCCTAGGGTCCATAGAGGCTGCTCGAGTTCGGTAATAATAAAGCTCACCCATTGATGATGCAGACCCGATGCCGCAGTGCCCGCTTCAGGTAACAAATTACCAAACTTCTCCGCCAGATACAGGCAAATGGCCGCAGACTCAGACAATACAAGATTATCGTCGGTTAACACTGGCACTTTGCCGCAGGGATTAAGCGCTAAGAACGCTGCGCTACGGTGCTCGCCCTTATTCATATCCACAAACGAAAAGGCCCATTCGGCGCCTAACTCTTCTAACACCCAAGCGACTCGTAATGCACGGCTGCGGGGCATGCCATATAAGGTGATCATATTAACGTCCTTTTAGTGATGACTGATTAACGAGAACGAAGATACACTGTGTCGCGGCAGAGTAAAATACAAAAACGGCGCCGAAGCGCCGTTTCCTATGACTCAATCAATGACTCGTTAGAAGTTCATTGTCAGTTTGGTGTAGATATAACGTCCCATTGGGTTGTGTACAGAAATCACATAACCATAGAGGTCGGTATCGCCGTCACCAATCGCAAACGGTGGCTCTTCATCGAACAGGTTGTTCACGCCTAATGTCAGCTTAAACATCTCGTTGAAACGGTAACTACCTGACATATCAACTAATAACTGTGCATCAACCATACGAGACTTGTTCGTTTCGAAGTCTAACACGCCGTCAAAGTCGATATCTGGAGTATCTTCGAACTCACCGATGTAGCTCAGGTTTACGTTGGCGGCGAAGTTATCCATGGTCCAATTCGTGGTGAGTAACCAGCGATGTTGTGGGAACTTGTACTCGCCAGTGTAATCGAGACCGTCTTTTTCGAAGTTATGTAGGTAGCTGTACTCTAGGCCAAACTTCAAATCACCAAAGCTATCTAGCTCAAGACCATAGTGAGTTGACAGGTCAACACCCTGCACATCCTGCGAGCTTAAGTTGATAAAGCTTGAGTGAATAATGCTGATAGGACCTAAGGTTTGACCCGCTTGCGGTGCTAAACGCTCACACACTGTGCTGTTTTGATCGTTACAGTTTGCGGTGTAGATATCACCCAATGGCTGCTTATCGATCTTGTTATCTTGAGTGATGCTGTAAACATCGAAACCGATATCAAACTTCTGGCTTGGCGCCCAGATAAGTCCAAGGTTCCATGTTTCTGACTCTTCGGCATCCAACTCAGAGTTACCTTGGAATTCAGTGTTATAGTCGAGCGCTTCACAATCCACACCATCGGCGGCGCAGCGATAAGTATCGATAAAGAAGCTACTTTCGCGTGATGGGCCTAAACCGATTTGTGCTAATGAAGGCGCGCGGAAACCCGTTGACCAAGAACCACGGCTCGTCAGCTCATCGGTGATGCCCCATTGGAACGCCACTTTAGGGTTAGTGGTTGAACCAAAATCGCTGTAATGATCGTAGCGACCCGCGAGTTGCAGCTCAAAGTTATCCGTGACAGGAATAGAGAACTCCACATAACCTGCGTATTGGTCACGGGAGGCCGCAGCTGAAACCGCTTCGGTACCGAAAATCAGCCCACGTTGGAACTGTTCATCTGGTACGTCGCTGACACTTTCTTCACGGTATTCCACACCTGCCGCCATCATAATATCGCGGTCTGCCAGCGTGAACGCTTGGCCCGAAATGTTCGCCGCGTATGACGTCATGCTCGATAAACCTTGGCGAACTAGGCTAGTGGTAATCGCATCGATCACATCCTGCGAGTTCATGGTACCGCCAAAGGGATTGTAGCGACCCGCATCAATTTCGGCTTGCAGGTAATCGGTTCTGACCCAACCTTGAGTACGATCGCCCGTTTGAGTCGATTCACTGCGGCCGCGTTGTACCGAGGCTTCCCAATCCCACTCTTTAATCGTGCCACGTAAACCCGCCACTAAACGCAGGGTGTCGGACTCGATATCCCAACGACGTGCGCCCGCATCCACTGTACGGAAACGACCGATTTCAATATCTTTGCCCCAAGGATTATTTGGGTGAGTGCCTGGCACAGTTAAGGCCGCATCTTCATCCAAAGGTGTTGGTGCACCACCCGCAATTGAAGAGTTATGTTGCGCGGCTAACTCGAGGAACGCGGTTAAATCGTCATTGAAATGGTAATCGAATTGACCAATAGCCCCGATACGCTCAGCCTCAGGGATCACTAAGTTGTATGGACCATAGTCAAATAAACAGCTGCCGCTGGCCGTTGCACGATCGGGCGGACAGGATGGGTCGATAGTCTTCACACCATCGACATAAAAATAACCGGGGAAACCGCGTGAGGAACGGAAATCTTCACCACCGTAAGGGCTTTGATCGGCTGTGCCAAAACGGCCCAAATCGGTTGCCGATAAGGTATCGTTTTTAAAATAATCGAGAATAACCGACGCACTACCCTTTTCGGACTTGACGCCCCAAACGACGCTTGCCGTGGTTTCATCGTAACCCGTACCTGGGGTGTCGCCGTAACCTAAGTTAACCTCAATCCCTTCGATGTCTTTTTTCAAGACGATGTTAACTACGCCTGCAATCGCATCGGAACCGTAAATCGCCGATGCACCATCTTTCAGAATATCAATGCGTTCAATCGCCGAAACCGGAATGTTGTTAATGTCGACGAAGGAGTTAGTGATACCTTCAGCAAAGGCACTTGCCGCAACACGGCGACCGTTAATCAATACCAGAGTGGCGTCAGGGCCTAAGCCACGTAAACTAATTGAAGCACCACCGTTTGCGGTCGAGTCTTGGCTGTTGCCACGGGTAGAGAAAGCGCCAGCACCGTTGGCAGGCATACGTTCGAGTAACTGCTGCAGGTTGTCAAAACCCATGTTGGCAATATCTTCTTTGCCAATGGATTGAATGGGTGACGGTCCCTCGATATCAGTGCGCTTAATACGAGAGCCCGTTACTTCAATGCGTTCAACTTTGTCAGCGCCGTTATCGGCTGCATAGCTAATACTCGGGGCAAATGCCATTGCGATCGCAATAGCACAAGCACTGGGTAGAATCTGAGGTCTTTTCATTTACATCCCCTAATCTTGATTTGTTAAATTTATTTTACTTTTATTAAACTAATTTTTAACACAACCAAGGTAATCGGTTGTAAAACAAAGTCAATGGGGGACTGTAAAAAGTTAAACTTTTGTTACTAATAAAAACCATGTATTTTCCTGCTGAGATCTCTCAAGATAGCGAAATGGAACATTGGCATTGAGGAAGAACATGCAAGAACAAACAATTCATGAAGCCCAATTTGAAGATAATTTAGGTTTGTACTGGTTACTCTCAGGGGCCGCTTACTTCACCTTAAGTATTGTTGGTATTCCCTTGTTATTACTTTGGTTTCCTATTGGGTTATGGGGGACTCGCCGCTACATCAGCAATATGAGCGCACGCTTAACCAGCAAAAAGCTGATCGTGCGCAGAGGCATGTTAACTCGCACAGAAAATACGGTTCCCTTAGATAAAATTACCGATATCGCCCTCATTCAGGGGCCGATTATGCGCATGATGGGATTACATAAACTCACAGTAGAAACTGCGGGACAATCGGGCGCTGGCGCCTTAATTAGTCTGGTTGGCATAGTCAACGCCCCTGATTTTAGGGCGCAGATTTTGGAGCAAAAAGAACGCTTAAGTGAGGCACATACCACCAGCGAGACGAGCGCTCCCACAGAGGATAACGCCCTGTTGACCCAACTAATAGAAATGACGGCAAGCTTAAAGCGCATCGAAGCCCTACTCGCCTCAAAATACAATTCTTAACAGTTAACATCGCGACTTAACGACTTAGATAGCTCAGTATCGAGCAAACCATTTCCAACGGATAAGGAAACACCCAGCGTATTATGGCGACTTCTCAAGTAAAACCTCTCCCCATGAATTGGACAGCCCAACTGGCCCTCAGCATAAAAGCCATGGGACCCGGTGTATTAATGGCCGCCGCCGCGATTGGGGCTTCACATTTAGTGTCATCCACTCGCGCTGGCGCAGAATTTGGCTGGCAACTCGCCTGGGTGATTTTGGGAGTAAACTTGCTGAAATACCCCTTCTTTGCCGCAGGGGCACGTTACACCGCTGCAACGGGCGAAAGTTTACTGCATGGATATCTTAAGCAGGGCCGAGGTTATCTGTGGTTATTCACGGGCCTCAATGTAATAGCCTCTATTGCAAGCACCGCTGGGGTTTGCATGTTAACCGCCGCAATGCTCACGCAGTTTATTCCATTACCCATAGATATTTTGGCGTTACTGGTGCTGATAAGTTCGTTGTTGTTATTGATTTTAGGGCACTATTCATTGTTGGATAGGCTGACGAAAATCATCATGTTCGCCCTGACACTCACGACCTTAACCGCCGTCGCCTTGGCATTGGATCATGTAAAACCGCTAGAAAGCCAGTTTGTCTCCCCCTCACCTTGGCAGTGGGCCCATGTGGGATTCTTGGTCGCCATGATGGGCTGGATGCCTGCACCTATTGAAGTCAGCGCATGGAATTCGTTGTGGTTATTGGAAAAACAAAAGACATCACCCGTTACTCCCGCCCAAGCTATCTTAGACTTCAACTTAGGCTATCTAGTCACTGCTCTGTTAGCCGTGGTCTTTTTGGCCTTAGGTGCGCTGGTGATGCATGGCAGTGGTGAGCACTTTTCCGACTCTGGTGCCAAATTTGCGAACCAATTAATCAACTTATATAGCCAAGTCATGGGGGGTGAAAGCCGCTATTTGATAGGCATAGTGGCGTTTTTATGTATTTTCAGCACCACTGTGACTGTCATCGATGGCTATAGCCGAACCTTGAACATGGGCTGGCAACTGCTCTCACGCGCAGCAGTCAGCGAAACCCAATCGGACAAACGCCTAACGGGCATCATGCTCAGCGTAAGCGCATTAGGATTATTGCTCATCCTGTTTTTCAAGGGCGCCCTGCTGCCACTGCTGGAGTTTGTGATGATTTTAGCTTTTATGACTACAGTAGTTTTTGCATGGCTCAACTATCGCTTAATGACTAGCACCCAACTGCCAGAGGCTCATCGTTATGGCATAAAAATGAAAGGCCTCTCTTGGATAGGATTAAGCTATTTGCTTATTTTTGCAGTGCTTTTTATTTACTGGTATCTAGCCGTTAACGTGTAGTTTTACTCATTTAAGCATGAGCCCTCAGCGAGGGCTCATGCTCTACTGTGCCACTTGCTCATCCATACTAGACTTTCCTGCTTTTCTGTTACTTTGAGTATATAATGTCTGCTCTTAAACCAGACAGCGCAGCCGCGCCTAGAGATGACCATGATTAACAATGATATTTTGCGCCGTTTGCGCTTCGTGTTTGATTTCAACAATGCCAAAATGATTAAGATCTTTGCCAAAGTTGGAAGAGAAGTGCCAACCGAAGAGATGATTAGTCTGCTGCGCAAAGAAGAGGAAGAAGGCTATAAGGCCTGTAACGACACGACCCTATGTCAGTTTTTAGATGGTCTTATCATCGAAAAACGCGGTCTACGTGAAGGGGCTGAAATCCCAAAGCCAGTATCAAAATTAAACAATAACCTAATCTTCAAAAAGTTACGTGTTGCCCTCGAAATGCGTGAAGAAGATATTATGGCCACCTTAGCGCTCGCCGAAGTGCAAATGTCTAAGTCTGAGTTAAGCGCACTGTTTCGCAACCCAGATCATAAAAACTTCAAAGCCTGTGGCGACCAGATCCTGCGTAACTTTATCCGTGGCTTATCACTAAAATATCGCGGTGTTTAATCCCTAAACAGCTTTATTCCAGAAACGCAGCCTAGGCTGCGTTTTTTGTTTTAATAGCACCTTAAACAGCCATTTACTCGGCAAAAGCATTTACAACCAATTAACAGAAGCATGTTTTAAACGGCCAGATTGTCGCCTGCTGCAAAAAAAGCCACAAATAGCGCACGACACAGGCAACAAAGATCACATTTCATGATAACCTTACGTGACTTACAGCACGTCTCAAGCACGTACCGAACCATTAAACAATAACTCAAAGGTTACCCATGGACGATAATAAACGCCCCCTCTATCTTCCGTTTGCAGGACCTGCCATTCTTGAAGCTCCCTTAATTAACAAGGGCAGTGCATTTTCGGAAGAAGAGCGTATTTTCTTTAACCTCGAAGGCTTAGTACCCTACGCCATTGAAACTATTGAAGAACAGGCTTCACGCGCCTACGATCAGTTCAGAAGTTTCAATAACGATCTCGATAAGCACATCTATCTGCGCAACATTCAAGACACCAACGAAACCCTGTTTTATCGTTTAGTGCAAAACCACATCAGCGAAATGATGCCAATTATCTACACCCCGACGGTAGGTTTGGCCTGTGAGCGCTTCTCGAAAAACTATCGCCGTAACCGTGGTCTGTTCATCTCTTACCCGAATAAGGACAGAATCGACGACATCCTCAATAACTCGACTCGCCAAAAAGTAAAAATCATCGTTGTGACCGACGGTGAGCGCATCTTAGGCTTAGGCGACCAAGGTATTGGCGGCATGGGGATCCCGATTGGTAAATTGTCACTCTACACCAGCTGTGGTGGGATCAGCCCCGCATACACACTGCCAATTACCTTAGACGTAGGTACCGATAATCCACAGTTGCTGGAAGATCCTATGTACATGGGTTGGCGCCATCCGCGTATTGGCGGCGAGGAGTATGCCGAGTTTATCGAAGCCTTTATGCAAGCCGTGCATGTACGTTGGCCAGATACACTGATCCAATTCGAAGACTTTGCCCAAAAGAATGCGATGCCAATCCTTGAGCGTTATAAGGATCGCTACTGCTGCTTTAACGATGACATTCAAGGTACCGCCGCCGTGACTGTGGGCTCGTTACTCGCCGCCTGTAAAGCCGCGGGCACTGAGCTCAACAAACAACGTATCGCCTTCTTAGGTGCCGGTAGCGCAGGCTGCGGTATTGCCGAAGCCATCGTTGCGCAAATGGTGTCTGAAGGGATCAGCGATGAGCAAGCCCGCAGCCAAGTCTGCATGGTTGACCGTTGGGGCCTGCTGCTTGACAACATGCCTAACCTGTTGCCATTCCAACAAAAATTGGCTCAAAAATGTGCCGATATCTGCAACTGGAATAACTTCAGCGACAATATTTCACTGCTCGATGTGGTCAATAACGCTAAACCAACGGTACTGATTGGCGTATCGGGCGCACCAGGTCTGTTTACCGAAGAAATTGTTCGTGCAATGCATAGCCACTGCGAACGCCCAATTATCTTCCCACTGTCAAACCCCACCAGCCGTGTTGAAGCGACGCCAAAAGACATTCTGCACTGGACGTCTGGCCAAGCCTTAGTGGCAACGGGTAGCCCGTTTGAACCTGTTGTTGTCGATGGCGAAACCTATGAAATCGCGCAATGTAACAACAGCTTTATCTTCCCTGGTATTGGTTTAGGGGTACTCGCCTCGGGTGCTCGCCATGTCTCCGATGCGATGTTAATGGCATCGAGCCGCGCGCTCGCCGAATGCTCACCGTTAGCCATTAATGGCTCAGGACCACTCCTGCCAAAACTGGAAGATATTCACTCAGTAAGTAAGCATATTGCGTTTGCCGTCGGTAAAGTGGCGATTGAACAAGGCCTATCCTTACCTGCAAGTGATGAGCTGCTGATGCAATCTATCGAAGATAATTTCTGGAAGCCAGAGTATCGCCGTTATAAGCGTACGTCTTTCTAATATCAGACATTATTCCAATAAAAAGCCCGTCAATCGACGGGCTTTTTATTGGGTCAAACTCACAGCTTAAGGCGCCATCACCTGTTTAAAGCTGTTGAGCATAGAACGGTCAGTACGCGCTTTCTTTAATTTCCGCACGCACTCTTTCAGTGACTCATCGGCTAAGCGACCGAAAATACCGTTGTACTCATTCTCATTGATGGCCTCATCGGTATCGGCCTGCTCAGAAATCTCCTGGGCGACACGGCTAAGTTGCAACCACGCATTGGCAATATAAAAACCATGGAACTCAGCCTGCGGCATTAAATTGCGCGCACTGGCGGGTAATGCTTCCCAAGCCGTGGCAAATTTGTCTTCGCGATCGAGTAACAACTCGGCACATAAACCTTGGTAAGCCGCTAACAGACTCTCTGGCATTTTTGCCATAGGTAGCACTTTATTGGCAACATTGTGGGAAATCCGCTCGGCGGTTTCACGATACTCAACTGATACTTCAGCCATAATAACTCTCTTATCCTAAGCGGCTCAAAATTGGCCACTAATATATAAACCATAGACCCCATTATGGGCCAAAGGTGTCACTGTGATCCCTTTATAGGGCTCAGTAAAATACCAACCCGCCAGTGCGCCAATGGCTGCGCCTGCGAGCACATCTTCTAAATAGTGCTTATCACTCTCGACTCGGGTGTAGCCCACATAAGTTGCGGCAAGATAGGCAGGCAGACCATATTGCCAGCCATAACGCTGCTGAATAAACGTGGCCGCCATAAAGCTGTCCGAGGTGTGCCCTGACGGAAAAGAATCATCACCACTGCCATCGGGTCTATCCTTACTGACACCCAGTTTGAGCCCTTCGACTATGACCCTGCTCGAGACTGCTGCTTTAAGTAATTGCCACGAGCCTTCATTCCCCTCTTCATAGAATAGGGTCGCGCCCAAAGCCGTCGCTGGCAGGAGTAGATGAACCACATCGCCCGAGGTTTCGATATCATCCGAGTTTGCCCAACTCGCTCCCGTAAACAGCAACAGGACGGCACAGAGTAATTTTTTCAAAGGGTTTCCTTATTGGGTGAGATCCAAGGCGACGTTTATACCTTGATAGTGGAATGAATGCAAAAATTGCAAACTTTACATGTAAACAAGACGTAAAAAGTTTATGCTAAGATAATGATTAGCT
Source organism: Shewanella sp. ANA-3 (assembly GCF_000203935.1). Taxonomy (GTDB): domain Bacteria; phylum Pseudomonadota; class Gammaproteobacteria; order Enterobacterales; family Shewanellaceae; genus Shewanella. The sequence goes on along the minus strand of NC_008577.1, from coordinate 868,379 downwards.
ATCTGTTTCAGTGCGAACAGGAAACCTTTCCCTTGCCACACACTCAGCGTAATTTATCTCTGTTTCTGATGCTGCTGTTAGTGCCGCTAAGCCTTGCCGTTGCAGAAGAAAAGCCACAGATCGATCAAATATTCAAATTATTTGAAAGTGGTGAGGTTATGGCTCGCGAGTCGGTAGAGCAAAATATCGCGCTACTGGATAAACTGATTGCCAGTGATGATGTAGAACACATCGAAAAGTTAAAAATGCTCAAATGCTGGAATCAACCAGCCGAGACAGAAGCTGAAATCCTTCTCGCCCGAGACAAAGCACAAGAAGCGCTGAATAGCATTCCCACCACAGCCTCAGTCCATTTTGCCACCGATCTAACCCTATGCCACTCCTGGTTTCTACAATTAAGTGGAGATATTAATGGCGCTATGGAAGGGTATTCTCGCAGCATTAAAACTGCATACGAACATGAAGATATCAAGCTTATCGCCGATGCCCGCAGCTTACGTGGCGCACTCTACTCCTATATTGGTGACTTTTCCGCCGCCTTAGACGATTTAGTCACCGCACAAGGGCTGTACGAATCCTTAAATTTAACTGGCTGGGCAAACATCAATCTAACCGACATTGCCACCAGCTTTAGGCGCTATGGTGATCCCGAGAGTGCAATCAAGTATTACAACAAACTCAAAGAGTTATATCTAAAGAAAGGGAACGAGGAGCAAGTCGCTAATGTCACCTCCGATATAGGGATTGCCTTAGATGAAATGGGCGAGCACGAACAGGCCATTGAAAACTTTCGTTTTAGCTATCAGTACTTTAAAAAGCATCGACTCAACAATGCCGCCGCGGTCAACGCCACTAACATCGCCTACAGCTTGATCCAACTAAATCGTTTAGATGAGGCCGAAAAATATCTAAAAGAAGCCGAGTTAGAGATCACGGCGAACGAACCCGCAGCCTACAGCTTTATGAAGTTGTTTATGGGCAAAATTCGTTATCAACAAGGTCGCTATCAAGAGGCGTTAAGCGAACTCGCCGACGCTGAAAATGCGTTTCGCGCCATGCAGAATGATCGCGGCTTAGTTCAGCTGTTGCAACTCAAGAGCGAAGTCTATGCGGCGATGAATGATTTGCCGTCGGCCTATCAAACTTTACAGCAGTTTGTCGCCTTGACTCGAAAGGTGGAAGACAATTCGTTTGCGCACCAAACCACTGAGTTAAAAGTAAAATTTGATACCAGTTGGATTGAGTCAGAAAACAAACGCTTACTCGATAACCAAAAATTAAAGGAACAAGAGTTAGCACTGCTCGAGAAAAATAAGTCGCTGCAACTTATCATCCTACTACTCACGGGCTGCATTTTGGCCATAGTGTCACTCTTTGCCTACAAACAAGTGCACCGCAATCGTCACCTACAGACCATAGCCCTAACCGACTATCTGACCCAATTGCCCAATCGTCGATACATCTATGCCAAGGCGGAACAATATTTTCAACAGGCGTTAAAGCAACAAACCCCGTTATCGGTAATCATCTTCGATGCGGATCATTTTAAAAAGATTAACGATAATTTCGGCCATGAAATTGGCGACCAAGCACTATTAACCATAGCCCAAGCCAGCCAGGCATTAACTGCTGACCGCAACTTGATTGGCCGTATCGGTGGCGAAGAGTTTTTAATTTTATTACCCAATACCAACGCCGAACGCGTGTGGGAACTCGCCCATGAGCTGCAAACCTTAATCACCCGTTATGGCGCCATTAATTTACCCGTAGAGTTAAAGCTAACTGTAAGTGCAGGGGTGGCAACTTTAAATACCGAATTAGGCAAACAAGATGACAGCTTTGCGCGTTTGCTTAAGCGTGCGGACAACGCCCTTTACGACGCTAAAAATGCTGGTAAAAACTGCGTCAAAGTCGCAAAAGCCACGAGCTAACTTTTAGGTATTGCGATGCCAAAAGATTTGATGTTGAAGAGGTGGCGGTAAGGCGCCAAACCATTTTTGATAGAGCCGTGCAAAATCTCCTGATTCTTTAAGCTTTTCTAACTCAGCTTGCCATCGTTGTACCGTGTCGGAAGACGTTCCTTTTGAGAATGCCAAATAAAGATGGATTTCGGAGAGCACATAAACGGGTTTGATATCCGGCTCCTTCGCGCCAATATCTTGCAATATATGCTTGACCGCCAAATCGGCCTGGCACCAAAACCGCACCCGAGAAAACAACAACTGTTTAGCCGATTGTTGCGGAAAACTCGCCACTAAGAGGCCATCGATACCTTGCTGTTGCAGTAATTGCGCGCCAACCGACTCACGATACACGCCTACGATCCCAGCGTTATTAACTTCGGATAACTGATTGATGCTAATGGGATCATCAGCTCTGGCATAAAGAGTAATTTTACTGGTGGCAATGGGGCCGATAAAATCGAAATGGCTTTCCCGTTCATCGCTGATAGAAGTGGCAAACAACAACACGTTCGGCGACGAATGAGCAATAGAGTAAGCCCGCGCCCAAGGTAAAACTTCAATTTTTTCCTGCTGCCCAACACGCGTCTGCAATTGATTAACAAGTTCAACACCAAAGCCGGTTGGCACGCCATCTTGCTCAAAGCTCATCGGTGGCCAAGCCTCTGTCACTAACCGCACCGTCTTGGTTGCAGCTTCTGTTGCCACATCTGTTGCAGCTAAGCTAATGCCTGCATAGCCTAAGCTTACGCACAATAATAGGCGATAACCGTGTTTGCAAAGGGTCAGCAACATAGACAAGACCGAAGGGGAAAGTTACTACTCATCATAGATCTAATTTACACACCGAAGAAAGTAACAATTGCTGTTTGGCTAAAATCCCCCAAACACTAAACTCGTCCGCTGCGGCTTAAAACTGCTATCATAGCGCCATCCTATTAAGCCCAATGCCGTTTCCATGTCGACCACAGTGACCTCTCCCGCCAATATTCCCGACGCAGCCACCCTTGGCCGCCTTGCTCTGCAAATCAAGACTTGGGGAAAGGCGCTCGGTTTTGCCCAAATAGGGGTCTGCGACACCGACTTAACTGCGGAAGAGCTCAAATTACAGGCTTGGCTGGATAAAGGATATCACGGGGAAATGGGCTACATGGCGACCCATGGCATGATGCGCGCTCGCCCCCACGAATTGCACCCAGGCACAGTTCGAGTGATTTCAGCACGGATGGATTATCTACCGCCAGAGGCAGGTTTTGCCACTAACTTAGCCTCGCCGAATATGGGCTATATCTCGCGTTATGCGGGCGGTAGGGATTACCACAAACTCATCCGTGCTCGCTTAAAAAAACTGGGGGATCAAATTAGTAGCGAGCTTGTCTCTCTCGGGTTCGATGCTGCCGACTTTAGACCCTTTGTCGATTCTGCCCCTGTGCTCGAACGTCCACTCGCCGAAAAAGCTGGCATAGGCTGGACAGGTAAGCACTCACTTATCCTTAATCACGATGCGGGCAGTTGGTTCTTCCTCGGGGAATTACTGATCAACCTGCCTTTACCCGTAGACATTCCTATCCAGGAAGACTGCAACACCTGCGTGGCCTGCATCACCTCCTGCCCAACAGGCGCTATCGTCGAGCCTTATACCGTGGATGCTCGGCGCTGTATTTCTTATCTGACAATCGAGTTACAGGGCGCTATTCCAGAGGAGTTTCGCCCTTTGATGGGCAATCGCATTTACGGTTGTGATGATTGTCAGTTGGTGTGCCCGGTCAATCGCGAGGCACCGCTGACTAAGGAGACTGATTTCCACATTCGGCCTAAGCTCAAGCAGCCAGAACTGCTTACCTTGTTTGCCTGGAGCGAAGCCGAGTTTCTCAAACAGACCGAAGGCAGCGCCATTCGCCGTATTGGTCATCAGCGCTGGCTACGCAATATTGCCGTAGCCCTAGGCAATGCGCCGAGTTCGCCGCAAATCATCGCCTCCCTCGAGCAACGTAAAGCCCTAGTGGATGTCGATGATATGGTGAAAGAACATATCGATTGGGCCCTAGCACAGCAACACTCAGGAAGCTCACCAGCCAATAACCGTAAAACGGAGCGACTGGTTCGGGTGATTCAAAAAGGCCTACCACGGGATGCCTAGCATCTTAGCTTAAGCTTTAATTCATACTGGCAACAATCACTTGTGTGGCATCAAAACAGGCAAAACAAGGCTCGCCTACTTTGAGCGTTTGAATATCGGCCAATGGCATCACCGAATAGATAATATCTTTACCGCCAATTTCTATGGCTAATTCAGCCTTATCGGCCAGTTCTGTCACACTCAGTAAGTGCCCACTGACGCAATTTTGCCCCACGCTCAGGCAGGCATCACGACTGGCCGTCACGGCTGGCGCCTTAAACAACAATAGAATCGATTGATTAAGCGCTAACTGCAGACGCTGGTAACTCGCATGGGTCACTGAGATTTGGATCTGCTGCCCCCCCGCCAACGTCACCTTCAGGCTGTCATTCAAGCCGAGCGGTTCAATGCTATGGATACGTCCCGTTAACTGGTTGCGGGCGCTGGTTTTAAGGGAGAAATGCGCCATCACATCTAACAAACTGTGCATATCGACCGAATCATCCAGCAACGCTGACAGCGCCATTTCCTGCACCTGCGAGGTGATGGAATACACCTTAAGCAAGCGCTCACCAAACTCGGTGAGTTTAGCGCCACCACCGCCCTTACCGCCCTTTTCGCTGCTGACGACAGGCTCGGGCATAGTGGTATTCATCTCGTTTATCGCATCCCACGCGGCCTTATAGCTAATCCCCGCCAACTTCGCGCCTTGGCTGATAGAGCCAGTATTGGCCACTTGGCGAAGTAAAGCTATCCGCCGAGGATTGGCAAAGGGTTTGTCCCCCAATGACAGTGTCAGTAGTGCGTGTAAGTCCATGTTCCTGCGCGCCTAAACTTAAGTGAATGTTATTGTCCCCGATCAATCTTGAGATACCAATACGCACAGTCGGAAATATCCACCAAGGCATTGCTGTTTTGGCAGATAAATCGAGCAGAGATCACTAATTTACACATCGGGGCTTGAACGACCGATATATAGATTGGTATATAACGATTACTTTTTATCACGGAGGAACACCATGAGCTCGCTCAAACACTTTTTACGCTTTACCACAGCCTCAGTCGTTGGCTTAACCCTCAGTTGCAGCGTCACCTTTGCAGCAGACAAAGAGCAAGTGACTGTTTTTGCTGCCGCATCCCTCACGAACGCGCTGAATGAGATTGGCCAGCAATATGAGAAAGAACATCAAACGAAAGTGATTTTCTCCTATGCCTCCTCCTCAACACTCGCAAAACAAATTGCCAATGGTGCGCCTGCCGATCTGTTTATCTCCGCCAACCAAAAATGGATGGATTACCTCGTCGATGCCAAGGCGGTGAATGCCGATAGCCGTATCACCCTGTTAAAAAATACCTTAGTGCTGATTGCCGAAAAGAATAGCCCAGTAGACCAAGTCACCCTAAACAGCGATTGGGATATTAAGGCCGCGGTCAATGGCAGCCGTTTAGCGGTGGGCGATCCTGACCATGTCCCAGCTGGACAATACGCCAAGCAAGCGCTTGAAAACCTGAATCTTTGGAAAACCGCCGAGCCACTGCTGGCGAGAGCAAATAATGTCCGCGCTGCTCTAGCATTAGTGGAACAGGGCGAAGCCCCGCTCGGTATCGTTTACTCGACCGATGCCAAAGTAGCGCAAAAGATTAAAATTGTGGCAACCTTCCCCGCCACTAGCTATAGCCCGATTGAATATCCCAGCGCCTTAACGAAGCTGGAATCCACCGCCAGCGCTAAAGACTTTAATCAATACCTTCAAGGCCCAAGTGCCACAGCAGTATTTGAAAAATATGGCTTTGGAGTGAACTAGTGCTGAGTGATGTTTTAGTAAGTGGCTCGCTGTTTGACGGGCCACTACTCAGCGAGTACGAAACCGCCGCGCTGCTGCTGAGTCTCAAAGTCTCAGCGGTTGCCGTGCTGGCCAGTTTACCCTTAGGCATTTTATGCGCTTGGTTGTTGGCACGCGTTGAGTTTCCCGGTAAGGCTATCTTCGACAGTCTGCTGCATCTCCCATTGGTGTTACCGCCCGTTGTGGTGGGTTACCTACTGCTCATCAGCATGGGGCGCCAGGGCGTAATCGGGCAGTGGCTCTATAACTGGTTTGGCGTTAGTTTTAGCTTTAGCTGGCGCGGCGCGGCACTCGCCGCAGCAGTGGTCTCCTTTCCTTTGATGGTCAGAGCCATACGCCAATCCTTCGAAACCGTCGATATTCGCCTCGAACAGGCGGCGCGCACCTTGGGAAGCAGTCGCTGGCGGGTATTCCTAACCATCACCCTGCCGCTCACCTCGCCCGGCATAGTCTCGGGAATGATCATCGCCTTTGCCCGCAGCCTTGGGGAATTTGGCTCAACCATCACCTTCGTCTCTAATATTCCCGGCGAAACTCGAACCATTCCGCTAGCCATGTATTCCTTTATCGAAACACCGGGGGCGGAATATCAGGCGATGCGCCTGTGTATCATCTCGATAGTGATAGCACTGGCTTCTTTGCTCGCCTCCCAATGGCTCACAAAAAAGGCCCTCAAAAGAACGGCAAGTGTATGTTAAACATCAATATTGAAAAACAACTCGGCCAACTGCAACTCAAGGTGAACACCCAGTTACCGTTACAGGGCGTCACCGCCGTATTTGGCCGCTCGGGAGCGGGCAAAACCTCTTTAGTGAATTTACTCGGCGGATTAACCACGCCAGACAAAGGCGAAATTAGCCTTGGCGATACGCTGTTGTTTAAACATAAAACCGTTAATCTGCCCCCTGAAAAACGTCGGATTGGCTATGTCTTTCAAGAAGCGAGGTTATTTCCCCACTACAGTGTGAAAGGCAATCTCACCTATGGGATGCGCCATAAAGCACCTGAATTATTCGACAAAGTAGTCTCACTACTGGGCATAGAAAAACTCTTAAGCCGCTATCCCAGCACACTCTCTGGCGGTGAAAAACAACGGGTCGCCATTGGCCGCGCCCTGCTCACCTCGCCGCAAATGTTGTTAATGGATGAGCCCTTAGCCTCCCTCGATTTACCCCGAAAACGCGAATTACTGCCTTACCTACAAACCCTAGCGCAGGAATTGAAGCTACCGATCGTCTATGTCAGCCACAGCTTGGACGAAATCCTGCAACTCGCCGACCATATGCTGGTGTTGCATCAAGGAAAAATGATCGCCCAAGGACCGCTAACACAGGTATGGAATAGCGAACAAATGCGCCCCTGGGTGCCATTGCAGGAATTAAGTTCACTGCTGAGCGCCAGAATCGCCGACAGACATCCCGATTATCCAATGACAAGACTGTTGATGGATGATGGCAATCAGCTCTGGGTCAGCGGCCAACTGCCACCCACCCATAAACAGTTAAAGGTGCGCATTCAAGCGAACCATGTTTCGGTTTGCACTGAGGAACCTAAAGGCTCGAGTATTCGTAACTTACTCAAAGGAAAAATAAAAGAGCTCTACCCCAGCGATAATGGCGAGCAAATTCAGCTTAAAATTGCCCTAGGTAAAGACGAACTGTGGGCCAACATCACCCCATGGGCTTGTGACGAGTTACAACTGACACCCGGCAAAAATATTTATGCCCAAATCAAAGGCGTGACTATGACGCAGATGGATATTGCCGAATCCCACTGACGCAAATAATCAAAACTATAGGCTTGTTGAATATCGGTCAATGAACAAACCACTCTATTTGAAAAACAGAGAGATAAGGTAAATCTTCATATACCAGCTTAAATAAATGAGCATTTTCCATGCATTTGAAGTATGAAAGCTGTCATATCAAATCTGTGAATATCGACTACACTGGGGCTCGAGCAGGAAATGGTTTCCTCGCTTGCGCTATGCAATGCCTTAAAGAAGAAGGAGCAATTCCATGTCAGGATGGTATGAATTAAGCAAAAGTAGTAACGATCAATTTAAGTTTGTGCTTAAGGCTGGTAACGGAGAAGTCATCCTCACCAGCGAACTCTACACGGGTAAGAGTGGTGCCATGAATGGTATCGAATCCGTTCAAACCAACTCCCCTATCGAAGCCCGATATGCCAAAGAAGTGGCAAAAAACGATAAGCCGTACTTCAACCTAAAAGCCGCGAACCATCAGATCATTGGCACCAGCCAAATGTATTCGAGTACCGCAGCGAGAGACAACGGGATCAAGTCGGTGATGGAGAATGGGAAAACCACGACGATTAAAGATCTAACCTAGATCGGTATGTGCAGAGTGGTGATATTTAAGGAAATAAACGTACCAATAAAAAGCGGGGTTTAAAGCGGTAAGTATCTAACAATGCTGGATTTTAGATACAAAAAAACCGACTCTAGGTCGGTTTAGTCCCTTTGTAAGGGATGGTACCAGAGGACGGACTCGAACCGTCACGCTTTTAAGGGCGGTGGATTTTGAATCCACTGTGTCTACCGATTTCACCACTCTGGCATTATCAAAATTAGAGCTAACAAAAACAACTAGCTGGCTCTAAGTGCTGGGAATTATACCTTTGCCTTTGACAATGGCAAGCCCTTTTCAAAGGCTGGGTGGCAAATTAGTTTTAACCGCTCAAAAATCCAACTCTGATAAACCAAGGCCAGTTATTCGGCCCCATGGGCGAGTAAAAATTGGGTATATTCCTTATCACTCTTTTGAATATGATTGACGAGCCAGGCTTTTAAAAATGCCATAAGTTCATCGGCCACATCTTCACCTCTCGCTACCCGCTTTTGAAAATCAAGCACTTGACCAACCAACTGGGCATGCTTTTCCTTATGGGCCACGGTTTGAGGATAGCCAAAACGGGCAAACAATTCTTCTTCATAGGAGAAATGGTTCGCGGTGTAATCCACCAGCCCTTGGACGATGCGCTTAATCGCTTCGAGTCCGTATGCCTCACTTAACGTCCGGTGTAATTCATTGATTAATGAAACTAAGCGTTGGTGCTGACGGTTAATCTCTGGCATGCCGATATCAAGCTCAGGCCCCCATTTCACAAACTGTTTGCTTTGTGCTTGGCTTGAATTAAACAACTTGGCATCCACATGGAATCGATGCAGCAGGGAGCCAATTTCCTGCGACATGTTATACACCTTAAGGCTGGATAAGTTGGTGTGGTTGGTATGGCGCGCATTTTTTAATGCAAGATCAGCCATCACACTGATATTTTTGTTAATTTCTTCGGCAACCGCATGTTGCTCTTCGGATGCCGTAGCGATTTGGTGGGACATATCGGTAATGCTTTCAACCTGAGTCACTATATCCCCGAGGGCTTGATGAGCTTGTTCCACCATCAGGGCAGTTTCGTCGGCGATGGTGACATTCTTAAGCATCACTTCCACGCTCTGCTGCGCGCCCTTTTGCAAGGTTGTAATCTGCAGTTGAATTTCCGCGGTAGCCTCTGAGGTGCGTTTAGCTAAGTTACGCACTTCATCGGCAACCACCGCAAAACCGCGACCATGCTCACCGGCACGCGCACTCTCAATCGCCGCATTGAGCGCCAATAGATTTGTTTGCTCCGCCACTTGGGAGATGGTTTCAATAATACTGCTGATGCTATTAGTATCGTCGGCAAGATGCTCAATAACGCCTTTAGTTTGGTGAATTTGCGATTTCATATCGTTGATTTTATTTACGATAGTGCCAATTAGCTCATCACCATGTTTCGCCGAACCTTGGGCAATATCGGCCGCTCGCGCCGTACTGGCGGCATTTTGTGACACTTCTTGTACGGTGGAGACCATCTGTGTCATGGCCGTTGCTGCCAGTTCGGTTTGACGCTCCTGCTCGAGCACGCCCTGTTTTGCCTGCTCGCTGATCGCTTTGATATCGGTCGCGACTTTCTTCATCCACTCGCTGGTATCGACGAGGGAGAGAATCGTGCGACTAACATCCTCGCCCATGCGGTTGATACTGTGGACGACCGTGATAAACACACCCGCATCTTTCTCATCGAGCTGATAACTTAAATCCCCATCGCCTAAGTGATGGGCTGCGCGTTCTAAGTGCCTTAAGTTACGGCTCAATTTGTTAATGTTTAAAAAAAGAATCACGGCAAGAGCAATTAAACAGAGCGTCGCCACCCAATGCGCACTAGTGACTAAACAATAGAGGGGATATAAGAGTAAGACCATAGGCGCAAAGATAATACCGTAGCCCATGGTGCCATTCTTAGCTGTAACATTGGCCATTTTTGGCTCCTTCCAAAATGCAGTCGACTCAATCAACAACTCGTTAGGTAAAGTTCAGATCTCAATATCATTTCGTGACTGATACTCTTAAGACTAGTTCTTAACGAGACAAGAAACAAAGCCAAGACAATAGAGATAAGTGCTATTTCATTCAAGCCTAAATTTGAACCACATCACACAGTTAACTTGTAGTTACAACTTTGTTTTAAGATGTCGGATTTTTATTGATCAGGATCAGTATTTAGAAACATTAAGGACGCTAGTGTAGAGGGGACTTCACAGGAAAGAGGATTTCAATCATGGCATTTTGGTTAGATTTAATGTTCGGTAACCCAATTGGTTTACTCTCAATGATCGTTATCTTTAGCACTATAGGGATAATTTCTTATATCACTTGGATGTTCATTGTGAAGTCCGCGCAACAATCGTAGTTTTTGCTTCCAAATTGTTATTCTGTTCATTGTAAAAATTGCACGTTGTTATGGGGGTTAATCTAACCCCCATTTTTTGTGCCTGTGATTTCTGCTTTAGCACACAACCTGCATCCTGCATTAAGCGGCGTGTTTACGGCTTTGCACTACCCCATTTAAAAACTGCGGGCGCGCTTTAATCAAATGCTGCATTTCTTCCTGGCTCGGCTCTCCTGCGGGTAAACGCAGCACGCCACGATTCAGATACATGCGTGCCTTCATCGAAATTTTATAATCCGCCGTAGGACCTTGGATTGCATAATGGCGCTCATTACCTAAACATTCGAGGATGCAGGCATTGAGTAAGCTTTTTACTGCGGGTTCATTTTGCGGCAATGTCAAAATGGTGGCGCCCTGTAAAAAGAACTCCCGTAATAAAGCGCGCTCGGCACGATCCATCAGATTGACCTTAGCCTCAATAGTTTCGATCATTCGTTTATCACTCAAGTGACGAATCGACTCATCTAAGCCAAGGTTCAATAGCTGCGTTAAAAAATAAGCAATGGAGACTATCAGCCCTAGGCCAACAAAATGGGCATGCTCAGGGACAAACTTATCCAACGCCAACATGGCAAGCACATTGGATGGGATCGCCAATAACACAGCGCAGCTTACCATTAGCCACAGCATGACTCGAAACATCATCTTTTTAGGGCTAAACAATTTCACTGAATCCAGTTTGAATTTAATCATAGTCTTATCCCAGCGACAAAAAATTGAACTTAGACGGCATCAAGCAAGTTTGATGCCAGTGTATCTGTCAAAATTGCGGGATATTTCATGGGGATAAAATGCACAATCTGGATGCTTGAGTCTATGCTTATAAGCATCCAACTCGCTATTAGCTATAGATAATTTAAGATGCCGACTTTCTTTAGCCAATTTATTAAAAGCCCGATAGGCAGGCATCTCACCTTGTCTATTATCCTCTTTAGCTCCCTCATCACCTTAGTGACAACGGCCTATCAGTTGATTAACGACTATCGCGGCGATGTGACTCGTATTGATCGCGTATTCTCCAATATTGAAAAAGCCAACCTCGATGTACTCGCCGCCAGCATTTGGGTTATCGATGAAAGACTGATTAATACCCAGTTGAATGGTTTAATCCAACTACCTGATATTAATTATATTTCGATAAAAGATGATAGCGGCCAATCGTGGAACGCCGGCAATGAGAAGCCAACCCATACTCTCAATAAAGTATTTCCTTTGGTGTATAAGTCGCCAACTGACAGCATTAATGTCGGCACTTTAGAGGTTCAAGTGGATATGGATGCCATTTACCAACGCCTCTACGATAAAGCCATTCTGATCTTGCTCTCTAATGCGATAAAAACCTTCTTAGTTGCTGGATTTATTCTGTTTTTAGTCTGGTACAACATCACTAAACACTTAGACAAACTCAGTAATTACTGCAAACGCATCGATCTCGATACCGATGTCGAGCCATTAGCCTTCGATCGCAAGCAAAAAGTCGATGAATTTACCCAAGTTGCCGATGCCATCAACAATATGCAATCGCAACTGCGCGGCTCATTTGAAGCCTTAAAACGCTCTAAAACCGAATTGCAAACCGCCTTAGAGGATAGAGAACGCTTACTGACGCTCGAGCGCAGTTATAAGGAAGAACTCGCAAGGCAAGTCAAAGAAAGAACACAGGAATTAGAGCAATCATTAACTGCGCTGAAACGGGCGCAGCAAGTATTGGTCGAGCAGGAAAAAATGGCGGCATTGGGTGGTTTAGTCTCGGGAGTGGCCCATGAGATCAATACACCGATCGGCATTTGTTTGACGGCGGCCAGTACCCAACTGAGCCATATCGAAGAGCTTATCGAGCTTATACATAGCGAGCATGCCACCCTAGATGAAATCAACGCCATTTTAGATGAGTACCAAGAAAGCTGTGAGTTGATAGTTCGTAATATCAGTAAGGCCAGTAGCCTGATCCAAAAATTTAAAACGATCGCCATCGACCGTAGCCACGAAGAACATCAATGCATCAATCTGCAACGTCAGCTTAAGGAGATTTTAGAATCGACCTTAATTATGTATCCCAAGGTGAAAGCCCAAACTCAGCTACAGGTTAATTCTGCGCTCAACATTCAGACCAATGTCAGCCTGCTCAATCAAATCGTCAGTAATATTCTCTCTAATGCCTTCACCCATGCCTTTCAGGATAGAGAAGATAATCTGATCCAAATTACGGCCAAGCTAGAGCAAGACTACGTGAATATCAGCATTGAAAACAATGGGATTGCCATTCCACCCGAGGTGGCAGAGCATATGTTTGAGCCCTTCTTTACCACCAGCAGGAGTAAAGGAGGCACAGGCTTAGGCTTATCCGCCGCCTTCAATGCCGCCACGCTGCTAAAGGGCACCATGAACTATCAAGCAGACTCACAACTGGGCGGCGCACAATTTAATATCCGCATTCCCCTCACCCAATGCGATTCGCCCAAACTCACCACACACCATGACTTTACGATTTGATGGAGTGTTTAATACGAGTTTGATGGCAAGTGGAGCCTGTGGAAGGCGAATAAAGCAAACTCTGGTGCCACTAAACAAAAATCCACAGCATTGGCTGTGGATTTAGTTTTTAACCTTGAGACTTTATCTTATCGATTACCGCTTATTCACTCGCAGCTGGTTCATTTGCAACGGGTTCATTTGCAATTTGGGCGAGCCTAGCAAGTACCCGGCTAGCCGCCACAAAACCAAAAGTCCCAGTCACCATAGTGACGGCGCCAAAGCCAGAAGCACAATCCATGCGCATAGAACCATCGGCCGTCGCTTTGCTACTACACACAGAACCATCGGCTTGGGGATAAACTAATTGCTCACTGGAAAACACTGCATCGACGGCAAAACGGCGCTGCACATTTTTGGAAAAGTTATATTCGCGGCGCAAAATATTACGCACTTTGGCCAATAAAGGATCTTGGTAGGTTTTAGCCAGATCGGTAAGCTGGATCTGTGTTGGATCGGTTTGGCCGCCCGCGCCGCCAACGGTCACTATCTTAATTTTTTGACGTTTACACCAAGCAATCAGCGCCGCCTTTTGCTTAACCGCATCAATACAATCCACTACATAATCAATATTGCCACCCGCCTTGGCCCCAAGCAAATACTCACCAAGGTTATCGACTGTAATAAAGTCTTCCACTTCATTGACTTGACAATCGGGGTTGATCGAACGGATCCGCTGCGCCATCACAGCCACTTTAGACTCACCAATTGTCGATGACAGAGCATGAATTTGACGGTTGGTGTTCGTTACACAGATATCATCCAAATCAATCAAGGTGATTTGGCCAATACCACTGCGCGCCAACGCCTCAGCCGCCCATGTGCCAACGCCGCCAATGCCAATCACCACCACATGGGAGGCGGCAAATTTAGCGAGCGCCTTTTGCCCGTACAAGCGGCCAATGCCACTAAAGCGATTCTGATAGGCTTCAGTCATCAATACTTACCTTATATCTAACTAACAATGGCCACCTTAGAGGATGTAAAAGACAATCTACAGCAGCGTAACGCAATAAAAATGCGCCGTGGATTTTATACGATTTGGGCCAAAAACCGAAATCTATCTCGACCTAGGTGTGCCAAGTTGCACTCAGATACAAAAGTGCGGCAAATGTAGTGATTGGCACTTTCCTGAATCATAGGCTCATATATTAGGTAAACTCGGATTAAAATTTCGTTTTAACCTTGTAAAACATAGTGTTAAAAACAGAGCCATTTCAACATCAAGTGATCAAGATCACATTTTTAATTCGTTTGCCTGTCACACTGCGCAGCACCAAAGCTCCACACTCCGCAGTAAAAAGAGATAACTCTTGCTGCATAAAATAATGATATAAGTACAGGAAAATGAAGATGAAAAAGAATCTGCTCACTACAGCGATTGCCGCTAGTCTCGCATTTTGCTCATTTAACTCACTGGCCGATGGCCCTGAATTTTACGGCCATGTCGACCTGAGTATCACCGACTCAGAAAAAGGTTACGCCACTCAAAATCAGAAAGATGGCACAGTACTCGAAAACAACTTTTCTTGGGTGGGTGTCAAAGGCTCTGAAAGCGTAAGCCCTTACTTTGATATCATCTATCAAATGGAATTTGGCGTAGAAAATTTTGATAACTCGAATAAAACCTTCAATGCACGTAATACCTTCCTTGGGGTGAGAAGCGTTGCGGGTACCGTTTTAGCGGGCCGTAACGATACGGTATTTAAAGCGTCCGAAGGCGGTTTTGATTTGTTTGGCAACACCAACGCCGACATCGACCTGTTATTGGCAGGCCAAACGCGCTCAGCCGATGGCATTTCCTATTATTCGCCTAAGATCGCCGATCTTATCACCCTCAACGCCACCTATCTGATGAGTGACAACTACGATCAACGCGATAGCCAAGGCAACGAAGTTTATAACCAAGATCAAATGTATGCCTTAAGCGCCACTTTAGGCGACAAGACCTTTAAAACCCATAATTACTATGTTGCGGCGGCCTATAACGATGGCATCGAAAATATCGAAGCCTACCGTGGTGTTGCCCAAGCAAAATTTGGCGATTTCCTCTTTGGTGCCATTTATCAGCACAGCGAGCATATTGACGACAGATTCTCAAATCTCTCGGGTGAGACCTATTTTGTAAATGCTGCTTATCTGATGGATAATTTGAAACTCAAGCTGGTTTACGGCAAAGATGACTCTGGTTTAGGCAAATATGTCAGCCGTTTTGTCGGCAGCCAAGACAGCGGTAACCTCGAACAAGTGAGTGATGTCGACCTTCAACAGCTCACAGTAGGCGCAGATTACCGACTTAGCACTAAGACTATGGTCTATGGTCACTACACTCGCTTCGACGGCGACCTTATGCTAGCAGGTACAAAACAAGACCTAGACGACAACGTGTTTACTGTAGGTTTACGTATTGATTTTTAATAGTATTATTCTAATTCGAAACAGATAATATTTGATAAAAAAGCGGCTTTGGCCGCTTTTTTATTGTATCTCATACTAAATAGCATTCTCCCACCCCATTTATGACAAACTTGCGACAACATTAGTATATGCTACAGTTAGCCTCGCCGACTCACTTAAGCCACAGCGCTTTACCTACCTCTTTAGTAGTAAGTGAAAAATACTGTTTTACCACTTTCACTCCAATTTGCGGTTGAGATATAAGGAAATATCCTAAAAAACCCCGAATATGGACAAGGAGAGCCAAAAACATGATCTGCAACACAGCCTGCAAGTCGTAAAACTGTAAAAATCGGCGGCAACTTTGTTACCGATTCCAGTAACAAATGTGTTAAACCACACAAAAACCATGAAAAATGGAAAAGAACTTAGGTTCGAGGGAGCACAAAACATGAAAAAGACATTCATCTCTGCATCAGTTGCATCAGTATTAGCGCTGGCTTCATTCGGTGCGCTAGCCGAAGGCCCAAGCTTCTACGGTCGTTTAGAGCTTGCTGTAACTAATACTGAAACAGGTGCAACTCTACAATCTGGCACAAACGGCTTAAACTCAAACTATGCCGATGAGAATAACGCTGGTACCTATTTAGAAAACAACTTCTCTTTATTAGGTGTTAAAGGTACTGAGAAGATTGCTGATGGCTATGACGTTGTTTATCAAATGGAATTCCAAGTTGAAAGCACTTCTGGCTCAGGTGACGTGTTCAAAGCTCGTAACACTTACTTAGGTTTAAAAACCAATGCAGGTACTGTATTAGTCGGTCGTAATGACACAGTATTCAAGCAAGCTGAAGGCGGCGTAGATATTTTCGGTAACACCAACGCGGATATCGACCGTTTAGTTAGCGCTCAAACTCGTAGTGCCGATGGTGTATGGTACTTCTCACCTAAACTCGGTGGTTTAGTGACATTAAATGCTAACTACCTGTTCGATGATAACAACGATGAAAAAATAGACGGAAAACCTGCTCCAGATACCAATGAAAGCTTATACGCTCTGAGTGCAACTCTAGGTGATAGTAAGTTCAAAGAGCAAAACTACTATGTAGCTGTTGCTTACAACAAAGGTATCGCTGGTGTTGATGCATACCGTGGTGTAGCCCAGGCTAAATTAGGTCAGTTCAAACTCGGTGGTTTATTCCAAAACTCTGAAAGCGTAACTGATAGCGCTATCGACGGTAACACTTACTTCGTGAACGTATCTTACGATCTGAACGGTGTGAACCTGAAAGCTGAATACGGCTACGATGAAGCTGGTTTCGGTAAATATTACAGCACGTTAGGCAAAGCAGGTGCTGACGATATTAGCGTAAACAATATCAACGTTGGCGCTGACTACCGTTTATCCAAATCAACTATGGTGTATGGCCAGTACTCAATGTACAAAGGCGACTATAAAGACACTACTGGCGCTAAAATCGACTTACAAGACGACAACGTATTCTCTGTAGGTGTACGTTACGACTTCTAATATCCTTCTTAAAAGATATTAGCGAAAAAACCTACCGCTTGCGGTAGGTTTTTTTATACCTCAAATTTAGTACAAAGTACTGAGTGATTGTCATAAAAAAGCCACTCAAGTGACACTTGAGTGGCTTTTATTAACTTGTTGCGACTAACTTTACGCAAGCTCAAATGAGCGTTAAATGCTAGGTAAAACCTCTGCACCTTCGCCTAATTCAACACTATCAACACGTTGTAACCCGCGTGGTAACTTGGCGCCGCGGCGGCCACGTTCACCCCGATAATGCTCTAAATCGCTCGGTTTTAAGGTGAGTTTACGCTTACCTGCCCATAGGGTGACCGAAGTGTCTGCTGGCACAAGTTGTAAGTGGGTCATCAACTCTTCACGATTCTTAGCGCGCTCACTCGGAATACCGATAATCTTGTTACCCTTACCCTTAGACAACTGTGGCAATGCTTCCAATGAAAACAGTAACATACGCCCTTCATTGGTGATGGCTAGAATCGACATCTCGCGATTGCGGTCAATAGGTCTCGGCGGCAAAGACTTGGCATTCGTCGGTAAGCTTAACAGGGCTTTACCCGCCTTGTTACGTGACACCATATCGTTATAAGTACAGATAAAACCGTAACCTGCATCGGTGGCGAGTAGGAAACATTGCTCGTCTTCACCCAAAATCACATGCTGCATGGTTTCACCCGGCGCCATATTAAAGCGCGTGGTGATGGGCTCGCCTTGGCTCCTCGCCGATGGCAGGCTGTGACTGTCGGTCGCAAAGGCGCGTCCCGATGAATCAATAAATACCGCCGCCTGATTACTGCGTCCCATCGCACTGCATAGATATTGATCCCCCGCCTTATAGGACAAAGACTCGGCATCGATATCATGGCCCTTAGCGCAACGCACCCAGCCTTTTTCAGATAACACTACAGTCACTGGCTCGCTCGGCGTCAGCTCCTGCTCGGTTAAGGCACGGGATTCATGGCGCTCAACAATCGGTGAGCGGCGATCGTCGCCATAGGTTTCGCCATCTTGAATTAATTCTTTCTTGATCAAGGTTTTTAAGCGGCGATCTGAGCTTAATAACTGTTCTAATTTCTCACGCTCGGCCTCAAGCTCATCCTGCTCGGCCTTGATTTTAAACTCTTCTAACTTGGCTAAATGACGTAACTTTAACTCGAGGATGGCTTCGGCTTGCCTATCCGTCAGGTTAAAGCGCGCCATTAACTCGGCCTTTGGCTCATCGTGGAAACGAATGATTTCAATCACTTCATCGATATTGAGGAAGGCTATCATCAAGGCTTCGAGGATATGTAACCGTGCTAAGACTTTATCGAGGCGATACTCGAGACGACGCCTTACGGTATCGACACGGAACTCTAACCATTCGGTTAATAGCTCTTTTAATCCTTTGACGCGTGGACGACCATCTAGGCCCAAGACGTTCAGGTTTACCCTAAAGCTTTTCTCAAGATCTGTGGTCGCAAACAAGTGCGCCATCAGTTGATCGCAATCGACGCGATTTGAACGCGGCACCACCACTAGTCGCACAGGGTTTTCGTGGTCAGACTCATCACGTAAGTCAGCCACCATAGGCAACTTTTTCGCCTGCATCTGGGCGGCGATTTGCTCTAAAATTTTGCCGCTACTGGCTTGGTGCGGCAGCGCGGTGATCACTATCTCACCAGCATCGACGCTATACACGGCGCGGGCTTTTATGGAGCCACGGCCCGTCTCATAGACTTTGGCAATGTCAGCCGCTGGCGTGATGATCTCGGCCTCGGTCGGATAATCAGGCCCAGGCACATAGCCCATCAATTGCTCAAGTTCGAGTTTAGGATCGTCAAGCAGTGCCACACAGGCATTGACTAACTCTCTAGCGTTATGGGGCGGAATATCCGTCGCCATACCGACAGCGATACCCGTGATGCCATTGAGTAAAATATGCGGCAAACGTGCGGGCAGCACTTTAGGTTCTTTCAAGGTGCCATCGAAGTTAGCGCCCCATTCGACCGTACCTTGTCCCAGCTCAGACAATAATACTTCGGAGAACTTAGACAGGCGCGCCTCGGTATAACGCATCGCGGCGAAGGACTTAGGATCGTCTGGCGCACCCCAGTTACCTTGACCATCGACTAGCGGATAACGGTAAGAAAATGGCTGCGCCATCAGTACCATAGCCTCATAACACGCGCTGTCGCCATGGGGATGGTACTTACCTAATACGTCACCGACGGTACGGGCTGATTTTTTATGTTTTGACTGAGCTGATAACCCGAGCTCACTCATGGCATAAATAATCCGCCGCTGCACCGGCTTAAGCCCGTCACCGATATGGGGCAAGGCTCGGTCCATGATGACGTACATGGAATAGTTCAGATAAGCTTCTTCGGTAAAGCGCCGCAGGGGCATCTGCTCTACGCCATCTAAGCTTAACTTGATCGCGTCACTCATTTTCTTCTAGTTCCTGTGGTTCTTCAGTATTATCGCCATCCTTATAGAACAGCCGATACAGGTTACCTTTCAAATCATCCGAGATGTACATTGCGCCATCTTCCCCCGATAACAGGGCATAGGGACGGGCAACGGGAAACTCGCCATCAAGAAAACTCACTACGGTTTCACGGCTGACAACTTGCTCATTCTCGAGTTTCAACATGACGATCTGATAACCCACTTTGCTTGAACGGTTCCAAGAACCATTTTCAGCAACAAACAATTGATTATGGTAGATCTCAGGGAATTGCTTACCGCGGTAAAACGCGAGGCCAGTCGGTGCAACATGGGCTGGCAGTTCATAAACCGGGACGGTAATTTTTAAATTCTTAGGTTTTTCGTAGGCAGGCTCGACCACGGACGAAGCGTGCAAATACGGGAAACCATAATGGCTGCCAATCACATCGACGCGGTTGATTTCATCGGGCGGTAAATTATCCCCCATCCAATCACGACCTTGGTCGGCAAACCATAACTTGCCATCTTGGGGAGACCAGTCAAATCCAGTCGCATCACGTACGCCTAGGGCAATCTGCTCACTTGCTCCAGTATCGACATTAATCGCAATTATGCTGCTGTAGGGCGCACTCGCCTCACACACGTTGCACGGTGCACCGATGGAGACATACAAGCGGCCATCGGGGCCAAAATTCATCGCTCGGGCACTTTTTTTATCAGATTCTGGCAGATCGCTGTAGATCTCTTTCGGGCGAGTCGGACGGCGTAGGCGCTGCTCAATATCAATAAAACGTACGATACGGTTTTCAGTCGCGACAAAAAGATCGCCATTATGGAAGGCTATCGCATCGGGGGATTCCAGCCCTTTGGCAATCACATAACGTTTATCGACGCGGCCATCTTGATTGCTGTCAACGAGCGCATGCACAATACCACTCTTATTGGAACCCACAAAGAGTGTGCCGTTTGAGCCCATGGCTATCTGCTTTGCATCCCCGAGATCGGAGGCATAAAGGGATAAACCAAATCCCTTCGACACGGTAATCATGATCGACTGAGACCCCGCTATCGCCGCCTGGCTCGTTAATAACGCCAGACTCGCCAGTAGGGCCCCGAAGGCAGAGAACACCCTTAAATATTTATAATTATTAGTTTTTATATACAACATGGTAATTTTCTTTATGCCTAAGTTTTATTGTTATCGGCAATAGTGCACAACATTAAAGTACCGCCATGTCACCCTTATCCTCGAGCCAGTTTTTACGATCGGGCGAGCGTTTCTTAGCCAGCAACATATCCATCAGTGAGTCAGTTTCTTCTACATCATCAATGGTTAACTGAACTAAACGGCGAGTGTTTGGATCCATAGTCGTTTCACGCAATTGCAGCGGGTTCATCTCACCCAGACCTTTAAAGCGCGTAACTTGGACCTTACCCTTTTTATTCTCGGCAGTAATACGGTCGAGAATACCTTCTTTTTCAGCCTCATCTAAGGCGTAATAAACATCTTTACCTATATCGATACGGAACAGCGGTGGCATAGCGATATAGACATGGCCCTGTTCGACCAGCACACGGTAATGTTTCAGAAACAGGGCGCAGAGTAAAGTTGCAATATGTAGCCCGTCGGAGTCGGCGTCGGCGAGAATACAAATCTTGCCATATCTTAGCTCGGAGATATCGTTGCTATCGGGATCGCAACCAATCGCCACCGAGATGTCATGCACTTCCTGCGAGGCCAACACCTGTGAAGCATCCACCTCCCACGTGTTTAGGATTTTACCCCGCAGCGGCATAATGGCCTGAAACTCACGGTCGCGCGCCTGCTTCGCACTGCCGCCCGCAGAGTCCCCTTCCACTAAGAAGAGTTCGCCGCGCATCGGATCTTGGCCGCTACAGTCGGTCAATTTACCCGGTAATGCCGGGCCTGAGGTGACTTTTTTACGGGCCACTTTTTTCGAGGCTTTTAAGCGGCGCTGGGCGTTGTTAATACACATGTCCGCCAGCGACTCGGCCAATTCTGTATTCGAGTTGAGCCACAGTGAAAACGCGTCACGCACAATACCAGAGACGAAGGCAGAGCTTTGACGGCTCGAGAGTTTCTCTTTGGTTTGACCGGCAAACTGCGGATCTTGCATCTTCACCGAGAGAATGAAGGCGGCGCGATCCCAAATATCCTCAGGCGACAGCTTGATGCCGCGGGGGATCAGATTGCGAAACTCACAGAACTCGCGCATCGACTCCAGCAAACCTTGGCGGAAACCGTTCACATGGGTTCCACCCAATGGCGTTGGGATCAAGTTAACATAGCTTTCATTGATCGCATCGCCACCTTCAGGCAGCCAAGTAATGGCCCAATCAGCGGCTTCGATTTGACCTTTAAAGCTGCCGATAAAGGGCTCTTCTGGCAGCATTAAATTATCGCCAACCGCCGCCTTAAGATAATCGGTTAAACCACTCTCGTAGTACCACTCATGGACTTCGTTGGTGTGTTTATTAGTAAATTTGATCCTAAGACCCGGACACAACACGGCCTTGGCGCGCAGCAAATAGATGAGTTTGGAGTTGGAGAAATTCGCCGAATCGAAATAGCTGGCGTCGGGCCAGAAATGTACTCGGGTACCAGTATTGCGACGACCGCAAGTACCTGTAACTTTTAATTCTTCAACTTTAAAGCCATTTTCAAAAGCAATATCATACACTTGGCCGTCACGGCGTACCGTCACTTCAACGCGACGAGACAGAGCGTTAACCACCGAAATCCCCACACCGTGCAAACCACCGGAGAATTGGTAATTTTTATTCGAAAATTTACCGCCGGCATGCAGTTTAGTAAGGATGAGTTCGACCCCGGGAATGCCTTCTTCAGGGTGAATATCTACCGGCATCCCCCGACCATCGTCGGTGACTTCAAGGGAATTATCGGTATGGAGCACAACTTCGATTTTAGTGGCGTGGCCCGCTAAGGCCTCGTCCACACTGTTATCTATGACCTCTTGGCCTAAGTGGTTAGGTCGGGTGGTATCGGTATACATACCTGGACGGCGTTTAACTGGGTCGAGTCCGTTAAGAACTTCAATGGCGTCAGAGGTGTATTGATTCGTCATAGTGTACGCTATAAGTTGTTATATCCGGCCATGTTGCGGCTCTGGACGACTATTTGTCAAGGTAAGTGTAAAAATTGGCTTACAGTTTGCAGATATCGCTCATAACCCACAAAACTGTGATCGCCACCGGATTCAATCCGTAATTGGCAATGGTGATACTTATGCAGTGCTTCTCGATAATCCAGCACTTCATCGCCCGTTTGCAATAGTACCAAAAAACGATCGGGATTGCGGATAACAGCCGTATTAAATTCAGCCACTTCCAGCTTATGCTCCGGCAATACCTGATAATGCTCTTCGGTATAAGGGTTAAATTGCGGCCCCATAAACTCATCAAACAGCTCAAAGGGCTTGACGGCCGGATTCACCAACACAGCACGGCCACCGTATTGTTCTGCCAAGTAACTCGCAAAATAGCCCCCCAAGGATGAGCCGATATAATTGAGTGGCTCGCCCGCTTGCTTAGCCGCCGCAACATAGCCCTGCAGCAAGGCCATGGCGGCCTTAGGTGTGTTGGGTAATTGCGGTTGATGGAAGGCTAAGGAAGGGTGATGCTCGGCCATATATTGCGCCGTCATCACCGCTTTATCGGAGAAAGGTGAACTGTTGAATCCGTGAATATAGAGCAGCATAGTTCCTCAAGCTGCGGTCACTCGCGTTAATAACCGCTGGAATCTTTATCGGGGGAAAACAGATTTCCCGGCACGCGATACACATTAGTGCAGATGCTACCATCGGCCTTCAGCTCCAGCAAACGATAACCGGGTTGCAGTCCATCGAGGGCAAAATAAGGCGATTGCGGTTTAAACTGAATACAAGTAGAAGGCGTCGCCATTAATTGTAGCGGGCCATGGGGACCGTCATAGTCGGTATCCAACTGTTGATGCACATGGCCCCAGAGTAACCCCTTAACCTGTGGGTATTGGGCGACACGTCTGAGAAACTCAGTGCCGTTATCCATGCAATGTTGGTCTAACCAAGCGCAATTCACCAAGATAGGGTTGTGGTGCATCACCAGTAAGGTGTGGCGGTCTGGATGCGCGGCTATGGCCTGTTCAATGAGTTCGAATTGACTCTCGGCCATATTGCCGCCGGGCTTTCCCCGCACGGTGGAGTCCAGCATCAAGATTTGCCATTTACCCGCAAGGATACGCTGCTGACCAAAAATCCGCTCGCCCTGCATATGCAGATACATGATCCGCGGATCGTCATGATTACCTGGAAGATAATGGCAAGGTAAGTTAAGTGGCGCCACTGCGGCCACAAATTGACGATAGGATTCGGGGGAATAATCTTGGCTTAGATCGCCCGTGGCTAACATCAGATGCGCTGGATAGTCGACAGCGCGGATCGTATTAAGTACAGCAGCAAAACTTTTACTGGTGTTGACCCCTAATAACTGCGCCTCAGGATCGGCAAAAAGGTGCGGATCAGTGACTTGCACTATGCGCACACTTTCTTCTTCAGCTATTGAGTAAGAGACAGCCTCTTTCAGCACATTGAATACCCAATTCTAAGATTGACACACCAAACGTTGTTGGCAGCCAATCTTCAATAACTCCCCCAGGAATGCATTAACCTGGTACTTTTCATCGCTATGATACATGCGTAAATTGGGATAATCATACACTGGGCGCAATTGGTAAATCTGTTGACCAGTTAACACTTCTGCTAATTTAGCATCATGATAAATTCTCACTAACACCTTGGGAGTATTAATAAACTCCATGATTTTAACCGGGCGTAAGATCTCAACTAATTGAGTGTATTTGGTATTTTCTAAAATACGGATTACTAATACACCCGCTTCACCTTCGAGTTGCCAAGACTGGCCCACTTCAATATCGAGCGGTAACCACTTCTGCATATAGCCGTAGTTACGCCCGCATAGCGCTAAAAAGTCGCTCACGTTAGGTTGGTAGCGCGGTTTTCGGTGCGATGTTGAAGTAGCCAAACCTTTATCCAACTTTAACCAGTTGCTGATAGTTTAATTGCAACCACTGCAATCCAATTACGGTCGACGCATTGTCTATTGCCCCGTTGACGACCTGATTATAGGCATCCTCACGGTCTAACACATGCAATCGAATATCTTCGTGTTCGTCAGCTAATCCGTGCAGACCTTGTGCCAGGGATGAATCCACCTCGGCCCAATAGAAATAGAAACGCTCCGTACTGCCACCAGGACTTGCCAGATAACTATTCACATAATGCATATTGCGGGCGGTTAAGCCGGTTTCTTCCAGCAGTTCGCGATGCGCAACATCCTGCGGCGTTTCGTCGGGCGCAATCATACCCGCGACCAACTCCATTAGCCAAGGAGATTTAGTGGTCGCTAATGCAGGAAAACGAATTTGTTCAATTAAAACAATCTTGTCACGCGCAGCATCATAGGGCAGAACCACCACGGCATGGCCACGCTCGAACACTTCACGGGTCACGGGTTGGCTCCAACCACCAGCAAATAATTTGTGTTTAAAAGTGAACTGTTCGAGGGCGAAAAAACCTTGATACAGCGACTTTTTCTCGAGAATTTCCACATCTGTTTGCGAAAAACCAGCAGGCTTCATATTTCAATCCTTAAGCGTTAAATTTTCGCCTATTATCAAGGCAATTTGGCTCATTTTTAAAATAAAATCTGTTACACTTCGCAGTTGACTTGAACGTGTGGGAGTTTTTAGACTCTACGACATTAAGTTTTAGCTGTATCGGGAAGCGTCGGGAAGCGCAAACCGCCTTGGTAAAGGCATTACTTAGTCTAAACGAAGTTACATATTTCTCCTTTGGGAGAATTTGTCTAATAAGGACAGCAAATGAAATTTAAGATCCGTTCTCTATGCGCAGCATTAACTCTCGCGGCTTCCGCTCAAGCGGTTCAAGCAGATGATTTACTGCAAATATATCAACAAGCACTGACGAGCGACCCGCTAGTATTACAAGCACAAGCTCAGCGTAATGCCTTGTTTGAAAAGATCGAACAAAACCGTGCACCACTGTTACCGACCATCAGCGCTAACGTGGGTTATGACAAAGCATGGAATGATCCTAAGAGCGATACCAGTGGATTGACCGGTAGCCTAAAACTGAACCAAGTGATCTATGATCACAGCGCTTGGGTTGGTTTAAGCCTTGCCGAAAAAGCCGCTTCTCAAGCCGATTCGACCTATGCATCAGCACTGCAAAATTTGATCACTCGTGTGACTAAAGCCTACTTCGATGTATTAACGGCAAAAGATAACTACGAGTTCCAAGGCGCAGAAAAACGTGCGATTGAGCGTCAACTCGAGCAGACAAAACAACGTTTTGCCGTAGGTTTAACTGCGATTACCGACGTACATGAAGCGCAAGCTCAGTATGACTTAGCCTCGGCGACTGAAATTTTGGCTGAAAACACACTAGCCAACAGCTACGAAGCCCTGCGTGAAATCACAGGTATCGATCACAAGACCATTAATGTGCTCGACACCAACCGTTTCTCTGCGGTAACGCCAGCACCTACCTCATCGAGTGAGTGGCTAAAGATTGCTGAAACCAATAGCGTCGATCTGATGACTCAACGCATCGGTAAAGATATCGCTCAAGAGACCATTAGCCTCTACAAAGCGGGCCATATGCCATCTCTTAGCCTAAACGCTGGCTATAACAAAGGGTTAGAGCAAAAAACGGGCGACGTAAATGAGCCAGATTTTGACAATGTGAACGTTGGTGTGAACTTAAGCATTCCTATTTTCGAAGGCTTTAAAGTCACGTCACAGGTCAAAGAAGCACAATTCCAATATGTGGAAGCGAGCGAGAAGTTAGAGCAAACCTACCGTAGTGTGGTGAAAAACGTTCGTAACAACTACAACAACGTAGGCGCTTCAATCAGCTCTATCCGTGCCTATGAGCAGTCAGTGATTTCATCTGAAAGTGCGTTAAAGGCAACACAAGCGGGTTTTGAAGTCGGTACTCGTACTATTGTTGACGTACTGAACCGTACCCGTGACCTGTACGACTCAAAACGTAAATTGTCGGATGCTCGTTACAGCTACATCAACTCAATTATTGCGTTGAAACAAGCTGCAGGCACCTTAAATGAAGACGATGTTATCTCTATCAACAACGGTCTAAAAGCCGAATAAGATAGCAATACCTCCCATAAAAAAACCGCCTTAATGGCGGTTTTTTTATGGCTGATTCATTAGCGCTAGCGCTTAGAAATCAATTTCTACACCGGCGAAATAACCGTCAAACTTAGTATCAGCACTGATACCTGAGAAGTTGTTCACATCGAAGGCAAACTCACGGTAGCCAACGCGTACACGGGTATCCACCGCCACGCCGTCAAACTCCCAACCTAAGCCGATAGCATAGTCGTGTACGTTAGACTCGTTTACCCCAAGCATTAAATCCGCAAAGCCGAATAACCCAAGGCCTGGCATGCTCACGTGTGTGCTGGCATAACCCATCACAATGCCGCTATCAACGTCTTTCTCTTCAGGGTGACCCGCATCTTGAACGCGCAGAGAACCATTCATCAGCTTGTAGGCAGCACCGAGATCCAAAGACAGAATATCGTTATCCAGCAACTCGTAATACAGCACAAAATCGGTGTTGCTCAGATCGGTATAGCTGGTCACATTACCAGTAAAATCATGGCCATTGAAGCTGAAGTCAGCATTGGCCAGACTGCCCTTCTGATCTAAGCTATTTTCACGAATTTTAAGATTTGGGATAAATGGCAGCGGATGCTCAACCGCAACCCAATAGCTGCCTTGTGCCGATGAGCTGTAGTCAAAACCTTGTTGTGGTTGACCTTTGTCGGCAAAAGTACCGCTGGTATCGGCGCGCCAGTAATCACCACCAATTTTGAATCCAACCACAGTAGCCGCTTGGGCAGACGTGGCCATTAAGCATCCTAATACCGCACTGGCGAGGAGTGTTTTTTTCATAATTAACCTTGAGATAGCAAGTTCGTTAAATCAATCACCGCGGCATTCGCACGGGACACATAGTTAGCCATAACCAATGAATGATTAGCGACTAGACCGAAACCACTGCCATTAAGTACCACAGGGCTCCAAACCGTTTGTTGAGTTGCCTCCAGCTCACGAATGATCTGTTTCAGGCTGACCTCAGCATTTTTCTTTTTCAATACGTCAGCAAAGTCGACTTCGACTGCACGCATAAAATTCAGCAGTGCCCACGAGGCACCACGGCTCTCATAGAACACATCATCAATTTTCCACCAGCTGGTTTTCACCTGATGGCTGGCTAAATTCGGGGTCGATTGACGCGCAGCATTGTCGCCGGCTAAATCGGTATTTAATCGCTCCTGCCCGACACTCGCCGATAAACGTTGAGACATGCTACCTAAACGTTTTTGGACTTCTTTGAGCCACTCGTTGAGGTTGTCGGCACGGGCGTAAAACTGAGCATCCTGATTGTTTGGATCCATCATACGCGCGCGATATAGCTTGAGCAGCTTAACGCCATCGCGGTATTCGCTCTCGGCGCTAGGCACTAACCAACTGGTATGGTCGATATTTAGCTTAGCCTGCGCTTCACTTAGATCCTTATCCGCAGCGGATTGGGACTGGGAGCGGCTAAATTCTTTACGCATAATCAGTGCTAAATCACGAACTTGCTCTAAAGCGCCGTACTCAAACGCGGGCATGTTATCCATAAAAATTGAAGGGGGCATCACATCGTTTGATAACCAACCACCCTGCTTATCCAGCAATGTTTCAACGGTCAGGATCAACGACGTGGTGGTGGCATAACCCACGACATTCTTCTCTGTGGCCGTCAGCTGTTGTGGAGTCAGGGTATCGGGTTCGATACTCCACCACACACTCACTAGATAACCAATTAAAACAACAAATAAACCAACTCCGGTGACCTTCTTCCATGTTATTTGCATCAAGTGACTCCTTAATGATGGTGATGATGCTCATGTTCAGCAGCATTCTCGGCCTGCTTAGCAACAGGTAATGTAATCGTTAGATTCTCGCCATCGTCAAACGCTAACTGCAGTTTAACTTGTTGATCTAGGGCTAATGGGGCTTTGAGTCCGATGAGCATCACATGCTCTCCAGACGGCGAGAGGGTTAATTTTCCGTGGGAGGGAATATCGAAACCTTCAACATGGCGCATCTTTACCATGCCTTGTTCTTCGATGATGGTATGTAATTGTGCTTCCTTCGCGACCTCAGTCGTCACTCTGGTGAGGCGAACCGTTTTATCGCTATGGTTCTCCAGCGTAAAGTAAGCGGCGGTATTTGGTACTGTATCAGGCATTGCACGGACATGACCTTCGGTCATCACTACGTTCGCGAAAACAGAAAATGAAGCACAGGATAATGCGACAAAATTAAACATCTGTTTGAATATCGGTTTCAATGTCTTAAACTCCATGTCTACCCAATGTCGTCGTAAAGGAAAACAACCCATGAGTCATATACAGGTTCGGGATGATCAGGGCGTTCGTATTATCAGCTTTAATCGCCCAGATAAACGCAATGCACTTGATCTTAATATGTATAAACAACTGACAGAATACCTGATCGAAGGTGAAGCAGACAACGACATTCGTGCCTTTATGCTCCATGGCGAAGATAATTGTTTCACCTCGGGCAATGATGTTGCTGACTTTTTGAAAAATAGTGACTTAGGTCCAAATCATCCTGCGGTGCGCTTCCTATTTTGCCTATTGGAACTCAAAAAACCACTGGTCGCCGCCGTCTCTGGTGCCGCCGTTGGCATAGGCACAACGGTACTGCTTCACTGTGATTTGGTCTATGCCGACAACACGGCTAAATTCCAACTGCCCTTCGTGAATTTGGCCCTAGTGCCCGAGGCTGGCGCAAGCTTACTCTTACCCGAATTGGTGGGTTATCAAAAGGCGGCGGAGCTCTTGCTGCTCGGCGAAAGTTTTGATGCAAATACAGCACACAGGCTGAATATCATTAACGATGTAATAGCCCAAGAAGAGTTACTCGGTTACGCCCTGAGTCAGGCCAAGAAACTGGCGAATCAGCCACCGCAAGCACTGCAAATCACCCGTCAGTTGATGCGACCACATAAAAACCGCGTGCAACACCAGATGCATCAAGAATTAGAACAATTTAGTGCAAGACTTAAAAGCGATGAAGCAAAAGCCAGATTTCAGGCTTTTCTTAAAAAGTGATGCTCACTTAAACAGTGTTCACTATTGGCATGAGGGTCGATGCGCCCTCTTGTTGATAGCATCCCGCTAAAGGCTGTGTCCATAAACTTGGATCGGCAATTCCATTCACGTCCCCAAATTGAGGGAGTAAAACGTGGGTTAAATCGGTCTTTTCCATTGGTCCACAAGTAAGGCCAACACAAAGTAAACCAGCAGACTCACCCCCGGCATAAACAGAATCGCGCCAGCCCACACTACACGAGTCCAAAAACAGGACCAACCAAACTGCCACGCCATACCGGAGGCAACACCACAAACTAAACGTTCTGAATTGTCCATTCGCATTTGCGCTCGTTTCATTTTGAACTCCAATCGATGAATAACTTATTTATCGCTGACACTGTGCCACTGAAACCAGCAGATAATTCCTGAAAACAACGCGAGGCTAATCACTGGTAGCAGTAGCAGAGTCATAAGAGGTGCTACAAACCACATAGGCAGCTCCTTACTTGTTTGCGCTGTATTCGCCTGAGGTGACAGACTCACCTTGGTTATCGGCGCTCAGTGTTAGCTGGCTATTGAAGTCATAGATACTTTCAGCTAATTGTGTTTGCAGTGATAACACCAGTTCACGCTTAGTGTTAACCAACAACTCCTGCGCTTGGGTGCTCAGCGTTTGCTCGATAGCGCCCACTACATCAGATACAGGTGCTGCTTCGGCGTGTACAGAAACACTCGCCATTAATGCACCAAATAACACACTCGCTTGAACTGATTTTTTAACGTTTGAAGTAAACATGATGTCGTCCCTTTCCGATTGATTAACTTGACATAGGGACTATTACAAAGGGCGTGCCAACTTATTAAATTATACTTAACACACTAATTTAATTAGATTTAAAAATTTATTTTAAACTATAACGAGATAAGCGGGATATTTAGGAAAGGTAAAGTGGTGAAAAATACTACAAGCATTAGTCAATCTCACCACTTTTTAAATTGAATAATTATTAAGCAGTTATTTCACTCTGAATACTTTGGTAAGCCTGCTTGACCACCTCAATACCTGCACCATTTTTATGGGCGTTTTCGCTCAAATAACGACGCCACGCACGGGCACCCGGTAAGCCTTGGAATAAGCCAATCATATGACGAGTGATATGATTTAAGCGCCCGCCCGCCTGCAAGTGAGCCTCGATATAGGGCAACATGGTCTCAATCACAGCTTCACGGCTCATCACCGCCTTCTGACTGCCACAGAGCAGTTGGTCAACCTGCGCCAGAATATAGGGATTTTGGTAAGCCTCACGTCCCACCATCACACCATCTAAGTGTTGCAAGTGAGTTTTAGCCTGTTCAAGGCTAGTGATACCACCGTTAATGCTGATATTGAGCGTCGGATAATCACGCTTAAGCTGATACACCCTGTCGTAGTCTAAGGGCGGGATCTCGCGATTTTCCTTCGGACTTAAGCCCTGTAACCACGCCTTACGCGCATGGATAATAAATTCACCACAGCCTTTAGCCATAACAGTATCAATAAAGTGAGTCAAAAACTCATAGCTATCCTGCTCGTCAATGCCGATACGTGTTTTTACCGTCACTGGTATATCAACCGCTTGCTTCATGGCATCGACACATTCAGCCACCAGCTCAGGTTCCGCCATCAAACAGGCACCAAAGCGACCGTTTTGCACCCGATCGGAAGGACAGCCCACATTGAGGTTCACTTCATCATAACCGCGCTCGGCGGCAAGTTTGGCGCAGCGAGCAAGCTCAGCAGGATTCGAGCCCCCCAATTGCAATGCAAGGGGATGTTCTTCTTGGTTATAGGCAAGATAATCACCACGGCCATGCAAAATCGCCCCCGTCGTCACCATCTCGGTATACAGCAAGGCATTGGCCGACATTAAGCGAGCAAAATAACGGTAATGACGATCCGTCCAGTCGAGCATGGGCGCAATGGAAAAGGTGCGGTCGAGCTGTAGACCATCATTAAGATTATTTTTCAACACGTGACTATCGACTCAAGTAATTAAAATTTGCCAGTAAGTTAAAGCTTAGAGGGATAAAGCGCCTTAATTTAAGCCGCTGATGAGCAATGCAGCGCCAGCGTAAAAATACAAAAACAGTAAACGAGTTAACGTTTACTGTTTTGTTGCCCCTCAGAGCTGGCGGGATTATACCCTAAACCGCCCGCTTTGGGGAGATGAAGCGAGGAGAGAAGCCTAGCTTAGAATCACTACAACTCGCTCCAACGTCTGAGCAAGTTATGGTAAACCCCCGTCAGATTAAACAACTCTTGTTCTGGCGCGGCCTGCGCCGTCAACGATTGAATCGATTGATCGAGTTGAAATAGCAAACGACGCTGCCCCTCATCGCGCACCATACTCTGCAGCCACATAAAAGCAGCGGTACGTTCACCCGAGGTAACAGGAGTAACCTGATGCAGACTCGTCGAGGGATACAACACCAATGAGCCCGCCGCGAGCTTAATGCTTTGCTGACCATAGGTATCTTGGATCACCAGCTCACCACCTTGATAAGTGTCTGGCTCACTTAAAAATAAAGTGGCTGACAGATCGGTACGCACCATGCCTTCGCTGGTCGAGCGGATCGCATTATCGATATGATAGCCAAAGGTTTCGCCGCCTTGATAACGATTGAACAAGGGAGGATAAAACTGTAGCGGCAGCGCCGCCGAGACAAATAAAGGGTGGGCCAATAAGCGCGCCATGATCAGCTCACCGATTTGCAGTGCGACAGGGTCATCTTTGTCTAACTGCTGATTACGCTTGCGGGTACTCGCCATTACGCCCGAAGTCTGGTTGCCATCAATCCAAGTGCGGGCATCGAGCTGTTCCCTTAGCTGATTGACTTCTTCTTTAGAAAAAACATTCGGAATTTCAATAAGCATTTCAAAATCCTATTGGAATAGCATAAACATCAAAGGCAGCCCTAGGGCTGCCATTCAGATCTCGATTAATACGGCTTAGAAGTGCATATCCGCACTTAACATCACTAAGCGACCAGGGGCCATATTAGCAAAGTGCGCGGTGTACGCTTTATCGTAATAACGTTCATCCGTTAGATTCTGCACGTTCAGGCGTAAGGTCAAGAATTCACTCATTTTATAGGATGAGGTCAAATCAAAACGCCAGTAGGATGGAATCGATAACGTGTTAGCCGTATTACCATAAACTTTACCCATGTAGTACGCGCCCGTACCAACAGTAAAATCCTCAGTCACATCGTAAGTCGTGAATAAACTTAAGCTATTTTTAGCGGTATTGGGGAAGCGGTTACCATTTTGCGCTTGGTTATAGCCATTGCTTTCCAACGTTGCATCCAAGTAAGTGTAACCACCAAAACCGTGCCAATGCTCAGTAAAGTCACCGGAGAAGCCGAGTTCGAAACCTTTCACCTTTTGCTCGCCAACGTTTTCCTGCGGCGAGTTACGATCGCCAGAGGTCGCAACCCGAGCGTTGTTTTTCTCGATTTGGAATACCGAACCATTCAAAGATAAACGTCCAGCAAAGAAGTCCCACTTAGTGCCTAACTCATAGCTTTCCGTATCTTCCGGCTCTAAATCGGCGTTGGTACTGCCGAGGCGATCCGCGCCATCACCATTTGAGGTTCCCGGAGGGTTAGAAGAAGTGCCCCACGCGGCATAAATACTGCCGTTTTCGGCAGGCTTATAAAGTACTGATAATTGATAGTTAAAGAAGTCGGTATCGTTACTGAATTCAGAAGTCGAATTCTCAGCACTGGTGCTGTAATCATCCCAACGGATCCCGGCGTTCACCATCCACGCTTCGGTTAACTCAATGGTGTTAAAGGCATAAAGCGAGCGAGTATCGGTTTCTGTAACAGTCGCATCGGTGCCGAGGGTAATAGTGCCAACCCAAGGATCGTGCGGATTTGGATTATCCAGCAGCGTACAGTTGTAGTTGTCCAGCATCGCCTGATTACAACCCGCGTTGCGGCCATTACCCGTATCGACGGTGTAACTCAAGTTGCTGGTACGTTCGTTACTGAGTTCAGTACCGACGGCAAAACGGTTAGTCATTCCCGCGAGTTTTGCTTCACCCGAGAGTTGCAATTGAGTCGCTAAGGTCTTTGTGACCGAATGGCGCGACTTAGTGTTTCGCCAAACATAACCATTAGCCACGTTGCCCGTGGTATCGTCCGGGTTGGTCACAATATAGTAATTGCTGTTACGGCTATAGATGGAGGTCGAAGTGAACTGCATGTCGTTGTTAAAATCATGGCTGATCAACACTGACGCCGTATCATCCATAGTGTCGCGAAAATCCCGCGACAACAAACCGTAGAAGTTATCAGGGTCGACATCTGCGGGTTGACCCGTTGCCTGATCGTAGGGAATACCATAATCAGGAATATCATGATTTTCAAAGTGATAATATTCGAGTGTGACTTTGGTTGGCGTGGTTAAACCAAAGGTCACCGAAGGCGCAACACCCCAACGATTACCCGTAACTTCATCCCGCCCCGGGGTATCGGCATCGTGGGCCATCATGTTGATACGAACTGCAGCCTCATCGGCAATCACATGGTTGACATCGACACTGGCGCGTTTTAGCGAATCCGTTCCGACGGCAACATCGGCATTAATAAAGTCTTCGGATTGGGCTTTTTTGGTCACAATATTGATGCTACCGCCAACGGCACCGCGACCGTTATACACAGAGCTTGGGCCTTTCAGGACTTCGATTTGTTCAATGTTAAAGGTTTCGCGACTTTGTGAGCCCACATTACGCATACCATTGATAAAGGTTGAAGATTGAGCGTCGTAACCACGGATAAAGGGTCTATCACCGTAGGGGTTGCCGCCCTCACCTGTCCCTAGTGTGATACCGGGGGTTGCACGCAGTGCATCGGTAAAACTCTGGGCGCCCATATCCTTGATGAGATCTTGATTGATAACGGTAACGGTTTTAGCGGTATTGAGCAGATCTTCGGTAAATTTACCCGATTGCACTTTACGGGTGTTGTAACCTAAGTACTCACCGTTCACTTCAATATGTTCAACTTTCTTATCAACGACTTGTGACTGTGGCTCCGTCGCCATAGCCGGAGCGGCTGAAACCGCCATACCAATCGTTAACGAACCTAAAACATGGGCACCGAGCGTAACTCGGCCATTGCGGCGTTTTGCAAATTTCATCAAAAGCATTCCTGTTGCGGAGTAAACTCTGTAACAGATGTCCCCCATCTGTTAATCGCCGCTAATATATGCAAAACATAAATTGCAATCAATAATTATTATCATTTACATTACAATTTAATCTTAGTCACAATTTGAGACCGAAATGCGCGCTAGGTCTTACTGACGGTTGAACAAGTAAGGTTTTCATACCGAATTAAAACTAACACTATGAAAATTAATGCAATTAAACTTATATAACGGTGACAATCGAGAATATTCTCAGGAACGACCTATGTTTATTTAGGTGAAATTGGCTGATCTACAGGGAGTAAGCAAACTTAGGCTGACAAAATCGCGTATCGATAATCGGAGCTAAAAATGTCGAAAATGCGGCTCTTGAGTAATGTGGTTTTAAGCTGTTTCGAGGATAAATAACAATAAAATCGTGAAATTAACCTCACATTTCCATTTGTGTCATCTAAGCTGATAGAGTGTGATTAAGATTGCTGTGGTTCAGCGACTTTTCGTCTAACCTTAATGACATGGTGACCATAAGGCTTAAGTTCATAAGAGGAAACACTGAAGCATGAACGTCAATTTTATTAACCCTTTTCTGCAATCCCTGCTCAATGTCATTTCGACGATGGCAAGCATGGATCTCACTCCGGGCAAGCCCCAAATTAAAACCGACAACTTAGCCAAGGGTGATGTGTCCGGGTTAATTGGTATGGTTGGGCCGCAGACTAAGGGGTCGTTATCTATTACCTTTGAACAAAAACTGGTACTGCAGATCATGCAAAATATGCTTGGGGAAAACCCAGGTAAGATAAATGAAGAAGTCACCGATCTCGTGGGTGAAATCACCAACATGGTCACAGGTGGAGCAAAAAATCTTTTAGGACAAAAGGGTTACGAGTTCGAAATGGCAACCCCTATGGTGGTTTCGGGTAAAGGACATACCATTTCCCACAAAGCGAATGGCACCAAAATTATCATGCCCTTCAGCAGCCCATACGGCACTGCCTTTATTGAAATCTGCTTTGAAAATTAATCCGTTACCAACTCCCCTTTAGCCTTCCTTTCACGTCGCTCTGCAAGCTTGATTATTGCCTCCAAGGTGCAATAACCAAGTGCAGAACGGCTGACAGTTCTCTCAATCATCCGCTTTCAGGGCAAAAAAAACGGCGCAAATGCGCCGTTTTGGTATTCACTCCAATGGCTTATGCAAGACACACCGCAACCCTTGGAGTGAGTTTAGTCACTAACTCATAGGCGATGGTGCCAATATGTTCAGCCACTTCCTCAACGGGTAAAGCGGCGCCCCAGAGCAATGCTTCATCGCCCACAAGGTCTGTCGCATCAGCACCTAAATCAACAGTTAACATATCCATAGATACACGACCAACGATCGGTACTCGGCGACCATTAACCCACACGGGCGTGCCTTCTGGCGCATTACGCGGATAACCGTCGCCATAACCAATCGCGACAACGCCAAGGCGAGTATCTTGTTTCGCCGTCCAATAACAACCATAGCCAACGGGTTGTCCTGCCTTGTGGTCACGCACCGCAATTAAACGCGAGACTAAATTCATCGCCGGGATCAGACCATGGTTGGCGCCGCAATCCCCTGTCACCGGCGACACGCCATAGAGCGCGATCCCAGGGCGGATCCAGTCCCCTTGGCTCTTGGGCCAATAGAGGGCGCCCGCAGAATTGGCTAAGGTTCTAAACCCAGGTAAATCCGCGGTTAACTGATTAAAGGTTTGCATTTGCACTTGGGTGTAATGATTTTCAGGCTCATCGGCACAGGCAAAGTGAGTCATCAAATGGATGGGCTTGGCGACATTGTCACAGGCCATCAAGCGCGCATACACCTGCGTAAATTGCTCAGGGGTTACGCCTAAACGATGCATGCCGGAATCCACTTTCAACCATACAGTGACAGGTTTTGATAGCGTCGCCTGCTCTAACATTTCGATTTGCGACTCGTGGTGCACCACAGTATCGATATCGTGGGCCACCAACAAAGGTAAATCAGTGCTGCGAAAGAAGCCTTCAAGCAATAACAAGCGCGCCTTCACGCCACCAGCGCGCAGCTCTAAGGCCTCTTCTAAACGGGCTAAACCAAAGCCATCAGCCGTATGTAAACAATTGGCGACATTTAATAATCCATGACCATAACCATTGGCTTTCACCACCGCCATTACTTGGCTGCGACTCGCCTGTTGACGCAAGACGGCGAGATTGTTCTGCAGTGCACTACTGCTAATTTCTGCTCGGGGAAAAGGTTTCAAAATTTGCCTTGTCTATTTGAAAAGTCAGGAAATAAAAAGAATACGTAAACAGTGCTTAGCTTCTAACACCAGAAATTAATCTTCTTCAAACTGCGGGCCAGCGTAATTATCAAAACGGGAAAACTGGCCTTGGAAGGTCAAGCGCACACGTCCAATGGGGCCGTTACGCTGCTTACCGATAATGATTTCTGCGGTGCCCTTATCGGGAGAGTCGTTGTTATACACCTCATCACGGTAAATAAACATGATGAGGTCCGCATCCTGCTCAATAGAACCCGATTCACGTAAGTCCGAGTTTACTGGGCGCTTATCGGCACGTTGTTCGAGCGAGCGGTTAAGCTGAGAAAGTGCAATCACGGGGATCTCTAACTCTTTAGCCAATGCTTTGAGAGATCGAGAAATTTCGGCGATTTCTAGGGTACGGTTGTCCGATAACGCAGGTACTTGCATCAGCTGCAAGTAGTCGACCATGATCATCGATAAGCCGCCATGTTCACGGGCGATACGGCGAGCACGGCTGCGCACTTCGGTCGGGGTTAAGCCAGAACCGTCGTCGATATACATCTTGCCCTGCTCGAGCATAATCCCCATGGTCGAGGATACCCGCGCCCAATCCTCATCATCCAGTTGTCCGGTACGGATTTTAGTTTGGTCGACGCGGCCCAAGGAGGCCAACATACGCATCATGATCTGTTCCGAGGGCATCTCGAGACTGAAAATCAGCACAGGTTTGTCTTCATTCATCGCCGCCTGCTCGCAGAGGTTCATCGCGAAGGTGGTTTTACCCATAGAAGGACGCGCCGCGACGATAATCAAGTCGCCGGATTGGAAGCCCGCAGTCATACGGTCGAGATCGCTAAAACCACTCGACACCCCTGTCACACCGTTGTGTGGGTTGTTGTAGAGCTGCTCAATCTTATCGACGGTTTTTTCGAGAATGGTTTTAATGCCTTCGGGACCTTCGTTGGCATTGGTGCGCTGCTCGGCAATCTTAAAGACTTTACTCTCGGCCAAGTCGAGCAAGGCGCTGGAGTCACGCCCCTCGGGATTGTAACCCGCATCGGCAATCTCATGGGCGACGCGGATCATCTCCCGCACCACGGCGCGCTCGCGCACAATCTCGGCGTAGGAAACAATGTTACCCGCGCTCGGAGTGTTTTTGGCGATCTCACCTAAATAGGCAAAGCCGCCCGCTTCTTCGAGTTGATTTTCAACTTCAAGTTGTTCAGAAACCGTAATTAAGTCAATGGGTTGACCACTTTCGACCAAACGGTGCATGGCCGCAAAAATCATTCGGTGGGAGCGGGAATAAAAATCCTCTTTCACCACAGTCTCGGCCACTTTATCCCAAGCGTCGGCGTCTAACATCAGGCCACCTAAGACCGATTGTTCAGCCTCAATCGAATGCGGCGGCAGCTTTAAGCTATCGACCTGCACATCTGTCGGCTTATTCTTAGGTTTAAACGCACCTTGTTGTGACATTAACACTCCCGATTTCCAACAACTTAACAAAATATGATATAAAACCCGCGTCAAGCAAACAGGCCGTTTACATTCGCCTGTTACTTCATTCCAACGGACACTCTAACTAAAAATAAGGAAAGAACATGCGTATTGCATTGGTTGCAGCCTTAGTACTGACCTCTGGCGTAGCAACAGCCGATGAAGGACAATGGCAACCTTATCAAATGCCTTCAATTGCAGACAAACTCAGCGCGCGTGGAATCAATATTCCCGCTGACAAATTAGCCGATCTCACCAGTTATCCCATGAATGCCGTTGTTGGGCTGGGCTATTGTACCGCCAGTTTTGTCTCGCCCCAAGGGCTAGTTGTGACAAACCATCATTGTGCCTACAAGGCGATACAATATAACACTAAGAAAGAACATAACTATCTCGAACAGGGCTTTTTAGCCACCTCGATGGATAAAGAACCGTCGGCAGGTCCTAACGAGCGTTTATACATCACCGAAGCCGTGACCAATGTCACCAGCGATGTCACCAAAGACTTAAGTCAAGATCCGCTAAAACGCTACGAAGACATTGAAAACCACAGTAAAGCCTTGATCAAAAGCTGTGAGGCCGATGATAACTACCGCTGTAACGTGCGCAGCTTCCACAATGGCTTGGAATATTACCTTATCAAGCAATTGATGATCCGCGATGTGCGCTTGGTGTATGCGCCACCAGAAAGCGTTGGCGCTTACGGCGGTGATATTGATAACTACGAGTATCCACGCCACTCGGGCGATTTTGCCTTCCTGCGCGCCTATGTGGGTAAAGATGGCAAGCCTTCGGCCTACAGTGAAGATAACATTCCTTACACGCCAAAGAGTTACCTGAAAGTGAACGCCGATGGTGTGAAAGCAGGCGACGGCGTGTTTGTAGCGGGTTACCCTGGCGCCACCAGCCGTTATAACCTCACCAGCGAGCTTAAATTTGCCAGCGACTGGTTATACCCAACTCAGGCAAAACGCTATCAATTACAGATTGATACTATCGAAGCCATGGGTCAGGAAGATGCCGATATCGCTATTAAATATGCAGGCAATATGGCGTCGATGGCGAACCGGATGAAAAAACTCAACGGTCTGCTGGCTGGCTTTAAAGCCACGGATATCGTTGGTATTAAACAGCAACGCGAAGATGATTTTCTGGCTTGGTTAAAGAAAAACCCTAGCCTTAATCAAAACCTTATCAGCGAGCTAGAAGTTTTATTGGCCGAGCAGCAACTGCAAACCCAAACCAATTATTACTTCACCAATGCCCAATCAAGCACACTGC
Organism: Shewanella sp. ANA-3; assembly: GCF_000203935.1. Lineage (GTDB taxonomy): Bacteria > Pseudomonadota > Gammaproteobacteria > Enterobacterales > Shewanellaceae > Shewanella. Next base: position 828,251 of record NC_008577.1, on the reverse strand, counting down.
TCACTGCGGCCAATAGCCTCTATCGCTTAGCCAAGGAAAAGCAAAAGAGCGACGCCGAGCGTGAAATCGGTTACCAAGAGCGTGACCTTGCCATGTTCAGCTCGCGCCTGAAGCGTATCGACTCCAGCTTTGATGTTAAAGTCGATAAAACCCTGTGGTTACAAGATTTAAATGCCTACTTGTCGCAGCCTAATCGCGTTGCTGCTTTAGACAATATGCTGAATCTGGACGATAAAAACGTCAGCCTAGAAGCAAAACTCAATGGCCTGTATTCACTCACGACGCTAACCGACCAAGCGCAACGTCTGGCGTGGATGGACGCCGATGCCAAAACCTTTGAAACCAGCAGTGATCCTTTTATCCGCCTCGCTGTCGCGTTATACGACACTAATATGGCACAGGAAAAGGCAGAAAAAATCCTGGCGGGTAAACTGTCTACCGCGCGCCCTGCCTACATGGCCGCCGTTATCGACTACTACAAAGCCAACAACTGGCCTGTGTATCCCGATGCAAACGGTACCCTACGTATCAGCTACGGTATGGTCGATGGTTATCAATCCCGCGACGCCCTGTACAAACAGCCATTTACACGCCTCGATGGCATAGTCGCTAAGCACACCGGCGTTGAGCCTTATAACGCTCCGAAAAAACTGCTCGATGCGATTCATGAGCAGCGTTTTGGCGATCACTTAGTGAAATCTGTCTACCAAGATCCACGCGGCTGGATTTGCCGTCTGTTCTCTTGCTTAGACAAGCCAGAAGAGTTTAACTCTGTGCCAGTTAACTTCCTGTCGAGCGTGGATACCACAGGCGGCAACTCGGGCTCGCCCGTCTTTAACGGTAAAGGCGAACTCGTCGGTCTTAACTTCGATTCCACCTATGAAGCCATTACCAAGGACTGGTTCTTCAACCCTACCATCACCCGTGCCGTGCACGTGGATATTCGATATATCCTGTGGATGATGGATGAAGTCGACCATGCCGATAATTTAATTAAAGAACTCGAGTTAGTGAGAAATTAATATTTAATTAATATTCAGCATTAATGGATAATAAAATTCGCCAATATTAACTCAATTAATTTAACCGATATAAATTAAGCATATTTAAAAACCGTTCAAAGAATAATCTTTGGACGGTTTTTTATTTTAAGCAATTTACTAATTTGTGATCTATTACATTTTCCATTCGCCATAATAGTTCATCAACCATCTTAATTAGCATTATTTAAATCAAGAGAGATCATGGACAATTTGTCCAAGCACAAAATCAAAACAAGTGATAACACCCTCATAATGCAATAAATCACACCGTAAGCCTTTAAAATACAACAAACAGTGTTAGGCAACTAAGATCAATGCTACAACACACTGTATATAAAGAATAAACTTAAAAATACCAGATAAAGCACAAACGGAAAATCCTATTTTTATTTCTAAAAAATTATCAAAAACGACTAATAAAACCATTAAAAACGTCTATTTTATCAAAAAGAATAAAACTTGATCGCTCTCAATTTTTTTACAGAATCAATTTCCTATTATCCAGCCGTCTAAAACTTACCAATACGCTTTTGCCCGAGGCATAAGCTGCTAAATAAATACATTAAATAACACTGAAAATATAATTCAGGTTGAAAATGAGGAACGCGAAATCCTATGACAGCGACAACTTATCAACCGGGAGAAATCCAAGGGCTGATCAAGATAAATGCATCTAAATGTAAAGGATGTGATGCTTGTAAACAGTTCTGCCCAACCCATGCCATTCATGGCGCCTCGGGTGCAGTGCACTCTATTGATGAAGATAAATGCTTAAGCTGCGGCCAATGTTTAATTAACTGCCCCTTTAGCGCCATTGAAGAAACCCACAGCGCCCTTGAAACCGTCATTAAAAAGCTCGCCGATAAAAATACTACCGTCGTCGGCATTATCGCCCCTGCCGTGCGGGTAGCAATTGGTGAAGAATTCGGGTTAGGCACGGGCGAACTCGTGACGGGTAAGCTCTATGGCGCGATGAATCAGGCAGGCTTTAAGATTTTCGACTGTAACTTTGCCGCCGATCTCACCATCATGGAAGAAGGCAGTGAGTTTATTCATCGCCTCCATGCCAATGTCAAAGGTGAAGAAAATGCGGGTGCGCTACCGCAGTTCACCTCCTGCTGCCCTGGTTGGGTGCGCTACCTCGAAACCCGCTATCCAGCGCTACTGCCTAACCTATCCACCGCTAAATCCCCTCAGCAAATGGCAGGAACGGTCGCCAAAACCTATGGCGCTAAGGTGTATCAAATGCAGCCAGAGAATATTTTCACTGTCTCTGTGATGCCTTGTACCTCGAAAAAACTCGAAGCCTCACGCCCCGAATTTAACTCGGCTTGGCAATACCATCAGGAACAAGGTGCTAACACGCCCTCGTACCAAGATATTGATGCCGTGCTGACCACCCGAGAAATGGCTCAATTGCTCAAAATGCTCGATATCGACCTCGCTAATACCCCCGAATATCAAGGCGATAGCATGTTCTCTGAATACACAGGCGCGGGCACTATCTTTGGTACCACAGGGGGTGTGATGGAAGCGGCATTACGTACCGCCCATAAAGTGCTCACAGGCACTGAAATGGCCAAGTTGGAATTTGAACCCGTACGCGGGCTAAAAGGCGTCAAATCGGCTTCCGTCAGCCTGTTTGATACTCAGCTCAACCAGAATGTAACGGTCAATGTCGCAGTGGTACACGACATGGGCAACAACATCGAACCCGTGCTGCGCGACGTAATGGCTGGCACCTCGCCTTATCACTTTATCGAAGTGATGAACTGCGCTGGCGGTTGCGTCAACGGTGGAGGCCAACCTATTGAAGGTAAAGGCTCTTCTTGGCTAGGTAACATTTAACGGGAAACAGATATGAACAAGAAAAAACACCTATTTGCTGAGGACAGTTTCTTTCTGTCACGCCGTAAGTTTATGGCCGTAGGCGCTGCCTTTGTCGCCGCCTTAGCCATTCCTATTGGTTGGTTTAGCAGCAAGCTTGAGCGCCGCAATGAGTACATAAAGGCCAGAAGCCAAGGGTTATATAAGGACGACAGCCTAGCGAAAAAACGTGTTAGCCACGCCAACCCCGCGGTAGAGAAATACTACAAAGAATTCGGTGGCGAGCCTTTAGGACATATGTCCCATGAGCTACTGCACACCCACTTTGTCGACCGCACCAAATTAAGCTCTTGATTGGAGATGAAAAATGCATCAAGAACATGATATGAGACCCATTTTAAAACATCCGTTAAACGTCAGGATCTTCCACTACATTCTGCTACTGAGCTTTTTGCCGTTAGCCGCTACAGGTTTGTTATTGTTTTTTAAACCGCTTTCCCAGGAAGGCATGCAGCTAACCTATGATGTGCACATCATTGCGGGGATTATTATGGCCCTTGATGCCGTGGCATTTACCATCATGGCATTCGACCGAGTGGTGTTATTTATCGCCCGCGTGTTCAGCTTCTCCGAGCGCGACGTGAAATGGTTTATGGTGTTAGGCGGTTACCCACAGAAATTCTTACTGGGTAAAAAAGTGCCTATCCCTCCGATGAACAAGTACAACTCGGGCCAAAAGCTGTTTGGTGCCTGCGTACTGATTGGCGGCACAGTGCTTATCCTCTCAGGTTTAGTGCTGTGGCTTATCCCCCACGCCGCACCACGGGATATAGTGTGGTTTTTAGGTCAAGCCCATTTAGTCTCTGGCCTAGTGTTAACCGCCTTCTTACCAGTGCATTTATTCCTCGCGGTGTACCGCTTCGATGACTTCAAAGCCATGATGATCCACGGCAATGTGCCCTACCATGATGCCGCCGAGTACACCCCGCTATGGGTAAAAAATGAAATAGCCCCCGTCGCCACGAACGGCGAACAACTGACCAGCAAATAGCTAAGTCATCTGCGGCAGTTGCTCAACAACTGCCGCATTTCTGCATTCATATTCAAGGGCATAGATAACCATGAGCACACACGAGCATCATTCCATTACCGTCTCTGACTATAATCCCAACGTCAGCTTTATTGACGATCTGGCGATTTGGCAGGCCATTGAAGAGGCCAGCAATCCGAGTCGTGAACAAATCCAAGCCATTCTCGAAAAGGCGCGCCAATGCGAAGGCTTAAGCATTCGCGAAACCGCTCTCCTGCTACAAAATCAAGATAAAGCGCTGGATGAAGCACTCTTTGCCGTCGCCCGTGAGATTAAAAACACCATCTACGGCAATCGTATAGTGATGTTTGCGCCACTCTATGTCTCCAACCATTGTGCCAACAGTTGTAGTTACTGCGGCTTTAATGCCGATAACCATGAGCTGAAACGCAAGACCTTAAAACAGGATGAGATCCGCCAAGAGGTCACCATCCTCGAAGAAATGGGCCACAAACGGATCTTGGCCGTTTATGGCGAGCATCCACGCAACAATGTGCAAGCCATTATTGAAAGTATTCAAACCATGTACAGCGTGAAGCAGGGCAAGGGCGGCGAAATTCGCCGTATCAACGTCAACTGTGCGCCAATGAGTGTGGAGGACTTTAAACAGCTCAAAACGGCGGCGATAGGCACTTACCAATGCTTCCAAGAAACCTATCATCAAGACACTTACAGTGAAGTGCACCTAAAAGGTAAAAAAACTGACTTTTTATACCGCCTCTACGCCATGCACAGAGCCATGGAAGCGGGAATCGACGATGTCGGTATCGGCGCCCTCTTTGGCCTGTATGACCATAGATTTGAGCTGCTCGCTATGCTCACTCATGTTCAACAACTCGAAAAAGACTGTGGCGTTGGCCCGCATACTATCTCCTTTCCGCGGATAGAACCCGCCCATGGCTCTGCCCTTAGTGAAAAGCCGCCCTATGAGGTTGATGATGAGTGCTTTAAGCGTATCGTTGCCATCACTCGCCTCGCCGTACCTTATACAGGCTTGATTATGAGCACGCGGGAGAGCGCCGCAATGCGCAAAGAATTGTTAGAGCTTGGCGTTTCACAGATCAGTGCAGGCTCACGCACTGCACCCGGTGGTTATCAAGACAGCAAACAAAATCAACACGATGCCGAACAATTTAGCCTTGGCGATCATCGCGCCATGGATGAAATCATCTATGAATTAGTCACAGATTCGGATGCCATCCCCTCCTTCTGTACGGGCTGTTACCGTAAAGGGCGCACAGGCGACCACTTTATGGGATTAGCCAAGCAGCAGTTTATTGGCAAGTTCTGCCAGCCCAATGCCTTAATCACCTTTAGGGAATATCTGAACGACTACGCCAGCGATAAAACCCGTGAAGCAGGTAACGCCCTGATAGAGCGAGAACTCGCCAAAATGAGTCCATCACGGGAACGTAATGTGCGCGTTTGCCTGAAAAAAACCGATGCGGGTGAACGGGATATCTATTTGTAAATGGCATCTTATTTATTTTCTGAGCCCGGCGTGAAGTTGCATTTTGGCCTTAACACTAGCGCCTTACTGAATGCGATAGAGCACGCTAATGTAATCGTGTTACACGCGGCGATTTACAACAACTTTGTTAATAATGCTGTGGGGCAATTACTCTTACAGCGCTTACAAAGCGAAAGCTTCAAACAACTCACCCTGATAAAGCTTGAACCCACTGGTCCTTGGCGGGATGAATTCGCGACTATCCTAAGGCCCAAGATGCCGCGGCAGGAAATTGAGCAGCTGTATGAAATTTCCCGCCACTGGTGCGCCGAGCTTAAAACGCAGTTTCCTGAGGTCGTCAATTTAGTGTCGACCCAAGCGCTGCCACTGCAACCTATATTGCTAATTGGCGATAAACTCTTTGTCGGTCACTACGCCCACAGCCATACCACTTCGGCTCAGGGGCTTTGGATAGAGTTTGATGCTATTGCTTTAGGCCTTGCGCCAAACAGCTTAATCGATTGGTTTTATTCCGGCGTTAACACGACAGAAGACTCGCCGGTAGCAATAACCCTTGGCCGTTACGTAGAAGAATGTCGCCGCGCCGTGGGCGATCTCTGGTATCAAAGTGTGATAGCACTGGATAAGGAGCGTCACTGATGCATACCAGCCATATCCCAATCATTCAGCAAGCATCGTTCAATCTACAACCGAGTTTGCTCAAACCTATGGCGCTCAGCTATGCGCAAATCCTTGAGCTGCTTCAAGGGCAGGACGATGAATGGCTGTTTAGCCGCGCTCAGCTCGCCACTGAGCTCGAATTTAAGCAACAGGTCTATTTACGGGGCATTGTTGAATTCTCGAATCATTGCCGTAACCACTGCCATTACTGCGGACTGCGTAGCAAGAATCGGCAGGTAAAGCGTTATCGGCTATCAAACGAAGAAATCCTCAGCGCGGTGAATAACATAGCTGCACTCGGCCTCGGCACTGTGGTGCTGCAATCGGGGGATGATTTTAGCTACAGTTGTAAGCGCATCAGCGCCCTTATTAGTGAAATTAAGCAGCGCCATAACCTAGCAATCACTCTCTCCCTCGGTGATCGCAAACATCATGAGTTGGAAAACTGGCGTGAGGCGGGTGCCGATCGTTATTTACTCAAGATGGAAACCTTCGACCGCGCACTCTTTGCTCGCTGTCGCCCTAAAGCCCATTTCGATGAGCGCATCGCAAGACTTGCTCACCTTAAGTCACTCGGCTTTCAGACAGGTTCCGGCATTATCATCGATTTACCTGGGATGACAGATGCGATCTTAGCCCGCGATATTCAATGCTTAACTGAGCTGCAGCTCGATATGCTGGCCTGCGGCCCTTTTATCGCCCATGCGCAAACTCCATTTGCCACATCGCTCAATGGCAGCGCCCTTAAGAGCCATAGGGTGAGTGCGATTTTGCGACTGATGAATCCTGGGGCAAATATCCCCGCGACCAGCTCCCTCGATGCACTCGAAAAAGGCACTCGGGAACTGGCACTCAAGCGAGGCTGCAATGTGATTATGCCTTCCTTTACACCAACACAGGTGAGTGGTGACTACAGCATCTATCCAGGAAAAAACCAGCAACAACATCCGGCTGCGGAGCGACTTAATCATATCTGCCAGCAAATACAAAGCCATGGGCTAACCCCCTCCTTTAGCCGTGGTGATTCGAAAAGGACTCAATATGTGTCAAGGCATTAATCCACAAGAGCATTCCCAAAACCAATCGGCACCACGGGGCATGCGTTACCATATCGCCTTAGTCGGTCGACGCAATGCGGGTAAGTCATCCCTGCTCAATATGATCGCAGGGCAACAAATCTCCATAGTGTCCGATATTAAGGGCACCACGACAGATGCCGTAGCAAAGGCCTATGAGTTGCAGCCCCTAGGGCCTGTGACCTTTTACGACACGGCTGGGATCGATGATGACGGAGAATTAGGTGCTATGCGGGTGAAGGCGACTCGCAAAGTATTGTTCCGCTCCGATATGGCACTCTTAGTGGTGGACGAACAAGGGCTTTATCCATCGGATATTGCCTTAGTGAACGAAATACAGCAGATGCGAATGCCGATATTGGTGGTATTCAACAAGGCCGATATCTGTACACCTAAAGCTGAAAATATCGCCTTCTGCCAACAGCAATCCTTGCCCTTTATTGTGGTCTCGGCCACCACAGGTCTTGCGACCAAAATGCTTAAGCAGCAGATTATCGATTTAGCCCCCGCGGAATATAAGCAAGAACCCCTGCTAGCGGGCGACCTCTATCAATCGGGGGACGTTATTCTCTGCGTCGTACCAATCGATATGGCTGCACCTAAAGGACGCTTGATCCTGCCGCAGGTACAAATTCTTAGGGAAGCATTGGATCGCAGCGCGATCGCTATGGTGGTGAAAGAAACTGAACTAGAAAAGGCATTATCCGTCGTCACCCCCAAACTAGTTGTCTCCGATGCACAGGTGATTAAGCAAGTCGCCGCCCTAGTACCAGCATCTATTCCACTCACGACTTTCTCAACTCTGTTTGCACGTTTTAAAGGGGATTTGGCCACCCTTGCCGCAGGCGCGGAGGCGTTAGATAAATTGCAAGATGGCGATAAAGTGCTCATCGCCGAAGCCTGCAGCCACAATGTACAGGAAGATGATATCGGCAGAGTCAAACTCCCCCGCTGGATACATAGCTATACGGGTAAACAACTCGAATTTATCGTGACGTCCGGCCACGACTTTCCCGATGATTTAGAGCAATATGCCCTCGTCATCCACTGCGGTGCCTGTATGTTTAACCGCAATGAAATGCTCCGTCGCATCCACGAATGCCAGCGTCGCAATGTGCCTATCACTAACTATGGGGTCGCGATTTCAAAGCTACAGGGCGTGCTGCCACGGGTGCTCGCGCCTTTTAACAGCAGTCCTCAGTAATATTTGAGCCTTAGCTTCAGGCTTAGTTGTGATGAACTAGCTAAGCCTATTTATCCTTGATATGAAACAGATAGCCACTTACACAGCAATACGAGCTAAATCGCGCCCATAAAAAAACACCGCCGAAGCGGTGTTTTTCATTTAAAGCAGTTGGTAATTAAGCTTCTGCAACAACAGATACTTTAACAACAGCTTTAACTTCAGTGTGTAACTGAACTTCAACTTCGAAGTCGCCAGTAGTACGCAGAGCGCCTAATGGTAAACGAACTTCAGCTTTAGCCAGTTCAACGCCAGCAGCAGTTACTGCATCAGCGATGTCACGAGTGCCAACTGAACCAAACAGTTTGCCTTCATCACCAGCTTTAGAAGCGATAACAACAGCTTCCAGAGCAGCGATTTTTTCAGCGCGTTGGTTAGCAGCAGCCAGATCAGCAGCTAATTTAGCTTCTAATTCAGCGCGACGAGCTTCAAATACTTTAACGTTGCTTTCGTTAGCAACAACAGCTTTACCTTGTGGCAGCAGGTAGTTACGAGCGTAACCAGCTTTAACTGCAACTTGGTCACCCAGGTTACCCAGGTTAGCGATTTTATCAAGCAGAATAACGTTCATTATCAAATCCTCTATATTCGATTAGGAATACTGCAATTACTGATGTAAATCAGTGTATGGCAGTAGAGAAAGATAACGAGCACGCTTGATTGCGCGAGCTAGTTGACGCTGATATTTAGCACTAGTACCAGTGATACGGCTTGGAACGATCTTGCCGCTTTCAGTGATGTAGTTCTTTAAAGTAACGATATCTTTGTAATCAATTTCTGCAACACCTTCAGCGGTGAAACGGCAGAACTTGCGACGACGGAAATAACGTGCCATTTGACAGTCTCCTAAGTTTTCAATTCGACATTTTCGGCATGGATGACTAAGCGATTTTGGCCATTTCGCCCCTGTTGAAGCGTCATAAAACCTTGAACTTGTACTTCCACACCTGCTTTCAGATTGTCTGCCACGCTCTCAAAGCGTGGGCCACTCAATATCACTTGTATTTGTACGTAGACGTTGCGGAGCATATCTGCTTCATAACGCTGCGATTTGTGTTCTAGCATTATCACACTGTGTGCGATGCCTGCCGGGCTTTTAAAGCGTCTGGAACGGGTTATGGTTCCTGACAACACCAAGTTATTGGTGGTCACAGATAAACTTACTCAGCGATTTCTTCAGCGTTAGCTTCATCATATGAGCGGTCGCCAGCTGGGCCACGACGTGAATCGCGCTCATCTTTAGCTTTCGCCATTGGAGATGCTTCAGTAACGGCAACTTTAGTACGCATTACCATGTTACGCAGAACTGCGTCGTTGAAACGGAAAGCAGTTTCTAGCTCTTCAATCGTCTCTGCTGGTGCTTCAACGTTCATCAGAACGTAGTGAGCTTTGTGCAGGTCTTGGATTGGGTAAGCCAGTTGACGACGGCCCCAATCTTCTAAACGGTGGATTTTGCCGTTAGCTTCGGTGATTGCACCGGTGTAACGCTCAATCATACCTGGTACTTGTTCACTTTGATCTGGGTGAACCATAAATACGATTTCGTAATGACGCATTTATTGCTCCTTACGGTTATGTAGCCTCGTTATTGGCTCAGTCAGACCAAGTGGAGGCAAGGAACGAAAATAGTGACTGATTCGAGCGCGAGATAGTACAGAAAGCAGACGCGAAACTCAAGCAATAACTTTGCCTCAACCCTCAATACGGGTATGATGACGCCTCACCCCTATTCGGATATCAAACATCAGCCACTCAAGAACCCAGACTAATGTTACGAGCAATGCTAAAAGTTATCGCCCCTTTGAGTTTGTTTTGCCTATCTTTTCCGGCACTTGCGCTTGTACCTCCCGATTATCAGGAACCGCCAAGCGATTTTACTGCAGAAGTCGAAGCCGGCTTACAATTGAACACGGGCAATACCGAGTCGAGCAGTTTTAATGGTCGCACCCAGCTGATTTACGATGCCAAGCAAACGAAACAAGAAGCCACGCTAAAAGCGTATTTTGCTTCAGAGAAAAACCAAACCACCTCAGAGAAGTACGAACTCCAGCTGCAGAGCAACTATAAACTCACTAAGGGTTATATCTTTGGCCGTGGTGACTTTACTTGGGATCAGTTCGGTAGTTATACCCAAATCTCAACCCTTTCTTCGGGTTATGGTTTTAATGCCATCAGTACCTATAAGACCAAACTCAGCCTCGAAGTCGGTCCGGGTTATCGATACAACCTGCCTGCAGAATCGGTAGCTGAGCCCGATCCCGCCGCCGAAAAGGATGTGATTTTACGTACTGCGGCAAAGTTTTCGCAAAAATTGCAGGAATACACCAGCATCAATGCCGATCTCACCGCCGAGGTGGGCGAGAATAACAACACTCTCACCCTCGACATGAACTACAAGAACTTAGTGTTTCAAGATTGGGCATTTAAAATCGGCATGAACGTCAAGTACACCGAAGTGGTTCCCGAAGGCAGTAAGCAGACTGACACAGTCACCACCTTTAACCTGCTCTACACCTTTAGATAATCGAGGTACTCAGTGGTTTGGCTGAAACCAGGTTCACCCTCTCAGCCAAATCCCATTTCAGTCGAATTGAGTGACCCACACACAAAAATGATAACTCAGTCATTAAATCCCAACATATTGCAACACGGAATAAACACCAACTCCTGATATACTCTCCCTGCAACCATACAAGGAGTAGTTAATGGCAAATCCGCTACGCACTTTCGCCTCTTTATATAGCACGACTCTATTAACTGTGTTGGCAGGCGGTTTACTCACCACCTATTTAGGCCTGCGCCTGTCGGTGATGCACGTTCCACAGTTATGGATAGGCGGCATGATGTCGGCCTATTACGTCGGTCTGGTGGCAGGCTCTAAGATAGGTCACCGTTTGATTGCCCAAGTCGGGCATATTCGCGCCTTTGTCGCCAGCGCAGGAATAGTGGCCGCCTCCGCACTCGGCCACGCCTTAGTGGATGAGTTAGCGGTTTGGATCCTTTTAAGGCTTATCGTCGGTATGGGCATGATGTGCCAATACATGGTGCTTGAAAGCTGGCTCAATGAGCAGGCCGAAAGCAGCCAACGCGGCATTGTGTTCGCCAGCTACATGATAGTCTCGTATTTCGGTTTGATATTGGGCCAAGGTGCCATCAGCCTCTATCCTGAACTCGGCCTAGAGCCGCTGTTACTGATCGCCATCTGTTTTGCCCTGTGTATTGTCCCCATTTCCTTGACCCGCCGTATTCACCCTGCGCCACTGGTACCCGCGCCCTTAAAAATCGCCCATTATTGGCGCAAAGCCCCGCAAGCACTGACGACTATTGCGATAGGTAGCATGATTGTCGGCTCCTTTTACGGCTTGGCGCCCGCCTATGCGAGTAACTTAGGTTTACCACCCGAGAAAGTCGCCACCTATATGACGGCCACCATTCTTGCGGGTCTGCTGGCGCAATGGCCGATGGGGAAATTATCCGACATTATGTCCCGCAGCCGGCTTATCCGCATTAACTGCGTATTGCTTGGGATCTTAGCGTTAGCTATCGCCCTCACGCCTTACCACCCCACACTCTCACTGGTGATGACGTTTCTGTTCGGTATTCTTGGTTTTACCTTCTACCCTTTGGCGACGGCACTGGCCAACTCCCGTGTCGAGCAGAGCGAAAGGGTCGGTCTGTCGGCCACCATATTACTGACCTTCGGTCTTGGCGCCAGTATAGGTCCGCTTATCGCCTCAACCCTAATGCAATGGCTCGGCAATAGCATGCTCTATGGCTTTATGTCGGCCTGTACCTTAATTCTGTTTTTACGCCTGCGTTATGTTCACTCACAACAAAAGGCCGAAACCAATGTGACTCAAGACTACATCATGGCAACCGGTGACTTAGTCTCATCCCCCTTGGCGGCCGCGCTCGACCCAAGGGTTGATGTCGAATCGGTGCAGGAGCAAATGACCCCCACGCCCAGCGACGATGAAGAAGATTTAGGTGCCGATGCCCTCGAGGATAATGACACTGACAGCGAACAACAGCTGACATTCGAGTTTGACGTTAATCCAGAGCCGACTTTTATTGAGGCAGAAACGAACGTTCTCGAAGAGTCAGATCTCGATACGGTGAAAACCGCTTAAGGGGAATTTCAGTTATTCGAGACAATAAAAAAGACGGGCTAGCCCGTCTTTTTTATTGAAAGCTATCAATTAGCTACGGCGTTGACGCACGGCTTCGAATAGGCAGATACCCGTTGCGACCGACACGTTTAAGCTAGAAACGCTACCCGCCATCGGAATCGAAACCAAGGTATCACAACATTCACGACTTAAGCGGCGTAAGCCTTTGCCTTCGGCGCCCATCGCAATCGCCAGCGGCCCTTTAAGATCGGCTTGATATAACTCACAATCCGCTTCGCCTGCCGTGCCAACAATCCACACGCCCTTTTCCTGCAGATGACGCATGGTACGCGCAAGGTTAGTCACTTGGAATAAGGGCACAGTTTCGGCGGCGCCGCAGGCCACTTTACTCACCACAGCCGTTAAGCCTACTGAGTTGTCCTTAGGCACAATAATGCCCTGCACACCCGCAGCATCGGCGTTACGTAAGCAAGCACCTAGGTTATGCGGATCGGTAACACCATCTAAAATCAATAAAAATGGTAAATCGGTCTTACCTAACAACTCATCTAAGTCATGCTCACCAAGGATTTTAGCCGCCTTAACACGGGCAACAATGCCTTGGTGCTGAGCACTTTCGGCTTTATCGTCCAATACTTTGCGTGAGGTCACTTGGATGCTAGTGCCAAAGGCTTTAGCCTGGCGGATCAGCGGCGTTAAACGCTCATCTTCACGGCCCTGCAGCAGCCAAAGTTCAATAATGCGCTCAGGGCTGTGTTTTAACAGCGCTTCAACCGCGTGGATCCCAAAAATAATATCTTGTTTTTTCATTTACTTCTTTCTCGTGCTCCGCTTCGCGGCCTTTGGCTTTTTCGCCGAATTTTTTACGCTTTTCTTAGGTTTAGCGCCTGCTTTAGACTTGGACTTACTCGCCCCAGCTTTATCTGAACCGGCTTTCGATTTCGCACCTGTCGATTTAGCTGCCTTAGCCATTTTTGCGCCTTCACGGTTTACCCGCTCACGCGCTGTCATCGGTTTTTCTCGACTCGGCGCAGACTTACGGCGACCGCCTTTTCCGCTATCGCCAAGCATGACTAAGTCAATCTGTCTATCATCCAAGTTTACCGCAGCCACTTTTACCGTGACGGGGTCACCCACTTGATAGATTTGACCTGTATGCTCGCCAATCAAACGCTGACGCATAGGGTCGAACTGATAATAATCGCTGCCCAAACTAGAAATATGTACTAAGCCATCGATAAATAAGTCATTTAAGCGAACGAATAAACCAAAGTTAGTGACAGAGGCAATAACCGCCTCGAAGGTGTCACCTACATGGTCCTGCATAAATTCACATTTCAACCAGTCGCTTACATCACGGGTCGCTTCATCGGCACGGCGCTCGGTGTTCGAACATTCTTCGCCTAAAAGGTCTAACTCATCGAGTTGATAATGGTAGCCACCATCGGATGTCCACTTCTCATTGGCTTCACCTTTTTCCTTCGCCAATAAATAGCGGATCACGCGGTGAAGCACTAAGTCAGGATAACGACGAATTGGCGAAGTGAAGTGCGCATATTCTTCGAGTGCTAAACCAAAGTGGCCTTCGTTATCAGGTGTGTAGATAGCTTGGCGCATTGAGCGCAGTAACATCACTTGGATAAGCTCGGCATCGGGCCTATCGGCGATTTGCAGCATCACATTCTGGTAATCCGCAGGTGTTGGCTCGAGTCCGCCGCCCATGCTTAAACCTCGTTCGGCCAGAAACTCTTTAAAGTTTGCGAGCTTCTGCTCAGAGGGCGATTCATGCACGCGATAGAGGATTTCACCCTTGTGCTTTTTCACAAACTTAGCGGCCGATACGTTGGCCAAAATCATACATTCTTCAATGATTTTATGAGCTTGATTACGCGCTCTTGGCACAATCTTATCGATCTTGCGCTGGTCGTTAAAAATAAACTGCGTTTCTAGGGTCTCAAAGGCAATCGCCCCACGCTCGGCGCGCTGTTCATCGAGCGCCAAATAAAGCGACTGCAAACATTGCAGATGCGGGAATAGCGCTTCATGCTCAGGCGCAATCGGTCCGCCTTCGAGCATGGCAGCTACTTGGGTGTAAGTGAAACGCGCATGTGAATGCATCACTGCGGGATAAAACTTATAACCCGACAGCTTACCGCGTGCCGAAATCGTCATCTCAGCGACCATACACAGGCGGTCGACATGGGGATTGAGCGAGCACAGGCCGTTAGAGATTTTCTCCGGCAGCATAGGGATCACTTGCGATGGGAAGTATACCGAGTTACCACGGGCACGGGCTTCGGTATCTAAGGCCGAATCGGTACGCACGTAGTAGCTCACATCCGCAATCGCCACCCATAGACGCCATCCACCACTGGGTTTGACTTCGGCGTATACTGCATCGTCAAAGTCGCGGGCATCTTCGCCATCGATAGTCACTAAGGGCAGGTCTCGCAGATCGACGCGGCCAACCTTATCGGCTTCAGTCACTTCATCAGGGATCCGGCGCAGTTTTTTCTCAATCACAGCCGACCAAGTGTGGGGTAAATCGTAATTACGCAGGGCAATTTCGATTTCCATTCCTGGCGCCATTTGTTTGCCGAGCACCTCAGTGACTTTACCAGCCGCTTTAACGAATCGACCCGGACGACGGGTCAGTTCAACCACGACCACATCGCCTTGACGGGCGCCATTGCGATCTTCGGTAGCGATTAAGATTTCTTGGGTAATGCGCTTATCATCGGCAATCACAAATGCCATGCCGCTATCGACATGGAATCGCCCCACAATGGCGGCACTGCGCGGTTGGATCAGACGGACGATACGGGCCTCGCGGCGGCCTTTACGGTCCATACCAGCTTTTTGTGCCAGTACTTTATCGCCATGGAAATACATCAGCATGTCGCGATTTGAGATAAATAAATCGTCGCCACCTTCGTCAGGTTTAAAGAAGCCGTAGCCTTCTCTGTGCCCAAGGACAGTGCCGGAAATCAGATCCATTTTTTCAGGTAAGCCGTAGCTTTGACCGCGGGTAAATACCAGTTCACCATCGCGCTCCATCGCCCGTAAACGGCGACGCAGGGCTTCTAACTGTTCTTCATCATGGATCTGCAGTGCAACAGCGATGCTGTCACGGGTAATAGGTGATTTTTGAGAACGTAAGTACTCGATAATATACTCACGACTTGGGATAGGGTTTTCGTACTTATCCTGTTCACGCTCGAAATGAGGGTCTTTGATCATTCAATATCCAATATTTCTGTCTCAATCTGTAGAGACAACTCAACGGGTTCGCAAGTGCTCTTGCTGGGCCCGCGCCACTGCACTGGCGGGCATTTTAGCGGCTAACACCTGCAGTAATGACAAGGCTTTTTTCTTGGTCGCCTCATCGGTAAATACATTGTTGTATAACCAGTTATAGGCCATTTCATAGTCCCTTGGACTACCATAACCTTCACCGTATAAACGAACCAGCATCATCCGCGCGGCTAAACTGCCGCTCGCCGCCGCTGGCAATAAATAATTGACCGCACGGTCTTTATTACGAATAACAAACTTACCATTTTGATAATATTCGGCAAGTTTCACCATGGCCTCGGGGCTACCCTGCTCGGCCGCCTCTTGCAATAATCCCATCCCTTTGACTGCATTGGCTTTTACGCAGGTGCCATGGTTGAGCATTTCCCCCCACAAAAACTGATACAGGGGCTGCTTTAAGACTTCTGCACGCGCTTCGATGTCTTGCACTAACTGACAGTCATCTTGCTTAACTCTTGCCAGATATTTTTCGCCGCGGATCATTTCAAGTAATTGATCTTGAGAATAAATATCCACCGCCTGTGTTTCAGCAAAGCACATTGAAGATACTAAGGGCAGCAGCGCAACTAATGCAGTACGTAGCATAACGACTCTCAATGACAATAGGGTGAATACTTGCATCGGCAGTATAACCTATTTCTTGAGCTCAAGCCGAATTTCTAACCACAGAAAACAAACAGGAAGGCACAACAAAGGAAGAAAAGGCCGTGGAACACGGCCTCTACGATTTTAGTTAAATGGGCTAACTAAAATCATCGTTTCATTACGGTCTGGACCGGTAGAAATGATGTCGATCGGCGTTTCTAACAACTCTTCAATACGCTTGATGTAGTTGATAGCTGCTTGCGGTAACTGCTCTAAAGAGGTCGCACCGAAAGTTGACTCGCTCCAGCCTGGCATAGTTTCATAAACAGGCGTGACCTGCTCATAACCTTCAGCCGCTAATGGCGTAACCTTAGAGATAGTGCCATCTGGATGTTGGTAACCCACACAGATCTTCACCTCTTTCAGGCCATCGAGTACGTCTAACTTAGTTAAGCAGAAGCCGCTTACACTGTTGATTTGTACTGCGCGGCGCATTGCCACTGCATCTAACCAACCGGGACGACGCTTACGACCAGTAGTCGCACCAAATTCATGACCTTTAGTTCCTAAATGATCACCCACTTCACATAAGAGTTCAGTTGGGAAAGGACCAGCACCCACGCGAGTGGTGTATGCCTTGATGATACCTAAGACATAGTCTAAATGACGTGGACCAAAGCCGCTGCCTGTCGCCACACCACCTGCGGTAGTGTTTGACGAAGTCACAAACGGATAAGTACCGTGGTCGATGTCTAACAGCGTACCTTGTGCACCTTCGAACAGAATTGGCTCACCCGCTTTACGCGCGTTATCCAACAGTTCAGTTACGTCAACACACATGCTCTTCAGGTAGTCAGCTAAGGCTAACGCGTCGCTCAGTGTTTGCTCGTAATCTACGGCGTCAACTTTGTAGTACTCTGTCAGCATAAAGTTATGATATGCCATAACTTCTTTCAGCTTTTCAGCAAATAGTTCAGCATTGAACAGATCGCCAACACGCAGACCGCGACGGGAAATCTTGTCTTCATACGCAGGACCAATACCACGACCCGTAGTACCAATAGCTTTGTTACCGCGCGCTTTTTCGCGAGCGATGTCTAATGCACAGTGGAATGGTAGGATCAGCGGACATGCTTCAGAGATCAGCAGACGTTCCTCAACAGGAATGCCGCGCTCTTTGAGCATTTTGATCTCTTTCATCAGGGCGTCAGGTGCAAGCACCACACCGTTACCGATAATGCATTTCACATTGTCGCGTAGGATGCCTGATGGGATCAGATGAAGTACGGTTTTATCGCCATTGATCACTAGAGTGTGACCCGCGTTGTGACCGCCTTGGTAGCGAACTACATATTTTGCCTGTTCTGTTAGAAGGTCGACAATCTTACCTTTTCCTTCGTCACCCCATTGAGTGCCGAGAACAACTACGTTTTTGCCCATTGTTTGCTGCAAGGTTGTGGTTAAAAAAGAATTCTAACAGATTTTAAACCGCAAGTGGTAAGGCATTTATGAAAAAATAATCAAAATGACCAGCCCTGCGGTGACTAAAGAACCGCCTATTCGGCGTAAAACTTGCTGATTTTGATGGGAAAGCTCGTTTAAATATCGGCGCCATTTATTGGGGAATAACAAAGGCCCCACACCCTCTAAAATCAACACCAATGCCACGGCCAGCATAAATAACTGTAAGCTCATCTTCCCCTCTCTTCGAACTGTCAGCAAAAAACACTTTCATTAACGCGAGCATAGCCAATTTTAGGCAATAAAAAACCCAGCATAAGCTGGGTTTTTTGAGATTCCAAAACGTATTAACGCTTAGAGAATTGTGGCTTACGACGTGCTTTACGTAGACCCACTTTCTTACGCTCAACTTTACGAGCGTCACGGGTTACGAAACCAGCAGAACGTAATGATGGACGCAGAGCTTCATCTAATTGCATCAGAGCACGAGTGATACCGTGACGGATTGCACCTGCTTGGCCAGTGATACCACCGCCCTTAACAGTTACATAGATGTCCAGCTTGTCAGTCATTTCAACTAGTTCTAATGGTTGACGAACAACCATACGAGCAGTTTCACGACCAAAGTATTGGTCCAAAGGACGTTGATTTACAACGATGTTGCCACTACCAGCTTTAGCGAATACGCGTGCTGTAGAGGTTTTGCGACGGCCAGTGCCGTAGTACTGAGTTGCAGCCATTTGCTTAATCCCGTTTAGATATCAAGAACTTGAGGTTGTTGTGCAGCGTGGTTATGTTCTGCGCCAGCGTAAACTTTCAGTTTACGGAACATGGCACGGCCCAGAGGACCTTTTGGTAACATACCCTTAACTGCTTTCTCGATGATCATTTCTGGCTTGTGAGCTTGCAGCTTTTCAAAGCTGATTTGCTTGATGCCACCAGGGAAGCCTGAGTGCGAGTAGTACGTCTTGCCTTGCGCTTTGTTACCAGTAACAGTAACTTTCTCAGCGTTGATAACGATGATGTAATCACCAGTGTCAACGTGAGGAGTGTATTCTGGCTTGTGCTTACCGCGTAAACGCAGAGCGATTTCGGTAGCGATACGACCTAAAGTTTTGCCGTCAGCATCAACGACGAACCAGTCACGAGTTACAGTTTCTGGTGTAGCAGTAAAAGTCTTCATTATTACAAAAACCCAAAGTTAATTTCTGTCTCACATGTTGCCTACAATGGTAAACAACACAAAATTGCCTTTCAGTACCCCTTCGAGTACTTAACTCGGCGTACAACTTCCACCTAATTTGGTGGAGTAACGTGGGCAGGTGGCGGATTATAGACAAACGTGAGCTAAAAATCACCTGATATTTTGACAAAAATCATAAAAAATCGATCTGTGAGGCTGATTTTCACTGGGATGGATGAGCCATAGGAGGTTTGCCTAAAAAACGCGCTAACCTCCAATGATTGGCACTCGCTAACCTAAGGTAAATGCTCTGATTTTAAGTAATCGTGGGATTGCATTTCGATTAAGCGAGAGCGACAGCGTCTAAATTCAAAACTCAATAAACCATCGGCGTAAATCTCTTCCAGCGGCACCTGCGCGGAAACAATCAACTTAACGTTGCGCTCGTAAAACTCATCCACCATGGCTAAAAAACGTCTGGCGATATCATCCCCCGTTAAAAATGCGCCCATTTGTTCGATACCACTCACCAACACGGTATGATAAATCCGCGCCAACTCCATATAATCGCGCTGACTTCGTGGCCCATCGCATAAGGCCCTGAAATCCGCGAGTAACACGCCTTGCGCCTGTTGACGAATGCTGATTGCGCGCCCTTCGATTTCAATCGCATCGGTTGAAATTTCAGCCTCGGGGGCTAACTGCCGGAAATAACGCAGCAGATTAGTATCGGCCTCTTCATCGAGTGGATGGTGATAAATCTCTGCCTGTTCGAGAGTACGCAGACGATAGTCGATGCCCGAATCTACATTGAGTACTTCACAATGCTGATTGATCAAGGCGATCGCGGGGAGGAATCGTGCCCGTTGCAATCCGTTTTTATACAAATCATCGGGAATAATGTTTGAAGTAGCGACTAAGACCACGCCTTCTTTAAAGAGGGCTTGGAATAAGGTGCCAAGTAGCATGGCATCTGTGATATCAGAGACAAAAAACTCATCAAAACAAATGACTCGGTATTTAGCCGCCATTTGTTTGGCAATCACTAACAAAGGATCGCGAGTGCCTTTGAGCGCATCCAGATCCAAATGCAGTTGATGCATAAAACGGTGAAAGTGCGCCCTTAGTTTTTGATTACCTGGCAGCGCATCAAAAAAAGTGTCCATCAGGTAGGTTTTGCCGCGACCGACACCGCCCCACAGATACAACCCCTTAGGCGCGACAGGCGCAGACTTAAGGCCAAAGGAGGTCAATAACTTGCCTAATAGTGAGCTTGGCGCTTCGGCAGCGGTTAAATCTTCGTAGACGCGTTGCAGTGCCTTTACGGCCATTTCCTGCGCGGGATCATGGGAAAAACCATCACGAGTAAGATCTTTTTGGTAATGCTGCCAAGGGCTTAACTGGGGCACGTTATAATTCTCTTTTATCCTTTGGAAAAACTGCGTCGATATTACCACGGCCACTCTGATGCGGCATATATTTATCCCCTAACAAGCAAAAGGACGCTGAATTCCATATTTCGGCACTCGGCGACAACAAAGCAAGATTAAGCGTGAAAGGATAAAAACTTATTTATAAAGCACTATGCTGTTAACTTATTTCATTCGATGATTGAAACATTTTAAGACTTGAAAAAGGCCTTAAAAGCCCACAGGTTTCACTTAAGTTACAGCCCATAAAATGCTGATAAAATAACCGTTAAGATATTAACCTTTGTTAATATTGATGAACTTTTTCAATGAGGTGCGTGTCCGAATGGTTACCTAGGCAAATAGCCGGTACCGATACAGATTCGATCTGGTGCGGACACAACTCACGACGCATTACATCCAGATCCTTGATCCCTTATTTGGAGTTATGAATAGATGAAAACGAAACTATCTGTACTTTCAGCCGCAATGTTAGCCGCAACTCTGACAATGATGCCCGCTGTCTCACAGGCCGCTATTCCGCAATCTGTTGAGGGTCAATCCATTCCAAGTCTTGCGCCTATGTTAGAGCGCACGACGCCCGCCGTGGTTTCCGTGGCGGTATCTGGCACGCACGTCTCCAAACAACGTGTACCCGATGTGTTCCGTTATTTCTTCGGCCCCAATGCACCGCAGGAACAAGTGCAAGAACGTCCTTTTAGAGGCTTAGGCTCAGGTGTGATTATCGACGCAGATAAAGGTTATATCGTCACCAACAACCATGTGATCGACGGTGCCGATGATATCCAGGTCGGTCTGCACGATGGCCGCGAAGTCAAAGCCAAGCTGATTGGTACCGACTCAGAGTCCGACATTGCCTTGCTGCAAATTGAAGCGAAAAATCTAGTCGCGATCAAGACCTCTGATTCTGATGAACTACGTGTGGGTGACTTTGCAGTAGCCATCGGTAACCCCTTTGGTTTGGGTCAAACCGTCACCTCAGGGATCGTCAGCGCCCTAGGCCGTAGCGGTTTAGGCATTGAAATGCTTGAAAACTTTATCCAAACCGACGCAGCGATTAACAGCGGCAACTCGGGTGGTGCGCTGGTTAACCTGAAAGGTGAACTGATCGGTATTAACACCGCCATCGTAGCCCCAGGCGGTGGTAACGTAGGTATCGGTTTTGCGATCCCTGCCAATATGGTGAAAAACCTCGTGGCACAAATTGCCGAGCACGGTGAAGTTCGCCGTGGCGTGCTGGGGATTTCGGGACGCGACTTGGATAGCCAACTCGCCCAAGGTTTTGGTTTAGATACCCAGCACGGTGGTTTTGTGAATGAAGTCACCGCGGGCAGCGCCGCTGAAAAAGCCGGCATCAAGGCGGGTGATATTATCGTCAGCGTCGATGGCCGTGCGATTAAATCCTTCCAAGAGCTACGTGCGAAAGTCGCGACTATGGGCGCGGGTGCCAAGGTTGAACTAGGACTTATCCGCGATGGCGATAAGAAAACCGTGAATGTCACCTTAGGTGAAGCAAGCCAAACCACTGAAAAAGCAGCAGGTGCTGTGCACCCAATGCTACAAGGTGCCTCGCTAGAAAACGCTTCGAAAGGGGTGGAAATTACTGAGGTGGCACAAGGCTCACCTGCGGCAATGAGTGGCTTACAAAAAGGCGATGTGATTGTCGGCATTAACCGTTCGGCGGTGAAAGATCTGAAATCACTCAAGGAGCAGCTCAAAGATCAAGAAGGCGCTGTCGCCCTGAAGATCCTCCGTGGTAAGAGCTTGTTGTACTTAGTGCTGCGTTAATCGGTACGCCGCTCTGATCTTTATCCAATTATCAGATGCGGATCAGCATAGGGAACGCGGGTTCCCTATGCTTTAACTTGTTAAACATGTTAATCTAACTCACCTTTTTCAATACTTAGCCTGCCATGACAATAAAAGAAACCCTGTTATATCTCGGTAAAGCCGTGCTCTTCGGCCTTATCATGGCGGCCATGTTTTTGTTAGTTACACACTACTTCGACAATAAGAATCTCGGCAGCTCGTTACTGCAAAACCGGGGTAATAACACGGTCGAACTCTCCTTTGCTAAGGCCGTACGCCGCGCCGCTCCTGCCGTAGTCAATATTTATAGCTTAAGTATTGATCAGAACCGTCCGCTAAACTCTGGCTCCCTCCAAGGCCTAGGCTCAGGGGTGATCATGAGCAAAGAAGGCTATATTCTCACGAATTATCATGTGATTAAAAAAGCTGATGAAATTGTGGTCGCCCTGCAGGATGGCCGCAAATTCACCTCGGAAGTCGTCGGTTTTGATCCAGAAACCGATCTTTCAGTGCTTAAGATCGAAGGCGATAATCTTCCTACGGTGCCAGTCAATCTCGACAGCCCACCGCAGGTTGGGGATGTGGTATTAGCGATTGGTAACCCTTATAACCTCGGCCAAACCATTACCCAAGGCATTATCAGCGCCACGGGTCGTAACGGCTTAAGTTCTGGTTATTTAGACTTCTTACAGACAGATGCTGCAATTAACGCCGGTAACTCAGGCGGCGCCTTAATCGACACTAACGGTAGCCTGATTGGTATCAACACCGCCGCCTTCCAAGTGGGCGGTGAAGGTGGCGGCCACGGGATTAACTTCGCGATCCCGATTAAACTGGCCCACAGCATTATGGGTAAACTGATTAAAAATGGTCGAGTGATCCGTGGTGCCTTAGGGATATCTGGCGAACCGATTAACCCTGTTGTGGCGCAAATCCTCAACCTACCCGATTTACGTGGGGTATTAGTCACAGGCGTCGATCCTAATGGCCCTGCGGCACGGGCGCATCTACAACCAAGGGATGTGATCATCAAATACGATGGCGAAGATGTGCCAGGGGTCGAAATGCTGATGGATAGAATTGCCGAAACTACGCCCGGCAAGAAAATCATGATGACGGTTATCCGCCAAGGCAAAGAGCAAGTATTGCCGGTGATTATCGATGAAAAGGTCGTCGTCGATAATTAAGCTCAGTAAGCTACCTTGATTAATCTCAGAATGAGGCATGTATAGAACCTCATTCTGAGCCATCCTAAAATCACCTATTACTTCATCCCTCAATTAGCAAAGCTATTTATCTCGCACTGCAATTTTTAACTGACTTTGCTCAAACAGTGACTCTTGTTATCGCTTTTAAAAGTTTGGCCTCTTGATAAAACAAGTGGCAGAACCGCTCGCAAGTAACTTCCCCTCACTGTTTCGAATCGTGCCTTCGGCAATACCCAGCGAGCGAGAAATATGTGTCACTTTCGCTTCAGCAATAAGCTGCTCATTCATGGGGACAGGTCTCATCATTTTAACGGCTAAATCCACAGTCCCGTAGCTAACACCGGCTTCTAGCAGGCTATGTACAGCGCATCCGGTGACAGAATCCAATATCGTTGCAGCAAACCCTCCGTGTACGCCTCCCATAGGATTACAATGTTGTTCCGTTGCACAGCAACCCAATACAACCGCGCCGGAGCTCACTTGAAGATTAAACATACCCATAGTGTCAAAAATCGTTGGAGGTGGTATGTCGCCGTTGATGATAGCGCTTAAATGTTCCAATCCGCTGAGATGAGAGATATTCAATTTTTATCCTTGTAATAAATAATGCAGAGTGAATTAACGAGCAACAATACGAAGCGAATTTTTATAAAGCAGCAAGATGTAACCAATTAATATGCATCCCATTATTGCTTCTAAAGCGATAAACAAATGGATTTTCATCGCAATGCTATTTATCGGAGCGTAGTTGTAATGCCCAAGCGTAAGTATGTTGCATACTCCGTAAACGATAAGAATTGCGGCGCCTATATGATGATGCCCTTTTTTAATCACGTAGAATCCTAACGGCGCCAGAGGTGTCATAACAAACCAAAAGAGATCAACAAGCTTAGGATTTAACCAGTTTGGTTCAGGGTAATGGGCAAAAAAAAGTATGTTATCGACGTAATGCAGAACACTGCTCAAAAACGTAGCAATCAGTATCCATTTGAGGGGAATTAACCATGGTCTCGATGTGCTCATATTGCTTTATTTTCCTTATTAATCGCCGTGAACCAATCTAAACTGGCTTGCCATAGAGGAATCGCGTTTTTACGGAAGTACCCCATATGCCCAATCTTGCCGCCTAAGATCTTTGGAGAGAGATCAAGACGGGTTAATGGCGCATTACTGTAGTGCTGAATAAACGCATCTCGCGATTCAGGCATAGCCCAAAGATCATCTAGCGCATTGGCTGCAACCATAGGGGTCTGTACCGATTGGAAGAGTTTTTCAATTCCATCCATGGTGGGATCATCAAAAAAGTAATGACGAAAACGACACCAGTGCCGCCATTGCTTAAACACGTTTTTTGGCAGATCTTCGCCCATTCCCAATAGGTTCCAAGCGCAGTATCCCTTCCACCACGTTAGGAGCGGCAGAACGATATTCCACATCGTTAGTACTTTAGCTTGTTCAAACAAGGGCATATAACCATGCCACCCCGCGCCTGTACCAAATATATAAGCACCTGTGACTTTTTGATGATTTGGCAGTAAACCAAATGCATGACCACCATAGGAATGGCCAACAATAAAGAGTGGGGCGTCATCTTTACTCATAAACTGGACTGCGGCAGCGAGATCTTGTTTACCCCAGTCGAGAAGGTTCATTTCAAAACCCTCTAGCGTTTCAGGTTTGGATTGTCCTATTCCACGGTAATCAAAGGTTAATGTTTCAAATCCTTGTTCACTTGCAAATTGAGCAAAGCGGCGATAAAACGCCTGCGGCACACCAGTCGCCCCCGCAACAATGACTCGACCTTGCATAGCCTTTTCTGTGCAAAACAGCTGGCCACGGAGTAAATAATGATCTTCCGTGTAAAACGATGTTGAGATCATAGCGCTCACTAATTATAACGAGTGTCTTAATGTGTTTTTGATGCTAGCCTATAACAACTGTTATAACAAGTGGGATTTTCATGGGCACAATCTCTAATGAGGGTCGTCAGCGGGTCATTGAAGCCGCCGCAATCATGCTTGCTTCAAGCGGTTTACGAGCCATAAGCATTCGTGAAGTGGTCAAGTTTTCAGGTACTCCGCTTGGTTCCGCGTATCACAACTTCCCCGGAGGAAAACAGCAGATAATTACTGAAGCCATTATTTGGGCAGGTACTCAAGCATCCGCGCAACTCAGTGCTTGTCTTGATAAAGATCGAAACAACGGCATTAATTTGTTTTTATCACTGTGGCGCCAACGTCTTGTTGGTTCACAATATCGTCATGGCTGTCCGATTGTTGCAGCAGCGATAGAACTGCCAGAAGAGGATGAAGCTTCAGAAATAAAAGCGGCAGTAGCACGGGTATTCAGTGATTGGCAATCATTATTAGCTCAACACTTTGAGTCATTAGGTCACACAAAGGCCTCAGCCAATGCCATGGCACTTAGCATTATTGCCTGCATTGAAGGCGCGGTTGTAATGTGTCGGGGATACCAAAGCATTGAACCCTTCGATACTATTTTGGAATGTATTCCTAAATTAGTTGAGAGGACTCTCTAACTTACTCTTACTTATTCCCCTGTCTTTTCAGCTGAATGAATACAATAAAAAAACCAGCACTTGGCTGGTTTTTTATTGGGAGCGAATCCTACGCGAATGTTATTGCACACGCTCTACATGCGCGCCCAATCCTTGGAACTTCTGCTCGATATGCTCATAACCGCGATCTAAGTGATAGATGCGATCGACGATGGTTTTACCATCGGCGACTAAACCTGCGATCACTAAACTTGCCGAAGCGCGTAAATCGGTCGCCATCACCTGCGCACCACTCAAAGACTCAATGCCTTGAATAATGCAGGTATTGCCTTCAAGCTCCATGTTCGCGCCCATACGGATAAGTTCTGGCACGTGCATAAAGCGGTTTTCGAAGATGGTTTCGGTAATGGTCGCCGTGCCCTGGGCTAATACGTTGAGCACGCAGAACTGCGCCTGCATATCGGTTGGAAAACCTGGGTATGGCGCCGTCTTGATATTTACCGCTTTCGGACGCTTGCCTTCCATATCGAGCTCAATCCAATCTTCACCAGTGGTGATCTTGGCGCCCGCATCTTCAAGTTTCGCGATAACAGACTCTAACGAAGCAGGATCGGCCTTTAAGCAACGGATACGACCACGGGTCACAGCTGCGGCCACGAGGAAGGAACCGGTTTCGATACGGTCTGGCATCACGCGGTACTCACAGCCCTGTAGACGCTCAACGCCTTGAATACGCAGTGTGGCACTGCCAACACCGGTGATCTTCGCGCCCATGGCAATCAAACAGTTAGCCAAGTCGATCACTTCTGGTTCACGGGCTGCGTTTTCAATCACGGTTTCGCCATCGGCAAGTGCCGCGGCCATCAACAGGTTTTCGGTCGCTCCGACGCTCACCATGTCCATAAAAATATGGGCGCCCTTTAAGCGACCATCGACACGGGCCTTGATATAGCCTTCTTTCACTTCAATCTTGGCGCCCATCATTTCGAGGCCATGTAAGTGAAGGTTTACTGGACGGGCACCAATGGCGCAGCCACCGGGTAATGACACATCTGCGGTGCCATAACGGGCTAATAACGGGCCAAGGATCAGAATCGAGGCACGCATGGTCTTAACGAGATCGTAAGGTGCGCAGAACTCGTTAAGGTTCTTGGTCGAAATACGGATTTGACCATTGCCTAATTCATCCACATCGGCGCCTAGGCAGCGCAGCAATTTACAGCTGGTGCTCACATCGCGCAAATTGGGGACATTCGACACAATAAAATCAGTCTCGGCTAACACGCCTGCCATCAGAATCGGCAGCGCAGCATTTTTAGCGCCGGAAATAATCACATCACCAGCAAGCGGAGGGCTTGCTTGAATCGCTAATTTATCCACTTTTCCTCACTACTAGCTGTTGAAAATTTTCTCGCGTTTCCATTGAGTCGGCGTGAAAGTTTTAATCGTTAATGCATGTAACTCACCGCTGGCGATATAGCTCATCAGGGGTGCATAAATGGCTTGTTGTTGTTTTACACGGCTCATGCCGTCAAAACATTCACCGACGGCGATCACTTTGTAGTGGCTGCCATCGGAGCTGGCGTGCACTTCATCGAGTGCTAACGCGTCACGTAAAATCTGTTCTATTAAGCTGCATTCCATGAAATTCGTTACCTTTTCAATTCGCTTCTTCGGTGAAGAAGGACTGTAAATCATATAAATCGATTAATTTTTTTAGCTGATCCGACGCTGAGCACAACTGCAATGGCGTGCCATGCTGACGCACTAACGCCAGCAAAAATGCCACGCCAGCACTGTCGCTGTACTCCAGCTCAGTGAGCGACAACATTTGGGTATCTTGGCTTAACAGGCTCTGCCTTTGCGGCCAAAGTGCGACCACTTGCTCCTGTGATAAACGCCCTTTGAGGTGGCAAATTTTACCCTGTT
Source organism: Shewanella sp. ANA-3 (assembly GCF_000203935.1). Classification (GTDB taxonomy): domain Bacteria; phylum Pseudomonadota; class Gammaproteobacteria; order Enterobacterales; family Shewanellaceae; genus Shewanella. Next base: position 800,273 of record NC_008577.1, on the reverse strand, counting down.
GCACAAATTCAACCACGGCGCTTACTTCCCTGCTTTAGACTGTTTAGTCACTTTGTCTTTGGTGCGCTCTTCCAGCATCTTGATCACGGCATCAATTCCCTGTTGGCGGATAAGATTCGAGATTTCAGATTGCTTAGAGGACAGCAAACTCACGCCTTCGGCAACTAAGTCAAACGCCTTCCAAGAGTCATCCTTAAGGCGACGCACTTTAAACAACAGCTTAATCGGCGGACGACCCGCTTCGATAATCTGTACGTTGACATCGACAATCTTCTCATTGCTGAAATCACTACCGGGAGAAAACTCCACTTTTTGGTTAGTGTATTCGGTAAACGCTTGGGCATAGGTTGAGACTAGGTAGCCTTCGAAGGCATCGACGAAGCGATTGCGCTGATCTTCGGTAGACTCTTTTAAATACTGGCCTAACACTTTGTATGAGGCGTATTTATAGTCGATATAAGGCATCAACTCTTCGCGCACAATCACTTTTAAATGATCCGCATCGGCGTCGATCAAGGCTTTATCTTGATGAAAGCGGTCGAAGGTTTTGTTGGCAACGGATTTCACCATGGCGTACGGGTCCATAGTGTTAATCGGTGCATCATCCGCCAGTGCGGTCGTTGCGGTAAATATCCATACTAACGGCAGTAAAAAGCGCGATAAGCGTTTCAACATAGCGGTAACCCCTATTTATCCTTTGAACCCATACTATATAAGAACTGACCAATCAGATCTTCTAACACTAATGCGGAGCGAGTATCGTCAATCTTGTCGCCATCCTTAAGCATACTCACGTCATCATCGACAAAGCCCGGTGTTAATCCGAGGAACTGCTCACCGAGTAAACCTGAAGTTAAAATAGCTAAGCTACTGGTTTCAGGGAATTTATCGAAACGCTTGTCCATTACAATCGTCACCACAGCCACCAGTTTGACTGGGTCTAAATCTATCTTACTCACGCGGCCAACCACTACGCCGCCGACCTTGACCGGAGAGCGTACCTTTAAGCCACCGATATTGGTGAAGTTGGCGGTGAGGGTATAGCTGCTGTCGCTGGTCTGCACTTCGATATTGGCGACTTTAAACACCAACACCAAAAAGGCCGCTAAGCCCGTTAAGAGAAACATACCCACTAATAATTCAATTTTTCGTGTCAACATGCTCAGTTACCACTCTGTTAATCCGTCTATCTGTATCCTTGGCGCTGCAATCCGTTAGCGGCCAAACATCAGGGCTGTTAGTAAAAAGTCCAATGCCAGTACGGCGAGGCTCGATTGCACCACGGTTGAGGTGGTTGCACGGCTGATCCCTTCCGGATTCGGCACCACTTGATAACCACGGTATAAGGCAATCCAAGTCACCACCACGGCAAACACGCCGCTCTTAATCAGGCAGTTCACTATGTCTTGGCGCCATTCGACCGAGGCTTGCAGAATCGACCAGAAGGCCCCGCCATCGATGCCTTTCCATTCCACACCCACTAAATGGCCGCCATAAATGCCTACCGCAGTAAACATCAGCGCCAATAACGGCATGCTGATCACCCCCGCCCAAAAGCGTGGCGCAATGATTTGCCTAAGTGGGTCAATCGCCATCATCTCTAAGCTGGATAACTGCTCTGTACTCTTCATCAGACCGATTTCGGCGGTCAGCGCCGAACCAGCGCGGCCAGCGAATAATAATGCTGTGACCACAGGACCGAGTTCACGTAGTAAGCTTAAGGCCACCATGGGGCCTAAGCTCTCCTCAGTACCGAAACCAACTAAGATGTTGTAGCCCTGCAGCGCCAACACCATGCCGATAAACAGGCCCGAGACCACAATAATGACCATAGATTGTACGCCGACCACATAGATTTGGCGCACTAATAATGGAAAACCTTTACGCACCCGAGGCCAGCGAAAAATCGCGCCCCAGAGCATCAGGCCCGCACGGCCAAAACCGAGCACTAAATCGATAGCGCTGCGGCCGAGGTCGGCAATACTGTCGAATAACTTCACTTGCCAGCTCCTTTAGCCATTAATTCTTGCTGATAATCCTTCGCCGGATAGTGGAAAGGCACAGGGCCGTCGGGCGCGCCTTGAATAAACTGTTTGAGCTGCGGATTGTCCGCATGCTTTAACTCCTCAGGCGTGCCATGGGCAATCACTCTTTTATCGGCCACCACATACACATAATCTGCAATTCCGAGCACTTCATCCACATCGTGGGACACGACAATCGAGGTCAGATTCAACGCATCGGAGAGTTCACGGATAAGCTTCACCAGCACGCCCATGGAAATCGGGTCTTGTCCGGCAAAAGGCTCATCGTACATCACCATTTCAGGCTCAAGGGCGATCGCCCGAGCAAGGGCGGCGCGGCGCTGCATCCCACCGGATAACTCACTTGGCATCATCTGCGCGGCGCCGCGCAGACCAACGGCTTCGAGCTTCATTAATACGATTGAGCGAATAATCTCTTCAGGTAAACCCGAGTGCTCACGCAGCGCAAAGGCAACGTTATCGAAGACGTTGATATCGGTGAATAAGGCGCCACTTTGAAACAACATGCTCATGCGCTTACGCAGTTCGAATAATTGGCTACGACTCGCGGCATGCACATCCTGACCATCGAACAACACTTGGCCGCTATCGGGCGTTAATTGGCCACCGATAAGCTTGAGCAAAGTGGTTTTACCTATACCACTGGGGCCCATAATGGCGGTGACTTTGCCCCGAGGGATAGACAGGCTAATATCTTCATATATGACACGCTGGCCACGGCTGAAGCCCAAATGACGGATCTCAACCAACGGCGTTTGTTCTTGAGTCATGCTTGATTCCGATATTTGAAAAGAGGTGGCCTACGCTTCCTGCCCAGACCAATCGAAGAGCCGCAAATTGTACGTAATTGCGCTTTAACCTACAACAGAATCGACACTATCGTCCTGCGATACTTTCAATTTGCCTCATTTCCAGCGAGAATGCGCCCTAAGTTTTCGCTCTGTGAAGCTAAAGTGTTACTTAATGTTTTCGCCCTTGTTGATAAATCAGCAAGTTTGTTTAGTTAAGGCTAATAAGATAAGCGAAATCACACTGAACTAGGCAAGACAACTTAACTCAAAAGCCATATTGAATGTCAAACTGGTTATCATGGCGGCCATAGCCATAAAAGTGGCAGCGCTAAAACAACCAAGACGATGATTTTGCTCAAGGCATTCAATCGCTAAACGGGTTATCCTGCCCCATTGCCGCCAACCCTATAGGCAAGGGCAGAACAATAAAACGCTACTCCGAGTAAGAAGCCGTTAATTTTATCATCTTTATCGCGTACCAAATTGTGCTATTCCAATCCCAGAACGGGGCGACAAAGACAATGCAAGAAGAGAGATAGACATGGTAGACCAATCACAATTGCGCCAGTGGGGCTGTAAAGTCATCGATATTGAAAAATCGGCCCTCGACAATCTTTATCAATATGTCGATTCCGTTGAATTTGCCCAAGCCTGCGAGTTAATTCTCAACTGCACCGGCAAAGTGATAGTGATGGGGATGGGGAAATCAGGCCACATTGGCAATAAAATCTCGGCCACCCTCGCCAGCACAGGCACCCCAGCGTTTTTTGTCCACCCCGGCGAAGCCAGCCATGGTGACCTAGGCGTGCTTTCGGACAATGATGTAATTCTTGCGATTTCAAACTCGGGCGAGTCGAGCGAAATCCTCGCGCTGATGCCGGTCATTCAACGTAAAGCCATTCCCGTGATTGCCATGACAGGCAAGCCAGAATCCACCATGGCGCGTCTCTCTAAAATTCATTTATGTATTGAGGTGCCAGAGGAAGCCTGTCCGCTTGGGCTGGCGCCAACTTCAAGCACCACGGCAACCTTAGTCATGGGCGATGCCATCGCCATTGCGCTGCTGCAAGCTAAAGGCTTTACCCGGGAAGATTTCGCCATGTCCCATCCGGGCGGCGCCTTAGGTCGTAAGCTGCTGCTAAAAGTCAGCAACGTGATGCACAGCGGTGATGATTTACCTTTGGTTAAACACGATATCTGCATTACCGATGCCCTGTATGAGATCTCCAAGAAAGGCTTGGGCATGACTGCGGTTATCGATGAGCAAAACAAACTCGTGGGTATCTTTACCGACGGCGATCTGCGCCGGGTTATCGACGCCCAAGTCAACCTTCGCACTACGCCGATTGCCGATGTGATGACGCGAAACTGTGTCACAATTACTGAAAACGTTTTAGCGGCGCAGGCGCTGCAAGTGATGGATTCCAAAAATATCAACGGCCTGATAGTGATAGATAAAGAACATCATCCTGTCGGAGCCCTCAATATGCTCGATATGGTTAAAGCGGGAGTGATTTAATGCCACAGCAAGGTTTTTACGGCCCCATCAGCGACGATGTTTGGCAAAGGGCGCAAAAAATTAAACTGCTGATCTGCGATGTGGACGGAGTGTTTTCCGACGGCCGCATTTATTTGAGCAACGCAGGGGAAGAGCTCAAAGCCTTTCACACCCGCGATGGTTATGGCGTGCGTTCATTACTGACCAGTGGTTTTAATCTGGCGGTTATCACTGGCCGTCAGTCTAAAATTGTCGAAAACCGCATGACGGCGCTGGGTGTGACGCATATTTATCAGGGCGTGGATAATAAATTCGTGCCCTATGAAGAGCTGCTGTCGCTCTACAATGTCACCCCAGAAGAAGTCGCCTATATCGGTGATGATATTGTCGACCTGCCGGTGATGAATGTGGTTGGCCTTGCCGTCTGCGTCGCCGATGGGCATCCCTATGTCCGCCAACACGCCCATTTTGTGACTCACTTAAATGGTGGACATGGCGCACTCAGGGAACTCACGGATCTGCTCTTATTGAGCCAAAATAAGTTCACCTCCGCCCATGGGATGAGCATATGAGTCGTGTGACCCTCGCCATTATCGCCTTTTTTGGTACTGCGCTGGTGCTATATTGGCAAGTGCAGCAAAAACGTGGTGGCGATACGGATGACAGCTTGAACGTCAGCGACAGACCCGATTACATTATCGAAGATCTGCGCAGCATTGAGTTTAATGAGCAAGGGCAAGTTAACAGTCGCGTCACGGCAAAGCACATGGAACACTATGAGCTGAAAAACCAAACCGACTTTACTGAGCCCGTCTATCTTGTCTATCCCGACCAAGGTAAAGCAAAATGGCAGATCCGAGCCGATCAAGGTCGACTCAATAAAGATACCGGCAAGGTTGTATTAGAAAATAATGTTATTATCGATGCCATCAGCCCTGGTGAACCCATACAGACATTGTCCACCAGTTTTTTAGAACTCGATCTCAACACTATGATAATGACCTCTGACCGCATCATTTACGTCACAGGGAAAGATTTTAATATTCAAGGGCAAGGCCTTTATGCCGACCTTAACGCGCAGGAAGTGCAATTGACCAGTCAGGTAGTAGGAACCTATGAAGCAAAATAACATATTACTTGCCGGCCTAATGCTAATCACCAGCATGAGCGCCTTCGCCAAGGTCGGTGACTTACAGCAAGAAGTGAAAATTAAAGCCGTTAGCCAAACTGCGGACATTAAAAACAACCAGATCATTTTCTTCGGTCCGGTTGAAGTCACCCAAGGCTCGATTAAAATCCATGCAGATCAACTACGTGCATTCTCTGCCGAAGGGGAAAACAGCAAGATTTTAGTGGCAACGGGTAACCCTGCAACTTACAGCCAAATTCTCGACGATGGACGCCCAGCGTCGGCTAGCGCCAAAGAAATTCGCTACGAAATGGCGACCCGCACCCTGACCTTAACAGGCTCAGCAACCCTAGACCAAGCGGGTAGCCAAGTGACGGGTAACCTCATCCGTTACGATATTATTCAGCAGAAACTGATCGCTGAAAGCACGGGTAGCGGTGATGATCGCGTGATTACTATTATTCAACCTGACAACTATCAGGAAGAGATCAAGAACCAGCCCGCGGACAAACCTGTGAAAAAACAGGACTCTAAATGACCCAAATCACCTTAAAAGCACAAAATCTCGCTAAGAGTTATAAGAGTCGTCAGGTTGTGAAAGATGTCAGCCTGACGGTGAAAACGGGTCAAGTCGTCGGCCTACTCGGCCCAAACGGCGCGGGTAAAACCACCACCTTTTACATGGTCGTGGGCTTAGTCAAAAGCGATAAAGGCCATATCTTTATCGACGATGATGATTTAACCGCCGATCCCATGCACCTGCGCGCCCGCAAAGGCATTGGTTACCTGCCACAGGAAGCCAGTATCTTTCGCAAGCTGACCGTGCACGACAATATCATGGCGGTACTGCAAACCCGTAAAGAGCTCAATCGCGACCAACGCGAAGAAGAGCTGGAACATCTGCTCGAAGAGTTCCATATCACCCATATTCGCGATAGCCAAGGCATGTCGTTATCGGGCGGTGAACGTCGCCGCGTCGAAATTGCCCGCGCCTTAGCGGCCAATCCTAAGTTTATTCTGCTCGATGAACCCTTCGCCGGTGTCGACCCGATTTCGGTTATCGATATCAAGAAAATCATCGAACAACTTAAGAGTCGAGGCCTTGGGGTACTGATCACAGACCACAATGTGCGCGAAACCTTAGACGTCTGTGAACATGCCTACATTGTCAGTCACGGAAACCTGATTGCCGAAGGAACTCCCGCAGAGATCTTAGACAATCAGCAAGTTAGGGCTGTGTACTTAGGTGAACAATTCAGGCTATAGTTACTTAAACAGAGCCAATTAGCCTTGAATTTTGGCTTATCAGCGCCATCAATATGATAACAAGCGGCCTAAATTCAAAATAATAACGTAGGGATCAGCGGTAACATGAAAGCGTCACTCCAGCTCAAACTGGGTCAACAGTTAACCATGACGCCACAACTTCAACAGGCCATTCGTCTGTTGCAACTGTCGTCATTGGAACTGCAGCAAGAGATCCAGCAAGCCTTAGACTCTAATCCTCTTCTTGAGCTGGAAGAGGAGCAATTCGACGCGCCTACCGAACGTAAGCAAGATATCGCCGATACCGACTTTAGCGAAACGACAGCTCAGCCACAGGAACAAGATAATTCCACCGTGGACATTGCCGAGTCGTTGACCAAAGAATCCCTGCCCGAAGAACTACCCATGGACACCACTTGGGATGAAGTCTTTACCGCATCGCCAAACTCAGGTTCTGGCGCCAGCCGTGAAGATGACATGCCCTTCCAAGGGGAAACCAGTGAAGGCCTGTACGAACATTTAGAATGGCAGAAAAACCTCACGCCCTTCTCTGAAACCGATTTAGCTATTGCCACCGCGATTATTGATGCCATCGACGATCAAGGTTATCTGACTCAAAGTACTGAAGATATCCTCGAGGCCATGGGCAATCCTGAGATCGAGCTGGATGAAGTCGAAGCCGTACTCAAGCGCATTCAACACTTCGATCCCGTCGGTGTCGCCGCAAGGGATTTAAGCGAATGTCTGCTTATCCAACTCTCTCACTTTGCGCTGGATACCCCACACCTCGAAAACGCCCGCATGTTGATCAAAGACCATTTAGATCTGATCGCCGCCCGCGACTTTAGATTGTTGATGCGTAAGACCAAACTCAAAGAGGACGAGTTAAGGGAAAGCATAGCGCTGATCCAAACCTTAAATCCTCGCCCCGGTTTGCTCATCACTCCTGTTGATGAAGAATATGTCATCCCCGATGTATCAGTGTCGAAGAAAAATGGTCGCTGGGTGGTCGAGTTAAATCCAGACTGCATGCCAAAAATCAATGTTAATCAGCAATATGCAGCCATGGCGCGCAGTACCAAAAGCCAAGCCGATAGCCAATTTATCCGCGGGCACCTGCAAGAAGCCAAGTGGTTTATCAAAAGCCTTGAAAGCCGTAACGAAACACTGCTCAAGGTGGCAAACTGCATAGTGCAATATCAACAGGGCTTCTTCGAATACGGTGAAGAAGCCATGAAACCTATGGTCCTAAACGATATCGCCGAGGCGGTAGAGATGCATGAGTCCACCATTTCACGGGTGACCACACAAAAATACATGCATACCCCAAAGGGACTTTTTGAACTAAAATATTTCTTCTCAAGCCACGTCGGGACTGATGATGGCGGTGAGTGCTCATCCACGGCAATCAGAGCCTTCATTAAGAAACTGGTTGCAGCGGAAAACCAGAAAAAACCATTAAGCGACAGCAAGATGGCGCAACTTCTGGCAGAACAGGGAATTAACGTTGCGCGCAGAACCATTGCGAAGTACCGAGAGGCGATGCTTATTCCCCCTTCCAATCAGCGTAAAAGTTTATAGCCTAAAGTGGAAATCGGAGGACGTTTATATGCAAATAAACCTGAGTGGACACCATATCGAGATTACTGAATCGTTACGGGCTTATGTTGAGGAAAAGTTTTCAAAACTTGAACGTCATTTCGAACAGATCAATAATGTGCACGTTGTGCTCAATGTTGAGAAAATGCAACAAATTGCCGAAGCGAGAATCAACCTCACCGGTGGTGAAGTCTTCGCGACTTCAGAGCATGCAGATATGTATGCTGCCATAGACGTCCTGATCGACAAGCTTGATCGTCAGGTTATTAAACACAAAGAGAAGTTAACAAAACACTAGCAATGGAACTTCGTACCATACTGCGGCCGGAATGCACGACCTGCGCCACTCCGGGCAGTAAGAAAAAGGTACTGGAACTTATCAGCGACTTAGCCGCTGCCCAGTACCCCACCCTCTCATCTCAAGAGATCTTCGAAAGCCTAGTGGCGCGCGAAAAGATGGGGAGCACAGGTATAGGTAACGGCATCGCCATTCCACATGGTCGATTAACCGATATAACACAACCCATAGCCATATTGGTGAAATGTGAGGAGCCGATAGCCTTTGATGCTATCGATAAACAACCTGTCGACATTTTATTTGCGCTGCTGGTGCCTGCTGACCAATGTCAACAGCACTTAAGCACTTTGTCCTGCATGGCAGAAAAGCTCAGCGACAAACAAATATTGAAGCAATTGCGCAAGACGCATGATGAAACGGAACTCTATCAGGTAATCACTGGATGAAACTGGTCATAGTGTCAGGGCGCTCAGGCTCGGGCAAATCGGTCGCACTAAGAGTGCTTGAAGATCTCGGCTACTATTGTGTCGATAATCTTCCTTTGCCGCTGATTGGCAGCTTACTCGAACAGCTCAAGGGCAGTAACGATCTCGTCGCCATCAGCGTCGACGTGCGTAACCTGCCGGAGCAAGACAAGGTACTCGTCAAACAGCTCGCAAGCCTGCCAGAGGGCACTGAACTTACCAGCTTTTTCTTAAATTCCAGCGATAAAGTACTGTTAAAGCGCTACAGCGAGACTCGGCGCTTACATCCCTTATCTAAGAGCCGAGTATCGCTGCAGGAAGCCATTAAGCTTGAAGGCAAATTGCTCGAGCCACTGTCACAGCAAATGGATCACTACATAGATACCTCGAATCTGAATATCTATGAACTGAGCGACCAAGTACGGCAAATCCTGCTTGGAAGTGTCGATAAGGAACTGGTGATCAACTTCGAGTCCTTCGGTTTTAAGCATGGTATGCCAACCGAAGCCGACTTTATGTTCGATGTGCGCTTTTTACCCAATCCCCATTGGGAACCTGAGCTGCGCCCCCTCACCGGCTTAGATGAACCTGTGGCAGAGTTTTTAAATCGCCAGCCACTGGTCAATAAGTTCATCTGGCAAATCGAGAATTTACTCGAAACTTGGTTGCCCCACTTAGAGCGTAATAACCGCAGCTATCTGACCATAGCCATCGGCTGTACCGGCGGTCAACACAGATCGGTTTACGTGGCCGAGCAACTGGCTAAACGCTTTAGCAACGGCAAACACAAAGTGAATGCCCGCCATCGAGAGTTAAGTCATGCCAAAGCTTGAGCGCCAAGTCACCATCTGCAATAAACTCGGCTTACATGCCCGCGCCGCCACTAAGCTCGTGGTGCTTGCGTCTGAGTTTGATGCCAGCATTACGCTGATCCAAGGTGAAAAACAGGCCTCTGCCGCCAGTGTTTTAGGGCTACTGATGCTAGAAACCGGCATGGGTAAAACCATTACCCTGATTGCCGAAGGCCCAGATGCCGAGCCCGCGCTCAATGCCATTTGCGCGCTTATTGACGCTAAGTTCGACGAAGCCTGTTAATCGTATCGACATCTCATCTCGATGATCCCTGCCGTTATTCAGTACCCTGTTTGGTTTTGATTTCAGCACCTTATACCAGTAAAACACATTTGTGACTCGACGCCCTCCCGTGCACTCAATTACAATATACTGCTGCGCTTTGGCTTAAGTCCTTTGGCTTAAGTCCTCAACAGCCAAACGTCCCTATCCACCGTCGCCACCTTGGAGGAAACATGCCTGTAGAAGCCTCAGACAGCTTACAAGTCGAACAACGTCTCGACCAACTGAGCCATGCCCTCAATAGCGGTATGTTTGTGCATGTCAGGCAAATGCTGCAAAACATGGCGGCGTCGGATATCGCATTGATTTTAGAGTCCTCGCCCCCTAAAGCGCGGCAAGTGCTATGGCAACTTATCGATCAAGATCAGCTCGGGGATATTCTCGATGAACTCAGTGAAGAGCTAAAAGATCCGTTGATCCGCGCCATGAGCCCTGAACGGGTCGCCAAGGCCACCGCCAGTATGGATACGGACGATCTCGCTTATATCCTGCGAAGCTTGCCGGATACCGTCTATAAGCAAGTATTGCAGTCTATGAGCCTGCAAAACCGCCAGCGGGTCGAGCAGGCGCTCTCCTACCCCGATGAAACCGCGGGCAGCCTAATGAACACAGATACAGTGACCTTAAGGCCCGATGTGAATATCGATGTGGTACTGCGTTATTTGCGCCAACGGGGCAATCTGCCCGACACCACTGACACCTTATATGTGGTGGATAAACACGATCGCGTACTCGGCGGGGTTAAACTTGCGGATCTGCTCACCTGCGATCCCAATACTCATATCAGCAGCATTATCGATACCGATATCGAGAGCATTCCCGTGGGCATGTCCGACAGCGAAGTAGCACAGCTGTTCGAGCGCCATGACTGGGTATCTGCGCCAGTGGTCGACAGTGATGGCAAGTTACTCGGGCGTATCACCATCGATGACGTGGTGGATGTTATCCGTGAAGACGCCGAGCACTCCATGATGGGGATGGCGGGGATGGACGACGATGAAGACACCTTCGCCCCTGTGGTAAAGAGTACTTTACGCCGCTCACTCTGGCTGACGATTAACCTGTTTGCCGCCCTGCTGGCGGCCTCTGTCAGCAATATGTTTGAAGGCACAATCGAACAATTCGCCACGATTGCGATTTTAATGACGATTGTACCGAGCATGGGCGGGGTCGCGGGTAATCAAACCTTAGCCCTAGTGATCCGTGGGATTGCCTTGGGCCATATTGGCCAGAGTAACGCCCGCTGGCTGATTGGCAAAGAACTCGCCATTGGCTTTTTGAACGGCCTAATGTGGTCGATTTTGGTGTTTATCGCGGTATTAGTTTGGAAAGATGATATGGCGCTTGCCAGCCTGATTGGCGGTGCAATGCTCATCAATATGACTGTCGCAGGACTGGCTGGCGCCAGTATTCCGCTGATCTTAAAGCGTTTAAAAGTAGATCCGGCGTTAGCGGGCGGTATGGTGCTTACCACAGTCACCGATGTTATTGGCTTATTTGCCTTCCTAGGATTAGCGACCCTGTATTTAATGCACTAGCACAGGCCTAAGCCTTGCTAAAACGAGCAACAAAAATGGCGCCATAGGGCGCCATTTTTAATAGACGATTAGCACTATTTTTTAGGCGGCTGAAAGCCATAGCCCGTTAAAATCGCTTGTCCATCAGGGGATAAAATAAACTCGGCCAGAGGCGCGGCCGCACTATTGGCATCCTTTAACACCAATAGGCCATAGTCGGCGCCAACGGCTAACTCTGGCGGTAAATCGACAATCTTGAGGCTAGGCACTTCTTTTTGTGCCAGCACCGCATTGGTGCAATAGGTTAAGAATACGTCCGCCAGCTTATTTTCCATCACCCAAGCATAGGGATTGCGATCTTTGGGTGGTTTAGCACTCTCTGGCCCACCCGTTAGCTGCAAGGCTTTGGTTTCTAATGTGGTTTTTGCATTAGCTTTTAAAGCCTCGGCTTTCGCAAACACTGCCCAAGCATAATCCCCCGCGGGATCGGCTTTTGGAGTTGACGTACCAAGCTTAATTTGCGGCGCGAGCAGGGTGTCTAATAAGTTCGCACTGGTGAGTGGTACATCCGCCAGGGCAATGGCACAGAGCTGGTTACGGGCAAACATTTGCACCTGTTGACCCGCTCCCGCATCGACTAAGGCCTGCGGGTGTTTCATATTCGCCGAAGCGAAAATATCCACTCGCTCACCCTCTTGGATCCGCTTGAGTAATAAGCCCGAAGGCGCATATTGCGCCGCGACTTTAGCGTCGGATTTCGCTTGATAAGCGGCAATAATATCGTTCATCGCCGCCTTTAAACTGCCTGCAGCCCTGAGTTCAATAGGGGTTGTCACCTCAGCGCTCGTTGGCGCGCCTTGTACCATTCCCGCCATCAATGTCGACCCTAAACTGATTGCTAACACTAAACCCTGTTTTGCCATGCTGTTATCTCCGTTTGCACAGGAAAATGTCCTAGTGCATACAAGACGGCAAAACCTTTAGCGGATCAAGTATTACCGCTGCTGGATAAATTCAAATCGGGACGATTGTGGCCAAGATCACTTAAGTTGTTTAGGTGAATGGACAAATTGTCCCCGAATGCAAAATGTTGCCTAATGCAAAGAATCAGCGAGTGCAGAGAGTAAAAAGTCGCCCGTAGGCGACTCTTATTTTATGGAAATTATTGCCCCGTTGGGGTTAACACAATTTCCACTCGACGGTTTTGCGCGCGACCTGCGGCATTCGCATTCGATGCGATAGGACTCGCCTCACCCATGCCCTTAGATTTAACGCGAGCAGAAGCCACGCCTTTGCTCATCAGGTAGTTGCCCACTTCGCTGGCGCGGACTTGTGATAAACGTAGGTTGTAAGAATCTGAGCCGCTGCTGTCGGTGTAACCTAATACGTTCAGTTGAGTCTTGCTGTATTCCTTGGCCACCAGCGCCACTGAGTTAAGTACGCGTTTAGCGCCATCACTCAGCTCAGTTTGGTCGACACCAAAGGTCACTTCGTTTGGCATATTGAGAACAATATTGTCACCGTCGCGGGTCACACTCACGCCTGTCGAGGCCAGTTGTTGGCGCAGTTTGGTTTCTTGCACATCCATGTAGTAACCAATACCACCACCGACGGCGGCGCCTGAGGCGGCACCAATTAAAGCACCTTTACCACGGTCGCTCTTGCTAGAGGACGCAACCCCAACAGCCGCGCCGGCAACCGCACCAATTAAGGCGCCCGTCGTTGCTTTTGCCGTTTGTTGCTCATTGGTATAGGGATTGACTGTAGAACAGCCAGACGCAATCAAGGCGCCTGTCACCACAACAATCGCAAGCTTAGATGCTGGCAGTGATTTGATCAGAGAAGGCTTCATCATTTATGACCTCATAACATGATTGATGATGGTATTTGCCCGCCAAAAGGCAAAGGGCGTGGCAAGTCGCCAAAGGACACCATAAAAAATCGCAGTATATAAGCATTCTCTTTTGAGACAATCTTTAATCGCTTCTTTGCTCAGTTTATGACTGATCCAATCGAAAACAACACTAAATAAAAACATCTTAAGATCATCTGTACAACATTTAGAGTAAAAGCACTGAAATAGTGCAAGCTGCACCGTTTCAGACATGGCTTAAAAAAGTCACCGTTTGAAACATTTTAATAAGTTTATGATTTTTAATATAAATATAAATTTATAAATGTTGGCACGGATTTTACATACTAATAAATAGGTAGAAGAGCAGAGGCGCTCAAAGCCACTCACTCAACACCTTATGTAAGCTGTTTGACATCAATGGACGTTAATCTAAGTGCCCGTTGTGAGGCATGTAATCGAAGCACAATCCCTAAGTGGATTGAGGAGAATAGAGATGAAACATCTGATGAAACTTATTAGTCATTGTCGCCACGAATGGTTGTCCCTGCGCCACCTAGGACATAGCCAGTGGGATATAGAACAGCGTCATTAATCACCAAGGAAAGCACCGAAAGAACCAGCAAGCAGACAGAACATAGAGTAAGAGGGATAACCCATGGGAATCGCCAATCATAGTCTTAAACCTGACGTTATTTTTGAAGTGAAAGTCAAAGGCAGATTACTCTCTGATGTCGCACGACAGTACGGTATTTCGGCTAAAGCGGTTTACCAATGGGTAAGGGAAAGTGAGCAACAGCCGCAGCAAAGGGAGTGCGCTTTAATCTCTGAAATTGCGCAGTTGCAGAAACGTATTAAACAGCTAAACAGTGAATTACGCACTATAGGTTGAGGTAACCTCGCCCAGTGCCCTTATCGACAAGGCCGGACCCCATTGCATATTGCCCTGTAGGTCTAACGCGGTATGAAAGTTGTGCTAAAAACAATAATAACAGCGCCCTTTTACGTCCGGCCTTGTCATCCAATAAATAGAATGCGTGATCAATAACAGTTTAGACAGGGTCGGATGGGTATCTATTATCGCTCCCCAACGACCTAAGATATAAATCGTACAAATAACAATAATAACTGTGCTGTTTACTATCCGACTCTGTCAACTTAATGCTCAAAGGGTATGCAGTAGCAACAAAAGAAAGGTTTTGACAAGGCTTTAGAGGGAGTTATCTCCCCCAAAGATCAAATATGTGAATTGTGCTCCCCCAAGTCACGAACATATTACCCTCTTGGGTCTTGTCCTTTTATTCACGGATCAATGACGATCCAGCGCTAGGCTAGGATAGCGCGCCACGGATGGCTGTGTTGCTTGCAACACCTAAGGTTTCGGCAAGGCTCGAGGGAGTTATCTCCCCCAAAGATTAAATATGTCGATTGTACTCTCCGACCAATCCAACATATTTTCTCCCTTTGGTCTTGTCCTTTTATTAAGTGGTTCAATGGAAAGGAAGGGGCTGAGTGCCCATGCCAAGGATGGCAATGTGAGATATTCAAAATCAACACGTTAATAATATTCTCCAATAAAAAAGACGCTTATCAGCGTCTTTTTTATTAGGATGTCAGCTAATAGTTTTCGTTAGCTTCTTGAAGTCGCAGCTTGCGCTCCTGCGCCTCATCATAGGCGGCTTGAATTTCATCCAATACAGAATTGACATCGGCATCGACTAATACTTCGGTAAATTTACCCGTGAGCGGCGTATCCGCTTTTAATTGTCCCGCCTCAAACAGCGCCCACATTTCTTTGGCATATTGGGTCTTGAGTAGCTCGGGGGCGTACTGACCGTAATATTGCGTCATGTTATTAACATCACGCTCCAGCATCCATTTCGCATGGTTGTTGGCTGCGGCATCGACGGCCTGAGGTAAATCGATAATCACCGGGCCATTAGCATCCACTAGGACGTTAAATTCGGATAAGTCGCCATGGACTAAACCTGCGCAGAGCATACGTTTAACATAGGTCATCACTAACCCATGGTCGTGGATGGCTTGCTCGGCACTGAAACTCACATCATTCAAACGGGGCGCAACATGGCCTTCGCTGTCGGTGACGAGTTCCATCAACAATACGCCATCGAAACAGCCAAAGGGCGTAGGCACTCTGACTCCCGCATCGGCTAAACGAAACAGCGCATCGACCTCGGCGCTCTGCCAAGCCTCTTCCATCTGTTCGCGGCCAAACTTAGAGCCTTTCTCCATCGCCCTAGCGCGGCGGCTATTACGGACTTTACGTCCCTCTTGGTAAACCACCGCCTGCTTAAAACTGCGTTTCTCCGCTTCCTTATATACCTTGGCGCAGCGAATATCCTCACCACAGCGTACCACGTACACTGTAGCCTCTTTACCGCTCATCAGTTGGCTAATGACTTCGTCAACCAGCCCTTCATCAACCAGAGGTTGGATTCGTTTAGGAGTTTTCATACCGACCTTATACCTTACTTAGGCGTAAGATGGAATGTGCCGGGCAAATCTTCATATAAAAGCAGCCTTATAAAGAGAATAGATAAAAAGATTCAGTTAAAGATACCTGACTTCAGTAAAAACTAAAGCACCTCGTGCAGGAACACAATAGCAAAACGCAGTGGATTTACCGTCAGTAAAGCTGCTGAAAATTACCTCTTATTGCCTGTACCTTGGCTTAACGAGCGCATCGATTGACTCATGCAACAAGACACTGAAATCCATTGTGATTTATACAAAGAGTGCTATCACACTGCCCACGGTTGCGGCGACTTTCAGCAATTGCCCGGCTTTGTAGTAGCCTTGGTTGCCCTCTTGAGGTGGAGTTTCGCGATCACAAAGAGGTTCAGGGGTCTTAGGTTCTGCCAAACCAAGTGCGCCATGGGCGAAAGATTGCAGGGCACCGACCTCTGTCGGAGTATTGTTATCACTCGATTCTTGAGGTTCAGTGCCTTTTTTAAGTTCTGCTTGCACCTCTTGAGAAGACGTAGAAGTCGTCGCCATGTGCGGCGCAGACCGTTTTACTCCCAAGGGCGAGCTATCTGATGGCGGCAGCGGAGCCAACATAAGGATTTCCAATACAAGATACTGAAAAGTAAAACTAACATTAACTCAATACCTTAGCATTATCACAGCGAGTAAGTTGTGACTCAGATAGGAAAAGTTGCCCTGAATTCTGCGCCAGCTAACCGTATTCGCGGCGAAATATAGCGCTAGCTCTCCCCTTCCCTAGGCTTTATGCTGATGCCATTTTGTGACTTGTCAGATTTTAGAATGCGCTACCTTAATTTTGCTTTGGCTCTTACCGCCCTCTCCCTCACCCAATGCACTAGCCTCTCACTCGAGGAATGTCGAGATAATGACTGGTACGCCACGGGTTTAGCCGACGGTAATCGGGGCGCTAACGCGAGCCAGCTCAATCAGTATCAGCAGGATTGTCGTGAGTTTAATCTCAGAGTGGATGCAGCCCAGTGGCAACAGGGATATCAGCAGGGACTTATCAGCTATTGTCTGCCCGAAAATGGCTACCGTGTAGGTTTAGCTGGAGAGAATTACTATGGCGTTTGTAGCAACAATCAGTTTGTTGAGCGTTATAACCAAGGACACGAGCAGTATCTGGTGAATAAACGTCTAGCCGAAATTGCCGACCGCTTAAATGCCATCGATAGCGAGATCAGTAGCATCAACAACAAGCTAAACAACCTCACCGATAAAGCCGAACTGCTAAAGCAAAAGAACACCCTATTGAACGAGAAAAACCATCTCCTCGACGAAAGACTACGCCTTCGCCGAGGTGATATCCGCTTTGAGTTTCGCTTCTAAGCGTTCGTCTCAGAGTTACTTGGAGGATAAGCCATCACTTAGAGATGGCTTCTTTGGTACTAATAATACTGATTTTGTTGGCGACTTTAATCTTGTTGACCTTGGGCACACGCAGGAAGAAGCCATAATAGAGCAAGCTAGCGGATGTCCAAGCGATGGCCAAACTCCATAAATCATGGCTTAAGAAATGGGCACCACGAAGCTCCTGCGCAAAACCAAACAGCGCACCTAAAACAATACCGAAGATTAAGCCGGTCTTAGCATACTGGGGTCGGTATTCCTTCAGCACATAATAGCTTGCTACCCAAGCAAAACCGCCGCTCGAATGTCCACCGGGGAAACACTGACCAAACTCAGCCCCCTCTGGCAAGCGAGCAAATAGGGATGAGTGCAGCATGCGACCGCCAAACTCAAGCACATCCCAGGGACAAGTCATATGGGTAAGACTCTTACCAAGGCGCACCAAGACCACACTCGCTAGCACACTGCAAAACAAATAGATAAAACCTTTACGATAAGGTCGCAACTTGTCGACGCGAAAGCTTAAGCCAATGCAGCTAACCACGACAACGGCAAGCAGAATCACCAGATTTCGCCCAGTGACATGCAGTAGATTCTCAGTCAACCAATGGCCACGCAAAGGCCAAGAATCGACCCCACCCTGCCAGTGAAATAACAAGCTGGCGAATCGCATATCGGCATGGGTCAGTTCGAGCCAAAAAATAATCACCGCAAACACAAGCCAAGGTGCAAGCAAATGTCCCTTTGCGAAGCTGAAAAATGTCGTCCTAACATTACTTTTCATAGTGTGATGCACTTAGTTATCCACTCGCCAAAATACCCAGCACCAGACTACGGGCGAATTCTTATCAAAAGCTTAAGGAAATTAAAACACAGAAATTAACATATCAGTTACAAATTAAAGCAAACTTAATCGTGGTGGTAAACTCGAAAACGAAGAAAAAGGCTATAGTGTATAAATAACAAAGTGCTTTTTGGATGAGCCTCAAATGCCCTACAAGTTTGCCCTCCAACAATCTCAAAAAGAACGTTTATTCGCGGATATCGCTATTGATACAGGCAAGATTACCGTGCCGCCTGAGATGCTAGAGAATTGGCAACAAACCTTAGATCTGCTCTCCGAGATAGTGGATACGCCGGCCGCGCTTATCATGCGTGTTCATCCTACCGAGATTGAAGTATTTGCCTCGAGCCATAGTCAGGGAAATCCCTACAAGCCCCACGATAAAGAGCATTTAGGCCATGGCCTGTATTGCGAAACCGTGATGAAAGAATGTCGAGAGCTCCACATCCCCAACGCTTTGAAGGATGCCGATTGGGATAAAAATCCCGACATAAAACTGGGGATGATAGCCTACTGCGGCCTGCCCTTGCATTGGCCCGATAACAGCACCTTCGGCACCATTTGTATGCTCGACAGTAAGGAGCGTAACTACAGCCAGCAGTTCCGCAGTTTATTGGCACGATTTCAAAATGCTATCGAAACCAATCTGATCACTCTGTTCCAACAGGCTAAGTTGCAGCTCCATAACCAACAACTCGAACAGAAAGTGCAGCAACGCACCCATGAACTGGCAGAACTCAGCGCCAAGTTAATCCGTGAAATTGAAACCCGTACGACGACCGAAAGCTCACTTGAGTATCATAAAAGCTACGATCCGCTGACAGGGTTACCCAACCGGCTCAATCTCATCAACACCCTAGCGAATATGCTGGAAGAGATTAATCGTAAAGAAAAAATATCAGTGTTTTACCTAGGGCTGCGTAACTTTAAATCCATTAACGACAGCTACGGTTATCTTATCGGCGATAAGATACTCACCATCTTGAGCCAACGCTTACAACATTGCACAGACGGTCATACCTTTATTGCCCGCATCGCGGGGGCGGAGTTTGTGCTAGTGCAAGCCCATAAGCCCTCACAGCGTGAGACTCACAAACTGCTGAATCAGATCATCAACTGCTGCAATTCCCCCTTTGGTATCGCAGACTTCGTGATCACTATTCCCTCGTCAATCGGCATAGCACAGGCGCCAAGCGACGGTATCGATGCCGCAACCCTGCTGCAAAAAGCCGGAGCTGCCATGACCATCAGCAAGGCCGAAGGCATTCCCTACAGCTTTTTCAATCAAGACACCCAAATCGCACTGAGCCAGCGCTATCAACTCGAGTCGCACTTAGTCGATGCCCTGAGAAACAATGAATTAAGCTTGCACTACCAACCCTTTATCGAACTCAAGACTCACAAAGTGATTGGCGCAGAAGCGCTGCTGCGTTGGCACAATCCCGTGCTAGGACAAGTTACCCCCGACCGATTTATCGCCTTGGCCGAACGTAATGGGCAAATCATGGAGATAGGTAACTTTGTGCTCCACAGCGCCATTAAACAAGCCGCCGACTGGTGCCGAATACTGCAGCGGGACTTTAAAATCGCCATCAATATCTCCCCCGTACAAATGCGTAATCCCCGCTTTGCCGAACATATTGCCGAGCTACTAACCCTGTACCAATTACCTGCCACGGCACTGGAGCTCGAGATCACCGAAGGAATGCTATTGCAGGACGAGCACTTAGCCCATAACGCTATTCAGCAATTGCAGGAACTGGGGATCCGCATCTCACTCGATGATTTTGGCACCGGCTACTCTTCCCTAAGCTATCTGCAAAAGTATTCCTTCGATACCTTAAAAATCGACCGCTGCTTTATCAGTAAGCTCGAAAACAGCGAGCAGGACAGGGAGTTAACTAAGGCCATTATCGCCATAGGTAAAAAGCTCAAACTGAAGGTGATTGCCGAGGGAGTTGAAAACACCCATCAGGACAGTTTTATCCGCAGTGAAGAATGCGATTTAGGCCAAGGCTACCTCTATGGTAAACCCATGACGCCAGCGCAGTTTGAGCGGGAGTTCATCCGCAAGCCAGAGGCTTAAATTGATTCTGTAAAAGCAAGCACTGTGGCTGTGATGCCGTCATGCCTTGTTAATGCCAAACAAGCATCTAGCTTGAATAAGCCCGAACAAACAAATCGACCGTTAAAATAAAAAGCCCCCGCAACCTAAATTGCGGGGACTTTACTATGAGGGGTTAGCTCATATTCAAGGATGTTTACTTGTAAGTTGCTTCGCGTTTTTTCGCTTCTTCATCCCACTTAGGTAACACGTCTTTCTTGAATGCTTCTTTCTCTGCATTCATCTTGTCCATGTCCATACCCAGTGCAGCTTGAGCTTTCGCTTTGGTAGAGATATCAGGGATAGCAACCGCGTCAGTCACGCCTTTCTTCGCCAGTAATTGGGCTAATTTCACGCGAGCATCAGCCGCTTTATCAACCGCAGTACCTAGGATACGCAGTGCTTCTTCTGGCGCGTGAGCCGCAACACCGTGAGAAGCAATCGCGAAGTCCCAGCGCCATTGAGCGTGACGGATATCAGTCAGGATTGGCTTCATTTCAGCTTCGGTGGCACCCACTTCCCACGCTTTAGCGGCTTCGAAGTGTGCTTTCACTAATTGACCTTCAGCGCGAGCTTTCAGCTCTTTCACTTTGGCATAACGCTCTTTAGTGATGCCTTCTAAGAACTCTTTGCTTTGGCTATGGCAAGTTGCACAGGTTTCGTCGAAGCGATCGAATGGGTTACCCACTTTATGATCTGTGTACTTACGACCTTTGTCGTTAGTCACTTTAGGCATGTGACAGTCAACACAGCTCACATCATTCTTACCGTGTACGCCCAGTTTCCAAGTTTCATAACCAGGGTGTTGTGCCTTCAGCATTGGTGTCTTAGACAGCGCATGAGTCCAGTCAGAGAACTCGATAGCATCGTAGTAAGCTTCCATTTGTTCAACAGTAGTACCTGAATCCCATGGGAATTTTACGAAACCTTTGCGATCGTCTTTCTTCTCGAAATAGTATTCAACGTGGCACTGACCGCAAACCATAGATTGCTTGTCTTTCTTCGAAGCTTTGTCGAATGGTGTGCCGATAGTTTCCATTGCGCGCTCAGCGAATGGACGTGAAATGCGTAGTTTTGGGGTGCCTTTTTCGTGGCAGTCGCTACAACCGATAGTGTTAACGACTTCTGGACCACCTTTAGCCCACTTGCCTTTGAAGTAACCCTCTTCGCCTTGTTCTTCGATCAGACGAGGTACATCAGGGCTCTTACAGCTCCAACATGCCATTGGCATTGGGCCGTCTTCGGCATTGGCTGGTGCGCCAGTACGTAGGGTGTTACGAACGTCAGTCACGGCATACATGTGGCCGCGAGGTGCGTTGTAGTCTTTTGCGAAACCATAACCGGCCCACAGAATTACTAAGCTAGGATCGCCCGCTAATGCGTCGGTGATCTCTTCACTTTTTGCGGTGTCATGCCAGCTATTGTATTGATTAGCAAACTTATCTTTGTATACTTCGTTGCGTGGCTCGGTCTTATCGCTTGCCATCGCACCCGCCGCCATGAAGCTCGCGGCAACCAATGCACTGAGTGCAAAGGACTTACCTGTCATCTTCTTCATCATCTCATCTCCGTGTTGCATTATTTTAATAAATCACGACATCTCCAAGGCCAAAGTTAGTGGCTTAAACCCTCCAAAGACATACCTCTTAGGGGGTATCTAGAACGAAGTTTGCGCTAGATCAAAATGTAATAGTGTTGTTGTTCACACTTTTATGTTTTCGTTAATGTAGTACATTATTTTCTAATGTAAAACACGACTAAAGTGCCATTAAATCAATGGCCCATATATTAGGTAATGGACATATGAAACGAGGCAGCCTTACCTCTAAAATTTTGGGTTTAATGTTAGTACTGATTTTGCTTTCTAGCAGCTTGGCCATCTTCGCAATCATCAATTTGTCTTACAGTTTAGGCGATGCAAAGGCCATCAACGCCTCGGGTTCACTGCGGATGCAAAGTTATCGGCTGATGTTTTATGCCAATTCGGGCAGTGACGCCGCCCAAGAGAAGATTGCCGAGTTTGAAAACACCTTGCACTCCGAGGCATTGCAACCTTCCACAGGTTGGCTTAGCCCGAAAAAAATCGCCGATCAGTATCAGCTCGTTATCGATAAATGGCTGGTGATGAAGTACTACATTGAGCAGGAAAACTCCCGCGATTACGCCGCCTCGCTCAAGGACTTTGTCGATACCATTGATTTATTGGTGTTAGAAATGGAGCACCACGCCGCCTTTAAGCTGCGCCTGCTTGCCGCGAGCCAGATCTTTGGACTCGGGCTAATGCTCGCCATCGCCTTTTTAGCGGTACGTTTTACCAAACGAAAAGTTGTTGTCCCCTTACAGCAGTTAATGGAATCGGCCAACACCATTTCAAAGGGTAACTTCGAGATAGAAATGCCCGAGACCGAATATATTGAGCTCACCGCCCTGACCCACGCGCTGCAAAAAACCGCCCGCGAGCTCGCGACCCTGTATGGTAACTTAGAATCCCAAGTGGCCGAAAAGACTCTCGCGCTCACTAGGGCAAATAATGAACTCGCGTTTTTATACGATAACCTATTGACGCTTAACGCGAATAAACTCGATTACAAGGCACTTAGAGCGGCGTTAAATCAATTAAAAGATTATGAGTCTATCGACTATTTACGGCTCATTATTCAGTACCCAGAGCAAGAGTTAGAAGTGGTTGAAGCCGATGGTGGCTGGCCAGAAGATACCCAAAACAGCACCCGCTTCCCACTGCAATTTGAGCAGGCAGATTTAGGTTACTTAGAGCTTATTTCAGCGCAGGATACGAATACACCGCTGTTTAAAAACTTCGCCATCATGCTCACTCGCTCCATCGTCATCCATAACGCCACCGAGCAACGCCAGCAACTGGCCTTGATGGAAGAACGCGGAGTGATTGCTAGGGAATTACACGACTCCCTCGGTCAGGTACTGTCCTTCCTCAAAATCCAAATTAGCTTGCTGCGCAAAAACTTAGATCATAGTTGCCGCAGCCCTGCGATCGAGGGGCAACTGACGGAAATCAATGAAGGCGTCAGTACAGCCTATGTACAGCTCAGGGAGTTATTATCCACCTTCAGATTAACCATCAAAGAACCGAATCTGAAGAACGCGATGGAAGCCATGCTAGAACAGCTTAGGGCCAATACCGATATCAAGATCCATCTCGATTACAAACTCTCGCCCCAATGGCTCGAGGCGAAGCAGCATATTCATATTCTGCAGATCACCCGTGAGGCTACACTCAACGCGATAAAACATGCCAATGCCAGCCAGATCAATATTCGCTGTTATAAAGATGACAATGGCATGGTCAATATCAGTGTGAGCGATAACGGTATAGGAATTGGCTATCTAAAGGAGCGGGATCAACACTTTGGCATAGGGATCATGCATGAGCGTGCCAGTAAATTAGCCGGTACTGTTGTATTTAGTAGCAATGATACGCACACTAATAGCAAGGGAATTACCGAACAACTAGACCAAGAACAACCGGATGTGCCCTTAGCGTCTAATAACAAATCCAATTTGTCACAGGGAACCAAAGTTACTTTAATCTTCCCTTCCCAACAGGAGCCTACACATGGGTAAACCTTATTCAGTCCTCGTGGTCGATGACCATCCCCTCCTACGTAAAGGGATCTGCCAACTGATCGCCTCCGATCCAGATTTTAGTCTCTTCGGCGAAGTCGGCGGAGGCTTAGATGCCTTAAGCGCCGTTGCCACCGATGAGCCCGATATTGTACTGCTGGATCTGAATATGAAGGGAATGACAGGACTCGATACCCTCAATGCCATGCGCCAGGAAGGCGTGACCTCACGGATAGTAATCCTCACAGTGTCGGATGCCAAACAAGATGTTATTCGACTGCTACGCGCGGGCGCCGACGGATATTTGCTTAAAGATACCGAGCCGGATCTGCTGCTCGATAAGCTCAAAAATGCCATGTTGGGCCACAGAGTGATCAGCGATGAAGTTGAAGAATATCTGTACGAGCTTAAAAATGCCGCCGATGAGCAGGAATGGATTTCAAGCCTCACGCCAAGGGAACTACAGATCCTGCAACAGCTGGCAGAAGGGTTAAGTAACCGGATGATTTCAGAGCACTTACATATCAGTGAAGGCACGGTAAAAGTACACGTTAAAAATCTGCTGCGTAAGGCCAATGCCAAGTCGAGAACCGAAATGGCGGTAAGGTATCTGAACAACTAACGCTTCAAATCGAGTGGTTCAGCACTAAGCTAAAAAACAAAGGCAATCAATCGATTGCCTTTATTGTCTGCAGGAGTAGAAATTTGTGCTATCGCCCTTTTTGCACAAACTCATACCAACTTAGCAGAGCTTCCTCTAAATCTTCTAATCCACAATAGGCTTCCGATTCCGCATCGTAGAGGGACATCGATTCCTCGAGTTCATACTCTTGCTCAAAACCTAAGGCATTGGCATAAATGCGCGCCTGCTCTTCATCCAGATCTAGGGTGAGATCGCCGCCAATTAACCGCCAAGAATCACGCTTACCCGCTTGAATTTCTTTGATAATATCGAGCACTTGTTGAATTTTGGCTAACTCTGGCCCTAACTCTTCCGAAAACCATTGGCCCAGCACTTCATGGTCCATACTAAAGCTGGCTAAATAAGTGCCCGTCAAACTGTTACGCCGAAATTCATATTCCATTTTATCTTCTCAATGCATTACAACTATGGCTAATTTTAATCTATTTCATCGTAACTTGCTTGGCCAGCAATTTAGCCCCACCAAGGGCTGCAATTGTCAGCACAATCATCGCCTAGACTTCATTTTCACAACGAAATCAGTTAGCTTGAGTCCATGATTTAGCAAGAGATGGAATGCGATATGCACGATGGATTTATCTACAGCTTAGTGCTTAGCGGCGCGCGCGCGGGGTCAACCTTAACCCCAGAAGAGCTTGAGAACTGGGATCCCAATGATGGGCTGATCTGGATACACCTACGTTATCGCCACAAAAAAGCCCGCCACTGGGTATTAAATAGCGGCTTGAATAAAGTCGAAAGTGACGCCCTGCTCGCCCAGGATACTCGCCCGCGGGCCGTACTGGCTGGTGAAGGCGTTTTGCTGGCCCTACGCGGGGTTAACTTAAACCCCAATTCAGCCCCAGAAGACATGGTCGCGGTGCGTATTTACGCCGATAAACAGCGGATTATCTCAACCTGCGATCGTGAGTTGCTCTCAGTCAAAGATGTTGCCGAACTCATTATGGAAGGCGCAGGCCCCACCACCACAGGGGACTTTATCGTCGCCGTATGCGAAAGACTCACCACCCGTAAAGTGGATTTTATCGACACCCTCGAAGAGCAGCTGTCTGAGTTAGAAGAACAAGTAGTCTCTGGCAATGTAAAAGACTTACGCACAGATATCGCCGAGCTACGCAGGCAAACCGTGGCGCTACGACGTTATTTAGGCCCGCAGAAAGAAGCTTACGCTAAGATGCTGTCCGATCAATTTGTGCTGTTTAACGAGCCCGAAAGACTCAAGATGCGTGAAACCACGGACAAACTGATCCGCACCATTGAAGACTTAGACGCCCTGCGTGACCGAGCCAATGTGACCCAGGAAGAATTACTCAGCCAACAATCGGAGCAGCTAAACAAGCGCTTGTATTTCTTATCCTTAGTCTCGGCAATCTTCTTACCGCTAGGCTTTTTAACCGGCTTGCTTGGGGTGAATATTGGCGGCATTCCCGGTGCGGATAACACTTGGGCCTTTGCGACCTTCTGCGGCATTCTTATCTCGCTGGTCGCCCTGCAAATGGCACTCTTCTATCGCTTTAAGTGGTTGTAGATTGGAATAAAAAACGCCAATCACATGATTGGCGTTTTGTTTTGTGGATTGCCGTTACTGCGGCAACTCAAACAGATTTGTCATGACTTTATACAGCTCGGTGCCTTGATGCACTGACGCCGAGGCAAAATGGAGTATGGGCACACAATCCTGCGGCAAGCTAAGCGCCGTCAGCTCCCGCTCACTACCATATAAGTCAAGGCGCAGCAGATTAACTAAGGTCTCACCCGCCGCCAGTTGCTCTCCCACGGGCGCCACATATTCCACCAATCCCGCCATAGGCGCATGGTACTTTTTGTAATCCTTAAGATAACAGCCAAAACGCGGCATCTTTGCGGGCGCCACTCGCTCGGCGATCACCCCACGATGACTCAAGTAGGCCAAAATCCCCTGAGCATCGACTAAAGCATCCTCGAGGCAAATGCGTTCTTGGCTCGCCAGTTCTAAGGTAAAGGCCGAAACGGCAATCTCGAGATCTCGCCCCTGTGCTTTCGCGACTTCACTCAATTGCCACCAAGGGCAAAATGCCGCTTCATCCATAGCCCCGCCAAAACTATTGGGGATCACTAAGGTGTAAGGAATCGAGAAATACTGCGCCGCCGCAATATCATATTCTGGGCAATACAAGTGTTTACAGGATTTAGGCCCAGTATGCAGATCGAGTACTATATCCGCCTCGTGGGCCATGGCCTGCAGGTTAACCGCTAATCTGTGGCCAGTCGTCACGCCCCACTCATTGCGTAAACGCTGCTGACACGCCTCGACTAAAGTGCTGCGGTAAGCTTGGATAAGCGCGCTATCGCTCAGCTCAGCATGCTCACGGTACCAAGCGGCTAAATCAATCGAGTGATTTAAGTACTCGCGGTTCCAGTTTGCCCCTGTGATAGGGTCAAAACGCCCCAGCGTAAACTCGCCACTCTTTTGATTGATCCCCAGCGGATTTGCCAAGGGCACTAAGGTTATTTCCCCTAAGATGTCGCAGCGCTCGAGCTGCTTCATCAACTGAAAAATCACCGCGTTGCCCTGCACCTCGGCGCCGTGGACATTGGCCTGAATATACACTTTAGGGCCAGCGGCATGGCCACTTGGCTTAAAGTGGTAAATCGGCAGGGTGAGTGCTTGCCCTGCGGCAAGCTCCCCAATGGTTAAAGACGACGCAGTCGGTTGCATATTACGCACCTTCGAACAGGTTTTCGTGCAGCGCTTTAACCACTTGCGCCGCTTCAGATTCGGCTACCAATACGCACAAGTTATGTGGGCTGGCACCTTGGCAGATCATGCGCACATTGTGGGGCTCGAGCACTTCAAACACTCGGCGACAAATGCCCGCTGTGGTGGCAATGCGGTTACCGATAATCGCCACCAGTGCTAAACCATCTTCAACACGCACGCGGCAATGCTGTGATAATTCCTGCAACAGCGCTTCGCTCAATAGCCCCTGGCCGCTCGAATCAGAGCCAGTTTTATCTAGAGTGAGCGATACGTTAACTTCGGAGGTGGTGATCAAGTCCACACTGATCTTATGCCTTGCCAAGGTGGCAAAGGTTTCAGCCAAGAAGCCCTGTGCATGCAACATTTGCAGGCTGTGTAAATTGAGTAGCGTTTGGTCGCGGCGCAGCGCAACCGCGCGAAACACGGGCGCATCTTCAACCTGATGACGGATCCAAGTACCGCCCTTTTCAGGCTCCTTACTCGAGCCGACAAACACTTGAATTTGCTGGCGCACAGCAGGCAGAATCGTCGCAGGATGCAGCACTTTAGCACCGAAAGTCGCCATTTCGGCGGCTTCGTTAAAACTGATTTCGGCAATAGGGTGCGCGTTTGGCGCAAGGCGCGGATCGGTCGTGTAAATCCCGGCCACATCGGTCCAAATCTCAACCGCAGAGGCTTTTAAGGCTTCGGCTAACAGTGCCGCAGAATAGTCGCTACCGCCACGGCCAAGCGTGGTGGTTTGCCCTGCCTCATCTGAGCCAATAAAGCCTTGAGTCACAATCACTTGTTCAGATAACAGCGGCAGTAAATGCTCACGTGAGAGAATGGCAATTTGCTCAACCTGTGGCTCGGCGCGGCCAAAATGGCTGTCGGTGCGCAGCACTCTGCGCACATCGAAGGCACTCGAGTTAGCGCCTTTTTCCCGCAATACCGCCGCAAATAATGCCGACGAGCACTGCTCGCCAAGGGACAATAACTCATCCATGGTGGCCTTGCTGCGCTGGGATGCTAGCGCTTCGCTCAATACCGCCATACGGCTTAACAGCTTATCCAATGCCGCAGCTACGTCGTTGGGGCGACCCAGTTTATCTAAGATAGCGTATTGAATTTGCGCAATTTGCTTTAAGCGCTGTAAACGACCATCGTCGTTCATTGACTCTTGAGTGAGTTCAACCAAGAGGTTAGTCACGCCACTGGAGGCGCTAACCACCACTAAACGACAATCGGGATTGCCCAGTACGATATCGGCGCAGCGATTCATTGCACCGTAATCGGCGACTGAGGTACCACCAAATTTTGCGACAACAAGAGACATTATCGTACCTCCGCAGAAGCAGAAGACACGGCACAAACTAGGATAAGATCTTGATTAACTAACATGATTACGCTCCGAACCAACTTCGTTCGAAGAGCCTGGTGCTCAATGATACGCACCCCAATAGAAGGGAAACAGCAATCGTCACCAGAAGCTCTCCACCAATTACAGGTGACAATCGTTAGGATTCAGCCTAAGCGACCGACATAAACATGCAGCAACCACATCTATGCCTCGGCGTTAATCTCCCTCATCAATCATCGCTGGAGTTTGTGCTCCTCTGACTGACTACCTAGTTAACGCTCCTCTTCTGTTCCTTTCCGCCGGAAAAGGACGAAAAAAGTAGCAATAAACCCCTAATGAAGTCAATGCTAATTTCACATCGCATAAACAAATTCAATAAACGCTTTTAAAAACAATGAGCAATTTAGCGGTAAAGCCAAAGCAAAAAATGGCGGCGAGGTATCATGCAGGCATTAACAGGATCAAAAAATAACTGACCTAGCCTTGCCCTTTACAGGCAAAGCCGGATAAGAAAAATAGTAATAAACTCGCGGGTTAGGTCGCTAGATCAGGCAGTTCGTACACCAAACGCACGTGATCATTAAACAGGCCTAAACACACTTCATCATGCCCGGTTAAGGTGCAAGGCACTAAACTCACCTCACCCTTTTCCACCATATAGATGGCATATTGATTAAACTTTTTCCCTAGCTGCAGCGCCATGCTTCTGTCGACAAACACCGCCCAGCTCTTTTCCATATGGGATAAATCTGGCGATGCGCCCACCATTGCACGATAGGGGCTGCCTAATAATTCAATATCACGGAGAAGTTGGCGGTCGAGTAAACGGTTTTGGCTGGGACTGAGGAGGGTTGAAGCGGGATTATGGGCGGTAATTACAGCAAAGGAAAAATCACAGGATAATGCTTGAGTAAGCAAAAACAACGGCTTCTGGTAATGCTGCCACAAATCTTGAGTCATGTTGTCCATTGGTAGTCTAGTCGAAAAATGAACCCGGGTTAGTGTAGCAGAGCGCCTCAAAAATCCAAAGAGGCGTGAACTGGCTCACAAGAATCAAAAATACATTAGTTATACTAATCAATGACTAAAGTAAATATCATGGTAAATCAGGGCCTCAACCAGAAATTTGTTAACATTTCATTTGTTAACAAATGCCTAAAACGAGTACAATGACGCCATTGGCTAGTTAAGCAGATAACATTAAGTTTGCTTAATCTTGACAAGGGTTTGTTAGATTCCTCTGCGAAATCACCCTAATCTGGCCAGACATCTTTTAAAATGTGTTCTACATTTGAGTTATCATTTAAACATTTTAAAAAAAACAATAGTTAAGGAACTATTTATAACTATTGCTTATCGAAGTTGATACTGGTTACGTTTTATCGTATTACACTTTAAACGTGCACTTTATATACATCCTGATGTGTCGCCGTAAAGATCTTTCCTTTGAAGCACAGAGCAGTTAGAGGAAGTATCAACATTTTATGAATATAAGGATCCGATGTAAGCGGTCCTTATGGTTAGAATAAAATTGGTTAAAATTTAGGTAATTAATATGCAAAATCCGCACATTCTGATCGTTGAAGATGAAGCCGTTACCCGTAACACGCTGAGAAGTATTTTCGAGGCAGAAGGGTATGTGGTAACTGAGGCCAATGATGGCGCAGAAATGCATAAGGCTATGCAGGAAAACAAAATTAACCTAGTGGTTATGGACATTAACCTACCAGGTAAAAACGGTCTGTTGTTGGCACGTGAATTACGTGAAATCAACAACATCGGTCTGATCTTCCTGACAGGCCGTGACAACGAAGTCGACAAAATCCTTGGACTTGAAATTGGCGCGGACGATTATATTACCAAGCCGTTCAACCCACGTGAATTGACGATTCGTGCTCGCAACCTTCTGACTCGTGTGAATAGCGCTGGTAACGAAGTCGAAGAAAAGAGCTCTGTCGAGTACTACCGTTTCAACGATTGGAGCCTAGAGATCAATAGCCGTTCTCTGGTGAGCCCACAGGGTGAATCTTACAAACTGCCACGTAGCGAATTCCGCGCTATGCTGCACTTTGTTGAAAACCCAGGCAAAATCTTAACTCGTGCCGATCTGCTGATGAAGATGACTGGCCGTGAGTTAAAGCCACACGACCGTACTGTTGACGTAACTATCCGTCGTATCCGTAAGCACTTCGAAAGCTTGCCAGATACGCCAGAAATCATCGCAACGATCCACGGTGAAGGCTACCGTTTCTGCGGTAACTTAGAAGACTAATCTTCTAAGTCCGTTTGAATAATAAAAACCAGATCCTCGGATCTGGTTTTTTTATCTCAGCAATATGGCAAACCCTCTGCCCCGCTTTATCACCCCGCCAAACTTGAGTAGCTAAACTTGAATAGCCACACTTAAACAGCCATCGCAAACTTTAAGCGTATCAATTGGAATGGAGCCCTTACTCACGACCAAGTGCTATCCACAGCCTTAACTCAGCTATTAGCTAAGGTGGTAGCTAAGGTATTAGCCAAATACCGCGTAAAAAAAAGAGTGAGGTGTTAACCTCACTCTTGGATAACTGCATGCGTTAGATTAACTGCATACGCTTGGTTAAACAGCGCTCTGCTGTGGGTTATTCGCCGCTTTTAAGCTGTCTATCGAGGAAATCCGCCAGCGAGCGATATAAGTGATTACGCACTTTTTCACCGCGCATCGAATGCTTAGAGCCAGGATAATCAATCATCTGGAACAGTTTGCCTTCGTCCTGCAACGCCTTGTACACGCGAGTGCTGTTTTCAAACAACACGTTATCGTCGGCCATGCCGTGGTACATCAACAGCCCCGACTGGTAGTTTTTCACATAGGGGAACACGCTACTGGCTTCGTAACCTTGTTCATTATTCGCCGGATGGGCGAGATAACGCTCGGTGTAGTGAGTGTCGTACAAACGCCAATCTGTGACGGGCGCGCCCGAAATCGCCGCCTTAAAGTAATCCGGCGCCTTAAACAGGCTCATCAAGGCCATATAACCGCCGTAGCTGTGGCCATAAATCGCCACGTTGTTGCTATCGACAAAGGGCAAGCTGCGCAGATAATCGACGCCAACCTTTTGGTCGTTCACCTCCGCTTCACCCAAGTGACGGTAAATCACTTGCTCGAACTGGGTGCCTCTGTGGGCGCTGCCACGGTTATCCAGTTGAAATACCACATAACCTTGTTGCACTAAGTATTGGGTAAAGTAATCCTGCTCACTCCAGCTATTGGTAACCAATTGCGCATGCGGGCCGCCATAAACACGTACGACTACCGGATACTTTTTGCTCGCATCGAAGGGCATGGGTTTAAAGAGGCGCGTTTGCAGGACTTGTCCGTCTTCCGCCTTAAGCTCTTTAAACTCTGGTAATTGCCAAAGGCCAGCATAGTCATACAGAGGATGGCCCGCTTTGACTTGGTTCTGCTCTACCCACGCCAGATGTTGGCCCTTATCGCCGTGCAAACTGATCTGTGGTGGCTGAGATAAGCTATTGAAATAATCTAGATACACGCTTTGATTATCGGCAAATACCGGATTGTGCATCCCCGCCTCGCTGCTCACGCGCTCAACCTTGCCACCCGCTAACGGCACACGGTAGAGGTGTTTTTCGATAGGGGTATCTTTGCGGCCAGTGAAATACACCCAACCTGCGGTTTCATCAATATATTCCAGCTCATCGACCGCCCAATTGCCCTTGGTCAATTGCGTCTTCAGCTTACCTTTTAGGTCAAACAAATACAGATGATTAAAGCCGTCACGCTCCGAGGCCCAGATAAACGCCGATTGTTGCTTTAAGAAGTGCAGGTCATTGTTAAGATTCACCCAAGCATCGCTACGCTCTTTGACTAAGGTTTTCGGCTTGGTCAGCGCATCGAGAGCCACCAGTTGCAGGTCTAATTTTTGTTGATCGCGGCTCTGCCACTGGAAGGATAAGTGCTTGCTATCCGGCAACCAATCGACGCGAGGCAAGTAAATATCTTTATTTTTATCATCGCTTAAGGTGACCCAATTGATGGCTTTATTCTTAAGGGTCACAACACCCAGTTGGATCTCGACATTGTTTTTACCCGCAGCCGGATAACGCTGCTCGGTAAGCTTAATGCCATCGGCGTAGATTTCATTGCGGGTGGCCAACTCAACGCCCGACTCATCGATACGGGTAAAGGCGATGGCCGATTCATCGGGCGCCCACCAGTAACCCGTCATACGATCCATTTCTTCCTGGGCAACAAATTCCGCCATGGCATTTTTAATCGCGCCGCCACCGTCTGTAGTCATGGCCTCAAGCTTTTTAGTCGCTAAATTGAGCACATACAGATTTTGGTCCCGCACGAAGGACACAAAATTCCCCTTGGGCGATAGGCGAGCATCGGTGGCAAAGCCCTCGCCTATCGGCAGTTGGCTAACGCTGTTATCCGCTAAGGAGAAGTAATACAGATTACCCGAGGCAGGGATCAACAGCGCCTTGCTATCGTCGGCCCAGAAATATTCCATAATGCCTTCGCCATAAATACGTTGGCGCTCGCGGCGGGCCTTTTCTTCATCGGATAACTCATTGCTCGCCAGCTTATCGGCGTTTAGCAACAGGCTAGATTCGCCCGTCTTCACGTCCATCTGCCAGAGATCGTAAAAATTTTGGTTGTCTTTACGTCCCGCAAGATAGGTCACCCTTTGACCATCGGGGGATAATTTTAATCCTCGGGGACTCGTGCCCGCCAAGGCAGGCGACGCATTCATGCGCTCGATAGTCAGCGGCGTTGTGCCGCCCTCAAGCGCATAGGCGGGGGTAAATATCGCGCTAGAAACCATGGCCAGTTGACTCGCTATCAGTAGAGATGAGGCGCCCAATGTCACCGAGCGCAGGGAAGAAGCTAACCCATTTTTAGTCATTATTATTCCTTGGAAGCATATTCGCCTTTAGGTGGCGATCAAAAACTGCCGTCATTGTGCCAAGGCAAAGCCTAAATAAAAAGCGCAGGCAATATACAGATACAAATTAGCAGGCAAA
The DNA here is from genome assembly GCF_000203935.1 of Shewanella sp. ANA-3. Taxonomy (GTDB): domain Bacteria; phylum Pseudomonadota; class Gammaproteobacteria; order Enterobacterales; family Shewanellaceae; genus Shewanella. Next base: position 766,458 of record NC_008577.1, on the reverse strand, counting down.
CCCCTGCGGTTAGCTCAATTTTCACGATAACCCACTCAGCCTGGCACAAAGGGATAACCCTCTTGGCTTAATTTGATTAAAACCCACAGCAACATCGCTGAAATTGTCGACTAACTGAGTTATTATTCGCGGCAAATAATGAAATTGACCTCAATGTTGAACCCCTAAAGGACCTAACATGCAGACTCTTGCCCAGCACTTAACCTCAAAGGCAGTGAACGAATCCCTCTCGCAACTGATTTTGACCTTAGCCGACACCTCCAAAGCCATCAGCCATGCCGTGCGCCATGGTGCCTTAGCCGGTGTGTTAGGCGCGACCGAACAGGAAAACGTGCAAGGTGAAACCCAGAAAAAACTGGATATCATTACCAACGATATGCTCAAAGATGCATTAAAAGCCGACGGCACAGTGCGCGGCTTAGCCTCTGAGGAAGAAGATCATGTGGTTGAAGTCTGCGCCAATGGTCAATATCTGGTATGTTTCGACCCTTTAGATGGTTCATCGAATATCGATATCAACTCACTGGTCGGCACGATTTTCTCTGTTCTGCCCGCCCCACAGGGCGAGTTGACTGAAACAAGCTTTTTGCAATCGGGTCGCAATCAGTTAGCCGCAGGTTATGTGCTCTACGGCCCATCAACCATGCTCGCCCTCACCACAGGCCAAGGCGTGCAACTCTTTACCCTGCACCCAGAAACCAACGAATTTTTACTGACCAACGCGGCCATGAGCATCAGCCCAGACACCCAAGAGTTCGCCATTAACATGTCGAACCAACGTTTTTGGGAAGCGCCAATGCAGACCTACATCGCCGATTTACTGCTAGGCAAAATTGGCCCGCGCGAAAAATCCTTCAACATGCGCTGGATTGCCGCCATGGTCGGTGACGTGCACCGCGTACTTTCTCGCGGCGGTATCTTTACTTATCCAACCGACAATAAAGATCCGAAAAAGCCATACAAGCTGCGTTTAATGTACGAAGCCAACCCAATGGCCCTTTTAGTCGAGCAAGCTGGCGGTAAAGCCTCTACGGGTTATGAAACCATTTTGGATATTCAACCAACGCAAATTCACCAACGCGTTGCAGTTATCCTAGGTAGCGCCAATGAAGTAGACGCTTGCCTAAGCTACCATGGTTTGGATTACAGTGAAGAACCAAGTCTAGACTAAGCCGAATCGCTTAAGCTTTGATTTTTTTTCAGATAAAAGCCACTGACCACAGTGGCTTTTTTGTTATCGCAGAATGCGACATTTGAGTTTTATGCGGCTTTACCGCTGAAGAAATTGCGGCCTAACGGCCGAGGTGAATCAAAGTCGTGGGGCTTCACCCCCTGATTTTTAATAAAGAGTCGACCAAGGAGGACTGCTCGTCCTATCAAAAACGTCCATGTTAAGCTGCCAGCTCGATATCCCTATCTCGCGCTCAAAACGGCCGCTGGCCTTCGCCCTTGGATGCTCCAAGACGCCCCTAACGGAGTTGAAAGCCCCTTGGGCATTAAGCGTTCTTATGCTATCGCGTCAGACGCTCGTCCCTGATTCGACTGACGCTATCTCGGCATCCATGCCTCGCTCACGCAACGAACGCAAATGCCCTGCGGCAACTCCGAGGGGATGGTGTATTCTGTAACTTCTGTGTTGACTGTAAATCTCCAAAGATTTGCACTTTCCCATCATTGATCAACGTTAACCTTTAGCGATTTTTATCTTTATCTTTCAATGGCACAGTGGGTATTATGAAACCGATTATTATCAAGTTATGAATGGACGCTGTTGATAAATGATTCTAAAAACTAAAACACTGCAAAATACCCAAACACCACAAACTATTGCGGGTCAAAAACAAGAACAGGATGTTGCCTTTTATCTGCGCCGCGCTTTCAAAGATCATCCAGAAGTACTCGTTATCAATGATTTTCGATTCACCTTTAACGGCGAAACAGCTCAAATTGATCACTTAATTATTTATCCATACGGCTTTGTTTTAATTGAGTCTAAAAGCATAAAAGGTCATGTGGATGTAAACCAACATGGCGAATGGACTCGCAGTCACGGCAATAACTGGTTTGGTATGCCATCACCAATTAAGCAAGTTGAACTGCAACAATCGCTGCTTAAAGAGATGCTAAAACAGCATCGAAGTGAAATTCTCGGTAAGTTACTCGGGATAAAACAGCAAGGTTTCGGTATGCGTTGCTGGGATCATTTATGCGCGGTCTCAAGCGATGCCGTGATCAATAGAGAAACGATGCCTGCGGCAGTTTCAGAGCAGTTAGTTAAGACAGAGTTTTTAGTCGAGAAGCTTGAAAAGATCATGAATCTTAAAAGCAAATTCTTCCGAATTATTAATGTGAGTGATACCCGTCCAGACTTTAATCAAGAAGAACTGAATTCAATCGCTAAGTTCTTAATCGATCGCCATCTAGACCCATCTCAAGCTACGAGTGAAATAACGTCCGTACAAACACCACAAGTCAAAGAACCTGTTGCCTCCTTTGCCGTTAACAAAGTGGCGGAAGCGAAAAACCCTGCAATAGCACAACCCACAACTAACAGCATCCTTCGCTGCAAACATTGTGGCGAATCAACAAACTACACCCCGATGTACGGTAAGTTTGGTTACTACATAAAATGCAATCAATGCACCAAAAACACGCCAATGAAACAAGCATGCCCAGAGTGCCAAAGCAGACAAACAAGAGTAATCAAGGCAAAAGATAGCTATACACTACGGTGCCAAGATTGCAGTCATAGCTCAGAAGTGATTTAAAAGTTGGTGAAAATTTGCTCTCAGTTACATTTTAAAGGTAAAGGTTTAAACCATGAAAAAAATAATGAGATAAACGCACACATGCACTAATAAAAAGTAGTTTAGGAAGGATAAAAATGGAGAATATGGAAGATTTCAAAGCTGACTTAACAAAACTCAGCAGCCTTCAGATTGTGCGTAAGCATGTTTTTAATGGTCAGAGTAAAATCCTCTGTGAGGACATGGTCTATGAACTAAAAGAAGAGATCTGTTCTTATCTAAATATTGATTTCAATGATGTGGTGCTGGTTGGTTCAGGTAAAATGGGCTTTAGTATAAAACCCAGTCGTCGATATGGGGAATTTAACGATGATTCTGATTTAGATATAGCGATAGTATCGCCACATCTTTTCCATACAGTATGGAAAGAAGCATTTTCTTATAAGAAGAGTCGAGCATATTGGCCCGACTCAGACTCATTCTTTCAATTTTTGGCAGCTGGCTGGGTTCGTCCAGATAAGCTTCCATCAAGTAAATACTTTGAATTTACCGGGCATTGGTGGAACTTTTTTAACAAAGTAACTAGTTCGGCCAAGTATGGACCATATAAAATTAGAGCAGGTCTATACCAATCATGGTTTTTTTTAGAAGAATATCAGAAAATATGCGTAGAACAGTGCATAGATGAGGTCAAAAAATGAATACATCAGCAACAAACAGAAGACTTCGAGTTTTATTAACAGCAATAAGTAAAGAAATATTAGTTCCTCAGCCGGAATTTCAGCGTAGGTTAGTTTGGTCAAATAAAGATAAAGTTGAGTTTGTAAAAACAGTACTTGAAGGATATCCGTTCCCTGAAATATATATTGCAGCAGGAAACGTAGACCCAAAAACCGGTGAAGGCTGCGAGCTTCTTGTTGATGGCCAGCAAAGAATTACAACTCTTTATCAGTATTTTAAAGATTCACCAGATTTAAAACTACCAGCTAATGTGCCTAGTTATGCTGAGCTTGAAGAAGCTAAGCAAATAGAGTTTCTCGAATATGAAGTTGTAGTTAGAGATCTTGGAAATAAACCCATAGAAGACATAAAAGAAATATTCCAAAGGATTAACTCAACTAGTTACGGATTGAATGCCATGGAAATTCATAATGCTAGATATGGCGGCGAGTTAAAAAAATTTGCAGAGGATATGTCTCAGAAGGATTTTTTTGATCAGCACAAAATTTTTAATACAACAGACATAAAACGTATGAACGATACTAGGTATTGCTTAGCTTTAATTGTAACAATGATGAGCACATACTTTAATCGTGATGGGGAAATTGAATCCTACCTTGAACGGTACAACGAGTTTTTTGATGAAAAAGAAAAGTACAACTCTCAAATTGATGAAGTTCTAAAAACTATCACACAATTGAATTTCCCTTCAGATTCTCGCTCCCTAAAGAAAGCTGATTTTTTCACTCTATTTATCGAAATTCATAAAGCTATTTATAAATTAGGTAAAAGCATAAATATTGCTAACTTGCGTTGTAATCTTGATGACTTCTATGATCGTGTAGATAAAGCTGCAGCTGAAGAAATTAATGATGAAGTGGCCGAGAAATATTATAAGTCAGCATTACAAGGTAGTAATAATCGTAGTAATCGAGCATTACGTGGTGAGATCGTTCAAGAGCTGATTTAGAGATAAAGCAAGCACAACACTTTTCAGATTAACAAACAACGCCAAGGCCACAGAAGTTCACCCTCCCCTCGGAGTTGCCGCAGGGCGAATAGACAAATTGCGTGAGACTTGCCATGGATGGCAAGCTAGCTTTCGCAGGTGCAGGGATGCATCCTTCGGAAGCGATAGCAAATTTGGCTATGAGCCCAAGGGGCTTTCAACTCCGTTGGGGCGTCTTGGAGCATCCAAGGAGGATAGGACGAGCAGTCCTCCTTGGTCGGGTGTGGGGTGAAGCCCCACGACTTTGATTCACCTCGGCCGTAAGGCCGCAATGACTAAACATCAGCATAATCAGGTGCGGGTGAAACCCCACTAACCTAACTCACTTGGCCGTAAGGCCGCAAAACCAAATCTGCTATGCTCGCAACTTGAGCTTAGCTGCATATACCTCACGCCTTTGCGATTGGCCGATAGCGCGGCGTTAACCCAGTATGTTATTGTTTTGGCTTCATAGATTCGATTATTAAGCTTTAACCACTAAGGATTTACTCCATATGGAAAAAATATTTGAAAGGCTAATGTACGCATCACGCTGGATTATGGCGCCCATCTACTTGGGGCTGAGTCTAGTGTTGTTGGGTTTAGGCATTAAATTCTTCCAAGAGATCTTCCATATTCTGCCGATTATTTTTGAGATGACCGAAGTGGATCTGGTGCTGGTCACCCTGTCCTTGATTGATATCACCCTAGTGGGCGGTCTGATTGTGATGGTGATGTTTTCTGGCTACGAGAATTTTGTCTCGCAGCTGGATGTCGGCGAAGACAGTGAGAAGCTCAGCTGGTTGGGTAAATTAGATTCTGGCTCACTAAAAAACAAAGTGGCCGCGTCCATTGTGGCGATTTCGTCTATCCACCTGCTGAAAATCTTTATGGATGTGAAGAATATCGATAACGACAAAATCATGTGGTATTTGCTTATCCATATCACCTTCGTGGTGTCGGCATTTGCCATGGGCTACTTGGATAAAATGACTCGTAAATAAACAGCGACATCGCCCCGTAAGCGACGTTGCTGTTTGAGAGTGAGTGCTAAGCGTCACTAAACCCGCCATAGCCAAACAATGCCGAGTGCCAAAGATTAAAACAAGCCACTGATAATAGTGGCTTTTTTATTTCCTGAACAAAAACTGTGCCTCGCACTTTGGTATTAATTTAGTCTGCATTGCATAAGTGCATGTTTGAATTGAAATTATTGCTTGAGATAATAGCCCGAGTCTTAACCTAAACGGCGTTTGATACCAAAGGCTAACCTTTTGAATCAAATTCAAGACCAATTAACCCAAAAGGGTTATTAAAATGCGTCAAGATTCTTTATAATCGCCAACATTTTGACAATGTAGCAACACAAATCATCACCTGTATTCGTCCGCACAATTAACAAGGTAGTAAAGTGAAAACACAGTTACTGGCCCTCATGCTCGTCAGTCATTTAGGCTACGCATATGCCAAGGAAGATTTAGCCACAAGCTTAGACACCGCAGAACCCGCCCCTAAAAGCCATAGCATCGACTTTATTGATAAAGGCCTCAAGCTGAGCTTGAGCTGCTCCGTTGGCGAACCCCAACCCATTTTAAACGTCACTATGGGTGAATCCTTTGCATTTGGTAGCGATCCAAGCGTGCTAATTATTCGCAGCGACAAGCAGCACAGTGTGAAATTTCGCGGCACCGCGACCTTGATGAACTTTACCAGTTTGCCAAAGGCTGACGACGATCTGTGGCAGGCGTTAGCTCAGCTACAAACTCAAGAACTAAGCCTTGAGGCCGTTTCGTTTCGCTCAAGCAAATACACTAGCTCAACCTTAGTGGCCGTGGGATTTAGTGAAGCGGTCAGCCAGCTAAAACAGAAGTGTAGCCAGTAAGGGCGTGTCTCGTCCTGATACAAAAAAGCCACTGTAATCAGTGGCTTTTTTAGTTGTGCGATTTAAGACTCGCTATCGACCAGCTCGACTTGATGGGTCTTTTCGGTTTGGTCGACTATGGTCAACACCGCCGTATCCCCCACTACGTTGCAGGAGGTCAGCACCATGTCGATGATACGGTCCAGTGCGGCCACAATCGCAAAGGCTTCAATCGGCAAACCCATTTGATGGATTAATACCCCAATCATCACCATGCCGCCACCGGGTACACCACCCGCGCCAACGGATAACAGGAAGATACTAAACAGCAGCGATGGCAATTGTTCGCTGGTGATTGGCATGCCGAAAGCATTGGCGACAAAGAAAATCGCAATCGTGATATAAATTGCCACGCCGCCCATATTCATGGTCGCCCCAAGCGGCACGCCAAAGCCTGCCACGGCGCGATTCACCCCAAGCTTTTCCGTTAGGGTGCGCATAGTCACAGGAATGGTGGCATTAGAGCTGGCGGTAGACAGGGAAAACAGCACTTGCTCTTGGGTTTTCTCGCGAAAGCTCTTGGCCGAAATCGGTGTGAAGAACCCCACCGCCAGCGGATAGACCACAAAAATCCACAGTAATAACAGCGCCAGAATGATCACGACATATTCGAGCACACTGATAAATACCGCCGCATCTAAGGTGGCGCCTAACTTAAACATCAGCGCAAACACGCCATAAGGCGCAAGGCTCATCACCACAGAAATCAGTTTCATCATGATTTTATTGGCGGTTTGAAAACCTTGTACCGCGCCAGCCACATGCTCGCCGAGGGATTTAATCACCCCACCCAGCATCAGTGCCATAAAGATCACTTGCAGCATATTGCCCGACATAAAAGCCGCCACCGGGTTGCGCGGCACTATATCAATCAGCAACGCCATTAAGCTGGGGAGTTCGGTCGCGGTAATGGCCACACCATCTGTGCTGCTCATATCGACGCCTTTACCAGGGTCGAGCAGTAATACGACTAATAGGGCGGTTGAGATAGCGACCAGGGTATTAACGATGTAAAAGCCGAAGGTTTTGCCGCCAAGGCGGCCAAAGCTTTTTAAGTCCTGCAGCTCACATACGCCGCAAACGATACTGACAAACACCAGAGGCACGACCAACATCATGATCATATTGACGAACATGGTACCGACGCCGCCAGCCAGTTCGACTAAATTGCCAGAAAAGAAGCCAATATCGTTTAGAAAATATTGCACTAAGGTGCCAAGAATAAGTCCCGCAAACAGACCGATAAAGATCCGTGTCGAAAGTGATTTAATCATGCTTATGGTTTCCCCAAATAGCTCATCTATTATTCTTCATCTTCCTTGATGAGCAAAATCGCCATTCCCTTTTCGGTTCAGGCGGGGATAGTGAAACATGCTGGCAGTAAATTCAATGAATAAATTTACTTATTTCATTTTCAATTAAGCCAAACCCATCACAAAAAATTTGTATTTGGCTGATTTTTATTAAAAATAAAATTATCGATTAATAATCACGCTATTAACGTGCAAGTTAAAAAATCAAAATTTAAACAGTATTTAAACTAAATAAACACAACTGAACGATTAAGCATGAATAACGCTAGATTTAAAAACCAAATAAACATTTTAATTAGAATTTAAAACTACAAATAGTGATATTTACAGAGAGATGGGGAAGGGAAACGACTAACAATATGCCAGTAGCACTAGCTCAAGCCGATGCGCCAGCAGGTGCTGCTGTTTAATGCTAATGCGTTGCTGAGTTAACCAAAGGCTTAATTGCCGCCAATTTTTTAAATCGGCTGACTGTAAATATTTAGCCTGAGGCGCTTGCTTGGCAAAATCATCAGCGGAATTAATCTGTGGGATAGCGAGTAACTCGTTGGGCGCAAAAAGCGCTAACTGCGGCACGATACAATGGGTCATGCCCGTTAAGGTATGGGCAATTTGCAGCCCAGCGGGGTCGAGATCGGTAAAGGCAATGATCGGCACTTTACCCGCCATCGCCTGTAAAAACTGTCGCACACCAATGGGGGAATGGTGGCCGCTACCACGGTAAATCACCATAACGCGGCTAAGTTCGGCGGGTAAGCGCGCTTGAGTGATGGCATCAAATATATCTAGGTTTTCAATCACTAAGATGGCGTTAACATTAAGCTCATGGCAAAGCTGTTGCGCTTCATCTATGGGAATACGTAACGAAGAGCGCGTAGACATCCCCATGGGAGGCGAGTCAAACCCGAGATACTTCAACAAAACATACTCGGCTTCGGGGCGGATGCTCGCCAGCTTTTCATTCTGGCTTTGGGCGGACATGGCGATACGGTTTAGATTAAAGTCCAGCGCCTGTAAATCCACGCCCTCTTTTGCCAATACACCTTTGCGCAGCAACTCAAAATCTCGCGGCGCAAAACACAAATATTTTTCCGCGCCATCCAGCTCGCCCACTTCTAACTCGCGGTAAATCGTTCGCCAATTCGGGCTGAGTTTTACCCTTGGAGAGCGATTAAGATAAACGCCCTCCAAGAGTTGCAACTGCTGCTTGCCTAGGCGAGCCATAATTCCACATCGCGGATAATAAAGTTACCGCTGTAGATGGGGTGAGGTTCGCCTAAGGGTTCTAACTCAAAGTAAGCCTTATGCTCATCGGGTAAACCTTCGTAGCCGCCAATCACTTGATAAATCCAGCTTTCGGCATCCCATGGCAGGGCTTTTTCGGCTAAGTAATCGAGCGCCGACTGGCGTAAGCCCGACTCAATCACATCGACAAAGTAAGTGTCGACCGCTTGCTTGAGTGGATTATCAGGAATATCAAAGTCTTCATTCTGCGTCAGCGGCACGGCCACATCCTGCTCGCGCACCGTTTCGACTATGCCCTGACGGCTAATCGCCTTGATATGGGCAACGATGTTCATCAGCTCAAACTCTTGGCTGGCGTTATGCACATCCACAGACGCTGGGGCCAACAGCACTTCGGCGCGATTGAAAAGACTCGGGATCTCCTTGTGGGACACATGGTCCGCAGGGCGATAATCCGGATGCAAATCGGTGTACAGTAACCAGCCCTTAAGCAAGCGGGTACGGCCGCGAATTTGCCTAAAACGGCCGAGAAGTTCCAGCAACCTGCCCTGCACCACACTGAGTTCCTGAGCGCAGTCGCTCATGGTTTCCTGCAAAGTCGTCACCAGCAGCTTACGCAGCTCACGGATATCACCGGCGATTTCACCTAATTCGCTAAACTGGAACATCTCCAAGCCATTGAGCAATTCAGACACTTGGCTTTGGGCGAGTTCGTTTTCACGGATCTTAGCGTTAATGGTACCGACATAACCGAACTCGTTGTTGATGCGTCCCCACAACACGCGGATGGAGTAACGTAAACTGTCGGCAAAGCTATACACATGCTCACTTAAATCAGACAGATACGCCTCGGCGGCACTGTAATCTGAGCTGTGGCGCGCTTCTTTATAGTGGTCGGCCAAGGTCTTAATGGTGGCGAGCGCCGAGCCGACGTTGGAGTCGATTTGGCGATTGCGCTCATCACTTAGGCCCTCTTCGAGCAAGGCACGCACCGAGCGTTTAAGGCGCAGCTCTTGGTCTGGCTCTGGGCGCCATAAAATCCCCGCCTGCTTGAGTTTTTCAACTACGGCGGGATCATGGCTCTCTTCCTTGAGTGAGCCAGCCAGATAGGCATCCATAATGATGTCAGCATGGCGACCTAACTGCTTGAGTAGCTTCACCCCAGCCTGATGTAAGTTACTGCTCATCACGACCTCCTTGGTTGATGCAGTGCGTTATCGTCCAAGGCATCATAGTAAATCCCGCTGCGTCGCCGTTTCCGCCTGCGCTTCAAGGCTGAGGCCTTCGGTCTCGTCGATAAAGCGGATCACTTCGTACAGGTAATCCAGCTTGCCGGTGGCGATATAAATTTGTTTTTCCACGTTAGGGCGCACCAGATAACCAAGCTCCACTAAACGCTTGAACACTAACTTAATTTGCGCATCGCTATTGGTACTGGTTGAACCGAATAAGCGGTATTGGCTGAGTTTGGCCAACTGCTCACGAAACGCGGGCGTATCTTCAATTCGGCTTTGCAACTCAGTTAAACGTACTGGCGCGCCTTCGCTTAGGGGGGCATCTTGGCCGCTGGCTTCCTGCACTAATACCAGCCACTCCACCATAGGGATAAGTGCCTGACAAATATCCTTAAACTGTGATGAAATCACCTTGCGCTCACTTTCGCCTAACTGCAAATAACCGCAGAAAAACACATCGCCCTCGGCGGCCGAAGCCACGGTGCGATTGATTTGATTCAAATAAGCCTCGACCCGCTCGCGGGTGCTGTTATTTTTCAATGCGCGCCAGCCATCTTCATTGGTGGTGCGGCAAATAAACTCACCTTTTAGCAAGAGTTCGATAATGGCGCCCGTGCCGACTAATACGGTTTGGTTTGACTCATTCATGGCAGCACTCATTAGATGGCCTCCTTGCTCAGGCGTTTACTCAACATATCGGCAATCGGATTGGCTTTGGGCTTCACCACCTGCAACTTCTTAGTTTGTTTATTAATAATGTAACGGTTCTCGAACAGGTTCAGCACTTCTGACTCTGGGTTCGGGAAAGCGCCTAACACGCTGATATTGTTGTTACCACAGGCATCGAAAATCTTCTTCACGTTGGTGTGGTGCAGCGTGCCCAGCTCGTCGATCGGCCAGTGAATGGTCACATCGGCACGGCCACGTAACAAGCGCGTGAATGCCAACAGGAACTTACACAGGATCAAGTAAGCCATACCGTGGCTCGAGGATTCGTTCAGCTGTCTGTCGGTGCGGATAATCAGGTCGCTATTGCCCTCTTTGAGGCGCAGTTCGATTTCCAGCAACTTAGCAATGCCACCGGTTAAGGCCGCGCGGCCAATAATGTCTAAGGCGCGGCGCATGCTGTTGGTATATTCCTCATCGGGCAGACCATTAAAGCCGTCGGCCTTCCATTGTTTGAAGGCTTTAACGAACTGTTCAAGCTCAGGCCAAAACTCTAATTCACTGATCTTAGAGCGAATACGTACCGCAGATTCGGATACGCCATCGAGGAATAACTCCTCGCCCACTTCGCGGGTAATGCGCGCACTTTGGGAGGCGATGCGACGGTCGATATCGGCAAGCACATCGTAGAAGGCGGTTAAGTCGACACCGAAGATCCGTCCCTGCTCACGCAGCGCCATAATCGATTGCGGCACCATCACATTGAGTAGCTGCTCAAGCTGCGGCACTAGTTTGCGGTAATCCAGCAGGCGAATACCTTTGTCGTTGATAAAGCTCGATTCTTCGCGGGCGCGCTCCCAAGTCTCGGCTAAACCTGAGCCTGACTTGCTGGCAATCACAGAGTCGAAATGCTCCACATATTGCTTAACCGAGCCCATCAAATAATCGCGTTTTAGCAGTAAATCTTCGCCCTGACGCAAACGCTCGCCGAGGCTACCCTGAGCCTCTTCATTGTTGGCGGGCAATTTCAGCTCGGCCAACTTACGCATCACGGCGCGCAATTTAGTTAAGTTTTCAGAGGCTTCAATCTGGGCCGCATCCGAGGCCTTACGCTCGGTCTCGAGTTGTTGACGGCGGGTCTTCACTTCTTGAGTCTTGGCTTTAAGCTGCTGATCGATTTCCGAGGCGGCGCGTTTCACGTCGCTTAACTGGGTTTGCAGCTTGGGCTTACGGATAAGCCAAGTGTGTTGATACCAATCGTCGAAGCGCAATACTTCGCTGCGACGCTGCTCGGCGCGGCTGATTTTGGTTTCAAGCTCACGGATTTGTTGCTTGAGCTTAAGGATATTGTCCTCATCCACACCTCGGGATTTAAGCTCGTTTTTGTACCAGGTTTCACAGGCTTTTTGCTCGGCCTTAGCGCTTTCGCGGCGGGCATCGATAGTGGCCTTGATTTGCCCCAGTTGATTGTCGAGCGCGCCAATGACTTCCTGCCAGTAGGCTTGTTTTTCCATCCGCGCTTCGAGCGCCTGCTCTTTTTGCTCTTCGAGCCAGAGCTGATGTTGGTGCTTAAGCTGTTTTAGCTCGCCATCGAGTTGAGTTAAGCGCTGCTGGGCAAAGGCTTTACGCTCGGCCAGCGCCTTGTTGATCTTGTCCTGCTCACTGCGTTTTTCATCGAATAGACGACGTAAATCATCGCGGCTATTCTTGTAAGCCGTGCGGGCAAAGGTCAGTTCGCGGCTGAGCTTATCCAGCTCGCCGTTAATCGCCACCAGCTGTGATTCGGCCTCGGCCTGTAATTCCTGCGCGCTTTGCAGCGCCTCTTCGGCCTTGCTTAAACGAATACGCAGTTCCTGCTCGGAGGCGGCATATTCAGGCACATCAATGGCTTTAAGATCTAAATGCACCCCAAACACAGTGTCGCTCTCGCCCGTGACCGTTGGGTGTAAATCGGTGCGATGCAGTAACTCTGGCGCAATCACTTTACCCAGACTCTGCTCCCAGCCTTGGGCTTCCTTACGCAGGAACTCGAGCAAGGTATGGGATTGCGGGAACAGCATATGGTGCAGTTCATCGAGCGCGGTTTGCCGCTCGTTAACACGCAGGCTAGCAATGCGCAGCGCTTCGTTGGCTTGGTCGCGTTTGGCGCGCAGCTTACGCTCCTCGCCCGTTAAGCGCTCAACCTTGGCATTGCAGCTTTCTTGCTCTTCGTCAGCGCGGTGAATCCGCTCGTCGAAAATCGCAAGGCTTAGCTTTTCTTCCTCGGTGTAGGTCACGCCATCGACACGTAACTTAAGCTCGGCGGCATTGAGTTTGAATTGGTATTCCTGCTCACTAAAGCTCGCCTTACCCGCATCCATTTGGCTTCGCCATTGGGCTTCGAGGGCATCGAGATCGGCTCTTGCCACTTCACGCTGTTTGTCGCGCGCTTCGCGCTGTTTGTCCTGTTCGGCGTGTAAGCCTTCCAGCTCGCGGTTTAACTGCTCGCCAATTTTGCTGCGGCGGGCATTGTAAGCCGCTTCAATATCTTGATGTTTTTCGGTTTGTAATTTATGGCGCTCGCTTAAGTTTTCCATGTCCGCGCGCCAGTTTGGCAGCATGTCCAAGTCGGCCTTGGCTTGCTCAATATTGGCATCTAAAAAGGCGCCGTGCTGATCTTCAATGGCATCTAACTCGTACTCGCACTTAGCTACGTCACCCTTGGCGGCGGATAGGTCGAGGTTAAGCTCATCGCGCACTTCTTTCCATTCGTCATCCAACATTCGAAGCTTTAAATTCAGCTCCTTAGACAGAGTTTGTTGGATCTCTAAACGGTCGGCCTCTAAGGTTTCGTCATTGCGATAACCACGGGACAGACTCGAGAGACGCATCTCAGCGCTGAGCAGTTGGTTAAATTCCTGCTCGAGCTTTTCAAACTCGGGGCGGATCACTTCAAAGCCTTGAATTAACTGGCTCTCGCGGATCCACGCCTCGACGCGTTGCGGATTGAGGCGTGAGCTGGGCGGATTCACCCCGTCTTCTTCCAAAATGGCGGCGATCATGGATTTGACCGTTTCCATTTTGCCTTCTTTGGAGTGCACCGCTTTAGCGAGTTTTTCGATATGGCGCAGTGAATGCTCACCTTCACACAGGGCGAATTGGTGCGCATAGGCTCGCAGTTCGCTGCGGTTACTGCCCGTGCTTAACAAAGTGCGATCGTTTTGAATAATCGCGCGGTATTCGCGGGTATTCAGTAAGTTAGTGGTGGCTACGCCTTGGCGTTTTAATTCTCGGCCGAGTTCTGCCATGGTGTGACATAAAATGGTGTCACCATTTTGGGTTTTAATATAATCGCTTAACTCGAAACCTTTGCCGATAAAGCGGTAGTTCACCCCTTTACCATCACCCGCCGATGCCAGCACGGCTTGATAGAGCAAGCCATCGGCCTTTTGGTATTCGTAAATGATGTAGCTTGAATCGTGTGGCAAGTACCAACGCTCGAAACTATCGCGGGTTGAAGGCACCACGCGGCTAGGATATTCGCCATAAAATACCGGCACTAAACGTTGCAGCGTGGTTTTACCCGAGGCGTTAGTACCACAAATATTGGTATGGCCATTGAGGGCGAGTTCCACAACGCCCGGAAGGTGCGTATCAATCAGCACAATACGAATCAAGCTTGGCATTTCATTCCTTATCCAAACGGGAGCACCTTATGCACAAAGCGAACGATAAGGTCATCCAAAAGCGGCCTAAGACTTCATAAATCAGCGTTAAAAGTCTTGGCCTTAAAAGTTAGCCCCTAAAATAAGGCAATCGTCGAGCCTTGGCAATTAAGCACCTAGGGCTGAATGCGTTAGCTCACATCAAACGGCCAAGGATACGCCAATTCGCGCGAACAACGGCGGTTTTATGTGGGGGCAAGGCGATCGACAATCCGGCCGTAGATTAATATCATCTCGGCGAGCGAGCCGACCTGCATGCCTTTCATTAAGTTCGCACGGTGAATTTCGACCGTACGCATGGCGATGCACAGCGTATCGGCGATCTCCTGATTCTTATAGCCTTTGGCGATAAGGGTAAGGATTTCCCGCTCCCGCGGTGTGAGAGTCTGATAAGTCTGAAGATATTGATTATCTTGATAATGCGCCTTGGCATGCTCTAGCGCTTTAACGACTGCGTCGGCCAACTTGGCACCATCGGCGGGCTTTTGGAAAAAATCCACCGCCCCGAGTTTTAGCGCCTCCACCGCCATGGGCACATCGCCATGGCC
Organism: Shewanella sp. ANA-3; assembly: GCF_000203935.1. GTDB lineage: Bacteria > Pseudomonadota > Gammaproteobacteria > Enterobacterales > Shewanellaceae > Shewanella. The sequence goes on along the minus strand of NC_008577.1, from coordinate 751,371 downwards.
AGTCAAATAAATCACCGCCAACGGACTATTGTGCTGCACTAATTGCGCATGTAATTGCGGCCCACTTAAGCCCGGCATACGCACATCGACTAAGGCGCAACCCGGCTGGCTTAAGTCGATGGCGGCAAAAAACGCCTCGGCGCTATCAAAGTCGCGGATATTCAAGCCATAACTTTCGAGCATAAACCGCAGCGAGCGGCGCACCGACTCATCATCATCGATTAAATACACGGGCAATGCGTGGCTCATGCTGGTGCTCCATCAAACTTACGGGGTAAGGATACCTGCGCTTGGCAGCCGCCACTTAAAGCGGTTTCTAGGCTAAAGCGGCCGCCATGACTCTCGGCGATATCACGGCAAATCACCAGCCCTAGCCCTAAGCCCTCTGACTTAGTCGAATAAAAGGCCTGCATCAGCAGATTGGCATCCTCAGTTAAACCTGTGCCATTGTCTGTGACCGTCAGCAGTAGCTTGTGTTCTTGGTAACGCAGGTCAATATCAATCGTGGGCTGATAGGGTTTCGACGCATCGACCTCGCTCTGCTGGCGTTGCACACAGGCATCGGCGGCGTTTTTCAAAAGGTTGAGCAATAGTTGCTGCATGCCCACTTCATCTAAAGGCAATTGATAGGCTTCGCCGCTCACATTGGTCGAAAGCTGGATATGGTGCTGCTCCAGTTCATAGGCGAGCAGCGGCGCAGTATCGTTCACTAACTGATGTAAATACAGAAGCTGCTTAGACACAGGCCGCTTTTTCAATAAATTACGTAAACGGCTGATAATACTGTCGGCGCGGCTGACTTCTTGCTGGATTAAAGTCAGCACGGATTGTAATTCTTCAGGACTCGTCCCTCGTTGTAAACGTACCTCGGCGCCATGGCAATAATGGCCAATCGCCGCCAAAGGTTGATTGAGTTCATGGGAGAGGCTCGCCCCTAACTCCCCCGCAATCGCAATCCGCTGGGCGTGCTCCAATAGAACGCGGTTTTCACTGAGTTGCCTCTGGGTGTTTATCAACTCATGGCCGCGGCGACTAAAACGATATTCGAGCCAGAAATGGTACACATTGAGCAATACCAATATGGTTAACACAAACCATGCCCAATGTTGATGCAGTTTTACCCATTGCCACGCCCGCTGCCACCAAGGCGTTTGCAGGGGATGCATATCGAGATCTTTAAGGAGTTGATCTATCGCCAATTGACTCACAGCCGTGGTCCAACCCGCAGATTCGGCGGCTTTAGCAGCGGGACTGTCTTCGGGTAGGGCAAACAGGGCTTGAGTCACCTGTTTCGCGAGCGATTGAGTCGCACGGTTGGTTTTAGCCATAGACCAGTTGGGGTATAACCGACTCGAGACTTGGCAATGAAACCCCGCTGGCGCCTGATTATCGAGCACCCGATAATTTTGCAGCTTGATCAAACCTTCAGCCTGCATTTGCTCAAGCTGACATACAGGCACGACCGCTGCATCTAAACTTGGGGATTTATCGCTTGGCTTATCTGTCGCGCCGAGCTGATAAATAAGGTTATCGAGTGGAAAACCTAAGGGAATAATCTCCCCCACAAAACCAGGTAATTCTATGCCCTTAAGCTGTGCCTCATAAACTAAAGTAAGATAACCACCAAAGGCATTTTTGGAGACAATTCCAAGGCGCTTGCCCTTAAGATCCTGTAAGGTCTGATAGGGTGAATCGGCTCTGACCACCAGCGCAGACCCCACTTGCATCGCGGCGCCATTATTGATTGGGCTTCGAAGGGTAGCGAGCCAAGACAGGGAAAATTGCCGCGCCAACATCACCGACTGCCCAGGGTTAGTGATAACAAAGTCCAACGCTTCGGTTTCAACGCCTTTGGCTAATTCTTCAATGCTTAAAGGATGCAATCTAAAGTAACTATTAGGTATTTGCGACTCTAGCCAGCCCATCAAAGGTTGCCAACGATTGACTGTGCTCTTATAGCCCCGAATGGCCAATACGCCTACATCGACCACTTGATAACCCGCCTCTGCAGACAAAGTCGAAAGACTGTCGCTAACCAAAGCGTTATTTGCATCGAGGGCGGCTAAGGTAAGGGATGTTGATGATTCTGTGGTGGACTCTTGCCCCCCAAGCACGTTAACTGCGGCAGGATTCACGCCCGTGCTTGACATGGCAGCAGGGCTACACACTAATAATATCAATAAGATGATAAGCGTATTACTAGGCCATCGCGCAGCACAAAAGCCAACGCTCATCGCTGTTTGGAGTATGCAAAATAACGTCCTGTACAATACTTCGTCCCCATAACTTACAAAAAACAATCACAGCAGAATGCGCTATTGTAGCGAATATTTGTTGCGCTAGATCAAACCCTCTGCCGCTATGTGGAAAACCACTATAGTTATCCCCCCTTCACTTTACCAGAATGCCCTTAAACCCAGCCCTTAGTCTCAGCCGCTGATATCTACGGGCATGAAGTGAGCTTTCTGTAAGAGTGAAGGAAATCCCTATGGACAAGAGTAAACGTCAGTTTCTCGGAAAAATGGCCAGTGTGAGCGTCGGCGCCGCGCTCATTCCCGTCGTGCAAGTGCAAGCCCAACCGGCTCAAACTGCAACTACGAGTAAACGCTACGGCATGGTGATTGATCTGCGCCGCTGCGTCGGCTGTCAGGCCTGTACCGTGGCGTGCACCTTCGAAAACCTGCCACCCTTGGGGCAATTTCGTACCACAGTGCAGCAATACGAAGTGTCGCAACAGGATTCTGCTACGCCGCCCGCATTTTTGATGTTGCCAAGACTGTGTAATCACTGTGAAAACCCGCCTTGCATCCCAATTTGCCCCACGGGTGCCACCTTCCAACGCCCAGATGGCATTGTGGTCGTCAACAACGAATGGTGCGTCGGTTGTGGCTATTGTGTACAAGCTTGCCCCTACGATGCGCGCTTTATCAACCATGAGACCAACACAGCCGATAAATGCACCTTCTGCGCACACAGGCTCGAAGCTGGACTCTTACCCGCCTGTGTCGAAACCTGTGTCGGCGAAGCAAGGGTGATTGGCGATCTAAACGATCCTCACAGCCACATAAGCCAGTTACTCAAGGCTAATCAAGCGGATATCAAGGTGCTCAAGCCCGATGCCAATACAGCACCTAGAGTGTTTTACATCGGCATGAACAGCGCCTTTGAAGATCGCATTAACGGCCAAGCCCCCGTTCGCACCCTACTGACAGACTCTGGCGAGGAGATCCACCATGGTCATTAAAGAAATCTTTACTCCAGATATCGCCATCACTTGGCTGCCATGGGCAGTGCAATACTTCTTTTTAATGGGTTTGGCCTACGCCAGTGTGTGGGTGGCGACCATTCATTTATTTAGTGCGAAACAAACCGATGCCAGACTGCTCAAACTCTGCGCCTGTTTGATGCTTACCGCTGGCATAGTCGCCCCGATTGCGCTGCTTGCTGACCTGCACCAACCGCTGCGGGCATGGCATTTCTATGCCCAAATCAGACCGCATTCGTGGATGTGGTACGGCGCCTTTTTACTGCCGCTATTTTCGGGCACGAGTCTAGTGTTTGCTTGGCTGTTACTGCGCCAATACTTGCCAACTAAAGCCTCGACACCAGGGGAATCGTCCCAAGATTGGGTAAGGCGTATTGCCCAACTTATCCGCCTAGGAGACTGGGATAGTGATAAATGGATCAAGCCAATCGCACTGATTGCTAGCCTAAGCGCCTGCAGTATCGCGCTTTATACCGGAATGGAAACCATGGCGATCAAAGCACGGCCGCTCTGGCACACCTATTGGTTACCCCCATTGATGGCGACCAGTGCCCTACTCGCCGCCTGCGGCACTCTCGCCCTGCTCAATCGTGTTTTGCACGGTTATCAAGCCAGCACCCAAGACAGGTTGCTGCAATGGGTCAGGGCAAGCTTTGGTCTCTTCACCCTGTGTCTTATCGGCTGGGCCTTATTCGATAAAGGTTCGGCGCACGAAGCGGCGCTGTTATTAGACACCAGCCCAAGCTGGCAACTCGCCGCCATCTGGGTATTGGTCACCCTCGCTTTGCTAGCATTGGTATTGGCAGTACGCCGCCTCCCCTCGGTATTGATGTTAGTCGTCAGTTTAACGGCGGTGCATCTGGCATGGGGATTTCGCTGGATTGTACTTATCCAAGCGCAAACTGACCCTAAATACGGCGCGGGCACTTATTTCTATCAATTGCCATGGGGGCCAGAGGGCCTATTGGGTATCGCTGGCACCTTCGGCCTCTGGCTCGCACTGATGGTACTAGTGTCTGAATTTATTCGCTATCACCCCAACTCTGCCCGTCAGGCCTTGTGAGCCACAGCACTTTAATTAAGAGCATTGGCATTAAGAAAAGTTACCGCATTAAGGAGTCCGTAATGGATAAGAGTAAACGTCGTTTTATCAAAGGCGCAGCTGTGACGGGTGGCGTGGGATTATTTGCCGCAGGTTACAGCCATACCTTAGCGCAAATGGGCAAGGGGGTGGTGAATGGCAGTTCGGGCAAGACCACCCAAGATCCCATCCATGGCAATTCGCTAGCCCCTGAATATAAAGTGGATTTAACCTCAGGCCAGCTGATTGGCAACGATGAGCAACGCATCGCCAATACCATGTGTCTCGGCTGTTGGACCAAGTGTGGCGTGCGCGCCCGTATCGATAATAAGACCGATAAGATCCTCCGCATCAGCGGCAATCCCTATCATCCGCTCTCGGCGCGGGAACATATCGACTTCGATACGCCGATCAAAACCGCCTTTGTGGGCTTGAGTGCCTATCAGGAGCAGGGCTTACAGGGACGCTCAACCGCCTGCGCTCGTGGTAATGCCATGTTAGAACAATTAGATAGTCCCTATCGCGTCACCCAATGCCTTAAACGGGTCGGGCCGCGTGGTAGTGGTCAATGGCAAAGCATCAGTTTCGAGCAACTGCTGACCGAGGTCGTCGATGGCGGTGACTTATTTGGCGAAGGCCAAGTCGAAGGCTTAAGAGCCATTCGCGATATCAGCACACCACTCGATGCCAATAATCCTGAATATGGCCCCAAGGCTAACCAGCTATTGGTGTCGAACGCTTCGGATGAGGGCCGCGATGTCATCATTAAACGCTTTACCTTCAATAGTTTCGGTACACGAAATTTTGCCAACCACGGCGCCTATTGCGGCTTTACCTATCGCGCAGGTGCGGGTGCCCTGCTCGACGATTTAAAGAAATACGCTCACCTTAAACCCGATTGGGACAATAGCGAGTTTCTGCTGTTTATCGGTACCTCGCCGCAGCAATCGGGCAATCCTTTTAAACGCCAAGCGCGGCAGTTGGCCAACGCTCGGGTCGATGGGCGAGAATTCAGTTATGTGGTGGTGTCGCCCATGTTGCCCAACACCTCGAACCAACCCTGCGCGGGTAACAATACTTGGCTGCCCATTCGCCCCGCAACCGACTCCGCCCTTGCCATGGGCATGCTGCGCTGGATTATCGATAACCAGCGCTATGCCAGTGCATTTTTAACCGCGCCCAATGTCGAGGCGGCGAAAGCTGCGGGTTATCGAGGCTTTAGTAATGCCAGCTTCTTAATCATCAGCACGCCAAATCACCCCAGATACGGCCAATATTTGTATGCCAGTGATCTCGGCCTGCCCTTCGAAGGTAAAGCTTACGGCGAGCAAGACTCACCTCTGGTTGTCGATGCCGCTACTGGGCAGATCCTACCCGCCGGACAATGCGCCAAGGCGCAACTTGAGGTGGAGCAAAGCGTGAATACGCCAAAGGGCGATCTGAGGGTGAAATCGAGTTTTCAACTGCTCAGTGAAGCCGCGCGCAGCGTCGAGATGGCGGACTATGCCAAGGAGTGCGATATTAGCGAGGCGCAAATTGCCGCCCTCGCCCACAAATTCACGGATCACGGCACTAAGGCGGCGGTGATTTCCCACGGCGGCACTATGAGCGCCAACGGTTTTTACAGCGCATGGGCGATCATGATGCTTAACGCCATGATTGGTAACCTAAATCTTAAGGGCGGCGCAATGGCTAAGGGCGGTACTTTCCCCGCCTTTGGGGCTGGCCCAAGGTACAATTTGCAGGAGTTTGACGGCATGGTCGAACCTAAGGGCGTATTCCTTTCCCGCTCTAAGTTCCCCTACGAGAAAACCTCTGAATACCGCCGTAAAGTCGAGGCGGGTGAGTCGCCCTATCCGTCAAAGGAGCCTTGGTTCCCCATCTCATCGCCCCTGCTCGGTGAGCATTTGACTGCGGCGGTGCACGGTTATCCCTATCAACTCAAGGCGTGGATCAACCATATGGGTAACCCGATTTATGGTCAGGCGGGTCTCGGCGAAGCTATTGGTGCACAATTAAAAGACCCCAAAGTATTGCCGCTATTTATCAGCATCGACAGCTTTATCAATGAGACCTCGGCGCTGTCGGACTACATAGTGCCCGACACTTTAACCTATGAATCTTGGGGCTGGAGCGCCGCGTGGCACGGCACGCTCACTAAAGAAGCCACCGGGCGCTGGCCGATTGTCGAGCCGAGGGTCGCCAAAACCGCCGATGGCGATGTGATTTGTATGGAATCCTTCCTTAGCCAAGTGGCGATAAAGCTCAATCTGCCCGGCTTTGGCGCCAATGTGGTCAAGGCCGCAGATGGCAGTTTGCATCCCCTGATCCGCGCGGCCGATTTCTCGCTCTACGGCGCGGCGAACGTGGCCTACCTTGGAAAACCCGTTGCCGATATCAATGCCGAAGATATGTACTTCAGTGGTGTTGGGCGCATTCAAGCGGAACTCAATGCCAGACTCAAACCCGAAGAGGTCAAAAAAGTCAGTTACTTATTTGCCCGTGGCGGCCGCTTTGAGAATATCAGCGCGGGACGCGATGAGGCGGGCAACCCCAGCAAGGTTTGGCCAAAACCTTTAATGCTGTGGAACCCAGAGGTCGGCAGTCGGCGCAATAGCTTAAGCGGTGAATATATGAGCGGCTGTCCACGGCGTTATCATCCTGCGCTCGCCAACGGCACACCCTTGGAGCAAGCATTCAATAAGTCACAGTGGCCGCTGCTGATCAGCAGTTATAAGTCGCATACCATGAGTTCGATGAGCATAGGTTCGGATCGTTTGCGCCAAGTGCACCCCAATAATCCGGTGCGCATCAATGAGCAAACCGCCGCACGCCTTGGCATCAAGACCGGAGATACGGTCAAGATCAGCACGCCAAATGGCAGTGTGGTGGCCTTGGTGGAATGTGTGGCGGGCGTGCATCCCGACTGCATTGCCATCGAGCACGGTTATGGCCATAAGGAGTTAGGCGCGCGGGACATAGTCATCGATGATAAAAAGATTGCCGCCAATCCGCTGATCCGCGTCGGAGTCAATATGAACGACTTGAATCTGTTCGACCCAAGCCGCCATGGGCGCTATCCGCTGGTGGACTGGGCCAGCGGTGCATCGGCGCGGCAAGGACTGCCCGCCAAGATAGAGAAAATCGCTTAACCTAGGCTCGCCATCCAAGGCGCTTGCAGCGGCGCCTTGGATAAATAACCGGTCTTTGAAGCGCGACACATGCCGTTCTTTTTTATCCTCAGCGTGATCTTATTTTGACGATAATTGGTATCTATCTCACAGCATTAAGTTTCGTTGAAATACCTCTTACGAGTAAAATCATGGCTATAGTTACACTATATTGCACTATGCCGAACGCTAAGAGCCTAATGCTATGTGCCTATTGCTCAGCTTAGGCTATTAACGCCGTCTTTGAGTTAACCCACTCATCAGGAGTATTCAGTGTTTAATTCTTCACTACGTAAAGACCTCGCAGAAAGCGAAACCAAACGCAGGGAAGCCGAGGCCGTTGTCGATTCAATCAAGGCGAGTATCGCGACGATTGAGTTTACCCCCGATGGCATCATCCTCGATGCCAATCCCCTGTTTTTGAAGGCTGTAGGCTACTCACTGGACGAGATTGTCGGTAAACACCATAAATTATTTTGCGCCGAATACTATGTAAATACCTCGGAATATCAACAGTTTTGGCGCGAATTAAAGCAAGGACAGGCGAAGGAAGGCAAATTCCCCCGCGTACACAAGAATGGTCAAGAGATCTGGCTCAGGGCGACCTATTTCCCCATCAAGCTGGATGGCAAAATCACTAAGATCATGAAAACTGCGGCGGTGATCACCGAGGATAAATATCAGCTAGATGCTCAGGCGGCGCTGTTTAGCGCCCTGCAAAAATCCCAGGCGATCATCGAGTTCAGCCCCGAGGGCAATATCCTCAATGCCAATGCTAACTTCCTCAGAACCATGGGATATAGCAAGGAGCAACTCCAAGGCAAGCATCACCGCCTGTTCTGCTTCGATAACTTCTATCAGGATAATCCCCATTTTTGGGATGACCTGCGACGTGGGCAATACAAGAAAGGCCTATTCCAACGTAAAAATGCCTATGGGGATTCGATTTGGCTTGAGGCCGTCTACAACCCTGTGATGGATGATCACGGCAAAGTGGTAAAGGTAATCAAGTTTGCCAGCGACATAACCCAGAGAATTATCAAGAGCCATGCGATTCGGGATGCGGCCAATATCGCCCATGCCACCTCGCAGAGCACGGTTGAACAGGCTAACCGCGGCGTGCAGTTACTCGATGCGACGGTAAACACCTCAAACGCGATTGCGGCGCAGACCCATAAAACCACAGAGTCTATGTTGAAACTCAACGAGCAATCTCAAAGTATTCAAGCAATTGTGGCAACAATCAGTGCCATTGCCGATCAAACCAATCTACTGGCCCTCAACGCCGCCATCGAAGCTGCCCGCGCGGGCGAACAAGGCCGAGGCTTTGCCGTAGTGGCCGATGAGGTGCGCCAATTAGCGGCGAGAACCAGTAAATCGACCGGCGAAATCGCCGCTGTGGTCGATAAGAACAGCCAACTGACGGCCAGTGCCACCAGCATGATGAATGAGGTTGAGCGCATCGCCGAGGAAGGCAAACAGCAATTAGCGGAAGTCACCGCCGTGATGGGCGATATTCGCACCGGCGCGGAGAATGTCGCCGAGACAGTCTCGCAACTTTCTATTGATTAACCCATTCTGACCAAGCGTTAAGGGATAAGCGTGACGCTTAAGCTAAAGGCTAAATTGCATGGCTGAGCGAATAATTGAAGTGGGAAAACTGCGAAAGAAAGCGAGGTTCGCAGGCTTAAGCGGTTAGAAGGTTAAGTTAGAGAGCCAGCTAAACCCTTGGGATAATAGGCTTTAAAGCAATTGTAATCCCAAATGGTTTGAATTGAGTCTTAGCCGTTATCGGCGCCTTGGTTTTCCCTCGGCGCCTTACTTACCAAATCACTCAAGTCTTACTTAAAACAGGTCTTACTCGAAACAGGTCTGGCTCAAAATACCGCTTAAAAATCGGTTTTGCGCCCTTCATAGGCGGCACACATTTGTTGCATTTGCGTCTCTTCGTAGGGGCGCAGGCCACTCATGACTAAGGTTTTAATCCCTGTGCCAACGAGGGTATCGCCGCTATGCAGTTCAAAGTGCAGCGTCACATCGCCACGCTTACCATCAATTTTAAGCTCTTGTTGTACAAGCGATAACTTCACTTCCACAAAATCGAGGCTGGTTAAGTCGAATGACATGCTCTCGTAGATCACTAAGGGACGCTCGGGGTTAATCATCACTTGATGCTGTTTCATCAAAGGCACCAAGATATCGATAAAATTGTGTCCCGAAAACGCCACATAGTTGCGAATAAAGGATTCGGTTTGCGCGTCGCAACGACTCACATCGCCCTGACGACTCACCTGCAAATAGGTTTTCTCGCGGTTATCGCAAATCGAAAAACTGTCACTCACCTGCTCGGGAAATTGCAGCTCGACGCCATCACCGACCATGCCAGCAAAGGTAAACTTCATGTTCTGGCTTAAACCGTACTGGGTTAAGACGAGGGCAAACAGCAAGTCGCCGGGCACACAAAAGCGCTTAGCACCCACATCGTGGATAGGGTTAAAGTCTTGGGCGATTTTCTTGGCGAAGTCACTGGCTTGTTGTGCAGAAACAGAAATTGATTGATTTTGCTTAGAAAAATACGGCGATAGGAACATATAAACTCGATCTTAACTGGCTCAATATTGGGCGAATAACAAAGGTGCAACGAGTCTACCTCAGTTTCGGCATTTCACTCACCCGATGACTTATCCTCTTAGGGTAACGAACAAAGTAACATCTGACTTACATTTGTAAAGATAAAGAATTTTAAGTTGGTTTTAAGTTAACAAAACTAAGCTCCGCGGCCGCAAACGAGAACAATTCCTGTTTGCAAAAAAAATAAAGACAAGCACCATGTCCGATTCGGAGAGCCCAATGACCCAACTTAGCCCAATGCGCCTTAGCTTATTGGCCTGCGCATTAACTACCGCCTTCAATGCCCAAGCCAATTCGCCCACCCAAGCCCCCGCAAAAATAGAACAGATCAGTATTTTCGGCAGTAAAAATCCCCTCGATACCACCCCAGGTAGCGCCCATCAAATTACCGAAGCCGAATTAGAAACCTTTAAATATTCCGATATTATGCGCACCTTGGCCTCTGTGCCCGGCGTTTATATTCAAGAAGAAGATGGTTATGGTCTGCGCCCGAACATTGGTATGCGTGGCACGGGGCAAAATCGTTCTGAAAAGATTACCGTGATGGAAGATGGTGTTCTCGCAGCTCCCGCCCCCTATGCCTCCCCAGCGGCTTACTACTTCCCTCCTCAGGCAGAATGCAATCGGTTGAAATCCTTAAGGGAAGCTCAACGGTAAAATATGGCCCCCGCACCACGGGAGGGGTGATTAACATGCTGTCTCGGCAAATTCCTCAAGAGGCATTAGCCGGCAAAATTGATCTGGCCTTAGGCCAAGATGGCTTCGGTAAATTACACACCTATGCGGGCGGACAAGGCGAGCGCATTGGCGCTGTGGCCGAGATTTATCGCTATCAAGCCGATGGATTTAGGGAGATAAACACGGTCGGCGGCGACACTGGCTTTACTAAAAATGATGCCTTAGCCAAGGTCAGAGTTAACACCGACCGCACGGCCACATACCAGCAATCCCTTGAACTCAAATTGAAATTTGCCGATGAGACCTCTAACGAAACCTATATGGGTCTAACCGATGCGGATTATCAGGCCTCGCCCTATAGTCGCTATTCGGCCTCGCAAAAAGATCAGATGACCACAGAGCATAAGCAAGTACAGCTCAACCATATTATCGATTTTAGCGACACGCTAAGCCTTAGCAGCATTGGCTATTACAATGATTTTCATCGAAATTGGTATAAGGCCGACAAGGTTGGTGGTGAATCATTAAGTGGCAAAGGGATCCAAAATGCTGCCGACTTTGATGCGGGTCTGCTCTCTGAGCTTGAGGTCAATGTCAAAGCCAATAATCGCAGTTACCTCGCCCAAGGGATACAAACGGAACTCAATTGGTTACTCGGGGATCACGACCTCGCCTTTGGTCTTCGTTACCATGAAGATGAAATGGACAGATACCAATGGGCCGACAGTTATGCAATGGACGCCAACAGTGTCATGTTACGCACTAAGAGTGGTGTCCCGGGCACCGACTCTAACCGTGTCGATAGCGCCACGGCATTTGCGGCCTATGTACAAGATAAAATCAGCCTAGACGCGCTCACCATTACCGCCGGCCTGCGCTGGGAAGATGTCGAAACCCAACGCCGCGATTGGGGTAAGAAGAATCCGGGCCGCGAGGGAAATCCCGATAAACAGGTTGAAAGCCAGTTCAATGCGCTGCTGCCTTCGTTATCAGCAACTTACCAGATTAATGAGCAAGTATTACTTCTGGCTGGAGTACAAAAAGGCTTCTCGCCCGCCGCGCCCGGCAATGCTAAGGGACAAGAAGAACAAAGCTGGAACTATGAGGCTGGCGTTCGCTACCATCAAGATGCATTTAATGCAGAGTTAATCGGTTTCTATAGCGATTACAGTAACATGCACGGCAACTGCACGGCGGCGCAAGGTTGTGATGACACTAAACTCGACAATCAGTACAACGCAGGCGAAGTAGAAGTCAAAGGCCTCGAACTCAGCCTCGCCCACGAGTTTAATCGCGCCGGAGCGATGAGTTTTCCAGTCAAACTCGCCTACACCTACACGGATGCCGAGTTTGGCAATAGTTTCGAATCTGAGTTTGAAACTTGGGATAAGGTTGAAGCGGGTTACCAATTAACCTATCTACCTGAAAACCAATTGTATATTTCAGCAGGTGTGCAATCGCAAGACTGGCAAATCACAGTGGCGGCACGTTATACCGATGAGATGCGAACAAAAGCAGGTGCAGGCGCCATTCCCGCAGATGAAGTGATTGAGGCCAAAACCTTAGTGGACTTGTCGGCGCGTTACTTTGTCACCCACAGTCAGGAAGTGTACTTAACCGTAGACAACCTCTTAGATGAAACCTATATGACGACGCGAGTACACGGCTCTATTTTTGCCGGAAAACCTCAAACGATCACACTCGGTTACAGCTATAAATTTTAATCCCTCGTAAAACGAACAAGGGCAAACCCAGTTTGCCCTTGTAAATCATCTGTCTGCAATCACTGCGACTAAACTCGCTTAAATTCGCGCTTTAACTGAAAACTCTCGTCGGTCACCAGTTGTTCTAACACCTCAACCCGCTCGCGCAGCTTATCAAGCTCAATTCGTAACAGTTGGTTTTCGGCCTGAAGCTTAGTACTGACCGAATTGCCGCGCTCGCGGATCTTCATAATCGCGACTGTATATCCGCCGACAATGGCAAAAATAGGGATAAGTAATGCAAGCGTTGCTGCGTTCATAACGGGTCCTTTTCGAATTTATCTCTTAATCCAGTATGTGCAACATAACCTAAATGCACCAGTGACAAAAGTCATGAGTTGTCACTAAGCAGTTGAGCGGCTCTTTATCAAGTCCACGCTATTCCTTATCGAAACTATCCACCACAATCGCCCCCATAGAAGCCGGCATAGTAATCACGATAATCCGCTTAATGGAGGTCAAAGGGTCATCAATAAAGGGCAGCTTATCGAGGCAAAGGAGCACCAAACTCACCACACAGGCACTAATCAGATAGGCCATAACAATCCGAAAAATAAATACCGGCAGGCGGTGACGAATGTTTTGTTGGAACACACTCTGGTAAGTAAATACCCCTAGAAACAGCAGCGACAAACTCAATAACATCAGCAGATTCAGTAGCGGCAAGGTCTCCCCGAGTTGCCATGCCTCCTCCGAAAACCCAATAGGCACGGCAAGCGCAAAGGCGCCGACACAGACTTGAATCGCATCTTCGGTATTAAAACGGTAGGTATCAAAGTTAAAGCTCATCGCGCCTCCCTGTGATTTCACGGCACATCATCGCCGCACATCGAATAAGCAAATCATAACCCGTAAAATATCACCCATTGTTGCTACTTTGGCTGCGTTTTTAATGCGTCGGATAGTATCTTAAAGGCTACGATAGCATGGCTGCCAGAAGCAGCCTTGAGGTGGACTGTCGTCTCGCTAATCACCATGGTTCTCCTGTTTGGCATCGATGTCGCCTGTTTGTTTTGAAGGAACATTAGTAACTCGTTTGTGGACAGAAGAGTGTTAAATATTGAAAGACTTATATCATTGCTTAGTTATTGAATGCAGACCTTATTAACGGCGATCCATGGTATTTGCTCAACGACACGCAGCAAGTCCTTCCTTGGATGCTCGACCGCCCCGTCCATGGGGCGGACGGTCGTCTCGCTAATCACCATGGCTCACCTGTTTAGCATTAGCGTAGTCTGTAAGTTTTAAAGAAATACGAAGCATGCTTTGGGACAAAAGCGTGATAGCTCCTTTGCTCTAACTTTTCAGTTTCGGATTAAAATTTCTATGGAGATAACGCTCAGCTAACAGGCGCAGCGCTTTTTGCTGCGTCCTCGTTGAGCTGTTTGTTAAGAGCTGGTTCGTTGTACCTTACCAATTTAAAGTCTTCGGATTTTGAAATACAGATACTATTATCCTTTGAGGATAGGCTAAATAGCCTACTGCCTAACACACCAATGTACCGAAATTTCTCTTTCTCGGTGGATGAGCAGTAACCACTGCTAACCACATAGTAACCTGGCGCATCATGGTCCATTGCCACCTCACCATTTGAATACCCTTTACTGAATGATGCAGTAGGCAAGAAACAAAATATCGAAACAACAAAAACCCTTAAGTTTACAGGTATGCTTAGTAAATACTTATTGCTGAAGATAATGTATAAAAACAGGATTAGAGATACTAATGGATAAAGACCCCTTAAGCGCATGTACCCTGTCTCGGTTATTGCGGTATATGCCGAGCTACCTAAGCCTAGAAGAATCATTGAAACGCAGTAAAACTTAAAGAAATAGGTGAAACCTTTAAAGAAACCACCAGCTTCCATGTACTCATCATGTTGTTTTTTTGACATTGAGTTAACCCCATCCATTGCAGAGTAAGCCGCAAGGATACCTATGGCTGGGAGAGCTGGATAAACAGAAGCTTTCACTATCTCAGTTAGAGCTACGTAGGAAAGTATATTGATGTCGTACTTAATCCAAAATCCCCAGAGATAAGAAATCCCTGAGAATAAAGCCAGTCCATAGACAACTAATGTGAGGTTGATTTTTGTGCTCATAGTTTCCTATTAACGCGGGCTCTTAACGTTTGGTTAAGGGGCGGGCTTTAGCCCGTCCCAGCGAGCGGAGCGAGTGATTTGAACCATTTGTTAGATGCCTTTCCCAATGCTGTGGAGTATCTTAGGTATCTCATCATAAGATTCATACCAAATTACATTAACGCCCAATTCACGCATTACTTCTTCATTGAGACTATGGTGTCTATCCAGAAATCTTTTTGAAACTCCAGTCGGCGCACGAACAACATTTTTCCCATCATCTTTAGTGAACTTTTCCAAGCTCACTCGTGGTAGGAATGCAAAATGTTTAGGTCGATCAGTTGACTTTGCTGCGATTTCGAGAAGCCTTCTTAGGTTAGGATCGGTCAATGACAGCCCCACCATTAGGCAAGTTGTTTCCTTTAGACTTGCTAGTTGGACTAAGTTGGACCAGTGGTAGGCTTCACTATATATTTGGTGGTAACCTTCTTCAGAAAAAACAAGCGTTGTTCGATCAAGGTTGGAGTAGTTGGTGCGGTTTTCTGGAAGAAATCCATGTACATGATAGATAGGTAATTCTTCAGGTGCTGCCAGCTCAACTTCTTCAAAAATGCTTCTTATTGAGAGATTCCTAGCTTCTAACTCTCGCTCCATAAGATCGTCAAAGTTGTATGTTATTACAGATCTAACCTTGGCTCCTGTCCGGGTCGGGGTGCAAAGGCTTGCGATCTCTTTAATTAGTGGCGAACTGAGTGAGTATTGTTTGTTTCGTAATGAATAGAGTCGAGTCGTAACTGCTTGTATAAATTCTTTTTGCTCTTTCTCAGAGCCTGCGGAAAGCCCTTTCCTTATATATCTCGCCAGCATTAAAGCCGAAGGGCCATCAATTTGTCTTAGGCGCTTGACGATGCTTGCAACATGTTCGTTATCATGTGATTTGTCACTAAGATCTTCGTCAGTGAGCATGGATACGAAGAGGGAGTTCAGAAGTGTGTCCCAGTCGGGCAAGCCTGCGCTGCTTGAAACACCTGCACCGAGGACAAGCGAGAATCTTCCTGAGCGGTAGCTTTCACTTACTTCCAAAACAACTTGATCCCTCTTTTCTTTCCAGTCTTCTGGGTTGCGGGATACAGCCATTTGTAATCTAAGTGAAAAGAGTTTGCTAGCGAGCTTGTCAGCCGCCTGACTGTGTTTTTCGATAAGTTGCTCAAGTTCACTTTCGCCCCAAATAATTAGGCGACCTGCTGCTTTCTGTGTTAAGTGCTTGACATAATCGCTTTCCTTCGCCAATTGACGCAGTGCAACAATTAAAATGCCTTCCTCTTCACTCCGTCGGTAATTGAAGTGAGTTTTAAGAATCGACTCAAGCTTCTTAGGAGTAAGCGTTCGTGTAACTTCAATTGACAATGGGTGTTGTATTTGGCCAAAGCCTTTTGGGGCATAGGCATCCATTGGCGAATGGGGCGAACTCTGATCGGTAAAGACGACCTGACCATTACTTTCAGCCTCAACCTTCAATAGCTGAAGAACGAATGCCTCCAGCAAAAAATAGCCCTGTGAGCCATAGTCTGCTAATCGCTCTTCTAGGGAAGCAAGGTTCATCTAATTTTCTCCGAGAAGCATCTAACGTTCAAAGCAAGCGCGCGGCACGCGTCGCTTTGCCTTTGTTTGTTAAGTGTTTTTGTATAACCTTGACCATGAATTCCAGTCGTCCTCATTCCGTAAGTACACTAACAAAGATAGATGCTCCATTTCTTCAGGATACGGAACGGCTAACATTTCTTCCTTATAACTCCGATGATTCTTGGAGTAATTTGAGAACAGATTAGTCAGTACAACGCTCGCAACTTCTTTAGCATCATCGCTTGGTTTTCCATCAAAAATAAAGCGTGCGACCAAATCTTCACCATCAGGAGATAGCTCGAAAGAGACTGCCCTAAACGATGGTGCCACCTCACCAAGCAGCGCACTTTGGGCGTATAGCATTAACTTTATTTCGTGCACTGTTCGCATAGACACTTAACATTTTATTCGTGCGCATGCGCGTTTACCTCGTTGGACCAGTGAAAACGCGCACGGTTAACTATCTGTATGCAAAGAACTTATCAGCTTTCTGCCAAATACACCATCTGGAAAAACGCGCATGCGCGTTTTCCAAACCTATTAACTAAAATTCAGTTACTATATTCACCTGATTTTATAGCGTTTTATTTATTGCGGATGGAATTAGTGCGCACTGATTTTGCCTCAAAATCATACCAAAACACCTAAATTTAAATACGACTGTATACCCATACATTGTTAGCCGATTTCTGGTAAGGCCAAATATAGGCAAATAGATAAGAATATATATGGCAGCAGGTGTGGGAGTTTTCGGTTGAGCTAGAAAGCCGAAACAAGGAATGGGGCGTTAGCTTTTTTGCCAAATGGACAGTGCAATGGCCGTCAAAATTGCCATTGTTGCAACAGTGACCGTTGGCGACATGGCCGCTCTTTCACATCCATGTGAACGCGGCATTTACACTTCCATGTGTAGCAGATGTCGCCGTCGAGCCTATAGGGACACTTTTTGTTAAATAGAGGGGCGGCGTGTCACTGGGGAAACAATGGCAATTCATCCTAAACACTTGACGACAAACTTATCTCGCTTTGGGGTAAAAACGCGTTAGTTTTTACTCTAAGTCGTTGGCTTTAGCTTTAGACTTTTATGGATAACATCCACACTTAGGGGTAAGAATATGAGCCGTATTCGCCAAGCGGCCCCATATTTTGTCCCTGCGTTCGAAGGGAGCGACTAGATCAGATTGTTAGCTTTTCGCTGGTCCCAAATAATCAAACAAGCGGTTCCTTTGCTCTTTATTTAACGCGTAGTAACTAAACTCTATATGTTCGCCGTTAGCCTCTAATAGCTGTATTTGCTTTGGATACTGCGAGGTAACTTTATAGCCACAATATGAAGCTTTATCTATCTTCTGGACTTCTTCATAGGTCGAAACAAGAATTTTCTGGTCGTCTATTGTGATTGAAAATGAATCAATTTTTGAATTCCCAGTGTTGAAGATAAGTAACCATACGGGAATGAGAATATTCAAAGCTAGAAAAACAATAAACATCAGCAAAAAAGTATATTGGTCACTTTTTGAACCAACGATGGTGAGTAATCCTAATTGTGGGAGGAGAAATGTCAACGCAGTCTTATAGAGCCTGTCGAGAATGCTCTGCAAATTTGTTTGTTTTAAATCCATTTATACATACCAGAAGCTAACGTCTTATTAGTGCGTATGCGCGTTTATCCAGTCAGAACACAGGATACGCGCACTGTGAACTATTTTTTGAAAATAAGCGTTTAGATTGGTGTTGAGATGCAGCTTAATGCGTCGATAAGTAGCTTATTGACTCAATCAACGCAACCTGATTAAGTGCGATACAACACCTTCACTACATGCCAACCAAACTTGGTTTTAACGAGATGTGGCACTAATAGCTCACCGGAAAAGGCGACTTTATCGAACTGCGGCACCATTTGCCCACGCTTGAATTCACCGAGATCGCCGCCCTTTTTCGCCGACGGACATGAGGAATAGCGCTTGGCTAACGCGCCAAAATTCGCGCCTTTATTCAATTGCTTAATAATATCTTCCGCCTGCTCTTTGTGTTTAACAAGGATATGCACTGCGGCTGCGGTTTTATACATCTGGTACTCTCTTTTTAAAAGACAGCGGTGCCATTTTGCTGCACCGCTGTTATCGCTTTACCTATCAAGAATAAGTATTACTGACCTAAAATCTTCTGCCACCACTGCAACGGCTCACCGCAGTTTTTCGCAGGATTATAGGTACCTCTAAGGGCTGGCAATGCCTCGGTATTGCGGCATCCCGCCTCCTTAGCTTCACCGGTATCACGGTCAAAGTAACCTTGGATCACGCCCGTTGGCGGAATCGAGCGTAGCCCAATCGGTGGACGCTCCTTCAAGAAGGCTTGATACACCGCCATGGCGCCACTGCTACCGTAGAGGCTGGTCTTGCCGTTATCGTCGCGTCCGACCCAAATCGCCGCGACGTTACGCTCGTCAAAACCGGCGAACCAAGAGTCGCGGCTATCGTTACTGGTACCGGTTTTACCCGCCAGAGCAACGCCTGGGAAGGCATTACCTAAACGTGTTGCAGTCCCCGAGCGCACCACTTGCTGCATGGCATATTGCACCAAGAAATCAGTATCCGGCGTAATAGCTTGCTCCTTCGGTGAGCGGGTCACAGGTAACGGCTGATTGTGACTGTCCAGCACCGCCGTCACTGTGGTGAGTTTGCGATAGGCACCATAATCGGCCAGCGTCTGATAAACCTGTGCTACCATTAAGGGCGAGCCATTCACGGCGCCCAGTAGCATAGACGGATATTCGTTAAGCGGCTCTTGCCAGCCCGACTTAGCCAAGGTGGTTGCCACCGCATCCACCCCCACGGCAATCCCGAGGTTCACCGTAGGTACGTTCATCGACTTTTTCAGCGCCGTTAATAACGAGACTTGTCCACTAAACTTCTTATCAAAGTTCTGCGGTGACCAGGTTTTGCCCTGCTCATTCTTTAGGGTAATCGGCTGATCTTTAAGTGGCGAAGCCAAGGTAAACTGGCTATTCGGTGCCAAAGCGGTGGCGTACACAAATGGTTTGATGAGCGAGCCTATGGGTCTGCGGATCTCAACCGCGCGGTTATAGCCATCAAAGCCAGGCGTCTTATCACCCACCATAGCTGCGATACCGCCAGTGTATTTGTCCGTCACGACCATACCAATCTGCAACGACTTATTGCCTTTATCTAAGCTCTTAAAGGTTTGAGTCACGGCGATTTCGGCGGCTTCCTGCGCCATTGGATCGAGTGTGGTGTAAATCTTCACCCCAGATTGCTTTAATAACGCATCGCCATAACGCTCGTTAAGCTCTTGTTTAACCAAGGCATAGAACGCAGGTAATTTTTGATGCACTGGTTTATTGGGATTACGCAAGCCTAGTGGCGACTCTACCGCAACCTTGTATTGCGCAGTGCTCAGCTCACCCGACTCCATCAAGAGACGCAGTACTAAATCGCGACGCTCTTGGCTGCGCTCAGGATAACGCCATGGGTTGTAATAGGAAGGCCCCTTAATCGCCGCCACTAAAAACGCTTGCTGCGCCGTGGTTAGCTCGCCGATGGGTCGACCAAAATAGAACTGTGAAGCCAGCCCCATACCATGCACGGCGCGGGATTTATCTTGCCCCATATACACTTCGTTGAGGTAGGCCTCGAGGATTTCTTCCTTGCTGTAACGAAAATCGATAATCACCGCCATTAAAGCTTCGCGAATTTTACGCAGCAAAGAGCGCTCGCTCGAGAGGAAGAAGTTTTTCGCCAACTGCTGGGTCAGTGTCGAGCCGCCCTGTACGGTACGACCCGCACTGATATTCACAAAAGCGGCACGCAGAATCGCGAAGGGATTAACCCCGTGATGTTCGTAAAAACTGCGGTCTTCCACCAGCAGCAAGGCTTTTACAATCGCCTTAGGCATTTCTTCTGTGGGAACAAACAATCTGTCTTCGCCGTCACCCGCAATAATGCGGTCGAGCAAGACGGGTTCTAAATGGAATACCGCCAACTGGCGCTTATCTGACATACGTGCAATCGAGCTGATCCCATCGCTGTCGAAGCTAATCATCACTCGCTGCTCGGCCTGATCGCCCTCAGGATGTAAGAAGGGACGACGCCATAATTCGATTTTGGTGCTGGATGCAGAGAACTCACCCACCTCACGGGGATTGGCGACTTTGCGATAACCTAAGAGTTTGAGTTCGGCCATTAACTGTGGATGACTCACGGCAGCGCCGGGATATAAGGCCATCGAGCGGCTAAATACCTGCGCGGGTAAGTGCCATTTTTGCCCCTCAAACTTGCGGGCAATAATTTGATCGAGGTAAATACTGTAGAAGGTCACAACGGCTAGGCCGATTAAGGCTAGTTTCCAAGTGAGCGACCAAATTTGCCCAAACAGGCCACGGCTGCGCTTCGCTTTCGCTTTTTTTGTCGTCTTAGTTGTCATATCTACTTCATCATTTATGCGTTAACGGCATCAGTCACAGGCACAACACAAGGTTGTAAATCAAAGCAGTCTAAAGGCTATGACTGAGATAAACCTAAGGTTTTCTTCTTGGTAAATTTTGTGGGCTGCGTATTGGCAGGGTCGTCCGGCCACAGGTGTTTAGGATAACGCCCACGCATTTCTTTTTTCACTTCCACATAGGGCCCTTGCCAAAAACTGGCGAGATCCGCTGTTAGAGCCAAGGGGCGCTGCGCCGGTGACAGCAATTCCATCGTCACCTTAAGCTTACCTTGAGCCAGTAGCGGGCTGTCTGCCATGCCAAAGGTTTCCTGCAAACGTACCCGCAGCAAGGCTCGCCCCGAGGCATCGTACAATATCGGCGCGAAGGTGCCCGTGGCTAACGGCCATGAGGTGGGCAGCAGCGCATCGAGTGCCTGTTGCTGTGACCAAGTTAATTGGTTTACCAGCAAACTAAAGCAATCGAGTTTTTGTAATTGCGGCAGATTATTCACATTTTCAAGGTAGGGCGCCAGCCATGTTTCAAGGTTTGCCAGCAGCGCGGTGTCGCTCATATCCGGCCAATCGGCATTCGGATCTAAATCGCGCGCTAACTGTAATCGAGCCTGAAACTGCGCTAAGTTATCGTGCCAATTGAGGATTTGTAACCCCTGCTGGCGAATGTAACTCAGTAATGCCGCCACAATTTGGCCGCGATTCGGATTAGCAATAGCCTCTGATTTCAGTAAAATCTGCCCGACTTTGGTTTGGCGCTCGGCCACAGCGCGGCCTTTAGCTTCATCCCAGCCGCATTGGTCATAACGCTCCACCAACTCGGCCAACTCCTCATCGAACAGACTTGGCAATAATGGACTGGCGAGATAAATCCGCCCGGCATTCTTGCCTTCGGTTTCTTGATAATCTGCCACCACCAACCAAGGCGTTTGCGCTAAGGCATCTTCGGCGCTAAGCACCACGCCCGTTCCATTGGCCAATTGATACCCCTCAACGCCACGGGATTTGGCAATCCGGTCAGGATAAGCCAGCGCCAACAGCAAACCGGCATCCTGATGATGGGCATGGGAGGCGATGGCCACTAAATCGGCCTGAGTAAATTGCTTATCTAGCGCCAGCTTTTTAAGCCATTGTTTGGCTTGCTGCCCCGCACTGCCTTGGGTGGCAAAGTGCAAATAATTCATGATATCGGCGCCTTTGCGTGGCAATCCCCGCGCCTCTAAAATCCCCGCCAGTAAACAGGCTAAGGCCGCCAGTTGATGTTCATCGCGAGATTTAGCCACCAATAACATATGTGCGAGGCGCGGATGACACCCCAGCTCATAGGCCGCTTTGCCATGCGCAGTCAGCTTGTTGTGTTCATCGACCATGCCTAAACGCTGAAGCAGTTGCCAAGCTAATGCCTCATTTACCGTGGGCGGTGCAGTCAATAACAGTAAGTCGCTGAAGGATTTCGCGCCCCAGTAGGCACAGTCATGGGCCATGGCGACTAAGTCGGCTTGGCTAATTTCGGGTTCATCGGCCTTGAGCAGACGCTGATGCTCCTCTTGGCCCCATAAACGGATACACTCGCCCGCCGCCAAACGCCCCGCACGGCCAGCACGCTGGGTTGCCGAGGCTTGGCTGATGCGCTTAAGGCTTAAACGTGTCACCCCAGTTTTAGGATTAAAACTGGCTTGGCGTTTATAACCGCTGTCGATAACAAGGCCAATGCCCTCGATGGTCAAGCTCGACTCGGCCACGTTGGTGGAGAGCACAATTTTGCGCCTGCTGCTGTCGGCCTTTATCGCCCTGTCCTGTTCCTGCGCCGATAGCTCGCCATAGAGTGGGCACACCGCCACGTGACTGCTATCGAGGCGCTCTTCTAGATACTGCGCCACTCGGAGGATTTCGGCTTTACCGGGCAAAAACACTAAAATATCCTGTGGCCCCTTATCGCCTACGGATATCGCGGCATCGAGCACAACGCGGCTCAGATGATCGAGCCAATGCTGCTGCCCAGCAACGGGACGATATCGAATGTCGACCGGGAAACTGCGCCCTTCACTCTGTAGCAGGGCGGCATCGGGCATCAACTCGGCCAATGTCAGGCCAGATAAGGTTGCCGACATGGCGAGGATTTTTAAGTCATCCCGCAGCGAGCTTTGCACTTCGAGCGCCAAGGCTAAACCGAGATCTGTGGTCAAATGCCGCTCGTGGATCTCGTCGAAAATGATCATCTCGATGCCTGTTAATTCAGGATCTTGCTGGATCATGCGAGTTAAAATCCCTTCGGTGACAATCTCAAGTCGAGTTTCACCACTGACCTTTGACTCGCCGCGCACGCGATAACCTACCTCTTGCCCTACCGCCTGCTGCCGACAACTGGCAATAAATTGCGCCACGCTACGGGCAGCCACACGCCTGGGTTCCAGCATTAAAATCCGCCCAGAAATCTCAGGCCAATCCAGCATGGCTAAGGGCAATGCGGTCGATTTACCCGCACCCGTTGGCGCTTCGAGGATCACTTGCGCATGTTTCGCAAAGGCATCGCGCAGGGATGGCAATAAGGAATGAATGGGTAGATTGTTCAATGCAACAGTATCAACAGGGAAAAATGATGGGGAAGTTTAACATAGGCCTTAGGCAGTGTCCCTCCCGCGGCCTTAGCTTTGATACGTCGCAGTTTGGCATTGGCTTGCCTTAAAAATAACATCGCCCCGACAGCAAGACTCTCGGGGCGCCAATAGTACAAATAAGCCGAGTTAGAACTGATAGGTCAACTTAGCCCAGAGATTACGGCCCGGCTCGTTGACCCTAAACATGGCCTCACTGCCAGGCAGATCGTTCCCCGTACCCGCCTTACTCACATGCTCGGCATAGGCGGTATCAAACAGGTTTTCGACACCCAAAATTAAGGATAAATCCTTGTTATATGACCAAGAAGCATTGAGTGCCAAGGTACCAAAACCACTGCTCGCGCCATACACATGCTGACCATCATCGACTATGTTTAAGCGCGAGCCGCCCAGCCCCCGAAACATGGGATCGCCACCGGAGCCGCCCTTGCGGGTGATGTTAAATCCGGGGATAGAACGTAAAAATCCCGAGCCATCATAGGCAGGCAATGGCAAACGGTTCTGTTTAGGATCGCTCACTAGATGAACAGGCTGACGCATCACATCGCCAGATACCCGCAGATAATCATTACATTTTTTATCTTCACCACAATCGCTCGCCTCAGAAGACCAGCCTAATTGAGGTACAGCGGTGCCCAGCACACCCGCTAAAATAACGGCTAATTTGATAGGTTGATACTGCACGATATTCCCCTACATATTGTTTTTAATGATTTTTGTGGGGGTATTGTTGTTACTGGATAGGGAAGCGCAATCAAAACTCGGCTGGGCGCGACAATCTGTCGCAGCCCAAATGGCGAGGGATCACAATTAGATAAATAGTGGTAAATGAGTCGCTTAGCCGTTAAGAATTGCAGATTTGCGAAAACTCAGCGCAAGATAACCTAAGTTAGCGTAGCCAAGGTTCGGCCAAGCCAGAGGTTAAGGTCAGTAACGGCATAGGCTTGTTGATGGCATAACCTTGGGCATAATCCACGCCTAGGCTTTTTAACTTAGTGGCAATTTCGGTGGATTCAACAAACTCCGCCACCACATCGAAGCCCATATCTTGTCCTAACTGACAAATGGCTTTGATGATGGCTTGGTCAGCCTCGTCTTCGCAGAGATTAATCACAAACTGGCCGTCGATTTTGACATAATCCACGTTCAAGCGTTTAAGGTAGGCAAAGCTTGAAAATCCCGCGCCAAAATCATCCAACGCGAGTTGGCAGTTTAATGGCCTCAGCACTTCAATCAATTTAGTGGCCTGATCTAATTGGCTCACCGCGGCGGTTTCGGTGATCTCAATGCAGAGCTTATCCACCAGCTCAGGTTCAGTCATCAGGCGCATTTCGAGCCAATTCATAAACTCGCTGTCACCTAACGAGGTCGCCGACAGATTGACCGAGACCAACTCCAGCTGTTGCCAAATATCCAAATGGCTACTGCCCCACTTCAGCAGATTATCGATCACCCACAGGTCGACCTTAGCCGCCAAGTTATAACGCTCCGCCGCAGGGAGAAAGATCGCCGGCGAAACAATAGTGCCATTGGCCTGCACCATCCGCAGTAGCACCTCTAAATGCAGGCCGGATTCTTCGCGACTTAACGGGGCAATGCTTTGGAAATACAGCTCAAATTGATTTAGCGCGAGAGCGCTGACGATATCGACCGAGGCCATCATCTCGGTATAGAGGCGGGTCATTTTAGGATCTTTGGCACTGTACAAGTGCCAGCCATTGCGGCCCTTATCCTTGGCGAGACGACAGGCCGCATCAGCATGGCTCATCACGGTATAAATATCAGAGGCCGACCTATCGAACTTAGCTATCCCCATACTGACGCTGACATTGTGGCAGCGGTTTTCCCAGATAAATTCGTGAGTTGCTAACTGAGTACAAATCCGCTTAGCGATATGCTGCGCCGAATCCACATTGCAATAATGCATTAAAATCCCAAACTCATCGCCGCCCAAACGCGCGACAATATCGCCCTTACGCACCAATTGCTTGAGACGTAATGCAAGCTGGCACAGTAATTTATCACCGGCCTGATGGCCGCTCACATTGTTGATCACCTGAAACTGATCGACATCGATAAAGGCAACGCAGGTGGGCATCTCATCTTTGGTTTGCAGCAGATTTTCGAGTAAGGCCTCAAAATGCAACCGATTCGGTAAGCCAGTCAAAGCATCATAATTGGCATGGAAGGACAGCTCATCGGCGAGGCGATATTTTTCACTAACATCCTCGGCAATCATCACTAGGGTGTCTTTATTGCCGTGAATTTGGCTAAAGCTCAGCCTCAGCCAATCCAACTGCAGGTTAGATTTTAAGGGTAACTCACACCAGGCTTGCCCCAATACGCCTTCGCGCACCATGTGCAGCGTGTCGGTGAGCATGGCATGCTCCTCTTCGCGCACCATGCTAAATAAATCGTATCCATGCTGCACCGGCAGGGTTTGCAACGCGACTTTGTTCAGCATGGTCAGTTGATTCTGTTTATCGAGCAGGGCGCAGGCTAAAGGCAATTGATTAAAAACTTCGCGATATTTGTGCTCACTGGCCAACATATCGTGGGCAATACGGGTCAGTTCCATCGCCGAGCCAATCATCACGGCGGCATGTTGAAACTCCCGAATAAACTCCGCACTCCATTCACAGCATTCCGAGCAATTGACTGCGCCAAGGGCGATACGGGTTTCGCCAAACACCACTGGCGGTAACACCAATAGGCTTTTAACGTTCCAATCACGAAGTAACGCCCGCTCCGCTTGAGCCTCTGCGGGCAAGGTATCGACATCGGGAAGATTCAGCAGTGTGGGGGTTCTCACTAAGGAGCGAAAAAACGGCATACGCGCAAGCGGCCAGACCCGTGCCTGTTGGCCCTGGCTAAATTGCGGTTTTAAGTACAGATTACGGGTACGCAGATGGTCTAGGGCTAAACTGCCCGTCAGCACAAATACGCCATCACAATGCAACTGCAGCGTGATGGCCTCTAGGGCTTGATCAACATTTTGCTCTAGGGTTTCTAGCGGCGTTTCGCTAAAAATCGTCACTAATGCCTGTTGGAGTGGATTTGCTAAACCATCTGACATGAAAAGGGATTTCCTTACCTACAATTCCATTTAAGGTATTATTTCTACGCTGACCTCGGATAAACTCAAGTCATCGAAGTCCATCATGGGGACTACCGCAGAAATGTCTGTATTACCAAACAAAAGCATAGCTTAAGTTTGGCATTTGAGCAGCTGATGGAGATAAACAGGTGTTACAACGACTCTTCCTTGGGTTTGCCCCCACAAGCATACAGCGGCAACAACTGCTGCAATTGCAGCAAAGCTTGGCGCCACATTTAGCGCCACATGCTAAACCCGTCATCCAAAGCAATTTACACTTAACCCTCGCGTTTTTAGGACTCGCCAATCCGACTCAAGTGGCGCAGTTACTCGACGGTGTCGATAAGCTGGCTAAACCGAAATTCAGTGTCACGCTGGATAACATCGCCGTGTGGCCTAAGGCGCAGATCTGTTGTTTAAAGGGCGATAGCATTAGTCCTGAGTTAGCCCTCTTAGCATCTCAGGCACAGGATTTAGCCCAACAGTTACAATTGCACCTGAGTGAGCATCCGTTTCGGCCCCATATCAGCTTGTTTAGAAAGGCAAAGCCGTCAGGCATCTTGGCGAGTGAGCGAACGCTTAAGGAGTTGGTCCAGCAGAACGTCATCCAAGCTTCGATGCTTGAACTCACGCTCGCACCCGAGGAGCTGCACTTATATCTTTCCGCCAGTGGCAGACGCTGTGTGGAATATCAAATCTTACATTCTTGGCCGCTCGCATAAGCCCAATCCGCTAACGCGAATAAACGATGCACTAGAAGTAATCAGTAAAAATAATCCTTAAAAAACAATCAGCCCGAGCATGGCTCGGGCTGATAACAAGACAAGCAACCACAGACGAGGTTAATCGAGTAAACGCAAGGTCTCACGGTAAGCGCGCTTTTGCTCATAGCTGTGCAGGCGCTGCTGAAACTCGTCAGTCTTAGTGGCTTCGGCCGTCATCTTTAAGGCAGCTATCGCTTTTTGCTGGGTCGATACCGCGGCGCCAAAATCACCGACTTCGGCATAGGCGGCCGCCAAGTTATCGAGGTTGGTGGGATCGTTCTCGTTCACTTTCAGCAGCTGCAAGGATAATTCGAGCGCTTTATTACCATCGCGATATTCGGCTTCGGGGCAAGTCGCTAAAATCCACGCCACATTGCCAAGGGCAACATCATCCCCCACGCGGGTAAATTGCTCCACGGCTTTACCACAGTTACGCGCAATGCCATCGCCACCCGAGGCATAAATAAAGCCTAAACGGAACTGCGCCCAGCGATTACCACGCTCGCCCATATCCTTATACCAACGTTCGGCCACGGCTAAGTCACGCTTTACTAGCTGCCCCTCAAAGGAGAGATCCGCTAAGGTTTGCTGCGCCTTTTCGTGTTGCTGCTCGGCGGCAAGGGTCATCCAATGCAATCCGGTCGGCACTTCTTGCTGTACATAACGTCCAGAGAGAAACATCAGCCCCAGTAAAAATTGTGCGTCGGCATCGCCCTGCTCGGCCTGCACTTGAATGTGCACAAATTTACTTGCCGCAACTTCATTGGCTGGCTGTGGAATAGAAAATGCGTGCGCGGCAGCACTCATCCCTAGGGATAAAGTGAATCCGGCGCCTAAAACCCATTGTCTGTATTTCACCTGGTAACCTCTTTACGAAAAACAACCGCGCCCTCAAGTTAGCCTGAATTATTCCCATAAGTCGAGCCTAAATCGGCGTAATCGAACCTATATTAAATAGAAATAACCCTTAAGGGGCAGCAATTATCCCATTCCTTTGATTCATTAGTCGCAATTGAGGTTATTTTCTTCGCAAAAAACCTTAAAAGCCTTTATAAGATGTGATTAACTCTACAGAGTTAAGTGAATCCAGTGAGTTTGGCACCGATTTAGTTGACTAATATCACTAAAGTAGCAAAATAAGCTCTAATTTTAGGTGGTTAATTGCATTTATTCACTCATTCTAAACTAAGAGGTGTATCAAGTTTTTATGAGTGTAATTGACGTAAAATGCTTATTTAGAATATTCTTACTTTCGTTTTAATCAATCGAGGAACATCGACATGGCTCTGATTGGTAAGCCAAAACCAGACCCAACTTTGGAATGGTTTTTATCACACTGTCACATTCACAAGTATCCCGCTAAAAGCACCTTGATCCATGCTGGTGAAGACTCAGATACCCTTTATTACATCGTAAAAGGTTCTGTAGCGGTATTGATTAAAGATGAAGAAGGTAAGGAGATGATCCTTTCTTATCTTAATCAAGGCGACTTTATCGGTGAGTTAGGATTGTTCGAAGAACAAGCTGAACGTACTGCTTGGGTTCGTGCGAAACAAGCATGTGAAATTGCTGAAATCTCTTACAAGAAGTTCAAGCAATTAATTCAAGTTAACCCCGAAATTCTGATGAAGCTATCGGCTCAAATGGCATACCGCCTACAAAGCACTAGCCAGAAAGTGGGTAATTTAGCGTTCCTCGATGTGGCTGGCCGTATTGCCCAGACATTGTTGCACTTAGCTAAACAACCCGATGCCATGACTCACCCAGACGGCATGCAAATTAAGATCACTCGCCAAGAAATTGGTCAGATCGTCGGTTGCTCCCGCGAAACTGTCGGTCGTATCTTAAAGATGCTTGAAGAGCAAAATTTGATCCAAGCACACGGTAAAACCATCGTGGTATATGGTACCCGTTAAGATAGACTTCAGCTTGATTTAAGCCTGTTTCATTAAAGTGGCCTAGCATAAAATCTAGGCCATTTTTTATTGGGGAGCATAAATGAAACGGCTGTTTTTTATCTGTTTTTTCAGTCTGTTTACGCTGGTGCATCCAACAATAATTCACGCCGAACCGATTGAATTAGAACATTATCAAGCCAAGGCTTTAGTCAATTCCGGGCAAATTTTATCCCTCAATGGCACCCTTGCCGTGGTGAATCAATTTTGCCAAGGCGAACTAATTGACGCCCATCTCTATCAAGAAGATCATAAATGGCGCTATGATTTACAAATCAAAGTGCAACGCGGCCAAATAGTGAATCTGAGTATTGATGCCACCAATGGTCAACTCGAACACTCCACCGCACTACCGAGCGAATGTCGAAAACATGAAACTGCTACTCGTTGAAGATAATCCGATGTTGGTCTCCGAACTGGAGAAACAACTCAAACAGGCTGGCTACGTTACCGATATTACTGACAAAGCACTTGAAGCCGATTACCTCGTTAAAGAAACCCAATATGACTGCGTGATCTTAGATATTGGCCTCCCCGACGGCAATGGACTGGAATTACTCGAAGGTTGGCGTAATCAAGGCATTAGCACACCGGTTATTATGCTGACGGCTCGCAGCCAATGGCATGAAAAGGTCGAAGGCTTTAATGCCGGCGCCGATGATTATTTGGGTAAACCCTTCCATGCACAGGAATTACTCGCGCGTATCCAGGCGCTTATTCACCGCGCGCACGGCCGATTAAATAATCCGAGTAAACAGTTGAGCTATGGCGGTGTCACCTTAGACGAGGCCGAGCAGACAGTAAGCGTTGGTGAGCATTTATATGAGTTGACCGCCATGGAGTTCAGGCTGTTAAAAATCTTCCTCATGTCGCCTAAGAAGCTGTTATCTAAGGCACAACTGACGGACAAGCTCTATCAGTTTGACGATGAGAAAGAGAGTAACGTGGTTGAAGTTTACGTGACTCACCTGCGTAAAAAACTCGGCAAAACCGCGATTGAAACCCGCCGCGGCCAAGGTTATATCTTCCACGGCCTGACTGCATGATCTCCATTCGCACTAAGCTCAGTTTATGGTTAACGGGCTTATTAGTGTTAGGCACAGTGATTGGACTCATATTGTTTGAGTCCATGCTGCGCCAAGCGTTTCACGACTCCATTATCAACCGCTTAGAAGAAGATCTTGAGCACATCATGTTGGCGACCCATATCAACAATGGGGAGATCCATATCGATCAGAGCCAACTGTCGAGCTTCTATCGCCCGGCCTATTCGGGGCGTTATTTCCAGCTCAACCTGCCTAATGAAGTGATCCGCTCCCGCTCCCTGTGGGACATGCAGCTCGATATCGAACCTTTAGCGCCAAACCAGACCCGCGTCTGGCAGGCAAAAGGGCCGAAAAACAATGATATGCAGCTATTATCCCTAGGGCTAAACTCCAGCAGCGCCAATGTCACCGCAACCCTAACGGTAGCGCAGGATTTGAGTATCGGCCGACGCGTGTTTAGTGAGGTCTATGGCACTAAGCTTGGGATTAACCTCGCCATGTTGGTGGCTATGATCGCGGGGATATTCTTGATCCTGCGTCAATCCTTTAAACCGGTAAAACAGATCCAACATGCACTCTCCCGTCTACAGGAGGGCGAGATTAACGCCTTAGAGCTGAATAACATTCCGCCCGAAGTGCAACCGCTGGCTAAGACCTACAATGAGTTATTGGAATACACCGCCAAGCAAATTGAGCGCAGTCGCAATAACTTAGGCAACTTAAGCCATGGGCTAAAAACCCCATTGGCGGTGATGCAGCAACAGGTTGAAGCCTTGGGGCTGAAAGATCCCGATACCGCCATGGCGCTGCAACAACAGCTCGACGCTATCCATAAAATGGTCGAGCGTAAACTTGCGGCGGCGCGGATCACCGGCGATATGTTACCTGCCGCCCAGTTAGTGGTACCGAGGGATCTTCACAGCCTCGCCAATACCCTCAACAAAGTGCATAGAAGCAAAAGCATCGACTGCGACTTTGAGCTTGACCCTAGTATCCAGCGCCTGCCCATCCATAGGGAAGATGGTATGGAGCTCTTAGGGAATCTGCTCGATAACGCCTTTAAATGGGCGGGCAGCCAAGTCACGGTAAAACTGTGGAAGGAACAAAACAAGCTCTGCCTCAGTATAGATGATGATGGTCCAGGGGTTGCCGATGACGAACTCGATAAACTCACCCAAAGAGGCACGCGCCTCGATGAATCAGTTATGGGCCATGGCCTAGGGTTATCGATAGTGAAAGAAATTGCCGAGCAATATGGCATTGAGCTTAAGTTTAAGCACAGCAGCCACTTATCAGGCCTCAGTATTGAACTGGTCTTTAGCTAACGAGTGCTTAGCTAAGAGTGCTTAGCGAACAAGTATTGAGCTAACTATTTGCTCTGAGTGTTGCTCTAGTGCCACCAATAAAAACGCCATCTATCGATGGCGTTTTTGTTTAAGATGACTCAACAACTACCTTAATTCATTAGCCCTTTTTCGCGTTGGTGCTCTCAAAAATCTTATCGGCTGATGCAGCCACGAACCCAGTGTACAGCTCGCCATTCGCCTTGGGATAACGCAGGGCAAATTCATAGAAGCAGCTTGGGATCTCAACCGTTGCATCGCTAAATGCCACTGCGATTTTATCAGCCATGGTCGATGATTGTTCCAATAACACCTCTGGCGAACCTTTGATCTCGCCACCTGCACTATTCAGCACAAAGCCCGCTTGCTTAAGCGCATCATTCACAGACTCTAATGTCTCGAAGCCCTCGAGGTGATTGATAGAGACAGTGAAATGGTTCGCACGATAGCCAAAGGCCGCTACCCAAGCCGCATATTCGCTCTCTTCGAGCAGCGTCTCATAGGTCTTAGCATCCAGTGACCAATGGCGACCCGAATAGATAAAGTTATCTGCTTTAGTCGCCTCTTCATCCACTTGAGCAATCAAACCTTGGATAGTGCTTTGCAATGATGGGCTAAACTCTTCCACCAATAACTCAGAAATAAACACCTTTGGCTGAGTCGCATCTGGGTGCTCAAAATGCTTAGCCACCAGTTTTTTCTGTTCAAACTTATAATCACCACAAGCCACATAACCTAAAGAGGTAAAGTGTTCGGCCAATACGGCTAAATTCACCTTAGCGATGTTAAAAGTACGCAGGGCGATATGGTCGTTGATAATTGGCTTGCCGTGTCCGAGTAGCTCGTGCACCTTGGCCGCAGATGGGGTCATTTGAATATAGTCTTGCCAGAGAGCGGCAAATAACGCATTGATATCTGTGTGCATAAAAACTCCTTTTATTGTGCTGCGACTATAGTGCGTATTGTTTTGCCGCTCGCACTCAATGTAACGACCCTAGCCACTTGCTGCACAACGGCGCTCAGTAGCAGCCCAAGTAACGTTACTGCTTGTGATGAAAAAGGAAGAACCTAGGTTCTTCCTCAATGATGTCACTCTAAACTTAACCCTGGGCTTAGGCTTGCGGGTAAACTCACCGCATCCGCCTCAACGGAGGCAACGGGATAAGCACAGTAGTCGGCGGCATAAAATGCACTTGCCCTGTGATTACCCGAAGCCCCTACGCCGCCAAAAGGCGCTGCGCCAGAAGCTCCGGTGATCTGCTTGTTCCAATTCACAATACCAGCACGAATGCGGGCGAGGAAATACTCATAATCATCACGGCTATCGGCCAAGATACCCGCGGATAAACCATAACGGGTTTGGTTAGCCAGCTTAATCGCTTGGTCAAAATCGCTGTAGCGTACTAATTGCAGCAGTGGTCCGAAGTATTCCTCATCGGGTAACTCGCCCACCGCAGTCACATCGATAAGTCCGGGTGAGACTAAGCCCGTTCCCGCTTGCAGGTGGGAGAGTTCAACCAGTGACACGCCGCCTAAGTTCTGCAGGTTAGCCTGCGCTGCGACCATGCCTTTCGCCGCGGCTTCGGAAATCATTGAACCCATAAATGGCTGTGGCTGCGCGTTCCAAGGACCGACTTTAATCTGCTTCACCGCTTCAACTAGCTTGGCGACTAAGGCATCGCCCTGCTCACCTTGCTCAACATAGAGCCTACGTGCACAGGTACAACGCTGGCCAGA
This sequence comes from Shewanella sp. ANA-3, assembly GCF_000203935.1. Lineage (GTDB taxonomy): Bacteria > Pseudomonadota > Gammaproteobacteria > Enterobacterales > Shewanellaceae > Shewanella. Next base: position 718,065 of record NC_008577.1, on the reverse strand, counting down.
TGAAATATAGGCCGATTGCAGAATATCGTGCACAGCCGCTTTAATATCGGCGACGCCTTTAATAATCAGCGGGTTATTACCGCCCATTTCTAAGGCGAGGATCTTACCCGGATGACCCGCATATTGCTGGTGCAACAGATGACCAGTGCGAGAACTACCGGTAAAGAACAGGCCGTCGAGTTGTGGGTGCGACGCCAGCGCCTTACCCGTGTCGACTTCACCTTGCACTAAGTTGATAACACCCGCAGGCAGACCCGCCTTTTCCCACAGAGAGACCATCAACTCGGCCACTTTAGGCGTCAATTCAGAGGGCTTAAACACCACGGTATTGCCCGCGAGCAGCGCTGGCACTATATGACCATTGGGTAAATGCCCTGGGAAATTGTAAGGCCCAAACACAGCAACCACACCGTGAGGCTTATGGCGCAGTACCGCGCGCCCTGCTGGCGTATCATTGGCCTCTGTGCCAGTACGCTTGTTATAAGCCGTTGCCGACAGGCCAATCTTACCAATCATGGCAGCGACTTCTGTCGCCGTTTCCCATTGAGGTTTACCGGTTTCCTGAGCGATCGTTTCGGCTAATTCAGCTTTGTTCGCTTCGAGTTGGCTGCGATAGGCTTCGACTATCTTTAAACGCCCATCAAAACCTAACATAAACCAATCGAACTGAGCTTCACGGGCGGCATCGACGGCGGCGTTGACTTGCTCAGCCGTCGCCGTTTGGCCGCGCCAAATGATTTCGCTATTTGCTGGGTTGCTAGAGGTCACATCATGACCCTTGCCAGCTTGCCACTGGCCTTTAATAAAATGTGTCATTTGCTATTCCTACATTGCCAAAATACGGATTTGATCGCCTTTTGCGAGTAACAAACCCTCGGCGAGTTCTGGACTAATTACCACCTGCTCAGTTTTGTCATCGACAGCAAGACAAGCGGAGGTCGCACGGTAATTGGCTAATTGAGTGTTAGAGACAATAAATTGCTTATCGGATTCAGGCATTTCACCAATATCTACGGTCAGCAGACGGCTCTCTCGCACGGCGCGGATATCCGTGAGACGGCACTCCACCGTTGGACCCCCATCGAAAATATCCACATAACCACGGCATCTAAAGCCTTCCGCCTGCAACAGACTCAAGGCAGGGCGCGTATTGGTGTGCACTTCGCCAATTACTTTTTGCGCTTCTTCGGGCAGCAAGCAAACATACACTGGGTTGCGGGGCATCATCTCCGCCATAAAGGCTTTTTTGCCAAGACCCGACAGGTAATCTGCCTGAATAAAATCAATGCCTAAGAAGTTTTTCTGCAACCAGCAGTAGAAGGGAGAATTGCCATCGGAATCGCTCACGCCACGCATTTCGGCAATCACTGTCTCACCAAAGCGTTTAGCGTGCTGCGCCAAAAACAGAAAACGGCTGCGGGACAACATCCGGCCATTGTTCCCTTTGCGATAACCTTCACGCAAAAACAGGGTACAAAGCTCGGCGGCGCCAGTGTAATCGTGGCACAGGGTTAAGGTTTCCACCTCGTTGCGAACTTCGATTTGCTCAGAATGATAGACCTCGGTCCCGAGGCGGTAGTGGTAGAAGGCATCTTCCATACCCACGGCGGCTTCAATGGCACAGGTACCGACCACTTCGCGGGTCGCGGTATCCTCGAGCACCATCAAATAGCCTTCATCGAAGGGCTTATCAATCACCTTAACGAATGAGGCTTCTGCACGGGCAATTTTATGCCTAAGCAAATCGGCATTGACTGGCAATGAGGTAAAGCCATGGCCAGATTCTTCGGCGATTTGATATAGAGATTCAAAATCGCCTGCCTGAATAGGACGTATGATTAACATCTTAGTGTCTCCTCACTTAAGCTTGCTGTGCAACAAGGCGCCTATCTTGAAAAAGACAGGATGGATGCACGCAAGTATTCCCTGACAAAAAAGGAGTGCGAATAAGATTCAGCACTCCTTTGGTCGCTTAGGCAGCAGCGATGCTCGCCACAGCACGCTCAAAACGTGCTAGGCCTTCTGCAATATCTGCCTCAGGGATCACCAGTGAAGGAGCAAAACGTACCACGTTAGCACCCGCCATCAGGCTCATTAAGCCTTCTGCAACAGACGCTACTAAAAAGTCACGTGAACGACCTTGGTACTGTTCGTTTAGAACCGCCCCTAACAGCAAGCCTTTACCGCGAATTTCAGAGAAAACATGATATTTTTCATTAATTTTGTTCAGACCATCGCGTAATAACTGCTCGCGATGTTTCACACCGTTCAAGACTTCTGGTGTGTTAACCACGTCTAATACCGCGTTACCGATAGCACAAGCTAATGGGTTACCACCGTAGGTTGAACCGTGAGTACCCACTTTCAGGTGCTCAGCAATTTCAGCGGTCGTCAGCATAGCTGCGATCGGGAAACCGCCGCCCAGCGCTTTAGCCGTGGTCAGGATATCCGGCACTATGTCGGTACCCATGTAAGCGTAGAGTTCACCAGTACGGCCAACACCAGTTTGTACTTCGTCGAAAATCACTAGTGCGTTGTGCTTGTTGGCCAGTTCGCGAACCGCTTTTAAGAATGCAGGATCGGCATCGATAATACCGCCCTCACCCTGCAGTGGCTCAAGCATAATGGCGCAGGTTTTATCCGACACGGCCGCTTCTAATGCCGCAACATCGTTATAAGGTAAGTGGGTGATGCTTTGTGGTTTTGGACCAAAACCATCTGAATAAGCCGCTTGACCGCCAACGCTCACGGTGAAGAAAGTACGACCGTGGAAGGCTTTATCGAAGGCGATGATTTCATCTTTCTCTACGCCGAATTTTTCTAAGGCGTAACGACGAGCTAATTTCAGTGCCGCTTCGTTGGCTTCGGCACCAGAGTTAGCAAAATACACACGCTCAGCAAACGTGCTGTTAACCAACTTAGTTGCAAGCTCAAGCGCTGGCTCGTTGGTCATCACGTTAGACAGGTGCCATAATTTTTCGCCTTGCGTTTTTAAGGCATTTACTAAGGCGGGATGACAGTGACCTAAGCAATTTACCGCGATACCGCCGGCAAAATCGATAAATTCGTTACCCTCTTGATCCCATACTCGACTTCCTTCGCCACGTACAGGGATTACGGCAGCAGGCGCATAGTTAGGCACCATAACCGCATCAAACTGGGCACGATTCAACTTCATATCAACGCTCATTCTTCTTCATCCTTTGTTTAAATGTAACGGCCTCGGGAGCCGTCTGAGTCCCCAACGTATCTTTATCTTGAGTTAGTGATACAGGGTATGCTTGTGTCTATTAATAGCCATTATTAGCGAAATTGTGATCAAAATACCAGTTTTTCACAAACAACATTCGCCATGCTTTGGGTCAAAGTGCATAAAGATTGTAGTTTAAGAACTATACAAGCGTTTACACCAGAGGCCTTTAGCATATTTAGTCAGAAAAAAAGTTATTTACCCCTATTTTTGCTAGCTATTCACTGAATATGAATAACTACACAATTTTAACGAATCAGCTGTGAAAGCACAAAATCTGCAATTTGTTCCCTCGCCTCAATCGCTTCTGGCAACAGATGGAACAGGGGAAAAACATGGGGCATGTTGTGATAAAAACGCGATTCTACCACACCACCACAGGCCTTAATTTGCATAACCAGTCGTTCTGAGTCCTGTAAAAGCAACTCGCGCGTACCGGCAATCACTAAGAGTGGCGGCAAGTCAGCCAAGTTCCCCTGCAAAGGCGAAACCCGTTCAGACATAGGATCCGCCCCAGCAAGATAAGCGCCGCGCAGCCGCAAAAGCGACTCAATGGTAAAGAACGGATCGTCCGCCCCTAAAATCAGCTCGGTATCGCCGGTAATGGCTAAATCAAGCGCGGGTGACAACAACACACAGGCTTTAGGCATGGGCAGATGGCGCTTTTTCAGTTCGAGCAGCAGACTCAAGGCTAAATTGCCGCCGGCGGAATCGCCCATCAACACCAGATTATCGCTGCCTTTCAACTCAATTAAGTGCAGGTAAGCCTCGAGCACATCGTCACAGGGCGCGGGATACGGATGCTCCGGCGCTAAACGATAATCTGGGATAAACGTATCGAGGCGACAACGCTCACTGATATCGGCCACCAGTCTTGCGTGGGCATGGGGAGTTTTAAAACAAAATCCGCCGCCTCGAATGTAAAACAGATTGCCCAAACGCGGTGTGTCATTCAGCAGCACATAATGCAACAGGGTAGAATGTTGCAAGGGAATCGAGGCCGTAACGAGTTTTTCGGGCCACGGCAGCCAGCGCTTATCCAGCTCTAATAAGCGTTGCCGTACTTGATTAAGGGGGAGTTTAGCCTTGCCACGGCTGATGGATGGCCGTGCCACATAAGATAAAATAGTATTTAATACAGATGCTTGCCAGCTTGGCATTTCCCGTCCTCCACATCAGTGCCGCAATAGGACACCGATGGGAACGGCGTGCAGATCACAGCAGATCCAACTTCCGATAATTCTGTGCTTTTAGGCGCAGCACTTCCTGTTCGCTCAGCTCGTAATAATCGAACATTAAGCGTTTTTCCTGCGGCTCGATTTGGCGCATCTCCTCGAGCAACAGCACCTTAGCATAACAATTCGCCCGTGCCACTATGGCAGCTGGCATAGAGAGTTCGCGGTAAGTTAAGGTTTGGTCTAGTTCCTTTAACAACAGGGTTAAGGGGCTATGCTCAAACTTCAGTAACTCCAATAGCTGCCAATTGAGTTTGTGCCCGTGAGCCAGCACTTGCTCAAATACCGCCTTGGCCGGAAACTCAGTGGCAATCACCGCATCATACACTTCTTTATCGCGACTCGAGCTGGCCTCGCGGATCCAATTGCCCCAAGTTTTATCAAATAAACGCGCGCTCAAGCTAAGCACAACCGAGGTGCCTAACTGATTCATTAATGCACCACTATAAACTAAGGCTGAGTCAGTATTATGAAGCTGTGCTAACGCATTCGCTGCTATTCCACTGACGATGCTATAGCGCCACAGCTTGCGGGTGGTCCAGAGTAACTTAGCGTTGCCACTGGGCAGCCAATTACGTAGGCAAAAATAAGGAATAATGGTGCGCAGGTTTTCGATGCCAATGTAATTCATCACTAATTTGATATCAGTGACGCGCACATCTGAACTTTGCGGGCGCCGTGCCCGAAATGCCGGGCTATTGACCATATTGGTTAAATCGCGGCATAACCAGCTCAAATTACTGATTAAAGGTCTTAACCGCGTCGCATCTAGGTTTTTGGCCAGCAATAGCTCGAGCAACAGGATCTGTGACTCGTTAATCTCCGACTTAGCCAGCACTAACTCTGGGGATGCCAGTTGATGCTCAATGGCATTATTGACTGTTTCGGTGAGTTGATTTGAGATGGCCTCAAAGACTTCACGGGCCTGAATTTGTTTGAGTAGCCGCGACAGAATCGCCTCTCGCTCGACATCGAGCTTATTGGCATCGGCTTCAAGCTCTCGGTCTAAATCATCCAATAAGGTAGGACCGGCCTTTTGCTTACCGAGAATAAGTTGCTGATAGAGCCTATGTTCTATCTCTATAATTTTGCCGGGTCTAACGCCGCCCGCTACCGATATCGCCACAGTTTATCTTTCCTATCTCGCCCGTGCTAAGTGGCGCGCATACGCTAAAATCGTTAAAAACATGACAATTTCAGCATATAGGTTAAATCTTGGCAATAAGCAAACCGCTTACTATTTAACAGTCCAGATTGGATTCACAGACGCTGAAATTCACACAACAAAAAGGCCTCATATTGAGGCCTTCATATTGTCGCGAGATTTACTTAAGCTCTTGTTCAAACAGCTTATAAATACGGCGATATTCGTCCAACCAGCTCGATGGCTGACGGAAACCATGGGGCTCAACCGGATAAATAGCCGTTTCGAACATAGGTTTTTCCAGCTCGATAAGATGCTGCACCATGCGCACGCTATCTTGGAAGAACACGTTGTCATCCATCACGCCACTCATGATCAGTAGCGGCTTAGTCAGACCTTGGGCATGCTCGATAGGCGAGCTACGCTCGTAGGCGATAGGGTCAACATCCGGTGTGTTTAAAATGTTGGAGGTGTATGGCGCGTTGTAATGTGCCCAATCCGCCACAGGGCGCAATGCCGCACCAGCTTGGAATAATTCCGGCTCAGTAAACAAGGACATAAAGGTTAAGAAGCCACCGTAAGAACCGCCATAAGTACCAACTCGCTTAATATCCACGTTGGCATTTTGGCCCATCCAAGTTACACCGTCTTTTAAGTCTTCAACTTCAGGGTGACCCATGTTGCGATAAATCGCCGTGCGCCAGTCGCGGCCATAGCCTTTAGAACCACGGTAATCCATGTCCATCACCACATAACCTTGTTGAGTCAGTAGGTTGTGGAACATAAACTCACGGAAGTAACCACTGAAACCATAATCGGCATTCTGTAAGTAGCCCGCACCATGGTTGAAGATAACGGCGGGGTATTTCTCGGCGCGGGATTTGTCGTAACCCTGCGGCAAATAAACCCGCGCATACACTTGGCCAGCGCCATGGTTTGAAGGAACTGCAACCACTTCAGGCGCTTGCCATGGATATTGCTTAAAGGCATCGCTGGTGTATGACGTGAGCTGTTTTAACTCACCGCCAATCGGCTGAACATACAGCTCATTCGGCTCTGTACGGCGAGACGCATTCAGCAGCAGCTTAGTGCCATCGGGGCTTAAACTGTAATCTAAGTTACCGTCCCACTGGGTTAATTGCTCATTTTTGCCCGAAGCGATATTCACACGATGAACATTGTAAATGCCAGGGTGGCTTTGGTTAGCCTTGTAGTAGATGTAGTTTGCATCGGGCGATAGAGTAATATCGCTCACCACAAACTTACCTTGAGTCAAGGCGCGGGGCTTTTCGCCACGGGCCTTGATATAAAGCTGGGAATAGCCTGTTTCTTCAGAGAGATAATACAGGGCGTCTGTTCCAGGTAACCAACCAAATTGGTTATAGTCGTAGTTCACCCAAGCATCATCATGGAGGCGGTGCTCGGTGATAAACTTGCCCTTTGCCAGATCGACACTGGCAATCCAGCGATCTTTGTTATCGGTCGCTTCGACCATCACCGCCAGCTTGTCCTCAGACTCATGCCATTGAATCGCACTTTGAGTCCAGCCCCAATCCTGCATCAGCTGGATTTTACGGGGAGCCTTAGTGCTTTGATACGACTCACCTTTTGCCTTGGCGTTTTCAGTCTTCACCTTAGCTAAAACGTCCTCATCGAAGCCTGTTAAGCCTTCGATAGTCACATCGATCTGTTTATGCTCATTGAGATCGAGCACCACAAAGCGTTGTCCCGGAGGCGTATCTTCTGCAACACGGGCGCGGACTGGTACAGGGTCGATATAGCCTTCGCTACCGAGGTAGTTTGGCATGATGTCGTGTTCACTGCTGCCGGTGTAGTTTTTATCGGTTAAGGCCACAAACAGATAGCGACCGTCTGGCGACAGACTCAGCTCAGACACCACCTCGGCATCACCGAGATACCAAGTGTTGGCGGCGAGGGTCGGATCGCTCTTTTGCAGCTCGTTCTTAAACTGTTCTTTGGCTTTGGCATTTTCTTGCTGCAGAGCAACATATTGAATGAGTCTGTGCTGCTGCTTGGCTAAGTAGCTGCTCGGCTCTTTCACGCCCTCGGGCGCTTTCGCCATTTTGATTTCAGCCAACTGCTCCACTAATCCACTGTCTTGATGGATTTGGAAAACATTATCCCCTTGCCAATAGGCGATATCGCCATTGTTGAGGTAACGCAGGCCACTGATCGCCGTGCGCTGGCGGGTAAGCTGGGTGATTTTGCCTGAGCTTAAATGCTTAACAAAAATATTGCCTTGATAGAGATAGGCCTTGTTGGCCTTAGCACTGTCTAACACACCAAATTGTTGGTCCGCCGCGTGTAGTTTATCGATGGCCAGTTCAACGGCGCGGCTGTCATTAATACCCTGCTGATAGTAATTCCGTAGCGGCGACGCGCTGGGTTGACGGGCAAAGAAAACACTCTGACTGTCATCGCTCCAGTAGGCTTCCTTGGCGAAAATCCCCATCCAATCGGGGTTCGCCATAATTTGGTTCAGCGTAAGGGATTGTGAAACTTGGGGAGGCAGAGCTAAAGGGACTTGATATGCCTGTGGTGTGGTCGCGGGAGTCGCCGTTTCAGTTGAGGTGGCGGCGCAACTCGTCAATACCGCAACGGCTAACGCACTTAAACCCAAATTTCGCATTACGCTGTTCATTCGTCCTTCCTTTTATTGTTATCGCAGCCCTAGCAACACTATGGAGTAGCCTCCAACGCGAGTGGGCAAGCGTCGTTTTGCGGCAGTTATATCACACTTGGACGACATATTTGCTTAAAAGGAGGAGAAATCTTGTAACAAAGCTTAGGGCGTGTTGACGTTTCGAGGTTGAATTTTGTTCGTTCTGGCAAGCTCATGCTCGCGAAACGAGGAATGAAGTGTAGTTATTCTACTCAAATGACGAGCTCCTCTTATGACCGGAAGTAAGCTCAAGGGCTTGCCAGACGACCCCTTCGGGCAGCATTTGGCGGACGTTTCTGCCGCGTTATCGTCCGTTTATGTAGAATAACTACACTACACGGACTTTGCCTTGCATAAACGCCCACCAAATTGCTGCAAAAACACCCCTGAAACGTCAACACGCCCTAGAGCTGAATAGATCTTTTGGATTTAATCTAAGCCGATTGCGACAAGAAATTTGCCAACAATTCATGGCCTTGCTCGGTCAAAATTGATTCGGGGTGAAATTGCACGCCAAAGAGTGGCAGCTGCTTATGGCTCATGGCCATGATTTCGCGACCATGGGTTGGGTCGTCAAACCAAGCGTCCAGCACAAATCCCTCAGGGATAGCATCGACCAGCAGTGAATGGTAGCGGGTGACAGTTAATGGCTGATTTAAGCCTTTAAACAGGCGCTCGCCAGTATGGCCAATTGTACTGACTTTGCCATGCATCACACGCTGCGCTCGCACAACCTTGGCGCCAAACACCTGCGCCATAGCTTGATGCCCTAAACACACACCCAGGATGGGTAAACGATCGGCAAAATGCTCAATCGCCGCGAGGGAAATCCCCGCCTCATTAGGCGAACAGGGGCCAGGAGAGATGACTAAATGGCTCGGTGCCAGCGCCTCGATTTCCGCTAAGCTGATTTCATCATTGCGTTTAACCACGATCTCTTGCCCTAACTGCTGAAAATACTGCACTAAGTTAAAGGTGAAAGAGTCGTAATTGTCGATCATTAGCAACATACAAAATCCATTGGCTCAAATGGTAAGTCGATGCACTCCACGGCTGAAATGCGGCGCAAATGCTACCACAGGCCTTTGCGCGGATTAAACTTTTATCCAATAAAAAGCCAGTCGATAGACTGGCTTTCAAGAGTATAGAACAGGGTGCAAGTAACCTATTTAACTAAGGTTAAATGACTGCGACGCTTAGGCGGCTCATCCGTTGGTTCGGTTGGCTTCTCGTTTGTCTCGATAACAGACAAGGTCGATTCGGCTTCTTCTTCGACTAAGTACGCATCTTCAATATCGAAGACAGTCCCTGCACCATTTTCACGGGCGTAAATGGCCACAATCGAGGCCATTGGCAATAATACCTGTTGAGGTACACCACCGAAACGCGCATTGAACTCCACAAATTCATTACCAATTTGCAAATTGCCCACCGCGCTGGCCGCGATATTTAATACGATCTGGCCATCCTTCACGTACTGCTGTGGTACTTGGGTGCCTTTCACAAAGGCATCCACGACAACGTGAGGCGTTAATTGGTTGTCCATCAACCAATCGTAGTAAGCCCTGAGTAAATAAGGACGATTTGGAGTCAACGCTTTCATTACATTCCCATGCGCATTTCGCGTTCAGCTTCAGTCAACGAAGCTTTAAATGATTCACGCTCGAAAATACGTGTCATGTAGGCTTTGATGTCTTTCGCTACGCGGCTGTCTAACTCGATACCTAATACAGGTAAACGCCATAATAATGGGCCGAGGTAGCAATCCGCTAAACCGAATTCTTCGCTCATAAAGTAAGGCATTTCACCAAATACTGGCGCGATTGAAAGTAAGCTTTCAGTCAGTTCTTTACGGGCCGCTTCGGCGCGATCGCCTTTGCGAATACGGTCAACGAGTGAATACCAGTCAGTATCGATGCGGTGCATCATCAAACGGCTTTGGCCGCGAGATACTGGGTAAACAGGCATCAACGGCGGATGAGGGAAACGTTCATCCAAGTATTCCATGATGATACGTGATTCATACAGAACGAGTTCACGATCTAATAAGGTTGGCACTGAGTTATAAGGATTTACTTCAAGTAAATCTTCAGGCATTTCGTTTGGGTCGACCTGTAAAACATCAACAGTAACCCCTTTCTCAGCTAACACGATACGCACTTGATGGCTATACAGATCATCAGCACCTGAAAACAGTGTCATGACAGAGCGTTTGTTGGCAGCAACAGCCATTGATACCCTCCAGAGTCGAAATAAAACAAAAGTAAACGAGGGGCAAAGCCCCCCGTTTACACTATGCGGATACTATATTTTACCCGTTATTGGTGCCTAGTGTACATCTTTCCAGTACTCTTTCTTCAAGAGGTAGGCCACAATAAAGAAGATAAACAGGAATCCAAGTACCCACCAACCTAAAGCTTGACGCTCTAACTTAACAGGTTCAGCCGAATAGACTAAGAAGCCAGTGATATCACGAACTGCTTGGTCATACTCTTCTGCATTTAACTTACCACCAGAGACCACAATAGTGCCATCTTCTTGCTTAACAGGTGTGCCTTGCAGTTCTTCAAGAACGTGTGGCATACCCACAGATGGGAAGACAGTGTTGTTTACGCCGAATGGACGGCTTGGGTCTTTGTAGAAGCCCTTGAGGTATGAATACACCCAATCTTCGCCACGAACACGTGCGACTAAGGTTAAGTCTGGTGGTGTTGCACCGAACCACTTAGCTGCATCTTTGTGTGGAATTGCGTTTTGCATCAGTTCACCGATTTTGGCATCGGTAAACATGTACTTGCTACGCATATCATCGGCTGAAATACCGATATCGTTCGCCACACGCTCATAGCGTTGATACTGAGTGCTGTGACAACCAGAGCAATAGTGTTGGAACATGTCCAGACCACGCTCTAAAGAAGCCTTATCATGCAGATCAACATTGGCTTTTTCTAAATGTACATTGTGTCCACTCGCGGCCATTGCCAGCGTCGGGATCAATGTAACTAATGCAATCAGTAATTTTTTCATTAGTGTGTCAACCTCGCTGGAACAGGCTTAGTTTTCTCATTTTTGCTGTATAACCACAGTAATAAGAAGTAGCCGAAATACGTCACAGTGAAGATACGTGCAACAATAGTCAGCTCTGGTGTTGCAGGTACAGCGCCTAAGTAACCTAAGACGATGAACGATACAGCGAACTGAGCGATGTTCAATTTGTGCAGCGTGCTGCGGTAGCGAATTGACTTCACTTTACAACGGTCTAACCAAGGCAATACGAACAGTACTGCAATCGACAGACCCATCATTACCACACCGCCCAATTTATCGGGAACAGCACGTAAGATGGCGTAGAACGGAGTGAAGTACCACACAGGTGCAATGTGCTCTGGGGTCTTCATTGGGTTAGCCGCTTCAAAGTTTGGCTTCTCAAGGAAGTAACCGCCGCCTTCTGGGATGAAGAACAGCACGTAACAGAACACGATCAGGAAGCCCGCAACACCCATAATGTCTTTAACTGTGTAGTATGGGTGGAATGGAATACCATCAACTGGCCAGCCATTCTCGTCTTTGTTCTTCTTGATTTCGATACCGTCTGGGTTGTTTGAACCCACTTCGTGCAGCGCGATTAAGTGTAAGAACACTAAAACCACTAACACTAATGGCAGTGCGATAACGTGCAGAGCGAAGAAACGGTTCAGTGTCGCGCCAGAGATCACGTAGTCACCACGGATCCACAGGGTTAAGTCATCACCGATAACAGGGATAGCACCGAACAGAGAAATAATTACCTGCGCGCCCCAGTAAGACATTTGTCCCCATGGTAGCAAGTAACCCATAAAGGCTTCAGCCATCAGCACGAGGAAAATCAACATACCGAATAGCCACAGCAGTTCTCTAGGTTTTTGATATGAACCGTAAATCAGACCACGGAACATATGTAAGTAGATCACCACGAAGAATGCAGACGCACCCGTTGAGTGCATATAACGCAATAACCAGCCGTACTCTACGTCACGCATGATGTATTCAACAGAGGCGAACGCACCTTCTGCTGTTGGTACATAGTTCATGGTCAACCAAATACCCGTCAGTAATTGGTTAACCAATACCAACATGGCTAATGAACCGAAGAAGTACCAGAAGTTAAAGTTAGTTGGCGTCGCATACTGACCCACGTGACGGTTATAAGTCGCCGTCATTGGGATACGCGCATCGATCCAATTAATTAAATTCTTAACCATTACGCCACTCCTTTATCTACACCGATGATAACGGTGCCATCATCAACGTATTGATGTGGAGGGATAACTAGGTTCAATGGAGCTGGAACGCCTTGGAATACGCGGCCCGCCATATCGAACTTAGAACCATGACATGGACAGAAGAAACCAGAAGTCACGCCTTGAACTTGCTCACCAAATGAATCTGGTAAATAAGTTGGTGAACATCCTAGGTGGGTACAAATACCGACGGCAATAAAATACTCTGGCTTAATAGAACGCAGAGGATTTGTTGCATATTCAGGTTGTTGCATTTCTGCAGACGCTGGATCTCTTAGCTTATCGTCGTGTGTTGGCAGTTCATTAATCACTGCTTCTGTGCGACGGACAACCCATACAGGTTTACCACGCCATTCAACACGGATCAGCTGACCTGGCTCAATTTTACTGATATTTACTTCTACCGGCGCACCTGCAGCTTTCGCCTTGGCACTCGGATTCCATGACTTGATGAAAGGAACCGCTACAGCGACGGCACCAGCACCACCTACTACGGCGGTTGCGGCTGTCAGGAATCTGCGACGTCCGGTATCGACTGGCGCATTGCTCATCCACTTATCTCCCAGAGGGTGTTGGAATTTTTGTTTTTCAAAGACTTTCTGCCACCTAGTTATCACCATGGGCAAAAATCGAAGTTTGAAGCGGGGCTCATTATAGCTAAAAATTAGAAGCAGATCATAGTGAAAACACTCAACTAAGTTAGGGAGATTGCGTGTTTTTTAAAAAATGGACAAAAAAAGCACAATTATTAAGCGATTTTAATCGTTTTGATATACTTTTTGAGCAAATGGACTGTGAGGTCGGCATAATCCATGCATTGCTAATATAACTCCAACTCCCATTTTGTCACTTTACATTTTCCTGCAGATAAAAAAATGGGCCCTGTTTTCAGGACCCATTTCAATACACTATTGATTGCTTACTTCTTAGGTGAAGTGCTCTTCATATATTTGAAGAACTCGCTATCAGGTTCTAATACCATGACGTCAGAGTTACCGGAGAAACTCGCACGGTAAGCATCTAAGCTACGTAAGAAGCTGAAAAACTCGGGATCTTTACTGTAAGCATCAGAATAAATTTTCGCGGCTTGCGCATCACCTTCACCGCGGATGGTTAAGGCTTTACGCTCGGCTTCGGCAATCTTCACGGTCACGTTGGCATCAATGGTCGCACGGATAATTTCAGACTGCTCTTTACCCTGTGCTCTATGCTCTTTAGCAACCGCTTGACGCTCGGCACGCATACGTTGGTAAATACTGTTACTCACGTTTGCAGGTAGGTTGATTTGCTTCACACGCACATCAACCACTTCAATACCTAAGTCTTTAGCGCTTTCAGAGGCGTTTTCTAACGCATCATTTTGCAGCTCATCGCGTTTACCAGAAACGATTTCTTTGATAGTGCGGCGACCAAACTCGGTACGTAAGTCGTTGTTGATCTTACGTTGTAGTAAGGTCTCGGCATTCGACTTAATACCACCGTTAGTGGAGAGGTAGTATTTTTCGAAGTCGAAAATACGCCACTTCACATAGGAGTCGACCATCAAATCTTTCTTCTCAGAGGTGACGAAACGATCCGCTGCACCATCTAAGGTTTGGATACGCGCATCGAGTAACTTCACTTTATCGATCACCGGCACTTTAAAGTGTATGCCAGGGGCGAAAACGCGGGTCACTGGTTTGCCGTCAACCTTGTCTTTAACGATTTCACCGAAACGCGCCACAATCGCACGTTCGCCTTCGTTAACCACCATCACAGATGACAGACCTATGCCTAATACGATGGCAATCAGAACAATACTTAATCTACCCATGGATTACTCCCTCCCTTGGCGAGCACGGTCCTCGCGAGAAGGGCGTCCACTCAAAGGCTCACCAATGCGAGTCGTTGACATAGATGAAGAATTGACGTTCTGCTGAGCCTTATGCTCAACCTCTGGCGTAGTCACAGGCTTCTCTTTCATTAACTTGTCTAAAGGCAAATACATTAAATTGCCATTGTTCTTCGCGTCGATCAGTACCTTGTTGGTATCTGTCATCACCTGTTGCATTGCATCGAGATACAAACGCTTGCGGGTCACTTCAGGTGCCGCTTGGTACTCAGGCAACAGTAACTCGAAACGAGCCACTTTACCGCGAGCTTCAAGAATTTCACGCTCTTTATAGGCATTCGCTTGTTGCGCCATACGCTCAACTTCACCGCGCGCTTTAGGCTCAACTTCACGGGCATAAGCTTCGGCTTCACGGATAAAGCGTTGTTCGTCTTCTTGTGCCGCAATCGCATCGTCGAAAGCATCTTTCACTTCTTCAGGTGGACGCGCAGGCAAAAAGTTAACGTCAACAATGGCTAAGCCTAATTTGTACGGCTCAATGATGCGCTCGAGTTCTTTCCAAGTATCGCGACGAATCGCATCACGACCCGTGGTCAGAATATCGTCCATCTTGTTGTGGCCGATAACATAACGCAGCGCACTGTCTGTGGCTTCGCGTAAGCTGGCATTCGCATCAACGGCACTGAACAGATAAGAATACGCATCAAGAATACGATACTGTACGTCCAGCTCGACCTTCACGACGTTTTCATCTGAGGTCAACATGCTGCCAGAAGCAGGAATGGAGCGAACAGATTGCACATCAACGGGATAAATCTGGTCTATAAACGTAGCCTTCCAATGCAGACCAGGTCCCACCTCACCAATGTGCTGACCAAAACGCAGCGCAACACCACGCTCAGCTTCTTTAATGGTGTAAAAACCCGAGAGTCCCCAAACAACAAAAGCGATGGCAAGAATGATGATTAAGCTGAACGAACTAAAGCTCTGGCCTGATGAGCCATTGCCTTTGCCGCCAAAGCGTTTTGAAAGATTACGAAAAACCTCATCAAGGTCTGGTGGTCCTTTGTCGTTACCACCTTTATTTCCCCAAGGATCATTACCCTTGTTACCGGGCTCGTTCCAAGCCATTTAGCACTCCATAAGTGGATGAAATAAATTAGATTATTAACAAACAGCCTTTTCTGTCGACGGATCGAAGATAAAGGTTTCTAACTCACCCTGACTCTGTTTAGCTAATCGGCGCCAATCGGCATCCGATAAACGAACAGACAAAATACAGTTCCCCAGATCGTCGTACTCTTTCTGCTGTATCGCATCCAGTCGATAAAACTGGCCAAGATAATGTCCAGCAGTAGCCGGAATCTTAAGTGTAAACTCATGAATGACTTCACCAATCAACTCGGTGATTGCCTTCAGGAGCAGATCAAATCCCAAACGTTTTTGTGCCGAAAGCCAGACGCGCACGGGCTTACCGTGTTCATCGTATTCGATGCGCGGCGTGACATCCTCAAGCAGGTCGATTTTATTACAAACGACCAACTGCATCACTTCGGCTGCATCGATATCTTCGAGCACGTTTTGCACCTGCTCGAAGTTATCCGCCATGTTTTCATCAGCACAATCAACGATATGCAGCAATAAATCCGCTTGACGCGTTTCCTGCAGTGTTGCCTTGAACGCGGCAACCAGATCGTGTGGTAAATGGCGAATAAAACCTACAGTGTCCGCTAAAATCACGGCACCGTCGGGCAGATCTAACTTTCTCAATGTGGGATCGAGTGTGGCAAATAGCTGGTCGGCTGCATAAACATCAGATGAGGTTAAGGCATTAAACAGCGTTGACTTGCCCGCGTTGGTATAACCCACTAATGAGACTGTTGGCATGTCACTACGCTTACGGGCGCGGCGACTCTGCTCACGTTGTTTATCAACACGCTCTAAGCGTTTATTGATATTTTTAATACGGCCCCTGAGCAAACGTCTATCGGTTTCTAGCTGGGTTTCACCCGGACCGCGTAAACCGATACCACCTTTTTGGCGCTCAAGGTGAGTCCAACCACGCACAAGACGCGTCGACATGTGGCGCAATTGCGCTAGCTCCACCTGTAACTTACCTTCATGGGTCCGAGCACGTTGAGCGAAAATATCCAAGATCAGCGTGGTTCGGTCCAATACACGGCACTGACACACCTGTTCAAGGTTTCGCTCTTGAGCAGGACTCAAGGCGTGATTGAAAATAACCACATTCGCCTCGGTCGCAGCCACTAATGCAGCTAACTCCTCGGCTTTACCAGAACCAATAAAAAACTTACGGTCTGGTGAGCGTCGACTTCCAGTAATGACCCCGACTGAGCGTGCTCCAGCTGACTCGACTAATAGCTGTAACTCGACTAAGTCTTCCCGGCGTTCCTCATCGGAAAAGTCGATATGGACAAGAACCGCTGTTTCTCCCGCCTCATAACGATCAAACAAGAAGCAAACTCCTCAATTAAAACTTATTCGCCACTTGGCATATCATCTTGCGCGCCATAACCGCCCTGGGCATTTTGATGGCCAGCAACGTTAAATGGACGAGCAGGTACTACGGTAGAAATAGCGTGTTTGTAAACCATTTGGCTCACTGTGTTTTTCAACAGAATGACAAACTGATCAAACGACTCTACCTGTCCTTGGAGTTTAATGCCGTTTACCAAGTAAATTGATACAGGAACGCGCTCGCGGCGTAGTGCGTTCAAAAATGGGTCTTGTAAAGATTGCCCCTTAGCCATTTTATTATTTCCTTTTTAATTTATATAAAAATAAATCGTTATCAGTGAAGTTTTTTGTTTAGTTTTAGTATTATACAGCAAGGGCTAATAAGCTAGCGGCATTGACGCATAAGTGTAACTAAATTCCCCTCAGCACCACTTTCAAGCCAATTCAACTCTGGCCAACTACGCAACCATGTTAATTGACGCTTGGCTAATTGCCTAGTAGCGGCAACGGCTTTTTCGACCATAGTATCATAGTCAAATTCACCATCGAGATACTGCCAACATTGTCGATATCCCACGCAACGCATTGAGGGCAAATCTAAATGTAGGTCACCTCTCGCTTTCAGCTGGGCGACTTCATCAATAAAACCTTGCTCTAACATTATCCGAAAACGCTGCCCGATTAACTCATGCAGCACTTTGCGCTCACGGGGCGCAATGGCAAATTGCACCACATCGTAGGGTAAAGGAGCCGACTTGGTTTGAGTTAACTCGGTCAGACTCTTACCGCTTATTCTATATACTTCTATCGCTCTTGAAAGCCTTTGTGGATCATTAGGATGAATTCTTTCTGCCGATACGGGATCTATCTCCCTTAATTGCTCGTGCAGTGCTTCCCATCCGTTTGCGTCCGCTTCGGCTTGGATCTCGGCCCGAATCGCCTCATCGGCACTCGGTAGCGGCGATAATCCTTCTAAAAGCGCCTTAAAGTACATCATGGTCCCGCCCACTAATACGGGGGTCTTTCCCATGCTAATAATCTGTTCAATCTCGCGCAGCGCATCGGCTCTAAAATCGGCGGCGGAGTAGCTCTCTGCCGGATCGCGGATGTCGATCAGTCGATGTGGACCTCGCGCTAATTCCTCGGCAGAGGGTTTAGCACTGCCGATGTCCATCCCGCGATAGATCAATGCTGAATCAACCGAGATAATCTCGCAATTATGCTTTTCGGCTAATTCGAGTGCTAAAGCGGTTTTTCCGGACGCCGTTGGTCCCATCAAAAAAACCACTTTTGGCTGTAATTCTTTATTCACTTGCTTGCTCTTCTAGCCACGATTGCCAAGGTAAGGATACTGCTTTATCGGCAATTTGCTGTCTTTTCTCTTCAGTTAACTGACAATAGGCCGCCCAAATATCCGCGGCCGAGGTAAATCCAGTCAAACTCTGCTCTGCCAGCCACACAGCCAATGCATTAGGTGCTGGCGCTTCAAAACGTAGCGATTGCAACCACTCGGGGATCACCTTCGCTAACTGGCTATCCCTGAGATATGGGGGCACTTTTTTAATTATCAACTGCTGATAGCGAATTGTTAGTTCTAATCCTAATTGCCGGATAAGTGTCTCATGTTCTTCAAGTAATGCAGGCCAATCCGTATCGGCGGCAATCGACACTGGCATCAGTAATGGCTGACCTATCAAACCCGTTGCCAGCTTTGTTTCAACCTCATGGCTACGGGTCGCTAACGCCACAGATTGAATCGGCAATAGACTCAAGTTTTGCCCTTGAGCCAACACCCAGTATTGACCATTGAGTATGGCGGGCATTGCAAGCACGGGTTGATACGGCTTGTCCTGCACGCTGTAGGATGGCGTTTGCAATAATTCGCCGTAACTGGCGATAGCCACCTTAGAAGGAAGCTCGGCTCGTGCTCGACTTTCCCCTGCCGAACCACTGCGTGACTCCCGCGGAACGGCCATACTGCCGTAGGCATTGCTCTGCACGCCAGCGTAAGGACGCGCGCTAGCAATATCCCGAGTACGCTCACCTAGCGGCGAATCGATTCGGCTTTCCCGTGACGTCTCGGCACGGGAAGTATCAACACGTGAAGCTTCATTCCAAGTTGAATGAGTTTTAGATTCAGGCGATTGCAGCTCGAAGGCATGATGCTCAGTTTGTGTCTGCGCCCCAGTTTCAGAGAGAGAGGCTTCATCCCTAATCTGTGGCGAGCTCGGCTCGAAAGGACGCTCAAAACCCAGCTCACCCGCTTCTTCGAGTGCCGATTGCAGTGCCTGCAGAATATAATCATGCACATAACGGCTCTGATGAAAGCGCACTTCGTGTTTCGCCGGATGCACGTTCACATCTACCTGATGGGGATCGATATCCAGCATCAACACATAACCCGGCTGTTCGACCTCGGCTTTTTGGGCAAATGCTTGGCGCACCGCATGATTGACTAAACGGTCGCGCACTAAGCGGCCATTCACATAAAAGTAATGGGTGTCGGTTAACACCGTTGACCAAGGCGACTGTAAATAACCACTTAAACGCAGGTCATCGTGTTGGCATTCGACCCGCAACGCCTCATCGGCAAACTGGCGCCCAGCAACCTGAGTCAATCGCTGTAAATACTGCGGCTCGTTCATCGCCGGACGACAGTTGCGCACGATTTTACCATTGTGAGTCAAGGTAAAGTGAATATCCCCACGCACTAATGCAATGCGTTTTAACCATTCATCGATATGGGTAAATTCGGTTTTATCGCTTTTTAGAAAACGTCTGCGGGCGGGCGTATTAAAAAACAGATCGACAACTTCAATAGTTGAACCAACAGGATGCGCGGCTGGCATCACCTTAACCGCCATATCGGCACCTTCGGCATAAGCCTGCCAAGCTTCCGTTTGCTCGGCCGTGCGCGAGGTCAAGGTTAAGCGGGATACAGAACTGATACTCGCCAATGCCTCACCACGAAAACCAAAACTAAGAATCGCTTCAAGGTCGTCAAGAGAGTGCAATTTCGAGGTAGCATGGCGCGACAAAGCCAAGGCCAGCTCATCCTTTGGGATCCCCGAACCATTGTCGCGGATCTTAATCAGCTTGCTGCCGCCCTTATCGATTTCGATATCGATACGCGTCGCCCCAGCATCTAGGCTGTTCTCGACAAGTTCCTTCACCACGGAAGCGGGCCGTTCGACCACTTCACCAGCGGCGATTTGGTTGGCTAGTTGCGGCGGAAGGATCTGGATCCCCATAGACTTCATCCTATTAACTCTCAGGAATAACGAGTGTTTGCCCGAGTTGTACCACATCCGTCTTCATGCCATTGGCGCGCTTAATGCTAGCCATAGGCACTTGATAACGCTGAGCAATCGCCGAAAGTGACTCGCCGCGGCTCACCTTGTGCTTGATATTTCCCGAGGAGGATTTCGCGCTCGAGCTGGCCGTTGTGCCGCCGCTATTACGCTTCGCGAGCAAGGTATCTGCCGGCGGGTTATTGTGGAAATAACGGCTAACGCCCTTATAGATAGCGGTTGCGATACTTTCCTGATGGCGACTGCTATTAAGTAACCTTTCTTCCTTCGGATTCGAAATAAATCCTGTCTCCACCAGAATAGAGGGAATATCGGGGGATTTTAATACCGCAAGGCTCGCAGACTCAGGGCGACTCTTATGCAGCTCAGTCACTGAACCGAGATCCTTGAGAATATCCCCAGCAACTGAGTGACCAATAGCCATCGAACTGTTCATGGACATGTCGAGCAGAGTCATTGCAAGATACTGTTCATTATCGGTATTTTGAATAATTTCCCCTGCACCACCTAAGAGTTCTGAGTGTTTCTCTTTTTGCTCTAACCAACGACCAATTTCACTGTTCGCGCGGCGCATCGACAATACCCACACAGACGCTCCTTTTGGCTGAGGCGAGGTAAAAGCATCGGCGTGGATAGAAATCAGTAAATCGGCCTTACTGTTACGGGCGAGCTCGGAGCGCTTGTTCAAATTCACAAAGTAATCGCCGGTACGGATCATCACTGCCCGCATACCCGGCGTGTCGTTGATCTTACTGGCCACTCTTTTTGCTATCTCCAGTGCCACTTTTTTCTCGTAAACACCTGAAGGGCCAATAGAACCAGGATCGTCACCACCATGGCCCGCATCAATCGCTACCACAATATCACGGGAGGATTGCGCCGATTGAGTAACCGTTTTAACGGGAGTCGAACTCACCACAGCTGTTGCCGTCGTTAAGGTTTTATCCTCAAGATCCACCACCAAACGATTACCATAGGGCGCCGTCTCGGGAAGGGAAAACAAGTTAGCATTTAATGGCTTAACAAGATCGATCACCAAACGTAAATCACCTTTAGTGGGTGATTTGCTGACGCGAACCCCTTTAACCAATTTACTGTTGTTATCGATATTTTTCAGGCTCAGTTTTGTCGACGCCTTTTTAAGGTCGACCACTAAACGATTGGGCCCATCGAGGGAAAAATAAGTGTAGTTTGGCGCTTCACTCAAATCGAACACCACACGGGTCGACTCGGGGGCAGCCCAAATACGCACGCCCTCAAGCTGGTTAGCAGCATGAGCTGCTACAGCAAAAAAAGCGCACAGAAAAAGAGTAATAGTCTGAAAGTAATGCTTATTTTTAGTCATCTTTGTTTTTATTTTATTGCGGCTAATAGCTTTTTACCTGATTCTGTTAAGGCTCGAATTTGGATTTCACGTCCTTGGTTAACATAATTTAAATGCAGGTGAATATCGGCATCGGGCAAGAGTCCATGACCTTTGTCGGGCCATTCCACAATGCACAGGCTGCTATCGGTAAAGTAATCACGGATCCCCATGAACTCGAGTTCTTCTGGATCGTTTAAACGATACAAATCAAAATGATAAACTTCGACACCGTCTAGCTCATAAGGTTCAACTAAAGTGTAGGTCGGGCTCTTTACCGCTCCTTTATGCCCCAATCCTTGGATTAACCCGCGGCTCAGAGTGGTTTTACCCGCCCCTAAATCCCCCGTCAAATACAGAGTCAAAGGCGCTTGAATATGGCGGGCCAATTTTTGCCCAACCGCAATAGTCTCGTCTTCGTTATTTAATTGAAAGGTTAACTCTGTCATTTCCGCTTTTATCACTGCTGTTATGGATGGAGGAGGCAACTTAAGCGCGGGAATGTCCTGCGCTTAAGTTTTACAGCGCCTAGAGTAAATCACTATTTACTAATTGGCGAATAAAAGGCATCAAATCGCTGGCTAACATGCCCCGCTCACCCTGCACTGCAGCCAGATCCGCCGCGCAGCCATGAACGACAACCCCAACAACGGTCGCCTGCATGTTATCCATTCCTTGAGCCATAAGTGCGCCTATAATACCAGATAACACATCGCCGCACCCACCACTCGCAAGCCCCGGATTTCCAACAGGTGCCACGACCATCTGTTTTCCATCAAAAATGACAGTACCCGCACCTTTTAGCAGCACCACGCCACCATATTTTTGCTGCAGGGCACGCACGGCAGCGAATCTATCCTGCTCAATATCGGCGACACTGCATCCTAAGAGCCGTGCAGCTTCCCCAGGATGGGGCGTGAGTACCCAGTTAGTTTGCCTGCGCGGTTCTTGACTCAATAGATTTAGAGCATCGGCATCGAGCACACAGGGTTTATCGCTTAAGCCCGCGGCTTTAAACAAGTTATAACCCCAATCGTGTTTTCCTAAACCGGGGCCAAGTACCACCACCTGTGCCCAACCTAGGCGCAGATAGACTTCCATATCAACCAGTTCACAGCCCCAAAACATCAATTCGGGGCGCGAGACATTCACTGTTAATTGATGTTCAGGCCTACTGATCACAGTCACCAATCCGGCGCCCGCACGTAAACAGGCTTCACTAGCGAGGCGAATGGCTCCCGCCATACCAAAGTCACCACCGATCAGCGTTACCTTACCCGATTGCCCCTTGTGGCTGTCCCGTGCTCTTGCGGCAAAATGGCTTTTTAACATTTCACCGCCGACTCGCGTTGCATTCTCAGCATCGAAAAAAGGCGTTAATCCCAGATCGGCAAAGGTCAAATGGCCACAGTGGTGTCTCGCCTTACTGGTCAAAAGCCCCTGCTTTAACCCTCCAAAGCACAGAGTGACATCCGCCATCACGGCGACGTAAAGGGCAACGCCAGTATCGGCAACGATCCCCGAAGGCAGATCTAAACTCAGCACCCAAGCCTCACTCTGATTGACGGCATGGATCAGTGCAGCAATATCCTCACGCACGGCGCCCTTCACTCCCGTGCCCAGTAGCCCATCGATAATGACTGGCGCCTGCTGTATCGCTTCGATATTGGGGGAATCGATAACACCGCCCTGGTTAAGATAGGCAGAAAGTGCATGCTCGAACTCTGCAGTGCCTTGTGTCTTGAGCAAATAAACCTTGACCTGATGTCCTGCTTCTAAGGCTAGGCGCGCGCAAACAAGCGCATCGGCGCCATTATTGCCGCTACCCGCTAATACCAGTAAAGGCATTCCTTCAAGCTGAGGATGCCGTTCACGCTGTTGAGTAAAACACTCAAATGCCGCCCGCCCAGCACGTTCAACTAATTGATATAAAGTGGTTTCCCCTTCTGAAACAGCGAGCAGTTCGGCGGCTCTCACCTGCTGCTGCGTATAAAGCGCTGTGGGTAAACTCGATAAATCTTGTGCCATAGAGAATCTCCTGCGCGACAAATAATCAAAAGGACTGCTCACCTAACACACCCTGTTATTGGTGAGAACCAAGCATTACTAGGTCAAATCAACCAATGAGATCAAGAAAGTAGCAAAAACCGCCCCAAAAAATTATGACGTAAATCAGTTGCCATGCAAAAAGCGTCCAAAGTGAAAAAGACTCATCCGGTAAAGACAACAAAGCCAGCATTGCGCTGGCTTTGAAAGGTCATTCGGCATCGGATTAGATATCATCCATCCGAATAGTGCTATGCACTAGACGTTGCTGCTGAGTTTTCTCTACCCGAATCAGACCCTCAAGTGCGGTGCGGGCATCTTCGGCAGTCGTTGAGTTAACGGTTTTTTCCAATAAGCCAATTAGTCGATTTTCTAAATCGAGGTGCAGATTCAGAACATCATCTTCAGTCATATTGGCGGGCAACATAGTGTCTTGGCAGCGCTTGGTAAAATCTTCAAATACAAAGTCTTTATACCAAGTATCTAATACTCTAACCGGCGCCTCATCCATATAATCGCGCAATTTTTCAGCCACATGTTTTTGATGAGACTCAAAATATTCCAGCATCATCTTCACGCGGGCAGAATCGGCCTGATTGTTCAGTCGGCCATAGAGTTGCGCCATATCTAAGCGGCAGTTCGCCACATACTCAAGTAAATCACGCAATTGTTGAATACGCATATAATGCACTCCAGTGTTAAGCCAACTACTTGGCGCTATTAACTTTGTCTGGATTCATTATGTAAGTAAAAGCGTTGCGAATATTTGAACAAGGTCATAATTTAACTTTCGCAACGCCATCTAATTTAGGAAATCTTGAAGAAACAAGGCGCAGATCACGCATTAACCTTGCTGTTTTATTTTTTACAAAATAGAAAACATCAGCGACAACAGCCGCAGAGCAGGCAAAGTGTGCCCATACTTAACCGCATTAGCATTAAAAATAACCGTGCAAACTAAGATTAATAGATTACAGCGATGAAAGTGCTAAAAAAGCGCTTGGAACAACCAAGAACGGAACAGACATGCGAAGCAGACAGAAGAGCAAAATAGCGCTACGTAAGTTGTGATATATCAGTTTGAAATGGAGAAGATTTTATGGGGAGACTTACGAGAAAAATTGGAGCAACATATCGGGTTCGAACCGATGACCTATACCTTGAAAAAGAAAGGTATCGCAATATTAAAACCACAACTGAGCTAATGCTAATTGAGAACTTGATTATGGGGAGATTCAGAAAATTGGAGCGACATATCGGGTTCGAACCGATGACCTATACCTTGGCAAGGTATCGCTCTACCAACTGAGCTAATGTCGCATAATTTTGTATTTAATGACTTGGTGAATCACTAAATTTTTATTTGGAGCGACATATCGGGTTCGAACCGATGACCTATACCTTGGCAAGGTATCGCTCTACCAACTGAGCTAATGTCGCATAATTATCGCTGTTACATCCGCTTTCAACATTCACAAAGGTATCGTCTATCAACCTTTATCAACTGAGCTAATGTCGCATAATTCTGTATTTAATGACTTGGTGAATCACTAAATTTTTATTTGGAGCGACATATCGGGTTCGAACCGATGACCTATACCTTGGCAAGGTATCGCTCTACCAACTGAGCTAATGTCGCATTTACATTTTAAGACTGTAACCGTCTGAAATTTGGAGCGACATATCGGGTTCGAACCGATGACCTATACCTTGGCAAGGTATCGCTCTACCAACTGAGCTAATGTCGCAATCACTAAATCACTTATATGAGCAGCGCTTCGTGTCCGCATCAAAAAGTTGAGGCCGCATTATATGAAAAATTTATGCGGCTGCAACCCCTTCTTGCAGATTTATCTGCTGATCGGTCAAATTTTAAATACTTTGCTGCGGTAATACTGTAATTCCGCGATCGACTCTTGGATATCTTGCAGCGCTTGGTGGGTATTTTGCTTTTTGAAACCCGCCATGGTTTCAGGGCTCCAACGCTTCACTAACTCTTTTACCGTGCTAACGTCGAGATTGCGATAATGGAAGTAGTCCTCCAGTTCGCGCATATAACGATTTAAGAAACGACGGTCCTGGCCCACGCTGTTACCACACATAGGCGAGGCGCCCTTAGGCACATATTGCTCTAAAAATGCGATGGTTTGTGCAACCGCTTGTGCTTCATTCATTTGGCTAGCACGCACTCTATCAATCAGACCCGATTCACCGTGGTGTTTTTGGTTCCAATCATCCATGGCCGCCAGCACATCATCCGATTGATGAATAGCAATCACAGGCCCCTGACCGATAATATTGAGTTCTTGGTCTGTTACTAAGGTAGCAATTTCAATGACTCTATCGACATCGGGTTCTAACCCTGTCATTTCGAGATCGATCCAAATGAGATTATTCGCGTCCGCCGCCATAATTCAGCCTTATCATGTCAGTTAGCCTAAATTCAGGCTTTTTTATTCAAGAGCGTGTATCATACTGCTTTTTTCAGACACAAAAAATCATCTAATTGACGAAGACAAATCAGTGAGTAAAAAGAAACCCCTAAGCCAAGGCCAATTACGCCGTATGCGCGCCAATCACGAGAAACGCCTCAATCGTGACAATGGTGATAAAAATGCGCCTGAGTTACAGGATAGCTCACTCGGCCCAGAACAGAGCGGAACCGTGATCTCCCGCTTTGGCCAACATGCCGATATTGAAACCGAAGATGGCCAAATCGTGCGCTGCAATATTCGCCGCACCATTAAGAGCTTAGTCACCGGCGATAAAGTGATTGTACGCCTCGCCATTGAAACCCAAGCCAACAGTGGTATTGCCGGCATTGTTGAGGCGGTACACCCAAGACGCTCTTCCCTCTCGCGCCCCGACTTATACGATGGCGTGAAAATTATCGCCTCGAATATCGACCAAATTTTGATTGTGTCTTCGGTATTGCCTAGCTTTACCACCCAGATTATCGACCGCTACTTAGTCGCAGCCGAAGACACGGATATTCCGCCGATCATCATTTTGAATAAAATCGATCTGCTAACGCCAGAAGAAGCCCCCGCCATCGAAGCCGCCTTAAAGCGCTACGAAGCTATCGGTTATCCCGTGTATAAGGTCAGCAGTAAATTAGGCGAAGGCTTAGATACCATTAAAGCCCTGCTGAAAGATAAAGTGAGCGTATTTGCTGGCCAGTCCGGTGTGGGTAAATCTTCACTGGTCAATGCCTTACTGCCCGAAGCCGAATTACTGGTGGGCGATGTCTCCGACAACTCAGGGCTGGGTCAACACACGACCACCACGGCTAAATTGCTGCATTTACCCAGCGGTGGTGATTTAATTGATTCCCCCGGCGTGCGCGAATTTGCCCTCTGGCACTTACCCGCCCAACGTGTCGGTTGGTGTTTTATCGAATTTAGAGACTTTTTAGGTGGCTGCAAATTCCGCGATTGTAAGCATGGCGATGATCCGGGCTGTGCCTTAAAAGCCGCTGTCGATGCGGGTAAAATTAGCGAAGATCGCTTTAATAACTACCATCGAATTATCGCAAGCCTAGATGAGCAGCGCCATGCACGGCATTTTCGTGCCCAAAGCGATGAATAACGAACGCCATCGTTTTGCATAAAATTAACGTAAAACAAGTCTCAACCTAAGTTGAGCAACATAAAGGAAAGGAACATAAATTGGATAAAGTTAAAATTGCGCTGCAGTACATGCTGCCAAAGCACCTGTTATCTCGCTTAGTCGGTAAACTTGCCGCTTCCGAAGCTGGCGCATTAACGACTGCCGCGATTAAATGGTTTATCAAACAATATAAAATCGATATGAGCGAAGCGGCTCAGAGCGAACCCGAAGCCTATAAAAGCTTCAACGACTTTTTTACCCGCGCACTTAAGCCCGGTATTCGCCCAATTAATACTGCGACCAACATCATGGTGCACCCGGTTGATGGTGCCGTTAGCCAACTCGGCCCCATCAAGGATGGTCGTATTTTCCAAGCTAAAGGCCATCACTATTCTTCACTCACCCTACTGGGCGACCAAGCCGAAGATGCTAAACGCTTCGAAGGTGGGGATTTTGCGACCATTTATCTCGCTCCCAAGGATTATCACCGCATCCATATGCCGATAAAGGGCACACTGTCAAAGATGACCTATGTACCGGGCGAACTGTTTTCCGTTAACCCCTTAACGGCTCGCCATGTACCAGGCCTGTTTGCTCGCAACGAACGTGTCGTGGCGATTTTTGAAACCGAACTTGGCCCGCTAGCCATGGTATTAGTGGGTGCGACCATTGTGGCTAGCATCGAAACCGTTTGGGCAGGCACTATTACGCCGCCAACGGGCAAGCAAGTCTTCACGTGGGAATACCCAACGGTAGGACCAGACGCCATTACTTTAGATAAAGGCGAAGAAATGGGCCGCTTCAAGCTTGGCAGTACCGTCGTCATGCTGTTTGCTAAAGATGCTATCGACACCTTCGCCGAAGGCGTTGAACCCGAAGCCGTAACGCGTATGGGTCAAGCCTTTGCAAATCTGAAAAATCAGGCGTCAGCCGACTAATTACGGCGACCCAATTGAGCCAGACTGCTAAACCTTCGGGATTAATCGAATTACACTTAGCTGTGCTGATGTTTGGCGGCACAGCTTTGTTTTCAAAGTTAATCCCCTTAAGCGCACTCGATATCACCTTCTTACGATGTGTGGTTGCAGCCTTGGTGTTGGCATTACTCATCAAATTCCGTGGTAAATACATAAGCCTTGCTAGCAAACAGGATTATCTGGTTGCTATCGGCTTAGGTGTGATAGTCAGCTTACACTGGGTCACCTACTTTGCCGCGATGCAACTCTCATCGGTCGCCATCGGCATGATTGCCTTCTTCACCTATCCGGTGATGACTGTCATTGCCGAGCCGTTATTAACAGGCAATAAAATCAAGCTGATGGATATTATCAGCGGTGTTTTAGTGCTGATAGGCGTGGTGCTATTGATCCCCGAAGCTAATCTTGGCAACGATACAACCCTAGGGATTGCGGTCGGGATTGTCTCGGCGATGCTATTTACCGCCCGTAACCTGCTGCAAAAACGCTATTTTTCCCAATATAGCGGCCCCCACGCCATGTTTTATCAGACCTTAGTGGCGGCAGTGTTTCTTATGCCTTGGCATCAAACCGAGTTACAGACTATCTCCCTCGAGACTTGGGGCTTGATAATACTGCTCGGAGTGGTGTTTACCGCCGCGCCCCATGCACTCTTCACCTCGGCATTACGCCAATTAAGCGCTAAAACTGTGGGCTTAGTCTCCTGCCTACAACCCTTCTACGGAGCCATGTTGGCATTAGTGATCTTAGGCGAAGCGTTGAATCTCAATACTCTGATAGGCGGAACCATCATAGTCGCCACCGCCATCTTCGAAACCCATCAATCGCACCAGTCACAACGGCGAAAAAAGAACGCTTGAAACATACCAATCTTGGCCTAAGTTGGCTAAGATGAGTGCGTCTTCCGCCCCTAATTGCTTTTGCTTATATGCCACGTATTTTATTGTTCGTTATTGCTTTTTTGTCTTTTTCTCTCCATGCCAATTCGCCACTGCAATTGGACAAGCGCCTTGGCCTAAACAACCAAAATCAGCAACAAAATATTAGCATTGACGATCAAATTGTTGAGCTTAAAAACAACATCGACAGACTGGCAGCGAATGCGAACAGTTTTCAGCAGGCGCAGCTCGATTTTGAAGAAAACAAAAAGGTCATCGACCACGGCTTAAAAGAGGCCGCTAAGCCCTTAAAGCTGGATAAAGCCACGGATCTCAACCAGCAAGCCTCGATGGCTTATTTACGACTGTCGGAATTAAAAGAGAGCGAAACCGCTTTAGGTAATCAAGTCAGCGAACTGTTACAACGCCACAATCTGCTGCCCTCCGTCATCGCCAACGCTAGACAGAATGTGCTGCAAAATAAGAAAACCGAATTAGCCCCGCTGGACACGCCAGCTGGCGAGTTACAGCAAACGCAACGGGTTTTCTTCGAGCAAAGCCTCGCCACCAATGAGGCCGAACTTGCCAGTAGCCAAAAGCGCATCGAACTCACCCAGCTACAGTTACAGTTGGTTCGCCAACAATTAAGCCAGCAAGAAGCCTTTATTGAAACCATCAATAAGGCGATGAATAAACAGCGTCAGCAACAAACCGATGCAACCTTGGCGAAGAATTTAGTCGATACCGCCAAGGTCGTGGATCCAGTGACCCGTAACATTGCCGACACTAACCAGATCTACGGCCAAAAACTCCAAACCTTAACCTTGCAAATCAACAACGTGGTTGAGCAGCAAGAGCAGGCCGAGCTGCAATATCAATCCCAGGCCAAACAGCTGGCGAATATCCAAGAGCAAATCACTTGGGTCAAAATGAACTCCGCCTTTGGCGAGCGTTTTTTGCAGATGCTGCAATCTCTGCCTAAGCCGCCAAACCATGAGAAGCTGCAAACGCTGATCGCCGATGCTCGCCTCGATAGGTACCACCTCGAGCAACAACAGGCACTTAACGAGCAAGAGTTAGAGCAGACCAACCTCTACAACGAGGGACAGATTAAACTGCTACGCTCACAACAGGCGCTGCTGACACAGTTGATGCAGAGTTATGACCAATATTTGAGTGAACTAGGCAAACTCAAAGTCAATTATCAGCAACTAAGTCAGCAGCATCTGACCTTAAAAAACACCCTCAACGAGCACCTGTTTTGGGTGCCCAACGCCGCGAGCATAAACAAACTCTGGCTCACCGACTTGCAGCGCAGCGCCCTGTGGTTAGTGCAAGAAGCGCAGTGGGGACAATTGGGTAAAGCCTGGCAGGAGCAGAATGACTATTGGTCATGGTGGATCATTCTGCTAGTGCTCTGCTTAGTGATCCAAGATTTAATCCGGCCTAAGTTCAAACGCTTACTCACCCACTATGTCACCTACGTGGGTAATGTGACGCAGGATAAATTTATCTACACCTTTAAATCCTTAGTCCTCAGCCTAGGTTATGCCCTGATCAAACCGCTACCCATAGTCGCGGCAGGGTGGATTTTCTATCAATCTGAACGTAACTTTGTGCAGGCCGTCGGCATGGGAATTTTAGCAATAGGATTAGTTTACCTATTGTATCGCTTGATTTTTATCCTCGCCCTCGACAAGGGGGTCTTAGTCGGTCACTTCAAACGCCCCTCAAAACTCATCCAAGCAGGTCAACTCAGGCTCAAACACTTTGTGTTTGTCGCCAGCCCGCTGCTCGGCATTATGGGCTTTACCGAAGTCCTCGACGCATCCCTTATCCGCAATAGCATTGGCCGCGGTGCATTTATCTGTTTTTGCGTGGTGTTATTCTTGTTATACAAGGATATCTTGGTGCTAAGCCGCCAGAATAGCGACACCCAGAAAGACGGCAAAAACAAACGCCTTATTCAAAAAATGCTCTGGGCATTGCTGATTTCAGTCCCACTGCTGAGTGCCGTACTGGCCTTTAGGGGTTACTACTTCACCGCCTTCCAAATGCTGTTGCAGTTACAACTGTCCATCGTATTGGGATTAAGTTTCCTGCTGCTTTATCAATTAATTAAACGTTGGATGCTCATCGAGCGCCGCCGCATTGCCTTCGATCGCGCCAAGGCCAAGCGGGCCGAACGGTTAGCGCAGCGGGAAAAGGGTGAGACTCACCATGTTTCTAGCGATGGCCTAGATACCTACGAAGAACCTGTCGTCGATCTTGAAACTATTTCGAGCCAGTCCCTCGGCTTAGTGCGCTCCCTATTGCTATTGGCGTTTTTAGCCAGCTTGATTGGCCTGTGGACGCAAACCCATACGGCGCTATTTTCCTTCTTAGATGGCATCACCCTCTGGACGACAAATACCAGCGTTAATGGTGTCGAGCAGCAGCTGCCTATCACCATGAAATCGCTGTTATTGGGCTTAGTCATCGTTGGTTTCTCACTGATGATTGCGACCAATTTACCCGGTCTGCTCGAGCTGATGATTCTACAACGGCTCGATTTAACACCCGGCACCGGCTTTGCCATCACTACGGTAAGCCGTTATTTAGTGGTGTTTTTAGGCCTGCTGATTGGCTTTTCGAATCTCGGGATGGAATGGTCAAAACTACAATGGTTGATTGCCGCCTTGTCACTGGGTCTAGGTTTTGGTTTGCAGGAGATTTTTGCCAACTTTATCTCGGGCCTGATTATTCTGTTCGAAAAACCAGTGCGTATTGGCGATACAGTGACGATCCGTGACTTAACGGGAACCGTGAGTAAAATCCAGATCCGCGCCACCACCATTATCGACTGGGACAGAAAGGAAATTATCATTCCGAACAAGGCCTTTATTACCGAGCAATTGATTAACTGGTCACTGTCCGACCCCATCACGAGGGTGATAGTGCATGTGTCGGTTGCCCGCGATTCTGATCCCGCCAAAGTCGAAGCAACGCTGTATCAAGCGGTGCAGGAATGCGAAGATGCGCTGCCTAATCCAGAGCCTGAAGTCTGGTTTGCGGGCTTTGGTAAACATACCCAAGATTACGAAGTGCGTGCCTATGCAAAAGAGATGTCGGCCCGTTGGCCGCTGCGCCACGACCTGCATAAACGCATTACCCGTAAGCTTAAAGAAAACAATTTAGAACTCGCCTATCCGCAAATGGAAATCCATCTTAAAAATGGCCAAACTCGCGATCAGGTCGGCATAATCCGCAGTTAATAGGACGAAAATCAGATGCTTATTTTTGCTCACCGTGGTGCCAGCGGTTATGTGGCGGAAAATACCTTAGCCGCCATGGCTAAGGCCATAGAGTTAGGCGCCACAGCCATTGAGCTGGATGTGCATAATGTTGAAGGTGAGTTAGTGGTATTTCACGACCGCAGACTCGACAGTAAAAGCTCGGGCCAAGGCATCATCCATTTGGTCAACAAAGGATATCTGGACACAGTCACAGTCAAAGGCGAGCCCATTCCCACCCTTTGGCAAGTGCTCGAACTGGTTGCTGGCCGCGCCACAATCAACATCGAACTGAAAGGGGTGAATACGGTAGCGCCGCTACTCACGCTTTATCCTAAAGCTATTACCGAACTGGGGTTCAGCGCGGAGCAATTGTTGATCTCATCCTTCAATCATCCCTATTTACAACAAGTTAAACAGGCGCTGCCACAGGCATTGGTGGCCCCCTTACTTGCCAGTATTCCCCTCGATGGTGCTGCGGTCGTGAGCGAGCTAAACGCCTATTCCCTGCATTTAGACGTGAGTTTTATCAGCAAGGCCCTAGTGGATGATGCCCATCATAGAGGTGCTAAGGTATATGTTTACACCGTCGATTATAGCGATGATATCCATGCCCTTCAGCAGTTGGGTGTCGATGGGATCTTTAGCAATTTCCCCGACCGCGCCATGCAGGCGCTGTTGCAACCCACGAATACGGATTACAGCGGCTACTTCGAATAATCCCTTGGCGCGGATTTAGCGGCTTAGGCTTGGCTATTTCGCTGCGCCCAATAGCCGATAAAAATAAACATGGCGACGATCAGCAAGAACATCCAATGGGATGGCATGGCAACGATTTGCCTTGCCACCCAAGGCGTAGCTTTGACGATCAGCAGTCCGTAGCCAAAGGCATTCACAATAATAAAAACAAAGGTTCGCAGGATAAACGAATGGCCAAGTAAATGCCGTCTGAGGATACGATTCACATCGGCTGAAAACACTAAAATCAAACACACGACCATGGCCGTGGCGATATCGAAGGACCAAGGACGAAGCATATTTCCTAAATGGCCAATAATGGCGACTAACTGATCAAACATAATCACTCAACCTAAAATGACGCTGCAAAATCAAAACAACTACAGCAGCGTATTGAAAAATAACGACAACCAAGCATAAAGGGAGACGACATGGGGCACAAGTTACTCTTACTGACCAAGGCGAATGAGCAGTATCGCCAGCTCATTGAGGCGCAGCAGTTGCCAGGGCTTGAGTTGCTCGATGATAATCCCGCGAATATTGCAGAGGCTAACATTTGGCTTGCCGAACCTAAGCTTGCCGCACCACTGGTGCCCCATGCCAAACAGCTAAAATGGCTGCAATCCAGTTTTGCAGGCATTGATGCCCTGATGGGCCCAAGAGCGAGAAAAGATTATCAACTCACTAACATTAAAGGTATTTTCGGCCCCTTGATGAGTGAGTATCTATTTGGTTATCTGCTCGCCCATGTGCGAGGACATCAGTTTTATCAAGCGCAGCAAAGGCAAAAATCTTGGCAAGTGCAAAGTGCTACGCGCGGCAGCTTGCAAGGGATGCGATTATTACTCTTAGGCACAGGCTCTATCGCCCAGCACGTGGCCAAGACAGCTAAGCACTTCGGCATGCATATTACTGGAATAAACCGCAGCGGCCGTGAGGTCGACGGCTTTGATTTGATCCAGCCGCTCTCGCAGCTCGGGCAATGCTTAAGCCAAAGCGATGTGGTAACCAATTTACTGCCAAGCACCCCTGAGACACGTTTGCTGCTAAATGCAGACATGCTCGCCACGCTCAAAGCCGATGCCATTTTAGTGAATGTGGGCCGTGGTGATGTGCTCGACCTCGATGCCCTCAATACCCAGTTGATTGCGCGTCCTGAACAACATGCCGTTCTCGATGTGTTCACGCAGGAGCCACTCCCTGCGAGTCATCCGATTTGGGAAAGACCCAACGCCATCATCACGCCCCATATCTCCGCGCCGAGTCATCCAGAACAAATCGTGCGTATTTTTAGCGACAACTATCGCCGCTATATTGCAGCCGAGCCGCTGCAAAATCAGGTCGATTTTATTCAGGGCTACTAGTTGGGATGAATAGTTAAAGATAACGAATCCCTACGGTCACTCAGGCAAAAACAAAAGGCAATCAGAGTACTGATTGCCTTTCGATTAAGCCACTATCCTAATTAAGTCACTATCTACTTAAGCCACTAACGATTGCGACAAAGGTTAGACTTTAAAACTGCGCTTTAAAAACTGTCCGACTAGCACAGTATGGGAGTTCATCTCGCCTATCACTTCATCATTAAGGCTCACCATTTCGCAACCCAGTTGATGGCTAGAATGGGTAAATTGCGACACATTCACCACACTGCGGTTCATCTCGTTCGCTACGCTCGATTGCTCCTCCACCGCACTGGCAATATGGTGGGTCATATCGGTAATGGTAGTGATCGCTTCACGTATGGTACGCAGCGCCGCGCCCGCAAGATCCGCCGTCGTAATACATTCGCCAGCCGCATCCACACCCTCTTGCATGCTGCGCACCGCCTTGTGAGTTCCTTGTTGTAACAGGTTGATCATAGTGTGGATTTCTTTGGTGGCATCATGAGTACGCTGCGCTAACGCCCGCACCTCATCGGCAACCACGGCAAAGCCCCGCCCCTGTTCGCCCGCCCGCGCCGCTTCAATCGCAGCGTTGAGCGCCAGTAAGTTCGTTTGCTCGGCAATACCTTGGATCACATCCAGCACTCTGCCTATATCCCGGCTATGCCCTTCTAACTCAGTGATCACCTGCGAGGTTTCCTGCAACTGCTGCGCCATTGCCTGAATCGACTGAATAGTACTGACAACGGTTTTATCGCCGTTGATTGTCTGCAGTGACGCCATCTGTGACGCACTCGCCGCATCGGCGCAATTTGAGGACATATCCCCTAGAGTTGCCGTCATCTGCTGCATGGCCGTGGCGACTTGTTCAATCTCGGCCAGTTGTGACTGGCTTGTCCCTTGAATTTCTTCACCTTTAGCCGCAGAGATTTTCGCTTGCTGACTGACGTTATCACAGGAATCGCGCGCGCGGCCGAGCACGGATTTAAGCTCTGAATTTTGCATTTGCAGCGCGAGATCGATAGCCCCTAAATCGTCGGATTGCCCCGTATAAATGTGTGCCATCAAAGGGTTGTCGTAGATTTTCTTCGCTTTAGCGACCAACGTCCGATAGCGGCCTAGGATCAGATTGCCGCCGATAAACAGCGCGAGTGCACTAATGGCGAGTCCCACAAATCCCACCACTCCAATCTGCAGCGCCAAATACAACATGGGCAATAGAGCAACCAAGACGAGCAATGCCAACTTAGTCGGCATCTCTAAGGTGCGTTTTAGCGCCTTAACTTGACCGTTTTTATTTAACTCGGCGTAGGCCGCTTCAGCTCTGTTGATCTGTTCACGGCTGGGTTTAGTACGTACCGACTGAAACTCGGCCACCTGACCATTCACCACAATCGGCGACACATAGGCATCGACCCAATAATGGTCACCATTGGCGCAGCGGTTTTTGACTATGCCTTTCCAGGGCTCACCCTTACGGATTGTTTTCCAAAGATCTTCAAAAGCTTGGGGTGGCATATCAGGGTGACGCACCATATTGTGGGGCAGGCCCAACATGCCACTGAGTTCATATCCCGCAACGGTACAAAATGAGGGATTGGCATAGGTAATATGACTTTTGGTGTCGGTCGTCGACAACAAAATCCAATCCGCTGGATAATCGTATTCCCGCTGTGTGACTGGTAAATTCTTTCTCATGATAACCCTTGGATTTATTGTGAATTTATTATTCCATCGTCCATGAGTTATCCATCCTTGATCGTGTCCAATGATCCATTACCGCTAAAATCATCTCTCCTTTTCCCGCCTCCAGAACTCTGAGCATAGCCTAGAAAATGTGCGATGAGTAACAAAATAGATAACCAACACAACAAGTACACCATTAGGATTGCATTTGATAAGCGTTTTCATTTAGAATTAGTTCAATTCGTTTTGGAGTCGAAAAAATGTACGTTTGTCTCTGCCATGCCATCACAGATACGCAAATCAAAAACGCGGTAAGTCAGGGCGACTCTAGCCTTGCTGACGTTAAAAAGCGTTTAGGCGTTGCCGATCAATGCGGTAAGTGCGCCAGAATGGCCGTACAAATTATTCAGAACCAATTAGAAATTGAACCTAATTACTACGAAGTGGCTTAACTTCGAGCCTCCTGCTCTTTTTCTGTCAAACTAAACCTGTATTTCAATTCTTGTTCCTTGAGCGAGGCACTCGCCTTAAAGGGACTACCGCAAATCTCAGCGCATACCCCTATTTTGCGATAATCTTATAACCCCTTAATGACACATCCCACTCAGCCAAAAAGCATAAATGCTTTGAGCTCAATGGGATGCAATCTGATTATCTGCGTCTTAATAGATAAGCTGCTTCATTCAGCCAAGGAACTTCTTTCTTAACAAACCTTGGGTTGTCCGCAAGCACGTCCTGACAATCCAAGAGTTGGATGTCAAAATCGTCACTTAAATGTGTCTCCACCCAAGTTGGTGACACCGCAAAAGGCGGCCCACTTAAGGCCTCTTGCGGGTAATCGAGTGTCACTAATAAACCTACGCTGCCCTGGGGCAATAACTGCGCTAATTGCTTGGCGTATTGCGCCCGCATGCTCTCGGGCCAAGCAATCAAGGCGGCGCGATCATAAAAACCACTAACCTTGCCCGTAATAGACGCGGGCAAAGTAAAGATATCACCTTGATATAAACTCACCTGCTCGGTGTGATAATGCTGATGTTCACCCAGCGCGCTTTGCTGCATAGGTAATTGGTTATCTTCGAAAAACTGCTGCACTGCGAGTTCATTTAACTCACAACCAATCACTTGATGCCCCTGCTCGGCTAAAAAGCACATATCTAAAGATTTGCCACACAGGGGAACAAAGACTTGGGCCCCGGCGGGCAATGCCAAGGTATGCCAATACTTTACGAGAAAGGGATTGATATCTTGCTGGTGAAAACCAATCAGCTGTTGCTGCCACTTCTCATGCCAAAAACCGGGTTCCATAGGTATATCTCAAATGACTAAAGTTATCCTTACTCTAATGGCATTCACGGGTGGATGCAAAATCTCAGATACCGTAAGTTAATCATAGAGATGTAAACAGTTAATGACTAAGCCAATGCCGTTTGTACCCGGCGCAGCCAAACGCAATTGTCACACTGGCATTGGCGGCGCGACAAATGGTGTGGGCTTAAGGAAGAGTCGATAAAGTCGACGGCAATCAGCAACTGCTGCTTAAGTTCGGCGACGGATTTTTGCTCGACGGCTACCAGCTCATCGTTCTGGTTCATCCAAATACATTCCATGCCCTGGTGGCAAGTGAGACACTGCTCATCGCGATCATTAAAAAATACCGCATGTGGACAATGGGTCACCTCCATTGACTGCAAAATTCGCTTACGCGGAAACTCTAACAACTCGATCAATAAAGCCTTATCTGGGGCGGGCATATGCCCTCCTTTCATCCACTTTGTCCACGGGAAATTTAACAAAAATGTATCCCATCCAATGTGCTTAAGATTACCTAGACTCCATACGATTTAACTTGATATAAATCAAAGTCAGCGACGAAATGATGGGATAGGTAAGCCCTAAAAATCACAAGTTTATCGCAGGCAACACCAGTCACAGCATCCAACGCCGATTTGCTTATCTGCCTCGCTTACTGTTTAAATAACCAAAACAAGGAGTCGCGCATTGCAAACACC
The DNA here is from genome assembly GCF_000203935.1 of Shewanella sp. ANA-3. Classification (GTDB taxonomy): domain Bacteria; phylum Pseudomonadota; class Gammaproteobacteria; order Enterobacterales; family Shewanellaceae; genus Shewanella. Next base: position 679,887 of record NC_008577.1, on the reverse strand, counting down.
CCAACTACAACATTTTTACATTTCCGAAGAGCAATCTATTTACTTGCTCAAAGCCAACGATGCCCGTAAGCACAAGGCATGGATCCGTTTATGTAAACAACAGTTAAGTAAGTTGGGTTATCGCGACATTGAGTTTATCGGTAAGGGCGCTTATGGCTTTGTGTTTGCAGGAATCAACCAAGCCGACGAAGCCCACGTATTTAAATTCTCAAGAATTAATCTGCCGCAGCATATTCAAGACCGTTTAGAGGAAGAAGCCTTTATGCTGTCCTTGCTCAAACACCCCAACATTCCGGGGGCGATCAAATTTGAGCGGGTTGGTAAACAAGGGATCTTAGTGATGGAGCGCGCAAAGGGTGAAGATCTCGAGCAGCTTTGCCGCCGCTTAGGCGCCCTGCCCCCAGCCATGGTGATGAGCATTGCCCGCCAACTGGCCGATATTCTCTACTATCTGCGCACGGGTAAGCCCTTAGTGCATGGCGACATAAAACCTTCAAACCTTGTCTATGATATTGAAAGTCAGCACTTATCCCTTATCGATTGGGGCTCAGCGGTATTTGCGCAACGGGATGAACATAACAAGGCCGTTGAAGACAATGTGATGACGCTGATGTCGAGCGATCAGCAGCACACTAATGCCCGCATGGGAGACGTGTATTTTATCGGTGAAGAGCAGCTAAATGGCGCGCTCTCCAGCCCGCGTTTCGACGAGCAAGGCGTGGCGGCGACCTTGTATGCCTTGGCCTCTGGACAGGCGAGTCGCTTCGGCGCACAGGTGATCCCGCCCACCAGCATAGGCTTACCCATGGAGTTGGCGCGCACCTTGGAAGGCATGCTCAGTAGCGATGCCGTGCAACGCAATCTGGCGGGGGATTATTTTCTCAAAAGCATGCGCCACAGCCATAGAATCCATTTACCCGAGCTGCCCAAAACCGAACTGCTGGGCGAAATCCCCGTTTGGGTGCAATCCCGCGAGAAAGATGTCGAAACCGTCAGTTACAGCTCGCGTAAATCCTTTTTAAAGGAACATAACGCGCAGGATCCCATCGCTAAGATGGATGACATTCAACTCGAAAAATACTATCGCAATTTCTTAGCCGGCATGGGCGATACCGAAAAGGGCTTTATCGCCGCCGTGGGTCGCCTCGGCCAATACCCCATAGTGGGCGGCCTTGCCATCCATTGGCAAGAAACCGGCGTGTTTATCGACTCCAACCTCGCCATTTACGATGCTAAACAAAAGAGTGCGCTCATCATCGCCGTCAATAATATGGTGACGCTCGCGCGGGGAATTAAGCGTATCGGGGTGTTTAAGGCCTGCTTCTTTAACGCTAGGGATACACTGCATATCGAGCGCGAAAACACCAGCGAACCCTTTGTCGCCAGCGCTGATTTGCAACTGCCCTTCGAGGTGGGTGATGTGCCGACCCTCGAAGATAAATCGCGGCTGCACTCTTACTTTGAAGACGGTAAGGACCCGGATGAGAACCTCGAACTACCGAGTGAAATCATGGAAGAATTGGCGCGTATCAACCAGATCCATCACACGGGCTGCATCATTTTTGAGGCCCTGCCGAATCACTTAAAGATCCACAGTTACTTAAAACTGCTCAACCCGCGCAAACAGGCGGCGTTTCGCGCCAGCCTCGACCGCATTTTGCATTATGTGGGTAAAATTCAAGGCCATGGGGTCTCGGGCTTTATGAAACTGCCCTATAAAAATACTCGCCGCTTTACCCATATTGAGCGTAAAGCCGAACATTTTTATCCTAGAAACCCAAAAGAAATAGGCGCATAACGAATCACCTCGTTAGCGCCTATGATGCTGAAAACTAAGCCTAGATAGGTGAACCCGGTGGCAGTTTCAAGGGGTTAGGGATCAGTTTGCTGTTGGCGTCAGTCAGCCCCGCACTCAGCCCCTGTTGCAACCAAGTATAGTGGGAGGCCACCTTGGCATTCGCGCGATTGGCTTTGGCTTTAAGCTGTTTCATCAGGAATTGAGCGCGTTCGTAAATAGCCGCCTTCACCTCTGCCGAGGTTTGTGGATCGTGATAGGCAGACAAGAGTTCATCAATCACCACCGCATTCACCCGCATCCACACACCTTCAATCAGAGCGAGTTTATCTTCTTGATAAAGGGTCGCGGCAAACAACTTATTGAGTAAGGTTTCGACCGAGAGCTGCTCATTATCCGCCATCGCCCCTTGGCTTACGCGATTTAAGCGCTGCGGCATCAGCATCTGACCCACTGTATGACGCGCTAACACTTCCGCCATGCCGAGGGGATCGCTCACTACCCCAAGCCCTGATTCGAAGGACTCCCGCGTCGCTTGATAATTACCCGCTTTAGGCACCAGCGTATCGAGTAAGGTTTGCGGAACCGTTAAGCTGGCCGCATCTAAGGTGCTGAGCAACGCATCGAGGGCCGACAATTGTAACTGCGGCGCGATATAGCTCCAGCGAGCGCCCTCGCCGACGGATAGATAGTTGTAGTCTGTACCGCCAATAAACTTACTGACCGCATCAATTTGGTAACGGCTAAGTAAATAGATAGGCACAAAGGTATCGGCTAATTCACCCTGTGGCTCACCCGGCAACAGTGCCGTGCTGCTAAAACCTTCGATGGCCTTAGCGCGAATACGGTTCAAATCCAGTAGCTGCGCGATAGGGTCATCACCGCTATCCCATAGGCTGGCATAGGCTTGGCTGGCATCTTTCTGGCGCGAATCGGCTTCGCCAATATAGCGCAGCCCTTTGCGGGCCACTTCGGCAAGCAACTGATTTTGCAGCGCCTGCTGAGCGGTGGCATCGCCTTCATCGCTATAGCCGTACGCGATAGCAAAGTTATCCCATGGTCCGACACCTACGCCATAAGGTGCAGATATATCAATGTCATTACCTTTCAGCAGGATCTTAGGATGGGGATAATCCATCACAGAGGCATCCTGATTAGTCGAGGCGGCAAAGTTATGGTCTAAGCCTAAAGTATGACCGACCTCATGGGCGGCGAGTTGGCGAATACGCGCTAAGGCTAAGTCATTAGCCGCTTGCTCGGCGGCGCTTCTATCACGCCAACCTGCGGTTAAGCCTTTGGCAATTAAGTAATCTTGACGCACACGCAAGCTACCTAAGGTCACTTGGCCTTTGATGATTTCACCGGTACGCGGATCGGTTAGCGCCGCGCCGTAGGACCATCCACGCGTAGCGCGGTGTACCCACTGGATCATGTTGTAGCGAATATCCTGCGGATCGGCATCGGGCGGCAAGAGTTCAACCTTAAAGCCGTTGATAAATCCCGCTTGGGTGAAGGCCGTTTCCCACCAGCGTGCGCCATCGAGTAGGGCCGAGCGGATAGGCTCAGGCACACCTGGGTCGAGGTAATAGGTGATGGGCTTGACTACTTCGCTCGGTGCCGGGCCAGGATTCACCTTTTGCAGGCGGTGGCGCAAAATAAACCGCTGCACCAATGGCGCCGAAAACGGCGTGGCATAGTCGCGATATTCATCGGATAAATAGCCGCTCATAGGATGATAAGCGCGGGGTTGATAGCCCTCATCGGGCAGCTCGACAAAGGAGTAGCGCATCCGCACCGACATTAAGGTGCCATCCGGCGTGACCTTAGCCACTTGCTCACCCGCCGCATCGGCTTTGAAGGTAAGCTGCACATCCACATCACTATTCTTTTCAAAAGATTTCACCCCAGCGGGTAAAATCGCCGAGCGGGTTAAATCGAGGCGATAATTCCCTTGTCCGCGATGCAGGAGAGCATCTGCGACCCCGTGCAGATCATTGAGTACCAACTCACTAATAGCCACCATCTCTGGCTTACCATCGAGTAACTTACCCTGCCACAATACCGAATCGGCAAAGGCCTCATCCACGGCGCGCTTTTCGGCGGCGTCTTGGGTATTAGCGCGATATTGGGTGTTTAGTTGCTTAAGTTGGATGTAGGGACCTTGGCGCTCAAACTGCACCATGCGGGTTTGACCTAATTGACCACGGTCAAGACCGATATCGTTAGAACCGACCCCTTCAGGCAAGCTAGTCACCAATAAAAAAGGCTGATTTAAACGGCTCACCTCGAGGTATAACTCACCCTCGCTTGGCTCATAGTAAAGATTAAGAAATCCCTTCGCGGCTTGGCTCTGCTTAACGACTTTAGTGCTCGGCAGATCCGCGGCGACGCTCAGCGCGGGTAAACCTAAGAGTAGGATGGCGAGGGCTAGGCTATGGGGTTTCATCTTTCCTCCGATTAGGCTGTCTACGTGGTCATGTTACACAAAACTAAACCACGCGGGGCCATCATTGGCCCCGGGCAAACAATTAATGATGATTATTCTTGTGTTTTATCCAATGCGATAAGGTTTCAAACAGTTCAGTTAACACTATCGGCTTAGTGATATGGGCATTCATCCCTGCCGCAAGACTCTTTTCTCGATCGCCCGACATCGCATGGGCTGTCATGGCGATAATAGGTAGCACATCGGCACTAAAGCGTTCACGCAGTGCCCGCGCCGCGGTTAAACCATCCATCACAGGCATTTGAATATCCATTAATACCGCATCAAAGGGGCGCGAGTCGATAATATCGAGGGCAATTTGTCCATTTCCTGCAACAACGACTTCGTATCCTGCGCTCTTTAGCAGCTCAGTCGCCACCTGTTGGTTGATAAAGTTATCTTCCACCAAGAGCACAAGCCCTGTATGTTCACCCTCTTCTACCGGCAGTTCATCAATAGGCTGCACCACATTGAGCCTTGGCTCATCGGCAAAGGCGGCGATAATCTCATCGAACAGACTCGATGCCTTAAAGGGCTTTTGCAACACGGCAAACACATTGGCACTGTCGACTTCGTGCTGTAAAGGTTCCGCCGCGTAGGCGGTCATCATGATGATAATGGGGCGTTTCGCGATGCGGCCTTCGGCCACCATGGTATCGATGGCGCTGATCACATCGCCACCATCCATCTCTGGCATCATCCAATCGAGCAACAATAAATCGATAGGATCCCGCGACAACTTATACAGCGCCTCGGCGCCGCTTGCAGCAGTATCCACCTCGAAGTGGAAATCCCGCATCAACGCCGAATAAATTTGCAGCGCCGTCGGGTTATCATCCACCACAAGTGTGCGTAAATTATTGAGTTTTTCAGGCACCACTAAGGGCTCAACCTTAGCCTCTTCGGCAATCTCAAAGCTGATGGTAAAGCTGAAGGTACTGCCGACGCCTAACTCACTCTGCACCTGCATCTTGCCGCCCATCATGGAGACCAAATGCTTACTGATCGATAAACCTAATCCCGTGCCACCGTACTTACGGGTCGTCGAACCATCGGCCTGGGCAAAGGCATCGAACAGTTTTTCCTGCTGATCTTTACTGATCCCAATACCCGTATCCCGCACCCAAAATTTTAAGGTAATTCGATGGTCGCGCTCGCCGACATCTTCGCAGCCCAGTTCAATTTCACCGGATTGGGTAAACTTCACTGCGTTCGATAACAGGTTGATCAGCACTTGGCCTAGACGCAGCGGGTCGCCCTTAAGAATGAGGCCTGCCGTCACTGGCGCATACAGTAATAACTCAACGCCTTGCTCCTGCGCCTTAAGCGCGTTGAGATCGAGGGCATGGTCGAGCACTTTATCCAGTGGGAACGGCACCCGCTCCAGCTCTAATTTACCCGCCTCAATCTTAGAGAAGTCGAGAATATCGTTAATAATCCGCAGTAATGACTGCGCCGAGAAACCAGCTTTTTCGAGATAATCCTTCTGCTGTGCCGTCAACGAAGTGCGCTGCGCTAACTGCAACATACCGATAATGGCGTTCATTGGCGTGCGGATTTCATGGCTCATATTCGCCAAGAATTCACTCTTATACAGGTTCGCCAGTTCCGCGTCCTGCTTCGCTTCAAGCAGCGCCACTTCGTTACTCTTATGGCGCGTGATGTCCTTATGGGTACCGACCATACGCTTAGGCTGACCATCGGCGGTAAATTCCACCACCCGACCGCGGGAAAGCACCCAGTGATAACTGCCATTTTTGCCTAAAATCCTAAACTCGATTTCGTAGGCATCGACAGGGTTTTCAAGATACTGATTACGGTACTCTTCAACTCGAATTCTATCGTCGGGGTGCGTCAACTGATCAATTGCCGACACTAACGCTGGGAATTCATTGGGTTTATAGCCCAGCATCGAATAATAGGATGGGTTGCAAATAATATGCTCCGAATCCAGATACCAGTCCCACAGACCGTCTTCTACCGCGTCCATCGCTAAATGGTAACGCTCCTCCGACAGGCGTAACTGCTCGGCGGACTCGTACTCACGCGTCACATCGCGCCACACAGCAATCAAGCCTTGCAGCTCGCCACGACGGTTATAGAAAGGCAGTTTAAGGGTATCGAGCAACACAGGTTTGCCCGCTAACTCAACCTTCTCTTGATAACGCAGCGGCGTGCGATCTTTTAAGATCTGCTCATCCTCGGCGCGAATACGAATGCCCATCTCCGGCGAGGTTAAATCCTCCGACGACAGACCAATCATCTCGCTTTCGGTGTAACCCAGCATCCGCTCGGCAGCCTTGTTACAGCCGAGGTAATTGCCTTCTTTATCTTTAAAGACAATGGCTTCTGGGATGGAGTCGAGTAAGGAGCGCAACAACGCATATTCCCGCTCGCGCCGTTCGGTCGCATCTTTTAAGCGCTCGGTGCGGCGTGCGACCAATTTGTCGAGTCGCTTATTCTGCTCGGCCAAATGATGGGTGTATTGCTTGTTTTCCTCAAAGATACGGCTCACCAGCAGGAACCAAGGTTCCCACCCCGGAGTGATTTTTTCCGGCGGTTTACGCGGCTCTTGGGAACAGCCCTCTAAGTGCGACAACAGGCGCGATGCGGGGCTCACGAAGGAGCGGCGCGTTTGCCAGTGCACTATGGTCACCAGCACCGACAGGGCGATGACGACGAGGATAAAGGTCAGCTGCAGTTTTTCGACCGAATCTTGGAACAGGTCGTCTTCATTCTGCAGATACAACAAGCGCCACGGCGCGTTATGCAGCGCGACCGAGTGAATATAGTAACCGTTGCGAATAATGCCTTCGTGGGCATCGAACAATTCAGACTCGGGGAGCGAATGCAGCTCAGACGGAATACGCTGGCTGATGTGATACACCCGATTGATATCAGAGCCATCGAAGTCACTGTGGGACAAAATATTGTTCTGCTGATCGAGTAGGATCACAGTCCCAGGCATTTTGAAGTACACCCGAATTTGCCGCGCCAATGAGGCCAAGGTCATGTCGAGGTTGATCGAGCCCATAAACTCATCATCGAGATAAACGGGCACACCTAAGGTGGTCAGCAAGCCTTTGCCCGTCGAATCGACATAGGCCTCACTCCAAAACACGCTGCGCTGCGGGTTCATCGCCGGGGTAGCGTATTGGAATTGTTTCTTATTGAGCAGCTCATCCCTAAAACGCTGGTCACCGTTGGTCCACGGGAAGTAGGACATCATCCGTTGGCGCGATAAATAATAAATCGCCGAGGCTTTAGGTGCCGCTTCTTTGGCGACGGGGAAAGACAGCGACAACTCGAACAGCATTTCCAGCTCTTGGTAGAACTTATCACTGCGACCATCGAGGGAACCCGCGCCCGTGATCCGCCCCATGTTGGTAAAAGGTTTACCGCCCTTGGCGTAGTTAGGCTCTAAGGTAAAATACTGACCACTCTCGTTAAATTTGCCGTATTGCGGTAAACGCTCCTTACGCACTAGCTCACCTAAGCGCAGGTGATCCACGGCCACATCCCGCAGACTCTTGACCGCGCGGATGCTCGACTCCAACAGCAAGTCGATTTGCAATACGTGACGCTCAACCTGCTCTTCGCGCTGCTCCATTTGCTGGGTTTTCTGGCGATCGAAAAACATCCACGCCGTCAGCAACGACAGGACAATCACGCCGATATAGGTATAAAAAACGGCGCGGTTATAGTTCTTTTGGATCGGCGATTTTAATTGGAGATCCGGCTCACTCGATTTCATCCACTACCCTTGATTGCAGCGCTTGATTTTAGCCATCGGTGGCAAAAGTGACTGAGTACATTTATGGCTTCATATATTAGCAGGAAGAAACCCCGAGTCGCATCAAATAATTGCCGTACGAAGGCTGTCAAAGTCTATGATTAGTTGCTTGAAAAATCATAGAAATGCGTAAAAACAAAGGTCCCACGAGTGAGACCTTTTGTAACAATAAAGTAAATAGCTAGAGATGTTCTTCGGCGTATTCGGCCAAGCGTGAACGCACCACCCCATTCAAGTACAGGTTGGCGCTGCCTTCAAAGTCTTTAAAGCGTTCAACAATGTAGGTTAACCCCGAGGTTACCGCGGTGAGATAGTTCGAATCGATCTGCGCTAAGTTACCGCAACAAATCAATTTTGTGCCTTCTCCCATCCGAGTGATCATGGTTTTGATCTGCGACGCCGTCAGGTTTTGACATTCATCCAAGAGCACGATGGAGTTTTGAATTGAACGGCCGCGCATAAAGTTGATCGACTTAAATTGGATATTCGCCTTCTCCATGATGTAGTTCAAACTGCCAGTAGGATTCACATCATTCTTATGCAGCACTTCTAAGGTATCGGTAATCGCCGCCAGCCATGGCATCATCTTCTCTTCTTCGGTGCCGGGTAAAAAGCCGATGGACTCGGCAATTTCTGGCGTATTACGAGTCACAATTACCTTATCGTAACGATTACGCTCCACCACCAGCTCCAATGCCGCCGCCATTGCTAATAAGGTTTTACCGCAACCGGCTGGCCCCGTTAAGATCACCAGATCGATATCGGGATCGAGCAGCGCCTGCAACGCCATACCTTGGTAAACATTCTTAGGTTTAACGCCCCACGCCTCGAGGTTTTTTAAGCGTTCGCGGCCCAGATCTAAAATATGCAGATGGGTATCGCTACGCTCGGTGACGCGGCCACAAAAATCAGATTCGGTATCAATCAGATACTGGTTTATGTAGAAGGGTTCGTTATCTAAATCTTTCAGTGGGACTTCGTGAATCGTATGTCGACCATGGCGCTCGGTGGATACCTTGTTTAAATGCTCCCAAAAATTCCCTTCGAATTGATAAAAGCCCTTGCTGAGGAAACGAATATCATCGATCAGCTGGTCGGTTCGATAATCCTCAACCAATTGAATGCCCGCGCCCTTGGCCTTAAGACGCATATTGATATCTTTGGTAACTAACACCACGGTACGTGGATGGTGGAGGTTTTGCAGGTGCAGAGCGGTATTGATAATGCGGTTATCGTTGCCATCCCCCGGCAGGGCGCCTAGGGTAAAATCGACAAGATGGTCAGGGAAAATAGACAGCGCCCCTATCGCATCGGCATGCCCTTCTCGACTCGGTAAAGGGACACCATTAATGATTTGTTCCGGTGTTGTATCACCGCCTAGGGTATCTTCCAGCGCCCGTATGGCGACCCTAGCATCCCGACTCACATCACTCTTTCGATCTTTAATCTGGTCTAGCTCTTCTAGCACTGTCATCGGAATGACCACATCGTGCTCTTTAAACGAATAGATCGCCAAAGGTTCATGTAGTAACACATTGGTATCCAGTACAAACAACTTTCTGTCGTCTTGTTCCATGGCGCCTCCAGAGTGCTCGATTGTTTTTATGCTACATCTCTTTCCCGGTGAGTGGATATGGCTCCTATGTCAGTTGGCGAGCTAAAGAATGATCTTAAAGTTCAAGCCTCTACTTAATAAAGACGGCTAGCGGCTTAAACTAATATTGGCACCATTCTCCCTGAATGCCAACCGAACGAACCTGTGTTTAAGTCGGTGACTCGAGGGCAGTGTAGGTCCCTCGATATGACAGTAGCATGACAAATCATCGTACGACTACAGAGAATTTTCTTCACTGTTCAATTTGTAATCTAGTGTGTGGGGAATTAGGCTCTAACGGGTGAGAGGGCGATTCAAATATCCCTAGTATTGATATAACATACGCGCCCTTTGTTAGAGTCCGCCCAGAGATGAGAATTTAAGATGCCGTTTGCCTTAGGACAACGTTGGATAAGTGATACCGAGTCAGAGCTTGGTTTAGGAACAGTCGTACAAGTTGAAGGCCGTATGGTCACAGTGTTATTCCCTGCGACTGGTGAGAACCGTATGTTCTCACGCAACGAAGCCCCCCTGACCCGTGTCATATACAACCCTGGCGATACGGTTGAAAGCCACGAAGGCTGGAGCCTCTCGGTTGAAGAACTCACCGAAAAAGACGGCCTCGTCGTCTACCACGGAATCCACAGCGAAACAGGTGAGAAAGTCAGCCTGCGCGAGACCCTGTTAAACCACAACATTCGCTTTAACAAACCGCAGGATCGCCTGTTTGCCGGCCAGATTGACCGCCTCGACCGTTTCGGTATTCGTTATCAATGCCAGTTACTGCGTCATCAACTGGCGACCTCAGATTTACTCGGCTTACAAGGTCCACGCGTCGGCCTTATCCCCCACCAGATGTGGATTGCCCATGAAGTGGGTCGTCGTTATGCGCCGCGTGTATTGCTGGCGGACGAAGTAGGTTTGGGTAAAACCATCGAAGCGGGTCTGATTATCCATCAACAACTGCTCACTGGCCGCGCCGAGCGAGTGCTGATTATTGTGCCGGATACCCTGCGCCATCAGTGGTTAGTGGAAATGCTGCGCCGCTTTAACCTGCGCTTCTCAGTATTTGATGAAGACCGTTGTGTCGAAGCCTTTGCCGACCATGACAATCCTTTCTACACCGAGCAGTTAGTGATTTGTTCCCTCGAATTACTGCGTAAAAAGAAACGTCTCGACCAAGCACTCGATGCCGACTGGGATCTGCTGGTCGTCGACGAGGCTCACCACTTAGAGTGGACCGAAGAAGCCCCTAGCCGTGCCTACCAAGTGGTTGAAGCATTAAGCGAAGTAGTGCCTGGCGTATTGTTATTAACAGCAACGCCAGACCAACTCGGCCATGAGAGCCACTTTGCGCGCCTGCGCCTACTCGACCCAGATCGTTTCTACGACTACGATGCCTTCCTCGCCGAAGAAAACAGCTACAAAGATGTCGCCGTTGCCGCCGAAGCCTTAGCGGGCGACGCAAAATTATCCGATGCCGCCATCAACAGCCTCACCGAATTACTCAGCGAGAAAGACATAGCGCCGAGCATTCGTTTAATTCAAGCCGAAGATATCGATAGCGAACTGCAACAAGCGGCTCGCAGCGAACTGCTGCAAGAGTTGCTCGACCGCCACGGCACAGGTCGCGTGCTGTATCGCAACAGCCGCGCCTCGGTAAAAGGTTTCCCGAAACGTATTTTCAACGCCTATCCCCATGCAATGCCTGAGCAGTATCTTACCGCGGCCCGCGTAAATGAGATGATGGGTGGCCGTAAGAGCTTAGAAGCGCAAGCGGCTCAAGCCCTAAGTCCTGAAAAACTCTACCAAGAATTTGAAGATAACAGCGCCAGTTGGTGGAAGTTCGATCCTCGCGTGGATTGGTTAATCGAGTTCTTAAAGTCGCACCGCAGCAAGAAAGTGTTGATCATCGCCAGTGGCGCCGATACCGCCCTGAGCTTAGAAGAAGCCCTGCGTACCCGTGAAGGCATTCAAGCTACCGTATTCCACGAAGGCATGTCGATCATCGAGCGCGACAAGGCGGGAGCCTACTTCGCCCAAGAAGAAGGCGGCGCCCAAGCGCTGATCTGTTCTGAAATCGGCTCCGAAGGTCGTAACTTCCAGTTCGCCAGCCACTTAGTGCTGTTCGATCTGCCATTGAACCCAGATTTATTAGAGCAACGTATCGGCCGTTTAGACCGTATCGGTCAAAAGAACGATATCCAAATTCACCTGCCTTATCTGCAAGATACGGCGCAGGAACGTCTGCTCAACTGGTATCACCAAGGTCTGAATGCCTTCGAGCTGACCTGTCCAAGTGGCCATGTGCTGTACAGTGAATTTGCCGAAGATCTGTTGAATGTTCTCGTCGGCGGGGATGAAGATGAGCTAACCAATCTGCTCAACCACACCCAAAGCCGTTACAAAGAACTGAAACACGCTATGGAGCAAGGCCGCGATAAGCTGCTGGAAATCAACTCCCACGGTGGCGATAAGGCTAAGGCGATTGTCGAACGTTTAGCCCAAAGCGATCAGGACACTAAGCTGATTGGTTCGGTGATCCGCTTGTGGGACATTATCGGTGTCGATCAAGAAGATAAAGGTGAGAACTCTATCATCCTGCGTCCAAGCGAACACATGATGTTCCCAACCTATCCGGGTCTGCATGAGGATGGCGTGACGGTCACCTTCGACCGTGATACCGCACTCTCCCGTGACGATATCGCCCTGATCACCCAAGAGCACCCGTTGGTGCAAACAGGCTTAGATCTGATCACCGGCTCTGACACAGGCACGACGAGCGTCGCGATTTTGAAAAACAAAGCCTTGCCCGCCGGCACCCTGTTCTTAGAACTGATCTACATGGCGGATGCTTCGGCGCCTAAATCGAGCCAGTTATATCGTTATCTGCCACCAACGCCTATCCGCGTACTGCTGGATAAAAACGGTAACGATTTGTCAGCTAAGGTGGATTACACCAGCTTTGACAAACAGTTAAGCGCGGTTAACCGCCATATTGGCAGCAAGTTAGTCACAGCATCCCAACCGATTCTGCATCCGTTATTTGCTAAGGGTGAAGAATATGCCCAAACCGCGGTGAACGAGTTAGTGGCACAGGCGCGTGAGAAAATGACCAGCCAACTGACGGGCGAATTAGACCGTTTAGAGTCTTTGAAAGCGGTTAACCCGAATATCCGTGAGGAAGAGTTGGAATACCTGCGTAATCAAATGCAGGAACTGAGCACTTACCTCGACGCAAGTCAGCTACAGCTCGACGCGATTCGTATGGTTTTGGTTAGCCATGTCTAATCCTCAATGACGGTAAGCAAGAGCCTCCTTAGGTTCGCTTAAGCGAATATGCAAACGCCCAGCAAATGCTGGGCGTTTTTATTTTGTCTTCACGATAAGTATGGCTGTAGGCTGGGCCTAGACACTGCTGTGCGCGGTCGCCGTCACGAGCTCAAGCAAAAATTGCTTCTGCTACGCCGCTTCAGGTTATACTCTAGCTAATTGAATTTATGAGACTACACAGGTGGTTATCAATTCTATGGCGCGTATTATCCCCTCGGTATTGAGCCTAGCCTTAGCTCTCGCCAGTGCGAGCTTATTCGCCGCCGATCCCAGCTCTCAAGCGCCAGACCCCAATACTCAGGCGCCAGAGACAACTCCCCAAAACGCCGAGACGAACCAATCTAGCAAAGCGCCCAATGGGCAAGCTGCGGCGAAAAGAGCGAGCAGTTATTTACCCGCGAGTGAGATCAAGCAGATCACCATAGATGATCAACCGCTCGAACTCTTAGTCCGTTCATGGGAAGGCCGCAAAAAACTCGGCGCCGCGATTATCTTACCCGCCACCAATGGCACCGCCGATGCGCCCGGATTAATGGCCTTTGTCAGACGTAATATCAATGCGGCCGGCTGGGCCAGTTTAAGCCTTACCCCGCCCACAGAGCCGCCTGCGCCTAACTTCGCCACTCCGGCGACCGAAGTGACCTCTGCGGGTTCGGCGCAGTTAAGCAGCCCTTCGAATAAACCGAGCCAAAAAGTGAAACCCGAGCAGAGCAATAAGCATCTGCTTGAACAGGAAGACTTTTTAGTCAAAAGCATGTCACAGCTCGACAGTGTAGGCACCGACTTCCCCGGTAAACGAGTGCTGATCACCGCCGATCAAAGTGCGGGATTATTGATAAGCCTATTAAGCCAAAAGAAAATTGCCGATCCAGATGTCTTAATCGTCATCAATCCCTACAGTGAAGATGAGACGCGTAACCAAGCCATCGCCGAGAAACTGGCCAAGCTCACTATGCCAATACTCGATATTCAATCACCCGATGGTCACCCCGCGTCGTTAGAAACGGCAGAGCAACGCAAAAGCCTCGCCGTTACCTTAGAGTCACCGAATTATCGGCAAACGACATTGGCATTAAATCTAGATAACGAGAGTGCATGGCAGAATTGTTTAAGCGCCATTAGGGGATTCGCCGCCCGTATGAGCGGCGCCAATTGAGGTGCAAGCTTTTCTAAAGCTTAAGTAATCCGTTGTTATGGTGTTATCTAGATAGAATGATGCTACTACCAACCCGATTGGCGATCTTGATAGGCTTTGTTGGGATCCTTTAGCTGACGAGTGGCTGCAATCGCGCGATTTTTCCCGAGTAACAGTCTCACTTGGCTCCACGACTCACGGCATAGGAGTGCACGAATCGACGCCGTCCAACTGCGGTTGATGCTCAACTTGATCGCCGCTGCGGCATCGGGGGAGGTATTGAGAAGCTCCTGAGCCAATTGCTGCGCGCTTAACATGGGGTTATCACTTAACTGAGTCACTAATCCCAAGTTTTTAGCTTCTTCACCCGACAACACTTTGGCCGTAAGACTGAGTAACATCGCCTGATCCTTGGGCATAATTTGCCTCAGCGCCACTAAGCCCGCCATGTCCGGCACTAGCCCCCATTTGGCTTCCATAATAGATAACTTGCTGTCTGGGCTCGCAATTCTAAAATCCGCACCTAAGGCGATTTGCATGCCGCCACCATAGCAGCAGCCTTCCAACACCGCAATTACTGGCACGGGTAAACGCTGCCAGCCAAGGGAGACTCTCTGCGCTAAATTGGCATTGCCTGGCAACCATTTAAACAACAATTTAAATGCCTGCATCGGTGCCGACATCACACTCTTTACGTCCAGCCCCGAGCTAAAATGGCCTCCGGCTCCAGATAAAATCACCAATCGAATACGCGAATTTGATTTAATACGTTTGATCGCTTTATCCAACTCGCTAAACATTAAATAATTAATTGCATTATATTTTTCTGGTCGATTGAGCTGTACATAAGCAATGCCATTCTCAATCGTTACTTGCACACAAGGCTCACTCATGAAATATTCCGTTACTGGTCAGGCCAGAACAAATGTTAACACGTTTGGAATAATTCACCAAAGGATGTAACATAAGGCTAATTTTTGACATGAGTCAAAATATTGTCAGCTGTCATTAAGTATTAGTGAGTGATTATGTTAGGCTCAGGTTGAAGCCTAATAACTTCAGAAGTGTGAACCCTTTATGTTCAATCATGGATGCAATTTGCACCTACTTATGAGTATTCATCTCTGAACATCAATCGCATTGAAGCGGCTCTTATCTACAAATATGTCAAACCGACTGTAGCCATCCTTTGGGTGAATTAAGCGTATAAATACTCGCAAAAACATACATTCTGTTTGCGATAAATAAACGAAATTCGATTGGATTATCCAAGGTCTTTTACCCTCAACGCTTAGGGTTAATTGGGTAAACAGATGGGATTAGTAAATAAAATCTATAGCTTACATATAGATGATATAAATCAAACTTGCCCGAAGAGCTTAATTCGTCATTCAAAGATTAAGAATTAGTGTTATCTTCAATAAATGGGCAAATAAGGATCTGTAGTCAGCATGACAATCTCTGTACTCATCTGTGACGATTCCGCCATGGCGCGCAAGCAAATGGCTCGTACCCTACCAAAAGAATGGGATGTCGAGATCACCTACGCCACCAATGGTGCCGAAGGCTTAGATGCGATTCGCGCAGGTAAAGGCGAAGTCGTCTTCCTCGATCTCAATATGCCAGTCATGGATGGTTACGAAGTGCTGCAGACCGTGCAGCAAAACGATCTCCCTGCGCTGATTATTGTGGTCTCGGGGGATATTCAGATCAAAGCCCATGAAAGGGTTAAAGCCCTAGGCGCATTGGATTTTATTCAAAAGCCCGTCAGTGCCGATGCCATCAGTAATATCCTGCAGGAATACGGCATCCTCACCTTAACGCAAAAAGATCAGGCGGAAGACACGCCGATGATCAAAGTTGATATGCGTGACGCCTGCCAAGAGATCGCCAACGTCGCCATGGGGCGCGCCGCCGATCTGTTAGCCAAGCTCCTCGATGTTTTTGTCCTCTTGCCTATCCCAAATGTGAACGTACTCGAAGTCAGCGAGCTGACGATGGCACTCAAAGCGACGGAAGAAAGCTCAACAGTATCAGCCCTCTGCCAAGGATTTATTGGCGCAGGCGTGGCGGGAGAAGCCCTGCTGCTATTCCACGATTCGAGCTTTCAAGACATGGCAAAACTCATGGGGCTGGCCAATCCCGAGGACATCAGCACTGAGATAGAAGTGTTGATCGACACTGGCAACGTATTGATTGGCGCCTTCCTGAACGGGATCTCAGAGCAGCTCGATATGAAGTTCAGCCAGGCTCACCCTGTGGTATTGGGCCGCCACTGTACGGTGAACGATCTCATCCATGATAACTCGGAAAAATGGCACAGAACCTTAGCAATGGAGATTAACTATCGTATTGAAAACCATAATGTTCAATGCGATTTGTTACTGCTATTTACCGAAGACTCTATTCCGACGCTCAGTTATAAGCTCGGTTACTTACTCGATTAATCAGTTGGATTTTACCTTATGTCAAACGATCAAAGCGCAATGAACGAACTCCATTGGCTTATCGATATGGTGCAAACCATCGAAGTGGGTCTAGTGGTATTAGATCGCGATTATAATATCCAACTGTGGAACGGCTTTATGGAAAACCATAGCGGCGTATCCCCTAATTCGATTAAAGGGCAAAACCTGTTCACCCGTTTTCCTGAGCTACCAGCGACTTGGTTAAAGCAAAAGATGGAATCGGTTTTTATGCTGAAAAATCGAGCCTTTATCAGCTGGGAACAAAGACCCTACGTGTTTCAGTTTAAAAACTACCGCCCCATTACCGGACGGGCCGATTTTATGTACCAGAACGTGACACTGTTGCCTCTGGCCTCATTAACCGGAAAAATAACCCATATCAGCGTGATTATTTATGATGTCACCGACATCGCCGTCAACAAGCTACAGCTCAAGGCCGCCAACGAGCAGTTAGAACGCCTCAGCCAGACCGATGGCCTGACACAGCTCCATAATCGCCGCCATTGGCAACAATGTTTAGAGCATGAGTTTGACCTCCACGCCCGTTATTCGGGGATGTCGAGCTTGGTCATGATTGACATAGACCATTTCAAAAGAATCAACGATACCTACGGCCATGTCGCGGGTGATAAGGTGATTCAGCATATCGCCCATATCCTAAGCCATTCATTAAGGGAGACCGATTGTGTCGGCCGCTATGGTGGTGAGGAGTTCGCTGTGGTCATGCCCAATACTTGTGGCGCCGATGCCCTCAACTTTACCGAGCGTTTGCGGGAAAGAATTGCCGACTCCACCATAGTGTACGAAGGGCTGAAGATAAAAGTCACAGTAAGCCTAGGCGTGTGTGAAATCGGCAAACATATCACCAGCAGCTCTGGCTGGATTTCTTGCTCAGACAAAGCCTTATACGAAGCCAAGCAAAAAGGACGTAACTGTAGCGTCCTGCACACCGCACAAACCAGTGGTTACTGAAACCAAAAAGCCCATCGATGATGGGCTTTTTGTTACTGAAATCTCAATGGTCGCGAATTAGTGCGGGAAACCGTCATCTTCTTCGTCGTCACCTTCTTCGTCGTCGATATCGTCACCAACGAAGTAAGTGCCCCAACCGTCGTAATCCACTTTTTGCTTAGCTGCGAGTTGCAGTAACTGCTCGGTCGCTTTATCCAATAAAGCCACTTCCAGCTTGTGGTAAGCGATAGCATCAAAACAGAAAATGACAGAGCCATCTTCCAGCTCCATCTCTTCGGCGTCGTTGACTTCAAAACCGAGTTTGAATGCATCAACGGCGGCTTTTTCTAAGCGGTCGAAGTTGCTAGATGAGAAATGGTGCTCAATGGTGTATTCCGCATCTGGCTCTGAGCCATCGTCAAGCAGGGCTTGCACTATGTCACGATTCTCGGCAAGTTGGGCTTTTAATTGACTTTCAATAGACATGGATTTGTCTCCGTTAAGGTAAAACTGGCTCAAATTGGCGCTATTATACGTCATCGCCTTCGAGAGTTTTACCCATTAATGTTGCCGCTTCACGATTTATCTCGTTAAATTTGGCTGACATAGTCTCATACACTTGAGCAGAAAAGGCCTTCACATCGGCTTTATCTAACCCTTCGGTCGGGATAGGCGCCATCATCTCAATGATCACCACCCCGTTATCCCAACGGTTTAAATTAATATGGCTCTGACAAGAGGCAAGCACTGGCACTATCGGCACCCCTGCGGCAATCGCCGTATGGAAGGCGCCAGCCTTAAAGGGGAGCAAACCGCGGCCACGTGAGCGGGTACCCTCGGGGAAAATCCACACAGATAAACGGTTCTGTTTAATCTTTTCGGCGGTTTTAGCCATGGTATCGAAGGCACTGTTGCGATTTTTTCTATCGATCAGAATATTGCCCGATAACCAGTAGATCTGCCCGAATAGCGGGATCCACACTAAGCTCTTTTTGCCTAAGCTGACGGTGCTTTTCGGCACGGCTTTAGTATGAGTGAACAGATCGAAGTTATTTTGATGGTTCCCTAAAAAGATATAAGGGCCATCCTGAATTTCTTTATGCCGACGCACTATGACTTTAAGCCCTAGAATAGGGGCGACGGATGAGAAGATCTTGGCGAACATATGTACATTGTCACGGTGACGGGGCCGCAACAAGCAGACCAACCCACCAAAAATAAACGCGAGTAACAATGACACAGCCAACAACACAGATCTGACGAGTAACAGCACGACATACTCCAAGGATGAAAGTGGCGACAGTATAGCCACCCAGCCCTAGGGACTCAATATAATGTTTACATCTGTAAGCTGAGTTGCTAACAATCCAAACAAAAGCCCATCGGTACTCGCGCAATCATGCACGACGATGGGCTTTTAAATCAATATCTAAGCTTAAACGACTAAGCGAAAAACCTAGTTTGCGACCTAGCGCACTGCCGCGGTTTTACTTAGGCCTAAACGGAAGACCAAGGCACTAAGGGCCAAAGTCGCGACAATCGCCGCGCCGCTCGGTAAGTCCAACGTTGCCGAAAGCACCAGCCCCAGCAAGTAACCCATAAGGCCGACCAGATAAGCGTAAAATAGGCCGTTCTTACCTTGGTACTTGTTGAGCGCAAGTGCTGGCAAAATGAGTGTGCTAAACACTAGATAGACCCCAACCAGCTCTACCGACAAGGTGATTACCAGTGCAAATAGCAGATAGAATCCCGCACCATTTAAGATCTGTGGCCGCAGAAAAATCACTGCTAACACAGCCGCATAAACCACGGTCGGCAACACTAATTGCGACCAACTCACCCAAAGGATCTGGCCCGACATCAATTGCTTTAACAGCTCAGCCCCGTGGGGATCGTTCGCCAGCAATAGCATGGCCGCCACCGCCGACAACACGTAAAAGCAACCTATCATCGCCTCTAGCTCACCCGCCATCCGCTTAGATAACCAAGCGATAAAACCCGCCCCCGCAAGGGCGAATAAGGCCGGCATCCACACATTAGAAAATGGCATCTCTTCTAACCTATGGTCCATGTGCGCCACAATCGCCCCCAACGCGGCGACTTGAGCAATGGCTAAATCGATAAAGATGATCCCACGCTTAAGCACTTGTTTGCCAAGTACAATATGCGTTGAAAGCACTAAGATCCCCGCCGCCAGTGCTGGCAGCAGGATCGACATCAGTTCCAGATCCAACATAGGCTTATTTCACCCCGTTTAAGAGGGCAATCGCGCTGTCGTAGAGGCTGAAGAGATCTTGACTCGCATCGTTGCCACCAACCGACATTGGCAACATAAGCACAGGTAGATTAGCCTTTTCACCCAACCACTTAGCACCACGCTCATCCTGATAGGACGCCACAACTACCGCCAGAATATCGCCCTGCTCGGCGCGGCTCAGCAAACTGGCTAAATGGCCGCTAGTCGGTGCCAGACCGGGTTTAGGCTCAAGATCAGCAGCTTGTTCAATCCCCAACCAGTTGAACAGATATCTAAAACTGGTGTGATAGGCGATGACCTTTTTGCCTTTTAACGCTTTAGCCTGCTCTTCCCAGCGGGGGACCGCCGCCTGCCAACGAGTACTAAAGTCCGCTAATGCCTTTTGGTAATTCGCCGCCTCGCTCGGGTCGAGTTGGCTCATCTTAGCGCTGAGCGCATTCGCGACGCTTAGCAAACGCGTCGGATCGAAGTGGATATGCGGATTTCCCTGAGCATGCACATCCCCCATGCTACGGTCCACACTCGCTAACTTATCTAAGGTATCGATTTGATCGGCGGCGAAAAACAGCCCCTGATCGGTAGAGCGAACCTTAGCGTTAGCCGACTTCATTTGCAGCATTGGCAGCCAACCGATTTCTAAATCGGCGCCCGCACAGACCACCAGATCCGCTTGGCGCATTTTGGCGATTAAACTCGGACGCGCCTGCACTTGATGCGGATCCTGTAAGGCCGTGGTTGCCGAATAAATGCTGGCGTTTGGAGCCAACTCTTTTGCCAATGCGGCATATTCGGGTTCACAGGCAAACACATTCAGCTCTGCATGGGCAAAACCTGAACAGGCGAAAGACAGGGCCGCTGCGGCCGCTTTAACAAAATTAGAATTGATGCGCACCGTGAGCCCCCAGAGACATAATGTATTGAACAGTGAAAACATTGTCGTCTTCGATTCCATCGAAGTTAGTTCCCTTCTGATTGGTGTACTGGAAACGTACCGTCGAGAAATGGCTCGAATGCCACGCCAGACTCACCTCAGATTCCTTTAACTTCTGTCCATGGAAATGATCGCCATGGAGCTCTTGGGTATCCACCTCGCCGTAACGCACACCCGCAGACCAGCTAGGCGTGAATTGATATACGCTGCTCAGATACCAACCTTGATGATAATCCTTGCTCGGCGCATCTTCGGGATGAAGGTCGCTCGGCACAAAGTCCGTCACACGGTAATACTCGCCGCTCAGGGTCAGGTTTTGGTATTTATAGTTGCCATTTGGCGCCCATTTATACACAAAATCAGCACCATAGGTGTTTTTACCTGTGTAAGATGCCGCATGGCTGTGGTCATGGCCTTCCTCGGCGGTTTCGTCTTCGTGTTCATCGCCCTCTTCATGGGCTGTGACTTGGCCATTTTCGTTACGTAGGTAACTTAAGCCCGCCTGCCATGAACTGTTATCACCTATGTCACCACCGATTTTGGTGTAAAAGGTGTATACGCCCACATTTTTAAACTCACGTTCGCCGTGTTCATCGGCGGCGCGCATGCTGTCGCCCTTGAAGGCTTCGGCGCCTAAGGTCCAATACAGATCCGTTGGCGCCACAAAGTTTAAGCGCACACCGTCGTCAAAGTAATGGCCACCAAAAAAAGCGCGGTAAGCAATAGGACGGTCGGTGAATGAATCCGTGTGTAAATGCTGGTTATTTAAATAACCGATATCCGATAAGAAACGTCCGCCACGGATTGAGAACCCCGCTGGCATCGCCATGGTTTGGATAAAGGCTTCTTCGAGATTAAGCTCAGTTTCACCGTCGTGCATCTCAACGACGGCAGTGACTTTGCCGTAGAACATGTCGTCAATGTTGGCGCTCATCGCCAGCTCAGTTTCACCTAAACCAAATCCTTCGGCGGTTTCAGCCAATGGACGCTCGGCCGTTTGATAATAGCCATTCAGCACTGCGCTGATAGCCGGATTGGTTAAACTTGAGTCAGCGGCAAATAACGTCGGTGAAGCAAATGCGCACGCCAAAGCCACCAAAGAAATTCGGTTGTTAAAAACAGTCATGATATCTCCAAAATACAACTAGCGCTCGATGACTCATCCAAGTCATCAAGAAATACAATAAGTTAAAATGTAAAAGTTGATTTAGCGGAGAGTAGGTGGCGCGCGGCTTAGGTAAACACTGACGTGTGTGGAGAAGCTAACGGGTAAGACAAATTCACAGACATCGAACCGCTGTACCGCTAAATCGAGCTTAAGCGGTTGGGTGAGCAGAATTTTATTCAGCTGATGTTGATGGAAGCACAGGGTACAGTGCGTCTTTGCCCCATCATCAAGGTGGGTCACACTATGGGCTGAGGCAACAAAAGACAGCAACACCAATACGGCGGCAAGCCATATCGAAATTGTGCGTCTTATGTGACTGTGCAGTCTCACTCAGTCGTCCCCATAGTAAAAAAGTGGCACAAGTTTAAGTCAGGCCACTAGCAAGTTGCAATAAGGTAATAGGCGCCCAATGCGTTACAAGATATTTACCATTGCAACTTTAGGATGAAAAACGCACAACAAAAAACCGGCTCAAGTTGGCAAAAAGAGTTATTTAAGATTAGCTTAAGTCAGTAAAACTATGATGTGCCCAGTGTAATACTGGCTAATAAGTCATTCTATTCAACCCAGCAAAAGGCAACCCAAATGCTAGCATTCTTTCGTGAAAACTTAGGATTAATCTTAGGGATAGTGATTTTCGGCGCAGTAATTTTGGGCGGGATTTATTACGTAGAACACTCACTCGAGAGCCAAGAGCAGGTTATCCAATAACTCAGCCCTAGCCTAAACCAAGTTGAGCCTGTGCGATAACCCCTGCGCGGCTCGACTCGGTTAATCTAACGCCCTCACCTCTAGCGATACTTTTGCCGTTGATCGCTATCGTCTTGCTTCTCTGGCGCCTCAATCGTTTGTAGTTGATCCATAAAATGGCTCACCAGCAGCAACATCACACAGAAGATCATCACAGGGATCAAAAAATGCCGCGTCGAGGCATCGAAATAACTGTATAAACCCGTCAGCACACTCGCATAAAAGCCAAATAATTTTAACTTCAACAGTTTAGGATTGTGTCCCAGCCAAGCTGAACAATGGGGACATTGCACTTGAGCGTGAAAGCCCTTTCCGCGCTGTTGGGTAATTTGGGCAATTTTGATTGACTGATGGCAATGGGAGCACAGCATTTAGAGTAGGTTCCTCGACATGGGGCGCTAAGTTTATCAGAATTTCCCGCCACTCAGTCGAACTAATTAGCGCAGTGGTTTCAAAACCTCACTCCCATAGCGAAAGCTGCAAACCAGCGCACAAATTTTATACTCAGATAGCATTTTATGCGGTTCTAATTTTACAGTATTTAGCGCAGCTCCTATTATGTACCTACCTATTTTTATTGAAGATAACGCCTATGCGCCGCTCACTCATATTCATGTTCGCTCTCAGCTTTCCCCTGCTATTGAGTACCGAGGTTTTCGCGACGGATGCAGCCGAACCCGTTGCCGCCACTCAAACCGCTACCGTCCCTAACGAAGCCCAAAACGAATTAATTACGCTAAAGTCAGCGATTAAAGAGGATATTGCGCGCTTATCCCAATCCCAAGGTGAGTTGCGCACCATTGTTGAATATCGCATTCAAAACAAGACATTGCAGTTACGCAATAAGATTAAAGTGCTGTTAGAAGATGAGAACTACGATAAAGCCTTTATGTTGGCATTGGTGCAAGAGCAGCTGACATTTAATCTTAAAATCAACGACTACTTCAATGATATTGTGACCAAGTTGTCCCATAAACTCGGCTCGGCGGATGATGAGTCGACCTTACTCGAAATCTCTAAACGTGAGCTCGATAAGGACAACAACTACAAACAACGACTCGAGACCTTAAACTGGCTCGGCCAAATGGGCGAAGATGTCGCAGCGCAGAAAGCGGAGCTGACCCAAATTCTCTTAAGTCGCGCCGATAACTTCGATAGCTTTGTCACTTTTACCCAGCAGCAGTTACAAAATGCAGTTAACGCCGCCACTAATGCCGGTAAAGATGTGACCGCCGCGCAAACCAGTCGCGTCATGCAGCTAAAGGACAGATTGGCGCTCAATAGCCAGAGCCTTAGCATAGATATCGACTTACTCGATGCGCTCGAGCAAAACACCGCCTCACTGAAAAAGACCCTGTTCAGTATCTCAGGCGATATCACCCAGGATGTCTTGAGTATCGAT
Organism: Shewanella sp. ANA-3; assembly: GCF_000203935.1. Taxonomy (GTDB): domain Bacteria; phylum Pseudomonadota; class Gammaproteobacteria; order Enterobacterales; family Shewanellaceae; genus Shewanella. The sequence continues at coordinate 655,825 of NC_008577.1, read as the reverse complement.
GTGGCCTCAAGCTTAGTCGAACAATGGCTGCATACGGCCAAAGAACAGTCCATCAACCATGGCCCGACTTTAGTCTTTAAGCTATTTATCTTCTGTATGATCCTGTTTGTCGCAAGCCTTGCGGGCAAACTGGCGAAGAAGATTGTGAGTAATACCGTTAGTAACTCTAAGTTAAATTTTAGTAAGTTACTGCAAGACTTCTTTACCTCGCTCTCGGGAAAAGCGGTCTTCACTATCGGTGTACTGATAGCCCTGTCCCAGCTTGGCATAGAGTTAGGCCCGTTATTGGCAGGCTTTGGTATCGCCGGTGTGATCATAGGTTTCGCCCTGCAGGATTCACTCTCGAACTTTGCCTCGGGCATGATGATTTTGATCTATCGTCCCTACGATGTGGGTGACTTGATTAGCGCGGCTGGTGTAACTGGTCGAGTTAGCCATATGAGCCTAGTCTCCACCACAATTAAAACCTTAGATAACCAAAGGCTTATTATTCCAAACAACAAGATTTGGGGTGATACCATTAACAATATTACCGCCGAGCACCAACGCCGCGTCGACATGACCTTCGGCATTGGCTATGGCGACAATATTGAGCACGCCGAAGCCGTGCTTAAGTCGATTGTGGAAGCGCATCCTAAGGTGCAAAAAATCCCTGCACCGCTCATTAAGCTGCACGTTTTAGGGGAGTCCTCGGTCGACTTTATCGTCCGTCCTTGGGCTAAACCCGAAGATTATTGGGATGTGTATTGGGATATTACCCGCGAAGTGAAAATGCGCTTCGATGCCGAGGGCATCAGCATTCCTTTCCCGCAGCGCGATGTACATATTTACCAAACCAGTAAATAACGCTTCGCCAAGGCGAGAAGTAAACAAAAGGCGCAATCCTAGATTGCGCCTTTTTCATGATATTCGAACTGCTAATCGATTAACCTAAACCGGTAATCTCACCATCGGCGCCGATATCAACCTTTAAATAGCCCGGAACTAATCCAAGTCCCGGCATAGTCATCACATTCCCCACCAGCGCGGTAATAAATCCGGCTCCAGCATTTAACACTAACTCGCGCACTGGCACGATAAAACCTTGCGGTACGCCTTTAAGTTGAGGGTCATGGCTAATGGATAAGGGTGTTTTTGCCATGCAGACGGGTAAATCGGCGTAGCCAAGGGCACTGAGTTCTTGTAATTGCAACTTAGCCGCCTCGGATAAACTCACCCCAGTAGCGCCATAGCCAACTTCGGCCAAGGTCGATAATTTCGCCTCAAGCGCCATTTCATCGGGATATAGCAGGGTAAACTCGCTTGGCTGCTCACAGGCGCGCATGACGGTTTGCGCCAAGGTCAGCGCCCCCGCCTCACCTTGGCTGAAAGCCTCGCTAAGCTCGCAGCCAAAGGCGGCAGTGCCCGCAACGGCTTCAATCAACCAGTTAAGCTCGGCATCCGTATCGGTTGCAAAGCGATTAATAGCCACCACAACGGGAATACCGTAACGCGCCACATTGTTGATATGCCAGTTTAAGTTGGCAAATCCCGCCTCGAGACGGGCTTGGTCGGGCGCATTGATATCCGCATCCGACGTCAAGCCGCTATTTGCCTTCAATGCCTTTAAGGTGGTCACTAACACCGCAGCGCTCGGGGCTAATCCAGACTGGCGCGCCTTGATATTACAAAATTTCTCAAACCCCATATCGGAGCCAAAACCACCTTCCGTTACCACAAAATCGGCCAATTTTAAGGCGATATCGTCGGCAATCACCGACGAGTTACCATGGGCAATATTGGCAAATGGCCCTGCGTGGATAAGACAAGGCGCACCGTTTAAAGTCTGCATCAAGGTAGGTTTTACCGCATCCGCCATGATCGCCGTCATCGCGCCGGCAACCCCAAGGTCTTCCGCGCTAATAGCCGCACCTTGACGATTGACTGCCAGCACAAGCTTGCCAATACGCGCGCGCATATCCGCCAGATTACGACTGAGTGCAAGAATCGCCATTAACTCAGAGGCAGCGGTAATATCAAAGCCAGAGGTGTAAGCTGGGCCATTATTTTCACCCAGCCCAACCTCTATTTCACGTAAACAGCGATCGTTATGGTCGACCACCCTATGCCAACGGATGCCATTAGGCGCTATATCCAGGTAATTCTGCCCAGACTGCGACTCAAATTCGGCCTTGCCTAAACGTGTTTCATGGTACAGCCGAGAGGCTATCGCCGCCGCGCCAAGATTATGGGCACTGCTGACGGCATGAATATCACCCGTTAGATGCAGATTCAGCTCCTGCATGGGCACCACTTGGGCGTAACCGCCACCAGCAGCGCCACCTTTCACCCCAAAAACCGGGCCCATACTGGGCTGTCGAATACAGGCGCACACCTTGTTACCGAGCGCTTTGAGGGATTGGGTTAAGCCAATGGTGGTGACGGTTTTGCCTTCGCCGTGGGGCGTAGGTGTCACGGCGGTGACAATGATCAGTTTGCCCTGTTGCTGCTCGGCTAAGCGCTGCTGCGCACGTAAATCGACCTTGGCTTTAGTCTTGCCAAAGAGCTGCATCTCATCGGGCAATAACCCAAACTCGGCGCCAAGCGCTGCGATATCTTTTAGGTGCGCACGGCGCGAAATATCCATATCGGTTAGCATGGGTCATCTCTCCCTTGGGTATTTTGGTATCCCCGCTCGGCATGCGAGCAAGAAATACAAAATAGGTATGCAAAATCGGTAAGTATCAGCAACGGCTGATTGAATATGGCGGATATTAGGTGATTAGCTTTAAGATATATAGCCATCGAAAGGGTTAATGAGCGATTCCTTAATCTGCATCAAATAAATCGACTCGGGTCCTTTCCCCTACAAAATTCAGATTCCCAAAAGAGAAACAACATGAGCGGATCCCCTTTTAGTTTTTCAGAGTTTGTTGCCGGCTTTTGGCGAATGCACAGTTGGCAAATGTCACCCGCCGAACGGCTTAACCTGATAGAACAATATATAGACCTAGGTGTGACCACTATGGATCACGCCGATATTTATGGCCAATACCAGTGCGAAACCCTGTTTGGCGAGGCGTTAGCGCTAAAACCCGCCTTAAGACAGCAGATGCAATTGGTCAGCAAATGTGGCATTAAGCCCGCCTTCGATTGTCGCCCAGAGCGCTACGTAAACCACTACGACACCTCCAAGGCACATATTATTGCCAGTGTGGAGCAATCACTAAAGCAGCTGAAAACCGATTATTTAGATCTGCTGCTGATCCACAGACCCGATCCTTTAATGGACGCCGATCAAGTGGCCGAAGCTTTTGCTGACTTAAAACAGGCGGGCAAAGTGCAACACTTTGGTGTATCTAACTTCACCAACACGCAGTTTTCATTATTGCAGTCGAGATTAGCTGAGCCCTTAGTCACCAATCAAATCGAAATTTCACCGCTAATAATGGCGAGTTTGCACGATGGTACTCTCGATTTATGTCAGGAGCGGCGCATTCGGCCTATGGCTTGGTCATGTTTGGGCGGCGGTAAGATCTTTGATAATAACCATCCACAGGCCATTCGCCTGCAACAAACCTTAGCGGTCATCGCCGATGAGATTGGTGCCCAAGATATCAGCCAAGTGATTTATGCCTGGGTACGGATGTTACCGAGTCGGCCCGTGCCGATTATCGGCAGTGGCAATATCGCGAGGATAAAAACGGCGGTGGCCGCACAGTCACTCACCCTAGACAGGCAGCAATGGTTTAGTATCTGGCAAGCATCAACCGGACGCAGCGTGCCTTAGCGCTGCAAACAACACCAACAAAAACGGCGCCTTAGGCGCCGTTACTCATCATGCTTAAAGCTGCACTTCACCACTGAGGTGCGGTCTACGACCTTTACTGTCACGCAGCTCAAACACCCACTTGTCTTGTGATTTTTCGTAACCAAATCCCACTTCTGCGGGCATCAGTAACGGTAGCTTAAAGGCCACATCGACCACGAAGGGACGCTCACCAATCTCAGGCATTAATTCCGCTAAACAGCGCGCCTTAGACCACATACCGTGGGCCAGCACACGGTCAAAACCGAAACGTTTGGACAGCACGGGATGCAGGTGGATCAGGTTATAGTCGCCTGATGCTTTGGCATAACGACGACCTAAATCTTCACTCAATTCCCATGATTGGGGTGAGTCCCAAGCCATCTCGAGCGCCTTAGGAGGACGAACGCGGCGGCCAGCGGTCTCGATACGATAGAGGTAAGTCGACAACGATTCCCACACCAGCTCTTCGCCCACAAAGGCCTTAGAGACAAATTCAAACTCTAATCCTGAATCGGTTTCACGGCTGGTCGTTAACGCGCATTCGAGGGAGAACACTTCATCGACTGTCGTCGGACGATAGACTTGAATACGGTTCTTTAAATGGATCATCCCCAGCAGCGGGAAAGTAATACCATCGTGGGTAAAAATCACCGCGTGTAGGCGAAATGCCATCACATACAAATAGGTTGGCGGTAATATTTTACCGTCGAAATTAAAGCCACACACTTGGGCATATTGGCTAACTTTGGCCTCGGACACTTGCACATTGGGCGCCGACACCTTGATATAAGGTAAGGGCTGTTGATCCCAACCGGGCTTACGACCAAAGAAAATCTTGCGATAAAGAGAAAACAGCGAGGGCATCGCGTTCAATTCAACACAATATGCATTATTCAAGTCTGAGTACCTTTTAATTAACTATCCCTACGCACGAATAACCAGAAATACCCCGTACAGATGCATAACATCTGAAAAATCAAAAAGCTCACGAGTGTAAAACAGGCAAAACTGTGTCTAAAAAGGGCTGATGCTGACTCACCGAATGGACAGCTAAAGAGTCAGGTTTATCGAAAACGGCGTGATTATACCCCAGCGGATAGAGTTCTGGATATCCCCAACTTTACTGTGATTTTTTATCCCATTAAAAATCAATATATTATAAAAACATGGTCCTGTATGACTTTGCCTTATCCACACTACGAGTGCGAAAATATTACGCCTGTGCGACACTATCGCCCCCAGTCTTTAACTTAGTTAACCCGTGCAAGATAAGAATTTCGATAAACTCGCGCAAAAATTCGCGAAGAACATTTATGGCACCCCTAAAGGTGAAATCCGTGCCGCCGTGTTATGGCGCGATCTCGCTCCCGCCTTGGCGCAATTTGGCGATAAAAAACTGCGGATTTTAGATGCGGGCGGCGGCTTTGGTTATTTCAGCCAAAAGCTGGCACGTCTGGGCCATGAAGTGGTGCTGTGCGATATTTCCGCTGAAATGCTTGCCCAAGCGAAAACACAAATCGATGCCAGCGACACGCCATTTGCTATCCGTTTAGTGCACGCGCCGATTCAGGCCCTCTCCGTCGCCGAACATGGCAGATTCGATCTTATCCTTTGCCATGCCGTAGTCGAATGGCTGGCCGATGCGAAAACCACCATGGAAGGCTTGCTGACCATGCTTAAGCCCAATGGGCTGTTTTCGCTGATGTTTTACAATAAAGAAGCGATGCGCTTCCATGCATTAGTGTCGGGTAATTTCGACTATGTTGCCGCCGATCTTAAGGTGAAGAAGAAGGTGCGCCTCACGCCCACGCACCCGCTTTATATTCATGATGTTAAACAATGGTTTGCCGAATGGAATATGGATCTGCTGCGCGAGTCGGGTGTGCGAGTCATTCACGACTATTTGAAAAAACATCAGCCAGCGGATTTTGACTATCAAAAGCTGCTGACGATGGAGCTCGAGTATTCCCAACGCGAGCCCTATATTTCGCTCGGTCGTTATGTGCATTTTCTGGGGCAAAGCGCCGCAACCGACACATCCGCATAAGCTCGCGAAACAATAAAGGACGCCAAGGCGTCCTTTATTGTTTCATCACCAGATGATTCGACCCTAGTTCTGTGCACTAAGTGTATTCAACCCCAGTGCGTTCAAATCCAGAATCCCCCCAATCATCCGTCATATAGCTATATCAGTCACATTGATCACGCCAACAGGCGGTTACGGTTGCGCCCTTCTGTTTAAGCAGTTGCACCACGCTTTTATCACCCACCACATGGCCAGCGCCCACCACCACAAATAGCGGTTCACTGGTGGCTTCTGCGGTCATTAACCTCATCATGCCATCGGCCATGACTTTATTGCGCTGCCAGAGAATTTTATCCAGCATCAGGGTGTCGCCCTCCCCGCCGAGCTGCTCCTGCATCAAAGTATCCAGCGCAGTTTCATCACCGGAGCGCCACGCCTCAACCAGTGAGAGTAGTTCGGCATCAGAGGCATTAATGGCTTCGCGCACCATAGACCACTGAACTTGGCTATCGAAGGAGGACAGTAATTGGAACTGCGACTCAGCCGTCTCTAGCTGATACACAGGCTTACCCGCACGGCCAAGCAACTGCATATCGACACCATAGTCGGTGCTAAAACCTAAGCTATTGTAGCGCAGTAGATTAAGTTGAGATGCCTGCAACCAAGGCGCAAAGGCTTGAATCGACTGGCATAGGCTTGCTTTGTCTTCACAATAGTGGCGCATCACCTCTATCGTTTGTTTGTCCCGGCTCTGCCAATCTAGCCCCTGTGCGTGAGTCGCCATACCATACTTTTGCAATAGGGCACGGCTGTCGATTTTATTGGTATCGATTTCAACCACCAATCCCTTGGACTTGGTAAATGCCGCTTCCACTTGCGCCGGCATAGGATAAAAATCGGCACGGCCGATATGAATCGAGCCCAAAAGGTAAGCGGATTTCCCCTGCCATTGCACCTGATAAAACGGCGGTTTATCCGTCTGTGCCGCCCAACCCGACGCACTGGTAAACATTGCGACGCCGCACAGCGCCAGTAATAGTCGCCATCGACTTGTTGCCATATCCTTTGCCCCTTATAATTCCTGCAAATTTTGCAATGAGACGCTGTTATGCCACACACTAAGGTTATAGAGCAACTGAAAGAAAATCTTCAAATCGCCTATCGCCAAGCCATAGACGCTGACGCTAAGTTAGATGAATTGAAAAAAGCGGGCCATGGGAAATTCACTAGCATCTTCACCGCCGAACAGGGCTTTATCGTGTCGAGCAACCGCTTTTTGCCCTATGTGCAAGAATTGGTGGACGACCTCACTAAGCTGCAACAACAGAGCAGCCTAGATCCCGCCGCACTGGAAACCTTAGTGCGCCAACTGGCCACCCTTCTCAAAACCCTGCACGCCTTCAAAAAGCAAAGCTAATTCAATAAACGCTGAAATATCATCAATTTCAGCGTTTGCTCTCATTTCCTGTACACGGGTTTTCGGCAAACAAAATTGTCATCATTTTGTCATTTCTAAGTCATAGACTCCGCAAACATTGTCGTGGGGGCTGAAGTAATGACGAGTTTAGATCTGGCAAAAGAGCTTGATAAGATAATCGCAAAGGGGGCTATCAGCCCACTTTTTCAGCCCATATTCAATATCTTGGAACACAAGATCCACGGATTTGAAGCGCTCAGCCGTGGGCCTGAGCATAGCCCGCTCTACTCACCCATTCCACTGTTTAAAACCGCGGAACATCAGGGTAAATTGAGCGAACTCGAGACACTCTGCCGCCGCATTTCGCTGGAGCAATTCAAACTACGCCAGTTCCAAGGCCGTTTGTTTATTAATATTTCCCCTAAGGCCCTACTCGGTCCCACTCATCCAAAGGGCATGACGCTGCAACTGCTACAGCAGCTGGGTATTTCACCGTCACAGGTGGTGATTGAGTTATCGGAGCAATATCCCGCAGACGATATCGACTTACTGAAATCTTGCCTGAATCACTATCGTAGCCAAGGTTTTATGACCGCTATCGATGACTTGGGAGCGGGTTATTCGGGTTTACGGCTCTGGTCTGAGTTATCGCCCGACTATGTAAAAATCGATCGCCACTTTATTCACCAAATCGATTCGACCCCGGTTAAACAAGAATTTGTGCGCTCGATTGTCGAACTGTGCCAGAGCCTCACCTGCAAAGTGATTGCCGAAGGGATTGAAACCCAAGAGGAACTCGCAGTACTCAAACAGCTAGGCATAGTCTATTGCCAAGGCTATTTACTCGGACGCCCCGAGGCGCAGCCGAGCCGCGCGATGAAAGCGACCTTAGTGCCGAATAATACTCAAGTGCAGCCCAGATACAGTGAATCCGCCGAAAGCCTCTGCACCAGCGCCATAACAGTGGTGCCGACACTCAAGCTTAAGCACTTAAGCGATACCTTTAGCTCTCAACCCGCCTTACAGGCCGTGGTAGTGGTGCAAGATCAACTGCCGCTAGGGATTATTAGTAGAGCGACTTTGCTGGAGCTTTTTAGCACGCCCTATGGTCGAGCCCTGCATGAAAACCACGCCGTCAGTGAAGTGATGGACCCGCAAGTGTTGCAGATTGAAGCCAACGAGCCCCTGTCGATCGTGAGCCAATTACTGACCTCGGAGAGCGCCAATACCGTCGCCCAGCAATTTATCATTCTGCGCCGTGGCAAGTTGCTCGGCATTGGCCACACTAAAGATTTGCTACAGCGGATCACCGAGCACAGGATCAAGATGGCAAGGCATGCCAATCCGTTAACGGATTTACCCGGTAATGTGCCTATTCAGGAAGAACTCAAACGCCTCAGAAACCAACAAAAGCCCTTCTACTTGGCCTATTTTGATCTCTGTCAGTTCAAGCCCTATAACGATATTTACGGTTTCTGCCGCGGCGATGAGGTGATCTGCGAGGTCGCCAATCTGTTAGTGAAATACAAGACGGACAACTGCTTTATCGGCCATGTCGGTGGCGATGACTTTGTGGTGATCAGCACCTGCGAGCAACTCATCGAGCGCTGCCAACGGATATTGACCGATTTTGAGGCCAACAAGTCGCTCTTTTATAGTGCAGAGCATTGGCAAGCCCAAGAAATGCTCGCCGATGACAGGCAAGGACAAGCCTGTTATCACAAGTTAATCAGCCTGTGTGTCGGCGTACTTACTCCCGCCCATACCTATAACTGCAATGAACATAGCCTATCGACCTTGAGTGCCAAGGCAAAAAAACAGGCAAAATCCGCGAGTAACGGATTTTGCCTGTTAGAAGAGAGAGACATAAGCCCCCAAGCATTGAGTGCCTAGGCTGGAATTATCAGCCTAGAGTTTCGGTGCAACGGTCTTTTTTAACCAATCACTTAGCATTTTGGTTTCATAGTTAAATGGCTTGTCATTTAACGGCTGAATGCCCGTCATAAAGCCCATATCGGAGAGCTTTTCATCCCCGGCGATGATGACTTTGTCATTTTCAAGCACTTGATAACTAAAGGTCATGCGCGGCGGATAGATCTCTTTGATCACCCGTAAATCATCGGCGGTTGCCCCAAAGGTTGGACGCATATCCCCGGCGAGATCGACATCGGTCACCGTCATCTCTAACTTTTGATTCGGTTTTAAGACTTTTGCCGCTTCTTTATTGATATTCGTAGTTAAAGTATCAAATAAACGCTGTTCATAACGGGACTGAATTTCGCCCGATGACTTAATATCACGGAAATCTTTTGGGTTTTGCCAAACAATCTTAACCACCCCATCTTCTGTCACTGGGTCGGTTTTCGCCTCGTCTGCGGCCCATACAGCACTGCAACTCAACACACTGGCGAGTAATAGGAACTGAACTTTCATATTTGCCTCCTAGGCCTCATTGTTTCTGCCATATACCGTACAAAATCTAACCTGAACTTCAGCTTAATGCAAAATCGTATTTATGACAGCATAGACTAAGTAAGCTTTTGTATAGATTGGTAAATAACTTAAGTTAGTCGCTATCAATCCGTATCTTTTTGTATCTTAACGCACCAAACGAGTGCAAAGTTATTAATTTGTGATCATTTAACGCGCATCTTACTTAAAAAAGTATTATCCTTCGCTCAATCTTTTATGACCACGACTCAAAAATGAAATTCCCCGTTGTACCCGTGTTTGTGTTAATCCTCTTTACATGCTTTGCCAGCGCCATTTGGTTTATCTCCTCGGGAGAGAAAGACACGCGCCCCGAAACTTGGTCATCCTTTATTTATACCCATGGTTATGATTCTGGGAAGTATAAGAAAATGGATAATTTCGACAGCTATGAAGCCTGTCGTGACTATGCCAAAGAGCAATCTTCCTTTTACGATAATGTGCCTTGGGAATGTGGTCTAAAGTGCGGCTTCGATTCCCGTAAACAGGGTTTTCAATGCCAAGAGATGCGAAACGAGCAGTAAGATAGCGGTTCAGCCAAGGTTCAAGATCCCTCCAGTATGCTTAATTTCTCAGCAATACCTTTGGTTTTGTTTGTCATGGATGCACGATGAAAGCCAAACGACGATTTAAAGACTAACCGATTATCGGTAATTTAAATTTGGAGTGATCTATGAAACTAACAACCGCAAAGCTACAACAACCTATGATGGCAAAGCTTGCCTTACTGACACTGCTCACCCTAGGCACACTCATCAGTTTACCTAGCCATGCCACCACCCTCAGCGCTGCGCAGCAGCAAGTGGTGAAATCGCACTTTGATAAACTGGCTCAGTCACAACAGCAGGCAGAAGAGCGCATGACTGAGCAGCTCGACCAAGACTTTAGCCGCGAATTAGTGGAGCAAGAGCATCAACTGATGCGCCAGACTTGCCCTCGCTACGGCATGACCTTCGATATCAGCCGCAATGCCTGCTTACGCTCGTAAGCCAAATTAAAACGGAAAACGCGCACTAAGCTCAGGATATTGCTGCTTTAAATCTTTGGGCTTAGTGCTAAATTTTTTACCCGCAGGTGTCGCCTTACCCGATGGCATAAAAGGCAACTCCTTACCCGTTCTGTCTTCAAATAGTTGACCCGCGATCAAGTCGTAATCTTCGATAAAAGGATAGGCATAGCCGTCTTTCTCGGGCCATGCTGATAACTGCGCCAAAGTGTCGGGATTGGCAATCACCGCCTCATAACGGTCCTGCCCAAGTGAGATCAGAAACGCGCGAAATTCAGCAAAGGCATAATCGGAATCACAGCCCGTGATGATATAAGCCGCTCCCCACACCGACCATAAGTAGCTTCGGCGCATCTGTTGGCCAAACAATTTATCGAAGGCTTTTAACTCTTCGTCACTCAGCGCTGCCAACTTTTGCTTTAATGCCTGCGCTAAAGATTCCTGGGATTGCGCTGGCTCACTGCGGGTCACTAAGTCCCAAAATTCTACGTCTGTCATCACTTAACCTAATATTGAATGCCCAAGCAAAGGCGTATTCTACATGATAATACGGTTATGCTGGACTCAGTTCGGGGCTTTTCCTACACTTGCTCCACTTAAAATAACCAATAAACCCAAGTCAATGCCTAAACGCCTTATTCTACTGATTGCCCTCTACACCCTCTTTGCCGTAGTCGCGCTACTGCGTGCCGTTACCACAGGTTCGTTCGATCTCTTTAGCTTAGGCGTTTTGCCAGTTTTGTTTGGCATACTCACTCAGGCGCCTTGGTCTAGCTTAGTGCTGAAAATTTATATTGGATTACAAACCTTAGGCCTGTCGGCATTGGGGATTACTGCGATTATCGCCTATCAAATTACCCCGCAGGACGTAAAAGTGGTGGTTGAAGGCCACAACATCCCTATGTTGCCCTTAGTCTTAAGCATCATTGCCTTGTTATCTGTGCAGTATTGGATAGCCTTTTCCCGCGTCAGCCATAATTATTTAACCGCAAAGGTAAAAGCATAAGCCTGTTTATTGCTAAGCCCTTGTTTATAGCCTAAGTTAACGGCTCCCTAAAAGACCTGATAAAGCCAGCCACTATGACTCATTTATCGCCCAGCGAACTCTCGATTCTCATTGTTGAGCCATCGGAAACCCAGCGCCGGATTATCATCAAGCGCTTATAGCAAGAAGGCATTATCAGCATTCAAAATGCGGCTGATTTGGCTCAAGCGAAAGAACTGATAGCCCGCCACAAACCAGATCTCATCGCCAGCGCCATGTATTTTGAAGATGGTACCGCGACCGAGTTTTTAAGCTACCTGCGCACCAACAGTGAATACAAAGACATTCAATTTATGTTGGTTTCGAGCGAATGCCGCCGTGAGCAATTGGAGATTTTTCGTCAGTCTGGCGTGGTCGCTATTCTGCCAAAGCCCTTTAATGCCGAACACTTAGGCAAGGCGTTGAATGCAACTATCGATTTACTCAGCCATGATGAGCTCGACCTAAGCCACTTCGATGTGCATGACGTGCGTGTACTCGTGGTTGATGACAGCCGCATGGCGCGCAATGTGATTAAACGTACTATTGGCAACCTGGGGATCAAGCAGATCACCGAAGCGGAAGATGGTGCTCAAGCCATTGAGTTAATGCGTAATAATATGTTTGACCTGATTATTACCGATTACAATATGCCCAGTGTCGATGGTCTAGCGCTCACCCAATTTATCCGTAATGAAAGCCAGCAATCCCATGTGCCTATCCTCATGGTGTCTTCGGAGGCAAATGATGCTCACTTGAGCAATGTCTCGCAGGCGGGTGTCAATGCGCTGTGTGATAAACCCTTCGAACCCAAATTGGTGAAGCAGCTCCTATATCAGTTGCTCGAAGAATAAAACCTAAGTCACGAACGGGGCAAATATTCTGCATTTTTGTTACTTATAGGACACAAGCCCGCAGCAAAGGGCTTTCCAACGGCTAAACCTTGTGGCATGTTAGGCACGCTGACTTAATAAATCTACGGAAAGAAGAGACAATAAAGATGAACAAAACTGAACTTATTGCCAAGATTGCAGAAAATGCCGATATCACTAAAGCTGAAGCAGCACGTGCATTGAAATCTTTCGAAGCAGCTATTACTGAATCAATGAAAAACGGTGACAAGATCTCTATCGTTGGATTTGGCTCTTTTGAAACCACGACTCGCGCAGCTCGTACTGGCCGTAACCCACAGACAGGTAAAGAAATCCAGATCGCTGAAGCCACTGTGCCTAAGTTTAAAGCGGGTAAAACCTTACGTGATAGTGTGAACTAATTCGCTCGACATCATTCTATAAAACGCCTCCTTTGTGGGGCGTTTTTTTTGCCCAGCGAAAAGCATGAAAGATGATTTTTTGCACAAATACAGTGCGCACACCGCTCCATTTTTGAGCATTTTTAAACATTTAATTAACAATGATTTTGTAACCATTTGTTTTTAATGATGTTCAAATAATGGCATGTGATTAGCAATTCCCTTATCAGAAAAAACCATGATGCACCAATGTCACCCGCTCGGTGGTGACATGAGTGAATCGATAAATAAGTCAATCGAGGGGATGAGAATGAGAAAATCACTGTACAGCGTTTTGGCATTATCGACGGGATTGTTACTAACCACCAACGCCTTTGCGGCGGTGTCCGGCAATATTGGCGGCACGTCTAACTATCTATGGCGCGGGGTCACTCAAACCAATGACTCGGTCGCAATCCAAGGAGGCATAGACTATAGCCATGACTCTGGATTCTATGCCGGCACTTGGGCATCGAATGTCGACTTTGGCGACGATACCAGCTATGAGTTGGATCTCTACGCAGGCTACGGCGGCAACATCACCGAAGACCTCAGCTACGATATTGGCTACCTTTACTATGCCTATCCCGATGCCGAAGGCAGCATCGATTTTGGTGAACTGCATGGCGCTATCACCTGGAAATGGTTTGAACTCAGTTACTCACAGGTGATCAATGCGGGTGATGATGTCGCAGCCGAGCCATTAGATAACAAGGACATGAGTTACCTTGCGGCCACGGCATCTTTCCCGCTGACGGATAAACTCAGCCTGTCTTTGCACTACGGCTACTCCAGTGGCGATGTGGTTGAATCTTGGTTTGGCGAAGATAACTACGCAGATTACAACGTTACTCTGAGTGCCGATACCAGCATGGGAACCGTGTCATTTATGGTGTCGGATACAGATCTGCAGGGTGATGATGCCAAGGTAGTTTTAGGCTATTCCTACGGCTTTGATTTATAAGATTAAGCACTAAATTAAGCGCGAGTAAAACAAAAACGCCGCGATAATCGCGGCGTTTTTTATTAGGCAATCACGGCGCGATTCGATTTACGCGCCGATACCATCTTCTCAATGTACTCTACGATGGGTTCAGTGACCGAAATCCCCGTGGTCTGCTCAATCCCTTCGATACCGGGCGCCGAATTCACCTCAAGGATCAACGGACCGCGATTCGAGCGTAAAATATCGACCCCAGCCACCACTAAGCCCATGGCTTTCACTGCGGCAACCGCCATCTTGCGCTCCGCAGGGGTGATTTTCACTTTCTCACCACAGCCACCTAAGTGCAGGTTAGAGCGAAAATCTCCTTCGGGTCCTTGGCGCTTCATCGAAGCCACCACTTTATCGCCGACCACAAAACAGCGAATGTCGCTACCGTTGGATTCCTTAATATATTCCTGCACCATGATATTGGCTTTCAGCCCTAAAAAGGCTTCGATCACGCTCTCGGCAGCGGTTTTGGTCTCGGCCAACACCACGCCAATTCCTTGTGTGCCTTCCAGCAACTTAATCACTAAGGGCGCGCCGCCCACCATGTTAATCAAATCGGGAATATCATTGGGTTTATTGGCAAATCCAGTAATAGGCATGCCTATGCCTTTGCGGGAAAGCAATTGCAGCGCGCGTAACTTGTCCCGTGAACGCGCGATTGAAATAGAGTCATTGGCGGCAAATACCCCCATCATTTCGAACTGGCGCACTACCGCGCAGCCATAAAAGGTCACGCTGGCGTGAATGCGCGGGATAATGGCATCGAACCCCGTTAATTCTTGGCCTTGGTAATGAATGCTCGGCTTGATGGAGTTGATATTCATGTAGCAATTCAAGGTATTAATAACCACAGCCTCATGACCACGGCTCTCGCAGGCCGCCACTAAACGTCGGGTGGAATACAACTCAGGGAACTGGGATAAGATACCTATTTTCATTGCCAAATGACCAAATTAAACACTGTGATTGAAGCTCTGAGCACACTGCATCAGAAAGGGGCGCTGATATTTGTCTATTGCTGAGTGTAAAGCAAGAAAATATTCCTCACCAGACGAAAACCTCGGCACTAGCCAAACGTAAGATAATCTTCACAATTTAGGGTCATTATTTTGTAAGTAGTGGAGTAATGTACTTGGCCTCAAATTCGCTCGCTTCTAAGGGCCGCGAAAATAAATACCCTTGGAGCACATTGCAATTTCGTGCGGTGCAAAACTCGGCTTGTTCAGCCGTTTCAATGCCTTCGGCAACCGATGTCACGTTAAAACCATAGGCGAAATTGAGTAATGCCGCGAGCAACCGCGTATCTTTGTCATCCTTATCGTAGGAGGCAATAAAGCTCTTATCAATTTTTAATACACTGATTGGAAAGAGCTTTATATGTTCTAGGGATGAAAAGCCTGTGCCGAAGTCATCGAGTGCGAATCGTACTCCAAGTTGCGCAATTCTATCGAGCACCTTGGCATGTTCATGGGGTTCTTCAATCAAGCTGTTTTCGGTAATCTCAAGCTCTAGCGCTTTCGCATCTAATCCCGTGACCTCGAGGGCATGGACAATTTTTTCATATAGATCAATGTGTCCAATTTGCGATGCCGACAAATTCACCGCAATGGTAAAGCTATGTCCAACGGGGGTTAGCCGCGTGAGCCATTCCTGCGCTTGACGACAGGCTTCGATAAGCACCCAGTCACCGATTTCTTCCATCAGACCAATTTCCTCTGCAATGGATAGGAATTGATCCGGTGCAATCAAACCATCTTGCGGATGCAACCAACGGATTAACGCCTCCATCCCTATCACTTGATGGGTTTGAGAATCTACTTGTGCCTGATAATAAACCTTGAATTCATTCTGCTTTAGCGCCATGCGCAAGCTGGACTCGATATGATTACGGTAACGAACTTCTTTATCTAAGGCCTCAGAATAAAACTGAATTTGGTTGCGCCCCATTTTTTTGGCGCGATACATGGCAATATCGGCGCATTTCATCAACTCAGAGCTATCGGAGGCGGCCTCATTATAAAAAGCCACGCCGATACTGGCGCCAATCATCACATCGTTTTCACCCAGGCAGAAAACCTCCTCAAAGGCCTTAAGCAGGCGATTGGCGACTATCATAGGGAAATATTTGTAGTCATTGTCGGTCACGAGTACTACAAACTCATCCCCACCTAAGCGGGCGATCACATCACCATCTCGCAGCACTGAGCTTAATCGCGAGGCGACTTTGACGAGTAAGATATCGCCAGTTTGATGACCTAAAGTATCATTAATTGCTTTAAAATCATCTAGATCGAGCAAAATAACTGCAAGAAAGTCATTGCTGCGTTTTGCTCTTGCGATGGCACGATTTAGGCACAGTTCAAACCCGTAGCGGTTCACTAATTTGGTTAGAGAATCATGCTCAGCCAACTCTTTGAGTTTTTGATGGCTATTTCTTAGGGCCAAGGCCATGGAGGAACGTTGTTTGGCGTAACGAATCGCACGGCTTAAGATCCGTGAATTGACTTCATCTTTTAACAGAAAATCCTGCGCGCCCAGCTCAATACAACGCTGCGCCAGTTTCTCATCCTCATAACGACTCAGCATCACCACCACAGTTTGGTCTTGAGTCATCGAATTGAGTTTGATCAGCACCTCTAAACCATTGGCATCGGGTAATAGATAATCCAACAAAATACCGTCGAAATGCCTTTCGAGAGCCAAGTTAAGGCCATCGAAAGCACAATTTGCCTCAACCACATTGAAGGCTAATTTGGACTGTCGCAGTGCCCGAATAATCGCAGTTCTATCGACTTCATCATCATCGATCAGTAGTAAATCCATATACACACCCTATACGGTTGGAAGCTCCACTATGCGCCAATAACCTTCCAACATATTGAAAATGTTGTTGAAACCATCCTTAATATCCGTTTTCACCATATAGCCTGCGACATGGTGACTATAAGCCTTCATCCGATCCTCATCGGTACTCGAAGTCGTGAGCATAAATACCACGGAGGAAGACAGGGTTGGGTCGGAGCGAATATGTTCAAGGAATTCAAACCCATTCATTCTGGGCATATTAAGATCGAGCAAAATGAGGTAGGAACCTTTTATCGCTTCGCTGTGGGTCAAAATACTTAATGCTTCTAGGCCATCTCGTGCACGTACTAAGGGGTTGAGCAATCTCAGTTGCTTCATCGCCCGCTGCACCGCCATATAATCCACATCATCGTCATCGACCAACAAAATCGTCACTTGTTTGTAGTTATTGGTGCTGCTCATATCCCCTCCTTGTTGACTATGCGCATCGGCCAGCTAAATCGAAAACAACAACCACGTCCCTCTGATTCTAGTTGAATTTTTCCACCAAGACTTTCTACCGTCTTTTTGACTAGCGACAAACCTAAACCGCTCCCCTCCACTTCATCCCTCGGCCTAAGCGTTTGGAACATCTCAAATACCTTGCCATGGTATTTAGTGGATATGCCTGGACCATCATCGATAACACTAAACCAGTAATGGGTGTTGGAGGCACTACACACCACTTTAATCACACCTTCAGCCTGATCATGGTGTTTAATCGCATTACTGAATAAATTCCTTATCACTAATTCGAGCAGAGTTTTTACGGTTTTAAATTGTGGGAAATTTCCTTCGAGCTCGAGGGAAAAGCCCTGCGGCGGTGCGACTAAGGCGAACATATCCTCAATCAGTTGCCGTGAATCGACATCGACAATCTCCGCATCGACTCGCCCAATCCGCGAAAACATCAGCAAACCATCGAGTAGCAACACCATACGTTGGATACGACTTTGGATTAACCCTAAGTATTTTTGAACGTTTTCGTCCATGTTCTCAGACAAATCTTCACTTAACCAACTCGTTAGCTGTTCAATACCCCGCAGTGGCGACTTAAGATCGTGAGAAGCGATATAAGCAAACTGGTCGAGTTCCTTGTTGATGCGCTCAAGTTCAGCCGTATGCTCAATCCTTTGCGCTTCGATCCGTTTACGCTCCGACACATTGTTTATCGTTGCCAGAATCGACACGCCATTGCTGAAGTGAATCGGTGTTAGCCCAACTTCAATCGCCAAGCGAGTCCCATCTTTGCAACAACCGAACAAGTCGTCCCGCAGTGACATGTTTTTCGCAATCGGTTGGGCGAGGTAACTGCCCATATGTTGCTGATGTATTTCCCTTAACCCCTCGGGTAATAACATATTGATTGAACGCCCGAGTAACTCATCCCGTGCGTAACCAAAGAGGCGTTCGGCATGGGTGTTCACTAAGGTGATAATGCCTTTTCTATCCACCATAAAGAGCGCACTAGGTGAAGCTTCAATCACGAGGCGGAAGCGTTTTTCATTGGCAATTAACTCTGCGGTTAACCTCGACTCTTGATAACGATTTCGCGCCATCGTCAGCACTGAGTAAAACAAGGCTAAGATAAACGCACTCCCAATAACCTGAAGCCACACACTTTGGGTTTGTTCCGCGCTTGAGATAAAGCGTGATTCAGAGGACACCTCTAAACGCCAAACTTGGCCTTCCATGGTTTCTAGCTGGGATTGATAAAACACATCATTTGTAGAGGGCAAGGCTTTATGGCTGCTAAACATCAGGCTCTCGTTGTTGGCCTCCATACCATCGTAAATCGCCAGTTTTAATCCCGAAAAACGTTTCCCCATAATGCCTTGCATCAGATCATTCATACGGAATGGGGCGTACACCACGCCGATGGCCTGTTGCTTACGTTCTTCCTCCGTCATCGGCTGACCGCGGTATAACGGGACATACATTAAAATACCGGCTTGCGCATCATCAGGGGTTTCTTGCACTAGAGTCACTTTACCCGATGCGGTGGGGAGCCCTGTGGCAATGGCGTGTAAGATGGCAGCCCTGCGGGTTGATTCGGAGCACATATCGAAGCCAAATGCCCGTTGATTGCGCCAGTCAAATGGTTCTAAGTACTTAATCGCACAATAGAGATCTCTGTCCCCAACAGGGGTCACTCTATAGTCATCGAATCCTTCCTCTTGCACTTCTTGAGTAAAAGCCTCCACAGTTGCAGGCGTTAAGAGTTGCGCAAAGCCTAAGCCTTGAATCCCGGGGTAATATTCGGATAAACGAGCATTAGAAACATAGAGTTGCCATTCACGGCGAGACACTCCATCCGAGGCGAGAAATAGTCCTACGCCGCCTCGTAATACCTGCTCATAGGCAGTCATACGACTGCTGACGGCACCAATAAGATCTTGAACATTATTGTTAAAACGCTCATCACCCCGATCTCGTAAATATTCTTCAAGCACATACCAAGAGAGCCCCATAAAAAAGACGGCGGCGAGTAACATCAACCAACTGGAGCTGATCACACTGGCATAAAAGCTTTTAGAGCTGTTGAAGTTGAAAGAATCAGGGAAACTATCCTTGTCCATACCCGCTAAATCCCTAGCATTGAAGAAGATTAAACACTGATCCAAGTGTTGTTGGTGTTTTAGGCAAATTCAAGTCTATCCGACTATTTAAGTAGGAATTAACTTAGAAAATAAAAATAATGAGTTATGCGCTAAATCACAAAATTCAGCGGTTGCTGAATGAGTACTAAAATAGCGTGACAATATGACAAGCTTACAGGGTCAATACCCCGCTTTACGGGAAGAAAATTTTACGTTCAGTCGTAAAATTTTTTGCTTTTCTGCCACACTCTTTTTAGATAGAAAGGCGTTAGGAACAACAATGAGGAATTCGTTATGGCTCATATTACTGAAGTCGTGCCCAACGATACTGAAATTGAGGCAATGACCACTCCAAGAAACAGCAAAGCAGCCGAGGCAATGCAACATAAGCGTGAGATAAAGAAACGCTTAGAAGATTACCTCGAACGCGCCGAGTTAAGACGTGCATTAGGAGATGACGACTTATTCTAAGCTTCCCGTTCCCTTAAGGCGTTAGGTTACTCAAAACCTGCGTTTTTCTAAAAGCCTCACCCAGCTCCTAGGGGCTGGGTGTACAGTTTACTATTATTTTGATATTACTTTTTGCCACTCTTATAGGCCTGAGTTTTGATCAGCAGCCATTCCGCTTTTGCCCCAAGATACACATAAGCCCCTAATCCGACTAATAAACCCACTACAGCAAGCATCATCCAAATCGCCGGCTCGATATATTGTTTCTCCCCCAGTGACGCCTTAAACATGGTCAATAAGGCCTCAATTGAAATGGCGATCAAAATCGTTGATACAAAGCGAGTGATGGTTCGGCGGGTGGAGCTATGACGAAAAATATCCTTATGCATTAATACTTCTTCCTCCAGAATTGTTTTCCCGAGGTCGAAGATCGCTAACGCTAAGGTCATAAAGATAATGATCCCAAAGGGTTGCAATGGGTCTTGCCCGACTTGCTCCACCACAAATAACCCATAAATATCCCTGAGCGCCGTCCATAGTAGCACCATCACCAGCACAAAAAGCCCTGCGACTATCACGCCATACACGGCTTTAAAGGCTGGTGTGACCCGCCGACGAGCACTGTCGCCCATCATAAATTCAATCATTCGCGTCAAATCCACATCGACGACTAGATAGCCCAGCTTTTGCTCCTGCTGCACAATCGCTAAGGAGGCCGATAAACATAAGTTCCCGCTGGCATTGGATAAATAAGGGCGAGTGATATTAACCCCATCAGACTCATCCCTATTGGTAAAATAGGGCCGTTGACTACGGTCGCGATTACCGCCAAGGGGCACTAACTTGATCTGCTGATCGACCACTGCGATATTTTGGCTAATTTGCACCCCTTGGGTATCGAGCAAATACATCAGCTCGACAAAGGGATAACTACCCGCAATACCCTTCATGGCCTTGATATCGACTTTTGGTTGGTGAAATAAGTCCGCATCGGCAATGCCCGTTAAAATAGACTCCATCAGCTCATGCACTGTGGCCTCATACTCGTGATAACGCTCAATCACACTCAAATAGCTCATTGCAGCCATAACTCTCTCCCATTGACGTTATCCGATTGTTCACACACGAAAAGCAGCTTTGATGCCAGCAAAATAAGTTAATGTTTAACAATGAGTTATGAGATTAAACCAACGCAGTCTCGCGCCAAAATAAGTCGCATTGCACCAAAATGATTCATTAAACCGATAACTTGTCAGTAATTTAATCGACAATATTCAATTGCTTGAAGGGAGAAACCTATAAATGCAGCGGCTTTACCGCTATGATTAAGCTAATTTTTATCGTCCAAGTCGCAACAGGATTACGGGAATGTCAGAGTCGTTAGCCCAGTATCAAGAAGATTTACGCCGCCTTTCCGATGAGCTTATCCGCATCCAAACGCCGATTAAAATTTTAGATGCCATCAAATGGCCACGGGAAATGGAAGAGCGTTTTCTCTCCAGTAAAGGCACGGTTCTGCCAGCGATTAGCCAAGATTTTTATCAAAAAATTGCCTTGCCCTTCGATCCCGTTAAAACTCAAGCCGAGCTGCTTGACCTAAAACAAGAAATCCATCGCCGTTTAGGTAAAAAAGACAAGCTGGGTAAGATCTTAGTTGCTAACGTCGATCAATATCGCCTGGTTGTCGATATGCTAGGCCATCGAGGAACACCCGTCTTTGGTCAGCTGAGCCAAGAACTCTACGGCAGCGCCAGCCACAGACTACATGGCGATCGCCACACCCTACGCCAATTGGGCGATAAACTCAGCTATATCTTCTCCCTGCCCGCCGCAAGGCATATGAATAAGCATCATCCCAAAATCATTAGCGCCCCCGAAGCCGTGAATGTGCTGAGCCAGCGATTGGAAAAATACTTCCACAGTGATGATATGCGGGTGCGCTTGAGTGACGGGATTGTGTCCGATGCTGCCGTGGGTGGCGATACGGTCAAACTCAACAGCAAAGCCATGTTCAGCGAGTCAGATCTCAATGTGTACGAAGTCCATGAAGGTTGGGTGCATGTGGGCACCACCCTCAATGGCCGTGCTCAGCCCCATGCTACTTGGCTTAGCGTCGGGTCTCCCCGTGTCGCAGCCACCCAAGAAGGGCTTGCCGTGTTACTCGAAATGCTCACCCTGAGTTCAAACCCAGGTCGTGCCCGCCGGATTAGCGACCGTGTCGCTGCGGTAGATATGGCGGAAAAGGGGGCGAACTTTATTGAAGTATTCAACTATTTTAGGGAATTAAATCTTAGCGCTAAGGACAGTTATCGGGTCACGCAAAGGGTGTTTCGTGGCGGCATGGTCGAAGGTGGCAGCTTTTTTACCAAAGACATTTCCTATGTGCGCGGCTATGTCGAAAACATCAACTTTATCCGCAGCGCCATCACATCGGGTTTACCCGAACTGATCCCTATGCTGTTTTTAGGCAAGCTGGCCATCGAAGACATTCCTGTACTCTATCAAGCTTGCCAAGAAGGGATTCTCACGCCACCTAAGTATTTACCGCCGATGTTCGACAACTTCAGCGGCCTGTATGCTTGGTTTGGTTTCGCCTCAGGATTAGCAGGAATCGATCTGAAAGGGGTGCAACGTCACTTCACCCGCTTATTTAAAGACGTCCCCAGTATCGACCCAAGCCTAGAGTTACTCGACGACACTGAATTTGATAATAACTCAGATTAAAATCCCATTCACATTGAAGGCTCACAAACAATGTGAGCCTTCAATGTTAAGACTGAGTTTTTAACGCTTAGTTTTCGATTTCGAACCCTTCGCCATTACACTCTAAATACTGCTGGCAAGCAGGATAGATCCCCTTACCACACTCGTAGAAAATAATCGCATTTCCACCTAACTTCTGCACTTGAAGCTTTAAATCCTTTTTCAAATCATCAATATCAACTTTTACCGTTGGGTCGATATCGCTTTTACAATAGGTTGCAGACACATCCCCCAATCCTACGTATTTATGTCGTGATAACTCCGCCATTGTGTACACTTCCACCGTACCTGCAATCGCATTATTTAACGCCACAGATCCGACATTGGTTCTAAACGTAGCCCCACTACATCCACCAAGCAAAAGAATACATACGAGCAAATAGCTTTTTCGATTTATCATTATTTCATTCCATTGAGCCTGTCTATCATAGCGAGATACGATAGCCATGAGTAAAAGTGTTTAAAGGTGTAATCCAAGCATAATTCAATGTCAATAATGCAGCAAAATTAGCTAATTAAGTTATCTTAGCTAGTTAGTCACCCAAACTAATTTGGGTAAGGCATTTAAATCCAACATATCGCCACGGGTGGCAATAGCCAGCGCTTTAGGTTTGGTTTTCGAGTCTTGATTCATCACAGCGACTAATCCCTGCTGCGCTTCGGGTTCGCCGTGAACAAGCACCAGGGGCGGCTGCGATTCAAAATGTCGATACCAACGTAATAACTCCGCCTGATCCGCATGGGCCGATAAGCCACCGACAGTATGCAATTTAGCGGCAACTTTAATGCTATTACCATGGATAGTCAGCTCCTCGACGCCATCGACTAAGGCACGTCCCGGCGTACCAAGTGCTTGATAGCCGCAGATAATCACATCACATTCTGGACGCCATAGATTGTGCTCTAAATGACTGCGGATGCGGCCACCGTTACACATGCCGCTGCCCGCAATAATGATCAATCCTTTGTGCACATCGTTAAGGGCGATAGACTCCTCAGTCGTTTGGATAAATTCTACATTAGACAATAACGGATGTTGCCCCGGATGCTGGCGCGTAAAGCGCTTAAAATCATCATCCATTAAGGGGTAGTTATTGACATACACCCGCGTCGCCTCAATCGCCATAGGACTATCGAGGCAGACTTTCCAGCGGGAGAGATCCCACTCTTTGGCATATAAATGAAATAGATATAAGAGCTCCTGCGCACGCCCAACAGAGAACGCTGGCAACAGAATATTGCCGTGGCTCTCGGTCACCGCCTTGGCGAAAATCGCCTTTAACTCGGCAAGCGTATCGGTCCAGCTGCGGTGAAAGCGATTACCGTAGGTGCTTTCCATTAACACTAAATCGGCGGTGTCGACTAAGGTGGGATTACGTAATATCGGCATGCCAGCACGGCCAAGATCGCCACTAAATACCAGTTTTTTCTGCGCTTTCCCCTCACCTAACCAAAGCTCCACCAGTGCCGAGCCTAAAATATGCCCCGCATCCGATAAGCAAATATCCACATGGGGAATAACCCGGGTGACTTGGCCATATTCCAGCGACACAAACTGAGTAATGGCCTGCTCCGCATCTTCCACGGTAAATAGCGGTTCTAGGGGGTCCAACTCATGCTTCGCACGCTTCTTATTGGTTCTTTCGGTATCGCGCACCTGCAACATGGCGGCATCTTTCAGCATGATGGCACACAGTTCAGCCGTCGCTTTATGGGTAAAAATCGGCCCGGTATAACCCGCCTTAACCAACAGAGGTAAACGGCCCGAATGATCAATATGGGCGTGACTCAAGACAACGGCTGAAATAGCAAGGGGATCGAAGCTAAAAGGTTCGTGATTACGTAACTCATCGGCCTTGCCGCCTTGAATGAGGCCGCAATCGAGCAGCATTTGCTTACCTGCCACTGTGAGTAAGTGGCACGAGCCAGTCACTTCCTCGGTCGCGCCCAAAAACTGCAATGTCATCTGCATAGCTTGCCTCCAGCATGTTTATCTCTTTTAAAGATAGACTATGCCCTTATTCCTAAAAGAAAAAGGAATAATTGGTAAAGCATGATCAAAGCCAACTTTCGATGTAAAACCTTGGGGATCAATAACCTAACAGAGGGTACAACTGGCCCTGACGAACCGCTTTATCGGCTTGCGTCAGTGTGCCATCCCGCTGCCATTGTTCGAGTTGTTTTTGCAATATAGGCAGCACTTCGGCGGCCGTCATGCCGGCATGAATATCCGCACTGTAGAGCAGTTTCAGCAAAATATAATCCAGCCCAGTGAGTAAATCCTGCGGTGTTTTATCGTTAAAAATAGAAGGAAATACTTTTACCGAATCATTGGGTAGGCCCAACACTTGGGTGATTTCTTCCACCACGCAGGCCACCAATTTGCCATGCATTTGCGCTTGGTCGACCGGGATAACCACCCAAGCGCGCTCAATCTCATTCTGGGAATTAAGCGCAAATTTCCCCATACAAACAGAGCCATGTATATTACTGGCCGCACTTGCCCCCATAAGACGCCTCACCACATCGGCCCATTGGGATTGACGGGTAAAGACTAAGTGTAAATTGGCCTCTTCGAGCGAATCCACCTTGGCAATACTGTAGCCGGTGATTTGTGCCAGATGGCTTAAATGCATCTGCACCAATTGTGCATGCAACCCATTATCACTCACTTGATGCTCGACAAAGACGCGCACGGGCTGACGCCATTTCCGTACTCGATGTTTATCTTTATCGTATTCATTTTTAAGGGCTATCTCATCAAAGGCTTGAATAATATAGGCGGGATTTTTCCAATCTCGAATAGGCTTTGGCGCGAGATTTGGTTTCTCAGCCAATGCGGAATTTGAAGCAGGTGTAACCGATGCTAAGAGCGGCGAAACAGCGAATAGCGAAGCCATGCAGACAAGGCAAATAGTTCTAACGCCCGGTAAACGCTTTCGCCAGCTCAACATCTTGCTATCCTTTGACTTGTCGAGGCAGCTTGATAGAGATCAGTGCCGTTATTGCAATAAAGGCCGTCGAAATCCACAAACAGGCCACCAGTCCATAACTCTGATACACCCAGCCCGAAAGCACAGTTCCCACTAAACGCCCCATGGCATTAGCCATATAATAGAACCCAACATCGAGGGATACCGCCTCTTCACTGGCGTAACTCACAATTAAATAGCTGTGCAGTGACGAGTTAATCGCAAACAGTCCGCCAAATAACATCAGCCCCAAGATCAGACTGAGCTGTGGTGAGAAATCCAGATACAAACTGAGTGCAATTAACGCGGGAACAAAAGCTAATAATGTCGACCAAACTAAGGCGGTATAACCGTCTGGGATGCGCTGCGAAGTGTTAGCTTCTGCCCTGCTCGCACCAGTGATCTTCGGAGCTAAGGTTTGCACTATGCCGTAAGCTATCACCCAGAGCGCCAAAAAGCCGCCCACGGCCCAATGATCCCAGTCCCATTGGCTCGCCAGATACACGGGCAAAGCCACCACAAACCACACATCCCTTGCGGCAAACAAAAACAGGCGCGCCGCCGAGAGAATATTCACGCTGCGACTCTTAGAAAAAATCTCGGTAAACTTAGGTTTGTTCTTCGCTTTCCCCAAATCTTTTTTCAGCAAGACCAGGCTCATTAACCACACTAGCGCAAGCACGGCCATCATGGCGGCAATCGCCATATTGAAACCCAATCCCGCCAGCAAGGCGCCACCGAGGAAAAATCCCGCCCCTTTAAGGGCATTTTTAGACCCGGTTAACAGGGCAACCCAATGGTAAAGCCTGCCCTGCTCCCCCTTTGGAACCAGCAATTTAATCGCGCTTTTTGCGCTCATCTTATTGAGATCTTTAGCAATGCCCGAAAGCGCCTGCGCCGCCATCACCCAGGGCACGCCCGCAAGCCACAATGGTAAACTGGCCGCAGGCACCAATAACATCCCTAATGCCAATACCTGCATACCAAGGCCTAGATTCATAGTGCGATTAAGCCCCAAGCGAGCGCCGAGATAACCGCCCACCAGATTGGTCACGACACCAAAAATCTCATAGAACAAGAACAACATCGCAATCGCGAATGGCGTATAACCGAGATCGTGAAAATGCAGCACCACCAACATCCGCAGCGCACCATCGGTTAAGGTAAAACTCCAATAATTGAAGGTGATCAGCAAATATTGCCGCACGGCAGCGGGCAATTGCATCAGTTGCTCAAATAGCTTGGCAGCAGGCACAGTGCTCTCCTAACGCGGCAAATCAAGCTGGCCGACTAAGCGGGCAAGCTCTGCCGTACGGTTGGCATATCCCCACTCATTGTCGTACCACACGTAGAGTTTTAGCTGAGTACCATTCACCACCATGGTCGAAAGCGCATCGACAATGCTCGAACGGGGATCGGTTTTATAATCAACCGACACTAATGGCCGCTCTTCATAACCTAAAATGCCCTTGAGTTCGCCTTCGGCGGCGGTTTGTAGCAGCATATTCACTTCCGCTTCGGTCACGCTGCGCTCAAGCTCAAAAACACAGTCGGTAAGAGATGCGTTAGCGAGCGGCACTCGTACGGCATGGCCATTCAGCTTACCCTTAAGCTCAGGGAATATATGGGTAATTGCCGTCGCACTGCCCGTGGTGGTGGGAATTAAACTTAACCCACAAGCGCGGGCGCGGCGCAGATCCTTGTGCGGTGCATCCAGAATCGTCTGGGTGTTGGTAATATCATGGATAGTGGTCATAGAACCATGCTTGATGCCAATCTGCTCATGGATCACTTTCACCACAGGCGCAAGACAGTTGGTAGTGCAGGAAGCCGCGGTCACAATCGGATGAATCGCCGGATCGTATAACTGATGATTCACTCCCATCACCACATTTAACACACCTTCCTCTTTGACTGGCGCCGTCACTACCACCCGCTTTACACCTTGATCTAAATAAGCTTGCAGTAAGGCTTTGGTTTTCATCACCCCAGAGGCTTCAATCACCACATCGCATCCCGACCAATCGGTCTCGGCAATCGTCTTATTACGTGTGGTGCGAATGGTTTTGTCTTGGATTTGAATACCATCCTGATTCGCCGTGACCGGATAACGCCAGCGACCGTGAACTGAATCGAACTCAAGCAAATGAGCCAAGGTAGCCGCATCCCCAGCGGGATCGTTGATCTGCACAAACTCAACATCATCCCATTCCCACGCCGCACGTAGAGCCAAACGTCCCATGCGCCCAAATCCATTAATCCCGATTTTAATTGCCATGATTTATAACTACCTAGTTAACTTTCAATTTATTGATTTTTAATATTATTTATTTTAAAAACAGATTAAGTCGTAAACCAATGACGGGTGCGATTGGCAAAGTACACTAAAGACAACATCACAGGCACTTCAACCAACACGCCCACCACGGTCGCCAGCGCGGCCCCCGAATGTAAGCCAAAGAGCGAAATCGCCACGGCCACGGCTAACTCAAAGAAGTTAGAAGAACCTATCATGCTCGCGGGCGCGGCAATCGCATGGGTCAGTTTGAGCTTTAACGCCAGCCAGTAAGTCAAGATAAAGATGCCATAGCTCTGAATAATCAATGGGATAGCGATTAATAGAATGTTCTGCGGTTGGCTAAGGATGGTCTTGGCCTGAAAGCCGAACAGCAGCACAACCGTCGCGAGTAGTCCTATTACAGACCAAGGTTTGAGTTTAGCCAATAACTGCGGCACGGCAGTGGCGTCATGACGAGCCTCTAAACGTTTACGGGTGAGCACTCCTGCGACTAAGGGCAATAAGACATACAACACCACAGATAGCAGCAGGGTTCCCCATGGCACTTGAATATCACTCACCCCCAGCAACAACGCAGAGAGCGGCGCAAACAAAAACACCATAATGATATCGTTAACAGAGACTTGCACTAAAGTGTAGTTAGGATCGCCCTTCGTCAGTTGGCTCCAGACAAACACCATGGCGGTGCAAGGGGCGACACCAAGGAGAATCATCCCCGCAATATATTCACCCGCCGTTTGCGGGTCGACCCAATCGGCAAACACCAGTTTAAAGAATAACCAGCCAAGTAAGGCCATGGTAAAGGGTTTAATCAGCCAGTTAATCGTCAGCGTTAGCAGTAATCCCTTCGGAGTTTTACTGACATTCTTGACTGCCGAAAAGTCAATTTGCACCATCATGGGGTAGATCATCACCCAGATAAATAACGCAATAATCAAATTCACATGGGCAAATTCAATCGCCGCAACGGCAGCAAATACATTTGGTGCGAGATTACCAAGCACAACCCCAGCGAGAATACTCAAGCCAACCCAGACACTTAAATAACGTTCAAAGATCCCCATAACGACCTCTACTTATCTAATAGCGAATCCATTTCTTAACTTAACAGCAAGCTTTCGCACGTTCGGGACGAGCTCCCATGCTGCACAGGTTTTGCATACTCTCAGCTAAAAACGCGCTGTTGGCCTCACAACTTTGCGCCAATACTTGCTGGCACCAAGCATTAAGCTCTGGATTAATTTGATAAAACACCCATTGTCCTTGGCGCCTATCGACTAAGATCCCTGCTTTTTTTAACTGCGCTAAATGCCGGGAGATCTTAGGTTGGATCTCCGACAGCGCGGCCATTAATTCACAGACGCACAGCTCCCCTTCCCGCTGGATCAGCAATAAACATTTCAGCCGAGTCTCATCGGCAAGAGCTTTAAAAAATGCGACGGGTTGCATCGAGTGCTCCCAAAATGATCAGATTACATATGGAATAAAGCATATATGAAAAAACATATATGTTAAGTAATTTTTTTGCAGTATTTAGATGGAGAGGACTGATTGAGCTGATCTTGAAGTGAAACTTTGTAGCCTGATAAAAATTGGAGATATCACTTATAGGCATGGAGCGACAGCACTCTTATCTCAATCCCTTTTGGGCCCTTGTTTCGCTAGCCATTATTGCGCTGTCCATTGGGTGGCTAGGTTTTTTCCTAAGTTTTCGCTTAACTTTTCTCTTAACCTTCCATTAACTTTGGCATAGCCTGCAAGTGGCATGGATTGCCTCAATATTCAGAGCAATCCATCCACAGTAGACATGTGACGATGGCGTAAGAGAATCCTAGCGAATATATCTTCTTCCCCTTAGGCGATCTCAAATTAACTGTGAATTTAAGTCAACTTTAGACCGAGTTAAAAACAGGACAAAAACCTATCGCCGTAGAGGGAAGAAATCAGCTTCAAGCGTTAGTTGATAATATTGCCCCAAAGGTAATCAGACCCACACCACAGGCCTGATTAATCCTATGACCAAACCGTTTCAATACTCGAGTGGCTTTGGCTGATGTCACTAAGTATGCGACGATGCAAAACCAGACCCCGTGTAACACTGCGATATAGACACCATAGCTGATGACGAATGCTAAGCCGTCACTATGGGATGAAATCAGCTGGCTAAATACACTTAAGAAGAAAATCATCGTTTTAGGATTCAGTACATTACATAAAAATCCTTGCATAATGTACTTTCGATTTTCTACCGGTTTAATAAGCGTAGTCCCGTAATCGAAGGTTAGCTTGGCACTCAATAAACCAGTGATCCCAAGATAGATTAAATACGCTGCCCCCACATATTTCACTAGGCTAAATAACCCGGCATTGTTGGCAATTAACTGACTTATCCCAATGATTGAATAGCTAATATGGACACAAACTCCCGCGCCAATTCCAAGGGCCGTTAACATCCCCGCTTTTCTGCCATACATGGCACTATTTTTAAAGACCAACACAAAATCGGCACCAGGGCTAACCACAATCAACAGCCCAAATATCACAATACTCAATAACTCCATTTCCGCTCCTCAGGGTTCATTAGCAAGCGGTAATTGTATCGAGTCGCTGGTGAGTTATAATCGAAAAGAAGGCACCAAAACAGTGAGAAAAAGTCACATATGAGACACTTAAAAGCATTCTATGTATTTCACATTACGGCCGAGTCCTCGAGTTACAGTCAGGCCGCAGAGAAATTGCATATCACTCACGGTGCGGTCAGTAAGCAAATAAAACTCTTGGAAAACCACTTATCGCAAATACTGTTTTATAAGCAAGGCCGAGGGATGTGCCTCACTCAAGAGGGGGAATTGCTTAAGCGCTACACAGATATTGCCTTTAACACCTTAGATAGTGGGGTAAAGCAGCTGACTCGAGAGGGCCATCATTACCTTGAGGTTTCCTGTGAACCCACACTCACCATGCGCTGGTTAATGCCGCGGTTAGCCAGTTTTTTCCAGCTAACGGGTATAGACGTTCGATTATCAACGGCTGGCGGGCCAGTCAAACTGGCGGGATCAGGATTATCTTTGGCCATTCGGCGAGACGATTTTCATATCCCCCCTGAATACAGCAAGCACAATTTAGTTAATGAGTGGGTTGGCCCAGTGTTTTCGCCTGAATATTGGCGTCAAATTCAGCAAAACTGGGGCGATATTGTCCTGCTGCATAGTGACTCCCGGCCGTCGGCATGGTCGGATTGGTCGCAGCGTTCGGGACACAATTTCTCAGCCAATAAGTCAAAATCCTTCGAGCATTTCTATTTCTGCCTGCAGGCGGCGGTTGATGGACTCGGAGGCGCCATAGGCTCGTATCCCCTGATTGTTGACGATCTAACAAGCGGCAGGCTCGTCGCGCCATTTGGCTTTATCCCATCAGGGCATAATTATGTGTTGTTGAGTCATACGGAAAAGCTTGGCAACAATGAATTAGCCTTCTTCAACTGGTTAGAAGAGACCCTCTCCTTATGCCAACCCGAAACAGCCTAGGCCACGAGGCTCGTATAAAATGAACTTACCGCTCCGAGTGGGAAGCCTAACCAATAGCTGCATCTCGATTGATGAGCTAAACACCTTTTTAGTCAGATCAATTCACTAAAAAGTATTTCTAATCACTTGTACCAATAGATAGGTTAATGTTCTCTCAGTTTGAATAGGAAAAGTGTTTCCCAAGTATATTTACAAGATTTTTGAACATACTGATACCAGAATCAATACCTGCTATTAGCCCATATATATATTTGAATAAAAACAGTAAGCAGACTTGTTAGTGAATGGCTCGGATATTGGATACCAATCACATAGAGTTGTAACATGCAAGTGGTTGCGATTTAAAGAGTTATTTCTAATAGATAAATTCGTATCAGACTTATTATAAATAACGATAAAAAAGTCCAAACTGCCTACATCGTTAAGAGTAACTGTCTCTAATCCTAACGCTACAAAATAATGTTCGTTAATTTCAACATCCCAAAATTTAAACCCTCTATAATTTAACGTTTTACTTTGAAAGCACCCTATATCTTTAAGGCTGGCATTGACTCTTTTTATAGTAAATTTTTTAATTTCAGAATTCTTTTCAAAAACTTCAGAATGAATTTCGAATTCAATACCATTCTCTATTAAATCAGATTTTTTACTTGCATCTATACATTGTCTAAATTTGTTGAGGAAAGATAAGAATTCATTTTTGTTTTGGCATCTATCTTTAATAATAGCTGATTGTAAAGGGAAGCCTGCGAATTGATCCCAAACCTCTCCAGTTTGAGCAAATTTTAAATCTCCAATAGTTTTCAAACTTCGCAGAAACTCAGATTTATACGTCTTATAGCTGACTGATTCCATAGCATTCTGTTGCTGAACCCGCCCCCATTTCTCATAACTATCTAGACTATAATATGGAGTTGATTCCATACACTTTTGAACAAGCGCTGGAGTGTTCCATCCTTGTTCACAAAGCCATTTCCCCCTATTGAAAAAATCTTTACTCAAAGGAAATACTGTATGGGAAATATTTATAACGCTTTGTTCTGGTATACTATTACCTATAGCATTCATTTCCATTCTTCCATGTATAAAAACTACCCCACTGCTTAGACATTTTTATCAGCGTAAAAGCATATCCAGCTTTATATACCATAGATTACTTTAATACATCCTAAAAAATTACCTCACTAGACTAAAGAGAAAATCGGCAGAACTAGGAGTCTAGTTCATTTTAGGTTGCACACACTTGTATGTTTGCAATCTTACAACCCTGCTGTTACTTCCATTTTTATACAAGATAGGAATCAGCTCCCAAAGGGAACTGATTCCTACTACAACAGTTAGTCACTTGCAGTATTAACAACTGCCATTCTGATGGCTGTCTAAATACAGGTTCAATGTAGTTAATTAACACTGCAAACTCCTGTTAAGATAGATAAATTAGACAATGACTTGATGCTAAATTTTCACATGGAGAGATTTGCGTACAGTGTAACCCCTCAGTACCAAAACACTTAAATAACGTTCAAAGAGCCTCATAACGACCTCTACTCACAAATTACATACTTGAGATTCACGAACAGCTCTATCGCGTTTGTAATAGTAGTTAAGAGAGAAAACGCTAATTGCCACTAACCGTTCTGCTTCTGCCTTGGATGAAGATGACTCAGTGTCGCACCATCACTTCTATCTGGCAGGACTAAGGTTTGCCACTTTTATCGACTTCAGCCAAACATCGCTAGCGAGTGACAAAAAACAGGTGTCAAAATTTAGACATTGCCATTTTTATTTGACTCACACCAATAACTGGCTGTTTCTGTATCCAAAAACATTTTTAACAATAAACTAACTGCTAAATGAATGAAAAACAGTCAAAATTCAGTCTGGTTTAACCAGTATATTTTTTGAACAATTTTATTTCTTTCATTTCAACGATATCAGCTTAAACCCGCATTATTACTGGGTTTCAGCCTATATACATTCATTTTTCTCTATCCTAGAATGCCCCCGCGAAACAGCTCAAAAGCTGTTTGCCTTGTTAAATGGAACTTATGTCCCCTAATTGAACGTTAGTGCCCATAAGTTTCACGTTTTGCCCTAAACCTGAAGAGATAAACAATGAAATACTCTGCCATGATGCTAAGCAGTTTACTGCTCACCAACACTGTCCTCGCTGCAGATATGCGTCCTTTTGAAGGCACGCTGTCCCTCGAGGTGGAAGATTTTCCGGAGCATGCCATTGAAACGTTTCGTCTCCACGGTAAACAAGGCGAGGTACATGATTTAGCCTTAGGAGCGACCCCTCGTTGGTTAAAACCCGGTCAAAGCGTCCGTGTGTTTGGCCATGCTAATGGCAAACAATTGCAGGTGAGTGATAGCAGCGTCAGCTTACTGCAAACCAATGAAACGACTTCTTCGGCTCAAACCGTCAACTCGGCCATAAC
This sequence comes from Shewanella sp. ANA-3, assembly GCF_000203935.1. Taxonomy (GTDB): domain Bacteria; phylum Pseudomonadota; class Gammaproteobacteria; order Enterobacterales; family Shewanellaceae; genus Shewanella. The sequence goes on along the minus strand of NC_008577.1, from coordinate 621,891 downwards.
ACCTATCAGTGGCAACAGAAGCGTATTAGTGGCGGAAGTCAACTTTGCGATCAATCCGATCGTAAAACTGACTGAAGCCGAGATCCAAGATCTGTTGTTTAATCAATCTTCGGCCTTCTACGAAGAAAACTCCTATGGCGCAGTTTCCCTCTCGGGCGACACTACCAGCCCAGTTACTGTCGATGTGGATGTCTCTGTATGTAACACAGACGCCGTCGCCTTAGCCGCTGACCAAGAACTCAGTGCCCGTGGCTTTAATCTCAATAATTACGACCATGTTATGTACTTGATCCCGACTCACCCTAAGTGTACTTGGTCTGGTAAGGCCAATGTGGCAGGCAAGCGTAGTTGGATCAAACGAGTACAGTTATCCACGATTAACCATGAATTGGGGCACAACCTTGGCTTATTCCATGCCAATAAAAAGGATTGTGGTGCCGTTACCACAGCTGACAGCAGCCAATGCACTATCACTGAATATGGCGACTATCTCAGTGCAATGAGTGGTACTAATACACCTAAGCATTTCAATGCATTCCATAAGGAGCAATTAGGTTGGCTGAGTGGCGATCGCATCAAAACCGTCACTGCCGATTCTCGGGTGACCCTATCTCCCGTAGAGGCTGAGGGTAACTTCCCCCTGCTGTTAAAAATTCCCAATGGCCAAGATTCTTCAGGTAACGAGCTGTTTTACTATGTTGAATATCGCCAGCCAACCGGATTTGATAGCTCACTGGCCACCGAAGCTGCCGCTATGCTCAATGGCGTAAGATTACGTGAAGGCGCTAGCAACAATGCCGCTAGCAGCTTTTTGCTGGACCCAACACCAAACAGCAGCAGCTATGATTGGGATGACATCAGCTTGGCTCCAGGACAATCCTTTGAACAGCAAGGTGTCCGTATCGATGTCGTCGCATCAGACTCTTCCTCTGTCACGTTAGATGTAGTCATGCAAAACAGTACTGCTCAGTGTATCCGTGGCACTAGCAGCTTGACGGTACAAGCGGCTGTCTCACAATTGCAACAGGGGCAACAAGGTTCAGTCGATTTGCTGCTCACCAACAATGACAGTAGCGCCTGCCCAGAAACCACTTACAGCCTGACAACCCAAGCCGATGCGGGTTTATACGCAAACTTAGCAAACAACAGTGTGACACTTGCGCCACAAAGCAATCTGCATCTGACACTGTCGTTAGAAGCGCTGCAAGCAAGCGGTAGCAATACTTGGAAAGTGATTAGCAGCAACCAAACTAGCTCACAGCAAGCGGTGAGTTCAGGTAGCGTACTGTTAACTGCGGCAACCAGTAATACTGCGCCACTCGCTGTGAATGATGATTTCAACGATATCAGCGCGAGCACTGTACTGAATGTGCTGGCCAATGACAGCGATTTAGATGGTGACAGCCTGTTTATCAGTGGCACTACTCAAGGACTGAATGGAAAAGTGACTGTCAACGCTAATAATACCCTGACCTATGTGCCCTCTAAGCGCTTTAAAGGCAGTGATAGCTTTAGCTACACCGTGAGTGATGGCAAACTGACCGCAGTCGCAACTGTCACTATCAGCCCTAGCACCACAAGCGGCGGCACGACGGATACCAGCACAAGTACTGGTGGCAAAGGTAAAAATAGATAATATGAGCAAATAAAAAGGGCCGTAATGACGGCCCTTTTTGCTAATACACAACTCAGTTAACTATTCTTGCACGGGTAATGGACACAAGTCGCAGCTCGCGGTATCCGAGTTACCAATTGTCGCTAAATCGCCCGTATCGACCACAGGAGAAGTCGCCCTCGCCGTTGCGGTGTTAGACAAAGTACCGTCGGCACCTGTGGGTAATGTGCTTGGGAAGTAATGGCTTTGGGTTAACTCACAAACATTTCCCCCAAAGTTACCTTCCACTTCACCCGCCGTATTAGTACACATTAGGCTGTTACCATCGCAGCTATAACCCGAGCCGCAATCGTTGTTGGTCAAGCACTGTTTCGCAAAATCCAAACTGAATGTGGCATTTAAACTACTGTCCACAGAGTCGGTCAGAGAGACATCCAACGGTGCGTCCCCCGTGTTACAGACGGTAATGTCGTAGTCTTTTCGCAGAGCGACCAAACCGCTGTTTTCTGCCAATGATACGCTACAGTTTTTCACAATGGACAACATAGGACTCAACGCCAACGAATCGCAGGTTGCAGTGTAGGGATCGGCGCTAATGCTAGCAGAGCCAAAGCTCACACTGGCATCGACAGTGTTAGTACCACCATTCACATCAGAGATGTAATACCCTGTATAGGTCAGCATTTCGTTAGGAGCCCAACCATCAGCACCATTAGCAAACGCGCTCAAGGCTTGGCTAATGCTAAAGGCGGTACCGTTGCTAGGTGTATCGTTGATGGTGACAGTTTCACCGGCACCAATGCTACCGACCCCAGTATTAGTGAGTTGCAAAGTGTAATCGATACGGAATTGATTACTACCGGTCAGCTCAGTCGCACTACAGGTTTTCGAAATCGCAATACTACAGAGAGGGAAATCGCCACCCAAAAAGTCCTTCAATTGGGCGGTTTCAGAACGAGACGACCGGGTTTCAATCAAGAAGCTGCTAAAACAAGGGATCTCATTCACACCCGCAGCCAAGAAGGCTTGGGTTACATTCAAACGACCTTCGAAGAAGGATTCATAGGGATAAGTGTTAGGTATGCCCGCTTTGTTTTCATAGGGCCACAAACCATTGGCCACGCCAGCAAGTTCGGAGTTTTCATTGGTAATGGCGCAGGCAACGCCAGTATCACCTGCGGATAAACATTTGGCTCCGGCGTCGCCAGAGGCATAGAGCAGTTCTAAATGTTCAGAGACATCACCACCCGAATTCACCCAGCGCATCACTTGTACAAAGGGCACAGAGTTCGAATCCTGAGGGTATTCCATGATGATAAATAAGTCGTTTTCTTGGTGTTGTCCGGTAAATTTATTACCTGGGCCAGGGCCGACTTTATCTTGGAAGAACCAAAATCCCATAATAGCGTCACCATTGTTGGCATAACGCTCAGCACCAAAGTAAAACACTAAGTCATCACTACCACTGCCGTTATTAATAAAATAGGCAGCTGCATATCCATTGCGCAGGTCATCCTTATCGGGTACGGCACCGTCTTTGTACCACCATTCGGTCACATCTAAGGTGTCTTTCGAGCCCCCTTTCCAAAAAATCGTTTGTGGTGGCAAGTCGGCAATCACTCCTGTGGTGACATTCGCTGTACTGCTACCTAAGTTAATCGTTTGCCAATCATCGAGTGTAGTCTGTTTGACAATATTACCATCCAGCTCGACCTTATCTACCGTAGCCTGTACACCGTATACCATCAATGTGCAGACCCAAAGTAGAAGGGTACGAAACAATAATTTGAGTTTCATAACATTCTCCTCATTTCCTGTGGACGGAATCCCGCTGCACCCACCAACCTCTGCATATGCGCATTCCGGATTGTGAACATCTGCACTAAGCAAGCCACAAGCCAAAATTTAATGCATTGATATATAAGAAATTAAAAGAGATGACTGGATAAGATGTGTCACAGCGGTGAAGCAGACTGTCGCAGGATAAATAGACGGACTAAGGCACCTTGATCTGACACTTTTTCAGGAGTCGATAGAAGGTCGCTCTGGAGATATTTAATGAGCGGGCGGCGGCGGAAATATTATGTTTATGGTCGCTAATGGCTTTCAGTAATACTTCTGCCTCATGCTCTGCGCGGCAGCGCGCGAGATCTTGGCTGGTACGGTTTGCCGTGAGTGAATCTAGCCCTAACAACTGCGCAGTAATAATGCAGTCATCGGTTAAGACCATAGCCCGGCGGATCCGGTTACGCAGCTCCCGCACATTGCCCGGCCAATTGTAGTGTTTCATCGCACAGCGGGCCTCGTCACTAAAATGAAACTGAGTACAGTTGTCCGAATGTTCTAACAAGAATTGTTCGGCGAGCAGCATGACCTCGTCGCTATACTGTCTCAAACTTGGCACATGCAGGCGTAACACATTGATACGGTGATATAAATCTTCACGAAAGCGGCCTTCGTCAATCGCGGCCTCTAAATCCTGGTGGGAGGCAAATAACAAACGGCAATCCACTTTTATGGGCGCATTGCCGCCAATTCGCATAATGTGTTTATCATCCAAAAAGTGCAGTAAGTTGACCTGTAAGTCTAAGGGGAGATCGGCAATTTCATCTAAAAACAGTGTCCCACCATGGGCCTGCTCTAAATGACCGATATACCGTTTATCGGCGTCGGTAAAGGCGCCTTTCTCATGGCCAAAGAGGGTGGAATGGATAAGCCCTGTAGGCAGCGCGCCACAATTGACTGTGATAAATGGCCCTTCGTGCCTTTTAGATAAACTATGTAAGGTTTTAGCACATAGTCCTTTGCCAGAGCCCGTTTCACCGCTCAGTAATACGGTTTCATCCGACTGACTAAATTTATGCAGCCGCTGACGCAGCTGTTGCAATAAGGGATGCTCCCCCTTAATGGTCGTTAAAACCTTTGCAGGTCCCTTCCCTCCTTTCGATGGCGTCAACTGCGCCATGCCCCAAGCGTGTCCAAGGGTATCGGCAAAGCGATTCCAATCAAATGGGCGATGGTAATAATCAACAAAATTAGCGGCGCTGAGCCAGCTGCAATGCTGCTCCAAGGCGCTATCGGTAACGGCAATCCAATGCAAGGAGGGATATTCGGCTTGAATAATGGCAATTTCTTTCGCCAGCGCAGTTTGGTTAGTGTCGCTGATAAAGGCAATGGCGACGCGCAACTCATATTTTTGCAGCAATACTAAGGCTTCGGCCGCCGACACTGCTTTTACACAGTTCCAAGCCGCTTGTTTCAGTTCTTCACTACACTCCGGCAGACATTGCTCGGGGTCGAGTACTAACAACCACCGTTTCCAACGTGTTTCTGCGGGAGCAGGCTTACCGATTTCATCCATAGGAAGGGGTGGGAGATGAACCTATTACTAATCAAGTTTAGAAGGACAATGGCCTCCCGACAAACCTGACCAGCATGAGTTAACCGGCCTAAACGCAGTAATTGGCGGCGTTAAGCAGTAAGCTTAGCGACTTGATAGGCACAAAGCATGGTATGGGATTGAAAGGATTAATAAACCGCGATGACACAATCGATAATGCAAGTTGTAGCGCGCTGATAACACTTGGCAGTGAATAGTTTTTATCGAATAGAGATTAAGCCATCACCCCCTCCCCAGAGCACTTATGATTAGCTTGCAGTATCAAATCCACCTCGAATAAATCAACAAATTAAGGTTTTTGCTACTGCAAGCCTCTGCCGCTACGCGACTTAACCAGTGAGTTAAGCAATCACTTGATGATAAGTTTCCACATGGAAAGACTCGACTAACTCGGGCATCACCTGATGGAAATAATGCTGAATGGCATCCTTAGCGCAGTGCTCATCGAACGCGGCGATATCGACAAACTTCTCCACAAAAGTCACACGGCGCGGTTCATCACGGCTGACGTTGAGCTCATAACGGATGCAGCCCGCTTCGCGGCGCGTATCGGGGATCAGCGAAGCGAGCGCCGCAATCAAGGCCTCGGTTTTACCTTCTTTTGCTAAAAAGCTCGCGACGCAAACGAGTTGTTGTTGATTGATTTTATAGTCCGTAACTGTCGTCATTTGATTTCCTTAATAAGAGTAAATTCAGCTAGTTAAAACCAGATCACTTAGGCTGGTAGCGCATATCAATATGGGGAATACCATCTTCCAAATACATTTCGGAACAGGCGCTAAACCCGAGTTTTTGATAGAAGCTTTTCAGATAATCCTGAGCACCAATTTGGATCCCCGCAGCAGGCCAAGTGCTGAGCACCGATTCAATCGCCCGTTGCATCAAAGGCATTGCCAATCCTTTGCCTCGTCCAGCAGGAGACACGACGACTCGGCCAATACTGGCCTCGGGATAACTCAGCCCCGGAGGTAAAATGCGGGCATAGGTGAGTAACTCACCAGCGGGCGATAGGCCGAATAAATGCAGGGTTTCAGGGTGTCTATCTTTATCGTCAAGCTCTGGATAAGCACAGGCTTGCTCGACCACAAACACATCGACTCTCAGTTTGAGAATCTCATACAAAGTGTTAGCAGTTAATTGATTAAATTTAAGATTTTGCCACTCGACTGAATCTTGTATCGACATAAAAAGGCTCTGCGTACAACCGAAAAGAGCCCGAGTCTATCACAGGTCTACACATAAAAAAGCGCCTTAATCCTAGGGGAATTAAGGCGCAAGGGTTACGCATTGCGAAAACGAAATGAGTCAGTCTTATTCGATCACCGCATCGTGGGCGACTGGCCCTTGAGGTTTACGGATAAGCAGCACAGCCACCACGGCAATTAATAACATGGCACCCATAATCAAAAACACATCGTTATAGGCTTGAATATAGGCCTGCTGACTCATGGTTTGCCCTAATAGCACCTTGGCCTGCATGGAGGCGGTATAGGGATCCGAGCCGCCCTGTTGCAACATACTGGCGCTCTGATTCAAATAATCCTGCGCCTGTGTGCTGACCGCAGGCAGAGACTCCTTCACATGGGCCAAATGACTACGGGCCAAGTTATCGGTTAAGGTCGCCACCAGCGCGATACCAAAGGCGCCGCCTAAGTTACGCATCACGTTCAGCACGGTCGAAGCCGAAGGATTCTCATGGGGCTTTAAATGGGCCGTTGCTAACATACCAATGGGCACTAAGATAAAGGGCTGGCCTAAGGCGCGCACCACTTGGGAGGCGATCATCTGCGGCCCGGCGTAATCGGCGGTCATTTGGCTATTCATGTAATAACTGAGGGCAAACATAAAAAAGCCGAAGGCGGCTAAATAACGCCCGTCGAAACGTTGCATTAAACGTGGCACTAATGGCAATACCAACAGCTGCGGGAAGCCCATCCACATAATGACTTCACCGATTTCCAGCGGAGTGTAATCATGCACTTGGGATAAATAAAGTGGGATCAAATAGATAGCGCCAAAGAGTGCCATTCCCAGTAAAAAGTAAGCTATGGTCGAAAGCACAAAATCGCGTTTACCGAGCAGGCGTAAATTCACTAAAGGGTCTTTGCGCTTAAGCTGGATCCACACAAACAGCACTAAATTCACTGCGGCAATAATGGCGAGATTGCGGATCAAATCCGAGCCAAACCAATCCTTGCGGTTGCCTTCCTCAAGCACAACTTCGAGACAGCCCATGCCCAGCGCCATAGTGACAATGCCCGCTAAGTCGGCATTTTTCAGTTTGTCCCACACCACAGGGCGCTTTTCGAGGCCATAGGCCAGCATCGCCATCACCAGCAATCCGGGCGGCACGTTGATATAAAACAGGTAATGCCAACTAAAATGCTCAGTTAACCAACCACCTAAGGTTGGGCCAATCGAGGGCGCAAACGTCGCCGTCACCCCGAATAACGCCATCCCCACTGCACGTTTATTCTCGGGTAAAAATTCTAAGATCAACCGAAACGCCAGCGGGATCAGCGCGCCACCAAAGAAGCCCTGCAACGCCCGAAAGGCTATCATAGCCTCAAGGTTCCACGAAATCGAACACAGGATAGAGGCAAAGATAAAGGCAGCAGTGGTCCACAGCAGATAACGTCTGACCGAAAGCCCTGTGCTTAACCAGCCCGAGAGCGGAATCGCAATCATCTCGGCAACCAGATAAGCCGTTGAAATCCAACTGCCTTCCTCCAGTGTTGCGCCGAGGCTGCCTTGGATTTCCTTCATCGAGGCATTGGTGATTTGAATATCGAGGATCGCCATAAAGGCGCCAATCAAACCACCGAAAACGGCAATCCACGAACGGCGACTACCGCGCTCATATTCGCTCGGTATAGCCCCCGCGACTATAGCCTCAGGTGCCGCAGCAATTGTGCTCATGTTAACGACCTACTTAGCGACCGACGTTAGCAGCGATGGCTGTCGTCGGATGCGACGCAGTATCGACCTTGACCACAGCACTTAAACCGGGGACGACACGCGCCTCTTCTGCTGAGAGATCTAAACGGATCCGCACAGGGATACGTTGCACGATTTTAGTGAAGTTACCCGTGGCATTTTCGGCGGGCAGCAGACTAAATTTGGCTCCGGACGCCGGCGACAGACTATCGATAACACCTGTAAAGGTTTTGTCGGGAAACGCATCGAGACTGACCTGCACCGACTGTCCAGGTTGCATATGTTGGATTTGGGTTTCTTTAAAGTTCGCCGTGATCCACACAGCCCCATCCGGAACCAAACTGTAGAGTGCCTGGCCGGGCTGTACATACTGCCCCACCATAGCGCCGCGTTTACCAATCACCCCAGAGAAAGGCGCGGTCACGCGGGTATCATTAAGCTGAATTTTAGCCAGCTCCAATGCCGCATTCGACTGTTCAACCACAGAACCAGCCTGATTCAGCTGGGCATTAAATACAGCGAGCTCACGCTCTTTAGCCACTAACAGTGCCTTGGCTTCATCTAGCCCAGCGGCAGCGGAATCAAAACCTGCTTGTAATTGGTCGACATCGTCCTGTGAGCTGTAGTTGCTGACTTTTAACTTTTTAGCTCGGCTTAACTGTTGCTCGGCACGCAGTTTGTCGGCCTGCGCCGCCACCACGCCCGCACTCGCTTGGCTGATCAACGCGTGCTGCAATTCCACCTTAGCGGCTAAGGTTTGCATATCGGCCTTAGCACTGGCGAGTAACGCCTCGGCTTGGCTGACTTTAGCGCTAAACTGATTATCTTCAAGTTGCGCTAATAACTCGCCCTTGCGCACATGTTGGTTATCGGTCACATCGGATAACACCACATAACCTGGGACTTTCACGCTCACATGGGAGATATCGGCCTCGACATAGGCGTTGTCAGTGGTTTCGATAAAACGTACTTGCGTCCACCAGTAATAACCGCCACCCGCAACGGCGGCGAGCAATAGTGGAACGGCGATGATGAGTTTACTTTTGGACATGAATGACTCCTTGATTAGTGAGTGCTAGTGTACTACTGTCTCATCACGTTTATTAGATATCTAAAAATCAACCCACTGTTTCACAGGTGTAACAATCATGGATCTCAATCGTGTGCAGATATTTGCCCAAGTGGTCGAGCAAGGCAGCTTCACTGGCGCCGCTAAGGCCCTTGGTTTAACTAAGGCCACTGTCAGCCGCAAGATTGCCGAACTGGAGTCAGATACTGGTACCCAGTTGTTATTCCGAACGACCCGCGCCCTCAAACTCACCGAGGCAGGATCGAGTTACTACAATCGGATCAATAAGATCTTGAGCGATCTGCAGAGCGCCGAAAATCAACTCAGCGCCCATCAGCAATTGATTAAAGGCAACCTAAAAATAGTGTGCCCCATCGAATTAGGCCAATTGTTCCTCGGGCCTATCTTCGCCCAGTTTTTAACCCTTTATCCCGATATCACCATTGAGGCTGAGCTCACTAACCGTAAGGTGGATGTGATAGAAGAAGGTATCGATTTGTTATTCCAAATCGCCGACTCGAGCGATACTCGTTTGCAGAGTTATTCCTTAGTTAACGCCTACAAATCCTTGATGGCCAGCCCAAGTTATTTAGCCGAACACGGCACGCCAAAAGTGCCGCAGGACTTAGCCAAGCATAAAGCGATTCGCTTACAGTCGGCCCATATTGAAGGTGCGTGGAAGCTGTTTGATGGCCAGTCTTGGGTGGTGATTGAACCCGTCACCCAACTGACGGTAAACAATGTCACTATTGCCCGCGAAGCCGCCATTGCGGGGCTTGGCATTACGGCCGTGCCGTCGATTATTGCGCAAGAGGCGATAGAGAAAGGTTATTTAGTGCCACTCCTCGACGATTATCCTATGGTACAAACTAAAGTGGTGCTCAGCTATCCCAAACGAGCGTATTTGCCCCGCAAATACCGTGTCTTTATCGAGTTTATTTATACCGCCCTGTTCAAACGCTGGGGATCACAGGTACTAGAAGTGCCGGAATTTATTGGCCAGCAAGAACCCAATAACTCTCGTTCGACTTAACAATTGTAACCTTGCTGAGCTGAAATTAGCCGATAAAGGATAAATCCAGAATGTCAGAATTGCCTTAATCCTTAAGCCCCTATAAGCTTGGCAAGGTAACAGGCAGCAAAAGACCCTTAGGTTTTCCTGATACAGTTAACACAATAAAATTTAACATTTCATTTTTAATTTCGGAGGAAACCTAATGAGCTTAATTAAAGAGTTCAAGGCTTTTGCGTCCCGTGGCAATGTGATCGATATGGCGGTGGGTATTATCATCGGTGCCGCTTTTGGCAAGATAGTCTCATCCTTTGTAGCCGATATCATTATGCCGCCAATTGGGATCATCTTAGGGGGCGTGAATTTCAGCGATCTGAGCATAGTGTTGCAAGCCGCCCAGGGCGATGCGCCAGCGGTAGTGATTGCTTACGGTAAATTCATTCAAACCATCATCGACTTTACCATTATCGCCTTCGCGATTTTTATGGGCTTAAAAGCCATTAACAGCCTAAAACGCAAACAGGAAGAAGCGCCGAAAGCCCCACCAGCGCCGACCAAAGATCAAGAGCTGTTATCTGAGATCCGCGATCTGCTTAAAGCGCAGCAAGAAAAGTAAGCTAACGCTATTTTTTATCTGATTGATTGCAATAAAAAACCCATCGACTTCGATGGGTTTTGTTTTTATATAAGCGCTTAGCTTACTCGGGCACGTCGTGCACTGTTTCACTATAGTCTTGCACCACTTCGGCAACGCGGATGCGATAAGAGTTAAATAAGCAAGGCACAATGCCGGATTGCTCAGCAATGCTGTGGGCCATTTGATTACGCCATTGGGTAATAGAGGCCATATCATCCCAAAACGACAGGCTCAGCACTTTGCCATCGTCGGTTAAGCTCTGAAACCGTTCAATTGAAATCAACCCCTGACGCCCTTCTAAATATTGGCGCATTTCAGCGGCCACGTGCAGATATTCTTCCTTGCCTTCTTTCGTGGGCACGACTTCAAAAATGACTGCGATCATAATGCTCTCCAAAGATAGTAATCCTTAATACCAGAGCTAAGCCTAGCCTAGATCGCGCACGATAGCTCACTGATTTTTAACTTTAACATTGAGCCTTGCCACAAAACGAGGCCAAGGCTCAGCATCCCACTAAGCTGACGACTTATCGTGGCGATATAACCAACGATACAGGGTCGGCAACACCAATAAGGTCAATGCCGTAGAGCTAAACAGCCCGCCGATAATCACCACCGCCAGTGGCTTTTGGATTTCACTGCCCACACCCGATGACACTAAGATGGGGATCAAACCCAAGGCCGAGGTCAAGGCCGTCATCAGTACGGGGCGTAAACGGCCAACCGTGCCTTCGTAAACCGAGTCATAGAGCGACTCGCCGCTCTGCCTGCGCTGGTTAATCGAGTCCACTAACACCACGCCATTGAGCACCGCTACCCCAAACAGAGTGATAAAACCGATGGAGCTCGGCACCGACAGATAAGTGCCGCTAACAAATAGCGCCACGATCCCGCCGATCAATGCCAGAGGAACGTTTGCCATGATCAATAAGACCTGCTTCACCGCGCCAAAGGAGAAGTACAACAGCAAGGCAATCAAAGCGATAGAGATAGGCACCACCAACATCAGCTTTTGTTGTGCCCTCTGCTGATTTTCATACTGACCGCCCACTATCACTGTATATCCCGCAGGCAAATCGGCCTGAGGCACTAGCGCATAGATATCTTTGACCACAGATCCCATGTCCCGCCCCGCTACGTTAGCTTGCACCACCACGCGGCGCTGCACATCATCACGGCGAATATTCGGCGGCGCCATTTCCACCTCAACACTGGCAACCTCGCCTAACCGCACTGTGGCGCCATTGCTGCCGCTAAGGAGTAAATCCTTAATCACATCCGGGCTGCTGCGATACTGCGCGGCGAGGCGCAAATTAATGTCGTATCTCGCGTTACCGTCGATCACTTGCCCAGCACTCGCGCCACCAATCCCTTGGCTCACCAGCGACATCACTTGGTCGACGCTAATACCATAGCGGGCAAGTTGTGCGCGGTCTGGCCGCACCACTAGCTGCGCCTCACCACTCACCTGCTCGAGGGACACATCCACAGCACCAGGGATTTTTGCCACCAGATCGGTGAGCACTTGTCCCTTTTCAGATAAGACGTCTAAATCGGGGCCGAAAAGCTTAATCGCCAACTGTGCCTTTACCCCAGAGAGCAACTCATCGACCCGCGTCGCAATCGGTTGTGAGAAGGTCAACAGCAGTCCGGGGAAGACACTAAGCTTTTCCTCCATCAGCCGTTGCAGCTCCAAACGCGAGCTAGCCGACTGCCATTCTTCGATGGGCTTAAGGCCGATATAGACTTCGATATTGCTGACAGGCTCAGGATCGCCGCCTAATTCGGGCGCACCGATACGGCTCAAGGCATATTCCACCTCGGGAAACTCCAGCAGCATAGCCTCAAGCTTTGGCGCCACATCTAAGGAAGTGCCAAGGCTCGCGGTCGGTGCCAGCGTCACCCTCAGGTTGATGGTGCCTTCCTCTAGTTCGGGCACAAACTCGGTACCCAGCCTAGGTAGCAATACCATACTCATTGCAAACATCAGCAGCGCGCTGGTCATCACCAGCTTTGGCCTAGCAAGCGTTGCACTCAGCAGCTTGCGATAGGCAGAGTCCAAAGGCGCTAAGACGACGCTCTCCTTAAGCACGACACCACGCTTAAACAGATAAACCGCCAGTGCAGGCACGGCAATCAAGGCCACCAGTAAGGCGGAAATCATCGCCAAAATAATGCTGACCGCCATAGGTTGGAACAGTTTGCCCTCAACCCCTTCCAGCGCAAATAGCGGCGCAAACACCACAATGATGATGGCGGTCGCGAAGAAGATCGGACTGCAAACCTCTTTCGCCGCCAGCATGATGCGCACGGCCATGTTGTTATCCGCTTCTACAGCGTGAGCACTACCATCCTCATCACCATGGTATGGGTCAACTTCGCCATCTGCGCGGCTTCTCGCCTGGGCTAAATGGCGGCGATCTGGCTGAGTTAAATGTTTGAAAATATTCTCAACCATCACCACAGAACCATCGACCAACATACCAATGGCCACCGCTAACCCACCGAGGGACATCAAGTTGGCTGACAGGCCATAGTAAGACATCACCATCAGCGCCAAACCGATGGATACGGGAATAGACAGCAGCACCAACAGGGTGGCGCGGATATTCACAAGGAACAGTGCCAAGATCACCACGATAAACACAAAGGCCATCAACAGCGCATCGCGCACAGTAGTAACGGCCTTATCCACTAAGTCCGCTTGGTCGTAAAACACTTCGAAGGACACGCCCTTGGGTAGCGCCTGCTCAATCAGATTAATCCGCGCATCGATATCATCAATCGTCGCCTTAGTGTTGGCGCCCATGCGCTTAAGCACCACGCCCGCCACCACTTCGCCCAAGTCTTGCGCCTGACCCGCCTCATCGCGGCGCGTCATAGTCACGGCCCCTACACGGATCTCACTGCCAAAATCGACCTGAGCAATATCACCCACTCGCACAGGCGTGCCACGCACTTCGGTCAGCGGGATTTGGGCGATTGCGGCAAGCCCTGCTTCACCTGCGGGTAACATGCCATAACCTCGCACCACCAATTGCTCTTGGCCTTGGTCCATAAACCAACCACCGGCGTTGCGGTTATTGCTCTCAAGCGCCTCGCTCACCTGCGCCATCGACAAACCATAGGCTCGCAACTTGTTAGGGTCGACCTGTACTTGATACTGACGCACCTCGCCGCCAAAGGATAAAACATCGGTCACGCCGCCCACGGGCATCATGATCAGTTTGACGAGGTAATCGTTAAGGCTTCGCAGCTCAGCGGCATTAATGCCTGAGCTAGGGTCGGCCCGCAGAATGTACTGATAAATCTGCCCCAAGCCTGAAGTGTTAGGGCCAATTTCTGGCACTCCCACTCCGCTTGGGATCATCTCCCGCGCCGCCTGTAACTGCTCAAACACTTGCTGGCGAGCAAAGTAAATATCCGTGCCCTCGGCAAATACCACGGTCACGATGGACAAGCCAGTACGGGATAACGAGCGCACCTCAGTCACCGCCGGCAAGGCATACATGGCCGATTCGACCGGATAACTGATGAGCTTTTCCACCTCTTCGGCGGCCAAGCCCTCGGCCGCGGTATTGATGGTCACCTGTACGTTGGTGACATCGGGAAAGGCATCCAGATTCAGTTTGGGCAACATGGCCACACTGGCGGCCACCACAGCAAGCAGTGCCAGCACTACTAATAGCCGATTTTTAATCGCGGCTTCGATTGCTTTTTGCAACATAAAAATTCCTCGCGCATTCGCCCTAAACCTTTAAAAAGGCAAAAAAATAGGGCTTGAGAAGGTTCGACTAAGCGGCATTAGTGGGCATGAATATCAAAGCCAGCTTTAGCCTGCTCCGACGCCAAGAAAAATGCGCCTCCCACCACCACTTTTAGTTGTGCCTGTCGTGCCTTATCTAACTTGTCGCCGCGCACTAAACTTAAGCCGCGCTGACGCTGCACTAGCTCCACCTCAATGGCTTCAAAACCATCTTCGTCTTGAATAAAGATCTGCCAATCGCCGTCACCACTGCGGGTTAGCGCCGCATCGGGTAAGACGATTCCAGAAGAGAAGCCTGATGATAAGTCGCTGCCCTTAGGCGCATCGGCAAAATACAGCTCGGCAAATTGCCCGGCGTGCAGCACATGCTCTGGGTTTGGCATGCTGACTAAAATCTGCTCGGTGCGGGTCACGCTATCCAGCTCATGGGAACGGCCAATAATCTTGCCCGCCAGCGTTTTATCACCCACTTGCACCAACGCCGGGCCACCGACATTCACATTGGCCGCCTGCGCCGGGGTTAATTGTGCTTCCACCCAAAGGTGCGACTCATCGGTCAACTGCATTAATGGTGTGCCAGCGGTGAACACTTGGCCTAGCATGGCGATATCCTGCTGCACACGGCCATCGATAGGCGCTAAAAGTTGATAGCTGCCGATAGCTTCTGGGGTCGACTCTAAGGTACGAATTTGTGCATCCGTCATCTTGATCGCCTCCAGAATTGCTCGCTTCAGTTCGGCATCGACCTGCGCCTGCATTCTGCGGCTGACACTCACTGCGCCCTCACTCATACGACGCACTCGACTCCACTCGGCAGCGGCATTGATATATTCCGCCTGCGCCTTGGCGACTTCTGCACCGCCTAAGGTCAGTAAGGGCTCACCTTTTTTCACCTCTTGGCCGGGCACCACATGGCGCGCCTGCACCCGCACATCCAGCTGCGGCGCTAAGGTCGCGGTTCTATCACGGTCAACGACTAGAGTGGCGGTCGCCATAGTATCGAGGTTGAGATTGCTAAAACTTAAGCTATCGCTGCTCAAGGGCAACAGGCGCACGCCAGCGAGTTCCAACTGCGCAGGCGTAAAAGTGAGTGCCTGCTCACCATGGTCATCTTCAGTCGCTGAAGCGCTTTTTTCTGCCTTATTGGTGACCTTTTCAGCGTCGTGATCATGGCCTTCACCCGCGAAGCTCGGCGTTAGGGTTAAGGAGGTCAGCATCAAGGCCAATACTAAACGGGAAGGAGTAAACAACGACCTTAAGCCCGCAGTAGACACTGTGCCCAACGTTTGGAAAGACGATTTTTGAGTAAATGAATTCATAGTATTACCTCACGATTACTTTGCTGGCACGGCATGTGTGGAAGAAGTGGACCTTGATTTACCGACGGATGTGTCGGCTAAGGTGTCAATCATGGGCAGCAGCTGACCGCTGTCCCCCATCCAAGTTAACCAACTCTGATAAATTGCCGTTTCGAGGTTTAAACCGACCAAATAACTGGCCGCGAGCTGGCGCCGACTCTGCAAATACTCGCTGGTACTCACATCACCCGAACGCCACAGCTCACTTAAGGATTTAGCAGCTTTACTCCCCGAGGCAGCGACTCGCTCGCGCCAATCTTGGTAGCGCGCCAGTAAACGGGGTAAAGCATTGGTAAATTGTGCCTGTTTGGCCGTAAGTACTCGCTCACGGGCTAAGTAGTTCTGCTCCGCGATTGCGATACCTTTGTCGGCAACCGCCTGTAACTCACTGTAGTTATTCCGCACCTGCAAAGGGATGGCCACGCCGACGCCAAACTTGTTGTCATCGCCTTCCTTTTCAACACCTAGGTTAATGGTGGGATCGGCCGCAGTGTCCGCCTTAACCTTCATGGCATTGGCCTTGGCCAGCTGCACCTGTTGATGGGCACTGGTCAATGCGGGTAAATCCACTTTCGGGGTCAATTGCGTCACCCATTGACCAATCTCGGGGATAAACTCCCTAAATCCCAGCTTATCGACGCCGAGTAATTCGATGACTTTGCCATCGGCCACTAACGCCGCTTGCTCGGCCAGCGCATAATCGGCGGTGTTACTCGCCAGTTCGAGCTTTAGCAGTTGCAACTCAACATCGGATAAATCCCCCGCCGCAAAGCGCTGCTCGGCAATATTGAGCTGTGCCTGCGTAAACCTTAATTGCTGCTCGGCAAAGGTCAGCGCCTTATTGCTTTGCGCCTGCTCGGCCAGTGCCAATAGCCGCTCGGCCAACATCTGACTGCGCTCTAGCTGTATATCCGCTAACAGGATTTGTGCCTCGAGCTGGGCAAGGCGAGTCGCGACGCCGCGCTTATCACCCCAATCTAGGGTTTGACTCAGCCCTAGGCTGTAGGTATCGGTGTCGGCGTTTTGATAATTGAGTCCAAGCTCAGGGTTATAGATGGCGCGATCCGCTGCCGCAATGGCGAGCTCTGCCTGTTGCTGCCGAGCAATTTGTGCCTGCACTTCGGGTAACTGATTAATTTGCTTGAGTAACTCTGGCATCCACTGCTTGAGGGAAGCTTGAGTTTCTTCGGTTAATAGCTCGCCTTGCGCTAATAAAGTGCCTTCGGCATTTAGCTCGTTCACTTCAAGGCCTGAGGTTGCTGCAACAGCAGAGTGAACCTGTCCGCCAACGAGCATGAGTGTGCTAAACAGGCCAAACAAGGTCTGGGCGATAATGGTTTTCTTCATCGCAATTCCTAACAATATCTAAATAGGACTGGCCCCACGCAAGAGACGTGTGAATACCAATCGAAAGCTCCCCCAAAGCGTAAAATGTCGAATAAGCTCAAAGCGCTAGCGCGAGCCAAGGCCGTGTAGACCAGTTATCGATGCGTTGGGGATAAATTAAGGGCTTATGGCGGCGCACAATAACGAAGCGATAAGCAGATATTGAAGGTTAAGCGATGGGAGGGCGGTACTTAGGTAATTGATCAGGTGGGAAATAGGCTAAATCCGTTGGTACATAAGCCGTTTCAAACGCGATCGACGTTTGGCTGTCGGAATGGGATAGCAGCGCCACATGACCGCCGTGACACTGGCAATCGAGGCAAAGATCAAAATTTTGAATTTCAGTGGTTTGCACTAAATGTGAATGGCCACTAGCACTGGCAGTCGATACACCCGCCTTGAATGCGGCTTCGCCAAACTGCTCGGCGCTGAATCCGGGAGTCTGCTCATTGGCACACACACAATCCACACATTGGGCTAAGGTGGTCACGGGAGCACTAAATTGGAGATGGGGATGATTTTCGGCTTCTTCGGCGCCATTACCCGCATGTAACTGATGCGCACCCAAATTCGCTCCCGCAAATTGCAGCACGATAATGGCTATCAGTAGGGTCACCATTCGGCTAAAGAATGGCTTGGCGGTCGAAATCAAATATCACCTTTGGACGATTCAGTAGGTTGTTAAGCAATAGCTTGTGCAAACTTCAGACAGGGATTTTAAGCATAAGTTCACAGCTTGCAACTAAAAATCAGCCAAGCTGTGACACTATTCGCTTGAAAAGCTTACTTAAACACACAGTGTTTAGCGTAATCGGCAGCTTCGTTCGCCGTCCAATCACCTGAAGGTTTATCCTTCATTTGCTTACACCAAGCATCACTACCGACCTCTGGCGCACAGGCACTTAAGCCTGCGGTAAAGGCCAATACTAAGGCGATAGCGCCTAATTTAGCGGTCGGTTTGGCAGTCATAGTTTTCAACAAAGACATAGTTAATTCCTTATAAGTAATACCCACCATGGGCCGTTAAAAAGTTGAACGTTTCGCAATCCAGTCGATAGCTTTGGCTTTTTGTTCTAAAGGGAACCAAGCCACTTCGCCCTGCATAAAGGGGCCGAGTAAACGCACAGCGTTACCCACCCAATCTGGGCCACCAACAAATACTAAGGCTTCAAAATTAGGGAGTTGGACTTCGCCGCTGCCCGTTAGCGACTCAAATTCCCAGCCTTCGAGTAAGACGTCCGCCTCGATATATAGGCAAACTTGTCCCCAATCCTTGCGGTAACTCTTAATGGCCGGCTGTAAACGGGTACGATAATCGGTTGATGAGAGTCGACCACTGGCGAAAAGACTGATAACACCCTTAGCAATATCGGGGATTTGGCATAACATAAAGGCACTCCGAAACGAGAACACTATTTTGCAAACGGGCAAACACGCCTGCCCAGCAAGAATGCGCCGATGATAACAAATCTATTGAAAAGCCATAAGCAGTTATTGCTCGCTTCTCAAAGCAATTGGACAAAACCCTAAGTCTGCCATGATAAAAATCTCAAACCGTGTGGAACTTCCGGAAAATGAAATCGAGTGGCAATTTATCCGCTCCAGCGGCGCTGGCGGGCAAAATGTCAATAAAGTCTCCACCGCCGCCCAATTGATTTTTGATATCAGAAACTCGTCATTACCCGAGTTTTATCAGCAGCGCCTGCTGCAAAAAGCCGATCATCGCATTACCGCCAGCGGCAAAATCATTATCAAATGTCAGGCGAGCCGCAGCCAAGAGGCGAATCGGCAAACCGCATTGGAGCAATTTATCGCTCTGGTTGCCAGCGTGGCCGAAGTGCCCAAAAAACGCATTCCAACCCGCGCGACCAAAAGCAGCCAAACCAAACGCTTAGATGCGAAAAAACAACGCGGCGCCACTAAGGCCATGCGACAGATTAAGTTTGATTAACCCCGCCGACAACGCGGTGACATTCATAATGCAAAATCCGCCCGAACAGGTTAAGTTAATGGCATTCAACCCGTTAAGGTATGTCGTAAAAGGAAAGCGTAATGAATCATAAAGTTCTGCTCATCAATGGCCCCAATTTAAACCTCCTTGGCCGCCGTGAGCCCAGTGTTTACGGTCATCAAACCTTAGCCGATATTGTTGCCCTTTTGAGTGAACAAGCTCAAGCAGCAGGTGTTGAACTTGAACATATTCAATCGAATGCCGAATTTGAGCTGATCAACGCTATCCATGCCACCGATGCGCAGATGATCATTATCAACCCCGCAGCCTTTACCCACACCAGTGTGGCCCTGCGTGACGCACTGCTTGGGGTGGACATCCCCTTCTTTGAAGTGCATTTATCCAATGTCCATGCCCGCGAGCCCTTCCGCCACCACTCCTATTTGTCCGATAAGGCCATTGGGGTGATTTGTGGTTTCGGCGCCCAAGGCTATGAGTTTGCCCTCGCAGCGGCGATTAAGAGATTGAAGGCATAAACGCGATTAGCGTGAGTACAGGAAGTCGCAGCGATGGCGGTTGACCTTCGAAAGATCAAAAAACTGATTGAATTAGTGCAGGAATCTGGGATTGCGGAACTCGCGATTATCGAAGGGGAAGAGTCTATTCGCATCACCCGCTACGGCCCGCATACCTCAAGCGCACCTGAGGGCGCGCACAATCCTGCGCCCTCTCCTGCACTGACGCCAAAGCCTGCTAAACCCCGTGACACCCTGCCTGTGATTGAAGGTTTTGTGCAGCTATCACCCATGGTGGGCACCTTCCATGCCTCGCAAGGCCAAACCGAGGCGCCCTTGGTGCGTGTGGGTCAAAGGGTGGTGCGCGGCGACACGCTTTGCATTATCGAAGCCATGCGGATGCAAAATCCCATCGAGGCTAAGCGTGACGGTATAGTTGGCGCCATTTGGGTGAAAGATGGGGACGAGGTCGCCTTCGACCAGCCGCTGTTCACTCTGATCGAAACTTAGACTTCGAAATAGAATTTAGAGGTAAAGATGATACTGATAACTGGCGCAAGTAGTGGCTTAGGCGCGGCATTAGCCGCCCTGTATGCCAAGGATAACCAAGCACTCACACTGACGGGACGCGATGCCAATCGCCTGCATACCGTGGCCAATGCCCTTAGCCCATTTTCAACCCAAAGCATCAGCGCCATTAGTGCCGATTTAGCGGACGAGGCGAGTGTCGAAGCCCTATTCGATGGCCTTACCGATACCCCCAACACGGTTATCCACTGCGCTGGCAGTGGTTACTTCGGCACGCTGGAAACCCAAGGTACGAGTGAAATCCAAGCGCTGCTGAATAACAATGTCACTTCAACCATTCTGTTGGTACGTGAATTGGTGAAACGCTATAAACAGCAAGCAGTTAAGGTCGTGATCGTGATGTCCACTGCCGCCCTTACCGCCAAAGCGGGAGAGTCGACCTACTGCGCCGCCAAATGGGCGGTGCGGGGCTTTATCGAATCGGTACGTTTGGAGCTCAAGCAGAGTCCGATGAAGTTGATTGCGGTTTATCCAGGCGGTATGGATACCGGCTTTTGGCCGAGCAGTGGTAAGAGTCTAGACACCTCAAGCTTTATGTCCGCCGATGAGGCCGCTGGCATGCTAAAACAAGCGTTGCTTGCCACCGAACATGGTTATATCGCCGATATCACCATTCAACGGGGATAACGGATTAAGACGACGAGTTAATGATAAACACATGGGCGGCCAGAGCATCAAGTTGCCTTAGCCGCCCATTCTTTTGAATCAATCCCTTAGTCGATGCAATTAGCGGTGCACAGTGCACTGCTTCGGCGGCTCTCCCTATGGGTTAACCACCACATAACTAAACCGCCGAGGGATAAAAGTGCTGCGGCATAACCCGTCGCTGCGATGCCTTGGCCAGATAAGATCACTAAGCTGCCCACCCAAGGGCCAATCGCATTGGCAAGGTTAAAGGCACATTGTACTAAAGCACCGGTCATGGCCTGCCCATCGGGGGCCACATCCATTAATCGCGCCTGCACTGTGGTGGCCAGACCAATCCCCGAACCCACAAAGAACACAATCGGCATCAACGCCCAATAAGATCCCGTCAAACTCGGATACAGCGCCAGCACTAAGGTGCTTAACACCAGCGACCAAAATGCCGCCGCCAGTGCCGACTTATCCGCCGCCCAGCCACAGACTAAGGTGCCTAAGGTGGCGCCAATCCCAAAGACTGCCATCATCACTGGGATTTTAAAGGGTTCGACCTGGGTGACTTGGATCAGCGTCTCGGCCAGATAGGTATACACACAGAAAATCCCACCAAAACCGATAGCCGCAATGCCGAGCGTGAGCCAAACTTCGCGATTCTTCAGGGTTTGCAGCTCTTTTTTCGGACTGGCATTTTGCGGTACGGCCACATTCGGCGCGAGAAAATACAGCATCACGGCGGTAACGGCGGCAATAATCGCCACTATGCCGATGCCAGAGCGCCAACCGACGGTTTGCCCCATCCAAGTCGCAAAGGGCACACCAACGATAGTGGCTAAGGTTAAGCCGATAATCACCCGAGAAACCGCCCTAGCCTTCATCTCTGGCGGCACTAAGGACGCCGCCAGTAACATAGCTACCCCAAAGTAAGCTCCATGGGGCAAGCCACTTAAAAAGCGGAAAAACACTAACCAATTCAAGCTGGGTGCCAAGGCGCTTAAGCCATTGGCAACCGCCATCATGGCGGCCAAGGCGATTAACAGCGTGCGCCGCTTAATCCTCACCCCCAGCACCATGATGATGGGCGAGCCTACCACCACCCCAAGGGCATAGGCGCTGATGGCATAACTCACATGGGCGACATCGACACTTAAATCGCTAGCGATATAAGGCACTAAGGTCATGGCGGCAAATTCTGTGGTGCCTAGGGCAAAGGTGCCTAATGCCAAGGCGAGTAACACCCAAAGCGCGCTGCTTTGAGCTGGGGGCTGAGAGTTGGGCTGAACTGCTTGCAAACGATTTCTCCGCGATTCTATAAAACGACAACTGGCTAAGAAAAAAATAGGAGCCCACTCGGGGCTCCCGTCGATAAGGCCTAAAACAACATTACTTCACTAACTGTTCTTGATAGGTTTGGCTATTCCAATCGAAGGCGTAAAGCGAACCTTGCCACTCATATAAGGTACGGCCATCCTGTTGCACTATTCTGGCATTGCTCGGCAGGCTCGACACACTACGCGCCGCCCGTGCACGGGGAACATTGGCCATTTGCTCCGCCGAAGCTGTTGATGCCCTAGTCGTTGATACACCAGTCTGTGATATCACAGTCGCGCTATTGGTTGGCATATTCGACACCATACGGCCTTCGCTGGGCGAATATTGCATACTCGTTGTGACTCGCACTGGGGGCGAAACCGCCACTGGCGTATCATCATAGGCCATAGGAATAGACAAGCCTATGCCCGAATAGGGTGAATTCCAATAGCGCGCGCTATTCCAGCCCCAATCGTTCCAGCCATTATCATTCCAACCATAACCAAGATTCCAACCCGTGCCCCACCCCGTCGCTAAGCCAATGCCTAAGCCCAGTCCCCAAGGATAATAAGGGCGATAATAGGGACGATAGTGGCGATGGCTATCACCATGTTTATGGTGATTATTGTAGTGATTGTCGTGTCGACCATGACTCTCGCTATGGCGGTCATTGCCGCGATCCCGCGCCGCCGCCAGATTCGGCACGACTAAGGTGCAAATCAGTAAGGCGCCCAGTAAGGACAAGGCGAAGCCTATTTTATGCCAAGGCTCAGCCGGCTTAGATAAGCAAACTGATTGAAGTTGAAGATATTTATCTTTAACAAGGCATGGAGAGAGTGTCATATAAACCTCGAAATACCGGGCACAGGTCAAATAAACATCGACCTAGGACAAGCATTTTACGCTTCCAAAGCTG
This sequence comes from Shewanella sp. ANA-3, assembly GCF_000203935.1. Classification (GTDB taxonomy): domain Bacteria; phylum Pseudomonadota; class Gammaproteobacteria; order Enterobacterales; family Shewanellaceae; genus Shewanella. The sequence goes on along the minus strand of NC_008577.1, from coordinate 598,791 downwards.
GAAGATCACTGAATAGGTTAACCCTAAAACAGAAAAATGCTATAGTGCGCGCCACACGGATTTCCACTGCAGAGGCTATTTCCACATGAGTTTTAAGGATTTACGCAGCTTTATCGATCATCTGGAAGCCAATGGCGAACTCAAACGCATTAGCTACCCCGTTGATCCTCATTTAGAAATGACAGAGATCGCCGATCGCGTTCTACGCGCCAAAGGCCCTGCACTCCTATTCGAAAATCCAACCAATCATTCAATGCCTGTGCTGGCCAACCTCTTTGGAACTCCCAAACGTGTCGCCATGGCGCTGGGTAAAGAGGATCCACTCGCGCTGCGCGATGTGGGTGAGCTGCTGGCGTTTTTAAAAGAACCCGAGCCACCACGCGGCTTTAAAGACGCGATTTCAAAAATCCCCATGTTCAAGCAAGCCTTGAATATGCCGCCTAAGACGGTGCGTAATCCCGCCTGTCAGCAAGTAGTTAAAACCGGTGATGAGGTCGATTTAACTCAGCTGCCGATCCAGCATTGCTGGCCGGGCGATGTCGCGCCGCTGGTCACTTGGGGTTTAACTATCACCAAAGGGCCGCGTAAGAGTCGCCAAAACCTTGGGATCTACCGTCAGCAGTTGCTCGGCAAGAATAAACTCATTATGCGCTGGCTGTCTCACCGTGGTGGCGCGCTTGATTTTGCTGATTTTAAAGAGCAATTCCCCGGCGAGCGTTACCCTGTGGTGGTTGCCTTAGGCTCTGATCCTGTGACCATCTTAGGCGCAGTCACCCCAGTGCCCGATGCCATGAGCGAATACGCCTTCGCAGGATTGCTGCGCGGCGAGCGCACCGAAGTCTGCAAGGCCTTAAGCTGTGATTTAGAAGTACCCGCCAGCAGCGAGATCATCCTCGAAGGCTATATCGATCCCGACGAAATGGCCGAAGAAGGCCCCTACGGCGACCACACGGGTTACTACAACGAGACGGATAAATTCCCCGTCTTTACCGTGACCCACATTACCCACCGTAAGGATCCGATTTACCACAGCACCTACACTGGCCGTCCACCGGATGAACCCGCCATGTTAGGTGTGGCACTCAACGAAGTGTTTGTGCCGATTTTGCGTAAGCAATATCCTGAAATTATTGATTTTTACCTGCCTCCCGAAGGTTGCTCCTATCGGATGGCGGTGATCTCGATTCGTAAACAATATCCCGGCCATGCTAAACGGGTAATGATGGGTGCTTGGTCCTTCCTGCGCCAATTTATGTATACCAAGTTTATTGTGGTGGTCGACGACGATGTGAATTGCCGCGACTGGAACGATGTGATTTGGGCCATTACCACCCGTATGGATCCTAAGCGCGATACAGTGATGATCGATAACACGCCTATCGATTACCTCGACTTTGCCTCTCCAGTGGCGGGCCTAGGCTCCAAAATGGGTCTCGATGCCACTAATAAGTGGGAAGGTGAAACCAACCGCGAATGGGGCACGCCGATTGTGATGGATCCTAAGGTTAAGCAAAAGATCGACTCAATCTGGGATGAATTAGGCATAGACGACAGCCCAACCCTATAATTCAGCTTAAGCACGACTCTCGTACCCACTTAAGCCAAGAGAATAGGCCGCCAACGGCCTTAATGTGACACCTAACGATAACAAATGATGAAAGGTGCAAAGGAAGTTTGATGAAAACCATACGTTGTAAGATAGAGAAAGTAACCCCCTTTAACGACGCCGTATATCAGGTGTGGTTAAAGCCCGATACCCCCTTTGAGTTTCAAGCGGGACAATACCTGTGTGTTGTGATGGGTGAAAAAGATAAACGTCCCTTCTCTATCGCGTCCGCCCCTAATGCCGAAGTGATTGAGCTTCATATTGGTGCGGCCGTCAGCGAAAGTTATCCAATGCAAGTGGTTGAAAGATTGCGTAATAACACGCATATCGACATCGAAGCGCCAGGTGGCGACGCTCACCTACGCCACGACAGCCTGCGCCCACGTTTATTGATCGCCGGTGGCACAGGCTTCTCTTACATTAAGAGTATTGTCGAGCAACAAATCGCCCTCGGCCAACAGGTCGAAACCACCCTCTACTGGGGTTGCCGCACCCAAGATGCGATGTACTACGAAAGCATCGCCCGCCAATGGCACGACGCTCACCCTTGGTTACACTTTGTACCCGTTGTGGAAGAAGCTCCAGCTAACTGGCAAGGTAAAACCGCTAACCTGCTCGCGCAAATCAAGCAAGATTTTATCAGCCTAAACGGCTACGACATCTATATCGCAGGTCGTTTCGATATGGTTGGCGCCGCCCGCGAAATCTTCCGCGAAATGGGTGTCGATGAAGCCCATCTCTACGGCGATGCCTTCGCATTTATCAAATAACGCGTTGATTTGTCGCTTGGCTGGCCAACCTTTGCCAACCTAGACTCAAACAATAAACCCCAGTTTTCACTGGGGTTTTGTTTTATACGTCATGCCGTATTTCACATTTTGTGGATACACCCACTCAGTAAATCTGCTTATCCAAAGGTTATTTTTGCTTAAGCAAAAGATTAAAGTCGTGGGTCTTCAACCCACACCCGACCAAGAGGGGATCAACAGCAATCCCCTCTTGGATCTCCCTTGCCGCCCCTAGCGAAGTTACATGCATTAGAGTTCTGTATAAATTGCTACAGGCTCAATAATTACTTCATTATCACCTTTACTATGAAAGCTCTGCTCCAGTTGATATAGATTCTCAGCCATTCCGATCATATGTCCAATCATGCTAGTTCCATCAGGGATTTCTTTAACCTCAGGTATCTGAGTTCCATCACCATGACTAATAAAACCAATTACAACAAACTCTTTTGCGGTTTTTCGAGAATACTTGCGATAAATTGTCTTTAATGAATCACGTAAATGTTCTTGCGATAAACAAGTAGAGAAAATAACATCACCTATACACTGTTGAAATCTAACAATATCATCACCAAAATTATCTATAATCGTTTCAAAACCATTTACAGACCGTTTAGGCATTGAAGCACTTAATTCTGCAATATCTTTATTTAACTTCAGATCTAACTCAGACTGCATCCGCTTCACATCAGGGGAATTCTTGTTTATCGCTTTCATTTTTTCAAGTAACTGAAGATTTTCAGTATTTGGAAGAACTGCTAAAGCTTCACTAATTTGGCTAAAGTTACTAAACAGTGATTTTATTTCTATTAAATCAACAAATTTACCTTTAGCCCTTAGACGAACAAATGATTTTTCAGTTTCACAAAGTTCAATAAATGATGGTCTATCTTCTGCTACATCCAGCATTTTTCCACTTGAAATCAACTCTTTTTCAAATAAATTAAATGAATGGTCATGTAAAAATTTTTTTGTAGTAGAACTAGATGCTTCTCTAATTACATTTGCGATTACTCTACCGGATGCTATTGTTCCTTTTTGCTTATCATCTTCGGAGTTCTCAAGATATTCATTGTTTAAAACATATTCAGTAACACCTTCAAATAACTGTGAAGAGAATGAGTACAACTTAGGTTCATCGAGGTATATAAAATTTTTAATCATCGACCAATCCTTTTCTTATGTCTATATCGTTCATTTGCTGCATCCAGTTTCGCTTTACTCTCATTTTTAAACTTTTCACGCGAGCGAATACGATGCGTATCAATAAATGACCAAATTGCCACTATCAATCCTAAAATAATGAATATTGTACTTGAAGTATAAACAACAAACTCTATGAGCATGGAATGACTCCTGCTATTTTATTAGGCCGATAGAAAACACTCAAGCTAATAACAAATGATACTACTGCAGCTATCATAGCTGTACTCTTAAAAGCATCCAAATCAAACTCAGTATTTCCACTTTCACGTAGCATTAAAGCGCATGAAAATGCACCGTATACAAATATTGCAACTATCGAAATTCCATTCTGCATGGTTTTCCATACTTTTTGTTCTATTACATGCTCAATTTCGTTTAGTATTGATATATGTAAGACAAAACCAAAAGCTATAAAATCATTTATACTAAAGTATGGGATATTCAAACCTAAACGAATCAGAAGTAGCCTTAATGAAATTGGAAGTAATCCAATACAAACTGTGTACATCAACCACTTTATTCGTATTTCATCATTCATTATTATTGACCTTAATCTACAATTCAGACAGTAAGACCTGAAACTATAACTAAAACATAGAATTAGCTAATTACTAAGAATTTAAAGTTTAGTCTCACGAAAGCTCAAAGTTCTACAAATTTAAAGAAGAACATAATTCACTTTTAATCCAGATTCAAGTTATATTAAGTGAATATGACCTGGGAAGTAAACTTATCACGAATATGATTACAATAGCTTAAAAACCTATTTTATAAGCTATCAAGCTAATAAACTGATTCAACATTTACGGAATACATCCTTCTTGCTTAAAAAATAGGATCGGAATGACTCTTTTGGGATTAACCGCCGACACCGCTCCCACAGAAGTTCACCCTCCCCTCGGAGTTGCCGCAGGGGGAATAGGCAAATTGCGTGAGTCTCGCCATGGATGGCGAACTAGCTTTCGCAGGTGCAGGGACGCATCCTTCGGAAGCGATAGCAAATTTGGCAATGAGCACAAGGGGTTTTCAACTCCGTTAGGGGCGTCATGGAGCATCCAAGGAGGATAGGACGAGCAGTCCTCCTTGGTCGGGTGTGGGGTGAAGCCCCACGACTTTGATTTTTCTTTTAAAAAAGCTTAAATCATGAATTGCTCTGCCATGAGATACCAAAACTAATAAGTCAAAAACTCAAACGAAGTTTGAGTACCACCACCTACACTTGTGGTCTATGTAGATCGAAACGCAGATCTTCGGAGATCCCATAGTAGGCGGATGGGCCGCCAGCGCGCAGCACGGGTTCGGCGAGGGCCGTTTGATACACACCTTCACTATTGAGCAAATGCTTGGCGATATGCACGGCAACGACTTCACCTAAGACGAGCCAAGTATCAATCTTGTCCCCATTGGCGGCAGTTAATTGAATACATTGAGACAGCTTACATTCAAAGTTTACCGGACTTTCGGCCACCAGTTCGGCTTGGACGATAGTACCCGCCTTGGGGGTGAGTCCGGCAAAGGCAAACTCGTCCTCCCCGCGGGGCAGCATGGCGGATGTTTGATTCATTTTCTCGGCAAGGCTGCGGGTGGTGAGGTTCCAGACGAACTCGCCGCTGTCGACGATATTGGCGACACTGTCCTTCCAGCCCGTGCTGGCAAAGCCAATGATCGGTGGTTTGTAGTTGAAACAATTGAAAAAACTATAAGGCGCGAGATTGCGTTGCCCCAGGGCACTGCGCGAGGAGATCCAGCCTATGGGTCTAGGGGCGACAATCGCATTTAAGGGGTCGTGCGATAGTCCATGTCCCTTGTTCGGCTCGTAAAAATAGCGTTCTGTAGTCATCTTCTTCCCTTATCGATTTGTGCCCAATAAAGCTTAGCATTCACGCATGTCATTCATCTTAACCCGTGAACAGGTCGAATAACAGGAAGATATTAACCCAATAAAAAGAGGGACATGCGTCCCTCTTTTTGACTGGAGAATGAAGCTAATTAAGCACGAGTGGCTTTTTTAGCGCGGCGAATAAATGCCATAGAAAGCAAGCTGAGTAAGCTCCATCCTAAGGCACCGCCTGAGCTAGATTCTGGCTCTGGGGTCTCAGGAGTCACTGGGGTGACTGGCGTAGGTTCAACACCATCAGACTCTACCGTCAGCATAAAGCTAGTGCTGGCGGCATCGGAGCTGATTTCGTTATCACGCACAGTCACTGTGACTAAGGTGTCACCGTGGAAGTTCGCTTCTGGGATCAGGGTAAACTGACTACCTTTGATCTCGGCACTAATGTGCTCGCCCGTGACTTCAACCGTGTTCGGAACCTTGTTCGCATCCACATAGGATACACTCAGTCCTTCGAGACGGGTGTTTTCGGCCACGACTTGGTTAGCAATTGGCGCTAACTTGATATTGCCATTCACATTCACTGTATGCACTAACGTGGTAGGTGCTGCGCCTTCTAGGTCGTAGTTCAGCTCAACATTCAGCGTCTTGCCCGTAGCTTCCGGTTGAACGGCTACTTTAAAGCTGACTTCCATACGGCTCTGCTCAGGACCCACATAGTCATAACAGACCACCAGATCGTTTTGCAGTTTTTCGTCTAAGTCATCGAAACCTAAGACTTCGTAGAGGTTGCCATTTTTTGGACCTACGGTTCGTGACCATGGAGAGTCAAACCCTTCCACAAATACCGCGCCTTTCGCCACATTTGCACCTAAGTTGCTATAGGCGTAAATGATTTCGTATTGGCCAGGACGATCGTCGATACCGCTGCGTAAAATGGTTTCAAAGTCAAACTCTTCACCCGTTTTACTGTCGGTAACATTGTCGAACTCGAGGAACAGTAGATCACCCAAATCTGGACGGTCTTCAGCATACTGAGTCGCAATGGTTAAACCCCATGGCTCAGAAGGATCGCGACGATACTTGCTGGTGAAAGTGCCACGCCAGAATGGTGCCAAGGCTTCGTTCAAGAATCCTGGGCCACGGTGTTGTGACATGTACCAATAACCTGTGTTGAACTGCAACGCCCCCACGGTATGCATACGCATGTAGCCCGCGTTAGGTTGGTTGTAGACTTCAAACTTGGCGTTTTGTTTGTAGAACAGCCAATTGATAGGCACATCGAATGCGTTGTTAAAGTCACCGACAAACCAGTCTGCGTTAGGCTGGATGCGGAACTCGCCCCACAGGTCGATATAGCCGCCTTTCGAATATTCATCGATCAGCGGTGTATGGCACATCTTATCGGTTAAGCTGGTGCTGACCTTGTACTCACGTCCAACGTTGCGTGTCGACAACTGTAAACCACTCAGGGTTAGGTTGTGCTCATCGGCAACGATCGCTTTGGTCACATCATCGTTATTGGTTTTGATCGTTCCCGTCGCGAGACGCATACCTTCCGGCAGCTTCATCTCGAACTTGTAGTTACGATCCTGTGTCTCTAAGTTAGGCGCAATGTTGAGCTTAACGTCGATGACATCCATGCTACGGGCCTTGTCTTGGCTCACAGACCAAGTTACCGCATCGTCGGCACGACGAATATCCAGCGCGGTAAAGCCTAATGTGCCTTCGGCACCTGGCATATTGCCAAGGTCGAAACCACCGTAGTAAACATCGCCAGCTTTGGTTTCAGGAATGTTCCAGTGAAGACCAATCTCATAGTTACCATTACCGTCGTGGGATGCCGGGCCTGACATGTTCAGGTAGCCCTTGTCATCGTTTTCCATCACTAGGGCATAGCCAGTTTCAACAGCAACATCGCCTTGACCCGCACCATAGGCCATGGCGGTGGCTACCCAGTAAGTACCTGGGGTTGGATTCTCAAAGCTACAGTAGTTATGCTCAGACTGACTGCTCGAAATACACATTAACTCATCGATATATTCCGCACGAATCGCAGAACTCGTTGGGTTATCGCCCTCTGGTACGAAGGTATTGCTGCCGTTCTTATCTAGACCCACCATGATAAAGGGGTGCATCTCGGTATAGCGTGGGTTCAAGTTTTCCAGCGTCGAGACAAACTCTGCCTTTTGAACTTCTACCACGAAGCGTTTAGTGCCTTCAGGCACCACCACAGGGCGAATATCCCAACCCTTGTCTATGTTCGCTTTGCTTAAGATCGCGCTCACTGCGGTTAATTTATTTGAGCTGATCTCTGGCTTCACTGGGCCATAGAAACGTGGGGTCAGTTGGCTGTAGGAATCAGTGTTCACCACCAAAGACTCAGTGCCTTGATCGCGAGTGATTTCAAAACGGTGCGCGACAGGTAACTGATCGGCAACGCTCGCCACTACCACTGGCATATGCACATCCGGTGAGCTGCCATTGATTTCTTTCAGTAACACTTGGCCATTGAAGAAAGCATTCTTATTGAGCACTTCGCTCCAAGGCGCCGAAGCATCTGTTGGCTCCACCTTATGTTCGATAAGATTTGGCGTTTTCGCAGTGATAATAATGCTTTGCGATTCACCCGCCTTCAGGCTGAAGGACGCCGGCGATACAGAAACCTCAAAACCTTCTTCCTTACCAACACCTTCGACTGTCCAAGTGCCATCACGGGTCGCCTTAACGGTACGCATCCAGCTACAGGTTTTCTCGCATTCCATTTCCACCATAGAAGGCAAGTTCAACCAGTTCACTACACCGCCATTGGTCGGATCGGCATTACGGTAGTTGTCGATGGTTTCATCCATCACTAATCCCGTATCCGCTGCGCGCGCCACGTTGATCGCACCCGCACCCGCCATAAAGTTGTAGTAAGGTTCAACTAACTCATAACCGGTATTCAATACCACAGGACCTGCGGTCAGCATGAGTGCAGATTGGATTTCAGCAGGAGTCCAATCTGGGTGTAACTGGGTCAATAGCGTCATCGCACCAGTAACGTGCGGCGCGGCCATTGAGGTACCGCTCATAAAGGTCCAGTCAGACGCAGATGGGTTATTGGTAAATGGCTGATCGTCGGCGTTGGCCGCATAAATATCCACACCCGGCGCCGTTAAATCTGGCACTAAGGTGTTGTTGGTTTTACTTGGGCCTAGGGAGCTGAATGTCGCTAGGTTATTGCCCGCTGACGCGTCGAAGCTGTACTCGTTAGTAAAGTCGGTAATGGTCGCGCGCGCAGTACCTGGGTTTTTCAGTACCCAGTTACGGATCTTAAGGCGATCGGCATACTTCACTTGGATACCCGGGATCACGTACATATCCGCTTCGAGGTTATCCACTGAAGAGCTCATATTTTGCAGGATCACGCCACCAGCGCCGCCTGCTGCCACGTTTTTCGCTTTTTCGATACGGGCAATATCACCACGCTCACAAACGACGATTTGATCCGATGTAAAGGTGCCCGCAGGGAAAGGCACGTTACAGCTTGCCGCCGTGTAGCTATCTTTGGTGTTAGGATCGGCATATTTCTCCGCCAACACCACTTCACCGGTAATCGCGCCAGAGAAGCTAGTCCCTTGAATCGCCGTCGTTGGTTTACCCGTGCCTTCGAAGCCTGTGAGGCTCTTAATACCCGCCTTTAGCTTACGGTCATGGGTGGTTGCACCGACTGTGGTAACCCAAGGTGATGAGTGGTCAGCCGTCCAATAGGCGCCGCTGTTACCCGCCGCAGCGGCCACTGAAATACCCGCTTCACGGGCCGATAAGAAAGCCAGCTCCATTGGGTCACCCCAAGGCATGTTCTCCGCGCCGCCGATAGAGAAGTTAATCGCATCGACACCATCGGCAATCGCATCTTCAAAAGCCGATAAGATGGCCGACTCAGGACAACCCGCATAAGGGTCGCCACTGGTGCCTGGCCAGCAAACTTGGTAGGCAATAATGTGCGCGCGTGGGGCGACACCACTGGTCTGAGGGAAGGTGAAAGGTACATCCACACCATCACTGACCTTATCGCCGGTAAAACCTTGCAGTGGTGTATCTTTTAAAGTGTTACCCGCAACGGTACTCGCCGTGTGAGAGCCATGGCCAGCGTAGTCCTCTGCGTTGGCAGGGCGAATACGCTTTTTCGCGCCACTAGAAGTTTGGAACTCAGGGGCGGCATACACATCGGTGATTTCAGGGTAAGAATGCAGGCCCACTAACTTGTTGTTACACAGCTCAGGGAAGGCGCCACAATCGCCGATCGCCTGACCTTTGTATGGGTTTAAGCGTGCATATTCTTCATCATCGGCAAAGGCGACATGGTCGGTGTTGATACCGGTATCGATAATACCGACGACCATGCCTTCACCCTTCACGGGCAAACCGCCTTGCGTTGCAGTACCTTGCCACATTTGGTCGGCACCAATGAACTCTGGGCCGCGGTCGGTGCGCAGTTCAAAAATACGGTTAGGGGAAATACGCTTCACGCCAGCCTGATGCGACATGCGAATCGCATCTTCCTGCGTCATCTCAACGACTAAGGCGTTGCTGGCAATAGTGAATTGCTTGTTGATTTTCAGGTTAACGCCCGCTTGACGTACACTCGAAACAAACTTGTCCTGTTTGCCTAACAAGAAACTCTTATAGGACTGAGCCGCCGCCGTGTTTACGCTGACACGGCCCTTAGCGATAATAGAACGGTTAACCGGCGCCTTAGTCGCTGCGAACCCAGGGATATCACCCTCGTAGGTCGCCAGAGGTTCGGCCTCTAACTGCACTATGTAGGTCTGCACGCCCTGTGAATTGGCTTCAGGCTGGAAAATCTCTTGTGGGGAACGGGCTTTTTTAACGCGGTTGAGCTGTCCGGGCGTGCCGACATAAATGTCACCACTTAACTCAGCCTTGCGCTCATTGGTCACTTTTAAGACATCTTCGGCGGTGAAAGTGGGAGTATAAAAACTGCTCCCTGCAACCTTCTCCATTCCGGGGTCGGCCAATGCAAACGTACAAGCACCGCTAACATAGAGCGCAGTCAGGCTCGCGATAGCGGTACGTTTGAACTGCTGATTGTTCATAGCATTTCCTTCAGAATTATATAGTTATTTTTTTGCGCACAGAGGTGCGCTACTAGATATAACAAAACTCTGCAAAAAAATGCGTACCATTATGTAACCTGCGCAAAACACAAATTAAACATTTTAGATTTTGTTGGCGACGGCGATAATTCTAGAAAAAACATAAAAATACGCCGTAAATTCAACTTGTTCAGACTATTCTGCTAGAGTGTTGCAGATTAGGCATGGATAAAGCTCATCAGTCGGGCAAAGGAGTGGATATGAATCCGATAAATGCAGTCTGGAAACGTTGGCTATTGGCCCTAGTGTTAGCGGTCACGGGTTGTGCCAGCGTCGCTCAAGTGGATTTTGATAATCTTTACGGTAAAAGCTCGCCGCTGACGCGGGCCGATAATCAGCCAATCCAGAGTGAACTCACAGCACAAACAAAGACTTATCATTCGGCTGTTGAACCTATCATCAACGGTCGCTGCGTGGTTTGCCATGCCTGTTACGATGCGCCCTGCCAACTTAAAATGACTTCCAGTGAGGGGATTGAACGGGGCGCGAACAAGGAAAAAGTCTATCAGGGCACCCGCTTGATGGCGGCAACACCAAATCGGTTATTTGTCGATGCCCACACGCCTGAAGCTTGGCGCGAACGCGGTTTTTATCCCGTGCTCAATGAGCGCGCCCAGACCCCACAGGCCAATACTCAGGCCTCAGTGCTGGCGCGGATGCTAACGCTAAAACAGGCCCATCCCCTACCGGACACTAAACTGCTCGATAAAAGTTTCGACTTTAGCCTCGATCGGGTTCAGCAATGCGCCAGCATTGAGGAAATGGACAAATACGAGCAATACCAACCGCTTGCGGGCATGCCCTACGGCTTGCATGCGCTCAATCAGCAGGAACATAAGGTATTGATGCAATGGCTCGAACAGGGCGCAGTGTTGCCGACGCCACCCGCGCTCAGCGCCGAGTTTAATCAAGAAATTGCCCGCTGGGAGCAGTTCTTAAATGCCGACAGCCTCAAGGCGCAACTGAGCGCCCGTTATATTTACGAGCACTTATTTGCCTTTCACCTGTATTTTGAGTCATTAACCGCAGCCGATGCTCCCGCGGCTTACTTCGAGTTAGTGCGCTCACGCACGCCGCCGGGCAAACCGATTGATCTGATTGCCAGTCGTCGCCCCTTCGACGATCCGCAAGTGTCGCGGGTGTATTACCGCTTTCAGCCCTATCGCGCCACGATCGTCGATAAAACCCATATTCCCTACACCTTAAATAACACTGTGCTGCAAAACTGGCAGAAGTGGTTTATCGATGCTAAATACCAAGTCAGCTCGCTGCCTAGCTATAAACCTAGCGTGGCGGCCAATCCCTTCGAGGCCTTTATTCAGCTGCCCGCAGGCTCGCGTTATCGCTTTATGCTTACCCGCGCTCAAGACACCATTATGGGCTTTATCAAGGGACCAGTTTGCCGTGGTCAGGTCGCCCTCAATGTGATCAACGATAGATTTTGGGTCTACTTTGTCACCCCAGAATATATGGACGATAGCGACTTTACCGATTTCTATCAGGGCCAAATCGAGAACCTACGCATGCCCGCCGAGGAGGAAAGTACCGCCCTTGCCGTGACCTGGGTGAAATACGCCGCCAAACAGGGCGAGTATATGCGGGCGCGAAATCAGTTTTTAAATCATAAGTTTAAAAATGGTCGTCACCTCACCATCGACGGTCTATGGGATGGCAACGGCAATAATGACAATGCCAGCCTGACGGTATTTAGACATTTCGATAATGCCACTGTGGTCAAAGGGTTAGTGGGAGAATCCCCCAAAACGGCTTGGGTGATCGACTATGCCCTGCTGGAGCGCATTCACTATCTCTTGGTCGCGGGTTTCGATGTGTATGGTAACTATGGCCACCAGCTGCTCACTCGCCTGTATATGGATTTTTTACGCATGGAGGGCGAGTCTAACTTCTTGACCTTGTTGCCCCAAGAGGAGCGCCGTAAGCAGTTTAAGGATTGGTATCAGGATGCAGGTACCCAGCTGACCGCCTTTATCGCGGGGGACATTAATACCTTCAATCAACCCACAGGCGTGCTCTACTACACGGACGATCTTAAGGCCGAGCTCTACCAAAAGTTGGCCGCTAAGGTCGGCGAGGTTCAGCCCCAACGTTATCAAATCGCTCTCAGTCAGTTGCAACCCAATAGCAAGGCTTTGTTGCAGGCGCTAGGGCGAGTCAAAGGTACGCAAGCGACTCTTTTGCCCGAGCTGACGATGATCATGATTGAGCCGCAAACCCCAGGCAAAGCGGAAATCTTCACCTTAGTGCGTAACAGTGCCCATCGGAATATTTCGAGCCTATTCAATGAGGAAAGCAACCGCGAGCCCGCTAAGGATGATGTCACGCTAGTGCGCGGGCTTTTGGGCAGTTACCCCGAAGCCTTCTGGCATATCAAGGAGCAGGACTTAGCCAAAGTCGTGGCTAAGGTCGAAGGCATGCAAACCGAAAAAGACTACGAGGCGTTATTGGATTTGGCGGCGGTGCGCCGTACCGATCCGCGGTTCTGGGCCTTTAGTGACAAACTCAACCAAGCCTTTTTCGACAGTCATCCGATTGAAAGCGGTTGGCTGGACTACAATCGACTGCAAAATCGCTAACAAAAAAGGGAACCCTAGGGTTCCCTTTTTATCGACTTAACTTACCAGATCTTCACGCGATCCTCTGGGGCTAAGTACAGCTTGTCGCCGGGCTTCACATCGAAGGCTGTGTACCAAGCGTCTAAGTTACGCACGGTCAGCGCGCGGTACATGCCAGGGGCATGGCCATCGGTCGCCACGCGGGCACGTAGGGCTTCGTCACGCATCTTAGTCGCCCAAGTTTGCGCGAAGCCGATAAAGAAGCGTTGGTCGCCAGTAAAGCCATCGATAACCGGTGCAGGCTTACCGTTAAGTGAGGCATGGTAGGCATCGAGCGCGGCCGCTAAGCCCGCCACGTCGGCAATGTTTTCACCTAGGGTCAGCTTGCCGTTTACATGCAGATCTGGGAATGGTGCATAGGCATCAAACTGTTTCGCCAATGCCTCACCCTGCTTAGCAAACTGAGCAAAGTCCGCTGGCGTCCACCAGTTACGCATAGCGCCAGTCGAGTCGAACGCCGCACCATTGTTATCGAAGCTATGGCTGATCTCATGGCCAATCACAGCGCCAATCGCGCCATAGTTATAGGCGGCATCGGCCTTAGCATCGAAGAATGGTGGCTGCAAAATCCCCGCAGGGAAGTTAAGCGCGTTCTGCACCGGCAGGTTAACCGCGTTAACCACTTGCGGCGTCATCCACCACTCGCCCTTGTCCATTGGCTTACCAATTTTGGCGAGTTGATGGGCGTATTCCACCCTTTCACCATTGATAGCATTGGCATAGGCATTGGTTGGTGATACCGCATAGGCATCGTAATTACGCCATTTATCGGGATAACCCACGCCAACGGCAATGGTCGCAACCTTAGCTAGGGCTTCCTGCTTGGTGGAAGGGTCCATCCACTCGAGTTTTTCGACACGCTTACCAAAGGCACTGACGATGTTATCCACCATAGTGCTGACTTCGGCCTTGGCCGAAGCTGGGAAATAATGCTCGGCATAGGCGCGGCCTACGGCATCACCTAGGTATTCATCCAAGGCACTCAAGGCGCGTTTATCGCGGCTGCGCTGCTCAGGGGTGCCCGACAGCTTAGTGCCGTTAAAGGCAAAAGAGGCGTTATCGATAGCCGAGGGCAATACATCGGCGTGGCTATTGATATGGTGGAACACCAACCAGTCTTTCCACGCATCCAGCGGCTCAGAGGCCACCAGCGCCGACAGCCCAGTAATGGCACTGGCGTGGTAGGCGGCAAATCTGTCTTGCTTGCCAAGCTGGGCGGCATCTAAAAAGGCAGTCCAGTCGATACCCGGGGCTTTAGCGTCGAAGTCGGCACGGCTCCACACACCCGATGCCTTAGTGAAATCTTCACTGTCTTCACGGCTGGCGTGGGCGCTAGCAATTTTATGTTCGAGGGCAAAAATGCGATCTGCACGAGCCGATGCATCGCTGATGCCCGCATCGGTCAGCAGGGTCTCGATATAGGCACGGTAAGCGGTGCGGATTTCGACCATTTTAGGGTCGTCCGACAGATAATATTCGCGCTCGGGCAACCCTAAACCGCCTTGCAGAATATAAGGCAGCACTTCACCCGGCGTCGCCAGACCTTGAGTCACGAAAATCCCGAAGAGGTTTTCGGTGAAAAAGTCGGTGGCATTGAGTGGATCCACATCGGCACGCAGGTTAGCACCGAGCGCCGCCGACAGGGCGTGTTTGTCCGCAATGGCTTGATAACTGGCTAAATCGGCTTCCATTGGCTTCATGCCCGCAGCATCGATTGCCGCAGTGTTAGTGTAAGCCTTGTAGAAATCGGCAATGCGCGCATCATCGCTACCTGCGGCGTGTTCGGCCTTGACTAAGTCGGCGATCAGGCTGGTTTTATGCTTTTCAGTCTCTTGAAAAGCCACTAAAAAAGCACCCGTGCTTGAGCGATCGGCGGGGATCTCTGTGGTTTTCATCCACTCGCCATTGGCGTAGGTATAAAAATCATCGCCGGGTTTAACCTTGGGCGACATGGCCGCGAGGTTAATGCCAATCGGCGTGGCGGGTTGGCTGGCAGCAGGCGCTGCGCTGGTTTGTACTTTTGCTGCATTGTCGCTGGCGGCAGCGGCGGTTTCCTTGGTGTTATCACCACAGGCAGTTAACCCTGTCAGTACTGTCGTCGACAGTAATATGGCGGGGATCAGGCGGTCCGACATGAGAGACTCCTTCCGTTGTTATTCTTGTATTTTTGGTATTTTGGCTATTCGAATGCTTTCCAGCATGGCGAGGCAGTGTAACTGGCGATATGGTGGGATGTAAAAGAAACTCACGCTTTATGATAGAAAGTTAATGCAAAGTCTTTAATACACTCTATATATCTGCAAAGAGACATTTCTGGCAAACAGATGCTGCTAGCTAAAAGCCAAACAGCCGATGGCTATCGGCTGTTTGCATAACACACTAGGTTAGAGTTTGACTTGAGTGTACTGGGTCCAGGCCAGCAATTGCCCCATCTGTGGAACTATCCACACCGCAGTGCCCTTATTTTGATAAACCCGATAGTAAAACAGATCTTCATCGCGAATATCGTGCTTACGGATCGCGCGGTAAAACTGCATGGCAGAGCCACTCACCTCATCGGGTTTGGTGAGCTCCTTTTGCGACACTTTGACATGGAATACATCCACATTCAGATCATCAATTTGCGTTTGATACTGCTCAAACTCCCCACGGATAGTGTACTTAATCGGCGTGGTTAAACAGTCCTGATCGGTAATGCAGGAGGTGGAGTAAAACTTACCCCGATTCTCCCCTTCGTACACCAGCGACATGCTGAGATCCGTGCGCACCAGCAGCTCGCCCGCCACTGGAAAATAGATATCCGCGTGGTAGTTATGCTCCAGCAGCTCCCCCGCCCCCTTATCATCAATCGGCAGCACGATGCGGTTGTAGCGAATACGCTCCTCCATCGTCTTACTCAGCGGGATAAACTCGGCCATGTTAAGGCCCGCCGGCGTTGCATCAATCGAGGTGATATTGATGATGCCCTTGCCGTTACAATCCTTGGCATCGAGCGAGGGGCAAATAGCCATCGAATAGTTTTTACCATCCGTTGCGGCGAAGGCGCTGAAATAAGGCAAGCCGCTGATATGGTTACCTTCTGGCGCTAGATGCTTTTGCCACCACGAGGGATGTAAATGTTCTTCATCGTCGATATACAGCACCTGTGCCGTGCCCAAGGTGCCGCCAATATTGAGGCTGATATATTTATCGGCGTTCCATTTTGCGACCTGTTTGACCACGGCATGGTGATCGCTCCAGTACCACACAGAGATAAGGATTAACCCCAGCATGACGATGCCTGCCAGTTTCGTCCACGCCGAGACACCGACAATGGCATCGCGGATCGCATCGGCGTCGTTAATCGCCAACATCTTCACATGGGACTGTTCGGACACATGCAACTGATAACCGCGGCGCGCCACCGTTTTGAGCTGCACTTCGGTATAAGGCTCTAACTTTTTACGTAAGGTACTGATGCACTGGGTTAATGAGGTAGGCGCGACCACACGTTCTGGCCAGCCGACTTGCAGCAATTCTTCCTTGGTAAAAATGGCGTTCGGGGCAGATAACAGCAATACAAGTACGGCGGTTTCTGAAAAAGTCAGGCCGATCTGGGTTCCATGAACATGGTCAACAAGCTCTTTGGCCTGTTCATCTAACATTAGGTATGAAGTGATTTTATGCATGTTAAGCGCCCAAACTAAGCCAACACAATAGACTATGATTGCGCTAACAACGGGCAAACACAGTGAAACTCAGTCTCACCCGAGAGCAACCGTGATTCCTAGCTACTAAATCAAGAGGGTTTATTTTACTTCTTAACAACATAAAATACTGTGACCCTATACTCAGTTTACCCATTGTTTATAAAGCATAAATTTAAACTAATGCAGAAAAAACTAAACCTCTTGCCTCGCAAAAATCCAGCAGGCTAGTAATCCTAACAGCCCTATCCAAGCCGCCAGCATTGCGTACATCAGCACAGGCCCCATCCCCGTTTGGGCAATCAGGGCGAGACTACTCTTAGCCGACAGGGTATCGGCGGGATTGGCCAGCAGGTTCAAGGCACGGAAAAGATCGGTAGGATTAATTAAAATCAATAGGTTAAATAGCTGGCGATTGAACACTTCCGCCAGACTCACCAGCGCCGTGAGTAGCACTAAGTCATAGACTAAGACCAGCACAAACCACAGCAGCAGTAATATGCCTAGGGCTTTGGCCTTTTCGCGAACACACAGACTCACGCAATAACCCAAAAGCACAAACACCAGCGACAGCAAAATACCGCTGCTAATCAAGTGGATAAAACCGATAATTAAGGCGTGTCTAGATTGATTTTCAACAAAGGTAAGCAGTAACAATGCTGTCGCGCCAAACCCCATCATACAGGCTGCAATCATCACATAGGCATGGCCAAGTAACTTGCCACATACCAAGTGCCAACGGGCCAAGGGATAAGTGAGTAGCAGCAATAGCGTGCCCGACTCGCGCTCACCAACAAAGCTGTCGTAGCTGAGTAAAATCGCGCCCAAGGGCAAGATAAACACCGCGAGCGTGACTAAGCCCGAGAAGATTTGTGCGCTCTCGAGCAGCACTACAGTGCCCGACACGGCGCTGCCCATAAAGCTCACGCACAGGGACAAAATCAACAAGATACCCGCCATCAAACCTAGCCAACGGTTGCGTAAATTGTCCTTAAACTCTTTCACAGCAACGGCTTGAATCAGTGTTAGCGCCCGTGGAGGGCAATATTGGGCATTTCCTTGCTCGATACTTATCTGACTCATGCCACTAACTCCCTTTGATCTTGCTCGTCTTCAACCGCCGAGCGCACGGTTGACGCATTAGGGCGATTCAGCCCTGCCATAAAGTGATGGAAAATATCCTGCAAGCTCGGTGGCGCAATGGAAAACTCATGGATTTTAAGGAGATGTAATTGCTCGATAACCTTGGGCTTAAGCGCATCGGGCACACTAAAGCACACTCTGTTTGCGCTTGAGTGATTCCGCAGTGAGGCGAACAGTGGCAGAGCCATTAGCTGCTGATATTGCCAAGGCGAAACGCGGTGCAACTCAAGCTGACTTGGCAGCGCGCTGATTGCCCTAAGCTGCGATAAATCACCTGCGGCGAGCAGCCGACCTTGGCCTAAGATCAGCGCACTATCCATTTGATCTTGCACTAATCCTAACTCGTGGGTACTGATAATGATGGCGCAACCCTGCGCCTTCAGTTGCGCCATTTTCTGATATAAAAATGCCGATGCGAGCGGGTCTAAGCCCACAGTCGGTTCATCCAATAGCAGCACCTTAGGATCGGCCAATACCGCCTGAGCTAATCCCAAACGTTGACGCATGCCCTTGGAAAAGGTGCTTAGGCGTTTATCCTTAGCGGCCATCAGGCCAAATTCTTCCAGCAAAATGGATACGCGCTTGGGGGCTACCCCCTTAAGTTTGGCAAAATAGCTTAAGATTTCCTGCGCCGTCATATTGTCATAAAAGCTTACATTTTCAGGTAAATAGCCTAATGACAGATTGGCGTTGGCTCGCTTGGTATGCAGAGGTTGTCCCTGCACAAATAGCTCGCCCTGGCTTGGGGAGACAAGCCCTAAGATCATTTTAATCAGGGTCGATTTACCCGCGCCATTGTGGCCGAGTAGCGCTAAAGTTTGGCCGGCGTGCAGTTCAAAATGAAGATCCGTGAGCGCCTCAAACGTCGCATAACGCTTGCAAAGCCCAATGGCCTTAATCGCCACTTGTCCTTGGGATGAAGCCTCGTTTTTCATCAAGGTAAGCGCCTGTTTATGCCTTGCATCATTGCTAAAATGGCTCATTGCCCATCTCCCTCGGTTTTCCATCCCATTAAGGGAAAGCTGTCACTCACACCACTTGCAGCCGTTGGCTGAAACTGCCGCTCCACCCAACGCAGCAGTAAGACCACAGGGCTTTCCATCAGGAGTTTTGCCTCGGGATAGAGCCAAAAGAGTTTGTCTAAGCTGTCGTTGGGCCGATGGACTATATCCCCGACGCCATCGCCATTCGTGTCCCAACCCTGATATTCGGACCAGTAATTGCCCTGCCCCTGATAACTCCACTCGAGTTGCGCCTCGCCAACGTATTTGACTTGGGTTTGGTTGGCGACAATGCGGTTATGCCAGAGGCGGTTTGCTTCGCCGCCCATGGCCATGCTGATCCCTGTATCGCTATGGCTAAACTCATTCGCCTCGATGCGATTATTCTGCGCGGCGTAGATAAAAATGCCCTTGCCCTCATTGCCAAGCTCCACTGAACCTTGGGGATTGACCACCTCTGTCGCGACATTTGCCTGAACATGGGCATCGTTTGTGATATTGAGCAGAATGCCAAAGTCCCGTGCTTGGCTGACCTTGTTGTGGTGTAGAAAGATGTGCTGCGAGTTCATCAAGGCATAACCGCCATCGACGCTAATGGCTTGATTGTTTGAGGCTTCATCGCCTCGGGTGTACATGTAATGGATGCCGTATTGCAGCTTAGCGAATTGATTATGGTGGATTTGGCTGTCTGTCACCGACTCGAGATACACACCATCGCGGACAAAAATAAAATGGTTATCTTGCACTTGCGGCGCGCTCACATGCTTGAGGAAGACGCCATCGCCCCTATCCAAAACATAAATGGCGCCATTACCGCTGATACTGTTTTCCCTAATGCGGGGTGCACTCAGCTGCTCGCCATAGATACCAAAGCCATCACCCACCAGCCGATTGCCCTTAATGAGCACTTCGTCAGCCCCGGGTTGCAGCAAGATCCCCGCATTCTGGTAATAAAGATCCCGCCCCCAGTGACGGATATTCAGCCCTTCGACTATCACCTTGGGCGCAGCAATGGTTAAGGCGCTACCTTGACGCAAGGCATCTAGGGTTGCACCCGCTTCGCCCTTAAGATGAATCGTGCGGCTGACACTAAAATTACCTTCGTAAACGGCGGTGGCGAGCACAACAGTGTCGCCATCCTGCGCCCGCGCGAGGGCTTGGGTCAAAGCCGCAGTATCTGTGACCCTAAACTCCTGCGCCAACCCAACAAGGGATAAGCTACAGAGCCAACCGAGCAGCAAGCTGCGCCACATAGCAATCGCCTATTTATCGCCGGCCAGTAATTCGAGGGTGATCTCATCGAAACGAAGCACGCGGCCACCGTATTCTTGAGCAAAGGCCTCGGCGGCGGCTTTGGTGCTAAAAGGCGCTACAGCAGGCCCCATCACGGCTTTTTTACTGGTGCCGTAGACATAAAACGCGCTGGCGGCATCGATAAAGGCGCCATCGTCTGGTTGCTCCCAGTCGGTCGATGCGGCGTCATGCACCATCATGTACTGGCTGTAGGGCAAAGTTAAACATATCGCGGCTGGAGCAAAACTTAGGCACCATCTTCTCTGCCTTCAAATGCACTTGTCCCTTAGGCCCAGGGTATTTAGTGATCACCATGCCGCAGAGATGGCAACGGTCATGCTCGTGGATCATCTCGGCTTTATGTTGATGATCAGTGGCTTCACTCTTATTGCAGCCCAATAACAAAGGAGCGAGTAGTAGCAAACTTAAGTACTTTTTCATCCTGTTATTCCTTAAAAAATATCAACGCCTCGCCAAGGCACCTTGCAGGGACAGACCTCTTGCGACGAGGGTTGATACAAAAATGGTTCTTAGCTCAGGCTCTTGGCCTTAGCTCTGGATTAAATCGCGTAGTTTTGCCCCGCCAACAGGATGAAGAGTCGCAGGCACATCATGCCCACTACCGCACACATGCCCGACATATAAAACGCTTTGGCCGAATGGCTAAAATGCTTACCCGTGGCGAAGTTAAGGAGCAGCGGCGCACCAAAACCGATACCGACCACACCAATCCAGAATACGCTTGCCCAGATCCCTTCTTGGAAGGCGGCAAAGGCAAACTGGCCCCCGGCATTACCGGTTAACAGCGCGGTGGCGATCATAAAAATAAACAGGGCTTCGGCGAACATAATCGGCCACTCGGCGCCGTGTAGGATCTTCATCTCACCGCTGTGTAAAGGCTCTTTAAACAACCACACCGCCAGCATTTTGGCCGAGGCGCCGCCCGCTGAAAGCCCTGAGGCAATAAACAGTGCAGGCAATACCGAGGTGTTGATCAGCGGGAAGCGGATCAAGGCGGAGATTAAGAAGCCGGTGTAAGCACAGACGGATAACGCCAGTAATAACACCAGTGCTTCCATCGGGCGTCTAAAGCCCTTCAACTTAGTGATGATGGGGCCGAGGAACTGCAATTGCGGGATGGCCATCAGCTCTTTTTCGAGGGCCAATAGCGCGACCACAGCCACTAACGGGATATACACCGACAGGGCAATCACACCAATCGACATCACAGAATTTAAGTTGTAGAACACCAAAATTCGCCAGAAGAATAAGGGGTTAGTCAGGTCGAGCACCAGACACAACATCCCTAAACTGATAGTGACAAACGACAGCAGGGTCGCCGCTTTTAAGAAGGCGGTATTTTCAACCTGACCTAAGTAAAACCGCAGCGCCAGCGCAATGGTTAACGCCCCGCCCGAGATGCCCGCGAAGAACAAATACACCGCAATCGGCCAAGGCCAAGCGACGCCTTGGGAGAGGCCTAAGGTAAATTCCATACTGGTATCCATATTTACACTCCCAGTTTGACGATTGGTATGTAACGTAAGCTCGGCTCGGTGCCAAACTGCGGCTTAATGCGCACTGAGTCTTTTACCGCTAAGAGTTTGCTTACGTAGGATTGAGGATCGTTGGCATCACCGAAGATCAGCGCATCGTATTTACAGCTCTGCACACAGGCGGGTAATTCGCCCTTAGCTAACTTGCTGTTCAAACAGAAATCGCAGTTATCGGCCACATCCGTATCGCTGTTGATGTAACGGGCATTGTAAGGACAAGCACCAATGCAGTATTTACAGCCGGCGCATTTGCTCGCATCCATAGTCACAATGCCCGTTTTCGCGTCGCGGTGCGCCGCGCCAGTCGGACAAACTGTGACACAGGGGGCGTTCTTGCATTGCTGGCAGGAAACCCGCACAAACTTACGTTCACAGTCACAGCTCATCTTGCCGCAGTGCGGACAAGGCTGACCTTCGACACGGCCACTCTGCTGCTCGAGCAGCACCCGTGACTTGCCTTCGGGCAACTGGTTGGCTTGATTACAGGCGGTTTTACAGTCGCCACAGCCGACACACTTGTTTTGGTCAAAGACCATGACGTAATGGGGCTTATGGGCGCCGTCGGACTCTTCTTTGACCGAACACCCGGCTAAAGGCGTTAACATCAAAGAGCACATGCCAGCGCTTTTAAGGAACCTCCGTCTCTCTATATTTTCACTCACAACATCCTCCATCTATCGGTTTTATACCGACGCTTTTATTTATATCGTTATCGTTCCAACATGCCTGAAAATGGCTAGCGACTTGATTAATATCCACTTTCATTCAATTTGCTTTGGGCCTTGCCGATGGCGTTTAACAGGGCCTCACGATTAATTTCTGCCCTTGGCTGCGCCAGTAATGCTTGCCAATGGTCTATCGCCTCTTGGTAGCGCCCATGAAGATAGGCGTCGTTGGCCTGTAGCATCCGCGTCTGCGGCTCAAAGGGCGCAAGCGCCAAGATCTGTGCAATCAGTGCTTGGGTCTCTGCGGTCATTTGCCGACCATCGCGGTAATAGAGGGCATTTGCCTTAGCGCCGAGCACCTCAGCATCCTCCCCCACCAATGCGAGCAGTTGGTCTAGGGTCAGCACCGCATCGGCATATAAGCCACCCGCGCTGTAAGCCTCGGCAAGCGCCTGTAATGCCAACGGGTTTTGCGGTTGTTCATCCACGAGGCGCAGGGCTTTGGTGATGTCGGCAGCCACTAAATAGTCAATGTTTTCATCGAGCTTGCCTGTATCCCAATCCTGATAACGCCCCGTTTGGCTATAGATGGCGAGCGTGAGCAATAGCAGAAGCACACTGCACAGCACAGGCACGCCATGGGAGACTTGAGACTCTCCCACCAACGTTTGCCGCTGGTTTAAACGCGCGTGCTGCCAGAAAATCCAAGCCACAAATCCGCTTAACAGCAGTGCAATGGTGAATCCTAAACTTGCCATGCTTTACCTCAACGCTCGACTATCCAAGTTCATCACTCACTGAACCTAAGCCTATGCTTAGCCCTTAGTGGGCTGGCATCATACCCATCATGCGGGCTTCTTTTTTCTCACTGGGCTTTTCGATATTTTTCAGTTCGATTTCAAAAATTAAGGTGGATTGCGGTGGGATTTCACCGACAAATTCATTGCCATAGGCTAAGTTGGCTGGAATAACAAAACGGTATTTCGAGCCCATAGGCATGAGTTTTAAGCCCTCTTCCCAACCTGGGATCACGCTCATCAGAGCGAAACGTGTGGGTTCTTTACGACCAATGGTATTTTCAAACTCAGTACCATCGATAAGCTTGCCGACATACTCGACGGTGACCACATCTTCAGGGTTGGGCTTATTGCCCGAGCCTTGGGTTAATACTTCGTATTGCAGGCCTGATTCTGTAACGGTTACGCCTGATTTTTTCTTATTTTCAGCAAGATATGCTTCACCCGCCCGAGTATTTTCCGCGGCGAGTTTCTCAGCGTTCGCCTTTCTCACTTGGTTTAACTCTTCGGCGCGCTGATTAAGATAGGTCAGCACTTCTTCATCGGTTAATTGCTGCTGTTTTTTCAGCGCATCGACAAAGCCCTGCACCACTAAGTCCACATTCACTTCTGCGCCCAGTTCGACTTGGTTATAAATCTGGCCAGAAATGTAGTTACCTACGGAGGCGCCGATGCTGTAAGACGCTTTATCCGCATCGGTTTTAAGGCTAGGGGCAGCAAAGCTCGCCATAGAGACAAACAAAGCAGCGCAGGTCGCCACTGTGAGGTTTTTGGGGATAAAAGAAGTTGGCATAGATATTTTCATTTTATGTTCTCTACAATTTAGCCCTTGGGCATTAGTGCTTTAGCCGAAAACGTATGGGTAACCCCATAACAGATTAAAATATTTATTTGATTACTATGGTTTTTCTGTTGTTCTACCCGACATGCGCCAGCCGAAGATGCCATCGGCCATATGGCGCACACCTGTGTAACCTAGCTTCATGGTTTCCCGTGCGGCCATGTTGCTGGCGGTGCAAAGACGGTTAGCGCAATAGAACACCATCACAGCGTCTTTATTCTTTGGCAGTAGCTCTCGCCAATTTTGCACATTGAAAAAAACCGCTCCGGGGATAAAACCTTCCGCCCAAATTTCCAGTGTGTTTACATCGAAAAAATACACTCCTGGCTTGCCGACTAAGGTTTCGGCTTCCCGCATGGAAATCGGATTCAACTGAATTTCGTTATAGGGCGCCTCGGAGATCTCTGAGCCACCACCAGCCGTGACGGGTAAACTCATGCCACCTAGGCCCAGAGCCAGTAAGCCGCCTATCAGGCTGTGTCGAATCGCTTTATTCATCATTTGGCCTCGTATAGCCCCCGACACTCGCGTGCCGGGGACACGTTAGACTCGAGTCGAACTACATTTTCTGTGCGCTCAGGCCGTTGCCATCGATAATGGCTTGGGCTTGAGTGACATAGGTCAAGGCAGCGTCGAGACGTTTCAGTGAGTAACGTGGACCATGGACGCCCCATGAACCGTCAGCCTTGATTAGGCGAACAACGTCTTGGGCTTTGTCGGTCAACATCAGCACTTGAGTCTTGTCTTCTACCGACAGCTTGGTGACTTCTAACAGCTTGTCGATACGGGCAAGGGCTTGTTCTACTTGAGCAAAAGTATCCTTAACGGGTTTTTGCCACTTTTGAACTTCGCCGTAGATTTCCATCTGATCTTCGAAGTGCAGACCGACTTCCAGCTCAGATTGGAACTGGCTATGACAGCCTTTGTTATCCACTACATCGTGGTCTGAGGCCGACGTGCGGGCACAAGTCCACATCAGGTCGAGGTAGTTGTAGCCGTTCTCGTCTTTCGCCACAGTCCAGCCCTTAGTGGTTGCATCGCGAGACTTGCCTTCAGGTGGGTTGAGGGTCTTACGCAGTGGGTCGACATCAATCTTCCACATGTGTGACTTACGCACGTTGTCGAAGCCCGCCATATCTGGGAATTGGATCGCAGTGAAGTTTTCACAACTTCCCATGTTTGGCATATGACAGCTTTGACAGGTTTGGTTGCTGTGGGTGTTAGTGTTCTTGGCGATCTCGGCTTGAGCCGTGTGACAGTCAGTACACTGTTTGATGATTTTTGGCTTAGTGATACCTGAGGTCCAATCGCCATCGGTCACTTCATGCGGATCGTGACAGGTTGAACAACGCATACCTTTGTCATAGTGCGCAGAGGCAAACATTTGCGAACCTTCAGTACCACAGGATGGGCAAGAAGACTTCATCTTCACGTTGAAGGCATATTCCAGCTTCTCTTTACCCTGTGGCGTTTCGGCTAGCTCTTCAACAAAGTTAAAGCGTTGGTGACAACGTTCACAGTTAGATGGCATGCCACCACCGATACCACCGTCTAAGTGACCGCCGGCGCCGTGACACTCTTCACAGGTAATCCCTTTGGCGATAGTGTGCTTTTGCAGCTCTTTCGGGTTACCTAAAGCCGCGAAGAATTCATCCTTGGTTTGGAAATCAAACTTAAAGGTGTGGCACATTTCACAATAGGAGCTAGCAGGTTGGAACAGGAATTCCTTCTCATACTTAGCACCGTAAGAGCTCATGCCCCATTGGTGTGAACCGCTGGTACCGAAGTCTTCCATTTTGACGGGGAAGCTTGGGATGGCTTTATTGATTTTTGCCGCCATTTCAGGGGTTAACCACTCAGCCCAACCACGGGAGAATTGGTTACCACCGGCGACCATAGTCCCTGTGCCGTCCTTCAACAGACCGTCTTTAACGTGGTAAGTACCGCGCACTAAATAAGCGTCGATAAAGCCATACTTGGTACGTGGTGTACCGACAGTGGCATAGATAGCATCTGGCGTAATACCCGATGGCAGAATCGAAGTATCTTTAGTGCCATACATGGTTTTTTTCAGGTCGTTATCGACCTCTGGATGCTCGCCAGGGAAACGAATGGTTTTAGAGTGGCGTGAACGTCTCCACTTCTCGTATTGCGGGCCATGACACTCACCGCATTTTTCTGGGCCAACAAACTTGTTAGGGAAATCGAGGATAGATTTAGCCCCTAAGCGATATTGCAGCGCCTTTGGACGTTGACCATCGTTGTAGGAACTGTAACGCACCGCTGTGCCATCCGTCGGGTTCACTTCTTTACTGTGTTTGCTGTAAGCAACACTGTCACCACCGTGCAAATATTCTTCACCACGGTCACTGACTTTATAAGTACCCTTTAATCGACCTTCTGCGTCATATTTAAAAACTGGGTGATTTTCAAATAGAAAATCAAACAATTCTTGCTCTTGAACAATATAATCCTGCAATGTTTTCACACCGCGGGATTTTTCCATTAAGTTTTCATTTAAATTGGGGTTAGCCAAAATATCTTGAGTATAGTGGGATTGCTGCTTATTCCCCACACCAGGCACCACTTTACCCTCCGACTTAGCATCGGAGGCGACTGTGGTAACGCTTACGGCAGAACCTAAACAAAATAGCACGCCTAATGCTACTTTGGATTTCCATCGCTTCATCATTCACTCCTAATTTATCATTAGTTTTATATTTTCCACTGAACCTAACTGTTCACTGAACGACATAAACAATTGACCAGTGGCGGCATGATGAAGCAGCTAAACGCCTAAAAACCTGCGCTAGTGCACATTAAATTTTGATTCAAAAATCAATAGAAATAAAAAGGCACAAATAAAATAAAACCAATAATTTAGCTAAAAATAAGTGAAAATATTTTAGAAATAAACCGTGGCTTTTTAGATCTAAAAAGAGCTAAAAAATGGTTTTATTTTTCAAAAATAGCCAAAGGGAAAAGTGACGATTTTAATGCCGAGACAGATCACATTCCTGCCCGAAAAACTCCGCTACCCTGCCAGTCAATCCTAGATAGGTGAAATGCGCGATTTGTTCAAAGACACTCAAAAAACAATACAAATGCAGACGAGACAATCTAAATAGGCTTTAAGTGAATTAAAAATAATCTCACACCAATACACGCCATAAATAAATTAACCATGCAACACAGGAATGAGTAATGATAAATATGACTCCAGAAATAGGACATATATTGCTAATCATCAGCACTGTGTTGGCATTACTCTCCGCCATTATTCATTTTTTTAGCATTCATCAGTCACAACTTTATTTAATCGAGTTCGGCAATAAATTATTTAACGCCATGTTTATAAGCTTATTGAGCGCACTCTTATGCCTTATTTACAGCTTTATTAGCGATGACTTTTCGGTTGCCTATGTGGCGAACCATTCCAATAGCCAGCTTGCCCTCGGCTATAAAATTGCCGCTGTGTGGGGCAGCCATGAAGGCTCGATGCTATTTTGGGTTTTCGCCATCGCGTTATGGGGTGCCATTATCAATTGCCGCCAAGCGGGCAAATTCGCTGGCTTAGGTAATGCCGATGTGCAGACAGATAAAGCCTACTTTGCACGGCTACTGGCGATTCTCGCCTTAGTTATCCTTGGCTTTAATCTGTTTTTACTCTTTACCTCCAATCCCTTTGCCCGATTACTGCCCAATATTCCGATTGCGGGGCGTGACCTCAATCCGATATTGCAAGACATTGGCTTAATACTGCACCCGCCGATGCTGTTTTTAGGTTATGTCGGGCTAACCGTTTGCTTTGCCGCAGCGCTAGCATCCCTGCTGGGTGGCGCATTAGTGCATCGCCACCTCGAATACTTGCGGCCTTGGGTATTATTGGCGTGGATTTTCCTCACGGGAGGCAATGCCTTTGGTTCTTGGTGGGCCTATAACGAGCTCGGCTGGGGCGGTTGGTGGTTTTGGGATCCCGTTGAAAATGCTTCTTTTATTCCTTGGCTAGTCGCCACTGCACTGGTGCATTCTTTAGTGCTGACCAGAAAGACCCAAGGCTTTGCCCTGACCACGCTATTTTTGTGTATCTTGGCATTTTCACTGAGCTTACTCGGCAGCTTTTTGGTGCGCTCCGGCATAGTACAATCGGTACATGCCTTCGCGGCAGATCCCACCAGAGGCATGTCAATACTCTGTCTTTTGGTGCTTTTTGTCGGTGCTGCGCTATTAATCTTTGCAATCAAAGCGCCAACATTGAAACGAGAAGTCAGCCATAACCTATTGAGCAAAGAGACACTGTTACTCCTTGGAGCCATTGTATTAGTAGTTGCAGCCTTTTCCGTTCTGCTGGGCACCTTTTATCCCCTGATCTACGAGCTGCTAGGCTTAGGCACGTTGTCGGTCGGCGCACCTTACTTTAATGCGATTTTTGTCCCATTGACCTTTATCGCAGTGATCTTAATGGGCATCGCGCCGTTAATCGCTTGGAAGGCGTCAACTCGCAAGCCACTCAAAGTATTAGCCTTGCCCTCTGTCGTCATTGTGATTATCGCGGCACTGATGAGTGTTCGAACCCAAACCGATGGAGCCTTATTCCTATTCCTTGGCTGCACCAGCGCGCTGTTTTTGCTCTGCTGTCTTGGAATGAGTGTGTGTATGAAATCCCAAGCAATGACGCCTCCCAAGCCCGTCAAGCCTTCAGCGTCAAAACGCGCAAAACTAGCCATGCTAGTCGGTCATTTTGGCGTGGCAGTCAGCATTATCGGCGCGACAGCAGTATCATTTTTTGAGCAGGAAGCCCTGCTGCGTATGGGGCCTGGGCAAGGTAAACCACTTGCCGATTATGTGCTGGTGTACGAAAGCACAGAACCAGTAGAAACCCCAAGTTTTACAGCGATTCAGGCCAATATCAGTATCCGCGATGCCAAGCAGGATGATCTTGTGCTGGGTTATCTGCATCCACAGCGGCAAACCTTTAATAGTAATGGCATGGAAGTATCCCATGCGGGCATAGACCACGGTTTTTGGCGGGATCTCTATGTCTCTATGGGACTACAACTGAGCGACACCGAATACCTGATCCGCATTAGTTATAAACCCTTAGCCACTTGGATCTGGCTGGGTGCTTTATTGATGATGCTCGCTGGCGCGATTGCCGCTTGGCCAATCAAACAACCCCATAGAGTCCCACAAACAAAGGCGTTGAATGTAACCAATTCACCAAGGGAGACAATGTCGTTATGAACCCGCTGTTTCGCTCGCCCTATTTGAGCCTCTTATTTTGGTTGCTGTCACTGAGCCTCTGCTTTGGCGGCGCGACATTTCTCGCCACGGCGCAGGAGGCCCCCAACCTTGGCGCCTCCTACCAACAGCAAGCCATAGAGATCAGTAAAGTGCTGCGCTGCCCTATGGCAACCAATCAAACCTTATTTGAGTCGCAAGCGCCGATTGCCCATGAGCTTAAAGGGCAAATCTTTTCACTGTTGGAACAAGGCTATAAGCGGGACGAGATCCTCGATTTTATGGTGCAGCGCTACGGCGAAAAAATCCGTTATCAGCCCGAATTTAAGCCCGCCACACTGGCACTCTGGCTCGGCCCGATCGTGCTGCTGGTCGTGGGGTTGGGTTTAGGGCTAGCCCTAATAAAACGCAGGCCATAGCCCTTAAACCACAGCCCCGATTACTCAGTTTGAATAGAAGGATAACCCCATGAAACCTTACATCGCCAAGCTCACTCTCCTTTGCGCCGCATGGCTACTGAACTGCACCGTTCAAGCTCATTCACTGCAAAACAAACTCTATGAAACAGGTGAGCCCATCCCTAAACCCAGAGTCATGACTGGCTTTATCGAGATGCAGCATGCCCGCGGCGTGCCTGAAGTCCCGTTTGTCGATGAAGCCGGGCAAACACACACCCTAAAGCAATACCAAGGTAAATTGACCTTAGTAAACCTTTGGGCAACTTGGTGCACGCCCTGCTTACGGGAAATCCCAGAGCTGCAAAAACTCCAGCAGCAATATGCCAATAAGAATATCGCCATAGTGCCCATCTCGATTGATGAAGAAGTAACAGAGGTGCGACCTTTTCTTAATCAGCATGGCTTTAGCAACTACCGCACTTGGCTCGATCCTGACAAAAACATCGAGCAGATTATCCCTGCTAACGTAGTGCCTGCGACCTATGCTTTTGATGCGAAAGGTAATCTGGTCGGTTTTGTCCGTGGCTATCTCGATTGGACAGACAAAGATGTCGCGCCCTATTTAGATAAACTTATTGCCAAATATGCCCAGTAATTGCACTCGGCACTCATTACGAAAGGGCTAAGTTGGTTTTGACTTAGCCAATGCTTGAATCAAATCTCCGTTCGGTACCCCACCCTAAATCTTTGCCGAAGCCCGCTGCTCCCCGATTTGGCAGCGGGTATTTTTAGCTTATCGCCAGCGCGCTTTGTATTCTGCGCCACCTTTCTTTAGAATTGCCGCTGTTATCCATGAATCGATTTTGCAAATCTATTCGTAAAACCCATTGATAAAAACTAAGGCTTCCCAATGAAACTCACTTGTTTAACTCAACCCATTTATGACCACTTATACCGTGATATCAGTGAGTTTCGCAGCACCTTCGACCTCGCCGTCAACGAGGCTAGCTCCTTGGATGAAAAGGCCGACACGCTACATACTTCACTGATTATTGAAGAATTAACCGAACTTGCCGAAGCCGATAGCCGTATCGAGCAGGCCGATGCCATTGTCGATTCAGTGTATGTATTGATGGGGCGCTTAGTGCATTTAGGCGCGGCCCAAATGAATGACCGCCTAGAGATCAGCTACCTTATCGACTTGCTGCTGTGTGTAGCTAAAAACCGTGAAATCGACTTTATCGCCTGCTGGGATGAAGTGCATTCGAGCAACATGAGCAAAGTTTGCCGCAATGAGCAGGAACTGACAGAGACTATCGCCTTCTATGCCGAGCAAGGCGTTGAAATCGTTGGCAGCAAAAAGGGCGAGTTTATCATCGCCAAATGCGCTAAGGATGTAGAAATGGCGGGTAAAGTCGTGCGCCAAGGCAAGGTATTAAAGTCAGTTTACTACCGCCCTGCGGATTTAACTCAGTTAGTAAAAGCGTAAAACCGCAAGCCTAGGCTGCACAGCATGCAGCCTAGGCCTCTTCCTTAGTCCGACGTGTCTTGCTCGGCATCCTTGCGGTATTCCAAAATATCCCCCGGCTGACAGGCTAAGTATTCACAGATACTCGCCAAGGTATCAAAACGCACCCCTTTGACTTTGCCCCGCTTAAGCAAGGACAAGTTAGCCTCGGTAATGCCCACCGCTTTGGCCAGCTCCTTAGAACTCACCTTTCGCATCGCCATCATGACGTCTAAATTAACAATAATATTCAAAATCAAACAAACTCTTGGTTTTCCGCCTCGTAATCACGGGCGGCTTTAAGCAAATACACGATCAGCAACATCAATAAAATCGTGGTGATATTGCCAAAATCGAGCACTAATTCGATGCGACCATCCTCAAAAAATGACTGATGATAGTAGCCTACGCCTAGGTTTTGTAGCATTTCAAACACTAAGGCGGCCGCTTTCAGCCAAACGAGCCACAAGTAACATTTCATGCTCTCATCACTGAAAAACAACCCCCGCTGATAGCAGGATAACAGCCGTTGCAGCCAATACACACCGACTAAAAATGAGATAAATAAAGGTGTTAGCATGGCGAGTAACAGGTTTCGGCTAGCGTTCGGCAAGTTCCACAGTTCGAGGAACTGGGAATTACTGGTATTAAAGCGGATCTCATCATAGGCCCAATAGCTATAAAGTAGATGGGCGATAATCGCCACCGCAGATAACAGCACCAGCCAGCGACAAAAACCACTGATTTTTATTAATTTTTCAAAATTTTGATTCATCCACTCACCCAAACATCATCCCAAGCCGTTCATAGCGAACGAGCACCAGTATAATCCTTCGACAAAAAATATTACAAAGAAATATAATTTTATTGTTTTACGATAATTAATCTTCGTATTAGCATAATATCAATTTTCCTAAACTAAGGTTACGACAATGCAAAAATTTCCATTTACGAGTCAGTTATGCAGTGCTGCCATTGCCGCCGCACTGCTGCTGACGGGTTGCACTACGGCGGATGTTCGCAACGAACAGCCTCAAGTTGCCGCGACGCAGCAAACCGAGGCGCCGCTCATTCCCATCGAAAACTTCTTTAACGAGCAAAGTATTCGCCATCTAAAAATGTCCGACGATGGCAAATGGCTCGCCTTTGTAAAGGAATACCAAGGGGCCAGCAATATCTATCTGATGGCGGATAAGAGTGACCTCGCTAGCGCCACGCCATTGACCACATCGGTAGAACCTATCCGCGCCTTCGAATGGTCCGCCAAGGGCAATGACTTATTCTTTATGAAGGACAAAGGCGGTAATGAGAACACCCAGATTTACAAGCTGAGCTTTGAAGAACACGCGGGTAAAATCACCGCCAAAGAGCAGCGCTTAACCCATAAGGACGACGTGCAATACAGCGTGCTCGAGCAGGTAAAAGACAATCCTGATTTACTGGTTGTTCAAGCCAACCACGACGATTCGAGCCGCATGGATATTTATCTGCTCAATATCAACGATGGCAAGTTAACCCCAATCCTGAAGAACGAGCTGAGCTTTACTCAGGTGAAGTTTAATAAACAGGGGCAACCTGTAATTGCCAGCAGCAGTAATCTCGATAACACCAATGCCTTATATGTACAGATCGACGGCAACTGGCGCAAGATCATTCAAAGTGCCAAGGGCGAGAGCATCGATATTCTAAAAGTGAACGATGATAAGAAGCTCGCCTATATCAGCGCCAATATCGGCGATCGCGATAAACAGGAATTGCTGAAAGTCGATCTGATGACGGGTAAATATGAAACCATTCACAGGGATCCCGACAACGAGGCCGACGTATTTGCGGTACAGTTTAGCGATGCGGGTGAGCCCTTGGCAGTTGGTTACTACGGTGGACGTTTACGGGTTTATCCCTTAGATGCCGAGTTTACCCGCCATTGGGATGTGATTAATCGTCATTTTAATCAAGATGTTGAAATCACAATTGGCGAGATGAACGAGAAAACCAATCTGTGGCAAATTCATGTCGCCAGCGACAGAGCCGCAGGCGCTGACTATCAATACAATGCCGCCACTGGGGATATCCATCTATTAGTGGACATTCCAGCCAGCATTCCTGCGGATCAACTCTCGCCACGCCAATCTATCGTGTATACCGCGCGGGATGGGGTGAAAATCCAAGCCTATTTAACGCTACCGAAAGGTAAACAGACTCAGCTACCGACCATTATCCTGCCCCATGGCGGCCCTTGGGCACGGGATTTTTGGACACTCGACTCGGGTTATTTCCACGCGATTGCCCAGTTCTATGCCAACCGTGGTTATGCCGTGTTGCAACCTAACTTCCGCGCCTCGACGGGTTTTGGTAAGAAATTCTTAAACCTAGGTAACAATAACTGGGGGATTGGCAGCATGCAGCACGATCTCACCGACGGGGCCAATTACTTAGTCGAACAAGGTATTGCCGATAAACAACGTTTAGGGATCTTCGGCGCCTCCTACGGTGGTTATGCGGCACTGTCTGGTGCGACCTTTACACCTGACTTGTACCAAGCGGTGATCGCTTACGTGGGGCCATCGAGCCTAGTGACGCTGATGAATTCCTTCCCCGACTACTGGCGCCCCTACTTAGGCCAATGGTTTGAGTCGGTGGGCGATCCGCAAATTGCCGAGCAGAAGCAAGATATGGAAAAGCGCTCGCCAATTAACTATGTCGATAATATCAAGGCGCCATTGATGCTGATCCAAGGGGCGAACGATCCACGCGTCACCCAAATTGAGTCGGATAATATCGCCAAGAAGATGTATCAAAAGTCTTTGCCCGTTAAGTACGTACTAGCAAAAGATGAAGGACATGGCTTTAGTAAACGTGCCAACAAACTGGCATCGATTGTCGCCACCGAACAGTTTTTTGCTGAGCATTTAGGCGGGCGTGTCGATACGAATGTGAACCCCGACATTCTAAAACACTTAGACAGCCTGAACGTCGATATCAGTAAACTCTAACGCGCTAAGGGCAAGCTAAGGCTTGCCCTTTTTGTTGTGTCTTTATCACTCTGCGACCACGGCATCGATAGCCGCGGGTAAGCGGATCTCAACTCGAGTCAGTAACTTAGCATCATCCACCACGAGATTGGCCTCGCCCTTTTGCGCCAGAGCAAATAAGCGCGCCGCATAGGTGCCAATGCCTAATCCTTCAGCCTTACCTTGCGTGACATATTTTTCCCAAAACTGTTCACGGATATCGGCGGGCACGGCGCCCGTGTTTTCGATAGCGATCAGTACATCACCTTCGTGGCGCGATAGCGAAATTGCCACTTTTGTCTTAGGGCGCGCCGCCTCGAAGGCATTTTTAATCAGGTTGAATAACATAGGGTGACACAATTTAGGATCGCCCATTACATCGAAGCTACTGCAGGGATCTTCATCAGGAGACAAGTAAGCCACTAATTGTTTGCTGTGAAAGTTGACCTGCGCCGCCTGTAGCAACTGCTTTAGCATCTCATGCACCGAAAACCACTCGGCATCCAAGGCATATTGCCCCGCCTCGATACGCAGGACCTCCGAGGTTAAATTCACGGTATTAATCGACTGTAGTGCCAACTCATCGACCAAATTGATCTTGGACAGCCACTCCTTAGGGAAGTTTTTATCCTGCGCGAGTTTTTGCGCCAAGGCGCTTATTGTCGCCAGCGGATTTTTAAGATCGTGGCTTATGATGCTATCGGCATTGTCTTTAAGTTGTGCCAGACGCAACAGCTCGTCGCACTCTTGCTGTAATGCCCGTTGACGCTGCACTTGCGCCAGCACATTTGCCAGCTTGAGCTTTAAGATCTCCGGCTGCACGGGCTTAGTGAGATAGTCGATTGCGCCGCCTCTTAGCCCCTGCAGATGATGCTCAACTTCACCGAGGGCACTGACAAAGATTACCGGGATCTCGGCCGATCGCGGCTCAGTTCTTAAGGCTTGTAACACTTGATGCCCGTCCATTTCGGGCATCATTACATCTAACAACACCACATCGGGCGGCGTCGCCGACTGGCAAATTTTTAGCCCTGCCTTACCGTCCTTGGCAAACAGCACCTTATAGTCGTCGTTTAACAGCCCCGCCATAAAGGCCAGATTGTCCGGCATATCATCGACCACCAGCACCACATTCAAGGCGGGCGCAGTTTCCGTTGTCGCCGTCGCGTCTATTTTGGCCGCCATCGCTGAAGATGGCGTAACTTGAGTGCGCTTATGGCGACGCGTAAGTGCCTGTAACACTCTGGCCTGCAAGGTTTTGGAGTTAAAGGGCTTGGCGATAATATCCAACACCCCATATTTCATCGCCACTTCCACTAAACTGCGATGGGCGTTGGCGGTCACTATGATAATGGGCAAATCTTGCCATTTATCCTGCTGG
This sequence comes from Shewanella sp. ANA-3, assembly GCF_000203935.1. Lineage (GTDB taxonomy): Bacteria > Pseudomonadota > Gammaproteobacteria > Enterobacterales > Shewanellaceae > Shewanella. Next base: position 563,042 of record NC_008577.1, on the reverse strand, counting down.
CGCAGGCTCTCGAGTAACTCTTGCCCATGGCCGTCCGGCATACTCCAATCCAGTAACAGGAGATCGATATGCATTCGCTGCAACATATCCAAGGCTTGGCGACCACAATCGGCTTGCAACACTTGACCGAAGCCGAGTTGGCGCAGCTGCTCGGCCATAATCTTACGCAGGGCATCCATATCCTCGACTATCAAGCACTGCATTTGAGTTAACTGCATGTCGTCGCCCTCGCCTGTTGCGCCTGTTTAAGGGTTAGTAGTCGCACTAATGCCTGTTCAAAATCAAACAGTTCAACGTCCATTTTTAACTGTTTGAGCAGGCCTGACTCCCCCTGTAACTGCGGCGCATGGGTCAGCTTATTCACCCACTCCAAGGCATTGGTGTTGTATTCCAGCAGGCTTTGCTCTAACTGCGGCCACATGGCCGCGAGCGCTTCATCGCTGAACGAGGCTTCCGGCTTGATGCTATTGTTCTGCTGATACCAGATCTCTAAGCCACTGACTAAACACTGTAACTCAGTTTGTAACGCCAATAACTGCTCATGCAGCTCGACCGTAAAACTCCGCTTCGCAGTCAGGCATTGCAGCTCGAGTTCACTGGCAAGGCGGCTGATCTCCATCGCCCCGACGTTGGCGGCAACGCCCTTTAAGGTGTGCAAGCTTAAGCGCAGCTCATCGGCGTTTTCCTCCTGCCAGGCACGTTGCTGCTGCCCCAATAAGGTCTTACTGGTGTTGATAAATAAGCCCAACAAATGGCTATAGAGTGATTCGTTGTGATCACAGTGCGACAAACCATTTTGAATACTTAAACCCTCGAGCTGCGGTAAATCCTGAGCATGGGTCGAGCGTTTCAATACTAAGGGCACTGATTTTCGCTGCTTGGGTGTGATCCAGCGCGCCATCACAGTGTAGAGATCCTTCACATGCACAGGCTTAGTGATCTGATCATTCATCCCCACCGCCAGTGCCTTTTCAATATCGCCGGACATGGCATTGGCCGTCATCGCCAAGATCGGTAAGTTGGCAAATTGGGGCAATTCGCGGATGCGACGCGTCGCCTCGTAACCATCGAGCACAGGCATCTGGCAATCCATTAATACGCAATCGAAGTACTGCTGCTCAACTCTCTCAATGGCCTCAAGCCCATGATTTGCCACAGTGACATTGATGCCCGCCTGACGTAATAGCTCCACCGCCAACTCTTGATTGAGCTGGTTATCCTCCACTAACAACACCTCTGCGCCCGCCAGTTGGGTCTTAAGGGCATGCAGCGAATGATCCTGCTGTACTTGCCTGCCATCCTCACTCTGATGTCCCAGCAGGGATAACAGCGCATTACCTATGGCAATCGGCGTAAGCGGTTTAGTCTGCGATATGACTCTGTCATTATTTTCAATGAGTTGTCTAAGAGAGTCCTGATCGCTTAGCTGACCAATCAGTAACATTCGCGATGCTTGATTAACCGCCAATGCTTCCAATAATTCAGGCACAAATGCACTGTAATCGCAGATCAGCAATTGCCTTGTGGACGACTGTTTAAGTTGGGCGATCACTGTACCCACATCGGCACTCTCGACCTGCATGTTTGCCGAAACACCATGTATGGTCAGCAGTTTATCTAACCTAGGGTGTAAACCGATCAGCTTAGCGGTTTCTCCCGCTAAGGGATCAAACAAAGCATTAGGATCGTAGGTATCGGCACAATCGAGAGTGAGTCTGACATAAAAACGACTGCCGACGCCTAATTCGCTCTCACACCAGACCTCGCCGCCCATCAGATGAGCGAGGCGCTTACAGATAGCTAAACCTAAGCCTGTGCCGCCATATTCCCGAGAAGTAGAGGCATCCACCTGCTCGAAGGAGCCAAAAAGAACCCCTTGTTTTTGCTCCGGAATACCAATGCCAAAATCTTCCACACAGAAGGTCAGCTCAACCTGCTCACCATGCACTTTACTCTCGCAGCTCAATACCACATTGCTGTCGTTATGGGAGAATTTGACCGCATTATTGCAGTAGTTGATCAGGATCTGCCCCAAGCGCAGGCCATCACCATGGTAGTAGCGGGGCAATTCGGGCGGCAGATCGAAGATAAACGCCATGTTCTTCTCTTCGACCTTATAACTCACCACATTGGCCAAATTAGACAGCACATCATCGAGATCGAACACAGCGCATTCGATATCCATCTTCTCGGCCTCAATTTTGGAAAAATCCAAAATATCGTTGAGAATACCCAGCAGCGAGCCCGCCGCCTGATGCACTTTGCCCACATAATCCCGCTGTTTACTGCTTAACTCTGTCTGCAACACCAAATACGACATACCGAGGATCGCATTCATCGGCGTGCGGATCTCATGGGACATATTCGCTAAAAAGTCAGACTTAGCACGGTTTGCCGCCTCGGCGGCGTCCTTAGCGATGGCCAGCTCATCCTGAATCGACTTAGTGTCGGTAATATCCAAGGCCCAGCAGAGGTTAGCATTCTGGCCATCCTGCACTGTGTGGTACGCCGTTAACAACACATCACGGCGCTGCCCTTTGCAATCAAATAGTTGAGTTTCAAAGACGGTACTGTCTTGACTTAAATCCAATTCACTAATATGGCAACGGTAGTCATCGGGCTGCGCAAAAATCGGGTAAACGGATTGGCCCACTTGTAACCCTGTCATCTCGGTAATTTGCTCGTTCACATAGCGGCAGACGCCTTCGATACAGATCCAAACGCCAATCGGGCTTCTACCTAACACGTGTTTGAGCAGATCCCGCTCGCGTTCAAGCAAGGCATTCATCAGCTTTCGTTCCGACAGATCGTGATAGGTGCCCAATACAAACAGCGAGCCATTGAGCTCGATGCGCTTAAGCGTGACCTCAACATTGACAATTTCCGCCATTGAGGTCACAAAATCGGCTTCGAATCGCAACTGCCCCTGCTCCAGCACAGTCTGTAGACGTTGCTCGAACAGGGTCTCGCTGTCGGTTTCGCCCAAGTGCGGTGGATAATAAACTAGAGTGCGACGACCAATAAGCTGATGTTTATGCTGATATTTAAGTAGTGATAACAGGGCTGAGTTACATTCAATAATCACCCCTTGCCTATCGGTAATCACACAGGCGTCGACCGCCGAGTCGAATAAGGCTTGGAATTTATTCATACTCAGGCTGAGCTGCTCCTCGGTGTGGATCCGCTGTGCGATATCTTTATTTAACCTTCTGTTTCGCAAGCTAAACATCAGCAGAACAAGCACGACGGCCACGGCAATTCGCACCGCCCAGTCAAATACTTGCTGCTTCTTGAGTCCCAGTTCATATTGCACGTTTACCCAGCGGTGCTGAATTTCACGTACTTTATCCTGGGGGATTTGAGCCAGAGCCTTATTTAAAATGCTCTGTAGCTCAGGCCAATCCTTACGCACCCCCATAGAGATACCAAAGCGGTAGTCACTGGCAGACACAATTTGCAGTCGATTAAACTGTGGCGATTGCAATAAGTAAGCTGTGCTCGGGAAATTCACAAAGGCAGCATCGACTTGGTGTTGCTTCACCGCCATTAACGCTTGCTCAAGATTTTCAAAGGGGATAAGGACGATTTCAGGATAATCTTCAAGCAGTTGCGTTTGTGTCACATCGCCCGAAACCACACTGACTGACTTGCCCTTAAGCTGCTCTAAACTGCTGGGATGTTCTCCATCGACATGGGTGACTATCACAGGCGGATATTGATTGATGGCATCGGTAAATAACATCCATTGTTCACGGCCAGCATTGGCCGAGGCCAGCGATAACATATCCACATCGTGCCGCTTAAATTCATCGATGGCTTGCTGCCAAGAACCTTCGTTATAGGTCTGGAAGATCAGCGGTACGACGCGGCTGATCTCGGCGAGATAATCCGCCATCATGCCACGGTGGATGCCGTTTTCATCAATAAAATCAATGGGAGCGGAATGAGGATCAATCCCAACCTTGACGATAGGATTGTTGTTGATAAAGGCCCTTTCCTCCACGCTTAGCTGAGTCATAAAGCGGTGAACATCCATATTAGGGATCAAGCTGCCTAAGCGAAAATCCACCAAAAACAGATTCGTATTTAGCGCAAGAGACACCCGAGAAAAGTCAGGTTGCAGTGAGTCAAAATCGAGTAACTCATAGTAATCGTTATAGTTATTGGGGCTGATGATCAAAGGCAACACCTGAAACTCGAAGCCCTTAGCGCGAGTATCCACCCCGTTTAAATAATCAAATAGCAACACAAGGCCAAAGGCGCCTTGAAACTCCACCCCGCCGACACCCGCAGCGACAGTGCCCTTTTGGATCCCTTGTGCCAATTGATGATTCCAACTTAGCGAACCAATATGGGGCATAGGGCGCGAAGTATCGGCTTCGGCCTCATGGGTCACCGCCATGGCCATAGTGGTGTTCATTGCAATCACGGTATTAATATTAGGATCTTGCTGTATCGCCTTAAGGTAAGCGGCACGCGCCGCCGAGGCGCTCCAATCGGTATTAACGACCTTGAATTTGGCATTGGCAAATTGCCTGCTCACGGCATTTTTGAGTTCAGCGGTACGCTTTTGCACATCGAGATTGTCCTTACTTCCCGCGAGTAGCAACAGGTTCATCTGCTCGGAGCTGGCTTCCTCCTCAAACATTTTTTCGAGCAGATTTTGCCCCAGATTACTGCTATTCATCGTCACCTTACCAACCCAGTTAGGATTTTGGGTTCTTAAGGCCAATGAGCTTTGGGCAAATTCGGAGTTAATGGTCACGACGGGGATATTGTTGCGTTTGGCCTCCACTAAGAGGTCCTGTCCCATACCTAAGATAGGGACAAAAATAATCCCAGCAACGGCGTTATCTATCGCCTCATGTCCCAGAGCGAGTAAGGTTTCCGGCGTGCCATCGCCGTAGACGATGTCGAGCTGGATATTAAGATCCATGGCCGCAATCTTGGCAAACTTAGCGACTTGATTCCAAAAGGGTCTATCCGCCTCCAAAATCATACTCACCCTATGGCTATGGGCGAGTTTTTGCGCCGGCGTCAATTGGGATAAAGCCTGACGATGTTCTTGCAGTGACATCTCATTGGCCGCAATCGTATTCGGCCATAACCACAGTAAAGACGCCGACAGACTCAAGAGACAGGCAAAATACCCCAGCGAGGAGATAACACGCACGCTAGGTTTTACGCTTTGACGCTGGCCGCCAATGGTCGTAAAGATGTGTCGAATGGCCTTATCTAAACGACCCGAAAGAATGCCAAAAACGGCCATAACTTTTCCTCTTAGGTTAAGTTTCTTACCGTCCCGCTGGTATGAATGGTGTACTTAAGAATGAGAACAGACGAAATGCGAACAGCTAAAACACTGTGGATTCAATTGAACCCGAGGTAATGGATGGAACAGGCTTGGCCATTTGATCCATGAGGCCAATGGCACCTTAGCTCATAAAACAGGCAGTAATTGTAGAAAAAACCACTCACACTAAAAAGCATTAATCCCTAAAAGTGTGAACAAAACAAACCAAAAGATACAACATGATACATTTTTTTGGGTTATTATCTGGTCAGAACAAGATTTAACCAGCTGTTAAATCCGTTATCTTATTTTCCGTCAAGCTCATAGCTACCGCCATCATATAACCTGAACGATGAAAACATAGCCATCATAATTTTATGATGATTTTCATATTGTTATAAAACTCTTTCATGGAATTAAGCAGCACTACCCGCCTAGTTTGGCACTGGCATTAACGGGGACGAATTGGGGTTTTCTCAGTCTCGCCACCGGATTAATACGGGAAACAAACCGACTCAGTAGAGGCGAAACCATGACTTCACTTGTCACTAAACCCATATTATTAGTGGTGGATGATACACCCGATAATATTCAGATTATTCACGGGATCTTGTCAGATCAATACACAATCCGCGCCGCAACCTCAGGTGAAAAGGCGCTTAAACTGGCCAGCACCCATCCCCTCCCAGAGCTTATCTTACTCGATGTGATGATGCCTGAGATGGATGGCTTCGAGACCTGTCGTAGGCTTAAGCGAGACCCCATCACCAGCAAGATCCCTGTGATCTTTGTGACCGCCAAAACCGATACCATAGATGAGCAAACAGGCTTTGAACTCGGTGCAGTGGACTATATTTCCAAACCCATTAGCCCTGCGGTACTCAAGGTGCGCACTCAAACCCATTTAGCCTTGAGTAATCAGGCAAGGCAGCTAGAAGCCCTAGTACAGCAACGGACACAAGAGTTGGAATTGACTCGCCATAAAATTATCCAAAAACTGGGGCTGGCGGCGGAGTATCGCGATAACGAAACGGGCCTACATATTACTAGAATGAGCCACTACGGCCGCATTTTGGCCCAATATGTGTGTGATTCCCAAGCTTGGTGTGAGATGTATTTTACCGCGCTCCCGATGCACGATATTGGCAAAATCGGCATCCCAGATTCGATCCTGTCTAAGCCGGGAAAATTAACCGATGATGAGCGACGCCAAATGCAGCAACACGCTTCCTTTGGCGCGCAGATCCTCGGTGATGACGATGACCCGCTGTTATCCCTCGCCAAGGAGATCGCGCTCTATCATCACGAACGTTGGGACGGAACAGGTTATCCCCACAGGCTAGCAGGCGAGCAAATTCCATTAAGTGCCCGCATTGCCGCCATCGCCGATGTCTTCGATGCACTCACCTCAGACCGCCCCTATAAAGTGGCTTGGAGCACACAAAAGGCATTTGATTATATTGAAGAAAATGCTGGCACTCAGTTTGATCCTAAACTCACTCGCGCCTTTATCGAGTGCAAAGCGCAGGTACTAGAAGTACAGCAACGCTTTGCAGAACCCAAAACAACCAGTGTTGTCGCTTGAATGCCTGACTAAAGCGGGAGCAAGAGGTAGACTCATAGTCATAGGGGCTAGATATGGGGCTAATAGATGAATCCAGCAAAGGTAGTGCGCAACGAGGTAAAGCGATTAACGGATTTACCCAATATTGGTAAGGCCTGCGCAGCAGATTTACGATTACTCGGCATCGAGAGCCCAGAACAACTGTTAGGGCAAGATCCCTACGAAATGTACTCGCGTATCAATCGATTAACAGGGCAAATCCAGGATCCCTGCATGCTGGATGTGTTTATATCTGTCACCCGCTTTATGGCGGGTGACGACCCTAAACCTTGGTGGTATTACACCGAAGAGCGTAAACAAGCGCTCACTCAGCTCTAGCTTGACTGACCTTGCTCCCTTGGGGATTCAAGGGATTCGGTTACCAGCGTATGATCAGGCTCATCCCTTAACCACTCGCGCCAGATAGCAATCAGCAACGCCATCAATACCGGGCCGACAAACAGGCCAACGAACCCCATGGTTTTCACTCCGCCAATCAAACCGAAAAAGGTCGGCAGGAAAGGTAATTTGATTGGCCCGCCAACCAGATTAGGTCTTAGGGTTTTATCGACAATAAACAGCTCGATACTGCCCCAGAGGAATAAGCCCACTCCCGCAGTCATATCGCCGGTGCCAACTAAATACAGTGAGATCAAAGTGAACATGGTTGGCGCGCCGCCGGGCACTAAGGCCATAAACGCGGTCAACACCCCAAAGGCCACGGCCGAAGGCACGCCAGCAATCCAGTAAGCAATCCCCAGCACTATGCCCTCGCCGATGGCGATAAGCGTCATGCCGATAACGGTTGAACTCACAGTCGCAGGCACCACACGGGAGAATCGATGCCAGCGTGCAGGAAGAATGCGCTCGCCGACAATATCCAGCTGTTTGGCGACCGACTCGCCATCTTTATATAAGAAAAACAAGGTGATCAGCATAAAGAGAAGAGTCAGCAACAGGCCTAAGGTATTCCAGCCCAATTGCAGTACCCAGCGAGAAATACCACTCAGATTCTGACCGCTAATGGCGCTGACTATCTTGCCTAGCTCATGGGGTTCACCGATAAACTGCTGCCATTGCAGGGTAAGCCACTCACCAATCCAAGGTAAATCCTTAATCCACAGCGGCACGGGAGCGCCATGCTGGTTGGCATACACCAGCCACTCCACCCAGGCTCGAATCTCTTGTAATGCATAGGAAAATACAAAAATAAGCGGCGTGATAAGCCCAACAATAATCAAGACCAACGCGATTGTGGCAGACAGCGCCGAGCGACCACCGCATTTAGCCATTAATTTTTGGTACAACGGCCAACTGGAGAAGCAGACGATCAGGGCGGCCAAGGCGGGAACTAAAAAATCGATAAAAAAGAAAACACCAGCACACAGCAATAAAATCAATAGGGTACGACCCACCGCAGCATTACTGATAATCTGTGCCATCCACATACTCCCACAATAGAATCCAACAACAAGGTGGAAAACTCGGCAGAGTGCCAAGCAACAACCAGCCTTTGGGTGTTCCCCATTCTGTGAGCCAGTTTATTGCGCAGTGCTTTCCATGGGCAACGACATTTAACTAAAGCGTGAGTAGTGTATCAGTGCTGCTGGCATCGCCAAAGGCCTTCGAATGTCTCGAAGGCCAAATGGTTGAATCCCTATGGCGCGGCCTTGAGCCTAGCGACAATTTTATCTGGCTGGCTAAAATCGGTAATACGCTCAATGACTTCACCGTCTTTCACCCAAAGTAATGTCGGGATATTGCGGATACTAAAATGATTAAATAGCACGCCTAATTCATCGATACTGAAATCGACGCGTGAAGGATAGAGCTGTTTAAAATCGGCGAGGGCTTTATCGTCGGTCCACAGATGATTCACCACCCCATGCCAGGCTTTATTCGGCAGCTGTTGCGCTAGCTTGTCTAAATCTTTCTGGGCGGCAACACAGGCCTTAGACATTTCAGGACGGCTCTCTGCCAAATACCAATCACACCAAGTGGCGGTGAAAAACAGTAAATGCTCACCTTGCTCCCAAGGTTTCAGCAACTTAGCCGCTTGTTTAAGGCTTGGCGCATCAGTGGTTTGTGCACTGAGCTCTTGGCCATTGGCCAACATATCGATAAATTTATCGAGGTTCGCATCCGACTCATGGCTAGTGTAAACCACCTCGCCAGCGCGATTGATTAACACGCTATAGGGCGTCCCGACCAAGCCTAGGGCCACACCCAATTCGCCCTCGTTATCCAGCCAGACTGGCATAGTCAGACCGAAACGGGAGATCACTTCGGCAATCTTAGGTTGTTCTTCGTTGATATTGATATTCAGGGCGAGGAAATTGACCTTGTCCTGATACTTTTTCTGCAATTCCTCAAAATGCGGCATCTGCTCCATACAGGGCTGACACCAGGTTGCCCAAAACTTAAGGTAAATCGGTTTATCGCCCGCGATGTTTTTTAAGGAGGTTTGCTGTTGATCTGGATAGGTTTTTAGCACTATATCTTGATAACTTTTATCGGCAGCAAAGGTGGAAAAACTGATAAGGGCGAGGCAGGTAACTATGATTCGACGTAACAACATTAGCGTTATCCTTTCAGGTAGAGATCGCTCGCAACCACAGGGGTTGGTCGTGATATTCAGCCAGTGACATAAGCAATTACTGAGAACAAATACCAAGTGAAACTGAGCGGCATGGAAAGACTGAGCCGCCCGGCCGCCAGTATAAATGAATAGGCTTATATTTTAGCCATGTAAAATATAAGCCTATTTGAGCAGAATCGATTCACTGATTGCACCGAGATAGCGAACTTATATTCTTCTCGCTACGACGCCTTATCTAACACAACGCTTAAGGTTAAGGTATCGGCTAACGCTTGAGGGTCCTCGACGACTAAGTTCACCACAGTCAATGACTCAGGTAATTGCCCCATGGCGCCGTAATAAACTTGAGGCTGCTTAAATATCAGCTGCGCATTCGCCTCACCACGACCTAGGGTTAATATTTCAGGCGCGTCACTAGGCGTAGTGTCATCCTGCGACACCTGACAGTTAAAGTGTCCTAATTTCAGTTCACTAATCTGCGTGAAATCAACGGCCATAAAGCCCCACATACCGTTATTAATGATGAGCTTATCTGTCCTTTGGTAGAGCGAGTAATAACGACTGATCCGATAATTCGCCGCCATTAATAGGATGGAATACAAAAGCAAACCTGAAACAAATAGAGCCGCTATATGGCTTATCCCATCGAGTAAACTGTAGCTCACCGCAGAAGCAGCCATTAACCCCACGATGACAACTAAGGCATGCCAAAGCTTAGCGCTGAGCAAGTTGAGTGAGCCAATGGCCTCTGGGTGACGACGGGAAAAGTAGGGAATGGCGTAATACCAACTGGCGGGCTCAGTGGCGAGGATCAAACCCAATGTTAGCCTCTTCTCATCGGGTATGGGCGGCAAGTCCGACTCTGACGGCTTGTTGGGATTAATTGACTCTCTTTTTACCGTTTCAGCACTAGGCTCTGGCTGCGCCATTGCAGCAAACTGCTCAACGATAGTTAATCTTGGATCCCCCGATGCCTTTCTCGCCTGCCATAACCCCTTAATAATGCTCACCATCAAGTACAGCTCGATAAGGAGTAATACCGCAATAATGGGGTAACGTAGCCAAGCGATAAACTCGAAATACTCAGCCACTTCATGCGGATAGCTAAGCCTCGCCATCAGGCTACTCAAACTTAACACAACCAACATCTTCCAGGGCTTTTGCGCACCTATTTTGATAATCCAATACCAATAAAGCACTGGCAACAACACAAAATAGAGCGCCGTTACTACGGCTAAGGATAAGGCTTCACGCGTGTTTGTAAGCTGCTCAGGCAGCAAATGAAAGCCTAGGACATATACCGCAATCATCAGCACCAGAAAGGCAATGCGGTATTTAACTTGGCGTCTAAGTCGGATTTTTAGCATTTAACATCCCTATCAACGAGCATATTCAACTTAGGGATGTGACTCGATAACCCTCATCCCCATGATAATGAACACCAAACTCCTCAATTGGCTTAGTGGTGATATGGGGAGCGACGGCCATGGAGACAAGGTTGAATTAAAAATAATCAGCCAGATAATGACCCCATCAAGCCTAAAGCTAACTGCCGCGTCAACTCGGCTGCGGGAATGTTTTGGCAACCACTGGCATTTTGTCCGCACCATAGCGGGCTAAAATCTCCAAATCCTTGCCTCTCCGCTGCCGTTCTTAAGCCTGCAACCGCCGAGGATGCCAAGGGGAAATCTGGCACGGCCTCATTTATCGGCCCCATTTCGGCCATAAAGCGGTTCACTATGCCGCGGGCGGGTCGACCAGAAAATAAGTTCGTCAGTGCCGTATGCTGCGCAGCGTCGCTTTGCAGCGCCTCACGATGAATGCTGCTGGTGTTGCACTCGGGGCAGAGTAAATAAGCTGTCCCCACCTGCACCGCCGAAGCCCCCATTGCCATGGCAGCGCGCACTGTGGTGGCATCGACAATGCCACCTGCGGCAATCACCGGAATATCGACAGCCGCAATCACCTGCGGTAATAAACTAAAGGTCCCCTGCTGCTCGGTTAAATCCTCGGATAAAAAGTGCCCTCTATGCCCACCCGCCTCCAAGCCTTGGGCAATAATCGCATCGGCGCCGCGAGCCTCGAGCCAGAGCGCCTCCTCGACTGTGGTCGCCGCGGAGATAACTTTTGAGCCCCAGGATTTGATTTCCAGCAGCAATTCTTCATCGGGCAGCCCAAAATGAAAACTCACCACCTCGGGCTTAAATTTGGCTAACACCTCAGCCTGCGCCTTGCTGTAGGGTGTGCGCTGGGCGCCAGCAGGCTGCGCATTTGGGTCGAGATTAAATTCCGCAAAATAGGGTGCTAACTGTTCGAGCCAAGCCGCTTGCTTGGCCGCTTGCGGTAAAGGCTCGCTATGGCAAAAGAAATTCACATTGATAGATTTAGTGGTGTTGGCTCGGATTTCGGTTAACTCAGCTTCTAGTGCCTCGAGGGATAACATAGCGCAGGGCAAGGAGCCCAATCCGCCCGCCTGCGATACTTCAATCGCCAGTGCACTGCCCTGCACGCCCGCCATCGGCGCTTGAATAATCGGAAACTGGATCCCAAACAATTGTGTTAGTCGGCACGGCATACTTCACCTCCATTGAATAAATCCTGTAGCGACTCGTGCTTGTTTGCTTACAGCTAATGCGGCGATAAGCGACCGAGCCGAGTGCGAGTTGTTACAATCTACCAGAAAAATGCATCCCAATTACAGCATTTAGCCAAGCAGCAAAACTTGGCAGTGTTAAGCAGATGATAAAATGTCATCATTTAATGGATATTTCAGCCTAATTAAAAACAAAAATAATATCGTCAAAATTGAAATTACATTTGTATCAAGATAAAAAACACTTACCGACTATTTATAAAAAATCCCGTGATATTCGCCGCATTAGCTAATTAAAAAACTATTTCAGCATATTTAAATCACTTATGATCCGGCCCCATTTTTTGGAGGCTATATGTTATTAAAAACCCGTCTATTTTCGACAAAAATAATCAACCAACTTATTATCTGTTTACTACTGATGTTTACCACGTCAGTTGCCTATGCAAAAAATGATGATAAGGACGATAAGATCACCTTAGGCCGCACCCTATTACTCGGAATTGGTGACCACCCAGCAATCATCCCACTTATCATCTGTCGCCAAGCCAAACACATTAGAATCAAAGCAGAAAGAGATGTGAGCATAGATCGCGTCGTGGTGACCTATGGGGATGATAAAACTCGCACCGTCCGCTTTGATACTGAGCTCGAAAAGGATGAGCACAGCGAATGGAAATCCCTCGGAGCACGTCGCTGCGTTAAAAAAATTGAAGTTTATGGTAATTCCGACCGCAGTAAAGCGGGTATTAAAGTATTAGGTCGCAAGTAAGACTTACCTATTTAACCGTCATTCCGCACCTAATTTTCGATTTAAAAAACTTGACGGCGATCGGTCATTCTGATCTATTACTCTCTTTTGCAGGTAATTCATCATGGCCGCTCCCGCTATCTCTATCCGTAACCTCGACCACCTTGGTTTGGTCGCTGCACTTTGCCAAGAACTCGGCATTGCTCGCATGATTGATGCGGTGCTACCCAAAACGCCGCCCTACAAAGTCTCACATGGTGAAGCGTTGGTGGCGATGATACTGAACGGTCTTGGCTTTCATAGTTCGACCTTGCACATGTTCCCGCAATTCTTTGCCAACAAGCCTGTAGAACGCCTGATTGGCCCGGGGATCTGTGCCGATGACCTCAATGATGATGTGCTCGGCCGCTGCCTTGATGCCCTCTTTGAGGCCGATGTCAGCACGCTTTATCAGGTGATGGCGGAGCAGGTCGTTGAACGATTGGGGCTCAAAAGTACTGCAGTACACCTCGATATCACCAGCTTCCACGTCGATGGCGCCTATGACCAAGCCGATGGCGAGCAGCTCGGTAAGTTGCAATTGGTACGGGGCTATAGCCGCGACCATCGGCCAGAGCTAAACCAGGTTATCCTGGAGCTTATCTGTGAAAATCAGGCCGGCCTGCCCATCTACATGCAAGCCTTGAGTGGTAATATTAATGATACCAAGGCCTTTGCCCAGACGGTACGGCGCCACTTGAGCAGTCTCAAGGCCGCGCAGGAGAGTCGTTATCTGGTCGGCGATGCGGCGCTGTATTGCGCCGACACCTTGCAACTACTGGCACAACAGCAACAGTTGTTCGTGACTCGTGTGCCTGTCACCCTCAATGAAGCCAAGCGAGCCGTGGCAACCATTGGCACCCAGTCGCTGGTTGCGCTGGGCAATGGCTATCATGGCTGTTGGCAAAGCGCCAATTATGCCGACGTCGCGCAGCGTTGGTTGCTGGTGCGCAGCGAACAGGCCAGCCACCGTGAGCAGCAAACATTAGCCAAAAACCTACTGAAAGACAGCACGCGTGAACTGAAAGCCTTCAACAAATTATGTGCCCAGCGTTTTGCCTGCGAGACCGATGCGCAGGCTGAATTAGCCCGTTTTGCTGTCAGCTTAAATCTGCTGCAACTAGAAGCAGAAGTCGTGAGTGAACCTATCTATGCAGGGCGCGGAAGGCCCCAAAAGGGTGAAATGCCGGTGAACTACCAATTTCACATCAAGGGGTTAGCCGCAAGTAGCTTGGCGCGGGTGGCTGAGGCGCGCAACCAGACAGGGGTGTTCATCCTCGCGACCAATGATCACAGTGAAACGCTCACCATGGCTGAGCTGTTGGCTACCTATAAAGCCCAGCAGAATGTCGAGCGTGGTTTTAGGTTTCTGAAAAGTCCCGAATTTTTAACCTCCTCGTTATATCTTAAAAAACCGGAACGTATCGAAGCGTTGCTGATGGTGATGACCTGTAGCCTGATGATTTATGCGGCGCTGGAGCACCGGATCCGGCAGGGCTTAGTAGAGCAGAACCGGAGTGTGGCGGACATGAAAAAGAAACCCACGCAAAAACCGACTGCGCGGTGGATTTTTTTACGCTTTGGCGGGGTGCACGAGTACCAGTTGGGAGAGGCGCCACCTCAAGTCACAGGACTCACAGTGGACCAGCAGATCATTCTCGACGTGTTAGGCGAACGGTATCGGCAAATTTATTCCTAAATCAGGTGCGGAAAGTCGGATTTAATTATTCCATTTTTATTCAATTGTGGAATTGAGCAATATATCAATGAATTTTCGTGCAATACTATTGTTATTACTCGGTATAAATTTGACCGCATGTGTGACTTTTCCAACCGAGGAGTCGGCACAGGTTAAAATATTATGGGAAAACTCTGCCGCCATCGAAAACTGTACCTATAAAGGCACAGTCATTGGCTCACAGGGACATTTCTATGACTATTGGTTACACAGTGATAGGGATATGGTGTGGGGCACACTCAACGAGCTACGCATTAAAAGCCATGCACTCGGTGCCGATACAGTTTATCTCTATCAACCGCTTAAGTTTTTAGGCTCAGTGACCATGATGGGCAATGCTTACCAATGTGCTGAGACTCATGCTTCTGAGGCCAAAGCTTCTGAGACCAAAGCTTCTGAAGCTCTAGATTCGACGAGTCTGCCGCCGCAGATAAAGACCGCATCGAGTCAATGAGTTGAATGTTGAGCAGGTTTTTTATGAGTTTTGAGCGGCTATCAGGCGACACGCCTGATAGCACTCATACAAACGGAGAGGGAAACTTAAAACAGGTAATCGGCGCCTAAACCAACAAACAGTGCTAATCCCGCCCAGTTATTGTTGAGGAAGGCTTTAAAGCAAGGAGCTCTTTCGCGGCCAAAAATTAACATCTGTTGGTAAGTGCTAAAACCAACAAAGGTAAGCAGTCCTAGACCATAGAGCAGGCCACGGTCGGCGCTCCAACCCGCGGCGATAAAACACAGCAGCGCAGCAAGTTGGAATAATCCAATGATTTGGCGGTCGTACTTGCCAAAAAGAATGGCGGTCGATTTGATACCGACCTTTAAATCATCATCCCTATCGACCATGGCGTACATGGTGTCGTAAGCCACAGTCCAGAACCAATTGGCGGCAAATAACCACCAGGCTTCGATGGGCACTTCACCGGTTTGCGCCGCATAGGCCATGGGAATCGACCAGCTCCACACCACGCCTAAAAACATCTGCGGCATGTTCGTTACCCGCTTTGTAAAGGGGTAGATAATGGTGAGGATAATGCCGACAACAGAGAGCTTAACCACTAAACCATTGAGCAGTAAGACTAAACCAAACGCGGCCAACCCTAAGATCACAAACAGCAATAGCGCTTCTTTGGTGCTGATTTCACCGCTGGCGAGGGGACGGGATTTAGTGCGTTCAACGTGGGAGTCGAGGTCGCGGTCGGCATAGTCGTTAATAATGCAGCCACAGGCACGCATGATCACCACACCGATAATAAAGATAATCAACACTTTAATATCGGGCATTCCCCCCGCTGCTAATACCAGCGCCATTAAACAGGGCCAGAGCAATAACAAAGTGCCGATAGGACGGTCGAGTCGAGTCAGGCGGGAATACACGTCCCACTTCTGCTTTAGATTCATTAACTAGCTACTCCCAAACCTAATTTTTTATCTCGGTTGCTAGGGTAAGCATCATATACCCTAGCCC
Source organism: Shewanella sp. ANA-3 (assembly GCF_000203935.1). Classification (GTDB taxonomy): domain Bacteria; phylum Pseudomonadota; class Gammaproteobacteria; order Enterobacterales; family Shewanellaceae; genus Shewanella. The sequence goes on along the minus strand of NC_008577.1, from coordinate 546,958 downwards.
CCTTTTAAGCGAATTTGCGCAGGCTGAAGCTGTCACAAAATCATGACATTGATGCCAATCAACGCGCCTCTAAACGCGCGTAGGCCACCACCAACCACTTACTGCCAAAATCACTAAAATTCACCTGCACCCGCGCCTGCGCACCACTGCCTTCAAAGTTAGTCACTTTGCCGTCACCAAACTTGGGATGATGTACTCTTTGGCCGACGCTAAAGCCGGTATCATTGGCGACCGCCGACTTTTGCGCACTGAAGCGATTATTCGCCATCGGCGTCGACACCTGCGCCTTTAAGCGAATTTCGTCCACATATTGCGGCGGAATTTCCTTAATAAAGCGCGATGGGCGGGCATAATCTTCGCGGCCATAAATACGACGGGATTCGGCATAGGTGATATAGAGTTTTTCCATCGCGCGGGTCATGCCCACGTAACAGAGGCGGCGTTCCTCATCGAGTCTATCGCCCTCTTCGAGCGCCATCTTACTCGGGAAAATGCCCTCCTCGACACCCGCCATAAACACCATAGTAAACTCCAGCCCCTTGGCCGAGTGCAGTGTCATTAACTGTACGGCATCGGTAAAGGCATCGGCCTGACCTTCGCCCGCCTCTAGGGCCGCATGGGATAGGAAGGCGTTAAGCTCGCCCATATCCTCAAGCTCCTCTGGCATTTCGAAGGTGCGCGCCGCGGTAACGAGTTCCTCTAAGTTTTCGATACGGGCGTGGGCCTTTTCGCCTTTCTCCGCCTCGTACATGGCCTTAAGCCCAGAGGCTTGGATCACTGTGTCCGTCATCCGGTACAGCGCCATGTCCTGAGTTTCTTCCTGCAGGGTGACGATAAGATCCATAAAGCCACGCACCGCAGAGGCGGCGCGGCCTGCGAGCACCTTTTCATCCAGCAAACGTAAACAAGCCTGCCACAGGGTGAGTTCCTGCTGACGGGCGGTCGAACGCAGAATATCTAAGGTGCGATCGCCAATGCCGCGGGGCGGTGTATTAACCACGCGCTCGAAGGCGGCATCGTCATTTTTATTGCTGATAAGACGCATATAACCCATAGCGTCTTTAATCTCTTGGCGTTCGAAGAAGCGCAGGCCACCGTAAATACGATAGGCTAAACCTTTGTGTAATAAGGCTTCTTCGAGCACACGCGACTGAGCGTTTGAGCGATATAAAATCGCGCAGTCACTTAAATTGCCGCCTTTTTCGTACCAATCATTGATACGGCCGACAATAAAGCGCGCCTCGTCCATTTCGTTAAAGGCGCAGTAGAGCGAAATCGGCTCACCATCGGCTTCGTCGGTCCACAACTCTTTACCTAAACGCTCGGGGTTATTGGCGATAAGGGCGTTCGACGCCTTCAAAATATTGCCCTTGGAGCGATAATTTTGCTCGAGGCGAATCGTAGTAGCCGTCGGGAAATCCCGCAGGAAGCGGTGCAGGTTTTCAACCTGAGCGCCGCGCCAACCGTAAATAGATTGGTCGTCATCGCCCACTATCATCACGTTAGCGGTTTGGCCAGCCAACACGCGGATCCAAGCATATTGAATGGCGTTGGTATCTTGGAACTCGTCCACCAGAATATGCTTAAAACGCTCCTGATAATGCGCCAGCAGATGCGGTTTATTGAGCCACAGCTCGTGGGCACGCAGCAGGATTTCGGCAAAGTCGACTAAGCCTGCGCGGTCGCAAGACTCTTGATAAACCTGATAAATCTTCAGCAGGTTTTGCTCAATCGGAAAACCACCCGCATCGATATGCTTGGGCCGTAATCCTTGGTCTTTCTTGCCATTGATATAGGCCTGCGCCTGACGGGGGGGATATTGTTTTTCATCCAGATTCAAACTTTTAAGGATGCGTTTCAGCAAGCGCACCTGATCGTCCGAATCGAGAATTTGGAAGCTCTGCGGCAATCCCGCATCTTGGAAGTGAGTGCGTAACAGACGATGCGCTAACCCGTGGAAGGTACCAATCCACATCCGCCCCATATTGGTGCCAGCGACCTTCTCCACCCGCTCACGCATCTCGGCTGCGGCTTTATTGGTAAACGTCACGGCTAAAATTGAGTAAGGGCTCTGCTGTTCGACCTGCATTAACCACGCGATACGGTGGGTTAATACTCGCGTTTTGCCACTGCCTGCGCCCGCAAGCACTAACATGCTGGATTGCGGTGCCGCGACAGCCTCGCGCTGTTTATCATTCAGGCCGTCTAGTAAAGAAGATACGTCCATTCTCGCCTCCAAAAAATCGAGGGGGCAGTATAACAGAAGAAGCGCCCAAGGCATGCCACGAGTTTGAGCTCAATCACAGACAATTCATTTGACTCGAGGGCCAAGTTTGGCTTGAATTGATTGATACAATTAATTAACAACTAAAGTATGACTCGATGCCAAGGGACCTGAATGCATTATTGTTTTAACGCTTTTGTGTTGGATACCCAGAACCGAACCCTGTTCTGCAACAACCAAAGGCTCCACTGCGACGAGCGCGTTATCCTGTTACTCGCAAAGCTAATCGACGCCTATCCCGCCCATTGCGATCAGGCCTGCTTGCTCGAACATATTTGGCCCAATACCGTGGTGAGTAGTTGGTCCGTCGCAAGATTAATCTCAGATACCCGCAAATTATTCGAGGTGGAGGGCCTTAAGGTACCCATTATTCAAACCTTGCATGGCCGAGGGTATCGGCTCTCCCCCGATGTCGCCGCCATTATTCGCTCCGATGCCGTCGCTAACAGTTTTGCCGCTCAAGACCACTCACTCGTAATAACAGATAACGCCACCAGCGCAGCCAACTCGAATACACTTCAACCCGCGCAAAAAAAGCCCTATTTCACCCTGCCGGGATTAATCTTGATTGGTATCTTGTCGAGCGCTGTGCTTGCCCTGCTCTATCACAATCAAGCTGAACGTAACGGCCAATTAGTGTTGGCCGAGCCGCAAAACGTAAAAGCACGCATATTGTGGGTCGATGATCACCCAGAAAATAATCAGGCCGAGCGCCAGTTTTTAGAGCAAAAAAAGATTGGGGTTTACACCACCAAAACCAGCAGCGATGCACTCACACTGCTGAGTTTGTATAGCTACGATGCCATTATTACCGACATGGGCCGAGGCACCGATCCCCTCGCCGGTCTGAAACTGATGCAGGCAATCCGCGAGCGCGGCATCAGCACGCCCATTTACCTCTACACCATCATGCCCTCTGAGGCGCTAAGGCAAAAAGCCCGGGAACATGGCGCGCAGGACATCGCCGTCGAAGCCGAAGACTTATATCAACACTTGATGCCACTCATCCGTTATGCCGACGAAGGCGTGGAGTAAAGCCGCGCTCAACCTCAGCAAATTTTGCTTCAATCTATTGATATTATTCACTTTCAAAAACATTCAATAAGTTTCAAAGACAAAATCCCTCCCGAGGATTTATATCTTGTTCAGGGTTCAGCACCTGAACCCTTCTGCCGATCGCTATCGCCCGAGCCCCAATGATGACTAACGACCATCCCGCTATGTGGGATAGCGAGTTGTTGCTGATATTTGCTCAGTAGCCTAAAAGGAATTTACATAATGAAGCCAATCTATCGACTCACGGTTCCCATTCTCTTAGGTCTCACGCTCGGCGCCTGTGGCGGCAGTGATGATGACGATGAAGATCCTAGCCCCATTGAATCCCAGCAATTTGCCATTAAAGGGACAGTAAAAGGGCTGACCAACACCCTAAAACTCACCCTACAAACCAATGGCCAGACAGTAGAAACGCTTTCTGTTCAAAGTGATGGCACAGATAAGGCCTTTGCATTTTCGAATATGCAGAATGAAGGCGTTAGCTTTGCCATTACCGTCAATACGCAGCCAACGGCACAAACCTGTACCGTCGCTAATGGCAGCGGCACCTTAAGCCAGAGCAATGCCGAAACCGCCCTCGTCACCTGTGAAACCAATGCTAATGCCGAATTAACCGGGATCTTTAGGGATAGCCCAGTTGCCGGGATCCATTATCAAACCGACAGCCAAACCGATGGCACCACCAGCGATATTGGTGAGTTTCAATACTTACAGGGGGAACAAGTCACCTTTTCGGTCGGCGCGATTCAGTTTCCCAGCACAGCTGCCAGCGCACTCGTCACTCCCACCGAAATTGCAGCGGGCAATGAGGTCACAAAGGTAAATATCCTGCAATTGCTGCAGACTTTAGATCAGGACTGCGATGTCGAAAATGGCATTCAGATCAAAAGCTCACACCATGATCTGCTCGCCAATACCGTACTGGATATCAGCAGTGCCGATTTTGACTCCCAACTCAACACCGCCTTTGCCAGCCTCGGTTCGGGTTTGAGTCTGATCAGCGAAGCCCAAGCCCTTAACCATTTCGATACCTCCAATCGTAATCTGCTGCTAGGTAGCTGGCTGCTGTCGGAAGGAGAAGGTCAAAGCAACATACTGACCTTTATCGACCATAGCCGTTATATATTGATCCACGAGCATGCGGGTGATGGCGATCAGGGTGCAGCCTCGGTCGAATACGGAAATTACACTTGGGATAGCGTGACGGGTAGTTTCAGCGTGAGTCTCATCGCTCAATCCGATGGTTCCGGTGGCCTGTACGATGAAAGTAGTGTCGTTAACAAGGCGATGGTAAGCCTCAATACCCTCACACTGAGCCTCACAGACAATGGTTCGTCAAGCATCACACTCACGCGTATCGAAGATGCTAGCGATGCGTTAATCGGCACCTGGCATGTGTACGATCCCGAAACCGATAACGACAGCTTTGTGACTTTCCTGCCCAATCAAGCCTATGCCATTGTGCATACCGCCAATTCCGACAGCTATGAGGGGCAATCACCCCAAGCGCAATCGGGGGAATTTGGTCATTACGTCAAAGATGCCAGTGGCTATAAGTTTACCGCCAGTGTCGAGTCCGACGGCCCTAATGGCCTCTATGATGCCCAGTCAGCCGACGCCCATCAGTTTTCGTCCATCAGCACCAGCCAATGGGGCGAGATGATGGCCACAGAAAATGGCCCAGACGGCGGTACTTTCACCTTAGATAAGGTCGGCAGTTTTGTGACAGAGTTAGTCGATAAGCCTTCCGCCGCAGGTACCAGCCTTGGACGCATCACCTCGGTGCGGGATATCGAAGGCTTTAGCTACGACGCCACAGTCAATCGCCTGCTGCAATTTGACGTAACCTTTGCCACGGACACGCAAAACCGCTGCACCACAGAGTTCGCCAATGGCCAATGCGGCGCGCGTTACAACATGCTGGTGCAGAATGTATCCGAGAATGATATGGGGGATGTGATTGGCGAAATCAGCCTGAACGAAGTCACTAGCAATGCCCAAGTAAACAGCGATTTTTATATGACGACCGCTGGCACACTGCACTTTGCCTTTAGTGGCAGTCAGACGATGACCATCAGTCCTTTGTTAGGCAAATCTTGCCAAGGTAATCAACGCGCTTTAGTGAGCTTAACCGATACCAGCAGTAACCAATCGCTTTGGTTAGTCGAGTTAACCCCAGCCGCCCTATAGCTAACGCTATCTTCCCTTTGCCGGGCTATGTTCTTCCGTAGTCCGGCATTTTTTTATTCTAAAAAACCAATAAGTCCAGCGAACACAGCTATTGCCTATAGAACAGCGAGAAATCGAACAACTGAAAACGAGCCATATATGGCTGATTTAATTTCAATTTATTACCTTCAATAATGATTAAGCACTGTCATTCCAGTGACACGCCGTGAATATGTCCCTATAGGCTCGACGACGGCATCCATGCCGTCAACGGTCACTTACATGCCAGTGCTTAATCTTGCCAACCCGACAGTAATCTGAACCCTTTCTTACAAGCTTAGACTCTGAAAATTTAACAATTGGTGGCTCGTTAACTCCTTTCATTTCAAATAAAGAACATTAAAATTAGTCACTTATATAATTCATTAGGTAGATAATAGGTTTGGAAACGCGCATGCGCGTTTTTCCAGATGGCGTATTTGATAGAAAGCTGATAAGTTCTTTACATACAGATAGTTAGCCGTGCTCGTTTTCACTAGTCTAGCGAGGTAAACGCGCATGCCCACGAATAAAATGTTATGTCATCAATGTAGTGAACATTTTTATCCTAAAAGGGACTTTTAATGAAATTTTACCCATACTCAAGATTGAAATCTGAGAATTTGAAACCCTTGCTTTTCGCTACCAGATTGTTGGGAATATTTAGTTACCTGTTGTTTTTAAAAACATTTATTCTAATTATAGCTATTCCATTTCTCGGTTCAGAAGCAATAACGAAAGATTTAGGCGGAGGGATAACAATGTCTTTTAGTACTCCAGATACTAGTGGCGCAGCCATAATTGGGAGTATTTGGAGCCTGGTTAGTGCTATTTCTTTGCTTGCTTTTAGCGGTTTGTGCGGCGCTGTTGTTTCATGTGAATACAAGTATACGAAGCAAATTGACATAACCAAAGATTGAAGACGGACAAAAAAGTGGTTTTTGTCGCTTAATCAAGCGTTAAATGTTCACAAGTCTACGAGCTCGAAATCGAAACTGTAGAAAATGATGCTCTCACCGTGGCAGTTCAGAGGTGTAACGGTGAGTTCGTCCTTTGGCAAAGGAGGCTTACCGCAGAGGTAGGTCCAGACGATGACGTTTATTTTGAGTGTGACGACCAAATCAATGATGGCAACAACAACGTTAAAGAATGACTTGTCACCACAGAGAGAATCCAGATTGTTCTGAAAAATGGACGATCGGCTCATTTTTATTTTCCCAAGGACTTCAATAAGTACGGTGAGCTTAGATCGGGGTTAAAAGATGTCCATCAAGGTCGGGACCATGTGCTTACGCTCAACATTTAACAAGGCCATCAAATTCGTTACAGCCACAAAAAGCGTGGCTTCCATCGGACTGCCTATCCGTTGCTTCGGCAGCCGCAAATGCGAGCGTTAAATGGATATCATAAAATGCGTAAGCTTATATTTTCTTTAGTAATCCTATTCTCTTCCTGCGTGAAGGCTAATATTACTCCATGTGATGTTGATAGTTACCCAATAAAAGGCAAAAAAATGTTGCATCATGCGAACTCATTTTCGCGACCAGCCATTTATTACAAGCAAGGTAACACTCGAGTCATTATTTCTAAGGAAATGGCTATTGCCTTTGTAAAGAAAAATATGTCTGACAGTAAAGACTATTTAGCTAAAGCCAAAAGTCACATTATTCACTCATTAATGGAAATAAGTGGCGCCGAAATAATTGACCAGTCAAATTTACAAATTCCATTGAAGGCATTGGTCTCCGAAGAGTTAAATGTAGCAATCCATGTCATGGCTGGTTACCAAGGGCTTTTCGAAGGTGTGCTGTTTAATAATGAGGCCGCTGTAGAAGTAGATGGAAAGTTAATTCCTGAAACAACAGCAACTTATATGATTGGAGAAGATCCCCACCCAATTGATGAGTTTAAAGTGGTTCACAAGCTTAATGTTGTTTATAAAAATAGTTCTGTATTCAACAAGTGTTGGCTTGATGTAAAGTAGCCATTTTACAAGCCAAGTCAATGGGAAAATTTGAGGGTGAAACAAGACATCCACAATCCCTCAATGCATTAATTGACCAACAGACAACTCAACAATCAAAGGAATACGCCATCCCCTCGGAGTTGCCGCAGGGCAAATAGACAAATTGCGTGAGTCTCGCCATGGATGGCGAGCTAGCTTTCGCAGGTGCAGGGACGCATCCTTCGGAAGCGATAGCAAATTTGGCTATGAGCACAAGGGGCTTTCAACTCCGTTGGGGCGTCATGGAGCATCCAAGGAGGATAGGACGAGCAGTCCTCCTTGGTCGGGGGTGGGGTGAAGCCCCACGACTTTGATTTTGATTTAGGTTTTATTTTTATTAAAGAAATCAAACAGGATTAGGGCTGTCCCCCTCCAACAAGCAGAAACTGGAGATCCGCAACTCTTCAATGCTTTAAGTCCCCCAAAACAACCCAACAGTCAGTGGAATACACCATCCCTAGGAATTGCAGCATGGATAATTGAGTAATTGTGTAAGTCTTCCCATATATGGCAAGCTAGCTTTCGACTATAAAACTCAAACAATTTAGGGGACTGTGGCATATTTAGACTGGCATAAGAACCCTTACAAACTCGCACCGTGCGTTTGCTTTAAACGTTAGATTACTGAGGCACTATGGAAGACAAATTTGCCCGCATAGAAATTGATGGATGGGAACTCAATGATGGGGAGGCCATTCATCATCAGCATTCAGACACTTTCTGGATTCCTTCCTTTGAGGCTAGGAACAACCTTAAAACAGGACAATTGGTAAAGCTCATCTTCCAGATAGTTACTGAGAATGACGCTGGCGTGGAAGAGGTAAATGTAGAGCGTATGTGGGTTATCGTTAAAGGCCGCATCGATAACATTTATAGAGGGCAACTTGATAATGACCCATACTGCACGGAAGAAATACGATCTGGTATGGAAGTATGGTTTCAGCCAAAGCACGTAATAGATATTTACGAATAACAGTAATCTAACAATGCCCCCTTGCCGCTAATTTGATCATCTTTATCAAAAATTATTAAGATTGCTTTTGTTAAGTTCGGAGATATGGGAGTTTATCAAGACAGCCTTTGTTAAATTTTACAAGGTAGCGCGAATTAAACCATTTGATTTTATTACTAAAAAGCAAGTGACAGAGAAAGCCTAACTGAAAGGTTTTACATAGATGAAAATCTAGGCTTAAAAGGTGAATTGATTAAAAAAATAAGCACACAAACCTAAGCCGATTAGCAACCCAATCTTACTGACAAAGCCTTAAAACTTCCCACTTATCACAACACCGTTGAAATTAAGACAATCTCTAACTCTTTGCTGCTGAACCGCGCTAAGGGTGTCGATATCATGGAAGGCAAACTCTGAGTGTTCATGGCTTAAGCGAATCACCGCATCGGCAGATGCAAACTCACAACGAAAGATAAAGGCTTGGGATTGATAAGCACTGTGATAATACACGCCGCTCAGGTAGTGGACGTTCACCTCTAGCCCCAACTCCTCTTGGCATTCACGCAGCAGCGCTTCGTGAATTGTTTCGCCAGGCTCTAAGGCGCCGCCGGGTAAGCCCCAGGCGCAATTGCCGTAATTAGCCTTAAGGAGTAACACTTGGCCCGCATCGTTAATGATTACTGCATGGCTACTGAGCCGAAACCTATCTTCAAATGCCATGTCTCAATCCCACGCTAAGGCTGTGTATCACTAGTTGCGATTAAAGGTATTACAACTGGCAAGCTTGCCAGAGGCAAAACCCGTCTTAAACCATTTTACCCTGTCCGCCGAACTGCCATGGGTAAAGGCTTCGGGTTGCACAGCGCGCCCCGCCATTTTTTGCAGACGGTCATCCCCCACGGCACTTGCTGCGGCAATGCCTTCTTCTACGTCACCAGCTTCGAGCAGATTGAGCTGTCTGTCGACATAATGCCCCCACACGCCAGCATAACAGTCGGCTTGCAATTCGAGGGCAACACTCAGTTGATTGGCCTGCGCCTTGCCAGCGGCTTGCTGCGCCTGACGCACTTTAGTGCTGGTGCCGAGTAGGTTCTGCACATGGTGGCCCACCTCGTGGGCAATCACATAGGCAAAGGCGAAATCTCCCGGCGCCCCGAGTTTTTTCAGCTCCTCGAGAAAACTTAAGTCGATATAAACTTTGCTATCTGCGGGGCAATAAAAAGGCCCAGATTGCGCCTGCCCCATACCGCATCCCGTCGAGGTCATATTGCGATAAAGCACCAGTTTGGGCTCGACATATCGCCCTTGTAGCAATTGATTCCAGACAGTTTCGGTTGTGCCGAGGATCGCCGCCACAAACTGGGCATTTTCATCTTGAGCCGCGGTATTGCTGGCCGATTGTGACTGGCTAAACCCCGCTTGATTGCTCGGGTCTAGGGATAATCCGCCAGTAAAATATTGAAACGCAAAATATAGCCCGCCCAGTAGCAATATCACTCGGCCGATTTTGGTGCGAAGCAGAAAAGGCAGCAAGCGCAGCAGGAGCGCACTGGGCACACCCGCCGACGCCATCTGTTGGTCACGTCTGTCTTCGATATTGGAGCTACGGTCACTGTCACGCCAACGCATTGGATTTCCTAGGCTATGGGTATGGGAACTAGATTTCAGTGTAGCCGTTATTTAGGATCATTCTGCTCGGCGGGCGTCGCTTTTAACGAGCGTAAAAACAACCCGAGCCCACCAAAGGCCAACACTAAAATCACGATCAAATCGAAGGCCGACATGGCCCTAAAGTGAAACTGAATCGAGCTTATCACCCCGACAATTAAGGCGACTAATGAGCCTAAGGTAAGCAGCCAACCGAGCTTAGTCTTGGCATCAAAAAACACCATCACTATCCCGAGGATAAACGGCAGCATCACCATACCTGTGGTGATAGAAAATCCCTGCCCAAAGGCATTCATGCGGTAGAGACCATAGCCCAAGCCAAAACTGGAACTGACCTGTATCGCATTGAATAACAGATAAAATCCTGCACACATCATGGCAAGTCCAATAAAAAATTGGCCAATACCGCCCTGTGTTCCTCCCGCTCCCTTCATACCAATCCTTTCTATTGACGTTGTTGAATCGCTCTGTCGACAGCTTCTTTAAGCTGTTGGTCCTCTGCAGCCTTTTTAGCCTTTTCGTGGGCTGCCAACTGTTTATCCGCCTCGGTCACGCAGCGCTGTTTATCTAGCATAGGCTCGTAGGGGTCGACATCCGTCCGGGCAGAACAGGCTAACTCGGCGCAGGCAGAGGTCAACAGTGATGCGGACAAGACTAACATAATCAAAGGGGTTTTCATCTTCGGCTCCTCAACAAAATAGCTACACTTAACCAAGCTAACATTGGCAAGCTTTACTTGAGCTGTATCGATTATGTGCTCAACCATGTTGACACAGATCCACGAAAGGCAAACACTGAGTGATGTTTTTTTATCCACCCATGACCGACGCCCCATTGGTTCATCACGGGGCTAATTAAGACAAGGACTGCGCTTGAATACTCTACTCTTAGGTAAAGGTGAGCAACAGGTTCACTTAAATCTTAAATATGCCAACCGCCACGGACTGATCGCCGGCGCCACAGGGACGGGGAAAACCGTTTCGCTGATGACCCTTGCCGAAGGTTTCTCCCGCCAAGGTGTGCCAGTATTTATTACCGACATTAAAGGCGATATCTCTGGGCTTGGCGTTGCCGGCACACCAAACGACAAGCTATTGCAGCGGGCGGCCGAAATCGGCATTGAAGATTATCAAACCGAGGCAAATCCCGTGGTTTGCTGGGATCTCGCAGGAGAGCAAGGGCACCCATTACGCACAACCGTGAGTGAGATGGGGCCGACTTTACTCGGGCGTATTCTCGAACTCAATGACACCCAAAGCAGTATTCTAGATATCGTCTTTCAACTGGCTGATGACCAAGGTTTATTGTTACTCGATCTCGACGATCTTCGCGCCATGCTCAACTTAGTCGCCGATGAACGCAAAGAGGTCTCCGCCAAATACGGGCTTATCAGCGCCCAGTCCCTCGCCGCGATTCAACGTTCGGTCCTCGGCTTAGAGCGCGATGGTGGCAAAGATTTTTTCGGCGAGCCAGCCCTACAACTCGAAGACTTGATGCGCACTAACTTACAAGGGCGTGGCATTATCAACCTGTTAGCCGCCAATAAGTTAATCCTGACCCCTAGCCTCTACTCCAGCTTCTTGCTCTGGCTGCTATCAGAACTGTTTGAAAACCTGCCCGAAGTCGGCGATCTCGATAAACCCAAGTTAGTCTTCTTCATCGATGAGGCGCATTTATTGTTTGAAGGCTGCCCAGCAAGTTTGCTTAAACGCATAGAACAAATTATGCGGCTTATTCGCTCCAAGGGCGTTGGAGTGTATTTTTGCTCGCAATTCCCTGACGATATTCCCAATGAGATCTTAGGTCAGCTCGGTAATCGCATTCAGCATGCCCTTCGGGCGTATACCCCAAGGGATCAAAAAGCCGTTAAAACCGCGGCAGAGACCTTTGTGCCCAACCCTAAATTGGTGGTCAGTGAGGTGATATCACAACTCGCCGTGGGGGAAGCTTTAGTCTCGACACTCGCCGAGAAAGGCGTGCCCACTATGGTGGAACGCGCCCTAATTGCGCCGCCTCGCTGTCGTATGGGGCCCGCAAGCCCAGAGGAGTTAAGCGCCATTAGGGCCAAGAGTCCCATTGGTGGCAAGTACGATACCTTAATCAACCGAGAGTCCGCCTACGAGCGACTCAATCAGCGGCACGCCGAAGTGGCCAATGGCGCCAATAGCACCAAAACGGCGAGTACGCCCGCCGCCCAAGAGGCGGAGCAAGGCTGGTTTAGCGAACTGATCTTTGGCAATAAACGCCGCCAAGGGTTAGCCGAAACACTCTCTAAACAAGCGGCTCGAACCGTGGGTAATCAACTGGGCAAACAAATATTGCGCGGACTACTCGGCGGCATACTCGGCAAGTCGACCCGCAGGTAACGGCCTAGGCTAAAACCGTGCGCCAAACCGCATATTTTATATACACATTGGCACTACCATTAGCGTGAATTATTCTAAGTAGTGAGTGGATCTTAGTTAGGATTTAGGTGATAAGATTATTTTGCGAGTACCGCTCAGAGAGGCAAATAAATTCAAGTAATTTACCAATAGTTTTAAATAGTTGTGATTTAAAAATGGTGTAATTCGAGTTTAATCGTTTCGTTTTAATCAGGACATCATGGAACAGGTTTTACGCAAATGGCTTACATGATTAGCCTGATGAACAACCACTGAAAGTACATGGAGTTAGCTATGAGTAAAGAGCAAAAAAATCGCAAAGAGGCCAAGAAAAAGCCGTTAATGACGATGAAGGAAAAACGTGCCGCAAAACACGCCAAAAATGCGTCTAAAGGTCTCCTCGATAACGTTAAATAATATTGTGGCACTTTAGGGTGCGCCTCCAATATCGACAATTAAGGGTTAACTGCGGTTAGCCCTTTTTATTGGCTCGCTCTCGGTTATTGGTTATTAATCCCGCAAACAACACAGATTCAGTTATCAATAAGATGATGATTTAATTGGCCTAAGCCCTTAACTGAAAATGTCACCTAGACTAAAGCAACATGCACATCGCTTGAGTCTTTTGCTAAGGTTTTATTTACCTAGATCACCCTGAACCACAATCGCAGCTAAGTTACCGATTTATCAGCTTATTCCATTTTAGCCATCACAGCACCCGACGCTCGCTAGCCCTAGTGGAATATTGACGATAAGCCTCAAAAGTCACGCTTTAGACTGCATATAAACTCGTGTCAAAGCCTGTATTTTGAGCAGATTTGGGTATATAAGTAGTGATACTAAAGTAGCAATCAAACAGTCCGATTTACCTTACCCTATATAACACAATAAAAAATAAGGATATTTCAGCATGAAAATCAACAAACGCTTTATCGCCGTTGGCGCAGCATTAACACTCTCGCTCAGCGCTGCCTCAATGGCGGCCGCACCTGCCTTTATCAATATCTTAACTGGCGGCACCAGTGGCGTGTATTACCCCATTGGTGTGGCACTGTCGCAGCTCTATGGCTCAGGCATTGAAGGCGCTAAAACCTCAGTGCAAGCCACTAAAGCCTCGGTTGAAAACCTCAACTTGCTGCAAGCGGGTCGTGGTGAATTGGCCTTAGCCTTAGGCGACTCGGTCGCTGCAGCCTATCAAGGCGATGCCGATGCCGGCTTTAAAAAACCATTAGACAAAGTGCGCGTGCTCGCAGCCGCTTATCCTAACTACATTCAAATTGTGGCCAATAAAGAATCTGGCATCAAAACCTTAGCCGATTTGAAAGGTAAACGTATTTCTGTTGGTGCGCCTAAGTCGGGTACTGAACTCAACGCGCGCGCAATTTTTAAAGCCGCGGGATTAAGCTACGAAGACATGGGCAAAGTGGAATTTTTACCCTATGCCGAATCGGTCGAGCTGATTAAAAACCGTCAGTTAGACGCGACCCTACAATCCTCGGGCTTAGGTATGGCGGCGATCCGCGATTTAGCCGCGACTATGCCAATCAACTTTGTGGAAATTCCCGAAGATGTGATCGGCAAAATCAATAACCCAGCCTATCAACATGGGGTGATCCCAGCAGCCACCTACGAAGGCCAAACCGCCGATGTCTCTACGGTTGCGATTCAAAACCTCTTTGTGACTCAAGCGGGTGTGTCTGACGATTTAGCCTATCAAATGACTAAACTGATGTTTGAACATTTAGACCGCCTCGGCAACGCCCACTCAGCGGCGAAAGCCATTCAATTAGACAAGGCCACCAAAAACCTGCCTGCGCCACTGCACCCAGGTGCTGAGCGTTATTTCAAAGAAGTTGGCGCACTCTAAGGGTGTAACCTCAATCTGTGCGACCCATTTTTCACCTAAGCACTTGAGTGATAGCGTCACTCAAGTGCTGCGTCGCCCTCTGTAGTCTAATGCTGTGAGGCATAAATATGAGCGATTCCGAACAAGGACTAGGCGCTAAGACCAGTGACTGGCCCAAGGCACTGTTTTATACGGCGCTAGTTTTCTCCATTTTTCAAATCATTACCGCCGCCTTTCATCCCGTATCGACCCAAGTATTGCGGGCAACCCATGTGGGCTTTTTACTGTTAATCGTATTTTTAAGTTATCCGGCGGTGGGTAAGTCTCGCCCTTGGCAACCCTTAGGCTGGGTGCTTGGCCTTGCGGGCATGGCAACAGCCGCCTACCAATGGTTTTTTGAGGCCGACCTGATCCAGCGCTCCGGTGAACTCACCGATGCCGATATGGTGATAGGCGTAGTGTTGATTGTTTTAGTGTTTGAAGCCGCGCGGCGGGTGATGGGCTGGGCACTGCCAATTATCTGCTGTATTTTCTTGGCCTACGGCTTATTCGGCCAATATCTCCCCGGTGACTTAATGCACCGTGGCTACGGCGTTGACCAAATTATCAATCAGTTATCCTTCGGTACCGAAGGGCTCTACGGCACACCAACCTATGTGTCGGCCACCTATATCTTTCTGTTTATCTTGTTTGGCGCCTTTTTAGAGCAGGCGGGGATGATCCGTCTGTTTACCGATTTTGCGATGGGATTATTCGGCCATAAACTCGGCGGCCCGGCGAAAGTGGCCGTGGTTTCCTCGGCGATGATGGGCACAATCACAGGCTCAGGAGTAGCCAACGTGGTGACCACGGGGCAATTTACCATTCCCTTGATGAAACGCTTTGGCTACCGCCCCGCCTTTGCTGGCGGTGTAGAAGCCACCTCCAGTATGGGTAGCCAGATTATGCCACCCATCATGGGCGCGGTGGCCTTTATCATGGCCGAAACCATTAACGTGCCGTTTATTGAAATCGCCAAAGCGGCGTTAATCCCCGCATTATTGTATTTCAGCTCAGTGTTCTGGATGGTGCATCTGGAGGCAAAACGCGCCAATCTCTGCGGCTTACCCAAGGATCAATGTCCCGATCCCTGGGCGGCAGTGAAGGAGCGCTGGTATCTGCTGATCCCGCTGTTTATTTTGATTTACTTGCTGTTTTCGGGTCGTACGCCGCTGTTCTCTGGCATGGTCGGTTTAGCACTGACCTCGATAGTGATCTTAGGCTCTGCGATTGTGCTGCGCCTGCCTTCTAATGCCATGCGCTTCGCCTTTTGGATCGCCCTTGGGGTGTTGTGTGCTGGCTTCTTCCAGATGGGTATCGCCGTCGTCTTTGGGGTTATCGCCTTACTGGTTGCTGTCTGCTGGTTTATCAAAGGGGGCAAAGATACCCTGACCATCTGCCTACACGCCTTAGTCGATGGCGCTCGCCATGCGGTGCCTGTGGGGATAGCCTGCGCCCTGGTTGGGGTGATTATCGGTATCGTCTCGCTGACGGGCATTGCCTCAACCTTCGCCAGTTACATCCTCGCAGTGGGTCAAGATAACCTCTTCCTCTCGCTGGTGTTAACTATGCTGACTTGTATGGTGTTAGGTATGGGGATCCCGAGTATTCCTAACTACATCATTACCAGCTCGATTGCCGCACCTGCCCTGCTGGACTTAGGTGTACCGCTGATCGTCTCCCATATGTTTGTGTTTTACTTTGGGATTATGGCCGACCTCACGCCTCCCGTCGCCTTGGCCTGCTTTGCCGCAGCGCCAATAGCAAAAGAATCGGGGCTAAAGATCAGTCTATGGGCGATTCGCATCGCCATCGCAGGCTTTGTGATCCCCTTTATGGCGGTTTACGAACCAGCGCTTATGCTACAAAGTGATAGCTGGCTTGCCATCGGCTTTGTGATGTTAAAAGCCACCGTAGGCATAGGTATCTGGGGCGTGATCTTCACCGGTTTCTTACTGCAAAAACTCTATTGGTGGGAACGCGTTATCGGCTTCCTCGCAGGAGCCAGTTTAATCCTTGCGACACCGCTCAGTGATGAAATCGGTTTTGGACTGGCGCTACTCTTTATCGTGCAGCACAGCCTAAGAGTGCGCAAACTGAAACGTCTTGCGGAGCAGGGGTAAGGTTTTGAACTTATGCAAAGGTAAGGCAATAAGATGCTAGGTCTATGTTTAGGCCTAGCCGGCACACTGTGGGCACAAGTGCCTACAGAGCAGTTCACCCTAGCGTGGAACCACAGCATAGAAAAAATCCGCTGGGAAGAAGACTATCGAGTTACCTCACAAGGATTACGGCTCATAGAAGCCAGAGTCAAAGGTACGGGGGCGGGAATGGAAATCCCCGATAATGCAGTGTTTAGTAATGGCAGTTGGCATTATCAACCTAAGCTGCCCGTGCTGCCGAGATTACGCTTAGGGCGCACCCCCGAGGCGGGGGATTTTGAGCTGTGCTTCACTCAGGCTTCAGGAGAGACGCAATGCCAAGCCATGAGTCATTGGATTGGTCAGCCGAACAAACAAGATGCCGCCGTTGAGGTGTGGGGCTGTCAGCTGTGAATATCACTGTAGGAAGGAGGACGCGCAAGCACGGCGCGTCCGCCGCCCATTAGCGGTTAATACTGCTCTCATTCCGAGAGAAGCTGTAGCCGTTTTTCCCTTGGTGTTTAATACGATACATAGCCGCATCGGCGCGATCGCAGCTTTGAGTAAAACGATCGCCGTACTCAAAAATATCGATACCGATACTCAAGCTAATCGCCACTTCACAACCATCGAGCAAGAAACGCTGTCGATAAACATCCAGTAAGGATTGCGCGAGCATGCCTAGGGCTTCTATATCCGAAGATAGCAGGACAATCACAAACTCGTCCCCACCGAGCCGCGCGATCTTTGCCTGCGCCCCCGAATGCTCTACTAATGAATGCGCCACATGCACCAATAAGTTATCGCCAAATTTGTGGCCATGGTGATCATTTAAGGCTTTAAAACCATCAAGATCGATAAAGAATAACGCCCCGCGCTGGCCGGGTTGTAATAACTCATCGAAGGCCTTGGCGATGGCTTGGCGGTTCATTAAGTTGGTGAGTGGATCGCTATGGGCTAGTCGGGCTAAATCCAGCTCGTAGCGCTTTTCTTGAGTGATATCGATATGGCTGCCCATCATCCGCAGTGGCGTGCCATCAGGTAAACGCTCAACAATGCGGCCACGATCCGACACCCAAGTAATGCTGCCATCTTTGTGCAGCATACGGTGCACGACCTGATAATAATCGGCCTTGCCATTCACATGGTCTTCAAAGGCTTTGATTACCCAGTCTTTATCCTCTGGATGAAGTTTACTTTTCCAACTGTCGACATGGGCACGAAGCTCCTCGCGGCTAAAGCCGAGCAGTTCGCCCCACTTCACATTGAACAGGGTGAGATTGCCACTGGGAACATGCTGCTCCCACAAACACAAGCCATTGCCATCGAGGGCGGCAAAGAGTTTTTCTTCGGCGCGATTATTGAGCGCCGTTAACCGCGCATTTTCACGTTTAAGCTCGGCGATTTCGGCCTGAAGTTGCTTTATTTGTGCTGCAGAATCCGCTACCACGAAAAATCTCTGTCATTAAATTGGGGAATTTTCGTCCAGTGTAAAACAGTTCATGCCGAAGGGACATAGTCAAAAGGATAAAGCCAAAAGGACGTAGCAAAAGGGAGAGCAAGCAATTCAAGAGGAGTCAGCCAAATGCTGACCCCATCTTCAACCCGTTACGCTTAATCGCGGGTTAGCACTTCAAGCAATTCAATCTCAAAGGTGAGGTCTGAATTTGGCTTGATATGGGCACCAATTTGTCGCTCGCCATAGGCTAAATGCGCGGGAACGAATAACTTACGTTTACCGCCAACCTTCATGCCCATTAGTCCTTGATCCCAGCCTTTAATTACGCGGCCAGTACCGATCACGCATTGAAATGCCTGACCACGGTCATAGGAGGAATCGAACTGAGTGCCATCTTGCAAAAAACCGCGGTATTGAGTGGTGATCAACGCGCCTTTTACGGCCTCTTTTCCTTCGCCGATAACCAGATCGACAACTTCTAATTCAGTCATTTAATTAATCTCTTCGCCGTCACTTACATTCAAGTGATTCATCAAAGTGCCTATTCTAACATCGCCAGCCGAGCTTGTCGGTGCAGCTCATCCATTTTGTGGCGCAGGTTTAGATACGCCTTTACCTCCCTTTAAATTTGCCGCAGCGCCCCCATATCTACAGCATGCATTGAGCTAAGGAGCCATTCCATGATTATTGCCTGCCCCCACTGTGACACCTTAAACCGCGTGCCCCAAGAGCGGTTAACTGAGCAGCCGACCTGCGGCAAATGTAAACAAAATCTGTTTGCGGCGGCGCCCATTGAGCTCACGAGCGCCAATTTTATCAATCATGCTCACAAGTCAGAGTTGCCACTCGTTGTCGATTTTTGGGCGAGCTGGTGCGGCCCCTGCAAAAGCTTTGCGCCCACCTTTTCGGCGGCGGCAAAAGCATGGGAACCACAATTTCGCTTTGGCAAGATTAATACCGAGGAGCAACAGGCACTGGCGGCACAATTTGGGATCCGCTCTATCCCTACGCTGATGATTTTCAAACAGGGGCATGTTATCGCCCAGCAAGCGGGCGCCTTACCCAAGCCGGCACTCGACCAATGGCTGCATAGTTATTGTTAAAGTCTTTCGCCCATAAAAATACCCAGCTTTGCTGGGTATTTTATTTGAATGGTTCAGAGGCGTTTACACTTCCCAGAAGGTGTGGGCAATAATGCCCAGTACTATCATGCTGAGGAAGTTAATTATCATGCCCACTCGCACCATTTCCGACTGCTTGATATGGCCAGAGCCATAAACAATGGCATTAGGCGGCGTCGCCACTGGCAACATAAAGGCGCAGGAAGCCGCAATACCAATCAGCACGGATAGCATCACAGGCGATACCCCTAATGCTTCGGCAATCGCCGCAAATACTGGCACTAACAGCGCCGCGCTCGCGGTATTACTGGCAAACTCGGTCAGCATCACCACGAAAGCGATCACCGCAAACACGAACAGCGACATATGGGTGCTGCCAAAAATATCCGTCATCCAGTGTGCGAGGAACACGCTGGTACCAGTGCTTTTGAGCACAGCACTTAAGGTCAAACCGCCACCGAAGAGGATCAACACGCCCCAATCTGTAGTCGATTCAATCTTCTTCCAACCCACCAGTCCTAAACCCGCCAGCAGCACGACCGCACCGAGTGCAACAACGGTATCAAATTGCGTAATTCCGCCGAGCGCTTTGGCCAGTGGCACACTGAAAATCCAGCAACAAACGGTTGCGAGGAAGATAACTAAGGTCAGTTTGCCTTGGAAGGTCAGTTTTTGATCTTCAACCGCCAACTCGCACTTAGCCGATAAATCCGGCTTAAAGTACCAATAAAGCGCCAGCAGCATCATAGGCAACATCAAGATCACGGTTGGGATCCCAAACTTCAGCCAATCGCTAAAGCTCAGCCCCACCTGTGCCGCCGCAATCGCGTTTGGCGGGCTGCCGACTAAGGTACCAATGCCGCCGATGTTCGCGGAATAGGCAATCCCCAATAACAGGAACACATAAGTGCTGTGGTACAGCTTACGATCCAGCTGCTGCAAAATCCCCAGCGCGAGTGGCAACATCATCGCCGTGGTGGCAGTGTTACTGATCCACATAGACAACAGCGCCGTTACCCCAAATAGCATTAAACAGGCAATGCTGAGTTTACCTTTGGAGGCCAGCAGGAGTTTTTGCGCGATCAAAGTATCGATCTTTTGATGGTGCAGCGCCGCCGCAAGTACAAAGCCACCGAAAAACAAATAGATAATCGGATTGGCAAAGTTACTCATGGCTTCTTTGGTTTCAAACACCCCAAAGAATACCGCCAAAATAGGCACTAAAATCGCCGTGATACTGATGTGAATCGCTTCGGTTAACCACAAGATGGCGGCGAACACTAAGATAGCCAAACCCGTATTGACCCCTTGGTCAAAGGGTAAACCGTAATATAGCGCGAATAGCAGAAAAATATCCGCGACTAAGATCAGCATTTTTTTCTTTTCAAGCCCGACATTCGCGGACGAATGATTGGGGGGAACAGACTTTGATTGCTCTAAGGACATGGTGACAACCTTCATACCATTATTTTTTTAGGCAAATTTAGGGCATAGGTCACACTAGTCAAAGCAGTTTATTTTGTTGTTTTGCTACCCAGCAACCACAAATACTGCTGACAAAAGGCGCACAAACGCCATTTTCGAGATAAAAATCACCTGTTTTTGATCTGAACTTATGTACATAATTTTCAAACGAATAAAATTTGAGCAAAAGACAGATAAAGCTGTAACTGAATAAATGTTTAAAACTGTGACCCATGTCAAACTTCAGTTTTACATCAAGTGATAAAGGCTGAATTTAATCTTAATAACAGTAGTTAAAACCACAATATCAGCCGCAATAACGAAGTTACAGATAAACATATCGACAAACCATTAACAGCATCACCCTCGATTTAATTACATTCAAACAACATGCATCGTTTGTCGTGCATTTGTTCGGGTCGCCACCAATTACTTTGCAACAAAACTATGGTGAGTAAATCACCCATAGCGATATTCAACTCAGGCTCGCACACAGCGCATAACAACTGGCCAAGATTTAACCAACTCTCAACAAAGATTGCAGAGGTTGCCAACTCCACTTATATTTCAGCTAGAACCTCAATTGGGTATTTAAAATATCGCTTTAGATAGCCAAAGGCTTTAAGGGGCATAAGTATGGAAAGAAGATTCAACCCTTTAGACTTATCTGATAACGCTCAAGGACATCAGATCTGCCTTCCTGTCGAGTTTGTGCAAGCGCTCGCAGTGGCGAATTCACTTCAAGAAGTACTCGATACCGTTTCCCAATGGCTCTACCAACTGTTTGATGCTGAAAGGGCCAGCATTACCTTGAGGGACGACGCCGACTTTCTCAAAATCTATTCCATCCGGGGTAACAAAGCGATCCCGCTCGATTTCAGGGTACCTATCGCCAATACCCTTGTGGGTCGCGCCTTCACGGAAAAGACGGTACTCATCTGCGATGAATTAGATAAATCCACCGAACTGGACTGCATCATGCTGGCGCAACACGGCATGCAAACCTGTATGGATGCACCGCTGCTTTATGGCGATGTCTGCCTAGGCACGCTCAATGTCGCCCATAAGAAATCATCTTATTACAGTGAGTTACATGCCATAGAGTTGCAATGCTTAGCCAATTGGATTGGGCTTAATATTAGCCTGCGACTACAACTGAAAGAACTCGAATACCTTGCCTCAACGGATCATTTAACAGGCGCGGCAAATCGACGGGTGTTTACCCAAAAAATTCGCCAAGCCATGACTGAGTTCCATGAAAATGGCCAGTCGTTTTTCTTTGGCTTGATGGATATTGACCATTTTAAGATGTTGAATGACCAATTTGGTCATAGTGCAGGCGACTATGTGTTGCAGCGTATCGTCGCCATTTCCGAAACTATGATGACCAGTCCGGGGAAATTCTTTCGCATTGGTGGTGAGGAGTTTGCGATTATCTTCCCCGAGCAAAGCGAGTATGAGCCCTTGCGGTTTTTTAACGATATCAGGGAAGCGATCGCCCTTGCCGCGATGGATTACGATGGCATACCAATCAGTGTTAGCGTGAGCATTGGGTTTACCGCAATGCACATTCATGACAACACCCCAGAATCCTTGCTGAGGCGCTCGGATAAGGCGCTCTACCAAGCCAAACTCGCTGGCAGAAATCGCGTGCTCATGTTTAACAGTGCGCAGGCATAAGGGTAAATAACAGGGACGTTATAAATCCTTTGCAGAAAAAATGCACAATAAAACTGCAAGTTGGCAACATTTAAAACTCATTATCTCTATGAATAATAAACACAAATATTATTCACCATCTCAGTCAATCTAACTCACTTTACCCTGCACCACATTCGGCCTAAAGTCGCGCCCGTAATCTCGCCTTCTGTTTATTTTTTACCTGTTTTGGTACCGCCAGTGGAAAATATCGCGTTAACGCCATCGACTCAAAAGCCTGGGCTGTTTGTGCCTGTAGCAGGCTTAAGCCTATTTGCCCTCGCCTCGGGCTATTTGATGAGTTTGATCCCACTCTCCCTCAGTTATTTTGAGCTCAGTCTCGATCTCGCACCATGGCTGGCGAGTATTTTCTACCTAGGCTTATTACTGGGCGCACCTTGTATCGCCCCCATAGTGGCGCGCATCGGCCACAGTAAAGCCTTTATTCTGTTTTTGAATGTCTTATTGTGCAGCGTTGTGGTGATGGTTTTGCTACCACAGAGCAGCGTTTGGTTAGCCGCCCGTTTGATCGCAGGCCTCGCCGTGGCGGGGATTTTTGTGGTTGTCGAGTCTTGGTTGCTAATGGCCGATACCCAAAAACAGCGGGCCAAACGCTTAGGACTTTATATGACCGCCCTCTACGGTGGTACGGCAATTGGACAACTCGCGGTCGATTATTTAGGTACCACGGGCAACCTCCCCTATTTAGTGGTGATAGGTTTACTGGCCGCCGCCAGTTTGCCCGCGTTATTAGTTAAGCGTGGTCAGCCGCAATCGAGCGAGCAACACTCGATTGCTCTGTCAGATCTTAAAAACCTGAGTAAACCCGCCGTGGTCGGTTGTTTAGTCTCGGGATTATTACTCGGCCCCATCTACGGCCTATTGCCTGTGTATGTGTCGCAGGACATGGGATTTGCCCAGCAGACGGGGCAATTTATGGCGTTAATCATTATGGGCGGCATGATAGTTCAGCCCTTAGTGAGCTATTTATCTCCACGCTTCCAGAAGAGTGCCTTAATGGCCGCCTTCTGCTTAATTGGCGCTGCGGCACTCTTCTTACTGACGCAAAAATCCCTTGTTGGACTCTGGCTAGGCTTTGTGTTGCTGGGCGCCTGCGCCTTTGCCCTCTACCCTATCGCCATCAGTCTGGCCTGCGATCATCTGCCCAGCAGTCAAATTGTGTCTGCAACCCAGATTATGTTGCTCAGTTATTCCGTCGGTTCGGTTATCGGCCCGGTTGCCGCCAGTCGCTTTAATCATATCGAACATGGCTTGCTACTCTACTTAGCCGCAAGCTTTGTGCTGACCTTTGGTTATCTTGGCGCGCACTTACTGCTACGGAGCAAACCCCGCTTACCGACGGCAAAAGCTTAGTGCTGGTTGGCCGAGTGAATAAAAATGGGCGCCGATAAGGGCGCCCATTTTGTTAGGAAGTTTGTTGCCTTAACTCAGCTACAGGCTCAACGCTGGGAATGGCCCAGACACTGTCCTGCGGGCCATTGAACACGCGCTGACGCGTGAGTCGATATCCATAATAGAACACACAGCTAAAGCCGAACGCCACCAGATCGACTCCAAGCGTTGCCACCGAATGGGGCGCCCATACCCCTAAACTTGGCACTAACACCCCAATTACAGAGGTAATAGGCATGGCCAAAGTCGCCAAGGCGCACAGGGGTAAAATCAGCAGCGCCGCCCTAGCCGCGCCGCGCCAGAAGGCATAAGCCACTAAAGCAGCAAACACCAGATAATACAGCCACAGGTAGAGATGATTAATATTACTCACATGCGCGTAAAACCATTTGCCCAGCAGCATGCTCACCGCCAGAGCGGCAACCGAACCCAAGCAAATCCCCACGGTGGCGCTCGCCATTAACCGACTGGCACGGGTCTGATCACTCGCCTGTTTTTTACGTCGCTTTTCCAGCCACAGCAAATTACCGCTATAAAATAAGAAGGCGCCGCTCAAGCCTAAAAAGAAATATACCCAACGCCCGAGGTCGCCCCCATAACTGCCAAAGTGCAGCCCAAAGAATACCGCGACCGATCTGGCCCAAATACCATTTTCACTCGCATCAATCGTGCTATTCGACACTTTAAGACTATAAGGGTGCATGTATAAGTAGTCGGTGACTGGCCCACGCATAAAACCATCAGGGTTATATAAGCCTAAACGCAAGGTCGCACGGGGATTATTCAAGTTCATAAAGGTCATTTCATGCACTTGATACTCGGGCGCCAACTCCTGCACCTTTGCTAGAACGGTTGTGATCTTAGGTAAATCGGCAAGTGTGTAAGGCGTTCTGTCGGGCGCTGGCTGGGCAAATAATGGTTTTTCACCATAAACCATATGCTTAAGCCCATCATAAAGCTGATCATGGAAGGCAAACACTATCACGCTCAGACTGATCACTAGATGGAATGGTAGACTGGTAATACCGACTAAGTTATGGGCATCGAGCCAGAAACGGCTCTCACCCTTATCTTTACGCAGGGCAAAAAAGCTCTTGGTTAAGGTGGGCAATAAAAAGATCACCCCTGAAACGAGTGCCAAGAAGTATAAGAAGGCGGCAACACCCAGCACATAGACACCCGCCTGATCGTGGCCGACCTCACCAGCAATCCCCGCAGTGCGGTGTAATTGGTCAATCAACTCAGCCAACTCGCTTGGCGTGCTGAGTTGGGTGACTAATTGTCCCTGCTCGTCGAGGCTAGCATGCCAAAGCTGATTACTCATGCTGAGTTCACGCTCCGAGCCCTGCTGATACCAGGTCATAGGCGACTGATGCTCATCATTCAAATGCAAACTAAAGCCGTTTTTCGCCTTATCGTCCTGCGCTAACACCTGCGACACTAACTCATCGAGCCTGTCGCTTGAGACTTGCGGCAAAGTCACAGAAGGCGGCATTGACCAAGCGTCAATCGCCCCCTTAAACATAGTGAGCGAGCCAGCATAAAAGCCGATAAACAATACGATTCCGGCGATGATCCCTGTCCAAATATGGATAGACTGATACACCCGTAACACATCACTGCGAACTTTCATCCCTTATCACCTAAAGGTATATAACACTATATAAGTCAAAATGTTAAACAGGCCCAAATAGCCGATGGCCCTGAGTCCAGTTTTAAACAAATAGCTAAAACTTAAGATCAGTAACCAAATGGGCGTAATCAACCACATATTGAACTGCACCTTAGTGTCGGCATCGATTCCGCCCGGGCCAAACCAAGCAAATAATCCCACTAGGCCCAAGGCTAAGGTGAAGCCTAAAATCAACCCTGCCAGTGACTTAGTCCACCAGTCTGGCTGTAATTTGTCATGCTCAGCTAAACGCGCCATGGCTTATTTCCGCCCGATAAGTGAGATAAAAGGCACTAGCCCAATCAACAACATCAACAGGGCTAACCAAATAAAAATCGCGGCGCTAAGGGTAAAAAGGCTGAGCCAGCCAATAAGGCTAGCGACAGCCATGCCATAGGCGAGTAAACGCCAAGGCCGCTTAGGAAGGGAGCTTGCCAAGAGTTTTTGCTGCTTGTTGGTCAAATAAAATAACAAGCAGGCTACAAGCGTCGACAACAAAAAGACGAGTTGCAACACGGGATCGTATCCTCTCACCACAAAGTGTTAGCGTATTAGCTGTCATGTTTCTTGGTCACACCCTGCGACCAGTGCCAAATAACACAATGAAAGCCATAGAAAAACTGACTAAATTTGCGGGACTCTAGCTTTGATGAGAACAGTTCGCAATAAGATTTACACTGTAAGTATGGAGAATAGGATCAGAGTCACGTGACAACGACTTTGCTTAGGGATGATTGCTATGCATTAACCATTAAGTTACATTTTGCGGCAAAATGTAATCTAAATGATTAAAAAACAAACCGTATTCTACCCCGATAAATATAAATTCCACCTATCGCAACACATCAGCAAAGGAAGCTACATGATTAAAAATGAACTCAATCTGCCGAGCTCCATCGGCCTCTCTAAAATCATCCCTGTGGTGATTTTATTGATCCTGTTTATCTCATTATTTGGTAGTTGGTATACGGTCGACCAAGGTGAACGCGGGGTGATCCTGCGTAACGGTAAGATCATCGGCACCGCCGAGCCAGGACTGGGCTTTAAACTGCCGCTGTTTGATACAGTCGTAAAAATCTCAACCCAAACCCACACCACCAGCTACAGCTCATTGCAGGCCTATAGCCGCGATCAGCAACCCGCGACCCTTAATGCATCGGTGACCTTCAACGTGCCGCCGGATCGCGTCGAAGAAGTCTATGCCAATTTTAAGAGTATCGATGCCATGGTGGCACGACTACTCGACCGCCAAGTACCGACGCAAGTCGAAAACATTTTTGGTAAATACACTGCAATTTCGGTCGTGCAGGAGCGGATTAAATTCGGTATCGATGTCACCAGCGCCATCACCAACTCGGTCAAAGGCCCCATCGAAATCACTTCAGTACAGATTGAAAATATCGACTTCTCTAACGCCTATGAAAAGTCCGTAGAAGACAGAATGCGCGCCGAGGTTGAGGTACAGACTCAACTGCAAAACCTAGAGAAAGAAAGAGTTAGCGCCCAAATCGCCGTGACTCAAGCTCAGGCGGAAGCCGACTCGCAGCTTGCCCGCGCTAAGGCTGAGGCCGAAAGTATTAGGATTAAAGGGGATGCAGAAGCCTCTGCCATTAAGAGCCGCGCCGAGGCACTGGCACAAAACCAAAACCTAGTCGAACTGACCAAGGCCGAGAAATGGGACGGCAAGCTGCCAACCACAGTCCTCCCCACGGGCACCCTGCCCTTTATCGATGCTAAAAAGTCGAACTAATAAACGACTAAGCATCGCTAGTAAGCTATTTGCCACTAGCGATGCGTATTAGGCTTTACCATAAAAAATCCCCAGTCATTGCTGGGGATTTTTATTTAGCGTCAGCGCTATGAACAGCAGTCACTGCGACGCAGCCAACTACGAGGGATTTTCTCGAACACCACTTTCGCCATCAGCAAGGCGAGCACTATGCCAGAGGCAGCGACTAACCACTCGGGCAACATTTGGTGCTGCTCACCAATCTGTGGCATCACCTCAAAACCAAAGTTGGCCACTAGATAATTCACTAAGGCTCCAGCAACTAAGGCAACACCTAACACACCGCCAAGATAACCGTAGAGCGCACGCTTACCCAGCTCCTTAGTCACTACGCCTAAGGTGGCAATATTGGTCGCAGGGCCTGCCATCATAAACACCAGCACGGCACCGGGGGACACGCCTGCGAGCAACAAGCCCGCCGCAATCGGCGTCGAAGCCGTGGCGCAGATATACATAGGTACAGACACTAGCACCATCACCAGCATGGCCAATAATCCATCGCCCCACTTAGCTAAAAAGTCAGCAGGAACATAGGTTTGTACTAATGCCGCGAAGAATAAGCCCACCAGCAACCAGAGGGTCGTATCACGCACCAGATCCGTCGCCGCATATTTAAGCCCAAGTCCGATACGCGCAATCACAGATTCTGACTTAAGCTCAGTCGCCATATCCTGCGTAGACGCACAGCAGCTCTCGCCTTCTGCTTGATGGCTATCAGTCGCCTTCGAACTAGTGCCACAACAGGCGCCTTTCTTCACCACCACGATTTTTTCGGGCGCAGCGGTTTGAGTGCCACAGCATGAACCTGCGCTTTCCACCTTAACAGGATTAGCCTTAGCTCCATCACCCTTAGCGACATTAACCATACCGACTGTTGGGCCACCAGTTGCCATTAAGCTTGGCGCCGCCATAGGTGTCATTTTGATTTTGGGCTCAGTTGCTGGTGCTTTCGCATCATCACTGCTGCAGCAGGAAGACTTAACTGGCGTAATTGCAGGCGCCTTAGTCGATGCGCAGCAGCTTTTTACCGCTTCGGCTTTTACCACTGTCTCCGCCGACGAAGATTTTGAAGCACAGCATGAAGCAACAGGAGCAGCGCTAGCTAATGCCTTACCTGACTGGGCCTTGTCTAACTGGGCCTCGGCCTTAGCCGCTGGCTTGCCATCGTCATCATCACGCCCGACTAAAAGACCCGCGACAATAGCGCTAGTGATCGCCGCAATCGGCCGCACTATCGCCATAAACGGGCCGAGTAAGACATAGGAAACGGTCACAGAGTCGACCCCAGTCTCAGGTGTCGAGACTAAAAAGGAAGTGGTTGCCGCTTTCGACGCGCCTGAGCGGCGCAGCCCAACGGCGGCAGGGATCACACCGCAGGAACACAGAGGTAAAGGCGCGCCCAATAACGCCGCCTTAACCACGGTTTTAAAGCCATGTCCGCCGAGCTGCTTTTGCATCCACGCCATAGGCACAAACACTTTGAGTAAGCCCGCCAGAATCAAGCCGAGCAATAGCCAAGGGGCGGAATCTAAAAACAGATCGATAAAATTCTTCAATAACATAATTAATTCCCTGACTTATCTAGGGTTGTGGTGCAATCTGTAGCGCCATGGTCATGCTCAACGCGTACTTGTTCGGTACTCGACTCTAGCGCTTCTAAAATCGAGCAATGTTCGGCGCTACGCGGCCCGCCGCAGCAGGCATCCGACAGACTCTGTAAACTGGTTTGAAAATGCAATAACTCGGCAATTTTGGCTTGCACCTGCGCCAGCTTGAGATCGACCATGCCCTTAACATCGGCACAGGCCCAGTTGGATTTGTCGAGGTCGATAGACAACAACTCACTGATTTCACTTAAGGTAAAACCCACCGCCTTCGCCCGCAGAATAAAACGCAGCCGCGCCGCGTCGGCATCGGTATAGACCCGATAGCCAGAGTCGGTACGGCTCGAAGGCGAAAGCAGGCCGTGTTTCTCATAGAATCTGAGGGTGTCGGCCTTAACCTCGCATAAATCGGCTAACTCACCAATTCGGTACATAGTTAATCCTTTGCAGTTTTACTCGAATCATCTCAAGCAACACTGACAATCAATATGATGAAGCGAGTATAAACCTTAGAGCCTACTCCAAGGTCAAGGGCTATTTTGAAATTTACACCTCGCCCAAAAATCATTCCACTTTGTTCTGATATCAATATTGTGAAATCGCGCAGAAAAAACACCCGTAAATCCAGTTTTACGGTAGAATACGCGCGCCTGACGCTGGGACAAAAAATATAAGTAGGACCAAGGGGCTTTTGGAAAGCAGAACCCGATAGAAGTTGTTCTGTTTTCCGAAAGATCCTTGAAACTAAAATAACTGGACCCTGTACCCAAATGACTGTTGCAAATAATGCCAGACCCATTCGTCGCGCGCTGTTAAGCGTTTCAGATAAAACCGGAATTCTCGAATTCGCCAAAGCATTACACGCCCAAGGCGTTGAACTGCTGTCAACGGGCGGCACCGCTCGCTTGTTAGCGGATAACGGCGTGCCTGTTATCGAAGTATCTGACTATACAGGACACCCTGAGATCATGGATGGTCGCGTTAAGACCCTGCACCCTAAAGTGCATGGTGGCATTTTGGCGCGTCGCGGTCTTGATGAAAATGTCATGGCTGCCAACAACATCAATGCAATCGATCTGGTTGCGGTTAACCTCTACCCCTTTGCCGATACCGTTGCTAAAGCCGGTTGCACCCTAGAAGATGCGATTGAAAACATCGACATCGGTGGCCCGACTATGGTGCGCGCCGCGGCGAAAAACCATAAAGACGTGACTATCGTGGTAAATGCGGCCGACTATAACCGCGTATTAGCCGAAATGGCCGCCAACAATGGCAGCACGACTCACACGACCCGTTTCGATTTAGCGATTGCTGCCTTCGAACACACTGCGGGTTACGATGGCATGATCGCCAACTACTTCGGCACTATGGTTCCTGCACACAGCACTGACGAGTGCTTCGAAGATTCTAAGTTCCCACGCACCTTCAACACCCAATTAGTGAAGAAGCAAGATCTACGTTACGGTGAAAACAGCCACCAAACTGCGGCCTTCTATGTCGACACTAAGATCGACGAAGCCTCTGTTGCGACAGCCGTCCAGCTGCAAGGTAAGGCACTGTCTTACAACAACATCGCCGATACCGATGCCGCCCTTGAGTGTGTGAAAGAGTTCAGCGAGCCAGCCTGCGTTATCGTTAAACACGCTAACCCATGTGGTGTTGCACTGGGTAAAGACTTGCTCGATGCCTATAACCGCGCCTATCAAACTGATCCAACTTCAGCCTTCGGCGGCATTATCGCCTTCAACGGCGAGTTAGATGCAGCAACGGCTAGCGCTATCGTTGAGCGTCAATTCGTTGAAGTGATTATTGCGCCAGTCGTGAGCCAAGGCGCACGCGATGTAGTGGCCAAGAAAACCAACGTGCGTCTGTTAGAGTGCGGTCAATGGGATACTAAGACCAAGACCTTAGACTATAAGCGCGTGAACGGTGGCCTGCTGGTGCAAGACCGCGATCAAGGCATGGTTGGTTTAGATGACATTAAAGTCGTGACTAAACGTCAACCGACCGAGAGCGAGCTGAAGGACTTAATGTTCTGCTGGAAAGTGGCTAAGTTCGTTAAATCTAACGCCATTGTTTACGCTAAAGACGGTATGACCATCGGTGTCGGCGCCGGCCAAATGAGCCGCGTCTACAGCGCTAAGATTGCCGGTATCAAGGCGGCCGATGAAGGCCTAGAAGTGGTTAACTCTGTGATGGCGTCCGATGCCTTCTTCCCATTCCGCGACGGTATCGATGCCGCAGCGGCGGCGGGCATCAGCTGCATCATCCAGCCAGGTGGCTCAATGCGCGATGCTGAAATCATCGCTGCTGCCGACGAGCACGGCATGGCCATGGTAATGACGGGCATGCGCCACTTCCGTCACTAATGCCACCTACAGCCAGCACGCTATGTGCTGGCTGTTTCGTTTATCGCACTCTGTAGCGCTAAGAATCTAACCACAAGAATTTAAAACTCAAAGGGATGACTTAACATGAAAGTATTAGTTATTGGTGGCGGCGGCCGCGAACATGCCCTAGCTTGGAAAGCGGCACAATCCCCACAGGTAGAGCTGGTTTATGTTGCTCCGGGTAACGCTGGCACAGCCCTCGAGCCGAAGTTAGAAAACCTCAACATCAGCGCGACGGACATTCCTGCCCTGCTCGATTTTGCTCAAACCAATCAGATCGAACTCACCATCGTTGGCCCAGAAGCGCCGCTGGTATTGGGTGTGGTCGATGCCTTTAACGCTGCGGGTCTACCCATTTTTGGCCCAACCAAAGCGGCAGCACAGTTAGAAGGCTCTAAGGCGTTCACTAAGGACTTCTTAGCACGCCACAATATCCCAACTGCGGGTTATAAAAACTGTACCGAAATCCAAGATGCTAAAGCCTTCGTGCGTGAACTAACGGGCAAGACAGGTTACCCAGTCGTAATCAAGGCCGACGGTTTAGCCGCAGGTAAAGGCGTGATCATCGCCCAAGATCAAGCCGAAGCCGATGCCGCCATCGAAGATATGCTCGCAGGCAACAAGTTTGGCGATGCCGGTTCTCGCGTGGTTATCGAAGAATTCTTAAAAGGCGAAGAAGCCAGCTTTATCGTGATGGTTGATGGTAAAAATATCCTCGCCATGGCGACCAGCCAAGACCATAAAGCCCGTGATAATGCCGACCACGGTCCTAACACTGGCGGAATGGGCGCTTACTCACCTGCACCAGTCGTTACCCAAAGCGTGCACGATTGGACCATCGCTAACGTTATCCGCCCAACGGTTGATGGCATGGCGGCTGAAGGCAATGTTTACACTGGCTTCCTGTATGCGGGTCTGATGATCGCACCAGACGGCAGCGCCAAAGTACTGGAATACAACTGCCGCTTTGGCGACCCAGAAACCCAACCTATTATGATGCGCCTCAAGTCAGATCTGGTTGAGCTGTGTTTAGCCGCGACCCGTGGCGAGCTGGATAAAGTTACCGCCGAGTACGACTCACGCGCCGCAGTCGGTGTTGTATTAGCCGCAGGCGGTTACCCAGACGACTACCGCAAGGGCGATGTGATCCAAGGTTTAAGCCTAGGTAATCACGATGCCAAAGTCTTCCACGCGGGTACTGAGATGAAAGACGGTCATGTAGTTACTAACGGCGGCCGCGTTCTATGCGCTACAGCCCTAGGACACACTGTGACCGAAGCACAAAAAGCTGCTTATCTGCTGGTTGATGAAATCCACTGGGATGACGTGTATTTCCGTACCGATATCGGTTATCGCGCCATTGCCCGCGAACAACAGGGCTAAGCTTTAATTCATTTAAAAAAACCGGCTATGCGCCGGTTTTTTTATGACTTAAATTTGACAAGCGTCAATTTTAAGTTAATGATTTATATCGATTTAAACAATAAAAACCTACTTTCACCCGCATTATTCCTATACAATGCTACGCAAATGTTAACTACCTACAAATGCTAAGGATTCTCCATGGAGATTAGACTCATTTCTGCCGCCATCGCCTTGATACTCGCGGGTTGTGGCGGAGGCTCAGAGGACTCGGGTAGCACAACCCCTCCGCCGGAGCCGCCAGTCCAACCTCCTGCGGTGACTCAATATACGGCGAGTACCAGTTCAGTCTCAGGTGGTAAGCTCATCCCTAGCAGCCAAAAGGTCGATGCGGGTAAAAGTGCCAGCTTTAGCGTTCAAGCCGACAACGGTTTCGTGCTGGATAGCATTAGCGGCTGTGGCGGTGCGCTGACCGAACAGACCTACATCACTGCGACGATAAGCGCCGATTGCACAATTACCCCAAGCTTTATCAGCAATGCTGAAAATGCCATTCGCCATCAAGACCATACCCTTGCCAGCGCTAACGAACTGATTGATTTCAGCACCACCGAACTTGCCAAAGTGGACGCTGCCCGCAAAGCGAAAATCACCGAACTCTATCAAGGTGTGGGTAACAGCATCAGTTGGCATCCGACCCACGATTCCATCACCTTTTCGAGCTTTATGCCGGAAAACACTTTTACCTTACTGCCATCCAATGTTGATGGCAGCGGCGCCAGCGCCGTACGCGGTTTAGTGATGGCGAGCGAACAACAAGGCCAGCGTTATGCCGCCATGGGTGGTAACCTGTTTGCGGTTAATAATTCGGATCAGAGTGATAAGCTGCTGAAAAACCTCATTGGATGGCTGACCAAAGGCGGCGATCAGCAGAATGGCCTGAGCATAATCACGGCACAGATGCCAAGTCGCGCCGACAGTTGGTATTTCCCCCATAACGAAGGGATCCGCACTTGGCTAAGCAAGTACTACCCCGACGCCCACAGCATCAACGACGCCAATAGCTGTGATTACACCGCCCTTGCCAGCTGTATCGATACCTTAAAACCTGATTTAATCGTTATCAGCGATATTGACCGCGACAACCTAGGTTACGCGGGCATTCAAGCGGCCATCACTAAAGCCAAGGCAGCGGGGATCCCGCTGCTGCTCTCGAATTATCGACGCGAACAAAGCGCTATGCTCTCGCCATTCTATCTTGAGATGGGGCTCTCTACTGCAGGAAACTATTGGTCGAAACTCAATGCCAATAACCTGAGTATCGACACTATCCTAGCGCAAGATAAGGCGCTCGCGGATGTCGAAACCCTGCTGGCAAATTTGCGCGAACAACGCTTCGACACGCAAGTGCTCAATGACTGCGGCGGCAACTATTTAAGCTGTAACAGCAGCGCCTTTGTCGAGGCCTTTAAGGCGGGCGCGGATTGGTATCGCAGCAATGCAGAAACCTTAGATAACAATGATATCGATGCTTTCAACAGCCCTAATTTTAGCTTGATGAAAGCGGGATTACTCCTCGCCGACAAGTATCGCAGTGAAATCGATTATCCCATCGCCTACAGCGAATCCGCCCAGTGGCAGCAAGCCCTGTTTGCCGATTGGACTGTCAGCTACGCTCGCGCCCACAACCTCGCCCAAGCTGACTTAGGTGAGTATGTCACCGACAGAGCCAATCTAAGCAAGGGCAGCAATGCCCATTACGCCTACCCTGCCACAGTGACGGAACGTAAAAGCATCACTGTGCCCTACTCCGGCCAGTGGACAACCACGGGCTGGTACGCCTTACCCGGACAGACCATCACCCTCAGCCGCTTAGATAACACAAATGCGAATGTCGAAATTAAGCTGAATTATCATAGACGTAATACTAACCGCGCCTATGAACAAAAGGTTTATCGCGCGCCATTGGAGCTGGCCCAGCAACGCCTCAAGCTCGCCAAAGGGCAAAGCATTGAGTTTTCAACCCCCTATGGCGGCCCGATTTACCTCTATATCAGTGGTGGCGAAGGAGCGCTCAGTGTCGATGTGCAAGCCAAGAATGTGGCTAAGCATCCCAGCATTATGGATTTTTCCAATCCCGCAGAAATCACGGCCTTCAATGACAAGATCCAAAACACTGAGTTGCCCCATGTGGATCTTCGTACCGATGGCGCCGAGCAACATTTGCGCCGCGACCGTTTTATGAATGCGATTGGCGGTAAGATCCCGGATGTCAATGCGTTGCTTAAGAGCATTGTCGAGGATCATATCAACAGCGTGTATACCCTCGCTGGGCTGAAAATCCAAGGTAAGAGCTTAAGTGAGTCTCTACCTGCGGATGTGCTTACCAGCTGTCAGGCACTGTTTGGCGCCGATTGCACCGATGCCAGTTTGCATACCCGCAGCATCATCCAACACGCTAACTATGACCAAAACGCCCACTGTGGCTCAGGTTGTAGCGGTAATCCATGGGATGCGGCTTGGAATATTTCACCCACGGGTTGGGGAGATAACCACGAACTCGGCCACAATCTGCAAACCAACCGTCTAAACGTGCAATATGCCACTGCTGCCAATAGCGACAATTGGACAGGCTATGGCAGCCGCGCGGGGGAAAACTCCAACAATATCTTCCCCTATGTGGTGCTATGGAAGACCCATTATCTGCGTGATGCTAATACCAACACCATCACCGATGGTCATATGAATCACAAAGATCTCTTCTATGTGTTTATGTCCGATGCCGCTGGCACCACGGATACCAGTGGCAAACGCGTGATCTTCGGCGCCAACTGCAAAGTGCTTGATGCGGGCGAAGACAGATACACAGCCCCTTGGGCCAGCAATGCCTACGCGGTACACAACGGCTATCGCATGGCCTTTTACATCCAAATGGCGCTAAAAGCCAATGGCATGACACTCAGCGACGGCACCAGCTTAAGCAATGGCTTCAATATCTTCACCCTGCTGTATCAACACAGCCGCATCTTTGGCAAATACGCCAATAATGCCAGCGACTGGGAGGCTAACCGCAGCAAACTGGGCTTTGAACTCTTCCCATACGAGGGCCATAGCGTTTACGGCGGCAAAACGGTGAGGGATATTCCGGGCAATGACTTTATGCTGGTATCACTGAGTAAACTCACAGGCAAAGATTGGCGCAGCCACTTTGATATCTTGGGTCTGCGTTACTCAAGCCTAGCCGCGGCGCAGGTGATAGCAAATGCCAGCCAAGGTACGGTGCCTATGGGTATGTATGAGCTTGAAACCGATTTACCGCCGGCAAATATGAGCCAAGGTTTAAACTTTATCCCGCTGTCACTTAGCGATGGCAGCACATTGTGGAAGGGCACAGGCTCACCTAGCCAATGTGCTAAGCCTTAAGAGTAATAGATGTCGATAGCCTGACACCTAAGCCCAATCACCCATAAACCTCGCCTATGCGGGGTTTATTTTTGCCCTAAAGCGTGAGCTAACGCACACAAGTCACCCTTTGGCGGGCGCACTATCTAGACCCAACAAAAAATATCAGGGGTTATTTATGGGATATTCGATCAAAGACATTATTTATCAAGGGGAAAAGTCTGGCGTGCACAATTGGCAAACGCTATCGGGACAGAATTATTATTGGCATCCAGACTGGTTGCACATTGCCGAGGATCTTACTGGTCACAAAGCCACCGCCCATATTCAAGCCGATGGCGATAAGGCGACCCAAAGCGAGGCCGAGCAAGCCATTGTGAAGCACCTCAACCGCGGCAAATAAGCGTCAATGGCCCGACGCAATCGCCTTGCGGGCGATTTTATCGATTAAACCCGGTGCAATCAGCTTTAGCCAGCGCCCGAGTCGACCACGCAGCGACGTAATAAGCTGCCGACCTCGGGTCGCGATCACAGGGAGCATCATGTTCGCACATTGCTCGGCGGTGATAATTTTGGCTTCCTGCATCGGGGATTTACCAAGGGGCTTACCCTCACCATTGAGGGCACGCTTATGAATCTGTGATACGACAAAATCGGGACAAATCACAGTCACGGCGACATTATCATCCGCCAGCTCAATCCGCAGTGAATCAAAAAAGCCGATAACCGCGTGTTTAGAGGCGGCATAGCCACTGCGTGTCGGCACGCCCGTTAACCCTGCCACAGAAGCGACCACCACCACCTGACCTTGGCTCGACTTTAAATAGGGTAAGGCGGCGTGAGTTAAATACGCTGGGCCTAAATAGTTGACTCGCATGATATCTTCGAGCACAGACAACTGATTGAGCTCATCGAAACGCGACCACATGGTCATACCCGCGTTATTTACGAGAATATCAAGGCGGCCATAATGAGCAATAGTGGCTTGAATTAAGGCTTCACATTGGGAGGCGCTACTGACATCGGCGGCAAACACAAAGGGAGTCGGACCATAGTTCGCGATTTCGAGGGCGAGGGAGGCTAAACGTGTTTCATTGCGGGCACTGAGCACCAGTTGGCAACCCACCCGTGCCATAGCGATCGCCAGCGCGCGGCCAATACCTTCCGAAGCGCCCGTAATAATGACTACTTTCCCCGTCAGTCCATCCATAACTATTCCCTTGTTACCAATGTGTTAATTATGCTCCGAGGTAAATTGGCATAATCATCTTAAAAGCGCAATCCCCTAGGCGCGTTGTGCCGCCTGCATATCAAACTGCTGGCAATAACTGGCCAAAGGTTGCGGTCGTCCGATTGCATAGCCTTGAGCGTAGTTAATACCAATCACTTGTAATCTATCGATAATCTCTTGGTTTTCGACAAACTCGGCAACCGTCTCAATCCCCATTACGCGGCAAACATCTTGAATAGATTTAACGATAGCGTAATCCTTGGCGTTGACAGCTAAATTCTTCACAAAACAACCGTCGATTTTGACATAGTCCACCGGTAGTTCACGCAGATAACCGTAGGATGCAAAGCCACTGCCGAAATCATCCAATGCGAAGGAAAACCCGAGTTTACGCAGCTGCCTGAGCATTTCCATGCCACGCTGACGGTTTTGAATCGCCGTAGTCTCGGTGATTTCAAAGCAGACACATTGGCTCGGAATATCAAAAATATGTTGCTGCTGAGCTATGTATTCCACCATGCCTTCGGCGCCTAGACTATTGCCTGAAAGGTTGATTGAAATACAGTGATCCGGCCACAGCTGTGGATTTAACGACAGCCATAAAAAGGCTTTACGTATCACCTCTTTATCGATTTCTGGCATCAGCTTAAAGCGCTCCGCCGCCGCAATAAACTGCGCTGGCGCTAAAATACGACCGCATGGCTCTTGGATCCTCAGCAGAATTTCCATCCGTTGCCGTTTGGAACTCGCCCCTAAACCGCGGATCGGTTGGTAGTAGAGCAGCAGTTCGTTTTCCTCAATCGCTTGCGCGATACGCACCGCCCATTTTGGTGCGTTACGCTGATAAGTCAGCTCTTTATCTTTATCATCGTAAAAATGGATTTGGTTTGTGCCCTTAGCTTTAGCGGCGATACAGGCAATATCCGCATCCTTGAGCAGCTCCAAGGCATTGATATAAGGCGCACGGCCAAAGGCAACACCGATACTCAAACCGACCTTATAGTTACAGTTTTTATCGTGCAACACCTGCAGCGAAACCTGAGCAATGATCTGTTTTAACTGCTGCGCCACAGATAAAGCCGTGCTATCGCAGATCACTAAGCCAAATTCATCGCCCCCGAGGCGGGCTAACAAGGTCTGTGGCCCGAGACAAGATTGAATCGCCCGCGCTACTAAGACCAACATGCGATCACCGGCTGTATGACCACAGCTATCGTTAATCAACTTAAACTGTTCTAAATCCAGATAACATACCGCGATGCGCTTAGCCTGACTGGCAAACTGCGGTAACTGCTCTTCAAAGGCTTGGCGATTCAATAAGCCAGTAATGCCATCGAAATTCGCGCGTTTTTGCAGCTGACGCTTAAGCAATTCTTCTTGGGTGATATCCCGCAGCACCACCACAGTACCAGTAATTTCTTTATCATGATTCAACACGTTACTGATGCTGCGCTCAATAACCCGTGGCGTTGCGGTTAAAAGTTTGATTTTGGCGACTTGCGGCGTGGTCTCCCCTAAGCGCATACAGTGGAATACCGCTTGATTTAACTGCTCCCCCGCTTTTAATAACGACGCTAGGCTCTGACCCACAGCGTAACAACTGGCGACATCGAGTAAGGACTCGGCCTTGGGATTCATGTAGATCACCTTGGCATCGATATCAGTCAGGATCACCGCCTCGGCAATCGACTCCAAAGTCGTCTTACCACGTTCTTTCTGCTGATAAATGCGAGCAAGTAAGCTGTTCACTCGGCTGGCCAACACTTCTAACTCGGCGTTGCCTTCGCCACTCACAGGGCGATACACGCTGGCCGTAGGGTCGACCAATGCCAACTGCTTCATCATGCTCTTAAAGGGCTTTAATAGGCCTGCGCGCAGCCAAATGTACCCCAGCGCCACAATTAACACGCCGAGTAGAATAATCCCCACCGAAACCCAATCGAGGTCGAGCTTTACCTCTTGGAAAGGTTCGGTTGAAAACTGCACCTGCAAATACAAGGGAATGTTATTCAGCAAACTCGGGATTGGGACGAACCCGACATAATCCTTTGCTGTTGCCAGATTGCTGCTGCTCATTTGTACCTGAGTAACTAATGGCACCTGGGCATATTCTAGTAAGTCTTGTGCCGATAACTGGCGCACCAAGAGCACGTATTCTTCGGGGGCAACCGCAACCGCGGTAACAACGAGCCCAACATTCCCTGCAAGATAAGCTCCTGCAAGCTGAGGTTTATCGGCGGCAAGTACCGCGCGGGCTATTTCCTGTTGTGTTGGCAAGGCAATGCTGGAGGAATTGGCGAGGACACTTTGCAGTTGTCCGCCTTGCAGAATAAACCAATGCAAATTGGCGGATATGGCACTCTCACGCCATGATGATTCGATTGACTCTAGCAGATCGCCATCGACCCGAGACAGAGGCGAAGCGTAGATATTAGTCAGGAAACTTAAGCGGTCGAGATCGATATGAAACTGTTGTTGAACATTGTTCAGCTCATGCTGCACATTGTTTTGGCGCAACTGCTCGACCCTATGGTCGAACCAATAACCGAGGCAATAGGACACAAGCACAACCGCAGGCAGACAAAACCCCGCAATAAATACCAATATTTTGTTGCCTATGCGCATCTTCTACCACGGCTTTCGTAATTAAATTGATTAACGGCTTTACATAGTCCCTTATAGCGCCATGCAACATAGCTTATTTGCAAATAGGATTAAATATCACTTTGCTTTATCCGTTGCTAAAGTAAGCAATAGCATGCATTTAATTGTTTAAAACACCTTTGATTTAGCACAGCTATTCGATAAATAAGTTTCTAAAAGTTAGATGTTAATCAAGATCCTATGTTCTAAATCCGTTTGTAAATACTTTGTTTCTTATATTGTTTTGATTGAACTGCGTATTATCAGGCAGTGTACTTCGTGCTTAATCAATCCTGCTCAGCGAAGGAAACACAGCAATAAAAAACGGACCCTAGGGTCCGTTTCTTCTTCTGTATCGATTACTTATGGTACTGCTTAGATTGAGCATGAACCGCCTTGATAAAGGCACCTGCATGCTCAGGGTCAACGTGCTGGTGAATACCATGGCCTAAGTTAAACACATGGCCTGTACCTTCACCGTAGCCCGCCAGAATTTGAGCCACTTCTTCTTCGATACGTGGAATTGGTGCGTACAGCATAGATGGATCCATGTTGCCTTGCAGTGCCACTTTATGACCAACACGGCGACGGGCGTCGGCAATATCGACAGTCCAGTCTAACCCTAAAGCATCACAGCCCGTTTCTGCCATAGCTTCTAACCATAAACCACCGCCCTTAGTGAATAAGGTCACTGGCACTTGGCGGCCATCGGCAAAGCGAGTCAGGCCATCGACAATCTTCTGCATATAACGCAGTGAGAATTCACGGTAAGCCGTGTGCGATAACGCGCCGCCCCATGAGTCGAAAATCATCAGCGATTGCGCGCCGTTAGCAACCTGTGCATTCAGGTACAGAGTCACTGAATCGGCTAACTTGTCGAGTAACATATGCAGTGCCGCTGGCTCTGCGTAGGCCATCTTCTTAATTTTTTCGAAGGTTTTGCTCGAACCGCCTTCAACCATGTAAGTCGCAAGTGTCCAAGGCGAACCAGAGAAACCAATCAATGGCACTTGGCCATTCAGTTCACGGCGAATAGTGCTAACCGCTTTCATCACATAACCCAGATCATCTTCTGGATCGGGAACGGCTAATTTTTTGATGGCATCGATAGTGTCTGTTGGGCGCTCAAAACGTGGGCCTTCGCCCGCCTCAAAATACAGACCTAAACCCATCGCATCGGGAACAGTCAGAATATCGGAAAACAGAATCGCCGCATCCAGCTCGTAACGACGCAGCGGTTGTAGCGTTACTTCACAGGCCAATTCATGGTTTTTGCATAAAGACATGAAGTCACCCGCTTGAGCGCGAGTCGCTTTGTATTCAGGAAGATAACGACCTGCTTGACGCATCATCCACACTGGAGTCATATCAACAGGCTGTTTTAGTAGGGCGCGTAAATAACGATCATTCTTTAATTCTGCCATTTGGCTTGATTCCTAGACTTATTGAGATCCGCTGGGTCGGTAGTTTAGCATTTACGCGAATAATGTAACCAATATGAGCTAATTTATGTGAGCTAATCCCCATCATTGCTGTCCATTTAAGCACTTATCGTCAAAATGCTAGCCAGATAACATACTGTTTATTAATCGAACCCAAAGTCACACTAAGACAGAAAAAAGTTGCGCTGGTTTCCTGCCTTTGGTATAAAAAGTTTGCGCTAGCAAGAACAATCAAGAAGCTCGTCGCATCGAGCCTGCTATATACATTACTCGCCCAACGATAGGTTTCTATCGTTGGGCTTTTTATTTCCGCATTTTTTTATACAAAACAGCTGGTTTGTCCATCTGCCAATTCTCGCAAATCCCAACAAAAAGGGTTGATCCAAGAGCTATTTCTCCCCTACATTAGAGTCATGTCCTGGCACTTAAATGGAATGCATCATGCTGAGAGAACTCGAAAAAGCAGAACAAAAGTGGGGCGGTTCAAATAAGCTTATAGATCAATGGCTAGAAAATCGTCGTAAACTCTTGGTGCATTACTGCCAGATAGCGGGCCTTCCTCCCTATGGGAAAGCCGAAAAATCTCTTCCCTCCTTCGACCATGTAAAATCCTTTTGTGATTTATTAGTCGATTACGTCTCCGAAGGCCATTTCGAAGTCTATGACCAAGTGGTCAATGCCTGTGAAAAATTTGGCGCCTCGAGCAAAACCTTAGCCCAGCAAGTACTGCCAAAGATCACCCCGACCACCAACGCGGCGTTAGATTTCAATGATAAGTACGCCGAAGCGCAGGATGATCAAGTGTTATACCAGCTCGATAAGGATCTCTCTGAACTGGCCCACACCATGGAAACCCGTTTCGAGTTAGAAGATAAATTGCTCGAAGTGTTACATAACCAGTATTCAGAGCACGCCCAACAAGCCTAATTAGTGTTAACCGTTATGCGCCGCGAGTCGCATGATGACTCGTCGCTTGGGGCAAGTCGCCATCCTTGATAAATGTTTGAGATTGGCATTCACCTCTTAACTAAGCGCTTAGCAATAGCATCCACAAACAAAAAAGCCAGCTTTCGCTGGCTTTTTCATTTTCATATCAATCGATTATACAGCTGATTGAAAGATCACTTGTGATGCTTTCTTAGTGTAAGAATCGATTTGATCGAAGTTCAAGTAACGGTAAGTGTCAGCTGCTGTTGCATCTAACTCTTTCGCGTATTCTTGGTATTCTTCAACTGTTGGCAGACGACCTAACAGGGCTGCAACTGCCGCTAATTCCGCAGAGGCTAAGTAAACGTTAGCGCCTGTGCCTAAACGGTTCGGGAAGTTACGGGTAGAAGTTGATACTACAGTTGCACCTTCAGCCACACGTGCTTGGTTACCCATACACAGTGAACAGCCAGGGATCTCGATACGCGCACCCACGCGACCGAAAATACCGTAGTAACCTTCTTCGGTCAGCTGGTCTTTGTCCATCTTAGTCGGTGGCGCAATCCACAGACGGGTTGGCAGCGTCTTAGCGAACTTGTCTAACATCTTACCGGTCGCACGGAAGTGACCGATGTTAGTCATACAAGAACCAACGAATACTTCGTCGATTTGTGTTTGCGCAACAGAAGACAGTAATACTGCATCGTCAGGATCGTTAGGCGCACACAGGATTGGCTCTTTGATCTCGTTCAGATCGATTTCGATCACAGCAGCGTACTCAGCATCCTTATCGGCGCTCATCAGCTCAGGATTCGCTAACCACTCTTCCATGCCTTTGATACGACGTTCGATAGTACGACGGTCACCGTAACCTTCGGCAATCATCCACTTCAGCATAGTGATGTTCGAGTTCAAGTACTCGATGATTGGCTCTTTGTCTAACTTAATAGTACAACCCGCTGCAGAGCGTTCTGCAGAAGCGTCAGACAGTTCGAATGCCTGTTCTACTTTCAGGGTTTCTAAACCTTCGATTTCCAATACGCGGCCAGAGAAGATGTTGATCTTGCCTTTCTTCTCAACGGTCAGCAGACCCATTTCAATCGCTTTCAATGGAATTGCATGTACTAGGTCACGTAGGGTGATGCCAGGTTGCATCTTGC
The DNA here is from genome assembly GCF_000203935.1 of Shewanella sp. ANA-3. Classification (GTDB taxonomy): domain Bacteria; phylum Pseudomonadota; class Gammaproteobacteria; order Enterobacterales; family Shewanellaceae; genus Shewanella. Next base: position 503,598 of record NC_008577.1, on the reverse strand, counting down.
CCTTGAAGCGCACTAATACTGATTCTGGCATGTCCAGAGGCATAACACCGGTCGCCGCTGCGAAAGCAACTAAACCAGAACCCGCTGGGAATGAAATACCGATTGGGAAACGCGTATGTGAGTCACCACCAGTACCTACTGTGTCTGGTAATAACATACGGTTTAACCAAGAGTGGATAACACCGTCACCTGGACGCAGAGACACACCGCCACGGTTCATGATGAAGTCTGGCAGCGTGTGGTGAGTGTTCACGTCAACGGGTTTTGGATAAGCGGCAGTGTGGCAGAATGACTGCATAGTCAGGTCAGCACTGAAGCCTAAACAGGCTAAGTCTTTCAGCTCGTCACGGGTCATAGGACCGGTAGTGTCCTGAGAACCCACAGAAGTCATCTTAGGCTCGCAGTATTGGCCTGGACGCACGCCAGCAACACCGCAGGCCTTACCGACCATCTTCTGCGCTAAAGTGTAACCTTTGCCAGAGTCAGCGATGTCTTGAGGACGTACGAATACGTCAGATGCTGGTAAACCTAAAACTGAACGTGCTTTGTCAGTTAAACCACGGCCGATGATCAATGGAATACGACCACCCGCACGCACTTCGTCTAACAGTACGTCGGTTTTCAGGCTGAACTCAGAAATCACTTCCTCAGTGCCATGACGCTTCACTTGGCCAGCGTATGGATAAATGTCGATCACATCGCCCATTTCCATTTTGCTGACGTCAAGTTCGATTGGCAGTGCGCCCGCATCTTCCATAGTGTTGAAGAAAATCGGCGCAATCTTGCCACCTAAGCAGAAACCACCAGCACGTTTGTTAGGTACGAATGGGATATCATCGCCCATGAACCACAGTACTGAGTTAGTCGCTGACTTACGTGATGAACCAGTACCAACAACGTCACCCACGTAAACTAATGGGAAACCTTTGGTTTTCAGCTCTTCTAATTTCTTGATTGGACCTACGCTGCCAGGTACATCTGGCTCGATACCATCACGCGCGTTTTTCAGCATAGCTAAAGCGTGCAATGGGATATCTGGACGTGACCAAGCATCAGGTGCTGGTGACAGGTCGTCGGTGTTGGTTTCACCTGAGACTTTGAATACGGTCAGGGTCACTTTGTCCGCTAATTTTGGACGGCTTAAGTACCAGTCTGCGTTTGCCCAAGCTTCAACGACTTGTTTAGCATAGGCATTACCCGCTTCCATTTTCTCAACCACATCGTGGAAAGAATCAAACATCAGCAGCGTGTGAGATAAGGCTTTAGCGGCTAAAGGCGCCAGAGCAGGGTTATCTAACTGAGCGATCAGCGGCTCGATGTTATAGCCACCTTGCATAGTGCCTAATAACTCAGTCGCACGTTCGGCAGACAGGATAGGTGAAGTTGCAGCGCCTTTGGCAACCGCATCTAAGAAAGCGGCTTTTACGTAAGCGGCTTCGTCAACACCGGGGGGAATTCGATTTTCTAGCAGGTCAAGAATAACGGCTTCTTCACCAGCGGGGGGATTTTGAACCAATTTAACCAGTTCAGCCACTTGATGTGCATCTAATGGCTTAGGGACTACGCCCTCTGCAGCACGTTCTGCGACGTGTTTACGATATGCTTCTAGCACGGCAACATTCCTCTTTGTTTGGCGCTCTAACAACGAAACTGCACGTCTTCTCAATTGAAGCTGACAGTCCGACATGATCGACCCGTATTTCCGGCCAGCAGTATACTACAGCTTTGCAAAAGTATGAATCAGGTCACACTCGGCGAAAGACGAAATAAGGGCTAAATCCGGAGGTGCAGCTCAACTTACGGCAAGAATAAAACAAGGGAAATTAGACAATAGTTTGAAAACAGACAAAAAACCATAAGCGACAAATAGTTAACATAAGTTAATCAATTTAAAATCGAACGAATATTTTTTTGCTCACAACCGCAGGTTAAGCGTAAATATTTTTAAACTTTGTGCTTTTAGACTTTGAAGATGCAGAGCTTAACCATACACTCAAGTTCCCAGAGCATAGCGCTTAGTAATCCTTCCCATCCCTTGGAGTAGTAATGACATCCCTTAGTATTCAAGCTGTTATCTTTGATATGGATGGTGTGTTAATCGATTCAGAACCCCTTTGGCAACGGGTTGAGTATGAAGTCTTATCGGCACTTGGCGTGCCCGTCACTATCGAAACGATTCAACAAACCACAGGTTTACGTATCGACCAATGTGTCGACTATTGGTATCACAAAGCACCTTGGGCCGATTACGACAATGCCAAGGTCAGCACCGCCATCGTCGATAAAGTCGCAGAGGAAATCCTGCGAACGGGCGAAGCCATGCAAGGCGTTCAACAAGCCATTGATTACTGCCAAGCTAAAGGCTTAAAGATAGGCCTAGCCACCTCTTCTTTTTACACCATTATCGAAGCCGTACTCAGTAAACTCGGCCTAAGCGATAAGTTTATGGCGGTACAATCCGCCGAAGGTCTCACCTATGGCAAACCCCATCCCGAGGTGTACTTAAATTGCGCCGCCGCGTTAGGAGTCGACCCGCGTTATTGCCTCGCGATTGAAGACTCTTTCAATGGTCTTATCGCCGCCCGCGCTGCCAATATGCAGACCGTCGCCATTCCCGCACCGGAGCAACGCGGGCAGGCCAAATGGGTTGTCGCCCATCACCAAGCCGACAGCTTGTTAGATTTACCGGCTATCTTGGGCTAATCACAGCAACAATTGACGCAAATAAAAAAGCCAGACATCCGTCTGGCTTTTTCATTTTCATCCTATGGATTACCAGATTTTTACGCGCTCTTCTGGTTTTAAATACATCTTGTCGCTTTCTTTCAGCTCAAAAGCTTTATAGAAGGCTTCAATATTGCGCGGTGTACCCATAGCACGGTAGTGGCTAGGTGAATGCGGATCCGTCAGTAAACGACGACCTAACTCTTCATCACGGTAGTTGCGGCGCCACACTTGTGACCAACCGACGAAGAAACGCTGCTCACCCGTTAAGCCATCGAGCACTGGTGCAGGTTTACCGTTTAAGCTCATCGCATAGGCACGCGCCGCTACGGTTAACCCGCCTAAGTCACCAATGTTTTCGCCTAAGGTTAAATCACCGTTCACAAACTTACCGGGCAACGCTTCATAGCCAGAATACTGCGCCGACAGTTGCTTACCGCGTTTTTGGAACTCTTCACGGTCTTTATCAGACCACCAATCACGCAGGTTGCCGTCGCCATCGTACTTAGCACCTTGGTCGTCGAAACCATGGCTGATTTCGTGGCCAATTACCGCACCGATACCACCGTAGTTAACCGCATCATCGGCTTCCATATTGAAGAATGGCGGTTGCAGAATCGCCGCAGGGAATACGATTTCATTGCCAACAGGGCTGTAATAAGCGTTCACCGTTTGTGGTGTCATATGCCACTCGGTACGATCGATTGGCTTACCTAACTTGTTGATCATGTCTTGATATTCGAAGTTGGCATAACGCATATAGTTACCCACCAGCTCATCAGGCTTGATCTCTAACGCTGTGTAGTCTTTCCACTTGTCTGGATAACCAATCTTGTAGGTAAACTTAGACAGTTTTTCTTGAGCCGCGACTTTCGTTTCAGGCGTCATCCACTCGAGTTCGTTGATGCTGACTTCAAAAGCTTTGATCAAGTTTTTGATCATGGTTTCCATGCGGGCTTTTGCTTCTGGTTTGAAATATTGCTTAACGTACTCCTCACCGACTAACTCACCAATCACTTGGTCGGCGCCATCTACCGCCTTTTTCCAACGTGGTTGTTGTTCTTCAATACCCATTAAGGTTTTGCCTTTAAAGGCAAAGTTAAGGTCAACGAAGTTTTTGCTTAACAGCTCAGCATAGCTATCCACTAAGTGGAACGTTAAGTAATCCTGCCAAGCTGAAACGGGGAAGGCATCAAAATTAGCGCCTAACTTTTCTAAGTATGATGGCTGACGCACGATGACTTCAGTCACTTTATCGCCAAGGCCCGCACTGGTCGCAAAGGCATTGATATCAAACTTGCCAGTGAGTTTTTGCAGCTCGGCACGGCTCAGTTTGTTGTAAGACTTGTTAGCATCGCGAGATTCAACGCGGCTCCACTGGCTCTTAGCGATCATCATCTCGATGTCGGCTACGTTTTTCGCGGCACGTTTTGCATTTTTATAGCCTGCTTCAGTCAGAATATCAGTCACATATTTCGCCATTGCTTGGCGATTAGCGACAAACTTAGCGTCATCTTTTAAGTAGTAATCGCGGTCTGGCAAGGTTAAGCCCGACTGGCTTAAATACACTGCATATTGGGTAGAATTTTTCGCGTCGTTATTAACGTAGAAACCAAAGGGAATACCTGAACCGCTGGTGAGTAATTTCCCCATCACCGCGGGTAATTCACTGTGATTTTTCACTGCAGAGATGTCCGCCAGTAATGGATTTAATGGGGTTACACCTAAGGATTCGAGCAAATCGGTATTCATAAAGCTGGCGTTAAAGTCACCGATTTTTTGATTATTAGAGCCAGGAGCAGCATCTTTTTGCGCTGCGGCGGCATCGATGATTTTTTTCAACGCATCTTGGCTTTGATCGTACAGCACAGAGAATGCACCGTAGTTAGACTTGTCGGCAGGGATAGGCGTATTCGCTAACCATTTACCGTTCACGCTGTAATAAAAATCGTCTTGATGGCGAACTGAGGCATCAAAGTTTTGTAATTCAATGCCAGAAACCGCGGCGACTTCAGTTTTAGGCTCGCTGCTGCAAGCGGCTAAACCTAGGCTCAGGGCAATCCCCAGCGCCAGTGTGCTAATCTTCTTCATTGTTTTCCCCAGCTTCCGTTGAGAGTGTTGTTATTTTTTCCTGCAAAACCTTAGCATTTTGCCTAGTTTGGCTGTAGCAAGATTTTGTAAAAGGTTATGACACTTAGTGATATTTGCGCAAACCAGTATAAACGCGATTTTTAGATTATGCAGGAATAGTGTTCAGCAGGAAAAACGAAGGGCATAACCTTAGTTATGCCCTTCGATCGATTTAGAAGGCTTTACCGACAAATAAATACAAGGATTTATCACCCATATCTGTAATACCAAAGCCCAGTGCTGCCGGCCCCATAGAAGTATCTGTACCTATGTAAAGGCTAGAAGCATAGATAAGGTCTGAGAGGGATACCTCTGAGCGTTCATACCATACATTTCCCGCCTCTAAACTTAGCCCTAAATAGAGTGGGTAATCTCTCATACCTAATAAGGCATCTCGGCCCAGATCATACTGATAGACAAAGGCACCAAAGAGCTTATGGTCGCCATTTAATGAATCTTTATGGTAGCCAGAAAGATTTAAGAAACCGCCTAAATCCGATAAATGTAAGCTATTACTACTGTCGTTATTGATAGTCGCCAATGATGCTTTGCCTACAAAGGAATGATTACCCACACTTAACGCCCCTTTCCAATCGGCTTCTATCTGAACACTGTAGTCAGTGTCATTGTTATCGACGACATCATCAAAATTCTCATTACGTACATAAACGTTTAGCGTTATGCGATTACCAGATGTTGGGAAGCTAATGCTGTCTAGGCTGTCATAACCCACTCTTAGATAAGCACCATAGGAGTTAAAATCAAAATCTTTAACTAGCCATGCATCATTAATAATAACCCCCTTTTCCGCAACCAAGCCCAATTCAATAACACCTTGAGGGACATAGTTATAACCTATACCCATTTCAATCGTATGAGTCTTCTTATTGAAAATAAGGGCACGGTTATTGTTATCGTATATATCCCAATTATGGATATCGTATTGATAACGAGCTCGACTATAAAAATCCTGATCCCTATCCAAGGGTTGATAAAACTCGGTTGCAAATAGCTTTTCGAACCCTAGCTTGACCTCGTTACGCCACTCTCCACCATTAAAGGTTAAGTCGGTCATGGTATAAGCCATGTCGAAACTGATGGCCGAATCGGTACTAAAGTCATCTTCCCAGTTAAAGCCGAGTTGGAAGTAATTTGGCCCCCAGGATTTCGCACGGGTAGTCACAGTCAATACCCGGCCTTCTTCGCCTTCCACAAACTCAGCATCCACGCGCTCAAATTTGTTTAAGGCATAAATCCGTTTTAACGCCTCGTTTAGCTCATCTTTAGTCACGGCTTGGCCGGCTTTCAGATCTAAGGTTTCCTTCAATAGGTTCAGACTAACCTTAGATTGGTTATCGAATACGATTTCTTTAATAGGATGCGCCACATCCGCCATTAATAACTTGCCCTTAGCCTTCTTCGCATCCACATAGGCGGCATATTCTTCGGCGCTGACACTCATGCTCTGCAATTTATCTAACTGACCGTTGGCGGCTTCTTTCCCCAGCGTCAGGGCCAAGGGCATGATGGTAAAGTCTGTGGTGCTTAAGGCATCGATAGCGGGACGGATCAATACGTCTTTATCTGTCAGTAATTGTTTTTGCTTTTCGGTACTGGCATTGGTCAAAAAATTTGATAACTGGTCGAGCACCGCAATCGTGCTGTCCAGTTTGTCTTTTTTCACCAGCGGCGAGCCGATATCTACGGCAATAATGATATCCGCGCCCATAGCCTTAACCACATCCACGGGCATATTGTTGGCAATACCGCCATCGACTAATAACTTGCCATCGATCTGAGTCGGTTGCAGTGCACCCGGCACAGTCGCAGATGCCTGCATGGCTTTGACTAAACTGCCGTGGTCGATGACGACGGGCAAACTGGTTTCTAAATCCGTCGCGACCGCACGATAGGGAATGGCTAAGGCATCAAAATCGCCAAATTGCTGTACCAGATCGGTTGATTGGCGTAATAGCTGCGACATGGTTTGCCCACGCAACAATCCACTCGGTGCCCTAACCTCTCCTTCGTTGTAACCTATGTTGAGCGGAATATTGTAACGATCACGTAACTGCTTATCTCGATAACTCAAGACGTTACGCGGAATGGTATCCGAATAACCGCTGTCCCAATCGACCCCCATCATAATGGCTTCGACTTCACTCGCGCTGTAGCCCAAAGAGTACATGCCAGCAACATAGGCACCGATACTGGTACCTGCGATGTAGTCCACGGGAATATGATGTTCTTCTAGGATTTTAAGCACGCCCACGTGCGCAGCACCTTTAGCGCCGCCACCACTGAGTACCAGCCCAACCTTAGGTCGTTCCGCCGCATACAAGGGCGTTAGCAAAAAACATAAAAAGACAGAAGCGAGTATTCGACGCATCATAATGGGCTACTTTTTATTGGATAAAAAATTCAACTTATCTTAACAAATTTATTGATTTAACCGTCAGCGATATTTTATCTGAACCGATGAGTGATTAAGCAATACAAGATAAACACAGTTCGCTATTCCGCAGCGAAATAGCGAAGTGAATGCAATAGACAAACGCTCAAAATAACGACCAATATTTCACAAGTAAACCGCATCAGCATGACTTGGAAATAACCCTAAACTTAAGATCCAAGAGTCGTTTTTTGCAGTAAATATCGTTCGAACTCTGTCACCGACATAGGCTTAGCAAAATAATAGCCCTGCACTATATAACAGCCACGGCTAAAGACCTGTTCCAACTGTTCGACCGTTTCGACCCCTTCGGCCACCACGGTTAATTTCAAGTTGCGAGCCAGCTCGATAATACTGCTAACAATCGCCTGATCCGCAGAATTAGTCGCGATATCAATCAAGAAGGAGCGGTCAATCTTCAAGGTATTCACATCAAAATGACGTAGGTAAGCCAAGGAAGAATAGCCAGTGCCAAAGTCGTCAATAGCCACTTCAATTCCCAATTCTTTAAGCTGAGTCAGATGGCTTTTTGCCGCTTGCACTTCCTTCATCAACACGCCTTCGGTGATTTCTAACCCGAGGGATGAGGTCGGCATTTGGGTATCGGCTAAGATTTTTTTCAAGCCTTCGATAAAATCCGGCTGGCGGAAATGCACCGCAGAAATATTCACCGACAATTTAAAGGGGGCCGCACAACGTTTTACCCACTTAGCGCCATCCAAGCAGGCGCGGCGGAATACCCAGCGGTCAATTTCAACCACTAAACCACAGGCTTCGGCGACCTTAATAAAAATATCGGGACGGATATAACCTTCCTTCGGATGGCGCCAACGAATTAAGGCTTCCATCCCAATAAATTTATCGCCACGTAAAATATCAATCTGCGGCTGATAATAGAGCTCAAACTCTTCCCGCTCGATGGCCTTACGCAAATCCGCTTCCAAGCGTAAATGGTATAAGGCTTGGGCATTACGCTCCGACGAATAATATTTAAAGTTGCCACGCCCCTCTTCCTTGGCGTGGTACATGGCAAGATCAGCGTTTTTAATAAAGGCTTCGGGCTGCACCGCATCATCGGGCCAAATACTGATACCGATACTGGTGGAGATATAAAACTCGCGACCAAACAATTTAAATGGCGCCACAATTTGCGCGAGTAAACGCTCGGCAATATGGTTTATCTCATTTAAGTTATTGGCATTTCTCAGCAGGATCACAAACTCATCGCCGCCAAAACGACACAGCAAATGCTCACTGCCGATGCAAGACTGCAAGCGGTTGGAGGCTTCAACCAGCAAGGCATCACCCATGCTATGGCCGTAGGAGTCGTTTACATGTTTAAAGCGGTCGAGGTCGAGGAATAAAAGCGCCAGCTTTTCACCAGTCTGCTGCGCGGTCTGAATCGATTGCAATAACCGGCTCGAAAACAGTGAGCGGTTAGGCAGCCCAGTTAACACATCATAATTCGCCAATCGTCTCAGATCCGCCTCGGTGCGTTTTCGCTCGGTAATATCCGAAAAGACAATCACATAGTGTACAGAGCTATCACTCGCCGACTGCATCACAGAGACGTTAAGCCACACGGGGCAAACCAGCCCATTCTGCCCCACTAACTCACGCTCACCCGTCCACGAACTGTCTTGTCCGAGTAACTGATGCACTTCGGTCGAGAGGCCATCCTTCATTTGCACGAATTGAGAAAAAGATTGTCCGACGAGGTCATGCTGCTCAGAACCAATGATTTGCTGCGCCGCATGGTTTGCCACTCGAATATTTTCATCCACATCTAAGATCAACACCCCTTCGGAGGTGTTCTCAAAGGCTTGGGCGAGAAGATTAATTTCATCCTCTAGCTGACGCTGCAGGGTAATGTCGCTATAAATCCCCGCTACCCGTTCAATCTCGTGGGTAGTGCGATTACGCGACACCGGGCGGCCCCTCACTCTTAACCAGCCCCAATTACCACTGCGGCGTTGATAACGATATTCCGCCTCAAAGCGATCGATTTCACCCGCTAACATACTGTTCCACTGACCTAAAGCTTTATCCCTATCCTCAGGGTGGACGGGGAGAGTCTCGAGGGTAACCACAATCTCATTGGCATGATTACCTAGCACGGCGCCACGGTTATCGAGGTAAAAGCTCTGGGTATCTCTATGCCATTCCCACAGGTCGGAGTCGCTACCACGAAGCGATTGGCGTAAACGATCGTCGCTCTCAGTTAATGCCTGATTCATCGTCATAAAAGTACGTACTTGACGCTGACGATACCAAGCTAAACTCAATGCGATGATCGAAAAGATCAGTAGCAAGATGCCCTTAAAGCCTTGAGTCAACCACCAATGCTGCTCAACATAGAAGGGATAAGCGAAGGGTTTATCCGACCAGATCCCATTCACCTGACTTAAAATCTCCAGCCCATACTCGCCTGCCGCCAGTCCAGCGAGGTTTATCTGCGACTCGCCTTGCAGCAGTACATAGTTATCTTCTTCTCCTTGATATCGCAGCCGATACTTAAATTGGATGGGTGAGTCGTCTAAATAATCTAAGTTTGTGATTTGCAGACTGACCATATTGGCACCTGGCTTAATCACCATCATAGGCTTAGGCAATAAAGACACTTGCGTATTATCGTCATAATAAACAGACACTGACTCCAACATCACATGGTCATCTGTTATGCGATTCGACAGTTTATCCACATCTATGTGCATTACCCCTTCAGGGGTACCGATATAAAGCCCTGTAGCCGCTGAATAAAAATATGCCCCCTCATTCATCTCATTTGAAATCAAACCATCGAGTTGATTGAACATAGCAATATGCCCTGTTGACGTATCTTGTCTGATCAGGGAATCTGCACAGGCAACCACATTGGCATTCGTGGTTTTTTGGATAAAAAATACCGAGCTACAGTTAACTTGCCATTGCGAAGTAAGCGAAATTAACTCAGCAGTATTAAGTCGATATTCAAATAGCCCTCTCTCATAGGAACCAAACCACATCACTCCAGGAGATATTTCTTCAATATGACTAATCGATGGCTCAGAGCTCAAGCCGCTGAATAATCCCCTCTTATCGTGGAATAGGTTTTGCTCATCAATAAAACCAAACACTCGTCTTCCGCCTAACCATAACTTGCCATCGGAAGCTCGATACAAAGTACGAATAGTAGGTCGCTTGGGTTCTGGTGAGTCCCCCGTCGATCCATCAATATTAAAAGGCTGTGGCTCAAACAGCCCTTGCTCCCAAAAATAGAGACCCGTTCCTGTCGCGATCCAAAATCGCCCTTTTAATTTAGGATCAACATAAGTGCTGTAGATCAGTTTATTTTTAAACTCTTCACTCCCATGGGCCCACTGTGAAAAACTCATTCCTTTTAGGGTTAATTTATCGACAACAAATAACCCACTGGTGGTCGAAACTAATAAATAATGCTCGATAAACTGACTGATCCCATAAATACTCTCATGGGCTTTCAACCCGTCTATCTCAACGGTCACCGCTTTCTGGTTATTTTTCCCCACAAAACTAAGATTTGAAGCACCAAACCATAACCCTTCATCACTTGCAAACACAGACCACACCATAGGATCGGGTAGCCCATAGGGGGGTTCGCTTGTGTAGGTATCGAGAATAAAATCCGGCTGCGAAGCCAGCAATGCCAAGCCATCACCAGAGCCGCCCACCCACATTAAGCCAGCATTATCAAATAAGATGGCCTTCAATGTTTCCATATTGGCTTGCGTCTTAAGCTCTTGTTGATAATTTTCAATCTGGTGGGTATCGGGAGACCACTTGAGTAACCCCGCTCGACTTGAAAACCAAATTTCACCATTATGGCCCTCAACCATAGCGGTACTCCAATCGGGTAATTCTGGAACAGGAAAAATCTGTAAGGTTTTTGGTTCTAATCGATAAACCCCTCGACTCGTTGCAATCCAAATACGCTGTTTTGAATCCTCAAGCATATCCAGAATACTTCCCATAGGTTCAGTCCATTGGTAATCAACGACTTTTTCCCCCGCACCGTTGAGAAGTAGCAATTGAAATTGACCCGCAACAAGAAACTGACCATCAGGCAAACTCAATAATTTTCGCCATGGTAAATCGCGATTCACAGGCAATTGGTTGACTAAAGTCAGAGTAAGTTTTGAAGGGGAAAAATCGTAAATCTGACCATTATCAATCAATAATCGCCATTCTTGGGTATTCTTACGCGCTGCAGAAAGTAAAACACCACCGGGGAAATGTGGAAATAAATTAGCTGACCCCATCTGGATAAACTGATTTTTTGCAATATCGTAAAGGTAAGTCGCGGCATTTGTGCTCAGTAAAAGCATATCGCGATCGACATTGATAACGGTTGTTAAAAACTCATCCGCAAGCCTTAATTCAGACCCAGTTTTATCAATCCGTCTCACTTTAGAATTACTAACCCGATACAAACCTTGCTCGGTTGCTGCCCACACAAAACCATGGTCATCAAGTGTGAGCGCACGAATGCTCGTGGCTTCTAGTCCATCTCTATCAGTAAAAACCCGTTGCACAAAACTACCCGCCCAAGCCGACTGGAGACTCAAGCAAACAAGCAACATGGAGGGCAAAATGAAGTGGATTATTATTTTTTTCATTTGATGACTTACTTCACACCATAGTTGTACTGTAGCAGTTCAACAATCCCAATACACTCGCTTATTCACATTAAATTTACATTTTTATTTAGGCAATAAAAAAGCGCCCTATTGGACGCTTCTTGAAGAAAGGTATTAACTTACTTTTTCTTTGCCTTTGGGTTTGGCAGGTCTGTAATAGAACCTTCGTAGATTTCAGCCGCTAGACCTACTGACTCGTGCAGCGTTGGGTGAGCATGGATAGTTAATGCTAAATCTTCAGCATCACAACCCATTTCGATTGCTAGGCCGATTTCGCCTAACAGTTCGCCACCGTTCACACCCACGATAGCACCACCGATTACGCGGTGAGTGTCTTTATCGAAAATCAGCTTAGTCATACCTTCGCTGCAATCAGAAGCGATAGCACGGCCAGAGGCAGCCCATGGGAAAGTCGCTGTTTCGTAAGCAATACCTTGCTCTTTCGCTTCTTTCTCAGTCAGACCAACCCAGGCCACTTCAGGGTCTGTGTAAGCGATTGATGGGATGACTTTTGGATCGAAGTAGTGCTTCATGCCAGCGATCACTTCGGCCGCTACGTGGCCTTCGTGCACGCCTTTGTGAGCGAGCATTGGTTGACCAACGATGTCACCGATAGCGTAGATGTGCGGTACGTTTGTACGTAATTGCTTGTCTACGTTGATGAAACCACGCTCGTCGATCTTAACGCCTGCTTTTTCAGCGTCGATCAGCTTGCCATTTGGCGTACGACCGATAGCCACTAACACTGCATCGTAACGTACTGGCTCAGTTGGTGCGCTCTTACCTTCCATCGAAACGTAGATACCGTCTTCACGGGCTTCAACCGCAGTCACTTTGGTTTCGAGGATCAGGTTGAATTTCTTCTTGATTTGCTTAGTGAATACGCGAACAACGTCTTTGTCAGCCGCTGGAATCACTTGGTCGAACATTTCAACCACGTCGATTTCACTGCCCAGAGAAGAGTAAACCGTACCCATTTCTAAACCGATGATACCGCCGCCCATGACCAGCAGTTTGCCAGGCACTTCTTTCAGTTCTAATGCGTCGGTCGAATCCCAAATACGTGGGTCTTCATGGGGAATGAATGGCAGTTTGATTGGGCGAGAACCCGCAGCGATAATCGCTTGGTCAAACTTAACAACGGTCACAGTACCGTCTTCAGCAGTCACTTCTAAGCTGTTAGGGCCAGTAAATTTACCGAAGCCATTAACAACGTTTACTTTACGCATTTTAGACATGCCGCCTAAGCCACCAGTCAACTGGCTGATCACTTTTTGCTTGAAGCTGCGTAACTTGTCTAAATCGATTGTTGGCTCGCCGAACACAACACCGTGTGCAGCAACGGCTTTGGCTTCTTCGATAACTTTAGCAACGTGTAACAGGGCTTTAGATGGGATACAACCCACGTTCAGACACACGCCACCTAAAGTGCTAAAACGTTCAACGATAACGGTTTCCAGACCTAAGTCAGCCGCACGGAAGGCAGCAGAATATCCAGCAGGACCTGCACCTAATACCACTACCTGAGTTTTGATTTCGTTACTCATGTTTTCCTCTAATTCTCATTCAATCCGTTGGAGGAGAGTAATCCTGCCAACCGAAAATGCGCCAGCGCGTAAGGTGGGCGCATTTTAACCTGTGTTTGATACTGATCACAATAAACAAAAGGCCACTCAAGTTGAGCAGCCTTATTTGTTTACAGAATCAAAGTACGAATATCGGACAGAATTCCTGACAGGGTCACGCTAAAGCGTGCAGCCATAGCACCATCGATCACGCGGTGATCGTATGATAGCGACAGTGGCAACATCAATTTAGGCTCGAATTCTTTACCATTCCACTTAGGCTTAATTTCAGATTTAGACACACCTAAAATCGCCACGTCTGGGTAGTTAACGATTGGGGTAAATGCAGTACCACCAATGCCACCTAGGCTTGAAATAGTGAAGCAGCTACCCTGCATATCGGCAGACTTCAGCTTACCATCGCGGGCGCGGATAGAAATATCGGCCAACTCACGAGATAACTCGATAATGCCTTTCTTATCCACATCACGTACCACAGGAACCACTAGACCGTTTGGCGTATCCACCGCCACACCGATGTGGTAGTACTTCTTCTGGATCAGTGATTCACCGTCGCTGCTTAAGCTTGAGTTGAACACAGGGAATTGTTGCAGCGTTTTCGCCACAGCTTTCATCATAAAGACCAGCGGAGTGATCTTATAATCGGCTTTCTTCTTCGCCGCCGCGTCGTTCTGCTGCTTACGGAACTCTTCCATTTCGGTGATATCAGCTTCATCGAACTGAGTCACGTGAGGAATAGTTACCCAGTTACGGTGTAGGTTTGGACCAGAGATCTTCTGGATACGGCTTAATGGAATTTCTTCCACTTCACCAAACTTGCTGAAATCCACTTTCGGTGCAGCAATCACTTGCAGACCACCACCGTTACCCGCTGCAACTGAAGTTGCTGCTGTCGCCTTAGGACGAGACAGTTCGTACTTCACATACGCCTGTACGTCTTCCTTCATGATGCGACCTTTACGGCCAGAACCCGTCACTTGAGTGAGATCCACACCAAACTCACGGGCCAAACGGCGAACCGCAGGAGACGCATGCACCACACCGGTTGCCACTGGCGCACCCGCACTTGGGTGATGTGGAACCGGTGGACGGCTCGGCGCGGCTGCAACAGGTGCTGGTGCCGCTTCTTGGGCGACAGGTGCAGGTGCTGCGGCTTGAGGCGCAGGAGCTGCACCAGCAGTCACAGTCTCAATCGTCGCAATCACGCTACCTTGAGAAACCTTATCACCGACTTTAACGGTTAACGACAACAGTTTACCGGCGAATGGCGCAGGCACTTCCATGGTCGCTTTATCGGTTTCTAACGTGATCAAACCTTGGTCAGCAGTGATCATATCACCCACAGACACTAGCACTTCGATCACATCGACATTGCTGGCATCACCAATATCTGGCACTTGGATTTCTTTAACCGCAACCACTGGTGCAGCAGCTACTGGAGCAACAGCCGCCGCAGGTGCAGCTTGAGCGACAGGAGCTGACGCGCTTGCTTGTGGAGCAGCGGCAGCAGGAGCTGCGCCACCCACTTCGAGCATGATCACTAAGGAGCCTTGAGAAACCTTGTCACCCACAGCCACTTTCACTTCTTTTACCACACCCGCGAATGGCGATGGTACGTCCATGGTCGCTTTGTCGGTTTCAAGCGTGATAAGGCCAGCGTCCACCTCAATCTTATCGCCAGCGGCAACTAAGACTTCGATAACAGACACATCTGTGTCACCACCGATATCCGGCACAGTGACTTCAACCACTTGGGTTGCACCCGTGGCTGGCGCGGCAGCCACAGGGGCAGGAGCCGCTTGTACTGGAGCAGGTGCTGCTGGTGCTGGCGCAGGAGCGGCAGCTTGAGCAACCGGTGCAGCTTGAACATTAGCCGTGCCCGCTGCTTGCATCATCGCAATTAAGGTACCTTCGCTGACTTTGTCACCGACGGCCACTTTCAATTCGGCTAACACACCCGCGAACGGCGCAGGAATGTCCATGGTCGCCTTGTCGCTTTCAACGGTCAGAATCGACTCTTCCGCTGCTAAGGTATCGCCCACAGAAGCACAGATTTCGATAACCTGTACTTCATCGCCGCCGATATCAGGAACAAAAACTTCTTTTAATTCAGCCATTTTTATTGCCTCTTACGCGTACTGTGGATTGATCTTGTCAGCGTCGATGCCGTATTCCTTGATGGCATTCGCTAACACATCAACAGGCAGCTCTTTACGATCAACCAGAGATTTCAGTGCCGCGATAACGATGAACTTAGCGTCCACTTCGAAGTGGTGACGCAGGTTGTCACGGCTGTCTGAACGACCGAAACCGTCAGTACCTAACACTTTATAATCGGTTGGCATAAATGCACGTAACTGCTCGCCGTAGATCTTCATGTAGTCAGTCGCAGCGATTGCCGGAGCATCACTTGAAATCACTTGGCTGATATACGCTTGTTTTGGCGTTTCAGTTGGGTGCAGCATGTTCCAACGCTCAACCGCTTGACCATCGCGAGTCAGTTCGTTGAAGCTGGTGACGCTGAATACGTCGGCAGTGATGCCGAAGTCTTTTGCCAGTGCTTGAGCCGCTTTGCGGGTTTGCTCAAGAATGGTGCCACAGCTCATTAACTGAACTTTGCCTTTACCCGAACCGCTAACCGTTTCCAACTTGTAGATACCTTTAACGATACCTTCCTCGGCACCTTCTGGCATTTCAGGCTGAATATAGTTTTCGTTCATTGTGGTCAGGTAGTAGAAGATATCTTCTTGTTTTTCGCCGTACATGCGACGAATACCATCTTGAACGATAACGGCAATTTCATAACCGTAAGTTGGATCGTAGGTAATACAGTTAGGAATAGTGTTAGCCAGTACGTGACTGTGACCGTCCTGATGCTGTAAACCTTCACCGTTCAGTGTTGTACGGCCTGAAGTACCACCGACTAAGAAGCCACGTGCACGCATATCACCCGCAGCCCATGCCATGTCGCCAATACGTTGGAAACCGAACATTGAGTAGTAGATGTAGAATGGAATCATCGGTGTATCGTTGACTGAGTAGCTGGTCGCAGCAGCTACCCAAGATGACATTGCACCCAGTTCGTTAATACCTTCCTGCAGCACTTGACCAGTTTTATCTTCACGGTAGTAAGCCACTTGGTCAGAGTCTTGCGGGACGTATTTTTGGCCTTCGTGAGCATAAATACCCACTTGACGGAACAGGCCTTCCATACCGAAGGTACGCGCTTCGTCAGGAATAATTGGCACGATGTTTTTGCCAATTTTCTTGTCTTTTAACAGTGCAGTCAGTACGCGAACAAACGCCATCGTTGACGAAATTTCACGGCCGTTAGAACCCTGCAAAATCGAGTCGAAAATCTTCAGTGAAGGAATTTCCAGCTCTTCGCTGAACTTCTGACGACGTTGTGGCACGCTACCATGTAGTGCGGCACGACGGCTCATCATGTACTTCACTTCTTCCGAATCTGGACCTGGGTGGTAGAACGGCAGATCTTCTAATTGATCGTCTGGAATGGGGATATTGAAACGATCGCGGAAGTAACGGATAGACTCGATACCCATTTTCTTCACGTTGTGGGCGATGTTCTTACCTTCACCCGCATCACCTAGGCCGTAACCTTTAACGGTTTTCGCCAGGATCACCGTTGGGCGACCTTTAGTCTTACGTGCATGGTCTAATGCCGCGTACACTTTAACTGGGTCATGACCACCACGGTTTAAGCGCCAAATGTCATCATCTGACATGTTCGCCACCATTTCGGCGGTTTCTGGGTATTTGCCGAAGAAGTGTTCGCGAGTATAAGCGCCACCTTTGGCTTTACAGTTTTGGTATTCACCGTCAACGGTTTCTTCCATTAACTGCAGTAACTTACCACTGGTATCACGGGCCAATAATGGATCCCAGTAACGACCCCAAATCACTTTCACGACTTCCCAGCCAGCGCCGCGGAATTCACCTTCCAGTTCTTGGATGATCTTACCGTTACCGCGTACTGGGCCGTCCAGACGTTGCAGGTTACAGTTGATGATAAAGACTAAGTTATCTAATTCTTCACGGGCAGCTAAACCAATCGCACCTAAGGCTTCTGGCTCGTCACACTCACCGTCACCTAAGAAGCAGTATACGGTTTGCTCAGAACAATCTTTCAGACCACGGTCAGTCAGGTACTTTAAGAAGCGAGCTTGGTAAATCGCTTGGATTGGACCCAGACCCATAGAAACCGTTGGGAATTGCCAGTAGTCAGGCATCAACTTAGGGTGCGGATAAGAAGATAAACCTTTGCCATCCACTTCTTGACGGAAGTTAGCCAGTTGGTCTTCAGTTAAACGACCTTCCAAGAATGAACGCGCGTAGATACCTGGGGCGATATGGCCTTGGAAATACACTAAGTCGCCGCCGTCTTTCTCGTTTGGCGCGCGGAAGAAGTGGTTGAAGCATACGTCATAAATGGTTGCGCTCGACGCGAAACTCGAAATATGGCCGCCTAACTCTAAATCTTTCTTAGAACCACGCAGCACCATAGCTAAGGCGTTCCAACGGATGATAGCGCGAATGCGACGTTCCATCTCTTGGTTGCCTGGCATGTGCGGCTCTTGACCCGCTGGAATGGTGTTCAAATAGGCCGTGGTCGCAGTGTAAGGCAAGTGCGTGCCATTGCGACGGGCTTTATCGATCAGTTTCTCTAATAAGAAATGGGCGCGTTCAGGGCCTTCCTGTTCTAATACAGCTTGCAGGGCGTCAACCCATTCCTGAGTCTCTAACGGATCTAAGTCTTGTAGCATATCTTCAGACATGACACTGTCCTTCTCTATATACATGATGATGAATGGTGTTTGCGGCATATTCCGCTTTAGCGATTGCTAAAGTCGGGAACTTAAGCGCCACTCTTTAAACGGCGCAAACTTCGCTGCAACCGGCTATCTTCTTCCCGCACAGATAACATCACCTCTTCGATGTAACTTAAGTGTTCATTCGAGGCTTCTCTGGCGGCTTCAGGATCACGACGAACGATAGCAGCGAGCAGAGCACGTCTGTGATCGTTGGCCATAGTGGAGGCTTCTTCGCGGCGGCTTAAAAGCTCCAAGTTTTGCGCCACATTCTTATGCAGCACAGGGGTTAAACTGAGTACGAGATGCAACATAGCCACATTGTGTGACGCTTCAGCTACTGCGCGGTAAAAACGCACAATGGCAGCGGCTTGTTGTTCGATATTGGTGGCGGCTTCCACCTCAAGGATCATACGCTTGATATTTTGCATATCGGCGTCTGTGCCACGCAACGCGGCAAAATAGGCCATCATGCCTTCGGTCGCATGACGAAATTCCAGCAAGTCGTATTGGCTTTCTGGATCGGCAGTCATTAATTCAACGATAGGATCGGCAAGACTCTGCCAGAGTTGTTCTTTGACATAAGTGCCACCGCCTTGACGGCGCATTAATAGCCCTTTCGCCTCAAGCTTTTGAATGGCTTCACGCAAGGAAGGGCGAGACACTTCAAACTGGATGGCCAGTTCGCGCTCCGGCGGTAATTTCTGACCCGGCTGTAAACTGCCTTCGAGGATCATCTGCTCGAGTTGCGCCATGATCACATCAGAAATTTTTGGCTGATTAATTTTACTATAGGCCATTTGGCGCTCAGCTCCGTTGTAAATTGGTCTTACCAATTTTTATGAGTGAGCGCACTTTATCAAATCATACTTTTGATGTCTAGATTGAAAATCGACCTTAAAAGGTGATCCCATCCAAAACCGCTCACGATGAGAGAGCATAGCCTAAAAAACTCATCATGGGGTCAGACCATTAAACCACAGCAAGAGCAGGTGCTAGGTGCTAGGTTCTAGGTGCTAGATTCTAGATTCTAGAGCCACGAAGTGGCGTCCTAGAGCAGCGCTTTTTGCTGCGTCCTAGCAGCAAAGCGTCCTAGATTCTAGAAGCCGCGCAGTGTCCTTCTTATTAACTCACCAACCCAAAAATGGTCAACAGCGATAGCACAGCAACCATCAGCGTAAAGTTGCGTTTACTTAAGACTAATAATGCTAAGGTCGATTGTACACAAACTGGTGCACTAGACTCCTCCGGCAGCGGTTGAGCCGCTAATGCCGTTTCAGTGACTACTCGTCTGGCACTCGCATGGATATTTAAGGCATGGTCACGCCAAGCCGAGAGCCCTTCGCTAAACTGACCGCTGAGCGCATAGCCAAAGGAAAATATCCGACTCGGGATCCAATCCATAACAAACATAATATCTTCAATCAGCGGTAAATTAAGCGACTTACGCACATTCTCTTCGGCATAAAAGCGAGCGGTGCAATATAACACCGCGCCGACTGGGCCTAGGAAGATAAAACATAATGCCACTGCGCCGTAATAACGATAGTTAATCCAGGCAACACTCTGCCCGACCTTAGCGCCTAAGTCTTTTTCAGACACCGCATCCAAACATTCACTGCAATCTAGTTCGGCGGCATAGTGGTAACAGGCTTGCACATCGGAGCGACACGCCGCCTGCATATACTTTTTGAAGCTATCGCGCTGTTTTTGATGATTAAAGCAAATAATTGCCACCACCACCCACAGGGCAAGAGTTAACAGCCCCCAGAACATGCCTGACGCAACCCACCCCAAAACATGAACGACCAAAGCCGGTAACACGAGGGCGAGCAACATGTTAGTACTAGTAAGAGAAGCTTTATCACCAAAAAAGGTCGATTGATAGGATTGCAGCACGCGATCGCATTGCCAAGAGGCAGGAAGAAACTTCAATCGTTCTACGAGAATGGCGACCAGTAATGAAAATAATGCCATCAGTAATACTCCTTGTAAAAAAGCTGGACGGACTAGAAAAAGCAGCGCGGGCTTCGCCCTTCTAGGCCCTAGGTTCTAGGTTCTAGGTTCTAGGTTCTAGGTTCTAGGCTCTAGAGCTACGAAGTAGCGTCCTAGAGCAGCGCTTTTGCTGCGTCCTAGCAGTTGCGCAGCAACCTCCTATATTCTAAAAGTCGCGCAGCGCCGCTAAATATCTTTGCCAGTCAAAGCTTGGGCCTGGGTCAGTCTTCCGCATTGGTGCAATATCGCAATGTCCCACAATCCGCTCTGCGGTTAACGCAGGATATTGTGCCAATAAAGCTTGGGTCAATGCGGTAAGTTGCTGATATTGGGCGGCAGTATAGGGTTCAGTATCCGTACCTTCAAGTTCAATACCAATAGAGAAATCATTACAATTTTCCCTTTCGCCATAACGGGATACACCCGCGTGCCAAGCTCTATCTTCACAACTCACATACTGCACACATTCGCCATCGCGGCGAATTAAAAAATGAGCCGACACCTCCAGCCCAGCTAAATCGGCGAAACTTTCATCGGCACTGGTATCTAAACACCCTTGAAATAATTGATCAATATAAGGCAGCCCAAAGCATCCCGCGGGCAAACTAATATTGTGGATCACCAACAGGCTGATCTCTCCAAAGGGCCGACGGTTAAAATGTGGTGATTCACAGCGCCGCGCCGCGCGATACCAACCAAACTCAAAACTCATGTTTACTCCTTAAAAACGGAACGTCACTACGAGACGGCTAGGTTCTAGGTTCTGGGTTCTAGGTGCTAGGTTCTAGGTGCTAGATTCTAGAGCCACGAAGTGGCGTACTAGAGCAGCGCTTTTGGCTGCGTCCTAGCAGCGAAGTGTCCTAGATTCTAGAAGGAGCGCAGCGACGCTCTAGCACCTAGCGGCGCAGCCATGATAATCTTAAGCCAAATGCAAGCAAGCAATTTCAAGCACGCCATCTGTGGCATGCAAGAATGCAAGGACCCAATCATGCTAGAAAACGATATTCGCCACGCCGTAAAAACCGCCCTCAATGAAGACCTTGGTGGAACAGAGATCAATGAGCACAGCAAAGCCATTGCCTACGGCGATATTACCGCCCAACTTATTCCTGCTGATAAATATGCAGAAGCAACCTTAATCACCCGTGAAGAAGGCGTTTTTTGCGGAAAAGCTTGGGCCGAACAAGTCTTTAATCAATTAGGTGGCGATGTCGCCCTGCACTGGCATGTTGATGATGGCGATCTCGTGTTGCCAAACCAAGTCTTATGTGAATTATCAGGCCCTGCCCGCACCCTGCTGACGGGCGAGCGCACGGCAATGAACTTTATTCAGACTTTGTCAGGAGTGGCGACGCTGACAAAACACTATGTCGATAAGTTAGCGGGCACTCACACACGACTACTCGATACTCGCAAAACCATCCCAGGACTCCGCACGGCTCAAAAATACGCAGTCACCTGTGGCGGCGGTAAAAACCATCGAATTGGTTTGTTTGATGCCTTCTTAATTAAAGAAAATCACATTATGGCCTGCGGTGGCATACGCCAAGCAGTGGATGCAGCGCGCAGTTTACATCCTAATAAACCCGTAGAAGTCGAAGTCGAATCCCTAGAAGAACTGGCATTAGCGCTAGATTCAGGCACAGATATCATTATGTTAGATAACTTCGATATCACCATGATGGTCGAAGCCGTCGAGCTGAATAATCAATACAAGGCTAAAGGCAGCGGTGCAAAACTCGAAGTCTCAGGCAATGTCACCTTAGATACCTTGGCAGAATTTGCCAAAACTGGGGTTGACTATATCTCCGTTGGCGCCCTCACCAAGCATGTTCGCGCCTTAGATCTATCAATGCGGCTGAAAGGCTAGAAAAAGCAGAGCGGGCTGCGCCCTTATAGATTCTAGGTACTAGGTTCTAGTAGCAGCCCATAAGCCGTCATCCTCGCGAACGACTGCATGGATGCAGGAGGTAGAATAACGCAGGAGCAGTTATCGACGAGGGGATCCAGCTTTATGCATTTCAGCTCTAGCTTCTAGCGCGAGCTTGCGAGCGTCCTAGCAGTTGCGCAGCAACGTCCTAGATTCTATCTTCCCAACCTTTACAGTATAACCCCACTAAATACGCAGATTAAAAACAGGTATAACTCGCGTCGATGTTTTGACTCTGTGTTAATTGCGTCAACTTAACTAACATTGTCAATACTTTGTTAGAACGCAATACGTTTTAGCATCAAGTTTTTAGACAAAATAATCATTTAATTAATACTTTATGCGTAAAAGTAGTTTCAATTTACTTAACTTTGTACTAACTTTTACCACAGGCGAGATGGCCGTTTCGGCCTTCCTTATCAAAATGAGCTCAAAGTGAATTGTCGCTAGCCAAAAAACCAGCAATTCATTCAAGGCAATTAAGATAAGCAGCCGAAACGAACACAATCGATAAATGACACTTTGCACTGTATTGGAGTTAAAAATGAAAGGTATCAAAATGAATAAGAATGCTCAGGGTTTTACCTTGATCGAATTAATGATTGTAGTAGCCATTATCGGTATTTTGGCTGCAGTGGCATTACCTGCTTATCGTGAATATGTTGCAACCTCGCATGGTGGTGCATCAATGAAAGGCCTTGCAGGATATGTAACTAAGGCCCAAGCATGTATCCAAACAGGTGTCGGATGCACAACTCTCGGAACTGAAATTACCGCTGACCCAAAAGTTGATGCAGACCCAGCAGTTACAGAAGCAACTGGAACAGATTTAACATATGATGACGGTACTTGTACTGTTACAGCTACAATCGGTGCTACTGGCGGTGTATCTTATGCTGCAGACACTAAAGATGCTAATAAAGCAACCAAAAAACAATGTGAAGAAGGTGCTGGATTAAAAGCTAGTAGTTAATCTTATTGTTTTATAGAAAGCCCCTTTTGGGGCTTTTTTATTTTTATCAATTAATTATCCCAGTTAACCATAATCTTGGATAAAGTTGCTGATTAAGCGCGGTATCACCGAGGCTAACGATTAACAATGCACCACAGGTTATTAATATTGCCACTAACGCAACTTTTAATGGCAGTGTTATTACTCGCGATTGATAGTGACGGCAATTAAGTGCCAATAATGCCACCAATAATGCTTGGGATAATGGCATTACAATCACCCCATCAAACATGGCATAAATCCATATTGCGCATAGGGCAAATGCCAACACTATATCGGTAGTGTCCGTCTCTATGACTATATGTGAGCTGGTGTCGAGGCTACATTGTGAGTTTTTAGCCAAATGCTCACTCGACTTTGCCCCTAATAATTTAAGTCTTTTTAATATTGACCATAATGTTATTAGCGACCAACTCGCCAGTAAGATAAACGCAACCACACCAAACTCATATAAAAACTGCATGAGGGCATTATGTGGGTGAGCATTAGGTAAAGGTCTTGCTTCTGCCCATGCAAAACTCATTGGCCCGTAACCTAAGCCAATATGTTCAGGGATCGCATGCAAAATATAAATCCACATATCAATCCGGCCAGAGCTATTGGTTCTTAATTGCCAAATTGGGCTATCAAAAATAAACAGTGGAATGATAATGATCAGCACCAGCCATAAAAGCGTGCCGAAAGCCACCGCCTTCATAATGGGGCGAATAAATGCTTTACCAAAGCTGGCGGGCAAAAAGCGATACACCACAATAGCCGCCACTAGCAGCGCTAATAATGCTCCGCGAGCCTCCGATTGCAGCAGGATTAACCACAACACACTAAAGGTCACCATGGCTACTCGTTTATATTTTTTAAGTGGTTCGATATAAAAAGACAAACACAACAGCGGCAGCAGCGCAACTTGCAACTGGTTGAAAAACCTTACATTCATAAAGTCAGCCACTAAAGAATGCACATCGGGCCGATTGTTATCAAGGGCATGAAATAGCAGCAGCAAGAAAAACTTAACTGCAATACAAATCGAGAAAAATAATGCAAACCCAAAAAAGTATTGCAGCGCAGCAGTTCTGCCTATATCCGCAATCAATACACCAATGACGTAAAACAAACAGAGCAATAATAAAAAATTAGCTAACTCAACGAATGACCAAAATGGATGCTGGCTAAAAATGGTTGATATCAAACCGAGTATAAATAGGCTTGCCACCACCCACAGTGTAAAAGGCGATGTGACGATTATTGGAATACTCGGTCGCCACAAAAGGCCAACCGCTGAACACACGATAAATATAATTACTAGGATTCGCTTAAGATCGTAAGCGTTATCCACCCCCAGATATCCAGTGATATAACCTGATAATACCGAGCCAAGAAAAAATAGCGCGAAGAAAGTGAGCAGGATAATCCGACTAACAATCGGGATTGATTTCAATATTTGCATCCTTAATTGAGCATACCATCATGCATTTATCCCCGATGGTGAGCGTTAGATTTTATCGCCAAATGACCGATTATTTGCACGTTCTAGTCAAGTAAATCGAAGCGACTTGAAGATAAGGCATTGTTATTTATCGACCATTAATCCACAGTACAGTTTATGGTAAAACATTGCTACTTTTGCAAGCGGTATATAAATTCGCATCCTTATGATGATACTCATTTTTTTGTGATTATTTGAGCTTTTTTATATATGACAAATAACCTTTTTGCCGCTATGATGGAAAAACTAATGGAGATAGGAGTTTTTCATGCCATCCGCTGGCCTTCACCTGGGATTATCCACCCTTTTCATCCGTAAAGGTCTGCTTAATGAAGAGCAGATGGCGAGTGCCATCACTAAATCCCGCCAAAATAAACAAACCTTAGTCACTACCTTAGTGCAGACTAAGCTAGTGTCGGCTCGCAGTATTGCCGAGCTTTGCTATGAGGAATACGGCACCCCGCTGCTGGATTTAGCCGAATTTGATGTTAGTGCCATTCCCGAAGAGTTTCTGAATAAAAAACTGATTGAAAAGCACCGCTGCTTACCGCTATTTAAGCGCGGTAATCGCCTCTATATCGCCACCTCTGACCCCACCAATATTGCCGCCCTTGAGGAATTCCAATTTAGTGCAGGCCTACATGCCGAAGCGATTTTGGTGGAAGAAGATAAGCTCGCTAAAGCCCTTGAAAAGGTACTAGAAGAAGATATTACTGGCCTTGATTTAAGCGGCATGGATGAAGCAGCACTTGCCGGTATCGAAGTTACCGATACCGATAAGCGCCAAGAAGAAAACGCAGGAGAAGCCAGCGATGACGCCCCTATTGTTATTTATATCAATAAGATATTAACCGATGCCATTCGTAAGGGCGCCTCTGACTTACATTTTGAGCCCTATGAAAAACGCTACCGTATCCGTTTTCGTATCGATGGTATTTTGCATGAGGTCTCCGAACCGCCCATTAGTTTAGCAGGGCGACTCTCGGCGCGCTTAAAGGTAATGTCCAAGCTGGATATTGCCGAGCGCCGCGTCCCACAAGATGGGCGGATTAAAATGAAGCTATCCCGCACTAAGTCTATCGACTTTCGGGTAAGTACCCTGCCGACCCTGTGGGGCGAGAAGATTGTAATGCGGATATTAGATTCTTCTTCCGCCCAGCTTGGTATCGAAAAACTCGGTTACGAACCCGATCAAGAAAAGCTTTACCTTGAAATGCTAGCCAAACCTCAGGGCATGATATTAGTGACAGGCCCAACGGGTTCGGGTAAAACCGTTTCGCTCTACACAGGCTTAAATATCCTCAATACCGCCGAGCGTAATATCTCCACTGCCGAAGATCCGGTGGAAATTAACCTTGAGGGGGTAAACCAAGTCCATATTAATTTAAAAGCGGGTTTAACCTTTGCTTCAGCACTACGTTCGTTTTTGCGGCAAGACCCCGATGTGGTGATGGTCGGGGAAATCCGTGACCTTGAAACCGCCGAAATTGCCATTAAAGCCGCGCAAACTGGCCACTTAGTATTATCAACCCTGCATACTAACTCGGCGGCAGAAACGCTCACCCGTTTAATTAATATGGGCGTACCCGGCTATAATATTGCCAGCTCAGTTAATTTAATTATTGCTCAGCGCCTTGCACGGCGGCTTTGCACTGAATGCAAACAAGCCGAACAGATACCCGAACATGAGCTACAACGCTTAGGCTTTACCGATGAGCAAATCGCTCAAGGGTTTACCACCTTTAAACCTGTGGGTTGTGAACATTGTTCTGGTGGCTATAAAGGACGGGTAGGTATTTACGAAGTGATGAAGATGTCAGATGAAATTGCCCGTACTATTATGGAAGGTGGCAATTCATTGCAGATAGCAGATCAAGCCAAGGCTCAAGGCATGCGCGACCTGCGGCAATCGGGCCTCCTAAAAGTCCTTCAAGGGGTAACTAGCATTGCAGAAATCAATAGGGTGACAAGCTTTTAAAGTCTACTCATCTATGACGCATAAAGTGCTCGATAGTTTTTATTTAATCGCTTTTGTTCCATTTTTTATACTAACCTAGTACCAATAAAGCTTTAATTAATCACGCCTAACAGGGATTATCTATGGCTACGGCAACTACTGTAAAAAAGCCTCGTGCCAAAAAGAGCGAGCAAAAAAGCCAACCCAAAATCTATACCTTCGAATGGAAAGGCCTTAATCGCGACGGTCAGAAAACCAGTGGTGAACTGAGGGGGGCCTCTGCGGCCGAAATTCGCAGCCAACTCAAATCCCAAGGTGTAAACCCTAAAACCGTACGCAAGCAATCAGCGGCCCTATTTAAGCTAGGTGACGCAAAAATTAGTCCAATGGATATTGCCATGATTACACGGCAAATTGCGACAATGCTTGCTGCTGGCGTTCCCTTAGTCACGACTATTGAGTTACTCGGTCGCGGTCATGAAAAAGCAAAAATGCGTGAGCTATTAGGCTCCATTCTTTCCGAAATCCAATCGGGTATTCCACTATCAGACTCACTACGCCCCCATAGACGCTATTTCGATGATCTCTATGTTGATTTAGTAGCTGCGGGTGAACACTCGGGATCTTTGGACGTAGTATTCGACCGTATTGCGACATACCGTGAAAAGTCTGAAGCATTGAAATCTAAGATAAAAAAAGCCATGTTTTATCCGGCTGCAGTAGTCGTCGTAGCCATTTTAGTAACAACTCTACTGTTACTCTTTGTTGTCCCGCAGTTTGAAGAGATTTTTAAAGGATTTGGCGCGGAATTACCTGCTTTTACTCAGTTGGTGCTTCATATATCCAGAGGCTTACAATCCTCTTGGTATATTTTTTTGGGAGCTATCGTAGCTGGAGTATTTTTGTTTGTTCGCGCCCATAGAAACTCGCAAATGGTTAGAGATCGAGTGGATGAAGCCGTATTAAAAATTCCTGCAATTGGACCTATCTTGCATAAAGGTGCAATGGCGCGTTTTGCTCGAACCTTAGCCACGACTTTTGCCGCAGGGGTTCCGTTAATCGATGGTTTAGAATCTGCAGCTGGTGCATCAGGAAACGCTGTATATCGAAAAGCCATTTTGAAAATCCGTCAAGAGGTGATGGCCGGGATGCAAATGAACGTCGCCATGCGTACCACAGGGCTTTTCCCCGATATGTTGATCCAAATGGTGATGATCGGTGAAGAATCAGGTTCACTCGATAATATGCTAAACAAAGTAGCCAATATTTATGAGATGCAGGTCGATGATGCGGTTGATGGCTTATCAAGCCTTATCGAGCCCATTATGATGGTGGTTATTGGCACGGTTGTTGGCGGCCTCATTGTCGCTATGTACTTACCAATCTTCCAAATGGGTAAAGTTGTAGGTGGTTAAGCCGTTGTAGACTCAATGTTTTCCAGAATTGAAACTGTACTTTTAATAATAACAAGTAACAATGATGACTGACTTTATTTCTCTTTTAAGCCACTCTCTAGCTCAGAGTCCTTGGCTGTTTATTACGTTAAGTTTTGTGTTTGCCGCCACTATTGGCAGCTTTTTAAATGTCGTCATTCACCGCTTTCCGGTGATGATGAAGCGCGAGTGGCAACAGGAGTGCAATCAATATCTACAGGAATATCATGCAGATGTAGTAGAGCAGATTGGTATCGAAAAGCTCAACAAGCCGATAGATACTTACCCTGAAAAATACAATCTCGTGGTGCCAGGTTCCGCCTGTCCTAAATGTAAGACCGCAATCAAACCTTGGCATAATTTGCCGATTGTGGGCTGGTTAATGCTCAGGGGAAAATGCGCCGCCTGCAATACAGCAATCTCCTCTCGCTATCCGATTATTGAGTTAGTAACAGGATTACTCGTTGCAACGCTCGCTTGGCATTTTGGTCCTAGCTGGCAATTTGTGTTTGCTGCGGTATTAACCTTTGTATTGATTGCATTAACGGGTATCGATCTGGATGAGATGCTGCTTCCCGACCAGATGACCCTTCCACTCCTATGGCTAGGATTACTCATTAACCTCAACCATACCTTTACTACTCCAACCGATGCCGTTATAGGTGCTGCAGCGGGCTATTTGAGTCTCTGGTCAGTATTTTGGCTGTTTAAGTTGCTCACAGGTAAAGAAGGCATGGGTTATGGCGACTTTAAACTGCTCGCCGTATTTGGTGCATGGCTAGGTTGGCAAATGCTCCCCCTAGTCATTTTACTATCCTCTTTAGTTGGTGCCCTTGTCGGCATCACGCTCATCGTACTCAAACGTAATCAGCTAGCCAATCCAATCCCCTTTGGGCCCTATATTGCCGCTGCAGGTTGGATAGCCCTGATATGGGGACAACCTATAGTCGATTGGTATCTAAGTACGCTATAAAAACACTGTCTATATCTTTCTTCAGTGTTTAGCATTCAATTTTGTACAGATATAGTCCAAATTGATTAGGTGCCTTATCTAGATGGGAATCTTATGTCCAAGTTTGTTGTAGGTCTAACGGGTGGTATTGGTAGCGGAAAAACTACCGTTGCCAATTTATTTGCCGAAGAAGGTGTCGATTTAGTCGATGCCGATATAGTCGCTCGCGAAGTGGTAGCAAAAGGCTCAAAAGGGCTCGAAGCCATTATCGATCACTTCGGCACTGAAGTATTAACCGAGGCTGGCGAGCTTGACCGAGCCAAGCTACGACAACGGGTATTTAGCGATGAACAACAGCGCCAATGGTTGAATCAGTTGCTCCACCCGATGATCCGCCAAGAAATGTTGTCAGAAGTCGAAAATGCGACCTCTGACTATGTAATTATGGTTGTACCCTTGCTATTTGAGAACGGGTTAGATAGGTTAGTCAATCGGACTTTAGTGGTGGATATTTCGCCTGAGTTGCAAATCAGCCGTACCGTAAAACGGGACAATGTGGACGCCACTCAGGTAAATAACATCATTAATAGCCAATGTAGTCGCAGTGACAAACTCGCCAGAGCCGACGACATTATTGATAATCAGGGAGAGATATCAACACTAAAACAAGAGGTGCAAGCATTGCACCAGCGCTATTTACAATTATCCGGTAATCACGACGCCCATGACTGACTTAGTTTATGAACAGCCTTTAAATGAGAAAATCCGTAGCTACTTGCGGCTCGAATATCTCAATAAACAGCTCAGTAATAACCTAAATCACGACCACCAACATAGATGTTTCTACCCTCTTTTCTCCCTGTGCGAATTATCGGAGCGTTGCGACTATCGCAATGAGGTCCTTAAAGATATCGAACGCAATCTGCTACAACTAAGCAAATGGCAAGAGCTCGACCATGCCGATAGCGAACAGATTGAGTTTTACATTCAAGCATTAATGCAAGCCAGAGAGCCACTTCAGCGTCCCGAGCGCTGTGGTAGTCAACTCAAACAAGACCGTTTTTTATCGGCTCTGCGACAGCGTTTTGGTATGCCAGGCGCCTGCTGCAACTTCGATCTTCCCCAACTGCATTTTTGGCTCGCCAAACCTTGGGAAGAAAGACAGCAAGATTACCAAGCTTGGATCAGCCATTTTGATCCTTTACTCAATCCCATCACGCTTTTGCTTCAGTTAACTCGCAGTACCGCCCATTTCGATAATGCCACCGCCCATGCCGGTTTTTACCAAGGTGACAGCGCTCAAGCACTCTCGCTAGTGCGAGTCAAAGTCGATGCCGCCCACGGCTGCTACCCCACCATCAGTGGCCATCGCAATCGCTACGCCATCCACTTTGTGCAATTCGACCAACAGCGCCACTCTGACCGCAGCATCGAATTCCTACTAGCGACCTGTGCTTGAAGCCTTTACACTAACGACCTCTAAGCTGCTGCCGAGTTAAAGCCGCATAATTGCGATACTCAGCGATTCCCTTGTTATTTCAGTCGACTGCTAAGGAGAAGTCTATTATGCCGTTAACCGTCAACTGTCCAATTTGTAAAACCCCAGTAGAATGGGTCCCACAATCGGAATTCAAACCTTTTTGTAGCGAGCGCTGCAAGATGATTGACCTCGGCGATTGGGCCTCCGAAAAACATGCTATTCCGGTCAAATCTGAGTTTGACCTCGACGCGTTAGATGAACTCGGTTACGACGAAGAAAGCTTTTTCAAAGAGTAATACTCAATAATCAGCCCTTTATAAGCAGAATTTTATGACAAAACGCATTCATGTTGCCGTAGGCATTATCCTCAACCCTAACGGGCAAATCTTACTCGCTAAGCGCCCCGAGCATTTACATCAAGGCGGTAAGTGGGAATTTCCAGGAGGCAAAGTCGAACAGGGCGAAACCGTCACCCAAGCCTTAATTCGGGAGCTAAAAGAGGAAGTCGCGCTAATCGTCAGCGCAAGCGAGCCTTATATGGCGCTAAGCTACGATTATCCCGATAAACAAGTGTTACTCGATATTCACACTGTCAGTGAATTTACGGGAGAGGCGCAAGGGCTTGAAGGGCAACAGATTGCTTGGGTCAATAAACATGAGCTAAGCCATTACGACTTCCCAGAAGCCAATAAACCGATCCTTAGTAAATTATTGGCGCAAACCGAGTAACAAAACCGCTATTTTGCAGGCAAGATTTAGGTTTTACATTAGCGTTACGTGATCTGGGTTGCAGCAAATTCATCCGCAACTTTTAGAAAGCGCAAATTAGTGTTTGAATGCAAACTCATTATTCTTCTTCGATTTCGAGGGCATATCATGCACAATAACGTCAAAGCATTACTCGCCACGACCGCGTTATTTTTTAGTTGCCAAGTACTAGCAAATGGCGGCTGTGGCTTTGAAGAGCAACAACAGGGCTTGATTGCCACCTGCAGCGAGGAGAAACAAGAAGTGATTTTAACCGGTGTCGTTGAAGCGCAACATTTAGTAAAAGATCTCAATGAGTTTGCAGAGGGCTACAAGAGCTATCAGGTGGATACCGCATCCATAGCCCCTCTTAAAAATATCGCTGAGCCAACCGAAATCGTGGTCATCATCGGCACTTGGTGCCCAGACTGCCATCGCGAAACCCCACGCTTTATTCGCATTATGGAAGAAGTGGCTAACCCCAATATCAAAGTGACTTACATCGGGGTTGATCGCAGCAAGCAAGATCCTGAAGGACTGGCGGCAAAATACGACTTCAAACGTATTCCAACCTTTATCGTGCTACAACAGGGTAAGGAAATTGGCCGTATCGTTGAGCGTCCAACCGTTTCACTCGAAAAAGATTTAGTCGAGATTTTAAAGTAATCTCGAGTCGCTAAATAATAAAGGCCGCTAAGTCTACACTTGGCGGCCTTTATCTTTTTAAAATGGAGCCGAAGTTAAATCGCTTCTTCTAAAATTCGCTGCGCCAGCATCACTAACACCCCTTCACGCAGTGCGCCGCCTGATAGCGCCAACTGCTCAATGCCCAAGAATTCAAAGAGTGCGAGTAAAATTGCCACTCCTGCAGCAAATGTCGGTGCGCGTTCGGCACTTAGGCCGAGAATCCCCATAAGGCTGGCATGTTCTTCGGCAAGGATTTCCGCTTTAAGCTGTGTCAACACAGCTAAAGTAATGATTTCAGACTGCTTACGGTGCATTAAGACTTCGACTACAGATTGCACCGCGCCAGAAGCCCCCACCACACAGTGCCATCCTAAGTCTTTTAACCTTTGCCTATGTTCACCTAAGACTTCGAACACTTCCTGCTTGGCATCGTCAAAATCGAGCTCTTGCAACGGGGCATTGTTAAAGAAGCGACGGTTAAAGGTCACGCTGCCCATGGGTAAGCTAGTCTTAAACTGAACTTGGTGGCCATCACCGATTATAAACTCGGTACTCGCGCCACCAATATCGATCACTAAACGTCGACCTTGGCCACAAGTGGTCGCCACCATGCCTTGATAAATAAGCTCAGCCTCACGCATGCCTGAGATAATCTCAATCGGATGACCCAAGAGCGGAATAGCCTTTTGATTAAACTCATCGGCATTATGGATACAGCGCAGTGTCGCGGTGGCAATCACAGCGACATGATTAGGATGGATTTTATGCAGCGCCAACATTTGGGCAAACATCGCTAGACAATCTAGGCCACGCTGCATCACTTCTGCGGTTAAATGACCATCTTCGCCAATGCCTTCGGCTAACCTTACTTTACGTTTGTATTTAGCAATAATCTGTGGCTGACCGCCTTTTGTCTTAGCGATCAGCATATTAAAGCTATTAGAGCCTAAAGTAATGGCGGCATAAGCGGGTGTTGGCATTTAAGGCTGTCTACGCGTCCTGTCATGGCGAGGTGGACGTCCACCACTACGATGGGCACCTTGTGGTCGCCCTGCACCTGAGCGTTCACGTAAATTACGTGCTCCCGCAGGGTGCCTGCGATGAATTTTGACCGGCGGCGGAATATCTTCCAGCAAGGCATCACGGTCATAATTACTCACAGGAATAGAGTGATTGATGTAGGTTTCAATCGCTGGCAAATTCAGAGCGTATTCTTCACAGGCAAAACTGACCGATACACCTTTGTTACCCGCACGCCCAGTACGACCAATACGATGAACGTAATCTTCACAATCATCAGGTAAATCATAATTGTAGACGTGGGAAACATCGGAGATATGCAGTCCGCGCGCCGCAACGTCGGTCGCGACCAGAATATCCAATTGGCCTTGAGTGAATTGCTCGAGAATGCGAATACGCTTCTTCTGCGGCACATCGCCCGTCAGCAGGCCGACACGATGGCCATCCCCTTCAAGCCAAGACCATAGGTTTTCACAGCTGTGCTTAGTGTTTGAAAAAACAATGGCTTTCTCTGGCCAATCTTCTTCAATCAGCGTCAGCAGCAAACGCATTTTGTCTTCTTGGGAAGGATAGAAAATTTCTTCTTTGATGTTCTTGGAGGTTTTTTCTTCGGGGGCTATTTCGACTTTCACAGGTTCATTCATATGATCGTAGGCGAGTTCTTGCACCTTCATCGAAAGTGTCGCCGAAAACAGCATATTCAGACGCTGATCGGCACTGGGCATACGTCGGAATAAGAAACGAATATCCTTAATAAAACCGAGGTCGAACATGCGATCGGCTTCATCTAGCACAACCGCTTGAATACCGCCGAGATTGATAATGCCTTGGCGCACGTAGTCGATAATCCGACCTGTGGTACCAATCAGAATGTCTACACCTTGATCGAGCGTCTTGCGCTGCACATCATAGCTTTCACCGCCATAAACAATGCCCACTTTTAAGTGGCTGTGTTTGGCAAGGAGAATCGCGTCTTTGGCGATTTGAATCGCCAGCTCACGGGTAGGAGCCATAATGATGGCGCGCGGCTGATTTAACTGACGGTTTTCAGGGACAGGCGTCGACAATAAATGGTTAAATGTGGCAACCAAAAACGCCATTGTCTTACCCGTGCCCGTTTGGGCTTGGCCGGCGATATCTTTTGATTGAAGTAATACGGGTAATGATAACGCCTGAATCGGCGTACAAAATTCAAAGCCGTTTTCGGCAAGTGCCTGTTTAACCTCTGGATGCAGAGGAAGGTCGGCAAATTTTTGATTAGATAAATGTGTTTGGCTCATAGCGCAAGCATACCATTTGGGGTTGCAATAAGATACTCGATCGTTTGAAATAGCCACATTGTAAAAAGGTAACTTGAAAAGCTATTTTTCAGCCCCAATATACATGGTAAGCCATTAACAAACCAGCAATGGCAACCAAACTGGAGAACATCATGAGCGATAAAATTATATACCTGAGCGACGACAGCTTCGAAAACGACGTATTAAAGGCCGATTTACCAGTATTGGTAGACTTTTGGGCTGAATGGTGTGGTCCATGTAAAATGATCGCTCCAATCCTTGACGACGTTGCCGAAGAGTACGCAGGTCGTGTGACTATCGCTAAATTAAACGTTGACCAAAACAACGTTTCTCCAGCGAAATATGGCGTTCGTGGTATCCCAACTTTACTGTTATTCAAGAACGGTGAATTAGCGGCGACTAAAGTTGGCGCACTATCTAAAACTCAATTAAAAGAGTTCATCGACGCACAAATCTAATTTGTTGTCGCTATGAGTGACCTCCGGCACAAGCTTTAATTAATTGTGCCGGAATACCCCTAAATTTCTGGACGCCCCGCTTTGTTAGTGCTACTTTAATAACCAGATTCTTTCTAACTAAACCACTTCTCGCTCGTCAATCACTATCCTGAATCACAAACTTTACTGATTGATTGCGGTAAGCTTTGTCGCGTAACACAAGATCCCCAACATGAACTTAACTGAATTAAAAGACACGCCGATATCCGACCTAGTCTCGCTAGCCGAAAATATGAAACTCGAAAATATGGCCCGCGCTCGCAAGCAGGACATTATTTTCTCTATTCTTAAAGCCCACGCCAAAAGCGGCGAAGACATTTTCGGTGGCGGTGTATTAGAGATACTCCAAGACGGATTCGGTTTCTTACGTAGTGCAGATGGATCTTATTTAGCTGGCCCGGATGATATTTATGTATCACCAAGCCAAATTCGCCGCTTTAACATGCGAACGGGCGACACGATTTTTGGCAAGATTCGCCCACCAAAAGAAGGTGAACGTTATTTTGCCCTGCTAAAAGTTAACGAAGTTAACTTCGATAAACCTGAAAACTCTCGCAACAAAATCCTCTTTGAAAACTTAACCCCACTCCACGCAGAAGAACGTATGCGCATGGAGCGTGGTAATGGCTCTACTGAAGACATCACTGCCCGTATTCTGGATTTATGCTCACCTATCGGTAAGGGTCAACGTGGTCTGATCGTCGCACCACCAAAAGCGGGTAAAACCTTATTACTGCAAAACATTGCTCAGTCAATCACCTACAACAACCCAGAAGTTGTGTTGATGGTACTGCTGATCGATGAACGTCCTGAAGAAGTGACCGAGATGCAACGCCTAGTTCAAGGTGAAGTGATTGCATCGACCTTCGACGAACCAGCTAGCCGTCACGTACAAGTGGCTGAAATGGTAATTGAAAAAGCCAAACGTTTAGTTGAGCACAAGAAAGACGTTGTGATCTTACTCGACTCTATCACTCGTTTGGCTCGCGCCTACAACACTGTTATCCCATCATCGGGCAAAGTGTTAACTGGTGGTGTGGATGCAAACGCCCTGCACCGTCCTAAGCGCTTCTTCGGCGCGGCTCGTAACATCGAAAACGGCGGCAGCTTAACGATTATTGCTACCGCACTGGTTGATACCGGCTCGAAAATGGACGAAGTGATCTACGAAGAGTTCAAAGGTACAGGTAACCAAGAACTGCATCTGTCACGCAAGGCCGCTGAAAAACGCGTATTCCCAGCGATTGACTTCAACCGCAGTGGTACTCGTCGCGAAGAAAAACTGACCACACCTGATGAACTGCAAAAGATGTGGATCCTGCGTAAGATCTTAAATCCTATGGATGAAGTCAGCGCAATGGAATTCCTGATCGATAAACTGGCTATGACTAAGACCAACGAAGAATTCTTCACCGCGATGAAACGCGCTAAGTCTTAATCCTAGGTTTAGGGTCAAATCTTTCAAAAAAGCCGCTTAATGCGGCTTTTTTATTGCGCCGAGTTTGGCAGTGCAAGATTAAATCACAGAGCGTTGAGCCCTCTTCAGAGAGGAAATCACGAAGGTAATCCACTTATCAAACCTCAGCGAACTCCCTTAGATTCCCGCATTCAATTGTTATTTAAACTGCGTTTCAGACTTAAGGTATGTCGCTAGGGCACGGCTTAAGGCTTGAGTCTGTTGCCTGAGCATTTCACGAAGTAACAGCACCACGGGCGTGACATGCTCACGCCCAGGGCACACTAAGTATAAATTGACCGATTCGCCCCGATATTCGGGCAGCAAGGGCACAAGGCGCCCAGCCATAATATCCTCCGCCAGATCTAAGCTCGACTTGAACACTAAACCCTTA
Source organism: Shewanella sp. ANA-3 (assembly GCF_000203935.1). Classification (GTDB taxonomy): domain Bacteria; phylum Pseudomonadota; class Gammaproteobacteria; order Enterobacterales; family Shewanellaceae; genus Shewanella. The sequence goes on along the minus strand of NC_008577.1, from coordinate 466,878 downwards.
CCAGCCACGGCCCAGCGGCGCGCAATTTCAGCATCATTGGCGCTGCGATTACCCGTCACGCGGATTTTAAATTCCTGGCCATCACGCTCAAATTGCCATTGATCATGGGTGCGGTCATCGAGTTTATAAAACAAACAATTGTGCTGAGCTAACTGTTCTAAGGTTTCGGGTTTACCAAACTTGGCGAGATATTCAGGTGAAGCGCATAGTAATCGGTCGGCGCAGCAAATCGGAAATGCGACCTGATTGGAGTCCTGCGGTTTACCGTAACGCACCGCGACATCAATTTTGTCGTGGTAAAAGCTGCTGATGTTATCACCCAAATGCAGTCGCACCTGTAGCTGCGGAAAATCTAACAGGAAATCATCGAGCCAAGGGACGAATAAGTTACGCCCAAAATCGGATGAAACTGAGAGGCTCAAGGTACCAGAGACTTTACCTTTATCGCTGGCGATCGCCTGCTCCCCGAGTGCAAGATCACTTAAGGCACGGCGGCAATGGATAAGGTAACGCTCTCCCTGTGCGGTTAATCTAAGGCTTCGGGTCGTACGTACAAAAAGGCTGGTATCAAGTTGTTTTTCAAGCCGTTTAATCGCTGCGCTTGCAGATGCTGCCGAGAGTTCCATTTCGACCGCGGCAGCCGAAATACTGCCGCAGTCGGCAACGCGAACAAATAGTGCGAGATCATTCAGCAGCATGATTTTCAAAAATCCTTTGAAAAAATTACAAAGTTTACCCCGTTTATCTAGGCTTTAATATTCCACACAATAGTTGCCATTGACAAGTACAGGCACCAGCCGCAAGCGAGGAATCAAGATGAAAGCCATAGGTTATCAAACCGCGGGAGCCGTCGATGCACCCAATGCATTACAAAACATCACCTTACCCGAACCTACACCGCAAGGTTTTGACCTGTTAGTTGAGGTAAAAGCCATATCCGTTAATCCCGTCGATACCAAAATCCGCACATCGAGCTCAGCTCCAACAGGGGAATATAAAATCCTCGGTTGGGATGCGGTCGGAGTCGTTAAAGCCGTGGGTGAAAAGGTGAGCCTGTTTAAGGTGGGCGATGAAGTCTGGTATGCCGGCGATATTAGCCGCAGCGGCAGTTATGCCGAGTATCAGTTAGTCGATGAGCGCATTGTGGGCCATAAACCGCAAACCTTAAGCAATGCCCAGGCTGCAGCCCTCCCCCTAACCAGTATTACGGCTTGGGAGCTATTGTTTGATCGCTTAGGCTTACCTCAGGATGGCTCGGCCACGAATGCGCGAATTTTGATTATCGGTGCCGCTGGAGGTGTAGGTTCTATCATCACCCAACTTGCGGTCAAGCTGACTGGCGCCGAGGTAATTGGCACAGCATCACGCCCCGAATCTGCCGCTTGGGTGAAAAAGTTAGGCGCGAATCAGGTTATCAATCACCAACAGCCACTCTCGCAGGAACTGGCGAAGTGGGATATTGCCGATGTCACCCATGTGATTAGCCTAACCCAAACCGATAAGCACTTTGACGAAATCGTAAAAGTCCTCAGACCCCAAGGTAAACTGGCACTCATTGACGATCCCGTCGGTCCACTGGACGTGATGAAGCTTAAACTTAAAAGCCTGTCGCTACATTGGGAGCTCATGTTTACCCGCAGCCTCTTTCAAACCGAAGACATGATTGCTCAGCATCATCTGCTCAATCGTATCGCCGAGCTGATTGATGCAGGCACAGTTCAAAGTACCTTTGGCGAACACTATGGCGCCATTAATGCGCAAAACTTGCTTAAAGCCCATGCACCAATAGAGTCGGGTAAGGCCATAGGTAAAATCGTGCTCGAAGGATTTAGCCAATGAAAGTGACAGTTTTTGCGCAAATTCAAGCTCGTTCTGGCCAAGGCAAAGCCTTGTCTCACGTCCTTAAGCAGCTGGTTAAAGCAACCCTGACCGAGGCCGGTTGCTTAGAATACACGCTGCACCAATCCATAGAGGATGCCGATCAGTTTTGGATGTATGAGGTGTGGCAATCCCAAGCAGCCTTGGATGCGCATATGGCAAGCCCGCACTTTAACGACTTTGTGACTAGCTCAAACGCTATCATGGACAAGGCGAGCATTTACAAGGCCTATGCCTGCTAACCTCACCAAGTAAAAAGCGCCTAATCAGGCGCTTTGCTTTTTGAATCAAACAGCTAACAGAAATTAAACTAAGGTCATCGCCATTTTGCGGCGCAGATAGGCTATCTGCTGCATATGAGGCAAATCCTTCGGACAGTTGTCTTGGCAGCCGAGCAAGGTCATACAACCAAACACGCCGTCCTGATTACCAATCACATGGTAAAAATCTTCAGCCGTGCGCGCATCGCGGCTATCGAGTTCAAAGCGGGCGATTTTCATCATCCCCACGGCCCCAACAAAGGTCTCACGCATTTGTTTGGTCGCGCAGGCTGATACACAAACCCCGCACTCGACGCAGCGCTCTAATTCATAGAGCCGCGCCGCTTCCTCTGGCGCCATAGGCTCTTCGAGGTGATGGATACTGATATCATTCGCTTTGGGGTGTAACCACAGCTTCAAGCGCTCGGCGAGTTCACGCATAAACTTACCCGTGTTAACAGATAAATCACCAATCAATTCAAAGCCAGGTAATGGCATTAGGGTGATTTCTCCCTTGGGATATTTGGCGGTTAAGGTGCGGCAAGCTAAGGTTGGGAAACCATTGATCACCATGGCGCAACTGCCGCAAATCCCCGCCCGACAGACAAAGTCAAACTGCAACGACGTATCTTGCTCTTCTCTGAGCTTATTGAGTGCAATAAATACCGTCATGCCCGGCGTTTCGGTGAGCTGATAACGCACCATCTTCGGCTTATCATTTGGCTCCTGCGGATCATAACGAAAAATATTAAAGGTTAACTGGCGACCTTGGCTCATTATGATTTTTCTCCTAGCACATTGGCTGATGGTCTTTGTAAGGTATCGCTTAAACGTTCATTTTTAGCTTGTAAGCTCGGCGGCAGCTCGAATGGCATCAGCGCCGCTTGGCGTTGATAACGATCGGCATCATCACCCAGCCCAGCCAAAATCTCGGCAATTTGTTGCTCGCGTTTGGCTGTATCGGGGTGTGCGATGGCATTATCGATACCATAACCCCGGTATCCCGGCGGCAGCTCCATCTTCATCACATCCAACGGCTCGTAGCTTAAAACGGGGGCCAACGCCTCGGCATCGGGCCAACTGGCGAGAGTACGGTTGAGCCAGTCTCTGTCATTACGCTGCGGATAATCCTCACGGGCGTGGGCACCACGGCTTTCGGTACGCGCGGCTGCGCCACAGGCCACAGTTAGCGCCACCTTGAGCATCCGCTTCACCCTTAGCGCTTCTACCAGCTCGGGGTTAGCGTGGCGTTTCTTACACTTAACTCCGAGCTTACGTGAGCGTTCAAGCAGCGCCTTTAGCTCAGTCACCGCCTTATCGAGCTCAGGGCCGTTACGGAAAATCCCCACGTAATCCATCATAATCCGCTGCATTTCGCGCTTCAGTTCGAAGGGGCTTTCATGGCCTTCGCCATCGACTAAGGTGTCGATTTCAGTCTGTACCTGTCGCATAAATTTTTCGGCAAGCTGAGTGTCGATTTCAAGGCTATTATTCTCACAAAAATCAGCCACATATTTGCCGATAATCATGCCACCCACCACGGTTTCGGCGAGCGAGTTACCACCCAAGCGGTTAAAGCCATGCATATCCCAACAGGCCGCTTCGCCGACGCTGAATAAGCCCTTAAGCTGCGGACTCTCGCCCGTTGCCTTAGTGCGGATCCCGCCCATGGAATAGTGCTGAGTTGGACGAACAGGGATCCAGTCCTTCGCGGGATCAATCCCGAGGAAGTTTTCGCAAATCTCCTGCACTTCACGCAGGTTGGTTTCGATATGCTTACGCCCAAGTAGGGTGATATCGAGCCATAAATGCGGGCCATAGGGGCTATCGACGCCCTTACCTTTACGCATATGTTCAGTCATACGGCGAGACACCACGTCCCGCGACGCCAGCTCTTTCTTCTCTGGTTCATAGTCCGGCATAAAACGGTAACCGTCTTTATCCCGCAGCAAGCCACCATCACCACGGCAACCTTCTGTGGTTAAAATCCCCACGGGCACAATCGCCGTTGGGTGGAACTGTACCGCTTCCATGTTGCCAAGGGTCGCAACGCCCGTTTCGAGCGCCAGCGCCTGACCTATACCCTCGCAGATAATCGCGTTGGTTGAGACTTCATAAATGCGGCCATAGCCACCGGTGGCGATAGTGGTCGATTTCGCGACATAGGCACGCAACTCGCCCGTGATTAAACAGCGGGCAATTACCCCGTGGCAACGTTGACCGTCGTGGATAATAGAGAGCGCTTCGACGCGTTCGTGGACAGGAATATCCATCGAAATCGCTTTGTTATCCATAGCATAGAGTAAGGAGTGGCCGGTACCGTCGGCGGTGTAGCAGGTGCGCCACTTTTTGGTGCCACCAAAGTCACGGGCATTGATCAGACCGTGGGCTTCTTCGGCTTCCTGCAAGGTGACTTTTTGTGCGTTAACAATGACGTCCCTCGGGCCTGCGGTTACACGTGTCCAAGGCACGCCCCAGTTGGCTAATTCACGCACCGCCTTAGGCGCACAATGGGCAAACATTCTGGCGACTTCTTGATCGCAGCCCCAGTCCGATCCTTTCACCGTATCTTGAAAGTGCACGTCTTCATCATCGCCCATGCCTTTGACTGCATTACCAAGGCTTGCCTGCATTCCGCCCTGCGCCGCCGCAGAGTGAGAACGTTTAGCGGGGATAAGCGATAGCACTAAGGTATCTAACCCGCGCTCTTTAGAGGCAATGGCCACCCTCAGGCCAGCCAATCCGGCACCAACCACTAATGAATCGGTATAAATCAGTTTCACGCCTGCTCCTTAACGGGTACTGCTGTTATTGTTTTAGGACAACACTCTTTTGTTATATTCGCTAACTCGCGTGGGGTAAAAATGCCAATAAGGAGGCAATCCCTACCGTGACAAACGCGATACTCACAATGGTTTTAATCTTACGTAAACGGCTGCGACTATTGAGATCCCGCGCAGCCCCCCACTTCAGTGCTACGCGGTAAATCCCGATGGCTGCATGTAACTCCACCGTCAGCAATAGCGGCAGATACACCATCCACACGCCTTGGTTCCAAATCCGCTCTGCACTGCCCTGCGGGCCTATGGTTTCTGGCGCCGAGCCAATAAGCCACAGATGCACTGGCAGCAATAACAGGATCACCACGCCCGTAATGGCCTGCCAACGCCAGAGGCGAGTATCACTGTGATTGATCACTTGCATCTGTTGTTTGAGCGCTCTTTGCTGGCGCAAACTCATGGGTAACTTTTGCAGTGCCACAATCACATGCACCAATGCAAGGGCGGCAATACCGACGGCAATACAAGTCACCACCCAGGGATAGCCATGGCCATCACTGGAGAGAAAACTTAGCTCCATAGTGCGAGCCACCCAGTTCATGGCATCGCCACCCAATAAAATGGACGACACCAGCACTAAGTGGGTCCACAAAAACACCGCCAGAATGACACCCGACAAACTCTGGCTTAAATCCAGCCACGCACTCCATTTTTTTATACTTAGTTTGATTGCCATTGCTTTCGCCTCGCGCCGCAGGCTCCTGAGAGCCCTGCTTAATAAGTTGTCCTCGAAAATTAATATCGCTCACAAATCCATCAAAAAACCTGAGTTAGATCAACTAGGAGGCGAATAATTAATCGAATGCTTAAATATTAGCAGCGAAACAAAATCCTGCTGCGCCCAAATCCATCAGGGATAAACGCAGCAGAATTGGATTTCAATCAATGGGGCACATAAGGCTGCACCGGCACACTTAGCTCACTACCGATAAACATATAGGAGACTAAGCTCGCACCACCTAGGCATAACAAATAGATAATCAATACCTTAGCAAGCTTACGTAAGCCGGAGCGCTGGGTCGTGATGCCCCACTTAACCGCCACTCGGTATAAACCAATCATGGCGTGGATGACGACCGCGGGCAGCAACAGGGCGTAGAGCAACCAAGCATTATCGTGATAGACACGCTCGGCCGATAAATGTGGACCAATTTCAGGATTTAAGATCATGGTAAAGAGGTGCACTGGCACCAGGAAAAACAGAATAAAACCCGTGATCAACTGCCAAAACCAAGCATGGGTATCGCGATGTTTAATGCCACCTAAATGTGATCGCAACGCTCGCCACTGCCCAAGCTGCGCCGGAAACCGTCTAAGAGCAACGGCTGCATGTAGAATCACCACGAGCAGCATAAACACTGAGAAGACTTTAGTGACAATCGGAAAGCCATGGCCCGTACTGCTAAACATACCGCCTTCGAGCAACTGCACCACATGGTAAAAGGCCTCTTTACCCAGCAGAATGCTCGACTCGAAATGCATATGTAACAACAGAAAGCAGCCCAGCATAATACCAGTCGCGCTCTGTAATCTATCGGCCTTGGCCGACCAAGGGTGACCTATCCCCTGTGTTTTCACGCTAGTGTGAACGCGCGTTACGCTTGTCATCTTGCTTTTACCCTTTAATGGTTTGTTGACGCCTCTTTGCAAACTACACCATAGCAGCAACAAAAAACGCGGCTGAGTGTCACAGATTTAAAGCGTGAGGCAACTCACGGGATAAGCGTCAACTCTTAGAAGAGGATCACAAAAAAGCCGTAAAAACCAAACAAAGGTAAAACCAATTAACCATTATATTTCATGGCTTTACATTAAAAATCGAAACGAGCGGTTCGATTTTGCGTACAACCAACAGCTGACAAGCTAACTCCTTGTCCATGCTGAAATAAACCTCGTTTACTACCCAAAACTCCCTAGATTTTTAGCACGAATCCCTCAACCCACCTCATCACCATCACTCACGTTTAATTGCCATCGAATTCTGCAAATTAGCGCAGTTTGGGTATACAATAGCGCGATATTTTTTAAACCTAGCCACAGGATTTTACCCATGCCTTGGATCCAACTTCGCATTAACACTAACAGTGACGATGCTGAAACCATCAGCGACTTACTTATGGAAGAAGGCGCCGTTTCTATTACCTTTGAAGATGGTAAAGACACCCCGATTTTTGAGCCTAAACTGGGCGAAACCCCTCTGTGGCAAGATACCGTAGTGGTTGCCCTGTTCGAGGCTGACACAGATCTCGCACCGACTATCGAGATGCTGAAAACCCTGCCGTTTTTAGGCGAGCACTTCAGCCACAAAATCGAGCAAATTGAAGATAAAGACTGGGTTCGCGAGTGGATGGATAACTACCACCCAATCCAATTTGGTAAACGCCTATGGATTTGCCCAAGCTGGCGTGAAGTTCCCGATCCAAGCGCAGTGAACGTGATCTTAGATCCGGGCCTTGCCTTCGGCACAGGCACTCACCCAACGACAGCACTGTGTTTAGAGTGGTTAGATAGCTTAGATCTCAGCAACGAAGAAGTGATCGACTTTGGCTGCGGCTCAGGCATTCTCGCCGTGGCGGCGCTGAAACTGGGCGCAAAAAAGGTCACAGGTATCGATATCGACTATCAAGCCATCGAAGCCTCTAAAGCCAATGCCGAGCGTAATGATGTTGCCGACCAATTAGCACTTTATCTGCCAGAAGATCAACCCGCCGATCTTAAGGCCGATGTGTTAGTTGCCAATATTCTCGCAGGCCCACTGCGTGAACTTGCCCCCCTTATCGCCGAGCGCGTCAAATCTGGCGGTAAATTAGCCCTCTCAGGACTGCTTAAAGAGCAAGCGCAAGAAATCTCTGACTTCTATAGCCAATGGTTCGACATGGACGAAGCGGCTCACAAAGAAGATTGGAGCCGCTTGACAGGTAAGCGCAAATAACGCTAAAGGGTGGCGCAACATGCGCCACCACTGGCTTAGGCTTATTTTGTCGATGACTTCTCAAGGCTAAAAAGTCAAGAAAAAAAATTGCTCCTAGGTCATTTATTGACCTTTTCACGGCCAATAAAAAGGGCTACTATAGCGCCCCTTTGAAGAGCTAAGGTGAAACAGTAAATGCAGATTGGACCCTATCAACTGAAGAATCAGCTGATCGTGGCACCAATGGCAGGTGTCACCGATCAAGCTTTCCGTAATCTCTGTCTTCGTTATGGTGCAGCCTTAGCGGTGTCGGAGATGCTTTCATCGAATCCTGAAGTTTGGGACACAGATAAGAGCCGCCAGCGTATGACGCATTCCGGCGAGGAAGGTATTCGCTCAGTGCAAATTGCAGGTGCAGATCCAGAGTTAATGGCGCAGGCCGCCCAGTTCAACGTCGAACAAGGTGCCCACATCATTGATATCAACATGGGATGCCCGGCAAAAAAAGTGAATAAAAAGCTGGCAGGTTCTGCCCTAATGCAAAATCCACCCTTAGTGAAAGAAATTTTACAAGCCGTGGTCGCTGCAGTAGAGGTGCCTGTCACGTTAAAGATTCGCACAGGTTGGGAGCCTGAACACAGGAACGGTGTTCAAATCGCCCAGATTGCTGAGGATTGTGGTATCGCCTCGCTCGCCGTTCACGGCCGCACGAGACAATGCATGTACAGAGGCGACGCCGAGTACGACACCATCAAAGCAATTAAACAGAATGTCTCGATTCCTGTTGTCGCGAATGGGGATATCGACAGTCCGGAGAAAGCCCGCTTCGTGCTGGACTATACCGGTGTCGATGCTCTGATGATAGGACGGGGTGCTCAAGGACGGCCTTGGATTTTCAGAGAAATCCAGCACTACTTGGATACGGGTAATAAGCTAGCGCCCATTGAGGTGGCTGAACAGCGTCAAGTGATGCTGGAACACCTCACCAAACTTTATGATTTGTATGGTGAATATAAGGGTATCCGCTTCGCCAGAAAGCATATTGGATGGTACCTAGACCAAGAGGATCAGCGCCAGTTCCGGGCTGACTTTAATCAGCTGGAAACCGCTGCAGAACAGTATTCCCTGGTGGAATATTATTTTGATGAATTAGTACAGAATTAATAAAGAGCAGAATAGAATGTTTGATCAGACAACTAACACAGAAGTTCACCAGCTTACCGTTGGCAAAATCGAAACCGCAAACGGCACTATCAAGCCCCAGTTATTACGTGACGCTGTTAAGCGTGCCGTAACTAACTTCTTCGCACAGTTGGACGGTCAGGAAGCACAAGAAGTGTATGAAATGGTGCTAAGTGAAGTTGAAGCACCTCTGCTTGACATCATCATGCAACACACTCGCGGCAACCAAACCCGCGCAGCAAACATGCTAGGTATCAACCGTGGTACTCTGCGTAAAAAATTAAAGAAATACGGCATGAACTAATCCGCAAGGATTAAGCTGTTGTATTAAAAAGGCGAGTCAGCAATGACTCGCCTTTTTGCTTTCTTAGCGACAATTCCCCGCCACAGCAAAGTAATAGAACCGCGCTGACCTTTAAGGCAACTTTGCCTACTCACTTAGAGATATTTCACAACATAAAATGTGATATGCCCGACTAATTTAGTCAGGATTTATTGCGCGAATATAAAGCTGCAAATATTATGCATGTAAAATTATTCTCGCTTTGGAGTGTTGCTATGTTATCTGCCCATCTCTCATCCGAAAACCCAGTTGAAGCACAGTCAGCCTCAATCACCCCATGGCTTGAACGCAAAGTGGGGGAATTGGTCGCAGAGGATTTTCGCCGCGCCCACGTGTTTAGCCAATTTGGTATCGATTTCTGCTGCGGGGGTGGTCGAGCACTCGTTAATGCCTGCGAGCGAGCAGAGGCCAATCCTGAGCAAGTCGTCGCCGCACTGGAGGCCGTTTCCCACTCGGGAGCCAAAGAAGATGAACTCAATCAATTGCCACTCGACCAGTTGATCGATTACATCGAGCGCACCCATCATCAATATGTTCGCGCTAAGGCGCCGTTATTGCTCGAATATTCAGAGAAAATGGTACGCGCCCATGGTGAGCATTATGCGGAGATCATTCCCTTCGCTGGCTGGGTGCGCGCCTTAATTGAAGACTTAATGCCGCATTTGATGAAGGAAGAAAATATCCTCTTCCCCGCGATCCGCGCCATGAGCCGAGGTGAGCAAGTGCAAGGTTGTTTTGGGCACATAGGCAACCCCATCAATGCGATGCAATACGAGCACGAAGAAGCTGGGCAAATTTTGCAAAAGCTACACGAGTTAACCAATGATTTTACGCCGCCGGAATACGCCTGCACCACATGGCGCGTTTGTTACGCGACTCTGGTCGAATTTGAGGCAGACTTGCACCGACACATCCATTTAGAGAACAACATTCTCTTCCCTAAGGCGCTACAACTCGCCTAGTACAGACTGCTGATTCACAACAAAGGCCAGCACAACTGCTGGCCTTTGTTATTTTGGCGTGTTACAAAAAGTGGTGTGCTACGCAAGGAGCCGCCGCCATGACATACCCAACATTCGCACTCGATGATATTGGTTCACTGCATGAGTCCGCCCAAGTGGAGTTCAAACTCGCGCGGGGCCGCGATGGTCAAGGTCAGCTCCCCGAAGATATTTGGGCGACCTATAGCTCCTTCGCTAACACCTTAGGTGGCGAGATTATCCTCGGGGTACGTGAAGAACATGGTCATTTCACCATTGAAGGCATTCCTAATCCCCTGCCCGTGTTGCAGGAGTTTTGGGAAATCCTCGATGATCCAAGCCGCACCAGCCATAATATTCTGGCGATTTCCGATGTGCAGCTGATTGAAATCATGAATAAAAAGCTGATAAGAATTCGTGTACCACTCGCGCCAGAGCATCTTAAGCCCGTGTTTATCGGCACCGATGCTTATACGGGGACTTATTTTCGCGTGGGGGATGCCGACATGCACGCCAGCCGAAGACAGGTCACGCAAATGCTGCGCCGCGCCCATCATTGCACTAAGCAACTCAAGGCGCGTTAAGCCATTAAAAGCCAGCGAGTAAATATCCGCCCATAGCCGCAATCGCCACGCCCGATACCCGCATTAAGCGGCGCTGGCCCGTCAGGCGCTGCATGCCTAATCCTAACATGACCCCACCAAGATGAATGACCGCAGTGCCAAACAAGAAACCGAAGGCATAGAGTATGGGACTGGCGAGTTCGGGCATTTCCATCCCATGGGCATGGCCGTGGAAAATCGCAAACACGCCCACAAAGGCCATGGCAAACAACAGCGGAAGTTGGCGGTCAAAAGCTATCGCTAGCCCAAGCAATAAGACAGATAGCGCAATGCCAATTTCGACAAAGGGCACCGGAATCGCATACAGGCCTAAAATGCCACCGACCAACATAAAACACACAAAGGCTAAAGGCACAGTCCAAATGGCGCGGCCGCCCAATTGCGTACTGAGCATGCCCACACTCAACATGGCAAGGAGATGGTCAAAGCCTAAAACGGGATGGTTAAAGCCCGCCATAAAACCACCACCGGAGTGGATTTCGTGCGCCGAGGCAGGGGCAATAAAAGATAGACTCAAGAGCAGCAACAAACTTAAACGCACCATACAAATTCCTTGTTAGTGATGGCGTAACAACCGAGTGAAATGATTGTGAACACTCTACGGCAAAGCCGTGAAGCAATCTTTGATCCTTATCACCTTAAGCTATCGCTTAATTCAGCGGATAACTTAGCTCAACTTTCCTTAAACCAAATTATGGCAGTAACATCTCCAGCAGAGCATCGAGGGTCGCAATTTCCATATGGGGTAATAGGGCTGCTATCGGCAGCGACGCCACGCGGCCAAAACTCGGGTTGAGCCAGACCGACTGGCAGCCCGCTAAGCGCGCACCGCGAACATCGGCATTCATACTATCACCCACGTGCAGCAGTTCGTCTAAGCCGATATCCAGCCTTTCACAAGCCTGTGAAAACATATCTTTAGCGGGTTTCATCCGTACACCACTACCAGGATGCAGCACAAATTCGAACACCTCACTCAAGCCAATGCGCTGTGCGTCCACATTGCCATTGGTGATACCAATCAACCGAAAATGGGCCGATAAGCGCGCGAGCAGCGCCAAGACTTCGTCTGAAACCTGAAAATGGCTGCGATGGAAATAGAAACAATCCAACCCTTCCTGCGCACCCCGTTTTGCCTCCGACTCGCTATAACCGAGCAGCGAAAGACCTTTATGCAGAGTCGCAATTCGCGCCGCCGAGGTATCATGGGCTAAGGCAGGATTTTGCTGTAGCAACTGTAACTTGAGCAGTCGCCATTGCTGCGGTTGCCAAGCTTGAGTCAGCGGAAAAGCCTGATGCAAAAACTGCGTTAGCTCGGCTTCGGCATTCAGAATATGAGGCTCGTTATCGTATAAGGTATCGTCAAGATCGAAGCTGATCGCACGAATATTCTGGGGTCTAAGATAACAACGCATTATTTATCCTGTTGTTTTTTCGCTCTAGGATGGGCGTTATCATACACCTTAGCTAAGTGTTGGAAATCTAAACTGGTATAAATTTGCGTGGTCGACAGGTTTTCGTGACCTAATAATTCCTGCACCGCCCGCAAATCGGCACTGGATTCCAGCATGTGCGTCGCAAAGGAATGGCGTAACTTATGGGGATGCACCCGCATAGAAAGCGCCTGCTCCTGACCCCATTTGCTCATGCGCGCCTGAATACTGCGATGGGACAAACGCTTGCCCTTCTCCGTGACAAACAATGCATTATCTTCACAGGAAATTTGTTTGCGGCACTTAAGCCAAGCACTGATGGCCTCTATGGCGTAACGCCCAACGGGGACTATGCGCTCTTTGTTGCCTTTGCCCAAAACGCGCACTTCATGCTGATCGTATTGCACACTGGATAAGTCCAGCGCCGCCAGTTCAGCCAAGCGCAATCCGCTGGAGTAGAACAGCTCCATAATGGCTTTATCACGCAGGGTCAGCGGATCATTACCCTCAATCGCGAGCAGATGCGAGATAGAATCGACGTCGATATTCTTAGGTAACGGTTTGGCTTGTTTGGGCGCGCTCAGCCCCTTGGCAGGATTAAGTTCAATCACGCCTGAGCGCAATAAAAACTCTCCCCACTGTTTGATGGCCGACAACCACAATGATAGCGAGCGTGGGCTCAAGCCCTTGCGATGCAGCTTAGCAAGCACTTGTTGCCAATGCTCACGGCCCACATTGAGCAAATCAACACCCTCGGGCAATAACTCGCTTCCCCGCTGCAACTCGTACATATAATTGCGAACCGTATGCGCCGATAACTGGCGCTCTGACTGCATATAGGTTTCAAACTGCTGCAAATAGGACTGACACTGCGGGGTCATCTCCAGCTCCTCATCATTAGGCAATTGAGGCAAGGCGAACCATCTACCTTAAAGCTTGGCCAGCATATGTGCGAGTAATCGGCGTAATTGTTCGAGCAACATATTATCCATATCGGGATGGAAATGCGCCGCATCTTGGCTGGCGACGGCAAAAATCATCGGGATTTCATCGGCTAACTTCACTAACGCGACTGAGCCCACTTCGCTACCAAACAGGCGTTTCGCTTCCTGCTGAGTTAAGCGGCCAAAGTAGTAATCCTTACGCAGACGCTGAGCCCAAATCGCTTGCATCTCCACATCGGCATCTAACACGCTGATCAGACGCACATGGGTAAAATTAAACTGCGTCTTTAAACTATCGGCCAGCACTTCTTTAAGCGCTTCTAAATTAACGCAATTAAGTAATTTAAAAGACAGCTCGGTATTAAACAGGAATATCTTTTCATTGCGCGCCGCCATCGCCAGCAGACTGGTAATTTCTTCTTCGAGTTGCCCAACCCGTTGGCGCAGTAACTCTTGACGACGCTCGACCAAGGAAATCGCGCCGCGCTCCGAATGGGGCAAACGCATCGCCAATAACAGCTCGGGATAACGATTAAAAAAGTCCGGGTTATCGAGTAGGTACTCGCGAATAATCAACTCATCAAAAGGAAGATCGGTCTGCGGCATCAAAGGCTCGGTCATAACTGAATTTGTCCATCGTAAACGTGCTGCGCAGGTCCCGTCATCCACAGGGGTTTGCCTTCGCCTTCCCAATTGATGGTTAAGGTGCCCCCCGGTAAGTCGACACGTACCTGTTGGTCAAGTTTGCCTTGGATCTGCCCTACCACCACGGCGGCACAAGCGCCAGTACCACAGGCTAAGGTCTCGGCCGCACCACGTTCATAAACTCTAAGCTTGATATGGCCCGAGTTAACTACCTGCATAAAGCCGACGTTTACTCCGCGCGGGAAGCGCTCATGCTTAGTGAGCAGCGCGCCAATTTCGGCGACATTGGCGTTGGCAACATCTTCCACATCGAGCACGCAATGGGGATTGCCCATAGAGGCCGCGCCACATAAAAAGGTTTGTTGCGGCGTCTGCAACAGATAGGTTTTTTCGGCCTTTTTGGCTTTGAAAGGAATTTGGCTTGGGTCGAGCACGGGCACGCCCATGTTCACAGTGACAGTACCGTCACGTTCGAGGCGAAGAGTCATCTTACCCGCAGAGGTGCTCACGCGAATTTTATTCTTATTCGTCAGCCCTTTATTACGAACAAAGCGCGCAAAACAACGGGCGCCATTGCCGCAGTTTTCGACCTCACCACCGTCGGCATTAAAGATACGATAGTGAAAATCCAAATCGGGATCATAGGGCGGCTCAACCAGTAAAAGTTGGTCGAAACCTATGCCAAAGTTACGGTCGGCTAAACGGCGGATCTGCTCAGGCGAAAAGAACACGTTCTGCGTGACACCATCGACCACCATAAAATCGTTGCCCAGTCCGTGCATCTTAGTGAATTGGATCAAGATACTTATCCTTTAAGCCTAGGCGCCGCCATCAACTAGCCAAGCGCCTGAATCAATATAATTTTCTAGTTTACGGCAGGAGTTGCTCACCTTGCCAGAGCTGCGCTAATTTTTCTCGCTCACGCACCAGATAAGCCTTGTCACCATCGACCATCACCTCGGCCGCACGCGGACGAGTGTTATAGTTAGAAGCCATGGCAAAACCGTAGGCACCGCTCGAGCGCACAACCAGTAAATCCCCCGCCGCAATCGCGAGTGCTCTGTCTTTACCTAAAAAGTCACCGGTTTCGCACACTGGCCCTACGATATCAAATACTTGCGCTTGTTCATCCCTTGGATTTACCGGAATGATATTTTGCCAAGCGCTATAGAGTGCAGGACGAATTAAGTCGTTCATCGCGCCGTCGACAATCGCAAAACGTTTATCGCTGTTTTCTTTAAGGTACAGCACCTGAGTGACGAAAATCCCCGCGTTAGCGGCGATGGCACGACCCGGCTCGAAAATTAACTTGAGCTTGCGATCACCTAAACGCGCGAGCAGTGCAGCAGCGTAAACATCGGGATGCGGCGGGGTTTCATCATCATAGGTCACCCCTAAACCGCCACCCACATCGAAGTGTTCAATCACAATGCCTTGATCGGCCAGACGGTCGATAAGGGCTAACATTCTGTCCATCGCATCGAGGAAAGGCTGGATCTCGGTCAGCTGTGAACCAATATGGCAATCTACCCCTTTTACCTGTAAATGTGGCAGCGCATGGGCACGGGCGAATACGACTTCGGCCTCATCCATGGCGATACCAAATTTGTTCTCTTTAAGGCCCGTCGAGATATAAGGATGCGTACCGGCATCGACATCGGGATTCACCCGCAGTGACACTGGGGCAACTTTACCTAAGCGGCCTGCAACGTCATTAAGTTGTTCAAGCTCGGCGCTCGATTCGACGTTAAAGCAATAAATACCGAGGTTAAGTGCCTGTTCCATTTCGGCAACGGTTTTACCCACGCCCGAAAACACCACTTTGGCAGGATCGCCACCGGCTTCAATCACCCGTGCTAACTCACCGCCCGAGACAATATCAAAACCACTGCCTAAACGAGCCAAGACGTTCAGTACGGCTAAGTTTGAGTTGGCTTTCACCGCGTAACACACTAAATGTGGATGGTCGGCCACCGCATTGTTAAACGCATGCCAGTGACGTTCGAGCGTCGCACGGGAATAGATATACAGTGGCGTGCCATACTGCTGGGCTAAATCATTGACCCGACAGCCTTCGGCGTACAGGGTATTGTCTTGGTAGAGAAAGTGATCCAATGTCCGATTCCTTACTGCGCTTTGTTGTAATTATGCTGATTATTATTGTGTTTTTTCAGTTTCAGCTTGAGGCGCCGCCGTGTCGGCAGGGGTTGCCTCACTCTTCGGCGCCTTGATTTTTGTAGGCTGACTCACCTCTGCGGGAGAGGATTTATACAGGGGGCCTTTTTGACCGCATGCTGTAATGAATAGGCTACCAAGCAATAACAATAAAAACAGTCTCATTTTTCTCAACATCTGTGCATCTGGTGACTAATAGCCTTATAATCGCACCCATCTTGACGAAAGCAAAGGACAGAAATGCATGGCCATGACAGATACAGAATTTCACCAGCTCGCCGATGACATGTTCCAAGCGATAGAGACCGCTATCGAAACCGCAATTGATGAACAAGACGCCGATGTCGATATTGATGCCAGCGGTAACGTGTTACAGCTGGAATTTGTAGATGGTTCGAAAATTGTCATCAACAAACAAGAGCCTTTGCATGAGATTTGGGTTGCGACCCGTTTCGGTGGCTATCACTTTGGTTTTGTTGATGGTAAATGGATTGATGGTCGTAATGGCGGCGAGTTTATGCCCTTTGTACAGGACTCCATCCTTCGCCAAAGCGGTATCGCACTGAGCTTCTAATAAGCGCGTGCAGCATTGCTAAGCGGGAGCAACTCCCGCTTAAAACTCCACGTTAGCGTTATTGATATCGACCCCAAAGGGCATCACCGTTAGCTCGCCCGCCACCCGCACCAGATGGAAAAACTGCGGAATATTAAATCTCGCCTTAGCAGCATAATGCTCATCAAACACATAGTGATGACTCACTTTGTTGACCAACTCCACCATATTCGAGCCCGGCTGCACATAATGGCTAAGCTGATTATCTTCATCGAGAATAAACACGTCCAAGCTTTCGGGCCGCTGCCGTAAGAAATATTGAATCGCTCCCTTAGCCGCAAAGTTCTGAATAATTTTCGGCATACTCGAAAAGGGATCGTCGCCCAACTCGGGCCGAGGCAATTGCACCAGATGACTGCGTGACAACTGCTGATAGAAGGATTTAGCATCGCTCAAGTCCTGATACGCCATCCCCAAGGGGTTAAAGAAGATCCCATAACGGGTATGACTGATTTGCAGCGGCTGCACTAAAGTGCTCGATTGTTGCACTTGCTGACATAGGCGCACAGTTTGTTTCAGCAGGTTTTTCACCGCTAACTTAAGCTGAGGCCTGAGTTTTTGCGAGCAGCTAATCACATCCATATCCACCGGATGAGTCGCTCGCCTTAATCCCGGCGTGACAAACGATAGCGCCTGCAATACCGCGGTTTCGCCCTCAAAACGGTGGCATTGCCACTCTCCCCAACTATTGAGGCAGATGGCATCGAGGGCGCCGAGCATATTTTCCTTCTTACGGCCTAATGAAAACACGTTGGCATTCATCACATCGACCATCATCTCTTGCCCATGCCAGTGGACGGTAGGGTCGCAGTCGAGATTAAGAACAAAAATCAGCTTTCTAAAATGCCAGGGCTGGCATAGGTCGAGTTTCGATACCCGCCAATCGTGGTCGATAAAGTTCAGTAACCGCCGCGCCGCCTCGGTTAGGCGCCGAGACTTAACCTTACTCTGGCCAAACTCATACCATTTGGTTTCTGGCGTCGACACGCCGTTCAAGCAGGCCCAGATCATCAATGCTGAGGGAGTTTTCCCCTTACATATCGCCGATTCACCCAACAGATTTTGCGGTTTTGGCCCCTGGCGATAAAGGTAATATTGGTTTTCCTTAGTGCTAGACACCATGGTCACTTCAGATTCGGCGACCGAGCGACTCCAAAGCAGATTTAACTTAGCGATTTGATCTTCATCTTGGCTGAAGTAAGTGTGCAGCTTGCGGGTGAGCATCCCCAACTCTTCAATCCTGAGCCCCTCATTCAACTCATGGGTCGAGGCGAAGCGCAACAGCGTTTGGTAACTCGCCAACAGCAACTCGTTGAGCTGTTCATTGAACCAGTTCAATTGTCCGCTGTGCCAATGCTCACAGTCATCTAAGGTCGAAATTAAGCTGTCGGGCCACTGCCATTCTTGCACGAGCTTTTGCATTTTGGCGTAGCGCCAGTCTTTGCCTTGGTCCGCGACGCTCAAATACACACCACATTTGAGATAAAAACAGCGGCGCACAATCTCGAGTCGACGATTATCATTCTGCTTTAATAGATAAGCTTCGATGACCTCATAAATCGCGTAATAAGCATCGTTAGAGGTGGAAAAATCCCCCGCTAAGGTCTTTTGCCACAATCTGTCGCACAACAGTTGCGAATGGGGATATTCACTCGCGTAAGCTTCTAGTAGCAGTACTTTTATCAACGCCTTATGGGGTTTATTGAGGCCTTTATAGAGCTGCCACAGCGACGCCCCAAAGTACTCACTCGCCGGTAGCTCATGCACATTACCTAGGTACAACAGCTCAGGATTAAGCTTGGCATCGGGCCACCATGCAATGGTTTTACCCGCTAACCGAATTTGGCTGCGATAAAACTCCTCAAGTAATAACCAATGTTGCGTACTGCCGCTGTGCTCATGGGCCATCGACGATTGGCAACCGGAACGCTGCGATTTATCGCCAGAAAATTGCAGCGGGTGAACTAAGTAAAAATTCACCTCAAACTGATATTCGGCAAACCAAGCGGTTAAACGCTCGGCTT
Source organism: Shewanella sp. ANA-3 (assembly GCF_000203935.1). GTDB lineage: Bacteria > Pseudomonadota > Gammaproteobacteria > Enterobacterales > Shewanellaceae > Shewanella. The sequence goes on along the minus strand of NC_008577.1, from coordinate 448,027 downwards.
TTAATTTGATTAAGGCTAAATCCTCATCACACAGCTGTGCATGGTGCACTAGCCATACATCCACGTCACTCTTGGCATTCTGGCCAAAACTGGCCGTGCTACCCATAGCGTAAACGCCTTCAAAGGCCGGATTTTCAACCTCGCTGGCAATAAAGGGGAGCTTAAATACATCACAGGCCTGCGCCTCAAGTGAATCAGGACGATAACCTTGGATCCCACACGGTGTGTCGGCATCGACAAAGCCGGGATACTGGACGCTATTCTGCTGAATAAGGAAGGGGATCAAACGGAACAAATGCTTTTGAAGCGGCGACAACAAGGCTAAAGCTCGTGCGATACGAACTTGATTAAGTCTTTCTGCAATATCAGGAAATTGACCTTGCTGATCCATCCAAGAACACGACACTTAAGCACGAGTAAGAAGTGTGCTCATGTTAACACTTTTGCAAAGTTGAGCAACCAAATGAGAAGTTCGTCACACTTTAAGCCAATTTAGAACGCCGCCGACTTCAAAGAATCGATACGCCTTCCTTACATTCACGAATAGCCAATGTTAGCATTGGCGCAACTAAGATCTCGGATGGAAACTAGGCATGTCTGAAAACCGCATACGTATCGCTACCCGCAAGAGTCCGCTGGCCATGTGGCAAGCAGAATTTGTTAAAGCAGAATTAGAACGCGTTCACCCAGGTATCGTGGTGGAGCTATTGCCAATGAGCACTAAGGGCGATGTTATCTTAGACACCCCATTAGCTAAGGTTGGTGGTAAGGGCCTATTCGTAAAAGAACTCGAAGTCGCCATGCTGGAAGACCAAGCCGATATCGCGGTGCACTCGATGAAAGACGTGCCAGTGGATTTCCCCGAAGGCTTAGGACTGGAAGTGATTTGTGAGCGCGAAGATCCGCGCGACGCCTTTGTGTCTAACCTTTATAAGTCAATCAGTGAGTTGCCACTTGGCGCCACAGTCGGCACCTCAAGCCTACGTCGTCAGTGCCAGCTGCGCGCCTCACGCCCAGACCTGATTATCAAAGATCTGCGTGGCAACGTCGGTACTCGCCTCGCGAAACTCGATAACGGCGAATACGATGCGATTATCCTGGCTGCTGCAGGTTTAATCCGCCTGAAATTGTCTGAGCGTATCGCCAGCTTTATCTCTGCGGAAGAATCCTTACCCGCCAACGGACAAGGCGCTGTCGGTATCGAGTGCCGCACTAACGATGAACGCGTAAAAGCACTCCTAGCACCTTTAGAACACTTAGAGACTCGCTACCGCGTGATCGCCGAGCGCGCCATGAATACTCGCCTCGAAGGCGGCTGCCAAGTACCTATTGGTGCCTTTGCCGAAATCCACGGTGATGAGATGACACTGCGCGGCCTCGTAGGTAACCCAGATGGTAGCGAAATCATCGAAGGCGTGATTACAGGTCCAAAGACCGAAGCAACGAAACTCGGTGTGGCCCTGGCTGAAGAACTACTCAGCAAAGGCGCCAAAAGCATCCTCGACGCTGTTTACGCAAAAGCCTAAGACGATGAAAGTCTTACTGACGCGCCCCGAGGGGCGCAATCAGTCCATGGTCGATGCCTTAACTGAAAAGGGTATCGACCACTGCGTTACTCCGCTCCTCTGTGTTGAGGCAACGCCTCCGCTGCCACCTGACACTTCACATCCCCTAGCCGATGTCGATATGGTTATCTGTATCAGCGCCAATGCGGTGAGCTTTGCTGATGCTGCGTTTAACGTCGATACTGCCCAAGTTAAAGACTGGCCAAGCGTGCCTTATTTCGCCGTGGGTCATGCGACTTGCGAAGCGCTGCAAGAAAAGGGAATTGAGGCTCTCGAAGCACCGGACGATTGCCAGCAAACGGAAGGCTTGCTGACCCTGCCAGCACTGCAACATATCCAAGGTAAACATATCACTATCATTCGTGGCGTCGGTGGCCGTGAAGCCCTCGCCGAGCAACTGAATGCTAGAGGCGCGAAGGTGCGCTATTGGGAAGTCTATCAACGCGCTTGCCCGCCGCTCGATGGTGCCGCTGTTAGTCAACAATGGCGAGACTTTGGGATAGATACTATCGTCATAACGAGTGGTGAAGTACTGGATAATCTGATTAATCTAGTGCCAAAAGAGTTATTTGCATGGCTGCGCTCATGTCATATCATAGTCCCCAGTAACCGAGTAGAAGCTCAAGCTCATGCCTTTGGTATAACCCAAGTCACCAATGCCAATGCCGCCAACAGCAAAGCCGTGCTAAACGCCCTTAAACTCTAAGCGCTATTTAGCCCGATTTTACTCGAATTTCGGCAGTAGCATGATTTTAAGGACTGTTAAATGGATAACAACAAGCACGACGCCCAAAGCCCAGAGTCACAGGCTACCCCAGTTCTCGCTCCATCGGTCAATACCGATGACGCTGCGCCACAGACCCAAGCTTCTGAACCGCAGGTCAATCAGCTCGAAGATAAAGCCGTCAAACCTGCCGATACTCAGCCGCAAGCCAGCAAATCCGAATCGACCCAAGCGACTCGCCAAGTGGTGCAAGTGAATCGCAGCTCATGGGCCATTCGTTTTGGTGTGCTATTAGCATTAGGTTTAACTGCATGTACCCTCGGTGGTGGCTACTTGCTGTATCAACAAATGCAGCAACAGCTTCAAGCGCAAATCCAAGTGCAAACCAACAAAAATCAGGCCTTGCAGGATCAATTACAACAAGCCTTACTCGCCCCGAATCAGCGCATTGCGCAGCTTGAGCAACAACAACTGTCAAATACCAAAACCTTCCAAGAGCTCGCCAAACTCGCCTCGGACCAAAGTCAGTTGCAGGACAGGTTAAATAAGCTGGCCCAACGCAGCCCAACCCACTGGATGGCCTCGGAAGCCGAATACTTAGTAAATATGGCGGGACGTAAGCTTTGGCTCGAAAAAGATCCACGCACGGCAACCGACTTACTAAAGTCAGCCGACGAAACCATTGCCGCAATGAATAACCCTGCTTTACTGCCAATCCGTAAGGCGCTGGCCAAGGATATTGCCGCGACCACCAATATTAAAAGTGCGGATATTGAAGGCAGCGTATTAGCTCTCGATACCTTAATCGACCAACTCGACAAGTTGCCCCTCAGCCGCGCGGATGCTGATGCAAGCGCCCCTGAAGATACTACCATTTCTGGCGATCTGAATGATTGGCAAAGTAACCTAAGTAAAACTTGGAAAGCGTTAACCCAAGATTTTGTTACCATTCGCCACAGAACCGCCGATGCGCCTGCCCTGCTCGCACCGGAGCAACAATGGTATTTGGTCGAGAATATTCGCCATAAGCTGCTGCAATCTCAACTGGCGCTCTATCGCTATGATAGAGCGGCTTATCATCAATCACTGATGATGGCGCGCCAGTGGATCCAAACCTATTTTGATGTTCAAGCCCACCCAACCAGTGAAGCCATTGCCGAGATAGACAAACTGGCGACATTAGAGCTTGACCCTATTACGCTGAAATCCTTTGCCGCTAAACCACTGTTATTACAGTTAACCAGCTATGGTGAACTCACCTCTTCAGAGGAACCACAGCTATGATTAAGGCATTGATATTTCTTGGGATCATATTAATAGGCCTGTGTATCAGCCCTTGGATTGTCGGCAATACTGGCTATGTGTATATTGCCGCTGGCGATTATCAGCTTGAGACCAGTTTAGTCTTTGGGATCATCATGTTAATCGTGTTCTATGCTCTGTTCCAAGTGCTGGAATGGCTAGTGATCACTGTGATTAATTTGCTGCTTCGAAGCCGTTTTATCCCTCAGCATTGGCGTCGCCGCTCCGCAAAGAAACACACCCTAATCGGCGCACTCGCCATTGCCGAAGAGGATTGGCCAGCGGCTGAACGCGCCATGATTAAAGGGGCTGACAATGGTGAACTGCCAGCATTAAATTTGTTAGCCGCCGCACGTGCTGCGCAACATCAAAATAAAATCGCCGAGCGAGATCAATATCTTGCCCGCGCCGAAGCCCAACCTATGACGGCCAATGCGGTAGCGACTACTCGTACACGTTACTTGCTCAAGCAAGGGGAACTCGCCTTAGCCAGAGCGGAACTTGATAAGTTAGCCCCAACCAGCAAGAGTAAAGCACCTGTGCTGAAACTCGCCCTAGAATTGTACCGGGCGCAAGAAGATTGGGAGGCGCTTAAGCTGTTGCTCCCAATACTGAAGAAACGGCAGATCTTAGAGGATGCCAAGCTAAATGCACTCAGCGTTGAAACCCATTGCGCCCTGTTAAAAGCAGCGAGTCTTAAAGGGGAAGATGCCCTAGAGCAATGCTGGCAATGGCTTTCACGTGATGAACGTAACCAGTCTGAGTTTTTAGCGATTTACGCCATGGGCTTATGCCGCTTTAATCGTAAAGACCAGGCGCTTAAATTACTCTCGAAAAAGCTACGTAGCTCGCCTGAGTCGGCACTGTTAGAAGTAATACCACAAATAGTCACTGCCCATGACGAAGAGATCCGCAAGCAATTACTCAAACATGAAATCACCCATGAGAATAATGCTGATTACCAAAAGTGCTTAGCGCTGTTGTATCAACAAACCCGCGATATGAAAGAAGCTAAAACCTGCTGGCAGAATGTTTGTCGTCTCGCCCCAAGCCAAGCGTCTTGGTTATCGCTTGCCCGTATTCAAGAACAACTCGGCGAACAAGGTAACGCAAATCAAAGCTATCGCCAGGCGGTTAACCTGTAATTTGCTATAGCCGCAGCTCCTCTATCGGAGTTGCGGCCCCTCAAAACTAACCAATCACTTCCTTTTTAGCTCGCCTAAACGCCGTTTTAGCAGAATTCATAAAATTTTAATCTCTATACACAGACCAATTTGTTATAAATATGTTTCTATATATAAAACAAAGGTACTAGATGCAGCGTCTATTCTGCTTTAAGATACCACATCTAGTTAAGGCAGATTTAAACGCCAATTTTTCGCACCATTCTCCGTAAAACCCAGTCATAGCAAGTTATCGCGTCGCGTCAAAAAATTGACTTCCCATTAGTACCAAGCTAAAATTTCATCACTTGTATCACTATCCAACACATTTGTTGGATTTGTGCATCTTTGGATTAACACAATCAGGTGTTGGGAGCTTATTATGGGATCGATCATTACAACAAAGAAAGGTTTGCTCAAACTGGTCAAAGGGCAGATCGAAGTCGAGGTTAATGGTTCAAATCAACCCGCTAAGGATGGCGAGCAACTCCCCAAAGGTGCTGTGCTTCATATCGGTGAAAATGCGACCTACGAAATCACCTTTGATGATGGTACTAAGTTATCCAATGAGGTTGAGCCTAGCATTGCTGCCACCCCCAACGCCGGCGGCCAAGCAACCCAAGACGAAATCCAAGCATTACAAGATCTGATTGCATCGGGTGAGGACCCAACCCAAAACTTACCAGAAACCGCCGCTGGTAATGCGCCAGCTGGCCGTGACGGTAACTCAGGCTATGTCACCTTAGCCCGTGATGGCACAGAAGCCTTAGCGACATCTGGTTATTCAACCTCTGGACAAACGCTCACCGCAGCCACAACAGCCGCACCAGAGCAAACCGTAGCAACCGACTCTCCTTCGGTATTAGTTAACGACAGTATTACGGTCGATGAGGATACTGTTGCTTCTGGCAATGTGCTCGATAACGACAGCGATGCCGACAATGTGTTAAGTGTGGTTGGATTTAATATCAACGGAACCGACTTTGCGGCGGGCACAGTTGTTACGCTCGAAGGTGGCAGCTTTATACTCAATGCCGATGGTTCTTACAGCTTTACCCCGAATGAAAACTGGAACGGTCAAGTTCCTGTGATTACCTACACCACCAATACCGGTTCGACTGCAACCTTAACCATTAATGTCACCCCAGTTGATGACCCATCGGTATTAGCCAACGACACCAATACTGTCGATGAAGATACGATTGCTACAGGCAATGTGCTCGACAACGACACCGATGTTGATTCCAGCTTAAGTGTGGTGAGCTTTACAGTATCGGGCAGCACCTTTGCTGCAGGCACAACCGTCGCTCTCGAAGGCGGCAGCTTACTACTCAATGCCGATGGCTCATACAGCTTTACCCCGAATGAAAACTGGAACGGCCAAGTTCCAGTGATTACCTACACCACTAATACTGGCTCGACTGCAACTTTAACCATTAATGTCACCCCAGTTGATGACCCATCGGTATTAGCAAACGACACCAATACTGTTGCTGAAGATACCGTCGCCACTGGCAATGTGCTCGACAACGACACCGATGTCGATTCCAGCTTAAGTGTGGTGAGCTTTACAGTATCGGGCAGCACCTTTGCTGCAGGCACAACCGTCGCTCTCGAAGGTGGCAGCTTAGTACTCAATGCCGATGGCTCGTACAGCTTTACCCCGAATGAAAACTGGAACGGCCAAGTTCCAGTAATTACCTACACCACCAATACCGGTTCGACTGCAACTTTAACCATTAATGTCACCCCAGTTGATGATCCATCGGTATTAGCAAACGACACCAATACTGTTGCTGAAGATACCGTCGCCACAGGCAATGTGCTCGACAACGACACCGATGTCGATTCCAGCTTAAGTGTGGTGAGCTTTACAGTATCGGGCAGCACCTTTGCTGCAGGCACAACCGTCACTCTCGAAGGCGGCAGCTTAGTACTCAATGCCGATGGCTCGTACAGCTTTACCCCGAATGAAAACTGGAATGGCCAAGTTCCAGTGATTACCTACACCACCAATACCGGTTCAACTGCAACCTTAACCATTAATATCACTCCTGTGGCCGATGGTGCACCAAGCGTTACCATTACCACTGATACAAACGATGATGGTTTTATCAGTAATGCAGAGCTCGGTGGGGCAACAGAAGTCAGTGTGACCATCGGCTTAGGCGGCACAGGCGCGAATGCAGGTGATACTCTGACAGTGAATGGTGTTGACTATGTGTTGACACAAGAAGATATCAATAATGGTTATGTAAACTTAACACTTCCTGCGCCAGCTGAAGGTGAAACTATCACTGTAGTTGCAACCATTACCGATCCAGCGGGTAATACTTCGCCTGAAGGCAGTGATTCCGCGCTACTCGACACGACGGCCCCCACTATTACCGTCAGCGCGCCTGATGATACCCGAGATACCACGCCAACCATCACAGGTACAACAGATGCCGCCCCTGGTAGCGTCATCACTATTGTTGTTACTGACAGCAATGGTGTGCAGCAAACTCTTACCACCACGGTGAATCCTGACGGTACATATGCTGTTGATGTCATTAATCCAATTCCTCATGGTGGTTATACTGCAACCGCAACAGTGACAGATCCAGCTGGCAATACGGGCAATGCCACTGATAATGGTAATGTCGATATCAAGATCGATGAGGACGGCGACGGCAACACCGTGGCTATCACCAGCATCACTCAAGACACCGGTAGCTCCAGCAGCGACTTTATCACCAACGACAACACCTTAGTGTTCCACGGCACCGTCGATTTGGATGACAACAGCACCTTAGCCGTCACCATCAACGGAGTGACTTACACCACCGCTAACGGCTTAGTGATTGATGCGCAAGGTAACTGGAGTGTGGACCTGACGGGCACCGTGCTGCCTGACGGCACCTACCCCGTGGTCGCCACCGTCACCGACGTGGCCGGCAACAGCAAAACCGTCACCCAAGATGTGGTGATTGATACCAAGATTGATGAAGATGGCGACGGCAACACCGTGGCTATCACCAGCATCACCCAAGACACCGGTAGCTCCAGCAGCGACTTTATCACCAACGACAACACCTTAGTGTTCCACGGCACCGTCGATTTGGATGACAACAGCACCTTAGCCGTCACCATCAACGGGGTGACTTACACCACCGCTAACGGCTTAGTGATTGATGCGCAAGGTAACTGGAGTGTGGACCTGACGGGCACCGTGCTGCCTGACGGCACCTACCCCGTGGTCGCCACCGTCACCGACATAGCTGGTAACACCACTAGTGCAACGCAAGATGTGATTGTCGATACACAGATAGGACTGGGACGAGATAACGCTGTAACTATTACAAGTATCACCGAAGATACAGGTAGTTCCAATACAGATTTTATCACTAACGACAACACCTTAGTGTTCCAAGGTACCGTAGAATTAGATGGCAACAGTAACTTGGTTGTCACGATCAATGGCGTGGAATACACCATAGGTAATGGTCTAGTGATCGATGCAAATGGCCATTGGAGCGTCGACTTAACCGGTACCGTGCTGCCTGACGGCACCTACCCTGTGGTCGCCACCGTTACCGACGTGGCTGGCAACAGCAAAACTGTCACTCAAGATGTGGTGATTGATACCAAGATTGATGAAGACGGCGACGGTAACACCGTGGCCATCACCAGCATCACCCAAGACACCGGTAGCTCCAGCAGCGACTTTATCACCAACGACAACACCTTAGTGTTCCACGGCACCGTCGATTTGGATGACAACAGCACCTTAGCCGTCACCATCAACGGGGTGACTTACACCACCGCCAACGGCTTAGTGATTGATGCGCAAGGTAACTGGAGTGTGGACTTAACCGGTACCGTGCTGCCTGACGGCACCTACCCTGTGGTCGCCACCGTCACCGACGTGGCTGGCAACAGCAAAACCGTCACCCAAGATGTAGTGATTGATACCAAGATTGATGAAGATGGCGACGGCAACACCGTGGCCATCACCAGCATCACCCAAGACACCGGTAGCTCCAGCAGCGACTTTATCACCAACGACAACACCTTAGTGTTCCACGGCACCGTCGATTTGGATGACAACAGCACCTTAGCCGTCACCATCAACGGGGTGACTTACACCACCGCCAACGGCTTAGTGATTGATGCGCAAGGTAACTGGAGTGTGGACTTAACCGGTACCGTGCTGCCTGACGGCACCTACCCTGTGGTCGCCACCGTTACCGACGTGGCCGGCAACAGCAAAACCGTCACCCAAGATGTAGTGATTGATACCAAGATTGATGAAGATGGCGACGGCAACACCGTGGCCATCACCAGCATCACCCAAGACACCGGTAGCTCCAGCAGCGACTTTATCACCAACGACAACACCTTAGTGTTCCACGGCACCGTCGATTTGGATGACAACAGCACCTTAGCCGTCACCATCAACGGGGTGACTTACACCACCGCCAACGGCTTAGTGATTGATGCGCAAGGTAACTGGAGTGTGGACTTAACCGGTACCGTGCTGCCTGACGGCACCTACCCTGTGGTCGCCACCGTTACCGACGTGGCCGGCAACAGCAAAACCGTCACCCAAGATGTAGTGATTGATACCAAGATTGATGAAGATGGCGACGGCAACACCGTGGCCATCACCAGCATCACCCAAGACACCGGTAGCTCCAGCAGCGACTTTATCACCAACGACAACACCTTAGTGTTCCACGGCACCGTCGATTTGGATGACAGCAGCACCTTAGCCGTCACCATCAACGGGGTGACTTACACCACCGCTAACGGCTTAGTGATTGATGCGCAAGGTAACTGGAGTGTGGACTTAACCGGTACCGTGCTGCCTGACGGCACCTACCCTGTGGTCGCCACCGTTACCGACGTGGCCGGCAACAGCAAAACCGTCACCCAAGATGTAGTGATTGATACCAAGATTGATGAAGATGGCGACGGCAACACCGTGGCCATCACCAGCATCACCCAAGACACCGGTAGCTCCAGCAGCGACTTTATCACCAACGACAACACCTTAGTGTTCCACGGCACCGTCGATTTGGATGACAACAGCACCTTAGCCGTCACCATCAACGGGGTGACTTACACCACCGCCAACGGCTTAGTGATTGATGCGCAAGGTAACTGGAGTGTGGACTTAACCGGTACCGTGCTGCCTGACGGCACCTACCCCGTGGTCGCCACCGTCACCGACGTGGCCGGCAACAGCAAAACCGTCACCCAAGATGTGGTGATTGATACCGCAGCACCCAGCGCCACCATTAGCGTGGACAACATTACCGCTGACGATATCCTGAATGCCCAGGAGGCGGCGGGTAACGTCCTGGTCACCGGCACCGTCGGCGGCGATGCTGCCGTGGGTGACACGGTAACCATGGTGATCAACGGCACGACTTACAGCACCCAAGTGATTGCACTGGTGGGCGGCGGTTTAGGCTTTAGCGTCAACGTGGCGGGCAGTGATCTGGCCGTAGACACCGAGTTCACCGCCACCGTCACCGGCAGTGATGATGCGGGTAACCCCTTTAGCGCCAGCACCACCTCGACCCACACGGTTGACACCAGTGCCAGCGCCACCATTAGCGTGGACAACATTACCGCTGACGATATCCTGAATGCCCAGGAGGCGGCGGGTAACGTCCTGGTCACCGGCACCGTCGGCGGCGATGCTGCCGTGGGTGACACGGTAACCATGGTGATCAACGGCACGACTTACAGCACCCAAGTGATTGCACTGGTGGGCGGCGGTTTAGGCTTTAGCGTCAACGTGGCGGGCAGTGATCTGGCCGTAGACACCGAGTTCACCGCCACCGTCACCGGCAGTGATGATGCGGGTAACCCCTTTAGCGCCAGCACCACCTCGACCCACACGGTTGACACCAGTGCCAGCGCCACCATTAGCGTGGACAACATTACCGCTGACGATATCCTGAATGCCCAGGAGGCGGCGGGTAACGTCCTGGTCACCGGCACCGTCGGCGGCGATGCTGCCGTGGGTGACACGGTAACCATGGTGATCAACGGCACGACTTACAGCACCCAAGTGATTGCACTGGTGGGCGGCGGTTTAGGCTTTAGCGTCAACGTGGCGGGCAGTGATCTGGCCGTAGACACCGAGTTCACCGCCACCGTCACCGGCAGTGATGATGCGGGTAACCCCTTTAGCGCCAGCACCACCTCGACCCACACGGTTGACACCAGTGCCAGCGCCACCATTAGCGTGGACAACATTACCGCTGACGATATCCTGAATGCCCAGGAGGCGGCGGGTAACGTCCTGGTCACCGGCACCGTCGGCGGCGATGCTGCCGTGGGTGACACGGTAACCATGGTGATCAACGGCACGACTTACAGCACCCAAGTGATTGCACTGGTGGGCGGCGGTTTAGGCTTTAGCGTCAACGTGGCGGGCAGTGATCTGGCCGTAGACACCGAGTTCACCGCCACCGTCACCGGCAGTGATGATGCGGGTAACCCCTTTAGCGCCAGCACCACCTCGACCCACACGGTTGACACCAGTGCCAGCGCCACCATTAGCGTGGACAACATTACCGCTGACGATATCCTGAATGCCCAGGAGGCGGCGGGTAACGTCCTGGTCACCGGCACCGTCGGCGGCGATGCTGCCGTGGGTGACACGGTAACCATGGTGATCAACGGCACGACTTACAGCACCCAAGTGATTGCACTGGTGGGCGGCGGTTTAGGCTTTAGCGTCAGCGTGGCGGGCAGTGATCTGGCCGTAGACACCGAGTTCACCGCCACCGTCACCGGCAGTGATGATGCGGGTAACCCCTTTAGCGCCAGCACCACCTCGACCCACACGGTTGACACCAGTGCCAGCGCCACCATTAGCGTGGACAACATTACCGCTGACGATATCCTGAATGCCCAGGAGGCGGCGGGTAACGTCCTGGTCACCGGCACCGTCGGCGGCGATGCTGCCGTGGGTGACACGGTAACCATGGTGATCAACGGCACGACTTACAGCACCCAAGTGATTGCACTGGTGGGCGGCGGTTTAGGCTTTAGCGTCAACGTGGCGGGCAGTGATCTGGCCGTAGACACCGAGTTCACCGCCACCGTCACCGGCAGTGATGATGCGGGTAACCCCTTTAGCGCCAGCACCACCTCGACCCACACGGTTGACACCAGTGCCAGCGCCACCATTAGCGTGGACAACATTACCGCTGACGATATCCTGAATGCCCAGGAGGCGGCGGGTAACGTCCTGGTCACCGGCACCGTCGGCGGCGATGCTGCCGTGGGTGACACGGTAACCATGGTGATCAACGGCACGACTTACAGCACCCAAGTGATTGCACTGGTGGGCGGCGGTTTAGGCTTTAGCGTCAACGTGGCGGGCAGTGATCTGGCCGTAGACACCGAGTTCACCGCCACCGTCACCGGCAGTGATGATGCGGGTAACCCCTTTAGCGCCAGCACCACCTCGACCCACACGGTTGACACCAGTGCCAGCGCCACCATTAGCGTGGACAACATTACCGCTGACGATATCCTGAATGCCCAGGAGGCGGCGGGTAACGTCCTGGTCACCGGCACCGTCGGCGGCGATGCTGCCGTGGGTGACACGGTAACCATGGTGATCAACGGCACGACTTACAGCACCCAAGTGATTGCACTGGTGGGCGGCGGTTTAGGCTTTAGCGTCAGCGTGGCGGGCAGTGATCTGGCCGTAGACACCGAGTTCACCGCCACCGTCACCGGCAGTGATGATGCGGGTAACCCCTTTAGCGCCAGCACCACCTCGACCCACACGGTTGACACCAGTGCCAGCGCCACCATTAGCGTGGACAACATTACCGCTGACGATATCCTGAATGCCCAGGAGGCGGCGGGTAACGTCCTGGTCACCGGCACCGTCGGCGGCGATGCTGCCGTGGGTGACACGGTAACCATGGTGATCAACGGCACGACTTACAGCACCCAAGTGATTGCACTGGTGGGCGGCGGTTTAGGCTTTAGCGTCAGCGTGGCGGGCAGTGATCTGGCCGTAGACACCGAGTTCACCGCCACCGTCACCGGCAGTGATGATGCGGGTAACCCCTTTAGCGCCAGCACCACCTCGACCCACACGGTTGACACCAGTGCCAGCGCCACCATTAGCGTGGACAACATTACCGCTGACGATATCCTGAATGCCCAGGAGGCGGCGGGTAACGTCCTGGTCACCGGCACCGTCGGCGGCGATGCTGCCGTGGGTGACACGGTAACCATGGTGATCAACGGCACGACTTACAGCACCCAAGTGATTGCACTGGTGGGCGGCGGTTTAGGCTTTAGCGTCAACGTGGCGGGCAGTGATCTGGCCGTAGACACCGAGTTCACCGCCACCGTCACCGGCAGTGATGATGCGGGTAACCCCTTTAGCGCCAGCACCACCTCGACCCACACGGTTGACACCAGTGCCAGCGCCACCATTAGCGTGGACAACATTACCGCTGACGATATCCTGAATGCCCAGGAGGCGGCGGGTAACGTCCTGGTCACCGGCACCGTCGGCGGCGATGCTGCCGTGGGTGACACGGTAACCATGGTGATCAACGGCACGACTTACAGCACCCAAGTGATTGCACTGGTGGGCGGTGGTTTAGGCTTTAGCGTCAACGTGGCGGGCAGTGATCTGACCGTAGACACCGAGTTCACCGCCACCGTCACCGGCAGTGATGATGCGGGTAACCCCTTTAGCGCCAGCACCACCTCGACCCACACGGTTGACACCAGTGCCAGCGCCACCATTAGCGTGGACAACATTACCGCTGACGATATCCTGAATGCCCAGGAGGCGGCGGGTAACGTCCTGGTCACCGGCACCGTCGGCGGCGATGCTGCCGTGGGTGACACGGTAACCATGGTGATCAACGGCACGACTTACAGCACCCAAGTGATTGCACTGGTGGGCGGCGGTTTAGGCTTTAGCGTCAACGTGGCGGGCAGTGATCTGGCCGTAGACACCGAGTTCACCGCCACCGTCACCGGCAGTGATGATGCGGGTAACCCCTTTAGCGCCAGCACCACCTCGACCCACACGGTTGACACCAGTGCCAGCGCCACCATTAGCGTGGACAACATTACCGCTGACGATATCCTGAATGCCCAGGAGGCGGCGGGTAACGTCCTGGTCACCGGCACCGTCGGCGGCGATGCTGCCGTGGGTGACACGGTAACCATGGTGATCAACGGCACGACTTACAGCACCCAAGTGATTGCACTGGTGGGCGGCGGTTTAGGCTTTAGCGTCAGCGTGGCGGGCAGTGATCTGGCCGTAGACACCGAGTTCACCGCCACCGTCACCGGCAGTGATGATGCGGGTAACCCCTTTAGCGCCAGCACCACCTCGACCCACACGGTTGACACCAGTGCCAGCGCCACCATTAGCGTGGACAACATTACCGCTGACGATATCCTGAATGCCCAGGAGGCGGCGGGTAACGTCCTGGTCACCGGCACCGTCGGCGGCGATGCTGCCGTGGGTGACACGGTAACCATGGTGATCAACGGAACGACTTACAGCACCCAAGTGATTGCACTGGTGGGCGGCGGTTTAGGCTTTAGCGTCAACGTGGCGGGCAGTGATCTGGCCGTAGACACCGAGTTCACCGCCACCGTCACCGGCAGTGATGATGCGGGTAACCCCTTTAGCGCCAGCACCACCTCGACCCACACGGTTGACACCAGTGCCAGCGCCACCATTAGCGTGGACAACATTACCGCTGACGATATCCTGAATGCCCAGGAGGCGGCGGGTAACGTCCTGGTCACCGGCACCGTCGGCGGCGATGCTGCCGTGGGTGACACGGTAACCATGGTGATCAACGGCACGACTTACAGCACCCAAGTGATTGCACTGGTGGGCGGCGGTTTAGGCTTTAGCGTCAGCGTGGCGGGCAGTGATCTGGCCGTAGACACCGAGTTCACCGCCACCGTCACCGGCAGTGATGATGCGGGTAACCCCTTTAGCGCCAGCACCACCTCGACCCACACGGTTGACACCAGTGCCAGCGCCACCATTAGCGTGGACAACATTACCGCTGACGATATCCTGAATGCCCAGGAGGCGGCGGGTAACGTCCTGGTCACCGGCACCGTCGGCGGCGATGCTGCCGTGGGTGACACGGTAACCATGGTGATCAACGGCACGACTTACAGCACCCAAGTGATTGCACTGGTGGGCGGCGGTTTAGGCTTTAGCGTCAGCGTGGCGGGCAGTGATCTGGCCGTAGACACCGAGTTCACCGCCACCGTCACCGGCAGTGATGATGCGGGTAACCCCTTTAGCGCCAGCACCACCTCGACCCACACGGTTGACACCAGCGCCAGCGCCACCATCACGGTGGACAACATCACCAGCGATGACATCCTCAATGCCCAGGAGGCGGCAGGCGATGTCACTGTCACCGGTACCGTGGGTGGCGATGCCGCCATCGGTGATACCGTGACCATGGTGATCAACGGCACGACATACACCACCCAGGTCATTGCCCTGGTGGGTGGCGGTTTGGGCTTTAGCGTCAGCGTGGCGGGCAGCGACCTGGCTGTGGACACCGAGTTCACCGCCACCGTCACCGGCAGTGATGATGCGGGTAACCCCTTTAGCGCCAGCACCACCTCGACCCACACGGTTGACACCAGCGCCAGCGCCACCATCACGGTGGACAACATCACCAGCGATGACATCCTCAATGCCCAGGAGGCGGCAGGCGATGTCACTGTCACCGGTACCGTGGGTGGCGATGCCGCCATCGGTGATACCGTGACCATGGTGATCAACGGCACGACATACACCACCCAGGTCATTGCCCTGGTGGGTGGCGGTTTGGGCTTTAGCGTCAGCGTGGCGGGCAGCGACCTGGCTGTGGACACCGAGTTCACCGCCACCGTCACCGGCAGTGATGATGCGGGTAACCCCTTTAGCGCCAGCACCACCTCGACCCACACGGTTGACACCAGCGCCAGCGCCACCATCACGGTGGACAACATCACCAGCGATGACATCCTCAATGCCCAGGAGGCGGCAGGCGATGTCACTGTCACCGGTACCGTGGGTGGCGATGCCGCCATCGGTGATACCGTGACCATGGTGATCAACGGCACGACATACACCACCCAGGTCATTGCCCTGGTGGGTGGCGGTTTGGGCTTTAGCGTCAACGTGGCGGGCAGCGACCTGGCTGTGGACACCGAGTTCACCGCCACCGTCACCGGCAGTGATGATGCGGGTAACCCCTTTAGCGCCAGCACCACCTCGACCCACACGGTTGACACCAGCGCCAGCGCCACCATCACGGTGGACAACATCACCAGCGATGACATTCTCAATGCCCAGGAGGCGGCAGGCGATGTCACTGTCACCGGTACCGTGGGTGGCGATGCCGCCATCGGTGATACCGTGACCATGGTGATCAACGGCACGACATACACCACCCAGGTCATTGCCCTGGTGGGTGGCGGTTTGGGCTTTAGCGTCAGCGTGGCGGGCAGCGACCTGGCTGTGGACACCGAGTTCACCGCCACCGTCACCGGCAGTGATGATGCGGGTAACCCCTTTAGCGCCAGCACCACCTCGACCCACACGGTTGACACCAGCGCCAGCGCCACCATCACGGTGGACAACATCACCAGCGATGACATCCTCAATGCCCAGGAGGCGGCAGGCGATGTCACTGTCACCGGTACCGTGGGTGGCGATGCCGCCATCGGTGATACCGTGACCATGGTGATCAACGGCACGACATACACCACCCAGGTCATTGCCCTGGTGGGTGGCGGTTTGGGCTTTAGCGTCAGCGTGGCGGGCAGCGACCTGGCTGTGGACACCGAGTTCACCGCCACCGTCACCGGCAGTGATGATGCGGGTAACCCCTTTAGCGCCAGCACCACCTCGACCCACACGGTTGACACCAGCGCCAGCGCCACCATCACGGTGGACAACATCACCAGCGATGACATCCTCAATGCCCAGGAGGCGGCAGGCGATGTCACTGTCACCGGTACCGTGGGTGGCGATGCCGCCATCGGTGATACCGTGACCATGGTGATCAACGGCACGACATACACCACCCAGGTCATTGCCCTGGTGGGTGGCGGTTTGGGCTTTAGCGTCAACGTGGCGGGCAGCGACCTGGCTGTGGACACCGAGTTCACCGCCACCGTCACCGGCAGTGATGATGCGGGTAACCCCTTTAGCGCCAGCACCACCTCGACCCACACGGTTGACACCAGCGCCAGCGCCACCATCACGGTGGACAACATCACCAGCGATGACATCCTCAATGCCCAGGAGGCGGCAGGCGATGTCACTGTCACCGGTACCGTGGGTGGCGATGCCGCCATCGGTGATACCGTGACCATGGTGATCAACGGCACGACATACACCACCCAGGTCATTGCCCTGGTGGGTGGCGGTTTGGGCTTTAGCGTCAACGTGGCGGGCAGCGACCTGGCTGTGGACACCGAGTTCACCGCCACCGTCACCGGCAGTGATGATGCGGGTAACCCCTTTAGCGCCAGCACCACCTCGACCCACACGGTTGACACCAGCGCCAGCGCCACCATCACGGTGGACAACATCACCAGCGATGACATTCTCAATGCCCAGGAGGCGGCAGGCGATGTCACTGTCACCGGTACCGTGGGTGGCGATGCCGCCATCGGTGATACCGTGACCATGGTGATCAACGGCACGACATACACCACCCAGGTCATTGCCCTGGTGGGTGGCGGTTTGGGCTTTAGCGTCAGCGTGGCGGGCAGCGACCTGGCTGTGGACACCGAGTTCACCGCCACCGTCACCGGCAGTGATGATGCGGGTAACCCCTTTAGCGCCAGCACCACCTCGACCCACACGGTTGACACCAGCGCCAGCGCCACCATCACGGTGGACAACATCACCAGCGATGACATTCTCAATGCCCAGGAGGCGGCAGGCGATGTCACTGTCACCGGTACCGTGGGTGGCGATGCCGCCATCGGTGATACCGTGACCATGGTGATCAACGGCACGACATACACCACCCAGGTCATTGCCCTGGTGGGTGGCGGTTTGGGCTTTAGCGTCAGCGTGGCGGGCAGCGACCTGGCTGTGGACACCGAGTTCACCGCCACCGTCACCGGCAGTGATGATGCGGGTAACCCCTTTAGCGCCAGCACCACCTCGACCCACACGGTTGACACCAGTGCCAGCGCCACCATCACGGTGGACAACATCACCAGCGATGACATTCTCAATGCCCAGGAGGCGGCAGGCGATGTCACTGTCACCGGTACCGTGGGTGGCGATGCCGCCATCGGTGATACCGTGACCATGGTGATCAACGGCACGACATACACCACCCAGGTCATTGCCCTGGTGGGTGGCGGTTTGGGCTTTAGCGTCAGCGTGGCGGGCAGCGACCTGGCTGTGGACACCGAGTTCACCGCCACCGTCACCGGCAGTGATGATGCGGGTAACCCCTTTAGCGCCAGCACCACCTCGACCCACACGGTTGACACCAGTGCCAGCGCCACCATCACGGTGGACAACATCACCAGCGATGACATTCTCAATGCCCAGGAGGCGGCAGGCGATGTCACTGTCACCGGTACCGTGGGTGGCGATGCCGCCATCGGTGATACCGTGACCATGGTGATCAACGGCACGACATACACCACCCAGGTCATTGCCCTGGTGGGTGGCGGTTTGGGCTTTAGCGTCAGCGTGGCGGGCAGCGACCTGGCTGTGGACACCGAGTTCACCGCCACCGTCACCGGCAGTGATGATGCGGGTAACCCCTTTAGCGCCAGCACCACCTCGACCCACACGGTTGACACCAGCGCCAGCGCCACCATCACGGTGGACAACATCACCAGCGATGACATTCTCAATGCCCAGGAGGCGGCAGGCGATGTCACTGTCACCGGTACCGTGGGTGGCGATGCCGCCATCGGTGATACCGTGACCATGGTGATCAACGGCACGACATACAGCACCCAGGTCATTGCCCTGGTGGGTGGCGGTTTGGGCTTTAGCGTCAACGTGGCGGGCAGCGACCTGGCTGTGGACACCGAGTTCACCGCCACCGTCACCGGCAGTGATGATGCGGGTAACCCCTTTAGCGCCAGCACCACCTCGACCCACACGGTTGACACCAGCGCCAGCGCCACCATCACGGTGGACAACATCACCAGCGATGACATTCTCAATGCCCAGGAGGCGGCAGGCGATGTCACTGTCACCGGTACCGTGGGTGGCGATGCCGCCATCGGTGATACCGTGACCATGGTGATCAACGGCACGACATACAGCACCCAGGTCATTGCCCTGGTGGGTGGCGGTTTGGGCTTTAGCGTCAACGTGGCGGGCAGCGACCTGGCTGTGGACACCGAGTTCACCGCCACCGTCACCGGCAGTGATGATGCGGGTAACCCCTTTAGCGCCAGCACCACCTCGACTCACTCCGTCGATAACAGCGCACCCAATGCACCGACCGTATTAATTGTCGATGACGGTAATCCAGGAGATGGCCTGCTGACGCAAGGCGAAATCAACAGCAATGGCGCAGGTGTGCAGTTAACCGTCGACATCAATGCCACCGATTTCAGTGCCGGCGGCCATGTCAGCCTAACTATCGTTAATGCTGGCGTGACCACCGATGTTGAACTGACCTTGGTCAATGGCGTGCTCTACGCTAATGGCTCACCCACAACCAGCTTCAGCTACAACAACGGGGTTATCAGCTGGACCGAAACGCGTCCGGCGGACGGTGCACTGCTGAAGGTGGAAGCGACCCAAACCGACAAGGCAGGTAACACCTCAGACAAGGGCAGCGACCAAGCGACTGTTATTTATGCGAATGACGATAGCTTTACCAAGCAAGAAGATCAGTTAGTAACAGGTCAACTTTTGACTAACGACCATTCAAGTAATACAAGTATCGTCAGCTTTACCTTCATGTATAACGGCACACTAACAAGCTTCAACGCAGGTCAAACTGTGGCCCTTTCCATAGGTAGCTTGCTAATACAAGCTAATGGAGAGTTCAAATTTATACCTAATCAACACTGGTCAGGCGATGTGCCCACTGTTACGTACACGACTAATACGGGAGATACGGCAACACTCAATATTACAGTACAACCAGTTGCCGATAAGCCATTGGTTGACGTGATACTGACCGCTAATGGCACACCACTTTACAGTGGTTTCATCAGCTCAGGAATTACAACTGAACAGTTCCGCAATGGCGATTTTACTCACCAACCATTCAATACTGGAGCTAAACAAACAGATGCTTCCAGTGGCCAAGATACAGTATATGGTTCGAATGGAAACGATCACATAGTTAGCACGAATGGCGGTGGAGATCACTTGCTTGGTTATGCTGGCAATGATGTGCTAGTCGGCGGAGATGCTATTCAAGGTGATACAATTAATGGCGGTACTGGCAATGATATCCTAGTCGCAGGACTTGGCCAAGATAGCTTATATGGTGGCGAAGGGAATGATATTGCCGTCCTTATGGGCAATCGCGCTGATTATATCATCACAAAAGACTATAGATATTCACAGTGGGACAACTGGTTCAACTTCACAACAATTGAGCACGGACAAACAATAACAAAAGCACTGCACGATATCGAATATATCCAATTTGATGACGGCATTTATGAATTGGACAAGAACACTGGTGAGCTCGTCATGGTTCAGCCAACCTATGTTGACTACCCAGTTGAAATCCATGCATCTCTAACTGATCGTGACGGCAGCGAATTGCTCGACTCCATTGAATTGAGTGGTTTGCCTGCTGGCACACAAGTGTTCTACAACGGACAACTACTCGGTGTAGCTGACAATGATGGCAAGCTACTGCTAGATTACGACGGCCCTGATGGCTGGACTGGTGGCAATCTCTGGGCTGAAAATGCACTGGACGCTACGTTGACTGGAGTCACAATTCGCGTTCCAGGAACAAGTGCAGGTCAGGTTGACTTGGTAGTTGAAGCGGTTGCCAGAGAGAAAGGGACCGATCTCACTAATTCTGCAACGGGTGAAGATACCATCCGTCTTGATTACTTCAAGGGCACAGAAGGTGAGCCAGGAGACCAAAATGTCAATTTTGGCAGCGAACACAATATTGTTGTGGGAGACCTTGACGGTAGCATTGTTCTGCCAGGTCAAAACTACAATATTGCCTTTATGGTCGATAGCTCAGGCAGTATTAACGCTGATACGCTAGAGACGATGAAATTGCAGTTGGCTCAGGTATTGGAAACCCTCAAAGACAGTGCAAGCGGCCAACAAAGTGGTACGGTGAAAATTTTCTTGGTTGATTTTGATACTCACGCCAAGGGCAGCATCAGTGTAGATCTTAGTGACCCCAATGCATTAGATATTCTTCAAGATGCCTTAGATGATATGAGCAGCGGCGGCGGCACCAACTATGAGGATGTATTCACAACTACGGCCAACTGGTTCGCCAATGGTGATGCCCAAAATAATAGTGGGGCGACTAATCTTGCCTTCTTTATTACCGACGGCAAACCAACCTACTACAATGCTGTTCCTGGTGGTAACCCACTGGTATACGACACTTGGGGGAGCAATAATGATCGTAGCTTGTCACAACTCATCGGCAGTGGCTACGTATTCGGCCAAGTCTATACAGTTAACGGACATGTGGTGATTGACGAAAATGGTAATGTTTTCAGCGTAGACGTCTTCAACAGCGTGAGCCGGAGCCCTGTTGGAGCAATGCGACCCGATGCCCAAGGTAACTATCAGTACTATGCTTTAGCTGGTAATGGTAGAGACTCCAGCGCGGATACTATATCAAATTCCCAAGCAGGCTTTGCATTGCTCTCAAGCCTAGGCGTCACGGTTCAAGCCATCGGCATGGGTTCGAACATCGATGAGGATGACCTATTACCTTATGACTCTGATGATAATGTTCAAACGAATGTTGATGCTGATGATCTAGCCGATGCAATTCTTGGCGACCAAGTTAACGCCATACCAGGCGCAGATCGTTTTGATGGTGGTGCTGGAGATGATGTCATCTTTGGTGATGCGATACACTTTACTGGCATTAGTGGCCAAGGCTTCGCCGCTATTAAAGCCTACGTTGCCGATAAGCTAGGTATAGCTGATGCTAGTGATGCCCAAGTTCACAGATACATCAGTGAACATAGTGACGAGTTTGACCAATCTGGTGCAAACGACAAAGCAGACATCATTTTGGGTGGTGCTGGTAATGACATTCTATTCGGTCAGGGCGGCAATGATTATTTGGATGGAGGTGCTGGTAAAGATACTCTCTATGGTGGCAATGGTAACGATACTTTGATTGGCGGTGCAGGTAACGATACTCTGATTGGCGGTGCAGGTAACGACACTCTGATCGGTGGCCTTGGTGATGATGTCCTACGTGGTGATAGTGGTAATGATACCTTCGTATGGCGCTATGCGGATGCTGACAAAGGCACAGACCACATCATGGACTTCAATGTGAGTGAAGATAAGCTCGATCTGAGTGATTTACTCCAAGGAGAAACGGCTGGCACGTTAGAAAGCTATCTGAACTTTAGCTTAGATAGCAATGGTTCTACCGTTATCGATATCGATGCTAACAAGGATGGTGTATTTGATCAGCATATCGTGCTCGATGGGGTTAATCTCTATAGCCAATATGGTGCGACAGATAATGCAGGGATTATCAATGGATTACTTGGTACTAATGGTAATGGCCCACTCATTATCGATGCAGCGCCCGTGACACCAGATGCACCACAAGGAGTGACGCCACTGATAGACCCTCATAATAATGGCACTATGATTCCTTAATAAAATCAGTTCGGATGGCCTATAGAAATATAGGCCATCATGACCGATACTTCTGATAATCAAATAAAAATCAAAGGATAGATAAGAGGTGCCTGTTACAGCTTCTGAAAAAGTTGAACAGTGGACTATTTCCGCTTCACAGCGAGTAATAGTAGACCCACTGTTAGATTGTTTAGTGCTCCTTACTGAACATTTTGGGAATCCATGCTCAAGTGATTCACTTGCGGCAGGCTTGCCTTTGTCTGGAGCGGTACTAACACCCGATCTGCTCCCTCAAGCAGCATCACGCGCAGGATTAGCGGCAAAATTATCTCGTAAAGGTTTAAATGAGATATCGCCAATACTGCTACCCTGCATCTTATTATTAAAGGATAAAAAAGCCTGTGTTTTGCGGGAGTTTGACATCGAATCCGATCGAGCTGTCATTCAAATGCCCGAGACAGGGGGCGAGGAAATACTCACAATAGAATCGCTTGAAACTCTGTATGTTGGCTATCTATTTCTCGTTAAACAAGAATATCGTGGGGACATGGGGTTCGATGTCTATTTACACGACAACAAAACCCACTGGTTAGTCCAAACTCTCAAGGACTCAGCCCCCATTTACCGTGATGCCTTAATTGCCTCGATTCTCGTGAATATTTTCGCGTTGGTTTCTCCGCTGTTTATCATGAATGTGTACGATAAAGTCGTACCTAACCTTGCATTTGATTCACTTTGGGTATTAGCAATTGGTGCATCCATTGCGTATTTATTTGACCTTGTTATGCGTCAACTAAGAAGCTATTTAATTGATGTGGCAGGTAAAAAGGTAGATATCATTGTTTCATCTCGTCTATTTGCGAAGGCAATTGGGATTCCATTAGAAAAACGCTCTCCGAGTGTTGGAGGCATGGCAAAACAACTTGGGGAGTTTGATAGTATTCGGGAAATATTAACCTCTGCGACTATTACAACCTTAGTTGATCTTCCTTTTGCATTATTTTTCTTGATTGTCATTTATATCGTTTCAGGGGATTTAGCCGTTATTCCAGTTGTTGGAGGCTTGATCATTCTTGGTTTTACGCTGTATACACAGCCCAAGTTAAAAGCGGCTATCGAAGAAGGTAATAAATTCTCCAGCTTAAAACATGGACATTTGATTGAAAGTCTCTCTGCACTTGAATCGATTAAGGCTAACGGAGCAGAAGGAATTGTGCAAAAAAGCTGGCAACAGATGATTGGCCATAGTGCTAACTGGCAATTGCGCTCGAAAAAGCTCTCAAATTCAGTCTCGAATTTCGCTAACTTTATCGTGCAATTTACCGTGGTCTGCGTGGTAATTTTAGGTGTTTACCGTGTGTCGGATAATGCAATTTCCATGGGCGGCATTATTGCGGCTGTGATGTTATCAAGTAGGGCGATAGCTCCAATGGCGCAACTCGCGGGATTGTTAACACGCGCCAATCACACCGCCAGTGCTCTACGACAGCTCAACGAACTTATGACCCAAGAAGATGAATTTGAAAATAAAGGTCATCTGGTGAGTAAGTTGCGGTTAATCGGGAAAATTAACGCTGATCATGTTGGCTTCAGTTATCCTGGCTCTGAAAAACCGGTACTTCATCCGCTCACATTAACGATTAATCCTGGTGAGCGAGTTGCAATTATTGGCCGCAATGGTTCAGGTAAAAGTACTTTAGCTAAACTTCTGGTTGGACTCTTCCAACCCACAACAGGCAGCCTGCGGTACGACGGTGTCGACTCTGCCCAAATCCATCCCAGTGATTTGCGCCGTAACTTTGGCTACTTACCTCAAGATGTCACCCTATTCCATGGAACAATCAGGGACAACATTCTATTTGGTACTCGCCAAGTGACTGAGCATCAACTGATCCGTGCGGTACAACTTTCAGGAGTGAGTCAGTTCACTCACATGGAAGCAGAAGGGCTAGATCAGCAGGTTGGTGAAGGAGGTATGTCTCTTAGTCGCGGCCAACGACAAACCGTAGCCCTTGCCCGTGCGACACTGAACGACCCGCCAGTGCTGTTAATGGATGAACCTACAGCCAGTTTGGATGCCCGAGCGGAACAACAATTTATCCGCTCAATGCAAAATGTTAGCAAGGATAGAACCTTGCTACTAATCACTCATAAAATGCATTTATTACAATTGGTTGACCGAATTATTGTGCTGGAACGCGGCCATGTGGTTGCCGACGGTCCTAAAGCCGAAGTGTTAGAAAAACTCAATTTTGGCCTAGTTAATGGAGGCGCCAGAAAATGAGCAAACACCTCACGGCAAATGATTTAGATATGGTCGATGATGTTTATGGCGCAATTATGACTGATGCTCCTAGTGGGCACAGATTAATTATTTGGGCTTTAGCTGCCATGGTCGCCTGTTTTTTGTTATGGGCAGGTTTTGCCAAACTCGATAAGGTGACAACGGGTTCTGGGAAAGTTATCCCTTCTTCTCAAGTTCAAGTCATTCAAAGTCTCGACGGCGGTATCATGCAAGAACTCTTTGTGAGAGAAGGGGATATTGTCACTAAAGGGCAACCCCTTGTTAGGATTGATGATACACGTTTTCGTTCTGACTTTGCTCAACAGGAGCAAGAGGTTTTAGGTTTAAAAACGAATGCAATTCGCATGCGCGCAGAATTAGATAGCATTCTAATCTCTGATATGACTTCTGACTGGCGTGAGCAAGTAAAAATAACCAAAAAAGCTTTGGTATTCCCCGATAGCATTACAGAAGCAGAGCCTGCATTAGTTAGGAGGCAGCAAGAAGAATATAATGGGCGCTTAGACAATCTGAGCAACCAACTGGAGATTCTGGTTCGTCAGATACAACAAAGACAACAAGAAATCGATGACCTTGCCTCAAAAACTACGACCTTAACAACCAGTATGCAGTTGATTTCTAGGGAGTTAGAGCTTACGAGGCCTCTGGCTAAAAAAGGGATTGTGCCCGAAGTTGAATTACTTAAACTCGAACGCGCAGTGAACGATGCCCAAGGGGAATTAAACTCATTGAGACTGCTTAGACCAAAACTGAAAGCAGCATTAGATGAAGCCATATTAAAACGCCGTGAGGCGGTGTTTGTTTATGCCGCAGACCTTCGTGCACAGCTAAACGAAACACAAACTCGATTATCAAGAATGAACGAAGCCCAAGTTGGTGCCCAGGATAAGGTAAGCAAAGCGGTGATTACATCGCCGGTAAATGGCACGATCAAAACTGTGCATATCAATACGTTAGGAGGAGTTGTCCAACCGGGTGTTGATATTATTGAAATTGTCCCATCCGAAGATCAACTATTGATAGAAACCAAAATCCTTCCTAAGGATATTGCGTTTTTACACACAGGTTTACCTGCAGTCGTTAAGGTAACGGCATATGATTTTACTCGTTACGGGGGTCTTAAAGGTACAGTCGAACATATTAGTGCCGATACATCACAGGACGATGAGGGAAATAGCTTCTACCTTATAAAGGTGAGAACCGAAGAATCAAGTTTAATCAAAGACGATGGCACGCAGATGCCAATTATACCGGGGATGTTAACGACCGTTGATGTCATAACCGGACAAAGATCCATTCTTGAGTACATTTTAAATCCAATTTTAAGGGCTAAGGACACAGCGCTCAGAGAGCGTTAAGCCTGTTATAAACCGGGAGGTTTGCAATGAAGACTTTAGTAAGACGACAATTTCAATGTTCAAAAATAGCTGTGTTGTTATCAGCTATCTTGCTTCCACTATCAGCTCAAAGCCAAACGTTAGAGCAAGCGGTTGCGCATACACTCGATACCAACCCAGATCTACGTGTGGCTTTTAATCGCTTTAAAGCTAGAGAAGAGCAAGTGAATCAAGCTATTGCTGGTTATATGCCTACAGTAGATATCACTGGTGGTTATGGCTATGAGCAAACCGATAGTGTCTCAACCCGCAGACGCAAAAATGTCGGCGATGTTGATAGCAATGGTGTTGCTGAGCTAAACCGTGGTGAATTTGGTATTAGCCTTAAACAAATGCTATTCGATGGTTTTTATACCAGCAGTGAAGTTGACCGTTATAGCTTTGAAGCCAGTGCAGACCAGTGGGCGCTTCTTGCCGCAGCAGAAGACATGGCACTTGATGTCAGTAAGGTCTACCTCAACTATCTGCGCACCGATGAGGTGCTCAAATTGGCTGAGAAAAACCTCAACAGCCACAAAGATATTTATGAGCAAATCAAACAACGTACCGATTCAGGTTTAGGCTCGACTGCGGATCTCTCACAAATTACCGGTCGTCTCGCCCGTGCCAATGCGAACGTCATTTCTGCACGTAATAATCTACTCGATGCCAAAGCACAATTTATTCGTGTGATCGCGGCTGATCCTGTTGATTTGATCCAACCCGTACCGGATGCAGATTTACTGCCGAAAGATCTTAACTCGGGCCTTACCGACGCGCAGGAAAACCACCCGATTTTAAAATCCGCAGCCAATGATATTCGCGCCGCCGAGAACGAACGTTCGTCGGTGCAAGCAAGTTATTATCCACAAGTCTCGTTAGAGTTAAATGGTAACTGGAACAACGATGTGGGCGGTGAAGACGGCGTTAGCGCGTTAGCCAGCCAAAACGTTGGCGGTTACAACAACGATCTGGTTGCTATGGTGAGAGTGAGATACAACCTGTTCGCTGGCGGTAAAGATCTCGCCCGCGAAAAAGAAACAGCCTACAAGTTAGGTGAGGCCAAAGAAATCCGTCAACGCGCGCAGCGTGAAGTGGTTGAAGGCGTGAACTTAGCGTGGAACGCCTATGAAATGCTGGCCCCACAGAAACAATATATCCGCGACCATGTGATGGCTGCAAAAGATACCCAATCTGCCTACGCCCAACAGTTTAACTTGGGTCAACGCAGTTTACTCGACTTACTCGATACCGAAAACGAGCTGTTTGAGGCACGTAAAGATTACTTACAAGCCGAATACGATGAAATCATTGCTAAATATCGCGTACTCAACTCTACTGGACGTTTGCTTGACTCCTTAAAAGTCACTCGCCCAGAAGCATGGCGTGGTGAACGCAACTACGAGGGAGGAGCTAACCAATGAAAACCGTAATCCTATTTATGAGCGTGGCACTTTTAGCTGGTTGTTCCATGCGGGATACCGTTAATATTGAAGAAATGACCACGACTCAGGCCTATGATCTGTCCGACAAGGATGGTGATGGCGTGATTGAAGCGCGTGAGCGTTGCAACGACACCGCCAAAGGCGCTGGTACGGATAATTATGGCTGCGGTCAAATAAAAGCAATTAATGAGCGTAAGGAAATCAATGTATTATTTCCAAACGACTCAGCTTATATTGCACCAGAGTACTATCCACAGATTGAAGAAATTGCGATGTTTTTACGTCAATATCCCACGACTAAAGTGACTATCGAAGGTCACACTAGCCGCACTGGGACAGATGAAAGAAACGCCGTACTTTCTCAAGAACGTGCTGATGCCGTCACCGCGGTGCTAGCAGACCGTTTCAGCATCGACAGATCTAGACTCACAGCCATTGGCTACGGCTCTAGCCGTCCATTGGTACTCGAGCATACGCCTGATGCTGAAACCCGTAACCGCCGCGTAGTCGCGGAAGTGACCGGTGATGATACGACGACAGATATGAAATGGACGATTTACTCTGTCGATGAACCCACTAAATAAAGGCTAACAGACTAGGCTATGAACGGCAGGCTAAGGGATTACAATTCGTTTTTGCGGGCCTGTCGCTTAAGCCTAATCGCGTCTGCGCTTGCGGTCGGCTGTTTATATGCCAGCCCGACCCAAAAGCTGGATGAAGCCAAAATTACCTCAACGCTGGAGAAGCGTTATGGTGAGCGCGCGGGTATGCGTGCAAGAGCTTGGTTTAAAGTGGTGGCAGAGGCCAGCACGCTCGACGAAAAAGATAAACTTTTAAAAGTGAACAACTTTTTTAACTTATTCCGCTTCGTCGATGACATCAAGTTATGGGGAGAATCAAACTACTGGGCGACTCCAATGGAGTTTATTGGCGTAAATGGTGGCGACTGTGAGGACTTTTCCATTGCCAAATATTTCACGCTACTCCAATTAGGTGTGCCCGAAGATAAGATGCGGATCACTATGGTTAAGGCCACGAGCGTGAATCAGTATCATATGGTGTTGGCTTACTATGACACCCCTTCGTCAGTCCCTTTAGTTCTCGATAACCTAGACCATGTCATTAAACCTGCGACTCAGCGTAAAGATCTCATCCCTGTTTACAGCTTTAACGGTAAACAGTTATGGCTAAATAAAGAACAGGGACGAGGTGTGTTAGCAGGCTCGTCGACACGACTCGAAAAATGGAATGACCTTAACCATAGGTTAGGGGTTGACCGACTCAGGCAGCCCAAATTAAAACTGGAGTAGCACCAAAGATGACACTGTTTAGACAGATATATTCGCTGCTTTTTAGCCTGTTCTTGCTGGTTGTTGCAAGCCTTGGCTATGTGCAATTTACTGAGACACAAAGCTTTTTGACCAAGCAAATGGAATCGGATCTAAACAATACCAGTACCTCGCTTGGACTCATGCTTACTCCAGCACTGCAAGCAGGCGATACCGCCGCAGCCGAAACCTTAGTTAATGTGATATTTGAGGGCGGCTATTACAAAAACATTAAGCTGACCTGGATGGTTGATGGCAAACAACAAGAATGGAACAACCCACTCAAAATTGAAGACGTGCCTCAATGGTTCATCAATCTCAATCTATTTAAAACCATCAAAAAAGAAAGCACTATCACCTCAGGATGGTTACAGCTCGCTCAGCTAGAAATTACCGCGCACCCAGGTTTTGGTTACCATGAATTGTGGCGAATTATGTCTAATACCATTATCGCCTTCTCATTACTCTTTTTAGTCGCCATTTTTACCGCGAGATTAGGCTTAACCTGGATCTTAAAACCACTGCATGCCTTATCTGATCATGCCAAAAAGATTGCCGCCCGCCAGTTTGGCCCCGATATGCCGCTGCCTAAAACCACTGAACTCAAGGACTTGGTTACCGCATTCAACAGCATGTCAGCCCAGCTCAAGCAATTGTTCCAATCACTCGATGAAGAAGTCGGCTCTTTACGCAAAAAGAACCTCACCGATCCCGCCTCTGGGCTGCCTAATCGCCAATATGTGGTCAGTCGCCTCAATGGTTGGCTAAGCGAACCGAGCAGTGGTGCCCTATTCTTAGCTAAGCTCGACTGGCTCGAAGAAGTACACAGCAAATATGGCTATCAAGTTCGGGATGAAACCATTCGCCTATTAGCCGAAAAACTGGTTCAGCAACTCAATGAGATCACCCCATCCGTGATAGCGCGTATTGCCGCGTTTGAATTTGCTTTCCTCGTTACCGATGTCGAACACGACCAAATCAGTAAGTACCTGCAAACCCTGATCCGCACCATCAACCAAGAAATATCTAAAGCAGGCTGTAAGCCCAATGAGAACTTTGCCATCGGTGTCGCTGAACGCATTGGTCAGATGAAGGTGTCAGACATTCTGGCGCAGGCGGATAACGCGCTGCAAAAAGCCCTGAAGGAACATAAATCCTTCCATTGGTTCGAAACAACAGAGCAACAGCTGTTTACCCGTGAACAGTGGCGCGACAACTTAAGCCATGCCATCAGCAATAAGAAGTTTAAGTTCCGTTGGCAGCCTATCCAGTTTTGTAATGGTGATGGTGTCGCCCAGCGAGAGCTTTACTGTCAACTTGAGTTGGGTGATAAGGTGGCCCACGCTGGCCAGTTTATGCCCTATATTGAACTGCTATCACTCGGCTCTCTGCTCGATAAGTGCCTGATTGAGACTGTGTATGAGCAAAAACTACTTGAGCGTAACTATGAGCCACTGGCAATCAACCTGACGCATCAGAGTATTAGTGATACCCTGTTCCATGACTGGCTCAATCACTTCCTGCGCAGCATGCCACAGGTCGAGCGTATCTGTTTTGAAATCCCCGAGGCAGGTGTCTACAGCGATTTAGAGTCCTGTGTGCTGTTATGCAATATTATTCGTGATAATGGCGCTAAATTTGGTATCGACCACTTTGGTCGCCAATTTGGCTCAATGTCGTACCTTCAAGAGCTCAGACCAAGTTACGTCAAGCTCGACCAATCCTTCTCCTACTATGACGAGGCCTCACATAATAGCGAGCTCTGCCGCGCCATTATCAATGTCGCCAAAGGATTGGATATTCAGGTGATAGTGACAGGTATCCAAGAAAAAGCGCAGTTAGAACGCTTTGATGAGCTTAAAACTGACGCCTATCAAGGCTTTATCGTTCCGCCAGAGAATATCGACTAAGTCGAATATCTTTGTATTAAGGCTCCTACGGGAGCCTTAATTATTTGAGCGGGGAGAATCGCTTGGGGCATCACAAACTATGAAGTGCAATAACGACTGCTCGCAAGGCTTAAACAGAGGTATACAGCAGAGAGACAGATACAAAAAAGCCCCAGTGATTCCTAAGGAATTCTGAGGCTTCAATGTAATTGGTCGGTGATAGAGGATTCGAACCTCTGACCCTCTGGTCCCAAACCAGATGCGCTACCGGACTGCGCTAATCACCGTAACTGTTAACTATTTGCCTGAAAAATCAAGCGCGCTAGTTATGCGAAGAATGTGGTCGGTGATAGAGGATTCGAACCTCTGACCCTCTGGTCCCAAACCAGATGCGCTACCGGACTGCGCTAATCACCGAGATGTAAATGAAATGGGGTGACTGATGGGGCTCGAACCCACGACAACCGGAATCACAATCCGGGACTCTACCAACTGAGCTACAATCACCACTGACTTTCACTTTACTGCTAACCTTCAAGCTCACAACTCATTCGGAGAAATGGTGCGCCCAAAAGGATTCGAACCTTCGGCCTCACCCTCCGGAGGGGTGCGCTCTATCCAGCTGAGCTATGGGCGCTCGCCTTGGTTAGCGCCGCATATAGTATGGACAAATAGCCTTTGAGTCTATAGCTGTTTTGCACTTTTTTTACTGACTGCTCAAGTTTTGATACATTCGCATGCTTTTTCAACGAAACACCATCGTAAATATGGCTTGGATGTTACGGTATTTCATGTTAATTATAACGTTTGGTAAACAATTAACGCAGAACTGATTAGTGAGTATCATGTTTAGGGATGAAGATGGAACTACCCCGCCTCGAGCTCATGAGGTTGAACGCTTAAAAAAGAGACTTAATCGCCTCAAATATTTGGCGCATAAGTATAAGCGTGCCGAAGTCGTTCAAAATGCGTTACTCGAATTATCCCATATTGCGACTCAGGTTCCTTCCCTCGAAGAATTCTATCTAGGTGTGCATCACCACCTAAAGCAACTGATCTCTGCCGATAATTTTTTTATTGCCACTCTAGATGTGAATAGCGGGGACATTTCGGTTCCCTTCTTCGCCGATGAAAAAGACGCCCACCCCGCCCAACTCTATCCCGAGCAATCGCTATCCATACTGCTACAACAGGGCTTAACGGGCTATGTCTTTCGCACCGGCGAAACCGTATTGTGCGATGAGGCTAAAGTTGACGAACTGGTTCAAGCGGGCGAGATAGTCAATCTCGGCTCACCATGTCACCTGTGGCTAGGCGTTCCCATTAAACATGAAGGCATAGTGACCGCGGTACTCGTAGTCCAAACCTATGATACCAATGTGAGTTACGGCGATATCGAGGTCGAGTTAATGACCTTTATTTGCCATCACATTGCCGGCGTGATGGAAAGGCTTAAACATCAAGAACAACTAGAACAAGCCATTCAGCAACGCACTAAGGAACTCAGCCAAGCCTACGATAAACTCAAGCAAGAAGTGTATGAGCGCCGCAGAGCCGAGCGGTTGCAAAAGTCGTTATTTGAGATTGCAGAGCTTGCAAGCTCAGGCTCGGATAACCCTGACTTCTATGCCCAGCTGCATAATGTGATTCGCCATCTTATCCCAGCCAATAACTGTTATATCGCTCTGCTGAATGAAGAAGGCACACACTTAACCTTCCCGTTTTACGTGTCGCAATTGGGTAACCAACATCCAGGTTCAAGGCCCTTGCAGGATGGATTGACCGAGTATGTGCTTAAACATAAGCGCCCATTATTACTCGACCAAAATGATATCAATGACTTAATCAGCTCTGGCGAACTTTACGCTAAAGCCCCCGCACTAAACCACACCCAAACAATGCATCAATGGATAGGTATTCCACTGTTTATCCATGATGAAGTGCGTGGCGCCTTGACCATTTACAGCTTCAGCATGACCCAAAACTACCAAACTAAAGATTTGGAATTGCTGACTTTTGTGTCCCAGCATATCGGTGCGGCCATCGAGAAAAAGCTAACAGCAGAATCTTTGCGCCGCAGCTATGAAGAATTAGAAGAAAAAGTCGCGGCCCGCACCACGGCTCTTGCCGAGTTGAATAAGGATCTTGAAAAAGAAATCCGCCAACGCCGCAATATGGAAGCCAAGCTAGTGCATGATGCCAAGCACGATGCGCTCACAGGGCTACCGAATCGCGCCATGTTTATGGAGCGACTCAACCAAGCCATAAAGCACGTACGGCGCCATAGCCTAGAGCAGTTTGCGCTGCTCTTTATCGACCTCGACCGCTTTAAGCAAATTAACGACACTATGGGGCATTTAGAGGGGGATAGGTTCTTAATTGAAACCGCTACCCGCCTACGCGCCTGTATTCGCAGTAACGATACCTTAGCCAGACTTGGTGGCGATGAGTTTGTTATCCTGCTCGATAGCATTAATGGTATTAACGATGCCCGTGATGTTGCCGAGCGAGTAATTCAAAAAATCTCACTCTCCTATACCTTAGGGGCAATCGAGTTTCATTCGGGCGCCAGTATAGGCATCACCATCAGTGGCAATAAGCTAGATACCAGTGAATCCATGCTACGTAATGCCGACACTGCCATGTACCAAGCCAAGGCGAATGGCAAAGGCTGTTATGTTATCTTCGACGATAGCGCCTCCCAGCAAAAGATGCAGGACATTGCCTTCGAAAATGATTTTAAGCAGGCATTGCAAACCGGTGAGTTACAACTGCAGTTTTGGCCGATTGTCGATTTACAGACACAGCAAACCCAAGCTTTAGAATGCCGTTTGACTTGGGAACATCCACAGTGGGGCACCATTCCACAGGAGATCCTCAGCCAGTTAGCCGAACAAGCGAACCTGATGGTCGAACTGGATAAGTATACGATTAGCTTGCTGGATAAGAGTTATCATCAACTACTTGCCAACCAAGGGGATAAAGTTGAATTACACCTTATGCTGTCGAGCCAACATCTAAAGCATAAGCACGCGCTACGTGGACTCAAAAACGCCCTAAAGCAGACTAAGCTTGCACTGCCACAGCTATGGCTGTTTTTTAATGAAAAGGCATTAGTGCTGGAAACAGAGAATCACATTAATGGCTTTGAGTTGTTGAAAAAGCTGGACGTGAACTTGGGGATCAGCCACTACGGCAGTGGCCACAGCTCATTAAATAGCTTGTTATTCTTACCCATTAAGGGCTTAAAGCTCGATGCCAACATCACCAAACAATTGCAGGATGAGCAACACATTAAGCTGATGTCGGCTTACCAGAAAGCGGCTTCGACCTTAGACTTACAAACCTTTGTCGACGGGCTACAATCCGCCGAGCAGATAAAAATCTTCCACGCATTAGGTTATCGCTTTGGCCAAGGCGGTGCCTTAGCCTCACCTTTTTTATTGTCAGACACCACACAACAGGTCTGTGCCTGAATGCAGTAATCACATGATGAATCTTGTGATTACTGCTTTTTAAACATATCCCTTAAATTTGAGATATGGCTGCGGCCAGTCTGCATGCGCTCCTGCTCGGTTTGCTGCGGTTTACGGTTCTCCCAAATAAGGTCATCCTGCGGTAACTCATGCAGAAAACGGCTCGGCTCGCAGCGCATGGTTTCACCAAACTGGCGACGCTCACGGCAGAGGGTAAACCACAGCTCGCGCTGGGCACGCGTAATCCCCACATACGCCAGACGACGCTCTTCGTCGACGTTATCTTCATCTATGCTGGTTTGATGCGGCAAAATGCGCTCCTCAACTCCCACCATAAACACATAGGGGAATTCCAGCCCTTTAGACGCATGCAGCGTCATTAGCTGCACCTGATCGCCGCCTTCATCTTCGCTGTTACGCTCCATCATATCTCTAAGCGTTAGGCGGTTAACCACTTCCGGCAAGGTCATAGGTTCATCTAATTCATCCCCAGAGAGCATTTCCGTCACCCAGCGATACAGCTCGGAGATATTTTTCATCCGCATCTCGGCGGCCTTAGCACTGGTACTGGTCTCGTATAAATAGTCTTCGTAATTAATCTTACGGATCAACTGTTTTACGGCTTCAACCGGTTCGCCTCGTTCGGCGTGCTCACCCGTATCGACAATAAAGCGACCAAATTGATACAAGGCCGACATGGCATTAGGCGGTAAATGATGATTCAGATCAGGATCAAAAATCGCCTCGAACATGGAGATATGTTTCTCGTTGGCAAAGTTACCCAAACGCTCCAAGGTGGATGGACCTATACCCCGTTTAGGTAAGTTAACCACCCGCAAAAAGGCGTTATCATCATCGGGATTTACCACCAATTTAAGGTAGCCCATGATGTCTTTAATCTCTGCACGGGCAAAAAACGAGGTGCCGCCGCTTAGCTTGTAAGGGATACGGTTAGTCATCAATGCCCGTTCGAGCAGGCGAGACTGGTGGTTACCCCGATACAGAATCGCGTAATCACCAAATTGGGTGCGACCGACAAACTTGTGGCGAATGATTTCGGCCACAACACGCTCTGCTTCTTGCTCCTCATTGGCGGCAAACAGCACCCGCATCGGCTCACCATAAGCCAGTTCGCTAAATAACGACTTATCATACACATGGGGATTGTTGGCGATAAGGATGTTAGCCGCCCGCAAAATTCGCTGGCTAGAACGATAATTCTGTTCGAGTTTAATGAGCTTAAGCTTGGGAAAATCTTTGCCCAACAGCACTAAGTTCTGCGGTTTAGCCCCGCGCCATGAATAGATGGATTGGTCGTCGTCCCCCACCACGGTAAAACGCGCGCGCTCGCCCACCAGTAACTTAACCATTTCATACTGGGAAGTGTTGGTATCCTGATATTCGTCCACCAGCAGGTATTGGATCTTGGTTTGCCAGCGTGTACGCACTTCTTCATGATGGCGCAGTAATAGGGTCGGCAGCAGAATTAAGTCATCAAAATCCAAAGCGTTGTAGGCTTTCATATGCTGGGCATAACGCTGATACAACATGGCAAACAACTGTTGCTGTTCATCCTTTGCCAGCTTGCGCGCCTGGTCGGGAATAATCAGCCCCCCCTTCCAGTTGGAAATCGCCCCCGCGAGGGCTTTGAGTAGGTCCTTATCTTCCTGTAATTCTTTTTGAGTCAGTTCTTTGAGGAGCGCAAGCGTGTCTTGATCATCGAATAACGAGAATCCTGGCTTTAATCCCAGCACTTTATGCTCACGTTTTACAATCTCAAGTCCGAGTGTGTGGAAGGTCGAAATCCACAACCCTCTAGCCTCTTTGCGCCCCATAGACTGTGCGACCCGCTCCTTCATCTCGCGCGCGGCTTTGTTGGTAAAGGTTACCGCCGCGATATTGCGCGCATTGTAGCCACACTTTTGCACTAGGTAGGCAATCTTGTTGATAATTACGCGTGTTTTGCCACTGCCCGCGCCCGCTAACACTAAGCAGGGACCCGAAACATAATGAACAGCATCATTTTGGGCAGGATTGAGTTTCATCTTCGCGCAATATCCAAACAAGTCTTCAGAAGGGGGATGGGATCATAGCAGAAGCTAAGGTTTTAAGGCCAATAAATCCCCAGATATCAATTGAGCAAACAATAGAAATGACTCGTCTCTTCAAATGAGTAAGCATTTGAATATGACATCCTAAAAACCAGTCAAATATGCTGCAATCAGTGTGCAGGCAAGCTTATTACAAAATAAATTTCTTAAATCACACTTTTACCATTTTTTGAGCTAACTTGTTGCTAAGGTCAATTTCAACGATTAAAATCACCATGAATGAACGTTCATTCATCCGTATAAATATTGGAAATTGAATGGATAGTAAACGCGACTTAATACTCCGCTCCGCCGAAAAAATTATTGCGACAGAGGGATTACATAATCTTTCAATGCAAAAGCTTGCCGCAGATGCAGGAGTCGCTGCAGGTACGATTTATCGCTACTTTAAAGACAAAGAAGATTTGATCATTGAACTGCGTAAAGACGTATTACAACAAATTGCCAGCAAGTTGCTTGAAAACATTAATGAAGGTAGCTTTGACCAAAAATTTCGCCGCCTATGGTTCAACATTGTGGCACTGGGGCGTAAGCAATCCCATGCAAATTTAAGCTTTGCACAGTATTCCCACCTTCCAGGTGTCGATGCGCCTGAGCATCAAGCCTTTGAAAGGGAGATTTTCCAGCAGTTACATCAACTATTTGAGCAGGCGAAAGATCAAGGCGTCATCCAACCATTGAATAATGCCTTGTTATTTTCTATCGCCTTTGAGCCGGCTGTTGCGATAGGTAAACGCCTTCGCCGCGGCCATTTGCAATGTACAGATACAGAGATCCAGCAGGCATGTGAGCTTTGCCTTCAGGCAATTTCTGTGACGAATTAACTTAACTTTAGGAATCTTTAGCACCATGAAAAAATGGACTCTAAGTATGCTAGCGATCGCTGTACTTGCCTTTGGCTCAGTGATCGGCTTTAACCTGATGGTAAAAAGTAAAATCGCCGAGGCAATCGCCAATATGCCAGAGGCTGAGTTTCCTGTAACAGCCATGACATTAGATATGCAAAAGTGGCAACCCACAATTGATGCGATTGGCTTTGTTGAGCCGCATCAAGGGGTAACCATCTCCAACGAATTAGCAGGACGCGTCACCAGCATTAATTTTGAAAACGGTAGCCGAGTGGAAAAAGGCCAACTACTGGCCGAACTCGATGCAAAAGTCGAAAGAGCCAACCTTAAAAGCAAAATGGTACAACTGCCCGCCGCTGAAGCCGACTTTAAACGCCTATCAAAACTCTATGCGCAAAAGTCAGTCTCTAAACAGGATTTAGACAATAGTGAATCTAAATATCTGGCCTTACAGGCGGATATTGAAAGCTTAAAAGCCACTATCGAGCGCCGTGAAATCAGTGCGCCTTTCAGTGGTTTAGTGGGTATTCGTAACATTAACTTAGGTGAATATCTTCAGCCTGGTACCGATATTGTGCGCCTTGAAGATATCAGCACAATGAAAATCCGCTTTACCATTCCGCAAACCCAATTACCTCGCATTGCTGTAGGCCAAAAAATCCATGTGTTTGTGGATTCTTATCCTGAGCAACCCTTCGAAGGTGAAATTGCCGCGATTGAACCCGCCGTGTTTTACCAAAGCGGTCTGATCCAAGTGCAAGCACGCATTCCGAACGATAACGCCAAACTGCGTAGCGGTATGTTTGCCCGAGTCTCCATCCTGTTACCTGAACTAGATAACCAGTTTGTACTGCCACAAACGGCCATCAACTTTACCCTTTATGGTAACTCTATTTACCTCATCAAAGAGGTCGAGGAAAACGGTAAAAAACTGGCTAGAGTCGAGCAAATCAACCTGACGGTATTAGAGCGTAACGGCAATAACGCACTAGTGAGTGGCGCGTTAAAAGCGGGAGATCGCATTGTCACCTCGGGGCAAATTCGCCTCAGTAACAACAGTAAAGTGACAGTTGTTGAAGACCAAGCCCTGACCCACTCCGACACTATGCCAAAGCTGTAATAGGAGCAAGATAATGCGCTTTACAGATATCTTTATTAGGCGACCCGTACTCGCCGCCTCAATCAGCTTTCTCTTGCTGCTGTTAGGCTTTAATGCACTCAATAGCATGCAAGTGCGTGAATATCCAAAGATGACGAATACCGTCGTCACGGTATCGACCAGTTATTACGGTGCGGATGCAAATCTAATCCAAGGTTTTATTACTCAACCGTTAGAGCAAGCGTTAGCGCAGGCCGATAACGTTGACTTTATGACCTCAGAGAGCTTCCTCGGCACCTCGAAAATCTCTGTGTATATGAAGCTCAATACCGATCCCAATGGCGCCTTGGCCGATATTCTCGCCAAGGTGAACTCGGTCAGATCGCAACTGCCCAAAGAGGCTGAAGATCCGAGTGTCGAAATGTCCACTGGCTCGCAAACCTCTGTGCTTTATATTTCATTTTTTAGTGACCAAATTAACTCAAGCCAGCTAACGGATTACCTTGAGCGCGTCGTCAAACCTCAGCTCTTTACCATTGATGGCGTTGCTAAGGTGAATTTGTACGGCGGTATCAAATACGCCATGCGTATTTGGCTCGATCCCGCCAGAATGGGGGCGTTTAAGCTCTCTTCCAGCGATGTAATGCAAGTATTGCAGGCGAACAACTACCAATCAGCTGTGGGTCAAACCAACGGTGTTTACACCCTTTTTAACGGCACCGCAGACACTCAAGTTGCCACCATCGAAGAGTTAAAACGCTTAGTGATCGGCAGTAAGGACGGTTTAGTCGTCCGTCTCGGTGATATTGCCGATGTTAGCCTCGAAAAGAGCCACGATATCTACCGCGCCTTAGCCAATGGCAAAGAAGCCGTGGTCATCGGCCTTGATGTCACGCCAACGGCGAACCCGCTAAACGTCGCAGCAGATACCCGCGCCCTGTTACCCGAAATCGAGCGTAACTTACCGCCATCCATTGGTTCGAGCATTCTCTACGACTCCTCACTCGCAATTGATGAATCGATTAAAGAAGTGGTTAAAACCATTGGTGAAGCCGCGATTATTGTTATCGTGGTGATCACCCTATTCTTAGGTTCGCTTCGCGCCGTGGTGATCCCCATTGTAACCATTCCGCTCTCGCTGATTGGGGTTGCCATCATCATGCAGATGTTTGGTTTTACGCTCAATCTCATGACCCTGCTTGCCATGGTGCTCGCGATTGGTTTGGTGGTTGACGATGCGATTGTGGTGGTCGAAAACGTCGACAGGCATATTAAGCTGGGTGAGTCGCCCTTTAGAGCCGCGATTATCGGTACCCGCGAAATCGCTGTGCCAGTGATCTCCATGACCATAACCCTCGCCGCAGTTTATGCGCCGATTGCCTTAATGGGTGGGATCACCGGCTCATTATTTAAGGAGTTTGCCCTTACACTCGCAGGTTCAGTGTTTATCTCAGGCATAGTAGCGCTGACACTGTCACCCATGATGTGTGCCAAAATTCTCAAACCCCATACCACGCCTAATCGGTTCGAAATGGGGGTAGAAAACTTCCTCACCGGTCTAACTCGCCGTTATAGCAACATGCTCGATGCGGTGATGTTACATCGCCCAGTGATCGTCGCCTTTGCGATTATCGTGTTCGCTTCACTGCCAGTGTTGTTTAAGTTTATCCCGTCGGAACTGGCGCCCAACGAAGATAAAGGCGTAGTAATGATGATGGGCACGGCGCCTTCAACTGCCAACTTGGACTACATTCAAGCCAATATGGGCTTAGTCACGGATATGATTAAGGCACAGCCTGAATCCGCCGCGTCACTCGCCTTCGTGGGCGTACCAAGTTCCAGCCAAGCCTTCGGGATCGCGCCATTAGTGCCTTGGAGTGAGCGGGAGAAGAGCCAAAAACAAATGCAGGAGTTTTTTGCTAAAGAAGTAAAACACATTCCTGGAATGGCGATTACCACCTTCCAAATGCCTGAGCTGCCAGGGGCGTCGAGTGGTTTACCGATTCAGTTTGTGATTACCACATCAAACTCCTTCGCTAGTCTCTTCCAAATCGGTACTGGCGTACTGGAAAAGGTGCAAAAGAGTCCCTTGTTTGTGTACTCAGAGATCAACCTGAAATTTGATTCAGGCACCATGAAACTGCATATCAAGCGTGATTTAGCAGGGACCTATGGTGTTACTATGCAAGACATTGGGATCACACTCGCCACTATGATGAGTGATGGCTATGTGAATCGCATTAACTTGGATGGTCGCTCCTACGAAGTGATCCCACAGGTAGAGCGTAAACTGCGGGCGAACCCAGAATCGCTAGCTAATTACTATGTTAAAGCCGCCGATGGTAAATCCATTCCACTATCCAGCTTAGTTGATATTGAAATGGTGGCAGAGCCTCGCTCACTGCCGCACTTTAACCAAATGAATGCCTTGACTGTGGGTGGTGTAGCCGCGCCAGGCGTAGCCATTGGTGATGCCATCAACTTTTTGCAAAATATTGGTGATAACGAGTTACCTAAGGGTTATAGCTACGACTTCCTCGGTGAAGCTCGCCAGTTTGTCACTGAAGGTTCGGCACTTTATGCCACCTTCTTGCTGGCGATTGCGATTATTTTCTTAGTACTCGCCAGCCAGTTTGAAAGCCTTAAAGATCCATTAGTCATCTTAGTATCTGTGCCTCTGGCAATTAGCGGCGCCTTGATTGTACTCGGGTGGACCCATGTGTTTGGCTTAGCCAAAATCAATATTTACACCCAGGTAGGATTAATTACCTTAGTGGGTCTTATCACTAAACACGGGATCTTAATGTGCGAAGTGGCCAAAGAGGAACAACTCCACCGCGGACTGTCTAAACTTGAGGCGATTAAACTGGCGGCAACCATCCGCTTACGCCCAATTTTGATGACAACGGCAGCGATGATTGCGGGTCTATTACCGCTATTGTTTGCTTCCGGTGCGGGCGCAGTAGCACGCTTTAATATTGGTATTGTAATTGTCGCAGGTTTATCGATTGGGACCATTTTCACCCTGTTTGTATTACCAGTAATTTATACCTATCTTGCTGAAAAACACGAACCTTTACCTGTGTTTGACGAAGATACTAACGGGCTAGCCCACAACAGCTAACCGCATCCAAGTGAAACCTACGTCCCTTAAGACGTAGGTTTTGCAAGGCGGTTTTCTTTTGAAAGCCAACGTACTAGGTTACAATCCACCCATTCAGTAAAGAGGCGGACAAGATTATGATTAACCCCAAGAAAATCGAAGAAATGGCGAAGCAACTGAGCGATAGCCTGCCCAGCGGCCTGAAGCAATTTGCCGGCGAATTTGAAGAGCGCAGCAAGCAAGTGCTGCAAAATCAATTGCTCAAGTTAGATCTAGTTTCCCGTGAAGAATTTGAAGTACAGCAGCATGTACTACTGAAAACCCGCGAAAAGTTAGAAGCCCTACAGGCGCAAGTTAACGAGCTTGAGAAAAAGCTGAACGCCGCGGACTAACTTATAATGCATGTTTGAAAGAGCACAGTTAGCGATAGCGCAGCTGTGCTTTTTTGTTTTTAACACTTCAAGCATTGAGTCACTTAGGGAAATCATGCAACAACTCGCCAGCTATATCCGCGCCATTCAAGGCTATCCAAGCCCGGTTTCTGTGATAAGCCATAGCCAAGAGCAGCACAGTTATCGGGACGATAATGCTGAAATTTGCGAATCATTGACCTTGTATCACTTCGACAATGGGGTTGTGGTCAGCCTATTAAGCGAGCAAGATACCCAGACAGATGAGTCAGACACGGTTTGTGCCGATTATTGGCTGAGTTATCGCGTCGTGA
Organism: Shewanella sp. ANA-3; assembly: GCF_000203935.1. Classification (GTDB taxonomy): domain Bacteria; phylum Pseudomonadota; class Gammaproteobacteria; order Enterobacterales; family Shewanellaceae; genus Shewanella. The sequence continues at coordinate 405,727 of NC_008577.1, read as the reverse complement.
CGGCCGATATGGCGATTTCGCCGCAGCAAAAATCCTTTAGCAATCTTTGTCAGCAGCGCTTTTGGCTTAAGATGCAGCAAGGGCTTACCGAGTGAGAATAGTTGTGGGCGCCAAGACTTAAGCGCTCGAATTCGAATCGTCAGGGAAGAAGACAATGGATACTACAAGCACCACTTTCTATCAGGACTACCTGCTTTGGGGATTATTGCTCCTTGGCGGCCTGCCACTGCTCAGTTATCCCTTTGTAGTCCTCGCCAGCCTGATGGGACTTGCCAGCCAAACCACGATTAAAGTGCATTGGTTTTATCGACTGATGAATAAAAGCTTCCTCTGGGGAACCCTTGCTTATCCCTTAGTGTACATTCCCTGCTACTGGCTCGCGCGCGGAGAGAAGAGCTCATTATCCTTAGGTTATGCCGCCCTGCCACTGATCTTTTTGGCATTGCTGTACCTGTGCTTTCGCTGGATGGATGTACCAACTAAAGACAAACGCCCAGATAACGGTAAAGATCCCGATTAGATCTTCTGCTGCCGTGCGTATTTTTGTTTAAATGCCTTATGGTTAGCCTTCACCAGTTTCCAGCGACTACAGCCATTAAAGCGCGCATACTCAGTGACTGCCGCCTCAAATGCCGCACAGAAGTCATCATCCATGCCATCGAATCCAGCTTCTAAGGTCAGCTGCTGTAACAGCAATAAACCGCTTTGCCGCTCGGCTTTCACATCAACACGGCCAACAAAGCGGTCACGCCACAGAATCGCGAGGGAGTAGTAGCCATATTGGCGTTTTTCGGCGGGAACATAGACTTCAATTTGATAATCAAAATCAAACCATTGCTTTAATCGTTGCCGCTGAATTAATAGATTATCGAAGGGATTGAGTAGCCAGACTCGGTTGGGTAGCGCAGCGGTTATTTGCAGCTCGGGACGATAAAAATACCATTGCCCTTCGGCCTTAAAGCTGGCCAACTCAGCTTGAGACTGCATAGCGGCTAATTGCTCAGACACGTGCGCTTTTATACCTTTGCGCAGATAAGCGATTTGTGCCGCTGAGCCAAAGGCATGGGCATCGAGATAACGCTCAATCAAGTGGCGGGCAAATTCGCTCTCGCTCGGTGCTTGGGTATTGATATGACTAGGCAACACACGTTCCGTCAAATCATAGCACTTTTGAAATTTCTCCCGCCTCACCACCATTAGCTCGCCGCGCATAAACAACTGCTCTAGCGCCTTTTTGGCGGGTTTCCAGTCCCACCAGGCGCCATTTTTACCTTCAGTATGCTCAAAGTCACTGGCTTTAAGTGGCCCATCGACGCGAATGCGGGCACGCACTTCCTGCATCACCTTATCGTCTGGCTCAAACCAATGTTTTCCGCCATTTTGTAGCAGCTGTTTACGCTGCAAACTAAAGCGATAGTCGGCAATCGGCAGATAGGCCGCCGCATGGGACCAATATTCAAAAATCTCCCCCTGCGCCAGCGCAGTATCTAGCATCTGCGGTTGATACTGCGGCATCCGGCTATGCAATACATGGTGATGTGCTCGTTCGACCACATTGATGGAGTCGATTTGCACATAACCAAGGCGGCTAATCAGCTCGCTAACTGAAGCCTGAGGCTGCAGTAAACCTTGCTGTTGCATATTTAGCTGTAACCACTCGCGGGGTGAAAAAGGGCTCGACATGCACTCTCCAAAGGCCAATAACCTTGAATAACCACCTCAAATTGATGCCATTATCGGCTTATTATCCAAGGGATGGTTGTCTCACTTTTGTCGGATATTTCGCAAACTTAACGCGAATTCGCCAGCTCACGGGCAACTTGAGTTAACATAAGCCATTTCCTCACTAAGGGCTATCGCTTTACCTTGAGACGAACAACGCGCTCATCCAAGGTTAGCCCGTCATTAAGGATTGATGAATGAATATCTATTACCGCGAAGCCAAACTCTGCGGCCGCAAAACTGGCAATGGCACTAAGCTGCCATTTTTGATGAATATGCTGTACTCACTCGCTGAAAAGAATGGCGATTTACAACCTTTTGCCATGGAGGATATTCAGGCCGTCCTGTTTAACCAGCATCATTCCATTGGCTGCTCCATCAAAGCGCCTTTGCCCATAGTCTCTTGGCGTAACGAAGCCATTTGGTACGAGCTATTCAAAGGTGAGCAGCCCGTATATCTACCCCAATGCATTACTTTTACCAATGGCGCCGTCGACTTTGCGATTGTCGTGATTGGCGATGAATATGAGCTACGTATTTGGCCTGACGCCAATAATCGTGAGCGTGAAAAACACCAATGGTTCTCACACCATGCCGCCGTCTACTCGGAAGAAACCGAAATCTTTAAGGAATGTCTTGAAACGCTACTTAAACATATCCGCAAGGAAGATGATTTTGAGGCCAAACACCCCAAATTTGGCAAAAAGCCCCGAGCAGCGACCTAAAATTTAGCTCGTATCAGGGCGATTGCCATAATTTTGCCACTATTGATCAGCAACTTGCCCGCAACTCCCGTGGGCAAATCTGCTTTAATACCCGCCGTAATATCGAGTTAGCCCAACAGTATGCAATGGCGACTCGCGCGTATTTCATAGGGAATGAAATCCATGTTTAACATTATTTTCTGGGTGCTCACGTTACTGAGTTTGGCGCTGTTTGGCGGCGCAATTTATTTAGTGGCGCGCGCACTTCTTAAAAAACTCAATCGTGATCAAGGAACCGATATGTCAACACAAGAGCCGTGGGCAGCAACCACTGCAAAGGGAACGGCAAAAAACACTACTCTATTAAAGGCCTTAACCATTGGCATACTGTCGATTGTGGCCTTGCTACCGCTCGGGATCATTATGGACATGACGTCCGATCGCGAAATGCTTTACAACAGTGTGGTCGATGAAATCGGTCGCTCATGGGGCGAGCAGCAAACCCTCTCAGGCCCAGCGTTAGTGATCCCCTACAGTTATTTTGTGATGCAGGAAGAAGTCAGTAACGACGGCAAAACCCGCCACGAAGTGAAGCGCACCTATCAAGATGAGCTGGTGATCCTGCCGAAAAAACTCAGCCTCGATTTAGACCTAAAACATGATTTCCGTACCCGCGGCATTTATCAATCTCTGGTGTATAACGCAGCACTTAATGGGCAGGCTGACTTTCGCTTAAACCGTTACGATATTCCTAACCTTATCGCCTTCGATAATCAAAATGCCCGTTTAGTCTTTGGGGTATCATCGAATCAAGCAATTGATAAGGTAGAAAAAATTGAGGTTACGGGCAATTCAGTCTTACTCTCTGGCTCACTGATGTCGGGCACAGGTTTGACGACTGGTGGCCTAGAGAAAGGCTTTAACCAAGGGATCCAAGTCGGTGAAGCGAGTGATTTTAGCGTGAACTTTGCGATGACGCTGCGCGGCTCTCAGTCGATTAGTGCCCTGCCATTAGGCGAACAAACCCTGCTGAATATCCATGCCGATTGGCCGCACCCGAGTTTTAAGGGCCTGCTCCCAGCCGAGCGTGAAATCACCACCAATGGATTTACTGCCAGCTGGAATATCAGTCACTTAACTCGCAACTACCCGCAAGAGTTTATTAAGAGTAACCAGTCAACGCTTACCGAAGTGGTGGCCAATGCCATGCTGTTTGAGCCTGTGACCCATTACGGCAAGATTGAGCGCTCAGTCAAATACGGTCTGCTATTTATCGTACTGACTTTTATCATGTTATTTATCTTCGAGCTGGGTCAAAAGACCAGCCTGAGCACAGTGCAATACATGTTGGTTGGCAGCGCCATGGCCCTGTTCTACCTGCTATTACTGTCACTCTCGGAGCACCTTGCCTTCCTGCAAGCGTATCTAATCGCCGCCTGTATTCCAGTGCTGTCGGTCTCCGCCTACGTCGGCAGCGCCACCGCTAGCCTTAAGCGTGGTGCAATTGTCGGCACTATGCTGGTGAGCTTGTATGCGGTGCTGTACTCGATACTGCAACTAGAAGATTACGCTCTGCTGATGGGCACCGGATTGTTATTAGTGGTTTTACTGGTTCTGATGTTCATAACCCGTCATCAACCCAAGGACACAGTGCAATAGCACCCAAGGTTCCACCCTTGAAGACCCCCGACAGCGCATTTTTTGCTGTCGGGATTTTTTATTGGCAAGCCCAAATGTGACATGTAGCCTATGTGGTTTACTCGGAGGCGAATATTTTGACTCATCCAGCCTATCTTCTACGTCGTTTAGCCCTTGTCTGGTTACTGCTGGCAACCATTCCAAGCTTACTGTTACTCACCCAAAATCAATTATTTCCACTGATCGACTTGCAATCGCCCTTAGCTAAAGCCCTGTACTGGCTGACCACCACAGGCACGGCGCCCTATGGAGTGGCTACCGTGTTAGTGGTACTGGCACTCGCCTATCGCTATATGCCAAAAGCGCTGTTTATTAGCCTGTTTTTAGCCATTAGCCTCAGCCAAGTCATCAGCCTGAGCACCAGTCATACCTTTAAAGCCTTTTTTAAAGAGCCAAGACCGAACTTAGTGTATCTGTCCGACCAACGGCTCCCAGAGGAAGCACAACTCAACCCACACACTTTTTATCAATTAGCCAAACCTGAGCGTTCACAGGCCATCGCCGAGGCGCTAACCGAGCTACATACTATGGAGCCCGAGGTCAAACTCGCGCCTAACATTCACCAACATTGGGAAGATGAAATCGGCTATTCCTTCCCATCGGGTCACACGATTTTCGCAGTCACCTTAGTGCTCACCGCCAGCTATTACTTGCTACTCGCGGGTTTGCCGCTATTTGCCAACGCGTTATTTAGTTGGGGATTATTGATGGGCCTCAGCCGTATGTTACTCGGCATGCACTGGCCGCAGGATGTACTCTTCTCCACCGTACTCGCCGCCATCATCAGCAGCTTAAGTGTATTTTTAGTGGAAAAGTTCAGACCAAGAAGTAAAGAGCAGCCCAGCGGTTAAAAAGTATAAAGCCAACTCAAGGGCTAGTTCAGTGCGACAGGCGGCATCTGCAACTTATGTCGATGCCGTTTTTATGAGGAAGCGTCTAAGCGACCAATCACTTCAGCCATACGTAAATGCCACTATATCCGTCAACAGCAATACTGCCAAGACGACAGATATTGAAAGCGCCATCACACCAATAATCAAATGACTGTATCTTGCGAGGAACTTGTGTTCGATAGCAGCTTCTGGTTGTTGAATAGGCACAGATAAGCTCACCTTATCACCTATTTTTGGCCCAAAGCGGTTGTAGGCATGCTCGTTATAATTCATCAGCGCGCCACAGGTATAGCGCTGCCCTCGCCAGAAATATTCAATCACCGGATTAATAAACACTTGCTGATCCCTAAAATGCTCAGGCTCGTCGCTATATCGAGTAATCTCGTGCAGCGAAACGACCGTCCCTTCAACCAGCTCATAAGTGAACAGCTGCTCTTGCCTAAATCTTAATATCCCGCCAATCCCGATCAACCCAAGCACCAAAGAAAACCAAGAGATTAACAGCAGCCCGCCAATATCCTCGAAGACAAATGCACCAATAATCACGGCAGGAATAGATAAGATAAAAATGAGGAATAATTTCTTCATAAACACGCATTACATCGACATAAAAGAGTGAAGCCATGCACCCAACTTCGTCAACCATAGAAACATACTAAGCCGTCATCAATGACAAATGCTTAGCTTATTCAGTATTCAATCAAGCGTTACAGGTAGTAAGTATCTTCGGCGGTCCTAACCATGGCCTTCTGGGCAACGATAATCGATAAACATTTTGGAGGTATAAAGAACATCATTTGCGATAAATCCAAACACTTTCGGAGGTCCCGATATTTCAAGTGCATTGTGTGAGGTTTACTCTAATGCAAGAGGGTTAAAAACAATCAAACGTGGTGCATCGGTAGCATTATTTGAAAAGTGCTCATGCTCAAAGTCCCTTCCTTGGGCTTCAATTGTGTCTGCCGCTGAGGAGAGAAACTTTGCAATTTCTCGAAGATCACTCGGCGTGGCAGAAATAGTTACTTCAATGAGTGCCTTAGGTTGTGGTTCGGCCGCTTCGGCTAGTTCTTCTTGTGTATATCCCCAAAATTTCATGCGAGCACTTGATCCTTGTTATCAATATTAACAGCCAACACCGAACCCACAGAAGTTCACCATCCCCTCGGAGTTGCCGCAGGGCGAATAGACAAATTGCGTGAGTCTCGCCATGGATGGCGAGCTAGCTTTCGCAGGTGCAAGGACGCATCCTTCGGAAGCGGTAGCAAATTTGGCTATGAGCACAAGGGGCTTTCAACTCCGTTAGGGGCGTCTTGGAGCATCCAAGGAGGATAGGACGAGCAGTCCTCCTTGGTCGGGTGTGGGTTGAAGACCCACGACTTTGATTTACCTCGGCCGTAAGGCCGCAAACATATAGTCAGCTCAACATTAAAACTAAATGATTAAACGCACTTCTCATCTGATGAATCATCGGAAGAAAGTACTCGGCTAATACTGCCGAAGATAGCGGTTAAAATCCCAATGCCCACATCCATCTGCCGGGCATTGCTATCATCACCGCTGGCCTCGCGTTGACTCTGATTGCCTGCTGTTCCTCGCACAAAATCACAACTGGTATTGCTCATATTGCTGGAGGCACAACCACTTAAGATCAGAATCAAACCGCCAATCAATAAACGTGAGCTAACTAAGCGCAAACTCACTCTGCGTAACATCCTTATACGCGAAACTGACATATTAGTTCAGCACCTCTTCTAGGGCGCGCAGACAGAGCGCGACATTCTCACGACGGGCACCAAAGCCCATTAAACCGATGCGCCAAGCTTTGCCCGCTAGAGCACCAAGGCCGGCACCGATTTCAAGGTTGTAATCCTTGAGAAGACGCGCACGCACGGCGGCATCGTCAACGCCTTCAGGGATATAAATGGCATTAAGTTGTGGCAAGCGCGAAGCTTCGGCGACCACAAATTTCAGGCCGAGTTTTTCAAGGCCGGCGCGCAGCACTAAATGCATGTCTTGATGACGTTTCCACGCATTTTCTAAACCTTCTTCGGCCAATAAACGCAGCGATTCGTGTAGGGCATAAAGTGCATTAACGGGCGCGGTATGGTGATAACTGCGCTTGCCACCAGCGCTGGTCCAATAGGCCATGACCAGACTTTGATCGAGGAACCAGCTCTGCACCGGCGTCTTACGGTTTTTAAGCTTTTCCACCGCATTGGGCGAGAAAGACACAGGCGATAACCCCGGCACGCAGGAGAGACATTTCTGACTGCCAGAATAAATGGCATCGATTCCCCATTCATCGACTCTTAATTCCACGCCGCCGAGGGATGTGACCGCATCGACAATCGATAAACAGCCGTATTGTTTTGCCAGCGCGCACAGGGTTTTAGCATCACTCAATGCGCCTGTTGAGGTTTCGGCATGCACAAAGGCGAGGAATTTAGCATCGGGGTTGGCCTTAAGCGCCGCTTCAACGGCAGCAGCGTCGACTGGCGTACCCCATTCGTTATCCACCAGCACCGCAATCGCACCGACGCGCTCGACGTTTTGGCGCATACGCTCACCAAACACACCGTTGCGGCACACAATCACCTTTTCGCCGGGTTCGACTAAGTTTACAAAACAGGTTTCCATGCCCGCACTGCCGGGGGCCGACACTGCCATCGTCATTTCATTTTTGGTCTGAAACGCATATTGGATCAGGCTCTTAAGCTCATCCATCATGCCAACAAATAATGGGTCTAGGTGACCAACGGTCGGCCTTGCCTGCGCGGCTAATACTTCAGGATAAACATCCGATGGACCTGGCCCCATCAAAATGCGGCGAGGCGGATTAAAGGCAGAAAAATGCGGTGCAGGTAACATCATGTCTCCTTAATGCGTAGGGTCGAGGTCTGATTATTGTGTGACTAGAGCATTCACTCTTAACTTGTTAAACCAAACTACCACAAAAAGGGGCGCCTGTGCGCCCCTCCTTTAGCCTAAGTTGTAACCTAAAGCTAAGTGATTACAAAGGCAGGCTCTTTTTTCCTTTTCCAGCATTCAAAAATAGTTGATAAGCAGGGCTTTGCGTCTCTTCTTGATAGACAAATCCCAGCTCAGTTAAAAACTGCTGAAACGGCAAGGCATCGCCCTCGGGAACTTCGAACCCCGCCAGCACTCGCCCAAAGGCCGCGCCGTGATTACGGTAATGGAATAAACTGATATTCCACTTGCTCTGCAGGGTAGTTAAAAACTTCAGCAGCGCCCCCGGATGCTCGGGAAACTCGAAGCTAAATAGGCGCTCCTCTAACGGCTCTGGCGGATGACCACCGACCATATAACGCACATGCAATTTCGCGGTTTCGTCACCGGATAAGTCCTGCACCTCGAAGCCATTATCTTCTAAGGTATTGATGATCTGCTCTAATTCGCCATGGCCTTTGGTCAGACGAATACCCGCAAACACCACCGCCATATCGCGGCTACTAAAGCGATAGTTAAATTCGGTCATCACCCGCTTTTCGAGCAACTCACAAAAACGCAGGAAGCTGCCGGGACGCTCGGGCACTTTAACCGCCAGCACGGCTTCTTTTTGCTCACCCAACTCGCAGCGCTCCGATACATAACGTAGGCTATGGAAGTTCACATTCGCGCCACTTAATATCGCCGCGACTTTTTCCCCCTTGCCACTCTCGCCTGCGGCATTGGTGCTGACGTATTTTTTAAGCCCCGCAAGGGATAAGGCGCCAGCAGGTTCGGCAATGGCGCGGGTATCCTCAAAAATATCTTTTACAGCAGCGCAGATTTCGTCGGACGTTACCGTCACCACTTCATCCACAAACCACTTAGCTAAGCGAAATGGCTCTGTGCCGATACGTTTAACCGCGACCCCATCGGCAAACAAGCCAACTTGCGCAAGTGTGACAGGCTCGCCCGCCTCCATCGCCGCTTTTAAGCAAGCCGCATCTTCAGGCTCCACCCCAACAATTTTGACCTGTGGCATCACCGCCTTGTAATAGGCCGCAATCCCAGCAATTAAGCCACCGCCGCCCACGGGCACAAATACCACTTCAAGGTCGCGCTGCTGTTGCAGCATTTCTTGGGCGATAGTGCCTTGGCCTGCGATAACGGCTTCGTCATCGAAGGGGGCGATATACACCCGACCCTCCAGCTTTGCCATCTCCATCGCAAAGCCATTGGCCTGATCGAAGGCTTGGCCGTGCAACACTACGTTGCCGCCCAAGCGGCGCACAGCATCGACTTTGATATCCGGCGTAGTTTCGGGCATCACAATCACAGCATCCACACCACGACTGGCCGCCGACATGGCCACGCCTTGAGCATGGTTACCCGCCGAGGCGCACACTACGCCGCGTTGACATTCGGCTTGGCTTAACTGGGCGATACGGTTATAGGCGCCGCGCAACTTGAAGGAATGCACTGGCTGCATATCCTCACGCTTTAAAAATACTTGGCAGCCCAAACGCGCCGAAAGTTTATTCAGGCTCGAGAGTGGCGTCACTTTCGCAACGTCATAAACCGACGACAGCAGGATTTTTTGCAGGTAGCTTTGCGCAAGCTGACTCTTTTCTAAGGCAGAAGTGCCCGGCTTCGACTGAGAGGCCTGCGCCTCAGCCTGCTCCGTTTGCGACGATGCGAGAGATAACATATCAGTCCTCCAACTTACTGCGATCGCGCACCGCGCCCTTATCGGCACTGGTGGCAAGCATGGCGTAGGCTTTGAGCGCCATCGACACATAACGCTGACGCGAAAGCGGTTTCCACGCCATTGGCCCACGGGCGAGCATGGTTTCACGGCGCGCCGCTAACTCGGCATCACTCACCGCAAGCTTGATACTGCGTTTAGGAATATCGATTTCGATGCGATCGCCGTTTTCAATCAAGGCAATCGTGCCGCCCGCCGCCGCCTCAGGCGACACATGGCCGATGGATAAACCGGAAGTTCCACCAGAGAAACGGCCGTCGGTGATCAGTGCGCAGGCCTTGCCTAAACCGCGGGATTTTAAGTAACTGGTGGGATACAACATTTCTTGCATGCCTGGGCCGCCTTTTGGCCCTTCGTAACGAATCACCACCACATCACCCGCCACCACTTCGCCACCTAAGATACCAGCGACTGCATCGTCTTGGCTTTCGTACACCCGAGCGCTGCCGATAAAGGTCAGATTCGATTCATCCACACCCGCCGTTTTAACAATACAGCCATTGTCGGCCAGATTACCCGATAACACGGCCAAACCGCCCTCTTGGCTGAAGGCAAATTCGCGGCTGCGGATACAACCTTCACGTCTGTCATCGTCCAGCGATGGCCAGCGGCAGTCTTGGCTAAAGGCTTTAGTGGTAGGAATACCCGCAGGTCCCGCCATAAAGAATTGTTTTACTTTGTCATCTTGGGTTTGCATGACATCGTACTTGGCGAGCACCGACTTGAGGTTGCCCCCCGCATCGGCGGCAACGTGTGGCACATCGGTATGTAGCAGTCCGGCGCGGTCTAGCTCGCCTAAGATACCCATCACACCACCGGCGCGGTGCACATCTTCCATATGGTATTTAGCGGTCGACGGCGCCACCTTACACAGATGCGGCACTTGGCGCGACATACGGTCGATATCGTCCATAGTGAATGCCACGTCCGCCTCCTGCGCCGCAGCCAATAAGTGCAACACTGTATTAGAGGAGCCACCCATGGCGATATCTAGCGCCATGGCGTTTTCAAAGGCTTTAAAGCTGGCGATGTTGCGTGGCAGTGCAGAGGCATCATCTTGTTCGTAGTAACGTTTGGTCAGCGCCATTACGCGGCGGCCCGCTTCTAAAAACAACTCACGGCGATCGGCATGGGTCGCGAGCATGGAGCCGTTGCCCGGCAGCGACAGACCTAAAGCTTCGGTTAAACAGTTCATCGAGTTGGCGGTAAACATGCCCGAACAGGAACCACATGTAGGGCAAGCACTGCGTTCAATTTTGGCGCTATCTTCATCGCTCACACTCGAGTCGGCCGCCGCCACCATAGCATCGACTAAATCGAGCTTGATAAGCTTGTCCGACAGTTTGGTTTTACCCGCCTCCATCGGCCCACCCGACACAAACACCACGGGGATATTGAGGCGCAGCGCCGCCATCAACATGCCGGGGGTGATTTTGTCGCAGTTAGATATACAGACCAGCGCATCGGCGCAGTGGGCATTGACCATATACTCAACGCTATCGGCGATAAGCTCCCGCGAAGGCAGACTGTAGAGCATGCCACCGTGGCCCATGGCGATACCATCATCCACAGCGATGGTGTTGAATTCCTTGGCGATACCGCCCGCCTCTTCGATGGCGTCCGCCACCAGAGAGCCCATATCTTTTAAGTGCACATGGCCGGGAACAAACTGAGTAAAGGAGTTGGCAATCGCAATAATCGGCTTACCAAAATCATTGTCTTTCACCCCTGTGGCGCGCCATAGCGCACGGGCACCCGCCATATTGCGGCCTTCGGTACTGGTTGCTGAACGTAACTTTGGCATTGACTCTATCCCTTATCTCAAATCGAAAATCGTGCCCTTAGGGCGTTGCTGCAGTGCTAATACCGCTGCCACTGGATGCTTATGCGTGTACTTTTTGTTGTTGCAAGTTTAGCGGTAACAAGACCTTGCATTGAGTGACATCAATCAATTTATTCAGTTGATTGCTGAGCAGCTCGATGGCGCGCTCGCTGTCCACTTCCATATCCAGCGACAGACTCGCATCGTCGTTCATCCGCATTTGCATTTGGGTGACAGTAAAACCACGGTGACGAGTCACCCGTAGTACACGTTCTATCACTTCTGGGCGTTGTTGAACCGTTAATTCTAGGGAGTGGATCATGTTTGTTTCTCCATTTCGTCCATCATATCGCTGTTTGATGCGCCGGGGGGCACCAGTGGCCAAACGTTAAAAGCATCGTCAATTGCTACGTGTAACAAATAGGGACCCTTAGCCGCTAACATTTCGGTTAAGGCCTCTTCCACTTCGTCGGAAGAGAAAATCGTTCGGCCGGGAATATCGAAGGCCGAAGCGAGTTGCACAAAATCGGGGTTGTCTGACAGATCGGTTTCGCTGTAGCGCTCTTCAAAGAATAGCTGTTGCCACTGTTTCACCATCCCCAGTTTTTGGTTGTCGATTAGTAGGATCTTCACCGGTAATTTGCGGCGCTTGATGGTGGTCAGCTCCTGCACGTTCATCATAAAAGAGCCATCGCCAGACACTGTGACCACAGTTGCATCCGGGCGGGCGACTTGGGCGCCGATAGCGGCGGGTAAACCAAAGCCCATAGTGCCTAAACCTGCGCTGGATAAATGATCTTCAGGGCGACGGAACCACATATGTTGGGCGACCCACATTTGATGTTGGCCCACATCGCAGCACACTACGCTGTCTTCGGGCAGTTTATTAGCAAGGCGGCGCAGCATGGCGGGAGCGTAGATTAAGCTGCCGGGATGTTGATAATCCCATTGATGTTTACGGGCAAGATGTTCAACCTCTGCTTGCCAAGGCGTGATGTTCAGCGCCATAGCTAAAGCAGGGAAAATCTGGCGTAAATCACCGGCGATGGCCACATCGGGCTGGCGCAATTTGCCTAACTCGGCGGCGTCTATATCTAAATGGATGACTTTAGCCTTATTGGCAAAAGTCGCTAAACGTCCTGTGACCCTGTCATCGAAACGCGCACCGGCAACCACTAATAAATCACAATCCTGCACCGCTAGGTTGGCCGCCTTTCCGCCATGCATACCTAACATGCCTAAATAACCTGGGGTGCCGTGGGCAATACTGCCTAAGCCCTTTAACGTTGCGACCGATGGCATCCCCGTGGCTTTGATAAATTCCCGCAGTTGATCGACCGCGCCCGCCATCCCGACGCCCCCCCCCACGTACAGCATAGGCTGCTTCGCCTCAGCTAACAGGGCGCGTGCCGCGTCAATCTCACTGGCGCTCGCCTGTGGCTCATTGGTTACCGCTAACAAGGGAGTGCGATATTCCAGTTGCGCGATTTGGATGTCCTTAGGAATATCCACCAGCACTGGGCCGGGTCGCCCCGATGCCGCGATTTCGAAGGCTTGATACAGGGTCGGGATCAGATCGTTTACATCCGTCACCATAAAACTGTGCTTAGTGCAGCTTAAGGACATGCCCAATACATCGATTTCTTGGAACGCATCTGTGCCAATCACGGCGGTTGAAACCTGACCTGTGATAGCGACAACAGGCACAGAATCCAATAACGCATCGGCAAGTGAAGTGATTAGGTTGGTGGCGCCAGGGCCAGAGGTGGCAAAGCATACGCCGGTTTTACCACTGGCTCTAGCGTAACCTACTGCGGCAAAGGCGGCGCCTTGTTCGTGGCGGCTTAAGAGATGTTCGACAGGGCTTCCATAGAGGGCATCGTAGATTGGCATAATGGCACCACCTGGGTAACCAAATACTGTGGTAACACCATGTGCTGCCAACACTTTTATGACTGCGTCTGCGCCTCTAATCATCTGCCCTGGTTCCATATTCTCTCTCGCTACCTTGATCCTAAATTGCCGAAAATCGACTCGTAATTTGTGCTATTTCGAAACCTCATTTCCAAAACCTAGGGCCTGAAAACGAAGAACCCCCCGGTCCTTTCGGAGCGGGGGGTTCTTTCGAAACTTTTAACCTTTTAGGTCTACCAGTTTGCCATGCGCCGCCCCCGCTGTGATTTAATAATCACTACGGTAATAATCACGAGAATGAGCTTGGCAGCTTGGTTAAACATCAATATGGGTTCCTAATCGGTGTTCTGTATGTGTATCGCTGAAATTCTTATCGCTCCTCACTTTTAAGCCTGAGCGATGTTTGCTTTGGGAACCTTGTCCCGCCGCGAGTTATTAGCTTTACCATAAAGCGACAGCCAAACACAATAAAAAAATATCTAATGTCAAAAAAATTCAGCTTCCCTGCCGAGACAATGCAAAACAACAAAGTGAAACGTTAACAAACGCGCGTTAGTGAACCTTATCGCCAACTAACCCATGTCGGTTTTGCCCGCTCGACAACCTACGAAGCAGGAATAAATTTGTCACGCCGAGCCCCACATCCTTAGGGGCTCGGCCTCTATCGATTAAGCTCCAACAATACTTTTCATATCAGTCATATAACCACGAAGTTCCGCACCGATATACTCAACTGAGGTGTGGCGAATCGCATCATTGATGGCGATTAACTGCAGGTTATCGACGTTGTTTGAACTGTCCTTCAGACCCGCACCTAAATACTCTGGCGACATGGCATTTACATAGTCACGCAGCATAGGCACGGCAGCATGGTTGAACAGATAACAACCGTATTCTGCGGTATCCGAGATCACCACGTTCATCTCATAAAGACGTTTACGGGCGATGGTGTTAGCGATCAGCGGCGTTTCATGCAGTGATTCGTAATAGGCTGACTCTTCAACAATACCCGCCGACACCATAGTATCAAAGGCTAATTCGACACCGGCTTTGATCATCGCAACCAGGAAAATCCCCTTGTCGAAATAGGTTTGCTCGTCGATATGCTCGCTCGACACTGGGGCATTTTCGAAGCCCGTTTCGGCGGTTTCGGCGCGCCAACGCAGCAGGTTAGCGTCGTCATTGGCCCAGTCTTGCATCATAGTGCGGGAGAACTCGCCGCTGATGATGTCATCCATATGTTTTTCGAATAAGGGTTGCAGAATTTCTTTTAAATCTTCTGCAATTTCAAACGCTTTAATCTTGGCTGGATTAGACAGTCTGTCCATCATATTGGTGATACCGCCGTGCTTAAGCGCCTCGGTCACGGTTTCCCAACCTTGTTGAATTAACTTAGCGGCATAGCCAGGTTCAACACCATCGGCCACCATCTTGTCGTAACCTAAGATAGCGCCAGTCTGCAACATACCGCACAGAATGGTTTGCTCGCCCATCAGATCCGATTTTACTTCGGCGATAAAGGAAGATTGCAACACGCCAGCGCGGTCACCACCTGTGGCACTCGCATAGGCTTTGGCAATCTCTAAACCATCGCCATTAGGGTCGTTTTCTGGGTGCACGGCAATCAGTGTTGGTACACCAAAACCACGCTTGTATTCTTCACGCACTTCGGTGCCTGGACACTTAGGCGCTACCATCACAACTGTAATATCGGGGCGGATCTGCATGCCTTCTTCAACGATGTTAAAACCGTGGGAATAAGACAGTGTTGCGCCCTGTTTCATCAGTGGCATCACAGCGCTAACCACATTGGAGTGCTGCTTATCGGGCGTTAAGTTCAATACCAAATCCGCCGTTGGGATCAGCTCTTCAAAAGTACCTACTTTAAAACCGTTATCTGTGGCTTTTTGCCATGATGCACGTTTTTGAGCAATGGCTTCAGGGCGCAGAGCGTAGGCAATATTCAGCCCAGAGTCGCGCATGTTCAGACCTTGGTTAAGACCCTGAGCACCACAACCTAAAATAACAATATTCCAATCTTTGATGTAATTGCAGCCGTCGCTGAATTCAGAACGGTCCATGAAACGACATTGGCCAAGCTGTGCTAATTGTTGACGTAAATTCAGAGAGTTAAAATAGTTAGCCATCTGAGATACCACCTTTCAGTCGGGAATTTGGGACTCAACCAATATCAACTTTTTGTTAATAACTGGTTGTGATTGAAATCACTATAACCTATGGCTATCGTTGCTTAAAATGATATATTCGAAACCTCATATTGCGTTTTATGCAATGTCATTTTCGGTTACAACAGCCTTGATAAGCGGCCAATAGGACGAGGTTATGGACATACGCACCCTCAAATTGTACCTACACTTATGTGACAGTTTGCACTTCGCCAAGACGGCGGAGCAGATGCACGTCAGTCCCTCGACCTTAAGTCGCGCCTTGCAACGGCTCGAAGAAGAAGTGAACGCCAAGTTATTCGAACGGGATAATCGCAGCGTGACCTTAACCCATGCGGGGCGCGAGTTTAAATTGTTCGCCGAGCAGACCCTGCACCATTGGCGCAACCTGCGGCACAGTATCGATCTCAAGCAGGATGTACTGCGCGGCACCTTAAATCTCTATTGCTCGGTGACCGCCGCCTACAGCCATTTACCGCAATTGCTGGAACGTTTTCGGCAGGAGCATCCCTTTGTTGAGATAGCCCTCACCACAGGGGATGCTGCCAATGCACTGGCCGAAGTGCAACAAAATCGCGCCGACATTGCCATTGCCGCGCTGCCGGATCCCTTCCCTGCCACCTTGCATTTCGCCAAGATTGACGATGTGCCTTTGTCCTTAATCGCGCCAACCATGCGCTGCGCGGTGCAGCAACAGATAAGCCAAGCCCCCATCGACTGGTCGCGGGTGCCCTTTATCATTCCCGACCATGGCCCAGGGCGACGCCGCGCCGATAATTGGTTCAAACAGATGGGAATAAGCCCCAATATTTATGCGCAGGTGTCGGGGCAAGAAGCGATTGCGTCCATGGTGGCGCTCGGGTGTGGTGTGAGTATCACCCCAGAGGTAGTGATCAATAACAGTCCGGTACGGGATAGGATCCAGCTATTAGCCTCCCCCGTGAACATTGCCCCCTTTGAGCTGGGTTGTTGTTGCAAGGTCAAACGCTTGGACGATCCGATAGTGAATGCGTTTTTAGAAGCGATCTAAATTTTAGTAGCAATATAAAAAACGGGACTGAGTCCCGTTTTTTTATGATGTTGATAAGATTAGGTATCTGGCGACATCAACTTATCGTTGCCATCGATACGAGTTACAAGCAATTGGTCGACCTTGTAGGCGTCGATATCCACCACTTCAAACTTGTAGCCAGCATAGTTAACAAAGTCGGTGCGCTTGGGGATCTTACGCAGCATGTACATCATAAAGCCAGCAATGGTTTCGTAGTTTTGATTATGGGGGAATTCCTCAATATCGAAGGCACGCATTACGTCGGTAATCGGCGTCACCCCATCCACTAACCAAGAATTGCCATCACGGGCAATAATTTGCTCTTCGCTCTCGTGTAGCGACCAGGCCCCCATCACCGCGCGCTGCAGATCGTTGGTGGTGACAATCCCCACAACCAGAGCATATTCGTTCATCACCACCGCGAAATCGGCGCGGCTATTTTTGAAGTATTCCATCGCCTCAGACAGGCTTAAGGTATCGGGAATAATCAGCGAGGTATGCACAAGACTGTTGTCTTTTAAGGTAATTTTTTCACCGTTGATCACACGGATCAGCAGTTCCTTCGCATCCACAAACCCTTTGACCATATCCAATTGGCCATCGCAGACCAAAAACTTAGTATGGGGATCTTCGGCAATCTTACGCTTGATATCCTCCTCGCTGTCTTGCAACAGGAAATACACTAAGCTTTCGCGGGCCGTCATGGCGGACGTTACCGAAACGGTTTGCATTTCAAACACATTTTCGATCATTTGTTGCTCGCCCTTGTCGAGCACCCCAGCTTCAGCCCCCGCGTTCATGACCGCATAAATATCATCTGGGGTGATTTCATCGTTACGCACGGTAGGGATCTGCAGCAACTTGAAGATACCGCTAGCCATGCCATTGAAAAACCACACCAATGGACGCAGGATCGCGATGCAGAAACTCATTGGCCCAACAACCACTAGCGCAACCGATTCAGGCATCGCCATCGCAATTCGCTTAGGCATTAAATCGGCGACCAAAATAAAGGCACTGGTTACCACAAAGAAAGACAGGAAGAAGCTCAGCTGGCTCAGCCAAGGGTCGCTCAACCACGCACTTAAAAACTGGTAAAAATAGGGACGAAACGCCGATTCACCCACAATACCGCCCATGATGGCAACGGCATTCAGGCCAATTTGCACCACAGTAAAAAAGCTACCGGGCTGGGCTTGGAGTTGCAGCACTTTTTCGGCGCGGCTATCGCCTTCATCGGCTAATTGACGTAAACGGATTTTGCGTGATGCGGCCAAAGCGATTTCTGACATGGAAAAGAAACAACTTGCGCCAATTAAGCACAATATAATCATCACGTTATCTAAGAGACTCATGTAACACCTTTTGTTTCACACTAGACTTACTTGTACCAACCCGCGCAGTGATTTTCGCGAGTCAGTTGGATTTGGCCCCGTAAAGCGGCACAAGCCTGTGGCGATAAAAGAACCCTGCTGCCGCTAAGCCCTTTGCTACACTTTAAAAAAATCGCCACTGCGCTTAAAAAGTATGATGCGTTTATTATATCCGCTAATCGCCTTGTTATGCGTGATTCTGCTCTCGCCTGCTGCCCATGGCGCAGACGAGCTTTCCCCATTAAGGTTACGCTTTTGTGTCGAAGAGACTGAATATCCACCGTTTAATTATTTTATTCGGCAAGATGGCATTAAGACTTCCACGCTTAGCGGCTACGATATCGACCTGCTAGAACGCACCTTTAAACCCATTGGAATTGATTATGAAGTGCAGGCTTTGCCTTGGTTACGCTGTTTGAAGGACGTTCAAAATGGCAGCATAGATGCCGCAATGAGCGCATCGCTCAACCGACAAAGGGCGACTGATTATATCCCATCTATTGCTTATTATTACCTCACCCCCAGTTATTTTTATTTGAAAGCAGAACTAGACCCGCAATTTCATATAAATGATATCAATCAGTTGGCTGATTTTGGCACGGTTTGCGGCATTAAAGGCTTCAATTACGACAACTTTGGCTGGCATCACGACACGCCAATTAGCGAGATAAATTCTCTACATCATCTACCGGAAATGCTGCTGAAACACAGGTGTAAATTCTTTATCGCCCGTAAGGAGATTTTGGCAGGCACACTCGCCTTAGCGCAGGCTGGCGAACTGCCGAAGACACTCACCTCACAACCGTCGCCGAATACTCAACAGGAGCCCTTTTATATGCTTATCTCTAAGCGTTCGGCTCATAAAGACTTGATTGCTCGTGAGTTTAATCGGCAGGTCAAGGCGATGCGTGATAACCACCAACTCGAAACCCTCTACCAATACCATATTCAAAAGCTTACTCACGGGGGCGATAAGGGCAGTAATTCGCCTTAGGGCCAATTTGTGGATGGTTACGGCACGTCTCTGGACGTTGATGATAAATGGTGCAGCGGCGGGTTTTACTGTCTAAATACAAGCAGTCATCGTTGGCCATACGGGCCAGAGTAAATATCGCGGTTTTATGGTTAAAGTTGTCGATAATACGCGCTTTTTGCAGACGTTTGGCGATGGCTTTGAGATCGCCCTCGGCTTCAAACTCATCGACTAACGTCATGCGCACTAGGTCGCTGACCGTCACTTCAACAGGCAGCGTACAGCAGGTAGCGTGGCAAGTGTCGCACAAGCCTTTACGGTATTTTTGCCAAGTCGACAAATCATCGATATTGAAAATCGCCACCGCATTAGCCGTATTTTTGCCCCGTTTCGACACGCCAGAACCTACAGATGGAAAATAAAGGGCGGCAATTATAGCAGCCCCAAAGCAGAAATAAATCTGCCGCCACGGCTAGGTTGCAAACACGTTGAGGCGAGCCTTAATCAACAGTAACTTAGCAAGTCTTGAGGCAAAGTCTCGAGGCAGTTTACGATTCGATGACCACAGTATTGCGTCCTTGCTCTTTGGCGCGGTACAAACAAATATCGGCCCGGCGCAGCACCTCAGAGAGGGTAAAACCGCGAACGCTTGTATCTAAGGGGAGATACACGCCACCAATGCTGAGGGTAATTTTGCCCTTGGGAGAGCTACGATGGGGAATATCCAAGGCGGCGACTCGATAGCAGAGTTGGTTGGCTATGGCCTCCAATTGGATAGGCGTTATCTGCTCAAGAATAATCGCAAACTCTTCGCCACCGATTCGAGCCAGCAAACTATCCTGCGGCAAGACATCACACTGTTTGAGCGCCTGCGCAACCAATCTAAGCGCCGCATCGCCTTCGAGGTGACCGTAAGTGTCGTTGTAACTCTTAAAGTAATCGACATCCAACATCAGCAACCCCACGGGTTTAGCTTGTTGGAGCAAGGTTTCCAAAGTATGAGTAAAAGGGCGACGATTGCTTAAACCAGTCAACTCATCGGTTTCGGCCATCACACGTAGTTGAGCATTCACCGACACTAAAGCCTGTTGCAGGCTGAGCATCTGTCGCTCTTTTTCCTCACGCAGTAATAATTCGTTCAGAGCCGCCGCAAATTGAGTCAGCATCACCTTCTTTTGTGGATTCCAATTTAATGGACGGCTCACCATGGAAAGAGAGAGTAAACCGAGTAATTCATTGGCATTTTTAATCGCAAATGCGGCGATAGAACAAATCCCAACCGAGCGCAGCGCTTGGTATTCCGTAGGAGACTCACGCTCTAAAAAATCAATCGATTCGATGACTAACGTCGACTCCGACACAAACTTTTGTGCCAGCACGGCAACACTATCGACTGAGATATCTTGGATCTGATTTGCCTGCGACTCGCAGCTCCAAAAGCTACGATAATTGGCGTAGCGCTGGGTAAACTCAATAATACTGACCCGTTCAACATCGAATAACAGTCCAATGCGATGGCAGGCATCGGCGAGGCATTCATCCAGTTGCGAGGTATCTGTGGTTAAAAACTGCAATGACATCTCGGCTAATAACTGATTCGCCTGGGATTGCCAATTAAGCTCTTGAGTTCGTTCGTCGACTAAACGCGCCAACTGATTCTGCTGCTGTTGTAATTCGCGCCCCTGACGTTTGTTAATGGCTAAGTCATTGCGAATGCGCTGATACATGGCCTGTAGCGATTGCGCTACATGGCCAATTTCATCTTGGCTAGTCACTACACTGATGGGCACTTTCAGTTTGGGTAATGAATTCAAATTGATTTGATTGGCAAACCGCTCCAGTGCCGACAATCGGTTGGTCACCAATAAACGCACCATAGTGAGGATCAGGTAAATCATCAGCAGGGTTTTAAGGCCATTGCCGAGGACGATGATAATCAACTGCTGCCATAATTCGTAATACAGCTTATTGGTGTCCAGACCAACGGTGAGTGAGCCAATCCGCTGCTCTTGATACATAATCGGATAATGAAACGAAGTTTGGTTGTCCTCCTGCGCACCTAAGGACTTACCTAACTGCATAGTCACACCATCGACACTTTCGAGATTGACACTCGAGACCATGGGCATCATCCCTAAACCCGACAACAGATCGGATAACAGGCTATGGTCGACATCCCAGAGCGACTTAGCAATGCTAGGCAAGATAGACTCGGAATACTCACGAATATCTGCCGTGGCCTTATCTATGCTCTCCTGATAGTTCCATACCAACTGCACCAACATAGTCAGGACGGCAAAAAACGAGCTCACCCCAATAATAGTGAGCGTCATCCTGTGGCTGATGGAATGATTACGATGCTTCATGGATACCTATTCGTTATTATTGCGGTGGCAACTTATCCAAGATTTGGGATTGGAAAATTGCCGACCAATCCCTTGCCACTAACATGCGAGAAAAGTCTGAGCTTGGCTCAAGCACGCTGAATAACTGGACCTTATCGTAGGGATAATATTGCCCTGTCGCCTGATAATGTTGCAGTTGCACTAACCCCAATGCGCCCGCTAAAAAATGCCCACCACCGAGTACACTGAGTTGTTGCTCCTGACGGAGTCGTAAAATCTCGGCGGACGTATTTACAGAGCTCACCAACACGTCTCGCCCAGGGTTGAGCCCTTTTTCCTTCAATGCTTTAATTACCCCCATCGCCATTCTGTCACTTGCGGTCCAAATCAGCTTTAAATCGGGATAACGGGTCAGCAGCGTCAATGCTTGCCCATAGGCAATATCCTCACTCCATTGGCCATAAACCGTTTGTGTGACTGTCACATTGGGTTGCATAAAGAAATAATCGTTGGCGCCCTGAGTCCGCAGAACAGATGCGGGCGTGGACTTATCGCCCGAGATCAATAAAACCTTAGCTTTTTTAACGTCTAACCCCGTTAACAAAGCTTTAGCGGTCTCGGCTCCGATAGCATAGTTATCGGGCATAATGGCGGGCAATAAATAGGTCTGCCAGTGGGGATCTTGCAATAGCATTTCCCGTTCGGCCACGGAAATATCATTCAATATAAGCTGCACATAAATGGGATGGTGATAAAGCATCTGCAACATTTTTAATGCTGACTGCTTCTCATTAACCAAAATAACCTGATTAGGAAGGGATTGTTGCGATTTTAATAAAGAGTCTAACTGGCTAATCATTTTAAAATGATTGCGATCTGAATGGATAATTTGCAAATTAATGTCGAGTTTTGCTGAGGCCACCCACATTAATTTGTCGACATCACCCCAAAAGCTATCGGCCTCGGCACCGGGATTGAAAAACGCCACATCGAGTTTGGCCCATGCTGGCATAGCAGAAAACAATATGCCAATAAATAAACAGGTTAAGCACCATAGACGCAAAGGCGAGTACTCCTCGACCATGTTTCCCCACATGTGATCCGTCACCAGAGGTCACTTTCTTATTATCGATTCACAACCGTGTTACCGCATAAAAATTTATGCCCGATACAGGCAATCAATCATTCGATTAAACCACAAAAACTTACAAAGTGTACGTTATTAATAACGAATGATGATTTTCTCTATCGTTTAATTCTAGGATTCGAACACATTTATTTTAATATGAATAAATTTATTTTAATATGAATAAGATAAGGAGAAATATGCTCCAAGGGCAATTTAGCCCATAAGACTGAAATAAATCCTCAATTCGTCGCTAAACCCTCCTATAACCGCACCCACCGAGCAACTCAGCCCAAGATTGCCTTACGCTTATACTCTGTTAGTATATGTATAAATTCACAGTGATTGAGCGCTAACGACTTGCAGCAATTGGATCTTGTTCCGATCACCGACCTCAAAGGCGTCGCCAAAAGGGTGGCGGAAAAACTCGCCAAGCTCGGCATCACAACAGTACAAGATCTGCTGTTTCACTTACCCCTGCGCTACGAAGACCGCACTCAAATTTATCCTATTGCCGCCTTAATGCCGGGTAATTACGGCACCATTGAAGCCGAAATCCAGTCGACGCAAATCATTCAAGGCCGCAAACGCATGCTGGTGTGCAATGTGCGCGATAATACTGGCAGCATGAGTCTACGCTTCTTTAACTTTTCGATGGCGCAACGTAATGCGATGCAAAATGGCTTAATGATCCGCGCCTATGGCGAAATTCGCCGGGGCAATCATCAGGCCGAAATCGTCCATCCCGAGTACAAAATTGTCTATCCCGGTGAAGATATTCATTTAAGTGATACCCTCACGCCAATATATCCCACCACGGAAGGGCTCAAGCAGGCGAGCTGGATTAAGCTTACCGAGCAAGCCCTCGAATTATTAGAAGACGGCGGTTTGACCGAGTTATTACCCGCCAATTTGCAGCCCAATAGCATGAGCTTGAAACAAGCGTTGCAAACCCTGCATCGCCCCCACGCCGGGATATCGCAATTTGACTTAGAGCTCGGCCAGCACCCGGCGCAGCAACGACTGGTGCAGGAAGAACTGCTCGCCCATAACCTCAGCATGCTCCGCCTCAGGCAGCGCAGCAATCTCGACGCTGCCGTCACCATGCACGCCAGCGGCCAGCTTTTGAATCCCTTTCTCGCCTCATTGCCCTTCAAACCGACGGGCGCACAGCAAAGGGTCGTCGCCGAGATAGGTAAAGATTTAGCGCAGCCGCACCCTATGATGCGCTTAGTTCAAGGCGATGTGGGCTCGGGTAAAACCTTGGTCGCCGCCCTCGCCGCATTGCAAGCCATCGAAAATGGCTACCAAGTGGCCATGATGGCGCCCACCGAATTACTCGCCGAGCAGCATGCGACTAACTTTGCCGCGTGGTTTGAACCCCTCGGGTTAAAAGTGGGATGGCTTGCGGGCAAGCTTAAAGGCAAGGCACGGGCACAATCTTTAGAAGATATTGAATCGGGCGCGGCGCAAATAGTGATAGGCACCCATGCCATCTTCCAGCAGCAGGTAACCTTCAATAAGTTGGCTTTAATCATTATCGATGAGCAGCACAGGTTCGGGGTTCACCAACGGATGGGGCTCAGGGAAAAAGGCATTAACCAAGGCTTTCATCCCCACCAGTTGATTATGACGGCGACCCCCATTCCGCGCACCTTGGCCATGACGGCCTACGCCGATTTGGACACCTCGATTATCGATGAGTTGCCGCCCGGCCGCACGCCCGTGACCACAGTCGCCATTCCCGATTCGCGTCGCAATGAAGTGCTCGAGCGCGTCCGCAACAGCGTAGTCACGGATAAACGCCAAGCCTATTGGGTATGTACCTTGATTGAAGAATCCGAAGTCCTCGAGTGCCAAGCGGCGGAAGATACCGCCGAAGAGTTGCGCCAAGCGCTACCGGAACTGAGCATAGGCTTAGTTCACGGCCGGATGAAAAGCGCCGAAAAACAAAAAATTATGGCAGACTTCAAGGCGGGAAGCATACATCTCTTGGTGGCAACCACAGTGATTGAAGTCGGCGTTGACGTCCCCAACTCCAGCTTAATGATTATCGAAAACCCAGAGCGACTGGGCCTTGCACAGTTACACCAGCTGCGGGGTCGTGTAGGGCGCGGTGCCGTGGCAAGCCATTGTGTGTTACTCTACAAGGCGCCATTGAGCCAAACCGCGAGCCAGCGGTTAAATGTGCTCAGGCAAAGTAATGATGGTTTTGTGATTGCACAGAAAGACTTAGAGATCCGTGGGCCGGGCGAAGTACTGGGCACTAAGCAAACGGGACTGGCCGAGCTGAAAATTGCCGACCTTGTCCGCGATCAGGCGCTTATCCCACATATCCAAAAACTGGCGAGCCATGTGATGTCACAGGCGCCAGAGTCGGTCGATGCCATTATTCATCGTTGGCTTGGACACAGGCAACAATACGTTCAGGCCTAAACCTTAAGCTAACCCCTTCAAGGTAAAATAAATTCAACCTGTTCAGCTCACCGCTATGGACAAGCGCGTGGAAACTTGCACAATGAACCTGCCACCGACAACTCGTTGGCACTTGCACTTTAAATGTTAGCTGCATGTATTCACCCCGTTACCTTGACACTTAAGCGAAGGATGTAAAATGCAAGTTAATCAAGATGATAGAATTACACCTCAAGAAACCTCCTCAAGCAGTAATCGCTTTGCTTTGATTGCGATTGTGCTCGTCGTGCTGCTCTCTGCGGGAGGTTATTATTACTACACCAAAGATGACTCACCCAAGCTCATCCCCAATGCGCCGATAGTGCTGCCTGAGCCGCCTTCATCTGAACCAATGACGCTCGAAACAGGCACTGAGCCTGAAACCGCGCCGGTGGAAAATGAAACCCCAGCGGCGACCACGACGGAAACCGAAACCACGGTCACGCCAACCGAGCCTGCGATTCCAGAAGAAGTCGTCCCCAGCCTGCCTGAGAGCGATGCCTTTGTGCATCAAAAAGCGCTGGCGATCATCAATAACAACGTGGTCGGCTCCTCCTTAGTGAACCAAGATTTGGCCCGTCAGTTTGTGGTGTTCGTGGACAACTTGGCCCAAGGCGATCTCGCCCGCAAAGTCAGCCCAGTCAAAGGCCCAGAAAAGCTGTTCACTGTGTCTGAAATAACGAGCAAAGTGTATTTAAATCCAGAGAGTTACCACAGATATGACGCCTACGCGACTGTGATTGCCAGCATGGATGAGCAAACCTTAATGCACACCTACAAACAGCTCACGCCGCTGTTTGACGAGGCCTTTGCCGAATTGGGTTACAGCAATGCCAAGTTCAATGACAGAATGCTGCAAGCCATTAAGATCATGCTCGCAGCTCCTATCATCGAAGAGCCTATTGAGCTGAGCTCAATCAGCGTGAACTACCGCTTTGTGGATCCTAATCTAGAAGCCTTACCGAGCGCGCAAAAACTGATGATCCGCATGGGGCCAGAAAACACCCGTAAAGTGAAAGCGGCGCTGCGTAAATTGGAAAACCAACTCGCCCAGTAATGCTCCAAACCTGTCAAAAAAGGCGCCTAGTGCGCCTTTTTTTACATCCACACTTTCAGCTTCATTTCAGCGTATAAACCCAGCTTGCTAGCCGTTCAACTCTGGTTCAGTAAGACAGTTTATAGTGCTCTTCCCCCAACGGTTCTACTGCAACTTATGTTGCCTAACAGTGATAAATCGAATCTTGATTGCATTTTGTTAACCATCATGATGCAAATGGCTTCATTAAAACTAAGGACTTAGTGTAGAATAAGCCGCACATTCACCGGGGAATTGGCGCGATTTATCCAACGCGTAGACAAGCTATAGGCCTATCAATTCATTAATATTTTTCGCTTAGTTAGGGATAACTAAGACAGCTTTAAATAGTGTCGAGGCAAAGTAGTGCAACTCAGATTCAGCATCCTTTCTTGGGGCGCATGGGCGCCAAAGTATCCACAGCGTGATGACTGGCAAACTTGGTGCAAGCACTCGGCTGACACAAGCAAAGATGACCTCGAGGGGATTTCCCCTACACTTCCCCAAGTCCCCGCCATGCAGCGCAGACGTTTTAGCCGTTTAACCAAGATGATGCTGGATGTCTGCTTCCAATGTGAGGCTGCGCCTAACTGTCGCTCGATATTTGCGTCTCGCCACGGCGAGCTGCACCGCACCATTGGACTGCTCGAAGATATTATTGAAAAACAACCGCTTTCCCCCTTAGGTTTTAGTCAGTCGGTGCATAACACTGGCAGCGGTATTTTTGGTATTTTGACCAATAACACCGCCCCTTCGACCTCGATTGCCGCGGGCACAGAAACCCTTTCCCAAGCCATGGTAGAAGCGTTCGCCCAACTGCACCAATCACCTGAACCACTATTGTTGGTGTTTGGCGATGATCCCGTCCCGCCAGTCTATGATGAATTTACTCAAGAGTTTGAGTTGCCCTTAGCCCTAGGATTGACCCTAGCACCCGCGGATGAGAGTGCGACCGTTACCCTCACCCTCAGCCAACTGACAACGGAGCAGCAACAGCAGGCCACGCCGCTGTCCTACGGCAAATTGATCCACGCGCTGGCGACCTCACAGGATATTGACGGCTGCTTGTCGCACTGGCACTGGAGCCTAACGCATGCCTAATCCAGTACCACACAATGCCGAATTTAATGTCGCTTATACGCTGCCTGAAAAACGCCGCGCGGGAATCAACTATATTCCCCGTTGGCTCGGCGGCGTCAGTTGCTACATCGCCTTTGGTCTCGGTGGACTGTTAAGCTCGTTAACCATCTTGCCTCTGCTGCGTTTTTGGCCGGGCACGCCCGAGGCGAGGATTATCCGCGTGCAAAAAGCCGTGCACACTATGTTTAAAGGCTTTGTGGCCATGTTGACTTGGGCGGGAGTTATCCGAGTCAGCACCCATAATGCCGAGCTGCTGCAAAATGCCAAGGGCGTGATAGTGATTGCCAATCACCCGAGTCTGGTCGATGTGGTAGTTTTAATCAGCTTGATGCCCAATGCGGGCTGTATCGTTAAACAGGGCCTATGGCGCAATCCCTTCTTACGTGGCGTCGTCTCCTGCGCGGGATACATTCCCAATCGCGGCGCCGAGCTGATGCTCGAAGATTGTCGCGAAGTGCTCGCCCGCGGCACGAATCTGATTATCTTTCCCGAAGGCACGCGCACTGTATTTGGTGCAAGCATTAACGAGTTTGCCCGCGGTGCCGCCAATATTGCGATTCGCACCCAAGCCGATATTTTACCTGTGGTTTTGCGCACCAATGTGCGTGGTTTGACAAAGGAACAACCTTGGTATGAGATCCCAAGGCAAACCATGGGAATGGCCGTCGAAATCGGCAACACAATTTCTCACCAAGGCTACCAAGCTCCATTGGGTGAGCATGCGAAAATGGCTCGGCAATTAACCCGAGACCTTGAACAATACTATCAACAACAACTCGAAAATAATTATGACTTTACATAACGAAATTAAACAGTTGATCATCGACTGCCTCGACTTAGAAGACGTCAGTATTGATGATATCGACACAGATGCACCGCTCTTTGGTGAAGGACTCGGACTCGACTCGATCGACGCGCTCGAGCTGGGTTTAGCCATCAAGAAAAAATTTGATGTGAAAATCGAAGCCAACTCGGATAGCACTAAGGCGCATTTTTACAGTGTGGCCAGCCTAGCTACCTTCATCGAATCACAACGTCCATAGGAGAGGAAGATGCAAAACCGCGAACAAATCCTCGCTATGTTGACCACGATTTTGGTGGATGAGTTTGAAATCGATGCCGATGCGATTACGACAGAGGCGAATCTCTACCAAGAGTTAGATCTGGACAGCATAGATGCCGTCGACTTAGTGATTAAGCTGCAGCAACTCACGGGCAAGAAAATTCAGCCCGACGAGTTTAAATCTGTCCGCACAGTCAACGATGTGGTTAATGCCATTGAAGGCTTAGTTAAAGACTAATGCGTGTTCTGCTACAAGTACTAACCGCACTCGCGCTGATTGCTTATCCAGTCGCCGTGTATTTAGGACTGAATTATCTGCCAGCAGGCACCATAGCCCTAGTGCTATGCCTCTTGTTGGTAGTGCGTTTAATGCTGCAAAAGCAAAAGGTTAAAACCTTAGTTTTGCCTTTGCTTGTGGGGATTGGGCTCACCGCGGGCAGTTTTGTCGCCAAACGCAGCGACTGGCTCTTGTATTACCCCGTGGTGATAAACCTCACCATGTTAGCCCTGTTTAGCTACTCGCTATACCAAGGCCCGAGCATGATTGAACGGCTCGCACGGCTCAAAGAGCCCGAATTGCCGGATGAAGCCATAGGTTTGTCTCGTCCTAAGATAGGTTGACAGTTTTTAGGCCAGCTCCAGTAGCTGGCCTTTTCTATTGTGCACCTGATTAGGGGAGTCCATATTCAAACTCAGATGCGGTCTCATATTGTTGTATATTGCTATCGATTCTCTAACAAGTATCTTCAGCTCCGCAAATGTCCTACATCGGTGCAGTAAAAACTCCTGCTTCAGTATGCCATTTACTCTTTCTGCTAATGCATTTTGGTAGCAATCATAACCATCCGTCATTGACGGCTGGATTTGGCTCGCCTGAAGCGCATTCTGATAAACGGCTGAGCAGTACTGTAAGCCTCTGTCTGAGTGATGCACCGCGTTGCCGATATAGCGCTTATCTTTGATGGCCATTTTTAACGCTTTCACCACACTCTCGGCTTTCATGTCTTTACTCACGTGATGACCGACTATTTTACGAGAACTGGCATCGGTGACCAGTGACAGGTAGTGCACACCTTGGTCTGACTCAAGATAGGTGATATCGCTGACCAGTACATGCCCTGCATCGTGCAGTCCCTCCTCTTTCAGCAGATTAGGATGCTTCTTCATCCAGTGTTTGCTGAACGTGGTTTTTGTGTAGCTTTTCTTCGGTTTAACCAGTAAACCTTCACTTCTCAAATAGGTAAAGAACCCATCTCGCCCGAGTTTAATATTGTGCTCAACCAACTTGGATTTTATCAACGTGTAGAGCTTACGGGCCCCTAACCTTGGCATATATTTACGCCAGTACTGGACCCAGTCTTTGATAACCGATAGCTCAGCTCTACGACTTTCCATTCGAGCAACTGCCTGATAAATACCTTGCCTCGACATACCCGCAGCACGACATGCGGCAGCGAGGTTTATTTCTCCGTTGCCTTTTGCTTGCCAGACGTACCGGATAAGTACTTTTTTCTGAGGCCAGCTCCATATTCATTGTCCATGATATCAACCATGCCATTGAGGATTTGGTTACGCAGTTTCTCTTCTGCTAACTCACGTTCAAGGCGCTTGATCGTTTCGGCAGGGGTTTCTTTTGATTTAGGCATAAGGGGATGTTGAAAAGGTTTCGACCAATCGAGTCTACCATGTTTTCTAAGCCAAACGAGAACCGTTGAACGGCCTTGAATACCAAAATGGGTTTGGGCTTGTTTGTACGTCATTTCGCCTTTTTCAACACGCTCTACAACGCCTAATTTAAAGGCTAAGGTGTAATCTCGTTGTGTGCGCTTACGGCTTGAGTTAATTAATGTTGTCATAAAGAAATCCTCTTTATGTCAACGTATTTCAGGACGGGACAGTTATCTTAAAAAAGTCACCCTACTTTGGTGTGGCTTATTTATCCTAAACGGCACTGTGGCGGCCTATACCGCCGCGTTTACCAGCCTAGCAACTTGGACCTTGTATAACGGTTTGATTGCATACGTACTCATGGGACTGCTCCTCGGTGGGGAATGGTTATATCGCAGCTTTTGGTTGAAGAAGACATGACACAACTACTCAAAAACTGGTTAACCCAAGGGCCATTCGCCCAACAACTGATCAGCTTTAATCACCATGACATAGTCACAGGTGCCCTGTTTACCAATCAGGTTGCGCATTTCTACGAGCAGCTGCGCCAAGCGCCTGAACAAAAATGGTTACTGGCGAGTGATACCAGCGATCTGTTTGCCGTGGGCCTGTGTGCCGCACTGTTGGCGGGCAAGGAAATTATTCTGCCGCCCAACACCCAAACCGGAACCCTGAGTGAGCTGACCCATCAGTTTGAAGGCATATTGTCAGACAAGCCGCTGTGCGAGAGTCACGTCTTTATCCTGCTGAATAAAGAGCTGAGCCTGCCCACCAAACCTTGGCCAGAGAGTGACAGCTTTGGTGAACTGCTGCTCTTTACCTCGGGCAGCAGTGGCGAGCCCAAAGCGATTCGCAAGAGCTTAAGGCAGCTCGATGCCGAAGTGACAGTGCTCGAGCACACCTTTGCCGAGCATTTGCCCCATTGCAGTGTGGTATCGACCGTTTCCCATCAGCATATCTACGGCTTGTTGTTTAAGATCCTCTGGCCCTTAGCCGCCAGTCGCCCTTTTTTAAGCGAGCAGATCGAATACCCAGAGACCTTAAGCTACTACACTGCCTTGTTACCAAACCTGTGCCTCATCAGTAGCCCAGCGCAATTATCCCGTTTGCCTAAGGCGCTAGAACACGAACGCCAACTTCGCTCACCCAGCTTAGTCTTTAGCTCCGGCGGGCCGTTAAGTTTCACCGCAGCCCAAGGGGTTGCACAGTGCTATGGCCATTTACCTATCGAGATTTTCGGCAGCACCGAAACCGGCGGTATCGCCTATCGTCGCCAACACGAGGCCGACGAACCTTGGCAAGTGTTTGAACAGATTACCATAGACCAAGACGCTGACGATGGCGCCCTGCTGCTGAAGTCACCCTATTTGGCCGACGATCAGTGGTTACGTTGTGAAGATAAAATCGAGCCGACGGCCAATGGCCAATTCAGGCTCAAGGGACGACTCGATCGCATCGTTAAGATTGAAGAAAAACGTCTTTCGTTGGCGCAAATGGAGACCTTGCTCTGTAGCCACGCCTATGTCGAGCAGGCCGCCTTGGTCGTATTGCCCCAGTTTAAATCCCAGTTAGGGGCGGTGATCACCCTGTCGCCATTGGGCCGAAGCGTGCACCAAGAGCAGGGAAAACTCAGTATCAACAACGCGTTAAAAGCGCATCTACTGACTCAGTTCGAGCGCGTGACCTTACCGCGCCGCTGGCGTTACCCCGAAACCTTACCGTTAAACACTCAGGGCAAGCGCGTCGTCGCCCAGCTAGTTGAGTTATTTGACCATGATTAAGTCGAGTTTACCGCCGATCCTGGCATCAGAGATCGGCCCAGAAAGTATTGAACTGCGCCTCTTTGTCGCCGCCGATCTCGAATATTTTAACGGCCATTTTCCCGAGCAAGCCGTGCTCCCCGGCGTAACCCAACTCGATTGGGCCGTGCGCTTAGGTTGCGAGCATTTTGGGTACAACGCTGCGGTCGCTAATTTAGAAGTGCTAAAGTTTCAACAGCTTATTCTGCCGGGGCAGGAAGTCACCTTAGCCATTAGCCATAATGCCGCCAAAGAGAAGTTAACCTTTGCCTACAGCGATGGCGACCACCGCTATGCCTCAGGGCGTATCAGCTTTGCTAGCCAGCAAGATGATGGAGCGTCCCTGTGAGCGACGGTATGAGCGACACAATGCTAGTCCCGCCGAGTGATTTAATGGGCACGGCACCAATCAAGCTGGCACTGGTGATCCCCAATTATAATCATAGCGCCGCGATCGCCCAGACCTTGGCCGAGCTATCCGCCCTCAATCTGCCCTGCTATTTGATAGACGATGGCAGCAACGATGAGACCCGCTATCTGCTGCAATCCTTGGCGGAGCAACACGACTGGGTGACCCTGCTGCAACACCCCTACAACCGTGGTAAGGGTGCGGCTGTGATGACGGGGCTTCGCCGTGCGTATCGCGATGGCTTTACCCATGCGCTACAGATCGATGCCGATGGCCAGCATAATTTGAGCGATATCCCCGCCATGCTCACCAAGGCTCAGGCCAAGCCGGATGCGCTGATCTCGGGCAAGCCAGAGTACGACGAGTCCGTCCCCAAGGGGCGACTTTATGGGCGTTACCTCACCCACTTTTGGGTATGGGTCGAAACCTTAAGCTTTGATATTCAAGATTCTATGTGCGGATTTAGGGTGTATCCCTTAGCCGCCACCGAGCGTCTCTTAAGCCAGCACGCCCTCACAGAGCGGATGGATTTTGATATCGAAATCCTAGTCAAACTCTACTGGCAAGGGGTGGAAATTCTGTTTCACCCCACTAAGGTCATTTATCCCGAAAACGGCGTCAGCCACTTCCAAGGTGTGGCCGACAATGTGCGCATCACTAAGCTGCACACCCGGTTATTTTTTGGCATGTTAAAGCGCCTGCCACAACTGCTGCGCCGTAAACAGAAAGCGCAATCGCTCCAGCCCGATAAAGCATCAACCCATTGGTCAGGGATGAAGGAGCGCGGTAGTTATTGGGGCATAAAACTGTTAGTCGAAAGCTACCGATTCGGCGGCCATTGGTTGTGCCGCGCCATTATGTATCCGGTAATTTGCTATTTCTTCCTGACGGGCAAAGTCAGCCGCGAGGCCTCGTTGGATTTTCTGCGCCGCGTGCAACGCCTCGAGCCGCAACATCCGCAATTGAATCGCCCCATTGGCTGGCGCGATAGCCTGAACCACTTTCTCGCCTTTGGTAATGCGGCGCTCGATAGAATCGATGCCTGGTGCGACCGTATTCAATTAAGCCAAGTGGATTTTCCCGACCGCCAGGTGCTAGCCGATCAGCTAGAAAGTGGCAAAGGTGCCGTGCTGCTGGTCTCCCACTTGGGTAATCTCGAACTGTGCCGCGCGATTTCAATCCACCAGCGCAAGGTCAAAGTGAATGTCATGGTGTTAACCAGCCATGCCGAAAACTTTAATAATGTCCTCAAGCAATTAAACCCCGATAGCACGCTGAATTTGATCCAAGTAACCGAGCTTAATCCCGCCACCTCTATGCTGCTACAGCAAAAGATTGAAGACGGTGAGCTAGTAGTAATTGCTGGCGATAGAACCTCATCCCACTCCCAAGGACGCGTGGTATATGCGCCATTTATGGGTGAAGAGGCAGCCTTCCCGCAGGGGCCATTTATTCTAGCCGGCCTCTTGGATTGCCCTGTGTATCTGATGTTTTGCCTGCGCGAACAAGGGCGATATCGCGTGCATTTGGAGCACTTTAGCAACAGCCTCAAGGGCCCGCGTGCAGGGCGAATGGAACGACTACAACAGGCGGTGCATAACTACAGCGAGCGCCTCGAACACTATGCAAGGCGTGAGCCCTTGCAATGGTTTAACTTTTTTGATTTTTGGCGGGACGATAGCAAGGTTAACCGCGCGACATCCGCCCCACAAACGACAGCAGCACTCCCGGAGCTGGAGCGCACTACAGACAGGACAGAGCATTTATGAGCCACGCAGTTACTCACACGACAACCACTGAGCAGCCAATCGAATTTGGCCGTCAGTTACTCACATTAGAGCAAGTCGTCGCCGTTGCTAAGGGTGCTAAAGTCAAACTCTGTGATGATGCCGATTACCAAGCTTATATCCAAAAGGGCGCCCGCTTTATCGACAGCCTGCTACACGAAGAAGGTGTGGTCTACGGCGTCACCACCGGCTATGGCGACTCTTGCACTGTCAACGTGAGTCTCGACTTAGTCCATGAGCTGCCACTGCACTTATCCCGCTTCCATGGCTGTGGCCTCGGCGAAGTCTTGAGCGTGATGCAGGCGCGCGCCGTGATGGCTTGCCGTTTAAACTCACTCGCCATCGGTAAATCCGGCGTAACCTATGAGTTATTAAAACGCATCGAAACCTTGCTTAATCTCAATATAGTGCCGGTGATCCCAGAGGAAGGTTCGGTCGGTGCCAGCGGTGACTTAACGCCACTGTCTTACTTGGCCGCCGCGCTAGTTGGCGAGCGCGAAGTGATTTATAACGGCGAGCGCAGAGCCACCCAAGAGGTTTACCGTGAGCTGAACATCACGCCCCATGTGCTGCGCCCCAAGGAAGGTTTAGCCCTGATGAATGGCACGGCAGTGATGACGGCATTAGCCTGTTTAGCCTTTGATCGCGCACAATATTTAGCGCGTTTAGCCAGCCGCATTACCGCCATGGCATCGTTAACCCTCAAAGGTAACTCGAACCATTTCGACGATATTCTGTTTGCCGCCAAACCCCATCCGGGACAAAACCAAATCGCGACCTGGATTAGGGAAGATTTGAACCACCATGTTCACCCGCGCAATTCCGACAGATTGCAGGACAGATATTCCATCCGCTGCGCGCCGCACATCATTGGCGTATTGCAGGATGCACTGCCCTTTATGCGCCAATTTATCGAAACCGAAGTCAACAGCGCCAACGACAACCCCATAGTCGATGGTGAAGGCGAGCATATTCTCCACGGCGGCCATTTTTACGGTGGACACATTGCCTTTGCGATGGATTCCTTAAAAAACACTGTGGCCAACATCGCCGATCTTATCGACCGCCAAATGGCACTAGTGATGGATCCTAAGTTTAACAACGGTTTACCCGCTAACCTTTCGGGTTCTACTGGCGCGCGCCGTGCCATCAACCATGGCTTTAAGGCGGTACAGATCGGGGTTTCGGCATGGACCGCAGAGGCGCTCAAACACACTATGCCTGCGAGCGTGTTCTCTCGCTCAACCGAATGCCATAACCAAGATAAAGTCAGCATGGGTACTATCGCCGCCCGTGACTGTATGCGCGTGTTGCAGCTGACAGAACAAGTCGCCGCTGCTGCCCTGCTCGCCATGACCCAAGGCATTGGTCTGCGCATCACACAGAACGAGTTAGACGAAGCTTCGCTGACGCCATCGCTGGCCACCACGCTCGCCCAAGTGCGCGCCGATTTTGAGCCATTAGTCGAAGACAGACCGCTCGAAGCCGTACTGCGCCAAACCGTAGCGAAAATCCAAGCGGGCGAATGGGAAGTGTGCCGATGAAAGCCTTGCTCAGCATAGAAATGGACATGCAGATCCCCTTCCACGATGTGGATTCGATGGGGATCACTTGGCATGGTAATTACCTGCGTTATTTCGAGATTGCCCGCTGCAAATTGCTCGACGAGTTAGACTACAACTATCGCCAAATGCAGGCCTCGAACTACGCTTGGCCGATTATTGATTTGCAGATCAAATACGTTAAAGCCAGCACCTTCGAGCAACACATTACCGTGCGCGCCGAGTTAGTCGAGTGGGAAAATCGCCTAAAAATCAATTATCAAATCCGTGATACGGCAACCGGTGAGCGTATTACTAAGGGTTATACCATTCAGGCGGCGGTGGATATGACGAGCCAAGAAATGTGCTTTGTGACGCCAGAGATATTCCGCAGCAAAATCGCCCCGCTGCTTGCAAAGGCGGATAGCGAATGATTGCCCTCTTTACAAATTGGCCACGAGCTAAGTGGGCGCAATGGTTCTGCCAAAGTCTACTATTAAGCTGCACACTGCTGCTTGGCTCGGTACAGGCGCAGAGCCTCGCCGATACCAACCTAGCTGGTTCAAACCTCACAGGGGCAAGCCAGTACCAAACGCTATTTGCCCAAGGCGCAGATAACGCCGCATTACTCGCCCTCAGCCAAAAGCTCAATCTTGGCGAGACGGTTCGCGGCCACTTTGTGCAATCACGCCAGCTTAAAGTGCTGAAAAAGCCCCTAGTGAGCCAAGGCCAGTTTGTGTTCGACAAGGCACAAGGGCTTATCTGGCAACAACTTAGCCCCTTCGAATCTTTGCTGATCTTAAAGGATAAGCAACTGATCCAAAAAGATAGCCAAGGGCGAGTGCAAATCAGCCAAGCCGATAATGCGGCAAGCGCGGCGGCCATGGGGGATTTATTACCGAGTCTAGTAAATGCCATGCTGGGCGGCGATATTTCG
The DNA here is from genome assembly GCF_000203935.1 of Shewanella sp. ANA-3. Classification (GTDB taxonomy): domain Bacteria; phylum Pseudomonadota; class Gammaproteobacteria; order Enterobacterales; family Shewanellaceae; genus Shewanella. The sequence continues at coordinate 369,336 of NC_008577.1, read as the reverse complement.
GGTTTAAGTGCAAACTTCGAACTGCACTTTTTAGCCCAAGAACCGTTGGCGCAAGACAAGTCGCCACAAAAAGCCTCAAGTTCAGGCAGCGCAAACTGGCAGTTGGGATTAACCCCTAAAGATCCGCTGATGAAGAAGGCCATCGCCCATATGGTGCTCGAAGGCAGCGATATGCTACACGCCTTAGTGCTACTCAGCGCCAATCCGAGTGTGAGTCCGCAGGATATCACCCGTATCGATTTTAGCGAGCTGCGCCAAGGTCCACTGAGTGAGGCTGAGTTAGCCCAATATGCCATCAGCCAGACAACGCCTAAAGACACTGGTCCAAGAGAGTAAGGCAGAAACATGGCGCCCAAGATTGCCACGCGTATTGGCCACAGCCTGATGCAAACCTCAACTAAATGGCGCTTCGCTATTTGGTTGTGTTTGATGCTGGCGGCGAGCCTGTGGACGCTGCAACTGTGGCAAAATGGGGCAAAGGTACAAAGCGATATTCTCGCCATGTTGCCCCATCTTCAGCAGGACGCACTCACGGCGCGCGCCCTCGAACAAGTGGAATCGACACTCGCCGATCAAGTGTATCTCGCCCTGATTGCCAAGGATGAACCTCAGGCGATTGCGGCGGCCACACTCCTGATGGAGCAGCTTAAGACTCAAAACACCGCCTTTACCGATATTCGCAGCGCCGATCTGCAAATGGGTGAAGCCCTAGGGCAATTTTATTTGCCCTATCGCTTTAAACTGCTCACACCTGAGCAAACCGAAGCCTTAAGCCATAATGGCCTCGAGCACTTAATTGCCTCAGCCACTCAGCAGCTCTACAACGCCTTTAGTTATGCCAATAGCCAACTCTTGACCCAAGATCCTTTGCTGTTGTTCCCCGACAATTTGCTCGCCCTTGCGCCTAGTTCGAAGCTGAGCGCCAACCAAGGGATTTTACTTGCTCATCCACAAAGTGTTGATACCAAACAAGGTGTTAATAGCAGTGAAGGCGTGGCCGCCATTGTGATGGCAAAGGGCACCGAAAGCGCCTTTAACCCTAATGCGCAATTACGCCAGCAAGCGGCACTGACTCAGGCACTGAATGCCGTCAGCGCGCAATACCCCAGCATTAAAGTGTTACAGGCGGGCGCGCTGTTCCATGCCATCGAGGCTACCAATACCGCGAAGAGTGAAATCTCTGTCCTCGGTCTCGCCTCTTTGCTTGGCGTAGTGTTATTGGTTTGGCTAGCGTTTCGCTCCGTGATGCCACTCTTGCTGGCGATGGTGACAATCGGCAGCGGCCTGCTGCTGGCGGTGACTTTTACCTTAAGCGTGTTCGGGGAGCTACATTTACTCACTCTCGTCTTTGGCACCAGCCTGATTGGGATTGCCATCGACTACAGCTTCCATTTTTACTGTGAGCGGTTAAGCGATCATCAGCGTAGCGCGCAGGCGACCGTGGCCTATATCTTCCCCACAGTGTCACTGGCCTTTATCACCAGTGCCTTAGCCTATGTCGGTATCGGTTTAGCGCCGTTTCCTGGCATGCAGCAAGTAGCGATTTTCTGCGCCTCGGGTTTACTCGGCGCCTACCTGACGTTAGTGCTCGCCTATCCATTATTGGCGGGCAGCAAGTTACCTTCGGGAGAGCGTCCGCTAAACCTTGCTCAGGCCTATCTTGCGAAACTCACCGGATTCTCCAATAAACTGATCTCGCCATGGGGATTGAGTCTGTTTGCCTTAGTGCTCGCGGGAGTCTGCCTATTGGGGATCAGCAAGCTTAACGTCGACGATGATATTCGCCATTTACAGCAAAGCCCTGCGAGTGTGACTGAGCCTGAAGACAAACTCAGAAAATTACTCAGTGGCGGCACAGATAACCAGTTTTTATTGGTGCGCGCCCCCAGCGAAGAAGCCTTACTGCAACGGCTCGAAGCCCTCAGTCCGCAGCTCGATGCCGCCATTAAACAGCAAGAGCTGGGCAACTATATCAGCCTCAGCCGTTATCTGCCGAGCAAGCAAAAGCAGGATGCGGCGTATCAATTACAGAGCAAGATTTACCAGTCGCAATTAACCACAGTGCTAAACAGCATTGGCCTAGATGACGGCCTAGCACCTGAGCTTTCTGCCACCTACCTTGCCGCCAAGGATAGCTATATCACCCCGACGGATTTTTTCGAACTGGGCCTAGGCAAACAGCTAGCCCCACTCTGGCTTGCACCACAGGGATTCGCGCCGCTTGGGCACTCAACAGAGTCAGCAACCAGCCCCGATAATGCCAACCTAGGGAACGATAGCCACGGCACCATAGTGCTGCTCGGCGGTATTGAAGATATTGCGGCCCTCAAGGCACGCTTTGTCGAGGATCCGCTGGTGCAGCTTATTGATAAAGTCGCGGATATCTCCACTGTGATGGGGCATTATCGCCTGCTTACGCTCAAGTTATTGGGGCTGGCGCTCGTTATCGCCCTCTTGCTATTTAGCCTGAGTTTTGGCGTTAAAAGAGCCGCCCTAGTGGTCGCCGTACCCGCGCTGGCGGCCTTACTCACCTTGGCCATTTTAGGCTTAGCCGGCTCGCCCTTAAGCTTGTTTCATGCGCTGGCGCTGATTTTAGTCTTCGGGATTGGGATAGATTACAGTTTGTTCTTTGCCTCTGCAGCGCAACATGGCAAGGCAGTGATGATGGCGGTGTTTATGTCCGCCTGCTCGACCCTATTGGCCTTTGGCTTACTCGCCTTTAGCCAAACCCAAGCTATTCATTATTTTGGATTGACCCTATCCCTCGGCATAGGGTTTACCTTTGTACTTTCGCCATTGATTTTGACCACCAGTCAGGTTTTAACCACCAACAAGGTCTCGATACCTACAAGGAATGTTATTTAAATGTCCACATCTACCGCTGCAAGCTCCACACAGTCTCACTCCCTTTCCGTCGATGTGGCCATTATTGGCGCAGGCCCCTCGGGCTCGATTGCCGCTAGTCTGTTGCATAAGCAAGGCAAACGCGTATTAGTGCTAGAAAAACAACACTTTCCACGCTTTTCTATCGGCGAGAGTCTGCTACCCTGCTGCATGCAATTTATTGAAGAAGCAGGCATGTTAGAGGCGCTGAATGCAGCAGGATTCCAATATAAAAATGGTGCCGCCTTCCGCCGCGATGGCGTATATACCACCTTCGATTTTACCGACAAATTTACCCCTGGACCGGGCACAACCTTCCAAGTGCAACGGGCAAACTTCGACAAATTGCTTGCCGATACCGCAGCAAGCTTTGGGGTGGAGATCCGTTATGGAGAAACCGTTGAGGCGATAGATTTAACTGCCGCACCACGTTTAACTGTGCGTAACGAGCAGGGCGAGCTGTACCAAGTTGAGGCGAAATATGTGCTCGATGCCAGTGGTTTTGGCCGAGTATTACCACGCCTACTCGACCTCGAAACGCCGTCTTCACTGCCGACCCGTAGCGCTATCTTCACCCATGTTGAAGATAACATCAGCGATCCCGACTTCGACCGGAACAAGATTTTAATTAGCGTACACCCACAGCATCAGGATATTTGGTACTGGTTAATTCCCTTCAGCAACGGCCGCTGCTCACTCGGCGTCGTGGCTGAGCCTCAATTACTCGCGCGTCTCGAAGGCGATTTAGAGCAGCAGCTACTGACCATAGTCAAAGAAGAACCCGGCCTGAAAGCATTACTGGCCAATGCCAAGGTCGCACAGCCCTGTGCGACACTCAAGGGCTATTCCGCCAACGTATCGCGCCTCGCCACCGACAAATTTGCCCTGCTAGGCAACGCGGGCGAGTTTCTCGATCCAGTATTCTCATCGGGCGTGACCATTGCCATGCAGTCGGCATCCATGGCGGCGAAATGCGTGCTAAAACAGCTTAATGGCAACACGGTAGATTGGCCCGCCGAGTACTCTGCGCCGTTAATGCAAGGGGTGAACACCTTCCGCACTTATGTGCAGGCTTGGTACGATGGTCGCTTCCAAGATGTGATTTTTTACGAAAATCCGAATCCTAAAATCAAACAGATGATCTGCTCGATTTTGGCGGGCTATGCTTGGGATGTGCAAAATCCCTTTGTAAAAGACTCCGAGCGACGCCTCAATATGGTGGTCGAGCTATGTCGGCAAGAAGCCGAACTCACCGCCGAACCTGCCGTTAGCGAATTAGCCGAGGTGTAATTCGATGCGCTTAAGCCTTAACGCCAAAGGTCGCCCCAAAGCGATAGCAACCTTTTCCCTGCTCCTTATCAGCCTAGGCTTGATGGGATGCAGCGAGCTGCTCTATCGGCAAACCTGTGTTGGCTTGGCGAAAGATATGCGTTACTGCTTAGCGCCACTGCCCCATGATTTTGGCCCTGCAACGAATAAACCGCTCAATAAGCCGCTGACGAATGACCCTAAAATTCAAGGCAATAGTCAGCAAGGTGACAGCAAAGCTGGGGTATCCTCGCCCCAGTCCTTTAGTCAGAAGGTGAGCATTAAGGTGGGCGATAACACCCACGAGCTACTCACCCAGCTCGAACTCGAAGGGGAACGGATGACGCTGGTCGGGCTCGCGCCCCTTGGGCAGGCATTGTTTACCTTGGTTTACGATGGGAATACACTCAGCAGTGAACAGAGTCTCTTGCTAGGGGATGAGTTTAAGGCCGAATACCTGATGGCGATGATGCAACTCATCTATTGGCCGGAGCAAAGTATTAAAAGCCATTTAGAGGGCGGCGAGTTAGTGACAGGTCTGTGTGACACTCTTCCCTGTCGCCAGTTTTATAGCCAAGATACGCTTATCAGTCGCAGCGATAGCCAAACTCAAGTGATACAAATCCGTTATCAGCAACAGACCGATGATGCCCTCTGGCAAGCACACATTAATTTGACCATGCCACAGGCAAAGTTTGAGTTAGAGATACAACCCATTTAATCGTCTTTTGACAATGCCATAGGCACCCGTTAACAGCCAATCGATATGAGCCTTTAGCCTTGCTCACATCAAAGGCCATAGGTATAGCAAGCAGCAATGAACAACAGAGTCGCCATTACACAAATTGGATTGTGTACCCCGTTAGGGCAAACGCCCGAGCAGGTGTTAGCCCGCTTGATTGCAGGCGATACCAGTGCCATGCAAACCAGTGAAACCCTGCTATTTGAGGAGTCGACACTGGTTGCGCCCGTCACTGAGTCGTTACCGACGATACCTGCCGCGCTGGCGCAATTCGATTGTCGCAATAATCAGTTGCTCCTTGCTGCCGCACTGCAAATTCGCGATGCCGTAGAGCAAGCCAAAGGTGAGTTTGGCGCCGACCGTATCGGCGTGGTCTTAGGCACCAGCACCTCGGGAATTTCGAAAGGCGAAGCCGCCTTGGCCTATCGCAATCAACACGGCCACTTCCCCGCCGATTACCATTATTTCCAGCAGGAACTCGGTAGCACCAGCGATTTTCTACGCCAGTTATTTGAGCTCCAAGGCCCTTGCTACACCATTTCGACCGCCTGCTCCTCTAGCGCCAAGGTATTTGCCAGCGCCAAACGCCTACTCGAGGCCAAGCTGTGCGATATGGTGATCGTCGGCGGTATCGACAGCCTGTGCCAACTGACAGTCAACGGATTTCACGCCTTAGAATCGGTTTCCAAGGGACATTGCAACCCCTTCAGCGCCAACCGCGATGGCATCAATATCGGTGAAGGCGCCGCGCTATTTACTCTGACCTTAGCGACAGACAACACAGCAAATGAAGCCTGCGTTTTGCTTGCAGGCATAGGCGAGTCGAGCGATGCGCACCATATGTCGGCGCCACATCCCGAAGGTGCGGGGGCAATTGCCGCCATGCAGGCCGCGCTTGATGATGCACAGATATCGGCGCAACAGATTGATTATATAAACTTACATGGTACAGCAACGCCTAAAAATGATGCGATGGAAAGCCGTGCCGTAGCCTCGGTATTTGGCGACACGCCGCCACCCGCAAGCTCAACCAAACCGCTGGTCGGCCATACCTTAGGTGCCGCGGGCGCGATTGAAGCCGCATTTTGTTATTTACTGCTCTCACCCCATAATCACCATCTTGCCCTGCCTCCCCACAGGTTTGATGGGCAGCCAGATCCACAGGATCCCAGCATAGCCTTAGTCGCGCCCAAACAATGTGCCGAGCATGGCAGGCTGAACTATGTGATGAGCAACTCCTTCGCCTTTGGCGGCAGCAATGCCTGCCTGATTTTTTGCCGTAAAGGGGCTTAAGATTTATGTCCAGTTCTACTGACACTGCAATGGCACCCGCCGAGCCGATGTGGCTGCAACAATTAGCCGAGCAGAATATTGCCGATTTTATTCCGCACCGCGCGCCAATGATCTTGATTGATAAGATTATTCGCCATCAGCAGGATGCGCTCGAAACCGAAGTGCAGATCACTCCTCTGAGTGCTTATTTTGACGAGCAACGTCAGGCCGTTCCCAATTATGTGGGTATCGAGTATATGGCACAGAGCATCGCGGCCCTCGCCGGCGTCGAGGCCAAACTGCGCCACGATAAAATCCGAGTAGGTTTTTTATTGGGATCGCGTAAATTAGCCTTGCACACAGCGCAGTACGAACTCAATCGCCGCTACCGCACTCGGGTTAAACGCCTCTATCAGGAAGAGTCGGGACTGGCGGTATTCGATTGCCAGATTTATCTGTTGCCCGAGGCGGGAGCGGAGCAAACACCACAACTCGTGGCCGAGGCCAATGTGAACGTGTTCCAACCCCAGGACACCCAAGCGTATATCGCCTCCAGTCAGGCTTAATGTCTGGCCTAGCGCTCACAAGCGCCAAGCTTTAAACCGACGCAACGTCAGTCGCACTACAAAAGGATTTAGCCCTTTGATGCATAAACAACTCATCATCAAGCATCACGGGTGGAGAAATAAAGATGAATAACAGAGTATTAGTCACAGGTTCGAGCCGCGGTATTGGCAAAGCCATCGCCCTTAAACTGGCCGCGGCGGGCTACGATATCGCGCTGCATTATCACAGCAATCAGGCCGCAGCCGATGCCAGCGCCGCAGAGCTTAGCGCCCTTGGGGTGAACGTCAGCCTATTGAAGTTTGATGTTGCCGACCGCGCCGCGGTAAAAGCCGCCATTGAGGCCGATATCGAGGCCAATGGCGCCTATTATGGCGTGATACTCAATGCTGGCATCAACCGTGACAATGCCTTCCCAGCGATGAGTGAAGCCGAGTGGGACAGCGTGATCCACACTAACCTCGATGGTTTTTACAATGTCATTCACCCCTGCGTAATGCCCATGGTACAAGGCCGCAAGGGTGGCCGTATCATCACTCTAGCCTCAGTGTCAGGCATTGCGGGCAACCGTGGACAGGTCAACTACAGCGCCTCTAAGGCCGGGTTGATTGGTGCCACTAAGGCGCTGTCCTTAGAGCTGGCCAAACGTAAAATCACCGTCAACTGTATCGCCCCAGGTTTGATCGAAACCGATATGGTGGCGGATATTCCTAAGGATATGGTCGAGCAGTTAGTGCCTATGCGACGCATGGGTAAACCGAATGAAATCGCCGCCTTAGCCGCTTTTTTAATGTCGGACGATGCTGCCTATATCACGCGCCAAGTGATTTCGGTGAATGGAGGCATGATCTAAATGACGCAGCGCAATCCCCTAGGCAGACGAGTCGTCGTTACTGGTATCGGTGGCATCAGTGCCCTAGGCCATGACTGGCCGAGTATCGCAAGCAGCCTTAAGGCACAAAAAAACTGTGTCGTGACGATGGCGGAATGGGATAAATATGACGGGCTGAACACCCGCTTAGCTGCACCTATTACTGACTTTGAGGTGCCGAGCCACTATTCCCGCAAAAAGATCCGCTCCATGGGACGCGTCTCGATTATGGCGACTCGCGCCAGCGAACTTGCGCTGATGGATGCTGGACTCTTGGACGATCCTATCGTCACCTCGGGGGAAATGGGGATTGCCTATGGTTCTTCCACCGGCAGTACTGACCCGCTGGTCGCCTTTGGCGATATGCTCAAAAATGGCGATATGTCAGGCGTCACCGCCACCAGCTATATCCGCATGATGGCACACACCACTGCGGTAAACGTGGGGGTATTCTTTGGTCTTAAGGGACGCATTCATACCACCAGCAGCGCCTGTACTTCGGGCAGCCAAGGCATAGGTTACGCCTATGAGGCCATCAAATACGGGCAACAGACCTTAATGCTCGCGGGCGGCGGTGAAGAACTCTGCCCGACCGAGGCCGTGGTATTCGACACCCTGTTTGCCACCAGCACTAAAAATGCCACCCCTGAGTTAACGCCTCGCCCCTTCGATGCCCATCGCGACGGTTTAGTGATTGGTGAAGGCGCTTGTACGCTGGTACTCGAAGAGTTAGAACACGCCATGGCGCGCGGCGCGAAAATTTACGCCGAGATCGTCGGTTTTGGCACTAACTCCGATGGTCAGCATGTGACTCAGCCCAATAGCGATACCATGGAAATCGCCATTCGCTTAGCCCTTAAGGATGCGGCGCTCACGCCCGATGCCATTGGCTATGTAAATGCCCACGGCACAGCCACCGATCGTGGTGACGTTGCCGAAACCCATGCAACGCATGCAGTATTTGGTGCGGATATGCCGATTTCATCCCTGAAAAGCTACACAGGCCATACCTTAGGTGCCTGCGGCGCGTTAGAGGCATGGGTCAGTATCGAAATGATGAATGCGGGCTGGTTTGCCCCCACGCTTAATCTCGACAATATCGACCCAGAATGTGCCGCACTCGATTACATTCGCGGCGAGCCACGTACACTCGACACTGACTATGTGATGAGCAATAACTTCGCCTTTGGCGGCATCAACACCTCACTGATTTTTAAACGCTGGAAAACGACATAAGGACATATCAATGAAACCATTAGTAGCAAGCATTTTACTCGGCATTAGCTTACTGGGCTCACCCGTATGGGCGCAGGAATATACGGTTGAAACCTATCAAGAAATTTTTAAAGGCGACAATCAATTTAAGCAAAAACAAGCCATCGAAGCCCTGACGATTGCCGGATTATCCGATCCCGCCATTTACGATGTGTTAGAGGCCAAACTGCTCGAATCCCTGCCCCTCGCCACCGAGAAAAACGCCATCGACTACAGCGCTTGGTTAGTCAAAGGCTTAGCTTACTCGGGTAATGACAAATACAGCGCGACCATCAGCAACATAGTTAATGGCAGCTACCATAAGAAGCTAAAGAAGTACGCATCACAAGCCCTTGAAAATCTAGCGCAATACAAGAAGTGGAACGCCATTTTAGCGGATAACAGCCAATATGTGGCCGAGCAAAGCCCTAAGAACAATGCCTTTGCCAACGCCTTGAAAAGCGATGATTTAGAGCTGATGCGCCTCGCCGCTAAACGCATAATGGACGATCAAAACTACGATGATTTTCTATTAGAGCGCCTTAGCGTTGAGCTGAAAAATCCACGCCTAATGAGCAACGACAAGTTAGCCATCGACACCTACGCCAATATGGCTAAAGCCCTCGCCGCATCGGGCAATACGCAATACCGCGAAGTGATTGAAAATATTGCCAACAACAACCCAAACAAAAAGCTGAAAAGCTACGCTGAAAGCTATCTGAAGAAGTACTACTAATCCCTTTGGATTCGTAAAAGCGTTAATAAAAAGCCGAGAATCATCTCGGCTTTTTGCTCTCTTTTGTAGGCAAGTCATGGGACGGACAGTGGTCTCACCAATTCCCATAATTTACCTTTCAAGCATTAACGTAATCTGCGTGCCATATGACTAACACGTATAAAAATGTTCTGAAATCATGCTAGTGAACCCGTTCTCCCCATAATGATTCTTTGTACCGTATAAATTATATTTAAATCAGTTGGTTGAAAGTTTTTCTGCTAAATCATAGGATGTGAGCTTATGTGCACTATGCAAATGTCATATACACTCGGTCGAACGTTGTGAAATTTAATAACCCCCTAAAAACCTTAATTTTTGTGGCATTTACACTAAACCTTGGCTGGATGTATTACGTCGAATATTTAAAAGAACAACCAGAAAAAAGCTTAGAAGAAAGGATGCGAGTGTATTTTACTGACGATGACGAAAAGATAAAAATGACATGGTTCAAAACTAGCGCATCAGGAATATCCTTGGCACTAGAAATACAAGGAATGGATAAACCAAATGTTGATATCGAAAAGATAAAGTCTAATTCCAAATCTATAATTAATAGTAAAGTCTGTAATGAACCTCAGCTACGTTCATACCTTGAAGCTGGAAATTGGATATCTATCGATATTCGTGATGGTTCTCAAACTACTGTAACAAACATTATGAACCTTCAATTCAGCAATGAAATATGCATTTAAAAAACTAGAAAAATCATGCAAATGCATAGTTCCAGCTAAAAATGATTTTTGCTACTGTATAAACAAAATGTAAATCAGTAGGCTGCAAATTATTTTACCAAGTAGCCTGAAGAAAGATTATGTGCGCATGCACAATACAAATTGTTATGTGTTTTTCAGGTTCATCGAAGTAATGTGTATGGAAGAATTATCAACTTCTGTAGTATTAGATAAGTTTAAAAGCGCGAAACCAGAAGATTATGAATTAGTGGCGCAATTCCAAGATTGGTATTTTGATTCGTTTATGGATGCGCTAGGAATTTATATCGAGTGGAGACAGAGAACAAAAAATCCAAAGGGCTTTCTCGATCGGTTATTAAAAATTTGGGGAGTAAAACAATGGATCCCCGAGTATCCACCCGCCGTCCTCAAGAAAATGATCACCAATAGCTACACAACTTTATCGATTAATGATGTGGCCACTATTAGCATCGCCCTCTCAGCATTATTGATGGACGACAAAATGGGGAAACAGCTCAAGGAACGGGTGCTAGTGTGTATAGAAAGACAGTCTACTGATCTCGTACTAACCCAAGCTGGCCACAAGAATTTAAATACCGCTAAGACCTTTTGGGATAATCTCAAGCTATTGATTGGTCAATCAAAATAGAGCTAACAAAGTATCGTAATAAAGTCACAGAACCGCTTTGGGCATTAACAACTAATGAACATCGAAACACTGATTGAACAAATAGAGAATACCAATTGGTTGAGCCAAGCTGAGCACATCTTAGCGCTTTCTCAATTGCAATTTGAATGGGATTGGTTGCCGACCAGTAGAGATCAATCCGATCCGTTCGAAGGAACATTTACGGCTAATGCAGACCAACGGCCTTACGACAAAGAGGCTGAGAAGAGGGTTTATAAAGCCGCGTTAAGATCGTTGCGCACTGTAGGGAATGCTCACCCTAAACTCGTTAATGGCCCACATAACTATACAGAGCCAATGAAGGGTAGCGCGCTGTTCGCTTGTAAACATGCAGCCAAAGAAGTCCTTTCCAATCAGCCTGGAAAATGGTTAACCATCTTAGCGTTATATAAAAACGGTGTCTGGCCGTGTGGCATAACCCAAACAGGGGAATTGGTTATCCTGTAGACACAGTGCAGACAGTAAAACCAAAGTAGGGCTGGCATCACTCAACGATCGAGTGCTAGGCCATTAATGCTGGATATCTCTATTTTCCAAAAGAATCGTAAAGATAAAAGCCGAGCATCATCTCGGCTTTTATTTTACCTCCAGCCTTTGTGAGTGAAACCGGAGGCATAACACGTTTAATCACCGCTATAAGATGCTGGTCAAGCGCAATGCTGCGCATCGTAAGCTAAAGCGGCCTCTTTAAGTTTCTCAATATCCGATGCACATAAATATCGCCTGAGTGACTCAAATTTTGCCTGAGGCCAATCGTAAATCCTTAGACCTAATAACTCATCGATAACAGAGGGTTCGAAACGATATTTAACCAACTTGGCAGGGGTTCCTCCCACTATACTATAGGGAGCAACATCTTGAGTGACAACGCTATTTGCCGCAACGATAGCGCCTTCCCCTATCGAAACACCCGGCATAATCATGGCTCTCATGCCCAGCCATGCACCATCGCCTATATGCGTATCACCTTTGCCAACATAGGCTTCCTCTATAACGTCCATAAAGGGATATAAACAAAACCAGTCGGCCCTGTGGGTATGATTTCCCCCCATCAGAATAACAGCTTCCGCTCCTATACAGACGTAATCACCAATGTGGAGCTTATCTATTTCCCACAGCGGATCCCAAGTTAGGCTGATTTCGTCACCATAGAGATATCGAACGACTGACTCTTCGAAGCCCTTATCCCAGCAATCGCTGTAATAACTGTGCTCACCTTTGATAGTAATATTCGGATTTGTCACTACTTGATGCAGCAACTGGACTTTGGACCAATGCTTATTTTCCATTAGCATCTTCAACCTCATGTTAATTAATCAAAATTTGACAAATAAAGACTATGTCGTCAGTGAATTCGAGGCTGTTTTAATAAAGGTGAAGAGATAAACGGCATAAATAAACTCGAGTGTTTGAAGTGGATGCTAGAGCACCATAGCTCAGCGTTACGAGCATAAGTTACAACAGCCTACGCCGTATCGGCAAACCTATTACCAATAAGATGCTGTCGTTCAGGCAGATGCCATTCGCTTTGTTGGCTTAGGCTTTGCTTATCCACCGCGGCGTTTTACCCCTAAAAACAACGAAACGTGATAACGCTATGATGGATAAGCGACAACACAGGGAATTTTAATCTTGAGAGCAACAATGAAAATAATACTAGATGATCTAAAAGGGCCTGAAATTGCAGCACTTTTAACTGAACACCTCGAGGATATGCGAGCAACCTCGCCGCCGGAAAGTGTGCACGCATTAGACTTGGATGGACTGCGCCAACCCAATATTCGCTTTTGGACACTGTGGGATGGCCGAAATCTGGCGGGCTGCGGTGCACTAAAATGGTTAGATGCCGAGCACGCAGAGATCAAATCGATGCGTACCGCCGCCACCTACAAACAACAGGGGATTGCTTCTAAGGTATTGCAGCATTTGATCAATGACGCCAAAGCCGCAGGCGTGCAGCGCCTCAGTTTAGAAACGGGCTCAATGGCCTTTTTCCAGCCCGCCCGTAACCTGTATGCCAAATTTGGCTTCGAGCTGTGCGGCCCCTTTGCCGATTACGTGCTCGACCCCAATAGCCTGTTTATGACCAAAAAGCTCTAGGCCTCAACACACATCAATCCACTAAGGTGGCGAACCTCAATCTAGACCTAACCACAGCTAAGCTTTTGCCTGTTTAGCTGTGGTTAAGGCGCGATGCTTGTGCCAGTAATGCATTAAAAATCCGAGTAATAATCCCCAGAAGGCACTGCCGATCCCCAATATACTCACACCCGAGGCGGTGACGAGAAACGTAATCACAGCCACCTCTCGCTCGTCGTTATCCGCGAGCGCAGCGGTCAGACTGTTACCTATGGTGCCAAGCAGGGCTAATCCTGCAATCGCCAGCACCAATTCCTTCGGAAATGCGGCGAAGAGCCCCACCACAGTTGCGCCGAGTAGACCTGTTATCAAATAAAAGATTCCGCCCCACACCGCCGCCCAATAACGAGTTACGGGGTTAGGGTCCGCCTCTTTACCCATGCAAATGGCCGCCGTAATGGCGGATAGGTTGAAGGCAAAGCCGCCAAAGGGTGCAAACAATACGCCCATCAGCCCCGTCACGGTAATTAATGGTGAGATAGGCGGGCGATAACCATGGCCGTGGAGCGCGGCCACCCCTGGCATATTCTGCGAAGCCATAGTCACCACAAATAAGGGTAGCGCCACTCCCACCACGCAAGCTAAAGAAAACGTAGGCGCTATCCATACGGGGGCAGCAAATTGCAGCTCAAACTTATCGAGTTGCAATAAATCCAATTGATAGCTCATCCCTATCCCCGCAACGAGGGTGAGCAACATAATGTAGCGCGGCGCCCAGGGCTTAAGCACAACAAAGACTAGTAACATCAAGAGGATTAAACTCAGCTGAGTCTGCATGGCTTGAAACAGCCCTAAGCCAAACTGCAATAAAACCCCCGCTAACATGGCCGCTGCCACCGAGGGTGGCATGATACGAATAAGCTTATCCATCCAGCCTGTCAAGCCGCAGAGGGTAATCAACAAAGAGCTAATAAGGAAGGCACCTACGGCTTCGTGGATACTCAATCCCGCTAGGCTGCTGACCATCAGCGCCGCCCCAGGTGTCGACCATGCCGTAAGTACCGGATTTTTATAGTAGAGAGACAGACCAATACTGGTGAGCCCCATGCCGACACCTAAGGCCCACAGCCATGAACTCATTTGTGCCGATGTCGCGCCCACAGCGTCCGCCGCCTGCAGGATAATCACCGCCGAACTGCTGTAGCCCACCAGCACGGCAATAAAGCCCGCCGATATTTTTGATAGTCCCAAAGCCTCGCGCCACATCATCCCTACTCCTCTGTCTACCTTTGTCTTGATCATCGAACCACTCATCGTGCGCTATAACGCACACAATGGACAAGATAGCACTTGTGCGTTATAACGTACAAATAATTTTTTAAGCGTCAGAATCTAATGCAGACCATCAACAGCTATCTTGCCGCGACCCTAAAACAACTGCGCAGCCAAAAGGGTTGGAGCTTAGATAAAGCGGCACTCGAGACAGGCGTAAGCAAGGCCATGATAGGCCAGATTGAGCGCGGCGAATCTAGCCCCACCATTGCTACCCTGTGGAAAATCGCCAGCGGTTTTAATATCTCACTCTCGACTTTTCTGGAGCCGACACCCGAGAGCCAAGGCGCCCTCTTTCGTAACGCCGATGCATTACGCCAAAAGCCAGCAACCGACGGCATGTTAGTGGCGTCGCTATTTCCCTTTGAGCCACGCTTTGGTTTTGAGATGTTTGAACTCACCCTATTGCCGCACTATGAGCGCCTCTCCGAGCCCCATGAGGCGGGTGTGACCGAGCATGTGATCGTGCTCAGCGGCAACATGGAAGTGTTAGTCGATGGCCAGTGGCAGCCATTACAACAGGGCGAAGCCGTGCGCTTTGCCGCCGATAAACCCCATGGTTACCGTAACTTAAGCGATCTACCCGTAGTATTTCATGATCTAATCCACTACCACAGAGCATCGTCTACCGCGGAGTAATGCCGACAAGCCAAGTGCCCAACAGATTGCCGCTTGCGCCCGCCAATCCATTAGAATAAACTTATTGAAACTTTTCTAATCATAGAGGCAAAGCTATGTTTCAATCTTTACTGGCTAAATTATCTGGTAGCAGCAACGGTGAAAAGTGTTGGCAATTGATTGATCAAGGTGCGCGCGTTATCGATGTGCGCTCACCGGAGGAATTTGCCTCGGGTCATTTGCCTCAGGCCATCAACGTGCCGCTGCCAACGCTCGACCAATGGTTACATCAGGTTGAAAATAAACAGCATCCCTTTGTGCTTTACTGCGGCGCAGGCATTCGTGCCCAAAAGGGTTGCGATATTTTAAGGGCCAATGGTTTTGAATGTGTGGTTAACGGTGGCTCGCTAAAAGATTTAGTCTGCTGCCAGCCAAGCTAAGGCCTAAGCCAAGCAAACCAACTATGCGTGAGGAGGTGCGGATGACAACAAAGTGCCCACGTCCGCCTAGCGGCGAACAACCGCCTCAGCCCAAAGCGGTTCGCGAAACCCGCTACAGCGTAAGCCGCAACCGTGGCCAAGCCAGCACTAAGGTGCATTATATCGAAACCAGTGCTATGTCCCTCGGTTGCAAGCTGTGCGAATAATCGCTTGCTGCAGAAACAAAAATGCCAGCATTTACGCTGGCATTTTTTATTATCTTGACGATTAAACGGTTAACGCATCGAGGCTTTGTTTCGCTTCGCTGATACCTTTTTGGTTGGCTTCTGGGCCCATGTTCAGCGCTTCGCCATAAACCACTTCCACGTCGGTGATACCGATAAAGCCGAGGAAAGTTTTTAAGAAAGGCACAATGTGATCCGTTGGACCATCTTTATGGGCGCCACCACGGGTGGTGATCAACACAGCGCGTTTACCTTCCACTAAGCCTTTAGGGCCGTTTTCGGTATAAGTGAAAGTCACACCTGCACGGGCCACAAAATCAATCCAGTTTTTCAGCTGGGTTGGAATGTTGAAGTTGTACATAGGCGCGGTGATCACGATAGTGTCGTTCGCTTTTAACTCTTCAACTAAGGCGTTAGACAGGTCGAGCATCTCTTGCTGACGTGCAGTTAACTCAGCGCCGCCACGTAGGCCAGAGGCAATTTCACCATCAACCATTGGCAACACATCTTTACCCGCTAAATCGCGAACTGTGATGGTCGCGCCTTGGTCTTCCCATTTACCGATAAGGTGGTCAACTAACAAGGCAGATTGTGAATAACCGCCAAGAATACTGGATTTTAACACTAGGACTTTAGACATAATCTGCTCCGAAAATTGAAATTCTTGAGAGTCTTTCAACTTGCTCTCGACTCTATGGGCTTAGTTTATTAGCCCATAAAAAAGAAAAAAAGCGGATAAAATTTGAGATTAATTTCTATTTTTTAGAAAGGTTTTACATTTTAGGCACACTGACATACAAGCCATCGAATTGGGCGCAGAGTTTATCGTCACAAAAGAGTTGTACTTCGAGTTTGACTTTGGCTTTACGCCCCCGTTGCAGCGGGCTTAAATCCGTTTCAGGCCAACGCACTATGACCTCGGGCGCACAGGTCACGGGCGCCATGTAGCGGATATGGGCATCGGCTAACACTATGTCGCCATCCACCTGTTGAAGTTGCTGTTGCAGCCACACCATGCCCCAACCAGTGAGGGTCATAAGGGTATAAATGCTGCCCGCAAACATTGTGTTATGCAGGTTGATATTCGGCGCCAGTGGCGCACTCACAAATAACTCGCCATCCAAATAGGATATTGGCGCTATCTGCATAAACTCGCTAACGGGAATGGTGCTGTGCCAGGTCTGGCGCAATTGGTTTAATAATTCATCCATGTGCATGTCCTTACTGCCGTTGGCACACTGTCCTGTGGGTTACACCTGCAAATTGAAGGTCACAGGGCCATCGTTGATTAGCTCGACCTTCATGTCGGCACCAAATTGCCCTGTTTCTGTGGTCACGCCCTGCGCACGGCAAAAGGCGACAAAGTCTTCATATAGACCAAGCGCTTGCTCAGGAGTACCCGCCCCCGAAAAGCTCGGGCGCAGGCCACGGCCAGTGTCGGCGGCCAAGGTAAATTGCGAAACCACTAAAAGCGAGCCTCCCGCCTGAGTTAAGTTGAGATTCATCTTGCCATTTTCATCGGAAAACACCCGATAACTCATCACTTTAGTGGCTAATTTTTCCATCTTCTCGCGGTTATCTTCCCGCTCAACCCCAAGTAAAACTAACAAGCCCTTATCGATTGCACCTATGGTTTGATTGTCCACCACCACGCTGGCGCGGCTCACTCTTTGAATTAACGCGATCACAACTTTTCCTTTAAATTAAGACTTAACGAGGGGCATCAATGGGATAGGACGCAGATACTGCTCCACACCTTCGGGTAATGACTGGGCAATTTCAGCTAAACCGCCATCGGTCCACAGCATAAAGCGGCGAAGTTCCTCGATTTCGACCTTATCGGCAAAGGTCACAGTGCCTTGGATTTGGATCACCGCGCCCTGCTCACGCAGCACGAATTTAGCAAAATTGAGCTTGGCGTTCAGCTCGCCAATCACCGCTGGCAACTCAGGATTGGCCTGCAACTGCGGATGCACCGCATAAAAACGATTCATCAGAATACGGTCAATCCCCGCAGCATTCATACTGGGTTCGAGCATAAAATCATTATTGCCAAACTGCACCGCAACCTTATCCGCCCCGACCTTGGTGGCTAAATAGTTGGCATTGAGTAAGGCCTGATACAAGGTATCGGCGGCGACCTCGTTGGTCATACCCGCCAACTGCACCACTTTAGGCGCCACGGGAGCGCGCGCCTCAGTGGACTCAACCACAGAAGATGAGGATTGAGACTCCGGGGTAGGAGATGAGGTGGCCGCGCAGGCAGTTAATCCCAAAATGGCGGCAATAATAACGGCTAATTTCATGCTAGCTCCTGTCGCTTTATCCAAGTCCACATGGCTTGGATCTCGAGTGTGACGGCAAGTGGGAGTATGTCACTATTCAGCGAATGCCCACCATCGACAATGGTATGAATTTGTATCCTAGGGTTGTCGATTTTTGCCAAAAATGCGGCTAATAAACGTGCCGGACAGACAGCATCCTGTGTGCCTTGTAATAGCAGGGTACGCGCTGTGACTTGTGATGTCACCCGCTGTAATATGCTGAACATATTGAAGTAATCATTTTTTGCATAGTGCAACTCAATTTGAGCTAAGGCTAGCAAAGGCGCCGCAAGCCGCTTCGGCAAGCCTGTTGGTACGCCCGCTAAGGTTAATTCCCATTGGATCCAGCGACGGGCAAATTCATGACGGGTTGCTTCATCTTGGGCGTTAAATCCTAGCTGATAGTGCGTAAATAAATCCGCCAAACCAATAGAAGGTGCAGCAAATTCACGGTAAGCCTGCGGATATAACTGCGCTGCGCCCGAGGGGGCATAGAGCCATTCAATACCGGCCTCTGAGGGAATAAACACCGCCCACAGCACTTGGGCAATCACTCGATGGGGAAATAAACCACTGTAAATTAAGGCTAAGGTGGCGCCAAATGAGCCACCCGCTAAGCACCAACGTTCTATGCCTAAGTGAATGCGAATCGCCTCAATATCGCTGATAAGTCCATTTAAATGATTATGCTCCAACTCGCCAGTAGGCAGTGATTGTCCCGCACCACGTTGATCTAGCAGTAAAATCCAGTAGTGCTCGGGGTTAAATAAACTCAGTTCACTGACCGAAGCTCCCGCCCCTGGACCGCCATGCAAATACAGCAGTGGAATACCCTGCGGATTACCATATTGTGCAAGATGCAACTGCTGCCCATTGCCCATCATCAACCAATCACGGCGGATAAAAGGAGCAAGCTGATGGGCGTCAGTGATCATTGGCGGGATAAGGCTCGTTAAATGTCTTGGTGGATGACAACTTAGCTACGGCTTATCCAGTGTAGTCGATTGCGGCGCGTTTGCGGCAAGTTCACCCATCGTATCAACCTCTTGGCTTGATTGGGCAGATATGGTTTCTGGCTCCACGGCGGGTGTATTCTGCGCCGCTAAAGGCTCACCATCGAGATTGGTTTCGTTGATATTGCTGCTAGACTCATAGTCCAAATACTCAGGCATGGCCGCGGTAATTTCGGCGCCCAGCAACACTATCATCCAAGATAAATAGACCCAAACAAACAGAATAGGGATGGTCGCCAATGCGCCGTAAATGGCCTCATAACTTGGGAATTTAGTCACATACAGGGCAAAGCCTTTTTTCCCCAACTCGAACAGTAAGGCCGCCACTACCGCGCCTAATAGCGCATGCCAAAACTTCACCTTTTGATTCGGCACCACCATATAGAGCAGTAAAAACGCTGCCACCGAAAACAGCATAGGCAAGCGCTCGATAAATAGCGGCATCACCCCAGATAAGGCGTCGCCCTCAAACAGTTTTAATGACACCACGTAGGAAGTCGCCACTAGGCTCGCGCCCACCAGCACTGGGCCTAAGGTAATCACCATCCAATACATGGAAAAGGCCACCACCACTGAACGCTTTTCCTTAGTACGCCAAATATTATTCAGCGATTTATCGATGGCGGAGATCAGCATAATCGCCACCACGACCAGAGCCGCGATCCCCACTGCCGTGCCCTTAGAGGCATTGCCAACAAATTCATTAATATAGACTTGTACCGTATCGCCCGCCGCGGGCAGAAAATTCTCATAAACGAAGGCTTCGATTTGGCCACGGATCCCCTTAAACACAGGGAAAGCCGACAGCATCGACATAGTCACGGCCACCATAGGCACAAGGGATAACAGGGTGACATAGGCTAAGTGGCCGGCGCGGATATTGATTTGATCTTCCACTAAACGCTGGCGTAAATGCAGCAGGAAGCGCCAGATCCCGAGGAATAAGACTTGAATTTGTGCCAGTTCTATCTTCTTAGTCACGGGTTTCTCTTGATTCTGTTGGTATTGACTCGTTATCTTCGTACAATAAACACTTAATTTACAAGTCTAAGGAGTGAATTGATGTCACAACAAGGATCTGCGGGCAATGTTATCGCCGCTATCGCTAGTCTGTTCTTTCCCGGCCTAGGTCAACTAGTTCAGGGACGAATTTTGGCTGCATTGCTGTTTTTCGTGGTCACTGTGGTTGGCTATGCCCTCTGGTGGTTAGTGGTCCCTGCTGTAATAGGTGCTATCTTTCACCTCTGGAGCATTATCGATGCGGCGCGTTTTAAGGCCGACTAACTTCATTTGACTCAGTGACGGAATACCCAATGAAAAGATTGATCACCTCAAGCCTGATGGCGGCAACGCTATTGCTGACGGGCTGCCAGAGTGCCTATTACGGCGCCATGGAAAAAGTGGGCTACCACAAGCGCGACATCATGGTCGACAGAGTGAAGGCCGCAAAAGAATCCCAAGAGGATGCCCAAAAAGAGTTCAGTTCAGCACTCGAGGAGATGCAAGCCCTGCTCAACCACGATGGTGGCAACCTCGAAAAGGCCTATAACAAGGCCAAAGATGAATACGAGTCAGCCCAAACTGCCGCCGATGACGTGAGTAATCGCATCAATAAAGTCGAAGATGTCGCCGAGGCGCTATTCGATGAATGGCAAGCCGAAATCGGCGAGATCAGCAAAGCCAGCCTGCGCCGCAACAGTGAAACCAAGCTCAAGGAAACCCGCCGTTCCTACGAGCAACTGATGAAAACCATGCGCCGCGCCGAATCGAAAATGCCACCTATCCTCACCGCCATGAAAGACAATATGCTGTATTTAAAGCATAACTTGAATGCTCAAGCGATTGGCGCGATTAAAGGGGAATTTGCGAGTTTGCAGACGGATATTTCAGGCCTAATCAAAGAGATGAACAAGTCGATCAACGAGTCGACCAAGTTTATCGAGGCCCTCGAAAACTCTAAAGGTTAACGCTCAACGTCATCTTACCTTGTCAGCCGCAGAGGCTGGCAAGGTCGATACCCTCTTAAATCTTCCATTACGCCTGCTGTTTACCGCTTTATTTAACTCGATAAAATCCCCTAATCTCGCTGATTTTTTTTCATTCTCAGTACGCTATTGATACTTTATGGCATACTTGTTAGCTCAACGTTAATCATGAGAATCTGTATGGGCCGAGCGACATGGATGGGTTTACTCACATTGGGAGCATTGCTGCTCATCTGCGTGGCATTCACGACCAAGGCCGCAACGGCAGAGATATCCTGGCAGGATAATACGACCAGTCTCACCGACTTTCCGATGAGCTATTTTGTCGATACCTCGGAGAACATGCCCTTTACTGAAGTCACGCAACAAACCTTTATCGACTCCAGCAATCGCGTATCTCTTGGCACAGCCGCCATCAAAACCTGGGCAAAGATCCCCTTAGTTAATACCAGCAATAGCCCACAAACCCTGTATCTGCACCATCCCTACGCCTATCACAATCGCCAGGTTGGACTCTATGAAACAGTCGATGGGCAGGAGACACTGCGCCGAATACTCGACCTCGACGACCCTAGCACCTATGGCTGGCTCTATGGCGGTGCGGCGGTATTTGAGGTCACACTCGCGCCACACCAAAAGAAAACCCTATACGTCGAGAGCGTGTCCTTTTCACACCAATGGTTCTCAATCGATTTATACAACAAGGAACAATCCCAACGAGCATTGCTCGGCAGCTTTACCGATATTGCGGTTATGGTGGGCATGCTACTGGCGCTGATTATCTACAACCTATTGTTATTTATGTATTCCCGCCAGCGGGACAATCTGTTTTACGCCTGTTACTTAATCTCAGGCGGGATCTGGATTGCCCTCTCCTATGGGCTGGTCGCCGAAGTATTCGCGTTTTACGGCTCAGCCAGCCTGTATTGGCACCTTACCCTGATGACCATGCCCATCTTTTTGATTTTATTTATGATGGATATTTTCGAGACTCGGCAACATTATCGCTTCGAGCATTATGCCCTCGTCTTTGTGCTCGTCCTGTTAGTGGCCGAATTTTGTTATGGCGTGGTGGATATCATTGGTGCGCTGCGCTATTCCAGCAGCCTGGCTGCCTTGATGATGTTAACTACCCTCTCGGTCACGATTTCGCTGGTGATAAAACGACATCCCATCGCGAAATACTTTCTCCTCGGTCACTGTCTTTTCGTCGGTTTTAGTGGTCTTGCGGTGATGTTTTACAAAGGCCGCGCCGAGTTTAGCTATCTCTCAAGCCACGGTGTCGGCGTGGGCATTATGCTAGAGGCGCTAGTGCTTGCACTTATCATCGCCTATCGCATCCGTCTGCTCGAAGAAATTAAAGCCTCGCAGGAAGAACTTAAATATCAAGCGGCGACAGATTCGCTCACCCATTTATTTAATCGCCGTCATTTCCACAAAGAAGCGCAGCGGATCTATATGCAGGCTAGCGTGACACAACAACCCATGGCGGTGATTATCTGTGATATCGACCTGTTCAAACGGGTCAACGACAAATACGGCCATCTGATGGGCGATCAGGTCATTATCGATATTGCCACCACACTCAAACAGCATGCGCGTAAATGTGACATAGTGGCGCGCTACGGCGGCGAAGAATTTATTATGTTGCTACATGACGTGTCCCTTACCGAGGCACACCAATGCGCCGAACGCATTCGCAGCGCCGTTGCTGAGCTAAGCTTTATGGCCGAGACGCAAGAAGCCTTCACTGTCACCCTGAGTCTTGGGGTGGCGGCCGTTGATTTTGTCCATCCCCTAGAGCATGCCATCAAGCTGGCGGACGATGCCCTGTATCGCGCTAAACATCAGGGCCGTAACAATGTGCAATCCAGCGAAATCAATCTATTAGAGATAAAGGAAGGCATAAACTAACACGGCAAACCAAAGCGAGTGCCATCGCCTACTCTACAAAATCGACTCGGTCTATAGGGTGCTGTGTCGGCTTTGTGAGCTATCACTCGCTTTTACCACGGCATACTGTAAATATCGGATCTGCCGCACAATTTCGCTTTAGGCTCAAAAACTTATCCAACGAAAGCCACTCAGATGGAATACGTGTATTCTATTTGCAGTATTAACATGACTTTTATTGAATCTCTCACCCTGATGTTGGCCCTGATGTATATCGCATCCTTAAGTTATTGGAGCGGTAAAAAATGGGGCGCCGTTGCCACCTTACTCTTAAGTGTTGGCGCCGTAGCGATTAGCCTCTACTGGCCTTTGGCGCTCGCCCTAGCCATTGCCTTACCGCTGTGCCTGATAGCCAACAAGTTCGCCCCAGAGGAATTAAAGGGTGAGATAAAAATCAACACCCTGCGCGAAGGCTGCCAGCATCTGCTCGCGCTCTCACTGTTTATCGTCGCTATCCAATACTGCATCAATGCTATCCAGCTAAAACAAGGCATAGTGCCTTGGTTGATGCGCCCCGATGTCGCCGACGCCTTCTTGCCTATCGCGGGCGGAATTGAATTAAAAGCCATTTTGGCGCTCAACCTGTGGGACCAAACACACCCCGCCGCAGCCGTCATGCTCTTCGCCGTGCTACTCACAGGCTTACTCTGCAAACGCGCCTTTTGTGGCTGGGCCTGCCCATTAGGACTCGCTGGCGAATACCTCTACGCCTTACGCAAACGCTTTATCAAAGCAGAACTTGCGCCACCCGCATGGTTAGACTGGCCACTGCGTATGCTTAAGTACCTATTACTACTGGCGCTTTTTTACATCGTCATCGGTATGCCTAGCGAGTCGATTCCCTATTATCTACAGGGCAACTACCACAAGATTGCCGATCTTAAGATGGCGCTGTTTTTTGTCACGCCTGGGCTCATTACCTTAGCCTGCTTTGCTCTTATCCTCGCCTTAGCCGCATGGCGTCGCCAGGGATTTTGCCGCTATTTGTGTCCCTATGGCGCCATGCTGGGGATCTTAAGTTTTGCCAGCCCACTCAAGATCCGCCGCGATACTCAGCATTGCCTGATCGAAGCCAAAGGCATGAAGTGCGATAAATGTACCCGCGCCTGCCCAGCCAACATCATAGTGCACACCAAAACCACGGTACGCAGCGACGAATGCCAAGCCTGTATGCGCTGTGTGGCCGCTTGCCCTAAATCGGCGGCGCTCGGTTTTGGCCTCAAGTCGGGCCACAGAGTTAGCCATAAGGGCTTGTTAGTTTTGTTATTATTGGCACTCTTTGCCCTGCCGCTGGGCGCCTATTTAGCCGGGTTCTGGCATAGCCAAACACCGGACAGTATCCGCATGGAGCTTATCCAAGTAATTGACCGCGTGGGTCATTAATTCTCTGATTTATTGATAAATAGATATAAAAAAGGTGCAGCCCAAGCTGCACCTTTTATGTACACGCTAAGTTTAAGTGCTAATGATTAGGCAAGGTCGAACCTATCGGCATTCATCACCTTAGTCCAAGCGGCCACAAAGTCATGCACAAACTTCTCTTTGGCATCATCCTGCGCATATACCTCGGCATAGGAGCGCAAAATCGAGTTAGAGCCAAACACCAGATCGACGCGGGTTGCGGTCCACTTCACTGCGCCAGTTTTACGCTCGACTATCTCATAAAGATTGCTGCCCGCAGGCTTCCAGTTGTAGGCCATGTCGGTGAGATTCACAAAGAAATCATTGGTTAACACACCCACTTTGTCGGTAAACACACCGTGACGCGTGCCGCCATAGTTAGTGCCTAACACCCGCATTCCCCCAATCAGCACCGTCATCTCATGGGCGGTTAACCCCATCAATTGAGTGCGATCGAGCATCATCTCCTCGGGCTGAACCACATAATCCTTTTTTTGCCAGTTACGATACGCATCGTGCAAGGGCTCGAGTACGGCAAAGGATTCCACATCTGTCATTTCCTGCGTCGCATCGCCACGACCGGGGATAAAGGGCACTGTGATTTTGACTCCCGCAGCGTGGGCGGCCTTTTCAATCGCTGCGGCGCCGCCCAGTACGATTAAGTCGGCAATGCTGACTTTTTTGCTTAGGCTTGCCTGCAGCTCAATCAATACTTTAAGCACTTTTTGCAGCCGCTCGGGTTCGTTGGCCTGCCAATCCTTTTGCGGTGCTAAGCGGATCCGCGCGCCATTGGCGCCACCACGGAAATCCGAGCCACGGAAGGTGCGGGCACTGTCCCACGCCGTTGCCACTAAATCGGATACGCTGAGCCCCGAGGCTAATAATTTCGCCTTCAGCTCAACAATCTCACTGGCATCTAAACGGTAATCGACGCTTGGGATCGGGTCTTGCCAAAGCAAATCCTCATTCGGCACTTCTGGCCCCAAGTAGCGACTCTTAGGCCCGAGATCGCGGTGGGTTAACTTAAACCAAGCACGGGCAAATACCTCGGAGAAATAGGCAGGGTCCTGATAAAACTTTTCGGAGATTTTGCGATACTCAGGATCCATCTTCATCGCCATATCCGCATCCGTCATGATGGGATTAAACTTGCGATTCGGATCGCCCACAGAAACAACTTTATCTTCCTCTTTGATATTAATGGGTTCCCACTGTGAGGCGCCCGCTGGGCTTTTTTTCAATTCCCAGTCGTAATTTAACAGTAGGTGAAAATAACCGTTATCCCACTGGGTGGGATGAGTTGTCCAAGCACCTTCGAGGCCACTGGTCACGGCATTCGCGCCTGTGCCCGGGCCTTTTTTGTTGAGCCAACCCAAACCTTGGGCCTCAAGTTCTTCGCCCTCTGGCTCGGGGCCAAGATCCTGCGCCTTACCATTACCATGGCACTTACCGACAGTATGGCCGCCGGCGGTTAAGGCCACGGTTTCTTCATCATTCATCGCCATTCGTGCAAAGGTGACACGCACATCTTGGGCGGTACGCAGGGGATCGGGTTTGCCATCAACCCCTTCTGGATTCACATAAATCAACCCCATCATCACGGCGGCCAAGGGGTTTTCAAGGTCGCGCTCGCCAGAGTAACGACTATTGGGATTTTCCGTCGGCGCTAACCATTGTTTTTCAGAGCCCCAATAAATGTCCTTCTCTGGGTGCCAGATATCCTCTCGGCCACCGGCGAATCCATAGGTTTTTAAACCCATAGACTCGTAGGCCACATTGCCCGCGAGGATCATTAAATCCGCCCATGAGAGTTTGTTGCCGTATTTTTTCTTGATCGGCCAGAGCAGGCGACGGGCTTTGTCGAGGTTGGCGTTATCAGGCCAGCTATTGAGTGGCGCAAAGCGTTGATTGCCCGTTCCCGCGCCACCACGTCCATCGGCAACTCTATAGGTCCCGGCCGAGTGCCATGCCATACGGATCATCAGGCCACCATAGTGACCCCAGTCGGCGGGCCACCAATCTTGGCTGTCGGTCATTAAGGCATTGAGGTCGCGCTTCACCGCGGCGAGATCTAAGCTGTTGAAGGCATCGCGATAGTTAAACTTAGGATCCATAGGATCCGTCTTCTTATCGTGCTGGTGCAAAATATCGAGATTAAGCGCCTTAGGCCACCAGTCCATATTGTTGCTGGCGACCGCTGAATTCGCCCCATGCATCACGGGGCATTTACCTTGGGAGCTTTGCGTCTTGTCCATTGAATATTCCTTTACTTAGCTTGCACTAACGGGAGTAGCGCGCCCTAAAACTCTTGCTAGACACACTACGGTCGAAACGAGAGCCTTCACAGTTTGCCAAGGCTTGTTGGCAATCTTGTGACAGCAAAAAAGACAAATTTGGTAACAAAGACAATGCCATCACTAGGGATTGGCCTAACCATTAACCCTAGGCTAGATTCAACAAAACACAATCGAAATCGGTCAAAAGTCGCTATTTTGTGAACCAGTTCAGGATTAAAAATTAGCCAATTGAGGATAACAAAAATAGTAACAATGAACAAAAAAGCCGCTAAATGAGTTAGCGGCTTAATTTGATTGAGCGCTTTGAACGATTAGTTGAGCGTCTCCAACTCGCCGTTACGCCAAGGTTCAATCACAACCTTAATATGTGGATTCGGTTTCATTAATTGCTTGAATGCCCCCGATACCCCATCCATCCCCACTTTTCCCGTGAGTAGCTTACGCCAAGGAATAGTGCCCTGTGCTAATTCCGCTAAACAGGCAGCGAATTCATCAGGCTGATAGTAGTAAGAGAAACGCATATCCAGCTCTTTCACTGTGGCATAGGCGTAGTTGATATTCGCTTCTGCGGTGTGAATACCGGTCACAACGATAGTTGCCTTAGCTGGCGCACGCTTCACAAAGCCTTCAATCAACTTGTGAATACCCACGCATTCGAAAATCACCACACGATGACCCTCGGCAACTTCGGCGGCATAGGCGACTTCGTCCTGCTCACCAGGGTTCACAGTGTGAGTCGCACCAAATTCACGGGCTAATTGCAGTTTTTCGCCCTGTAGGTCGGCCGCAATAATATTGCGCACACCACGTAGGTGAAGCGCAGAAATTGCCGCTAAACCGATAGGACCACAACCCACGACTAAGGCAGTGTCTTCAACGCCCACATCACCACGGTTTACTGCATGTAAACCCACAGCTAATGGCTCAGTCAGCGCAACCGCTTCTGGCGGCAGATGCTCTGGCACTGGCATTAACAGGGCTTCATCGAGAATGAAGTACTCAGAGTAAGCACCGTTTACACCAGGGGTAACACCGACACCAGCGCCATTTTGGCTCATCAGGATAGGTACTGAAGTTACGCGAGTGCCGACTGCTAATGTTTGTTGCGTTTGCGGACCGAATTCTACCACTTCAGCGCAGAACTCATGGCCAAGCATCACAGGTACATGGTCATCTACGCCTTCTGGCATAACGCCAAGCTTGCGGTAGAAGCTAAACACTTCACTGTAGTGGCGAGTAATGTGGATATCTGAACCACAGATACCACAGGCAAGGCTACGAACTAACACTTGGCCAACCTGTGGTTTAGGTAAATCGACTTGCTGCAGGGTGACTTCGCCGTCCTGCATCACGATTGCCTTCATGGTTTGGGCATTCATCATGCTCATAGCCAAATCCTTATTCTGCGTCGCTCATACGCGCTTGAGCACCTGGTTTGATGTAACGAGCAGTAAAGCCTTGCGCTTTAGCCGCAGCAACAACAGCTTGCTCAATCCAACCTGCATCCATAATAAACATAAAGTTACCATCGGCATCGAAGTTAACGTTCACCCCGGTAATCACCATCACACCATCGGCACCTTCGGAATCCGCTGGGCAATGGAACGTATGGATAGAACCGCCCGGCTCGTACAAGTAGCTGCCCGCGGTTTGCGGTTGGTCTGGGTATTCGAGATAGTTCCAGCGACCCGCTAAGGTATAGAAATGCACTACACCCGTGTGGAAATGCTTAGGTAAGGTAATACCCGGCTTAAACTTAGCGCGGATCACCCAGATACCGTTTTCAGGATCTAAAAATAACGGGTACACATCAACGCCCGGCAGCGCATCTTTGATGATCTGCTCCTCGTTGGTATTGAGGGTTAATAAAAAGTCTTGATGATTAATCACTTCGGGTAGAGCCATGTTTGCATTCCTCATTGTTGTTATTGTGTCGGGTCAAGCTTCCACTACCCCAGCAGTGGATATTTAAAGTTTTCAAAGCCGTCGGAGGCGTTCACTGTGCAGCCATTGATGCAGTTGGCCTCGTCACTAACCAGAAACGCCACCACATCGGCAATCTCATTCGGTTGGGTAAATTCTTGACGCATTTGCTCTTTACGAATGTGTTCCCACAACCCGAGCGCCTCGTATTGACGCAGCATAGGTGTGTCGACACGGCCCGGCGCCACGGCGCAAACCCGCACGCCAAGCGGCGCCAGTTCAAGCGCGGCGCATTTGGTCATCATGTCGACGGCGGCTTTACTGACGTTGTAGGTGAAAGTCATTTCTGAGGCGATCTGCGCGTAAACCGACGAAGTATTTAAAATCACGCCCCGAGAGCCTTGGGCTTGGAATTGACGGCCACCGGCAAGGATGCCGTGGTACACGCCTTTTTGGTTTACATTGGTGACAGGTTCAAAATCATTAATAGGATCATGCTGTAACAGCGGCTTAGCCAAGCCTATGCCGGCATTATTGATCAGAATATCGAGCTGACCGAACTGGTCAGCCGCATGCTTGACCATGGCTTCAACTTGCTTGTAGTCGGTCACATCGACGCTAAAAGTCACCAACTTATCGGCGGGAAAATCGTTAAATACTTTGAGCGCATCGGCCGACAGATCGGCAGCAACAACGCGAGCCCCTTCGGCGAGTAGTTTACGGATGATCGCTTGCCCTATGCCCCCGGCAGCCCCCGTCACCACCGCGGTTTTATTCAGTAAACGCATAGCTGTCCTCTTTTTATATTTATCAATTTCATTATTAAGACGTTGTTAATTTAGATGGTTAATTGCACATATTCTTGACTTATTACGAGCCAAATTTGATATATTGCGAGTCTTATAACAAAGTGAACTAAGCATCCCATGTACCTAGTCCGAAGTGGTGCCGTCGCTCAATTCGAGCAACTGGTCCTAGAATTGGGGGAAAACCCCATAGAAATGATCCATCAGGCTGGATTGCGTCAGGCGCAGTTTCGCGATCCCAACACCTATATCGCTTATCCGCGGCTAGCCGAGTTATTGGAAATTGCTGCGCAGCGCTGTCAGCACCCCTTGTTTGGCTTAATGCTGGCCCAGCGACAAACTTTGCATGTATTGGGTGATTTACCTATGCTGGTTTCCCGCGCGGCCACTGTGGCCGATGCGCTGGCCCGCGTGAATGACTATCTGTATCTGCACGCCTCAGGCGTATCATTACAACTGCAATCTCAGGGTGAAATTGTCCGCCTTGCACTATCGATGAATGTTCACAGCCCTAGGGGCATAGAACAACTGATGCAAATGAGCGTGGCGCAGCTGGCAATGTTTGTCTCGAGCCTGCTGAATATCAATATCAGCAACGTTCCTTTGTATTTATGCCAAAACAAACCCAGCGAACAGGAATCTCAGCGCCTTACCCACTCGGTGCGTTTTCGCGAGCCCTTTAATGGCGTAGTGGTCAAGGCCTCGCAACTGACGGGGCGTAACTATCACGATGAAGAGGCGCTTAATCGCCACCTCCAGTCGCACCTGCAATATTTACAGAGCCGCTACCCCGACAATCTTGCCGACCAAGCACGGGACTTAATCCATCGGCTGCTGCCCACGGGAGAATGCTGCATCGAAAGGGTATCGACGGCGCTGGGTTTACACGAACGCACCCTACAAACGAGGCTGCAAGAGACGGGGCAAAGCTATCGACAATTACTACAGGATGTTCGGCAAAATATCGCCCAACAGCAACTCAGCTACGGCACGCAAACCATCACCGAACTCGCACTGCAACTCGGTTATGCCGAAGTCGCCGTATTTAGTCGCCACTTTAAAACTTGGACAGGATTTTCCCCAAAACAATGGCAACAACAGTATCGTAAGGGGCGAATTGAGGATTGAAGGCTGATAAAAAAGCCCCGCTAAGTTGCCTTAGCGGGGCTTTATTCACTCTGTGTAGTCACTTTACGCGACTACACAACCACCATTAGCCGCGGCTAGCGCGCTTACGGTCGTTTTCAGTTAAGTGTTTCTTACGAACACGGATGCTCTTAGGTGTTACTTCAACTAATTCGTCATCATCGATAAACTCAAGTGCTTGCTCAAGAGTTAAGGTGATTGGCGTAGTCAGTACTTGAGCTTCGTCAGTACCAGAAGCACGCATGTTAGTCAGCTGCTTACCTTTCAGACAGTTAACTGTCAGGTCGTTAGAACGTGAGTGGATACCCACAACTTGACCTTCGTAAACTTCGGCAGCGTGGCCGATAAACAGACGACCGCGGTCCTGCAGACCGAACAGTGCGAATGTTAGCGCCTTACCGGTCGCGTTAGAGATCAATACGCCGTTCGCACGTTGACCAATGTCGCCACCTTTGTGCGGACCGTAGTGATCGAATGAGTGGTAAATCAGACCAGTACCAGAAGTTGCCGTTAAGAACTCAGTTTGGAAACCGATTAAGCCACGGCTTGGGATGATAAAGTCAACGCGCACGCGGCCTTTACCGTCAAGCTGCATGTCTTTCATCTCAGCCTTACGTACACCCAGCTTCTCGATGACTGTACCTTGATGTTCTTCTTCAACGTCAACGGTCAGCGTCTCGTATGGCTCACACAGTTCGCCATCGATGGTTTTTAAGATAACTTCTGGGCGAGAAACCGCTAATTCGTAACCTTCACGACGCATGTTTTCGATCAGGATAGATAAGTGTAATTCACCACGGCCAGATACCGCGAAACGGTCTGGGCTGTCGGTTTCTTCAACACGCAGTGCCACGTTGTGCACTAATTCTTGTTGCAGACGCTCAAGAATGTTACGTGAAGTCACGTACTTACCTTCTTTACCTGCGAAAGGTGAAGTGTTGACTTGGAAAGTCATGGTCAGTGTTGGTTCGTCAACAGACAGGGGTGGCAGCGCTTCAACATTACCTGCGGCACACACAGTGTCAGAAATCTTCAGCTCACCTAAACCAGTAATCGCTACGATGTCGCCAGCGTTTGCTACGTCAACTTCGGTACGCTCTAAGCCCATGTAACCTAATACTTGGCCCATTTTACCGTTACGAGTCTTACCATCGGCGCCGATCACGGTCACTTGTTGGTTAGTCTTGATGCTACCACGCTTGATGCGGCCAACACCGATAACCCCCACGTATGAGTTGTAATCGAGCTGAGAAATTTGCATCTGGAATGGACCTTCAGCGTCAGCTGCAGGTGAAGATACTTTTTCAACGATAGTTTGGAACAGTGGCGTCATGTCGGTGCCAACTTCGTCCGGATCTAAGGTTGCAAAGCCGTTTAACGCAGAAGCGTAAACCACTGGGAAATCTAATTGCTCGTCAGTCGCACCTAAGTTGTCGAACAGGTCGAATACTTGGTCGATAACCCAATCAGGGCGAGCACCAGGACGGTCAATCTTGTTGATAACAACGATTGGCTTTAAGCCTTGGGCGAACGCTTTCTTGGTTACGAAGCGAGTCTGTGGCATTGGACCGTCAACGGCGTCAACCAGCAGTAATACTGAGTCCACCATAGACAGCACGCGCTCAACCTCACCACCGAAGTCGGCGTGGCCTGGGGTGTCTACGATGTTAATGCGGTAGTCGTTCCACTTGATGGCAGTATTCTTTGCCAGAATCGTGATCCCACGTTCCTTTTCAAGATCGTTGGAGTCCATCACCCGCTCAGTAGCTTCTCCCCGGGTTGCAAGGGTTCCTGATTGCGACAGCAGCTTGTCAACCAGGGTCGTTTTGCCATGGTCAACGTGCGCAATAATGGCGATGTTACGTAAATTCTCTAGCACGGATAAACCTCTTACCATCAAACAAAAATAGGGATATTTCAATATTCGTTATAGCAATCTACGTTGAGTCGCCATAAAAAAGCGTGACATTCTACTCCAGAGCGGCCTCGCCGCACAGGATTATTTTTGAACACTTATAAAACAATTTTTTGAGCACAGTGCTCAAAAGCCACTCTCTTGCCCGAGTCAAATAGCCTAAATGCACCGTTAATGCGCAGGCGATTCGCCAGTTTATCTTGTTATCGACTAAGCTAAGCAGCTGAATTCACTGTTTTTCACTCAGTGCTACTTTTGCCGCTCGGCCCAAAGCCGCCATAAGTATAGTCAATCCACGCCATCAAGCCGTGACGCCCCAGAATGAGCAGCGAAATAAGCCCGGCTGGCGCCATTTAGCGATTTCAGCGGATAACTTTGGCCTCAGTTTCAACAAACTCTATTCCCCATTGCGAACAACAATTTTAATGTATTGATAATTAAGCATTACTCAATATATACCCCCATAACCGTCCCGCTAAAAACAGCTTAGGTTGCCACAGTTTTGTGACATTATTGCGTGCGATTGAAATAGTGAGCTTGCACGGTTATCTCGCCTCACTAATGTGCTAGATTCATTGTGCTTTGTTTGGTTTCGAAAGCTGTCAAAAGCCAGAATTGAGATATCAATCCGGCTTGTCCATGAGTTTAATGGGCCGACGAGTTCGGGATAAATGGGCGTGATGAGATTGCACTCAAATACCGTGCACTAAAATGGTGTTGTAACGGTGCGCACCAAAATGGATTAATGCACCAAAATGCCACATACAAACGCACCAATATAGTGCAGCGCAAAGTAAATTGTTGTGCACTAAAATATATAGCCTTTTATTATCAACACCTTAAATTGTTGGCATAGATATCGCTATATAGCTTGTAAGTTTGGCTCAAGCACGACTTGAGTTAAAAGATTATAGAAGGGACATCCCTTTACCCTACCGGAGACTTGAGAATGTCAGTTGAATCAGTTTTAAAGCAACTTGAAGAATTAGAAGTTAAGTTTGTTGATTTACGTTTTACCGACACCAAAGGTAAAGAGCAGCACGTATCTATTCCTGCTCATCAGGTAGACGCTGATTTCTTCGAAGACGGCAAAATGTTTGACGGTTCGTCAATCGCTGGCTGGAAAGGCATTAACGAATCAGACATGGTGCTGATGCCAGACCCAACCACGTTTGTATTAGACCCATTCACCGAAGAAACCACTGCACTGATCCGCTGTGACATTCTCGAGCCAGGCACTATGACTGGTTATGACCGTGACCCACGTTCTATCGCGAAAAAAGCGGAAGAATACTTACGCTCTACCGGTATCGCTGACACTGTATTAGTTGGACCAGAACCAGAATTCTTCCTGTTCGACGACGTACGTTTCGGTACTGACATGTCTGGTTGTTTCGTGAAAATCGACGCTAAAGAAGCGGCATGGAACTCTGGCACTAGCTACGAAGGTGGTAACACTGGTCACCGTCCATTCGTGAAAGGCGGTTACTTCCCAGTAGCTCCTGTTGACTCTTCACAAGACTTACGTAGCGCTATGTGTTTAGTGCTCGAAGAAATGGGTCAAGTAGTTGAAGCTCACCACCACGAAGTGGCGACTGCGGGTCAAAACGAAATCGCAACTCGCTTCAACACTCTGACTAAGAAAGCGGACGAAATCCAAATTCTGAAGTACGTAGTACACAACATGGCTCACGCCTACGGTAAGACTGCGACTTTCATGCCTAAGCCAATCGTTGGCGACAACGGTAGCGGTATGCACGTTCACCAATCTCTGTCTAAAGACGGTGTGAACCTGTTCGCTGGCGACAAATACGCTGGTTTAAGTGAAACTGCACTGTACTACATCGGTGGTATCATCAAGCACGCTCGCGCACTGAACGCCTTCACTAACCCAAGCACTAACTCTTACAAGCGTTTAGTACCACACTTTGAAGCGCCAGTGATGTTAGCTTACTCAGCACGTAACCGCAGCGCTTCAATCCGTATTCCAGTGGTACCAAGCCCTAAAGGCCGTCGTATCGAAACTCGCTTCCCAGATCCACATGCAAACCCATACTTAGGTTTCGCAGCGCTGCTGATGGCGGGTATCGACGGTATCCAAAACAAGATCCATCCAGGCGAAGCTATGGATAAAGACTTGTACGATCTGCCAGCGGAAGAAGCGGCTGAAATCCCACAAGTAGCGACTTCATTAGAAAACGCACTTGAGAACCTGCAAGCTGACCACGAGTTCTTAACTCGCGGCGGTGTATTCAGCGAAGATTTCATCCAATCTTACATTGCACTGAAATCTGCAGAAGCTGAGCGTGTAAGCCGTACAACTCACCCATTAGAGTTCGAGATGTACTACAGCCTGTAATGGCTAACGGCATCGATTAGCTGCACAACATCTAAAAGCCCCGACAGTCTTCTGTCGGGGCTTTTTTGTCTCTATCGTTCTGTGACTCCTAATTATTCCCCCTGCATATTCGACACCTCTACACACATAACCCCTGACCTCTCGTTGTTATTTACCCATTTGTTGTCATCGAGTGATTTACAACGTGTAAAAAAGTAAAGGCTTTGTAAATTCAATTAATAACAATTCTCAATTACAACTATAATAATGCGTCTTTTTTGGAGCCAAACACGGAATACTCTCCATTCACATTCAGTTAGCGCATTGAATTCAAATCATTAAAAACGCTTTCTGGGTCGCGAGAAAATGGCACCACAATGCTGTCCTTTTGGCTTCTCATGTACCTGTTGTTTTTGATGGAGAATGCTATGCCTAAGTCTATGGGGCCGATAAGCCTAGTCGCCGCCGCAGTTATCTGCCAACTGGGGCTTATTAATGTGGCGACAGCCGCTGAAAACGAGATGGAGCGCATGGTGGTCTCCGCCACCCGTTCACCTACCCAAATCAGCGATCTATCCAGCACAGTGTGGATCATTGATGAAGCCAGCATTCGCGAGCAAACCGATAGCGGCAAAGGGATTAAGGAAATGCTCGCCGCCTTAGTGCCGTCGATGGATGTGTCCAGCCAAGGGCGCACCAACTTTGGCCAGAATATTCGCGGTCGCGCCATGGTGGTATTAATCGATGGCGTGTCGATGAACACCTCTCGCAGCATCAGCCGTCAGCTAGACAGTATCGATCCATTCAATATTGCGCGCGTCGAGGTACTGGCTGGCGCGTCGGCTATCTATGGTGGTGGCGCACTGGGCGGTGCCATTAATATCGTCACTAAAAAAGCGGCTGACAGCAGTGATACCTTCGAGGCCGAAGCAGGATTTAAGTCCGGCTTTAATAGCAGTGATGATTTAGATTATCGCACCGCGCTGGCGGTTACCGGGGGCAGTGATTCGCTTAAGGGACGCTTCAGCGCCGCTTGGCAAGAAAACGGCCAGTGGTTTGATGGCAGTGACAATCCTGTGATGCTGGATATCTCGCAAACCGGAATGCAGTACACCCAAGGTTATGATTTGATGGCGAATATGGATTGGCAGCTTGCCAATGACGCCAGCCTCAGCGCCATGGCGCAATACTATCGCAATGGTTCAGACGAAGAACATGGCCTGTATATGGGTGAGAACTTCTCCGGTGTCACGGGCGATGCCTCAGTGCTGGAAACCCGTAAAGGATTGGACGCTGACCGCAGCCCCGCCACCGAGCGTACTTTACTGAATCTGTCCTACTCCCAGGATGAGTTTCTGGGTCAAACCCTGTATTTACAAGGCTTTTATCGCAAAGAGAATCTGGATTTCCACCCGTTCCCCTATGTCAATGAAACCAGTGGCGTCTACAACTTCTCTGCATCGGCCCAAAACACCAGCATCTATGGTTTGAAAGCGGTCGTAGAATCCAAACCCGTCGATAGCCTCACACTCACTTGGGGACTGGATTGGGATAAAGAAAGTTTTGATTCGAACCAAATGAGCTTCGACCTCAATGCCGCCAACCAACACGGCGGCTTAGTGATGCGCGAGCTGTTCACTACCGGCCGTTATGTCGACTTTACGGTCGAGTCTATTGCGGCATTTATCCAAAGCAGTTGGGAGATGAATAGCTTTTTGGTGCTAAACGCTGGCTATCGTTATCAACACATGGAAAACAGCGTTGATGATTTTATCGGTTATAACCAGCAGGTGGCGATCGCCTCCGGCAAGGCTAAGGGGGCCGATGCCATTAAAGGCGGCAGCACCGACTATAACATCGGCTTAGTCAACCTTGGCTTGGTGGCCAAGTTGAGCCAAGACCAACAACTCTGGCTTGCCTATTCCCAAGGCTTTGAGCTGCCAGACCTGTCGAAATACTATGGCCGCGGCACCTACAAGGCCGATGCCGATGGTTACTTACAGCTGCAAAATAGCATCAATATCAATGATACCCGTCTTGACGGGATCAAAACCGACTCCATGGAGCTGGGATGGCGTTATCTTGCAGACCGTTGGCAGGCGCAAGCCAGCGTCTACTATGCCGTGTCTGACAAGGTCATTGAGGTTAACAGCAAAGATCTGACCATCAATGTCAAAGACCAAGATAAGCGCAGCTATGGCCTAGAGGCACAGCTTAACTTTGATATCACCTCAGATTGGCAAGTCGGCACCAACCTGCATCTGGTACGCAGTGAAGTGAAGGATGAAGATCGCTGGAACGATGAAACCGTCACTTATGCCTCACCCTCTAAGGCCACTGCTTTTATTGGCTGGCGCGGCGAGACACAGAAGATCCGTTTACAGGCAGAGCACAGTTTTAGCGCCGAATCTGACTATCGCTTCAAAACCGACGATGGCCTAGCGAGTGAGCTTGATAGCTACACAACGCTGGATTTACTGGGCTCTATCGATTTACCCGTCGGTACCTTGAGCTACGGCATCGAAAACCTGCTCGATAAAGACTACAGCACCCTGTGGGGCCAAAGAGCTGTGTACTTCTACAGCCCAACCTACGGCCCTGAGTCTATGTTCGACTACCACGGCCGTGGCCGCACCTTTGCCCTCAATTATCAACTGAGTTGGTGATAACAGGCTAAAAGGCATCAATCACTTGTGTCAGCCTTCCCTTAAGGCAGGCTGAGCAAATGCCACAAACAAAAAACGGTCCCCAAGTGGACCGTTTTTTATGCCGATGCAAGCAGAATCAAGCTGATTATTTGCAACGACCAATGCGCGAACCCGTGCTCGTGACTTTGTCGCAATCTTTTTTGGTGACTTTCTTCTCGGCGCTGCTTGCCACCGTCGAATCGGTATCTGTGTCATTTACCGATGCGCAGCCACTCAAACCTAATACGGCAACGGGTAACAGTATCGCAATCCATTTTTTTAGCATTTTATTCATCCCTGATTAAATAGTAATTTTGGCCTTGGGTATTTGCATGCAACCCAGAGTGGTTAAGCTAATCAATAAACGAGTGTGGCACAACGCTACAAACGAGCCTAACTAGGTAAATACACCTTTTTACTGACGTGCACTCGCCGTGTGGCTAATACGTCTAAACAGAAGCTATCGCGTTAACCAGAGCCGTATCGTCCAAAATCGGATGAAGAAGAGACTCAAGCACGCTGGTTACCCGTGAACCCAAAACCCAAACCAACCCCAAGCCCAAGCCAAAGCCAAAGCCAAAGCCAAAGCCAAAAAACAGTTTATTTCCAATCCCTTCTTGCACTTATTTACATGACTCGCTAGCTTGAGCATGTCCATGCTGCATGATTGTTCCCTTTCATTTGGGCGCTCCTAATGACTCACCGAAACAATGATAAAAATAATAGGCGCTTAGCTATGTGGCAAAAACTCAAACCCTATCAAGACTCTATTGTGCTACTCAGCGCATTATTACTCGGCGGCATTATCGGCATCTATTGGCCATCCTTGGCACTCAAGCTCAAGCCATTAGGGCAAATCTTTCTGAATCTGTTGTTCATGATTATCGTGCCCTTGGTGGCGATCAGCGTGACCTCATCAATAGCCCGCATGACGGACTTAAAAAAGCTCGGGGCGATTTTAGCGTCGATTATGGGCGTCTCGATTCTGATGGCGATTATTCCCGCCGTCGGCATCACCTTACTAGCATTGGTGTTTGATCCAGCCCAAGGCGTGACCCTCGATCTTAATCAAACCGTTAGCGATACCTCGGGGAAGATGGATTTTGTGGCGCTGCTGACCACTAATGACTTTTCTGGATTACTCTCCAAATCCAATATCTTGGCGCTTATCATCATGTCGGTGATTGCCGGAATCGCCATAGGTCAATCGGGGGAAGATGGCCGTAAAGTTTCGGCACTGCTCGACAGTTTTAATACCGTGATCATGAAGATTGTCAGCATTATTATGCTGGCAGCCCCCGTCGGCCTTGGCGCTTACTTTGCCTCCACCATGGCGAGTCAAGATCCGCAGCTTGTGGTGACCTTTGCCCGCGCCGTAGGATTATTTTTAGTGGCCTGTTTTATCTACCTTACCGTCGGCTCCACCTTTTATGCCTGGCTTGGTGGTGGCATGCACGGGATTAGACAATTTTGGCGACACGCCCTCGAGCCCGCAGTGACTGCATTAGGTACTACCTCCTCCCTCGCGACCCTGCCCGTCACCTTAAGGGCGGCGCTGAAGATGGGGATAAAACCCGAAATAGCCGATATCAGCCTGCCGCTGCTGGTGAATTTAAATAAGGGCGGCGCATCCATTATCACCGCCTTGAAGATTGTATTTATTTACTCTCTGCTCGGTTTAGATTTTACGGTCGATGTGTTTATGGTGACCATACTCATCTCAGTCCTGTCCGCCTTCATCATTGGCGGCGTGCCGGGCGGCGCTTTTCTCGGGGAGATTTTTATCGTCACTGCCTTAGGGTTACCAATGGAAACCATCCCCATTTTGGTGGTGATAGGCGCCATTACCGACGCACCTTCCACCGTGATAAACGTCGTCCATGATCTGAATGCCAGCCAGATTGTTGAACGCCTCAACTGCAAACGGATTGAGTCATAACAGGGCAATTGCCAAATAATTGACAACGAAACTCATCTGATTAGAATGCCAAACCATTGAAACAGAGCACATTTGTGCCGAGTAAAATCCGCTATGCTGCCACAGTACCAATACACTTAGTCGATCAAACGAGTCAGTCACATAGAAGCAATGCGGTTTTTCATACATAAACAATGGAGTGGTTATGCGTTGGTTGGCTTGGTTAGTTGTATGCGGGTCTCTCACCGGATGCGCAGCGGTAACGTCGAGAATGGGAGCAGATTCAACCTGGGGTCACTCTTTTTCGAGTGTGCAAACGGCTGTCGATAATGGCGAGGAGTGTGTGGTGATATCCGCGATATCCGCTCCGCCTCTGCTGCTGTTTACTATCCCACTGACACTGGTGGATATGGGCGGCTCACTGGTAGTCGATGCAGTGATGCTACCCGCTGATTTGGCGATCACCCCAAGCAATCCTGAGCTTCGCACTCCGCGGTCTATGTTCTGTCGCTATAACTACAGCATTTAAGCGCATCCGCCACCCATAAATTACCTTAGCCTCAACCAGTGAGACTAAGGGTTGATGTTATATCGGCATTGGGGTAACTAGGTCGACTTAGCGCACCCCATTCATAGCCGCTTCGAGCAAGCCCTGTTCAATCCGTTAACGATGGGCTCTTATTACCTCCAGCAATTTCGCGATATCGGCCTCATCGTTATAGATATGCGGCGATACGCGTATTCCTAAACTGCGGGCATCGACACTGATATTCGCCTCCGCCAACGCCGCCATGATGGGTGCTTGGCGCTCGCCAAATTGTAGGATCAAGGTGCCACTGCGTTTATCGGCTTCCCGCGGCGAGACCAACTCAGGCTCTAATGTCTGTACAACTGCCTCCATCAACTGCAAGTTATGTTCACGCATCGCCTGTGAGCCAATATTGGCAAAATATTGAATGCTGTGGGCAGCAATCGCATAGGGCGCGATAGAAGGTGTACCACCCCAAAACCGCAGCGCAGTTGGGTGATAGCGAAAATCATGGATATCAAAGTCGAAGGGATTTTCATGGCTAAACCAACCCACATCCTGCGGCTGACACTGGGGCAAAATCGCCGGATTGACCCACAGATACGCAGCCCCAGGGCCTGAGCATAACCATTTCACACTCGAACCAATCATAAAGTCCGGCTGTAGCTTGGCTAAATCCAGCGGCAAAACCCCAGCCGATTGCGCCACATCCACTAGGCTCAAGCAGCCACGCTCACGGGCAAGGGGAATGATCTGCGCCAATGGCGCCTGCTGACCCGTATTGGAATAAGCATGGCTAACAAAGACTAAATCGACATCGGCACAAATATGCGCGTCCCACACATTGGGGTCGGTGACATCTAAACCCTTGGGAATAAAGCGCAATTCACAGCTTGCGGGCAATGCCTTTTTCAGGGCAAACCCCATGCTGGGAAAATCAATCTCGCTCATCAGCACCACGGCGCCATCGCGATTTAATCTATCGAGGGACATCACAATTTTGGTCAATGCGCTCGATAGATTCACCTGCGGGCAAAAATCCTGTGGTTGACCATTGAATAGGCTCGCCAGCGCCGCGGTAAAGTTATCGATGACGCCCAACCATTGACCCCA
This sequence comes from Shewanella sp. ANA-3, assembly GCF_000203935.1. Taxonomy (GTDB): domain Bacteria; phylum Pseudomonadota; class Gammaproteobacteria; order Enterobacterales; family Shewanellaceae; genus Shewanella. The sequence continues at coordinate 328,243 of NC_008577.1, read as the reverse complement.
AGGCTCGCGGCCAGACTCTTGCCAGGGCGCAAAAAATGCCTGCTTAAATGCCTGTTCGGTCGATTTGAGTGGCCGCCCCACTGAATGGTTAAGCAAATAGCCTGGGCCTGCGAGGCAAAAGTCTTGTTTTACATTTAGCAGCATGACCTTACCTTAAACTGTCTTTGAGTTTCTTCAGATCGTGATAACGGGTGCGAATATCGTGTCGCAACACCGCGGCGCGTCTATCCCTTAAGCGCTCGAGGGAGCCGAGCAGCACATGCAATGGTGGGCCACTGGCGGTGACCTTGGCTAAATGTTGCTGCTCCATATTCACCGAAGGCTCGGCAATGTATTTAGTCACTAACTCATTGTGGTGTTGAATGGCGGTTTCGCCATGTAATTCACAAACTTCGATAAACAGCTTGAGGTTTTCCTGATACCAATCCTGCTGCACGCAGGCCTTCGATTGTAAAAAGTCATCCATCAAATTCGGGCGACGCATACACTCCCGCAGGATTTGTTGGTCCTCTGGCATCATGTATAAAAACTTATCCACCAGCATTTGCGAATAGGCCGATTCGTTGGCAAAACAGAGACCTAAGGTTAAATCGATAACGTTAATCCCGGCAAAGTCGCCAGCATTGGCGCCGCGATATACCACAGAGCCAACTCGATAGGGTTTGTAATAGGGACGCACACAATAGAAAAAGCGGTCGGTATCTAAACGTTTGAATAATTGCTGATTTGACTCAATCACATCCTGCAATGCCTGCTTGGCGACCCGCAATAAATCGTGGCTAATCGGATGAGAGATCCCCAAGGGCTGGATTTTTAATAAGGCATCGCTGGCGCGCTTATAGGCCAAGATGCCCTTAGTGTTGTAATCCACAAACAGCTTTTCGTCGGGCAGATCGGTAAAGCGTTTGTAGATACCATTGTGGGCACGGTTATGGGTGGTTAAATGAGCAGTAGCAAAGCGCGGCGTCACGCCGATGGAGGCGCCGATATGCATAGCGAGCGCCGAAGCTTCTACCAGTGGCGAAGTGGTTTCCCGTGTCGGTTCGGTAATTTCATGGCGACGGCAGGCGGCCATATACAGGCCGACATTCCCCAGCAGATCGAAGGCACTGTCGAAGCCTTCATCGGTATTGCCTTCATCGAGCAGCGCCTTAATCAGTTCGCGCCCTTCGCTTTCTAGTGTTTGCTTAAGCTCGGTGCCGATATCTTGCACATTGGCACGGTCGCTCTGCTGGTAATAATGCTGTTCGAGCTGGGAGTTGAGTTCCACAAAGCGACTGCGGATCCACTCATCGAAGGCTTCGGTGTTATAGGTGGCAGGTTTCACTTGGACATCCTTGGAAATTGTTATGGTTATTTTTACCAGAGCAAGTACTGATAGACGCGTTTTTACTTGGCGACTGGCGTCTTTAGCGTATCCGAGTTAACAAGAATGCAACTTCTGCTCGCGCGTTTCTAGCGCTAGCTCAAATTTATGAAAAATCCAATGCCACTTTTTATTTACACCTTGCGCCAGCGCAAGTTCTCAAATCCATTCCCCTCGCACAATAGCGCCAAATACAGCTAGTTCTAATGCAAATCGCGCGGCAGGTTCCGCAGGGGTGAATCAAATGATTTTAATGGAGTTTATTGTCGTACTCGGCTGTTTACTGCTCGGTACCCGTTACGGTGGTATGGGGCTCGGGTTGATAAGTGGTATTGGCTTATTTTTACTGACATTTGTGTTTGGTCTCGCCCCCGGACAACCGCCAGTACAAGTGATGCTCACCATTCTTGCGGTGATCGGCTGCGCCTCAGTACTGCAAACCGCAGGCGGTTTAAATGTGATGATGCAGTTTGCCGAGCGTTTACTGCGCCGCCACCCACAATACATCACCATTCTGGCGCCGCTAACCACTTGGACCTTAACCTTCTTATGCGGAACTGGCCACGTGGTTTACACCATGTTCCCGATCATCTCCGACATCGCCCTGAAGAAAAATATTCGTCCAGAACGCCCGATGGCCGTGGCCTCGGTCGCCTCGCAAATGGCGATTTGCGCCTCTCCGGTGTCGGTCGCAGTGGTTTCTATGGTATCGATTTTGGCGGCGCAGCACGGCGTTGGTCATGCCTATAGCATGCTGGAAATTTTAATGGTGTCCGTACCAGCATCCCTTTGCGGCGTGTTAGTGGCGGCACTCTGGAGCCTGCGTCGTGGTAAAGATCTAGATAAGGACGAAGAGTTTCAGGCGCGAATTAAAGATCCCGAACAAAGGGCATTTATCTACGACAAGAGCGAGACTCTGCTGGAACAAACCTTTCCTAAGGAAGCCTATTGGGCAACGGGGATTTTCTTTACCGCTATCGCCGCCGTGGTGTTACTCGGTTCCTTTAGCGAACTGCGGCCTGTGTTTGAGGTAAAGGGCAAGTTGGCGCCGCTGTCGATGAACTTAGTGATCCAGATGATGATGTTGATCGCTGGGGCTTTTATCTTAATGAGCTGCAAAGTCAAACCCACAGAAATTGCCAATGGCCCAGTGTTTAAAGCTGGCATGGTGGCGATTTTCTCGGTATTTGGCGTGGCTTGGATGAGTGATACTTACTTTATCAGCCATATGGATGTGCTGAAGGAAAACCTCTCCCATGTGGTGCAAAACCAACCTTGGACCTATGCCTTAGTGCTGTTTTTAATCTCAAAACTGGTCAACAGCCAAGCGGCGGCGCTCACGGCTATCGCGCCCATGGGCTTGGCTTTAGGCGTTGATCCTAAGCTGTTGATTGCCTTTTTACCCGCAAGCTATGGTTACTTTGTACTACCTACTTATCCAAGCGATTTGGCCTGCATCGGCTTCGACCGAACTGGCACCACCAAAATTGGTAAGTTCATCATTAACCACAGCTTTATTATTCCGGGATTGATCGGTGTGGGTACGGCGTCGACCGTCGGTTATCTGCTGGCGACCACCTTACTGTAAGCACGGTTTGAAGCGATAAAACACATAAGGCCGATAATGTGAAAGTATTATCGGCCTTATGATTGATACGAAAGAAAAAACTAAGCGCGATACATGGCGAGAAACATACGGATATTGGCATCGATAATATCTTGTTGGTACTCGTCATGACTTTTCATATGGAACAATTTAGGCCAAAAGGCGAATGCCTTAAACATGCCCCAAAACTGAGTGGCCGCCAGAGGGATATTATCGATTTTCAACGCCTTATGAGCCACGGCTCCGGCAAGCCACGCCTCTAATCCACCCTCTTGCTTGGCTAATCGTTCCATGGCCTCGGTCGCTTGAACCGGTGACCGAATAAACTCTGCCATCACTACCCTTGCCACTCGCAGGAAATCCGGTTGCTGATACAGCTCCCAGCAGCGGCGCGCGATGTGTTGCAATTGAGACTCAAGGCTTTGCTCGGGATTAAATGCCAAGGTGGCCGCTTCCTTGGTCCGTGCCCACAGGTCACTTGTTGTCGCCTCGAATAACACTTCTTTGCTGGGGAAATGGTTGTAAACGGTGCGCTTGGAGACATTGGCACGCTGGGCAATTCTATCCATGCTGGCGCCGGCAAAACCATTGACCATAAATTCTTCCTGTGACGCGTCGAGGATCGCTAAACGCTTCAGTTGGGAATGTGTCAGTTTCACTGCTTTTTCTGCCATTGCGGTACGCCATCAAAATATTTGCCGATATTTTACACTATTGAGTTTACTTTTGCACAACCCTGAGTAAACTACACTGTGTAGTTTACTTTTATCAAGTTTACAATGCGACTCAAAATCACCTTGGCCCTACTGCTACTCGGGAGCGTTATTATGACCTTAGATCCCAATATCATTGAAACTAGCCCATCGGAGGGTCAACGCTTTCGTAATGAAGCGCCAAATGCTCACAGTGGTGAAGGTAATCTACCAGCCATTTTATGGCGTTATGTCACTGAACGCATTCCCGACAAGAGTCCAAACCAGCCGCTACCGATTCAGTCAATGCGGCTGCCTGCCACGGCTGATGACACACCTATGCTGTATAAAATCAGCCACTCGACCGTGCTGTTACAGCTAAACGGCCAGTATTGGTTAACCGATCCTGTGTTTTCAAAGCGCGCCTCACCTAGCCAATGGTTTGGCCCAAAACGCTTCCATACTCTGCCGATTGAGCTCGAAAACATTCCGGCACTCGCTGGGATTATCTTGTCCCACGATCATTACGATCACTTAGACAAGCAGAGCGTGTTAGCACTCGCTGCGCGCACTCAGAAGTTTATTGTGCCACTGGGCGTCGATAAGCATCTTATTGGTTGGGGTATTCCTAAGGAAAAAATTGTCGCCCTCAACTGGTGGCAAGCAACCGAGCACCAAGGAGTGCGCTTTACCGCCACCCCAGCGCAACATTTCTCGGGCCGTGGGCTTAGGGATAAGAATCAAACCCTGTGGGCCTCTTGGGCGATTCAATCCCCTGAATTAAACATCTTTTTCAGTGGTGACTCTGGGTATTTTGATGGCTTTAAAAAAATTGGCGATAAACTGGGCCCCTTCGACCTCACCTTAGTCGAAACTGGCGCCTACGATGAGATGTGGGCCGATATCCACATGCAACCTGAGCAATCGCTGCGGGCGCATTTAGATCTACAAGGCCAATACCTTATCCCAATCCACAACAGCAGTTTCGACCTAGCGCTGCACAGTTGGTATGAACCCTTAGAGCGGATCGCCGCAGCGGCGAAGGCCTATGCCGTTCCTCTGCTGACCCCTGAGTTTGGTCAAGGGATTAATCTCAATGAGTTAGCCCACAGCCCAGCGCTCAATCAAGGGTGGTGGAAGTCATACTTACCCAAAGACAGGCCCGAGTTTGAAGTGGTTCCAGTCAAACTTGCCTCCAACAAATAATCATAGCCGATGCCTCCTTAGCGGCACTTAACCATTGCGCCGCTAAGGATCTCCCCACCAATAGCCCAACGAAAGTATTAAGCTCCTGGCAAACCGCCAGTACGCCTAGACGTTTTTAGCGACAACAGCATACAATCCGACCTTGTATCCTGCTGAATCAATTTATCTTTTGAGAATGTCGTACTAAAGATGGTCAAAGGTTTTCGTTTATTGCTACTCACAGTAAGCCTAGTCTGCGGTCTTGGTTATCTCGGCTACCACGGGCTGACTCGTTATAACTTAAATACGGACTATCAAGTGAGTGATGTGCTCGACTCACTCAATGGCGTCGAGATTTATTATAACGGCGGCGTCAACACTAACGAGGGGCGCAACCTCTCCCTCGACGGCTATAATCTGGGTATCAAATACCAATGCGTAGAGTTCGTTAAACGTTACTTTTACCTGCGTTATCAGCACAAAATGCCCGACAGTTTCGGTCACGCCAAAGACTTCTTCAATGACCTTTTGCCCGATGCGAGCTGGAATGAAAAACGCGCCCTACGGCAATATACCAATGGCAGCCAAAGCAAGCCGATGGCTGATGATTTACTGGTATTCGCGCCATGGGTGTTTAATCCCTACGGCCATGTCGCCATTATCGCCAACGTCACAGAAACCAGTATCGAAATTGCCCAGCAAAATCCCGGCCCTTTTGCACCGTCACGGGAGGTTTTTCCCTTAGTGCAACGTGAAGGCCTGTGGTATATCGATGCCCCTCGCACTAAGGGCTGGTTACGCTGGGAAGCTCCAGCTGTCACGATGATGAAGGGAAGTGCTGAGGATAATGTGGAGCCAAATATCCAAGTTAACCAACAAGCTATTCTCCTTAAACTGTGAATGTCGTAGAGGTAAAAATGAGACTACTCGACTGGCTAAAACGACACCTTGGCCCTAAGGCAAATACGGACTCACAGACTACGGATCTTCAAGCAATTTTTAGCGAAGCACTAGCGCCAAGCCTGTCTTTGCCCAGCCAGCAAGTTTATCCCATCGTCACCCCTGCAATGCGGCCAGACTTAGCCGCCTATCAAGTTCATTGTTTGTTGAACAAGCAAGATAAACAACGACTCGATGCCTTGCTCAGCGACACAGGATTTGATGAAGGAGTGAGTCTAGATACAGTATTCAATGGTGTTTTACATCACGCCGATAGACCAACTAAGGTATTTCTACATCAATATGCTGATTTTGCGGGGATCTGCGTGCTACTGATCAGCAATGATATCGCGCTGCTGCAACGGCTAATCGCCTTTAAGGCCGCGCCACCTGCACCGTGGGAAAGCTTTCCCGAGGTCGATCCTGATACGCTCGGTAGTCTGCAGGGCAATATTGAGTTTTGGTGTGATACGTTTTGGCGACCTTACTGGTTATCAATCAGTGAGGCCGAGCGCAGCCAGTATCCCGCTAATTGGCATGAATTCAGTGAGTTTCACTAACAGCGTTATACCGAGGTCAAAATGAAGCTCAAATTCATTACTCTTGTTATCGCACTTTTTATCCTCGCAGGATGTTTAGTGCCAGAACAGCCCGTCATCCCAGTCAAAGGCGCTAGCAATAAAGACTGGAATAGCCAAACCTTTTGGTATGAACCCTGGGGCAGCTCAGGCACCCACAAAGGCATTGATATTTTTGCCGCAGCCAATACGCCCGTAATCGCGCCAACGCCACTGTTACTGCTGTATAAAGGGGAGTTTTTTAAAGGTGGCAAAGTGATCGTGGGACTCGGCCCGAAATGGCAAATCCACTATTTTGCCCACCTCGATAGCATTAACACATCGGCAGGTTTATTTGCTGGGCGCGGGGATGTGCTCGGCACCGTCGGCACCACGGGGAACGCCCAAGGCAAACCACCCCATTTGCACTATTCCATTGTCAGCCTATTGCCTAGACCTTGGCTGATAGACACTTCCACCCAAGGATATAAGAAGGCGTTTTACTTAAATCCAATCGACTATTTAGACCCTAAGTAGAGGGTTGGTCGGTTAAGCATTCTCGTTAGCGACGAGCTCTGTGGATTGTTCAATGGGTTGTGTCATCTCGGTTTCTGCCGCGATGGCCTGTGCTGCACGCTCGGCTTTAGAAACATATTTAGGCTTATTGCTGCTATGCAACTTAGCATTGGCTTTTTTCGCCTTCTGTTTAAGCGTTTCGTTAATCTTCTTTTTGCGGTTCATATGGGCACCAAGGCGAGAAAAAGGTCGCCATTATAAGCTTCCTTCGACGCGGCAACAAATCGGGGGCTCAGCCTACAAACAAACCCTCAATCTAAATGCACCTATTTGTTCGCCGAATCACAACTCCTAAAAATTGCCACTTTTCCCACGCATTTTATTTACAACTCGACTAGACAAGCCCAATTCACTTCCTTAAAATCCACAGCAATAAAAATCGTTATCATTTGCAATGTTGTTTAACGGAATAGTCTGATGCCAAGGATATCGGTGTAGCAAATTCACTCGCCCTTAGCAGGAAGTTATATGACGTTCAAAACCTCGTTTGTTGCCCTCGCCGTATTTGCGGCCCTCACCCAGTCTGCCGTCGCTCAAGAAACCCCTGATACGGGAACGAATAAGAATAAAGACATCGAAAAGATCACTGTCACCGCGAGCCGCATGGATAAATCGCCAAGCTCGATCCCCAATACAGTGACTATTATCGACCGCGTGCAACTCGAAGAGCAGTTCCGTACCACTAAAGATTTGTCGACTATTATCGGTAACTTAGCACCTAGCTTTTCACCCAGCCGTCAGAAGATGAGCAACACGGGCGAAACCCTGCGTGGCCGTCCGCCATTAATCATGATCGATGGTGTCCCCCAATCCAACCCACTGCGTAGTGGTGGCCGTTCGGGACAAACTATCGACCCCGCGATGATCGAGCGTATTGAAATTATCCACGGCGCCAATGCGATGCACGGCTTAGGCGCGCAGGGCGGCATCATCAACTACATCACCAAAAAACCAACGGGTGATAACCAGCACGTGGTTAGCTTTGATGCCACGGTGCCCGATTCGCTCAAATCTAACGGTGTGAGTTTTGGTGCCAGCTATGCGTTTTCGGGCGAATCCGATCTGATCGATATGTTGGGTTCGGTGAGCTATCGCAATAACGGCGTGTACTACGATGCAAATCACGATGTGATTGGTGTGGACACAACGCAAGGCGAGTCCATGGACAGCCAGAGCAAGGACTTCTTTATCAAACTCGGCCACAACTTTGCCGAATCGCGCTTAGAGTTGATGGTTAACCATTACAACATGGAGAACAATGGCGATTGGATGCCTGTGAAAGGCGATATCACCACTGGCAAGCCCACGGGCGCAATCGAAGAAAAACAACCTTGGGAAGCGGCGAACAACCAAGTCACGACGACTAGCCTCACTTACACCCACGAGAACATTGCCGGCCAACAGCTGAGTGTCCAGCTATTCAATCAGGACTTCGAGGCAGTGTATGGCGGTGGCTGTAACAAGACCTTCTACGATCCTGCATTGGCAAACAACAGTAACTTAGTGCAATGCGAAGGCCCTAAAGGCGAGAGCTGGTACTATGAGCAATCGCGCAACTCTTCGGTCAAATGGGGCTTAAAGACCTCGTTAATTGCGAAAAATATTGCCGATACGGGTATCGATGCCGCCTATGGTATCGACCTATTCCGCGATACCACTGAGCAGGCTTTAGTGCAGACGGGTTTATCGTGGGTGCCTGAAAGCACCTATGACAACTTCGCGCCTTATTTGCAGTTAGATTATGATTTAATTACCGATCTTACCCTATCGACTGGCGTACGCTACGAGCACGCTAAGCTCAATGTCGATGACTACAAGACGCTCTATGGCGCGGGAAATAAACAAATCGAAGGGGGCGAAGCGAGTTTCGACGAAACCCTATTCAACATAGGTATCTCCTACAAGATCACTCCAGATATCCGCGTTTACACTAGCTATAACCAAGGCTTTGGTATGCCTGATATCGGCCGTATTCTGCGCGACGGTAACAGCTTCCCTGGAGCGAACCCCAGCATCAGCGACTCCCTATCTCTTGCACCTATTGTGACGGATAACGTGGAGTTTGGCGCCGATTACCAAGGTGAATACTTAAGCGCTAAGATTTCGTACTACCGCTCAGCCACGGATTATGGCGCCCGTTTAGCCTTAAACAGCGATGGCTTCTACGACGTTAAACGTGAGAAGAGCGTGATTGATGGTATCGAAGCCAATATTACAGCTTACCTGACCAGCAACGATGATCTGGGCATGAATCTGGCGATCCAGCGCGGTGAATACGATTCGAATGATGACAACAAAACAGATACCGATCTCGATGGTGCCAATATTTCACCAAATCGTATCAACCTGTTCTGGACCCATAATTTCGATAACGAGATGTCGACGCGCGTACAGGCAAACTACTTTATGGACCGTGACTTCGAAGATGCCACAGGCGAGAAATATGCCGAGTTTGATGGCTACACGACTGTCGATGCGTCATTCTCTATGCCGCTCTACACTGGCACCTTAACCTTAGGCGTGCAAAACCTGTTTAATAAGGATTATTTCAACTACTACTCACAAACCATGGGTACAAATGATCGTTATTTCAAAGGCATGGGCCGCACTGCGACTATCGGCTATACAGTGGCATTCTAATTAGTACGCTAAATTTACCGTATAAAAAGCGCAACCTAGGTTGCGCTTTTTTATTGGATTACTAGAACCACTAATCTTTAGTGACCACCCAGAGGGCGTGTAATAAACCGGGAAGCCAGAAAAATAAACACAGCACAATGTTAATTAATAGGTCTTTGCCTGCGCCCGCCTTTAAAAATACCGCAACGGGTGGCAAGAGAATCGCAATAATAACTAAAAGTAATTTGTTGGTATCCATAACGAGCTTGCTCCTATACAAGGAAAATCATCACACTGCTAACTTCGCAGGAAGACTCAGGATTTGCAAATATTTTATCCCGCTACACACGCATTCAATACTAACAAGGCGCAACAAAACTAATCCTTAGAAGGCCAGTCGAGCGAGTCTGGCTCACGCCACGCAGCCAATGCCGCGGTTACCGTCTCCTCTGCAAACGCCTCACCCTGCTCAGGCGTATCGAGATACACATAATCCTGCCAGTGACCCTCCTCATGTTGATAGCGAAAATGCAGACAATAGGCGTGCAGATAACAGCGGTCGGCGACATCTGAGCCATATAGGGCATCGCCTAAAATCGGCACCCCAAGGCTAGCAAGCGCGACCCGTAACTGATGGGTTTTCCCCGAGAGGGGTTTGAGTAAATAAAGCCTAAGCCCTTCGCCAACACTGGTGGAGAAGAATTGGGTTATCGCAGGATTTTCTTTGGTTCTAAGCAACTTAAACATGCTGCGGCGGGATTTGGCCATATCGCCAATCACCCAGCCTTGCTTCTTTTTCGGCTTGCCTTTGGCGAGCGCAAGATAGTATTTCTGCACTCTATGGGCGCTAAACAGCTCAGTCAACTGCCGAGCCGCCGCCGGATGTTTGGCTAACAGTAACAGCCCTGAGGTGGGCGTATCGAGCCGATGCACGGCAAAGAGTTTTATCCCTAAATCCTGCTCCAGCTGCGCCACGACACCCGCAGTGCCATCTTGGCTGTGAAAATGCACATTCGGCGATTTAGAAATAACAAGAAAATCAGCCTCATCGGCTATGATTCGGTACATGGGGTTCTCAACAGTGTCACGCGGATATCGGCCTAAAACTGAATGGTCACCACTAGGCCGGGATGATTATCCGAAAGAGTAATTTGCGCATTGTGCCGCGACATAATCGCTTTTACCATAGATAATCCTAAACCCGTGCCCTGCAAATGGCGGCTGGGGTCGAGACGCACTAGACGCTCAAACACTCTTTCCTTGCTGTCATCGGGGATCCCTGGGCCGTTATCGCAAATCTTAATTTTAGCGCCGGATTGAATAATATCGATGCGAGCGCCTTGACCTGAGTACTTCATCGCATTGTCGACCAAGTTATATAAGGCTTGGAACAACAAGTACTTGTCACCATAAATCTTATGATCCGATAGGAGCGACAGACTCAAGGTTTGCTCATTCGACTCGGCGACCGCGTCGGCCATGTCCAACAAATCGGTACATAGCTGCGCCAAACTCAGCTCCTGCAAATCTAAGGTTTGCTGCCCTTCCTCAATGCGTGTCAGCGAGAGCATGGCATCGAAGGTCGCAAGACAATGATCGAGCTCTTCGGTCAAAATCGCGCAACCTTCGCTGATTTCATCGGGGGATTTGGCCGCCAACTCCTCAAGACCGATGCGAATATGGGATAAGGGCGTGCGCAAGTCGTGCGCAATATTATCTGTCACCCCGCGCACCGCCATCAGGTTATTCTCAAGAATATCCAGCACGTTATTAAACTGCAGCGCCAACATATCGAACTCGTCCTGACGCCAACTGAGCGGCAGACGCGTGTCGTAATGCCCCCGCTCAATTTGCTCACTCAAGCGATTGTACTGCACTAAGCGGCGCAAAATCGCCTTAGAAAACAAATAGCCCAACGCTAAGGTTAACACTATGGTCAACATCACGGCCGTGGCCGCCGCACTGATAAATTTATCGATCAAGGTGGCTAAGTTATCGGTACGGGTGGCGATGAGCACAGGGCCATAGCGAGTCATCACTAGGCCGCCGGTGAGGATATGCAGCTTATCAGGGCCACCAGTTAAAATCGGGAAATCCCGGGTTTGCGGCAGCATGGGCATGCCTTCAGGCATAAAGCTTAAGGCACCAACCATGTCATAACTGTTACGCCAAGCGATGAGCGCCGTCTGCGGATCGGCTGCACGAATTTGTGCCGCAAAACTGCGGCGATCAACTGTAAGCGCAAGCTGTTGATAGCGTTGGGTTTCTGACTCAAGATACTGAGTCACTTGGTACTGCTGTTCGATAATGAGTTGCCGATAAAGGGCAAACAGCAAAGCGCCTATGATCACAGTCACTAAGGTCGAGAAGATAATAGTGATGCGCCAGACGCTGCTTTGGTAAGGCTTAATGCCTTTGGCGTAAGCGATAACCCGCTCCCCTTACGGTTTCAATCAATTCACCGTGGCCTAACTCTTCAAACTTGCGACGTAACTTGGCGATATGCACGTCGATCACATTGGTGCGGGGATCGAAGTGATAATCCCATACAGCTTCGAATAATAGCGTGCGGCTAATCACCTGATTGGCGTGCTCCATCAGATACTTAAGCAGTTGGAATTCTTTGGGTTGCAGCATTAAATCGTGGCCATCTAAGGTCACGTTGCGGGTGAGCAGCTCCATTTTTAAGCCACCGACTACCAGATCTGTGGTAATTGGCACGGATTGGCCCCGTTGCATCAGTTTTTCGGCACGCACCAGCAGCTCCGAAAAGGCAAAGGGCTTAGTCATGTAATCATCGCCGCCCGCACGCAGACCTTTCACCCTTTCATCCACATGGGCAAGCGCCGACAGGATAAGCACTGGGGTTTGGTTACCCGTGGCTCTGAGGGCGGCTAGCAGCTTCAAACCATCGAGTTGGGGCAACATGCGGTCGAGTATCAAGAGGTCGTACTGACCACTGGTGGCTTGCAGCAGGCCTTGATGGCCGTCGCTGGCGGTCTCAATATTATGCCCCTGCTCAAGAAATCCTTTAACGATGTAGTCGATCGTTGTCGCATCATCTTCAACTAAAAGTATTTTCATCTGTATGCTGCGCTCCCCTGTCTTCACTTAGCGGTGATGCTCAGTGCTAATCCCACTTAAGTAAAGGTAGTTGCCGTAAATTTTCAATATCGAATGCCAATTTATACTTACCAGTATCATCCAGCAACTTTAACTCTAAGTAGCTGATACCTAAGTCATGATCTAACTTCGCATCGGTCAAAAAGGCCTTATGGTCCTTAGTCGCCATCGCGATAATGCCGGAGAAGGTTTGATGCTTAGTGCTGATAAGGCGTGCGGCTTCCACTTCGCCAACATCGTCGGCGGTGACTTTACCCGCTTTTTGTTTCAATAACTTACCATCTCGCGCCCGATATTCGAAACGGGTAATCGCATTCGCCAGCGGATTAATCAACTCAAATTGGTAGACTAATTCGCCTTCCTGCATTTCCATTTCAAACTCGGCAATCACGCCAGGAAAATCCTTCTCAATTTGCTGCATCACGCTTAACGGCGGCAGATATTCACCGCTCGAAAGCATCGAATACATGCTCTGGGCTGCGGTAGCAATCCCAGATACCAACATGAATCCTAGCAACCATAGTCTCATGGCTCCTCCATAAAAATCGGCTAAGTTTGTATCTTATGAGACAAACAGTTAGATGTCGATGGCGTGCCAAAGCTACCATAATCTCTATCACTGTTTGTCCATGACGGCGCCTAGTTCATCACCCATGTGGATTGCTTAATCCGATTGATTCAGGCTCGGCCAACACTGACGAATGTATTCAGTTTACCTAATACCTACTGAAACACCGATGGAAACAAGATTAAGCTTTGATCATCTAGGGATTTAACGGCAACGCAGCTTCGCAAATCAAGCTGAGTTATTCGTTAATGGAGAATAGATTTCGCCAAATGCGGGAAAAACTTAGCTACTCTAAAATATGAATTTGTTCAGATTTAAGCGCGACTGTGGTTTGCATCCCCTTGGTTAAGCCAAGCTTCTGCGCAAGGTGGAGTGACACTTCCGTATTAAGTTGTAGCTCAGTCCCAGTGGCATAACAGACCACGCGCACCGACTCGCCCATCACCAGTAAGGAGTCGATGGTGACATCTAACTTATTAAAACTGCGGCATAAACGTCCATTTGAGATGGCGTTAAATCTGATGCCTTGATTCGGGATCACCCAACGCACTTTACTGCCCACGCTGCGGTCTTTGCCAAAATCACTGGCGATCAGCTGCTCACCAAATTTGAGCCAAGTGATGTCTTTAGTGCGGTCTTGGAACACCACTTCGCCGTCGAAAATATTTCTTAAGCCCATCTGCCGCGCAACCGCCTCGTTACGTGGACGCGATAACACCTCAAACGGCGCGCCCTGCTGCAACATCTGACCTTGGCTAATCAAGATCATCGAATCGGCCAGCAGCAGCGCTTCGTTTAAATCGTGGGTCACCATAATCACGGGGCAAAGTAGCTGCTCTTTTAGGCGAGCAAGCTCGAGGTATAAACGCTCGCGGGTTTCTCTGTCCACTGCCGAAAAGGGCTCATCGAGTAACAACACCGACGGTTCACGGGCAAGGGCCCGAGCAAGCGCAACCCGCTGGCGTTGACCACCAGAGAGGTGCATAGGCAGTCTATCGGGCAACCCATGCAAATTGACCCGTTCTAACCAGTCCTTCGCCCTCGCAATTCGCTCCGATTTGGGAATATGGTCAAGCCCTGCAACCACGTTCTCGAGCGCGGTAAGATTAGGAAAAAGCCCAAAATGCTGTGGCATATAGCCGATATGGCGCTGCTGCGGCGTTAGTGCGGTGCGACTTTGATGGTCGAACCATAGCGTTTCACCAAACACAATACTGCCCGCATCGGGATGATTCAGCCCTGCGATCATCCGCAGTAACGTTGTCTTACCGCCCCCCGAAGGCCCGACGACAGCCAACACCTCACCCGCCTTACAGCTAAATTCGGCGCTCAGTTTAATATGTTTATGGTTTTGGATCTGGCAATGCAGATCAGCGATGATTTGCGCCACGCTGACCTCCTAAACGCCGCGATAAACTGGTGGTGAGGGCCAATGCCGTAATCGCAAATAACAACAGCACCAATGACATAGTGCCTGCTGCGCCAAAATCAAAGGCCTGAACACTGTCGTAGATGGAAATCGAGATAGTCTTGGTCTCGCCGGCAATATTCCCGCCCATCATCAATACGACCCCAAACTCACCGAGTACATGGGAGAAACACAGCACTAAGGCGGTCAATACCCCTGGCCATACCATAGGCAATTCAATTTTTAGCAGAATTTTAAGTTTGCTCATGCCGCAACAGGCTGCAGCATCGCGCACATCATGGGGAACTGCTTCAAAGGCGCGTTGTATCGGTTGCAACGCAAAGGGGATATTCACCAACACGGACGCCAGCACTAACCCCGAGAAATGAAACACTAATTGCTGCCCGGTTAAGCGCTCTAACCATTGCCCTAACCAGCTTTGACTGCCAAGCCCTACTAGCAAGTAATAGCCAATCACAGTCGGCGGTAAGACTAAGGGCACCATGATGAAGGCCTCAACCCAGGACTTACCCACAAACTGACGATAGGCTAAGGCTCGCCCCGCCAGAATCGCCAGCGGGATCAACACCAATACCGTGATGCTACTGAGCTTGACCGATAACCAGAGTGCCTGCCAATCCATGTCTAGCCTTACCGAGCGGGTAGACCAAATCCGTATTGCAGGAATACGGCTCTAGCGGCATCAGATTGAAGATATTGATAAAAGCGCTCTGCTGTTGCTCCCGCTTTGGGCATCAAGGCCATGCGTTGATTGAGTGGACCATGCAATTCTTCGGGCAAGGCAATCGCCTGACCTAAGGCCTTAAACTGTGGCGCTAAGGCAAGGGATAACGGAATAATACCGCCTTGGGTGGAACCACTCACGGCAAATTGCGCCGCTTGGGAGGCATTTTCGCCCAGGATTAACTTAGTTTGTAGGCCGTCCCACAAACCTAATTTTTGTAGGAGTTCGCGGGCACGCTCCCCATAGGGCGCATGTTCAGGGTTTGCAATCGCAAAGCGCTCCAGCTTGCCCGCGGCGAGCAAGCTTTTTACGCCATTCAGCTCGGCATCTAAGGTTAAGGGGGACTTATTTGGAGCCACTAAGGCTAGGCGACCGACCGCGTATAGCACCCCAGCATCTCGAGTAAAGCCCGCTTTTTGCAGCTCATGGATATAACGCTCATCGGCGCTGAGCAACAGCTCAAACGGCGCACCATGTTGAATTTGCGCTACAAAATTACCCGATGAGCCGTAGGAGACTCGCACCTTGAGCCCGGTTTCGGCACTGAAGTTTTTAACAATATCATCGAGGGCAAACTTGATATTGGCGGCGGCCGCAATCGCAGGCACTGTCTCTGCGCGACTAACGGCTGGCATAAAGGCAACACTGCACGACAATGCCAGAGCAAATACTAGACTCCAGATTTTGCCTAACCCTGTCACACCATGCATAAACTCACCTCTCTCGCCTACTGCTAGCTCAGTCTTACGTTAGTCTTTGTGTTGCCACAGTTGCGCCGCTTGCTCATCGGCGTCCTTGGCTTCGACCCAATTCTTGCCCTTATCCCCGGCTTCTAATTTCCAGAAAGGGGCTTTGGTTTTCAAAAAGTCGATTAAGAATTCGCAGGCCGCAAACGCCGCCTTGCGATGGGCACTGGTGACACCAATAAACACAATTTGCTCACCCAGCGCCATAGTACCGACGCGGTGGATAACCGTAACTTTATTGAGCGGCCAACGCTCACGCGCTTCGGCCACAATTTGCTCGAGCACACGCTCAGTCATACAGGGATAGTGTTCTAAGGTCAGGTCGGTCACCACTGAGCCGTCGTTAAAGTCGCGCACCTTGCCCACAAAGGTGACAACGGCGCCATCGCTATTGTCTTGGGCTAATTGGTGGTATTCATCGGCCACATTAAAATCGACGGTTTGCACCCGCACATTTGGCAGTAAACGCATATCAACCTCCTGTCACAGGCGGGAAGAAGGCGACTTCATCACCATCGCTCACACGGGTATCCCACTGGCTGATGGTTTGATTCACCGCCACCAGCAATTTGTCCGAGGCTAACACTTTGGCCCATTTATCGTCGGTGGCCGCGAGTGTTGCGCGTAATCCTTCTGCGGTTTGTGTCTGCTCGCTCGCTTCAACACTCAGTTGGGCAGTTCCTAAAAGCTCACGAACTTGGGCAAAAAACAACACGTTAATCATATTCTTATCTCGCTTTACGTTATTCAGCTTTAAAGTGCCCCGACTTGCCGCCGCGTTTTTCGAGCAGGCGCACCTGTGAAATCACCATGTCTTTCTGCACGGCTTTACACATGTCGTAAATCGTCAACGCCGCGACAGAGGCCGCCGTGAGCGCCTCCATTTCGACACCGGTTTTGCCGGACAATTTACACAGGCTAGTGATGCGCACGCGATTATGTTCAGGCTGAGCCTCGAGCTCGACTTCGACCTTGGTTAGCATTAACGGATGGCATAACGGAATTAAATCTGAAGTCTTTTTCGCCGCTTGGATCCCCGCGATACGCGCAGTGGCAAACACATCGCCCTTATGGTGGCTGCCGCTCATGATCATCTCGAGTGTCGTGCTCGCCATCTCAATAAAGGCTTCGGCACGGGCCTCGCGCTCGGTCACGGCTTTCTCGGTCACATCGACCATATGGGCATTGCCGTCGGCGTTAATATGGGTAAATACATTGCTCATTGAAGCGATCCTTTAAACTGATGCCAAATTCAAGCATAGGGAAGTTAAGCGCCATCGCGAAATCTAACTTAATGAAAGATAACGCGATAAGCAGACTAAAACCTAAGTTAGATTAACCGCCAATCGAGGCCAGATGTTGCGTCACACCGGTAATGCCCTGATGCAGATAATGGGTTTCCTTCTTCTGCGCCAGTTGACCGTGTAACCGCTCGATTAATTCCGCTTGCTGACTCGGGTGTTGCAGTAGATCACGCAAATCAATGCCAGACTCGGTAAAGAGGCATAAGTGCAACTTACCCTTGGCCGAGACCCGCAAGCGATTACAGCTCGCGCAGAAGTTAGTGGCGTAGGGCATGATCAAGCCGATACGGCCCTTAAAGTCACTGTGGCTGAAGTTTTGCGCTGGGCCATCGTCGGCACGGGGCGTATCTAATTGCCAACCCTCAGCTTGCAGCTGCGCTTTAATATCGGCCCCCGCCAAATGGTGAGCTTGGAAATACTCGCGGCCAAGGCCTGTTTCCATCAGCTCGATAAAACGCAGATCGATGGGCGTGTGCTTAATCCAATTCAAAAAGCGCGGTAAATCTTTATCGTTCATACCCTTGAGCAATACCGCATTGACCTTCACGCGCTCAAACCCCGCAGATAAGGCGGCATCGATACCACGCATCACCTCGTCGAACTTATTCTCGCCGGTGATCTGGTAAAACATCTTAGGATCTAAGCTGTCTACCGACACATTGATACGGCGTAGCCCCGCGTCGAACCACTCTTGGGCATGCTTCTCGAGCCTATACCCATTAGTGGTAGTTGCTACGGTATGAATACGAGGATTGTCGGCGACCACTCGAATGATATCGGTAAAATCTTTGCGCAGCGTGGGTTCGCCGCCAGTGATACGGATTTTTTGAGTGCCAACCTGGCTAAATGCGGACACAAGGTTTTCTATCTCACTGAGAGATAAAAACTGTTGTTTGCCATTCGGATGATAACCATCGGGGAGGCAATAACTGCATTTGAAGTTACAAACGTCAGTGACTGACATTCGTAAGTAATGAAATTTACGACCAAAATTGTCTTGCAATTGAGACATGATCACCTTTCCAAGTGTGGGAGGCGAGTGCATTTCTTTACTCACCCCAGTGGCCTTATTACCACGGCTACACCCCCATATCTGTCGACTTAGGTAGGCAAGCTCGGAGAACCGTCATTCGTGATTATAAGCCGAAAGTACTGCCTAGCTATACCCCTAAACAGGTATTTCTTGATCCGCTTCAAGTGAGCGTGAACAATCTGTGACAGTGCTCACCCAAAGATTTGTCATTCTTTAGGCTAAACAGCCCGCTTAGCCCCTGTGCCCTGCGATGATTTTGAGGTAAGGTGGACATCAGCAATAAAACGCCCGTTTACAAACAAACTACAACACCCGGTAAAAATCGGGGATATGCGAAGGAAGAGGTGAACTGATGGAACGCGAATCAATGGAATTCGATGTTGTTATCGTCGGCGCAGGCCCAGCTGGCTTGGCCACTGCGTGTCGGTTGATGCAGATATCACAGAGTTCAGGTAAAGAGATTACCGTCTGCGTGGTAGAAAAAGGCTCCGAAGTGGGTGCGCACATTCTATCTGGTGCCGTATTCGAACCACGAGTGTTAGATGAGCTATTCAGCGACTGGCGCGATTCAGGCGCTCCCGTCACCACAGCTGTGACTCACGATGAAATCTATCTACTCAATTCCGCCACCGACAGCAAGCTGATGCCCAATGCGTTTGTGCCTAAAACCATGCACAACGAAGGCAACTATATTGTCAGCGTAGGTAACCTCTGCCGTTGGCTCGCGACCCGCGCCGAAGCGCTCGGCGTAGAAATCTTCCCTGGCTTTGCTGCCAGCGAATTACTCTTCAATGAAGATAACAGCGTGAAGGGTATCCTGATTGGCGATATGGGCGTCGGTGCCGACGGCCAGCCGAAAGACAGTTTTATGCCCGGCATGGAGCTCCACGCTAAATATACCGTATTCTCAGAAGGTTGCCGCGGTCACTTAGGCAAACAGCTGATCGCGAAATACCACTTAGATAATGGCAAGACACCACAGCATTACGGCCTGGGCTTTAAGGAAATCTGGAAAGTTCCCGCCGAACAACACGAGCAGGGTAAAGTGGTGCACACAGGTGGTTGGCCATTAACCGATGGCGCATCGGGTGGCGGCTTCCTCTACCATATGGAAGACAACCAAATTGCCGTGGGTCTGATTATCGACCTCAACTACAAGAATCCCCATTTAAGCCCGTTCGATGAGTTCCAACGTTATAAGACTCACCCAGTTATCGCCAAATACTTAACTGGCGGCGAGCGTTTGACCTACGGTGCTCGTGCAATCACTAAGGGCGGGTTGAACTCACTGCCGAAGATGAGTTTCCCCGGCGGTCTGTTGATTGGTTGCGATGCGGGAACCTTAAACTTTGCCAAGATCAAAGGCACCCACACCGCCATGAAGAGCGGTATTGTCGCGGCTGAAACCTTAGCCAAAGCGATGCTGGCCGAGGTTGAAGGCGGTAAAGATCTGGATTGTTTCCAAACCCATTTGGAAGAAAGCTGGTTACACGAAGAGTTGTATAAGTCGCGCAACTTTGGCCCAGCAATGCACAAGTTTGGCACTTTCCTCGGCGGCGCATTTAACTACATAGATCAAAACTGGTTCGGCGGTAAGTTCCCCATCACTCTGCGTGATGAGCACCCAGACTATGCACAAATGGCCCCTGTCAGTGCCTACAGCAAGATTGATTATCCCAAGCCCGATGGCAAACTCAGCTTCGATAAGCTCTCTTCAGTTTACCTGTCGAGCACTTATCATGAGGAAGACCAGCCTTGTCATCTGCGCTTAAAAGACAACAGCATCCCGCTCGGGATAAACCTGACGCAATTTAACGAACCCGCCCAGCGTTACTGCCCTGCTGGCGTGTACGAAATCGTTGAAGAAGCAGGCCAGCCTAAGTTTGTGATCAATGCGCAAAACTGCATCCACTGCAAAACCTGCGACATTAAAGACCCGAGCCAAAACATTACTTGGGTGACGCCTGAGGGTGGCGGTGGTCCAAACTACCCGAATATGTAACTCAACCGGAATAAGGCGCTCATTGAGCGCCTTATTTTTGCTTGCCTTCACGCCACACTTTGGTCACAATCACGCCATAAAAATCACATGCTTCAAATCAGCAACTCATTTCCATCTATACTCTACATAACAAGATCTACCGCAAGAGCAACAGGTTAGGCCCAATAAATGTCTTGTACGCTGTTTTATTCGGCATTCGACCTAAACAAAGGTTAACTTTTAACATTTCTGTCCGATACTTGTTATTGGCTAGAAAACGTCGACCGATATTTCTAAACGTCTAACACAGGCATATTGATATTTATGATATTGAATAACCTTACTATTAAGCAGAAAATCCTGCTGACAGTGACATTTGCTGTGCTGCTGTCGACCATACTCGTGGGCGTCCTCAGCCAACGCAGTGCAAAAAGCGTGGTACAGCAGCGTATGCTCGGGTCGGAAATGCCCAGCCTAATGATGCAGATCCGCAACAAGATTGAGCTAGATATTTCGAGCTTAATGAATGCCGCCGAACAACTCGCCAGCAGCCGCATGTTACTGCAATGGCTTGAAAACGGTCGTCCGCAGGAGCAAGAACCGCAAGTCGTTGCCCAACTGAAGGACATCACCCGCCAATATCATTTGGCCCAAGCCTCCTACGCCGATAGACAAACCGCCGCCTACTACACCCAAGATGGTTTTTTACGTGTACTCACCCCTGCGCAGGATGGTTGGTTTTTTGGTTATCGTGACAGCGGCCAAGAGCGGATGCTTAACGTGTTTACCGAAGCCAATGGCGAAGTAAAACTCTTTATTAATTATCAGCAACCTAATGGCCGCGGACTCGTTGGCCTCGCCAAATCCCTCGATGATATGGTGCGTCTACTAGGTTCCTTTAAGATTGAAGAAACTGGCTTTGTCTACTTAGTCGATGCTAAAGGTGAGGTAAAACTGCATCCCGACGCCAGTCAAATTGGCAAGAGCAGCCTCAAGAGCTTGTACTCGGGTGCGAATATCAGCTCATTGCTCAATCGTAGCGACTTCAACCTGATCGATACCCAAATACAAGGTGAAAACACTTTCGTAGCCAGCAGCTATATTCCCTCCATGGATTGGTATTTAGTGGCACAAGTGCCCGAAGCCGAAGTGTTCGCCCTGTTGACGGATGCCGCCTACCAGATCTTAATTTGGACCTTAATCATTGCCGCGGGCTTTATCATGCTGGCAATTGTGGTGGCCGGTTCAGTAAGCCGCCCTATCGCACAAGTCGCAGCCATGTTCCGTGATATCGGCGAAGGAGAAGGCGATTTACGTCAGCGCCTCCCCGTTAAAGGCGAAGATGAAATTGCCCAACTGGCACAAGGGTTTAATAGCTTTATCAGCAAAATCCAAGACTCAGTGATTGAAGTTGCGCAGACCAGCGAACAGCTTGGCTTCTCGGCGAAGGATGTGTCGAATCAGGCGCAGCAAACCCTTGAAGACAGCCATGAGCAAAAAGATCGCACTATGATGGTTGTGACCGCCATCAATGAGATGGGCGCAACGGTGAATGAAATCGCCAGCAATGCCGCCCAAGCAGCTGTTGCGGCCAAGGATGCCGATACCGAATCCAATAGCGGCCAAGTGGTGGTGACCCGTGCTCGGGATACCATCAATCAACTCTCCCAAGATGTGGAACAAGTCGGTGAAGTGATTGAATCCCTTGCGACTCATACCAAGTCTATCGGCGGCATTCTCGATGTGATCCGCGCGATCTCTGAGCAAACTAACCTGTTAGCGCTGAACGCCGCGATTGAAGCCGCCCGTGCCGGTGAGGCGGGACGAGGCTTTGCCGTGGTAGCCGATGAAGTCCGTAATCTGGCATCGCGCACCGCCGCATCGACCAACGAAGTCCAAGGAATGATCGACAAGTTGCAATCCGAGGCCAGCCGAGCAGTGAATGCCATGGCCCAAAGCCGTGCGCGCTCCCACGAAGGGGTGGCCGCCGTCGATGAGGCCAGCCAATCTCTGGTAGGCATTAGTGACCGTATTGGCCTGATCAGCGATATGAACATTCAAGTCGCAGCGGCGACGGAAGAGCAATCGACCGTAGTGGAAGACATCAACCGTAACGTGACCGAAATTAACGAGATCACCCAGCGCACCGCCAGTACGGCACAGGCTGCGGCACAGGCGAGCTTAGCGCTAAACCAACTCGCCCACCGCTTAGACACCTTAGTGGCGAAATTTAAGGTGTAAGCCCAAGATAGGTTAAAACCAAACAAAAACGCCTTAGCGAGTTCTCCCTAAGGCGTTTTTATTGAATCACTTTAAAAGCAATTAGTTATCGGAAAGGAACTTAATCGTCAGCGGATAACGATACACTTGCCCTTCACTCGCCTTAATGATCCCAAGAATGGTGCAAACTAAGTCGAGAATGCCGAGGATGATCAAAAAGATAAACCCAATGCCCACGAAGGCTAACAGCCCGCTGATAATCACATAGATCAACAGGCTTAATTTAAAGTTCAAGCAACTACGGCCGCATTGGTCGACAAAAGCCGACTCTTCACGCTTCATCAACCACATAATCAGCGGTCCGAGAATTGAGCCTAATGGCACTAAATAACCGATTAAACTGGAGGCATACACCAGTAAGCCAAAATCTCTTTCACTCTTAGTCACTGACTCTATCATTACACTTTCCCTGTATTATCGTTTGAAAAATAAAGTTTATTTGCCTTTTGGCCCATACAAGCGCATCTGCCAATCTTCGACTTGCTGTGTCGCTAAGCGCCGCTGTAGGCTATTCACCCAGCTTTGTGCCAACCCTTCACAGGAGGCGAGTCTATCATAGGCTTTGGCATCGTATTCGGGTGAGAAGTACAGTGCCATGGCCTCGGCGACACTGATATCGGTTTTACGCTCGACTAATTCTATCCTGTCGTTTAGCTGAATCACACCTGGAGTTAATACTCTGTAAAACCAACCGCATAGCTGACTCTGCTGCATGGCAAGGGCGAAGTCTCTATGGCCAAATTGCAGGTTTAATTTAAAGCAAGGTGAGCGCGGCTGAGTCACCTGCACTGTGACGGCACCGATTTGCAGGATATCGCCGATATTGACCTCGGTTTCATTCAAACCAACCGTGCTGATGTTTTCACCCATGCTCGGCGCATCTTCGAGTTGGGTGATTAAATCCCAGCGACGGTACTGACCATAATGCTCACGGGGGAAATGATGCAGCACTCGGTCGAGCCCGCCATGGTGCTTAGGATCGGCCTGCGCATCGCCTTCGACACGGTCGATATTCACTCGCAACTGCTGCGCCGATTTTTTACCGTCGATACCAGTAGAAACACCGTCAATCTCTTGCAGAACCGCCCCTAAATACAAACCCGATAATCTATTTACCAACAAGGTCGACATTTGTTACTCCTACTTCATCGCAATCCGTCACCTACCTCTGCCCGAACGGCTTAACCACTCAAACGCGGCCTTAAGCAAAACAATCCCCTTGGCAGATTCGGCCATCATAGCAGCATACTACTGATTGAGAACCACTTGATTGCGCCCCGCTTCTTTCGCCTGATACAGGGCGAGATCCGCTCGCTTAATCAAATCTTCCGCAGGCTCGAGTTTTTGGTATTCGGCAACCCCAATACTCACAGTAATAGCAATGTGCACGCCATTCACTTTAAGCTCCCGTTGGGAGATTAAATCGCGAAATTGTTCTGCCAGTTCAGCAGCCTGACTTAAATCCTGCTCTGGCACTAATATCAAGAATTCCTCACCGCCCCAACGACACAGCACATCCTGGTTTTTTAGTTGACTTCTTAGTAGGTTAGCCACTGTTTTTAATACTAGGTCACCAATGCTATGACCATAGCTATCGTTTACTTTCTTAAAATGATCGATATCGACAAGCAGAATGGAAATCGGCGCTTGGGATAGCTTGGCCTTCTCTAATGCCTGATGAAAATACTCTTCAAACACCTGGCGATTAGCGGCCCCAGTGAGTTTATCGGTTGAAGCCATGACCTCAAGTTTGCGCTGATAACGACCTAAGGTCATGTTTGAAATCAGTAAAATCCCAATCGTCACCAATAAACTTAAAGCTAAGTTACCCCAAAAGGTATTGAGCAGCTCTTGCTCCTGCGGCGCATCCTCCTGCTCTACGATAAGATACCATTTAAATTCAGGTACTAAGCGGCTGTTTAAGTAGGCGGTTTTACCGTTGCGTTGGTAGCTAAAGGCCGCACTCGGGCTGGTTAAAATCCGCGTAGCGAGTTGCTCAAGCCCAGCGCTGGTTTGCAGCGAATCGGCACCATCATACTCATCGCCATGGAGCGTGACACGACCTTGTCTATCGGTGAAGAACACCCGACGGTTGTAGCGCTTCTGATAGAGTTCAATCAATGCCTTGACCTTCTCAACCGCAAGGCCAACGCCAGTAACACCAATAAACTTACCTTCAAAATCGAACACTTTATAGTTAACAAATACGGTTGTCTTAGTGCGATCCGCGGTGTCTGAATCGATATTGATTTCGTAATGCTCAGACTCGGGTAAAGAACGTACGCGAAAATACCAGGCATCATTTGGATCGATATCTTGGATTTTCTTCAATATGCCCGTCGAATGGTAATAGTTGCGACTCTGCTCAGAGACAAAAAAGCTGGTGACTGTATCGTATTTTTCTTGAATTTCTTTGAGGTAACGGACCAGTTTTTCGGGTTCTTGCTCATGATTCAACATCCAGTCACGCACAAAGGTATCCTGCGCCATCAGCGAGGAAATAAAGATGGGGCGCAGCAGATCCTGTTGAATTTCTGAATAAATATTATCGCTGGTTAGAGGTAAAGTATTGCTCTCAATCTGCTGACTCAAGGAGTCGTGGGCCACTTTATAACTAATACCACTGGTGACTAAAAAGGCCACCAGCAACAGCACTGACAGTAGCCAAATAAACTTCTTTTTATCATTCCAAACGTGATTGCCCATTTCCAACTCCAACAACGGCAGGCTTATTATTTTATTTCAACGAGATGCGTTGCCTGAATGTTAACGTAATCCCTTGCCGACCGCACAATATTTCCACAATATGAACGTTCGGTAACGGAATAACATTATTCGAGCTAAAAAAATGCCCCGTTGGGGAAACGGGGCAAACATGCGAACCAACAAAATGGGAGAAAAGCACAAGAAAACGTTAAGGGACAAGAGCTATTCGTCACTGAGCACACTCTATCAAGCCCAGATGACAGAAAGATGACTCCCTTTTATGCCCTGCTATTTATCTCCCAACTTATGCTTCTAAATACTGCTTCAATGCATCGCCAGGGATAGAACTGTCGGTAGCCACGGCAAATGCCGCCCAAGTCGCACCTTCGGCCATGGCTTGGGTAATGGTTTTTCCGGCGCATAATCCATGGATAAGCCCTGCGGCATAGGCATCACCAGCCCCTGTGGTATCGACAACCTCAGCAGGCACAGCCGGGACATGCTGCACATCATCTCGGGTGTACACCTTAGCGCCGCGCACACCGTCGGTGACGACAAAATAGCGTAGTGATTCACCGCCAATGCTCACGCCATAATCCCAAGAAGCGACATCACAGCGGCCTTGCATATCACTCACGGAAGCCAGCAACACGTGGCAAGGACGAGGTCTGTCATCCTTCGCTAGCTGCGCGATCACAAGGCAGTGATCCAGTGCGGTTTTCGCCCAACTAACCGTGCCCTCAGCCGAGGTATTAAAATACAGCGCATCCCAGTGTTGCCATTTAGGCGGTACGGATAACTCAAAAATAGGCCGCTGCGGACGAATGATGGTGCGCTCACCATCGGGCGTCATCACCAGCAACATTTCACAGGTATTTCCCGCGCGGCGCTGCACTAAACGACAATCTAGCCCTTGAGTACTCGCCTCAGCGATAACCCAGTCGCCCATTTCATCCCGCCCGACTTGGCTCACGAGGGCAACCCTATGGCCCGCCCATACCAGTCCAAGCCCAGTATTGGCGCCACCACCGCCGAGCCTTTGTCCGCCATCTTGATAATGAAAGCGACCGCCTGTTTTCAGCGGCTTATCAAGGATCAACACCCGGTCACAGTTAAGATTGGCCACCAGCAAAATATTTGCCATGACAGGACTCCATAATGAAAAAACGGACCGCGCGAACTCTCGGCGAAGACTCGGTTAAAAGAGCCCTCAATCTAGACCAAAACCTCAGGTGACACAATCGTAGCTATCAAGGTGTTGAACCCCATCACGGCAGCCAATAGCAGTTTTTGCTGTAAGACTTTATCCATATTTGAATTCAGCGAGACAACCCACCCGGCACCTTAAACGCTAAATGCAATCACACAACATTTTGATAAATAATAAAAATATTCTTCAATGTGTGATTTTTAGACATTTATTCATAAAAGTGTCATCAAATGCCATTCCACACTAGATTAGAAAAAGGTTAAGCTGGTGCTTCAAGGATGAAAAACTGAAGGAATTTGTATGCTAATGGAATGGCTACATAGGGACATTGATGGTGAAGAACAACTCCGCCGCTATCGCGAATGCTTGGAGGAATTTAACGAGTTGGAATTTCATGATGCGTATGTCACGAAGATTCAACACGAATATCAGTTACTACAAGTGTTGTTTGAAGAGCAGTCGGTTCAACATTTTGAGCCTAACTGCTCCGAAAAGTAGGATTGACGTTAATCGACCGTCTTAAAGGGTGAAAGTGAGGTAAACTTTACATCCAACCGCCAATCTTGGATCACCATCTCCGAAGGTTGCCAGCTGTCATCAACCCACTCGTAAATAAGGCCAGGATCTTCCTCCGCATTGACTAGCAAGCGACGGCCATCCTTTAACACAACCGTATAATCAAGTCCTTGAGCATCAACACTTTCAATATCCCCCAATACTTTGTGATGAATGCTTGAAATTGCGCCTGTCGCTTTCACTGCGTCAGTTTCTTTCGCGCCGCTGTAAAATCTCAGTGCCTCATTGGTAGCGGGTTTATGAAATACAAACTCTTCAGTCACGCCCACAACGATCGACGGATCAAGCTCATACCAAGCGGGTATCCATAATGCGTTCATTGCCATCCCGTTATATCCTGCATAATAATTTTACGGACGAGAACATTCTGCCTTAACCTTGGCAGATAAAATACTGGTCAGGGATAAAATAATTTTAACCTTCTGCAGTCATCTTTAAAACGGCAATCAATTTCAGTAAATACCTAAAGTTAGGTTAGCAATCCCGATCTTAACCAAAAGGGTTTATCCCTAAACCATTGCGTGCAAACCCATTTATGACCAGATGTTACTTCGCAACCGCGATGCAAAGAGGAAGGTATTGGTTTGCCTGACTTATCCGTATTATCAAAAACTAAAATAGCAGCAGCCTGAGGCTTTACTTGAATATAAGGCGCTTTGAACTCGGTTTCTCCCCCTTGAAAATCATCATTAAGGTATAAAATACCTGTTCGGCACCTTTGCCCAAAACGTTCCAATTCAGCTTTAATCTCGGAAGTGTGCGCATGTATTGCATCATAATGCCATTGATAAAACTGACCCGGCTCGTACCGTAACACCACCATTGGCTCTGCATAGGCAATCTTTATCCCTGAAAATTTTGCTGTCACTCTTTCTGCACAAGCCAGTGCAACGCTTCCATTAGGTATGGGTGTCGGATAATGCATATTGTTACGGATCCCAGCTTCAATACTCCCCTTACCTTGATGTCCATAAACTGTAATGGGTTGTAAATAAGGTAATGAGGATTCCTTAACCTCTTCTAATAGGTTCGAAGGTAATTGGGAGTAAAACAACTTAGCCGATTGTAGCTGCTGTCCAACTGATATAGGACTTTGCTCAAAAGCCAATAAAGCAGAGAAGACACAAATAGCATCGGCATGATAAGGGGAGATGGTTGTTAACCAAGGGTTCAACTCACAAAAACGCGCTTTCAAACGTTCATGTTGTTGAAGACTTTCAATCACAACATAATCATTCCAGAACGCTTTTAAGCGAGAAAGCTCTTCTAACTGCCACTCTGCACTAAAAAACAAAGCCAATGCCAACTCTCTTTCTGAAGCAGAACTCCGCACACAATGAACTAGCCAAAAACGAACAAAATCAGCTGATTCTGTTGCAAATTTCATAACGACCTTTTCAGGAAGTCGGTTGAAATAACGTTCTTCTAATAATTGAATGAATAGCTGCTGCATAAAACGAACGTCCTCTTTCCGACACTACAAATACTATATCCATTAAAACTGAACCACACTTTCAATGAAACATTTTATTTACAATCCATTCTTTAATGGCCGCATATAAGCTATCCGTATTGAGCATAAAAACACGTGAGCAGTTTCACCTACCCCCTCATTTCTGTTAGCTTGAAAAAACAGCTCAATAACTGCCACATTTTGTTGATAGAGTGATCCAATAAACCCGCGCCGCGTATTGAGTCTGACAACCCATAGCCACCACTATGGCACCAGCTTGCCCTATGGAGAAATCGAATATGCCAGTTTTGCAAACACTCAAACTTACGGGTGAGAATGAGGCGCTGAAACGTCAAGAGCTTAAACAATACTTCAATCAAACCTGGGCACTCTATGAATCCCTCTTCGAGCGGATAAAGCACGACGAGGCTTATTACGTCAAAGCCGAGCCACTGCGCCATCCGTTGATTTTTTACTTTGGCCATACCGCCACTTTCTATATCAATAAACTCAAGCTGGGTAAGTATCTCGATGAACGAGTAAATGATCACTTTGAATCTATGTTTGCCATCGGTGTGGATGAAATGTCTTGGGATGACCTCGACGAAACCCACTATCAATGGCCAAGTGTCGCTGAGGTAAAAACGTATCGGGATCAAGTCAAACAGGTCGTCAATCAACTGATTGATACCATGCCAATCACACTGCCGATCAGCCAAGACAGTCCCGCTTGGGTCATCTTGATGGGCATAGAACACGAGCGTATTCACCTAGAGACCTCTTCCACCATTATTCGCCAGCTTCCATTAGAGGACGTGAGTGCCAATGCTCAGTGGCCAGAGTGTCAGGATGTTGGCAGCGCCGAGCCAAATCAACTACTTGCCGTGGCGGGTAAAAAAATCACCTTAGGTAAAAAAGAGCAAGACAACACCTATGGCTGGGATAACGAATACGGTAACAAGAGCTTTAAAGTCGCCGACTTTAAAGCCTCAAAGTACTTAGTGAGTAATCAAGAATACCTAGTCTTTGTCGAAGCGGGGGGCTATCAAACCCAAGACTATTGGAATGAGGAAGGCCAAGCTTGGCTGGCGTATACCCAAGCCCAAATGCCACGCTTTTGGCGTCGCCGCGATGATAAATGGTGGCAACGTAACCTCACCAGCGAAATCCCTTTGCCGCTCAATTGGCCCGTCGAGGTCAATCAACTCGAAGCTAAGGCCTTTTGTAATTGGAAGGCGCGCCAAAGTCAGAGCAATATTCGCCTGCTCACCGAAGCAGAATGGTATATCTTGCGGGAAAATGTACCGAGCGATGCCCCCGATTGGCATGAAGTCCCTGGCAATACCTCGCTGGCTTATTACGCCTCTTCCTGTCCGGTAAACCGCTTTAAACACAATGATTTTTATGACATTGTCGGCAATGTCTGGCAATGGACCGAAACCGCTATCGACGGTTTTAATGGTTTTGCCGTACATCCGCTCTACGATGATTTTTCGACGCCTACCTTCGATGGCAAACACAATCTGATTAAAGGTGGTTCGTGGATTTCAACGGGCAATGAAGCTATTGCAGCCTCACGCTATGCCTTTAGGCGTCACTTTTATCAACATGCCGGATTCCGTTACGTCGAGTCGTTGCAAAATCCAGAACAGATGGCCGAGGTTAATCTGTACGAAACCGATGAACTGATTTCCCAGTATTTAGAATTCCACTATGGCGCCGAGTACTTTGGTGTACCGAATTTTTGCGTTAATGGGGTACAACAAGCACTCAACGAGATCCAACTCGAGCACACCACCAAGGCCTTAGATATTGGTTGCTCTGTCGGACGCGCCAGTTTTGAGTTAGCCAAAGTGTTCGACCATGTGGATGGCATCGACTTTTCGGCACGCTTTATCCAACAGGCCTACGCTTTGACAGAGCAAGGCGAAAAACGCTACACCATTCGCACCGAGGGAGACTTACAGGAATTCAAGAGCGCCAGCCTTGCTAAACTGGGATACCTTGGCGAAGCTAAAAAAGTCAATTTTATCCAAGGGGATGCCTGCAATCTCAAG
Source organism: Shewanella sp. ANA-3 (assembly GCF_000203935.1). Classification (GTDB taxonomy): domain Bacteria; phylum Pseudomonadota; class Gammaproteobacteria; order Enterobacterales; family Shewanellaceae; genus Shewanella. Next base: position 297,513 of record NC_008577.1, on the reverse strand, counting down.
CCAATCTACACAGGATACGATTTGGTCTACGCCTCAAATCTAATCGACAGATTGAACGACCCGCAACACTTCCTCACCAATATTGGGCAACGCATCAATCAAGGGGGATATCTGGTTATCGCCTCACCTTATACTTGGCTCGAAGACCACACGCCAAAGGAGAAATGGCTTGGGGGGATTAAAGTCAAAGGAGAAAACTTCACAACTTTAGATGGGTTAACCGAAACCTTGATAGGCCAATTTGAACTGGTTGCGGTGAAAGAAATCCCCTTCGTTATTCGCGAAACCAAGCGTAAATTCCAGCATTCGATTTCAGAGATGACGATCTGGCGTAAGCGTTAGTTTTGCAAGATTAATAGCCGCCCTAAAGAAAAATCCGCCAGATAATCCTTTCTGGCGGATGCATAACAAACGGCGAATGCTCGGCACTGCTTACTCATGCCTTGCACAGCGTCTTAGACCTTAAACTGAGCCGTTGTTAAACCAAGTTGATTCGCTAGCCCTAACAGGCTGCGGGTACTGGCGGCTACTTGACTGATGGCCGCGCTATTTTCCTCCGCCGCCGCACTGAGCCCCGCAATGCCCTGAGCAATCGTCGCCGACACTGTGGTTTGTTCCTCCGCAGCCGTTGCCGTTTGGATCATTAAGGCTTTGAGTGTATCGAGCCGCTTGGCAATATCATCCACCGCCGCTTGCATGCCTTCGGCATCCTCTGCGGTTTTAGACGCCTCAGATGAACAAGTCACACTATGCTGCGCCAGTACACCCGATTGCTGCTGAATGCCTTGCAATACCTTTCCAATATCCTGCGTCGCCTCTTGTACCTTCACGGCGAGTTGCCGCACTTCATCGGCGACTACGGCAAAGCCACGGCCATGCTCGCCGGCTCTGGCAGCCTCAATCGCCGCATTGAGGGCTAATAGATTGGTCTGCTCGGCAATCGCATTAATCACATCTAGAACACTGCCGATCTTTTGGCTGTCGGCCTCAAGATTACCCACCTGCTGATGAATGGCGGCGAAACTTGCTAGCGTCACCTGCAAACTTTGACGGGTACTCGCCAGATTCTGCGAGAGAATGCCACTCGATTGAGTACAGGAAGAAACCTCATCGGAAGATTTCATGGTATTGGTGCTGATCTCTGCGGCGGCATAACTCATTTCCTCCACGGCCGTGGCTAACATATCGGTTTCTCTGGCCTGCATCTGAATACTGCTGTCGGCTTGGCTCATTGCCGCCGAGTTTTGCTCTGCGGCTGATTCCAACTCATGGCCCATCCCCACCAATTGGCTAATAATTTCCTTTAATTTGGTCTGCATCCTCGCAAGCCAGCTCATTAAATGATTATCGGCATGGGCGTGGGAGAGACTATGGGTTAAGTCCCCGGAAGCGATAAGGCTGGTCAAATGGCACATATCCTCGGGCTCACCGCCTAGAGGTTTAAGCACAAAGCTGGTGACTAGTTTTGCGGCCGCAATAGCCAGCACTATCGATAGCCCGCACACCACGAGTCCGATATACATCATATGGTAGGCAGGCGCGGCGATTTCACTCACATCAATCTCAGCCATTAAGCCCCATTTGAGTCCCATCTCAACGACAGGCGAGTAGGCCGATAGCACTAGATTATGATTGTAATCATATATCTGCATAACCCCCTCTTGCCCAGCTAACGCAGCCTTTACCGCCAAGGTATCAACCCCATTTTGGGCGATTGTGCCCGCAAAGGAGGCCGATACGGTGCGATTTTTAGGATCTAAAAAGGAGTCGGAACGCATTCGATTATCGGGGCCGATGAGATAAGTTTCCCCTGAATCCCCCATCCCTTCACGGATTTGCATCACGCGGTTAATTCGCTCGATAGACACCTGCGCCGCCACCACAATGCGCTGTCCATGGTACTGAATGCTTTGACCAATAAAGGCGGCCGCTTGTCCATTCGATGGCGCATAGGCGGAGAAATCCTGTAAAAACACGGTATCCGAAGTTGCAGAGGCCTTATCGAACAGTTGAGCCAGCCCTGAAGTTCGGTAAGGGCCGGTACGCAGATTAGTGCCATAGTCTGGTTCTTTCGCCACTGTGTAAAAAACCGAACCGTCATCGGAGATGATAAACAAATCATAAAAACCCAGCAGCTTGTTGAGGGATTTGAGCGTTGAGTCTAAATCGCTCAGGGTTTCTAGATTCGGCTGACTGGCGATCACCGCACTGACAGACTGTAAGTTATCGGAGAAGTCTTGGAACATGCCATTGATCTGTCGCTGCTTAATTTCCCGCACAGCCACTAAACGTGACTGAGCCTCGGCAAAGAGTTCATTTTTAGCAAGATAGGTGACTATCGCTGTCGCAAGTACAAGCGGCAAGAGGACAATCAGTAAACTGATCAATTGAATTTTACGCGTAAATCCCATGGAGACACTCCTTGTCGCACTCAAGATTCCATAATTGCAGGCAAAACAACTCCCGTTAAAACTATAGGTGAAGATTGAAACCTCGACCAAGTGAGGCCATTTTTTTATTCAGTACGCAACTCCCTAATTGAGTAGCCATTAACCTTACTCAGACGCTTTTATGCAAACCGTCCCCAAAACGTGTACTGCGCGATGAAGCAGACCCGCTAAGTGGTTTATGAAATTAACGATGAAAATTTTCACATTGACAACAGCATAAAAATCACATTAAATTGAATACAAATTCAAATTACACACTTTGGGAGCGAAAAATGGAGTTAATCGAGCAAGTCTCAGTCGCGAAAAAAGCCAATATTTACTTTGAGGGTAAAGTTGCCAGCCGCAGCGTATTCTTCAGCGATGGCAGCAAAAAGACCTTAGGTGTGGTCCTCCCTGGAGAATATGAGTTTTCCACCTCTCAGGGTGAAATCATGCAGGTCACCAGTGGTAGTTTCGAGGTATTACTGCCCAATAGTACAACTTGGCAAACCTTTAGCGAAGGTAGCCAATTCGAACTTGCAGCCAACGTCAGTTTCAAAATCCGTAACAATGCAATAGCCGAGTATTGTTGCAGCTACCTGTAACCCCCTTACCGAGGAATGCTTAATCAACTTAGGCATTCCTCAATCAGTTGCTCTCCACTATTGATATAAATTAGAACACTAGACGACTGGTCTAATATATTTTATGCTCCTTCGCCATGAAAACAGAAACCCAATCGACGCGTCAGCATATTCTCGACGTTGGATACTCACTGATCCTCAAACAAGGCTTTTCGTGCCTAGGTTTAGCCCAATTACTCAAGGCAGCCCAAGTACCTAAAGGCTCGTTTTATCACTACTTTAAATCCAAAGAGCAATTCGGTGAGGCCTTGTTAGCAGGGTATTTTGAGCAATACCAAGCAGAACTCGATAGCCTGCTCAACGAGACTCAACTCTCAGGCTTTGAGCGCCAAATGCAGTACTGGCAAAAATGGTTGCACGTGCAGCAGGACGGTTGTGTCGATCAAAAATGCCTAGTCGTTAAGTTAAGTGCAGAGGTAGCCGATCTCTCTGAGGCCATGCGCCTTGTGCTTTTAAAAGGCTCGGCTGGCATCATCGAGCGCCTAACCCAGTGCATTCAGGCGGGGATTGCCGATAAATCCATCTGTGAACAGGATGCCCAGGCAACGGCAGAGTTGCTGTATCACATGTGGCTTGGCGCCAGTTTGATGAATAAACTCGGCCACAGCCATGCCGCTTTAGCGCGCGCCCTTGCAGTGACCGAATCTATTTTAAAGACCAAAACCATGGGTTAATGCCTGCAACGCTGGCACACCAATGCATCAGCAACCCGTTAATGAACAATGAAATATCGCCTCATCGGCCTGATTTATCATTTAGTAGCCAACCAATCTAGACGACTGGTCTACTAAAATTATTTTCCAACCATAGGACACATAGCAGTATGTTCAATTTCGCCTACTACAACCCAACCCGAATCCACTTTGGTAAAAACACCATAGCTGAAATCGATACCTTAGTACCTCGCAATGCCAGAGTCATGGTGTTATTTGGCGGCAGCAGCGCCAGACGAACAGGCACCTTAGCCGAAGTAAAACAAGCGCTTGGAAACCGTTTTGTGGTCGAGTTTGAAGGAATCGAGCCTAACCCAACCTACGAAACCCTGATGCAGGCTGTCGAGCAAGTTCGTGAATTAAACATCGACTTTTTACTCGCAGTCGGCGGCGGTTCTGTGATCGATGGTACCAAGTTTGTTGCTGCGGCAGCGGTATTTGAAGGCGAGCCTTGGGATATCCTCACCAGCTGGGGCGCGAATGTGACTCAAGCCATGCCATTTGGCTCGGTATTAACCTTGCCTGCGACGGGTTCAGAGATGAACAACGCCAGCGTGGTGACCCGTAAATCGTTAAAAGCTAAACTGCCATTCCGTAACGACTTGGTTTATCCGCAATTCTCAATCCTCGACCCTACTAAGACCTTCACCCTACCAGAAAGACAAGTGGCGAACGGCGTGGTCGATGCCTTTGTGCATATCACGGAGCAGTACCTCACCTATCCGGTCAATGCAGCTGTGCAGGACAGATTCGCCGAAGGCTTACTGCAAATTTTGATTGAACTTGGGCCTCAGGCACTCACACAGCCCGAAGATTACGATATTCGCGCCAACTTGATGTGGGTCGCGACTATGGCACTCAATGGCACGATTGCGACAGGTGTACCCCACGACTGGGCAACACATATGATCGGCCATGAACTCACAGCCTTGTATGATATTGACCATGCCCGCACCTTAGCCATTGTATTACCAGCATTATTGCGCTGCACTAAAGCCGCTAAGCGTGAAAAGCTGCTGCAGTTTGCAGACAGAGTGTGGCATATCAACACTGGCTCTGAAGACGAACGTATTGAGGCCGCCATTGCGAAAACCCAAGCCTTCTTCGAGTCCATGGGCATTGCAACTCATTTATCTGCCTACGATTTAGGAAAAGAAGCTGTCGATGCTGTCGTCAATCAGCTTGAACAGCATGGCATGGTTGCCCTAGGCGAGCATGGCAATATCGATCCCACTATGAGCCGCGATATTTTAACCCTAGCGCTCTAAGCTTTGGTTGCCGCCGTCAACGCACCATAGTGGTGCGTTGACTCTCCCCTAAAAGAGGCAAACTCCCCTGCGCCTCAACATCAAAGCCGCTCTCACCTTTCCCATACAAAACATTTGCCGCCAGAACCACGCTCGCCGAAGATTTAAAGGCATAAAAACAAACCCGCGTTTATTCCCACGCTAAACCTCAAGCGAGCTGAATAAACACCATGATTTTTGGTGAAAAAACGACTAATCTTGTAGAACTTCATCTCCAAGGCAAAAGGACTTTCGCATGCGTGCATTAACCCTCATCAGCTTATTGCTGCTCAGCCTGTTCGCCCAGGCAACAGTGTACAAATGGGTCGATAAGGATGGAAAAGTCCATTATTCAGATGAACCACATCCCAATGCCGAGGTTGTTGAGTTAAAAGAGAAAACGCTCAATCAAATTGCACTCCCCCCCGTAAAAAATGATGCGGATGACTCGCAAGTGATCCAACAAATCCAGTATCAAGTCGTCATCACTTCCCCTACGGAAGAGGAAACCGTGAGAGACAATAACGGAGACTTTCAAGTCACCGCCACTGTCACCCCAGAGATCAAAAGCCAGTATCTGATGGCACTCAAACTCGACGGTCAAACGGTCGGTCAGCCTCAAGTGGGTGGCATCTTCCAACTTAAGAACATCGACCGAGGTGAACATACCATTGTTGTCGATGCCATGACTCAAAACGGCAAAGTCTTTGCATCTAGCTCTCCACGAAAGATATTTCTTCATCAAGCGGCGATGAATCCAGTCCCGAAAAAACAACCAAAATCTAATTAAACCATTTAATAACAATTGATTAGGTCGTTTTTACTCAATCTAGCCCTTTGATGAAGTCGAGTTGCAGCCTGCACCAAATCGGTGCAACATAATGGTGCAACCCTATTTTCAGGAACGGTAGATGGATAAAGAGACTCTGCTTAATCATTTAGTCACCGCGGTACTTGTCATCGATAAGGATCTTAAGCCTTGTTATGCCAACGCCGCAGCAGAGCAACTGTTAGGTGTCGGTAGCCATAGGTTAGTCGAGCAAGCCCTGCCGGAGCATTATCAAGCACTTGGTGTTGAAGCGCAGATCCTGAGCGATGCGGTGAAAGCCGGCCAAGGCCTTACGGTCAACACCGCCACCTTAGTGACCTTAGATGCACAACATCATACCGTCGATCTGACGCTGATCCCGCTCGAAGATGAAGCACAACTGAGCCTACTTGAACTGAGACAGGTCGACCAACAACGCCGGATCCACCAGCAACTCAGCCAAGATGCCCAGCAACAGGCGGCGCAATTTCTCGTGCGAAATTTAGCCCACGAGATCAAAAATCCCCTAGGCGGCCTGCGTGGTGCTGCGCAATTGCTCTCGCGGGAATTAGACGATCCGGCACAAAAGGAATTTACCAATCTGATCATTGAGCAGGCCGACCGCCTGCGCAGCCTAGTGGACAGATTGCTCGGCCCGCAGCGACCGACCCAACATAGCCTGCACAACATTCATCAAGTGGTGCAGAAGGTCTATAAACTGGTGGAAATGGCTCTGCCCGCCAATATTCAGCTAAAGCGCGACTACGATCCCTCAATCCCCGATATCGAGATGGATCCCGACCAAATGCAACAAGCCGTGCTGAATATTTTGCAGAATGCGGTGCAAGCCCTTGAGCATACAGGTGGCGAAATCCTGATCCGCACCCGCACGCAACATCAGGTCACTATCGGTTCGCAGCGTCACAAGCTAGTGCTGACCCTGTCCATTATCGACAATGGTCCGGGCATACCACCAGAGCTGATGGACACACTGTTTTACCCCATGGTCACCAGTCGTGAGCAAGGTTCGGGGCTAGGCCTATCGATTGCCCATAACATTGCCAGATTACACTCGGGCAGAATCGATTGTGTATCCAGCCCTGGGCATACCGAATTTATCATTTCGTTACCGATTTTAAGCGCCAAATAATCAAGACAAACCAACACATACCGTATGAGGAAGCAAAATGCGAATGAGTGAACAAGTGTGGATCCTCGACGATGACAGTTCGATACGTTGGGTGCTCGAAAAGGCGCTCCAAGGCGCGAAACTCAGCACCGCCAGCTTTGCCGCGGCCGAATCACTTTGGCAAGCATTAGAGATTTCCCAGCCACGGGTCATAGTCTCAGATATTCGCATGCCGGGCACAGACGGCTTAACCCTGTTAGAAAGGCTGCAAATCCACTACCCGCATATTCCCGTCATCATCATGACTGCACATTCGGATTTAGACAGTGCCGTCAGCGCCTATCAGGCGGGGGCATTTGAGTATTTGCCCAAACCCTTCGATATTGATGAGGCGATATCCTTAGTCGAGCGCGCCCTAACCCATGCGACCGAGCAAAGCCCCGCACCTGCGGCGCAGGAGACGCAAGTCAAAACCCCCGAAATCATAGGTGAAGCGCCCGCGATGCAGGAGGTGTTTCGCGCCATTGGCCGGTTATCACGCTCCTCAATCAGCGTGCTCATCAACGGCCAATCGGGTACGGGTAAAGAGCTAGTCGCAGGTGCATTGCACAAACACAGCCCGCGCAAAGACAAGCCCTTTATCGCCTTGAATATGGCGGCAATTCCCAAAGATTTAATCGAATCGGAGCTCTTCGGCCATGAAAAAGGCGCCTTCACCGGCGCGGCCAACGTGCGCCAAGGACGCTTCGAGCAAGCCAATGGCGGCACCCTGTTTTTAGATGAAATCGGCGATATGCCGCTGGACGTACAAACCCGTTTGCTGCGGGTACTCGCCGATGGACAATTTTATCGTGTCGGCGGCCATAGCGCCGTCCAAGTGGATGTGCGCATTATTGCTGCCACCCACCAAGATCTGGAGCAACTCGTGCTCAAAGGGGGATTTAGGGAAGACCTATTCCATCGGCTCAATGTTATCCGCGTCCACTTGCCGCCGCTGTCACAACGCCGTGAGGATATTCCCCAACTGGCAACCCACTTTCTAGCCTCCGCCGCTAAGGAGATTGGTGTCGAGGCAAAAATCCTCACCAAAGAGACCGCCGCCAAGCTATCGCAACTGCCATGGCCTGGGAACGTGAGACAACTCGAGAATACCTGTCGCTGGCTCACGGTAATGGCCTCAGGGCAAGAAATCCTGCCCCAGGATTTACCCCAAGAGCTACTTAAAGAACCCGCCAGTATTAATCCTATGGCGAAAGGCAGCCAAGATTGGCAATCGGCACTCACAGAGTGGATTGACCAAAAACTGTCTGAGGGAAATAGCGATTTATTAACTGAGGTTCAGCCGGCCTTTGAACGTATTTTGCTCGAAACCGCATTACGCCATACCCAAGGGCATAAACAAGAAGCGGCAAAACGTTTAGGTTGGGGAAGAAATACCTTAACGCGAAAACTCAAAGAATTGTCTATGGATTAAGCATCCATTAAAAAGCAAAAAAGGGATATCACTATCCCTTTTTTATTATTTGGATTAACTCTAAATCATTAGAACTGGTAATGTACACCAATCGCCAGTTGCTTCATATCGGTGTCGATATCTTTCATATTCAAATAGCTGTGGTCAGCATCTAAATCACCTGTGGTGACATCGTAGCTAAAGCGCACATTTAAACGTTCGGTCACGGCAGCATTAATACCTACGCCATATGTCCAACCAAAACCAAGTGAAATCTTCATCGAAACCAAAACCGTCAAAATTCATAGCCATAGATGCAACACCAACTTTTGCATAAGCTGAGAACATATCATTGATTTGCAAAGTAAACTTAGGCGTGAAGGTTAATGCGCCCGCGGTGACATCCGTATCTCTGTCGCCCAAATCGGCCGTCGCAAATAAATTGGCTTCTAAACCAAACCACTCGTTGAAGTTGTAACCACCGTAAACACCGAAACCTGTGCCAGTATCTGAATCATCAACAACATCCACAGCTACGCGGTTTAGTGCGCCACCCACATAAAAACCTGTAGTATCGGCTGCCGCTGAAGCTTGGCCGGCCACTAATGCAGATAATAAAGATACCGCAACTAAAGATAGTTTTTTCATTATATTTTCCTAATGAGTTAACTTGAGTAGTAAACGCGGCGGATATTACAACAAACAAATAATAAGAGTGACATTTTGTAAAAAATAAATACGTTTTATACAGGAAGTATTCAGCTTTAAATTAAACAATAACAAAATTTATATACTTAAGTATTAAATAACATACTCAATATTAAATACTAAGTATTAACTGATTATACGTAATAAATTCATTATGCCGAAATAACACCAACGAATTATCGAACGGCGTTTTCGTTCATCGAGACATTCAATAATCACCACCTTCCCCGACTGCTCGCAGGTCACACGGCTGCGCCACATCAACAAGGGCCAAATATGCAGTCGGTAGCCGTGCTGCGCGATATTAAATGGGATCGTTCTCGGCCAATAATATAAAGATTGACGCAGGATAAGCTCGCTCCAAACGCCCATAGGAGGATTGGCTAAATACGGTTCGGGGAGTTTTGAATCAGGCCCCGCGCTAGCGGCGGGGGCATGTTCGGCAATCAACTCAAAGCGGGTCGATAACCTATGATAACGGCAGATGAGCCGAGTCTGTTCGGCTAAGGGGTGAACCTGTTGCTGCGTCCATGACATAACCATTCCTTTGGCTGTTTAATAACGATTCAAACTTATTATGATGAGGCCGCAGCACTAGGTTCCACCTGCACAGGATCTTGGTGAATAATCACCTCGGCATCTTCAAAGGCGGCTTTCACCCTCAGTCCCGTGGTATCGGCAATACTGTGGGCTTCGTTCAGACTCAAATTGCCATCCAACTCTAAATGGAATTGAATAAAGATAGTCTTACCCGCTTGGCGTGTGCGCAAATCATGCAGCCCTTGGACTCGGGAGTCTTCCTTAGCGATTTGTTTAATCCGTTGACGAGTGTCCTCATCCAGCTCACGGTCGAGCAGCGCTTGAATAGAGCGGTAACCTAGGTCAAATGCCTGTTGGCCGATATAGCAAGCGATAAGCACAGCAAAGAGCCCATCGGCCCACCACCAGCCATATTGGGACAAGACGAGTGCGAGCAACACGGCGCCATTGAGGAATAAATCCGACTTATAGTGCAACGAATCGGCTTCAACTACCGTGCTATTGGTTGCCGCCAGCGCCCGCTTTTGCAACATCACTAATGCTAATGTCAACACAATCGCGACGACTGAGACCACCACACCTAAAGTTGCGTGCTCAACCGGGGCGGGATTGAGTAACCGCTCTCCCCCATAAAACAGCAGCAGGAATGCCGAGCCCATAATAAAGGCCGATTGCGCCAGCGACGCTAACGGCTCCGCTTTACCGTGGCCGTATCTGTGGTCATGGTCGGCGGGGACTATGGCATAACGAATGGCGATAAAGTTGATGATTGAGGCGAGTGCGTCGGCGAAGGAATCCGTTAAGGACGCCAGCATACTGGCCGAGCCAGAATATAACCAAGCTAACAGCTTGATAAGAATAAGGGTCAAAGCGGTAGCCACGGAAGCGCGACTAGCCAGTTTGACCCAAAAATCGTATTGGGAAGTCTGAGTCATAGGGGTCTATATCGGGAAGCTATGACCCTATTGTATATCAGCTTACAAGCTTAACCGCGAGGTTCTTTACCAGCTTGTGCTTCAAATCGCGCTTTAAACTTAGCTTGCTGTTCAGGTGTCAGCAGATTGTAGATTTGATTCTGCATCTTCATCCGTTCAATCGCTTGGGCTTGACGTTTTTCCTGCTGTGCACTCATCAGCGCCTTAGCTTGCGCCTCATCGAAGGTCGCGGAGGTGATCAATGCTTGCATTTCAGCACGATGCGCTAAACGCTCCTCCTTGCTCGGTTTGTCGTCGCTACGTGCGGCGCGTTGCTCAGCAAACAACTTTTTAATGTCGGCCTTCTGTGCATCGGTTAAATCCAAGCCCTCAAACATTCTGTGCATACCATCATGGGCCATACGATCGCCGTGTTTGTGGAACTCGCCACGAGGATGGTCACAACCTTGGCCCGGCTCGGCATTAACTGTCGTCGCGAATACCGCGGAGCTTGCTAGGATGGCAAATAGGCCTGCTTTAAAAGGAGATAATGTTTTCATCATGTTAACCTCAATAGTTCAACGTTATGTTGTAAAGACAAGATACAGTGACGACCCTTTTAAAAGCCGAATCACTTTCGACGATTACAGTCTAAAGCGTCATATGTAAGTGAGGGCGTGATCTGAGTAAATCAGTGTAAAGTTGCGACAATAACTAACAAATTCCCTATTCTTTACTTTGGCTTACATTGCTACACAGCAATTGACATCAAAAGAGGTATACTCAGGCAAAATACTCAAGCCGTCTGTGGTTTAGCACATCGCTTTGAGTCTTTCACACCAGTTCACCCAGATTAAGGAACACTATGAGTCGGATATTATTAATCGATGATGACCTTGGTTTATCAGAACTCCTCGGACAATTACTCGAACTCGAAGGGTTTAAGCTCACGCTGGCCTACGATGGCAAGCAAGGCCTAGAACTGGCCCTAGCGGGGGATTACGATCTGATCTTACTCGATGTGATGTTACCTAAATTAAACGGTTTTGAAGTGCTACGCGCCCTGCGCCAACACAAGCAAACGCCAGTGCTGATGCTCACCGCCAGAGGCGATGAGATTGACCGAGTGGTTGGCCTTGAGATCGGTGCCGATGACTATTTACCTAAACCCTTCAATGACAGAGAGCTTATCGCTCGGATTCGCGCCATCATTCGCCGTTCACACTTAACCGCCCAAGAGATCCACGCCACCCCGGCGCAGGAGTTTGGTGATCTACGCTTAGATCCCTCACGCCAAGAAGCCTACTGCAATGAGCAGCTGATTATTCTGACGGGAACCGAGTTTACCCTGCTACACACGCTAGCGCTGCATGCGGGTGAGTTGATGAATAAAGAAGAGCTTAACGAGATAGTGCTCGGCAAAAAACTCATGCCCTTCGACCGCAGCCTAGATATGCACCTCTCGAATCTACGCAAAAAACTCCCCGAGCGAAGCGACGGCAGACCTAGGGTGAAAACCATCCGTGGCAAAGGCTATATCTGGCTACCATAACGGCGGGAACAACTGTGCCTAATCGCTTATTTATCAAGTTACTACTCGGATTTTGGATCTGTAGCTCGCTGATTATCGCTTTGGTCGGCCTGCTGCCATTGCTGCAGCAAAATCATGACCGCGCCCCAATTCCGCCGCATCTGCAAAAGGTGTTGGCAAGCATAGCGCAGCGTATTCAAGACAATCCCGAGCTAGTCACATCTGATTTTCTGCGCCGCTGGGAAAGACGTGGCGATATGGAAGGCAAACCCCTTAGGCTCTATCTGGCCAACAGCCAAGGCCAAGTGATTAATACCAGCCGAGTGAGCCGCGGTGTACGCAGCTTTATGCTGATGACCGACGAGGAAAAACAGCCGATTAGTCATCAATTTAAAGATGAATTGGTCTTCGGCCCACACCAATTTACCCTTCAGGGTGAAACCTATTATCTCTATGGCCGCTTGCCGGATATTCACCCTCGCCCCTGGTTCTTCTTCTTTATCGAAAATAAGCTGCTCACCCTAAGCCTAGCCATAGTGCTCTCGGGATTACTGTGCGCCATACTCGCTTGGCATTTAGGTAAACCATTAAACTCGCTCAAGAAAAGTGCCGATGCCCTCGCCGAAGGTGATCTCAGCAATCGCGTCGATAAGGCGACCACTCAACGTAACGATGAAATCGGCCAGCTCGCCACCGCCTTTAATAGCATGGCGGATTCGATCGAAGCCATGGTGAAGAATCAGCAACGTTTGATGGGGGATATTTCCCACGAACTGCGCACCCCACTGACCCGCCTACAATTATCACTGGCATTGGCCCGCAAGAAAGGCCAACAGACTACGGAAACCGACCGTATCGCCTATGAGGCCGAGCAACTAGAGAAATTGATCGCAGAGCTCTTGGAGTTGTCGCGGGTCAAACTCAGCACCAATGAGACTAAGGTGCGCCTCGGATTGGCCGAGTCTCTCAGTCAAGTGCTTGATGACGCTGAATTTGAGGCCGATCAACAGGGTAAAAAGATCACTATCGATATCGATGAAGCCATCGAGCTCAGCCATTATCCGAAATCCCTGTCCCGTGCGATAGAAAACCTGCTGCGCAACGCGATTCGTTATGCCCAGAGCGATATTCATCTGCTCGCGAGCCAAGCCAACGGCCAAGTACAGATCACCATTAAAGACGATGGTCCAGGGATTGATCCTGCTGAGCTTGAGGCAATTTTCAAACCCTTCTATCGCCCCGATTCGGCAAGACAGCGAGAAAGCGGTGGCTGGGGCCTAGGACTCGCCATTACCGAAGCAGCCATTAGCGCCCATAAAGGTAAAATCAGGGCCGAGAATCGCCAGCCCCACGGCCTTGAAGTCAATATCAGTTTACCAACCTAAAAACATAAGGCTCGCTAACACAGTTAGCGGGGCTTATATCATCAACAGTCAACTGCCGTTAATCCTTAATCCCTAGCTGTTTTAACTTGCGATACAAGGCATTACGGCTAATCCCCAAACGCTTGGCGCATTGGCTCACATTGCCATCGCAGGCACGGTAAGCCTGCAACACATTCAGATTAATGGTTCCGTGGAGCGAGTCGATGGTGACGGAGCTAGACTCAACCAGCTCGTGCGGATGCGCCGTAGCTTCTGCGTCAGCAACCTCAGTTAAAGTTTGGGGCTCACACGCCAGATTCATTAGCTTTTGAGCAAGGTAATCGGGGAGATGATTGATCTCGAGTACAGCTTCACCTTCGGCCATCAAACAAGCCACCTGCATCAGATTATCCAGCTCCCTTAGGTTGCCGGGCCAATCGTAACGCATCAGTTGCGCCAACAGCTCAGTACACAAGGTTTGCGCGCTGCTGCGGTGACGGCGGTGCAATTTATGGATGATGCGCTCAATATCCTGCCGCTCACGCAGCGCAGGCAGCCGCACCTGCAATCCATTCAGGCGATAAAACAAATCCTGACGGAACAACCCCTGCGCCACCAGCGACTCTAAGTCCATATGGGTCGCGGCGATGATCTGAATATCGACCTTAAAACTTTGATTACTGCCGACGGGGACCACCTCGCGCTCCTGTAGCACCCGGAGTAAACGACTCTGCGCCGCTAGCGGCATCTCGCCAATTTCATCGAGGAACAAAAAGCCGCCGTGTGCCTGGCGGATCTTACCGATAAAACCAGTTCGATTGGCGCCAGTAAAAGCTCCCGCCTGATAGCCAAATAACTCAGACTCAACTAACTCAGCGGGCAAGGCGGCGCAATTTACTGCAACTATGGGCTGTGCGCGGCGGGTACTCTGGGCGTGGAGCTTTTTCACAAATTGCTCCTTACCGACACCCGTTTCGCCAAGCACAAGTAAAGGAATTTGCTTAGTGATCACCTTGTTCGCCTGCTGCCAGGCACGCTCAAGTAATGGGTCACGAAACCTGACACCCAATTGGTTCAAGGGTTTATCTTGAAGGGTTCTGGTACTTTTCGTCTGCGTCAGTGCCAATGCTTGCGTCTGCACATGCAGCGCCGAATCGCGATGAAAGCCCCCCGCTCGCGCCCAATTGTCGCCGAGGTGTTGATCTAAACTGTCACCCAACTTGGCTTGGCTCAGCAGTTGTTTCGCCATGGGATTACAACCCACAATCCGCCCGTCACTGCTAGCGATAACTATGCCTTGCCAGCCGGAATTTAATAGACTCGGCTGCGCCGCGAAATCGATTCGATAATGACTATCGGGTAGATGACACAGCAGCGCCGTTTCGACCTGCTGCGCCAGACTCGACACTAGCATTAAGGTTTGCTGCGAATGCCGTTGCTGCTCACTGGTAATATCAAGCACTCCGAGCATCTCACCTTGGGGCGAAAAAATCGGGCAAGCGGTGCAACTCATAAAACGGTTTTGGCGGATAAAATGCTGCTCGCCGACCACTGACACCGCCTGCTTGGCCGTGAGCGCTGTGCCTATTGCATTGGTGCCCTTATACTTTTCGAGCCAGTTGACCCCAATATCGAGCGCCACATCCGCCAGCTTGCTGGAATAGCGGCTCACCCCCCAATGTTTCAGCACATAACCGTCGGCATCGGAGAGCAATAATCGACTATTAGAGTGCGCCATCAGTTGATTAAATAGCGGCAAGGCGTGGGATTGTACTAATTCGATGAGCTGCTGATATTGCTCATGTTTATATTTGAGCTCCGAACGCGTGAGCCTGAGATCCTCACCGGCACGAAACTCTGACAAGCCAGCACCTAAGCTGCGCTGCCATGAATCGGTTAACCATGCCTGTGTGGTTGGAAAATGCAGTTTTACTGTCATAGCCAAGCTCCCCGAGCGCTGCTCCATTTCGGCACACCCATGGTGTGTCGTTGGATGACAAAATGACCACAGGGCACCTTTCCTTCCGTGAGCGCCCCTATTGTTTGGGATCTGCAAAATTAGCTTTTCATCATACTGTTAGCTCAACAAGTGTACAACTCCTGCCAGTTTGGCACTGTCCTTGCGATGTCTGTTTGTACGCAGTGCTCAAGTGTTGCGTAAGAGAACACCAACTTAATCAATAGCTTTGTCAGTCAACTCGATTGGCAAAGGACAAAAATAACAACAGTGCTTAAACCTATTTCAACAAGACCCATTGCTGAGACGCTGTACATTTAGCGTATTCGGCAGCCACAGAAGGAAAACACTATGATTTATGCTCAACCCGGAACCGCTGGTGCCATCGTTAACTTTAAAGAAAAATACGCCAACTTTATCGGTGGCAAATGGGTCGCCCCAGTCAACGGCGATTACTTTGAAAATCGCTCTCCCGTCAATGGTCAAAACTTCTGTAAAATTCCCCGCTCCGACTACCGCGATATCGAACTGGCGCTCGATGCTGCCCACGCAGCTAAGGATGCTTGGGGCAAAACCTCAGTCACCGAGCGTGCCAATTTACTGTTGCGTATCGCCGATCGCGTTGAGCAAAATCTCGAATACTTAGCCGTTGCCGAAACCTGGGAAAACGGTAAAGCAGTGCGTGAAACCCTCAACGCCGACTTACCTCTGTTTGTCGACCATTTCCGTTACTTCGCCGGCTGCATTCGAGCACAGGAAGGAAGCGCAGCCGATATCGATGGCAACACCGTCAGCTACCACTTCCCAGAGCCATTAGGTGTCGTCGGGCAAATCATTCCGTGGAACTTCCCGTTGTTGATGGCTGCGTGGAAAATCGCCCCCGCACTCGCCGCGGGCAACTGCGTAGTACTCAAACCCGCAGAGCAAACGCCCGTATCTATCCTTGTGCTGCTCGAACTGATTGAAGATCTGCTGCCGCCCGGCATCCTTAACGTCGTCAACGGTTTTGGCGCCGAAGCGGGTCAAGCCCTCGCCACCAGCAAACGCATCGCTAAACTGGCCTTTACTGGCTCCACCGAAGTCGGTTACCACATCTTAAAATGTGCCGCGGAATCGCTGATCCCATCGACAGTCGAACTCGGCGGTAAATCGCCTAACCTGTATTTCGCCGATGTGATGGACCACGAAGACGAGTATTTAGATAAGGCCGTCGAAGGCATGTTGCTGGCCTTCTTCAACCAAGGTGAAGTCTGTACTTGCCCATCACGGGTATTGATCCAAGAGTCGATTTACGATCGCTTTATCGAAAAAGTTCTCGCCCGTGCGCAAACCATCAAGCAGGGCAACCCGCTGGATACCGCCACCCAAGTGGGCGCACAGGCCTCCCAAGAACAGTTCGATAAGATTTTAAGCTATCTCGCAATTGGTAAAGATGAAGGCGCACAGGTGCTCTTAGGCGGCTCGCTCTGCCAACTCGAAGGCGATCAAAGCAAGGGCTATTACATCAGCCCAACGATCATGAAAGGTCATAATAAGATGCGGATTTTCCAAGAGGAAATCTTCGGTCCGGTTATTTCGGTCACCACCTTCAAGGATGAAGCCGAAGCCTTGGCAATTGCCAACGATACCGAATACGGCCTTGGTGCGGGTGTATGGACGCGGGATATGAACCGCGCTCAGCGTCTAGGTCGAGGCATTCAAGCGGGTCGAGTTTGGATTAACTGCTACCACGCCTATCCCGCCCACGCAGCCTTTGGTGGTTATAAGAAGTCAGGCATCGGCCGTGAAACCCACAAGATGATGCTTAATCACTATCAAAACACCAAAAACCTATTGGTGAGCTACGATATCAATCCGCTCGGGTTCTTCTAACCAAACTGAAACTATGCCTTGATAACAAGAAAGGGCCATGGGCCCTTTCTTTGTTTTTATCGCATTGAACTATAAGAACATACCGCCAGAAGCCTCGATACGCTGGGCGTTTATCCACGCCGCGGCGGGTGACAACAAGACACTGATTGCGCCGCCAATATCCTCGGGTAATCCCACCCGCCCCAAAGCCGTTTGCTGCGCTAAAAACTCATTCATTTTTGGATTATCCCGCACGGCACCACCACCAAAGTCCGTTTCAATTGCACCGGGAGCCAGCACATTGACGCGAATCCCGCGTGGCCCTAGCTCCTTCGCCCAGTATTTGGTCATGGTTTCGACCGCGCCTTTCATGATGGCGTAGGCACCAAACCCTGGGACTGCAAAGCGCGTTAACCCCGTAGAGACATTGATAATACTGCCATTATCGGCAAGCAGAGGCAGCAACGCCTGAGTTAAAAAGAAGGGGCCTTTGACATGGATATTCATCAGAGTATCGAACTGCTCCACACTGGTTTCAGCCATGGGAACATGGATACCAATCCCAGCATTATTAACTAGATAGTTAAAACTATCCCGCAGCCAAGTCTGTTCGAGTGCGGCTTTTACGCGCAGCGAAAAATCACTAAAGGACTGGCTATCACCCACATCTAACGGTAAAGCGACGGCCTTGCGTCCATGCCATTCAATTTCCGCAACCACCTCGGCGGCTGCAGCGGCATTGCTTTGGTAGGTTAGAATAATATCAACACCTTGTGCGGCTAAGGTCAGGGCCGCATTTTTACCTAAGCCACGGCTTGCACCAGTGATCAGCGCGATGGGAGCTGTGTTCATTGTGTATCCTCTTCATTCATCTATGTTAATGCCGCCGCACAGCATGGCGATTCCACTACACAGCTTATTACTTGCACAAAGAGGGATAAACACACTATAAATGGCAAGACTGTTAGCTATTAGAGAACAATTGCGATGCAAGATAGACTACAAGCCATGCAAATTTTTATGCGAGTGGCTGAATTAGAGAGTTTTACTCAAGCCAGTATCAGCCTTGGTCTGTCGAAAACCCATGTGTCGAATGTCGTAGCTCAGTTCGAAACCGCACTAGGTGCACGCTTACTACAACGCACCACTCGCACGGTGCGCCTCACTCAAGACGGCATAAGTTGTTATGAGCGCTGCAAAAACTTGCTCACCGACTATCAAGAATTAGAAAGCCTTTTCCAGCTACAGGCGACGCAAATTTCGGGGCGCTTAAGAGTCGATATGTCTACAGGGATTGCGCGCAACTTAGTGCTTCCTCATCTTCCTGACTTTATTGAACAATATCCCCAAATTGAGTTGGAGCTAAGCAGCACCGACCGTAAAGTCGATATTGTCGCCGAAGGTTTTGACTGCGTGATCCGCGTTGGCAGCGTGCAGCAAGAAGGCGTTATCGCTAAAAAGATTGGCCACTTTAAGATGCTCAATTGTGTCAGCCCAAGCTACATCACAAAATACGGCAGACCCTCGAATATAGAAGAACTTAGCCATGGGCATAAGCTTATCCACTACGTTGGCCAGTTAGGCGGCAGTGATTCAGGATTTGAGTATCTGAGCCAAGATAACCACGAACTATGCGCCCTAGCCTTACCTAAGCTAATCACAGTCAATAATGCCGATGCCTACAGCGCGGCCTGCCTAGCGGGATTAGGGATTATTCAAGCGCCGAATATTGGGGTGGCAAAATATCTCCAAACCGGAGAACTGATTGAGATCCTGCCAGATTACCCAGCCCCCTCAATGCCAGTGAGCCTGCTCTATCCCCATAGACGACATCTTTCTAAAAGACTTCAGGTATTTATGGCTTGGTTGACCGAGCTGCTAACGCCTTTTTTAGTATCGCGTTAACGGCCAGTCTCGATATTCGCTAACCGCTGCGACAGTTCCGCCATCGAGCTTGCCGTGTGGGGATCGCACTCAGGGTTGGCTACTGGGCTAAATTCGAGACGCGGACCGCCGAACCGACCTAAACGGCTTGGCAGAATATACAAATCCCAAACTAGCTGATCGTAGTAATGCAGCCGCAGGCCATTATCCGCAACTGGCCAATGGGCATAGAGTAAAAACGAATGATAGCTCTGCGAGAGGGAGCGACTCGCCACTAATTTAAAGGATGCATCGAGCAGGCTGCACTCGGTCGATTCTTCAAAGGGGCAATTGTAGGAGGTCAGCAGTAAATAGCCTTGGGCGCCATTGGGTAACGAGCAGCGGTACTGGGCCTCAAGCTGCCTTCCTGCGATGTTGACCCCAGCAGCTTGCTGATTGAAATATAAAGGCTGAGTGAGCGCCTCGGTATCGGACACTCGCAGTGTGAAGGCTGTTATCGGCTGCATGCGGTATCCTCCCTGAGCCTTGAAATCGCTAATTTCGCTTCCAATACAAGCCCATCAGTATCAGGTATCCCACAAAATACGCTAGCAAGTCGAGTGGATCGAAATGGCTACCAATCACGATTCGCGCCAAGCGATTGCCGCCCAGCCCCAGTTTGTCCACTAAGCCCCAATACTGACCAAATTCGATAGCGAAGGCAAACAGCAACACCGCCAGTGCCAACCATGGCGTGTGCCAAAACCGATTGATTGGCTCCCCTTTTGCATTCACTACAGGCACTAGTGCGCGCGCCATGCAAAACAACAGGATCACCACTAACACGTCACCGACAAAACCGCGAATAAACCCCGAAGGCGCAAAACGCGCGATCAACACTTCGATGATAAACAGCAGCACCGCATAAATTAAAAAAGATTTTCGATCGGGCCGACGGCTAAAAAGATGGACAGGCATAAACGGTTAATCCCTTACCTCTCGAAGATGAAGCGGAAAAATCTAGCTGAATACCAATAGCTTAACAAGCTTAGTTCGATGGATTTCTCACTTATTTACCCAGTTAGCTCATCAGAACACCGGGCAAGTTCACCCCGCAAAATTTAAGCGCCGTTTAAGTTTGGCTTTAGTAGCCTGCAAGCACACCACCTTAGGAGCAACAGATCATGTCCTCAAATATGCAGCAAAACATCAAAGTCTGGGATCCCTTGATCCGTATCTTTCACTGGTCATTGGTGGGCTTTTTTACCTTAGCCTACCTCACCGAAGGTGAAGACGAATGGATGAATATCCATAGTTACGCCGGCTACAGCATCTTAACCCTGCTGGTATTTCGCCTGTTATGGGGCGTTATTGGCACTCACCATGCGCGTTTTATCAACTTTGTTACCCGTCCGAGCATCGCATGGGCATACCTGAAGGAACTGTTCACGGGCAAGGCTAAGGATTACATCGGCCACAATCCCGCAGGCGCACTGATGATAGTCGCCCTGATCCTCAGCATAGGGTTCACTGGCTTCTCCGGCATGGCGCTTTATGCCACCGATGGCCAAGGTCCACTGGCCACAAGCTTTTTCGCCACTTGGCCCGAGGGCGCCCTGAAGGAAGTGCATGAGTTTTTCGCCAACTTCAGCCTGCTTCTTATCGTCACCCATGTCGGCGGCGTGATCGTCAGCAGCCTGCTGCATAAGGAAAACCTCGTCAAAGCCATGCTGACAGGTAAAAAGCAGCGCCAACTGATCCAACAAGATGAACATCAATAATCGTCACAATCCGACCGTTCAAAGGAGTCAGACATGAACAACAACCTGAATAAAAGCCTGATGGGACTGGCGCTCACTGTGGTACTGCTCAGCAGTGTTAATGCCAGTGCCGCCAATACTAAGGTCGCCAGCTTGCCACTCAGCGCCGAGCGAATTGGCTTACAACTGCAACAATATCAGGCACAAGGTGCAGGCCCCTTTAGCGCCGCAGCAGGACAAGCACTGTGGCTACAGCAGAGTGAAGACCGCAGCTGTGCCAGCTGCCACACCGCCAAAGTGACAGACTCAGGTATGCATCAAAACACCCGAAAGTCCATCGAGGCCATGGCGCCGTCGCTCACCAGTAACCGTTTAACCGATGCGGCCAAGATTGAGAAATGGTTTACCCGCAACTGTAACTGGACCTTTAAACGCGAGTGCACGCCTCAAGAAAAAGGCGACGTACTGCTGTGGCTGAGTTTGCAATAACGGCGTTATTCACATCCATTTTAATCATTAAAACCTAAGGAAATATCATGACTAAACAAGCCCATCCCCTAAGCTGGATTGTAGGTTCAACACTCACCGCCCTCGCCCTTGCGATAGGCGTCGTAGGGCTCAGCTTGACCTTTACTGGTACAGGTTATGCCCACGATGGCTTCGAACATAATCAAGCCATCCCACAAAATGCAGAATATTCAGCAGAATGCGGCAGCTGCCATATGGCGTATCCCGCAAATTTACTGCCCGCCGAAAAGTGGCAGGCAATTACCAGCAACCTAAGCAACCACTTTGGTGATGATGCCAGCCTAGCGCCTGAAGCAACGGCTAGAATTGAGCAATATCTCGTTCAACATGCTGCGCAAAATGGTAAGGTCATGAAAAATAGCAAACCTTTGATTGACGGCATGGGGCCGCAGAAAATTACCGAGCAGGCATTTTTTATCCGTAAGCACGATGAGATCCCAAGACGCATGGTGCAAGATAACCCCAAAGTCGGCTCATTCAGCCAATGCAGCAATTGCCATAACCTCGCAGAGAAGGGCATATTCGATGAAGATACCGTTAATATTCCTAGCTTTGGCCGCTGGGATGATTAACAGCCCAAGCTGTCTAGCCCATGATGAAGACCTCTCCAACAAAGTGGTCGAATGGGTGAAGGAGGGTAAAGTATTACCCTTCGACACCATAATGCAGCGCTATGAGTCGCGCCTTAAGGGGCGCTTGCTCGACCTCGAGGTCGAGCAAAAACACGGGCGCATCATCTATGAACTCGAAATCCTGCGCGACGATGGCATCGTCTATGAGATTAAGATCGATGCCAAAACGGGTGAATGGCTTAAGGAAAAGGTCGACTGATGCGCTTACTCTTAATTGAAGACGATACTGACTTAGTGGCTCGCCTCATCCCCGCCCTTAACAAGGCGGGCTACACGGTTGAACATGCCAATAACGGTATCGATGGCGCGTTTCTTGGTGAGGAAGAAACCTTCGAAGCGGTGATCCTCGATTTAGGCTTGCCCGGTAAGCCGGGCTTAAGCGTACTGAGCCAATGGCGCCAAAAGGGCTTGCTGATGCCAGTGTTAATTCTTACGGCTCGCGATGCTTGGCACGAACGCGTCGATGGCCTTAAGGCCGGCGCCGATGATTATCTCGGCAAACCATTCCATGTAGAGGAGCTGCTCGCCAGATTGGAAGCGCTGATCCGCCGCCACTTTGGCCGCGCCGATAATCTGCTGCAACATGCAGGCGTCTCCCTCGATGTGGATAAACAAGCGGTGACCAATGCCGAAGGGGATGTTATCGAGCTGACTAAGATTGAGTATCGCCTGCTGCATTATTTAATGGCCAACCCGACTAAGATTGTCTCCAAATCCGAGTTGAGTGAGCGCATTTACGAAGAGGAACAAATCAAAGACAGCAATGTGATTGAAGTGTACATCAACCGACTCCGCCAACGCCTAGGCAAAGACTATATCGAAACGCGACGCGGCCAAGGTTATCGACTCAAGGATGCCTAAGCGTGTATTCACTCAAAGCCTATCTCACCCGCAATCTGCTTATCACCCTCACCTGTGCCATGGCGCTATTGTTGTATTTACTGTTTCAAGGCATTCAAATCTTAACCCAAGACTTTGTTGCCTCGCGCCTACAACACGATGCCGATAGTCTGATCTCCGCCCTCGAACCGCAAGCCGATGG
This sequence comes from Shewanella sp. ANA-3, assembly GCF_000203935.1. GTDB lineage: Bacteria > Pseudomonadota > Gammaproteobacteria > Enterobacterales > Shewanellaceae > Shewanella. The sequence continues at coordinate 274,361 of NC_008577.1, read as the reverse complement.
CACTTGGTCACTGAGTGCCGATAGGCTCCCCAATGTGTATCACAGGGTCAATTCGGGCCACTACTTTGCGATTAACATCGGTGAACAGCTATTACGTTCACGCTCGCTGTTTGACCATGCCGTCTCACTCCCCAATCTTAACGTTGGCGAGCAACAACAAGTCACTCAATATGTTGGGCAGGAACACTGGCTGATGTTCAGCCAGACCATAGTCAAGAATGGGCAAACCATTACCCTGTGGGTGACGGAAGACATAAGCTCGCTTGAGCAAACCCAATTACGCTTTTTAGGCTTTGCGGCGGTAGTGGTACTGCTGACCATTATGATCCTACTATTTGCGCAGCATCTGTTGCTCAAACGAGGCTTTAAACCGCTAGAGCAAATGCCAGATGCCATCAGGCAACTGCGGCTCCAGGGGCAAGAAATCGATACCCAGCACACGCCAACAGAAATTAGCCCTTTGATTGAGGAAATCGAACGCCTCATTAATCAACTCGGGCAGAGGGTACAACGTTCACGCAATGCCTTGGGTAATCTTGCCCACGAAATGAAACGTCCTCTGCAAGGGCTACAATCCTACCTCGAGAGCCTAGCGCCAGAGCAAAGACGCGAAGGCAGTAAGGTGCTCGCGGATCTGCACCATATTATTGAGCGAGAGCTTAAACGTACTAAAATCGTCGGGCTTTCAACCCCTGGACGTTTCACCGTGCTCAATGACGATCTGCCGCCACTTATCCAAGTGATGCAGCGCATTTATCCTGAGCGTCAAATTGATAGTCAGTTTGATAAAACACTTGTCATGCCCTTCGACCGGGACGACTTGCTGGAACTGCTTGGCAATCTGCTCGATAACGCTTGTAAGCATGCGCATCGACAGATACAGCTTTGTATTAAGCAGACGAATACCATCAATCAAGCGTATCAAATAGAGGTCAGCGACGATGGCGAAGGCGTATCGGATAGCGATTTAGCTGTGATTACGGAGCGAGGGATTCGGCTCGATGAGAGCATTCAAGGCCATGGTTTAGGCCTGTCGATTTGCAAAGATATTGTCGAGAGTTGTCAGGGGGAACTTAGCTTTACGCATTCAGCTCTTGGCGGGTTAAAGGTTAGTGTGATATTGCCTCAACCGCATTAAGCGCACAGCAAAGCAAACACTCTGCTGTGCGATGGGGATTATGATTTGTAAGGCATAGGGCCAAGATAATCTTTCTTACCCACATCCACACCGTTATGGCGCAAAATCGCATAAGCTGTCGTCACATGGAAATATAAGTTTGGGATAGCATGCTCAATCGCAAACTCGTACCCTGTCAAATACTTACCTTCCCAACGAGGTTGAGAAACATGGATAGTCGCCGCATCGGCAAAATCTGCCTCGGTAAATTGAGACAAGTACTCGATAACAGAAGCAATACGCGCCTGCAGCTCAGGTAACGTCGTTTCAGTATCATCATGCTTAGGCACAGTTTCTAAATTACCCGTCAGACGTGCGACCCCAATCTTAGCGGTATCACAGGCGATCTGGATCTGACGGATCAGATTAAATTGATCGGGTGCTAAGCGGGAATTCAATAATACCGCCATATCCACCTTCTTCAAGTTGGCAAAAACCTCACCCTTCTCCAGAATAAGACTCAAATTTTTCAGCATCTTGCTAAATTGAACAGCCGTTAAATCATAAAGCATGACATAAACTCCTGTGATAAACGCCACCAGATTGCAGCACTTCGGATTATCTTGGGGCAAATAACATGATTTCAACAGCAGAAAATAAAGATTTATTTTGCGTTAGCCTGAGGGCTGGTAGACAAAGAAAGATAGGAGCGGCTAAAAAATGGTACAGATAAAACGAAAAAAGCCTCATCTTTCGATGAGGCTTATCTCTTTGTGTTGGCGGAGCGGACGGGACTCGAACCCGCGACCCCCGGCGTGACAGGCCGGTATTCTAACCAACTGAACTACCGCTCCAACTCTGTCTGGCGCTACTTGTTTCAGGTAGAGACCAAATTAGGCGCTTGGCGATGACCTACTCTCACATGGGGAGACCCCACACTACCATCGGCGCGATTGCGTTTCACTTCTGAGTTCGGGATGGGATCAGGTGGGACCACAATGCTATTGTCACCAAGCAAATTTGTTATTTACTACCTGTCTTATTGTCGCAGGCAGTAAATTAATTCGGAAAGCTGGTTTGAGTTGCACTTCTTAAGTGTTTGTATTCAAGCTAAGAACTGTACGACCTCCAGGGAAGGAGGAAGTACTGGAAAATGTCTGGAACATTTTCAGTAAAACCCATCTGGGTTGTATGGTTAAGCCTCTCGAGTCATTAGTATCAGTTAGCTCAACGCCTCACAACGCTTACACACCTGACCTATCAACGTCCTAGTCTCGAACGGCTCTTTAGTGGACTTAAAGTCCAAGGGATGACTCATCTTGGGGCTCGCTTCCCGCTTAGATGCTTTCAGCGGTTATCGATTCCGAACATAGCTACCGGGCAATGCCATTGGCATGACAACCCGAACACCAGCGGTTCGTTCACTCCGGTCCTCTCGTACTAGGAGCAACTCCCCTCAATCATCCAACGCCCACGGCAGATAGGGACCGAACTGTCTCACGACGTTCTGAACCCAGCTCGCGTACCACTTTAAATGGCGAACAGCCATACCCTTGGGACCGACTTCAGCCCCAGGATGTGATGAGCCGACATCGAGGTGCCAAACACCGCCGTCGATATGAACTCTTGGGCGGTATCAGCCTGTTATCCCCGGAGTACCTTTTATCCGTTGAGCGATGGCCCTTCCATTCAGAACCACCGGATCACTATGACCTACTTTCGTACCTGCTCGACGTGTCTGTCTCGCAGTTAAGCTGGCTTATGCCATTGCACTAACCGTACGATGTCCGACCGTACTTAGCCAACCTTCGTGCTCCTCCGTTACTCTTTGGGAGGAGACCGCCCCAGTCAAACTACCCACCAGGCACTGTCCTTAACCCCGATTAGGGGCCCAAGTTAGAACATCAACACTACAAGGGTGGTATTTCAAGGACGACTCCACGAGAACTAGCGTTCCCGCTTCAAAGTCTCCCACCTATCCTACACATGTAGGGTCAATGTTCAGTGCCAAGCTATAGTAAAGGTTCACGGGGTCTTTCCGTCTAGCCGCGGGTATACGGCATCTTCACCGCAATTTCAACTTCACTGAGTCTCGGCTGGAGACAGCGTGGCCATCATTACGCCATTCGTGCAGGTCGGAACTTACCCGACAAGGAATTTCGCTACCTTAGGACCGTTATAGTTACGGCCGCCGTTTACCGGGGCTTCGATCATGAGCTTCTCTTGCGATAACCCAATCAATTAACCTTCCGGCACCGGGCAGGCGTCACACCGTATACGTCATCTTGCGATTTTGCACAGTGCTGTGTTTTTGATAAACAGTTGCAGCCACCTGGTATCTGCGACTGCCGTCAGCTTAGGGAGCAAGTCCCATCACCAACAGCAGCGTACCTTCTCCCGAAGTTACGGTACCATTTTGCCTAGTTCCTTCAGCCGAGTTCTCTCAAGCGCCTTGGTATTCTCTACCCGACCACCTGTGTCGGTTTGGGGTACGATTCCCGCTAACCTGAAGCTTAGAAGATTTTCCTGGAAGCATGGCATCAACTACTTCATCCCCTTGGGGACTCGTCATCAGCTCTCAGTGTATAGTGACCCGGATTTGCCTAAGTCACCCACCTACCACCTTAAACGCGGACTACCAACGCCGCGCTAGCCTAGCCTTCTCCGTCTCTCCATCGCAGTTAGCGGAAGTACAGAAATATTAATCTGTTTCCCATCGACTACGCCTTTCGGCCTCGCCTTAGGGGTCGACTCACCCTGCCCCGATTAACGTTGGACAGGAACCCTTGGTCTTTCGGCGAGGGGGTTTTTCACCCCCTTTATCGTTACTCATGTCAGCATTCGCACTTCTGATACCTCCAGTGTGGGTCACCCCTTCACCTTCAACGGCTTACAGAACGCTCCTCTACCGCGCAACCCTAATGGATTGCACCCGTAGCTTCGGTGGTATGTTTAGCCCCGTTACATCTTCCGCGCAGGCCGACTCGACTAGTGAGCTATTACGCTTTCTTTAAATGATGGCTGCTTCTAAGCCAACATCCTAGCTGTCTAAGCCTTCCCACATCGTTTCCCACTTAACATACACTTTGGGACCTTAGCTGACGGTCTGGGTTGTTTCCCTTTTGACGACGGACGTTAGCACCCGCCGTCTGTCTCCCGGATAGCACTCTTTGGTATTCGGAGTTTGCAAAGGGTTGGTAAGTCGGGATGACCCCCTAGCCTTAACAGTGCTCTACCCCCAAAGGTGTTCGTCCGAGGCGCTACCTAAATAGCTTTCGAGGAGAACCAGATATCTCCCGGTTTGATTGGCCTTTCACCCCCAGCCACAAGTCATCCGCTAATTTTTCAACATTAGTCGGTTCGGTCCTCCAGTTGATGTTACTCAACCTTCAACCTGCCCATGGCTAGATCACCGGGTTTCGGGTCTACGCCTTGCAACTAAACGCGCAGTTAACACTCGGTTTCCCTACGGCTCCGCTATTCGCTTAACCTCGCTACAAAACGTAAGTCGCTGACCCATTATACAAAAGGTACGCAGTCACGGTCTCAAGAACCGCTCCCACTGCTTGTACGTATACGGTTTCAGGTTCTATTTCACTCCCCTCACAGGGGTTCTTTTCGCCTTTCCCTCACGGTACTGGTTCACTATCGGTCAGTCAGGAGTATTTAGCCTTGGAGGATGGTCCCCCCATATTCAAACAGGATATCACGTGTCCCGCCTTACTCGTTTTCATCAAAGGTTAGTTTTCGTGTACGGGGCTATCACCCTGTGCCGCTGGACTTTCCAGACCATTCCACTAACACCCCTCTGACTTAAGGGCTAATCCCCGTTCGCTCGCCGCTACTAGGGGAATCTCGGTTGATTTCTTTTCCTAAGGGTACTTAGATGTTTCAGTTCCCCTCGTTTGCCTCACTACACTATGTATTCATGTAGTGATAACAGCTTATGCTGCTGGGTTCCCCCATTCGGACATCGTTAGCTCAAATGCTTGTTACTAGCTCGCCAACGCTTTTCGCAAGTTACTACGTCCTTCATCGCCTCTGACTGCCAAGGCATCCACCGTATACGCTTAGTCGCTTAACCATACAACCCAAATGAGTTTCACTTGAATTGTTGCGACCAGCTGGTTTTACTTGTCTCATCTTCGACCAAGAAGATGGACTCGCCTTAGACTTGAATATTCAAGACACTTAAAAAGTGTTTTAAGAACTCAATTTTTTTCGTATTAACACAACGACAGACATCATTGTATTAATTACTATCAGCTTTCCAAATTGTTAAAGAACAATGCTTACCGGCATGCGGTGCATTTCGCTCTCCCTCCTCTTTCGAGAAGTTCAACAAGCCATCTGTGTGAACACTCAACAAACATCGAGTTAGTCGTATAGGTAAGGAGGTGATCCAGCCCCAGGTTCCCCTAGGGCTACCTTGTTACGACTTCACCCCAGTCATGAACCACAAAGTGGTGAGCGCCCTCCCGAAGGTTAAGCTACCCACTTCTTTTGCAGCCCACTCCCATGGTGTGACGGGCGGTGTGTACAAGGCCCGGGAACGTATTCACCGTGGCATTCTGATCCACGATTACTAGCGATTCCGACTTCATGGAGTCGAGTTGCAGACTCCAATCCGGACTACGACGAGCTTTGTGAGATTAGCTCCACCTCGCGGCTTTGCAACCCTCTGTACTCGCCATTGTAGCACGTGTGTAGCCCTACTCGTAAGGGCCATGATGACTTGACGTCGTCCCCACCTTCCTCCGGTTTATCACCGGCAGTCTCCCTAGAGTTCCCGCCATTACGCGCTGGCAAATAAGGATAGGGGTTGCGCTCGTTGCGGGACTTAACCCAACATTTCACAACACGAGCTGACGACAGCCATGCAGCACCTGTCTCAGAGTTCCCGAAGGCACTAAGCTATCTCTAGCGAATTCTCTGGATGTCAAGAGTAGGTAAGGTTCTTCGCGTTGCATCGAATTAAACCACATGCTCCACCGCTTGTGCGGGCCCCCGTCAATTCATTTGAGTTTTAACCTTGCGGCCGTACTCCCCAGGCGGTCTACTTAATGCGTTAGCTTGAGAGCCCAGTGTTCAAGACACCAAACTCCGAGTAGACATCGTTTACGGCGTGGACTACCAGGGTATCTAATCCTGTTTGCTCCCCACGCTTTCGTGCCTGAGCGTCAGTCTTTGTCCAGGGGGCCGCCTTCGCCACCGGTATTCCTCCAGATCTCTACGCATTTCACCGCTACACCTGGAATTCTACCCCCCTCTACAAGACTCTAGTTTGCCAGTTCGAAATGCAATTCCCAGGTTGAGCCCGGGGCTTTCACATCTCGCTTAACAAACCGCCTGCGCACGCTTTACGCCCAGTAATTCCGATTAACGCTTGGACCCTCCGTATTACCGCGGCTGCTGGCACGGAGTTAGCCGGTCCTTCTTCTGTAGGTAACGTCACAGCTGCAAGGTATTAACTTACAACCTTTCCTCCCTACTGAAAGTGCTTTACAACCCGAAGGCCTTCTTCACACACGCGGCATGGCTGCATCAGGGTTTCCCCCATTGTGCAATATTCCCCACTGCTGCCTCCCGTAGGAGTCTGGGCCGTGTCTCAGTCCCAGTGTGGCTGATCATCCTCTCAGAACAGCTAGGGATCGTCGCCTTGGTGAGCCATTACCTCACCAACTAGCTAATCCCACCTAGGTTCATCCAATCGCGAGAGGCCCGAAAGTCCCCCTCTTTCCCCCGTAGGGCGTATGCGGTATTAGCAGTCGTTTCCAACTGTTATCCCCCTCGACTGGGCAGATCCCTAGGCATTACTCACCCGTCCGCCGCTCGCCACCTCAGGAGTAAACTCCCTTGTGCTGCCGCTCGACTTGCATGTGTTAGGCCTGCCGCCAGCGTTCAATCTGAGCCATGATCAAACTCTTCAATTAAAAGTTTTTTGAATCCGAAGATTCGACTCAATGAATTCTGAATCGACTTAACTTAATAAGTCGTTGTACATATTGCTATGAACACTCATTCATTGATTTAAATTTTGATTACTCGCCAAACGGCAGAGTAATTTCGATTAACTCAACACCTGTGAGTGTCCACACAGATTTCTTGTTTAGATTGTTAAAGAGCATTTGACCTCAGCTTTCGCGTTACCGCTCAGCGGGTCAGGGCTGCGTATTCTACGCATTTCCCTTGTCGCGTCAAGGCGTTTTTACAAACTTCTTGATGCTTTCGAATCAACTGCACATTTTGCATTCGATTCGCACTGTCACCGCGCTTGCTTTCGCTGTCTGCCGTGTCAGTGGATGCGCATTATAGGCAGCAGAACTTTTTGTGCAAGGGCTTTTTAAAAGAAAAAAGATCGCATGGCGATCTTTTCTACAATGGCGTTCTATTTACGCGCAATCTGCTGCTTAATTCAGCTTTTTCGCGCCTTTATCGATAAAACCTTGGATCAGCGATACGGCTTTTGCATCATCCCAGTCGACAAATGATCTCACAAACGCGATCAATTGACCGTTTTGATCGAGAATAAAGGTCGCAGGGATAGTATCTAATGGAAACACCTGCCCAAGGTTTTGCTGGGGATCATAGTAGGAATTAAAGTTTGCCATTCCTAATGAGGTTAAAAATGGCTGAACCTGTTGTTTGCCATCCGCATCGATAGAGATAGGTAATAGTGCAAACTCTTCTGCTTTAAACTTTGTCGCCAAGCGTTCAATCGCAGGTAACTCTCTGACACAGGGAGGACACCAAGTCGCCCACATGTTCACCATCACGACTTTGCCTTTATATTGGCTGAAATCGATCGCCTTGCCATCGACATCGCTAAAAGCGACGGGATCGATAGGATAAGTCTTGGGTAGAACGTTAATCAGATCGACTGTCGACTCTATCGGCTTGTTTGCCTGCTGCATGCCGGGGTACGCTTGGGCACCACCAGCAAAGGCAACAGACAGACTCGCAAGGATTGCAGCTAAGGCAAATGACTTCATTTAGTATCACGCTTTAATAAAGCATCGAGCGCTTTTTGATCTTCGGCGCTGATCTCGGCCTCAGTGCAGCCACCGATACGTTGCTTGCGGATAAAGATGAAGCCAATGATCAGACCGAGCAGCAACAAACCCACTGGACCTAACCAAAGAATATAGGTTTTGGTTTCCATTTTAGGTTTGTAGAGAACGAACTCACCATAGCGGCTCGTCATAAACTCGATGATCTCATCATCGCCCTTGCCTTCATCAACCATCTTGTAGACTTCAAGACGCAGATCTCGGGCAACGGGTGAGTTAGAGTCGATCAGGTTTTGGTTTTGACATTGCGGACAACGCAGTTCATGGGCCAGCGATAAACCACGTTTTTGGTTTTCTGGCGATTTAAACTCGTAAGTATCGACGGGTGTCGCCATGGCCGCTGTTGCCATACTCAGCAACAACACTAAACCACCGATGATTTTTGTCAGTGTTCTCACGCTGCACCATCCTTCGCCGCTTCAGCTTGTAGTTGTTGGATCATGGGGTACAAAGTTTCGCTCCATACGCGCTGGTCGATTGGACCGGCGTAACGGAAACGAATGATGCCTTTATGATCGACAATAAAGCTTTCTGGCGCACCATAAACCCCGAGGTCTAATCCTAAACGGCCATCCTTATCGAAGATGTTGGTATGGTACGGATCGCCTTGACGTTTTAATTCTTCCAATGCGGGAATACGCTCGTCGCGGTAGTTAATCCCGTAGATAGGCAGAATATTTTGGCGTTTCAGCATGACTAAGAAAGGATGCTCATACTTACAAGATGGACACCAAGTGGCCCATACGTTGAGTAGTGAGACTTTGCCTTTCAGTTGCTCATTGGTAATCATCTCGCTTGGTGTTTCGAGACGTTCCAGTTGGAAAGCCGGGATCGGCTTTCCTTCCAGAGCTGAATCCAGTTTCTGTGGATTTAAAAACAATCCTTTGTATAAAAATACCCCCATGCCAAGAAAGATGACTAATGGGATAAACAGAACCAACTTCTTCATATATTCCCCAACTATTGCGCGGTAGCTAATTTCGCTTTTTCAGCTTGTGGCTTAACCGTAGCCGCCACTTTTGAGCGATAGCGTTTATCCGATGCGGCGAAGAAACCACCAACCATCATGAATATTGCTCCAAACCATAACCAACGAACAAATGGCTTGTAGTTCAAACGCACAGCAAACTCAGTGCTGCTGATTGGGTCGCCCATGGTGACATATAAGTCACGGAACAGACCCCAATCGATACCCGCTTCGGTCATGTCCATAGTACGCACATTGTATTGGCGACGATCAGGCTTGAGCAACGTCAGCAGTTTATCGCCTTTGTAGATCTCAATTTGACCTTGTTGCGCGGTGTAGTTAGGACCTACGACGTTCTTAGTCTCGAGATACTTAAAGGTATAGCCCGCAAGCTCTTGGCTCACGCCTGGGCCCATACGCACACTCTTCTCAACCGAGTAGTTCGATACCATAGTGGCACCAATCACCGACACGGCAATACCTAAGTGGGCTAAGATCATCCCTAGTTCGCTGCGGCCCATACGTGCCACGCTCACTTCGCCTTCTTTTGGCTTAACGATGTTATACGCGGCTCTTGCCGTCGCTAACACAATCCAAGACGCAGCGGCGATACCACAGGCAACCCAAGCGTTGAACGCACCATCCACAATAAACGGTGTCACGATACCAATCGCTGCAGAGACTAATGCAGGCACCAGTAATTGACGTTTGAGCTCACCGGCTTTGGATTTCTTCCAGCGGATGATTGGACCGACACCCATAAAGCCAAACAGTACGAGGACGATAGGCACAAACACAGCATTGAAGTATGGAGGTCCAACAGAAATCTTACCCATGCCTAAGGCATCGATCAGCAGTGGATATAGAGTTCCTAACAACACAGTACCCGCTGCAACCGTGAGTAACACGTTACAGACTAACAGCATGGTTTCTTTTGATTTCAGCTCGAAACGTGCAGGGCTGCTCATTTCACTGGCGCGGAAGGCGAACAGCGTGAGTGAACCACCAATCGCAAGACCCAGCAGTAACAGAATGAACATACCGCGGCTTGGATCGGCTGCGAAGGAGTGTACTGAGGTCAATACACCCGAACGCACGATAAAGGTACCGAGTAAGCTTAAAGAGAACGCGAAGATAGACAGTAATACGGTCCAGTTACGGAACGCACCACGTTTTTCGGTCACGATCAGTGAATGCACTAATGCTGTACCGACTAACCAAGGCATAAAGGAAGCGTTTTCTACGGGATCCCAGAACCACCAGCCACCCCAGCCTAATTCGTAGTATGCCCACCAAGAACCTAATGCAATACCGCCTGTGAGGAAAATCCAAGCGGCTAAAGTCCAAGGACGTGACCAACGTGCCCATGCAGAGTCAAGGTGACCACTCATCAGAGCTGCAATCGCAAACGCGAAGCTTACCGAGAAGCCCACATAACCTAAGTACAGCATAGGTGGATGGAAGATTAAGCCCACGTCCTGCAGCATTGGGTTTAAGTCACGACCTTCGGCTGGCATTGGGAATAGGCGTTCAAATGGGCTAGAGGTGAGTAGCATAAATAAGCTAAAGCCAATCACGATCAGCGCCAGTACAGCTAAAACCCTAGCGGTGAACACTTCTTCTAAGCCTTTACTGAATAAGGCAACCGAAGCCGCCCAGGTCGATAGCGCAAACACCCAGAACAGCAGTGACCCTTCATGACCGCCCCATACGGCCGCAATCTTAAAGAAGATAGGTAACTGGGAGTTCGAGTGATGTGCCACATAGGCAACGGAGAAGTCATCAACGGCGAAGCTGTAACCAAGAGATACTACGGATAAAGCGATAAAAAAGAACATTCCGTAGGTTAACGGCCAAGCATACCTCACTAGATATTGGTCTTTACGGGCAACACCTATAAGGGGAACGCTGACTAATAAGAAGGCGAATGCCACTCCTATAATCAGCGAAAAGTGTCCAAGTTCTGGGATCATGGGTTTTCCTCAGTCTCTAATAATATGTTGATTTAGAAAGACTCTAGACCAACGCACAACATGCTGTTCACACAAATGCACGAAATTTTGTTCATTTTAGTATTTGCTATTGTTCCTGTCTGCCTCTTTCATACAAAACTGGGTGACTTGTCTCATTCTCGATTTTTGTCGAAATGGAGCCATCACTGGCCTACAGTTTTGCATGTGACAGATAAATGAGCCTTAAGTTTCATACAAAATTTACCTGATGGATCAATTTGTGAACCAGTGCCCAACTCTCAGTTTTCACTGCGTTGAAGGTCTTATATTACTGTTCAATGAATAATCTTTACGTATAATCTTGCTTCCAAGCCGGCGGTAACAACCGCTTTTATGCAAACTAAAGTGAATATAGAAACAATGACGACATTTTGGATTTTTATTGCGCTTGTTGTGTTGGTCAGCTTAACGCTGATCTGGATCCCGCATTTCAGACAGCAAAAGTTGTTACGCACTGAAGAAGCCGGCGTTCGCAGACAAACTAACCTTGAATTGTTCAATGAACGTCTTGCCACTCTTGAGAAAGAACTCAATGAAGAACTGCTCGACCAAGCTGAATTTGATGCACTGAAGAAAGAGCTAGAAATCAGCCTGCTCCAAGACATCAAACAAGCGAGCGATGATTCACTCGTCAACCAGATCAAACCTAAGAGCATTTTATGGCCATCGGTCATGTCGGTCTGCTTGATTGCGATTTCAGGTTACCTCTATCAGCACTTGGGTGCCTTTGAGAATATCGGCAACACCCAACCTGCTAACCCACATGCGGGTATGGACGCGGCGCAAATCATGGCACAACGCGTACAGATGATGGAGGCACAAGTACAAGCCGAGCCTGAAAACAGCCAAGCTTGGTTCAGCCTAGGTCACGCTTATATCTCTGCTAACCAATTCGATAAAGCCGTTGCAGCCTTCGATAAGGTGATGGAATTAGTCGGTAAACACGCTGAATTAATTGGTCCAAAAGCAACAGCTATGTACTATAAAGCGGGTCAGCAAATGACTCCGCAAATTCAAGCTTTAATTGATGAATCTTTAGCGTTAGATCCACAGGATCCATCAACCTTACTGCTCGTCGGTATGGATGCTTTCTTCACTGCTAACTATCAAAAAGCCATTGATTCATGGCAAACCATTCTCAATAGCGACCGCACCGATGTAGACCGCGCCGCGCTGATGAATGCCATTGAAACGGCAAACCTGCGTATGCAAGGCGAAACCGCGGGCATGCCTAACGATGATGTCCACAAGCAGGCAAAAGTTGCGACTAAGTCTGTAAGTATTGCGATTTCAATTTCACCCGAACTGGCCGCACAAGCAGGCCCTGATGACACTATCTTCGTCTTCGCCCGTGCGACCGAAGGTCCTAAAGTGCCATTAGCGGCAACTAAGGTGAGCGCAAAAACTTTACCGGTAACAGTAACGCTCGATGACAGCACAGGTATGGGTGGCGATGTGAAACTGAGCCAAACTGCGAGTGTTGAAGTGATCGCGGTGTTGTCTAAGCATGGCAATATCAAACCTCAGGCAGGTGATATTCAAGGCAAAGTCAGCAAAGTAAATGTGGGTGACACTGCAAGCTTAGTGTTAGATACCCAAGTGCAATAAGTTATCCGTGCCTAGCGCTAGGTTTCGGCTTAGCGCAGACATAAAAAAACCGGCTAATGCCGGTTTTTTTAACACTGCAAAAATTACTGAGCTTTAGACATAAACTCGATAGCTGCTTTGTAATCTTCGTCAGTACAATCAGTACACATACCACCTGGTGGCATTGCGTTTAAGCCAGTTTTTACACTGTGTAACAGAGTGTCCATACCTTTTGCTAAGCGTGGTTCCCACTCAGCAGCGTTGTGCGCCTTTGGAGCACCAGCAACACCCATGCTGTGGCATACGGTACATGCCTTGTTGAAAATAGCTTCAGCATCTTGAGCTGAAACGTTGACTGACATAGTCAAAGCAGCGACTGCAGTCATTGCTAACAGTTTTTTCATGTTCAATGTTCCTAATGCAAATACGTACAAAGCTCTCGCTGCCCTTTGAGGCAGACTCATTATAGCGGACTAAGATTACTACAAACTTCAATAAATCTCATCTTTTTGTGATTAGAATCTCAGCACAAATGATATAAGGCGACAAGCGTGACAAATTCGTTAATATATTAGCAAGTATTAAAAAAGTTCGATTAGTTCGAGAAATATTGCGGTTATTGGAACCACATCAAATTGCTGACATCTAGTATTAAGCAAGTGTAAACCCCGCAATATCGTTTGTGTTAGAATCACTTGTGTTTCCTTCCGGCTTGAGATAGAGGGTTCAGTGACAAATATAACTTCAGTAAACACACTGGTATCGGCGAGCAAGCTGACATGTATCCGCGAAGAACGCATCCTGTTTGATGAATTAAGTTTTGATATTAATGCTGGCGATATCGTCCAGATCGAAGGCCCAAATGGCGCCGGCAAAACCAGTTTATTACGTATATTGGCAGGCTTATCTCGTCCCTACGCTGGACAAACTTTTTATCTCAATGAAGATATTAACCGTTACCGCGACGAATATAACGAAGACCTATTGTATTTAGGCCATCTTGCTGGGGTGAAATCCGAATTATCCGCTGAAGAAAACCTTAACTTCAATTTAAGAATCAGTGGCTATGATGATTTCGATACTTCCGCCATTCTCGCTAAAGTGAATTTAGCCGGGTTTGAGGAAGCACTCGCCGGGCATTTATCCGCTGGTCAACACCGCCGTACAGCATTAGCCAGACTCTGGCACAATGACTGTAAAGTGTGGATCCTCGATGAGCCTTTTACCGCAATCGATAAAAGAGGTGTCGAAGAGCTTGAACAGTTATTTATTCAACATGCGGATAATGGTGGCTGCGTGATCCTCACCACTCACCAAGATATGGGCATTATCAAAGATGATAGGCTTCGTAAAATTCGTCTAGATTATCGCTTCGTATAAGGTTTGGCATAATGAAAAGAGGCATCAGCTTTACCCAAGCGTTTTTAACATTACTACAGCGGGATCTAAAAATCGCCATTCGTCACCGCGGTGATATCTTTAATCCCTTGTTATTCTTCATCATGGTTGTGACTCTATTCCCTTTGGGAATTGGTCCTGAACCACAAATGCTAGCCCGTATTGCTCCTGGGATTATTTGGGTTGCGGCATTACTGGCGTCTATGCTTTCACTCGAGCGTCTATTTAAAGCCGACTTTAGCGATGGCAGCTTAGAGCAAATGCTACTCAGCCCACAGCCACTCTCGGTATTGGTATTGGCCAAAGTATTAGCCCACTGGCTACTGACTGGCGTGCCACTGATTATTATCGCGCCCTTGCTGGCGGTGCTGCTCAATTTAGACGCCAACAGTTATGGTGCGCTGATTGCAACACTCGCACTGGGCACACCAGTATTATCCCTCTTAGGCGCAATTGGTGTGGCCCTAACCGTGGGTCTGCGTAAAGGCGGCGTGTTACTGAGTCTGCTTATTTTACCACTTTATATTCCTGTGCTGATTTTCGCGACCAGCGCCATAGATGCTGCAGGAATGAATTTACCCTATGATGGTCAGCTCGCTATAATTGGCGCCATGTTGATCGGTTCGTTAACCTTAGCACCCTTTGCAATTGGTGCATCTCTGCGAGTGAGTACTAACTAAAATGTGGAAATGGTTACACCCTTACGCGGATCCTGAGCGCGCTTACAAATTATCAGGAACATTATTTCCATGGTTTGCCACCTTAGCCTGCCTTTTTATTGCCGTCGGCACGGTATGGGGATTAATGTTTGCTCCAACAGATTATCAACAGGGCGACAGCTACCGGATTATCTTTATCCATGTTCCAGCAGCCTCAATGTCAATGGCCGCCTACATGGGTATGGCGACAGCCGCATTTATCGGCCTCGTATGGCAAATTAAACTGGCTGATTGGGCCGCCGCATCCATTGCACCTATTGGTGCCGTGATTACCTTTATCGCCCTCTTTACTGGTGCGACTTGGGGTAAGCCCATGTGGGGGACTTGGTGGGTATGGGATGCGCGTCTAACGTCTGAATTAGTTCTGCTATTCCTCTACTTGGGCGTTATCTCGCTCTATGCTTCCTTCGAAGACAAAGTGCTGGCAGCACGTGCAGCAGGGATCTTAGCGATCGTCGGCGTGATCAACATTCCGATCATCAAATACTCGGTTGAATGGTGGAGCTCTCTGCATCAACCATCAACTATCAAAATTACCTCTAAATCGACTATGTCGAGCGAAATGTTATACCCACTTTTAATCAATATTTTAGGTTTCGGCCTTATGATAGGGGCTATCACAATTGTGAGATTTAGAGCAGAAATCTTAGCAAGAAACGGCATGCGCCCTTGGGTGCGTGAACTTGCTAAAGCTGAGGAGGTCAAATAATGCAATTCGATTCTATCAGTGATTTTTTCAACATGGGTGGCTATGCCTTTTATGTATGGCTTGCCTATGGCGTGACCTTCTTCTGTTTATCGACGCTGATCATCACTAGTGCGCGCCAAAAGCGCAAAGTACTGATTGAAATCGCGAAGAAGATGAACCGCGAAGAACGCCTTAAAGAGACTAGGAGTACCAAATCGTGAACCCAAGACGCAAAAAGAGACTGACGTTAGCTGTAGCATTAATCGGTGGCGTAGCCGCGATTGCTTCGCTTCTGCTGTATGCGCTGAACTCCAACTTAAACTTATTCTATACACCGTCGGAGATCGTACACGGTAAAACCGATACCGGTGTTAAACCCGAAGCGGGCCAACGTATTCGCGTAGGCGGTATGGTAACGGTTGGTTCTATGGTGCGCGATCCAAACAGCCTGCACGTGCAATTTGCCGTGCATGACTCATTAGGTGGCGAAATTCTCGTGACCTATGACGATCTGCTGCCGGATCTGTTCCGCGAAGGCCAAGGTATTGTGGCACAAGGTGTATTAGGTGAAGACGGCAAATTGGCCGCAACCGAAGTACTGGCTAAGCATGACGAAAACTACATGCCGCCAGAAGTGGCCGAAGCCATGGGCCAAAAACATGAAAAGTTAGATTACAGCCAGCAAAAATCGGCGGCGCAATAATCGCCATGCTGTAAATTTAGATAAACAAAGAGCCTCTTCGGAGGCTTTTTTATTGTCCATTCACAATTAACGGCTGAACTATACTCAAGACAGTTTTCCAGCAGGACGCTGTCTATGAATGTGATTAAGCCATTTAACAAAAGATGGCGACTGTTGCTACTCCTAATGCTCACCAGTCACCCGCTGATGCTCTACGCTGCTAAAGTGGTGGTTATCGAAAGTTACCATCAAGGCTATCAGTGGGATAAAGAATACTATCAAGCCATTACCGATAAACTGACACCACAACATCAAGTTAGCCACTTTGAGATGGACACTAAGCGCTTAGCTAAAGAGCGCTACGCCGAGCGTGCAGAACTCGCTTGGCAATTTATTGTGGAGCAACAACCACAACTTGTGATCCTTGCCGATGACAACGCCGTTCATTATCTCCATAAACGCCTCAATCACGGCCAAATTCCCGTGGTTTACCTCGAGGTGAATATGAATCCTCGGGAATACCATTTAAATGAACATAGACGCTTCACAGGCGTGCTAGAGCGCCCCTTACTCAAGCGTTCCTTACTCTTACTCGAGAGATTATTGCCACAAGCCAAGCATCGTAAAATCCTAGTGCTCTTCGATGGCAGCAATACTTCGAAAATCGCGGCCGAGTACATCAGTAAGCAACCATCAAGCATGTTAAGTGATATCGAAGTTCACATTCTCCAGCTAGCCCAATTAGCAGAGTGGCAACAACAAGTCAGAGCGGCAAAGGATAATGGTTATAGTGCAATTGTAGTGGCGCTGTATCACGCAGTCAGAGATGAACACGATCAATCAGTGGATGCCGATAACTTGCTCGAATGGATTGCTAACCACACGCCGGTGCCGAATTTCGGCTTTTGGGGATTTAGCATCTATGCCAATGGCAATCTAGGTGGCTATGTGCTCGATGGCTATCATCATGGCTCAATCGCTGCGGACATGGCCCTTAGAATACTCACAGGAGAAAAGCCTGAGAACATCTTCCCTATCACGGATGCTCTTGGCCAATATCGATTTAGCCGTGCAGCGATAAAGAAATGGCAACTCAAACTGCCAAAGGAAATTGAGAAACAAACGACTTGGGTTGATTAAAGAAGAAACGCTAAAAACAAAAAAACCGGGCTTAGAGCCCGGTTTTTCAATCTTTGTAACCTTAATTACTCAGCAGCTTCAACTTCAACAGCTTGAGCAGCTTCTGGACGACCTACTAGCTCGATGTAAGCCATTGGGGCTTTATCACCAGCACGTAAACCGCACTTAAGGATACGGGTGTAGCCACCAGGACGTTCCTGGTAACGTGGACCCAATTCAGTGAATAACTTACCTACGACTTCAGCGTCGCGAGTACGTGCAAACGCTAAACGACGGTTTGCAACGCTGTCACTCTTAGCAAGTGTTATCAGAGGCTCAACTACGCGACGCAGTTCTTTCGCTTTAGCTACGGTTGTCTTGATGATCTCATGACGAACCAGTGAGCTTGCCATGTTACGGAACATAGCTTGGCGGTGGCTGCTGTTGCGGTTAAGTTGACGACCACTCTTACGATGGCGCATGACCTAATCCTTATAACCTAAATCTGTACAAACCTGAGACTTATAGGTCGTCTGCTAAACTAGCTGGAGGCCAGTTTTCCAGACGCATACCTAACGACAGTCCGCGAGAAGCTAAAACGTCCTTAATTTCAGTAAGAGACTTCTTACCTAAGTTAGGGGTCTTCAGCAGCTCAACTTCAGTACGCTGTACCAGATCTCCGATGTAATGAATCGCTTCGGCTTTCAAACAGTTAGCCGAACGTACAGTTAGCTCTAAATCGTCGACAGGACGCAACAGAATCGGATCGAACTCCGGCTTCTCTTCTTTCATTTCTGGCTCAGTCACGTCGCGCAGCTCAACAAACGCATCCAGCTGTTCAGCTAAGATGGTTGCAGAACGACGGATAGCTTCCTCAGGATCGATAGTACCGTTAGTGGTCATATCGATAACGAGTTTATCCAAGTCAGTACGCTGTTCAACACGAGCTGCTTCTACATTGTAGGCAATACGTGCAACTGGCGAGAAAGAAGCATCAACCAGCAAACGGCCGATTGGGCGATCATCGTCTTCAGTCTGTGCACGAGCAGATGCTGGCACATAACCACGACCACGCTCAACGCGAATACGCATGCTGATATCATTGTTACCTGTTAAATGACAGATAACATGATCAGGATTCACGATAGTGACATCACCATCATGCGTGATATCTGCTGCGATGACAGGGCCTGCGCCGGACTTGCTTAATGTAAGCATAGCCTCGTCTTTACCCTCGATAGTCACTGCTAACCCTTTCAGGTTCAGCAAGATTTCAAGGATATCTTCTTGTACGCCTTCCTTACTGCTGTATTCGTGCAGTACGCCGTCAATCTCGACTTCGGTAACCGCGCAGCCGGGCATAGACGACAATAGGATGCGACGCAACGCGTTACCTAAAGTGTGGCCGAAACCACGCTCAAGCGGTTCCAAAGTAACCTTGGCACGTGTTGAGTTAACCTGCTCGATATCAACGAGACGCGGTTTAAGAAATTCTGTAACAGAACCCTGCATTGTGTCCTCTCTTGTTTGTTAGCCTTACTTAGAGTAAAGCTCGACGATCAGCTGTTCGTTAATTTCCGCAGACAAATCGCTACGTTCTGGAATACGCTTGAAAGCACCTTCCATTTTCGCGCTGTCGACTTCAACCCATGTAGGCTTCTCGCGTTGAGCAGCCACTTCTAAAGCCGCTTTGATACGAGCTTGAGTGCGTGACTTTTCACGGATGCTTACAACATCATTCGCAGACACTTTGAATGACGGAATGTTAACAACACGACCGTTAACCATAATTGATTTATGGCTTACTAGCTGACGTGATTCTGCACGAGTCGCACCGAAACCCATACGATAAACAACGTTATCTAAACGAGTTTCTAAAAGTTGCAACAGGTTCTCACCAGTGTTGCCTTTCAGACGTGCAGCCTCTTTGTAGTAGTTACGGAATTGCTTTTCTAACACACCGTAAATACGACGAACTTTTTGTTTTTCGCGTAACTGTAAACCGTACTCTGACAGACGTGGCTTACGAGCGCCATGCTGTCCTGGTGCAGATTCCAGTTTACACTTTGAATCGATTGCTCTCACACCGCTTTTTAAGAAAAGGTCAGTACCTTCTCGGCGGCTGAGCTTGAGCTTGGGACCCAAGTATCTTGCCATGATCTTTCTCCAACTATCCTAATGAAACGCGTTATACACGACGCTTTTTAGGAGGACGACAACCATTATGAGGGATCGGCGTCACATCGGTAATGTTGGTAATTTTATAACCAACAGCGTTCAGCGCACGAATGGCTGATTCACGACCTGGACCTGGACCCTTCACAAACACTTCAAGGTTTTTTAAACCGTAGTCTTGAGCAGCAGCACCTGCACGCTCAGCAGCTACCTGTGCAGCAAATGGCGTAGATTTACGTGAACCACGGAAACCTGAACCACCTGAAGTAGCCCATGACAACGCATTACCTTGACGATCTGTAATGGTGACAATTGTGTTGTTGAAAGAAGCATGGATATGAGCCATGCCATCTGCAACCTGTTTACGTACGCGCTTACGCGGAGAACGTGACGGAACTTTAGCCATTGTCTACCTTCCCGTTACTTCTTGATTGGTTTACGTGGACCTTTACGCGTACGCGCATTGGTCTTAGTACGTTGCCCACGAAGAGGCAGGCTACGACGATGGCGGAGACCACGATAGCAACCAAGGTCCATCAGACGCTTGATGTTCATGGAAATCTCACGACGTAAGTCACCTTCTACTAAGTATTTGGCAACTTCTTCGCGTAGGGTGTCGATTTGAGCTTCGCTCAATTCCTTGATCTTAGCAGTTTCAGCAATTGACGTAGCTGCGCAGATTGCTCTAGCGCGAGTACGGCCGATGCCGAAAATTGCAGTCAATGCGATGACTGTATGCTTTTGATCAGGAATGTTAATGCCAGCGATACGGGCCACTATGCACTCCTTAAGTTAAAGGCCAACTGCGAAAAGCCCGAAAGGATACTCGACAGTTGACAGATTTGCAAACAATATTTTGTTCAGCCCAAAACTGGGCTGAACAATCTTTCAATTAGCCTTGACGCTGTTTGTGTTTTGGTTCAACACAGATAACGCGTACAACGCCACTACGCTTGACGATCTTGCAGTTACGGCAGATCTTCTTCACGGAAGCTCGAACTTTCATTTCATCACTCCGTAAAGCTACTTAGCGACCAAAGCGATCTAAGTTCGCTTTGTTTACTAGGTTAGCTTTCTTCATCACAGACTCATACTGATGTGACATCATATGGGTCTGAACCTGAGCCATGAAGTCCATGATTACGACTACCATAATTAGTAGTGAAGTACCGCCAAAATAGAACTGTACTTTCCACGCAATTAACATGAACTCCGGAATTAAACAGATAAAGGTAATGTATAACGCGCCAGCTAATGTCAGGCGAGTCATTACTTTATCAATGTAACGCGAAGTCTGTTCTCCAGGACGGATCCCAGGGATGAATGCACCACTCTTCTTCAGGTTATCTGCTGTTTCACGTGGGTTAAATACCAACGCAGTATAGAAGAAACAGAAGAAGATAATCGCTGCTGCATACAATAATGAGTAAAGCGGTTGTCCTGGTGACACGGCCAGTGAAAAATCACTTAACCATGACATAGACTCATTTTGACCAAACCACTGAGCCAGTGTGCCTGGGAACAAAATGATGCTTGACGCAAAAATTGGAGGAATTACACCCGCCATGTTTATTTTCAGCGGCAAGTGAGTAGATTGCGCAGCGAATACCTTACGGCCTTGCTGGCGCTTAGCGTAGTTAACAACGATACGACGTTGACCACGTTCTACAAACACCACGAAATAAGTCACAGCAAAAATAATTACCGCGAGCAACAACAATACTAACACATTCAGGTCACCTTGACGCGCCTGCTCAGCCGTTTGGCCGATAGCGGAAGGTAATCCAGCAACAATACCTGCGAAAATTAAAATCGAGATACCGTTACCTATACCTCGTTCGGTAATTTGCTCACCTAGCCACATCAGGAACATGGTTCCTGTTACTAAGCTCACAACCGCAACAAAGTAGAAACCGAATCCAATGTTGACCACTAGGCCTGGGACTAAGTTTGGTAACCCTGTTGCAATACCGATCGACTGGAATGTACCCAGCACCAACGTACCCCAACGTGTGTACTGACTGATTTTTTTACGTCCAGACTCGCCTTCTTTTTTCAATTCAGCGAGTGCTGGATGCACCACAGTCAATAACTGCATGATAATCGATGCCGAAATGTACGGCATGATACCTAATGCAAAGATAGAAGCACGGGAAAGAGCACCACCCGAGAACATGTTGAACATGCCAAGGATGGTACCTTTTTGCTGAGCAAACAGCTCTGCTAATACAGCTGCGTCAATACCAGGAATTGGCACAAACGAACCGGCTCTAAAGACGATAATCGCACCAATCACGAACAGGAGGCGAGCTTTCAACTCAGAAAGTCCACCTTTCGCGCTTTTTAAATCAAGTCCTGGTTTTGCCATCGACGTATTATTCCTCGATCTTACCGCCAGCAGCTTCAATCGCTGCACGTGCACCTTTGGTTACCTTGAGACCTTTTACGGTCACTGGGCGCTCAATGGTACCTGAAAGAACGATTTTCGCAAACTGGATGTTGCGAGTAATAACGTTCGCATCTTTCAGAGCGTTTAAGTCGATAACATCACCGTTAACTTTAGCCAGTTCGAGTACACGAACTTCAGCTGTTACCATAGCGCGACGCGAGGTAAAACCAAATTTAGGTAAACGGATCTTAAGTGGCATTTGACCACCCTCGAAGCCCGGGCGTACACCGCCACCGCTACGAGATTTTTGGCCTTTGTGACCACGACCAGCAGTTTTACCTAAGCCTGAACCCATACCACGGCCTACACGCTTTGGTGCATGCTTAGCGCCTGCAGCTGGAGATAGAGTATTTAAACGCATCTATTAATCCTCCACCTTAACCATGTAGTAGACCTTGTTGATCATACCGCGAACTGAAGGAGTATCTTCTAATTCAACAGTGTGACCAATGCGACGCAGACCAAGACCAGTTAAGGTCGCACGGTGCTTTGGTAAACGACCGATAGCACTTTTAGTCTGAGTAACTTTTACAGTTTTAGTTGCCATGGTGCATTACCCCCGAATTTCGTCAACATTCAGGCCACGCTTAGCTGCGATTTGCGAAGGTGACTTCATGTGCACCAGAGCATCTACAGTCGCGCGAACGATGTTGATCGGGTTAGTAGAACCGTATGCTTTTGACAGAACGTTATGAACGCCTGCAACTTCTAATACGGCACGCATTGCGCCACCGGCGATAATACCGGTACCCTGTGATGCTGGTTGCATGTATACACGTGAACCAGTATGACGACCTTTAACTGGGTGATGCAGAGTGCCTGCATT
Organism: Shewanella sp. ANA-3; assembly: GCF_000203935.1. Taxonomy (GTDB): domain Bacteria; phylum Pseudomonadota; class Gammaproteobacteria; order Enterobacterales; family Shewanellaceae; genus Shewanella. Next base: position 251,552 of record NC_008577.1, on the reverse strand, counting down.
CAACTCAACGGTCACCATGTTACGACGGGCTTTTTCCATAGCTTTTTGAATCGCTGCTGGAACTTCGCGCGCTTTACCATAGCCATAGCCGACCTTACCGTTACCATCACCCACTACTGTTAGTGCAGTGAAGCTAAAGATACGACCGCCCTTAACTACTTTAGAAACACGATTAACTGCAATTAATTTCTCTTGCAGATCGTCTTTTTGCTGAGCTTCTAATTTAGCCATTTTTATAACCCCTTAGAACTGGAGGCCAGCTTCACGAGCAGCATCTGCCAGAGCAGCTACACGACCGTGATACTTGAAACCAGAACGATCGAACGCAACAGTAGTTACGCCTTTCTCGATCGCGCGTTCAGCAATAAATTTACCTACTGCTTTAGCCGCGTCTACGTTACCGGTACTCTTCAGTTGCTCTTTAACCGCTTTTTCCACGGTTGAAGCAGCTGCCACCACCTGAGCTTCAGGATTGATCACCTGAGCATAAATGTGACGCGGTGTACGATGTACAACCAGACGGTTCACGCCCAGCTCTTGGATCTTCTTACGAGCGCGAATAGCGCGACGTAAGCGAGATGTTTTCTTATCCATATCGCGTTACCTACTTCTTCTTAGCCTCTTTACGGCGTACTTCTTCGTCGTCATAGCGAACACCCTTGCCTTTGTATGGCTCTGGTGGACGGTATCCGCGAATCTCAGCAGCGACTTGGCCAATTAACTGCTTATCAACGCCACGTAGGACGATGTCAGTTTGGCTTGGACACTCTGCAGTAACGCCTGCGGGCAGTTTGTGTACTAACGGATGAGAGAAACCTAAAGTCAGGTCAATGTCAGAACCGACGAGCTTCGCACGGTAACCAACGCCAACTAACTTTAACTTACGCTCAAAACCTTGAGATACACCAACAACCATGTTGTTTACTAATGCACGTGTGGTACCAGCCTGTGCCCAAGCGCCAACAGCGCCTTCAACAGGTAGGAACTTGATCACGCCATCTTCAATAACAACATTGACCGCATTGTTGATCACTCGAGTCAGACTTCCTTTCGCGCCTTTGACGGTCAGGGTCTGTTCGTTTAAGGTCACCTCTACGCCAGCTGGAATAGATACTGGTGCTTTTGCTACACGAGACATTCCTAGCTCCTTATGCTACGTAGCAGATAACCTCGCCACCCATGCCTGCAAGGCGGGCGGCACGATCAGTCATCAGGCCTTTAGAAGTGGACACAATTGCGACACCCAGTCCGCCCATCACTTTTGGTAATTCGTTTTTACCTTTGTAAATACGAAGACCAGGACGGCTTACGCGCTGGATAGTCTCAACGACTGGTTGGCCTTGGAAATACTTTAAAGTGATTTCCAGTTCAGGCTTGGCTTCATCTGCTACGGCGTAATCAGCGATGTAACCTTCTTCTTTAAGCAGTTTCGCGATAGCGACTTTCAGCTTAGCAGAAGGCATCTTCACAGATACTTTGTTAGCAGCTTGGCCGTTACGAATACGGGTTAACATATCCGCAATAGGATCTTGCATGCTCATATTAGCTTACTCCGTGACAAGTGCTTACCAGCTAGCCTTACGCAGGCCAGGAACTTCACCACGCATGGTTGCTTCACGTAACTTGATACGGCTTAAACCGAACTTACGCAGGAAACCATGTGGGCGACCAGTTTGATTACAACGATTGCGTTGACGCGATGCGCTGGAATCACGTGGTAGAGCTTGCAGCTTTAATACTGCGTCCCAACGGTCTTCGTCAGAAGAAGCTGGACTTGCAATAATTGCTTTCAGAGCAGCGCGCTTTTCAGCGAACTTAGCTACGAGCTGTGCACGCTTTGCTTCACGTGCTTTCATTGATGTTTTTGCCATTACGCTACCCTTATTTCTTGAATGGGAAGTTAAAAGCGTCTAACAAAGCACGACCTTCTTCGTCAGAATTCGCAGAGGTAGTGATAACAATATCCATACCGCGAATTTTATCGATTTTATCGTAATCGATTTCTGGGAAAATGATCTGCTCACGCACGCCCATTGCGTAGTTACCACGGCCATCGAACGCTTTAGCGCTCAGACCACGGAAGTCACGAATACGTGGGATTGCGATGTCAACTAAACGCTCTAAGAATTCCCACATACGCTCACCGCGCAGGGTCACTTTACAGCCAATAGGGTAGCCTTCACGGATTTTAAAACCAGCAACTGATTTACGAGCAACAGTCACTACTGGTTTTTGACCAGCGATTGCAGTCATGTCACGAACAGCATGTTCCATAACTTTTTTGTCTGCAACGGCTTCGCCAACACCCATGTTCAGGGTGATTTTCTCAATCCGAGGGACTTGCATGACACTGGTATAACCGAACTTTTTAGTCAGTTCAGCGACAACAGTCTCTTGATATTTATCATGCAGTTTCGCCATCGTTTACTCCAGTTACTTAACGAGTTCACTGTTCGATTTAAAGAAACGAACTTTTTTGCCGTCTTCAAATCGGAAACCAACACGATCCGCCTTGCCAGTGACAGGGTTAAAGATCGCAACATTTGATGCTTGAATCGGTGCTTCTTTCTCAACAATACCACCGGCTACACCCAGTTGTGGGTTTGGCTTTTGGTGTTTCTTGACAAGATTGATGCCTTCAACAATTAACTTACCAGTAGGTAAAACTTGAGCAACTTTAGCGCGTTTGCCCTTGTCTTTACCTGCTAATACGATTACTTCGTCTTGACGACGGATTTTAGCTGCCATTTTGAAGCTCCTTACAGTACTTCTGGTGCCAGCGAGACAATCTTCATGAACTGCTCAGAGCGCAATTCACGTGTCACTGGTCCAAAGATACGAGTGCCAATCGGCTGCAGGTTGTTGTTCAGAAGAACTGCTGCATTCCGATCGAAGCGAATGACAGAACCGTCTGGACGACGTACGCCTTTCTTAGTACGGACTACCACCGCGTTATACACATCACCTTTCTTCGCTTTAGCGCGAGGAATTGCTTCTTTAACAGAAACCTTGATGATGTCGCCGATACCGGCATAACGACGATGAGAGCCACCCAAGACCTTAATACACTGAACTCTGCGTGCGCCGCTGTTACATGCGACGTCAAGAGTCGATTGCATTTGGATCATTTTAAGTGCTCCGCTATCGTTACTACACAATTCCCACAATTGGGACTATAAACACCATTTTTGCTTTGAATTTAGTCAAAAATGGCGCGCAAATATAACACCATAAATATGGAATGTATAGTATTAAAAAACAAACGGCCCCAAATACTGGAGCCGTTTACCTAAATACCTAATATAATTAGGCCTTTGATACTACTTCAACCAGAGTCCAAGATTTAGTCTTAGACAGAGGACGACATTCGCGGATCGCTACTACATCGCCTTCGTTGCACTGATTAGCTTCATCGTGTGCATGGATCTTAGTCGTACGCTTAATGTACTTCCCATAGATTGGGTGTTTCACTTGGCGTTCGATAGCTACAGTAATGGTTTTATCCATTTTGTTGCTTGTCACACGACCTTGCAAAGTACGGATTTTATCAGACATTATGCACCCGCCTTAGAAGTAATAATGGTCTTAACGCGCGCAATGTTACGGCGCACTAATTTCAGTTGATGAGTCTGAGTCAACTGACCAGTGGCGTGTTGCATACGCAGGTTGAACTGCTCACGCAGCAGACCAAGTAGTTCAGCGTTCAGTTCTTCAACGCTCTTTTCTCTTAGTTCGCTCGCTTTCATTACATCACCGTCTTAGTTACGAAGGTAGTCTTAATTGGAAGCTTGGCAGCAGCTAAAGCAAACGCTTCACGAGCGATCACTTCAGAAACACCATTCATCTCATAAAGAACCTTACCAGGTTGAATCTGACATACCCAGTATTCAACGTTACCTTTACCTTTACCCATACGCACTTCAAGAGGCTTAGAGGTAATTGGTTTGTCCGGGAAAACTCGAATCCAAATTTGTCCCTGACGCTTAATGTGACGTGTCATGGCACGACGTGCAGATTCGATCTGACGAGCAGTTAAACGACCACGGCCGACTGCTTTCAGACCAAAAGTACCAAAGCTAACTTCGGTACCGTTCGCTAGACCGCGGTTGCGGCCTTTGAACATCTTGCGAAACTTCATACGTTTAGGTTGCAGCATTGCCGGCTCTCCTATTTACCACGAGGCTTGCGCTTAGGTTGCTGCTGTTTCGGCTCTTCAATCTGTGGCAGCATTCCGTCCAGAACTTCACCTTTGAAGATCCAAACTTTAATACCAATCACACCGTATTGAGTGTGACTTTCAGAGGTTGAATAGTCGATATCAGCACGCAGTGTATGCAAAGGTACACGACCTTCACGGTACCACTCAGAGCGCGCAATCTCAGCACCGCCTAAACGGCCACTAACTTCAACTTTGATACCTTGAGCACCAATACGCATTGCGTTTTGTACTGCACGCTTCATAGCGCGACGGAACATAACACGACGCTCTAATTGCTGTGCAATTGAGTCAGCAACTAACTTGGCATCTAGCTCAGGTTTACGGATCTCAGCGATGTTAATTTGAGCAGGAGTGCCAGCCAGTTTTGAAACTGCAGCACGCAATACTTCAACGTCTTCACCTTTCTTACCGATCACAACGCCTGGACGGGCAGTGTGAATAGTAACGCGGATGCTTTTCGCTGGGCGTTCGATAACAATCTTAGATACTGATGCAGCTTGCAGTTTGTCTGCAAGATACTTACGCACTTCCCAGTCGCTGTTCAGGTTATTTGCATAATCTGACTTATCTGCGTACCAGGTAGAGATCCAAGGCTTGGTGATACCCAGACGGATACCATTAGGATGTACTTTCTGTCCCATTGCTCTCTCCTAGCGATCTGATACAACCACAGTGATGTGGCTGGTACGCTTCATGATACGATCAGCGCGGCCTTTAGCACGTGGCATGATACGCTTCATAGTTGGACCCTCGTCAACGAAGACGGCGCCTACTTTTAGCTCATCAATGTCAGCGCCTTCGTTGTGTTCGGCGTTTGCGATAGCTGAGTCAAGTACTTTTTTAACCAGTACGGCGGCTTTCTTTGGGCTGAAAGTCAGAATTTCGAGGGCCTTAGCAACAGGCAAACCACGAATTTGATCAGCAACTAGACGAGCCTTCTGCGCAGACGTACGGGCAAAACGATGTTTAGCTAAAACTTCCATCTTATTCCTCCCGTATTAACGCTTCTTCGCTTTCTTATCAGCAGCATGGCCGCGATAAGTGCGAGTTGGTGAGAATTCACCAAGTTTGTGGCCGATCATTTCGTCAGTTACGAACACAGGAACGTGCTGACGACCATTATGGACAGCGATGGTCAAACCAATCATATTTGGAATGATCATAGAGCGACGTGACCAAGTCTTAATAGGCTTCTTGTCACCTGCTTCCATCGCTTTCTCTACCTTCTTCAGCAAGTGCAGGTCAATGAAGGGACCTTTCTTGAGAGAACGTGGCATGGCGAATCCTCTTACTATTTATTACGACGACGTACGATGTACTTGTCAGTGCGCTTGTTACTACGAGTCTTATAACCCTTAGTTGGCACACCCCATGGAGTCACTGGGTGACGACCACCAGAAGTACGGCCTTCACCACCACCGTGTGGATGGTCTACCGGGTTCATTGCAACACCGCGAACTGTTGGGCGAACGCCTCTCCAGCGCTTAGCACCTGCTTTACCTAACTGGCGTAGCATGTGTTCGGCATTACCAACTTCACCAAATGTTGCGCGGCAATCAACTGGCACTTTGCGCATTTCGCCAGAGCGAAGACGTAAAGTGGCATATGCGCCATCACGAGCAACAACTTGTACATAAGCACCCGCTGAACGCGCGATCTGAGCACCTTTACCAGGCTTCATTTCTACAGCGTGCACAACAGAACCTACTGGAATGTTGCGCAGTGGCATTGCGTTACCGGTTTTGATTTCGGCTTCAACACCAGACTGGATCTTGTCGCCAGCTTGCATGCCTTTAGCAGCAAGGATGTAACGACGCTCACCATCCGCATACAGTACTAACGCGATGTGCGCAGTACGGTTTGGATCGTATTCCAGACGCTCAATTTTTGCAGGGATACCGTCTTTATCGCGTTTGAAGTCGATTAAACGGTAGTGCTGCTTGTGACCGCCACCAACGTGACGAACAGTGATACGGCCAGTGTTGTTACGGCCACCACTTTTAGATTTTTTCGCCAACAGGCCAGCAAAAGGTTTACCCTTGTGCAGGTCAGAGTTCACCACTTTAACAACGTGGCGACGACCTGGAGAGGTTGGCTTACACTTAATAACTGCCATGATAATTCTCCTTTGCTTACTCAGCGCCGCCGACGAAATCGATGTCAGCACCAGCAGCTAAAGTCACGTAGGCTTTTTTCCAATCGCTACGACGGCCAGCACGGCCACCAGTACGTTTAGTTTTGCCTTTGCTCACTAAAGTGCGAACTGATTCGACTTCAACTTCAAATAGCTTAGCAACAGCAGCTTTGATTTCAGCTTTAGTTGCATCGATAGCTACGCGGAAAACAACAGTGTTGTGCTTCTCAGCATTCACAGTGCTCTTTTCAGAGATGTGAGGTGCAAGAATTACTTTTAGCAAACGTTCTTCGCGGATCATCATGCTAGCATCTCCTCGATTTGCTTAACTGCATCAGCAGTCACAAGCACTGTGTTGAACGCGATCAGACTTACTGGGTCTAGACCTGCAACGTCACGAACGTCAACCTTGTACAGGTTGCGAGCTGCTAAGAATAAATTCTCGTCAACTTCTGAAGTCACAATTAACACGTCTTCTAAGTTCATTGCTTTCAGTTTAGCTTTCAGCTCTTTAGTTTTAGGAGCTTCAACGCTGAATGATTCAACAACAACCAGACGGTCTTGACGTACCAGCTCAGACAGAATGCTTTTCAGCGCGCCGCGGTACATCTTCTTGTTAACTTTTTGGCTGTGATCTTGAGTTTTAGCAGCGAAAGTTACGCCACCGCCACGCCAGATTGGGCCCTTAACACCACCCGCACGAGCGCGGCCAGTGCCTTTTTGGCGCCATGGCTTTTTGCCAGAGCCAGTTACTTCCGCACGAGTCTTTTGAGCACGAGTGCCCTGACGTGCGTTTGCAGCGTATGCTACAACTACCTGATGAACCAGTGCCTCGTTAAAGTCACGGCCGAAGGTAGTTTCGGAAACTTCAAGAGCGCTTTGCGCGTCTTTCAATACCAATTCCATTACTATCTCCTCAGACCTTAAGCTTTAACTGCAGGCTTGATGATCAGGTCGCCGTTAGTTGCGCCCGGAACAGCACCTTTAACCAGTAGCAGGTTACGTTCAACATCTACACGTACAACGTCTAGATTTTGAGTAGTAACACGCTCGGCACCCATGTGGCCTGACATTTTCTTGCCTTTAAATACGCGACCAGGCGTTTGGTTCTGACCGATAGAACCGTTCGAACGGTGCGACAAAGAGTTACCGTGAGTCATATCTTGAGTACGGAAGTTCCAACGCTTAACGCCGCCTTGGAATCCTTTACCTTTAGATTGACCAGTAACGTCAACTTTCGCTACATCAGCGAAGATACCTACATTTAGCTCAGCACCAACTTCAATGCCTTCGCCTTCACCGTCTGCCAGACGCAATTCCCACAGTCCACGACCGGCTTCAACACCGCTCTTGGCAAAGTGACCTGCTTCTGGTTTAGTGATGCGATTGGCTTTTTTGGTACCAGTAGTAACTTGAAGAGCACGGTAACCGTCAGTTTCTAAAGTTTTCACTTGAGTAACACGGTTGCCAGCAACTTCAATTACTGTAACAGGTATAGAAACACCATCTTCAGTGAAGATGCGAGTCATACCAACTTTACGACCAATAAGACCGATAGCCATCTCTCAAACCTCTTCTAAGGATCTCAATTAACCCAAGCTAATCTGTACGTCGACACCAGCCGCAAGATCTAAACGCATTAGTGCGTCTACAGTCTTTTCAGTTGGCTCTACGATGTCAACCAGGCGCTTGTGAGTACGTAATTCGTACTGGTCACGAGCATCTTTATTAACGTGCGGAGAGATCAAAACGGTATAACGCTCTTTGCGCGTAGGTAGTGGAATTGGACCACGTACTTGGGCGCCTGTACGCTTAGCAGTTTCAACGATTTCCGCTGTAGACTGATCAATTAAGCGATGATCAAATCCTTTTAAGCGGATACGGATTCTTTGGTTCTGCATTGACCAGAGCTCCTAAAATGGACACATAAAAAATCACCCTCTAGCTTCTTCCTTACTGGAAAAGCAGAGCGAGATGATTTAACCGTTCGACTCCCAATCGGAGCCGCTATGATAATGACAAGTTCATTGACTCATCATTTAATTCGCTAACCTAGGTTAACGAGGGGGCCATTATACTTATCTAAAATTAGATTTCAAGCCCGCTGTGTAAATAGTCATCAAAAAGACTATTCAACTTCAGAGTGGCGAGCATTTTACACAAATTTCAGAATAACGCCAGCCCAAAATAAAAAAGGAAGCCGAAGCTTCCTTTTTCAGTACTATAACTCGTTCGCGATTAAGCGAAAATCTTAGCTACAACACCAGCGCCTACTGTACGGCCACCTTCACGGATTGCGAAGCGTAAACCTTCGTCCATCGCGATTGGGCAGATCAGAGTCACTTTCATCTTGATGTTGTCGCCTGGCATTACCATCTCTACGCCTTCTGGCAGTTCGATAGTACCTGTCACGTCAGTTGTACGGAAGTAGAACTGTGGACGGTAGCCTTTGAAGAATGGAGTGTGACGACCACCTTCTTCTTTTGACAGAACGTATACTTCTGATTCAAAAGTAGTGTGTGGGTTGATTGAACCTGGCTTAGATAATACTTGACCACGTTCTACGTCATCACGCTTAGTACCACGTAACAGGATACCACAGTTCTCACCTGCACGACCTTCGTCAAGCAGCTTACGGAACATTTCAACACCAGTACAGGTTGTCTTAGTAGTTGCACGGATACCAACGATTTCTACTTCGTCACCAACACGTACGATACCACGCTCAACACGACCTGTTACTACTGTACCACGGCCAGAGATTGAGAATACGTCTTCGATTGGCATCAGGAATGGCTTATCGATATCACGCTCTGGTTCTGGAATGTAAGAATCCAGTGCAGCGGCTAATTCGATGATCTTAGCTTCCCACTCTGGCTCGCCTTCAAGCGCTTTCAGAGCAGAACCTTGGATAACTGGTAAGTCATCACCTGGGAAGTCGTATTCTGATAACAGTTCACGTACTTCCATTTCTACTAATTCTAACAGCTCAGCATCGTCAACCATGTCACATTTGTTCATGAATACGATGATGAATGGTACGCCTACTTGGCGAGACAGCAGGATGTGCTCACGTGTTTGTGGCATTGGACCGTCAGTAGAAGCTACTACCAGGATCGCGCCGTCCATCTGTGCAGCACCAGTGATCATGTTTTTAACATAGTCAGCGTGGCCTGGGCAGTCTACGTGTGCGTAATGGCGAGTTGGTGTATCGTATTCGATGTGAGAGGTATTGATGGTAATACCGCGCTCACGCTCTTCTGGAGCGTTATCGATTTGAGAGAAGTCTTTAGCTTCACCACCGTAGGTCTTAGCCAGTACGTGAGAGATAGCTGCAGTCAGAGTGGTTTTACCATGGTCAACGTGACCGATGGTGCCCACGTTCACGTGAGGCTTATTACGTTCAAATTTAGCTTTTGCCACGATATATTCCTTTCTTTTCAGAATAATCCTGTATCAACAGGACCATATTACATTTATGTCGTAACTTAAAATTAGCTACGAGATTCAATAATCGCTTTCGCAATGTTTTGCGGTGCATCAGTGTACTTCAAGAACTCCATGGAGTAGGAAGCACGACCCTGAGTCGCAGAACGCAAATCAGTTGCATAACCAAACATTTCAGAAAGAGGCACTACAGCATGGACTATTTTGATGCCACCGAAGCCATCATCCATACCTTCAATCAAACCACGACGACGGTTTAAGTCACCAACCACATCGCCCATGTAGTTCTCAGGAGTAGTTACTTCTACTTTCATGCAAGGCTCGAGCAACACAGGATTCGCTTCGAGCGCACCCTTTTTGAAGCCCATAGAACCCGCAATTTTGAACGCCATTTCATTCGAGTCCACATCGTGATATGAACCGTCGAACAGAGTGACCTTCACGTCCAACACAGGGAAGCCGGCGAGAACACCGTTCTTCATCTGCTCTTGGATACCTTTATCAACCGCAGGAATGAATTCACGTGGAACGACACCCCCAACGATCGCGTTGGTAAATTCGTAACCAGCGCCTTCTTCATTAGGCTCTAGTTTTAACCAAACATGACCGAATTGTCCACGGCCACCTGATTGGCGTACAAATTTACCTTCAGCCTCGACTGATGCGCGAATGGTTTCGCGGTAGGCCACTTGTGGCTTACCAACGTTACACTCAACACCAAATTCGCGACGCATACGGTCAACGATAATGTCTAAGTGTAACTCACCCATTCCAGAAATCAGTGTTTGTGATGATTCTTCGTCAGTCTCAACCCGGAAAGATGGATCTTCCGCTGCAAGTTTTTGCAGCGCGATACCCATTTTATCTTGGTCCGCTTTAGACTTAGGCTCAACGGCAATGGTAATTACTGGCTCAGGGAACTCCATGCGTTCCAAGATCACCTTGTGATCAGGATCACAAAGTGTATCACCCGTGGTGACTTCTTTCAGACCGATAGCCGCAGCGATATCACCTGCACGTACTTCTTTCAGTTCGGTACGGTCGTTAGCGTGCATTTGCACGATACGGCCGATACGTTCACGCTTCTGTTTAACAGAGTTATAAACGCCAGAACCTGATTCGAGTACGCCAGAGTACACGCGAATAAAGGTCAAAGTGCCCACGAACGGGTCTGTAGCAATCTTAAATGCCAACGCCGCAAAGGGGGCATTGTCATCTGATGGGCGCTCAACTTCTTGCTCATCGTCATCAATGCCCTTAATTGGAGGCACATCGACAGGGGCTGGCAAGAATTCCACAACCGCATCAAGAACCGCTTGAACGCCTTTGTTCTTAAATGCAGAACCACAGGTCGCTAAAACGATTTCATTATTAATAGTACGCTGACGCAGTGCCTTTTTGATCTCGTCTTCTGACAGTGTGCCTTCTTCAAGGTACTTGTCCATCAGTTCATCCGAGGCCTCGGCTGCTGCCTCAACCAGATACTCATGCATTTCAGCCGCTTTATCGGCTAACTCTGCAGGGATCTCTTCATAAGAGAAAGTCATACCCTGGTCCGCTTCGTTCCAGTTAATGGCTTTCATCTTGATTAAGTCGATCACGCCAGTGAAGTTTTCTTCTGCACCGATATTCAGTTGAATAGGCACACAAGTCGCTCCTAGGCGAGTTCTGATTTGCTTCACTACACGTTCAAAGTCCGCACCTGCGCGGTCCATCTTGTTAACAAACACTAAGCGTGGAACGCGGTATTTGTCAGCTTGACGCCAAACGGTTTCTGATTGAGGTTCAACACCTGAAGAACCACAGAAAACCACGACAGCGCCGTCGAGAACGCGCAAAGAACGTTCAACTTCAATAGTGAAGTCAACGTGACCAGGGGTATCGATGATATTGATGCGGTGTTCAGTGAATTGAGCATCCATACCACGCCAGAATGTAGTAACAGCAGCCGAGGTGATAGTAATACCACGCTCTTGCTCTTGTACCATCCAGTCAGTGGTCGCGGCGCCGTCATGCACCTCACCGATTTTATGAGACAAACCGGTATAGAACAGAACACGTTCTGTTGTGGTGGTTTTACCTGCATCCACATGAGCACAAATACCGATATTACGATAACGCTCAATTGGGGTTGTACGAGCCACTATTATACCCTCTCCACCAAGACAGGTGCCTTGGCAATATCAACAACAATGGTGTGGGCCTAAGCCCACACCATCAGATTACCAACGGTAATGAGCAAAGGCCTTGTTAGCTTCAGCCATGCGGTGCACGTCTTCACGCTTCTTAACAGCAGTACCTTTGTTTTCAGACGCATCTAGCATTTCACCTGCTAGACGTAAAGCCATAGATTTTTCACCACGCTTACGAGCAGCTTCAACTAACCAGCGCATCGCCAGTGCGTTACGACGCACAGGACGAACTTCACATGGTACCTGGTAAGTAGAACCACCAACGCGACGAGATTTAACTTCGACTGATGGGCGTACGTTGTCCAGGGCTGCTTCAAGAACGTCTAAATGGTTAGCGCCTTTCTTTTCAGCGATAACATCTAGCGCCTTGTAAATGATTTTTTCTGCAGTCGACTTTTTGCCGTCTTGCATAATGACGTTGATGAACTTAGCCAGCAACTCACTGTGAAACTTTGGATCTGGTAGGATTTTACGTTGTCCTACAACGCGACGTCTTGGCATAACAATTCTCCGTATGCTTCAGGGATTTCCAAAACTGGAATTCTCAAAATAAAACTAGCTTGGCCTTACTTAACGGATTGCGTTAAGACTTAGGACGCTTAGCACCGTACTTAGAACGACCTTGGCGACGAGTGTTCACGCCAGCACAGTCTAGGGCGCCACGAACAGTGTGATAGCGCACACCTGGTAAGTCTTTAACACGACCACCACGGATTAAGATCACGCTGTGTTCCTGCAGGTTGTGGCCTTCACCGCCGATGTACGAAGTAACTTCGAAACCGTTAGTTAAGCGCACACGAGCTACTTTACGTAGTGCAGAGTTAGGTTTTTTAGGGGTAGTAGTGTACACACGTGTACATACACCACGTTTTTGTGGGCACGCGTTCAACGCAGGCACGTTAGTCTTGTCGACTTTAGGTGCGCGTGGCTTACGTACCAACTGGTTTACAGTTGCCATGTATAGCTCCGAAACAGTTGAATCAAACTCAACGATAAGGTGTGAAAAATCTATATCCCACAATGGTGGGACGCGGAATTTTAAAAAGGTAATGCCTGACTGTCAAGAAATAGCCAACTTTTGCGGCATTTTACAATAAAAAAGGCGCCATCGGCGCCTTTTTGTTACAAACTGATTACTTAATCTTGGCTACCGGCCAGGTTTAAGAGGTCTGCAAGGTTTTGTTCTGCTTCACTTGCAGTGATCTTATTCACTACAACTGGCTCGTCTTTCTTAGCACGGGCATCGTTACGAGTCTTGTGATAAGCATAACCAGTACCGGCTGGGATCAGACGGCCAACGATTACGTTTTCTTTCAGACCACGTAAGTTATCAGACTTACCACCTACGGCAGCTTCTGTCAGTACGCGAGTGGTTTCTTGGAACGATGCTGCAGAGATAAACGATTCTGTTGCCAGAGACGCTTTGGTAATACCCAGCAGTTCACGTTCGAAGGTCGCAGGCACTTTGCCTTGTTCGATCAGGTCGCGGTTAGCGATCTTCACGCGAGACACTTCAACTTGTTCGCCTTCTAAGAACTCACTGTCACCCGCAGAGGTGATCACGCACTTACGCAGCATTTGACGGATGATCACTTCGATATGCTTATCGTTGATCTTCACGCCTTGTAGACGGTATACGTCTTGTACTTCGTTCACAATGTAGTTTGCTACGTTGTGGATGCCACGTAGACGCAGAATGTCGTGCGCCGCTTCTGGACCATCTGCAATAACTTCACCACGTTCGACTTTTTCACCTTCGAACACGTTTAAGTTACGCCATTTCGGGATCATCTCTTCGTACTGTTCACCGCCATCCGCTGGTGTAATCACCAGACGACGCTTGCCTTTGGTCTCTTTACCAAACGAGATGGTACCAGAGATTTCCGCCAGAATAGCTGGCTCTTTTGGCTTACGAGCTTCGAACAGGTCAGCAACGCGTGGTAGACCACCCGTGATGTCGCGTGTTTTAGACGATTCTTGTGGAATACGTGCTAACGCGTCACCCACGGCGATTTGCGCGTTGTCGTCGAGGTTAACGATCGCACTGCCTGGTAAGAAGTATTGTGCAGGTACTTCAGTACCTGGGATCATCAGGTCGCTACCGTCGGCACCAACCAGACGGATCATTGGGCGCATTTCTTTACCCGCTGAACCACGTTGACCCACGTCGAGGATCACGATTGAAGACAGACCAGTCAGTTCGTCTGTTTGACGAGTCATGGTCACGCCGTCGATCATGTCAACGAACTTAATACTACCCGCCACTTCGGTGATGATTGGGTGAGTATGTGGATCCCAGTTAGCGATGATATCGCCCGCTTCTACCGCAGCTTCTTCTAACTTCTCGAGCACAGTACCGTAAGGCACTTTATAACGCTCTTTCTCACGACCTAGTTCGTCGATGATCGCCAGTTCAGAAGAACGAGAAACGATAACCAGCTTGCCGTCAGTGTTAGTTACGTACTTAGCATTGTGCAGTTTCAACGAACCAGAGTTCTTCACTTGAACGTTGTTTTCTGCAGACGCTCTTGATGCCGCACCACCGATGTGGAACGTACGCATCGTTAACTGTGTACCTGGTTCACCGATTGATTGCGCCGCGACAACACCGATGGCTTCGCCGTGGTTAATCAGGTGACCACGGGCTAAGTCACGGCCATAACATGCCGCACACACACCGAAGTCGGTATCACAGGTAATGACTGAACGTACAATCACTTCGTCGATTGAGTGTTCTTCTAACTTGTCACACCATGCTTCATCGAGCAGAGTGTTACGTGGCGCAAGCACATCTTCAGTACCAGGGTACAGAACATCAACCGCAACCACACGACCCAGTACGCGTTCACGTAATGGCTCAACAACGTCACCACCTTCGATCAGCGGCTTCATTGTCAGACCTTCGTGAGTACCACAATCGTCTTCGATGACCACTAAGTCTTGAGCAACATCAACCAGACGACGAGTCAGGTAACCCGAGTTCGCTGTCTTCAATGCGGTATCGGCAAGACCTTTACGCGCACCGTGGGTTGAGATGAAGTACTGAAGTACGTTCAGACCTTCACGGAAGTTCGCCACGATTGGGGTTTCGATGATCGAACCGTCTGGTTTCGCCATCAGACCACGCATACCCGCTAACTGACGGATCTGTGCGGCACTACCACGAGCGCCCGAGTCGGCCATCATGTAAATGCTGTTGAACGATGCTTGTTTCTCTTCAACGCCATCACGGTTAATCACTGTCTCAGTTGACAGGTTTTCCATCATCGCTTTAGAAACTTTTTCGTTCGCACTTGCCCAGATGTCGATGACTTTGTTGTAACGCTCACCCGCGGTTACCAGACCTGATTGGAACTGCTCTTGAATCTCGAGCACTTCTGCTTCAGCGTCAGCAACTAAGGTGTACTTCTCAGCTGGGATCACCATGTCGTCAATACCGACAGATGCACCAGAGATAGTGGCGTAACGGAAACCTGTGTACATCAGTTGGTCAGCGAAGATAACAGTATCTTTCAGACCTAATTGACGGTAACAAGTGTTCAATAGTTTAGAAATCTGCTTTTTGCCCATGTTCTGGTTAACCAGATCAAATGACAAACCTGCTGGCAGAATTTGTGACAGCAGAGCACGACCCACAGTTGTATCTACGATACGACGTTGCTCAGTACGCTCACCATTGTCACCGATAACGGTTTCAGTGATACGCACTTTCACGCGGGCATGCAGTTCAGCAGCGCCAGTTGCGTAAGCTTTTTCAACTTCAGCAACAGACATAAAGTACATACCTTCACCACGGCCGTTGATACGCTCACGGCTGGTGTAGTACAGACCTAATACCACGTCTTGAGACGGAGTGATAACAGGCTCGCCGTTTGCTGGTGACAGGATGTTGTTGGTAGACATCATCAAGGCACGAGCTTCAAGCTGCGCTTCCAGTGTTAACGGTACGTGTACCGCCATTTGGTCACCGTCGAAGTCGGCGTTATATGCCGCACAAACGAGTGGGTGTAACTGGATCGCTTTACCTTCAATCAGTACAGGTTCGAACGCTTGGATACCCAGTCTGTGCAGTGTTGGTGCACGGTTAAGCATCACTGGATGTTCGCGGATCACTTCATCTAGAACGTCCCAAACTTCCGCCACTTCACGCTCTACCATCTTCTTAGCCGCTTTGATGGTTGTCGCTAAGCCACGACCTTCCAGCTTGCCATAGATGAATGGCTTGAACAGTTCCAGTGCCATCTTCTTAGGAAGACCACATTGGTGCAGACGTAAAGTAGGACCTACGGTAATTACCGAACGACCTGAGTAGTCAACACGCTTACCTAACAAGTTCTGACGGAAACGACCTTGTTTACCTTTGATCATGTCGGCCAAAGATTTCAGAGGACGTTTGTTAGAACCAGTAATAGCACGACCACGACGACCGTTATCTAATAGCGCATCAACGGACTCTTGTAACATACGCTTTTCGTTGCGTACGATGATGTCCGGCGCAGCTAAATCTAACAGACGCTTCAAACGGTTGTTACGGTTGATCACGCGGCGATACAGATCGTTCAGATCTGAAGTCGCGAAGCGGCCGCCATCGAGCGGTACCAGCGGACGTAAGTCAGGTGGTAACACAGGCAGTACTTTTAAGATCATCCACTCTGGCTTGTTGCCAGAAGTGTGGAACGCTTCCATCAACTTAAGACGTTTAGTCACTTTCTTGCGACGAGTCTCAGAGTTGATTGATGGCAGCTCTTCACGCATTTGTTCGATTTCTTTTTCGAGATCGATTGCGCGCAGCAGTTCTAATACCGCTTCAGCACCCATCTTAGCTTCGAATTCGTCACCGTATTCTTCTAATGCGTCCAGATAGTTTTCTTCTGTCAGCATTTGGCCACGTTCAAGGCTGGTCATGCCAGGCTCGATCACGACGAAAGATTCAAAATACAGTACGCGTTCGATATCACGCAGCGTCATGTCCAGCATTAAACCGATGCGGGACGGCAGTGATTTCAAGAACCAAATGTGGGCAACTGGGCTAGCCAGTTCAATGTGACCCATACGCTCACGACGTACTTTAGTCTGGGTAACTTCTACTCCACACTTTTCACAGATCACACCACGGTGCTTCAAACGCTTGTACTTACCGCACAAACATTCGTAATCTTTGACCGGGCCAAAGATACGCGCACAGAACAGACCTTCACGCTCAGGCTTGAAGGTACGGTAGTTAATGGTTTCTGGCTTCTTAACTTCACCAAAAGACCAAGAACGGATCAGATCAGGCGATGCCAGACCAATTTTGATGCCGTTAAATTCTTCAGTCTTGCTTTGCTGTTTCAGAAACTTTAATAAGTCTTTCACGTTTCTCTCCTGAAGGAGTTAAACCGGGTGCTCCGCTCGCACGGAGCACCATTCTGTTGCCAAACGCGGCTAAATACCTGCGCTTATTCCTGATCCAACTCGATGTTGATACCGAGTGAACGGATCTCCTTCAGTAATACGTTGAAGGACTCTGGCATGCCAGGCTGCATCTGATGGTTACCGTCGACGATGTTCTTATACATCTGAGTACGACCGTTAACGTCATCCGATTTCACGGTGAGCATTTCTTGAAGCGTATAAGCGGCACCGTATGCTTCGAGTGCCCACACTTCCATCTCACCGAAACGCTGACCACCGAACTGAGCTTTACCGCCCAGTGGTTGTTGAGTCACTAAGCTGTACGAACCGGTAGAACGGGCGTGCATCTTATCGTCAACTAAGTGGTTCAGTTTGAGCATGTACATGTAACCTACAGTTACTGGACGCTCAAATTCGTTACCGGTACGACCATCAAATAATTTCAGCTGACCAGAGGTTGGCAAGCCTGCAAGCTCAAGCATCTGCTTGATCTCTTTCTCTTTAGCACCGTCGAAGGCTGGCGTAGCAACTGGGATACCGCCTTTCAGATTGTTCGCTAACCGCAGTAACTCATCGTCAGTGAATGAATCGATGTCAACGCGCTGCTGCACTTCGTCACCTAATTCGTACACTTGCTTGATGTAGTTACGAACTTCTGCAAGTCCCTTCTCGCGCTGATCTTCCAGCATGGCAGCAATCTTGTTACCAATACCTTTAGCAGCAGCACCTAAGTGAACTTCAAGAACCTGACCGATGTTCATACGTGATGGAACGCCTAACGGGTTCAATACGATGTCCACAGGGTTGCCTTGCTCGTCGTACGGCATGTCTTCAATTGGGTTAATCTTAGAGATAACACCCTTGTTACCGTGACGACCCGCCATCTTGTCACCGGGTTGGATAGTACGTTTAACCGCTAAGTAAACCTTAACGATCTTCAGTACGCCAGGTGCCAAGTCATCACCTTGGGTGATCTTGCGACGTTTGATTTCAAACTTCTTATCGAAGTCTGCTTTCAGCTCTTCATGCTGTTCAGCTAATTGCTCAAGCTCAGTTTGTTTGGTTTCATCGTCAATAACTTGAACCAATACATCTTTACGTGGCAATGCTGCGATTTGTGCTTCAGTGAAACCGGCACTTAATAATAAGTTGCGCGCACGGCTCAATACGCCTTCTTCAAGGATCTTGAACTCTTCGCCTAAGTCTTTACGAGCTTGGGCAATGTGCATTTCTTCGATTTCAATGGCGCGTTTGTCTTTCTCAACGCCGTCACGGGTAAATACCTGAACGTCGATGATGGTACCTTTAACAGAGTTAGGTACACGCAGTGAGCTGTCTTTCACATCAGACGCTTTCTCACCGAAGATGGCGCGCAGTAACTTCTCTTCCGGCGTCAGTTGAGTCTCGCCTTTTGGCGTCACTTTACCAACCAGAATGTCACCGCCCTTCACTTCTGCACCGATGTAAACGATACCTGACTCGTCGAGTTTCGACAGAGCAGATTCACCTACGTTTGGAATGTCAGCAGTGATTTCTTCGCTACCCAGCTTGGTATCACGAGCGATACAAGACAGCTCTTGAATGTGGATAGTGGTGAAACGGTCTTCCTGTGCAACACGCTCAGAAATTAAGATCGAGTCTTCGAAGTTGTAACCGTTCCAAGGCATGAACGCGATACGCATGTTCTGGCCAAGGGCTAAGTCACCTAAGTCAGTAGACGGACCGTCTGCTAACACGTCACCACGAACCACTGGCTCACCAACAGAACAGCAAGGACGTTGGTTGATACAAGTGTTTTGGTTAGAACGGGTGTACTTAGTCAGGTTGTAAATGTCGATACCGGCTTCGCCTGGGCGCAGCTCGTCTTCATTTACTTTAACTACGATACGGCTCGCATCAACGTAATCGATCACACCGCCACGTTTAGCGGCGACTACTACGCCTGAGTCCACAGCTAACGTGCGCTCAATACCAGTACCGACCAGAGGCTTCTCTGATTTCAGTGTTGGTACTGCTTGACGTTGCATGTTCGCACCCATCAATGCACGGTTCGCGTCGTCGTGTTCTAAGAACGGGATCAGTGACGCAGCAACAGAAATAATCTGTTGTGGCGATACGTCCATGTATTGAATGTCAGACGCGCGCATAAAGGTAGATTCACCTTTGTGACGACATGCGATCTGCTCTTCAACCATGCGGCCTTCAGAGTCAACTTCGATGTTCGCCTGTGCAATCACATAACGACCTTCTTCAATCGCTGACAAGTATTCCACATCGTCAGTGATCACACCGTCTACCACTTTGCGGTATGGTGTTTCTAAGAAGCCGTAAGAGTTAGTACGGGCAAAGCTTGCTAATGAGTTGATCAGACCAATGTTTGGACCTTCAGGGGTCTCAATTGGACATAAACGACCATAGTGCGTTGGGTGTACGTCGCGGACTTCGAAGCCTGCACGCTCACGGGTCAAACCACCTGGGCCTAGAGCAGAAATACGACGCTTATGCGTTACTTCTGACAGCGGGTTGTTTTGGTCCATGAATTGTGACAGCTGAGAAGAACCGAAGAACTCTTTCACTGCAGCAGAGATTGGCTTAGCGTTGATTAAGTCTTGTGGCATCAGCTCGTTCAGATCGCCTAATGACAGACGTTCACGCACGGCGCGCTCAACACGGACCAGACCAACACGGAATTGGTTTTCAGCCATTTCACCCACAGAACGAATACGACGGTTACCTAAGTGGTCGATATCGTCCACTTCGTCGAAGCCGTTACGGATGTGGATGATGTTCTTCATTACTGCAACGATGTCTTCTTTAGACAGTACGCCGCTACCTTCGTCATCAGGAATGCTGAGACGACGGTTGAACTTCATACGACCTACTTTAGACAGGTCATAACGTTCTTCGCTGAAGAATAAGTTTTGGAACAGGGCTTCTGCAGCATCTTTGGTTGGTGGCTCACCAGGACGCATCATTCGGTAGATCTCAACTAACGCTTCTAAGCGGTTAGTGGTTGGATCGATACGCAGAGTGTCAGAGATGTAAGCACCGTGGTCTAGCTCGTTGATGTACAACGTGCTTAGCTCTTTGATGCCTGCCAGTGATAACTTCGCTAAGTCTTCTAAGCTGATTTCACTGTTAGCAGAAACTAATACTTCACCCGTGTCCGGATCGATGTAATCTTGGGCTGCATATTTGCCCACGATGTACTCAACTGGTACTTCGAGTTCAGTGGTGTTGGTTTTTTCGAGTTGGCGAATATGACGTGCAGTCACGCGACGGCCCGCTTCAACCAATACGGTACCTTCAGCATCCTTGATGTCGTAGCTGGCGGTTTCGCCACGCAGACGCTCAGGTACTAAGGTCATAACCAGAGTATCTTTCTTGATCTTGAATTCAACGCGTTCGAAGAACAGGTCGAGGATCTCTTGAGTAGAGTACTCTAATGCGCGCAGAATGATGGTCGCAGGTAATTTACGGCGACGGTCAATACGTACGAACAGCGCATCCTTAGGATCGAATTCAAAGTCTAACCATGAACCACGGTAAGGAATGATACGTGCGTTATACAGCACCTTACCTGATGAGTGGGTTTTACCACGGTCGTGATCGAAGAATACGCCTGGGCTGCGGTGTAATTGAGATACGATTACACGCTCAGTACCGTTGATCACAAAGGTACCGTTGTCAGTCATCAATGGGATATCGCCCATGTAGACTTCTTGTTCTTTAATATCTTTTACAGTGCCGGCCGCTGCTTCACGATCATACAACACCATGCGTAATTTAACGCGCAGTGGAGCTGAATATGTAACACCACGGATCTGACACTCTTTCACATCAAAAACAGGCTCGCCAAGCTTATAGCTGACGTATTGCAGTTCTGAATTACCAGAAAAGCTCTTGATGGGAAAAACGCTACGGAAGGCGGCTTCTAGACCGCGCTCACCGGTAGGATCTTGATCGGTGAACTTCTTAAAAGAGTCTAACTGAATAGACAAAAGGTAAGGAATATCCAACACCTGTGGACGCTTACCAAAGTCTTTGCGAATACGCTTCTTTTCAGAATAGGAGTAAACCATGGGTTTCCTCTGCTTGCGAGATGTGACCAAGACTGAACTTATAACAATCGTCATTAAATTCAGCACGTTTGCCCATCACCGTTGATGGCAAGAACCTAACCAGTAATCTCTGCTAGGGACTGCAAAATTTGGCGATAAACGGTGAAAAAAAATCGCCGACGCATATAGCGCAAAAAAGGCCGACGGTTAAAAAACCGCCAGCCTCCACCCAATTGGCTTGGGTGAGTAAGCTACATAATAGCTTACTTGATCTCTACTGTAGCACCAGCTTCAACCAGTTCTTTCTTCAGAGCTTCAGCTTCTTCTTTAGAAACGCCTTCTTTAACTGCTACTGGAGCAGCTTCAGACATTGCTTTAGCTTCTTTCAGGCCTAAACCAGTTGCGCCACGGATGGCTTTAATAACAGCAACTTTGTTGTCGCCGTGAGCAGTTAACATAACAGTGAATTCTGTTTGTTCTTCAGCAGCAGCACCTGCATCAGCAGCACCGCCAGCAACTACTGCAGCAGCAGCAGAAACGCCGAACTTCTCTTCCATAGCTTCGATCAGTTCAACAACTTCCATTACAGACATAGCTGCAAAGGCTTCTAAGATTTGGTCTTTAGTGATAGACATAACAAATGTTTCCTATTGTTCTGAATTCAATTTTATTAAGCAGCCAGCTTAAAATTAAGCGGCTTCTTGTTTTTGATCGCGCAGGGCGGCCAGAGTACGAACGAACTTGCCAGCAGATGCTTCTTTCATAGTCATCATTAACTGTGCTAGTGCTTCTTCGTATGTTGGCAGTTTCGCCAAACGATCAATGTCAGCTGCAGGGATGAAATTCCCTTCAAAGGCTGCGCCTTTAACTTCGAAGTTAGCTTGCTCTTTAGCAAAGTCTTTTAACAGACGAGCTGCAGCACCTGGGTGCTCGTTAGAGAAAGCAATCAAAGTTGGGCCAGTGAACGTTTCTGCTAGGCACTCAAATGCAGTACCTTCAACAGCACGACGAGCTAGAGTGTTACGTACTACACGTACATAAACACCAGCTTCACGAGCTTTTTTACGCAGACCGGTCATAGCACCTACAGTTACACCGCGTGAATCAGCGGCTACTGCAGATAGCGCACCTTTGGCAGCTTCGTTGACTTCAGCAACAATCGCTTTTTTGTCTTCGAGTCTTAATGCCATTGGCTTTACTCCTGGATTCCACCTAGGGTATTCCCCTAGTATTTACCATACTAAATACTTATGTATTTAGTGACTTACGGTGCAGATTATCCAGTAAAAAAATTTAGCTGGGGCCTGACACCGTCTACGCAGGAAATTAAGTAAACCAATAAGGAAAACACCTGCGGTCTTGGACGGAAGCCCGTTTCACAATGCGTTACGCATCAAAAAACAGGCTTCAACCCACAAAGTGCGCGCATTATAGACTAATGCGCGCACTTTGTAAAATTAGTTAGCTGTATCGAGAGTCGCTTGGTCGATAGCTACACCTGCACCCATAGTGGTAGAGATGCTAACTTTCTTCACGTATACACCTTTAGCAACTGCAGGCTTAGCCTTTTTCAGTGCAGAGATTAACGCTTCCAAGTTTTCTTTCAATTGAACTGGTGTGAAATCCACTTTACCGATAGTAGTGTGGATAATACCGTTCTTGTCGTTACGGTAACGAACTTGACCAGCTTTAGCGTTCTTAACGGCTTCAGCAACGTTTGGCGTTACTGTGCCAGTTTTTGGGTTAGGCATTAAACCACGTGGGCCTAAGATTTGACCTAACATACCAACAACGCGCATTGCATCTGGAGATGCGATAACTACGTCGAAGTTCATTTCACCGGCTTTGATTTGCTCAGCCAGATCATCCATACCAACGAGTTCTGCACCAGCAGCTTTTGCAGCTTCAGCATTTGCACCTTGTGTAAATACTGCAACGCGAACTTCACGACCAGTACCGTGTGGTAATACAGTAGCACCACGAACGTTTTGGTCTGATTTACGTGGGTCGATACCCAGGTTAACAGCAACGTCAACACTTTCAACGAACTTAGCAGTTGCTAATTCTTTTAACAGAGCAACAGCGTCGTTGATTTCGTATAACTTAGTACCGTCAACTTTCTCGCGGATTACGCGCATGCGTTTAGTTAGTTTTGCCATTATATTAACCCTCTACAACCAAACCCATTGAACGCGCAGTACCTTCGATTGAGCGAGTCATCGCTTCAACATCAGCACCAGTCATATCGGCCGCTTTCAATTCAGCAATTTCTTGAATCTTAGCACGAGCGATAGTACCTACTTTCTGAGTGTTTGGACGTGGAGAACCTGATTTCAGGCCTGCAGCAGTCTTCAGTAAGTAAGAAGCTGGCGGAGTCTTAGTTTCGAAAGTGAATGAACGGTCACTGTATACAGTGATCACGACTGGAATAGGCATGCCTTTTTCCATTTTTTCTGTACGGGCGTTGAACGCTTTACAGAATTCCATGATGTTCACACCTTTCTGACCCAGAGCTGGACCAACTGGTGGTGAAGGGTTCGCAGAACCTGATTTCACTTGTAGCTTAATATAAGCATCAATCTTTTTTGCCATCTGACATTTCCTCAGTTTGGGTTCAAACGCGCATCAGCGACATGCCGACGTGCTCCCCCGAAAACAACGGGGGCGGATTATATAGAAATCCGCACCCGTTGCCAAACGGATTTTTGTATTTAATTTAATCAGCCTTTTTCGACCTGATTAAAATCGAGCTCAACCGGTGTAGAACGACCAAAGATCATTACTGACACTTTTACGCGGCTCTTGTCATAATCCACTTCTTCAACGGTACCGTTAAAGTCAGCAAATGGACCATCACAAACACGCACCACTTCGCCCGGCTCGAAAATAACACGGTGAGTCGGTGAAGCTGTGGTTTCTTGTAAGCGACGCAGAATTGCATCCGCTTCTCTATCTGAAATTGGGGCAGGACGATCAGAAGTTCCGCCAATAAAGCCTAAAACACGCGGGATGCTTTTGACTAAATGCCAGCTGTCATCGTTCATTTCCATCTGGACTAACACATAGCCAGGGAAAAACTTACGCTCGCTCTTACGACGCTGGCCTGCACGCATTTCGATGACTTCTTCAGTCGGAACTAATACTTCGCCGAAGTACTGTTCCATGCCGTGCATTTTAATGTATTCAATCAGTGACTTACAAACTCGGCCTTCATAGCCTGAGAATGCCTGCACTACATACCATCTTTTTTTAGCTTCTTTAGCTTCAGTCATTCGAGGTGCCTATACGCCAGTGATGAAATTGACAATGTGCATTAACACTGCATCTAAACCCCATAAAACAAGGGCTAAAATACCTGTTGCAGCAAGGACAATAAAAGTGGTGTTAAGCGCTTCTTGACGTGTTGGCCATACGACCTTGCGCACTTCAATTTGCGACTCACGAGCGAACGCTAAGGCTTTCTTACCCTTTTCTGTTTGCAGGGCAATAAAACCAGCAATAGCGAATGCAACGATAACAGCCAGTGCACGGATCACGGCACTTGTCTCGCTATACATCTGATTGCCAATAACAGCAGCGGCCAGCAATAGGATCGCTAAACCCCACTTCACGATATCCAGAGAGTTAGTCTGGTTTTCAGTATTTGTTGTCATCGGTTATTCCGTTACTCAATACGGCCTGAGCTTGAGCACAATAATTAGGGACATACGACCCAGTTACAATACGCTTTAGATACTCTGCATTCCGAATACCCTTAGAAACGCATCATGTTGCATAAGCTCAGGGTCAAAAATCGGCCATAGATTGTATTCTTATTCGACTTTGTTAGCAAGGATGCACAGCCGTTGCAACCCACAAAACCTAGTAAATAATCGACTTAAACAAAAAAGGAAGCCGAAGCTTCCTTTTTCAGTACTATAGCAAGTTCGCGATTAAGCGAAAATCTTAGCTACAACACCAGCGCCTACTGTACGGCCACCTTCACGGATTGCGAAGCGTAAACCTTCGTCCATCGCGATTGGGCAGATCAGAGTCACTTTCATCTTGATGTTGTCGCCTGGCATTACCATCTCTACGCCTTCTGGCAGTTCGATAGTGCCTGTCACGTCAGTTGTACGGAAGTAGAACTGTGGACGGTAGCCTTTGAAGAATGGAGTGTGACGACCACCTTCTTCTTTTGACAGAACGTATACTTCTGATTCAAAAGTAGTGTGTGGGTTGATTGAACCTGGCTTAGATAATACTTGACCACGTTCTACGTCATCACGCTTAGTACCACGTAACAGGATACCACAGTTCTCACCTGCACGACCTTCGTCAAGCAGCTTACGGAACATTTCAACACCAGTACAGGTTGTCTTAGTGGTTGCACGGATACCAACGATTTCTACTTCGTCACCAACACGTACGATACCACGCTCAACACGACCTGTTACTACTGTACCACGGCCAGAGATTGAGAATACGTCTTCGATTGGCATCAGGAATGGCTTATCGATATCACGCTCTGGTTCTGGAATGTAAGAATCCAGTGCCGCCGCTAATTCGATGATCTTAGCTTCCCACTCTGGCTCGCCTTCAAGGGCTTTCAGAGCAGAACCTTGGATAACTGGTAAGTCATCACCTGGGAAGTCGTATTCTGATAACAGTTCACGTACTTCCATTTCAACTAATTCTAACAGCTCAGCATCGTCAACCATGTCACATTTGTTCATGAATACGATGATGAATGGTACGCCTACTTGGCGAGACAGCAGGATGTGCTCACGAGTTTGTGGCATTGGGCCGTCAGTAGAAGCTACTACCAGGATCGCGCCGTCCATCTGTGCAGCACCAGTGATCATGTTTTTAACATAGTCAGCGTGGCCTGGGCAGTCTACGTGTGCGTAGTGGCGAGTTGGCGTATCGTATTCGATGTGAGAGGTATTGATGGTAATACCGCGCTCACGCTCTTCTGGAGCGTTATCGATTTGAGAGAAGTCTTTAGCTTCACCACCGTAGGTCTTAGCCAGTACGTGAGAGATAGCTGCAGTCAGAGTGGTTTTACCATGGTCAACGTGACCGATGGTGCCCACGTTAACATGGGGCTTATTACGTTCAAATTTAGCTTTTGCCATGGTATTGCCTCAATCCAAGAGTCTTGGTGATGAAAACATACATATAGAAAAAATCCGATGCATATAAATGACATCGAACCGATTATTTAGGTATAGGAGCTTAATTTAGAAAGGCTGGTGCTGATAGGCAGATTCGAACTGCCGACCTCACCCTTACCAAGGGTGTGCTCTACCAACTGAGCCATATCAGCAACTAAATTTGGAGCGGGCAGCGGGAATCGAACCCGCGTTATCAGCTTGGAAGGCTGGAGTAATACCATTATACGATGCCCGCGCAACCTAACTAAGGCTACCTAACTACCTAGAAAATGGTGGAGGGAGAAGGATTCGAACCTTCGAAGGCGGAGCCGTCAGATTTACAGTCTGATCCCTTTGGCCACTCGGGAACCCCTCCAGTAAAATGGTGCCGGCACCAAGAGTCGAACTCGGGACCTACTGATTACAAGTCAGTTGCTCTACCAACTGAGCTATGCCGGCAAATCATTTCGGAACGGGATATTAGGTAAATGTGTGCCCAAGTGCAAGCAAAAATCGACGATTTGTTTAAAAAAAGCAATCAAATGATGCTTTTTTACACTTAAACCTAGGCTGTCGTGCAATTATTCTGCGAATACTCAAGCGTGACCAATAAATGGGGCATCGAGAATAGATTTTATATTGTCGATACTTAAGTCATGGTGTACTGTGCGATCCCTAAGCCGAGGAAAGCCTATGACGTCAAAAAATCCAATTCAAAAAGCACTCTATCTTGCCTTTGAGCGCGCGCAATGGTCTGTTTTACGGGACGCAGTGCCGATGACACTGAGTGAACAAGACTTGGAAAATTTGCGCGGTATTAATGAGAAGGTCTCCCTCTCAGAAGTTACCGACATTTACTTGCCACTCAGCAGGTTACTCAATCTCATCGTAAAATCGAAGCAACAACGTGGCTTAGTCTTGGATGAGTTTCTCGGCCAAAAACCCTCAAGTAGCCCTTATATCATTAGTATCGCCGGCAGCGTTGCCGTAGGTAAAAGTACCACAGCGCGTATTTTGCAAGCCTTGCTGCGCCACTGGCCTGAGCATCCTAAGGTCGATTTAGTCACTACTGATGGTTTTTTATATCCTTTGGCTGACCTAAAGCGCAAGGGTTTACTGCAGCGTAAAGGCTTTCCCGAAAGCTACGACATGAAGATGTTGGTAGAATTTATTTCGGCGGTAAAATCGGGGCAGGCCCATGTGAATGCGCCTATCTACTCCCACGTGACTTACGATCGTATCCGCGGCCAGCATCAAACGGTCTCTCAGCCCGATATTTTGATCCTAGAAGGACTCAATGTACTGCAAACCGGCTTAGATTCACCAGTAGATATACGCCGCCCCTTCGTCTCCGACTTTGTCGACTTCTCCATTTACGTCGATGCCGAAGAGCACTTATTAAAGCAGTGGTATCAGGAGCGCTTTTTGCAGTTCCGCAAAGGTGCCTTCAGTGATGAAAAGTCGTATTTTCATCACTATGCCAGCCTAACAGATGATGAGGCGAATGCCATTGCAGCGAAGATTTGGGACACGATCAACGGCCCCAATTTGCAACTCAATATCCAGCCGACAAGAGAGCGGGCACATCTGATCCTGCAAAAAGGCCAGGATCACTTGATGTCCCACGTATTGTTACGCAAATAATCTATCTTGGTCTTAAACTGATTTCACCGCCGATGTATGCCTGTGTGCCATCGGCGGTTTCAAGTAGCACTGCGCCCTGTTCGTCGACACCGCGGCAAATACCCTCAACATGATTTTCACCCATGAGCAAACGGATCTCTTTGCCATAGAATAGATCAGCCGCTTGCCAACGCAGTTTGAATGCCGCCAGTCCTTCTCGCTCAAAGAGTTGAATGTCTTTCTTCAGCTGCTTTTGCAGCGCAATCACGAGGTCCGTTTTATTCGGCATAGTCGCTAACGCGGATAAATCGCTCCAAGGCTGGTCTATGCCTTTTCCTTGGTCTTCTGACATGGCCATATTAACGCCAATACCAATGATCAATTGGCACTCGCTGTCCGCCTGACCTGACATTTCAATTAAAATCCCAGCAAGCTTTTTATAATTCAGGTAAATGTCGTTTGGCCATTTCACGCCGATATTATCTACCCCAAAGGATTTCAATACCTCGACCAAACTACAAGCCACCACTAGGCTTAAGCCCATCGCCTGCGCCATCCCCTGGGGGAATGACCAAAACTGCGAGAAATATAAGTGATGCCCATATGGAGAAACCCAAGTACGGCCGCGACGACCTCGCCCTGCCGACTGGTACTCCGCGACACACAGGTCGCCACTCTTAAGCTCACCCGTATGACTTAACATAAATCCGTTAGTACTAGGGATCTCATCAAAATAAAAGCAGCGATTATCAATCGACTGAATTAACCGCGCTGAGTCGATGAGGGAGATGGGGTTCGCTAACTTGTAACCACGGCCTTTGACACTGTAAATTGCCACGCCGTAATCTTCCAAAGCATCCACATGCTTACTCACCGCCGCACGAGAAACACCCAGTTGTGTCGCCAATTCTTCACCCGAGACAAAATGTTCGCTCGACAGCAATCCCAGTATTTCGCGTTTTCTCACCCAGTTATCAGACATCGAGACTCGTCTCCCCTGTTAATCCCATAATTCTTGGCTCCGCTTCGAGCTTAACACCAAAAACCTCATTCACTCTCGTAATCACATGCAATGCTAATCGACAAATATCTTGGCCAGTCGCATGGCCTAAATTGACTAAGACTAAAGCTTGCTTCGCATGCACGCCTGCATTCCCGAGGGCAAAGCCCTTAAGACCCGCGTGCTCAATCAGCCAACCCGCAGCCAGTTTAACCTCTCCATTGGGTTGCGCATAACCGACGATACTCGGGAAACGCGCAGCAAGCTGCATATAAGTCGCTGCGCTTACGATAGGATTCTTAAAGAAACTGCCTGCATTACCTAGCACTTCTGGATTAGGTAGCTTTTCGCTCCTCACTTCACAGACCCGGTCAAAAATCTCCCTTGGGGTCACTGTCTCAGCAGTAAATGATTGCAACGGACCATAGGCCAATTTCGGTTGCCAAGCTTTAGGAAGGCGCAAACCAACGGCGGTAATCACAGCTTTGTCGCGTAAGCTGCCCTTAAATATCGACTCCCGATAGGCAAACTCACACTCATCGACTGTAAGTCTTAGCAAGTTACCAGACGCGAGGTCCAGATATTCGACCCAATCACAAATATCGCAAAGCTCAACGCCATAGGCGCCGATATTTTGGATCGGAGCCGCACCAACGGTGCCAGGGATCAGCGCTAAGTTCTCAAGTCCTGGCATATTCTGATTTAAGCTGAACTGAACCAACTCATGCCAGTTCTCACCCGCCTCAACAGCAAGGTAAAAGTGAGTGTCATCTTCCGAGCAGGAAATGCCCTTAGACAAAACTCGCACTACAGTGCCATTAAAATCATCGGTGAATACGATATTGCTGCCGCCACCGAGTACGAGCATAGGTCGCTTAGACTGATATAAGGATAAACAGGCCGATTGCAGCTCAGCCTTGGAATGGACTTCAATCAAGGATAAGCAGGATTGCTCCACGCCAAAAGTATTAAACGGCTTTAGCGAATATGGAAAAGACATGATGATGTTCTGCCGCGACAAAAGCGACATTGTAAACGCTTCACCCTAGAATTGCAGCAAACTGAGGTCGATCGGTCAAAGCAGACAAATAAATGAAGCAAGATCTTGAAAAAGAGTAAAAATAACAGTGGAAGTGGCAGTTAAGAACGCTAAATGCAAAAAAGCCAGCTTATGCAGCTGGCTTTTTTGTTTCATTAGGCGCTTGGCAATGACCTACTCTCACATGGGGAGACCCCACACTACCATCGGCGCGATTGCGTTTCACTTCTGAGTTCGGGATGGGATCAGGTGGGACCACAATGCTATTGTCACCAAGCAAATTTGTTATTTACTACCTGTCTTATTGTCGCAGGCAGTAAATTAATTCGGAAAGCTGGTTTGAGTTGCACTTCTTAAGTGTTTGTATTCAAGCTAAGAACTGTACGACCTCCAGGGAAGGAGGAAGTACTGGAAAATGTCTGGAACATTTTCAGTAAAACCCATCTGGGTTGTATGGTTAAGCCTCTCGAGTCATTAGTATCAGTTAGCTCAACGCCTCACAACGCTTACACACCTGACCTATCAACGTCCTAGTCTCGAACGGCTCTTTAGTGGACTTAAAGTCCAAGGGATGACTCATCTTGGGGCTCGCTTCCCGCTTAGATGCTTTCAGCGGTTATCGATTCCGAACATAGCTACCGGGCAATGCCATTGGCATGACAACCCGAACACCAGCGGTTCGTTCACTCCGGTCCTCTCGTACTAGGAGCAACTCCCCTCAATCATCCAACGCCCACGGCAGATAGGGACCGAACTGTCTCACGACGTTCTGAACCCAGCTCGCGTACCACTTTAAATGGCGAACAGCCATACCCTTGGGACCGACTTCAGCCCCAGGATGTGATGAGCCGACATCGAGGTGCCAAACACCGCCGTCGATATGAACTCTTGGGCGGTATCAGCCTGTTATCCCCGGAGTACCTTTTATCCGTTGAGCGATGGCCCTTCCATTCAGAACCACCGGATCACTATGACCTACTTTCGTACCTGCTCGACGTGTCTGTCTCGCAGTTAAGCTGGCTTATGCCATTGCACTAACCGTACGATGTCCGACCGTACTTAGCCAACCTTCGTGCTCCTCCGTTACTCTTTGGGAGGAGACCGCCCCAGTCAAACTACCCACCAGGCACTGTCCTTAACCCCGATTAGGGGCCCAAGTTAGAACATCAACACTACAAGGGTGGTATTTCAAGGACGACTCCACGAGAACTAGCGTTCCCGCTTCAAAGTCTCCCACCTATCCTACACATGTAGGGTCAATGTTCAGTGCCAAGCTATAGTAAAGGTTCACGGGGTCTTTCCGTCTAGCCGCGGGTATACGGCATCTTCACCGCAATTTCAACTTCACTGAGTCTCGGCTGGAGACAGCGTGGCCATCATTACGCCATTCGTGCAGGTCGGAACTTACCCGACAAGGAATTTCGCTACCTTAGGACCGTTATAGTTACGGCCGCCGTTTACCGGGGCTTCGATCATGAGCTTCTCTTGCGATAACCCAATCAATTAACCTTCCGGCACCGGGCAGGCGTCACACCGTATACGTCATCTTGCGATTTTGCACAGTGCTGTGTTTTTGATAAACAGTTGCAGCCACCTGGTATCTGCGACTGCCGTCAGCTTAGGGAGCAAGTCCCATCACCAACAGCAGCGTACCTTCTCCCGAAGTTACGGTACCATTTTGCCTAGTTCCTTCAGCCGAGTTCTCTCAAGCGCCTTGGTATTCTCTACCCGACCACCTGTGTCGGTTTGGGGTACGATTCCCGCTAACCTGAAGCTTAGAAGATTTTCCTGGAAGCATGGCATCAACTACTTCATCCCCTTGGGGACTCGTCATCAGCTCTCAGTGTATAGTGACCCGGATTTGCCTAAGTCACCCACCTACCACCTTAAACGCGGACTACCAACGCCGCGCTAGCCTAGCCTTCTCCGTCTCTCCATCGCAGTTAGCGGAAGTACAGAAATATTAATCTGTTTCCCATCGACTACGCCTTTCGGCCTCGCCTTAGGGGTCGACTCACCCTGCCCCGATTAACGTTGGACAGGAACCCTTGGTCTTTCGGCGAGGGGGTTTTTCACCCCCTTTATCGTTACTCATGTCAGCATTTGCACTTCTGATACCTCCAGTGTGGGTTACCCCTTCACCTTCAACGGCTTACAGAACGCTCCTCTACCGCGCAACCCTAATGGATTGCACCCGTAGCTTCGGTGGTATGTTTAGCCCCGTTACATCTTCCGCGCAGGCCGACTCGACTAGTGAGCTATTACGCTTTCTTTAAATGATGGCTGCTTCTAAGCCAACATCCTAGCTGTCTAAGCCTTCCCACATCGTTTCCCACTTAACATACACTTTGGGACCTTAGCTGACGGTCTGGGTTGTTTCCCTTTTGACGACGGACGTTAGCACCCGCCGTCTGTCTCCCGGATAGCACTCTTTGGTATTCGGAGTTTGCAAAGGGTTGGTAAGTCGGGATGACCCCCTAGCCTTAACAGTGCTCTACCCCCAAAGGTGTTCGTCCGAGGCGCTACCTAAATAGCTTTCGAGGAGAACCAGATATCTCCCGGTTTGATTGGCCTTTCACCCCCAGCCACAAGTCATCCGCTAATTTTTCAACATTAGTCGGTTCGGTCCTCCAGTTGATGTTACTCAACCTTCAACCTGCCCATGGCTAGATCACCGGGTTTCGGGTCTACGCCTTGCAACTAAACGCGCAGTTAACACTCGGTTTCCCTACGGCTCCGCTATTCGCTTAACCTCGCTACAAAACGTAAGTCGCTGACCCATTATACAAAAGGTACGCAGTCACGGTCTCAAGAACCGCTCCCACTGCTTGTACGTATACGGTTTCAGGTTCTATTTCACTCCCCTCACAGGGGTTCTTTTCGCCTTTCCCTCACGGTACTGGTTCACTATCGGTCAGTCAGGAGTATTTAGCCTTGGAGGATGGTCCCCCCATATTCAAACAGGATATCACGTGTCCCGCCTTACTCGTTTTCATCAAAGGTTAGTTTTCGTGTACGGGGCTATCACCCTGTGCCGCTGGACTTTCCAGACCATTCCACTAACACCCCTCTGACTTAAGGGCTAATCCCCGTTCGCTCGCCGCTACTAGGGGAATCTCGGTTGATTTCTTTTCCTAAGGGTACTTAGATGTTTCAGTTCCCCTCGTTTGCCTCATGTAGCTATGTATTCACTACATGATGACCGCTTATGCGGCCGGGTTCCCCCATTCGGACATCGTTAGCTCAAATGCTTGTTACTAGCTCGCCAACGCTTTTCGCAAGTTACTACGTCCTTCATCGCCTCTGACTGCCAAGGCATCCACCGTATACGCTTAGTCGCTTAACCATACAACCCAAATGAGTTTCACATCACTTGCGTCGTTGCGACCAGCTGGTTTTACTTGTCTCATCTTCGACCAAGAAGATGGACTCGCCTTAGACTTGAATATTCAAGACACTTAAAAAGTGTTTTAAGAACTCAATTTTTTCGTATTAACACAACGACAGACATCATTGTATTAATTACTATCAGCTTTCCAAATTGTTAAAGAGCGGGCTTAAAAAAGCCAAAGATAATTTTCAGTTTATCTTTGGCATCTCTAACCAGATTGCAGTAAATGGTGGAGCTATGCGGGATCGAACCGCAGACCTCCTGCGTGCAAGGCAGGCGCTCTCCCAGCTGAGCTATAGCCCCATTTACATGCAGTGCGAGTATCAGATGTCCCAACCCTCAAAGGATTGGTGGGTCAGAGTGGACTTGAACCACCGACCTCACCCTTATCAGGGGTGCGCTCTAACCAGCTGAGCTACAGACCCATCGTTTACTCTATCTTCTATCAAGCAAATCTGTGTGAACACTCAACAAACATCAAGTTAGTCGTATAGGTAAGGAGGTGATCCAGCCCCAGGTTCCCCTAGGGCTACCTTGTTACGACTTCACCCCAGTCATGAACCACAAAGTGGTGAGCGCCCTCCCGAAGGTTAAGCTACCCACTTCTTTTGCAGCCCACTCCCATGGTGTGACGGGCGGTGTGTACAAGGCCCGGGAACGTATTCACCGTGGCATTCTGATCCACGATTACTAGCGATTCCGACTTCATGGAGTCGAGTTGCAGACTCCAATCCGGACTACGACGAGCTTTGTGAGATTAGCTCCACCTCGCGGCTTTGCAACCCTCTGTACTCGCCATTGTAGCACGTGTGTAGCCCTACTCGTAAGGGCCATGATGACTTGACGTCGTCCCCACCTTCCTCCGGTTTATCACCGGCAGTCTCCCTAGAGTTCCCGCCATTACGCGCTGGCAAATAAGGATAGGGGTTGCGCTCGTTGCGGGACTTAACCCAACATTTCACAACACGAGCTGACGACAGCCATGCAGCACCTGTCTCAGAGTTCCCGAAGGCACTAAGCTATCTCTAGCGAATTCTCTGGATGTCAAGAGTAGGTAAGGTTCTTCGCGTTGCATCGAATTAAACCACATGCTCCACCGCTTGTGCGGGCCCCCGTCAATTCATTTGAGTTTTAACCTTGCGGCCGTACTCCCCAGGCGGTCTACTTAATGCGTTAGCTTGAGAGCCCAGTGTTCAAGACACCAAACTCCGAGTAGACATCGTTTACGGCGTGGACTACCAGGGTATCTAATCCTGTTTGCTCCCCACGCTTTCGTGCCTGAGCGTCAGTCTTTGTCCAGGGGGCCGCCTTCGCCACCGGTATTCCTCCAGATCTCTACGCATTTCACCGCTACACCTGGAATTCTACCCCCCTCTACAAGACTCTAGTTTGCCAGTTCGAAATGCAATTCCCAGGTTGAGCCCGGGGCTTTCACATCTCGCTTAACAAACCGCCTGCGCACGCTTTACGCCCAGTAATTCCGATTAACGCTTGGACCCTCCGTATTACCGCGGCTGCTGGCACGGAGTTAGCCGGTCCTTCTTCTGTAGGTAACGTCACAGCTGCAAGGTATTAACTTACAACCTTTCCTCCCTACTGAAAGTGCTTTACAACCCGAAGGCCTTCTTCACACACGCGGCATGGCTGCATCAGGGTTTCCCCCATTGTGCAATATTCCCCACTGCTGCCTCCCGTAGGAGTCTGGGCCGTGTCTCAGTCCCAGTGTGGCTGATCATCCTCTCAGAACAGCTAGGGATCGTCGCCTTGGTGAGCTATTACCTCACCAACTAGCTAATCCCACCTAGGTTCATCCAATCGCGGAAGGCCCGAAGGTCCCCTCCTTTCCCCCGTAGGGCGTATGCGGTATTAGCAGTCGTTTCCAACTGTTATCCCCCACGACTGGGCAGATCCCTAGGCATTACTCACCCGTCCGCCGCTCGCCACCTCAGGAGTAAACTCCCTTGTGCTGCCGCTCGACTTGCATGTGTTAGGCCTGCCGCCAGCGTTCAATCTGAGCCATGATCAAACTCTTCAATTAAAAGTTTTGTGAACCCTAAGGTTCGGCTCAATGAATTCTGATTTGTCGTTTCAACTCGAAAGTCAAAACAAACTGTACATATTGCTATGAACACTCATTCATTGATTTAAATTTTGATTACTCGCCAAACGGCAGAGTAATTTCGATTAACTCAACACCTGTGAGTGTCCACACAGATTTGCTTGATAAATTGTTAAAGAGCGTTGACCATCGCCTTATCGTAAGTGATTTCAGCGGGTCAGGGCTGCGTATTCTACGCATTCCCGTTTTTGCGTCAAGTAGTTTTTGCAACTTTCTTTTCGCTCATCGAGGAGTGAATCACTCGATGAACTGACACTTGAAACTGCGTATCGCTGTCTGCCGTGTCAGTGGATGCGCATTATAGGGAGCTGAACTTTTTGTGCAAGGGCTTTTTTCGCTTCTTTAAATCGTACGTCGATATTTTAAACATCATGTCTATTTTTTATCTCTTTCTGCTTTGTTATTCGATTTAAAAGCGAATTTTTATCTGAGAAATGATAATTCACGCTCAATTTTTCGGCAGCGGTCTAGTGTAAAAGTAAATAATTCATTACCATATGACTTGCTGTTAACAGTTATTTATCATTTTCTATTTCATTCAGAGAGCATTTATATGCAAAAGTCATTTCTTATTGTTTTGGTTATTGCCATTCTCGGCGCAATCGCGCTATCTCAATTTGCAACTACATTACCTGCGTACATCGCTTTTGTTGCTGGCGTTATCATTACTACTCTCGTTTTTAAATTTGTCCCAGAGACAAACCAAGCTCAAGGTGCAGATGAGCAATATGTTGGCCCGACCATGACACTCTATGTAGGCAACTTGCCTTATCGTGTCCATGAGGGTGAAGTGAAGGTTCTGTTTGGTGAGTTCGGCCCCGTCAACTCAGTACGTTTAGTACGTGATCGTAAAACGGGTCGTCGTAAAGGGTTTGGCTTTGTGGAAATGTCCGAGGCGGGAGCTCAAAAGGCGATGGTCAAGTTGAACGATTTCAACTTCCAAGAAAGAACCTTAAAGGTTAGAGAAGCGAAGACTCAAGATTCGGAAGCTGCCGACCGTACAGGTACCGATGAATAATCCGCGTTAATTTATCCGTTTGAGTTGATTGTGGTGATTCGCTCTAGGGTTGAAAAGCCACAATCGACTAACGTGGTCGCTAATCCCTCACTGATTTCTGCTTTAGTATAAAACGCCTGCATAAGTAAATTACTGTGCGCGTCTTCTTCCTGAACTTGCTCATCACTCTTAGTCTCAGCCAACAAGGTTTTGACTCGCTTGGCGATAGCCTCTCCAGAATCGAGCAAGGTGACACCTTGGCCTAATACCTGTTGCAGTTCATCACGCAGCATGGGGAAGTGAGTACATCCAAGCACCAAAACATCTAAGTCCGCTTCGACTATTGGTGATAGCACCTGTGTTAACCGCACCATATCTAATTGGCCGGTAGCAATCTTCTGTTCGGCCATTAGCACTAATTCGGAAGATCCGAACAGCTCAACGTGGCAATCATCGGCAAATTGGCTAATGAGTTCGTAGGTATAGTGACGCTTGACCGTACCAGGAGTGGCCAGCAAACCAATACGCTTACTTTTAGATAACTGCGCCGCGGGTTTAATGGCGGGGACAACGCCCACCACAGGAATAGATAGAGTGGCACGCAGCGCGGGCAGCACAACAGTACTCGCGGTATTGCAAGCTACGACAACAATGGCAGCGTGGGTACGCTCGACAACTTGGTCGATGAGCGCAACACAACCCGAGATAAGTTCCTGCTCTTCCAATTCGCCATAGGGCAATCTGGCATTATCGAATAAATAGCAGTAATCGTGATGTGGGAGCAGTTTGCGAATTTCGGCCAATACGGATAGACCGCCGATGCCAGAATCGAATACTAATATTGGTTGCGACAAGCCCGTCTCCAGTTAATTCGTTGCCCCATGCGCGGGCGGATTTTCCCACAGCTTTGCTCAAACCGCAAAACCAAGATGCTGGACATTCGTGTCACCTAGTATAAAATTTGCGCCCCAATTTACAGCCACGGTGAATCGACAATGAACTTAGCAGCAATGGATCCCACGACCTATGATGCGCAACTAACGGCAAAGCGTATCAAGCTAGAGCAAGCCTTTGCCCAATTTGAGACACCGAGTGTTGAAGTGTTTGCCTCAGAACCTGCCCACTATCGGATGCGCGCCGAGTTTCGCGTATGGCACGAGGGCGACGATTTATACTATTACATGTTCGATAAAGTATTGAACGACAAAGTTCGTTGCGATCAATACTTACCCGCGAGTGCCTTAATCAATCAGATGATGGCGGCTCTGATCACCGAGTTAAAACCGAACCACAGCCTACGCCATAAACTCTTCCAAGTTGATTTTTTATCAACGCTCAGTGGTGAGATTTTAGTGTCACTGCTGTATCACAGACAGCTTGATGATCAATGGCGCAGCGAAGCCGCTGCACTTAAAGCCAGATTGAGTAGCCAATTTAAGGTCAATATCATTGGCCGTGCGCGCAAACAGAAAATCGATTTAGATAAAGACTTCGTGGTTGAGTCACTGCAAGTGAATGACAAAGTTTTCCATTACAAACAAATCGAAAACAGCTTTACCCAGCCAAATGCCAAAGTGGCTATCAAGATGCTGGAGTGGGCTATCGACGTGACTCAAAATAGCCAAGGGGATTTACTGGAGCTTTACTGTGGTAATGGCAACTTCTCCATCGCGCTGGCACAAAACTTTAATCGCGTGCTCGCAACCGAGTTGGCTAAACCTTCAGTCGATGCTGCCCAGTACAATATCGAAGTCAACAATATCGATAATCTGCAGATTATCCGTATGTCGGCGGAAGAATTTAGCGATGCGATGGCGAAAAAGCGCAGCTTTAGACGCTTAGAAGGCATAGATCTGGATAGCTATGTCTGCAACACCATTTTTGTCGACCCACCACGAGCAGGTATCGACCCTGCCACGTTGGAGTTAGTGCGAGGTTATGAGCGGATCCTGTATATCTCTTGTAATCCCGACACCTTGAAAGACAATTTGCAGCAATTAAATCAGACTCATAAAGTCACCCGTTTTGCCCTGTTTGATCAGTTCCCTTATACCGATCATATGGAAACAGGTGTACTGCTTGAGCGTCGTTAAGCGACTCTATGTACCTAAAAATAAAGGAGCCAATGGCTCCTTTATTTTTGGGTTAAATCACAATTTCACTTAACGATGCTCAACCTTATGTTGTAAGGCTTCGGCGCCCTTCGCCACCATACGTAATTGCATCACCAGTTGATCGGCAAGCACTTTACGATCGGCACGCTTCATATCCAGTGCCGACGCTCCGGCGTTAAACACTAAGGTCACGAGCGCTTCTGCCTGTGCTCTGGCCAGTATAGGCGTGCGGCCCGCCGTCGCTTCGGTGTAATGGGCCAGTTCAGAGATAAAATGTTCAATCTCACGGGCTACCGCCGCGC
This sequence comes from Shewanella sp. ANA-3, assembly GCF_000203935.1. Classification (GTDB taxonomy): domain Bacteria; phylum Pseudomonadota; class Gammaproteobacteria; order Enterobacterales; family Shewanellaceae; genus Shewanella. The sequence goes on along the minus strand of NC_008577.1, from coordinate 212,385 downwards.
GGAAGGCCGCCGAAGTCCCTGAACGCTCATGTAATAAGATTCTGAAAACGTTTGGATTAGAATCAAGTACTTCCATAAAGGTATCCACAGAAATGCGGATCACACTGCCCCCGGCTTCGGCACGTTGTCGCCCCTTTCGCATCATCTGTCTTAGGGTGAGCCCGCCTTCGTCGACCATGGTCAACCCAAGCTCATTCATATCCTTAAAATGACGATAAAAGGATGTGGGCGCAATGTTGGCTTCCCTCGCCACCTCACGCAAGCTTAAGCTAGAGAAACTTCGCTCAGCACTGAGCTGGTTAAACGCCGCATCGACTAATGCCCGCCGAGTTTTCTCTTTTTGCTGTGCACGAATACCCATTATTCAATCCGCTAACTGAATGTAATGACGCGATAATACCGCTTTTGCGTCTGAAACACAGCCCCATCCACCTTGACCAAACAAGATTGCTAGGCTAAATTAGCTTACAGTTGTACGCTCAAATGCGGATATTGGAAACTATAATGAATAAACCCCCTATCATCTGGCTAAATGTCATCCTCTTTAGCCTCACCTTCCTCAGTGCAGTTATCCTCGTTCCTTGGTATGGCCTAACCCACGGTTATGGCGCCAGCGAATGGATTGCTTTTGTGGTGTTAGCCTTTGCAAGTGGTCTGTCGATCACAGCGGGTTACCATAGACTCTGGTCGCACAAGGCCTATAAAGCTCACCCTGCGGTACGTTTCCTCTACGCGCTTGGCGGTGCATTAGCATTACAAAACAGTGCATTACATTGGGCATCCGATCATCGCGTGCACCATAAGCATGTCGATGACAATGATAAAGATCCCTACTCGGCTAACATGGGTTTCTGGTACAGCCATATCGGTTGGATGCTGCGCGAATACCAAGCTCAACGTTACCATGACTACCAAAACGTGCGTGATTTGCAGAACGACCGAATCGTGATGTGGCAACACAAGCACTATCTCGCCCTCGTGATTCTGATGAATATTGGTCTGCCCGCGCTACTTGGCTGGTTCACTGGCAATATCGCTGGCATGTTGCTGATGGCGGGATTACTGCGCTTAGTCGTTGTGCATCACTGCACGTTCTTTATCAATTCCCTCGCCCACGTGTGGGGCAGCCAACCCTATACCGATAAAAACACCGCCCGTGACAACGGTTTTCTGGCGATGTTGACCTACGGTGAGGGTTACCATAATTTCCACCATATCTTCGAAAACGATTACCGTAACGGTATTAAGTGGTGGCATTACGATCCGACTAAGTGGTTGATTAAGGGTTTATCTTGGGTTGGCTTAGCCAAAGACCTACGCACCAGTCCACAGGAACGAATTGAGAGCGCACGCCTGCAGATGCAACTGCTGCATGCCAAAAATAAAGTGGTCCATCTGCCCAATGCCGATGAAGTGATTGAGAAAATCCAACAGGAATACGAGTTAATGAAGGAGCATTTACTCGAATACTATCAGGCAAAAAAGGCACTGTTAGACGCCAAGCGTAAACAACTGGTCGATCAACAGTTGTTACTGCAAGTCGAAGAATTGAAGACACGATTCCTCACTCAGCAAAAAAGCTGGAAGAGCCTCACGGCAAGTTATAGCTAGACCACAATTCTCGGTAAAAATCATACGGCCGCCTTGCATGGTGGCCGTATCCTATTATGATGATGCCTCAATCACTTTTTACAGGATGTAGGGCTCATGTCGAATTCCGCTGTATCTTCCGCCGATAGCATTAAACTCACAGAATATAGTCATGGTGCCGGCTGCGGCTGTAAAATTTCCCCTAAAGTACTGACTACGATTCTTGCCTCGCAGCTGCCTGTATTTACCGATCCTAACCTGTTGGTTGGCAATCAAAGCCGTGATGATGCAGCCGTTTATAAGCTCAACGATGAAATCGGCATTATCAGCACTACCGACTTTTTTATGCCTATCGTAGATGATCCCTTTACCTTTGGCCGTATCGCCGCCACCAATGCCATTAGTGATATCTATGCCATGGGTGGCACGCCCATGATGGCGATTGCGATTCTAGGCTGGCCAGTGAACAAACTCCCCGCCGAGATTGCACAGCAAGTGGTTGATGGCGGCCGTCAAGCCTGTATGGAAGCTGGGATAATGTTAGCCGGTGGTCACAGTATCGATGCGCCTGAGCCAATCTTTGGCCTTGCGGTCACAGGGCAAATCGCCCTCACAGATTTAAAACAAAACGATACCGCAAAAGCGGACGATCGCTTGTATCTCACTAAACCTATCGGTATTGGCATTCTCACCACGGCACAAAAGCAGAAGAAGCTCAAAGATGAAGATAGCCAAATTGCAGTAAATGCCATGTGCCAGCTCAATAGCATAGGCGCCAAAATCGCTAAGATTAAAGGCGTGAACGCCCTCACCGATGTCACAGGTTTTGGGCTTGCAGGCCATCTACTGGAAGTATGCCAAGGCGCTAAGCTCACCGCTAAACTTAATCTGGATGCCGTGCCACTCTTACCGCGCGCCCTCGACTATCTAGCGCAAGGCTGTATTCCCGGTGGCACCCATCGTAACTACGACAGTTATGGCGAACACTTACCCACACTTACCGATCATCAAAAAGCCATTTTGTGTGACCCACAAACCAGTGGTGGCTTGCTAGTGGCAGTGTCGAGTGAGGCCGAAGCGGAACTGGTGGCGCTACTTAATGCCCATCAAATTGAGCCTATCTGTATTGGCTCGCTAGAAACGCCCACCTCCACCGCCAATGTGGTGCTGTGTTAATGACAACTAAGCTCATCCCCGCCCAGCAATATCACGATATCTTTATCGCTGGGCAGCCATTAATCGACTTAAGGGCGCCAATCGAGTTTGACCGCGGCGCTTTTCCTTCCTCGGTAAATCTGCCGTTAATGGTTGATAAGGAAAGGGAAAAGGTCGGCACTTGCTACAAAGCGCAAGGACAGCAAGCCGCGATAGCCTTGGGCCATTCCCTCGTGCATGGCGTGGTAAAACAGCAGCGTATTGATGCTTGGTTAAACTTTTTATCTGCAAACCCAGAAGCTTATCTTTACTGCTTTCGCGGCGGGCTACGCTCACAATTAACTCAGCAATGGCTGCAAGAGGCAGGCGTTACCGCGCCTTATGTACAGGGCGGCTACAAAGGCATGCGCCAATATTTAATTGGTGTCATTGAGACGGCGCCAAGTCAGCAACCTTTGCTAAGCCTGAGCGGTATGACGGGAAGCGGTAAAACCGATTTTTTAAGACTGCGTAAAGAAGCAATCGATCTCGAAGGCATTGCCAATCACAGAGGCTCGAGCTTTGGTAAAAACATCGACCCACAACCGACACAAATTAACTTTGAAAATCAGCTCGCCATTGCCCTGCTTCGGCATCAATTAGGCAATCACGCCTGTTTGTTGCTCGAGGATGAAAGCTTTTTGATTGGCCGCTCGGCGCTGCCGCAAAGCTTTTATAGCGCAATGCAGACGGCCGATATTGTGGTACTCGAAGAAGACGATGACATCAGGCTAACTCGTTTACTCGATGAATACGTTCATAAAATGCATCTAGGATTTAGCGAACGTCTCGGCTTAGAGGCAGGTTTCGAAGCCTTTAGCCACTACCTATTACAGAGTCTTGGCAGCATTCGCAAACGTCTTGGCGGTAAGCAATATCAAGAGTTGCAAGACATGATGCAACAAGCACTGTCGCAGCAACTCAATCAAAACCAAACCTCACAACATATGGCCTGGATAAGCCTGCTACTGCACAAGTATTACGACCCCATGTACGAATACCAATTGCAAAAGAAAGCCGGCAATATTCTGTTTAGGGGAAGTCACCAAGCCATGCATGAGTGGCTGGATAACTATTAATAAAAATAGAAAATACACCGCCGCACAATGGCGTACAGCGGTGCTTTTCCTGCAAAACTAATACGTTGAAATAGTGATATCTTCGTAGTCGTAATTGTCAAATTTAGTCGAACGTATAGAATTAGTGCTGCGGCTAGACTTACTCAGCTCAGAGCGTAAATCATATAAATCAGCCATACCACTATAACCCCATACATAGAAACTCATCGATGTCATCGACGAATCATCAAAGGCCGCTTGTAGGTGCGCAGGCAAATCTAAATCAGGAATAGAACCCTTCAGCGGGCCTGAAATAGACCAGTAATCATTGCTTTGCGATAAGGTTACCTGCACCCCTTGCATACGATTAGCGTTGAAACTGAAGTCATAATTTGTACTTCCTGCATTACCAATTGTACTCATTAAGCGTGTAACTTCACTTAGCATTAGATTTTCATTTAATGGTAAATTTAAGCTTAAGTTATTTGAAACATCTGCAACGGCTCTCCGAGTTAATCCGACATAACTCATAGTTCCAATATCATTTCCACCGAGATCGATTTGTTGTGATGCAGACACGAGATTGCGATTAAAAAGCTCGGGGAATAGCTGAACTTCTCTTGTAGGCCATGAAATCCAATTTTGTCGACCGTATTCTGTTTCAGAATAACTACGTAAAAAATAGTTACTGCTATTCACATCTACATTGAGCAAAGTACCCTCATGACTCGCCCCTTCAAACATACTGCTTGAAAGTGAAATAACTTGCGATAAATCAAGCTCATTGGGATCTATACTAGCTGCATAAGCAGCAATACCACCCTGCTTAGGAATTAATATAAAGTTCACCGGCGCGAATTTATTGTCACGCTTACACACATGCAATGGATTATTGGTGAGCGCTGGATTGATATAAGCATTATTACCATAAAGATAGTAGTTACTATAAACAGTAGCTATCTCGCTTGTATCTAAATTGACATCACTACAGTCACAACCATTATTTAAATTTTCATCGGTAAATCGATATATACCATAATCACTGGCTTTAGCATTTAAATCTGTCTGGATCCGCCAAGAAGAGCTACCATTCACAAACTCTTGTGCCGCGACCGTTAAATGTGATGCTTCACTAGACCAAGGGACATCGACATGTCCCTGCGCATCACTCTTATAAGAGTTCAAAATACTACCGTCACGTCGATGAACAATCACATCAACACCTGCTTTCTTTTCTCTTATATTACACATTGACGCTGTGCTCTCGACATCCATTGTGAGTCGAGGTGATGTAGGATTTCCTCCATCGGAGTCATCTGAGTTTGAATCACCAGACCCTCCACACCCACTTAGCACAAGTACCAAAGCGCCTATATAGCATCCCTTTTTCATGACCAAACTCCAACATTTAAATTGTTATCTATATGTAACTTTTTTAACTGAAGGATTACACCATATCTCAATTTCGTAAAGCAAGTAGGTTTACAACTTGCTGCCGTAGATTTGCGCGACTAGTGGACGCTCCCAGAATAGGGCCATCAATATCCACCGATACCTTGGACCAGAAGCGTTTCGGCATAGTAGTCAATGCATGGCCATCTTTATGACTAAAGTAAGAACCCCACAGTCCATTGAGCGCCATAGGGATCACCGGCACGGGATCGCGAGCGAGGATTTTATCTATACCGGGGCGAAACTCGCCGAGTTCACCATCGGGGGTTAAACGACCTTCGGGGAAAATACACACCAATTCGCCATCCGCTAACGCCTCATGAATCGATTCAAAGGCTTGATTGTAAGTTGCCTCACTCTGACGCGGCGAACAAATCGGGATTACTCCTGCATGGCGGAACAGGTATTTCAGCACTGGGATTTCACTGATAGATTTATCCATCACGAAACGAATCGGCCGGGTCGAGGCTCCCATAATGATCAACGCATCCACATAGCTCACATGGTTACAGACTATGATGCCAGCGCCTTCTTTAGGGATCTTTTCTCGCCCAGTCACAGTCACCCGATACATCACATGGCTGAGTAAGTAACTGATAAATCGTTGTGTAAACTCAGGCACCTGCGAATACACGTAAAGCGCAACCACAAAGTTCATCACCGCCAGCAGCAGGAACAACTGTGGAATACTCCAGCCCACCACTCCAAGCAGCAGCATAGACAACAGCGCCGACGCCACCATAAAGAGCGAGTTCATAATGTTATTCGCGGCAATCGCTTGCGCACACTCTCCCTTAGCGGAGCGCGCTTGAATAAAGGCATACAGAGGCACAATAAACAGACCACCGCTGACACCAATCATAAAGAAGTCCAACATCACTCGATAATGCTTCGGCTCGGCAATAAAGGAGTGTAAGCCATAAACAAACTGCGCATCCGCTGGTGCTGGCGGAATCGCCCAAAGTAAGTCCACACCAAACACAGTTAACCCGAGCACCCCAAAGGGCAGCAAACCTAACTCCACATGGCCAAAGGAAAAACGCTCACAGACAAAGGAGCCCACCGCAATCCCGATAGAGAACATCCCCAGTAGAAGCGACACCACAGTCGCGCCAGAGTGCAGGTGCAGCTTGGCAAAGTTAGGGAACTGGGTCAGATATGTGGCACCCAAAAACCAGAACCAGCTAATGGCGAGGATGGCCATCCAAATCGAAGGCGTTTGACGTGCCTTCTTTATGGTGCGCCAAGTGCCTGATAATGGGCGAAATTGGATTTTCTCTACTGTGCCCTGCGGCGGTAAAGCTGGGATCGCGCGGCTAGATAAATACCCCGCCAAGGCAAGGCTCGCGACCGTGATGGCCGACCATAGGGTGGCATTGTTTTCAGACACCAAAATCCCAGCACTCAAGGTACCAATCAAGATAGACAAAAACGTCCCCATCTCAACCCAGGCATTGCCCGCCACTAACTCATCCTCTTTTAAGGCTTGAGGTAGGAGGGAATACTTGACCGGGCCAAAATAGGCTGACTGACTACCGGTTAAAAACAGCAGTAATAACATCATCATGTAATTTTCGCTCACGATGGCCGCGGCGGCGCTGAACATAATGATGACTTCGAGCAGTTTTAAGCGACGGATAAGTTTGGCCTTATCCATATTGTCGGCCACCACGCCTGCATGGGCCGAAAATAGGAAAAACGGCAGGATAAAGACCCCTGCAGCCAAATTGACAAACATGTCGACACTAATAGGTAAGTCGTTGACTTGACTGAAGGTAACCAGCAGCAACAACACATTTTTATAGATATTGTCGTTAAGTGCCCCAAGGCATTGGGTAGCAAAATACGGTAAAAAACGTTTTGTTAGCAGCATGACTCTTCCCTCTGATAACCCATTCCCTGTAAATACCCTGTCACATGACTCTCTAACAAAGCGGGTAAAGATGCCGTATCGGCAAACAATTTATTATCCAGTGATAAGGCAGTGAGGCCGTGGATGCCGCCCCAGAGTACTCGGCTCATTTGGAGTTGCTGCTCAGCAGTTTTATGGGGGAACAACAGGGCTAACTCACGTTCAATTAACCTGAATAAACCTGCGATAAGCTGGCCTTGGGATTCGGGCAAAGGTTCTGAGTCGAGTAGCTGCAGTTCAAATACCAACTTAAAACATTGGCGCTGTGCATGGGCAAACTCAGCGTATTTTTGCGCCATGCTAATGATTTGATTGCGACTATTCTCAGCATTTACCTCGGAGAGCTCATGCATCAGTGCCTGCAACGTTGCCTCAGAAACGGCTAATAGAAGGTAGTTATAGCTACCAAAGATATTGATTAAGGTACTCGGCACATAGCCAATCTGGCTAGCAATCTTGCGCAAACTCAGCTCCTGTGTCCCTTGCTGTTGCAGCAGCGCCATTGCCGCTTCTATTGCCATAGCACGAATCTCATCATGACTATGTTCTTTGCGTCTCGCCATAGGTCTCACTCCCTGTTGAATGCAGTGAGATTAACAGCCTAAAAAATAAAAAAACAACGTTCAAAATAAGTTTATTTTGCGTACAGCATGAAATAAAAGGCATAAAAATGAGGGAAGAAGGGCTAACTTTGAGGTAATCGCTCGATGGGAACCTTGGAAGGAATTTAACTTTCAACGCATAAAAAATGGCGCCCTCAATCGAGGGCGCCATTTCGAGGTTGAACTTTTACCTAGCAGCAGTGATAACTCATCACGACTCTATCGGCCCCGGCGCCAAAATAGTCCGCTTCGAAGGCGGTATCGACAAATCCTAAACGCTGATATAAACCATGGGCAGGATTATGGGGATCGACGGTTAAATCCACCCGCTTAACCTGAGACGGTAGTTGGGTTAAACATTGCTGGATTAATTGTTTACCAATACCTTGGCCGCGGGCTTGCTCACTCACTGCTACGGAGAGAATCCACATACAGGCAGGGTCGCTACTTTGAGCGCAGAGCAAATAGCCTAACAGCTCCCCGCCATCATCTACGGCAACCAGAAACTGCTCAGGCCAACAATCAAATCCCTGACGGAAGAAAAAGTCGGGATAACAATGATCGCCAAAGATAGCCTGTTCGAGTTGAAAAACATCGGCTAACTCTGACTTTAATACTGGACGAATCGACTGCATGTAAAACTATTCACCAATTAAAATTTTATCCCACTCTAAATTGGGCGCACCAACAACAATAAAGTTAGGATTTTCAAGCGTCTCACGCTCGTTGTAGGTTAAAGGTTGCAGCTCGGTATCCATGAGCTGGCCACCCGCTTCCTCAATAATGATCTGCGCGGCACCGGTGTCCCACTCCCCCGTTGGCCCGACTCGCACATAGCAATCGGCGCGCCCTTCGGCAACCAGACAACTCTTCAGGGCCGCACCGCCCATGACCACCAACTCACAATGCTTAGGCTGATTGAACAGGGTCAACACGGATTGGGGATCCTGACGACGACTCACAGCTAACCTAAGAGAAACTTGCTCACGATGCTGAATTTGCCGACTACTGATACGCACTTCCTGCTTATCGGTGCGTTTATAGGCGCCTAAGCCCGCAATGGCGTAATAACACACCTGCGTCATCGGCACATACACAACACCCATTACCGGACGATTGTGCTCCACCAGCGCGATGATCACCGAAAAGTCACCACTGCCCGCAATAAACTCCCCCGTGCCATCGAGAGGATCGACTAACCAATAACGTTTCCAGCCTTCGCGCACGCTTAGGGGAATATCGGCAGCCTCTTCGGACAGGATAGGAATATCGGGTGTCAATGCGGCTAAGCGCTCACAAATCAGCTGATTCGCCGCTAGGTCCGCCGAGGTGACAGGGGTATTATCAGACTTGGTTTCTCGTTCAAAATTACCCTTGAGGTAAATCTCACGAATAGTGCGACCCGCATCCGTTGCTATCGCAATCACCTCGTCGATTAACTCTTCTGGCTTCATAACCACTCCAATCGCAAACTTCGCGAATGATTTACAAGCACTCAGTTGCTGAACGCTTTAACGAAAAAGATTATTTAAGTTGTAGGTGTTTCTGCGCTAAAAACAATGCGCTCACACTACGAGATTCGGAAAAATCGCTATTATCGAGTAACGCTTCCCACTCGGCCAACGCCCAAGGCACTACATCTATGGGTTCAGGCTCATCGCCTTCTAGGCGGCTTTCATATAGATCTTCTGCGATGAAAATTTGCATCTTGCTAGAGAAATAACCCGGCGCAAGACTAAGTTCTTTCAACAGTGTCAGTTTACGCGCCCCAAAACCGATCTCTTCCTGTAATTCTCGATTGGCCGCCTCGATAGCTTGCTCACCAGGGTCGATTAATCCCTTAGGAAAACCTAGCTCGTAATTATCTGTTCCAGCGGCATATTCACGGGCTAACAGCATGTTGCCTTGATGAATGGGTACCACCATCACAGCGCCTCGGCTACCCCCCTTCATCCGCTCATACTGGCGCTCGACACCGTTGGAGAATTTAAGATGAACCTGTTCAATTTGAAACAAGCGGCTCTTAGCGACAACTTCGGTATGTAAGATTTCCGGCTTATGGTGCCGCTGCGACATAACTGCCCCTGGATAAAAATAGCAACAAACTAACTAGGATAAGTGACAATCTTACTATCCTGTCTTTAATCTACAACCTGAATTTAGTGCGGCTATTCCAAAGACCACCACCCAAGCCACGGGATTTAAATCACATACTCAGCCAAGACAAAGGAGAAACGGTTAAAACTTTTCGCTTTTTACCGCGAAAATTCACCAACAAAAAAGGGGCTAAGCCCCTTTTGATGTATACATACGCTAAAACTGATAGCGCAAATTGAGTTGATAACTCAATAGATCATTCGGTTCGATATCTATGTATTGATAACCTAAACCCACGGACCAAGCATCACTAAATTGGTAACTAAAACGCACTCCCGCATACCAATCAGTACCATCCAAATCAGTCTTGATCCTGGTATTGCCCATGGTACTGCTAATATCGGCTTGCCAATGGAACAAGCCAACGGGTACTTCAAAGCGCCAACCTTGATGCTGCAGTAGGGTGAATCTCAGGCCCAACATGACCCCATCGGCAAGCACTGGGGTGACGGTTTTCACCAACTCATGGTATTGCTCCGGCGTTAAAGTTGCGCCCTTAATTTTCGCGCTTCCTTCACCAAAATCTGCATAGCCCAGTTCTAACGCTACGGTCGGCGTCCATTGATAACCCAGACTCACCCCAAATGCGGTATCCGAGTCATCGACGTTGATGAGCTGTCCCTCTCCGACTTGGACGTTCAACTCAGGCAGAGTTTTATCGGCCTGCGCTTGGCCAATGAAACCCTCAACATACCAGTCTGTTGCCTGTGCCTGTTGCGTCACACTGAGCAATAACAGGCTGCCTAAAGCAAATCGCTGTAACTCTCGGCGGCGCAACATGGCGCACGCTAAGATGAATGCCAACCCCCATAAGGTCATACTGCCACCTCCTGACTTATTATCGATAATGACCTCTTGATAGGCTTTCACTGTGATAAGCACTTGTCCTGTCGCTTCACCACCTTGGCCGTCGCTAATCCTATAGGTCACGGTATCCACGCCATCGAATCCTGTTTTAGGGATATAGCGCAGTTTATTCGCTTCGATAGTCACGGCGCCTTGTTGAGCCGTCGCACTTAACAGAGTCAACGTATTACCATCCACATCGGTGTCATTACTCAGCACGTCGATAAGCAAGCTGGTGCGATCATCGGTGGCGGCGCTATCGTCGACAGTCACAGGTGCTGTGTTGCCATTTACCACTATCGTCAACTCACTACTTGCCGTACCACCTTTGCCATCGGTAATGCTATATACCAACACATCGGTGCCGATAAAGTCTGCCGCCGGCGTGTAACTGATCCGTTGGTCCGCTAACACTGTGGCAGTACCAAACTCACTAATCACTTGAGTGATGCTCAAACTATCCCCATCACTATCCGTATCGTTGGCAAGCACGTTCACATCGATACTTTGGTTCCAGGCAATTGCTGCCGAGTCGGGATTGGCGACGGGCAAGTGGTTACCATTGAGCATCACAGCCACGCCACTTGGGTCAACAATAGTACGGTTAGCCACACCATCATCATCGTTAGGGCCGCCGTCTTCGATGGTTAACTGCACACACCAATGGCCTTCGGTTAATCCCGGCGTCCAACGGCTATCCCCCGGTGGAGGGCAGAAACCACGCTCACCTTCGGTACTGGCAACAGTGTTGTTTGCATCAATCACAAAGTCTCGCCAGCCCGCTTGAGCATTGAACTTGCGATAGACGGCATTCGCAGGAACGGGCGAGCGTTGTGGTAATACTAAGCTATAGCTTTGGCCCTGTTGTGGTAGGCCCGTCGCGATAAAGTCGAAAATACCACCAACATTGGCTGCTAAAGCATCTTCAGTCACGACTTCAGGTTGTAGCTGCATGCCGCTCTGCCCACGTCTTAGGGCAATATTCCCTAAACGTAAACAGACGCCCGCCTGCCCTTCGGCCAAGAAGTAAACTGGCTGCAATTCACCTTCAGGCATCACATTACAGTCGTTATTCGCATCCAAATAATCCGGAATACCATCGCTATCGCTATCGCTATAGCCTTCTTGAACATCGGGGATTAAATCGCCATCCGTATCGGCACTCGTCAATGCGGCTAAACTTGGACGCACTACGATGTACACTGTTTCGGTACTAGACAGCACAGGCGAACCATCATCGGTGGCAGTTAGGCTCACGGGATAAATCCCCGGAGTCACCGCTGCTGGAGAGAATGCCATGCCTGTCGAATCCGCTTGCAAACTTAGCGCGCCGCTTGCCCACGTCAGCGTTAATGTATCTTGCTCATTGGCATCGGATGCTGTGGCACGGATATGCACATCACCGCTATTTTGCGCGACAATGACTTGCTGCTGGCCAGCTTGAGTCACCGCCAAACTGACCTGTGGTGCAATATTAGCTTCGGTAATCACAACTTGGGTCTGCTGCTTACTACCAAGATTCAAGCTTGGATCTAGGCTGATAAGCACCTCTTCATCCCCTTCGGTCACACCATCATTCAGGGTAGTAAAGTGGATTTCCGCCATCTGTCCCGAGGTTATCTCGACAACACCATCAACCAAATCATGGTCGCTGCTATCGGCTGAACCGGATACTGTGAATGGAATACTCAGCGGATAACTCGGCGCCTCACCATTGAGATGAACACTCACAGTCACTTGGTTACCTTCGGCTACCACTTGATCTTTGCTCAGTGAAATCAATGGATTGACTTTGACTTTCTGCGCTTTAATCGCCTTATTACCCTCGCCATCCACTGCCTGCCAATAGGCTAAGTAGTTGCCAGGGGCGAAGAACAAGCTCTTATTCACCAGCGACACAGGCAATGGATGGCCATTACGGTCAACCGCCTTGGCAAAACCGAGTTTCACCCGCGTAAACAGGCCAGTCGCATTCACCTCAACATCATCAGGTAGAGTGATCACGGGTTGACTCGCTGAGTCAGTGCCTTCAATCAGCACATTCACTTTGGCGGTTGCCCGCCCTTTGTGACCATCGCTGATGGTATAACGCAGAGCCACAGGCCCCACATAAGCCTCGGGCGCGGTAAAACTGAGCCCATCTGAGGTGATTTGCACACTGCCAATATCTGCAGCAGCGCCATCAATCGTTAGGGTGTCCCCATCAACATCCACATCATTTGCCAATACGGTCAGTGTATAGGTGTCATTGGGGGTACTGGTTAAGGTATAGCTGTCATCGACAGCTTGAGGATCGTCGTTCACTGGCGTAACCGTAATGGTGACAGTCGCAGGCTCTGAGCTTAACTCTGCATCTTTAGCAATAAAGCCAATAGAATCAGTACCATTAAAATCCTTCTCAGGCGTATAGAGCCAGACACTACCATGTTGCTCTAAGGTACCAGAGGCAGGTTGCGCGGTGATCTCATAGGTCAGAGGATCATTATCGACATCCTCAGCGGCAAGCGTGATCATCAGCGAACTATCTTCCTCAAGAGTCACAGTCTGATTGGTCGCAATTGGCGCATCGTTAACATTAGCCACCACAATCGTAAAACTCTGGTCTGCGGTTAAACCATCCACATCCGTGGCGCGTAGCAATACCGCATGACTGCCCACGTTAGCGTTACTTGGGGTACCACTCAGGACGCCCGTCGCCACATTGAAGCTCAGCCAACTTGGGAGTGTGACGGCACTTAACGTGACACTGTCGCCCACATCACTGTCCGTCGCGACCAAGGTGTAGCTGTATGCCGCATCTTGAGTGGCACTGGTGAGTGCGGTTGAGCTGATGGTTGGTGCATCGTTAACGTTTGCCACCACAATCGTAAAGCTCTGGTCAATCGTCAGACCATCCCCGTCCGTGGCACGTAGCACCACCGCATGACTGCCCACGTTCGCGTTAGTTGGGGTACCACTCAGCACGCCTGTCGCCGCATTAAAGTTCAGCCAGCTTGGTAAGGTCACGGCACTTAAGGTGAGACTGTCGCCCACGTCGCTGTCTGTTGCGACCAAGGTGTAGCTATAGGCTGCATCCTGGGTCGCACTCGTTAACGCCGTCGAACTGATAGTCGGTGCATCGTTGACGTTTGTCACCACAATCGTAAAGCTCTGGTCAATCGTCAGACCATCCCCGTCCGTGGCGCGTAACAGTACCGCATGACTGCCCACGTTCGCGTTAGTTGGGGTACCACTCAGCACGCCTGTCGCCGCATTAAAGCTCAGCCAGCTTGGGAGTGTGACTGCGCTGAGAGTCAGACTGTCACCTACATCGCTGTCCGTCGCTACCAAGGTGTAGCTATAGGCCGCATCTTGGGTTGCACTCGTTAACGCCGTCGAACTGATAGTCGGTGCATCGTTGACGTTTGTCACCACAATCGTAAAGCTCTGGTCAATCGTCAGACCATCCCCGTCCGTGGCGCGTAACAGTACCGCATGACTGCCCACGTTCGCGTTAGTTGGGGTACCACTCAGCACGCCTGTCGCCGCATTAAAGCTCAGCCAGCTTGGGAGTGTGACTGCGCTGAGAGTCAGACTGTCACCTACATCGCTGTCCGTCGCTACCAAGGTGTAGCTATAGGCCGCATCTTGGGTTGCACTCGTTAACGCCGTCGAACTGATAGTCGGCGCATCGTTTACGTTTGCCACCACAATCGTAAAGCTCTGGTCAATCGTCAGACCATCCCCGTCCGTGGCGCGTAACAGTACCGCATGACTGCCCACGTTCGCGTTAGTTGGGGTACCACTCAGCACGCCTGTCGCCGCATTAAAGCTCAGCCAGCTTGGGAGTGTGACTGCGCTTAAGGTCAGACTGTCGCCCACGTCGCTGTCTGTTGCGACCAAGGTGTAGCTATAGGCTGCATCCTGGGTCGCACTCGTTAACGCCGTCGAGCTGATAGTCGGTGCATCGTTGACGTTTGTCACCACAATCGTAAAGCTCTGGTCAATCGTCAGACCATCCCCGTCCGTGGCACGTAGCACCACCGCATGACTGCCCACGTTCGCGTTAGTTGGGGTACCACTCAGCACGCCTGTCGCCGCATTAAAGCTCAGCCAGCTTGGGAGTGTGACTGCGCTTAAGGTCAGACTGTCACCTACATCGCTGTCCATCGCCACCAAGGTGTAGCTATAGGCCGCATCTTGGGTTGCACTCGTTAACGCCGTCGAACTGATAGTCGGCGCATCGTTTACGTTTGCCACCACAATCGTAAAGCTCTGGTCAATCGTCAGACCATCCCCGTCCGTGGCACGTAGCACCACCGCATGACTGCCCACGTTCGCGTTAGTTGGGGTACCACTCAGCACGCCTGTCGCCGCATTAAAGCTCAGCCAGCTTGGGAGTGTGACTGCGCTTAAGGTCAGACTGTCGCCCACATCGCTGTCCGTCGCTACCAAGGTGTAGCTATAGGCCGCATCCTGGGTTGCACTCGTTAACGCCGTCGAGCTGATAGTCGGTGCATCGTTGACGTTTGCCACCACTATCGTAAAGCTTTGGTCTGCCGTCAAGCCATCCACATCCGTGGCGCGTAACAGTACCGCATGACTGCCCACGTTCGCGTTAGTTGGGGTACCACTCAGCACGCCTGTCGCCGCATTAAAGCTCAGCCAGCTTGGGAGTGTGACTGCGCTTAAGGTCAGACTGTCGCCCACATCGCTGTCCGTCGCTACCAAGGTGTAGCTATAGGCCGCATCCTGGGTTGCACTCGTTAACGCCGTTGAACTGATAGTCGGTGCATCGTTGACGTTCGCCACCACAATCGTAAAGCTCTGGTCAATCGTCAGACCATCCCCGTCCGTGGCACGTAGCACCACCGCATGACTGCCCACGTTCGCGTTAGTTGGGGTACCACTCAGCACGCCTGTCGCCGCATTAAAGTTCAGCCAGCTTGGTAAGGTCACGGCACTTAAGGTGAGACTGTCTCCCACGTCGCTGTCTGTTGCGACCAAGGTGTAGCTATAGGCTGCATCCTGGGTCGCACTCGTTAACGCCGTCGAACTGATAGTCGGTGCATCGTTGACGTTTGTCACCACAATCGTAAAGCTCTGGTCAATCGTCAGACCATCCCCGTCCGTGGCGCGTAACAGTACCGCATGACTGCCCACGTTCGCGTTAGTTGGGGTACCACTCAGCACGCCTGTCGCCGCATTAAAGCTCAGCCAGCTTGGGAGTGTGACTGCGCTGAGAGTCAGACTGTCACCTACATCGCTGTCCATCGCCACCAAGGTGTAGCTATAGGCCGCATCTTGGGTTGCACTCGTTAACGCCGTCGAACTGATAGTCGGCGCATCGTTTACGTTTGCCACCACTATCGTAAAGCTCTGGTCAATCGTCAGACCATCCCCGTCCGTGGCGCGTAACAGTACCGCATGACTGCCCACGTTCGCGTTAGTTGGGGTACCACTCAGCACGCCTGTCGCCGCATTAAAGCTCAGCCAGCTTGGGAGTGTGACTGCGCTGAGAGTCAGACTGTCACCTACATCGCTGTCCATCGCCACCAAGGTGTAGCTATAGGCCGCATCTTGGGTTGCACTCGTTAACGCCGTCGAACTGATAGTCGGCGCATCGTTTACGTTTGCCACCACAATCGTAAAGCTCTGGTCAATCGTCAGACCATCCCCGTCCGTGGCGCGTAACAGTACCGCATGACTGCCCACGTTCGCGTTAGTTGGGGTACCACTCAGCACGCCTGTCGCCGCATTAAAGCTCAGCCAGCTTGGGAGTGTGACTGCGCTTAAGGTCAGACTGTCGCCCACGTCGCTGTCTGTTGCGACCAAGGTGTAGCTATAGGCTGCATCCTGGGTCGCACTCGTTAACGCCGTCGAGCTGATAGTCGGTGCATCGTTGACGTTTGTCACCACAATCGTAAAGCTCTGGTCAATCGTCAGACCATCCCCGTCCGTGGCACGTAGCACCACCGCATGACTGCCCACGTTCGCGTTAGTCGGGGTACCACTCAGCACGCCTGTCGCCGCATTAAAGCTCAGCCAGCTTGGGAGTGTGACTGCGCTGAGAGTCAGACTGTCACCTACATCGCTGTCCATCGCCACCAAGGTGTAGCTATAGGCCGCATCTTGGGTTGCACTCGTTAACGCCGTCGAACTGATAGTCGGCGCATCGTTTACGTTTGCCACCACTATCGTAAAGCTTTGGTCTGCCGTCAAGCCATCCACATCCGTGGCGCGTAACAGTACCGCATGACTGCCCACGTTCGCGTTACTTGGCGTACCACTCAGCACGCCCGTCGCCGCATTAAAGTTTAGCCAGCTTGGGAGTGTGACCGCACTGAGAGTCAGACTATCGCCCACATCGCTGTCCATCGCCACCAAGGTGTAGCTGTATGACACACCTTGGTTAACGGTTAACGTTGGTGTGCCATTAATGACTGGTGCGCCATTGGGTTTTACCGTGTTACTCGCCGATGAGGCACTACCTAAACCAGCCGAATTTGTCGCAGCTACAGTAAATGAATAGGAAGTACCGTTGGTTAATCCAGAGATAACAATGGGCGAAGAGCCGCCCGATGCAGTAATGCCGCCAGGAATCGAGACTAAGGTATATCCACTAATGGGCGCGCCACCACTAAATCCTGGAGCGGTAAAACTCACTGAGGCTTGAGCATCACCCGCTGTCGCGGTACCAATGGTTGGCGCACCAGGGGCTACTGCACTCACAATAAAGGAACGACTGACCTGAGCCGCAGGCAAATAACTGGCATTACCAGACTGGTCTGCATTGATGGTACAGGTACCAACTGTCAAAAAGGTCATAGCCCCATCATTGGTGATGGCACAAACACCCATTGTGGATGAGGTAAAAGTTGGCGTTAAACCTGAATCTGAAGTAGCGCTAAATGTTGGCGTCGAACCAAAGTTCTGCGCACCGGGGTTATTGAAAGTAATGGTCTGGCTTGCTTTGGGAGTAATAGAGTTTGATACAACTGACGCTGGGCCAGTACCTGCCGCATTATCAGCCCTTACAGTAAAAGTATAGGCCTGACCATTGGTTAAACCATTCACGACAATAGGGGAACCTACCCCATTCACTGGCAATACATCAGGCGGACTGACACTAACAGTATATCCGGTAATGGAAGTTCCACCTGTATTAACAGGATCCGTAAAGGACACACTAGCCTGGGTATCCCCAGCTATAGCAGCAACACTGGTAGGCGCTCCAGGCAAGGCAGGATTAACCGTAAAGGTCCGGGATACTTGATGAGCAGGTAGATAGGCAGAATTGCCAGGCTGGTCCGCATTAATAGTGCAGGAGCCAGCAGTCACAAATGTCAATGTTGTGCTATTGACCGTACAAACACTGGTAGTGGATGAAGTAAAGGCGACAGTCAAACCGGAATCAGCTGTTGCTGTCAACATCGGCGAAGTACCAAAACTTTGCGCGCCAGGGTTAGCAAAGGTAATAGTTTGCGGTGACGCTGGCGTAATGGAATTGGATGCAGCCGAGGCAGAACCTGTTCCCGCCGAGTTGGTCGCAGTGACCGTAAAGGTATAAGACACGCCATTTGTCAGGCCAGTAACCGTAATGGGTGAGCCAGCACCAGTCCCAGTAGCACCGCCAGGGTTGGCAGTGGCTGTATAGCCAGTAATTGCAGCACCGCCAAAACTTGCGGGTGCAATAAAGCTAATCGATGCCTGAGTATCCCCAGCGGTGGCAGTGCCAATCGTTGGAGCTCCAGGCACCACAGCATTTACTGTAAAGGTTCTGCTGACAGTGGTTGCCGCATGGGTAGAGCCATCACCGACTTGATCAGCATCAATGGTACAAGAGCCAGCAGTAACAAATGTCAATGTTGTGCTATTGACCGTACAAACCCCGGTAGTCGATGAACTAAAACTGACGGTTAACCCCGACGTGGAAGTTGCGCTCAGGGTTGGACTGCTACCAAAGTTCTGTGCACCGGGATTTGCAAAGGTAATAGTCTGATCAGTCATCGGAGTCGAGGAACCAGAGGTAGCGGAGGCTGCACTGGTGCCTATGGCATTGGTCGCAGTTACCGTAAAGGTATAGGCGGTGCCGTTTGTCAGGCCAGTTACTGTTATCGGAGAAGACGTAAATCCATTACCACCAGCAGTAATACCATCAGGGCTGGATGTCACGGTGTAACCAGTAATCGCCGAGCCGCCGTTATTGGACGGTGCAGTAAAGGCGACGGAAACCTGTCCATCACCCGCTGTTGCAACCCCTATGGTGGGTGCATCCGGTGCAGTTGGAATGGCTACCGTATGGGGCGTGCCACTGGTATAAGCTGCTGGGCCAGCATTGCCAGCCGGATCAGAAATATTGGTGGAACCATTCAGGTTGAGCTTTATCGTGCCATTGCCAGTAATACCACTCACCGTCACTGTCACACTGGAGCCCGAACCAGCAGATACACTAGCAATCGTGCCTGTTGCACTACCCGTAGTTCCCAAAGCGAAATCGTCAGTGGAAATATTGCTGACAGACTCACTGAAGTTCACGGTGAAATCAACACTGGTATCAGTGGATACTGCTCCACCACTTGGGGCAGTACTGGTCACAGAGGGCACGACACCATCCACCACCAAGGCTTTGTTAGCGCCTAATGAATTAGCCGTTCCGGGTGAAGCCAGCGTCAGGGTTGCGTTGTTGGTAGCCGCATCGCGAATGGTACCGCCATTTAACGACAATGAGGTGGTTGCGACATAATCCAGATCGGAAGAGTTATCACCAGACTGGATGGTGTAGCTAAACGTAAGTGTGCTTGAACCGCTACCGCTCGCATAATTAATCGTTCGATCTGTTGTGCCTGTTTCAAGGGTTAATTGCGGCGTACCAGTGACATTCACCACTTCACTAAAGTTAACTTGAATACTGATGTTATCGCCCACTTTATAAGTGCCATTGGCTGTACTGGAATTGGCCGAGGCCACTGTGGGCACAACACCATCAATCACCAGGGCTTTATTTACTCCCAGAGAGTTGGCCGCGCCGGGTGAAGCTAGAGTCAGAGTTGCATTATTACTTGCCGCATCTCTGATGGTGCCACCATTGAGCGTAAGTGAGTTGGTAGTTACATAGTCCAGATCAGCACTGGTATCGCCTGCCTGCACCGTATAGCTAAAATTGAGTGTGCTTGTACCCGTGCCACTAGTGTAATTGATTGTGCGGTCTGTCGAGCCTGTCTCCAACGTCAACTGCGGAGTGCCAGTCACGTTCACATTTTCACTGAAGTTGACTTGAACAGTTATAACATCACCTAATTTGTAGGTGCCATTTGCAGTACTGGAATTAACAGAGCTGACAGTGGGAGGGGTGATATCAGGAACCGTATTAAATACGAAGCTATCAAATATATCAAAATAACCGCCGCTATTTGAAGTAATAACTACCTTGTCAACATTATCAAAGGGATTGTTGTTTAACGTTACAGTAAATGAGCCATTAGCCTGACCAAATCCTGACCCAGTACTTTGAGTCCCCACAGATGATCCGTCTCTAAAGCCCTCAACCGAGGCAAAACCACCACCAAATGCATTGATGTAAAAACTAACGAAGTCAAATTCATTGCCCGAGGTGGTTTCGACAGTAATTGTTTCAACTCCAGAATACATACCTGCAAATACCCCGGCAGAATTACTCTGACCATCATCCGTATCCTGAAACCAGTTAGCGGCGCTGTAAGTTATTTTAAAGTCACCCTGTGTAAAAACATTTGATCCATGATCTGCACTCTCAATAAAACCAGAAGAATTAAAGTCTATAGTGACATTGGAAGGAATTGAGGCTGCATAGCCATTTATACTGAGTAATGCGACTGCTGCAAAACACAGCCGAGCGATCCACTTAATGCCCGTATTTATTATGACAAATCTACAAGCAGAAGTTTGATATCGGTCATCGGGATAACCTGTTTTGCAGCGTGACATACTAAGTTCCTTAAAGCTGTGCACGAGGAATTTGATTTAATTCAAGAAGCTAAAATCTAGTACTCCAGAAGGTTTTCCTCTCTAGATTACTAAGATATTTTAATAGCAATTATCCGCCGTTAATTACGCGACGGATAAATACCCTCCAACGCGATAATAAAATTCATTCCCAGATAGGGATTGCGAATTCCGACAGGCAGCCCCCCGCCGACAGGACCAACGGTTACTGTGCCTGTAGGTGTTACGCTACCCTGCACTCCACCGAGGCTGGCCTTTGTAGAGTCTGGCGCCGTACCAGTAAACAACCCATTAAACGCAACATTTGCAGGCCCCGCCTTAGCTGTCGTAGCAGAGAGGTAGGTAGTTGCGCCCGTTGCCGGAGGAACCATTGCAGTGGCCGTAGTGGTAGCAACATCAACAGTTGCTGCCACACTACTTGCATTGCCAGTGAAAGTAGCTGTTGGTGTATGAATAGGTAGCTGATTGGTTGTGAGATTGATGTTCTCAGCACCCGAGCTCTGCCCGAGAACAACTGTTGTCAAACCTCCCCCAGTTCCAGTACCCACAGGAGTACGACTTTGCAGATTAGGCAATCCAAAGGTTGTGGTGCCATTGCCACCATAGTTTGTACCCAGAAGAGAGAAGAGCGCGGTGTAGGTGGAAATGGCCAGTAACTGTCCATTGCAAAGCGCCCAGCCACGCGGAGCGAAAGTACCAGCGAACATGCGGATTTCTCCAATAAATGGATCTGCCATTGTATTTCTCCTTAAATAACGATTTTGTCTATGTAACGTCTTTTAATGGTTTAATTACTCACGACAATTAATCGACAGCGAGTTCCTTCTGCTGATTACAACATCATCCGCATCACACATTGGGGAGGGTATTATGCAACACAATTAAAACAGCTTAGTTACAACTAAACATATCTGAAAAATCGGCAAACACAATTAAGCAGAAATAATTTTGTGTAAATTATCAGCCGACGTTTAAGGCCACTGCATTGACTCATAGGTTTCGGAACTGCTTTGAAACTGAAATCCATGCCGTAAATAGAGTGATTTAGCTTGAGTATTTTCACTCTCTACTGATAAATGAACAGGCAACTGACGTTGGCTCGCCTCAAGCTTAACCGCCTCCAATACCGCAGAGCCTAAACCGCGGCCTCGCATGCTTGGCGTAATAATAAAATCAACAAGATGAACCCTATGCTCATTAAGATCGAGCATCAGTTTGCCGACCGCTTGTTGCTGATAAAACAAAATGTAGCTGATGGCATGTGGATATTGTTCCCGATAGGAGACTTGTTGCAGCCGATATTGTTGCTCCAACATGTTCTGTGCGATATCAAGGGGTAAACCAAGCTCATAGAAGAAGGTTTTAGTCGAATAAAAAAGCTCGGCCATAAATAGGTTATCGTTTGCGTTAGCAGGCTTAATACTCAAGCCAGTTAATGGATTTAACTCAGCTAGCATCATGGTTTTTTTCTCGAGCTAAAGGTTGCAACAGTTGCTCATAAGCATTCAATAACAGCTGCCATGAGATAGTTTGTGATTCATTTAATAGGGTAGATTGCGCGGGTACCATGGGCACAAACAATTGCCCTTGCCGCTTAACATCAAAGCGCCAGTGGTGTTGCCAGTGCTCGATATCTTCTTCAGCTAACGGCCAGTCTAGAATGGCCGAAAGTATGCTGGGTTTAAGTGCATTTAATTGTTGATAATCCATTAAGATGCAACGACTTGATTGATAAAGTGCAGCGGTTTGCTGGGTAAAACCATGTAACACACCCATTCGAAATACGTCTAAACTAAGCTCACCATGCGTGTTTTCACTAAGCGGCAATGAATAGGGGAATACAGCCTTCACCCGTCCCGCCATATGCATCCCAGCCTCTCGTTGATGCGAAGCCAAAATATCTCTGGGATGGCGCATCAGACATAGCACTCGACTATCAGGATAGAGTTCTAGCAACATGGGCCAACAAGCTAAATCCCACGCATTCCACTTGATCACTAGCTCACACTCATCAGGCCTCAACCGCCCTTGTAGCCTTAAACATAAATCCACCAGCTGCGGTATTAAGCTCGAAGGCCAAGCATCATGGTGCATCACATCGCTGCAGAGCATAGATTCGGATAACACTCGGCACGTTTTGAGTAGGGAAAAACTGCTAGAAACCAGTGTTGACCCACAACGGGACCAATGGAAAATCATCAAATTCGGATTGATCGAAGGCAGACTTTCGCGTTGGGATAGTAAGGGTTCGAGCAAGGTTTGAGGTTGGATAAAACTGGCCAGTAAACCACGGCGAGCATCGCAGATATCGTCCTCCAAGAAAGGCTTTGATAACCGCTGAAAGACAGGAACCCAACTGGTTGTTTTGGTTTGAGCATGATAACGAGAAGGAAACCAAACTTGGCTAAAGCGTGCTAAATCCGGAATGAAGCCTTGTTGCTGCAAGGCAATAAATGCCAGCATCTGCTCTAAATTTAGCTCGGGCCAATTGAGGAAGTCGGCCATCAAAGTAATAAAATGCTCAACATCCTGCGCTTGATGCAGTAAAAACAATGATTCAGGCTGATGCAGCAATTGCCAATAGCGTTGCTGCTGTTCATGAATATCAATCATTGGCTAGCCATTGGGTAGAAGTTAATGTACTGCACCATGCGGGGTAACAGGCCTCGATTTGGCGTCGGTCCATGGGGCAATGCATGGTGCCAAATAATTAAATCCCCTGCATTTGCCGCAATGGGTTTAATGGACCACTCCTCCCAACGCTGTTGCTGCAACTCAATATCAGTCTTGTTTCGTTCCTGTAGCCAGGTTTCTATTTTGAGGTGAAAGCCGGGAACACAACAAAATGCCCCCTGCTCGGCAGGGGTATCTGTCAGATAAATCAATCCTTGAGTCCCAAATGGCACAGGTAGTTGCAGTGGCATGTCCCAATGCATATTGGGGCCAGGAAACTGCCAAGTGGGCGTTTCAGGAGGATTAAAACTCACTCTATCAGTTGTCATCACTAAATCGGTACGCTGCCATAATTGTTCAAAGACTTGGCGGATTAGCGGTGTTTGCCGATTGGCATCGAGGATGGGATGACGAAATAACTGCAGCATGATTTTCTGCATCAACTCATGGGACTGGTACCAAGTTGATGGATCATTTTCATTCGCGCCAAGCTGCTGCCAAATCACGGCTCGACTCGCCGCACATTGCGCTTTTGACAACACTTGCGGGATGACTATATAACCTTCCCGTTGCCAAGAGGAGAGTTGGGCGTCGGTAAGCACTTGAGGTAAAGCTGCACCATAAGCTAGCTCTGTATTGCCGCTTTCTGGCTCAGCTTGGGATAAGGCACGCAATCGCTGATTGATGCCAACGATATCCGCTGTAGTCAGCTGAGTTTGCCTTTGAACGAAGGCGATAAAATCAGCCTGTGTATCATATTGATAGAGCGCCTTCATCCCAGGCTCTAATCCAATGCCGCACAAATCCAGCAGCGCTTTATCTAGGTTCCATTCTCTCTCAGTAACCTCATTGACCTGTCCACGCTTTTGCAACTGAATTTTTTGCCATAGTCGCTGCAAGTGATAAATCCCCAAACAACTCAAATCCTCACTGCCAACAAGTGGCAATTTCTGCTGCTGATATTGGAAGATAAAATCGGGATAGGTTCCCAGCTCGTAGCTAAAGTCCACTCGACTCAGTGGTTTAAGCCACAGGGATTTTTTATATTGAGATAGGGTTAATTGTGATTGATTTTCAAGTAATTGGTGTTCGCCATAGACCCTGATTTTTGTCGTCAATTTTAGGTTTATGGGTTGAGGATCATAATCGGGTAACAATAAGCTCCCCGCTAACCCACTTCTGTCACCTTGAGCGAGCAAGCGGGCATGGGCTAAATCGAGACAGAATAAAGGGCCCAAATATATTGGCGGCTGCTCTTTTAGCTCGAGCCACGCATCCAACTCAATCGACTCGGGGATCAAACATCCATCCTCTGCTAAAAAATGCTGTAGATGGCTAAAAATCTGTACCTGCGGTTCCTGTTGCAGCAGGTGTTTCATGGTTTCAGAAATAATTAGATCAAAGGCTTGTGTTGATGCTGGCCGCCAAAGCGTAGCGTCAGCACAGATAAGCGCATCGACACGATCCGCTACATCGAAATATGCCAGTAGCTTTTCCACACTCTCCAATGACGCTCGATGAATGTCGAGTATGGTTACTCGCACTTGCTTAGCCGTAAATAGCGGTAATAGGGCCAAAATTAACCAAGCAAAAGGCCCGGTTCCGGCATAGAGTATGTGCACTGGTTGGTTCGAGTTAGCTTTAAGTTTGTCCTGTATCGCTTGATGAATTCCCTGAATAAACACTCTGCTACGCTCGGGATCTTCTGCACATTGCGCCGCAGTTGTTGGAGATACCGCCTTGCCAAAAGGGGTCATGCTGGCCTCAGTATCGAGAAACAACGCCGGGTGCAGCTCCAACCCTGTCAATTGGCATAACTGCGCCAGCATTGGATCGATAAGCCGCTTAGCCTCCCCCGCAGAGTGAGATTGCAGTAGCGCCTGTGCAAACAGCTTTAATCTCAAAAGCGCCTCGCGCTGCCCTGCATCAGGCTTTGATCTTGGCATCATGGATAAGCTCCTTTAACCACGAGTTGACTTCACAGTCGATCACCAAATTGATTCTGGCCTCCACACCTTTGTTCGCGACCCAATGGGTTTGGTCGGCATTGATATACCACAGCTCCCCCGCCTGCATAGGCACACGCTTATCGTCCACATAAAAATGCAGTTGGGCGTGGGTTTGAATGGGAAGATGCAATCTTGCTTCGCCTTGCTCTAGGGATAAGCCTTGATCCCTATGGGGTTTGATTTCAGCACCAGCGTGTAAACGCATTAAGCGTACCGATTTAACCGAGCAAGCAAGGGATTGAATAAACTGCAGCAGCACGGGGCTCGATTCTAATGAGGGCAAGTTATCCCAATCTGTTGCGGCACTAATTGAAAAGGCCTGCAAAATAGGGTGCGCGACTCGATATTCCTCGGCGCAGCGTAGGGCCAACACATCCCAACCACCCTGCGAGCCCGCGTGATAATCCCGCTGGTTTATGTGCGGCAACCACTCATGCTGCAACAAAGAAGTGAGTTCTTGCTGTAAACTAGTGATATTCGGGGCTTGGGTAAGTAAGGCAAATGAGCAGATATCCATATCCAAGTGTCTCATTTTTAGACAAAAACGAATTAATCAAGCCTAGCACAAAGTGTCATGCTGACAAGATAGGCTAATGTAAACCTCATTCTGAGCCGAGTGAACCACACAGGACATCCCATGTTTGACTGGAAGAAGATTGATACTGTACTGCTCGATATGGATGGCACCCTGCTCGACCTGCACTTTGATAACCATTTTTGGTTGAGTCTGGTACCGCAGGAGCTGAGCAAGCAACGGGGATTAAGCCAGAGCCAGGCACAACAACTGGTAGAAGAAGCCTACGGCAGAGTCGCGGGCACGCTCGACTGGTATTGCCTCGATTATTGGCAATCCGAGTTACAACTCGACATTATGGGGCTTCACCGTAACTTAGTTGACCGTATTCAGCTGCGCCAAGACAGCATGCCATTTCTCGATGCCCTTGCCGCCGCGGGTAAAAAACGCATCTTAGTCACCAATGCCCACCCTAAGAGTCTTACGCTTAAGCTGGAGCACACTGAACTGGCAAGCGGCTTAGATGCGATGATTTCGAGCCATGAAACAGGTTATCCCAAGGAACACCCACAATTTTGGCAAACGCTATTTGAAAAATTCGCCCTAGTGCCTGAGCGCTGCCTGTTTATCGATGATAGCGAGCCTATTTTGAATGCAGCGCGCTTAGCGGGCGTAGGTCATCAGCTCGGGATCTGCAATCCCGATAGCCAGAAACCGACCAAAACCTTCAATGATTTTCCGGCCATTAGCGACTATCGCCTGCTGTTTGCCGATCTAGCGGGTTAATCCTTTAAAAACAAAAGGCACCCTAAGGTGCCTTTATCGAATCAATCACAAACTTACTGAAGATTAGAGCCCAGGAATACGCCCCTGATAAACCACAGGGAAGTAACCATCGCTGCCACGCTTGCCGAGCATCCCGAGGGATTTACGCATATCTTCTGGCTGTTCGTTGGTTTCTTTAATCTTAGCGGCAACCTTAACCATATTGCCTTCATCTAGCTGCAGCGTGCCGATAATCCCCAACTGGTTTTTGCTCTCATCGGTGGCGAGCTGGGCTTTACCCTCAACACAACTTAGCCCCAACTCGATATTACCCAGTGGATAATTACCGAATTGGTTCTTCACATTGGTTTGATTTAAAAACAACTTGCCCGATAGCTGCTCGCACCAAGGTTTACCTTGTTCTAGGGTTTCGACCAGCAGGCTGACTTCACCGTTAATTTCGGTTCTAAAGGGCAGTTTAGCATTGCCAATCAAGAAACTATCGGGCGCCTCAAAACGCAATCCTTGAGCGCTGATACCGCCCATAGACCAAGTGATTAACCCTTTGGCACTCACTGGGGTTGCACGGCTACCCACTTGAAAATCCAGCTTCACTTTACCCAAAAACAACGCCCAAGGGCTCAGCTCCCAGCGAACTTGTTCCAATTGGCGTTGCTGCAAATTTAAGGTTTCGATGCTGCCAGACCAAATACTGCCGCTCACCCCAGAAATCCCTACGTTTGCAGGCAGTGGTGCGAGGCGCACAGCGACACTGGCGGGAAATAACGCCAGCAAAAACACTAAATAAACCAGTACACCTATAATGATTTTTTTTATCAAACTCACAGCTACACCTTAACCTATTGCGCTAGTTGGATACGTCTTACTTTGACATAGCCAGGCGCGTCGGCCTCTGCCAAATCAACACTCTCAAGTGATAGGCCTTTTTTCTGCACTAAGTCACTCAAATAATTCAGTAAGGCATCGAATGGCACATCATCCATCCACACTTGTATTTTATCGCCCTGGGGCTGCATGCGAGTGATCACTAATCCGTAAGTGCCCGCCGTTTGGTTAACGACCGAGCTTAAGCTGCCTGACATTGTCGGCTTAGCGCCGCTTTGTTTTAAGCCAGCGATTTTATTTGCCGTTTGCTTTACATAGGTCAGAGTCTGCTGCTGCGCCGTTAAGTTGCGCAGTGCATTGGCTTCGGCATTGGCAATGGGTGTCCAGATGCCCCAGTAAAACACGCCGATCACTAAGAAAACGGCGCCGAAGCCGACGATTTGCTGCTCGCGCGATGCAAGCCCTTGCCACCAAGTCCGCAAATTATCCATCTTATTTGCTCCTCAAGGTTAAGGTGCTGGTGACCTGATCTTCACCGCTGTTCATCGTACCGCCGTCCATTTGGAAGCGACGGCCGACTATTTCTTTAAACTTCTCAATTTGCGCGTAATTCTTAGCCGTGACTTGCATACGGATTTCATTACGTGCGCTCTCAAATCTTAGGGTGTTTGGTTTCAGCTCGGGCACTTGTTTAAAGGCGTCCTGTAAACCATCGAGCATCGCAAAAAACTCAGCACCACTGCCTTGCCCTTGGAGTGCTCGTAATTGGCTTTCCATCTGCGAACGTAAATTCACAATGCGTGAATTCCCCGGCACCACTTGTTGATAAATGGCCTCACTCTGCGCCTTCAAATCGGCAATCTGACCATTCACCTGATGAATGGTTAAGCCCTTATTCACTAAGGACAAGACAATGGCAACACCTAACACGATTGCGGCATTTTTCCACTGCAACAGATGCTTACTGTATTCGCGCTTCGGCGTATACACACCCGTGAGTAAGTTGATGGGCGCATGTAAAATGCCACGCGCCAGTACCAACATAGGTAAATCGAGCGGCTGTGGCTTAAGTTCAACGCCGTCCAGCTCCATCTCAGTGTAACTGGCGACCGACACTTCGTCGGCCTGCGCCGTCAGTTGCTTCATCGCGACTGGCAGCCAAGGTAAAGGCAGACTGTGGCCAGTCCCTAATCCTGTACGCAGTAATAACTCGTTACCGAAACGCATGGCCGCCCATTGGCATTCCTGCAATGGCAAGGCGAGGCAATCAGGCACGATACGCTTCACTTTTAAACCCGCTTCGGCCAAACAGCTGAGCCAAGTTTGCATTTGCTCATGGGCAACGGCCACCACACTGAGGGCATCGCCATTGCGCGGGCCAACGGTAAAGTGCATCGCATCCACATCGTCGGCAATAGTTTCTTCCAACATAAAAGGCAGGGCTTTTAAGGCTTGGCGTTGGCCTTTTTCGGGCAGATTCACGCTGGTGAGCGTCATAGCGGAGGCTGGCACCAATACATCGATAGGCCGATTTCCCGCGCGCTCGGTTAAGGTTGATAAACCTTGGGCGTTGGCAAGTTCACCAGAGGCGATAATTTCTTGTTCTTGTTCGGACCAAACCAGCCAAGAGCATGCCTGCTCTGCGGTTCTGCCTAAGCGAATAAATAGCCGTTCACTCACAGTTTTTCTCCACCAGCTTCCATCTTAAAAGATTGAGCTTGTTTGCTATTATTTTTGTCCACCAAACTGACGGGTGAGCACATCCATTTTGTTACCGCTGCCCTTTTTGAGCACACTCTCCATCCTAAAAATGGCGTTATCGACCTTAGCGCCCGAGGCGAGGAGGAAGTACTGACTGTCCACCACAAAACTGGACTTCATCGCATCTTCCCACTTAATCGACCCCATCGAGGAGGATTCATAAAAATCATCGATCTTGGCAAAACCATCGCCGGGGCGTTGGTTGATAATGCTTTCGGCCTCACCAACCGATATCTGATTATCCAGCATGGCCGCCAGCAGCGCCGCTTGCTCGACATCAATGGTGTTCACGTTTAACAGTTGTCTGTCATTCCCTGGGATGACGCAAATATAAGGCAATAATTTCAAATAAATATCTTGGGTGTAACCTATCACCGCCCGCAGCTCACTCCTGTGATTCATCAGGGTATTCGCGGCGCGATATGGCACATTTCGCGCTTCGTACTCGGCGTCTTCGGCGCCATATGGGCTCGCGACAGTGTCCTCGTCGATATAATCCTTTAGGGTTTGAGTTAAATGATCTGCGGTAAAATCATCCATCCCTAAACTCACTAATAAGGCTTTGTATTGCTTTGCCGCTAAGGGCAATTTAGGTTGACCGTTTTCCACATCTTTTGTGGTGACGGACAAAGCATTTAAGTTAAAACACGAACGCATATCGGTGATCTTGCCTGCAATCTCACCATATTCCGCCGGAAACACCACGTCGCTCATGGCCCAATATTGTTGCTTGTGCACACGGCCTTCCGAATCGTCCAAGTCCTGCTTGAGGATCTTCTTCGCCAGCTCTTCGGCAGAAATTGCGTACCAATAGGCCTGATCGTACTGGGCTAAGTTTAAGGTGCGGCGCATTGACAACTGATTTCGGCTGGTAATATTGGTGGCGATAATCACCACCATGGCCACGATCAGCAACACCACAATCAGCGCGACGCCACGTTGTTTAGCAGGATTTCGCCTTATCATGCGCCATCCTCATTTTCAGGGTCACCTTTGCCGGGGTCTTCTTCTCCGTTACCCGAGCCATCGCCATTATTGTCTTGGTCGCCGTTGTCGTCTTTATTGTCATCGGCGTTGTCGTTCTTGTTGTCCTCATCATTGGATTTCTCTGGCGCCGCCGCGCCCAAGGGCAACATAAACTTACGTTGAATTTTGCCTAAGCCTTCAATCTCAATTTCCATTGCGATGGCTTTGGGTAACTTGGTCGCCTCGACCTTGCGCTCCCATTTGTCCTCCATAAAGAAGGAATACTCGACCGAGAGCACCTTGTCGATAATCACAGTCTTCATTGGCTCGGCACCAAATTCGGGCTCGGGATACGGAAAGTACCAACGCTCTAATTTTCCTTCGCGTACCACGTAGGCAACCGACTGTATGCTGCCACGGGGCAATAAGCCGTCGGGGTTGAGCCAGCCTAAGCGGTAAAACACTAAGGCCTCTGATTCCGAATCTAAAATATCGTTACCCGTTTGGAACACTGTGGTACCACGGCCGCCTTCGAGTAATCTGGGTGTCCGCGCCACCATCTGCCCAAGGTCGCGCTCAATCGCGCCAAAGCCCTGCTGCAATGCCTTTAAACGCACCGAGAAGTTACGGGTCACTTCATCGTTGGTCAGCACAGTGCTAAGTACCGCATTGGCGGCTAAACCTAACATGGCAAAAATCGCAATCGCGATCAGCATTTCCAGCAGGGTAAATCCCTTATGAGCCTTAGTTTGTTTTAAGGACATAACTGCTCACTTGTGCTGCAATACGCTGATAACGCTCATCTTCACTGACACTAATGCGGATCATGCGAAAGTTATCATCCGTGGTTTTCACCACTTCTTTACGCCAGTACCAATCCTTACCCGCGAGTTCTACCTGCCCTTCTTTTTTGCCTAATTCGGGAAATTGCGGATCGAGTCTGGCGTCGACCATTTGATTATCCGCCACCCATTGGGCAAGAGTGCGTGACTCCAGAATCGGCATATTCGCCATCTGTTCACCTAAGCTTTTGGTGATAGAGACGGCGGCGATGGCAAATACCGCCAAGGCCACAATGACTTCGAGTAGGGTCATACCCTTAGCGTATTTCATCGGGTCGCCCTAGGGTTAAACGGCCAAGGGCATCGCCCACCACTAATACATCGAGTGGCCCCTTGTCGGTCTTGGTCATAAAGCTCAGTTCGAAGGCGCTCATTTCACCACTCGGAAACAGCAAAATCTGCGGCTCTGGATGCTTTTTCTTATCTTCCGCAGAAGGCTCGATTAAGGGCTCGTCGAACCACGACTCGTCCTTCTCATCCTCCTGCACTAAAGGTAAACCGTCGAGCACCAGATTCAGCACGACGCCGGGTTCCATTTGTTTTTCAGACAGAATCCTGTCCTTCTCCAATGGATTCCATTTACCATCTTTATAATAAACAAACTGATAGCTGGTCTTTTCCACCACGATACCGATAAATTGACCGCTCAATACGGTTTCATCCAGCACTAGCTCTGTGGCGGCGATAAATTGCTGCGCATTTTTTTCCAGCGCCTGTTGTGAGCCTGAATTGCCAATAGACATAGTCACCGCTGCAGCGGTGAGTCCCATTAACAAAATCACCAGCATCACCTCCATCAAGGTGAAGCCGGCGTGGCGCAGCGTTAACATCTTATTGGAAGTTCTGTAAGTTCCAGTTACCGATATCGTCTTCGGTACCTGGTTGACCATCTGGGCCTGCACTAAAGATATCTAACTTGCTGTTTTCGCCTGGGCTTAACAGTAAGTAGTTATTGCGCCATGGATCCTGTGGCAAACGCTTAACATAGCCTTCTTCACGGTAGTTACGTGGCTCAGGTGAAATGGTTGGTTTTTGCACTAAGGCTTCTAAACCTTGTTCAGTCGTTGGATAAACACCGTTATCTAACTTGTACATATCTAAGGCGTTTTCGAGCGCCACTATGTCAGATACCGCTTTCTGTTGGTCGGCTTTATCTTTGTTGCCCATCAGGTTTGGCACCACCATAGACGCCAAAATACCGAGGATAACGATTACCACCATCACTTCGAGTAAGGTAAAACCCTTGTGCTTTTTGTTCATTTGCATCGACTACATCTCCTAGAAAAACCTGCGCCATCTCTGAGTCCAAAGAGGCAATAATCCATAAATTAAAAACTAGCCACTAATCAAATTGTTCAGTGCCAAAATAGGTTGCAGAATGGCCATCACGATAAAGAGTACAACCCCCGCCATGCTCACCACCAACATGGGCTCGAACACACCCAGCGCCAGTGTAACATTACTCTCAAATTCCCTATCTTGGTTATCCGCAGCACGCTCAAGCATTTCCTCGAGCTGACCACTCTTCTCCCCCGAGGCGATCATATATAACATCATCGCAGGGAATAGCTTAGTGTTAGTCAACGCTGCACCTAGGCTAGTTCCTTCCCGTACGCGCGCCGTGGCATCATCCACCGCCGCTCGCACCCGCACATTTTGCAATACTTCGCTGGCAATGCGCATCCCATCTAACAAAGGTACTGAACTGGCGGATAAAATACTCAAGGTTCGCGCAAACCGCGCGGTATTGAGTCCTTTACTCACTCGGCCAATCACCGGCATTTTTAGCAAAAACGTATGGTATTTCATCTTGAAAATCGGTGACTTAAGTAGACGCTGGAACACCACCAGCAAAATACCGATAGCCAAGATAACAAACAGACCATAGTGTTGGACAAAGTCTGAGGCGGCAATTAAGAAGCGGGTTGTAGCGGGTAACTCGGCGCCCATATGCTCAAATTGGCCAACCACTTTTGGCACCACGGCGGCCAATAACACTGATACCACCCCAATGGCGACTATCGTCAGCATAATGGGGTAAATCATCGCCTGTTGCAGTTTGGACTTCAGCTGCTGGCGGCGCTCGGTGTAATCGGCTAAGCGGTTCAGCACCACTTCTAAGTGGCCGGATTTTTCACCCGAGGCCACCATGGCGCGGTACAAGTCATCGAAAATATGCGGAAATTCGGCAAGAGAGTCGGCCAGACTATAGCCTTCCACCACGCGGGAACGCACCGCCATGATCATGCTGGCGAGACGCGCCTTCTCACATTGCTGCCCCACCGCCTTGAGACACTCCTCAATCGGTAAGCCCGCCGCAACTAGCGTGGCGATTTGACGGGTGATCAACGCTAATTCCGCCACCGAAATCCCGCGCTTAAAGGGCGAGAATCCGGTGCCTTTTGACTTGGCTTCCTTTTCGGTGACTGGCAAAATCTCCAGCGGCATCATGCGTTGGTCACGCAGCTGACTACGGGCATGTCTGGCGGTATCCGCCTCAATCACCCCTTTTAGCTGTTTTCCCTTGGCGTCCAGCGCCTTATATTCAAATGCTGGCATAGCTTACTCCTCGCGGGTCACCCTCAGGACTTCTTCTAGAGTGGTGATACCTGAGAGCACCTTGCTCATGCCATCGTGGCGAATGCTTGGCACCGACTGGCGGATATATTTCTCAATCGCCAGTTCGCCACGTCCACCGTGGATCAGCTCGCGCACATTATCATCGACCAGCAACAGCTCATGGATACCCGTACGACCACGGTAGCCACTGCTACCACAGGCCTTACAGCCATTGGCGCGGTAAATATGGCGATGATCGTCTGCTGCCATTCCCAGCAGCTCACGCTCACGCTCATCGGGCACATGCTCTGTCTTACATTTTGGACAGAGAGTACGAATTAAGCGCTGGGCTAGTACCCCGAGCAAACTCGATGAGACTAAGAAAGGCTCTACGCCCATATCCTGCAAACGGGTAATCGCGCCAGAGGCCGTGTTGGTATGCAGGGTTGAAATCACTAAGTGACCAGTCAAAGATGCCTGCACCGCAATTTGGGCGGTTTCTAGGTCACGGATTTCCCCGATCATCACCACATCCGGGTCTTGACGCAGAATCGCACGCAGACCACGGGCGAAGGTCATGTCCGCCTTAGTGTTCACTTGAGTTTGACCTATACCTTCTAACTCGTATTCGATCGGGTCTTCAACGGTTAAGATATTGGTATCTTTAGAGTTAATCTCGGTAAGACCCGCGTACAGCGTGGTACTCTTACCCGAACCCGTAGGGCCTGTCACCAGAATAATGCCGTGTGGACGACGGATAATCTCGTCAAACTGGGCACGGATACTGTCGGTCATCCCCAGTTGTTTTAAGTCCAAATTGCCAGCGTTTTTATCTAACAGACGCAGCACCACACGCTCGCCATGGCTCGATGGCATGGTCGATACCCGCACGTCCACCGCACGACCCGCAATCCGCAGCGAAATACGGCCGTCCTGTGGTACACGTTTCTCGGCGATATCGAGACGCGCCATGACCTTAATCCGCGACACCAAAAGGGATGACAGCTTACGATTCGGTTTAAGCACTTCCTTCAGCACACCGTCGATACGGAAACGCACGACCAACTGCTTCTCGTAGGTTTCGATATGGATATCCGAGGCTTCTTCTTTAATCGCTTCAGATAACAAGGCGTTAATCAGCTTGATAATAGGCGCATCATCATCGCCTTCGAGCAGATCTTCGGTTTGCGGCAGCTCTTCGGCGAGGGTGAATAAATCCATCTCGTTGCCAATATCTTCCATCAGCTGCTGCGCTTCGGAGGAGTTGGCTTGATAGGCCTGGGTTAATTTCGCCTCAAACTTGCCCGGCTCGAGCAAGACCAGCGGCAAATCCGCGCCCGAGTAGCGGCGCGCTTCGAGCATGGCTGCTAATGGGGTTTTGGCGGTATAAAACAGGTTCAAGGCACCATCATCGCCATAGGCTAAAATCACCTCATGGCGATGGGCAAAGGCAAAGGGTAAACGCTCTTTGCTGCTGGAGCGAAATACCTCATCACCTTCGGCTTCAAGCCCTAGTTCGTTAGAAACTAGGCTTAAATCCTCGACTTGGGTTACTTGTATTTCACTCATTGTGTTTTGTCTTTGTTCTTGTTTTCATCCAGCGACTTGAGGGTCGAGTCCGTTTTACGCATCTGAGTTTCTAACCCTTTACCTTCTTTGTAACGATCTAAAATGTCGTTCACTTCGGGCGGCAGATATTCAGATTGATTCCATTCTTCCAGAATTGGCACTTGAGTATTTGGCATCAGGTTCACGCCGCGCTCTTGCTGCTCAAGTTGTAATGCTCTGAAATAGTTGTATTTACGGCCTGCGATACCTTCCATAGTCACACCATCACGGATAATGGTGGGCTTGATAAAGATCATCAGGTTCTTTTTGGTCTTCTTACTGGAAGAAGACTTGAATAAGTGTCCGAGCACCGGAATATCGCCGAGGAATGGCACTTTCTGCACGCTTTCTTGGACTTCTTCGTTAATCAAACCACCGAGCACCACGATTTGTCCTGAGTCGGCCATTACAGTGGTGGTTAAACGGCGAGTCGCGAAGGAGATATCTACACCCGTGTTACCGTTTACGCCCGAGACTTCTTGCTCAATCGCAAGCTTAACCGCGTTGCCTTCGTTGATTTGAGGCACCACTTTTAACTTCACCCCAACCTCTTTCCGTTCAACGGTTTGGAATGGGTTACTGTTGTTTGAGCTGGCGGTAGAACCCGTCAGAATCGGCACTTCGTCACCGACGATAAACGAGGCTTCTTGGTTATCCAATGTCGTAATCGAAGGTGTTGCCAGAACGTTTGAGTTGGTATCGGCCGACACAGCTTGAACTAGGGCGCCAAAGTCGCCCATGGCCACGCCCCACGCCATACCATTCACTTTACCTAAGGCTTGGGCGAGTAAAGTAACATCGCCTTTAGTATCAGGGTTTTTACCGATCACTTCCCCCGTACTAGGGTTGGTAATATAAGTCCCTTCTTTATCTTGTGCCTGCCAAATACCAGCGCCAATTTCACCAATGGTTGGGCCTAAGTTATTGAACTGAGTGCCACCATCCGCTTTCGCGGCCCATTGCACCCCAAAGCCGACGTTATCGCCTTCGGCAACTTCCACGATAATGGCTTCAACTAATACTTGAGCGCGGCGAATATCGAGTTGGTTGATCACGCTCTCGATTGTGCGCATTTGATCTGGCTCGGCGCTGATCACTAAGGCGTTGGTATCAGTGTGGGCCATAATATTGATTTCATTACGACGTTTACCGCCAGCTTGGGCGCTTGGATCTTTTTCACCCTCAAGCTTTTGCGCAAATCCGGTCAGCACTTCAACCAAGTCTTCAGCCTTGGCATAACGTAAATAACGTACCTTAGTGTTACCCGTGCTAGCCTGCTCGGCATCGAGGCGATGGATAAGCTCAACCACGCGTTGGCGGCTCTTTTCATCACCACTGACCACGACGGCGTTAATACGCTCGTCGGCAACAACCTTAGGCGCTTGTCCTGGGAGCTGCGCTTGGTTAGCTGTCGCGCGGTAAAGGGTATCGATAATTCGCACCATTTCACCGGCTGAGGCGTATTCGAGCGGCACTACTTGTACCGAGGTATCACCCTGTTTATCTACACGGCGAACGATTTCGACTAACTTGTTAACTACAGCGGCGCGGCCTGACAGCATCAGTACGTTCGATGGGTCGTAGTTCACTACGTTACCGCCACCGGCGTTATCGTTTAACTGACGTAACAACGGCGCTAACTGCTTGGCTTCGGTGTTATACAGCGCCACGATGCGGGTGACCATTTCATCACCTAAACCTGGGTCGTTGTCGTTAGCAACACGAATCGCCGCGGTTTTCGCATCTTTGTCTTTAATGACTTTGATGACGTTGTTTTCCATCTCGACGATGGCATAACCGTAGACTTGCAACACGTTGAGGAAGAATTGGTAATACTGCTCATCGTTGAGCAGATCATAACTGCGCACGTTGATCTTGCCGCGAATGGTCGGGTCAACAATGATGGTTTTATTCAGGTTTTTACCAACAATGTTGATAAATTCTTGGATATCAGTGCCTTTAAAGTTGGCCGCATATTGTTCAGACCAAACAAATTGCGAGGTCAGCATAGTGGCGCCTGCCACAACTCCAGCAATCAGTTTGCGTCGAATCCGTTTGTTATTCATTATTTTACTTTCCTCTAACGCGTGTTATTGCGGCAAACTAAACATGATTTCAACCAATTGTCCTTCCCGCTCAACCATGATGGAAACTTCAGTTAATTCAGGCAATTGGCTCATCATTTCTAACGCCTGACTCATCACAGTCAGGTCGTATCCATTAATCGATTTAGCAAGGTCATTGGGTTTAAAGCCCGCTTGCTTAAAAAGGTTCACATCTTTACCCGGGTTTAAACGGTAGCCCACGACGCTTTCGCCCTGTCTAACGGGAGAAATCGCAATGTAATCGGTAATTTTGCTGGGATCGGCTAAGAGTTCACTGCGGGATTCGGCCAGCTCTTGGGAGATTTCAGTATTTTTGCGTTGATCAACGCGGCTAACCACTTCTGCCTTTTCACTCTTAGCCTTTTGTAATTGCTGATTCGCTGGGCTTTGGCTGGTGTAAACCAGACCATCGAGCATCAGGGTCTCGTAACGGCCCGCGTTAGTGATGATAATCCGGTCGGCATAGACTTCTTTTAACGACGCCGATGTGCCTTTGATCTTATCGCCTAGGCTGTAGGTTTCTTGGCTGCCGCTGGACTCGATAATCGCGAGACCCTTTTGATCGGCGGTTGAAGCCACCACACCCGTTAATTGAATAGAGAGGGAAGTCTTAGGCGCATCGGTCACAGTCTCAACCACTTCCACTTTGGGTTTATCCGATTTGGCATCGGCTCTACCAAACAGTGCAAGCTGCTGTAATCCCGCAAGATCAACTTGCCCAGCGCCTTTGCCCGTCGTCGTGACAGCCGTTGGCGACCAAGCCGTTGGGGATGAGGTACTAGGTACGAGTTTCCATGTAATTTGCGCGGCTAAGAGTAAACTCAGAATAAAACCAAACCAGAAAACAACCTGACTCAATGGCTTATGCGGGATACCTGCAGCTTTAGCGATAACTTTATCTAATAAATCCATATTTATGTGGACCCTCAATACAGGTCTCTGTTCTGATTATAAAAATTAGAATGTTCGCCACATGCTAACCTAGGCCGCATTTGGCAACAACCCCATAACAGTATTGCAATTGGCGAAAATTGGCCATTTATGCTAACTTTGCCCGCCTCAAAAGGGTGTGAAGCACACCACCCTTTAACATCATCGCAATGCGACTTAGGCATTTTATTGCTCAGCATGTGAGCTCATCGAGCTTTTATCTTGGAGACACTATGACGCAAAGTTCAGGCGACAGTGGCAGCGTTCGACTCGATAAGTGGTTATGGGCCGCACGTTTTTATAAAACCCGTGCCATTGCCAAAGAAATGATCAACGGCGGCAAAGTACATTACAACGGTGCTCGTACCAAATCTAGTAAGAATGCCGAGATAGGTGCCGTCCTTAAGATACGACAGGGATATGACGATAAAGAGATCGTCATAAAAAAATTATCTGAAATGCGCCAAAGCGCGACGATTGCGCAGGAATTGTACGAAGAAACGGCTGCTAGTGTGGCCAAGCGTGCGGTAAACGCCGAAGCAAGACGATTGAATATTCTCAATAATCCTGCGCCCGACCATAAACCGGATAAAAAGCAACGACGCCAACTTATCCGTTTTAAAGAATGCTAAGAATTACGTAAAAGTTACCTAACAGTGAGATACAAGATGATACAAGATATTTTAAACCGCTACCTGTTCGACAATGCCGATGTGCGTGGTGAACTCGTACAGTTACAAGACAGCTATCAACAGGTGATTGGCTCACACGCTTACCCACCCGTGTTGCAAATCCTGCTGGGTGAATTGCTGGCGGCAACGTCGTTGTTAACCGCCACGTTAAAATTCAGTGGCGATATCAGCGTGCAGCTGCAGGGTAACGGCCCAGTATCACTGGCGGTGATCAATGGCAATAACCAGCAGCAATTACGCGGTATTGCGCGCTGGGAAGGCGAGTTAGCCGACGATGCTAGCCTAGCCGATCTGTTTGGCCAAGGTTATATGGTTATCACCCTGACACCAGATGAAGGCGAGCGTTACCAAGGCGTGGTCGCCCTCGACAAGCCAACCTTAGCCGCCTGTGTTGAAGACTACTTTAACCAGTCAGAGCAATTACCTACTGCACTGTGGTTATTTGCCGACGGTAAACAAGCTGCGGGTATGTTCCTGCAAGTATTACCAAGCCAAGAAGACCACAATGCCGACTTCGAGCATTTGTGTCAGCTGACCGCGACCATCAAGGCGGAAGAGTTATTCACCTTAGATGCGCAGGACATCTTGCACCGCCTATATCACCAAGAAGAAGTGCGTCTGTTCGATCCTATCGAAGTCAGCTTTAAATGCACTTGCTCACGTGAGCGCAGCGCAGCCGCGATCAAAACGATTGATCAAGCCGAAGTCGAAGCCATTCTGGCCGAAGACGGTAAGGTCGAAATGGGTTGTGAATACTGCAATGCGAAATACGTATTCGATGGCATTGATATCGCAGCTATTTATGCCAACGGCACCGGCTCAAATACCCAGCAGTAAGTCAAAATTGACTGTTAAAAGGGCACCTTAGGGTGCCCTTTTTTGTACCGCCTCAATGATCCAGCTCACACTTTACCCACGGATAGGATACAATCGGCACACTTTGTCCCCTAGCACGCCTCGGGCGATAAATAAAAGCAAAATCGGCAGACGATCGATTAAAAAAATAACCTTACAAATACAAGTCAATGGAGACCTCACTATGGCGGATGGATTAAACCGCGTTCACTACAACCCCTCAACAGCACAACTGGTCGAATTTGCCCTGCTACGCGGCGAAGGTGAATTGACTGCAAACGGCGCACTGGTTGCTAAAACCGGTACCCGCACAGGTCGCTCTCCTGGCGATCGCTTCATTGTAAAAGAAGACAGTTCAGCGGCTGACATCGAATGGGGCCCCGTCAACCAAGCATTTGAACCCGGTGCTTTTGAAGGATTATGGGCGCGTGTAGAAGCATTCCTCGCCGATAAAGAGTTGTTTGTATCTGACCTCGAAGTCGGTGCAGACCCAGAACATTACCAGCCAGTGCGTGTGACGACTCAATACGCTTGGCACCAACTGTTCGCCCGCAACCTTTTTATCATCCCAGAAGAATTTAACCGTCAAGACAAGCCTGTATGGCAAATCATCAACGCGCCAGACTTCGTCTGTGTTCCTGAGCGTGATGGCACCAATTCAGATGCAGCGGTGATCTTAAACTTTGCCGAGCGCAAAGTGTTGCTAGCGGGCCTGAAATACGCTGGCGAAATGAAGAAGTCGATGTTCTCTGTACAAAACTTCCTGCTGCCAGCCCAAGGCGTATTGCCAATGCACTGCTCGGCAAACGTAGGTAAAGACGGCGACACTACCCTATTCTTCGGTCTGTCAGGCACGGGTAAAACCACCCTGTCTGCGGATCCAAAACGCTTCCTGATCGGTGACGATGAGCACGGCTGGGCACCAGGCGGCGTATTCAACATCGAAGGCGGCTGCTACGCCAAGTGTATCGATCTGAGCCAAAAGAACGAGCCAGTGATTTGGGATGCGATTCGCTTCGGTACTGTGCTGGAAAACGTGGTAATGGACGAGCACCGCGTGCCTAACTACAAAGACAGCAGCCTGACGGAAAACACCCGTGCAGCTTACCCACTCGAGCATATCGCTCAGCGTAAAGAAGACAACCGTGGCGCCGAGCCGCACGCAGTGGTGTTCTTAACCTGCGACGTGTCTGGCGTATTACCACCGGTTTCTATCCTGAGCAAAGAGCAAGCGGCTTACCACTTCCTCTCTGGTTACACCGCTAAAGTCGGTTCGACTGAAATCGGTTCAACCTCAGCGATTCAGTCAACCTTCTCTACTTGCTTCGGCGCGCCTTTCTTCCCACGTCCTGCGGGCGTGTATGCAGAGCTGCTGATGAAGCGTATCGAATCATTCGGTAGCCAAGTGTACTTAGTTAACACTGGCTGGACTGGCGGTCCACACGGTATTGGTAAACGTTTCGATATCCCAACGACGCGCGCAATTGTCGATGCGATTGTCAGCGGTGAGCTGAAAAACGTCGAAACCGTACACTTAGAGACACTGAATCTGGCCGTGCCTGTCGCGGTACCCGGTGTAGACACTAACCTACTCAACCCAGTGAACACTTGGAGCGATAAGGCACTCTACGCCGAATACGCCCAAAAACTGGCCGAAGCCTTCACTAAGAACTTCGCTAAGTACCAAGTGTCAGATGCCATCCGAAACGCTGGCCCAAAGGCATAAGCGGTTAGCGGACTCATTTAGATAATGTAATCAAACACATTGTTGAGTAAAAAGCGCGGGTTCAGCGATGAACCCGCGCTTTTTATTTGCCTGTTGATTTTATGGCTAAGAACCAGCCGCATAAAGTCACTGCGATAGATTTTTTATGTGTTTTATTTCTTATCGATTAGTTAAACCAAGCTTAAATTAATGCTGCGTTTTTATAATCACAGATAACAATCATCATTTTTTAGGAAGCGGCACCCAAATGGAAAACCATAAACCTGTCACTGGATTCCAGCGATTTCTCAATGGCGTCGAAGTCGTCGGCAATAAACTGCCCGATCCGGCGGTGTTATTTGCGATGTTTCTGGGCCTAGTCTGGCTGATCTCTTGGGGATTATCGGGTGTCAGTTTTGATGAAATCGACCCTCGTACTGGCAACCCCATTCAAGTC
Source organism: Shewanella sp. ANA-3 (assembly GCF_000203935.1). GTDB lineage: Bacteria > Pseudomonadota > Gammaproteobacteria > Enterobacterales > Shewanellaceae > Shewanella. The sequence continues at coordinate 170,324 of NC_008577.1, read as the reverse complement.
GTGAATATGCTCGAAGGCGGCGCGCTAACTGCATTTACCTCGAACATAGTCTCCACTTTTGTGACTTTTCCACCGCTCGGTGTCGTGCTGGTTGCTATGCTGGGGCTTGGCGTGGCTGAGCATACTGGTTTTATTAATGCTGGCCTGCGCTCGATTTTATCTGTGACCCCCAAGATGTTACTCACTCCGGTATTGATCGCCGTGGGAATCCTGAGCCATGTCGCGGTTGATGCGGGTTATGTACTGGTTATCCCGCTCGGCGCGGTAATCTTCTATGCCGCGGGTCGTCATCCCCTAGCCGGTATTGCCGCCGCTTTTGCTGGCGTATCCGGCGGTTTTTCTGCGACCGTGGGTGTGCCATCGAGCCTTGACCCTATGTTAGCGGGCTTAACTCAGGCAGCGGCAAGATTATCGGCCGACCCAGCGGCTGCCACATTAACGATTAACCCACTAAATAATATCTTCTTTACGTCGGCCTCAGCCGTGTTAATTATCTTAGTTGGTTGGTTCTTAACGGATAAAGTAATTGAGCCGCGCCTAAAAAACACGGCGGTGAATGGCGATCCCAGCACGCTGCCAACGCTTGATGAGCTGGCCCCTCATGAGCGCCGCGGTCTCAAATTCGCTATGGGCGCCATGTTGTTATGTGCCTTAGGGCTACTGTTTACCGCCTATGGTGACAACTCTGCCTGGCGTGGTACCGATGGCGCACTGACCAGTGCTTCGGCTCCCTTAATGCGCTCCATTGTGGCGATTATTTTTGTGTTCTTCCTCGTGCCAGGCATAGTCTATGGCTATGTTGCGGGCACGGCGAATAACCACAGAGCCATTATTCAAGGCATGAGTAAGTCCATGAGCGGCATGGGTTATTACATTGTCATGGCCTTCTTCTGCGCCCAGTTTATTTATGCCTTTGGTCAATCCAATTTAGGCGCATTAATGGCGATTAAAGGTGCGTTGGCGTTGAAAGAATTGGCCCTTCCTATGGGCGTAACATTAGTCGGGATTGTGTTTCTCACCGCGTTCGTCAATCTATTAGTCGGCTCGGCATCGGCCAAATGGGCCTTGATTGGTGCCATCATGGTGCCCATGTTAATGGAGCTGGGCGTATCGCCAGATTTGACTCAAGCCGCTTACCGCGTTGGCGACTCGTCGACCAATATCATTACCCCGCTGATGCCTTACTTTCCGTTGATTGTGGTGTTTTGCCAAAAATACGTTAAGGAATCAGGCATTGGCACCTTAGTGGCGCTGATGTTGCCGTTTTCAATCAGTTTTCTGCTGCTTTGGAGCGGTTTCTTACTCGCTTACTGGGCCTTAGGTCTGCCATTAGGAATTGGCAGTTCACTCTCCTTCCCGGCACTATCTTAGCCTTAGTATGAATATCGCTTGGCAGAGACGTCGGCTGAGCGATCGCAGATAAACAAAATGGCGCCAACTCGACAAGAGCTGACGCCATTTTTATATCCATTGAATCAAACGATTGGGCTTACTTCATATCCGATCTCAATACTAACTCGACACGGCGATTCTGCTGCTGCCCCGCCTCATCACTGTTACTAGCAACGGGAGCATGTTCACCTATGCCTACGGCTTCCAATTGTTGAGTTTGAATACCATGACTCGTGGTCAATAACTTCACAATCGCCACCGCGCGGCGTTGGGATAGACCTTGGTTATAGGCTTGATTACCTTTGTCATCGGTATGACCCACCACATAAAATGCACGCTTAGGATTTGCCTTTAAGTAACTGGCAAGCACCTCGACAACGGGCTGCGCCTCGGGCAACAACTTGTCGCTATCGTACTCAAATAACAGCCCTTCTAAGGCAACATGCCCCTTGGCTTCGATTTGGTCGGTCAGCGCCTCAAGATTGATCCCCACACGGTCATCCTTAAGCTCAGTCTCCTCTAACACCCGCAAGTCGGTCCATAACCCGCCGATATAACCAAGGGTATAAGTGCTCACATGCACATTCCCCTCGGGGCGCGTTAAGGTATACCAAGCATAAAACTGGCTGTCTTCGTTACCAATGTTCACTAGAGAATCGATGGCTTGGATAAACCTATCCTCCCTACCGCAGGCCTTTCCCTGACACTCAAATTGCGTCTCGAATCCGAGCTTAGTCAATGCCACCTTGTAGTTAGTGAACACCTCGTAACCCGAATATTCCTTTGGTATTGAATAGCCATTTTGAGTCAACTTACCCGCACGCTCCACCAGCACAGGCTTATTGCTTGCATCCATTGAAGACACAAAGGCAGTGCTCGCAAAGCCTTGGCGTTTAAAGTCCTGGATATAGCTTCCCTTTAAGCGGCTGATAAGCGGATGATCCTCGGCGCCGTTGGTATCCTTCTTTTGATTATCTTTAAACTCGATTTGCTTAGGCGCCTGCTGCAAAAATGCAGCATTAACTGTGACTAAATCTAGCGGCTCGGGGATCACCTCGAGCGTCGTAATATGAATACCCGCAGAACTCTTCAGATTTGCGGCTTGTATGGCAGTATAAAACTCTTTTTGCTCATTCTTCATTCGAGCAAACAAGTAACCACTTTCAACACCAATAACACCATCTAACAGGGCAATTTGCTCTTCCAATAGGCGAGAATCACCACAGGCCTCAAGCAGACACTCGAATAGGACCTCACCACCAAGCTTTTTAATCTGCTCACGGTAATTATCGAGAATATGCGCAGGGCTATATTCGGGCGCTAATTTGTATTTTTGCTGATGGACCTGACCGAAGATGGGCTTAAAACGATAGTCAGACCTTTGTTCACCCGCGCTGATAATAAAGGGATATTCGGCATAATGGCGCGTCAATTCATCCTTTAATTTCGCCGTAGGAAAAGGCGTAAATAATCCCTCATCCGCCGCCATTAATGACAATGGCATTAGGCTCGTCGACATAGCCAATAACCCCGCTAAATAACTCCGCTTAGAAACACGCATCAATATTTACCCTCCATAGAAATACTGCTGCGAAAAGTAACACTAAACGGATTGCGCAATAACAAATATGAAACAAGTTAATACTTTAGCGTGATTGAGGCGATGGGTTGTACAGGCAAAAATAGCTGTCGAAAATGCAGACTGATTTAAAAACAGCCGCATTTTGACCGGAAGGATACCAAACGTTGTCGTGAAAGGGATTTCACATCAAGCCGCATGTTTTATCACAAGCGGCGTCGATTTTTATCCACTCAGACCGATACTCTCGCCCTTCTTAGTCACCTAGGCTCATGCTATTTGGCTTGGCCACGAATAACACTGCAATACGTTGAATACTCGACGTTATCAGATGACTCCACGCTAACTTAGTGCAATGGAAATTGCCGAATTGATGTAAGGACACAAGATGTTTAAACCTAAACTGCTCTCTTTGCTGATCGCCACCAGTTTGCTGACGGCATGTTCTGGCTCAGACGATAAAGATGACACCACCACGACGCCAGAGCCGACGCCTCCTACTGAATACGCACATAAAGTCACAGGTCAGGTCACTTATATCGGCGCTATCGCTGGGGCCAACGTGTGCGTGGATCTTAACCAAGACTTAAGCTGCTCAGAGGGTGAGCCGAGCACTACTACGGACACTGACGGTAAATATCAAATCGATTGGAAAAGCGCGACCGAAAATCCTAACTATTACCTGCTGGCTAATTGGATTGATAACGCGCCTTCATCTGCACGCTCAGCATTGGCGGTGAGCTCCGCCGCAGCTCACCCCAACGCCACTACAGGTGGCATGAATATCGTTGCCCTGCCCGATCATGCGGGTCATATCAACGCGCTGACCAATATTGAGTTTTCACGCTATCGTAAGATGATTGAGGCAGACTTAACGCCACAGCAAGTGATTGAGTTCCGTGCCAGACTCAAATCCTTATACGCCACTGGATTTAAACAAGTCGAAGCCGATTTATTTAGTCTTTCGCCCGAAATCACCCTGCAACCCACATTTATCGACACCCTGCTGTTACACGATTATCTGCTAAACCTCACCAATGAGCGCACAGTGGAAATTTTGGCGGCTATCGAAGTGTTAATCGCCGCATTTGAAGCCTTCGAGAATTTAATCCTAGGGTACGGCTTTGGCACTGAGGCTTATCTGCAAACCAATCCCGTTGCCGTCACCAATAAGGTGGAGAGCACCTTAGTGTCCTTCGGTTATATGGAAGCGCCGGTTGATGGTAAGGCGATGAACAGCACTGACTGGGATACAGTGTTTAGCAGCATGCTCAATCATACCGACGCATCTCATGTGCTCAATATCGCCACCGTTCGCAACAGCCACTTTGTCAGCTTAGATTATGGTACTGCTGACCAAACTCTTACTGGGGTATTTTCAGGTGACGCTGTGATGATCTTCGACAACTCGTCTGGAGAGGAGGTCCCTACCGAATGCTGGAATGAGCCGATGAAAAAATGGATCAATGCCTCGCGTAACGACCAAGGGTATGTCCTTAAAGAACCTGTGATTGAAGGTAACAAAATAAAGACCGTGTATGCTGGCACTGAAATCCCTGTCGAAATGAATTTCCATAAGTATCAGAACACTGCTGCTGACTGGCAAGATTTGCTGGCAAACCTTCCGAGCGACCTCAAACTGGCGTCACTCAGCTGGCCTGCGCAAATATATCGCATGGATATTAAACAAACGGCCGACGTGTTATGCCGCGAAGAAGATCCCATCACCTATGAAACGGGTGTTGAAACCACGAGCGAGCTTTCTACTAGCTTAATCGTAGAGCTATTGTGGCCCTTCGCTTACCCCGAGAGTTACGTTGAGGACTCAACGAATAAATTCACCATTCTCGATAGCTTCGGTCAGCCTGAAAGCCAACATGAATGGAGCATTAGCACCAGTCCAAACGGCGGCAAGCTGCTAACTATCACTGAAATTGTGGAGGATCCGATTGCGAGCCAGATGGTGCAACCTCGCTACTACCTTGTGACCTCAAACTTGCTGACTGAAGTTGAGCTAAACACGGCATTTGATACGACTGACAATAAACAGTTATATCGCTTTACCTACGACCAAAGCTTCAGCAATACCCTGTACAACCACTTTAAGTCGCTAGCAAAATAAACCTTACTCCCTCCGCGCCCCTGAGTTGATTCCTCCGGGGCGCTTATCTCAACTTAAGTCGCGACGCTCTGCAAAGAGCCCATCAGAGGCTGATAAACGCATCTCGCTCATAGTAAAAGATGATCGCTTCAAGCAGTTCCTGTTCACTGGGCTGCGCTTTTTGCTGCTTAAGATTATCAATCACATCCTCGATTTGATCCGTATTTAGCAGATAACCATAGTCACTGTGGCCTAAGCCATCCTCAAAGGCATCAATTTCGGCATCTGATAGATCCCTATCAGCCACTATCGGGAACAATAACGTGGTCAGCTGTAGGGATTCACCTTCATCAAGATCTTGATAAACCAGCCAATAACTTAATCCCGGTTGTTCGATGCACTTTCTTATCCAGCACTGTAACGACTCGGGCTGACCGAAAAATGAGGTGATGTTCATAATGTCCTCGAAATGGTGTTGTCATAGTAAAACCGAGTGAGTCAAAGAGTTGCATGGTCATAGAGGCTATTCACCACTATCAAGATGCATACAAGTAAGAGATGGGAGTTCTCGCGACTCAACCCGCCCCAAGAATACGAGAGGATATCTGCGTCCATCAAAGCCAAAATCACAATTCATCAATTCGATGGACAAAACCCAAACCAAAATTAAATAAACATCATTTTACGGCATGTATTTTTAAACATTATCCATTTAGACATGGTGTTATTTAGGTTTTGGTTATTTTCAAACCAAGGTTGGTGATGTTTCACAAAACCCGTTACGCCAACTGTGATACCTTAAGCGCCCAAAAACGTGTCAGGGCTGAGCTTTTACGCCAAAAGCGAGGGCAAGCCTGTAAATAGATAACTAGTCTTAAGACACAAAATGCCGCGGTAACTGGGGAGTTTCGCAAGAATGAAGAGCAAGAGTTTATTAGGCAACATTGGTGTGCAAGTGGTTATTGCCATGATTATTGGCGCACTGGTTGGTTTTACCATGGGCGAAAGTGCGAGCATCTTCGCACCACTGGGCACCATTTTTATCCATTTAGTCAAAATGCTAGTGATCCCACTGGTGCTGGTGTCTATCATCAGCGGCGCCGCCAGCCTAGGCGATAGCCCCTCGGCGGGTAAGATTGGTGTCGGCACCTTCGGTTTCTTTATTGTCACCTCGGGGATTGCCGTTGCCTTAGCATTAGTCATGGGCAATATGTTTACCCCCGGCGCGGGTGTCGACTTTACCGCCCATAGTAGTAGCGGCCTGATGGAAGTCACCGCCGAACATGGCGCACTGCCTGGGGTAATGGATACCTTTATTGGCATGATCCCAACCAACGTGTTCGAATCGCTGACTGGCGGGAATATCCTTCAAATTCTGGTGTTTAGTATATTTTTCGGTATCGCACTGACCAAGGTCAAAGGCGATGGCGCTAAGCCCATCATGGCAGCGTTAAATACCGTCGTCGACGCCTTTGTGTGGATGATTAACTGTGTGATGGTGATTGCGCCCATTGGGGTGTTTGGCTTGATGGCCGATTCCGTCGGCACCTTCGGTTTCGATGCCTTAGAAGTGGTGTTTAAGTTGTTTGCCGTGTTTGTGGCCGCGATTCTGATCTACGGTTTTGTGTTCTTCCCCTTAGTGGTGCAGCTGTTTTCTAGGGTATCGGCACGCCAATTTATTTCGGCGATGAAAAAACCTCAGGTGATGGCACTGTCGACGGCTTCATCCATGGCGACGCTGCCGGTGAATATGGAAACCTGCGAAGAAGATCTTAAGGTTTCTAAGGCTACAACCGCCTTTGTGCTGCCTTTAGGTGCCACCATCAATATGAGCGGCAACGCGATTTACTATGGTTTAGTCGCCATGTTCTTCGCGCAGATGTACAACGTCGATCTGTCGATGACGGCCTATGCCGCAATTATCTTTACCTCAACCTTAGGCGCCATTGGCCAAGCGGGTGTGCCCGGTCCATCATTTTTAGTGGTTGCCGTGCTACTGGCCGCCGGTATTCCCATTGACGGTTTACCATTGTTATTCGCCCTCGACCGGGTGTTTGACATGATCCGCACCGCGCTCAACATCACGGGTGACGCCGCCTGCGCCGTGATTATGGATAAGTACACCGCAGAGCCAAGCTCGAACTAACTGTGCGAATACATTGATATACCAAGGCTTGAATAGGCTTGCTTATTCAAGCCTTTTTTATGGTTTAAACTTCGAGATACCGCATCTTATCCCACTGATTTTGTATCACTTAATGCAGATTAATGTGATCTTGGCGACGCCTTGGGCTAAGCTCAAACGGCGCCGCCTCGCAATTTGTATTTCTTTATCCGCCAAGCCACACGAGCACGATGCCTTTCTGCGATAATGGCCTGGCTACCATCAGTCCAAAGGAGTGTTGCATTATGTCCGTTTTTGCCCCTGCAAGCCCTTTTGCCGACTTTATCTATCGTCATTTCCGTGCCATTCACGCCCTTAAACTCGGCCTCGCCCTGCTGATAGCCGTCACCATTAACGCCATTTGGTCGCCGCCGCATTTTATTTGGAGCATGGTGACCATTGTGATCATTATGATGAGTCTGCCACAGGTGGGTGGTGCGATTGAAAAGTCGCTGCAACGGGCGGTAGGCACTTGTTTAGGTTCGGCTTATGGCGTGATGTTAGTGGCCACTATCGACAGTTATTGGCTGATAATGGGGCTGCTGATCTTAGGGGTGACGCTGATCTGTTTTATCTCGGCGGGGCGCTACAGTTATGCCTATCTGGTGGCGGGGTTCACCATTATTATCGTGGTGGGCGATGCGAACCACGACACCTCAGAGGCGCTCTGGCGCACGGCGAATATTCTGCTCGGCTGTGTTATCGCCATTCTGGTGTCGCTGTTTATCTTCCCGATTAAGGCCAAACAGGACTGGCGCAGCCAGCTCGCCAATGCCATCGACAGTATGGCCAAGGTACTGACCCAACATCTACAGGCCCCCGCCAACCATGATTTAGATTTTCGCGCCGAACTCGAGGCGGCGATGAAGGCGGTATTAACCCAGAAGAAACTGTTTTTCTCCCTCGAGTGGGAAAGCCAAACCCTGAAAAAACATAAAGTGCTGCTGGCAGAATTAGTCAATAAACAAGTGCGGCTGATCACCCTACTCGAGTTATTGCCTTTGAGTCGTTGGCAAGAAGCCGACAAAGAGGCATACCACCAAATCAACAAAGTCGCCGCCGAGCTTACGGCGTATCTTCACAGGCTGAGTGAATTTGTTGCAGGCAAAACAGCCACATTGCCCACACTACCAAATGCATTAGAGCAAGAGTTGCAACACAGATTACAACTTAGCTTGGCCGCTCAGACGCCAAATTCGGCCCCTTTCGCCAATGAAGTCGCGCAGGGATTTGCCCTCACGGGATACGGCTGGCTTATCTATCAACTCGCCATCGCCGTCGAAGCCCTCTACGCCGATATCGAGATTATCGAAATCGCCTATAGCGGACAAACCGTGTTACATAAAACCGCCAAGCCTTCATAGGCTGTTAGCACGGGGAATGGCAGCGAAAATCACTCAGTCAGATCAAGATAAACCCTTGGCAGCCCTTGCACTCGCAGGGGCTTAATGAAAAGATACCGCCCTAATAAAAATTCGATGTGTGGACTGTTTCATGCGCTTGTTTTCCCCTTCCGTTATCGCCATTGCCTGCTTATCGGCGGGTTCACTATTCACCGCCCAGTTAGCCGTTGCCGCAAATGCCGAAGTCGCGCAGCCTGAAGTGACGACTGGAGCAGCCAACGCTGAGGCCGCTAAAATCGACGCGGTTGACACCAGTGCCGAAAGCAGCGTTTCGCCCGCAACAGAAGCGGCTCCCGAAGCCGCAGTGACAGCGACACCGACTCGCGCCAATACCTTTGTGAATGATGCCATTCTCCCGCCGAGCATCACGTGGCACGGTGCCAGTGAGTCGTTGTTACTCAGCGCCGATAACGAATGGGCGACGCCTTTCGAGCAAAGCAACGGCACCGAAAGCCCAAGCTATGACGACACCATCACTTGGCTCGACCGATTGGCGGCCGAAACCACCAAATTGCAGAAAGTCAGCCTAGGTAAGAGCCCTCAAGGGCGCGACATTTGGATGTATGTCGCCAGCAGTGAAGGCATTAACGAATCGGCACGTCTAAAGCAAAACACTAAGCCGACGATTCTGGTGCAGGCAGGGATCCACGCGGGCGAAATCGACGGTAAAGACGCCGGCATGATGCTGCTGCGGGATATAGTCAAAGGCGACAAGAGCGATCTGCTCGAAAAGGCCAACTTGCTGTTTGTGCCTATGTTTAGCGTCGATGCCCATGAGCGCAGCGGCGAATTTAACCGCGTAAATCAACGTGGCCCGGTCAATATGGGCTGGCGCACCAATGCCAATAATCTCAACCTGAACCGTGACTACGCCAAGGCCGACACCTTAGAAATGCAGCATATGCTGCGGGCAATCAATGTGTGGCAACCGGATCTGTATATCGATGTGCATGTCACCGACGGTATCGACTACCAGTACGACATCACCTTCGGCTACAACCTCGCCCAAGGCTTGAGTCCTGCCAGTTTTCGCTGGCTCGAAAATAGCTACCGCCCAGCGGTCGAAGCGGCATTAACCGCCCAAGGCCATATCCCAGGTCCACTGATTTTCGCCGTCGACAATACCGATATCACTAAAGGCATGTCACTGTGGAACCCTAGCCCACGCTTCTCTAATGGTTATGGTGATGCCCGCCATCTGCCCACTATTTTGATTGAGAACCACAGCTTAAAACCCTTTAAGCAGCGTGTACTTGGCACCTATGTGATGCTAGAGCAAACCCTAAAAACCGTTGGTGACCAAGCGACCAAGTTAAAGAGTGCGATTCAAGAGGATAAATACCGCGCCTCGCCACTGATCACATTAACGTGGAAATCGGCACCACTGGCTAAAGGCTGGGATTTTAAAGGCATAGATTACAAGTTAGAGCAGAGTTCGATTAGCGGCACCGAGGTTGTGCGCTGGACGGGCGAGCCTAAGCTGTACCCCAATTTACCTGTGATTGCCGAAACCGTGCCCGATATAAAAGTCACTCGCCCGAGTGCTTACTATATTCCCGCCCAGTGGACACAAGTGATCGACCGCTTAAATCTACACGGCATTCGGATGACGCGTTTAAGCAAGCCAACAGAGCTTAAATTGCAGCAACACAGCCTGAGCAATCCGGTGTTTAATACCAAAGCGTTCGAGGGACGACTCACAGTGAAGGCCGACTCTACTCTGGTCAAACTGACCACCACCTTGCCTGCGGGCACAGTGAAAATCAGCACAGATCAACCCTTAGGCGATCTGGCGATTTTACTGCTCGAGCCACAATCACCGGACTCGTTACTGCAATGGGGCTTCTTCAACCCTATCTTTACTCGTACCGAATATATTGAGGATTACGCCGTAGAGCCGCTGGCTGCCAAGATGCTGAAGGAAGATCCAAAGCTGCAGGCAGCATTTAACAAAGCGCTGGAAAACCCAGCGTTTGCCGCCGATCCCGAGGCACGCTTACGCTGGTTCTATGAGCGCAGCCCTTACTACGATAATCAATATCTTAAATATCCAGTCTACCGTAGCCGTTAATCCTCGCAGTTAAAAACGGCAAGGATTAAGCAGGCTTACGCGCGCTTATGCTATACACCAAGGGCACATGTTGCCCTTGGTGTATTAGTACATAACGGCTATCGGCTTGCGCCTCTAGCCCTGCGAAACAGTTATAGGGGCTAAACGCAAATTCGTGGAAGAACTCCAGCACTAAACCCGCCTGCAACAAGGCATTGGTCACTTCAGACAAGCTATGGGACCAGCACATTAAGGTCTGCTGCTCATCACCGGCATTCTCGGTATAGGTCCCTTCCTGCTCAATATCTGGCTCACCGCGATTAAAATAGCTATATCCATCGAATAGTTGCTGCGCCGGATGAAACTCGGCCATGTAAAACTGTCCGCCGGGCTTTAAACACGCCGCAATGGTCTGCGCCCAGAGTGTTAAATCCGGCAGCCACACAATGGCGCCATAGGAGGTAAAGACAATATCTTGCGGCTCAACCTTGCCCGCCACACTGTAAACATCGCTACAGATAAACTCGGCGGACAATTGCGTCTGCAGCGCCAGCTTGCGCGCCTCAGCAATCGCCACCTCGGATAAATCGACCCCAGTCACTTTTGCGCCCATTCGCGCCCACGACAGGGTGTCTAAACCAAAATGACATTGCAGATGCAGTAGACTTTTGCCCGCCACCGCAAGCTCATTTAATTCAATTTCCGTTAGAGATGTTTTGCCATTCAAAAAGCCTTCAACATCATAAAAATCAGAGGTTAAGTGCACTCGAGTGCGGGCATCCCAAGCGATTTTATTGGTCATTAAGTAATCCATATGAATCCTTTCTGGTTATGCTTTTAGTCACGTTGGCTGAATGGACACACGCTAACCGAATAAGTGAGTAATTTCACCACTCTTTGGGAAAAATCACTCATTCAACGGACATGTCCGCCCGCACCGTATCGGACACATTTACAGTATTTAGCTGAAAATTAAGGAATTTGAAAGTTGGCATAGGATGTGCTATCTCTCGACATAGCAATTATCGCCATAGACTCCGCACTCTGCAGCTTATCGAGTGTCGATAACAAGGAAGAAGAAAATGTCACTACGCCCTTTTATATTCACCCTCGGATTTGTCGCCGCCTTTACCGTTGGCGTGTCACTCACTGGCTGCATTATCAATGTGAACGCCGCCGGCATGCCGGATTTAGACCATCAGCAACGTGAACTCAGCCTCGATGCTCAAGACCTGCAGGAGCTCGTCGCCGAAACTGGTGCAGGCAGCCTTGAAATAATCGGCGTCGAAGGCCTAACCCAAATTAAGTTAGTGGCTGATATCTATAGCAATGACGATAGCAAAGTGATTCTCACCCTTGAGAAAAAGGCTAACAAAGCCCAGCTTAAGGCCGACTTTGAATCCCATAGCAGCTTTAGCAATTATTCACCCTATATCGACCTTAAGTTACAAGTCCCCGCTGGATTAGCACTGGACATTGACGATGGTTCGGGTGCGATTTTGATCAACAAGATGACGGCGGATATCAAGGTCAAGGATGGCTCGGGCGAACTGGTTATCCATGGCGGCAATAATGTCAGCATCGACGATGGTTCTGGCGCGATTGAAGTCAGCCAAGTGAACGGCAATCTCGCGATTGTCGATGGCTCTGGCGGCATCCAAGTCAATGATATTAAAGGCAGCATCATCATCGATGACGGCTCTGGCGAAATCAACGTCGCCAATGTGCAAAACACAGTCACCATCAACGATGGCTCAGGCGATATCAATGTGGTGAACACTAAGGGCTTAACCATACTCTCGGCAGGTTCAGGGGATGTGAGCTTCGATAAAATCGATGGCCCAGTCAGTAAACACTAAGCCCGTTAGACCAACAGCGTTACCGCTCAACCAACTTCCCGGCGTAGAGACTGATGTTGCAGTACCCAACCAAATGTCAGTCTTCTACCCACCCCCTTTTGCGTTACCGTTCCATGGACATTCTTATGCACTTTATGCCACTAACCCCTTGTAGTGGCATCTTTTTTGCGTCTGAGACTTTCTCAGACTCAATTTTGTCCAGTAGATTCGGTAACGGTTCGAGGAGCCAATAGGCGGCATCATGGCTTCTGGCTATTGTATACCCTAATTGCCTGCCGCAGGCTTTCGCACTGTTACGCCAGTGACTCGCCGTGGATACGTCCTTGTAGGCTCTACTAAAACATCCATGTTTTAGAAGGTCACTGGCGCAACAATGCTGGGTTTGGTGCAACCATTGATAGTCGAGTAATACCTATCCTTACGTTTTCTCGGTGCTGACTGTTAATCCCACAAGAGTTTTGCCAGCTCGACCATTCCCGTAAGAATATTTAACAATGGGTGTCTCGATAAACTCTCGTCTTTCTGGAACCTAGCGCATGTTAGAATTTTAATCAGATAGGAAGTTACAGCAGTGGGAAAATCCATTGATAACGCAGCCTTATTTGCCGCTTAGAGCACAAAGTAAAGCTATCAAATTGGTGATTTTCTTAGACCTCAGTCGGCTGAGCAATTAGCATTTCCTGATAACTGCACAATCTACGGTCTGCTTTATAGAATACTATTTCGAAATCTTTACGGATTGGACCGCTTTTGGGGAAAGTACCTTTGATTCGGTTTCTAACTTGAGCCCCTGCCGGATGTACAACAAAGTCAGCCACTTCTAGAAGAGACAAGCATGCATCCTTGGTTGCATACATAACTTTTCTAGGAATAATCCCATTATCAGAGCTCATTTGATAAGCACTGAAATAGCTACGCGTTGCCTTCCCAATTCTTTGTGAATCTTCAATTACAAATACAACTTCAGACGGATTAGTTAGCGATGCAAATTCGCACACTTGATGCATCACAGACTGCACTAATAGGTGTAAGTTATCAGTGCCACTTCCATTTTCAAAACTGATTGCAGACATAGTTGCAAATCTGAAGATGGGTGAATTCGTAAAAAAGGACTCTAGAGCAGATAATTGATCTTTTGAAGGATTCTTTAGCTCTGCAGCGTGAAGCGGTTTATTCCTCCCAGAGAAGTAACTGTCTTTGATCATTGACCATGGTTCTTCTATAAACCGGAAATAATCCCTAGCAAGTACAGCGCATCCACCCAATCCGAAAACCGGAAAATTCTTATCAGCATAATTCTCGCATCCAGTTTCATCGATACCAACAACAAGAGCTGTATCTGGAAGATGATAGCTCCCATTTTCGTGTTCGAAAGATAGCATTCCGATACTCTTAGTTCTGTGGTCTAAGGTCTTATATTTATGCATTACGCTGTTTGCAAAACATAACCCGCTTGTCGGGCTTAGCCGCTGCCACACTCATGTTAATTGGTATGAATGATGCTATCGGAATTTGCTTTTGTAGGATAGCTGTTTTCTATGCGGCTCAAATCGTATTCACTTGATATCGTTTTAGCTTTATAAGTTTAACAAGATACCGATTGTTAGATTTAACTCCCAGCATACACAGATGTCGACGAGATTAAGCACTGTCATGAACGTGACCGTTGGCGACATGGATGCCGCCGTCGAGCCTATAGGGATACTTCTTGTTAAATGAAAGGGCGGCGTGTCACTGGAATGGCAGTGCTTAATCATTACACGTATACACCAATGATTTAGCTCTTTTATCTCGCACTATCTATGTTCAGCAGATTCAATCAACGCCAGCTTTTGATTGCGGCTTAACTTTTTAACTGCGATTTCACGCCTTAGCGCATCGCTGCGAGTGCCGACTGGTTCTTGATACATTAGGGTTAATGGCCCTTTGCCGCGCAGGTACTTTGCAGCTTTGGGACTGCTTGATTGATGTTCGTTAAAGCGGCGTGCGACATCTGTGGTGATGCCTGTGTATAAGTGACCATTGGCGCAGCGGATAAGATACAGATACCACATCGAGACTTGTTCTATCTCTGATGTTGCGCCTTGCTCCGAAGTAACAGCTTGCTCAGCACCTAGCGCTTCTGGCTTGCTCGACAGCTGAGCTTGGTTAGCAGCTTGAGTTTGGCTAGCCCCTTTTTTGGGGCTAGCCGAGGGAGTTGAATTAGCAGCTTCAATCACTAAATCGGTCACCCGTTGGCGCCTACTTAGTCATGCCGAGCAGGCTTAAGAAGAAGGCATATTCCTGCGCTGTGTCTTGATACTGGCGGTAACGGCCACTCTTGCCACCGTGGCCAGCATCCATATTAACTTCGAATAACAACACCTTATCGTCCAGTTTGTACCATTTATTTTGCACTTCACGCAGTTTTGCTACCCATTTCGCAGGCTCGAAATACTGCACCTGTGAATCATGCAAACCTGTGGTGACTAACAGGTGTGGGTATTCATGGTCGGCAACATTGTCATAGGGTGAGTAGCTGAGCATATAGTCGAAATAGGTCTTCTCGTTTGGATTACCCCATTCATCGTACTCGTTGGTGGTGAGCGGAATCGACTCATCGAGCATGGTCGTCACCACATCCACAAAGGGCACATGCGCCGCGATAGCAAAGTACTTTTCAGGCGCCATATTGGCAATCGCGCCCATTAACAGCCCGCCGGCACTGCCACCCGAGGCCACCACTTTATTTTTATCGCCATAACCTTGCTCGGTTAAGGCAGTGGTGACATCGATAAAGTCATTAAAGGTATTCTTTTTATTCAGCAACTTACCCGCATCGTACCAAGGGCGGCCGAGCATTTCGCTGCCGCGCACATGGGCGATGGCATACACAAAGCCACGGTCGAGCAGACTGACCACCGACGACGAAAAATCAGGTTCTACAGTGTAACCGTATGAACCATAACCATATTGATACAGAGGGTTAGTGCCATCTTTCTTGAACTTATCCTTACGATACACCAAGGACACTGGCACCTTAGCGCCATCGCGGGCGGTAACAAATAAACGTTCGGCGCGATATTGGCTGGCATCGAAGCCGCCGAGCACTTGTTCCTGCTTGAGTAGATCGCGTCTATCGGGATTGCTTAAGTGGTACTCATAAATCGCCTCGGGCGTGGTCAGGCTCGAGTAGAAAATCCGTAACTTATCGCTATCTTGCTGGGCGTTCACATCTAAACCGAGCACATAGGCGGGCTCGTCAAAACTCAGCTCAAAGGGCTTTTGACCATTGAATGGCATCACTTTAATCCGCGTCAGGCCATTCTCGCGGGTTTGAATAATCAAATAATCCTTCAGCACCAGCTCGTCTTCGATACGCGCATTGGGATTATGGGCAACCACTTCCTGCCATTTGGATTTATCGGCGGCATCCTTAATCGCCACTTTCATCAAACGGAAGTTTGTCGCCTGCCAGTTGGTGAGAATGTAATAGCTATCGCCCAGCTTAGAGACGCTGTATTCATGGCCTTCTTCCCGCGCCAGCACAGGTTTGAACAGGCTTAAGGGATCGTTAGCATCCAGTACCGACACTTCGCTAGTGGTGGTGCTCTCGTGGAACAGCACAATTTGCGACTCGTCTAAACTCTTGCCGAGGGAGATGTAATAAGCATCATCTTGCTCCTCATACACCAACACATCGCTCGATTGTGGCGTGCCGAGTTCGTGGCGATATACACGGTAGCCGAGCAGGGTTTGCAGATCTTTAGCGATATAAAACACATGGCGATTATCATTGCCCCAAACGATACGACCCTCTGTGTTTTCAAGCACATCGGTGATCATGGCGCCGGACTCAATATCTTTAAAATAGATGTGATACACGCGGCGGCTTAGCACATCTTCACCGAAGGCCAGCATGGTTTCATCTGGGCTGACGCTGACGCCACCTAAACCATAAAACTCATGGCCCTTGGCGCGCTCATTCACGTCCAGCATCATTTGCTCAATCCCGTCACTGCCTTTGCGAGCGATCAGCGGATATTCGCCGCCCTCTTGGTAGCGGCGATAATAACTGTGCTGGTGCCATTGGTAAGGCACGCTCGACTCATCGGCAACGAGGCGCCCAGTCAGTTCGTTAAAAAGCCCATCCTGCAATGACTTAAGCGGTTTAAAGTAGGCTTGGGTATAACGGTTTTCGGCATTCAGATGCGCCAACACCTTAGGATCTTGGCGTTTATCGTCGCGCATCCAGTAGTAATCGTCGGTGCGCGTGACCCCGTGCAAGGTCATCACATGGGGAATTTTTTCCGCAACGGGCGCAGAAACTAGCCCTTTTGGAGTGGAGCAACCGGGTAATAGCATAGCGAGACCTAAAGTAAGCAGCAGAGTGCGCATTTATACGTCCTTGTGACGTTCAAACACCATCGAGGGGCACGACGGCAAGCCAATAAGTTGATGTGTCGGATATGATATACCCAAGCTAGCGCTTGTTGCGAGTTTCCTAAAGATGATGCTGCTTTAAGCTTGGCGGCCAGTTGTGCGCTTGCGCAAACATTGCCCAATTTATGGCGCGATTTTATTGCCATTCCAACTAAATAGGCGCAACATAACCGCGTTTTTAGGCCAAGGCCTAACAACAATTCTCAGGGCGGGGTGAAACTCCCCACCGGCGGTAAATAGTGTTGTGAACGTTTTCACTCCCACTAAAGCCCGCGAGCGCCCGAACGCAATTCGGGGTCAGCAGATCTGGTGACTTAGCTTGTCTCGTGATGGTTAATGCCTATCGAGCGCTACTATTCCAGAGCCGACGGTAATGGACTGTTTGCCATCATAGCAACAGTACTGAGTCCGGATGGAAGAGAATGTAAGACAACATTAGGATACGGGCGCTTCGTTTCAGCCAATGAGCGAAAGCTACCGCCGTCTAAATGTTAGCCTCATATTTTGCAATGAGCCGATGTAAGCCATTGAGCTTAAATGGGTCTATTGCTACAGCTCAATCCCTTTGGGGTAACGGCTGTATTTCTGCACGCCCTGATTCTGGAAATTCCCATGTCGTATTTTTGAAGGATATTAACCATGAATCAGTCTTTACTTGCTCCTTTTGGTACTGCTATCGAACGCGTTGAAGCGGGTCTTGAAGCCCTGCGTCAAGGCCAAGGTGTGTTGGTCGTCGACGACGAAGATAGAGAAAACGAAGGCGACTTAATTTTTGCCGCCGAGTCACTCACCAATGCTCAAATGGCTATGCTTATTCGCGAATGCAGCGGTATCGTGTGTTTGTGTTTACCAGATGAAAAGGTCAAAGCCCTTGAGCTGCCACCTATGGTAGAAAACAACTCGAGCCAATATGGCACCGCCTTTACCGTGAGTATCGAAGCCAAAGTAGGTGTTACCACTGGCGTTTCGGCTGCTGACCGTGTCACCACCATTAAAACCGCTATTGCCGACAATGCTAAGCCAAGCGATTTAGCGCGCCCAGGCCATGTGTATCCACTGCGCGCCCAACCCGGCGGCGTATTAACTCGCCGTGGCCACACCGAAGGCACTATCGATTTAATGCAACTGGCCGGACTCAAACCTGCGGGCGTGTTATGTGAAGTCACCAATCCCGATGGCACTATGGCGCGTCTGCCAGAAATTATCGCCTTTGGTGCCGAGCACAATATGCCTGTGCTGACGATTGAAGATATCGTTATTTACCGTAAGTCGTTATTAGCCAACGTTGGCTAATTAACCCCCAAAGCGGGATGCTAGTTAAAGGACGTCGGCTCTGCCCACGTCCTTTTTTATTTAGCAAACATCATGCTAAAAAGCGGGAGAATTTGTATCAAATTAAGCCCAATATCACAGACAAACAAAAGATTCGTTTGCTAGGAGAGCAAATACACTAATAAAAATAGTATGTTAGTTATATATAATAAATCTCTGAATTTCGTGAGCTAGATTAGATATCCATAAACTAGGGGTCGCGACCCTCTTGCTTCTATGTTAAATATCCACACCCAGTGCCCGGTCTTTTTTCACTTTTAACACATCAAGGTTTTGCCTTGATTTTTTATGTCTCCAACCGGGCAAAAGTAGGAGTAAGTTTACATGCCATCCACGCTACAGCATCTCAGCCTGAAGCAGAAGTTGATTCTGTTTTCACTGCTACCTTTGCTGATGATGAGTATTTTTGTGTTGTCGCGGATGTATGTGCTGGTGAAGGAATATCGCTCCGCCAATCAGAACCATCTGGCAATCCAAGCGACCGCCCAAACCACCGAACTACTCTACCAACTGCATAACGAATACGGCCTCAGCGTCCAGCTTTCTGCCCCCGGTTCCCCCCAAGAAGAAACACGCCTGCTACAGCAACAACAGATAACCTCAGACGCCTTAGATACCCTGCTCAATGGCTCAGCCTTAAGCGCTTTAATGTCTGCCTTGGGTCGCAATCAACTCGCCGCCGCGCAGTTGCAGGAGCAGCTCAATACCCTAACCCTGTTAAGTCATAGGCTAGCATCGGGGCACCAAGAGGCACTCGACCAACATCCTAAGGCCTTTATCGATTTGTATAACCAGTTCAACACGGAATTGGTCAAACTTATCCAGCAATTACAGTTACAAACCAACGATATTGCGCAATCTCGCGCCTACACGGATTTGCTTAACTTATTGATGGTGCAACAACTGGCGGTAAAAGAGCGTAGTGCGATTAATCGAATGCTGCTGTCGCAAACGCTGAACATTAACGACTACCGCGCGATCAGCACTATCATGTATGAATATGGCCAAGCCATAGAACATGCCAGCAACGCCTCGATTTCTGACCGTCAGTCCTTAATCCGCAAGGTGCAAACCTCCCCCGAGAATCTGCGCATCCTCAAGATTAGCCAACAAATAGAGCAACAAATCCGCGTCAGTACCTTAGTGCAAAATATTAATGCTCATTTAGGCTACGGTGGCTTGATTGACAGTTTTCAGGATTACCTCATCAAGGGCGATGCTGCCTCGCTAGAGAAATTTACTAAGGCGCAGGCAATTATCCAGCTGAATCTCGATGAACTAAATCATGAAATCCGCAATATTCCCGAGCTCAAAGCGGCGGTCAGGACGATTGAAGACAGTGTCGATCAATATCAATTCTGCATGTCTAAACTGCAACAGTTGAAGCAACAGCAACTGTCACTCGAAGAAATCACCGCCCTCGCCCAAGTCAATGATAGCGGTCTGAGCGAGGCCATAGACAAGCTGTTAATGCCACCGCATCCCGTCAGCAGTAAGCACTGGTGGTCACTCACCAGCGATAGGATCAATAAGTTGCACGCCATCAGTGATGAAATCACCGAAAAAATGGCGCATCAGAGTGAGGTTGAGCAGACTAAGTCACTCAGTTTGCTCGGGTTATATCTATTCTCCGCGATTTTTACCGCGGCAATTACCCTCTGGCTCGGGCGCAAAATCATCCGCAGCTTTATGGTCAAAATCACTAAGATTGCCAATGATATGCAGCAAATGGCCGCCGATCCGCAGCTCAATATCAATATCGATGCCTCTGGCACCGACGAGCTGGCCCGCATGGCACAAGCCATGAATCGGATGATCAGCGAGCGCCAAAAGGCCAACCATGCCCTAAGCCGCGCCGCCGCCGTATTTAACTATTCCGCCGAAGGCATTATGGTCACGGATGCCGATAACCATATCGAGTTGATTAACCCGGCCTTTAGCCAGATCACCGGCTATAGCCTCGAAGAGGTGAAGGGCCGCAGCCCCTCGATTTTAAGCTCGAATCGCCACCCGCATCATTACTACACCGCCATGTGGGAAGCGCTGCATAAAGAGGGCAAATGGGAAGGCGAAATCTGGAATAAACGCAAAGATGGCCAAGTGTATCCCGAGTACCTCGCCATTACTGTGGTGCGTAATGAACAGGGCGAAATAATCCAACATATTGGTTTATTTATGGATATCAGTAAGCGCAAGCAATACGAACAAGACCTCTGGTATCAGGCAAACTTCGACACCTTAACAGGTCTCCCCAACCGTAAGTTGTTTAACGAGCGCCTGCAGCATGAAATCCAACTCGCCCAACACGACTCCCGTAAGCTGGCGATTCTGCTGATCGACCTAGACCAATTCAAATATATCAATGATGTGCAGGGCCATGCGACGGGCGATCTCCTGTTGCAAGACGTGGCTAAGCGGCTTGAAAATATTGCCGGTAAGAACGACTTTGTCGCCCGCATCGGTGGCGACGAATTTGTGCTTATTCTCCCCCGCGTTACCAATGAGTTCGCGATTGAGCATATGGCGAGCCGGATCATTGAAACCTTAGCCACGCCCTTTAACTTAAATGAGCGGGAAATCCAGATCTCGGCCAGCTTCGGCATCGGCGTCTACCCCGAGGACGGGCTAGATGTGAGTTCGCTGACCCGCAATACCGAGATGGCCATGTATCAGGCCAAAGATGCTGGGCGTAATAACTTTAAGTACTTTACCTCCGGCATGAATCAAGCCATGTTTGCCCGCATGGAGCTGGAACAACGACTGCGCCGCGCCGTGGCACAGGATGAATTTACCCTCTTTTATCAACCGATTGTCGATATGAAGACGGGACAAATCTGCAGCGTTGAGGCACTGATCCGCTGGCAAGATCCCGACTTAGGACTGATCCCACCAGACCAATTTATCGCTATCGCCGAGGAGACAGGGCTTATCGAACCTATGGGCGAATGGGTGCTCAACCAAGCCATGCACGATTTAAGACAATGGCAGCATATGGGACTCAACCTGAATGTCGCCATCAATGTTTCTAGCCGTCAGTGCATTAATACCCGTGGTATCGGCTTCGACCAAGTGTTACAGGAATGCTTTAACCGTCACCATATCAATCCTAGAAACGTGCATATCGAGATCACCGAGAGCATGCTGATGGGCGATGCCAGCCACTGCTTAAGCACCCTCGAATCAATCCGCCACTTAGGCTCGCAGATTTATATCGATGACTTTGGCACTGGCTATTCATCATTGAGTTATTTGAAGAAATTCCCAATTTCGGTCATCAAGATTGACCGCAGCTTTGTCGAGCACGCCCTCGAAAACTGTTCTAACGCCAATCTGGTCAAGGCCATTGTGATGATGGGGCAAAGTCTTGAGATGGAACTTGTCGCCGAAGGAATCGAAACCGAGGCCCAATGGCAGTTTTTGCGTGACTTAGGCTGCCACTATGCACAAGGCTATTTACTTTCGAAACCGCTGCCATTCGATGAAATAACCCCATTACTCGGCCAGACCTTGCCGAAAATGTTGCATTTAGAGCAGCGAGAGAAATGCGTAAACAGTTGATATAAAGGTTCATTAAGCTGAATGATCGCCAACAAAAAAGCAGCCTAGGCTGCTTTTTTATCATCACAATGGCGCTTAGGCCTGTGGCTGGCTTTGGGGGTTCATAATGCTCTCACCGCCTTTTGATGCCAACTTAGCTAAATCTTTATCGATAAAGAACAGTGCTTTACCATCTTCGCCCACTAAACGGATCTTATCGACGATCGACTTAAACAGCTTTTCTTCTTCGTGCTGCTCGGCCACATACCATTGCAGGAAATTGAAGGTCGAATAATCTTGGTTTGAAAAGGCAGCATGAGCCAAGGCATTGATCTTACTAGTGATCAGTTGCTCGTGTTCATAGGTCAGCTCGAATAACGCCAGCAGCGAATCAAACTGCGACTGCGGCGCTTCAATTGCACCCAGTAGCGGCAAGCCGCCAGTTTCGCTCACATAAGTGAACAAACGACGCATGTGGCCCATCTCTTCATCCGCATGTTCGCGCATAAATTTTGCTGCGCCTTCAAAGCCTTGATCTTCACACCATGCACTCATTTGCAGGTATAAATTAGAGGAGAAGAACTCCATATTAATTTGTTCATTCAACTTTTCGATCATGGTTGCAGACAGCATAGTTAATCCTCTTGGGCATTCGAACTGAAATCTTGGCACACATTGTCATGAAGGGCGTCGCCAAAAGCAACAAAATTTACCTTTGTTTATTGAGCTAAGTTAATGATTAGTTGATAAAAATGATTTTCATTTGTTCACAGACTCGCGTTTAGCGCCGCCTGAGCTGTAGTGCAAAATCACAAAGTAGAAGGATTCACCTTAGGCAACACTTAAGGGGGAAACTGTCTGACAAATCACATAAACTCCTATGCAGATCATAGCCAAGCAAGCACAGCGTGGCATAATAGCCCCCATATTTGCCCAATCTTTTGCCCATAAGGAAGACCCGATGTCCGTGAAAGCCGATCCTTGTTCGCAACCTAGCTTAATGCATCCAGATCAAGCCATTCCCCTTCTGCTTGAGCAGGTTAGCCCAGTGTCAGACACAGAAGTCGTTACTCTTCCCCACGCGCTTGGCCGCGTTTTAGCGGAGGATTTGGCTTCTTGTATCGATTTACCGCCCTTCGATAACTCTTCGATGGACGGCTACGCCTTTCGCTTTGCCGATTTAGCGACTGACACCAATCAAACCACGCTGACACTGATTGGCAGCTCATTTGCGGGCCATGGTTTTGAAGGTGAAATCCCCCCTCACTCCTGCGTGCGCATTATGACGGGCGCGCCAGTGCCTGCGGGTTATGACACAGTGCAAATGCAGGAAGAGACCCAAGCACAGGGCAACCAAATCCAAATCAATCACCCTAAGGCTAAGGGCGCCAATGTTCGCTGCCGTGGTGAAGAATTGCTGCAAGGCACAAAAGTGCTGAAAGCGGGCATCGAAATTAAAGCCGCTGAACTGGGAGTACTCGCCACCATTGGCGTGAGTCAGGTGCGGGTTTACCGCCAACTCAAAGTCGCGTTTTTCTCCACTGGGGATGAACTGCGCCCCGTGGGCAGCGACTTAGCACCGGGACAAATTTACGATTCAAATCGTTATTCCATCCAAGGCTTACTCAGCCGCGCCAATGTGGAATGGTTGGATTTAGGCGTGATAGCCGACGACCCAGAGGCCATTCGCCACGCATTTCGCCATGCCGCGAGCCAAGCGGATATGGTGTTAACCTCGGGCGGCGTCTCGGTCGGTGAAGCAGATTTTACTAAGCAAATCCTTGATGAAGAAGGCAAAATCACCTTCTGGAAACTCGCCATTAAACCGGGCAAACCCTTTGCCATGGGACGCATAGGCAAGGCGGTATTCTGCGGCTTACCGGGCAATCCCGTGTCTTCCATGGTGACCTTCTACAAGTTGGTGTGGCCCATTCTGAATAAGATGCAGGGCTTAACCCCGAAGGCGCCACTGATGCTTTCCGCCACTCTGACAACTCCCGTGCGTAAACAGCCCGGCCGTGTCGAATATCAGCGCGGCATTTTATCCCGCAATGCACAGGGCGAGTTGGAAGTGGCCATCACGGGCAGCCAAGGTTCGGGCATGTTGACCTCTATGAGTCTGGCGAATTGTTTCGTACTGCTGGAGCAATTCCAAGGTGACACCCCAGTGGGCACGCAAGTGACGGTTGAACCTTTTAATTCAGTGCTCTGCTAAGGTACGCCTCGATGAATGAACAACTAGAGATCCTCAGCGACGGCGAACTCACCCGCTACAGTCGCCAAATCTCAATCAAGGCGATGGATATCGACGGCCAAGAGCGCTTAAAACTCGCCAGAGTCTTGATGATTGGCGCCGGCGGTTTAGGCTGCGCGGCGGGGCAATATCTCACCGTTGCGGGCATTGGCGAGCTGACTCTAGTGGATTTCGATACGGTCGAACTCTCTAATTTGCAGCGCCAAGTGCTGCATCAGGATGCGACTATCGGCCAACCTAAGGTCGAGTCGGCCAAGCAGAGCCTTAACCGACTCAATCCTCACGTTAAAATCAATACCATCAATGCGGTATTGGATGACCATGAGATCGACGCCTTAGTCGCCAGCCACAGTATCGTGGTGGATTGCACCGATAATGTCAGTGTGCGTGAGCAGTTAAATCAGAGCTGTTTTAAGCACAAGATCCCGCTGGTCTCAGCCGCCGCAATTCGTATGGAAGGCATGGTTACCATCTTCGACTATCAAGCGCAAACGCCTTGTTATCATTGCTTTAGTTCACTCTTTGGCGAGCAACAACTCAGCTGCGTCGAGTCGGGCATTCTCGCCCCCGTGGTCGGCATGGTCGGCTGCTTACAGGCGGTTGAAGCCATTAAAGTGATTGCGGGGATGGGCAAGACACTCGCAGGACGAATATTGATGATCGATGCCATGACCATGGAATTTCGCGAAATGAAACTCCCTAAACAACCCCGCTGCAAGATTTGTGGTGAATAACAGAGTAACCTTCAGCACTTAGCACGCTTTCTACAATTAAGGATATAAAAATCAATGGATTCTGAAAACAGCGTATTCGACCGCCGCACTACCGATGACACTCTCATTGGCGCGGGTCTTTATAATTTAGTGATTGGCTTAACCCTACTCTGGGGTTTTGCCGTGAACTATATAATGGTCAGCCATATCGACCCCGAAGCAATTGCCAGCGTTAACCCTTGGATTTTCTTTATCGGTTACTTCGCTTCGTGTTTCTTTGGGATTTACTTATTTCAAAGTTCGAGTAACCCCCTCGTCAGCTTTATTGGCTACAACTTTGTGGTCGTGCCCTTTGGCTTGATCATTAATATGGTCGTTAGCCAGTACGACCCCGAGCTGGTGACCGAGGCGATTCGAATCACGGGCTTAGTCACTATCGCCATGATGTGTTTAGGAACACTGTTCCCAGCCTTCTTCCAGAAAATCGCTGGGGTGCTGACTATCGCATTGTTATTAGTGATAGTCGTTGAACTGATTGAAATATTTATCTTTAAAACCCACCACGGCATTTTGGATTGGATAGTTGTGCTCATTTTCTGCGGCTATATTGGCTACGATTGGGGCCGTGCGAATCAAATCCCAAAAACCGTCGATAATGCTGTCGACAGTGCCGCCGCTTTGTATATGGATATCATCAACCTATTTCTGCGTATCCTGCGGATTTTAGGACGTAAATAAGTCACTCAACGACAAGGAAAACAGCATGAAATTTACCTCACCACTGTTAATCGGCCTGATCATATGCGGCAGCTTAGTCGGCTGCGGCGAGAAGACTGAACCTGCAACTCAGGCGCCCGCCGAAGTAACAACCGAAGCCAAAGCTGGCGCTAAGGTGCAAATCGCCAACCCAGCCGCCGAATATTGCGTCTCACTGGGCGGCACTTCAGAAATCCAGAAGACAGCTGAAGGTGAACATGGCATTTGTACTTTACCAAGCGGTGAAAAAATTGATGAGTGGGCGCTATTTCGTCGCGACCACCCACAGGAAAACGCCCAGTAATTGAGGCTAGTAAAAAAAACAGGCGCACTCGGCGCCTGTTTTTATGCCCCGCTGATGACCTGATTACGCCACTGCAAACGTTTAGCCTGCGAATGGAAACTCCATGCGAGCACCCGAGTGACCTTATTGCCCTGCTGCATTTCAATGGTTTTTACTGTATCGACACCCAACTTTTCCAAAGCCTGATAACAGGGCTTTAGATTCTCCTGCTTCGACACTAAGCTGGTAAACCACAAACATTGCTCGGCAAACGCTTGGCTCTCGCGGATCATAGTGGCTAAAAATTGCTTTTCTCCCCCTTGGCACCATAACTCCGCCGCCTGACCACCAAAGTTTAAGGTCGCGCTGGTCGCTTTAGGCTGCTCACCACGATTGAGTTGCAGATTACGCACCTTGCGCAGCGAGCCTTCACTCGCTTCTTTTAACGAGCCATGAAAGGGAGGATTACACAGAGTTAGCTCGAAGCGGTCAGAGGCCTGAATGATCCCCTTAAAGACCGCCTTGTCATCCTGCTGCCGCCTTAAGGATAAGTGCCCCTGCAAACTCGGGTTATTGTCGATAATCCGCTGCACATTGATGAGCGACTGAGGATTAATATCCGAGGCGACAAACTGCCAGTCATACACTTGATGCCCTAAGATGGCATAAACGCCATTCGCCCCTGTGCCAATATCTAAGGCATGAATCGCCGCAGCGCGCTTAACTTTGGCACCCTCAAATAAGAGATCGGCCAAGTAATGCAGATAGTCGACCCGCCCAGGAATTGGCGGGCACAACGCGCCCTTGGGGATATCCCAAAATGCCAGACCATAATGATGTTTCAAGAGCGCCGCATTCAGGTTTTTTACCGCAAAGGGATCGGCAAAATCGATAGATAAGGCGCCGTAGGGCGTGGGCCGGACAAAGGCTTTTAGCTTAGGAAAACTCGCCATCAGGGCCGGAAAGTCATAACCATTAATGTGCAAATTACGTGGATGTAAGCGCTTCTGCTCGCCGTGCTTCGCTTTGAGCTTACTCGCCGTTTTAGGTTTGGTTGTTTGAGGTTTAGCTAGCGATTTGGGCGTGCTTGGCTTACCCCTTTTACCTGCGGATGACATCGCGAGTTTAGCGGCAGTTTTAATGGCGGGTTTAGGCATAATGACTTATCAACAAGGGCGGGCTAATCCAAGGATCAGCCCTCAAACATATTGGCGGAATTAATCGTAAAGATAGGAGGTAAACAGTAGGTTGACCACTAAGGGCTTACCCGCTTCTTTGGTCAGCAGATTATTCACCGTATCGAAGCACTCACGGCGGATTTCTTCACGGCCAGTGAGGGACTTAATCTTTTCTTCGGCCTGATTACCAAGCACTTCGATAATCGCGGCGCGCAGCAGCGGATCGTGGCGCTCGACAATGACGAGATCATCGGGATTTTTGACCATCAGCTCGACACTGATCTTCACAAACCCCAGTTTTTTGCGGTTTGAAATATAGTTAGTCACGATTTCGGGTTCGAAACCGTAGTAAGCATAATCCCCAGCGGGAGTCGCTTCTTTCTCGTCGGCCGCATATGCACTCAATACAACACTGAATAAGATCAGGCAGGCTGATAATAATTTTTTCATCGCGGTTTACTGCTCCCTAAAAACAATAATGGTCAATGGAAGAAACTTCCCAATCTATCTGGTAGACTGCCGACGTTTGCTTATATTGTAACGAGTATTTAATGAATGTGACCAGCTTAAGCTTCCCCTATGGCGAATCTATTCAATGGTTTTGTGCCGATAATGCCAAAAATCTTCCCTCTTCTCCCCTTAAGGAATGGTTGCTAGCACCGGGAAGCCTGACACAAAAGCTCAAGGGCTGTTGTGATAAGTTCGAAGTCAAAATCCTCGGTGAAGGCCAATGTGCCCCGCTCGAAGGGGAATATCCCAAGCAAAATGCCGTTTGGGTGCGAGAAGTGTTACTCTGCCTCGATTCCGTGCCTTGGGTCTTTGCTAGAACTTTGATCCCGCAATCTTTATTATCGACCCGCCAAGCCGATTTTTTAGGCCTAGGTACACGCCCACTGGGTGAATTATTGTTTAGCCAAGACAGTTTTGTGCCCGGTCGCATCGAAATAGCCCGCTTTACCACCGACAGTCGCCTCGCTCAGCTCGCTCAGAGTTTAGCGCAAAACGTCGAACACGAGCTCTGGGGCCGACGCCGGTATTTTCACCATGACGAGGAGGAAATGTTTGTCAGCGAAATGTTCCTCCCGGCCGCAGTGCAAGCGATGGCTAGGCTATAGTCCTAACCTCTAAGCTAAAACAAAAATGCCTCTATATCAGAGGCATTTTTCGTAAACATATCCGCTTATTTGTGCTGACGGCGCCACGCAAAGCCACCGAGCAGCATCAGACTCAGCCAACCTAGACTGCCACCACCGCCGCCACTCGATGTTTCAGCAGGCGTCGTTGGTGCTGTCACGGTAACGCTTGAACTGCTGCTCGCGGTAGCGTTTTGAGTATCTTTCACCGTCAGTGTGACAGTGTAAGTGCCCTCGCTAGTGTAAGTGTGGGTTGGCGATGCCGAAGTGCTTGAGGTGCCATCGCCAAAGTTCCATGTATAACTTAGGCTACCAACGCCACCTGCCGAGGTGTTGCTAAAGTTCACCGTGAGCTGGTTGGCACTGGCACTAAAACCAGCGGTTAAGGGAGTTAACGCTGGATCAGCATTCGCATTAGCTAAACGGATCACCGCTGTGCTGTTATCGCTGGCTTGAGAGACCACTTGCATCGTCAAGCCCAGTTTTTGCAACACCATACCCGATTGAGGTTGTAGCGGTGCACTGTAATCGAAACTATCGTCAAACAGGCTCACAGGCTCGAGGTTATTATCGCCGCTGTAAGCAGTTTGTCTTACCGTACTAAAGGCTGCATCACGGATTTGCACATCGGTCGAGTTGTTGCCAATCATGTTCTGATCCGCATCTATCACCCCAATCAAACCGTGGCCAGGATGATCAGACACATTGTTATCGTAGTAACTAAAATCCTCTAACCACAGGAGTACTCCGGGATCAAAACCTTTACTCTTTAATCCAGCATCGACACCATTATGGCTGCGTAACTGGATAAGATAACGGGATGCAGGGCCTGGGCGAGTGTCGGTAATACGATTGTAACCTGCCAGAGTGGCTTTACCCGCAACCTCGGCATTATCGGCATACAACTCAGTTGCACCTTGCTTGATGCTGATATTGTCGATAGTGATACCCGACTCGGTTGTCGCCTCATCGGTCACATAGGAAAATTCAATCGTCACAGCTTTGCCAGCGTAGGCTGATAAGTCATATTCCAACCCCACCCAAGCATCACTGCCTACTGCGGTCGAAATACTCGATGAGTTACCCGTAATAATATGTCGGGCACGGTTAATCGCGTTGACGGACTTAGTGTAATTACCCGCAATCGCCACACCGTCAACTTTGACCTGCATATAGTCGTAATCGGCTTCAATTTCCCAACTCGCCTGCATCGCAAGAGTGAGTTTTTCACTCGTCGCCGGCAAGTTTGCCGTAAAGTTCATGCTGTTGCTCAGCATATTTCCTTGGCCCGAATAGTACTGGTAACTCCCTTGATAGGGCGTTTTAAAGGCAATCGGAGCAGCAGGGAGAGGAATCGACACCTGATTCACTAGGTCTTGATTTGACGCCTGATTCAGTGTCACTTCCATACCAGATCTAGGAATACTGTCTAAGTTGATTTCACGCTCATTCAGCCATTTACCTTTATATTTTGTCTGTAAATAGGAGCGTGCATAGGGGCTAAAACCGCTAGGCTTAGTTCCCGCAAGAGCGCCGGTCCAGCTACCCGAAGACATTAAAGACCAATAACCCACTGGTGAGCCGTCTTGGTTATCGTTTTCTGTAGTGTCATACTCATCGGGCAAACCCAGATCGTGGCCAAACTCATGGGTACATACTCCGGTTGCCGCATCGATTGGTTGAATAGTGTAACCAAAGAGTTTTTTAGTCGTCCCCGGCAGGCTATAACCTTGCGTGCTTTGGTCAACGTAATAGCGATGCGACCAAATCGCGTTATCCCCTAATTTACCGCCCCCGGTTTCTTCCCCAATACTCGAGTGGAAAATCATCACATGGTCAATTATGCCATCAGGCTCATTTAGATTGCCGTTATCATTAAAATCGTATGGGTCTTCAACATCATAGGTGGCGAGTTCCGCCTCCGACATATTGGCAACCGCTTGGCTGACCGCCTCTTTAACCAGCTCAGTCACATTTGCATCGCTTCCCCTGCCAGCATTATTCGCGCCATAGTAATCGGCATTTTGGCTCGCGGTGTACCAACCTTTCACATCGCCCGTGAAGAAGAAAGTCTTGCCCGAAACAGCTTGGTAATATTGATAGGCCGAATCTAAGGTCTGCCCTTGAGGACCATTAAAACCTGTGGTGGAGAAGAGTAAATTTTTATAGTGAGAAGCGGGGTAACTGGAGTAATACATGTCGGTATCACTCGCCGTTAAACCATTGTTGTTATACTTTAAATCAGGAAAATCAATTAGAACGGTTAATACCTTCACCGTTTTAGTCACGTCTGCATCCGCTAACACCCGCTGTGCGGGGGCGCGCATCATCGCCGTCGACTTGGCTTTTTGCAGCCTGTCCTGCTCGGCCTCAATCACCATTCTAGGCTCTTTGGGCTGGGCTAGGTTGGCACGGGCAATATAGGCTTCAACGGCCTCTTGCTTAACGCTGTCGCTAGCATCAGCGGAGACTTCGCCCCGCTTGATCAACCAATAGAGGATCCTTTCTTTATTAATGACCCCTGCATCCGCTGGCGTATGATTAGGCGCCGCAATACTTGCGCCACTCAGCAAGGCCAACATCAATCCTAACGCTGTGATACTTCTTGAACTTCGCATTACTCTTCCTTCCGTCACAATGTGCGCTGTAGCCAAGCTATTTTCTAAGGCTAGTGCCTATTTGCTCTATGGCAAGTTTGTTTTTGGCGGCTCGCGATCTTGAATACCTTCCCCAATTTCGGGGAGATATAAAAACATATCAGGACTACTTTTGCGTAACAACTTGATACATTCAGGGATGGGATTCTTTTTATGTTTTGTCAGCCGTTATTCAGCAAACGCTCCTCATTGCCCCTTAGGCATAAAAAAACCGCATTAACGGGCGTCAATGCGGCTCTTGCAAAACAGACCTAAGTTTAGCTGGCGGTTTTCATATAGTTTGAAACCCCATCGAGGAACATTTGCACCGATATCATCACCAGTACCATGCCCATCAAGCGCTCAACAGCCGTTAGGCCTTTTTCACCCAACATACGGGTAAAGAGCTTATAGAACATTAGGATAACTGCACTCGCTCCCCACGCAGACACTAGCGCTATCGTCCAGTCCCCCATACGAGAGCTGTCGGTATGCGCGAGTAAAATCAGCGCGGCCAGAATCGATGGTCCCGCCATCAACGGAATGGCCATAGGGACGATAAAGGGTTCCTCTCCCGCCGCAAGACCAACCACGCCGCCCGGCTGAGGGAAAATCATTCGAATGGCGATCAGGAATAGGATAATCCCGCCAGCGATGCTGACTGACTCGGAACGTAGATTTAAGAAACTGAGGATGGCTTCGCCGGCATACAGGAAGGCCAACATGATCAATAATGCGAAAATCAGTTCGCGGATCAAAACCCTACGACGTTTTTTCGGGTCGATATGCCTTAAAATCGACGCGAAAATCGGTAAATTACCGAGGGGATCCATGATCAAAAACAACATTACCGCAGCAGAAAATATATCCATTTAACGTTATCAACACCCAAGCCAACATGAGCCGATATTGTATAACTTTTTCGCGTTACAGATGTGAAAAATTATCTATAAAATTCCTAATGATGGCTCTAAGCCAGCGTGCCATTGTCAATTTTCCCCGCCAAATGCCAAGCCGCACTGAGATTACGCCCTCGAGCGTTAAAGGGATTTCTGCGCCTGCAATGATAGGTCATTGTCGCTTGAGTAAATTGCCAGTAAGTCGCTGCTCATTTTGATTACAACTGGTATACTATGGCGTTTTTTCAGCAAAATTCGTGGAATCCATGCTCTATCTTCTCGCTAGCTGTATCGCACTATTAATCGGACCACTGTTTTATCGCTACTTTTCATCGGGCAGCGGCTTACAGAAGGGACTCGATGGCTTTATCTTCGTCTCTTTAGGCGGGCTAGTGCTGATCCATATTTTGCCTGAATTGCTCGAGCATGGCGGCCTATTGGCCATCGTCTTTGTCGTCCTTGGCCTCTGGGGACCAACCGCCAGCGAACGCTTATTCCACCGCTACTCGGAGATCACCCATAATCTGACCCTGTCACTCGGCATTGGCGGTCTTTTATTGCACACCATCACAGATGGCGGCGCTATGGTGCTGGCGCAGCAGGATGGCAATTCCAGCCTATTGGCGCTCGGGGTGATATTGCATCGCCTGCCCGTCGGCCTCGCGATTTGGTGGTTACTCAAGCCTCAAGTCGGAACCCGTTGGGCAAGTCTCGTATTAGTCGCCATGATGTTGCTCACTGGCGTGGGTTATTTCGCGGGCGAGCAATTATTATCCCAGCTCAGTTTAGATAATACCGTTTATTTACAAGCCTTTGTGACAGGCTCAATCCTGCACGTTGTGCTGCATCAACCCCATGGTCAACACGATACCGATAAGCAAGGCCAGTATGAATATCAGGCCGGTATCGGCAGTTTATTGGGGATTGGATTGTTGATGGTGCTGTTACTGATGGATTCTGGCGGCCATGACCATGCTCACCACGATCACAGCACCGAACAGCTAACCACTTGGTTAATGACCATAGCGCCGGTACTTTTACTCAGCTATGCCGCGGCTGCGCTGCGATTCCAGTTTGGCTTAACCCCACAGGATAACAGCCTCGCTCGACGCTGGTTCCAACGCTTGGCGGGTCCTGAGGCGCTTGTGCTTACCGCGTTACTGCTCGGCCCTTGGTTAGCGTTATTCCAGCTACTCGTGGTGTTTATTATGAGTGCTTATCTGGCACACGCTCGAGTCGAGATTACCGATCCCCACAGCAAGTTGCCCCACAATGCGCTGCGCTTTGGCTTTGCCCATCTGGTTGATCGCAGTGCCCCTTGGGTGCTCCTTAGCCTAGTGCTCGTCAATCTGATCGGCCATCCTTCGGTACCGTTAAGCAATCCTATGTTGCAGATTGCCGTACTCTTGTTGGTCTTTTTACCTATGCGCTTCTGTAATTTAGGCGCAGCAGTACTGTCGATTGCCCTTGCCTACAGCGGCTGGAGCCCACTTGCCATCATACTGCCTCTAATTGCTGCGCCCGTGCTGAACATCGCCCAACTTAAACTTATGAGCTGGCCGCAGCGTGGTGTTTTGCTGACTATTATTGCCGTATCACTGGTAGCAGCCCTTAAGTTACCTATGTGGTTCTCCTTGGTCACCTTGCCTGAGGCGATTAACTTGGCCGCCTTGCTAGTTCTATCCGGTTTATTTGCCGCGAGTTTACTGCGCCTAGGACCACGTAAGTTCTTACGTCGCCTGATGATGTTAAAACCCGCTACTCATGGTCATAAGCACGGCCATGATCATGCACACGCGCATGCCGCGGCTACAGAAACCGCCCATAGTCACGGCCATGGCCATACACACTCTCATTCACATCAGAGTGGCGGCCACAGCCATAGCGATGCAAATAAGCACCATCACTAGCACTGTTCATTTGATCACAGACAGGCTAAGTTAATCCTACTCCTAGGATAAATTTAGCCTGTTATGTGCATACTCTTCGTCGCCCTTAAAACTCATCCCCAGTATCCGCTGATCATTTGCGCGAATAGGGATGAGTTTCACCACAGACCCACAGCCCCAGCACACTTTTGGCCACCGGAGCAGAATATGCTCGCGGGCAAGGACTTGCAGGCAGGTGGCACTTGGTTTGGGGTGAATAAACAGGGGCAAATTGCGGGAGTCACTAACCTGAGGGTGGCGCAAAAGTCCCAAGAGCCAATGCGTAGCCGCGGCGAGCTGATCATTAAAGCCCTAAGCTCGGGTTCGCTTATCTGTCCTAACTGGCTTGAGGAACACGCCGAAGATTATCAGCCATTTAATCTCGTGTTTGGCCAAGGCACCAACCTCTATTGCTTCAACAGTCTTAAGCGGAACACGGTAAAACTCACGGCAGGATTCCACGCCATTAGCAATGGCGCGCTCGATGATATCTGGCCGAAAATGGCTAAGGGCCAACGCTCGCTCGAGGCCCTTATCCAACAATCGGAACCGCTTGAGCTAGAGTCGCTGATTAAGTTAATGCAGGATGATTCGCGTCCAGAGGATAACGAGCTACCCGACACTGGCGTCGGGCTAGAATGGGAACGCCGACTCGCGGCAATTTATATTCGTCACCCCGACTATGGCACCCGCTCCACCAGCATTTTACTGCAAAATGCCCAAGGGGAAGTCCAGTTTACCGAAGTAAGATATGACGGTAAGGGTCGGCGACTGGGACAGCAGGACTTTCACTTCACCCTGCCATCGCAATTACCTAAAGAGCCGGAATGTCTCGCCAATTTTTAGCGGTTCAGTCCGAACTGTGGTCCATAGTGATCACCCAGCGGTCATCAATTTTTTCCACCAGCAGGGTAAATACCCCCGTGGGCGCATCCTTTTGCCGCTTTAAATCCCAACGCCCAACTACCATAGCGGCGTAGTTACTGAGCATTTTGATTTCTTTGATGGTGAACTTCAGTTCACCCAGCGCCTCTTTATTCGGATAGTTTTTCTTGTAGGCGGCAAGGGTTTCATCCCAGCCGTAACGAAACTTTCCATTAGAGACAAATCTAAGCTGTTCGCTCTTCCAATAACCCTGCATGTAAGCGTCAAGATCGCCGCGGTTCCACGCATCTTCCTGACCTTTTAGCATTTGGGCAATATCATCCGTCGGCACTGCACTCACTTGCCCAACAAACAGCAACATCAGTACCGCGAAGCACCGTAAAATGTGTTTTTTCATCAATCCCTGTCGCAACATAGTATCGCTCCCCAACTATCAGGTTAGACTGTACTATAACCAAATTGGCGCAGACTATCTTGTCAAAGCCGATTTATAATTAAAAAAAGCTAATGATATTATTCATTTTTCGACTCTGAGCACCAAATTATGTTTACACATTTATGCCGCTGGCTACTTAAGATTTCAGGCTGGCAAATCCAAGGGCAGTTACCCTCTCAAGCCAAATACATTGTGATTGTTGCGCCACACACCAGTAACTGGGACTTCATCATCGGCGTGCTCGCCCGCGGCGCCTTAAACACCCGCATACACTTCCTCGGTAAGCATCAATTGTTTATTCCGCCTTGGGGTTGGTTCTTCCGTGCTATCGGTGGCAGCCCAGTGGACAGGCGTAAAAACAATAACTTAGTCGATGCTGCGGTGCAGTTATTTGCCACCCAACCCGACTATAAACTCGCGCTCGCCCCCGAAGGTACTCGCAGTCCAGTGACTCGCTGGAAATGCGGCTTCTACCATATCGCCTCCAAGGCGCAGGTGCCCATAGTGCCAGTGGGCTTAGACTTTGCCCGTAAGGCCGTGGTGATCCAACCGCCACTGCAACCAAGGGAAATCGAGCAAGATATGGCGGAAATCCTCAGTTTTTACCGCAGCATTAAAGGGCGTCATCCCAAAACGATCCCCGACTATACGCCAGACAACAGACGTTAACGCCTGAGGAATCACGGAGCAAAACATGCAGACCGAAACTTGGTTACTCTACCTTTTTGCGATTGTGTTGATTGGGATTTCCCCCGGGCCTATCGCCATGTTGTCTATGTCCCACGGCATTCATTTCGGTAAAAAACGCAGCATAGCCACAGGGCTTGGCAGTGTCAGCGCCGCGCTAGTGCTGATGGCGGCTTCGGCGGCAGGATTAGGCGCGATAATCAGCGCCTCGGAATACGGCTTTAGCCTACTCAAATGGTGCGGCGCCGCCTATCTGGTGTTTTTGGGCATTAAGTTATTGCTCACTAAGCAACAAGGGCAAAAGCTGGAAGTAACGAAAACCGAAGGAAAAGGGACAGCGAAGCAACTCTATAAGCAGGCGTTTTTAGTGGGGATCAGCAATCCTAAAGACTTACTGTTTTTTGCGGCGTTATTTCCACAATTTATCGATTTAACCGCACCACAAATGCCGCAACTGACGATTCTTGCCCTCACCTGGGCGCTGGTCGATTTTAGCTTTGTGATGCTGTACGCCTCGATGGCGAATGTGCTGGCCCCGAGCCTAAAGGCCAGCAACAAACTGCATTGGTTTGACCGTACCAGCGGCGGCGTATTTCTCACCCTCGCCGCCATCTTAGTCAGTCGGGATTAGATTAGCCCTCGACTTTCACCGATTTTAGACTGCGGATATCGTTGCCTGTCGGCGCTTGGAAGGCCTGTAAACCAAACTCGGGCAATACGGCAAAGATATGGTCGAAGATATCCGCTTGTATCGCCTCATAAAAAGCCCAACGGGTGTCATTGGTAAAGATATAAATCTCTATCGGTAAACCTTCGGTCGTGGGGGCCAGTTGGCGCACCATCAGGGTCATATCCTTATGTACTTTATCGTGGCGTTGCAGGTACTCCTGCAAATAGGCGCGGAAGGTGCCGACATTGGTCAGATGGCGACCGTTGACCTTCATGTCCAGATCCGACACTTTGGCATTCGACTCTTGAATTTCACTGATCTTGGCGGGGAAATACTCTTTCAAGCAATTGATTTTACTGAGGCGATTTCGCTCTTCCTCAGATAAAAACTTAATGCTGTTGATATCGATATTGACCGCACGCTTGATACGGCGACCGCCCGATTCAGACATACCGCGCCAGTTACGAAACGCATCCGACACTAAGGCATAAGCGGGGATCATGGTGATGGTCTTATCCCAGTTACGCACTTTGACCGTGGTTAAGGACACTTCCTCCACCGCACCGTCAGCGCCGTACTTGTCCATTTGGATCCAGTCGCCCTTGCTCACCATGCGGTTGGCGGCGAGCTGAATGCCCGCCACAAAGCCCAAAATGGTGTCGCGGAACACTAACATCACAAAACCCGTTGCCACACCTAAACCGCTGAGGAAGTACACGGGGGACTGATCCGCCAGTACGGAAATCGACACGATCAGACCGACGAAGAACAGGAAGAGTTTAATCAGCTGCACAAAGCTTTTTACCGGCAAGCGGCGACTGACCAGATTGACATCGGAAATCTCATTAACCGCATCGAGCCCAGCGTAAATGGCGCGGATCATCAGGATAACCAACCAAATACTCAATAGACGGTCGACTAAACTGCTAAGCACGGGGTGCTCGGTTAAGGTAATGGGCACTAGCAGGTTAAGCACTATCGCGGGGACTAACATCGCCAGCTTTTCGAGCACTTTATAGCGCATAAACACATCGTCCCACGTCGCCTTGGAGCGCAGGATCACCATGTTCACCGCGCGGATCACCCCTCGGCGCATAATAAAATAGGCAATGGCCGCCACCAGCACACAGGCAAGCAGCATAATGCTCGTTGAAATGCTGTCGGACGGTTGGCTGTCGATCCCGACACTCGATAACCAGCCCGAGATTTCAAGGCGAATTTCTTGATCCACAATCTACTCCTAGAGAAACGGCTGGATTATCTGCCCAATCAAGCCATCCCAAGATAAAACCATAAGGTTGCGAGAGCATGACGCGCTCACGATTGAACCTAGCAACAAATATTTCACAACCATTTATTTTTCAAACGATTTTAGCATTCGAGGCCAAGAGCTTAAAGCGCATCACGGTTGAAAATGCCAGATTGAGTCCAGCATCCATAGCGCAGCAGCTAATGGCCTAGCAGCTATTGCTCAAGTTTGGCCTGCGCCTGATCCAGTTCAGCTTGAGCCTCTGCCACCTTTTGGCGTTTTTTATTGATTTTATCCATAGACTTACCCACAGCTATCGCATCTGTCAGCTCATTTTGACGTTCGACGAGTTTAGCTTCTAAGGTTTCAACCTTGGCTAAGCGCTCTTGGTAAAGCTTGTCATCGTCACAGTGAGTTAGCACGGCTTGGCGCGCCTGCTCTAACCCCTCTGCTTTTGCTTGATTACCCGCGGCTTTAGCCTCAACAAGCTGTGTCTCAATTGCCGCTAGCTTTGCAGCACAGCCTTTAGGGGACTCATCCTGCGCCAATGCCGCGCCACTGCACAACAAGACTAGCAAGCATCCGTATCGACAAAACATAGGCTCCTCCTTTAGGTGGCAATATTTAATCCTGCGATAGGCTTGATAGTGCCATAGCTTATAACCACAAGCTGTATTTGTGCTTAAGTAAAATCGACTTTCTTGGTACAAATGCGACTTAGGCAGTGACTTAATAGCAATAAATTGTTTATGTTAGGGCAAAATATTGACTCAGACGGATATCGGAGCCAGAAACCATGCCCAGTTCATTTCGCCTCAGCGCGCTCAGCTCATTATTGCTGCTCTCTTCATCTGTGATGGCCGCCGATGTGGCAACTATCACCCTAGAGAATGGCGCTCAGGTCAGACTCAAAGATGACTTCACTTGGGAATATATCATCACGGAAACCAAAGTCGCGGCAGCGCCAGCGGTTGCCACAGTTGCTACCCCAACTGCCGCGGTGACATCAACCGCAGCGGCCACAGCAGTAGCCAGCAGCACACCCGCCATTGAAGCTGCCCAACCTGTCACCACACTAACCGCTAACGCCATTGCGCGCCCCGAGCTCTTAGGCTCTACCGCCAAAGATGGCATTAAAGTCACCTTCAACGAGAGCCAATGGAAGGGCGATAAACTCGGCCTGACCTTCGAGCTTGCCAGTACTAGCGGTGAGCACGTGACCTTAGTTGAAGTCGAAGCTAGCTTCTTTGCCGATGATGGCACCTTGCTCAAAACCGAAAAACTGGAAGTCTGGGAAGCCATTTTCCGCATGCCAGAAACCTACCTACGTAAAGGCGAGCAACGTAAGAGCCCAGTGGTTTGGGTCGAAGGCGTCGATAAAAACCGTTGGCAGAAACAACTGATTAATCTCAAAATCACTGAGATTAACTCGCGCTAGTCCGACGAATGAGGTAAGGAATTGGAGTTAGCTTTCAATTCCTTACAAACTCAAACGGCTGTTATCAGGCGAATAAGCTACAATTGCCAGCATGCCATCATTCCCCATATGAGCCAGATGCAAGATGCCCAATAGATATTCATCTCTCGCTCTTACACTCTGGCTCTGTGGTGTTAGTCACCATGCCATTGCCGATACGGTGTTTCTCACCAATGGCGATAAAATTACCGGTGAGATTAAAGCCCTAGATGAGCAAAATCTGGTAATCAAACCCAGCTACGCCCCCAAAATCACTATCGAACGCAGCGCGGTTCGCAGCTTTGAAACCCGTGAGCCACAGCCCTGGAGCATCAATCGCTCAATCAAAGAGGTAACGGTTCAAGCTTCTGAATTAGATAGCTTTGTGCTGATAGACGATCAGCAAACCCCAATCAGCGAGTTAATCTATTCGGAACTCCTGAGTGACTCGGATTGGCACTACAGCGGCAGTGTAGAGGCCGCCATCGATGTCACCCATAACAGTAAAAACACTCAAAAGCTGCATGCTAAGGGCGATGTGACCGCCGAAACCTTAAACTGGCGTCATAACCTCAAGAGTGAAGTCCGCTACGAGACCGAAGACAAAACCACTAAGCGTAATACCCTCGAAGCCCATTACAGCCTCGACTATTTGATCAGTGACCATTGGTTTTTGCGGCAAGAGGATTATTATCAGGAGGATAAGCTCAACCTCGATATCCGCAGCTACTACGCCGCATTGGGTCCGGGTTATCGTTTTTGGGGTGTCAACCGCGACAAACTCGACTTTGTACTCACCTACAACCACTTCTGGCTAGATTATCAAGTGTTTACCTATGAGCTAAATGCTTGGGCGGCAACCGTCAACTACAAGCAATATTGGTTCGACGGCGTGTTAGAGACCTATGCGGATTTGCAAATTGCCTTCCCCGATATTCCTACCATCGAATATATTTCTGACTCGACGTTTGGGCTTAAGTACCTGCTGACACAACAGATTTACCTCTCATTCAAATACGATATCAATGAGACTAAATCCGCTGTGCAGCATTCGCGGGATATTTCCTACAGCCTAGGCTTAGGGGTTAACTTCTAAATTTACTGGGGTTTTACCACGCAGGTCATTTCTGGCGCTTCGTATCCCCAGACAATTTTGGCTTCGCCATGGTGTTCCCACAGACTCTCATTTCGGCCTTGATACTTAGCGCCGCTGCCACTGGGCTGAACAAACATCAAGGACGTTTGATCGCCACGCTCGGCTATCAGAGTGGCAGGCTCAGTCTTAAAGTAACTGACCACGACTTCATTCGCCGGATTACCGTCGCAGACGTAAAATATCGGCCCAGTCATTTCCACGAGACGATACTGCGCCTGTAGCTCGGCAATCCGCGTCTGGTAACTCGACTCGACACAGGCGCGTTTATCTTCGCTCTTCCAACATTCATTACGGCCTTTGACCCAGCCCCGCTGCATGGCTTTTAGCATAGGAGGTTGCTCATTCTTTGCCTTATCAGCAGCTTGCGCGTATACCTCGGCGAGTTGCTGATCGAGCTTAGTCAAACCCGCATCCTGACACACCAGCTCTTCGATACTGCCTGCCTGAACCTTGCCACAGTCAAAGGAAGGCTTTTCTGCGGCCATAGCTGGGACACTTAAGGCCACAGCTAAAAGCCCGGCCGCTCCTGCGGTTTGCATATTGATTCTCTTGGTAAATGTCATACCCGTGATTCCCTTTATCTATTGCTTATGGCTATCTGTTGCCCATAGCTAACGCCACCTTGGCTTAACCTAAGCTGACTTAAGCTCAATCCCCCTCTTTGAGCGAGCAAAAATCAGCACTTAGCCACAAATACCAGCCAATATTAGCGCTACAAGCTAACGGCTTTGCACAAACTCGAGTAAGTGTAGTGCAGCCACAGACGTTATCCCAAGAGTGTCCACTGAACGGACAATCGCGCGGACACATTTATAGTCATAATGCGGACACTTTAAACTTTTCACGCGGACACAATTTTTATCATGCTGATAAATAAAGAATATTTAGTTGGCACATATTCTGCCTAGTCAGTGGGTCACCACACTTATCCCTATACAAGGAAGCATTATGAACACTCACACTAAAGTATTCGGCGGTTTATTGATCCTCGCACTTATCCCCTGTGGGATTTGGGCAGCCCAACAGGTAAGCACTCTGTCATCTAGCGACACCAACATCTCGATCAATAGCCGTAACTATCCTAACTTTTCGTGGATTTATGTACGCCAAGATGGTGAGCTCACGATAGGCGCGGGTGAGAGCCAAGATTGGAATAAACTCAAACGCCAAGGCAATGCTTATCAAACCGACTATCTGTGGGTCAAAACCGCAGGGAATAGCTATGTGATTACCGATCCAGCCCTTGTAAATCAAGTGAAAGAGGCGGTGCGCCCGATGCAGATCCAAGGCGAGAAGATGCAGCGTCTGGGTGAACAAATGCAGGTTAAGGGCGATGCCATCAGCGCCGAAACCAGCAAACTCTTAATCAATCTCGCCTCAAGTGAAAAAGATACTGAGGTTAACGCGCAAATTGAAAGCCTAGGCGCGTCGATGGAAGTGATGGGCAAAGAGATGGAACAACTCGGCGAAGAGCACCAAGCATTAGCCGATGTGGCCGAGAAGCAGGTTTATGAGCTGGCGCAAAACGCGATAAAAAATGGCACCGCAGTACTAACACCTTAAGCCATTTTTTAGCACTTAAAGGTAAATTATCGGTTATTCCAGTTATAGAGATTGAATTTCCTAGTGAAATTGACTATTTTCACGCCGCTTTGTTATTTCACTAGGAAAAGGATCAACATGGAACAAGCGATTAGCACAGGGAACGACAACCCCATTCAAATGGCCGATACCGTCTATTCGAAAGAAAAGTCACTGTTTGCAATTTTAGCGATTATTTCAGGGCTAATTTGGGCCGTGCTGATCTTAGCCACCAAAGGTCTCGCCCTGATTTATGTGCTGATGTTTTTCATCATTTACCTCTTTACCCACTCGGCGTTTATCAGCTACTTAAAGGGCACGGCGGTTGAAATCAGCCCTGAGCAGTTCCCCGATTTACACAAGCAATACCTCGCCTGCTGCGAGCGTTTAGAGATTAAAGAACCGCCTCGCGCCTACCTGTTAGCCGCCGATGGCATGCTAAATGCCCTCGCCACCCGCTTTCTGCGCCGTAACTACATAGTGCTGTTCTCATCGATCGTGGATGCACTCGAGTCCGATAAAGATGCCCTTAACTTCTATATCGGCCATGAGCTGGGCCATATTCGCCGTAACCATATTGGTAAAGAGCCACTGTTAGTGTTCGCTACTTGGCTGCCGTTAGTCGGCGCAGCCTATGCCCGCGCCTGTGAGTACACCTGCGATCTACACGGTCTGCGTTGCTGCAATAGCCTACGTTCGGCCACCAATGCGGTTGCCGTATTAGCCGCTGGGGTTGAACAGTGGAAACGGATGAATGTGGATCAATATATTCGCCAAACCCAAGAGTCGAGCGGATTTTGGATGTCCTTCCATGAGCTGAACAGCAGTTATCCATGGCTGACAAAACGTATGGCAAGAGTACAAGCAACCGCACAGGGCAAAATGTATGCAGCGCCTTCTCGTAGTGTATTCGCCTACCTCTTTAGCCTGTTTATGCCACGTATGGGCACAGCGGGCGGCGGGATTATCATCCTTGCGGCCATTATCGGTGTGGCCGCTGCGGTCGCGATTCCCGCATATAAGGAATACCAAGAGAAAGCGGGCGCTGCCAGCATTAACTATGATGATGCCAACTACGCCACCAGCACCCCGCAAATGGACACTGTACCCGCTAACGTGCCCGATGCTGCACTGGCTATCGAGCATATAGACCAGTTACATCAATCATTAGCGCCGATTACCGGGGTGCTGGCTCAGTACTACCAAAGCCATAAAGCTTGGCCGACCGAGTTAGAGCCGCTAGGTTTTAGCGATGAGCAGCTAACCACCTTTAACCTTTATTCCGAGGGGATTGTTGGTTTTGTTGCCGGCGAAGCCTTAGGAGATTATCAAGGTTATGAGGTGTATCTATCACCCCAAGTTGACGAGCAAGATAATGTCACTTGGGTATGCAGCAGTAACGGTATTCCCGACGAATATTTACCTGCCGATTGCCAAGGCTAAGATCAAAAAGCGCTGCCAATGCAGCGCTTTTTATTTGTCTTAATAGCCCTATTCGGATAGCTCAATTAACGCTGGATCAGATACCGAATCGTTGGCCCGTTCTGTTCAATCTCTAGCACTTTATAGCCATGATTCTTGGCATCGAGTGGAATATTATTGATTGACTGCGGACAGTCACTGATCACTTCTAATATCTCCCCTGGCTTCAGTGTCGGCATGGCCTCAAGGGTTGCCACTGCGGGGTAAGGGCACGGCTCGCCCACCATATCGAGTTGATAATCTGGAATATATTGACTCATTACGCCGCCTCCGCGATCAATTGTTCATCCCGCTTCGCTTTACGGGCAAAGAAACGTTTTTCCCACAGCAACATGGCCGCAAACGACAGCGCCAGCAGCAGATAAGTCAGCAATAAACCGCCCTTATCACCAAAGCTTGAAAGCAAGTTAACCTTGTCCCAACTTGTGGCTAATGGCTGGGCTAAATCATCCCAGTAATAGGCCAGCAGGGTTGAACCCAGTACGTTACCTAAACCAACCCACCAGAAATGCACTTGGCCTTCGACGGCGCGATACATCCAACCCGTCTCACAACCACCCGCCAGTACAATGCCAAATCCAAACAGCAGGCCACCAATCACCGCATTCGGGCCGGCCCACATGATTTTGGGCGGCACACCTAATTGCACATAGCTATAAATCCCGATGGCACTCACCGCCATACCGAGAATAATTGCCTTGGCCATATGGGTGCGCCCGGTGATCCACATATCACGAAATGCCGAGGTAAAGCAGATTT
The DNA here is from genome assembly GCF_000203935.1 of Shewanella sp. ANA-3. Classification (GTDB taxonomy): domain Bacteria; phylum Pseudomonadota; class Gammaproteobacteria; order Enterobacterales; family Shewanellaceae; genus Shewanella. The sequence goes on along the minus strand of NC_008577.1, from coordinate 126,344 downwards.
GTGCCCGCTCAATCAACAGACCAAAACCCACACCGCAGAGCATAGCGATACCCAGCTTAGGCGCATTGAACATTGTCAGTAATCCCCAGCCGATAATGGCCGCGAACACTAACATGCCGATACGAAAACGTCGTCTCGCTTGGTTTTCATCCTGTTTAACCGAGGTCGCCTTATCGACTTTCTTCAATTTCACCGGAATGCGAAACATAGGCAGTAGCGTAAAGCGCGCACCAAAGTAAGAACCCGCAGCCGTCGCCAGGGCAAAAAACCACGCATGTAAGGAAAACTGCGGAATCCCAGTGAAGAAGGCTGCTAAGTTACAGCCCATCGCCAAGCGCGCCCCAAAGCCAGCAATAATGCCGCCGATTAACGCCTGAGCGATGCGGATACGGCTCTGTGGCATACGCAGTTTGACGTTATTCGCCCACAGCGCCGCCGCAATACAACCACCAAACATGCCGATGATCATCATGCCGTCGATACGGTCTAAGGGAGAACCCTGTAAACCAATCACCTTGAAATAACCCCAAGTTTCAGGATTTGCACCAACCAATTGCAGTAAGTGCCCGCCCCAGCGCGTAAATTCCCCCGTAACAGCCCAAAAAGTACCAGTTAACCCAAAATAGTAAGTAGAAAGGATACCGGCGGCGATAACCGCAGGCATAGGTGCCCAAAAACGGACTAAATATTGTTGTTTAAATTCTTGCCATGTCATGTCATTACCCTAATGAACGAGACTATAAAAAATAAGCACGAGGCTTATACCCGTTGCCACACAAGCAAGGCACCATCCCTTAAAAATAAGGCGCTAAAGAATCTTAATTGTGTGGCGACACGCTTTAGATGGCTTTCGCTAGACAACCACGATTTACTCCCGATAACCGATAGCTATGGGTGTAGAGCGTGGCTCTGCCATTACGGCAAAAACCGATAAGCGTGATGTTGCTTTTCTCTGCTAATTCCAACGCCAGTGAAGTCACGGCGGACATAGCAAACAGAATTTGGATATTGGCACTGGCGGCCTTTTGCACCATTTCGAAACTGGCGCGGCTAGTGAGCAACACGGCGACAGGTCGCTCTGCCTTACGCATTGAAAATCCACCGATTAATTTATCCAGTGCGATGTGCCGACCTATGTCCTCGAAGGCGGCGATGATTTGTCCTTCCGCATCTAAGCCCATGGCGGCATGGGTCGCCCCCGTAAGCTTAAAGTGATGTTGATTCTCTTTGATCTGCTCTAAGGCGAGCTGCAGATGATCGATATTAAATCTGGCGTCCGAGTCCACACGAATAACGGGTTTAACCGCCTCTTCTAGCTGCGCAACACCACAGAGTCCGCAACCCGTGCGCCCTGCCATATTACGCCGCTGCTGCTTGAGTTCCATAAAGCATCTTTGGGTGATCTCTACCTGAATGAGCACGCCTTCGGGAGTAAACTCCAGATCCACACCTTTGATTTCATTCACATGGGAAACAATCCGCTCCGACAAGGTAAAGCCAATCGCGAACTCTTCGAGATTTTCTGGGCTGGCGAGCATCACAGTGTGGGCGATGCCGTTATACACCAGTGCCACTCGCACCTCGTTAGCCACATAATCGGTTAACTCGGAAGCCTGCCCCTGTTCTAAAAGGGTCACCTTTCTTTCAGTAACCACGGCGTGTGAATGATATTCCATAGCGACCCTCTAAAATCATAAATTCAAATAAAAACAATTGGTTTGCCAATAAAGTTCGACTCAAGTCACAAAGTGGCTAACTAAATACGAATGCACTTGATTCAGGTTTATGCATTTTCTACTATCGGTTTGTCTTCTATTGGAAGAACGTCGTCTCCGGTGAGGCGTCCGGACTTCAAATCCGGGTAGGGCTGCCAGCAGTCCTGGGTAGGTTCGACTCCTATGTTCTTCCGCCAATTCTCATGGGAATAAAACAGTTCCCCATCCCGAATCTCCCGACTGTTACTGCGATACTTCCTACGGGTAAAACCACTGCGGTCAAAAAACTCCAACAGCTGAATACTGACCTTGCGGCCTAGGCCAATCAGATCCTTAAACTCTGCGGTTTCGAGCTTGCCGTGGGTTTCCACATGCGCTCGCACCAGATTGGCGTAATGACACAACTGCTCGCTCAGCAGATATCTATCCTTCACTACGGCGGTAATAAAGCCCTGTTGCACCAGTTGAAAACATAGCAATCTGAGTTTGGCGGGCTCGAGTTCGAGATATTCCCCCATCTCAGTCACCCACACGGGCGAGGTTTGCTGCGCCAACCAAGGGGCCAAGCGTTGCCAGCATTGCTGCGCCTCGCTATCGAGGACAATCCTGTGATCCGCCAGCTGCAGCAAGGCGCCGCGCAGTACCATCTGCCCTTCTTGGCAGAGACTATCGAGCACCTTATTGGCAAGCTCGCTAGGCAATACGTTGTGGCTCATGCGTTGCAGGCGATTACGCCCCAGCCCCAATTGGTCGGGGTGCTGTTGGTGGTATTCACGTAACAGATCGATAAACTGCTGTTTTTCTTGCTCAAGTAACTGGGTCGATAGCCCATAGGCTCCGAGGCGAGTCAGCCCCGCCTGCGCCAGCATGGCAGCCAGCCCTTCATCGGTTAGCTGCCAACGCCAACGGATTTCATCAATACTGAGCGCCTCAGTCTGACCGAGTAGCGCCAGCACATTCACCGGATTGGAGAGCTGAGCCAGCTGTTGCAACTTACTGACACGCTCCGGCGTACGCTTCTTACGATTGGGAACTTTTAATGCCAGCACCCGCCCAGCGCCCAGCGTTTGCTTGCCACCAATATGCCTGAGCACTATCGGGTCGTCCTGACATAGCAGCAATGGCTTATCGAGCACAATTTCGGCCAGATAACGCCCCTGCTCATCGGCTTCATCCAGAAGCGATACTCGCCCTAGGGTATGGTCGGCGCCGTGGTGACAATGCACATTTTGCCAATGGGTTAAGGGTTCGAAACTGCGAATTTGCACTACAGGTCTGGCGCACAGCTCCGCCTGAGGCAGGCTGCTTAACCAGTCACCGCGGGCGGGCGCCCTGTGGTTATCAACGCCAGTAAGATTTAAGGCGACCCGAGTGCCACTCAAGGCTCTGTGGACTTCCATCCCTTGGCAATGAATACCGCGCACCCGTAATTTCGCTTTTTGCCCAGAGCTGTAGAGGCTATCGCCGATACACACACTGCCGCTAATCACAGTGCCCGTGACCACACAGCCGGCGCCTTTAACGCTAAAGGCGCGATCGAGCGTCATCCTAAAGCTGCTGGCATCTTCCGCTTGGGTCGATTGCAACTCGGCAATATCCAAAATATGTTGCTTAAGGGTATCTACCCCCGCATCGCCTGCATCATTAGCGCAAACCTCAAATACGCCACTGGCCTCGATACCGTATTCAGCAAGCAGCGCCATTCCCTCTAGGGTCAACTTGGCGGCGGTTTGGTCATCGACCAAATCCCGCTTGGTCAGCACTAAGGTCAAACTGTTTAGCGGTAAAAGCGCGAGGATTTGCAGATGCTCGCGGGTTTGTGGCATCACGCCATCGTCACAGGCCAACACCAGCAGCGCGTGGCGCACGTGGCTCACGCCTACCAGCATATTATTGATAAATTTTTCATGGCCGGGCACATCAATAAAGGCTAAGCGAGTGCCATCCCGCAGTGGCATAAAGGCGTAACCGAGATCGATGGTCATGCCACGGCGTTTTTCTTCGGGGAGCCTGTCGGTGTTCATCCCCGTTAAGGCACGGATCAACGTGCTCTTGCCGTGGTCGACATGGCCCGCGGTGACCATAATCATAGCTGCACACCTAAGGTGCTGAGTTCGGCTAACAACTCGGCCTCATCATCGATACCGCGCAGATCGAGGCGAAGTTGATCTTGGGTCATACGGCCAATCACAGGGCGCTGCGCCTGCTTAAAATGCTGCTCGAGCAACGTTAAACTGCCGCCCTCTTGCGCGTTAAAGCACAGGGCGATTGAGGGCAAAAAGGTATCGGGCTGCGAGCCGCTACCGACTTGGGTTTGGCACTCCACTAGCTCGATGCCATAACTCGGTGCAAACAGCGGCTCTAAGGCGCGCTGCAGACGCTCACCGATTTGACGTAACTCAGCTTGGCTGCGGGCAAATTTAGCCATAATCGGCAGTTCCCGATCCAAGGTTTCGGGGTTCAAATAGTGGATCAGCGTCGCCTCGAGCGCCGCGAGAATCAGCTTGTCGCAGCGCAATGCACGCTTGAGCGGATGACTTTGAAGTTTGTTGATCAGCGCCTGTTTGCCGACAATCAAACCCGATTGCGGGCCGCCAAGGAGTTTATCGCCGGAGAAGCTAACCAGATCGACCCCATCCGCCAGCATGGCTTGGGGAGTCGGCTCTTGTTTCAGGCCAAAACGGCGTAAGTCGGTGAGTGAACCACTGCCAAGATCCGAAATCAGCGCGACCCCACGCTCGCGGCAGAGTTGGCCTAATCTGGCCTCATCCACCGAAGCGGTAAAGCCACTGATATGGTAGTTGCTGGTGTGCACCTTCATGATGGCGGCGGTATTTTCGGTGATCGCCTGCTCATAGTCCTTAAGGTGAGTACGATTAGTGCTGCCAACTTCCACTAAGATACAGCCCGCTTGGCGCATAATGTCAGGAATACGAAAGGCGCCGCCGATTTCCACCAGCTCGCCGCGGGAGACAATCACTTCTTTACCCGCCGCCACCGCCGACAACATCAGCAACACAGCAGCGGCGTTGTTATTCACCACGCAGCAGGCCTCAGCTCCTGTTAAGCGCTGGATTAACCCACTAATGGCATTATCCCGATGGCCGCGTTCACCCGCTGCCAACTCAAATTCCAGCGGCGTGGGATAACGCATCACAGAGGTCACCGCCCGAATGGCCGCCTCAGACTGCTGGGCGCGACCAAGATTGGTATGCAGGATAGTTCCCGTGAGGTTCCACACGGGCTTAAGACTATGGCTATAGTCCTTAGACAATTGATCAACCAAATATCCGTTCAATAATGACGGGTTAGCACACCAAGCGGGTAAACGTCGCTCCTGAGCTATCAGCTCACGCGCCGTGCGTAACTGGCTATCCAGCGCCGCCTTTACCGCCGCTTTACCATAGCTTTGCAGCAGGGGCGCCAATATTGCATCGGCGAGCAGACTGTCCATCGACGGCAGCGCGCGGTACAGGGCTTGGGGTGTATCGGGTACTTGGGTCATCATTTGTATCATCTTGATAAATATAAGGGGAAGGACTCGGTGAGCCCTTCCCGACTTTGGTTATTGCTCAGTTTCGTGGGCCAGTAGCAATGGATTGACAGTGGTCGCCCCAAAGCCCTTGGCATTTAGCTCACTGTCGAGCATCAGGGTCGCTAAGTCGTCGGCCGCCACATCCATCAGCGGTGACTTTTCGACGAACAGCATCTTGGTGTAACCATGGCATTCATCGCAGCTCTCGATGCGCACCTGCGCCTTAGCATCATCGAATGACCAGAGCGTCGTCCCTTTATCCTGACCGCAGCTAGTGCAGTGGGCGCGAATGTAATGCCATTCGCTCTCGCACAAACTGCAATGCAGATAACGCAGACCCGCTCGCGGCTGGTCGACGATTACGCTCGCCACAGGATGACAGCCGCAAATCGGGCATAGGTTCTGCTGCACGACTTTGCGTTGATCGATCCGTTTAATCACCATAGGTGCCCAATGGGACCAGTAGACCCCCATCGCCGCCCAGATAAACAAACTGAAGCGTGCGGGGACTTCGCTCATATGTCCCTGACGCAGTGCACTGCCCCAGGAGGTGAGTTGCTCTGGAGATTGCTGCATCAACAAACGCAGCACTCGCGCCATATCCTCATCCACCTGCGGCAGCAGATCGCTTAACAGTTGTTGTAGCAGTCCTTGCCAGTAGCTATCTGCCTCTGAACCCAAGTGGGAAAGCGGAATCGCTTCATCTTTCCCCCAAGCGAGAAGCTGACCGAAGTCAGCCTCCGCCGCCAATCTGGCCTGAATCGCAACCACACGGCGGCATAGCTCAAAGTAGTCGGCCAGCGGCGAGTCCTTGGCCAACGACAACAAACGCTGCGCCCGTCTGTGATACACAGTTTTAGGGTCCACCGCCTTTAAGGGTTTAAGCTCCAGCGGCGATTCGCTGCCGGGGACCATAGGTATCTCGGCTGTATGACTCATTAATGTTTCTCCACGTCCGAATGTTCATCCAACATCAGCGGATGATGTTTACGGCACCAAGCCTTAGAGACCTTGCCGTAAAGCATGCCTGTGATAGAACCTTCCACCCAGGTCGCCATCCAAAAGTGCACCATCACAAACATCAGCATGATCAAGGCACAAATGGCGTGCAGCACGATTGCCCAGCCCACCACAGTGGCCGAGAAGTAAGGTGCAAAGTAGGGTTGCCACATGATGAATCCCGTCACGGTTAAGGTGATGGAAGTCAGTACAAAGGCACGGAACAGCACTTTTTGACCAGGGTTGTAATGGCCGATAGGCGGGATTTTTTCCTCGTTCTCGAACATCACGTCCTTGATGGCGAGCATCCAAGCCAGATCGTGTTTTTCCCATTTGTTGTGGTGGTAATAACGCACCAACATCAACATCAGCGGTAAACACATCATCAGGCCGGCAATTGGGTGAATAAACTTCGCCAATTGCGGTGTGCCCGCTATCGCGCCCAACCATTGGAAGGAGGGATAGAAGAAGGAAAAGCCCGTCAGAAAGGTGACTAGCCCCACGGCCACAATGAACCAATGACAGATGCGGTCGAACAGTTTGTGACGCACTACCATTTCTTGCTTGTTATGCTTGCTCATTTCTTGGCCTCCTCTTCCGCTTGCGCCTTGTCCTCTGGCGGCTGATAGCCGGGTTGATCCTCTTCCACTATGTTGCGACCGACGGTGATCTTATGCAGGCAGGCCACTGCCGCCGTTGCAAGCAGTCCGACAGTACCTAGTGGTTTCACCCAGTCCTGCCACAGGGTGACAGACAATGGGATTTGCGGATCCTTTGGCATTTCGTAGGTTTCAGGCTGAGTGACATCGTGCAATATCATCAGCATGCCTGTGCCACCTACGCCCTCAGGGTTGTAGAGTCCCGCCTTAGCAAAACCGCGTTCTTTTAGCTCGTTAACACGCTTTTCTGAGTAGAACAGCATGTCTTCGCGCGTGCCAAAACGCAGCGCACCCGTGGTACAGGACTTCACGCAGGAAGGCTCCAGCCCAACAGCCAAGCGGTCAGAGCACATAGTGCACTTGTAGGCTTTGTTGTCGACGGCGCTGATCTTCGGGATATCGAATGGACAGGCACTGGCACAATAACCACAGCCAATACATTTGTCCGAATCGAAATCCACAGTGCCGTTGGCATGTTGAACAATCGCGCCAGAGGTAGAACAGGCCTTTAAGCAGGCGGGATCCGCACAGTGCATACAAGCACTGTGGGTAAACTGCCAACGTAATTTGCCTTGGTCTTCGATCTCGTTGTACTTCATCAAGGTCCAGCACTCTGGCGACAGAGATGCTGGGTTTTGATAAGTCCCTTGGAACGAACCCACTTCTTCACGCAGGTCATTCCATTCAGAACAAGCGACCTGACAGGCTTTACAACCATTACACTTAGTCGCGTCAAACAGCTTCGCAATTTGCTTCACGCCACCGACTCTCGCCTGTGCAGGCGGAGTCGCTTGCGAAGTGCCGGAACGTTGAATGATATCTTGAGTCGCCATTATCAGACCTCCGCCTTTTCAACATTCACGAGGAACGCTTTGTACTCAGGCACTCCCGTGTTGGCATCACCCATCTCAGTGGTAAGGACGTTACAGCTATAGGCCTTACGTGTTAGCGCGTTATGGCTACCGTGACGTGGAATACCGAGTGTGTGTACCGTTTGACCATTGACCTGCAATGGGCGCATACGCTTAGTCACTAAGGCTTTAGTGAGAATGTGGCCACGTTTCGAGCTCACTTTCACCCAATCGCCATTCTTAATGCCTTTTTCTGCCGCCAATTGCTCATTCATTTCCACAAAGGTCTCTGGCATGGCAATCGCCGCTAAACGGCAATGTGTCGTCCAGAAGTTAAAGTGTTCTGTGAGTGAGTAAGTGGTACAGGCGTAGGGGTATTCCTCTTTAGTACCTATGGTGTCTTTCACCCCTTCGAACCAACGCAGCACAGGGCTGTGCACCACATTCGGATGCAGAGGGTTGGTGCCGATGGGCGATTCGACCGGCTCGTAATGCTCTGGGAACGGCCCTTCTTTCAGCAGTTTGAGCGCGAAGAAACGACCCACGCCGTCAGCCTGCATAATGAAAGGATGCGCACTTTCCTGTGGATTCAACTTGGCATTGAAGTCGGGCACGTCTATCCCTTCCCACTTGCCGTCTTTCCACTCGACAATCTTACGGTGCTCATCCCAAGGTTTACCGTTCACATCACAAGAGGCACGGTTGTAGAGGACGCGGCGGTTAAGCGGCCATGCGAAGGCCCAGCCCGGCGTAATACCTTTACCCGATGGGTCATGGTTATCGCGGCGAGCCATTTGGTTACCGGCTTCGGTCCAAGAACCCGCGTAAATCCAACAGGCACTCGCGGTACTGCCATCGGCCTTCAGTTCAGCAAAGCTGCTGATCTGACGCTTAGTCGCAACATCGTAACCATTCAACTCTTTCGTCAGTTCGATAGAGCTTGGGTTGTGCGGATCGATATAGTTCCAGTTAATCGCTTCAATGGGCTCAGGCAGTTTGCCGCCCTCTTCGCGATAGAGGTGTTTTAGCTCCTGCAGCAGACCAGAGACAATCTCTGAGTCCGACATTGCTTCGCCTGGAGGATTAGCGCCTTTATAGTGCCATTGCATCCAGCGGCCAGAGTTAACGATCGAACCTTCTTCCTCTGCGAACACGGTCGCAGGTAGGCGGAAGACTTCGGTTTGAATGCTGGCGGTATCGACCTCGTTAAAACCGGGTTCGTTTTGCCAGAAGGTGGCGGTTTCCGATGACAAGTTATCAAGCACGACTAAGTACTTAAGGTTACTCAGCGCCTTGATGTTCTTGTTACGGTTAGGCATAGAGTTAATGGCGTTAACCCCTTGCACGATGCAACCGTTCACTTTGCCACGGTACATCATGTCCAGATGCTTACCGAAGTCATACATCTGATCCCACTTAGGTAACCACTGATAACCGAACTCGTTTTCAGGCGTCGCGTTTTCACCCCAGAAGGCTTTAAGCAGGGACACATAAAACTTCGGATAGTTTTGCCAGTAGTTGGTTTGGCCTGGGCGCAATGGCTTAGGCGTATTCGCCGCCAAGTGAGCCGCTAAGGTTGGTTCTTTATCGTTTGGCAGTTTAAGGTAACCGGGTAAACTTTGAGCCAGTAGCCCCATGTCGGTTGAACCTTGAACGTTGGCGTGACCACGCAATGCGTTAACACCACCGCCTAACTGACCAATGTTGCCCAGTAATAACTGGATCATCGCCATAGAACGGATGTTCTGCGCACCTTTACTATGGTGGGTCCAGCCCAATGCATACATAAAGGTTGCCACACGATCTTTAGTATGAGTGCTCGCAATGGCGTCACATACCACTTGGTAGTCCGCTGTTGGCGTACCAGTGATATTACTTACCGTTGCAAAATCATAACGTTCTACGTGTTGTTTGAGTAAGTTCCACACACAACGCGGGTGCTCAAGTGTTTCATCCACTTTGGCATAGCCGTCTTCGTCGAGTTGGTAGAACCAGGATTCTTTGTTGTACTCGCCTTTTGCTTCATCAAAGCCAGAGAATAGACCGTCATGGAAGTCAAAATCATCCCGCACCAGATAACTGGCGTTGGTATAGGCTTTCACATAATCGAAGTTAACTTGATTGGTCGAAATCAAATAGCGAATCACACCCAGAAGGAATGCTATGTCAGTTCCTGAGCGGATTGGGGCATAGTGATCTGCCAATGACGCACTGCGGTTGAAACGTGGGTCAACCACAATCAACTTAGCATTGTTATGCTGCATAGCTTCTGTAACCCAGCCGAATCCGACAGGGTGAGCTTCTGCGGCATTACCGCCCATAATAATCACTACGTTAGAATTTTTAATATCGATCCAGTGGTTGGTCATGGCACCGCGCCCAAATGTTGGAGCAAGACTTGCTACCGTTGGGGAGTGTCAGTTACGTGCAATAGTATCGATAGCCACTAGGCCTAAAGCGCGCGCAAATTTTTGTGTCGCTAAGCCACTTTCATTGGCCATACCGGATGAGGTCATCATCCCTGTAGTTAACCAACGGTTAACCGTTACGCCATCGGCGTTTTTCTCAATCAGGTTCGCATCACGGTCATCTTTCATTAAACGAGCAATACGTTTAAAGGCATCATGCCAGCTGATCCGTTCCCACTTGTTGCTGCCGGGAGCGCGATATTCTGGATACTGTAAACGGTGTGGACTGTTAACATAGTCCACAAGGCCTGCACCCTTAGAGCACAATGCACCTCGGTTTACTGGATGATCGGCATCACCCTCGATATGGAAAATAGCATGCTCAGAGTTTTTGCCCCCACTGCCTTGGCTGTACATCAGCAGGCCACAACCGACCGAGCAATACGGACAGTTGTTACGGGTTTCTTTGGCTCCGATCAGCTTAAACTCTCGCACTGCTGCATAGGCCTTTTCGGACATCAATCCCAGCGCTGAAATCGCTGAGGTTGCCGCTCCGGCCGCACACAGTTTAAAAAACTGGCGTCTGTTCATAGCGTTCTCTCACACTTTTGTCGTTATGAGTTTGGTAATTGCAGTGGTAACGCTGCAATCGTTTGAGTGAGTCAACAAAGCCCCCACTTAATCTAAGATTATCCTTAAAGTGAAAATAGATAACAAATAATGACATGAGATCGAGATCTCAATTCACCACCTACAGAATAAACTACTGCTGAATAAATTTTAAATTGACATTTTCAGCACTTAACTTCGTAAAAATTACACAAAAAAATATATAAACCCAAAAGCTACCAAAAGACATTTTGTCCACCACTCAATAGGCATTTTGTCTCACAATGGTATATTAAGGTTATATAGAATGTGTATTTAAAGCCGAAACGAAATAAGAGATGATTAAAAACACCTCAAATTTACTGGTTTTGGATGGATAGACAGCCATCAAAGCTGACAATGTAAAGATTGGATAAAAAAGCACTCATCCTGCGGTGTTAAACACACCTAAAGTACAAAGTGCAAAAACAGCGAAATCGCCGCATAAGATAGACAAAAGGCATAGCAAATCGCTATGCCTTTCACTTTATTGATCGCTTGCTTCAGCACTTTTCACCCGCTGATGGGTTATCGGCGCCAAAGACTGTGCATTACAGACTCGGCAATACGCCTTGGGGCAAGTAAGCATTGAAGCTGGCGGTATAAAGCAGATCCGTTGCCGCATCGATATCCGGCGCAAAGTATCTGTCTTTATCATAGTAGGCAACCACTTCGCGTAGCTCGGCCTTCGCCTGCGCCACTGCTTTGCTTGGCATTAATGGCGCGCGGAAATCCAAGCCTTGGGCGGCCGCCAATAACTCAACCGCTAACACGCCACGGGTGTTTTCGCTCATATCCCGTAAACGGCGCGCCGCAAAAGTCGCCATAGACACATGGTCTTCTTGGTTGGCCGAGGTCGGTAAACTGTCGACCGATGCTGGATGGGCGTAAGTTTTGTTTTCAGAGGCCAATGCCGCCGCCGTCACTTGGGCGATCATAAAGCCCGAGTTCACTCCACCGTTTTTAACCAGGAAAGGTGGCAGTTTAGACAGACTAGAGTCGATGAGCAGCGCGATACGACGCTCTGCAATCGCGCCTAATTCGGCAATCGCAATCGCCAAGTTATCGGCTGCCATAGCAACGGGCTCGGCGTGGAAGTTACCGCCGGAGATAATATCGCCAGTATCTTGGAATACCAACGGGTTATCGGTCACGCCATTGGCCTCAGTGCCTAACACCTCGGCCGCTTGGCGGATTTGGGTTAAACACGCACCTAATACCTGTGGTTGGCAGCGCAGTGAGTAAGGATCTTGCACCTTCTCGCAGTTGATGTGGCTCAAGCTGATTTCAGACTCTTCGCCCAGCAGATGACGGAACACCATGGCCGCATCGATTTGTCCTTTCTGACCACGGGCCGCATGAATGCGTGGGTCAAACGGACTGCGGCTACCCATGGCTGCCTCGACGCTCATGGCGCCAATCACTGAGCTTGCAGCAAACAAGTCTTCAGCGTGGAACAAGCCTTCCAACGCCAGTGCCGTGGAAGCCTGAGTACCGTTGAGCAGGGCTAAGCCTTCCTTCGCGGCTAAATCGATTGGCTTTAGGCCAGCGATTTCTAAGCCTTCGGCGGCCGAAATAATCTGACCTTGATAGCTCATCTCGCCTTCACCCAACAGCGGCAAACACATATGGGCTAACGGCGCTAAGTCGCCAGAGGCACCCACAGAACCTTTTTCAGGCACGCAGGGGTAAACCTCGGCATTCACTAGGCTGATAAGGAAATTAATCACTTCTAAACGGATACCCGAGAAGCCACGGCTTAAGGAGTTGATCTTTAACACCATCATCAGGCGCACGGTCGCGTCCTGCATGTATTGGCCCGTGCCCGCAGCGTGGGATAACACGATAGAGCGTTGCAGTAATTGCAGATCTTCCGGGGCAATCTTAGTGTTGGCCAGCAGACCAAAACCCGTGTTGATGCCGTAAACGGTGCGACCTTCATCCAACACCTTTTGCACGATTTGCGCGCTGGTGTTGATATCATTTATCGCCTCAGGCGCCAGTTCGAGTGTCAGCTTATGGCGGCTGATTTCACGCAGTTGCGCCAGACTTAAACTGCCGGGCGTTAATACTAAATGATTGACTGATTTCATTTTTACATCCGTATTCTTGTCGTTGTTTTTCACGGTTTGTGTTGAATTGTTAGTCTTTAAGCATGGGCAGATCTAAGCCCTGCTCTTTTGCACAGTTTTTCGCGATCTCGTAACCCGCATCCGCATGGCGCATCACGCCTGTCGCAGGGTCGTTCCACAGCACGCGGCCAACACGTTTAGCGGCGGCCTCAGTGCCGTCACATACGATCACTACACCCGAGTGTTGACTAAAGCCCATGCCCACACCACCACCGTGGTGCAGCGACACCCAAGTCGCACCGCTGGCAGTGTTTAGCAGAGCGTTCAGTAATGGCCAATCAGATACTGCGTCTGAACCGTCCATCATAGACTCGGTTTCACGGTTAGGGCTGGCGACTGAACCTGAGTCTAAGTGGTCACGACCAATGACGATCGGCGCCGACAGCTCGCCGTTTTTCACCATCTCGTTAAAGGCTTGAGCTAAACGTGCACGGTCCTTTAAGCCCACCCAGCAGATACGCGCTGGTAGACCTTGGAAGGCGATACGTTCACGGGCCATATCTAACCAGTTGTGCAGATGAGGATTGTCAGGGATCAGTTCCTTCACTTTGGCGTCGGTCTTGTAGATATCCTCAGGATCGCCAGACAGGGCCACCCAACGGAACGGACCAATACCTTCGCAGAACAGTGGGCGAATATAAGCAGGCACAAAACCTGGGAAATCGAACGCGTTTTTAACGCCAGTTTCGAAGGCCATTTGGCGAATGTTGTTACCATAGTCTAAGGTCGCCGCGCCTGCCGCTTGCAGTTCCAGCATGGCTTGCACCTGTACCGCCATCGAGGCTTTAGCCGCTTTAACGACGGCGGCTTCATCAGTTTTACGCATGTCAGCCGCTTGCGCCATAGTCCAGCCCTGTGGCAAATAGCCGTTCAGCGGATCGTGGGCAGAGGTTTGGTCGGTGACAACATCAGGAGTAATGCCACGCTTCACTAATTCGGCAAAGACATCGGCGGCGTTAGCCAGCAGGCCCACTGATACGGGTTTGCCCGAGGCATTGGCGTCGTTGATCATCGCCAAGGCTTCGTCTAATGAAGTGGCCTTTTTATCCACATAACGGGTACGCAGACGAAAATCGATACGGGTTTCATCCACTTCACAGGCAAGCACAGAGAAGCCCGCCATAGTACCAGCCAGTGTTTGCGCGCCGCCCATACCCCCTAAACCACCGGTGAGGATCCACTTACCGGCAGCCACGCCGCCAAAGTGTTGTTTTGCCACGGCAACGAAGGTTTCGTAGGTACCTTGGACAATGCCCTGAGTCCCGATATAAATCCACGAACCCGCGGTCATCTGGCCATACATGGCCAGACCTTGCTTATCTAACTCGTTAAAATGTTCCCAGTTTGCCCAATGTGGCACTAGGTTAGAGTTAGCAATCAGCACGCGTGGAGCATCGGCGTGGGTACGGAATACGCCCACAGGTTTACCCGATTGCACCATTAAGGTTTCGTCGTCTTCGAGGCGTTTTAGCACTTCGATAATCTTGTCGTAGCAGTCCCAGTCGCGGGCCGCGCGGCCGATACCACCGTAAACCACTAAATCCTCTGGGCGCTCGGCCACATCGGGATGTAAGTTGTTCATTAACATGCGCATTGGCGCTTCGGTTAACCAGCTTTTGCAGCTTAATTGGCTACCATGGGGCGCAATAATGCGGCGGCTTGAGTCGTGTCGCTTGTCCATTGAGATGTCCTCTTTCAACCTGTTGAACTCACTCGCCATTCGGCTAAGTGCTATTGTTTTTATTGTGTTTTTGTCGCTAAACATCGGATGAATGCCATTAGCCTTCACCGCTGCTTGCGTACGTTATTTATTGAATGTCAGGTGTCCGCCGAGCTTAAAGCGGCTCCCTGGGTGTACTAATTTGGCAAAACTCACCACCCCTTGGCGCGACCAAGTGCGGCGTGAAATCTGTAAACAGGGCTCAGTCGCCGGAATGGCTAACCTCTGCTGCAACTCGCTACTGGCAATAATGGCTTCGATGGTGTGGTGCGCCTCGGTCAGCGGAGCCACCTGCGACAGGTATTCATGGGGTGTCTGCTCGCTAAAGTCCTGCTCTAAGTAATCAGGCGCAAAGGCGGGATTCACATAACGCTCCTCGACTTGGAGCGGCACGCCCTGCTCGCAATGCACTAACACCGAATGAAACACCGGACTTCCGAGCTCCAGCGCCAGTGCGATGGCGATAGGCGCGGTGGCATTCACTTGTCTCAGTGCTAACTGCTGCACACTGTAACCATGACCACGATCTTTGATTTCGTCGGCAATGTTGCGGATAGCCAGCATGGAGGATTGCGACTTTCGCCCGGCCACAAAGGTGCCCAGCCCCTGCGAACGCTCAAGCACACCGTTATCCGTCAGCTCGGTCAAGGCGCGACGCGCCGTCATACGGCTACAGACAAACAGTTCGGCTAGCTGGTTTTCCGAGGGGACACGGGCATTTTCTTCCCACTCACCAGACTCGATACAGCCAATGATATATTGCTTAATTTCTGCAAACTTAGGCGTAGCCAAAACACTTCCTCAAGATCAAATCTACCTAGGTTTGGCATGGTAGATACTCACACACCAAAACACTGAGCCACTTTCAAACGTTCAAAATTGCGGCTACAATCCTAGCTTGTATATACAAGTAAATACAAGCTAGCTCACATAACTTTCGATAATAAAGAGTTTGCGGGGCCAAAAAGCCAACGCAGCGAGGGATAACAATGTCTTGGGATCAGGTTTGGATAGACGTTAACGTAGCAACAATGGACCCTTCCATATCAGCACCTTACGGCGCAATTACCAATGCAGCTATCGCAGTAAAAGACGGTAAAATTGCCTGGTTAGGCCCACGCAGCGAGCTGCCCGCCTTCGATGTGTTGTCCATTCCTGTTTACAGGGGCAAGGGCGGTTGGATCACTCCGGGGCTGATTGATGCCCACACCCATTTAGTGTTTGCCGGTAATCGTGCCAACGAATTCGAGCTACGCCTAAAGGGCGCTACCTACGAGGAAATCGCCCGTGCTGGCGGCGGCATTATTTCCACGGTTAACGCCTGCCGTGAAGCCGATGAAGCCGAGTTATTTGATCTCGGTCGCCAGCGTTTAAACGCCTTGGCGAAGGAAGGCGTTACTACGGTTGAGATTAAATCAGGCTATGGTTTAGATACCGAAACCGAACTCAAAATCCTGCGTGTTGCCCGCGAACTCGGCCAACATCACCATGTGGATGTGAAGACCACCTTCCTCGGTGCCCATGCGGTGCCGCCCGAGTTTAAAGACAATAGCGACGGCTATGTCGACTTAATAATCAATAAGATGCTGCCTGCGGTGATTGCCGAAAACCTCGCCGATGCGGTGGATGTATTCTGTGAAAACATCGCCTTTAACCTAGAGCAAACCGAGCGCGTGCTGAGCGCCGCCAAAGCGGCTGGCCTGCAAGTCAAACTGCACGCCGAGCAATTATCCAATATGGGCGGCTCTGAATTAGCCGCACGCTTAGGGGCTAAGTCGGTTGATCATATTGAATATTTAGATGAGGCTGGTGTTAAAGCCCTAAGTGAAAGTGGCACCTGCGCCGTGCTGTTACCGGGCGCGTTTTACTTTTTGCGGGAAACCCAAAAACCACCTATCGACTTATTGCGTCAATACGGTGTGCCTATGGTGCTCGCCAGCGACTTTAATCCCGGCTCATCGCCCATCTGCTCGACCCTGCTGATGCTGAACATGGGTTGCACCCTATTCCGCTTAACCCCAGAGGAAGCGCTTGCGGGTTTAACATTGAATGCCGCCAAGGCACTAGGGATTGAAGAGAGTGTCGGCAGCTTAGTGGTTGGTAAACAGGCGGATTTCTGTCTGTGGGATATCGCCACCCCAGCACAACTCGCCTATAGCTACGGCGTGAATCCCTGCAAGGATGTAGTTAAAAACGGTAAGTTAGTGCATCAATAACCCGCATTATACTGACATAAACAATAGGTTATTAGAGACAGCTTATAACCTATTGATGTGCTTAGCCATCTAACATGAATATTGAGAATTAATTGGTTATACAGCTTTGCAATATTAAATTTAATCTCTTTCGAAAAAAATAAAGTGAACAGCATGCCTTACACCATATTAATTTCTGAAATTAATGACGTCATAAGAAAATTCAACATTTTCCTAGCTAACGATAAATCAATCCCTCTTTTGTCTCAGGTTAATGGTGAATTGCAATCAGAATTAATTAAAGTTGTGCACGGAAATTGGAATGCCTTTCCCTTTCCAAACGCTCAACGGCGAGGAGTTTATTTTGCTTTTGGAAAAAAACAGGATACCAGTGAACTGGGGTTGTACATTGGTAAAGCCTCATTCAACTCAACTATTGGGAAGCGTCTATACAGCCATTTAAGAATCCATGCAGATGCTGAATTTTTTACAATGAAAGGAGCAAACGACCAAGTTTTTATCATTGAATACTTAGCCTCCATAGATTTGGACGCCTTGAATATGCATTTCATGGCCTCAAGCCTAGAGGAATACTTAATTTCTAATCTCACAAACAAATTGCTATTGATGAATGTTACAGGTGCAAATGGCTAAAGCAGGCTACAATACGCCTGCAAAAAATGTACTGTGCATTTTAATTTTTGTCAGCTAATCCTAACAGGGTTTATTGGTTTTCTAACTGCTCATCTTGTTGTTTTACCAACTTATGCTCGCCTTCATTACAGCCGATTTTCCAGTAACTTGATGTATAAAAATGGCTTTTCGGTAAGTCGTATGTCTGCTTAAGCAGCTTTCTTAGGGCGCGCATACTGCTAAATTCGCAGGCGAGCCATACGGCGCCTTGCCCCTCGAGTTTTGGCAACTGAGCAATGCGTTCGGCCAAGGGCTTACCTTCTGGGTCGGCCTCTGGATTAATCACCCAATGCAATTGCACATTGCTAGGATGCACTAAGGGCTGAATATCGGCTTCACTTAGCACCTCAATCACAGTGTAACCCACTGCATTGCTTGGCAATTGCGCCAAGTTCACACTGATGGCGGGCAAGGCCGTCATATCCCCTGCCAGTAAAAACCATTCTGCGTCTAAGTTGATCAATTTTTTCAGTCCTGGGCCACCGATTTGGATGCTATCCCCAATCTCGGTCGACTTTGCCCAACGGGATGCGGGGCCATCGGTATCGTGCAGCACAAAATCCACATCGATTTCATTCATCCGCTGCTGACGAATGGTATAAGTGCGCATTAATGGCCGCTCATCCCCCGGCTGCGGAAACAGTAATTTGATATAGGCGCTTTCTTGATCGGCGGGAAAACCTGCAAAGCCATCGCCACCTAAAGTGATACGCAGCATATGTGGCGTGACTTGGGTTTTACCTATCACGGTCAATTCGCGCGGGGCGGGTCTGTTCATACTTAAACTCCAAAAAGATAAATGGCACTCAATGGTTAGCTTTCCGCCACACTATCGCTGATCTGGTTGGCAATACGGATAAACACCGCAATTTCATCCTGATCGAGTGCTTGGGTCATATGGGCAACGGTGGCTTTTTCGGCGGCAATAATTTGCGTCATCAACTGCTCACCCTGCGCCGTCGGTCTCAATAACTGGCTACGGCCATCCTTAGGATTATCGACTTTTAGGATATAACCAGCCTGCTGTAGCTCATTGAGCACCCGCGTAATTTGAGCTTTATCCCGTTGCATGCGTAGGGCAATAGATTGCGCCGTGGCCTCGGGATGACGGCAAATCCCCTTGAGCGCCCGAATATGGGTGACAGGTAATTCAATCTGCTGCGCAGCAATATCCGCACGCAGCTGTTTTTTGTAGGCATGCACTAATCTGTGCAAGGTTTCACCGAGGGAAATAGCAGACATAATGACATCTCGAGATAGTTGACATTATCAACAATATCGAGATTGATTGACTATGTCAACTAAATAGCAGTTGGCGAATTACTGGCTAAGCCCAAAAATTTACAAGCATGAGTCAATCCAAAGCACTCACTAAAACGAGTAACAAAATTCTTGCGGTTTAGATGCAATAAACTGCTAGGATAACCGTTCAAATTTGAGCTTGATCACACTAAACACGGTTTAACGCTTGAGGGGTCTGTTCGATAACGGATTTGCCTCAATGTCTTTGTATGAGTAACCCGATGAAAAGAATAATAAATGCTTTAATGCTGGCCATGTTAGCAACGGGCTGTAGCGATCCAAACCCAACACAGACCAATCAAACCGCTGAGCAGGCCAAGGCCGAAAAGGCCGTCCAAGTATTGAGCCTTAAGCAACAACTCGCGCCAATCACCCAGCGTTATTTTGCCCTTAGACCCGAAATCGCCACCTATTATGGCGTGGCCGAGGATGAAGCAGGCAAGGATGTACTCTCTAAGCTGACCGATTACAGCCCATCGGGGGAAAATCATCGCCGTAAAGCGCTTAAGGCCATATTAACTGAACTCAATGCTATCGATGCCAGCCAGCTTAGCGCCTCGGAGCAAGTGAGTTTAGGCTCGATAAAATCTGAAATCGCTGGCGCCCTGCTGCCAGCCGAAACCGTGGCCTATGGCACTATGCTCGGTGAATACGGTGTTTGGTTTTTACCATATGTTGTCAACCACTTATCTGGATTGCATGTTGAATTTCCGGGGTATATGGAAGATAAGTTTGCGGTCACCACCCCTGAGCAAGCTAAGGCCTATCTCAACCGCTTAACCATGTATCCTGCCGCCATGGGCACAGTTATCGATAAGCTAGATCAAGACGTGCAAATGGGCGTGATCCCACCCGATTTTATTATCGATAAGACTATAGCCGTGTTGCAGCAACAATTAGTGCACCATGCTAATGAACATCCCTTGGTCAGCAGTTTTAAAGCCAAATTAACCGCCGCCCAAGTACCAGAAAGTGAGGCGTTGGTGAACTCAGCCGCCGAACTGGTGGAGACCAAATATTACCCTGCGACGCGCCAGTTGATTTCCGCACTGCAAGCCGTGCGCCTCAAGGCCACCCATGTGGCGGGACTCGGACACCAACCTCAAGGCGCTAAACTCTACAAGGCGATGATTAAGCACCTCGCCAATTCGGAGATGACCCCAGATGAGATCCACCAACTTGGATTAGACGAAGTTGCCCGCATTACCACCGAGATGGATGTGTTACTCAAACAAGTGGGTTACCGCAAAGGCACAGTTGGCGAGCGCATGCAGCGATTGCTTAAGGATCCTAAATACATCTACCCCAACACCGCCGAGGGTAAACAGCAATTAATGACGGATATTCACGGCTATCTGACGAAAGTGAACGCCAAATTACCGTTGTGGTTTGGGCTGTTACCGAATCAAGAGGTTGCGGTTGAAGCCGTGCCAGACAGTCGCGCCGCCGCAACCAGCGGTGCATTTTACGATGCGCCTTCTCAAGATGGTTCGCGTAAGGGCACCTTCTGGATAAGCCTGTACGATATGGCGGCGCTGCCCTCCTATTCGCTGCAAACCTTAACCTACCACGAGACCAATCCCGGCCATCATCTACAGACGCTCATCGGTCTGTCGGATACCTTGCCGCTGCTGAGTACCATTTTTTACTCTAATGCCGCGGGAGAAGGTTGGGCGCTGTATGCAGAGCGCTTAGCCGCCGAGATGGGCATGTATCAGGATAATCCGATTAATGACCTTGGCCGCTTGCAGTCTGAGTTACACCGCGCGGTGCGCTTAGTGGTCGATACGGGTATGCATGCCAAGGATTGGAGCCGTGAGAAAGCCATTGATTATGCAGTGGCGACTGAGGGAATACACCTATCTGAAGCCACGGGCGAAATCGAGCGCTATGTGGTTTGGCCGGGGCAAGCCTTAGGTTACAAGCTGGGCGAGCTGAAAATTATCGAATTGCGCACTAAGGCCAAAAAAGCCTTGGGCGATAAGTTTGATATTAAAGTCTTCCACGACAGGCTGCTTGAAAATGGCGCCTTGCCCTTAGATTTATTGGAGCAAAAGATGGATCTGTGGCTCGAATCCGCTAAGGCGGCCAATGCCGCCGCCGAGACCAAGGTGTAACTCGGGTAAAACCACTCAAATCATCTCAATATAGGGGCAGCTTAGGCGGCCCCTGTCTTTTTACGGCTCCCTATGCTTTTACGTTTCAGGTTAATCCGCAAAACGACGCTGATACTTGCCGCTTAAATAGCGGATCACCACAAAACCGATAACACCTGGCAGTGTCCACGACAGCAGACGCAAATTGCCATGGTCGATAAACAAACGGCTGCCCCCAAAGGCGAAAAAGGCGGTGTAACAGGCGATACCCGAGCCAATCATGGCGCCTAAATGCTCAATCCACCATTCTAATTTGGTCAAAGTCGCCTTAACGCTATAATGCAGGAATCCCGCCCCAACCGTAGTGCCTAACAGGCCGAAAATCATCGCGAGGATCTGCTTTTCTTGGTATCCCCATATCGCCATCACAGGGCCAAGTAACGTCAAGCTCAGCATTAACGACAAATGCAGAGGCGATTTTAATTGCTGACGCTGCGCCTTGTAACGCAGAACCAACACGCCATGCCTAACGGTTACGAGGGTTAATAGGCTGATATAGATGAGAAATATCCAAGCATTTTTACGATCCGTAATCTGCGCTGCTAAAGCATCGGCGCTGGCCGCAGGCTGTTTAATCACCGCGAGCGGATCAATGAGGCCCGTCGTTGCCATCGCCACGCCCGTCGCCGCCACTGTGTACATGGCATAAACATAATAACGGCCAAAACGACTATGGTTCGCGCTGCCTTTTTTCAGCATGGTGTCCCGTCCTGAAATACGTTGACATAAAGAGGATTTCTTTATGACAACATTAATTAACTCAAGCCGTAAGCGCACACAACGAGATTACACCTTAGCCTTTAAATTAGGCGTTGTAGAGCGTGTTGAAAAAGGCGAAATGACGTACAAACAAGCCCAAGCCCATTTTGGTATTCAAGGCCGTTCAACGGTACTCGTTTGGCTTAGAAAACATGGTAGACTCGATTGGTCGAAACCTTTTCAGCATCCCCTAATGTCTAAGTCAAAAGAAACCCCTGCCGAAACGATCAAGCGCCTTGAACGTGAGTTAGCAGAAGAGAAACTGCGTAACAAAATCCTCAATGGCATGGTTGATATCATGGACAATGAATATGGAGCAGGCCTCAGAAAAAAGTACTTATCCGGTACGTCTGGCAAGCAAAAAGCAACGGCGAAATAACCCTCGCTGCCGCATGTCGTGCTGCGGGTATGTCTAGGCAAGGTATTTATCAGGCAGTTGCTCGAATGGAAAGTCGTAGAGCTGAGCTATCGGTCATCAAAGACTGGGTCCAGTACTGGCGTAAATATATGCCAAGGTTAGGGGCCCGTAAGCTCTACACGTTGATAAAATCCAAGCTGGTTGAGCACGATATTAAACTCGGGCGAGATGGGTTCTTTACCTATTTGAGAAGTGAAGGTTTACTGGTTAAACCGAAGAAAAGCTACACAAAAACCACGTTCAGCAAACACTGGATGAAGAAGCATCCTAATCTGCTGAAAGAGGAAGGACTGCATGATGCAGGGCATGTACTGGTCAGTGATATCACCTATATTGAGTCAGACCAAGGTGTGCACTACCTGTCACTGGTCACCGATGCCAGTTCTCGTAAGATAGTCGGTCATCACGTGAGTAAAGACATGAAAGCCGAGAGTGTGGTGAAAGCGTTAAAAATGGCCATCAAAGATAAGCGCTATATCGGCAACGCGGTGCATCACTCAGACAGAGGCTTACAGTACTGCTCAGCCGTTTATCAGAATGCGCTTCAGGCGAGCCAAATCCAGCCGTCAATGACGGATGGTTATGATTGCTACCAAAATGCATTAGCAGAAAGAGTGAATGGCATACTGAAGCAGGAGTTTTTACTGCACCGATGTAGGACATTTGCGGAGCTGAAGATACTTGTTAGAGAATCGATAGCAATATACAACAATATGAGACCGCATCTGAGTTTGAATATGGACTCCCCTAATCAGGCGCACAATAGAAAAGGCCAGCTACTGGAGCTGGCCTAAAAACTGTCAACCTATCTTAGGACGAGACATGGCAGGCATCCAAAATAACACTAATGCCAGTGCGCCCGCGGTAATATGCACAAATTGCGACAGGGTGAAAATCGTGTTCATCATCAAGCTCCATCAAAGTTTGAAGCTTGATATTAACGAGCACGGGGAGTCACCCATAAGTGCCAAAAGTCATGTTTTAAGCTGTCGCATAGAGCAGCTACATTCTGTGGCTGCAATTGAGGCGACTGTCGCTATAACCCGGTATGTTTATCGAGTCTTAAGGTATCGATGATCGAGAAGGTATAACCTAACTCGGTAAACATCCGCTCGATATTGAGCTTAAAATCGATGGGGCGATCTAAATCGAGTTGATTGATAAAGAAATGGTGTTTTGTCGGGATCTTAATCAACAATTGTTTTTGATAGAAACAGGCTTCAACCTCGGCATTTAACTCGCGGCCCAGAGCCAAGAGATTTTCCATCATCAAGGGATTGAGTAAGTAGCGCGCCTCAACTTGGTCGCTGCTATACACCTCAAAACAACGCTCGAAACGTACATCCTCAAGCTTGACCCGCGACAGCTTTGTCTTAAACCCCTCAATACGATTTTTTAAACTGCCCTTATCCGTGACTAACAAGGTCGTACCGTTGAATCGCTTAGGAATATTGCACACCAGTAGCACACCATTGAAGATGGTCTCTCGCTCAACCGAGCCGTTATTGTTCGATTTAGTGTTGTAAGCATCGACCTCATAAAACTGGAACGGCACCTTGTTATAGGTTCCCTTAAGGCAATTTTGTGCATACTGTTTATCGGTTTTAGGCAGCAACCCCAACTCAAGGAAGGTTGAGAAGTCCACCTTAGGCTCCCTCGTTAACGCATAATCATTGCCAAAGTACTTGAGACTAATGGGATAGAGTTTTTCAAAGGCGGCATTATAGAGTTCATTGCTTTCCTTTCCCGAGGCAATCGCCACTAACGCTATCACGGGAGTCGGCAGAAACGCGCCAATCATCAAAGGCACAAAATAATCCATAGGCACCAGCATAAACTGCACCCCGAGCAGCCCAGCGAAGGCACCCAAAATCACCGTGATGCATATGTAGTAGATTGGGGTGGTGAACTTGGCATTTTCACGCCGCCTTTGGTTCACGCCTTCACGCTTTGCTTCAAACGGGGCGCATTTAGGGGCGATTTTTTGTTTGTAATACTTCTGAAAGGGAATACGGTGATCTTCGGGAATATCAAATTCAATCGAACTCATTGGCTCCTACTCTTACGACTCAAATCCATTTAGGCCAATGATTTTACGGATTTTATTTCAGCAAGGCCAGTTTAAGGCCAACAAATGACCGATTAAGCCCGAGCAAGCCTGCGGCTACGGCGCTGCAATAAGCCAAAAATAATCAGCACTCCAAAGGTGGCGCTAAATAGGGTTAAGGCTCTGGCTAAGCCATAAAAATCAGTAAGACTAAAGGAAACCCCATCCGCCCACAGCACTAAGGAACCTAAGGGTAATTGCATCGCCACCGCTGCATACCAATCGAATGGCAATCGAGGAAAAAGCCGCTGATAACTAAATAACATCAGCCCAGAGAGCAGCAATAATAAGCCCGCATCATGGGCACCTAACCCCAGATAAACTGGGCTAGTGTGGCTGAGGTTATCGACACTTCCGAGCAAGGCGTACATGTAGCCCGCCGTAGCAACCAGCGCGAAACTCACAAAGCTTAATACCGCCAACAGAATACCTAAGCCAAATGCGGGTAAATATTTCATAAACAGTCTCATCAGTGCAGAACTCGCTCGACCTCATTCCTAAAACCCTAAAGGAGAACAAATTCAGTCGAAAGATAGTAAAGCTACAATAACAGCCAAAATTTCCCTTAGCTATTAAGACCATAGTCTTATGCCGGCAACAAACTGTGGGATCATAAACAGCATAATTCTCCCCACTAAATCCAGTATTTCATCCATATCCACTAGATAAGCCTCTAAAATTCCTCATTTAATTAAGTTTCAGTCGAATAGCTGAGTGATATGGTGCACAATCTCCCACGGTCTAAGGGCGAAATCCACTAGCCAATTACCCCAATAACGCTTAGGATCGGGGTTGCATTTTTTAGCCAACATATTGTGGAGTATCAAAACATTATGGGTATCAGAGCCATAGTCGTAGACACAGCAGGCACCACGACAGACCTAACCTTTATCCAAGATGTGCTATTCCCCTATTCTGTCAAAGCCTTACCAGACTTTTTAGCGCAGAACCAACACAATGTCTTGGTGGAAAACTGTATCTGCGACACCCGAGATATCGCCCTCGAACCCGATGCCAATTTAGCCCGCGTGACTGAAATTTTGCAGCAATGGGTACATGAAGACCGCAAAGCGACCCCACTCAAGACCCTACAGGGTTTGATTTGGAAGCAAGGTTACGCCCATGGCGAATTTACAGGCCATATCTTCCCCGACTTTATCGAAGCGGTTAACCGTTTTAGCGCGCAAAAACTGCGTATTTACAGCTTCTCTTCGGGTTCAGTTGAAGCCCAAAAACTGCTGTTCAGCCACAGTGATGGCGGCGATTTAACCGAAATGTTTAGCGGCCATTTTGATACCCGTACCGGTAACAAATTAGATAAACAAGCCTACGCTAACATACTCAACACCATCAGCTTAAGCCCTAAGCAAGTGCTGTTTGTGTCCGACGTGGTTGAAGAGCTTAAAGCCGCCGAAGCCGCAGGCATGATGACCTGCCAAATGGTGCGCGACAGCAAACAACGCACCGGCGATTATCGCACTATTAACAGTTTCGATGAGCTAGTGATCGACTAACATCGGCACTGCACACAAAAAGCGACCCAAGGGTCGCTTTTTGTTTATCGGGCAAATCAAATCTACCTGTCCGCCGGGTGATTCACCCCATCGCAAACCGGCACATCGCCTAATTCATAGGGATTAACGCCTTCGAGGCAACCAAGGTTATAGCCATATTCATTGGGATTAGAGCGCCTTTGATGATGGGTATAAATGCCGCACACGGAGCAGAAGTAATGTTTGGCCGTTTTGGTATTAAATTCGTAGCACTTTAATACGGTCTCGCCTTTGATAATCTTCAATCCCTCTAGCGGCACTGAGCCGACAATAGCCCCCTTGCGCCGACAGATAGAGCAATCACAGCGCCTTGGCTTTTCAATGCCATTGGGCAGCGATAACTCCAACACCACGGCGCCACAGTGGCAACTGGCGAGATGCTTTGCTTGGATATGAGTATTGCCAACTTGTTTAATCACTTAAGCTCCTTTTGATTAACGCCCCAACCTGCCATGCCGTTCAACTTGCGCTTGCCAGTTTTGCACTTGCTGCGCCTTGGCATTGATCACTGGCCCCAACATTTGACTCTTGGTGCGCTTAAAACCACTAAAGGCTAAGGTCGCGATATCTAATTGCTTTAGGGCGGGCGCGCCCTGGAACCACTTGTAATACCAAGGCGGCGTATCCATGGTCATGATAATGCGTGAGGTTCTCCCCTCGAGCAGCCGATTGGGAAAGGTTTTCCCCTGCTGATACTGAAAAGCAAAACCGGGTAAAAATGTTCGATCAATTAATCCTTTAAACTTGGCGGGTACGCTGCCCCACCAAATGGGCACCACAATCACTAGATGCTCGGCCCAGAGAATAGCCTGCTGAAAGCTTTGCAAATCCGCCTCTAATGGCTGTTCTTGATGGTATCCGTGCGCCAAATTAGGCTCAAATTCCAACTCGCAGAGCTTTAACAGACGCACCGAATGCGACTCGCCCGCAGCCTTGGCGTAAGTGTCGGCTAAATGTTCACACAGGCTATCGGGTTTGGGATGGCCAGAAACAACCAGAATCTTTTTTGTCATAGTAAAAACCTTGAGTATTCAATATGACAACAGCTTAAGCTCTGCCCCTAGGGGCAGAGTCAAGCTTGGAATTAGGCGCGGGATTCGCAGGTATCCAAACCATCAATACAGGCATCGAGCCTGACTAATTTATCTTCTAATTCGCTAATCTGCCGCTGGAAATCGGCTTTGATATTCAATAAAAACTGCTGCACAGACTCAAGCTGTGCCGCCTGCTCCCCCTCGGTAAACAAGTCTTTAAGTTGCGAGAGTTTGATACCTAAGGTTTTGGCCTCTTTGATCAGCAATAACTGCTTTATATCGGTTGCGCTATAAGTGCGATAACGCCCCTTACGGATCGGCGCACTGATCAGTCCCCACTCCTCGTAGAGGCGAATCGCCTTGATCGACAGGCCAGTTTGCTTCGCCACAGCACCAATATACATAGTATTTAATCCATTAAAATAATTGAAAAAATCATCATAAACCTCCAAGCCTTAGCCAGCATATCACCGCGCTTTAGGCTTGTCGCTCGCACTTTATACTGCTAGTCTGGCTGCCTTAAACGAGCGTTTTAACTAGAGCTTTTGATTAGAGCTTTTGACTATGAGTAATGCAATGGAAAGTCCAACACTAAGTCCAATGGAAAAGTTTCTCGCACAGCACACTATAGTGACCGAAATCCCCGTGGCTTGGGGCGAAATGGATGCGCTGCAACACGTCAACAACGTGGTCTATTTCCGCTATTTTGAAACCGCACGTATCGACTTTTTCAACCGCCTCTTTCCACTCGATGCCCTGTATAAATCCGGTGTTGGTCCAGTGATTAGCGAAAATCAGGCCCGCTATAAACGTCCAGTAACCTTCCCCGATACGCTATTGGTCAGCGTGAGTATCAGCGATATTCAAAGCGACAGATTTACCATGCATTATCAGGCCTTTAGTAAGCAGCAACAGGCCATTACGACCTTAGGTTCTTCGGTCGCTGTGATGTTTAACTTTAAAACTGGTCAAAAAGCCGAGCTTCCCACGGAATTACTCACCATTCTTAAACAACACGAGCAAGCTTAAGCTACCGAGTCTATGGCAACATTGCCATAACACTTTAGGCCATATCAGAGGGAGGCTGTATGTCAGAAAAAGCGCCAATAGAAGTCGTTGTTGAGCATCAACAGGATAAACAACGCTTTGTGATCCCCGTTGACGGGCATGAAGCCGTGCTGGAATACCGACTCAATGGCCAGCACATCGACTTTAACCGAACCTTTGTGCCCGACGAGCTACGCGGCAAAGGCCTTGCCGAACGTTTAGTTCGCCATGGCCTAAAGTGGGCCAAAGCCCAAGATTTTGAGATAGCAGCCAGCTGTTGGTATGTGCAGAAGTTTTTGAAATAACAGGCTTCGCAACAGGTGTGCTAAATCCAATAGACTGGATAGTGGCGTTTGGGATCGGTGGAGAGATTATTCACGACCAGCGCCACCAGCAACAGCAGTAGTGAGCCGAGAAAGACCGGCATCAACGCATAGAGAAATCCGAGTTGATGCACGTTCTCACCGCCTATCACGGCAATTAATGCCGTAGCGCCGCCCGGTGGATGCAGCGTGCGAGTTAAATACATCAATGCGATGGCTAGTGATACGGCTAACGCACTCGCAAGCACCATATAATCGGCAAACACTTGATAAACAGCCACACCAATCAGTGCCGATAACACACTGCCGCCAATCAAGTTACGTGGCTGAGAAAACTCTGCCAGCGGCGCGCCATAGACTAATACCGCCGACGCCCCAAATGAGCCAATCACAAACATAGTGCCGAGCAGATTATCGCTCATATAACTGGCGAGACTGGCGACTAAGTAAATGCCGCAAAAGGCTCCTACCCATGACCAAACGATCTTTTTCAGGGGTTGTCGTGGCGGACAGATGTCCTTAGAACGCATTCGGGTGAAGTAAAATCTCATGCTAAATCCGGCCGGGAGGAATAAAGGCGCGGATAAGTGATCCGCATCACGTTTGCGGCCGCCACGTTAACGTTTTCACCGCGCAATTGCAATTGTGCGGTGAAAGCGAATATCAGACTTATGCAGCTTCGCCGTTCAGGCTAGCCAGGATTTCACGAATATCTTCGGGGATGGGGCGGCTTTTTTCGCAGCTGTAGTCGTAGTGCACTAAGGTAGTTTTCACTTCGGCGGTTTTATTACCCGCTTGCCAACAGGTTTGAGTCAGCTCGAAGCTGCTATTGCCGATACGGCTGACATAGGTTTTCACCGTCACGCTCTTGCCGTAATAAGTCGGCGCGATAAAGGCCACGGTAAAGCCTGCCACTATGAGGTTCCACTGATGCAAATCCAACTCGGGATTAAAAATCTCGAAGATTGGCGTGCGCGCCGCCTCGCACCACACGGGGATCACTGTGTTGTTGATATGGCCTAGACCATCGGTTTCGGTAAATCTTGGGTGGATTTCGAGGCTGTATTCGGTGACTGACATGCAAACTTCCCTTTTGTTGTTCTTATACTTTTATGCTGTGAATGGGATAAACGAGGTGCTTGCCCCGTTTATCCCCACCAAGCCTAACAGAAATAAGAAGCGCGATGCTAGAACTGGCAACTCGCGGTCTCTGGGGTTTGCTTGCCATTGGCATCGTACTTTTTCATACAGCCAGCCTTACCCATATCGAATATTTTTTCGTATTTGAGCTTGCCACTGCTGTCGTAGGACTTAAACACACCATGGCTTTTAGGGTTTTCTAAGTGATAGATTTTGCGCCCCTTGGTCACATGGGAAAAATCCGAGAATCCGGGTTCCTCTTGATAGATAACCCCGTTCATATAGCGCTTATGCACCACATGTTGCTCATCGATACGCAGCATTTCGCTGGCTAACTTACCATTTTGGTCGTAACAGACTTTATCCACGGCATAATTGCTGTCGAGATCCTCGATACAACTCACGGCACCATTATCAAAATACTCCCGCTGGATACCACAGCGCGCAATGGCGTTATCCCAGAAATAGGGTTCACCGTTCCAGGTTTCGCCTTCTTGCTGGCAATAGTTCCACAAGCTCTTTAACTGGCCGTTCGGGTAGAAAGTGTAATGGGGTCCAGAAAGACGGTTATTGATAAGATGACCATATTGCACGAGCGAATAGCCGCCGTCGGTGGAATAGCGGATGCTTGGGCCGTATTCCTGACCCGCTTTATAAGTCTGCAGGGACATTAAGCGACCGTTAGAATCGAATCGATATTCTTTATCGACTGACCCATTAGTGTAATAGCTTAATTCGGATAGGCGGCCGCCACGATATACACGTTGCTCACCATCCTTAATTGAAGTGGTTTCAGCATTTTTTGAATTTAACACCCCCTCACAATCGCCTGCGTAGGGTTCTTTTCGCATCATGCATTCATCCTGCGAGGGTTTAAGTGTTACGGCGTCATTAAACTTATACTGACTCAACTCATTCAGATCGCCGTTAGGCTCGAGCCACATTTGTGGGCCATCCAACTCACCTTGACGATAATTGGCAACATTGCTGACGATATTTGGCGCTGAGTACCATAGACTTTCTCCGTGAAGGCGGCCTTTTTCGTAATGTTTAAGGGCGAACATAAAATTATCTTTATTGAATAGCTTAGCCTCACCTTGGCGTAGGCCATTCTCATAGTTGACTTCGGTCTTGTAGAGATAAGTCACCGATTGCTTAGTGGTAAAAGCATCGTTCTCATCGGGCGTTCGAATATAGACCCAAGTACCTGAACGTTTACCATCGAGGTAGCGGCCTTCACCGGTTTGAAACCGATAGTCCCCTTGAGTGGCCTTTTCCACCCAAGCGCCTTGTTTCACGCCCTTTTGGTATTG
Source organism: Shewanella sp. ANA-3 (assembly GCF_000203935.1). Lineage (GTDB taxonomy): Bacteria > Pseudomonadota > Gammaproteobacteria > Enterobacterales > Shewanellaceae > Shewanella. The sequence goes on along the minus strand of NC_008577.1, from coordinate 95,637 downwards.
GCCTTTGCTGCCATCGGACTCAAGCCACTCGCCATCTTTTACGCCATTGAGATAAATGCCCTTTTCGGACAACTTCTTCGCGCCTTCGGTACTGGAATCGTAATCTGGGGTATAGACTTCACTCGGGCCATCGGGCACGCCCTTGTTGTAGTGAATAAAGCCGTAGTTATCGGCGTCATCCATCATGGACTGCAACACCCATTTACCCTGCTTTTGGCCGTCGAGGTACTCGCCTTCCCAATAGGTTTCACGGCCGTCGGCTTCAATCCACTTACCCACTTGCTTACCCAGCTTATAGTCACCGGCATACATCACACTGCCATTGCGGGCATCGTAGGCGGCAAAGTGACCATCAAGCTCACCCTGCACATAATGGGCTTCACTGGCAACGCCAGCCCAAGTACTGCCCATACTCATGAATTCGTAAAAAGGCCCAGTTCGCGGGATTTTTTCGCTGCCATTTTTAAGCCAATCGATGTCGTCGGCCTCGTAACCAATGGCCACCAGCATAAAGCTGCTATCTTCTTCGACGTAGGCGCTGCGATCAAAGGTTGCCACCAGACTGTATTTTCGTTCACGCCCCTCGGCATCCTTATCAGTGCGAGTCAGGGGATAGCGCAGCTTGTATTCCACTGCGGTTTTTACATCCGTTGCCGTGCCTTCAGAGTTGCGATAACCAATTAAGGTCGGTTTGAGTTTAGAGGTACCATCAAGAATCGCTTTAATGTCAGGATCTTGGACACCCTCAGCCTCATAGGTCATACGGTACTGCTGCGGTGGTAACTGGCTTAAAACTTTGCGAACGCCGCCAACGGTAAAGGTGCTAATGGTGGGTGCGACTTCATCGAGCACGGCTTGCAGGCGCGGCAGTTTAGTCAACTCCTCGCCCTCAAAACCATAACCCCGTAGATGCTGGCCATCGGCATCCTTGAGCATGACGATCACCTCTTTAGTGCCGCCCTTGTCGAAGTCATAGTAAAACACCGCCACGATTTCGACGCGGCCGTAATCGTCAATGCGTACACCAGGCGCATCGCCGTAGAGCATTTCGCCCCATACCTGTTGATCTTTTTGATAAAAATTGAGCCATTGGCCATTGGGAAGATCCACGGGACCGTGAACCATTTTGTCATATTCCGCCGCAAGTGCAGCAGGAATAACCGCAAAAGAAGAGAGCAACACCGCACCAGCCGCGGCGCATAAACGACGAATCGAAAGTTCCATTTAACTATCCTTAACACCGACACCTTGCGCCTCGTGCGCACCAGTAAGCGGGGCGAATTTTAAGCGAAGTCTGATGCTTCAGGAAGTGGCTGACACAAAAAAGGCCGCTAAGCGGCCTTTTAAGATCAAAGATTTAACAATCAATTATTGTACATAGCATTAATTTCATGGGCGTACTTGTGGTAAATCATTTTGCGGCGCAATTTCAGCGTCGGGGTGATTAATCCCGCCTCCATCGAAAAGGCTTCAGGCAGCAGGGTAAACTTTTTGATTTGCTCAAAACCCGCCAACTCTTGCTGTAAATGCTTTAAGCGCTGCTCGAAATGTTCAACCACATGGCTGTGACGCAGCAGCTCGATAGGCGACTCGTATTTCAAGCCCTTATCCTTGGCCCAGGCTTCGAGGGATTCAAAGGCTGGCACAATCAGCGCCGTCACATAGTTACGGGCATCGGCAATCACAGCCACTTGTTCGATAAAGGGGCAACGGCCCACTGTGCCTTCAACCCGTTGCGGAGCAATGTATTTACCGTTGGAGGTTTTCATTAACTCTTTGATGCGGTCGGTAATAAATAAATTGCCATTGGCATCGAGTCGTCCCGCATCGCCGGTCTTTAACCAGCCATCTTCGAAGGCAGCTGCGGTATCTTCGGGGCGATTGTAATAACCGCGCATCACAGTGTCGCCACGGACTAAAATCTCATCGTCCTTACCTAGCTTCACTTCGATTTCGGGTAAGACTTTACCGTTCGAACCCGCAACTCGGTTATCTAGGGTATTACAGGTCACAGTGGCGTTCGTTTCCGTCATGCCGTAACCACAAAGTACCGGAATACCAATGGCATGGAAGAAAGACGCTACGTTTAAATCGAGAGCGGCGCCACCGCAGGGCATAAACTTTAAGCGCCCACCGAGCACGGCTTGCAACTTGCTGTAAACCAGCTTGTGCGCTAAACGCCATTGCAAGGATAACCATAAACCGCCCTTAGCGCGGCCTTGGCTCACCTCAAACTGGCGTTCGCCGACGCCCATGGCCCAAGCAAACAGTTTTTTACGGCCTTCGGCGGATTTAGCGACCTTATCCTGCACTGCGCTGTAAACCTTCTCGAGGAAACGCGGTACCACGCACAGGGTATGCGGACGCACTGCGCTGATGGCCTCTTTCACTCTTTGGGTGTTTTGCAGATACACGTTGTGGCCGCCACGGCACAGCACGTAGAAGCTCCAACCACGCTCAAACACATGGCTTAGCGGTAGGAAAGCTAACGACACATCGCCAGTAGTAAACGGCAGGATCTGATCGTGCTGACGCACAGTCGAAGCCATATTGCGGTAATCCAGCATCACGCCCTTAGGGTCGCCCGTGGTACCAGAGGTATAAATCAAGGTTAACAGGTCGTCGAGATTGGCATCCTTTAAGCGCTGCTCAAGCTCAGCACTCTGGCCATATTCTTTGGCTAACAAGCTGTCTAAATGCTGATGTTGAGCCTTGTCCTGCGCCAGCTCAACACTCGCATCGAACACAATCACATGCTCTAGGGTCGGACACTGTTTTTGCAGCTCACAGGCCAGCGCATATTGCTTAGCGTCGTCAACAAAAATCACCTTGGCCGCCGCATCGTTAATGATAAAGCTGGCTTGCTCTAAGGTACTGGTCGGGTAAATGGGGACCACAACGGCACGGCTTTTCAGGGTACCTATGTCGGCACAGGTCCATTGAGGGCAGTTTTGCGACAGGATCACGCAACGGTCTTGCACTTGTACGCCAAGTTCAATCAACACCTGTGCAATTTTATGGCTGATTTGATCGAATGCCTGCCAACTGACTTGATGCCAAGGCGCAGCCATTTCAAAACCTTCCAGCGCTATAGCCTCTTTTAATGACTGGCTTTGCTGCTGTAATAGTCGAATTACGTGATATTGTTCGAGAGACATGAGTGACTCACCTTTTAGCTTACAAGTGTACCGCTTTTGCGGCATTCTACCTGAAGGCAAGCTAAAAACTAAGAGTTTTTGCTCTAATCTTGTGCAAATGTCGCCCAAATCACGCCATTTCAGGGCAATTAGAGCCCGGTAATGTCGCCCTGCCAGAGCTTTTTACTGCCCCAAATCAGTGCGATTTGCCCAAGGATCAGCAGCACCAGATTACCCAGCGACCAATAGAGCAGACTTCCATCGTGTTGCAGCGCCGCGAGGCTAATAGACACCCAGAGCGAATGCCCGAGCACCACCAGCATGGTCAGGCTCACCTGCAATACGCGGCGACACAAACAACCTAGCCCTAACACTAAGGCGCAGGCCCAATACGTGCTCATCACTATGTGCGCCAGCAGAGGCAAGCTCAAATCACCATCGAGCCAAGTGACAAACAGACTGCAGATTAACACGCTCAAACTGAGCAGAAGCAGCAAGCGTTGTTGACCACGACCAAAGGCCTTAACTAAGCCAGCACGGCCGTCGAAGCTTGGCATCAACAGCAGCATTTCAGTCGCCCGAGAGCGTTGTACACGGCTCCAATGCACCAACGAGCAACTAATCACACTAAATTGTGCCAGTAGCAGTAATACCGGGAAGTTCCAATGCAGCTCGTGGGAGACGATCCCAAGCCCGATGGTTAGCACGGGGAGCAACAGCAGCAACACGGTCAGCATAGGACCGATAAAGAAGTTAACCGGATGCAGATAACGCTCTAACCGAGTCAATATCCGTATGGATTGCAGGCTAGGCAGCCAAAACCAGCCCATTTCCAAGCCGTTAAGATACACACTTCGTGCCTCTACCCGCCAAGGTAACACTAAGCATCGGCGCCAAATTAAGGCCGCTAACACAAACAGCACTATGATGCTTAGCCACAGCGGCACTTGCTCCGCCAACTCGTTGGAAAACGGCACTAAGATAAACAGTAAAAATGAGCTGTAAAACCATTGGGTTTGCCGCAGGCACAGCAAGATAAACCCTAGGCTTATCCCTTGGGCAAAGACCAGTAACGACAGAGTATCGGTCAGGTCAAACAGCACGCATTGCAACACCGCAAGGCTAAAGGCGCCTATCAGCATCACTTCACACTGGATAAAAATATTCTGCCGATAACGGGGGATTAAGATGGAGCACTCACTCGCCATCAGGCGGATCAGCTGCCATGCCACCGCTGCCGAGGTAGACACTAGGCCCATAGTGACAAAAATATCGAAACTCGCCTTTTGCCCCGCCCATCCCGCTAACACGCTCAGGGCCAAGCCAAATATGCCAGTGCCTATAAAACTCACGCTGCCCACATCAAAAAACCATAGGCGCAACATACCGTTAAAAGGATTGAGCGAATGGCTAGTACCGATGCGGGTCGTTGATTCTGCTATGGGTTTCGCGGCACTCATTTGTGCAGCTCCACAAAGAGTTGTTCCAAATTCAGCGCTTCGCTGCGCTGCACGCCGGGCAAATTAAGCTCCACATCGCCCCTATCCACCAGAACAGAATCGCCATCGCGGCTGAGGATACGCACCTGCTCAGGTAACTCGGCGCCCTCCGCGAGTTTGACTAAACGCACCTCTTCCCGTAGGGCATCAATCTCCTTAAACAGCACTAACTCGCCCTGTTTAATCAGGGCGACATGGCTCGCGACCCGTTCTAAATCTGAGGTGATATGGGATGAAAACAACACGGCCGAGCCGGATTCGAGGGCTAAGTCGAACAAATCGACCATAAACTTGCGTCTGACTATCGGGTCGAGGCTGGCCACGGGTTCGTCGAGGATCAGCAACTCGGGGCGATAGGCCATCGCCATGATCAAGGCCAGGGATTGACGCTGACCAACGGACAGGCGCTGTACCTGTTGAGTCACATCTAATTCGAAGCGGGTGAGCCAATCCTGCTCTAACTGCATGTCCCAGTGGGGATAAAAACTGCGGTGCAAATCGAGGGCACGTTCAACGGTAAAGCCTTCATAACCAAAGGGTTGCTGCGGCACATAGCCTAAGCGTTCCTTAGCAGCAGAAGAAAGCTGCTCCGGCGTTTCGCCTAAGGTGCGGATTTCGCCCGAATCCGGCGAGAGGATCCCCAAGGCGCAGCGCATTAGGGTCGATTTACCCGCACCGTTTTGTCCCAATAGACCGACCACCATACCGGCCGATAAACGTAAGGTCAGATCCTTGAGCGCACGTTTTTCGCTGGCGCCTTTGCCACGAAACACTTTGTTTACGTTAGAAAACTCTAGTATTGGGGTACAGTCTTGGTCCATCGAATTGCGTCCTTTTTATTCTCGTTTTCGCTTAGCTCGACTCAGGCTACCAACGCTCATTAATCAATTGCAGTAATTCGGGCAGACTCACGCCCAGCTGCTTTGCCTGCGCCAGCAAGGCATCTAATTGCGGCTCGAGCAGACTCACGCCCGACTCCATCGCCTCGGTACGCGCCGCGACCCTAGTCGCCTGACCACGGCGACGTTCTAGCCAACCCTGATCGACCAATTGCTGAATCGCGCGGGACACCGTCATCGGATTGACCGCAAGATATTCAGCAATTTGGCGCACTGAGGGTAATACGTCTTCCTCTTGCAACTGGCCGCCCACAATCAAGCGCACGATTTGCTCGTGTAATTGCTTGTAAATTGGCTCACCACTGCTGGGGTTGACATTTAAAAGTTCTAACATTAGTCTTTACACACTGTATTAATACATTGATACACCGATACACTGTATTTAAAGTAACACACTCATCCTGAAATGCAAAAAGGAAAGCGCTCATGATAGATAGCATGATCCACAGGAAGTCCCATAATGCCAGCGCTGACGTGGCAATGAAGCGCGTTGATACTCGCCAGCACTCGGGCAAGTTAAGCAAAAGCATCATCAGTTTGAGTGCGCTGATGCTCGCCATGGGTAGCGCCACGGCTTGGGCGAGCGACAACTCAGTAAAGCCCACTGAATCCGCCAACACCTGTTATGTGGAGGGCGTGTCGGACCGCTTAAATTGCGGCTTTGTCACTGTGCCCGAAAACCCTAATAAGCCCGATGGCAAACAGATCCAAGTGCATTATGTGGTCTTGCCCGCGGTGAAAAACGTCAACCACGAAGAGGCTTTACTGGCGATCGCCGGCGGCCCAGGTCAATCGGCCATAGATAACGCGGCAGGCTTCGATAGCATGCTGAACAAAGTGCGCCAGCAGCGCGATATTCTGCTAATCGATCAACGCGGAACGGGGCGCTCCAATGTGCTCAATTGTGACGCAGGCCCACAATCGCCACTGTCCTTCGACGATGATAATGTCGATACCTTGGCCGAAGCGCAAAAATGCCGCGATCAATTCCCCGATACTGATGTCACCCAATATGGCAGCCTCAATGCGGTGCAAGACTTCGAAGCCGTACGCGCCCAGTTAGGCTACAAAAAACTGCACCTCTACGGTATCTCCTACGGCACACGTATGGCACAGCTCTATATGCGCTTATATCCCGAGCACTTAGCCACAGTCACCATAGACGGTATTGTGCCCATGCAGCAGAGCGTATTGGAGATTGGCTCGGCGATTGAACGTGGCTTTGACTTGCTGTTTAAAGACTGCCAAGACACAGCCGCCTGCCATGCCGAGTTTCCTGAGCTCAAGGCCGAGTTTGACCAAGTAGTCGCTAAACTCAGCCAAGGGCCAGTGATGGAGCAAGTGCACGACCCAGTGACGGGAGAAAAGACCCTACTCACTATGACGCGCTCAAAGTTTTACGGCGCGATCCGCATGGCGCTGTATCAAACCAATGTACGCGCCTTAGTGCCCCATGCGATTCATCAGGCCGCTAAGGGTAACTACCAACCATTACTCGGGTTATTTGCCTTAACTACGGATAATGCGGGTATGGCAATGGGCATGCACGCCTCAGTCGTCTGCGGTGAAGACATACATCGCATCACCCCTGCGATGCGCGAACAGGCCAAAACCTCCTATGTTGGCAAAACCATGCTCGAAAGCTTAGAAGCATCGTGCTCTGTGTGGAAGGTGCCGCCAGTCGATGCCAACTTTAGCGAGCCTATCAAGAGTGATATCCCCACCCTGTTGCTATCGGGCGAAATTGACCCAGCAACCCCACCGAGCTGGGGAGAACTGGCGATGGAGAAACTCACCAACGCCAAACACTTTGTCGCACCTTATGCGACCCATGGTGTAGCCTATCAGTCCTGCGCCAATAACTTAGTCGCCGAGTTAGTGCGTACTGGTTCGGTCAATGATCTCGATGGTGAATGTTTGAAGAAGGATGTGCGCCGTAGCTTCTATTTAAACGCCAGCTCGGTTGAGCCACTCGCAACCGAAGATGCAACCCACTCTTCCAAAGATAAGCCCAAGGATAAGCCCAGCACTGGAGCCAAGGAGTAAGTCATGATCAAAGTATCCCATCTTTCTAAGCGCATCGGCGAAGTGCAGGCCTTAAACGATTTGAGCTTCGTGGCCGAAAACGGCCAGATCACCGGCCTACTCGGCCCCAATGGCGCGGGCAAAACCACCTGTTTGCGCACGATTTTCGGTCTGTTAAAGCCCGATACTGGCACGGCTGAAATTGAAGGTATCGACGTTGCCATCGACCCGATTGGCGCTAAGCAGCAATTAGGATTATTCCCCGACCCGTTCGGTCTGTATGAGCGCTTAACACCGCGGGAATATATCCGTTACTTTGCCGAACTCAGCGGTTTATCCGCGAGCGATGCCAAGGCGGCCACAGATAATGTCATCGCCAAACTGCGTCTCGAAGATATCAGCGATCGCCGCTGTAAAGGCTTCTCCCAAGGGCAAAGAATGAAGACCGCCCTCGCCCAGGCCATAGTCCACAGCCCGAGCAATATTATCCTCGACGAGCCGACCCGCGGACTCGATGTGATGAGCACTCGCTTGCTGCGCGACATTCTTATCGACCTTAAGAATCAAGGGCATTGCGTGCTGTTTTCCAGCCATGTGATGCAGGAAGTCGCGGCCTTGTGCGACCAAGTGATCGTGATGGCTCAGGGCCGAGTAGTCGCCATCGGCAGCCCAGACCAGCTCTGCGCGCAAACGGGTAAGGCCTCACTCGAAGATGCCTTTATCCAGCTGATCGGCACCGATGAGGGCATTGCCGCATGATGACTCACTGCATTAACGCTCACATAAATTGCGATAACGCCTGCTTCGACCTAATGGCGAACAGACAAACTTGGGATAAGGAATAATCATGAACAAAATCATCGCAATGGTTCGCAAGGAACTGATAGACGCCGCCCGCGATAAACGCTCTGTGATGGCGGGACTCTACTACGCCATAGGCACGCCGCTGATCATGTGTGGCCTATTTATGGTGCTTATCGGCCAACTGACCAGCCCTGACGATCTGAAAATCAGCATCACTAACCCCGACAAGGCGCCGGACTTAGTGAGATTTTTATCCAACAAAGGGATTACTCAGGGCGAAGCAGGCGCTAAGGATCTGAAAGCCATCGAGCTGATTATCAGCCCCGACTATGCCAAGCAGATGAACCAAGGCAAAGGCGCAGAGATAACTATCGTGGCCGATAACTCAGAGGAAAAACTGCAAAACTCGATTCGCCGCTTAGAGAAACAGTTGCAGGCCTATAGCGCCGAAATGGGCAGCCTACGCTTAATCGCCCGTGGCATCGACCCTCGAGTGGTGCAGCCACTGAAAGTGAATGTGCATGACCAAGCCACGACCGACTCTAAGGGCGGGATGATCTTAGGCATCGCCATTTTCACTATGATTTACTCAGTGTTTATCTCGGGGATGAATCTGGCTATCGACACCAGCGCCGGTGAGCGTGAGCGCAACTCCTTGGCATTGTTACTCAGCCATCCGCTGACCACACGCCAGTTAGTGCTCTCTAAAATCATCGCCGTCGGCCTGTTTGCCCTGCTCGGCTTAGTGTTGATTTTACTGGTGTCTAAGGTCGCCTATACCTTCGTGCCTTGGCAGGAACTCGGCTTTAGCGTCAGCATCACCAATGAGTTTATGGCGCTAATGTTGCTGGTCGGTATCCCCGTCGCGCTGATGGCTGCCTGCCTGCAATTGTTTGTGTCCTTTATGGCGAAAACCTTTAAGGAAGCCCAGTCCTACCTGACCATGGTGTTGTTTGTGCCCTTGGCGCTATCGATGGCGGCCAGCTACAACATAGCGCCGGACATACTGCAATGGTTGCCAGTATCCGGTCAGCAACAGGCGCTGATGGACTTTATCAAAGGTAAGGACATGAGCATGCTGCAACTGCTGGTATCGACGCTCGGCACCTTAGCCATCGCCCTCGTCTTGGCGCTTGGTATGGAAAAATCCTTAAAGAGTGAAAAAGTGGTCTTCGGCTTATAACACTATCGACCCAAGGGCGCACCGCGCCCTTGGGTTAAAGGGGTCAGTTATGGAAAACGAATATGTGCTGATGGTGATCATGGTGACTTTTGTGGTGGGCGTGAGTGCCACAGAAATGTTTAAGCATTATCTAAAAATCCGCCAACTGGGCGGCGGAAATGATCGACAGCTTGAGGATAAACTCACGCAACTGAGTTTACAGAATCAAGTGCTTACCGAGCGTGTGCAAGTACTGGAGCGCATAGTGACAGACGCAGAGAACGACACTGCCAAGACATCTCTGGCGCAACAGATTGACGCGCTGAAATAGCCATTAATGCAGTTCAGCCTCGCAGCAGTTGTCGCTATCAAACTCATATTGCTGAGTATTAAAGCGCTGCCTGTAGGCCCTCGGGGTTAAGCTCGTTAGCTGAATGAATAATTTGCGAAACGAGCTGACATCCTCATAACCCACACGGGTGACCACTTCCTCTAAGCCTAAACTGGTCGTTTCCAATAGGCGTTTTGCCTCATCCACCCGCAGACGCTGCACATAGCTGGCCGGAGTCTCGTTTAATGCCTTTTTAAAGCGGCGAATAAGGGTGCGCTTACCTAAAGCAAATTTATCAGCAATATCATCTAGTAACAGCGGTTCGGTTAAATGATGCTGCATCCATTGCTGCACATTCCAAATCACCTCGTCCTTATGGCTTGACGTCATCAGATCCATGGTCATAAAGGGTTGTTGGGATTGGCGATTAGGATCAATCAACAGGATTTTTGCCATCTGGCTTGCTAACTGCTCACCCACCAAAATGTGCACTAAATGCAGGGCGAGGCTCATATTCGAGGTTGTCGCCCCCGCGGTATGCAGATGGCCGTCGGACACCACCAGCTTGTCCATCCGCAGGTTCACCTTGGCAAAATGTCGCTGAAACATCTCATTCAGCCACCAGACGGTGGTCGCTTCACGCCCGTCCAGCAGGCCGGAGGCCGCTAAAATCAAGGTGCCAGAGCAATAGGCCGCCAATGGTTTACCTGAGTCGGCAAACAGCCTTAACGGTTCGAATAAGGATTCAAAATCATGAAGATAGTTTTGAAACTCGCTTTTATTGGTCACCATGGCCGAAGCCAAAATCACCGCATCGGAGTGCAGAATATCATTCGGGGTATTAAGCCCAACGGCAGGCACTTTAATACCTTGATTCGTTAGGATATCACCGCCATGACTCGAGACCACTTGGCACTCAAACAGGTCTTGTTCGGCCTGTGGATTGACTCGCCGCCAATAGGTATTGCAGAAACTAAACACATCGAGAAAACCAATAATCCCGCTGGCAACCGTATTGTCCGTCGCCAAAATAGTGATCCTTTTCATCCCAATGCCCTCGCCAGCCTCATCATGCATTGAGTCTAGCTTACTGGCTAAAAATGTCACTACTCACCCTAAAATTGTCAATAACGACACTTCAAGCCCAATGCGGGAGTTTTTAGACTGTGCTTAAACCTCCAGCACACAGGACGACACTATGACACAGCGCACCCTCAGCCAGTTTAAACGCCTGCTGGCCTTTGGCTTACTCAGCCTCATTTGGGCACTCTTGCTCTGGTTAAACTTCAGCATTGCGCCCAATGCCTTCGCGCATTTTGTGGCTATCCCAGTGCTGTTTATCGCGACAGGTGTATCGGCGCTGCTGATCACCAGCAAGCCACCAACTCCGAACAAGCCAATAAAAAACCCAAGCTAGGCTTGGGTTTATGTCATATAGCTGTGCGGCGCGTTATTTTGCCTTAGGTCTAAAAGGCTTAATCACGGCTTCGTTACACTCGAGGTACGGCCCTTCCATCAGGTCGATGCAGTAAGGGATGGCGGGGAACACCGCATCTAAACATTCACGGATAGATTTTGGCTTGCCCGGCAGGTTCACAATTAATGAATCCCCTCGCAAGCCCGCAGTTTGGCGCGAGAGAATCGCCGTAGGCACAAACTTTAACGACTCGGCGCGCATCAACTCGCCAAAGCCCGGCATCATGCGATCGCACACGGCCTCAGTCGCCTCAGGCGTGACATCGCGTTTTGCTGGACCAGTGCCGCCCGTGGTCACAATCAAGCAGCAATCTTGCTCATCTGCCATCTTGATCAGGGTCGCTTCAATCACATCCTGCTCGTCGGGGATCACTTGATAAATCGGCTCCCACTCGCTGGTGAGGTAATCATTGAGGGTGTCGATAATGGCCTTGCCCGAGATATCCTCATAAATCCCCGCACTGGCACGATCGCTTACCGTAACAATCCCGATTTTTGCTTTGCTCATAGGAAATCCCCAATCATGTTGAAATAAAACCAATCGACCGAAAGCAGAGGAGAAACCTATGCTCCTTCGACTATAAGCCGCAGCTAAAATAGCATAAATGCTCGACTAATGGGGCAAGTAAAACGTGATGAAGTTCGCGCAATAGGCTCGAAAAAAAGCTAAGGCAAGCAATCACTCACCTCAGCTTGATGGTTTGCAGGAAGTGTTAACTCACCTGTGACAATGTGGGCAAGGCAGGGAAAGCGCCCTTCTGCCCACAGGTTACGGCGCCGCAACGCACCGCAAACTCAATCGCCTTGCGCAACTGTGCCTGACATGCGAGTCGATGTTTTAAGGTTAAATGCTCGAGATCAAACGCCAACTCAAAACCCAGTGCAAACAAAAAACCCGCCATAAAGCTGTCGCCCGCCGCCGTGGTATCAACGGCTTTAATTTGGGGGACTGGCACACTAAATCGTTCATTCACTGTGATGCATTGCACTGGATTGGCGCCGTCCGTAATCAAAATAACTTCAACACCGTGCGCCAAACAAAACTGCAAATAATCTTCGAAACTCTTATTCCGCGTTAACGCTAAATACTCAGCCTCTTCACGGCTCATTTTCAGTACCTGAGTGTAACGAAAACACTGCTCAACCCGCTCAGCAAGCAATGCGGTATCGGGCCAGAGTGATAAGCGCAAATTAACATCAAAACTCACTATCTTATTGAATGAATTCGCACAACAAGCGCCGTAGAGACTCGCGTTAAAAATGCTCGCTTCGGTAAAGGTATTGGAGCAGAGATGAAAAATATCCATCTGTTGCCATGGAATGGCATCAAAATGGCGCGGGCTATAGCAAAGATCGGCAGTCCCTTGGCGGTTAAACTCAAAGGTCCGTTCGCCATGCTCATCCAAATTTACCACCACAGTCGCCGTTGGCGCCTCCGGCACTTGGGTCAAGTAATCCGTTACAACCCCTTCATTCGCTAGGGCTTGTTTTAACATAGCCCCATAATCATCGGTGCTGATGCCGCCGGCAAAGTAACTCTTGCCCCCCAGTTTGGCATAACCCACAGCCACGTTTGCAGGCGCGCCGCCCGCAATGGCTTGATGGGACTTGCCGCTAATATCTGTGGGCAATAAATCCACTAACACCTCACCGAAACTGAGTAATACCGTCATATGGATCCCTTTATGTCTCTAATGGTTAAGCAAAAAGCCCATGCTTGATGGGCCTTTTAAATTGTTGGTTTTAAGCCTCAAACCCGCCGGAGTTAAAACTCGTATCTCAAGGTTGCACTCGTGGTTCTGCCATTAATGGTGCGAGCACGGATAATATTGTTATCAGGAATCGAACCCTCTTCAGCTTCGGTGATACCCGTGGCGTCAAACAGGTTGTTGACGTTTAACGAGACGCTTAAGGCCTGAGTCAAGTTGTAGGTTGCAAAGGCATTGACCTGATTATAACCATCAAACTTGAGGTCATTATTATCCTGTGCATAGGAGTCAGTAGTGCCAATCAGGTTGATGCCCACTGAACCTTGGTCAAAGTTATAACGGCCCATCAGTGAGTAGATAAAGTCGGCCTGTCTTCTTGGGGTATTCCCCACAACGTCTGGCGTTAACGCATCCTTGGCAATTTCAGCATCTGTCCAAGTGACATTGCCCCTAAAATCGAAGTCACCGATAAAATAGGCCGATTCAATTTCAATACCTTTGGCTTTGTACTTACGGTCGAAGAAACGCTGACTGGTCGCCTCGAAGTTTTGCTCTTCGGTCTCTGAATAGAAAGCGGTCGCGAACACAGATAAATCATCGTAACGGTACTTAACGCCTAACTCATATTGATCCACATTATCGACAGCGTCTTCTTTTGCCACTGAACCATCGGCACGAACCTTACCAAATAACAGGCGATCCGCATTGGCACGGCCACCATGACTCAAGCGACCAAAGGCGGCTAAATCACTGTCAAACTGATAGTTTGCGCCGAGTGAATAGGAGGTGTAGCTCCAGTCATAATTCACGGGTTGCGGATTGGCATTATCGATAGAAGAGACGCTCTGCTCAGGAATAGAGATAACGCCATCCAAGTTCATATCCACTTGCGATTGCACATTACCTGCGTAGTAACCACTGGCATCACCGCTGTCGTACCGCACACTGGCATCCAACGACAAATCCCCAAAACTTGACGCTACCGCAAGATAAGGCGCCTTAATGTTGTATTCGGTATCGTAATTACGTTGGCAACAGTTGCCCCAATAAGGCACACCATAGCCGTAGAGCCCAGCATCGGAATAGGCGGTACCATCGGCGGCCACCACATCGAGCAATGCGGCGTTATCCCCTTTGACTTCCATCAGATAGGAGTTCCACATCCAGGTCATATTGATATTTTGGGTGGCATTGTAATAACCCAGAGTAACGCTGGTATCGTCAAAAGTTTTCGTTAATTTTAAGTCGTTTACGATTGAGCCAAAGTCATTCATCTTGACGTCGAAGGTATGGATACGCATGGCGAGTCCATCCATAGGATTGCCCGCATCGGGACCATTGGCATAAATCAACTTGGCGCCAGTGCCGGCAATACTGGCCGCAATGTCGGCACCATTAGCCACTTCGGCAGGGAATGGCGCCATAAAATTACCGCTCACATCCGAGAAACGGAAACGGTTTTCGACCTGCCAATCATTGCCTAAATCAAAAGACGCCTCTAAACCCACAGAGTTAACCTCAGGGTTCATACCATCGCGCATATCACCGCGACGACGCTCACCATCGGCGCCCAAACTCAGGGTTGAGAGGAAATAAGCTGATTGAATAGCATCGGATTTCGCATTAAAACCTGGGACAGAACTACCGTCCGAATACATTGGCATAGGTAAGTAGCCAATACTCTTATCATCTAAGTGTTTAAAATAAAGACGAACATAGCCACTATCGAACTCTTTGGTAATGTTGGCTTTTACCTGGCCGCCCTTGTTGGCATCATAACCAGCTTGGCGAGGACCTTCGCCAGTCCGCACAAATCCCCCCACATGGAAACGCAGGCTATCATTGATACTCGTGCCATATTCAAAGTCAGTACGGAAGGTATCGTAGTCCAAGCCAAAGGTGGTAGACACGCTGCCAGCATCCGAGCTCCCAGTTTTACTGATCACGTTAATAATGCCGCCGGGAGCATTACTCGCCGCAGTGGATGCCGAACCACCACGAATAGATTCAATAGTTTGCACTGTAGAGTCTAAACGTAAAAAGATATCCGCATTACCAAAGGCAATATCGCCAAACTGCAGAATTGGTAAACCATCTTCTTGGATTTGAAGAAACTTAGCACCACCCGATGCCACAGGTAAGCCACGGACCGCAATGTTAGCATTACCTTCGCCGCCCGTTGATTCCACCTTCATCCCCGGAATGATCCGGAACGCTTCGGCGGATGAACGTGGAGTACTAACCTCCAACTCCGCGAGTGATACGCTGCTAACTGACACGCTCGAGTCCATGACGCGAGTACCACGGGCCACGCCCGTAACAGTAATGCGCTCAAGGCCTAACGCATCTTTCTTGGTTTCTTCCTGCGCGGGTGCATCGGCAGCCCAAAGCTGAGAACTCACCAAGACGGCGATGGTACTTAACAAGAATTGTTGTGATGTGCGATTTATCATTATTTATGTCCCCACCCATATTTTGAGAAGCTGCCTATATCTCCCCACGGCAACTTCTACTGAATTGTTGTTAATCGATTAGTGAGTCTTGTTTGGTTCCCAAAAACATCTTAATCGATTAAGTTAACAAGTTAGCAACTAAATAACAAAAAGCAAGTGCGTTTTTTGTACAAGCCAACAAACTTAAAGTGGGAACAGCTGGCAATTAATTGATTAATCGAAAAAATGTGACAGAAAAAATTTTTCTGTCACATTTCAATTCAAGCGGTTTCACGGCTTAACAGAGCTTGAGAAGGATCTTTAATCAGATTAACCCCCGCTAACAGGCACAACAAAACGGCAAACCCGGTTGCGAGGTAAAAGCCATACTTCACATGGCCGAAAATATCCCCAACTAACCCCATGCACAGGGGAGCCAACGCCGCAGAAACCGCGGTAAAAAACAGGATAACTCCAGCCACAGAGCCGTGCTGTGCCACGGGGAAACAACTGATCCCCTTGGAGTTTAAAGTGGGATACATCATTGACATAAACAGCCCTGAGAGGGGCAAGAGAATAACAGCGGCCTCAACGCCATAGAGCATTGAACCGAGGTAGCAAAGGCTGATCGCTAAGCTAAACCAGAACATAACCTGTTGCCACGAAAAGTGATTTAATATCCACCCACCCAAAAACCGTCCACCCGCTCGCAGGGTAAAAAAGATGGTCAAGGCATAGGCCGCAAGTACTGTGTAATCCCCCTGATACTCTTGCAGCAAGCTAGGCATCCATACATAAATCGCCACTTCGGTGGCCACATACAAACCAATAGCAAGGGAAAACCCTAATGCATAAGGATTTTTCATCATACTGAAGGTATTCGTCAGATTAATTGTTTCCGTTGAAGATCGCTTAACCTGCGGATAATCGGCCCTAAACGCTAACCAACAGAGCAGCAGACAAAACACACCCGCCCCAAAATACAAATACTTCCATGACACACCACTGATAAGCAGATAGCTGACGATGGCTGGCCCCACCATGGCGCCGACCCCAAAAAAACCTTCGACCGTATTCATGGTGCTGGAATGCTGTTTTGTCGACCGAGAAATATCACCGATCAGGGCTAAGGCCCCGGTTTTAAATACCCCTATTGCCAAGCCCACCAAGGCCAATAGCAGCAGGAAATAATAAAACGACTCCCCAAGCGCAAATAAAAAACAGGCAATGGCGAACAACAACAGCCCTAATAAAATGGTTAGTTTACGCCCTATTTTATCCGCCAAAAAACCGAGGAATAGACCACTTATTGCAATAAAAATCATCGGCATATAATGAAAGGCGCTCGCCTGTGATAAAGAGAGGCCAAACTCAGAAATCAGCTGAGGAATGATCACGCCCACGGCATCTGAGGTCATAGCGAACATAAAAAACATTAAATACGTCAGCACTCTAATTCGAGTGTGATGGCGATTTTCTACAGAATTTGAATCACTTACCATACTGTTTCACCTTATCGTTATCGCGCTAAATCCCCCTTGAAGCTAGCTAAGCCCCAAACAGCTTTAGGCATTATTTATGTACAGCAGTGAGCTAATCCCCCCAAAACCAAGACTAACTCAAAAATCTAACAAACCACTTGAATAATGTTTCACATTGGTTAAATATACAACTTAATCGATTAAGTTTGTTTGTGCAATTTATAAATAACCGCCAGCAAACTTTACTCTGGGAAGGCTACTAAAGCGTGGGCAAAGTATGAAAAATCAAGTGCAATTGATCACCTATGTCGATCGGATAACCGGTGCCGGACTCAAACAACTCAAAGCCTTACTCGATAATGAGTTAGATGGTTTATTTGGGGGCGTTCATCTACTGCCATTTTACTATCCCATCGATGGCAGCGATGCAGGGTTTGATCCCATAGACCATGTACAAGTGGACTCACGCTTAGGTGATTGGGACGATGTCAAAAGCATAGGCGAAGCGTTCGACATCATGGCCGACTTGATCGTTAACCATATGTCCGCAGAATCTCCCGAGTTTAAAGATGTGCTCAAACATGGCAAACAATCGGTTTACTGGGATTTATTCCTGACCAAGGACAAGGTATTCCCAGAGGGATTAAGTGAACAGGATCAAAAAGCTATCTATCGCCCCCGCCCAGGAAGCTGCTTTAGCACTTACACCTTAGCGGATGGTTCAACGGAAGAATTTTGGACCACCTTTACCCGTAACCAGATCGATATCGATGTTAACTCAGCTGCAGGTAAGGATTATTTAAACCGCGTATTGGCGCGATTTAACCACAGCAAAGTCAATTTAATCCGCTTAGATGCCGCAGGTTATGCGATAAAAAAACCCGGCACTAGCTGCTTTATGATTGAGGAATCCTTCGAGTTTGTGGATAAATTAGCGAAACAGGCCAATGAGTTAGGTATGACAACCCTAGCCGAAATCCACTCCCATCATATGACGCAAATCGATATCGCCAAACGAGTGGACATGGTTTACGACTTCGCCCTGCCACCGCTCATCCTGCACACGCTGTTTAGCCAAGATTGTAGCGCCCTGAGTCACTGGCTAGACATGGCCCCTCGCAACTGCATTACCGTTCTCGATACCCACGATGGCATTGGTATTATCGATGTCGGCCCAATGGATGGCTTACGCGGATTATTGAACGAAAAACAAATCGATAATCTGGTCGAAACCATACACGGCAACAGTCAAGGCGAGAGTCTACAAGCCACTGGGGCGGCCGCCAGCAATGTCGATTTGTATCAAATCAACTGCACCTATTACGATGCCCTAGGGCAAAATGATCTAGATTACTTGATGGCGCGAGCAATTCAGTTTTTCGCACCGGGTATTCCTCAGGTCTACTACACAGGCCTGCTTGCCATACCAAACGACATGACGTTGCTGAATCAAACCCACGTCGGCCGAGACATTAATCGCCCCTATTTAAACCGGGAAAAAGTGCAACAAGCCCTGCAAAAACCTGTGGTTAAAGCCCTCATCCAATTGATTAAACTGCGTAATAATAGCGCAGCATTCAATGGCCGCTTTTCGATGGCTGCAAGTGGAAAAACACTAACTCTCACATGGTCTGCACAAAATGCATCGGCCAGTCTTAGTCTCGACTTTGCCCATAAACAAGGGCTGATCACCCTACTTGATGAGCAAGGCATCGAAACCCAAATCGCATTAGCAGACCTGCTCACTCAAGCACAGGCCTAATGCAGAACAAAAACAAAAGGCGCTTAATTAGCGCCTTTTGCATATAAAACTGATTGTATTAACAGCTTTTGCCTAAACGTAGTTCATACCCTAATACCTGAGCATGCACGGCATCGTCGATAAACATCTGCGCTGCCATTTGGCCTTTTTGTTCCGAGTATTGGTAAACCGTGGTCAGTGGTGGAGTTGAGCGAGTCGCCTCATCAATACCATCAAATCCCACGACACGAATATCCTCCGGAATCGCTAATCCCATGGCCTGCGCCTCACCCAGCACGCTGAGGGCAATTAAGTCGCTCATACATAAAAATACATTGGGTCTTGGGGTTGAGTTTAATGCCTCCTTGGCCGCAATCCGCGCATACTCCGCATTACTTTCTGGAATATTCCAAATCCGATCATTACCAAGGGTGACACCCGTTTCCTCAATCGCCTGTAAATATCCCTGCAACCTCTGGTGCGCAATCGACATATCGATTTCGAGCAAATTCAAATCGTAAACTCGGCAAGTTAAATGGGTATCGAGTAGCCTCAATCCCAATATTGCAACTTGATCGGAGGGAGATTTTAACGCCAATTTTGCCACCTCATAGGCGGCTAACTTATTGTCAATGCTGACAGAAGCGTTGCGGTGGATATCAAAGTCCACTGTAACCACCTTCTTCTTAACCTGTTTTAATTGCTCGGCGAGCAAGGCATTGCGCGGGCGACCATAACAAATAAACCCATCCACAAAATCGGCCACCGCATTCACACTGTCGGAGCTGCCAGAAAATAGCAGTAAGTTGAGTTTTTCCCGCTCCAATACCGAAGCCACCCCCTTCATAAACTTACTGGCGACAGGATCGGACACCATATATTCAACACTATCGGACAGTACCAGCGCGACGGTATCAAATTTGCCCCTACGTAGGGACTGCGCCGCCTTGTTTGGGCCAAAATACCCCAGTTTAGAGCAGGCGGCTAAAATCTCGTTGCGACGTTTTTCCGATAGCTGATCGGGACGATTAAAAGCATTAGAAACAGTGGCGTTAGAGACACCTAGCTCGTTAGCTATGCTCTTTAAAGTCCAGTTTTTAGTTGTCATGCAGAATTCCTGGCAAAGAATGGGGTCACAGCGGAAGCTAACCTACCGCAAATACTACACAGCTTAAATCCGTCGTGCACCAACAAATCTACTCATGATCCCTAAGCGCAGTCGCAGGCGAGAGATAACCCACAATCGCCGAGCTGAGCGCCACCAGAGCCGCCGCGATAAAACCCCATTGGAAGGCGTGATGCACAACCTCTATGGGTAACTGCTTTATTGCCGCAATTCCCACCTGCGCCCCGTCAAGCGGCAATAAGCCATATAGCAACAGACTGAATAAAGCCGTACCAATTGCCGCGCCCATGGAACGACTCAAGGACACCATGGCGGTGATTTGGCTTAAACGCGCCTTGCCCGACACGCTCTGCACCACTAGCTGCACGCTGGGCATCACAGTCCCTAAGCCAATGCCCACCAGCACACCTAAAGCGCCAATCAAATTCGCATTCGGCGGCACTAAACCGATTAAGAGCAAACCGATAAAGGCTAAGCCCATGCCGAAGGTCGGCAACCATTTAGGCGCCACATCCCGACTCAACAGCCTGCCAGCGATGGTGGAACCTGTGACAATGCCAAAGGTCATTGGCATCAGCAGCAAGCCCGTTTTGGCCGGATTGGTGTGCAGACCGACCTGCAAGTAAATGGGTAAAAAGAAGATCATCGCAAACAGGCAGGCGGCAAACAGCGCGGCCGTGAAGAGCGGCATATAAATGGCTTTATTGGCGAGTAAATCCAGAGGTAAGAAAGGACTCTCACGCCGACGCTCCCACCACAACAGAACAAGGGCGCCCACACAGATAAATCCCATAAAGCCTAAGCTTGTGGCCGATAGCCAAGCAAAGTCTTGCCCCGCCACAGACAACCAATACAACAGCGCTGTGATGATCGTGGGAAATAACAGTACGCCGAGTAAGTCAAACCGCCCTTGCCGCACCGGTTTAACACTCTGTTTATGCAAGCGATTAAGTCGCCAAACCGCCAGCATGACCAAAGGAATATTCGCCCAAAATAACCAGTGCCAAGAATAGGCATGCACCACAAAGCCACCAATCACAGGGCCGCCAACACTGGCGAGGGTAAACATAGCGGCAAAATAACCCTGAAAACGTGCCCTTTGTCGTATCGGTACTAATTCCCCCACTAGGGATTGGGACAGACTCATCAGCCCGCCACCGCCGAGACCTTGGAGGATCCGCCCGGCAATCATATGGTCCATCGTACTGGCACTGGCGGAAACGATTGAACCCAACGCAAACACCACTAAGGCGATCATCAGGATTTTAGCGCGGCCAAAGTTATCTCCTAGCCAGCCGTAAATAGGCACACTGGCCGCCATCGCCAGCATATAACCGATAGTGATCCACGAGGCTTGCCTGAGGCCGCCAAGATCTTCCACTATGGCAGGGGTTGCGGTAGCGAGTAGGGTTTGATCGACTGCTGCCAGAAACATGGGCAAGAATACGGCGGAAAAAATCGCCAGAAAAACCGAGGTGGGCAGAGGCTCATGTTGGGACGAAGCAGACGCAGGGGTCATAGAGTCTCCACCTGTGATTAAGGCTTAAATTCGCCTTGCATTCCAATACTTTGATGCCCAATAACTATTTAGCAGACTCGAAATTTTCACCCCTTGGCTCGTCGAGACATGGAGGAAATTATTCCCGCCCACATAAATGCCAACATGGTGCGTGCTCCAACCCGTTTTGAAAAACACTAAGTCGCCTTTACGCAGTTGGTCCCGCGCCACGGGTTTGCCGAGGGCTTGCTGTTCTTCTACTGTGCGCGGCAGAGTCATGCCCAACATCTTTTGATAAGCGACCGACACAAAGGCCGAGCAATCAATGCCTTTTTTAGTGCCGCCACCTAGGCGATAGGGTACGCCGCGCCATTCGGAATGGAAATCGGCGATATTGCTATCGTTCCAAACGGATACGGGTTCAACTTGCTTCACCACAGGCTTAGGTTCTGGCGCGCTCGCACAGGCGCCAAGACCTAAAGCTAAGATAACTATCAGTAATCGTTTCATTAGCGTAAAACTCATCGCAGGCAATTCTTGCGTAATATGGGTGCTATCAAAGCGATAACGAAAATATCGTGAAAAAACCGATGGTAACAGCCTAAGCTAATCCCAAGCTTAAAACTATAACGCCGTCCACAATAAACGAATACCCACCAGCACCATTAAAATCAAGATGATGCGTTTAAACAACCTATCGCTGATCTTATCTTGAATCGCCAACCCCAGTTTTACGCCTAACCAAGCCAAAGGCGCAAGTAATAGCGAAATCAGAATGTTACCTTGGTTAATTTGCCCGAGCAGACTGTAGGGCACCAACTTAACCAGATTCACCACCGCAAAAAATACCACTGCCGTGGCTAAAAACTCTGGCTTGGCCAAGCGTAACGGCAGCAAATAGGCATTGAGTGGCGGCCCGCCCGCATGGGCCACAAAGCTGGTAAAGCCTGCAGTTAAGCCGCAGAGCCGCCCCACGAGTGGCGAAGGCGTTGCTTGGGTTTTATCCCCTAATATCAAGCCATAAAGACCAAAACCTAAGGACACACAGCCTAAAATTGCCCGTAAATAATCTTCGTTTAAGCGGTCGAACAGCCAATAGGCTATGCCTATGCCCACTATCGCCGCGGGTAAAAGGATCCATAATTGGCGAGGGTTATGTTGGCCCCACCAGGAGCGAACACTTAAAAAATCCATATAAATCAGCAATGGCAACATGATTGCCGCAGCAGTTGCCGGGCTTATGGCGAGCGCTAATAGAGGCACGGTCAGGCCACCGACGCCGCCGGCAAAACCCGATTTAGAGATCCCAGTGATCAACACCGCAGGAATCGCCACCAGCCAAAAAACAGGGTCTGTTAACATCCCTTATTCCCAATATTGCGTTAAAGTCATTAAGGTCGAGCAAAGAGTAACAGGCCTTGAGGGCGATAACACGCCTCGCTGCACCAGCATAAATGTTAAGTCTATCCGTGTCTAAATGAAGATAAGAAGTCGATATGAGTCAAATGCAAACATCGCCATTTTACGGCGGCCCAAGGGAATGCCCCGTCGAAGATGGGCGGATCCAAATCCAGCATATTGCTCCCAAAATCAGTGATGTGGGCGGGATACCCGTGGCGCGGGCGATTCCACAAAAACCGCGTCGACTCATAGGACCTTGGTGTTTTCTGGATCATATTGGCCCAGTCACCGACGGCCCCTTAATGAATGTGGGCGAGCATCCCCATATCGGCCTTCAAACCTTCACTTGGATGCTGGAGGGGGAAATCATGCACAGGGACAGCCTAGGTAGCGCCCAAGTGATCCGCCCAAAGCAGGTCAATCTGATGACCGCGGGCCATGGTATCGCCCACACCGAAGAGTCCATCGAAGGTCATCGCACTATGCATGCGGTGCAGCTATGGATTGCGCTGCCGCTGGAGCACAAAGACACAGCCCCGAGATTCGACCATTATCCCCAGCTGCCCACTTGGCAGGAGGCGGGCGTCGAATTTACCCTATTGATAGGCTCGTGGAAGGATAAACAAGCGCCAACGCTGCACTTTTCACCAATCGTCGCGCTCGATATCTTCGCCGCAGAGGCGACACAACTGACGCTCAGGCTAGACCCGCGATTTGAATATGGCCTAATGCCACTCGAAGGCAGATTCGATATCGACGACGAGGCCTTTGATAACAATAACCTCGCTTACCTTGGCATGCTGCGCGAGAGTGTGACGCTCGACCTTCACCCTGGCGCACGTTTACTGCTGATTGGCGGCGCGCCCCTCGCCGATACCGTCAGTATTTGGTGGAATTTCGTCGGCCACAGTAAGGAAGATATCGCCAGCGCCCAAGCCGATTGGGAGGCCAAGTCCCCACGTTTTGCCACTGTGCAGGGTTATAACGGCAAACGCTTAATGCCGCCGCCCATCCCTTGGTAGCCCAAGCCTTTCATGCGTTAGCGCGAGGTAACCGAGCTAGATTGCCTCGCGTAATGGCGGTATTTGCAGCCACTATCCAATGCAACTTGGCGAGCAGAACCGCCAGCCTGATGTAAATGCCAGACAACATTCACAAGCCAAACCCCAGAAAATTTTACGGATTTTTTACGCGCTATCCCTACAGGCCTTTGCTAGAGTAGCCTTAACTTCAGCAACGCCTTAGCCGTTATGACTTTTGCAAACACAGCCTCCATCAACCAATACTGGCGCACGCACCCCGCGTTATTTACCGCCATGTTGTTAGTGATTGCTTTGCTCACAAGCTATTTGATTGATTACTTTTCAGGCTCGGCCATTGCCGTACTGCTTATCCTGCAATTAGCCGTGGTCGCCGTGGCCCTGCAATGCAGCGCCAACTACGCCTATTTTGTGGCCGTGTTTGGCGCAGTGAGTTTCAATTTTTTATTCACCACGCCGCGCTATTCGTTGCAGATGTTCAACGTCGAAGACATAGTCAATCTAAGCGTGTTTTTGCTGGTCGCCCTCACTAGCAGCAAGTTAGCCGAACATTACCGCCGCCAGCAGCAGGCACTCGAACAGGCACAGCTCAGAAATAGCATTTTGCTCTCAGTCTCCCACGATTTACGCACGCCGCTTGCGACCATTATCGGCACCTTAACCACGCTGAAAGAATACCAAGCTAAACTCAGCCCTAAGCAAAACGAGGAGCTTATTGACTCGGCCGCCGCCGAGAGTCATCGCCTGCACCAATATATCGAAAACCTCTTGCAGGCGACCAAGTTACAACATGGCGTGCTCAAATTTAGCCTAGACGAAGCCAATCTACGCGAAGTGTTACAGCGTACGATTGCCCGCTTTCAAACCGCGCAACCTAGGATCCAAATTCATAGTGAGCCAGAACTTCCGCCATTAATGATTTGCAGCTCTTTGATTGAACAGGCGATTTTTAATGTGCTCGACAATGCCCTGCGCTACTCGCCCGCAGAACTGCCTGTCACGGTAAACCTGTACCGCCACCAACAGCTGCTACGCATCGATATTCAAGACTTAGGACAGGGGATAGCGCCAGCCGACGCCGAGGCCATTTTCGAGCTGTTCTATCGTCAACATCCCTCGACCGATGGCGGTGCGGGATTAGGCCTAGCGGTCGCTAAAGGCATTATTACCGCCCACAGGGGCAGCATCGGCGCCGAAAGTGTCGCCCAAGGCAGCTTGATCCGCATCGCCTTACCCATAACCACGGAGGCGGCATAAATGGCTTATAAGGTCTTAGTGGTGGATGATGAGCCGCAAATCCATACCTTTATGCGGATCTCACTCGAAGCGGAAGGCTTTGAATACTTAAGCGCCACCAGCATAACCACGGCGCTTAAACAATATCAAAGCCACCAGCCGCACCTTATCGTGCTCGACCTCGGCCTGCCCGATGGCGATGGTATCGAATTGCTCCATGGGCTACGCCAGCAGGATAAGACCCCAGTGCTGGTGCTCACCGCCCGCGATCAGGAGGAAGAAAAAATCCGCCTGCTCGAGGCAGGCGCTAACGATTACCTGAGTAAGCCCTTTGGCATCAGGGAATTAATCGTGCGTATCAAGGTATTAGTCCGCGACCTTGTGGATACCTCAAGCACCATCGATATGCTGCAATTTGGCCCGCTCACCCTACAAAAGAGCAGCCATCAATGCTGGCTGAATCAACAGGAAGTGGCGCTCACTAAAAAGGAATTTGCCCTGCTCGCCCAACTCATGTCCCACCCGGGGCAATTACTGAAACAGAGCGATCTGCTGCGCAATATCTGGGGCGAGACTCACCAAGAAGATAGCCACTATCTACGGATTTTAGTCCGCCAGCTGCGTAAAAAGCTCAACGACAGCGACGAACAACAGCTGATCAAAACCGAGCCCGGCTTAGGGTATCGACTCACCGACCTCGGCCCGCCCTAGGCCAGCTCGCCTCACTCTTTAGCTCAACCACAAAAGGATATGAAATGGCACATTTTACTGTCATCGGATTAGGCCGCTTCGGCGTTGCCGCGAGCCTCGAACTCATCCACTTAGGCCACACGGTTACCGGTGTCGATAGCGACCCAAAAATCGTTGAAAAATATGTAGAAAGTCTTACAGAAGCGGTGATTTGCGACTGCGCCGATGAGGCGTCGCTGCGCGAACTCGATCTGACCAACTGCGAGGCCGTGCTGGTCGCTATCGGTGAGGATATGCAGTCTAGCCTGCTGTGCACGCTGGCACTGAAAAACCTCGGCGTGCAGACGATTTGGGTCAAGGCCAGCACCAAGGCGCACCATACCATAGTGTCGAAACTCGGCGTTGCCCGTATTATTCATCCCGAGGAAGAAATGGGGATCCGCGTCGCCCAGTCGCTTAACTACCCTATGGTGAATAACTTTCTCGCCATCGGCGATGGGCTTTATATTGTTGAAATCCATATTAAAGCCCAGTTACATCACACCACTGTTGGCCAACTGCTCGGGAGCTTGCAGGAGCACAGCGCCGATGAGCAAACCAATGTCCCACGCAATCCTAAGGGCAAGGTAGCGGCGCTGATGGTTAAGCGTGAGCACAACGTATTTAGCAAGATTGATAGCGACTTTAGCCTGCACACAGAGGATGCCCTATTCCTCTGCGGTAGCCGTGCCGAGTTAAAACAGCTCGCACCAAGGTTGGTGTAACGTGGTTCAATGGCATCCTTCGCTCACCCTAGAGCACACACCTAAAAGCGGTAAAAAACTCTTTGGCGCGCCGCCCTTTATCTTAAGTGTTAGTTTTGCTCTGCTGATCTTAATTGGCACTTGCTTGCTTAAACTGCCCATCGCCACCGAGTCACCAATTACTTGGCTACAAAGCCTCTTTACCGTGACCTCGGCGGTGACGGTCACAGGGCTTGTTGTCGTCGATACTGGCAGTGTGTTCACGCCCTTTGGCCAAGTGATTATCGCGCTGTTAATTCAATGCGGTGGCCTAGGCTTGATGACCTTTGCCATAGTCACGCTAATAGCGCTGGGCGGTAAGATAGGTTTCTTGCAGCAAACGGTGGCGAAAGAAGCCTTTAATCAAACCGATACCTCCACCTTAGTCTCGACTGCTAAGGCCGTGCTGATGTTTTCACTATTGGTTGAAGCTGTGGGAATGCTGATTTTATCCGTCTACTGGAGCGGCGAGCTGGGCTGGCAAACCAGCCTGTTTCATGGCTTCTTTTATACTATTAGCGCCTTTAATAACGCGGGTTTTGCCCTAAGCCCAGATAGTTTAATCCCCTATGTGGCCGACCCAGTCGTTAACCTCACCATCACAGGTTTATTTATTGTGGGCGGCCTTGGGTTTTCGGTGTGGATTGACCTCAAGCGCAATAAACGTTGGGCTAAACTCACCGTCTACAGCCGCATGATGATTACCGGCACCATACTGATCAATGCCGTAGCAGTGATAGCCATTTACCTGATTGAGTACAACAACCCCAACACCCTCGCGCCCTTAAGCGAACTAGGCAAATGGTTAGCCTCTTGGTTTCAAGCCGTAACCCCGCGCACCGCAGGCTTTAACACCCTGCCCATAGACCAACTCGAGGATGGTTCCACCCTATTGATCTTAGTGTTGATGTTTATCGGCGGCGGCTCCCTCAGCACCGCCAGTGGCATTAAGGTGGTGACCTTTATGGTGTTAATCCTCGCCACCTACGGCTATTTACGCCGCGATGAAGCTGTATATGTGTTTAAGCGCGAAATCCCCAAAGACACCATTAGCAAGGCGCTCGCCCTAACGATGATCTCCATCGGCGTCACTTGGCTGGCAATATTCGCCCTCGTGCTCACAGAAAAAGCCCCGATAATGGATATCGCCTTCGAAGCCGTATCCGCCCTCGGCACAGTTGGGCTATCCCGAGGATTAACAGGCAATTTATCCAGTGCAGGCCAAGGAATTATTATCTTTATGATGTTTATGGGGCGCCTCGGCCCACTGATGTTGGCCTACTTCCTTGCCAACCCAAGGGTAAAAAAGCTGCGCTATGCAGAAACCAAATTAGCAATTGGCTAAGGATTGGTTGGTGGGTGATACATCAAATTGACAGACCATCAGAGGTTTGTCACACAGAGCCATTGCGATAATCGATTTGTGTGAGTCCATCTAGAACGGATGGATTCACTCGCTCATTTACGGACAAAAAGAGTGTAAAGCATGGATTTGGTAGGACTGATGAAGAGGGTCAAATTTGGAACTTAGCTCTTTAAACGCTGACTGATAGGCGAGCCATGGCATTTGCTCGACGACGCGGTGAATAGAAACCTTGGGTTTCTAAGCTTATGAACGAGAGCCATGGAAGGCGAACTGGCCGTTAAACACGGATGTTGTTCAAGTCCATCCGTGGATGCTCGACCGCCCCGTCCGTGGTGCGGACGGTCGTCTCGCTAATCACCATGGATCACCTCTTTAGCATCGGCGTAACCTGTTCGTTTTGAAAGAAGATTAGTAACTCGTTTAGGGACAATTCTGAGTTAGCCGCAGAGGAGTCAATTTACCGTTCAGATAACTTTTGGTATCCCAAAAATGAAAATCGGCAACTTAATTTGAGCTACCGATGATGAGAGCTTTTGGAGCATATTGAGTTTAATCCTCACCAATTACGGTAAGGTATTTTTGACTTGTTAACAATAATCTGCCCTGCGAGCCTTTGCTCTCTAAGGTAAAGCTCCAAACCTTGAAGAGCTGTGTCCATATTCTTGTTAGGGCCAATTGTGATCGATTTGATTGCTCTTATGTCAAAAGGTAACTCTAAGTAAGGAATCAATAGATTTTTGCTAGTACGAAAACTGAGTGGATCATTAACAAAAATTGGTGTCGTCAGAGTAGTTCCACCTGAACCAACCTGCACTATATTGGTATTATGTCTATTGCTGTTTGAATATGTGCATAGCCTTACTTCTTGTTCTTCGAGGAAGTGTTCGTTTTTACATCTAAGACAAAAATGTAGGAAACTCAGATACGTTTGATAAATTCGGTCGGCGTTCGGCGAGTGATTTTGGAATAATCCGTTAATGCAATGTTCGGCATGCAATTGAGATTGACGAGCTTTTTCACTCTGATCATAAATACATTCTTCGAAGGTTCTAACAGGCTGAATACCAGGGTTAATGACAGAACTTCTGAGTATGTCATCGTCAAATTCTATGCAGTAACCACCTTCTTGTGGGCAGTAGCTACGCCATTGCGATAGCATGTCAGGCGATTTAGAAAATGAACAGGATAGGGCTAATGTGTCATTGAGATACTGAAGAATAACGCCAACTTGTGCTCTTTGGGTGCTATTTGCGTTGATGTTTACGAGGTGTTGTTCGATATCCTGTTGGAGCATATGATAGCCGTCGATAAACTCATGCTCATCATTCAAAAATTCATGACCAGTTAGCCATAGCTTTTTGTGCTCTAGTAGCCCTCGCACAGCGTTGATGTCAGTATAATGATAAAGAGAATTTGGCATAACTCATTGGTACTTTTGGGTTTTAGTTAGTTGATATGTTCTTCCTACTAACCCTTAGATTCAATAGATTTCTCAGTTTGTTTTTCGGATAACATTTATTTGGGGAGTGTACTTAAACAAAATTTGAATTATTTTTTGTTCTAAGGCGTTTTGGGGCAAAAGCCTTTAGCCAGATGAACAGTTCAATGATCGTTAAAATTGCCATTGTTGCAACAGTGTCCGTTGGCGGCGTTTACACTTCCATGTATTGCAGATGCCGCCGTCGAGCCTATAGGGATACTTCTTGTAAAATAAAAGGGCGGCGTGTCACAGGGGAAATAGTGACAATGTATACAACGCCAACTTCCTTGAATTGTTATGTGCAGAAAACAAACTTAAATTTACGTATTCCACCGCGCTAACTGAGAATTTCCCAATATAAATTCGATCTCATTTTGCGACAGTACATTTGCATCTTCAGATTCAAGCACTTTAATATCTAAATGACATCCCATATTGGCACAAAAGAACTTTACTATTTTCAATCTAAAACTAGTAAGTTCATTCACTTCTAACTCTTTGCTTGCGCTACTTAGCAACTTGAGAGCATCAGCTCTTATACGGACGTATTCTTCATCAACCCAATGTTCATCTGAATCATCCTCAAAATTGTTATGACAAGCGATTTCTAGTTCATTTAATTTTTCTAAATATTTCTTCAAACTTTATTGTTCCCAAACAGACTAAACCGCTTGTCCAGCCGCCACGCCAGATGCCCAAGCCCATTGGAAGTTAAACCCTCCCAACCAACCGCTGACATCCATCACTTCGCCGATAAAAAACAGGCCAGGGACTTTTATGGCTTCCATGGTTTTGGAGGAGAGTTCATGGGTATCTACGCCGCCGAGGGTCACTTCGGCGGTGCGATAGCCTTCGGTGCCATTCATTAACACAGTCCAGCGGTGCAGATCGTCGACTAACTTGGCACGCTCTGCATGAACCAGCTGATTTAAGGCTTTGTTGAGTAAAGCCTCATCGAATAACACTTCCACCAGCCGCTTAGGTAACCACTGGCTCAAGGTATTACGCAGACTCTGTTTAGGATGTGCGGCCAGTTGTTGCTCTATGGCCTGCGCGGCATCCATATTGGGTAATAGATTGATTTCTATGGTTTCGCCTGCTTTCCAGTAGTTGGAAATCTGCAAAATAGCGGGGCCGGATAAGCCTCTGTGGGTAAAGAGCAGGGCTTCACTAAAGGCGGTGCCATCTTTGGCGGTAATGCGGCTCGGTACGGCAATGCCCGACAGCGGTTCGAAGCGAATTTTATCTTCGCTGTGCCAAGTAAAAGGCACCAGACCCGCGTGAGTTGGCAACACCTTAAGCCCAAACTGCTCGGCCAATTGATAGCCGTAGGGTGTGGCGCCGAGTTTTGGCATTGATAAACCGCCGGTGGCGATCACTAAGGAGTCGCAACTTAACTCGCCATTTGAGGTGTTTAGCTCAAAGCGACCAGCCTCAGTTTTGCTCACCGCCAGAATATCGGTGCGAAGTTTAATACTCACGCCCGCCCACTCACATTCGGTCAGCAGCATAGTAACTATCTCTTTAGCCGAGTCATTACAAAACAGCTGGCCATGGTCACGCTCGTGGTATTCAATGCCGTGGCGCTCAACCAGTTCAATAAACTGCTGCGACGGATAACGCGCCAATGCGGATTTGACAAAGTGTGGGTTGCCACAGATAAAGTTGGCGGGTTCGACTTTCAGGTTGGTAAAGTTACAACGGCCGCCACCGCTGATAAGGATTTTACGCCCAGCCTGCTTGGCATTATCGAGTACCAGTACATCACGACCTCGGTAACCCGCTGTTGCAGCACACATTAATCCTGCGGCGCCGGCTCCGATAATAATTACATCATGATGTTTCACACTTATACTCCAGTCGATAAATTAATTTGGCTATTGCCCATCATCCCAAATAGTTCAAAGACTGAGTGACAGTATTGGTCTTCAATATTGGGGTAGATATTCCGCGTTCAGCATCCAGCCTTGATGGATACAGCCAATGCAGACTGCTGCCTGTACATTAAGGCGATAGCGATCGGACATAAAAAAGGGCGCTATTTTAGCACCCTTTATTTTATTCAGCATCATCACGACTCGCGCTTTATTGCGCTGGCGTTTCTGATTTCTTTTCTCTGCTGAGCAGTTCTTTGGCGGCATCCAAGGGCGCTTTGCCTTGGTATAACACTTGGTAGATTTGCTCGGTGATCGGCATTTCGACGCCCATGCGCTTCGCTAGAGTAAACACTTCTTTAGTATTGCGATAACCTTCAACCACTTGGCCGATTTCGGCCTGGGCGGTATCCACATCGCAACCTTTACCTAAGGCTAAACCAAAGCGGCGGTTACGGGATTGGTTGTCGGTACAAGTTAACACTAGGTCGCCTAATCCAGCCATGCCCATAAAGGTAGCGGTACTTGCACCTAAGGCTTCGCCTAAGCGGGTTAACTCGACTAAACCACGGGTAATTAACGCCGTTCTGGCATTAGCACCAAAGCCAATACCGTCTGACATGCCCGCACCAATGGCGATAACGTTCTTCACCGCGCCGCCTAATTGCAGGCCGATAAAGTCGTCGTTAGCATAAACGCGTAAACGTTTAGGGCTGTGCAGCAATTCCACTAGCTCAGCGGTAAATTTGGGACAAGTACCCGCAACCGAAATCGCCGTAGGTAACCCCATAGCTAATTCCTTCGCGAACGTCGGTCCTGACAATACCGCCAGCGGATATTGCTCGCCTAACACATCACGGGCCACATCTTGCAGCAAACGTCCGGTTTCAGGCTCGAGTCCTTTGGTCGCCCATACGATGCGAGCATCTTGGCGTAACAAAGGTTTCGCTTGGGCCAGTACCGAGCCAAATACATGGCTAGGTACCACAACCAGCACATTATTGCTGGCCGCTAAGGCTTTGGCTAAGTCGGCTTCGATATGTAAACACTCGGGGAAGGCAATACCAGGCAAGAAAGCTTGGTTGCATTTGTCCTGAGCGAGCGTTTGCATATGGGCAGGATCGTGCCCCCACAACAAGGTCTTATGACCATTGCTGGCTAGAGAGATGGCAAGGGCGGTGCCATAAGAGCCCGCCCCTAACACAGTGATATCGGCAGAGTTTTTCATGTAATTAAGCGTTAGCTTCTTCGGCTGCTGGTGCAGCTGCTGCGGCTTGACGTTGTTGCACGTATTGTGCGAACAGAGCGTCGAAGTTTACTGGTGCTAAGTTCAGTTGTGGGAAAGTACCACGACCCACTAAGCTACCTACAGCTTCACGCGCGTATGGGAATAGGATGTTAGGGCAGTATGCACCTAATGAGTGAGCCAGTTGTGGCTCAGTCAGACCTGCGATTGAGAAGATACCCGCTTGTTGTACTTCACACAGGAATGCAGTTTCGCCAGCGTTTTGTGCAGTCACAGTCAAAGACAGAACCACTTCGTATACGTCGTCGGCTAATTTAGCGCTGCGAGTGTCTAAATCTAACTTAACTTCTGGATTCCATTCTTTTTGGAATACAGCTGGGCTGTTAGGTGTTTCGAAAGAAACATCTTTAGTGTAAACACGTTGGATGTTGAATTGTGGGGCTTGTTGTTCGTTGTTTGCTACTTCAGCCATAATTTCCTACCTATCCTATCAATGTTATGCCAACACTTATCTGGTTGGCTTTTTTGTCTATTTAGCTGGGCTTATGCTTTGATGCCTGAATGAGATCTCAGTACCGTCCCAACGTTCCCTTAACGGGGTACTTTTGAAGTCAATCTAAATACTTAATTTAAGCCCTTAGTGACCACAGGATTAGTATGCCAAACAATGATGACGCAACTGCTGCACAATCAATTAACTATGCAGCACAGCGCATAACTGCCGCCGACAACTTATCTTTTGCTTTTTGAAACAGGCATATTTGCTGCCTGCCATTCACCCATACCACCTTTCAAGTTATACAGGTTTTCAAAACCTTGTTTACTTAAAAGCTGAGCCGCTTGAGACGAGGTCATGCCAGCATTGCATACCAGTATAATGGGACTGCCTTTGAACTTTTCAAGGGCTGAAACCTGATTATTTTTGATATCCGCGAGCGTAACGTTAACTGCATCAACAATATGGCCCTTACGGAACTCGTCATTTGAACGCACATCCACGACTTTAGCGTCTTGTCTGTTCACCATAGTGGTGAGTTCTTGATGAGTGACATTTTTGATTTTAGAGAAGCTCGATTTGATCACACTGACCACAAGCATTACAAACAAACCCACCCAAGCCAGACTTAGCATAGTGTGAGCCTTAAAAAATTCGATATATTCTTGCATGGTTACAGCCCGTATAAATGGCGAAAAATTCGATAAGGGCACAGAGTATACCCATTGCCTTGGCAGATTGCAGCAGTTTAGTCACAGTTCTAGAACACAGCTCAGCCCTTGCGCCATCTCGCTTCTCTTGGCGCTCACAGAATCTGCTCAAATAGCGATTCGATGACCTTAATCTAGGTAAAGCGCTTTTTCGTACCCCGCTTACGTAGTAATATTTAACCAATTTCAGATTTCTTTAGCTTCCTTAAACTTTAAAGGTATCACCATGACGACAACTAAACGTCCAATTGCGTTGTTGATCCTCGATGGCTGGGGTTACCGTGAAAATACGCATATGAATGCGATTTACCACGCCAACACACCAGTACTCGACCGTCTCAACGCCCAATATGCCCACGGTTTAATTTCAGGTTCAGGCTTAGATGTAGGTTTGCCCGATGGGCAGATGGGGAACTCTGAAGTAGGCCATATCAACTTAGGTTCTGGCCGAATCGTTTACCAAGAGCTGACTCGTATCAGCAAAGCCATTGCAGATCATGAGTTTGAACAAAATCCAGCCCTTTGTGATGCCGTTGATGCGGCAGTCAAAGCCGGTGGCGCAGTGCACATTATGGGTTTGCTCTCTCCCGGTGGCGTACACAGCCATGAAGAGCATATCGAAGCCATGTGCCGTATGGCAGTGGCGCGCGGTGCCACTAAAGTGTACTTACATGCCTTCTTAGATGGTCGCGATACCCCACCTCGCAGCGCCAAAGGCAGCCTAAGCCACTTTGATGATCTGTTTACTACATTGGGCCATGGCCGTATCGCCTCAATTATTGGCCGTTACTTTGCCATGGACCGCGATAACCGTTGGGACCGTGTGTCTCAGGCTTACGAGCTGATCACTCAAGGCAAGGCGAAGTTCCAATACGATAATGCCGTGACCGCGTTAGAAGCCGCTTACGAGCGTAACGAAAACGATGAATTTGTGTCGTCTTCTGCCATTACCGACAGCGAAGGCAAGGTTGCCAGCTTAAACGATGGCGACGCGCTGATTTTCATGAACTTCCGCGCCGACCGTGCTCGTCAAATCACCCGTAGCTTTATCAATGCCGATTTCGATGGTTTTGAACGTGCAGTGACGCCAAAGGTTAACTTTGTAACGCTGACCGAATACGCAGCAGATATCAAAGCACCTATCGCTTATCCTTCTGAAAACCTAGTGAATACCTTAGGTGAAGTGCTGCAAAACCGTGGCCGTACTCAGTTACGTATCTCCGAAACTGAAAAATACGCCCATGTGACCTTCTTCTTCAACGGCGGTAAGGAAGAGCCATTCAACGGTGAAGATCGTATCCTGATCAACTCACCTAAAGTGGCAACCTACGACTTACAACCTGAGATGAGCTCAACCGAGCTGACGGATAAGTTAGTCGCAGCGATTGAATCCGCTCAATACGATGTGATTATCTGTAACTACCCGAACGGTGATATGGTGGGTCATACTGGCAACTTCGATGCGGCGGTTAAAGCCTGCGAAGCTGTCGATGCCTGTATCGGCCGCGTAGTTGACGCACTGGCGAAAGTGGGCGGCGAATGTATTATTACCGCTGACCACGGCAACGCCGAGCAGATGACCGACGAAACCACTGGCCAAGCCCATACGGCGCATACCAGTGAGCTCGTGCCCTTTGTGTTTGTTGGCCGTGACGCCACCATAGATGAAGGCGGTAAACTGAGCGATGTCGCCCCAACGATTCTGCACCTGATGGGTGAAACCATTCCCGCAGAGATGACGGGTAAGCCCTTAATCCACGTAAAAGAGTAGTTGTTACCTAGTGAGCACTCGACTCCCCGTTAAAGCCAGCATTATTGCTGGCTTTATGATGTTATCTTTCTCGGTCTACGCTTCTGATTTGGAGAAGCGTCAGTCCGAGTTGAAATCCATCCAAGCGCAAATCAACCAACAACAAAGCGCACTCAAAAACACCAGTAAACAGCGGGAAAAGTTACTCGCCTTGCTGCGTAGTGACGAAGAGGCCATTGCGGCGGCAGCTAAAAAGGTCAATAGCACCAAAAACAGTTTGGCGCAGATTGATACTAAGCTCGCTGAACTCAAACAACGCCAAGAAGAGTTAGAAACCCTCAAGGTCAGCCAGCAAAAAACGCTCTCAAAACAACTCTCGAGCGCCTATCTTGCCGGTAACCACGATTACACTAAGATGATGCTGAATCAGCAGAGTCCCGCCACGATTGAACGGATGTTGGCATATTACCAATACCTCAACAAGGCACGCATGAACTCGATTAACGAGTTAAAAAAGACCATCACCGAACTAGATGAAATTAAAGTCTCGCAAACCAGCAAGCAAAAACAATTAACTAAGCTGATGGCCGAGCAACAAGTGCAATCTAAGCGCTTGAACCAAGAACAAGATCAACGCCAGCTCACCCTAAAAGAATTACAGCGCACCCTGAATACCAAGGGCGCCGAACTCGAACAACTGCAAATTGAAGAAGCCAGCTTAAAACGAGTGGTTGAGCAAGCGCTTAAGGCGATGCGTGATAACCCCTCGATGGAAGGCTTCGATAAACAAGGCGGCAAACTCAAGTGGCCGACCAAAGGCCGCGTCAGTGCCAGCTTTGGCAGCCCAAGATCCGGCCAAGTGGTGTGGAAAGGCACTATGCTCTCCGCACCCGAAGGGCAAAATATTCGCGCGGTTTCTGGCGGCAAAGTCATCTATGCCGACTGGCTTAAAGGCTTTGGTATGGTGATGGTGATAGACCATGGTAAAGGTTACATGAGCCTCTACGGCCATGCGCAAGCCCTGTTAAAAAGCCCTGGGGATATGGTCAAAACCGGTGAAGCTATTGCTTTAGTCGGACGTTCGGGTGGACAGACAGAGCCTGGCCTATACTTTGAAATAAGGTATAAGGGGCAAGCGGTCGATCCAGCCAAGTACTGCCGTTAATCAGTACTCTCGCTAAGGTGGCCGTCCCCATCATCACAGGGGACGGCTATGAAACAACTAATCCGCAATATCGTCTGCCTTGGGCTCGGCCTAAGCCTAGGTCTGTCCATTAGCCTCTCCAGCCAAGAGAATGCCAAGTCATATCAAAGTGACTTCGACTACCCGCTATTGCAGGATGTATTAGAAACCGTCGAAACCTATTACGTTAAAACCGTTTCCAAAGATGAGCTGGTGCAAGCCGCCATTAAAGGGATTTTTGAGCATTTAGATCCCTATTCCAGCTTTTTAAATCACCAAGAATTACTCGACTTAAAAGACTCAAATCGGGGCGAATACTTTGGCTTTGGCTTTGAGGTCGCCAGCGATAAAGACCATATCAGCATTATCGCGCCCTTTGCCAATTCCCCCGCCGAACAG
Organism: Shewanella sp. ANA-3; assembly: GCF_000203935.1. Taxonomy (GTDB): domain Bacteria; phylum Pseudomonadota; class Gammaproteobacteria; order Enterobacterales; family Shewanellaceae; genus Shewanella. The sequence goes on along the minus strand of NC_008577.1, from coordinate 58,664 downwards.
GCCGGTATCCAAGCGGGCGATATCATTATCAAGCTGAATGACACGCCAACCACCGAAACCAACCTTGCGGATATCCTCAATCAAATCAAACAACATAGCCTCAGCAATCAGAGTATTCACCTCACACTGAAGCACCATAATGATGACGCCCAGTTCGAGGTATCACTCAAACCCAGTACCATCACCATTCAATCTGTCACCAGCAAATTACTGGATGGTAATATCGGCTACGTTAGGCTCAGTAGCTTTCAAGAGAACTCCACCGAAGACATGGTGCGCAGTTTAAGCCAGTGGCAAAACGCGCATCTTACGGGTTTGATATTAGATTTACGTAATAATCCCGGCGGCTTGCTGGATCAGGCAATCAAAATCGCTGACCTCTTTTTAGCGAAGGGCCGAATCGTCTCAACCTCTGGCCGCTTTTTCGATGCCAACTCCGACTATTACGCCTCACCGCAAACCATGCTGACCAATGTGCCTATGTTAGTGCTGATCAACAAAGGCTCGGCCTCCGCCTCCGAAGTCCTCGCTGCCGCCCTGCAGGAAAATGGCCGCGCCAAACTGCTTGGTGAAACTAGCTTTGGCAAAGGCACGGTGCAAAGCCTGATCCCCATACTGAACGACGGCAATGCCATCAAGCTCACCATCGCCCAGTACAACACCCCCAGAGGGGAAAACATTCACGATATCGGCATAGTGCCCGACATTAAAGTTGCAACCGAAACTGGCTCCAATCAAAAGAATATGGCTATAATCGACGCCATCTCAGCACGAACCGATGTTAGCCAAGACAGCCTAGTCACCTCGGCAATCGCTTGGATGCAACATCATGACTAATAAGAAGAAATAGTGCGTCTATTTTACATATTGGCCCTTTGGGCTCTGAGCATTGCGCCAAGCAATGCGGCCCAAATCGCCTTGATCATCGATGATATTGGCTATCGCCACACCGACGAAGCCGTGCTGTCACTCCCAAGCGCAGTCACCTTGTCGGTACTGCCACACACGCCGCTCAGTAATAAATTAGCCAAAGCCGCGCACGCCAAAGGCCACGAGATTATGCTGCACTTACCCATGCAGGCACTCAATGGCAAAGCCTTAGGTGTTGGTGGTTTAACTAATAATATGAGCGAAGCACAGATACGTAGCAGTGTACTTGCTGCCATCGCCAGTGTGCCCTTTGCTAAAGGCGCCAACAATCATATGGGAAGCCTACTAACGCAGCTCGATGATCCTATGCTGTGGGTGATGGACACGTTAAAGCAGAAACAGCTCTACTTTGTCGATAGTATGACAACCAAGTTCACTAAGGCGGGAGATAAGGCAGATTCGCTCGGCGTGCCACTGCTACGACGCAAACTCTTTCTCGATAATGACGTCAGTGCCGCAGCATTGGAAAAACAGTTTAATTTGATGATAAGTCAGGCTCACTCGCAAGGCAGTCTGGTAGCTATCGCCCATCCTTACCCCGAAACCATTCACTTCTTAAAAACGAACTTAGCGCGCCTAAAGGCGGAAGGGATTGAGCTAGTGCCGACGTCAAGCTTGTTGCCCATCGAACTAGCCCATGAGAAAGGCACTAATCCAACTGTAAGACAGAAATAGTCATGTCTGGCAGCAGTGCCAACAGCTCATTTCGATTACTGACAATGTCCTGCAGGCTGTATTGATCTAGTACGTTTAAATACGCCTCAACGGCTTGAGCTAACACGCCCTTCAACTGGCAGGCGGGAGTAAAACGGCAATAGGGTTTGCTGCAATCAATCGGTGCCAGAGAGTTCTCTAACGCACGGATCAGCTGCCCTAGATTAATCTCGCTCGCCGGTTTCCCTAAACGAAATCCGCCCATTTTACCGCGTATGGTTTCCAGATAACCTAATTTGCCTAAATGATGCACAATCTTCGAGACATGATTTGGCGACAAATCAAATACCTCTGTAATCTCTGCGATCCTAAAAAGGGTTTTTCTATCGGGCTGAACCGCCAGATACATCAGCGTGCGAACACCAAAGTCGGTATAGCGTGTTAACTGCATAATTCACCTGTCAGCAATAAACTATTGAGATGTTTGAGTTTCAAGGTTTGTGATCAACCAGAGCGCCTCTTCATTAGAGTGTCCACAGACATCTAAAGAGGCGTCAAAATCACTACAAACCGCGGGACGATCAGGCGAGCCGAAAATCAAACATAAATTATCATCACTGAGCTGCACACAGCGTTCCCCAGCCGCCTTACCATTTGGCATACCTGGGATCCCACTGCTAATAGAAGGTGCAATACAACAAGCACCGCAGCCTAAACGACAATTCATTTTATTACTCGTAAAAGTTGGTAGACATTATAACGTTTAATTGATGTGAAGGCAGAAGCACAGTTCAATACTGCCAAGTGGCGCACAACCGCATTCCCACAAATGAAAAACTGACCTGTCCAGCCGTAAAAACTAGCAGTCTATCATAAAGAAAACCGCTAAACCCCTTTAATAAAAAGAGTGGTTTCAGAATAACTTACATAAACGAGGCTGAGTAAAACACCGCTGAAAATGAGTCTGAGTAGATTTATCCAGCGTATAAACGAAAAAAGCCTCATCTTTCGATGAGGCTTATCTCTTTGTGTTGGCGGAGCGGACGGGACTCGAACCCGCGACCCCCGGCGTGACAGGCCGGTATTCTAACCAACTGAACTACCGCTCCAACTCTGTCTGGTCATTGACCAAATTAGGCGCTTGGCGATGACCTACTCTCACATGGGGAGACCCCACACTACCATCGGCGCGATTGCGTTTCACTTCTGAGTTCGGGATGGGATCAGGTGGGACCACAATGCTATTGTCACCAAGCAAATTTGTTATTCACTACCCGTCTTATCTTGATGCAGGCAGTAAATTAAATTCGGAAAGCTGGTTTGAGTTGCACTTCTTAAGTGTTTGTATTCAAGCTAAGTACTTGTAAAACCCATCTGGGTTGTATGGTTAAGCCTCTCGAGTCATTAGTATCAGTTAGCTCAACGCCTCACAACGCTTACACACCTGACCTATCAACGTCCTAGTCTCGAACGGCTCTTCAGTGGACTTAAAGTCCAAGGGATGACTCATCTTGGGGCTCGCTTCCCGCTTAGATGCTTTCAGCGGTTATCGATTCCGAACATAGCTACCGGGCAATGCCATTGGCATGACAACCCGAACACCAGCGGTTCGTTCACTCCGGTCCTCTCGTACTAGGAGCAACTCCCCTCAATCATCCAACGCCCACGGCAGATAGGGACCGAACTGTCTCACGACGTTCTGAACCCAGCTCGCGTACCACTTTAAATGGCGAACAGCCATACCCTTGGGACCGACTTCAGCCCCAGGATGTGATGAGCCGACATCGAGGTGCCAAACACCGCCGTCGATATGAACTCTTGGGCGGTATCAGCCTGTTATCCCCGGAGTACCTTTTATCCGTTGAGCGATGGCCCTTCCATTCAGAACCACCGGATCACTATGACCTACTTTCGTACCTGCTCGACGTGTCTGTCTCGCAGTTAAGCTGGCTTATGCCATTGCACTAACCGTACGATGTCCGACCGTACTTAGCCAACCTTCGTGCTCCTCCGTTACTCTTTGGGAGGAGACCGCCCCAGTCAAACTACCCACCAGGCACTGTCCTTAACCCCGATTAGGGGCCCAAGTTAGAACATCAACACTACAAGGGTGGTATTTCAAGGACGACTCCACGAGAACTAGCGTTCCCGCTTCAAAGTCTCCCACCTATCCTACACATGTAGGGTCAATGTTCAGTGCCAAGCTATAGTAAAGGTTCACGGGGTCTTTCCGTCTAGCCGCGGGTATACGGCATCTTCACCGCAATTTCAACTTCACTGAGTCTCGGCTGGAGACAGCGTGGCCATCATTACGCCATTCGTGCAGGTCGGAACTTACCCGACAAGGAATTTCGCTACCTTAGGACCGTTATAGTTACGGCCGCCGTTTACCGGGGCTTCGATCATGAGCTTCTCTTGCGATAACCCAATCAATTAACCTTCCGGCACCGGGCAGGCGTCACACCGTATACGTCATCTTGCGATTTTGCACAGTGCTGTGTTTTTGATAAACAGTTGCAGCCACCTGGTATCTGCGACTGCCGTCAGCTTAGGGAGCAAGTCCCATCACCAACAGCAGCGTACCTTCTCCCGAAGTTACGGTACCATTTTGCCTAGTTCCTTCAGCCGAGTTCTCTCAAGCGCCTTGGTATTCTCTACCCGACCACCTGTGTCGGTTTGGGGTACGATTCCCGCTAACCTGAAGCTTAGAAGATTTTCCTGGAAGCATGGCATCAACTACTTCATCCCCTTGGGGACTCGTCATCAGCTCTCAGTGTATAGTGACCCGGATTTGCCTAAGTCACCCACCTACCACCTTAAACGCGGACTACCAACGCCGCGCTAGCCTAGCCTTCTCCGTCTCTCCATCGCAGTTAGCGGAAGTACAGAAATATTAATCTGTTTCCCATCGACTACGCCTTTCGGCCTCGCCTTAGGGGTCGACTCACCCTGCCCCGATTAACGTTGGACAGGAACCCTTGGTCTTTCGGCGAGGGGGTTTTTCACCCCCTTTATCGTTACTCATGTCAGCATTTGCACTTCTGATACCTCCAGTGTGGGTTACCCCTTCACCTTCAACGGCTTACAGAACGCTCCTCTACCGCGCAACCCTAATGGATTGCACCCGTAGCTTCGGTGGTATGTTTAGCCCCGTTACATCTTCCGCGCAGGCCGACTCGACTAGTGAGCTATTACGCTTTCTTTAAATGATGGCTGCTTCTAAGCCAACATCCTAGCTGTCTAAGCCTTCCCACATCGTTTCCCACTTAACATACACTTTGGGACCTTAGCTGACGGTCTGGGTTGTTTCCCTTTTGACGACGGACGTTAGCACCCGCCGTCTGTCTCCCGGATAGCACTCTTTGGTATTCGGAGTTTGCAAAGGGTTGGTAAGTCGGGATGACCCCCTAGCCTTAACAGTGCTCTACCCCCAAAGGTGTTCGTCCGAGGCGCTACCTAAATAGCTTTCGAGGAGAACCAGATATCTCCCGGTTTGATTGGCCTTTCACCCCCAGCCACAAGTCATCCGCTAATTTTTCAACATTAGTCGGTTCGGTCCTCCAGTTGATGTTACTCAACCTTCAACCTGCCCATGGCTAGATCACCGGGTTTCGGGTCTACGCCTTGCAACTAAACGCGCAGTTAACACTCGGTTTCCCTACGGCTCCGCTATTCGCTTAACCTCGCTACAAAACGTAAGTCGCTGACCCATTATACAAAAGGTACGCAGTCACGGTCTCAAGAACCGCTCCCACTGCTTGTACGTATACGGTTTCAGGTTCTATTTCACTCCCCTCACAGGGGTTCTTTTCGCCTTTCCCTCACGGTACTGGTTCACTATCGGTCAGTCAGGAGTATTTAGCCTTGGAGGATGGTCCCCCCATATTCAAACAGGATATCACGTGTCCCGCCTTACTCGTTTTCATCAAAGGTTAGTTTTCGTGTACGGGGCTATCACCCTGTGCCGCTGGACTTTCCAGACCATTCCACTAACACCCCTCTGACTTAAGGGCTAATCCCCGTTCGCTCGCCGCTACTAGGGGAATCTCGGTTGATTTCTTTTCCTAAGGGTACTTAGATGTTTCAGTTCCCCTCGTTTGCCTCATGTAGCTATGTATTCACTACATGATGACCGCTTATGCGGCCGGGTTCCCCCATTCGGACATCGTTAGCTCAAATGCTTGTTACTAGCTCGCCAACGCTTTTCGCAAGTTACTACGTCCTTCATCGCCTCTGACTGCCAAGGCATCCACCGTATACGCTTAGTCGCTTAACCATACAACCCAAATGAGTTTCACATCACTTGCGTCGTTGCGACCAGCTGGTTTTACTTGTCTCATCTTCGACCAAGAAGATGGACTCGCCTTAGACTTGAATATTCAAGACACTTAAAAAGTGTTTTAAGAACTCAATTTTTTCGTATTAACACAACGACAGACATCATTGTATTAATTACTATCAGCTTTCCAAATTGTTAAAGAACAATGCTTACCGGCAAGCGGTGCATTTCGCTCTCCCTTCTCTTTCGAGAAGTTCAACAAGCCATCTGTGTGAACACTCAACAAACATCGAGTTAGTCGTATAGGTAAGGAGGTGATCCAGCCCCAGGTTCCCCTAGGGCTACCTTGTTACGACTTCACCCCAGTCATGAACCACAAAGTGGTGAGCGCCCTCCCGAAGGTTAAGCTACCCACTTCTTTTGCAGCCCACTCCCATGGTGTGACGGGCGGTGTGTACAAGGCCCGGGAACGTATTCACCGTGGCATTCTGATCCACGATTACTAGCGATTCCGACTTCATGGAGTCGAGTTGCAGACTCCAATCCGGACTACGACGAGCTTTGTGAGATTAGCTCCACCTCGCGGCTTTGCAACCCTCTGTACTCGCCATTGTAGCACGTGTGTAGCCCTACTCGTAAGGGCCATGATGACTTGACGTCGTCCCCACCTTCCTCCGGTTTATCACCGGCAGTCTCCCTAGAGTTCCCACCATTACGTGCTGGCAAATAAGGATAGGGGTTGCGCTCGTTGCGGGACTTAACCCAACATTTCACAACACGAGCTGACGACAGCCATGCAGCACCTGTCTCAGAGTTCCCGAAGGCACTAAGCTATCTCTAGCGAATTCTCTGGATGTCAAGAGTAGGTAAGGTTCTTCGCGTTGCATCGAATTAAACCACATGCTCCACCGCTTGTGCGGGCCCCCGTCAATTCATTTGAGTTTTAACCTTGCGGCCGTACTCCCCAGGCGGTCTACTTAATGCGTTAGCTTGAGAGCCCAGTGTTCAAGACACCAAACTCCGAGTAGACATCGTTTACGGCGTGGACTACCAGGGTATCTAATCCTGTTTGCTCCCCACGCTTTCGTGCCTGAGCGTCAGTCTTTGTCCAGGGGGCCGCCTTCGCCACCGGTATTCCTCCAGATCTCTACGCATTTCACCGCTACACCTGGAATTCTACCCCCCTCTACAAGACTCTAGTTTGCCAGTTCGAAATGCAATTCCCAGGTTGAGCCCGGGGCTTTCACATCTCGCTTAACAAACCGCCTGCGCACGCTTTACGCCCAGTAATTCCGATTAACGCTTGGACCCTCCGTATTACCGCGGCTGCTGGCACGGAGTTAGCCGGTCCTTCTTCTGTAGGTAACGTCACAGCTGCAAGGTATTAACTTACAACCTTTCCTCCCTACTGAAAGTGCTTTACAACCCGAAGGCCTTCTTCACACACGCGGCATGGCTGCATCAGGGTTTCCCCCATTGTGCAATATTCCCCACTGCTGCCTCCCGTAGGAGTCTGGGCCGTGTCTCAGTCCCAGTGTGGCTGATCATCCTCTCAGAACAGCTAGGGATCGTCGCCTTGGTGAGCCATTACCTCACCAACTAGCTAATCCCACCTAGGTTCATCCAATCGCGGAAGGCCCGAAGGTCCCCTCCTTTCCCCCGTAGGGCGTATGCGGTATTAGCAGTCGTTTCCAACTGTTATCCCCCACGACTGGGCAGATCCCTAGGCATTACTCACCCGTCCGCCGCTCGCCACCTCATGAGTAAACTCACTTGTGCTGCCGCTCGACTTGCATGTGTTAGGCCTGCCGCCAGCGTTCAATCTGAGCCATGATCAAACTCTTCAATTAAAAGTTTTGTGAACCCTAAGGTTCGGCTCAATGAATTCTGAATCGACTTAACTTAATAAGTCGTTGTACATATTGCTATGAACACTCATTCATTGATGTAAATTTTGATTACTCGCCAAATGGCAGAGTAATTTCGATTAACTCAACACCTGTGAGTGTCCACACAGATTTCTTGTTTAGATTGTTAAAGAGCATTTTGACCACTCACTTCGCGTTACCGCTCAGCGGGTCAGGGCTGCGTATTCTACGCATTTCCCCAGTCGCGTCAAGGCGTTTTTGCAAACTTCTTGATGCTTTCGAACCAAGTGCACATTTTGCATTCGATTCTGACTCACACCGCATTCGCTTTCGCTGTCTGCTGTGTCAGTGGATGCGCATTATAGGCAGCGAAACTTTTTGTGCAACCCCTAATTTAAAGATAATTAGCTTTTTTACACTGTTCGTTGGATATTTGACCTGACCAGTCAGTTTTTAGCCTTTATAATGCGAAAAACCACTCAATTAGGGACTTTTTTATGTCAGGGCCACTCAGAACTTACCAAGGGATTCATCCACAACTCGGCGATAATGTGTATGTAGACTCTGCTTCGGTACTCGTTGGCGATATCGCTTTAGATACAGATGCCAGCATTTGGCCTATGGTGGCGGCGCGTGGTGACGTAAACCACATTCGTATTGGTAAGCGCTCCAATGTGCAGGATGGCAGCATATTGCACGTGACCCGTAAATTCGCCTCTCGTCCTGACGGTCATCCATTGATCATTGGTGATGATGTGACGATTGGGCATAAAGCGATGCTGCATGGCTGCAAGGTTGGCAATCGTGTATTAGTGGGGATGGGCGCGATTATCCTCGATGGCGCCATATTAGAAGATGATGTGATTTTAGGTGCGGGTTCGTTAGTACCGCCAGGTAAGGTGCTGCAGAGCGGCTACTTATATGTCGGCAGCCCTGCAAAACAGGCGCGACCTTTAACCGAAGCGGAATTGAAGTTTTTACCTGAATCTGCAGATAACTATGTGCGCTTGAAAAACGAATACTTGGCAGAACCTCAGCCAGAATAATGTTTCTATTAAATCGAGATGGCAGTATTTAAGCTGCCATCTCGCTTGTGTTGTGCTTAGCCTATTGCGTTGTACTTAGCCTAAGTGTACTGCGCCAAACTCATCAAACTCTTCTGCTTCAATTAAGGCTTCTGCCATTTCTTCCGCATCGAATCGCACCGCATCAAATAGCGCTAACACGGCAGACGCTTCATCGCTATTGGGCTGAGGCGAAAAATCATTTAACTGCGCCAGCTTCTGCGCGCTGATATAACACTTAATGTTCATTCCCTGCTGCTGGGCAATAAAGCAAATGTGTTTTTGGGTTTCATCCCAATGTTGCAGATCGGGGAATAAAATACTCTGATTCATCTTCTCTTCCTCTTGAGCCTCTATTGCGCGTCGACCTGCAGTTTGTCCCTGAGCAATTTAAGCACTCCTGAGGTATCTGGCTCGACGCCACGCCAAAGTGCAAAACTCTTCGCCGCTTGACCGACAAGCATACCCAGTCCATCAATCACTTGCGCTGCACCCTGTTGCAAAGCCCATTGATTAAATGCTGTTGGTTTGGCGCCATACATCATATCGTAGCAAGCCGTTTTGTTGCCTATGATGGACTGTGACAGTGGCGGTAACTCTCCCGCTAGACTCGCTGAGGTCGAGTTAATCACTAAATCGAACACCCCCGACAACTCTGACATCGATACAGCCTGGAGTTTATCGCTGTAGCGCCCTTCTTGTACTTGGCTGAAAATATCCACTAAGGCCTGTGCCTTACTTTGGGTTCGGTTAGTGATAACCAATTGCCCGACTTCAGCCTTGAGCAATGGCAAGATACAGCCGCGCGCCGCACCGCCGGCCCCCACCAAGAGTACCCGCTTATGCTGCAAACTGCCGAGATGGCGAACAAGATCGGCCACCAGCCCCAGACCATCGGTGTTATCACCGTAAATAGTGCCATCGGCCAACAAGCTTAGAGTATTGACCGCACCCGCCAATGTCGCTTCGGCACTTAAGCTGTCGCAGAGGGCAAAGGCTTGCTCTTTAAAGGGCACAGTCACATTCGCGCCCTTTCCTCCCGCCTGAAAAAATGCTCGTAAACTCGCTTCAAAACCATCTATGGGCGCCAGAATCGCTTCATAACTCAAAGTCTGCTGTGTAAGAGACGCAAACTGTCCATGAATAAAGGGCGATTTACTGTGACCTATCGGATTGCCAAACACGGCATATCGATCAAGCGCTGGCGTAGTTACTGAGGGCATATCTGTCATCTGCGGGATTCTATTGGCTGTAAGTGGCTTGCAGTCTAGCGTGCTTTTAGGCGGTAGCACAGCTTAATGGCGAGTCTAAGTTGTTGTACCTGACTTTAGCCCCCTGTTTCGCAGTGGCATTCAGGCTATAATGCGCGCATCAATATTGTAGATGCAGTGCAGTTAGACCTATGAACTGGCTTAAAAAGATTTTTAGTAAACACACAAGTGCGCCGGATGACAGGGATCCGAATCAGTCGAATGCCTATGATTTAATTGGTGGCGACAAAGTGATCCGTGCTATTGCCAATAGTTTTTATCAGAAAATGGCAAGCTCGGAAGAAACACGAGCCTTATTCGCGATTCACCGTGCACCGATTGCGGAGTCGGAGCAGAAGCTCTATGAGTTTTTAAGTGGCTGGCTCGGCGGTCCGCAGTTATATCAGCAAAAGTATGGTCATCCCGCATTACGCGCACGCCATATGCCCTTCGCTGTAGATGAGACGATGCGGGATCAATGGCTATTTTGCATGAAGTTTGCCATTGAAAAGCATATAAAAAAGCCAGAGCATCGCGCCGCTATCTATGAGGCGATTTCCACTCTGGCCGATCATATGCGTAATCAGTAAAGTACGATTACGCAATTCATATTAGCGTGCTTATACCCAATCTCGAGGCTTGAGGTAGTTATCGTAAAGCTCTGCCTCAGGGCTACCCGCCTCTGGCGTATAAGCATACTGCCAGCGTACCAATGGCGGCATTGACATCAAAATAGACTCAGTACGACCACCAGTTTGCAGGCCAAACAAGGTACCTCTGTCGTATACCAGATTGAACTCAACATAACGGCCGCGACGATATAACTGGAAATCACGCTCACGCTCGCCATAGGGAGTTTCTTTACGACGCTCAACAATCGGCGCATAAGCGGTTAAGAAGCCATTCCCCACCGCCTGCATAAAATCGAAACTCTTATCGAAGCCTGCTTGGTTCAAGTCATCGAAAAACAATCCGCCCACACCGCGGGTTTCATTACGATGTGGCAGGAAGAAATACTCATCACACCACTTCTTATATTTAGGATATACGTCGTCACCAAAGGGCAGACACAGATTTTTAGCGGTTTGATGCCACTCACGCACATCTTCTTCGAAAGGATAGTAAGGCGTTAAGTCAAAACCACCACCAAACCACCAAACGGGATCCGCGCCGTCTTTATGGGCAATAAAGAAACGCACGTTAGCATGGGTAGTTGGAATATAAGGGTTTTTAGGGTGAATCACTAAAGAAACGCCCATGGCCTCAAAACTACGACCCGCCAATTCTGGGCGATGAGCCGTTGCCGATGCGGGCATGGCCGCACCTGTTACATGGGAAAAGTTCACCCCGGCTTGCTCGAATACCGCACCTTGGGTTAAGACACGACTGGTACCGCCACCGCCTTCGGTGCGCGTCCATGAATCGGCAGCAAAGCTTGCCTGTCCATCCAATTGCTCAAGACCCGCACAAATTCGATTCTGTAGATCGAGTAAAAATGCTTTTACCACTGTCGCATCTGGCACGCTCATCTGCTTTTATCCTTTGCGTTATAAATCAGTTATTGTCCGTTACGTAATATCTTACCGCTGCGGGCATCAATAATGGTGGAGGGTTGACGCTGCTCGCCTAATGCCCCTAACACTAAGGCATCAATCTTACCCTCAAAGGCATTAAGAATTTCATCACCGCTCAGCGCAGGATCTTCGCCGGCTAAATTGGCGCTAGTCGAAACCAGTGGTTTACCTAAGGCTTGGCATAAAGCGCGCACTCCGTCATGGGCGGAGACGCGCACGGCGATAGAATCAAACTCACCACATAAATAGCGCGAAACATGCGGCTTAATCGGCATCACAAAGGTAAAGGGGCCAGGCCATTTAGAAAAGGCAAACTCGAGTTGCTCGGCGCTCAGCTGTGACTCATCGACATAATCCACTAACTGGGAAAACTCGCTCGCCACTAAGATAAGCCCCTTCTGCCAAGGACGTTGCTTTACCGCGAGTAATTTTTGGATGGCGGTGTCGTTGTCGGGATCGCAGCCTAAACCATAAACGGCTTCAGTGGGATAGGCGATAACGCCACCGTTAAGCACTAAGTCTTTAATTTCAGATGGGTGCAGCTGTAACATCTTAATATCACCTTATGAATTGAATCGATTTCTACAAACACGTTTTAGCCCTTGGCCACCCCATCCGTGGTCGATGGGGGATTATACCCAAGGGTGTTTATACGACCAAATCTTTAGAGCCAGATCACACTAAAGCGCGCGTTTGTATTTACAGCTTTTTTGCGGACATTCTAAACGCATCCCCGCGGCCCCTTTGCGCTCGACTAAAATACCAAAGCCACAACTCGGGCAAGTTTCGGCAACGGGAGGATAATTCACGATGAATTTACATTTGGGATACGCACTGCAAGCATAAAAACTCTTACCAAAACGGCTGGTACGATGCTCAAGCTTGCCAGTTTTGCATTCGGGACATGCCACCTCAGGTTTATCGTTCTCCTGATCTGGCCTTTCTATATGGGTACAACTGGGATATTGAGTGCAACCGATAAAGATACCGAAACGCCCCGATTTGACCGCTAACTCATGGCCGCACTCGGGACACTTGGAGCCTTCAATCACTTGGGTTTCAATCGATTCATGCTGCACTAAGGGACGGGTATATTGGCAGGTAGGATAGTTGTTACAACCAATAAAACTCCCATGTTTGCTATGTTTTACCGACAACTCGCTGCCACACTCTGGGCATAGCTCGAATTCTTTTTCCAGCGCGTGCTCATGGGCACTAAATAGTTGTTCATCGATCTTAGACATAATCATTACCACCAGTCATTGCGTCTAATCCGCAGATAACTCACCACACAGGTATTAACAAGCTTATGGCATCAAAAAAGGAGGGCTAGCCTCCTTTCTCATTATTCATCACATCGCAACGCTTAAGAATGTAGCCGACCTTCTTCAGGCTGCTCAAAAATTAAATCTTCCATTTGCTCATAGGCGGACTCATGGCCGGGCGCATTAAAGAGCACCATCAGAATCACCCACTTAAGATCTTCGAGGATCAAGGCAGGCTCATCGAGCTCCATGACTCTGTCGATCACCATCTCACGGGTTTCGACATTCAGCACTTTCACTTGCTCTAAAAATAGCAGGAATCCACGGCATTCCACGTCCAGCTTTTCCATTTCTTCTTTGGTGTAAATCCGAAATGAATGCTGATCATGATTGCACAGGTAAGGCTTATCGCTTTCCTGCAACTCAGCCAGACGCTCCAACCAAGTTAAGGCTTTCAAAATCTCTGACTGGTGAAAACCAGCACGAGTGAGTTCCTTGGTTAACTCGTCTTCATCCACTAACAGTTCAACTTCACTGTGAACATAGTTTTCAAATAGATACATGAGGATATCAAACATGGCTAGCTCCTCTTTACTCTGACGTAACCACCGGGTACTGCAACAACCCAACCTTGCAACTCAAGTTCAAGCATTTGTTCTAACACCAGATCTATCGTTTTCCCACTATGTTCGACTACAGCATCAATTGTTGTAGTTTCATAACCTACACTAGCTAACAGCGATGAAAATGGCAAATCACAAATCTCACCTTGCTGTATATGGTGGCGAGTGTTGACTTCTTCAAGGTGAAAAGCCGTCAAACTTACCAGCTCTTCCACTATATCGGCCGCACTCTCCACAAGTTTTGCCCCATCCCGCAATAAATCATGGCAGCCTTGATGAAAGCCGCCAAGAATCGAGCCCGGAACAGCAAAGACCTCACGCCCCTGCTCCATGGCCAACCTAGCGGTGATAAGTGAACCACTCTTACGGCAAGCCTCAACCACCAGCGTACCTAAAGAAAGACCGCTAATAATGCGGTTTCGTTTCGGGAAATTGCCCGCAAATGGCCCTATATCCGGCCAAAACTCGCTTATTATACAGCCTTGGTGCTGAATATCCTCATAAAGCTGCTTATGTCGACGCGGATAAATAATATCAATCCCAGTTCCGAGCACGGCAAGCGTTCTTCCTCCATGGTCAACACACGCTTTATGGGCGGCGCCATCAATCCCCATCGCCATGCCGCTGCAAATACTAAATCCTAGCGCTGACATCTCTCGAGCTAACTGATAAGCAACCTGTAATCCACCGGGAGACGCATTACGACTCCCGACTATCGCGAGCGAGGGGAGCAACAGCGCCTCAACACAGCCTTTGATAAATAAGACGCTTGGAGGATCGGGTAACTGTTTAAGTAATGGAGGATAAAAGGGATCGGTAAAACAAACGAGGTGATGCAGTTCAGACTGTTGTTGCCATTCGAGGGCTGCATCGACCCTTTGATAATCAATGACTAGGCTATGGAGTAGATTGTCAGACAAAGGGAGCGAGTGTCTCTCATGCTCCAATCTTTGCCTGAGGTCGTCCACATCCATGTGCGTTAATAATTGTTGTGTCCGAGCGGGTCCTAGCCCAGATACCGCATTAACAATTAACCAATCGACCAAATGTTCAGGGATTATTCACCTCTAAAGGCTAAGGAGTCCGGCGCGATTAATTTATCGTCGACCCGAACAGAACGTTCCGTCGAGACAACTAAACCTAAGCTCGCTTTATCAAATACCTTAAAGACTAAGAGTTTTCCATGGTAAATATCAGGCATCTTAATGGCGCGATCTGACGACAGTGATGCCACCACATTGTCATAGGCGGTGCGCTCGGCCGCAGGTACGGGTTGACCATCGTTATTGATCACAATTTCTTCGCCATCGCGGTAAATGGAGAACACTTCACCTGGCTCAACACCATCCTGCGTGCCTTTATCTAAGTACACCACATTTAGCTTACCCGCCTCACGCATTTTCGATTCAATCGCCAGTACGGTCGCAGGTGTCTTAAGCTCTGCAGGTTTTGGCGTAAAATAGGCAGACATTAAGGCTTCATCTTCCATCGGCAACGCCCTAAAACCCGCCTTGGTTTCACGGTAGTTGCTGAGGATTTTTACCTTAGACACTTTGCCAGATTCGATAACCTGGCCAGTCGATGCCAGAATCGCTTCTTGTCCTAAGGCTTCACCCGTTTGTTTATTGAAGAAGTCACGACCGCGTTCATACATGCCCAGCTTTTGGTTTAAGGGCAGTTCGCTGTCGATATAAATCACATCGCCAACCACATGGTGACGTGAAGGGCTCTCACCCGCGAGCACCATAGGTTGCTGTGCAAACCAGTCGGCATCCACCACACGGTTTTGCACCAGATAGTTTTGGATTAACGCTAAGTCAACCGCAGGAACCGCATTGCTCTTAGCAATCACGCGCCCCTCAGGGGTTTTGCGAATATGGGGTTTTCCCTCGTTAGCGCCATTGCGCACTAATCTGGGTTGGCCATCGATAAAGACTAAAGTGAGCTGATCGCCGGGGTAAATTAAATGAGGGTTAGCAATTTGGGGGTTAACATCCCATAAACGTGGCCACTTCCAAGGGTCATTTAAAAAGGTTGCCGAGATATCCCACAGGGTATCGCCCTTTTTTACCACATATGACTCAGGATGCCCTGCTTTCAGCGTGAGAGTATCAGCGGAAACCAACGTGCAATTAAATGTCATTAACGCAAGTAAAATTAGCCGTTTCATGGTGCGGTCCATGTTGTTTAGCTCTTAAATCGAGCTTTTACTGTTATTGATAGGCACTAAAGATTAAAATTAGCCCATTAGCCTCAGTCAGTATAACCAACTGATTGAGATTTGACAGACTTGTTAAGAGTTTAAGTATGGCACTATTAAAAGTTTTACGCTTTCCCGATGAAAGATTGCGAACTCAAGCGACGCCGGTCACAGAGTTTACTGCTGAGTTGCAAACACAAATCGATGATATGTTCGAGACCATGTACCAAGAAAAAGGGATTGGTCTGGCAGCAACCCAAGTCGACTACCATAAACAACTGATCGTGATGGATTTACAAGACGAGGTCGATCGTCCTAAAGTCTTTATCAATCCCGAAATTATTGCCAGTAGCGGTGATTTCTGTAACGAGGAAGGTTGTCTGTCAGTCCCAGGTATCTATGCCAAGGTCGACCGCGCCGAGTTTGTTACCGTTAAGGCACTGGATAGACACGGTAATGAATTCACCGTTGAAGCCGATGAGCTTTTTGCTATTTGTATTCAGCATGAAATGGATCATCTGAAAGGTAAATTATTTGTCGATTATCTGTCGCCATTGAAACGCCAACGGATCAAACAGAAACTTGAAAAAGCGGCCAGACAGGACGCCAAATAAGCATTAGGATCAGATTTGAAACCACTCAATATCATCTTCGCCGGAACACCGGATTTTGCCGCTCGCCATTTACAGGCGCTGATTAACTCACATCACAATGTGATTGCCGTCTACACTCAGCCGGACAGACCCGCAGGGCGCGGTAAAAAACTCACCGCCAGCCCAGTTAAAGAACTCGCAGTCAGCCACGACATTCCGGTTTATCAGCCGGGTTCACTGCGTAAAGAACCCGCGCAGCAAGAACTTGCCGCCCTCAATGCCGATATTATGGTGGTTGTCGCCTACGGCTTAATCCTACCTAAAGTAGTGCTCGACACGCCGCGTTTAGGCTGCATCAATGTTCACGGTTCTATTCTGCCACGCTGGCGCGGTGCGGCGCCGATTCAACGCGCGTTGTGGGCAGGCGATAAAGAAACCGGTGTGACTATCATGCAAATGGATGTCGGCCTAGATACCGGCGACATGCTACTGAAAACCTACTTGCCGATTGAAGATGATGATACTTCAGCCACCCTTTACGAGAAGTTAGCTCTGCAAGGGCCAGACGCGCTGCTGCAAGCACTCGAAGGTTTAGCCAACGGCACCCTAACGGCCGAGAAACAAGATGAAGTCTTAGCGAACTACGCCGAAAAGCTCAGTAAAGAAGAAGCGAGACTCGATTGGCGCAAATCCGCGACCCAACTTTGGCAAGAAGTTCGCGCCTTCAATCCTTGGCCTGTGAGCTATTTTGAGCACCAAGGCAATACCATTAAGGTGTGGCAGACCCAAGTCAGCACCACCAGCAGCAATGCCGCACCCGGCACTATTATCAGCGCCAGTAAAAAAGGCATTGAAGTCGCTACCGGCGATGGTGTGTTAACTCTGCTCAGCATGCAATTACCCGGTAAAAAACCACTCAGCGTGGCCGACATACTCAATGCCCGCGGCGATTGGTTTACCCCAAACACTCGTCTTAATAACGAGGCGCAATAATGATGAACTTGCGTGCACTGGCGGCCAAAGCCATCTTCGAAGTCTTAGAGAAAGGCGTATCACTTTCAGTTGCCCTGCCAGAACAGCAAAAGCATCTTGCCAGTGGTAAAGATAAAGCCCTGCTCGCAGAGCTCTGCTACGGCGTGATGCGCACCTTGCCGCAGATCGAAAAACGCGTGGCCGAGTGTTTAGCCAAGCCGCTGAAAGGTAAGCAAAGGATCATCCACCAGCTATTAATTGTTGGCTGTTATCAACTTTACTTCACCCGCATTCCAAGCCACGCCGCCATCTCCGAAACCGCCGAGGCCTGCCGTCAGTTAAAATTTGAGGGCATGGTAAAGGTGGTCAATGGCGTGCTGCGTAATATTCAGCGCCAATTAACGCCGCTAAGCACTGAGTCAGAGACCTTAAGCTACAACACGCCGGGCTGGTTAATTAAGCGCTTAAAAGCCGCTTATCCCGATAATTGGCAAGAGATAATCCAGCAAAGCCATGAGCGTCCACCAATGTGGCTACGTAACAATCGCCTCTCCCAAAGCCGCGATGCATATCTTGCCGCCCTGAGTGAACTTGAGATAGAAGCAAGTGCAGGCCTCAGTGATGATGCCATTCTACTTGCCCATCCCAAGGATGTGGCAACATTGCCGCGCTTCCACGAAGGTGCGGCCTCGGTGCAAGATGGCGCCGCCCAATGGGCCGCAACCCTGCTGGCTCCGCAAGCCAACGAACTGGTCCTCGATGCCTGTGCGGCACCGGGCGGCAAAAGCTGCCATTTACTCGAACTTGAGCCGAGCATCCAACTGGTCGCCGTCGATTTCGATGCTAAACGACTGGAACGCGTGCAACAGAACCTTGACCGTTTGTCATTAAAAGCGGAAGTTATTCATGGCGATGCAGCCAACATCGACTCATGGTGGCAGGGTGAACAGTTTGATCGTATCTTACTCGACGCGCCTTGCTCTGCGACGGGCGTTATCCGCCGTCATCCCGATATCAAGTGGTTACGCAAAAACCATGACATCGAAGAACTGGCCGAGCTGCAAAGACAAATTCTCGATCACTGCTGGAAGTGGCTCAAGCCCGGTGGCACACTCCTGTATGCAACTTGCTCTATTTTGCCGCAGGAAAATCGAGACCAAATTAGTGCATTTTTAGCCAGAACCGCAGATGCTAAGCTAGACACTCTTGCCCAGCAGGCTTCAAGCCAAGATATAGGTTGGCAAATCACGCCGGGACAACACAACATGGACGGGTTTTATTACGCCCGTTTATTGAAAGCGACCCATTAGGAAGTAAGCAAGGCCATGAAAATTATCATATTAGGTGCGGGTCAAGTCGGGGGAACCTTGGCCGAAAATTTGGTGGGTGAAAATAACGATATCACCATAGTCGATAGCGACAAATCCAGATTACGCGCCCTGCAGGATAAATATGACCTTCGCGTCGTGGCGGGCCACGGTGCCCACCCCGATGTACTCAAAGAAGCTGGCGCCGAAGATGCCGACATGCTGATTGCTGTGACCAACAGCGATGAATGCAACATGGTCGCCTGCCAAATGGCCTACAGCCTATTTGGTACACCGACTAAAATCGCCCGTATTCGCTCCGAACCTTATCTGGCGATGCGTGATAAATTATTTATCGACAGTGAAACCAAAAATAGTGAGGGGCGCCCTCGCGGTGGTTTTGTGATCGATGAACTTATCGCACCTGAGCAGTTAGTGACCGCTTACATTCAACGTTTGGTTGAATATCCAGGGGCACTGCAAGTGCTCGAATTTGCCGAAGGCCGTTTAAGTTTGGTTGCAGTTCGTGCCTATTACGGCGGCCCTTTGGTCGGTAATGCCTTGGCTGCGCTTCGCGAGCATATGCCAAATATTGATACCCGGGTGGCGGCGATTTTCCGCCAAGGTCGCCCTATCATGCCCCGTGGCACAACGATTATCGAAGCCGATGACGAAGTGTTTTTCGTGGCCGACAGTCGCCATATCCGCGCGGTGATGAGTGAAATGCAAAAGCTGGATAACTCCTACCGCAATATCATGATTGCTGGCGGTGGTAACATCGGCTTAGGCCTGGCTAAACGCCTCGAACGCACCCACTCAGTCAAGCTGATTGAACATAAGTTTGAACGGGCCGAAACGCTCTCTGAACAGCTTGAAAACACTACAGTATTTTGTGGTGACGCCTCAGATCAAGAGTTGCTGCTCGAAGAACATATCGACCAAACTGACGTGTTTATTGCCGTCACCAACGACGATGAAGCCAACATCATGTCCGCCCTGCTCGCTAAACGCATGGGGGCGAAAAAGGTGATGGTGCTGATCCAGCGTGAGGCCTATGTGGATATTGTGCAGGAAGCGAATATCGATATCGCGATTTCACCCCAGCAGGCGACGATTTCAGCCTTACTGACCCACATCCGCCAAGGCGATATCTGTAACGTGTATTCCTTACGCCGCGGCGCCGCCGAAGCGATTGAAGCCATTGCCCATGGCGACTCCAGCACCTCTAAGGTCGTTGGCAAGGCGATTGGCGATATCAAGCTGCCGCCGGGAACCACCATTGGCGCCATTGTGCGTAACGAAGAAGTGCTGATGGCCCACGACAAGACAGTGATAGAGCAAGGGGATCACGTGATTCTGTTCCTCGTGAACAAAAAGTTTGTCGGCGAAGTCGAGAAACTGTTCCAACCTAGCGCCTTCTTCTTCTAAGTCATCATCTTATGCTGAACTTTAGACCGCTATTGTTTATTTTGGGGCTGTTTCTGTCGATGTTAACAGCCTTTATGTTAGCGCCCCTGCTCCTTGCCGTGTTCAACGGTGAGGAAACCGTGGGCGCTTTCATGCTGTCGGCTTTAGTCACTGGGATTTGCGCCAGCCTCTGTTTGCATAACGGCCAGAGCAAAACCATTAACCTCAATATTCGCGATATGTTTCTGCTCACCAGCCTCACTTGGCTGATCGTGAGCCTGTTTGCCGCCATGCCTTTTACCTTGTACCACGGCATTGGCTATACAGACGCCTTCTTCGAGACCATGTCCGGCATTACCACCACAGGTTCAACCGTGCTCTCGGGCTTAGATACTATGGACCACAGTATCTTAATCTGGCGCTCGTTGTTGCAATGGCTCGGCGGTATCGGCTTTATCGTGATGGCGGTAGCGATTCTGCCCTTCTTAAACGTCGGCGGTATGCGGCTGTTCCGCACCGAGTCATCGGATTGGAGCGATAAGGCGGTGCCACGCACCCAAAACATGGCTAAGCATCTCTTTTTTATCTATATCTTGCTGACCGTGATGTGCTGTGTTGCCTACCATCTTGCAGGCATGACTTGGTTTCAAGCCATTAACCATGCGATGACCACACTGTCGACGGGCGGCTATTCGACCTCAGATAACTCGATGGCGGCGTTTTCGAATTCGGCCCATTGGGTTGGCGTTGTGTTTATGGCGGCGGGAGGCTTACCCCTGCTGATGTTTGTGCAGATGATCCAGCAGCGAGACTTTACCGTCTGGAACGATGCTCAAGTCAAAGGCTTCTTGTTTTTCCTCACTTTTGTGTCTTGTTTTATTGGCTTCTGGCTGTGGCAAACGCGGGATATCGCCCTTATCGACGCACTGCGCCTCTCCAGCTTTAACGTGGTTTCCGTGGTCACCACCACAGGTTATGGTTTAACTGACTACGGCGCCTGGGGCGCGTTTGCGAATATCGCGTTTTTATTCTTAATGTTTGTCGGCAGCTGCTCGGGCTCAACCTCTGGCGGGATTAAAATCTTCCGCTTCCAAATTGCCGGCGCCATTATGCGCGAGCAGTTAAAGCAGCAATGCCATCCCAATGGCATCTTCCGGGAGCGCTATAACAACCGTTTGATCAGTGAAGATATTGTGCGTTCACTGATCACCTTTGTGCTGCTCTTTATGTTTGTGATTGTTGGACTTTCGGTGATTCTGGTGCTGACTGGGCTAGACCCCATGACCAGCTTTACCGGCGCTATTACCGCAGTTACCAACGTTGGCCCAGGGCTTGGCCCCATTATTGGCACAGCGGGTAATTTCTCGACGCTGCCCGATTTGGCTAAATGGGCGCTTTCTTTGGGTATGTTGCTCGGCCGCTTAGAGATTTTAACCGTAGCTGTACTGTTCCATCCCAGCTTTTGGAAATACTAATCGTATAAATCAAAAACTAAAAATGCGCTCAGTGAGCGCATTTTTATTAGGCGGGTTCAGTAACCTCGACCAAGGTTAGCAGATGGTCGGCATAGACCTTCACATCTTCCCAGTCGGTATAATCGATCACCGCCTTAGGATCCGTTGGTCCTTTAGTGATTTTCATAATCAATTGGATCATCAGTCTGTCGTACCAGGGCCACGAGGGGTAATCCACCTTTCCGGCGATAATCTTCAAATCGGTGGGAGTCCAAGGTGATAACGCAATGAATTTTTGCAGGTATTTATTGTTCTCAGGGATGCGTTTCTCAGGGTTACGCGCCACCACGTTGACGCAGAAGAAACTGTTTGGCAACGCACTTAAGGCCGGAGCGTGTTGCTCTATAAACTGAAATACACTCTTATCGTAGGTACCATAGAGTACACAAGCCCCTAGCGCTACCAGTTGATAATCGGGCCAGTTAATCTTGGTTGCCGCCGCACTATTGATATCCACCAAGTCCACCTTGGCGCCACGCAGCGTGAGTTGCTGCGCAATCGCATTCGCTATCTTGGCCGTATGGCCACCACGGGTAAAATAAAGCACCAGAATGCGTGTCATGGGGTATTCCCGTTCAGTTAAAGTATGTCACCATTGTGGCAATCATTGGTTAAATAAACCCCTGATAGGATCACAAATCAGCGTTGTCTCATATTCTGAAATGCAAAAATTGAGATCTGAATTGCCGAGCAGTATGATTGCGTATAGAAATATGTTCAATTAGAATTATCTAATCAAAAGCGATAAAGTGAGTACCTTATGCAAAATGATATTGATGTAAATGCAATGGTAACTAATGCGGAAAGTGCGGCTAAATGGCTCAAAGCCATAGCGAATCCTTATCGCTTAATGATTTTGTGCCTATTGCTGGATAAAGAGCTGAGCGTGACCGAGCTGAATGCAACTGTGCCATTGAGCCAGTCGGCGCTATCACAGCATTTGGCGGTGTTGCGAGCCGAAGACTTAGTCGATACCCGTAAGAGCTCGCAGATTGTGTATTACAAGCTTAAGAATGAGCAAGTCACCCAAGTGATTTCGATTCTCCACAGCCGTTACTGCGCCGTATAAATCGTGTCAGGCGGTAACAATAAAGCCCTAGCAGAGACTAGGGCTTTATCATTTTTATAGCTTGCTAAAGTGTGCCCCAAAGGCTTCGACTTTACCCCAGTCGGTAAACTCGAAGGTGCCCTTCAGATCGGTCGGTCCCTTAGTCATCCACATGATAAAACGGATCATAGTACGGTCGAATAAGCCGTATTTAGGGTAATCAATCTTGCCCGCAAACACCGCCAATTGCTGTGGTTGCCACAGGGATAACTTGAGGAACTTTTGCATGTAAGGATTGGTTTCTGGCGTGTTCTTTAATGGCTTGCGCGCCACCACATTCACAGTAAAAAAGCCGTTGATTTTACTGTCCAGCACAGCATGATTGCGATTCACAAACTGGTAGAGATCGGGCCTATGTTTGCCATAACGAATGCTCGCACCAATCAATACTTTATCGAAATCAGCAAGGCTTAAGGCTTCGGCTTGTTCTAAGGTCACTAAAGACACCTGCTCACCCGCTTGTTCGGCAAGCGTTTTGATTTTGCGGCAGATTTCCAGTGTTTGGCCATCAATTGTCGAATAGATGATTAGTGTCTGCATGTTAATCCCTCCAGAAAGTTGGCGTGAACAAAATCAGCAAGGTAAAGACTTCGAGGCGGCCAAATAACATGGCTACCACCAGCACCCATTTAGCACCATCACCAATACTGGCGTAGTTACTTGCTACTTCCCCAAGACCCGGACCGAGGTTATTTAAGCAGGCCGCCGTGGCACTAAAGGCGGTAATATCATCTAGCCCCATAGCCATCAGCGCTAACATACACAGCACGAAGACTAAGGCATAGGCGGAGAAAAATCCCCACACGGCATCGACAACCCGGTCAGGTAATGCCTTGGAGCCGATACGAATCGAGAACATCGCCTTAGGGTGAACAAGGCGTTTAAGTTCGCGTGAACCTTGTAACAGCAGCAGGATAACCCGGATCACCTTAATCCCGCCCGCAGTTGAACCACCACAACCACCGATAAAGCTTGAGAAGATCAACAGAATCGGCAGGAACAGCGGCCACATATGGAAGCTTTCGGTACCAAAGCCGGCGGTTGTCGCCACCGAAACCGCTTGGAATAAGGCGTGATCTAAGGTTTCTTCTGGCGAGTCATAAATCCCTGAGTGATAAAGGGTTAAGAAGCAAATCGCCGTCAGCACCAACTGAATCGCCACCAGCATTTTGAACTCGGTATCTCGAAAATAGACTCTAAAATTGATCCCGCGACGCGAAAATGCCGCAAAGTGCACGCTAAAGTTCACCGCAGAGACAATCAAAAAGAACACGCAAATCAGGTTGATCACTGAGCTGTCGAAGTATCCCATACTGGCATCGTGGGTCGAAAAGCCCCCGATAGCGATGGTCGAAAACGAGTGACACACGGCATCGAAAACGCTCATTCCCGCCAGCCAATAAGCGCCAGCACAGGCAATGGTTAGCAATAGATAGATGTACCATAACGCCTTGGCCGTTTCGGCAATCCTCGGCGTCATCTTACTGTCCTTCACAGGGCCAGGAATCTCGGCGCGATACAGCTGCATGCCCCCAACGCCCAGCACAGGCAGAATCGCCACGGCTAAAACGATGATCCCCATACCGCCGAGCCATTGCAGCATATGTCGATAAAACAGAATGGCCTTAGGCAAGGAGTCCAGTCCGACAATAACTGTGGCTCCCGTGGTGGTCAGTGCGGAAAATGATTCGAAAAAACTGTCGGTCCAGCTGAGATCGGGCTGGCTTGAGAAGATAAAAGGTAAAGCACCGATGGAGCCAAGAACGGTCCAGAACAGGACCACAATCAGAAACCCCTCACGGGTTCGCAATTCCTCTTTGCAGCGACGATTAGGATACCAGAGCCAAAAACCGATAAATAAGCTGACAAAAAATGCCTGAATAAACGCAGTACCACCGCCATCGTTATACCAAATGGCGATTAAGGCTGGCGGCAGCATAGTGATGGAGAACAGGCCGATAAGTAGACCTATGATTCTTATTATGGTTTTGTATTGCATTCCGCGTGTTCAATTATTCCATTGGCTGCAAAGGTATTTTCAGCATTTTGCATATTTTGGCATAATTTACGCGGGCATCACAGCTCAAACTCTGCGCGCAGGCTGCCCTGACTCAAAGTTGCCAGCGATTCATTCAATATGCCCTGCTGCTGTTTGCCTATTTCAAAATGGATATCAACGGCTTCGGCAAATTGCTTATCGATGATCACCGCTTCTAACTGCTGCAGTAGATGCTCAACATCCCTTAATTGAGTGTAATCACAATGCTGTTTTGCCGGATAACGTAATTGCTTTACTCGCGTCGGCAATTGCCCTAAACCTTGGCGTAATCCCGAGGTATAGGCACGCACTAAACCGCCCACGCCTAACTTAGTACCGCCATAGAAACGCACGACCACGGCACCGACTTCACCGAGATTCGCGCCTTGTAATACTGCGAGCATTGGACGACCAGCGCTGCCCGCAGGCTCACCATCGTCACTCGAACCGATGGCAATGCTGTCGTTAGGCGCTCCTGCGATAAAGGCATAGCAGTAATGACTGGCGCCGGGATAATCTCGCTTTATGTCAGTAAGTACTAACTTCAGTTGTTCTAAACTCGTGCAATGAAATAGAAAAGAGATAAAGCGGCTATGCTTTATCTCTTCTTCTATCTGCACACTTTCACTCGGTATCAGATAACTTTCGAGCACTCGCTCTCCCTAAAATCACGCTAAGCCCAGTTCGCGGGTCATATTTTCGTTTCGATCTTGATGCACAATCACATTATCCTCGATACGAATACCACCGAAAGGTCGCAGCTCATCAACGGTGCGCCAATTGATCTGCTGACCACGGCTATCTTGTTTTAGCTCATTGAGTAAAGTGTCGATAATGTACAAACCTGGCTCCATCGTAAGCACTTGGTTTGGCGCTAAAATGCGGGTGCAACGCAGGAACGGATGGGCTTCTGGTGCAGGAATATGGGTACCACGCTCATCGAAGGAAAAACCTCCCACATCATGTACTTGCAAACCTAACATATGGCCGAGTCCGTGGGGGAAGAAGGCGCTGGTTATGCCTTGATCGACTAAGCCTTGGGCATCGCCCGTGGCTAACTCAAAATCCAACAGCATTTGCGCGACTTTGCCATGGGTCGCCAAGTGTAAATCGGGATAACGCACACCTGGGCGCATCATATCGATCAGTTCGAGCTGCGCCTTGTTCATAGCAGTGATTAATTCATCAAAGCGATTCTTCTCAAACGCATAGGTACGAGTAATATCCGACGCATAGCCAAAATAACTGGCTCCCGCATCGATTAAAAAAGATAAACGCCGCGCCGGATTTTGATGCTCGAGCGCGGTGTAATGCAAAATCGCCGCATTTTGATTTAAGGCAATGATATTACCGTAGGGCACTTCGTTCTCGCCCTGTCCCACAGCAGATAAATACTGCTGCTGAATTTCAAACTCGCTCGCACCGTTATAGAAGGCATTTTTAGCCGCTAAATGCCCTTGCACCGCGATCTGGTTCGCACGGCGCATACATTCGAGTTCATATTCGGTTTTAGTAGTGCGATGGAAATGCAGATAGCTCATCACAGAGTCAGGATTGCGACTGGTGAAACCCAGTACCTCAGCCACATCTAAATGCTCACCCAAATAAGCCCAGTTGGTGATATCGCTAGGCAATAGCTCGGCAACCTTATCGGCCTTAGTGAGTAACTTGATCTCAAAATGCTCGGTCCAGAACATCTCCGGCACGTCCGACACCTTATGCCAAAAATCCACTGGGCGATAAAAAATCAGTTGTGGCTTATCGCGACCATTCACCACTAACCAGCAGTTAGGGTTATCCAACACAGGTAACCAAGCCTTGAAGTGGGGATTGGCTTTAAAAGGATAATTAATGTCGTCCAAAAACATTCGATGTGGCTGACCCGAGTGGATCACTAAACCTGATAATGCTTCTCGCGATACAATTTCAGCGACTCGACGATTAAGCTCGGCGATGTGGGCATGATAGTGATGAGCCAAGTGATCCATGTGTCATATCCTGTAATGAACGATAGTTAATAAAAAAACCGAAAATCTGACTAAGCCATATAGGCTCAGTGTTTTCCTTCGCTAACGCCCTGTGATTTCACAGGTTAGCAAATTCTCGATTTAAGCCTATGCTTTTAATTCTAAAAATAAAATTATCCATTTAGCCAGCGAGCAATACCGCTAAAGTACAAATTCCCACCACGTACTCTTTGGCGTAATCTGGCACTTCTACACTTTGTGCAGTGTATCACAAAGCTGAAAATTCACTCTAGCCGATAAGAAATTAAACAGTCGTTTAAATTGGGTGTTGTAATTTATCGAATTTCGAAGCACACTGGCACACAACTGGTCAAATGATGGCCGAAGCTGCTGTGAGATAGAGAGTCGTACTAACACCAACAGATAATGGTGGGTATCACTTTTAAGCCAAAAGGAAGCAAGCAATGATCTACCAAAGTCCTACAATTCAGGTTGAGTTACTCGAGGATAATATTGCCAAGCTGTGCTTTAACGCACCCGGTTCGGTGAACAAATTCGACAGAGAAACACTCGCCTCACTCGATGCCGCATTAGACAGCATTAAACAACAATCAAACATTCAGGCTTTAGTGCTGACCTCAGGTAAAGATACCTTTATCGTGGGTGCCGACATTACTGAATTTTTAGGCTTATTCGCACAGGATGATGCGGTACTGCTCTCTTGGATTGAACAGGCCAACGCCGTATTCAACAAGCTCGAAGATTTACCTTTCCCAACCGCTTCAGCGATTAAAGGTTTCGCCCTAGGCGGCGGTTGTGAAACTATTCTGGCAACGGATTTCCGTATCGCCGACACCACAGCCAAAATCGGCCTACCTGAAACCAAACTGGGCATTATCCCAGGCTTTGGTGGCACAGTGCGTTTACCTCGTGTGATTGGTGCGGATAACGCCCTTGAGTGGATCACCACGGGTAAAGATCAGCGTCCAGAAGATGCCTTAAAAGTCGGTGCTGTCGATGCCGTTGTTGCGCCAGAGGCTTTAGAAGCCGCCGCCATTCAAATGCTAAAAGATGCAGTAGCAGAAAAGCTTGATTGGCAAGCCCGTCGCCAACGTAAGATGTCACCACTGACCTTACCAAAACTCGAAGCCATGATGTCTTTTACTACCGCTAAAGGCATGGTGTTTGCGGTTGCGGGTAAACACTACCCTGCACCAATGGCGGCAGTCAGCGTTGTTGAACAAGCTGCGACCAAAGGCCGCAGCGACGCACTGCAAATTGAACATCAAGCGTTTATCAAGTTAGCGAAAACCGATGTAGCCAAGGCGTTGATCGGTATCTTCTTGAATGACCAATTAGTCAAAGGCAAAGCTAAAAAAGCAGGCAAACTCGCCAAAGATGTGAAAAGCGCCGCCGTATTAGGTGCTGGCATCATGGGTGGCGGTATCGCTTACCAAAGCGCCAGCAAAGGCACGCCAATAGTAATGAAGGATATCGCTCAACCTGCATTAGATTTAGGTTTAGGCGAAGCCGCTAAACTGTTATCTGCGCAAGTTGCTCGCGGCCGCTCTACCCCAGAAAAAATGGCTAAGGTGCTGAACAACATCACTCCAGCCTTAGACTATGCTCCAGTTAAACATGCTGACGTGGTTGTCGAAGCCGTAGTTGAGCATCCAAAAGTGAAGGCACAAGTACTGGCGGAAGTTGAACAATACGTGAGTGAAGATGCGATTATCGCCTCTAACACGTCAACCATTTCAATCAACCTGCTCGCGAAAAGCATGAAGAAGCCTGAGCGTTTCTGCGGTATGCACTTCTTTAACCCTGTGCACAAAATGCCATTGGTTGAAGTTATTCGTGGCGAGCACAGCTCAGAAGAAACCATCGCATCTGTTGTTGCCTACGCCAGCAAAATGGGTAAAACCCCAATCGTTGTTAACGATTGCCCGGGTTTCTTCGTTAACCGCGTACTCTTCCCTTACTTTGCAGGCTTTAACGGCCTGCTCGCCGAAGGTGGCGACTTTGCCGCTATCGATAAAGTGATGGAAAAACAATTCGGCTGGCCAATGGGCCCAGCTTACCTGCTAGACGTTGTCGGCCTAGACACGGGTCACCACGCGCAAGCGGTAATGGCCGAAGGCTTCCCCGATCGTATGGGCAAATCTGGCAATGACGCGATTGACGTGATGTTTGAGAACAAGCGTCTCGGTCAGAAGAATGGTAAAGGTTTCTACGCTTACTCTGTAGATAGCCGTGGTAAACCAAAGAAAGATGTCGACCCAACCAGCTACGAGCTGCTGAAGGCCGCCTTTGGTGAGCAAAAAGCATTCGATGCGGATGAAATCATCGCCCGCACTATGATCCCAATGATTATCGAAACCGTTCGCTGTTTAGAAGAAGGCATTGTGGCATCACCTGCCGAAGCAGATATGGGCTTGGTCTATGGTTTAGGTTTCCCTCCATTCCGTGGTGGTGTATTCCGTTACTTAGATACTATGGGCGTAGCGAACTTTGTCGCCTTAGCTGACAAATACGCTCACTTAGGTGGTTTGTATCAAGTCACCGACGCCATGCGCGCCCTTGCAGCCAACAACGGTAGCTACTACCAAGCCTAATTAGCGGGAAAGGAATTTAATTATGAAACAAGCTGTTATCGTAGATTGCATTCGTACTCCTATGGGCCGTTCTAAGGCTGGGGTGTTTCGTAATGTACGTGCAGAAACACTCTCTGCCGAATTAATGAAAGGTCTATTACTGCGTAACCCGCAATTAGATCCCAATACTATTGAAGATGTGATTTGGGGCTGCGTGCAGCAAACCCTAGAGCAAGGCTTCAACATTGCCCGTAACGCATCATTGCTGGCAGGTATCCCGAAGACGGCTGGCGCTGTGACAGTCAACCGCTTATGTGGTTCTTCGATGGAAGCCATTCATCAAGCCGCTCGTGCAATCATGACTGGCATGGGCGACACCTTTATCATCGGTGGTGTTGAACACATGGGCCACGTGCCAATGAACCACGGTGTGGACTTCCACCCAGGTTTAGCCAATAACGTCGCTAAAGCGTCTGGCATGATGGGTTTAACCGCTGAGATGTTGGGTAAGCTTCACGGTATTACCCGTGAGCAGCAAGATGCCTTTGCAGTGCGTTCACACCAACGCGCTCACGCAGCGACAGTTGAAGGCCGCTTTGCCAAGGAAATCTATGGCATCGAAGGCCATGATGCTAACGGCGCGCTAATTAAAGTGCTGCACGACGAAGTGATTCGTCCAGAAACCTCAATGGAGTCATTGGCGGCGCTGCGCCCAGTATTCGACCCAGCAAACGGTACTGTTACTGCCGGTACCTCTTCAGCATTATCTGACGGTGCTTCGGCAATGTTAGTGATGGAAGAATCTAAAGCGCGCGCTTTGGGTCTACCAATCCGTGCCCGTATCCGCTCAATGGCAGTTGCAGGTTGTGACGCGGCAATCATGGGTTACGGTCCAGTACCTGCTACTCAAAAAGCACTGGCTCGCGCAGGCATCACAGTTAATGATTTGGATGTTATCGAGCTAAACGAAGCGTTCGCTGCTCAGTCTCTACCCTGCGTTAAAGACCTAGGTCTGCTCGATGTGGTAGAAGACAAGATCAACCTAAATGGTGGCGCGATTGCGCTTGGCCATCCACTGGGCTGTTCTGGTGCACGTATTTCGACAACGCTTATCAACCTGATGGAACACAAAGATGCGACCTTAGGTTTAGCCACTATGTGTATCGGTTTAGGCCAAGGTATTGCGACCGTTTTCGAACGCGTTTAATCCTTAACGATTCTTCCTTCAAAGCCGGACTCAGTTCCGGCTTTTTTATTTGCGATAGCGCCTTAATTATCTTCCTTTCTACTCAGCTTCAATTTGAAAATCAGGCAGTTTTCGACTTAACTTGATAAATATCCTTAATGCACTTCTCCGCATTTGACCGTCATTACGACACTGCTAAGAAGCATGGATGCGTTTCATTCTTTAGGCTACGAGAGGGATGTTCAATGCTGCAAACGGAACAAACGCTTTTCGAACAAATGCGGATCACTGAGCTTGAGATTGATTTTCGCAAGTCCTTGTTCTCTTTTACCTTAGCCGATGTCAGAGCACTGCAATCCTTCAAACCTGTGATTGAAGAGAACATAGATAAAATCGTTGATGACTTTTACGGTCTACAAACCAGTGTGTCCGAGATTGCTCTGCTGATCGGAGACTCCGATACCCTAGCTCGTTTACGTACCGCACAGAGACGTTATGTGCTCGACCTGTTTAATGGTGTGTACGATTTAGAATATGTAAACAACCGCCTGCGGATTGGATTGGTACATAAGCGTATCGGCGTTGAACCTAAACTCTACCTTTCTGCCGTTCATACTCTAAAAGAGTTGATTTATGCCGAGATAAATAACTCGGTTGCTGATGACTTGCAAAATGAACGCATTCGAGTCGCCATAGATAAACTTGTTCTCTTCGACGTCACCCTCGTCTTCGATACCTATATTCGAAGCCTAGTATCCGAAATTGAGAACGCCAAAGACAAGGCTGAACGTTACGCACAGAGCATGGAGAGCAAAGTCAAAGAACGTACACAACAGCTCGAAGAATTATCTCAAACCGACCCGTTAACGGGGCTATTAAATGTGCGACACCTGCAAGAAATTGGCACTCGCATTTTAAGAGCAGCTCAGAGACGAGCCGAACCAGTTAGCGTAATCTACTTAGATGTTGATGATTTCAAATCCTTTAATGATACCCAAGGCCATCGCTCTGGAGACGAAGTGCTTTGCGCCGTCGCGCAGGCCATCAAAGAAAGCACCCGCGTAGAAGATCATAGTTTTCGCTACGGTGGCGATGAGTTCTGCATCATCATGCCCAATTGTCGAGAAGACCAAGCCAGAGACAACTTTATCGAGCGCTTTAATCAGAATATTAAACTGCACCTAAACAACATCTCCCTCAGTTACGGTATTGTTGATACAGGCCCCTATGATTACGATGATGCCAATACCTTGATCCATAAAGCGGATCAAAAAATGTATAGCTATAAACGTGCTGCCAAGTTGCAGCAGCAAGGCTCAGTGTCGATTGCGGCAAATGATATAAAATCCGATATGCCTCAGTCCGCTTCTCAAGTAGGAACACCCCAAGCAGCAATTACGCCAACCATAGTGCATAGCATTCAACAACCTCAGGGAATAAACAAAGTTGCCGAGTAATAGAAATGTTCCACGTGAAACATTCAGCTGGCGGTAAACAAATTGGCAAGAGCAATGCCTAGCCCCATCACAAATTCAAGCCATCAACTTGGTTTATCCAAACCACTGGAGTAACATTAGCCAATTCTGTTTAACCGTTCAGTAGAGGTCATATGAACGACGTTTTCTCAACCGCACAACACAAACTGGATGCTCTTGGTTTACGCTGCCCAGAGCCGGTAATGATGGTGCGAAAGACGGTAAGACAAATGGCACAAGGTGAAACCTTGCTAATCATCGCAGATGATCCTGCGACTACACGTGATATTCCCAGCTTTTGTGAGTTTATGGACCACACACTGGTCGCCAGTGAAACCAGCCAAACACCCTATCAATATTTGATTAAAAAGGGACTCTGAGTCTCTACATCGACATCAGGATAAGGACATCAAACATGCCGAAACTAGTTGCTATCGCCTACAAAACGGTTAAACGCGGGCCAATGAACGAAGTGCTGTGCGCGAATGTCACTCAGCACAGTGGTGTCGAAAAAGATGTATTTGGTCGCCCGGGTAAACGTCAAGTCACAGTACTGTCGCTGCAACAGTGGCAAATAGCTTGTCAGAGCATAGATGCAAATTTACCTTGGACGACTCGTCGAGCAAATCTATTAGTCGACGGCTGTAGTTTTGGGGATGCGGATGTGGGTAAGCAGCTGCGCATTGGTGATCTCTGCCTCGAAGTGACGGGTGAGACTGCTCCCTGCAAGAAGATGGAACTGGCTCATGCTGGCTTGGAATCCGCCCTTACTCCCGATTGGCGAGGCGGCGTCACTTGTCGCGTCATCAATGACGCCATGATCCATATAGGTGATCCCGTTACATTAGACTAATCATACTTCGCGGAGAGTAAGCCACATTACTCTCCCACAGCTTCAACCCCTCGGTCATTAATTGAAACAGTATTTCCGTTTTCCTTACTGGGTATTTGTGCGATAACTTAGCGCTGCATTAACAAAAGTTTATCTAATCCGATAACAGCAAAGCCCTAGAATAACGATAACAGGACATAACATGTTGAAACCTAAGCTGACACCGCTTTATATCGCCCTGATGCTTGGCCTTAGTTCCCACACAGTACAGGCAACAGACGCCCAAAAAGCCAGTTGGAACGTCAATGCGCCAGCCAATGCCCCTCTAGAAAAAGTGACCAT
This sequence comes from Shewanella sp. ANA-3, assembly GCF_000203935.1. Taxonomy (GTDB): domain Bacteria; phylum Pseudomonadota; class Gammaproteobacteria; order Enterobacterales; family Shewanellaceae; genus Shewanella. The sequence continues at coordinate 25,622 of NC_008577.1, read as the reverse complement.
AGATGTAACCGAAGGCACTTGGATGAACATCAGTGTCAGCCCAGATGGTAAACATTTAGTGTTTGATTTACTGGGTGATATTTATCAAATCCCAGTCACGGGTGGCGAAGCAAAACCATTAGCCCAAGGCATCGCCTGGCAAATGCAGCCCGTGTATAGCCCGGATGGTAAGCATATTGCCTTTACCTCAGATGCGGATGGTGGCGACAATATTTGGATTATGGATGCCGATGGTAGCAATCCACGCACAGTCACGACAGAGACCTTTCGTTTACTTAACAGTCCTGCGTGGAGCCCTGATTCGGAATATTTAGTCGGTCGTAAGCATTTTACCGCCAGTCGGAGCTTAGGCGCTGGTGAAGTCTGGCTCTACCATGTCGCTGGTGGCGAAGGTGTTAAACTCACCGAACGTCCTAACGATGAAAAGGATTTAGGGGAGCCAGCCTATTCACCCGATGGCCGTTACATTTACTTCAGCCAAGATGACACTCCTGGCAAAACCTTCCATTATTCTAAGGATTCAGTAAACGGCATCTATAAAATCAAGCGTTATGATACCCAAACGGGTGATATCGAAATCTTGATCGAAGGAACCGGTGGCGCCATTCGTCCAACACCGAGCCCTGACGGCACCAAACTGGCGTACATCAAGCGAGATGATTTCCAATCCTCCTTGTATTTGCTCGATTTGAAATCCGGCGAAACCACTAAGCTGTATGGCGATTTAGAGCGCGATATGCAAGAGACGTGGGCAATACACGGTGTCTATCCCACCATGGCTTGGACCCAAGATAACAAAGATATTTTTTTCTGGGCTAAGGGCAAAATCAATCGCCTGAATGTTGCCAATAAAACGGTCACCAACATTCCCTTCAGCGTAAAAACCCAGTTAGATGTGCAGCCTTCAGTACGCTTTAAACAAGATATTGATAAGGATGTATTCGACGTAAAAATGCTACGAATGACACAAGTTTCACCGGATGGCAGCAAAGTCGCCTTCGAAGCATTGGGTAAAATCTGGTTGAAGACACTTCCCGATGGCAAGATGACACGCTTAACTGAGTTAGGTAACGACATTGAAGAGCTCTATCCCCAGTGGTCGCGTGATGGCAAAAATATTGTCTTCACAACTTGGAATGACCAAGACCAGGGCACAGTACAAGTGATCAGTGCAAAAGGTGGCAAAGCGAAACAACTTACCACTGAGACAGGCAAATACGTTGAGCCCACCTTCTCACCCAATGGTGAACTGGTAGTGTATCGCAAAACCCAAGGTGGACACCTTACACCTCGTACTTGGTCGCAGGAACCCGGCCTGTACAAGGTCGATTTAAAAACCAAACAAAATAAGAAAATTAGCGCTGAGGGTTATCAAGCACAATTCGGCGCTTCGGCCGATCGCATTTTCTTTATGAACACAGGTGATAACGACACGCCACAGCTTGCCTCAATTAACCTAGATGGGTTTGATAAACGCGTTCACTACAGCAGTAAGCATGCAACCGAATTTAGAGTATCTCCCGACGGCGAACAACTGGCCTTTGCCGAACGTTTTAAAGTTTGGGTCACCCCCTTCGCTAAACATGGTGAAACCGTTGAAATCGGCCCTAACGCCAGCAATCTTCCTGTTACTCAATTAAGTGTGCGGGCCGGCGAAAGTATCAGCTGGAATAGTAAGAGTAACCAACTCTATTGGACTCTTGGCCCAGAACTGTACCAAGCCAATGTGGATTCCCAGTATCTTAAAAAGGACGAGCAAGCTAAGCCAAGTATTATCAACTTGGGCTTTACCGAAACGGCCGATGTTCCACGTGGAACAGTCGCCTTTGTCGGCGGCAAAGTGATCACCATGGAAAATGACCAAGTCATCGATAAAGGTGTGGTCATAGTCAAAGACAATCATATTTTAACCGTTGGCGATGCAAACACGGCAATTCCAAAGGATGCGCAAGTTATCGAAATTAGTGGCAAATCCATTATGCCAGGCTTGTTTGATGCTCATGCCCACGGTGCACAGGCCGATGATGAAATCGTGCCACAACAAAACTGGGCACTCTACTCTGGCTTATCCCTAGGCGTGACAACCATCCATGATCCGTCAAACGATACTACTGAGATATTTGCTGCCTCTGAACAGCAAAAGGCTGGTCACATCGTTGGTCCACGGATTTTCTCCACTGGAACGATTCTTTATGGCGCCAATGCTCCCGGCTACACCTCACATATAGACTCACTCGATGATGCGAAATTCCATTTAGAACGACTCAAAAAAGTCGGCGCCTTTAGTGTTAAAAGCTACAATCAACCTCGTCGTAATCAAAGACAACAGGTTATCGCCGCCGCTCGCGAACTCGAAATGATGGTTGTGCCTGAGGGTGGCAGCTTGCTGCAACATAACCTAACCATGGTTGCCGATGGCCATACAACCGTTGAGCACTCGTTACCCGTGGCGAGTATTTATAACGATATTAAACAGTTCTGGAGCCAAACTAAGGTCGGTTACACTCCAACCTTAGTCGTCGCCTACGGCGGTATTTCGGGTGAAAACTATTGGTACGATAAAACCGATGTGTGGGCACATCCACGTTTGTCTATGTATGTGCCAAGCGATATTTTGCAGGCTCGCTCAATGCGTCGCCCCCATGCACCAGACAGTCACTACAACCACTTCAATGTTGCTAAAGTGGCGAATGAGTTTAATAAATTAGGCATTCATCCAAATATTGGCGCCCACGGTCAGCGTGAGGGTTTAGCCGCACATTGGGAAATGTGGATGTTCGCCCAAGGCGGCATGAGCAATATGGATGTACTGAAAACTGCAACCATCAACCCTGCCACCACCTTCGGTCTAGAGCATCAACTTGGCTCAATCAAAACCGGTAAGCTTGCAGACTTAATCGTTATTAATGGCGACCCATTAGCGGATATTCGAGTCACAGATAAAGTCACTTATACTATGGTCAATGGTAAGTTGTTTGATGCTGAGTCGATGAACCAGCTGAATGGTAACAAACAACAGCGTAAGCCATTCTTCTTCGAGAAAATCTAATCTCAACAAAGTAAAATAACAAAAGGCATGTTCCACGTGGAACATGCCTTTTTATTTTGGATTTAAGCTCAATTAGATGTATGACTTATTTGCCGCCACAGCAAGCATCATAGGCAATGCAATCAACTAGATGATCGTTCACCATCCCCACCGCCTGCATAAAAGCATAACAAATCGTCGGACCAACAAAGTTAAAGCCAAGCTTTTTTAATGCCTTAGACATTGCCTCTGATTCAGGTGTTTGCGCAGGCACCTGCGACATGGAGGTAAATTGATTCACCAATGGCTTGCCACCAACAAAGCTCCACAGAAATTCAGCAAAATCTTTGCCATCCGCAGTGTAGGCTAAGTAACCTTTTGCATTACGAATAATCGAATGGATCTTAAGGCGATTACGCACAATGCCTGGGTTAGCCATCAACTCCTCGACTTTAGCGTCGTCAAAAGTTGCAATCACTGCTGGCTCAAAATCCGCAAAGGCTTGTTCGTAGTTTTGCTGCTTCTTTAAGATAGTAATCCAAGACAACCCAGCTTGTTGCCCATCTAAACAGAGCTTGGCAAACAACTCCTTCGAATCATAAACTGGGCGCCCCCACACCTTATCGTGGTACTCGCGATACAAGGGATCATCACTGACCCAATTACAGCGGATTTCTTCCATGGCCTATCTACCTTAACGTTTTAACGAAGAAGGTAAAAAATAACCTACATAAGCAGAGATCTACAAGGTATAATCGAAACCATTTTCTATTAAAGCTGACGGCAGTAGACAAGTAGACATGACGACGAAACACGACGTAAAAACATTTCAGGGTTTCATTCTAACCCTACAGGAATATTGGGCGCAGCAAGGCTGTGCAATCGTTCAACCTCTAGATATGGAAGTCGGTGCAGGTACATTCCACCCACAAACTTTCCTACGCTCTTTAGGGCCTGAGCCAATGAGCAGTGCCTATGTGCAGCCATCGCGCCGCCCTACCGACGGCCGTTACGGTGAAAACCCAAACCGTCTGCAGCACTACTACCAATTCCAAGTCGTGTTAAAACCGTCACCGGATAATATCCAAGAACTCTATTTAGGTTCTCTGCAAGCCCTTGGTATTGATACACAAATCCATGATATCCGTTTTGTGGAAGACAACTGGGAATCACCAACATTAGGCGCATGGGGCCTAGGCTGGGAAGTCTGGTTAAACGGCATGGAAGTGACTCAGTTTACTTACTTCCAACAAGTCGGTGGTCTAGAGTGTAGCCCAGTGACGGGTGAAATCACCTACGGTTTAGAACGTCTCGCCATGTATATCCAAGGTGTGGATAGCGTGTACGACCTCGTATGGACCGATGGCCCCATGGGTCGCATCACCTACGGCGATGTGTTCCATCAAAACGAAGTTGAGCAATCGACCTATAACTTTGAGCACGCAGACGTCGACTTTATGTTTGCCCTGTTCGATCAATGCGAAAAGATGTGTCAGCATTTATTGTCGCTTGAAAAACCATTACCTCTACCCGCCTATGAGCAAGTGATGAAAGCCTCTCACGCCTTCAACCTGCTCGATGCACGCCACGCCATTTCAGTGACTGAACGTCAGCGTTATATCCTGCGCGTTCGTACCATGGCTAAAGCCGTTGCTGAATCCTATTATCAGGCACGCGAAGCGCTTGGCTTCCCAATGTGTAAGTAGAGGTAACACATGAATTTTGAAAACTTACTCATCGAGTTAGGCACTGAAGAACTGCCGCCAAAGGCGCTGCGTAAACTGGCTGAGTCTTTCTTAGCGAATTTTACCGAAGAATTAACCAAAGCCGATTTAGCTTTTAAATCAGCTGTTTGGTATGCAGCACCCCGTCGTCTCGCCATTAATGTGACAGAACTAGCACTTGCTCAAGCGGACAAAATCGTTGAAAAACGCGGCCCAGCTGTCAGCTCAGCATTCGATGCCGAAGGTAAACCAACGAAAGCCGCAGAAGGTTGGGCACGTGGTAACGGTATTACCGTTGACCAAGCCGAGCGTTTAGTGACCGATAAAGGTGAATGGCTGGTTTATAACGCCAAAGTCGAAGGCGTTGAAACCAAAAGCTTAATCGCTGCGATGGCGCAACGTGCGCTGGATAAGTTACCCATTCCTAAGCCAATGCGCTGGGGAAGCAGCAAGACACAATTCATTCGCCCTGTTCACACAGCCACTATGCTGTTAGGCAGTGAGTTAATCGAAGGTGAATTACTTGGCATTAAATCGGCACGTAATGTTCGTGGTCACCGCTTTATGGGTACAGGCTTCGAGCTTGACCATGCAGACAACTACCTGACGCTACTGAAAGAAAAAGGTAAAGTCATCGCCGATTACGAAAGCCGTAAAGCCTTAATTAAAGCCGATGCAGAAAAAGCGGCCGCTAAGATTGGTGGCACCGCAGATATCGAAGATGACCTGCTGGAAGAAGTCACCTCTTTGGTTGAATGGCCAGTCGTATTAACCGCAAGCTTTGAAGAGAAGTTCTTGAACGTGCCTTCAGAAGCCTTGGTTTATACGATGAAGGGCGATCAGAAATACTTCCCAGTGTTCGATGATGCAGGTAAGTTACTGCCAAACTTCATCTTTGTCGCTAACATAGAATCAAAAGATCCGGCACAAATTATTGCGGGTAACGAGAAGGTGGTTCGTCCACGCTTGGCCGATGCCGAGTTCTTCTTCAATACCGACAAAAAGCACACGCTGGAATCACGCTTACCGAGTCTTGAGACCGTCTTGTTCCAACAACAACTAGGTACTTTAAAAGACAAAGTCACTCGTATCTCTGCCCTAGCCGCCTTTATTGCCGAGCAAACTGGCGCTAACGCCGTTGATGCAGCCCGTGCTGGTTTATTGTCTAAAACAGACTTAATGACCAATATGGTGATGGAGTTTACCGATACTCAAGGCACTATGGGCATGCATTACGCCCGCCTAGATGGTGAAACTGAAGCCGTCGCCTTAGCCATGGAAGAGCAATACAAGCCAAAATTCTCTGGCGATACAGTTCCTACTGCAGCGGTATCTTGCGCAGTAGCCTTAGCGGATAAACTCGATACCTTAGTCGGTATCTTCGGTATTGGTCAGGCACCTAAGGGCGCTGCCGACCCATTCGCACTGCGCCGCGCCGCTATCGGTGTGCTACGCATTATCGTTGAGAACAAGTTGCCACTAGACTTAGTGACCCTGATTGCCAAGGCTCAAGAACTCCATGGCACTAACTTAAGCAACGCGAATGCAAGCGATGAAGTGCTTGAGTTCCTAATGGCGCGTTTCCGCGCTTGGTACCAAGATAAAGGTATCGAGGTTGACGTGATCCTCGCCGTATTAGCACGTCGCCCAACTCGCCCAGCTGATTTTGATAGCCGTATCAATGCGGTATCACACTTCAGAAGCTTAGAAGCCTCTAGCGCTCTGGCAGCGGCGAATAAGCGTGTGTCTAACATTCTGGCGAAAGTGGAAGGCGAATTACCCACCACGATTAACTCAGCTCTGTTAGCCGAAGCCGCAGAACAAGCATTAGCCGCTAAGCTTGCCGAACTGCAGCCTCAACTCGCTCCGCTGTTCGCTAATGCTGATTACCAACAGGCATTAACACTGCTGGCGAGCTTACGTGAAAGCGTTGACCAGTTCTTCGAAGACGTGATGGTTATGGCGGACGACGAAGCATTGAAAAACAACCGCTTAGCTCTGCTAAATAACCTACGTGAACAGTTCTTACATGTAGCGGATATTTCTCTGCTTCAGTAAGTTGCACGTTAGAGTGCCAATAAAAAACGCGCTTATAGCGCGTTTTTTATTGGCTGCAATATATTAAAACTGCTGAAGTTTTTCGTGCAACGCTTCGAATTGAGCAGGCTCGAGTCCAACCAAGGCTAACAAGTTGCTCAGCATATCTGCAGGCAATTTTCCCGCTTGCTGCAACATCGAAATCTCACTGATGATATTGGCGCGCCAAACCACAGCGGCAATTCCCTCATTCGGCCGAGTATGGACATGGGCTAATTTATCAAGCTCGGTTTCAAAGGTACTTGGCAATTGCCAATGCTTTGCCAACAAAGCACTTAAGGTGAGTGATTTTGCTGTCATCACTTGTCGGAATAACCAAGAATTTGGCTGCTCCCCCGGTTCTGCCTGCACAAAGGCATCGAGCAACATTTTAAAGATGGCGAGCTTACCCACATCATGCAGTAGTCCTAATAGGAATGCCGTGTCTCTATCTTCTTCACTCAGTTCGCTGGTTAAAAAGGCAACCTGCATCGAATGACGCCAAATTTCGGCACCAAAGCGCCGAAAATAAATGGGTTTAATATCGAGCATCTCACGCACTAGGCAACTCGTCACAAAGCGGCGTAACTGTTCACGGCCGAGCTGCACTAAAGCCTGCTGCAGGCTTGTGACCTCTCTATCTCCACGCTTAAAGGCTGGTGAGTTGCACAGCTTAAGCACTTCGACGCTTAGTAAGGGATCTTTCTCGATTAACGCCAACAAGTCCTTAGTATCAAACTGTGGCTCAGCTAACTTACGGTCTAATTCCAACACCTTAGAGGGAAGCTTAAGCACCTTTTCTGCTATCACTTGTGGCGATGCTAAGGCGAGCTCTATTTCTGCCATGACTCGCCGCTCAAGGTTATTGGCAACGCCACCAGCATCTTTGGTTCTGGCAGGAAACAACAGACTATAAAATAACGCCTCTAAGTCGACACTCACCACGGTATCAACGGGTTCTTCTTGGCGTTTAGGGGCTGAAACTTTGTCCAACGATTTACTGAGATCGGTTTGACTAAAGCTTTTAGGTCGCTCCAGTATTGTCTCTTCGCGGATATTAAAAATTTTATTAAATATGGACTTAATCAAGACGTTCCAACCTATTAGAGCTGAGTTAACTGACCCTGCATAATTATCAGTCCATTGTAGTTCATATACTAGTGGTCACATTATGTATTACGCGCAGCTTTACTATATGTCCCTAGACTTAAGGCTGCATTATCAAATCGAATGTTTCACGTGAAACCTTATTCCAAGTAGCCTTGATAGGCCTGTGCAATTTGCTTTGCCAACTCCGCATTGATTGGTGAATAAGCTTTAGCGGAAATAACCAGTGCGACGGCGACCACTGGCAAGGGTGGAAGTGTTCCAGAATCAATAATATTCAGTGGTGCCGATACACTGCATTCGGCCATGGCACTAATAGCCAAATTCTTAGCCACTATCGCGTTAAGAGCCGCAGCACTGCTGCTACAGGCTAACAACTGATAATGCCTATCTTGCTTCATCAATCCATCTAACGCCGCAATATGGAATTTACAGTCCTTTTGGAATAGCGCTATGGGTAAGGGATCGGCATCACTCAAGTTCGAACCACTCGCGCTCACCCAAACGCCTTTTGAGGTTTGTAATAAGTAGCCTTCATCGGACTCGGGCAAACGAGTCACTATCGCCGCATCGAGCTGCCCAGAATCCAGCATGATCCGCAGCTTTTGGCTCGAGGCGCAGGTAATTTGAAGATCGAGTTGCTTAATGTGACCATGTAACAACGCCACTATCCGCGGCAACACGGATTCGGCATAGTCATCTGGACAGCCCAAATGCAATTGTGCGCCGACTTGGGTCTGCTTAATGGTAGTGACAGTCTCATCGTGCAATTGCAGTAATTGCTTAGCGTACAAGCCAAAACGTTGGCCTTCGGTAGATAAGACTAAGTTTCGCCCCTCTTTTACAAAGAGCGTTTTTCCCAACTCTTGCTCTAAGCGCTTCATTTGCATACTGACGGCAGATTGAGTCTTATAGGTTTGCATTGCCGCACGGGTAAAACTCCCGGTATCGACAAAAGCCACAAAGCTGCGCAACGCTTCTATTTCCATAATATTTCCTATCAGAGATCAGTCTATCTATTCGTTTTGCTGATAGATGACATCAAATCTATTCGTTAGTCATGCAAAGTACAAGCGCCTATATTGATAAGCACAACCCCAAACAGGAAGGTGAAAATGGAACTCTACATTGGTAATAAAAACTACTCTAGTTGGTCGCTCCGCGCTTGGTTAATGGCAGAAAAATCAGGTATTCAGTTCGATGAAATCCTACTACAGCTCGATACCGAGAGCTTTTATCAGCGGCTCAAATCCATTTCGCCTACCCTAAAAGTTCCGACACTCATCGATGGAAATATCACGGTTTGGGATTCATTGTCGATTTGCGAATATATCAACGATACTTATCTTTCAGGCTCAGCTTGGCCACAAGACCCGAAACAAAAAGCTAAGGCTCGCTCCTTCGCCTGTGAAATGCATTCAGGCTTTCATGCCCTGCGAAATGCCCTGCCGATGAATATCCGTGCCCATCGTTATGTCGAATTAAGCCCTGCCGTATTGCAGGATATTGCCCGCATCGACAGTATCTGGTCACAGCAAATGGCAGAGTTTGCCACCGCCCAAGGCACTTGGTTATTTGGCAAGTGGTCGATAGCCGATATGATGTTTGCGCCGGTTGTGATGCGCTTCTTCACCTATGAGATTGAAGTCTCCCAAGCGAGTCGAGCCTATATGGAATTTATTGTGAGCCAACCGGAAATGCAGGCCTGGATACAAGCCGCCAAAGCCGAGACTGAAATAGTGGACATCGACGAAGCTGGTGTTGATAGATAATTTTCTACCAAACAAAAAGGGAAAGCTAAGCTTTCCCTTTTTTATCAATCACTAACGATATAGATCGTTAAACGTCTAAATGTTAAACATCTAAGTTAGCCACGTTCAGCGCGTTGGCTTCGATAAAGTCACGGCGTGGTTCAACTTGGTCGCCCATCAAACAAGTAAACAGCTGATCCGCACCAACGGCATCATCAATCGTCACTTGCAGCATGCGGCGAGATTCAGGATCCATTGTGGTTTCCCACAATTGCTCAGGGTTCATCTCACCCAATCCTTTATAGCGTTGGATGTAGAGGCCACGTTTGGCTTCGCCGATGGTCCAATCTAACGCTTCAATGAAGCTACCCACTTCCTTCACACGGTCGCCACGTTGCACATAACCACCGACTTCAATCAGGCCTTCAAGCGCCGCACCTAACTTACCAATGCGTTGGTAGTCGGTTGATTGGAAGAAGTCGTAGCTGAACAGGTAGTGTGTATCGATACCATGTTTACGGATAGTGATCTTCGGCAGATACACTTTACGCTCAGGATCGAGCACAGGCTCACCAGAATACAACACACCGCTGTTTTCTAATTCCACCAGCTCATGGATAAAGGCGTCGATACATTCCTTCATCTTGCCTTCATCCGCCAACATTTCGTTGTTGATCATTGGATGATAAAGCATGCGGTTGGTGATCTGAGTAGGGTAACGTTGCTCTAAACGGGCCACAATCGCTTCCACTTCGCGGTATTGAGTCACTAAACGCTCTAATGGCTCACCCGACATACCAGGCGCACCTTGAGATGGATAAATACTAGTACCATCTAACGCTTGAGTGGTCAGATACTGAGTCAGTGCCGCTTCGTCTTTGAGATATTGTTCTTGCTTACCTTTCTTCACTTTGAATAAAGGCGGCTGAGCAATATACACATAACCACGTTCAATCAGTTCAGGCATTTGGCGGAAGAAGAAGGTCAACAGCAAGGTACGAATATGCGAGCCGTCGACGTCAGCATCCGTCATGATGATGATGTTGTGGTAACGCGTCTTATCCGGGTTGTATTCGTCACGACCAATACCACAGCCAAGTGCAGTAATTAGCGTGGCAACCTCTTGAGAAGAAAGCATTTTATCGAAACGCGCTTTCTCAACGTTTAAGATTTTACCTTTCAGTGGCAGAATCGCTTGGTTCTTACGGTTACGTCCCTGCTTAGCGCTACCGCCAGCAGAGTCCCCTTCCACTATGTAGATTTCTGAAAGACCAGGGTCTTTCTCTTGGCAATCCGCCAGCTTACCTGGCAAACCACCTAAATCGAGTGCGCCTTTACGACGGGTCATTTCACGGGCTTTACGTGCCGCTTCACGGGCACGGGCCGCATCGACAATCTTACCGACGATTAACTTAGCATCGGCAGGGTTTTCCAGCAGATAGTCGTTTAGCTTTTCACCCATGGTTTGTTCAACCGCGGCTTTCACTTCACTAGACACTAACTTGTCTTTGGTTTGCGAGCTGAACTTAGGATCAGGCACTTTAACTGAAATCACGGCCGTTAAACCTTCGCGGGCGTCATCGCCAGTCGCGTTAGTTTTGCCTTTCTTGTTATAGCCTTCGTTTTCCATGTAGTTGTTGAGGTTACGTGTCAACGCACTACGGAAACCCGCTAAGTGAGTACCACCATCACGCTGTGGAATGTTGTTGGTAAAACAGAAAATGCTTTCTTGATAACCATCGTTCCACTGCATCGCCACTTCAACGGTAATACCGTCGTCACGCTCTTGCATAAAGTGGAATACGTCTTTGTTTACTGGCGTTTTATTACGGTTCAGGTAATCAACGAATGCGCTGATACCACCTTCGTATTTAAAGAATTCATTCTTATTGTCACGCTCGTCGACTAAGCGGATACCCACGCCTGAGTTGAGGAACGACAGTTCGCGCACGCGCTTTGCCAGAATCTCGAAGTGGAACTCAACATCGCTGAAGGTTTCTTCACTTGGCCAGAAACGGATTTCGGTACCGGTTTTCGTCGCATCGCCGATCACTTTGATTGGCTCGTCAGGAACACCGTGGGTATAAAACTGCTCGTGGACTTTACCTTCACGGCGAATGGTTAACTGCAGCTTTTTAGACAGCGCGTTAACTACCGACACACCCACGCCGTGCAGACCACCTGACACTTTATAAGAGTTATCGTCGAACTTACCGCCCGCGTGCAATACGGTCATGATCACCTCGGCGGCAGACACGCCTTCTTCCGGGTGAATCGCCACAGGAATACCACGGCCGTCGTCGCGAACGGAGACCGAGCCATCCACATGGATAGTAATAGTGATATCAGTACAATGGCCGGCTAAGGCTTCATCGATAGAGTTATCGACTACTTCGAACACCATATGATGTAGACCCGTACCGTCGTCGGTGTCACCAATATACATCCCAGGTCTCTTACGTACTGCATCAAGGCCCTTAAGGACCTTAATACTCGAAGAATCGTAACTATTCTCTGACATATTATTCTCTCAATGGTTATTCAATTACCGTTACACGTCCCTGTTCCACATGGAACATCCTACTGGGAGGCATGTGTAACGAATCGACTATTGCTGCAGGCTCAATGGCAGTGACAAACACTTGTGCACCAGTGTCCACTAGCTGCTTAAGCAATAGCTGCCTATGCTGTGCATCCAACTCGGATGGAAGATCATCCACAAGATAAATACTGTGTTTATCTATTTGTTGTTTGAGCAACTTTCCCTGTGCAATACGCAGTGCACAGACTAATAATTTCAATTGACCACGGGACATGGCATCCTGCGCCGGTAAACTACCTACACGAAGTCTGAGGTCAGCTTTATGGGGACCGCTGACGGTATGACCCGTAGCCAAATCTCTGGGATATTGGGATTCGAGAAGTTGTGCAAAATCCGTTTTGCTATCCCAGCCGCGAGTAAATGAAACCTTAACATCTACCTGCGGTAAAAACTCCCCGATTATACCCTTAAGTAGCTCATTTAACGAGTCTACATAACGGTTTCGTATTTCTGTGACCTGCTCGGTATAACGGACAAACTCCCTATCCCAATATTGGATTTGATCATAGGAAGAATTATTTCTAAGCAGTTGATTTCGTTGCTTTAGAACCCGTCTTACGTTCACCCATGCCGCATAAAACTGCGGGTCAGAATGAAAGGCACCCCAATCGATAAACTGCCGACGGGATTTAGGACCTTCAAACAGGAGCGAAAAGCTTTCCGGCGTGATCACTTGGATAGGTAAAGTTTCGGCTAATGTCGATAGCCGTTTCACCTTTTCTCCGTCGATTTTGACTTCGGTTTCGCCACTACGGAAACGTCGCAAGCCGATTTTACTGTCACCACGGGGTAAATTTAAGGTCGCAAACAGGGTTAACTTATCCTGTTCGTTATTGATCACCCGTTGGGATAAATGACTGCGAAACGAACGCCCCATCCCGAGAAAGTAAATAGCCTCAAGTATACTGGTTTTGCCGCTGCCGTTTTGGCCATAAATCAGATTGATCCCAGAACTTGGGCTCAGCTGCGCCAATTGAATATTGCGAAAAGAATCAATATTAAGACGGATAAGACTCATGCGTTACTCATCAAACCGCATCGACGGCTTAGGCCAAGACTCAGAACAGTCATCATACCGCAATTCACATCCATCCGAGTAAATAAGGCAACAAAGGATAAAGGCTTGAAGACATATACGCCGCTAAAAAGCGGCGTATGGCACAAAGTAGGCAATGGAATACTATAAGCGCATCGGCATAACCACATACATGGAATCTTCTTCCAGGTGGTTTTCCAATAAGGCACTCGAGTTACCATCGATTAAGGTGATACGCACATCATCGGACTTAAGGTTGTTTAACACATCCAATAAGTAACTGACGTTGAAACCAATTTCGAGTGGCTGATTGTTGTAATCCACATCGATGATTTCTTCCGCTTCTTCCTGCTCAGGGTTATTGGCGGTGATTTTCAGTAATCCCGCTTCTAACTGAATGCGTACACCGCGAAACTTCTCATTCGATAAAATAGAAGCACGGGTTAAGGCTTGTTTGAAGTGGTTACGGCTGGCGATAACGATTTTATCACCGCCCTTAGGTAACACACGGCGATAATCGGGGAAACGACCATCGACTAATTTACTGGTAAAAACTGTGGTGCTGGTGGTCGCACGAATCGCATTATCACCAATGGCAATTGCGATATCTAAATCATCGGCTTCCAACAAACGCGCCATTTCCATCACGCCTTTACGGGGCACGATCACTTGTTTTTCAGGCAATTGCGCATCAATAGTTCTGTGACTTAAGGCTAAGCGGTGACCATCGGTAGCAATGGCACGCAGCACATTACCTTCGGTTTCGAGCAATAAACCATTCAGATAGTAACGAACGTCTTGGTTCGCCATCGAAAACTGAGTCGCATCAATCAGTGACTTCAGCACGCCTTGCTTAAGGGTGAATTCGATTTCCGCCTGAAAGGCTTCCACATTGGGGTATTCTTCTGCGGGCAGGGTTGCCAGCGAGAAACGGCTACGGCCAGAGCGTAATAACCATTTGTTATCTTGTTGCTCGACCTTAAGCTCGCTTTGCTCGGGTAAGGATTTAACTATATCTAACAGTTTCTTAGCAGGAACTGTTGTACGACCTTCTTCGATATCACCATGAATGACCGCCTGGCCCACTAACTCAACTTCGAGGTCGGTACCTGTCATTTTGAGTGAGTGACCACTAACTTCTACAAGGAGATTTGCCAAAATAGGCAAGTTATGGCGTCTTTCTACCGCACCACAAACCAATTGAAGCGGCTTTAATAGGGCGTCCCTATCAATTGAAAATTTCATAGTGTCCAAATTCCTTGATTTTAAGAAGATAAGGTTCTAATCAAGTTAGCATAATCTTCTTTAATGTCGTGACTCTCTTCCCGTAGCTGAGCAATCTTACGACAGGCATGTAACACTGTGGTGTGATCTCGACCACCAAAGGCATCACCAATTTCCGGCAAGCTCTGGTTAGTTAATTCTTTGGATAACGCCATGGCCACTTGTCTAGGGCGCGCAACACTGCGCGAACGACGCTTAGACAACATATCAGCCATCTTGATTTTGTAGTATTCAGCTACGGTTTTCTGAATGTTGTCTATAGTGACTAATTTTTCCTGCAGTGCCAAGAGGTCACGCAGGGCTTCACGCACAAAATCAATTGTAATTGGGCGGCCAGTAAAGTTAGCGTTCGCGATAACGCGGTTTAACGCCCCTTCTAACTCGCGAACGTTCGAACGTAAGCGCTTAGCAATAAAGAAGGCGACTTCGTCGGGAAGATTGATACCGCTCTCTTGGGCTTTACGCATCAAAATCGCCACACGGGTTTCAAGCTCTGGCGGTTCAATCGCAACCGTTAAGCCCCAACCAAAGCGAGATTTTAATCTGTCCTCTACCCCGTCGATCTCTTTAGGATAACGATCCGATGTCAGGATGATCTGATGATTACCTTCAAGCAACGCGTTAAAGGTATGGAAAAATTCTTCCTGCGATCTGTCTTTATTGGCGAAGAATTGAATATCGTCGATAAACAGGGCATCGACACTGCGGTAGTAACGTTTGAACTCTTCGATCGCATTGTTTTGTAGCGCTTTCACCATGTCTTGCACAAAACGCTCGGAGTGCATGTACACAACTTTCGCATCGGGATTATTTTTGATGATGCCGTTACCGACTGCATGTAATAAGTGGGTCTTACCTAAACCCGTACCACCATAAAGGAACAGCGGGTTATAGGCACCACCCGGATTTTCAGCAACCTGCAGAGCGGCCGCTTTACCGAGTTGGTTAGACTTACCCTCAACGAAGTTGTCGAATTGGTAAGTGGGATTGATATTGCTGCGATGATTAGCGTTAGCAACAGGCTCAGTGGTATTAAATGAAGTCCCTACTGAAGCTTTAGTTTGGGGATTAGGCACACGCACAGCCGCAACTGGAGCTGGCTCAGGCTTTTTCGCTGACGGACGGCTACCGATATCGAAGCGTAACTTAGGTGCATCATTACCCATTTGCTCAGTAAAAAACTGATTAATGATATTGATGTACTTATCCCTAACCCAATCGAGCACGAAGCGGTTAGGCGCATAAAGCACCAAAGTATCTCCATCCATTTCGGCTTGTAACGGTCTGATCCACATACTGAACTGCTGAGCAGAAAGCTCGTCTTGCAGTCTTCCGATACATTGTTGCCAAAGTGAAACCGCCACTAAGTTATCCCCAAAAGATCATCAAAAAGAGGTGTATTCTATAGCGAGATCTCAATGATCGCTATCCTTAAAAAATAATTATCCCCAACAAGATCATTCTATGGAGATATCCCCGATCATCAAAGATCAAATTCGATCCTTTTATTCAACAAATAGGGCAAATCCCGCTTTATTAAGCGATCCACATTGATCTATAATGGCGCCCCTTTGATCTCTTGATAGATCCCCTTCACTACTACATGTAGTGCCAATACACAGAGTTATCCACATCTTCTGGTGTGTGCGGGAAATTGATCAAAGGATACACGGGCAGAAATAAGCCACTTGCTGACTTTCGTTGTTGACGGGGACAGGTAAAGTGATTACAATTCGGCCTCTTTTTTACCCTTACCTCTGTCACCAGAGATAAGGATATGTTCACTTATAACAAAGACGGATTGCCATCATGAGTAAACGTACTTTTCAACCTAGCAACCTGAAGCGCAAGCGTTCTCACGGCTTCCGCGCTCGTATGGCTACTGCAGGCGGCCGTAAGGTGCTTGCACGTCGTCGTGCGAAAGGTCGCGCTCGTTTATCTGCTTAATAAGTTAAGTAGGTAACTAGT
This sequence comes from Shewanella sp. ANA-3, assembly GCF_000203935.1. Classification (GTDB taxonomy): domain Bacteria; phylum Pseudomonadota; class Gammaproteobacteria; order Enterobacterales; family Shewanellaceae; genus Shewanella. The sequence continues at coordinate 9,046 of NC_008577.1, read as the reverse complement.
TGACTAGCTATACCTTTACGCGGGAGTTACGCTTGCTAACTCCCGCGCAATTTAAATCTGTATTCTCTAATCCCATCAAAGCTTCTTCTGCTGAAATCACTCTGCTTGCTATTCCTAATTCGGAACAACATCCGCGTTTGGGTCTTACTGTAGCTAAACGCTATGTAAAACGCGCCAATCAGCGTAATCGCATTAAGCGAGTTATCAGAGATAGTTTTCGCCTCAATCAACACGACATTCCTCACCTTGATATTGTTGTGCTGGTCAGAAATGGGGTGATGGAAATGGAAAATGCAGAGATCAACAAGTTGATAGAAAAGCTATGGCGCAAACTCAGTCGCCGCTACAATGGCTAGCAACCACGTTTATTCGTGGCTATCAAATCTTCATCAGCCCCCTCTTAGGGCCTCGATGTCGTTTCAATCCCACATGCTCGCATTACGCCATTGAGGCAATAAAAGTGCACGGAACCGCGAAAGGTTGTTGGTTTGCATTGAAACGCATATTAAAATGTCACCCTTTGCATCCCGGCGGTAGTGATCCCGTCCCCCCTAAAAATGACAGGTGTAATAAATAGGCTATGGAATCTCAACGCAATATATTGCTAATAGGACTACTGTTTGTCAGCTTTTTGCTGTGGCAACAGTGGCAAGCAGACAAAGCTCCAAAACCCGTTGCAACCGAATCGTCTGTAGTGGCGAATGCAACCACAAATCACAGTGCTGATGTTCCAGAAGCAGACACAAGTGTCCCAGCAGCCTTAACGGCAACGCAAAATCTGATCACAGTTAAAACCGATCAGCTCGATGTACAAATCAACCCAGTGGGTGGTGACATCGTTTTTGCAGCTCTGGTTTCACACAAACTGGAACAGGGTAAAGACCAGCCATTTGTTTTGCTTGAGCAAACCAAAGATTTCACCTATATCGCTCAGAGTGGCCTGATTGGCCGTGATGGTATCGATAGCAGTGCTAAAGGTCGCGCCGCATTTGCTGCCAACAAAACTGAATTCACCTTAGCCGATGGCCAAGACACCTTAGAAGTACCACTGACCTATGTGGCTGATAACGGTGTGACTTACACCAAAGTGTTTGTCTTCCATCGTGGCAAGTTTAACGTTGATATCGATTACAAAATCAACAACACTTCAGCTGCTCCATTACAAGTTCAGATGTACGGTCAGATTAAACAGACCATCAAGCCATCTGAAAGCAGCATGATGATGCCAACTTACCGTGGCGCCGCGTTCTCGACTCAAGATGTACGTTACGAAAAGTACAAGTTTGAAGATATGAGCAAGAGCAACCTCAATCAACCGACTCTCGGTGGTTGGGCGGCGATGTTGCAACATTACTTCGTATCTGCTTGGATCCCACCAGCAACCGACAGCAACACCATTTTCTCGAGTGTCAGTGCAGGCGGTTTAGCTAACATAGGTTTCCGTGGCGCGGTATACGATATTGCACCGGGTGCGACTCAAGAAATTAGCTCACAATTTTATGTTGGTCCTAAGGATCAAAAAGCGCTATCTGCGTTATCTGATACCTTAAACCTAGTTGTTGATTACGGTTTCCTTTGGTGGTTAGCCGTGCCAATCCACTGGTTATTGATGTTCTATCAATCCTTTGTGGGTAACTGGGGTGTGGCAATTATCCTGATCACCTTAACCGTTCGTGGTTTACTGTTCCCGCTCACTAAAGCGCAGTACACCTCAATGGCGAAGATGCGTAACCTACAGCCAAAACTGCAGGATCTAAAAGAACGCTTCGGCGATGACCGTCAAAAGATGGGTCAAGCCATGATGGAACTGTACAAGAAGGAAAAAGTGAACCCTATGGGTGGCTGTTTACCTATCCTATTACAGATGCCAATTTTCATTGCCTTGTACTGGGTATTGTTAGAAAGCTTCGAGCTGCGTCACGCGCCATTTATGTTATGGATCCACGACTTATCTGTACAAGATCCATACTACATTCTGCCGCTGTTGATGGGTGCGTCTATGTTTGTGATGCAAAAAATGCAACCCATCGCACCGACCATGGACCCAATGCAAGTGAAGATGATGCAATGGATGCCAATGATCTTTACAGTATTCTTCCTGTGGTTCCCATCGGGTCTGGTACTGTACTGGTTAGTGGGTAACATTGTTGCCATCATCCAGCAGAAGATTATTTATGCAGGTCTAGAGAAAAAAGGCTTAAAATAACCCCAAGCGCTAGATAAGAGCTAACGGCTCAGCATATGCAAAAAGGCGGCTTAATGAGCCGCCTTTTCCTTTAGATGATTTGATCGAATTAATGGGTATTTCCGTGACAACTGACACTATCGTGGCACAGGCCACCGCGCCCGGACGGGGCGGCGTGGGTATCATTCGTATCTCTGGTGATAAGGCAACCGATGTGGCCATGGCCGTATTGGGTCATTTACCTAAACCCCGTTACGCCGATTACTGCGACTTTAAAAATGCTTCAGGCCAAGTGATAGACCAAGGTATCGCACTGTTTTTTAAAGGCCCTAATTCCTTCACCGGTGAAGACGTATTAGAGCTGCAGGGCCACGGTGGTCAAATCGTTCTCGATATGCTGATCAAGCGCGTATTAGAAGTCGAAGGCATTCGCATCGCCAAACCAGGCGAGTTTAGCGAACAGGCCTTTATGAACGACAAGCTAGACTTAACCCAGGCCGAAGCCATTGCCGACCTTATCGATGCCACCAGTGAGCAAGCCGCCAAAAGCGCGCTGCAATCACTGCAAGGTGAGTTTTCGAAGGAAGTCCATGAGCTGGTGGATCAAGTCACCCATCTGCGTTTATACGTCGAAGCCGCGATTGATTTCCCCGATGAAGAAGTCGACTTTTTAAGTGACGGCAAAATTGCCAACGCGCTCTACAAAATCATCGATAAACTCAGCGCCGTGCAGGCCAGTGCCAAGCAAGGCTCGATTATCCGCGAAGGGATGAAAGTGGTCATTGCTGGCAGGCCAAATGCGGGTAAATCGAGTCTGCTTAACGCCCTAGCGGGTAAAGAGTCAGCGATTGTCACCGAAATTGCTGGCACCACCCGTGACGTATTGCGCGAACATATCCATTTAGATGGTATGCCACTACATATTATCGACACTGCAGGTTTACGTGACACCACTGACACGGTTGAACAAATCGGTATCGAACGCGCGTGGAACGAAATCAACAGCGCCGATCGGGTGTTATTTATGGTCGATGGCACCACCACGGATGCGGTCGATCCCCATGATATTTGGCCCGATTTTATCAATCGCCTGCCCGCCAATTTAGGCGTGACCGTTGTCCGCAATAAGGCCGATCTCACCGGTGAGAACCTCGCCATGACCGAAGAAAAAGGTTACAGCGTGTATCGGATCTCGGCCAAAACCGGTCTAGGCGTAGAGGAATTAAAGCAACACCTTAAATCCTTGATGGGCTATAAGAGTAATCTCGAAGGTGGCTTTATCGCCCGTCGCCGCCACCTCGAAGCATTAGATGTTGCCGCAAGCCATCTACAACTCGGTAAAGAACAATTAGAGATTTACCTCGCAGGCGAACTGTTAGCGGAAGAACTGAGAATGGCGCAATTAGCCCTGTCTGAAATCACCGGCCGCTTCACCTCAGACGATCTATTGGGCAAAATTTTCAGCTCATTCTGTATCGGAAAGTAATTTCGCTTTAGCGTTTAGCTAAACGAGCAATAAAAAATCAGCCCACTAAGTTCGCTTAGGGGCTGATTTTTTATTTAAAGGCGCTTTGTCTTAAATAGTTTATCTAAACTTGGCGATAATGGTCCTGCATTTGATAGGACCGAGCATAGAGCGCGAAGATGGCAGCCGCCAAGATCGCAAATCCCGCAAAGAAGAACATTTGGAATGCCGTCACACTCATCCCGGTTTGAACAATTTGTTCCGTCACCGCAGGGCTTTTTACGCTCACATTGGCGAGTAATACCCAAAGGTTACCGACGGTCACCGATAAGGTCCAAAAACTCATAATAGTGCCTTTCATAGCCTTAGGTGCTTGGCTGTAGGCAAATTCTAAACCCGTTGCCGAAACTAATACTTCACCAAAAGTCAGTAAGGCGTAGGGTAAAATCTGCCAGAAGATAGACAGCGCCGAGCCACCGTCCATCATCAACTGAATCGTCCCAACCACAATCCAGCTTAAGCCAGTTATCGCGATCCCCGCGCCCATTTTACGCAGCGCAGTTAATTTCACGCCCATACGCTCAATAGCAGGATATAACACGAAGTTATTGAATGGAATCAACAGCATCACTAACAGCGGGTTTAATGCCTGCATCATCGCAGGTTCAAACCACGAAGGTTTAACCATATCGTTAGCCTGCAAAATCCAAGTCGACGCCTTTTGATCGAATAAGGACCAAAATGGCGTGACTAAGGCGAACAACACCAAAATACGTAGCACTGAACGTACGCCATCCACGGCCGCATCAGGGTGAACTCCCCTAGCGCGCTCAAGCTGCAATGACGCCCCAAAACCAACAAATCCCATCAGCAGCACCATAGCGCTACACAAACCAGCCACAATCCCTAGGGTCGGAATATTCACCAGCGCATAAGCGGCTGAAACACCACCAATTAGGGCTAACACTAAACCGATATTGGCTTTGCCTTCGGCCTTAGTAAGCAAGGCGCTGCGGATCACAGGTAAAAATCCATGGGGATCCTTTGGTTCTGGCGGCATATGCACATAACGTTTGCGGCCTAACCAGAAAAATACCGTGGCGATAAACATCAACACACCGGGGATCCCGAAAGCCACAGCTGCGCCAAAATTCTTGAGTAACAATGGCATAGATAAGGATGCGAAGAAGGACCCAAAGTTGATCGTAAAATAGAACATATCGAAGGCCTTTTGCGCCAAAGACTTGTTACTCTGATCAAACTGATCGCCCATAAACGAAGAAACTAAAGGTTTAATCCCGCCTGAACCTAAGGCAATTAAAAATAAGCCGGTGTAAAAGCCTTGCACACTGTGCTCAAAAATTGCCAAAAACGCATGGCCCACACAGTAAAGTAAGCTTAACCACAGAATAGTGTTGTACTTACCAAAGAATCTATCTGCAATCCAACCACCGAGTAAGGGGAAAAAATACACCCCAATGACGAACGAATGGAACACATCCTTTGCCACCGCTCCGCGAAGATCTTCGGGAATAGAGAGCAAAAGTGCCGTCATCAAGAATGGTGTTAGAATGTTGCGCATGCCATAAAAACTGAAACGCTCACACGCTTCACTGGCAATAATATAGGGTATTTGGCGTGGCCACTTTGGCGCATCGGCAGGAGTAGTCATCTGTTATCCTATTATAATTGTTATAAAAATTTACAGTCATAGGTATAAAACCTCGATTGCAGCCAAAGATACTAGCAGACTGCAAATCAATAGTGAGTAAATTTATACAGCAAAACACTGTAAGTAGATGTAAGCCCCAAAAATGATAGAAATTAACGACCATAGAGAGCAGTAACAATGACCAAGATCGCGATATTAGTCGGCACCACCCTCGGCAGCAGTGAATATATAGCGGATGAAATGCAGGCCCAGCTCACTCCATTAGGCCATGAAGTCGATACCTTTTTGAGTCCAACATTGGATGAATTGCAATCATATCCCCTTTGGATCATCGTTTCGTCGACCCATGGCGCCGGCGATCTGCCCGACAATTTGCAGCCATTTAATAAAGAACTGCTGCTAAACACACCGGATCTGACCCAAGTTCAGTTCGCCTTATGTGCGATTGGCGACTCAAGTTATGACACCTTTTGCCAAGGCCCAGAAAAGTTAGTTGAAGCGCTGGAATACAGCGGGGCAAAAGTCATTGTGGATAAGATCCAGATCGATGTACAACAGGATCCAGTGCCAGAAGACCCAGCTTTAGCGTGGTTAGCACAATGGCAAGATCAAATTTAAGATCCTCTTTTGGAAAACATACCAAACCACCCACAGTTTAGACCCTATTTATCCACAAAAAACTACTTTAATGTATATTTTTGTGGATAAGGTATTATTTAGATCTGATCAACCTCTGTGCTATTCACAAGCTGATCTGCTTAAAGATCCCCCTTGTGGATAAATAGCCGATCTATCCCCACCTTTTCTGGCAGTAGATCTCGGCTAGATCACAAGAATAAAAGCTCGTTACTGTTTGATATAAATAAGAAAATAAGCTTACCCACAGGAAAGTGCGATCCTAATAGTAAACATAGTAAGAAGATCTATATAAAGATCTTAAGATCTATTAGTCCCGATCCTATGGATCCATTTTCTAAAAATGATCATTCACCTCATTCAAAGCAAATGCTAAAATGATCGGCTCACGTTGGGTCTCTTAAGTTACTAAAGGTAGGGTCATGCATTTTCATGAACGGTTTGATGTTATTGTTGTAGGTGGTGGTCATGCCGGAACTGAAGCCGCATTGGCTGCAGCAAGAATGGGCTCTAAGACATTATTGCTGACGCATAATCTTGATACTTTAGGCCAAATGTCATGCAATCCTGCGATCGGCGGTATTGGCAAAGGTCATCTGGTAAAAGAAATCGATGCCTTAGGCGGTGCAATGGCGATCGCAACCGACTATGCAGGGATCCAATTTAGAACCCTAAACTCGAGCAAAGGTCCAGCAGTAAGAGCGACTCGTGCTCAGGCTGATCGCGCTTTGTATCGTCAGAAGATCCAAAATATTCTGCAAAACCAAGCCAACTTACGTATTTTCCAACAAGCCGTTGATGATCTGGTGGTTGATAACGATCGCGTAGTCGGCGTAGTGACCCAAATGGGCTTAGCCTTCGAAGCGCCTGCAGTGGTCTTAACCGCGGGGACTTTCCTCAGTGGTAAAATTCACATTGGTTTAGAAAACTACAGTGGCGGTCGTGCTGGTGATCCACCATCTATCGCACTCGCCCACCGTTTACGTGAGTTGCCAATCCGTGTTGGCCGCTTAAAAACGGGTACGCCACCACGTATCGATGCCAATACCATCGATTTTACCCAGATGACTGAGCAGAAAGGCGACACGCCATTACCTGTGATGTCGTTTATGGGCGATGTAAGCCATCACCCGAAACAAATTTCTTGTTGGATCACCCATACCAATGAAAAGACACACGATATTATTCGTGGAGGCTTAGATCGCAGCCCGATGTATTCAGGCGTGATCGAAGGGATTGGTCCACGTTACTGCCCTTCTATCGAAGACAAGATCCATCGTTTTTCAGATAAATCATCACACCAGATCTTTATCGAACCCGAAGGCTTAAACACCAACGAGATCTACCCTAACGGTATTTCCACCAGCTTGCCTTTCGATGTGCAGTTAAATCTGGTTCGTTCGATCCAAGGTATGGAAAATGCTGAGATTGTTCGCCCAGGTTATGCGATTGAGTATGATTATTTCGATCCAAGGGATCTTAAAAACTCGTTAGAAACCAAAACCATCAATGGTTTGTTCTTCGCGGGCCAAATCAACGGTACCACGGGTTATGAAGAAGCCGGCGCCCAAGGTTTACTCGCGGGGATGAACGCTGCACTGCAGGTTCAGGGCAAAGAAGCTTGGTGTCCTCGCCGTGATGAAGCCTACATAGGTGTATTGGTTGACGATTTATCAACCTTAGGGACTAAAGAACCCTACCGCATGTTTACCAGCCGCGCTGAATACCGCCTATTGCTGCGTGAAGACAACGCCGACCTGCGTTTAACCGCAAAAGGTCGTGAACTGGGTCTGGTGGATGATGCGCGTTGGGCCTCTTTCAGTGAAAAAATGGAATCGATCGAGTTAGAACTGCAACGTCTACGTAGCCAATGGATCCATCCAAATTCACCATTGGTGCCAGTGTTAAATCCGCATTTAAACACGCCTATCTCCCGTGAAGCGTCGTTTGAAGAGTTGCTGCGTCGTCCAGAAATGGATTACAGCAAGTTGATGCAGATTGAAGGTTTTGGTCCAGGACTTGCCGATCCACTCGCAGCCGAGCAAGTACAGATCCAAGTGAAGTACTCTGGCTATATCCAACGTCAGCAGGAAGAGATCAACAAAGCGGTACGCAATGAGAACACTGGTTTGCCATTGAACCTTGATTACAAAGAGGTTCCAGGGCTTTCAAATGAGGTTATTGCTAAGTTAAATAGCCATAAGCCCGAAACTATTGGCCAAGCATCGCGTATCTCAGGGATTACGCCAGCAGCGATTTCAATTCTGCTGGTGCATCTGAAAAAACGCGGTTTATTACGCAAGAGCGCGTAAAAGCTAGCTTAATCGCCAGTTTGGTCGCAGAAGGGAAGCATTCAGGCTTCCCTTCGACGTTTCAGGGCTTCATAATAGCCAGCGAGTTTATAATCGTATCTTTATTGAGGTTGTTCAGTGTTATCTGCCCAGTTAGAGGCCTATTTAGCCGAAATTAATCTGCCCGCCACGGCTGAGCAGAAAAAACAACTGCTTGATTTTGTTGGCATGCTCAACAAATGGAATAAAGCCTATAACCTAACTTCGGTAAGAGATCCTGAGGCGATGCTTGTCCGTCATATCATGGACAGCTTAGTGGTGTCGCCCCATTTGCAGGGTGAGCGCTTTATCGATGTAGGTACTGGCCCTGGGCTGCCCGGCATTCCCTTAGCGATTATGAATCCAGATAAAACCTTTGTGCTGCTCGATAGCTTAGGCAAACGTATCCGTTTTCAAAAGCAAGTGGCCTTTGAACTCGGGATCCACAATATTAGTTCGATAGAAAGCCGAGTCGAGGCCTATCAACCCGAGCAAAAGTTCGATGGAGTGCTCAGCCGCGCCTTTGCCTCAATCCATGATATGTTGACATGGTGCCATCACTTGCCTGCCGAGCATGGACAATTTTATGCGCTCAAGGGACTACTGAGTGATGAAGAGATGCAACAAATCCCCGCTGGATTTGTGGTGACCGAAACCATCGAACTCCAAGTGCCTAGACTCGATGAGCAAAGACATTTACTCAAAATAATCAAAGAATAACAGGCTTAAAGCTCCTCATTTCATATGGATTTTTAAGT